>NZ_CP018477.1 GCF_002277955.1 Thermogutta terrifontis | reverse complement strand
TGATATCATGATCTAAGAAGTTACTAAACCGCTATTACTCTAGATACCCACTGCCTGGGCTGTTTGAGCACCGCATGTTGGTCCGCAACACATTTGCGGATAATCACTTGTGCTGTACCGCGTGTTGAGGAAAAGGTGTTGGATTGGTGTTGAGGAAGTGTTGGTCGCGCGTCGTGTTTGTCGATCGGTCAGCACTCGAACCCTATGCGATGTCAATGGTGTTGATCTGTAAGGGGTCCGGCTGACACCGTACAGACAGATGTGGACGTAGGAGAATGGGTCAACTGGGACGGTAAAGACGCTGCTAATCACGCGATTCCCAGCATTTCTTCGATCATCAGGAGAGCTTCGCGGACCGTCAGATCTGTTGCGGCCAGTTCTTCGATTTTGCGGCATCCGTGGCCAACCGTGGTGTGGTCTCGCCCCCCGAAATAACGCCCGATTTCCTTGAGCGTCCGTCTGGCCAGCTTTTGACTGAGGTACATTGCGACATCCCGGGCAAGCACTTCCTCTCGTTCCCGGCCGGGGCCCCGCAATCGCTTCAGCGGGATGTGGAAATACCGGGCGGTTGCCCGGGCGATTTGCTCCATGCTCACAAGCGCTTTCCTGTTGTGCTTTCGCACCAGTGACTGCGCGACTGCGTAGTCCACGTGCCGTTCGGCAAGGCTATGGGCGGCCTCCTGCGCAAGCCCCAGTATTTGCCGCGGAGAAAGGGGCAATTCGCGCGCTAAGAGGTCCGTCGCGGCCTCGGTGAGCAAAAACCCGTGCCGTCCAAAGGCCGCCCGGAAAAGGGCTTTTCTCACGGATACACCCGGCAGGGCCAGGGGGGCCGTCAGGCCACCGACGAGGATTTCGCCAATTCGACGGTCGAGGCCCATGATATGCCACGGGCGAACCCGACTGGCTACGGCAACGAGCGGGGAGCCCCGTTCCGCCGCCTGAAGCATCACGACGCATTCTTCCTGTCCGGCGGGGTATTCCGAGAGAAACTGGAGGTCGTCGAGGATGACAAGGTCAGCCGTCTGCCATCTTTTTCGAAACGCCCGGCGACGTCGTTTTGCCAGGGCCTCCGCGACGGCGTGTCCGAACTCCGCCGCATTTTGCCGCAAAATAAGGGCCTCGGGGTACCGCCGTTGAAATTCCCGTTCGAGCAGGTCGAGGAGGTGGGTCTTTCCGGTCCCGGGCGGGCCGAAGAGGGCGAGCGTCCCCGGCGGATTGGCCTCGAGGAAGCGCTCCACGGCGGCGACCGCAAGCCAGTTTTCCTGGGCGACGAAAAGCTCCCCGGGGTGAGCCGGTGGCGGAGTCCCACCCTCACCGTCCAGGTAAGTCACGCCGGGCAGAGAAAACTGCAAATCCAGCGAAGGCACAACCGCGGGGCCCTCCAAAAGACAATCATGTGGACCACACCAACGCCAAATTTGTTACCCTGATGACACTTTCTATTGTAGTGGTCCTGAGGGGACCCCGCGAGGGGGAGGAATGCAAAGCAACAAGGGCGAATCGGGCTATTGTGACATACTTACCCTCACTGCCCGGCCAGAATCCGTGCATTCTTGGCCTGAAGCGTGTACTTCTTCACCCGATTGAGGTAAATTCGCCGTCTTACCTTGCTGCTGACGGTCTTGGCCAGTCGCGCGTACTTTTCCGCCAGCTTCTCCTTAACCTGGGCGATTCGCAAAAGCTGACGCTGCTTGATATTTGGGGGAGTTCCCACGGCGTTCATGGCGAAAATTCGCTCCTCCGATCGCGGCAAACGGGTGCGGGAGATTGGGGTAATCGGTTAATTGAATCAAGTGTGTCCGCTCGCGGCATGTCGGCCAGAGCACCACAGTTGCAGGCGCGATTCCTCGGTCGTGGCATCCTGGGCCGATGCCAGCCGCGCTCACGCGTGGACCCACGTTCAGACGGTAAAACCTTAGTAAATCAGCTCACGGAAAGGCCGTCAAGGACGACAGCCCCTCAGCCATGCTCAAATTGTCCCCGCCCCGGGAAAAGGCTTGTGACCTTCGGAACGCCTTAAAAGGGATGGGATTCAACCCGGAGGAACGTTCTCATCACGTCCGCTTTCTAGAGGGACCTTTTCGGAGGGACGTGCTTGTCACGTCCGCCGTTCCACGTTCGATGATCAATTCCCTTTTCCCGGGCACGACAAGCGTGCCCCTCCGAATCCTTTTTCGGAGGGACCTGCTTGTCAGGTCCGTTTCTTCGGAGGGACCCGCTTGTCGGGTCCGCCGTTCAACGCTGGATCATCCATTCCGTTTTACCGGGGACTGAAGTCCCGCGCCAAAAGCGGGGCTAAAGCCATGGAGTGCGGCGATTTATCGCCGCTTTTCGGTGAAGGCTTTAGCCTTCACAACCGTGCCGTTGGCCCGGATCCATCCGTCTGGCAAATTGATGGAATCTCTGCCGAAGCGTGCCTTCAGAACCCCTGTCAATCAAACGAAACACCCACTTCCTGAGCGACCTGACGAAGGTATTTTTGCGAGTTGCGGTACTCCTCGGCGCTCCGCATGTGTTCCATCATCAGGGGTACGTCACCCGGCAGCGTCGCCAGTCGGGTGAGGTAGGTCCGATAGTCCAGTGCTCCCTGGCCCAGGGGCACTTCCACAAAGTGGATGTTCATTTCCACTTCCCATTTGAGGTCCTTGGCGTGACAACTGACGATCCAAGGACCGAGTTTGTCGAAGCACTCGTTGAGCAGGGCGGTGTTGTTGTAAAAGCGCTCCGGACAGTTGATCAGATTGCAGGGGTCGAGGTGCACACCAAACGCGTCCCGATCCACGGCCTTGATCATGCGAAGATAGGAATCCGCGCTATCAGGCAGGGCCCACCCCATCATCTCGTAGCAAAGCTTCGCCCGTTTTGGCTTGACCGCATCGATAATCTTCCGGGCGTTCTCCACGACAGCGTCGAAAAATTCCTCGGAAAGATTCTTGGGATGGGGACCGAACCAAACGTCCGGGTTGAACGAACCCGCGATGTTGACGCAGCACCGGGCGTTCACTTCTTCGGCAATAGCCAGGCCGTCAATGACGCGCTGCAGGTTCTGGGCGCGAACGTCCGGCCGGGCGTCCAGGAGATTGCACCACACACCAACTTCCGCAATCACCACGTCATTTTTGGCGAATCCCTCCCGAATGGCGCGGAGGCGTTCGCGGTCATCCAGCTTAACCCCGGGACAGTAAGCTGCCCGATAGCCTTCAGCCCGATGCTGTCGGGCAAGCTCTTCCGGGTCTGAAGAACCGCCGAAAATCGGCCCGCCGAGCCGGATGGGATGTCTGGGGGCGGACGCCTGTGGAGCACTGGATTCCGCCACGATCACCGAGGGAACGGCCATGGCGCGGCAGAAGGTTCCTGCCGTAAGGGCAACTCCTGTGGAGCGAAGAAACGTGCGTCGCGAGAATCCTGAAGAAGCCATGCGATAACTCCTTGGTTGCGAGTCATAAACGGAACACATCCTGCGGCCAGAGCCGGCACATTTTTCTCGCTGCCCGGACGCGGATCATTGTAATCGGTAGCGCTGCCTTTGCCACGGCCCGCCTTGCCCGGTGAAGCGGAATGGTATCATCGGGGATGAGGCTGTGGACGTGACAAGCACGTCCCTCCGAGAGAGGTTGGCGGTGAGGCCTGTCATGCCCGTGCCGCGATTTGTCGTTTCGTGCGCCTTGCATGGCAAGCGTCTGTGATTATGATGGCCGGGACGGTCCACCGATCGAACGCATGAGGGAGAGAAATATATGAAGCCCGACGTTTCCAGACGTGTTTTCCTCAAAGTGTCTCTGATAACATTGCTGGGTCCGCGAGCGGCAGGTGATGTAGCCGCGGCCAGAGAGGTGGCGAAGTCTCCGGAAGGGTTGACGGCCTACCAGGAAGGTCCCCAGATCTGGATCCGCTGGAATAACGAGGTGCTAACCAGTTACCGTGCCCATCCCAGTCAAAAATATCCTTACTTTTACCCGCTGGCCGGGCCTCGCACCGGTCTCTCCCTGACTACCGAGACGTCGCTCCCCTGGCCGCACCATCGCTCGCTTCTTTTTGGATGCGATCGCGTCAACGGAGCGAACTACTGGCAGGGGCCGGTCAGTGCGGGGCAGATTGTCTCTTTGGGACCTCAAATTGGCACAACGAAGGATGATTCTGTAGAAATCCTTGACAGTTGTCGTTGGGCCGTGCCGGGACAGCAGCCCGTGCTGTCTGATGAGCGACGGTTCATTTGGCGGATGGTGAGTCCTGAGGTTCGCTTTCTCGATGCGGACATTGTATGGAAGGCTGAGCAGGACGTCACGGTGGAGAAAACCAATCACTCTCTGTTTGCGATCCGAGTGGCGCCCGACATTGCGCCGGTGAATGGAGGGAATCTTGTGAACGCGGAAGGGAGGCAGGGGGAGAAAGGGACGTTTGGGCAGCCCTCTGGCTGGTGTGCGTTTTGGGGAGCCCGCCGCGGGCACGGACCCGTCGAAGGGGTTGCCCTCTTTGATCATCCGTCGAACCCCTGGGCCCCGACGCCGTGGTTTACCCGTGATTACGGCTTCATGTCGCCCACGCCGTTCCAGTTCCAGAACCAACCGTGGCACCTGCCGAAAGGTGAATCGGTGCGGCTGCGTTACCGCGTCGTCATGTTTGCGGGTAGTCCCGAAGATGTGAAGCTCCCAACGCTTTACGAAGCCTGGAGCAAAGAGTGAACGCTGGACCGCTCGCCGATGAGTTTCCTTTTGGAAGTAGCCAGATGGCCGGCAATAGCCACCTAATCATTTGATGGCCGGCAAAAACATCGTCACAAAATCGCGAATGCGAAGCGACCGGACGCTGTTTGCGCGAGGGGCAGAGCTCGTTAACTGGGGAGGTGTCCGATGGTGGCGGCCGCTTCGTCCGGATTGATCCCACCCACGGCGGCAGACGCCGGAGCATCGGCAGCCCCTGAAAGCACCTCTGGGGTCAGAGCGGATCCGTTCTCTAGGCCCACTGTGAGAACACCGGGTGTGGTTGAGTCCCTTTCCTGGCTTGGGGGGTTGTGGGCTGAAGTCGCTGAGGCAACTCCGCTGAGAGCCGTGAGCCTGACCGCAGTCTGCTGCGTGGAGGAATGGTCTGACGTCGGGTGGTTGCGAAACACTTTGGCCCGTTGCAACCAAACGAAAACTGCATCAAAGATGAGGACGCTGAGACAGACCGTCACGAACATGGCAGAGTATCGTGGCAGGCCGAAATCTCCGGCGAACCTGAGCACTGCTCCCGCCATGGGCCCTCCCACCAGGAGTCCCGCGTCGAAGGTGGCCATCATGAGTGTGGTGGCCAGGCCGCGGTGCCGTTTCGGATAGGCAGCGCTACCCAAACCGACAATGGCGGGGAAGAGCACCGCATGAGCCAGCCCGAACACCAGGCCGGGGATCACCAGTTCCCAGGGCTGGCGAACAGTTAAAAAGAGGAGTTGGCTGATGGCGAGGATCACCAATCCCGCAGCGATCACGCGTTCCAGGCCCCAGCGCTGCAGGGGACGCAAAATGAGGGACCGCACCGTGATCGCTGTTATCGCATAGAGCACAAAGAAGCCGCTGACATCGTGGACGCCCATTTCCGCCACAAACCGCGGAAGAAAGGTGGGTGGAATAAAAAGGGCGGCTCCCGCCACAATTCCGGCAGCCACCACCGGCCCCGGCCAGTAGTGGCAGAGGATGCGAAACGTGGAGGGTCGCCATCTTTGTGCAGAGTGTCGTCGGGAACCAATCCGCACGTTGGTCTGGGGGCGGTGCATGCGATGGTTTGTGGCTCGTTCGGGAACCAACCATGCCAGCGGATAGCTGGCCAGACACAATCCAGCAGCCATCAGGAAGAGGTAGTCCGCCGACCATCGATCGGGGATTCCGTGCGGAAAGAGCAAATCGGCAAGAGGCGCTCCCAACACGACTCCGGCAAAGCCGGCTGAACCGAAGATCCCGATGACTTCCGCCAGGCGTTCCTTGGTCACCCGACCCGTCATGAGCGTCATCGAAGCACTGAATACCCCCGCCAGCGTGAGGATGTAGAGAACCCGGGCGATGTAGATGAGCGGGCTACGATAGTCGAAGATGACGAGATGGAGCAAGCAGGAGGCCACCGTTCCCAAAATGGTGATGAGCCACAACCGCCGGGCACCGAAGCGGTCAATGCTATCGCCGAGCGCGAATCGGCCGAGCAAACTTCCCACCATCCCTATGCCGACAATCCAGCCAAGGTGGTATTCTGTACCGCCAAGGAAGTCCACGAAGTCAGCATAGCGGCAGAGAAGTGTGTTGGCTGCCGATACAAGCGCGTTGGACAAATAGGCCAACCAGAAAGTGAAGTCGTACACCCGTCCGTCATCAAGAGCGCCCGGGAGATGCTGTAGTCGACCGGGCAGACCCTTTTCGTCGGATGGGGACATTCGAGGTGAGCGAAGCGAAAGCCGTTCACGGAGGGCGGTGAGCATAAAGAACGAAGCCGAAATGAGTCTTTGCTGGCGCGTGGAAGTTCCCGAGTCAAAGCAGTTCGCAGACCTACTGAAGAATGGACCCGTCCGGAAAAGACTGTGTTCCGAACGGCGGTCCCAACAGGACTACCCTCTCCAAAGAGGCCGTTGTTGGCTCAATGGTTCGTAGAACGTCAATTTTATCTTGCCCGCCGGGCAAAGACAAAGACCAAAAAGTGGCGGGTCCACGCGGAGAAAATGCGTAGTCCCGAAAAAAGAAAAATGTGGGGCGGGCATTGTTGATGCTCCGAAGAACCTTGCCGAAGAGACAGAGTCATCTCCGGAAAGGCCCAGGTGCATCAACCCAGGTCTCAGAGTGCCGGCCCCTCCGCACAACCCTGGACCTGGCCCACCCCACAGGGGCCTGTTTCAGGGGGTGATTCCCTCGCTAGCTGGTCCATCCATGGAACCACCGAAGCGGATCAGGTCTTGACCGGGATCCGTTTCGGCTGGGCGGACTCGTCCTTGGGCAGCGTGATCCGGAGGACACCGTCCTTGTATTCAGCCTCGATCTTGTCCGGATTCACGGCCGCCGGCAGCGGGATCACCCGTTGGAACCGGCCGTATTGCCGTTCCACACGGTGATAAGTCTTGCCTTTTTCCTCGGTTTCCTGCCGCCGTTCGCCCGTGATCCAGAGGTGCCCTTCCTTGAGCTCGACGGAGAAGTCCTCAGGCTTCATGCCGGGCAGATCGACCGAGACTTCGAAGGCGGTGTCAGTCTCCGCCACGTTGACCCTCGGAGCGAACCAGAGGCCCAATTCGGTCCCGCTATCGCTGCCGAAGAATTGATCCATCAATTCGTTCATTTCACGACGGAGCGTTTCAAACAGCCGAGTCGGGCTCGCAGTCCAGGGTACCAGTGTCCGGGTCATCGCCACACCTCCTCTTCCCACTCAGAACACGCCACCGAGCCACCCTCCCCTCGACCCAGCCGGTGGCATCCCGGGCCGAGGTCGCCAGCCACTTGGAGGGGAGATCTTTTGCCCCTCCGCCCTTTCTTTAATGGCAAACACCGTGCCAATTGGCTGAAAAAGGCGACTCATGTGGCAAGAAAGATTGATTCACAAGTCTTTTTCAAATAATAACTTGCGCTGCGATCCGGCTTGCCGTGTGGCTTTCTGAAAGAGAGGCGCGCAAAAAGAGCCGCAACAAAAAGACCAAACTGCCAATCTGGCAGTCCGTGCCGGAAGGTCTTCATTAGCCAATACTTATGTGACGAGCTTATCGTCCTCGGGTGATTTCCGAATTATCGGGGCGTGGTCGAGGGAGCACCCTCCGCGCGGGCGGTTCTGGAGAGCGCTTCCCGCATCGTCTTGAGATTGGAGTTCGGCACGGTCAATGCCGACTCGGGCAAGCGTCGCGCCGCCACCGCCTTCTCCATCAGTTGGACACCTTTTTCTGTGAGCTGGACTGCCCTCTCTTTCTGGCCCGTCTCCCAGTAGGAAACGCCCATGCTGACATAGGTTTCACCCAACCGGCCGGTGGTAGCGTCATCAAGCTGGCCTGCGGCGGCCTCCAGGTGGTCCAGGGCTTTGTCGTAATATGGTGTGGCCTCTGCGTGTTTTTTCTGCTGGATGGCGAAAATGGCGCCCATCCGGAAGTAGAGACGACCGATCAGGTAGTGATCCATGGGGTTGGGAGTATGCCCCGCCAAACCCGCCTCCAGGGCTTCGATGGCCTTTTGGCCGTATTGCAGGGCCAGATCATGCTGCTCCCGGGCCTGGTAGTGCTGGACGGCGTCGTACAGCGCGGCTCCGTATTCCCATTGAAACTGGGCTTTGCGAGTGGGGCTGACGTCCTGGACAAGAAGCTGATACGCCTGATCGAGCTTCTCCAGCCAGGGTTGGGGATCAACCGCCGTGGGGAGGGCCACACTCACCGCCAGCGCGGTCGCGGCCACTTTGAACAGGGCACGCGGAGATTGCCGCTCGTTCTGGACAAGGTCCTCAGCCAGCTCTAAGGCCCGCTGCAACCATCGTCCTACCACAGCCTCTTTTTGCTCCCAGACCCCCCAGGCGATATCCCGGGCGGCGCCCAGATGGGCGTCCACCAGGACGTCCTTGGCTGCCACGCGATAAGCAGGATACGGGTCGGTACGGAGCGCCTGGGCCAACTTGATGGCCTCATAGTGATTCTCCAGGGCCTTTTTGAAATCCGGCGGATCGGCCGCGTGATAGACATCCCCGAGCAGGCAAAGTGCCCGGGCTTTTAAGTGTGGCCGCTGGTCCGCCACAGCCACCACCTGTTCAAGCTGCGAAGTCGCGGCGGCCGTCTGGCGATTCTCGATGAGAATTTGGGCCAAATCCAGACGGTACTGCACTTCCTGGGGATTGAGTTGAACGGCTCGCTGAATACTTTGGAGAGCTTCTGCCGAACGGCCCATGAGGCGTTGGACGCGGGCCTGGAGCCACCACGCGCGATCGGCCTGCGGGTCGAGTTTCAGAGCATGGGATAAATCCCGGAGGGCCACTTCCGGTTCGCTTTCCCAGAAGGTCTCCGCGCGAAGAATGAACGCATCCGCGTTCAGTTCTTCCAGAATGATGTCCGTCACCATATTCGACGCTTTACCGGGCTGGTCTGCCGGGGCAAAGGCGAAAATGACGCCGCGCTCAGGAAACGTCTGCCCGAGGATCTCTCCCTGCGGGTTGGAAATGTACACCGGGCGGATGGCCGCCAGTTCAAGGTGCTGGGCCACCAGATTGGCCGGATAGCTCTTCTCCAACCGCACAACAATCGACCGCACCTTGTCATCGCGGACAAGCACCTCGACCTGCTGGAAAGGCGGCATCTGAAAGAGATACCGGCTTTCCTGATTAAACTGCTTCAGATCGGTGGGTTGGCCCCACTGCTTCAATAGTTCCGCCGCCGTCGTTTGCCCGGGTGTCACTCCGTTGAAAGCGGCGGGCTCAGGCGAGATGTCCACCGGGGTGGTGCGCGGATCCACCTGGGCGTGGGGCTGGTCTTCGGCCGGGGAGTCTCCGCCAGACCCGCTGCTTGGTGGACCACTTGTGACGAGGGGCTCACTGCGAACCCGCAATTCTGGTTGATTGGCGGTTGGATCGGAGGGGGGATTGTTAGTTCCCAATTCGAGCTGGATTCGCTGGGAGCCGCTTCCCGCAGTTTGCCTTTCGTCTGGAGGCTCCCTGCTGAAGTTCTTCTCGGCAGGAGCCAACTCGGTTGCGGCGGTCGGTCCCGGCTGTCCGACGGCGGGCGTGGGTGTTCCAGGGGCCACAGCCGGGGTGGGAACAGCCGGTGTGGGAGCCGGTTCATCCCCAGCAAACCCGGGAATCCATCCTAAAAGCGCCGCGCACCACACAATGGCAGAAAGCCGTACGGCACGCAACATCGCGAAAGTCCTCCTTGAATTTCGCATGCGCGAGAAATTTGCCGGCAAAAACTGGCGGTGCAATTTACCGGCAGGTCCGGGCCGTGTCCAGGGCAATTTTCAACGGGCACAAGACGCGGACGAGAGTCGAGAAATGCGTGCGACGGCGTGCACCGTGTCCCACGGCGGGGATGGAATTTGTTTTTATTGGAGTGTCGCGTGCCAACCGGGCTGACGGCACGGTTGTGAAGGCTAAAGCCTTCACCAGAAAGCGGCGATAAATCGCCGCACTCCATGGAGTGCGGGGCTTTAGCCCCGCTTTCCCCGCGGGACTTCAGTCCCCGGTAAAGGCAAACGGAATATCGAAGGTTGACAAGCGGGTCCCTCCGAAGAAACGGACCTGACGAGCAGGTCCCTCCGGGAAATTGTTCGGAGGGGCACGCTTGTCGTGCCCGGGCAAAGGGAATTGATCATCGAAAGTTGCACAGCGGACGTGACAAGCACGTCCCTCCGGGAGAAACGGACCCGACAGGCGGGTCCCTCCGGAATACGGACCTGACAGGCAGGTCTCTCCGGAGGCACGCATAACGTGGGGTAGGGCCAATTCATGAATTGCCCCTACTGGGAATGCCCGCCACGGCGTCCCAGCGGAGAATGTATTCCATCGCGTGTCATTGGCCCGGGTGGAACAGGGCCCTCCAGGAGGCATCTGACCGGCGGAACGGCCCCTCTTATTTGATCCACGAGGCCACGTTCTTCATCGTCCACGGTTCTCGCTGCTTTCGCGTCAGCATGCCGTTGGCCTCTTCGTCATCCACGAAGCGCTCCTCGGCGGGATTCCAGCGGAGTTTTCGCCCCAACATCATGGCGATGTTTCCAATGTGAGCGATGGTGATCGTGCGATGGCCGATCTCTGCCGGGGCATAACAGGGCTGGCGGGTTTTAATGCAGTCGAGGAAGTTCCGGTGTTCTCCCCCTTTGCCTCCGTCCTCGCGTTTGACGACTTCGCTGGGAACATAAAGACCCAGGGCCTTGGGATCGACGTCCACGTCCAGGAATTCCCGCCGGCTGGCGCGGAGCGCCCCACGCCAGTTGTGCGATTCGATCCAACCGTCGGTACCTTCAAAGCGGATGCCGGGGGAAGAGGTACGTCCCACCAGGGGTGTGGAGCGGTCGGCCTTGGCAGGGTCCAGGTCGCCTGTTCCTGCCGATACCCGCATCGTCACGCCATCGGCGTAACGGTAATGGAGGTCGAAGGTGGGCGCCGTGTTGTAAACGGCATCCCGTGGGGGGAAGTCACCCCGGCCTTCCACTTCGACAGGCCCGGTGTGTTCCGTGTTGTGGCCCCACTGGGCGAGGTCGATCATGTGGGCGCCCCAGTCGGTCAGCACGCCGCCGGAGAAGGCCAGATTCCAGCGGAAATTTCCGTGCACGCGGGCGGCGATGTAGGGCATCCACGGGGCCTGGCCCAGCCACATTTCGTAATTGAGATAGGGCGGCGGTTCTTCGATGGTGTCTTTTCCGAAGGTTTCTTTCGCTTCTCCCACCACCCGCATGTTCGTGTTGCCGATCGGCAGGCGGACTTCGATATGTTGGAGCTTTCCAATGACCCCGGCGCGAACGAGGCTGATGAGACGAATATAGACATCGATGGAACGATTCTCGGAGGCCGTTTGGAAGACCGTCTTATGCTCGGCCACGGTGCGACAGAGCACCTGCCCTTCTTCCACAAACAGTGTGAGCGGCTTCTCGCACAGGACATCCTTTCCGGCCATCGAGGCCATCATGGCGGGAAGGACGTGCCAGTGATCGGGCGTGCAGTTCATAATCGCCACGATGTCTCGCCGATTGATCAGGTCTCGAAAGTCCCCGTAAACAGCGCACTCTTTATACTCTGTGCCCAGGAGCTCGCCGTAGAACTTGTCCACGCGCTCTTTCCCTGCGGCGAGATGTCGCTGATCGACGTCGCATACGGCGATGACCTGTGCATCCTTATGGCGAAAGACCTGAGCAAGATTCCAGCCCACACCGTGACCTCCGCAGCCGATGAGCCCGAGGGTGACCCGCTCACTGGCCGGACTCAGGCCAGCAAGCCCCAGCGCCGAGGCCTTTACGAAGGTCGGCAAGGCGAGACTGGAGAGCAGTCCTCCCAACACCTGACGGCGGTTCAACTTGTGATGCAACATGAGAGACCTCCCGGCACATCGAGGAATTCAAGACTGATTGGCCGACAATTTGTGACTGTGACGACGGCAAGCGCGATTGGATGTCCTTTTTGCCAAATTGCGTGACTTTCAGGTCGGAGAATGGTCGGCGGCGGGTGAAGGCATGTTTCCAACCAATCCGTTGCCCAAAGTATTGTCATCGCTCACCCACGGGAACGCAAGCTCTTGTCGGGCGCGTCTGAGTCGCAGCATGCGCAGAATGGCGAAAGGCAAAAAAGCGGCAGATCCCGCGGCCAGCGCCATCAGGATGGGTACTTGGATGCGGACGGCTGACTGAATGGTTTCCAGTTCGGGTGGTGTGCTGACCTCGGCCAGCAATCTATTGGCTGCTTGGAAAGCCGTTTGCCATTTGGCGATGGCCAGCGTTACCTTGTTCAGTTCTTCGTTGAGGGCCTGGACCTCTGCGGCGGCTTGGCTCAGCTCCGCCGCCTGCTTGCGCTGGTCCGTGCTTTGCTGGTGAAGCTCATCGCGCCGCTCCTGCAAGCGACGAATTTCACCGGAGAGACTTTCCACAAGCAGGGAGGCCTCCTGTTTTTTGAGGGCGGCCAGCTCCTGCCGGACAATTGACCTGATGACTTCGAGCTTACTCTGCGCCAACTCCCCCGTGTTCCCGCCGCTCGGCGCGGAATCGGCAGGCGGCGGAGCCGATGTGCTCGGGGGTGATTGGGCATTTTGGGAAGATGGACCATTGGCCTCTGCGCTCGAAGCCGCTTCGCCCTCTGACAAAGAGCCCGGACCTTCAGCCAAGCGTTTGGCAACGGCCGCGTTGAGTTCCTCCTCGGAGATTGCACGTGCTGGGTCGTTGAAAACTGACTGCGCTTCGCGGAGTTTTGCCTGATGGGCCTCGATCTCGGCGGCAAGCTGCGTCCATTCCTGCTCGGCTAGACTTGCGGACTGGAGCAGCTCCCGAGATCTCTTCTCCAGCGTGCGGAGATCGGCCGTCCCAAATTGCTGATTGACCGTATCCAAACGCTGCTGGAGGTTTTTTTGTTGTTCGGTCAGTTGGTTCAATTCCTGCTGGGTCATGGAAAGACATTGTGCGCTCAGGCTTTTGCCCGCCGCACACAATTCATCGAAATACACCTTCTGCCACTGCTCGAGAACGATCCGGGCGGACTGCGCGTCCGGACCAATCAGTTGCCACGTGATATAGGGCAATCCCTCCGTGCGACCAATTTTCACAGTGTCCAGAACCCAGTCGATTCCGTTTTTCTTAACCAACGGACAATCGGTCAGGGTGGTGTCGTGACGAAGTTTTTCCACAATTGCCGGACTGTCCGGCCAGAGGGAAGCGCGATTGTGAGTCAGCTCGGGTGGGAAACCGTCGGGTAATTGGCCATCTCGAACGGCCAGAAGAGACGGCTTTTCGAACAGTGACAAGCGATGGAGCGTGCTGTAGGTCCGGGGGTAGAACCACCCGACGGCCGCCATCACCAGGAGTGCTGCCGTTGCCCCGAGCAAAAGCTCCCAGGGCAACTCTTTCCAGCGACGTCGCCGCGGGGGAATATTCACCACTCGCCAGGGACGAGAGCCAGGGGCCGGGGCTGGAATTTCCGCACGGGCCACGCTCGGTCCATGCGCCGCTAGGCCGACCTGCGGGAGCTCGGCAACGGGCGACGCCTCTTCCTGGGTGACGTTCGCAGGCTCTGCTTGGGGAGGAAGCACGGCGCTCTGCTGTTCTCGCAGGAGCAGTTCCTGTTCTCGCGCGGCCAACCGGGCTTCCTGCTGACGGAGTTGCGACTCCCACCCGAGAAGGCGCTCCTGCAACGCGTGCAGGTCGGCGAGGCGCTGGGCCAGCGATTTCTCCTGCTCCACCAGGTACGCCTCGCGATCCTGCAGGGCCGTCGTCAGCCGTCGATATTCCTCGTGGGTGGCGGCCAGCTTGGCACGATCGGCTTCCAATTCGGCACGCGTCTGTTGAAGTCGGCGTTCTTCTTCGGCCAGAAGTGCCAGTTGCTGGTCGATGGCTCGCTCCCGTTCATCGAGAAGCGATTGCCGTTGCTCGAGCTGCCGGAGAAGGGCCTGATGTTTCTCTCGGAGGTCGGCTAAGTGCTGACGTTCCTCGGCGAGTGCAGTTTCCTGCTGGGAGAGCTGCTCCTCTTTAGCCGCAAGGATCTCTTTCTCTTCCTCGAGCTGTTTCTCTCGATGGGCAAGGGAAGATTCCCAATCCCGAAGGCGTGCCGCAGTGGTCTCGTATTCTTCCCACGCTCGGGCAAGCTCGGACTGCGCCTGGCGCACGTCTTCCTTTTCTTTGGCGAAACGGTCCTCCTCCGCCACAAGCTCTTCCTGAAGCCGCAGGAGGCTTTCGGACATTTCGTCGAGGGAACGGGCCCATTCCTGGAGGAGGGCCTCCTTGTAAGCGAGCTCCTGGACTTTCGAGTTCCAGGAACCTGGCTGGGTATTGGCATCCGGCGGAGGCAGGTGATCGGGGAGCGCTGTCCACTCGGGCGAAGCGCTTATCAGATTCCCGGCCGGATCGTAAGAAGAGGCCCGACGATCGGTCTCCACGGGTCGGAGGGCTTCCAGATTCTCTGACGCGAGAAGCGAGAGGACCAGGTCCTTGGCCCAGGCTGAAGTGCGATCTCCCTGCATGGTTTCCTCAATGAGAATTTCCGTACATGCTCCGTCATGGCCCACGGCTGGCCCTGCCGCGACCACTTCCCACACAGCGGTCTGCTGCCAAGCATCCGTATGATTCTGCGGTTCCGGCCCGCCTTGCAGGGAATCACCTTCAAGCTGCCCACCGCCTTCGGTGTCCGGCACCGGGGCCTCAACTTCCGCGGCCGGCGCCGGTTCGTTCATTGCAAACTCCCTCATTGTGGTGAGTTTTTGAGGAATCGCAACAGGGGTCTTTGACCCAGTGTCGGTTTCCTCTCGTTTCTGCAAGGCCACTGGGCGCTCATGAAGATTCTCTGGTAATTCCTCCAGGACAAGGGACACTCGGCCAAGCGTGAGCGTGCTTCCGTTCGACCAGCGAGCGGCATCGATTGGTTGCCCGTCCAGCATGCTCGTGTTGCCGCTGCACAAATCGACCACCCAGACATCTTCGTTGTCGCAGATGATCACGCAATGGCAGCTCGAAACAGTTCGCGAAGTGAAAACCACATGACAGGGTGGTCGGCGTCCCACGAGCGTCAGAGCGCGGGTGAGACGCATCTGACCGTAGGGGCGATCGTCCACGAGGATCTTCGCCATGCGCTCCACGGCGGCGGTGCCTCTGGCCGTTGGCTCAGGAGGAAAGCCGTCGGGCGAGGACGCTTGCTGACCCGCCGACTGGCCGGACCACTCCCATGAAATGCGATAAGGCCCAACGGCGAAGCGTCCCGACAGGGGAAACCACCCCGAGGGCAGGGGAGCGAAGCGGTCGCGGGGTACAAGCGGCAGGGCGAAGATGCCGTCCTTTGTGACGTGCAAATAGAGGAGCCGCTTTGGCATTCCTGGGCCGCCGAGAGAAAGCTCACACCCCTGCAGGGTGCCGAAGCGCGCGAACGGCTGGCACACCACGACGGTGCGGGTCTGGCCGAAGCCCTCGGCCACCAGCCGGAGCTCGCCTTCGCACCAGAGTGAAGTATGGGAGCGCGCGGAGTTCATGGATTCTGATAACCGGGGTACCCATGCGTGCTGAAGATACCCCCTGTGCCTGCCCGGAGGGTGACGACCGCTCGAAGTTCGCTCGCCTCACAACCGATTTTGGGACCCACAGCCGCGGGGATTGCCGACGCCGACCCAGCGGCTCGCACATGGCCCTTCTGTTTGTCGCAATGCCCCCCTTTACCTCACTTTGTTCGGATTCTGCCTGAACTGCAACTCTTGTGGGGGTTTCCGAGCCCGATTGTCTGGCAGTCGGTGGAATCTCCCCTAGCAGAGGGAGTGCCCGTCCAGAACCTCTTGACACTTTGAGCGTTCAATATGGGGAGGATCAAAGTGAGAAACGTTCGGAAAACACCTCAGTCCTGTAAAGCTGGTTGAATGGAAAGAATACAGGGTCCCCAGACTTGCGGCCTTCCCCCAGACCGGTGTTCAAGCTGCGAGAGGTGCGATTTATGTGAGCGTGCTGCGTCGTAACCGGCCGGGGTTGTGGAATCTGGCCGCGGTTGATGCCATCATTAAGAGTGAGTTGTGTAGAAACTGATGGATGCGGCAACATAATGATACACGCGGCATCAACCCAGGTGGGATTCCACGAGGATGATCCTTGGCTGAAAAGGACTCCACTGCCCAACAGACAGCCCTCTGCGACCCCGACGTGCGTTTGATGCTCGAGGTTCGCGATGGAAGCGCCAGCGCGTTCGAGGAACTGGTGCTGCGCTACCAGTCCCGCATCATCGCGGTGCTGGAACATCTGGTGGGCAACCGGGATCAGGCCGAGGACCTGGCCCAGGAGGTGTTTCTTCGGGTCTATCGGGCAAGGCATACGTACGAACCCAGCGCCAAATTCGCCACCTGGTTGTTTCGCATCGTCAATAATGTGGCCATGAATGCCCTGCGGAGCCGAGCCCGCCGACGCGAGCAAACCGTGCCGTTTCGGCCGGGGGACTCCCAGCATTTCGAGGCCCTCGACGATGCCATCCAGGTCCCCAGCGGCCAGATCCCCGCCAGACGACTGGATAAATTGGAGATGCGGGAGGTGGTGCGTCTGGCCATGGAGTCCCTCAACGAGCGGCAACGCATGGCGGTGCTCCTCTGCAAATTCGAAGGGATGAGTTACGCGGATATCGCGGCGGCCATGAAGTTGTCGCCCAAAGCGGTGAAATCGCTTTTATCACGGGCGAGGACGAAACTGCGTGAAATCCTGGAGCCATATCTTCAAAGCGGTCAGATGCCACCGCTGGTGGGGAGCCCGCCTGCTGTGGTCTCCGAATCGGGAGAACAAAGAGCGGAAACAGCGGGAGAGGATAACTCTCCTCCCGAAAGCGACGATCGATGAAAAGAGTTGAGAGCAAAGTTTTTTCTACATGGCGATCGACTGCCGACAATGAAAAGACGCTGTGAGATTCGGGTGGATGGTTTAGATGTGGAAGTAGTGATCCCATGACGCGCCCCGCGCCAGATCCCACGGATGCCGCAATGCGGCTGGAAGCGTTACGCGAAGATCTCGTCGCGTATCTGGACGGCGAACTTTCCGCCGAGGAGGCGGCGCGCATCGAACGGCTGATCAACGAAGACCCTCAGGTCCGCACCGAATTACAGCGACTGGCCGAAACGTGGGATTGGCTGGATGCGCTGGATCGGCCCACCGTGGACGAAGACTTCACGCGGACGACCATCGAAATGGTAGCCCGCTCGGCCGTTTCCGAAATCCAGGAGAAGACCGAGTCCCGGCGTAAATCTTTCGCGCTCGTTGCGGCGGTCGGCGTCTTGGGAACAATCGTCTGCGCTGTGGTGGGATACGCGATCGCCTTTTCCCTCTGGACAAATCCCAACCAGTGGCTCCTCGAGCATTATGCGGTCATCCAAAATCAGGACCTTTATCGGCACGTGGAAAGCGTCGCCTTCCTGCGGATGCTCAAGGAAAACGGACTGTTTGTGGACGACGAAGACCTGCCTGCTGGACCGGAAGAGCCTCTCGGGTGGTCGGATAGTCAGCCACCTTCCTCAGCTCAGAACCGCGCTGCCAGCGTGACAGCCGCAAAGCTTCCGCCGCGGCAAAGTGGCTCGGTTGAGAACAATCGACAGCCGGGGCGGGATGCGCTGCCGCCGCAGGCGAGCGAAGTGAAGCGAGGAATCGACGGGGCCGCCCCGGAAATGGCTTCGCTCAAATCGGAAGGAAAAGGTCTCCAAGCCCAGGCGAATTCTTCGACTTCTTCAACGTCGTCTCGCACCGGATTACAGCAGTCGGACAGATCCCAGAGCTCTGTGGCACAAAGTGCTTCTTCCTTGGACGTGCCACAACTCGTGATGATTTCCGATCCCGCCGAGGCTCGACGCCAGGTTGAGGCAATGACGGACGCGGAGAAATACGAACTCCGGCAGAAAGTGGAACGATTTAAGAGGCTTCCGGCCACGGAACAGGAGCGCATGATCCGGTTGCATGGGGAACTTATGGCAGCGCCCGATGCGACCGAATTGGCGACCATCCTCGTGCGGTATTACCAGTGGTTCAAACTTCTCACACCGGTCCAGCGCGCGGAGCTTGAGGCCCTCCGCCCCGAGGAGCGGATTGCCTGGATCAGTCGCACGCGGAGTGAAATGCTGGCGGCCGCCGTCAACCGCACGTTGTTCAACTTCCCGCCTGAACGGATCCGTCAGCTCCTGGAGGCCTCGATGACGTCACGACCGGAGGACCGACCGGCACCCGAGGACGTCTTTGTGCTTCTGCGGTTCGTCGAGGAAACGGCGTCCAAGCGGGGGGAGGAGCTGCTGGAAAGGCTCAGTCCCCAGGAGCGGCAGAACCTCGTCAGCAAGCTGAATCAGTTGCGCGATCCTCAGCAGAAAAAGGAGTTCCTGGCGATCACGTGGCTTCAGTGGCAATTGGATCATCCCGATCAGAGTTCGATGATAACCCCCCAGGAGTTGGACGAACTGCTCACCAAATTTTCGCCCGTCACGCGGTCGCGGTTGGCGGCGTTGCCGCGAGAGGAACAGCTCAAGCGGGTGTCGCAGTGGATTCGTGGGTCAGTATTCTTCCGGTACGTCATGCCGCGGGTATGGGCGGATATGCGGCGTCCGGTGAGCGAGCAGGAACTGAGCCGTTTTGTGGAGGAGCACCTCTCCCAGGAGGAGCGTGCTGAGTTGCTGAGTCTCCCACCTGAAGAGATGCAGCGTGAACTCACCCGCCGCTATCTCCGGTGGCGCTATCCAGGGGTGGGCATGGGATGGCATTTCCGAGGTCGGGGTGGAGATCGCAAGCCCTTGCCCGGACCCGAGGGCGCACCAGAGCCGGGAAAGGAAACGTCCGGCTTCAAGCCCGTGGGTCCCGGATTTGGACCGCCCCGTCAACAGCCGCCATTTACCCCTCCAGCTTTCGAGTATGGACCACCCGGCCAGCAATCACCTCCGAGTTCACCCCCGCCGTCACGCGACTCCTCGCCGCCGCCTCTGTCATCAGGGTCGGGTTCTCAGCCATAATGAAAAAATGGTGGTTTGAGGTTGGCTTCACCAGAATTCATCCAGTTTCCGGGTGGTGTGATTCTTCACACTTCCGGAATCATCGTTGCGGCGGTCGCTGGATCTCGGTCCCCGGGTACAACTCTGGACGGGAACAGATGTTATGAAGATCGGTTTGGTGGGCTATCAGGGCTGCGGCAAGAGCACGCTTTTTGAATGGCTGACGGGCGTGGCGCCCGATCCTGCGCTGGCGCACACCGGTCAGTCGGCCATGGCCACCATTCCCGATCCGCGGCTGGAGGAACTCCAGCGGATTTACAACGCCAAGAAAGTGACACCGGCCGCCCTGGAGATCATTGATACTCCGGGGTTGAACCGCTCGCATGCGGGCAACGCGGCGAAGCTCGCAATCCTGCGCGATGTGGGGTGTCTGGTGATCGTGGTCCCGGCGTTCAGTGGATATGATCCTGCGGCTGAGTTCCAGTCATTCCAGGAGGACCTCATTCTGGCGGACCTGGAGATTGTGACCGGCCGCATCGAACGCGTGGAAGCCTCGCTCAAAAAGCCCCATTCTAAACCGGAACGTGAACAGCTTGAGGAAGAGTTGCAGGTGCTTCAGTTGGTGAAGGAGCGGCTGGAAGCCGGGAATCCGCTGAAGGAGTCGGAGATGACTCCCGAGCAGCTCAAGCACACCCGGTCGTTCCGCCTGCTGTGTGAAAAGCCTCAGATGGCCGTAATCAACACGGCCGATGATGAACAGGATTTTGCCCGGTATCGGAACATGCTGCCGGCGCAAGTCCCGATTTTTGCGGCTCCTTTGGCGCTGGAATTGGAGCTGGCCAAGATGTCACCGGAGGAGCGGGCGGAATTCCAGGCTGAGCTCCACGTGGGAGGTGCCGACCGCGGGGCACTGCTGCGGATGATGATGGAGGTTGCCGGCCAGCAGGTGTTTCTCACGGCGGGACCGAAGGAAGTCCGGGCGTGGCTGATGCGGCGTGGAGGGACCGCCCTGGAAGCGGCGGAAACAATCCACACCGATCTCGCCCGGGGATTCATCCGCGCCGAAGTGATGTCGTGTCAGGACCTCATTCGGTTGGGCTCGGAGCGGGAAGTAAAGGCCCACAACCTGGTCCGCCACGAACACCGCGATTACGTCGTCCAGGAAGACGACATCGTGCTCATCCGATTCAGTGTGGATAAGTAAGAGCCGGATTTAACGGTGCAAACTTCGGCGGCGAGGATGCCAAAACATCAGTCCTGAAGATCGAACTTGAAGTCATTTTCACCGCTGGGGTTAACTGTTGCGCGCAGCCCCGAGGAATTAGGATCGGCATATTTCGCCGGAAGAAGATGGCGGGCGCCGGTGTTCTGCAGTGGCGGGGCCCCTCCCTGCACCGGATTTGCGGGCATCGCGCCGATTTCTGTAGAAGGGGTCTGGAGGCTTTGTTCGCTTCCCACCATTTTGACCACCGTGACTACATAGTCACCCGGCAAAGCGCCGTCGTTCGGATCAAAAGTTGTCAGAGAGGCGCGGCCCTGAGCATCGGTTCGCCCAAAGGCAGGCTTGCCGTCCGGATTTGCGGGATGAAACGTAACAGTGGCGCCCTCTACGGCAGCACCACGGTAAGTGACTGTCACTGTTGCAGGAACGCGCTTCGGCCGATTGTCGGCAGCCTTCTTGCAGCCAAAAAGGCAGAGCGTCGACATGCACAGGGCGCCGAGAAAGAACGGGGAGTGCTTCATATGCCGTCCCTCATAGTGAAGCGATCAACGGGGTAAATTCAAACGACGGAAGGTTGGTTGCGGCGAGCCATCGCGACCCAACCAACCGGTACTTTGGGTTTGGTGACCCAGGCGTGGAGGGTAAATGGTCCGGGGCGGCTCATCACGGCGAGCTGACAGGTTCACCACCAGCCATTGAACCCAGGGCACCCCAGACACCATAGGGACTGGGCCCGCCACGGTTGCCAGGTTGCGGGGCAGCCAGATTTCCCGTGTCAATTGTCTCACTGATAAACCGAACTGACCCATCCATGAGCAAGGCGTTGACTCCGCCCGGGTGATAGCTAGAGGGCGAGAAAATACCCCATTCCCAGCTATTGGCAGTACCTAAGCACGTTGGGCTATTGGGGGGCAGCACGGTGGTGACGCCGTTCCAGTACGGGCGACCATCAGCCCAGCGGCGTCCCACCACCTTCTCGGAGTGCAGGGTGTAGCCGCTGGCGTACATTCCATTCTGGCCTTTGGTGGCCAGGCACAATGTGGGATTTTGATCAATTCCCGCAAGATTCGCGACGCCATCGCCGCGAATCGCCCCGGTCTTGAAATAGATGCTCCGCTCGATCATCCCAAATGTATTACTGGAGCCGTCAATGATGTCGGAAAAACTGGCCCAATAGAAATGTGCGAAGGGTCCACGGTTTGGTTGATCGTAAGCGTTCCGATTAATGTGGTCGCCTACATTGAAATGGTAGTTGTTGAAGCCCTGCTCGCCTGAACCCTTCTTGCCGTAAGCAGGGTCGGAAGGACACAGAAGGGTAGGGACCTGCTGGCGGAAGGGCCAGTAATCTGTTCGCCAGGCTGCTGGGCCAAACGGTTTGGTGGGCGTACCGTCGTCAAGGGTTCCGCCAGCCGTGATAGCGTCCCACAACGCGCGCTGTTCGAGGAACGGTGTCAAAGGAATGAGCCCGCAGAGCTGACCGTTGTTATTGTCGTTCCACGGTGATGCCCCGGTTGTTCCCGCCTTGAGAGGCACAAATCGCTTGTGGACATCGTGGTAGTTGTGAAGGGCAAGCCCCAGTTGTTTGAGGTTGTTTGTGCACTGCGAGCGGCGGGCCGCCTCACGGGCTGCCTGCACCGCAGGGAGCAACAGCGCAATCAGGATGCCGATGATGGCGATCACGACCAGAAGTTCCACGAGGGTGAAACCCCTCCCTTTCAGATAACGCACACACCTGTTCATCGCGCACCTCCTAGGGCTTGCTCTGGAGTTAAACCGCGGGCAACGAAACAATTTGTTACAGGCGGGCTGGTTAACTGTCTGAATTCTACTTCGACCGTATTTAAAAAGCAACAATCAGGTTGCCGGGCGCGTCGCTAGTTTTGCTCGCCGGAAAGAAATTTGGCGAGACGGCGGCAATGTTTGAGGGGGAGTGCCTTGCGGAGAACCTGTTAAAGAGAAACGCCCTTCCCTTGACAACCGCGCTGTGAACTGCGGGAGGTTCAGCCGCTGTGGGGGACAAAAAGACTGGAAAGGGATCCGAAGAAGATCCGTATTTTTGGAATAGGACGGGAAAGTAACGGGCCGTTTGCTATGAGCGCCGTTGCGTTACCGCGTACCAGTGTTGAATTGTAGGGGCAATTCATGAATTGCCGCTACCACAGCACATTCCGTTTGCCCATGGTTACTTGGAGGAGCGCGCATGAATAACCCCCGTCGACCAGATTCGCCGTGCTTCGCCAATTGCAGTTTTAGGGTGTAAGTTGAATCTTAAACGTGTTGGCTTTAGGTTCCACAGTGAAGCTCAATCCGGAAGTATTCTTATTGGCATATTTTTCCGGGAGCAGGTTTTTGGCAGCTGGGGGCGGGGCCGCGCCTTCCTCCGGTGGCCGGTAGTCCTCGTCACCGCCACCTGTTCCTGTCTGAACCGTGGGAGTGGGGTATTTGAACACCTTGACCAAATACTCTCCAGGAATTGCGCCGTCTCCCTTGGCGAAAGTGCCCAACTGATAACGACCCTGGGCATCGGTTTCCCCGGTTGCCACCTGCGGGCCCTGTGGCTGCGCCCCACCTGCGGAGCCAGGCGCACCAGCCGCCGCAGACTTGGGTACAAACACGACCCTGGCCCCTTCCACCGGTTGGCCGTTCATGGTCACGGTGCCGCTGACGGGATACGTTTTGGGGCGGCTCGGCCCGCGAGAACACCCCAGAACGAGGACGAGAGCCACCGTGGCTGCCACGGAAAAATGGAGAATGCGCGCGGTCATCGAATTCTCCTTCCTGTCCAAGCACCCTCCCGATTGCAACATTCACAGCACCCACCGGTGGGCGGAGTCAACCCTGGACTTACGGCCTGCCGGAGACATGGCCGTCGAGTACAACGATTTTGAAGCCGCACGAATCGTCATGGTGCGGTCACCGATTCGCTACCGTCCTTGGAGCCGAGGGCTCCCCACACACCGTAAACGCTCGGCCCATTAAAGGGCTGATAGGCGCCAAGATTCCCGGTGTTGATGGTGTTAGAGATGAATCGCACCGAACCGTCGGCGAACAAGCAGTTGACGCCCCCTGGGTGGCGACTGGCAGGAGGAATGACAAGGTGGTGCGCATCGCCATATTGAGCCGCATCATCAGAACAGGCTGGCGCGTTTGGTGGCAACACGGTATTGAAGCTTACGTACATGGGCTGCCCGTCAGTCCAGCGAACACCAAAGCGTGCCTGAATTGCAACGCCTTGATTGAAATAACGGCCGTCGGACACCGTCATGCACAGAGCTGGAGAATTGATGACCCCCGAAACGCCGATGGCCACGCCGAGCACGTGCTCGATGCTCCTGGCAGGAACGGCCACCGGATACTGTCCGCGGTAAGAACCAAGTTTCTGTTGGCAGAGCCGTTCGCTCATGGCGATCGTATTGCTGGTACCATCGGTGATGTCCGCTATCGAGTAGGTGCGTCGGCGGCTGAAAAGCCCACGAACGTTGTCACCACTGACACCGTTTTGAACGCCCTCTACCTGGTCGCCCACACAGAACGCGTAAGAGTTGTAGGCACCGTTGCGATCCGGATAGCCGTTATCCGAGGGGCACAGGAGTAGATCAGGGGAGTCGTTCCACACGGACCAGCTCTGCCAACCGGCGGGGCCGTCCGGCGGAACCACGTTGCCGCCACTTGTGGCGCCGGTGGGATCCCCTGCGCGGATTCGTTCATAAAGGGCGTTTTGCTCAATATAGGGCAGGAGAGGGACGAATCCACTCTTCCGCCCCCGATTGGAGCACCACGCGTCAGTGCTGCACCCTTCGGATCCTCCCTTTCGGTAAGGGAATACTTTGTTGACGTCGTGATAATTCTGCAAACCCAACCCCAGTTGTTTGAGGTTGTTTGTGCACTGCGAGCGACGGGCAGCCTCACGCGCTGCCTGGACTGCGGGGAGCAGCAGTGCGATTAAGATGCCGATAATGGCAATCACTACGAGCAGTTCCACCAGAGTGAAACCACGAGAGCGGCTGCTGATTCGAGACCCTCGCATGACGATACCTCCTCAACTGACGAGAAAACCCACCCATACCATGACCAGAGACTCCACCTGTGTAATTTAGTGACATGTATCAAGTCTGTCAACAAATTGGCCAGAAAGTATACGATGGATTTTTCTGTGGGGATTCTTTTGATTGGACTACCAGCGCGCGAGCGTGAGCTGCGCTGAGTGTGCCACAAAGTTAATTGCACGGCACTTAAAAGTGCCTAACAGATGCTCTCCAACGTCAGACGCCTCACGCTGGGCGTGGACGTTTCTCGTCAGTTCCGCGCGATATCTGATGCCAAAAGAAAAACGGCCGCCGGAAAGGCGGCCGCGTTCAGAAAGTTCTCATCCAGGCGATCGCGAAAAGGGAGCTGCGGAAAATTTAAAAATTGGCGGACTGTTAAAAACACCCGCCTTTGGAATTCATAGACCTTTTTCGGTCATTCGTACTTGATTGTGCAGCCAAAGGCCTTGGTTTCCGCAACAGGCGGACTCTTGCCATCCAGGAGTGCATCCAGGGCGTCCCGGAGATAATGCTTTTTCACCTTGGCCGGGTCCATGTTGTCGTCAATCGCGCCGATGTAGGCAATCTTTCGCTCGGAATCCAGGACGAACACATGCGGAGTTACTCGGGCACCATAATCGTGGCCCATCTTTTGGCTGGAATCATAGATGTAGGGGAAGTTGAAGCCCTTTTCTTTTGCCCGCTCCTTCATGCGATCGAGGCGATCTTCCGGGATGTTGTTGACATTGACGGCGATGACCTGGACCCCTTTGTCCTTGTAGTCTTTCTGCAGGGCGATAAGACGATCTTCGTAGGCCTTCGCCACCGGGCAGTGGTTGCACGTGAAGACAAGGACGATGAGCTTGGCGTCCTTGTAGTCGGAGAGGGAATGCTGCTTGTCATCCACTCCGATAATTCCCTTCCAATCCGGGGCAGGATCACCCACCTTGACACCCTTCTGCTCCGCCACGGCACAGGACCCCAGGCCCAATGCCAGCATCAAACAGCCGAGCCCCAGCAAGCCACTGATGACGCGCTTCATAGGTTCACCTCCACACGAGCCAAAGGAACCAACAGCTTCTTTACCAGCTTCGTTTGCCGGTCACGTTTCATCATCCATAGTGCGGCAACCGACCACCGGTTACCCCCCCCGGGGCATTAAAGATCATACGGAGGAAAACTTCGAAGGCAAGTCGGAATCGAGGGCGAAAACGGAAGCGGATTCGCCTGGTAACAGGAAAACGGTGCGTGAAATCTGCTGGGAAAGAATTGTGTCAAGGCTTTTAGGGTTTTTAGCTCCGTTAGATGGACGCCTTCCCCGGCGTCCCCTCGTTCTTCCCGCGATTTCTTTTTGGGCCATGCGCGCGTCGCGTCGGCCACTGCCCTACCGCCGTGGGCTGTGAATTTGCTCTTTCCAACCTTTGAAAAATTTGCTATTTACCAGACCCGCGCAGGTTGCCAGCGGGTCGCCGGTGTCTCCGTTTTCGAGCGGGGCGACCAAATAAACCTCGGCACGGGTAGGACGCCACTGGGTAGCACCCGTTCTAATGGGAAGGGAAACGCCGGATCGAACTCCCTCTCGCAAGTACAGAAGAGGTTCAACGAAACATGCTTCGTCAGCATGGAGGATCTCCCATGCATGCATGGGTGCAACGGCTCAAGATGTATCTGGTCACACGGCCGGGTCGATGGCTGATTCTCGCGACGGTCCTCGTGGTGGTACCGGTTGCGGCCATCACGATCAAGATGTTCTGGAACGGGCATGGGATGTCGGTCCAGGCTGAGGAACTGAACCAGACCGCTATCCCCCAGCCGGCCGTTGCTCCTCAACCGCAGCCGTTCGTCCCCAGCAACAGTGTTCATCCGCTCGAGAAGTCTGACTCTCGCTCTGGGGTGAATACACCGGTGGCATCCGGTCCGCCACTGAACCCGCCGGAGAATCCTCTTCGCAGCGGGTCGCGGCCGTTGCCCACTGAAAAGCGGCAACTGTCGTCACCCGTGATACCCACAAAGGTCGATGGTCAGGAACCTCCCGACAACGCACCGGGGGATCGCGTTGGTGGGGCGCCAGGGGCGGCATCCCGGGAAATCCCTGCCCTGCTCGAATCGCAACCCACGAAATCGCCGCGAGTATTGCCGCCACCGCCGCAAACGTCGGCCGCGTCATCATTGGGTGATGTTTCGAGCCCGGCGGGGGCCGGCTGGATTGTTCCCGACACACCGACTACGGAGAGCGACTCATCCTCAGCGCGGACAAATTCGCCCAAGAATGCGAATTCTGCATCACCGGAAAACTCTGGCGTCGGGACGACCGAGGCCGCATCCACGGGCATTCCCGATGCCGCTCAGGTGCTTCCGCCTGGCGGCATGCCCGTCCAGATGCCATCGCAGCCCTCGGCATCGCAGGCCACACAGGCAACGCCACCGGCGTTTAACCCGGGACCCACCGAACTCCCCACGCGGCAGGTCGATACCTCTGCTGACACCGGTGTAACGGGATCAGTTCCTGGGAATCCCGGTCCCTTGACGGCAAGTTCCCAATCCTCGAACTCGCCCAGTGCGGGGAACGCCGCGGAGTCCGGTCCAGTCGCACGTCCTGCCTCACCGGTGGCCAGTCCGTTTGACACTCTCCCACCACCCCCCAACGGTCAAACACCGGCGATTATTACCCCCCCGCCGACGCGGGTCTTGCCGCTCCAGTCGGGCTCGGGAGGCTCAGGCGGTTTTGTGTCGGGAACGGGAGCAGCGTCGGATGCGGGCGGGGCATCCCTGCCGACGGGGTCAGAGGGAGATGCCCGGCCGGGCGACGCCGGTTTGGAAGGCCCGCAAACACCGCAAATCACCATTCAGAAGATTCTTCCCAGCGAGGTTCAGGTGGGAAAGCCCGCCACCGCACGAATCGTGATCCGTAACAGTGGGGCAATCCCCATCAATAAGGTGGAGGTCCAGGATCCGATCCCCTGGGGCGTCCGCGTGCTGCGGACCAATCCGCAGGCCAGTCAGCAGATGCAGGGAACTCTTGTGTGGACGCTCGGCCCTATGAAGCCCGGCGATGAAATCGCGCTGGAAGCGGAGTTCATGCCGTTGCAGGAGGGTGAGTTGGGGAGCGTCGTGACGGTCCTCGTCCATGCCCAGGCCTCGGCCAGGACGCGTTCCACCCGACCGCAGCTCACGTTAAAGGCCGAGTTTCCGCCTCAGGCCCTCATCGGCGATGAAATTACGGCAACGATCACCGTGAGCAACAGCGGCTCGGGCGTGGCGACGAATGTGGTGCTGGAGGAACATGTTCCGCAGGAAATGCAGCATCCCGCCGGCAGCGAACTGGAGAACGTGTTGGGAGACCTCCGCCCTGGGGAATCCCGACAGGTCCAGTTGCGCTTGCGTGCCGTTCGGCCGGGAACGGCCGTCAATCGGCTGATCGCCCGGGCAGACGGCAACGTTCGGGTGGAGAATCAGAGTACCATCAACGTGCTGGCGCCGCAACTCAAACTGGCGGTTGAAGGGCCCGCCAAGCGATTCCTGGATCGCGAAACAACTTACCAGATTTCCTTGAGCAACACGGGCACGGCCAGCTCGCGGATGGTCCGTTTGACGGCCGCGTTGCCGCCGGGACTGCAATTTGTACGGGCGAACAATGCGGGCACGTATGATCCGACCACGCACAGCGTCCAGTGGTTGCTCCAGGAGTTGCCTGTCGGCCAAACCGGACAGGTAGAACTTGTGGTGCGGCCGATTGCTGCCGGAGAGCAGCCGCTCACGTGCACAGTCCGCGATGAACTCGGTCTGGGAGACGATCAGCGGTTGACCATCCAGGTGGAGGGCATCTCCGCGCTCCACTTCCAGGTGGCGGACACGCGAGATCCGGTGGCCGTGGGCACGGAAACCACCTACGAAATCCGCGTCGTCAACCAGGGAACCAAGGAGGCCACGAACGTGCAAGTGATGGTGATCCTGCCGGAAGGTGTGCGCCCCCTGGCCGGCGAAGGTCCCACCACCAACACGATCAATGGCTCAGAGGTCCTCTTCGGCAAATTGCCCCGTCTGCCAGCCAAGGCAGAGGCGCTGTTCCGGGTGCGCGCTCAGGCAATCGCCGCAGGAGATCAGCGCGTCCGCGTCCAGATCCTTAGTGACGACATCCGGCTGCCCATCACCAAGGAAGAGAGCACCCAAGTGTACTCCGATACACAATAAAAACTGGAGTATCGCCACGGGCTGAGCGGTAGACAGCGCTAAACCGAAAGGTAAAGACCTGGAGGCAGTGCCCCAGTAATGGCCGGGCGGCCAAAACCGCGACGACAGCGGGACATGTTTCCGCCGTGTGAGTTATCCGCGGTGTGCCACACGCGATTATTCGGTGCGGACATCCCAGCCGGCCCCGAAAATGAGATCATAGGGCAGCGGGGTCTTCACCGTCGCCTGATCCTGCCCACCTGCACTATCGCGGATTTTGACAAATTCAAATCCCCGAAGGATGAGCATTGGGCGGGGCGCTTCGGCAAGAAGACGAGCGAAGACCAGTTCCTCTGGCGTGGCCGTGATCAGTTCATTGAAAACGGTATCCCACAGGGCGGCCTTGTCCCTATCCAGGGGTGATGTGGCCTCGGCTTCAATGAGAGGAAATCCCCGCACCGTCACGCGATAGACGTTGCCACCTGTGGACTGGTCGAAAAGCTCCGTTTTATGAGGTTTGAACTGCAATTCGTCTTTGAGGACGGAATCCAGGAGTCTTGCCCGATCTGTCCCCGTCTGAGAATACGCCACCACGGTTGGAAATCCGTGCGCGCGGACGTCGTAGCCCGGCCCGGTGCGGCGGCTCAGCCCCCACTGCCCTTCAAAGAGTTCGTCGCCGGGACCGTCGAAGAAAGTCGCACGATCGTTATTCCCGTTGGCGAGGACATCCACCAGTTCGAAGAACTTGATTCGCAGATAAGACTGAGGGGTGATCCATTTCACGTGGCCCAGGGCCGGTTCAAACTTCATCCGGGCTGCGGTATCGGCACCATTTTGCCAGAGGGTGTCGGAAAGCCAGGCGGTATCATGGCCTCCCTGTGTGCCGTAGATGTGAATCTCTTCGAATCCGGTGCTTGTGACGGCTGTGACTGACCCAGGGAAATTCACACCAGGCGAACTCGCGACGCCCCGATGGAAGACGATTCGGTCCGGCCAGGCTTCCACGTGATCGTCGCCGGTTGAATCCGTCACGATCAATACATCGTGGCCGGGACCTGCCTGGATGGCGATTGATTGGCCGCTCTCCGCGGTGGCCGGCAGGTCGAAGGAAACTCCCCGGATGCTGATCACCGTGCCCGGGTTACTCGTATCTCCGGTAAACGCGACTTGCACCGTGTCATCGTCCGACGTGTCGAAAACGGTGATCGCGCCTGTCATTGGGTCTCGATCCACAAGATTGGCGATCGTCCAAATAACTTCGCCGATCTCGGAGCCGGGAGCCACGTCCAGAACGAGGTAATACACGGCGCCGGGTTGAATGCGGGCGAGCTCAAGCTGGACGGTGCCATTCGCAACCTGTGAGATTGCCAACGGCACAAGTTGTGAATCCGCAAGGGGATCACTGTCATAGAGGGCGAAATGGATGCTTTCGGGGTTTGCCGGTGCGGAAGCCCTTATGGAAACTCCCGCCAGGTGCGTGAAGAGCAGGCGGTAGAAGATTTTCCCGGCTTCAGGCTCAGTTTCCACGATGCGTCGCAGATCGATGGTTCCCAGATCAACCCGCTTGGTATAAAGGACATCGGTGGCCACGGGATCGCTTGCCAGACCTGTGTTATCCCGCGCCATCGCGAAAAATCGATAGCGCCCCAACGGCCAGGCGTCGAGAGTGGTCGCGCCCACTTCCCAAATCGCCTCGCCCTCTGCGGTTAAACCGGTTGCTCCCAGGAGCAGATCATCATCGTCCCAGTTTTCGTTTCCATTGGTATCGAGGTAAAACTCCACGGAGTTGACGGTATCGAGGCCATTGGGGTCGGCGATGCCGTGAGCACGCAGGAGAAGCGGTTCGTCTCTCAGGACGATCGGAGAGTCAGCAAACAATTCAGCAATTACAGGTGGTTGAGCGAGGGATAGAACGGCTACAAAAACATCCTGGTCCCCTGGCTCGCCGAGGAGCGCGGTCGTCGGCCAAGCGGGAGTGGAATAGGTGTTTCCCACCACGTGAAATCCTGAATTTGGCGTCGGCACAAGTGCCACGACCGAATCGTCTGCCTCTTCGCCCAGGACATCGCTGGTGAGGAGTTGGCCGGTGGTGCTGAGCCGGAGGAGGATTCCTTCGCTACCCCCGCCGGAGGACCCGAGGATTCGCCCTCCCGCCCAATCCACCAGCGCTGTTTGGCCACCCGCCAGGATTGTACCGTCGTTCCCCACCGCAGCACTCGTAGCGCTGTCATCGCCGGTCCCTCCCAGATACGTGTACCAGAGGGTTTGACCATCCGGTCGCATGGCCAGGATAAAGGCATCCTGGCTTCCCTGAGGTCCAATGAGAGGAGATTGGCTTGACCAATCGCTGGATGCGGTCCGACCTGCCACGTAAATGGCATTTTGCGAAGCGGCGACAGCGAGGGCCGCGTCCTCCGCACTTCCACCGAGGTACGTGGACCAGACACGCTGCCCGGTGGAAGACAACCGGACTAGAAAGCCGTCGTAAGAACCGCCGTAGGTGAGGTCTTCTCCAGCGACCATCCAGTCGGGGGATGATGTCCGTCCTGCGACGTAAACGGCCCCCTCGGCAAACGCCAGGGCGAACGCATAGTCCCGCTGCGAGCCGCCCAAGTAGGTGGACCAGACGAATTGCCCGGTGGTTGTGAGCTTGGCGGCAAAAGCGTCGAAGGTTCCACCGTTGTAGCTCGAGTCGAAGCCACCTCGGATCCATCCCGAGGAACTGGTCGTGCCGGCGACATAAATATTCCCGTTACCGTCCAGCGCGATGGCCGAAATCGCGTCCCAGTCGCTTCCACCAACATAGGTTCCCCACAGGTAGGCCCCGGTGGGGCTCAGCTTGACCACAAAACCATCGCCGAATCCAGCGTAGGTGGTGTCGTACCCACCGGAAATCCAGCCCGTCGAACGCGTCCATCCCGCGACATAAATATTTCCGTCCGCATCGACGGCCACACCGGCGGCGCCATCGTCGAGAGTTCCCCCCAGATACGTTGACCAGAGCGAGGTGCCCTCCGGTGAGATCTTCACCACGAAGGCGTCACCGTCACCGCCCCAGGTGGTGTCGTGGCCACCGGAGACCCAGCCGCTGGAAAAACTTGTGCCCACCAGAATAAGGTTCCCGTCGGGATCCACAGCGGCGGCCCGGACTTCGTCGTACTGAGTTCCGCCGAGAGAGCCGCTCCAGGAGACGGTGGATAAATCCGCGAGCGAGGCGGCTGCCAGCAACAGCCGGGACTCTAGTGGTTCGAGGGTCAACGTTCTCCGACCGGGCGAACAACGATAGTCCAGTCGCGCGGAGCGAGTCCGGAACCATCGCGTTGACCAGTCAGGGCGAGCAGTTCTACCGAACAAAAGAGGGCTTTTCCCATAAGGCCATCGTCTCCCGATGTACCACCGCATGGAGGCGATCTCCTAATTCGTTTCTTGCCTTGCGTCCTTTACGAGTTTGCGACCGGAGATCGCCGACTGGGATTGGAGTGTGGACATGCCGGGACGGGACTTAGCGGTTGTGTCCGGCGCTGTCTTTCGGTAAAAGGGTGCAGTCGGGAGCACCGGCTCAACGTGCCCACAAGCTAACGGAGGAGAGAATCATGTGCAAGCTCCCCCGGCTGAGCCATCGTCACCTGTTGTATGAGTCTGAGAGCGCAAAGGCAAAACGTGCTGTAGCGGCAAGGCATGAATTCCGCCTTCCGTCGAGTATCCGCCGTGGTGTTACAGGAGGGGCTCTGTCGCGCTATCCGGAGGGACGTGTCGGCCAGGCGCCGTTTTCTCGAGCGTTCGGAGGGACCCGCTCGTCGGGTCCGCCGTTCAACGTAGGATCATCCATTTCCTTCCCCGGGCACGACAAGCGTGCCCCTCCGGCCTTTTTCGGAGGGACCTGCTTGTCAGGTCCACCTGTGAGGATTGGACGATCGATTCCGTATCCACGGGTACGACAGGTGTCCCATTCCGACTATTTGCGAGTGGTTTAAGCCAAGTCACCTTGCCGCCAGTGACGTGACGGAACACGCTTGATCGAGGACTTCTGCTCCCAAAATGCGCGGGTACACTGCGTGAGAAAATTTGTGCGTCAAGGGTACGGAATATGGAGAGGCTAAATGGTCGAGAGCCGGGGCCAGATCTTGTGTAAAATGACCTTCCGGTTGTCCAGCGAGTGGGGATGGATCGGAGGTAAAGCAAAAATATGATTCGGCTCATTGAGGCCCTCCATTACCGGTGTCTTCGCTACGTGCGCCAGCCCTTGCAATCGTTCCACGTCCTGGTGGGACCGAATGCAAGTGGCAAGACGACATTTCTGGACGTTGTCGGTTTTCTGGGACGGCTTGTGGCGGACGGGCTGCAGGCAGCACTGGAAGAACGCACCGCTAATTTTCAGGACCTGGTTTGGAAAAGGGGTGTCGGCCCGTTTGAGCTGGCCGTGGAAGCGAGAATCCCGGATGCGATCAGGGGCCGGGCACCCGAAATGGCATGGGATACGATTCGCTACGAGGTCTGCATAGGAATACACCCTGAGACCGAGATCGTTTCCATCCTGGAAGAGTCGGTCATTCTTAAGCGGTGGCGGGAACCCCGGCCAGTTCCGAGGGAACTCTTCCCAATGGAGCACACGGCTCCCAAGTCGATCATGACGCATCGCGTGGGGGGAGGAGATCGCCGAGTCGTGCGGAAAGCTGCGAGCGGTCTCGATCATTTTTACAGCGAAGTGGGAAAAGAATCAGGGAAAGGATGGTTTCCTTCGATTCGGCTGGGACCTCAAAAAAGCGCGTTTGGCAATTTACCGGAAGACCAATCGACGTTTCCCGCAGCCACGTGGTTCAAAACGCTGTTGAGTGAGGGAGTCCAGCCGATTGTCCTTAACAGTTTGTTGATGAAGAGACCCAGTCCCCCTGGTCAGCCCCGAACATTCAAGCCTGACGGATCAAATCTTCCCTGGATCGTCACGGAACTTCGCAAAAACCCCACCCGGTGGCGACAATGGATCGACCACGTTCGGACAGCTCTTCCCGAGGTCCGGGACATTACAACCGTTGAACGCGAAGAGGATCGACACCGCTACCTCGTCATTGAATACGAAAACGGCTTGAAAATTCCTTCGTGGATGGTTTCCGACGGAACACTGCGACTGCTGGCTTTGACGATCCTCGCTTATCTTCCCTCCCTTGAGGGTGTCTATTTAATCGAGGAACCGGAGAACGGGATTCATCCCCTTGCTGTGGCCACTGTTATTGAGTCCCTCAGGTCGCTGTATGAGGCTCAGGTTCTGGTAGCGACCCATTCCCCGGTCATTTTAAGTTTGGTGGAAGCCGGCCAATTACTGTGCTTCAAAAAAACACCTGACGGGGCCACGGATGTGGTGACGGGCTCGGAACACCCCAAGCTTCGCGACTGGAAAAAAGAAACGGACCTGGGGACGCTTTTCGCGTCAGGCATTTTGGGATGAGCAGAGAAATGAAAGATCTCATCGTTTTGACAGGCGACCCAACAATGAGAATCGCTGTAATGGCGCTCCTCAGGCGGCATCAAGCCCTTCAAATCCGCCCGATTGTCCCGGATGCAGCGGCGGACGTTTATGAACATCCCAAGCGGGATCCAGGTGTGTATCGGGAAGCTGATGTATTTCTGCGGCCGTTTGTGACCCAGTATCGCTATGCCTTGGTCATGTTCGATCGTGAGGGATGTGGCGCGGAAAAGACGCAGGGGCGAGAGGAGATCGAAAGAGAGGTGGAAGCAAAGCTCAGCAAAAACGGCTGGCAAAACCGGTGTTCGGCCATCGTTATAGACCCTGAATTGGAAGCATGGGTGTGGGCAGATTCGCCTCATGTGGCAAGGGTGCTCGGGTGGGGATCCGACCTTAAAAAACTCCGGAAATGGTTGGAGAAAGAGGGTTATCTGGATCCCGGGGAAGCAAAACCTCGGCGCCCCAAAGAGGCCATGCAACAGGCGCTGCGGCTCACGCGAACGCCGCGCTCGGCGTCTCTTTACGAAGAGCTTGCTAAAAAGGTGGGTCTATCCCGGTGCACAGATAACGCCTTCAGAAGGCTTTGCACCGTCCTCAGGACGTGGTTTCCGCCTGATTGATTCGAGCCCGGGGAAGCAACGTGACAACGCGCAAATTTGGGATCGGCGTGGGTTGAGGATGATAAATTGCCTTCACGGAGAAAACTACGGCGCGGCGCGCGAAAAATGCTCCACCACCCAATCGTGGGGAAATAGATATTGACGCCATTAAAGAAAGGCTTAAAATCCCTAGCGCTTGGGGGATGGTTGCTGCAACCGTAGGTACTCTTGCCGGGGCGGACGTCGAATGCAGGTCCAACGCTGGCATACATCGTGGGTCGTTCATGCCCCAGCGAAATTGAACCTTTTCTTCGAGGTGTTGGGGCGCCGCGAAGACGGCTACCACCTCATCGAGACCCTGGTCGTTCCCGTCAACCTCTATGATACCCTGGTGCTTGAGGAAATCCCGGGAAGCGACATCGTCCTGGACGTAAAATGGGTTTGGAAAGGGGATTGGGCGGAACTTTGCGGAAAGCATTCCGTGCCGGTGGATGAAACCAATCTTGTGTATCGTGCGGCACGCCTGATTCAGCAGGAAACGGCAATCACCCGCGGAGTGCGCATCCAGCTTTGGAAGCGTATTCCCACCGGCGCCGGGTTAGGTGGGGGATCTTCGGACGCGGCGGCTGCGCTGGTGGCTTTGTGCCAGTTGTGGCACGTCGGGGTGTCCCCCCAGACTCTGCACGACTGGGGTGCGCGGCTGGGGAGTGATGTTCCCCTCTTTCTCGAGAAGGGACCCAGCGTATGCCGCGGCCGAGGAGAAATTGTGGAGCCCGTCCGGCCGGGCCCGCCGCTTCATGCGGTGGTCGTCAAGCCGCCGGTGAGCCTGGCGACGCGGGAGGTGTATGGAGCTTGCCGGGTGCCGGAAACGCCGCAGCCAGTCACGCCGCTACTGCAGGCATGGCAGAGGGGTGATTGGGCCTCGTTCGGGAAACGGGTGTTCAACCGACTGGAGGAACCGGCGCTGCGTCTGGCGCCGGGGCTGGCCCACCTGAAGCAGTCGCTGGCTCAGACAGGGGGTTTGGCGGTCAGTTTGACGGGGAGCGGTTCGTGCTACTTCGCCGTGTACAGCCACCGCGAACAAGCCCTGGCCGCGGCGCGGCGGATCCAGTCAACCCGGCTCGGTGCTGCATTCGTCGTGCACTCGGTTGTGTGAAGGGTCCTCAGGGAAAGGAGGTCGGCCGTGGAAATCACCGAGGTACGCATCAAGCTCATGGACGAGCCCGGAGAGCGGCTGAAAGCTTTCTGCTCGATCACCTTCGATGATTGCTTCGTGGTCCGGGACCTGAAGATCATCGAAGGGGCGAACGGGCCGTTCGTCGCCATGCCCAGCCGTAAGCTTACGGCTCGGTGCCCCAATTGCCGCACGAAGAACCACCTTCGGGCTCAATACTGCAACCAGTGTGGCATCCGGCTGAAAGAGCAGCCAATCGAGCGCGACGAGGAAGGTCGGGCGAAACTCTACGCGGATATTGCCCATCCCATCAATTCCCAGTGCCGGGAAATGATCCAGGCCCGCGTCATCGCTGCTTACGAAGAGGAAAAGGCCCGCGCGAAATTGCCGGGCTATGTCTCGACCTATGAAGATTTCGACGAAGAGAGAACCGCCGAGGCGGCTGAACCGCTGCCCAAGAAAACACCGCACCGCAAGGCACATAGCGAGCGCGAGCAGCCACGCGGCCCACATAAGCCCCCTGAGGACGTGACACAAAAAGAACGGTCGGAGCCACCCGAGACAGCAGCTCCGTAGAGCATTTGGAAAGGCCTTTCCTACTGAACTGAGCAGGTAGCGCCATGTCTTTCAACGTTTGGTCCCGGCGTCGTTTTTTGCTGGGGGTGGCCACCGGAACAGCGGCACTTGCCACAGGACGCCTGCTGGCGGATGCGACGAGCACGACCATCCTGGAGCCGGTCCATGGAGCGGTTCTCAACCGGCGACACGGCCGACAAACCGACAAAGGCCTGGAAATCGAGGTCCTGGGGGTGGCGCCCGAGGATCAGGCCGTCATCGTCAACGGCCAGGCGGCACAGCGCCAGGGGGCCCTTTACCGAGCCAAAGTGATCCTCGCTGAGCATGAAAACGAGATCGTCGCCAGTTCTCGCGGACCCCGCGGTCATCAGGAGCATCGAATCAAGGTCATCTGGGACCGCAACAGTCGGCCCCGTTATCGGTTCTCCATTGACGATAATAGCTTCTTTCTCCGCGATATTGCCCAGCATCAGTATGCCTCGCTATTCGATTGCTGGTATCTGGCGATGCTCCGCGACCTGCACAAAAAGTACGGCACCAAATTCGTGTTGAACATTTACTACACGACGGGTGATGACTTCAATCTGACGCAATTTCCCGATCGGTATAAGGGTGAATGGGCGGACAATGCGGACTGGCTGAAACTCGCTTTTCACGCCTGGGCGGACAAACCCGATCGCCCCTACCAGCATGCTTCGCCGCAGCAACTGGCCGCCGATTTCGATCGCGTGGCCGAGCAGATCCTGCGCTTTGCCGGGGAAGCCACGTATTCTCCACCCACCGTGATCCACTGGGGGATGGTGTTGCCGGCCAGTCTGTCGGTATTAAAAGAGCGTGGTGTTCGCGTCCTCAGCGGATACTTCACTCAGATTGGCGGCGTCTGGGATGTCAATTACCACCTCGACCCCAGTCGCAGTGCCTACCTTTCCCGCCACGATGCCTGGATGGATTTCGAAAGTGGCATTGTGTTCTCCCGGGTGGACATCGTTTGTAACAACACACCTGTCGATCAAATCGTCCCCACCCTGGCGCCCCTGATGGACGACCCGAACACCGCCGAGATCATGGATATTTTCACACACGAGCAGTATTTCTGGCCTTTTTATCAGCGGTATCTGCCAGATCATCCGCAGCGATTGGAAACCGCCATCCGGTGGTTGACGGAACAAGGCTACGAACCCGTGTTTTACCACGAAGGCTTTCTGGGCGTGCCGGTGTGAGTACGAGCGCGATTCATGAATCGCCCATACCCGGTTCCATTCATGGGTTGCTGCTCGGTGTGTCGTCGGGGCAATTCATGGATTGCCTCTGCCGGAATCTGAACGGCTTGCCCGCGTTGTGGTTGGCAATAACGTCGGCTTTATCTACCCCAGGCCAAGGCGAGTTTGGAAGTGCTTGAACTCTGCGAACATCATGGATTGACGCTGGGCGGGAAGTGGCGGTAAACTGAAGAGGAAGCCTGCGTGGCCGGAACAAAGACAGGTTTGGGCCACGGGCGGGTGCTCCTTGGACATAAAAATTAATCAAATAGCTTTTTTCGGGGCGTAGCTCAGCCTGGCTTAGAGCGCTTGGTTCGGGACCAAGAGGTCGCTGGTTCAAATCCAGTCGCCCCGATTTTTTTGCGCCCTTCTTCCTACGTGCGAAAATCCTCACCGTGGCGTTTCCGCCTTTTCTCGTCGCCGCATTCTTTCGCCTGATCCCGGGGCAGTCACCACGACAGGTCCGGTTTGCCGGAAGCCGTTTTTCTGTGAGCGAGATGCTTGTCGGTTATACATTAGTAATTTGATAAGGACAGTCGCTTGACGTTTAGTCAGCGGCCGCCTACGATAGGGATGCATACAGATTGATGCAGTAAACTCATCAAGAAACAGATGTATGAGACAGAATGGGAGGTGCCGCGATGCTGTACCAGCAAATCGACATGGAACTGGCGGAACGAGAAGCCTGGGCCCTGCGGCGTCAGAAGGGAATTCCCAACAACCGGCGCCTGTTTGTGCTCGCCTGCATGGACGAGCGGTTGCCAGTCGAGGAGGCCCTGGGCATTCGACTGGGTGATGCCCATGTGTACCGCAACGCGGGAGGTCTCGTGACGGACGACGTTATCCGCTCGGCCATGCTCACCACCAACTTTTTTGGCACCAAGGAGATCATTGTCGTCAATCACACCGAGTGCGGCATGATGACGGCAACCGGCGAATTTCTGACCAATGCCCTCCGTGAAAAGGGTATCGATCCAGACAGCGTGGCGATCGATCCGGCTCTGCCCGAACTCAAGCTGCCGCCGGGGGTGTTCCCTAAATGGATTCGGATGTTTTCCGATGTGGACGAGATTTGCCTCAAACAGGTGGAGTTGCTTCGTAACTGCCCGTTGATCCCGGCCGACGTGCAAATTCACGGCTATGTCTGGGAAGTCGAGTCGATGAGGCTGCGACGCCCCGGCGTGCGCCTGGCAGAGAAAGTCAACACGGCCAAGGCCATGGGCGCAAAAGGCTGAGCGATTCCGCGGGCAGCCCATCGCCAGGAGAGCGCGGCCGGCTGACGAGGCAGTTGTCCGATCCGTCCGAAAACACGTGGCCTGGCAGAAAAGCGACTGTGGGGGACGTCGGCAAAAGTTGATGCTCTGTCGCCTTTGGCCAAACTGTTCTGCGATCTTCAGCAGTCATTACTTGCCCCGGCCTGGACCGTACCACTCGATGTGTTTCCGTGGACAGAGCCGGAACCCATGTTGCTGACAGATTGGTTCCAGCCAGGTCATTTTCTCGCCGAGCGCCTCCTGATCCGTCCCCTGGGGCATCAGGAGCACTCGGTTACGATCTATTTCGGCCAGTGCGCGAAGGTAGCGTTCTACCTCGTCCACGTCTTCAGGCCGGTCGATAACGAATTTGATCTGGTAGGGATATTCGCGGACAAGCCGCCGAATGACGTCCGGTTGGTGTCGCCGGCGCTCGTGCTCTTTCCACCACCGCGGATGAAGTTCTCTGTCGGGCGTGGAATTGCTGAGTTTGGGGCTGATCGACATGAGATGGCACTGGACCGGCCGATATACCGTGCCCGCCGTTTCCACCGTCACGTGGTAGCCACGATCGGACAGATGCCGTGTGAGAGGGACAACTTGGGGAAACATCATCGGTTCGCCGCCCGTCAGCACGATATGGCGAGCGGGAAAGTTTTCCACACGACGGAGGATCTCCTCGACGGTGAGAAGCGGGCCCTCCGGTTCCCAGCTTGCGTACGGGGTATCACAGAACCTGCACCGGAGGTTGCATCCTGAGACGCGGATGAATACGCTCTCGGTCCCGGTGAGAAATCCTTCTCCCTGCCGGGATTGAAAAATTTCGGCGATTCGGAGCGGCTGAGCGAGTCTTTGCTCCGCCGCGCCGGTTGTGTGCCCTTTGGGATGGTAGGCCATGCTGGGGGTATGTATCTGGCTCGGATGTTCAACAGACATAGGCGATGGGGTCCTGGAGCCCGGCCTCGGCAAATCCTTTTTTGCGGAGCTGGCAGGCATCGCACCGTCCGCAGGCGAGGCCGTCCGGAGTGGGGTCATAGCACGTGTGGGTGAGGCCGTAATCCAGGCCGAGTTCGATGCCCCGGCGGATGATCTGGGCCTTTGTCATCTGCAACAGCGGCGCATGGATGCGGAAGCGGGTCCGGCCTTCAACGCCCGCTTTGGTTCCCAAGTTGGCAAGGTGCTCGAAGGCCTCGATGAACTCCGGTCGGCAATCCGGATACCCGCTGTAATCCACGGCGTTCGCGCCGATGAAAATGTCGGCCAGCCCTCGGCTTTCCGCATAAGCCAGGGCCAGAGCCAGGAAGACCGTGTTCCGCGCAGGGACGTAGGTGACCGGGATCTCCCCGTGACCGGCCGTCACAGGGCGATCCTTGGGCACCGCGATGGTGTCCGTCAGAGCGCTGCGTCCAAAGCAAGTCAGGTCCACCCTCAGGACGATATGCTCCGCCGCGTTCAAAAATTGGGCGACTTTTCGAGCGGACTCGAGCTCCAAACGGTGCCGCTGCCCATAATCGATGGTCAGCGCAAAGAGGCGGAACCCCTCATGCCTGGCAATAGCAGCCGTTGTGGACGAGTCCATTCCACCCGATAGAAGTACCACCGCACCGCGACTTGCTTGCGAGGCCATACCTGCAAATATTCCCTTTCGAGCCAGAGTGCCAGCCGGAGCCGGTCTCAATGAGCCAGCCCCACCCGCCGCAGTATTCAATAGTCCCCCGCCCCTATATCATGATTTAAGGTGGAATTTGCTAGCAATTAAAGGAGATGCGGCGTGGCACAACAAGCGGAATCGTTTCGACATATCTTGGAGACTTTCGAGAATCAGTATCCGGATCGGGACTATACCATTGAGATTATATGCCCGGAGTTCACCTCCGTGTGTCCGCGGACGGGCCAACCCGATTTTGGCACGATCACCATCACGTACTGTCCCGATAAGCTCTGTGTGGAATTAAAAAGCCTGAAGTTTTATCTCCAGGCCTATCGGAATGTGGGCATTTTTTATGAGCACGTCACGAATCGAATTCTCGACGACCTTGTCGCTGTTCTCAGGCCGCGGTGGATGAAGGTTGTGGCCGATTTCCGGCCTCGCGGGGGAATCACGACCCGCGTTTCCGCGCAGTATCAAGTGGAGACAGCGGGCTAGAAAAAGGCGGGTTCGTAAAATATTGAGTGCAGGCAGTACGGGGCGCAAGCAACGAGTGCGCTGGGAGTATCGCCCGAGAAAGCGTTCCGACCGACGCCCCTGCGCCGCGGCGGTCTCTGTGCAGTCGAAGGAAGAAAGGAGGCGCCTATGAGTAAGGAAGGCTTTGCTGGGCCGCTCGAACGTATCGACGAAACCACCTGGCGAATCCCGCCCGATTATAAACCGGGAATGCAGGTCGAAGGCCGAATCTATGCCGACGAACGGCTCATCGAGCAAATCCGCAAGGATCAGGCTCCCGAGCAGGTGGCCAACGTGGCGACCCTGCCCGGCATCCAGGTTGCCAGTCTGGCCATGCCGGACATCCACTGGGGTTACGGTTTTTGCATCGGCGGGGTGGCCGCCACAGATCCGGAGGAAGGTGGTGTCATTTCGCCGGGTGGGGTGGGGTACGACATCAACTGCGGCGTCCGTCTTATGCGGACGAATCTCCATATTGACGATGTTCGCCCCCGACTGTCCGAACTCATGAATGTTCTGTTCCAGCGGATTCCGGCAGGGGTGGGCAAAGGCGGGCCCTATCTTTTTTCCGGAAAGCAGATGGACCAGCTTCTGGAAGAAGGGTGCCGGTATCTCAAAAAGATCGGGCTGGCCACCGAGGAGGACCTCAAGAATACGGAAGAAGGTGGGTGCATGGCGGGAGCCGACGCTTCCTGCGTGAGTAACGAGGCCAAAAAACGTGGCAGCGACCAGTGCGGGACGCTGGGGGCCGGCAACCACTTCCTGGAGGTCCAGGTGGTGGAAGAAATTTTCGATCCCGAAGCCGCTCGCATCATGGGGTTGGAGCCGGGAACCATCTGCGTGATGATCCACTCCGGATCGCGCGGCCTCGGCTATCAGGTGTGTGACGACGCACTCCAGGAAATGCGGCGGTGCCCAGAAAAATACCACATCCAGCTTCCCGACCGGCAGCTCGCTTGTGCCCCTATCAATAGTCCCGAGGGGCAGCGCTATCTGGCGGGGATGCGGGCGGCAGCCAATTACGCCTGGGCCAATCGCCAGCTCCTCATGTGGCAAACGCGAGAGGCCTTCAGTGAATTCTTTGGCAAGCCCTGGGAGGAGCTGGGCATGGACCTCGTGTATGACGTTGCCCATAACATCGCCAAAATGGAAAAGCATATCGTCGATGGCAAGGAAAAACTTGTGTGTGTGCATCGCAAGGGGGCAACGCGGGCGTTCCCGCCAGGGCATCCCGACGTTCCCGAGCGGTATCGCGCAATCGGCCAGCCGGTCATCATCCCGGGGGACATGGGCCGGGAAAGCTGGGTCCTGGTGGGCCAGCCGGCTTCGATGGAGAAAACATTCGGCACCACCTGCCACGGGGCGGGACGCGTGCTCAGCCGCAACGCCGCGATTCAGGTTGCCCGCGGTCGCCAGATCGATAAAGAGCTGGCGGCCAAGGGAATCATCGCCCGGGCGCACAGCCGGGCGGGACTGGCGGAGGAGCACTCCGATGCCTATAAAGATGTCAGCATCGTCGTGGACATCGTGGATCGCGCGGGACTTGCCAAGAAGGTCGCCCGGCTACGTCCTGTCGGCGTGGTCAAGGGATAAGGCCGGTAAACTCTGGGCGACAAAAACGAAGGACGGCCGCTCTCCCCGTCCGACGGATGGTCCGATGTGGAGGTGAGCGGGAAAACCGACGATGTGGCGACGGACGGGGTCACGCGGCATTTCAGCGTGCCGGAGAGACCCATGAAATCAATCACCCTGTTCTCCAGAAAATTCCTGAGGGGAAGCTGGGCGTTTCTGTTGATGGCCACGGTGACCGCCCTGGGCTGCCAGGCTGAAAAAGAGGGCCTCTCGTCTCGGCAATTTCAAATCGTGGGTGACAAGCCCGCCTGCTGCGAGACAGAAGCCGCGACAAAGAGCGGTGCAACGTCCGCTGGGGCAACCGAAGCAGAATCATCGTCGGAGAGTTCCGTTGCTCAGGTAACCGGTGAAGAAGGAGGTAAGGCCATGGCCATCAGAATCACCAGCCCCGCATTTCAGTCGGGGCAACCGATTCCCAAGAAATACACGGGAGAAGGGGCGGATGTCTCGCCGCCACTGGAATGGTCGGGTGTCCCCGAGGGAACCCAGGAACTGGCCCTCATTTGCGACGATCCAGACGCCCCCACGCCGGAACCCTGGGTGCACTGGGTACTTTATAAGATTCCGCCGGATGTAACCAAACTGCCCGAGGATCTGCCCAAAACCCCCAAACTTGAAAATCCACCGGGGGCTCTTCAGGGTAAGAATTCGTGGACGAGTGGTCAGACGATTGGATACCGCGGCCCCATGCCTCCGCCCGGCCATGGCCGCCACCGCTACTACTTCCGCATCTATGCCCTCAACACCAAGCTCAATCTTCCGCCAGGCGCAACAAAGAAAGAGCTGATGAACGCCATGAAAGGCCACATTCTGGCGGAGGGCGAATTGATGGGCACGTATGAGCGGAAATAAACACGGTTTTCAGTCGGGTTCAGTTGCCGCCACGGGCACGGATGCCGATTCTGCGGACACGGAGGGCGAGAGTCTTTTCGGAGGGCTGAATTCTCGTGCCTGACCGTCGGCAGCATCGCGGTCCCCATCCCGAAGATCATGAGCTCTTCGCGCCCAGCCAGTATCCCCGGCTTCTGACGGCGTTCGGTGATCTTTGCTGGCTCCTGGATCGTGGTTACGCGTTGCCCTCTTCTCTCAAGCTGGTGGGCGATCGCTACCAACTGGCGGCCCGGCAGAGGATGGCGCTGGAACGCAGCGCATGCACACGGGAGGAACTCCTGAAACGACGCTCTCGGCAGAAGGAGGTGCACAGCCTCCGGGGTCTGCCACTTTATCTGGATGGCTACAACGTGCTCACCACCATGGAGGCGGCACTCGGCGGTGGAGTGCTCATCCGCGGAAGGGACGGCACTCTCCGCGACATGGCCAGCATGCACGGTTCTTACCGGAAGGTCCAGGAAACCGTCGCCGCAATCCACCTGATTGGCAAGGGCCTTGCCGAGCTGGGTGTGTCCATCGCGCGTTGGTATCTCGACAAGCCCGTGTCCAACAGCGGCCGACTGGCCAAACTCATCCGTGAACTGGCAGCGGAGCACGGCTGGCCGTGGCAGGTGGAAATCGTGCAAAGTCCTGATTATCTCCTCATGGAATGTCCGGACCTGGTAGCCACCGCGGACAGCGTCATCCTCAACTACTGCGAGGGGTGGGTCAACCTTACCGACTGGCTGGTGACACGCTACGTCCCGACGGCCTGGGTGGTTGATTTTTCGCAAATGCCGGATGACGATGAGAACAAATCGGGGCAAATATCTTCCGCCGATGATCCATTACCTTGAAGTCCGCGGATTGGTGTGCATGGACCGCGCGGCAAGATCGAAGCGGGCCGATTTTGTCATTCTCAAGCAAAACTGGAAAGAGCTGGAACAAAAGGAGTAGACGGTATGGGTGCAACACCGGCGCGCCGGTTGATCATTGAGCGGTGCCGAGCAGCGGGGTTCCCCACCGTGCGGATGCGGAGGCTCCGCTACCACCCGGCGATTCGGCAACTCGTTCAGACCGTTCGGCTTGATCCCGGCCGGTGGATTCTGCCACTATTTGTGCACGCCCGCTCCGAGCACCGTGTACCGATCTCCTCAATGCCCGGCCATGATCAGCTTTCCCTGGATGCCCTTCGCGAAGAAATCGAAGAGGTCCGGCGTCTGGGGCTGGGAGGTGTCCTCCTGTTCGGAATTCCAGATCACAAAGATCCCCTGGGCAGTGACGCAACAAGTGAGCAGGGGATCATCTGTCGCGCGATTCGGGTTATCAAGGAGATAGCGCCGGAACTCCTCGTCATCACGGACGAGTGCTTCTGCGAATACACCAGCCACGGGCACTGCGGTGCGCTGGGAAAAGCCGGTGCACACGACACCGTGGACAACGATCAAACCCTCCGTATGCTTGGCTGGCAGGCTGTGGCCCATGCCCGGGCGGGTGCCGACATGGTGGCCCCCAGCGGCATGATGGACGGCATGGTAGGGGCGATCCGACAGGCCCTCGATCAGGCTGGCTTCACCCATGTGCCGATCATGAGCTATAGCGCGAAGTACGCCAGTGCGTTTTATGGGCCGTTCCGGGAAGCGGCGGAAAGCGCGCCCCAGTTCGGTGATCGCCGAAGCTACCAGATGGATCCCGCCGCGGCTGCCGAGCAGGCCCTCCGCGAAGTGGAACTGGACCTTGCCGAGGGTGCCGACATCGTGATGGTCAAACCGGCCACGTCCTACCTTGATATCATCCGCCTGGTAAAGGAACGATTCCCCGGCGTGCCTGTCGCGGCGTACAACGTCTCCGGGGAATACAGCATGGTATGGGCGGCCGCGGAGAAAGGCTGGCTGGATCTCCAGCGCGTGGCCCTCGAGATGCTCACCGCCATCCACCGCGCCGGGGCCGACATCATCATCACCTACTGGGCCAAACAAGCTGTGAAATGGCTGAAACAGTAGGCCCGGTTCCTTGGCTGCGATGGTCCAATGAATTGGGCCCGCCAGGAGCGAATAAGAAAATTCCCGCGGTGTCAAAGAGGAAAACCAACTGCCGGCGGTTCGAGCCTGCATTCTTTGGCGCCATGAATTGGTGTGTCCTTCCCCTTGAAGCCCGCAAGGGCTGCTCCTGGGGCGTCGGTCACAGTGAACGTGCGTGTCCTTGACCTGCATTTCTCGCCGAACGATGATGGTCATTTTGTGCACCGTGCGCGTGCAGCGCTGGTTGCTTTCCTGCAGGTTGTTCGTTAAGAGGAGGTTCTGTCATGCGTGCTCTCACTGTGTGGAGTTCGGCGGTCATCTTGCTTGCGTTGATGGGCAGCCTTTCTGCTGAGGAATGGATCAGCGGAAAGGTGTGGCAGGAGCCACCTGTCGTCACCCCAGGCGAAAACGGCTCACCGCCGTCCGACGCGATCGTCCTGTTTGATGGAAAAGACCTTTCTGAGTGGGAAGGGGGTGAAAACTGGATTGTCGAGAACGGCTACGCCATCGCACAGAAAAATGGGATTACTTCGAAGAGAAAATTTGGCGATATTCAGCTTCACCTCGAATTTGCAACACCAGAGAAAATTGAAGGTTCAGGTCAGGGCCGGGGCAACAGCGGCGTCTATCTGATGGGACGCTACGAGGTCCAGATTCTCGATTCGTATCAGAACCCCACGTACTATGACGGGCAGTGCGGAGCCATCTACAAACAGCATCCTCCGCTCGTCAACGCTTCCCGAAAGCCGGGCGAATGGCAGACCTACGACATCATTTTCACCGCTCCCCGCTTCGACAGTGACGGCAAGCTTCTGAAACCGGCCTATGTTACGGTCATTCACAACGGAGTGGTTGTGCAAAACCACTTTGAAATCGAAGGTGCCACGGCGTGGGACGCCCCGCCGAAATACACACCCCACGGAGAAAAAGAACCCATCCATATCCAGTTCCACGGCAATTCGGTGAAGTTCCGTAACATCTGGGTGCGGGAACTCCAGGAGCTCAAATGCGAGCAGCGGAAGCCGGAAAACTCGGAGAAGTCCGAGAAGCAGTCGGAAAACCACTGATCGAGCCCGGTTTTTAAATGGGCGATTCGACGCTCGGGTGAATTGTCAGCCCGACGGAAAATCAGAGTCGTCGGGTTGCACACATCGATGAACCGTGGGATCAGGGGCGGCCGATCGGTCGCCCCTTCCAGTTTTTGGGAATATTTGGGGAACAGTCGTCCATGCTGTTTCCATGCGGCGCGAGGGCGAAAGCGTCTTGCGGGGGCACGGCTGTCGTGCCCGTGAAATGATTTGTCAGTCGCTGGTGGTAGGGGCAATTCATGAATTGCCCCTACAGAAATTTGGCTTCGGCCGTGGTTAATGTGTCTTGAGAGTGGATGAGCCGGCCCACCGTAATCTGGTTGCCCGGTCGGCATGCCGCTCTCGGCGATCCGTCGAGCATTCCCCCGAGTCCGCTCCTGTTAAACCGCGGTAAAGGGGGGTATATTGCAGGTAATATCAGCTTGCACTCAGTCCCAATGCTGAGAGAGGGGCGTCGGTCTTGCCCCGAGTATCTGACCACCACGGATTGATATTGATTGTTCTAAAGAGTTTGACAGGTACTGGTTATGGCTATCCGCGTTGCAATTTTGGGAGCCACCGGCTATACAGCAGTCGAACTGATCAAGATTTTGCTCCGGCATCCCGAGGTGACGATCACGGCGTTGACCAGCCGGCAGGAGGGGAACGCCCCCATCGCCAGTGTACATCCCACCCTGGTTGGCCGAATTTCTGCTAACTTGGAGAACCTTACCCCGGCGGAGGTAGCGGCTCGGGCGGAGTGCGTATTCAGTTGCCTTCCCCATTGCGCCAGTGCCGAAGTCATCCCAGAACTGTTAAAGGCCGGCTGCCGGGTGGTGGATTTCAGCGCCGATTATCGGCTGAACTCCCCGCAGGTCTATGAGGAATGGTACGGACACCGGCATCCCGACCCAGAACGCCTGGGGAAGGTCCCCTATGGTCTGCCGGAGCTGTTCCGTGAAGAAATCCGTGGCGCTTCGCTGGTAGCCAATCCGGGCTGTTATCCCACCTCGGTGATTCTCGCTCTGGCACCACTTTTGAAGGCCGGGCTGATCGAACCGCGGGATATCATCGTAGATTCTAAGAGCGGCGTCTCCGGAGCAGGACGCACACCCAAGTTGACGACCCACTTTCCAGAGTGCAACGAGAGCCTCTCGGCCTACAACGTGGGGCGGCATCGCCATCAGCCGGAGATTGAACAGGTTCTCGGTCAGGTGGCGGGGAGCACGGTGGAGGTGGTTTTCACGCCCCATCTTGTTCCGATGGATCGGGGCATTTTGACGACCACCTATTCCCGGCCCACTCGACAGGTATCGGAGGACGAAGTGCTCGATTGTCTGGAAAGTTTTTATCAAAATGAGCCGTTTGTTCAGGTGGTGGATCATCTTCCCGCCACCAAAGATACGGCAGGCACCAATTTTTGCCATATTACCGCCCGCATTGTGCGGGATCGAATCGTGACAGTGAGTTGCCTCGATAACCTCGTGAAAGGGGCTTCCGGAGCCGCGGTCCAGAATTTCAACCTCATGTACGGATTTCCGGAAACGACGGCCCTTTTGTGAAGCCGCGGCTGGCTGGCAGCTTCCACCACGGGGTGGTACGCGGATTGGAAAGTCACAATCGCAGAGATTACGCTGTTTCGGCGAGAGACCCCTGACAATGGCAGTGCGTGTTCCAAAAGGCTATCTGGTGGCGGGTGTCCACTGTGGACTGAAGCGTGACCTGCGGAAACCGGATCTGACGCTCATTGTTTCCGAGACGCCGGCCACGGCGGTGGGCGTGTATACCCAGAACATCGTCTGCGCCGCCCCAGTGCAGCTTGATCGCAAGCGGACGCCGAGCACACGGATTAGGGCGGTGGTGATCAACTCTGGTAACGCCAACGCCTGCACGGGGGAGCGCGGTCTTCGGGATGCCGAAGAGATGGCCCGCCTCGCCGCCAAGGCCGTCGGGGTCGAAGAAGATCAGGTCCTGGTGATGTCCACGGGTGTGATCGGGGTCTATCTGCCGATGGACAAGATTGCCCACGGCATCGAGCTGGCCGCTGCCCGGCTGGGCAACGATGAGGAAGCCCTCATCATGGCTGCCCGGGGAATGATGACCACCGACACGGTATACAAGCTCTCGGGACGCACGCTCTCCCTCGCCCGACGCGAAATCCAGATTACGGGGATGGTCAAGGGCGCGGCGATGATGGGGCCGAATCTCGCCACCATGCTGGGCGTCCTTTTCACCGACGCAACCCTTGACGTGGACACGGCTCAGCGCCTCCTGCGCGAAACTGTGGACGACACGTTTAACTGCATCAATGTGGACGGTCACACCAGCACCAACGACACGGTGCTCTTTCTGGCCAATGGCGCGGCAGGTGGCCCGCCCCTCACCGGAGATCTCCTGGAAGACTTCCAGCGGGAGTTCCACAGTTTGTGTGTGGAACTGGCCCGCATGATCCCTGCCGACGGAGAAGGGGCGACGCACCTCATCACCATCGAAGTGACTGGTTGTCGCACTCGCCAGGACGCCCTTCAAATTGCCCGGGCCATCGCCAACAGCCCTCTTGTCAAAGCGGCCATCCACGGTGCCGATCCCAATTGGGGACGCATCGTTTCCGCGGCAGGTTACGCGGGAGTGCCCTTCGATCCCAACAAGTTGACCCTCTATCTCAACGGCTTTTGCCTCTATCGCGATGGCACACCCGTCAAGTTTGACGAAATCGAGGTGTCGAACTCCATCCGGGCGGAACGCGAAACACGGATCGAACTTGTGCTCCAGGAAGGCAATGCCTCCGGGCGGTTCTGGACAACCGATCTGACGCCCGAATACGTCCGCCTCAACGCGGAGTATCGCACCTGAGTCGCACCCCAATCATGGTGTTGGGTCGCACTGCCTTCGGTCGCGTGACACCTCGTGATCCTGTGCCGCATAGTGGTAACGACCGAACAGGCGTCGATCACTCCAGTCCTCGGGCGCCGGCCACAGGGATTCTGGCTCCGGTGGCTTCCTCTGCACGCCGTTTTGGCCAGAATCGCGGTTCCACGGAGAAATGCACGCCCACGCTGTCCCGGCTGGCATCGACATTGAATCCCGCACTGACGAGGAACGATTCGCCGATTCGCGTGAGGGAGAAACTCTGACCGATGTTGCTCGATTCCCCGAGGTCCACCGAAACCCCCAATGTGGTCATCCACTTTGGCGACATCCAGTAAGAGTAGGAGAGAAACAGGACGGTGCTGTCGATCGGGCCCTGAAGAATTCTCAGCCCCAGATAGAGATCGCCACGCGGGGGCCGGCTGAGATATCCTCCAAAGGTCAGCAATTTCTGTCCGGAGTCGAAGAAGTCGAAAAGCCCGGACGAAGCGAGCGTGAGGCGGTCTCCCACAAACCATCGGGCGTCATAGTCGAGGAGTCCCACGAATCGGCCGAAGTTATCGCGCGATGAGTCGGGGAACAGCGAAAAATGCGTGTCGAAGGTGATCCAATCAACGATCCTCTGGTTGCCCGGCATCCCGCGCTTCGTTTGCCAGCGCTGCTCCACACCCAGGCGAATGAGCGTCAGATCATCGGCGATTTCCATGCTGGGCGATGTGACCCAGGATGCCAGGCCCGTCCGCAGGGCGTAAAAGCGTTCGTCGAAGCGATCGGGCGCCGGTGGGCCGCCGAAGCCACTGCCCGGCCCAAACGTCAACACGGCGAGTCGGCGTCGAAACGCCTCGATGGCGTCGTCATCCAGGGGCTCATAGAGCGGAAGGAGATCCATGTCGCGGCTGGAATTGGCCCAGAACGCCTCCGCTTCGAAGGTGATTTTGTGAGCAATCCCATGGACGTTGAACAGATCGCTTTGGATGTAAGGATTGACGGCCCACACAGGAAGACTGGCCCGCGCTCCGAGTTGAACATACCCCCGCTGGACACTATCACCCGCCCGGTCTTCACCCCAATGTCCCAGTTCGCCCAGCGCATAGGGAACAACTTTTACCGGGCCAAGTTGAAACGGCCAATCAATCTCCTGGCGAGAGATGAATCGCTCGCTCACCGTGCGGAGTGGCTGGCCCGTGATCGAGGACGTCTCCCACGGCAAATAAGAAAAGGCCGCCAGATCAGCGGGGTCCTCCGGCCCTGAGGCAGCCCGAAATCGGGCCAGACCCACACTCGTGTGTTCAAACCATGTGAATGCGTCGTTGAGAAATGATTCGCCCAACTTGTAATGGTCGAATCGTGGAAGCCAGTCCGTCTGGGTGAAGAACGGATTGACACGCACCGCGGCCGACAGATCCCACGACGCGTTTCCGTAAATTCGCTTGAGCGAAATCGCCGTGGACTGATCCTTCAGTTCGTCCCATTCACGCTCGTAGTACTGTTCCAAAAAATTGCGATCGGAAATAAGCCCGGCCTCAGCGGTGAGCTGGTACTCCTCAGAAAGATATTGCCGGTGCTGCCAGAGAAAGCGGTATCGATAGTTTTTCTCCGGTACCAGAGCCCGCCGACCTTTTCCCAGGTTATCCAGTCCGTCATCGTAGATCCCCCAGAAGTCCGCCAGACCCGTGGCATAACCCGGCAAACCAAAAAAGCCAAATCGGGAGTAGCTTACCGAAGTGCCGTGACCCAGCCCGCGTTCACTGAGATAGTCCAGGCTGAGACTCCATTCCACGCCCTCCGGCCTGTTGCGGATCCCGAGAAGCTGGAAGGCGTCCCAATTCGTCAACACCTGCGTACCAAAAATACTGTCGTGGCGGAGGCGAAAACGGGTGAGGTAATACGTCGGCCGGGAAAGATCTCCGGCTAGCACCGGCCAGTAAAATACGGGAATATTTCGCAGGTAAATGAAATTGTCCCGGCTCATCGCCCACGGATGATGTGTCATCACCGGTTGGCCGGTTTCCGGGTCGATAATCGGCTGACCCGTCACCGGATCGAGAGCCGGCTGAAGACGGTCTTCCACATAGGCGAACTGCGTTTGCAGACGGTAGCCCGGTACGCCCATGCGGCTGGTGGTCACAAAGAGATTTTGCGCGAAAAACTGGGTTTCGTTGAGCTGCTGGAGAATCTCCGCCCGAAGACGCAAATAACCTTCGTAATCGGGTAGCCGGGTGAGCAGTTCCGCATTGAGAATAATCCCTGCCCTTCGAGCCACATCGTAGTACATCCTGTCGGCGTAAATAACCCGATCTCCCTGCCGGAAGACAATGTGGCCCTCAAGATACAGTTCCAGAGGAAATCGGCTGGGCTGCGTCCGTTCGCCGGTCAGATCGGGCTGCTCTTCCCCCGTGTACCAAATCACCACCCGATCCGCCGAAATATCCACCGTGCCCAGGGGCCCGGCCTCCTCCACGATCACATTGACCCCCGCATCAATGACGCCGATCCACTGGCCTCCCTGGGGGGCCGGAAACCACTGCGCCTGGACGGGCACATCCCCGCGAGGAAACACGCGAATGCGGCGGCTGGCCGTGCTCGGTCCCGTCCCACCCCCAGCATCTTCCGGACGCAACGCCCGCTGCGTGATCCCCTCTGCCTCGGCATTCCGTCGGGTCATCGCACGGCGAAATACCGGAGGATACGGGTCGGGCTCCCCCGCCACCTGGCCTACATGCGTTTCTAAATCCGCCAAAGTGTAAAGCCGCCCAAACCAGGTTTTATCCGTGAGCTGGGCCTCGCCGCCCTCGGAGCCCGTCTGAATCTTCACGCCTCCTTCCAGATAAACGATGACCTTGATCGGTCGCGGAGGAAGGTTGAACGATTGCGAATCAGTGGGCGGACGGTCAGGAGATAAAAGGGACGGGCCGTCAGAAGACGTCGTGGTGGTCCCCGCGTTGGGAGCAACAAGTTCCGGTCCTGGTGGTGCCACCTGTTCCTGGGCAGACGGTGCCATGATAGGGCCAAGCGGCCCGCTGTCGGGAGACCGGTCCACCCACAGCACGGCTTCTCGGGATTGCAGAACCACCGGCCCCTGCCGAATCTCGCAGCTTCCGCGGAGAATCCACACCTCATAGCTGCCCAGTTGCCAGCGGTTGGCGGCTTCCGCACGGATTTCGACGGGAAACCGTGGGTCCGCCGGAAGTGCGATTTCCCCGGCATCAAGCGGCGCAACGGCTACCGCCAGCAGCACGAGGCAACAGCGCAGGCTCCACACGAGGGAACCGTCGGGCCCAGCTCCCATTTTCGGCAAGCCGAACGGCCACCGGGGAGAGGTTGCCCTCCACGGTCTGGCGAGAGTTCCAGCTTTGCAAAACGACTTGGACCTCAGAGCGACGCTTCCCTGCTAACTGAAAGACGCATCCGTGTGATTCGCCGCATAGTCCCAGCGAGAACCCCCATTCTCAGGGGATGTGGGGCGGATTATACGCGAGTCTGTCACTCACGTTCAACCCGGTTTTCCGCTCGGCAAGGTATCAAGGTGTCAGGGAGTTGAGGTATCAAACCGGCACACTTTTGAGCCAAAACGGGGACAACATGTCAGGTGGAGCCGAAGTTCCATCCCCGTGGGGGCAATTCATGAATTGCCCCTCCAACGTCGGAGGGACGTGCTTGTCACGTCCATATTCGGAGGGACCCGCTTCTCGGGTCCGTGTTTCGGAGGGACCTGCTTGTCAGGTCCGTCATTGACTCGTCGGGTCCGATGAAGACCGATTGATGACCCATGCCGCTTCACCGGGCACGACAGGCGTGCCCCTCCGAGAACATCGGAATGACCCGCTTGTCGGGTCCGTGTTTCGGAGGGACCTGCCTGTCAGGTCCGTCATTCACCGTTCGATCATCCATTACCCTCCCCCCGGGGACTGAAGTCCCGGGATGAAAGCAGGGCTAAAGCCCCGCACTCCATATGGAGTGCGGCGATTCATCGCCGCTTTTCGGTGAAGGCTTTAGCCTTCACAACCTTGCCGTTTGCCGTGTTTTCCCGCGAACGCAGAAACAATCCGTGGGTAGGGGCAATTCATGAATTGCCCCAACGCATATGGAGGGACCCGCTTGTCGGGTCCGATGAACACCGATTGATGACCCATGCCGCTTCACCGGGCACGACAAGCGTGCCCCTCCGGAGACGTCGGAGGGACCCGCTCGTCGGGTCCGTGTTTCGGAAGGACCTGCTCGTCAGGTCCGTCATTGACTCGTCGGGTCCGATGAACACCGATTGATCACGCATGCTGCTTCACCGGGCACGACAAGCGTGCCCCTCCGGAGACGTCGGAGGGACGTGCTTGTCACGTCCGCTTGCTGACTTTGGATAATCCACGTTAATTTCCGCGGGCACGACAGGCCTGTCCCTCCGAAGGACACTTGCGAACGAAAAAACTCTCGAGTATCTTGACGGCAAACTATTGCCGAAGCGAAGCGCATCCCGCATAATCAACGGGTCGCGCAGCGGTCGTAGCCATACCGAAAAGCCGCCCCCCGAAGCACCCAGGCGGCACAGCGCTTCCCGCGGACACGCTGGGGTGCGCGTTCAGATGTGGCGGAAAACGAGGTGCAGAGGTCATCCCCAGAGCTTGAGGAGGAACCAGCCGTGGAAAAGTGGCCAATCGGTGTCTTTGCCAGTATTGACGCAGGCTTGGGCGTGCAGCTTCCGGTGGCCCGGGAACTGGGTGTCCCCACCATCCATCTCCATACCCCCAAAAAGGAATCACGCACCCCGCAACGGGCTCAGGAATTTCTGCAACAATTGAAGGATTTCGGCCTGACGATCACCGTGGTGTTCGCGGGATTCGAAGGCGAAAGCTACGCCGACATTCCCACCACGGCTCGCACCGTCGGTCTGGTCCCGCCCGATACCCGTGAAGAACGGAAACGTGAACTTCTGGAAATCGCCGACTTTGCCAAAATGCTGGGCGTCGATGCCGTTGGCCTGCACGTGGGATTTATTCCCCATGACCGCAACGACCCCAACTATCAGGCGGTGAAGCAGGCGTTGCAAGAAGCCTGCGATCACTGTGCACGGCAGGGCCAGCGAATTCACCTAGAAACCGGTCAGGAAACCGCCGAAGCCCTCCTTCAGTTTCTGGAAGACGTGGGGCGCGATAACCTGTTCATCAATTTTGATCCCGCCAACATGATTCTGTATGGGACGGGCGATCCCATCCCCGCCCTCAAAAAGGTCGGCCGATATGTGCGGAGCGTCCACTGCAAGGACGCCAAGTGGGCCGCCCAACCGGGAAAAGAATGGGGAACCGAAGTCCCCTTCGGCACCGGCGATGTCAACGCCGAATTGTTCCTCCGCACTCTGGCCGAAATCGGTTATGATGGACCTTTGACCATCGAACGCGAAATCCCCCAGGAGCCGGAGCGCCAGAAGGCGGAGATCGGCCACGCCATTCGGGTGATCCAGGAAATCAAACAGAAAATCTTCGGTTCCTCATCCTGAGGTAGCCCGAAACCCCGGAAAAAGCGTTCCCGGCGGCAATATCGGCGGCCACGTAACCATCCGGTGCCGAGTCGGGTCTTTAATCCAGAAGGAGTGCTGCGGCGTTGATCACACAAATCGAGGGCGAGCTGGTGCGACTCACGGAGGAAGCGGCCACCGTGCGGATCGGGCCCCTCCACTGCGAGGTCCTCATCCCGGAATACACGCGGCGGCAGCTTCAGGCGCTCTTGCACCAGCGGGTGGTCCTGCACACGATCTTTTATCTCGAAGGCGGTGTCAATGCGGGAAAGCTCAGCCCCCGCCTGATCGGTTTCCTCTCCGAAATCGAGCGGGAGTTCTTCGACCTCTTATGCTCCGTGGACGGCATGGGGGTGAAAAAGGCCCTCCGCGCTATGTCGCATCCCGTCAATGAAATCGCCACCGCGATCGAACAGCAGGACCACCGTTTTCTGGCGAGCCTGCCGGGAGTGGGTCCGGCGACCGCGGAACGCATTGTCGCCAAACTGCGACGCAAAATGCCCAAGTTCGCCCTTTGGGTGACCCAGCAAAAGGTCACCGAGGAGTCCCTCGTCGAACCCGACGTCATCTCCCAGACATACGAAACGCTCCTTGTCCTGGGACACAGCGAAAGCGAAGCCCGGCGGTTGATCGACTCTGTCCTCAGCCGTAAAAAGAAGTTCAGCAGCGTGGACGAGATGCTCCACGCCATTTACGAGCGGCAATCTCAACAGGGAAGCAGGACGGCGTGAAAAAATCCGGGGTTCCCACCTCACCACCTCCTGGACCGCAGGCCAAAACCCCTTGGCCCCGTGTGGAAACGGAGGCCTGCGCCCGTTGCGGGGCTCCCCTGGAACCGGCCGACCGATTCTGTCCCGCCTGCGGCGCTGTCCACCAGCCCCCGTCTTTGCCCACGCAGGCCAGGCGGGCATTTCAGGAGACGATCACCTGCGACAATTGCGGGGCAACCCTGCACATCCGGCCCGACCAGCGCAGCTACACCTGCGAGTACTGCGGCAGCACCTATGTGCTCGACTTTGCCCCCGAACTGACTGGTCGCCAGGCCCCGGAGTTCGTGCTCGGCTTTGCCATTTCGCCGAATGAGGCCAGGCAACTTTTTTTGAAGTGGATGGAACGCCGTGTCGGGAGTGCTCCGGCAGCCTTCCGTGAAGCCGTCCGGCGTGCCGATATTCGCGGCGTTTACATTCCCTTCTGGTCGTTCTCCATGCTGGCGGAAAGCCAGTGGCAGGCCACCATCGGTGAGTACTGGTATCGCACCGAAACGTACACCACCTACCAGAACGGAAAGCTGGTCACCAAGACCCGCACCGTTCGAGAAACCGAATGGTGGCCTCTGGCAGGGAAATATCACCAGTATGTGAGCGGGTATCTTGTGTCGGCCAGCAGAAATGTGCCGCAGCAGGTGGCCGACCGCCTCATCCCTTTTCATTTGGCCGGTCTCCGGCGGTATGACCCCGCTTATCTGGCAGGATGGGCCTGCGAAGAGTACGTCGTCGATCGGCCGGAAGCCGAGTCCCGCTGCAAGGAATATTTCCGGCAGTATCAGGAGCAGTGCGTCGCGGCGTTTCTACCGGGCGATACTTACCGCGGTTTAGTCGTGGATACTCAATTTTCACAGGAAGCCTCCGATCTCATTCTGCTGCCCATCTATGTCATGCGCTTCGACTATGCGGGCAAGACATATCGAGTATGGATGAACGGCCAAACGGGGGCTATTGCGGGAGAGGTGCCGCGATTCTGGGGACGGTGGATCATTGTCGGCCTGATTGTGCTGGCGGCGCTTCTCGCACTGGGATTTCTTGTCACTCGTCTGTGGGGATAGACGGGGATTCTCCGTTCTATTACTGGCGCCGGTTGCCAGATATAGTGGCGCTTATTCCCTCGTAATGGAGTGCGGCGATTTATCGCCGCTTTTCGGTGAAGGCTTTAGCCTTCACCACCTTGCCGTTTGCAGTGTTTTCCCGCGAACACAGAAACGATCCGCGGGTAGGGGCAATTCATGAATTGGCCCTACCGCATATGGAGGAACCCGCTTGTCGGGTCCAATGAAGACCGATTGATGGCCCATGCCGCTTCACCGGGCACGACAAGCGTGCCCCTCCGCGGCATCTCTCGGAGGGACCTGCTCGTCAGGTCCGTCATTCACCGTTGGATCACCCATTGCCTTCGGCGGGGACTGAAGTCCCGCGCCGATAGCGGGGCTAAAGCCCCGCACTCCATGGAGTGCGGCGATTTATCGCCGCTTTTCGGTGAAGGCTTTAGCCTTCACCACCTTGCCGTTTGCCGTGTTTTCCCACGAACATAGGGACGATCGGCGGGTAGGGGCAATTCACGAATTGCCCCTACCGCATATGGAGGGACCCGCTTGTCGGGTCCAATGAACACCGATTGATAGCCCATGCCGCTTCGCCGGGCACGACAAGCGTGCCCCTCCGGAGACGTCGGAGGGACGTGCTTGTCAGGTCCGCCGTTTAAGGTTTGATCGCCGGTCCCTCCTGGCTAAGACGGCTTGGTACCAAATGTCCACAGAGTTTCAATCCCAACTTGGTTCGATTAAGACAGAGCGCACCTGTGTGAGTGAAAACACCGTCACCGGCATTTCAATCCCAACTTGGTTCGATTAAGACCCGTCACGGGGCCGGGAAGACTCGGCCAGTGACTACGATTTCAATCCCAACTTGGTTCGATTAAGACCTGGCGGACAAGTTTAAATTGGTGCTTAAAAACACCGACAATTTCAATCCCAACTTGGTTCGATTAAGACACAAGATCGGAGACATAATTGAATCACCCTATGCGATTTCAATCCCAACTTGGTTCGATTAAGACGAACCTGAGGTTTGGTATCGCCTTGATACCAAAGAATTACGTTTCAATCCCAACTTGGTTCGATTAAGACGGTCTCGGCGAGGTGATTAAAACAGTGCTGGATCACGGTTTCAATCCCAACTTGGTTCGATTAAGACGTTTCAGTATATCATACAACATAGAAAGTATTAATTTGTTGTTTCAATCCCAACTTGGTTCGATTAAGACGTTGTATCGGACGCGTACGCAATCAAGGACCACCTAAGTTTCAATCCCAACTTGGTTCGATTAAGACAAAGAGCGATGCAAATTGCCGCTCCAGAGCGTCATGCGGTTTCAATCCCAACTTGGTTCGATTAAGACTGATTTTTGTTATTTGCTTCCAATTGCCTTCAAAGGGTTTCAATCCCAACTTGGTTCGATTAAGACTCTTACTTTAAATGACATTGCAAACTGGATAACCTATCCTGTTTCAATCCCAACTTGGTTCGATTAAGACCGTTCACGGTAGCAGAATCGATACGCAATGCTCGCGTTTCAATCCCAACTTGGTTCGATTAAGACTCTCTGAGACGCACAACCACACGCGGTCCCCGTGATGGCGGTTTCAATCCCAACTTGGTTCGATTAAGACGAGTGAAACTTGTTAATAAAGATTGCCGTCGCACAAGTTTCAATCCCAACTTGGTTCGATTAAGACCATTCTCACCGCCTGCCGATTATGACGTCGATCACGTTTCAATCCCAACTTGGTTCGATTAAGACACGCTGGGTCACGCTGAGTGCCTCGCTAAACTGATTGAGTTTCAATCCCAACTTGGTTCGATTAAGACTGGCGTTAGGACCCCCCCGCGGTTCAGTCCTAAACGCCAGTTTCAATCCCAACTTGGTTCGATTAAGACATCCGCGTCGCTCTCCCCTTCAACATCCTTGTTGAAGAGTTTCAATCCCAACTTGGTTCGATTAAGACGATCTGGGAATCAGTCCGAGAGAAAGTAAAGTATGCTCGTTTCAATCCCAACTTGGTTCGATTAAGACGCAGGTGGACGGTTGAGACAACAAAAGACTTCGCACGTTTCAATCCCAACTTGGTTCGATTAAGACGGCGTATGCTTATCATATTTTTGCGAACGTGTGAGCGCGGTTTCAATCCCAACTTGGTTCGATTAAGACACGAAAATCCGTACGTGAGCTGTGACGAAAACATTTTTGAGTTTCAATCCCAACTTGGTTCGATTAAGACAAGGACTTGAACGTGTTTACATCAGCAATGAGACCCGTTTCAATCCCAACTTGGTTCGATTAAGACCACTGAAGCCCCTCCCGAATTAGAGTGCCTTCCTGAGGTTTCAATCCCAACTTGGTTCGATTAAGACCATGTCTGTTCCGTCACCACCAATCAGTTCTATCTGATGTTTCAATCCCAACTTGGTTCGATTAAGACTCCCAATGTAGTGGAGTACATGCGGGACAATAAGATAAGTTTCAATCCCAACTTGGTTCGATTAAGACTAGAAATTAAAAGCGCAGGGGACATCCGCTTTTAAGCGTTTCAATCCCAACTTGGTTCGATTAAGACGCGTTGGCGATGCCGAATGCCAAGCTGTGAGACCCACGTTTCAATCCCAACTTGGTTCGATTAAGACAGCCCGACACGCTCGACCGCCTGCAAGCGATTCAAGGTTTCAATCCCAACTTGGTTCGATTAAGACTAACGTCGGAGGCGAAAATCTTGAGACTCACAGTCCCGTTTCAATCCCAACTTGGTTCGATTAAGACAACATGCCAGTGGATACAATGATCAAAGTTCTGGAAGGTTTCAATCCCAACTTGGTTCGATTAAGACAACAGAGCGATCAAGACGCAGTTCGACGTTTTCAAACTCTTTCAATCCCAACTTGGTTCGATTAAGACCCACCCGCAAAAGCCGCTATTTTCCGGGCTTTCCGCCCTCCTCCCACCCCCTGTTTTGCAGTCGATCGCCGGTCGTGCGAAAATCCCTGGAGATCGACTGCAACTAAGCGTATGAAAGAAAGCCAGTCCTGTCAAGCCCCGCAATGTGGTAGGGGGGAGCGCGTCTAAATGGGGGTGACGAACTCAGATGAGGATCCCCGGCGGCGGAAACTGGCGGCACAGCTCGGCAATCTCCGCGCAGGGGGTGTTGGTGTTCCGAATTGTGCGGCGACATGTGGATGAAGTCGTGTTCAGCAGAGCCGAGGCAGAACTCGGTTTACCGAACTGATGCCGACCGAAACGGTGGGCCCGACCTGGCCACATCGACCATGTCGCAGTTTTTGAAAATGCTCGATGCTTTCAGGATGCCGAGTCGTCCGGGAAAGCGTGATGCATGCAGAAAGGAACAGAAGCCGAGGGAGCGGATGTTGCTCGATGGCACACGATGCGACGAAGCAGGCTGGGACCTGCCGCTCCTTTCGGACAAAAGGAAAGGCGAGCCTACATCATCTACGAAACGACCTTGCGACCCTGGGGCTGAACTTTCGCTTCTTTGACATTTTGGTCAACGCGACTTACTCGCGCCGGGTTGTAATTTTAACCTGCTCGGGCTCGCGTATTTTGAGGTTTCCACCGGATGCTCGATGGGTAAGTTCTGAAGGTGGGGGTGGTGAACAGGCTGGGCGACATTAAGTTCATCCACAAGCCGAACCTCGCGAATTGCCAGTATCCGGCTCTGCCAGTTTCTGGAGAGTTGGGTCGAACGCGGATGGGTCGGGCAAAACCGGACGCTCGCGGTACTCATTTTTGGGTTGAATGGTCATGTACCGCGTATTAGGTCGGTTTTGCACTGTCAAGAAGGGAGGTATGTTTGGAACGGGCGGATACCCGGGCCATTCCATCATCTTCAGGAGCATCCCAATACGCTTGATTTCGGAAAGATGACGGCGGTTATTCAACCCGAGCGTGCCGAGGATGTGTTGCTCAAAGGCCTGCGTGAGCCTTTCCAATGTTGACCGATCGGAAAGCGATTGGCCGGAATCTGTAACTCCCGTGTGCCAGTGATCGTCTTCAAAGAGTGAGCTGTAGCGCTTTGGACGATCTGTCAAATACAGTGTGGCCTCCAGCTTTACTGCTCCCATACCCAGGGGCTTGCCCATGCCGAGATGATGACAGTAGGTCTTCGCTGGATTGCCCAACGGGTGTAGCGTCCAGCACAATGCCCCCAACTCACGGTCAGAAAGGTTTTCGAAGTAGATCCGGAACTTAAATCTCACGCCTGGTTTTACAGGCCTAAGTTGCGTATGTTGGGTGCTGGTTTCTAACTCGCGGAGCCCCGCCCTCTTTTCCTCGATCCGCTCCCTCATTTGATCGAGCGTCAATCCCTCGTCCGTACTCAGTCCCTGATGCCAGTAGCGTTTGTGCCCGCGGATCACAGTTTCATGCGGTGGTGGGCTATCGTAGTGATCAAGTCGGTTCTTATCGTCGGGCTCCTGTTGGGTCAGGTAATGCTGAAAAGCGGTGGGTTTGGGTGTCGCGAGGATCTTGGGAGTGATTGGTTTATCGGACAGCCAGTAGTCAGTCTGGCCTTCTTCCAACACGGCATCGGTTACAAATACGCGTCCGGCGTAAGCGCGACGCTTGTCGCCTTGCGGCGGTAGTTGTGTAGCTGGGAAGTCGTCTTTGCTCCTCACAAACCCGAATATTGCATCTGCATAGTCAACCTGTAATGGGTCTCGGAGCGGTTCAGGGATCAACTGATGAATTGATCGCTGATAGGGGAGGCGAAACATCATCGTAGGTCCGAAGAATACAAGATTACCCGCCCCATCGACCAGGTAGAAAAGAGGATCACCATCTCTGGTTAATGGGCGAGTAGGCAATCCACGAGTCAAATCCCGATCCTCCTGATATATCTGCCACAGCTCATCTGGTATAGGAATAAGTGGCCGCTTGGGATCAGGCTGGTAGATTGCACAATGCCAGTGCTTGGGATGCTTGCCACCTATGTGACCTGACTCCACTAGTGCTCCGTCACAGGATAATTTTGGGATAAACAGACTTCAGTTTGCAGCGGGCATCTTCCGCGGTCATTTGCCAGTCGACACCCCGCTGCCGAGCGTTTAGGTCTCCCGACCACGCCGCAATTTCCTCCTGAAGAAGACGTAACTCTCCCACACGACGCCCCGCTAGACACTGCCGGGTCAAACAGCTCAACTCGCACTCCGCCACGTTCAGCCAACTGCCGTGTTTCGGCGTGTAAACAAACTCAATGCGACGAACGTACTGACGAGCCCGCTCCGCTGGGAACACCTCGTAAAACGCCCCTTTCGTGTGCGTGTTCAGGTTGTCGCAGATCAGCGTGATCCGCTCACAGTCCGCGTAACGCCCGTCCAAAAGCGCCGCCACCTCCGTGGCCCAGTCACTCTTCGTCCGACGTTCCCGCGCCGTTGCCTGACGCCAACCGACCAAGGGCTCGCAAAACAGGAAGATCGCCGCCGTCCCCGCTCGTTCATACTCGTAATCCACTCGCCGGGCATGCCCTCTCGTCGCCGGAATCGGACGCCGCACTTCCTTCACCAACTGCACCGGCTGCTCGTCCATGCAAACGACCGGATGCAACGGATCATACGGCCGACAATACACTTCCAGCACCTCTTCCATCTGAGCGGCAAACTCCGCATCCGCCTCCGGCGGTATCACCCAGTACTGAATCTTCCGCGCCGTGATCTCGTTTTTTTTAGCGCCCGGCGTACTGTCTCGTGGCTGATCGATTCCACCACTTTCAGCTCCACCAACCGACGGGCCAGGAGGCGAAGCGTCCACTGACCGTAACCCGCAGGCGGCGGCCCCAAACGGGTGGCAATGATTTTCGCTTCCACCTCCCCATCCAGAATCTTGTTCGCTGGTGGCCCCGACCGGCTCTTCCCTTCCAGCGTCTCCTCAAAACCCCGTTCCACAAAACGCTGACGAATCTTCTCCACCGTCTGTCGCCGACACCCGAACGCTTCGGCAATCTGTTGGTCCGTCCAGGCCGGACCGTCCGCGTCCGCCTTCAGCAGAATCTGAGCGCGACGGACCTTCTGGCTGGTCCCCTTCAGCTTGCGAATGACCTCCTGGCATTTCTGACGTTCTTCCTCGGTCAGCCGGACAATATACTTCTTTCGCATGGCAACCCTCCTTGGCAAAAGGGAACGGAAACGACCACCCATCCTATCCCATCCCACCCACCCAAGACAATCCCAAAATTTTCCTGTGACGGAGCACTAGTTTGGCTGGAACCAGATCGGGATCTGGCGAAGCCGATACTTTCTGTGTTATCGCTAGGTCCAAGGTTAAATTACCCCGACCATGTCGCCCACGGCTGGAAGGTGTTCGTTGAGCTGGCTGAACAAACACGTCGTGTACTCGTTGCCGACCGTGTCCTCCAATAATAGGCTCAGCGTGATCGTATTCGACATGAACAAACGTCTCGCCCATTATCTCCTGAGCGGGCTGGATAGCCCATCCAGTATCTGTTTTTCGCAAATATCCACCCTTTACCTGTGGAGATGGATAGTCGAAATGCATGTCCGGACTTGCGGCTCTATTAGGCCCGAGCATCTGCTGACGATAATGATCACCTAACGATGAAGGATCACCAACAGCTCGATAGATGAGCCTTTTATCCGTGACCCATTGCATTTTTCCGTAGCTCACAATCTCCAGCACACTGCGGAGCATCCCGCGCAGGCTGCTGCCGGGAATGACGGGGCGGTTGCGGTCGCGGGTGTAGAAGAAATCGGGTGTGTTTTTGATGCGATCGGTGTAACGTGTCCGATCGTCGACTGCACGACCGTGCCTGTCTTTGTTTTGTTCCTCCAGGTCAAATTCCTCGCGGGTGAGCGGACATCGTACATACAAAGGAGATTTCGTGGTCAGTGTCACCTCAAAATAACCTGTGTGTCGGTCAGGGTCATAGCGGTCGTGGTCAGGTAATTCATTGGCGTTTTCCACCACCGTCACTACCTTTTCGGGCAATGGTACAAAGTTATAAGGTGCGCTGGCGATGCGATGGGAGGAGGGATTTTTATGTTTGGGTAGATTTAACTTCTGACGATTGCTCATTTTACTTCCTCCAATTTCACGTCGAAGAGTCGGCTGGCGACGATGCGGGTGAAACCACTTTCATCGTCTTGCAGATAATGTCGCACCCAGAGGCGCAGGGGGCGGCTTGATTCGTCAAATTTCCCTCTCACAGCGAGCGGGATGGCATGGCGCAGTCCTTGTGCGCCATCGCTCATCAGCGTGAAGCCGTTGGCGAGTGGCTGGGGATCGGTGCCCCAGAGAATCTGCGGTTCATCAATGGCGTCGGTGAACGCATAGTCTTCTCCTTCTGCTGCGTCGCGAATCAAACGCGCACGCCACCGGTTGTCGCCATCCCGCCAGAGCAGGAGTTCGGCGTGAATGGCGAATAATCGCGCCTGCTGCAGCGTCTCGGCGCGAAGGGGTGGAGACACTTCGGGCACCACGCTGTCAGATGTGACCAACTGTCCATCGCGCAGCTCACCCCAGATCACACCGTCGTCAGCGTGCGCCAGCAGCCACCTCAGGTTGTGCTGAATAGCCTGTGTCTGTAGCCAGACTTTTACGTCGCTGATGGAACAATCTGTGATGGGTTCAACCACCGCAGGACGCGATATGATCTCACGTTTCACGTCTTTACCTCCTGCAAGTGCCGATTGAGTGCGGCGACAAATCGCTCGAGTTGATTACGGTCGCCGACAATGGTCAGTCCATGTCCACTGGTGATAATCTTCCAAGTTATGGGTGCTCCGTTGCGCTGGAGCGTGAGTGTTGCCCGTTCTCCGCTAAGCCGTCCCCTTCCGACGCTGCTCTCGCCTCCTAAGGGCAAATCGCCTGTCCACAGGTCCTTGAGTAGCAGCAGGAGCAAGCCGATCTCGTGGTCCGTCGGGTTTACCAAGCGCAGGTCAATGGTAACGTTTGTATCATTGCCACCAAATGCGGGCTGCTCGCTAAACAGCGCAGTCTCTCTCGCGCCGCCGGTGAAGCGGTCTATGCTGACACGGTGTTGGACGAGATCCGTTTTCACATTTTGCATGACGGTCTCGGTGACCATGACGCGGCTGGCAAATGGTGTTGCGCCTGTATCGCCCTGTTGCCTGCGCTTCTGCACTTTGTCCATGTCCGCTCCAAACATTGCATCAACCAATGCTTCTGCACGTGTCCTATTGTGAGAAGTGTCCAATGTATTGGCTATCTTCAGCGCTCGCGTCCGTAGCGCTCCGGCGAGGCTCGTCCCGGACAAGACTGGCTTTCGGGTCCCGTCCGCCTGCCGCGCGTGGAGGTGCACCATGTCCGGTCCCCGATCGTCCTGCCCACTGCCGGACCGAATGAGCAGTGAGCCATCGAGCAAGAACGTAGCGGAGATATGGAAGAACTCGCGCTGATCATCCACCAAGGCGGCAATGTCCAGGGCGGTTACAATGTCGGCAACAGGCGTAACGTTTGTCAGCGGTTCGTCACCATGCTCAATCCAATCGAGCAGCTCATCAGCGTGGGTCAAGTCATACGTCTTGACCCGCCATCCCGCAACGCTCACCCGTCCGTAGCCGCGCCGTTTGCGTGCGCCCAGCGTGATGCCCCCATCGTTGAATCCCGCGAGCGCAGTTGCCAAGGCGCGCTTCAAAGCGGAAGCATCATCCCCTTCGCGGATGAGTAACTCAAACCGCAGCGGAAAGGTCGTGCCCGCCGGCCACAGTTGCAGATCAAATAACCTATGCTGTTGCGCGGTACGGCTTTTGGGATCAATCCTGACTCCGTCTCGCATCTCGATGCCAAATGTTCCCTGTTTTCCCAGCGCGTCGTCCACGATGAGCGGGCTCTGTTCCCCGTCGTCATCGCCTTTCAAGCTCCCAAAGAGCAGGACACTGGCTGAATTAGGATCGGCGGGCCGTCCATATCCATGCTCGCGGTCGCGGAGGTAACTTCGCAATGCTCCAGCGATCGAAGCGCCCGTCAACAACGCCGTTTTGCCGTCAAGGGGATCTACCAGGAGCGGCATATCGGTTAACTCGTCAGTGTCGCCATTGCTGAAATGCGCAGGGGTCTGGAGGATCAGATCTCCCTCAACCACAATACGGGCGATGATTCGCCGCGATGTGTCAGGCGACCAGAGGGAGTGGGGCATGGCTATTTCGCCTCCTTTCGGTTTTCTTTGACGGCGCGGGCCAGCACTGCATCGACCAGACGTATAAGATACTCGATGCGAAGCGCATCAGTGAGACTTGCCTGGATGCTGCCGATCCGGGGAGCGTCAGTCTGTTGAAATCCGAACCTTGTTTCCCAGGTGGAGTCCTGAAGTGTCTCTTCAAGCCAGTTCAACAAGGACTTCGTTTCTATCCGAGCTCGCTCGAATTGTCTGCGTGCCGTATTGCGTTCCCTGATTCTGTTCAGGAACTCGAGGATTCGTTGCGTGGAGGGAGTTTCTTTCATTAGCTCATCATGAAGAATACTTCGCAACCTTGAGATTTGGGCGTTGCTTGGAGGATTGATGATATGAATATCATTGGTCCGAGCGATCAACCGTTCGTCCAACCGCAGTCGCAGCATTCTTTCCGCCATCTGTTTCAGCAGCCTCTGGCTGTCCGAATCCGACGGAATTTGCGCGGGACGAATAGTTTGCGAGGGCGGAGTGGGATCTACCTCCAACTTCGCTCCTGGATGCCAATTGATGGCTATACGTCCGAAGCCTTCCGCCCGCCGCTCTCCGATGCCCTGTAACTCCAGCTGCCTCAGTTTGCTTTTATCACAGTCTGGTTTATCAAACACGAACACACTGCCCATTCTGAGGGCAAGCGCTTGTGGGAGCGGCAGGCCCCACTTGCGGTTGAACCCGCCAACGATTTCCCCACGCAGGAATGCCTGTTGCAATTTCAATGGAACGCCCAGACGCTGCGATAATGCTTCCGTGACAACAAGCGGATCAATAGTGAACTGACCGTTTCCGTCGCGGATCAGCGCATCGCTCAAGAAGGTGATGATGAGCTTGTCGTCCACTTCAGTTACGAACGGGAGTCCCACTTCCCGCCAACTCTCTGTGCTCTCCTCACGGATGACTTCGAGCGTGGCGCGTCCATAGCCGCCACTGCGCGAGCCGCCTAGCATAACCTCCCCGTTAAGCAGCGACCGAATTTCCTGGGCGTCGGCATCGTTGCCGCAGATCGTGATGGCCTCGAATTTCTGCCCCCCGGCCAGGGCATCGTAGCGATAAACGGCCCCCGGCACATCGCCCTTCGAGGAATCGATCATATTAGCTGGCATGGCTCGTCCGAATCGGCGGGTGCGCGCGGTATGCACGGCAATGTGACGGTCTGGCCGAACCAGCTGCACCTTTCGCTTGCTTTCATCTTTCGGTTCTCCCAGTGAGCAGAACGGCGTTCCGACCCATTGCCACTGTTTGTCGTCTGGAAGATCCGGCAGCTCTGCTGCGAAATCGAAAATCTCCTGTTCATTGCCTTTCTCGCGATGCCACGATAACGGCGTGGGCAAGGTGCGTTTGTCCAGGCTGTCGAGCGGATAGCCGTTGAGGTAGGACGTTGTGCCGTCGATGAAGAGCCGGCGAATATGAGGATCGGCACTATCCAGTTCGGTTAGGTGGTTGGTACGAAGGTATTTCTTGATGATTGCCCCGCGCAGGGTGCTGCCCGGAATATAATCAAACGCAACCCCCTCGTTTGGGTCGCCCTGAATCGCGGTCACTAGCGTTGGCTCAAGCAACGTGATGCGGTAAATAATGACCCTCATAATGTTTCTCCATTCGCAAGCTTCACAAGTTGGCGGAAGTGCTGAAAGCACTCATCGGTGATGTCGTTGCCCCGGTCGTCGTGCAATCGTGCCGTGAGCCGCCCTCGTCCACGATTGCGGCCTGTGCCAGCGCGACGCAAAGACAAAATGCACGCGGCAAGAAGGGCCTTCGCCGTCTGATCCGGTTCTTCATCGAAATTCAACTCTGCAATGAAGGGCGTAGTGCGCAGCACGACCCGCATAGAGCGGAGACTGCCTTCCTCAGGGGCACCTGTTTTTTCGTCCACTGCTGTCTGGCGGCGGATCGCGGTAAGTGCTTCCAGAACATGCGCCGGTTTCAGAATGCCTTGGCGGATATCTGCCTCGATGGCGGCTCGTAATTCCTCAGGCAGCAGTGCCGGACCGACATGCATCCTCGCTTCGTCCTTTAAGGTGCTGCCTGGTTGCCCGAAGAGGAACCTTGCCGCGTCTTCGAGCCGGAAGTACGCGAGCGAATTCTGCCGGCGGAGTGCGTACAGGATGTTGGCGCATTCCTCAGCCAGCAAACCCTTCAGCGTACGCCCTCGGAGAAAGGGCAACCCGGTGGAGGCATCGTGTTCCACCTCTTCGTCCACGAGTCCAACCACACCGTCGCCCCGGCCGAAGGTCGCATCGCTCTTGAGTTCTATGCGGAGTTGCAATTTCACGGGCAGCCTCCTTTGTTGTTTACAATGGAATAAACCAGTCTGCCAGTTCGAGGGCGTCAAAGTAGCCACAGGACCCGCCCTGCCAACCGGTGGTCTTCCAGTCGGGCAGCGACGGCTCCACCTCGGGAAGCGGTTTGTTTTCATTGAACTTCGTGAGGAAATGCCGGACAGCATCGGGGCCTTCCCGGAGCGCATCCCGCAGAGCCTTCACTTTGTTACGGCGCCCCGCCCAGTTCTCACCTTGAAACTCAGTGATGCCTTTTTCTATGACTGTCCAGGTTCGGCCTGAATCCCGTGGGTTAGCTCCCAGGGTCACGGGGCGAACGGTCAGAGAGCCGGCTTGCACCCTGTATTCCCGATTTCGGATCTCCTCCATGCCTCCCGACGACCCACTTAGCGCAAAATGCCAGTCCAGACATGATCCATCCCACTCACCATGAGAATCACGAATAGTCCGACGATAGTTTTTGGCTTTCCGACATAGTTCATCCGCTAATGTATACGCGCGTGCGAAGGGATAATGGGCTTTCACGATGGCGACACCCGCGCATGCCGTTAAACAACCTTTGCCATCAGGCAGGTTTTTAGTGTGCTCCTCAAGTTGTCGCATATATTCAATAGCCAGAGACAGCCCCAGCCTTCCGTCACAGACAAAAGTCACATCATCCCCACCAAAGACAATGGGACGGAAGGGAAGAAGACACTTACCATCTTCCCTGCGTAATTGAACTTCGGCAATGATTTTGCCAAGAGCGTTTCTGTAAACGATCCGGCCGCCACCATCGTTTTGAATGCGCATCACCAGTTTGTTCAAGACGTCTCGTAAAGCCTGCTGTGCCGCTTTGTCAACTTCCTCGGAGAAGGCGCGCAGGGCCTTAATGTAGTCACGGTTCTGTGATGGATCAGGGTATTTCTCCCCGATTGCCATGATTCGCTGTCCGAGGCCGTTTCCGTCGGCGTGGACAACGGCGATGAAATTGTGCTCTCCTCGGGTGCCGCCGAGGTGGTCAAGCTGGCTCGGGTAATCATAGCCATCCGGGGGTGGGAAAGGCTCTCTCAGGCGCTGATCGGCTTCGCTTGGGCTTCCATCTTTCCTCTCGACAGCGCGCAACTTGGCCAGAATCTCGGCTGATGCGGGTCGAGCCGGATCATCCCCGATAGCTGGAGCCACAGCAACCGCCGGCAATCCGGTTGACCGACACATCACCGTCACACCCAGTCCGAGCAAGGGGGCAGATAGCGTGCGGGCGCGCTTCTCCTCTGTAAGCTTCTTAAAGGTGGCCTTGATTTTCTGAACGAGCGACTCGCTCCAATCGAAGGGGTTACGAACGATGACCAGTTGGAGGTTGGGCGCATCGGTTAATACTTTTCGCGATAGCACACGGGTGAAGGCCTTTGCCAAGCGCTCGTCACGAAACAGGGCGATAAAGTTCCCCCCGCCGGCATAGAGTACTTCGGCATCGAGCGGGTCGGATGGGTTTTCGATGCCCTTTGTGTCATCCAGGGTTCCTTTCAATTGAATGTTGTGTCGCGCGGCCACCTGTCGCACCGCTTCTTGAGCCCATACCGTGGTGGCCTGGGCAACCAGATGCGAGGCGCCGACGTTCTCGCGCAGGCGGTTGCTGCCGAAGATGTAGGGCTGGATTTGGGCTGCGTCCACAATAACGAGATACATGAAGGGTTCACTCCTTTCCTTCAGGGTCGAGATCGGCTCTGCTTTGGGATAGGATCCACTCCCTCAGGTGCTCGGTCAGATTGGCTAAGTGTTTCCGCCCAAAGACGCGGATGCGACCTTCATAATCCACAGGCGTCGCATGTCGTGTTCGAGGCCGTCAAGATCATCGCTGCAACAGACTAATGCGACGCGTGCCTCATCACCGCCTAATCGCCGGGCCCGGACATAGGCCTCAAGGCGTTTCTGTTTGAGCAACCCCTTTTTGCTATCTGTCGAGCAGGAGAATGCAAATAGCTAATAACCACGTATCGCAACTACATCCACATCGTGTTCCACCTTCTTTGGAACAATATTCTGCGCACACGTGCAGGTAGGGCGATGTCGCCAAGCCATTAAGCGCATCATCGTGTTATAAGATCGAGTCCTTCTTTGCATGCAAGGCGAATACTCGGAAAAAGGATGGTTTTATCCGCACCTTCAGCAGTTTCGCTTAGCGCGAGTCATACCCAAGTAGAAGTGGCGAAACATCCGATCCGAGAGAGCTTCGTTCGAGATTCGCCCTCCGGGCAAGACAGCTTTTGAGTGGCTGACCGCAATCACCATGGCCTCATCGGGAGAAAAAACGAGCACATGTCAAGTTAATTTGCCGCGACCAACTCCGATCTGTGTTTTCCTCCCCAATTAGTGCCGGATGGGAAACTCATCCTTTCTGTGCAAGGCGGATTGATCCGTGGTTTCCGCTCCAGGCTAACTCTCCGTTTGACTCATAAGCCTTTTGTACTGACCCCAGTCATGCCTTCTTCGCCGGCAGCAGGGGCCCAGGTTAACCGCATGAGGTACATCCCAGTCATCGGCGCCCTTGAAATCGCAACGAGCATCTCCTGTGCATGTGCCATCCGTCAGAGAATTGCTACATCCTGACAACCCCATGGCGCTTCTGCAATAATTCCCATTCTCTCGTCATACTTGTAGTTTGCAAAATAGATATCCTGACACCAACGCATCAACACCTTCTTAAGTGCCCCGTGTACACATGACAAATCCCTCACCCACCACTCAACCGGTTTAAATTCGCGCTGCTGTATTTGCTTCGCATAGAAAGGTACTTGCACGACGAATTTGGAAAGCACCTCCTTCTTAAATAGAGTAAAAGACGTTCTTTTGTTTTCGCAGCTATTGAAAAAATTTTCAATAGCGGTGATAAAATCTTCCCTTCTGTGATCTGGGACTACAGATAGAGTGTGTATGTCCCGAAAGATCTTTTGTGCGTCTTCCTTGCGATCTGACATATAACCGGCATCAAGGATGTCTTTAGTCTGCCGAAACGTCCTCAAATAATCTGTCTCTTCAGATAGCGACTCGAAGAGCTTGTTTACCAGGTCATACTTGTCATATTCAGAGCAGACAAACTCAAATTCGCGCGGGCGGGAAAAAGGCGTCTGCTCATCGGTTGGCCGTTTTCTCTTTCCTTTACGAGACCTTTCTCTCCCTTCTCTCCGTGATCCCTCCTCGCAACCAAAGACCTCTTCGAGAACCGATTGTGTCCGATCATCAGGTTTGGGATGTTTTGTTAGGTTTTCAGATAGCCAATCTTTACAATGTTTATCGGGTCGATCTTTGAGCAGCTTGATCGTAAGCAAAACAAGATCTGGATCATAGACATAATGCTGCCCGGATTGCAGGCCACGCTGGAAAACCCAAATATAAATGTTTGGATTTTCAGGGCAGGATACATCCCGTAGGTCGCTTGCAGGACCATATCGCCTCAGGATTCGGCCCATCCGCTGCACGAGCGCATCAAGTGGTGCGACCTCGGTGAACAAGACATCGGCGTCGATATCGAGTGAAGCCTCCACTACCTGCGTCGCCACCAGGATTTTACCCTGTTGCTCAGAATCTGGCTTCGGGTTCTGAAACTCGCCGTTAATCTTTGTGTTCCTATCACCGCAAATTTCCATCTCTAGCTTATTGCGGTCAGCCTGGGTGAACCGTGAATGCAGGAGCCAGATTTTATCCTTAAGCGCTTTATACTGGTCGTCTTTCTCGATCAAACCCTTCAGTCTCTCGAAAATGTCCTGGGCCTGTTTGACAGTGTTTGCGATGACAAGCACCCGCTTACGCTCACAAGCTTGTTTCAGCACCTCTTCCAGCGTCTTGTCAGGAATGGCGAAGTCTATCTTCTCTCCATCGGCATGGTTCTCGAGCAATTCCACCTTGATCCGGTGCTTCTGGAGCTGTTTAAATCGTTGTTCTTCACAGTAAAGGTTAAGAAGTGTACAGTGATCGTGAGAAATAATCGCATCAATTTCTTTTTCGATAAAGGTCGGGAGGGTGGCCGTCATGAGGAGAAACTTGCCACCCATGCGAACGACGTTCTCAATGAACTTGACCACGATCGCGGCGGCCCGCGGATCGTAAGCCTGCACCTCATCAATCACGAGGCGCGAATAAGAGAATGTGGCGTAGATTTTCTCGTATCCCGGCGGACGCAAGGCGTAAGGAAAGAACTGGTCGCCTGTGGAGATGAGGACCGGGTAAGCCAGTTGGCGGGCAAGATCATATGCCTTTAGGTTAGCCTGGCCTTCCCCGCCATCTCCTAGCAAGTACACATCGGCATCGGAATGGAGGAGGCCAACCTTTTGCTCACCGAAGATGGCCTTCGCCCGCTCAAATATCTGGTTGACGGCCGCCCGTAGAGGTAACGTATAAAAAAATTTCTCACCGCTGCCCCAAAGGAAAGCAAACTCCGTCTTGCCATAGCCGGTAGGGGCAACCAAAATAGCATGTTTATCCCTATAGTCATTAATCTTATCAAGTTGCCATATCGTGGCGGCATCCTGTGAATTTACCGGAGAGTTTTGTGTGCTCTTTTGTATTCTTTTCTGCACTTCTTTAACGACGTCATTGAAGCTCATCGGGCAGATTTCCGCCTCTGCCATGCTTGGATCTTCGCCTTCTTCTTCACAAAACGAAGCAAAGTGGTCTGCACGCTGGAGAAATCCGGCGATGAGAATCCAGTCCCGCATTTTTTCGTCGTTTAATCCCGCTCGTTTTGGCAGGAAATAAAGCTGGTACGGTGGCCGGGCGTATTCCGAAAAGGGAACTCCATTGCGCAAGCCGCTCGCCATCGTCTCATTGAATCCCACAAGCTCATGCCACCCATCCCCTAGCTTCCGAATCTCCGTTTGCAAGTTTGCTTTTAGCCTGTCTATCACGGTGCTTAACGCAACCATCAATCGGGTAACGTCTGCATTTGGGGCGCTAATCAATTCAAAGAAGCTCTCCCGCCAGTGATGGTAGGCGATGGCGGAGAGAAGAAATTCCCGATAAGTCCTAGTATCCTGCTCCGGCAAGCGTTGGTTGAGCTTATCTTCATCTATCCACAGAAGGGAAAAGAACGAGTGAGGAATATCGATGAGGGGAGAACACGGGGTGTAACACTTATTTTTCAGCCGCTGAATTTGAAAGGCGGGTAGCACTTTTCCCCAGTCGTGACAGACGATAGCAAGGCGAATGAGTTCGCACAAAGGGCCATCGACGCGGTCCTTGATTTTGTCAAAGATTTTGTCAAAAACCGCTAGTGCATCCTGGATGTGTTCATGGAGGCGTACCCCGCGGCCGCCGTCTCTTCCGCTGCTCTTGGCCCAGATATCCGCAGCTGTGGTCATACTTAACCTCTGAAATTCGCAAGGAAAACAGGCAGTTGGCTTTCTTTGTCGAAAAGAAATTTCTTGCCGACCAATAAACCGTCGCTCAACTTGACGGTCATATAATCGAAGATTCGCCTCCCATGGCGATTCCCAGTCTGCACATAGTCCTCCACGGTCCAAAAGGTCGGGAGCCGATAGAAAAGTCCCTCGTAGTCTTGAAAACCCGAGTGCTGATCATTGGCTTCGGGAATCGTTTTCTCTGGAATCCAGAAGAAATGCTTAAAGTCAGCATCTACTCTTGAAGAGGTATAGTCGGAGAAATCGTGGATGCGTGATAGTTCCTCTATAACAATCCAGTCCTCGGCTCGACCAAGATGGAGAACCTCCAGCCGGCGAACGGGATTCTCCAATGAAACGCGAACCCGTTCCAGGAATGACTTGTCCTCATGCGCCAGGTGAAGTACGAGGCGGACATCGTTGAGGACATCAATCGAAACGGGGGATTGGCCGCCGATGTGCTCCACATGACCACCGATACTGCGGTTCTCGATACTGCCGAAACGATCCACATGAGCCGATTGAGATAGGTTACGAAACCAGGTATATTCCGTGGTTTTGCTCTCAAAGCGACCGGCGATGGAGATTTTGATCGCTCTCAGCTTCCTGTATTCCTCTTTTTCCTGGTCGTCAATTCCCAGCACGTTGCAGAGAAATCCAATCACGGTGGAGTAGGGCGGAATAGGATAGGTATGCCGCCGCTGATGGGTGAAGGGTACCCGATAGTGCGCCTGCGGCTGATAAATCCTGATCCGTAAGATGTAACCCAAGCTTGCGGACATTGTACACTGCCTATTCAAGTTATGTTTTACTGCCCTTTGTTTTCTTCTACTTGTGCATGTTCCAGACCAAGTTTTTTCAGAAATTCATCCCAATCTTTTATAGCTTGATCCTTCCAAACTGTGTCCACTCTCAAGCGCTCACAGTCCTGGATGTACACAATTGACTGGTTTCCCTCCTTTTCCAGCCAGGAGTTTTTCATCGCGTCACCAACGCCGACGACCTTCCATTGGCCGTCGTCTTTGCGCACGTCAATGTAGGGATGGAAAATGGGCGAGGGCACCCTCACCGCCCCGGCGATGAGAAAGAGCGGGACGATCGTGTTGGCTTCGCCGCTGGACTGGGCGTAAAGCCCGTTTTTGATGGCTTCTAAAACATCGCGAATTCGCTCTACTTTTGCCTTATGCGATACTGTGAAGGTTATCTGGAATTTGTCGTTCAAATTAGTCCATTCAATTATTCCTTCTTCATTGACTTTCCACTTATGTGGACTATCTAGTTGCCCAGGCAACTCTTTTCTATCATTACTTGAGATCTCAAGAGTCAGTTTATCCACTTCGTGTTGCGGTTCAGATTTCAGAACCCAGACATCCTCTCCCAGTACTTTGGCATCAATTGTAAAGGTCAACTTGTAGTACGAAACATGTTCCTCTTTGTTGTAGAGGCCGGGCATAGTACCAGAGTATCCCTCATTTCTTATTCGCTTGAGAAGATCATGGTTTGCATACAAAGCCAGATCAGCATCGTACGAGGCCAAAGATATCGCCTTAGTTATACCCAGTGGAGATTTTCGAGTAAGAGATCGCTCACCCTCTATCGTGAACATGTAACCGAATACGTCTAATTCTGAACTGGTGATAATATCTGCCCGTGTGATGTCAAATTGTAACGTCTTTTTGTCTCCTGAACCACGTTCAACAACTGGCGCTGGCTTCCATCTTTCAGATTCTTTCTTATGGAGGGTCTGAAACAGATAATGCCGTATGGCGGGCTTGCCGATGAAGGAACGGACCTCGCCGTTCACATTGAGCTTCTTGATCGAAAGGATGTTGCCCCCGATCTTCTCGTCGCGGTTCAAGGCTGCGCCGTCGAAGATAATCGTGACAGTGACGCTCTTAATTGTGTCGCTCATGGCTTCCTCCTTTGGTTATAAGCTTTCTTGTTCTGTTTCTTCCTGACCCAGGATGCCGCTCAGGAACGAAAACAGAAAAACCTTAAAAAGCTGATCTGAGTAAACCGGCTTGAAGGCTTCGACAAGCTGGGAAGGGAACTCCTTCTTCGCCGAGACGAAGATACGCAGAATGGCATGAAATGCTTCGTCCCGCTTACCGGCTCGGGCAAGCTCCAAGATGCGATAGCCTTGTCGGTCAAAGACATCCTTTAGCTCGCTATCCTTCTTTAAAGCAAAGCCTGTGCGCCTCAGGCTTTCCATGAGCTCAGAAGCATTCCATCCGGCGACTTGCCGATACAGCCCCTGGAACTTCTTCTCATTTTTAGTTCCTCGCCGGTCTTCTGCGGCCCACTGGAGGAGGCTCTGAAGCCTACGACTCAGCTCCCTCAGTGCATCATAGGTCTGGCGAAACTGCTCGATATCGGGAGTCCCCGCCTTTAGTTGCTCTTCAAGCTGTTGCAGTTTCTGTTCCAAGCTCGCTTCAGAAGATACAGGAGCGCTCATACGTTTCCCTCCTTTGGCGCTTTTCCTCTATTAATGCGGAAAGCTGAAAGAGTTGATCGGCCACCCGGGCAGGATGTTGCTTGTTCTTCTCCAGCCTCAGCGTCTGATTCACAAAGTCTCTCTCTGATTTCCCCCACTCTACAACAGTCTTAAGTCCGATGCGCAGGAGCCGATAGCCGAGCTCCAGGAGACGGGAGAAATCCTGAGCGAGCACAAGATTGAGAACGCTGAACTCTCCGATCTGGCTCAGGAGCGAAGCAATTCGACGGTCCGCAAGGAGTTGAATAACCTCATAGGGTAAACTGAAGAACTCGATCTCTCCCCCACGCTTCGAGACAACCTCGATGTTCATCCCCGTCCAGACGCCAAGCGTCGCTTGGATCTTTGTAGCATACTCGATCACGGACATGGCCAGGATGTTTCTTTTACTCCGCATCTCCTCGGACGAAGCCGGTCCAAGCACTTCCCGGGCAAACTTGTTCAGATACCACATCACCTGAAAGGACGGGGCATTGATGAAGATTTCCGAGCCGTCGGAAAGGCGGGTCAGGGCGAGGTGGTGATTGAGCAACACAAAATTGCAAAAATCACAAATCCGAAGACTCTGTTCAGGATTGAGATTCCAAAACGAATTGGGAACACCCCTCTCGCCAGCAGAGGCCCCGAGCAGTTTAGAATGTTCTGAGGTGAAGATATTTTTGTAGGAAAATCGAGAATTCCTGAAGCAAAATGAGCATGTATCGCCGTTTCCCCAGGGGTGTCCAAAAGACCTTACAAAGTCACCAAATTGGATGATTAGTGGTTTAGTTTTTTTTGATTCTTTGAATAAGTATCTTGTATCGGCATTAAAGAAACCTCTATACCAGGTATTAAAAAGTTTCCCCCAGACCTCCTTAATCTTTCCGCATTCAGTCTTTTCTTTTTTCTCTGTCAATGTTTCCCAGCTTTCCAACAGCCACTCTCGGGCAAGTAAAGGTATTGTGAATTCTTTATCATCTTGTTCTAGTTCTACATCTTTGACACTGGAGCATAATATGGAAAATCTTATTTGAACCGCTGCTTCTGAAAGGCATCTTAGAGGGTCTGCTCCAGTCCTTTCTAGCACCCGCAGTAGGCCAATCACGCCTGCGTTGTAGAGCCAGTTGGAGGGGTATAGGGTAAGGCTACACATGGATATGTTCCTTCCCTTTGGGGAGTTTCTCGTAGCGGGTCGTTTGGAGGAGCTCCAGCATGCCGAAACCTTGACTCCGGCGGACGCCCAAGCCGACCTGATAGATAAGGTTGAGCACCTCGGGAGGCCCGCTCAATTCGAAGATACCCACAAAACCTTGCATATGCATGTTGTAGTGACGAACGACCTTGCGACGAATGTCCACAGGACAGAAATCGATTGAGGCATCGGGCATATTGAGAAACGTGCGGGCAATCTCTCGAACTGAGAATCTAAGCCCTTCTTCAAATCCTTTATCTTCAGGGAGTAAGTAGCGGTTGGGATCCCCTTTTGTGTTCACCAACACTGGTGCCATGGTTCTAAACTGCGCGTGGTCAACGGTAATGGAACGCATGGGTTTAAGGAAGATGCTTCTGAAGCTCGCTGTATTATGAAAAAGGGGAAATTGTGGAAGGTTGCGCAGTCCATTATAAAGACAGGAGATCAATTCACGGGAATTGCTAGAGAAGTAGAGAATCGCCTTACTACCAACCCGGAAATCGCCGTTGCCACCCGGCATTAATCCCGGAAAAAACAGCGAAAATGTAAACGGCTTAAGCACGTGGAGGCGGGAATAATAACGTTGGAAGCAGAGGGGGTCGCTTTGCTTGATCGCTTCTTTGAGCAGTGAGGCAAAGCCGCGGCGATATTCCGCCGGTCACATATCGCGATGGAGAGAATAAACTACCTGGAGGCGCATGGGCAAGAGCCTCCTCTGCCAAGATGTGGCACTGATGGCTGATTGAATAACACGTCCCGACGCGATGAGCGCGCGAACCGTCGCCAGCAAGCCGATTGCCAAGGCCAGTTGCACCTGATGGGCCCCATCGCGCGTTGGGGCTGAAAAGTTCCCCAAGCGTAAATCCCGGAACCGCGCATTTCAGTGGTGGTGGAGAAGTCTGTTCTGCCCATTACGTCTTCCTTCACACCCAATGGCATCCAAGATGTACACCAGTGTAGCAAGTTATAGTGGGGCGTCAAGCTCTCAACGCTAGCGTCGCGCTGTCTTGTCGGAAACGAGGACATTGAGCAGCCCCGGATCGCGATTTGGGCGCTCGGTCTTAGATGGGGATGCAGGAAAGGATTTGCAAGCCAGCTTAACCCGAAGCAGAAGGAACGACGGAGAAAAACCGGCGCACGTGCTTAAATAATGTCCCTGGCGAGTAACGAGTACTGGTCGAGGCGTGAGGTGTCATCAAGAAAGGAATCTGCCTCCCATGGACTGTCTGCGGGCGGCCCTCCTGCCTCTGACCACTCATGATCATCGCCCAGATTGATCTTACAGGACCACTTTGAGGAAAGCTGGTCATGTGCGTATCGATCCGGTAACCAGGCAGCACATAGAGCGGGTAAGTAGCTTCTCAGAAACGAGTGTGGATACTTTGTGACAGCGTGGTGGGGCTCTTGCTCACTCGCTTAAAGGACCAGCTTAACGGAAGGTCGGGGTCGTCCCGGGCGAACTTTCGATTCCGACGTGATTCGATTCTCCTAGGCAAATAGCGAATGGCGACCTTTACGTGTCAGTTTTTCAGTGCCAGCGCCCGTCGTTTCCGGCGAGCCGGATTATTGTTCTTTTTCATTCCAGTCTCGATGCACGGACGATATTGAGAGTTCGTCGCAACCTCGGTGTTCCACCCGCCATCAACAGCCACTCGCTGTTCGCTGCTCGCCCGGCGGGAGTTTCAATCCCAACTTGGTTCGATTTGTTTTGGCGAATAGCGAATGGCGAGTGGCGAGTGGTGAGGTGGATAATCCGTTTTTCAGTAGCACCGCCGATTGTTTCCGCAAACGCGATTGTTTTCTCTTTTCAGTTCCAAGCTATCTGACGGCCCACGACTAACAAGCGCTGCGCATCTCCGTTCGACGCGCACCAGGAACACTACTCGCAACTCGCTACTCGCCACTCGCTCTTGAATTGTTTCAATCCCAACTTGGTTCGATTAAGACCAGATCGTGAAGCCACTCTCTTCATCTACTACCTAGCAGTTTCAATCCCAACTTGGTTCGATTAAGACTTTTAATCAAGCAGCATGACTTGACAGCGATGTTCTATCGTTTCAATCCCAACTTGGTTCGATTAAGACTGGTGGCACACCCGCCATGCCGCGGCTGGTCACGCTTCGTTTCAATCCCAACTTGGTTCGATTAAGACGTCTATCTCTTCGGAGACGTGCTGCTTAACTTGACCGCGTTTCAATCCCAACTTGGTTCGATTAAGACGGTAGTTCCTGGTCACGCCCAAACAAGCACTTAATGTTTCAATCCCAACTTGGTTCGATTAAGACCCTAGCTTTCGCTTGACATAGTCACGCCATTCTGTGTTTCAATCCCAACTTGGTTCGATTAAGACTGACCACCACCCGGCCAAAACGCGCGCCCCGGTTGCGAACCGTTTCAATCCCAACTTGGTTCGATTAAGACTATTCTCAGATCGCGGAAATCTGGTGTATGGCGAAGCGGTTTCAATCCCAACTTGGTTCGATTAAGACGATAGGTGACCGTTCTGCGCCCCATTGTTCTTGTCCTGTTTCAATCCCAACTTGGTTCGATTAAGACATCCAGCGCGTCGCTGTGTATTGTTACACTCCCCGATAGTTTCAATCCCAACTTGGTTCGATTAAGACTCTTCCTCTCGCTGTAACTCTTCGTCACGCCAACTCTCGTTTCAATCCCAACTTGGTTCGATTAAGACACAGCCCACGGTGGTCTGTCCCCTCTGCGAAGACACGTTTCAATCCCAACTTGGTTCGATTAAGACCCGCGATAGGCGTGCGACTTCGGCATCGATTTTGTAGTTTCAATCCCAACTTGGTTCGATTAAGACAGCGATCGCCAATCTCGCTGTGGCTCTTGGATATTGCGTTTCAATCCCAACTTGGTTCGATTAAGACAACCTACAAAAAGCATTTACATCAACATAATTTCGGTTTCAATCCCAACTTGGTTCGATTAAGACCAAGGATGAACTCAAAGAGTTAAAAGAGCAGCTTAGAAAAGGTTTCAATCCCAACTTGGTTCGATTAAGACTAGGCGTACCTTAGGGTTATTCTGCGAAACCTGAAGCAGGTTTCAATCCCAACTTGGTTCGATTAAGACCTTCATGGCACTGTGCAGCTTATCGTCACCTTCCGCGAGTTTCAATCCCAACTTGGTTCGATTAAGACTCTGATTCAACGAGCTGGCGGATGGAATCTTCGACAGACCGGTTTCAATCCCAACTTGGTTCGATTAAGACTCACAACTTGCGACTAACAACCACACCCAATCAGATGCCAGTTTCAATCCCAACTTGGTTCGATTAAGACTAGTCGCAACTTAGTCACTACTTACTCAGCTGTTAGTCGCGTTTCAATCCCAACTTGGTTCGATTAAGACCCTTTGCGTAGGGCACGCGGCTTGCGTTGGGCTGTGGTTTCAATCCCAACTTGGTTCGATTAAGACAAGTATATGTGCTTTACTGCTACCCGCCAACAACAGGTTTCAATCCCAACTTGGTTCGATTAAGACAATAAAAGCCATCCGCGAAGACGATCAGTTAGACCACCGTTTCAATCCCAACTTGGTTCGATTAAGACCGAACCCATCGGCCCCAACCAAGCGGTCGATAAATGGTTTCAATCCCAACTTGGTTCGATTAAGACTGCATCTTGATCGTTCTATCGTGATTTCATACCTTCGTTTCAATCCCAACTTGGTTCGATTAAGACAATGCAAATCTACAATGGAAGACCGTATATCGCCATCAGTTTCAATCCCAACTTGGTTCGATTAAGACGCTCAGATAAGAAAAACTTCCTGAACCAGCCTGAACCGTTTCAATCCCAACTTGGTTCGATTAAGACTCCAGAGTGTAGCCTTTCCCGGTTCGATCAAAGATGGTTTCAATCCCAACTTGGTTCGATTAAGACCGATGCCAACGATACGAGTCGTACCTCGTAATGATTGTTTCAATCCCAACTTGGTTCGATTAAGACATGGCTGTTGGTAAAGCAAAATATCTTCTCGACAGAGTTTCAATCCCAACTTGGTTCGATTAAGACGAACGAGCTGGGTGGTGATGATGCCCAGAGCATTCTCTAGTTTCAATCCCAACTTGGTTCGATTAAGACCAAAATCGCTCGTGTTGCACCGCCCGGAACCCACGCTGGTTTCAATCCCAACTTGGTTCGATTAAGACAGCCTCTGATCCTTTTGTGCGGATTCTTCAGTTAGGTTTCAATCCCAACTTGGTTCGATTAAGACGATGTGATGGTTGAGATAAACCGATTAGAAGAGACAGTTTCAATCCCAACTTGGTTCGATTAAGACAACGAACACCAACTCAACCAGGATGTAAATGTAAGCAGGTTTCAATCCCAACTTGGTTCGATTAAGACGAGAAAATAACCCAATCGCGAATGTTGAAATCCCATACCCGTTTCAATCCCGACTTGGTTCGATTAAGACGTGTGTGCAAATGCCGTACAAGCTTAAGAAGAGAAGGGTTTCAATCCCAACTTGGTTCGATTAAGACTTTGGATTAGCTGGAACAAACATCTTTTGAAGCTTGGTTTCAATCCCAACTTGGTTCGATTAAGACCAGGGAAGATGCCTACAGGCCGGGAACCATTCTTCGGTTTCAATCCCAACTTGGTTCGATTAAGACTTCTCCTTTCTTCCCCGCCTTTGCGGGGAAAGAGGACGTTTCAATCCCAACTTGGTTCGATTAAGACTTTGGATTAGCTGGAACAAACATCTTTTGAAGCTTGGTTTCAATCCCAACTTGGTTCGATTAAGACACCCAAGACAGGCGACGCGTCCAATCACACGCTGCGCTGTTTCAATCCCAACTTGGTTCGATTAAGACCAGGGCCGGTGCCCCGCTGGGCTTCATAAGTCCAGCTTGCGTTTCAATCCCAACTTGGTTCGATTAAGACGATTATAGCAGCGTTCAGTTGTGCGACAAACGATTTGGTTTCAATCCCAACTTGGTTCGATTAAGACCCGGAATTTGCCCTCCCTGGAACCGACGCGGACAGACGTTTCAATCCCAACTTGGTTCGATTAAGACGAATGGCTCGACCATACGGTGCGCATCGTTGACAATGACGTTTCAATCCCAACTTGGTTCGATTAAGACAGCTGGTCCACAAGAGCGACCAGTACGAAATGGTGAAGTTTCAATCCCAACTTGGTTCGATTAAGACCCCACCGCTCGATGAGCGGCAGCAGCCTGAACGAACGGTTTCAATCCCAACTTGGTTCGATTAAGACCAGCTAGCGTTGACTACGGAGCTGTAGCGGACGCCGTAGTTTCAATCCCAACTTGGTTCGATTAAGACTTCCAACAGCCCGTGCATGAGTGGGAGTATCAGGACTTCTGTTTCAATCCCAACTTGGTTCGATTAAGACGTACTGAGCCCAGCTTACATCCGGCCCATGGATATCGACGTTTCAATCCCAACTTGGTTCGATTAAGACGGAGCGACATAGACGCTTCCGGCTAGCCGCGTACTAAGTTTCAATCCCAACTTGGTTCGATTAAGACCTCGAAACGCAACCAACAGAACAATTGGTTGAGTCTCGTTTCAATCCCAACTTGGTTCGATTAAGACGTTCGCAGGGCACCTTGAGGGCAAATCCGATGAGGGCTTGTTTCAATCCCAACTTGGTTCGATTAAGACTCGGATATTTATATTGATGAAAACAATCCAATTTGTAATGAGTTTCAATCCCAACTTGGTTCGATTAAGACGTCTCCAATGAACACGTCAACGTTATTGCAAATCCTGAGTTTCAATCCCAACTTGGTTCGATTAAGACTGATCAAGAATCTCCGGAACGAGATGTGAGAAGTCTACTTGTTTCAATCCCAACTTGGTTCGATTAAGACTGCGCGAACCATCTACCCGTGTAAGGTGGAGATCACCTCAGTTTCAATCCCAACTTGGTTCGATTAAGACCGTGGCCAAAGCTCCACCCGCGTGAAGCGCCGATTCGGGTTTCAATCCCAACTTGGTTCGATTAAGACTCAGGAAGGGAGAAGAGGTCCTGTACACGAAATCCAGTTTCAATCCCAACTTGGTTCGATTAAGACCGTAACTTCATCCAGAATGCTCATCAAAACGCAAAGGTTTCAATCCCAACTTGGTTCGATTAAGACTGCCAACCGCCGCCCCGGCCGACGACGACCCGCCCGCGTTTCAATCCCAACTTGGTTCGATTAAGACTCCTCTTTGAGATACTTCCACACTAGTGATGTAAGGTCAGTTTCAATCCCAACTTGGTTCGATTAAGACTCTTCCGGTTGCTGTTCTTGTTTGTAGATAATTTGTGGTTTCAATCCCAACTTGGTTCGATTAAGACTGCACGGCCTATCGTGTAGGAGGGATGCCGTACGTTAGTTTCAATCCCAACTTGGTTCGATTAAGACTAAGCGAAAAAGAGATAATCAGGAAAGAAAATAAGCTGTTTCAATCCCAACTTGGTTCGATTAAGACTTTCAGACCCCCATATTTGCACACGCTGGCCGTGCAGTATTCGTTTCAATCCCAACTTGGTTCGATTAAGACTTCGCGTCTCATGTTTTCCGTTCCCAGCCGCGTTCGGTTTCGTTTCAATCCCAACTTGGTTCGATTAAGACTGAACATCAGCGTGAGCGCATCGCCACGTAGAAGAAGAGGTTTCAATCCCAACTTGGTTCGATTAAGACAAACAATGCCAACGTGTTGTGTGATTCTTATGCGCAGGTTTCAATCCCAACTTGGTTCGATTAAGACAAGCCCTCCACACTTCGGAAGGAACGTGCACGGAAACGTAATGTTTCAATCCCAACTTGGTTCGATTAAGACCCTCCCCGGAAAGCCGATATTTTCCGGGGTTTCCGCCCCCCTCCCACCCCCTGTTTTGCAGTCGATCGCCGGTCATGCGAAAATCCCTGGAGATCGACTGCAACTAAGCGTACGAAAGGAAACCAGCCCTGTCAAGCCCCACAATAGTGGCATACAAAAATGACCAGATAAAGGGGGGTGGCCAGCTCAGATGAGGATCCCCGGCGGCGGAAACTGGCGGCACAGCTCGGCAATCTCCGCCCGAACCCGCGGCGCCACCTCCTCGATCTGCTCCAGGTTCCGGCAGACCGTGTCGATCCACCCAGCGATGCGGTCCATTTCGGGCTCCTTCATCCCCCGGGTGGTGAGGGCCGGGGTCCCCAGCCGGACGCCGCTGGTGATAAATGGCTTGCGTGGGTCGCCAGGCACCATGTTGAAATTGGCGATGATGCCCGCTTTGGCCAGTGCCTGGGCCACATCCTTCCCCGAATAGGGGGCGTCGCGGAAGTCCATGACGAGCAGATGGGTATCGGTGCCGCCGCTGACGAGGCGGTATCCTTTTTCGAGGAGCTTTTCAGCCAGCCGCCGGGCGTTGGCCACCACCTGACGGGCGTAGTCACGGAAGGCGGGGGTGGCGGCTTCTTTAAATGCCACGGCCATGGCCGCGATGACGTGCATATGCGGTCCCCCCTGCAGCCCGGGGAACACTGCCCGATCGATCCGTTTGGCCAGGTTGAGGTTGCTGTCGGGGAAGTATTTGCGCTGCCATCGGTCTTCGATGCGGGAGAGGATGAATCCTGCCCGGGGGCCGCGGAGCATCTTGTGGCAGGTACTGGAGACCACGTCGCAATGGGGAACGGGGTTGGGATGCACGCCGCCGACAATGAGGCCGTTGATGTGGGCGATGTCGGCGACGAGGTAGGCCTCGACTTCCTGGGCGATTTCGGCGAAGGCGGCGTAATCGAGGGTGCGGGGATAGGCGGTGGCGCCGACCCAGATCATGCGGGGGCGTTCCCGGCGGGCGATGTCGCGGATCTGGTCGTAGTCGAGAAGTCCAGTGTCCGGCCGGGGGCCGTAGTGGACGGTTTGGTAGTCCATTCCGGAAAAATTGACCTTCCACCCGTGGGTGAGGTGTCCGCCTGCGGGGACTGGCATGCCCATGATTTTGGAGCCGGGGGGAGCGAGGGCGCGGGTGACGGCCTGGTTGGCGGGGGAGCCGGAATAGGGCTGGACGTTGGCGTGTTCCGCCCCAAAAAGGGCTTTGAGGCGATCGATGGCGAGCTGCTCGATCTGGTCCATGAATTCATTGCCCTCGTAGTAGCGGGCGGCGGGGTAACCCTCACAGTACTTATTGGTGAGGATGGAGCCGGTAGCCTCCAGGACCGCGAAAGAGGCATAGTTTTCCGACGGGATCATTTTGAGGGTGTCGGTTTCGTGTCGGGCCTGGGCGATGATGAGGGAGTAGAGTTCGGGGTCCTGGGACTGCAGGTGCGGGTGCCGCTGCTGGCAGATTCGTTCGAGGGCGGTGGAGGCGTCTTCGCCGGTGTTGGTTTTGGGGTTGCGATCGATCGTGGATTCGCTGGAGCGGAGCATGGTCATGTCGGGTCGGTCTCGTTCAGGTTGAATCGGTGGACCAGGCGCGCAGGCGGTTGATCGCCGTGCCCTGGGATAGCCAATCTTGTCCAGAAAAATTGTGATTTTGTTCTCACGATCCGGGCGGGAAATGCGCCGGAGGAGGATCGTCAGGACGCTCGGTCATGTGAGCCGCGGTTTTTCCGTAACAGAAATATTTTAGCGTACCGTGCGGCGGGCGTTGCGGCAATGGTCCGGGTGGGGTGAGAGGAGTGAGGATTGTTTTATGCGGGGCGATTGGTGGCGGGCGGGGGGATGGATAATCGAAGGTTGGAGGGGCACGCTTGTCGTGCCCGGGCGAAAGGGATGGATAATCGAGGGTTGGGGGGCGGACCCGACAAGCGGGTCCGTCCGGGTGGGTTCATTCGGAAACGGACCTGACAAGCGGGTCCCTCCGAGGGGGCCCTCTGAGGGTGGCCAACAGGAACGTGGGGGTGACTCAGGATCTATCGGGCCTTGTGGCGGTGGGGGAAACTGTTACAATAGCTGTTTTCGACGGTTCAATAGACGTCTGGCGCGGGAATTGCGCTTTTTGGTATTTTTATCGAGCGAGTTCGGGCCATGGGTCAAAAGTGCGAAATTTGCGGTAAGACGGCGGCGATTGGGAAGCAGGTGGCCACCCGAGGTAAGGCCAAGTATCTGGGCGGGGTGGGAACCAAGATTACGGGGATTTCGCCGCGGCAGTTCAAGCCGAATTTGCAGCGGATTCGCATTACGGATGAGAATGGAGCGGCGCGGCGGGTCCGTGTGTGCACACAGTGTTTGAAGAGCGGTCGGGTAACCAAGCGGATCAAGAACAAGCCGTTCCAGCTTCCTGCCGATGCGATGGCACTTTTGGCGGCTGCGAAAGAGAAGGCCGCTCAAAAGGGCAAGAAAAAGAAAGTGAGCAAGTCCTGATTCCGTTAAGAGCCAGAGGACCAAGCGGTTTGGGCCGGCGCGTCCGGCCCATTTTTGTGCGCGGGTGCTCTGGGGGCGATGGTGGCCGGTGGGTTTTCGTCGCTTTATAATGGCCTGCGTTCTGGGGTTGAGATTTTTGGGTCAATGAAATGCCGGGTGGAGATTACATTATGGCGCTGCGGACGAGCGGAACTGGGATTTTGTGGGGTGTGGTGCTGGTGGTGGGGGCCGCGGGCATCTGGGCGGGACTGGAAGCCATGAGTGCCGAGCCAGCGGTGCGACGGATTTCTCTGGAAGAGTATCGGGATAAGATGGAGGCGGCATGGATCGGGCAGATGGCGGGGGTTGGCTGGGGCGGCCCAACGGAATTTCGATATGTGGGGCGGATCATTCCGGAGAACGAGATGCCGGCCTGGAAGCCGGAGATGGTCAACCAGTTTCACCAGGACGATCTGTACGTGGAGATGACGTTCCTCCGCAGTTTGGAGGAGCACGGCTGGGATGTTTCGATTCGTCAGGCGGGGATTGATTTTGCGAACAGCCAGTATCCATTGTGGCATGCCAATCGGGCGGGACGGGACAATTTACGATCGGGGATTGCTCCGCCCGATTCGGGACATCCTCATTTCAACAAGCATGCGGACGATATTGACTATCAGATCGAGGCGGATTTTTCGGGGATCATTGCCCCCGGGATGCCCAACACGGTGATTGCTCTGGGAAATAAATTTGGGCGGCTGATGAACTATGGGGATGGTGTGTACGGGGGGCAGTTTGTGGGCGGGATGTACGCGGAGGCGTTTTTCGAGAATGACCCCTTGAAGATTGTGGAGGCGGGCCTGCGGTGCATTCCAGCGGAGAGCCAGTATGCGGAGTGCATTCGCGATGTGATCGCGTGGTGGAAGGAGAATCCCAACAACTGGGAGGCGACCTGGCAGAAGATCGAGGAGAAGTACAACCGCAATCCAGAGTATCGACGGGCCTCGTGCATGAAGGGGCAGGCCAATATTGACGCGAAAATCAATGGGGCGTACATTGTCATGGGTCTGCTGTATGGGAAGGGGGATCTCGATCAGACCATCATCATTGCCACGCGATGTGGCCAGGATTCGGACTGCAATCCCTCCAACGCAGGCGGGGTCTTATTCACGACGGTGGGATTGAAACGCTTGCCCGAGCGGTTCACAGCAAAGCTGGACCGGCAGAGCGTGTTCAGCCATACGGAGTACAATTTTGACCGGCTGAGCGAGGTATGCGTCAAGCTGGCGCGAGAGGCAGTGTTGCGGGCGGGAGGTCGCGTGGAAAAGGATGAACAAGGGGGCGAAGTATGGGTGATTCCGGTGGAGGAGCCGCGGCCTGGGGCCCTGGAGCAGTGCTGGAATCCTGGGCCAATTGCCGAGAGTCGGTTCACGGAGGAGGAACGTCAGAAAATCCATTTCCCGCCCGGTGAGCGATGATCTTGTGGGCAATCGTTTGAAAAATGTGGCGGGGAGAAACCCGCGAAAAAATGACGGAAGTGGGCGACGGTTTCCGATTTTTAGAAAAAGCGGGGGTGGCTGGACGACAAGATTTAGGTAATTAGATAAGGTAAGCAGCGGGCTGGGTGAAAGTGCGGGCACGATCGCGGGGCTGAAGGGGCGTTACCGCGCGTGGGGGTGGGAAAAAGGGGATGTGGGGGAGATGAGAAAAGGCTTGACGCCGCCGGGAACGCGAGATAAGATTTAGGTGGTGAAAGAGCCAATTCTCAGGTGGCGTCGTCAGACCTGGGGTTTCTTCGGGTGCGATCAGCCCTCTCTTGCACGGAGAAGCACGGCGGATAGGCCGGAAAGGCTTCTCGTAAGTCGGCGGTGATTGTGGAACACCAGACTTGATTGGATTCGGTATCAGGTGTCGTTCCGGCCGATTTCTGGATAGCGGCAAACACCTGTGCCCTAAAAGAATGGCGGATCGGGCTGCCTGAGGTTGACGCCGCAGCGAAGTGCCTGCAACCACACCGGCACTGATTCTCCGAATCCACTCGATGGTCGTGGCAGGTTCTCCGCTTTGCTGCGCGGGTGTGCGCGCCGGGTGATGTTCTGGTTCTGGCAGTCCGCTGGTAAGCGCGCCGGGTGCGCACTGAATGTGGTGGATTCTCCTTTTTCTCAATGGGTTGATTCTTGCAGGTTGCGCAGCAGCGCAAAGTCTCATTTGGTGGTTCAATGACACGAAAAAAGCATACGGCCATGCGTTCCAAGAACGGACAAGCCCAGGCTTCTGACAACAAGCTAGAGAAGAATGGGTCGAACGGAGCTCTTGTCCCGCAGGAACAGCAATCCACTTCCGTTCAGACCGTGGAATCTGCGGAAAGCAACCTCTACGAAGGGGGTGGTGTTCTGGAGCTTCACCCCAGCGGGTACGGCTTTCTGCGTGATCCGGCCGCCAATTACGAGCGGCGGCTGACGGATCCTTTTGTCCCCGGCAGCATGATCGAGAAGTACGGCCTGAGGCAGGGTGTTTACATCAAGGGGCTGGTGCAGCCGGGTAAGAAGGGCCAGGGACCGCGTCTGCGGGAAATTCACGATGTGGACGGGATTCCGCCCCAGGAATATCCGAAAGTCAAACACTTTGACGAATTGACGCCCATCAATCCCGAGGAATGGCTGCGTTTGGAAACCGGTCCTGAGCCGATCACGACGCGGGTGATGGACCTGCTGACGCCGATCGGGAAGGGTCAGCGGGCGCTCATCGTGGCGCCACCGCGGACAGGAAAGACGGTGCTGCTCCAGCATATCAGTCTGGCGATTGCTCAGAATTATCCGGACATGAAGCTCATCATTCTGCTGATCGATGAGCGTCCGGAGGAGGTGACGGACTTCCGCCGTGTGTGCAAGAATGCCGAGGTGGTGGCCAGCAGCCTGGACTGTGAAATCGAGAGCCACGTGCGGCTGTCGCAGCTCATTGTGGAGCGGTGCAAGCGCCTCGCCGAGATGGGGAAGGACGTCTTTCTCTTGATGGATTCGATCACCCGGCTGGCGCGTGCCTTTAACAAATGGGTGGGCAATACCGGCCGCACGATGACCGGCGGTATCGACGTCAAGGCCATGGACATTCCGAAGAAGCTGTTTGCGACGGCCCGGGCATTTGAAGAGGGCGGATCGCTGACGATCGTGGCGACCGCGCTGATCGACACCGGCAGCCGGATGGATGAACTCATCTTTCAGGAATTCAAAGGGACCGGCAATATGGAGCTGGTGCTCGATCGGCGGCTGGCGGATCGGCGGATCTGGCCGGCCATTGACATCACCCAATCGGGCACGCGGCGGGAAGAGAAGCTGTTGCCGCCAGAGTATCTCAAGGCCGTGACGATCCTGCGGCGAATGCTTTCCAGCATGAATCCGGTGGAGGCGATGGAACAGCTCACCCAGAAGCTGGCCAAGTACAAGTCCAATCAGGAGTTCATTGAGCTTATCGCTGGTGCCCAGGCCCACGCCGCGGGGTAAAACGGACGTAGCAACAGGTTTCTCTTGATCGAGACATTGTTTGCAGTCGCGGGACTTAACAGCTCGATCACACTCCGTCTCGTAGATTCGCGGGACGTCCTGGTCGCAGTTATTGTTCTAGACGAGTCAGGATGTCTGCGCATACCACTCATGGTCCGAGTTTGGGGAGCGGGGCGAACCAGTAGCGCGGCACCGCTCGTTCGGCCGTGATGTCTTTCAGGCTCGGTCGGAAGATCGTCAGAATCAACGGTGGCGCGTACCAGGCCATGTAGAGTCCCCCCTGGTGAATGAGGCAGAACTGCGCGGCGAGCAGTACGGCGGCCGTCCCACTGAGAAGGTTGGCCAGATTCTTTTCCGACGGCCAGATCCCCAGACTCACACACAGAGCGGCGAAGCCGGCCAGGATGGGGATACGGAAATAAGGCCAGTGATACGCCCAGAAACCGTCGGCACCTTCCGTGCGGAGCAAGTATTTGCCAAACATGGCCGCCAGGTCACGCCAGAATTGTGTCCAGGTGGGGGAAACGAAAAAGAGCACCAGGACCAGGCCCGCCACCACGGCGAGAAAGCCCGCCAGAAACCGGAAAAGCCCGCGCCGCCAGTAGAACCCAATCCACAGTGGCAGGAGAAAGAACGGATAAAACACGATGGTGGAAGCTCCCAGAAGGGCGCCGGCGATCATCGGACGTCGATACATCACCAGTGCCCATAAAACAAACGCCCCAGGGACGATGTGGTCCAGCCGGGCGGTGAGCTGACTCGTGTAAGGGAGCAGCAGATACAGCGAGGCAGCCGCCAGGCCAGTCTGCACGTTGTCGAAGTGTCGCAGGCCGAAAAGGATCAGTCCGGCCACGATGGCGCACTGGGCGGCGATGGCCGCTATTTTGATTCCTGCGGTGAGAATGAGATGGGAGGTGGTCTCGGTCTCGGTGGATTCAGGCGGGGAGTTTTTTTCCTGAGCTGGTGATTCCCGCTGATAGAGCGTGATCGCCCGATAAAACGGCAAATACCCCGGGCCTCTCAATTCGGGGACGCGCCAGATTGGGCTGGCTTCTGGTGCGCGCGGCTGGGACGGCGGCGTTTCCAGCACACGCTCTGTAAGAATGTTGCCCACCAGGAAGAACATCAGCGCGATGACCATAAAGGTCATTCCGCCTGGCGAGAGGTTGGGCTCCGTCAGCGGCCTGCGGGAGAAGAATGGATCAATGAGCAGCCGCGGCAGAAACAACGCGCTGACCGTAAAAAGCCACACGTAGCCTGCTCGCTCCGCTTGGTGGCTGATCAAGAGTAATCCCGGGGCGAATAGGATGATGCCGATCAGGTCGAGATTGCGGATGGAAAAGAATCGCGAAAAGCGAAAAAAGATACCGATGGTCATCAGCGACGCGACATACAGCCACGTCGTCGGATCCATGCGGTATTCTTCAATGAGTTCCCACATAGGCTGGTCGCCTGGATGAATTGGGGAAGGTTGTTTCCTTCATGACTGATTACTGCCTCTTGGTGCCGCCCCGATTGATTCTTTGTTCACGATACCGCGGACTGCCGATATTTCAAGGGCCAAGCTTGTCTGGCGTTCATCCACTGTGACGGTAGATGGCGATCCATGAAGTAGGTAGGGGCAATTCATGAATTGCCACTACCGGAGTCAGGTCCATTTCCTTGTGATGCGTGCGTTGTACAAGCTATCGATAAATCGCCCCTGCCGGTGATCGGGTTAGGAACGGGACACGCCAGTACCTTTGCCACACCTTGGCTGAGGATTCCCAGCGATTACCCCAAAAGTCATGCAATTGCCTGACTGACCGGTCCTCCAGATTTTTGCACTCCAGACCGAACTTCTCACTCAAACGCCGATTTGACCCAGGGGCGCCCAAAACTGAATCTTCAAACGTTGAATACCACATCATCTTTTTCGAGGGTCTCGCGCAGGAGGCGGTAGGGCAAAGCCCTCGCCTTCAATCCTCGCAAAGCGCACAGGGCTGCTGCCGTACCGGCGGCCTGTCCCTGGGCCATGCAGGAAACCGTGTTCCGGGTGGACATATGGGCGATGAAGTCCGAGGTGATCATCATTCCAGCGCACCACAGATTGTCCAGACCGGCCACACACAGCGCGCGATAGGGCATGCCATACGTGCCACCATTTTTGATTTGATACCGCGGAGCCATATCATGGAATCCGTAGACGTAGACCTCATCGTCGAAGTGACGTCCTTCGAGGACCTCTTCACGCGAGATGTCGTAATCACATCGGATGCAGCGGGCGCGGCGAATATTCAGACGCGGAGCCGTCCGAGCGATGAATGCTTTTTCGCATCCGGGAACGTATTTTCGGAAAAGTTCCACCGCGCGGGCCTGACGCTTCCGCAGTTCTAACTCGGCCGCTGTTACGGCGTCGCGGTTTGTGGGACTCACCGGCATCTTGAAGTTGAGTTTGATGAACATGAAGTAATTGTCATGCACCGTGGTGGTGACCGTGGACATGCCGATCTCAGCGGCCTCACGATGGAATCCTTCCGGCAGCTTGACCGCCCGCCCTTCCAACCGCACAATTTGCCCCTCCTGGCCGTCGCGCCATCCGCGGGCAAGCTCTGTAAGAGCGTCGTGAGACTTGAGAAATTCGTAGTACTTCTCCACGTTGACATTCGCCACCCCAATGCTGTTGGCAACCGGGTAATCGTTGGGTTCTGTGTAACTGGCACCGGCGTAAGCGGCGAGGTCGCCATAAGCGGTACAGTCCACGAAAGAGTGGGCCACAAAGGCCTCTCGGCCGGCGCGGCTTTCGGTGACCGCGGCAACGAGGGTCTCGCCCGACCGGATGGCGCTCACAAGGAGGGTGTTGAGGAAAAGATGGACGCCGGCCTCGGCCAGCATTTCCATGGTGACAAGTTTGTACATCTCGGTATCAACGGCGGTGCATACCGAGTCATAGTCGAAGCCCAGCTCCATTTCCGCGTGGCCGGTGCAAGCCCTCCGAGCAATAAGCCGGTCAATAATTCTCTGCGGGAACCCACGCACCACCTGCTTTTTCTCCACGCCGGGAAACGCCTTCCACAGATTGAAAAAGCTGTGGAGTGCGGTGCCACCTTCTGTCACCGTTCCGCCGGTGTACCCTTTTGCCTCAATGAGTGCTGTCTTCGCGCCCTGAGCTGCCGCAGCCAGTGCTGCGACAACCCCTGCCGTTCCTCCGCCCACAATGACCACATCGAACTTTCGGACCGGTAACCGCTTGGCGGGTTCAACGATAAACTCCCCTTCTGGAGGCGAAGTCTCTGAGGGTGCTTCATCGTTGCCCAGCGTCAGAGCGCTCGCCGCTCCCCAGGTTAAAAGCGTCTTGTGAAAGTCTCGCCTGTCCATACGTTTTCTCCACAACGGGGTAACGGGGGTTTGATCCAGAGTTTCAGCAGTTTTGGCGCAAAACTCCACCTGTCCCGACCCGATGACCAAAACACTTCAGCTATCGGGAAAGGTGTGGGAGGCTTTTGTCAGCTTTTCAGTATTATGCTCGGACGGCGAAACTGCCGGGCGCTTTCAGCGGAGCGGCCAGATGACTACGTTTTTCCGCAATCACGTCCGCCCCGGGGCGCCGCCTGAGCCACGGAGTTGGGTTGCTTCTTCTTACGCTTGGGCCATTTTCAGTGCAAGTTGGGCGATATGTCGGCCGAGGTCCTGCGCTGTCTTCACGCCAAATTCGTCCGTTGAAATGTCGTCGTTGGCGCTGTTCCAAAGAGTTGCTCCGAAATGACCGGTTGGGCGACCGTCCCCCACGATCGCCATCTCATGGCACATCAAAGCTCGCGTGATGGAGTGGAGGACATATTCCTGTCCCCCATTGCGGGCGGCGCCGACGGCCAGGGCACCGGCCAGCTTTCCAGAAAGTTTGAATTCTTTTCGGAATGCCTGTCCAAGTCGGTCGATGAACGCCTTGCACAGCGTGCTGACATTCGCATAGTGTACCGGCGAGCCGACGATCAAGGCCGCCAGCCGAGGATCCGCAATGACCTCTGCCACGGCCGGAAAGTCGTCTTTGACGCCTTCGGGTAACGGCAGGCCCAGGGCCGGTTCTACCGGGATGGAAAGCCCTGCCAGTTCAACGAGCACCACCTCGATTTTGTCGGGAGCCACAGCCCGTGCGGCGTCCAGAACAATCTTCAATCCCTGGGCCGTGGTTTTGCCCTTGCGGGGACTTGTGGAGACAGCCACGATCTTGATGGGAGCAGGCGATGTGGGACCTTCTGCCCAGACGCTGCTGCCCAGAACGCCGCTCAGTGCGACCGAGCCCCATCCAGCCGTGCGCAGGAAATCACGCCGTGAAACATCGTAAGACATGCTGTGTCCTCCCGTCAGCTTGAAACCAAACCCGAACAAAACCCGTTCCCTCAGATGGCGGCTCCCACGCTTTTTCTTAAGTTCCTCGCGACAGTCACCCAGCGTGACGGACTCACAGTCCGCAGACTCTCAAAGACCAAAGCGCTGCGTTACTCCCAGCATGGGAGCCCTTCACTGACGGGCATTGTACCCTGCGAGGTGTTCTCTGCAAGACACGGAAGTGGACGTGACAGACACGTGCCTCGAACATGCTGGCAAGGGGCGGATCTGTGGTGTCCGAGGAAGAGTGGCCGAAGCTTCAATCGCCACCCGACGACCGGCTTGAGAACTCCGAGAAATTTCCACCAAGTTTTTGGAAAACTTTGCCGATTATTCCGACAGCGACGACTACGGCAGAATTGCCGAGAATGACGGTTTTGTCGAAGCGATTCCGGCTCGCTTCACCCCACGAGGGCCCCATGCGAACCATGAAACACCGTTGCCATAATGCCCCTCAATACCCCAGGCAACTCAAATATCCCGGCTTGACGGGCCGAACGGTCCTCTGGCTCGCCCTTTGCAGTTGCCTGGGTTTGCTCTCTTCTCCAGGTTGCCGAACGATGGACTTCTATGACCGCGGCTTGGAGCAGAGGGCCGCCCAGCCGGAGCTCGAACCGCCGCGGGAGCTGGCCAAGGTTTCTCTGCCCGCTTACCGCCTGGAACCGCCGGACGTCGTGCAGATTGAGGTCCCCAAGATGGTTCCCCTGCCCCCCTACCGGCTGGAAGTGTATGACGTACTTCAAATTGACGTCATCGGCACGCTCATTGATCAGCCCATCAGCGGCTACTACATGGTGGAGGCGGAAGGGACGGTGAATCTCGGTCCGGCTTATGGCTCCGTGCGGGTGGTGGGAATGACGGTGGCGGAAGCCCGCTGGGCCATTGAGGCCCATCTGCGGCAGATTCTGCGGGCACCGGAGGTCTCGGTGCAACTTGCGCGGGCGAGTGGCCTCCAACCAATCAGCGGGGTCTATCTGGTGTCCCCGGATGGCACGATCAACCTCCGGCAATATGGGGCGGTGTATGTGGCGGGGCTGACGATCCCGGAAGCCCGCGAGGCCATCCGCCGCCATCTCAGCCAGTTTCTGGATTCCCCCGAGGTGTCTCTGGAGGTGCTGGCTTATAACAGCAAGGTGTATTACGTGATCACAGAGGGACCGGGAGAAGACGACAGCGTGATCCGCCTGCCCTGCACGGGCAACGAGACGGTGCTCGACGCGATCGCCCAGGTGGGCGGGATTTCGCAGGTCTCCAGCAAGCGGATCTGGATTGCCCGACCGTCCCCCGCAGGGACGGGCTGCGAACAGATTCTGCCGGTGGACTGGAATGCCATCACCCGGGGCGGAAACACGGCGACGAACTATCAGATTTTGCCCGGGGATCGGATTTTCATTGCCCACGATGACATGATCGCTTTCAGTACGTGGATCGACAAGATGGTATCGCCGGTGGAGCGGCTGTTCGGGTTCACGGGATTGGGGGCCTCGACAGTTCGCTCGCTGCAGACCATGGGCCGTGGATATAACCGCACCCGCAGCGGATTCTGAGGTTTGACGTGACGAGCTAACCGCATGCATTTGGCAAGACCACCGAGAGGGTTGCTGTCCTAGCGAATTGCAGATGGAGAAATAAACGCCCATGACATGGATGGTTGGGAAAATGGAGCGGAGAGGGATGTTGTGGCGATCGGCGGGGGTTTTCTGTGTGATGGCTGGTTTGACGGCTGGCCCTGCGCCGGGGGCCATCGCCCAAACTCTTTACGGGTGTCCCACCTGCCAGGCGAATGTGCAGTTCTTTGGGCACTACCCCACGCGTTGGCGGCCGTGGCCGGGAGAAACTCGGCCGGACATCCATTTTCCGCAATCGATCGGCGCGGAGCCGATCAAGCGGCCAGCCGGTGAGACTCCGCCCGTTCTCCCCCACGAGAAATTGGAGCCTATCATTCCCAAGCCGGGCCAGGCGTTTCCCGAACCCGCTCCCTTGGAGCCGGCCGTTCCTCCTCCTGATCTTCCCGGTGGAGTTGGGTCCGGGGAAATGCAAAACCAACAGATTCCGCCGGCTGGGACGGGAGTTCCCGCACCCATGGATAAAGCCAATCCTCCGGCCGCTTCCCCGTTCCAAACCGAGCCCGCGCCGACCCCACCGCTGCCGCCGTCACAAGGATTACCCGGTCCAGGGGCGCAGCCGCCCGCTCCACTTCCGCAGGGAGCACCACCGGTACCTTCCCCGACTCCTGCGGCGCCACCGACGCCGGGTGGTTCTCCCGAAGGCGCTTCATCCGTCATCTTTCCCGACGGGCCGGCCCTTTCCGCCCGAATTCCAATCGGTAGCGATGCCACCGTCGTGCCACCGGCCACCACACAGATTCTGCTACCATCGTCGAGGACGGCAGTTCCTCTGGCGAATGCGACGTCGGGTGCGCCGCTGGTGGTCACCAACCCGACAGTCACCCCGGCAGCCCCGCCAGGCGCAAGCCCAAGGATTGACCCTGCTCCGGATAAACTGGCTGTGAGTCGCGTGCCGGCTCTTCCCGGACAGGTGCTGGGAACGGCTACCAGTCCTATTCCTCAGCGTCCGGTGCTGCCGGAGTCCCCGCCCTCCCCGGCCGGCTTTACGGTGGCAGCCTCTGTGAACACTCCGCCGGCTGTGTCCCCGCCGGCTGTGTCGGACATAGTGTGGGCGGAGGATTCATCGCCGGCGCGGTCGGTCTCACCGTCCGGCTACATCACGGCGAGCACCACAGCGCCGGCAGGCGTGGGGACCGCTCTCTCCACGGCGTCTGAACAGGGGGGCCCGGCACACCACACAACGCCGGCGCTGGGTGGCTATTGTCCCGTCGAACTGGTGGAAAACGAGTCCTGGATGAAAGGGGAAGAACGATTCGCGGTGGAATATCGTGGGCAGGTCTACTTCTGTGCCGGTGCCGCTCAGAAGCGCAAATTCCAGACGAATCCGGAGCGGTATGCCCCGGTTCTTGACGGCAAAGACCCTGTGGTGTTTTTCGACCAGGGCATTCGGGTGGATGGCAAGATCGAGCACTGCGTGGTGTATGATGGACGTCTATACATGTTCTCCGGGATTCAGTCCCTGGCTCGTTTCCGACAGAATCCTCAGCGGTACGCGCAGCTGGCACTGAGAACGAGTCAGTGAGCGTTTTCTCTCGTGAGACGGTCTAAAAGCGCTGCCGTCTGCTCCACCATCCGCGATGCAGCGAAACGCTCACAGGCATATGCTCGGGCCCGTTCTCCCCAGCCACAGCGAGCGCTGGGATCCAGTTGGAGTGATTGGGCGAGCGCATCCCGTAAAGCGGTTACGTCATCCGGCGGTACCAGGCGGACTACAGAGGACTTGTCTTGCAGTCCCTCGAATAGTTCAGGGATTCCGCCCGCTGTGGAGGCGATCACCGGGAGCCCCAGAAGGAGGGCTTCCATCACCGCGCCCCCGAGGCCTTCCTGCCGGGATGGAAAAACGAAGAGATCAGCCCCTGCCATGAGGTCGAGCACGTCCTCGCGGAACCCCGCCAGCAGAGCGCGGCCGTCCAGCCCCAGCGCGTGAATGTGGGCTTCCAGAGCACAGCGCTCTTCCCCATCACCGACCAGCACGAGCAAACTTCCCGGAAAGGCCGGTGCCACGGCGGCAAAGGCCTCGAGAAGATCTCTCTGTCCTTTGGCGGGAGTGAGCTTTCCCACGTGCAGAATGAAGACCACTGAATCAGCTTCCGGTGACAGGTCGAACAGTTTCCGGAGCTTCTCGCGTCCGCGTTGTTTGTCCGCGGTAGCCAGGCGTCGAGGGTCCACGCCGTCATGGATCACAGCGATCCGCGAGGAGGCGATTCCCGCCGCCTGGCATGCTGCCGCCGAAGCCCGCGAGGGACACACCACGCAGTGGAGCCCCCATCGATAAAGCCGTCCCGATCGAAGGGGGAAGATTGTCCGTCGGGCACCCACGCGGACCAGCCGCAATCCAAAGGCGGCCACAAGTCCATGAAGAATGGCGTGGGGATCGTTCATCCAGAGAATGCGTGGGCGAAAATCTCGCAGGATTCGGCGAAACTGCCACCAGGCCCGGGGGTTTCGTCCGCGGCCGGGTAGGGCTGTCACCGCCTGTCCCACTTCCGCAAGAGACCTGGCCAAGCGGCTTTGGGCAGGGGCCGCGGTGAGGACGGTCCAGCCCGAATTCGCTAGGCCTTCGGCCAGCAGGCGAAGCTGCTCCTCGCCACCTCCCCATGTCACCTGACTGGAGAAAAGCACAATCCGCCGGGTGCTTTGGGTTGGCGATCGGGCGCCTTGTGGGTGGGATTGTACCATTCGGGAAGTGTTGGTCCTCCTCTCGCGAGTTGCTATGGAAACGGCCTAACCTGAAACGATCGGTGCATCCGTGACTTACCGCATGAGGCGAAGCACCACGTTGAGCACAAGGGTGAGCACAATACTCAAAAGGATGCAGGTTGTGATGGGAAAATAAAACGACCAGCGCTCACCGCGGATGTGGATATCGCCCGGCAATCGTCCCACCTGCAAAGGCACGAAGTGAAGCAGCCAGAGAATTCCGCCCAGGACCATCACCACCAGGCCCAGCAGAATCAGCATCTTTCCCACTGATGAGAGGTCCATCGGCCGATCTCCTCAAAACACTTGCACGTTCATGGAACGGTCTTGCTGCCCGACGGGTAGCACGTCCTAGCTCTGCGGCCTCACGTTGCCGTCAGGCCACTCACAGCTCCGTCCATCTTTGAGTTTATGCGCGGCGCTCTCCAGGAGGAATCGGGACGTGGAGATTCATCGGCTGAAAGCCACTGGCCACGGCGGCCGCCTGCTGAAGCGCATGCGTGACGAAACTTTTTGCCACGTCGATGGCTTCCACCAGTTCTTTACCCTGCGCCAGCAGTGCCGTGATGGCCGCCGAGAACACGCAGCCAGAGCCGTGCGTTTGAGCCTGGGGAACGAGTTCACGATGGAACCACACGAAGCGACCATCGGAAAAGAGGACGTCTACGGCCTCGCCATCGACCCCCGGTCCTTTAACCAGCACGTGCCGGGAGCCCCACTGGGCAATGGTGGCTGCGGCCTTCTCCAATGCGCGTAGGTCGGAGATGCTCGTTCCCGTGAGCAATTCCGCTTCGCGGAGGTTCGGCGTGAGCAATGTCGCAAGGGGGAACAGAAGGTCCCGCATGGCCTGCACGCCGTCCTCGTTGAGGAGGGGGCTGCCACTCTTGCTGAGAATTACAGGATCGACAACGAGCGGACAGGAGAGTGCCTGAAGGCGGTCGGCCACCGCGGTGATGATCTCCGGCGTGCCCAAAGCGCCGGTCTTGACTGCCTGCGGGAGAAATTCTTCTGTCACCGCGTCCCACTGGGCAAGGACGAACTGGGGTTGCAGCGTTTGGATGGCCCAAACGCCCCGGCTGTTCTGCGCCGTAAGGAGTGTCACGACGCTCGCTCCGTAGACCCCAAAATGGTGGAAGGTCTTCAAGTCCGCCTGCAGACCGGCCCCACCGGAAGAATCGGAGCCGGCCACCGTCACAGCCACGGGAATATTGGGGAGATTCGTCGTCACCTCGCGCTCCTGTCGTTGAACTTGGTTTCTCAAACGGCATGTACTCTTATAAGAGAGCGCAGCGACAGAGCCGAGTCAAGGGTTCCCCCGTCCTGACCGAGCCCTATTTTGTCCCCGCCTCCGGGAGAGTCATGCGCCTGTCAATCTCGGCACAGTGTTAAGAGGGGTGAGATTCAGCCCGGAGGGATGTGGCTGCCACGTCCGCATTCCGCGGGTTAAACGGTAGGGGCAATTCATGAATTGCCCCTACCAACGTCGGAGGGACCCGCTTGTCGGGTCCGTATTTCGCAGGTATGCGCTTGTCAGGTCCGCTTTTCTATGATGGATGATCCGCTTCCTTTCTGTGGGCACGACAAGCGTGCCCCTCCGATTTTCAGAAAGCGCTTCGCGGGGAAACATTGCTTCGGAGGGACCTGCTTGTCAGGTCCGTTTATCAACGTTCGATCATGAACTCCGTTTCAGCGGGGACTGAAGTCCCGCGCGGAAAGCGGGGCTAAAGCCCCGCACTCCATATGGAGTGCGGCGATTTATCGCCGCTTTTTCGTGAAGGCTTTAGCCTTCACAACCTTGCCGTTTACGGTCCTTTGCCGCGACCACGAGAGCGCACTGGTAGGGGCAATTCATGAATTGCCCCTACCAAGGCTTACGAATCTCACGTGTCCAAGCGTGTTGGAACTCGTGTAAGAGCTCTCTTGGAGCTATCCTGCGTGTTACGGCGGGCACGACAAGCGTGCCCCTCCGATTTTCAGAAACCGCTTCGCGGGGAAACATTGCTTCGGAGGGACCCGCTCGTCAGGTCCGCGTAATTGGAGGGACCCGCTTGTCGGGTCCGTCATTCAACGTTGGATCATCCATTCCCTTTCGCCGGGGACTGAAGTCCCGCGCGGAAAGCGGGGCTGAAGCCCCGCACTCCACATATGAAGTCCACTGGTTAACCTTGGATGATCTATCCCACTTCACCGGGCACGACAAGCGTGCCCCTCCGAAGGTGCAGGAACGAAAAACGCTTCGCCCGTACCTTTTGCGTGGGCGAGGATAAAGGATCAAAAAATCTTTCGCCCGTACTGATTACAAAGAAATCTGGAGGAATAGAAAGACGTCAGAATCCTACACGTATTCCCAGTCTTTAAGCCAGCGATAATGATAGGGCAGCTCGGCCCAGACGCGGTCCATCTCCCGTTCCAGCAGGGCCTTTTCTTCCTGATCTAGTTCGCGACGTTCTTTGACGGCCAGCGCGACGTTGTCCACCTGTTCGGGCGTGATCATTCCCGGGATGGGGGCCGTGATCGCGGGATTGCTAAGGATGTAACGAATGGTCAGCCGGGCGAGGCGGTCATCTTCCTCCCGATACGGGCTGTTGGGTGAGCTGTCTCCCTTAAAGAGGGAACCGCTGGCGAATGGCTTGATGCCGAACCAGCCGACATCCTGCTTTTGCATGGTGGCCCACAGACCGGTTTCGTCGGTGACGACCTTCGTCTTGGCGGTGTACGGTGTGCAGATCACCTCTAATTGATCGGGATACTTTTCAAGCAGCATCTTGATGTGGGGACGATCGTGAGAGGAAATACCCGTGAATCGGGCCCGACCTGTCTTTTTGGCCCATTCCAGGGCGGCAATCACGGCCTCGATTTCGGCCTCGGTGTGGCGGCTGCTCTGCTCGTGGCAGGTGATTCGCCAGATATCGACGTAATCCAGGCCTGCCTCTTTCAATCCCATATCGAGGCTCTGCTTGAGCTTTTCGAGGGTCCGCCACTCGGCAAAGCGAACTTCCCGCTGATACCAGGAATAACCCAGGTACATCTTATCTCGGCGGCCTTTCAATGCCCGGGCATACGCCAGGACTTCCTGGCCGGTGCACGCGTCGATGTAATTGATGCCGCGCTCAATGCATCGGGTAACCACATCGTAGCGATTTTTCTGGAAGTCTGGATCGTCGATGGCTGCCCCCAGCCAGTTTCCGCCCTGGAAAGAATTGGGGACAACTTTGTTGAGACGTTTCCAGTGTCCCCCGAGACACACGGCGGAAATCATCAGATTGGTCTTTCCGCAGCGGCGATATTCCATCTCGGGGTTGTAATTGAGGATCTTGCTGGTATCCACATTCTCGGGATTGCCAGCCTTCACCGTGAAGGTCCCCTGGAACCCCAGAGCGGTGCTGGCCGCCGCAGCGACGGTCCCCTGGACGAATTCGCGCCGATTGAGTTCACCTGCCATGATTGAGTCCCTCCCCAATAACTGGCCAGTTCAAATGTACCTCCCTGTCGCACAGTGCCAGCCACTGGCAAACGGTATCCCTTCACCGCAGACGCCTGGTATGGTAATACGCGGATCGGTGAAATGTCAATTGAGCGCCGGCGCGGGAGGAGTGTGAGAATCTTAATGATCAGCCGTGCGTGTATTCGCCGGGCGTTGTGCGGTCCTCGCGAGGCCACATAATCCCCGGTTTGCCCTCCCCGGTGCAGGCCAGCCTTCCTTTCGCCCGCTTGATTTGGCGAACGATTTGAAGAAAATCGACGGCGGCTGGGGGATTTCTTCCCAGCCATGATAGCCAAATACCCAAATCTGTTTAAAGTCAGGAGTGCGTTATGCGCCGCTTTGTGCCGCTGCTGACCGCCGTGGTGGGTTTTGGGTTGCTGATATCAACGTCAGTTTGGGGGCAGGTCGTGTCGCCCCAGCCGGATTCCACCAGCACAATTCGCAACATGTTTTCCGGGGTAAATCCTTTGTATCGGCCCTGGGTGTACTGGTTCTGGCTGAATGGCAATCTCAGTCGCGAGGGAATTGAGGCGGACCTTCAGGCCATGCAGGAGGCTGGCATCGGCGGCGTTCTGATCATGGAAGTCGATCAGGGCACGCCGCCCGGTTCGGTGCGGTTTGGTTCCCAGGAGTGGCAGGAGCTGTTCTACTTCATGCTTGCTCAGGCGGCCAAGAGGCAAATCCGTGTCAACATGAACAATGATGCCGGATGGACGGGCAGCGGAGGACCATGGATCAAGCCAGAACAGGCGATGCAGCGGATTGTGTGGTCTGAGGTCACGGTGGATGGACCGCGGACCGGAGAAATCGCTCTCCCTCAGCCGCCGGTTGTTGAAAATTATTACCGCGATGTTGCCGTGCTGGCATTTCCGCGTCCTTCCAATCCTGCCCGGATCGACGGAATCGCTTACAAGTCGCTGGCCCAGGTGCCCGGTGGCACCCTTGTGGTCCCCGGGGAAGTTCCCGAGCCACCGGCCGAGCAGGTCATCTCACCAGAAAAGATCGTCGATCTAACCGGCAAGATGGATGCCGGAGGCCGGCTCCAATGGAACGTACCGGAAGGTAAATGGACCATCCTCCGTTTCGGTCACACGCCGACCGGTGCCCGCAATCACCCTTCTCCTGAGGAAGGACGTGGGCTGGAATGCGACAAGCTCAGCCCGGAGGGTGCGGACGCGGCGTTCGAGGGATTGATCGGCCGGCTGTTGAAAAACCGGCCGGAAAATCTTCCCTCTGCAGCCAGGATTATCAGAACCCATATCGATAGCTGGGAAGTGGGCTCGCAGAACTGGACCCCCCGTACGCCCGAAGAGTTCGCCCGCCGACGAGGTTATGATCTCCGTCCCTACTTGCCAGTGATTGCAGGCTACGTGGTGGGCAGCCGGGAGATTTCCGAAAGGTTTCTCTGGGATTTCCGTCAGACAATCGGGGAACTGGTTCTCGATAATTACGCGGGACGATTCCGCAGCCTGGCCAGAAAAAATGGTCTGAGCCTGACCATCGAGGCTTACACGAGCTGCCCTGTGGACGAGCTCGCATACGCCGGTCGGGCGGACGAGCCTATGGGCGAGTTCTGGTCCTGGTCGAAATACGGAGCGGCCTTCAGTTGCACCGAAATGGCCTCCGCTGCACACGTGTACGGCACGAAGGTGGTGGGAGCCGAGGCTTTCACGGCTACCGATGCCGAACGCTGGCTGGGACATCCCGGCAATATTAAGGAACTGGGCGACTGGGCGTTTTGCGAAGGAATCAATCGCTTTGTCTTTCACCGCTATGCGATGCAACCGTGGACCAACCCACCGCGGATGCCCGGCATGAGTATGGGGCCGTGGGGTCTCCACTACGAGCGCACGCAAACGTGGTGGTCTTTTGTCCGACCCTGGCATGAGTACCTCACTCGGTGCCAGTACCTGCTCCAACAGGGGCTGTTCGTTGCCGACTTTTGCCTGCTTACCCCGGAGGCGGTTCCTCAAACCCTGGCTGGCCAAAACGCCATCACCCGGTTTGGGCAGCCTCGGGAGCGTGGCCCGTTCAATTACGACTTTTGTCCCCCGGAAGTTGTCCTCACCCGTATGAACGTCCAGGACGGCCGATTGGTGCTTCCGGATGGAATGAACTATGCCGTTCTCGTCCTTCCTCGTGTGGAGAGGATGACCCTGCCTCTTGTCCAGAAAATTGCTCAATTCATCAAACAGGGCGCCACGGTCATCGGCGGCCCGCCAACTAAGACGCCCGGGCTCGGTGGATATCCTGATGCTGACGCTGAGCTTCGCAAACTGGTGGAGGAAGTTTGGGGAGCAACAAAGCCCCCGGCCGAGATCACCGTGAGAAACTACGGAAGCGGCCGCGTCATTTTCGGCGGTCCGTTCTCTCCTGCGGGAGCGGCTTCGGAAAATCCCGGTTTCGCGCTGGCCCAATGGGTCTGGACCACGGAAGGCAACCCAACCAGCGCGGTCCCAGTTGGTCATCGATATTTCAGACGGGTCTTCGAACTGCCGGCGGATGCCAAAGTCAGTTCGGCGTGGTTGGTCATCACGGCAGACAATGAATTCGAATGCAAAGTGAATGGCCGGCGGGTCGGCCGTGGCGATGACTTCCACCGACCGTATCGCATCAATGTGACGGGTCATCTCCGGCCAGGAAAAAACCTCCTCGCCGTGGATGCCTTCAACGCAGCGGACTTTCCTAATCCGGCCGGACTCATCGCGGCCCTTCATCTTAGATTTGAAAACGGGCAGCAGGCAACGATTGTGACGGACAAGCAATGGGAATGGTCGGCTTCACCCCCTCCTGCCTGGGAGAGTGATCCGGCAGCCTCCGGCGATTGGAAGGTGGTCCAGGAGGTTGGTCCACTCGGAATAGCCCCCTGGGGTGATGTCAGCGATGTGGGAACGGACCCCAACCTCATTCCTGATCTGGATGAAGTTTTCGCCCTGGCGCCGAAGCTGGGCCTGATTCCCGATTTCCGCTACGAAACAACTTCGGGCGAAGAGGCCCTTCGTTACATCCACCGGCGAATCGACGATATCGACGTTTACTTCGTTGCCAACAAAACCGGCCACCCGGTTCACGCCTCATGCTTTTTCCGGGTGAAGGGCAAGCGACCGGAACTGTGGTATCCCGAGACCGGAAAAACCGTGGAGCTGGTCGCCCCCTACCGGACGACCGAAGAAGGCACAGAGCTTGCGCTGAACCTCGAGGGCTATGAATCGGTCTTCGTGGTGTTCACTCCAAATCCTCCGGTTCCCGAGTATATCGTGAGCATTCTCCACGAGGGCCGCGAAGTACTTTGGCCCAAGCAGCAACAGGGCACCATCCTCATCCGCAAGGCCCTTTATGGTGTTTTGGATGATCCCCAAAGGACCAGGGATGTGACGGAAAAAATCCAGCGGTGGGTTAACGAAGGGCGGTTGAGGTTTCAGGTTGCGGAGCTTGCCCGAGATGATGACCCTGCTTATTTGATTGTCAAGCGTCTGATTGTGGATTATGAAGTGGACGGTCAGCCCGGGCATATCGAGGCGACCGATCCTCAGACAATCCAATTTCCCAGCGCGGCCGTGCGGGAGCCGACGGTGAAACTGCTCCCGATTACGGTCGGGCGATGTGAGTTGGGTGTCTCCCAGCCGGGAAAATACACTATCAAAACGTCCCGTGGCCGGGAAATTTCGTTAACAATCCCGCAACTACCTCCCTGCCCCTCGCTTTCTGGAAAATGGGAGTTGCGGTTCTTCCCGGGGTCGCCTCAGTCCAAGTCGATCACGCTGGAGAAGCTGATCTCATGGACGGAGTTCCCGGAGCCCGAGTACCGCTACTATTCAGGCCGGGCCGTGTATTCCACGGAAATATATGTCGAGTCCGTGCCTCGAAGCCCCGCACGAGAAAACTGGAGTGTGGAGCTGGACTTGGGTGAGGTGCAGGTGGCGGCCCAGGTCTCCGTCAACGGAAAGCCTGTGGGGATTCTGTGGCATCCGCCGTATCGCATCAATATCGGAAAGCATCTCGCGCCGGGCGCGAATACACTGGAAATCGAGGTCGCCAACCTGTGGATCAACCGCATGATCGGAGACGAACAACTGCCGGAGGATTCCGAACGAAATCCAAACGGAACGCTCAAGCGCTGGCCCGATTGGCTGCTCCGCGGAGAGCCGTCTCCCACCGGCCGACAAACTTTCACCACCTGGCGATTGTGGAAAAAGGACGATCCGCTTCAGCCGTCGGGTCTCCTCGGACCGGTGCAAATTCGTCAGTGGGTACCGGTGCTTATTTCGCTGGAATACCAAAGGCCGGAGGAGAGGCAGCTTTTTGAATGAAAGGCTCGCCCGATTCTGCGAAACTGCCAGATGACAGACAGTCACAGTTAACGTGTTGTCGAGGCGATTCTTGAATCGCCCGACCAGTGGCCTTTGGGAAAAACCTACGGCGTACCACGGGCACAATGTGTTGTAGGGGCAAGTCATGAATTGCCCCTACCGCGTAATCAGGAGAACGCCGGACGTGACAGGCACGTCCCTCCGGAAAGGGTCGGAGGGGCACGCTTGTCGTGCCCGGTGAATGGGAAAATGGGTGATCGAGCGTGAAATGGCGGACGTGACAAGCACGTCCCTCCACGTATGGACGTGACGAGCACGCCCCTTCGAAGGCATCTCCCTCCGGGCTGAATCTCGGCTCCGCACGGACCTGTGCGGTGGTCTGCCTCCCCAGCAGCGGAGAAAGAGCGGCAAGGGATGAGGCATACGCCGGACTCGGGCAGGCCGTCATCCCGGCCGCTTGCCGATCATGGCCTCGAATTGCTCTTCGGTGATCGTGGGAACACCAAGGGCCCGCGCCTTATCCAGCTTGCTGCCGGGGTTTTCCCCCACAAGCACAAAATCTGTGTTCCGCGAGACACTGGAAGCCGCATGGCCGCCCAGCCGTTCGATGAGTTCCTCGATCTCTTGCCGGCTGTAGTTTTTGAGCGTTCCCGTCACCACGATGGTCTTGCCCGCAAGCGGCTTGGGGGCGGACTCCTCCGGGACGTCCTCGGTCATCTTGACACCGCAGCGGCGGAGTTCCTCGATGATGTGCTGACCACGCTCGCTGTGCAGAAAGTCATAGACACTCCGTGCGATGATGGGGCCAATTTCGTTGATCTGTGAAAGCTCTTCCACAGTCGCCTGGCGAAGGCGGTCCATACTGCGAAAATGCCGCGCCAGAATGGCCGCCACCTTCGTTCCCACATGCCGAATGGCCAGGGCTGCTAGCAGGCGGGCCAGTCCACGGTTCTTGCTTTCCTCGATATTCTTGAGCAACTTCGTGGCCGACTTTTCCCCCATGCGTTCCAGTTTCACCAGTTGATCCTTGGTCAGATGATACAGATCGGCATAGCTGCGGACAAGCCCCTTTTCCACAAGCTGATCGATCAGCTTTTCCCCCAACCCCTCGATATCCATGGCATCGCGGCTGGCGTAATACCGCAGCCGCTCTTTAATTTGTGCCGGGCATTCGTGGTTGGGACAGCGAATGTAGACCCCGCCTTCATCCCGCACCAACGGCGTGTTGCACTCAGGACAGTGCGTGGGGAATTTGAATTTAGGCAAGGGGCGTGTGCGTTCATGCTTTTCCACCCGCACGATATGGGGGATAATTTTGCCTGCCTTTTCGACCACCACGACATCGCCAACGCGGACATCCTTACGCTCGATTTCGTCGGCGTTATGGAGGCTGGCATGGGCCACGACGGTCCCCGCCAGAAGCACCGGTTCGAGGTCGGCCACCGGCGTGACAATTCCCGTCTTTCCCACCTGCACGCGGATTTGCAGCACCCGCGTTTTGGCCTCATACTTCTCAAACTTGTAGGCCATGACCCACCGCGGGCTTTTCGCTGTGGCGCCCAGCCGCTCGCGTTGATCGAAGCGGTTCACCTTGAGGACGAGGCCGTCGATTTCGAAGTCCAGCTCATGGAGGTGCTCGATCTGCTCTTCGCAGTAAGCAATGGCTTTTTCGATATCGTCAAAACAGGCGACTCCCGGCGGGATGGGAACTCCCCAACCCTTGACCTTCTCCAGAAACTCCATGTGCGTCTTGACATCAAACCCCTCGGAATACCCCAGCCCGTGACAGATGAACCGCAGTCGCCGCTGAGCGCATATCCGGGGATCGAGAAGTCGGATGCTCCCCGCGGTAGCGTTGCGCGGATTGGCAAAGAGCGGCTCACCACGTTTTTTCTGCTCCTCGTTGAGTTTGACGAGGTCGGAGTTGGTCATGTACACCTCCCCGCGGATTTCGACCATGGGGGGATGTCCTTTTCCCAGCAGCCGCAGGGGAACCCCGCGGACGGTGCGGATGTTGTGGGTCACATCATCTCCCACAAATCCGTCGCCCCGCGTCACCCCCCGCACAAGTCGCCCATTTTCGTAGTGGATAGCCACCGCCACCCCATCGATTTTCGGCTCCACGACCCATTCCACCGGCTCGCCATTGAGGAGCTTCTGGACCCGCTGCGCGAAATTTCGCACCTCTTGGGCACTGTAGGTGTTCTCGATCGACAGCATGGGCACGCGGTGCGGGACCTGCTGGAGCGATTCGATCGGCTGCTCCCCCACACGCTGCGTGGGACTATCCGGGGTGATCAGTTCCGGGTGCGCTTCCTCGAGTTCCCGAAGCCGCTGCATCAGGCGATCGTATTCCAGGTCCGAGATTTCGGGCGAGGCCTCCACGTAGTACTTGTAATCGTGGTAGCGAATCAGTTCGCGGAGACGCTGGATTTCTTCCGCCACATTCTCGCTCATAGGGCACCCTTTTCCTGCTGGCGATCTTTGCCTATCGGAATGGAGACGTGACGTGGATTGAAAACCATCACAAAAGAGAACAACCGTCACACCGCGGTCAGACGCAAGAGACACTGTAGCAAGCAGCGGCGATGGATAAAAGCGGTGTCACGATGCAGCCGAAACTTTGTTGCGAGCAAAGGCCCGCTGCCCGACGATACATCGCACGAGCCGTGTAGGAAGTTAATCACACCCGCAGGCCACCACGCATGAAACCGCCCCACCCCGCACGGCGTTGGGGATGAGACACAAGAACCGTAGCGGTTCATGACCGGTATTGCGGAACTGATGGGGAACGCCTCCGGGGACAAACACGACCGATCCCGGCCCAATTGGGAATTCCCGGCCGTTTTGAATGACGACTCCGTGCCCCGAGAGCACAAACACCTCATGTTCGTAATGATGCTGATGGTGGGGGGTGTGTCCGCCGGGGGCCACCTCGAACTGGCGCATCGTGAAATTGGGCGCGCCATCGGGCTCTCCGATGAGGTAGCGGATTTTGCACCCCTGAGCGCCCTCCATCGTCACATCCTGGAGCGGAATTTCTTCAAAATGCACAACTTTCATGGAATGTCTCCCTGATTGGGTGCAACCCGGGCTGAAGGTCACGGTAAACTCCGCCACGGTATTCGCTCGCACCAGACTGCTGTTCCCGACGCTTCCTCGCGGGGGAGTCGCCCACCGTTCAGTCGCTTCAGTGCATTATAAACGCGCGGGAACCGAACCGTCTTTCAATGGCGGTGTCACAGACGATAACAACGCATCGGAAAAACTGGCAACGGGGTGGGCTGGGTAAAGTTTTCGGAGATATGGGCCGATTTATGAGACAGAACCGAACATCGAAGAAGCAATTTTTCCGTCTCAGATTTTTAGAGGATCGTTGTAACAAGGTCTAGAGCGTTTTCGGGCGATACCTGGTGGTCCGTCTTGAGGGAACCCCTCTCGCATTGCGGGAATGGAGGCTTCCTCGATGGCAGACCTCAAACAGCGTCGGGAAGAGATCCTGCGAGAGTTGCGGTCGGAGGCTGGCCGGGAAAGGGTTATCCAGCGACTTAAGTCGCTGATGGGGCTTCGCCCGGATCAGCCGCTTCCCAATGGGACGCCGATCGTCACCACGTTGATCCGCCTCGAACAGCAATCGCGGCCATCGTCTCGGCAGGCGTGATTGAGGCCAGCCGGGCAGCGCGGAGGAGATAGCTCTCGCGTCCCCTTTCGAGGCGGTTGCTAGGGCTTCTGCCCGGCGCGATCGAAACGCACGGTTTCGGTCGGCTGGCCCCGTGTCACCCGGGAGTGTTTGGTGGCGCTTGGGGGCCTGCTGTCCGTCATTTCACAGCAGAACTTTGGGATTGGCAGGGAAAGGAGTCCCGCCTAGGGGATGGAGGGATCGGTTGTATAACGAGCTCCCTGGCTTGCGGGAGGACGCTATGGACTCTTTGAGGGATCCGTCTCCGGCGGGTGATCAGGAAGTGGGCACCAGGAAATTCGAGTTGCTTGCCAGAAGGCGTTTCGACGCCAGCGGCTACCCGGCTTTGCGGCGACTGACGTGTCACTGCGACGGCAAGCGCCTTTTCATCCGCGGATCTGTGCCCAACTATTATCACAAGCAACTGGCCCAGTCCAGTCTGGCCGATCTCAGTGACGAGCTGGAAATCGTCAACGAAACGCTGGTTGAAGGAAGACAAGCCCTGCCAGACGTGCGGCATTCGGTGCAGTCCCAGCTTTGAAATTCCTCGGAGAGCCCCGAGGGGCATCTTCCGGAGGGACGTGTCCATGGCCCCACGTCCATATTCGGAGGGACCTGTTTGTCGGGTCTGCATATTGGAGGGACCCGCTTGTCGGGTCCGATGAGCATCGATTGATGACCCATCCCTTCTCACCGGGCACGACAAGCGTGCCCCTCCGATTCGGAGCTACCTCTTCCGGAGGGACGTGCTTGTGACGTCCGCCATTTCACGTCTGATTATCCATTTTCCCATTCACCGGGCACGACAAGCGTGCCCCTCCGAAGGTTAACGGACCCCGTGGAAAGCGTCCCTCCCACGCTCGCCGGGCGCATAAAAGAGCGAGGCAAACAGTGTGCCTCGCCGTGCGAACCGTGGGGTTTCTTGCGGGACCCGCCCGGGCGCTGGTAGCCCACCCACCCGAGCAGCGGCAGCTCTCAGGATTCCGTCTTGAGGGGATACTTGGCCGATTCGGGAGCGGGTTGGGCCAGCGCGTCTTCGTACCGCCGGAGGACTTCGGCCCAGTTGATGACGTTATAAAACGCCTCCACGTAATCAGCCCGGCGATACTGGTACTTGAGATAATAAGCGTGTTCCCAGACGTCGATGCCGAGTATGGGGATATTTCCGTGCATGAGCGGGCTGTTCTGGTTGGGGGTGTCTTCGATAACAAGCCGCTTGTTGGGATCGACGGAAAGCCACGCCCAGCCGCTGCCGAAGCGTCCCATCGCCGCTGCCGTGAAGGCCTGACGGAACTTTTCAAAACCGCCAAGTTCCCTGTCGATGGCCTCGGCCAGTTTGCCCTTGGGCTGACCGCCCGCCTTGGGACCCATGATCGTCCAGAACAACGAGTGATTGGCGTGGCCACCACCGTGGTTGCGCACCACCGTGCGAATCTGTTCCGGCACGCGATGGATGGCAGCCACAAGCTGCTCGACGGGAAGCTTTTCCCATTCTGTGCCGGCAATGGCCTTGTTCACGTTGTTGATGTACGCCTGATGGTGTTTCGTGTGGTGCAACTCCATCGTTTGCGCGTCGATGTACGGTTCGAGCGCGTCGTACGGGTAAGGGAGAGGGGGTAATTCGTACGCCATCGTGTCAACTCCTTTGGTCAATTAACCTGTGTCGCAAACCTGAGCACCAATCGAAGTGCTCCTCGTCGATCGTGAAAAGACACTTCTTTTACCGGCATGCTTTGCAAACTTATGCCTGTGCTATTTGTGCTAAATACTACGGCACTAGTGACCTAAGGCAAGGGGCAAATTCTGGTATTGCGATGCGTGAATAGGTTGGCGCGACGCCGGGCCGTCCTTGGCAAGCGATATTCTCGTCACATTCCCGTCAATCGGTTGCGACGCAGCACACTGTCAGCCCGTCGGGACGGATTACGGTTGATTGCCGAGCCCGACCAATTACTCTTTACTCTAGACTTAACATAAGGACGCGATCGGTCCGCCTCTTCGTTCAATACCTGAAACACTGTTTCCCGAGCCTCGGAGATGTTAGCTCTTCACCCGTGAAAGAGGCACGCTCGTCCTTCTGTTGATGAAGCACCTTTGAGTTGCAGCTTGTGACGAGAACCCGCTATGAAGAATAACCGCTTTTCCAAGCGGGCACGTCGCCTTGTATTTGAGCCGTTGGAACACCGCGATTTGCTGAGCGTGGTTCCTGCCACGACGTCGTTGCCCGCCGCTGTCACTGATCTGGGAAGCGTGGACTTCTGTCAGGTGACACCGGCTGCGCAAACACCGGGAATGTGGTATCGGTTGACCGCCAAGAATACGGGCACGTTGACGGTTATTCGTGGGCTTCAGACCCCGAGTCAGCAATCAGCAGCCACGGTTGCTATCTACGCGCAGGCCGCTCAAAGCCTTCTTCTCACCGCTCAGGGGACGGGCAGGATCGATTTGCCGGTCGTGGCCGGACAGACCGTTTTTGTCTATCTTCCGGATGTGCAAACTGGGGAGACACTTTGGCTGGCCGCTCTCGTGCAGATGAGCGGGACAACCGTCACGATTCGCGGAACGGCCGGAGCGGACACTTTGGTTTATCGGGGTGGGGGCAACGGCTCGATCACCGTGAATCAGATTGATTACACCCTTCCCGGGGGATGGACCACGCTCACAATCGTCGGCGGGAACGGGGGAGATAGCGTCTTCCTTGAAACGATGGCCGCCAACGAGAATATATCGATCTCGCCGGCTCTCACGCGGGTCCTCAGCGCGGGACGCATCATCACCGTCACGCAGGTCGCGGAGCTTGCGGTCCGAGCAAGTTCGTCCGCGGTTGCCGAAATTATCGATTCTCCGGGTAACGACCAGGTCACCTTCACACCGAATGCCGCCACCTTCGATTCTCCTCAATTCCGTGCGTCAGTCACCGGACCGTCCATCATCCACGCTTATGCCCGCAACGGCGGCGTCGATTCGGTCACCTTTTACGATTCCCCGGGCGCGGACCAGGCCACCTACCAGGGAGACATTGCGATTCTGCGGGGAGACACGTTTTATAACCGCGCCAAATTCTTTTCCAGGGTTACATTCGTTGCCACAACTGGGGAAGACACGGCGTTATTAAACGGCAGTTCCGGGACAGACACTTTGGGCGGCCAACTGGGGGATGTGACGTTGCAGACGAAGGGCGTGTCCGTCCGGGCGAAAGGATTCTGGACCACGATCGTGCGATCCTGTGGGGGCGTCGATGTGGCAGAGGTTAACGACTCGTCCTCGGACGATTTTGTCTTCAGTTTTCCCGGTGACGTGGCCGTCTTCAACCTCAATCACACCCTGCGAATTCAGGGCTTTGCCTACACCCACGTGTATGCCCGGAATGGCGGCTTCGACACAGCCTACTTTTATGATTCCCCGGGCGACGACACATTTGTGGGGCGACCAGATTTCTCGAGCATGACCACCGGTCCCTATTTCACGCGGGTCAAGTTTTTCGATGGGGTATACGCCTACTCGCGGAACGGCGGATCTGATGTCGCATGGTTGTACGATTCCCGAGGCGATGACCTCCTCACCGTCCGCCCCTATTACATCCGGCTGGAAGGCCCCGGGTATTCCAACCGGGTGGAGACTTTTTCGGTCGTTCGGGCAACGGGCGGCAGTGGGGGGAACGACCGCCTGGAGATGTACAGCTCCAGCGGCCAGGATCAGCTTACCATCACCCCTACGCTCTCCGACATTCTGTTTGCCGAGACGCCCACCTTTGTTCGAGCGACGCGCTTTCTCCAGGAGACCTATTACCTTGACAAAGATGACCTGGTGCTGGGAAGTGCCCCAAGAGCAACCATCAAACGCGATGGCCCCACGACGGTCATCAACGCGGCCGATTACTACGACCCCACCAGCCCCACATTGGGTTTCCAGCGGGCTATCGATGCACTGCCCAAGGAGGGCGGCACCGTCATTCTGCCTGCCGGTACATTCACCCTGCGGCAGAGTCTGGTCCTGCGTTCCAATGTAACCCTCCGCGGAAGTGACGCCGGCACGACGCTCGTTCGCAAGACGCAAACGTTTGCCCTGCTCGCTGCCACGGCGCAGGCCGGGGATCAACGTTTGAGTGTGACCAGCACGAGTGGTTTTCAGGTGGGAGACGAGATCGCCCTGGTTTCGCGGGCAGAACCGGATGGCCAGCTCTACACCATCATCGCCATCGAGCCGGGAATCCTCGTTCTGGACAGGCCTATCCAATACGGGGTCTTCCGACCGGAGGACTCGGCAGAAGTGACCAATTTGATTCCCCTGGTCAGGGCGGAAGGGAGTCCAGCACAACCGGTCAGCAATGCGGTCATCGAGAATTTGACCGTTAATGGGAATCTCAATACCAAGTACACACGATGGCGGGCGATACCGCGGGGTATGGTGGATCTCACTTATGCTGTGAACTCCGTAGTCCGGAATGTGACCGTCACCCGCTCACCCACGACCGGTATCCTTTTGAAATACGGGCGAGACAACCTCGTGGAAAATTCGACGGTCATTGAGGCCCGAAATATCGGCATTGCTTTGGGTTGGGAAACCGATGCGATTGTTCGCGGAAATCTCGTGCGGGGCGCCGGGTACGGCATGGCCAGCACGGGTTGGGGCGAAGGCATCATGGCCAACGGCGGACGCGACATTCGAGTGGAAAACAATATCACCGAATACAACGTCGGCCACGGGCTCCATCCCGCCGGCGATTTGACCATCGGGGGCCTGTGGATCAACAATATCAGCCGATACAACCAGGGCAATGGGTTCCACTACTGTTTCAACAACTTCGGGGTCTGGGCCGTTAACAACGAGCTGTACGGCAACGACCGCGGTGTCGGCGGGTTGGGCCTCGGCGGCGAGTATGCCGACCGGTTCAACGTGGTCCAGGGAAATCTCATCTACAACAATCAGCGCGGGGGAATCCAAGTTAACGGCGGGCGCGACAATTACATCCTGGGCAACACCCTGAGAAACAATTCCCAAAAATCGCCAGGCAAGTTCGCAGAAATCCTTCTCGGCGAAGTTTGGAGCACAGTGATCGTGGATAACCGAATCACCCCTGCCGCTGGTGGTTTATCCATTGACACGACCTACGCGCGACTTTTCAACATAATCATTGCGTGAGGCCGTATCGAGCGGCAAATGGTGCGCGAAACCGCTGGCAGCGATCCGGGACCTCCCGGCGCTATATCTCAGACGGTGGCCAATCGACCGGCGGTTTTGAGGAGATTGGCGTAGCGCGTTTCCAGAGGCAACCCTGCCGCGTGCCACAATTCCAAAGTGGCCAGGCCGATTTCGCGAGCCAACAGATCTGCCCGACCCGTGCCCAGCATCCGGCGGGTCGGCATGGGGGTCACGGGACCGTCATAGCCAATGCTGCGGAGCCACTTCAGCACGGCAACGCAGTCGATGCGTCCGCCCGGCCGAGCCATGGCTCTTTGCCAATCCTTGACCTGATCGATGGCGGCGTCCTGGGGAACATCGGCAAGATGGACGACAGTGATAAGCTCCTTGGGTTGCTGGAACAGGATATCGAGATTTCCATGGGCGACGAAGATGTCCCACACGTTCACCAGCAAACCGAGATTCTCCGCTTTCACCGCCTGGACGAGCGGCAGTAGCTCGTCGAGCTTGCGAATAAATTGAAAGACCGCTTCCCGCGGCTGTTCGTAGACCGCCTTAAATCCAAGGGCCAGGCGAATGCCATGCTGCTTGAGAATGCCGCAGACGGTGCTCAACCGCTGACGGTGCAGTTCGAAATTCTCATGGAGAGGTCGCGTCTCGCTGAAGGGGGCCAGCGTGACGAAGGACCGCGTGCACCCCAGCACCGTTGCATTCTGGCAATATTCGGGGAGCCGTTCGATGAACTTCTGAAACTCTTCATCGCTGGCCTGAAGATTGCCAGGGAGTTCAAAGCTGCCGATCGGAATCTGTGCGCTATCAATAAGACGGCGCGCATATTCGAGCCCTTTGAGCCGAGCCAGGGCACTGAACTCCGCAATGTCGATGTCGATACTCTTAAAGCCAAAGCTCAGGGCCAGTTCGATAATCTCGCTCTGTTGCAAAAAAGTCCCCAAAACATTGGCATTAAAATTGCGAAACATGTGTCCCTCACTCCCTGCTGAAATTCATGGGTATAGTAGCTATTTGGACGCCTAAGCAACTGGGGCCTTCGCGGTGAGAAGGCTTTTATCCAGCCGGCCGAACTTTTGCGGGGGAAAAACGTTATTATCACCGATTTGGCTGGCAATTCAAAGTAGGCCGTCCGGATGCAATCAAATGGCGCAAGCGACGCGAATCGCAAACCAGCGGCCTAGGTGAAGGAAAGCCAGCGGAACGCGAAAGCACTGACTGCCGTGCGAGGGAATCTGTTGTCTCGCGGAAAGGGATCGCCATGACGAAACGCGCGTTGATCACCGGGATCACGGGGCAGGATGGGTCTTATCTGGCGGAGTTCCTCCTGCAAAAAGGATACGAGGTCCACGGAATGGTGCGTCGGTCCAGCACGGAAGGCTTTGAACGTATTCAGCATATTCGTGATCGCATCCATCTCCATCAGGCAGACCTGCTCGACCAGCTCTCCCTGGTGCGGTTGCTTGCGGAGGTTCGTCCGCACGAGGTGTACAATCTCGCCGCGATGAGCTTTGTGCCCACGAGTTGGGAACAGCCTCTCCTGACGGGTGAGTTCACGGCCCTGGGCGTGACGCGGATGCTGGAAGCCATCCGCCACGTGGATCGGACGATCCGGTTTTACCAGGCCAGTTCCAGCGAAATGTTTGGGGCCGTCCGGGAAGAACCGCAGAATGAGAACACGCCCTTCTATCCGCGAAGCCCGTATGGCGTGGCCAAGGTCTATGGGCACTGGATCACCGTCAATTACCGGGAAAGTTTCGGCATCTTCGCTTGCTCGGGAATCCTCTTCAATCATGAATCTCCGCGCCGCGGCAAGGAATTCGTTACCCGAAAGGTGACCGACGCCGTTGCCCGCATCAAGCTCGGGCTTCAGGAAAAGCTCTATCTCGGCAATCTCGATGCGATGCGGGATTGGGGCTTTGCGGGGGACTACGTGGAAGCCATGTGGCTGATGCTGCAACAGCCTCAGCCCGATGATTATGTGGTGGCCACCGGCGAAAAGCATTCCGTGCGGGAGCTGGTCGAGTTAGCATTCGATTATGTGGGACTGGACTGGAAGCGCTACGTGGAGATAGATCCCCGACTCATCCGACCGGCCGAGGTCTTCACCCTCCGGGGTGACGCCACCAAAGCCCGCACCGTCCTGGGCTGGAAACCTAAAGTGACCTTCCCCGAACTGGTCCGCATGATGGTGGACGCAGATCTGGAGCGGGTTCGGCGGGAGATGATCGAGCGCACCTATCGGCCGCTGTGATGCTTTTCGCCGACCGGAATGGATGGGGACCCTCTCATGGGGAAAAAGAAAACGGTCAAGCAATGGGCCATCCAGCTCCTCAAAGTGGGGCTGTCGGCGGCGATCATTGGGTATCTGGTCTGGGATAGCGTGCGTCGCGGGGAGGGCATTTTTTCTGACGAGCACGGCTTTAATCCAGAAAAGTTCTGGCAACTCGTCCACCACGCAGGTCAATATTGGTACTATCTCGTTTTGGCATTTGCTACGGCGACCAGCGGTGTGCTTATCACGTTTTTCCGCTGGTGGGTTCTGGTGCGGACAGTTGACGTCCCGCTTCGATTGATGGAGTCATTTCGCTTCAGCTTTATTGGGTTTCTCTTCAATCTGGCGCCGATGGGGCTGGTGGGCGGTGACCTCGCCAAAGCGATTCTTGCGGCCCGGCGGTTTCCCGACCACCGGCCGGAAACCGTTGCCTCCGTGTTTGTCGACCGTGTTCTGGGACTGTATGCCCTCTTTGTTGTGGCGAGCGGGGCCATTCTCCTGACTGGGGTGATTTCCAGCTCCCCTCCGCTCTTGCAGAGTGTCTGTCGCGTCGTCCTGATTGTGACCGCGGGAGTGACGTTGGTGCTCATCGCCTGCTGGGCACCAGACGTGACGGGAGGAAATCTGATCCTGTTGTTGGAACGGCTGCCCGTTGCGGGTAAACTGCTGGCCAAATTCGTGACGGCGTTTCGTGCCTATCGACATCATCCGTGGATGCTGATCACCTCCGTCATCATGACTTTTCCTGTTCATCTGTTGTTTGCTGTGTCCATCTATCTGATCGGGCTGGCCCTTTTTGATCGCGTCCAGCCGCTGGCGAGGCACTTTGTCTTCTGTCCTCTATCGGGTGTCATGCAGATGATTCCCGTTTCCATCGGCCCCGCGGAGTTTGTTCTGGATCGACTTTTCGTGCTGATGCCGCTGGCCGACGGAACACACATTTTACCGGGACAGGGCCTCGTGACGCTGCTGGTTTACCGGGTGTTTTCGCTGATGCTCGCGACGATCGGCGTGAGTTACTTCTTTTTCTTCGCTCGAGAAGATTGGGAGGAAGCCCTTCGAGAGGCAGAAGAGGCCGAGGAGTGGCAGGAAACGGCGGCCCCGGCGCCACCCGGTCCGTAGGACGGTGTGCGGTGGCACGATGCTCAGCGTCGCGGCACTTGGAAAAATAAGCGAGTTTATTTGGATTTGCAGAGCGGCACGAGGTTTGCTCAACCAAAAATGGAAAATGCTCCCCTTTATCGATGAAAGGGAAACATTTTTGTCGTCGAAGAAAGCCCGACCTGGGGCGACAGGGCCAATGCCAATATTCGCCGGTATAATTTGCCCGTGACAGACAGCCTCATTTTTGATATCTACTCTTGATTTCTTCCGAGAGCGGACGCGCAAAGCAGGGAAAGTGCAATCCAAAACCGGTTTGCAGGCAACTCGCGGAAAAGAACGCTTTTCCAGAGAGGAGTAACGCCGATGTGCGGAATTGTCGGTTGTGTGGGCTTGCCCAGTGCAGCGGATTTTTTGCTCAACGGACTTCGGCGTTTGGAATATCGGGGCTACGATAGCGCAGGGTTGGCCCTGGCCAGCACCGCGGCTCCTGCGAGCATAGCCGTGGTGAAAGCCGCCGGGCGCATCTCGCGTCTTCAGAAGCTGGTGGAAACCTATCGCCCTCAGGGGGACATGGGCATAGGCCACACACGCTGGGCCACGCACGGGGGAGCCACCGACGTGAACGCCCATCCCCATCTGGGTGGCGACGGCGAAGTCGTTCTCGTCCATAACGGCGTCATCGAAAACTACGAGAGCCTTCGCAACCGGCTGGAGTCGGCCGGGTATCATTTTCGCTCCGAAACGGACACCGAAGCGATTGCCCATTTGATCGCGGACCTTCTACGAGACGCGCAATTCTCCCGGGAAGAAGTAGTTCGTCGCCAGTACCAACCACTCCTGGGTGTGGTCCAGGCAGCGCTGTCGCAACTTCGCGGCACGTGGGGACTGGCCGTGATGTTCCGTGACTACCCCGGTGTCATCGTTGCCGCGCGACTGGGCAGTCCGTTGATTCTGGGGGTGGGCGAAGGCGCCAATTTTCTCGCCAGTGATGCCTCGGCCCTCGCGGGATTTACGGAAAGCGTGGCCTACCTTCGCGACCATGAGACTGCGATCGTCACGGCCGAAACCATCCGCATCTTCCACCGGGATCAGGGCCGTGTTGAGCCGAGCCTGCACAAACTTCAGCTTTCGGCGGGTGATATTGACACCGGCGGCTATCCCCACTTCATGCTCAAGGAAATCTTCGAACAGCCCGATTCCCTCCGCAATACCATGCGGGGTCGGTTGGACCTGGACGTTGCTTCGGCCAAGTTCGGAGGACTCAACCTGTCGCCCCAGCAACTCCGGCAGGTAGAAAGGATCATCCTCACGGGTTGCGGGACGAGTTGGCATGCGGGACTGGTGGGCGAGTATCAGATTGAGGCCCTTGCCCGAATCCCCGTCGAAGTGGAATACGCCAGCGAATTGCGATACCGCAATCCCCCGCTTTCGAATAACACGCTTCTGTTTGCCATCACGCAAAGTGGTGAAACGGCCGACACCCTGGCCGCCCTGCGGGAAATGAAGCGGAAGGGCCATCCCACTTTGGCCATTTGCAACGTGGTGGGGAGCACCATCGCCCAGGAAGCCGACGGTGGCATTTACCTGCACGCCGGGCCAGAGATTGGGGTTGCTTCCACCAAGGCCTTCACCTCACAGTGCCTTGTGCTTGCGCTGCTCGCCCTGTATTTCGGCAGACTCCGCGATTTAAGTTTTGAGGCTGGCATCCGCATCATCGAAAAGATCCGTCAACTGCCTGATAAAGTCGCCCAGGCCCTGGAGTGCGACGCTCGGGTCCGCCGGGTTGCCGACCGCTTCTACCAATGCCGTAACTTCCTGTATCTGGGACGGCAGTTCAATTTTCCCACGGCGCTCGAAGGGGCCCTCAAATTGAAAGAAATCAGTTACATTCATGCAGAGGGCTATCCTGCCGCCGAGATGAAACATGGGCCCATTGCCCTGGTGGATGAACACACCCCAAGCGTCTTTCTTTTGCCGCGGGGGCCAGTGTACGAAAAGGTTCTGGCCAATATGCAGGAAATCAAGGCCCGGGGCGGTCCGATCATCGCGGTGGTCGAGGAAGGCGACCGGGAGGCATCCTCGCTGGCCGACGAAATCATCGAAGTGCCTGCTGTCGATGATTTCCTCCAGCCAATCGTATTCATCGTACCCCTCCAACTCCTGGCCTATCACATCGCCGTGGCACGCGGGTGTGATGTGGACAAACCGAGAAATCTAGCGAAGAGCGTCACCGTGGAGTGACGCAATCACCAAAGAGGCTCGGCTCCATCATCCGGCAAAAGCAAGCTGAGCCGGGCGACACTTATATTTGGGTAAAAAGCGAAATCTGGCGATTTCGTGCTGTCCCAGACATGCTGCCCCATCAGAACGGGGCTTTGGGTAGATCACGCGGATAAGGAGGCTTTTCCTTGGGAGGAAGGGGTTGCCGGTACGTAGCCGCCCAGGCTTCCCGTTCCTCGTCGGTGGCATAGTAGCGCAGCCAGATCTCCGGATCGCCCTCCACGAAGGCACAATCCCACCGCAGGTAGTTGGTGCCCAGGTCCAGTTTTTTCTCTCGCGAGGGAAGGATATCGCGGTAGATAAGACAGTACAATTCGCGATCCGACAGATGGTCGGTGAATTCCAGGACGATCCGCTTCTCGTAGAGTTTGTGGATTGTGTCCCAGAGAATCTCGTGGAGGCGCTGGTCGTCAAGGGTCTCCGGACGCGGAAGCCTCAGTTCGGGCTCGAACCAGCGATAAATCGGCAGAACAGGTGCCATTTCCCAAGCCAGCATGGATGCAAGATACTCGTTTTCAGCAGCCAACGGCCACTGGTGAATATTCACACGCGTGAGCGAATCGTCGTAATACGGTTCCAGCTCCGTTCGCAATTCAGCGTTGCGGAGAAGCAACTCGATCTCGTTGGGGTCCCGGCCGTTCCTCTTGGACATGGCACTTCTTTCCCGTTACTGGATGTCGCCTCACAAGTTGCAGAGATTTCGCCCGAACGAACACCACCGTCCTGCATGCCCCCGATCTGGCCGTCAGGGCGATGCTGGTTTCCTCGCGAACCTACTCAACGCGGGCAACGTTCCGCCGAAATACACTCCCACCAATATCGACTCTACTCACAGACCGGGTCACTTCAAGCCCAAAAACACGCAAAACGACGGGGCTTTCCATTCGTGACTTGCTAAAAGCCGTACTTTCCGCAAAGCTCTTCGATCAACTCACCAGGCCCTGAAGACGTCTTCGGTTTTGCTCATTCAGCGCGACCTTTATAATCTGTGGGGCCAGCGTGGTTTGACAGAGAAAGGCCACTTCGGGGGCACTCCAGCAATGTACATGTTCGACGCCGGAGGCGATTCTTCTCACACGTTCTCTCTGTCAGATTGACTACCACCCGGGCAATCGAAATCGATCAAGAGGGGCAAGTTAATCGCTCGTTTGCGCGCGAATGCCGACCGAAAGGATCATCTCTCACGCCTGAAGCGTTTGGTCCTCCTGCTGTTGGTGGGACGGATTGTTTGCCGCCTGGTTTGCTTTGGAGCAGCATTCCTGGAGGAGTTCTTTTTCGATCTCCGCTATTTTTTCCACCCGGCGTGCGTGACGGCCTCCTTCGAACGGTGTGTTGAGCCAGACTTCTACAATACGGGTGATGAGTCGCTCGCCGAGGAGATCGGCCGACAGGCAGAGCACATTGGCGTCATTATGCCGTCGGCTGAGTTCGGCGGTGAGATCATCATGGCAGGGCGCTGCCCGGACTCCGGGGATTTTGTTAGCCGCGATGCACATCCCAAGTCCGGTGCCACAAAACAGGATCCCGCGGTCTGCCTCCCCGGAAGCGACTTTCTTCGCCACCGCCTCGGCGATGTCGGGATAATCGACCGGCGACTGGCTGAACGTCCCCATGTCAATCACCTCGTGCCCAATGTTCTTTAGAAAGGTCACGATTTTGGGGCGAATGGAATAACCGCGATGGTCGCTTCCGATGGCAATCCGCATTTTTCAGAGACCTCTCACAATTGAAGAATCCGTGTGCCCCTTTTTCGATTTTACGCTCCCGAGCGAGGCACGACTACTAATCGGAGAAGCTCCTCACAGCGGTCACGCAGGGCGTCTTCAATGAGTTTTGCACACTGTTCGTAGGCTTGAAGGGGGCCCCCGAAAGGATCGGCGATATCCTGGCCGTGGGGATCCAGACAATCAATGCGATCGGCCGCGTCCGGCCAGCGCGCAAGGACGGCCTCTTTCAGGGCCCGCGTCATTGTGAAAATGCGATCAGCGTCCTGAACAAGAGAATCGGTCAATTGCTGGGACATGTGCCCCTCTAAATTGATTCCGCGCTGTTTAAGCACCTCGATCGCCTGGGGACTGGCCCCATCTCCCCCATAGGCCTCCAATCCGGCCGAGCGAACCACCACCCCGAAATCTCTGAGCTGTTGCGGCGAGCAGCCCAGTTTTTCCGCCAGCATGGCCTGACAAAGGGCCTGGGCCATCGGGCTGCGACAGGTGTTTCCCGCACACACAAAGAGGATCACCGCCGAAGCCATTTCCGCGATGGCCGTTTTGCTCAAGACCCCCTCGCGGAGGATGGTCCAACTTCCATCCTCAATTTTGACCACTGTGGAAGCGTTCCCGTGGACCGCCGGGCCGTCGTCGAAAATGATATCCACCTCCGGCAGATTTGCGGCCGCCTCCTCCGCCGACCGTGCCGGCGGCTCCCCCGTCTTGTTGACACTTGTCAGCACCAAGGGAGCGGGAAGAAGCCGCAGCACTTCGCTGATGAAAAAATGATCCGGCACGCGGAACCCCAGAGTTCCCTCTGGGCAGACGAGTCGCTGGACCTGCGGAGGGAAGCGTCGGGCTGCACTCAGTGGATGACGACTTTCCACCACCAGTGTGAGAGGTCCTGGCCAGGCCCTCCGCGCCAGTCGCCATGCCACTGCTGGAAGATCCGGAACGTAATCCCAGATTTCTTCCGCGCTTTTGAGAGCCAGCGTGAAGGCATGGCCCTGCTTTCGGCCCTTCATGTCGGCCAGGCGTTCCACCGCATGGGGAACGAGCACCGAAGCTGCCACCCCGTAAATCGTCTCCGTCGGCATAACCACAATCTGCCCCTCTGCCAATGCCTGAACACACCGGTGCACGAGATCACGGGGTTCCTCTGCCTCGCGAATCTTGATGATGGGGGGCGAAGTCATGCGCAATTTAGTCCGAAATGAGGGATCCAGCCGAAAAGATTGGCCAGGAAGGAAATTTCGACAACTCCAAAACCCTGTTATAGGCGCCCCTGCTTTTGGCGGTCAAGGTAACCCAAACGCTCAGTCATCCCCACTTTTCCTCTGCCGTCGGGGACGAGGAACCCCATGGGAGTTCGCGGGGGAGCGAGATTCATCCTAGAGAAACTGGTTGTCGAGTCCGCTTCCGGAGGGACGTGCCTGTCACGTCCGCATATTGGAGGGACCCGCATATTGGAGGGACCCGCTTGTCGGGTCCGATGAACACCGATCGACAACCCATCCCTCCTCATCGGGCACGACAAGCGTGCCCCTCCGACTCTTCGGAGGGGCCTGCTCGTCACGTCCGCCATTTCACGTTCGATCGCCCATTTTCCCATTCATCGGGCACGACAAGCGTGCCCCTCCGACCCTTCGGAGGGACCTGCTTGTCAGGTCCGCCGATCAACATTCGATCATCCATTGCCCTCCATCGGTTCGATTGGAGGGCCCGGTGCCACCCGGGCCATGCCTTAATGATCATGCGCACGACACTTCGGTACCGGCAATTCATGAATTCCCCCTAAAGTTTTATCTCTTTTCCGGGATTTTGCTGGGCCCGCTACCTAATGGGCACGGCTCCTCCGCCCCATCGTGGCGGGCTGTGGTTTGCACAATTCTCTCCAAATGTCTGGTGAGTTGATCCCGGACCCATGCGTCGGGCTCTCTTTCAATCCGCGTCCTCGCGGCCGAGAGGGCATGCTCTGTTCCAATCTCAACGAGGGCCCAGCCACACGCTTCCCGCACGACAGGATCCACATCCTCAAGCCCTCTGATCAGCGCCGGCACCGCTTCCGTGCAGCGCTGATTTCCAAGGACGATCGCAGCGTTCCGCAGCAGACCCCGGCGTTTTGCCCGCCATAACGGCATGTCCCGAAACGCCGAACGGAATTGCTCGTCGCTCCAATGAAAAAGCTCAGTCAGTTCGATGTGAGTTCCCCATCGTGGCATCAGTGAAGGTTCCCCGGTCACGGGTGCCCGTCGATTCCAGGGACAAACTTCCTGGCAGATGTCACACCCAAAAAGCCAGTCGCCGATCGATGATCGCCATTCCTGGGGAATTGGACCGCGGAGCTCGATCGTCAAATAGCTGAGACATCGTCGGGCATCGAGAACATAGGGAGCAACCAGTGCCCCGGTGGGACACGCCCGCAGACATGCGGTGCACGTCCCACAGTGGTTGGCCTCAAAGGGCCTGTCCGCTACTAGGTCGGCCGTCGTCAGAAGTGCTGCCAAAAACAGCCAGCTTCCCAAACGGGGATTAATGAGAAGCGTGTTTTTGCCGATCCACCCCAGACCGGCAAGTTGGGCAAATTCGCGCTCCAGAAGCGGAGCCGTATCGACCACACCCCGTACCTCGCTCCCCGGGCAGAGTTCTTTCACCGTTTGTCCCAGGCTTTTGAGCCTGCGACGGATCAGGTCGTGGTAGTCTTTTCCCCATGCGTACCGTGAAATCCTCCCTTTGCCGGCCGCACCCGGCGAGGGTTCCACCGTGCGATAGGGAAAACCCAGCATCACGATGGTCCGCACGCCTTCCAGGACAGATCGGGGATGGGCATACGCCTCTCGTCGCCGTTCCAGGTACATCATCTCCCCGTGATAACCCTTTTCCAGCCACTCCACGAAAAAAGAAAAATGAGGTGGCTCCACGGCGGAGCAGATTCCCACCGGCGAGAATCCCAGATCCTCGGCGGCTTTTCGTACCTGACGGGTAACCTCCTCCCTATCGACGGCCATGGGCTGACATCCGCTGAAGTGATACGACAATGCACTCAGGAAGACGCGTCGATTGCGTCCGTCCTCCATTTTAGGAAACAATGAAAGAGTGAATCCAAGGAAAAACCGGGCGGTGCATCCATTTCGCCTGAGCGCTTCGATGGCCCGAGTGGTGTACCGCGGAGGAAGAGTCTCGTACCAGGGGAGATTATTCAACGATGGGACGCGGTCTGAAGGTCTTTGTTATTTGCATTTTCGCGCTGGTCGGTGGCCTTTTGCTTGTTGTTGCGCCGGGTTGCCAATCCCGGCCGCCCCTGGAAGAGTTAGGCGAACTGGAATTTGACGTCCCCAATCTTCCTGGGATCGATAAACCCTATCCGCTTCCTGGTGAATCAAACGAGAACAAACCCTCTGATCACGACAGCCATTCCGCAACGCCTGAGGAATAGAACAGTGCTTCTGTTCCGCTGAGTGGGGGGCATTCTTGCCCGAAACGTCCTAAAGATGAAAAATGGGCTTCCGCAGATTAGTCTAGAAGGCGCAGCGTTGCCCGTTCCGTTTGGTTTTCTATGGAGAAGTGATCATGCGCAGGTTGGTCGTCACATTTCTGACGGGGCTCGTCATCAGTATGCTGACCGGAACAGGATGGCCTGTTCTGGGAGCTGAGTTCTGGATGTTCTACGGCACGTACACACGCGGGACCAGCAAAGGGATCTATGTGAGCCGATTCAACGCGGAGGACGGAACCCTCAGTGAGCCCGTGCTGGCCGCGGAGGCACAGAATCCATCCTTTCTGGCCCTCCATCCCCAAAAGCCAGTTCTGTATGCAGTGGGAGAACTTTGGGAAATGTCGGGTAAGAGGACGGGCAGCGTCAGCGCTTTTAGCGTGGATACCCACTCCGGGCGGTTGACATTGATCAACCAGCAACCCTCGGGTGGCTCCGGCCCCTGTCACGTGAGTGTGGACGCCTCAGGGCGATTCGTCCTGGTGGCTAATTATGGCGGGGGAAGTGTGGCCGTCCTGCCTGTATCAACGGATGGAGCACTGGAACCGGCTGTTTGTGTGCTGAAGCAGGAGGGAAAGAGTGTTCACCCCACCCGGCAGACCAGCCCTCACGCCCATCAGATCGGCTTCAATCCAACCGGCAAGGTGGTTGTGGTGCCGGATCTGGGGCTGGATCAGGTGTTGCTTTTCGATTGGGATGGCGCTCAAGGGCAGCTTACGCCCCATAAGCCGCCGTTCGTGCAGGTGCCACCGGGCTCGGGACCGCGGCATTTCGCGTTTCATCCTAATGGACAGGTTCTCTATGTCCTGAACGAGCTGACCGCAACGGTGAGCATCTTTGCCTGCGAGGACGGGGTGCCCACCCGATTGATAGACAATGTCTCTGCTCTACCGACAGATTTCGCCGGTCAGAATACAGCGGCGGAGATTGCTGTGCACCCCGGTGGCCGGTTCGTTTACACGTCCAATCGGGGTCACGACTCCATCGCCGTGTTCGCAGTATCAGATGCGGGAAAACGGCTGGAGCGCAAAGCCAACGTCTCCACGCAGGGAAAAACTCCTCGCTTCATCGGGCTGGATCCTACGGGCAAGTATTTGCTGGCCGCCAACCAGGACACGAACAACGTGGTCATTTTTAAAATCGACAGCGAGACGGGAATTCCCACCCCCACGGGAAAGCAGGTCTCCGTGGGTGCCCCCGTGTGTCTGGTCTTCTCTCCGGTGCCCAATTGATGGGCGAGGAGTGACACCGGAGGCAATTTATCGGGCCCACCAGATGACCAGCCGAATGAGTTGGCCGCTGCGACCCAGGGCTCTCAGCCTTCGCCGGTAAGTTCGGCTGGCGAGTGAGGCCAGGCCTTCCCCGCGGTCCAGGGCGATTACCACCGCCATCATGTCATCGGCGGTGGGAAGTCGTCCGGGGGTTGCCAGGCGCAGAACAGCAAGGGCGGCGGGGAAAGACGCAGCCAGGGCACGAATGCGATCCGTTAACGGCCAGCCCCGTCGGCCATTGACCGCAAATCGGCGTGAGATGGCCATGGCCTCGTAGTACTCATCGAGGGGCTTGAGCACATCCCGATGCAGCCCTGTCAAACTGCGGTCCAGTTCTGCCAGCGAGACGCTGCCCGAAAACGTCGCTGGTTCGCCCTCGAACTTGAGAGCGACCTCTGGCGGCGCGAGCGCGGGGATGGTCCCTTTTCCCCTGGCGATTGCAAGCGCCATTTTCGCCCACTGAATTCGGCCCTGCCAGGATTCTTGAAGCGGAAATCCCGGATGCAACCGAAGATAGTCCAGCAGAACTCGGCGAAAAATGAACTGGGAGGCTGCATCGGGTGGAACGCGGTCGCGGAAAAGTGGCTCGGCTTCCTTCGGCACGCTTTCCTCCAGCATGCGGAGCAGCTCAATATAACGCTCCTGATCCAGGCGGCTTAACCGGCAGGCGTCCAGGGTCTGCGCGAAAAGCAGAGCGTGAACAAGCCGACGAACCATGGGATACGAAGGATTGCAGAGAAGCCGTTCCACAACTGCTGCCGATCGCAGAAACTGATTCCATGTACCCCGATAACCCAGGGTGATGGGAGGCGGCACCGTGGCTTGAGGTCGCAAGCGGGGATGCTCCGCAAGCGGTCGCCACTGGTCTTCCTGTTGCGAGAGTGGTTGGCCTGCATGACGTATCACACTCGGACAATTGTGCCGCAGCGTGAGGTAGGCGAACTTGTCCAAGGCCACAGTCTGATAGGGAAACATCCGACAGACGAGCGGCTTGGCCTCTGCTCCGAACCGCTCATGAATGCGGCAGCGACCGGTGGGGCTGAGAAACACGCAATAGCCGTCCTCCTGATGGGCCAATCGGTACCGGGGAGGCCAAAGCTGCGTGCGAACAAACAACCGCTTGCCCGCCAGCGTCGGGTCTTTGTCCCATCCCTGGGCGCGAATCCGCGCGTATTCCTCAGGAGAAAGGGGGATAATCACGTGACGGCAGCAAATACCGCAACCGTGGCATGTCCATCGTTCTTCCACCGGTAATAATCTCAGGGGAAGATCCATGGTGCAAGAGCGTCCAAGCCTTTGAATTCAGTCTTTTTGGGCAAGTGTTCTGAACAAGGGCAGGTGCCGATAGTACACTTCCAGGATGAGCAGGTGCATGGCTGTGACGTACAGTCGGCCCGCTTCTTTGCCCCAACGGTCAGGAACAGACCGCAACGGATCCCAGCTCCCCGCCCACGGTCCGGACTGCACCTGTTCTCGAGGAAGAAGCTGCTGAATGGCCTGGTTCCAGGTTTTCCAGTGTTCGCCCTGCATCTGAAACATTACCTGTGTGGCGTAATACCAGTAGTAGGCATCCCGCAAGGGATTCTCATCGTTTCCGTAACTCGGCAGATTTTGAACCAGAAAATCTGCTCCGCGTTGTAGGGCTGGATTCTCGGGCCCCCAACCCAGATAAATTCGCATGAGTAACCCCTCGGCTGTCATTGCACGACTGGGGGCCTTCAGATGCGAGGCTGACGTGCTTGCCACATAGGGGCTGTAGACATAACGGGCTCCACCTTCCGCCTGTGCCAAATCGAGCCATCGCGAGACGCCTTCCAGCGTCGTGGTGGGCACCTGCAATCCGGCCATCTGGGCACTCTTCAGCGCCATAAGCTGCCACCCGCTGACAGAGGTGTCAGTTTCCTTCCGGGACTCGTACCGCCATCCGCCCAATTCAGGGTTCTGGGACTGGACGATAAAGCCGATCGCTCGCTCCGCAGGCTGGCGGAGAGCTGGATCTCGCGTCATCCCGTAGGCCTCACAGATGGCGATCGTCGCCAGCCCATGCCCGTAAAATCGAGTGTACAGATTGGAGTCGGTTTGATCGCGGAAGAATCGACCGTCCGACGACTGATTTTCCACAAGCCAGCGGAGCGCGCGACCCACCGTGTCTCGATAGCGGGATCCCTGATGGGTGTACCCGGCGCCCAGAAAGGCCAGCAACGCCAAACCAGTGGCGGCCGTGTCCCCGTGCATGGTTCCTGTGTGAAATGTCTTTTGCGGATCGGGGACATGGTCCGGCAGGCGGTGCAAGCTCCAGTGCCCATCGGGGAACTGAATGCGAGCGAGAAATTCAAGACCTTTTTCCACCGCTCGCTCGGTCTCCGAACTGCCGCCGAACTCCATGGCGCGAGCACCACGGATTTCGGGATTGCGCTGGGCGAATGCTTCGGCGGGTTCAGTTTCCGCCGCCCCACGGAGAACCTCGGGCGAAGCCACACCCAGAGCGGACCGCGAGGCGAGTCTTGCCCCGCCCGGGCCGACAATTTCAGGCCGGGACATTTCACCGCCACCGCGTCGTACCGGTAAAGTCAGCCCATCATTCAGCAGATCCCCACTGGGAGAACCGCCGCGGCCTGCCCCTGCGGTCAGAGGCGGCAGCTCGACCACCCGACGTGGTTCATCCCCCGCCTGTCGCCCAATCTCTGCACGCGCAAGAGATTGACCGGCCTGGCCGGTTCCCCCCGTTTCCGCGGCGATAGGTGCCTGTGAGGTGATGTACGGTGCGTTGTCCTGTCCGCGGAGAGTCGCCGAGCTTCGCACGGACCCTCCCGGATTACCGCTGGAACCCCAATTTCCCCCAGCCGCCGTCCGATCAAACAACCGAGGCGGAAGGCTGCCGGAGACGCTCGGCACCGTGTCTCCTTTCATCCCCGCCAGATCTGAAGTCCCGGCGGGGGCGCTCGATCCACTTCCAAAACCCGCCAGTGACGGCAGGGCCTGTCGTGATGTTCCGCGTCCATAGGTCAATGCCGTTGCCGAGGGACGGTCGCTGGGAGTGCCCCCCGCCGTTGGCCCTGCCGAAGTTCCTGACACAGTTCCTTCCAGAGCTGCCTGATTGGCAATCAGTGGACTACTGGCTTCGCCCAAACCTCGATTGCCCGGCCGAGTGTTCCCCATCGAAAAGGCCTGCCCTTCCGCCCCACCTTCCTCTCGTGCCGCGCCCAGCCCCCGTGCCGGACCACTGCTTGCCAGCCCCATTCCGCCGGTAAGCTCGGAAGCCAGCCCACCCCCGGTTTCACCGCTTCCCGAGCTGCCCACTCCTGGTTCCTGCCGCGCCAGCCCAACGGAGATCGGAGCAGGTCCGATCCCAGTCGCGCGCGGTTCCAGGCGAGTCGCTGCCCCACGGAGATTGCTTCCCCCCGCGCCACTGGGTTGTGGTTCCGTGGGCGTGAGTGCGGCCACCGACCCGAGAATTTCCCCAGGCGGCCCTTGACGCGGGGAGCTTGCTCCAGGCTCTCCCGTTCCTGTCACTCCCATGAAGTCTGAGGAATCACCAGACCGCGGTCGCCGGGAAGCTGCCATCCCCGCTGGGGCGGCGTTCACGATGTCTGTAATGTTGCCCATTGAACCGGCCGTCGCGGGGGACGAAATCGTGGTTCGCTCTCGGGCAGGGCCACCGATTGCAGGTTCTTCCGGAGACCGGGCAAGACGCGGAGCGCCAGCCGTCTGCGGGATCGATTGTAACTCAGCATTTTCCCCGATGCCCGCGATTGAGGACGTCTCGAGGCCGCTGCGTGCGGTTTGTCGTGTTCCCACTGGGCCGACGGCCATTTCGGGACGCGTCATTCTTTCCGGACGCGGTGCTGGGTGGATCACCGCCAACTCCGCTGGTGTGACGGGCTGGGGCTCGCCGGAAGCTTGGGCGGGGGCGGCTACGGTTTGACTCCGCCGGGGCACAATTTCCGACGATCGGAGTTCACCAGGCGACGAGGTTCCCTGAGGTTCCGGCACCGTAATGGACGGCGACTGACTCGCCAGCAATTGTTCGCGGGAAACCTCCCTTTGCTGCGGACGCGAGAGGGGCGGGGAAGTCGCCGGCATACGCTCGGCGGTGACGCGCGCCGGCAGACTGACCTGCGGGTTGGTGCTTTGGTCGGGAGCCTCTTCCGGCCGTTTCAATGTCGCCGCTGCTTGTTCCCGCTGCACCTGGTCACGCGGACTGACCTCCGGCTCAACCGAGGACCTTTCCGGGGGCGCATCCAGCGGCGCAAGGTGGGTGATTTCACCAGGGGCGGGCAGCGTCCGACGCGGAGCCGAAAGCTCCGAATCGGAGGATTGTTCACGCACAGTTTCCTCGGCTCGCGGTGGCACAAGCGGCGAGGATTGTTCCCTGGACAAATCCGGCATCTCCTGCGGTGCTGACAAAGGAGCCGGGGAACCCGGTCGTGGTCGATCGATCAACTGGTCGGCAGCAACGTTGTCCCTGGGAAGTGCCTGCACCGGCCGGGTGTATTCCGAAAGCTGGTTCGCCTCTTCAACCGAGTCGATTCCATACTCGGGCAAGGTGATCGTTTCTTCGGTTTCCGACTCTGCCGGTAACGAATTCTCGCGGATGAACGCAATCAATTTGAGGTACTGCTCCCGTAAAAGAACGGCGACTAGGAGATGCAGGAAAAGACTGAGTACCACGCAGAACTGGATGCGGCGAGCCGTCGGTGCCCGAACGTGAGCTGTACTCCAGAGCAACAACAGCACCAGCCCAGCGATGATTCCCAACCGGACCAAGCCGTTATATAGCGGACGGGGATCGAAAAAGTCGGGCGTGGTAGCCAGCACGATTCCCGTGACGAATCCGGCGAAGACGAGTATGGCGATATTGACCGGCCAGACCTGCTCATCAAAATCGGCCAGCCGCTCCGGGACGAAACGCCGGATGACAGTTCGTTTGCCACGAGATGGGGGACTTTTCAAGTCGGCCATGTGACGAGGCCTTCCCTCGCACTGCTGAGTACGGACCTCCTTCCCGCTCCGTTAAGGGGAGTTAGCACCTTCACTCGGCGGCCCTGTCTTCCGCGTCGCCAGGCGGTAGTCTGTAATATGGGCTTTCTTGCACGCATTGATTGCCGAGACAACGGGTTGCAGACGGCAGCGTTCGTCCGCCCGGATGATGACCGTCGTTCTGCTGGGGTTGGCGGACCAGGCCTCCAGGAGCAATTTCTCCAGTTCGTTCAGTCTGAGCAGTTTGCCCCCCACGTAATATCGACCGTTTTCGTCAATGTTGATAAAAAGCTCCCTCGGCTTGCTGAGAAGTGGTTGGGCTTCACTGGCATCGGGGAGCCGTACCGGCAGTTCCCGTTCCTCCTCCGCAAATTTACTGGCAATAAGAAAGAATATCAGCAGATTAAACACCACATCGATGAGGGGAGTCATCGTGAGTGACTCCAGAGCGCGGCTTTTGTTGCGAATCAGGATACTCATGGCATGGCTCCCGTCTCAGCGGGGCTGGGTGGGGGTGGTGGTTGCGGGCTCTCACGCTGCAAACCCGCGGTGGCCAGGAGATCGGGCGTGGAAATTTGCTCTCGCCCCATCCGCAGGCGGCCTTCAAAGCGTTCAAACTGGGGCAAAAGCCCCAGCAGCGATTCATCCAGCTCACGCAAGAGCTTCTGAATTCGTCCCTCGAAGTAGTGTGCCAGTACCGAGGCCGGAATGGCCACACACAGTCCCGCAAACGTCGTCACCAGGGCCGTGTAAATCCCCTGCGCCAGCATCTCTGCTCGATCGGCGCCGGTAGGGAGATGCGAAGTGACAAAGAACGCCTGGATCATTCCCTGGACCGTTCCCAGCAGTCCCAAAAGCGGGGTGACGGCTGCCGAGAGCGTGAGGAAACGCACATTACTGTAAAGGCGATCCGCCTCTCGCTCGGTGGCTTCTTTCATGGCCTGTTCAATTTCTGGAAGCGGTCGGCCGACCTTGACCAGCATCGCCTTAAGGACATTGCCGGCCGAAGACGGATACCGCTGGGCCAGCCGATAGGCCCCCCGCGGATCAAACCCACGCTTATCTTCCACTAGCTGTCCAAGTCCGCGGATGAGGCCCGCGGGAACCACTTTCCGCCGCCGCAGTCCCAAAGCTCGTTCCAGCCCGAAGATGACCGTCAGGATCGACATCAGCGTGATGGGAATCATCAGCACGCCGCCGCGGAAAGCCAGATCGAGCACATTGATTTGCGGGATCGTCCCCGGCTTGCCAGCGCTTTCCTGCTGGTCCGACTGTGTGGCGGGTGGAGCCGCCAGGGCCTCCTCGGCCTTGCGATCCGCTTCCTCCAAGCTGGCAGGGCCACCGCCCGCGGTGGCTTGGGGGGCCACACTCGATGGAGCAGGTGGGGAGGTAGTGGGGACGGGCACCTCCGCCCGGCAAGCAACGCTCAGGGCGGCCCCCGCCGCAATGACACCGACCACAACGACCAGTAATCGCGGTGCCAACCACGGTTTAATAAGAGGGAGTGCTTTCATTGCATGGATCTCTCACTCGAGAAACGCCATTCTCGTCTGTCGTATTTCGGTCCGGCCTGCCATTGTGACGGTGTGCTGCTGCGGTTGCTCGCCCCTTCGTGCCTTTGCGCAAATATCTTAACATAATCGATGGTTATTTAATTTGAATGATAGTCTGTAAGATACTGGTCCGATCACGCAGATTCAATAAAAATATTACGGCATTGATGGAAAGACGTTCCTGCTATTAACACACTTACTGTTGTTTTTGCAGAAGTTGTAATTTTGTCCTGGCATCAGCGATGCGATCGCTTTCCGGGAAGTTGTCGATCAATTCCTGATAGAGTTTCGCAGCCTGCTCGGGTCTTTGCAGTGTTTCAAAGCAACGGGCCGCTTCAAATAAGGCGGCCGCCTGCCACTGCGGCAGGCGATAGCCATAGGCCACGCGGAAAAAGTATTTCACCGCATCGTCGTATTTTTTTTGCTGCATGGCGATCTCGCCGAGCATAAACTGCGCTCTGGCCGCTGTTTCGTCGGGAACCTGCTTGGCGTCCTCCAAAACCTTTTCAAACATTCTTAAAGCCGTATCCAGTTCACCGCGCTCGTAGTGGATCATGCCTGTTTCAAAGTGGGCCTGGATGGCCTCCGGCGTGGTGGGAAACCTGGCCACCACCTGCTGATAATACTGCAGGGCGCGGTCGGGTTGTTTTATTTGTCCGGCCGACTGGCCCGCGTGAAGAAGCCGCAGAACCTCGTAATCTGGAGACTCCAGCGGAGACAGCGACTCGTAAAGTTGGAGTGCCTCCTTGAATTTGTTCTGCATGAAGAGCGATTCTGCTTCCATAAAAATGGCATCCGCGACTAACGATCCTTGAGGATAAGCGGATTTCTGGTAAGCAAACGTTTGGGCAGCATTCTCGTATTGTCCCAGTTTGAAGAAGCACCAGCCTAACCGGTGCACGGACTTTTCAATCAGATCAGGATCACGGGCTGATTTATAACAGTGGTGATAAAGCGTGGCCGCCTCGGAATAACGTCCCTGTGAATAGAGATAGCTGGCCACGTGATATTCGGCCTCGGGGCGATGGGGACTTTCTGCCGCAGTATCGATGAGCCGCTGGAATAAAGCAATGGCTTCTTTTTCTTTACCGGCCAGTTTTTCTGCCCAGGCCCACTGGTAGAGAACTTTGTCCACCTCTGGATACTGGGGGTTGTCGTCGAGGATTTGTTTAAAGATCGTCGCCGCCTGATCGTATTGCTTTCTATCGATCAAAATGAGCCCCTGCGTATAAAGCGCGGCGGACCGTTCGTTACCCGTCAATCCTCCCTTGAGGGCCTGGTCAATCATCTGCGACGCACGATCAAATTGCTGCTGCTCGTAGTAGAGCGTTCCCAGGAGATATCGCGCCCAGGGTGCAAGGGGATGGTTTGCGTACTTTTGGAGTAGATCGTTAAGGAGCTGTTCGGCTTCTGTGGGGTTGTTGTTTTTCAGGAGTGTTTGGGCCAATTCACACATTGTTGCCGGGACACGGGAGCTTTCGGGAAACTGCCGAAGGACCTGCCGGTAGGCGGATTCGGCCGATGCGTAATCCTGGAGGGCTGCGCAGTACTTTCCCAGCGCGTGGTAAGCCCGGTCCAGCAGCGTGCTCTGGGGGAAATCCTTGATCATTCGTTCAACCACCGTTCGTGCGTCAGCCGTGCGTCCCTGTTTGTGGTATGCCCAGGCCAGAAGAAGCATCGCGCGGTCTGCGGATGGGCCTTTGGCGCTGCGGCTGAGCGCCAGAAGCAACGCTTCCTGAGCTGCTTTGGGGTTACCGAGCTCCAGTTGGCTGGCCCCCACGAGGGTGAGGATCGCTGCCTGATCGTCCGGTTGGGGCACGGCATCGGCCAGCGTCTGACCGAGCTTCACGACCGCATCATGCTTGCCCGCCATTTGCAGAGCCGTGAGCTGACGGACACGCCACGAGCCTACTTGCGGATTTTTGGGATATTTTTTGGCAAGCTCATCAAACATCTGGGCGGCCGAATCGTAGTGATTCTCAGCGAATTCGCATTCCGCCAGAATATGCTCCACATCCGGACTCAGCACGTGATCCGAAATTTCTTTGCGAAACTGTTCCGCGTACTGTCGCGCTACGCCAATCTGGCCTAGTCCCAGCGCCGTGTGCGCTGCAGCGTAAAGTGCCTCCCCTTTCAGGGCCGCATCGGTCGCCATGGCGGCCGCCTGCGCGTATTCCTTGACGGCATCCTCTCGCTTATCGGGGATTTCGTACAGGGAATCGGCCCGATCGAGCTGGAGCGTCACGTTCCATGGGGGGGCGGCACTCTTAATGGTTTCTGGACCAATTAAATCCAGCACCTGCTGGGGTTGGCCGAGTTTAAGATGGCACCGGGCTGCCCAGTGGATGGCCTCCGCCCGCACATCGGGCGCCTGCATAGCGCGAACCAGAAGAGGCAGGGCCTCGTTGTAACGATTGGCAAAGTAGAGGCACTTTGCGGCACCCAAGTTAGCCCGTGCAATATGCGGTGAATTGGGGAATCGTTTTTCAACGCTTGCGTACTGCTGGGCTGCTTCGTCATAACGTTTCAACTGAACCAGTGCGTCGCCCGAGCGAATGACCGCCAGATCGGCATCGGCAAATCGGGAATCCGCTCCGGCCTTGTGAAAGAACAGCTCCGCTTGTTCAAAATCCCCCGCTGAATACTGCAACTCGCCGATTCGGTAGAGGGCTTCATTGACTTTGGGGTGCTGTGGATACCTTTCCGTGAACGTCTGGTAGTTTTTCAGCGCGGCCTGCCTGTTGCCGAGTTCCTCTTCACATACCGCGAGGGCGAACAGCACGTCGGGCACACGCCCATCATCGGGAAACGATTGGAGGAATCGGCGGTAGGCCTGGGCGGCCTGGTCCTTCTGCCCCTGAAAATAGAGCGTTTCCGCGAGATAGTACTGGGCTTGCGGCCGCTGACTGCCATTGGGATAGGTCCGCAGGTATTCTTCCAAGGCGGTACGGGCTGCGGAGTACAACTCCGGCTTCTGTTGTCGGGCAGCCTCAAACAGGGCCATCCCCCGATAAACCGCCGACAATTCCCGAAAGTTTTCTTCCACTCCCTTTTGGATGGATTGTTGGAAGGCCTGGGCCGCCGCTTCATACTGTTTTTGATTGAACAGGCAGACGCCGAGATAATGGAGAGCCTTTGGCACGCGGGGGTCCGCAGGATGTTTGGCAATGAATGCGCGCCACTGCTCGGCCGCCAGGTCCCACGAGGATAGATTGTGGAGCTTCGCCGCGGCGTTGTAGTCCCGTGTTGCTTCGGCGTTTGTTTCCTCGGCCGACAGACGAGAAACAGTTGCCAGGCAGGCAAATGCCAGCACCATTCCCAGAAGCGACGAGATCACCCGTCGATCACCACGGTTCATCGCTCGCGAACTCCTTCATCACGAGGTTGGAGGGAACCTCGCCCGGTCGATAATTGAGTCAGCCCGCGGTCAAGGCCTCACCCAGGCGGCGCACCGAGTCCTTCGTACACCCCGTGAATTACGTGCCGCTTCCAAACAACCTGTTTACATATCTTATCCGGCTTCGCTGGAGCGCAAAAAGAGGACCTACTCACTGCAGTGTCCCCGGGGACCACGCCGCGTCAAAAAAGCTTCTGCTGATTGCTTGGACGGAGCCGAGGTGACCGGCAAAAGTGATATCAGTACTTGCCCCGAATGTGCGCGGCGACCTGGGCCTCATAGAAACGGCCCAGCCTGTTGTGGAGGATGGGAGGAAGCGGCATCAAATCACTGGCCGCGGCATTGCTCCGTGCCTGGTCGGGACGCTTTGCCCCGGGAATAACGGTGGTCACGGCATCAAAATCCAGGCACCACCGCAAGGCCATCTGGGCCATGGTCATTCCCGAGGGCACCCATGGTCGAATGTGCTCGACGAGTTCGAGACCTTTTTCAAAGGGCAGGCCCGCAAACGTCTCCCCCACATTGAACTTCTCGCCATCACGATTAAAGAACCGATGGTCGTTGGGGGCGAATTGGGTATCCCGAGTGAATTTCCCTGCCAGCAATCCGCTGGCCAGCGGCAGACGAATGATCAGCGCCACACCCCGTTTCTGGGCCTCGTCGAAAAGGACATCGATGGGCTTCTGCCGAAAGATGTTAAAGATGATCTGGAGAGAGGCCATTCCCTCAACATTGAGACAGAAGAGGGCCTCTTCCATGCTTTCTACGCTGGCACCGTATGCCCGTATTTTGCCCTCGTCCCGCAGTTCGCGCAGATAGTCGAAAATGCCTGTATCGCGCATGACCTCCAGGGGGAGGCTGTGGGTTTGCGTCAGATCGATGACATCCACGCCCAGGCGACGGAGGGAATCCTCTGTGTGGCGGCGGACGACTTCCCTGGTGAAGTTGGCGGGCCAACCCGGTTCGGGATGCCTTCCCAGTTTGGTGGCCACAATGAAACGGTCGCGATCTGGTCGGCCTTTCAAGAAGCGTCCGATGAGCGATTCACTGCGGCCCAGGCCGTAGATGTCGGCCGTATCAATGAAGGTGATACCCGCCTCTGCGGCAGCCGCCAATGTGTTGAGGGCCTCCTCCTCGGGCACGTCCCCCCATTCCGTGCCGCCCAATTGCCACGTACCCAATCCGATTTCCGACACTTCCCGTTGCAAGGCAGGAAACAATCGCGACTTCATAGCGCCACCTGTTCTGTTGCCGTACTCAGGAATGAGGTTCACATGATCCGACTGAACGCCGGGATCAACTTGATCAACTGCTCCCGAAGGAGTGCCTGCACATCGCGGGCATGATCCATTTCCAGAGCCCGTTTCGCAAGGGCCTCACACTGTTGGACGGTCACGCTGCGGCAGACCTTCTTGATTTCAAGGATGGAATGGGCGGCCACACTGAACTTCCGCAATCCCAGCCCAATGAGCAGCATGGTGTGGAGCGGATGACTGCTCATCTGGCCGCACAAACTGACCGGCACGCCTTTCCGCGAAGCCTCCTGGATCACGTGATGAATCAGCCGCAGCACCGCGGGCTCAGTGGCGTTGTACATGTTCACCACATTGCGGTTGGTGCGGTCCACCGCAAGGGTGTATTGAATCAAATCGTTCGTTCCCAGACTGATGAAGTCCACTTCGTCCAGGAACCGGTCAATGGTCACGGCAACGGAGGGAACTTCCACCATAATGCCCAGCGGAATGTCCCGACGGAAAGGAATCCGGCTCTCCGCCAGGTCTTCCATCACTTCCGCCAGCATGAGTTTGGCCTGGCGAAGCTCGGCCAGCGTGCTGATCATGGGGAACATGATCTGCACGTTACCACACACGCTGGCCCTCAGAATGGCTCGCAACTGTGTTTGAAACAGGGGCAGATACCGCAGCGCCAGACGTATACTTCGCAAGCCCAGACAGGGGTTGGCTTCTTTTTCCAGTCCCAGTTGGAGCGGGACTTTATCGGCCCCCAGATCGAACGTGCGGATAGTGACCGGCCGATCACCCATAATCCGGACGACTTCGCAGTACGCCTGGTAATGATCTTCTTCGCTGGGCAGATCGTTCCGGCCGAGATAGAGAAACTCGGTGCGATACAGCCCAATGCCTTCCGCTCCATTTTGCAGGCAAAGCGCCGCTTCGTGCGGGAACTCGATATTACCGTAGATTTCAATCCGTGTGCCGTCCAGCGTCTCCGCCGGCAGGTCCCGAAGCTTTTCTAGCTCCGTGATGAATGCACGGATAGCCCGGGCTTCTTCCTCATATTCACGGAGGGTGGATTCATCCGGGCGAACGATGACGATACCGCGATCACCATCGACGATCACGATATCGCCGCCGGAGACCTCGGTGAGAAACGGTCCCGTTCCGACCACCGCCGGAATCCCCATGCCCTGGGCCACGATGGCCGTATGGCTGGTCGGTCCACCAAGCTCCGTGGCAAAGCCGCGGACCATCTTTCGGTCCAAATTGGCCACTTCGCTGGGCGTCAGATTCCTGGCCAGAACGACCGCTGGAGACGTCAGATGATAGAGACTGCGATGGGGCTGTCCGAGAAGGGCCCGCAACAAATGCCGCTCGATGTCCAGAACGTCATAGGCCCGATCGGCGATCACCGGATTGGGCAACCGCCGGAACATCTCGGCGAATTGCCGCAACACAAGACTGACAGCTTTTTCTGAGGAATACTGGCGGTTGCGGATGAGCGACTCGACGTCCTCGCGAATCTTGGGATCCTCCAGGATTTCCAGATGGGCCTGAAAGATCGCACCCGATTTGGGGCCGAGTTCCCGGGTGACCAGATCCCGATTGTTTTCAATTTCCCGGGCGGCCACCTGAAGGGCTTCTCGAAATCGTGCCACCTCCTGCTCGACAGCGTCTGCCTCGACGTACTCCCGCGGGATACTGAAACTGTCCTGCCCAATCACCACCGCCTTTCCGATGGCTATCCCCGGAGATACCGCTATTCCCTGCAAACGCATCATGGTTCCGTCTCTGGGCTGTCGATTGGGGCTGGCTTCACGGCGCTCCTCTAATCATCTGTGGATGACCGCGACGGGGGATTCGTTCCTACCCCGGAAAGGTCTGCTGCGATTCAGGTGCGAAATCATCCTCCCAGAACTTGCATTCGACAAGCCGCTCGAGGGCATCCAGAACCTGTGGAGCCTCTTCACCCTCCGCTTCAATAATCAACGGTTCTCCCTCCATGGCCCCCAGACTGAGCATCTCAATGACACTTGTGCCATCGGCCCGAGGAGCCCCGTTGAGCGAAGCTGATGGATCCTCCGCTTTGATCAACGTGACACGACATCGGTGCTTGAGGACCGTATCGCGGACGAGGCTGGCCGCCCGGGCATGCAGCCCGGCACGGTTCCGAATCGTCACACGTCGCCGCAAAGGACCTGTTTGCTCGCTCATTCTGGACAACTCACCCACGTTCATGAACTTGTCGAACCACTCAACTTCGGTACTGCCCCAGGCTGATTCCACTCGCCCTCCGACCCTCCGCGTATCCGCCAGTCCCAAGAGCATCGCTTCAAGTTGGAATGAGGTTGGCGGGGCTTCCCCACACTGCTAAGCCCAAAAGACGGCGAGAAACGCCTTCCGTCACGCAAGCCACAAAACCGTCCTGTGCTGAAACTTCCTGCCTGACGCTGAACTCCTCAGTGGCTGGCGTATTTCCCCGCGTCCGCCTCCTCCAGAAGCACCCAAACGTCTTCCGCGGTTTTGGCCTGTTTGAGAAATCGGGCAAACGTCGGGTTGTGGAGTTGCCGTGTGATGTATTCGAGCGCCCGGAGGTGATCCCCCGGCAGGTCAGTGGGGGAAACCAGCAAGAACAGGGCGTGTACCTTTTCACCGTCAAGGGCATCGAAATCCACGCCGTCCGGACTGATGCCGACGGTAGCCACCAATTTATCCACGCTGGGATGCTTTGTGTGCGGAACCGCCACCCCCATCCCGATTCCGGTGGTCCCCAGCTCTTCCCGTTTGATTAATGCCCGCACGATGTCGTCCAGGTGTTCTCGACTCAAGGCCCCTGCATCACACAGGGCCTCGCAGAGCCGCCGGATGATCTCTTCCTTCGAAGCATCAGGATCGAGATCTGTGACGATCGCATCCCGCACGACAAAGTCACTGAATTTCATCTGATTCAGTCCCTCGTTGACAGAAAACCAATTAGACACGCCACCTCAAAGAAAAGTCTTTCTGGGAGCGTGTCTCTCTCAAATCAACCGACTGTATTTCTTTTCATTCCCTAAAATATCGGGCGTCACTTTCCGCACTCGTCACCAGCCCCTGACCTCCGTTGTTATGTCACTTGCTTCTCCACCGGGGCTTTCTGTTGGGTTGCCCGACGTGACACGGTAAAAGTTGGCTCCGCATCGTCCGGCCTTTTTCGCGTTTGCTATCGCTCTGCCGTAAGCAATTCGGCCGAAGCTCTGCAATCTGCGGGTCCGGAGTCGTCCCCCGGTTTTTTCCACCTGAATCGCGCAGATGTAACCCGCGCGGCGCTGCGCTCGACCTGCGGGGCTAATCCCACCGCTGACGGGCGGCCATACACTTATGATTGTAGCTTTCAGAACAATTCAATTTACCCCGCGAAATGACGCTCGCCAATAGAATGCCCCCATATCGGTTGGTGTTGATACGCCCACTGGCGTGTAAGATCAGTCTAAAAAATGATTGAATTATTATCTTTTCAGCAATGTTTCCCTGTTCGGTTGTCAGGCCGGAGCGTTGGCCACCCAGTGCACCGCCGTCTCTATCCCCCTGGGTGAGGGTTGTGAAGTTTTTACTGAATCGCCTATCCTTTCCGCCGACCCGTATCCGGGTACTCCGCTTCCGTTGTAAGATTTTGATTGAAGTCCACCGTTTGCCAACTTTTGAAAATCCCGCGAGGAATGACGCTATGAGTCATGATGACACCAACCCCTTGCCCGATATTGAGGCTCGACAGCCCAGGCCAGAACTGAATGTGGAGCAATTTCTGCCGAAAAAGCGGCCGCCGGGACCGCTTGATCCATTTTGGAAAGCCGTGTGGCGCGGCGCCGCAACAGTTTTGCCTCCTCTTCTAACGGTGGTCATCATCATTTGGGTGGCGGCTACCATTGATGCTTACATCTTCTCTCCTCTCAAAAAAGGCATTCAGAATGCGATTTTTGTTGCGACGGCGGATATTCGCTCGGCGCAGAGCCTTCCTCCCTCGCTGAGGAACGATGCCCGGGAAGTTGTCGTGAACGGGAAAACATTCGTACGGATGAGGGGCGGAAAGTACATTCCCAAGGAAGTAATTGAGTACTTGAGGGAACAGGTGGGCGAGGAGGAAATCCCCCCTCAGGCGGTGGACGCTTACCAGCTTTACATCGAGCTACGGTACCTCAAACCGCATCTTGTGCTGCCGTTCCTCATCGCGCTCCTCATTCTGGTGCTCTATCTTTTGGGAAAATTTGTCACCGCCCGAATGGGGCGACTGGTTTGGTCCCAGTTCGAGGCTCTGTTTGTCAGCCTGCCATTTGTGAGGAGCGTGTATGGCGCTGTCAAACAGGTCAGTGACTTTCTGCTGGCCCAGCGGTCGATGGAGTTCAGTCGCGTGGTGGCCGTGGAATGGCCCCGTCGGGGAATTTGGTCGATCGGGCTGGTCACGAGCGAAAGTTTCGATCAACTTCGAAAAAAGACTGGCCGAGTGATCCTGACCGTCTTTATCCCCACCTCTCCGGCGCCGATGACCGGGTTTACCGTGAATGTTCCCGAAGAGGACACGGTGGACCTGGGGATTTCGATCGACCAGGCCATTCAGTTTATTGTCAGTTGTGGCGTCGTTGTTCCGCCACCCTCGTCGTCTCAGTCGGTTGATCTTGCGGCCGCGAGCGCGGCGCACAATGAATGACCATGAAACTGATTGAGATTTCCCGGTTTGCGTAGGACTGAGCCCCCCTCGTGCATCGTTTTGCAACGAAAGCACTCCCACGACGATGACCACCAGACGCCTGCGGATTGGCACGCGCGGCAGTCAACTAGCCCGATGGCAAGCTGAATGGGTTCGAGAGCAGCTCCAGCGGCTTGGAATTGAGGCTGAACTGGTTCTCATCACCACCAGTGGGGATCGCCAGCAGCAATGGTCGGTAGAAGCCCTGGGGACCACCGGGGTGTTCACCAAGGAAATCCAGCAGGCCCTGTTGGCGGGCGAAATCGATTTAGCCGTCCATAGCCTGAAAGATTTGCCCACCCGACCCGTGCCCGGCCTGACAATCGCTGCCATTCCATCCCGCGGACCGGTGGCAGACACGCTCATCACCCGGGATGGCCGCAGCCTCATGGAACTGCCCCCGAGTGCGACTGTCGGTACGGGAAGCAGACGGCGAGCAGCGCAGCTTCTCTTTCATCGTCCGGACCTCCAGATTGTGCCGCTTCGCGGAAACCTGGATACCCGTCTTCGCAGGCTCCGGGAAGGGGACTTTGACGGTATCGTGGTGGCAGCGGCAGGACTTGCTCGGCTGGGCCGTCTGAGCGAGGCCACTCAAAACCTTACCCCTGATTATCTTTTGCCGGCGCCGGGACAGGGCGCCCTCGCGATCGAGGCTGCGGAATCGACTCCCGATGTTCTGGAGATCCTGGCCCGACTCAATGATTCCCGTACCGCGGCCGAAGTGACTGCCGAGAGAACGGTCCTGGCCACTTTGGCTGCCGGATGTCTCGCTCCGGTCGCAGCATGGGCCCGTGTTGTGCAAGGTCGGCTCCTCCTCACGGCACGGGTACTTTCCCCGGATGGAGCCGAAAAGTTGGAGGTCACCTGTTCAGGTGAAATATCCGAACCAAAAAGACTCGGTGAAAAGGTTGGGGCTTTGCTGAAGGCCCAGGGGGCCGACCGCCTCGTGAGCATGGCTCGAGCCCATCCGGAAAAACCCGCCGCAGAAGATTGAGTGACCCAGACGGCCTGGTGCCGCTTGAATCTTCTTTCAAGGCCACCGGACGTCGTGCGAAGGCGTGGGCCGCCGCGGAACGCGTCCCTCCAACAAGCCATTTGCCTTGCAACCTCTTTTGGCGACGGAGCATTCGGAGGGATGTGCTTGTCACGTCCGTTTCCCCGGAGGGACCTGCTTGTCAGGTCTATATTCCGCTGATTAAACGGTAGGGGCAATTCATGAATGGCCCCTACGACGTCGGAGGGACCCGCTTGTCGGGTCCACTTTTTAACGTTCGATCCCCCATTGCCTTTCACCGGGTACGACGAGCGTGCCCCTCCGAAAAAATTCCGGAGGGACCTTTCCTGGAGTGACCTGCTTGTCACGTCCGTTTCTCTGGAGGGACCTGCTTGTCAGGTCCGATGAACACCGATTGATCATCCATGATTGATCATCCATTCTCTTTCACCGGGCACGACGAGCGTGCTCCTCCGACTTAAAAACCGCTCGCGATCTCTTACCCGAATCTCACCGCAAACCAGGATGTCGGGGCGAAACAGCTTTCGGGGCTCCACCTTTCCCAATTTCACCTCGGGTCGCGGTCGCGGACCCCTGCGAATCCTGCCGACGGACCGGCAAATTCTGCGCATGCATCAAAGTTTCCTTCGGTTCTGCGGATTGGCGTTTAGTGGTGGGAATGTTTCCTAAGTTGTAATCTCATGGAAGGTTGTGGCAGCAATTTGTGCTCGTTGTCACCTCTTTTGATGCTGGGCACAGCGTTTGCACTGATCCGTCCGCCCACGGAACCACGGCAGGGGTAACCGCAGAAGCAGAAACTGCGACTGTGCCCGAAAGGACTCAGGCGACTCCGATGATTTACGGTATCTATCTCTCCGCTGAAGGTGCCCACGCCCAGGATTATCGGCTCAACGTCATTGCCAACAATCTCGCGAACGTGGACACCATCGGATTCAAACGCCAACTGGCCATCTGCCAGGCCCGGTATTCCGAACCGGCTGCCCGCGGCCTGTCGGGTGTCGGAGCCGCCGATATGGAGAATCTCAGCGGGGGAGTTCTCCCCGCGGTGTCCAAAACCGATTTGACCCCCGGCCCCATCAAGCAGACCGGAAGTCCCACCGACTTTGCCATCCGCGGGGACGGCTTCTTCGCCGTCCAAAAGGACAACGAGGTACTTTTGACGAGGGCAGGCAACTTTTCTCTGAACAGCCGTGGGCAACTCGTAACGCAGTTTGGCGTCCAGCAGTATCCGGTGCTCAATGATAACCTCCAACCGATCACGCTCGATCCCCAGTTGCCCTGGGAGGTTACCCGGGAGGGGACGATCCGTCAGGCTGGGGTCGTGCAAAACCTCGCGGTGATGAAGCCCGCTTCCGCGGACGACCTTGTGCCGGTGGGTGAAAACCTCTACCGCACGACTCAGCCACCCCAACCTGTTCCCCTGGCCGAACGCCAGGTCGCCCAGGGATTTCTGGAAATGTCGGCCGTCCAGCCGACACTCGCAATGGTGGAACTTTTGGAAGCCTCTCGGCTTTTGGAGGCCAATCTCAACATGGTTCAAACTCAGGATCAAATGCTCGGAGCCCTGTTCAATCGGGTGCTTCGATCGGCCTGAGAGCCCACTCACAGGCATTGAAAAACGAATAGGACAACCATCCGCGGCTAAATGACGGCATAAGCGAGGGTCACCATGAGTGTTCAAACCCTGTATTCCGCTGCGACGGGCATGCTGGCGATGGAGAAAAAGCTCGATGTCATCGCCAACAATCTCGCCAACGTGGAGACCACTGCTTTCAAACGCGACCGCGCCAATTTTGAAGACCTCTTTTATCGCCACGAAGTCTTTCCCGGCACAGAGGATAGCTCCGGCCAGTACACCCCGATCGGAATCTCGATTGGCCTTGGATCCCGGCTTTCCGGCGTGCAAACCGAGTTTCGCCAGGGAGCGTTCCAGCAAACTTCAAATCCGCTGGACGTCGCCATTGAAGGAGCGGGGTTCTTCCAGGTGCTCGATCCTTCGGGACAGATTTACTATACCCGAGCCGGAAACTTTTCCATCAATGCCAATGGTAACCTCGTGCTGGGATCTGCCCACACCGGACGGCTCCTGGAGCCGCCCATCGTCATTCCCAACGATGCCACCGCGATCACCATCACGCCGGAGGGGCGGGTGTTTGTTCAGCAACCGAACAACCCGCAATTGACACCTGTGGGTGAGATCCAGCTCGTCAATTTCATCAATCCCGAAGGGCTCCTTAAATTGGGGGAAAATCTCTATGCCGAGACCGATGCCTCCGGCCCGCCGCAGGCCGGCACTCCCGGACAGGAAGGCCTCGGCATCCTGCGTCAGAACGCCCTGGAGGCCTCCAACGTCGAGCCGGTTCGTGAGCTCATCGACCTGATCACCACGCAACGGGCCTTCGAAATGAATTCCCAGGCTGTTCAGGTTGGTGACCAGATGATGCAGTTGGTCTCCAATCTCCGCCGCTACTGAAGGATGAAAACGGGACATGCATTCCATGCGCCGCCATAATCGTTTCCACAACCTGATTTGTTTGCCCCTTTGTGTTCTGTTCTTGGGCGTGGTGGGGGCGCCCGCTCTCGCTGCCACGTTCGTGTTTCAGCCTCAGTACACCTCTCATGGCGGCCCTGTGCTGCTGGGCCAGATTGCGGAGATCACCGACTGTGACGAAACAACCAGAAACGCGCTGGCATGCCTCGAACTGTTTCCGGCTCCTCCCCTGGGGGAAGTAAAATTCGTGTCTCAGCAGGATGTCCGCGAAATTCTCGCACTGCGGGGCATCGATACGACGGTTCATCTTTGGCAGGGTGCTCCCCAGGTGCGCATTGTCACCAGCCCTCAGGCCACACTCAGGGTACTTAGCTCATCTGGTCCAGCGACGCCAGTTTCGCCCGCCCTCCAGGCACGCGCAGAGTCCCGGCTCAAAAAGGCCATCCAGGAATACATGAAGTCACAGTATCCCCAGCTCCCGCCGTGCGAGCCGTCCTTCTCACTCACCGCGGAAGACGCGCGCTGGCTGGCGGCAGCCGACGCCATCGTGGTGATTGAGCGCGACCGGGCCCTGGCACCCGATCGCCGCGTATTTGCCGGGGTTGTCAGGGCACCGGGCGGGGTGCGGACAATTCAGATCGAAACGCAACTGCAACCGCGTCTGTTGGTGGTTGTGGCAGCCCGGCCGCTCGCCAGGGATACCGTTCTCACCCGCGACGACGTCCGACTTTCCGACGACGTGGAGCCCGCCCCCGGATACGCCACGCGTTTGGAAGATGTCCTCGGCCGACAACTCACCACCGGTGTGGCGCCGGGCAGGCCCATCGCCCTTTCCAATCTTCGTGAACCCGTCCTCATCAGACGCGGGGAGGTCGTGCAGATTTCCGTTCGTGCCCCCGGGGTGATGATACGCACGCTGGGCCGTGCAAAAGACGACGGCGTTCTCGGCCATCTCGTGCCTGTGGAAACTCTGGACAATCGGGGAAAAACCATTCTCGGAAAAGTCGTGGATCACCAGCTTGTTGAGGTCTACGCCGCTTCCACACAGGCAGCTAACGCGAGCCAGTAAACACGCAACCGTTTCATCCGAGCAGAGTACTCACAAGCGATGCGATATTTATATCGTGCTGTAATTATTCCGACTGAGTTTACTATGCGAATTCATTTATTAACCCTTATAATCATCCTTGAATGGGTGCTCAATGGCAGTCCGATGGCCATCGCCCAAACCAGCAGTCTGCTGGGAACTTCCCAGGGGCCGCCGCCCACGCTGGACCGCCTTTCCTGGACCTATCAAACGCCCCCGGAACAGAGAACCCTGAAGCTGCGGGATGTGATCACCGTGGTCGTGGATGAAAAGACACAGGTCATCGCGGAAGGCCAGATGGACCGCCGAAAAAACGCCAATGGCAAATTCGTCCTCTCCGACTGGATCCTTCTGAAGGGCTGGTCACTCATTCCCGATCCGCAAAGTAAAGGGGATCCGACTATCGGCGGTTCTATGGAAAACAAATATCGGGCCGAGTCGGAACTGCAAAGTCGCGAGGCTTTAAAACTTCGCGTCGCCTGCGAAATCGTGGATATTCGTCCCAACGGCAACCTCGTCATTGAAGGCCGACGCACCATCCAGGTGAATAACGATATTTGGGAAATTTATCTCACGGGCACGGTTTGGCCGAAGTCCATCCTACCGGATAACACGGTGCTCAGCGAAAACATTGCCGATCTGAGGATTGTCAAGCGGGAGGCCGGGCACGTCCGCGATGGATACCGTCGCGGCTGGCTCCTGAAATGGCTCGATACGCATCAACCGTTTTGAAGCGCTGTGAACCAATTGGCATCAGCACGGGGAGTAGCAGCGGCTGTGTGAATGCGAGGACCTTCGGATATGATGAACCTGCCGCGGTTTGCCTTTCTCGTATGCTTCAGCCTGATACTGGCAAGCGGTGCGCCCGCGAGTCTGGCCGCCGTGCCGTTAAAAACAATCTGTCGGGTAAAAGGTCAGGAAGATAACAGTTTGCACGGGCTGGGACTGGTGGTGGGACTGCGGGGAACCGGCGACGGCGGGAGTTTCCTGCCCACGATTCGAAGCATGAGCGTGGCGCTCGAGATGATGGGAACACCCCTCGGCAAAAACGGCCCGGCCGAGCTGAAGGATGCCAAAAACGTGGCCCTTGTTCTGGTGACGGCCACTGTCCCTCCCGCTGGTGCCCGCCAGGGAGACCGGATTGATTGCCAGGTTCATTCTGTGGGAGCGTGCAAAAGCCTCGCCGGCGGGACGCTCTTTCTCACCCCGCTTGTCGGTCCTGATCCGCGTGACCGTCGAGTCTATGCGCTGGCGGAAGGCCCCATCACGATCGACAATCCCGAAACGCCCACCGTAGGCCGCATCAGCGGTGGGTGTCGCCTGGAATCGGATTTCTTCAATCCTTTTGTAAAAGATGGACGCATCACCCTTGTCATTGAACCGCCCTACGCTGACTTTCAGGTCGCTCAGGATATTGTGGAACTGATCAACTCTCACATGACGGTCCAGAGTGGCGGCGTGCCTCTTGCTCGGGCCATCAACCAGGTGACGATCGAGGTACTCGTCCCCCGCCAGTACGCGGATGATCCTGTTCTCTTCGTTTCCCAGATTATGGAACTGCCGCTGATGGAAGTCCCGCTGGGGCCGCGAGTTGTTATCAATGAACGGGCGGGAAGTATCGTTATGAGCGGGGATGTGGAGGTCGGGCCGGTGGTCATCACCCATAAAAACATGGTTATTCAGGCAGGTGGAGCTCAATTTGTCGGCCTTGATTCGAGCCAGACTCAAACGACCAAACTCAAGACTCTGATTGACGCGCTCAATGCCCTCAATACGCCCACCCAGGATGTCATCCAGATCATCAAATCGCTTGAGAAAAACGGCAAATTACGCGGCCGACTGATTATTGAATAAAACATGTAAATTAACTGAGCACGAAATCAATGAAAGAAGTATCATGTTGAATACAGTTTCGACACGTCCGGCACTCTTATCCACTCCGTGGACTCCGGCCAGCGTCGCGGCTCAGGAGGCCCTCCGTTCCCAGGGAGAGACGTTTGCTGCGATTTTGGAGCGGGCGGCCAATCAGTCGGACAGCCAGTTCTCTCCGCACAGACTCTCTAACGAATTCAGCGAGGTCAATACTGAGTTGGCAAATCGGCCAATGGACCTGACTGGCGATGTGGAAGGCACCATCTCGCACATACCGGACGGTGATGAAGCCAAACTGAAGGAGGTTTTTGAGCAATTTGTGGGACAAACGTTCTTCGGACTGCTTCTTAAAGAAATGCGAAAATCCGTGCCTAAAACGAAATACTTCCATGGAGGATTGGCGGAGGATATTTTCGAACAGCATCTGGACATGGCCGTGGCGGAAAAACTGGCCCAGGCAACCGGTGACAGATTTGCCGGACCGATGTACGAGCTGTTCCAGCTCCAGCGAAAATCGTTGCGGTGACATAGTCAGTTAAGAGGAAGATTGATAGCCAAGCGGCACTAAAGGAGGAGACGGGGACATCGCATCTGGCAGGCGGGCCCACTGGCGGCCGCGCTTCTTCACGGGCCGATCCCGTGTCGGCTGATGGCCGTTGTGTCGGCGCCTTGGACATTCGCCGCAGCAGCAGGGTTTTCCATCACGAATGCCATGTGGATTGGACTGGAGTAAGGATACTCACATGGGCACAGTTTGGGAGCGTGAACTGGCTGACTTTCTCAACGAGTTGATCACGATTCAGGAACAGGTGCTGACGTATCTTCGGGAAAAGCGAACTTGCCTTGCCAACGCTGATGCGGAAGGCCTGGCCGCACTCGTTCCCCGGTGCGAATATATTCAGTCGCGCCTTCAACAGTGTTTGGATCGCCGGGGAGAACTCCTGAATAAAGCCCGCCAGGAAGGCTTTTCCGCTGACAATGTACGGACGCTGGCGGAATCGGCGGGAGTGAGCAGAGCCGTCTCGAACCGGCTTGCCGAAGCTGCCCATAATATGCGTCTTCTGCAAATTCACAATCTTACAAATTGGATGCTCAATCAAAGGGCTCTCATGCATCTTTCGCAATTGATAGAGATTATCGCGACCGGTGGCCAGCGTGCGCCGACATATGAAAAAAGGGGAACACCTGTCTGTGAGACTCCGCAGGGGAGCTTGCTCGATCAATCAGTTTGAGAATCTTAGTCAGGCTGCAAAGGCGATGTAAGACAGGAAAGACGCAATGTCCCTTTTTAGTGCCATTCGGATGGCCAGCAATACCCTTCGGGCGGACCAGATCGCCCTGCAGGTGGCCGGCCAAAACATCGCCAACGCCGAAACTCCCGGTTACATTCGGGAGGAGGTTATCCTCAAGCCAGCGCCCATCCAGAAGCTGGGGGGGCTCCCCATGGGCCTCGGGGTTGAGGTGGCAGCCGTCATTCAGAAAATCGATCACTTTCTCGAAGAGCGACTGCGGGCGTCTGTGAGTGATCGGGCAGGAGCGGAAGTCCGCGAACAAACGTTCCACCAACTGGAGGGGCTCATCGGGGAGCTGAATGAAACCGACCTCAGCAGCGATCTCACACGTTTTTTCGCCAGTATCTCAGAGATCCTCAATCAGCCAGAGAGCACCTCTGCCAGGAATCTAGCTGTCCTCCAGGGACAGACCCTGACACAGAATATTCGGCGTCTTTATGAACGTGTTAATCAGGTACGCTCCGACCTCAATTCCAGAGTCGACGATATTGCCGATCGCATCAACAAACTTATTGAGGATATTCGGCGACTGAATATTCGCATTGCCGAGACCGAGGGTGGGGACGTTTCCCAGAGCGACGCGGTGGGTCTTCGGGACCAGCGGCTGCAGGACCTGGAAGAGCTGGCCAGCCTCATTGATATTCGCGTTGAGGAACAACCGAGTGGGGGCGTCGCTGTTTATTCCGGCGGTTTCTTTCTGGTCTATGAAGGCACAGCCCGACAGGTCTCAGTAGCTCGGCGGAGCGATCGCGGCCTTGCCATTTCCGAGATTCGCCTGGACGAAACGAACTCGCCTCTGGAAGTGAATTCCGGAGAGTTGCATGGACTTCTGGTTGCGCGCGACAGCATCCTCGGCGGTTTTCTCGACCAGCTCAACGAGTTCAGCGCCGCGCTCATCTCGGGCTTCAATCAGCTGTTTTCCAGTGGGCAGGGGCTCACCGGGTTTTCCACGGTCACCTCCACGAACGCTGTGGTGGCCAGCGATATCCCGCTGGACAGTGCCGGCTTGCCATTTCCCCCTCGCAACGGTTCGTTCCAGATACAGTTGTATAATACACAAACAGGAACAATAAGGACGTACACTATTCGGGTTGATTTATTGGGACATACTCCAAAGACGACACTTCAGGATATTGCCGACCAGATTAATGCCATAGACGGTCTCTCGGCATCGATCGATGCAGGCGGCAGGCTGACGATCCGGTCCACCTCCAGCGATCAGGTCTTCGCATTTGCCAACGACACGAGTGGTCTGCTCGCGGGGCTGGGCATCAACACGTTTTTCACCGGTAGCAACGCCGGGAATATCGGCATCAACCCTGTGGTGGCGAGTGATCCGAGCAAGTTCGCCGCAAGTCGAGGGGGCATTGGTGCGGACACTCAACTCGCAGAAGAACTTGCGGGATTCGGTGACAAACCTCTGGACGATTATGGCGGATTGAGCCTTCACGAACTTTATGATCGAATGGTTGCCGAAGTAACGCAGGGCTCAGCGATCGCCAAAGCAGAGGCCGATTCGGCGAGAACCTTCGAAAATACGCTGCGAGGTCAGAAACTGGCCGTTAGCGGCGTCAACCTCGACGAGGAAGTCGTCAAATTGATTGCTTACCAGCGACAGTTTCAGGTCTCAGCCCGTTTTATTAAAACACTCAACGATTTGATTGAAATTCTGGTGAGTATTTAAATCTGATTAATGGCGTACTGAGTCATATTCACGTACGGGATAGTACCGGAAACACTTTCGAATAGCCATCAGGGCACCACATTTATGAGCGGCGTTAGTGGTGTTCCCACCACCCGAATCACCGATTTATTCGTCCGCCAGCGTCTCCTGCAGCAGATGCAGGCGGATCAGAAGGATATTTTTGAACTTCAGACCCAACTGAGCACAGGCCATCGGTTCAGTGTTCCCAGTGCTGATCCGATTGCCTCTTTGCGGGTCATCGAACTGCAAAGACTTCTGGAGCAGAAAAGTCAGGTCAAGTCCAATCTCGCCACCACGCAGTCGTACCTGGCTGCTTCGGATACGGCTCTCAGCCGGGTTTCAGAAATTGTGGCCGAGGCACGAGCCAATGCCTTGGGCGTGCTCGGCACGACGGCCACCGACGCCCAGCGGGCAGCTGCGGCTCAGCAAATTCAGCAGGCCATTCAGCAGCTTTTGGATGCAGCCAACCAAAAATTCCGCGGACGCTATCTTTTTGCGGGCACAGCCACCGATACAAGACCATTTACACGGGTTGGAAATAACCTTATTCTCTACCAGGGGAATGAGGGTGTCCTAAAATCCTATGTTGATACGGATCTTTTATTCGACAACAATGTTCCTGGCAGTGCGATATTCGGCGCGGTCTCTCAGGTTGTGCAGGGCAGCGCCGATCTCCGTCCGCGGTTGCGGTTCGATACACCGCTTGGCGACCTGCATAACGGGGCGGGTATCGCACTGGGAAGCATCGCCATCTCTGATGGAACCACAACAGCGATCGTCGATCTGAGCAGCGCGCACACAATTGGGGATGTCGCGCTGCTTATTAAACATAATGCGGCGAATATTCCCCTGAATGTAGAGGTGACGGCCACGGGTTTAAAAATCCAGCTTGCCTCCAGCACGGGCGACCTGACCATCCGTGATGTGGGCAGCGGGACCACGGCCAAGCAACTGGGAATCTTTCGCGAGATCGGCGTCGGAACATCGCCAATTGTGGGTAGCGATCTTCAGCCGCGTCTGAGGAACACGACGCGGCTGAGCGATCTACTGGGCACACCGGCGCGGGCCGTTTTGCGTTTTCAGGGAAGTGACAACGACCTCATTCTGGAGGCGGACCGCAACGGCGACGCCTTAAACGGCGTGAAAATACGCCTTGTCGATGATCCCCTGGTCACCGTGGGAAACGAATTGATCGAATATGACGCCGTCAATAAAGAACTCACGATTCGCATCGACGAAACGCACACCAAAGCGGAGGATGTTGTCGCGGCGATCAATGACGCTTATTCAGCCGGTGTGATTCCTTTCTATGCGTTGCTGGATATCACGGATCGGGGCGAATTTCCGGGCCAGGGGTTGGTTTTCCCCACGCCACCGGGCGAATGGGCTGCCGTTACAGAAGGGGGCAGCGGCGAGGATTTTGACCGGAATTCGGGCCTGCAAATTACCAATGGCGGGCGAACCTTTGTTGTTGACTTTTCAGACGCCTACACAATTGAAGATGTAATAAATAAACTGAATAATCCCGAGTATGGATTGATAGCTGAAATTAATAACTCGGGACGGGGGATCAATATCCGATCCCGGGTCAGCGGTGCCGATTTCGCGATTGGAGAGAATGGCGGGAAAACAGCCACCCAACTGGGCGTGCGCACGTTAACCGGGTCCACCCGATTGAGCGAGCTGAACTTTGGACGCGGAGTACACGATTATCAGGAGGTAGGGCAAACTGCGCAGGTTATCTTTAATCCCATTGGCGCGAATAACGCTTTGATATTGCAGGCCAGGGTCCCGGGAGCGGAATGGAATGGATACAAACTGCGTTTCTTCGACACAGGTGGGCCGCCCGGTTCAGAAACGATCAGTTTTGACCCGGTTCAAAAAGAGATCGCGATCGGGATAGTTCCCGGGAGTACAACCGCCCAAAAGATTGTCGAGCTGTTCGCCGCAACGCCTGGCGCGCGGGATTATTTCGATCTCCGGCTTGCCGACGAGAACGGCGCGAATAACGGTTCCGGGCTGTTGAGTATTGGGGAGGTACAGACGAGCGGCGGGAGCGCCGGGGGTGTCGATTTTGTCATCACGCGGGCTGACGGCGTCAAGCTGGAAATTGATATCGCCGGCGCGCAGACGCTCCAGGATATCATCGATCGAATTAATAACCATCCGAGTAATCCACCGCGGGCACCGGGCGAGCCACCCTTGCTGACTGCCCGTCTGGCCAAATATGGCAATGGCATCGAATTGGTGGATGAAAGTGTCGGTCCCGGCGTTCTTACCGTGGAACGGACAAAGTTGAGCACAGCCGCCATCGATTTGGGGCTGATTCCGCCCGGAGCCGAAAGGAGTACGGCCACGAACGCGGGAAGTCGTGGTCAGGTCGTGGTCAATTCGCCGGGAACCAACAACGATTTGATCATTCGTACGCGCGGCTCAACTTCCGAAGCCAACGGGTATCGCGTGATCGTTGAGGACTCTGGCGGCACGCCGGCAAGTTTCAGTTTTGATCCCACTTCAAAGACACTGCGATTTAAGATCCAGCCGGGTGTCACCACGGCCAGCGAACTCATCCAGCTCTTTCAGGCCGATCCGGTCGCACCCCAGATGTTTGAAATGGTCCTCGATGGCCAGGATGGAAATGACGGAAGCGGCACCGTGGCCCTGACCGATCCTCAGAATCCTCCGACTGTCGACGGGGGTGAGGGAGCACGGTTGACCGGGCGGGACGTTCATCCACTTGAAACGGAGGGCATTTTCACCGCCCTCGTGCGGCTTCACAGGGCTCTCATTGAGAACGATGTGAGCGAAGCCCAGCGGGCTGTGGATTTACTCGATCAGTCTGTTCTTAATCTGAATTTTGCCCGGGCGGAACTGGGCGCCAAGCAGCAGGGCCTGGATATTCTTGCCCAGAGGTTGGAAGACGAAAACCTCCAGCTTCAAACAGCTCTTTCCTCGGATTACGATGCCGATCTGGCAGAGGTGATTTCCTCGCTGGTGGCCAAGCAATCGGCGTATCAGGCCGCGCTTCAGGCTACCGCACGAATTTTCCGCATGACCTTGCTGGACTATATTTAATAATTAGTCTGGCACCTCTGGCGATAGACGTTTCGTGCATGGTCCGGTGAAACCAGGCCGTTGCCCGATCCGGCGAAAGGGAGAGGCCCCAGGGTGGTACGGACTTGAGGGGCTATTCGCTCACCGTATCGTGCGGTAGAAATTTCGCTATCAAGACCCCTGCCATAGTAAGCACAACAGCAGCGAAATAAAAGCGACTGAAAAATGGAACCACTCCAAGAAATTCTGGCGAGGAAACAGGAGCTTCGCCGACGACTGCGAGCCGTGCAATCCAGCGTCCCCCAAGAATGGATTGAGGCGGCTTCTCGGCTTGTGGTGAGCCAGTTGAAATCCTTTCCGCCGTTTCGGGCCGCGAACACGGTCATGTGCTTTGTCAGCCTTCCGCGGGAGGTGTGCACCCATGAGTTGCTCCAGGAAATGCGGCGCGAGGCCAAGAACGTTGTGATCCCGTGGTGCGAGAGCACGGAACTCCGATTGTTTCGATTCCGCAACTTCGACGAACTCGTCCCCGGCACGCTTGGTATTTTGGAGCCTGCCGAGTGGTTTCGCACGGCCGTCGATCGCGTGGCAACACCGGAGGAACTGGACGTTGTGCTTGTACCGGGACTCGGTTTCGATCGTCGGGGCGGACGGCTGGGACGGGGAAAAGGGTATTACGACCGCTTTCTCAAACAACTTTCACCGCGTGTTCCCAAGGTCGGGCTGGCTTTTGAATGGCAACTCGTGGAAGAAATTCCCATGCTTCCGCATGATATTCGCATGGACTGGATTGTTACGGAGAAGAATATTTACTCGTGTCACTGACCCCGATTTAACTGTAATTACGACTAAAGTATTTTCCAATTCTTTTTAATCATGTGTTTTCGTTGCAGAGTTTTTGCCGGTCTTGGAAGAGCGGCTCATGACGACGGGGCAGTCTGACTGGGACCAACTTCCAGCGGGCCATTTATTGCAGGTGGGAGCAGCGATCGACAATCTGGCGATAGAAGACGTCCGCTTCCGGGGACGGATACCGTTGACGCAGTTCCTCAGCGATCGACCGAGCGGCGGCACAGCGTTTCAGTTCCACCAGGCACAGGGCATAAGCCTGAAGCAGATCCGGCGTGGGTGTTCCCAGGCGATAAGCGCGTGCGAGATACTCTTCTGCCTGCTCTAGTTTTCCAATTTTTTGCAATGCCAAGCCGGCGTTGTATAAAACCCGAGGTTCAGTCGGCAAAAGTCGTGCGGCTTCGAGCAATTCCGCGGTGGCGTCCAGCATTCGGCCTGGTTGTTCGGCTAGCAGGAGCCCCAACGAATAGTGAATATCGCCCCGATCGGGAAACTTTTCAAGAATAATCCGGAATTCTTTCTCGGCGTCCTCCAACCGTCCCATTTGATAGTAAAGGCGGGCAAGATTGTCGCGGGCGGGCACAAAATCAGGGGCAATGCGGAGGGCTTCGCGATAGTGGTGCTCAGCTTTTTCGAACTCTCCAAGGCGTGCGTAAAACATGGCCAGATTATTCCGCGCTGGGAGAAAATCGGGATCGATTCGCAGAGCCGTCAGATATTCGCGCTCCTGTTCCTGGGGATTGCCGAAGGCTTCCGCGAGGAGGGCAAGGTTCATATGGGCGCCGGGTTGGTCGCCGACAATCTGTTGACTCATGCGATATTCCTGGACCGCCCGATCGAATGCGGTAGCCACCGCAGCAGAAAAGATGTCTCTGGAGAGGTTGATTGCCCAGGGCACCGATTCCACCCTCACTGAGCGGAGCGGATCTCGGAGGAGGTGCTGGACGCGGGGAAAATCTTCCCGGGTGATGGTCAGTTGCTGGAGTGCCCGGGCGGCCGCCAGTCGAACGAGTGGATCTGCGTCGCTTGCCGCGCTCATGATGGCGCCGCGGACGATATCCTGACTGTAATTTCCCAGGAGCAGAACGGCGCTGGCTCGCACCATTCCCGAGAGGTCCTGGCGGCGCGTTATGGCAAGCAGATCCATAATCGCGCTGGGATCACGTTTCCGACCCCGGTCGAACGCATAGGCAAAATGCCCAGGGTCTTTCCGCGGGCCGTACCATTTTTCGATCCATTCTGCCGCCCATTGGGGCGTTTCCCCCTTTTCCGGATCCTGATGGCAGATGTTGCAAGCGTTGGGGATTCCCAGCGTGACGGTGAGGTCGGGTCGGGGAACCCGCAGGCTGTGGTCCCGGCGGGCATCCACGACCATGTATGTCGTTTCCGGCATATGGCAGTCCACGCACCGACTTCCCGGCTTTGTGATGTCGGGATGGTGGTGATGCTGGGGCGTGTCGTACTTGCTGGGCAGATGGCACTGACCGCACAGCCGATTGTCCACGTAGGGCTGGCGGATTTCGCCAGGGGGCACCTTTTCGGCGAATTTGATGCGGCCGGTGTGGGCATCATGACAATCCGTACATCTCACGCCCTTTCTGTACATGAGGCTTTGGGTGAACGACCCGTACTCGTAATCTTCATCGAGGATTTGGCCATCCGCGTAGTACAGATTTCCATCCAGGAATTCGGGCACGTAATAATCCAGAAAGGGCTTTCCCGGCTGGAAATTGGCGGCCACCGGTCGTCTTCGCGCATGGCACGGTGCACAACTATCCACCAGGGTCGTATTGTCGCATCCTTTGGGGGACAGATCGGCCAGGCCGGTGCCGCGTTTGCGATCCCAGAACAGACTCCAGGACTCGGCCAACTGCACGTGGACGCTGGCCGGTCCGTGGCAGGTCTCGCAACTCACATCGATCTCCGACCAGGTGGTGCGATAAGTGTTGGTGTCGGGATCGTAGTTTTTCTGAAGATTGGTGGTGTGGCATTCCGCACACATGTAATTCCAATTCTGGAGCGATCGCGTCCAGTGGAGCGGATCCTGCGACGGCACGGGGTCGCTGGGATAAAGGTGAAACCACCGCCGCGATTTGACATCCCAGGCAAGGGGCAGGCATTGCACACGGCCATCAGGAAACGTGACCAGGTACTGCTGAAGCGGATAAACGCCGAAAACATAGTCCACCTGGAATTCCCGCAGCTTTCCCTCCCGATCGTCAGTGACCACATAATATTTGCCATCGCGGCGGAAAAACTGACTGGTCACAGCCCACGGGGCCTGAACAATGCCAGCCTGTATGAGGTCCCGTGCTGCGTCACCGAGGGCGCGGTGGGCGGTCGTGATATCGCAGGGACGGGCAAAGCTGCGGTACCACTGGACAAGCTCTTCGATTTTCTTGGCTCGCGCGGGTTCCAGCACGGCGAGGATTTTCTTGCGGGATGCTTCGCCGGAAGGAGGAATATACGGCGCAAAAGACTCCGCCGTGTGATGGGCTTCGTAAGGCTGAAGCGCGATGGCGAGCGTCTTGTCGTCCACTCTTGCAAGAATGGCGCGCAGTTCGTCATCCGAAAATTTGTGCAGGTCGCTGAACGCGATATGGGTAAAGGTCGCGTTATTGAAATCGCCGAGGACCGTTTTCTCCGTGGCGTGGTCCATGGCCAGGTCGTGATCGGAGCCTTCCCAGAGCGTGCATTCCCGCTCGTGGCATTTCCAGCAGCTTTGCCGCCCCACGTAGGTGGCCTGGACGGATTCCGGGACCACGATCCACCAGTCGAGAAAGACCCATCCCGCTCCGGCCACGATGACGAGCAGCACTGCCCCGAGGATGACGGATCGCCACCGAACGCGGTTTCGTCTGGTCTGAGAGGGTTGCCGGTCCACTACGCCAGGCCGGTGCTCTGAAGAAGATTTCTGGTGATTCGCGTCCGATGCGGGCTTATGACGGGGGGAACGTTTGAACACAGTGGTTTACAAGGGCGGCGAGAGCATCAGTTGCAACGTTCACTGGGAAGCGGTGTGGCGCTCCTTTTGCGCCCAGTTTTTTTCCACCTCAAACACGCAACACGGTGCCCCATCGTGGCGGCATGCCACCTGACGAATGGGTGCGCCCAGGACTTCCGAGATGATCTCCTGGTCCAGCAGACAGGCCGTTCGATTTTCTTCAAACATGATTATATAGGGGCAACTGCGCTGTCGAAGATAAATTTTTCCGTCTTCCTCCTGCACTTCTGCCAGCACGCCCTCTTCATGGAGGATGCTGACAAGTTGACGGAGGCGATCTTCGGGTTTTTCTCCGGTGATACGCCGCAGGTAATGATTCGCCAGATCTCGGCTGACTCGATCGACGACCTGCCTGACCAACTCTTCTCCGCCGATTTGGCGAATCGCCCGCCAGATTGCTGGCAGAACGAGTTCCTGGTTGCGTGCGAAAAGGAGTGCCAGAGCCGCAGGAGTCGCGGAGTAGACGTGACGAGGTCGGCCTCGTCCGGGAAGCCGCTGCATCTGTCGCTCGACCAACCCGGCGGCGACAAGCTCATTAAGCTGCTCGGTCACCGCGGTTCGCGTCACCTTCATTTCGCGGATGAGATCGGCCACGCTTTTCGGGGAGTTCCCCACCAGCAGCTTGATCACCCGCATGCTCGCCGGGCTGATGTTCACTTTCTCCAGATGGGAAGTATGCCACATAAAAAGGACCCCCTGTAACTTGTTGTCAGTCGTCTTCCGCTTTCTGCTGACGTTTGTTCAGCCCCTCTTGCCGGGCCTCTCAATCATCGTGGCTGTCTTTCAGAGTTAAGGTTAAAACGGGCAGAGTTGCAACTCAGAGTTCGTGCGGCAGGCGCAAACAACCAGCGGAAGCGACGTTCCGAAGCGTCGCGTAAGCCCTAGTTCATCCACCGCTCAGGAGAAGTGGGTCCTCGATACTATTATTGTCACCCATCGCTGGGGGTATCGTCAAGGCTACCCGGGGGCAGGATCCGCTTCATCGCCCCGTTTGCACCGGCCAAGGATCTTCCCGTCCCGATGTAACGAATCGGCGGGGCCGCCCGTCTATATTATTCGGATGCACGTGCACACCAAGGTGGATTTCGAATTGAGACGGAGATTGCCCAATGCTGTCGCGAAATGGATTGCCAGGCTTCCCGAGCGGTCGCTGCTCCCGTGCGAAAACCGTAGTGAACTGGGGGACCATTATCCCCTCTTTATTCCTACTCGTTGTGCTGGTGGGTTGTTCGCAGGGGTTTTTGAGCGGCGTGATCGCGCCCGGCCAGAAGGGAGGTAATGGGTCCATGGAGCAGAGGAACGAGTCCGTCCCCACGCCGGAAAGCGGAGCGGAAAATCGGGTTTCCGTTTCCCAGAACACGGCTTCGGGGAGTGAGGCAAGTTCCACAGCAGAAAACGCGAAAGAAACGTCAAAAGAGAATAAGGAGGTGAAAAGTATGTTTTTCTCCAGCAGCCACACGATTGAACACGTGACCACGGCAGACTTCCAATCCAGGGTGCTTCAGTCGACAAAGCCAGTGCTTGTGGATTTTTACGCGGACTGGTGTCCGCCGTGTCGAATGCTCGCACCTGTTCTCCAGGAAGTGGCCAGGGAAATCGATCACGTGGAGATCGTTAAAGTCAATGTGGACGAAGAACCGCGGTTGGCTTCCCAGTACCGTGTGTCAGCAATCCCCACGCTGATCCTGTTTAAGGACGGGAAGCCCGTGGAACGCATAACGGGTTTTCTCCCTAAACAGGAACTCAAGCAGCTTCTCGCCCAGTACGAATGAACACCCGGGTATCTTTACTTCATGCTTGACCTGCAAGAGCGTGGCGCAAGTTGGGGGCGACCAGCCGGTCGCCCCTGCCATTTTAGTCGGCCGCCCTCGAAGGGATGCGTTTGCCCCCGTCCGCTTTTCCCAGAGGGACATTCTTGTCACGTCTACGTTTGGAGGGACCCGCTTGTCGGGTCCGCCGTTTGACGTTCGGTCATCCATTCCCTTTTTCTCGGGCACGAGAAGCGTGCCCCTCCGACGCTTCGGAGGGACCTGCCTGTCGGGTCCGTTTTTCTCGGAGGGACGTGCTTGTCAGGTCCATATCTCCGGAGGGACCTGCTTGTCAGGTCCGTTTGTCAACGTTCGATCATGGATTCCGTTTCAGCGGGGACCGAAGTCCCGCACTTTATGGAGTGCGGCGATTCATCGCCGCTTTTTAGTGAAGGCTTTAGCCTTCACAACCTTGGCGTTGGCGGTGTTTCGCCACGACCACGAGAGCGCACTGGTAGGGGCAATTCATGAATTGCCCCTACAACGTCGGAGAGACCCGCTTGTCGGGTCCGCCGTTTGACGTTCGGTCATCCATTCCCTTTTCCTCGGGCACGACAAGCGTGCCCCTCCGACGCTCCGGAGGGACCTGCTTGTCAGGTCCGTTTGTCAACGTTCGATCATGGATTCCGTTTCAGCGGGGCTAAAGCCCCGCACTCCATATGGGGAGTCCGCTCTTTTATTGCTCAAGCACATCCCTTCCCGACCGACTTCCTCCGCCATAACGCCCACCCGGTTGCGGATTCGCTTGCCCGTGGGTAGTTTATGGGGAAATTTGCTGTTCGTGGAGTCAGGAAGCAACACACATCTTGTAGCCGGGGTTATCGACGGAGACTTCTGGCAACTGGGTGAGTCGAGGCAGCACGTAGCGTTCTGGCACTTGCTTGTGGACTTGTGGAGGAGCTTGTCGATATGGCCAAACGATTACCCCGTCGGTTCGCGATCGGTGTGGATTACGGAACCAACAGCGTACGGGCATTGGTGGTGGATGTGGAAGACGGGACAGAGGTAGGAACGGCGGTTTTTGAATATCCCAGCGGCGAGCATGGAGTCCTCCTGGATTCCAGGAACCCCAATCTTGCCCGACAGAATCCTGCTGATTATATCGAGGGCTTTTATCGCTGCGTGCGGGCGGCCATTCGCAGCATTCCTAAAAGCGCCGGTTTCGAGCCGGAGAACGTGGTGGGGATCGGCGTGGACACCACGGGATCCACGCCCATTCCTGTGGATGAAAACGGTTGGCCTCTCGCCTTTCAAAAACGATTTGCGAAGAACCTTGCCGCACAGGCCTGGCTGTGGAAAGATCACACCTCCTACGCTGAAGCGGCCGAGATTACCGAGAAGGCCCGGCAAATGGGGCTTCCGTATCTTGCCAAGTGCGGTGGTACGTATAGTTCGGAGTGGTTCTGGTCGAAGATCCTCCACTGTCGTCGGACCAGTCCGGAGGTGTTTGAAGCGGCCTATTCGTGGGTGGAACTCGCCGATTTCATTCCCGGCTGGCTTACCGGCAATCTGAAGCCAGAGACGATTCCACGTTCGATCTGTGCGGCCGGTCACAAGGCGATGTATCATCCCGCTTGGGGAGGGCTGCCGAGTGAGGAATTTTTGGCCAGTCTCGACCCGGAGTTGGTGAAAATTCGGCGGCGATATGCCCCAGAGGCGCTTCCCGCGGACCGCAAGGCCGGAGAGCTTATTCCGGAGATTGCCCGGAAAGTCGGACTCCGGCCCGGAATTCCCGTCGCCGTGGGGGCGTTCGACGCGCACATGGGTGCGGTGGGAGCGGGAATCAAGCCGGGAACTCTCGTCAAAATTATTGGGACGAGCACGTGTGACATGATGGTCGTGCCGATGAATGAGGACCTGCCCGACATCCCCGGGCTGTGCGGCATCGTGCCGCATTCAATTGTTCCCGGCATGTATGGTCTGGAGGCCGGGCAGTCGGCGGTGGGCGACATTTTCAACTGGTTTGTGAAGTACCTGACTCCTGCGCAATATACAGCCAAAGGCGATCCCCACGCGGCGCTTACGCGGGAGGCCGAAAAACTTTTGCCCGGCGAGAGCGGCTTGCTGGCACTGGACTGGAACAACGGAAATCGCACGATCCTGGTGGACCCTCTATTAACCGGTTTGCTGATCGGTCAAACACTTTTGACCACCGCTCCCGAGGTATATCGCGCGCTGGTGGAAGCCACAGCATTCGGCGCGCTGACGATTATCAAGCGATTTGAAGAATACGGTGTAGCGGTGAAAGAGGTCATCAATTGTGGGGGCATTGCCGAGAAAAACCCGTTCGTCATGCAGGTCTATGCCGACGTGTGCAACCGTCCGATGAAGATTAGCCGCTCGGCGCAAACCTGCGCTCTGGGCGCCGCGATTTTTGGAGCTGTTGTGGGAGGAGTCTACAAATCAGTGGAGCAGGCTCAGCGACGGATGACGGGCGTCAAGCCCACAGTTTATCGGCCCCGAAAAGCAGCCGCGGCTATTTATGCCCGCCTCTACGAGCTTTACCGCAAACTGCACGATGCGTTCGGCTTGCCCCATTACGAGACCTCCCTGTACGATGTCATGAAAGCGCTCATTGCTATTCGGAAGGAAGTCCGCAAAGAAGTATGATCAGATCGTAGGCGAAAAAAGACCTTCTGGGACTCCGCTTGTGACAGCGCCCAGGATGGCGGGTAGGAGATCGTGTCATGTCGCTGGAATCACTCCGCGAGGAAGTGTGCCGGGCCAACAAGATGCTTCAACAGTATGGCCTGGTGTGTTTGCACTCGGGCAATGTCAGCGGGCTGGACCGCAGCACAGGCCGGCTCGTCATCAAGCCGTCCGGTGTCGATTACGAAACCCTCACACCGGAGGACCTCGTGGAAGTGGATCTCATCACGGGGAAAATCCTCTCCGGCCACCTGCGGCCAAGCGTCGATTTACCGCACCACCTGTACATTTACCGGAATATGCCGGGGGTGGGAGGGATTGCCCATGCTCACAGCGACTACGCCACCGCCTGGGCCACCGTGGGACGGCCGATCCCACTGTGTCTCACGGAAATTGCCGATTACTTCGGGGCAGAAATCCCATGTGCCCCGTATGTTGACAATGAAGGGGACAATATCGGCCAGGCGATCATTCGGTATCGCAATCGGGCCCCGGCCATCCTGCTGGCAAACCACGGGGCCTTCACGTGGGGTCCCACCGCGATCGATGCCGTGAAGCTTGCGATCGCCCTGGAAGACGTGGCCAAAAAAGCGTTTCTTGCCTGCCAGCTCGGTAAACCTTTGGAAATTCCGCTCGAAGAAGCCCGTAAATGGTACGACAAATACCATCACGGCTACGGCCAGATCGTCCCTCCACGAACGCCCACCACAGTCTCCCGGGGCGGCTCTGGCCCAGGGGCATGATGGAGATTATTTCCTGCCTGGAAAAAACACCTGAGTTGCTCGTCCCAGCAGCCTATCATGCACGCCAGGGCCGGGAGCGGGTTTTCAGCTCACTCAACACTTTGTTCGCAATCTCCACATCAGCGGGGATTTCGAAGTCGAACATCCCGGCCAGGACAAAATCCGCCCCGTTTTCGAACGCGTACCGAAAAGCGGCTTCTGGTGGGATTGCCCCCGCCGCCATCACTTTGAATGCAATCCAGGGTTTCTCCACGTTCTGCATCAGGGCGGCGAGTTCCTCGGGCTTGGAACACCACCGGGAATCGTAATAGAGTTTCACCGATGGGTAATTCTGGCGGTGGAACGTGACAACGTAGAAGTCGTTTGGTAGCCCGGCCTTCTCGCAGTCTGCGACAACCCCCATGCGATGGGCTCCAATTCCCACGGGCAATTGGTGCGATTTAGCGTACTCCAGGGCCTGGGCGAGCAGTTCCATTCGCGGTGCACCGACGCGCTCATCGGCATCCGGCCCGCACACATCATTGAGAAATCCGCAGGCGAAATCGCCTTCCAGACCCGAGATGTACAGCGCATTGGCGCCGGCTTCCACCAGTGCATCGATCTGCTGCTTGAAAGCGTCCATGCCACCGCTCACCAGGGCATGGGCGGTGCACATGATCCATTGCATTTTGCCGCCGCGCTTGCGGTGCTCCTGGAGCACCGCGATGGCCGCCGGTGCATAGTGAATAACAAGCGTGTTGATCCCATGGGCCTCGGCAATGGCGAGCGTCTCGAGGATTTTGGCATCCGTGTTGTAGTGCCGAGCAAGATTGTACACGTAACGTAGATCTCGGCTGTGGGTGAAATGCGTGAGCAGGTTACCGCCGAGGAGGAGTCGGCTGATTTCCAGGTTTTTGATTTTGCCCCGCGGCAGGGTAGCAAGCGAAGAAGGGGGCGGGAGTGTTTCATCGCCACGCGCGGCTGCGGCACCAGCCAGTGACAGTCCCGCCGCTCCTATCACCGCGTGGCCCATAAAACTCCGGCGACTCATGGGACCAAGCATACGTCACCTCCCAATTTTCATCCTGGCAGCGATAAATTGAACAACAGCCTTGTGATGGAGATCCTCGTTTTTGGCGGTCGAATCGCTCTTGCTTTTAGGAATCTGCGACGAGGGGACGCAGAAAATCGACACTTGCTTGCATGAACTCGTCCGTTCCGTAACACTCGATGGACATCACGCCACTCCAGTTAGTCTCCTTGAGGTACTGAATGACGCGTTTAATGTTCTCGGCGTTGACACCACCGCCTACCGGGACGAACGACGTGCCGATTCCTGTGTCGTGACCCCGAGCGGCAACAGCCAGGCTCTCGCTCACATCTTTGATGTGGCAGTGGACGAGGTACGTTCGAAATTCTTTGCAAAACTCCAGGGGATCGTGCCCGGCAATAAAAGTGTTGCCGGTATCCAGATTGAATCGGAGATACTCCGACTGGAAATAATCGAAGAGGCGATGGAGAAACTCAGGGTCGTTGGTGTAAGGACCATGCGGCTCCACTGCCAGGATGACGTTGTAATCTTCCGCCCAGCTCAAACACTGGCGGTAGTTGTCGCATGTAATCCGAAAAACTTCCTCACGAGAAAGGCCGGGGATTTCCACAGCGCCGTCGGTGGTATCGACAATGGGGCAGTCCAGTTCGGCGGCGAATCGAATGGTTTGCTGCACGTAGTGAATTCCGAAAGCGGAGCCCTTGGGCCCCATGAGGGGGTAAGATCCATCGATCTGCGAAACAGACAATCCCTTGGATTCCAGATATCGCCGCAACGCCCGGGGATTACTCTGAAGCGATATGGCGGGGTCGTACCCCATCTCCTGGATGAAATCCTGACCGTTGATGACGGCAAACTCCACATGCTTCAGTCCCAGGGCTGCACCCCGTTCCACGGCGAATTCGAAGCTTTTGCTGAGCGGCCGCCAGTTGTCGGTGTGAAATCCCAACTCGATCACGACGCAACCTCCCGTTTCGTTCCAGTTCCCGCCTTTCGCCTCACCGTCTTTTAAATCCCCGCATCGGGACCCCGCATCCTTTGAATCCGGCCGCCATTGTACCGAGTCAATCCCCCCTTCGCTACCATAAAAACATGGAAATCAGCCCGTTGCATTGTTCCCATAGGGCGTGAATGATAGGACTTGCAAACGGTGTGCAGGACGGGTGGCCGGTCGGGGTGGAATTCGACCCTCCGTTTGCCCATTGGATGGACGCGTTCGACGGCGTCCCATGACCCTGGCTTTCTACATCCGAAGGAACCGACCGCCTGTCCAGCATTGACCCGGGATTGTAGCAGGATGGAATGAACGCATGAGCATGGCAGATTCAACCGAACGGATTGTCGCGCGAGATGTTGTGTCGGGTGGCATCGTGGCCCTCACGATCAAGGAGGATCGCATCGTCTCCCTGGAACGCGAAACCGCCGGGTCCCGAGAAGTATCGGATGACCGGTTACCGTGGATTGCCCCCGGTCTCTGCGACATTCAGGTGAACGGCTACGGCGGCCATGATTTCACGGCTCCCGACGTTTCGCCTGAAGACGTCTGGGCCGTGGCGGAAAAGATGTTCACGACCGGCGTGACGCGGTTTCTCCCGACCATCACCACCCACAGTCGGGAAGTAATGATCAACGCCGTTCGGACCATCGCTCAGGCTGTGAACGAATATCCACCTTTGGCCCGGGCGATTCCCGGCATCCACCTGGAAGGCCCCTACATCAGCCCCGAGGATGGCCCACGTGGCGCCCATCCCCGAGAACACGTTCGTCCGCCAGATTGGGAAGAGTTCTGCCAGTTGCAGGAAGCCGCCACCGGTCTCATCCGCTTGATCACCCTTTCGCCCGAGTATCCCGAAGCTGTGCCTTTCATCGAAAGGGCCGTGGCCAACGGAGTGATCGTCGCCATCGGACATACCGCTGCAACGGCTAGGCAACTGGAAGACGCAGTGTTGGCGGGTGCTCAACTCAGCACGCATTTGGGGAACGGTTGTCACCTCATGCTGCCGAGGCATCCCAATTATCTTTGGTATCAGCTTGCCGAGGACCGGCTCTGGGCGAGCTTCATCTTCGATGGCCACCACCTGCCGCAAGACTTTATGATTGTGGCCCTTCGGGCCAAGGGGATCACGAGGTCCATTCTTGTCAGCGATGTAACTGCTCTGGCCGGTATGCCAGCAGGGATTTATCGGACTCCTCTCGGGGAAGTCGAAATGCTTCCCGAAGGACGGCTTGTAGTGGCTGGGCAGCGGCAACTCCTTGCGGGTGCCGCGCAACCCGTCATTACCGGGATCGTCAACGCCATCCGTTTGACCGGTTGCACTGTGGCCGACGCGTTTCGGATGGCCTCGGTCAATCCCCGAGCCCTGCTGGGGCTGCCGCCTGCCGTTTTTCAGGTGGGCGCATGCCCGGAGTTCATCCTTTTTGAATTGACTGACGATCTCGTCAATGACCAACTTTTTCCGAGATCAGAGCGCACAAAAAAAGCCGCTTCATGGGTGGAAAGCGGCATGGTTCGGATTGAAGATCAACCGGTTTTGAGAATTCAGCGAGTTTATTTCCAGGGCGAACGCTATCCGCGGTAAGGGAACGTCGTGCTCCTCACACTTCGCCTCCGGTGGGGAAAAAGTACTGCCGCGGGTAAGCGCCCCGGGCGCGTCCCAGCACCTGGATAGCGCGAACGGTGTCTCCCGCCTGCCGGAGACACTGACTGAGCGTGTACCAGGCGAGGCGATCGTGGGGAGGTGGGAATACCTGAGCGGCCCGCTCGAAGGCCGCTGCCGCATCCAGGTAACGGCCTTGAGAAGCCAGAATCTGCCCTTTGAACATGCTGACCGGCCCCTCCCACGGGCCAAGATCCTCGATTTCCAGGCACTGGAGTGCCTGATCCACCAGACCCAATTCGAGGTAGCCCGCAGCCTCCCGTAAGCGCCTCGTCACCAGAATCGTTCGCCGCTGTTCAGGAGTCATTCCGCGTGGCCTCCACCCGTTTTTCACTACGCGTTGCGAAGGACCATTCGGAACCTGCAGAAACCTCCCAAATTCACTTGCAAGCAAACCTTGTGCCATTGGTGCAGTAACGCGATGTCTGTCGTAACTTGTCTCTCATTAATATGTTACGACCAGGAAATCTGACCGGATCGCCGGACGGTTCTCCGCATTAACCGGCAATCTGTGTCAGAATGGCAGCCTGCACAACCACTATCCAGTGGGTTAATACCCACTTCCTATGGTATAGACGCTTGGCTGCGGCCCCCTGATGGTCTACGTATATGTGGTGGGGTGATATGACACGGACGTGGGATGCTCGCTTCGCGTTGGGGTACCGAAGAGTGTGTTCCGCTGCGGGAAACAACCGCGGAAAAGTCCTCACGGACTTCTCCTGTAAGCCGGGAGAGATCCGATGGCGTCCTCGATTTCCCGGACGATTGCCCGGGTGCGTTCGCCGAAAAACCCGCCGTACTCGCGGATCATCCGCGGGAAGGAAATTTCCTCCGGATACCGTGACAGCGGGGGGACATAGGCCGGCAGTGTGAAGTTCTCAGCCAACTCCGCGAGGGAAATTCTCCCGCTCTGGACTGCCTCGGCGAAGACAACACCCGCGTAATCCGCGGCGAGGTCGGTAAAACTGAAACCGGAGTCCCCCTGTGCATCTCGCCATTCTTTGGCCAGGCCCAGGCTTCGAGCGGGTCCTGCTCCCAACAGGTCAGTCAAGGCCGCAGACACACCGAAGTGCTGGGCCCAGTCGTGTCGGCCTTCAATTGTCGGCAGGGGTATTCGCGCCAACCGACGCTGTCGCTCTGCCTCAGTCTCCAGTTTCGCCCAGACAACTCCCAGCCCCGGTTGCTCCCGCAGAAAAATCGAATCATCTACGAGGACTGCCAGGGCTCTCAGAAACGCGGAGCGCTGCGTGGCGCTTTGGGCAGGAATTTGCTGAGCCACTTCCGCCGCTTTTCGAACGAGCATCTCCATCACAGCGTCCCCCATCGGCCGAGGGCCACTGACCGGTACGGCCGCCGGATCCCATTCTGCCACCACAGCCTGGATCACCCAGCGGGCGGCAGCCAGCGATTCTTCCGGTGGGGCTGGCGGAGGAAAGACATCGGTCGACCCTGTTGGCGGCGTGGAGGCAGTGCCCGTTTTTTCCCTTGCCTCCCTGCCGGATTGATGTTCCTGAGGAGTTGTCGGTCTTTCCAATCCCGCCGTTGCTTCGGGCGTCGCCGGCTTTATGGAAGATCTCGTTTCTCCCGGCGGTTCAGGCGCGGGAGCTCCGTGAGCCAGATCAACTGCCGGAGACCTCGTCGGGGGCTGATCGGAGGACTCTCGCAGATCTCCGGAAGGAGTATCGTCCGTGGCTTGGCCGGGTTCGACGCCCGCCACCAAAGGCGCCTGCTGGCGCGACACCTGCTCCAGCCGTTCTATCAGGAGTGAGGCGGTCTCGTCCGATTCCTCCGCCGCTACCAGGGCGCGATAGCAGAAAAGGAGGCTGCCTCTGGTGTGCTCGGAGAAATCTTCCCAGCGTGTTTTCCTTTGGAGAAGTTCACCCGCCACCATGTTCATGACGAGCGTGTTGACAGGATCGAATCCTAACAGGAATTGCCGATCCCGTGCCCGGCGGTTTTCCAATTTGGGTCGCATGAGGGAATCCGTATCCGCGATATGGACCGCACCGAACACGTGGCCCAGTTCGTGGAGAAGCATCTCCACCCGCTCTGTCTCTGTGATTGCGGGGCCATGTTCGCGGAGCAGGATGTGGCGACTGAACGGCCCGGCGCAAGTCCCCAAGGTTGCCGCTTGTTTCTGGCTCGCCCATTGGGACGCAAAGCCAATCGCCAGCGTGCCGGGGAGGGGATCCACCGTGGTTACGAACTGCTGATAACCGTCCTCCAGTGAGGCCAATTTGTCATTTGATCGCCATGTTTCTGCCGCGACAACGTTTAGCTGGATCGGGCAGAATCGGCCAAGGATGTCGTTGACCGCGGCAATGCGTGCCCGAAGCCGAGCTTCCCATATCCGTCGGGCCGCCGGCTCTTCGTCGTCCACAAGAATCTTGACGGGCACCAGGAGCTTCCGAGGGCGAAGATTTGGCTCCCAGACAACTCCCAGGGACGTGTATCCGCCGGTGATGAATTGGGTCATCGCTTGCTGGTCGAGGGCCGAAGAGGCTGTGGTTAAAACCCGTGCGAGGGCAGAGGGGTCACTCTGAGGGGTGACCACCGCCATCTGGAACGTTGGCTTTTCAGGCTGACCCACCACGTACAGAATCCCCAGGCTGCCCGGACCGATGACTTCCTCGCATCGAGACGAAGTGGCGGTCGGTGGCAACTGCCCGGTCGCCGAAATCCGGCACGTTTCCCTGAGCACGAGGGTGGCCATCGTCCGCGGTGGAAAAATAGCCGTTAAAACACCTTCCCCCGTGGCATCCTGGACCGTCACTTGGCCTGGAAAAGGGGCAAGATTCGCCACGACCGCCGGGCTCGGCTGAGGATTGGAGACACCGGCTTCACGGGCAGGCAGCTCAGATGGGTAAAACAATGCAAGCGCCAGGCAACCGGCGGAGAAGAGAATATGCCACTTCCACGAACGAATACAGGCATTCATGAACGCTGGGTCAGGCTGGCGAAAAATTGGCAAATTGGGTCAGTCGAGCGCTATTCGGCATAACAGCCAGAGGGCAACTGCCATTATAAACAGAACGCGGCGGGGAAATGCAGAAATTCCCCCGCCGACGGCCGAAGTTACCAGTTATGCCGCCGATCCGCGTGAAATCGTATCGATTCTCAGCTATTCGCGAGGCAGGCGAGGTAACTCACCGACCCATCATGAGCATCCTCGCCCGGCGGGCACGCCGCTCCGCCCGCAACCGTGCCCGGCGCCGGATTTCACTGGGCTTTTCGTAGTATTCCCGGCGCCGCATCTCCCTTTTGATTCCCGCTCGTTCTACCAGCTTACGAAACCGACGAACAGCTTCTTGAATCGACTCGCCTTCACGCAGGATCAGTTTGACCACCCGGTAACCTCCTTTCTATCAAAAACGAACACCAACAGCCTTTGGCAACCATCCCAAACCACAGAAAAACACCAGAGCGGGTCAACCAAGCGCTGGTCGTCCCGCATATCAATTATTTATCCCGGACAGAAGGCCCCTTGTGGGCATTTGTCGAGCGGGAACCATTTTTGAGGGCTACGCCCCAGCCACATCCAGCTTTGATGGTAGCCGCCCACGAGGGTCTTGTCCAGCAGCCCCGCTAGGAGAATACGCTCGAATATTCTTCCCTCGACTTTGGGGAAAAATGCCGCCAATCTGTGGGTTACCTGACGATGATGTTCCTATTTTTTGTTGCTTGCGCATTTTTCTCAATCCGCATGACCGTAATTTCAGTGTCTCTTTCGATCATCGGACTTTCCCCCTGACGATTTTTACCGTTGCTGACGAGACGAAGCACCAGACGGCTCCGAGATGAAGGGGACGCCCATGATTCGTTCCAATACGGCCCTGTCGCGCTCGCAGGGCATTCTGGCGCAGCTTGGCGGCTCTCTGACGGTGGATGAGCAATTACGGCTTCTCGAATCGCTGGACGAACGCCATGACGAAGTCTTGCGGATGATCGACGAGCTGGAATCGCGTGTTTCGTCCCTTCTGAATACCTGGGCGAGAAAAAACGCCGCCGGGGATCCCGCACAGGAACAGAAGGAAGTATCCAGGCGGGCGACCATCCCTGGGCAGAACGCTTGAGCTCGCGACGCAAAGCTTCAGGTGTCACGTCCGCCTTTCCGAGGGACCTGCTTGTCAGGTCCGTTTCTCCGAGGGACCCGCTCGTCAGGTCCGCTTGTCGGAGGGACGTGCCTGTCACGTCCGTTTGTCGGAGGGACGTGCTTGTCACGTCCGCTCCCTGATGTTGGATTATCCATTGTTATTCCCCGGGCACGACAAGCGTGCCCCTCCGAACGATTTCTTCGGAGGGACCTGCTTGTCAGGTCTGCCGAGTAACGTTGGATCATCCATTTCCTCTCACCCGGCGGACAAGCGTGCCTCTCCGGGGTTCGTCGAACGCCGCGGAAGACGCCCCTCTTCGCGATTCTTTGCCTCGCTGCAACCATGCTGTTAAAATGGGACCGCGCAACCGAATGTTCTTTGTCAAAAACACCGAGCAGACAGCCCGGGCTTTTTCTTTGGAGTTCCACCATGATGGCAGTTCGGTGTGCGCGCTGGCTTTTCACGATCCTTTCGCTGGGAAGTTTGGTTATTGCTTCGGGAGTTTCTGCCGCGAATGGCGAGGAGGTGTTGCGGGAATGGAATTTCGATGAGCCGGGCAATCTGCAGGGCTGGAGCCCGGGAGGGCATCTCCGGGACACGCAGGTGGCAGAGGGCGTCTTGCGCACCACAGTGGTGGACTGGGATCCAATCCTCGTCCACGAGGTTTTCGATCCGCCATTGGCGACAACCCCCACTCAGGTCATCGAAATTCGGTTGTGGGCCCCACGCGATGGAACCGCCGAGTTCTTCTGGACCAACACCACCAAAACGCAATATGGCGGTTTTTCCCCCGAAAAACACACCCCGTTTCACGTCAGCGCCGGTTGGCATACCTACCGCGTTCGTCCATTCTGGCAGGCCGAGGGGCAACTCCTGCGTCTGCGGTTTGATCTTCCCGGTCTGCAAGGGGGCCAGGAGCCCGCGGAATATCGCATCGACTTTATTCACATTATTGAACTCGGTTCAAGGGCACAACCGGTCGCTCCCGATTGGACCTTCCGCGACAACCCGGCGGGCTGGAGCATTGAGGGTGACGGCAAATTGTGGGTGGATGAGGACGGACTTCACGTCGTTCTGCCACCCGGTTCCCGTCTGGTCGCGCCGCCCGTCGAGGTTACCGAGGTGATGGCCTTCGCCGCATTCCAGATGGCTGTGGAGGAGCCAGGGATGGCTCGGCTGATCTGGGCATCGGGCAAAGTCAACGGCCTTCAGTCGCAGGAGTTTCCTTTAACTCCGGGAAAGGCCCCGCGGGTTTACAATGTCCCGCTCGCCGGCGCCAAAGGCTGGCAACCACCCATCGTTTACCTGGGGCTCGAAGCGACCGCCGAGAAGCCCGTCCATCTCCGCATCAGATGGTTTAAGCTGACTGAGGAACCAGCGGGACCCGCCGACCTGGAAATAAGAAACTTTTTCATCAAATCGGCACTCCCCCGGGTGGGACAGACATGCGACGTTGTCGCCCAGATCACCAACCGCGGCGGTGAAATGGTCCCTGCCGTTCGCGCCAAACTTATCCTTCCTGATGGTGTGGAGCTTACAGAACCTGCATCCGCAGAACAGGCGACTGGACCTATCGACTACGGCGATATGCGATCACTTGTCTGGCGGGTGAAGAGCCATCGCGAAGGCGAGTGCCGGCTGAAACTTCTCGTCACCCACCCCGTTGCGCTGCAATCAGAGTGCGTGGAGACGTTTCTGCCGGAGCTGCACCTTCCGAAAGCGGAATACGTTCCGCCCCCGCAGCCGATCCGTGGGCCATATGAAGTGGGCGTTTACTATTTTCCCGGTTGGGGGCGTCCAGCCTCGTGGCTTCCGCTGGTGACGTTTCCTGAACGCCGGCCGGTGCTAGGCTTTTACCGAGAAGGACTCCCCGAGGTGATCGACTGGCAAATCAAGTGGGCCGTGGAACACGGGATCACTTTTTTCTGTTACGACTGGTACTGGCGACAGGGAGAGCAGCGGCTCAATCATGCCCTTCATGACGGCTACCTCCAATCCCGGTATCGCAACCTTCTCAAGTTTTGCCTGCTCTGGGCGAATCACTTCGGTCCCGGTGAACACAGCGCGGAGGATAACCGACGCGTGTGCCAATACTGGATAGAAAATTATTTCCGGCGTCCCGAATATTTTAAAATTGACGGCCGGCCGTTGCTCGTGATCTTTTCTGTTCATTCCCTCAAACGGGACTTGGGGATCGAGGGAACGCGTCAGGCCATCGATCTGTGGCACCGCATGACGGAGGAGGCGGGCGTGGGGAAGATTCTTGTGGCGGGATGCGGCACCCCCGGCGTCCTCAAGGAAATGAAGGAGATGGGATTTGATGCCGTCACCGGGTACAACTGGCCTTCATGCGGGATCGAGGGCCGAAGTTGGGTGCCCTTTGCCGAAGTCGCGCGAAACTACAACACGCTCTGGTGGCGGCCGCTTGCCGAGGCCGGACTCATGCCGGTGATCACGCCTGTGAGTGCGGGCTGGGATTCCCGTCCGTGGCACGGGGATCGGGCCCTCGTCCTCACTGATTGCACGCCAGAAGCGTTTGAGGCCCACCTCCGCCAGGCCAAACAATTTGTGGATGAGACGGGTCAACCCAAAGTGCTCCTCGTTGAGGCCTGGAACGAGTTTGGCGAGGGTTCTTTCTGCGAACCGCACAAGAAATATGGATTCGGCCACCTGGAAGCCATCCGCCGCGTTTTCTGTCCCGACAGCCCCGCGCCACGGAATTTCGGTCCGGAGGACGTGGGCTTGCCGTTGCCGGAATTCACCACTGTGGAGGAACCACCGGTTCGCACCGAGTGGGACTTCGTCACAGCCGGTGACACCGAAGGCTGGTCGGCGATGATGGGACTGACACCCCCTGTCGTGAAAGAGGGCTGCCTTACTACCCAATCCACCAGCGATGACCCAGCCCTGCAAACGACAACCAAACTGCGGGCAAGCGAGTTTTCCGGGATGGAAATCCGAATGGCGATTCGCTCTCCGAAGGCTCGCGACATCCTGCAGATTTTCTGGTGTCCGCCCAATGCCCCCTTCCGCGAGGAGGCCAGCGCGAAAGTCGAGGTGGTCACGGATGGGCAGCTTCACACCTATCGCCTGGATCTTGCGGGACATCCTCTATGGCGTGGAATGGTCACGGAGCTACGGCTCGACCCGTGCACAACCTCCAATGCGGAAATCCGCCTCGACTCACTGAAGTTCATACGCTCCAGTCCAAAGATCCCGAATGAAACGCGGGAGTGACCGATCCGCCGCTCTGATGGCCGGCTGGTGAACTTGGAGACGGCTTCACGAAATCCCGAGCGTGCGGGCGAGTTCATCGATCCGGCTGGCCAGGTGAAAGTCGGCTTGCGTTAAACCTCCCGCGGAGTGTGTCCAGATTTCAATCCGCACGTGGCGGTAGCGCTCGAGATGCAAATCGGGATGATGGTCCAGCGATTCAGCAATCTCTCCCACCTGATTGAAAAATTTCAGGGCAGAAACGAAATCCGCCATCCGCCACTGCCTTTTAATCCGCTGGGCCGACTCGTCGAGTTCCCAACCATCAAGCTGATTCAGAAGGGCCTGGGCCTCGGATAACTCCAACCTTATGGGCTGGCCCCGACACGGCGAACAGCTCGGGGCAGCCGATTCCGCGTTCTTCCGCTGGGTTTGATTCGGTTCGACCATGATGAGCACTCCATTTATGGATTGAACAGGTGCGAGATCGCGGCCAACGCCGTTTACTGGGCGCCCGGTGTGCTTTTTTCATAATAGGGGAGAATCCCCGAACGGCAATTGTCGTGTCAAATTGCCGAGGAAGAAAAAGAAGATGGTGACTCTGGGACTGGACCCACCGTGCTGTCCGTTCCACAACCGTGCGGATGGGATTTCCATGCACTTTCTCGCTTTTTGGGATGCCTTCAGCGAAGCTCGCCCGAATGGATCATCCTTCTGTGATGCCCGACAGGTATCTTAACCATCTGCTGTCCGCCGGTAGGGTCAATTCATGAATTGCCCGTACAACGTCGTATGGCCCCGCTTGTCAGGTCCGCTTCTCGGAGGGACCCGCTCGTCGGGTCCGCTTTTTCGGAGGGACCTGCTTGTCAGGTCCGTGTCTCGGAGGGACGTGCCTGTCACGTGCGCTTCATGATGTTGGATTATCCATTGTTATTCCCCGGGCACGACAAGCGTGCCTCACCGAACGGTCTCTCGGAGGGACCCGCTTGTCGGGTCCGCCGACTAACGTTGGATCATCCATTGCCTTTGCCGGGGGACTGAAGTCCCGCGCGGAAAGCGGGGCTAAAGCCCCGCACTCCATGGAGTGCGGCGATTCATCGCCGCTTTTTGGTGAAGGCTTTAGCCTTCACCAGCTTAGCGCTTGCGGTGTCTCGCCGCGAACACAGAAGCTGGTCACTAGTAGGGGCAATTCATGAATTGCCCGTACCGTCAACTTGGAAGGCTAGTTCGAATCGGGTTGGAACGGCAGTGTGGACGAGAAAGAACGGGCGCCCACCGGGCATGAACTTCTGATCGACGTTATGCGTCCCCGGCCGCGATGCTTACCATTCGCTATTCACCATTCGCCATTCGCCCCTTTATTCGTTTCAATCCCAACTTGGTTCTATTTGTTTTGGCGAGTAGCGAATGGCGAATGGCGAGTGGTGAAAGTGGACAATCGGTTTTTCAGTAGACCGCCGATTGTCTCCGCAAACGCGATTGTTTTCTGTTTTCAGTTCCAAGCTATCTGACGGCTCACGACTAACGAGCGCTGCGCATCTCCGTTCGACGCACACCAGGAATACTACTCGCGACTCGCTACTCGCCACTCGCTTTTAACTCGTTTCAATCCCAACTTGGTTCGATTAAGACTGGCGGCTTCGGCCGCGATAGGCCCAACCCGGCCAGGCCCTGTTTCAATCCCAACTTGGTTCGATTAAGACTTCTTGTTGCTTATCTATCATGATAGTTTCTCAGTTAGTTTCAATCCCAACTTGGTTCGATTAAGACCTGGAAAGGCCATTGGTGGTAATACACTTTTCCAGGTTTCAATCCCAACTTGGTTCGATTAAGACTTCAAGCACCCAGTCCCCAGCTTGTGCTCGTGCTTAAAAGTTTCAATCCCAACTTGGTTCGATTAAGACCCAGAGAAGATGTACTTGGCTTGGCTTCCGTGGCAGGTTTCAATCCCAACTTGGTTCGATTAAGACTCAAGCACGGTGGGAAGCCAACTGAACTTTCTAACAGTTTCAATCCCAACTTGGTTCGATTAAGACGGTGTCCAGGAAGCCACATTCGGTACTGTCGGCGGTGTTTCAATCCCAACTTGGTTCGATTAAGACAGCCGGAGGCCGCGGCCGGCCCGCGCAGCCGCCCCGGTTTCAATCCCAACTTGGTTCGATTAAGACGTGTGGGAAACAAAAAACCCCGTTATTACTATTTTAAGTTTCAATCCCAACTTGGTTCGATTAAGACTTCCTCGTCAAGGACGACGAGGACTGGGAGGCGCTTGTAAGTTTCAATCCCAACTTGGTTCGATTAAGACAGCCGCTCATCGAGTTCGCGTGCGAGGAGCTGAATCTATGTTTCAATCCCAACTTGGTTCGATTAAGACGCAGCTCAGGGCGGGATCGCGGCAGCCCAAACGTTGCGTTTCAATCCCAACTTGGTTCGATTAAGACTGCTGTCGCGAAGCTGCGTGACGGCGCATCGCAGTTTGAGGTTTCAATCCCAACTTGGTTCGATTAAGACAGTCGCTTCCACCTTTTCCTTGTTCAGCCTGGCGACTGTTTCAATCCCAACTTGGTTCGATTAAGACCACACCTGGACGTTGCTCACAATATCGAACAATCGTTGTTTCAATCCCAACTTGGTTCGATTGAGACAACTTTTTTTATAAGCTCATCACACAGAGCGCTATGGTTTCAATCCCAACTTGGTTCGATTAAGACAAAAGCTTGATGGAGAAATTTACAGGACGGATGGTTGTTTCAATCCCAACTTGGTTCGATTAAGACACGTACAAGGTACAGCGTGTTGGTGGTTAGCTAGAGCAAGTTTCAATCCCAACTTGGTTCGATTAAGACTCAAGCTCAGGGACAACTAGCCAGTTCAGCAGTTTGCGTTTCAATCCCAACTTGGTTCGATTAAGACACGTTGCTACGAATCAACTCGCATGTCGTTCGTGTGTTTCAATCCCAACTTGGTTCGATTAAGACGAAAAATTTGGCGCCAAACAGTTGGCGCCAAATAATCCGTTTCAATCCCAACTTGGTTCGATTAAGACCCGGTGCCCGGACGGTGCCGTCCACACTGTATCCCGGTTTCAATCCCAACTTGGTTCGATTAAGACTTGGATATTTTCACGCACGTGTGGAGCGTGAAAATGCAACTGTTTCAATCCCAACTTGGTTCGATTAAGACGGGCATATTCAGGAATGCTAGCATATCCGCAACACGGTTTCAATCCCAACTTGGTTCGATTAAGACGTGGTTTTGGAGGCGAAGACGGGGGCTTTTTCGCTATTACAAGTTTCAATCCCAACTTGGTTCGATTAAGACGTCGAGAACCAAGTCCTCGACCAGGTAGTGGCTCACTTCCGTTTCAATCCCAACTTGGTTCGATTAAGACTGTCAACGTTGGAAGGGTCGGCTATTTGCTCATGCTCCGGTTTCAATCCCAACTTGGTTCGATTAAGACAACAGTGCGAAAGAGACACGTGATGAGCGCAAAAAAAAGTTTCAATCCCAACTTGGTTCGATTAAGACGGATGCAGCATCCTTCTTTAAAGGGGATTATTCCTCGTTTCAATCCCAACTTGGTTCGATTAAGACGTTGTTGCGATGCCTACCAAACAGTTGTGTGAAGGCCGTTTCAATCCCAACTTGGTTCGATTAAGACCTGGCAGACAGGAAACAGGAAACCGGATTCGATCATCCAAAGTTTCAATCCCAACTTGGTTCGATTAAGACGTGAACTTGGCATCTAGCATAAGGAGCGCGCAGATGAGAGGTTTCAATCCCAACTTGGTTCGATTAAGACATGATTCCAGCGAGAGCATGAAAGAATCGCAAAAAGAAGCGTTTCAATCCCAACTTGGTTCGATTAAGACGGAAAAAAATAAACCTTCACGCTTGACAATAAACCTGTTTCAATCCCAACTTGGTTCGATTAAGACTTATTTTTGTATCCTCCTGACATTCATGTGTTGATGTCTTGTTTCAATCCCAACTTGGTTCGATTAAGACTGATTGTAAGATTGGAACCTTTGAAAAGGGCGATTTAAGTTTCAATCCCAACTTGGTTCGATTAAGACCCTCCCCGGAAAGCCGATGTTTTCCGGGCTTTCCACCCTCCCTCCACCCCCTGTTTTGCAGTCGATCGCCGGTCGTGCGAAATTCCCAGGAGATCGACTGCAACTAAGCGTACAAACCGACACAAACCCTGTCAACCCCCACAAGTGGATGGTATGCGGTACATCGAACAAAAGGGCTGGTGAGGCTCACCCCTCGTGTGAGGGGAAAAGGGGCCGAGTCCGGCCCACCCGCCGGCTGGTACCCGGTAAACGGTACGCCCGACCATCAGATCGGTATTTCGGCCGAGGGGCTCACTCCGGCGTGTCGCCACGTCAGGGAGGAGACGCTTACTGAATGGCAGCGCCAAGGGGCGAATTGCTGGGGTCTGGGGGCTTTTAGAATGCTTTTTGCCGGCAGGCAAGCATCCCAAAGCCCTGGGCGTTACGTTCACCCAATCCGGCTTCGTAGGCTACGCGGATTAATTCGGGCGGGCCGCTCAGGAGGAACTCCCCTTCCCAGCCGCGGATGGAGCCGCCATGGAGCTGGAAGAGGCGGCTGCGGAGGCGACCGGGCTGAATGGCGAGAGAATTGGCCGGGGCATTGATCCCCAGCAGGGAGGCCTTGCGCTGGAGGTTGTCGCGGATGACGCGGACGAAATCGGGTTGGTCGGGGGAGAGGAAGATTTTCTGGGGACCGTCAGGGCCATCCTGGCATGTGGAGACCACGACGGGGGAGAGGGTGTAGAAGGTGGTTGGGTGGGAGAAATCCGGGAGGTCTTCGACCTGGACGCGTTCGATGATGAGGGTTTGTTGTCCCAGGCGGACATACGGTCGGCCGAAGAGTCCCCCCACGAGGCTTTGCACGATGGGGTCGAGGGGAGAGGAAATCCACCAGCGGAGTGGGGGATCGAGAAAGACGCTGTCGGTTGCGGCCTTGGCAAATGTGCCGCGGAGGTGAGAGAAGACGATGAGTTTGTAGGAGTGTCCCTGGTAGACGAATCCCACGTCGTGGAGGAGTCGGGCGAGTTTGCGGTCGTTGGCGCGGAGCCAGCGGAAGAGGAGGCCTTGGAGCTGAGCGGGGTAGTGCCAGGGGAGGGGGATGGACTTTTGCAGGGAGTTAAAGGTGATGCGCACCCGCATGGTTTGGTCCCCTTTGGATCAGGCTACAGGACGGTATCGAGGTTGGTTTTTTCCACGCCAACGACACGGCGTGTGCACCATCGGCGTTCCGGGATCTGGTAGATATAGACGCTGTCCTGATCGCGATTGATGATACGGCGGAGGCCGGCGGTCATTTCTTCGATTTGATGTTCCGTGAGTTCGCCTTCGAAAGCACTGTTCTGGACCCAATTCAGATAGCGTCGCAGGTAGCGGCAAATTTTGCCGACGCGTCGCTGTTCGACATCATAAACGACAATAGTGTACATGGTTACCACCAGGCTTTGAAGGATTCGTAGGGTTCCATATCCAGGAGGTGGCGAACGAGTTTGTAGGCCTCCAGGCGGAGGAGGCGGCGGTACGAGACAGATCGTTTGAGTTTGCGGTGCTGGACGGTTTCGCTGAGTTGTTTTTCGAATTCGCGGACCCAGATTTTTCGGCCTTCTTCGTTGAGATAGACGCCCCGGGCGTTGCCCACGGATTCAAAGTGCTTGTCGGTGATCATGCGTTTGTTCCACAGTCGGAAGATGAGTCGGTCCACAATGAGCGGTTTGAAGATTTCGGCGAGGTCCAGGGCGAGAGAGAATCGGCGGGTGGAGGGTTCATGGAGGTAACTGATCGTGGGGTTGAGCTGGGTGACATAAAGTTCTGTGAGGACCGCTGTGTAGAGCATCGTGTTTCCGAAGGAAATGAGGGCATTGATGGGGTTATTGGGTGGTCGGCGGACACGTTTTTCAAAGGGTTCGGGCAAATTCATGATGAGGGTGAAGGCCTGATAGTAGGTGTCGCGTGCCCGGCCTTCCAGGCCCATCAGGGAGGGAATATCGGGGGCGTCGTCAATCTGGGCGGCCAGGGCGTCGACGGTGGCGATGATGTCGGCCAGGTCTTTACCGCGATTTTGGTAATAGCGGAGGTTGTGCAGGATGTGAAAAAGGGCGCCCTTGATAAACTGACGGGCAAGGAATAAACGGCGATTGGAATCGAGGAAAGCCTCGACCTGGCGGACGAGGAGATCGCCGCTCACGTTGCGTTCGCGGGGATAGAAACTGCCTACATAAAACCCGTGGTAATTGAAGCAGTGGGCGGTGATCTGTCTTTGGCCGAGAAAGCGGAGAAGCTTGGTATTCAGATCGATTTCTCCGAACAGGTAGATGTCGCGGACATTCTCCACGGGGAGAGGGTGTTTTTGGCTGTCGCCGTTGTTTGAGGGAGATTCGAGATAAAGGGTGTTGTGCTTTCGCCGGAGTCGTCCACTGCGGAAGATGTAGTAGGTTTCGGCCATTGCATTTGTCCTCGGTTCGAGACGTGTTTCCATCAAATCGCTCGGCGGTTGGTTGCGTTCGGTGCTTGCATCTCCTTATCCCCAGCAGAGCTCGGCGTACGCGCAACGGAGGCAATAGGATTGAAACGCCACATCTGGGGGCCGGGGTGAATTTTCAATTTCCCGAATATTCCGCAGGGCTTCGGCGAGCTTGGCCTCCAGGTCGGGAGTGAGGCGGACTTCTTCGCGGCGGCGGTCGCGGGGAAAGCGGAGTTCGCCGACCAGATCGCCGGCGCCCAGATGTTTGAGATAAAGCAGATAATACGCCACCTGGAGCCGTGCGGCGTCGGAGAATTTTCGGGAGTATTTCACTTCCAGGACTTTTTCTTGGCCCTCCAGGACATCCAGGCGAATGAGGTTGTCAATGAGAACGTCGCGTCGCGGTAGGTTGCGGTAGCTTTCCCGATGCAAAAGACGGTCCAGGGCGACGCGATCGAAAGTGTGTTCCATCGTGATACCCTTGGAGAAAAACCAGAGTTTTCTTGGGCAAATGGCCCAGTAGTTGACCTTCGTGCCGTTGACGCGGAGAAGGTCCAGTTCTTCCTCAGAGAGGGCTCGCGGCGTTATGCCAGTGATGTGACGTGTCATTCGATGATTACTCCGCCTGATGGAGGAGAACTTTCATCAGGTAATACGAGTCCCTCGTCGAAGGAATAACAGAGATTGGCGATGAGGAGGTTGAGGTCGCGGTCGGGGGTGAAGTGGTCGCGGAATATTTTGATCCAGTGGATGGGAACGGGGACGAGAAGTTCCGGTAGCCGCGAGTGTCGCTTTTTCTCCACGAGTTGGTAGGCTTCGTCCACGAACTCGGCGGGGAGGACGTCGATGGAGATGGTGCCGCGTCGGGCGGTGAAACGGCCGGCCAGTTCCGGATCGGAAAGATCGATGGTGCAGCAGCCAAGCATGTGCTGGATTTCGTCCACGGTTTGAGCGCCGGCCTGGATTTCGTCGTTCCAATCCGGAGAAGCGATGATTTGATCATAGAGCTGGGCGACGATTTGTCGCAGTTCGGCGTCGGTGGGCCTGGGCGAAAGGGATTGGAGTAGTTCGTGGCTCCAGGCGAGGATCTGCCGTCCATAGATCCGCTCGGTCCCCTGGGAGGGTGCCTGATAGACTATCACCGGTGCGGGCGGCTTGCTGCCATAGCGGTTGACGCGGCCAAGGCGCTGGACAAGGGCGTCCAGCGGGGCGATTTCGGTGAGCATGGCCTCGTAGGAGATGTCCAGGCTGACCTCGACGACCTGAGTGGAGACGAGGATGGATCCCGGGCTGGGGCTGGTGATGTGCTTTTCCTTGAGGCGACGATCCCGAAGGCAGAAGCGGGAATGGAGAAGGGTGAGCTGACGATCGTCGCACTGGGGCTTCAGGCGGCGGAAGATCTGCTGGGCATCGCGGACCGTGTTGGCGACGATGAGGACGGAACGTCCTTCCGCGGCGAGGCGAAGGGCGTGATCGACACCGTCTTCGACCAGCGTGCCCGAGGTACAGGCGACCTGGTGGCGCCGTTTGGCCCAGAGTTCCGGTTCTGCTTCCACGAGCTGGCCAGTGGGGAAAAGCTGGAGGAGGCTATCGGGCAGGGTGGCGCTGGCCAGTGCGAGGCGCTGTGGCGGCTCTTTTTCCAGGGCCCTGCGGAGCAACCCGAGGGTGTACGGCTCATAGGCGTGGATCTCATCGAGGATGACGGCGCTGTGTTGGGCGAGGATGCGACGGATTTCCCAGTGCCGACAGTGGAGATGGGCGAGGAGGAACTGGTCGAGTGTGGCGACGGTAACGGGTTTGGCAAAGACGGAGCCGAAAAGTTGGGCCTCGCGGGGGTCTTCTTCGGACTCTTCGCGGAGAAAATAGGAAGCCCGCCCGTGGGCGAGTCCCACGTTGTTAACACCGAAAATTCTGCGCAGCCGACGCCACATGGCGTTGGTGGTGGCTTGGGTGGGCAAAAGATAGAGGATCCGGGACGCGTTGGAGGCCCAGAGGAGGAGGGCTTCCGTCTTGCCGGAGCCGGTGGGGGCGCGAAGCCAGAGCAGTGGCTGCGCAGTGCTGGCGGCAGCGGCCTGTTGAAAGTGATGAAGCGAACCGGTAAGGCGGGTCGTGTGCTGGCGGACCAGTTCCTCGGTTCGGTCAAGGCAGATGGAGGAGGTATCAGCCTTGCCCGCGGAGGCGAGCCAGTCGGCGAGCTGCAGAACGCACTTGACGGGGGCGAAATTCTCCACGGGTGAAGTTTGTAAAATGCCGCGGAAGGATCTGATTTCCTGGCCAATTTTGTAGCGGCTTTCCAGGATGTGAGCGGGATTATTGAAAAGCAGCGCTCGCTGGAGAAGAGTGTGGGGAGGAACGTTGAGCGGCACGCCGAGGCTGGTCAGAAGCGAGGCAAGGTCACAGAGGAGCGTCTCGATATCCGGGTGAAATTGGGGAGGCCGACAGTCTATGTACGTTCTGTAGAGATTTGGTGACAAGGGGGAATGATGCGAGAGGACAGCAGCGGTGGCTTCATACTGCTGAAGTGAGATGCCCAGGTGACGGTTGACGGCATTTTCCACCAGCAGGGCGAAGGGTAAGGCGGTGAGGGCGTGGGGAAAAGCGTGGGAAGTCTTTCCGAGGAGATAGTCCTGGAAATCGGGGGTGGCTTTCCCCACGTCATGGAGCGCCGCGGCCAGAAGGGCCTTGGTTTTGAGCGGAGGGGAAAGTTGAAGACGGTCGGCGAGCTGGACCGCCAGATCAACCACTGCCCGGAGATGTTCGATTAAGAGGGTATCTGGTTTGGCGAGGAGTTGAGCCATACGAAGTTCTGCCCCGCGCACTGTAAAGGAGCGAGATTTGGAACCTCTATTTGGACGCCCGGCGGCAGGAAACTGAAAAACTGGAGTTTTTGGGGATGGCGGACGCCCTTTTTATCGACTTCAAAGGAAACGGGAAGGCGTTCCACGAGCGGTGGTTCGAAAGCCGTGCCCGGGGCCAGCGCGGGCTTGAGCCGGGGAATCTTGCGGATATCGCAGGGAAGGACGGTACCGCCGAAGACCGAGTCGCCGGCTTCCGCGTGGCAAAGCGTGACGTCCTCGACAAACATCAGCTCGTCATCCCGGCCCAGGGAGAGTGGAAACACGGGATCGCGAAACGCCCTGGCGAGCTCCTCCAACTGGGATGTGGTTCCACCGTAGGCGAGTTTGTAACGAACGTAAAAGAGGAGTTCGCGAAAGTAGGGCGAGCGCTCTCCGAGTTTTCCGCTGATGATTTTGAGAACGGTCCACATATCCCTGGCTTTGCCGGGCGGCTCGTCCATCCAGGTGGAGACCCGCAAGTCGCTCCATCCGGCTTGAGGATCCCACAATTCGCGATCCGGCAGCCCGAGCGCCGCACCGGCGATCCCCAGCAAGGTGGTCGGGGGTGGAAGCGGGAGGGTCCGCTGGTAGTTATGGTCGAGCGGTCGCCGGAAAGAGGCCACCGGCGCCGAGACACTGACGATCAGGACTGGCTCCATAGCGTTTCCACATCTTTCTTGGCCTGGTTGATTGCCTCGTGCGTGCTGAGCACTTCGCCATAATTCTGGAGGGTCTGTTTGACTTCTTCGGCATTTCCGAAGACATCGTCTTCCAGGCCGAAGATCAGTTTTTCGCAGCGGCCTTCAAACTTTTTGAGTGCGGCGATGATGGGCGCCGTGTGCAGGAGGTATTTGCCGTTTTCGTACTCGGCGGAAAGGGCTTCCAGAAACACGGGATGTTTCACGGACAGACGGGCATAGGCCAGGAATTTGGGGGAGAGATCGGCCAGCATGCGGGCGGTGCGGCCTCCACCCCAGAGGATGTTGAAGGCTTCCAGGAGGGCCTGGAGGCGCTTGCGTCGCTCCTCAGCGGGCAGGACTTTTTCGATGCGTCCGTTTCCTGAGTTTCTTTCCTCGAGTTGGGTGGGGGCCTTTTTCACGTCCACTTCCAGGTTGCGGAACACACCGACCCGATCCAGCTCCACGAGCACGCTGCCTTTGAACAGGTTGGCGTAAAGTTCGGTTTCGAACATATTCCCGCCGCTTTCCATCTTTTGTCCGAACTTTTCGAACGAGCGGGTGCCGAGATCACGATCGCCCTGGAAGGGGAACAAACCCACGGCGGCCGAGACGCGGACAGGGGAAGTCCGCCGCCAACCGCCCGACGGATCGAGGTAGCCGAAGAGATCCTCATCCGGAAACTCCCAGGGACGAACCGGCGGCGTCACCTGCTGGCCGCTGACCTGGCAGAACGGTTCCGAGAGCGGATATCCCAGCTCTTCCAGACGATCACGGAGCATCCGGCGCAGGGCCTGACCGGAGATATAGGGCAGGGTGCTTCCATCGGGCAGGGTCACTTTCTTGGTGACCATCACGTTCCCTTCGTTATGGGAAGCGTTGATGTTGGCAGCCGACACCTTTGTGAGGTATCCAATGACAATCGCCTTGCTCATGCGTTATCCTCCTGAGTGGTCAAGTCAGAATCATTAGCGTCTTCAGTCGTTTCTTTCCCCTTGCGGAGATAGGCATTCATCGCATAGATGGCGAGGAGGGTTTTCACCCGAACCCAGGGCACACCGGCGATGCGCTCCTGACGCTCGATGCGGAGCAGATCACCGGGCACGGTGATTTGCAGGCGGAACTGGGCGTCATTGAGGACGCGATAGAACTCCTCGGGATTCTTGGCGTTACGAAGGGCATAGAGCAGGCCCATCTCATTTTGTTGGGAAGCCTTCGTGCCGAGCGAATGTCCAAAGCCGGCCAGGACTTTTTGAAATTTCTCATCCATCTGCATGACCTCCGCCAGATAGGGAATCAGCACGTTCAGTGTTCCGTGAAGCAGCCCGCGGGAATGCCTGTCCGATTCTTCAGCGCGGGCACACACATCGAAGAGGAATTGTTCGATGAAGGGTGTGGGGTCAGAGAACTCGAGAATCGCCCAGGCGATTTTGTCCCGCCACAGAGTTTCGTACTTTTGACCCTGCCGGGCATAAAATTGCCCGAAGATTTTTTCCAGACGTTGGTGGGGCTTGTCGTCTTTGAGGTTTAAACCCTGAATGATTTCTATCCATTTTTCATAGAACCGAAACAGACGATGGAGCTGGGAGAATTCGCAGAGCATATTCATTTTGAACGCCTGGCCGGGCTTGCCGGTCACGGCGTAAAGTCGCATGGGCGGCGGACCTGCGAGGGTCTCCGCTCCAAGCAATTCGCTGAGCAATTGCCGCGATTCCTCAGGGAGTTTGTCAGACTCCCGGACGTACTGGAAAAGTGTGAGCAAAAGACCGAGTGTCGTTTCGTGGATGTAGGGACCTTCGAAAGCGCACTCGCAGTTTCCACTTCTTTGACCTTTAAGTTTTAAGTGTTCCAATATCTCTTCATGGAGCCGTCGGAGCTCCGGCATATCCGAGTGGAATATAAAGAAATGGAGCCAATCTCGCCTGCCACGCCAGAGCCACCCCAGATAACCGGCCAGTCCCGCCAGGGCGCAGCAGGCGCAGAGTTTGAGACCGCGTTTGGCTCCCGAGTAGAAGCAGCCGAACTTGCTCGGGTCCACCACGAAGGGAAACATCCACATGGTGGCGTCAGTCACGGGGGCCTCTTGGCCGCAAATGTCACAACGATCCTTCTTTTTCTTGAGATCGAGTTTGAGAGAATATTGGGGAGGCTCGAGGAAAACCAGCTGCTCTTTGCCGTTGATGAGGCGTTTTTCCTTCGGCGGGCTGGGATTGGCCTTGATGAAAAGATTGGTCGGGAAAACCCAGTTTTTCTTGTCGTATTCCTTGAGGGAGTTTGTGGTCTTATCGAAGTATTCCCCTTTATTGCCGGTGGGCTCGACTAACCGATCGACGAGTTCCTGAAGAACGGTGTTGACGTCGTGCGTGCCTGCCCCGAAAAGCTTGAGAAGCATCACGCGACCGGTATCGAACCAGAAGTTGCCCGTCGAAACATCGGCACGGAGTTCGAAACGATCCGCTGACACCGCAGTTTGGGAGGTCGACCTGGACGAGCCTTGTGTTTTGCCAGACCTGCCCACTTTTGTTCCCTTTTTGGCCATCATGTGTCCCTCCGTTTTGATCTGCAGTTTACCACCGGAGCGTGCGATGTCAAGTCGTGGTTTTCTAAAGGATAGTACGAGCAAACACGCGCACGAATAACATCATAGTGTTGCGCTATTGGCGTTGGTGGTTTGACCCGCACCGCGGTAAGCGCCGTCACGCGATTCTGTTTCCGAGAGGAGAACGCGTTTTCATCAGACGAGATGCACCTTAAGCGGTTTGCGGTGCCCGACCGAAGCGTCAGTGTGCTAGGTGACGATGTCTCATAAAAACCATCGGGGAGGCCGGTGGGCCTCCCCGTGGTTTCGAGGACTCTCCGTCGCTGAGCGGCGGAATGAATACATCAAGGAACGACAGGATTTAATCCAGGCACTGGGTGAGGCGTTCCAGCACCGCGCCGTCTGCGTTGCGAATGATCACCTCCAGCGGCATCTGGCCGGGCAGCGTGTGGGTGGCACAACCGAAACACGGGTCGTAGGATCGAAATGCCATTTCCACACGGTTGAGCAGTCCTTCGCGAATCTCAAATCCGTGGATGAGCTTCTGAGCGGCGCGACGGACGGCCATGCAGATCGACGCGTTGTTGTTGGTGGTGCCCACAATGAGATTGGCCTTCACCACCAGACCGCGCTCGTCGGTCACATAATGGTGGGTGAGAGTGCCGCGGGGGGCCTCCACGCAACCGACACCCTCGGTGGGCTTCTCTTTGGGCAGGACGCGATAATCCTTGCCTGTGATGGCAGGGTCAGACGCCAATTCGACCCACCGCTCGGCCGCGTAAAGTAGCTCGATGAGCCGCGCCCAGTGAGTGGCCAGCGTGTGGTGGACAGGTTTTCCACCGAGGACCTCGTAGAACCTCTGGTACTCCTTCTGCGCGAGCGGAGTAGCCATGCCGTCAGCGGCGTTCAGTCGGGAAAGCGGGGTGGCCTGATAGACGCCCGAGTCGGGTCCGTCTACAAAGCCCTTCCAACCGACTTTCTTGAGGTACGGGAATTTCAAATAGGACCAGGGTTCGACCCTTTCCGCGATATATTCGCGGTAATCTCGGGGATGATACTTGGCATGCTCCCTACCGTCGGGCCCCACAACGCGGACCATACCGTCGTAGAAATTGACATGGTTATTCGCATCCACGGTCCCCATGTAGTAGGTCTTCTGAACATACACGTCTCCGGTAATCAGGGAGACGTAATCACTGTTTTTGAGGACCAGTTTGTCGAAGAGGTCGAGGCTGAATTTGGCGAATTCGATGGCCTCGCGACCGGCGGCTTCGATCTCGCGACGCTGCTCTTCGGTAATTCCCTTGCTGACGCCGCCGGGCAGACCCCAGTTGGGATGCACGCGGCGTCCGCCGATCATTTGGATGAGACTGTGGCCCACATGGCGCATCTTAATGACCTGGCCGCCAATCTCCAGACCCACTTTCTTGACCACCCCCAGGATGTTCCGTTCAGCTTTGGGGGCATCCGGGCCGACGACGAAATCCGGTCCGCCGAGGGCATAGAAGTGGGTGGTATGATCGGTGGCGAAGAAAATGCTGTAGAACAGTTCGCGGAGTTTTTTAGCAGTCTCGGGCGGGTCCACATGGAAAACAGCATCCAGGGCCTTGGTGGCCGCCATGTGGTGCGCTTCGGGACAGACGCCGCAGATTCGGGCGGTAAGGTTGGGCATCTCCTCCACCGGCCGACCGACGCAGAATCGCTCGAATCCGCGGAGCTCGGGGATCTGGAGATAGGCGTTGGCCACATCTCCCTTTTCATCGAGAAAGATCTCGATTTTGCCGTGACCTTCCAGCCGCGTGATGGGATCAATCGTTACCCGTTTCATGGCTTCCTCAACCTGGTTATTTTCAGGTTCTGTGCTCGATGTTGGGTTATTAATTCCTGATAGTTTCGGCTTCCGCCGAAACGGGTGGGTCAATCACTCACTGGACAGCACTCGGCGCTGGCAGTTTTCGTTTCCTTCGCAGGAGACTGTGCGCCAGGCTGAACCGGTAAAACGTTCCAACCGGATCGGGAATCCCTTCTTCGATAATCCGCTGGATCTCTGCCGGGTCGTTGGAATCGATGACGGAGGCCAGGGCCGCCATCAACCGCGCGCCGTAATCGACCACGTCCGTGTTCGGCCCGTAACAACCGATGCAGGGAGAGTTGACCCGTGGGCACTTCGCTCCGCAACCGGCGCGGGTTGCCACGCCACAGCAGATGATACCCTGTTCCAGCAGGCAGGTTTCCTCGTCAGGAATGACCTGCCAGGTGCGGTAAAACTTTTTGATCTTCTTTTCCGTGCGTTTGCGCGGGCACTCATCGCAGACTGTTGTGTCCACCCCGATGACCGAGCCTTTAGGCGGGAGCTTGTTCTCCAGGATTGCCACGATGGCGTCCCAGATGCGTTCGGCTTCAGGGGGACAGCCCGGCAGGTAATAGTCCACCTCCACAATCTGATCGAGGGTGAAGACCGTGTCGTAAAAAATCGGCAAATAGAGCTTCCCCTCGGGTACCTCGGTGACGTGTTGGGGGGTCACGTGCTGAGGATTTTCGGTGGATGGGGTGTCCTCATAAACAGTCTGGAAAATCTCTTGCCGCGTGTTTAGATTGGCTAGTCCGGGAATGCAACCCTCTATCGCACAGGATCCAAAGGCCACCAGGACCTTGGACTTACGGCGGAGCAATTTGGCCATGTATTCCTGTTCGCTGGTACGGATGCCTCCGTTGAACAGGCAGACATCGATGGAACCATCTTCCATCTTTTCCACGTCACGGACTTTTCCGTCGGTGGCGCAGGGCCAGAAAACAATATCGAAGTGCTTGGCCACTTCGAGGATTTTTTCATCGATGGCGAGGACGGCGATTTCACATCCGCCGCAGGACGCCGCCCAGTACAGCGCCAGTTTTCCCTTGGCTTGTCCGTCACTCATGGAAGCACCTCCAGCGATTCTTCGTGTTCTTTGGCAATGGCTTCAACGGCATGCAGGCGCTCTCCGTTTTCCTGCCAGTTGGCGGGCCAGTTCAGTGGGCCAAGCTTGCGGATGTCTTCGACAAACTTGTCGATATGCTCGGCAAGCTGCTGACCCTCGGCAGCAGAGGCCCACACGAGCCGGATGCGATCTTCTTCCAGGCCGAGGGCCTTCAGCGTGTGCTTGAGCATGTAGTAGCGCCGCATGGCCTTGTAATTCTGTTCGATATAGTGGCACTCGCCGGGGTGGCATCCAGCGATCATGACGCCGTCTGCTCCCAGGGAAAGTGCCTTGAGCACAAACGCGGGGTCCACTCGCCCGCTGCACATCACGCGGATGATCCGCACATTGGGCGAGTACTTAATTCTGGCCGTGCCCGCCAGGTCTGCCGCCCGGTACGAGCACCAGTTGCACAGGAAGCCCACAATTTTGGGTTCGAAGGTTTCCTCAGCCATGGCTCAATCCTGTTGCTATATGGCGAAATAAATTCAGTATTTTCCGTTTGATTCGCAACGATCGTCTCGCCCGCAAATTCACACGGAAACCGCCTCCGCTTGCTGCTTGGCCTGGCCACCGTTTCCGTGGATCGCATCCCAGAGAATTCCCTCGATCTCGGCAAACACCTGTTCGTTGCTGAAATGGGCGCCGGTGATAGCGCCGGCAGGGCACGCGGCCACGCATGTCCCGCACCCTTTGCACATTGCGGTGATGACCCGGCTGACCTGTTTTTCTTCGTCGAATTCAATCGCGTTGTACGGACACAGGTTATTGCAGATTCGGCAGCCGGAGCATTTTTCCTCGTTGATCGAGGCCACAACCGGCTCGATCATGACGTTGCCCTTGGTGATCATGGCCATCACGCGTGCGGCAGCAGCGGCACCCTGCGCCACCGAAGCCGGGATATCCTTCGGTCCCTGGCAGGCACCGGCCACGAATACGCCGTCGGTCATGGTGGCCACAGGATCGAGCTTGGGATGCCGCTCGGTGTACCAACCGGCCATACTGCACGAGATTCCCAGTTTCAGGCCAAGTTCCTTGGCGTCCGCCTGGGGCTCCAGGGCCCCCATCAAAATGACCATGTCCACGGGAATGCGACGCTGTTTCCCCATCAAAGTATCTTCCACCTGAATGATAAGCTTTCCTGCCTCTTCGGGTCGGCGTGCAGCATCCGTGACCTCCGCGACCTTTCCGCGGACGAAATGCATCCCTTCTTCCAGCAGGCGATGATAGAACTCCTCGTATCCCTTCTGGTTCGTCCGCATGTCGATGTAGAAGGAATACACTTCGGCTTTGGTCTTCTCCAGCACCAGGTGCCCGAATTTTAGTGCTGCCATGCAGCAGATACCCGAGCAATATTCGTTGTGGTTGGAGTCCCGGCTGCCCACGCAATGAATAATGGCCACCGACTGGGGTTCCGTCTTCCCGTCCCGAAGCACAATCTTCCCTCCCGTCGGACCGGCCGCGTTGCAGATCCTTTCAAACTCTAAAGCGGTGAAGACGTTAGCCAGCCTTCCGTAGCCGTACTGCGGAATCCTCCGGCAGTCGAACATTTTCCAGCCGGTGGCCACGATGATGTTGCCGACTTCCAGTTCCAGGAGCTCATCCTGTTGATCGAACTTAATAGCGCCGGTGGGGCAGAGCTTTTCGCACGCCCGGCACTTCTGACGCTCAAAGTAGATGCACGAATTGACATCGATCACGGGGATCCTCGGCACGGCCTGGGGGAATGGAGTGTAAATGGCCTTGCGATAGCCGAGCCCCGCCTCGAAATCTTCGTCCACCACTTTGCGTGGGCATTTTTCCACACAGATACCGCAGCCTGTGCATTTCTCTTCGTCCACGTAGCGGGCCTTTTTGCGTACCTTCACGCGGAAATGCCCCACCGACCCGCTCACCTCTTCTACCTCGGAGTAGGTGAGGAGTGTCACATTGGGGTGCTGTCCCACCTCGGACATCTTCGGTGTCAGGATGCACGCGGAGCAGTCCAACGTGGGGAATGTCTTATCGAACTGGGCCATATGCCCGCCGATGCTGGGGCTGCGCTCCACGAGATACACGGGATAACCGGCGTCGGCCAGTTCCAGGGTAGCCTGAAGTCCCGCGATACCACCTCCGATGACCAGCGTGGCGGGGTTGACCTTCACGAAGAAGGGTTCCAGCGGTTGCTGGCGTTTGACCCGTTCGACGGCGGCAGCCACCAGGGCCTTGGCCTTTTCCGTGGCCTTTGCGCGGTCTCGGGACACCCACGAAACGTGCTCACGGATGTTGGTCATCTGGCAGAGATAGGGGTTGAGGCCTGCGTTCTCGCACGCCCGGCGGAAAGTTTTCTCATGCAGATGGGGCGAGCAGGCTGCCACCACCACTCGGGTCAGTCCCTCCTTCTTGATGTCCTCCTCGATCATCGCCTGACCGAGAGAGGAACACATGAATTTGTAATCCCGGGCGACGACGACGTCTTTGAGGTTGGCACCGGCCCACCGGGCCACCTCTTCCACATCCACCATGCCCGCAATATTGCTTCCACAGTGGCAGACATAAACGCCCACGCGTTCGGCCATGGGGAATCTCTCCTCAAATCGATGTGTGCTGTTAATTTTCAGAGTTGGCTTCCTTCAGTTTTCTCCGACGCGGCTCTGATTCGCGTCGGCAGCATCTTTTCCATTTCCCGTTCCGCTTTGTCCCTCCCGGAAAGTCCCTCACCGTCCAGCGACCGCGTTTTCGGGGTCATGTGGCGGCCGGGGCCGCGAGCTTCTTCTTGAGCACCGGTTCGGCCGGCACGATCTCCTTGCCGAAGCCCAGCTTCTTCCAATCCAAACCGAAGGCGACTCCCAGAAGCTGGGTGAAGAAGATGATAGGAATCTGGTAGTTTGTGCCGAAGAAGCTGTTGACCCGGCTCTGATAGGCATCCAAATTGAGCTGGCACATCGGGCACATGCAGACAATGACGTCCGCCTTGTATTCAGCAGCGTTGTGAAGCAGGCGACGGATGAGCTCGAACGCCTGCGGCTCGCTGATCTGTGTCATGTGCCCACCGCAACAATGGGCCTTGACCGGGAAATCAACCGTTTCGGCCCCCAGCCACTTCATGAGTTCGTCCAGCTTGGTGGGCTGCTCCGGATTATCAAAGCCGTTGTAGGGGCGGACGATCTGACATCCGTAGTAGCACGCCACGCGAAGGCCATTCAGGGGCTGAACCACTTTGTCCTTGATGGCCGTCTCGCCGATGTCCGTGTAGAGCAGATCAAGCAAGTGCCGGACGCGAACCCGACCGGGATCATAATGCAGGCCCCCGGCAGCCAAACAGGTGTTAATCTTCTTTTCCATCTCCGGGTGTTCCTGCATGATCTGGTCCACCTTCCGGAGATTGAGGTAGCAGGCGGCACACGGGGCCACCACCTGTTTGAGGTCCGGCTCCACAAGGGCCAGATTGCGGGCGATGACGGCACAGGCCGTCAGTTCATCCTGCGTGAAATACTCGGTAGCGCCGCAGCAGTTCCAGTCGTCGATCTCCCGCAGTTCGATACCCAAAAGATCGGCCACCGACCGCACGGAGAGGTCGTAAGCGGCACTGGAGCATTCCAGGGAACAACCAGGGTAATAGGCGTATCTCACGACTGATGCCCTCCGAGTTCGCGTGCTTTGCGAATGATGGCTTGAAGCTGATCGATGTTCTTAATGCGTGTTGGGGACAGGGCCATTCTTCCCCGGGTAAACATGGACAACCCAAGGGGCCCCATCTTGAGCATGGCCAGCGGCCGGTTGAACAGGTAATACCGGCTAGCCAGGCCCAGCTCGAAGCTCCGGCCGTATTTGTCCAGCAGATCCGTAAAGGTCTTGGCGAGAGCCGGCGCGTCGGTATCGCGGTACATCCGCTCCCGGATGGCGATCCGTTTGAGTCCGTACATGATGTCGGTAATGGGGATCTTTTGCGGGCAGCGGCTGACGCAGAAATAGCAGGAGACGCAGAACCACATGGTGTTCGCTTTGAGGACCTTCTCCCGCTCGTTGGCGGCAATCATGGCGAAAATGGTGCGGGGGGTGTATTCCATGTCCGCCCCGTTGGGGCAACTTCCGCCACACGTGCCGCATTGCAAGCAGCGGACGATGCGTTCGCCACCGGGCACTTCCCGAATAATCTCGTGGAAGAACGGCGAACCTCGCAGTTCTAGAGTTGTTCCGACCATTGAGTCACCCCGTGCAGCAATTTTTACAGTTGCAATTCACAGCTTTCTGTCGCTGGGACGATAACGCAAATAGGATACCGTTTACCGAAAAGCAGCCGCATGCTGTCGTATCTTGTTGATATAACGAAGTTTATGAAAAGAAAACGCCGCCCAACCGACGAGGTGAACCGGTCTAACAGCGCGAATTTCCGCGCCCGGTCACGGATTTCCGAGAGCCTCAATAGGGATCGAAAAGTCAATTAAAAAGATGGTATTACTCAGCATCCATGTCGGGAGTGTGAATATCCACCTGGCCATGCAGATGCTCTTCGCTCCCTGGCGTGGTCAGCACCTTGTATAGGCACCAGACCAGGAGCGCGGTGGCTCCCCCTACCGACAGCAGCATGACGATCCAGCCCCCCAGTGTCATATGACGATCTCCTCCTGGCTGGCTTCGATCCGCCGCCAATTCTTCACAGACTGAGCGATCAACAGGGCGAAAAGAACTCCCACGGCCAAGATGAAGACAGCCATTCCCCCAACGACGGGATCGGTAAAGAGCTGCCGGATACGATTCTGTTCCGGAGATGTGACCACAAAGTTTTGACGCAACCAGAGAAAGAACACCACCAGAAGATAAAGCGGCGTGACATACTTGATGATGTACTTGTAAAACTCGGGAATTTTGATCTCGGCTCCCCGGCGAAGCTCGGCCATGCCTTTTTCCACTCCCAGGATCCAGCCGAAAAGAATCGTCTGGAAGGTGGCCAGCAAATAAATGGCGAAGGTGCCGATCCAGAAGTCGAGAGTATCCAGGGCCACGAAATCTTTGGAGAAGATAACGACTCCTGCCGCTCCGATGGCGGTGATGAACCCCAGGACGGCAACCGACGCCCGGCGGTTCAGCCCCAGGCCCTCTTCCAGCAGCGCCACTGCCGGTTGAAGCATGGAGAGCGAGCTGGTGATCGCGGCAAGGAAAAGCAAGAAGAAGAACAAAAAGCCGAAGAGCTGGCCCACCGGCATCTGATTGAACACGTTGGGAAGGGCCATAAATCCCAGGGCGAAGGGATTACTCAATTGCGAGCCGATCTGAGGCCCGAGGAATACAAACGCTGCCGGAACGGTGACCAGGCCGCCCAGCACCACTTCACAGAATTCATTCCCTGCGCAGGCCGTCAAGCTGGACAGGGCAATGTCGTCATCCTTCTTCACATAGCTCGCGTAGGTGATGATGATGCCGAACCCTACAGAGAGCGAGAAAAAGATCTGACCCGCGGCTTTCATCCACATTTCGGGATCGGCGAGTCCTTCCCAGAATGATTTGGGTACTTCTCCGGGGGCGAGCATGGCGGGGGTTTTCACGGGATTCCACATGTAACCCAGGCCGTTGAGGACGTTCTGGTCGGGCTTAGCGGGATCGGGTGTTCCCAGCGTGAGCACGCGGATCAGGACGATCACCGCGCAGATCACAAGGGCCGGCATCGCCCAGCGGCAGAACCACTCGATGCCTTTACTCAGTCCTCGATAGATGAGGATGAAGTTGAGAATGAAGCAGACGACCAGAAAAAACACAGCCGATCCGAGCAAACCTTCGCCAGGCGTGGAAAGAGATTCTCCGTGGGCATGCAATCCCACAAAATGCTCGAAGAACTGCTTGTACCGCTGGGCATCCGCCCCGAAGTTCATCGCACCCAGAAGGTAGCGCGTGGCGTAGGCCAGACACCAGCTTTCGATGTACACGTAATACATGTAAATGCCTACCGGGACGATCATCGCCAGCACCCCAAAGTACGGTGCTATACGATTCTTCCAGATGACGCGATAAATACCCGGTGAGGAGTTGTGCCCGTGCATGCCGCCGTACCGACCCATGGCCCATTCGGCAAACGCGATGGGCAGGCCCAGAAAGAGAAAAGCACAGACATAGGCCACCATGAATGCGCCGCCACCGTACTGGGCAGCCAGCCCGGGAAAACGCAGGAAATTTCCCAGCCCCACGGCGCTTCCCGTGACCGCAAGAATGACGCCCAGGCGGGTTGTCCAGGTCTCTCGCTGTGTGCGCTGTTGCATGAACAGTCCTCTACAGGCGACTGACAATCCGGCAGCGATATTGTCCTGCCGAGCAAGTGGTCAAATTTAGGGATAACAAAAAAGGGCTATCATAGGGAAGAATTTACATTATCCTCACCCAAAACTGAGGCTCAAGAGCGCAACTCCGGAGTCATTCCTTTTTCTACCGCGAGGAAGGGATGCGAATCGCCATGGCGCTTCGTGGAGAACCGGGATCTGGCGTGGAGGGACATGCTTGTCACGTCCACAGTTGAACGTTGTGGAATCCAATTCCCCCACACCAATCAGAATGCTGGCGTGGTAAATAGTACCGTACCCGGCCGCCTTGCCGTTGCGGACCAGCGCCTCAACAAGGCGGTTACGTAATTAGAGCTATCTACTGCTTGCGGAGAGCCCCTGCACGTTGATCCCGCCCTGAACGTCAAAAGCTTCATTGAAGGAACATCCGATTTCGGCACCCTACTTCGTTGTCGAAGTCTCAAGTCGCCAGGGCCCAACTTTTCTCCCAAATGGACCGCAGCCCAGCCCGGCGTGAGGGTGCTAACGGAATTTTCGCAATTCTCCTTGCCTAAAATATCGCAAAAGCGTAGGATAACCATGGGCAGGGTTTCCAGGACCGACCTGGCGGGTGCCGCACTCCGCATCGTCCGGCCCTTTGAAGCTGCCCGCAGGGGAGAGATTCATGAGTGGTGTCGTTGTGGAATCCGATATTGACATTCTCGATTACCTCCGCACTGCCGGTCCGGCGACGGTCTCCCAGCTCGCGCGGCATTTCTCAGTCACCCCGACGGCCGTGCGACAGCGGCTGGGACGCCTGGTGGCCGAGGGATTGGTGGATCGATTCGTCCAGCGGGAGGGTCGCGGCCGACCAAGACACGTGTACCGAATCACCGGTAAGGGGCGACTGCGGATTGGATCCAACTACGCGGATTTGGCCTGCGCATTGTGGCATGCCATCCGCAGATTTCCCGACGACGCCACCCAACAACGGATTATCAGCATGGTAGCCGAGGAACTCACCCGAATGTACCTCCCCCAGATGAGTGGGCTCACGACATCGGAACGCATGAGTGACGTCGTGCGTATCCTGGGACAGCGGCGGCTGCCGTTTGTCATCGAGGGGGAAACAGCGTCCGCAGCCAACAGCCACGCGAGTAACAATGGGTTTGGGGGCGCGGAACCCTCTGAGGAAAGGGGTGTAACGGCGAACTTCAGTGGCGCTCCCAATTCTGGTAACGGTTCGGGCCAAAGGACGCCGTCGCTGGTGGCTGCCGCCTGTCCGTATCCCGATCTGGCGGAAGTGGACCCGTCAATCTGCGAATTCGAGCGTCTCTGGCTCAGTGAGCTCTTAGGGACGTCGGTCCACCTGGCCGAGTGTCGCCGGGATGGCGGTCACCGGTGTCGGTTCGAGGTGGTCTGTGGGGACACTTGAACGGTGGACCGGTGAGTGAGCCGTCAAGTATAGTAAACAGGTTGGGCTGGCGGTGCCGGGGAAGATTCCACATGAATGGTGGGAAGCAGCCGTCATTAGTAGCGGGGAAGAGCCAGGAACTGAGAAAAAGATGACGCAGCCGTGGATTGAAGGTCGATTTGAGGACGGTTTGGTGATCACGAGCCTGGAGCAGGCCATTAACTGGGCCCGCCAGGGGAGCTTGTGGCCGCTGACATTCGGGCTGGCCTGTTGCGCAATCGAGATGATGGCCACCGGTGCCAGTCGCTATGACATTGATCGATTTGGGGCGGGCGCATTTCGCGGCACCCCACGGCAGGCGGATTTGATGATCGTGGCGGGAACAGTCACTTTCAAGATGGCCAGTCGCGTACGTCGGCTCTATGATATGATGCCGGAGCCGAAATACGTGATTGCCATGGGGGCCTGCACGCTAGGTGGTGGTCCCTACTTTGAGTATGGCTACCACGTTGTTAAAGGCGTCGATCTGGTGGTCCCCGTGGATGTTTATGTGCCTGGGTGTCCTCCCCGGCCGGAAGCGCTCCTGGAAGGTTTGATGCGGCTTCAGGAAAAGATTCAACTGCAAAAAATCCGCAGGGCATCCGGCACGGAAGATGTTGAGAAGCTGCCGATTCCTCAACACACCGGCTACGTCGATATCCCCGAATCAACCCTCGTATTCCGTCATCAACAGGTGAAGAAGGTTGCAGGAACGTGATTGCAGAAACGAAAGAAAAACGACCGCACATGAACCCAGAAACTCTTTCCGTCATTGATTTGCATGTCAGTGTGGATGGGAAACCAATTCTCAAGGGCGTGAATTTGACCATCCGGCGAGGAGAGATTCACGCTCTGATGGGGCCCAACGGGTCGGGGAAAACGACCCTCGGGCTGGCGATCATGGGGCATCCCCGGTACGAAATCACGCAGGGGCGGATCGAGCTGGATGGGGAGGATATCACACATCTGGAGCCGCACGAACGGGCGCGTCGTGGGCTGTTTATGGCGTTTCAGCGGCCTGTGGCGATTCCCGGCGTGCGATTGGCCGATTTCCTCCGGCATGCGGTTTCCAACATCCGCAACCCAAACCGGAAAGAAGGCGAAGAGCTGATCCCCATGCGGGAGTTCCGCAAGGAATTGCGGGAAAAGATGGAAATGCTCCGCATGGATCCCGAATTTGCCCGTCGATATGTCAATGATGGTTTTTCCGGGGGTGAGATGAAGCGGGCGGAGATCCTGCAGATGGCGCTGCTTCGCCCCAAATTTGCCATCCTGGACGAAACAGACAGTGGCCTGGACGTGGACGCCGTGCGCCTTGCCAGTCAGAGTATTGCGGAAATCGGGGCCCGGCAGATGGGCCTGCTCATCATCACCCATCACGAGCGACTTCTGGAACACAATCCGCCGGATTACACGCACGTGATGCTGGCCGGCCGGATTGTCGAGACGGGTGGCCCCGAATTGGCGGAAAAACTCCATCGCGAAGGGTATGACCAGCTTCGGGAAAAGTATCCCGAAATCGCAGCGGAAGAGGCCGCCATGGCCGGCAAAGAGGCGGTTTAAGCAGCCCCATTGTGACCATTCAGATAGAAACTCAAGCAAACTGCCAACTCTCCTGATTGGGAGGAGCATTTCATGGCTACCAAAGTGGACGTCATCGGCGAAATCAATAAATACGATTTTCGCGCCGAAGAGCGATACGTTTACCGTGCCCGGAAGGGGCTCGATCGCGACATCGTCGCGGAGATTTCCGCGATCAAGAACGAACCCCAGTGGATGCGGGAGTTTCGCCTCAAAGCGCTGGAGATCTTCGAATCGAAGCCCATGCCCACCTGGGGCGGTCACATCGATGTGAACTTCCAGGATATCTACTACTACATCAAACCGACCGAGCGTCAGGGCCATTCCTGGGATGAATTGCCCGAAGAAATCAAGAAAACCTTTGACCGGTTGGGTATTCCCGAGGCCGAGAAGAAATTCCTCGCGGGGGTCAAGGCCCAGTACGAGAGCGAAGTCGTGTACGGGTCGCTGCGTGAAGACCTTGCCAAGCGGGGAGTGATCTTCACGGACATGGATACAGCGGTCCGCGAGTATCCGGACCTGGTCCGCGAATATTTTGGGACGGTCATCCCACCCACGGACAACAAGTTTGCCGCGTTGAACTCGGCGGTGTGGTCTGGCGGGTCCTTCATTTATGTTCCGCCGGGAGTCCACGTCGAGTATCCGCTTCAGGCCTATTTCCGCATCAACGCGGCGCAGATGGGTCAGTTTGAGCGGACGCTCATCATTGTCGATGAAGGGGCGTCCTGTCATTATGTGGAAGGGTGCACGGCCCCCATGTACAGCTCGGAGAGTCTTCATGCGGCGGTCGTGGAGGTGATCGCCAAGCGGGGGGCACGCGTCCGATACACTACCATTCAGAACTGGGCCAACAACATCTATAACCTGGTAACCAAACGCGCCGTGGCCTACGGCGAGGCCCTCGTGGAATGGGTGGACGGCAATCTGGGAAGCCGACTCACCATGAAATATCCAGCGGTGTACATGGTCGAGCCGGGGGCTCGGGCAGAAATTCTCTCGGTGGCATTTGCCGGCAAGGGCCAGCACCAGGATGCCGGATCGAAGGTCATCCACGCAGCGCCGTACACGTCCAGCCGTATCGTTTCCAAGTCGATTTCACGAGCCGGTGGCCGCTCCAGCTATCGCGGATTGGTCAAGATCGAGCGAGGCGCCAAAAAGTCCAAATCCAACGTCGTGTGCGACGCTTTGATCCTCGATCCTTACAGCCGAAGCGACACCTATCCGTATATCGAGCTGGAAGAGCAGGATGTCATGATTGGCCACGAGGCCAGCGTTTCCAAGATCGGGGAAGAACAACTCTTCTATCTATGCAGCCGCGGTCTCACCGAATCGGAAGCCAGCACCATGATTGTGGCCGGTTTCATTGAACCGCTCGTGAAAGAACTTCCTATGGAATACGCCGTGGAAATGAATCGCCTGATCGCGCTGCAAATGGAGGGAAGTGTGGGCTGATCGATGGGCGAGCGTCATTGGAGTGGGGTATCAGATTTCCCTTTGTAATGCCACAAGTGCCATGGTTCTTCCCGATTTAAAGCAGGACTTGCATTTCACCGCGGAGGGTTTCCAGAACGTCATTCTGCCGCGCCCTCAGCCCGAGTGGTCCCGGGAGTTCCGATTGCGGGCGTTTGAAACCTTTCAGGAACTTCCCTGGCCCAATCGGAGCATGGAGGAATGGCGGAGGACAGAACTGCGGATCTTCCATCTGGAAAACTTCGTCTGCTGGGCGCCGGTCCCAGATCCTCTGCCGGAAGTTCCCTCGGCGCTTGCTCCGCGTCTGGAAACGGCCGGGCGGATTGTGTCTCTCAATGGTCGGAAAATTTCCAGCAGCGTGGAAGAGGATCTGCTTGAGAAAGGGTTGGTCGTTGAGTGTCTGGAAGATTCCCTTTCAGGCCCGCATGAGGAGTTGATCCGACAGCATTTGTGGAGCCTGTTCGAGTGGCGCACGGACAAATTCTCCGCGCTCCATGCTGCTTTTTGGACAGGCGGAACCTTCATCTACGTCCCGCCCGGCCTGAAAGTGGAAAAGCCAATCCTTCACGTGGCGGCTCTGGCCGCCAACCAGGCCGACGTCGGCCACACGCTCATCGTCGTCGATGAAGAGGCCGAGGCCACCGTGGTTACCGAAACCACCAGCCTGGATCCTGCGGCAGAGGGCCTCTTCTGCGGAGGAATTGAGATTTTCGTCCGACCGGGGGCCAGATTGCGGTACGTCAATTTTCAGAACTGGAATCAGAAAACTTTCCACTTTGCCCGACAAAAGGCCGAGGTGGCAGAACGGGCGTTCATGGAATGGACCCTCGGGGCGCTGGGCGGTCGGCTGGCCAAGGTCAACCAGGAAGTCGTGCTGAATGGTCCGGAGAGTGAAGCGATCGTCAACGGCGTGATGTTCGCCGAAGATCGGCAGCATCTTGCCTACCATACCCGTCAGGACCACCGAACGGGCCAGACCAAAAGCGACCTGCTCTACAAAGGAGCGCTCCAGGACCATGCCCACCTGGTGTGGCGTGGGATGATTCGGGTGGAGCCAGGTGCCATCCGATCGGACGGCTATCAGCGGAATGACAACCTCATGCTGAGCGATACCGCGCGGGTGGACTGTATTCCGGGATTGGAGATTCTGGCCGACGATGTCCGCTGTACCCACGGAGCCACCGCCGGACGTGTGGACGAGGAAGAGATTTTCTATGCCCAAACCCGCGGACTTACCCGGCGGGAAGCAACTCGCCTGGTGGTGACGGGATTTTTCCAGCAGGTGCTGGATCGCATCACGATCGATAGTGTGCGGGAGGCGCTGGGGGATATCATTCAGCAGCGGGTGCGGGAATATCGGAGCCGCGATTGAAGCAGGTTTCACCTGCCCGGCATTCTCAGATGGTCTTTCCACAGGCGGATTTTTCAGGAGGCCAGTGTTGCACGGTTAGCGATATCCGTTGAGAGCGCGGATACAAGAGAGAACAAACAACTTTGACTCCGAGAGGACGTTTGAATGGGTGAGTTGGTCAAAGTGTGTCGTGTCTCCGATCTTCCTGATCCAGGCAAGGCGGTGTTTGATGTCAACGGTCGCATGATCGCCCTTTTTCACGTCTCGGGGACATTTTGGGCGATTGACGATGTGTGTACTCACGATGGCGGTCCGCTGGCAGAAGGCGAGCTCCGAGGTTACACCATCATCTGTCCGCGGCACGGGGCCCAATTTGACATCCGCACGGGGCACGCCAAAACCATGCCGGCGGTCAAGGGTGTGACTGCCCACAAGGTCGTGGTTCAAGGGGAAGACGTGTATATCGAAGTGAACGAATCGGCTTGACTGGTGGAGGACCTGGCGTGGGGATCCGGGAAGAGACTGTCTGGGAAGCCCTCAAACAGGTGCGAGATCCCGAAATCGGGATTGACCTTGTCAACCTCGGACTTGTCTACGAGGTGCTGGTCACCGAGGAAAACGGCAAATCCAACATCCACGTGAAGATGACGCTGACCAGCCCTGCATGTCCCTCCGGGCCGCAAATGGTTCAGGACGTTAAGGACGTACTCAAGCAGCTCGGGGAAGAGGTGGGGGAAGTGACCGTGGAGGTCGTCCTCAGCCCGCCCTGGACTCCCGATCGCATGTCCGAGGAAGCCCGGGAAGAGCTGGGATTCTATTGATGTTTCTTGAATGCTGCCGTGAAGCCTCACTCATGGGCCCCTGCCAATCGCCGGAAGCCCGTTTTTTGACGAACTGATCTAAATCTCAATTCCGGGCCGGCAAATCGCCTGGAAATTTTCTGCCGGAACGAGGTATCGTGGCACCGCATCCTTTGCGCTACCGGGCGAATCGCGCTCGCCACGCCTTTCCGATGCCTTTTTTGAGCCTTCTGCAATTTGAGACTTGGTATCCTCCGGCCCCGGTTCCGCATCTTTAGAAAATAAAGCATTTCATCCGAGGATTCCTAGCCGATTCTAACGAATGGAATCGATTGTATGACTCGCGCTGTCCGCGTGGGTGGATCAAACACGCAATAGACGCCGGCGGCAACGTGTGCCTGTCAAAATAAGAAAAATGGTGTATTGGAACAAAATGTGGAATTTTGGTGCTCCCTGCACTATAGTGAATGTGGCAGGACGACCATGATTTCGACCAAGCAAGGTGAATTCCGCGAGTACGGGGATTCCACGGGTCAAAGGGGATTCGAAGTGTCTGACGTCTTTCAAAAGTGCTACCGGTTTCTGGAGAATCCATACGCTGAAACCGATGGCAGGACGGATGACCGCGCACTGGCGGAGGCCGTTTATACGGCCATTTCGCCTCCTGCCAATTCTGGCCCCTGGATGGAAGTGGACGGCAGGCGGATTCTCCAGTTTGGGTCCAACGACTATTTGGGGTTAGCGAGTCATCCGGCGGTGCGGCAACGGGCGGCGGAAGTAGCGGCCGAATACGGAATCGGGTTGCCCATGGGGTCGCGCCTGCTAACGGGGACTGTGGCTCATCACCTGGAGTTGGAAGATAAACTTGCGCGATTCAAACAGACGCAGGCAGCCATTGTTTTCTCGGCCGGTGCACTGGCCATGATGGGCACCTTGGCGGCGCTTTGCGGTCCAGAGGATGTGCTTTTCATCGACGAGTTCGCGCATGCCACCCTCAAGTTCGGCGCCAGGGCATCTGCCGCCACCATCCGTGTTTTCCGGCATAATGACGCCAACCATTTGGAAACCTTACTCCAGCGCACCCAGACCCGGGGCGGGCGTGTTGTGGTGGTGGACGGCGTGTACAGCATGCAGGGGGACCTGGCGCCGCTCCCCGATCTCGTGGATCTTCGCCGCCGCTACGGTTTCCGCCTGCTGGTTGACGATGCCCACGCCAACGGCGTGTTTGGCCCGCAGGGTCGGGGAACGCCTTTCCACTTCGGTGTGCAGGACGAAGTGGACCTCCACCTGGGGACTTTCAGCAAGGCATTCGGCACCATCGGTGGATTCGTTGCCGGCCCGTATGAAGTGATCACCTATCTCCGTTATCACGCCCCGACCTATATTTTCACCAAGGCTCTGCCATTGGTGGTGACCGAAGCGACCAGCGTGGCCCTGGAACTTCTGGAAAAAGCCGACGACCGCCGGGCGAAATTGTGGCAAAACACGAGGCATCTCCAGCAGAGCCTGCGTGACGCCGGTTTTCGACTGGGTGAGACACAATCGCCGATAACCCCGGTGCTCGCTAATGGCACAAGGGCCCTCTATTGGGCGTATCAACTCCGGGAGAAATTCGGCATCTGGGGAGCCCCGGCCGCCTATCCCGCGGTCAAAATGGGGACCTCGCTCTTACGGCTGGTGCCGACAGCACTCCATGAGCCGCAAGACATCGATTATCTCGTCAACAGTCTTACTGCGATTGAATCATCCCTCTCGCTGGGCAGCCTCATGCCGGTGATCTGACCGGTATGGCCGGGCGGAGATCGCATCCTTTCCGACGAAACAAGCGCCTTGGGGGAAGCGGCCCCATCTCGGCTCAAGCCCAGTGGGTTGGGACGCTCTCCATGTCCACCCCTGCCCAAGTCTGCCGGAGATGCTATGATTCCTGGGGGTGTTTCTATCGAGAATGACAGCCGGAAAGATAGGGGAAGGGCGACAAGGGAGGTATTTTGGCTCGGTGGAGGCCTTTCTCACCGGAATCTGGATGAGGGTTTTAGGCTAATAAGAAAGACACCATGAAACTTCTGGAAGCAGTTCGGACAATCCTGGCATCATTGGTAAGCCTGGCCCTGCTCGCGGTGCTGGGCGGGGGCCTGTATTTTGGATACACGCTCTATGAGCGTTCCCGTCACGCCCAGGAGGAAGTCCAGAAAAAACTGGCAGAAAAAGAATCCGAGGTAGCCCGACTAACGGTCGAATTGCAGGCCAAGCAGGCGGATCTGGCGCAGAAGGAAACACAGATCGCGCAACTCACGTCCGACCTGCAATCCGCCCGCGAGGAACTTCAGAAGAAAGAGAAAGAGATCCAGCGGCTCAATACGGCGATTCAGCTCCTCAAGGTGGACCGCCGGGTTGCGTTTCTGGACGTGCTTTCCCAGGAAAAGGATGAGGCAGGGCAACCCGTGAAAACGACGGTGCGGTTTGTGGAGGTGGACAGCGACGGCCGCCCGGTTGAGCCTCCGCGAACCTTCGCCGTTCTGGGTGACAAGGTTTATGTGGATGCCCTGGTGGTCAAATTTGCTGACCACTTCGTGGAACAGGGCGATCCCCTGCGGGCGGCTTCTCTCTGCCTGTTTCAGCGAATCTTCGGCAATTCCCAGGCCCCGGACAGTGGGGTCCGCATCGATCGCGAGAACGATCAGCCGGCTGTCTATCGCACCGGTCAGGTGAAGTCAGATTTTGAGCGGGAATTATGGGCGCAGTTCTGGGAGTTTGCCAAAAACGAGGCGAAAGCCCGCGAAGCGGGTATCCGCGCCGCGCATGGAGAGGCCGTGTACGTCCAGGCCGTTCCAGGAACGCGGTATCGACTGTCACTGCGGGCATCCGACGGGCTGTCGATCGTCCCGGAAGGCCCCGTGCCTGATCTGTCGGGTAAGACGTTGTGAACATCTTGTGCGATAGCTCTTCGGCGATTTCTCCCAGTAGGAAAACGGGCAGAACTTGCCGAACGACCGGCAACTTTCGCCAACCGCCGCCGTGGGTTCAGAAATGAGGGATACTTCGGATGCCGGGTAGAAGCCAACTCCCTCAGGCTAAGCGCACCGCCCGAAGGCTTATCCACATTCTGAAAATTACTGCTTTTAGCGCCAGCCTTTTCTAATTTGGGGCGTATTTGGGCGGTGTGAACGTGCCATAGTGCGTTCAACGCGAATGGGACGGCTTATACATGGCTCTCGGCACGGCCTTTGCAAGACGGTCGCTCCATGGGATTGTGACACCGGGAGTGATCTGACGGCTTGCGGCAGCAGAGCGTGTTTTCGCTGGACATATCGCAGGTGAAATCCTCCACGTGCGGTGTGGTGTTCGGAAGTATTTCAGTCCCGGCGACTCGACCGAATCAACCGAGCATAACAAGGCGAGACAATCATGCAGATTCCAGGATTATTCATTCGCGGCTTGCTGACTGGTGGTCTGGGACCTTCATCACGCACGGGCCAAACAGAGGCTGCGCAAACCGGGCAGACTGCCGAAAACGAATCTCCGAGCACACTTCTTACTGGCCTGTTGACAGGCGATGAGGGGCGGCTCTCTGTCGCGCGGCGCATCCTCGAAAGTTACGATGTAACGCACATCACGCCCCGACAGTTTTCAGAGATGCTGGAGAAAATGCGAGATGCGGGACTGATCACCGATGCCGAGTTCAATGAGCTGGCCAAAATCCGCACCGACCTGAGTGAGGCCGGTGTGGAGCCCGACGAGGCGGTGGATCTGCTCAGCTTTTATCAACAACGGTTACGGCGGCTTGAACTGTGGGGTGAAGAGAACCCGGATGGAACACTTCCGACATTGCGGACGGCATGGGAAAAGCGGCTTCAGTGGCTGGAGAAAGTGGCCACCGCCCGCCAAAATGCCACCGCCAGCCTACCGCCTACCTCCCCGGCCATCAATTTGGACGAAATTGTTTAACCGGCTCGCGGGCTTATTCAATGATGGGCGGAAACGGCAGACCGCTTCTCTGCGAAAGATCCGCTCGCGCTGCTTCCGTCACACCCCCCACGATGTCCAAATTTTACCAATTCGCGCTTCCACGAGGCTCCTCCTGGTACGGGCAATTCATGAATTGCCCCTACAACACTTTCGGAGGGACCCGCTTGTCGGGTCCGTCGTTGGGCGTTCGATCATCGATGGCCGCTTCACCGGGCACGACAAGCGTGCCCCTCCGACCTTCCGGAGGGACGTGCTTGTCACGTCCGATCAACACGGATCGATGACCCATTGCCCTTCACCGGGCACGACGAGCGTGCCCCTCCGACTCCATGGAGTGCGGCGATTCATCGCCGCTTTTCGGTGAAGGCTTTAGCCTTCACAACCTTGGCGATTGGTGGTGCTTTGCCGGAACCACGACAAGCTGTCCACCGGTAGGAATAACTCATGAATTGCCCCTACCAAGCACCGCATCGAATGCGTCGGCATGAATGGCCCCTCCCTCGATCAATCATTCACGGATGGGTCAAAGCAGCGGAAACCTGGCCAGTTTCCGCGTCGTACACGCCGTAGGTCAGCCACGCCGTGGCGCGGCACGGCCGATTTACCCGGAATCGCACCCAATGCGCATGGAATCCCCGTGGAAATTCGTACGTGATGGTCTGTCCCGGCGGCACGTCAATCGCCAGCATCGGATGGAAACCGCGATGGTCAAAATCTACCTCCACGGTGAACCGGATGCTCTCCGAAGCCGTGTGCGACAGCTTCAGGCACTTCCGCTCGTATCCCGTCATAAGGAAGGGATCAGAAACGTCCTGAGGCTCCACTGGGGTATTCACCCAGGGACCACCTTCTCCACAGGGTCGCCCCAGTTTCCAGAGATCATCCAGAGCACCAAACCACAGCGCGGGCTTTTCCGGTGTGGCAAAGACGTGGCCGTCATCGCCGGCGTCTGTGCGAACCCCCGCAAGCACGAGCAGTCCCCGCCACGAGCAAAAGTCCACAATCCGTTTACGGTGCGAAGCCACGGGCTTCATACGGGACCAATCTGGTTGGTTTCGTGGATCGCGCGGGACTTCGTAAAACGTTCCCAAAATGTGGGCCAGAAACCGTTCGGTGGCCACCTCCCGAACCGCACGCATCTGCCCCAGGTACTTTTCAAAAGCCGGGTTTCCCTTGGGTAATCGCCACCGGCGACCATCGCCATCCACCACGATGGCCGACCCCTCATCCACCGTAAAATCGCTTTTGAAAGTGGCGATTTGCTTCACTTCCTGCGTGCGATCATCCGCCGGCTTTTGTACGATTGGACGGCCTTCGGGAGTGATATCGACCTCGAAGTATCCCTCTTCGGTCTGCTTGCCATCTGGCGTCACACGCTGGGCAAGAAATTGCAGGGATCGATTATGCGTTGCCGGACGGATCAGTCCGCCCCAGGAAGCGACCTGCCCATCCACATCCGCCAACCCCTGAAAGATTGCCCGCTCGCTTTGCTGTTCGATCCGCGGGGTGAAATAGTGGAAATACACCGTGGCGTGGCAGTCGGCCGAGCTTTTAACACGGATCCATTCGGCTTTCTCATCGGGATCAAAGATAAACCAGCCATAGCTGCGCGGGGGAATGGTGACCGATGGCCCGGCCGTCCAGGTGCCATTGCCTTCCCGATCAAACTCGAACGTGAATGTCACGACCTGGTCAGCATCGTGCGCAAGATGGACGACGCGCTGGCTGTATCCGGCAAAGAGGTAAGGCTCCGAGGGCGTGTCGGCCGTGACCGCGTCATTGACCCATGGACCGCCCCAACCGGCGGCTGGTCCGAAACGATAAAGCTCTTCCACGGATCCAAACCAGAGATTGGATTGGGCCTGGCCGCAGAGGGGATTGTTCATCATCGAGGCGTCGTCCGCACCAAGGACGACCCGGCCCTGCCAGTGGCAGAAATCGGGAATGATCCGCAAATGGGTGCACATCGGCCGAATGCCCTGCCGGTTGGCAGCCGAAAAATGCGGGGGAAAGTCGAACATCTGCCCGTGCATACACATCATCCATCGTCCGGGCGCAATTTCACGAATTCGCGGCCACTCCGTAAACCAGCCATGAGTTGGATCGAACGTATGGCTTCCTTTGGGCAATCGGAATGTGAACCACGTGCCGTGGTCAAGCAATTTGAGGATCACGGATCGCTTGTCCCAACCGATGGCCCAGAGCGGCGTTGTGTCATCCGGGCTTCCTTCGATTCCTCCCGGCCCGGTCACATCACAGAATTGTTTGCGTTCGACGATCCGCCAGGTTGTGCCATCCCACTCGGCCAGCACGCCCGCTTCTTCGCCTTTGGCCGGTCCTCCCACGAGGAGATTCTTGTACCCGCTGGCCGGTCCTGCTTCTCCATTGTTGGCAATAACGAGGCGGCCCTGGGCCGTGTAGCCGCCTTTACCGTGCCATCCCGGGACCGGCTTGACAAACAGCCGCCGGACATCGAGGGAGTTCACATCCACTTCATACAGGGCGCCCTCCATGTCGTAGAAATAGACCTTGTGAGCGGGATCCTCGAGATGCCGCATGATGGCGGTCATTCGGCCACGTAACTCGCGCAGATCGGCGGCGCGAACGTTCCGATCCCGGTCTATGAAGTACGGCCCAAGAATGAGTTGCTGAGACTCTCGATGGATCAATCGGCCGGCGTGCGTTCCGCCCACGCTTTCCGGCCGGATGCGGACGTTCATCGCTGCATCCAGCTCGTAGAGCTTATCGTTGCTACCCTGGGTTTTGTGCTGAGGATAGGTGAGATACCAAAGCCGGTCGGCCCAGACAGCCATGGCGCCAATCCCGCATTCCCCGTGGTTCGGACGATCGGCCGGGTCGGCAGGTTGGTTGAAAACCGCCAGGTGAGGATAGATTCCGCTGATCTGGACGTACCGTGATTGGGGCCGGGCATCATTGGGAGATTCCGCGCTAACCGGTCCAGTCACGCTTCCCACAGCGAAAACGATAAGCATACATGTCACGTGGCCAGGTCGAATACAGCTCATCATGAGAACCCTCCGGAGCACCTTTCCAGCTTGCGTTTATTCGCGTTATGGCAGATCTCGCAGTACTAAATTTCACAGTATGGACAAATCGCGCGGACAGGACAACACGCCTGGGGCCCGCAAAGTAGGAGGGCAGCCGATGTTGCAGGGCTCCGTTTCAGAAATTATTAATCTACGCTGTGTCCATAGCACCTCACCTGTCTAGGGAGGTCAAGGATAGCGCATCCCCACTTTTCTTCCGCCGATGGGGGCGGAAGCGTCTACACGGGTTCGCGTAGGAGCGGATTTCAACCCGGAGGGATCTGACGGCAGGGGGCAATTCATGAATAGCCCCTACGATGAACTGCGCACATACCATCTCAACGGTGGGGGCGAAAGTGGCGATGGATCAGGGGCCTTGGGCGGAACGCAGTTCTTGTGTGAGCATGCCGTGACAGGGGCAATTCGTGAATTGCCTCCACGCGGGTGTGCTGCGTCACCCCGGTTGGGGTGATCCATGAAGCGCCCCTACATCCTCGGCCACCTTCTACCCCCCCCACAGGTAGACGTCGCCAGCGTCTCCTACCGTTGGCGCAGGGTGGAAAGGCCTCTATCATGAAGTTTTTCAGGTTTTGGAAATAGCCACGCGAAAGGTGATTCTCGGAAAAGAGGGTGAAGAATCGATGCGGACGAGACCACGGACGAAATTTTACCACCTTTTGCACAATCGGCGATGTCCAAAATGTGGTGCTAAGCTCAACACACAACGCACCCGGTGCAAACGGTGCGCCCAGGTGGTCCCCCGACCGAAAAAGCCCAAGTGATTCGTCAGTAAGCCTTCCACTACCGTGTTGGGCTACCGCCTCCCCGCGGTACTGAATCTGCCGCGCTGTATGCCCTTGCGGAAGTGGCTGGGCCGGGGTGGGCGTTTAAGTCAACAAATCCGCCGGGCGATGCCAATCGGTGACTGTTTAAAGACCTGGGGCAATGCGAAATTCCATCCTTCATCTGGCTGATCTCCATTTGGGAGCTGCACCGCAGCCCGAAATCGATGAACGTTATCGTTCGCATCTCCTGGCCGCCCGGCACGACCTTTTGGATCGCCTCGCCACCTGGATTGCCCGCCCAGACTGTCCGGTGGGGCTGGTGCTCATTGCCGGCGATCTGTTCGATGAATATGCTCCTGCGGCTGACCTGGTCGCAAGCGTCCGAACTGCTCTGGGAAAAATCGCTCAGGTGGTCCCGGTGATCACTGTGCCGGGCAACCATGACGAATTCAGCTATGCCCAGTGTGTGTACCGGCAGCCGGGCTGGCCGGGCTTCCTCGTCAATACTCCCCATCCCGAGGTGGTTTGGAGGGGAGACCTGGTGGGACGCCAATGCGCTGTTGTCTCGGCGGCCTATCAGGCCGGAAAAGTTCCCCCCGGACATAAGCTAACTTTGCCATCGCGAAAAGATATTCTCCCCACGAATCCCGACGACGCCCTTCTCATTGGCCTGTTTCACGCGACGGTGGCAGATTATTTCCCACCCCACGTGATCGAAAGCGAACGGTGTTTCTGGATTTCCCACCGAGAAGCAGCGGAGCTTGGCTACGATTACCTGGCCCTTGGACATATCCACAGCCGAAGAGAATGGCTCGCACGGCGCTGCGTGGCGCATTATCCAGGGCCACCGGTGGGACCACGGCTTTCGGATCCGGGCAGCGGTTGTTTTTCCCTTGTGAGATGGGATCACGGTCAGCTTCGCATTGAATCTCTCAGTGAGGCCGGTCTTTTGGGCTGTGCCTGGAAAATCCTGGAAATCCACGTGCGGCCGGACGAAACTGCCGAGCAACTCGGGGAGCGTATCGTCAGGCAGTGTGGGGATGGCCCTTCGGAAAACTCCGTCACATGGATTCATGGTGTTCGACTCACAGGTCACACGCTGTGTCCTGATCTGGTGGAGCAACTCAAAAAGTTCTTGTGCGAGAAGGCCCTCCCCTGTGTGGTGACGGCCGAGGGGCTGGAACAACTGGTGTCTCCGGACATTGAAGCCCTGGCTGCGGAAGAGAGCCTTGTGGGATATTTTGTACGGCAGTGGCAGGAGTGGAAACAGAAAGGCAACGTGGCTGCCCAAGAGAGTACCGCGGTCCTTCATGAGGGGCTTCTGGCCCTGGGATGGCGACGGACGGAGGGGCGATCCAACTCATGACGCGGGTTGTCTTAACGGCGCTGGAGGTGGTCAATTGTGGTCCCTGGCGGGGGCGGCATCGGTTCGAGTTCTCGAGGCAGGGCCTGTGTGTGTACTGTGGCCCGAACGAAACAGGCAAAACCACCCTGCTTCGTCTCGTGGCGGCGATTCTCTGGGATTACGATCCACCCGACCGTAACTGGTATGTGGCCGAGGGACCGTATCAGGCAGCGTTGGAATACGCGCGGATCCCGATTAACAAAGATCGAGAAAGCGCCTCCGCTACCTGTGACGGTGAGTTTCGTGTGGAGCGCGATTTCCACACCCACCGCGTGGAACTTCAAACCAGGGCAGAAGAAGGCTGGAGGCCTCTCCACCTATCTCGTCACCGGCGGCGCGGACGAACCGCTGATGCCGAGCAGTGGACGTCGCTGACCCAGAAGTACTTTGCCTCCATTTCCGCCGAAGCGTTCGTCCGCCTGGCGATGCTGAGCCCTCCGTTTGATCCACAATCGGACGGCCAGGGGAGAATCATTCAATCGTTGATCGCCGGTGCGGGAGAGAATACCAAGGACCAGGCCCTCGGCCTCCTCCTCAAACGGCATCGGGACATCACCAGAGAATCGCGGGCGGCCGGGCTTGCCACTGCCGATGCCCGTACTCCCGGTGAACTGGATGAACTCCGTCAAAAGCGGCAGGAGCTCGAAAACGCCATTCGTCAGGCGGAACAGCACCTCGAAACGGGACTGCGTATCCGTGAAGAGATTGAAGGTCTGGCGCGATCGATCAGCGAAAAGGAAAAGACCCGGCAGGACCGGAAGCTGGAACTGGAAGTGCTGGACCGTGTCCGCCAATTTCGTCGGGAACATCGCCTCAAAGCAGAGACCCGGGACCGCCTGAAAAAAGCAAAGGACGAGTGGCAGCGCCTCCTCCAGGAAGAAGCGACGCTTCAGGTAGCCGCAGAACAGTTTCCCGTGTTTTTGCGGAAGGCCACCCCGGAAGCACGAAAACGGTGGTATGAACAGTTGCAGGGCTACCGGGACCTGGCCCGAGATGTGGCCGAGAGAGCCCGCCGACTGGCTTCTTCGAATCCCCGGGAACGGTTTGCCGACGTTTGCCACTGGCCGGAAGACGCACCCCAGCAGATTGAACGTCTTCAACAAGAGATTGACCATCTGAAAAAGGCGGAAGAACGGCTCGCGCAATCCCGGTTGGAGTGGCAGCGGGTTCAGCCCGTCATTGATCGCGGACGCCAGTGGCCAGTGGTTTTGGGTGGGGCTGCCGTCGGGGGCGGAGTTGTCGCAGGGATTTTGGGTCTGCTCGGATACGTGCTGTTGGGCGTGGTTGCGGGTTTGCTTGTGGCGGTGGCCGCGGGATGGGGCATCTCCCGGGTCTATCGACCCACACGCTGGCCGGCAGAGTACACTCTCCGCCAGCAGGAAGTGGAACAGTGCGAAGAGGCGTTGCGTCAGGTGCGGGAAAGCGTGGAACGAGTGGCGAGCAGCATTGAAGCGTGGGCGGGTACCCGGGATCTCAAGCAGCTCCATCGGGGACTGGGACGCTACCAGGCTTTCCTGGAGGCTCGCGAAAATTTTTCTCGGGAGCAGCAAAGTCTGGAAGAAGCGCGGGGCCGTCTGCTGCTTGCTGCGGTGCCGGAGGAAGTTCTCGAGCTTTGCGGTATTCCCCCGGAGGAACGCACCAGTTCTGGGCGGCTCTTGGAAGAGGCACAGCTCGCGCAGGGATTCAAACTGCTGGAAGAATTTCTCCACTGGGAACAGAAGCATGGTTCACTCGAGCAGCAAAGGGAGACGCTTCTCCGCAGCGTGGGAGTCTCAACAGGGCAGGAACTAGAAGAGAATCTGAAGAAGGTTGAGGAGGATTTCCACATCCTTCTCGCGGAGCTGGGCCAGTTTAAGCGGGAAAGTCCGCTGGCCGAAGATGCGTGGAACTGGGAGGCCGACCATTTGGAGCGTGAGGTGGGCCAGCGCAACGAAGAGCTGGCGAGGCTGGAGCAGACTCTGGAAGAACTTCGCCGTCAACGCAACGACCGGGAGACGGAGCTTGCACGCTGGGAAGGGCAGAACATGGTTAACGTGGCTCGGGCTCGGGAAGAATTGGCATCCATCGACGAGCAGTTGAAGCAGTTGGAAATGCGTGCCAGGGCGATTGTCCAGGCTTCCCGATTGATTGGGGAGGCCTACCAGCTTTATTCATCACGCCATCGGGAAGCATTTCAAAAGGGGATCAACAGACTCATGGCCGACTGGACAGGACGCCAGGATCGCGAGTTCTGCGTCGATGGGGATTTTGTCGTCGGTTTTCGGATTTTTGCGGGAAACCCGAACGGCCAGGAGGTCTTCGGGTGGGAAAAATTGAGCCAGGGCACGCGGGATCAGCTCGCGCTGGCCATCCGCTGGGCAGTGCTCGATCGTCTGGCAGGCGAGGTCATTTTGCCGCTCCTTCTCGACGATTGTTTCCACATGTGGGACGAGAACCGACGCGAAAATCTGCGACAGTTTCTCCACGCACATCCCGAAAGGCAAATCATCCTCGTCACGCACGATGAGCGCTTTCTCTCATGGGGACAGCCGGTCGTCCATCACCGGTTGCAGGAAGAATAATTGTCCAGGGCTGGCCGCAGGTGGTGCGACAGCACCCATTGCATCAGACAGACGCTTTTCCCGAACCGCCCCGAAATCGAACTGTCTTTTGATTGTTCTCCTTGGTGCGTTTCCGCCTGAGGGTGGGTGAACCGCGCCAGCCGGTCGCTAATTCACCTTTTTCTGAAAATGATGCAGAGGCCATAAATCCGGATTGAGCCGGGTCGGGGCGGATCGGTGGCACAAATCGACTCTGCGAGCAACCGGCGATCCACCATCCATGGGAATAACCGGGGATTCACCGCCTGGTTCGGGAATCCCGCGTCATAAGCTCGAACCGGAACAACCCACTTTCGCGAGTTGCCATGTCATTTTTGCGACCTATCTTTTCTTAGCCAGATGAAGAGAGGTCGCCTCTCTGAAGAGAAGGATTCGCATTCCCGCCATACGATGGGAATCCATCGCCAATTTTAGGAAATTTCCAACAGGGAGGTCGCGGAGAGGCATGCCGCGAGTTTTCCCACCCAGGTAGCTGGCATTTGTCACCCGCCTGAACGACCTGCCAACGAGAAGCTGTGACCATGGATGCTTACCTGAGCGATGACATGTTTCAGGAAATGCTGGGGGATTTCCTGGATGAAGCCACTCAGCTTCTGGATCGCCTCAATGAGAACTTGTTGACGCTCGACGAGTGGTTGCGGCAGCGGCCACCCAGCGACGCCACCACGTTTGACGTGGAAACTCTGAATGAAATGTTTCGCGCCGCCCACAGCCTGAAAGGGCTGTCGGCGATGCTTAATCTCACCAATATCAATCAATTGACACACAAGCTGGAGAATCTGTTCGATGCGGCACGGAAAAATGAGCTGCGGCTTGATCACGACGTGGTGGACTTGATGTTTCGGGCCGCCGACCGCTTGCGGGCAATGGTGGAAGCCCTCAAGGATCCGACGCCTGAACCGATTGAGGCGGCCGATGTCGTTGAGGCGATGATACGCGTTCTGGAGGGAGAACGAGCCAGCGCGTCATCCCTGTCCAGGCATGTGGAACAGGTTCTCGATCACGCCGTGCAGGGAGTGCAACAGGTTCTCACCGAGGAGGGATCGCCACCACAGGAAAGGCCTCTCTCGTTGGCCGTGCCAAAAGAGTTTCTGGACCGCGCTATCGCGGAATTCCAGCAGGTGACCGATGAGGCCGATCTTAACTCGAAATATCTGGCCCTTTTCATTGACGAGTTGGAGCAGGGCCTCGACTCGTTGAGCGAGACGCTGGTGGCCGTGGAAGGTGGGGGCACCCGCGAGGAATTGGAGAACATTCTCTGCACCGCCCACCGGATCAAAGGAGCGGCAGCTTCGGTCGGTTTCCATCGGGCCTCGAAACTGGCTCATCTGATGGAAGATGTCCTTCAGATGCTGCTTGATCAGGGCAAGAGTCTTACCTCCGAGCTCAACGATTGGCTGCTGAGGGCCACGGATAGCCTTCGTGAATTCCTGGAACAGCTTCGCCAGGGAACAGCTCCCACGGTAGATTTCACGCCCGCTGCCGCAGCATTGCTGGCTTATCAGCAGGTGGTGGCGCAGGGGGTAAACCGGGCGGAACAGGTGAGTCGCCATTCTCCGGAAAATAACGAGGTTGCGCGCTCTGGACAGCCTCAACCGGAGGAGAACGCGTCGAATCAATGGCCGCCGGCTCAACTCCTGGAAAAAGCCCGTGAATTCGATCGAGCGGTCATTGTCGGCCGCGTCGAGCTGCAACCCGGTTTACAGTTGAGTGGACTGAAAGGCCAACTGCTCCACGAAAAACTCTGCCACATCGGCGAGGTCCTGGAATACATTCCTCCTGTCGACGAACTGGAAGATCGCGAGACCCTTCCTGCCGTAGAGTTCATCGTCGCCACCGAGAGATCCCTGGAGGAAGTAACCCAGGTGCTCCGCGTGGGAGGGGTGCGGGGCATTAAACTGCATCCACTCACTCCCGAACGGGTTGTCTCTCCAGGCAATGCAGCAGTTGGGAACAGCAAATCAGACGGGGTTGTGCGCGGCGGGGCAGCACAGGCAGCAGTAAAAGGGAACACGGGCCTGCCGATTTCTTCAACCCATCCAGATGACCAGGGAAACACCAAGGCGAAAACCGCGGAATCGGCCAAGAGTGTGGAAACACTCCGCGTGGACATTGAGCGTCTGGATCAGCTCATGAACCTGGCCGGCCAGCTTGTGATCACACGCGCAAGGCTGACTGAACTGTCGGAAAAGCTCAAACAGCGGTTCCACGGTAATCGGGCTGTTCAGATACTGCGCGGCGTGAAAGACTCCCTGGAAAGGCTTGCCGCCTGGTCAGACGTTGATGGGCCATCGCGCAATTCAGCAGGTCTCAGCCGCCTTTCCTGGAATCGGCTGGAGAAAGAGCTGGACCTGCTCAGCCAGGAACTGGAAGCAGTTGCCGAAGCCCGCGTCGCTGTCAACCAGCTTATGGAGGCCGTCCATCAGCTCGATCGTGTCACGGATGGAATACAACGGGCGGTGATGGAGACGCGGATGGTGCCCATCGGGCCACTCTTCAATCGGTTTAAACGGGTGGTCCGCGATGTGACCCGTCTGAATGGGAAACACATCCAGCTCGTGATCAATGGAGAAAAAACCGAGCTTGATAAACGGATGATCGATGAACTGGGCGATCCGCTCATCCATCTGGTCCGCAATGCCGCGGACCACGGAATTGAGCCGCCAGAAGTGCGGGCAAAGCTGGGCAAACCGCCGGTCGGAACCATCACGCTCAACGCTTTCCATCGTGGGAACTCCATCGTGATTGAAGTGAGCGATGATGGGAAGGGGCTGGATGCCGATCGGATTCTCAAGAAAGCCCTCGATCGCAATCTCATCAGTCCTGCCCAGGCAGAAAAAATGTCTCGCGAGGAGATTTACCAGCTCATTTTTCTGCCCGGCCTGAGTACCGCCGAGAAAGTCACGGAGGTCTCCGGCCGCGGAATGGGCATGGACATCGTCAAAGCCAAGATCGAAGAACTGAGCGGTGCCATTGAACTGGCGAGTGAACCGGGCGTGGGAACAAAGGTCACCATCAAGTTACCGCTCACCCTGGCGATCTTGCCTAGCCTGCTGGTGCGGATTGACGGTGACGTCTTCGCCATGCCCATCGAGGCAGTGCGTGAGATCGTGGCCGCCCGTCGTGATAACCTGACGACCGTCCACGGGATGAAAACCGCCCGCATTAGGGACCGCGTCATTTCGGTCATTGAGCTGGGAGAGGTGTTTGCCTCGCACTGCTATGGGTCGTGTTTCGGGGATGGTTCCCGCGAAGAAACAACCCTGGTTGTTTTAGGTGACGAGGAGCACGAAGTCGGGCTGGTGGTGGACGAGGTCCTCGGCGAAGAGGATGTCGTCATCAAATCGATCGCTGAAAACTATCGCAATATCCCGGGTATTGCCGGGGCGAGCATTCTGGGGAACGGCCGCGTGTCGCTCATTCTCGACGTGGCCGCCCTTTTGGGCATGATCGGACGTCGGAGTGCGGCATATTCATGAAGGAGTGCGTGGCTTCGAGAACAAGGGGTGGAACGGAGTTCGGTGTCTCGTGTGTCCTTTTTAATGAGCATGCGTGAACTGTCAAAGGAACACTCATGACCAGCACCGTTGCAACCAACCGAGCAGAAATCTTTCGTCCCCTCTTTGCCGCTGCCACTTATGATGCGTCAGCGGCGATGTGCCGGTGGACGGATGGATTGATCACCCTGACTCTCGATGAGGTGCGGGAAATCCCGCTTCATTCAGTGACCAGCGAACTCGGATTCGGCGATGACCTCCTCACCATGGTGATCCTGGGGGTCGAATCGGATCCGGGCACCGTGCTGATCCTCACTTTCGACGAGGATAACGCTCGACAACTGGCGGCCACTTTAACCCGACGCGTTCGCAACACCAGTCCCGAATGGGATGAACTGGAGATTTCGGCGCTTACGGAAACAGGCAACATCTTGGGATGTGCCTACATGAACGCATTGACCCGATTGCTCGGCCGTGCCATCATCCCCAGTCCGCCGTATTTCGTACGCGATTATTTTGCCAGCGTCATCCAGCAGGCCCTGGTAGAGCAGGCTGCCGCATCGGATATGGCGCTCATTGGTCGGACCGGGTTCCATCGTGAAGGGGAGGCCCTGAACTGGCACGTGCTTTTCGTGCCATCTCCAGAATTCCGTCGGATGCTGGAAAATGCCATCGCCATCAAACCGAAGAACTGAATTCAAAAACCGTCCCAGGCACCCAAGGAAGACAAACCACCCATTGAGATAACGGTAGGGAATAACCATGCACAGTCTGGCAAATCCTGGAACAATTCCCGTCAAAGGACAGGCGATCAACGTCGGGATGGGCCAGATCGCCACAGGTGATCGTGCCACCCAGTTCACATCGGTTCTCGGATCGTGTGTGGCGGTTGTCCTGTGGCATCCCCGGCTGAGCCTGGCGGCCATTGCCCATGTGGTGCTTCCTAAATCACATGGGCAGAACGGTCAGCCGGGAAAATTTGCCGATACGGCGATTCCCTACATGCTGGAGCAACTCGCCAGAATGGGCTGCCCCAAACCGGGACTTGTGGCGAAAATTGCAGGCGGCGCGAACATGTTCCGCGTGGGTGGCCCCCTGCAAATTGGAGACGATAATGTTGCGACTATCCGGGAGATTTTGAAGATGGCGGGCATCCCCATTACCGCCGAAGATGTGGGAGGAACTCACGGAAGAAAAATCACCTTCACCTGCAGCACCGGCGAAATGCTCATCGAGATTGCCGGTGAGAAGGCGAAGGTGATCTGATTGATCTGTGTCAGCACCCGCTCCTGCGATGAGTTCAGGACTGCGGCGAAAAATGATGGTTACGGCAGTTGGGGCGGCTCAACTTTGGGAAATTCGCCGGAAAGGGCCTTCAGGAACTCCACAAGGTCCTTCTGTTGCTCGGGAGTGATCTTGGCTTCTCGAACGGTGTCGAACTCCTCGGATCGGTGGGGATTATCAATTCCACCCGCCGCCATCACGGCGACCGCTTCCTCAAGTGTGGCGGCACTGCCGTCGTGGAAATACGGAGCCGTGTTGGCAACCTCTCGCAGGCTGGGAACACGGAACTTGCCGAAATCCTCATCCTTTCCCGTGACGGCCTTGCGGCCTTCGTCCGGCTTTTCCTTGTTCATGCCCACACCCGCGTTGTAGAACTCATAGCTGCTGAAAAGGGGTGGGGTGTGGCAGTCCGCACAGCCAGATTCTTCAAACACCTTAAGCCCGCGCTTCTGCGCCTCGGTGAGGGCGTTTTGATCACCCGCCCGATACCGGTCATACGGTGAATTGCCGCTCAGCACCGTGCGTTCAAAAGCGGCGATGGCCTTGGCGAAATTCTCCGGCGTGACCCCTGTTCCGAACACTTTCTGAAACAGCTCCTTATACTGGGGAATCCCGTCCAGTGTCTGCACCATCCCCTCGATGGTGTGGCCCATCTCGATCGGATTGGCTACCGGTCCCAGCGCTTGCTCCTCGAGGGTTTTCGCTCGACCATCCCAGAACTGCGAGGTTGCATAGGCGGCATTGATAACGGTGGGGGCATTGCGGGTGCCTACCTGGCCGTGGATGCCCTTGCTCGTTGGCGTGTGTTCCGCCCAGGCCATGTTTGGATCGTGGCACGTCGCGCAGGAGACTGAGCCATCCGCACTGACGCGCTTATCAAAGTACAACATCTTGCCCAGCTCGATTTTCTCCACGGTCATGGGATTGTCTTCCGGAATGGGGAGAGGGGGAAGCCCCAGCGGTACTTTAACTTCGTACGGAGTTCCCTGAGGGGCTGCGCTCTGCGCTCCGGCGGGCGCGGATTCAGCGGGCTTCTCAGCAGGACTTGGGGCCTCTTCCTTGGGTTTTTCCGCCGATTCCTGCGGCGCGGCGGGTTGCGCAGGTTGGCTCTCGGTTGCTGGGGAGGTCATTTCCGGAGCGGGCATGGCCTCCTGCTGCGCCGGAGCTGGGGCTGTCTCCTGAGTCTCAGGCTTCGCCGCCTCCTCGGAGGGTGCCGGCTGCTGCGGTTGCTCGGCCGGTTGTGCCTCACTGGGTTGAGGAGCTGCCTCAGTTGTTGAGGGCGCCGCGGACTCGGCCGTACTCGGCGTGGCTTCGCTTGCGGCGGGCCCTGTTGTATGCGCGGCCGGTTTTTGCCCGCGCTCAGTGGCAGGTTTTGGACAACCGGTCAGGAAAGCGACAGCGATCAAACACACAAGCCATCGGGAAAGTGTTTTCTGCAGCATGACCATCCTCCACTTGCCAGCCAGAGTTTGCCATCGGACTACCGGGCAAACGGACATTTCACCGCGATGTTTCCAAAAAGATACAAGCCGTTTCCACATCCGCCGCCCGCCTTGCCACACTCTCGAAAGCCTGACGCAATCCGATGCGGAATTTCGTCAGTTAAAATTCATCGCTCAGTTTAGCCGGTTCATGACTCGATGCAAGAGTGGGTCGGTGCCATGATAGAAAATTTTACAAATTGGGGTCTTGACGTGCGTGGGCCGGCTGACCGGCGAATGATCCCCGACGCTCGTCAGCCGTGCTTATGTCAGTGAGAATTACTGGTATCGGAGAGCGTCCCGGAGCCTCACCTCTGCCAAGCTGTTCCCGTCGGGAAAGAAAGCCTGAAAATGCCTTACGAAAAGCGCGTGGATATTCAGGACGCGTTGTTTCTGGTCGGTCCGACCGCCTCGGGTAAAACCGCGGTGGGGATTTGCCTGGCCGAGGAGCTTCGCGCGGAGATCGTCTCCCTCGATTCGATGGCCGTGTACAAAGGGATGGATATTGGAACGGCCAAACCCACGGCAGCAGAACGCAGCCGCGTCCGTCATCACCTGATCGACATGGTCGAGCCCTGGGAGGACTACAGCCTTGCCCGGTACCTGGACGATGTTCAACGGGCTCTCACCGACATCCGGTCCCGGCAACAGAGAGCCCTGTTTGTTGGGGGAACGCCTTTGTATTTAAAGGCCTTGCTGCGGGGCATGTTTGAAGGGCCGGGCGCGGATTGGGAATTCCGCGAACAATTGCGGGCCTGGGCCAACGCCCACGGGCCGGAGTCGCTCCACGCGAGGCTGATCTCCGTGGATCCAGACGCTGCCCGCAAAATCCACCCCCACGACCTGCGGCGGATCATTCGGGCGTTGGAGGTTTACGAAAAGACCGGCCAGCCGCTCAGTCACTGGCAACGGCAGTTTGATCATCCGTCAGAAGTGGCAAAAGGCCGTGTGCTCGTCCTCGATTGGCCCCGGGACTCGCTTTATGAGCGGATCAACCGGCGGGTGAACCAGATGTTTGCTGAAGGTCTCGTGGAGGAGGTGAAAAGCCTCCTGGGCAGGGGCCGGCCGTTCAGCCATACCGCCCGACAAGCCCTGGGCTATCGGGAAGTTCTGGAGTATCTTGAGGGCAAACACTCTTACGAGGAGACCGTGGAGCTGGTCAAAACCCGCACGCGTCAATTTGCCAAGCGCCAGCTCACGTGGTTTCGGCACCTTGAAGAGTGTCGCTTTGTGCCGGTGAGCGAACCTTTTCGACCTGAAGAGGTGGCAAAGCGGATCCTCCGCGAATACTGGTCGGCTTTCTCGCCGGAGTAACCGGCGTTTCGCCAGGCGGCGTCGGTTTCCGACTTCCCGCGGTGGCGAACTGCCGTTGCAAGGGTGGGGCAATTCCGCGATATTACAACCGAGGTTGCCCCGCGACTCGTGTCAAAAGCGCGAAAAAAAGAATGAGCCTGTCTGAAGAAAACTCTCCGTCACTATCGGACGAACAGCTTCTGGAGGATGCCCGAAAGGGCGACTTCAGCGCATTCGAGGCTTTGGTGAACCGGTACGAGCGCCGAATCTACGCCCTCGCCCGGCGGATCGTGTCGCGTCCTCATGACGCCGAAGAGGTCGTTCAGCAGACGTTTCTGACACTGCTTGAGCACCTGGATGATTTTCGCGGAGACTCGGCCTTTTCCACGTGGTTGCTGCGGATCGCCACCAATCACGCGCTGGCACTCCTGAGACGGCAGGCTGTGCGTGCCACTCTCCCCCTGGAAGGCGGTTCCCACGTGAACGAAGAGAACGGTCTTCCATTACCGCAGGCCATCGCCGAGTGGCGGGAAAGTCCTGAGGAAATCCTTGCGCGAAAAGAGACCCGGGAGCTCGTGGAAAACGCCCTCCAATCCCTCGATGAGAAGTATCGTCTGGTTTTTGTGCTGCGGGATATCGAGGGCCTGTCCACGGCGGAGACGGCGAGACTGCTCAATATCAGCGAAGCGAACGCGAAGATCCGCTTGATGCGGGCACGGCTGATGCTTCGCGAAAAACTCACACACCTGTTCGGGGATCCCGAAAAGGCCTATGCTCCCCACCATCACGACGAGTTGGACGACGCGGCGGGGAATTAACCGCCGTCAAAGGGAGCAGCCTCGATCCCGGTTCAATCCAGAGGCACTTGGCTGCCCGCCGGATGTACCCACTTCAATCCGGCTTCCTTCTCCAGGTTTTCGACCCAACGCTGATAAATTGTTGCAAGATCGAACTGGACAACATCTAAATAGGATGCCCTGGTATCCCGCATGAAGCTTTCAAAAAGCTGCTCCATTGGCGGCTGAAATTCAAGGACTCTCACCAGGTACGCAACGGTCCGCGGTCGGTTCCACGCCAGGCCCGCCTGACCGACATCCAGCGAGAACACGGCCGCCATAAAATCGTTACCGGCATCCTCGACCACGTCCTTCTCCACGATGAGTCCGCTGGCGGGATCTTTGACCCGGGTTTTGATGGGACTGATCCGTGGCGGTAATTGGGTCAGTCGTACCACGTCAAACTCTCCGTAGGTGAGCCAGGTGAATGGCTCGGTTTCCACGGGCTCCGGCAGATCCACGGCAGAGTCCGCCTGTTTGGTCGCCTTATAGAAGTCGGCCAGCGATTGCCGCGCTGCGTTAACCTTTTCCGCCAGTGCCTGGACCTCCTTTTCGGCCAGCTTCCGCGCTTCCTGCATCCGCCAGGTATGGATGACCTGCTCGCGGATGCCTGGCTCGTCCAGTGTCGGCACATGTTCTTTAACCTTTGAGGTAACCCACGTCAGGTATTGGTTATTGTCCTGGTCCACCGCCCGGAGCGGCAGGAACTCGGCCAGATCAAACACCGAACGCAGTACCGGATTGCGCGAAAGATCGATGGCCTTGCCGATGTCGCGGTCCGCCAGGTCCCAGATCGCGGCATCTTCCACGACGTAGTAGTCGAGTCCCTTATCCTGGGCCAGCTTGCGGAGGTCGGGACGCGTCGGTGCGGGAGGAGCCGGCTGTTTCGCCTTTTCCGCCTCTTCTTTGGCCGTCTCGTAATTGGCCAGATCGCCCTGATATTGACGCATGATTTCTTCGATTTCGTCCAGCACCGCCTTAATCCGTTCGCTGACGATGAGCGAGCGGACCTGATCCTTCACCTCCTCAAACCGACGGTACTTGGACACCTCGGCAGTCGGTTGTTGCGGTGGTGTTTGGGGCGATGCTGCAGGGGGCTGCGCCGGGGAGGATGGCGTTTCAGACGCGGTGGCTGGTTTTTCCGCCGGTTGCTGCACGGAAGAAGCGCCTGGTTGGGGTTTTTCCTCGGGTGCAGCAGCCGGAGCCGGTGGGGCCGCGGGTGGGGTTTCGGAGGCTGCGGCCGGCGTTTGTTCCGCCTTTGGAGGTTGCTCTTCTTTCCCCGGTGTGTTCCCTTCGGCATTTTGTGTGGCTTCTTCGAAAGCGGTGAAAAACATTTTCACGCGGCTGTCGTGACGCGATCCCTGCGTGGGTTGAGGTCCGCTGGTGCCCGGCTGGGGTTGCGGCTGCGGCTCGGAAGTGCCTTGGTCGGCCTTTTGTTGAGGTTGCTCCACCGGATGAGCGGGTGTTTCTGCCTGGGACGATGGACCCTGAGGAGTGGACTGTTCAGAAGCGGGCGTCGTTGCCGCAGGAGACTTCTCCGCTCCGGCTGATGGCGCTGGAGTGCCTTCCGGAGAAGCCTGCGGAGACGCTCCCGACGAGGGATTCGCTCCCGGTTGCGCGGATTCGGAAGGGGTAGTGGTCGTGGCTCCTGTTGCGGACGAGGCGGGTCGGAGGAACAGTTCGTCCTTCCGCTCTTCGTACACGCGCCGCAGTTCCTCGTCGGGAATTTTCGTATTCACGAGCCATTTCTGAAAATCGGCCTTTAGATATTCGAGGGTCACCTTGTCCGGCACTTTAAAGCCGGGTTCCGGGGATTGCGGGTTGGGAAGCCGGGTCTTGTGTTCCTCGAAGAAGCTCCGCACGGTGCGTTCGTCGGGGCTTGGCACCTGGTTAATGTATTTTTCCACGGGGAAGGCGCAGAGTTCGATGGAAGCCATTCTGTTCAAGCGAAGAAAATAATCCCAGCGGGCGCCAGGCGTTTCACCGGTCAGGCCTGGTTGCAGACTTAACAGATCCAGACCGGCAAGCTGCATGTAGCGGAGGACCAGAAGCTCATGCTCCAGACCGGCGAAAAGAGTGTTCTCGTCGATATTTCGGGATCTCATCAGGTTGACCAGATCACTCTGTGACAACGGCACGCCCGAAGCATCAATCAAACTACGGAGGAAAGCATTAACGCTTCGGTCGGTGACTTTCAGACCCGTTTGCAAGGCATACTGCGCGATGAGCCAGGATCGCACGAGGTTCTCATCGGTGGGTTGATCAATGGTCATCAAGGCGAGGCGGACCCGAAAGCTGTTGCCCTTGAGTTCCTCGATCCGCTGCATGAGTGCTTCCAGGAACCGGCGAACCACGCTCCGTTGCACGCGGAGGGAGGCCAGTTGTGTGTCGGACAGATTGCCAAATTTGACAGTGGTCACCGCGATGCCTGCCGTACGCCTCCGCTGGGTCTCCAGCCATTGAAGAAAGCTGGGAATGACCACGAAGCTGACCATCGAAAGCAGAAAAAGTCCCACCAGCAGGACTTTGGCGTTCTTGCGGAAGACTTTAAAAGGACTGGCCATATGACGTTGACTTTCCGTTGACTGGATTTGGTATCCGCTGGATTTTCGAGAATTGCCGAAAGTTCCCCGGTGCCGGTTCCCAGTGTGGGGTCCGTCGAAACCCCGGCCCCCGGTCCGGTGGTGCCTGGCGCCTCCTTGAGAAGGCTCCGTTACACGCTCCCCTTAACTCCTGGGGGACCGGCGAATACGATGCACACAAGGGCGGGGAGGGCGGAACTGGGATTCCCTCACCGAAAACGCTCATTCTAAAAGGTGTCACGACAGTTGAAAATGCCAGCCCTAATTCTGGGCGCCCCGCCATGGAGCATCCCGGATTGAAGTCGCATCTACTCGCGCCACCCGCGGCGATGTCAACAAGCTGAGCAGGCCGGGCGATCGGGACCGATGCGCGGACTGGGGCAGGCGACCAGGGATTGTCGTTGGGGGAACAAGACAACGCCCGTCGCCCGCCTCGCCGGAAACCCCCTGACGTGAGCATGCCCGCAACTGCGGCTTATCAGTTCCCCGCCAACCGGAATGTCGGCGACTGGAGGAATGTAGCGTAAGGATCATCAACAGGTGACGGTGCGTCAACCCCCACAGACGTGGGGTCGTAATGTGTCGATAGCACCTGCCAACTGGGTCTCTCAGTAAGATATCCGTTTGGGCGGGTAAAAAGTCCCGTAATATCAGCCCGTTTCGTTGCCCGGACATAAGATTCGGTGGACGGTACAAGGGCAAAGTGCCCCACATGGTGGACTGGTCTGCCCATTATGTGGGGATCAGGTGGGCTTGGAAAGTTTTCTGAAACAAAGTAAAGAGTGAAAACTGGCTGTCTCGGCGGCTTTGTCGGCATTTGCACGCCGGGAGAGCTAAGAGTAAAGAATGGAGCGATTGATTCCCGTGAATGGCGGCGATTCAAGCGCGAAAGATTTATTGGCCAATTTTTCTACATTGATTCCCGAGTTTGCCCATGGCGAAGAAGAAGGCAAGTCGAGCAGAAAAGAGCGATTCCCCGCAGACGCGAGCGGCTCGCGGCAAGGGCGAAAAGATCAAACTGGTCATTGTGGAATCGCCCACCAAGGCCCGCACGATCAGCCGCTTTCTGGGCTCGCCGTACGCCATTGAGGCCAGCCTGGGCCACATTCGGGATTTGCCGGAGCGTGCCACCGAGTGCCCGCCTGAGTACCGTTCCAAGCCCTGGGCGTATCTCGGGGTGGATGTGGAAAACGGCTTTCAGCCCATCTACATAGTCCCCAAGGATAAGGTCAAGCAGGTCCAGAAACTTAAAAAGGCTCTTCAGTCGGCGGAGGAATTGCTTCTGGCAACTGACGAAGACCGGGAGGGCGAGGCTATCAGCTGGCATTTGTGCGAAGTCCTCCAGCCTCAGGTGCCCGTCCAGCGGCTGGTATTCCATGAGATCACGCGGGAGGCGATTCTTCAGGCCCTGCGGTCGCCTCGTCAAATCGATGAGAATCTGGTGCGGGCGCAGGAAGCCCGGCGGATCCTGGATCGCCTGTTTGGATACGACGTGTCCCCGCTCCTCTGGAAGAAGATTCGGCCGGGTCTTTCCGCAGGCCGGGTACAGAGCGTGGCCGTGCGACTCATCGTGGATCGGGAACGCCAGCGCATGGCCTTCCGCAGCGCAACCTACTGGGACCTGGCAGCGGATTGCCTTTCTCCGCAGGGGGCTCACTTCTCGGCCCAACTGGTGAGCGTGAATGGGCGGGGGATTCCCTCGGGTAAGGATTTCGACCCTCAAACCGGCCAGTTGAAGAATCCGGAGTTGCTCCTGCTGGACCAGGCAGCAGCGGAGGAACTGGCGGCACGGCTGCAGGGTAAATCGGCCCGGGTGATTCTCGCGGAGGAAAAGCCCTACACCTCACGGCCGTCGCCTCCCTTCACCACCAGTACCCTCCAGCAAGAGGCCAACCGCAAATTTGGCTTCACCGCCCGTTACACGATGCAACTGGCCCAGCGGCTCTACGAAAATGGGTACATCACCTACATGAGAACGGACTCCACCCACCTGGCCGATGAAGCCGTCGAGTCGGCCAGACAATTGATCGAGTCGCAATATGGACCGGAGTATTTGCCCGAACGGCCCAGAGTCTATCAGACAACCGTCAAAAACGCGCAGGAAGCCCATGAGGCGATTCGGCCCGCGGGACATCCCTTTGCTTCGCCGGAGTCGCTCAAGGACGTCCTTTCTCGGGACGAACTGCGGCTGTATGACCTCATTTGGAAGCGCACGGTGGCCTGTCAGATGGCTGATGCTCGAGGGCGTCGCATGACCGTGCGGGTCGAAGCAGAGGGGGCGGTCTTCCAGGCGACCGGCCGAACCATCGACTTTCCCGGATTCCTGCGTGCCTACGTCGAGGGGGCGGACGATCCGGACGCTGAACTTGCCGACCGTGAGACGTTATTGCCACCGCTTCGGGTGGGGGATGCCGTTCTCCTGGAGACGGTGGAGCCGAAAAGCCATGTGACCCAGCCTCCGGCGCGGTACACCGAAGCAACGTTAACCCGCGCGCTGGAGGAATTGGGTATCGGTCGGCCCAGCACATATGCCACCATCATCGATACGATTCTCGAGCGAAAATACGTCATCAAGAAAAACAACGCGCTGGTTCCCACCTGGGTGGCCTTCGCGGTCTGTCAGCTTCTCGAGCAGCATTTTCCCGAGCTGGTGGATTACTCATTCACCGCCCAGATGGAGGATGAGCTGGACGCCATCAGCCGGGGGGAACTCCACTGGGTGGATTACTTGAAGCGGTTTTATTACGGGGATGGGCATCCCGGCCTTAAGCGGCTGCTGGAGGCCAAGATTGCCGAAATCGACGCGAGGGAGATCAACCGGATACGGATCGGGCGGCCGTCGGACGTGGGTGAGGACCAGCCCGAAATCTACGTGCGAATCGGACGATATGGTCCCATGCTCGAATGGGGCGACAAGCGAGTCCGGCTTCCGGAGAATATCGCCCCTGATGAGTTAACCCCGGATGTCGCCAAAACATTCTTCGAAAAGGCTGAAAAGGAGGGAGAGCCGATTGGAGTTTGCCCTGAGACGGGCAAGCCCATCTACCTTCGCACCGGGCGGTTCGGGACTTATCTCCAGCGGGGAAATGGGGAAAACGGCGAGGCCACCGAGCGGGTCTCTCTACCGCCGGGCGTCCGTCCCGAAAGTCTCACGCCGGAAAAAGCTCTGGAACTGTTCCGCTTCCCGAGGAACCTCGGCTCTCATCCCGAGACAGGAGAACCGGTTGAAGTGCACCTGGGAATCTATGGGCCGTATATCAAATGCGGTGAGGCCACCCGATCCCTTCCCGATGGCAAATCTCCCACCGAAATCACGCTGGAAGAGGCTCTTCAATTACTCGCAGAGCCCAAATCCCGGCGCCGGCGGATCGCCCAGCTCCGCGAACTTGGAACGTCGCCTGTGACAGGGCAACCGGTGCGGGTGATGAGCGGCCGCTACGGTCCCTACGTGACGGACGGCCAAACAAACGCCACTCTTCCCAAGGACGTGTCACCGGATGATGTCACTCTGGAAGAGGCACTCCAGTGGCTGGCCGAAAAGGCCCAAAGGGAAGCCGTTTCCGGAAAAAAGAAAGTCGTTCGGCGAAGAACGAAAAAGGCGGGCTGAGTCCTGCGATGCGGTGCGGCTGGGCCAATAAAAAGAAAAAACCGCAGCGGTCAGCTGCGGGAATGTGAACCGTTACGGGGGGCTTGCCGTAACGGGTTGAACGGGAAACCGGCGATCGGGAATCAAACGGAGAGCTTGGTCGTCAGACCAGCTCCTTCTTCGCGCCCACAAGGGTGCGAATCCGTTCGGCCAGCAGATGGGCATCGAACGGTTTCTTAAACGTCTCGTTGATGGACGATCGGTCGAAGCTCATGGCGCTTCCGTCGTCCGGCAACAAGGCAATGAGGATGACGTCGCTGAATTCAGAATTGCGACGGACATGCTGGCAGATCTGTAGGGCCTCCGTGCGGCCGATGGAGAAATCCACCACGATGCAATCGGGGCGGAAACTCTCGGCCTGAATTCCCGCATCAAAGCCGCTCGATGCGACCGCCACTTTGAAAGAGCGTTCCGGCGGAAGCTCTTTCTTCAGGTTCTCGATGAGCACCTGATCCTGAGCGACGATCAACACCTTGGCGGTGGTCTCGTCCTCAAGCTCACCGAGTGGCATCCCGTGTTCCTTGAGGAATTTGATCAGCGATTCCCGAGGAATGCGCCGATCCTGCGAACCGGGGATGCGGTAACCTTTGAGACGGCCCGAATCGAACCACTTGCTGACGGTGCGCGGGGCCACTTTACAGATCTTGGCAACTTGACCTGTAGTGAAGACCTTCATCGCAGGCTCTCCAAACTGTCACTCGCTCAAGGTAGTCCATCCCAGTCGGCTTTCTTACCGACTTCCCACATTGCGTTCCCGAGTTTGCGAGCCGCCTTTCCGCACACTCCTTCGCGCGGGACTCCTCCTGACAGGTCAGCCCGCAAACCGCTGGGTCGGAACGCCGGGAACGAAACGCTCCAAAACTGTCTCGGCCGTGGTTCAGCTCCTTCTGACCCGCGCCTCATTAATCACTTCGGCAAATCGGGCCGGTGGAAAACAGTGAAAATTCGTAAAATGGGGAAGGACGATTCCATCCGGACGATTTGCAAAACAATTGGTTCCCTGTCCTCCCGCCCTGAGCAACACGGTCCGCAAATCCGTCAGGCAGTGACCGTCCTTTGCCCGCTCATTCCGCGCGCCGGACGTGATCGACCCTCTCCCCTGGGACGCCTTGGTGGCCGGTTATTCTCACTGTCAGGAGAAAACGGCCCTCCGATTGATAGTTTCGAATTCCCGATGAGAAACTCTTTAACGAGTTTGTCGTGTTGTATCGAATTTGCTGAAAGTAGCGGCCATCGCGAATGGTGCGGTGGTTCCGGTTGTGCGGAGTCAATCTGCTTTGTGGAAATGGGAGATTCTCCTCCACACGGTGACCGTGTTTGCAGGGAACGGCCGCCGCTACGAGGAGGCACCGCCAGGCGTTTCACCCACCTGGGTGTGGCGTGCAGACCGCACAAGCTGCCCGTGATGCCAGCCGCGGAGGAATTATCAGAGAGAAGTCGGGGCTACCCGGTTTTGACGCGGCTACCGCGTGAACGTGATCGCTTCCGCCTCGGAGGGGGAGAGCACCCGATTTGAAGACGGTCACCCCTTCGGTCCACACCTGGGTCCCCTTCTGCCCGGCAGGAGCGGGGCCCATGGCTGCGGACAGCCGTGGAGTGCACAACCTCAGGAGGATGGTTCGTTCAGCGAAGAAACTTATCGGGTGTCGCTTTATGGGGCGGACTTGAGTTCCTGGTATTTTTTCTCTGCCTCCGCCTGGGCTTTGGCGAGCACATCGGCGATGGTGACCGGCTTTCCGCCGAGCTGTTTGCTTACGTCGGCCGCCTCCATGAAAGCGAACAGCTCAATCGTTTCCTCTTTGGGGACTGGGGAAACACCGGTCTTAAAGAAGTTACAAATCTCGATGACGAGCGGTTTGTAGCCGTCGTAGGTTCCGGCCGAGCCACTTTTTTCCGTACCTTCCACCTCCGCCCCGTATCCTTTTCGCTCTTCAAAAATGCCGATTCGGCCGTCTTTCCAGGTTCCCACCACCCGATTCTGGCTTTCGCGAACAATCGTCTGGCACCCGGTGCCCATGATCGTGTAGAGTGTTTCCACCCCATGAATGCCGTACCAGAAAAGGTCGGGGTGGTGCGGTTCAATGGTCATGGGACTCCAGGCCACACATCGCTTGATCTGTCCGAAACCGGCTTCCCCCTTGCGGACAGCCTGAAAGCCCGCACTGAATCGCAACGAGGAACTCGAGAACACAGGCACGTTGGCCTCTTCTGCCAGGCGGAAAATGAGCAGCACGTCCCGCAAAGACGCCGCCATGGGCTTATCGATGAACATGGGTTTACGCGCCGCGATCACCTTACGAGCCTGTTCCAGATGCGGCCGACCGTCCACACTTTCGATGAGAACGGCGTCGACATGGGGCAGCATCGCCTCGATTGAATCGAAAATTTGCAGTCCCTTTTCGCGGAGTTTTTCCGTGTAACCGGCCACGCGGTCCCAACTGGAGGGATTGTCCGGCATGCCGTTGGGATATCCGGCCACCACTTCGAATTCTGCCAGAACTCCCTCCGCCTTTGGATCATTGATAATATCGGTGAAGGCGATGGCGTGGGAGGTGTCCAGTCCAATGAGTCCGAGCTTTTTCACCTGGGGGGAAACTTCTTCACCCTTCACCACATTCGCGGGAAAGCTTACAAGCAGCCACGCGGCAACGCACACGAGGACCACAGATGGTAAGCGGAACATAACACGTCTCCTCTTTTCGGCAGGTCGCACAAGGTGGGGCGTTTAAGCAGGGCCGTCACTTGCCGGCAATAATAAGGTCCAGGCGGCGGCTGAATTCTTCCAGCGGCAGACCACCGTCTTCGATGGTCATCCAGCCGTTATAACCGATCTTGTCCAGTTCTTGCCGCACCGCTGGCCAGTCCACACTGCCGTCTCGCGGGTGAACGAACTTGCCACCTTTCCCGTCGGGATTGAGCAGAAAGTCCTTCACGTGCAACTTGACGATCATCGACCCCAGTGCCCGAATCCACTCCACGGGTGGGGCATATTTCACATGATTGCCAATATCGAAATAGGCCCTGACCATCGGATGGTCGAAGGATTTTACAAAATGAGCAAAAATAGCGGGTTTTACCCAGAGATTGTTCCACACGTTTTCCAGGGCGATGATCACACCCGTTTTTTCCGCCACCGGGATGAGCTTCTTGACTGCTTCCCGGGATGTATCGATGGCATGATTGTGCGCTTCGATGTACTCCTTATACGGGGTGTTGTCGCCCCTGACGACGCGGAGCACGTGTCCGGTCTTCTCGTCGAATTCGATATCAAACTCCCAGGGTTCGGGCATCTTCATCCCACCGATGCGGCAGGGAACAAGCAGAAGGGCATCCGCCCCGTAGGCAGCGGCCGTGCGAAGCGACTGGGCTACGCTGTCGATGTCCCGATTGACGCTATCGGTATTGAAGTTGGCCCAGCCATAAAGCACGGAGTGCACCCGCATGTCGAGGCTCTCCGCCAATTTTCGGGCGGCCTGCGCATCTTTGGGATCCGCGTGCCGGTCATCTGATTCCACACCGTGAAAGCCAGCCGCTTTCAGTTCCTTGAGCCACTGCTCCGTGGGCTTGCCGATCATCGCCTTGTGGATGGTCGTGCGAAAGCCTTCTGCCAGAGTGATTCGACCAAATGCCAAAACTCCGGCGGCGGCAGATGTGCAGGCCAGAAAATCGCGACGCGAAAATTGGGAGCGCATGAGTTTCCTCCTTACGACAGATCACAAATCAAAACGGTCTGGCCAATAGGGAAACGGTGTTCAACCGTCGTTCTCATCGTACACACGAATTTCACAGATTCCCATTTCCGGCTGGGCACGGCGAATCACGATTCTCAACCGGTCCGATGTCACGGCGGGGAACGTCAACACGCGGCGACGATCAAAGTTGTCCCGGACTTCCAGGACGGTCAGCCAACCGTCATCCCGGCCGATCTGGATATCGAAGTCGTCCGCTCGCATCAATTTGGATTGGAAAGATACGTGGACGGTGTTGAACTTGACCGGCCGGTCAAATCGCAACTCCACCCATTGAGGTAGCGGCTGCTGGGGATCCGGACGCCAGGAGTGAGGAATACCACGTATCGCCCGGGCAAAACCGTCGATAACATTTTCCGGAGCGAAGAGTTGCTGCGTTTGGTCCACTTCCGTGGCCAGCTTGATTCCGGGCTCGTCCCCAGGAGAGAGCCGGAATGCATATGTCTGAGGCATGGTGGTCCACTTTCCACCGGGGCTGCGATAAGCCCGCGAGGTGTTTGCTACCTGCTGCGAGAAAAGCGTCCAGGAAATCCCCGCCGTCTTGGGGAGCCACACGAAATAGTAGCCCTCGGGCAACTCTCGCTGAATACTCACAACAACCCAGCCGCTGGCACCGCCCGGCACAATCGCCGAGGATTTGCCAACCGGGCGGCCGTTCTCGAAGTTTCCCAGGTCGGCAGCAGCGCACAACTCGACGGGGATTTCGGTGGGTTGGGAGAGTTCGGAAGTCAAATGGAGGGCAATACTGTCCAGTCGCCCACCTTTCCAGTGAAACATGACCGCGCGATCATGATCCAACTTGTGGGTGGGCAGGAGAGTCGCGATCTTGTACACCTCGTTGGGCGCGGTGCTGGAGGCTGCCACCTTTGCCGAGCGTGCCAGATCACGCGGGTCCTGATTGGGCAGGTCGATGATGTAGCAGCCATCTTTGAGAAGTTGCTGCTGGAGATCAGCGATATACCGCTCATAAACTCCGCGGGGCGTTGTGTCATGCATTTTGCAGAAGCCGGCTGCCGTACCTACCGCCTGCCCCTGCAAACCACAGGTGATCATCACCCGCGTCGCTCCCAGAGCCACGTGCGTTACAGAAATGCAACGCCCCGCCATCATGAGGTTGTCGATATCCTTGGAGTACAAACTTCGAAAAGGCACGGAGAACTTCACTTTGTGCGAGAACACCGCGGGGGGCCCCGGATCGTAAAATCCTTTGGGCGGGTGGATGTCAATGCCCCATCCCCCGTAGGAGACACGATCCGGGAAAAGGGTTTGATTGGCGATGTCGTGCTCGGTCATGATGTAATCTCCCATCAGGCGGCGCGACTCGCGCTTGCCCACCACGTAGCTCACCCAGGTGAGCTTATAATTCTCGGCCTCTTCTTTGAGTTTGGGGCAGTGGTTTTTGGCGTGATCCCACATCCCCCAGATGATCCGCAGGAGCTCATCGCGGATGATTTCGGCGTCCTTGTACGTATCGAGCTCTCCCCCGTACTCGATCACCCATTGCCAGCCTCCGAACCGTAACTGAGGATGGCGACCGGGATTAAAATCGGAGCAACTCTCGAACTTATGGGCCCAGTCGGGGGCTTTGAACGGGACAGGCTGGGCCATCTGTTCGGTGGCATACCGCAGCGTGCCGCCCATCGTTCCTTTGTTGACATCACCCACCTCCGGGGCACGGCTTTCGTTGTACATGGAGCGGGGTTCCCGGCCGTGCCGGTACTCTGCCCCTGCCCACACGCCGATCGATCCGTCACCCGTGCAGTCGATAAAAATCTTCCCGGGGAACCGCAACCGCTCACCAGTGTTGACGTCCAGCGCGATCACGGCTTTGATGCGTTTGGCCGATTCCATTTCCACCCCAGTGGCGTGCGTGTTGAGGAACAGATCCAGGCCGGGCTGGTTTTTCACCAACTTGAGGAGCCGCTCGGAATAACCGAACACATCGCCGCGGACCTCTTCGATGATGCCGCCTTCGCCGGGATCAAGCGGCTCGCGCGTGGAATCTCCTTCCGGATTGACAAGGATCTCCGTACTGCCGTTTCCCCCCAGCACCGGACGATTCTGAATGAGCACCGTCCGGCACCCCATTCGGGCAGAGGCCACAGCCGCGAAAGTCCCGGCCAATCCACCGCCAACAACCACTGTATCGTAGGGTTCCAGGGTTTTGATTTCCCGGCTGACGCCGCCGTACATTTCACGCTGGCGGGCCAGGGGGCCTAAATCGTCGGAAGGTCGAAATGCCGGGTCATCACTCAAAACGATCGCATCGCACCGAGAATAATGACCGGTCAGGTCGTGAAGTTTCACCGTCAATGGACCGGCCGGCAATTCCACGATACCCCCGTCCTCCCAGATCCATTCCCCTTTCTTGTTGGCGCCGAACACATGCTCGATTGCGCGGTCGCCCAGGATAACCTGAAATTTGCCCGGGCTGTATTCGGGAAGCCAATCTCGATTGCGGACCCACACCCGATAACGCCCGGCCTTGGGAACGTTCACTGTAGTCGAGGCATCCTGGACGGGGCCTTCCAGACCAATGGCCAGCAGAAAAGGTGATCCCATCTGATCAACAAACTGGGCATCGTTGACCCAGCCGCCCCTGTTTTCAAACTTTTCCGTTTCCAGCCAGATGACGTGATGGTCCTGAGCCCAGGCTGAAAAGCTCGCCCAAAACGCGATGCCGCACGCGACAACTTTCCACAATCGGATCATGCAAACGTGCTCCTGCAAACCATTTGACTTGCCTTAGGCGAAAACCGCCAGAATCATCCCGGTTTTGCCCCATGCTGCTCTGGTTTCCAACGCACTATCACAGTACCCACCGCTCATGGGCCGGTCAAGTGCCTTGTGGTTGTGAGTTCCCCCTCTGCGAGAACAGATGGCCGCGGAGACAAGTGGGTCGCGGTGGAAGGCATATCGCCGACGGCTTGAAGGGTCGGGTTCCACCCCGATCGAACACCCTCCAGCCTTGCAATCTCCCGTGCAGGGTGTCATCATGTGTGGGGCCAGGATTCCCATCTTTTTCGTTGACCGCACTCGCTGCATGAACTGAGGAGTGTTCGTATGCTGAGCTCGAAGGTCAATCGCCGTGGATTTGTGGCGTCCAGCGCGCTGGCGACGGTGGCCACTGTTGTCCCTCGCTCTGTCCTCGGTGGGCCGGGCTTTGTCCCCCCAAGCGAAAAAATACACATCGGCTATGTGGGATGCGGGACGCAGGGCTTGCGACAGCTCATGCAGGCCCTCCCGCGACAGGAAATCAGGATCGTGGCGGTCTGCGACCCCAATCGAAAGAGTGACGATTATCCCGAATGGGGACCGAGAGAGATCGTCTCCAAGGTTCGTGCGTTTCTGGAAGATCCTCGCTGGGGCGAAGGTGCCCGGGGGGGACTTTGCGGTCGAGAGGTCGGCCTGGAGATTGTTTCCCGCTATTACGCCAAAGCCTCGGACAATGCGACCGAACGGCCGCAGTGTCGCGCTTATTCGGATTTCCGGCAAATGCTGGCGGACGAAAGAGACCTGGACGCCGTTTACATCATGACGCCGGACCACTTACACGGCGTTATTGCTGCACGGGCGCTCAAAGCGGGTAAACACGCCATCACACACAAGCCGATTTCCAACGTGCTCCAGGAGGTACGCATCCTCCGCGATTTGGCTCAGCAAACCGGTCTGGCCACGCAGCTTTTCTGTGCAGCCGACAATCCCGATGCTGCCACCATCGCGGAATGGATTCAGGCCGGTGCGATTGGACAGGTTCGAGAAGTCCACAACTGGTCCACGCGGCCTTTCTGGCCACAGGGAATGACCGAATATCCCACGGAAAAAGTGCCCCTGCCGGACGGCTTTGAATGGGATCTGTGGCTCGGGCCGGCTCAGGAGCGGCCGTATCATCCCGCCTACACCCATGCCGTCTTTCGAGGGTGGTACGATTTCGGCACCGGGGCGCTGGGAGATATGGGGCACTACAGCTTCTACCAGATTTTCAAAATCCTGGGCCTGGGATCACCGGTCAGCGTGGAAGCCAGCCGCAGTCAATTCTGGCGAATTGAAAACTACACCTGGAAGAAGCAAATCAATCGCGTTTCCTATCCCCGAGCATCCCTCATTCACTGGGAATTTCCAAGCAGTGATCAGCGATCTGCCGTGAAACTTCACTGGTATGACGGGGGGTTGCGACCGGAATTGCTGGCTGAACTCGAGGTTGACGGTCTCGACATGCCCGAGGAAGGTATGCTCTTTGTGGGCGATCAGGGAAAAATTCTCGCCGGGTTTACGGGTAATAATCCCCGGTTAATTCCGCAGAAAAGAATGAAGGATTTCCAGCCACCCCCGAAGAGGCTGCCTCGACCGGCCGGGGAGCTGGATCAGTTCATTCGCGCATGTCGCGGAGAAGCAAAGGCCGACGCCAACTTCGTTTCGGTGTATCCGATGGCGGAAACAATCCTGCTGGGAACCATTGCGGTCCGGGTGAACCAGAAGCTCAGGTGGGATACCACCAGGGGCGAATTCACCAATTCGGCAGAGGCCAATGCCCTGATCCGGCGAGAAAATCGCCCAGGCTGGGAGTTGTAAGCCGTTACGATTTCTCGTCGAGTGCCTCGGCGTGCTGAGGCTGATCGGAGGGTGATCCGGTGGAAGCTCCGGATCGTCGGTGGTGAACACGCGCCTCCTGCTCGTCTGCCTTTTTCTGGGCATAAAACCGAATGCTCAGGTTGAGTGCCAGAGCAATCAGAAGACCGACGATTCCAAGATGGTAGATCATCCGGGCGACCCCGGCGGTCGCTGCTACCGCAATCACAGCCGAGATGAACCAACTCACCACCACCCAGATCGCGCGACCGATTTTGAGGTCCGCATCACCCCGACTGAGGACACGGTCGGCCAAACCTGTCGCCAGCACGGCGGCAAAGGCCACGTAGGTTGTAGAAACCGGCAGACCCCGGCTGGAGGCGAGCGCAATGACGCCCGCACTCACCGAACTGATGACCGCCGCGCGAAGGGCGTCATAATGGACCTTCTTTCCGCGAGGGGTCACCGTGGGGGGAGGTGCTAGTTCTGGTCGGTGGGGAAATCGGCCGAGAATCCACCGGGCAATCGCGCGACACCACTCCGGGGCGTAGAGAGCGACTTTGTCATACTGACTTCCCACGTTGACCTGGGCCCGCGTCACCCGTTGGGCATTTTCCGTCATCATCCCGGCCACCATCAAGGCGCCGCAAATCGTCAGTACCCACATCGGGATTTGAATTTGCGTCGCCGAGGCGACACTTTGATCGGAATGCTGCCATAGCCAGAACGCCGAGATCCCTGGGGATGCGCAGTTTGCCAGATCGTTCTGACCGAAGGCGAACGCCAAGCAGAGCATTCCCAGGATGGCCAAGCCCGGAAATAGATACTTCGTCCCAAACTTCCCGGAAAACGACAGAAACAGATGGACGGCCAGGGTGAATCCACCCCACACGGTCAAAAAGGCCAAAGTCGGGGTGTACGCGTCGATGTAGGGTTCGATGGCGTATTCGCGAAATGCTTTAACAAATGCGATGCCAGACATGCCCTTGAAGAGCATAAACCAGCCCAGCCCCGTAAGCATGAGGCCGGAGATCCACGGGCCGTGAAGAAGAATGGTTTCCCGATCTTCAATCTTGTCTCGAATTGCGGCGCGAAAAACACGCTGGATCAGAAAGCCGGCAACCCCGGTCATAAAGATGGAAACAAATATGGCCGCCACCACGGTCCCAACTTTTCCCCAGTGAACCACTCCCGGACCGCACAACCCGAGCGAGGCCCCCACCAGTTCAAAAATGAGGCACGCTGTGGTGCTCACCGGCATTCCAAAGGCCGAGTAGGTAAAAAGGAGAACTGTATCGACCAGGTAAACACTGATGTAGGCGACAATCGCCTGATGAAGCGTCAGCAGGCCCGGGTCGAAAATTCCTTTTCGGGCTGTTTCGAAGACGGGGGTGGCGGCACTGGCTCCAATGATCACTGCGATGCCGGCCAGTCTGACGGCCCATTTGCGGCTGAGGATTCGCGCCCCGAACACCGCGTTGACGATGTTAGAGGCGTCATTTCGGCCGACTTCGATACAGTCCCATATCAGCAGCGCCAGCCCGAGAAAGGCTAAAATGGTGACCAAACTCACGATCGTGTTTCCCCGGAAGACGGCAACACACCCAACTGCGACAGACAGTCCGTTAAGCAACAAGGCAGCCGCCGGTTTTATTTCTGTCCCAGCAGAGCCTTGGCAGGAAAGGTCTCAGCGGTTCAATTTAGCGAACCCCGGGGCTTTTCAGAAGGACCCACAGACGCTGGCCATGTTAGCCACGAATAGAAATGTCCCCTAATTCTCACGAATAGAAATGTCCCCTGCTAGGGGTTCATGGAACTGCTGAATCGGGCGGCGGAGCGGAGGACGAGCGGAGCGAGTCCGAAGCGGAGCCGCCCGATTCGCTCCGCCCTCCGCCCCCGCTATCTCCAGATGCCCCCACAGCGCTCTTCCCAAACCGAAACTTCCGCCACGGATGGTCCTCCGACGGACGATTCCCCTGACTCGATCGAATCTCTTCCCTTCCCCCTGCCGCCCGGCGGGATCCCCGGCACGCCTCCCTCCGCGTCTCCGACTACGCTAATTCCACTTCTCCTGTAAACACCCTAATCCGACCGTCCCCTTGCTCGCACACCGTCACCGTATCTCCGGGCCGCACTTGCCCCATCGAAGATCGCTCCAGTTGCAGAAAACGATTCCCCCAACGCACCGTCCAGTCGTTCTGCACCACCCGCCGCTCCTGCACCGAGAACACCCGGTCCAGGTCGTAACCCGCCTCCAGCGGCCGGTGCAGGTCTCCCTCCACCGCCGCCGACACCGCAAACTGCTTGTTGAACGCAGGCAGAAACTCCTCCTCCAAAAAGCGATTCGCCTCCCCCAGGTCCGAAACCCCCGCCCGCCGCAAGGCCTTCACCAACCGATCCTGCAGCGTCCGGTTCATCCGCTCCACCCGCCCTTTGGCCTGAGGACTCCGCGCCCGGATCAGTCGCACCCCAAGCTCCTGCATCGAACGGCCAAACTGCGTCAGCGGCTCCTCTCCCGACAACAACTGCTCCGCCGTCGGCTCCGCATCACTGCGGTAAATGCTATGGCGATCCACATATAACGAACGCGGCACCCCGTACCGCTTGATCCATCCCCGCATCGAGTCCCAGGCCGCCCACACTGTCTCCCGCTCGTAAAACCGAGCATACACCCGCCCTGTCGCATCGTCGATCAGCACCATCAGCACCGCCTCACCCCGACGCCCTTCGAACCAAGGATGCACCGAACCGTCCATCTGCACCATCTCGCCAAACTGCTCCTTCCGCAGACGACGCCGACGGTGCACCCGCCTCCGACGCTGACGCTGCCACAGGCCCGCCGCCAAAAGCCATCCCCGCAGCGTCTCCACCGGCACCGATACCCCGTCCTCCGCCGCCAGACATTCCGCTGCCAACGTGGGACCGTAGTCCCCGTACTTCTCCCGGTACAGCGTCAACGCCTTCTCCTTCACCGCCGGGTCCACTTGCCGATTCGAGGACCGACCTCGCAACCGGTGCACCAATCCCACCGCACCCAACGCCTGATAGCGCGCCCACGAACGCTTCCCTGGCGATAACTCATCCCCAAGATCTCGCTCGCCTTCACCAGCGTGATGTCTCCCGCCTTCACCCGGCCGAAAACCTCCAGCCGCGCTCGCTCTTTCGCACTCATCTGTAATGTCTCCATACAACCCTCCTTTCGGAGGGTTGATAGGGACATTTCTATTCACGCCGCAAGGGGTCATTTCTATTCACGTATGACACCCACAGACGCTGGCCATCTGTTACTCCACAGAGGCCGTCGAGTCTTCGCGCCCTGGTCCTTCCACCGCAGCGGTTTCCTGCTCGGTGGGCCTGGAAATCACCTGGCGAATCTTGTCTAAGCTGATAAGTTTCCTGACATGGTCGGCTGTCTCGACCAGCACCTTCTGAGCGAGGATCTCATGGCCAATCACTTCGCCTTCACCTTCGTCGGTGAGAACGCGGGAACCGACCGGCGGGAGTTTCTCCAGAAGCTCCTCGTACTGCTCGAACTCATACCGGAGGCAGCATTTCAGACGCCCGCATCGGCCGGAGATTTTCGCAGGATCCAGCGTCGCCTTCTGAAGTTTGGCCATCTTCATCGACACCGGCGGCATCGTGACGAGATGGTTATTGCAACAAACAGGTTTGCCGCAATCCCCGTAGTCTGCCAGCAGTTTCGCCTCGTCACGAACACCGATCTGACGCATTTCAATCCGGGTGCGGAATTCGCTGGCCAGACGGCGGACCAGTTCGCGGAAATCCACCCGGCCGTCGGCCAGATAGTAAACGATGATCCGCTCTCCCCCGAAGATGTGTTCCACATCCACAAGCTCCATTTGCAGCCCTAGCTCTTTGATGATCCTTTCGCAGCGAGCGATTTCATCGGGGGCCCGGCGGCGGATCTGCAGCGCCTCGCGTTCGTCCTCCGCCGTCATTTTCCGCACGATCTGCCCGCGCATCGGGTTGGTGAGAAACGACTCGGTGCGTTGACTGGATTCGATGAGCACCTCTCCGACTTCCAAGCCGCGGTCCGTCCGAACGATGACACGATCGCCGCGGACAAACGTTTCTCCCTCTCGCGCGGGAGTGAAAATGCCCAGAAGACGCATCGCGCCGAAACGCACAATGTAACCAGTAGCCATCGCAGGACCTGGCCTTTCTATTGAATGGTTTGAAGGACCATTGACATAGACCAAACGCTAATTTCAGGGAGGAACGATCACAGCGGCCAGAGCCGACTGAGAAGGTCGGCGACGACCGTTGGGTCTCGAAAAGCGCTGAAGGCGGTGAGGGAAAATACGATTCCCCCCAGCGCGACCAGGAAGATTCCCCTTGTGTTGGGGCGTACCTCCACGGTCGCCAGCCGCTTGCTCAGCGCCACTCCGAACCGCTTCCAACCCTGAAAGTCCTGCGTCGGACCTACTGCCGCCAGCGTGACATTCCGCCATGACGGCCAGGCGATGAGAGTGCATTGAATCCCTAAATTCGGCATGAGCAGGCAATCACCCGCCCACCGTGAATCTGTGTCGAGACTCACCGCGGTCTCGGAAATGATGGAACGCACCTGATGAATGGGGACGTTGAGGATGACGATTTTAGGGGGAGCCGTGAGGACTCCCAATCCCAGCACCAGGACCAGTAGAACGAGGGCAATCAACCAGACCGCTGATCCGTAAGCCGCATAAACAGAGAGGGGGAGGAACAGATCAACGGGACCCACGACGATCAGGCCGAGGATGGCCAACCCGAGCAAAATTCTGTCCTGCATCCCGGTCAAAAGCACGGGGCGTCTGACGAGGTTAAGAAACCCCATCAGCATCAGATAGACAGAAAGCGGCCCGAGGGCCAGAAACCACTGCCAGCCCGTCATTTATTCCCATCCGATACCACAACCGGATTATTGTCAAAGTTTATTCCGCGTGTTTTTATTGTAATCGGTCAGGACTGGCTCCGTCGAGGACCGTCGTCGCTTGGAAACCTCCGCCCTTCTGAGCTTTTTCCAAAGAATACTTTGCAACTCATCTTGGTCATGATATTGGCCTGTTCGAGTCATTCCATCCGCGGCGATTTTTCGCCCGAGTGCCCGGCGACCCCTCCAATCCGTACGGAACAATCGCTCTTTTCTGACAGAAACTCCTCGTTTTCGTGTCCGCTCTCTGAGGAATGTTCGATGTATTTGGCTTAGACTGCTTATCCTTTTTGTATTTCGTCGTTTGCCACCTTTCTGTTTGCGACCTACGTTTGCTTGGAGACCTGGGAATCGCTTCGCAGGGAATTCTTTACCAGTTGCTGCATGCCTCCAGAAATAGGCCCACCATGAGAGACGCTTCCGCGAGTGGCATCATGAAATCCGTCGCTGGCTGTGGCCGTAGGATCGGTTCGGGACTGGCCGCGGCGGTTCTTTTCGGCGGCTTGGTGCTGGGACTCGGCCAGCTTGCCCATTCCCGCTCGGGGCTGCCGGTCGCTTCGCAACGCGATGGGACTCCACCCGGCGGTAACGCACCAACAAATCACCAGGAAAACTACTCGGCGGCCGAGCTGACACCCCGTTTGGGCGGCAATCCAGGGGGAACTACCGCAGGGGCAGTCGGCCTGGCGGGAATGAAAAAACCGCATTTTCTCCGGGAGCTCAACGGAAGCTCCAGAAGCAGCGTGCAGGCCACCGCGATCTCGGCAGATCTGCTGGAGCAACTGCAACAGCGTGCGGCGGATTGGAGCCCCTGCCCACTGAGTGAGGACGAATGGCGCCTGGTGCAGGATTGCGAGGACCAGCGAATGGAGGATTTCTCGTTCTTTCAGGCCGTTCTCGTGGCGGGCGGCACTTCGGCATGCGAAGTTGCCGATTACCAGCGAATCTTCGACAAACACCTAACTACGGTGAAGGTCGTCGCCCGGCAGTCGCCAGATGAATTTTCGGCAATCCGCAGCGTGTTTGGCTACCTTCACAACAAGATTCTTACGGGCGGATATCAAATCGATGCCACAAACCCGGGCGTGACCTTAAAAACGGGTCGCTACAACTGCGTGAGCGCGGCCATTCTTTTCAAGCTTCTTGCCGAGGCGGCCGGATATCCCACGAGGATTCAGCAGCTTCCCACCCACGCTTTTTGCCGCGTGGAGACGACCTTTGCCTCAATACCCGTGGAGTGCACCGCGCCGCGGTGGCTGGATGAAGTGTTTCGCATGCCGCAATTCCGCCTGGCGACGAGAGGGCCTGCCCTCAGTACTGAAGACGAGACTGAGAGAGAGGATTTGAGGAGACTGGTTTCTACCTCCCGGGCCACGGAACGCGACTGGCAGCTCTATGATCAGGGACGCACGATGTCGGAAACGCAGATTGTGGGGACGATTTATTACAACCGTGGCGTGGACGCCCTCTTTGCGCACCAGTTCGACCGGGCCCTTTATGCCAACATCATCGCGTTGCGTCTGGACCCCACAAATCAGTCGGCGAAAGATAACCTGCTGGCCAGCCTCAACAACTGGGCGATTGCGCTGGCCGAGGCCGGGCATTTTTCCCAGGCTGCCGAGAGGCTGTATTGGGCACTGCGATGCGCCCCCAACTCCCAGCCCGTTCAGGCCAACCTCACGCGACTGTTCCGCCAGTGGAAGGCCACCTTGACCGGGGAGGGGCGTTCCACCGAATTCCGTGCTGAGGCCGAGAAGGGCCTTCGCGAGCTTTCCTCGATCCCCGGCACGGAGCCTGTCCAGGAAAACCTCCGGGCACTTCTTGGAAAGTAAAAAAGAACTTTTTCCGTGGGTTTGGCCGGGCGGAAAACTCCTGGCTGCGAAGTGGCCCGCGACACCAATCCTGGCGGAGTCCCTTTTCCATGCGTCGGTCGGCGGTCGATCCGCGAACATTTCCAACTTTTGAAATAGGCAGCCCGCGGGAGCCGTCCGTCGCCCGGTGGTGGCCCTCATAGGTTACATCCACCGCCTGGCGATTGCCCCTCTAGCGGCGATGGGCAAGGATGACGCTGTTCATGTTTTCCGTGCGAATCCGCAAGTGAGGTTCCGAAAAGCCGGCGGCCATCAGGTCTTCGCGGTACTCGTCCAGCGTGTATGTTCCGCCGGCAGGTGTGTTGACGAGCATGTTGATGGCGAACAGTGCACCATCCACGGGGGATGTGCGGCTGGCGTCCATGACGATATCCCGGATGGCGATCTGTCCTCCCGGCTCCAGGGCCCGATACACTTTCCGAAAGAGCTCGCGGTTCTGTTCCCGCGAGTTCTGATGGGCAATCGCGCTGACCCAGACGAAATCCACTCCCGAGGGAAGTTCATCGCGATAGAAGTCGCCCACCACGAATTCCACGCGGTCTGCCAAAGCTGCCTGTTCGGCCTTCTGGCGGGCCAGCGAGACCGCATGGGGCAGATCAAACAGAATGGCCCGTGCTTCAGGGATCGCGCGGAGAAAGGCAAAGGTCCATGTTCCCGGGCCGGCGCCCACGTCCAGCATTTTTTTGAACTGAAGCGGCAGGAGTTGCCGCACCACATCGTCGGCCACCTCGCGCGAGATGACATCCATGGCCAAAACGAAAGCCTGAAGGTCTCCGTCTGGCCCGCGAATTCCCGACGTTTTGGGAGCAGGAAATCCCGCTTTGGCCGCCCAGGCCAACTGAGACCATCCGCGCATCATGGACATTCGGTGCCGCAACATGGGGATGGCTGTTTCCGGGCTGTTTTCACTGAGGACGGGCCGCAGTTTCGGGGGCACAAAATACCGGTCCCCCTTTTTCTCCAGGACCTCCAATGCAGCAAGCGCATCCGCCAGCACCTGGATTCCCCGCAGCGAGGCGTTTGCCTTGCGGGCCAATTCTGGGACTGTAATTCCCTCGTCCGGAATCAGGTCGAACAACCCCAATTCGGCAGCAGCCCCCACGACTGCCGTCGGCCGAAATCCATCCGTCATATCAAGGATCCACTTCTTTTCTGGCAGCATGGCTATTCCTTTCTTGGTGATAAGCTCTATGGGGCGATAGGGCGCTAATAGGCCCCGACCCCGTTCAACATTGCCGATGATTTTGTGTCTCAATAGACTATCGCGGCGTCACTGGTTGTTCGGCGAGTTCTCCTCCACCTTGGAGATCACCTGGCAGCCCGGCAGGGCCTGACGCAGCTTTTCCGCCCCGGCTTCGGTCACTTTCGTCCGGGTGACGTGGATAGTTTTCAGTTTTTTGAGGCTGAACAAAGGTTCCAGCCCACCATCGGTGATCGCTGTGCGTCCGAGATGAAGGAATTCCAACTCTGTGAGTGCGGCCAAATGGGGCAGGCCTGCGTCGGTGACTTTCGTGTTATCCAGGTTGAGCCATGTGAGTTGCTTCATTTCGGCGAGGATAGGCAAGCCTGCATCCGTCACCTGCGTGCTCCACAAATTCAGTTTGGCAAGTGACGGTATTTTAGCCAGCTCGGAAAGTCCGGCGTCGGTGACGGCCGTCTCGCTGAGGTCGAGATCGGTAAGTGCGCTCAGCGAGGTGAGCGCGGCGAGGCCGCGGTCGGTGATTCTGGTGCCTCGCAGCCGCAATCGTTTAAGGGAGTGGCACTGGGCGATGGCAGCGAGGCCTGCGTCGGTTACCTTGGTTGCTGTTAGGAAGAGTTCTTCCAACTCGGACAGCCCTGCCACGTGTTTGATCCCGGCGTCACCGATCCCCGTGTTATCCAGCCCCAAGGTCTTGAGAGATTTCATTCCGGCCACCACGGCCAGGCCGTCATCCGTGACTGGGCAGCCGGTGAGGCGGAGCGAGCGGAGGCGTCGCGCTTCTTTGAGCGGCGCCACATCGGCATCGGTGAGCTTGGCGGTTCCCGCATCCACCGCGATCAGATAGCCGTCGTCATCCAGCCGGCATTTGGCCCCTTTTTTCTCGAGGGATTCCGCAAGGGTCCCCTGGCCTGTCCGCGGCGGACCCGACGAGCTATCGAGCGTCTCCGTCTTGGCTGCAGCGCGCGGGGCCTGTCCCGGCGGTTGCGAAGACACAGCCGGAGATTTCGGCTCGTTTCGGGGACAACCGGCCGCGAGAAGCAACACAAAACTCCCCACAACCGTCCAGCCCATCGTTCGCTTAATCGAGAATGGCCAATTTTGTCGGTGGTGCATGGGATGTCTCCTCGGTGATCAACTGTCGCGGCGCCAATACGCGTCATTACACTGTAAAAGAGGCGGTGTGACAACTCGGGATGGATCGTCCTGGGTTTGCGAACGGACCTGACAAGCAGGTCCCTCCGAGAAATCGTTCGGAGGGGCACGCTTGTCGTGCCCGATGAGGAGGCATGGGCGATCAATTGGTGCTCATCGGGCCCGACCAGCGGGTCCCTCCGACGTTGTAGGGGCAATTCATGAATTGCCCCTACCGTGCAATCGGCGGAATGTAGACCTGACAAGCAGGGCCCTCCGAGAAATCGTTCGGAGGGGCACGCTTGTCGTGCCCGCTGGATCAAAAAGCCACCGCCAAGCGGAAATTTTTTCGGATGCCAGGCGTCGTCCTTGCCTGTGGCGCCCCACTGCTACACAATACGGGGATGAGGCGCTTATCTCGATCATGGTTTTCAACCACCTGCCAGCGTCGAATCTGTGCTCCGTCGAGCACGGTCCGTCGAAAAGGATGGTGGTTGAAAGCTGCACAGACCCTGGCGGAGTGTCTTTCGGTGCCCAAGTTGCACTGTGCAAAATAAGGACCGTACATTTCGTTGCCGGAAGGATGAATTTAAGCTAAAAGACCTTACCAATATCATCGACCAACTGGCAAGCAACATCCGGTGTCCAAGCGATGAGTGATCCCTATTTCCAAAAACTGTTTGCCCAGCGAATCGGCGGCAGCCAGTACGGCAAGGGAACTGAGATCTACAAGTTTGAAAAAATCAAGCGTGCCAAGCGGCGCGTGCTGGCCGAGCATCCGGAAAGAAAACTCATCGATTTCGGGATCGGTGAAAACGATGAGATGGCCGACGAGTCGGTCCGCCGTGTGATGGCGGAGGAGATCAACAAGCCCGAAAACCGAGGTTACGCTGATAACGGGATTCCCGCCTTCAAGGAAGCCGTGGCACGGTTCATGCTTCGGGAGTTCGGTGTCGAGCTGGACCCGGTGACGGAGATCAACCACTGCATCGGATCGAAAACCGCCCTGGCAATGCTTCCCGCGGCGTTCATCGATCCCGGAGACGTCACTCTCATGACGGTGCCCGGCTATCCTGTGGCGGGAACGCACACCCGGTACTACGGCGGGCAGGTCTATAAACTGCCACTTTTGCCGGAGAATGATTTTTATCCTGATCTCGATTCAATTCCCGCGGACGTATTGAAGCGGGCCAAGCTGCTGGTGTTGAATTATCCCAATAGTCCAACCGGCCAGGTGGCAACGGTGGATTTTTACCGACGGGTCATCGACTTTGCCCACAAACACGAGCTTGTCGTCATCCAGGATGCCGCCCATCTCATGCTGAGTTATCGGGATCGCCCGCTCAGCTTCCTTCAGGTACCGGGAGCCAAAGAGGTCGGAGTGGAAGTCCATTCCCTGTCCAAGGGATGGAACATGATCGGCTGGCGGTTGGGATGGGTTTGCGGGCATCCCAGAATCGTTCAGGCCTTTGCCGACATCAAAGACAACTGTGATTCAGGGCAGTTCATCGCCATCCAAAAGGCCGGCATCGCGGCGCTGGACAACCCGGAAATCCCTCGTCGGACTCGGGAGAAATACCGCCGGCGGTTGGAGAAACTGGTGGCCACCCTCAAACGTTGCGGTTTTCAGTGCGAAATGCCCGGCGGAACGTATTTTCTTTATGTCAGATGTCCGCGGGAGATTGCGGGACAGCGCTTTGAAACGGCCGAAGACCTGGCTCATTACCTCATTACCGAACACTCCATCGTGACGGTCCCCTGGGATGACGCCGGTCCCCATCTGCGGTTTTCGGTGACGTACCAGGCCGCGAACGAAGCAGAAGAAGATGCCCTGATGGAAGAGACGGAGAAACGACTGATGGCTCTCAATCCCAAATTTGACTGATTGTTTCCGGATGCCAGTACGTGTACAAGGAATCGTCGGCTCGTTTCCTTTAACTCGTCTGAAAATCGGTGCCGCTGTCCACACAAGCTGGTCAGGCACCGCTTCGCCTATGACCGCTGATCGCATTCCCAACGCTGCGGAGAATCGCCATGGCCCACGACATCCGCTATTTCGTGTTTGATGTAGAAAGCGTGGCCGACCCTGATCTGGTGGCCAAACTCCGCTATCCTCATGAGGACATCGAGCCCGAAGAGGCCGTCGAGCGATATCGGCACGAGCTTATCGAAAAATATGACAGCGATTTCATTCCCTACACCTACCAGGTACCTGTCGCGATTGCGATCGCCAAAGTAACCGAGTCGTTCCGCCTCGTGGACCTGGTAGTGCTTGACGAACCACAGTTTCGGCCGCACGTGATGACAGATTTGTTCTGGCGAGGGTGGGAAGCTTACAAGCGGCCAACATTGGTCACCTTCAACGGCAGAGCGTTCGATATCCCTCTTCTGGAGCTGGCCGCCTTTCGGTACGGCATCAGTATTCCGGGGTGGTTTCAGATCAACGCCCGGGCCATGGATCAGCCCCGCAACCGCTACAACACACAGTACCACCTGGATTTGTGCGAACTTCTCACGAACTTCGGCTCAACACGCTTCAGCGGGGGCTTGAACCTGGCGGCCCATCTTCTCGGCAAACCAGGCAAGATGGAAATCGTCGGACACATGGTCCAGGACCTCTACCGTGAGGGGCGGCTCCTCGAGATTAACGATTACTGCCGCTGCGACGTGCTCGATACCTATTTCATCTTCCTGCGATCGCGTGTCCTGGTGGGACAGTTGACACTCGAGGAAGAACACCAGCTTGTGGAGGAAACGAAATCCTGGCTGGCCGAAAAGGCCAAAACCGATCGCGCCGCCCGCATGTATCTGGAACACTGGGGCGACTGGCACAATCCGTGGCAGGAATCCTCAGACATCAAACAGGCTCCCCAACGCGCGTAAGACTTGTCCACGACGCGGGGTACGTGGGAGAACACACTGAAATGATCACGTGGGATGATCAGGTTCCAAGTGCTTCCGCATTCAGGTCTGCGGAGCGGTCCCACCGCTCTGGGAACGCAATGCGGCAGCTCACGGCCAGGCGGGTTCCCATGGCCAGTAGAGCCGCCGTTTTTTCCCAAATCGCATTTCCATCCCGATGGTCGCGGAGAACTGATGGGTCACGTTGAATCGAGAAGGAAAAATGATTTGATCCACGAACTCAATCCGGAAGACCGGACCTGAAACGGGGCGAAATTTGAGCCCGAGCGCTAGCGGCATGGTGAAGTATGTTCCCTCGTAACTTGTTCCCAGAACATCGGTAAAGTCGATGTGCGTCATCCCCACGCCCCAGTAAATGTAGGGCTGCCACGGATCGTCTTTGGAAGCAAAATAAAGTAGCCCCACGTCCCAGCCTACAGATCGGGCCCAGCGATCCCGGCCGGTATTCAATCCTTGGGCCTGGGCCGTTGCGACGGCAGATGGATGGTCCCACAGGTCGATGCTGCCCACCGAAAGACGCGTTTCCACCCCATAATGGGGGTGCCAATCCCAGCCCAGCCGCAGACCTCCCCACCAGCCGTCGCGTTCTTCCACCCAGTTGTCTACAAGCTCGGTGCCCCAGGCATAGCCCAAAAAGATTCCGGTACTTACCGGGCGCTCGATCCAGGGTTCCCACTTCCCAGCCGATTGCAATCGCGACACGGTTCCTCGCAGAATCCTGCGGACAGGACCGCCTGGGGGGCAGCAGATGACGGATGATGGTGATTCTGCGATGGAAAGACCGTTCTGGGCCGCCGCCACGCCTGCCATCTCGAAGGCGTGGGTCCCCACCGTAGGCGCCTCCTCGAAGGTGTCCCTTTTTCCCAATTGGGCGGATTGTGGCGGCTCCAATTGCGCCAGGGGTGGCACGGCAAGGAGGGACTGAGGAGCAGGCTCCTCGGCAGAGGTCAAAACCTCGCCTGTTCCACCGGAAATCCATACCCAGCTTTCTTCGGAGGACGCCCCAGACGATGTGATGCTGCCCGGTGTGGAGTGAGAGAGCGAGCCGGTCGCGGCAAGGTCCGTGGCGACCTGTTCAGCAAAAGCCAAGCCCCAGATCGTGACGCCAAAGATGACAAGGGATACCACCCACCGCCGAGGAAAAACGCTCTGCTGCCGCGTCTCAGCTCCGCGCGCGAACATCCCTTGCCCACCCGGCAGTGTGGGGAAATGGCTAAACAACTTTCGGAAATAGTGCGCCGGTCGCGTGGTATCCACTCAAATTGGGCACCCGCAGACAATCGATATTTTCTCATAAAACGGCGGGATTATGAGAAATTGGACTCAATGTGTCAAGAGTTATGCGTGCTGAGTCATCCCCGCATCCCCGCTTTTCCTCTGTCGCGAGTAAGCACTCCGCACCTCGCGGAGACCTCTCGCGCGAGTGAAATTCAGCTTGGAAGGACTTGCCCGTCGGGCCCACATCGCGACGTTGAACAACGCAATTCACAGGCCAATCTTTATCTGCTAAGTTCGATGCCCGTATAACCATATTGGCAATTCATGAATTGCCCCTGCGACACACCGAACCTTTCGCTTCTTACAGCCCCATACAAAAATGGGGATGTGCCGGTTAAGCGTGGGGCTGCTCTATTAGGAAGATCGCCAAGTGCCGCAGAATTCGCTGGGAGAGGGCAGGAGGCCATTGGAGGGCAGCTATCACACGACCCTCTCGTAGCGATTTGTGGGCTGCGGCCTTGCAGGGAAGAAGCTGCGCATATTGGTGATCGTCAGCTCGATTTGATGGCTCGCGGCAACGCTTCGTAGCGATTCTTCCACAATGCCGGAGAGCGTGTTCGGTTGCACATGCACCCGCGCATTGATTAACAGCGATACCGCATGCTGTGTCCGGTCAATGTGTCCCCGGACGGAGACCGGGCTGTCGTTGCTCGTGATATTCCCCGCGGTCGAAGCTCCACGGTTCCAAAGGAAGAGCTTCAGATGGGCGATTTCGGCGGAGTGGTCGCGCAGCTTGGCACGGATGGCCTCCAATAACTGGGTGGCGAAGGTGCCCCAATCCAGATCATCATGGGATCGCAGTTTGGCCGAGGCGTTCATCCATCCCAGTGCGGCCTCGCCGGCGGCATACGTATCGTAATCGACGGCGGCAATGCGACGGCCCGCGCCTTGATCCTGACTGACGAAGTCGAGCCAGGCGTCCACCCCCTCGCCGGTAAGGGCCGACATCGCAAGCAATGGCACATTGGGAAATCGCTCCGCCAGCAACGCCTTGATTTCGCACAACTCGCTCGGCGAGAGCAAGTCGGACTTATTGAGTACGATGAGATCGGCTTCTTCGAGCTGCTTGTGGTAGATGTATAGAACATTATCCGGGAAGCGGGCCGGTGGCGCAACATCGCCCGATGTTTGTAACTTGGCCAGACTGCGGAGTTGCTTCCCATCGACGAGTACCGAGAATGGTGCGATTTCAAACTTGTCCGGATGACGGTCTTTGAGGGGCTGTATCACCGTGGCCGACAGATCGGTGCAACTGCCGACCGGTTCGCCCAGCACGATGTCCACATTTGACTCCCGGATGAGCCGCTCCATCGCGGCGATCATGTCGGGAAAACGACAGCAGAAGCAACCACCAGCTACCTCCTCAACTGGCGTCCCGGTCTGCCTGAGTATTTCTGTGTCAACCAGGTCGGCTGCTTGGTCGTTCGCCACCAATCCCACGCGCTTGCCCTGGCGAGTCAGCCGAACCGCCGCTTGGGACAGGAGTGTGGTTTTGCCGGCGCCGAGAAAACCGCCTACAAGGATGAGTCGAGTCTTGGACATGTGTGACGTCTCCTAATACTACAGCGCAGAGTTACCCAAACACCACAATGCACCCACCACATGTTGTGCTGATGTGATTGCTTCGGCCACAAGATGCTGAGCCGATCCCATAACGCTGCGCTGTGGTACTAATCCCTGGCATCGTCAGCCAATGAAACACGTTCTAGACTGGTGAAATCCTCGAACGGATCGGTTACGGGTCTGTCCGGCGCGTAGTGGTGGGCGGTCATCCATGCGAATGTCCGTTGGGTCTTGTTGGCCGGATCGGGCTCAGGTAACGGGACGCCATCGGCTTCCGCATAGATCGTGCGCACCACAGGCACTCGTTTGCTAGCGGGTGGCGCCAACTGGTAATCCGTCCCCCTGGTCTGGAGGAACCACGTGTTATCTCGGAAGCCCGCCAGTAGCCGGTGGAGGGCGGCCTTCGTCAAGCGATCCTTGCGAGTGGAATCCATGTGAGGATCGTTCTGGATGGCTGCAATTAGCTTCTGGGTTTCCGACACGTCGAAGCTGACCCAGCCATATGGCGGCAGAAACACTTCAAGTTTGCAGTGCGATGGGGAGTTTTTCGGGAAGGTGTTGATGCCGTATGTCACGCGGGTGGGATACCCCATGACGCGCCCCATCGCCGCGCAGAACCCGTGGTAGTCGCTGCAATGCCCCCGACGTTTTTCTAAGCCGTGGACCGAACTCGCCTGAAGAGACGCGTCCGCGTGGTCATACTGAAAGTTCTTGATTACCCAGGTCATGACCGCCCACATGTCGCGTAGCGGATTGCCTCGCTGCGGAACGATCTGCAAAAAGAGGGCCTCGAACCGATCGTCCACTACTACCGACTGGCTTTCACCTTTCCGATAACGGTCGAAGGAGGCAGGCCACTGGCTGACCGAAATGACTCGGTCAGGATTCAGGTTCCATCGCAACTCCCAAACCTTGATCTTAAATTGGTGCCGGATAATCAGGGCGCCCTGCGGCTCGGTAAACTCGAAGTATGCGAACTTGTTCCCAAACATTTCTTCTTTCGCAATCGATGGCTCAACCTTAACGGGAAACGTGGTGAGCTCCCCTTCGGTGACTTCTTGCCCATAATCCGATTCCGGCAGCGGCAACCAGACCTTGAGCACCTTGGTCTTGTACGGCGCGGTGACCACGACCCTGAAGTCGACCTTATAGGTTACGGGGTTGGACCGCACCGCCTGGTAAGGAGCATCGGGGTCGAGCGTAGACTGTTCCGCAGCAAGGGCAGGAACGCACATCGACGTAACCCAGCAAAGGAGCAAAAAGCGTGTCATTCGTTCCACCTCCTAGCTTGAAGCATCGGGTTTAGCGGGATGTAATACTCGGTCATACAAGTGAGCCCCAAGGATGGCGCCCATCAGGGGTGCGGCAATGTAAACACTGAAAAATCCGGTTGGCGTCGGACCGGGCAGGGCCACTTGGCCCCAGCCCGTAAGGAATGCAAACAACCTTGATCCAAAGTCCCTTGCCGGATTGAAGCAGGCCTGTGTCAACGGGGCGATTACCGAAATCAGCGCTACGACCATCAACCCGATCAAGACCGGCGCCAATCGGCCTGGACCTTCCGGGTTCCGCGGATCGGTAACGGCGAACACCACCACCCCCAGGATCATAGTCCCCAGCATTTCGGCCAGAAACGCCGCAGACTCGCTGACCAGTGCGTTGAGCCTTTGGGCCGCTTCGGGGGAATAGGGACCACTCGCCGTCGCCAAGGGGCCGGGACTGGGAAAGTACTCCCCGTAGCACATCGCGGTCACCTCGCTGCCTGGCTGCCCACGCACAACACCTTTTTCTGCTTCCTTGGCTGCCAGCCAGGGAGAGAAAATGAAAAAAAGTGTCCCTGCGGCCACAAACGCTCCCACCAGTTGGGCGGCCACATACGGCAGGACCAGCCGCCACGGAAACCGCCCTTTGGCGGCAAACGCCAACGTGATCGCTGGGTTGATGTGCGCACCACTGATGGGTCCCACCACATAGATCGCCAGCATGGTGGCTAATCCCCAGACGACGGCCACTTGCCACAGGCCGCTCTGCGAGCCCGTCAGCACGGCGCTACGTACAACACCGTAGCCCAAGAAGAGCAGGAAATATGTGCCGAGGGATTCGGCGGGACATTTCTCGGCGGTGGTCAGATTGAGAATGCTCACGGAAGTACGCCTCCCGACTGGACTTGCGATGGCATTACGAGCGCGGGGCCTCTGCTGTTTCCGCCTGCTTCTTTACGGCGATCCGCGCCGCGCCGAGCAGATCGTTGATTCCGTCACGGTAGCGCTGGAGCGTCTCAACCCACTGGGCAAGACAACGCAATCCATCGGGTGTTATCGCATAGCGACGTCGGGCAGGCCCCCGATGTGCAAGGTCCCACGATGATGCGACAAGCCCCCTTTCTTCCATCACCTTCAGAAAGCGATAGATTCCCGACATATCGGGCTTCTGACCGCCAAGAGAAAACCGCTCTCTGACCCGCGCTGCCAACGGGTACCCATGAATTGTTCCTTCGGCCAGCACGATCGGAACGGCAGGCTGGATGAGCCGGTCGAGGGTACCCCCAGCACATGGACAATCTATGAAATCAGGCATTAGAGACGCTCCCTTATCTGAGTAACACCAATAGCGCGCTCAAAGAGGATACCTGGCTGCACCCTCGCGTCAATCTCCCCAGATCACCTGAGGTGGCTGGCCAGTACCTCTGCCGCGCGGGGCAGATGTTGTAGCGTCTTCACCGGCCAGCACAACCCGCAACGAGTTAGTTCACGCGAGCAAAGAATTTTTCCGCGTGCAATAGACCGTGCGGGTTCACAGCAGGCTGGAATAGTTTCGGTGCCACGGATGTCACGCGGTGGGTATCCGGCGAAGTTTGCTGCGTGCCCGGCTGAGAATCGGCCCGATGCTATTGGTGGGAATGCCCGTGATTTGACTGATTTCCTGGTAACTTTTCCCTTCGAGATGGTAAAGCCGGACGATCGTGGCCTCCTGTCCGTCCAGCATTTGAAGGAGGCGTTCCGCCTCCTCTCGATTGGCGATCCGGTCTTCTTCCGGCCAGGCCACCGGCGAAGGGACTTTGGAAGGCGCCGCTGGTTCTGAACGGCTGGCACTCTCATGAGTTCCCGCAAGCTTGCGCTTCTGAAGAGCACGAACAACCACCCGCCGGGCCACCACACAGAGGTAACTGGCCAAGCTGCACCGACCGCGAAATTTGCGCAAAACAGCAAAATCGTCTTTAAGAAGGGTAAGAAAGACCTCTGAACAGAGGTCGTCCCGAAGTTCCGGCGTCATCCGCAGCCGTCGAGACTCGGCTGTGTGATTGATTACGTGAATGACCAGCCCGAGGAACCGGTCAACAAAGTCTTCCCACGCCCGCGGCTTCCGCTCCAGACAGCGTTCCAGGAGATGGCGGTCAATTTCGGAGAGAACCACTCTTGTTACACTCCCCTTCTCGGCTCGGAACACCTGGCCCGCTGACGTCGCCCAAAATCCCTCCCTGGGGCAATTTCATGCCCTCTGTTGGATTTTAAGCACGGACGCATCCCGCAACAAGAGAAATTACACGCAGTCTGACCCATTCGTCGGGTGCCGTCTACGCTGAAAGGACTAAGCGGGCCAAATCAATGTTTGCACAGTTGGTGAAATCTGGCATATTGCGGCGTCACAGGAAAATTCTGGGATTCTGTTGCATGGGTGGAATGGGATAGGATGCATGGTCGTTTCTGTTCCCTTTTGCCAAGGAGGGTTGCCATGCGAAAGAAGTATATTGTCCGGCTGACCGAGGAGGAACGTCAGAAATGTCAGGAGGTCATTCGCAAGCTGAAGGCAACGAGCCAGAAGGTCCGTCGCGCTCAGATTCTGCTGAAGGTGGATGCGGACGGCCCAGCCTGGACGGACCAGCGGATTGCCGAGGCGTTCGGGTGTCGGCGACAGACGGTGGAGAAGATGCTTCAGCATTTTTTGGACCAAGAGCGACTGAGCGACGGAGAGGGCGGCGCTTTTGGACGGGCGTTACGCGGACTGTGAGCGGATCGCGCTGATCTGCGACAACCTGAACACGCACACGAAGGGGGCGTTTTACGAGGTGTTCCCAGCGGAGCGGGCTCGTCAGTACGTTCGCCGCATTGGGTTTGTTTACACGCCGAAACACGGCAGTTGGCTGAACGTGGCGGAGTGCGAGCTCGGCTGTTTGACCCGGCAGTGTCTGGCGGGGCGTCGTGTGGGAGAGTTACGTCTTCTTCAGGAGGAAATTACGGCGTGGTCGGTAAACCTCAACGCTCGGCAGCGCGGCGTCGACTGGCAAATGACCGCGGAAGACGCCCGCTGCAAACTGAAGTCTGTGTATCCCAAAATTAGGTTGTGACGGAGCACTAGTTAGGCGCGCTCGTGCAGATTGCCATCCCCCTTTAGGGGTATTACGCCCGTAGGGTTTGCACGTTACAGTTGTGGCAAGCGGATATTTCGCGTTCGCTGTGGCAAAATCGCATCGCTCTGACTAAAATATCCCCGGGCGGGCTAGGGAAGCTAGCCCCGAACCCGCGGCTGCACCACGCGGTGCCCGCCCCTTTGTCTCGCGGTGTATCCTGGTGCGTGAGGTGCACACGTATCTCAGGACGCTGTTAGAAAAGGGGACAGCCATGCTGTGGATTGTGCTCTGTGTCACCTTGGCCGTCGTGGAATCCGGCGACTGGTCGGCGATCCTTCGGGCTCAGCAGCTTTTCCATGAACTTTACGGCAAAAAAGCCGAGGCTGCCAAAACACCACAAGATAAGGTCTTATTAGCTCGCGCAATTTTTGAGTATGCGAAAACAGAGTCTAATTCTGAACTCCGTCGCATTGCTGCGGAAGAAGCAAAGCGGCTGGCCATCGAAGTTAGGTACGCTCAATTATGCTACGAGATCGCGAAGTTGCAACGCCAGTCCGACGACTCCGATCCATTACTGGTTGATAGCGATTGCGATCGTCTATGGATTCAAGCAGAACGTACCGAACGGCTTGAACAATTCGACCTTATGTATGAATCGATATCCAAGTGGCTTTGCGTCTCTTCGCCTCCGCAACTGCTTTCCAAAAAGTGGGAAGAGCGAACAGCAGAGTTCCTGCGTCGCTTCCCTCCTCCGTCGCGCCCTTTACCACGAGCGATCTATTCATTGCGAATGCCACTAGTGGTGCTCAATACGTCCACGGGTCTTGTGCTTAATGTCAACGGAGGCAGTCGTTCGCCCGGCGCAGACATAATTATTTACGAGCTGCCTGCCGAGACAAACGCCCAGTGGTTAATAGAGCGAGGGGCAGCGTCATCAGTACGTATTCGTAACGTAAATTCGGGTTTGTTTTTGACGGTTGATCCAAATGCTGAGTTTCGCGTAACGCAAAGGATGGAACAAGACGAATGGTCCGCATGGCAGCTTGTTCCTGTGCAATCCGGATTTGTTCTTATCAACTACGCATCTCAGCTGGCATTAACTCCGTCAGGAAAATCTTCGACAAGCAGAGTTATTGTCGCGCCCTGTGATCGTGAAGATCAGCGTCAACGGTGGGCACTGGTGCCTCGATAAGTCCCCACCACAAGTGCTTGTTACGCTTGCCAGCGCCGGGAAGGTGAATTAACGGAGGCCTGTGCCCATCTAAAACACGAAGTCGTCCGTCCACAATATCAAAATGCGCGTTCGGAGTTGGAAACATCCATGTGCACGGCAGATTAGCGAAGAGATGCCATTCCGTGTGAAGTCTTACTGTGTGATTCGGTTCTCAAGGTAAGCAATTTGCCATTGCAGTTGGCCGTTGGTCGTTAAACATGGCGCTCCGACGGACACCGCTTGCGTACGGTGGCCATGCACCTGTCTTAAGCTCCAAATGCATGGATTGCAACCCAGCCAGAGATCGCTGGACCCATTCACGGGACCCAATCCACGTTCCAGCGTTCAAAAATCGATGAGTGCCTTGCGTGAACATGTTCCGAAATCTGCCGTCATGCACAGGCCAGCAACAGTCTTCTGTTCCACAGACGCCCGGACTGTTAAAGTCTAAAGTCTAAAAACGTGCTTATTATCTCCTCTTCTTTGCCGACGACAAAACCATCCACACCGTCAAGGTAAGCGACTATCCCGTATTCGGGAGGCAGGGCTTCCACGAGCTCCTTGAGTCGGAGTAGTGCTCCGTCACAGGAATATTTTGGGATTGTGCTCGTGGGTGGGATGGGATAGGATAGGATGGGTGGTCGTTTCCGTTCCGTTTCGTCAAGGAGGGTTGCCATGCGAAAGAAGTATATTGTCCGGCTGACCGAGGAGGAACGTCAGAAATGTCAGGAGGTCATTCGCAAGCTGAAGGCAACGAGCCAGAAGGTCCGTCGCGCTCAGATTCTGCTGAAGGTGGATGCGGACGGCCCAGCCTGGACGGACCAGCGGATTGCCGAGGCGTTCGGGTGTCGGCGACAGACGGTGGAGAAGATGCTTCAGCATTTTTTGGACCAAGAGCGACTGAGCGACGGAGAGGGCGGCGCTTTTGGACGGGCGTTACGCGGACTGTGAGCGGATCACGCTGATCTGCGACAACCTGAACACGCACACGAAAGGGGCGTTTTACGAGGTGTTCCCAGCGGAGCGGGCTCGTCAGTACGTTCGTCGCATTGAGTTTGTTTACACGCCGAAACACGGCAGTTGGCTGAACGTGGCGGAGTGCGAGTTGAGCTGTTTGACCCGGCAGTGCCTGGCGGGGCGTCGTGTGGGAGAGTTACGTCTTCTTCAGGAGGAAATTGCGGCGTGGTCGGGAGACCTCAACGCTCGGCAGCGGGGTGTCGACTGGCAAATGACCGCGGAAGATGCCCGCTGCAAACTGAAGTCTCTCTATCCCAAAACTACCCTGTGACGGAGCACTAGTTAGGTGCGCTCGTGCAGATTGCCATCCCCCTTTAGGGGTATTACGCCCTTAGGGTTTGCACGTTACAGTTGTGGCAAGCGGATATTTCGCGTTCGCTGTGGCAAAATCGCATCGCTCTGACTAAAATATCCCCGGGCGGGCTAGGGAAGCTAGCCCCGAACCCGCGGCTGCACCACGCGGTGCCCGCCCCTTTGTCTCGCGGTGTATCCTGGTGCGTGAGGTGCACACGTATCTCAGGACGCTGTTAGAAAAGGGGACAGCCATGCTGTGGATTGTGCTCTGTGTCACCTTGGCCGTCGTGGAATCCGGCGACTGGTCGGCGATCCTTCGGGCTCAGCAGCTTTTCCATGAGGTTTACGGAAAGCGAATCGAAGCGGCCAAAACCTCAGCGGAGAAGAGTGCCCTGGCGCGAGAGATTCTTGAGCTAGCGAAGAAGGAGAGCGACTCGACAGCGAAGATGGTCGAACTTGAACAAGCGAAACGTCTCGCGGTAGAAGCGCATGATCTTGCAATTGCGATCGAAGCGGTGCGACTCATAGCGTCGCAATCACACAAAGACGAGCTGTCAGATGATGAGCGACTCCTTAAGGCGGAGCAGGTGTGGCGGGAGGCAGAAAGCAAGACCGGCGTCGACAAGCTGTACACGCAGTTGGACGCACTTCAGGAGTTTTTCCGAGTTTCATCCCCACCGGTTCTCGTTAAAAATAGGTGGGAGCAGAGGATAGAACAGGTCACGTCGGGTGGTGGCATCGTACTAAAAGCAAAGGATGCCAAGCTGGTTGGCCGGCATCTGGTGTACGTTTCAAACATCGATCGGATTACCGGCTGGTCTGAGCCGAACGAATACGTCGAATGGCATGCTGAGTTACGATCTGGTACCTATGAAGTGAGTATAGAATACACCGGCCCGTGGAGAGGGCCACTGTCTGTCTTCGCGATTGGCGTCTTCCGCAACAATTCCAGGATACCAATTAGCGCGAGGTTTTTTTCCTTGGAAAAAACCGAGACATGGGATTCGGCCAAGACAATCACCGTTGGTTGGGTTCGTGTGCCTAAATCCGATAGCTATACTGTCCGCCTTTGGATTGTAAGTAAAGACAAGGATATGCGCCCTGGGTATCCGACGATTGATGTCAAGTCAATTCGGCTCAACGCGACAAAGTAGTGGCTATGGCTTGCGGATAAGAAAGCTTCCGCATTCTTCCCTCAGTGATGCACTCGATGGTTAGGTTGTATTCGCGGCAAAACTGATCGACGGCTGGCCTTACCTGAATCCAAGGATACCGTTCTGTCTTCGCGTAGTCGTGTCCAGCCAACACATCACCAAGTGCAACCGTCGGCCAAACTGCTTTAGATCACGCAAGACGATATCCCGTCTGTGGCATGCGTCCAAGTAGACGAAATCAAATCGACCTGGAGCTACGATGCCAGCGACATCCTTTATCAGTGTCCCGATAATCTTGATTTTTGGATTGCCGCCAAATCGCTGCACAACCTGTTGCCACACTTTCTCGCCAGATTCCCAGTCGAAATACGGTGGGTCGCCACTACCGCCGCCCGGATATGGCCCCCAATAATCGATAAGGTAGAGGCTTTCTACGGTCTCTAAGCGGCAGCTAACAAAGGTTGCACAGTTTTCAGGTTAAGGCGGAAGGGATGGTCGAGTTGGCGATTGATGCTGTGGATGGCTCCCAGGATAGCGTCTTCCAGATTTTCCACAGTCTGGAAGTAGTAGTTGTGGATCGCGGACCGCTTCAAGTGGCCCCAGAAGCGCTCGATCAGATTGAGGTTGGGCGCGTAGGCTGCGTTCCAGATCACACGCACCCGAGGGCGCTGCGACTGAAGGAACTCGCGCACCGCACGGGTGTGGTGGATCGAACAGTTATCCAAAAACAGGTAAACCCGTTCCTGTTCCGCGTAGTGCTTGCCCGAGAGGAACTTGAGGAAGTCCAGAAAGTCGGCGCCGCACTTCTTGGCCGTGAGCAGGGCCGTCACTTCGCCGCTTACCGCATCCAACGCGCCGAAGACCGGCACGCGGCGATTCTGACCGGCCGAGGGCACGATCACCCGCTCGCCCGGCGGCGACCAACACTGGCACAGCCCGGGGTTCAGGTGGAATTCGGCTTCGTCGAGATACAAGAAGGCCCAGCGGCCGCGGCTGAGGATCGTTTTTTTAAAGCGCCGTTTCGCAGGCGCTTGGCTCGGGCCACATCCGCAGGGTCCTGGCGATGGGCCAGATCGAGCTTCGGTCGCCCCCAGCGAAAGCCCAACTCGGCCAGGGTGTTGCGGATCGTGGCTGCTCCCACCTCCACGCCAGTCGTCCCAGCCAAATGCCGGGCCAGCAGCTCGGCCGTCCAACGCGTGAAGTCCTATCCCAAGTCGCGGGGATTCTCTCGGGCAGCTTCGTCGGCGGCTTGGCGAAACTCGGCCCTCACCTTGGGCGGCCGACCAGGGCTCTTCCGGGGCCAGAGACCTTCGAGCCCCTCCTGCTCGAACCGATGCAACCAACGCGACACCACCGAGCGGTCGCGACGGACGATCTCGGCAATTTCGTGCACTTTCCAGCCCCGCGAGGAGAGATCGACCGCCTGGGCACGCAGGAAAACCCTCGCATTGGGCGGGTTGCGCAAGATGGCGTCCAGCCCACGGCGTTCGGCACGCGACAGCGGACGTACAAAATACGGTGCAGACATGGTTTCGGCCCTCCGTGATCTCAGACCATGTCTATATACCAGATTTCACCAACTGTGCAAACATTGATTTGGCTTGCTTAGAGCGCAAGTTTACGACCTGGACAATTCGGTCAGGTGATCCCGGTGGCCGGTGGGAACCAGGCCCTGACACACGTCACTTTCTTTAAGGGGTGTTAGAGGACGTGGCCCGATGCTGCCATGAGGGTAATTCATGAACTGCCCCTCGGGACTTCCTTTCGCAGGTTGCAACAAAAAGCGCTAATGACTCAGGCGAAGGTCCCTAATTTTCCAAAAAAACGCTGAGATTGCACGGGGGCAATGTGTTGTACGGGCAATTCATAAATTGCCCCTACCCTCAGGTCTTGCCGGGTTCAATCCCGCTTCCACGCGTGCTCGTGTGCACTTCCGCGTCTCCATCGGCGGAGAAAAGTAGGGATTTGTCAGGCAGGGTCACCTTGTCAACCGTCGTATCCTTCTAGAATAGGTAAGCTCATGGCGGCAGATGTCGGAAGGAAACAGACTGTGGGCAATGCCTTTTTTCTTCTAGGAGAGTTTTAGAAGATGACCGAGGAATTCTCATGCCGATGGTTGCAATGCAAAAGCCGCGGAGGCCTTGCGATTTATTCGCCATCGGTGCGACTTGCCGCGATTGCCGCATGAGGCCCGGCTATTGAAAGACCACAGCATTGCTCCTGTTGGGACTGTATGCACGGAACAAAATTGAATCAAAATGACAGCTCCGTTGCGGTGCTGCTCAGTGGAGGACTGGATAGCAGTCTCATGCTGGCCAAACTGGTGGAAGACGGCAGGTGTGTCGCGCCGCTGTACGTGAGGTCCGGGCTGTTCTGGGAGCAGGCCGAGCTGGCTGCCGTCCGCAGGATCCTCGCTTGGTTTGCTGACCGTGTCCGTCCCCTCGCAATCCTCGAACTCCCAGTCCGCGACATTTACGGCGATCACTGGAGTCTCACCGGGGAACAGATTCCCGATGCCGACTCTCCCGACGAGGCCGTGTTCCTGCCCGGGCGAAACCTCCTGCTGCTAGTCAAAGCGGGTCTGTGGTGTCGCCAGCAGGGCGTGCCATTTCTGGCCCTTGGAATTTTGGATACCAATCCATTTGCCGATGCTTCCGAAGAATTCTTACGCACTGTGGAGACCGCGCTTAACCTGTACGGCGATCCACCGCTCCAGATCATCCGACCGTTGCAGGGCGTGTCCAAAACGGAGTGGATGAAATGGGGGCAGCGGTGGCCTCTCCACGAGACCTTCTCCTGCATCGCCCCGATGGACGGCCTCCATTGCGGCGGATGCAACAAATGTGCGGAAAGACGCCGTGCTTTCCGGGAGGCAGGAATCCCCGATCTGACCCGTTACGCTTCCGATCTCGACGGAAAATCAGTGTCGCCAGCCTGAACGTTGCGATCAGCAGCCGCTTGATCTGACCGATGACCGGTAAAATGCTCCTTCGACAAAAATCACATCAGCCCGTCATTGGCTAGCCCTTATGCGAGGAAGTGTCCATGTATCAGGTATTGCGTGAAATCGATTTCTGCTACGGTCACCGTTTGCTCAACTATTCGGGAAAGTGCCGGAACCTTCACGGCCACAACGGCTTGCTTGTCATCACCTTTGAAACAGCGTCTCTCGACGAACTGGGAATGGTTCTCGACTTTACGGACATCAAGCGCGTCGTCCAGGGCTGGATTGATGAGAATCTCGATCACCGGATGATTCTCCACCGCCAGGACCCGGTGGTACCTGTCCTGCAGGAAATGGGTGAGCCGCTTTTCTTGATGGACGAAAATCCTACCGCCGAGAATATCGCGCGGCTCATATTCGACTATGTGGCGCAAAAAGGTCTGCCGGTTGTGGAAACACGTCTTTGGGAAACGCCGCGGTGTGCGGCGGTGTATCGGCCATGAATGGCACCGTTTTCGCCCAGAAATTTCGGCCGAAGGCAGCACGATCATCGGCGGCAGTTTGCGGCGTTCAATCCCTGCGAAGGGCAACGTCGTAGAATGGGATAGGGAATTTTCTATTTTTTGCGAACAGCCATTCCCGATTCACGCCAGTTCACGGATCCTCCATGACTGAATATCGTCCCACTCCAAAAAGTTTTCGGCTGCACATCGGAATTTTCGGTCGGCGAAACGCCGGGAAGTCAGCCCTGCTCAACATGCTTACCCGGCAACAGGTCTCGATCGTCTCCGACGTGGCGGGGACGACCACCGATCCCGTGGAAAAGCCGATGGAGATGCTGCCGCTTGGGCCGGTGCTGTTCATTGATACGGCGGGCGTGGACGATGAAGGTGCCCTGGGTGCCATGCGGGTTAAGAAAACCCGCCAGGTCTTGGATCGGACCGATTTGGCGCTGCTGGTGGTTGATAGCGATCGATGGGGCGTTTTTGAAGAGCAACTGCTGGCCGAGTTTCATCAGCGTCGTATCCCGGTTATTGTCGTATTCAACAAGGTTGACGTTGCTCGTCCGGACGCAACTCTCCTCGCCCAACTGGACCAGCAAAAAATCCCTTACGTATTCACAGCCGCGATCAGGCACGAGGGGCTGGAATCGCTTCGCCAGGCCCTCATTCAAAACGCTCCGGAAGACTTCATCAACAGTCCGCCGCTGATTGCCGATCTGGTGCAGTCCGGGCAGATTGTGGTGCTCGTCGTGCCGATCGATAAAGAGGCGCCTAAAGGACGCCTTATCCAGCCACAGGTGCTCACGTTGCGTGAACTGCTCGACCATGGCGCGCTGGCCATGGTCTGCCGCGACTCTGAACTCGCCCGGGCACTGGAATCCTTGAAGGAGCCGCCAGTCCTTGTTGTGACCGACAGCCAGGCCTTTGCCCAGGTTGCGCGAGTTACCCCCCCACACGTCAAAATGACATCATTCTCCATTCTTCTCGCCCGTCAAAAAGGAGATCTCAACGAGTTCGTTCGAGGAGCCCTGGCCATCGATCGATTACGGCCGGGGGATCACGTCCTCGTGGCGGAGTCGTGCAGCCACCACCCCATTGCGGACGACATCGGCCGGGAAAAAATACCTCGCTGGCTGCAAGAGCGGGTGGGTGGGAAACTGCATTTCACGACCGTGCAGGGCCACGACTTTCCGGAAGACTTGTCTCCCTATCGGTTGCTCGTGCACTGTGGGGCCTGCATGTGGAACCGGCGCGAGGTCCTCACGCGAATGGAGCTCTGTCGGCGGGCAGGCGTTCCCATTTGCAACTACGGCGTGACCATCGCTTACACACTGGGAATCCTCGACCGCGCCCTGGAACCATTTCCCGAAGCCCAGCGTGTCTATCGCGAATTGACCCGCAGCGCCCCCGTCGCCACCTGAGAGCCATTGGCGTCGCCACCTCCCTTGGCGACTCGGCATTCGGAGGGACGTGCCTGTCACGTCCGGCCTTCAATGTTGCATCATCTCTTGCGTTTCCGCGGGGACTAAAGTCCCGCGCGGAAAGCGGGGCTAAAGCCCCGCACTCCATATGGAGTGCGGCGATTCATCGCCGCTTTTTGGTGAAGGCTTTAGCCTTCACAGCCTTGCCACTTGTCCTGTTTTCCCAGGACCACGAAATGTGCCCACCGGTAGGGGCAATTCACGAATTGCCCCTACAACGCCGGAGGGACCCGCTTGTCGGGCCCGTTTTTTCGGAGGCACGTGCGTGTCACGTCCGATCAACACGGATCGATGATCCATCATTGCCCTTGCCCCGGGCAGGACGAGCGTGCCCCTCCAAGAAATCTGCAAAACATCGAGCACCGCCAAAAGCCCCGAATTCCAGTAGGGGCAATTCATGAATTGTGCCTATCGAAATTTGACCGGACGGATCAGGCTTGGCGTGCTGTTGGTGAGGTACGGCGGGGCGCCCCGTTTCGGACGGCAGCACGCTTCCGCGATGCCCCCACAGCTATTCTCATGCCCTGTGATCGCTTCTCGAAGATTCTAACAGACACTGGGGCCGTGCCATCGGCGCCCCGGCTTGCCATGTGCATCGAATTTTGGGAAGTTGGCCGTCTCGGTCGTGGATCCTCGTGAAGGTTCGGGAGCTTATCTGGGCGTGCCTGCGCACTTGATTGGTGCGAAGCGAAAGCAAACAGAAGGGCCCTGTTATTTGCGTTGCATAGTCAGTCCCGAAATTTCCATTGCCCGGCGAGGAGGCTATGAGAACTCAGCGCCTTTCGCTCAAAAGAGCTCTTGGGGTTGGAGTCACGGTGGTCCTGGCGGTTTGCTGCTGGTCGAGGGAGACACGCCGGGGTGGTGCTGCAGAGGCTGAAAACGCCATTTCCATCGGTCAGCGACGCGAGCTTTTCATCGATGATCTGCTGATTGACAAGTTGGAGGGTTGTCGGCAGGAGCTTCACACCCCGCAACCGCAGGAGATCGTCTTCCAGTTCGATCAACCGTGGGAGGGGATTTACAGCGGCTACGTGACGATTCTCAAGGATGGGGACCGGTTCCTAATGTACTACCGCGGTATGCCCCGGGCATCGCACGACTTCGATACGGAAGTCACCTGTGTGGCGGAAAGTGCCGACGGCATCCATTGGACTCGGCCAAGACTGGGGCTGTATGAAGTGGCGGGAAGGAAGGACAACAACGCTGTGCTGGCCCGCAACAGAGGTTGCCACAATTTTGCTCCCTTTGTTGATACTCGGCGTGACTGCCCGCCGGATGCCCGCTTTAAAGCGCTGGGAGGAACTGGGGAGCCTGGACTTTTGGCCTTCGTCTCCCCGGATGGCATCCACTGGCAGCAAGTTCAAGATGCTCCGGTATTCTCTGAAGGGGCCTTCGACTCGCAGAATAATGCCTTCTGGTCGGAGATGGAAAGCCGGTATGTGCTTTACTTCCGCGTCTTTCGGCAGGGAGTTCGGTGGATCGCGCGAACCACTTCCAACGACTTCCTCCACTGGGAAAAACCAGTCGATTTGGATGCGGGCGAACGCCCCATGGAGCATCTGTATACCAATCAGATTGTCCCTTATCCGCGGGCTCCGCTTGCCGATCGGAGGACCGACCTCGCAAGCGGTGCACCAATCCCGCTGCCCCTAACGCCTGAGAACGTGCCCACGAACGCTTCACCTGCCGATAACTCATCCCCAAGATCTCGCTCGCCTTTACCAGCGTGATGTCTCCCGCCTTCACCCGGCCGAAAACCTCCAGCCGCGCTCGCTCTTTCGCACTCATCTCTAATGTCTCCATACAACCCTCCTTTCGGAGGGTTGATAGGGACATTTCTATTCACGCCGCAAGGGGTCATTTCTATTCACGTATGACACAGTCAATTTGGTGCACCCTTGACAACCACTCGGTCGTTAACTAGATTACTCATCGTAATAGCCTGTGTTGGGATTGGGAAAAGTTAATTCGGAGGCCGAAGAAATGGATCGGAGTACGCGTGGGGTTGATACTCAAACGCGGGGCTCAAGAACGTTAAATCCCAAGATTGAGCTGTTTAATCCATTTAAGAAGCCTTTTTCTCAAAACGACGCAGCTTCCAGAGTCGTCGATCCGGAGGTAGTGGAATATATGAGAGGTGAGGGGGCGAAGGTGGTGGCTAAGTGCACCCCGTGTCAGTGCTGTGCATGTCGTTAGGCGCGGGCGTCACGGAAAGTTGTCGCGGAAAGTATTGCATGATGTTGATGCCAACATCGGTGCAACTGGAGTTAACGTACGCGTGCAATCGTCGGTGTTGGTTTTGTTACAACAGATTTGCGGGTGACCCTGCTTGTGATCGCTACAAAACCGCACCGGTTGGTCTCGTACGCCGCATCTTAGATGAATTGGCCCGTGCCTCGATTATCAGCATTAATTTCAATGGTGGCGAGCCGCTGTTACATGAAGATTTTTTTGGTATCTGCGAGTACGCAGCGGCGCTTGGATTTGATTTGCACCTGAACACGAATGCGTCCCTCGTTAATCATCGGCGGGCAAATCAGATAGCGAAGTTTTTCAATTCTATATGCACTACAGTTTTGTCACCTCCCGGGGGGCCTCACGACGCAATGGTTGGGCAGAAAGGGGCTATCATTGAAGTTGAAAGGGGTATTGGTAATCTAGTGGACGCAGGGGTGTATGTCGCAGCTAATGTTGTGCTTTTCAAAGCCAATTTTCACTATCTCTATGACACGATGTGGTATCTGAGATCTTTAGGGGTGGAAACGTTACTTGTCACAATCGGCTTAGTTCCCGGTCGCAAGGAAGATAGGCATACCTTAGGACCCTGTGAGATTTATCAAGCTCTGCGACTGGTGAGGGATTTCCAGAACGGGAGCCAGCGTTTCAGCAGATTCGCCTTGCCTCAGCCAATTCCCTTGTGCGTTGTCCCGGATGATATCCGCAATTTCATCGCTGAAGCTAACATTGCTTGCACAATAGGGTTGAATGTTGCGAGGATAACGCCAAGCGGTTTGGTAACGCCGTGTACGCTGGTCTCGCAACCAGTTTTAGGAGACCTGAGCGTACAGTCGTTCGCTGAAACTTGGAGAACTTTCGCTAGTAGACGTTTTTGGCTCCATACCCTTCCCTTGCCTGAGTGTCAGTCGTGCGGCAACCTTGCAAAGTGCGGTGGGGGCTGCTACGCTGCACGGCAAACTTATGCCAAACACCTCAAAAACCGGCGAAAAAGATAAAGAAAGGAATAGTAATGCAGGCTGGGAGTGTGCCATCGTATGATCATCTAATTGATTTGGCTCCCCTTCTTGTGCAGGTCGAGCTGACTGAGGACTGTAATCTGCGCTGCCGTTTTTGTTACAACTCGCAACGTCCGCGGTATTGTACTAATGCAATTCCAATACTGGAATCGCTAGCGCGTCAGCAAGTAATGCAAGTGACCTTGACCGGGGGGGAGCCTTTGCTTCACCCCGGGTTTTTTGACGTACTTCGATGTGCCGTGGAATTATTTCCGAACGTAATGATCCTTTCAAATGGCACATTGATGAACGATGTAGCGGTAAAACGCCTTCATGAATTCCCTATTGTCAGCGTTAGTGTTTCTGTCCATGGTATTCGGAAGACGCATGATGCACTAACAGGTGTTGAGGGAAGCTTTGACCGCACAATTCGTGCTATACGAGAGTTCTTGGAACGGGATAAAATACCGATTGCGAGTAACTTTGTGTTGAATGCGGCTAACGCACACGAGCTCGGTGAGGTAGTAGAGTTTTTTCAACGGATAGGCTTGCGTTATATGACAATAACACGCTTTCTTCCAGTAGGAGTGGGTGCCAACTCAAAACATTTATGTCCCACGGGAGAGCAATTGGTGGAAGCATTTCACATCGTGGACCTTATCCGACGAGAAGAGACGTATCCCCATATAGAGATCGCAGAGGCGATACCGTTCTGCGCACTGCCTCCCGAGTTGCAATATCTTGCTAACACGTGTTCCTACGGCTATGACAGGTTTTATGTAGATGTAACGGGTGAGTTGATGGTTTGTGGCCTGTCTCGTATAAAGCTTGGCGGCAACATTCTGACAAAGTCTATCAGTGAAATTAAATGCTGCTCTCCCGTCTTTGCAGCGTTCGTGCGGAATGAGCACGTGCCAGCGCGATGTAAGACGTGTAAGCTTTTCCCACATTGCCACGGGGGATGCCGCGCAGCGGCTAAGTCGACCACGGGCGAGTGGTGTGGTACACGCGACTACCATATGGCAGGGGGAGTATCCAGGCAAAATTTGGGATGAGGCGGAACTTCAATGAGTTTGAAGGTAAAACAAGGAGTGAAGGTACGGCCGGAAAGGTTTGGAGCCCTCGTCTTTACAAACCGTACCCCAATTTTAGCATTCAACCACGATGCTTACGAGATTTGGAAACAGATCGATGGCAGACGTGATCTTGAGGAGATTGCGGACAATTTGGCATGTCGCTTCGGCCTGACAAAGGAAGAGGTTTATCCCAAAGTGAAGGAATTTATGGATGCCTGTATAAACCTGGATTTACTGGCGCGCGAGTAGCAAAGAATCTCAAATACACTGTTGGGAAAGCGTTCAGAGTTCACAAGCGGGTAGCCCAGGTAGTGTGAAAACGGAGGATATCGTCAGCCCGAGGTCACTACAAGCTCCATTTCGTCAGTCATCACAGGGTGGTTGGGGGAGTTGGCTATGTTTTCGGTCAGCATTGCAAGGGAAAAGCGGAATCGTAAGGTGTTTTTGGTGGTCCCCCCTGTGGCTGACGTAACGATGCCCGTCTTGGCCCCGTATCTACTCAAGGCGTTCCTGGTATCCCACGGGGTCAGTTGCCATGTGTGGGATAGCAGTATCGAGCTATTTAACCTTCTTACCTCACCCCATAACCTGCAAAAAAAAGTGGATTCGAGGATTGACCATCTGGACGGATTTCGCAGTCAGTTGGTTCGGTCAGGAATCTCGTTGCTGACGGAGTATGCCGACCGGATTGATAGTATCTCCGCCGGCTTGAAATTGTTGGAGTTTTTGGAGGGACGTCCTGTTATAACATTCGACGGGTTCGGAGTTCCAGACGGCCTTAGCACAGGAAATTTTGTTTCCAGTCTCGAGAAAGAGTGCGAGTTTGTCAAGCCCTTGATAACTAACCTAATCCAAACACGAAGTTTCCAGATTATTACAAGTGAGCGTAGTCCGATTATCGGCCTATCTATCTGTTTTTCAACCCAGCTAGTTCCCGCTTTAGCTTTGGCGGCCTTCTTCAAAGAGGCCAGCTCGGACTGTTTAGTCGTTCTCGGCGGAGCCTATTTCTCATCTTGGTGCTATGACCCGATCAAGATTTTGTGTGCGTTTGACGCCGTCGATGTTATTGTGAGTGGGCCAGGAGAGTATGCTCTATTATCCCTGGCAGTAGGAGAAAAACCTGCAGATCTTCCTGGAGTGGAACACAGCGTTGCAGGACGAGTTTATATACGCTGGCCCGACGATGCCCGAAAAATTTACAAGAAAATGCCCGATTTCAGGGACGTCGTTTGGCGCTCATACACTTCTGGCGGACGCGTTGCACCATATTCTTTTCGAAAGCGGTGCTACTACGGATGTTGTAAGTTTTGCAGCGGCGATCAGACATTTGCTGACGGTCTGATTACGCAGGCTGAGGTAGAACAATTAGGTCTTACGGCGCAACTTTACGATCTCGACGCTGTCTATATTGTCGACGCTGCTGTCACACCTGGGGTCATGAAACATATTGCTAGGGCCCTGGCGCCAAAAGCGAAGTGGGTGGCTAACGCTCGTCCGGAAGTTCATTTTCTCGATAAGCGATTGCTGAGTTTTCTTGCGGACGGTGGGTGCCACATGTTGCGATTTGGGTTCGAGTCGGGTTCGCAGCGGGTGTTGGACTTGATGCGCAAGGGGACGAACGTGAAAACGATTTCGGATATCATTAGGCGGGCGAGCCATGCCGGAATACGCTGCCACCTTTACATCATGTTTGGCTATCCCGGAGAGACGACTGAAGATCGCGACAAGACGATCGCATTTCTAGAGGAACATAGGGACGCTATTTATTCGTACTCAATCTCCGTGTTCCAGGCAATTCCCGGATCTGGCATTTACCTCGAGCTTTGCGAGCGTCTTGGCGTTGATCCTTCTGATGAAGCCAAAGCCACATCTGCTATTTACGCGCACATTTATCCTACCGAAGCACAGTGGAACGAAATTCGGAAGTACGTCCGAATGGTGCCGGAAGTTTTGGGGGGTAGTAGCTTAGGAAATGCCCGTTGCTATTCCGGTCGTGTTTTTGCCGATGTATTGTGCCGCGGACGCACCCAAAGAACGAGGCCGATTGTGGTCTTCGAGAGTTGTTCAATAGACAGGCAATTTTGGCACAAGAATTTTGCCACCGTCTACTATGTCTGCGTACCTGGTAAAGAATCCGGGCAAAGGAACATAGTGGCAATCGACTTAGCGCGCGATACCGCCCTCATCCTGTCAGGCCCCGCCGAAGAAAGCAGAGTCAAAGATCTAATTCGGGTCTGGGGAGGCTGCTGCGATATACAAACAAAAGACATAATCGAAGCACTTGGTTACAAAATACTGATGATGCAAGAATCAGGAGCCGAGACAATCTTGCAACATTTTCCCACTTTTGCGGAGCCTCAATGCCTATGTCTGGTCAAATCGAACTGTACGGTTGTCGCGAAGGAAACCTAAAAGGGATTGATGTAAAAATACCTTACAACAAAGTGACAGTAATAACGGGTGTTTCGGGCTCCGGAAAGAGCTCACTAGCTTTTGATACTATCTTCGCTGAGGGGCGACGACGAATAATCGAGTCGTTGGACCAACGTGAGTTGTATTTCGTATCCCCGATTTTCGCGCCAAAAGTAGATATTGTGCTCGGGTTGCCTCCGACCATTGCAGTGCGTCAATCCCAACACTTTCACAACCCTCGGAGCACGGTCGGTACAACAACAAGGGTTAGTTCTTTTTTGCACGTATTGTTTGCAACCTGCGGAGAAATACCGTGCCGAAACTGCTCTACCCAAGAAAGACCAGTGTACAATCCGGCCTTCCGCACGTATTGCAGATCCTGCGGCAAAGAGATTCGTAAATTTCAACCGGGCGCGTTTTCAAACCACTCACCAACCGGCGCTTGTCCCGAGTGTGGCGGCGAGGGAGTTACCAAAAGTGTCGATATCGAAAAAGTTTACCCAGATCCCAATCTTTCAATCGCCGAAGGTGGTTTGAAATTCGGGGGGCCAAAAAAGGGAACGATGAAGTGGAATTTCTTTGTTCGTTTTCTGGAGCAGTTTGGTTGCGACATCAGCACACCTTATTCGCAATGGCCACGGGAAGCAAAAGTTGCTTTATTTTATGGGGCAAAACGAACCAAAAAACGCCCACTGGAGTTTCCCGGAATTATTAACGAGATAGAGAAGACGTTGAAACAAACCGAAAGCCTAAGGGTTCGACGGGAGCTCGAGTGTTTCTTGAGCAAAACAACCTGCCCCACCTGCGGCGGGGCAGGGATCGATCCTGAAGCTGCTTCTGTTGTTCTGGGCGGGAAAACTGTTAGAGAGTGGCAGTGTTCTGACATGATATCGATAGCCAAAGCTTTGCAAGAGTTACGCTTTGGCGATGTTCGCGATCAGTTTGCCGAGCTTCCTCGAATGAAAATTCTGGAACTGATCCGCATACTAGACGAGTTAGGTGTATCTTACCTGGCGTTAGACAGAAAGACTGCATCTTTGTCGGCAGGTGAAATGCACAGAGTGTACCTTGCATCGCACCTGGCGTCTAATATTTCGGGCGTCCTTTACGTATTAGATGAGCCAACAGTTGGCGTTCACCCAAAGGAAGTACCTTCCTTCCTGCGCGTTATCCGTGGCCTAGTGGAGAGCGGTAGTGGTAACACGGTACTAATTGTAGAGCATGACCCGCAGGTAATTGAGCAGGCAGATTATATTATCGAATTAGGTCCAGGACCGTCGAAATTTGGTGGGACAAAGGTGTGTGAAGGGACGCCTAGTCATATTAGGCTGTGCTACCAGTCGTCTGCTACGGCGGAAGCTATAACTGCAGATATCTCATACCTGAAACGGCAGCGTCGTGAGGTAGGCGAAGAAAAACTAGAAATTCGCTCGGCCCGAGCAAACAATTTGCGGAATGTGGACGTCGATATTCCCCTGCATGTTCTGGTTTGCATCGCAGGCGTAAGCGGATCGGGAAAGAGTTCTTTGGTCATTGACTCGCTGTGCTGGTATGCTAGGACTGCGACAAGTCGCACCCGGCAAAGTGAACCTTGTACACTTGTTGGAAGAGACAGGATAACAGATATCGTGTTGGTTGACCAGGCCCCCATTGGACACAATTCCCGCTCAGTAGTCGCAACATACACCAAGGTATTCGATCGATTACGCCACATTTTTGCGCGATCTCCCGAAGCACATAAGCTGGGGCTTGATGAGCGATCTTTTACATTTAATGGCCCGCATGGCGCCTGTTCGACGTGTCACGGGTTTGGCAGAATTTGTCCCCCAAATGGGATGATCGCTGATCTTAATGTCGTTTGTCCGGAGTGTGGCGGCAAACGGTTTAATGGCACCGTGCTATCGGTCAAGTACCGTGGGTACTCCATTGCTGATGTCCTAGACATGGACATTTCTGAAGCTCGGCATCTCTTTTCCGATGTTCCTGCAATAGCCGCCAAGCTGGAAGACTTGGAAGCTATTGGCCTCGGTTACATATGTCTAGGACAAAGTACTGACACCTTGTCTGGGGGAGAGTCGCAGCGTTTAAAGCTGGCCGCAGAACTTTCAAAAAAGAAGAAAGGTGGTGTACTGTACGTTTTTGACGAGCCTACTGCGGGCCTCCATCTGCGAGACATTCGAAACTTGCTCACCGTTTTCGATCGCTTACTCGATATGGGACACTCTGTGGTCATTATAGAGCATGATCCATTCGTTATTTGGGCAAGTGACTACGTAATTGAAATGGGGCCAGGTGCCGGGCCACAGGGAGGTTCTGTAATTGCTGAGGGAACACCAGTGGAGATTGCCAAGAAGGATACTCCAACAGGACAAGCACTTAGAGCTTTGTGGCAATCGCGAAGTTGCTGAGAACAGGGATCTATTGCTCCGTCACAGGACAATATTGAGATCGTCATGGGAGTGTGGGATGGGATAGGATCGGTGGTCGTTTCTGTTCCCTTTTGCCAAGGAGGGTTGCCATGCGAAAGAAGTATATTGTCCGGCTGACCGAGGAAGAACGTCAGAAATGTCAGGAGGTCATTCGCAAGCTGAAGGCAAGGAGCCGTAAGGTCCGTCGCGCTCAGATTCTGCTGAAGGCGGACGCGAACGGTCCGGCTTGGACAGACTAACGCATTGCCGAAGCGTTCGGCTACGGCCGCAGACGGTGGAAAAGGTTCGTCAGTTTTTAGGACCAAGAGCGACTGAGCGTCGGAGGCGTCGGCGCTTTTGGACGGGCGTTACGCGGACTGTGAGCGGATCACGCTGATCTGCGACAACCTGAACACGCACGCGAATGGGGCGTTTTATGAGGTGTTCCCAGCGGAGCGGGCTCGTCAGTACTTTCGCCGCATTGGGTTTGTTTACACGCCGAAACACGGCAGTTGGCTGAACGTGGCGGACTGCGAGCTCGGCTGTTTGACCCGGCAGTGTCTAGCGGGGATCGCCTGGAGGAGCTACATCTTCTTCAGGGGCAAATTGCGGCGTGGTCGGCAGACCTCAACGCTCGGCAGCGCGGCGTCGACTGGCAAATGACCGCGGAAGATGTCCGCTGCAAACTGAAGTCTCTCTATCCCAAAACTACCCTGTGACGGAGCACTAGCTGGAATAGTCGTAACCGTGGCCATAATCGCCTGTCGGCTTCTCGCCGCAGTGCGAACACGGTGGCTGGTGGAGGATGAGTGACTTCCTACTGATCTCTGCGCACTCAATCCGACGGTTCCAAAGGAAGCTTGGTATTGGCGAAAAAGAAGTGCAGCATGCTTTGGTGATGGCTCTCTTCGGTCACCGACCTTTCCACCTTCTTCGCGGGGGCGAGATCGTCGGGTGTCATTTCAAGGAAGAGTTTCCGGACTCGATAGACGGTCGCTGGCTTATTCTTGTCGACGGGTCCCGCGTAGGCCGGGAAAAGCCCACGGTTGTGGACGGACCGCACGTCCGTTGGGGTAGCCCACGAGGCCGTATTGGAGTGATTCCCCCAAGCAAATAGCGGAAGCAACCCGCTGGCGAAACGTTGTAATCTGAGCAGAGGGGCCATTCGGACGGACCTAATCATATGATCTACAGAGGGGGATTGACAGCGCAAAAATCCGCGGTAAACTATCGGGCGACAATCTCGGATCCTTGTTGACCGGGGTTTTTGCCGAGCGCCAGGGGTGGGCATTGTCCGGGGTTGGGAGGCTAAGGGTACAGGGGCCGTCTGGGCTTCACAGTCTGGCACGTCGCTTGCAGTACCTTGGGGCAATTCTTCCCACTGGCGGTTAGTGCTTTGCCTTGCTCGGGACATCGGATCAATTTATTGACTTGGTTCCGTGTCGGCACGATGTCTGCGCGGATTCTTCATCTCGGTTCTACGAACCAAGTCAGGATGATACTATTCGTGGAACTGAAAGCCTCGATGACTTCTAGGAGGTGCACCATGTTTCGCAAGGGTTCTCGTGCTTCGCGGCGTGCTTCAAAGAAGAGCAAGCTCCTGGGCTCCCACAAGAGCAAAAGGCAACTCTCATTCGAGGGCTTATAGGATCGCCGGATGCTGTCCGGTATCTCCGCAATGCTGACGGGAAGCGGTGTTCTGGCGATTTTTGGGTCGGCCGAGTCAGACAATATCGTCGTGCGTCAGGTCGATAACAATCTGAAGATCGATGGGCTGGGATGCTATCCTCTTGACAAGGTCAACCGCATTGTCGTCAACGCGGGTGAAGGCGACGACGTTGTCAACCTTAACAGGGTAAGCACTGTGCCGGCATATGTGTTCGGCGGCGCGGGCGACGACGTCATTACGGGAACATCCGCAAACGATTACATCGAAGGCGACGATATCCTCGACGCATCCGTTACCTTGCCGCTGACCGGTGATTTCAACGGGGATCACAGAACGGACGGATTAGTATTGCGCTACATAGACGGTATTGGTTTGATTGCGACCACAGTGTTCTCGCTGGGAAATGGGAACTATGCGGTCGTTAACGATGTTCTCGGCAATGATGCCATGCAGGTGTTTAACGCAAGCAGCGGTCCGCTCGTTGGGGACTTCAACGGGGATGGGGCTGATGATCTCGCCTTCGTGGCCCAAGACGCCGTCGCGCCCGGCCTGAACATCGTGGTCCATTTTTCGCTGCGAAACGGACTCTGGAAGACGAGGCAGCAAGTTGAAACCGACCCCTCGAACGGACGAGGCTTTGGGTTCTGACGGGTGATTTCAACGGCGATCACAAAACGGATATCGCCCTGGTCGGAACCAATTGGAAGGGGAATGACGAGCTGAATCTCGACGTCAAACTCTCTAAAGGCAACGGTGCCTGGACCGATCGATACCAAGAATTCGCTGGAGAGGCCGCGTGGGTCAACGAAAGCATCGCGTTGGCTAAACAAGACGCATTAACCGGCGATTTCAATGGGGATGGTAGGACGGACATCGCATTCCTCGGTCGGAATCTGTTAAACCAGTATTTTCCCGGGGACGGATTGGACATCGCCGTCAAGTTCGCCAACTACGATGGAACGTGGAAATCCCGCTACAACCGCTTGGACGGCAACCCAAATCTCGCCCAATATGCTCCTCTTACCGGTGACTTCAACGGCGACCATAAAACGGATATCGTCTTCGTCGGCCGAAATCAAAACGGCATGGAGGAAATGAACCTCACTATCAAGTTCTCTAAAGGAACCGGAGCATGGAACTCCGCCTATCAGGAGTTCGGGAATTGGGAAGGCTTGTGGGTGGAGGAAATGGTCAGTCTGACCGGCCGTCCCGCCCTCACCGGGGACTTCAACGGGGATCTCGTAACCGACATCGCCTTTGTCGCCCCCGGATTTCTGGACCCTCTCTTGCCCGGACGGCAGGGACCCGACATTGCAGTCAAGTTCTCTACGCGTGATGGATCCTGGACATCCCGTTACACCCGTTTGGATGAAGGGACGCATCTACTCGGGCAGGCGCCGATCGTCGGTGACTTCAACGCAGACCACAAATCCGATATCGCGTTCAGCGGATTGGATTGGAACGGCTCGCTGGGCCTGCACGTCGGTACGACTTTCTCCAAAGGTAAGGGTTCATGGCAGCTCGCAAACTGGCACGCACGTAATGGCGAAGACGTGGTGCGCGGGCAGGGCGGCGATGACATCGTCTACGGCGGCGATTACGACGACGTGCTTAAAGGAGCCGATGGCGATGATATGCTTTTGGGTGGGCGCGGCGATGACCTCCTGAGGGGCGACGCCGGGGACGATCACCTTGAGGGCAATGAAGGCGACGACTCGCTGTACGGCAGCGATGGTGCAGACCAACTCTTTGGCGATGCCGGAAATGACACGCTTCACGGCGACGCCGGCGACGACGTGCTGAACGGCGGCACCGATGACGACGCGCTCTTTGGCGATGCCGGGAACGACACCCTGAGCGGCGGGGACGGGAACGACAACCTGTACGGCGGGGACGGGAACGACAACCTCTATGGCGAAGCCGGTGCTGACACTCTCAACAGCGGAGCCGGGAATGATGGGTTGTTCGGTGGTGTAGATGACGACGTCGATACCCTCGCGGGTGGTGCGGGGGCGGATCGGTTCCTCTTGTACAATGGCGTCTACTCGTCTCCTCAAAACCTGGATCTGGTCTCAAATCTCGCTGACGTCGACGCGACCATTAATTTTTATGACGATGACGGCCAATGGAATGAATTGACGGTTAGCATAGTCGATCGCGGACTGGCGAAGCTACACGAACGCACTAACAACACCGCGCTACTAAAGCTCCAGAATGGTAGCTCGTTGAATTTCATTCGAAAGGGTTACGATCCGTACTTCGCAATCTTTACCGGTTCAAATGGCACAATTGAATTTTATGATAGCAATCTCGGGTGGGACCCACTGTTTTATGAAATGGCCACTGTTTGGTCCATTGCGTATCTGTGGCTTGATCCATCTCTTCAGGGAATTCCCGCCCCAGATAATAGCGGGCGCAACTTCGCGGAGTATTTTATGTATCTTACACAGCAGTCCAACATCAACACCCTGTTTAATTATAACGAACCTGGCAACCTTGTAGACTACGTTCACGGCATTGGTGCAATATTACCAGACCGGGATTGGGCATCATGTTGGGCGGCAGCATTGGGGTATGCGAAAAAGCTGTTCGATGCAGGGTATGCATTCGATGTCCAGAAATTCGATCCTTACGATAGCGATGGCGACGGCATAATTGAAGATCCGGGATTTTGTGACCCCGCAAAGTATTCAGACCTTGCAAGGCAGAAGATCGCCGCAGTCGACTATTTCTTCAATCAATTAAGTACTCCATGATATTCCGCGACAGTGCCAAGCACTGTTGACGATTGTTGATTGCCGACGCCGTTCAACGGTTTCTTGGCAGAGTCGAGGCTGGACCTTTTGAAAAATCGGCGTCAGCGATCCCGGCAACGCACCACAACGCTGTTAGCATGACGGGCGTTGTCGGGATTTTCTTTTGCGCCAATCGAACCACGCCCGATCCGGCGGCGGAACGCTCGTCATTCCGCCCGGCACCTATCGGGTGGGCAAGCAGGAACATGTCCCGGGCGAATATCCATACTATCGCCCGGCCAAGATCTTCACCGTTAAGGGGCTGAAGTACCTGCGCATCGAAGGCAATCGGGCGACGCTGCGGTTAGCGCCGGGCTTGCGGTTCGGGTCCTTCGATAAAGATAACGGCGAACCCTATCAGCCAACCAAAATGCCGTTCGTCGATCCCAAGTACGCGGCCAGCGTGGGATTTATGCTGCACATCGTCGAGTGCGACAACGTCATCATCCAGGACCTGGAACTGGACGGCAACCTCGGCGAACTAATCATTGGCGGACAATTCGGCGACACGGGCCGACAGTTGCCTGCGTGCGGAATCTTTCTTCAGAATAATAAAAACGCCACTATCGAGCGCGTGCATAGTCATCACCATGCGCTGGATGGAATCATGATCGGCTGGTACGGCCTGAAGGAGCAGGACCCGGCGTCGCCGCATACTCTCACGGACTGCGTGTTCGAGTACAACGGGCGACAGGGACTTTCATGGATCGGCGGGCGAGGGCTGACCGCTCGGCGGTGCAAGTTCAATCACACGGGAAAGGCCGAAAACAACGGCAAGCCGTTTGTCTCTGCCCCCGGTGCGGGACTCGACATCGAGGCGGAGGAGTCCATCTGTCGCGACGGCTATTTCGAGGACTGCGAGTTTGTCAACAATGCGGGTTGCGGCATGGTGGCCGACTCCGGCGACGGCGGATACAGCCGCTTTGTCCGCTGTTTGTTCTGGGGTGTGACCAATTGGAGTGCATGGAATGCCAAGCCCGGACTAGTCTTCGAGGACTGCACGTTTCACGGCAGCAGCGTGCACGCTTTTGGTTCGGACGATCCGGCCTTGGCCACGCGGTGGATTCGTTGCACTTTCGAAGATAAACCCTGGCAGGGCCAAGGTCCTTACGGTGGTTTCCTGGCGGAAATGAACGGCAACTTGAAAAACGTCACGTTTGAATCCTGCGTTTTTCGCGCGAACCAGCGCCGCAGTATTTGGTGCTCGGGTGGAGGTTTTCGCTTCGTTGATTGCGAGTTCATCCACCGCTTTGCCGAATTGCCGGCTGGTCAATTCCAGGCCCTTCTTCGAGAAGGCGAGATCGTCGGGTGTCATTTCAAGGAGGAGTTTCCGGAAGGGACAGACGCCCGATGGCCGATTCTTGTTGACGGTTCCCGCGTGGTAGGCCATGAAAAGCCCACGGTTGTGGACGGACCGCACGTCCGCTGGGGCAGCCCACAAGGCCCCGTTGGAGTGATTCCCCCAAGCAAATAGTTGAAGCAACCCGCTGGCGAAGCGTTGTGATGGGGGAGTAGACGCCCTGTCGGTCAAGAATGTCCGGCAGGTGGTCCGGGGGCGAGGTCGGTAGGCTTGACCTGATTGCAAGCATTGCCCAACGCAGTGTTCTGCCATAGGATAAAACGAATTTGGCCGGTGATGGATCACCCGGAAAAGGAAACGCACTGGTAAAGAACTGCTGAGGCAATTGTTTGGGCCATCGGGTGCGGCTTGCGAGACCAATTCGCGGCTTTTCTCCAGCTTGCGTGAGAATATCAGGGCCCGACAAAAGCCTACTGTTTTCTTTTTGATGAAACCCATGCCCAATCGTCTTATTTCGTCGAAAAGTCCTTATCTTCGACAGCACGCTGAAAATCCTGTGGACTGGTATCCGTGGGGTGAGGAGGCCTTTCGAAAGGCCAAAGAGCTCGACCGCCCCATTTTCCTCTCCATCGGCTATTCTGCCTGCCACTGGTGCCACGTAATGGAGCGAGAAAGTTTCAACGACCCTGAAGTCGCAGACTTTCTCAACAGGCATTTTGTTTCCATCAAGGTGGACCGCGAGGAACACCCCGCTGTGGATGCCCAGTACATGGAAGCCGTTCAGCTTCTCACGGGTCGCGGGGGCTGGCCGCTCACGGTTTTCCTCACTCCCGATCTCCAGCCGTTTTACGGAGGGACGTATTTTCCGCCCAGGGCTCGGGGAGGAATGCCCGGCTTTCTGGATGTCCTCCGCGCTGTCGTCGAAGCCTGGCAGAACCGCCGCGAGGAGGTACTGGGGCAGGCGGACAAGCTAACAATCCTGGTTTCGGATGTCTCAGGGACGCTGGCGGGCAAGGCCGACAGGCCCGACAGTAGCACGGCCGAACTCGCGGAACGTGCGCTGGCCCACGGATTCGACAGCCGTTGGGGTGGTTTCGGAGCAGCGCCCAAGTTTCCCCATCCCTCTTTGCTGCGATTTCTCCTGCTGCGGTATGCCACGACATCCTCGCAGGTTGCCCTCTTCATGGCGCTCAAGACGCTCGATTCCATGGCCGCAGGGGGCATTCACGACCATATTGGCGGAGGGTTCCACCGCTATTCTACCGATGCCCAATGGCTGGTGCCGCACTTTGAAAAGATGCTCTACGACAACGCGCTTCTCGCCCGGGCATATCTTGACGCCTTTCGCCTGACGGAACGCCCGCTCTATGAAGATGTCACCCGACGAACGCTCGATTATCTCCTCCGCGACATGGCTCGACCGGGCGGCGGCTTTTATTCGTCTGAGGATGCCGATAGCGAGGGCGAAGAAGGCAAGTTTTACCTTTGGGATTACCAGGAGATTCAGGAAATCCTTGGCAATCGTGCAGACCTTTTCGTCGAGTACTACGATATCCGTCGGCAGGGTAATTTCGAGGGTCGCAACATTCCGAATCTGATTTCTTCCCAGGATCGCCTGGAACAACTCACCGCCCAAGAGCGAGAAAGCATCGAGAAGGAACTTGCGGTGTGCCGCCAGATCCTTTTCCAGGCACGTAACCGCCGAGTGCGCCCCGCCCGGGATGAGAAGATCCTCCTCAATTGGAATGCATTCGCTGTGGACACGCTCTTCTGGGCTGGGCGTGCACTGGGGGAATCACGTTACATTGAGGCCGCCCAGGAGACACTTGATTTCCTGCTGGCCACGTTTTGGATCAACAGCCAACTTTGCCATTCCTGGTGTGATGGCGAACTCCAGGGCCCCGCTGTGCTGGACGATCATGCAGCGCTGGGCGTGGCCCTGGTGAGTGGCTATGAAACCACGGCGAATCCGCAGTACCTCGAACACGCCTATCGTCTGGTGGAATACATTCTCGAACAATTTCGCGATCCGCAGAGCGGGGCGTTCTTTATGACCGCGCAAGATCATCCTCATCTCCTCTGTCGGCAACTGGACTATTTCGACAATCCCACACCAAGCGGAAGCGCGTTGACCGTGGAGCTCCTCCTCCGCCTGGGGCACCTGCTGGGAGAAACACGCTTCCTGGAGGATGCCGAACAGGCGCTGGCCGGTTTATCGGGCTGGATGCAGCGGGCCCCGATGGGTGTGGGACACGCACTGCTCTGTCTCCAGACGCTGACCAGCGGCTGGACGAGCTGGGTGTTTTGTCTGCCAGAAACTGCCGAGCACTCGCGCGAATGGCCTGATTTTCTCCGCGAATATTTTCGTCGCTACATTCCCGCGTGTGTTACCGCAATGGACGGACCAGATCAGCACGCCGCTGGGCCATTGCACGAGCGGATATTCCGCGACCGGAAGCCGATCGACGGTCAGGCCACTCTCTACCTGTGCCATGGCAGCCAATGTGAGCCGCCCCTGGTGGGTGAAACAGCGATCCGCGATGCGATTGTCAGCCGAAGTGTGCTCGTCCCCAAAGCACAACGCTGAGCCGGTGGTGGGGAGCGATCCGAGACGGTCCGACAAAAGGCCGCTTCCGGAAGTGGTTTCCCGTTAATCAGTTTCAACAGGCGCCCATCCCGAATGGCACGCCCTGCATCCGGGATTCCAGATTGCTTGCGGACAGCTTCGTGGGGTTGCCCGCGTTGTTGTCCATGAGGCGCGTTTTGCCTAAAATGTCCGCCACACCTTCGTGAGAGTGGTGCGACCTGCAGGACCAGGAAGAGAAGGAGTTGCGGTTATGCGGTGGAAAAGCTTGCTGAGTGTGGGTTGGTTGATTGCCTCGCTTTTCACCTGGCCGATTGGAGTTCATGGGCAAGGTTTGAAAATCTACATCGTCACCGATTTGGAGGGCGCCAGTGGCGTTTACAAGTTTGCTCAAACCCGCGAGGCCGGTCCCCTCAATGAACAGGCGAAGGAATATCTGATGGGCGATATTGCGGCAGTGGTACGGGGACTCCGCGATGCCGGGGCCACGGAAATCGTGATTCTGGATGGTCACGGCAGCCAGGCCTTTGTGCCGCACCTGATGGTGCCTGGGGCCAAGTACATCACGGGTTTGCCCCGGCCCAGCGTGATGCCCGAGCTCGACGAAACCTTCGCGGGGTTGGTCCAACTGGGTGCTCATGCCATGATGGGGACGCCGGATGGCGTGCTCTGCCACACGCAATCATCTCGAAACGAGAACCGTTACTGGTACAACGGGGTGGAATCGGGGGAACTTGCGCAGGTGGCTCTTTACGCCGGAGCCTTCGGTGTCCCCACGATCATGGTGACCGGCGACGAGGCCACCTGCCGGGAAGCGAGAACCTTCTTTGGGCCAGAAGTTGTGACGGTCGCTGTCAAAAAAGGGCTGGCCCGTGAAAGCGCCGTGCTTTATCCGTTTGACCAGACACGCCGAGCCCTGTACGAGGGGGCGAAAAAAGCCATCGAAGCCATTCCACGGTGCAAACCCTACTGCATTGAGATGCCGATTAAGGCAAAGAAGCAATGGCTCGTGTTCGATAAGCCGGATGAGCCAGGACGTCTCATGACCAAGGAAGGCGTCATCGAAGACGTGCGGAAAATCTTCGAGTTTTGAGCCAACAAGCTGCAAGCCATCAGGCGCCGGCCTGCTCTTTCAGTGCCACCAGCCGGGCACGACCACGGTCCATGAAGACGAGTTTATCCTCTCGAGCAAGCCAGCCAATGGCCTGCATGACCTCGTCGCGTGGCCGTTCCAGCTTCTTGACAAGCTGGCTGAGGTTGAGCGGCCCGTTGGCATGCAAAGCGTGCCAAACCAAACCCGCGGTTTCGCCGATCCGCGCCACATAGGAATTGGAGATCTCGCTCATGGGTCCGTCCTCTCTCAACCCGAATCAATTGAGATCGACCACCTGACAGACGAGCTGCCGATAGGTTCCCTCCCATGGCGCCTTCCACGAATGGCTCCTTTCTGGGACGAGAAAACACGTCCCAATCGCCGTTCGCTTGTTGGCCTTTATTTTACCCCTGTGAAAATCGCCTTCCAAGGAACAGCGACCGGCCACCGGCCGTTGGCGATCGAGCAGGGCGAGCCATTACTTCTCCCCGGAGGTCACTGAGCGGGAGGGGCCAGAAGCGTCAAACAGCTCCGGGTGGATGCACCGCCCGAGGGATTCTGCCAGATCGAGCATCCGCGGGCCGGGGACCACAGGGACATCCTTCCCCAAAAGATAAACGCGTCCATTTTGCACGGCGGACACTTCTTTCACCTCCTGCCAGGCGGCCAACCATTCCGAGTGACGCTCAGACGAGATCTCTCTTCCCGCCTGGATCTCGATAATCACATCCGGATTGAGCCGCAGGACGGTTTCTGCCGAAATGATGGGGAAAGCAACGGCGGAGTCCCCGAGAACGTTCTCGCCACCGGCCAGTTCCACGAGTCTATTGAGAAACCCATCTGATCCAGCCGCACACAGATTCTGGAGCCGACCGGTTTCCAGCGGTCGATCCACCACGACCAAAACCCGCGGCCGTGGCTGACCACGACATCGCTGGGCAATTGTGTCCAATCGCTTTCGCCAGGTCGCGCTCAGTTCTTCGGCGCGCCGTTCCACCCCCAGAGCTTTGCCCAGAATCGACAGCGAATCAAACACACCCTCAATCGAGCGGTGGTCCACGGTAAGCACAGGGAGCCCCATGGCTTTGAGTTTGGCGGGCAGGTCTTCGGCGCCTGCCGGTGCGACGACCAGATCGGGCCTCAGTCGCAGCACGGCCTCCAGATTCGGGTTGACGTATCCGCCCACCCGGGGCAAGTTGCGGACTTCGGGAGGATATTCGCAGAAATCGGTAACGGCCACCACCCGATCCCCGCATCCCAGGGCAAAGAGTGTTTCGGTAATGCTCGGGGCCATGGAGACGATCCGGCGAATCTGCCCCGGCGGCAGAGGCGAGTTGCTCGAATCTCCTGCGGGCGCAGACTGGAAGGCATTATCGCGCTCTGGCGTTGGCAAGCCGCACCCACCGGCGAGCGCGCCCATCAGCACGAAAAACACCATCCAACGCAACCAATATTCTCGCGCCATCAGATGAGGGAAATTGCCTGGTCTTTGCTGGGTGAATCAGGTACCTTTCTCGTTACATCCGTGGAAGTGATGACGCATCGCCGAGCTGGCGTGTCGAAAACACCTCGCTTGATGGGGTCAGGGCTTATTCTTGACATCGTAGCACATGAGGACGTTGTGAGCCCGCAGATAGAGTTTCCCATCGCAGATGACGGGATGCGGCCAGGCTGGACCGTCCACGACGGCCGGGCGGAACTGGCTGATGAGCCGGAATCCTTTGGGATCCGGAGCAATGAGCGCGACCGTGCCGGCTTCATAGCGGAAATAGAGTCGGTTGTCGGCGTAGAGGACGGCCGCCGATCCGCGGTCCACCGGCTGTTCCTTCCACATCACTTTCCCGGTGAGAAACTCGATGCAGATGGGGGCTCCGCGATTCTGGCCATCCCCGGCGTACAGGTAATCCCCAACAAGCACCATGCCGCCATGATGGTTGGAAAATGTATTGGCATCATGGAAATAGACTTCCTCCGCCGACCAGTTCTCTCCATCCCGTTTGATGCGCAGCAGGGCACACCCGGTGCGGTAGGCCGTGCTGACGAAAACGTATTCGCCACGGATAACGGGATTGGAGATGTTCGCCACGTTGTTGGCGATACGGTTGTAATTCCACAGGAGCTTGCCGGTCGCAGCATCGACACCAACGGCTCCCCTGCCCACCAGGGTAATGTACTGACGAACGCCATGAATCTCGGCCGGCATGATCGAAGCGTACCCCGCTCCGTCCGCTCCGCGTGGTCCCAAATCCCCGGGCTGACAACGCCAGATCGTTTCCCCCGTTTTCTTGTCCAGCGCCACAAGGAGGGCGTCTTTTCCGCCGGGGGTGCACACCAGTTTTTCCCCATCCACCAGGGGTGACTCGCTGTATCGCCAGACGGACATCATTTTGCCGCCGAAATCCCGCCCGAAGTTCTTCCTCCACACGATTCGGCCGGTGGCCGCATCAAGACACACCAGGTCCCCGTCCGTGCCGATGGCGTAAACCCGATCGCCATCCACGGTGGGCGTGCAGCGTGGGCCCCCATCGCGGTGAGGCGGTCCAATCCGCGTCGCCCAGAGTTCCTTGCGGGTGGCCAGGTCGTAGGCCAGAACAAATTGGGCCTCACCACCTTCCGCAGGCCGATCCCCCATCGTGTACAGACGCCCTTGGGAGATTGAAACCGTTGAATAACCGCGGCCAAGGCCCTCAAGCGTCCAGAGGAGTTTGGGGCCGCCTTCCGGCCATTCCTGAAGAAGCCCCGTTTCTGTGCAGATGTTATCACGATTGGGCCCATGGAACTGGGGCCAGTCTTCCCCGCGCGCAACACGATCGGGCAGCACGCCAATCACCGCCCCGATAAATGGTAGGAGAAAAACCAGGCCCAAAAGCCTTCCAACAACCCGAGCTGTGTACGCTGAGCGAGGAACCGCCATTTGTCTCCACGGAAGCATCATCGCGATCGCTCCTCTTGCAAATGTGAAAGAAAAAAGTGAAGGAATTCGGAATCAAATTATCTAACTGCGCTCCGTCGAGATGTCTTGAGACGGATGATTGCAGGCCGCTTTGGGGGCACTCAGGAAATCCTCTCCCGGTCAGCCAAGCCTTTGAATGTACTTCGCGGGACCGGGCGATGCAACGGACAGCGGCAAAGTTTTTAACGCAGGTGGAGTTTCATCGACTGGGCGCACACGACGACGCCGGGAACAGCCCGGAGGGACCTGCTTGCCGGATCCGCTTTCGGAGAGACGTGCTTGTCACGTCCATATTCGGAGGGATCCGCTGGTCGGGTCCGATGACCACCGATTGATCGCCCATGCCTCCTGATCGGGCACGACAAGCGTGCCCCTCCGACCTCTCGGAGGGACCTGCTTGTCAGGTCCGCTTTCGGAGGGACGTGCTTGTCACGTCCGTTATTTAACGTTGGATCATCCATTTCGTTTCACCGGGGACTGAAGTCCCGCGTGGAAAGCGGGGCTAAAGCCCCGCACTCCATGGAGTGCGGCGATTTATCGCCGCTTTTTGGTGAAGGCTTTAGCCTTCACAACCTTGCCGTTTGCGGTCTTTTGCCGCAACCACGATAAGCGCTCGCCGGTAGGGGCAATTCGTGAATTGCCTCTACACCACATTGTGCCCGCAGCTTGGCATGGATTTTAGTAAAACGTGGAATGGGTCAAGCCTGCGCCGGTATTCCCCATTTTGCAGACGATCCTGTACACTGAAAGAGATCAACCAGAAACTGACGCACTCAGGAATTTGCACCTATATCGGAGGTTCAGCTGCCCTTTTAGAGGGGCATCGAAAGCGTATGCACGAGAAAGATTTGCCGAAAGAGGTCCCCGGTCCGATCGGTCCCACGGAAACCCGCTCCGGATTCAGCATCCCGGTGGCCGATCGCGTCCTCCGTTTGCCGCCCTATCTGTTTGCGCGGATCAATAAGCTCCTTTATGAAAAGCGCCGGGCAGGCGCCGACGTGATCGATTTGGGAATGGGTAATCCCAGTGATCCCCCGCAGGATATCGTGATCGAGAAGCTTGCGGCAGCCGCCCGCGATCCAGATAATCATGGCTACACCGAATCAAGGGGGATTTTGAACCTCCGCAGAGAGGTGGCTTCCAAGTATTTCAAGCAGTTCGGCGTCCGATTGGATCCCGAATCCGAAATTATCGTGTGCCTGGGGTCAAAGGATGGATTCAGCCATCTGTGCTTGGCCCTTTTGGGACCGGGAGATACGGCCGTCGTGCCAGCCCCTTCCTATCCACCCCACGTGTACGCGGTCATTCTTGCCGGTGCCAGCACGATCAGTCTGGATGTGACCAAACCAGACGAGTTTTTGTCGCGTCTGGCTTTCGTCTGCCAGAACCTGTTTCCACGCCCAAAAGTCGTCGTGGTCAACTTTCCTCACAATCCCACCACAACCGTGGTGGAGGCCGACTTTTACCATGAATTGGTGCGACTGGCCAAGCGCTACAGCTTTCTCGTCATCAGTGACCTTGCGTACGCGGACGTCACGTTTGACGGCTACCGGGCGCCGAGCCTTCTGGCCGTCCCCGGCGGGCGAGATGTGGGCGTGGAACTCACCACGATGAGCAAAGGATACAACATGGCGGGTTGGCGGGTGGGATTCTGCTGTGGCAACGCGGAGATGGTGCGGGCCCTCGCCACCGTGAAGACCTATTACGACTACGGCATGTTTCGCGCGATTCAGGTCGCGGCGATCGTCGCCCTCCGACACACGGATGCCGCCGTCGAGGCCCAGGCCCGCGAGTACCAGCGGCGACGCGATGTCCTCTGCGAAGGGCTGGAACGGCTCGGCTGGCCCATCGTTCGGCCCAAGGCGACGATGTTTGTCTGGGCGAAAATTCCCGAGCCCTGGGCCAGCCAAATGTCGTCGTTCGACTTTGCGATGAAACTGCTGAAAGAAGCCGATGTGGCCGTCAGTCCCGGCGGCGGTTTTGGCGCGGCGGGCGAAGGATATCTGCGACTGGCGCTGGTTGAAAACGAACACCGTCTCCGGCAGGCCGTTCGCCAGATCGGACGATGCCTTGGCCAGGCGCAAAATCAACCCCCAGCGCGGGTCGCCGGAACCTGACGGGGACCGATAAAAAAGGCAGAAGCGAAAACTTCAGCTTGAGGCCGCGGCTCGGCTTTTCTTATTCTGCTCCTGATACCGCGCCCGGATTTCCTCAAGTTCCTTGCTGAGCCGGTAATGGAGAGGGCTTTCCGGTCTCAGGTGCTTCAAGAGAGATTCGGCCCGTTTCAGCTTCTTTTCGTCAACCGGACCTTTGGAGAACAACGAGTACCAACTGTGGGCAACCTGTTGTTCGGTAAGCAAGTGTGACCTCCCTTATTCTGGAGACACATGACCGACGTTATCAGCACAACCCCCAAAGACGCTGATAACGGTTCATTGCTATTATATCGTCACAGCCTCGCCAGTCCACTCGCGCGGAGTCAATGGTGGAGGGCGTCGCGAAACCGTTGGGGATTTCTCGGCGGAGCTGCCCCTGGCAGGCTCAGAAGCGGTTTAATTCTTCTACGCGGGTGTTGTCATCTGCGTTCAGGTGCCGCGCGGGTGCATCGATGCGTCCACAGAATCCTTGGGGACCACAAAGTTGTGGCACCAACCACGGCCGGCGGAAATGAACGGCAAAGCATTCCTCCACGATGTGGCGGCCCACCGGTGCTCCCGGAGGAACCTGGACTCGGGTAAATTGGGGTCGGTTTCAGTTTGGATTGGGGAAGACGCGTTGGCCCCGCCAGCAGATGCTTCAATTGTTTAACCACAGGGGGAGGTGTCTCATGGTCAGTGGTCGGAGTGTCGCGCTTCTGGTCCTCGGTATGGGCTGGATGTGGGTGTTCCAAACCTCTGGATTCGGAGAGGCCCCATCTGCCCCGAGCAAACCCAATGTCCTCTTCATCGCGATTGACGATCTCAATGATTGGACGGGCTTCCTTGGCGGCCACCCGCAGGCAAAAACGCCGAATTTGGACGCCCTCGCGAAGCGGGGGATGATTTTCACCCGCGCGTACTGCACGGCCCCGGCGTGCAATCCTTCCCGAACGAGCCTGTTGTGCGGCGTTTTACCGTCCTCGTCAGGTGTCTATCACAATGACAACCCCTGGCGACCGCAACTTCCGGACACCATTACTGTGTTTCAGCATTTCATGGCTCACGGTTACAAGGTGTACGGAGGAGGAAAGCTCTTCCATAATGTTTTCAACGATCCCCAATCGTGGGAGGTGTACTGGGACCGGCCTGGTGATCCAGTACCGCCAAATCGGCCTCTCAATGGCATCCCAAATGCGGCGCAATTCGATTGGGGGCCCCTGGATGTGGATGACGCCGCGATGGGCGACACCAAGCTGAGTGATTGGGCGATTGAGTTCCTCGGCCAGAAGCACGATCGCCCGTTCTTTCTGGCGGTCGGTTACATTCGTCCGCATTTGCCCTGGTATGTGCCGCGCCCGTATTTCGACGACTTTCCTCTGGCGAACATCGTTCTTCCTCAGGTGAAGGAAGACGATCTGGACGACGTCCCGCCCTTGGGGAAAAAGATCGCCAACCCTCAGGGCGACCATGCGCGGGTGCTGGCCACCCACAACTGGGAAAAAGCCGTTCAGGGCTACCTGGCCAGCATCGAGTTTGTGGATCGCCAGGTGGGCCGGTTACTGGATGCCTTTCAAAAAAGCCCTTATGCCACGAATACAATCGTGGTCGTGTGGGGGGACCACGGGTGGCACCTGGGTGAAAAACTTCACTGGCGGAAATTCACACTATGGGAAGAAGCCACCCGCGTGCCCCTCATCATCTGTGCCCCAGGTGTAACGCAGCCAGGAAGCCAGTGCCATCGCACGGTGAGCCTGCTCGACCTCTATCCCACTTTGTGCGAGTTGTGCGACCTTCCCATCCCGGCGCACGTGGAGGGCAGGAGCATCGTGCCGCTCCTCAAGCAGCCGGATGCGCCCTGGGATCGACCGGTTGTGACCACGCACGGCTATATGAATCACGCAGTACGATCGGAGCGCTGGCGCTATATCCGCTACAGCGACGGGACGGAAGAACTCTACGATCACGAGAAAGATCCAATGGAGTGGACCAATCTCGCCAGCGATCCGGCTTACGCTGAAGTCAAGGCGGAGCTGGCCAAATGGCTACCCAAAGTGAATAAGCCGGAAGGCCCAAAAGCCAAGCCTCAAAGCAATCAGCGGCGAGGGAGAGGCACTCTCCCAGCGGAAAGTGCCTCCTGGCCCGAGGGCCTCCGGGCATATTTTGCCCAGGAATGGTTCGGCGAATTTCAGCCGTGATGGGGCTCAACCCTCTTCAATGACATTCCACCCCATCAGGCGGGCCAGGTGGTAGGCACTTTGCAGGTGATCCCCGTAAAACACTACCCGATGGAGGAGCGTCATCGCATCCTCGGTTTGGAGGGCGCTGCTCCAGTTGACCACCATTTTGGCCGCGTCGCGGACTTCGCTGACCAACTGCGTGCGACAGCCGTGGACCGATTTTTCGGGCACTTCCACAATTTTGGCTGTGGATATCAGTAAGGTGTCCAGGTTAACGAATTTGGTTCGGGTGATGACCTCGCCGACGCGGTACTGCACTTCGGGCACACATCCGCTGCCACCGACTTCCGAATGCCCGCGGAGCAGATAGGGATGCTCGGGGCCGTCGATGCTATCCAGCTTCAGCGGCCCGGTGCAGTGGGCGGTCCAAAGCACATTCCGCGACGTGTCGAAGGTGGCATTTCCCTGGAAGCCGGGTTTATCAAAGGCATATCGGAAAATAAGCATCGTGAGCAGCGAATCCATGTCACCCTCGCAGGCGGCCGGTAGTCCGCGATCCCGCAACCGTGCGAAACCGAGGCAGGGGAATCCCCGTGGCAACCAGCCCATGCACGTGCCCACCGCCAGCCCCTGAGCCTGGTATTTATCCATGAGCCGATTGAGAGCCACACTCACCCGGGCGGCTTTGTAGATATCTTCTTCGGTGGGTTCTATGATCTGCTTGGCGCCTTTGATCCATCGCTGGGCTTCTTCGCGGACGGCGTCCTCTTCCACCGCCGCCATCATCTCGTCGAACGCCGCCTGCTCGACGGCCAGGACTTCTGCCCCGAGACGCTCTTTGATCAGTTCCGGGGAACAAGCCGGGGCTGTTCCGCGGGCCGGCGGGAACAGAAGAATCCGCGTTTGCTTGAGGAGCGGAATGACCCGCAGCAGCCGCACCGCGTGTTCCAGTTCGGCCAGATCGCTCGTCGCAAACAGCGTGACGCGGTGTCCCGCCCGCTGCCACCGATGAGGATACATCCAGTCGTGCCCACTGGCCGGCAGCGAGAAGACGATCATCGGATGGCGGGCTTCCAGGATTGGACCGACCAGCCGGGTGAGGGCAAAGCAACTGAGGTTGATGGCGAGAACCGGTGTGCCTTCCCCGATGGTGCCCAAAAAGTTCTTGGTCTGCTCGGCGTTCTCCGATTTGCCATGGACCAGCTCGACATTCCCCAGCTTTTGTTCCACCTCGGTGAGGACTTTTTGCATTTTTTCAACATGAGGCGGATCGGTGTTCCAGCCACGATCCGCCGGCCCCGGTGAGCCTGACCAGAGAACGCCAATCTTGACTTTTTCAGGCCGCTGAACGGGAGCCGCCTGCGATGCCCATGTGTAGCTCCAGCTCGCGGATGCTGCCAGAGCGCTGAGGACGCTGCTACCCAGGAATTCACGGCGCGTGCAGTGTTCACACATCGGTTCAACCCTCCCGGAAAAAGGCCACGCCACTTCAACCACAAGCCGAAGCCATCCCGCTTTGGCCGCCCTTGAGACGCCAGTAATGATGACCGGCCAGGTAGGTGTTGTCAAGAAAAGGCCAGGCACACATATCCTGAGCTTCACCCAGTCTGGAGGTGGAAGGCGACACGAGGGGCAGGAATTTTCGGAGTAGGGGGACGCTTGCCATGCTCCGTGACGGGGTGCCGATCGGTGTTGATCGGACGCGACAAGCGCGTCCCTCCGAATCTGGACGTGACAAGCACGTCCCTCCGGAAAATTGGGCGGGGCGCGCTGGTCGTGCCCGGTGAGAGGGAATGGATGATCGAGCGTTATCCCTCGGACCCGACAAGCGGGTCCCTCCGAAAGAGAAATGGGACAGAGGGGCCACCTCCGTCCCATGCGCATTTGCCGATCTTTGCGAAGCCGGCAGCAAGCCTACCGTCGCCAGCCGCTGAAACCCCGGTTCATGCCGCGAAAGCCCGTCCCGTACTGGCTATCGAGAAGCGTGCTGTAGTACGCTGCCTCACCCTCGATGGCGGAAAGGCCTTCCGTGAACGCCGGTGCCACAACCACCCGGGCCTCGACCATCTCGCGGTTGAGTCCGAGCTGAACGAGCTGGTTGACGATGGTTTGCCGTCGTGCTTCGTCAAGCTGCGGGTTTTCACCACGGGGCGACTCTTCCACCACAACAGGGAAGGGAACATGCTCCAATCGCAGTGCCACAGACAACAGGTGTTTTCGCCCCAGAGGAGTTAGGTCGGCCGTCTGGCCCACGAATTCGTGATCATAAAAGATGAAGTCCGCGGCTTCCGCGTTGGTCTGCATCGTTTCCCAGTGCGCATCCGTCACCTGGCCGAGCGGGAACGGTCGGTCGTACACCGGGCCCATTTTCGCCTCGTGAGAGACCTTCGGTGTATGGCAACCGACCAGCAGCACCACGCTCAGCAGTCCCCACGGGATCGCGGCGAAACATCGCCACCCACGGTGCTCCTTCGGCGGCGTGCTTTCCGAAATGCGTTGCCCACGCGTTCCATTCGTCAATCCCGTTTGCAGGATGCGTTTGTGCCGGTTCATGGCTTATCTCACGATTCTCCTGGCAGATTATTTCGTTTTGGGATCTTGTGCGGAATTGTGACTGTGTATGTTTTCTTGCGGTGCAGGAAGTATCTGTGTGTGCTTGCGTCAATCGCCGTGGCCGTAGGGGCCGGAGATGGTGGCCGGTCCACCGGCGTTGTATCGCCGACGGAGGCGCGGCCAGGTCGTGCTGTCGTATTCCTGAGTGGGCCGCCCTTCGAGATGACCTTTGAGGTAGAACTCGTGGTTGGTCGGCTCGGTGACATCGAAACCTGGCAGCGGCGGCACTTCCTCGGGCTCCATCGGATGGACGATCTCCGGCGTGACCAGGATGATGAGTTCGGTTTCGTTACGGCTGAGGCTGCGACGTCCGAAGATCTGGTTGAATATCGGCAAATCACCCTGATTGTTGCCGGTCATGGAATCGTCCAGCAATCCTGCAATGGCCAGCGTCTGGCCCTCGCGCATTTCCACAGTGGTGGTCACGGCACGGGTTCGCAGACCCGGCGTACCGTTGACTGTGTTCTTCTTGTCGATCTGGCTGAATTCCGGAGCCACCTCCAGTCGGATGAGGTCCTTGTCCAGCACGGTGGGCAGGAACGTGATGATCGCTCCATACGCCCGGAAGTCTGTGGTGACCGCACCCACGCCGTTGACGCCGACAGCCGTGGGCACCGCAAACTCTCCACCCGCGATGAACGTGGCCGGACGACCGCTGATGGTCACCAGTGTGGGTTCGCTCAGCAGGCGCACCACGCCATGTTCTTCCAGATAGTGCAGTCCAAACTGGAGGTCGCCCCCATCAAAGTTACCAATGACACTTGCCGAACCGCCGGACGAGATGTTCAGCAGGGATTGAATGAGGAACTTCCCCTGGTCGAAGTTCAGATGCATGTCCACACCGAAGTTGCGGGCGGCTGTCCGATTGAGCTCGGCAATTTTGACTTTCAGAGCAACCTGCGGTGGGCCGGGAATCCGCAGCATGTTGATCACCTGGATTGCGGGGAGTGTCTGCCCGGCCGCTTCCTGACCAACCGGATCGGCCGCCTTCCCCTCGGCGACACTCCGGCCACGAACCAGCTCACCGCGGATCACCGCCATGATCTGGGCGGCTTCGGCGGCATCGCGTGCCTGGCCCTTGACCACGAGCTTATCGCCGACGACGATCAGGTCCACTTTGCTTTCGGGAAATAACTTGGCGAGATGTGATTCGAGCAGTTCATAGCGCTTCACCTGCGTTTTCTCGACCTCCGGATCGGGGACAACCCGCACGAGATACGTCACCGGGCGATAGCGCTCATCCTGGAACCAGAACGTCACATGCGTGGCACCCTGGCTTTTGCCCAGGATAGAAATCTCCCGGGGTGTGAACTGAACCACGTCGCAGATGCTGGAATCCACAACCGCCGTGCGATAGACGTCCACCTGCGTGCGCAGCAGTTTGCTCCGCCGCACGATGACCGTCAACTCGCCCGACTCCTCGATGATTTCAAACGGGCTCGCAGCGAGGTCTGATCTCGGTTGCTCAGGCGCCGGAGACGGAGAAACCGCCGGAGCCTCGGTTTGCAAACCTGTCAAAGCGGCTGCTCTGGAATTGCCGGAAGGGCTGAACTCCTTCACCTGAACCGGTGGACGGGAGGGCTTCCCCGCCTGTCCGCTGACATCACCTGAATCGCCCACGATTGACGGTTGAACAGGACGAAGCGGCGGGTTGCCCTCCGACGAACTGTTTTGATTGAACGTCGGTTCCGGTGCCTCAGGTCGCTCGTCCTCGGTTTGGCCAAACGAAGGACCTGTTGCCTGGCCAGCCAGAGAGGGCTGGGGCGTGATCACGCGGAACTGTGGGGTGGTAGCCTCCGCGGGCTGGCTTCTATTGAAGGCAACCATTTCGTTGTCAATGAGCGTCACAAAGCCGTCACCGTCTCGGTGGGGCGTGGCCTGGTTTGGTTGTGCGTCAGAAGTGCGCCCTGGCCAATCCCAGCCAGTAGCGACCGGTGAGGAAACGGCACGGTTTTCCGCCGGTTGCTGCGGCGTGCCCACTGAGGTAAGAAGCACCATCTGCCGGTTCGGGACTGTGTCCTCCCCGGCAGCCTGCGCTACTTCGGAAATGACATCCGCCGGGACTCGCAGGACCGGTTGCTCATCCAGAAGGAACGGCCGCACCGGTCGGCTGGCCGCCACCGCCCAACTCTGGCTCACCTCCATGTTTTCCCGGATCAAACGGAGGACACTCGGGGTGGTGCGCGGGATGCTAGTCGAAGCCACGCCGAGATCGGCCAGCGGCGACTCGTCGCTTCCCAGGTTGATATCGGTGCTGTTGCGGACCACCAGAGGCGCATTCACAGATCGCACCCGCAGGACAATCTGTTGTTGCGATCCTGGTGTCTCCAACACAATTCGCTGGGTGGGCAAAGTTCCGTCATTACGGGCGACGGAGGGCACGGCGGGTCTTTCTTCGCTGACCCAGACCTCGGCGGGGACGCTCTTGAGGCTCTCTTCGATCCAGACTTCTTCCGGCGAATCGTTTGAAAGAGTAATTTGCCCAGTCTCGGCGACCGGCTGGGAGAGGGACGGTGCATCCGCCGTCGTTCGAATTCGCAACTCGATGGTGCTGTCCTCGGAGCGTCGGTGGGGAAGCGTGGCGACGCCGTTGTTGTTTCCATCGGGCATAAGGGGGTGCACGTCACCCACATGAAGTTGAAGGCGCAACGGGGGCGAGGCTTCGAGCCCAGTATTCGCCTCATCCCCCCGCGCAGTGACACGTCCCCAGGCCCACCAAAAAGCAGTGGTGACCACGGTGATCACACCGCAGGCGAAGAGAAACGGCACGCCCGTGGCATCACGGCGGGCCAAAATCGCATGCTGCGCTGCCTTGCTCATAGCTCCATCCCTGGGTTGTACGCCGATCGGGTCCGTGATCAGCGGCGGATATTCAGGCTGTGTAAGTCTCAGTGCAACTGATTCAATCCTGTTCAGGCGTCATCCCCGTGCCGGTATTTTCATCACCGTGCAGGAGCCCCGAACGTCCCCGTGTTTCTCTCGACAGCTTCCTTGGGTTGTTAAAGTTTTTGCTTAGGGAAGCGGTTGCAATTCCGGTTTATTCTCTGCCGGTGACGGCGTGAGTGGCCTCGCTTCCGAGGTGGTCGGCTCTTGTCCCCGCGGCATCCACGGAGGGAGTTTCAGCGCCGGATACCGGTAAGGGCTGTTGTACGCCCTCATGAGCTGCTGGCTGTACAGCCCAGGCCAGTGATAGGTGTATTGAGGCGGCACCGGAAACTTGTAGCTGCCCCGGCATGTGCAGTTGAACCCTCCGATGGCCGACATGTAGCGGGCAAGACACCCCTGGTGGATGTGTCCGTGGCAATCGCACGCCGGGCAGACTGAAGAGAGCTCGACGGAGCTCCCGGCCGTTGGCGGAGCCGGGGAAAGCCCTGATTCTGCGCTACTCGCTGGTGCCGATGCCGAACCTGCCGAACTTTGTTCAGGCTCTGCCGCGCGAAGGTCCCCCGACACGGCTGGCCAGCTAACACTGATTGCCAACCCGACGAGGGTCAGCACAGGCCAAAGCGGCGACTTTGCGTCCCATCTGGCTGACACGGCAACCTCCTTATGGCGGATGCTCTTCGGCACTTCTGGTCAACCTGGTGCAATCCCCAAAAACGATGTCACGCTGCTGTTAAGCGTTATCGTCAAAAGTGCGTTTTCACGCCCACTGGAATTGGGGTAAATTCGTCAATTGGGGGGAGCAGAATTCCGCCACTATCGCCACAAGCTTCCCATTTTCACAATCCGGAGAGCCGGGTTTTGACGATCCTGGGGACGTTCGGGCTGCGCGGCAGTCGTCGAAATGGGGAAGGTGGAGAATCAGAGGGGGAACGGTTGGCGGATTTCCATCAAAGTTTTGTGTCCTGTTTGGGTTGACAAAATTTTTATCTCCGATTTTTCTCTGTCGGTGGAAAAGCTCTCGACCGCGACGAGCATGTGCCCGGGAGTGCGATTCAGTCCGGGAAGTTGGGTGCCAGGTCCGCTTTCGGCGGGACCTTTTCCGGAGGGACCCGCTCGTCAGGTCCGTCTCTCGGAGGGACGTGCCTCTCACATCCGCTTCGCGATGTTGGATTATCCAATGTTATTCCCCGGGCACGACAAGCGTGCCCCTCCGAAGCGTCTCTCGGAGGGACGTGCCTGTCAGGTCCGCTTCGTAATGTTGGATTATCCAATGTTATTCCCCGGGCACGACAAGCGTGCCCCTCCGAAACATCCCTTGGAGGGACCTGCTTGTCAGGTCCGCCTTTCCAACGCTGGGTCATCCATTTTGGTTCTGCGGGCACGACAAGCGTGCCCCTCCGAAGCGTCTCTCGGAGGGACGTGCCTGTCACGTCCGCTTCGTAATGTTGGATTATCCAATGTTATTCCCCGGGCACGACAAGCGTGCCCCTCCGAAGCGTCTCTCGGAGGGACGTGCCTGTCACGTCCGTTTTTCAACGCTGGATCGTCCATGGCGCGGATGCTTGCGGTCGCCTGGCGGCCGGGGTATAGTTACCGCGGACATGCCGTCAAGTTTGCTCAGCTGCCGGAACAGGAATGGGCCAAATAAAATCGTCGGCACTCCCGCCAACCTTGCCTACCATTCGTTGGCCCACCGCGAAAGGAGATTCATGATGGTGAAAGTCACTCCGCTTGTGAGGTATTTAGCGGGCACGCTTGTGGGCACGCTTCTCGGGATGGGCGGCCTTTTGGCCCAGGATTTTTACGTCGCCCCGGATGGCAATGATGGCTGGTCTGGCAAACTGGCGGCCCCCAACGAGGCCAGGACCGATGGTCCGTTTGCCACAATAGCTCGAGCCCAGCAGGCCGTGCGAGAACTCCGCCAAAAGGAACCTGAGCGACATACGCCGGTCGTGGTCAGCATCCGTGGCGGCCGTTATTTTTTGAGTCAGCCTCTTCGATTCACCCCGGCGGATTCGGGCACTGAAAAGTCCCCTACGGTGTATCAGGCTTACCCCAATGAGCGACCGATCATTTCTGGTGGCGTTCCCCTTTCCGGCTGGAAAGTGGACGATCGAGGCCGGTGGCATCTGGTCCTTGATGAGGTGAAAAGCGGAAAATGGGCCTTCGCCCAGCTTTTCGTCAACGATCAGCGTCGCTACCGTCCCCGTCTGCCCAAAAAGGGCTATTACACGATTGCGGAGCGGGTGCCGCCCCCTGCCGAAAAAGAGCGGGGTGGGGATGACCGGATCCAGTATGCGGAAGCAGAGTTCAATCCCCAATGGACCAATCTCGGGGACGCGGAAGTCAACATTTTCCACCAGTGGTCCATGTCGCGGATGCGGATTGCCAGCATCGATCCGGAGAAAAAGCTGGTCATTTTCCGCCGGGGCACCGGATTCGACTCCTACTGGGCACAGTTCCTCAAAGGGCATCGCTATTACCTTGAAAATGTGAAAGAGGGGCTGACCGAGCCAGGCGAGTTCTATCTCGATCGCACGACGGGTGAACTCACGTATATCCCAAAACCTGGCGAAGATCCGCAAACGGCGGATGTCGTAGCGCCTCGTCTGGATAATCTGGTCATTCTTGCGTGCGACAGTGCGAATAAGCGGTGGGTGGAGCACCTTCAGTTTCGCGGTCTCATTTTCGCCCATTCCAACTGGGTTTGCCCGGAGGATGGGCAGTTCTACCCTCAGGCGGAGGTTGGCCTGGATGGGGCGATTTCGGCTGTGGGGGCGAGGAATGTCCTATTTGACACCTGCGCGGTCATTCACACCGGCACGTATGCCGTCGCGTTTGGAGCAGGTTGCCGGAACTGCCGGCTGGAAAATTGCGAACTGGTCGATCTGGGAGCGGGTGGGGTGAAGATTGGACATGCCGGTTCGGCCAACTGGCAGGGGGCCAGTCAGCAACCCCAGGGCGAGGATGCCCTCGTCTCACACATCACCGTGAAAAACTGCACAATTGCCCATGGAGGACGCATCCATCCCGCGGCCGTCGGAGTCTGGATCGGCCATTCACCTTACAACACGGTGGAACACAACGACATTTTCGATTTCTATTACACGGGGGTTTCGGTGGGTTGGACCTGGGGCTACGCGGAAAGCCCGGCCCATCACAACGCGATCAATTACAACCACATTTACAACATCGGACAGTACGTGCTTTCTGACATGGGGGGCGTGTACACCCTGGGAGTTTCGCCGGGAACGACCGTTAATCACAACAGGATCCACGACGTTTATTCGTTCAGTTATGGTGGCTGGGGGTTGTACACGGACGAAGGTTCCACGCACATCGAGATGGCCTACAACCTTGTCTATCGCACAAAAACCGGCAATTTTCACCAGCACTACGGAAAAGAGAATCGCATCCATAACAATATCTTTGTGAACTCGATCGAGCATCAAATCCAGCGAACCCGCACGGAACCCCATATTTCGTTCTTCTTTGAGCGGAACGTCGTTGCCTGGGATAACGACAGTCCGCTGCTGGGTAGCAACTGGAACGACAATAACTTTCGGATGGATTACAATCTGTACTGGCACGGAGGAAAGCCGGTCGTCTTTCCGGGTAACCTGACGCTCGAAGAGTGGCAAAAACAGCGGGGGCAGGATCTGCATTCCGTCATCGCGGATCCAAAATTTGTCGATCCTGCAAACGAGGATTATCGACTTCAGCCGGATTCGCCGGCCTTTAAACTGGGATTTCAGGCGTTCGATCCACGGGAAGCCGGGCGGACCAGTCCGCCGGTGCTCACTGTCAATTTGCCAGAGGTGCCTGCCGGGTTGCCCAAGGGTGAGTGACCTGGGCTGAAACGCGGATAAAACGCTGGACGAAACGCCAGACATTTCGGGAGGGTCTTGTATGCGCCTCGGGTATGCTCTTGTTTTTCTGGGATTGATGGCGTGTGCTAAGGGGATGGGGATTTTTAGTCCCCCATGCCTGGCCGAAGAGTCGCAATTCGAGTGGACGCCACCGCCGGAGTCTCTGGCGAGATGGCGGGCGATGCGTTTCGGGATGTTCATTCACTGGGGACCAGTTAGCATCAAGGGAACGGAGATCGGGTGGTCACGCGGGGCTCAGGTCCCCATCGAAGAGTACGACAATCTTTACAAACAATTCAATCCCGTAAACTTTAACGCCGATGAATGGGTGGCCATCGCCAAAGAGGCGGGCATGAAGTATCTGGTAATCACCTCGAAGCACCACGACGGCTTCTGTCTGTGGGATTCGGAATACACCGATTACGACATTATGTCCACGCCGTTCAAGCGGGACGTGCTCAAAGAGCTTTCCGAGGCCTGTCGCCGCCAGGGGATCGTGTTCTGCACGTATCACTCTATCTGTGATTGGTACCATCCCGATTACCCGCTGGGTTCCCCCGGCGGCCGAACGCGTAAGCCCAATCCCAATATGGAGCGCTATGTTCAGTACCTCCACAACCAGACAGCCGAGATCATCCGAAAATATGGACCGCTGGGAGTCATGTGGTTCGACGGGGAATGGGAAGAACCCTGGACGCACGCCCATGGCCTGGCGCTGTACAAGCACATTCGCACCCTCCAGCCCGATATTCTCATCAACAATCGCGTGGACAAAGGTCGCCGGGGCATGGAAGGAAACACGGAGGGGCCCGATTTCGTGGGCGATTTTGATACACCCGAACAGCGCGTCGGCACTTTCAACCGGGAGCGTCCCTGGGAAACTTGTATGACAATTTGTCGCCAGTGGGCGTGGAAACCGAATGACGAACTCAAAAGCCTCAGTCAGTGCCTGCAGATTCTTCTGCGCACGGTGGGTGGGGATGGCAACCTGCTCCTCAACGTGGGGCCCATGCCGGACGGCCAAATTGAGCCCCGCCAAGTGGAACGGCTTAGAGAAATCGGTGCGTGGCTGAAAAAATACGGCGATGGGGTGTATGGGACACGCGGCGGTCCGTTCAAACCCGGCTCGTGGGTGGCTTCAACCTGCAAAGACAACAAGATTTACGTGTTCATTTTCAATTGGCCTCAGCAGGGACCGCTCGTTCTTCCCCCTATCAATCAAAAGGTCCTGGCGGCTGTGGTGCGGACAGGGGGTGACCTTAAAATCGAGCAAACCAACACACATCTTGCCGTGAATCTGCCTCCAGAACAGCGCGACCCACTAGTGACGGTGCTGGAACTGACGGTGGAAGGGCAGGCCTTCGATATTCCACCAGTCGCCGTGCCCAGCCTCAGCGGAGCGCTCAGCGCGGGAAAACCGGCCAAAGCCTCAAATGTTTTTCAAAAGCGGGTGACACAATTTGGACCACAAATGGCGGTGGATGATAATCCTGAGACCCGTTGGGCGACGGATGCCGGCACCCATGCCGCGTGGCTGGAAGTGGATCTCCAACGGCCGTGCCGTGTCAATCGCGCTGTGATCGAAGAGGCCTACGCCCCGCGCGTCCAGGAATTCCAGATAGAATATGCGGAGGGGGATCAATGGATCCCCTGTTTCAAGGGAAGCAGGATCGGGGAGCATGCCGAGTTTCGCTTCTCCGAGGTGATGGCGCAGCGGTTTCGCCTCAACATTTTGAAGGCGACAGAAGGGCCGACGATCGGGGAATTTCAACTGTTCGGCAGGGAGCAGAAGTGAGGAGGGCTTTTTCCAACTTATGCCTCGCGAGGTGATTCGCGTTGACTCGTGGGATGATCCACGTCTGGCTCCCTACCGCAACCTCCCAGAACGAACACTCCGAGGGGAATCGATCTTCATCACGGAGGGATGGCTGGTTACGGAGCGACTGCTCAAAAGCCGCTATGAAACGGAGTCCGTTCTCCTTTCTGAGGATTGCGCCGACCGATTTATCGACCAGATTCCGGCAGCCATCCCAGTTTACGTAGGTCCCCGAGAACTTCTCTATCAAGTGGTGGGATATCAGTTCCATCAGGGGGTTCTGGCGGTCGGTAAGAGGCGGATTCTGCCGTCGGTCAGGGATGTGTTGCCGCCACCGGACAAGCCAGGACCGCTTGTTTTAGTGATCTGCCCCCAGATCACCAAGCCGGACAACATCGGCCTGGTTTTTCGGTCGGCCGCCGCCTTCGGCGTTGATGCTGTCATCCTGGGCGAGCGGTGTGCGGAGCCTTTTTCCCGGCGGATCCTCCGCGTCTCGATGGGGGCCGTCCTCCATTTGCCGCTGGCGAAGACCCAGCATCTGCGAGGCGAACTGGAGACGCTCAAGCGCGAATGGCGGGTGGAATTGGTGGCGACGGTGCTCGATCCGCCCGCCGTCTCGCTCCCCGATTTCACTCCACCGGAAAGGCTGGGGCTGCTTTTCGGTCATGAGACGGAGGGGCTCTCGGAAGGCTGGGAAGACCTTTGTGATCATCGCGTCACGATCCCTATGTCGCCCCTCGTGGATTCGCTCAACCTGGGTGTGGCGGCCGGAGTATTCCTTTATGAAATCCGAAGATCGGCTCTATCCCGACGCTGCTCGCCGGTTCCGGGCACGGCCCTGCCATCGACTTCTGATCGATGAGGATTCCGTTGCCCACCCCGTGGATCGCATAGTTTTTTGGGGCTGTGATGGGACAGAAGCATTTCGGTCCTGCCGTGGTTGATGTACCCTCACTTTTTTAACAATCTGAGCGAGGCCAAGGGCTCACATGCTGTAGCGGGCAGGTCATGAATTGCCCCTACAGGTGGTGTGGGCGGGGTGGAACCGGGCCTTCCAATTCAATCAATGGAGGGGCGCCTTTCACGGCGTCCGTCGAACACGGAGGGGCACGCTTGTCGTGCCCGGGGTAGGGGAATGGGTCATCCATCGGTGTTCACCGAACCCGACGAGCGGGTCCCTCCGGCGTTGTAGGGGCAATTCATGAATTGTCCCTACCCGGGAACCGTTTTCCCCCTCGCGGCAAAACACTGCAAACGCGAAGGTGGTGAAGGCTAAAGCCTTCACCAAAAAGCGGCGGTGAATCGCCGTACTCCATGGAGTGCGGGGCTTTAGCCCCGCTTTCCGCGCGGGATGTCGGCTGCCGTGGTTGTGGATGAACTTTGCCCGAACGGGTAAAATAGTTGAAATTGCGCGGATCGACGAGTTGCCAGTTCCAAAAAGAGGCGGGCTAGCGGGCATAAAAATAGGGGCCCTGTTCGCCGGACACAGGGACCCCCTGGGTCGGCCGCCCAAGCACGGGCGTTCGCAAGAACGCCCGCACTGTGAAGCCCCAGCAGCCGTGTTTCATGCTATCGGTGGTTCACGGCCGTGAACTTTAAACTCCGCCCATGCAATTCTCCATCCTGGGTGAAGACCCCATGCAAAGCGCCGATCCTGCGCAAGAGAAATATGTTTCCCGGCTTGAGGGAATGCACAGGTTGTCCCCGGAGTGACCATATCACGCTCGACCATGCACCGGCACGGGTCAAATGGATGGTTGGAGCGTAGAATTCATCGCACGTAGAATGTTTCGCACGGCGAGGAAATAAAAACAGAGGCAAAAAGAGAAGAGATGGAAAAGATCGCCAAACTCGCTCTGGAAGACGGTACGGTCTACACCGGCATGGCCTTCGGTGCCGAAGGCGAGGTTGACGGCGAGGTGTGCTTCAACACCTCGATGACCGGGTATCAGGAAATCCTCACAGATCCCAGCTACCGTGGGCAGATCGTCGTCATGACGTATCCAGAAATTGGCAACTATGGGGTCAACGAGGAAGATTTCGAGAGCTGGAAACCGCACCTGGCGGGCTTCGTTGTGCGAGAGCGCAGCCGCCGCGTAAGTAACTGGCGGGCAACGGGGGACCTGGATCAATTCCTCAAACGCTTCGGTATCGTAGGGCTGGAGGGCATTGACACCCGAGCGCTCGTCCGGCGGATTCGCATCCACGGGGCAATGAAAGGGGTGCTCTCCACCGTGGACCTCGATGACGCAAGTCTCGTCGCCAAGGCGAAGGCCAGTCCGGGGCTGGTAGGGCGGGACCTTGTTCGCGAGGTGTTGCCTCCGGAAGCCTTCGAATGGCATCAGCCCCTCAGCCACTGGACGAAACTCAACGGACAGGTTTTGCGAGAAATCCCTCCCGATGCCCCGCACGTGGTGGCCCTCGATTATGGCATGAAGTACAACATCGCCCGGCATCTGTTCAACACGGGTTGCCGGGTCACGGTGTTGCCAGGCACGGCAACCGCGGAAGACGTCCTTAAGTACCGTCCAGACGGCGTCTTTCTTTCCAACGGACCGGGTGACCCGGAGCCGGTCCGCTACGCTCAACAGACGATCGCTCAACTGCTGGGTAAAGTACCGATATTCGGGATCTGCCTGGGCCACCAACTCCTCGCACTTGCCTGTGGAGCCAAGACCTTCAAGATGAAATTTGGGCACCGAGGGGCCAATCAACCGGTGATGAACAAGGACACGGGCCGGGTGGAAATCACGTGCCAGAACCACGGGTTCGCCGTGGATCCGGACACCCTGCCCCCCTACTTCGAGGTGACCCACTGGAACCTCAACGACAACACTGTGGAAGGATTGCGGCACCTTGAGGTACCGGCTTTCAGCGTTCAGTACCATCCTGAGGCCTCCGCCGGCCCCCACGACAGCCATTACCTGTTTGAACGCTTCCGGCAGTTGATAGACGAATATCGTGGCGCCGTGGCAAAGAGTGCATGATCGCGCGATCAGGCGGAGTCGCGTTTTCAAAATGACCGTAGTAGGAAGAGTAGCACCCGAAATCTGCCTCGCTTTTAAAGAAAATCCCGAGCGATGCCGGTCAGTCTGATTGCGGTGATTGTTTTTTGTGATGTGCTCATAGTGGCCGGTCTGGCGGCCTTTTTTCTTACCGGCGCCAGCCATGTGACGGCGCTCATTCCCACGTTTGCCGGATTCATTCTCCAGGCCACGGCGGGGATAGCGTTGTTGCTTCCCTCGGTCCGTCGGCCGGCCATGCTCGTCACGGCTGTGTTGGCAGGCGTGGGGATCGCGGTGGCGCTTTCTCGCCCAGTCATGAAGCTCTTGGCGGGAGCCGCGCTGGAGTGGAATGCCGCTCTCATTTCACAGGTCATCATGGCCCTGGGGTGCGCCGCCATCTGCTGTGCGTCGATGATGTTCCTTCTCGGTCCTTCGGAACCTTGAGATTATTCCCGATTCTTGTGGCGTAGTGGGTCAGCCAGCGGATGCTCGGGCCCCGATGGACGCCTTGTGCTTTCTTGTCGTGTAGCGCAAGGCGAGAAGTCTACTCCGGAAGGCCCCAAATTTGCCGCGAACGCCGCGAGGCTCCCGGCCCGACATCATGCTCACGCCAAACATCGGGCAACACGTTTCGACGGTGCGGGAAGGTTCTGTAAAATGGCATGGAAGGTTAGCTGCTCATCACGGAGAATGACGGCAATTCACAGGATCGACGCATGATCATTGGGGTTCCGAAAGAGATTAAACCCGACGAGTACCGTGTGGGGATGCTGCCGGTGGGCGTGGAAGATCTGGTCCGCGCCGGACACAAAGTGGTAATGGAGGCCGGGGCGGGTTTCTCATCTGGCATCTCGGATCATGAGTATCTGCGAGCGGGAGCCGAAATCGTGCCCTCCGGCCGAGACGTGTACGAGACCGCGGACCTCATCGTCAAGGTCAAGGAACCCCAGCCGTCCGAAATAGCATATCTTCGCCCAGGACAGGTGATCTTTTCTTTTTTTCACTTTGCCGCGGATCGCAATTTGACGGAACAATTTCTGGCCAGCGATGCCGTCGCCGTGGCCTACGAGACGCTCCAGGACGACCGTGGCCGGCTGCCGCTGCTGACCCCCATGAGTGAGGTGGCCGGGCGAATGAGTATTCAGGAAGGGGCCAAATACCTGGAACGCCCGCAAATGGGTCGCGGAGTTTTGCTGGGTGGCGTGACAGGGGTGGCACCGGCCCATGTTGTCATCCTGGGGGGTGGAGTGGTGGGTTCCAACGCTGCAAAGATGGCTGCAGGTCTGGGCGCCTCCGTCGCCGTCCTCGACATTGATCTGGATCGACTCCGTTATCTGAGCGATGTCCTGCCGCCCAATTGTGCAGTGCTCTACAGCGACCGTTACACAATCCGTGAGCAACTCCGTCAGGCCGATCTGGTCATCGGAGCGGTCCTCGTCCCCGGTGCCCGGGCCCCGCGGTTGATCCAGGAGGAAGACCTCCAGCGGATGCCGCCGGGCTGCGTCATCGTGGATGTGGCGATCGATCAGGGGGGGTGTTGTGCCACCAGTCGGCCAACCACACACGCCCAGCCGATTTATCTCGTCAATGACATCGTTCATTACTGCGTCACCAACATTCCGGGAGCGGTTCCCCGGACCAGCACTCCCGCCCTGTGTCACGCCACGCTTCCCTGGGTAAAACGGCTGGCGGATTTGGGCGTTGAACGGGGAGCACAGGAATTTCGAGAATTGGCCCGCGCCGTCAACATTTATCGGGGAGAAATCACACACCCCAACGTGGCCCAGGCGTTCGATTTACCGTACAGCCGTCGTTTCCTTTAGTCGCCTGTGTTGAACGTCTCCTGAGCACTCGCAAGTCACATGGCATCTCCCACAGAAAAGGCGTCTTTCCCTTCCCCGCCCCGACTGGTCGCGGTGGGGCTCGGTTCGAATATCGAAAATGCAGAAAACATTCTCCGGGCTGCTTTGAAGTGTCTGGCGGAGCAGGAGTGTCTGGAGCTGGAGGCCGTCAGCCGATTGCGTCGGACACGCCCCATCGGTGGTCCTGCCCAGCAGCTTCCTTACGTGAACGCCGTTGCTCTCCTGCGGACCGCGCTGTCGCCTCAGGCCATCTGGGATGTATTGCGTGCCGTGGAAGAGCGGTTTGGACGAACCCGCGAAACCCGGTGGGGGCCCCGCAGCCTCGATCTCGATATCCTTCTCGACGAGGCCGGGCCGGTATGTGAGGGTGGGCTTTATATCCCGCATCCCCGGTTGGCTGCCAGAAGATTCTTCCTGGAATCATTGGCCGAACTGCGTCCCCAGGGCTGGCATTTTTGGAGTGGACTGAGCATCGGCCGAATCCTCAACATCCTCCGCGAAGCTCCGCGGTGGATCGTCGTGATTCCCGAGACTTTCCCTGTCCCAAGGTCTGTCAGCTTCACGGGTACTGGCCTCACGAATACCAGCGTAAGCAAGACCGACGCAACCCCGCTGCCGGGAAGGGAAAACCTCGAGGACCTGGGAAACTTTCTGTCACGCGTCACCGCCAACGGCCCTTTGACAACGCTGCCCTCGGACCTTTCCTTCACCCTTCGGCAGCGGCTGGGGGTTGAAGCCGTGGAGGAAGACCAGGCAATTTCGTGGTGGAAGGAGCTGGAGGAGCGGCTTCGGCAGGGGCGAAGCGTGGTGACCGCGTTACCGCCGACAAGTTTTACTTGGCGCGGCCGTGCTCGATCAGCGGCGACGGAAACGCCCCCAAATAATTGTGAGGATTTACTCGGCGTGATTCTTCCCAAACGCAGCTCACGTGCCAACCGAGATTCGCCGGAGCGGGGAATTGTGCTCCGGCCGAGACTCGTGGTGGTAGGACCGGTCGCAGCCCAGTGGCAGTTCTGGGCCCCCAATTTTTCGAGTGAAACGGGGCCCTCCTACGACAGCGATGACAGCTCCCTGCATCAGGCGCTCCTGGTGCGGATCCGTCAGGGGACACCAGTAGTACTCGTGGAAAGCTCACATCCGGACGAGTGGCCGGACCATGTCCGTGCCGCGATGGAAGCCACCGAAGAACCCGGCATCCCGCTGACGTAACGATCCTGCTATCCATGTCCCGATTAAAAACATATTGAAAATCGCGATGTTGCGTGGCGTATCTCCACCTCTTAATCGACCGGCGGCAATTGGGGATAATGAAGTCAGCGTTCTGCTTGAGCAGCGACGTTTGCACCTCGGGGACAAGGTATCACGGATCTCTCTGAAAAAGGACGGTTGTGTTACCCGGCTCAGCGATCACCCAGGCCGATGGAAGATGGCGATTAGCCGGGGAGGCGTTCGGTGGGCGGTGGCCTGTCGCCACCCTCTAAAAGACCGGGAGTATGCTATGGCAATGCCCGCAGTTATTCGCTCAGCCCAGGAAATGCAATCTCGAAGCCGGCAACTGCGTCAGGCCGGGCGGAGGATCGGCTTTGTTCCCACCATGGGAGCGCTTCACGAGGGGCATCTCAGTCTGGTCCGCGCGGCCAAACGAGAGTGCGATGAGGTCGTCGTTTCCATCTATGTGAATCCAACGCAATTTGGACGAGGCGAGGATTTCGATCGGTATCCGCGGAATTTGGACAGGGATTTGCAACTGTTGGCTGAGCTCGACGTTCCGTGGGTCTTTGCCCCGACAGACAGCGAAATGTATCCCGCCGGTTTTGATACCTGGGTGGAGGTAGGCCGCATTGCGCAGCCCTGGGAAGGGACCTTTCGGCCGGGCCATTTCCGCGGAGTGGCGACCGTCGTCCTCAAGCTGTTTCATCTTGTTGAGCCCGATGTGGCCTATTTCGGCGAAAAAGATTATCAGCAACTCCTGGTCGTGCGGCAAATGGTTCGGGATCTGAATCTGCCTGTGGAGATCCGAGCCTGTCCCACGGTCCGCGAGCCGGACGGTCTTGCCATGAGTTCCCGCAATCAGTACCTCAGCCCCAGGGAGCGGCAGGACGCCCTGGTCCTCTACCGCAGCCTGTGTTTGGCCCAGGAACGCGTGAGCGCCGGGGAGAACGATGCCCGCGCAGTCACCGCCGCGATGCGGGAGTTAATCAGCAGCGTGCCGTACGCCCAGGTTGATTATGTGGCCCTGGTGGATCCGGAAACACTGGAAGAGGTAACAATCATCGATCGGCCGGTGCAGGCCCTTCTCGCGGTGCGCCTCGGTTCCACGCGATTGATCGATAACATGCGGATTGTACCCCCGTCTCGATGATTCGTTGCCAACCCCATCACCCTTGGGATGTTCAAAACACGGCACGCCCCGAAACGATTTGAATTTCCGGCTTGAACGAATCATGACAGGCACAGCGAAGTGAACTCATGTGGCGGACATTGTTTTACATTCCGGAACGCGTTGGATCGGTGCCCCTATTCGGCCTGGGATTGCTCTTCTGGCTGTGGATTGCATGGAGTGTCCTGGCTCTGATTTGGACCTTGCGCCGGCAGGGCTGGACAGGTGAATTCTGGAATAGCGTCGTGGTGCACGGGATCGTGGCCCTCGTCATTGCCTTTCTTCTTCCCCGCCTCTTCGTGGATATTCCAGGCATTTACGACGCAGCCGGCCGGCCCCTGCGCGGGCTACCCGTCCGCGGCTATGGGACGATGCTTCTGGTGGCTGTGCTGGCAGCGGTGGGGCTGGCCATTCTGAGAGCAAATAAACGCGGATTCTCCGCGGATTGGGTGGCCAATCTCGCACTGTGGTGCATTATTCCCGGAATTATTGGCGCTCGGCTATTTCATGTCATTGAGTACTGGCCTGTTCACTACGGACCCGTGTGGCAGACCCAAGGACCGGTGGCTGGGCTGACTGCCGTGCTCAATGTGACCCAGGGTGGCCTGGTCGTATATGGGTCGCTCCTTGGAGGACTTGCCGGGATCGCGTTCTACGCCTGGCAGCAGAAGGTTAGATTGCTGGCGATCTTCGATCTTCTGGCACCTTGCTTTCTGTTGGGATTGGCATTCGGCCGTATTGGGTGTTTTCTCAACGGTTGCTGTTTCGGTGGCGTGTGTGAATTACCGTGGTCGGTCCAGTTCCCGGCCGGATCATTTGCCTATCTGAATCAATTGGAGCACGGCCAACTGGCCATTTACGGGATTCGATTTCATGAAGATCCAGACGATCCGGATCGTCTGCCGATCATTGTGGAGGTGGTGCCCGGCTCGGCGGCTTCTCGAGCGGGGGTCAAACCCGGCCAGCACATCGCGGTTGTCAACGGAAGGCAGCTTGGCGGTGGTGGAGGTCAGTCTCCCACCGCCATTCTCGTGGAAGAGTTGGTCGCCGCCAGTGGCAATCCCGTCCTCATCGAGGGAGGCCGCGGGTGCGTCTGTGCTGCTGCCGAAGTGGCGCCGTCCTCGACTCAACGTCGAGCGGTTTCTGGGAATTTTCCCCGAACCAACACAGAGTCGGTCTTTGTGCACATCCAAACACGGGAGGGGGGCGACTTCATGTGGGAATCACGCAACGAAATCCCGCCGCACAGCCTGTTTGTTCATCCCAGTCAGCTTTATAGCGCTGTCAACGCCCTCATTTTGTGTCTGTTTCTTTTAGCCTATGAACCTTTTGCCAGAACCGACGGCGAACTCTGGGCGTGGTTCTTGACGCTTTACCCCGTGACACGTTTTATCTTGGAGATCATCCGGGCAGACGAACCGGGAAGCTACGGGGGCCTGACTATCGCTCAGGTGGTGAGCATCCTCCTGTTTGCCCTGGGAATCCTGACGTGGTTGTACGTGTTCTGGCAGCGACGTCACCTGCCCCGAGGGGAACAAACCAATTAGGATAGAAAGATGTTTCCCCATTTACGGGAGGACAAATTGCGGCCACACTGGGACTATCGCGGGTTGAGATACCTGTGGCCTCTGTTGGCAGAGAAGGTTCGATCCACGGTCAGCATCAGCAGGTCAAGAGATAGGTTCGGAAGAGTTTAAAGACCATGTCGGCATCCGACTCTCGCAGTATCATTTGTGTCAGCATCGCTCGAGGACGCCATCGGCATGTCATCGCCGAGCACCATTATCTCGCTGAACAGGGCGTGAAACTGGTCGAAATTCGGCTCGACTATATCAACGGGCCCGTCAATGTGAAGCGGCTCCTCAACGAACGTCCCTGTCCGGTAATCATGACCTGCCGCCGAGAACGCGATGGAGGACGGTTTCGAGGTACCGAACAAGAGCGGCAGCTTATTCTCCGCACTGCCATCGCCGAAGGGGTGGACTACATCGATTTGGAGGAGGATATTGCGGCCTCGATTCCCCGGTACGGCCAAACCAAGCGCATCATCAGCTACCACAATTTTCACGAAACACCGGAGAATCTCCAGGCCCTTTACGATCGGATGGCCACGCTCGACCCGGATATCATCAAGATCGCCACGGTGGCCAACCATCCCCAGGATAACCTCCGCATGTTCCAGCTTGTGGCGCAGAGCCGAATTCCCACCGTTGGTCTGTGCATGGGGGATATTGGAATCCCCTCGCGGATTCTGGCAGGGAAGTTCGGGGCGCCATTCAGTTATGCGGCGTTCCATTCCGAGCGGACACTGGCCCCCGGGCAGCTCAGCTTTGAAGAAATGCGCGATGTCTACCGCTATGAAAGCATTCGGCCGGACACGGAGGTCTACGGCGTGATCGCCGATCCTGTCGGGCACAGTCTCAGCCCGCTTATCCACAACGCGGCATTCCAGCGCCTGGGCCTGAACAAGGTGTATATTCCCATCCGTGTGCCCCGGGAAGATCTGTTCGAGTTTATCGATCAAGCGCCTCAATGGGGGATCAAAGGTTTGAGTGTGACCATTCCCCACAAAGAGGCGATTCTGGCCAAACTGACCAAGGCCGACAGCATCGTCCGTGGGATTGGGGCTGCCAATACGGTCATCTTCGAGGGGAATGAGCGTCTCGGTTATAACACCGACTGTCGGGCCGCTCTGGAGGCCATTGAAACGGCGCTGGGCGCGTCCCCCAAAGATCCGACACCGCTGAAAGGAAAACACGCGCTGGTTCTGGGGGCGGGGGGTGCAGGGAAGGCCGTCGCTTATGGCCTGCTGCGCGCGGGAGCGACGGTCACCCTCACCGACGGCGATGAGGAAAAGGCCCGCCTTTTGGCCGAGAAGCTCGATTGCCCCTACGTCAAATGGGAAGACCGCCACTCGGTCGCCTGCGATATTCTAGCCAATTGCACCCCCGTCGGCATGCACCCCAACGTGGACGAAACTCCGTTCGATCCCAAGTATCTCCGCAGTCACATGCTCGTTTTTGATGCCGTTTACAATCCCGAGAATACGCTCTTGATCAAGGACGCGCGGGCAAGGAACTGCAAGGTTGTCACCGGCGTGGAGATGTTCGTCCGGCAGGCCTGCATGCAGTTCAAGCTCTTCACGGGACTGGATGCCCCTGCTGACCTCATGCGGGAAGTGCTCAAACGTGCAACCTCCCCGGCCAAATGGTGACCCTGTCGGCGCCAAAAGGGATTTGGCGGGAAATTCCTCAATCGCGACGCCCCGGTAACCCCGACCCAACCCCCTTTTACAAAAATCCACGCCAAGCCGCGGGCAAAAGGTGGCGTTGGGGCCCGTTATAAATGGCCGTTGCCCGGGAACCGTTTTCGTGGTCGCGGCAGATTAGCGCAAACGGTAAGGTGGTGAAGGCTGAAGCCTTCACGAAAAAGCGGCGATGAATCGCCGTACTCCATGGAGTGCGGGGCTTTAGCCCCGCTTTCGACGTGGCCTTCAGTCCCCGCCAAAGGCCAAGGGAATATTGAAGGTTGATGAGCGGACGTGACAAGCACGTCCCTCCGAGAAAAACGGACCTGACAAGCAGGTCCCTCCGAAAGAGGATTCGGAGGGGCACGCTTGTCGTGCCCGATGAATAACGATGGATTATCCAGCGCGGGAAAGCGGACGTGACGAGCACGTCCTCCGAAAGCGGACATGGCAAGCCGGTGGTTCCGGGATGAATCTCACTCCCACGCGCACCGGTGTGGACGTTCGCTCGCCATCGGCAGGGAAATATGGGGATGAGGCAGGAGTGACCCGGCATCGTCACGTCGCTACCGGGGCAGTATACTTTGTTTTTCCGGCCTATTTTTGACCGTTTAGCAACCGGAAAAAAGTCTTGCCAGAATCGGCATGGCGCCATCCGAAAGTCGGTGACACTTACCTGTTTGAAAAAAGGAGCGTTTACAGGCGATGATCACTCAGGAAGATATCGAAAGACTGCGCAAAGGGATTGGGGAACACGCGGAGCCAGTGCTCTCCCTGTACTGTGATGTCAATCCAGCCAAGCCGGAGAATGCAGGCCGGGCATGGATCAAACGCTGTAAGAACAGCCTGAGCGAAATTCCGGACTTGCGCGTTCCCAAAAAGCGGGCCAAAACCCTCTATGACGAAATCCTCACGCTCCTCGATCTTTCCGTTCCGGAAGCGAAAACCATGGCCCTGTTTGCGGCAGAGGATGAACACGGAAAGCTCACAACCGAGCGGTTCGACCTGCAGGTAGAGCTTCCTGTTGTGGATTTAGCTCATGGGCGGGTGGAGGTTCGCTGGGGTAAACCCTACATCACGCCTCTGGTTTTCGCTTTTGACGAATACGAGCGGGCGGGTGTTCTCCATCTGCGGCGTTCGCAGTGGCGTTTCTATGAAATTTTCCTGGGCGAAGTCCGGGAAGACACCCAGATCTTCGCGGAGATCACGCCCAATCAATGGAAAGAGCTGGCCGATTATCGCAAGGTGCTGGAAGGCGGGCTGTTGCGGGCGAAATCGGTCCGGGATCAGGACAAATACCGGGCCAAGCTGCAAACCTGGGCCCGAAATTTCTACTCCAAGCTGGCCCGATTGCTCGAGCAATGCATCCTGCGGCTGGATGTGAATCGACTTGTTCTGATGGGCGACGACTGGGAAACTGGTTTCTTCGAGGTTTTCCTCAATCGAAATTTGCGGGGACGGCTCGTCGGTCGGGTGGGCCATCCACCGGTCATCGACGAGGCAAGTTCCAAAGACATCCTGGAGAAGGTGGAACCGCTCCTCAACGAAGCAGAGCGACGGGACGAAATGCGTCTTTTGACGGAAATTCGCGAAGGTGCTGGAATCTGGGGAGCGGAAAAAACGTTAGAAGCGCTCCAGATGGGACGCATCCAGGTCCTCGTGCTGCCCTGGAATCTGGATCTGAAAGTGTGGCGCTGCCCCCACGAGGGTTTCCTCGCGGAAACAAAGGAGACAGCTCTAACCTTTTGTGAACAGCCTGTGGAAATCCCGCTACGCGATTACGTCTTCGACATCGCCGAGGATTACGGCTCGCGTTTGGAATTTGTCCGCGGTGAACCGGAGCGCGTGCTCAAAGAAGAAATGGGAGGCATGGCGGGCAAGACTCGGTGGTAAAAGTTCCCTAGCGACAGAATCAACCACCGTGACCAGTTCCGTGTCCCTCGCCTGAGCGGTCTCAAAATCCCTCCCGGGAGCGGGGTGGTGAGGTTTTCGCTTTCGGTGGCAGCGCATCGACAGTCGTAAGATATAGTTTTCTGGAAATGCCCAGCTTAACGCGCGAATTAGGTAAGTGCGGGGCGAAGTAGGTAATTCTCGTGGCTTCCTTGAGGCATTTGTGGGAGAACTCCGTATGACGCCCGATCCGAAAGACATTGCTCCGTGGATCACGTACCGGCCGGAATTGAAAGTGCTCGATTGCACGGTCCGCGACGGTGGCTTGGTCAACGACCATCATTTCTCGGACGATTTCGTGAAAGCCCTGTACCATACCTGTGTGGAGGCCGGCATCGACTACATGGAGATCGGGTACAAGGCGTCGAAGCGGGTCTTTCAGCGGGACCGCTTTGGTACCTGGAAATTCTGCGATGAGGACGATGTTCGCCGGGTGGTGGGTGATAATCCCACATCCCTCAAGCTGGCGGCAATGATGGATGCGGGCAAATCGGACTGGAAAACCGATCTCCTTCCTAAGGATCGCAGCGTTTTCGACATGATTCGCGTGGCGTTTTATGTCCATCAGACCGTCGAAGCCTGCGAAATGATCAAGGCCGCCCATGAAAAGGGTTATGAGACCTCGGCGAACCTGATGGCAGTCTCCCAGGCCACGGAGGTGGAAATCGAGCAGTGTCTGGAGTTGGTCGCGGAAACCCCGGCTCAGGTTGTCGTGGTGGTGGATAGCTTCGGGGCCCTTTACACGGAGCAGATTGAACGTCTCGTCAAAAAATATCTCGGTTACGCCAAGGAGCGTGGGAAAGAGGTGGGTATCCACGCACACAATAACCAGCAATTAGCCTTCGCCAACACGATTGAGGCCATCATTCACGGTGCGAACCGGGTGGATGCCTCCATGGGCGGACTGGGACGTGGGGCCGGCAATTGCCCGATGGAGCTTTTGATCGGCTTCCTCCGTAACCCCAAGTTCCGCATTCGGCCGATTTATCAGTTCCTCCAGGATTGGATTGAGCCGCTCCGCGCGGAAGTGGAATGGGGCCCGTACGTGCAGTACAACATCACCGGCCAGTTGAACCTGCATCCCCGGGCGGCTATTGAAGCCAGGAAAAATCCAGAAGACCGCAACAAGTACGTGGAGTTTTATGACCGCGTGACGGCCGAGTCGTGACGGCCTCGGCGGGCAAGAACCGCCCCAAACGCAGGGGAGCCAACATCGGCATGGCGCTGTTTTTCATGATCACCGGTCTGGCGAATTTCGTGGCCGGCTTTGGCCTGGCCATGTGTCTCGGAATTGGGCCGAGCAGCCTCGGCGATGTGCTGGCCGTCCTCCTGGGCAAGCCCCTGAAGAGTGATGAATTCAGACATTGAGTCCGCAGAAAGAAGCGGACGAAATCTGCTGTGATTTCAGGAACGAGCGGCGTACGCTTCCGCAAATTCCAGAACCCACTTGTCAATGATTTCCTTGAAAGTTTCGAGATCCGCTTCGTTGAGCGGTTGATAGAAACTGCGGTTGAAGAGCTCCTTGTCGCGGATCGTGGCTTTTCCGGCCAGATCGAGCACGAAGTACTCCGAAAGCGGTCGCACCACCAGCTCGATTCGGCTGTAGCGTCGCTGCGGTGGCTGACCGCGGCGATCGATGTCGTCACGGCTGAGAGCGGCCCCCCAACCCCGTTCGGAGATCACAGTCTCATACTGAAATCCCGGAAAGTGCTCCTGAAGTTTGCGGAGGCACTGTTCGATGTAGTCGGTCAGTTGGAGTCGGAGTTCGCTGTGCCGAGAACGGAGTTCCTGTTCCGTCATGGCCCGGCGGGCTTCCGCCTCCGCCTGCATGTCCCGCCGACGACGGCCTCGCTCGATCGCCTGTTGCAATCGTTTCTCGAAGTCACTCATCAGGTTCTATCTTGAATAAAACACTTTTGCACGCGTTAATTCGGAGCGGTCTGGTTGTGGCTCTTTCTTTCGGTTACGCACAGCCTCCCGTTAGGTTTCGCCTTTCTTTAATCATAAACGTCGGTCCGCCATTTGTCGCCATCACCTCATTCCGCCCCATCCCCCTCTTTCTGAGGATTTTTAGAAAAAACTCAACGGCTCATAAGGGCAATTCGTGAACTGCCCTGAATTTAAACAGGGATTGGACAGCGCAGACGTAGCCCCATCGATCAAGTGGAGCATCCAGCTTTAAATCATGGACCTCACATGCGGGTGCTCCCGGAGGCTGGAAGGACACGCCTGTCGTGCCCGCCTGACCCCGCTGACCGGCACTGGTTTTGCATCCAGCCGAATAATTCTTCCGTGAAGCGGCTTCACGCTGCTCCGGCGGTTTGCTGGTTTTCCAGCTTCTTTTGAATTTTCGCCCACTCGTCTTTGAGCGTCACCGTGCGATTGAAAACGAGTTTTTCCGGCGTGGAATCAGGATCCACGCAGAAGTATCCCAGACGTTCAAACTGGTAGCGCGTGCCTGCCGGGGCCCCCTGGACACTGGGCTCGATCTTGGCGTTGGGAATCACCTCCAGAGAGTTTGGGTTGATGTTGGCCCGCCAATCCATCCCTTCGGGCACGTCGTCCGGGTCTGGCTTGGTGAACAGGTAGTCGTACAGCCGGACTTCGGCTTCCACGCAATGCGCGGCCGACACCCAGTGGATGGTGGCTTTCACCTTTCGTCCGTCGGGGGCATTTCCGCCTTTGGTGGCGGGGTCATAGGTGCAGTGCACTTCCAGGATGCGGCCGGTTTGAGGGTCTTTGACCACGCCCGTGCATTTGACGAAGTATCCCCACCGCAATCGGACTTCCCGGCCCGGTGAAAGGCGATAATACTTCGGTGGTGGCACTTCCCGGAAATCATCCTCTTCAATGTACAGCACCTTCGAAAAGGGCACCTGTCGCGTGCCCATCGAGGGATCTTCGGGATTGTTCACGGCTTCCAGATACTCTGTCTGGCCGTCGGGATAGTTGTCGATGACGAGTTTGATCGGCCGAAGGACCGCCATGACGCGGGGAGCCCGTTTGTTCAGGTCTTCCCGGATGCAGTGTTCCAGAAGCGCGATATCCACGACGCCGTCGTACTTGGAAACGCCGATCCGCTGACAGAAATCACGGATGGCCTCGGGCGTGTAACCCCGTCGGCGGAGTCCGCGGATGGTCGGCATTCGTGGATCATCCCAGCCCCGCACATAACCTTCCTGCACGAGCTGCAGCAGCCGACGTTTACTCATGACCGTGTAGGTCAGATTAAGTCGGGCAAATTCGATCTGTCGCGGAGCATAAATCCCCAGCTCTTTGATGAACCATTCATACAACGGCCGATGCACTTCGAATTCCAGCGTGCAGATCGAATGCGTGATCCCCTCGATCGAGTCAGACTGACCATGGGCCCAATCGTATGTGGGATAAATGCACCACTTGTTGCCCGTTCGGTGATGCGGCGCGTGGATAATGCGGTACATAACCGGGTCACGCATGAGCACGTTGGGATGAGCCATGTCGATCTTGGCGCGCAGGGTCCGCGATCCCTCGGGAAATTCCCCTGCCCGCATTCTGCGGAAAAGGTCAAGATTTTCCTCCACGGAGCGGTTCCGATAGGGACTTTCCCGTCCCGGTTCGGTCAGGGTCCCACGATATTCGCGGATTTCGTCCGGCGAAAGATCGCAGACGTAGGCCTTGCCTTTCTTGATGAGTTCCTCTGCCCATTGGTAGAGCTGTTCAAAATAATCCGAGGCGTAATAACAGCGGTCCTCCCAATCGAACCCCAGCCAGCGGATATCTTCCTTGATGGCCTCCACGTATTCAGTATCTTCCTTGGTGGGGTTGGTATCGTCGAAGCGGAGGTTGCACTTTCCCCCGAACTCCTGGGCAATACCGAAGTTGAGACAGATTGATTTGGCGTGTCCGATGTGAAGATACCCGTTCGGTTCGGGGGGGAATCGTGTATGGACGTGGTCGAAACGTCCGCTCTTGAGGTCTTCAATGATCGCTTCCCGAATAAAGTCTGTCCCCTCGCAAGAGTCACAACCCGAGGGGGTCCCGGTGGGCTGTGCTTCAGACTGAATCTTCTTTTCCGGAGTAATGTTCCCGCCGTCAGTCATGACACATATCCTCAACTTGCCCTGGGAATTCTATCGGCCATGGCCGTGTATTCTCAATGGAACGTTATGCGCTTTCGGGAGCCGGCTTAGCCGCCGAAGCGGCAAATTTCTCGCGGGCCAGTTGCAGTCGTCGGCACACGGTGTCGCGTCCCAAAATGGCGAGCGTGTCGAACAAACCGAAGCCGACACTCCGCCCGGTGACCGCCACCCGCAACGGATGCACCACCTGGCCCAGGCTGAGTTGCTCCCTTTCTGTCCACTGATGGATGAGCGTTTCCAGATGACTTGCGGTGAAAGGTTCCGCCTCTCGCAACACTCCTTCCAAGCGCTGGAGGATTTCTGCCACCCCCGGCTGTTGAAGCCGCTTGGCGACATCTTTTTCGTCGTAGGGGAGGTCTTCATCGGCGACAAAAAACTCGGGATAGTTCAGAATCTCTCCCGCCACGCGCAGCCGATCGCCTGCCGCTTCCACAACCCTGGCGATTTTTCCTCGCAAATCCGCGCTGACTTCCCCGGGGATCCACCCCGCCCGCCGAAGATACGGGATGACCATCTCCACTTTCTGCGAAATCGGCACTTCCCGCATGTGCCGCTGCTGGAAGGCCAGCAATTTCTTGGGATCAAAGCTGGCGGGGGCTTTGTTCACGCGATCCAGGGAGAACACCCGCACCAGTTCCTCCCGTGTGAAATGCTCGGTCTTATCATCCAGTGACCACCCCAGCAGGGCCAGATAGTTCACGATCGCATCCGGCAGAAAACCGACCACCTTATAAAAGTCGACAATGACCGGATTGAAAAGTTCGCTGGAGGCTGCGTGTCCAATCTTTTGGGCGATCTTTTGGCCGAGTTCCATGAGCTCGGCAAAGTCCCGGTTTTTCAGGTACTTGTCGAGTTTCCGTTTGCTGAGCTTGACCTTGCTTCCTGGCTCGGCCACAACTGGGAGATGGGCAAATTGGGGCGCTTCATAGCCCAGTGACTGGAGGATGAAGACCTGCCGAGGAGTGTTCGACAGGTGCTCCTCCGCTCGAATGACGTGTGTGATACCAAACTCGTGGTCATCCACGGCGCTCGCCAGGTGGTAGAGCACCGTCCCGTCGGATCGCTGGATGACATGGTCCTGTTCCTGGGACCACTCGAATTCCACCGGCCCGCGAATGAGATCGTTAATCACGAGCTTCCCCTCGCGGGGCATTTTCAGTCGCACGACGCCCTGACGACCCTGGGCCCGGAATCGTGCGGCATCTGCTTCCGTTTCCGCCATAAAGCGGCGGCTGTATACGAACGGCCGTTTTTCTGCCTGCGCGGCTTCCCGCTCCGCTTGAATTTCCTCCGGCGTCGCAAAGTCCCAGTATGCGTGACCGCTTTTCAGCAGGCGACGGACAGCCTCCTGATAGATGGGCAACCGTTGCGATTGGAAGTAGGGGGCATGCGGCCCACCAACTTCCGGCCCTTCATCCCAATCGATCCCCAGCCACCGCAAACCATCCAGGATCGGCTGGAGGGCTTCTTCAACATTCCGCTGCTGATCCGTGTCGTCAATCCGCAGGATGAACTGTCCTCCATGACGGCGGGCGAACAGCCAGCAGAAGAGGGCCGTGCGAACACCGCCAATGTGGAGGTAACCCGTCGGACTGGGGGCAAATCTCGTGCGAACGCTCATCGTATTTGGTGTTTTTCCGGATCGTTATTCTGCCATGAAGTGTAAAGGTATAAGCGAACCCAAGATAGAGTTCCGAGCTTAGGTGGTGGTGGGGCCGGTCTGCCGTCTCTGTTCCATCGCGTCGATGTACGCGCGAAGCCGCTCCAGCTCATCCGTCACATGACGGAGCTTGAGCATGTTTTCGACACGTTTGAGTAATTCTGGCTTATGGATGGGTTTACTGAGAAAATCATCGCATCCCGCCGCCACGGCCCGCTCGATATCGCCCAACTCATTGAGAGCTGTCACCATCAGAATCATGATGTCTTTGGTGGCGGGGTCGCTTTTCAGCCGCTGACAAACCTCAAACCCGCTCATTTTGGGCATCATGATGTCGAGGAGGATGACGTCGGGATGGACTTTGCGGGCAAGCTCCAGGGTTTGCAGTCCATCGCTGGCGACGTAAATGTCGCAGTCGCACTGGGACAGATACGCTTCCAAAAGCTCCACGTTGGTGGGGTGGTCGTCCGCTATGAGAATCTTACTCTTTTGACTCATCATCCCCCTCGTTATGGTGGTTTCGCTCTCCGCCAGAATTTGCTGCGCCCAGCGGAATGGGAACACAGGGCCGGTGGCTAGCATATCGGCCCATTATACCCGCTGGCGATCACCGCCGAGAGAGATCTTATTCCGCAGGAGGCTGGCCCTTTCGGACGGGGCAGAAGCCACCCGCCGCGTGGCCGCTGGATGAGCGGCCTAATCCATCCGCATTTTGGCAGAGCCAAGTTTTTGATGTTTGGTAGGGGCAATTCATGAATTGCCCCTACCGCGGGCAATGGTCGGATGGACCCGCTCGTCGGGTCCGCTGTGCTACGTTCCTTGCGTCGGGCACGACGAGCGTGCCCCTCCGAAAAAATTCTCGGAGGGACGTGCTTATCAGGTCTGTATACCGCTGATTGCACGGTAGACGCAATTCATGAATGCCCCTTACCGCGGGCAATGGCTTCAGATTCCGACAGATCCTTCCAAAAAGTGGGGATGGGTCAGCCACCCCGACATATGGCACAAAGCTGCCCGCCAAATGGCGGCCAAGGTTACAGCCATAATTGGAGTCGCCCGCCCAGCATATCTGGAATTGCCTTTCGGGCGAGCTTCTCAATCAATCGCGGCGTGTAGCGGATGCTGAAATGGGAGGCGATGATCAGCTCGTTCTGAAAGCGGTCTCGCCGGGCGACCAGGTCGTCAATATGCACATGCCCAAATTTCCGAATCTTTTCCCCACGGTGATGGGGCGAAAGAAAAGTAACCTCCATGATGAGCACTTCTGCCCGGTACAGGTCGGGGTACTCGTCCAGGACGTCCACCCGTGTGTCGCCGAGATAGGCGACCCGCGGCAGACGGATTTCGTTGGTGACCTCCACGCCACTGAGACGCAGATCCCGGATTTTCTCGCCGGGCAGCCCATGGAACTCCGGTTTCAGTTTTTTCCGTCGTTCCCAAACGATGAATCCCAGCGAGGGGACGGTGTGCTGGGTGGGAACCGTTGTGACGACGAGTTCTCGGGAGAGCTCGACTTCCTGGCCAGGCGCTGTCGGCACAAGCTGGCAGGGAAGGCGTCCCCGATCCAGCCGCGCGATGATGTGAAGGAGCCTTTCCACGAGCGGGACGGCCTGTTCCGGCAGGTAAATAGTGGGCGGTTCCATCTTCATCATCCGCCGCCGCGAAACATACGCCGGAAGGGCCACCACATGATCGATATGGGTGTGTGACACAAACCATGAGGGCGTCCCCATGAATGCCCACGGTTGGCCCCCCAGATCAAAACCGAGCCGGAACTCCGGGATCCGCCAGTAGGTCTGAAAGGCGGCCCGGGAATACCCCTCGATGGTGATGTTTTTGTGCGAGAGCCTCTTGATCGGCAGATCTTCTAGCAGGACCGACTTCAGGGCCTCTTCGCCGGAAGCTCCCAAACACCGCTCATCATGATTTTGTGATTTGCGATTTTCCGAACTCACCGCGGCACGCTTTTCCGAAGGGACCATCACGTCTCCAGGTGGGTGATTTCCGCCCTTGTTCCAAAGAGCGTCACTATAAGCCCGGTAAGCCCCAGCCAACTTCATGGAAACGTCTATTGTCCGCTTTGGGAAGAGGCTTGCCCAGTGGTCGTGCCGTTGGCCATCTCCCCTTCTTCGGTTGCCGGAGGCGGTTCCCAGGGGTGATACGGGGGGCGGTCCTCGCGGAGAGAGAGGAGAATCTCGCCAAAGAGTTCTTCTTGGTGGACACGAATAAAGCCGAATCGTACCAACTCCAGCACCGCCATGAAGATCCCAACCAGCGTGGATTTGTGCATCCCGGGCAAGAAGAGTTCGCGAAACGCGAGTTGTTGGCAATCGAGCAACCGCCGATAGATACGCTCCATGAAGACCTGGATGGGGGTGTCATCATAGACGAGCGTCGTTCCTGCCTGGACCTCGCTTTCCTGGAGGACCCTCAAAAAAGCCTGGACCAGGTCCCACAGGTGGACTTCTTGCAGCGGTTCATCCGCGGGCTGAATCGGGCTCTCCCCGAGGTCATCGCTCAGACGCCGGAGACGCGTTTGCCATTCTTTGGCACGCTCCTCAAGCAGATACGCCAGATCCCGGTAGCGCTTGTACTCCAGAAGCCGCCGGACCAATTCTTCACGCGGTTCGGAGACAAATTCCTCTGGCATCTCCTCCCCGTGCGGTAACAGTTCATAAGATTTGAGCTCCACCAGCCAGCTTGCCATGGCCAGATAGTCGGCTGCCGTGTCAACATCCAGCGGCTGGGCTGATTCCACAAACTGCAGGAACTGTTCCGCGATTTCTGAAACCGAAATCTCCGTGATGGCCAGCTCGTGTTTGCGAATGAGGTAGAGGAGAACATCGAGCGGGCCGCGGAAGACGTCCAGATTGACGCGGAATTCTGTCGTTCCACCCGCCATTCTGGTTCACCTTTCGGCCATGGGCCCGGGCATACCCCACACGTTCTAAAATCCTTTGCCGCGATGCATTACAAATACTCCCGCCATCCCCGCCGTTCCAGCTCCTTCAGAAGATTGCGAACATCTTCCTCGCGATTTTTGTCAGCCACAAGTGTGACGTCCGGAGTGACCACAACAACCAGGTCTTTGACCCCCAGCGTGGCGATAAGATGGTCATCCCGGCGACTGTGAACGATCGTGCCATCTGCATCCCAAAAGATCACCCGCGGGGCATCAGCGACGTTACCTCTCTCATCCACGGTCAGCAGCCGCTCCAGTGCCCGCCAACCACCAACGTCATCCCAGCGAAACGTCGCCTCGATCACGACAACATTGTTTGCCTTTTCCATCACCGCATAGTCAATGGAGATGCTTTTGATCTGCTGGAATTCGGATTCCAGAATCTCGCCGAATCGGGGTGAGTCAGCGGCTGCGGCAATTCGGGCAAGGGGCTGAAAAACTTCCGGACAGTACTCCTCCAGCGCCTGCCACAAAGTGGCGGCCTTCCAAACAAAAATGCCCGCATTCCAGTAGAAAGTACCGGCTTCCAGGTATTTTTGAGCCGTTTCCCGAGATGGCTTTTCCCAGAACTGTCGCGCCTGAAATATTCGGTGTTGGGGCGCTGTCTCCGTCCGAACGGGCTCCTCAAGTTTACTGCTCTCGGGAAGAGCCAGAGGTTCACCGCGCTCAATGTAGCCGAAAGAGGGTGAGGGATATGTAGGCGGGATGCCGAACGTCACCAACCGCCGAGGATCTTCCATGACCAGCCGCACGCCGGTTTGCAAATCCTGGATAAACGCTTCATCCGGCGACACCACATGGTCGGCGGGCAACACCGCCATGATCGCGTCCGGGTCTTCCCGCAGAAGCCGAGCGGCGGCCAGGCCCAAACACGGTGCCGTGTTGCGGGGAGCCGGTTCCACTAGGATCGCCGTCCGGGGAAGAAAAGACAGCTCTTCCGCGATTGCAGGCGCTAAATCTTTGCTCGTCGCCACGAAGATACGATCCAGAGGAACCAGCGGCAGAACGCGATCCACCGTGGCCCGGAGTAAACTTTTCTCTCCCCCGATGGGCAGGAGTTGCTTGGGACGGGCGGCGCGACTCTCCGGCCAGAGGCGGGTTCCGGATCCCCCAGCCAAAATCACCGCATGGAGCATGTGTGCCGTCTCCCGAAACTCCCTTAATCCATTCGCTTGCTCTCACCTGATGTGACAGTGCAATCCGGGACAATCATCCCAAGGAAGATGGACGTCCCCGGGGAGGCTCAGCTCACATTTCCACCTGGAGAGCCCGAATCCGCGGTTCAAGGCGGGACGGACCGATCCGCACTTTATATTGCTCGTCCTGGCTCATCCCGACCGTCTCTCCATCATGGATGACCGGACCATTTTCGAGCAGATAATATGCGATGTTGTACACCCGCTCGTAGACAAACTGCGGTTGCTGCCGGGTGTTGTAGACTTCAATTTCGGGAAGTGAAAAGGCCGCCATACCCCGGGTGAATAAAGTCAGAGTTTGATCCTCCTCGATCTCTCCGTGAAAGGCCACCCACAGCTCCAGCGGAAACTGCCCCGGTCCCATCTGTCGCGCCGAATTGATAAAGTCTTCCGGCTTGTGGACCAGGAGGGAACGGGGCCAAAACACCGCCACGGAATCCGTAATCTGAGCCAGAGCCGCTGTGATTTGAGTCAGAAGAATGTACCGCTCAAGGGGATCCTGCGGCGGTTCGGGCAGAACAACGACCAGATGCGCCGTGTGCTTATCGATGGCCTCATGGGCATCCGGCCAGTACCAGGCCGACAGGCAGGCGAGCTCGAGATCCTCTTTCGGAACGGGGTCATCTTCCGAAAGGATGAAGGCCACGGTATCGCCTATCCGAATCGCCTGAAATGGCGGCAAATCCAGATCCGGGGGCAGCGCCACGAGAGCTTCCTCAAGGGCCGGGAGACCCTCCCAGTTTGCCTGGAGGGCTTCGTCGAGCTTTTCCAAAGACGGTTTGGTAGGAGACCGTAACAACACCATTGCCAGCGGGGGTTCCATAAATCACCTCTCAATCTCTCCGCACGTTTTTACACGCCCAGTAAGAGGGCGCCATTGTGACCACCGGGTGCCCCCGCAAAGGCCCTCATCGGCGACCAATCCCCAGTCGTATCCCTTTGCCGACGGACATCCGCGTGACTTGCGCATTCTAGCGCAGCCGGAAAAAAAGAGCAAGGCAAAAGGGATCCGAAATTCACTCATGCATTTTCTTCCGGGGCTTGATGAATCGCTCCCATGCTGCATGGAGCACGGCCCCACCGAATTCCGGTAGCGGAAATTCGTGAATTGCCCCGACGTCCGGTCGAACATCACTCATAACAGTACAGTAGTTCCATCGCAGCGCGCTTGAAGCAACCGCCGGGATTGGGAGGTATATAACTTCCGATGCCAACGGCTGTTGTGATTGCGTCCTTTGTGCGGCCGAAGGAATCCAGCGTGTTTCAAAGAAGTGTTTCCAAAAGGAGCCGGAATTTCCGGAGTTCGGCGTTTTGGTCCACGCCTGGCTCGGGAAGGATGTCGATCGAAAGGGCCCGATCGTATTCGTACCGGCTGAGATTGGCAAGAAGCTTGCTGTACTCCACTTCTCCCTGGCCCACTCTCACCTGAAAGCGGTCCTTTTTGGTGTCGCGCAGTCGGACGTGCCGCACGTATTTAAGGATCGGCTCCATACTGGGGGGGGACGCCCGACCGTATATGAAGTAGCTGGGATCCAGGCAGATGCCAAGTCCTTTGGCGTGATGGCAGAGCACGGCGGCGGTTTCTGGTGATTCGCTCATGCGGCCAGTCTCGACGAGCATGGCCACGACAACCTCCTCCATAGCGGCAATCGCCACCATCCGTTGCAGCCGCTCCACTTCCTCGTTAAACGGCGTTCCCAGTTCGGAAGCACGGACCACCACCGTCACCACCCGCGTTGCCTTGGCCAGTTTGCAGCAGGCGGCGAATTGCCGGTAATACTCTTCCCCCTGCGCTTCAATGTCCACACTGTAGGCCACCGGAGTCAGGCGATGGGTATTACGGCAAATGGCAATCGCCCGATCCAGGTCAGCCGCGATTTCTGACGGTTTCAGGTGCCCTTCTGTCTCATGGGCAATGATTTCCACATGCGTGAATTCGAGATCATTGAGACGTTCGAACGCCGCTTCCAGTGGGAGATTGGCAAAACACCGGGTGGTTGCAGCGATGATCACTCAGTTTCCTCCTTCCTTCAATCCGTTGTGCTATTCACGAAGCTCCGTCACGCGGCAGGGGACGAGTTCTTTCCCTAACACCGCTTCCTTTTCCTAACTTTCATACCTTACCCCGCACACCGAAAAAATTTGCGCTCTGAAGCTCGGTGGCGGGCAGTTCAGGGCCTTAAACCGTAAGCTTACCGGCGATGGGGCAGCCTTGGCAACCGTGGTGGGCGACCGGCGCATGCCTGGGAAAACGCGGTTTGTCCAGTTTTCCTTGTTTCCAAAAGTCGGTTTTTGCTGTTGACGATCGGGCATCTTTTTGAGTATCTACCCCCTCCTACGGGGCCATCGGAGCTTCGGCATGGAGTGGGCGTTAGCCCGGCGTTGCCGACGGCTAAATCGCTTTTGACGGGACTGACCCGGGAACCATTCGCGCCACAATCACGCGCAAATTTTCCCGAAAGCAAGCTGGTACTTGTGAGGGTTTTCGCGGAACCACCGGTACAATCCCATGCGAGATGACGGCAATCAGCAACCAACGGCGGCCACCCTTTCCATATCACCCGTTCCGAAAGACAGGCCTCGGTATATTGAAGGCAGCCTGCTCGTTTTCGTACTCGGACTCCTCTGCGCCGGATGCGCCTCCCGGATGGTGTACAAAGCCCGCGCTCTTCCGGTGGAACTTCAACCGCCGCCGGTGACTGATATTCGAGACGTGGCCCTGCCGCAGTTGGCCAGTGTTCAGGCACCGAGCGACGTTATCATGCCGGGCGATCTTCTGGAAGTAAGTGTCCTCACCGGCCTTGATATTAAGGATACTGCTATTTCCTGTCGGGTGGACGACGAGGGCAATATTCAGGTCCCCCCTATCGGGAAGGTGATGGTTGGTGGCATGCGCTTTCCTGATGCGGAAAGGGCCATTGCCCAGGCCGCTATTGAGCGGGACGTTTACCGTCGGCCAACGGTCACAATCAAACGTGTGCAGTCCCGAACCTACCGAATTACGGTAGCCGGGGCCGTGGCAAAACCCGGTGTGTACGATATTCCGGCTGCCCAGGCCGACCTCCTGACGGCTCTGGTTCAGGCCGAAGGATTGAAACCGGATGCGGACCCGATCGTGGAAATTCGCCGATCTGGTTCTTCGGGCTCCCTCGCGCCGGCTTTCGATTCCAAAGTGGGAAACGCCCCAGGCCAGCTAACCTCTTTCACGGAGGCGACCGCGCCTGGCGAGTCCATCAAGGTGGACCTGCGATCTGCTGGGCAGAACGATCAGTCCCTCCAGGAATACCGGCTTCAGGATGGAGACGTGGTGTTCGTGCCCCCGCGAAAACTCGATCCCATCTATGTTGATGGACTTGTCAATAAGCCTGGCATGTATGACTTTCCGGCAGCGCAGGATCTGCGGCTGCTGGATGCCATTGCCCTCGCTGGCGGTTGTTCCAATCCGCTGGCGGAGAAGGTGTGGATCGTGCGGCAAATACGCGGACGCAGCGAACCTGTGCTCATTCGGGCGAACCTCCGCACGGCTGCCAAGAACCCGGCAGAAAACCTCCGCATTGCCCCCGGGGATGTCATCACTGTGGAGGAGACATTTGGAACGTTTGTTTACAACCTGCTCAAAGGTTTTGTCCACGTCGGTGGCACTGTGCCCTTAAACTGAGTGCATAAAAATAGTCGAACTTGTACGTCACGATACACCGATGGATCGGACACGATAAATAAGTCGATTATCTAAGATCGTTTAATAATCGGACGGCCTTGTATCTCGCACACAAGTAACTGAAGACATGAGGGAGGAATGGGAATGTTTATTAACCCGGCATCCTGGAATTGTGCATAGATTGTAATGGCTCAGACATCACAACAAGAAAATCGCAGTCTAAATCAAATTTAAAATTAAAAAAGAGCCTATGAACGAAAGTTCCTGGATTCAATGGGCGGTTCCTGACTCTGCCTCACACATTCTCCATGCAATCGCCCAATTTCTCGTGGCGGTCAGGCGCCGGTGGCAGATCATGCTGGGCGCTTTTCTGGCCGTTGCGCTTCTTGGCGCGCTGTATTATGCAACAGCACCCAGAATTTATTCCGCGAAAGCTGAACTACTTATACTTCAAACGGGAGATAACGCGCTTTCGCCGACGATTGAGGCCCAGGGCAGTCGCGAAAACAGCCTCATCCCCACGTTTGTTAATCTCATCACAAGTGCCAAGGTTCTGGAAGGAGCAATCCAGAAATTGTCGCGGGAGGACCTCGCTGTCGATCTGAATATGGACAAGCCCGAAACGTGGGTGGAGGGACTGCGGCGCAATTTGGCGGCCAGCGCCGTGTACCGCACGAATATTATTACTGTCGAATATCGTTCTAAAGATCCGGGTGTGGCCGCTCGGATCGTCGGCGCCGTCGTGCAGTCCTACCTGGATTTCATGCGAAGCACGACCCAGGGTACCACCGCTGAAATCATTCGCATTTTGACCACAGAGAAAGATGACATTGCCGCCCGGTTGAGCGAAAAGGAACAGGCCCTGCAGCAATTGAGCCAGCAAATCGGGGCCCTCGACGTGGGTGTCAATTCCCAGACCGTTCACCCCCTCGTGGAAAGGGCCAAGGCGTTCAACCAGGCCCTCGTGGAGGTCCAAAAAGAACGCGTGCAACTGGCTGCCTCGCTTCAAGCGTTGGAAAACGCCGTCCAGCAGGGGGCGGATATTCGCCAGTATCTTTTTGCGGCAGACGACACCCTCGGTCAGCAGATTCTCCTGGGTGTGTTGGGATTCAGCCGGGAAGAAACGGCTGCCCGATTGGAAGTCGAAAGAAAGGTGGTCGAGGATCGCGTGGAGCTGGCACGTCTGCTTCAGGAATTTGGGAATAATCATCCGCGGGTCCAGGCACTGCAGCAACGAATTGCCGCAAACGAGGCATTTCTTCTGGCTTATCAGGATCGTCTCCGGGCGAGACTCGACAACCTGAATATCCCCGAACTCAGCCAGATGCTGTTGGGTACGCTTCGTCAACGGGTGAATGAACTCTGGCAGAAAGAAATGTCGCTTCAGGCTCAGTACGAACTGGCCCGGCAGGAGGCAGCCAATCTCGCGGGAGGTCTTGCTCAACTGGAGATGCTCAAAAACGACATTACCGGATTACGCGAACTCTACGGAGGGTTGGTCCGGCGGATTACGAGTCTTGACCTGGCCGGGGATTTGCGCGCTTCGGTGATTACCGAGCCCAGGGAAAACCGTTCGCCCGTGTCGCCCAGTCTCCCGCGTGTGTTGATCATGGTGATTCTGGGAGGTTTGACGCTGGGGATGTTTGTCGTGTATGTGATGGACGTGCTCGACGATCGATTCCGAAGCGTTGAAGAGATCCAGTGGCAGCTTCGCGCGCCGGTGCTCAGCATCATTCGAGAGATGCCTCCACGCGAGGGTGAAGGTGTGGAAGTTCTCGAGGTAGTGGCGGATCCCAACAGCCCGGCCAGCGAAAGCTTCCGCACGCTCAGGACGGCCCTGGCACTGAGCGATCGGCCAACCGGGGCGGTTGTCGTCACAAGCACGCAGCCGGGCGACGGCAAATCCACGGTTTCCGCCAATCTCGCTCTCACCTATGCACATGTGGGAAAACGCACGTTGCTGGTGGATGGCGACTTGCGGCGTCCCGGTCTCACCCAGCTTCTCGGCTTGCGGGGCGAACCGGGCATCTCCGAGGTGCTGCGCGATACCGCCCCGATCGCCGAGGCCATCCAAGCTCGTCTCAAAAAGAACATCGTGCCGGACCTGGACGTCCTTCCCTGCGGGCGTCGGCCGGCCAATCCTGCTGAGTTGCTTGCTGGACCTCGTACGGCGGAACTTCTCAACTGGGCGGTCGAGCACTACGACCAGGTCATCATCGACAGTCCTCCTGCTCCCCTTGCCAGCGATACCGCCATCTGGGGACGCCTTGCGGATGGTGTCATCCTGGTTCTGCAACCCGAGAAGAATAAACGGCGCGCCGTCATCAGGGCTGCCGAATACCTGGCCCTTTTAAAGATTCCGTTACTCGGCATCGTGATTAACAGACTATCCAATGAAAAAGAAAAAGATTACAGCGGCTATTCCGGCGACTACTATGGTCAGCCTGATGAAAGCCATGAAGAAAAGGAAGTCCCTGAGATCACCGAATCAATCTCGACTCCAGAGCGGACTGTTCCGCGGCGCGTTGCGTGATTCGGTATTATGACAGCCGTGTTATGTGGATAGATAGCAGCGGATAAAAACTATGGTTGACCAATGCACAATAAAGCGGTTATTTCTTTAATCCACCGTATAACAGATGGTGTTCTGATTGTCGGGTTGGCGCTGACAGTCCTGCTGCTTGGCGGGCGCAGCCCGTGGGCGGAGGCTGTCCTGCTGGCCACCGCTCTGATGAGCGCGAGTCTGGCTGCGGTGGCTGGCATCCTGTCCAGGCGGTCGGTTCGTCTGGGCGGTGCGGAATGGGTGCTCGTCGGCGGTGTTTTGCTGGGGATCATTCAGCTCTGCCCGCTTCCTGCGGGTTGGTTGCATGTGCTTTCACCCCACATGGATCATCTGCTGCCCGGCTGGCGGAGTCCTGCCACGGCTTCGGTACTGGGCGAGTGGCGCACCATCAGTTTGGCGCCGCAGGAAACGCGCCCCGGTTTGGGATTGTGGATTGGATACAGTTTCCTATTTGCGACCACGGTTTATCGCATTCAGAAAATAGAACATGTGGAACACTATCTACGGTTTATTGCTTTGGGAATAGTGGTGGTCGCTGGCTTTGGATTGCTTCAATATCTTTTTGCGAACGGAAAATTCTTCTGGTTTTATGAGCATCCGTTTGCCCATACTCGGGACGCTGTTAAGGGGAGCTTTGTCAATCGCAACCATTTTGCGGAATTCATTGCTCTGGGGATGGGGCCTCTCTTATGGTGGTTGCTCTACAGACGCCCTGCTGATCGGGCTAAACGGTCGAGTAAGACGGGCAGCTTTTCGACCGATTCGGCTGTGGAGCAGCATCTTCTGTGCTGGATGGCTGTCCCGGTTGTGGTGGTGGCATTGCTGCTGTCATTTTCGCGGGGAGGGATTACCGCCTCGCTGGTGGCAGCGCTGGTTGCCGGCGTCGCGCTGGCTGGGGCCGGGGCGGTTCGTGGCCGGTGGATGTGGATCGCACTCGTCGGACTGGCAGTAATTGCTCCGGCAATTGCCATCATTGGGCCGCAAACAGTCACCGCACGATGGCAGGGGGTGTTCCGGTTCCAATGGTCTGAGATCGATTCAGCTCAGGCCAGAACGCATGTGTGGCAGAACACGTGGCGCGCGGCCCGGGATTTCTGGATGACCGGCAGCGGAATCGGCAGTTTTTCGGTCGTTCATCCCCATTATCAGAGCGCGCGGTACAGCGGGCACTATTACACGCACGCCGAAAACGGTTTTCTTCAGGTCCTGTTGGAAACCGGCCTGCCTGGCTTCCTGATCTTGCTGGCGGGATTGATTCTGGTTGCCCGATGGACATGGGTTGCCGTGATACAGGCCAGCGATTCACGGCATCGCACGGGGGCGGCTGTCATTGCGGGGGGATTGCTCGCCTTTACACTGCATGGGCTGGTGGATTACGTGTGGTACAATCCGGCACTCGCGGGCGTGGTCAGCGTGCTTGCGGGGTGTCTTGCGGCACTGGCACGACTCGGCGTGAGGTCTGCCAGCGTCCCACAAACCACTTTTCAAAAGCCGTTCAGCGCGACCGAACTGGCTCAAACAGGAAGGCCTCGGCTGACTCTCCCCGTACTCGGGTTATCGCTAGCCGTGGTGCTGAGCCTGCCTATAGTAGCCCCGATTCTTACGGAGCGATACCGAGCCGGTTTCGCGGAACTGGCCTGGCATCGCTATCTTATCCTTTATCGGCAGAGTGGCGATATCGAGGAACTGTTCCGGGGTGAAGACAAATCCGCAACGGTGCAGGATTTGGACAGCACAGAAGCGTTGGGAGGGAATGCACAGGCCGATTTGGCGGCCAGTGCTGACGCGATCCCGAATGAAGACGCCGAAAACAGAGAACAGGCGGACCGGACCTATTCCTTTTCTCCCGCCGAAATCCAATCTCCGGAGGGAGTTTTCGGCCAGCAACTGAAGGAGGCAATTGAGCGAGAGTGGGAAATGATTCGGTGTCTTCAGGATGTCGTGCGTCTTGATCCGAAACGCGCGGAGGCTCATCTGCGGCTGGCCAAGGCTTACCTTCGGTTGTTCCATCTTCAGCAGTCGTGCTGTGCCAACCCAATGCCGCTCTCTCAGATTCGCGATGCAGCACTTCATGCGCAGTTTGCGTCCGTTCAGGAATTGAGATCCTGGCTGCGGGCCGCGTTTGGGGATCACGTCGAATTGCTGGACAGGGCATCCGAAGAATCGTTGATTGCCTGCCGGTTGTGTCCCCTGCAAGCGGAGGCCTACTTTATTCTCGGGCAAACGTCTTTCTTGCGTGGGGAATCCGAAGGAACGCTCCTCACATGGTACGAGCAGGCACTGGCGGTCCGTCCGAATGACGGTGACCTGCTCTTCCGTATCGGTGCTGAGTTTGCATTTATAGGGCGGCTTGAGGACGGCATTGCCCTGTGGCGCAAGGCGTTTTCCTGCGGCCCCTGGTATCGGGAACGCCTCCTGCGCTTTCTGGTGGGCCGATCTCCGCCGGAGCTGGTTGATCAGGAAATCGCGTTTCTCCTGGAGACGTTCGAGCCGGACCTAGAATCGCTGAGACTGATGTATCGGCTCTATCGGAAGCGGTATCCTCCGGAGATGTTAACGCGGCTGCAGCGGACTTATGCCTCGGCACTTCAGGCGGCACTCTCGAGAGATGAAGTTGCGTCGGAGGAACGGAGCAATCTCTGGTTGGAGGCGTACTTTCTCTTCCAGGATGCGGGCGATGAGGAACAGGCCATCGCCTGTGCTCGGGAGGCGGTGCGTGCCAATCCCGCCAGTTATCGAGCGCGCTACTACCTGGCGATCAGCTTGGAAAAGGTGGGAATGTACGCTGAGGCGGAAGAACATCTCCGGTGGTGCGTGCAACGGCGTCCGGGACATCGGGCCCTGCAGAAGCGGCTCCAGGACGTAGCGAGCAAACGGCTGGAGGCGGAGCGGCTGGCGCGCATGCCGGGCGGGGAAATTGCTGGTTTTGGGAGGAGTCGTTGAAGTTGAAGGCAGACGGGTTCATTTAATGCCCTTGTTCCGGAGGACGGCTTCGGATATGGATTAACTCGGGAAAAGGATGTCCCGTTCCATCGGCAGCAACGGAGGTTGCCGTGACTATTTCCGGAACAGGTTCTCAATCTGATCAGGATCGTGGTATTGTCCCATTCACTCGGACGCCCGACCTGCGAGTTGTCCGCGGGGAGGAAGGGTCGGAGTGTTTTTCCGGCGAAGAAAATGAATCCCAGCCGCGGGGCCGGGCCGGTTATGCTGATTCAATCGCCAGCAAGTTCAAGAGTGGCTGTGGTAAAATCCGCAGCGCAGTCGTCACGGTGAGGCGCCTCCTCAGGAAAAGGGACTGGGGAGTTTTTCGGCGGGTGCGATTCTCGACCGGGCGACCCGCCACACCGGCCAGCTTGGGAAAGAGTTTGCTGGGCGTTGCTGCGCTGGTTGTAGGCCTGGTGGCAAGCTACCTGTGTGCCTTTCACCTGCGATTTGACGGCCTGAACCAGGGGGAAGTCCTGCGGTGGTTTTGGACGACCCTTCCCTATGTGGTTGCTATCAAGCTTCTCGTCTTTGTAGCTTTTGGGATTCACCGGAGTTGGACCAGGTTTCTCAGCTTTTATGATCTTCTGGTGCTGGTTGAAGCGAGCACGGCTGCGCTGGCGGCGGTTGTCATTTTCGATCGCTTTTTTCTCCCGCCCCGCATGGTTCCGCGGGGGATTCTCCTCATTGATTGGGGAAACACCGTGCTCATTCTGGGCGGAGTCCGGGCGATCGTGCGGGCAATTCGCGATCGAACCTGGCAAAATTTCTTCAGCAATGATCCACCGGTTTTCATCGTGGGAGCGGACGAGGCGGGAGAGGATCTTCTCCGGGCGATCAATCGGCATTCTTCCTGCCGCTATCGTGTTGTGGGCTTTATTGATCGGCAGGCGGGACGGGTCGGAACACGCATCGGGGGCGTTCCCGTCATCGGAACCGTGGAGCAAGCTTGTGAGCTAGCCCAGAAACTCGGTGTCAAGGACGTTTTCCTGGCAGGCGGCTCGCTCAGCGGACGTGAAATCCGCCGCTTGATGGAAGAAGCGAGGGAAACAGGAATCCACGTTCAGGTCCTTCCCAGTTACGAGCAACTGCTTTCCGGACGCGTTTCGGTCCAGCCCCGGCCCATCGCCATTACGGATCTTCTTCGCCGCGATCCCGTCGCTCTGGAATGGGAAAACCTGCGGCATTGGCTGGAAGATCGTGTGCTGATGGTGACAGGCAGCGCGGGCAGCATTGGGTCAGAAATCGCCAGGCAACTCGTTCGCTTTCATCCCAAGTGTCTGGTTTTAGTGGACCGGAGCGAGACCGGACAGTTTTTTCTCGAGCGCGAGCTGAAACACCTGGCTAGCACTTCAGGAAGCGTTCATCGTACCCAGCTTGCTGTCCTTCTGGCTGACGTCCTCGATTGTCGGCGGATGGACAACCTCTTTGCCCGGTATCGACCCGACGTCGTGTTCCATGCCGCGGCTTACAAACATGTGCCATTGTTGGAGGCGCATCCTGGGGAAGCGGTCAAAAACATCATCCTTGCCACGCGCAATGTGGCGGATCTCGCCCATCAGCACGGAGCCGAATCGTTCGTGATGATTTCCACCGACAAGGCGGTCAATCCCACCAGCGTGATGGGGGCCTGCAAACGCGTGGCGGAAATGTATGTCCAATCCATGCGCGAGGTGTCACCCTGCCGATTTGTAACGGTTCGCTTCGGAAATGTGCTGGATTCCGCGGGCAGTGTGGTGCAGATTTTTCGCCAGCAGATTGCGGAAGGCGGTCCGGTGACCATCACCGATCCCCGCATGGAGCGTTTCTTTATGACAATCCCCGAGGCTGCCGGTTTGGTGATTCAGGCGGGCATCATCGGTGAAAGTGGTCAGATCATGGTTCTCGACATGGGCGAACCGGTCCGGATTGTGGACCTGGCCGTGGACATGATCCGCCTTTCTGGTTTGGAAGTCGGTCGGGATATCGAAATCGAGGTGGTCGGGCTTCGGCCGGGAGAGAAACTTTTTGAAGAGCTTCAGGCCGCCGACGAAAAGACGATCCCCACACGGCACGAGAAGATTCGGGTGGCTGTCAGTCCCCGTGTGAATCGGGAGGCGATCCTTCGCGCAATAGACCGGCTGTCGCGATTTTTAGAAGCCGACGACCGCCAAGTCATTGCCGAGCTTCAGCGAATCGTTCCAAATTATTGTCCGCAGGGTCAGCCGGAAATTCCCGCTGTCCGCCGGGCTGCATGAAAAAGAAGTTACCTACGTGCCATAAGGACTGCAATCAAAAAAATCACGCTGCATAGTGACCAATGAGAGGAAACGGTATCATGCCTGCGCACGCTCAGCCATCCTCGCGAATTCCTCAGCGTCCCCATGTGGTGTTCATTATGGGGGCCGGACGGAGCGGTTCGACCGTGCTCGACCTCTTTCTGGGGCAGCATCCGCTTGTCCAGAGCGTGGGAGAGCTGTGCAACTTTGTACACGACGGTTGGATCGAGCGGCGGCTTTGCTCCTGTGGACAACGTGTCCCGGAATGCGAACTCTGGTCTCGCGTCACCGAGTTGTGGAAAAAACGGTCCCAGGTCGATCTGGAGGCCTATGAAGAGTTGCGAAACCGTGTGGAGGAGCGTCGGAGCGTTCTGTGGCAGATGTTCTCTCGACCCTCGCCCGAGCAGGTGCAGCTCGGTAAGGACGTGCGGGGAAATTTTCTTACCTATGCCCAGTGGACCGCCGGGCTTTATCAGGCGATCTGCGAAGTGACGGAGAAGATCGTGGTGGTGGATTCGTCGAAGAATCCCGCCCGGGGATTGGCGCTGGTTCTCATGGCGGAACGCCTGGACCTGATCGATCTGCACCTGGTTCATCTTGTGCGTGATGTGCGGGGCTTTGCCTGGTCTGTCAAAAAGAGTTTTCGCTCGGACGAGCAGGCGGGAGTTGCCCACGATATCCGCGGTTTGCCGGTTTGGAGGAGCGCTCTGGCGTGGACCTTCGTCAATAGTATGGCCGATCTTGTCCGGCGGCGTCACGAAACAAGTCGATCTCTTCTGGTCCGTTACGAAGACTTTGTGAGCGAGCCGACTCCGGTCGTGCTTCAGCTTGCAGGCTTTATCGCCATTCCGCCTGGTCCGTGGGTAGAGCTTCTCCATTCTGATAGGCCGATCGAACCCGGTCATATCGTGGCAGGGAATCGCCTGCGAATGCAGCGTCATATCCGACTGAGACCGGACGTTGAATGGCAGTCGAAATTGAGCTTTGCGGAAAAAATGGTGATTTGGCTCCTGGCAGGCTGGAAGGCTCGGTCATATGGATATCACTACCGGCCTGCCGCGTCAGAGCTTGATCAACCCGTCGGCATGACCTCCCCACCCACCGGCCACCCCCTTGCCGGACCGCACTTTCTCGCGTCACACGATCGCCAATCGACCGGATCATCGCCTGTCTCGGAATCTGCTCAACCCTGATGGATCGCCTTCCTTGCGAGGCCGGGTACAGAGAAAACATGTCTCCATCGAAACCGGCGAACAGCCCCGAAGAAACACCTGCGTGCCGTATTGTGGCGTTCCGCCAGTCATCCGCCCTGCCGCCGCTTTCCATTCGGCAGAACTTTGCCTGGTATCTCTCCGGTAACGTGACTCAGGCGGTCTCAAGGCTGCTCGTTCTCGTGCTTCTGATCAAGTTGGGAGGATTGGCGGAAGCCGGGCGGTGGGTCGCCGCGTTGGCCCTTGGCACGCCGATCTTCGCCGCTTTTGAATTGGGGCTTCGCAATCTTCTCGTGTGCGACGTGCGACGTCGCTTTCCATTTCAGGACTATTTTTCCATCCGAGTCGTCGGCGCTAGTATGGCATGGCTTGTTGCGCCGCTGGCCGCTCTGGTGTACACAGCGAACCCGGCTTTCGTCGGTTTGGTGTTCATTGTGGCCACGGGCCGAATGTTCGATTCTCTCGCCGACATCGGCTATGCAGTGCTGCAACGGGAAGAGCGGATGGATCGGATCGGGGCGGGCTTCCTGCTGCGGTATGGCCTCAGTTTAGTGGTGATAGCGGGGGCACTGGCAGTGGGCGGAGGAGCCTTTGCAGCCGCTTGCGCGGACGCTCTGGCGGCAGGGGCAGTCTTTTTCGGATGGACACGGCCGCACGTTTCGCGCCTCCTTGCCGGTATGGTTCTTTCGCAAGGAGCTCCGGGGACAGGTTCCAACTCTTCACCTCCCACACCGGTGGAAATCATTCAATGGCAGCGACCGCACGCCGGATGGCTCAAAATCATCTGGGAAAGCCTTCCCGCCGGAGTGGTCAATTTTGAAATCAATTTGATCACCAACATCCCACGCTACGTGGTGGATATGGCCTTGGGAGAAGAAGCTCTGGCCGTCTTTGCTTCTGCCCTCCAGGTGGCCGCGGTAGGCCAGCTCTTTGTGAGCGCGATGGCCAACGCCCTCGCCCCCCGACTGGCGCGGTGTTATCACGCTCTGGAACTTCGACGCTACGTTTTTTTGTTGAGTCGTTTCATGGGCGTCACAATCCTGTTCGCCTTATTGCCTTTTGCCTTGGTTGAGACGGTCATCGGTCAAAAACTGCTCGCTTTGATTCTCACACCGCGGATTCTCGAGGATCCGACATTTCTACGCTGGATTGTGGTGGCCGCCTGCATCCTCTTCATGACCAGCGTGCTGGGACGCGGCGTCGAATCCCTCGGGGCGTTTCGACAGCATATGGTGATCCGGGGGGTAACCGTGCTCGTCCTGCTCATCCTTTCACCGGTTTTCACCGCGTGGTGGGGAATGCGCGGGACGGCGCTGGGCCTGGCGGTGGCCCTGGCAGTTTCGCTCCCCTTCTATTTGGCAGTGATTGTTTCCGCCTGGGTGCGAGCCTTGAATGTGCCGCACGAGTCTGCCCAGGCAATCTCTGTAAAAAAGGCTGCCGCATGAACGGCAGCCCGGGAAAGCTTGGACTCTTCACTCAGTTGCAGCAAGAAGCGCAGTTGCTGGACTGGCAAGCCCCGCTACTCAATCGGTGTAAGGACGACATCATCCAACCCGAACATGTAGGCTTTGATGGCCTTTTCATTAGCACCCACGATCTCCACGCGGAGCGTATTCTCCCCTTTATTGAGTTCAAAAGTACCCAGCGGGATGGGCTCGGTACGAATGACCTCAGGATTGTAAAGGTCGATGGGATCGCCCGCCTTCTGGCCATTGATCGAAAGCTGAACGATGCCATAATCCCGCGCCTTGGTGAGGATGACGGCCACCTGATACTTGCCATCTTTCGGGGCTTCGAATCCTACTTCCAGCACATCGCCGGGTTTGGCCCCCGTCCACCACAGGTGGTCATTGTTGCTCCATTTACCGAGGGGAAAGTGCTGCATTCCCTGGGCCTCCAGATTTCCCGGCGGCTCGTTCAGAATGCGAAAGCCGGCAATCTTGAGCGCCTTTTTCACGTAGTAATCGTGACGTTGTTCCACGGGGACCGGGTCGTAAGGGTCCTTCCCCTGGGGATCAAGGTACCAGCACACGGTCACCGCATACTGGGTGCCGCGTTCTTCGGTACGGAAGTACTTCTCGATGTAGCCATCAAAGCTGGTGTGGAAGGGCACGTTATCCACGAGTTGCCAGCGGAACACCGACTGATGCCCCTTGTTGTTCTGCGTCATTGTTTGACAGTGGTATGCCCGCTGGAAAAGGTGTGGATCACACCACGCATAACCGAAATAGTCCTCGGAGCCTGTACCGAAGGTGGACGGATACTTTTCACCGTCCACAAAGAATTTCTCGTCTCCTTCGCCCCACCAGCCACCGAGAGGATTCCACACGTGCAGCATCACGCCAAGATACCGGCCGCGCCCCTCGGTGTGGAGAAGCGACCAGTCTGGCCAGCGATCGGGTGGGACCTCGAAGGTGTCCCGATGCCATTTGCAGTGAAAGTAGCCAAGCCCTTCAAACGGCCGATCTAAAGGAGCCACAATCACCTTATATTCGATCTGACGCGGCACGGTGTCCTCGTTGATCACCTCGATACGCGCGCGCTTGGCAAAGGGCATGTACCAGTAGGCGTAGCCGCCTTCGTCTGTCACGCCCGTGAGGAAGCTCTTGTACTTGTTCCAGCCGGGCGCCGTGCCGAAGAAGTCTCCCACGGGGCACCACACGGCAGGCCTGGGTTGATCATCCCAGGTGATTTGCAGCGCCACGCGGCGCAGGGCCGCCATCTCGTCGGCCCGATCTCCGCACTTGATCTTCCCCTTGATGGCGACAATCGCTTTAGGGCCCGTAAGCTCGAGCGATTCCTTAGCCCCGGGAGCCAATTCCAGACCACCGCCGTGGGTTTCCAGTTCCATACCCGCATAGACCGGCGGCAATTCTCCCATCTTCTCGGCGAAGAAGTCGTTGATCTTCTTCAGCAGGTCAGCATGTTGGGCCACAAGCTGGGCGCTGAAGGTGGGGACCTGTGTACCCTTCGGGTACGTGCGATAGACAAAGTGGTAATAACGGCCCCATCCTTTTTCCGCGACAATCTTGCAGGACTTCTGATAAGGGATAGGCATGTAGAGATTCTGGCCGCGGCACCCCTGATCTTCGAGGTGGTAGGAAAGTTGCGGGTAGTTAAATGGTGGCGTGTCGCCCGTGAAGTATTTCTTAAACGGCAGATCGACAACGGGTTGTTCCGCGCCGTCCAAGTAAATCTTGACATGTCCATCCTGGGCTAGTGCCGACCAGATACGCCAGATGCATCCCGGCCCCTGCATCTCCGCCAGAACCCCCATGCCGTTTTCCTCACGGATGAAGTGATGACCATCCCCATTGGCCGCCCAATTAATATATTTGCCGGTTGCCTCGTCGTACTGACTGGCACGATCCCAACTTGACCATTGCTTGCAGTATTCTCCGTCTGCCGGCAAAACGGCCGGCGCCCGCGGATCAAGCATCTGCATGAGCAGGTCGCGATAAGTGTAAGCGGTCTGTGCCCATCCAGTTGATGCGCCCAGCACCAGCGCTGCACAGACGAGAACAGGAAGTCGTCTCAACGGCATCATAGCCACTCTCCTTTTCTGTTCATTGGTGTCCATCGGAGCCATCACCAGGACTCCGGATCCCCACGTGTCACCACGGGATTCACTTTTTCTGTTCAAGCGCGGGTGATGTCACGCCCTTTCCGGCAGCAGCTTCGAAGCGTTGCCGGGCAAGCAAAACCGCCCCATGGACCATCACTTCTTCCCCCAGTTCCGCCGGTCGAATGACATAGCGGTCGGCGAGCGGCGGAAACACATATTTCACCACTTCCTTGCGGAGCGGCTCAAAAAACAACCGTTCCCCAAGGAGCGATACCCCGCCGCCGATGACAATCGCCGAAGGCGCCAAAAGCGTGATCATCTGCGCGAGGGCCCAGCCGAGTGTTTGCAGCGCACGGGCAAAAACCCACTCCGCGATCACATTGCCGGATGCCAGAGCCTCACCCAGCATCTTTGTGGTGAGCCGTTCCGCATCGTTGTCACAGCGCCGGAGAAGATCCGTGGCTGCCTCATGGAGTGTGAAAAAGGATACATCGCCACACTCCGGTGTGGCCCACCTTTCACGCCACCGGAGGATGAGCGTTGGCTCGCCAGAGCCGGCCTCAAAAGCAGCACGAGAGGCGAGCACCTCCTTGACCAGAGCCTGGGCCCGGGCCGCGATTCCCCAGCCTGCGGAGACGGATTCGAGATCCTCTTCGGGCGACACGGCCGTCGGTCCCGGACGGAGATGCCCGATCTCGGCGGCAATCCCATGGGCACCGGTGTAAATTTTGCCTTCGTAAATCAGGGCTCCACCGATACCGGTGCCCACGGTAATGTAAAAGACGGCGCGATGACCCTTGCCTGCCCCATAGATCGCCTCTGCCCAGCCAGCAAGGTCGGCGTCGTTTCCCATGGCGGTGGGAAGCCCCAGTTCATCCTGAGACCATTGAACGAGGGGGAAGTCGTCCCAACCGGCCACGTGGTGGCTTTTCAGGGTTCGTCCCGATTGAACATCGATGGGCCCACCAAACGCGATACCGATCGCTCGGGGATGGTACTCGGCAATAAGGGGCCGGGCAAAATCGAGGATTCGGCGGCGGATCGCCTCGGCTCCCTGCCTACGATCGATCTCATCCCGACGCAGGGCGATCAGCGGAGGTCCCTCGCCTGTTCCGATCCCGACCTGGAGCTTTGTACCGCCGATCTCGATTCCGAGATAACACATGGAATCCCTGCCGCCGAGCAAAACAAGCCAGTCCCTGGTTACTTCAATTCCTTGATACGTATTCTGCGGAACTCCACCCGTGTGCCGTGACCGAGAAACCCGATGTACCCTTTGTCCCGTTTCAGGCCGGGGTGGTCGCGGTGATCCATCGGCTGGACTTCATCGAGATTCGCATCGACAATAACGACACCGTTGAGCGTCACACGGACGTGCCGTCCCTGGCACAGGATTTCTTCGCTGTTCCATTCCCCGACGGGTTTGAGGTGACCGCGCTTGGCAGGGACCACGCCGTAAATGGAGCCGTGATACTGGTACGGCTGAAGTTGTGTGTACTGACTTCCTGAATCGTCCAGAATCTGGATTTCCATGCCACAATAGGCGGGATCACATCCGAGTGGTGTGCGGATCCCCACGCCGTTGTTGGCATTCGGTGTCAGCTTGAATTCGAATCGGAAAATGAAATCGCTGTACTCTTTTTTGGTGTAAAGATTCCCGCCAGGCTTGCACACAAGCACGCCATCTTCAATCACGTAACCCTTGGTATCGCCCTGCCATTGGTCGAGCGACGTTCCATCAAACAGGCAAACAAAACCTTGTTCTTTTTCTTCCGGGGTAAGACAATTGGATGCTTCCTCCGCCCAAACGGGAAGCGCGACCAGGACCAGGACAACTGTGGGGAGCAATCTCATGGCTGCGACTCCTTACAATGAAAACTCTTGGAAGCTTCAACCCTATCCAGCCAACGCATCGACTTCCCAAGAGTATAACGAAAACTGGTCGGAGAATCAGCCGATGGGGGACGCAAAAAAACAATTTCGGCGGACCCACCTCTCGAGGTCCTCCGAGCGGAAATTCTTGGTGCGGAGTAAGGCAATGGTGCATCCGTGGTGCAGAGCCTGGAACAACGGTCTGGTGATTTGCTGCCTGCTGGTATTTGTGCTCCTTGGAGGAGCTCGGATCGCGCGGGCAGGGGGAGGTCCGGAAAACGTGCTCCTCGTTGTCAACTCCGAAAGTCTAGTTTCGCTCGCGGTGGCCAACTTCTACCAGTCCCTCCGTCAGATTCCCGATTCCAACGTCCTCTATCTCGCGTGGGATCCCAAGGAACAGGTGACGGACGTCGATCGATTCCGCGAAAAAATTCTGCTTCCCATCATCGAACATCTCGCGCGACAGGGGGCCCTCGAGTGGATTGACTGCGTCGCCTACTCGGCCGATTTCCCGTGGGGGATCGAATTACAGAAAGACATTGAGCGATTTGCCGAGGAACATCCGGAATTACTTCCTCCTCGGCGACCCGGAACTCCCGACAAGGAAAAAAACACCGATGAACCGGCAAGTGCCCGCTGGCCACGTGTGCTCACGCCTCGTGGATCCCTAAACGGCCTGACTTATCTTTATGCTGGAGTGCTGGCGCGCCGTCCGGACTATTACATGTCCCTTCGGGTCAACCAGTACATGCGGCGGGCAATTCCTGAGCAAAAGGAGCTTCCCACACTGGGATTCAACAGTCGATTGCAATTTGACGAGCACGGCAATCTCGCCAAGCAGGGCCAGCGGTATTTGTTGTCGATGGTGCTGGCCGTTGCGGCAGACGAAGATACCCGTGGAAACACCCTGGAAGAAATCCTTGAATATCTTCGACGCAGTGCGGCCGCTGATGCAAGTTTCCCGCGAGGCACGATCTACTTTGTGCAAAACGGCGATATCCGTTCCCGCACCCGTGACCCGGCCTTCCCCGAAGTTGTGGAGGCTCTTCAGAAGCTCAACGTCCGGGCGGAAATCGTCCACGGAATCATGCCCGAGAATAAACCCGACTGTCAGGGCGTCATGATGGGGACGGCGCAATTCGACTGGGCACGCTCAGGGAGCACCATCCTACCCGGTGCCATCTGCGATCATCTGACGAGTCTCGGCGGAGTTATGACAAAATCTGCGGGACAAACACCTCTCACCGAATTCCTTCGTTATGGGGCAGCGGCTGCCAGCGGGACAGTTACCGAACCGTTTGCTATCGCTGAAAAGTTCCCCCTGCCGACGATCCATCTCCATTACGCGCGGGGGTGTAGCGCGGCCGAAGCATTTTACCAATCCGTGTACGGGCCGTATCAGTTACTCATCGTGGGTGATCCGCTTTGCCGGCCGTGGGCAAACATTCCCGCCGTGAAGCTCAAAGGTCTGCCGGAAGGAAAGACGGTTCGCGGCGTCCTCACGCTTTATCCAGAAGCCCATTTTCCCAGGCCGGGATTACCGCCACCAATTGGCGGTGGCCAGGTCGATCACTTCGAGTGGTTTGTGGATGGACGGCTCGTGGGGCGATCCGGCCCAAACGAGCCGTTCACCATCGACACGACAAAATGGGATGACGGCTATCACGAACTGCGGGTTGTGGCCGTGGAAACAGGTCTCATTGCCAGCCGGGGTAGCCTCATCGTGGAGCTTGCGAGTGACAATTTCGGCGGCCAGATCTCAGTGAAGCTCCAGACGCCTCACGTCAGGTTGGGAGAGCCTGTGTGTCTGCACGTCGAGAGTCCCGGAGCCCTTGCTGTCGTGGTGCGGCAGAACGGTCGACTTCTGGCCCGGTCTGTAGGCGAGAAGGCTGACTTTGAAATTGACAGCCGAAGGCTTGGGGCGGGGCCCGTTCGGCTTCAGGCGATTGGCCTGGGGGGCCCAGGCCGACCAGGAAACACGATCTCCCGCCCGATGGACGTCATCATCGAGCGGGAGTGAACTGGTTCGGGTCAGGGACGAATAGCTGGCTTAAACGACCAACATGCTAACAGCCGTTGTCCCTGGGGTTGCGACCCCGCCGCGTCAGTTGTTCCCGGAGTCGTACACGCTATCACGAAGCTGCGGCCAGTTTGCTGCCGCTCCCGCCTTGTAGTTATCCGGCGTCATAAGCTGAGCGAGAACGAGCCAGTCGATGTTGTCCCGCTGCGTGACGACATGCCCATCGCAGAAAGCGACGTTGACCACCCCGGGATGCCGGCTGGACGCACGGGCAAGCTCCGGATTCGCGATTGGGTTGGTCTGACCGCTCGAATCGCCGTTGAGGCAAGCATTGATCCTCCGGCAAGTGCCGGGGCTGTCAAACCAGTTGAAACCAACGGCATATTCCCACTTGGGATCGTACGCGCTGGTGCTGGGGAAGCTGCCTGGAGCGACTGGAGCGGAATAGGCCCAAATGCCCCGAGCATTGATATTCTCCGAAAGGGCAAGCGTGTTGGATGCACCGTCGTGCGAGCTCAGGTAATCCAGATTGATCTGCTTGAGCTGCCCGCCGTTGGCCAGCAACACCTGACCTCGTTCAAGGAACACTGCATCGGCGGGGCCTTCCTGAGTGTTATTGTTGAGCATCGACCCCGGCCAGCCTGCATTGGCCACATAGACCATGGCAGCTTCCAGCGGTCCCTGTGTCAGTTGGCCATTTACGATGGGTGAGGACTCCAGAGGATTGCTGGGGCAGACAGCAAAGGGCAGAGCGGTGATGTTAAGAGTACCCTGAATCCACTGCTGGTACAGGGGGCCCTGCTCGATGTACGGGAAGAGCGTGACAAACCACGCGACATCGAGCTTGGATCCATTTGACAACGTGAGCGTTTCCACCCAACCCGGGAATTGTCGCCGTGCCGATTCGTAATTGAGGAGGGCCGTTGCAAGCTGCTTCTGATTGTTCATGCACTGCGAACGTCGTCCTGCCTCCCGGGCCATTTGGACGGCCGGCATCAGCATGGCCACCAGCATCCCGATGATGGTGATCACCACCAGAAGCTCAACAAGTGTAAAACCCTTTCGCGCCCGACTGCGAACCATCAACATGACCAATCTCCTCGTAACCAACAGACAAGCCCTTGCCCAATGTCATTGTCGCATGGGACCGCGGGATTTTCAAGCGCGAAGCTTCTTTTTTTCCACATCGGGAGATGAGTTGCTCAAATTGGCCGGTGCGATGGCCCCGGCGCACATTCCTGGGCGGGGCATTTATGAACCCCGCCGCCGCTGCCGATAAAGCTGACTGGCCCGTTCAAGTGTTCGTCGCTCCGCGCGTGTCAGGCTATCGGTACCCGATTTATTGATCTTGTCCAGAATGCGTTCCACTTCCGCCTCGAGCTTTTCCCACTCCTCTTTCTCGGCGTCCGTAGGATCGCCCACGTCATCCATCTCGCGAAGGTACTCGTACTCGCCGCGATGGACCCGAAGCCGTGGCCGCCGCTGAAAGAGATACTTGATTCTCACCCAGATTCTTTCTCCTCCCAGCCTCTCCCAAAAAAGTCCAAGGTTCCAATTTTGATAGTAATAAAGGGCAGCCAGGGCCGCGCCCGTAAGATGCACAGAATAGGCAATTTCGCTTTCCCTGCTCTGGATGGCCGACATGATATCCGGGGCCAATAGCAAAACGCCTGCCACCCAGGCCGGCACCGGCAGAAAGAAAAACAGCAGAATCGTTCTTCGCGGATAGTGGAGGCAGAATAGCAGGAAGATCCCCACCACCGCCCCGGAGGCTCCGATCATCGAACTCCCCGCAGAGGCACCCTGAAGCCGATTGATCGCCGCCCACACCACGCCGCCAACAATGACCAAAAACAGGTAAAGTCTAAGGAATTCTTTTCGGCCGAGAAGATATTCGATATCCCGGCCGAAAAACCACAGCGTCAGCATGTTGAAAAAAATGTGCTGCGGGCTGGGCGCATGGGTGAAGCCATACGTCAGAAACTGCCACCACAACCAGGGACGTGTGAGTGTGCCCACCCGGGCGGCAGTCAAGTCGCTCAGTCGGTAGTTACTGAAAGCATCCAGCACATACACCACCACGTTGATCACAATGAGGATGGTGACCATGCTGTACTGGCTGGTGGACCAGGCGCCCCCGGGCAGCGTCCTCCTGGTGATGTAGTCGCGATCGTATAACCCCATGTTCGTATCTCGCACGTGGTGGTTGTATTAGTGGCGGCGACCCGTACGTATTGTACCGTGCGCGAATCCCGTGTATCCAGTCCATTCCTCCCCGAAAAATTTGCAAGATCAACGGATTCGCTTCAGCCGGGGATCGAGGGCGTCGCGCAGGCTGTCGCCCAGGAAGTTGAGGGCAAAAAGCGTCAGGGCCAGGGCCAGGCCAGGAAAAACCACCAGCCACCAGTAAATCTTGATCGGCGTGATGGCCTGCAATCCTTCGTTGGCCAGCAATCCCCAGGAGACATCGGGCGGTTCCACACCGAGACCCAAAAACGATAGGAATGCCTCAAACAGCATTACCCGTGGGATGGTCAATGTTAAATAGACCACCACGACACTGAGGAGATTGGGAAGAATGTGGCGAAAGAGGATCCGCCACCAGCCCACACCCAGTGCGCGAGCCGCTTCCACATAAAGTTCATGCCTGAGGGAAATGACCTGGCCGCGGACAACCCGGGCCATCGTCAGCCAGTAGATGGCGCCCACCACGAGAAAAAAGATCATGATGCGGCTAAGTCCCCACCGATTTTCCAGCATGTTCCGCACGGGCTCGGCACTGACGATCGTGATGATGAAGATAACCACAAAAATGAAGGGCACCGAATAGAGAATATCCACCAACCGCATCATCAACCGATCAACCCGGCCCCCCGCAAATCCCGCGATAGCTCCATAGGTGACCCCGATCACCAGGGAAACAAGCGTCGCCACGATTCCCACAGACAGGGACACCCGGGCGCCCCAGAGGATCCTGGAAAAAAGATCGCGGCCCAGCTTATCTGTCCCGCAAATCGGCGCCAGACACCATTCGCCAAAAACAGACCACCGGATTCGCAGGAGTAATCCGCTCAGGGGGCCAAGCTGGCCAAATCCTTCTTCCAGAAGCGCTTCTCGGGATGGCCGTTCATCGGAGCTGGAGGACACAGTCTCTTCGCCGTTAACAGATCGAAAGCCGTATTCAAAGAGTGGCCAGAAACGCGGCGGTTGGAACTGGCGCTCGGTTCGCACCAGCCGCGGCGGTGAAAGGGGGAGAAGAGGTGCTGCCAACGCCAGCAGGGACATGACCCCGAGAATTCCCAGCGATACCACCGCCCAGGGATCGCCGCACAACCGTTTCCACGCCTCAGCGGTGAAGGAGCGAGACCTGCGGGCGGGAGGCTGTGACCGCGTCGCCTCCTGGGTTTTGCCCATTGCACCTGCGGCCATCCCTCAGACCCCATCAATTATTGAGGGGAGGCAAATCGATGCCGGCGGCCTTTTTGGGTGGTTCCTGATCGGACGGCGGATTCCCCGCACCGCCCTCGGGGCCTGGTTTTTCCTGAGAGGCTGGAGCAGCATCGGGCTTGTGCGCCCCAGCGCCCCCGGGGAGTGTTCCCGGAAGCGACCCCGGCAAACGCTCGGGTGTTCGTTCCACAGTGCGATGCGTTCCGTTACGCGGTTCACGTTTTTGGGTCAGGGTCAGCGGCTCGACGAGTTCGACTGTAATTTCCGACATTCTTCCCGCAGTTGGGGCGATTTGCACACCCTTGCCAGTTACTTTGGCACCCCGTGCAATAAAAGGTACTGCTTCCCGGCCGGAAAGCTCGAGCGAAATATCCGGGTTTTCGGCCAGTTCAAACTGGATGGGCGCGCGGAAATGGTGATTTGGGGCCGCTACCGTGATCTTCCCTGTCTTAGTTATCCCAGTAATGCGGCCGCACACTTCAAACCGCTCCACCGGCGGACCGGTTTCAACCTGGCGACGGGAATGCTGTCGGCCCGGTTGCTGCGGGGGCGCTCCACCTTCGGGGGCAAGGCCAGAGCCGAACCCAGAGCCGGGAAATCCCCCTACCCCTGCCGCTCCCGCACCGGCATCGGCAGCTTCTCCCATAGCCGCCATGGTTCCCTCGGGGAAGACGCCGAGAAGATGCTGCTGGTCGGGTGTGCAGATGGTCACAGCACTTACTTTCTCGGTAGCCTGACCCGTCTTTTTATCGATCTCGGCGGTAAACGAAATAACCACTCCCGGTCGCAGTACGTCGGGCATGGCTTTTCCGGTGAGCTGGAGTTTGCACTCCCGATCGAACAAAAGTTGCCATTTTTGCCCGGTCGGGGAGACAATCACCATACCCATTGGGCCGACTTCCTCAACCGTTCCAGACGCCTCCAATCGCGGCAGTTGCGGCTGACCTCCCGGCCGCTGTCCGGGCAGGGGATTGCCCCGCATGGGACCGGGATACTGCGGCACCATGCCAGGCCGCTGAAAGCCTCCACCTTCATGAGGAGGAATGACGCCCGGAGGCGGTAGCTGAGCCCATCCAAATTGAGAACATCCCCAGAAACATGCGCTCACAATGAGAATGAGCGTCATCCACTTGGATGCCCCCCCAATCAACCGCGAGGAGACAATATTTCCCCGCGATACCGCCCGCGACAGAATTTGGCGAGCCATGATGACGTCCTCGCACCAAGAGAGTCTATGGAAGATCTACTGACACCCCGGGCCCACCGCATCATCCGCTGGACCCTCGCGCTCCACCTTCCAGCATATCGCAGCCGGGGAAGCGGTGCCACTATGCAACCCAATTTTCCTGGCGCGGCAAGCACATGGCGAGATTATCATTGCCGAGCCGGGATGACGGTGGCGAAGTAGCCGTGGGTGGAGAGTGTTGACCGTGGGAGCCAGAACGTTACTCGTTCGGCCCCCACGAGTGTGAATCATCCGAATTTCCCGTAGGGGCGATTCATGAATTGCCCCTACCTGTGTCCTGAATTGACGCAGCCAGAACCAACGGCAACGGACGGGGCACCATATCCTGTACCCGGCTTTGTGCGGTGGATGGAGCGCTTTTACTGGTAAACGGCCCCTCACTTTTCCGGGTCTAAGCCGGAGATCACTGGCGGGCGTTTTTTCCGTTCTTGCCGCGCAGGAGGTGAAACTCACGCCTGGATCATTTTGACGGCCTGTTCGCGGGCCAGATCGAGCGCTTCGGCCAGTTTTTCGGGGACTTTGCCGCCGGCCTGGGCGAGATCCGGGCGGCCACCGCCCCCACCGCCGACCACCGCCGCCACACTCCGCACCCATTTGACGGCATCCATCCCGCGGTCGGTCAGTTCGCGGGAAAGTCCCGCCACCATGACGACCTTTTTCTCCTCCGGGTGTTTAGCCGCCAGCAGGACCGCGGTGGGCATGTTCCGCCGCCGAAGCTGGTCGATGAGCTGACGCATCAGATCGGGATCGGCCGCGGGAATCTCTCCGACAATCACCCGAACCCCATCCACGTCGATACCCTGGCTCCAGAGTTGTTCAGCCGTGACACCCGGAGACCGACCTCCCAGGGCCACCTGCTTGCGAAGTTGGCGGATCTCCTGGAGCATGTTCTGAATTCGGGTGGGTATTTCCTGTGGCGGCACATTGAGAGCGGCTGAGGCCTCCGCGATTACCCGCGAAGTATCCCGCACAAACTCGTAGGCCTTCCATCCCGTCAGCGCCGTGATGCGGCGGGTCCCCGCAGCCACACTTTCTTCACTGATGATCTTAAACAGTCCGATCTGGCCTGCATGATCCAGGTGGGTTCCCCCACATAATTCCTTGCTGTATTCACCCACCGAGACCACTCGCACAACGTCAGGGTACTTTTCACCGAAGAGCATCATCGCTCCGGTCTTGCGGGCCTCGGCAAGGGGCATGTAGGCAATCTGGACCGGTGCCGCTTCCAGGACTCGGCGGTTGACCTCAGCTTCGATCTCTTCCAGTTCTTCGGCCTTGACGGCGGTCGGATTGGCGAAGTCGAAGCGGAGAATATCGTCGTCCACCTTGGAGCCCTGCTGCTGGGCGTGCTTTCCCAGCACCTTTTGCAGCGCGTAATGGAGCAGGTGCGTGGCCGTGTGGGCGCGGCGAATCCCCTGGCGGCGGGCAGCGTCCACCCGCGCTGTGACCACCTGGCCCAGCGCCAGCCGGCCGTCTCGTAAATGGCCGTAGTGGACGGGGAATCCGCTCTCCATCTTGGTATCGATGACCTCGAACCGCAGGCCGTCGGCAACAAGTTCTCCGCGGTCACCGACCTGCCCGCCCATTTCGCCATAAAATGGCGTCTTATCGAGGATGACAGCGACGGGCTGGCCGTGATCTTTTTCTTCCACCGCATCGCAGAGGTGTCCTGCGGCAATCAGACCGATGATCTTGGCATCGGGAACCTCCGTGGTTTCGTAACCCACAAAACGGCTTTCCAAGCCGGCTTTTTTGAGAGAATCAAGGGGCCCCGTGTAAAAGACCTCCTTTTTCTGTCCGGCCCCGGATTCGAGCCCATGACGCTCCATCTCGCGGCGATATCCTTCCCAATCGAAGGCATAGTTCCGCTCGGCGGCGAGAGCCTCCAGCAATTCGGGCGGGAAGCCGTACGTCTGATAGAGCTCGGCTGCTTCGGCGCCGGACACAACGCCGCGGTTATTCCGCCGCATTTCCTCAAACAGGCGTTCGATTCGCTCCAGGCCGGTCTCCAGGACCGCCAGGAAGTTTTCCTCTTCTCCCTTGATCACGGCCTGAACCCGGGGGATTGTCTCCTGGAGTTCCGGGTAGGGATTCTTCATCATTTCCGCTACCACCGGCACGAGCTTGTAGAAGAACGGCTCGCGAACACCCATCCGGTGGCCATCCAAAACCGCTCGCCGAATCAATCTCCGGATGACGTATCCCTGTTTGTTGGGGGAGGGGGTGACGTTTTCGTGAATGGCAAATGTGCACGCCCGAATGTGATCGGCAATCCGCCGCAAACGTCGTCCGAAATCAGAAGAGGGGTCGTACTTCACGTGGCAGACATCGGCAGCCGCTTCCACAATCGGCCGAATGATATCGATGTGGAAGTTCGATTCCACCCCCTGCAGGACGGCCGCCGCCCGCTCCAAACCCATGCCGGTGTCAATATTCTTGCTGGGGAGCGGTCGGAGGTTGTTCGGCGGAGGCCCCACCCGATTGTACTGCGTGAACACCAGATTCCAGATTTCGACTTTACCCCAGGGGGTGTCGTAATAGATTTCGCTGCAGGGCCCACAAACACCGTCCGGTCCTTGACTGGGGGCGTTGGCAGGCCAGAAGTTTTCATCTTCCCCCATGCGGGTGACTTTGTCCGGCGAAAGACCCACTTCCTTGATCCAAATTTCCGCCGCTTCGTCGTCGTCAAGGTACACGGTGGCCGAGATTTTTTCCGGGTCGAGCCCCAGCCATTTTTTGTCGGTAAGGAATTCCCACGCCCAAAGGATGGCTTCTCGCTTGAAGTAATCGCCGAACGAAAAGTTCCCCAGCATTTCGAAAAAGGTGTGATGGTATGGGGTCCGCCCGACGTTTTCGATATCGCCCGTCCGCAGGCATTTCTGACACGTGGTGGCCCGCGTGAATTCCAGCTTGCATCGGCCAAGGAAGTGGTCCTTGAACTGGTTCATCCCGGCCGGTGTGAAGAGAACGGACGGATCCCAGCGGGGAACGAGGACGTCGCTCGGACGGCGGACACACCCTTTCGTTTCAAAGAACGTCAAAAACTTTTCGCGAAGTTCGTCGGCCTTCATGGGTGAAACAGCATCCTTCAAGAGATGGGCAAAATACGGTCGTCACATTAATCCGGATGGCATCGGTACCCCACGCCAGACGGAGCCCGGCTGCCTCAAACAGAATTACATGGGATCGGCTCGTGGCGCCTCAAACTGGTATGATACCGACCGGTGAAAAAAGTTCGTAGGCCAACCGGTTGACCGGCGACCGCCTCTCGTTGCGTCGTGCCAGGCCCTGTCAACACCCAGATGCGGCAGTCTCACCGCGCCGCCGGTGGGAACATGGGACCCCGTGATACCACGCAGAAACGATGTCTTTTTCGTGACAACCGCTGTTTTCTGACCCCCCCGATCGCCGGTTGGTGGATGCTACCCGCTTGCTTCATGCTACATTCTGATAGCGGAAGCACACCGGGAAACATACAAAGTACAGACGCCTCACCCCGTTTGGCGTGTTACCGGTGATTTATCTTGGGTGGCCATGCCGAAATAGGTCATTTCTCGCCAACCTACCATAAACACTGCATCTTTTGCTGATTTAGGAAAGGTGGACAATGCCGACGACACTTGTCACCGGAGGAGCGGGCTTTATCGGATCGCACCTGGTGGACGCCCTTGTTCAACGCGGGCACAGAGTGCGGGTGCTGGATAATCTCAGCACGGGCAATCTTGCCAATCTTGCCGGTGTCAGGGATTGTATCGAGTTTGTTGAAGGAGACGTCTGCGACAGCACCCTGGTGGCGAAGGTCATGGAGGGTGTGGACTACGTCTTCCATCAGGCGGCACTGGCCAGCGTTCCGCGAAGTGTGGAGTATCCGCTCGACACCCACGCGGCATGTGTCACGGGGACGGTGACGCTCCTCGATGCGGCTCGCAAATCCGGTCGCATCCGTCGCTTCGTGTATGCCGGATCGAGCAGCGCTTACGGTGACCAGCCATTCAGTGCCAAACGGGAAACCGATCTTCCCGATCCCATTTCGCCCTATGGCGCGGCGAAGCTGGCGGGCGAGTACTACTGCCGGGCATTTTATGCCACATACGGGTTGCCCACTGTGGTCATTCGCTATTTCAACGTCTTCGGTCCGCGGCAGGATCCCAATAGCCCCTATTCGGCTGTTATACCTCTGTTCATCACGGCGATTCTCCGCGGTCGGCGCCCGGTTATTTTCGGCGACGGACTTCAGTCACGCGATTTTACGTACGTGGAAAACGTGGTCCATGCCAACCTTCTGGCAGCGGAAAAGCCGGGAGTGGAGGGACGCGTCTTCAATGCCGCCAACGGCAAGAGCATCACTCTTCTGGAGTTGATTGCCGCGCTCAACGAAGTCCTGGGAACTCAGGTGGAGCCGGAATTCGCCCCGCCCAGACCGGGAGACATTCGCGAGAGTATGGCCGACATCACCCTCGCCCGCCGTCTGCTGGGATACGAGCCCCGGGTGGACTTTCGAGAGGGCCTGCGACGCTCCGTGGAATACTATCGGCAAATCTGCCGGTAAGTGAGATCGCACATGGACACAGTCGCAGGGCGAACGCTGCGGCTCAACCCGTGGTCTCCACGGAGTTGGTCAGAAAGCCGTGCCCGCCTTGGCCCGCGGAGGTTGTCGCGGCTGGAAGATTTCGCTGACGGCTCCGGTCGACTGCCGGATGACTTCGTCCTCCTTGGGTTTGGCTCGAAAATCGGCGGGATTAGCGCCTGGTCCGAACCGCACCACGTGGGTTTCCCGTTTGTAACCGATGCGACGGAGCAGCTCACGCACGGAAATCCTCTGAACAGCCATCTCATCCGCCCGTTTGAGCATATCCGATCGCGCCTGGATCACAGCCACATTGGTTCCCTCGGGCGGTTCATTGCCCACTACAATGTAGTCGGTGTCGGCCGTGAGCTGACCGTGAAGATTACCTTCATCATCGAGCCAGGCGTCCACGATCCCGTTGCTTTGCCGAATGATGCTGATGAGCAGTTCCTGATCGCTCCGCCCATCATCGTCAATATCGACAAAGTTGGTAATGGCAAACCGCCGCCGGTCTCCTGGAGACCAAATGAGGGTGCTGATCACGTCGCCAGGCATGATGGGATCACTCACTTTGTCATCGATGATGCGGGCTTCAGCGAGGTGTGGACCGCGGATCGCCGTCACTTCGATGCCACCTTTCCGTTCCGCATCAGCGATATTCAAAGTATTTCCGGGGAAGACCGCAAAAGTTGTCCCCACCGACAGCCCGTCCGCTTCGCCCAGGTTGATCCACACCGTGCCCAACTGCTGATTTACCCACTGAATGCGACCATCCGGCGTCTCCAAACGAGGATTCTTGGTCGCCTCTAATTCCTTGGTGCGTACAGCCAGCAGAGCCGAGACTGTCCGAATCCGGCGATCAAAATCCTTCTTAGCGGCGTCCAATTGGGCCAAAGCATCCTGGGCCTGCTGCTGGGCCTCGGTTACCCGTTTTTGCAAATCATCTCGCGCCTGGAAGGAAGCCTGGAGGTCCGCCGTGAACTTCTGACGTTCCTGTGTGAGGGTGGCTTCTGCCTGATCGGCTCGATTCTTCTCCTGCGCGATCAACGGAGCCTTGCTCGCCTCAAGTTGAGCGATCTTGGCCTCAGCATCCCGAAGTTTCTGCTCGGTTGCCACCAGTGTGGCGCTTTTGGCCTGAAGCGTCTTGAAAAGGTGGTCCAGCACGGTGCGATAGTTCTGCTGAGAAGGATCGAGATCCGCGCCGTAGGTTTCCAGCTCTTGTTTGGCCGTCTGTGTGATTTTGTCCATCGGGTCGGTGGTACTGAAACCGAGGATGGTCTTCAACGTGTTGAGGTCGGTTTGAGCCGATCGCGCGGCATCATTGGCTTTTGCGGCCTCCTCCAGTGCCGCCTGGGCTTTTCGGTACTGTTCGTCATACTGACGGAAGAAGAGATAGGTGAAAACGGCCAGCAAGAGCGTCAGAATGACGAACGTGATCAAGGCAATTTGCAGCCCTTGGTTCTCACGTGCCATGACAAGCTTACTCCTCGACGTCCTGGATTTTAGGGAGTGACTCGCTCAGAATTTCGTGTCCGATCGATGCCGACCCACCGACGTTCCGACCGCGGCTGTGAAAAAGTGGGCCTGGAAACCTTGGCAATTTGGGTAATACAAGCCTACGTCGATTCTAAACAGCCCGGAATAGCGTGTCAATCAAAAGCCGCGCCCGACAATCCCCGCTTTTCCTCCGCCCGTGGGGACGCGGACAACCACACGGGCTTGCAGGGGAGCGAGCTCCAACCCGGTGGGACCCGCATGGCAGGTCCACATTCGGAGGGACGTGCTTGTCACGTTCGCGTTCCGACGTTGGATCATCCATTTTGCCCACCGGCCCCAACTCTTCGGGTCAGTTATCATTTCGACGGTAGGGGCAATTCATGAATTGCCCTTACAACACGCTGCGCGGATCCCATCTCGGCGGTTTCTGCAACAGTAACGATGAATCAAAAGCTGGGCCGGGAGAGCTCGGCTGTCCGACGAGTCGCCTTTTCATCCTTCGCGGCGGGCTCTCCCTTATTGATTATCGCTTCTATCTCAATTATAACCCCTGCTGGCACGGCTTTCGGCTGTGGCGGCGACGGGGACCGGGCTCCGTCGGCTTTAAACAATCGCCCCAGCTTGTGTTGGCCACCATTCGTTACGGGAGGGACGACCCATGTGTCAGCAACATCAATGCGGTTCATGCTTCAACCGACGTGAATGCTTGAAAATGATTTCTCTGGCGAGCATGGGAACAGGTCTTTTCACCGGATTGGTGGAAACACCTGCTCCGTCTGAAGCCCCAGCAGTGACGGACGTGATCGACGTCCGGGAACTCCGTCCCAAACCGGAGGTTCGGGTGGCTGCCAGTTTTCTGGAAATGCCCCGTCCATACTGGCTCGGTTGGCCCGGAACGACCTACGACCTTGATGGACATCAGCGCGAGTACACTGCCCTGCTGCGGGCCTCGGCGAATCGGCTTGGCATGCAGGTCGATCAGGAAGCTCAACCCCTCAATACTGATGCTACAATCGATGCCTGGATCAAGAAGCTCATCGATACCAAGCCCCATGGGATTCTGGTGATTCTCCAGCACATGCAGACCTGGGGATGGATCAACCGTATCGCCGACCAGACGAAAATCCCTCTGATCGTCTTTGCTCCGGTGGGCACCGCGTTCACCGGACACCTGGCAGGGCCCAGCCGAAAAACAGGGATACATGTTATTTCTTCCCTGGATTGGTCGGCGGTGGAAGATGGACTCAGAATGATTCGCGCCAAACGACTTTTCGAGGAAACCCGCGTCCTGTGGATTCGGGGCAACGAACGGAACGAAACGGTTGTGGAACGACTGGGCACGAAAGTGCGGGCAATTCCCCGCGACACGTTCAATCAGGAATTCGACAAACAACCCGTTACAGACGAGGTCCGCGACCTGGCTGCTGACCTGCGAAAGCGGGCCGTCAAGATCGTGGAGCCAAACGAGCAGGATGCTCTCAATGCGATGCGTGCCCATGTGACAGCCAAACGGCTGCTCAAGGCCGAAGGCGCCCACGCTTTGAGTATGGACTGCCTGGGTATGGTGGGAGCCCGGCTGGTGCCCACACCGCCGTGTGCTGCCTGGACCCTCCTCCAGGACGCCGGCATCACGGCGGGGTGTGAAGCCGATCTATTCGGGGCGATGTCTCTCATGATGACGAGTTATCTGCTGGACCGTCCGGGTTACATGAACGACCCCGTTCCGGAAACAGTCCATAACACCCTCATTGCCGCGCATTGCACGTCGGGGACCCGTATTGCTGGTTTTGATCAAAAACCAGCGGATTATATCCTGCGGAACCATTCGGAGTCGGCACTCGGCGTGGCGATGCAGGTCCTCTGGCCGGAGGGGCAACCCGTCACCCTCGTCCGCTTCAATGGCCCAAATGAAATGATCATCGACACCGGGAAAGTGGTGGGCAATGTGCAAACACCACCGGCGGGCGGGTGTCGGACTTCCGTGGAAATCGAGCTGGATAATATCGAAGATTCCCGCGATACGCTGGGATTCCATCAGGTTGTCACGCTGGGAGATCACCGCCGCGTGCTGGAAGGCTTTTGCCAGCTCTACGGTATCAAGGTGACGCATTCGCCACGATTTTCCACCTTTGAATACGGAGGTCAGGCATGAGCCGCGCGATGTATCTCTTGATCGGAATCAGCACCCTGGCGTGCTGCTGCGGCGCTTTGGGGGCGGAAACCGTCGGGTTGTCGTCGCCCGGCCTGCCACCTTCCCAGTTCCATGCTAACGGCGTGTTGGCGGAAGACTGGGGCACTCTGACGGTCACGCTGACAGGTGACGGGCTGGCACCGGGCGAACAACGCCTTGAGGCAGTGGCCCTGGAAAATGTGGTCCCTGCGGCACGCTGGTCGGCCGATTTCGGCCAGATCCGCCTGCAAGTCACGGCGTACAAAGCACCGGTCTATCCCCAGGGAATGGACGTCCTGGAAGTCCAATTGGAAGAAACAGGTGGCGAGCCGCGATCGGTCACCCTGAATCTTCAGCCGTCTGCGCAGCTTGGCGTGGGACTTTCCACGGCGCGGTTGGGGAATCGGGTGGTTCTCTCCATTCCCCTGGAAACTCAGAGGTTCCTCGAAACCCGCGATTGGGGGTACGTCATCGACACCACCCCCATGCCCGGTTGGGCCAAGCCCGAGGGTGATTGTGACCCCGGCTTCGCCAACATCCGCGCAGGAATGGGAGGCATCCCCATTCGCTACCGATTCCGCGTCGAAAAGGGCGGCAAGGTCCAGGTGGTGCTGGGCCTGTGCGAAAGCTTTTACGGCCAGGCAGGCATCCGGCCACTCCTCTGCGAAGTGGAAGGGGCTCGCCCATTGCTGGTCGATCCAGTAGCACGATGGGGACAGCACAAACCGGGTGCGCTGCTCTTCACGGCATCGGATGACGATGCGGACGGCTGGGTCACCATAACCATTCGACCGGTCCCAGGGGCCCGAGACCGCAACCCGATCCTCAACGTTGTGTGGGTTTTTCCCACTAACGTGCGTTTGAATCTCAATAAAGTGATCAGTGGGGCATTAAACGATCAGGCCCGTTACTATGTGGATGTCGGTGGAAAAAAGGATCAACCACTTCTGTTGACCGAGGGACTTCGGTTTCCGCTGGAGCTGGCCGCGGGAGAAAAGCGAACATTGACGTTTTATGTGGCGTGCGCCGGTGGGCAGGCCGTCGTTCCCGAGTTGACCGCCTGGACACCGGAAAGCTTGTTCCGGGCCGCCCGAGAAGTCTGGACAGGATGGGCGCAGCGGTAGGCGTTCCTGGCGGAGGGACTCGGTCCTCGCTATGATTTGCCGCGTTCAGGGCCGCGGGTAGGGTGCCCCGAAGGCCGATTGCGTCATCGAAACAAAAACAAACTGTCTCGTTTTTCTCTGGAGGTGTCGCATGAGTCGCGGTTACAGTCGCTGTGTGCAGCACGCTTGGTTGTGCGTGATGTGGGGCCTCCTGGTGACAGCGGGTTGGTCCCTCTCCACGTCCGCCATGGGATTGGAGCCTGGAGAAACCGGCCAGCAGGGACCGGCTACCCACGTGGGTCAGGAGGGAAACACCTGGGTGCTGGAAAACGCGCTCCTGAAAGTGGTGCTTGAACCGCAAACAGGTGCGTGGGAGGTGCTCGACAAACGGGCGGGGCATAAGTGGAGCTCAGTCGTCGAGGATTCCAAACGGCGTGAGGTGCTGAGAAATTTCCAGAAGGTGGGAAACGATGGACTTTCCTGCGAAACGACCCTGTTCTGGAGAGATAACAAGCCCTATTCGGGAACGGTGACCCTACGGCTCCCGACAAACTCTGCCGATCTGATGATGACGGTGGACATGCCGGACCGCGACGTGACTTTTTCCAACCAGCGATTTTGGACGCCACTTTTTTACAGAAGTGAACATGGAGCCATCGCCATCGCGGATTACTGCAATGGTCACCTGTATCCCGTGGCAGAAGAGCAGCTTCCCCGACGATGGTTCAACACTTCGCGGTTGGACATGCCCTGGGTGGGCGTCTGTGATCTGAAGACGGGCATCGGTTACATGATTCTCGTGGAAACCAGCGATGACGGATACGTGGAACTTCGTAAAGTTCAGAAAGAGAATCAGTCGGCCTGGGTACCCATGATCGGCTGGTCGCCCAGTATGGGTAAATTCAGCTATCCCCGGAAGCTGATCTGGCATTTCGTGGATAAAGGCGGTTATGTGGCCTTGGCCAAACGCTACCGAGCATATGCTCAGGAGCTCGGTCTGATTGTTCCGTTTTCTGAAAAGGTGAAGGCGAACCCGGAACTCAAGCGGCTGTTCGGTGCCCCTGATGTGTGGGGCAACGCCAGTTTGCAGTTTGCGCAGGAGGCCAGGCAAGCCGGGATCCGGCGGCTTCTTGTGCAGGGTCGTATGCCACCCGACCAAATGCGAGAGGTGAACGAACTCGGCTACATCACCAGTGAGTACGACAACTACACGGACGTCCTGCCCGTGGATAGCGAAGATAAAATCGACCGATCGCACGATCTCGTTCCTCAGAATGTGGTCCTTCAGGCCAATGGGGAACGGATGAAGGCCTGGCTCACATTCGACAAGAAGACCCAGTTCATGAAGCGCTGCCCCGCCCTCTGGGTACGCACAGCACAGCGAGATATCCCCAAGATTCTGGCTGAATATCCTTTTCTGGGGCGATTCATCGATGTGACCACCGCCGAGGACCTCTACGAGTGCTACGACCCGGCTCACCTTCTCACCCGAGCACAGAAGCGGCAATGTGGCGTGGATCTGCTCCGGTATGTTCGCTCGCTCAAACTTGTGGTGGGAGGCGAGCACGGAATCTGGTGGGCGGTGCCCTACGTGGACTACTTCGAGGGGATGATGAGCTGCAATGCGTACTTTTCCTGGCCGGCCGGACATCTCATTCCACCGAAGAGCAAAGACGAGTCATTCACGAGCCCCTGGGGAAACAAGCTGCCGCCGTGGAGCGAATATGAACGATGGGGCATCGGACATCGCGATCGGGCACCCCTGTGGGAGCTCGTCTTCCACGATTGTGTGGTAACCACGTGGTACTGGGGCGATTCGAGCGATTTTCTCCTCCAGGCAGCCCCGGAAATCACCCCCAAGAAAGATGCCTTCAACGTGTTGTACGGCACCATTCCCCTTTTGTGGGCGGATCGGCGTCGCGGCTCATGGCTGGATCACCGCGAGGTTTTCCTGCGGACCTACCGCAACACGTGCATTCTTCATGAAATCATCGCGGGCACCGAGATGCTCAACCACGAATTCGTTACCGAAAACCGTGATGTTCAGCGAACAACGTTCTCGGATGGTACCGTGGTCGTGGTCAATTTCGGCAGCGAGCCGTATGAGCTCGCCGTGGGTGATGCGAAATATCTCCTTCCCCAGAACGGCTTCTACGTAAAAGGCCCCCGGATCGAACAGATCCGGAGGCTGGAGAACGGTCGGATTGTGACCACCATTCGCGCCGAGGATTACGAACATCGCGAGGAGGAATGAGTTCCCCGCGTTAACCGGAAATCCCTATCTCCCCTACTTCCCCCTGAACCGGCAACACTGGGAGTGAAAGTTTTTGTTCCGCGGATGATTCGGAGGGAACTGGCGGCGGCGGTAAATTGCCCGGGGCCTGCGGTAACTTCTGGGCCGGCGGCGCCTCGGGCATGGGGGCTGGTGGTACCTGTTGCCCCTGCCCCTCTGCTGACGGTTGGGCTGGCGCCGCTGGGGCCTGTGGTTGCGAGTTTTCCGGTTCTCGTTTGAATGGAGAAGCCGGTGGTGCCGACTGCGGGACCTCGGCGGGAGTGGGCGCGGGAGTCACCGCCTGGCCGCTCTGAGAACCTTGCTTCGTTTGCAACTGCGTCAGAATGACCCCGGCCGTGGGATTTCGCCGCATCTCCCAGCCGCCGCCCAATGCCTTGTACACGCCAATGAGGTTGAGCGCCACTTTCCCTCTCGACTCCGCCAGAGCGTCCTGCTGCTGGACCAGCGCCCGCTGCGAGTCGATCACCCGTTGGAAGTCGATGAGGCCCTGTTGATACTGCGCGACGGCCAGTTGAGAGGCCTGAGCAGTGGCCTGGGTAGCCTGCTCCAGTGCCCGCAGCCGTCGCTGCTCCATCAAGAATGCGGTGATCATATCTTCTGCTTCTTCCGCCGCACGCAGCACGGTTTCCTGATAACCGAGAATTGCCTGCCGGAATCGGGCATCCTCCATCAACACGTTGTTGCGAATCCGGCCATAATTGAGAATGTTCCAGCGGAAGCCCGGTCCAATCATCCCCGTAAAGGCGCTGGACCCGAACAGGTCGCTGAAGTTTTCCGCCTGCCAGGCCAGTTGACCAGTGATGGCAATGTGGGGATAGAACTCGGCCTCCGCTACACCGATCTTGGCGCACTGGGCCGCCGCAAGTCGTTCGGCACGCCGCACATCGGGCCGGCGGCGGAGCAGGTCGGCGGGAATTCCCACGACGACCTCGGGGGGAACAGTGGGAATCTTGCCCGGCGGACCCAGCACCGGGTCGAGGTCCTGCGGAGGTTGCCCCAAAAGTGTGCACAGGCGGTTTTCCGCCACACGCCGCATCGACTCCAGCATGGGAATCATTGACTCGGTGTTGGAGAGGATCGCCTGGGCCTGGTGCACGTCAAGCTGGCTGACGATGCCCTGCTCGAATCGAGCCTTGGCGATGGCCAGCGTGTCCCGCTGAAGAGCGACGTTCTTGCGCGCAAGATCGAGACGCTCATCCAGTTCACGGAGTTGGATGTACGTGGAAGCCACCTCCGCTTGCAGCAAGACGAGGGCCGCGTTGTAATCTTCCTCCTGCGCCTGGACGTTGGCCTCGGCCGCCTCGATCATCCGTCGGTACCGTCCCCAGAAATCCAGTTCCCAGGAAGCCGTCAGACCGCCCAGCCAATCGTCGTAAGACATCTTGAAGCCGGGGATCTGGGAAAACTTGGACATGGGGAACGCTTCCCCGCTCATCTGATTTCGCATGAAAGAGCCGATCGCTTGTTGCTCTTGTGGGAGGAGATAGCCGCGTGCCACCCCCAGTTGGTATCTCGCCTCCATGATCCGCCACGCGGCGATCTTCAGCGGCAGGTTTTCCTGATAGGCTGTGTAAACGAGTTCATTGAGCACGGGGTCATTGAAGACCGTCCACCAATGCGCGTAATCGATGTTCCCGGATGTCTTTACCGCCGGATCGTTGCTGTCGATCCACGCTTCGCCGACCTCAGCGGAGGGAGGGCAATAGTCGGGCCCGACCTTGAACCCTTTATGCCACCAATCCCTCAAACTGGTGGAGCAGCCACCTGCCGCAATCAACAAGAGGGTGGTTAGGGAAGCGAGGGCGACAATCCCTGACCGTGGTCTCCTCGCCGAGTTGGCGGGACTCCAGGTTCGGTGCCTTTGTAATTCTCCGGGTTGTGTGTTCCCCATAGAAATCCCCCTGGCAAGCTAGCTAAAAAAGCCGCGCAGTCAACATTTCCTGCGGAGTTTCCTCATTACAGCCCGAATCGTTATCAAGGCCGGAGTCTTCGTTCTCCGCGCTGCTTTCGATAACTTCGGAAAAATCACGAAGCGCGGTTAGGAAAAAACTGACAAGTTGCGACGTTGACTGATTGGTCAAAGTTCTCTACGATTGGTTTAGAAAAGCGAACTCTGGTTGAGGTTCTGGCGTATTGGTCTAAGCGAAGGACTGTCATTTCCGGTGAACCAGCGAAGAGGTGACTGCACGGGATGCCATCCCGGCCGGCAATCCTGGCGGACTGAAGACCTGAAATGTGAAGTTGCACCGGAAATTGTGCTGGCCGATCGACGCTGTAGAGACGATTCACCAATTAGGGGGGGTATGACGCCAAGCTTGACTGAAAAGTGTCGCGAACTCGCCGCCTCGGTCATGAAAGACGGTATCAGCCAGGCGGCGCTCGAGGTCCTCAAGCAGCACGGCTATGAAGGGCTGACCATGGACCGCGTGGCCGAGGTGGCGGGCGTCGCCAAGGGGAGCATTTACCACTATTTCCGCAACAAACAGGAGCTCGTGACCCACGTTTTCGAGCAAATCATCGAACCGGCCATTCGGGCGGGGGAAGAGATCGTCCAGAAAGCCTCTCCCGCTCTGGAGAAGCTTGAAGCCATGGTCCGCATGTGGCTGGAGTATTTTTCCCAGCACAGGTCTCTGTTCGACTTTTTGTTCCGCGATCCAGCCGTGCGGGAACTCTGTTTCACGTCGCAAAGGGCCAAGCACGGCCTGGCGATCGATCGCTTTCGGGCGATCCTTCAGCAGGGCATGGAAGAGGGCGTTTTTCGATCGCTCGACCCTGTGGTTGTGGCGGAAATGATCATTGGGGCCCTGCAATTCGTGATCGAGCGTCAGCTCGAAACGGGCGAGACGCGTCCCATTGATGACAGTGTTCAACGACTCTTGGACGTTTTTGTGCACGGAATTGGTGCCCCTAGCAAAGGTGTCGGTGGCAATCAGGTAGCCCCGGTGGGTTGAGGAGCATTCGCGTCGGCGGCTGTCCGCTGTGGACAAGGGAGCGGATCACCGCGAGACGCCCTTTGGACAGAGGATGAGGTGTCCCTTGCGAATGAAAAAAACGTCATTTGGAGGAGGGAGTGGAAGCGTCGCTTAAGAGAGGGCATCCAGGAGGATGAGGTATGACTCGTCAGAAGATATGGCAAAACGTAATCAGTTTGGGGATAGCGGCCCTGGTCGTCGCGGTGGGGGTGGTGATTGCTGTCCTTTCGGGCTGGATGTTCGGTGAGGAAAAGGACGGCCAAACGCCCGGGTCTTCCGAGACACGCCAGGCTGCCTCGGAGGCTCAGAATGCCGTGCCGGTGATTGTCCAACCCGCGCGCACCATGGTGTTTGAACAGCGGGTCCAGGTGGCGGGAAATATCCTGTCCAAGCGTTATGCACTCGTTTCCGCCCGGATACCGGGCACGCTGGACGCCATCTTCGTGGATGAGGGTGACCTGGTGGAAGCGGGGAAGACGAAACTCTTCCAGACCGATTCCGTGAAACTGACGCAGGCAGTGGCCATTGCCCAGGAACAGGTGACGGTGGCGGAATGCTCGGTGCGGGAGAAAGAGGCCCTTTTGGAAAAAACGCTGGTAGCGAAGGAAGTGGCCGAGGCCGATCTGGCCCGGTACAGAGACCTGTCGCAGCAAAGCGCCGTTTCCCGTCAGATGGTGGAGCACCAGGCAGCGCAGGTGCGGCAGTTGGAAGCCGATGTCCGTCATGTGCGGACGCTCATCGAGTTGGCCAAGGCTCAGCTTGAACAGGCCCGACTCAACCTGAAAATTGCCGAGAAGGACCTTGCCGATTCACTCGTGATTGCCCCGGTGTCGGGCCGGGTGTCGAGACGGATGAAAGAGCCGGGCGAAATGGCGGGGGCCGGAGAGCCTGTTCTCCGTATCGATGATCTTTCGCTCGTGGAGGTGAGCATCTTCGTCCCCTCCGAATATTACGACCAGGTGGTGGTTGGACAAACGAAGATGCGTGTCCGGGCGGCAGGGCGTGACCTGGGCGAATTGCCTGTCAGCTTCAAAAGCCCTGTTATCGAGCCTCGCCTGCGGACTTTCCAGGTGAAGGCGCTCCTCCAATCACCCCCGCCGGAAGTTGTGCCCGGCTGCCTGGCAGAAGTGACTCTTGTGCTGGCTTCCCGGCAGGGATTGGGTGTTCCCGCCCCGGCCGTTCAGCAGCGGGGGGGCCGGAACGTTGTCTTCGTAGTGGCGGAAGGAAAGGCCAAGGCGGTGCCCGTCGAATTGGGGTGGGAAACGGAAGGCTGGCGTGAGATCCGCTCGGGATTGTCGGCCGTTGTGCCCGTCATCACCACCGGCCAGTCGCTCGTGGATGACGGAACACCGGTCCGCGTTGTCAAGGAGGCAGGCCCATGACGATTGCCGATTTTGCCGTTCGCCGACCCGTCGCCACAAGCTGTTTGATCATTGGGCTGACGCTCCTCGGGCTCAACGCCTTCCGCAAGATGGGCCTGGAGCTGATGCCCAAAATTGACATCCCGTACATCACAGTGGTGACGGTCTATCCAGGTGCCTCTCCCGAAGAGCTGGAAATCGACGTGGCCAAACGAATCGAGGATGCTGTGTCCTCGATCGAAGGTCTGAAACACGTTTCATCCGTCTGCATGGAGAACGTATGCCAGACGCTCCTGGAATTCGAAATGGGTGTGGATGTGGATATCGCGGCCACGGACGTCCGCGAAAAAATCGACCTCATCCGCTCCGAACTGCCTGAGGATGTCGAAGACCCGATCATTCAGAAGTTCGACATCAACGCCAAGCCCGTGGCCACGATGGCGCTCATTGGTGATGTGCCGATCGACGAGCTGTACGACTACGCAGACAACGAACTCCGCGACCGACTCACGGTGATTCAGGGTGTGGCGGACGTTCAGCTCATCGGTGGTGCCAAGCGGGAAGTGCATCTGGAACTCGACCGCGACAAACTGGCTGCGCGGGGGTTGACGACGATGGACGTTGTCAAAGCCGTGCAGTCAGGCGTCAAAACGATCCCGGCTGGTCGAATTCGCGAGGGCGGCACCGAGTACTCCGTGAAGTTCGACGCGGATTATGAGACGATCGCCGGTCTCAATGGTCTGGAAATCGCCAATCAGGAAGGCCGCCGCTGCTATCTGCGGGACGTGGGTCGGGCCATTCTGGCGACTGAGGAGGTGCGTCAGCGGGCCACTCTGGACAATAAACCCTGTATCGCCATTAAGGTCGTGAAAAAGGCCGACGCTAATCCGGTGGCCGTTGCCAATGCCGTGAAAAAAGCGATCGACCGGCTCAACCGGGAACTGCCCGCCGGCATGAAACTCATCTGGGTGTCGGACGATGCCACATTCATCGAGGCCATGAACGCCGACGCGTGGAAAAACGTCGCTATTGGAATTGTCCTCACAGCCGCTATTCTCTTTTTCTTCCTGTATGAGATTCGGTCGCTCTTGATCGTTTCGATCACAATGCCGCTGACGATCATCATCGGCCTGTTCTTCATGCAGGCGATCGGTTACACGCTGAATACCTCCACCCTCATCGCGATCGGGCTTTCGGTGGGGATTCTGGTCACTAACTCGATCGTGGTTCTGGAAGCGATCATTAAACGGCTGGACGAGTTGGGCGACCCCAAGGAGGCTGCCCGCCTTGGCGCCAACGAGGTTTTCATTGCGGTCCTGGCCAGCGCCGTCACCAACGTGGTGGTGCTTTTCCCGCTGGCCGTGATGAAGACCCGGGTGGGGCTTTTCATCGCTCCTCTGGCGATGACAATGTTCATTCTCACCTTGGTGTCGCTTTTCATTTCCTTCACGCTGACACCCATGTTGTGTTCCCTCATACTTAAGCCCCGCACCGGGCAGCGCCGCTCCCTGCTACGTCGTCTTGCCGAGGCGTTCGACCGCTTCCTGGCGGCCAATGTTGCCGTTTATCGCCAGCTTCTCAGGTTCACCGAGCATTATCCCGTCGTCGGGGCGCTGGTTCTGCTGGCCGTCGTCGGTATGCTGGTGCACTCTTTCTGGGTGGCCGGGAAACTGGGGACGGGCTTCTTCACCGAAACCGACCGCGGAGAAGTCTATGTCCGCCTGGAGTTCCCGACTTATTACGATTTGGCAGCCACAACTGCCAAAATTCAGGAAGCCGAGGATCGCTTGAAAGACGTTCCCGAGCTGAAACATATTCTTACGACCATTGGCAAGGCGGAAGCGGTGTTGGGACAGTCCAGCGAGGGCGTTTATCTTGGCCAGATGTTGCTGGTGTTTTCGCAGCGGACGGAGCGGAAACAAACGATTTACGAATTGATGGATATCGTCAATCACCGCCTGCAGAATTTTCCAGATGCCCGTATTGTGGTCAGTCAGGCATCGCTCATTGGTGGGCAGAGCACGCCCGTGGAAATGGAAATCTCCGGCCAGGACCTGCGGGAGCTGGACCAACTGGCCCTGGCCAGTCTTCGGGTGGCCAGGGAAATCCCCGGCGTGCTGTCTCCTGATACGTCCGTGCGGGATCCCAAGCCGGAAATCCGCATCCGGCCACGACGGCCCATCCTGGCCGACATTCAATCGCCCGCCGTTGGATTGGGATTGACCCTCCGCGGTAATCTGGAAGGCATTAAGGCCGGAACGTTCAAGTCCCGCCAGACCGCCCGGAATTATGACATCGTCGTGAAGTTCAAGGAAGAGGAAGGCAAGGACCAGGTGGCCGGTTTTCTGTTTCCCGGAGCGGAAGGGCATGCTGTGATTCTGGCCACACTCGGGACTGTCGAAGAGCGTCGGGTTCCCATCCAAATCGTCCGCAAGGACAAGCAGCGGATCGCAAAAGTAACGGCCCAACTGGCGCCTGATCTGCCACTGGGCAAGGCCGCCCAGCTTATCAGTCAGGAGGTTGACCGTCAGGTCCAGATGCCGCCGGGTTACCGGTACAACTTCGGTGGAATCTACGAAACGATGCAGGAAGGATTGGGTGGGCTCTTCGAGGCGTTCATTATTTCGGTCGTCCTGGTGTTCCTCTCGCTGGCGGCGATTATCGAATCATTCAAACGCACCTTCCTCGTTTTGGTCACCGTGCCGCTGGCGCTGATCGGAACATTCTGGGCCCTGGGACTGACAGGGCAAAGCCTCGATATCTTCGCGGTGATGGGCATCGTCATGATGACAGGGATTGTGGTCAATAATGCCATTCTGATTGTTGACCAGTTCAATATCCTCCTGGCTCAGGGGGTTCCCCGTCATCAGGCGATGATCCAGGCGGCTTGCGATCGTTTTCGACCGATCGTGATGATCACGCTGGCTGCCGTTCTCGGCATGCTGCCGCTGGCGCTGGGACGGGGTATTGGAGCGGAGCCTCGTGTCGGCGTGGGGGTTGCCACCGTCGGTGGTATCCTGGTATCCGGAGTCCTCACGCAGATTGTGATCCCGATCCTCTATGACGTGGCCACGCGAGCAGGAAACAATTCCCGCACGGCTGCGGCCTGAGGTGCATGACCTGGTTACACACCTAAACTGAACGAGTCACTCGAAAAGAAGCCGGTAAGACTCGGGCACTTGGGCACGTCGCGGCGGCCGCCGTGAATTGTCGGAGGTGCTGCCACCCGACAACGGATCCGAGGAGCCTTCCAGCGGATCGCCCTCCTGGATTCTCGCCAACCGTTCCCGAATCTTTTCGGTGTACTGGGGCGAGATCTCGAATCCCAGAAACCGTCGCCCCAGCTTTTTCGCCACCGCCAGCGTCGTCCCACTACCTGCAAAGGGATCTACCACCAATTCACCGGGCCGGCTGCAGGCCCGAATAATACGTCCCAGAAGCTGCTCGGGCATCTGGCAGCCGTGAAACCCCTGCCGCTCCCGGAAGGTCCCACACACGCGGGGAAAATACCAGGTGTCCTCATTCGGCTGAAAGCCCTCCGGAAGGTCCTGCGGCCGAAGGATCCATGTATCGTCGGGGATTCGCCCCTTGGGATGCGCCCGCTTGTCTGCATACACCAGTTGCCGGGCCGACGGTACCCGAATCTCCTCGGCATTGAACGTAAATCGCTTGGGGTCTTTCACCCAGTAGAGAAGGTGCGTATGAGAACGGGTGAATTTGTTCTGGCAATGGACCCCGAACGTGTAATACCACACCACCCAGTTCCGCAACACCAGGCGATGCGTTCGCTGAATCATCACTTTGAGCTCGGCCACGTATTCATCCCCGATTGCCAGCCAGAACGTGCCATCGGGTTTGAGAATGCGGGCCACCTCCCGCGTCCAGCGCTCGCACCAGTTCAGATATTCTTCGTCATCGAGTTCGTCGCGGTAGATATCGTACTGGTAGCCGATGTTAAACGGTGGATCTGCAAAGACGAGGTCTACCGTGCCCGAGGGAATGCGCTGCATGCCTTCGATGCAATCCATGCGGTACACATCATTCTCTGGGAAAGCGGTCATGAGAGCCTATCGCGCATTCACTGCTGTGGATTCTCGGGGATGATTCGATTTTGCTGATCCACATGAACGATCCGGGGAGTGATCCCCCGGGAGGTCCCATCGTCCACAACCCAGTAGGAGAGGATGATGACCGGATCGCCTTTGGCCCCCAGTCGGGCGGCGGCTCCATTGAGGGCGACCACACCGGAGTCCGGGGGCCCCTCGATGACATATGTGATCAGCCGTTCGCCATTATTAATATTGAGCACGTGGACCTGTTCCCCGGGCAGCAGATCGGCGGCCTCCATGAGCCGACGATCGATGGTGATGCTCCCCTCATACTCGAGGTTCACCTCGGTTAGTGTTGCCCGGTGGATTTTCGATTTGAGCATTAGCCTTTGCACGGGAACCGTCCGGCCTTGTTTTTGAATATGAGATTGCACGAAACGCGCAAGACGAATGGCCATACCTGGAAAGAACGGCCCGGATTGCACCCGGCCAGGGGCAATCCGTGCCATCAAAATGTATTCTAAACCACCCCCGGAGGCCGGGGCAGTCCCAGGTACGCAGTCCAAATGGCGGCGCGGCGCTGTTTTGTCTGCCAGGATTTTCGCGAAGCTTTCGTTTGACCAGTTTGTTGAAATAGATGTAAACGCGAGTTATAATCCCATTGTCGTAATCTCGTTGGCTGCAATCCAAAACGGGAAGCTGGAGTTGGAGAGTAGGTTTTTCTAGTCCTGTAGGTTTCAGTTAGGAGTATGGACCATGTGCGTGCAGAGTCTGTTTATGCGCAATCGCGCTGGTGGGTCGAGTCGTAGGGGTTTTACCCTCGTCGAGCTTTTGGTGGTTATCGCCATCATCGGGATTTTGATCGCGTTGCTGTTACCGGCTGTGCAGGCTGCCCGGGAAGCCGCCCGCCGAAGCCAGTGCACGAATAATTTGAAGCAGGTGGCGCTGGCGATGCACAACTATCACGATGTGTACAAGGTATTTCCCCGCTTCTGCTACCGCCCTATTGATCCGGCTAACGCGCCCAATCTCCATTCGCACTGGAAAGGCTACAGCATTCATGTGCGATTGCTTCCCTACATTGAGCAGCGGGCACTTTTTGACACCATTCAAACAGTGGGCATGATGCAGGGGCTCGAGTGGTACAACGGAAATGCCCAGTTGACTGCGGCCCGAAGAACGGTCATTTCCACATATCGTTGCCCGTCTGATTCGGCTTTCCGGGGCAGCGCAGAAACGGGCAACTGCAATTACCTGTTTAGCTTTGGCAGCCATGTCGATTGGGGGTCGATTCAACAAAATGGCTTTGTGCAGCGGGACATGGAAACTACTTTTGCTGATCTCCGAGATGGCGCCAGCAACACTATTATGGCGGGTGAAGGACTCATCGGAGATAACAATAATTCCATTTACAACCCTGGCGATGTGGTCAGGGCACAAACTTACAGTGGGTCGACTCGCCTATTCCCCACAGAGGCTGATGTACAGAACTATGGTGTGCAATGCCAAGGCGGCATCACCAATCATCATAGCCATTCCGGGCGCGATTGGATCGCCCCGATGCCCACGCAAAGCGTCTTCAACACTGTGGCGCCTCCCAATTGGCAGTATCCAACCTGCCAGGAATGCAGTGGTTGTGGCTGGATGGATAGTAACGGATTCTTCCCGGCACGCAGCAGGCATCCGGGTGGCGTAAATCATGCCATGGGTGATGGAAGTGTCCGCTTCATTTCTAGCACGATCAATGTGCGGACGTACCAGTACCTTGGTGGTCGGGATGATGGCCAGGCCACCGGAGACCAATGACGCGTACCAGCGTAGGAACGGTGCGCTTTCAGGTCTCAGGGAATAACGATGAACGGGTGCGGGGTATTGCTGATGGCCTCGCACCCGTGTCTGTTTATTTTTGATCCCGTGTCAAATTCTCGAGTCGGCATGCAGGCGTTTGTCCACCATGTTCGGCAATTTCGTGCGGCGGGTAGCGCGCATTCATATTCTTCTTGCCATTCTGGGGTTTCTGGTGGTCATTGTGATTGCCAGGTCGTTTGTAGCCCGTCTGTTCACTGATCCGCTCACGCAGTTGGCTCATCCAAGTAGCAAGGCTGACCCAGAGTTTAAACAAGTCTGGGAACAGGCTCGAACCCTGTTGCAGCAAATTACGCACGCATTTCCCGATGATCCGCAAACTTGGAACTTGGCCGGACAGATTCATTCCAGATTTGGTCGGGCCAGCGATGCCAAAGCGTGCTGGAAACGTTGCCTGGCCATCGATCCGAAGTTTGTGGAGGGCTATCACAGACTCGGTTTTTTGGCGACCGAGGCAGGTGATTTCAAACTTGCCGCTGAATACTACCGACAAGCCTGCAAGGTCGATCCCAACTCGGCTGTTTACCCCACCCTTCTTGCTGAAGTTCTCATGCAGGATGGTCAACTGGAAGAGGCACGGCATGTCCTTGAAAAATGCTTGCAGAAGCATCCCGAGGCTGTGGCCGCCCGCGCCCTTTTGGCCCAGGTCCTCAGTCAGTTACGCGAAGATGGAAGCGCCATATTTCACGCCCAGCAAGTTGTTCGGGTAACGACGGAAGTCAGTAATGTTTATCAGGTCCTGGCGGTTTCACTGGAACGGCAGGGGCGACGGGAAGAGGCGGCTGAGGCGCGGAAAAAATTCCTGGAGCTCAAAAAGCTTGAGGAAGAAACCCACCGCAAGCAGTTGAAAGAGGATTCACCAATTGAAGCAGCGCGGCAGGCACTAGGTCGGGCCTACATAGGGGCAGCACGTATCTTTGCCGCTTACGGACAGTTCGATAACGCCCAGGCACTGCTGGCCAACGCTTCACGACTATGCTCGCAGGATGGCGAGCCGATGGTTCTCCAGGCATGGTTACAATACCAGTGCGGTTCGGCCAAAGAAGCGTTGCGTCTGCTTGAAGCAATAGCCGAGCAATTTAGAGACGAACCTGCAACTCTCATGGCGGTGGCGGAGTTAGCACGTCAATGGGGGGAGACGCAGCTTGCGAAGCGGGTGGGAACAAGGCTGATTACCATTCGCCCGCGGGAGCCGGCAGGATACGCCTTCCTTGCTGGTTTGTCTTTGCAGGATCCCACTGCGGAGGAGTCATTTGCAGGGCTGGTATGCGCGTTGAGGGCAGCGACGCTGGCGCCCAACGCGGAGAACTTTGCCCTGGTTGCGATGTGTGCCAAAAAGAGTGGGGACGATACGACAGCGAAAGCGGCCCTTCAGGAAGCGGAGCGTCTTGATCCCGATAACGAAATATACGCCCGCTTACTTAAGGAATGGTGGAAGGACTGAGTTTGGAAGAGTGGCCCAGTTAGAGTCCTGCTTGCCGGTGCAGGCCGTAACGGTTAGATTGAATCGGGGCCATAAGCCGTGTTTGTTTACTACCTGTTGCACTCCGCAGAGGTTTGAAAGCGAAGTAATTCCGATCGGGTTATCAGGCAGTTCTCACGTCCGCAATTAGCTTTCCTGTTAATGTGCTGTCCCGTACGTGCAGAAAGGAGGACCAATCATGTTGTGGAGGCTGAAATCGCTCGTTTGGATGTTGACGCTGAGCCTCTTGCTGATCGGATGCGGCCGGCAACAATCACAGCGTGTGGCACCGCCGAGTCCGGTGGATGACTTGAAGACTGCCCTCCAGCAGGTAGTCCAAACGGGTGAGGTGGGTAGTTCGGCAATGCTCATTAAAGAAAAAATAGAGGCCCTAAAGGCCACCGATGCTGCCAAAGCAGATGCTCTTGCCCAGGACGTGGCTGAATTAGAGAAGCTGGATGGAAAACCCCAGCAGGCCAAGGCGAAGGCCCAGGAAATGCTCAATAAACTGGGTTCTTAGCCGACCAGACGAGTGTCTGGAAAAGATGACGTCCCCGACGGGGAGGCGTCGAGACTTCCGCGGAGAACAAGCAGCCCTGGACTGAGGACGGACCTCGGTACCAGGGCTGTTGTGTTGGAGGAGGCAAAGGAGGTCGCAAGGAGGTCGTATGTTCGGGGCAGTCAGGCAGCCCGCCGACGGAAGTGTTCGTGGTCAGTCACCTTCGCGGAGTTCCTGAAGCTGCCGCTTGTATTCGTCGCGTTCGCGCCGGGTGGCTTCCAGGTCAAAAAGCAGATATTTCATGTCCAGTCGCAGTTCGGCCAGGGCATCCTGAACAAGGGAGAGAATCTGCCGACGGCGGCGGTTAGCATCGATTACTTTGTCAAAGGCGGGACGAAGGGCCTCACGATAGGGGGCGGGAAGCCGGTCGATGGCGGCCGCCAGTTCCTGAAGTTCCGCCGGAATCGCGGTGGTCTCAGTCGTTCGGGCTGGTTGCGGCTGCGTCATGGTTGCGTCTCCTCCAAGTGTTCATTCAGCTCTGCTGTCATTTCAACGCAGCCGCAACGCCAATCCCCGTTTGGGACACCGATGCGAAGCGCAACCTATTATCTAGCAACAACTTTCTGCAATCATGCGATTGTTCAGGGGAAGGTGGCCCCGTTGCCAAAACGCCACAACTGGACTGGCAGAAAACACCGCGTGTTGCTAAAAACAACACACCGTGGGAATCCCACAAAAGGAGCCGTTGTTACGCACTTATTGGCGGCGCTGTCGTTTTGACTGCGCATGGATGCTAACTTCGGCGGTCGTCTCCCGATAACTTCACAGGCCCTGTGTACTCACGGATGCCCTGGGCACGTTCAAGGATCATTTCACAGCGACTTCGCTTTCCCCGGCCGGGCACGATGGGGGACGTGCCCTTTTTGCCCACGGCACCGGCCACCACGAACAGCCACTTCGCAAAGCGAGCAACCGCTCGGAGTGACGCAAGCTGTCGGGCAATTGTGCTGGCTGTGACCTGCGTGTTTTGGGTGATCGGGGCCGGGTTCCTCCCAAAAGCCAACGCCCAGCAAGCGGGACCGCTTTGGACTCTCGCCGGCGGGGATGTCAGAATCCGCGAGGTGGTCCACCGTGTCGAAACCGGAACCGGATCACCTCCCCACGAGCAACTTGTCATCGAGGCGGGGACCGGGACGGCGGCGTATTATCTCTGTGCGGTGCAGCCTGCACCGGTGATTGCTGAGCTGCGTGTTCGCCTGCCCGTGTGGGCGGATCGGCCGGGAATTCAGGTATTTTTGTCCGTTGTACTTCCACGGGTTCGCCATCCCCAGACGGGAATGCCCCTCTCGCTTCTGGTGCCGGGAACACAAACGCGGGTTGCTGGCCAGTGGGAGTGGCTGACGGTATCTGACGTGCCCGCTGGACTGGAACGTGAAGCCCGGGCGATCCGACTCCAAATCCGCCGGGAGGTGGATCTTCGCGAGGCCTACGTAAACGGTGTGGTGCTCAATGTGTACGGAGGTCCGGGAAGGACGCAACTTCTCATCGGCCCTGTTGAATGGACAGGATATCTTCCCGGGCAGGTCGCTGGAGGGAACCCGGCAATTCTTGGCCCGAACCCTGGGGTTGGCGACTTTACCCTGGGCCAGGGGTCCCGGCAATGGATGAACACAGTGGGTGGCGTCACGACAGCGGCCTGGTCGGAGCCCTCAGACGATGCCGCGGCGCAACCACCGCTTGTGGAAATGGCGGGAAACGTGCTCCGTGTGCAGGGACGACCATTTTTTCCCCGTGCACTCGAATACCAGGGCGAACCCTTGGACTTGGTTAAAACCCTGGGCTTCAACACCCTGTGGATACGCAGCGCCGTGAACCGGGACCTGCTTTTGGAAGCACGCCGACAGGGCTTGTGGGTCATCCTGCATCCCGATGAAACGCTCTTGCCTTCTGGCGGAGTCGGGGGACGCACAATTGGGACCGATTTCCACGGAGTGCTGGCCTGGGACTTGGGAACGCAAAGTAGTCTGTGGGAGGTCCAGGCCCTCCAACAGCGCGCAGAAACTCTGCGGGGTCTTGACCCCTCACCAACCCGCCCGTTGATTGCGGAACCGCTCACGGACATGCTCCGCGCGAGTCGGGCGGTGGACGCGCTTCTGGTCGGCCGTGGACCGTGTTTCAGCGAAATGGAGTTTGCCGACTATATCGTCTGGTTGCGGAGCAGAAGCCTTTTAGCTCGTCCGGGCACGCCCATCTGGGTGGCAGTTCAGACGCAGCCCGATCCCGCGGTGTTGCAGCAGTGGCAACAGGCGGGCGCTTCGGGGGAGCGTCTTGATTGCATTCCTGCCGATCAGGTGCGACTTCTGACCTACCTTTCCCTGATTGCCGGAGCCCGGGCGATTCTGTTCCGTTCGCATTCGTCACTTGCGCTTGCGGACGATGCAACCCGGCAGCGGCGTCTGTCGCTGGAGCTGATGAATCGGGAGCTGGAATGGATTGAACCCTTTTTGGCGGGCGGACAGTTTGTCGCCCTGGTGCCCAGCAATGTGCCGGAAGTCGTGGGGGCCCTGTTTCGGGCGGAGCGGGCGCGTCTGCTGGTGCCCCTGTGGCTGGGAAAACATGCGCAGTATGTGCCGGGCCAGGCCGCCGTTGATGAGGTCACGTTCGTGGTGCCCGGCGTTCCCGAGTCGAGCACCGCCTACCTGCTGTTGCCGGGTTCGCTGGAGCCGGTAAACTCGGACCGTGTGGCGGGCGGAACGCGGATCACCCTGCGGGAATTCGGGCCCACGTCGCTGGTCGTGCTCACTCAGGATCCAGTGGTGCTCAATTACGTGATGGATCGTGCCCGGGGCGCGGGACCCCGCATCGTCCAGCTCGAGCGCGAGCTTGCGGATTTTACTTTTCGCAACGTCAAGAGTGTCCACGATCAACTCATTCGGGAAGGTCCTTTTATCCCACAGGCGGAAGCGTGGTTTCGGCTGGCCTCGGAGGAACTGGCTTCTGCGGATCGGGCGGCTGCTGCCGGCGATAATGCCGCGGCTTTCCGTCATATTCATCGCGCCTTGCGCCCACTGCTTCTCATCCGGCGGATTGATTGGGAAAGCGTGATCCCGGCGCGCGACCCGATCGTGACCTGGCCGCTGGCTACCCGATTTGACACCCTTCCCTGGTTGCGTCGCTTCCAGGAGCAACTGAATGCCGCGGTGTGGGGCGACAATCGGCTGCCCGGCGGTGATTTCGAGTCTGCGGAGCAATTGACGGCGATCGGATGGGAGCCGTTTCAACACGGGATGGAAGGCATCGCCGCGTCGGCTGAGGTTACCGCCTCTGCCGCACGTTCGGGCCGGATGGGGCTTCTCCTCAGCGTTCGCGGCACACAACCGCACATGGGGCAAGCCCTTGTGGAATCCCCGCCCCTTTGGGTCCACTCGCCACCGGTTTCTGTACGGCCGGGAGACTGGGTGCAAATCGAAGGGTGGGTTTTTATACCGCGGCCGATCACGGGAAGTGTGGATGGCTTTATGATCGTGGATTCACTGGGGGGTGATACGCTGGCTCATCGCATCAGCCAGACAACGGGATGGCGGCCTTTCCGCATGTATCGTAGGGTGGGCGAAGAAAGCACCGTTCGCATCAGCTTTGTCCTAACAGGGCTGGGAGAGGTATGCATCGACGACGTGGCCGTGCGAACGGTTTCGGCAGCATCTCCCCAGTCTCCACCGCCTCAGTCGGAAACCCCACTGGTTCCCGTGGTTCCGCCATCGCGGAACGAGCATTCCAATTCCGGTCCCCTGGCACGCCTGCCTTTTCTCAATGGCTGGATGGGGAATTCTCCTGCGCCCTGACGAATCGTTAATGCGCGGCATGTCCCAGCGACCAATCGCGCCCGTTCATGCCGCGAACCGCTACCGTGCCGGAACCGTGCGACCGATTGTCCTCCGCGATCGTTGGGCATTGGGTGAATGCCGGCTGCGTTTCGTCTTTTGAAATCTCATGACAGCGGTTAAGATGAAGCGTGGGGCTTGTGGAACGGGGTTGACGTGCGACCGACCGTTGTCCACGGTCTGCTGAGATTGCGTCCACGTGGTGTGAAGCTAACGGGGCCCCACGGGAGATATCGGACATTTGCCGATCAACTGGGAATGTATCTCCGCACAATTTGCGGAGCGAACCTCTTTCGGCTGCCGGGTGGTTTCGTGTCACAGAAGTGCGAGGAGACTCCTGACCGACCCACCACCTCGGCGTCTTCCACGCGTTGCTGGAGACGCTGGGGTCTTTACGCCTTGCAGGCCGCCCTCACGGGGGCCATCATATGGGCCCTGTGGCACGCCGGGAAGGATGCGCTGGGAGAGTTACGGCAACTCGGTGAGCGCGGTATCCCGTTGCGGGTGTCCTGGGGATGGTGTGTTGCTGCCGGGATGTGCTACGCGGCGAGTCTTTTGCCTGCGGCCTGGTTTTGGGGCAGGGTCTTGCGCTCCGCGCAGCAAAAGACCTCTTTCGGGAAGGTGCTCCGGGCGTACCTCGTGGGACAAATCGGCAAATATGTGCCGGGTAAGGCCTGTGTGGTTATCGTGAGGACTGCGCTTGTGGCGGGGAATTCAGTCCAGCCGGCCATGGCGGCGGCCAGCGTTTTTGTGGAGACGCTCACGATGATGTCGGTGGGTGCGGCGCTGGCCACGCTGTATCTGGTCGTCTGGGCTCCATCCGATTCACGGTTACTGTGGACCGCCATCACGCTGGCTGTGGTGGTCACGATTCCCACCCTGCCCCCGTTTTTCAAGCCGATTCTGCGGCTGCTGGCAACTCGGGGCAATCGGCCGGAGGTGCTCACCGCTATCGATCGCATCAACTTCGTGCAACTGTGGGAGGGCTGGGCCGCCATGCTGTTACTGTGGGTGGGGTTTGGAATAAGCCTGGGGCTGGTGTTGCGGGCGATTGAACTTCCCGGATTTGAGTTTGCCCCCTCAGGAAGCGCGATCCTGGAAGCGGTTCCACCACTGGTGGCCTCGGTAGCCCTGGCCACGGTGGGGGGATTTCTGATTCTCTTTTTGCCCGGCGGGTTGGGGGCCCGCGAACTCATCCTGGCGGCCGTGCTCGCCCCTTACCTCGCGTCGCGCTGGCTGGTGGGGCAAGGAGTCTCGGGCGAGGTGGTCGCGCTCGTCGCAGCGGTGATGCTAAGATTGGTGTGGCTTGCTACCGAGATCGTTCTCGCCCTGGTGATGTGGTCACTGCCGTATTTGGCTGGGGGCTTTCGGAGGATGCATCCGGCGATTGAGAATTCGTCTTCACCCCCTCGCGAAGTCAGAGCAACCAACGACGGTCATGGCTGGTGAGCTTTCCATTGTCATTCCTCTGCTCAATGAAGCGCAAAGTCTCCGGCAACTTTATGCCGAGATCAAAACCGTTTGCGAGGCAGAGGGGCTCGATGCCGAGATCATTTTCGTCGACGATGGGTCCACCGACGGGAGCTGGGAGATCATCCGCGAACTGGCGGCGGGTGATCCCCGTGTGCGTGGCCTGCGATTCCGGCGGAATTTTGGAAAGGCCGCCGCGCTTACGGCGGGCTTTTCTCGGGCAACCAAACCCCGCGTGATGACGCTGGACGCCGACCTACAGGACGATCCTCGGGAAATTCCCCGCTTTCTGGCGGAACTGGAAAAAGGCTGGGATCTGGTGAGCGGTTGGAAGAAAGTACGGCATGATCCCTGGCACAAGGTCTGGCCCTCCCGCGTCTTCAACTGGCTGCTGGGTAAGATGTCGGGCGTGTATCTCCACGATCACAACTGTGGCATGAAGTGTTACCGCCGGGAAGTGCTGGGCGAAATTCACATCTATGGAGAACTGCACCGATTCATTCCCGTTCTTGCGGCGGCGCGCGGCTTTCGCGTTACGGAGATCCCCATTCATCACCGACCGAGACAGTTTGGCAAATCCAAGTACGGGGCGGCACGGTTCGTGAAGGGCTTTCTCGATTTGCTGACCGTCAAGTTCCTGACCGGCTTTGGGCTCCGCCCCCAGCACTTTCTGGGAACTTTTGGACTGATCTCCTTTGCGCTGGGAGCATTTATTTTGGTCATGCTGGCCGCCGAATGGTTTTTCTCTCGCGTCATTCCGGGCGTGGAGGTCGTCAATTTGCGGGACCGACCCCTCGTCATCTATTCCGTAGCCCTGTTGCTTCTCGGTGCCCAGCTCATCAGCGTGGGCTTCCTCGCCGAGTTGCTCACCGCCTACCACGTGAAGCAGGAACGAACGTACTCGCTGGCGGAGGAGATTGGCGGCCCCACGCGGAGCGGAAATTGAATACCCACCCCAGATGACACGGCTGCCGGCCTGGGCAGATGGGAGACTCCGCGAATTATTGCGCCCGGCGGTGAACGGGCACGAACGACTCCGATCCGCTCCGTCGGGGTGATAGTTGAACGAGGGTGGGCAGTTCGTGCGGTAGCCGCCTCAAAATCGAGAAACACCCCATTCCACGACCTGCGTCTTTTTAACGGCGGGCGGTGCGGATTATCCTATACCAAGGGAGGGAGATGCAGTCGCACGCCCGATGTGATGGCTTCCCCACCGAATATCGAGAAGAAAGGAAACGGGCTGCTACCGCGTTGCGGTTGGCCATGGCCTAACACCTTTGGATGTGAGGGCCGGCCGGAGGTGGACAATACGTCACGCTTGATGATGGAGAAAGTTATCCGAAAATTACGGAACTGATTCGCGCGGAGATTCGATGAACTTCGAGCAGAAAACAGATTGCGTGAGTAGCTTTGATGTCCGGAGTGGTTGCACCATTCTGATGGTCCTGGCGGCAGGGATCATGCTGGGACGGATTTTCGCGGTGGATTCCGTCGATGTTTATCAGTTGGAACGCCAGCGACTCAATGAGATTCCCCGCCGACTTGAAGAAAGGCGCGCTGAATTGCAACAGCGGGGGGTCAGTCCGGAAAAAATCGAGAGAGAGCTCGAACGGGTCGAGCGTGCCCTGAGAGAAGCGGCCGTTCTGAGACGGCCTTTTCTGAGTGCGAATGATCGCAGTCGATGGTGCACGGTGCGGGCCCTGGTTGAACCTGACATGCGGGTACCGGGGGCCCCGTATGCCATCGACCGCGTCATTCAGGAAAGATTGTGGGACACCATCGATATGGTGAAGCACAACGGGCATCTCTATTCCAGCAAGCCCCCCCTTTTTGCGACACTCGTGGCGGCGGAATACTGGGTCCTCTACCACGGGTTTGGATTGACCCTTGCCGACTATCCTTACCCGGTGGCGTGGATTGTGCTCATCACGTTTAACTGGCTGCCCATGCTTGTTTACTTTTGGAGTATTCAGCGCCTTGTGGAGCGGATCACTTCCAACCCATGGGTTCAGCTCTTTGTGACGGGAAGTGCGTGTTTTGCCACGTTTGTGACGACGTTCGTTAACACTCTGAATAACCACCTGCCGGGCGCTGTGTGCGCTGCGGTGGCTGTGGAGCTGGCCGCGAGAATCATTGCGGATGGCCAGCGCCGCTGGTGGCTTTTTGCACTTTTGGGATTGGTGATGGCCTTGGGTGTGACGTTCGAGTTACCCTCGCTGATACTCTGGTTGTTGCTGCTGGTGATCATCGCGCGGTTCGTGTTTAAACCGGTGCTTCTATGGTATTTGGTGGGGAGTGCCGTGGTGTTTGCTGCCTTCTTTTACACGAACTGGCTGGCCCACGGGACGATCTCACCCCCCTATGCGCATCGATCGGGCGAACCAGGCGAGAACTGGTATGACTATGAATATGAAGTCCGCGGACGAAAAATCGACAGTTACTGGCGCAATCCGGTAGGTATTGATAAGGGAGAAGCATCGGCCTGGGTTTATGCGTTCCATGTGCTGGTAGGGCATCACGGAATTTTTTCGCTCACCCCGTTGTGGCTGCTGACCATCGCGGGATGCTGGTGGGGATTGCGGTCCTCGCGCGGGCCAGAGCAAAAACTCATTCTGCTGGCCATCGTGTTGGCTTCCGTGATCTGCGTTGCGTTTTATATTTTGCGTCCGCAGCCGGATCGAAGTTACGGAGGCATGACGTGCTGTTTTCGCTGGGTCCTGTGGCTGGCTCCGCTGTGGCTTTATGGGATGGTTCCCGCGCTGGAGCGGCTTGCATCCACGAGACTGGGGCGTGGACTGGCCCTGCTCTTGGCGGCTGCATCAGCGATGTCGGCGGCCTATCCCACTTGGAACCCCTGGACGCACCCCTGGCTTTATCAATGGCTGGAATCGGCTGGATGGATCAGTTACTGAAGCCATGGAATGGAAGCGGCCCGGTTACCGGCTACACGGCGGTGATGCGGCTCCCCAACCACGGATAAGTTCCGCCAGAAAGAAAAAGCCTTCCGCTGTTTCCCACCGGGGAGGCGAAACCTGATGATCTGCATGACGATGTGCAATCAACAAGGCGATCGCCTGCGACGCTACGGGAGTGCCGTAGGCGATTCCGCAGTCCAATCTTTGCCAGACATTGTGGGCAGAACCGCGATTCTATTCGGCAATTTGTTTCGAGGGTCGGAGTCTGTGGGACTAACGGGTCGAGCAACCGGTGGGAGAAAATGGATCGAACAAAGCATCTGCCACGTTGTTGCTCTTGTTTTGACATGGGGTGTTTTGACGAACTCAGTGTTGACCCATCTCGCTTGGGCCGCAGAAGAAAACCCCGGTAATGTTGCCAGCGGGGACCTGTCGCAGCCCGAGAACGGAACCAACCACCCATGGCCGCCTTACGACCCGCGCTGGTTTATCGAGGCCTGGCAAAACGATGAGGTGGTCACAGAAAGTAGTCTCCGGTCGATCCTGGAGCGCGTTCCCGGGCAAGGTTACCGGATAGATCAGACGAGGGAAGGCCCCTGGCCTGTTCGGTTCGTCGAGGGTGTTTTTCGACTCACGCCGCATTTTGATCAGGACCAGTGCCTCAAGATTGGCCTCGTCCGTCCGGAGAATCTTTCATTCTTCGTGGTTGCAGGGAACCGCGTGGTTGAGCTTCGCTATCATCCGAGCTTTTATCAGGCGTGGGCTGCCTACGTGGTGGAGTCCGATTTTCGGCAAAGGCCAGACAGACCTCAGCGGTTGGAACTTTGGGGAACCGATCAGGGACGCTACAGGCGGAGCGGACTGGGCAGCGTCATGCTTTTTTGGAATGGAAAGGAATTGGTCCTGGCTCGCGGGCCGCTGCGGTTACTAACCGTGCCTTTCTCCGGTCCACCCGAGGAACTCTGGATGGTGGGAAAGACCCGGTTGCGCGAGCTGCGCTGGCTCTCCGGGATACCCATTCCTCCCGATGAGGCACCCTCATTTTCGCAGGACCCTGGTTCTAAACCTCCTTCGTCAGCGGTTTCTTCTCAGGCAGTTTTGCCTGCGGGAAGTTTTGGCTGGTCTTCCTGGAAGAGTTTTCCAGGGTTAGCACTCAATTTGGACGAACAGGGCCGTGTCGAGTTCGTTGGAGTGGACGTGAAAGAGCGTGCATACGCAGGGTTTCCGGTGCCCCCTGTCGGAGCCCTGGAGATCGTGCTCAAATTCCATCAGGTGACGCCGGGCACGGGATTTTTCGTGGCGGATCGAGATCGCCGGCCCATCGCCGGATTGGGATTTTTCAAAAGGTCGGGAAGATCGGAACTGGTTTTCGGCTTTCACTCCGCCCAGGATGATAGTTGGGAGCGCGGTGCCGATGACAACCAGGTCGTGCCCCTGGTGGGTGAATCGCAGTGGTTCAAATTGACCATCGCCGCCGGTGTCGTCAAGTGGTGGTTCAGTCCCGATGGCAAACATTGGTCGCTTGCGGCACCGACTGCGGAAAACTGCGACCGCCAGGTGGCCTGGTGCGGCTTATTTTTGACGCGCGGTCAAAATCGCCGGATTGTACTGGAATCGCTTTCTCTGCAGCCGTTGCTCGATCCTTCCGAGTGGTGCGACGCGGAACTTTTCGCGCAGGTGCCACAAGAGGTGTATCAGGAGTCCGACTGGACGAGGTGGTGCGAGGCCGTTTTCCGAAGTTGCCCCGACGTGGAGTTGTCCCGGTGGTTGGCGGCCTGTTGCGTCAAGACCCTTCAGCAGAATCCCCCCAGTTATCTCGGCCAGCGTGTTCTGGAGATGCTCTGGGATGTCATTACAGAATCCCGCCTGCCAATTGGCAAAAAACTCGCTACGAGTTCATTTCTGGCCGGGTTGAGTTCGTCCCGCGATTGGGGGATTTACGAACGGCTTCCCAATCGGATGGTCCGAATGATGTGGGACGAACTGAGGCGGAACGAGTGCCCTGCCTTCACTCTGCTGAGCGATTGGTTCTTGCGGTGTCCCTACTGGGCGGAATGGCGGCTGCCTGCGTTTCCGGAGGCTCTGTTTCGGCAGGAGTTGTTTGCGGCACTGGCGGCCCATGATGGGACGCATCTGGCGCGCTTGGGTTACACCGTGCAATGGGCAGCCGTCCCCGGCAGCGACGTGGTTCCCGATTCACTTCGATACCTGGCGGGTGTCGCGCTACAGAGGAGCCGTACCGGTACCGCTACGGCTGCCGGAATTCTCCAGGACAACTTCCCCCGGGTAATGGAACCGCTTCAGGTGGATATCGGCAAGCCTGCGTACAATCTGGTCCAGGAACTGAGTGCGATGCTGGATCACGGGGACGTTTCGGGGGCGGCCCAGCGAATCCTTGAGGCGAGCGCCAACGAAACGGAAGGTTTCTTCCCTGCTTCCGACGACAACGACCTCTGGTGCAGTTTCCCGCTCTATCTGGAACGCCTTGCCTCCCGTTTTTCGGGGTTTTCTCAGGCTCTGGCAGGGTTGGCTGTTAAAGTCGGCCAGATTCAATTGGAGCAGGCAAAGAATAATGGCCGGGAAGATCTTGCGGAAAATGTCGCTATGCGGGTACCGGGGACAACTGTAGCGGCCTGGGCGGCGATCTGGCTGGGCGACCGGCGGCTGGTATTGGGACGCATGGCCGAGGCCCTCGCCTATTACCAGCGTGCCCGATCAGTGCCCGACGCCGCAATTCAACAGGAAGTTCTCCGTCGCCTGAAGCTGGTCATGTCACTCGTGCCTGCCTTCGGCGAAGTGGACTCGCTGGCCCAGTCCAAGCCCAGTAGCGAGCAGTGGATTTTTACCACTTCGGTAAACAGTTGGGAAATTGGCCCCCTGGAGATTCGTCCTGGAGTATCGGTGGAGACGCCGGGTTTGAGGCGGCCTCCTTCCTTTCCGGATCGGGAGATAGACTGGCCGCGAGCGCAGATGAGTTTTACTCCGCTTGACGATCTCCTCCTCGTGGACGCACAGTCAGATATCCGCGCTTATGCCAGGGATGGGACACTTGTGTGGGGGCAGCAATCGACGATTCAGGGCGATCAGCGGGCGCCGGCCATGGTGCGGATGAAACCGCTCGTTCACGAGGGCCGCCTGATCGCCCGGCGATGGGAGCAACGGGGGACGGAACTCGTGTGCCTTGATCTGATCGACGGGCACGTGGTCTGGAACTGCCGTCCCAAAGGTGACGTCGTGTCCGATCCCTGGCTGGTGGGAACGGATGTGTACGCCATTGTGGCGTCCGATATGGAGAGCGACCGCATCGAGCTTGGACTGGCCTGCGTGGATCCCGAGCGAGGGCGTCTCCGTGAATTCACGAAGTTGTTCAGCCTGCGAAATACGATCAACCAACCGGTCGATTGTCAGGTGACGGCGATTGGGCCACAATTCGTGGGGCAGGTCCGGGGAGCGGTCTTCGCGGGAGACGTGACCGGTCGGGTCGCATGGTTGCGGACGGTGCCATGGGTGGCTCCGCCTTCTGACGGGTGGTGGCCTTCTCAGCCCTGGTTTTATCAGGACAACCCTGCGCCACTCGTTTGTGGAGATACGGTAATCGTCACAGGTCGGGGAAGCTGGTGCGTGTGTGCAGTTGCGCTCTCCGATGGAACGCTCAAATGGTGTCGCCCGCTGGGCCGGCTGCTGGGAATTCTGGGAGAATCCGGGGGTAGGCTTTACATCCGGACGGAGAACGGTCTGGCCATTCTTGAGGCAGCGTCGGGACGGTTACTGGCGGAAATCGAACATCACGATGTGGACGAATGGCTGCGGGTTCACAATCCCGATACCATTGTGGCGCTTCAGCTGAGGGAAAATCCCCAGGAACGCCCGGCCGTACTCCAGATGACTTTTTACGGCATCACAGATGGTCGATGTGTTGGGTACACTCAGGTTCCGCTGCCCGAGAAAAAAACTCCCTGGATTGGGCCGATCGTACTCTGGGATACCGAACTTCTGCTCTTCACGGGCCATCCTTCAAGCCCCGCGAGGCGAGCAAGCTATCAAATCGGCGTTGTCTCCGACGGAGGATAGGGCGATGCTGAGAATTTTTTGCGGTCCAGTGTGTGGCAATTCGAGGAGAAACTTTTGCTCCGCGGCAGGCTGGAAAAAAGCCGCCAGATGGGCATGCTTGCTTTTCGCGGCGGCAGTATGGCTGGGGGGCGGAAAACAAGTTTTAGCCCAGGGAGATTGGGAAATCACACCTCAAAGTGAAGAAGCTCTGGAACGGGGATTGGCCTGGTTGGCCCGCAATCAGGGGCCGGAAGGTAATTGGGATTCCAACGATCTGGGATTGGTGAGCACGGGCGCGCTGGCTTTTCTGGCGGCCGGCCATTTGCCCGGTCGGGGGCCATATGGGGATACCGTCAAGCGGGCGTTGGAGTACGTGATTCGCAACGCCCAATCCTCGGGATTGCTCAACATTTCAGAGCCACGGCGGGGGATGTACAACCACGGCTTATCCACGTTTGTTTTGGGGCAGGCTTACGGGATGGTCCAGGATCCGCGGCTGGGCGAGCTTCTGGAAAAGGCTCTGGTGGTGGTCCAGGAAACCCAGTGTGGCGACGGGGGGTGGGACTACATCGCCAAGCGACAGCCGCAAGGCCACGATTTAAGTCTGGTGGTCATGCAGGCCCTGGCCTTGCGAAGTGCCGTGGACAGCGGCTTTGAAGTCTCCCCGAGGGTTGTCCAGGCAGCCATTCGCTGTGTTCGCGAGCATTACACGCCGCGGAATTGCCCCCGGGATGCTGATGAAGAGGAACAAAAACGGCATCCGGGTCAGTTCACCTACAGCAAAGGAGGCGGTAACGCCACGGTGGCGATGGCGGCCGCCGGGATTGTCTGTCTCCAGGAGTTCGGGCAGTACGACGACTGGCGAATTGAAAAAAATCTGGAAGTCATCCGCAATGCGATCCTGGATGCGACGCGAAACGATCGGCCGCGTCGTGAACGCCGTGCTCCGTTCGACCCGTACACGCTCTACTACGTGTCGCAGGCCCTGTATCAGGTGGGCGGTGAACCGTGGCGCGAGTGCTACCCATTGCTGCGGGATGGCGTGGTTGCCAGCCAGGTCCGGGATCCCGGCAATCCAGCCCGGGACGGCATGTGGACGGCCCAGGGCCATGTCGGCGGCAAGCCTGGCGATCTGTATATGACGGCAGTCTGCTGTTTCGTGCTGGCCATTCCCAACCGTTATTTGCCCATTCTCCAGGAGGGAAAGATCGAAAGTTTACAGCGCCAGTTCGGATCATCCACGGGGTATAACCAATCCGGTCATCCGTGACGACATCCTTGCTGACGCTGAAGCACCCGGCAAGTTGTGTTCTTCCCCGCTTTGGATTACAGTACACAAAAGCAAGCGGATTAACCGGAACAGAGAGAATCGCCCTTGCCCATTCGCACGGAAAACTGCCTTGCCGGCGGGATTTCGCGAGTGGGAAGCCAGCCCTGAGAAAACCTCCGCATTTCTCCCATGTTTGTCGCGCCGTGGTTCATTTTGGGTGGCGTGGCTGCCGCCGCAGGTGTGATTCTCATTCACCTGTTGCATCGACGGCGGTTTCGGGTGGTGCACTGGGCGGCCATGGAGTTCCTCCTCCAGGCCGCACGCCGCAGTCGCCGCATGATTGAACTTCGCGACTGGCTGCTGCTTCTGTTGCGGGTGGCCTGTTTGCTTCTATTTGCGATTGGGATGGCGCGTCCTCACTGGGGCCGGCCGGGTGCCTCCGGTTCGCGCGTGGCGACGCATCTTCTCCTCGTTTTAGACAACTCCCTCAGCATGAACTATCAGTTGCTGGGACGTTCCCTGTGGGCGGAAGCCCAAGACCGGGCCCAGGCCATTCTGAAAGACTTGCCGCCGGAAAGCCGTGTCTCCGTGGTTCCGCTTGTTCGAGCACCCACCGAGGTCGTCCGTTGTGATTTTGGACCACCGGAAGAAGCCGCGGACGTGATCGGGGCGCTATTTCCTCTGGATCGGAGCGGCGATCTCCGCGCGGCCCTCACGGAGATAGCTGATCTCTGTCGCCGCTTTCCCGATCCCCGTCAAAAAAGGATCGTTATCCTGAGCGATTTTCAACGGTCGCAGTCGGGAATGGCCGGATTGGCTCAGCTCGTTCAAGACCTCCCCGTGACACCGGAAGTCATTCCCATTCAACCCGATGTTCCCGAAAACACCTGGATCAGCCGCGTGTGGATTCCGGAACGGTATCTCCAGCCGGGCGGATCGGTTCGGGTTCGGGCGTGGGTGCGTCATGAGGGAAGCAAGCCGCGCGAGGGCGTCTTGGTGCGGCTGCTCGTTCGGGGAAATGTGGTGGCGACTCAGCCGGTCGATCTGCAGCCGGGGCAGGAGCGGGAGGTCGAATTCCCTCCGTATTCTTTGTCTGTTCTCCCTCAGCAGACGGAGTTGAGCTGGCTCGACATCCAGGTGAGTTTGCCCCCCGATTCCCTGGAGGACGATAACACGGCAACCATACTCCTGCCCGTTTTCAAGACATCGCCGATTCTGTTCGTCGATCAGTATGGCCGAAACGAAGATCCTGCTGCCGGTCGGTACGGAGAAACCTTTTTCCTCCGCAAGCTCCTGGCAACGTCCTTCGAGGAAGCCGCGTTTGGACTGGTCGGCCAGGCCGTCACCCTGGACGAGCTTTCTCCTTCGCGACTTGGTAACACCCGGGTGCTCGTTGTGGCAGGCGTGCGTGATCCAGCTCCCCGGTTGGATTTGCTGGCACACTTCGTTCGTGAGGGAGGCAACCTGGTGGTGGCGGCAGGTGGGGAATTCGATCCGGTTGCGTGGTCTCGCGGTTGTGGTCCCCCGTATGAGATCCTGCCGGGTCGCCTGTTGCCCCATTTCCACGGTTGGCTTCCGCTACCCGGCGTTACCCGATTGGAGCCGTTTCAGCTTGACGTGAGCAGCCTCCAGGATCCCTGTTTTCGGATCGAGGAATTTGACGACACGGAATTGGCCCGATTTTACCAACCCGTGTTCTTCTTCCAGGCGGTGGAGGTCGAACTGGCCCAATCATCAGGGCAATCGAGCCTCACTTCCGCGAAGTCAGCTTCAGAGACGACCACGCAAGCTGCTTCTCTTGCTGTCGCGTCCGGAAGCCGTGAACGAAGCTGGTTGATGTGGCGGTGGGACCTGCAGCGCGAAAAGATTTTGCCTGAAAAGATTGCGGAAAACGCAAGCACACAAACCCCCGACACGGCGCACCCCGGGCAACACTCTTCAAAAGCCGAAGTGCAGGTGCTGGCGCGTTACAACAACGGACTACCGTTTATGCTGGAACGCCAAGTGGGAGAAGGTCGCACGATTTTTATCACCAGTGGGCTGTTTCGCGATTGGAACACCATGTGCGCCTCGTATGCGGTGGTGGTGTTCGATCGGTTGCTCCGCAGGCTTGTGGACGCTACCTGCCCGCGACGCAATCTGGCTACCTCCGATCTGTTCCGTCTCGCTGTGGATGATCCGGCGGGAGAGTCCTGGCAACTTGTCGGTCCCGACGGAGAAATGAGACCTCTTGTGCCTGAAGCGCTGGAGGCCCGGCGCTACGGCATCATGATCCGCGGATTTCCGCGACGGGGGCTGTACCATCTGGTTCGCTACGAGGGATCTGGTGGGGGAGGTTCTTCCGAGAATCCCGGCGGCTTTGGCGCCAACGCTCCGGCGAACGGAACTCGACAGGCTCGCGATTCCGCTCTTCCTGTGCTGGGGCGGCCCGTGGAAGACATCCCTCTGGCCGTGACAGGACCAGCGGAAGAATCCATCCCAGATTATCTCCGCCCGGAGGAAATATCGTCGCAGTTGGGGCAATCGCACGTCCTGGTGAATGCGGGGAGCAACGACACGCTGACAGGCCGGTCCCGCGAGTGGTGGCCGTGGTTTGTACTTGCAGCAGCACTTGGGCTGATGTTGGAAATGGGGCTTCTGGCCCGCGCTTCCAGCCACGGGGAGGCCCGCTCGTGAACTTCACCGCGTTTTTCTGGCAGTTACTGGGGATCCCTCACGCCGAACAGGTGGAATCGGTCGATCTCTACTGGGGCGCGAGCTGGGTCCGCGTCCCGTGGCTGATCCTGGTGGTCGCCACCATCGTCGTGGCGGTGGGCGTTGCCACCTACTACGCACGCTGGCTGTATGTCCCGTCCCGCAGGTTGCGGACGACTCTCGTGGTGATCAGGACGTTGACGCTCGCCGGACTTGTGGGGATCCTCCTGCAGCCCACGTTGGTCGTCAAACTTCAGCGCCTGACTCGGCCGGGCCTGTGGTTCGTTATCGACGACACGGAAAGCATGAGCCTGGTGGACCGGACTTCGGAGCCGGGCGAAAACGCCGTCGCGGTCGCCTCAGCTTCGGACGGAAATGCGGCACAATCTTCAGCCGCAAATTCTGGAGGGCAGTTGACCCGATCAGAGCGCGTCCGCCAGGCCTTCGCCCGTCTTGAGCCCGAACTGGTCAGACAGGTAGACAACGCATTCCGAGTCCGGGTCTGCAGAATTCGCCGGGGAGACGGGGTGGATCCGCTCACGCTCAACCTGGAAGGATTGACTCGGCAGGAGCAATGGGCCTCCCAGTTTACCGCCGATGGCCCTGTCACCGCCCTGGGAGTCGCGCTTCTCGATCTGAACAGGAAACGCGGGGCAACACCACCAGGGGGGATTGTGCTCATCAGCGATTTCAATCAGAACGCGGGCGTCGCTCCAGAAATAGCGGCCACCCAGCTTCAAACGCCGCTTTTCTGTGTGGGGGTGGGCGAGGTTCAGACTCGCGATCTGGCCGTGGACGTGCAACTTCCCCCCATGATGAAAAAAGACGAAAAGTCCGCTCTCGCCGTATCCATCCGACAGGAAGGATTCACCGGTGAAGAGGTGACCTTGCGGGTGTTCGCCCGACAGACGGAGGAAACCGCACCACCGGCGGCGGTGGCATCGGGTGGTTCTCGCTCCGCAGGCGGTGAGCATTCTCTCCTGCCGCCACGTCCACCTGCGTCCCCGGTATCCGGCGAACCAAAGAAGGAGGTGCCGGTGGGCGAGGTCATCTTCCAGGAAGTCGTCAGCCTCTCCGGGCCGGTCATCCACCGGGAAGTGCCCTACGTGCCAAAGGCAGCCGGCCCGCTGGTCATCACCGCGGAGGTTGATCCTCTCCCGAAGGAGACGCTTACGGAGAACAACCGGATTGCTCGTGAGACCTACGTCCGAGAATATTATGTCCGCGTCCTTTTCATTGAGGATGAACCCTCGTGGGAATGGCGATTTATTAAGGAGGTGTTTCATCGGGACCCGCTTGTGGGTCCGGAGGGCTTTCGCACTTACCTGCGGTCGGCTGATCCGCGCGTTCGGGCGGAGAATCCCTTGTTTTTGCCGACATTTGCCCTGCCGCGGCGCGAATTCTTCACCTACGATGTGGTCATCATCGGGGATGTTCCGGCCAGCGCCATCAGCCGCTCGATGATGGAAATGATCCGAGAGTTTGTCACGGAGATGGGCGGTGGGGTGGTTTTCAGCGTCGGTCCACGATTCAGTCCCGGACAATGGGCCGACACGCCGCTCAATGATCTTCTGCCGGTTGAGATCGCTCCCCTGACTCGCCTGCGCGAGAGCTCGTTTCAGCCGCAGCGGACCCCGGAAGCCGATCTATTTGATTTCATGGTCCTGGGGCAGAATGCCGAGGAAAACGGCCGGGCTTGGGACAATCTCGGCAAGCTGGTGTGGTATTACCCGGTCATTCGAGCTCGCCCCCTGGCCACCGTTTTACTTGCCCATCCTCGAGATACCTGCGCCGATGGCCGGACCCCTCAGCCCCTCATCGCCGCCCAAAAAGTAGGTCGTGGTGAAGTTATCTATGTGGGATTCAATGAGTTGTGGCGTCTGCGGCGGAAGTACGGAGATCTCTATTACCGTCAGTTCTGGGGCCAGCTCATCCACCGGCTGGCGATCCAGCATGCCCTGGGGGCAGATAAGCGTTTCGTCGTTCGGAGCGACCATAAGCAGTACCGCAGTGGTGATGAGGTGCGCTTCTCAGTGGAAGCGTACAACGCCGATTATCGGCCACTTACTGAAGATCAGATACCCGGGGGAAAATTGGAGGCCTTTCTTCATCTGCCGGCTGGTGCGGGCGGTCAAACGCGGAAGATTTCTCTGACATTGCTTCGTCCCGGGCAGTTTGAAGGCCGCACCACAGTCTTCGCGCCCGGCGAATACCGGCTGGAAGTTCAGGATCCGCTCACCAATCGAATCGTGGAGACGTCCTTCAAGGTCTCCAGCCAGTCGGTAGAAAAACAACAGGCCCGGCGGAACAAGGAGCTTCAGGAACGCCTGGCCAGCCTCACCGGCGGTCGATCGTATGATCTTGATCAATTGGCGGAGTTGTTGCGCAACCTTCCCCAGCGTCGCGAGAAGGAGACTGAAATCGTTCAAATAGAACTCTGGAATTCGTGGCTGTTCTTCGGTTTGGTCGTTGGTTGTCTATTGGTGGAATGGGCCCTTCGGAAATGGCTGTATCTCCGATGAGTGGTGAATTGACCCCACTGCACCGGCTGTTGCGGCGCGTCGCGCGTTATCGTCGCCGGATCCGCCGGTGGATTGCTTTTCTGGGGACGGGAGTCATCCTGTGCGCTGCCATTTTGGGCCTGTTCTGCTTTGACTGGCTCCTCCAGCCGACTCGGGAAATCCGGCTGGTGGGGTTGCTCATAGCCATGGCCGCCGCCGTGCTTGCCTTCATCCGCTATGTGCTTCCCTGGCTTCGGTACCAAGAGTCAGAACTGGATATTGCTCTCTTGGTTGAAAAACATCACGGGATTGACAGCGACCTGGTTGCCGCTTTGCAGTTTGAGCGGCCAGAAGCCGCTCGATGGGGTTCCGTCGAATTGGAGCGGCACGTCATCCGCCGGGTGGCGGAACTGGCGCAGCGACTGCCACTCATTCGGGAAACGCCACGGACACCGCTGCGCCGTCGGGTGGTGGCCGCAGTTTGTGGAGTGGCGCTATTGGGCCTTCTGTGGATGCTTTTCCCGGACCATCTCCGCACATTTACCCGCCGGCTCCTGCTGGAGGAAACACCCTATCCCACCGCTACCCGGTTGGTGGCTGTGTACATCAACGGCCAGGCGGTGCCCTTTACGGGGTCGGAGCCCATGATTCGCTGCGCCGCCGGACAACCTGTCACCATCGCCGTGGTGGCGAGTGGATATCTGCCTGCCGGAGGAAAATTGATTCTCAGTTCTCCCACAAGCGATCGTCGCAGCGTGGAACAGACTCTTCCGCGGGCGGCTCCAAAGGAGACTACAGGTGGCAGGGATGATCATGCTGTGTCTCCGGGGGGTGAGGTCTACCGGGCGGAGCTTCCAGCACTGCAGGAGACCGTGCGTCTTCGCATCCTGCTGGGTGATGCCGCAACAAACTGGCTGACTCTGGCATGTCTTAATCCCCCGGCAGTGGTTCTGATGGGTTATGTCGAAGATCCACGGAATGAAGGCGCTCCCACCGTGATGCAGGGGGTCACTCAGATCACGGTTACGGAAGGGTCGCGGGTCACATTGGGTGTTGCGTCCGATCGCCCGCTGCGCAACGTGGTGGCCCGCATGGATCGTCTGCAAAGGCCCCTGGAGAAACGATGGCCGGCGTCGGTTCCCCAGCCGACCGACAACTCCGCCCAGCTCCTCACGTCAACAGCAGGCACCGGGACCTCTGGAAAGTCCGCCGAGCTGTGGTGGCTGGATCCAGAAGGCCTACCCCTTTCCGAACTGGCCACGCCGCAGCACATTCTGTTCGAGATCACAGACGAGAATAATCTCACTGTCGATCCGCCGCTGGAGGCCACCCTTTTGGTTCGGCCGGATTACCCGCCGCAGGTGACAGCGCGGGCGCTGACCAAGTTTGTCCTCCCCACGGCAAAGCCCACTTTGGTGTGTCAGGTTAGAGATGACCTCGGCATTGAGAAGGTCACCGTTCAGGCCCAGGTGATCCACCCCGACGGGAATTCCGAACCGCCCGTCGTCTGGACAGTGTGGGAAAAAAGCGCGGACCGGGTCAAAGTACTCGATGAAAAATGGAAGATAGATCTGAGCCGCCTCTCCTGCCGCAAAGGGGATCGCGTGGAACTTGTGATCTCCGCCACCGATATTCGCAGGCCGTGTCGGGAAGGAGCGGTCAGTTCCTCTGAGCCGATTGCACTGGAGGTCACCGATCTGGCGGGAATCCTGGCGATCATGAGCGAAATCGATCGCCAGTCCGCGGAAGAATTGCGGGAAATGATCGATAAACAGCTCGATGTAGGAGGTGGGCCGTGATGCGTGCACGCTTTTTCTACCAACGCTCGGCCGGAGCCGGTCATTCCAAAGAGTGGGGCAAAGGAGTCGCCAGGGCCACGCGCATGGTCCGGACGGTGTCGCTATTAGTGTGCCTTGCTGGGATTATCGGCACTGCATGCCACGCCCTGGGTGAGTCATCTGGTCAAACGCAGCCGGGGACAATCTCGCAATCGACCGGCGAGACCGCTCCTGTGCCTTCGGCATCGCTGCCCGATCCGGCTTATCAGCAAACGGTTCAGCAGCAGGTCCGCGAGATGGCGCGGAGACTCGTCAATGAGCAGATCACGCTTCAGATGACGCAGCTTGAAGAGAATGGACTGACCGAGCTGCCGCTTTACGGTGAACTGAAAGAGATGCAACAGCATCTCGACGAGCTTGTGGACCAGCATATGAAGGAGGTTCTCAGCATCCTCGCGCGAATGATGGAGTCTCCTGCCGGTGCGCGTTTGAACCTGCTGGAGGCGGCACGCGAAAAGAGCCGCTTGGTCCTGGCCCAGCTTATGCTGGAAAGGCAACGCGTTCTGCGGCGGTTGAGGCTGGCGGAAATCGAAGAGCTGGCCAGGCAGCTTATTGAGCGGGAGCAGAAGGTCCGCGAGCGCACCGAACTGCTGCCCGCTCAGCCTTCCGCCCAGCAGGCGGTCCAGGCCCTGTCCGTTCGCGAAGACCAGCGCGATGTCAACACCCTTTTCACCCAGGTGAAGCAGTTCTTGAACGATATCGTAGCGTGGGGTGGACCCGTGGGTCGTACCGCCGATTTGGCCCTTCGGGCGTTGCAGGAAGATCAGGTGGATCGGCTTTTTGCTGAGTCTCTGCAGGCCCTCACCGAGGCGCGATTTTCCGAGGCGGTGGCAAAAGAAGACCAGATCATCGCGGCCCTGGAAAAACTCCTCCAGCGGATCGAAACGCTGCGCGGTGACTTTAATCGGGAAAATCCCGATGCGGTCCAGAAGGCCCTGGAGGAGCTTGCCCGACGTCAGGAAGAACTGCGACAGCGAACCCTCCAGGCCGACGCCCCGGAAACTTTCGAAGAGCTTACCAGAGAGCAATTGGAACTCCGCAACGCCATCACAGAGGCAGCCAAGAAGCTGACACCTCAGGCCCCTCCAGCGCTCAGCGAGGCCGCGGACGCCGCTGCTCGTGCCGCCGAGGAGCTTTTCCAGAATCAGGGTGAAGCTGCCGCGGAGGAGCAGCAGAAAGTTCTGGAGAATCTTGCTCAGGCTCGATCAGAGTTGCAACAGCAGGCGGCCTCTCCCGCCGCGGGGGCCGATCTGCTCGATGTCGCCGCCGCCCAACAGCAGGAGGCCGACCTCCTGGCAGCCAGAGAGGCTCTCCGGCAACTCCGTGTGGAACAATCGCACGCCAGTGAGCAGGCCGCAAGGAATCAGCTCCAGGCGGCAGCCCAGGCCGAGCAGAAAATCGCCACCGGTGTCGCAGAAGTGCCGAAAGATAAACAACTTCCCCAAGAAGTCACCTCGGCAATCAATCAGGCGGCGGAGACGGTCCGAAAAGTGGGCGAAAAACTCGGCAATTTAGCGGGGCAATCGAGTAAAAGTCCTTCCGAGGAAAACGCCTCCGCAGCCCAAGCGGCGGCCGGCTCAACCAATCAGAACGCGCCGATGCAACCGAACCAGCCGGAGCAGCCGACTTCCCCGGAGGCAACCAGTACCCCTCAAGCCGCGCAATCCACACCGCCTTCGTCGGAATCTGCTCCCAATCAACTCACCCGGCAAGCGGAACAGGCCCTCGATGAAGCCCTCTCGGCGGTGGAAATGGCCCTGGCTGACGCGCAGCGCCGACGGCTTGCGGCAGAGCTTGTGGAAAACGTCCGGGGGGCATGGCAGCGGCCAACGGACAGTTCTCCACAGTGGGAAGCCGCTCAAAAGATGGCTCAGCAACTTCAGGAAGTCACCGCTCAGCAACTGGAACAGGCTCGCCAGGCCCGCCAGGCGGTGGAGCAGTACCTGCCGTCTCTGTCGGGTACCGAAGAACTCGCCCGTCAACTGGAGAATGTCCAGCGGGCACAGCGGCAGGTCATCGAAGCGGCTGCCCAACAACAGGAAGCCGCAGGCCATCCCGAGGTGGCGGCGGCCCTCCGGGAGGCATCATCGCCGGAGAGGGCCCTGGAGGTGCTGCGCGAAGCTGCCCGCTCGACGGCACCGCAGGGATCCCCAACGTCAAAACGCACTGAAAAGCAGCAACAGGTAACGGCGGCGATCGAGCAGGCCCAAAAGGCGCTCGCCGACGTGAATGTGACGACGCCCGAGGAGGCCCACCAGGAGGCTACCCAGGCCGCCCAAGCCCTTCAGAAGGCCCGAGAACTCTCCAGGCAGGCAGAACAACCCGCCGACTCGAACACCCCGGACACTCAAGCCGCGGGCGATTCGCTTCCCCGGGCTGTCACCCAGGAATTGGCCTCTGCGGCAGAACATCTCCAGTCACTGGCCCAGCAGTTGGCTTCTCAAAGCCGGCCTCCCTTTGCAGCCCACACCGAATCGGCAGAACGCCTGGCCAGTGAGGCGATTCCCGTCCATCCGGAAGCCACAGCACAATTGCACGCAGCGGAGAATTCATCTCGAGGGGTGCTGCAATCCCCCAATCCAGAAGCGGTACCACCCGCCCAGGAGGCAACCGGACAGGCCTTCGCTGGTGCCCTCTCGGCACTTGCGGAACGGGAGCAGCAGCTCGCCGCCGCGCTGCAGGCCGCTCAGCAAATTCCCCAGATGATGAATTCGGTTCCGCAGCAGATAATGAATGAGTCAGCAGCTTCCCCATCTCAGCAAACTGCGCCTGCCGACGCGGTCGCCGCAGCCCTGGCAGCACTTCAGAACCTGGCAGCGCTGGCTGCTTCGGGTCAGGAGCACTCGCAGGGCTCCCAGGCCGCAACCAGCCAGGCCACGCAAACCGCGAGCCATTCTTCTCCCCAGGGTCAGGGCGGAGCGGCCCGCCAGGGCGAGCAGGTGCAGAACCAAAATCCTGCTCAGTCGCCTTTAAAGGAAGGGAGGGTGCCACAGACGGACAGCCGCACCGGGGTGGCCGCCCAACTCCCCGTCACCCCGGAAGGCAACGCCCATTCCCCCCAAACTTGGCTTTTGCAACTACCACCGGAAATCCGTGAGGCATTGCGGGCAGGGATGAACGCGCCGGTTCCCAAGGGATATGAAGACCGCTTACGGAGGTACTTCCAAAATGCGGAGTGATTCCATGCAGCAAGAAATCTCCACCCATGATGCGGCAGCCGTCGAACGCTGCCACCAGGCTTATTTACGCATTCGGGAAGAGCTGGCCAAGGTGATCGTCGGCCAGCAACGGGTGATCGAAGAGGTCCTCATTGCGATCCTCGCCCGGGGACACGCGCTGTTGGAGGGTGTGCCCGGCCTGGCCAAAACCCTGCTTGTCAGTTCGCTGGCCCAGGCCACCCATCTTACTTTCAAGCGAATCCAGTTTACGCCGGACCTCATGCCCAGCGACGTGACCGGGACAGATGTCATCCAGGAGGACCCCAAAACCGGGGAGCGGGGCTACAAATTCCTTCCCGGGCCCATTTTTGCCAACATGATCCTGGCGGACGAGATCAATCGAACCCCGCCCAAAACTCAGGCCGCTATGCTGGAGGCTATGCAGGAACGCCAGGTGACGGCCGGAGGTCGCGTGTATCGGCTTCCGGATCCCTTCTTTGTCCTGGCCACTCAAAATCCCCTGGAACAGGAAGGGACCTACCCACTCCCGGAGGCGCAACTCGATCGCTTCCTCCTATACATCAAGGTGGACTACCCTTCGGCAGAGGAGGAATGGGAAATTGCCCGCCGCGTGACGAGCGGACAGCAGGGAACCATTGAACCTCTCATGACGGGTGAGGAACTCGTTGAATTCCAAAAACTGGTCACGCGGATCCCCATTTCCGATCAGGTTTTGGGGTACGCCTGGGCCATCGTCCGGGCCTCGCGACCTGGTTCCGACGAAAGTCCCGACTTCGTCACCCGTTGGGTCGCCTGGGGGGCGGGACCACGCGGCCTGCTCACGCTTGTCACCTGCGCCAAGGCCCGGGCCGTCCTGCACGGGCGGTACCATGCCACCATCGGCGACGTCCAGGCCGTTCTCAAACCGGCCCTCCGGCACCGCATCGCAGGAAATTACGCAGCCCAGGCCAACAATCTCACCAGCGATCGACTGATTGAAATGCTGATGGAGGCCGTACCTCCGGACGCTAAATACGAGAAACCATCTCCGCGGGTCCTCCGGGATCGAGTTCAGGCCTGATCACCCAGGCCCACATTGAATTCGAAGACAATGCGACAAGAGAAAGTGTATGCCTAAATCGATCCTTTCCCGTTACCTCGATGCCGACGTGCTTGCCCGGATCGCCCGGCAACGTTTTGAGCCCTACGGTGTTGTCCAGGGAAATCTGGCGGGATCGCACCGATCGGCCCTGGCTGGATTTGCCGTGGAGTTCGTCGGTCATCGGGAGTACGTCTGGGGCGATGACCCCAAATACATCGACTGGCGAGTCTATTTCAACCGGGGCCGATATGTCGTGAAGCAGTACGCGATGGAGACCAACCTGGTCTGCCATTTCGTGCTCGACACAAGCGCTTCCATGCGCTACGGGGAAGGTGACCAGCAAAAACTGCGCTATGCCGCTCGACTGGTCGTCACGCTCGGTTACGCCGTTTTGGCACAGGGTGACAAAGTTTCCCTCTCCACCTTTGACGATCAGCCTCGCGGGTTCGTGCCTCCCAGCAACGCCCTTGCGCAGATCGTGCGCATGACGGAGCACCTCGACGATTCCGAACCCCGCGGTAAAACCTCCATGGGAGAATGCCTGGCCCAGCTTGCCGCCCGGTTTCAGCGACGGGAAATCGTCATCATCGTAAGCGACTTTTTCGCCAATCTTGACGAGCTGGAATCCGCCATCCAGCGCCTCCGCTTTGCCCGACATGAAGTTGTCCTCATGCAGGTGCTTCACCACGATGAAATCGCCTTTGAATTCCGAGGTCCCACCAAATTCATCGGCCTGGAGATCGCTGATGAGTTGATCACTCGGCCGGAAGACCTTCGGCCGCACTATCTTGCAGCGTTTCAGACCTTCCAAAACCGGTTGTCGGAGCTGTGCCAGCGGAACAAGGCCGAGCACGTTGTGGTGGACACCAGCCGTCCCCTGGCAGACGTGTTGGCGGACTATCTGCACTTCCGCAACCGTGCCCGGCGTTTTCGTTGAGCGCCTCCCCTGCGACAAACTCTTCCTGCCAACCCTGCGGCGGATTAGATTCTGGCCGAGGAAAATGTTGACAACGGGGCTGATGAAACCGTACAGTGGACGCTGACGGACCACGTAAACGCGTTAACGGCACACTGGACGGACCAACTGAATACCGTTTGGGACATTTCCGCTAGGCACAATCCGGGATATTGTCAGCTTCGGCCCACAAACGCTTGGCAGCGTGGACCCAAGGCTGGACAACCCAGATTTGGCGGAGGCAAGGGGGCGATGACCGTGGTCAACCACCTCATCTACGACGCCTTCGGCAAGGTGACGTCGGAGAATAAGAATCTATCCGAAAACCTCAACATTGGCGTGATTCCCTGGACGCACTTCGGTTTTCGGATAGGCTCTAATCCGGCAGCAGGGGATATTTTCTTCTTTAATAACTGTCCGTTGTTAGTCAGCAATAGTCTCTTTGTATTCACGGGTAGACCGTTCGATAGTGACACCCAACTTCAGAACAACCTCAACCGCTGGTACGATGCCCGCGTGGGCCGCTGGCTGAGCGAGGACCCGATCGGCTTCGCGGGGGGTGACGGGAATTTGTATCGGTATGTTCAGAACAATCCGAGTAACTTTATAGACTTTAGAGGCAGTCGAAGCGGGGAACCACAAGTTACTGGCCCTGTCATATTTGGATTTTCGGTGGTCATTTTGGTTTAGAAGCGAGCGAGTTCATCAATCAGCACGCGGTTCCAAATCACTCCATAGTGACCAGATGCGGGAACTATGTTGGTATCGTCTCTTGTTTTTCTTCACAATATCAGCACGGTACGATCCCAGAGCGGTACCGAATACCCGGGTTCCCGGAATGGCACCGGGTGATACGTGAAGAGAACGCGTTTGCGGGCCTACGCAATGCAATTAACAAGGCCAAGGAGTTTCAGCAGAAGCTGTGTGATAATCGTAGAAAGTTCTGTGACGATGGGCGACCAGAGCGTTACAAATGTGGCGAGGCGAATCAACGCTGTGACACAGTGACGATATATGTGATATGTGATAAGGATATGGAGCGTCAGATGAGAGAGGGTATTGGGCCAAGTGACAGGCGCTACAAGCTGCCTCCCGACGCGAGAGGGTTCTGTGGTCTGACTCTAACTATGAATTGTCTAGGAGACAAGGACCGCTGTTGCGGGGCTTGGTGCGCTACGTGCATAAGGGCGTGGCGTCAGAGCGACCTGTTGTGCTCACCGGAATGCCCAGTGGAGGTTCTCATCAATGCTTACCTTTAATACCTGGTTCCTCGTGCTTTGCTTGTGGATGTCTAGGGAGTGGGCTGCTTGGCATGAAGAATCGCTTTCCCTGCGTGTCCTACAAACGACCGACGGATTTATGGTCACCCGGGAAACAATATGGGACCAGGTTTCCAGACATCACTTGCTCCCACGTGCTGAGGATGTTTTTATAGTCGGCACGACTATCACGCCAAATGCTTGGGACCACCTAAAGCGCCTGCGCTTGCTGAGGTATATGAAGATTCAGGATTGTGGTTTCGACAAAGTAGTTGATGTTTCGTTTGACCACTGGCGGTTTCTAGTGGACGTTGATATTAGCAGGACCAGGCTTAACCGTAGATCGATTAGAAGTTTGGCAGCACTTCCACAGCTTAAGCGTATTTGTCTGTACAACGTTGGACTTTCGGACCAATGGTTAAGGGATTTCGGCAACGGCGAAAACATTGAAGGTTTGGTTGTTGGTGGAGATACTATTACTGATTTGGGTGCATGGCAGTTAATCTCAAGCCGGAAACATCTTCGCGAGTTGGGACTGCCGAACACAAAAGTGACAGACAAGGTAGCGGCATGGATTTCGGAATTGCAATGCCTTGAGGTGCTTGATCTGTCGAATACCGCGATTACCGACAAAGCCTTGAAGGAGCTGCGCGGGCTTACGCATCTGCGAGTGCTTAACTTAGCAGGGACTGCAGTGACAGATAACGGTATTGCGTATCTAGTGCTCCGTCACAGGATAATTTTGGGATAAACAGACTTCAGTTTGCAGCGGGCATCTTCCGCGGTCATTTGCCAGTCGACACCCCGCTGCCGAGCGTTGAGGTCTCCCGACCACGCCGCAATTTCCTCCTGAAGAAGACGTAACTCTCCCACACGACGCCCCGCCAGGCACTGCCGGGTCAAACAGCTCAACTCGCACTCCGCCACGTTCAGCCAACTGCCGTGTTTCGGCGTGTAAACAAACTCAATGCGACGAACGTACTGACGAGCCCGCTCCGCTGGGAACACCTCGTAAAACGCCCCTTTCGTGTGCGTGTTCAGGTTGTCGCAGATCAGCGTGATCCGCTCACAGTCCGCGTAACGCCCGTCCAAAAGCGCTGCCACCTCCGTGGCCCAGTCGCTCTTCGTCCGACGTTCCCGCGCCGTCGCCTGACGCCAACCGACCAAGGGCTCGCAAAACAGGAAGATCGCCGCCGTCCCCGCTCGTTCATACTCGTAATCCACTCGCCGGGGATGCCCTCTCGTCGCCGGAATCGGACGCCGCACTTCCTTCACCAACTGCACCGGCTGCTCATCCATGCAAACGACCGGATGCAACGGATCATATGGCCGACAATACACCTCCAGCACCTCTTCCATCTGAGCGACAAACTCCGCATCCGCCTCCGGCGGTATCACCCAGTACTGAATCTTCCGCGCCGTGATCTCGTTTTTTTTAGCGCCCGGCGTACTGTCTCGTGGCTGATCGATTCCACCACTTTCAGCTCCACCAACCGACGGGCCAGGAGGCGAAGCGTCCACTGACCGTAACCCGCAGGCGGCGGCCCCAAACGGGTGGCAATGATTTTCGCTTCCACCTCCCCATCCAGAATCTTGTTCGCTGGTGCCCCGACCGGCTCTTCCCTTCCAGCGTCTCCTCAAAACCCCGTTCCACAAAACGCTGACGAATCTTCTCTACCGTCTGCCGCCGACACCCGAACGCTTCGGCAATCTGTTGGTCCGTCCAGGCCGGACCGTCCGCGTCCACCTTCAGCAGAATCTGAGCGCGACGGACCTTCTGGCTGGTCCCCTTCAGCTTGCGAATGACCTCCTGGCATTTCTGACGTTCTTCCTCGGTCAGCCGGACAATATACTTCTTTCGCATGGCAACCCTCCTTGGCAAAAGGGAACGGAAACGACCACCGATCCTATCCCATCCCACCCACCCAAGACAATCCCAAAATTTTCCTGTGACGGAGCACTAGCTCACCACGATCGGCTGGAGATGCTGCTTCTTGACAATACGAGAGTTACTGACTGCGTTCTGTCGTATCTCGACACGATGAAATCACTGCATCCTGATCGGGTTACAGGTAGGGGAACTAAAGTCAACATCGAGATGTTTGAACGATGGATAGCCAAGCGGGCAGACGAGCGAGTTCGAAACAAGGAATCCAAACAAAGGCTTAAAGGGTCTCTGATTTGGCTTACTGGTGAATTTGATGAAATGCACCAGAAATGCAAGCTTTCTGGTGTGGTCATTCTCGAAAATCAGTCTCCAACACCTTGCCGGGTATGGTTGTCCGAGTTGCTTGTCATGGCCACGCTCCATGGTATCGCGAAGTATGACAGTAGACTATATGACAAACGTCGCGATTTGTTCTGTATAATTGACAACATGTTAGGTTCAGATGCTGTGTTTTACGCAAGATTATTGCTAGGTCCCGCCTTTGTATGGAAGGATGTTGAGCCACGAGGACATCTCGCACTCCCCCTGCGGTTCGAGGCCTCGGTGGATTGGATACCGCGGGCTGAAGTGGAAACGATGGAGTTGGAGCTATTCTGCCGATGTCCCGGCGACACGCGTTTCGGTTGTTGCGATCGCGTGGTCGTTTTCCGTGTGCCGCTCAAGGTTGTCTGGATCCGCAAGAATCGCCAATGGGTGATGTATCCCGCGAGTATGGCTAATAAATCTGCAATGCCGAATATAGAGCACACATTACACTAAATTGTGCAGGGATGAGTTACCGAATAAAGGTATTCTTTAAAACGGGGCACCTATGTGCCACACGCAGAGACAACTGTGATCGTGAGTTGTCGGACATGATCGCAGGGTACTGTCGCGGGGTCGTGGAAGCATAAAAAGTCGGCCGCTGGCTGAGCGCGGACCCGATCGGCTTTGCCGGTGGCGACGGGAATTTGTATCGGTATGTGGGAAATCGTGCATCATATGGAATAGACCCAAATGGCTTGTACTTAATCGTGTGGGGAGAATGGGCAGGTTATGAATGGCCGGATGGATTTCGATCCATGGTGATGCAGTCTCTGGATCGAATCGCCTTCCGATTGCCCCTTGTGATTAAGGAAATTGATTTGGAGATGAGCAGTCTGTCCCAATGCATGCGTTGCGAGCTTGGTAGAGAACTGCAAGCCCTCCGGAACGTGTTGGCTAGAGTGTTGAACGGGATTCGCTCGAAGAAGGATGTCCTCCGGTTTTTTAGGTATGATCTTAGCTCTTCGCATCCTGATTCCGACGCGATTCAGGGACCGACTTTTCCCATTTTTTCCATTATCGGTTTTCCTCGGCCGTACATTGCGTTCAATCAGGGGATTCGTCCGACTTGGTTCGAGAGGGATGTCGATTGGCAGGACCGAATTCTGTTCCACGAACTGACGCACATGTATGGGACAGTCGATGATGACTCAAAGGGCGAACTGATGAATGCTCACACAATTATGTGGCTGGTGGTACCGGGTCACAGTTTACGAGGCAATCCTGTGTACAATTGGATGAAGACTCGCGCTGCGCGCAAGTGCGGAAGTCTATCTTCTCCATAAAAGGTTGTACCCTATGTTGGCGTTGCGATGCTCTCGCCAGAAACTCTTGTGGGTCTTTGGTGGCGTATTGTTAGGTGCGTTAGGGGTGGGTGTAGGCCTGTATGTGCTCCAGTTGCCTTCAGAATTTGTGGGAAGCTACCCCACGGTGGAAGTGCGGATGACATTCCTTGACCGCCGCGGCAACCCGGTTGAAGGGGTTGAGTTACGGGTGGTAGATGAAGTAGGACAGGTATCGTGGGGTTATCCCGTCACTGACTTTCTACCTAGTAAACCTCTTCGCTCTGACAAACAGGGGAATCTTACCTTCCATCATGTATCTCAGGGAGTCGAGTATTCCGCACAAATGAGCATCCTCGATTATTTCCTTGGGTATTCGCATCTTGTCCCCCGGTTTAACTGTTGTTTGATCCTCGAGGACCGAGCTATTCTCAACGTGGACTTTAGGACCCTAATTCGAGAAGGGAAGACTACGGGGATGGTTGAGAGAAAATGGGATCCTTGCCAATATATTGAGGATCTCGCAATAAAGTCTCGACATGCACCAAAAGAGCAGTGGTTCGCCTTCCTCGATGAGTCAAAGCGAGACGCACGGAATGCATCGCAGAAGGCCAGGTATTATTACATCGTCAACACCATGGGAGATTGCTGGATTTGCCTGGATCAAGGGAGGGATGCTGGTCAAGTTATTCGTTACCAGGTTATTGAATATCCGGTCGTGTTGTCACTGGTTAATCACACCACGGATGAATAGTCACCATCGGTTTTGCATCGTTGTTTGCACACTGAAAAGCGACATCGGTCTATCTACGAAGTGTCATGTGGAGTGATTATCTGTCTGAGCAATTCTATGAGTGATGATTGAAAGTTCTTCGCGGCCCGGCCATTCGATGCCGACACTGGCCTGCAGAACAACCTCAACCGCTGGTACGATGCCCGTGTCGGCCGCTGGCTGAGCGAAGACCCGATCCAATTCGGTGGTGGGGTGAACCTGTATGTTTACTGCGGCAATAGCCCGGGGACGATTCCCGATCCCACCGGCGAAGGGGCAGCCGAATGGGAACCCGTCCGGTATTATTCTCTCCGGGTAGGAGCTCGGCCTCGGGTAAACGAAGGCAAATGGGGGGGCTTCAGGGCCGTCATCAATTGGATTGTAGAACCTCGCCCCATCATGCCGCCAAAACACACAGGCCTTCCCTCGACAAGCTGGATTATACAGTATGTCACGGCTGAGTTCGATGTCAGGGATGCAAACGGCAACAGAATTCACGATCCGCGGGATGATGGAAGGTGGGGCTATTGGGAAGCGTGGGAAGTGCGGCCAGGTCAGCCATCCCCAGTGACCAGGCCGGGAGTGGCTGTCGATGACGAATTCAGCCAGCCTAATGGCCTCCCAGACACTTGCGGCACCATCGTGATGACAGGATTTGCCGCGTTCTATCCATACACGAACTTGCCGGCCGACTTTGTTCCCAACAATCCGATGACCCATGCGGGGGAGTTGCGTTCTACAAGAAACGCCAACGCGTTTGCGGGGCTTCAGCCGAGGTCGGGTACCTTTGTTCGTAAAGTCATAGCGACATGGACAACGTCCGGCGCAACACGTGTTGTGCAGATGTTGTTCGCTGGAGAGCTCCCGGAGCCATGGCCAGGTAATATTGCGTGATGCCTTTGTAGCTGAAAAAGTGTCTTATGCGTGTCGTCTCAAATTTGTTTTTCGCGATTGCGGTTGTTCTGGGGCCTCGTTGTCCTGACGTAGAGCCGGGCCCTGCTATAACGTGGGAGGACTGCTCTCCGGACACAAGGGTGTTCTCCACAGAGATTTCCTGGGAAGCTTTGGACGGATCTCCCCCCTGGCGTGAGAGCGAGCCGAATCCGCCTTTTCCGGCCAGAAAGGCACTCAAACTTGCGGAGAAGGAAAAGTCCCGACTGGTCAAGGACTCGCCACAGCATGGTATTTTTTGGTACCTGGATAAAGTTAGGCTTAGGCCCTGGGAGGACCACTGGTATTGGGAAATTTCCTATAAGGTCCACTATGACCGCGACGAGCTGTATGGGCTCACGCTTGCGGTGCTGCTGGATGGGACGCTCGTTCAGCCCAGGGAGTATGGTATACGGGATGACGAGTCGCCGTCGATCTATTGGGCAACAAGACCGGGCACTCCGTCATTGCCGGTAAGAGAAAAGGTGTACAGCTCGTTTAATGGCCGGGACTTTGTCACCACGATATCCTGCGAAATGCTTCGGCGCAGTCCGCCGTGGCGACCGAATGAAGCGAATCCGCCCCTGTCGGCCAGAAAGGCACTTGCCCTGGCCGAGCGGGAGAAGGCGAGACTGCTCAGGTCTTCTGCCGACAGAGACACGCTATGGTCCCTGGAAGGCATCAGCCTCGTGCCGCGCGCGGGTGATCGGTGGTATTGGGTCATCGAGTATTGGGGTAGGCCAGGCGGAGCATTGGGGGGCTTGCCCTCCATTCTCAATGTTGTAGTACTGATGGACGGGACGGTGGTTCCGCCGAAGGGGTTACGCCACCCCGGCTCACGTTTCACGAACGGTCGTGCTGCTCCACCGAGGGAGGGAAATGGGGCCTCAGGGAGCAATGACGCCAACGAGACTTGTCAGAAAAAGCGCGGTTCAGGAGGCGCCGGCCAAAACGATCACTTACCCAACCAACCCCGATGAACGCACGTGCCGGGCTGTTTGGCGAGCAGCTTCGAGCACCCTCAGATCGGCCACCTCCGCCAGCGGTATTTTGGGGCCCGGCGGTGGATCAGATCCTGGCCGAGGAGACCGTTGACGGCGGCACGGCCGACCTTGTACAGTGGACGCTGACGGACCACCTGAACACGGTCCGGGACGTCGCCAAGTATGATCCGGGCAGCGACATGACCACCGTGGTCAATCACCTCACTTATGACGCTTTTGGCCGGGTCACGTCGGAAAGTAATCCGACGATTGATAGTCTCTTTTTATTCACCAGTAGACCATTCGATAGTGACACGGACCTTCAAAACAATCTCAACCGCTGGTACGATGCCCACGTCGGCCGCTGGCTGAGCGAGGACCCGATCGGCTTCGCTGGTGGTGATGGGAATTTGTATCGGTATGTCAAGAATAGCCCGATCATGTCAACTGACCCTTCAGGAAAAGGCGACGAGCACTCTAGCGACCCAAACACAACATTTCTGGACGCAATCGAGGCGGCCAACACGGTGAAAGACTTGCTTAAAGAGGTTGCTGATCCCACCAAGCCGGGAAGCCTCACCGTTTTGCTCGATCTACCGAGTAACGTGCTGCAAGAGCAATTGTCTAAGTTCCTGCGGGCACTCAATGAGTTTCAGCCGCAGACAGATTGCGCTCGATGGTACAAGCGCGCCGTTGAAGCGATCCTTGCTGCACATCGCGGTGACGGAAGAATGTGCCCAGATATCGCCGCTGGGGATGCGTCAGATCGCACTTTAGGCGACCGATGCGCTCTGGATCTGGCGATTCGGTCTGGAGGTAGCTCCTCCTCCGCGCTTTTCTGCAGATTTGCAAGGAGGGTGTCCGAAGCGTGCGCCGACCTTGCTCGAAGGAACATCGGAAAGCCATGGCGGGGGTGAAGCTGCAGACACGCACGCTTGAATAGAACCTTTTGATAAAAGTTCGTTCGGGCGGTACTCGCAAAGTCGTCAACAGGGATTATGTGGTGGTGATAAAATTCCATGACGCGACTATGTTTTCGGCGATAAATCACGCATTTACGTCTGGTACGATTGGGAGGCCTTCCTCATGAGTCTGTGGTTGCCAATAGTGTTTTGCTTGGTTGCAATGTGTGACACGCATGAGGCCACCTTCTTATGCGACGAGCCCGTGGAGGACCTTAACCTAAGACGGTGGGTGGATCGTTCTCGGACGTGGTACGACCAATTGACCGAGGACGAGCGAGCAGAAAATGCGGTTCTATTCGCAAATGCCTACGTTCAGTTGCAGCAATTCCGTACTGCCTTCAATGTTATTTCGCGCGTGAATGAAGCGGCTGCCAAAGCCGACGGGATCATCTTGCTGTGCGGAGCGCTTGCGTCTCATGGACACGTGGACCTTGCAGAGCGATTAGCAGAAACTCTTTCCGACGGTATAGAAGTTGGTCCCAAGCGAGAATCGGATTCTCGCTTCGCGGACAGTCCTCGAACTCGGGCGTTGCGTCTTATAGCACTATTCCGGATGATTCGAGGCGACCTTGAAGCGACGCTGGGCGCGGCGCGAAAGATTGCGGATGAGCGTGCCCGTGCTTCGGTGTTGCTTCGCGCGGCGGAATATGGAGCCAAGGCCGGGCATTATGCTGCGGCAGAAAAGACGCTGCGCATTGCAAGGGATTTGGGAAAGGCCGATCCTATTGAAATTGCTCGGGTAGAGCAAGTGATTGCAGAATGCCGTCGTCATGGACGCAAGGAGGCGCCAAGACCCGGTTTCTTGAACAGTTTGAGAGGCGCGGTCGTTGCCTTCGCGGAAGCGCCGGCGCAAGACAAAGAAGAACAAACACAGCCAAACCAATCGGAAAACGAGAAACCAGTGCCCAGTCTAGAGGTTGCCTGGAGAAGATTGGAGGCAGGCGACACCGTTGGAAGCAGGGTTGCAGCCGAAGAGCTTTTGCGATTCCTGGATTCGCGATCTGAAAGGCTTGAATTTGCCAACGCAGTTGACTACTGCTTACTAGCCGATCTTTTCTTAGAACTCGGAGACACGCAGAAGGCGCACAGCTTGGCTATGAAAACGTTTCGGCTAGTAATGCAGGGTTCGCAGTTCGATCAAGGCTTGGCGAGCTTCACGATACTTCCGTTGATGGTTTCTGTCCTCGCGAGGGCGGGTTGCGTCCAAGAGGCCATTCATTTCATTGAAAACTTGGAAACGTCTATACTACGTAAAGAGGCAGGGGATTTGTCATCGACCGGCGAAGCATGGCTAGCTTTAGGTGCGAGTTGTGCGTTGGTGGGCAGAATAGACTTTATCGAGGGACTAGTCCAGGAGGATCGCCCAGCCCGCCAGAAGACGCTACTATCGTTGGGTGTTGCCGTCGGCTTGCTGGAAACAAAACGACAATGAGGGGACATTGCTCCAAGGCCCTTCCAGCATTCGTGCAGATAAGGACACAGTGAGGGTCCATTCGCCCTGTCACATTTGGAAGGCCCGGCGGTGGACCAGATTTTGGCTGAGGAAAATGTTGACAATGGGGCTGATGAAACCGTACAGTGGACGCTGACGGACCACTTGAACACGGTTCGGGACATCGCCAAGTATGATCCGGGGAGCGACATGACTACCGTGGTCAACCATCTCATCTACGACGCCCTCGGCAGGGTGACGTCGGAGAATAAGAATCTATCCGAAAACCTCAACATTGGCGTGATTCCCTGGACGCAGTTCGGTTTTCGGATAGGGGTCTTATTATCGCGGCCAAGTGATTGGCCCTGCCAATTTCGGGTTACTCATCTCCCGCCATGCGTAAGAGTTCATGGCGGCATGGCACTCGTGATTTTTGACTGACCGAGACCCCGCGGCTAACCCGGCCGAAAGACTTCTCTCACTTCGGCATTGCCAAAATTCGATCTTCCTTATCCCGGCATTCAATGACCAAATGCTCGGGCGAAACGTGTTTTTCACCCGCCACTCGAATCGTCACGTTATTTTTTGTTTCCAAGTCAGTAATGAAACGCCGTTTATTATTATTGAGATATTCAGCAACTTCTTCATGAACGGTCACTGTAATCTTGGCCACGCGATCCACAAGTACCGCCAGGAGAAGTTGCCGCATCGTTTCGATGGCCATCGTCTCCACGGTTTTGACCCAACCGGCCCCTTTACACAGAGGACAATCCCGGTAAAGGGTCCTTTTCAAACTGGGGCGAATCCGCTGGCGCGTCATCTCGATCAAACCGAATGGACTGGTGCGGAGGATTTTGGTCCTTGCGCGATCGCGGCGCATCGCCTCCCGCAGTGCCCTCTCGACCGCTCGGCGATGTTTCTCTTTTCGCATGTCAATAAAATCGTTGACGATGACACCCCCCAGATCACGCAGGCGAATTTGCCGGGCAATTTCCTTGGCGGCGATGAGATTGATCTGGAACGCGGTTTCTTCGGCCGAGTCATCCACCCGGAAATTGCCGCTATTGACATCGATCGCCACCAGAGCTTCGGTCTGATCGATGACGATGGATCCACCGGGAGACAGCGGCACTTCACGCTGATGGATGATACTTATCTCTTTTTCCAAACCGTACTTATGGAAGAGGGGTTCCTTTCCGTCGTAATATTTGAGCCGGTCCACATACCGGGGCATGACCATTTCCAGGAATTCCTTCGCCCGCTCGTATGTTTTCGGCTCGTCGATGATGATGGTTCCCACCTCCGCACTGAAGATATCGCGAATGGTGCGGATGATCATGTCGCTTTCCTGGTAGATGTCCACCGGTGCTTCCAGCTTTTTGATCCGCCGCACGATCACCTTCCAGAGGCGGAGGAGATAGGCGAGGTCGCGGGAAAGCTCTTTTCTGGTGCGGTCGGCTCCCGCCGTGCGGACGATGAACCCCAATCCTTTGGGCAAATCGAGCTGATGCATGATTTCGCGGAGCCGGCGGCGTGTGGCCTCGTCTTCGATTTTGCGGGAAATTCCCACCCGACCTAAGGCAGGCATCAGGACGAGATAACGTCCCGGAATGCTGATATAAGTGGAGAGCGTCGGCCCTTTGTTGCCGATGCCCTCTTTGATCACCTGAACGATCACCTCATCGCCGCGGCGGAAGATGCTTTGAATGGGGGGACGAACCCTGGGCCGAATATTATTCCGGCGATTTCGAGCAGGGCGAGTGGTTTCACCATCCAGGCCGTTGAGAACTCCCGACGCAGGGGGCGGCAAATCGCCAAGTTCGTCCGGGTCATATCCGGCCTGACGGAAATACTGGGGTTCCACATCGCTGACGTGCAGGAACCCATTCCGACCGATTCCAAAATCCACAAACGCCGCTTGAATGCTCGGCTCGAGATTGACGACGATTCCCTTGTAGATGTTGCCGACGTAGCTTTCCTGGTCAGCACGTTCGATGTAAAGCTCTTCCAGGACGCCGTCTTCTACAATGGCAATTCGACATTCCTCGGGCTGGGCAGCATTGATCAACATTTCCTGCTTCATAAACTCGCCATCCTTTGCGGCGCTGGAGGCGAGTGCGCATCGGGAGACCTCGGCCGGTGCTGAACGTCCAGTCCTGTGAGATCCCCTTCGCGTTCGTCATCAGACCACCTCCACCCGGCTGCGCACAAGAGGAATCCCCTGCGCTTCGAGATCGTCAAGCTCCAGCATCCGAAGCACTTCCCGAGGATGGAGAGATCCGCGGGGATCGACACGGAGAGTGAAACTCAGCCGGCCGTCGGTAAGACTCCACTCCAGGAGATGATCGAGGAGATTGCGTTCGACGGCCTGGCCCTGCTGCGTCATGTCCACGCGGGAGTGGGCACCGATCGCGTCAAGCCGGCTTCGAACCTTTTCTTCTCGGTCCAAAGGTACCTGAATTTCGTAAGTCACGCGGGAAACCTGCGCTGTGCGGGTCCCGGGTGGAACAAGCTCGACGCGATGAAACGCCAACCCTGGAACAGTTGCTTGCTGAAGGCGGGCGAGAATCTCGTCGGCGGACAAAGCCTCGGTCAGCTCAAGTTCGAGAACTTCGTTGCGCCCTTCCAATCCGAGGGCAAGCGCCAGAGGGAAACTGATCTTCGGTTTTGGATGGTACCCCTGGCTGAAAGCAAGCGGAAGTCCTGCCCGCCGGAACAGTCGCTCCAGAGTTCGCACCAGGTCGTGGTGGCCGATAAATCGCAAATCTCCCGTTTTGGAGAAGCGAATGCGCACTCGTTGCCGGACCGTTAACCGGTCCATCCCATCGTTGCCGCTGGCGATGGGACCTCGGTTTTTAGAAACCCCTGAATTCGTTTGATCCGATTGTGATCCGATGCGTGTCACCTCTTTTCACAGAGCGCTGACAACCGCGTAGCACATCTCCTCGGCTTCCTGACCGACTGGCCTCCAAAAGCCGAAGGAGAAAAAACGTGTTCGCATTGAACTGTGCCGCCTAACGCCCGCACGGGGAATCGTTTCACCCCAGCTGGCGGAAGTACAGCGAACGGGCAAAGCTCCCACATCCAATATTTTACCACCCAAACAGGGCACGATTATCTCCTCGCGTGCGGGGCTCTCCCTAGTGTCATTTTGTGGATGCCGTTAATCTTCCCCTATCGTGCAATATCGATTGCCCAGCATAGCAAAATCTAGGGCATCTGACCAGCCCAGGGCGGGCGGCGTGCCGGTCGATCGTTGGTCGGCCCCCTGCCCACCCTGGTGATTCATCCACAGCTCACCCCATGACGGGGAGATGCTCGTCTCACCGGGACTGGCCAGGCGACAATCTGGGTCACTGGCGGGCCCGCTGCCGAAGGGCCTGAGCCCGCTGGACAGTCTCGCCCCCGGGCGCTGCCTGGATGACCTGATCCATGGCCTTCGCCACGGTTGCGGCATCCGAGGCGGGGAGTTTTTCGGCAATTTGCACGGCCGCCTCAGCAGCTTCTGCCTTCAGTTCCGGCACAGCCAACTGTGTCACCGCTAGTTGAAGGCCTTCCGCTGTGGGATATCGCCGGAGCACCTCCAGTACCAGCCGTTTTTCCTCCGGTCGCTGGGCGGCAGCGAGGGCCTCCTTGCACATTGCGATCCGGTCGTTCAAGGGCACTTCAAGCTGTCGGGCGATCCGAATATAACCGCGCAGGGCGCGAATGCGATACCGCGGATTCCCGGTCCTGGCCAGATCCAGAAGCACGGGAGCGGCATCTGCCGACATCCATTCCCCGAGAGCCCGTGTGGCGGCATCCTGAACCTCGTCTTCGGAATCCCGGGCAGCCTGTGCGAGTCCGCGCAGCGCGCCCTGTCCCCCCATCGCGCCGAGGATTTCTACAATGGCCACCCGTACCCGCGTGGGCGCTTGCGGCCAGACTGCCATCAGCTTGGCCGCGGCAGCATCCAGATCAGGCATCCGGCTGCATGCCACAATCAGCGCGTTGCGGACCGCCTGGAATTCTTGATCATCACGCGGCTGGAGAAGCCGTGCGATAAGAACGTCGAGCTGTTCCAGGGGCACAATCATACCCAGGGCCTGAATGGCTGCCCCACGCACCGCCGGGTCGTCACTGTTCACGTCGGCAAGGGCAACCGGCAAAGCCGCTTCCAGGAGGCGCTCACCTACTGCCTGAAGCAGTACCACCCGCTGCGGCCCCTGCGCAGACTGAAGTGCCTTCAGAATTGCGTCATCAACTCCCTGTCCGGTGAGCTGCACCAGGCTTTCTGCCGCGGCTTGAGCCAGTTCACCCCCTTCGGTGGCCGCGGAGACCAGAACCGGCACCGCCGAGGCGTCGCCCACTCGACCGAGCAAGCGGACAGCCACCAATCGCAACGCCCAGTCGGCCTCCTGAGCCGCTTTGACGATGGCAGCGATGCCTGCTGGCTCACCGATGTCGGCGAGGGCCTCCAGGATCGCCACCTGCCGGGGATCGGCCGGTCTTACCCCTTCGCCGATTCTGATCATCTCGCCTTCTCTGACGCGGAGCGAAAACTCCTGGCCACCCAGCGAATAGACGAGTTCGAGCTCTTTCACGACGCCCGGGGCCGGGTCGCCGGCCAACGAGTTGGATGCCTCGACCTGGAGACTGTTATTTCGCACGGCCGCCCGCAGGGCCTCCGTAACGTCCGCCCAACGGTCGCCGGCTCCGTAACGAGCTGACTTGATCACGAGTAATGGTGGACGCTGCTGGGGAGTTGCTGTTATCGGTCCAAGCTCCGCAACCAGGGCCTGGGCAACTGCCGGTCCTTTCATTTCCCGCGCGGTGGACAGGGCAATGGCCACCAAATCCTTGTCACCGGATCTGAGTTGCTCTACCAAGAGGGGAATGCCTTCCGGCCCCCGAACCAGAATCGCCCCCCGTGTGGCTTCCACACGCCGTGGTTTGGGCACGTCGGCCGAGCGGACAAGGTCATAAAGCGATTGCGCGGCCGCGGCATTCCCGTCAGCAAGATATCGATCCGCGCAGGAGAGAAGTCCTTCGGCCACGGCGTTCCGCACGACTGGCGACGCGTGGTTGAGCACCGGCCGAAGGATTTCCACCACCTTCTCTCCGCCAATTCGGCCCAGGGCTACTGCTGCTGCCGCCGCGACCTCCGCGTCGCTATCGCCGAGTCGCCCGGCTAAAACCTCGATCGCTTGTGGATCGCGCCGCACAGCGATGGAGTTGATCACGCCAACGGCCAGCCGCCCCTCCAACTTTCGCGCCGCTTCCCGCAGTGCTGCATCACAGGTTGGATCAGGAATCGCCTCCAAAGCGATACGCGCCCAGGAAGCGAGTTCAGAATCCGCGAGGAGCGGCGCCAGCACGGGAACTGCTTGCCCGGTACCGAACACCGCCAGTTTTTTGCAAGCCAAGGCCTTATCACCTTTGGGGGCGTCGGACTTGAGGATGGCAATCAGTTCCGACTCCGGCACAGGGGCCTGCTGTGCGAAAGCCCCAAGCTTGACTCCTAAAGTCATTACCCCAAGCAGGATAATCAAGATTCCGCGTTTCCAGATCTGCATGGTCATTTCTCCTCAACAGTAATATCGCGATTCTTTGTTCCACGTGCCACTTCGGCAGACCTTGCGTTCCGATTACACACGCCACGGTTCGCGGAGAGCTTCGCCGCGCAACCGGTTCGCCTGTTCGTCATCGATGAATTCATACTTGACGGGGTCGAAGCGCAGTTTTCGTCCGAGGAAGATCGCGATATTGACGGCATGGCACGCAATATGGGAGTGGCAAGCCACGTCCGCGTTGGCCTTTGGCTTGCCCCTTGTCTTCACACAGTCCAGGAAATCTCGCACGTGGAAAGTCGCCGGATACCCCCCGATTTCCGCCACTTTTCGTCCAGCTAGCAGAGCCGGGGAGCTGAGGGCCAATTTCCCGCTGTCCCCTGTTTCCACCCAACCGCGGTCACCCTCAAATCGCACCGGGCACGATCCAAGCGGCAACCAGCCTTCTTCGCGAAGAACCAAGGTCACACCGTTCGCATATTTGGCTTTCACCTGGTTTCCCTCCGGGGGATAGTACTCCACGGGGACGGTGTTGTCGGCGTTGTTGGCCCACTGACACAAATCGACACAGTGAGAACCCCACTCGAGTACACCCCCGCCAACGAGCCCGCCGCCTTTTTCGAAGTTGAAGCCGTCCAGCCAGCGTTTGTTAAACGGTCGCCACGCGGCAGGGCCGAGGTAGAGATCCCAATCGATCTCTTCCTTGGGCGGCTCGGGCTCCGCGGGGGCCCAACCGCTCATGCTTGTGCTCATGCCAGCCGGGTGTGCATAGACTGTGTGCAACTTCCCGAGACGTCCCTTTTGCGCCAGCTCCACAGCGAAGGCAAAATGGGGGAGATTCCGCCGTTGCGTCCCCGCCTGGAACACTCGCCCTGTTCGCCGAAACGTTTCAGCCAAAATCAGACTCTGTGTGATGTTCTTGGTCACCGGCTTTTCGCAGTACACATCCTTGCCCGCCTTGGCTGACAGAACCGACGCAAGAAAGTGCCAGTTTGGCCCGGTGGCAATCAGCACGGCGTCGATATCCGGCCGGTCCAGAAGCTCGCGGAAGTCCCGATACGTCACACAATTATTGTTCCCGTAGCGCTGGTCCACCATGCGCTTGGCTTGTTCCCGACGGAACAACTTCACATCCGCGATGGCGACACATTCGACGTCGGGTTCCTGGAGAAAACACCCCAGGTCGTAGGTGCCGCGATTTCCAATGCCGATGCCGCCCAAACGAATCCGCTCGCTGGCCGCAGCGAGCCCTTCCATTCCCAGGGCTCTTGGGGACACAAACGTGGGGACCGCCAGGGCCGCACTGGCCCCCAGTGCTGTGCGGAGAAATCCCCGCCGTGAAATGTGAATTCTACGATCGTTCATGATTTCCTCCTCGTGCGTTCTCAAGAATTCCGACGCGGACGCTGCAACTGGCAAATTACGGCAGGCAAGACAGCGTATCGCCCCGCACCGCGGGGGCACTCGGCAAGCGGAAAACTGTGACTGCCATTGATAATCGTTTGTTGGGAATGGCTTGTCAAGCGCTGGCGAAAGCTGCCCCATTCCTACCCTCTTTAATAGTTTGGGAGGCTACCGGCTGAATCTGTTGAACGGGCCATCGCCTGAATGCGTGGTACAGGCAATTCATGAATTGCCCCTACCTTAACCGGATGAGCAGACGGAGCACAAGCGGTGAAGTGGACCATCAAACGCTGGAATGCGAACCTGCCAAACAGGTTTCCCAAACTGAATCTGATCCCTGCGCAACGCCTGGTCGCGGTCCGCGCTCTTTTCCTGCCGTTGAGAGGAAGTATGGACGAATCGCCGGCGAAAGCCCCCCAGTTTGTTGACTTTATCCTTCACCAGAAGTAGAAAGAAGTCGCCCACTGCTGAGTCTCACCAAGCTATCACGAGGGAGAAACTCGCATGAGAACCCAGTGCCAGGGCGTGAAGCCATTTCACTTGCTGTTAGATGCCTCACGCTATGCTCTGTTCCTGGGCGTTGGCTGTCTGGCCTATTTTGCCGTTTCGCCTTCCCTCCAGGCCCAGGATTTGGCGTCAGAAATCCAGAAGTACCTTCGCCGTCAGCGCGTGGTACAACAGCTTCGGGAGCTGGGGAAGCAGATCGACGAATTTAACGAAAAATTTCCGAACTTGCAGTTGCCCGAATCGCTTGGGGGGCTCGCGCCGTTTATGGAAATGCAGGTGGGAAGGGACTTCAATCTTCCGCCGCATCCCCTGGGACATCTCCTGCGCCCACTGCCGGGCCGATCAGCCCGAGCGTCCTCTGCTGCCCCGAAACGATCCAGCAACGCCGACAACCGCTTCATCCCGCCCGGTGGTAAGCTTGTTCTCGCCGACATCGAAGGCCCCGGAATCATTCAGCACATCTGGATGACCTTTCCCAGTCCCGAACCGAGCTGGCTGGGAAAGGAGGGCAATGCCAACCATAGTGAGCTCGTTCTCCGCATGTACTGGGATGGTGCCACCGAGCCGGCCGTGGAATCGCCCGTGGGAGACTTCTTCGCGGCCGGGTTTGGGCAGCGAGCGCCGGTCAACTCCGCTGCGATCACGGTGGAAGGGGGAGATGCCTACAACTCCTGGTGGCCAATGCCATTTAAAAAGTCAGCCCGGATCGAAATCACCAACGAGAGCACGAAACCCCTCAATGCCTTTTACTATCATGTTGATTACTGTCGGCTGGAATCGTTACCGGACGACATTCTCTACTTTTGTGCCCAGTATCGGCAGGAATTCCCGGTGCAATCGGGCCGGGACTATCTCATTCTGGACGCCGTGGGGCGTGGACAATATGTGGGCACTGTCCTTAGCGTCCGCTCAAGGAGCCCCGAATGGTTCGGCGAAGGAGACGAAAAGCTCTACATCGACGGCGAATCAACCCCAAGTATCTGGGGCACGGGAACGGAGGACTACGTCCTGAACGCTTGGGGAATGGGTACCGGTACATATCCCTACTTTGGGGTCACGATGCTCGAAGGTGAGTGGGGCATGGTGGGCTACAAAACCACGGTGTATCGGTGGCACATTCTGGATCCCATCCGCTTTGAAAAATCTCTCCGCGTTGTGATCGAAGATGCCGGCTGGATCAGTGAGGATGAATTGGCTCCCAACACCCATCGGGGATTTGTGGAACGCAACGACGACTTTGCGACCGTGGCCTTCTGGTACCAGCAGGGACAGCCAAAGCGATTCACCGAGCTTCCGCCTGCTTCTCAACGGCGGCTCCCTGAGCTCGACATTATCATCGAGGGACAAGAACTGCTTGCCAAAGGCAGGTCCGAAGGCGGTACACTTCACCTTCAGTCGGGGCACTTTTGGACGGGCCACGGTCAACTCTTTTTCAACAACACAAAAGGCCTCGGAGCCTGGTTCGAGTGCGAGTTTGAGGTTAAGACGGAAGAACTGCGCCAGTTGACCTTACGTGTCACCGATTCCTACGATTTCGGGATTTATCGGATTCTCCTCGACCACGAGGTGGTGCGAGATTGGGAAGACTTCTATTCCCCGGAGATTCGCGTCCGGGAGATCAACTTGGGACAGCGTACGCTTTCAAAAGGAACCCATGTGCTGCGGTTTGAATGTGTAGGCCAGTCACCGGCATCTCGCGGCACCAAATTGGGTGTGGATTCGGTCCGGCTGCGGCAGCGATGGCAGATCAAGCGACGCACTCCGGCCGATGTCGAAACGCCTGACAACCCGCCCAATGAGGCAGCACACAAAAACGGATGATCACAGCAAATGCGGATGCGGTACCGGGAATTTCGTTATCCTGTGGTCCCACTTAATCCACCGTTGGGCGTTTGGCAAGTGAACTGCTAACGGATACAGTGAAATTCGGCATTCTCATGCCGGATGACGAACCATGAGCGGTCGGGTTACTTCGTTCGATCGGGTTGGCTCGTTTAAGTGGAGAAAGGTTATGCGCGAGGTGCCTCCGATCCGGAAGACTTTTCGCGAGAGCGTCATTTGGTCGGTCATTGTTCTTGTTGGAGTACTCCATTTTGGACTGTGCCGTGCCGGGGAGACGCGGCGCACACCGCCCAGCGCTTCAGCGGATACGAGGGTTGCAGTCCAGCGATTGGCGACGGACTTCACTCTACGGCCCAAGGTGAGCCTTTCAGCGGCCTTGCTGAGCGCTGTCCTGGAACCAGCCGCTACCGGCGCAGGCACTCCGCCCGAAGCTAACAGCGTGAAATCTTTCGGTGCCGTGGGTGACGGGATCCAGGACGACACGGCAGCCATCCAAAGATGCGTGGCCAGGGGTGGCGTTATTCTCTTCCCTCCAGGCACTTATCGCATCACAGCCCCGATCGAGGTCCGCCTTGCTGAAACAGGATGGATTGCCTTTGTTGGAAACGGTACCGCCCGGCTCGTTATGAATGGCCCCGGCCCCGCTCTCCGCTTTGTGGGCCAGCACCAGGGCACGGCCGACCCGAAAACCGTGCAACCACAGGTGTGGCAGCGTGAACGTATGCCTCTGGTGGACGGTTTGGAAATTGTCGGGGATCACGAAGAGGCCTGCGGAATCGAGGCCATTCAAACGATGCAACTGACCATCACACGGACACTCATCCGTGAAACGCTACATGCAATTCGCCTACACCGACGCAACCGGAATGTGATCGTCAGCGACTGTCACATTTACCATAATCGGGGCATTGGGGTTTATCTTGACGATGTGGATCTCCATCAGATCAACATTGTTGGCAGCCACATCAGTTACAACCAGGGTGGCGGTATCGTGGTGCGTAAAGGATATCTGCGCAACCTTCAGGTTGCGGGGTGCGACATTGAAGTGAACATGGGTCCCGAGGGCGAACCCACGGCAAATATTCTCATCGACAGCACGGAGAGCCTCTACGGTCATGCGGAGATTGCCATCACGGGTTGCACGATTCAACACACTCTCAAGGCTCCCGGCAGCGCCAACATCCGCTTCATTGGGTCGGACGCCAAAGGACGTTGGTGGGGGGCGCTTACAATTGCGGAAAACGTGCTCAGCGATGTGGTCACGAATGTGGAAATCGTCAACGCCCGCGGTGTATCCATCGTGGGAAACACTTTCTGGGGCGCAGGCGAGGAAGACCTTGTGCTCCGGAATTGCCGGAATATCGTGGTCGGCCCAAACTCCCTGGACCAGAATCCGAACTATGCCCATCAGGGGCCCTACCGCGGGGGTATTCGGCTGGAAGAGTGCCAGGATTGCGTTATCAACGCGCTACAACTGGCAGACATCAGCGGCAAAGAGGCCGCCATCGTGCTAAGAAACTGTTCCGGCCTGAATGTGACGAACTGCCAGATGACTGGATGCGGCCCGGTGGGGATTTTGCTTGACTGTGTCAGCCTGAGCCGACTCAGCGACAATCTCTTGCGGAGTCCGTCCAGTGAAGAAAGTCAACCTGGGGATGGGGCGTTTGTGGCCGTGCGGGCCGTGAATTGTCGGAACGTGGTCGTCACCAACAACCTCCTCCAAGGGAGCGTTGACTGCCCCGCCGATGGAGTCCTGCTCGATGGAAACGTTATTCTCTCCAGCGATGCTTCCCCGAAGCAATGAACCTGGCGGAGCGCAGGGATGGTTTCCCCGCCCTGCGTTGAATCTTCGTGATCGTACCGGCCGATCGCGCAAATAGGGGCCCGCGGCCACGTCAGGACAGCGTGACCGCGGGCGGATTCCTGCCAGGAGGAGGCGGCAAACTTTCCCGTGCGATGGGGCCTACCGGAATGGAGTCTGTACGTGACCGGTGATTAACCGGCGATTGATTTGAGCGGTCAGATGGAGGGGCCTGTGTTCAGGGGGTGATTCACCCAGCCGGTCCGGGAACAAACGTAGCCGGCGGCGGGGTTACGGTCGTCATGGGTGGTGTGCACGGGTCGCAGGCTCCGCCGATAACGGTGTCGGCACAGGGGTCAACAGGTGGGCATTCAATCACTGCGGCCGGCACGGCGGCCGTCGGCGCGAATAGGGCCCCGCGCCGGAACAGATTGCAGCGCTGACATCCCACAGCCATGGCCAGCAGAGTGAGGCCAACGGTCCAGATCATCACCTTCCGCATTGCATGTCTCCTTATTGAAATTCCGTTGCATCCTGCGAACTGGGTGAGCTTCGGAATCATGCCTTGAAAACCATAGCCCACAATTCACGTTGTGCAAATGCCGCAGTTGATTTTTGGGCACAAAACCGGCCGTTTTGCGTGACGGGAAAATCGGTTGTATGTTAGAGTAAAACTGCAACGGCCAGGCTCGCTAAGTTTCCGTAGGAGGACGCCGACCAACGGGCCACGCAACGTCGTAGGTTGGTGCTGAGCAAAGCATTTCACAGGTTTCCCACAAAGACAGGAGTGTCCTTGGAACAGGAGGGTCGAGTTATCCGGCAGGTATCATCAGGCAGGAAGCCTTCGGCTGGAGTGATTGTGCAACTTGAACGGCTCCAAACAGTTGGGAGGGCTTTCGCCAATGAAGACGGTTTGTTCAGGGTGGACGATTCGGTGGACACGCGTGCTGGCAGCAGCGGTTCTGACGGTTGTCGTCTCGGTGGCCCCCAACCAGAAAATCGTCGCTGCCGGTACCGCCGGCGAAAAGGCCGCCGCCCCGTCCGATTTGAACGCCAACCCGCCTGAGCCAACACTGGCCGGTAAGGCTCCGGCATTCTGGGTGATCAGCTCGCGATCGATTTCCTGGACCCAGCTCAAGAATCCAGCGGATGCGGTGTCTCAGCTTCGGTACTTCCAGGTGGACAGACAGGGCCACACGGCGTCCGCGGAAGAGCCTGAACTACAAGAGGCAGTTGGCAACGCCGAGACCCTATGGATCGTGGTTCACGGGAATCGGATGTCGTCGAGCGACGCCATACGGTTCATGTGGGGATTCCACGAAATTGTGAAAGACATGGATGGTCCTAAAATCCTATGGTCGTGGCCCTCACAACCCACGGTGAGGGGTCTTGCCCGAGACAGCCGACTCAAGGCCATGCGGAGTGTGCAGGAAGCAGCTTTGCTGACAGCATGGCTCGACCGGCTTCAACCAAAAGGGCGTGTCATCCTTGTCGGGTATAGCTTTGGCGCCAAAACCCTGCTCAGGGCATTCGCCGAAAGTGTCCGGACAACTCGTGTCGAAAACGTCCAAATCCTAGGCGGCGACGGTGAACCGTGGGTGCACACCGCCCAACGGGTCGAACTCCTGTTGATCGCGCCGGCCGCTGACGCTTCCGAATTGAACGAGGCTCTCCAGGCGGGAAAGCAGGTCCAAGTGCCGTTCAGAATTGCGATGACCGTCAACAGACTGGATCCGGCACTCAAATGGTACAGACACCTGTGGACATGCCGTGGCCCCAACGCCATTGGATGGATCCTCCCGTGTGTAGCGGCCGAGACCTCCCCGATGTTGCGGATTATCGACGTCACCGGTGAAGTTGGCCATACTCATCAGTGGCAGAGGTATTTCCAATCTCGCGGTGTCCAGGCGATACTGAAGAGTTCGCGGGTGAGCATCGAGGCCGCCTGTGTCACGCAATCAGGGGTAAATCGTTAAGAAAGTCTTCATATTACATTAACGCTCAAGGACGCGTCTTGCCCATGCTAGAACGGATTGCCTTTCTCAACGGGACCTTCCTGCCAGAGCGGGAGCTGGCAGTTTCGGTTGTGGACGCCGGTTTCGTCCTGGGTGTAACGATTGCGGAACAACTTCGAACTTTCCGAAGCACGATTTTTCGGGCGGAAGATCATCTTTCAAGGCTCTACCATTCGCTGGAAATTATCGGGCTGGACATCGGCTACACCGCCGAACAGCTCAAATCGGCGGCTGAATACGTTGTGGCGGCCAACCACAAGCTGATGCATCCTGCGGACGACATGGGCGTCTCCATTTTCGTGACGCCAGGTCGATATGCCGCCTACTCAGGCCCGGGCCCGAGCGTTCCCATCGTGGCCATTCACACATATCCACTTCCCTTTTATCTCTGGGCCGACAAGTACACCAGCGGCGAGTCGGTGGCTGTGGCCTCTGTTCGGCAGGTGCCTGTGGAGTGCTGGCCCAGGCAGCTTAAATGTCGAAGTCGCATGCACTATTACCTGGCAGAGAAGGAGGTGCGGCGGGTGGACCCCTCAGCGAGGCCCATTCTTCTGGATGCCGACGGAGGCGTGACTGAGGCCCCCACCGCCAACATCGTGGCTTACCATCGTGAGGAGGGTTTGGTGGCCCCGCCGGAAGAGAGAACTCTCCCGGGTATCTCGCTCAAAGTCGTGAAGGAGCTGGCCAGCCAACTGGGGATTCCGTTCTTCCACCGCTTTCTTACCGTCTCGGATCTCGAACGCTGCGACGAAATTTTCCTCACCAGCACTCCGTTTTGCCTTCTGCCCGTCGTGCGACTGAATGGGACGCCGGTGGGACAAACCGCCCCCGGAAAGCCGGGTCCAGTATACCGCCGCTTGCTCGCGGCCTGGAACGAAATCGCGGGCATTGACCTCGTCGCACAAGCCCAGCAGTTCCGTCACCGTGTATAAATGCTGCACAGTTACTATTCCCTTGTGCTTTTCCCCGCAAAAGATGTCAGATCCCGAGCCCGTTCCACTCAAGGGGCGTGTGCCCCTCTGCACGCTATCGTCAAAATCCAAGTCTGCCGCAAATCCGTCGCAACCGTCCCTTTATTGCATGTGACGACTGGCTATTTTCACGCGGTAAAACACCAGTTCTGACCTATAGTCTTCAAGGTGGTGTACTGCCCTACCTGCTCGCGCAAGTGACCATTCCGTTTTCCCCGAGATAGAACCTTCCGCGTTATACCATCCCTGAGTTGACCATCGTTCAAAAAACTCCCGGAAATGCCGGCGTGTTGAACGCGCAGCTACTTCCCGGGCAAAGGTAGAAAGATACGTGTGGAGTCCTTTGCCATGAGGAAACCCACAAGATTTCTCTGCAGGCGTGACCCTCCCGGTTCAAGAGCGAGAACGGGAGCGGTCCTCATTTTGACGGCCGTGATGCTCGCCGTCATTTTGGCCCTGATGGCGCTGGCCGTGGACCTTGGATACGTCGTTCTGGTTCGCGCGCAGCTTCAAGCCGCCGCCGACTCGGCCGCGCTGGCGGGTGCCTCCCAAATTGCCCACGGATTCGAAACCGTGTTCCAAACCGCAGATCGCTATGCTCGATTCCACACTTCCGGCGGACAGCCGCTGCGACTTCTGCGACAGGATGTCGAATTAGGAATCTGGGATGCGACCAGCAGAACCTTCACCCCGACGAACTCGGCACCCAATGCGGTTCGGGTTCGCGTGCGCCGGGATGCTCTTACCGGCAATCCAGCTCCCCTCTTTTTTGCCCGAGCACTGGGCCGACAGGCCGTGGATCTTTCCGCGGAGGCCATTGCCATGGCCAATCCACGGGATATTGCCTTCGTGGTTGATCTGTCGGGGTCCATGAACGACGATACCGAACCGGCCTGGGCCACCGACGTGGTCAATAGCACTTTCGGCTCGACGGGCTACGGCTCCATCGGCACGGAGCTTATGCAGCATGTGTTCGACGACTTCGGCTTCGGAAGGTTCCCCGGACAACTGGAACATATTGGTCAACCTTGGGGCGTCCCGCAGACCGATCTTGCGTACGCAGAGCTCACCAAAGACAATGGTCCGCTCACCCGGCCCAACGTTCCTCCGCGTTACCGCATCAATCCCACGGACGACGAACTGACGAGAAAATTTAAAGCGTATTCGGCAATCATCGACTACCAGATTGCCCGGGTCATGCCCAATGCCCGACCTGCGCCTGATAGCTCCCGTTTTTACAGCTATTGGGAAAAGTATCTCGATTACATCATCAAACCGGTGCAAGTTACGAGGGGATCGAGTCCCGGAAATGATGGTGGAGACGGCGGCGGTAGAAACGGAAGGGGACGCGGTGGTGATCGCCCACCGCCCATCGATCGGGGCGATGTCCGCGACCGTGGTCAGCGCGACGGAGCAAACAACCGCGGTCGGGAAGGCAATGGGGGAACCTCTCGTGAAAATCGGAACAACGGTTCAAACCAGGGGGCGGAAAACTCGCGCGGTCGAGGGACCGATCGCGAGGGTTCAGGCGGTTCGCCAGGGAGAGGTGGCGGCTCGGGAAATAGGGGTGGCAACTCGGGCGGCAATAACGGCGGTGGGGGCGGTGGCTCACCGGGCTCTCCCGGCGGTGGACCGATCGGGAATCAATTTCCGTCAAAATTTCTCGACCAGGCCTACGCTGCGCTCGACATTACGATGCCCACTCTCGGGCCGTTCATGCCACCCCAGTCCGGGGCGTTGTTCCTTCTGGCCCAAAGTGGTAGAGGAAATCGCGATTTCGGCCCGAATGGGCCGGAGCAGTCCTCGACTGGGGCCACGTCGTCGGGTGGGCCGGGACTGTGGCGGTCCACACCTGTCGGTAGCAGTGCGACAACCAGCGGCGGAGGAAACACGGGCGGTAATCGCTCCAACAGCGGATCCGTGTGGCTTCCACCCAATCAGAGTGCCGACCGGATCACGGGCATGAACAACCCCAATCGAAGCACATTTCCCAGTGCAAGCTCGCGGCTTCCCGAGCGGTACCTCAACAAGATCGGATATCTCACGTATGTCCAATTCATGATGGACTACGGACGCGATCTGAAACCGGATGGCGCCAATTTTGTTCCTCTTTCGCGCCACAGCCCGTACTGTCCGTACCATCTGGAAGATACCGATGGGGGCACCTTTCGGTTTCCTCCCCGCGAACAGCCAACGCATGCCGCGCGCCGGGCCCTGATTGCCGCAATACAGGTCGTCAAAGAGAGAAACCAGGGAATTCCGGATCCGAGCCAGCGGGATTGGGTGTCGATCATCACCTACGATTCGCTGAGCGGTGGCGGGCCTGTCATCGCCCAACCGCTGACCGGAGATTACGATGAGGCCATGGCGGTCTGCACCCGCCTCCAGGCATGCGGCGACAAGGGGGCTTCGACCGCAACGGAAGCAGGGCTCCTGGCCGCGAGGAATCTGCTCAAGCCGCGGACCGAAGGCGGAACGGGCCGCCGCGACACCAACAAGGTCGTGATTCTGCTCACCGACGGAGTCCCCAATCTTTATGTGAGTTCACCGGCCGAAATCAGAGGTTTTATCAGCCAAAACCCCAGTCCCGAGTACTACGGTGGCAGCGCCTATCCCTATGACGCAGCCCTTATGCAGGCTGCACGGATGCAACTGGATCACTGGTCGGTGTTCCCAGTGGGCGTTGGATTAGGGACCGATTACAACTTTATGGACCGCCTGGCGAGACTGGGCGGCACTGCCAACGACGACGGACAAAGTCCCCGTGGAAGCGGCAACCCCGCCGAATACGAGTCACGCTTGAGGGAGATTTTCGAAAGAATCATCGAATCCCCCAAAGTACGCCTGGTTAAGTAGCGCCATGATTGGCGACGGGATTGAACCCAAACCGGATGGCAATGGCTTTCGCGCATGAAAACACCATGAAATGCATTGCACGGCGAAGCACAAATGTCTCTTTCAAGAAATGCAAAAGCCGGTTTTCGAGCAATTCAATGCAGAATTTTTCGCGCAAGGGGCTTGCAAACGGGTCGGGGGCGCGCAATAATAAAAGTGCGTGAGGGGACCCTCACAGCGCAGCCCTTCGTAGGTCCCTGCCCCGCCTACGAAGGGCACTTTTTTTCTTGACGGCCGCCGCGCCAACCGCTCGCCATCTCGTGCCTTCGGGGTTTGGATAATGGAAGGATTGGCCGAGTATCTCGAAGTAGCCGCTCTCGCCGTAGTTCAGGGTCTGGGAGAGTTTCTCCCGATCAGCTCCTCTGGTCATGTGTTGGTCCTGGCCCACCTGTTCGACGCGTTGGCTCATCCGCTTCACGAAAAACTGACCATCAACGTGATGCTTCACCTCGGGACCCTGCTGGCTGTGATCGTTTACTATCGTCGGCGGATCGCCGCGTTACTCTCATCCGAGTCCAGGACACTATTCCTCCTGATTGTGGCGACGATCCCGGCCGCGTGCGCTGGGGTGGGTTACGAATTGTGGCTCAAAGACTGGCTGCTTGTGCACCTTGGCTACGATCCCCTCGACCATGTCTTGACGGCGGGTTTGATGTTTTTTGTGACGGGTGGGGTGTTGCTCAGCGTGAGACGAAAACAGGGCCTCAGGGAAGCCGGTCAACTCACCGTAGCTCAGGCCGTGTTGGTGGGGCTTGCCCAGGCGCTGGCCATCCTACCCGGATTATCGCGCAGTGGGATGACAATCGCTGCTGGCTTGGTTTGCGGCCTGAAGCGTGAGGAAGCCGCCAGCTTTTCCTTCCTTCTCTCCATTCCCACGATTGCCGGGGCCACCATCATTGAAGGCCGCAAGCTCCTTCATCCCGCCTCCATCGATGCTTCGCTGGGCCCGATCATGCTCGGCGTCGTACTTTCCTTTGCGATCGGCCTGCTGGCTCTCGCCTGGGTCATCCAATGGCTTGCCAAAGGTCGGCTGAGCTGGTTTGCCGGATGGGTCTTTTTCATGGGCACTGTTGTCCTGATATGGCAAATTGCCCTCCGGGCGTGATGGCGGGGTAATCCCTGCGGGATCCTTCACATTTCACGCCAGGCCGTTGGATCCGCCGCTGGGCGTAGCGCGTTTGCACTCTATTCGGCTTGCCCGGATGTGTCCTTTGCCCCGACAATGGAACAGTAACGTCTCGCAGAACACCTCGTGTGATGCTCCCACTACATGGAGGGAAATAATCCGATGCACCGACAGCTTTTGGGACTTATGTTGACGGCAGGGATATGGCTCTTGCCAAAGTTCCCAGTCCAGGCCGCTGAGTTGCGTACGGAAGCCTACGTCGGCCAACCGTTTGGCGTTGGCAAAATTGAAATGGACCTCATCCCGCAGCAGTTGCCTCGGCCGTTGGGACTGGAGGGCGTTCTGCTGGAGGACGCGGAGCATCGTGTGTTCTATCCTGTTATTGCTGGCCCACCACTGGGAGGCTTCTTTGCCGAGATGGTCGGCAGTGTCCCCAGGATGACGATCTATTTTCTTTTCCGAGGCGAGCAACCGCTGGATGTCAGCATCGGGACGCGGCCTCCCCAGTTGGTCCGAATAATTCCCCGAACTGATCCGCGCGGATACGAAAGGGCTCTGCGAGGCTGGTGGCGGGAATACGCGCAACCGCCGGGACTTTTTGAGTCAAAGCCCGATTATCCGCCTCTGGTGGCGCAGTATCTTCGGCTCATGCTATCGCAGCGTCTGGGACTCAAGCCTCCCCAAACGGCCTCGGAATCCTGGGAGGCGTGGTTTCGCGAACAACTCGGCCTCATGCTGAGCAGTGAACCGCTTCGCTTGAGAATCATGGAAGCTCGCTTTTTGTCACCGCAGGTTTTTGAAGGCACGGCCAACCAACCCCTGCCGTCCCCCTGGGATGAGCAACCACCTCCGGCAGTGGACGTCCCGCAGGATGTAGTCGTTGAACCCCTGGCCACCCATGTGCCGGTGGAATCGCTCTACATTCGATTCGGAAGCTTTAACAACTTTCTCTGGATTCAGGACACTCTGGCTCGGTGGGGGGGCGACATCCAGAATCTCGTGGCCCTGCGTTCGCTGAACTATGCCATCAGCCGACGCATTGAGGAGCAGCTCGTCCTGCGACAATCCGCACTCTCGCGACTGCTAGGAGAAACAATCGTGGCCGACGTGGCGATTGTCGGTTTCGACCTTCACTTCCATGAGGGGGCGGCGTTCGGACTGCTGTTTCAGGCTCGCAATAACGCACTGTTTCAGGCCAATCTGATGCAGCAGCGGCAGGAACGTCTGAAAAAGGGAGGGGTACGCGAGGAAAACCTGACGATCCTCAATCGCGCCGTCTCCTATTTAAGCTCTGAAGACGGAGCGGTGCGATCCTACTACGTCACCGACGGAGACTTCCATCTCGTGACCACATCGCGAAAGCTGGTGGAGCGGTTTCTGGAAGCCTCTGCCGGCCGTGGGCGACTTGCAGACTCGGCCGAGTTCCGTTTGGCGCGGGCGATCTTCCCTGTGAGCCGGCGCGATACCGCGTTTATCTATCTTTCGCGTGAGTTCTTTCGTAACTTGACAGGACCGGCCTACCGCATCGAGACACAGCGTCGGCTCCAGGCCCTGGCCGACATGGACATGGTCGAGCTTGCTCTTCTTGCGGCGGCTTGCGAGGGACACGCCTTTGATACGATTGAAGAACTCGTCACCCACGGCTATCTTCCCAACCGTTTCGGTCCGCGGGCAGACGGAAGTCGCACCGTCATTGAAAACGGCATCGTGCGGGACTCCTTGCGCGGCGAACGGGGCCATTTTGTCCCCATTGCGGATATTCGCGTGGAGCAGGCCAGTCCTCAGGAAGTCCAGCTCTATCGAGAATTTCTAGCCCACTACACCACTCAGTGGCAGCGACTGGATCCGGTCATCGTGGCCATCCAGCGGGAGTCAGTCGCTGCCAACCGGGAACGGATCATTGTGGACGCCCGGGTCACCCCACTGGCGAAAGAAAACTACGAGAATCTCGTCGCCAAAATGGGGCCACCCGACAAATACGAGTTGGCTCCGATTGAGGGAGAATTGGGACGTTTTGAAATCAGTTTGAGTCGCGGCCGACTGTTCGGTGGACTCTACGATATTGTGCCTCCCCTGGACATTGTGGATGGTCGGGTGGTGCCCACCGGGCGAATTCGGGACATTCTTATCGGTTACCTGGGAACAACGGGAGAGCTTGGAGTGCTGGGAAAAATCAATCAGACTTTCAGCACCCGACCCGATGCAAACGGTTACAGTCGGGGATTGTTTGGATTATGGCGGCGGGAAATGCAGGGCGTTACCGTGTTTTCCTTCCAGCCCGAGGTTTTGACCGCGGTGACGAACCAACTGCGGTGGCAAGAGACGGAACGAGAAGCTCATGTGCGGGTCTTCCTCGGCGATCTTTCGCACGCTCGAATCACGCCTTTGCTCAACCGCTTTGTTTACTGGCGGACGATGCAGACCTCCCTGGGAAACCTACGTTTTCTTCGAGATCTCGAACAACAGCTCCGCGTTCCCGGGAAAGAATGCAAGCGCGTAGCGGAATTTCTTTTTGACGCCGAGCTCCGCTGTCCCCTTGGCGGCGAGTACGTGTATCAGCCCGACGAGTTCGGCATTCCCCGCTGGACTTCGACATCGTTTGCGGATGGAAAGCCCCTGCCGCCTATGTCGGGCATCGATCCAACCTCGGGTGAGCCCCCGAGTGCGGGGCCGCGCCGCGAGGTTTTGCGGGAAAGACGCGATACGTCTGTCCAGCAGCCTCTGCCTGCCGTCAACCGCGTTGCGGAGTTCGTGCGTTCCCGATTGGGGAATACCCTCAACCAGAGGGAGAGCGAAACCCCGGAAGCAGATCAGGTGTCCGGCTCGCAGAAGTCTCCGTCGGGAGACAGCAAAGCAGACTCCAAGGAACCGTTTCTTGCTCCGCCTCTCAATTGGTTCCGTGGGTTAGAGGGAAATGCGATCATCACGCAAGAGGCCATCACAGCCCACCTGGAGATTCTTATGGAGCACGCCCCCTCCCGGTGATGTGCTTCGCTTTCATGGTTTGCGCTCGCCAGAGCTGGGACGCGGCTCAACCGGCGTTTTAGGCGGGGATGGCTCCTTGCCTCCTTGCCCGGCAACAGGACTCGTTGATCCCGACAGAATGTTTCCTAACCCTCTGCGGAGATACTCCGCACTCACTCCGTTTTTTAATCTTACAACCTCCACGGTCGTGGAGTTGGGCTCCGCATTGCGGTCAAGCTGGGTGATCAACTCGCGGAGATCATTCATCAGATAGACCGGCGCCGATACCACAAGGCAGTTGGACGTTTCATCGACGCCCACCGAGAGCAAACCTTTAAACCGTGGAGTGCGGGTATCGGAAAAGCTGTCGGGAAAGAAGAACACAATGCCCCGTTCTCCCGGTCGTTGATTCTCGTTGGGGCTCAGCAAATCCCGATACACGTCCTTAATCGCCGTGGCCATCTGAGATGCCTTGGCCCACCGAAGAGGAAAAATTTCTGTGACTCGTATTGATTGCCCGTCTGTCGGTGGAGGCTGATCGTAAAAGTCGATGATTTGTTTAATTTCCGCCAATTGCCGCGAATCGGCGTTCTGTACCACGATGGAATTTGTGTCCGTATCAGCGACAAATTTGATTGGGCGGCGTTGCGAAAGCCGCCCTTTTCGATCCCGGTCAGAGGTTTCGCTCAAGCTCCACCAGGGATCAAAACCCCAGAACGGGGATCGGCGTCGGTTGTTTTCTTCCTCAGAAAACAGTGATTCGAGAATCTTCACCACGTTATCCGCCCATGCATATCGCAGCCGAAATATCTGGTAGTCCGGCTGGGGCGGGATCACGTCCCGCAAAAACTGCTCCACCATATCCAGTGCCGTCGGATCAGGACATGTGAATATCAGTCGGCCGTCGGGCGTCTGATACACGGTGATCTCGGGTGCTGCCGGGAGTTGACCTTGTCCTTCACCTCTGCCTGTCAAGTTCCTCGAACTCCCGCTTTCTGGCTCATCCGAGACGCGAACTCCCCCGTTTTCCTCGCCCGGCCGGTGAATGCTCTGTGAACCATCAGAGGGCTGATCCCGCACCGCGGCGTCGTGCTGTTCTTTTGACTCGTCAGCCACCTGTGTGAGAACCGCCGCCCGAATACTGACCTGGCCATCACTACCACGACCGCTGCCACCATGAAACGGGGCATTTTGGCGTGAATCCGCCTGCGGCTCAGATGCACGGTCGTTACCGGTTGGAACATCTTGTTTCTGGTTTGGAGTTGGGGCCCCCGATGGCCTCTCCCACCCCGGCGTTTTTTCAACCCGCAGGGGATGAGGTGAAATCCGATTCCAATGCCGCTCAAGAAGTTGCAGTGCCGCGTCCGCCTGGGCGGGGTCACCAAACTCCAGCGTCCGGACCCGACCGCCCACCGAACCCGGCTCCGCAATCTCACCCAACTTGACAAGAAGTTTCTGCACTTCCTGAATCTCAATATCGTTGGCCCAGAGAAGCAGGCGGTTGTTCTCGACATCGGCATCCACACGGAAACGATTGCGATTGGTTGTCTCGGATTGACGGCGGGTCCGCTCCCAGGGAGGAAGCCACGGGGGGAGAGACTCGCTGGAGGATTCCTGGCCCCCCATCATGAATTCGATCGTACCGGCCACATAGTCGGCGGGAAGCCGGCGAAGCTGGATGACTTCAAAGCGTCGGCCACTCCCATCCAATCGTTCAATGACGGAGCGAATCGTGACATGATCCGCAAGCGGGGCGTAGGCAATGATCGCGTTGTTCTGTTTGTCCACTTCCAATCGCGTGCTTGGATCAAGTCCACCCAGTTCGCGGAGTGTTTTCACCAGAGGTTCCGGATCAATGGCGGCAAGCCGATAAACCTGAAAACGGTTCAAATGGGCGAGAATGGCGGTGTCCTGATCGGAGGGCACATCCAGCAGCTTGACTGCCTGTTCGATGATGGCCATTTTGTCGGGCGGTGCCTGAGCGATGATGGAGTTCCGCCGCGTGTTGACAACCAGATTCACATCGCTGGGCCGCCGCAACGTGGGCGGCGTCCCCTTCGCGCCAGGTGTCCCGGGAGCTCCTGGCATGCCAGGCTGCGCCACCGCTCCACCCTGCGCCGCTATCATCTGCTGGAGTTGCTGGAGTTGCTGCGGATTAACTCCCGGCGGCATAGGCGGCGCTGCATCGCGGATGCCGAGCAAGTCCTTCAGTTGTTGCAGCGTCTCTTCCGCCCGTGCGAACCGAAGCACAAACTCGCGAACCATCCGCTCCTGACCCGTGCCGGATTGCTCCTGCCGTAGGATCCTGGCAACCTCGCGGAGGTTAACGGCCAGGTCCATGGCCTCTAGCCGGTTCGTGGCCGAAAGAGGAAAGAGCTTACCTCTCGGACTGAGAAGCGGCTTGAGTTCGTCGGCTGCCTGATCGGCCAAGAGTGATTCTAGTTGAAAAGTGACGCGCACAAATTCAAATGCCGGCGTTTTTTCGAGTTCCTCCGGTGTCACGTGGGGTACAATGCCGGGATCGAGTTTCTCCAGATTGACCACGGTGAGAACCTCGCCCTGACGGATCATCGTATAGCCACGTTGAAACAGGTGCCAGTTGATAAGATTGCGAAGTTCTTCCACCGTGTATGCTTGCTGCGTTGAGAGATTCAAATAATCACCAGGCAGTTCCTGCCAGTCCAGGCTCATGTGGGAAAGGTCCGCGATCCATTCCAGGACTTTCGGCCAGGATTGGCCCCGGAAATTGACGCGCACTCGTCCCGCTTCCGACTGTTCCACGTTCCATTCCGGCGGCTCGCTCGGTTCTTTGGGACGTGTGATGGGAGGTGGCCCCTTGGGGGGTTCACTGCTCTTACCCTGTTCCTTGCCTGGTGGGCCACCGGCGGGGCCCGCGGCATTCTCAGGCCCCTTCGGGGAAGGTGTGGACTCAGGAGCCTGTTCCGCAGGTGGTTTCGCGATAAGTTTCGGGACGTCGCCGCCCGGATTCTGAACCGCTTTGGATTCGGTGGCGGTCCCCTCAGGCTGGGATACCATGACCTGCACCGCCGCATGGTTTTTGTCGATCGCCGAAGAAGCGGAGTCCTGAGCTACGATGCGGCCGGGCGGAAAGATAAATATGCAGCCAGAGACCAGGAGAAGACCCGTCACGCTCCTGATCCACTGCGGTATGCCGAATCGGTTCATGACTCCCACCCGCCACTGCGGTGTTCGCGAAAAAGCATCCTTTTACGGTCGATGCAGGTCGTCGAACAGAATAACCAACCCCTCTGGAGCTCGCCCTCTATTCATTATGAGTCCTTTTTAGTGCCGGTCCAGAAGTTTTTACCAAAAAACTTTCAGTCAATAATGCACGGCAATTGAATACCCATGCGCGATCTGACGTCGAAGAAAACCGAGTCGGTGCTAATTACAATAGCGCGTTGTGGTGTTATGTTTGTGTTGACGTGCAGCGATGGATTCTGGATGACCTGATAGGGAGGACCACCCATGCGACGACTGATGGTCGCGGTGCTCGTGTCGAATCTTCTGGGATGGTTTGTAGCAGCTTCGGCTTATGCGGGGCAACACCGCACGACCTACGGCCCTGGCGGTTGGGTTCCCGCTTTTAACGGCTACGATCTCAGCGGCTGGGTCGTGGAAGGAACCGCAACATACAAGGACGGTGATGTGGAAAAACCCGTTTGGTATGTGGAAGACGGAAAAATCGTCTGTGCCGGCAAAGGGTTTGGCTTTTTGCGATACGATAAATCGCTGTGCGATTTCCGCCTTTATCTGGAGTTCCGCATGTCAGAAAAGTGCAATAGTGGTATCGGAATTCGCGCGGACAAATTCGATCCGAAAAAGCCAGACACTCGCCCCAGCATTTCGGGCTTCGAGATTCAGATTTTCGACGATGCGGGTAAGGAGCCGGATGTGCACTCCAGCATGTCCCTCTATCGATACGTGGCCCCCAAGAAAAATGCGATTAAGCCTGCCGGGGAATGGAACTGGGTCCTCATCACCGCACGCGGAACTCATTTGGCAGTGATCCTCAACGGCCAGGTGGTTCAGGACATCGATCAGACGCAGTTCGACGCCATCAAAGACAAGCCGTTGTGTGGCTTCTTCTCCGTTCAGAACCATGGCGGCTACATCGAATTTAGGAACATCTTTTACAAGGACCTGACCCCGACATATGTGGCGCATGCTCATCGTGCGGGTCCGCTCGCCCGACTCGTTCAGCGGCTACGAGCGCATCGGACCACCGCGTCATGCGATTGTACGACCCCGTGAGACGAGTTCTCACATCAGCCAGCAGCGCACACAGACAGAGTTCTCACTTGCGGTGACACATGTGCATTTCCCTGAGGATGTCCGTCGTGTCATCGCGACTGGCAGGCACCGCGGGGTTTTTTATTGAGACCACCACCATGGCAAGCACGACTATCCGATTGATCACGCTGGGCTTGTGGTTTGCTTTCTTTGCAGCCGAGGCCACCGGAATCGCAGAAGAGACATCTCCGGTCCCAACAGGGAACATTGCCACGCGGAATATCGCGCAGCCCCTGGCGGCCAAGTGGCAACCCGGCCCATGGAACAGTGCCACCGCAACGATTGAGTGGTTGAAAGAAGATTTGCCCGAGAAAGAAGCGACCCACCCCGTCATGGAGATTACCGTCCATTATGATGGGACCGGCTTTCAGTTTGCTTCGCTCGAACCGGCAGGTCTCAAGATTCCGGGCACACTGAAAAAGGTCCGACTGTGGGTCAAGCCGATCCATCCCGACTACACATGGATCCTCAATTTCCGCGATGGAGAAGGAAAGGACGCCCTCAACGGCAAGAAGCTAGAATGGCCCCTCAATGCACCGACGGGGCAGTGGTCGTTACTGGAGTTTGCCATCCCACAGAATTGGAAGCACCCCGTTTCTATCGTTTCCATTGGCGCCCATAACTGGAATCGGCAAAATGTGGCGGGCGACGCTCGACTCCGGATTTATCGAATGGAAGTGGAAACCGATATTTCGGGCTTTCCAACGGGCGATCGGCCGCTGGAACTGCGGATCACAAGTGGCGCACCTCGAAACGTGTTTACCGAACCGGAGCCGGTCAACTTTCAAATTATTGGCGACAGCTGGCGGACAGAATCACTTCCCATAAAGGTCCGTGCGCAGATCATCGATGAACAGGGCACGATTCTTCATCAATCCGATTACTCTGCGACACTCCATGATCTCCAGGCCTGGGATCTGGTGTGGACGCCAACGCGGTTCGGACCATTTTTCGTAAAGGTCACAGCACAACTATCCGCCGGTGGTGCGCTCCATGCTGAAACTCGTTTCATTTATGTGCCCAAGCCGCATGCTTTATCGGCTGACGAAAAGTGGCGATCGCCGTGGGGACTGAACATTCATTCCGCCAGTGGTGGGGTCTCTTACGAATCGCTCCGCCGTATTGGCGTGGTCTGGGTGCGCGATTATTCGTACAACCGACAATGGTTGGTCAATGCTCGCGGGGCAGACGGCAGATACAACGGATGGCCCTGGTACCCACGGATCAATAAAGGCATCCAGGAGGCAGGACTCATGCTTCTTGCCTGCATGGGGGATTCCATTCATCCCTATGTTCAGAAGGGATTACTTGAACCCGATCGGCAGTGGAAATATGACCTCGTCCATATTCTGTGGGCGATGCCGGACTTTCCCGCTTGGGAACTTGACAACGAGTACGACTACCATCACGGAAAAGAGGAGCGAGCACGGCAGTGGCGAGCTTATCATGCTTATCACCGCATGTTTGCCGAGGTTGTCAAATTCATGAAGCCGGATTCCCTTGCCGTGGAACAGGGCACGGCGGGAATCCATCCAGAATGGGTGGAGCGGAGCATCCAAACCGGCGCGTTTGAGAAGATCGACGTGGTCAACGCTCATTTTTACTGCGGCGCGGAGCCCCCCGAGTGCAGTGTGGAAAACGCGAACGGTCCAGGCGATGAATCGGAGATGATGCTGATTTCGGACCGACTCCGGGCATTCGCGAAAGCCGCTGATTGTGACGGACGTGATCGTCAGGCCTGGATCACCGAATTCGGCTGGGATACGCGTGCCGGCTACGTCGTTACTGAGAAAGAGCAGGCCATCTACCTGCAACGGGGATACCTGATGGGCCTGGCCTGCGGCATTGATAAGATGTTCTGGTTCTGGGACTGGGACAACAAGGAAAAAGCCTCCACATATTTTGATGGCTGTGGGCTGTTCGACTATCGGAATGAGCCCAAACCGGCTGCCGCAGCGCTCGCCGCCCTCACGCATTTCCTGAAAAATCCCCATATTCTAGGCACATTCGACCTTCCGAAAGATGTGCAGGGCTACGTCATCCGAGACGGAGATCGGTTGTGGGCGTGTGTATTTCGACCACAGAAAAACGCCGACGAGGAAGAAGTCGATTTGCCCGGCACCGAGTTTTACGACATGTACGGCAATCGGCTTTCTGAGAAACCCCGTCGCGTTGGTGCGGCACCTCTCTGGATCAGTGGGTTCTCACAGGATGATCCCATCGTGGTCGAAGCTGGCTTCACCTGGGAAACGCCGCAACTCCTTTCCGCGGTTTGTGGGGAAACGGGCCGACTGGTGTGGACCACCTCCAACCAGACTTCCCAAACCCTCCAGGTGTCCTGGCGTTTGGAATCGTCTGAGGGATGGAAGGTGAGCCCAACGCGTGGTGAATTCACGGTAGCACCGAGTGAAAAACTTTCAATTCCCATCTCGGTGGAAATCCCAATTTCACTCTCCCAGCGGGAGCATTCGCTCGACCTGGTAGTTCAGGCGGGGAATGCGAAAAAAACGCTTCCCGTCAAATTTCACGTGATTCCTTCCGTGGAACTATCTGTTGGTTCGTTGGAACAGGAAGCAACCCACTACACAACGACGGTGCGAATCAGAAACAATTCGCAATCTGAGAAGACATTGGTCCTGGAAGGCAGTTTGCCGCCCGGCTGGACACTCGAACCCATTCGCTCTCCACTCCGCGTCGGCGCCAGACGGGAAACGGAAATCCCCTTGCGTTTGGCAATTGGCACGCATGACCTGCCGTCCACCCCGCCCCAGGTTCTTCTGAAAGATGAGAACGGGCAAACGGCTGCCGTGACCACAATCCCGGTGCCCTTTTGGCATCTGCCCCTGGTGGAAAACATAAAAATCGACGGACAATTCGAAGATTGGCCGTCTGGAGCGTGGTTACCGGATTGGCTGCTGGCGGCTCGCGGGACGGCGTTCCCCGTCCGGGTGGCACTGGGTTATAATCCCGCCGGAGTTTTCCTGGCGGTTCATGTCAAGAATCACAGTGGGGCAGTGACAGATCCCCGCGTCTTTTGGGCGCAGACGTGCGTGGAACTGTTTATCGATACGGCATCAGATGCCCGACCACGAAAATCCTACCAAGCGACCGACCACCAATTCTGGTTCTGCCCCCTTTTCGATACTGGCAAGGTCTTTGCCGGTCGCTGGAAACGTGGGACTGAAATTCCCGCCACAATTTACAACCTGCCCGAGGTTCGGGGTGTAAGTCGGAAAACAGAAGATGGCTGGCTGATGGAAGTTTTTTTGCCCGGCTCCCGGCTTCAAAGTTGGCATCCTGAAGCGGGGCGGACCGTGCGGGCAAACGTCAATCTCACCCTACCAGGGCCCCAGGGCCGGACTGAAATTTACTGGCCGGCCTCAAAAGGGGATGGCGCTCCCGATCGTCCTGAATTGTGGGGGGGGCTTCGGCTCCAATAAGAAACCGACTGTTGGAGAGACGCGATTGACCGCTTCCGCCGGACCGGGGGTTGCTTCGACTGCAATAGGAAACCCTCTCCTGGACACGCTGTCGCGATGTCTCCATCAGGAGCTTATCCGTCAGCCTGGTTTTCAGGATAAGCGAACGCATCTTACCTGCGGATTTCATGGCGAGCGTCGCCAAGAAACAGCGCAGCCCAGTGATGGGGTTCACTGGGCCGCGGAGGTTTAGGACCAGGCCGTTATCGATTCCGGTTGACCGTTCAGATGGTCCGGCTGTCGAGCGGCTTGGGAGCCACCTGTGCGGGTTTCACGTCCACCGGCTTGGGATCGCCCTGCGGGGCGGCACAGGCATCGCAAGCCGGGGCGCAGGCTTCTTGAGCCGTCGGGCAGCACACTTTCCGCACGGGGCAGCACACCTTCACCGGCACCATCTCGCAGACGACTCGCGGGACGCAGCGGGTGACCGTGCAAGGCACCACCTTCTTCACCCAACGCACCTCGTACACGGTCTTGGTGCAGGTTACCGGCTTCCACACCCGGCACGGAACCCTTGGTCACGCAGGTTGTCGGGACCAGTTTGCACACTTTGTAGCAGACTGTCTTGATCCGCTGTTCGGGAACCATCCTGCACACCTGATACGTGCAGGTCTTGACCCGCTGCTCAGGCACCAGCTTGCATACCTGATAGGTGCAGGTCTTCTCCTCACGGACCCAGCGACGCACCTTGTAGCACACCGTCTTCACCCGCTGCTCGGGCACCATCCGGCAGACCTGATATGTGCAGGTCTTCACCCGTTGCTCGGGCACCAGCTTGCACACCTGGTACGTCCGAACCCGCTGCTCCGGCACCCACCGGCATACCTTGTAGGTGCAGGTCTTGACCCGCTGCTCCGGCACCAGCTTGCACACCTGATAGGTGCAGGTCTTCTCCTCGCGGACCCAGCGACGCACCTTGTAGCACACCGTCTTCACCCGCTGCTCGGGCACCATCCGGCAGACCTGATATGTGCAGGTCTTCACCCGTTGCTCGGGCACCAGCTTGCATACCTGGTACGTCCGAACCCGCTGCTCCGGCACCCATCGGCATACCTTGTAGGTGCAGGTCTTGACCCGCTGCTCCGGCACCAGCTTGCACACCTGATAGGTGCAGGTCTTCTCCTCGCGGACCCAGCGACGCACCTTGTAGCACACCGTCTTCACCCGCTGCTCGGGCACCATCCGGCAGACCTGATACGTGCAGGTCTTCACCCGTTGCTCGGGCACCAGCTTGCACACCTGGTACGTCCGAACCCGCTGCTCCGGCACCCATCGGCATACCTTGTAGGTGACCGTCTTCACGCACTTTTCCGGCACGAGACGGCACACCGTATAAGGAACCTTCTTTACGCAGGTCTCGCGGACATACCGCACGGTCGTCACCGGGCATTCCTTGACCTCCGGCACCCAAACCCGCTTGCACACCTTAACCGGCGGGCACTGGACGAGGACCTTCTTCACACCACCGGGAGAGTAATAGGCGCGACAACTGGTGGCATCCCACTTCCATTCACCGGGTTCCTGAATGCACTTGGTGACGACGGGGCCCGGTTTCTCGACAATCTGCGTCTCCCACCGGCCAGTGCACACTTTCACCATCTTCGTTTCGTACACCGGCTTTAAGACTGTGTAGCAGACCTCACGGTAGCAGGTTTCATGAACCCGACGATACACCGTGTAACAGATGTCCTTGGTGCAGGTTTCCCACACAGGCTTGCAGACGGTGTAGGTGCATTGACGGGTCTCATACACCGGCTTGAGAACGGTGTAGGGAATTTCCTTGGTCACCGTCTCATACACCGGCTTGAGAACCGTGTACGGAATCTCCTTCGTGCAGGTCTCCCACACAGGTTTGCACACCGTGTAGGTCCGAGTCCGGGTCTCCCACACGGGTTTCATCACCGTGTAGCAGATTTCCTTCGTCCGCGTCTCCCACACAGGCTTCATCACTGTGTAGGTGCATTGACGGGTTTCATACACCGGCTTGAGAACAGTGTAGGGAATCTCCTTGGTCACCGTCTCATACACCGGCTTGAGAACCGTGTACGGAATCTCCTTCGTGCAGGTCTCCCACACAGGTTTGCACACCGTGTAGGTCCGTGTTCGTGTCTCCCACACGGGTTTCATCACCGTGTAGCAGACTTCCTTCGTCCGCGTCTCCCACACAGGCTTCATCACCGTGTAGGTGCATTGACGGGTCTCATACACCGGCTTGAGAACGGTGTAGGGAATTTCCTTGGTCACCGTCTCGTACACCGGCTTGAGAACCGTATAGGGAATCTCCTTCGTGCAGGTCTCCCACACAGGCTTGCACACCGTGTAGGTCCGTGTCCGTGTCTCCCACACGGGTTTCATCACTGTGTAGCAGATTTCCTTCGTCCGCGTCTCCCACACAGGCTTCATCACTGTGTAGGTCACCTGCCGGGTCTGAGTTTCCCAGACGGGTTTCATCACCGTGCGGGCAACCTCTCGGTACTGAATCTCGGGAACGTATTTGGTGTAAGACACCTGACGAGGTTCGACCACCCGCTCAAAGCACGTCTTATACGTGGTGATTTGCTGGGTCTCGTACACCAGCTTGCGGTGGGGTTTCAGCACCGTGTAGCATTGCTGGGGCGCACAGCCCACATCCACAGCGCAGGCCGTGGTCGCGCGGGCCAATCGCACGGCACCGCAATAACCGGCCTCGACACGTGCCGCTGACCAGGCGACCAGAAGGGCCGCCATCAGCGGTATAACGCCAAGCCTTTTCATGTCATCCCTCCTTTTGGTAAGTCCTTGCGGCGGGTGTGCTCTGGGATGGCAGACGTCCCTGTTTGGGTTTTCGGCATCGTGAGGTAACAACCGTTAGGCCATCAGAAACGCTCCAACGATCGTCACCCGCGTCCTCCTAAGCACAACCGATACAACTGGTAAATTTCCCTCGATTACCGATTCAGCGCATTCCCATGTTGGTCATATCGGAAAACTAGAGCGAGAAGTTAATTTAACCCGGCTGGATAATCAGATTATCCTGAAGAACGATCGTCGAAAGATGAGTTTGGGGCACTCAGGACAAGAAAGATGTCCGGATAAGATATCCCTTACATACGATGGGCAAGCAGGACCGACGGAATAATTAAGACCGCCCCAATTTGGCGGGAATGAGCCGCCTGCGACTGACAACAAAGGCAACCCTCAGCGAACTGCCCGCATGAAGGCGTTATCCGTTTGACTGCGCCGCCCGCCGCTGACGGCGTTCCTCGCGTGCCCGCTTTTGCTCCTCGGCGGGGAGCACGTGAAAACGAATGCGGAAAACCTTGCGCTCACGGAGTTGCTCTTCCGAATAAATCCGCCGAATTTCCGTTCGAAGCCCCTCCGCCGTTGCAAAGCCGTCCGGAATGGCATCCTCATCGGTTAGATCTTCCAGGGAAACCGCCTCCACCTCGTCGACTTGGATATACCCCACCCCCGGAATGTAGCTCCTCTGTCCGGCCCGCATGTGGCGAAACTTCCATACCCGAATTGTTTGCGTCTTGCGACCAGCGCGGATGTCGGCAAGGAATTTTTTCTTAAAAAGGAGCATGGGCTTCCTGATCACTTGGGTGCAAGGATGATCATCGTAATGAGGCCGCCGACCACCAGAATCGCCGCCCCAACGGCCAGCCTAACCCAGAACAGCGCCGCCCGCCGCTCTGCAAGCTCGATCTCCCGCCGCCGCTTTTCCTGGTACTCCTGACTTGCTTCGTACGCCAGATGAAAGACAGACTGGCAAAACGGGCACATGGCGTCAGTGCCCAGCATCTCGCGGGGCGTTTCCAACACATGCCCCTGAGGGCATACGATATGATAGACCTCCGGGACGGCTTCGGACACCGCAGGAGCGGCCTCCGCACTTGCTGAAGAAGTCGCCTCCCGCTGCGCGGACGACCACTCAAAGCCGTCTTCCCCTGGTCCCGCGGCAGTTTCCGCCGAAGGCCCAGATGCGGAAGTAGGGAGACGCTGCCAGTCTATCGGGCCGGGGACCGAAAAGCCGTCCTGGGAAATGACCGGCGATGGCTCGCAAAGTTCCGGTTGTTCATGGACGGGGCCCAACGGGTCCCCACGACCAACTTCGCGTAACGACTTGGGCGACGGTATGAGCATCGCCGTCCCACAAAAGGGGCACGCGGCGGCCTGGCCTGCTTGTTCGACCTCGGCCTCCAGGATATGGCCCTGAGGACAGAAAAACCGAAAGCCCATCTCGTTCTCTTCCGCAACGCTCAACACGGACAGCCAACCCGTTGCGACAACCTGTTTGCATCTTAGCCCAAGTTCACAGGTCCGTAAACGACGGATGCGGAAAGACGCCCCTTTTGCAGAGAAGTCAGAGAAGACTCCAAACCATCCGTTGCCAACAGCGATTCCCCTTCAACCGAGTTTGCGAACCACCCCGATGACGACCCCCAATACCCGAGCATTTCTTACAATGATCGGCGACATGTTCTTGTTGGCCGGGACCAGCTTTGCCCCACGCTTGGTGGGATACCAGTATTTCAGGGTGGCTTCATTCTCGTCCGTCAGGGCAACAACAATGCTTCCTGGTTCGGCGACATCTTGGCGGCGCACAATGACATAATCTCCGTCCGCAATCTGCGCTTCAATCATTGAATCTCCCTGAACACGGAGCACGAACAGATCGCCGTTCTTATTGTTAAAAAGGCTCTCAAAGTCAAACGTTTCAGCGTTTTCAATCGCCTCATGAAGAAGACCGGCAGCAATCCGCCCTACCAGAGGCAGGCCCGAACGCTGGGAACGCTTCCCAGTTTGAGCCCCCAATCGTCCAAGTTCCGCCACGCGAATGGCACGTGACCGGTGCGGATCCCGCACGATAAATCCTTTCGCCTCCAAGGCGCGAAGATGCCCACGCACCCCGTTGGGCGAGCGGATATTGAACTCGGCGGCGATTTCCCGGACTGTCGGAGCATATCCGCGTCGTTCAATGCTGGTCTTAATAAAGTTGAGAATCTCGCGTTGCCTTTGTGTTAATGTGTGTTGAGTTGACCCTGTTGGATTCATAAGTGTGCCTCGCGATTGACCCCCACCGTCGGCCCAGCCGCCCCACGGCTTGGTTAGCGATCGAAATCACCATGAACCGCGCTTCCGGCAGATCTGCAATATCGTTGGCCCGGCTCCCAGAAAAACTGTCCTGGTCAAAATTTACACTGAACCTTCTTCGTGTACAAGTGTACAATGCAGCCGGCGGGCGTCAAGTGGGGCCGAACCTGCACGGAGCCCGTCGCGATGTTCCCAGTTCGCGTAACTCGTCGAAGTTACGAAGAGACTGGAAAAAGGCATTCCTCACAAGAGCCACCGCACTTGATCAGTTTTGCCTTTTTTCTTCACGGCATTCGCATTTGTGAATAGCGTATGTTGAGTCTGCTGCGAACTCTTTAGTTGTGAAACGCCGCTCGACGCCGGTTTGGTTGTGAGTAGTGCCCTTTCCAGTTGAACAGTTTCGCGCGTTTTAGGCTGCCGCGCGGCGGGCGGATGGGGCGTTTCTTCGGAGGGACGATCGCCAAGGCTCGACGGCTAGCACGCGGCCGCCGTTGCACCAGGCCAAATACCTCCGGATGGCTTGCTGCTGGCTACTGACTTGGTCGGACAATTGTCGTCTCATTCTATGGAGCTCTTGTCGCTCGCAGCAGGCGATCAGGCGAACATCAAGCTTGTCCATTTTCCGGCCTCCACGTCATTGAGAGACTTTTTGAACAACCTGACGTGGAGACCCTTTTTGTCTAAACTCCGGGAATTCTCCAAGACCAATTCTTGCCCCTACCAAAAACGCGAAACTCCCGAATTGGAAGGGGCGCTAGTCGGGTCCGTCAGTCAAAGTTGGATCATCCATTCACTTTCACCAGGGACTGAAGTCCCGCGCTGAAAGCGGGGCTAAAGCCCCGCACTCCATGGAGTGCAGCGATTCATCGCCGCTTTTTGGGTGAAGGCTTTAGCCTTCACAACCGTGCCGTTGGCGGTGTTTTGCCGCGACCACGACAAGCGTCCACCGGTAGGGGCAATTCATGAATTGGCCCTACACCGCCAGAGGGACCTTTTCCGGAGGGACCCGCTTGTCGGGTCCGACGAACACCGATTGATTACCCATCCCTTCTCACCGGGCACGACAAGCGTGCCCCTCCGACCTTTTTCCGGAGGCACCTGCTTGTCAGGTCCATATCTCCGGAGGGACCTGCTTGTCAGGTCCGTTTGTCAACGTCCGATCATGGATTCCGTTTCAGCGGGGACTGAAGTCCCGCGCTGAAAGCGGGGCTAAAGCCCCGCACTCCATATGGAGTGCGGCGATTCATCGCCGCTTTTCGGTGAAGGCTTTAGTCTTCACCACCGTGCTGTCCGCCCGGCTGGCACGACAAAGACCGGTCGGGGGCACCCGATCATCTAATCCACACACATCTAATCCACACAACGGAGGGACCTGCTTGTCAGGTCCCGTTTTTCAGGATGAATGATCCGTTTCATTTCATCGGGCACGACAAGCGTGCCCCTCCGAAGGACGTTGCCCGCTTAGCGAACACGATAAGGGTTCACCGGTACGGGCGATTCATGAATTGCCCCTACCGGGGTTGGTAACGTCACGCGCACACGTGACACCGGGCACGACAAGCGTGCCGCGTGGCCCGTGCCCTCGTGCCCTCCGTGGTCCGTGGCCCGTGGCCGGGCTCGGAGAGGTGGGGTTGTACAACGACCGGCATGCGGGTAAACTTTATTGTGAAAGTCGCGAGAGCGGCGGTCTCCGTTTGGAGGCTTTGTTTTGTGGGGGATTAGCTCAGTTGGGAGAGCGCTTGAATGGCATTCAAGAGGTCAGGGGTTCGAATCCCCTATCCTCCATCAAGTGTTGTTGCGGCAATAAGTTACGACGCGATTTGAGCTGCATAACGTCGCAATTGAGCAGGTCTTGCGGTCCACTTTTCATTATTTTTCCACTCGGTGCGGGAACGCTCTTTGCCCTATTCTGTTCCCTTTAAACATTCGGCCCCTCTCTCTGGCGATGCGCACACTACCTTTAAGGTGGGAGTTCAACGACGGCAAAGGAAGCCGCACGTCCGGACGGCTGTGTTCACGAGGCCCGGCGGTGGATTCCGCCTCTCACCTAGCGGCTCGGCCACGCTCTCTCCGGCACCGAGGAAAATGTTGACAACGGGGCTGACGAAACCGTACAGTGGACCTTGACGGACCACTTGAACACGGTCCGGGATATCGCGAAGTATGATCTGGGCAGCGACATGACGACCGTGGTCAATCATCTCGTCTACGACGCCTTTGGCAAGGTGACGTCGGAGAGTAATCCGGCGATTGATAGTCTCTTTTTATTCACGGGTAGACCATTCGATAGTGATACTCAACTGCAGAACGACCTCAACCGCTGGTACGATGCTTCGGTTGGCCGCTGGCTGAGCGAGGACCCGATTGGGTTTAACGGCGGTGATGGGAATTTGTCACGCTACGTGAAAAACCGGATAGTACAGCGTGTCGATCCCTACGGGTTGCAGGATTTGTCGGCTGGGCCCGTGATCAGGGCCCGCGCGGAAATTGTTAATTGGAACTGGTTCTGGTGGGACACGGTAGAGGTCCAGCTCAAGCTCATTGCATATGCAACCTGCGACGAACATGGAAATGCAAGTTATTCGGGAGGTACGACCTGGGTAGCTCAGAACGCTTGGGACTACGCTTGGCCTGGCGTTATAGTGGCCAATACAATTCGCTTGCCCAGTGGACGCCAGGGGGTGGAGGTGACCTGGTACGACGGACGCGCTCTCGAAAACGACGGGCCATCCTGGGAAATTGCGACAACTGTGAGTGGTGTATTGGCGACGATTTTGACCGTATCGGCGCCGCAAGGCGGGCAGTTCGTGGGGACAGGTGTGGTTTTCGCGGGGCAAGTTATCGGTGGGGTCGGGGAACTCTTCTTCGACGTAGAGGGTTTTTGGATGTTCAAGTGGAAATGGTTAGTCTGGTGCGAATGCGTGTCGCTGGGAACATCCACCGTGTGGCTGCCGCGAGCGCAGGCCTCGAAACCCATAGAGTGGCTTTCAACTAATAGCTGGACATATAACTACTATACCAGATATATCACCGAGCATTAAGCGAGGATGTATGCTTCGGCATCCTGAAGAGGACTGCTGCGATGAACGGACCGCGCAGGTTTGTGGACGAGCGGACGCGTAGCGTGCTGGCAAAAATATGCATATGGTCGATCACAGCCACGAGTTGGATGTTGTGGACAAGACGGTTCCGCCCCATTGGTATAATATGCACAGCCATATTAACTATCGCATGCTTAGTACTGATGTGCAACACTTGGCACTTGCTTCGAAAAGTTGTCTGTGTGATTGGCTGGATTATCGCTATAATATGGTTTCTTGCGTTCATCTTGGACGAATTGGGACTGATCGGACCACCCTGGTAGTGGCGAAGAATTTTTGCTTTACGCGTCGCTTGTTTCAATGTGCCGCTGCAACCCGTAATGTCCGGCGGCGGAAATGAGCACTTCAGCCACTTCAGGGGGCCGACCAGAACCGTCAACGAACGATCGCGTTCAGCTATGACCTGGTCGGGCAACTCACCAGTGTCGACGACGTCGAGGCTGACTACACGTACACTTATGATGCCCTGGGCCGGGTGATCACACTGACCCACAGCATCGTGGGGCTGACACCCATGGTGACCTTCAACCAGACCTATGATGCGGTCGGTCGCCGCACCGAACTGAAAACCCAGGTCAATGGCACGGCCGAGTTCGTCAACCAGTGGACCTACGACAACCTTGGCCGGGTAATACGGATCACCCAGGGTCCCCAGCCCGGCGGCCGGGCCGTGGCCGAAAAGCGGGTCGACCTGGCCTACGACGCCGCCGGACAGCTCGTCTCCCTCACCCGTTACGCCGACCTGGCTGGCACACAGCTTGTCGCCCAGTCCGACTACACCTACGACCAGGCCGGGCGACTGCGGGGCCTCAGCCACTTCCGCGGCCAGACCACCTTTGTGGAATACACCTGGAACTTCGATGCCGCCAATCGCATGACGCAGTACATCAACTCGGTGGACGGCACGGCCGACTACACCAGCGACGCCACGGGCCAGCTCACCGCCGCCGACTACGACTACCAGAGCGACGAGAGCTACCAGTACGACGCCAACGGCAACCGCGTTACCGCCAATGGTAGCACTTACACCACCGGCACCAACAATCGGCTCCTCTCCGACGGCACCTACCGCTATCTCTACGATGCCGAGGGGAACCGCACGCACCGGTTCATTGATACCAACGCCAATGGGCAGCTCGACGCGGGCGACACCGACATCACCCAGTACACCTGGGACCACCGCAACCGGCTGACCAAGGTGGAGCACCGGTCCAGCTACGCCGCGGCGGTCGATCATGTGGTCGAGTACGCCTACGATTACGCCAACCGCTGGGTTTACAAGCGGCTGGATGACGACGGCGACGGCCATGCCGAGCAGCGGCGGATCTTCATCTACGATGGTAACCAGATTGTCATGGATTTCTGGCGTACCAACTCGGGCGACATGCAGGTGGGCCACCTGCGGCAGCGTTACCTCTGGGGTCCGGCGGTGGACCAGATCCTGGCCGAGGAAGCCGTTGACGGCGGTACCCCCGACCTCGTACAGTGGACGCTGACGGACCACCTGAACACGGTTCGGGACATCGCGAAGTACGATCCGGGCAGCGACATGACCACCGTGGTCAATCATCTTATCTACGATGCCTTTGGCCGGGTGACGTCGGAGAGTAATCCGACGATCGATAGTCTCTTTTTATTCACCGGTAGACCGTTCGATAGTGACACCCAACTTCAAAATAACCTCAACCGCTGGTATGATGCCCGTGTCGGCCGCTGGCTGAGCGAGGACCCCATCGGTTTTGACGGCGGCGATGGGAATTTGTATCGGTATGTTGGGAATAGGGTGCTCGAGGCGATTGATCCGATAGGTCACTGGACATGGCCGTGGAACTGGTTTAGACCTTCTCGCCCACCGTTTCCGCAATCGCCCCCACCGCTTGTACCACCACCAAATCCGAAATTAATTCCTCCCGGAATGAGCGCGACGGAACTAGCCCAGGCCTTCGGTTATTGGTTGCGGCGCGCAGGGAGTTGGCAAGCTGCATGTGACGCAATCCATGATGCCATGTTTTGCGAGCAGAAATTGAGCGGAAGTAGGGCGCGGTTTCTCCAAACTCTTTTCGCAGTCTACTGTGCTTCAGTACCGTGGGTTAGGTGAGGAGGGTGGCACCGTGCGCTGGGTGGATAGATTAGAAAGTTGCACAGGTCAGATAGCAACAGGTGAGATTCCGGAATTGCCGGAGGTGAAAGTAGCTAAGCGATTTATTGAGGAGCAAATTCGGTACAGGCCGAAGCATATGAGACTTCCTCACAAAGGTATGCGATTCCGGTCTTTGTCAGACGTGGCTTTAAAGACACTCGTGTATTTTGACTTGTCTCCGGATGGCCGCGCCCTTTTTTCGATGCCGATTAAGGACTATATAGTGAATCCCTCGATCGTACTCATCCTGCCCTATGAGCCAGACCATAGTATTTCGGTAGCCTGCAGGTTGATACCGGAGAAATATAAGGAACTCGAGTGCCACGTGGTGGAGAAGTCGATGCGCGACGATCCAAACTATCTGGGGTATGCGTTTGCTGTGTCTTACGAGCAACTCCATATTGATTTTGAATGGCTAGGCAAAGTCGAGCCGACAGATGATGATGTGAGAAATGGTTGACGAATACTTCTAATCGCCACATTACAAGAAGTAAGCGAACACTTGGGCGAGTAGAAAAACGTTGATTAACGAATTGATTCGGCGAACATTTGGTAGAGTAATTTGTAAGAGGAAGGCCGAGTCAGATTGGCTGTTCCTCTTCACTGCCCGGCCCTTCGATGCCGACACTGGCCTACAGAACAACCTCAACCGCTGGTATGATGCCTGTGTCGGCCGCTGGCTGAGCGAGGACCCCATCGGTTTTGACGGCGGCGACGCGAATTTGTATCGGTATGTGGGGAATAAACCTACAGGCTTTCAAGACCCAACCGGTTTGAAGCAAAGTCCGTGTCCATGCGGTGAAGGATGGGCGCAGATTCGGGCTGTCGGTCCCATCAATGCGTGGATCGCCAACAGGCTTTCGCACCAAGCGATTCGGGAAACGCAGCGAGTCGCCGAGCGCCTACCAGGTGGACCGGACGGACTGCATAATGGCCCAGCAGATGCATTTCGGCACTGCTATTGGTCGTGCCTCATGTGTAGACGGCTTGGCCAGGACGTGGCGAAACGAATTGCAGACGTCCATGAATACTGCGCGCGAGATGATCAGCCAGCTGCCGAAGAGGCGATGGATCAGTTCAACAATGCTGTGGGAAGGAAGATTGGTAAATCTGCAAGATCGGACGAAGACTGCTCGCGCGGGTGCGAAAGCGCAGTTCATGAAGGCCGCCTTCAGTTATCGCCTGGAGGGACACCACCCGCGAACAGCTACGAACGCTATTGATCGGAGCAGATGGCGATGTGGCCGAAAGGCTTGTATCTTAGGGTAACTGGTCCACTGACATGGAAAGGCGTTGTCTGCGCTGTTGTGCTCTTTGCAGTCATCGCGTTTGCTGTGTTGTTGTTCCTCAAGTGGCAATACGCGAGCGGCGTTTCCGTGACCCTTCAAAACGACTCGGGAAAACCGATCCAGGATGTGGTGCTTTCCTACACCGGAGGTCGCACCTGTTTGCCATATCTGGCCGAAGGGTCGCGCGTAACGACACGTATTAACCCTTCGGGTGAATCACATCTGGAGGTCGATTGGGTCGACCCGGGAGGAAACGCATACCATCGGGTAGTTGACTGCTACTTCGAGCGAAACTATAGCGGAACCTTGGACATAACTATTGGTCCGGCAGGTCGCATAACTTACGTAGATAGCATTGAAGGCCCCTACGAAAAGCCGTTTCAACTTGTGGAGGACGTCATCAACACCCTCTCGCTTCCACCGTTCCTAGTTTGTTGGTGATCTGGAAAGGGATAATAGGCAGCCCAACGGCAACCGCGTTACCGCCAATGGTAGCACTTACACCACCGGCACCAACAATCGGCTCCTCTCCGACGGCACCTACCGCTATCTCTACGATGCCGAGGGAAACCGCACGCACCGGTTCATCGACGCCAACGCCAATGGGCAGCTTGACGCGGGCGACACCGACATCACCCAGTACACCTGGGACCACCGCAACCGGCTCACCAAGGTGGAGCACCGATCCAGCTACGCCGCGGCGGTCGATCATGTGGTCGAGTACGCCTACGACTATGCCAACCGCTGGGTCTACAAGCGGCTCGATGACGACGGCGACGGCCATGCCGAGCAGCGGCGGATCTTCATCTACGATGGCAACCAGATCGTCATGGATTTCTGGCGTACCAACTCGGGCGACATGCAGGTGGGCCACCTGCGGCAGCGTTACCTCTGGGGCCCGGCTGTGGACCAAATTTTGGCCGAGGAAGCCGTTGACGGCGGCACACCCGACCTTGTACAGTGGACGCTGACGGACCACCTGAACACGGTTCGGGACATTGCCAAGTATGATCCGGGCAGCGACATGACCACCGCGGTCAACCATCTTATCTACGACGCCTTCGGCAAAGTCACGGCGGAGAGTAATCCGACTACTGATAGTCTCTTCTTATTCACCGGTAGACCATTCGATAGTGACACCCAACTTCAAAACAACCTCAACCGCTGGTATGATGCCCGCGTTGGCCGCTGGCTGAGCGAGGACCCCATCGGCTTTAGCGGCGGCGACGGGAATTTGTATCGGTATGTGAACAATCGGGCGCTAATTGGGATTGACTCCAACGGTCTTGACGGACCATTCTACCATCCAAGCGTAATGCGCCCGCGTCCGATCCAACCAGTCTGGGAACCAACGTTTTCACCCCACGCCTTCTCACACGCCTACGATGTCATTAAGTCGATATGTGAGAATTGCCACTGTATCCAGTGCACGAAACAGCAGTGTCGCAATGAAGCGGTGAGGATTGCTCGCGTTTTCGTACGCATCTTTGACGTCATGCGGAGGCCCAACCCTTGGTTTGGCCACTACCGCCATGGGTGGATGTGTTATCAATGGCAGACAATCGTGTTTGAGAATCTGTCACCTATTGTGCAAGCTGGTAGTTGCTTTTGGATAGAACGGGTTGGGCTGGTCGAAGGTGAGGAGTTGACCCACAATTGGATTGCTCTTTCCGCAGTTCCTCCGGTGGAAGAGCAGCAGAGGTTTAGCCCAGCTCCAGCAGGATGTTGTACTGTGTATCTTGATCCGTGGAAGGGAGGAGAAATGGGTGTCTACGCCTCAGAGCCGCAGGCCCATCCCCTACACAACTATCTTGTCACGGACCTGACGGAGCTTATTTCAGTGGGCGTGATTAGCGTAGGTGGCATCTATTTACCGCAACCGGGTATCCCGGCTAAACAGGAGTACCTATCCAAATGCTTCGACTGGCCGATATGGCGACGCTAAACCCAAAGCTGATAAAAGTCGTTTGGCGTCTGCTCCCTATTGCAGTGCTTGGGGTAGGATTAACGTACATTCTTTGGACTGCAAGATGTATTATCCGTGAAACTCCATTCAAGCGGCGGTGTATTGCCCACCTGATGCTGATCAGGTCTAGTTTGGACTGGTATAGGGAGGAGAATGGTGGCCGTTTGCCGCCTCCTGTCGTTGTGGGTCCGAACGGCCAGGTTCACAGTTGGCGGGTGCTCCATCGTGAGTGCCGCCGGCGCGGGTACCGCCTGGAAGAGGCATCGGATAGCGCCCATAACCGGCAGGTTCTGGAAGAATTTTATAAAGACAGATGGCACTATTGCTATTGGGACAAGCTGGCCAGCAAGGATCCGAACCAGGAGATTACCTCGTACGTGATGCTTGTGCGGGGTAAGGATCCAAGGTGTTGGGATCCAAATACGCTTCCGCGCACCGCTGTTTTGATCGTGGAATCCGCCGGATGCGGCATTAAGTTTCCCGAACCTCGCGATTTACTGTATGAAGCCCTCTGGAAAGGGGAGTCACCCTTCGGGCCTGGAAAGCTCTATGCCGGTCACAAGTATGTGCATGCGCTGCGCGTTGATGGAGCGATAGTGCTTATCCCACAGAATCTCCCCAAGGATAAGCTGCGTCTGGTGTTAGATGGCATCCCAGTAGACGGCGTCGAGGTTTCGTCGCCAAGGTAGTTCAGATTCGCCGCACGTGAGGCAGCTGCTGAGGTTGGATGTTCATGGCAAATCGCCAGGCGTTACGCTGGCAACCAGATTGTCATGGATTTCTGGCGTACCAACTCGGGCGACATGCAGGTAGGCCACCTGCGGCAGCGTTACCTCTGGGGTCCGGCGGTGGACCAGATTTTCGCTGAGGAAAATGTTGACAACAGGGCTGACGAAACCGTACAGTGGACCTTGACGGACCACCTGAACACGGTCCGGGACATCGCCAAGTATGATTCGGGCAGCGACATGACCACCGTGGTCAACCATCTCATCTATGACGCTTTTGGCCGAGTCACGTCGGAGACTAATCCGACGATTGATAGTCTCTTTTTATTCACCGGTAGACCATTCGATAGTGACACTCAACTTCAAAACAACCTCCACCGCTGGTACGACGCTACGGTCGGCCGCTGGCTGAGCGAAGACCCAATCGGCTTTGCCGGTGGCGACGGGAATTTGTATCGGTATGTGGGGAATGTGACACAGAGCAGAGTCGATCCCCTTGGGTTACAAATCGCTATTGAATTGCCGCCCCCGCGGCCTAAACCAGGGTGGTGGCCGGATTGGTTATTCTGGCCATACGACGAGGAAGGACAGCGAAAGTGCTTCGAATCTTTTGATCCTTCGGATTTAGTGTGCCCCATCGCGGGGGTTACTCGCAAAAAGGCCTTAGAGACTATTTCGGGGCTTTCGAGACGGATCGAAGAACACTTTGCGAAAATTGCAGACGAACGGGCCGGAGCTCCTGTTATCAACCATTGCAAAAAGCGAGGTCGTGGGATGGATAAAACGAATAGAGAAGATGTTGCCGTGTGTGGGAAAGAAAACGGCGAAGGAAATGGAACCTCAAATCAAGCTCTGGAAAGAACAACTAGAAAAAATCGGCACGGAGAAAAAAGTATGAGCAGAAAACAGAAATTAGAAGCTCTCTTGGCTCGCGCGTTTGAAATAGGCGAAGATGGGAAAGAAGATGCAGACTTTCGAAAAAAGCAAGCTGATTTCGTTTTCCACATGACTGACTGGCTTTCGGATTTGGAAACGCTGTATAACTTGGTGAGAAACCCCGAAGCGTGGGATGCCGAGCAAACCCGTGATTTCTTGATCGGGTTTCTTATACATGTGATCCCACACCTGACTACTGCTGGCAAGCTCCTTGTCGGCGAGATACCAAATCCGTTTGATGATTCTGCTACAGAATTTTAAGATGGGATAGGAGCTTTGATCGCGGGCGACGATGGTGGTCAACCATCTCATCTACGACGCCTTCGGCAAGGTAACGTCGGAGAGTAACGCGGCGACAGGGAATGTTTTCTTCTTTAAGAACTGATCATTATTTGTCAGTAACAGTCGATTATTAGTCACGGGTAGACCGATCGATAGTGACACCCAACTGCAAAACAACCTCAACCGCTGGTACGATGCCCGGGTTGGCCGCTGGCTGAGCGAGGACCCGATCGGCTTCGCCGGCGGGGATGGGAATTTGTATCGGTATGTGGGGAATAGGGTGCTCGAGGAGATTGATCCGATAGGTCACTGGACATGGCCGTGGAACTGGTTTAAACCTTCTCGCCCGCCGGTTCCCGTGGAACCGCCCCAATTGATTCCGCCATTTAATCAGATTCCCGCCGGCGAAAATGCACTAAAGATTGCAAGAACCTTTTCTCATTATTTTCGAGCACATCGCACTTTGGGAGCTGCATGCGAAGCGGTTTGGAAGGCGGCATTGCTGGCAAGGTTGAACCAACGATGTGGAGAGGCCAAACATCTAGAAGCCGTGTACGCATCGTATTGCGCGGGAATGCCTTGGGGACTTGGCTAGCGTGTTGAGAGGCTGTTGGCATGTTACCACCATTCGCCTTTCGATTGGAACAGTCATTTCGAGATCAGGGGTGCGAAGGCGATAAGGAGTATCAAAGTGCAATACCCGAGGTGCAACGCATGCGCGATATTGTTCAGCAGGCATTTTTAGCCAAGTCCCGAGACATCCCGCTGCCTAATAAGGGGCAGCGTTTCAAGGCGGCCCAGGATGTTGATGTCACCGCGGTAGTGTACTGGCAGCATGAAATGTGCCCAACGCTGCTTATTCCGATTACAACCGAAGCATACACATTAACAGCCGGAGAGATTGTTATCCTACCTTACCAACCCAATCACCTGCACAGCGTGGCGTGCACTGTGATTCCCGAACGCTACGTTGAATTAGAGAGGGAAGTGGTCAAGCCAGATTTTCGTTTGGACAAGCTGTACGTTGGATACGCGTTTAGTGTTTGGTATGACACGTTGTACTCGCAATTCTTATGGTTGTAGCCGGTTTGACCTGGGCGCAACTGTTGGAGCAGACTTTTTCCGACCGTAGAAATTATCATTTAAATGGCGATTTGTGGAGTATTACTGCTGGTTTGGACCGGCGCCGGGTTGCTGGTACGACCATGCAAACTGCTTGGTCCGGAAGCTGGCCGACCTCAACGGGGACGGTGACTACGAACAGAAACAGAACTTGGCCTATGACGGCAACCAGGTGGTGATGGACTTTCGGCGGACGGGCTCCGGGCTGGTTCAAACAGGTGATCTGGAATGGCGTTATCTCTGGGGTCCAGCGGTGGACCAAATTTTGGCCGAGGAAGCCGTGGACGGCGGCACGGCGGATTGGGTACAGTGGACCTTGACGGACCACTTGAACACGGTCCGGGACATCGCCAAGTATGATCCGGGCAGCAACATGACCACCGTGGTCAATCATCTCGTCTACGACGCCTTCGGCAAGGTGACGTCGGAGAGTACGCGGGGCTTCGGTGGGAGGTGATCAGCGACGAATAGAAGAAGACCAGGGTTTGGTCGAGGACGGGGCCATCACCTCTATCGCGCATCCCAGTCTGGTTTTGGTCAGCGGACGCTCGTTCGTTGCCATTAGACCCACAAAGGGCTTTTCCCCGCGATTTCGGTTTTAGCCTGGGTGAACGTTGGCTGGCTTGTCTTTTCCAGGGACGGTTTGCTGTCAGTCGGGCAGTTCTTTCGCAGTCGAGTTCGAAATTCCCGTCACCTCTTGGGCGCCTGGAGTGTATACTTGGTGACGGCTCTCTTATGGCGGAAGTGATGAAAAAAGGTCATGGCATGATGATGCACGGGCGCCGTATTTCCACTCGAGTGATTTGGACGCTCATCCTCGCGGGATGGGGGGTATCATTCCCCCTTTGCGGGACGGCCGGTGAACTGGACTGGCGGCTGGTTCCGAAAAGTTGGCGGTGGATCGTGCACATTGACGTCGATGCGATTCGGCAGTCGCCTGGCGCGGGACGGGTTTTAGAACGCTTCTGGCAGCGAAGTCCGAATCGGGCGGAAATCGAAGCGGCTGCGACGCTTGCGGAAGCCGATCTGAGAAACGATCTGCACGGGGTGACGTTCCTGGGGCTGAGTTTCGATCCAAAGAAGGGCGCTGTCCTCGTCCGGATGAAAGTGAACCAGGAGCGGTTACTCGGTTTTATCAAATCCAACCCAGAGTACGCCACCCGCACTGTGGCGGGAATTACTGTCCACCGATGGCACGATGCGGGCGAAAGGGCCTTTCTCCATGGATGTTTTCTCCCCGGCGATTGGATTGTCCTGAGCCGGGAGGGTGATCTGGTGGACGAAATCGCGACGAGCGCGGCGAAGGAGGGAGTTGGAAGCGGTGATCCGTTCTACCAGGTACGTCAGGGTACGTATCTTCAGATTCACGCGCGGAGCATGGACCAGCTTTCGGTGCAGTTCATGTCTCCGCTCATTCGCCGCAGTCGGCGATTGACCGCGGCGCTGGGAGAGCATCAGGGGCAGGCATTTGTTCAGGCCACGTTTGAAGTGGAAGGGGCCGACATCGCCCTCAATGTTCGAGATGCGCTGGTGGGACTATTGGCCATCGGCAAGCTCCATTACGCGGATGAACCGCACTATGTGGCGCTCATGGATCATGCCAAAGTTTTTGCCAGCGAGAACAGGACCACGCTGGTTTGGACGGCCCCTACAGACGATGTTCTGGACGTGCTGGTGAAGCTCGTGCCCTGGTTGGGGGAAAAATAATGAGGGGTAACGGGGGTGGTCCAATTGAGAAACGGAGGCGTGCGGAGGTCGAATTTGGTTCAAAGTTCTTTCGATGAGTGGTGATGAGTCACTTCGATTGCTGACCGACGAGGAGCTCGTGCAGCGAGCCAAGCGGGGCTGCACGCGCAGCTTCGGCGAGCTTGCACGTCGGTACCAGGTGCCCATTCGACATTTTCTGCAGCGAAAATGCGGAGTTCACCAGGATGCCGAGGATCTGACGCAGGAAACATTTCTGCGGGCGTTCAAGAAGCTTTGGTCGTTTCGGGAAGGGGCTGAATTTCGGCCGTGGATTTTCACAGTGGCCTATCGGGTGGCGCTCAACGTTCTGCGGCGGCGCCAGTGGCAGTCGCTGACAGAGGGTAGCGTGCCCACGGTTCAGCAGGCGCGTTATGGAACGGGCATGGAAAATGAGGAGCAGCGCGATCGACTTTGGGACCGGGTCCAGAGTGTGCTGACTCCGCTTCAATTTACGGTCGTGTGGCTATTTTACGTGGAACAGATGAGCGCTCGGGAGATCGGCGTTATTGTCCGGAAGTCAGAGGGGGCCGTGAAGACGATTCTTTGCCGAGCGAGAAAGATTCTGCTCCCCCATCTTCAGGAGTTCACGGCCACGTTTGAGGACCGAGAGGAACAACCCAGTCGTCAGGTAAACAACAGGCGGGTTTTGTAACCCATCGATGACGATCGGTGTACACCATGAGACAGGCTCGACATCGTAATCATCACGAGGAGGAATGGTTGGCTGGGCTGTTGGCAGCAGCCGCCCAGGAGGAGCGACCGGAGTTTTCGCAGGAACTCCATCAGAGAATTCTGCGGCAGGTCGCGCGGATTGGAGCGGTCGGCGGAAACCGAACAGCGCGCTGGTTGTTTTCACGGCAGCGGTTGCGTGTGAGATTGGCGTTGGCCGGGTGTGCGGTGGCAGTCGTGCTGGCGGTTTTGGCGGTGACGTCCGCTAGGCACGGTGGATTTCCCTTCATGGTCGGGCCTAAAACAGAACAAGTGGCGAAGAAGATGAGCGGCCAAACGGAAAACCCACCCGAGGCCGTGATTCACGGCAATTCGAGGGAGATCGGGCTTTTTCCGGATCGGTCACTGGCTGTCATTGTGAGTACACCGGATCGGACGGTTCAGCAGTTGCAAACTCAATTGACTCAGCTTGAATCGGGTCGCTGGGCCGGACTGGACCGGGACCTTCTGATCGCGAGTGAGATGCTTAAAAACCAACTGCCTCTCAATCTGGTGGCTCAAATTCGGACCGGTGAACAGCGGACACCGTGAGAGGCTTCGGATGGTTTGACTGTGGAATTCTGGGCCCGCGGTCCTGAGCGCGGCGTGCCGGGACTGGTGATGGGCGGTCCAAGTGTCGGCTGTCTGTTACGTGGAGGTTGCCATGAGGTTGCTGCGAGATTGGAGTCTGTGGAAGTTTGTGTGGGGTCTGACGGGACTGCTGTTGTTAGCACAGATCGCGCAGGCAGCAGAACCGCTGGCGGTGGTTCGGATTGCCCCGTTACGGGAATGCCGGGCGGATATGAAGGTTGTTCAGGAAATCCTTGGGACTGAGGAAGATGCAGCCACCCGGGCCATGGGATGGCTGTTGGAGCGAATGGAAACGCTCGCGAAAAATGGTTTGGATGACTCCCGGCCCCTTGGTTTGGCTGCTGTGTCGCTGGGGGGAGATCGCGTGGTTTGGGTGGCGGCTGTACCGACAACGGACGTCCATGCGCTCCACGGGGTGGTCGAACCCTGGATCGGCGACATCGAGGAGAAGGAAGGCGGCGTCGTCAAATTCACGTTTTTGGGGAAGGAACTTTATGCCAATTTAGGTGCGGGCTGGGTATATGTGAGTGAGAAGCAAGCGGCTGTGTCGCGGGTGCCGGCTTCGCCTGAACCGTGGTTAGAAGGCTTTGATCCTCAATGGGACGTGGGAGTCCGAATTAATGTACCGCAAGTTTTGGCCAGCTTCGGTACGCGGTTGGGGGCCTGGGTGGAAAAGGTCAAGGACAAGGCACGCCGTGAGGATCAACGGCATCCCCTGGCAGCGACAGTTGTTCCTCAGATTCTTGCGGTGGCATCAGCGGCAACGGTGGAGACTCAGGAAGTCATCGTCGGCTGGCAGGTGGATCGGGAAAACCAGAAGGTGCGATGCGTGTGCCGTTGCGTTGCCCTGCCCAATACAAATCTCGCGCGGTATTTTGCGGGGCAGCAGAACGTGACGAGTCCACTCGTCGCCCTGCGGCACTGGCCGGATGCGGTCTTTTCTGCCGGGTGGGCGTCCACTTTCCCGACGCCGCCTGAAGAGGAGTTGGAGAAAATTGGTCAGGCGCTGCGCGCCGAAATGGAACGGGTAATCGAAAAAGGGATTCACAAGGCGGAGGATGCCAATCTGGTACGAGAGCTCTTCGAAGAGTGGCTTCGGATTGCCGATGACTGGGTCCACCAGGGCCGGTATGAGGGCGCTGTGACCCTGGTGGCCAAGCCGGATCAACTCACACTTGTGGGTGCCAAGTTCGTCGGCAATTCACATGCGGCGGAGGAATTTGTGGGGCACCTTGTGGAATCCGCTCGGGCAAGGTTTCCCAAGTTGTTTGAGAGGATCACGGTGACCCCCGACTACGCTCGCCATGGGGATGCCGTCATCCATTTCATGGAGATCGATTTGGGCGATAAGCTCAAGCCCGAGCAGAAGGCCCTCATCGGCGATAAGCTGGAGGTGGCTTTTACGGCTGCAAATGGATACGCCGGTGTGGCTATTGGAAAGAACGCGGTGGCGATGCTGAAACGTGCGATCGACGACTGTGTCGCTCAAGGCGAGCAGGCAGCCCCGTCATTTGAAATGAGGGCCTCGATCGAGAAAATGACGGACGTGTGCGCCCAGTTGAATCCGAAGAACAAGCGGGTGCAGCAAATCAAAGAGTACCTCCACCAGAATGATCGGGAGGAGCTTGTTACAGCTCGGGCGACGACAAGTGGACAATCCGCTGAGGTGGTCTGGGAAGCGGATTTGCGTCTGATGCGCGTTGGCCGGATGGTGCGGCATCCCGATCCCACCGTCACGCAAAACCTTCATCCGTGAAGGAACTCGTCCGAGTTGAGTTGAAACCGGCCGATGGCCGAGTGGCCGCTAATGGCTCAGCCCCGGGTCAAACGCCCCGGGGCTGAGTTGTTAAGTTTGTGGATCAGTGAACTTTCTGATACGCCGGCAAAGAGGTGGTACCGAATACGGCAGGGGCTATCGCTGGGGTTGCAAACGGCTCACTCCTGGGGTTTCCACTCCGGGTGCTGTTGCAGCCAGTTGCGGATCCAATCGGCAACATCCCGGGCGTGTGTGTCCACCTTGACCTGCTTGTCAATGTGAAGAATCTTTCCATCCGGACCGATAATAAAGGTCCATCGTTGAGCGAATCCCTGAGGATTGGTGAGAACGCCATAGGCGAGGGCTGTTTCCCGAGTCGGATCACTGAGAATGGGATATTGGGCCTTGAGGGATTCGGCGAACCGTTTGTTATCCTCGGGCGTATCAACACTGACTGTAAAATATGCCACTGGCAGTCCTGAAAACGCGTCTGCTTGCTGGGCGAAAGCGCGGCACTCACGGGTGCAACCGGGCGTGAAGGCCTTGGGGAACCAGGCGAGGACGACGATCTTTTTGTTACGGAATTCGGAAAGACGATACGTTTTGCCGTCGCTCCCGGGAAGTTTGAAGTCTGGAGCTTCATCCCCCACCCGAAGCTCAACTCGTTGCTCGGGTTTTTGGCCGGCGAACACACCGAGTAGCGACGAACCCAACACCGAGGCGATGGCGGTCAATTTGGTGAGTACAAGGGACTTCATGGGGATGCTCCTGTTTACTGGGTCAAAACATTGTTCCGGTCGAAAATTGTATGTCGCAATTGCGTTAGACAAAATTGTCATAACCGAGCAGTGAAATTATACGGGGAACGCTGTTCAGGGCCAGGTACGGATCGACTGTAAGCTGGTGACAACTGCTAACGAAATTGCGATGGACGGCTGAAACCGGGCCGGTTTCGAAAACCGGTGATCCGACGCAACTTGCAACGACTGGCAGAAATCGTTAGGCTTACGGTTTGGGCTTCCGGGAGTGAAACGAGATCAGGGAGATGTGCGATCTCAGGGGAATGGCAATTTCTGCCAACCTGATCGTTGATGTCCTGGCTTTTCCGAGCGACCGGCCGGGTGGTCGGTATCAGCGAGTCTGCCGCGCGATGGGGACCTTGACGGACCATTCTCGGAAGACTCTCGGGGCGATTGTGGGCCGTGGCTATGGGCTTGTTCGTGGTCTCGGATTGCTCGTAATCACTGGACTGGGTCAAGAAGTTTTGCCGCCGTATTTGGCATAGATCAAGAGGAGATTGAGCCGTGGCCGAGAAGCGTTTCGTAACTGTTGAGGGAAATGAGGCGACCGCCAATATTGCTCATCTTTGCTCGGAAGTGATGGCGATTTATCCGATCACGCCATCCTCCACGCTGGGTGAGTTACCGGATGCCTGGGCGGCTGCTGGCCGAAAGAATATCTTCGGTGCCGTGCCCCAGGTTGTGGAGATGCAGAGTGAGGCGGGTGCCGCGGGAGCCTGTCATGGGGCCCTGCAAGGGGGAGCACTGTCGTCGACCTTCACGGCCTCACAGGGGCTTTTGTTGATGATCCCCAATTTGTTCAAGATCGCTGGGGAACTCACTCCGGCAGTATTCCATGTGACCGCTCGCACCGTCGCCACCCATGCCCTCTCCATCTTTGGGGACCATAGCGACGTGATGGCTTGCCGCAGCACCGGCTGGGCACTGCTGGCGTCGGCATCGGTTCAAGAGGCACAGGACCTGGCCCTCATCGCTTATGCGGCGACGCTGGAAGCCCGCGTGCCGTTCATCCACTTTTACGATGGTTTTCGCACGTCTCACGAGGTGGCCAAGATCGAACAGCTCAGCGATGATGACGTGCGGAAGATGATCGATATGGAACTGGTGCGGGCACACCGGCAACGGGCCATGTCTCCTGAGAAGCCCGTTTTGCGGGGAACGGCCCAAAATCCGGACGTCTTCTTCCAGTCACGTGAGGCGTGCAATCCGTTCTATATGAAGACCCCTGCCATCGTCCAAAAGGCGATGGACAAATTCGCGCAGCTTTTTGGACGTCAGTATCACCTGTTCGACTATGTGGGGGCGCCGGATGCGGAACGCGTGATCGTGGCGATGGCGTCCGGAACCGGCGTGGTGGAAGAAGCCGTCGATTATCTCGTCGAGCGGGGCGAAAAGGTGGGATTGGTGAAAGTTCGGTTGTATCGCCCGTTTGATGCGGAAGCGTTCGTCCGGGCGCTTCCCACCACGGTCCGCCGAATCGCGGTCCTGGATCGGACCAAGGAACCTGGAGCGATTGGCGAGCCCCTTTACATCGACGTGGTGGCGGCTCTCGCTGAGAAATGGGCGGAGCATGCCCCGGGCGCACCGACACCGCTTGTTATCGGAGGTCGGTACGGTCTGTCCTCCAAAGAGTTCAACCCCGCCATGGCGCTGGCGGTCTTTGACGAGTTGAAGAAGCCTCAGCCCAAGCGGCATTTCACAGTCGGTATCAAAGACGATGTTACCCATTTGAGTCTGGATTACGATCCGAACTTGTCCATTGAGCCGCCGGACGTGGTGCGGGCCCTGTTTTACGGGCTGGGGAGCGACGGGACCGTCTCAGCAAACCGGAGCTCGGTCAAAATTATCGGCGAGAATACCCCCTTCTACGCCCAAGGTTACTTCGTGTATGACTCCCGCAAAGCGGGATCGATGACGATCTCCCACGTCCGCTTCAGTCCCCGGCCGATTAAGGGATCATATCTCATCAACAAGGCTAATTTTGTGGCGTGCCATCAGTTCCACTTCCTGGAACGGATTGACGTTCTGGCGGCCGCGGAAGAGGGAGCGACCTTTCTCCTCAACAGTCCATTCTCGGCTGATGAAGTATGGGACCATCTGCCCGCCGAGGTCCAGAAGCAGATCATCGACAAAAAACTGAAGTTTTACGTGGTGGATGCCTACCGCGTGGCGAAGGAAACAGGTCTCGGTGTGCGTATCAACACAGTCATGCAGACCTGTTTCTTCAAGCTGGCCAACATCATTCCGGTGGAACAGGCCATTAAGGAGATTAAGGACATGATCGTCGACACCTACGGCAAGAAGGGTGGCTCGGCGATCATTGAGAAAAACTTTGCAGCAGTGGATAAAGCTTTGGAGTCGCTCCAGGAAGTGAAGTACCCCAACCAGGTGACCTCCAAGATTCACATGCTGCCGCCGGTGCCAGAGGACGCTCCGGAATTCGTCAAGAACGTGCTGGGGCCCATGATCGCCTACCGCGGCGACGAATTGCCGGTGAGTGCCCTGCCGGTGGACGGGACGTTCCCCACGGGGACGACGAAATACGAAAAGCGGAGCATTGCCCTGGAGATTCCCATCTGGGATCCGAAGATTTGCATCCAGTGCGGGCTGTGCTCACTGGTCTGCCCGCATGCAGCCATTCGGATGAAAGTTTACGAGCCGGCGATTCTCGAAAAGGCTCCCGAGGGCTTCAAGTCGGCTCCGTGGCGGGGTAAGGAATATCCGGGTTATTACATGACGGTGCAGGTTGCCCCGGATGATTGCACCGGTTGCGGTCTGTGTGTGGAGGTGTGCCCCGTCCGTGATAAGGAGGTGGCGAAGCACAAGGCGATCGACATGCTGTTCAAGCTGGACCATCTGGAACGGGAGCGGGCATGCTTCGATTTCTTCCTCCGCATCCCGGATATCGAACGTAGCAAGGTGGCGGTCGATACGGTCAAAGGCTCGCAGCTTTTGCTGCCGCTGTTTGAATTCTCCGGCGCCTGTGCCGGTTGCGGCGAAACCCCGTATATCAAGCTCATCACTCAGTTTTTCGGGGACCGCATGATGATTGCCAATGCGACGGGGTGCTCCTCGATCTACGGTGGGAATTTGCCCTGCACCCCGTACACGACCAACCACGAGGGCCGGGGCCCCACCTGGAACAATTCCCTGTTTGAGGACGCGGCCGAGTTTGGCTTCGGCATGCGGTTGGCCGTCGATCAGCAGATTGATTACGCCACAGGGCTTCTTAAGAAGCTCGCCCCTCAGATTGGTGACAACCTGGTTACTGAGCTTTTGAATAATCCTCAGGAGACAGACGAGCAGATTGCCAAGCAGCGGCAACTGGTGGCCGAACTCAAGAAGAAGCTGGCCCAGATTCCAGGTGATGATGCGGCGAATCTGATCGCCTCGGCAGATTATCTGATCCGCCGCAGCATCTGGAGCTTCGGTGGAGACGGATGGGCCTATGACATTGGTTTTGGCGGCCTCGATCATGTGCTGGCTTCCGGTCGGGATATCAACCTCCTTGTGCTGGATACGGAGGTCTATTCCAACACCGGCGGCCAGGCGTCGAAGGCCACTTTCCGAGGAGCAGTGGCCAAATTCGCAGCGGCGGGAAAACCGAGCCGCAAGAAAGACCTCGGTCTGATTGCGATGTCGTACGGAAATGTTTTCGTCGGCCAGATTTCGCTGGGTGCCAATCCGCTGCACGCGATCAAGGTCATTCGGGCGGCGGAGTCATTCCGCGGGCCGTCGCTCATCATCGCCCTCTCGCACTGCATCGGGTGGGGGATCGATATGGCCAAAGGCATGGAGTACCAGAAGGAAGCGGTGGCGTGCGGTTACTGGCCGCTCTACCATTACGATCCGCGTGACAAAGAGCAGCCGCTCCACGTGGACAGTCGCCCACCCAAGGGGGCCTTCAAGGACTTCGCGCTCAAACAGGCTCGGTTTGCCATTTTGAGTCGCTCGAAGCCCGAGCGTGCCGAGCAATTGTTCCAGCTTGGCCAGGAAGACATCAATTTCCGGTATGCGCTGTATGAGAATCTCAGCGCGGCCCTTGCCCGTTCCGGGGCAGTTTCCGGCGGTGATGGCGAGTGAGGATGCATCCAGCGAAGGAACCCAGCGGAGGAACTGAACATGAGTGTCGATCTACGTACGCGTTATTTGGGGTTGGAATTGAAAAACCCGATCGTGGCCGCGGCCTGCCCGCTCACGGAATCTCTCGATAACCAGAGACGGCTGGAAGATGCCGGGGCAGCGGCCATTGTGCTGCCATCCCTGTTTGAGGAACAGATTTTGGCAGAGGAGGAAAATCTCGCCCGCGTCCACGAGTTCGGTACCGATAGCTTTGCGGAGGCCCTCTCCTATTTTCCCGAACCGGAAGAGTATCGGTTGGGAACGGACGAATATCTCGACCGGATTCGCACCGCCAAACGGTGCCTTTCTATCCCCGTGATTGCCAGTCTGAATGGGACGAGCGAGGGCTCCTGGATCCGGTACGCCAAGCTGTTCCAGGAGGCTGGCGCCGACGCGATCGAGCTGAACATCTACTTCGTGGCCGCCGATCTGGAGCGTTCCGGAGCCGAAGTGGAGGCCCAGTATCTCAGTCTCGTCAAAGCCGTGGCTTCCTCGGTCACGATACCCGTGGCGGTGAAAATCGGTCCTTATTTCAGCTCGGTGGGGCATTTTGCGAGACAACTGGTGGACGCCGGTGCACGCGGGTTGGTCCTTTTCAACAGGTTTCTCCAGCCAGATATCCGTCTGGATACACTGGAAACGAAACCGCATCTGGTGCTAAGCACCGAGTTTGAGTTGCTGCTGCCATTGCGCTGGATCGCCATTCTTTACGGTAAGGTCAACGCTTCTCTGGCCCTCACCGGCGGGGTACATTCGGCAGAGGCGGTGATCAAGTCTGTTCTGGCAGGGGCCGATGTGGTCATGCTGGCTTCGGTGCTCTACAAGCAGGGGTTTGGCTGTATCAAGACGTTTCTCCAGCAGATCGAGCAGTGGATGGAGGAGCAGGAATATGAATCCGTGGAGCAAATGAAAGGCAGCATGAGCCACAAGAACTGCCCGAATCCCGAAGTGTTCGAACGCGGAAACTACATGAAGGCCATCACGTCGTTCACAGGAGTACCCATCTGAAACTTGCGGCTTGTTGGTTGGTGTGGGCAGTGAAACGTGTCGAGCGGAAAAACTCGACACGTTTTTTCATTCACTCAGCTTGCACTTTTCAAAGAAGACGTTACGATAATAACAATTAATAATGAAGGGACTGGTTGATTCGGTGACAGCGGCTTGAAGGTGGCTCGGACGGATGGGCCGCTGACGATGAACACCAGTCCATGTCAGCAGGTGACGGAACCGGCACGTGGTTGTGTGGTAGTGTTTGGGTGGTTTGGCGTGCGAGAGTGGTTGAAAACGTGGCAAGGGTTCCACCCTCTCGACGCCGCAGGTCTTTAAAAGGAGGACCGACAGGTGGCCAAGAAAGTCGCGAAGAAGGCGGCGAAGAAGGCTGCCAAGAAAGCCGCCAAGAAGCCGGTAAAGAAGCCGGCGAAGAAGGCAGCTAAGAAGGCAGCGAAGAAGACCGCGAAGAAGGCGGTGAAGAAGACGGCCAAGAAGAAGGCCGCGGTGAAGAAGGCGCCTGCACCGGCGCCGGCGCCGGTGGCGGAAACCCCGCCGGCTACTCCGTGAGAATCCGCGACGGACGCAGCTCGGCGACAGCTCTTTCGAGTACAACGACGAGAAAGGGACGCCTCCAGGATGGTGGGCGTCCCTAACTTTTTGACTCCTCTCGCTTCGATCACCGGCGTCAAGAACCTGCCCACCTGAACCATTCCCACTTGTGTAAAAACCATGAGATGCCGCGGGGACAAGGTGTCGTAGAGGCAATTCATGAATTGCCCCTACCGTAGAACCAGAAAATCAACCCAGCAGTGAGGGCGGGGCGGCTGAAATAGGCCGTCCAAAGGTTGGAATGTGGACCTGCCAAGAGGTTCCTCCGGGCTGAATTCCGCTCCCCCACGTGTCCCTGTGGACCTCCGCGTTCCGATTGACAAAGGGAAAATGGGGATGTGTCAACCTGTCGATAGGGCAAGTGACGCCCCGTCTTTACCGAACTTCCGCCAGTGTTGACGCTTTTTTTGCGATCACAACGCTTGATCCGGAGATGTCGAATTCTTTGGCACGGGACGTGGGAACTGACGACGGAAGACTTCACCTCTGGTGCATATCTCGACCTCGACGAGAGGGGGAAGTTCGCGACGCACGTAGCGAAGGATGATCTGGACGGCTTTTTCCCACTGGGATTCGGAGACGTCGCCGACAAGGATGGCGTCCGGACCGACAAAATTGATGGGAGTTACAAGCGCGCAGTCTTGTCGCAGTCCTCTCGCAAAAAGACGGCGGAGCCGAAGGTTTTGCGTCTCGTTTCGCCCGATGACGAGTTTCGTGCGATCATCCAGCCGAAGGTGGCGTCCCAGGGTGAGGAGTTCACAGTCCCACAGCGATGCTCGTGGATCATGGTCCAGAAGGTCGAAAACCTTGGGGGCGAATTGCACATCGGTGAGCGAACAGCCAGGACCGGACTCGGGGATATCCTTGAGGCCCAATTGCTTGGCTAGCGCCCAAAGCGGTTTGCGGCTTCGGCCGGTAAAAGCATACAGTTTTTCGCGATCCACGTAGCCTTCCCGCTCGGGCCATGTTGGCGGCAGGCATTTGGCGGAAAGCGGTCGAAGAAGGCGGTCCTGGAGCCCTGATTCATGCGCTGTGATTCCCAGATGGGGACGTTTTTGACTCATCGGCCGCTGACCGAGGACTTCCCCGGTGGCCACCAGCATCCCGTCGAGCTCTTCCATGAGTTGTCGGGCCATTCGCAGCATATATGTCCGGCAATCCAGGCAGGGATTGGCCCCCTTTCCGTAGCCATGCCGGGGATAACGTAGGACCTCCATGTAGTCTTCCCCGACCTCCCGCATTGCCAATGGGATTTGAAGCTCGCAGGCTGCCTGAAGCGCTGCTGATTCGCAACGGTGAAACGGGAGACGCACCGTCAAACCGATCACCTCGAAACCCTGAAGTTGCAGAATTCGGGCGGCAAGGGTACTGTCCAGCCCACCCGACAGGAGCACCACCGCAAGTTTTTTCATGGAACTTCCCTCGCCGCAGTCATCATTTCACGCAGCCTTATGACCATTTATGACCATTGTGGAGCGGCTGGCCCACTTATTCCAGGAACCGTTCGATTCCCTCAGCAACCGGTCCGACCACGGGCATCCCATCCTCACCAAGTTCATCCGAACAAGGCGGCGGCAGTTCTCTCAACTGATGCAGGGCGTTACAGGCTGCGCGCTGTTCGGCTTCTTTCTTGCTTCTTCCCCAGGCAGCCTGATACCGTGTGGCACCAATCTGAGCGGCGATTTTGAAAAGTTTGCCGTGATCCGGTCCCCGTTCCTCCAGCAGGAGGTACACGGGCGTGGTTCCGAAGGACCGCTGGCTGATCTGCTGGAGGACCGATTTGTAGTTTTCGCCGATTCGGTCGCGGACAAAGGCTTCCAGCTCGGGAAGGACGAGTGGTTCAATGAATCGCTTGGCGGCCTCCAGTCCTCCGTCCAGGTAAATGGCTGCCGTGATGGCCTCGAAGACTGCTGCCAGGAGCGAGTTGGGAAGGTAGGGCTGACCGGCCAGGCCCTTTCCAATGATGATCAGTTCCTCCAAACCCAACTGTCGAGCCAGGTGCGCGCAGTGCGATCGGCTGACGATGCTTGATTTCAACCGTGTGAGCTCCCCTTCCGTGAGATGGGGTAGCCTTTTGTACAGAAGCTCGCAGACCACCATCCCCAGCACGGCGTCGCCCAGAAACTCCAGCCGTTCGTTCGATTCGAGACGGCTTTCCGCCCCGGAAGCGTGCGTCAGGGCCGTCTGAAGAAGACGGGGATTTGAAAAAGAGTAGCCGATTTTTTCCTGGCAGGCACGGACTCTCGGATCGTCGGTATTTTCGCAGGTTCCCATGAGACCGCCACTCTACAGCTGATCAACTCTCCCGCTCATGCTGGCTCTCTGCTGCCAGCCGGGGGTGTTTATACATGCTGTAGAGCTCGTCTCCAACCGAGTTTCCTCAGACAACTAAGCCGGCTCGGTTGGGGACGAGCCCAGCAGCCTACCTCTTCAGTGTAAATTATAGTTTCCGTGCGTTTGTTACGACACTCCCGCTCTTCGGCAGCCAAGCTGGGCAGCTTAGAATGAACTTTTGGGTAAAAAACCCAGCGACAGATCATTTGAACCGGCCTGCGACATTACCGCGATTCTGGGTGGATCGCATTTGGTGTACGTCCATTGTGAAAGATTTTGGAGGAAAAAACCTCACGTGACTGCCTCCAGTACTTCCTGCTTGGTCCATTGCTTTGACAACGGTTTGGTCCTTTTGGCCGAGCCGCTCCCATGGCTCAGTTCGGTGGGCTTTGACATCGCAATTCCGGCGGGGGCCGCGTTTGACCCCGAGGATCGCCAGGGACTGGCGAGCCTGACCACGGACATGGTTCTCCGTGGGGCCGGGCCGCGAGACGCCCGGGCGTTTCTGGAAGACCTGGAGAACCTGGGCGTAGTGTGGTCGGAATCGGTGGGACATCGGTTTATCCATCTCAGCGCAGCGATGCGGCCGAAGCATCTGCGGGACGCCCTGGCGATCTTCAGCGACGTTTTGCGAAAGCCGCGTCTTCCTCAAGAGGATCTCGAATCTGCCCGTCAGGGGCTCATCCAGACGATTCAGGCGGAGGAAGACGATCCGGAACACCAGTTGAATAAGGCCCTTCGATATCGGTTTCTCCCGTATCCTTGGAGTCGGTCGCCCCATGGCGTGATTGACCACGTGGCGGCTATTTCGTGGCAAGAGGTGGCGGAGTTTGTGGAGCGGCACTTCCAGCCCAGCGGGGTTGTCATTGGTGTGGCAGGCCGATTCAACTGGGACGAATTGGTGACGTGGGTTGGAGAACTCCTCGGTGACTGGAAAGGATCTCCGCCCCCTGCACCGGAAACACGCTGGCCCACCGAGCGCCAGGCCCATGTTCCATTTGATTCTCAGCAAACTCATATCGGGGTCGCCTATAGGAGTATCCCCTACGAGGATGACCATTATTTTTTGGCGCGAGCGGCCGCCGGGATGCTGGGCAGTGGTTCCAGTTCCCGACTGTTCATGGAACTGCGGGAAAGACGGGGGCTGTGTTATGCCGTGGGAGCCAACTATGTTGTTATCCGGGGATTCGGTGGGGTGATCTGTTATGTGGGCACCACCTCCGAACGCGCCGAAGAGTCGCTGGAGGTTTTGCTGGAACAGCTTCAGAACCTCGGGGAGGGCGTCACCAAAGATGAGCTGGATCGCGCCAAGGCGCAATTGAAAAGTGGAATTGTGTTTCTTCAGGAATCCAGCGCGGCAAGGGCCCACACGCTCACCCAGGATTGGTCGCTTCTGGGTCGGGTGCGCTCCATGCAGGAAATCAAGGAGGCCGTGGATTCCCTTTCCACAGAGGAAGTCAACCAATTCCTCCGAGATAATCCGCCCCGAGATTTTACAGTCGTGACAGTTGGTCCGAGGCCTGTGGAGGTCCCCAGTGAACTTTTACAGCCATAAGCTCTGGAACGGAGTGGAAGTCATTTGTGAAAGCCATCCCCAGGCTCTGTCGATTGCCCTGGGCTTTTTTGTTCGGGCAGGCTCCCGGGACGAGCCCCCGGAACTCGCCGGGGTCAGCCATTTTCTCGAGCACATGGCGTTCAAAGGGACGGGGCAAATCACGGCCGAGGATATCAATCGCGGGTTCGATGAGATCGGGGCCTCTTACAACGCCACCACCTCGTTCGAGGAGACCGTCTATTACGCGGTGTTTTTGCCGGAATATCTGGATCGCGCGTTCGAGCTGCTCGCCTTGCTTCTTCGCCCCGCTCTGCGACCGGAAGATTTTGAATTGGAAAAGCAGGTGATCCTGGAAGAAATCTCGATGTACCTGGATCAACCACCGTATGGAGTGGACGATCTGTGCCGGGCAAGATTCTTCGCTGGACATCCCCTCGGGCAGAGCGTGATCGGTACTGCCGAGTCCATTTCCGGACTCACTGTTGAGAAAATGCGCAGCTACTACTACCAGCGATACACGGCCGGCAATGTGGTGATTGCAGCGACTGGTGCGGTCGAATTCCCCAAATTGGTGGCTCTTGCCGAAAAGCATTGCAATTACCTGGAACCGATCGAGAGCGAACGGATTAGGCAACGGTTGCTCGAGCCAGCCTACGGACTGCGTGTGCACCAAAAGCCCTCCGCCACTCAGCAATATGTCATCCAGTTGGCCGAGGCTCCCCCGGCCGACAGCCCTGACCGCTTCGCCGCCCAGATACTGACGGCTATTGTGTCGGGAAGCTCATCCAGCCGCCTATACTGGGAGTTTATCGAGCCGGGTCGGGTGGACTCCATCTCGCTGAGCTACGAAGGCTATGAGGACGCGGGGATTTTCGCGACGATGATGAGCTGCGATCCCAGCACTCTTCAGGAAAACCTGCAGCGGTTGCGGGAGGTTTACACGGCCATCGAGCAACATGGCGTGACTGCTGAGGAACTTGAACGCGTTAAAAACAAACTCATGTCCAGCCTTGCCCTGGCAGCGGAACGGCCTTCCGCGCGGCTCTTTCCAATAGGCTCCGAGCGCCTGACCACGGGGCAGTATCGCTCGCTGGAGGATGATTTGGCGATCATTGAGAAACTGACCCTGGAACAGGTTAACGCCATCGCCGAAAAATATCCGCTAACGTGCAACGCCACCGACGTCATCGGCCCTATGTCACCCGAGGAGTTTCGCAGGACAGGTTAGTGATACACCGTGGACGATTCTCGGTTATACTGCTCGCTCCATTTTTCCTCCTCTCACACAGCCAGCACAGCCGCGCGGAAGGGGTGGTGGATTGTCCGGCATAATCTGCGCGGAGTCGCCTCACGTAAAGTGGTTCCAGGGTCGCTACCAGGCAGAAAGTGGTAGGTGCGACAGATCACCCGAGTAAGAACCCGGAGACGAGACGCGCGCACGGTGGCTCAGACGGGGAGTGGGACTCGGTGTCGGAGGGAGCTCCAAAGCTGCATCAATTGTGGAAGGTAATTCCCCAACTGACACCCGGCCGGGGGCGGTAATACCGGTAGTGGTAGTGATAATGCGGCCAGGGAGGTCCCCACCACCAGGGATCGCGCTCATAAATGATGACCGGCGGAGGGCTTGACTCGCGAATGACGATGGGCCGGTCATTACTGGGTTGGCGACGCAAAGGCGGCTCCTGCATCGCTTTGATGACGTTCACGCTGACACCCTCTTTCTGTAGCCGGATGATATCATCCGTGGTTGGCTGACGAACCATTCCGTTGATGCGAATATGGTTGACGATGAGTTCTTCGGCGACGCCGGCCTTGGTCATGGCAATGACGTCATCAAATGTGACAGCGCCCGCCGGGATTTCCCGCCCAAGCTGTTGGGCAATCAGGGCACGATTTTGAGCCTCCATTTCGTCGAGGCTGTCACCGATGGCCGATCCGGCGAGAGCTCCCACGCCAGCCCCTATGGCCGTTCCAGCAAGGGTGTTTCCCGCGGCATTACCGATGATGGCCCCGGTCCCAGCTCCGAGAAGTCCGCCGAAAAGGGCTCCCCGCTCAGCATGCGTCGTGGCACATCCGGCAGTGACAAGAGACGCGGGAAGCACCACTCCGGCAATACACCACCAGAACAGGGAACGGCGGGTCTGCGTCATCCGTGCGGACTCCTGAAAGCTGCGTTCAGGCGGACATCCGTGCTGCAGGGTAGTCAATATCTTGGCGCTACCAAGTCCTTGTATCGGCAAAATCCGGAGAATTTTCCAAGCGGGCACGACGGCCCGATAAGATAGGCGATTTCTGTGGGCCGGTCAAGATTGTTTGACCTGATGAACCGAGCAGCCGAGCACAGATTAAAACCGCCGAAGATTTCGACGCGAGATTCGGCGGCTTGTAACCCGGGGTCGGTAGTTCGTGAAATACTCACGTCCGTGTTTCGTCGTATTCACGAAAAAGCATCGGCAAGTCGGGGCGACCGGATTCGAACCGGTGACCTCTTGCACCCCAAGCAAGCGCGCTAATCCAGGCTGCGCCACGCCCCGAACTTTCCCGCGGATGAATCTCCGACCCCGCCCCAGGGCAGGCCATATCATGCACATCTAACCACTCATCTTATGATTACTGTATCCGATTTCCCCCCGGCTGGCAACTCCGCCGAAGGAGATTTCGCCCGGTTTTTCACCCGCACATCGAACAAAGCGCCGATCTGGAATCGGCTTTGTTCGGGAATCGGTCCGGGTTGACCTGCTGGTCAGGTCCGCTTTTTGACTTTTGCCGAGGTTGACCTATTCGCTGGGCACGACAGGCGTGCCCCTCCGGCATGCGACGGACGCCGTGGAAGGCGTCCCTCCAGGGATGGACTGGAGGGCCCGGTTCCGCCCGGACCCGGGGCCTTCGGATGGACCTGCTTGTCAGGTCCGCGTCCTGCGCGTCCTTTGAGGATCCACGTTTTCAGGTACTCCCTGGTGATGAGGTCCTCCAGACGGAAATAAGGTGCCGGGCTCCCGCCGTTGACAGAAAGCCGGTTTCCGCCGATGGTGAAGAAATCGATCCGGCTTTCCAGATTAAGTTGCTTAAGGTCGTGGAGGAAGGGAGTTTGCTGTGGCACGATTCGCCGTCATTTTACCGGCAGCGGGGGCCAGTTCGCGGTTTCAGGACAAACATTACAAGAAACCGTTTGCGCCCTTGGCTGGGCGGGCTGTCTGGCTCCACAGTCTCCATCGATTTTCTCAGCGGGAGGACGTCATCCAGATCATCGTGGCCGTGGCGCCTGACGATCGCGAGGATTTTCTTTCGCGATTCAGTGCCGACATCACACTGCTGGGTGTGCAGGTGGTCGAAGGAGGTCGGGAGCGTGCCGACTCGGTGCACAACGCCCTCCGCCACGTGAAATCGGACGCCGAGTTCGTCTGCGTTCACGATGCCGCCCGTCCGTGCCTGAGTGAACTGTGGATTGATGCCGTCTTCCAGAAAGCGCAACAGACCGGGGCCGCCATCCTGGCGGTGCCTGTCACCGCCACGTTGAAGCGTGTGGATCAATCGGGAGTCATCGTCGCAACGCAGCCCCGGGAAGAACTATGGGAAGCTCAAACGCCGCAGGTTTTTCGGCGAGATTGGTTGCTGGAAGCCTACGAAAAACGAGGAGGATTCCCGGCTACCGACGACGCGCAGCTTGTGGAGCGGCTGGGAAAGAAAGTACACGTCGTGCCGGGCTCGTCGCTCAACATCAAGATCACCACTAGAGACGATCTAAAGCTCGCCGAGGAAATTCTGAAGGTGCTGCCGAAACCGAAAGGACTGGGACCCATCCATCCTTTTGCAGGAGACGATTTGTGGCGGTGAACGCAACGTGTTCCGCGAAAGCACGCGTCGCTACAACGGGGCGAAATCCGAACAAAATTGGCAGATAGGACGTTCGGCGCGGGAGAAACGGGCACATGGGGGGCAAACCGAAGCCAGCCTTTGGGCGTAATTAAACTACGTGCACCGGTACTCTTTGGGGTCATTGTTGGCGATGACGGCCGTTTTTAATCACCATCACCTGGTTCAACCGGAGGAAATTGACGCCCTGGGGCACGCCAACAACGTGGCCTACGTGCAGTGGCTTCAGGACGCCGCCGTCGCCCATTCCACGGCCTGTGGATGGTCGCCCGACCGGCACCTGGCGCTGGGTGCCGGCTGGGTCGTGCGGTCGCATACCATCGAGTATCTAGCCCCGGCCCGGCTGGGAGATGAAATCGTCGTGCAAACCTGGGTCGCGGACTTTAAAAAAGTAACTTCCCGGCGGAAGTACCGGATTTATCGCAGCCGCGACGGGGAACTGCTTGCTCGGGCAGAAACGCTGTGGGCGTTTGTCAATTACAAGACCGGGCAGCCGACCCGTATTCCTCCAGAGATCATTGCCGCTTTCACCATTTCTCCAGAAGATCCACCGCCGCTGGAACGCGGCGAATGTCCGGCGGGCTCGGGGGTGAATCGCTCGCCGCCCGATTAGAGAACGGAGAAACGGACCGCCGGGCGTTTTCACCGCCAGGCGGTTCGGGCATTTATCGTGGATCACTGGATCCGTGTTGTAAACGCCAGGGATGACCGTGGGATAGGAAGTCTCACTTGTACGGGCAGCCCTGCTCGAGTGGGGACAAGAAATCTGGAAAAAATCACCTGGGACAGAGGAGGAAACTGAGGCGATGAAGGTGCTCGTGGTACTGGGACATCCACGTGTTGGGAGTTTCTGTCACGCCATTGCCACGACGGCTGCGCAGACTCTCCAGGAGATCAACCACGAAGTCATCTATCACGATCTTTATCGCGAGAATTTTGATCCCCTGTTGCCGTTTGAACAAATTCCCAAGGATGCGGAAGTTCCAGCGGAAATCCGTCGGCATTGCGAGGAACTCCAGAAAGTTGACGGCTACGTCATTGTTCATCCCAACTGGTGGGGACAGCCTCCGGCGATCTTGAAAGGTTGGGTCGATCGCGTATTCCGGCAGGGGGTGGCGTATGATTTTGCGGCGGACGGCGTCAAAGGGCTTTTGGCGGGCAAACGGGCACTGGTCTTCACGACGTCCAACACACCGCGCGATGACGAATTGCGGCTCTACGGCGATCCACTGGAAAATCTCTGGAAGAACTGCATCTTTGGCTTCTGTGGCGTGACGAATTTTCGCCGCCGAAATTTTGAGTCGATTATCCTCAGCACGCACGAGCAGCGAACAGTCTGGCTCGAGGAAGTGCGGCTTCTCGTGCGGGAGATGTTCGCCGAGGGGCAGGTGGACTGACGTCACCCGTACTGAAACAAACTTTCAGGTAGTTCGCAAGATTCTGAGGATTTCCTCGTGAAGCCAGCCGTTGCTGCCCACGCCATTGCCTGACGCGAACGTGGGCTGTCCGGCCCAGTCCGTGAACCTGCCGCCAGCTTCCTCGATGATGGGTTGAATCGCGGCTGCGTCCCAGATTTCCATGAGAGGGTCGACCATGAAATCGACTCGTCCGGTGGCCACGAGCAGATACCCGTAACCGTCCCCCCAGGTCCGGGAAAGGCGGGTTGCCTCTTCAAGACGATGATAAGCCTCGCGTCGGCCGATTTTGGTGAAATTGGCCACCTCACTCGTAACCCAGGCTGCTTCCCTCAGCGAGCGACATGTCGAAACTCGGGCGGGCTCGGGCGGATTGTCCCCCTGCTGATACCAGGCGCCCGATCCGCGCGCAGCATACACACACTCCCCGGTGGCGGGGATCCTGTCTACACCAAGGACCGCTCGTCCCTGGTACTCCACTCCGATCAGCGTGGCGTACAGCGGAACGCCATGGATGAACGATTTCGTGCCGTCAATGGGGTCGATGATCCAGCGGAATCCGCTCTTACCGCCGGTGTCGCCCCACTCTTCACCGATGACCGCATCTTCGGGAAATGCCTGATGGATTTGTTCCCGAAGATAGGATTCTGCCTCGCGGTCCGCTCTTGTGACGGGCGAGTCGTCGGCCTTTCTCTCGACCAGTAAATTTCGGTTGCGGAAGTAGCGAAGGGTGATCTCGCCCGCGGCACGGGCGGCTTCTATCGCAAACTGCAGACGACGCTGGATGTCAGAGGCTGTAGCCATCGGGGTATCCTTGAAGTTGCTTTGTTACACACGCAATTCCGAACGCTGTGGCTGGTCGAGGCACGCAACGGACGCCCGGTGAATGGAGCTGAAGATTGCCCGGGCTCTCGGCCCCCCGGCGGGCAACTTTTTCCTCATTAGTCCCCATTATGGACGAAGACCGCCTCTGCTGGGACTACGACCCAGGCGCGAACGATTTAGAGTAGAATTAACATGACAAGATGCAATTAATCGACGCGTTGAAAGGACCCATCCGGGGTGTGCGTTTTTGGATTGCCCTGTTTCCGTAAATCAACCCCATGAAACTTCCCCCGAGTGGCGCAATTTGGCTGATTCGCATCCGCTGGATCGCGGCGGCCACGGTTTTCGTCGCGACGACGCTCGGATATTTCGCACTCGGGGTGCTGCAGACGCCCTACCCTCTGTACGCGGTGGGGGTGGGAATGCTTCTTTACAATGCAGTTCTCGCGTTTATTGTGCGAGAGGAGAGTCCTCTTCGGGGCTTTCGGCCCGAGGATAGCTTTTTTATCCAAATCGTGCTCGACCTCGCGGCCCTGACGCTGGTTCTCTATTTTTCCGATTTTTGCCATAATCCATTCGTGATCTACTACATCTTTCATATGATCATTGCAGGGATGTACCTGCGTGGGGCACGGCCCTACATCGTGGCGGGGGCAACGGCTTTGGTGATCGGCGCCATTATCTTTTTCGAGAGTTTGAACTTGATTCCCCGCTTTCCGCTCAGGTTCGGCGGTCAGGAATTGCCTCCACTTCACAACCTGGAAGCGCTGGCCCTATTTTGTGCCGTGGCGACCAGTCTCGGTATGGCAACCTATTTTACGACTTCCATTCGGCGTTACGTGGACCGTGCCCACGCCGAGCTTCGCCAGAAGGAAAAAATGCTGGGAATCGGCCAACTTGTGGCGGGGATTGCGCACCAGATTGCCAATCCACTGGATGGAGTGCAGAACTGCCTGCGCAGAATCAGTGAGGCCGTCAAGAACGACCCCCGATTGACAGAATACGTCAACATGATGGCGGAAGCCTTGGAACGGATCGAGCGGACGGCGAAACGCGTTCAGGCGTTTGCGCAGCCTCGCGGCCTGGTTTTGGAAAAGACGGACGTCAACGCGGCCGTCGAAGGCACCCTCGCCATGCTGGGTACGCGGATTGGGCAGAATATACGGGTGGAAAAGGATCTTCGGCCAGTGCCGCCGGTGCTGGGAGACAAGTACACGATCCAGGAGGTGGTGTTCAATCTCTGTACCAACGCTTTGGCTGCTATGCCCAATGGCGGAACACTGACCCTCCGCACCCGGGCGCTGGGCACGCAGGACGACGATCAAATGAATTCGGTGGCCATCGAGGTAATTGACACGGGGGTGGGTATCCCGCGGGCCAATCTCGAAAAAATTTTTGAACCGTTTTTTACCACTCGCGCGGACTCCGGGGGTACGGGCCTGGGCCTGGGATTGTGCCGGATGCTGATCTCGGAAATGGGCGGAAGGATTGAGGTCCGGAGTACCCTGGGGCAGGGAACGACTTTTACGGTCATATTGAATGCCTACCGTGACAGGGATAAGAAGCCCACGTGATTTCACGGAAGCGATTGCTCCGATTGTTTCGGTTGTTCTTTAGGAAGGCTGATAAACCACCATGCGGATCCTGATTGTGGACGACGAGAAGATCAAGCGGGTGACGCTGGCGGATGATCTCGCTGCGCAGGGCTACGAAGTTGACACGGCAGCGGACGGCGAAGAGGCTCTGGAAAAATTGCGGCAACGGCATTTCGACGTCATCGTTGCCGACGTCAAAATGCCCCGAGTGGACGGCTTGGAGCTGCTTCGCTACGTCAAACAAGGGGAGCAGGCACCGGCTACGGACGTGATCATGATGACGGCCTACGGCAGCATCCAGTTGGCTGTGGAGTCAATGAAACTCGGGGCCTACGACTTCATCACCAAACCATTCCGCAATGAGGATTTGTTCCCTGTTCTGGCGCGGCTGGAGCGCGAGCGCGGTCGGCGAAGGGAATCTCGGCCCGCCGAAGCCCCCGAAACCGAGGACATCGATCAGCTTGTGGTGGGCCAGTCGGCGGTGATGACGCGGGTCAAGAAGATGATCGAAATCTGTACCCGCACTGACGCCAACGTTCTTTTGTGTGGCGAAACCGGTGTGGGCAAGGATTTGATCGCGCAGGTGATTCACCGGAAATCTCATCGCCGCGACCGCCCCTTCGTGAAAGTGGGATGCACGCTTTTCCCCGCACATCTCATCGAAAGCGAGTTGTATGGACACGAGAAGGGTGCGTTCACCGGAGCGGACCAGCGAAAGCCCGGCCGATTCGAAATCGCCCAGGGAGGCACGCTCTACCTGGATGATGTGGACGATATCCCGCTCGATCAACAGGCCAAGCTGCTCCGGGTGATCGAGGAGAAGGTTTTCGAACGGGTAGGAGGCACCACCCCCATTCACGCGGATGTCCGGATCATTGCCTCCACCAAGCAAAACCTGCTCGAGAGAGTCAGCCAGGGCACGTTTCGGCAGGACCTGTACTACCGTTTGGACGTGCTCCGCATCAACATTCCGCCACTTCGGGAAAGACGGGAGGATATTCCCCTGCTTGTCGAGCATCTCCTCAAAAAGATTGCGGGGGACAAGCCATTCACTGTGGGCCCCGGCGCGATGGAGATCCTCCAAGAGCACGACTGGCCCGGCAATGTCCGGGAGCTTTACCACACATTGGAAAGAGTCTTTCTCATTGGCAACGGTGAAATCACGGCGGAACTCCTCCGTTCTGAAATCGCTCAGTTTCCCGCCAAGATTGGCAAGAGCGGTTCGGAACGCGGCGGAATCGCCAATTTTCAAGAGGCCATCAATCAGGCGGAACGCGAACTGTTGGAGAGAGCCCTGCGAGAAGCAGGCGGCAACAAGACAGCGGCCGCGGCGGCCCTGGGAATGAAACCGTCCACTTTTCGCGATAAGCTGGCCAAACACGGCCTGGGGTGACCCCCGACTTCCACAACAGTGGTTGCGGGGGTGGTTCGATTAGCCGGAAGGCGCGTCGGACGGCCGCTCTGTTGATCTGCCAGTGACCCCTTCGGTGGTCTGCACGGGTGGTGGGAGCGTATCCAAAAGCATGGCCAGGTGGGTCAGGTCGGGACAATACGCCGAATACCGGAGCTGTTGGCGCAGAGACGTGTCGATCGATCGGCCGCCAATCACAAAAAGGCAATCAGATTGGCGACAGTAATCGAACAAATTCTGGCAGGCGTCGATAACTTCCTGCTGCGATGCGATGTGAGAAATACTCAGCCAGAATAACCTGGGATGCCAATCGGCGATGGCCTGGCGGAGTGTAGGGGCAGGGAGATTGGGCCCCAGGAATCTGGCGCGCCATCCCTTTTCCCTCAAGACTAACTGAACCAGTTGGGAGGCCAGGACGTAATGGTCCTGACTCAGAGTGGCTCCAATCGCCAGTGGCTGATGCATAGTTTCCTCGGGAAGAGTTGACACCATTTCGGCGAGCACTTCCGAAAGAATACAGCACGCTACCCGCTCCTGGTAGATTTGCAGCTTTCCGCATTCCCATTCTTGGCCGATCTGCTCGAAGGCCGGGGCGATGACATGGTCGCCAATTTCGGCAAAAGAAAGGCCCACACAGCGAAGCTCGTGAAGGATGATCCGGCAACGGTCGGCCTGGGCGTTTTTTAAGGCCTGAAGTAGTTCGTCCTTGGCCTTTTCGAGAACCCTTTGCCCTTGGCCGGAAAAGGCAGGCAGTCCAAGCGCCTCTGGGTGGCGCAGAGGGAGATTCAGCTCCTTTAAAACCCGCAGGGCTTCATGGAGCTGAATGCGGCGGTGTCCTCCGGGCGTGCGGGCGACGGGCAGCAGGCCGCGGTCACACCAGCGTTTCACGGTGGACTCGCTGACACCGGCGGCGAGGGCGAGTTGTTTTGGGGTCAACAAAGCAGTCATGTGAACGCTTTGAACGATTTACGGTTCACTTAGCAAACCACCTCTCCTGCTCAATCCTACCCTTTTATTCCTTTCTTTTGAAGGGATCTGCGATTTTTCCGGTGTTCTCGCGGCAATTCCGTGGCGGCGGAAAATTTTTGCTCTTGACCCCTTGCCCGGACAGTTTGACCTGTATAAACTACGTTTGAACGAAATGAACGAAATAAATTCGTTCAGCAGGCACGCAAGGGGCGTGCCTGAAAGGTCCGTAGGTCCCTTCAGTGTAAGGAGGTTTTGTGATGCGTCGGTTTCCGGTTGGTGTCGTCGCGATTGCCGTGCTGCTTGGAGGGTTCGGTCTGGCTCAGATGAATCGGGCTGATGAGGCAGCCAAAAAGGACATTGTGGATGTGGCGGTTGAGGCCGGGTCCTTTAAGACCCTCGCCAAGGCGCTCCAGGCTGCTGGTCTGGTGGAGACTTTGAAAGGCAAGGGGCCCTTTACCGTGTTTGCCCCGACGGATGAGGCGTTTGCCAAGTTGCCCGAGGGAACTCTGGAAGCGCTTCTGAAGGACAAGGCGAAGTTGACGGCGGTGCTGACCTACCATGTGGTGGCCGGTGAATATCCGGCGGAGAAGGTGGTGGCCAGCAAGAGCCTGAAGACGGTGCAGGGCTCGCCAATCAAGATCACCGTGACTGACGCCGGCGTGAAGGTCAACCAGGCCAAGGTTGTGAAGACCGACATTCGAGCGTCCAACGGCATCATCCATGTCATTGATGCCGTTATTCTGCCGCCGGAGAAGTCTGAGTCGCACGCTTCGAGCTGCGGAAATACGAACTGAAACTCAGGCCTCCCTCATGGTGGACTGACTCCTGTCCACGATCGTGCCGCGGATCCGGAGAGATCGGGCCTGCAACCGCCCGACTCTCCGGACTATCGTTTACTCGAGCAGTGGCCTCCTGGTAGACACAAAAACCTTGGCCATTAGAAAAGGTGACTGATATATGAAGACTCTCATGATCGGGATGTTATCCGTTGTCATTGCGATTATTGCATTGATGCTCGCCGGTGCAGTGGGGCGTGGTGCGGAGTTTCCTGAACATCCGCTGTCCGGCGACTACAGGCGAGCCGCTGATGAATTGGCGAAACCTCTGCAGAATAAAGAACCAAAAGTTCAAGAGTCGCTTCTCTCTGAAGCCATCGACCGCGCTGTTGCTTGTTTGCCGTCGGAATCGTATATCTCCGCGCGATTGCGGGACATGAAAAGCCGAATGGCCGCCGGCGGTGATCAGTCCGAAGTCCTTACTGCACTGAAAAACATTGTTGAGGACCTGCGATTCCGTCCAATAGCCGAGGCCGATTTGCCAGTTGGATTTCCACCCTGCACCCCTGTCGGTGAGGTGGAGGTCAAGCGATATCCCGGCTATCGGGCGGCGGTTACCCGCGACAACGGCACGGCATTCTGGCGACTTTTTGCTCACATCAAAAAGAATAATGTGGCCATGACGGCACCAGTTGAGATGACACTCGAAGAAAACGGCCAGCGGCCGGTCCTCATGGCTTTTTTTTACGAACGGCCAGATCAGGGCACTCCCGGTGAGGACGGTACCGTGGAGGTCCGCGATTTGCCAGGCGGTTGGTTCGTGAGTACCGGAATCAGAGGTCCCCGATCGAATCAGGCCCTCCAGCTTGCCCAGCAGCGCGTGGAAGAGTGGCTGGGGCATCACAGGGATAAATGGCAAGTCGCGGGACCACCACGGCTTTTGGGTTACAACAGCCCCTTCATACCATGGGATAAATATTACTGGGAATATCAGCTACCGGTGCGCGAAAAGTCTTCATCCGACAACTGAGGACGGTTTCCCGGCCTTTGTATCCGCACTGCCCCCATTTTGAAAGATACAAACCTGGGGACAGGCCGCTGCCCCCAGGCTTGTCTTTCAAATTTAGCAAGAATGGTGTTTACGCTGCGCCTATGTTACGGCTTTTATTCATACCTGGTGGAGTGCTTCGACGACCAGGTCGCCGACTTGCGAGGTGGTGTAACCCATCTTTCCCGCAGCCTGACTTTTCATCTTTGTGCCTGTGACAATTTGGATGGCCTTGTTGACGCGTTCCGCTGCCCGTTCGTGGCCGGTGTGTTCGAGGAGCATTCCCGCCGCCGCGATGGCTGCGATCGGGTTGATCATGCCTTTTCCCGTGTACTTGGGGGCGCTGCCGCCCATCGGTTCGAACATGCTCGTGCCGCCTGGCTCGGGATTGATGTTGGCCCCGGCAGCAACTCCCATCCCTCCCTGAATTATGGCGGCCAGGTCGGTGATGATATCCCCGAACATGTTGGTCGTCACAATGACGTCGTAATGTTCGGGATTCTTGACCATCCACATGCAGCACGCGTCGACGTGGTTGTAATCGGTTTCGATGTCGGGGTATTCTCGGGCGACTTCCTGGAAGGTACGCCACCAGAGATCGTGCCCATAAGTCAACACGTTGGTCTTCGCCACCAGAGTCAGCCGTTTCTTTTTGTTGCGTTTGCGGGTGTATTCAAACGCCCAGCGGATGCACCGCTCACAACCTTTGCGGGTGTAAATGGCAGTCTGGATGGCTACTTCGTCGGGGGTTCCCTTTTTCAAGAAGCCACCGATGCCTGCGTAAAGGTCTTCCGTGTTCTCCCGCACCACCACAAAGTCGATATCATCCGGGCCCTTGCCGGCGAGGGGAGTTTCAACGCCGGGATACAATTTGACCGGACGCAGATTGATGTACTGGTCGAATCGGAACCGCAATTCCAGAAGAAGCCCCCGTTCCAGGATTCCCGGCGGCACCTGTGGATGGCCGATCGCCCCCAGGAGGATAGCGGGAAAGGTTTTCAACTCCTGGAAGACGTCTTCCGGAAGCACCTCTCCCGTACGCAGATAGCGCTCTCCTCCCAGATCAAATTCGCGAAGTTCGAGCTGGATGCCCTCGAGTTGGGCAACCGCTTTCAAAACCTTAACAGCCTCGGCCACCACCTCGGGGCCCGTACCATCGCCCCCAATGACAGCAATTCGCAACGGATTGATTGGATTTGTCATAGGTTGTCCTTCCGGCAAAACTCAGGCGTCTACTGAATCGTACTGTAAACCGTTGATTCTAAATGGCAGCCGGGAAAGAGAAAAGTCATTGCTGTCTGTGAAGTTCAGCCACTGTGGAGGCGGCAGGCAAGATAGGGGTAATGCATGAATTGCGTGAGTCATCGCCGCTTTTCTCCTGCCGGAAAACGGCGCGGACCTCGACAACGCCTTGAGCGGAAGCGAGATTCAGGCCCGTAGGAGTTGCTTGTCCTCTCCATGTCCCCACATGGGACAGCCCACGCCACCGACCAGTCTCCGCTGTTTACTTTTAGATTTGTAGGGGCAATTCATGAATTGCTCCTACAACACTTCTGGTCTTGGGCGTTTGACCGGTGCTAACAAGTCGACATGGGGCAGGCTGGAATCGGGCTCTGCCGGATGCTGACCGATTCGGCAGGCCTTCGCCGGTTAACGCCCCTTGTTCAGCTTGATGTGGAGCATGGATCGCTTGAGGTCATTGGGGAGAGTTCACCCCGGTGACCCGGTGCTGTCGCGCGGGCACACCAAAGGCCCTGAATTCCAGGCGGGAACCTGCCACCGTGTGGTACACTCAAAAGGAGAGACGATCCGCTTGGGTTTTCTGCTTTCGCCGGTCGCCTCGGTTCCGGAAATTTGGGAGTTGTCATGGGTGTGGGATCCAAACATAACCTATTCGTGGCGCGATTGTTGGCACTTTTGATCGCGGCCGTGTCCTTTGTTGCCTCTTGCGCTGTTGCGGACGAACTGGTCGATGGTATTAGACGTCAGACCGAGGCATACCGGCAAAAACTGGAGTCTCTGGCGCGGTGGTGCGAAAGCCAGGGGCTGACGGAAGAGGCCGAACGAACCCGTCGCTGGCTTCACCCGGTCCTGGAAGACCGCCTTCTGGTGCCCATCCTGCCGCGCAAGATGGGGACGCTGGAACCTCCGGAGGGAGAGTCGCCGGTCCGTCAAGATTGGTACAGACGCTGGGCAGCCCTGAGAAAAGAGCAGGCCGACGCCCTGTTCGCACTGGCCCGCGGTGCCATCCGGCAGGGACGAGCTGCCCTTGCTCTGGACCTGGCCCTGGCGGCCCTTCACGAGAATCCCGATCACGAAGGGCTGCGTCGGCTTTTCGGTTTTCAGGCCTATTCTGGATACTGGCGCACAGCCTATGAAGTCCGCCGATTGCGAGCAGGAGATGTGTGGCATGAACGTTTCGGCTGGTTGCCCAAAGGTTATGTTGCCCGTTATGAACAGGGGGAACGGTTCTATCAAAATCGCTGGATCTCGGCAGAAGAGGAACGCAGGCTCAGAAGCAGTCTTCAAAACGGCTGGGTCGTGGAAACTGAGCATTATCGGGTTTTGACGAATCACAGCCTGGAAGAGGGAGTTCGGCTGGCCGAGCAATTCGAGCGGCTCAATGAAGTGTGGAGTCGTCTCTTCATTCGGTTTTACACGACCGACGCCCAGATCCGTGCGCTCTTCGATCTTCGTAATCGGCCTCCGGTGACCAATCCGGTGCAGCACCGCATTGTCCTTTTCCGCAATCGCGAGGAGTACAACGCAGCGCTGAAAAGTCGCTATCCGCAGGTCGAGCTCAGTGTCGGACTGTACGACGGTGCGACGCGGTGCTGCTATTTTTTTGCGGGACCGGGTTTCGATGCGTCCACTGCCTACCACGAAGCGACGCACCAGTTGTTCCAGGAAGTCGGCCGATCGGTGCCAAATCCCGGGTTCCGGTGCAATTACTGGGTGATCGAGGGGGCAGCCATGTATTTGGAGACCCTCCGCCAGGAAGGGGATTTCTTTGTGCTCGGAGGAATTGATACACCACGGCTGCTGGCCGCCCGCGTGCGGTTCCTCCAGGATCGTTTTTATATTCCCCTGGAAAAGTTTTGCAGTTTAGGAATGGAGGAATTCCAAACCGACTCGCGGATTGGCGCCCTTTACAGTCAGGCGGCGGGATTAACGCAATTTTTCATGCATTTTGATGGGGGCCGTTACCGGGATGCCCTGGTCAACTTCTTGGCAACCGTGTACCTGGGCCGTGATAACCCGAGCAGCCTTTCCCAATTAACCGGTGTACGATTCTCGCAACTGGACGAGCAATACGCGGCGTACATGAGATCTCTGCCCAACCTTCCGATGATGCGGATCGAAGAAACGACACGGGAGTCAAAGTCTGATCTTGGACAGTAACAATTTCTGACGACGCTGTCTGGACCGACGCACATCTCTTGGCTGAGGTCGCAAACATTTTCGGCGAGCGGGGTCCACAGGCCAGTTTTTGGGGTTTCCGCACAACATGGAACCGTCCGCAAATCTTTTTGTATAGCATTTGACACTAGCGGAATCGTGGGTAACATAGTATGGGGCGCTCAGATTTCGGCCATTGCGCTAGTGCCCCCTCAATAAAGTGCCGTAAGATAGTGAATCTGGGTTGAATAACTTATTTGCGTGTTTTGGGAAATAGGCAGTTCCGCATAGTTGTGACGGGCCGAACGGTTGCCGGAGGGGTTAATTATCTGGGGGACGAGCATCGCGGTCGATGAGTCTGGTGGTTGCGACTGCGCACCGAGCGGTGAGGTAGTCGTGATGAGCGGAGCTTGGTTCAGGCGTGGGCCTGCTGCGCTGGATCGCGGTCGGACCATGTGATACTAGGAGGACTCAGAGCACGGTTTGGATTCCGTCATGCGTTGAGCTAAACGCGGTGACGGCATCGGTCAAGGTCCCGATTTCGGCGGAACGCCAGTCGCAAAATGTGGGTGAAGTTGGACGAAAGGGGGTGAAACCGGCAGAAAGGAGGCCAAGGTGTCGTGAGGAGGCTTTGTTTATCCTCGAGCGACTCAGCGAGAGGTCCGCAGGTATGGCCTTTATTGAAGTCTATTGTCCTCACGGACATCGATTGAAGGTCCGCGAAGAATACAGCGGCCGAACAGGCGCCTGTCCTGTTTGTGGAGCCAAGGTCAAGGTTCCTGAGAAGAAACAGAGTCTCAGTGAAGATGAAATCTTGAAGCTCTTGGGAGAGGCTCCACCCCCTCGTCCGGAAAACCCTGTTGCCGAGTCCGGCCCCGAGGGGCCATCCCCACCAGCGCCTGCGCGGTTACCGAAGAAGATTTGCGAAAAGTGCCATCGCGAAATCATCGCCGCCACGCGAATTTGTCCTTACTGTCACACCTACCTGGGCTTTAAGGATTTGACCGTTTAAGTCTCGTCTCCGCAGCTTATCAGATCGAACTGGATGCGATTTCCTCGCCAGAAGAGGCTCTGTAGTTTCGCCAGGAACTATCCTGCTCGGCCGGGCCTCAGGGATTTTTGGTCCAGTAGACATTTGGGCATGGTCTCGCGTAATGGCTATACCAGACCCCCATCAAGTAGGGAGATACTTGGCGTGCGGCAGAGTATAAGATTGAGTATAGTAATGCTCGGGAAATGGTCTTGGGCCGGGATGTTGCGGAAACGATTCGATCTTCCGTTGTTCAGCGTTGACACATGCAAAATAGTTTGTGCCGGTATTGCGGAAAAGCCGGGCTGAAAGGAAGTTGAAAACATCAAATCCTCAAGAACGGTTAAGGGAGGTGTTGCCCTTCGATCGATGAGTGAGCGGTCCATCTCGATTGTCAACTGGGAGACGCTGGCCGGCGTTCTAGGACCTTGCGATCAGCACGCTCGGATGATTCGGGAGGTGCTGGGAGTCCGGGTAACGGCCAACAACAATAAGATCTATGTCAGCGGGGAAGACGCCGCGGTGCTCCAGGCCACTGAAATTTTGGAGCGACTGCAATCGCTCGTCCGCCGCAACGGGTCGGTAGCGCCTGAGGAAGTTCGCCGTCTGTTACTGGAGGTACAAGCAGGCCCGATTCAGGAAGATGTCCCGCCCATTGAGGTGTTCGGAGGACGGCGCGTTTATCCGCGCACGCCTGGTCAGGCCCGATATGTGTCGGCCATTCAGAAGCACGATATTGTCTTCTGCATCGGTCCGGCGGGGACAGGCAAGACTTACCTGGCGGTTGCGATGGCCGTGGCGGCCCTCCGCGAGCAGCGGATTCGCAAGGTTGTGCTTACTCGACCTGCCGTGGAGGCTGGGGAGAGCCTGGGATATTTGCCGGGCGATCTTCAGGCGAAGATTTCGCCGTACCTGCGACCGCTCATGGATGCGCTCCGGGACATGGTCGGGTACGACGTGGCCGCTCGTTACGCCGAGGAGGAACGCATCGAAGTGCTGCCCCTCGCCTACATGCGCGGTCGCACACTCAACGAGGCATTCATGATCCTTGACGAAGCCCAAAACACCACCGTTGCCCAGATGAAGATGTTCCTCACCCGGATGGGGCATCAATCCAAGATCGTTGTGTCGGGAGACACGACGCAGATCGATCTTCCTCCCCACACAAAAAGCGGGCTGGTGGATGCATGGACGAGACTTCGCCACATTCCGGGAATTGCACAGGTTGAATTGACCAGGGCAGACATTGTCCGGCATCCCCTCGTTCAGGCTATTGTCGATGCCTACGAAGGGCGATCACCGAGGCGGGGCCGGAATTCTGAAGCCGGTCCGGAACATAGGGGAGCGGAATGCTCAGAGATTTCCGAGCCCACGAGCGAACAGGTACCTGATGCGTAAGGGAGGCGTGCAATCGGCCTTCTAAATTTTGGTGCACCAAAACGGAAACGTGCGGAACGCCTGGCCGGCCTGGTCCAGGTGCCCACTAAATGGGAGCTGGCCTGGAACCGTCTCCGCCGCACAGAAGTGGGGTTACGAGCGGTTCTTGGCCTCGTGGCGGTGACCCTATTGACTGTGAGCATCCATGGGATGCTGCCCCCCCAACCAGAGCGGCCGGGCAACTTGGCAATCGATGCACGCTACGGTCTGCCGGCCGGCACTCTGCATTGGCACCTTCTTCGGGGATCCGAGTCCGAGGCGGCGGAATCGGAGGAAGGGCTTCCCCCCGGGCGAGTCGCCTGGTTCCACGCTGTGGAGCAATTTATCGCCGTCTGGCTTTTGATGGCCGGCCTTTTGGGAGTCGTTGCCCTCTATCTTTTCTTCCGGGAACGCCGTGTGCTGGTGAAACTGCATTCCCTCACCAGCGTGCTGGTTCTTTTGGTTGTGACTGTGACGCTGGCCCAATGGCTTGCCAGAGAGGTCCCTTACGCTGAGCTGATCCCCATGATCATATTTGGGCAGACGCTTGCCGTGGCCTATCACCGCGAGCTGGCCCTCCTCTTCGCTGGGGTCATGATCGTGGCGGTCGTACTTGGTACAGGAATGGAAGTGGGGGCCGTCTTGTTATGGGGCGCTGTTGTCGCCTGGGCAATCCTTCAGCTCGATTCCATTCGCACGCGGACCAAACTGCTTTACGTTAGCATGGGGGCGGCTGTGGTGGGGGTTGCTGTTCGGTTGCTGGTGGCCCTGCTGAATCGGGTGCCGGTCGATGCCGTGCTGTTGGCCGAGTTAGGCCGCCTGGCCCTCGCCTGCGTGGTCAGCGGGTTCCTTATGGAGGGGTTGCTCCCCTTCGTGGAACGCTTCTTCGGGGTGCTCACCGATATGTCGCTTCTGGAGCTAAGCGATCTGTCACACCCGCTTTTGCGCGAGCTGGCACGCCGGGCCCCCAGCACATACAACCACTCGATCAATGTAGGAGCACTGGCGGAGGCAGCCGCCGAGTCGATCGGTGCCCGCGGATTGCTTGTCCGGGTGGGAGCGTATTTCCACGACATCGGGAAGATGCTCAAGCCGGGATATTTCATCGAAAACCAGGCCGATGCCCCCAGCAAGCACGAGACCCTTGAACCAACCATGAGCAGCCTGGTCATCATCGCCCATGTGAAAGACGGGGCGGACCTTGCCCGCCAGCATCATCTTCCTGAGTTGATCATCGATTTTATCGAACAGCATCACGGAACAACGCTTGTGGAGTATTTCTACGAACGCGCCCGGGGAAAGCAGGAGAGTCAGCCGGAGGCACCCAAGGTGGATGAAAACAACTTCCGCTACCCGGGGCCGCGACCACAAACCAAAGAGGCAGCTGTTCTCATGCTGGCTGATGCTGTGGAAAGTGCCGTCCGCAGCCTGAAGGATCCCGCCCCATCACGCATTGAGGCGGTGGTGCGAGACATCGCCGAGAAGAAACTCCATGAGGGGCAGTTTGACGATACCAATCTGACGCTACGAGAGCTCCGCACCATTGAAGACAGCCTCATCAAGTCACTCGTAGCGATGTACCATGGGCGGATTAAGTATCCAGAGCGACGCACGGAAGACCGAAAGGAGACGGAACGTCGCTCGGAATCGGTGACCGCCCCACATCGGCAGCAGGCGACCGCGCGGGCAAACGGCAACAACAGCCCCAAGAACAGTGGCGGTGGCGACACCTCGAATGCTGCCGTCTCACCGGCAGGCGGTCAAACAGGTTCTCCATCGGAGAATGGCTGAGACCGTGCCCTCCAACGGGAATCGGCCTGGATCCCGTGCAGCACCTTTCCTGGCGATTCCCTGGACCCTAACGGTTGTGTGGGATTGGCAGGGTGAAACGCTCGCGGCCGATGGGAAATCGGCGCCCCATCCGGCATGGAATATGACCTTACAAAATGTGTGCTATATTCCATTAGAAAGCAGCGATTCATGACATGGAAACGGTGGTTGCTTTGACCGCCGGTTGACATCGTGGGGTCGTGCCACGCGGTGGCGCGACGGAGAGTTAAGCGGACCTAATTTTTCAGGAAAGGGATTGGCCGTGTCAGACTTCGATCTTCCTCAACCCCCGGAGACAGGTGCTACCGATCCGGAAAACAAGGCATCACAAACTGCCGTCGAATCGCAGCAGCCGCAGCCCCAGCAGGCGGCTCCACCTCGGGTCACTCTGCAGATCGATGACAGCAAGGTGACGGCCAGTTACGCGAATTTCTGTCGTGTGACTGGAACGCCGGAAGAGGTCATCATTGACTTCGGTTTGAATCCGCAGCCGATCGGGATTCCTTCCCAGCCGATCGTGGTGAGCCAACGGATTGTTATGAATTTTTACACCGCCAAGCGGATGCTGCACGCCCTCCAGCTTACCATCCAGCGGCACGAAGCCACCTTCGGTGTCCTCGAAACGGACATCCAGAAGCGTGTTCGGGCGATGCCGGCCGTTGCGCCTCGCCCGAATCAATGAGGAAATCCGGCGCAGCTGGCAAGCGTTCGGATTGAATGAATTAACTTAAAAGCAACTCCGTGGGTGCAAGGCGCCACGTGAGCTCATGCAGATCACGTGGCGCGATTATTTTCTTGGGGAAATAGTGTTCGGTCTTACAGGCTGCACCGGGAACCAGGTGGCTTCCCCTTCGACCAATTTGATTATTCGGTTGGCCGGGACATGCGACCAGCGATCGATGCGTCCGCTCGGCCAGGTGACTTCGATGAGCTGAGCTTCCCTGTGCTCCCGGAGGCCGAAATGGAGTCGTCGGCCCCAGTCACTCTGATATCCGCGTCCGCTGTGGACCTCGTCATACTGGACAAGGTTGCCAGCCACCACTTTGACTCTGGCGCCAATTGCACTCCGATTGCTTGTGCGACCTTCCAGGATGAGTTCCATCCAGTTGTAGGGAGTCGGTGTTTCGTTGCGCAGGATCGTGGGTGCTTCCCGGGAATTGAGGACGACGATATCGATACGTCCGTCATTGTCGAGGTCGTCCCCGGCCGCTCCGCGGCTGCTCTTGGCAACCTGGAGTCCGTCGCCACTTTGGGCGCTGACGTTGACGAACTGGCCGTCGCCTTGGTTCATCAGAACAATGTTTTTCGCGCGGTACGATGTGCTGCGGTCGCGAAGTTCCACGTTATCATCCAGATGACCACACGCGATAAACACGTCCTTATCACCGTCGTTGTCGAAGTCGGCAAGGACAACACCCCAGGTCACGTATGGATAGCTTCCCGCGCCTGCTCCAGTGACGGCGGTTGCGTCCTCAAACAATGCTTTGCCAAGGTTGCGGTAGAACGTGACCGTCTCGTTCTGGTAGGACGTCATGAAGAGGTCCAGCCAGCCATCGCGGTTCAAGTCGGCGCAGTCCGCTCCCATGCTTGCCTGAGGGGAACCGCTGGCATCGTAGGCAACGCCACGCAAGATAGCAGCTTCGTCGAAGTGGCCTGACCCATCATTAATAAGAAGAAAGTTTTCTCGCACGTCATTGCAGATGAAGATGTCGTCATCCCCATCGTTATCGAAATCCCCGGCAACCATTCCCATGGTTGTTCCGGCCAGTTGGGCGATGCCCGAGGCTTCTGAAATATCCGCGAAAGTACCGTCTCTCTGATTATGATAGAGAGTATCGGGAATCGCCGTATAGTCGAGCGGTCCGGGGTAAGAAGGAACGCCGTTAATGGTCCTTGAAATATGCAGGTCAAAATTAAAGTGAATATAATTGCCAACATATAAATCTACCCATCCGTCCCGGTCGATATCCAAAAAGCACACACCGGCCCCCATTTTCTCGCCGTTGGCCGTTCCCGTCTGTTGGGTAACATTGGTAAAGGTTCCATCGCCGTTATTTCTGTAAAACACATTCGGCCCGAAGTTGTTGATGTAGATATCCTCGTCACCGTCGTTGTCGTAATCGGCCGCAGCAACTCCGAGCCCGTAGCCTGTGTCTCCGACCCCAGCTTCCTCGGTGGTGTCCACGAATCGCCATTCGCCCAGATTTCGGTACAAATGGTTTCGGGGAGAAGGTGGCCCGGTGTAGCCTGGAAGCGAAGCACCATTCAGGAAATAAATATCAATCCAACCATCATTGTCATAGTCGAACAGGAGGAGGCCAGCCGACATGGGCTCAATCACATACCGTCGGCCGCTGCTGCCATCTGTATGGATGAACCGAATCCCGCAGGAATCCGTGACGTCGCGAAAACAGAAGGACAAAGGGGCAGACTTTGTCGAAGGGTTCTCGATCTCCTGGTCGGCGCAGGCTGAAGTAGGCTGCGCGTTGGAACCTGTGATTTTGCTGCTGTGAGGCTCGGCCTGGTCGGCTGGATGGCATCCCGGCACCAGGAGAATTTCAAGGAAAAGGATTGATGTCATCAGAAAAGCAAAGCCCACCTTCAATGGCCTGCAAGCCACTGATCGCACGCATGCCATCGTTAAAATACACCAGCCCGTGGTCATAAAGCTCTTCGGCCGCTATGTGCTCAAGCTGTCACGGTTTTTTATTTGAGGAGTCGTCCGAAGGCATTTCGCCCTGTGATTGTGTGTTTGTGGGGTGGTCTCCACCGCCCGGAGAAACATGTTGCGTGACCGGCGCGAGGGACGCCAGTTCTTTGAGCCGAATTTCGGCCAGAAGCTGCCGAGCTACAGGTTGGTCGGGTTGAAGTTGAATTGCCCGTTGCGCAAATGCTTTTGACTGATCAACTGCATTGCGCGATAAAAGAAATCGCGCCGCGCCACTGTAAGCTTCAGCCAGCTTTCGAGCGAGATCTTCTCGCTCGTCAAAGCGCCGCCGCTTCTCCCGCTCGCTTTCACGCTCAGACTCACGCAGCTGTTTGAGCCGCTGGGCCAGTTTGTCGGCTTCGGACTGGTAGCCCTGCCGAACCAGGGCAAGCGATAAACCATATAGGGCGGACGAGTCGTTGGGGTTACGAGAAAGAGCCAATTCGTACATGAGTCGCGCCTTGGTCAAATCATCCTTACGCAGATAACACTCTCCGAGCATGGTGTATCGCCAGACAGATTCCACCGTGGATGGGAAATCGTTCTCGAGTAGATCGATGGCCTCATCAATTTTTCCGGACTTAATGAGTACATCGCCCAGCTCCAGAAGTGGTTCCACTGCCCTTGGGCTGAGGCGAAGCGTCTCGCGATATTCGCTAATGGCCGCTTCATAGTCGCCGCGTAGAGCCCGGACGATTGCCACCCCATGATGGGCAAAAGGATAGGTGGGATCAATGCTGATCGCGCGGCGCCACAATTGTTCTGCCTTATCGAGATCCCCCCGGTGAAACCTCAGCCGGGCGGCAAGTTCCAGCATTTCCACGCGGTCCGGGAACGCGATTTCCAGCCAATGGGCAACCAGATCCATTTCCTCCGTGATCTGCTGAGTCGTCTGCGGCACGGGTTTATTAACGAATTCGGGAGCGATAATGCCTGTTGTTGGACGAGTATGTGGTGAGTGATGAGGTTGTTTTTGGAATAATGGCCTCCAGAGAAATAACGCAACAAGTCCAGCTACGCCGCTAACCCCTGCCAACACGACCACCCAAGCCGGAACGCGTCTGCGCAGGATCATCTCTGTGTGGCCTCCCTCACATGGCTTCGATCGGTGCTGATCGAGAAGCCTATTTTGGAGAGCCTTTTGCCCGTGGTAACCGTAGGACTTCGAAACGCTGAGTTCCTTCTTTGATTTTAATAAAACAATCGACCGGAACGTTCCTTAGTGTATCTGTAGTGCCACTTAACCACCGAACTTCGATTTGGTCAATGTGATTGTGCTGGCCTAAACCAAAATGGAGCCTTGAACCCCAGTACGATTGATAGCCGCGTCCCCCCAGCTTTTCCTGGACGAGTTTTAAATCCCCTGCAGTAAGCGTGACCTGACTGCCAACGCCATCGCGATTTGTCTTGGTTCCCTCGAGAATAATCTGAATCCAGTGATTTCCGTTATTCGTTCGGTTTTCAATGATGGTGGGAGCGCTGCGAGAATTGAGAACCACAATGTCGATATCTCCATCGTTGTCAAGGTCGGCGAAAGCCGCTCCGCGACTGGCCTCGACGGGCGCGAGCCCGTCGCCGCATTCGTCTGTAATGTTTCGAAAATGTCCCTTACCGTCGTTCATCAAAACGAGATTGCGGACCCGCCACGCGGTGGCCGAGCTTCGGGCCTCGATATTATCTTCCGTGTGCCCGTTGGCAATAAAGATATCCAGGTCACCATCATTATCGAGATCCACCAGGCCAACGCCCCAGTTGACATGAGCGTACGTGCCTTCGCCTGCACCTGTAAGCTGGGTAACGTCTTCAAAGTAGCCGCCACCGAGATTCCGGTATAGGACCGCCAACTCGTCTTCGTAGGCGGTCATGTAAAAATCCAACCACCCATCACGATCCACGTCGCCGCAGTCCACGCCCATACTGGCATTTTCTTCCCCGTATGCGTTGTAGGCGACCCCACGCTCGATCGCGGATTCAGTGAAATGACCGGTGCCATCATTGATAAACAAGAAGTTCTCTGCGACGTCGTTGAGGACGAAGATATCGGTGTCGCCATCATTATCCACATCGGCCGCCACCATCCCCATGGCAGTCCCTTTCACGGAAGCGATTCCGGAAGCCTCGCTGATATCGGTAAACGTTCCGTCGCCATTGTTGCGATAGAGAGAATCAGGAATGGGTAAATAGTCTCGCGGTGACGGATAAGATCGCATACCGTCGATCATCCGCACGACATTCATACTTGGATCGAACCGCAGATAATTCCCCACATAGAGATCGAGAAAACCGTCGCGATCGACATCCAGAAAAAGTGCCCCGGCCCCGACGTAATCGGCCGGCCCGGCGGTTCCGGTCTGTGACGTGATGTCGGTAAATGTTCCATCGCCATTATTGCGATAAAAAACATTAGGTCCATAATTGTTCACATAGAGGTCGGGATCGCCATCATTGTCGAAATCCCCCACCGTCACGCCAAGTCCGTATCCTGTGTCGCCCACACGCGCCCGGTCGGTCACGTCGGTGAATGTCCAGTCTCCGTTATTCCTGTACAGCGCGTTTCGCGGATTAGGCGGTCCCTTGTAACCGGGAAGTGGAGCACCATTCAGAAAATAAATGTCAATAAAGCCATCATTATCGTAGTCAAAAAGTGCAAGGCCGGCACTCATGGGCTCGATAATATAGTGCTCGCCACTGCTGCCATCGGTGTGTCGGAATGTAATGCCAGAGCTTTTGGACACATCTTTCAGGACGATACTGCTGCTGGCCGAGCGGCTCGTGGCTGAGGAATCGACGCCACGACGGCAACTCGTTAGGCACAATACCACCGCCCCGGCGACCAGCGTGAGATAAATCAGGCGGTTATTGAGATATTGTCGCGATAACATAGATGAACTTCTGTATATCAGTGCGGCATCTCATCGACGCTCTTGCTTAAAAAAGTACTTTCGCCTTCCGTGAAGGTGATGAACCGATCTACCGGGAGATGCTCAAAGACCTGTGTCTTTCCAGAAGGCCAGTGGATTTCAATCCGGTCAATTACTGCTGCCCGGCCCAAACCGAAGTGGAGCCGCGGCCCCCAGTAGCTTTGATAACCTCGCCCGCTGTGGACCTCGTCCACCTGAGTGAGCCCCCCTGCGACGATCCTGATTTTTGCACCAACAGCATCGCGATTTGACTGCACGCCGCGCAACGTGATCTGGACCCAGTGATTTCCGCTGCGCTGGTCGTTGCGAATAATTGTTGGTTTTTCCCGAGAGTTTAAGACGACAATGTCGATGTCGCCATCATTGTCGAGATCTCCAAATACCGCGCCGCGGCTACTAAAGACGGGATCGAGACCATCGCCGCAGCGACGACTGACATCCTCGAATGTGCCATTTCCGCGATTGAGAAGGAGAATATTCCGAACTGCATAGGCTGTGGAGTCGTCGTAAAGGTCAATATTGTCTTGAAGATGACCGCAGGCGATAAATAAGTCTTTCCAGCCATCGTTATTAAAGTCGATTAAACCAGTTCCCCAGTTCACGTAGGGGAGGCATCCCTGCCCGGCCCCAGTCACAACGGTGACGTCTTCCAAAGTTCCATTGCCCAGATTCCGATAGAGGACGGGCAGCTCTGCCTGGTACGAAGTCATGAAGAAATCAAGCCAGCCGTCGTTATCGTAGTCACCGCAGTCGATGCCCATGCTCCCAAGTTCATCCCCGCTGCCGTTGTAGGCAAAGCCGGTTTCCAAACCAACCTCTTCGAAGTGTCCCTGCCCATCGTTGCGGAAGAGAAAATTGCCCGCCACATCATTGAGGACAAACACATCGGTGTCACCATCATTGTCGTAGTCGGAACACACGATTCCCATTCCTGAGCCGGCGTGCGTTCCGATGCCCGTTTCCATACTGACATCGGTGAATGTTCCGTCCCCGTTGTTGCGGTAGAGCTGATCTGGCTCGGGCGGAAAATCGCGTGGCCCGGCATACATCGGGTAGCCCTTGACGTAGTGGACGCGATGGCTCTGTTCGGTGAATTTCACGTAATTGGCCACATAGAGGTCGAGGTCTCCATCGTTGTCATAGTCCAGGAAGGCAGCCCCAGCACCCATGCGATTTCCACCGCCCACGCCGGCCTGGTCAGTGACATCAGTAAACGTTCCATCGCCATTATTATGGTAAAGTTTATTTGGGCCATAGTTATTCACGAATATATCCGGCCAGCCATCATTGTCATAATCGCCCACCGTGACCCCCATGCCAAAGCCTGTATCGCCCACACCAGCCTGGTCGGTCACGTTGGTGAAGTGCCAGTTGCCATCGTTGCGCCACAACTCGTTACGAGGGGGCGGATTGCGAGCTGGCGCACCCGGTAGCGGCGCTCCGTTGACAAAGTAGATATCCAGAAGGCCGTCGTTGTTGTAATCAAAGAGGGCCAGTCCACACGTCACCGTTTCCATAATGTAACGGCGACCGCTGCTTCCATCGGTGTGAACAAAGGTGATGCCAGTCTCCTTCGTGACGTCGCGCATGAGAGGAATGCGGGATTCAGAAGGCGTGGTTTCCCGGCGGCACCCGACGAATCCCAGCATGGCCGCCAGGGCGCCGATGAGCACAAATCGCAAGAACAGACTTACCAGCGGGATGGATTGAGGAATCGTTGTTCTCACGGCGTCCGGCGGAGACTTTCGAGCAACCTCTGATACTGGTCGTTGGACGGATCCAAGCGGGCGGCTTCTTGAGCAGCGGCGAGTGCTGCCGGGGTATCTCCATCCCGCTGCGCGGCGAGGGCCAGGATGAAGAAGAACTGGGGTGCTGGTTCGCGGGCCACGGCCCGCAGGGCCAAAACGTGCGCGTCGAAGGGACGCCGGCCGGCCGTGATGTACAGCGAAGCCAGCGCCGCGTATCCCCCGGCCTCCAGGGGAGTCAGCTCAATCGCCCGACGATACGCAGCTTCCGCCTCTTCAAATTTTTTGAATTCGGCAAAAACTTTGCCCGCGGCCATTTGAGCTTCCAGCGAGTTGCCGTGTTTCTGGCGGTAATCGCGGAGAATCGATGTCGCCTCGTTTTCACGCCCAGTTTTGAACTGAAGCCACGCCAGAAGCGGCGGGATTTCCTTTTCGTCGGGATTCAGCTCCTGGCCGCGATTCAAGAGCCGTTCTCCCGTGCTAATATCACCCCGTGCGATATAGATTTTTGCAACGAGCAAATAGGCCCGCGCCACTGCAGCACGGACGGCAGGAAGCTGTGTCTCCTTTTTCAAATCCATTCGGTGTCGCTGTTCGTCACGACGTTTCAACTCTTGGAATCGTGCCAGGTACTTCCGCGCTTCTTCCGTCTGTCCCAGGCGGCTGAGCGCGGTCGATAGAGGATAATACGCATTGGTGTATTCCGGGTTGGCAGTGATCACGTACATGAGATGCTCGCACGCGGCGGAGTAGTCCTTTAAAGGGACGAGAATCTGACCGAGTAGTGCCCGAGCCGGAAGAGAACGCGGGTGCCGACGGAGGCACTCGGTAAGCACCTGCCGGGCTTCCTCGAGCCGACCATCCTGGATGAGGACTTCCGCCAGTTGGACGGGGTAAACCGACGAGTCACGCTCGAGCTCCCAAGCCCTGCGGTAATATTCAGCGGCCTTTTTCAGCTCCCCACGCTCCAGCGCGAGATTGCCGAGGGACTGATACCCGACCGCAAACTTCGGATCCAGCTTCAGTGCCTTTTCCCAGCATTGCGCTGCTTCTTCGGTTTTTCCAAACCGGCCGAGGAGCTGGCCCATCACATCCCATGCATACGGGTCGTCAGGGAAGATGGCGACAGTGTCCTGGGCCAGCTGATTGGCCTCGCGAAGCAATTCGGCCACTTCCGGTGCGGCATCTGCTGCAACCTGAAGCAGGGGGCTGGGCGGATGGGTCCAATCCCACACCAAGCGGAAGAGAACGCCGATCAGCAGGAGACCGGCGCAGCCAGCCCAAAAACGCTTGCGAACCCATAATGAGCGCCTTCGAACTGGCTTTTCCGGTGCGGCCGGCGATTCCGACAAGCTTTCGGCGTCGGAACGGCCTGGCAAATTTTCGTCAGTGAGCCTCATCATCCTCGGCGGAACATGTCGTCTGAAGAAACTTCTGCGGCCGGCCAGGATAGCGGAGCCGACCTTTACGTTGTATTCCCACCCTCGCTGATAGGTTCACTTTATTTGACTTCCGTTTTTTGGCTAACGACCGGAATGAAAACTTCTCTTTTGGTGGAGCATTATCTCCGTGCCATCCGAGGCTGTCTAACAAAAATGCCACGCCGCGAAGAGAGTTGGGCGACGTGGCTATCACTACCGAAATACATCAGTCAGCGTTGCCGAATCCTTACGGAGAGGGTTGAGACGGAGCTGCCCCGCCGCTGCTCCCTGCGCCCAGCTTCTGGAGCATCGCCTGGGCGGTGGCCTTGACTGTATTGATATCCTGGGTGCTCATAATCTTTTTGCCGTCGCCTTCTAGCTCGTTGCCCAAAGCCGGATCGGTCTTTTTGAGCTGTTCAATCAGGTTCATCACTTCTCCCATTGCGCTGCCCGCCTGCTGCAACTTGCCCTCGGCAATCGGTTGCAGGATCTTGATCAACTCTTCCTTGGGGTTGCGTTCGGGCGGCTTAACTGATTTTGCCTGCGAACACCCAATGACCAACACCGTAACCGCCATTACCAAGATCGCGTAGGTCGTCCGCTGAAGCATCGTGGTCTCCTCCCTGCGGCTGTTTGAAACCTGTATCAACCCAAATCGGGCTGAGGCACAGGTGACTGTGCCTCAGCCGCACACTTGCTGACTTACCATGCTCACCGGCCACCGTGTGGCCTGCGACTCGGCGCAGTCATAGACCGCGATTCACGGAGTGCGGAAGAAAACCGCTATCATGGGGCCTGGACCGACTCGCGACCGGCCCGGCTGCCCAGCGCCCAGTAGGTCGGCAGATCGACCGTATTGGAAATGAACCGCACCGACCCGTCAACCATGGCGTGGTTGCAACCGCCCGGATGGTAACTCCGAGCAGGATAAGCGCCATCCCGGTCGGATGCCATACCCGGAGGGCCTTCCGCGATGCATGTCGGATACTGCCAGTTCGGCGGCACGATGGTGTTGAACACTGTTTGGGTGTAGTTGGCACCCATCCAGTTCCATCCATTGTTGCTGAGGTGGTCACCGATGTTCGCCTGACACTGGATACCCCAGGCGTTCAGGTTGTCGATGTAGGGCTGGACCGGCTGATTCCGCAGTGTCGGGGCAAGATAGGTGTTCGGGTCGCCGTGATTGTACCAGCTCGGGATTACGTTTCTGACGGGTTCACCTGGCAGGTACTGGGCGCCATTGTCATCGCCTTTGAGGACCTCCGACGCCATGATTGTGTTGGAGGTTCCGTCGATGACCTCCGCGATCGTGGTTTCGAGGTTCGGGCGGAAGGTACCGGGGCACATCTGGCTATAGTCCCACCAGATCAACCAGGGGCCGGAATTCACCGCGTAGTTGCAACCCGGTCCATGGAGCCACCCTGTTTGCGGGGCCTTCATATCAGACGGGCACAAGAATGTTTGAATTACAGCCTCGCGCAGCTGTGCTGGCTGATTGTACCAACCGTCCCAAATTCGCCAGTCGATTCGGTCATAGATCGCCCGTTGTTCGATGTACGGCAAGATCATCGTGTGGACGCTGTAGCCTTGCCAAATTCGCCAGGGGTCAAGGTTCACCCCGGAACCGGCTAAAAAGCTGATGTAGCTCTGTCGCGGGAACGTTTTGTAAACGTCGTGGTAATTATGAACAGCCAGCGCAAACTGCTTCAGGTTATTGGTACACTGGCTGCGGCGTGCTGCTTCCCGAGCCGCTTGTACGGCAGGTAGAAGGAGTGCGATCAAAATGCCGATGATCGCGATCACGACGAGGAGCTCGACGAGCGTGAAACCTTTTTTGCGTTTCGGAATCTTGCCAAAAGCAGCGTGTCGCATGAGTCAAACCTCCTCTGACTGAGACTGACGATGACCGAAAAAAACTAAACCAGTCCGCCCCTTACGAGAAAAATTCCGACCTAACCAAATTTAACACGGCCACCTTGAAGATACAACGGATTTGCGCTTTTTTGTGCTTGGGTTTTTGGTGTTCAGCGTGCATATTCCGAGGTGCGTCACAAATAGTCCATTTAATTTTTGCTGCTCCGCGATAAATTGTACACTATTTGTGTTTGCGGCATTTGCTTGGCCAGGGCAGCCACGCCATCGCTGGTCATCCTGGAATCGGAGGCAATCAGCAGTTTCAGGGTCCGGCATTTGGCCAAGGCTTCGGCGGCGGCATCGGTGACCAACGTCCGTGCCAAGGCCAGCGATTCCAATGGCAATCGCTGACAAATCTGGGAGATGAAATTGTCGCCGACCTTGGTATCATCCACATTGAGGTACACAAGCTTCTCCCACGAGCCGACTGCCTGCGCGGCCTTATCGGTGATCAGCGTCCGTGACAGGTCCACAAACTGGAGGTTTTTGAGTGCCATAAGTGGCTTTAATCCCTCATCGGAAATCTGTGTACCGGATAGATTGAGCCCTTTTAGGTTGGCAAAACCTGCGAGAAACCGAGTGCCTTCATCGGTGATTCGCGTTCCGGCAAGGCCGAGGTATTCGAGGTCTTTAAGGGCCAAGAGTTGTTTCAATCCCTGATCGGTGATCGCTGGCGGCAGATACAGTTCCCGCAAGGAATCCATGGTGGCGAGCACGCCCAACCCTTCGTCATCCACCCGGGTGCCCATCAGGTTGAGATATTGCAGACGCAGCGTCGCAAGGCCCCGCAAACCGGGGGTTCCAATTCGTGTGAATCGGAGATCGAGAAAGCGGAGAGTGGCGATTTTTCCTATCTCGGGCATGGCCTGGTCGGTCACCAGCGTTCCCCCAAGGGCAAGACTTTCCAAATGCTGCAGGCCTACCAAAAAAGTGATCCCGCGATCCGTGATCCGGGTACCCGCCGCTTCGATCACGCGCAAGTTGGGAAGTTCTGCGAGGATCGCCAGTCCGGCGCCAGTAATCTGTGTCCCATTCAGGTAGATCTGTTCCAACTTGAGCAGGGGAGCGATGTAGACGAGACCAACGTCAGTGATCGGCGTGCCATCGAGCACCAGAGAGCGCAACTCCCGCAAGCGACCAATAGGCTCCAGGTCTGCTTGGGTGATCGATCTGCCTGCCAGATTGACGGAGACGATGTGGGCAGCCGGTCCGCTGACATCGGTGCCCAGAGCGGCTCCCAAGCTGAAAAGTCTCTGTGCGATGGCCTGCTCTTCAGGGACCAATCGCTTGAGTATCTCCGATGCCGTGAGCTTTTGACCCTCGATTGTCTCGGGGCGAGCAATCCCGCGATTCTCCGCTTGAGCCGAGGAACCTCCATCGCTCGGCCGAGCGGCGGTGGTCGAACCTCCCGGCGTTTGTGGGGCCTCGTGAGTTGCGAAGCCATCCGCCGATAGAACAAGCGCGAGAATGCTCGTAAGCCAGACCAGGATCAATTTGGGCATATGGTAAACGCTCTACTCTAACAGCCAAGACCAGACACTTCGCAAGCCCGGCCTTTTGGAGAAATCGCTTGCTGCTCAGTGAACGGCCCTGGGCTCACGCCCATTTGCTGACCAATTCTTCCCGGAAAGTACATCACCCCGACGTATTTGGAACTTACCTTGCCAATATGCAGTGCTCGGGCTCAGCGCGGGCATTCCACAAACCAGGCCCCGCGAAGAGTCCAGATTTTCGGCCGCAGAAATCATAGGATAAAGCAGAAATTTTGACTGTCAAGGATAGCGCAATCAGATTGCTTTTTTGTGGAGGTTTTGATGGCCTCCAGTCCCGCTGGAACGTGAGCCAGAGTTTCGCGAAGATGGATTCTTCGGAAGACCGGTTTTGGCCGCCTCAGGCCAACGAAAAATTTGTGACGCATTGCCGCGGAACCAAAGTGAGCCGGTAAAAAACGAGGGTTCAGCGACTATGTCCATCCACGAAATGAAGATTTTCAGCGGTCGGGCCAATCCGGAGCTGGCCCAAAAGGTGGCCGACTATGTGGGCTTGCCATTGGGAAGGATCTCGCTCGGTCGATTCCCGGATGGCGAGATTTCCTGCAAGATTGAGGAGGACGTCCGCGGTCGCGATATTTTTATCGTCCAGCCGACCTGCCCGCCAGTGAACGAAAACTTAATGGAATTGCTTATCATGATCGACAGTTTCAAGCGGGCAAGTGCGGAGCGAATCACGGCCGTCATTCCATATTTTGGGTATGCTAGGCAAGACAGAAAAGATGAAGGACGCGTACCGATTACAGCCAAACTAGTGGCGAATTTGATAACGCGGGCAGGGGCGGACAGGGTTCTGACAATGGATCTCCACGCCCCGCAGCTTCAGGGCTTTTTTGATATTCCCGTGGATCACCTTTATGCGGCTCCTGTGCTGGACTCCTATTTTCTCAGCCTTGGAATCCCTTTGGAGGACATAGTAGTCGTTAGCCCAGATGAGGGGGCTATCAAAAGGACTCTCATTCACCTCCCGGTTTTCGGGGGCAAGCTGGCTATTGTAGATAAACGGCGTAGCAGTGGTACGACGACTTCCCAGGCGCATTTGATTGGCGAGTCGGTCAAGGGCAAGGTGGCCCTGATTTTCGACGACATGATCAGTACCGGGGGGTCGATTTCGGGAGCAGCCCACATGGTGAAAGAGGCCGGGGCGGCGAAGGTTTATCTGGCAGCGACACATCCTGTGTTTTGCGGCCCAGCGGTGGAACGGCTTTCCGCGGCACCGGCAGAAGAGATTGTGGTGACGGACACAATTCCACTGGATGCGAGCCGTCGGCCGCCTAACGTAAGGGTGCTCACGGTATCCGAACTTTTGGGCGAGGCCGTCAAACGCATCCATCGGCACGAATCCGTCAGCAAACTTTTCCGCACGTACCGCTAAGATGCACGGTGACCAGTTATGCGGCTAAACTCCTGTGGGGCGCGCTACCTGGTGTTGATTCACCCCCAGTTTTGCAAAAACGCTGAGATGGGATGGGTGCAACCTGTTGTTGGGGGCAATTCATGAATTGCCCCTGCCCTCAGGTCCCTCTGGGTTGAATCTCAGTCCGACGCGAGTCCACGCGGAGGTCCGCATCCCCTGGGCGGAGGAAAAATGGGGTTGTGTCGGACGGGTGCCCTTGCAATTTTCCAGAAAACGCCAAAAATAAAGATTTTCCGGCTGACCCCAACCCGTCCTGGCGATGATCTGTCGGCGGCAGCTTCCCGGAATCGGGAAGGAGTGTGATCCGCGCTGAGGATGTTTTCACGCAAGAACTTTCCATGAAACCTGGCAAGGCCAGGGAGTTCGGTGTTATCACAGGCGGGGGTGTGGCGAATGAGAAGAAACCGTCGGTAGGGGAGATCCATGATCGAGCAGATACCTGTTGAATTGCGATCACCGGGCGGGAAGAGGAGCAACAAGCGGCTCCGTGCTTCGGGAAAAGTGCCCGCCATCCTTTACGGACATAAGCAAGAAAATGTGTGTTTGAGCGTCCCACGGGATGCGCTGGCGGCCGCCGTTCGGCACGGCACGCGGCTCATTCAGTTGACGGGGGCCGTCCGTGAACAGGCGTACATCAAGGAATTGCAGTGGGATACGTGGGGGAAGGAGATCCTTCACGTGGATTTGACGCGGGTGAGCGCCCATGAGAGGATTCGCACCGAGGTGCCCATCGAGTTGCGCGGTGATTCGCCGGGCGTGAAGGCAGGTGGTCGTTTGGCCCAGCATCTCCACAGCCTGGCGATTGAATGTGAAGTGGACAAGATCCCGGAGAAGCTCGTGGTGCTGATTACTCAACTTGAGCTCGGTGGTTCAATAACCGTTAAAGATGTCACGTTGCCGGAGGGGGCAAAGGCCCTTGCAGATCCCGACGAGGTTGTCGTCGTGTGCCATGCTCCGGCGGGTGAGGAGGAAGTTGAGGAAGCTGCACCGGCGCCGGGTCCCGCTGAGCCGGAGGTCATCGGGCGTAAGAAGGCTGCCGAGGAAGAGGAGGAGAAGGATTAGTGTAAGCGTAGGACTCCGGGAGTTGCGGTGGCGTGTTCCGACTTGGGGAATGGTTGCGCTCGTGGTGGAGCTCCTGGAGACAAACCTCGACGGAACTGCCACCCATGAAAGTCGTTGTGGGCTTGGGGAATCCTGGCCGCGAATATGAGGGTACCCGCCACAACGTCGGTTATGAAGTGCTTCGGGAGCTTGCCCGCCGTTTCGCAGAGGGGCAGCAAGTGAGGCGTCGGTTTTCGGGCGAGACGTTGGACGTTACGATAGATGGGACGAGGGTCCTCCTGCTCAGCCCGACGACGTACATGAATCGCAGTGGCCAGAGTGTCGGGGCGGTGAAAGATTTTTACAAGCTTTCGCCCGAGGATATTTTGGTGATTTGCGATGATATGAACCTGCCGCTCGGCAGGCTGCGGTTTCGGGCGCGAGGTTCCGCGGGGGGGCACAAGGGATTGGCGGATGTGATTCGGGTCCTTGGGACGGAGGCCGTTCCGAGGTTGCGAATCGGAATCGGGGCACCGCCGCCGGGTCAGGATGCGGTTCGGTTTGTGCTCTCCCGATTTATGCCGGAGGAAGAGGCGGTCATGCGGGAGGCGTATCGTCGGGCGGCCGACGGTGTGGAACTCTGGGTGCATCAAGGCATACAGGCATGTATGAACCGCTATAATGCGGGCGATCGCTGACGGTGGTCAGTGACGCTGTCCGTGGAGTGGTGCGGGTCAAGAATATATTGAGCGCTCCGTAGTAGGTGCCATTGAGTGGAAGGAGTGGTCATTTGGCGCAGAATTTTTACGAAGGTCTTTACATTCTGGATTCCAACAAGTTTGCTCGTGACCCCGACGGTGTGGTCCGGCAGATTACCGACGTTTTGACGGAATACGGCGCGGAAATTCTGGTGAGCCGTATTTGGGAGGAACGCCGACTGGCGTACCCGATCAAAAAGCAGCGGCGGGGCACATATTGGCTGATTTACTTCAAGTGTGAAAGCACAAAAATGGAGGAGATCCGCCGCCGCCTGCAACTTGCGCCGGATATCCTGCGGTTTATGCACATCAAAATTGATCCGCGGATTATCGACGTCCTCGTCGAGCACGCGCGAGGCGGGCAGGTGGCCGTTCGCACCGTGTCCGAGGCGGATCTGGGGGTGGATGAAGAGATCGACGACGAGGCGGACGTGGAGGAAATGGAAGACGCCGACGTCGTGGACGAATGAAAGCGGCGAGCTTCCTCCCTCCAGCGTGCAGCTTCTAGCACGTGCTGGCAAATAATCCGCGGCTCGGGGGACCTCGCGGGTGGGAGGTGGAAAGTATGGCGAGTTTCAATCGGGTCATTTTGGTGGGAAATTTGACGAGGGATCCCGAGGTTCGTTACACCCCCAGTGGAACGGCGGTGTGTGATATCGGAATCGCCGTCAACGAACGTCGGAAGAGTTCGACGGGGGAGTGGGTCGAGGAGGTCGTTTACGTCGACGTGACACTTTGGGGCCGGACCGCAGAAGTCGCGGGGGAGTATCTCACGAAAGGCTCACCGGTGTTGATCGAGGGACGTTTACGCCTCGACACGTGGGAAAAGGAAGGGGAAAAACGTTCCAAGTTGCGTGTCGTGGCGGAGCGGATGCAAATGCTGGGTGGCCGCGGGGCAGGAAACAACATCAACGCCGGAGGGAGGGCCTCGGCTGCGGGGGCGGGAAGTGGAACTCCAACACCGGACGTTGCCCCGGTCGAGGATTTCCCGCCAGAGGACGATGTGCCTTTCTGATGCCGAGCTGGTATTGGGCGGCTTGATGGCCTTTCCGTGAAGCACGCAACCGCGGCATCCGTGTGGCGAGCGTCGGAGTGGTTGGTTCGAGAAGCGAAGAAACAGAACAACAGACCAGTCCTTTTACAGGACGCGGAAAAACACTTGGTTTGAGGTTGGCTTATGAACCAGCTGAAAGGTAAGAAGAAATCCCGGCAGCATGGGGTTCGTGGATTACCGCGAGGTCCTCACGGAGGTGTTCAGCTTTTACTCGTGCAAAATGTGGAGCACCTCGGCAAGGCGGGGGACGTTGTGGAAGTCAAACGCGGCTATGCCGTCAATTATCTCATTCCTCAGGGACTCGCCACCATCGCGACGGACCACCACAAACGGATGGTGGAAAAACACAAGGCCCGATTGCTGGAGATCGAACGGGCTCGGATCTCGAGCCTCCGGCAACTGGCGGAAAATATCTCTCAGATGAGCATTTCGATCGAAGCCAACGCCAACGAGGAAGGGCATCTTTACGGGTCGGTCGGTCCCAACGAGATTTCCAAGGCGTTAAAGGCCCAGAACGTCAACGTATCGCCGGATCAGGTTCGTTTGCAGGGGCCTCTCAAGGAACTCGGCTTGTACACGGTGCGGATCCACCTCGGACATGATATCGAGGCGGATCTCAAAGTGTGGGTGGTTCCCACGGTGGGTGATACGCAGCCGGGTGGCAAAAAGTAAACGATTTGCGCGACCTCGCGGAGTTAGAGTTTTGATCCCCTGCTAGGGGATTTTTTTTGCGCTCTTCTCGGTACGCGCTCTTTCTGTCTGGCCGCCCCGGCGTAACGGTAGGTTGGTGGGGTTTTGACACCGCTTGTCGCGACGGCCACAATGGAGCTATTCTTGGAAGCCGCTTTTCGTGTTGGCTAACGGGCGCTGAACTGGACACCTTAGGAGGAGAAGTCGCGATGAAAGCTGCCCTTACTGGATGCCGCTGTCGCTGGATGACGTTGGTGGTCACTTGCTTCCTGTCGCTGGTGCTTTCGGCCGCCGTTGCCGAGGAAACCAGCACGCACTGGCCGCTTCCGCAGGCAAAGCCGGAAGATGTTGGTCTGAGAGGTGACGTTCTTTCGAAAATCCGGTCCCGGATGGAACAGTTTGTGGCCGACAAAGAAATTGCGGGGGCTGTGACGCTCCTGGCGAGAGGGGGAAAGATTGTTCACTGGGAAGCGGTAGGGTGGGCGGATCTCGATGCCAAAACTCCCATGCAAAAAGACTCTCTCTTCCAAATCGCCTCAATGACCAAGCCCATCACGGCGACAGGACTCATGATCCTCGTGGATCGTGGAAAAGTGGGTTTGGATGATCCCGTGGCCAAGTACCTGCCCGAATTCGCAGACGTCAAAGTCAATGGCAGACCACCGGAGAAACCACTTCTCGTACGACATCTTTTGACTCACACGTCAGGCCTGACGGGGTCACAGCGGACGGAGGCCACTTTGGCAGAAACAGTGGCCAAGCTGGCGCGAGATGGTTTAACTTTCGAGCCGGGCGAACGGTGGGCCTATTCTCCCGGACTGACGGTCTGCGGACGCATTATCGAGGTCGTGACGGGTCAGTCCTACGAGGAATTTCTCCGTCGTGAGATATTTCAGCCTTTGCGAATGAAGGATACCACCTTTGTGCCCACGGCAGAGCAGCGATCACGGTTGGCCCGCGCCTACCAGAGAACTCCCGAGGGGAATCTTGTGCCGGGCGGCGGGGCCATCTGGCTGATTGAGGATGCCGGTATGCGGGCCCCCAATCCTTCCGGGGGACTCTATTCCACGGCCGCCGATCTTGCCCGGTTTTACCAGATGGTGCTCAACGGCGGTGAACTGGAGGGCACACGCATCCTCTCTTCCGAGGCGGTGGCCGTCATGACACGCGTGCACACCGGGGATCTTGTCACCGGGTTTACTCCCGGCAACGGATGGGGGCTCGGGTGGTGCGTCGTTCGCGAACCGCAGGGAGTAACAAGGATGCTTTCGCCGGGGACATTCGGCCACGGCGGGGCCTTTGGAACACAGGGCTGGATCGACCCGCAGCGCAAAATGATCTTTATCCTGCTCGTTCAGAGGACCAATTTTCCCAACTCCGATGCCTCACCTGTGCGCGAGGCATTCCAGGAACTGGCGGTGGCAGCCCTGGCAGAATGACGTTGTCCGCGCGAGAGGGGAGTGAGCGACTTTGGCTCATTCGGGGACGCGCCGCGTCATGAGAAGGCTCACCAGGTAGACCCCGCCGGCCGCCAGAACAATGGCGGATTCGGGGCTGACCGCTGTCCCGTACACCGCAATGCGGGGAACTGTGGTGATCAGTATCCCCAGGAGCGTGGCACCGGCCAGCAGCGCGGGCATGCCGATGACAAAGCGGGCAACTGTAGCAGCAGGCAGACTCAAAAGAGCAATCACCAGTATCAGGCCCACCACCTGAGTCAAACAGATGACGGTGAGCGCGACCAAACAGAGTAGCAGCAAGTTGATGGCGAGTACGGGTACGCGTTGCAGGGTCGCAAGCTGCTGATCCAGACACACCGCCATGAATTGCTTGTGAAAAAGGAGCACGGTCGCGAGGATCACCAAATCCAGAATCGCCATCCAGGCGAGTTGGGACCGTGTCACATAGGCCAGGTTGCCGAACAAATAGCTCATCAACTCGCCCTGATATCCGGGCGTGTACTTGATGAGCAGGATTCCCAGAGCCATACTTACCGCCCAGAGCGCGCCAATGAGAGTGTCTGCATGTTCCGCCCGCTTTTCGTTAATGACGCCAATGATGATAGCGGCCAAAAGGGCAATGGCGGTGGCACCGTGAACCGGTTCCAGACCACTGAAATAGGAACCGCCACTGTATTTCAGAAAAAGCGCGATGCCGACTCCCCCCACTGCAATGTGAGCGATAGCCCCGGCGAGAAAAACGATTCTCTTTGTGATCACATACGGCCCAATGATACCGCAGGCCAGTCCTGCCAAAACGCCCGCCACCAGTCCATTGATCAGAAATGGGTTGACGGAAAGGTCGTGAAAGAATTCCGTCATGGCTCCTCCATCTTTCGACCTGTTGCGGATGGAACCGGAACACAACCGTGATCGCATCCAGGATCGTTCAACGGACAGCAGGGAGCGTGGTGGACGAGGTGCACGTGCTCTCCGTAAAAGGCGGCCATGGTCGATCGCGTCACCTCTGCGGCCGAGTGCACGGTGAGTCGCCGATTGAGGCACGCGACCCGCTTGAGATGCGTGGAAACGAAGCCGATGTCATGGCTGACAATGACGATGGGGAGCTGTTCGTTCAGGGCATGGAGCAGGTCCGTCAAATTCTGTTCGACGTAGGGATCAACTCCTGCCGTGGGTTCATCCAAAAGCAGCAATTTGGGTTCAGCGGCGAGGGCCCGCGCTATTAAAACGCGCTGGCGCTGCCCTCCCGAAAGCGTGGCAAGTCGCCGGTGGGCCAGATCGGCCGTCCCCGTTAATCGAAGCGCAGCCAAGGCCTTTTCGCGGTCCGTCCGACCATAAAGAAAACCCCACCGCGAATGGCAAATCCGACCGGCGAGCACAATATCCAGTACGCATGCGGAAACAGAGGTATCCACTTTGGCGTGCTGGGGTACGTAGCCGATGAGGTGTCGGACCTCGCGTGGCGGTTTGCCGAAGACGGTCACCGTTCCCTGTTGCGGTTCCAAAAGCCCCAAAATAATTTTCAGCAGCGTCGTTTTTCCCCCACCGTTCGGGCCGATGATTCCCAAAAAGTCGTCTTGATAGATCTCCAGCGAGATATCTTGAAGAACCGGCTCCAACAGACCACCCGTGGGCGAACGATAGGAAAACGTCACATGCTCCAGCCGCCCTACCACGTTCGGTGTGGCAAACGACGGATCAGGGGATGTTTTTGTCAGGGGGGCAACAGCGGCCATCGGTTCACCCGTTTTCGGAGAAAGCATGCCGGCAGAGAGTTGCCGACTGCGGGAAACGCTTGCTCACTATTCCGCGTTACTGCTCTTTATTCTTTCACGATACGCCGACACGAGGGTTTCAGCAACGTGCCGCAGTTCGCGGGGGACGTCCTCGGCCAGAGGATTGACGGTTACAAGTCGCAGCCCCGCCGCTTCTGCAACAGCGCGCGCTGCGCGAGAGGAAATCTGCGGTTGGACGAGCATCACTTTGATTCGCGCCCGCTGGGCCCGACGCTGGAGTTCGGTGATCTCGCGGTCCGACGGTTCTTTTCCGTGCGATTCCAGCGCTACCTGAACCAGCCCATAATCCGCGGCAAAGCACTCCCACGCGGGATGAAACACAAAGAACTCCTGCCCCTTCAGCGGGGCAAGTTTTTCCCGCAACTCCTCGTCCAATTGAAGCAATTGCGACCGTAATCGCTTCCAGTTGTTTCGGTATAACGCCCCGTTGGATGGGTCGAGCTCTTCCAGGGTTTGCGCCACAATTTCCCCCATGGCTACGAGGCGTCTTGGGCTGAGCCAGGTGTGAAGAAAAACTTCATGGTCATGTTCGTCCCTCTGGTGCCGCTCATTTTCGGGGGATTTGGTACCCTCCGAAGTGTGATCGGATGCGTCCTCGGTGCCGGCGTCGGAACGCGTGGCGGCTTCGTCCAAATGCGATTCGGTTTCCCCTGCGACCTTCTGTACGGGTGGTGCAGAGTTTCTGTGGAAATGGGCAGCATCGGCGAGGGAGACAACGCGAAGACCGCTCTGCTGGGAGATGGCGCGGCACCAGGGGCTGTTTTCCACGGGAAGCCCAATGGAAAAAAACACCCGACAGCGTGCCAGCCGGGCAGCGTCGGCGTCGGTGCCTGTGAACGTGTGCGGGTCCTGATTGGCCGGGATCAGCACGACGCACGAGACTTTTTCCCCCCCGATTTGACTTACCAACCATTTTTGGGGGGGAACTGTGACAGCCACTGTCATCGGACCGTCGTTCTTTTCCCGATCGTCAACCCGGCATCCCCAACCAACAAGGGGCGCGAGGATCAATATTCCAGACAAAATCGAAGTCAGATTGCGAGACACGCGAATATCCTCCGGAGCGTGGACACGGGAAGCCTTGCCGGGAAAGCAGGTTCGTGTGGGGTAGCCCGATCTGCATTATTGGCCGGTTTGCCTAGCCTGGCAACCGCACGGTGGGGTTACGATGGTGGGCCGGCTTTTGGGCAACCGAAATCCCATTTACCGTCGTTCGAGGTGCGGTATTCGTCGAGCAGTAAAGAACAGCGTTCGCCGAGCCCGCGTTGCCTGTTTTTCAGCCCCCAGGCGAACGCAGATTTAACCTGAGCACAAAATGAGCATAACGGCAAGAAGAATGGGAAAAATACACCACTATTTTGTGTGGCAGAATTATAATAATTTTTCAACGGCAGTGGCAAATGTAACCGAAAACGAGTTTCGCCACTCGGAAAAGATCAAGCGAGCCAAATTGCGTGGAAAGGCTTTGTCGAAGTTCAGGGTCTCACGATACAGCGGGTCGAACGCGATGTCATCTGGAAAAACGCTCAACCGCGAAGAGTTTGGGGCTGAGGTCGTCGAATCCTCGCCCTCTGCATTTTCACCCGTAGAGGCCAAGCGTATTGTTCATGATTTGTTTGCCCGTAACCCCCTTATTTACTGGGTGGACTTTCTTGTGTCTTTTGTGGTGGGCTCGGTGTGCTTTGCGCTCGTACGTCGGACTCCGCTGTTTTCGCCGCAGCAGGCGGTGTGTTTTGTGGTATCGGCCCTGGCATACTATCGTGCGGCGTTGTTCATTCACGAAATTGTGCATTTTCCCCGGGGGGTGATGACTGCGTTCAAGGTCGTATGGAACATACTGTGTGGAACCCCGTTTCTCCTCCCTTCGTTTGTGTACCAGACGCACCATGACCACCATCGCAAGACCACGTATGCCACCGATCGCGATGGAGAGTATCTACCCTTTGCCCGGCGACCGCGTTGGGAAATCGTCAAGTATCTTTTGACCAGCTTTATCATTCCGCCGCTTGTCGTGGTTCGTTTTGCTATCCTGAGCCCGCTGGCATGGACCAGTTCTCGTTTTCGGGCCTGGGTCCATGCCCATGCGTCTTCCATGGTGATTGACCCGAAGTATATCCGGCCGGAACCCACGCCTCGCGAATTGTTTTGGATCAGAGTGCAGGAAGCGCTATGCTTTCTCTGGGTGTGGGGGGTGTTCCTTGTGCCGCCGATTTTCCTGGGACGGTGGCCGATCCCGTTCCTCATCCAGGCGTATGCCACAGCCGTGCTTGTCGTGCTCATCAACGCCCTGCGGACGCTTGGAGCGCACCGGTACGCCTTCGAGCCGCATCCGGTGGAATTTTCCGAGCAGGTCCTTGACTCCCTGAATTACCCCTATCGCTGGTGGATTGCCGAATTATGGGCACCTGTGGGACTCCGCTACCACGCCGTGCACCATTTGTTTCCCTCGATGCCCTACCACAATCTCGGCAAGGCCCACCGGCGGTTGATGGCGGAACTCCCCAGCGATTCGCCCTATCGGCAGACGATTCGTCGATCTCTCCTCGCCCAGTTGAGAGAACTCTGGAGAGAGGCGGGAAAGGCGTCTCAAAACCTGAGGGCCAATCCTGCCGAGCAAGCTGCTTCCACTCTCGCTTAAGCTAAAAACGAGATTGCCGAGCCGTGTTGCGGCGCGGTGTAATCCCTTCCAGCGTTAATGTGGAAAGAACAGGTCGTCCATAGTTACAATCGAGGCCTCTGTTTCTTGGTGGCGATCTAAAGTTTTTCGTTTGACAAGCCGAATACATGACCTATTTTTCATTACAGAGGCGGCCTTTGAGAGTGAGCGAGAAGACGCTGGACTCGATGGGCTGCCGAGAGGACGGCCGAAGGGTCGTCGCCAGACAGGGTTGGCAACTCGGTGGGTGGTCCCCGAGAGCCCTGTCGCCAACGGCCTGTCGCCTCATCCTCGATAAAGGCAAACCGGTCGTAAGGCCGGGGCGCAAAGCTACGGGCCGGGTGGTCGCATCCGGTCGCCGGGCTGCCGAAGGGATGATGCGGTCTGAAGGCTGACCTTCAGGCTTCTGCCTGCCGACAACCGGGACGTGCCGGGGACGGCGAGGCGCGTCTGCCGATACGGCGGACGGGCATCGCGGCCTACGGGGAAGAGGCATCGGTTTTGGGTGTTGTCGGGATGCAGACGGTACGGGACAGGCCGGCGTCACGGGAGCGTGGCGTGTACCGTCGATCCCCCTTTTCCTGGATCGGTCTTGAAAGAGGATCAAGGCTGATCACATGTCCCGCTTGTCTTGGAGGAACTGTATGAAGTCGCTTGCTCAGAAGTTGCACCGTTTCCTCGTCTCGGAAGATGGCCCGACCGCTGTGGAGTACGCGGTGATGCTGGCCCTGATCGTGATCGTCTGTCTCACGGCGATCTCATCTCTGGGTACCGCCGCGCGTGACACCTTCCAAAGCGTGACCGACTCCATCCAGAGCACAACCGGCAACTGATGTCTGCTGACATGGCCGGCGGGCTCTGGTCCGGAGAGTCGGGCCGTAGAGCGGGATGACATCGCCCCTCGGAGTCAAAAATCGCTCCGAGGGGTGTTTTTTTGACCTACACTTTTTCATAGAGAGATCACGCACGGATCATGTATTCACCCCAAAAGATCGAGTTTAAACGATGTCAATCCCGACTGAGGAGATTCGACCATGAATCCAGCTATTCCTCCCGAACTGGCGAGCGAGGCCTTTTCGCTGTTCGTCCTGTGGCTGACGCTTCTGGCGGCCGTCCTCCAATACCTGCTGACAGTCCGGATGTGATGACCCGGCAGGGGAACTGTGTGCCGATGGAGGTTTCCCCAAGGAGGCGCACGCGAATTGTTCTGTGGGATCCCATGAAGTGCGAAGCGAATGATCAATGTCGAGAGGCGACCGCGCCAAGTTTTTATGGGCGGATCGTCTTATTAAAAAACGTTGCAATGAAGACACCATCAAGAGCACCGTAGGGCACTTTTGACGGAGTGTGATCAAATGCTGGAACGCGTACTCCAAGCATCAAACCATCCCTGGACCGTTTGGGGAATCTGCTGGTTTGTCAGCGTGGTGTTGGTTTGGGCCGCCTGGATTGACGGGACCAAGCTCAAGGTTCCCAACTGGCTTACATTTCCCTTGATTATCAGCGGCTGGGTGATGAGTGGACTCTGGTTTGGCTGGCCCGGCGTGTGGTCGAGCCTCTTAGGTACCGCAGTGGGGTTGGGGCTGCTGCTCCCGGCCTACGCTATCGGAGGAATGGGGGCGGGCGATGTGAAACTCCTGGCGGGAGTGGGGGCCTGGATCGGCATGACACACACGCTCTGGGCGTTCGTGATCACCGTCATTGTGGGTGCCGTGATCGCAGTCGCCATGGTGATTGCACGGGGAGCCGCCTGGAAACACACGCGGCAGTTTTTTGCTATTCTCTATGAGATTCTCGTGGTTCGGCACCCTGAACGGTTGGCCGAGCTGGCAGCCGAGCGGAAACCGCGAATGCTTCTTCTGCCCTATGGGATACCAATCGCCATCGGCACGATTGCGTATTTTCTTGTCAACGGTATGCTTTTCCCCGTTTGAATGGTGAGGTGGATCTATGCGAGCCAGGAACGTCTTCTCTTTCCATGCGGTGCTTCCTGACCGAGAAATCTTCGAGCGTCTTTTCGCGAGGAAGTGTCGAACCAAGCCACGGACCGCCCAGCGTGATGGAGAGCCAGGCCGGCGCAAAAAATGCGGCGACTGCGGGCGTCCTGCTGGGGTAGCGGTGGTGGAGTTTGCCGTTGTGGCTCCTATTTTCTTCCTGCTGGTGCTGGGCCTCATCGAGTTTGGCCGCATGGTGATGGTCCAGCAGGTGATCACCAACGCGTCGCGGGAGGGTGCTCGTCGGGCGATCATTCAAGGGGCCACCACGGCAGAAGTCATCAGCGTGGTGGAAAATTACCTGGCCAGCGGAGGAATTCGCTCGGCAACTGTAACGGTTACGCCGGATCCGATCGATTCTGCGGGTTACGGGGAGCCGGTGACTGTTACGGTTACTGTGCCTTTTCGTCAAGTGAGTTGGCTTCCCTCGCCAATGTTTTTAGGGGGGGTGGAGCTGCGCGCCACAACAACCATGCGGCGGGAAGCCGTGCAGTGAACACGCCCCAATGATTGTTTTGTCGATCCTCCAGAAAAGGCGAGATTCTGTCGTATGCGCACAAGGTCGATCTTCTTTCTGGCACTGGCACTTGGTTGCGGGTTGGTGGCTGCGGTTGGAGTACAGCAGGTGCTGGCCACACGGGATCGAGCTACCCCAGCACCCGTTGTCGAAATGAAAGCGATTGTGGTGGCGGCCGAAGATATTCCCATGGGGGATCCTGTAAAGATTACCCAAATTAAACTGGAAGACTGGCCAAAGAGCAAAATTCCAGAGGGTGCGCTGTTTAAGGTGGAGGACGTCGAGGGACGACGCACCAAAACCAAAATCTACAAGGGTTCTCCCATTCTGGACGCCCAGTTGCTCGAGAAAGGGGCCGTCGATGCGGGCGCTGCCCCATGGATTCCCAAAGGTTACCGTGTGGTTTCGGTGAAGGTGGACCCGGTTAGCGGTAGTGCTAGCATGTTACGGCCCAGCGACCGCGTGGATGTGGTCGTGCATTTCCCCGCCATGCCTTCCAAGGGCATCCCCAAGGATTACACCAGAACAATTTTGCAGAACGTTAGAGTTTTTGCCGTTGATGACAAATACGCCTTGACCGGTGACGAGAAGAATCAAAAATCGATTCAGGCCAAGACGGTTTCCCTCCTGGTGACTCCGGAGCAAGCAGAAATTTTGACTGCGGCGACGGAACTTGGCCAGATTCGTCTGGTCATGCGGGGTCTGGGGGACAATGATCCGGTGGAAACCAAGGGGGTTGATCCCATGGAGTTGCTGGGACTTCCCACCCAAGGAGGGGATCCGGAAAAAGAGATCGTCCCGGGAAGTGAACCCCCTGGAAAAGAGGACGCTTTCGCCCAGTTCCTGAGCAACCAGACCAATTCTGCCCGTGCCACTCCCGTCTCCACCAGGGGCTCAGGTGGCCAAACCTGGGCTATGCGACTCCTCCTCGGTTCTCAGGTGAATGACGTGGTGCTGGAGGCTGATACGGACCACGTTTGGCCGGACGCGATGGGAACGATCTGGCGGGCCGCGAACAACGGAGGTTCTGCCTTACCCGCCGGTGAGCCCGCTCCGACGGCCGCACCGCCAACCTCAGAAAGCGCCCCACCTCAAGATGGGGACTTGCATCCTCCAACGGATAGCCCAGTTCCAGAGCGGGGCAGCGATCAGTGACGTCTTGGACCGCAGAATTGAATCAAATTTACCAGTTGCTCGACTTTTGCCGATAAGGACTAGGGAGTGTTGCGCCGGTTGGACTCAATGCATGGATGCGGAGAGATTCCAATCGCGACGCTGTTGTTATTGGAGTGCCAAAACCTCATTACGATAGGGTGATCACGGATGATCAGGCATCTCCCCCACTTTGCTAAATTGAGTGGGCTGCTCGCGCTGATTTTCGCTCTGCTGCTGCACCCAGGCGGTAACACGTATTCTTTTGAGGGTGGTTCCCCTGTCCCATCCGGCCAAAGCACCGGAAATGGCGTTGTTTGCCGCGTCACCGGTCCCTCACAGCGCCAGGAACTGACCGTCAATACGAGCCGGATTCTCACGTTGGACAGGCGGATTCCGCAGGCCCAGGTGAACAACCCTGAAATCCTGGACCTCACCGCCCTTTCCCCCAATCAGATTCAGATATTTGCCAAAAAGCCTGGCGTAACCCAGGTCAATTTATGGGACGATCAGGGCAACATCTATACTGTGGATGTGATTGTGTTCGGGGACGCCCGGGAGCTGGAGATGCTCCTGAAGGCGCAGTTTCCCAACTGCTCGATCAAAGTCACTCCGATTGCCAGCGGCGTCCTCCTTTCCGGCTACGTGGACCAGCAGGAGCACGTCAGCCGCATCGTCCAGATTGCCGAGGAGTACTATCCCCGGGTGATCAACAATCTAACGCTGGGCGGCGTCCATGAAGTGCTTCTCCACGTGAAGGTCATGGAAGTCTCCCGGACCAAACTCCGCTCACTCGGTTTCGACTGGAGCCAGATTTCCGGGCAGAACGTCATTCGGTCCAGCGTCAGCGGCCTGCTCACGGGAGTGGCCCCGGGGAATGCTGGGAGTGGTACCGCGGCGAGTGCCTTCACGTCCGGCGGCGAAACGTTTTTCTTCAGTGTGCTTGACGGGAACGACGCGTTTTTCGGCGTACTCGAGGCCCTCCGCCAGGACAATCTCATGAAGGTTCTCGCCGAACCAACCCTTGTGACGGTGAGCGGTCGGCCGGCCTTCTTCCAGGTCGGCGGGGAATTTCCCATCATCGTCCCGCAGAGCCTGGGCACGGTCTCCATCGAATACAAGAAGTATGGCACCCAGGTGGATTTTGTCCCAATTGTCTTGGGTAATGGCCGGATCCGGCTGGAAGTGCGTCCGCGGGTCAGTGAGATCGATACTTCTCGAAGTGTGGTCATCAATTCGACGACAGTGCCGGGGCTTCGGGTCCGAGAAGTAGATACCGGTGTGGAAATGCAAGCGGGACAAACCCTCGCCATTGCGGGATTGGTGGAGACCCGTGTCGAAGCCCAGCGTCGCGGTGTGCCGTTTCTTTCGGATGTTCCCTACATCGGCGCGGCATTCAGGCGGGTGGCCGAGCAGAACAACGACATCGAACTCCTCATCCTTGTGACCCCTGAACTTGTCGATGCGATGAATCCGGAGGAGGTACCCCCATGTGGACCGGGTACCCAAACCGCCAGTCCTAGCGATTGGGAACTTTACATGAAGGGCTACATCGAAGTCCCGCGGTGTTGCCCACCGGAAAACAGCGGTTCGGCTCAAATCGAAGACATTAAACAGGCTGGACAGGCGACGATTTTGCGGGACAATCAACCGACACCACTTCCTCAGCCGACACCTGCTGGGCCTGCGGCACCAGCCGCCCCTGAACTCGCCCCTCCCGCCCCGCTGCCCCCGGTGTCCTCAGGCGCCCAGTCCTCAGCACCGACAGGTGCCCCTGTCAGTTTCGGCAAGCAGGGAGTGGTGACGCCCACCACGTCCAGAACACGTCCGGTTGCGCAAACCGCGGGTGCGCAGAGCAAACCGGCTTCCCCGGGCAGCTTGCCGGGATTTAAGGGTGACATCGGATACGACAACTGATCCATCCACCCGGAAGAGCCCGGATTCAACAGGTTTCACACCAGAATCGACACGGCCCAAGTTATCGCCGGTGTGGATGCCAACGGCCGATCACACCATCGGCTTTTGCTCGTTCCTCGCACCCAATTTTTTCGCATCTTATCAAAAAGTGACCCATATTTAATGGTGGGGGGAGAGTGTGCCGAAGAGTGACTGGCGAAGCAGCCTCCTTCCACCCTGTCAGCTCTGTTTTTGGCATTAGCAGCAGAGCTCCGGATAGGGCGGACGATCCGAGGGCTTGCCTCGCAGCGTCATCGGGAGGTTGAGGATCAAATTCCGCAACCGTTTTGATTAACTTCCTTCGAGCAAAGGTGCTGGCTGGCTTATGAGTAACGTTCTGCGAGTGGCCATCGTGGACCCCAACGATACGGGGCGGGACGAACTCAAGAGGCTCCTGTTGGGGCTTGACATGATTTGGCTGGAGGCGGAGTGCTCACGTTACGAGTTTTTCAGTGATGTGGTGGCGCAGACTCAGCCCGATATTGGGATCGTCGCCATCGATCATGATCGAGAGCGGGCGCTGGAGCTGGTGTCGCGAGTTAGCCAGCAATTGCCGGACTGCGCCATTTTCGTTGTCAGTTCCACCCACGATGGCACGGTGATTCTTCAGGCGATGCGTGCGGGGGCCAAGGAATTCCTCCTTCAGCCTGTCCGCATCGACGATCTGCTGGCAGCCATCAACCGGATTCAGGAACGGCGGTTCGGTCAGGGAGACTCCAAGGCGCGGGGATCCACGGTCATTGCCGTGGCGGGGGTGACAGGGGGCGTAGGGGTTTCCACAATTGCCGTCAATTTGGGTTGTGCTTTGGCCCGCAACGACAAGAACACGGTGGTTCTGGCCGACCTGGATCTCTGTTTGGGTGATGCCGATGTGCTCCTGGACGCAATTCCTGATTACACGATCGTCGATGTCGCGCAGAACGTCACCCGGCTCGACTTTTCGCTTCTCAAACGGTCCCTGACCAAGCACGCTTCAGGATTGTTTCTGCTCCCCCGTCCCGTGCAACTCGAGGATGTCTCTCTGATCAGCGCGGAAGATCTCCAGCGGGTTATCGGCTTGCTGAAGGCCAGTTTCACGCATCTTGTGCTGGATCTCTCCAAGGCGTTTACCCCGGTTGACATGATGGCCCTGGAGATGGCCCAGCACGTGCTGCTGGTCACGCAGCTTGACCTGCCCTGCCTCCGCAACGTGGTGCGATTGATGATGTCCTTCAGTAACATGCCGGGCATGGCCGAGAAGGTCAAAATCGTCGTCAATCGGCTGGGAATGGACAGCGGGCAGATCAATCTCAAGAAGGCCCAGGAGATCATTGGTCGCGAGATCTTCTGGCAGATTCCCAACGATTATCGCGCGTGCAGTGAAGCCCGCAATAACGGCGTGCCGCTCCTGGAATGTGCACCGCGCTCCGCCGTGACAACCGCTATCGTGGGACTGGCAGAGGCCCTCTGCGGCGAGCAGGCCAAGGAAACGAGTAAGAAACCGGGCCGTGCAGGTTTGTTCAAACTCTTCGCCAAAACCTGAGCCATCAGTCTCATCCGTTACGTAAAAAGCCTATCCCGGAGACCTTGCGGGGACGGTTTGTGCGCCTGGTGAGGCAGCACAAAATAGTGTCACGGGTGAAGCAATACAAACCGCGGGGTGATCTTTCAGCCATCCCCGCGGACCGTTAATGGGGCCAGCCACTCGCCGAGTGTACAGCTTGGGCACTCCGCGAAAGGTGCGTCAGAAGGGTCCCGGTGTTTCTCCACCGGCAGGTGTGGCCAGGGCGTGGAAAACATTCAGGTCGATGGTCTGACTGATCATCCTCACCGAGCCGTCGCCCAGAAGAAAGTTCGCCCCCTGGGGATGCTGGCTGCTGAAATTGTGGGCATGCGCCTGTTTCAAGTTCGGTGGATATTCGGCAGAAGCAAGAACCCCGGCCGGTGCACAGGCATCACCCGGCAGGACACCGCACCATGTGGCGTAGCCCAGTGCCACGGTACGCTCACCCACCAAAAAGGTTTGGCTGGTTCCGTCCGTGATAGAGGCCAGTGTTAAAAAACTGTTGTGAAAGAAAGTCCCGTTGCCCTCGCACCGCGTGCCGGGCAGCAAATGGTCGCACACGTGGATGTCCGTCGTCCCGAAGCACGCCACGTAGTTGGAACGCGCAATCAGCAGTTCATCGTATTCTTCGCCTTCGTGTTCTTCGCCGTGCTCGTGACCTTCGTGGAGCTTGTGGGCTTCAAACACTTTTTCGTTGCTGTTAATATCAGACGGGCAGCGATACACGCTGATAAACGTTTTGATGGCCGCCTCGTTGATCGGATCATAAATGGGGGCCTCTAAGTGAATGCCACCTTGATAGAGCCCCATTTGTTCCAGATAAGGAAGGATCACGGCCGCCCAGGCCCAGCCCGGCGAGCCATTGACCATCGGCTGCCGTCCATCGGGTGTGTAGGCCGCCCAGCCCGCCGGTAATGTGCGGTGGGTGTCGTGGTACATGTGGATGGCCAAGCCGATTTGCTTGAGGTTGTTCGAACATTCCGCTCGCCGGGCCGCCTCTCGTGCCGCCTGCACGGCCGGCAATAATAGCCCAATCAGCAGCCCGATGATCGCGATAACCACCAGCAGTTCCACCAGCGTGAAGGCCCGGCGTCTCGGCCGCTTCTGCACAAGACCGAAAGCCACGCAAAGTCCATGTTTTGGGTTATCCTTAGGAACCACGTTCATGATCGCTCTCCTGTTCTTTCTTGGAAAGGTTTTCCTCGGATAATGCGATGACCTGAGGACACGAGATGATGTGGTGACTCCGCCACGACGTGCTCTTTTCTTGGAGCAGTGCTTCCAGGTTCTCACGTGATGTGGTGGGCTGGGACGACCGGGGAGCGACTCACCCCGATGGGTACTCCCGGCAGATGGAATCCAGAGTTTATCAGACGAGGTTGGGAACAGGTGGAGCGCGGCTGTGCCACGGGGATGCAGGGCGAGCCACGACCTCGGTGAAATTGACGAGTGGGCTCCACCAATTCAATACAAGTGGCAAAATAACCGCGAACGTGGCGACGGGAGCTCGAGGCTGGATCTGGAACTGACAAATATGGCAGGAATTCGCGTCGTGAACAGTTTGCTTGCCGGACGATTGCAAACCAGGCTCGAAGTTCTTTTGGCAATCGTCCGCAGGAAGATCCGCCCGGCTGAACCCGGCAGCCGAATCCAGGGTGCAATCGCGAGTGCAAGGCAGATGGCCGGCGGAATATGCCCCGAGCGTCGCCTCGATTCCGGAGAGGCGGTGCAAAAACAGGCTTCCTACCGCCGTGATGGTGTACCATCCAGCGATCAGAAGCACAAACGGATTTCGCCAGCCTTTGATTTTCATTCCCTGTTGGGGACTGAACGAGCCGGGATGAACAGCAGGGAGACTCCTCGCCGCGTGCGCAATCCCATTTTATTTGCTGATACACCAGCGCGGCAACGCGTATTTTTCGACCGGTGAAATGACCACTTTACTCGCGCCGCGCTCTGTCAAACGGTTACCGGCCGTCGCGAAGCCGGTCTCCCAAGAAGTTATCGAGGTCTGGAACAGCGTAGATCTTCTCTATTGTTTTTTCCACGTCGTACGGAACGCGGCGAAAACGAACGCGATTCCCCTCCTGAATGACATAGCATGCGCGGGGGTCACCGTCCCGCGGCTGGCCGACCGATCCCACATTGATCATGGCCTTTTCCACCGAATCCAGGTCGAATTCGCCGTTTTCCAGTTCCTGCGGGGAAAAGAATTCAATGCTGTCGGTGAATACCCCGGGTGTATGAGTATGTCCCTGGAAGGAACACTTCTCAATAAGGGCGAAGAGCTTTTGTAATTTCGCCGGGGTGTAAATATCTTCCGGAAAAACGTACTCATTGAGCGGGTTTCTCACCGAGCCGTGAACATAGACGATGGGGCCTTCCCGGTGAATCCGCGGCCGTTCACCGAGATAATCCCACCGCCGATGTGCCTCCACTGGGTTCCCGCCATGCTCCTCGAGCTGCTGCCGGGTCCAGAAAATCGCCCTCTCCGCCCCCACGTTGAATCCCTCGGGATCAAACAGCGCACCCTGATCGTGGTTACCCAGCAGGCACACCTTGCAGTGCTTCATGACCAGATCGATGCATTCCCGGGGATTGGGTCCATAACCCACGATGTCGCCCAGACAGTAAATCTCCTCCACGCCCTGCTGCTTGATGTCTTCGAGGACTGCCTGAAGGGCCTCTAGATTGCTGTGGATATCGCTGATGATTGCACGTTTTACGGGTGCCACCGGTCTGGCCTCAAGTCAAACGATACTGGCTTTCATTCTCCGCGGCTTCGGACCGTTATTCTGTCTCCGTCATGATGGGGGAGACCGTTCCTGACTCTCCAGCGGATCACCACTTGTGTTTATTTTTTGCACTCAGGGGACGAAATCGTCCTGAGGGGAAATTGATTCCACAAACCGGGCCAGGAGTGTTGCGGCGGCGTCCAGGTCGTCCAGGGATATCATTTCCACAGGACTGTGCATATATCGGTTGGGGACGCTGATTAATCCGGTAGCCACTCCAGCACGGTTGACCTGGATGGCGTTGGCGTCCGTTCCCGTCGCTTTTCCCGCTGCCGCCAGTTGGTAGGGGATGTTGTTTGCCTCGGCCACCTGAATCAGTCGCTCCACCACACGCGGATTCATGTTGGGACCGCGATAGATCACCGGCCCTTTCCCGAGTTTGATTTCTCCTTCCTCCTTCTTTTCCATGCTTGGGCAATCCGTGGCGAAGGTCACGTCCACGGCCACACCAACATGGGGATCGATCCCAAACGCGCTTGTCCGCGCTCCGCGAAGCCCCAGCTCTTCCTGCACCGTTGCCACAGAATAGCAGGCCGACTGAAGTTTGTTTCCGTCGATGCGTCGCAGGGCCTCGATCACGACCCAGGCTCCTGACTTGTCATCCAGGCCGGAGGAAATAAGACGGTTGTTCCACAGTTCGCGAGAGGCCAGCTCGATCGTGATGGGATCTCCGATCCGAACTTTTTGCGTTGCTTCCGACTTGGACGCCGCGCCAATGTCGATCCACAGGTCCTTCATTTTGGGCACGGCCTTTCGCTCCTCCTCCGAGAGGAGATGGATTGGCTTACGGCCGATGACGCCGGGAATCGGCCCGCTGTCTGACCAAATGGTCACCCGCTGACCGATGAGAACGCTCACATCCCAACCGCCAATGGACTGGAAATAAATGAATCCATCATCATCAATGTACTGGACGATCAGCCCGATCTGATCGCAGTGTCCCGCCAGCATCACGCGAAACGGGGCCGCGGGATTCCGCACTGCGATCACGTTGCCGTGAAAATCTGTTTTAACTTCATCTGCAAAACGCTTCGTGTATTCCCGAATCACGTCCTGAACAGGGCGCTCATATCCAGACGGACTGGGAGTCTCCAGCAAGCGTGTCAGAAATTCTCGAGCATCACTATCCATCCAGAGCTCCTTTTCCCTTGTGCGGAGAGAACTTTGTTCGATCGAACTCAGAGCCGGCCCCTTTCGCCGCTCCGGCAGGGCCGGCCGAATGGATCCCAAGAATGACGTATTATACTAACTTCGCTGGGCTCCATGGCAACATAGGACGACGGCTGTACCCGGCGGGGCGTACCTCGCACAAAGCCACCCGTGCGGATCGGCAATCACTGGCCCTGCTTTCCCGATCCCTGCTGGCGGGCTTTCTTCTTCTGCTCGAACGAGACCCAGTCCCGCCGCTCCCGGGAACTCGGAATTCCCATTTCTTCACGATATTTGGTCACCGTTCGGCGTTTGACGTGGATGCCCTGTTTGGCGAGCTCCCTGACGATTTCTTCATCGCTGAGGGGGTTGGCCTTATCTTCGCGGTCAATCAACTCCTTGACTTTCAGCCGAACCACGTCCCAGGCCACTTCTTCACCCTCTGGGTTGACCTTTCCTCCGCAGAAAAATCGGCGCAGGGGGAAAAGCCCCTGAGGGGTTTGAATCCATTTGTCATCGACCGCCCGACTGACCGTTGTCACGTGGATACCGAGCTTGTCGGCGATTTGTTGCATTTTGAGCGGCTCGATGTGTTCGGGACCTTCCCGCAGGAATTTTTCCTGATGATCGATGATCGCCTGAGCGACCCGCTGCAGTGTTCGCTTGCGCTGCTCAATCCCGTCGATGATCCATTTGGCCCGCTCGATCTTGTTCTTGATATACTCCCTCTCTTCCTTGGACAGATTCTGCCGCTCGAGACTTTGCAGCAGGCCCCGGTTGATTTGAAGTCGGGGCAGATCGCCCCCTTCCACCCTCGCGATGAATCGCCCATCTTCAGTCTCTTCGACATAGACATCGGGAGTCACGGGCAAGACTGTCTCACTTCGGAACTGCAGCCCCGGTTTGGGATTCAGCTTGCGAAGGGCTTCCAACAGTTCGTGGATGTGCTCCAGTGACCAGCGCGTTTTCTTGGCGATTTGCGGAAGCCGGTTGTGCTCGATATCTTCCAGGTACTCTGAAATGAGCAGCTTGAGGTCATTGTAATCTGGACTGTCCGGATCCAGTTGCAGCAATAAACATTCCTTAAGATCGCGGGCACCCACACCCGGCGGATCGAGTTCCTGCACGATTTTGAGGGCCTTTTCAGCCCGTTGGATATCCTCCTCAGTAGCATTTGGTCCCAACAGGTCCTGGAGACTCGTTTGCAGGTAACCGTTTTCATCCAGGTTGGAAATGATTTTCTCAGCAAGTTCGCGGGTTTGAGGATCGAGATCATACCAGGCCAGTTGATCGAGGAGGTGATCCTGGAGCGTGGGGTTGTGGTCGGGAAGATTTGCCATCATGTCGTGATAGCGCTCGGAGTACTCCTCGATCCGATCCCGAGAAGGGCGGCTCATCTCCTCCTCGAAATACTCCGGAATCTCCCTCTCCATTTCGACGAGCCGGCTAAACTCTTCCGCGGAATTCTCCTCACTCACGACGAACTCGCGCTCCAAGTCGGAGCGAGCGGTATCCGTGCGTTCTTCCTCTTCTTCCAGCCGGGGCTCTTCCTCGAGTTCCTGTTCCTGCGATTCTTCGATTTCCAGGGCGGGGTTTTCCGCAAGTTCCTGCGCCACGCGCTGCTCCAGGTCATGGAGTGGAAGTTGCAAAATCTCCATGGACTGGATCATCCGTGGCGAGAGTATCTGCTTTTGAACTTGTTTTTGGACCTGTCTTAAGTGATGGCCAAGCGACATTCTCATAGCTCAGGCCTCATCTTTCTGAAAAGCGCAATCTTGGGGAAAGCGTCCCTTTAATCGTGAGAAGGCATCCAAATCAAGAGCTTGCCCGTTTGGCAGCGCGACACCGCGTGCCTCCGCCAATTGCCCGATACGGACGAACTGTCCATATCGATGACCAAACCAGGCATTCCGACGTCTTCGATATCCCATGGTGGCTAGGGTGCTGAAAGTCACAATTTCTGGCGTCCCACTAAGGCATCGGTCAAGATCTCGCGATTGGCGAACTGGATCACGCTTCCCGGGGTGATTCCTCGTGCCAGTCGCGTGATGGTAACTCCCGTATCTGCCAGTTGGTTGGAGATATACAGAGCGGTGCCGTCTCCCTCCACAGTCGGGTTGGTCGCCATGATGACTTCCCGAATTTGCCCCTGTCGCACCCGTTGGACCAAGGCATCAATCGTCAGTTGTTCCGGGCCGATGCCGTCCAACGGTGAAATCCGCCCCAGTAATACGTGATACAGGCCCCGGTAAGCCCCTGTTTGCTCGATTGCCATCAAATCCTGAGGTTGCTCCACGACACAAAGCAGTCCACGATCCCTGGTGGGATCCTGGCAGATCCGGCAGAGTTCCCCCTCTGCCAGGTTGTAACACACCGTACAGTAGCGGACGTTTTCTTTAACGTTCCGAATTGCCTCCGCAAGGGCCAGGGCCTCGTCCTTGCTTACCCGCAGGAGGTGGTAAGCGATCCGCTCCGCGGACTTCCGACCAATCCCGGGAAGTCGCGTCAAATGTTCGATCAACCGAGTGACCGATTCTGTCAACTCTGCCACCGGAACCTCCTCTTCCGCCTGTACCGGGTGTGTCGGCTGAGTCAGCACGTTTCCAATGCCGTTTCAGGTTACTTCCTCTCGAACCCCTGATGACCCGCCCGGCGCCACCGCGGTCAGGCTAAAGAATTCTACCTTTTTGTGCCACCGGATTAAACCGCGGTAACGGGGCACTCAAGCCCGTCATGTGACCTACGTGGTGGGCTATAAAGAGAATGGACAAATGCCATTGCTCGGGATAAGCGGAGAAAAGGTAACAACCGACCTGGCAAGCGTTTTGCCCCTGAAAGGCCCCAAAACGACCGGATAATCTACCGCTAAAATGCGGACGTGACGGGAGGGGCGCTTCGGGGCATTCGCAGTGGCACGCTTGTCGCCTCATTTTGTCCGCCGCGTGCAGACGGCCCTGTCACAACGGCCATCGCTTTCGATAAAACTGTGGTGGCAGGAAGAGGCGGCCTGCGAGTAGAATAAGATGATCGACCCGGTAAGATTTGCGTGACCTGCCAACTCCCCCGACAAGAGTCACCTCTGTCGGGCAGGCTGGCTGTCGGGTGTTGACGATTCCAGGCACCGCGCCCTTTTGTGGCAGGGGCCGGCGCTACCATCGCAACAAGAGACGACCGCTCTCCGAGCGGCGGTACACCGGCCGCGGAAGAAGCCTCCCGGCGCATGTGACGGCTGGTGCGTTGAAGAGAAGAATACCTCCGGAGGGACGCCATGGATTCCGCAGACCGTGGTTTTTCGGAACATTTTCTGTTCGTCACCGGACGTCTCGCGGAACCGTTGCTGCGGCGTATGCTGCCCGATCTGGCCAGCAGTTATGACTTTCAGTACTCGGTGGCTGTGATGCCCATCAGCATTGCCGGGCTGATGAGCGTGCCCTGGATTGCGGAACGGTTGAAGGTACCTCCCGAAGCGACCCGGGTGCTGCTGCCGGGGCGATGTTCGGGCGACCCTCACGAACTGGAAGCCAAGTTAAGAATCCCCGTGGAACGCGGTCCGAACGACCTGCACGACCTTCCTGAATATTTTCGGAGGCGTCATCGGCCGTGCTTACCGCAGGATGAGTACTCGCTGCGGATTGTGGCCGTGGTCAAGGATGCCGCCGACGTTCCCCTTCCCACTTTGCTCGATCTGGCAGATCGGTTGGTGGCCGATGGAGCTGACGTCATTGGCCTGTGGCATGAGGATCGAGAGCCTCGACCGCAGTTTGCCAAGATCATCAAGGCTTTGCATTCACATGGGCATAAGGTTTGGGTAAGGACTCTCGAGCTCTCCACATGGCAGGCAGCACTTGCGGCGGGTGCAGATTTTGTTGAGCCGTTGCTGGAAGTGCCTGAAGACTTGCCCGAGCAGACGAATCTTGTGATTGAGCCCTATCTGCCGGGTACCTGGGAGGGTGTGGAAGAAACGCTGGAGTCATTGAGAAAGATTCGCAGGCCGACGATTCTCAAACAGTCGTTGGTTCCGGTCGGTTTGGGATTCACCCAGAGTATGCTGCGGAGTGTGGAGGCCCGCCATATCTGGCCGGACATTCCGTTGGCTCTTGATCTGTGTTCGGTCCTCTTCCACTCGGCCGCGGATGCGGGACCGCTTCTGCTCCTCTTGCTGGGATTTGCCCAGGAGATCGGCGCCAGATGGATCCTGACAACCCAGGAGGTCAACACCGCCCGGACCTCGGTGCGCGAGTGTGACGTGATCCGAAGGATGGTCCACTGTGCCCAGCGGTATCACGTGTCGCTGCGGAGTCTGGACTCTTCCCTGGCCATGCTTCGTGATCACCACATTAACAATGGAAATGAGGAGTACTGGCAGCAGTTGCGGGAGCAGATTCGGGATCCGTCCCCCCGGTTGTTTGTGAAGGCGAACCAACTGTGTGCATGGGCTTTCGGCCGGGAGTTGCAGTCCTCCGATCCCTACGAACTGTTTGAAGCGATCACCGACGCCGCGAAGGATGCCGGACGCCCATTGGATCCGGATACCGCTTTTTATCTCGGATACGAACTGTGCAAGGCCGCTATTGCCCGTCAACTCGGAAAGAATTACTGGCAGGATGAAGCCCTGCACTGGGGGCTTCATACAGTGGCAGAGCCTTCTCCGCGGGAGAGGCGAATTCGGCGACTGGCCCGGCGTCGGTCTGTTAAAGGGTGTTCGGAAACGGGAAAGACAGCTCACTCGTGACCTCGCTTGATTTTCCCCTTGTAGTGGAAGTTTCGTGGCCCAATTGGGACCGTCTGCTTGCCGCGTTTTCCCGTCTGCCCTACGTCCTTTTTCTCGATTCACCGCGGGGGGCTGCCGATGACCGTTCACTTGCGCGGTACTCGTTTTTGATGGCCGATCCCCAGGAATTCTTCCTCCTTCCCTCCACTGCGACGGGAGAGCAAGCAGCGGTGGCGTTCCGCAAACTCGCCGGCCATGCGCGCGAGTTCCGTCAGCCGGCACGGGAGGATCTGCCACCGTTTCAGGGCGGTTTGGCCGGCTTTTGGAGTTACGAACTCAACCGCGCGTTCGAGGATGTGGCACCGGCACAAACCGATGACTGCGGCTGGCCGCTGTGGGCCGTGGGCCTTTACGACGTTGTCCTGGCCGCTGATCACTGGCATCAGCGAGCCTGGCTTATCTCTCAGGGCATTCCCTGTGAGCCGGGCGAGGACCGTAAAGAGCGGGCGCGAGCACGTCTCGACTTCTTCCAGAAACTGCTCTCTGAGGCAGAGAAACTCGGTGAGATAGAGAGTTCATCAATTGGCCTAGCACAGGAGAGGCTTCACGGCTGGGTGCATTCCTCTCACAAGGATGGGCATTTCTCCGGGCAGGGATTGGCCAATTGTCCCACGGAAACTGACCAGACACTGCAAAAGCAGCTCCCCGTGGCAATCAATGACGTCCCCTTTGAACTGCCGCTGACGAGTAATTTTTCGGCCGAGGAATACTTGAACGCAGTGCGAAAAGCCGTGGACTACATCTGGGCGGGAGATGTTTTTCAGGTCAATCTTGCCCAGCGTCTGGCAACACCGAAGCCAGCAGACCCGTTGATCCTGTACCGCCACCTTCGCCAGGTTAACCCAGCCCCTTTCGCTGCCTACTTTGATTTCGGGCACGCCCAGCTTCTCAGTGCCTCGCCCGAGAGGTTCCTCCGCGTGACAAAAGGCCATGTGGAAACGAGACCCATCAAAGGGACACGTGCCCGAACAGGAGTTCCAGACACGGATGCCGCGATCGCCGCGGAATTGCTGGCCTCGGCGAAAGATCGGGCGGAGAACATTATGATCACTGACTTGCTGCGGAATGATTTGTCCCGCGTTTGTCTGCCGGAAAGTGTCCACGTGACAAGCCTGTGCCGCTTGGAACGCTACGCCGGCGTCTTTCATCTTGTCTCGGTCATCGAGGGAGACCTGAAACCGCAGAACGATGCTTTTGACCTGCTGGCCGCTTGCTTTCCAGGTGGCTCCGTGACTGGCGCTCCCAAGCCTCGGGCGATGGAAATCATCGCAGAACTCGAACCACATGTCCGCGGTCCCTACTGTGGCAGCCTCGGCTATATTGGGTTGGACGGCTCGGCGGACCTCAATATTCTCATTCGGACAATCCTCTGCTGGCGGGACTGGTGTATCTTTTCGGTGGGCGGGGGGATCGTGGCACGATCCGATCCTTATGCCGAATACCGGGAAACCTGGCACAAAGCGAGACGTCTCCTTCAGGCGCTGGAATTGGCCTCCTGTGAGAAACAAAAGTAGTCCTGGTCGATTGCCCATTCTTTACTGCCGGAAATTTAGGCACAAGGTTGCCAGAGATACGGTCACTCCGTAATCTTTCCGGCGTCGTAGAGTGCCCAGAATTCGTCGGGCGGCATCAGACGGTCTTCGATTCCCCAGTCTGATTCCCCGAATGCGGTTCCGATCTCTCGCAGCGTGGGCATATTTCGCACGATGTCCAGACCCGTTTTGATTCGCGATGGCGTGAAAACCAGGCGTTCCAGACGCAACCAGCGAAGAGGGGTCAGATCCGTGACCTGCGACCGCGCGATATGCAGCCGTCTGAGGGGCATGCCTTTCAGCGGCGACAGATCTTCCACAGGGGTGCCCGCGATGGTGAGACTGACAAGCGGTACATGGCGAAGCGGGAAAAGGTCTTTCACCGGCGTTTCATTAAGCCAGAGCGTCTCCAGGGGACACCGGACCAGAGGAGAAAGGTCGGACACTTTCGTGCGGACAAGGTTGAGCTGTTTCAATGGACATCCTGCCAGCGGAGTCAGATCGCTCACATCGGTCTCGCTGAGCGAGAGGTACTGGAGCGGCATGCCGCTGAGCGGCCTCAAATCGGTGACCTTTGTTCGGTCCAGCGCCAGCGCTTCCAGAGGCAGTCCCGACAGGGGCGTGAGATCACTGACCGAACACTGATAGAGGTCCAGCTTGTGAATTCGCAGACCGGCTAGCGGTGAGATGTCGCGAACCTCGGGCGCATTGATGGCGACAACAATCACGCCATCCTGGTTTTCCACAACGGCCTCGCCCGTGAAGCCGGGGTTTGCCGCTCGGAGGGCTGCGGTCAGAGTCTGGGCGTCAACATCACGGAGGGAGTCACGGGAGGCGGCGCGGGGCGAATGGCCCGTTGGAGAAGATGCCCCGGCGGGTGCTCCTTTTTCCAGGGGTGGGCCGGGTACTGCGGCGGCGTCGCGGTGCTCAAAGGAAGTGTTGGAGGGAGAGACTTCCTGTCGCGGAGTACAACCCAAAGTCAGAAGGAGGCTGCCCACAAGAACGCTCCAACAAACGATGTGTCCTGTGGGAATGGCGACCATGCGACCCCGATTAAGGACAGCAAAAGCTATTCTCCGAAAACAAGTGTCCTTAAACGTCATTTCTCCACGACCTCCCCTGAGAAGTTTTTTTTTGCAAGATATATCGAAGCTCCTTCCACGATTCTACACCAGCAGCGTGAATATTTCCTATCCGGTCTTGTCGCGACAAATTGCCCCTTTTCCACTGGCGATGGGGACGCGGACGCTCACATGGTTTCGCCTGGAAGCGAGATTGAGTTCCCCGGGTACAACAAGCGTGCCCCTCCGAAGAAACTCCGCAGGGACTTGCCTGTCAGGTCCGCCGTTTAACGTTGGATGCTCCATTTCGCATCATCGGGCACGACGAGCGTGCCCCTCCGAAACACCCATCGGAGGGACCTTTTTCCACGGGATCCACTTCCGAGGGACGTGCTTGTCAGGTCCGTTTGATCATCGAGCCCTCTCGTCGGGCGTGACAGGAGTGCCCCTGTGAAGAGTTGTTCGCAGAGATGGCTTGTCGGGTGCACATTGCAACGTTTGGATAATCCAATTCATCGACCGGGCTCTGACTGTTCGCTCAAACGGTAGGGGCAAATTCATGAATTGCCCTTACAGCACGCTGCGCGTTGACCCTTGTGCAAAATCTTTGCAAAAACTGAGGATGGGCCAGCCTGGGCTACACTTGCCGGGGCAGCGCTCGTCGGTTATCAAATGGGGAGGCAAAACTCACCTGGAATGTCTCCGCACTCGCCAGTTTCAAAGTGATCCCAGCCAGAGGAGGTGGAAGCATGACACACCAGCGACCAGGTAGCCGACCAGCGAGTGGGCGTGTCCTTCACGGATGGAGGCCCTCTCCGGCCTTCCGCAGTTTAAGTTTCCGTGGAATCCTTATCATTGTCGTGGGCGGGATAATCCTTGGGGTGCTCGCCGGCTGGAGCGAGAAGTCACTGCTCTGGGCGGAAACTGCTCAGCCTGTTTTGAAAGTGGGCTTTGCGGAGCGCGACATCAGTCCAGAACTTGGCATGGAGCAACCCGGGGGGTATGGCAAAGTTTATCACCGGACGTTTCACGATCCCTGTAAAGCGCGAGCGGCGGTGTTCGACGACGGGCAGAAGGCTGTGGCCCTGGTGGGGCTCGATGTACTGATCATCCGCGAGCCAAGCGTCAAGCGGATTCGTGACGAAGTTGCCCGGCGATGTGCCCTCAAACCGGAAGCGATTCTGCTGGCCGCGTCGCATACACATTCCGGTGGACCCAGTGGTATGGTGTTGCCGGGCGAGTACGACCATGCAGACGACTGGGTCAAACATCTGGCCTATGAGGTGGCGTCCACGGCGGACAGCCGTTACTTGGAGAAGATGGAAAAGGCCACGGTCGATGCGATTTGCGAGGCGTGGGAAAAGAGGCATCCGCTCGTTTGCGGTGTCGGTCGAGGTATCGAGGACAAAGTTGCTTTCAACCGCCGATTCCGGATGAAAAACGGCTTGACGTTCACACATCCCGGCCAGCTCAATCCCGATATTGTGGAAGTGGCGGGGCCAACTGATCCGGAGGTTCTCGTTCTGGGGGCGTGGTCGCCCGACGGAAAGTTGGAAGGTTGCGTGGTCCACTACACCTGCCATGCGACGACGAATCCCGGCGGCATATCGGCCAACTGGATTTATTACATGGAAAAGGTGATTCGTGGCTTTTATGGGCCCGACGTGGTGGTTGTCTTTCTTCAGGGGTGCTCCGGGGATGTCACGCAGGTAGACAATCTCAGCCCTTTTCAAAACCCCACGGGTGAGGAATGGGCTCAGCGAGTGGGCGGCCGGGTGGGCGCCGAAGCAGTGAAAACGTTGCTTTTGATTCCGCGGGGCAATCTCGCCCCTATAGACTATCGCAGCACCACACTCACCATTCCCCGGCGTCGGCCCGACCCCAAACGCGTGGAGGAATGCCTGGGCCTGACGAAAAAAGACCCCAAGGAAGTTGGGGCCACCGAGTGGATTTTCGCCGTGCAGACGGTGCTGCTTGACGCCAAACTGAAGGTTGAGCCAGAAGCCACCGTGGAGTTGCAGGCCATCCAGATCGGTCCGCTTGTAATACTGGCCAATCCTGCCGAATACTTCTGCCAGTATGGCCTGGAATTAAAAGCAGGTTCTAAATTCCCATACACCATGCCGGTCGAACTGGCCAACGGCTGTGTGGGCTATGTGCCCACGGAAGAGGCCTTCGGGCCGCATGGTGGCGGCTATGAAACCCGGCTTACAGCCTACAGCAATCTAGATTTTAAAGCCGGTAACCAAATCCGGGACACACTGTTGGAGCTGGCGCACCAGTTGACGCCGGGGCCAGTGCCGGAACCACCACGGGTGACCCCCGTCACCACCCCCTGGTCCTACGGAGCCGTTCCCCCCAACTACCACTGACAGGCCGGAATCGGCAACCACAATTAGGACGCCTGGACGCACCGCCTCGGGCGGGGATCACGGCTTTCTCCGGAGCCGAGTATTTCTCGCTTATTACCGGCTTGACAGGGACTGCATAAACTTGGAGAGGACCGCGCTGGCCAATTGGGCACTGCGAACCGCGCTCTCCATGGTGCCGGGCCAGCCCGTCGCCGTCCAATCACCCGCCAAAACAAGCCCCGGGATGCCGGTATCTTGCGGCGGTCGGCGGTGATCCCACTCTCGACCTGGAGAGAGCACGGCCGCTGGCTCTGTGATCGCGCGGCCGGCCAGCAGTCTCGCGGATCGAAGGGCAGAGAAGGTGCTCTGCAACTCCCTAACGACTTGCTCGCGACACTCTTCCGGCGAGCCGGGGGCCAGCCGATGCGACGCGCTGATCACAACGTGGCAGTACCAGGGCGATTTTGCCGAGGCGGAATCGCCAACCGAGGCAACCGATTGGCCTTGAGACATGTCGGCGAAAGGAGGTCGAAACACCCATTGTGAAAGCGCATAGGGCAACACCGCGTGCGGGAGAGAAAAGCCCGGCCGATCGAACCACAAATGCACACCGGTGATCGCACAGGCCTCCGGAGATGTTCGAGAGCGAGACGCCGGCCACCCGGGAAGAATCTTGGTTACGATTTCCGCCGGCAGAAGCCGAGTCGCAACCCACCAGGGGACGGCCAGCACCACGGCAGTAAAATTTTCTGTCCGACCATCTCCAAAATGAAGGCACCAGCCATTATGAGATCGTGAAATTCCGCGGACAGACCGTCCCGAAAGGATACGCACCCCTGCGGTTTCGAGACGGCCCCGAAAATGGACATCACACAACACGCCGAGAGGTACACGCGGGATCCACAATTCGTGCCCATGCCGGTTTTTTATGAAGACCTCGCGAATGATCATTCGCGCAAGAGGGAGCGGAATCCGATCCAGGGTTTCGCTGGTCGCGCTGACGAGTAGAGGCCCCCAGAACATCCGCAGGAGCAGTTCTGATTGACCCATCCGCCGCAAAAACGACTCGGTCAGCTCACTGTCTGACGAGTGAGCAGGATTACTTTCGCCTCTCCAGAGAGTCCAGGCCGCGCGAAGGAGCGCCAGCCGTTCAGTGGGCGAAACCAGCTTGAACCGCAAGAGGGTGGGCAGCAAATGGAAGGGAGCGGGTAATCCAGGGGCAGCCCGGAAGCGACAAATCGTGCCGCCGGCATCTGTAAAGAAGAGGGTGCGGTGTCTGACAAATAGGTCGAGCGCATTCATCTGCCGGCAAAAGCGGAGGAACTCCGTGCAGCAACCCAACGCGACGTGCTGACAGGTGTCGATCGTCTGGCCCATCTCGGGGTCGGTGATGGATCTGACACGGCCTCCCAGGACACGCCGGGCTTCAAAAAGAGTAATTTCGCACCCAGTGTTCCGAAGAAACCATGCTGTGGCCAGGCCGGCAAGACCCCCACCGACGATGGCAATACGCAGTCTCTCCTGCTCCGCTCTTCGGTCCATGACGCGGCTTCACCCCGTTGATGGTGAGATGGCCGGAGGACGAGAATTTGTTGCCCCGTCAACGATGGGAAGAGAGCGGGGCGGTGCCAAACTCCAGCGGGCCAGCAGCCAAATTTTGTGCCAGCGTGGCAGCTTCAGTTTCTGCCGGAAAAGGCGATGCTTATTGCGACGGAGCTTTTGAAAAAGCGCGTAGTAGGTGGAGAACATCAAACCGAAAACTTTTCGCCCCCGATCGCTGAGAAACTGGAACAACTCCGACGCACTCTGGTAGAAACATTCCGTCCTTTTGAACTGAAAGTCGAGAAGATCACTCCAGGCCGGCGTCATCACTCCTTTGAGAATATCGTCCCCATTACATCCAAAGGAGTTCAGTTCGTCAGCCGGAATGTAGATCCGTCCTCGTTCCGCATCCTCACGCAGGTCCCGCAGGATGTTGGTCAACTGGAAGGCCACTCCACAGTCGTGGGCTTGGGAAGGAACCTCCCGGCCTTTAAAACCCCAGATGTAGAGACAGGCCACCCCCACCGCTGAAGCAACCCGGGCGCAGTACTGTTCCAGTTCGGCGAAACTCTTAGGCGGGCGAAAGTCGATGTCTTGCTCCACTCCTTCGATGACTTCCAGAACGTACCGGGGTGGAATGCCGTAGTGCTTGACGACGGCTGCCACGCCGGAAGCCAGAACGAGCGCGTCTTTCGGCACGGTCGCAGCCTCGGACAAAACGCTGAGCTCGGAAGCCGGAGCGGGAAGAAACGAAGATCCAAGCCGATGATCGATCATCGACTTCCACGATTGAAGATAACGCCTGGCCTCAGCGGCCGGGAGTTCATCTGCGAGGTCGTCCGTGAAGCGGCAATAAGCGTAGATGATTTCCATGGCGTGGGCTTGCTCACGGCCCAGCAGGCGGATGGCGGGCAGGAAACTGGATCGTGCCCTCTGACATATCGCGTGACAAACCGGATAGGTGTCGGTAATGATTGCGCGATAAATCGCGTCATCAGTACAGAGAGAATCTATTTGTTCATCCCGGTTTTGTGCCACAGCACATCCCACCAGCTTTGCATCATGAGAGTGAGTTTTGTCCATCGGCTGAGCGTTGGTCGAGTTTGCCATACATTGTAGTCGATTGCGGCAATCGCCTGGAGAATCTTGAGACCGCCCCGGACGAAGAGCAGAACAGGCACGCGCCACTGCCGGGGCATCAGTTCCACGAGCTGCCCACCGCGGCGGAGGAATACGGCGGCCTCTTCCACAAGTCCTCTCATGAGGGTCCGGAACGCCGGGTTGAATTCCCGCCGTTGCCACATTTCCTCGGTGTAACCAACGCGGCGGCATTCCGCTAGGGGAATGTACATCCGACCGCGATGCCAGTCTTCTCCCACATCTTGCCAGAAGTTGGCAAGTTGCAGTCCCGTGCACACGAAATCAGACAGCGTGACACGCTCCGGCGTGTGACACCGAGCGAGGTACAGCACCAACCGTCCCACCGGATTGGCCGAGTAGCGACAGTATTTCAGAAGCTCTTCGAATGTCTCGTAGCGACGGATTTCCTGATCCTGCCGGAAGGCAACCAGTAAATCCAAAAACGGTTCTGGGGGAATCTGAAAAGTGGTCACAGTATCCTGAAGAGCAACGGCCACAGGATGGCGGGGATGGCCCCGGTAACAGGACATCAGTTCCCGCTGCCACCAGTCGAGAAGCATCAGGCTGTCCTTTTGCGAGAAGATTTCGTCCGCCAGATCATCTGCCCATCGGCACCAGGCGTAAATATTACAAAAATGCTGACGTAAACCGCGGGGCACAAACCAGCTCACCACGGTAAAATTCTCATAATGCTGGCGGGTCAGACGGCGGCAGTATCTCTGGCTGTACCGGAGCGACGGTGGCTCATACTGGGCAAACGGACCATATTGGTGGAAGTCGCGGAGAAAACGGGCCCGCTCTGCCGTGGCCTGACCTGGCGGCAGTGAGGGCGCGGTAGAACTGGGCTGTTGCGATGTCATGAACAGACTTCCCTGCATTGACCGCCACCGGTTGGGAAAAAGCAAAATCGCGTGAGAATACCCTGGAGGCACGCGATCGCACCGCCTGCGCGAGCCATTTTCCAGTATATGGGAAGCATCTTCGCAAGTTGAGTATTGCTTGTGGAAGCCTCCGAGAAACAGGTGAAAACGATGCGAATCCTTTTGGCCTTTCCTCGCGGGTTTTGTGCGGGGGTAAACATGGCGATTGAGACCGTAGAAACGGCGCTCCAGTGGTTTGGCACGCCGCTCTACGTGTTTCACGAGATCGTTCACAATCAACATGTGGTGCAAACATTTTCCAATCGCGGGGTGATTTTCGTCAATGATATTGACGAGGTACCACCGGGCAGCGTGCTTGTGTTTTCTGCCCACGGGGTGTCGCCCGAGGTGCGGGAAAAGGCCAGGCAGCGGCAACTCCGGACGATCGACGCGACGTGTCCACTGGTGACAAAGGTCCATCGGGAAGTCCGGCGGTTTGCGGACCAGGGCTACACCATTTTTTTGATTGGGCATGCCGGCCATGACGAAGTGATCGGTACCCTGGGTGAGGCCCCCCACGCCATTCGCCTCATTCAATCAGTGGCGGAGGCCGAGACCGTGGAAGTGCCGGATCCCGACAAAGTTGCCTATACAACCCAAACGACCCTTTCCATTCTGGACGCAGCGCAGATTGTGGCTCGGCTGCGGGAACGATTTCCCAAACTCGTGGGACCGGCCAAGGACGACATCTGCTATGCGACTCAGAACCGGCAGGAAGCGGTTCTCGCCATCGCCCCTCAATGTGATGTTTTTCTCGTAGTCGGCAGCCAGAACAGTTCCAACAGCCGTCGCTTGGCAGAAATTGCTGCCTCCACTGGGATTCCCGCCTATCTTGTTGATGGTCCGCAGGAGATTGATCTGGCTTGGTTTGCAGGAAAAGAAACGGTGGGACTCACAGCGGGTGCCAGCGCCCCCGAACATCTCGTTCAGGAGTGCATCCGACTATTACAGGAGAAATTCGGGGCCACCGTGGAAGAGGTCTTTTTGCGGGAAGAGCACGTCCACTTTCCCCTGCCCGCCGAATTGCGCCTGGTGCCTTCCCATTAGGCAACCTCGGCGAGAAACAAGACTCCAGCCACGCACACCTGTCGTGCCTGTTCCGGGCTTGACGACCACACGGATTCGACCTCAGTCAAGCGGGAATGCCTCGGCCGTCGTCTGCTTGCGATAGAGGGGCATGTAGCGGTAATACACCTCGAGGATCATCGTGGCCATTGCCGTGAAGTAAAGACGCCCACCCCGTTCTTTTCCGTGATCGCTGCTGTCCTCAAAAAACCAGCTTCCCGCTTCATGACCCTTTTGAGCCTGCGTTTGCACAAGGTAATCGCGCATCACGGCGTTCCATTGCTTCCACTCTTCTCCCTCCCAGTGACGCATAACCTGAGTCGCATAATAGTTGTAATAAAAGTTGTTTCGGCTCGGCCCGCTCTTGCTGGTGGATGGTCCCCATTTGCTCAGTCGTTGAATTCCCTTGACCAGCGCGGGATTGTCCTTGTCCCAGCCGAGATACATCCGGCACAAAAGACCGATGGCCGTGGTGGCGGGACCTTCCCCTGGATCCAGATATCCGTAAGCGGCTCCGCCATCGGATTGCACCGAATCGAGAAAGACCTGGGCCTTCTGAATGGTCACCTTGGGGACCTGCAGATACGCCATGGCGCCGCTTTTGAGAGCCATCAACTGCCAGCCGACAACCGATGTGTCCCCTTTTTGCCGAGGTTGATACCGCCAGCCACCTCCCACGGGGTCTTGTGCGTTACAAATGAAATTGAGCGCCTGCTGGGCGGGAGCCGCCAGGACCTTATCATGGGTCATTCCATAGGCCTCGCACAACACGATGGAAGCTAGCCCCTGGGAGTACATGTTGCCGCCGTTTTCCAGGAAACTGCCACCCTCGGGGGAAATTTTCATTCGGTTGGTGATCAGGAAGTAAAGCCCCGCGCGCACGTTTTTGGCGTATTTTCCTTCTCGGTGGGTTTGTCCAGAACCGAGGAATGGCAGAAGGGCAAGGGCGGTGGCCGCCGCTCTGGCTTCCGGAAGATTGCCCGGGTTACGGCACTGGCCATTGCACCCGCCAGCTTTGGTGTGGTCAAAGCTCCAGCCACCATCCGGGAGTTGATGATTGGCCAGCCACTGGAGGGCCAGAGCGACAGCGCGCTCGCTGCCCTCGGTAGCACCACCCAACCGTGCGAGGCGTTCCTTGCCAGCCCCACGACCTGAAAAGGCGTCGCCGCTCAAGGCACCCAGGTTGGACAGCAGGTCCGTTTGCGGGGCATGTTCCACGCCGATGGGGCTGAGCTCCACTGAGGCCATGGCTGCCGTTTCATCGTTGAACGGTGAGACGTCCTGGGAACTGTCCACGTTACTGGCTACTTCCACCGGGGACAGATCGGTGGCCAGGTTGATGTCCTGCGGAGGCTCATCGAGAAGCTCTTCCACCTCTTCCAGTTGTTCGTTCTGACCGGGAGCAACCACCAGCGTTTGGGCGGTGGTTTCACGAGGGCCGGGGATCGTGATCATGGCCATGACCAGCAAGGCCACAGCATGCACGACCATGCTCACGAACCAACTCGGCATCCAGTGGAGGATCTCCCACAGCAGGCTCCGCCCTTTTTTCTCTTCCTCACTACTCTCAGCCTGAGCGCCTCTTGCAGCCGCCGCAACTGCTGTGGCGGATCCCTGAGTGGTGCCTTTCTGGGTGGGCTCACTTCGCGGTCGGACGGCGTTCCCCTGGGAAGGACGAACCACCTTCCCTGCTGAGATATTCTTTGTTCCTTCACGAACGTTTCCCGCCGAGGGGGTACTCTCCGCAGGCAGTGGCGGTGGTGTTCCAGAACCCTGCCCCGCCGGTGGTGATCCTTGCGGTGGCTGCTGTTCATCGGGCAAAGGCAACTTGTCGGTCATGCTTGACCTCTCGCCTCAGAAATCTCTGCTCCGGATGATGCGCACAAGCTTACGACCTTACCCGCCGAGGTACCGACCCGAACACTCTCCCGCCCACAGGCTCGCCATACGCGACCTGAATGGCGATCTCTGGCCGTAAGCTCCCCTCTTCATTTTAACTTGCGCTGCGATCATGGTACCAGCACGGGCGTGGCTGGAAGAAGCCCTTCGCGATGTGTCCGCATCCCGCGGATAAGAGGACATGAGGCGGGACGGGAAATACCACTTGCTTGCAGAAGTCGGAACAGCAGAGCCGCGGGTTTCTGCAAGTGGCTGAGACGTGGGAGTGGATCAGATCTCGATAGGGGTAATTCATGAATTGCCCCTACCAGCGCGTGGCACGGGTAGAACCGGGCCCGCCAGTGGTTATGGACATTCGAGCGCTTCTCAGGATTCGGACTTTGGTAGCGCGATTGGTCGGAGTGCAAGTGGCATCTATTGGAGGGACGCCTTCCACGGCATCCGTCGCACACGGAGGGGCACGCTTGTCGTGCCCGATGATAGGGATGGATCATCGAACGTTGCACGGCGGACCTGACGAGCAGGTCCCTCCGAATATGGACTCCTCGTGTTATAAAGACGTGAAAAGCACGCGCCTCCGAATGGCAAAAACGGACCTGACAGGCAGGTCCCTCCCGAAGGTGCCTCCGAAATTCCGGAGGGGCACGCTTGTCGTGCCCGACGCCGCCCAAGACGTTCTCCAGGTCAGTGCCGCTTTTTAGCAGCAGAAATGTGGGGATGACCCAGCCTTGCCGCCGCTTGACACAGTGAATCGGATTCCTCAGCATCAAGTTTCGGACCCAAGATCGCCGACGGGAACAGCCTGCGGCTTTGGGGGTCTAAAAAACAAAAGCGGTTGAAGAACCGAGGTATTGCAGCAATCAAGTCCTTGACCTGAAGGAAGCCTCCAAGTGAAAGCGCTCGTGCTAACCGCTTACAAGCAATTGGAAATCCAGGATGTTCCAGTGCCTGAACCTGGGGCGGGAGAGATTCTCGTGAGAGTTAAGGCCTGTGGCATTTGTGGGAGCGATGTCCACGGGTTCGACGGCAGCACGGGACGCAGGCGACCGCCGATCATCATGGGTCACGAAGCCTCGGGGGTTGTGGCAAAGACCGGTGAGGGTGTGACGCAATTTCGCCCAGGTGATCGGGTGACTTTCGACTCCACAATTTATTGCGGTCGCTGTGAGTTTTGCCGACAGGGGCGGGTTAATCTCTGCGACAACCGCCGTGTTCTGGGAGTGTCTTGTGCTGAGTACCGACGGGACGGGGCGTTCGCCGAATATGTGGTCGTTCCGGAACACATCGCCTATCGTCTCCCAGACAGTGTTTCTTTCGAACAGGCCGCCTTGATCGAACCGCTTTCCGTGGCCCTGCACGCTGTGGATCGCGGGGATCTTCGGCTTGGCGAGACGGTCCTCGTGATTGGTGGCGGAATGATCGGTTCGCTGATCGTACAACTGGTCAAGGTTGCCGGAGCCAGTGACATTGTGGTCCTGGAACCGGATCCGTTTCGCCAGGAGCTTGTGCGTCGGGCGGGAGCCACTGCCGTTTTTTCCCCGCATGAATCCTGGCGGGAAGAACTCTCCAAAGGGACGGGAGGCAAAAGGATCACGCTCGTTTTCGACGCGGTGGGCATCGACGAGACCGTCCGATCAGCAGTGGAAAATGTGGAAAAAGGCGGCCGGGTGGTTCTTGTTGGCAATCTGGCCCCTCAGACTACACTTCTCCTACAAGCAGTGGTTACCCGCGAACTGACGCTGCTGGGATCCTGTGCATCACAGGGAGATTATCCCCGTTGCCTGGATTTATTGGCCCGGGGAGTTGTAACAGTGGACCCCCTCATCAGTGCAGTCGCGCCCCTGGAAGAGGGCCCTTACTGGTTCGACCAGCTCTACCAGAGAAAACAGCCCCTGCTCAAAGTGATTCTTCGACCGTGAACCTGGCCGTCCCCGGCTAGAATGCCTATTCAGTGGTCCGCCGTCACGCCCAGCGCATCAGTGCGTGATGGCGTACACAATCACGTTCGTGCCAATTTTTAGCGCTGAATCGTCTTTGAGGCCATAGGAATACGGGTGGGGGAATTGTTCCCAACCATTCCCCAGGTCAAATCGGCTGTAAATGACGGCCAGTCGGCCATCGATGCTGATGCCTTCCAACTCCGGCGTATTGATATTGCCGAAGTCCTCCCGAACGCGCGGTGTGTATTCCACCTCCTGGATGTCGAACAGGTTGTGATAAATTGGGTGATCGAGAGGGATTTTTTCGAGCTTGGCGTCCGGGAAGACTTTCGCAATTTCCCGCCGAAATCCCATATCGAACGACATCCGTCCGCAGCAGGCGTCGGCCAAAAGCAGGCCTCCAGCCTTCAAATACCGTTGGAGAAAAGCGACTTCGTCGTTGTTCCAGACGAATTCCCGGTGTCCTGTCATGTAAAGAAGCGGATAATTGGCTGCCTGAGGATCGGTAAGGCGGATGTTCTGCCGCTTGAATTTGACCTCCAGGGTGGAATTGTCGCGAGCGTACTTGAGCAGGTTGTGGACGGCCGACGGGTCGGGATCCCAGTCGCCCTCGTGCATGATCTGCGCGAAGACGAAATCGTCCCGTGTCGGGGCCTCGGCTTCGTAGTACACCTTGGTGGTGCTCAGGAATCGTGCCAGTTGGTAACTTCCCAAGATGTAGGTGATCAAATTGGCCCCTACCTGCCGTGCCAGGTCGATGACGAGTCGCAGGCCGCGAGGATGGTCGTGACCGTCCCAGCCGCATGTCATATCGGCCGGCGAAAAGATAACCCCAGAACGGCAGCCGAAGTCAATCGACTCCAGGCACGGAGCGTCGTCGTACCGAGAGCCATCCGCCTTCTGGTAGGTGAAGTTGCCCAGTTTGTAATAGGAAGAAAACACCGGCTCTTCGGGAAGCATTTTCCGCAAAGGCCGGCCGGGGAAGATCAGCTCCATCTCACGACGGAACGATTCCGCGAAATCGTTCCACCCGCAACACGCGTCGCCAATGATGGTCCCGCCATCCATGACATATCGGGCGAGCTTTGCGCGGACATCGTCCGTCAACTGGAAGCTGTTGTGACCGGCGAATAAGAGCGCGGGCAGCTCGCGAGGGTCGAAAGAGAAATGGGCGAAGTCTGTTTCGACCGCGCGATAATGAATTCCCAGTTTTTCATTCGTCCATTCAAGGAGCGTATTGACGTCAGCGGGGTCTGTCATCCAGTCTCGGTACATCACCCGCTTGCCATCTCGGGTGATCCATCGGACACTTCCAAGGGCCATTTTTCCGATCAGAGCGGGCGGACTTGGCGGCCGTTTTTTCTCAGTCCGCCGCAAAGGTGTGACGGGGAGCGGGAGCGGCGGGAATGATTCACCCCCGGTGCGGTGTTGCGGTGCCGCTTTGGGGGGTGGACCGCAGTCGATCGGGCCTGAATTCTCTTCTCCGAACACGAGGGCTGGCACGGCCACTCCGCCCGCCTGCCCGATAACCCAGCTCAGACCGGTCACCTGGAGAAACTCCCGGCGGGAATGTGTTCGCAATCGGCGGTTCATAATGGCACCTCGCGTGTTGTCACTAACGCTACGACACAACGACTCTCTGTTCCGACCCCGATTGTCCACTGGACAACCCGCTTTTCAGCCTCGGTTTGTCCAAGTGGTGTATTTCCTCCATGTGAGCAATCCTCGGCGCTTCATTCCTCCGGCGTTTGGTTGGGCAGCGGGATCGCTCCCGCAGGTGTTGCATGGGAAATAAGGAAGTCCGCACGACGTTGGATTGATTCCTCCTTCATTTCTTCATTGTAGAAACAGACTTCATCAATCGCGCCGGGAAATGGGTACGCGTGGGCCAGCCGGGCATCAAACCCCTTGCCAATTCCCAGCGGCCCGGACGGCACGGTGCCGGATACCCATCCGTCGAAAACTTTTTCCAGTTTGCCGTGAGCTGTCAAATCCTGAAGGTAGGTGCTGATGTGCGATTTATTTTGATCTCGATCTATGCGAACGATTACAGCGCCCAAATACCAGTGCCCCGCAATCAGGCGGCCGCGGGTCTGGGCCCAGTTTTCGGTAGCCGAAAGCAGGTGCACTAAAGTGGCCTCGCTTGGGTGCCCGGTTTCCGATGGCACCGCCGCAAGCAGAAACCCGCACCGGTCTGCGTCCTGGCGTGTGGCGAGGAGACTTCCTACGGCCTCTGGCGATTCATCTGGCCAGCCATCAAACCGGAAAATGATCTCCGCGGTGAAACGAGTCGGAAAAATGACCGGCTCCTCGCTCTGCCATCCCAGCCCACCGGAATTACCATCCCGAGTGGCCCTCATGGCTCGCGCGGCCTGCGATTGCCCCCCATATCCGACTGCCCATTGCGCGGAGACGTCCGAAAACGTACCACGCATCCTGACGGGTAAAACGGCACAAGTGCGCCCACTGGTGCGGTCGTACAGGGCAGCGGTTTCCTGCTCAAAGTCGGCCAATAGCCAGATGTGTGGATCGTGCAGGGCCAGATAACGCCAGGCGGTCACAGACCCCTTCTTCGGAATCTGTGTCCAAAAACGGTCGCCGCGCCAGGGAATGGTGACCACTCGGCCGTCAGGCCCGACCCTCGCCGCCTCTCCTTTTCGGATCTCCCGACCAGCTTCGCCATCCGGCCGGGGGAGTTGCAAGGCCACCTTCCCCGCCAGCACGTGAACGCAGGTCGCCTTCGATGTTACTTCCACGGCGAAGCTCGTGCCGCGATCCACAACTCTGGCATGGGGTGTTTTCACCAGAAAATCATGACAGCCCGGCGCGAGCTGGACCACTATTCTTCCAGCACCGAGGGTTACGCCTTGTGCTTCGTCAATCTGGAGGGTGGCAGGCCCTTCGAGAGTCCAGGTCGTGCCATGGCGATCTCGCCAAGCTGCCAGGCCCGACCGGAGGCGGACAACATCGCCGGACTTGAGCGGACTGCCCACCGTGTAACCGGGGGTCTCAAAATCTGCTTCGAAGATGCCCACGCAGGTGGCGACCTGCGAGCCCTGTTGGGGAGTCGTTTCCGGCTGGCGGAAGGCATGCCAGCGCCAGAGCAGAACGACACAAAGGCTCAGGGCGGTGGCCATCCCGACAAGCCCCCACGCAAGCAGCCGTCGGGTTACTTTTACCCGATCGGCGGAACATTCTTTTTCGCAGGCGTCGGCGGTGATCGCAGAAAACTCGGCGCGCATCCGCGGATCGGGGACATCGAGCAGCCCGCCTGTGCCCCAGTGGAGTTCCCCGAGGAGCAGCACGTACTCGATGTAGAGCTCTCTGCCCTCGGGAGTGCGCACCAGTTCCTCGAGGCGGCGGACGTCTTCCTCCGTACCCCGCCCTTCGACGAGGGCATCCACGAGCTGGCAGAGGGCGGCGCGTTCTTCGGAGTTCATGGGCATTTCTGGTCGGTTCCGAACCTCATCACGCTCTTCTCATGCGGCTTCTTCCGCCGTGCGTAGTTTCTGCTGGATACATTTCAACACGGCCATGCGAATGCGATGCAGCATGCGGCGAATCGCCTCGACCGACTTCCCACGGAGTTGAGCGATCTGCTCGGTACTCATCTGCTGAAAGTACCTCTGGTTCAACAATTCGCGATGATGCGGTTGAAGTTCGTGCAGGCACTCCCGCAGGGCTTCACGCCTTTCGTCGGCGGTCTCCACCACACTGACCGCGTGGTTGGCAATCTGCTCCAAAAACTCCGGCGAAAAAGGCCTTGCCGCTCGGGCCGAGCGCTGCCGGTGCTTCAGGACTTCATGGCGGGCAATCCCACACGCCCACCGGAAAAAATCTTCTTCCGGACGGAAATCCTCGAATCGCTGCCACAAAACGACGCTGACGTCCTGGACGATCTCCTCGGCCTCCTGGGGGTCAGCCACAAGTACCATCACATAAAGGAATAACCTGCGCTGAATCCCCGCCAGAAGCCGGACAAAAACCTCATTTCTATCCTCGTTTTGGCCTTGCGTCCGCGATGGCAACGCTCAACCTTTCCGCGGTGTCAACCTGCAGGCAAATTTTTCTCACTCCCGGTACAACCAGCATGACAAAATGGGTTTCGCTCCACCAGTATAGCTATAGCCCAGTTTCTTTCGTGGCACTCCAACAACCCACTCACAGCGAGTTCCCTGTCCAGTCAGCTTTTCACGGTCCCTGCCCGCCATAGTTCTTATTCCCGTATTGCGACCGAAACAGGACATGCCCCTTTTGGAAAGACCACACAAGTACATTGGTAGCACCAAAGCCTTGCCGCAATATGTCTCCTGGATGCCATAAGGCCGGTGCAGCCCGATCAGCCGTCCCGCTTTTGATACAATGGAGCGGCTGAAGGGACACCGCGGATAACTCTTTTTTGGATGTTTGAGCCCTCACGAGGAACTGAGTATGGCCGGTGACGTCCGCATCTTGCCTGTTGCTGTGCTGATTTCCGGTACTGGAAGAACACTCCGCGATCTCCTCAAGGCCGTCGATGAAGGCCGGGTGCCAATCGACGTCCGCCTGGTGATTGCCAGCACTCCCAACGCCAGTGGGCTTCAGTACGCGGAATTCATGGGCATTCCGGCGGAGGTCATTGAAAGAAAAGACTATGACAGCTCCGATGCATACAGTGCTGCGATTTATCAGCGTTGCAAGGAAGTGGGTGCCGAGTACATCATCATGGCGGGGTTTGCCATCCGCCTCACGATCACTCCCGAATTTCAAAACCGTGTTATCGGCACCCATCCAGCTTTAGCCCCAGCTTTTTGCGGGCAGGGGTACTTTGGCCGCCGGGTTCACGAGGCGGTGCTCGAACATGGGGTCAAGGTGACCGGGTGCACGGTCTTCTTTCTCGATCAGGAGTACAACAACGGCCCGGTCATTATCCAGAAGTGGACCCCCGTGGAACCCGATGACACGGTGGAAAAGCTTGAGGCCCGCGTGCTCAAACTGGAGACCGAGGCCCTCATCGAGGCGCTCCAACTCCTGGCTGAGGATCGTATCCAGGTAGTGGGGCGACGAGTGCGCATTTTGCCGGCTAGACCGGAGCAGCCCGCCCCAGCCTGACAGTTTCTAGATCGGGACGGCCAGTGACCAAACGCCAACCGCGTTGGCAGTTCTGGCCGATGGCCGTTCACATGCCTGTTTTCTGACCGGCGCCCGGTCGCGCTGACCTGAGCGTCGCTTCATTTTCCGCGTCAGATCAGCGAGCGGATGGCTTCCACTCCTGCCAGAGCGACGGCGTGGTCATTCTCCACGGTGCTGCCCGAGACACCAATTCCGCCGATGACTTCTCCCTGCGAATTGCGAATCGGGATACCGCCCGGAAACGTAATCAACCCGCCATTGGAGTGTTCAATATGGTACAGGGGACCGCCAGGCTGTGAAAGTTTTCCAATCTCGCCGGTTTCCATGTCGAAAAATCTGGCCGTTCGAGCCTTTCGGATGGCGATATCAATCGATCCGAGCCACGCACCGTCCATCCGCACGAAGGCCTTCAAATTGGCACCCGCATCCACAATGGCGATGTCCATCTTCGTGCCAAGCTCCTCGGCCTTCTTGATGGCGGCCTCAAGTGCCTTTTGGGCCACGCTGAGAGTGATGTCGTTCATGGGCAACTCCGTCGGCTTAAACCAAAACCGTTTTCAACTCGTTAGACAGTCGCAAAATACTCAGATTTTCCGCACAGTTGGCCAGATTCCGCCGCGCGATTTGATGGTCTCGTCGAACGTCGTCGCGGAGAGACTTCTGGCGCGGTTGTCAAAGCAATTTCCCAACCCGGGGTGGCATCGCCTGTTCGCGGTATTTTATCACCCCGTCAAGACTTTTCCTTCCAACCTGCCTTGAATCCAGTTGTTCAAGGACGGAGATCCTGGGTGTCGCGCCTGTGCCGGGCCTCCCATGCCAACAACCGAGCTTTTATTGCTGTGCCCCCGCGGGCGGTAAAACCGCAAAGTTTCCCCGACGTGGAGATCACCCGATGGCATGGAATGATAAGGGGGACGGGATTGCGGGCAAGGGCCTGGCCGACAGCCCGACTGGCCCGAGGTTCACCAACGCACTCGGCAAGCTGTTTGTAGCTTCGTGTTTCCCCGTAGGGAATCGACCGACACGCCTCCAGGACGCGGCGGGTGAAAGGCGAGCAGCGCGACAGATCCACAGGAACATCAGAAAAGTCCACCGGATGCCCGGCCAGGTACTCCGCAAGGAGTGTTGTCATTTGGTGGATCAGTGTCCATCGGTTGGAAGAGAGATCGCTCAACTCGGCTGCGCATGAGGGCCGACGGCAGGGATTAACAACGTATAACCTTGGCGCGGGGCAAGTGGGTGATTCTCGAGGCACCGCCCGCGCGTGCAGCCCGGCCAGAAAGGTCGCCAGTGCGGCACAATCGGCGGGACTGACCGGAACGCACAGCTCCGCGGTTTTGCTGGAGAGATCCTCCAATAATTCGGTGGTCGTGGCAGCGCCGAGAGTGCCGCAAATCACATGTTCACCATTCAGCGCGAACCCGAACCAGCCCGGGAAACCTCTACAGCAGATGAATTGGCACTCAGTTTGCATCTCGACTCGATAGGAAAGTCATCTGGCCGGCCTGTTTTAGCAGTTTGGAAACCCGGCCAAACAGCTTACAATAAACAGGTGATAGGGCAAAGACCCGGAGGTTTTCCCCGTAAAATATCGGTGCAAACTACCCCGATCATGGGGCTTTGACAAGCCTGTCGGCCAGGTTTTATACTCGCGCTTTTTAAGCCGGTGCCTCTTGCGGGGAGCGCGGGATTGAGGAAGTGCTCACGAACCCTTGGTAGGAACAGCACCCGGTCGCTATGGAAACCTATCATCATCTCTGTGATGATCATTACATCAATTTAACCCTCAACACGGCGCTGACGCTCCCATCCCATCGGGAGACCCTCATTCATTTCTTCGAGCGAATTCAACGCTCCTTTCCGGGGATGAAAAACTTTTATGCCCGGGATCGATCGGAGATCGTCCTGGAAGAAGATAAGGTGGAGAGCTCGTACCGATGGCTGACGCTGGAGCCCAGGCGTCTCAGTGCGGGACATGTGAACCCCGAGTCAGTGGAGACCGCCCTCCAGTTCCATCGCCTCATTCTGGAAGTAGCACCATATCATCTGTCGCTCAGCCCTCTGGACTGCGAGGCCATCGATCTCCTGTTTGGCTTTGATTTTACGTATCAGGGAAATCATAACCAGTTGGTTGCCGATGCACTGGGTGTTCCCCTGGCATTTGAGCGCTCTCTGGAAATTCCCTCGGCCCAGGTGGTCCATTATGAGCCTTCCATCACCCTGGCATTCGATCGCGATTGCCGCCTCCAGTGCCGCATCAGTGTGGAAACACGGACCAATGACTACCACGTACGGACCCAAGAGTACCCGGAAGAACAGGTCAGCGTTTATGTGACATGCCGCTATTATGGATGTTTGGCCGGGCAGAATGGCTTTGTCCAAACGCTGGATCTGCTGGCCAAGACGGGCAGGGCGGTGATCGACCAATACGTCATCGAATCGATCCTCCAGCCACTCGCCAAGGCGATCACGCTCCGGTGACCAGGCTCGTGGGACGCTCGATGAGCCTCCCGGTGACGAGAATTTTCGCATTTGACGTCGCGGCTGAGTGATGGGCTCGATCAGGTTGGGAGTTGCGGTTTGCCGACAGGCTCGCCCGGCTTCTGTGAGGACTTCGCTCGCAACGGAGCGACCAGTGCCTACACTTTTTGATGTCTGTCTTATCCCCACTGTTCTCGCGATGAAGACACTTGGATTCGCATGGGAGCCGGATTCAAGCCGGAGGGACGTGCTTGTCACGTCCGCTTTCCAACATTAGGCCATGCCTCGGGATTTCGCGGGCAGGACAAACGTATCCTGCCGAGCGACTGCTCCGGGACAACCATTTGTCAGGGCAATTTCTAATATCTGGATCATCCATTTTGTGCTTTCTCCTGAACCGGCAGGGGCAATTCATGAATTGTCCCTACAGCGTTCTCTGATCATGGGTTGCCTGTACGGCACACTGTGATCAGGAATTGCCCCCAACGGTATATTGTGACCGTGGCTTGGCAAGGTTTTTAAAAGTGGCGATGGGTCAAATTTGATGGCTGATTGTCGTGTTGAGGAGCCCGGCATTCCTGTCGAGCGACTTGTTTTGGAAAAAGCTTGGCCATAGAATGCGCGGCCGACGGGAGTTATGCAGTCGGGTGGTCCGGTAAGCGGAGGTTTGCGGAATGAAACGTCGCACTTTCCAGGCGTGTTTGCTGGCGATTGTTGCCGTTACAGCGGCGGGTGGGTTCATCACTACCAGGGCTGCCGAGCCTCGGAAGGACCGAACGGTCGTCCTGGTCAGCGTGGATGGTTTGGCACATTTCTATCTTGACGACCCGCGGGCGGACATGCCCACCATCCGGCGTCTGGCGAAGGAGGGGGCGAGTGCTCGGGGAATGGTAACAGTCTTCCCATCGGTCACGTGGGCTGCCCACGCAACGCTTTCGACAGGGGTTTGGCCGGGAAAACACGGAGTGATCGCCAACGATTTTCTCGATCGGCAAACGCGCCAGAAGGTGACTCTGCTCTGCGACCCGGTGTATGACAAGGAACAGGCTTTTCGGGTGCCAACGATTTACGATGCTGCCTACAAGGCCGGGCTGGTCACAGCAGGAGTCCTCTGGCCGGTGACGAGAAACGCCCGCACGCTGCACTACAGCGCTCCGGACATGCCGGGCGACGATGCTTGGACCCAGTTTGGCACACCGAGCTGGATTGCAGAGCTCCGCAAAATGGGGCTCCCGGTGGACAGTCACGGTCGGTGGTGTCGAGAAAGTGGCGGCGGTGTGCCACGCGATTGGCTCTACACAAGAATGACGCGCCAACTTCTGCTGGAACATCAGCCTAACTTGGTGATGATTCACCTGGTGGAACCGGATCACGTGCAACATCGGTCCGGGCCGCGCTCGGATGATGCGTACTGGTGTGCCAGTTACGCGGATGACCGCATTCGCGACATCGTGGACGCAATTGCCGCCTCGCCCCATGCCCGAAGTACGTATCTGATTGTCTGCTCGGATCACGGATTCTTCCCGTACCAGAAGCTCATTCAGCCGAATGTTCTTTTGAGAAAGCTGAACCTCTTGGAAGAAAAAGATGGAAAGTTTGGCCCAGGAAAAGCCTGGTGCATGTCGCAGGGCGGGGGAGCCGGTGTCTACATCCTCGATGAGGCTAATCGATCAGCCTTGATCGCGCAACTGGAAAAGGAATTCCAGCAGGTGGAAGGTATTCAAGCCGTTATTGGCCCGGAGCAAATCGAGAAAGTGGGTCAGGCGTTGCCTGAAAACGAACCCAGATGTCCAGATCTCTGGCTGGCCGCGGAGTCGGGCTACGCCTTTTCAGAGACAGCAACGGGCAATGACCTGGTGGTCTCCAGGCCGAGTGTCGGGGGAACTCACGGGTATTTGCCCGACCAGCCCGATATGCTGGCCATGTGCGTCGTTTGGGGGCCGGGTATTAACCCCGGGACAGATTTGGGCAAGGTGCAAATCGTTGATATTGCACCAACCATCGCAGCCATTCTGGGTATCGATCTGCCGAACGTTGACGGCAAGCCGCTAGTCAGGCCATAAACGAAATTCGGCACTTTGGCAGCGTCATCCCCACTGGAGGCTAGGGCCGGTCCCGTCGTTATCGGCATACCGGCGCTGGAGTGAGGAGAATAATGCGCTCCGAGTGTCTTTGTGAACCTTCAATTCGGGCTTGAATGCGAAGCAAAACACCACTATGATTATCATAAATGTTTGAAATACGAAGGTGCCGGATGGCTGGACCGTTTCTGAAAACTGTTTTTCCGACGTTTCGAGGGGATTTTCCATGAACGCCGCAGCATCTGGAAAAGTGTTTGATGAGATCACGCAATGCATCGGGAACACGCCCTTGGTCCGTCTGCGGAGGATTACGGCGGGGTGCGGTGCCACTGTGGCGGCCAAACTGGAAAACATGAATCCTCTTTGGAGTGTCAAGGACCGTATCGCCTGGGCCATGATCGAAGCGGCGGAAAAGCAGGGGCTCATCAAAGAGGACACCGTAATTATCGAGCCTACCAGCGGCAACACAGGCATCGGTCTCGCTTACGTCTGCGCCGCTCGCGGTTACAAGCTGGCCGTCACGATGCCAGAAAGTATGAGCCTCGAGCGGAGGCGGTTGCTGAAAGCCTTCGGTGTTGAGTTGATTCTGACGCCCGCTGCGGAGGGAATGCCGGGAGCGGTGAGAAAGGCAGAGGAGTTAGTCAAGGAAAACCCGAACTTTTACATGCCACAGCAGTTCAAGAATCCCGCCAACCCGGAAATTCACCGGCGGACTACGGCGGAGGAGATCTGGCGGGACACGGGCGGGCAAGTGGACATTTTTGTGGCGGGGGTCGGCACGGGCGGAACTATCACCGGCGTCGGGGAGGTCCTCAAGGCCCGTAAACCAGGTGTCAAGGTCATCGCTGTAGAACCTGCCAACAGCCCCGTCATCACGCAAAAGCTATCCGGTCAACCAATCAAGCCGGGCAAGCACGGCATCCAGGGGATCGGGGCGGGGTTCATTCCCGACGTGCTCAATCTGTCCGTGATCGACGAAGTCATTTGCGTGGAAGATGAAGCCGCAATGGAAACCTCCCGGGCTCTGGCGCGAATGGAGGGCTTCATGTGCGGCATCAGTTCTGGGGCGGCTGCTTGGGCGGCTCTTCAGGTGGCCAAGCGGCCAGAAAACGCCGGAAAATTGATCGTCGTGGTCCTCCCGGACCTGGGCGAGCGCTATCTCTCCACGCGATTGTTTCCCGAATGATGAATTGTTCATCGCTCCGAGTCTTCGTAATCGCGATTGGGTCCGGTTTAACCGGAACCCGGCAGTTGGCGCTCAAAAAAGCCCGGGCGACCTCTTGAATGGTCGCCCGGGAGAGTTACTGGCGTCTCGGGTAGCACGTCAGTGGATTTGGTCCCGATCGTCCGGTTTTATGTGATCAGCAGCCGCAGGGTTGCTCGCAAGCGGGCTTTTCGCAAGCCGGAGCGCACGGGTTGCAGATCACGCGACGAACACGGTGATGGTGAACCCGAACAGGCTTGCACACAGGGGCGCAGGCCGCTTCGCATGCCGGTTTTTCGCATGCCGGTTTGCAGGGCTCGCAAGCGGGTTTCTCACAAGCGGGGGCGCAGGCCTCGCGGCAGGCACGCTTCGCCTGGTGATGGGCCCGAATGCGGGCGAGCAGGCCAGGACGGCAGCAGGGTTCACAAGCGGGTTCGCAGGCCGGTGGCTCGCAGGCCGGTTTGCAGGGTTCACAGGCGGGTTTCTCGCAAGCAGGAGCGCATGCCTCGCAGCAGGCTTGCTTGGCCAGGTGATGTGCGCGAATACGGGCGAGCAGACCCGGCCGACAAACCGGGGCACAGGCCGGTTCGCAAGCGGCTTCGCAGGCCGGTTTCTCACATGCTGGGGCGCATGCACCACCGCCGAAGAGAGTCGAGGCCTGAGCGGAGCTCAAGGCCAGCCCAATGGTGAGGGCACCGAGGACCGCGGCACTGTAAAGTGTGACACGCTTCATGGGAAACAATCTCCTCTGATACGAGTTACGGAAACACCCAACACCGTTCACGTTATCCAATTCGCGTGTGGCTATCATTTTGTATCGTCTCGCCAGATGCGGCATTTTATTCATTTGCCCTCGCTTACTCTTTCTTCTAGGTCGATCAGGCTCAAAAATTAGCGGCAGTACAGCCTGTAACGAGCTTGGCGATTTCTCGGTCAGTGGGGGCCTGAATGCTTCTCACGTCTCGTCTTTCGACTACCGAGCTGGGGGCTTTGGATCTGGTTTTAAGGCAGACTCCGGAACGGCAGTCCTGAGAAATTTTCGCAATCTTCCGATTTCAGCGTCTGCCGTAAGCTAGATTGCATGTAAAGGGAAGGCAGTATGTCCAAAAAGGTAAAGGAAGGGGATTTCAGAAGTCTTTAAAAAGCACTTGTGTTGAGGGGATGGGTTCCGATGGCGGATAGGCGACCAATGACAGCGACAGAATACAGAGAGATCTATTCCGAGTTGGGTACCGACCCGGACTTACGGGACCTCATTGAAATGTTTGTGCAGGAGATGCCCTTTCGAACGGCCGTTTACGAAGAGCTTTTCACCGCCGGAAATTTCGAGGAGCTGCGCCGGGCGGTCCACCAGCTCAAAGGCGCTGCCGGAAGTTACGGCTTTCCGGTGATCACGGAAGCAGCCGCAACGGTGGAACTCGCGATCCGAAACGAAGCACCCTACGAAGAAGTTCGGCAAAACCTCGATCGGCTCATTCAATTGTGCCACGCTGCCCGGGTGTGCCCGGAGCAGTAACCAACCATCGAGAGGCACGGCCCCGATTTGATGAGCAATCCGACACCGCAGCGGCGTTAGCTGGCTCACCGAAGGGTGTTATAGGCTGTTTGCCGCGGTTGCAGTTCAACCCGAATTGAGGTGGTGGAGCCAGCTTCGACACGGACGTTCATTTCCCGTGCCGCGACCCCCTCTTTGCTCACTTGAACTTTGTACTCTCCGGCAAATCCGCGGAACTTGATGCGTCCCGCCTCATCCGTCTTTGCTGTTTCTTTGGTCCACCATTTCTGCTTGATGAGTTTGTAGAGCTCCGTGTAGGCGGGCTTGGGGGACATATCTCGTCGGAGGAGTCCCGCCGGGGCCCCCTGCCACGCGCGATAATCGGAAAAATCCCACCACGTGATCGCCTGAACCGCTGGATGTGAGAATAGCATGGTGTAAAATCGGACAACTTCTCGGGCTTGATATTCCTCCCCTTCGGGAGTGGTGACCCACGGACGGGGACGTTCCCACCCCCGTTGACCGGAGAGAATGGTGGTTTCGGTGAAATGGAGAGGCGCCTTGAATCGGGAGAATCGCTCGCAAACTTCCCAGATCTGTCTGTTGGACCAGGTGCCCCCATGCATGTGGCTTTGAATCCCGATCACATCAAAGATCGGGTGGTTTTGATTGTCCACCAGTTGTTCCAGCAGCCGTTCGTATTTTGGGCTGGTGACGTAATCATTAATGATCAGCGTGGCATCGGGGTTGGCCTTTCGAGCTCGGTCAAAACAGAGTTTTGTGAATTCAACCTGTCCCACTTCCTGCCACATCCTTGTCATTTTGGGAGCCCGCTGCTGGAACGACGTTCGGTCGAACTCCGTGGCTTCGTTGACGACGTCCCAGCGGTCGATGAGGCCGGCAAATCGGGATACGCAATCCTCGATGCGTGCAAGCTGAAGGCGAAGAATCTCCTTGGGATCGTCGGGCAGCCACGCCGGATCGGCAAAGTTCCATGCCAGCGGATGGCCTTTTACCACGATGCCATGCTCACGACACCATTCAGCGACCCGTCGTGCATATTCATGTGATGGTTCACCCTGCCGCCATTCATACGACGGCCAGTAAAAACCCACGGTGGCATAGTTGAAAATCTCGGCAAAACGCTGACGGTAGGCCTCTTCCAGCTTGGGGTCTTCGATCCTGCCCCAGTTGAAAATATTGCAGCCAAAAAGAAAGGCATGCCGCGTCTGTTCGATGGTTACTTCCGCGTCCGGGACGGGTTGGCCGTCGAGAATGACCACCATTTCAATATCGCCTTTTCGGTATTTTTCGATCCGTTCCTCGGCCGTTTGCCACAGCTCGTCGCTCTCCTCCGCCGCTCTCAGCCCTCGGGGCAAATTTGTAATGACTGCGGCGATAAGCGCCACTGCGATGTGTAATGTCAGTGTGCGGCTCATGCGTGTGTTCTCCCTACTCCTGGATGCATCTCACGGCCAAGACTTTCTTGACGGCAATGGTGGGAAATCAACTCCTCTGGGCAAAGGCATGTCCTCACGGCACCGGTCCCGGGAGCCGTAGGAGTTGGTACAGTTTGGGATCGGCCAGACTGGAAACGATCAAGTAGGCCGACGAAAAATCGTGCCGTGCGCTGTGGGGCCCAGGAACGGCGATGGCTATTGTACCGGCCGCGGCCGCTGCTCGACAACCGGCCTCGCTGTCTTCCAGCACGACCACCCTTTCCGGTTCCAACCCGAATCGGGCGGCTGCCTTGAGGTAAATCTCGGGATCGGGCTTGCCGCGTTCAACGTCTTCCGCCGTCAGGGTGAAATGAAATCGGGGTTCGAGTTCAAAGGTCCCCAGGACGGCCTGAAGTGTTCGACGGCTGCTGCTGGTGGCAATGGCCTTGGGAATTCCCGCTCTCTCGAGCGCATCCAGCAGATCCAGCAGACCTGGCATCGGTTGGATTCGTCCTTTGATCATCTCAATAAATAGGTCCTCCGACTCCCTAGCCAGTGTCTGCCAGTCGTCAGAAAGATTGTGCCAGCGGATCATGATTTCGAAGCTTGCCTGGGGCGGACGCCCCATCATGGCGTCACTGAGTTCGCGGGTAAAAACGTGGCCACGGCGACGAAGGAGTTCCGTCCCCACGGCAAAGTAGATGTCCTCGGTGTTGAACATCAGCCCATCCATATCGAACACAACCGCGCCGGGGGCTGGTTGCAGGTCCACTGCCTCGCGTATCCCGATCTGTTCCACCATTACTGTTAACCCTTTTTTTCTGTTGGCCAAATTGGTCAAACGACTATTTTGCCGTGTGTTCGTGCGATCTGAAACAGACTTCTCCTCGCAGATTTTGGGCCGTAACTCTCCAACCACCGAAATTCACCCCGTTTTAGGATCCGTGTGTGCCCCGGCTTTCAATCGTTGGGCAACTTCCCGCGCGTTTAATCCGCGTACAAGAATGCGTTTGTGGGGGGAAGTTTGGCCCGACACGATTTCCAGTTGGGAGGGCCGAACCCCCAGGCTTTTCGCCAGGATTTCCAGCACTGCCTGGTTGGCCTTGCCTTTTTCCGGAGCCTGTGTGACCCACACTTTCACACGCTCGTCCGACTCCCATCGCACCTCGTTACGGCGAGCTCCCGCATGTACTTTAAGTTCCAGCACACAGCCTTCAGAATGATCCGCGGGTGGATTCATACGAGAGATTCCCGGTTCACTGGTGATGCAATCCTTGAATGGATCCATTGAAGATAGTTTTGGAGACACAGTCACACCGGCCGGTCGAGGCACGAGTCGGCGTAAAACCCGCCGTGCCACGGTGACCACTCATGAATCTTCCTCAAGGATACCTTTGAAAAGAGCGCAACCGATCCTTACCATGGTCGCTCCTTCTTCAATGGCGATTTCGAAGTCGCCGCTCATCCCCATAGAAAGTTCTGTCAGGGAAATCTGGGGTGGTGCTAACGGGGAAAGCCGATCACGCAACTGGCGAAGGGCGCGGAAATCACGTCGGGCCCCCTCTAAATCCCCTTCTACGCCCGCCATTGCCATCAGCCCACAAATCGTCACGTTGGGGAAGTTTCCAAGTTGCGAAATGATCTCTTCCATCATCTCTGGAGCAAAGCCATGTTTGGAAGGGTGCCGCGAGATGTTGACCTCCAATAGAAGCTTCGGCCGTAATCCCAATTCTCCAGCGATCCGGTTGATGTCCGCCAAAAGGGACAGCGAGTCCACGGAGTGAATCCATTCAACACATGGGAGCGTCTTGCGGACCTTGTTCCGTTGCAGAGGGCCCACCAGGTGCCACTGGATGGGGAGATCGGCTAATAATGCGTGGCGCTGCCACAGTTGCTGGGGACGGCTTTCTCCCAACGACCGCTGTCCCAGTTCCACCAGTTGGCGAACCACGGGCACGTCCACATATTTGGTGACCGCAACGAGGCGGACCTCGTCGGGGGACCGTCCCACTCGTTCCGCCGCGGCGCGGATTCTCTCCTGGATGCTTTCCAGATTCTTTCGCAGCAGGCTGGTCGTATCCATCCACTTGTCCTTTTCGGAAGCTTATGAGATTCCTTGATCACTCTTCGCCGGTGGGGGCTTTCCACACGCTTTTTGGACGTCCACGTTGGCTGCCCTCTCAAAAAACGTTTTATCCGCGTGTAGTGACGGTCATGTCACGCTCACCGGTCCGGAGCCCGCGGTGGGGGAGACATTCGCTGCGGACAGACCAGGGTGGCATGAGAAAGCAGGGTAACCGATCTGGCTGACCGCACCCACCGCTCGAGTACTTCCACTCGGTTGGATGTTTCAATGCCCAGCCAGTCAATCCATTCTCGCCAGAGTGATTGAGAAACCGGCCGCGGCGACCAGACGCACAGACTGGCACGGCGCCGAACCCGCGATAGCAGCCAGAATGGAACCACAGGGTCACCGAGTTCCTGAAGCACGTCGGTCCAGCTTCCCCGGGTGGCTACCTCGCTCGGGGAAAGCCCAACGGCTGGCGAACTTCCGCCCGGTGTCTCCCAATCCGCCAGGAGAATAATCTGCCCGCGTGGGTTGACCAGCCGAGCTGCTGCCCAGGCCGCCTGCGCCAGGTTTTCCCACGCGGAGTGAGCGGGGTTGTGGTCCACTCCCGCAATGACCACATCACTTTGGCGTTGCACGGGAAGGCCCCACTGTCGAAGGAACTCCTCCCGGGATTCTTTTGCCACACGTTGGACGTCGCCCGCCATAACTCGCAGGACCTTGCCAAGCGGTCCTGGGACTGCTTCCAATGCGAATTGTGTCCCCAAGAGCCAGTCGGCTTCGCGACTGAGGCTCCCTGCCGCTCGGATGGGTGAGGCTCGGATCTTTCCCATCCGTTTGAGCTTTCGGTAGCGGACTCGTTCCACAACTTCCCGCCAGTGTCTTTGTTGGGCGGAATGGTCGGCAAAGGCGGGGAAAATCGCCCCAAACGCGCTGTAACGATTCCAGGTGCCGCGGGATTGTGTCCAGCCGATCGGTATGACGACATCGGCTTCCACGAGGACCCGATTGAGCCGGAGCACCCGGCCATCCTCGAGGCGGGCCAAATAGGCCAGATCCTCGGCCTTGTGCGCCTGGTGAGTTTTGATAATCACCCGGCGGGCATGTTCAGGACTTAGCAGGTGGCGCGGATCGCCCCGTTGGGCTGCTGCGTCGGCCTCCGTGCGGAGAATGGTAACCGGCTGGGATGGAGTCAGACGGTCGAGGACCGCTTGAACCACCGTGCTGATGATCGCGTCACTGCAGGGAGTGCCCCGGCGAACGGCAAGTACAACGGTGTCGTCGCCCGTTAGGCATTCTGAAAGCGCGGGAAGCCCCAGGGGACCTTCCAATGCGTCGCGGATGGCCGCCTCCAGGTCCGGCACCTGCTGGGCGGTTGCCCCGGGGGGCTCTGCCTGCCAGATACTGGGAAGTTCCGGGAGTTCGACGTATTGCTCTGCACCGAAATGCACCCGGTAGGCCATAAGGTCCTCCTGTCATCCAACGGGAACTCGTTTATCTATTTTCACTTCTTTTCAGCCATCGCGCAATCCCGTGCCGCAACCTCACGGGATTTGCTAAGATGAGAGAGTTTCCGGAAACCCCCATCGTGATCCGCCGGCCCGCAGCGCCGAGATCGGGCCACGTGATCGCCCGGGCTGGCGTTGTTCCGAAGTTCGGGGATCTGGCTAGGCTGAGTGGTTCTCCGACGAGAACGCGCCATGAAGATTGTCGCAGCTTAACCCTCTTTCTGAGAAATTAAAACGGCCGCAGGGTGAAGTAAGTCGGTGTAAGGAAGGTCGACACGGAAACCGAGGATGGTGTGATGCTCAATCCAGCCAACTTTCGTCAACGTCGTCCCTTCGATGCCCCCGTCACAGTTACTCGTAAAGCGTGTGATCCGGTGGCAATTAAATTCACGAGATCGGCGATAACGAATGGCCCAAAAACCGCATGGCCGGGTCGCCGGAAGATGGTTGGAAACGGATTGTTGTTACTGATTGTGAGCCTGGCAGTTTTGGCGGGGTGCTCTGCACAGAAGGCGAAACCCGAGGCTGAACAAGAAGTCGCCCGAGCCGCGGATTCTTCCTCGCAGACCGCCAAAAATCTCTCTCAGCAGCCACCAGTTCCCACGAGTCCGGCCGGCTCACGAACGGGGACTGATTCCGGCGGCGCTCCACAGGTAGGGCAACCCGCAGCTAAGCCGGAGGCGATTCCCCCGTCCACCCAATCAGCGAGGGAAATCCTTGAGGCAATGGTGAAGGTTTATCAATCCGCGAGCAGTTACGGCGACCAGGGGCGCATCGTCATTCGCGGGACGTACAACGGTCAACCGGTGGAAAGCCGCGTCAATTATCTGACGGCCTTCGAAAGACCCAACAAACTTCGGCTCATCGCAGGCGATGGAGTGATCATTTGCGATGGTAAAGATTTCTGGGGGTACGTGGCGTTTTTGCCCGGTCAGGTGCTCAAAGTGCCGGCCCCCGAGAAGTTCGATCTGAAGACCTTATTCACCGATACCATACTGGCGAACGCCCTTATGCAGGGGCCCGGTCAGCTTTATAGCTTGCTCCCCCCACCTCTGGTCTTGCTGGTGGCAGAAGATCCCCTGAAAACCTTGCTTTATCGCAGTGAAAAGCAGGAGGTTATTCCACCTGGAACCACGGGCACATTCACGTGTGATCGGGTGCGCATTCATCGCAAAGATGGGGATGTCATCCTGTGGATTGACAGAGACACACGCTTGCTCGTCCGGGTTGACCTGCCCGCAGAAGGACTGCGGCAGAGCTTCGATGGAGGGCGATTTCAGAATCTGGCGATCTACGAAGAATTCATCGACCCAGTGGTCAATAAGCCGATCAATCCGGAAGCCTTCGTGTTTTCCGTACCGTCGGACGCTCGGATCACCGCCGAGCTCCATCCCTACGGGTATGACTACCTGGGGACCCGGCCGGCGGACTTTGAATTTGAAGACACCAATGGTCAGAAAGTTACGCTAGCAAGCTTGGCGGGCAAACCGGTGGTGCTGGAGTTCTGGTCCAGGAACCACCCCGGGTCACAGGCGGTTCTCCAGGCGATTCAGGCAGTTGCTCAGCAGTTTTCGGGTCGAGTGGCGTTCTACGCCGTGAGCGTGGACCACGTGGTGGATGCCCTCGATAGCCCGGCGGTCAAAAATGAGGAGCTACTCAAGCTGCTCCAATCCTGGCAGGTCACCCTGCCTCTTCTCCGCGATCCACGCAACGATTCGGAAAAAATCTTTGGGGCGACTTTTCGACAGAATAAAGTCACCGTGCCCTGCCTGGTGATCCTCAATGCCGAAGGAGTCGTCCAAACGTATCATCTGGGCATGACGATCGACCTCGTGGACCGCCTGAGCGGAACCCTGGAAAAGCTCCTCAGCGGTGTCAACCTTGTGGAGGAGGAGCAAGCAGGATTCGAAAAAATGAAAAAAGAGCTGGCCAGACTTGTGGACGAGGCCTCACAGCATGGCCTATTTACCTTTGCCCTGGATGAGATCACCGCCGCAAGTACTGTCGAGCCGGCACCTGCCAGCACTCCGCAGCACTTGAAGCTGGTGGACCTGTTCAAGTGCACCCTCATTAAAGCGCCTGGCAATCTTCTCGTTGTTCCCGACTCGGCGGGGAACGATCGCGTCATCTGTGTCGAGGAGGGCAATACCGCGGCAGAGATCGGTTGGGATGGCACTGTGAAATCCCGTTGGCCCCTCAAACCGCTGCCGCCGGACAAAATCGACTTCCTCCGAAGCGGAGTGGACAACACCGGAAAACGGTATTTCGTGGGCTGGTCCTTCGGTTCTCAGCAACTATCAATCTACAATGACCAATTCGAGCTACTGGGCCGATACCCCGGCGAGGGCACGCCTCCCCACGAAGGGATGGCGGACGTCCGTCTCGTTGACCTCAATGCGGATGGAAATCTCGAAGCCGTGATCGGATTCCTGGGGGTTGTCGGTGTCCAGGCGATCTCGCTGGACGGAAAGCGGTTATGGAGCAACCGAACAGCGGCGGTCGCGTTTCGCATCGGGGTTCTGCCGGGAGCGCAGGGCCAACCGCCGAGTTTCCTGGTGACAAACACATCCCGTGGAAGTGCAGTGCAAATCAGCCACGATGGCCAGCGGCTGGGAGAAATCATCGTGCCCGGACGAACAATCGCCTGGCTGGCTGCCGCTGACCTCGATGGGGACGGAACCGCCGAACTCTGCGGGCTGGATCCCAAGGACTTCGCCCAGACGGAGGCCTTCGGCTTCAACCTGGCCGGCGACGAACTCTGGAAGTACACCCTCCCCAAGGGGATGGTGCAGTATCCAGTGGAACAAATCGTGCATGGCCGTGTGGTCCCTGGAAACACGGAGCAATGGATTCTCGTCGGTGCGGATGGTTCACTCCACATTCTGGATAAGGCTGGCCAGCTTGTGGACCGTTTTAACGGGGGCGAACTGATCACAGGCGTGGCCGTTGCTCAGCATGAGGGAGTCCCTGTGCTTGTAGTGGCGACACCGCGGCAGGTCATCGCCTGGTCGGTCGCGCAGGGTGGCCCGTGACTGTCGGCGCTGCGGACAGCCGCCCTTTCCAGAGCGGCGCTACCTCAGGAGAACACGTTCTGCTCTCTTGGCCGGGGTATGCCGGCGGGGAACGCTGTATTCCGCAGCTCCCAGAGGCATTCCCGAACTCGATCTTCGACGAGCCTCAGAAACGCGTCTTCGTCCAGATGGAGATACTCGTCCGCGGTCAACGGCATGCCATAACGCACGGCGACCCGCCCAGGTCGGGGGAGTTTTTTCCATTTCGGCCAGGCAGCGAAGGCACCCTCAATAGCGGTGGGAAGAATCCTCGCCTGAGACCGTACCGCCAGCATCCGAAATCCTTTGTGAAAGGGATGAAGCTCGCCGTCGGGTGATCGGGTTCCTTCCGGGAAGATGAGGACCGCTTCCCCGCTTTGCAGACAGGCCAGGGCTTCTTTGAGACCGCTCAGGGGATTGCTCAAATCAAGAGCGATCGCACCATAGGAACGTATAAGCTGCGCAAAGCCAGGAAAGCGGAAGAGCGACTTCCTGGCCAGGTAGTGCATCGTCCGCGGAATACCCGCCCCGATGAGAGGCGGATCGAGATGGCTCTGGTGATTCGATACGACGAGGAGGGAACCTTCGCGAGGGACATTCTCGACACCAAAGTACCGGATTCGGAACATGAGCGCCGCCCAAAGCCGGACGAAGACTCGGCTGAACTCATACCAGTAAGGGTTGATCGCATGGTGGTTGCGACGCTCCTGAGCTTTCATATCTTTTTGGTGAACGGTTATTGAAAGCTTTCCGTGGCAGGGATCGCGGGCTGCTTGCTGTCGCCATTCCGTCCCACGTAGAACCACCGGGTGGTTCTATTGCCAACTGTAGTTGTATTTTTTTCTGTTAACGAGGAAGCAAGACCCCGACGTTCGTGAACGCCGCCATTCTCTTAAGCAGGCCCCTCGGCGTGACGCTAAGCGAATCGACCAACCGCAACTCGGCTGAATTGTAGATTCATCGAGAGATTCCCTGGCTCCGCTTCGGACCCAATCTAAACCTCCAACCTCCAATCTTGATAGTCCCGGCCTTGATCAAGGGTGGAAGGGACATTAGGATAAAATATCCGGTGGATGGCAAACAGGGGAGCCAGGTGGAACGGCGTTCGGGGCGTGTTGGGAGCGCTTGGGCCACGGTGGGAGCTGAGGTTCTATCCAAAAACCTCGAAATTGATGTGGATCTCCAGGTGGTGCTTGGTTTTTGGATAGGCTCCGAGACCCCGAGGCCGAAGGGGCAACGGCTATCCGCCTGGGTAGATTTGAACTGCCTTTCTAAAGCCGAGTAGTTCCCTCGTAGCTGGGCAGGTAGATTCCCCGGTAGCTCAGCAGGTAGAGCGGGCGGCTGTTAACCGCCAGGTCCCAGGTTCGAGCCCTGGCCGGGGAGCTTAGGGGGAGCACGTTGTGCCACCTCGTGCTATTAGCTACCTATCTACTCCATGTTGCGTCCACCTTGTGGGATAGGCAAATTTCTTGGCCGTGCCATCTATTTACTTCGCCTGCCGCAGCTACCTTGGTAGTGGGCTGCTGTGTGGTGTTTGCTTCAGGCCCGGCGGCCTCGTGATAGAGTGTATCCAGAGATATGTAGTGGCCCTCTGCTACGGTGGGGCTGCTCCCGCACCAGTCGCCTACAACCCTCTGGGGTAAATTATCGCAAGTTCTGTCATCGCGTTGGCATGGATTGCATGCCATATCGCGGCCAAGGCTTCGAGCCTGCTCGCTCCATTCTTGGGGGTTCTTCCAATCCCAGGTGCTGCTTGCTGTCATGAAAGGTCACTTCCACACTCCAGCACATGGAGTAGCATCGATGTCAGCACATCTTCCGCCTTTGCCTCGACAACGGTGGAGTAGAACGCTTCCCGACCACGTCCTCCGGACAAAGCCTCCACAGCCACGATTTTTACCGGCCATTCGGGGACTGCGTGCAGCCGGGCTCCGGTCTCAGCGCCCCGCGCCGTTGGGGGTCCGACCATAAACCGACCTGACGCAGCCCCAGTTTTTGCAAGGATCCGTGAGAGGCAAAACGCTGGCTGTGTTGTTGCGGCAATTCGTGAATTGCCCCCAATCCTTGTAACGTCCTATGTGCAAGGGGTTTCGCGCGCGGAAGGGGACTGCTCCGGAGGGACGTGCTTCTCACGTCCATATTTCAACGTTAGACCATGCCTTGCCTTTCAGCGGGCACGACAAGCGTGCCCTTCTGGAGCCTCTGCCGGTGCAAGCTGCTTGTCCGGTGTCTATTCCCGCATTGGATCTTCCAGTTCACCAATCGCGCACCGTGGGCACAGTCCGGTTTCTGGTTGATAAGGGCAATCCATGAATGGCCCCTACAGGATACGAAAACTGGCGATGGGTTAGGGCGGGAGACACGTAATGCCGACCTTCACCTCAAAGGCACGGAGCCCCTTTGGTCTTCGCGCTTATTGAGATGTCTGTGCCAGCGGGATTGCGTTCGTCTGCCATTCCGCATGGGCCGCCAGCGGCGCCGGGACGAATCTTTTGTCTACGAACGGTTCCAGGAGGCGCCGGTGTTCGACGGGAAGGCGCGCGGGCCAGAGCTGTTCTTTTGATAGCGGTGAACCAAAAAGAATCTGGTAGGCTCGCGGATGACGCTGCTGCAAGGTGGTGGCGTCCAAACAGAGAAGGACGGCAGGCCGGTTTTGCACGCTGGGGTACTCTCTCACGTCGCCCACCTGTTCAAATCCCAAGAACTTTTCGTAGAAGAGCGCGTGCCGGGGATGGACGGCAATGAAGACTTCGTCGAGGTGTTCCGTAAATCGGGCGTATTGGGCGAGTAACCGAACAAGCTCAATGAAGTGCGAAAGTCCGGTGTTGCCGATCTCCTCACCGGCCAGGCATGTCACCTCCCCAAAAACACGGCGTTCCTTGCGGTGTGCACCAATCGCCTCAGGATACACCGCCTCCGCGGGGATTCCCAGGATTCCATCCCGCACGAGGGACATCGTTAAAATGACGCGCGGTCCCTCGCAGGCAATAAACAAGTCGGTGGTGGGCAGCAGGTGATAGGGAGTTACCCGGAGCATGTACTTATTCGGGGCGATCAATCCTGCGCGAACGTAGGTGTGATAGACCAGTCGCAGGGCCGCAATCCAGTCTTCAATGGTCGATGCAGGACGGTATGTGACCATAGCAGCTCACCATCAGTCCAGCGGTGCCGACTCTCCGGGGTTCGGAAAAGATGGCCAGACGAGTTTCCTATGAATAGCCGCCGTCAATTCGGTTGTGCGTTCGACTCAGCAGGATCAGCGACCTGCAACCTCTCCCACTCCTCGCAGTCAAGAGTGATCGAGGCTCTGGGACCTGGCACGCAACCGTCTTTCCAAGGGGCTCTATGAGAAGCCTAGGTCATGGGGCGATGGTGTCAAACCAAAAAGTGGCGACTCCTCTTCGGGTTAAATTGACAGATTCGCTACCGCCGAGGAGATGGGACCGTCCTTTTGACAGAACGACGGCGAGCACCCCTCAAACAGGATGAGCCGGCAGAATGGCCCGAACTGCCAATTTGGCACCCAATTTGGAAAGGCTGTGCCAAGACGGGCGATCGCCCAGGTTGGAGTTGCGTCCCTAATTTGCGCTCAATTCATTACTTGCGCTAATAGACGGGTCTTGGCACACAGCTTGCACCGCACGAACGGCGACAGTTTTCACATCGCGCTCCATTGCGGGGCGGGACAATTTGCTATTGCGGCGGGAGATGTTCCCCAATAAGGAGGGGGAAACAACGAGTATCCGTGGCGGGTTGAATTGGGCCCGCTCCAACGTCGGCAAGCACAGGGGAGCGAGTTCTCCCTCTCATTTGTTTTGCGTGGTACGACGAACCGCCCCGATCGAACGGGCATGTCCGGGAAACAAGTGGCATTCTGAGAGCAAAGGAGGATCTTCCAGTGGCGAAAAACCTTGTTTTCGAGCAGTCGGCACGACAGGCGTTAGCGGCAGGTGTTACCAAATTGGCGATGGCCGTTAAGGCCACCCTTGGTCCAAGGGGTCGCAATGCCATCCTGGACAAAGGATGGGGGTCACCCAAGGTGACCAAGGACGGCGTGACCGTGGCAGAGGACATCGACCTGGAAGACCCCAATGAGAACCTGGCCTGCCGATTAGTTCGCGAGGCAGCGTCAAAAACCAATGATGTCGCGGGTGATGGAACGACCACGGCGACGGTTCTGGCTGAAGCCATCTTCAAGGAAGGTCTGAAAATGATCGCGGCCGGTGCGGACCCCATGGCACTCAGCCGGGGGATTCACAAGGCCGTGGATGCCGTGGTTGAGGCCATTAAGAAGATGGCGCAGCCTGTGGACGAAAAGAATCGCAAAGAAATCGCCCAGATTGCGACCATCGCGGCCAACAACGATCCCTCCATCGGCGCTGTGTTGGCCGACGCTTTCATGAAAGTCGGCAAGAACGGCGCCATCACGGTGGAGGAAGGAAAACAGGCCGAGACCACGGTGGAATTCATCGAGGGGATGCAGTTTGACCGCGGTTTCCTCTCCCCGCACTTCGTGACCAATCAGGAAGAGCAGACCTGCGAACTGGAGAAGTGCTACATCCTGGTTCATGAGGACAAGATTTCCAATGCGCGATCGCTGGTGCCGCTTCTCGAAGCAGTGGCCAAGACGAATCGGCCGCTGCTCATCATCGCCGAAGATGTGGAAGGAGAGGCTCTGGCGACGCTCGTCGTCAACAAGCTCCGCGGTATTCTCAGCGTGTGTGCCGTGAAGGCCCCCGCCTATGGTGAGCGCCGCAAGGCGATGCTCGGAGATATCGCGATTCTCACCGGTGGAAAGGCCATCTTTAAAGACCTCGGGATCAATCTTGAGTCGGTCAAGCTGAGCGATCTCGGGCAGGCCAAGAAAGTCATCGTCACGGCGGATGACACTACCATCATCGGTGGGGCGGGAAGCAAGGAGGAAATCGAAGGTCGGTGTGAGCAGATCAAGAAAGAACTGCAAACGACGACCAGCGATTACGACCGCGAAAAACTCCAGGAGCGATTAGCAAAACTGTCCGGTGGCGTGGCCCAGATCTTTGTCGGCGCTGCCACCGAAACCGAGATGAAAGAGCGGAAATACCTCATCGAAGATGCCAAGGCCGCAACCCAGGCGGCCCTGGAAGAGGGAATCGTGCCGGGTGGCGGTGTGGCACTCCTGAGGGCGGCGAAGGCCCTGGAAAAACTCGAACTCACCGGGGATGAGGCCCTCGGCGTGAAGATCGTCGAAGCCGCCCTGGAGGTGCCCCTGCGAACCATTGCCGAAAATGCCGGCCAGGACGGCGCGGTGGTGGTGGCGCAGGTTCGCAAGATGAAGAAAAACGAAGGCTATGACGCCGAAAAAGATCAGTATTGTGACATGTTCGAGGCGGGTATCATTGACCCGGCAAAGGTGGTTCGGGTGGCGATTCAGAACGCCGCCAGCGTGGCGAGTCTCCTCCTAACCACCTCTTGCCTCGTTACCGAGATTCCCAAGAAGGAAACGGACAAGAAGCCGGGTCATCACGACGAGGACTTTGACTACTGAGCAACCCGGCGGCCGAGCGGCCGTTCGGATTGACATATTACCGGCGTCTCGGGTCGCGGAAGAAATCGCGGCCCGGTGTCGAGAAGAAAGACCTTCGGCGATTGTCGCCGAACTTCTCCACGGCCCTGTTGCAGGGGTCGGATCGGAAAGACAGTCGGAACAGAGGATGGGTGAGCAGTCCCCCTGTCTTTCCAAGGTGTTTGCACAACGAACCGGTAAATGATTCTTGGGTACGGTTGAAATCAGGAACAAACGGAGTCAGGTTGTTTTCAGGAAAAAGGGTGAGCGACGATGAGCGAAATCAAGTTGCGGCCATTGGATGATCGGATTGTTGTGGAGCCTCTGGAAGCGGAAGAGACGACCCCGGGCGGTATCGTCCTGCCGGATACGGCGAAGGAGAAACCGCAACGCGGACGGGTGCTGGCGGTAGGGCCAGGCCGTCTGCTCGACAACGGCAAACGCACGGAGATGTCTGTCTCTGTCGGTGATGAAGTGATCTTCGGAAAATACGCAGGGACGGACATCGAGATCGAAGGCAAAGAAATCAAAATACTCCGTGAATCCGACGTGCTGGCGAAGATCGTGAAGTGATTTCGGTTGGGAATATCAATCGGGAGGTCCTGCAGATATAAGGAGCCCCAGACGTGGCAAAGCAACTGTTGTTTCAGGATCAGGCCCGCGCGAAACTCCTGCGCGGCGTCGATAAACTCGCTGATCTGGTTGCGGTGACTCTTGGTCCTGCCGGCCATAATGTCATCCTTTCGAAGTCCTACGGTGGGCCGCAGGTGACCAAAGACGGTGTCACCGTGGCAAAAGAAGTCGAGCTGGAAGATCGTTTCGAAAACATGGGCGCGAAACTCGTTAGGGAGGTCGCGTCCAAGACGTCGGATGTGGCCGGCGACGGAACCACGACCGCGACTGTGCTGGCCCGAGCGATTTACAAAGAGGGCCTGCGAAACGTCATTGCCGGGAGCAATCCGACGGCCATCCGTCGGGGAATTGAGCGCGCCGTGGAGGCCGCCGTTTCTCACCTGATGACGATTGCCAAGAAAGTCGAGAGCAAAAACGACCTGGCCAATGTCGGCGCGATCAGCGCAAATAACGATCGCAAGATCGGCGAACTGCTTGCCGAAGCGATGGAAAAGGTCGGTAAAGACGGCGTGATCACTGTTGAGGAAGGCAAGACCGCCGAGACGACCTACAAAATCGTGGAAGGCATGCAGTTCGATAAAGGGTACATCTCGCCGTACTTCATTAACCGAGTACCCGAGATGGACTGCTATTTCGAGGATGCGTACATCCTCATCCACGAGAAGAAAATCAGCAATCTTCGGGAATTGATCCCGCTTCTGGAAAAAGTCGCTCACACCGGCAAGCCGCTGTTGATCATTGCCGAGGACGTGGAGGGCGAAGCACTCACCGCTCTGGTGGTCAACAAGCTCCGTGGCGTCCTCCAGGTGTGCGCGGTGAAGGCGCCGGGCTTCGGTGATCGGCGCAAGGCGATGCTGGGTGACATCGCCATCCTCACCGGTGGCACGCTGATCAGTGAGGACCTCGGCATGAAGCTCGAAAATGTCGAGCTGACGCATCTGGGCCGGGCCAAAAAGATCACCGTGGATCGTGAAAAGACGACCATCGTGGAAGGTGCGGGCAAGCCTGCCGACATCAAGGCCCGGTGCGATCAACTCCGGCACCTCATCGAAACCACCGACAGCGACTATGATCGCGAGAAATACCAGGAGCGGCTGGCCAAGCTGTCTGGTGGCGTCGCGGTCATTCAGGTCGGTGGTGCCACGGAGGCCGAAATGAAGCAGACCAAGGCCCGGGTGGAAGACGCACTCCACGCGGTGCGGGCGGCCGCCGAGGAAGGTATCGTGCCGGGTGGGGGTGTGGCGCTCCTCCGCTGCCGTGAAGCAGTGGAAAAAGCACGGGCCAACGCTCGCGGTGACGAAAAGATCGGCGTGGACATCGTCTATCGGGCACTTTCCAAGCCACTTGAGCAAATCGCCGAGAACGCCGGTCTGGACGGCTCGGTGGTGGTCCAGGAGGTCCTGGAAAAGGACACCAATGTCGGTTTCGATGCCATGTCCAAGAAGTACGTGGACATGTTCAAGGCCGGGATTATCGACCCCACCAAGGTCGTTCGTTGCGCCCTGGAGAACGCCGCGAGTATCGCAGGATTGATGCTCATGACGGAAGTCCTTGTGACGGACGTGCCCAAGGACGAAGAGGAAGAGGTGCCGGTGGAAGGCGTGGTTCGCTGATGAAGCGACGTTGCCCGGCCTGAGGGTCCGAAAGCGAAAATGTGGAATTGGGCCACCTCCGGTATGGGGGTGGCCCATGTTCCCTGTTATGAGCATGTTCACCGAAATCGCGAGGCATCTCCTCGACGGTGTGAGCATCCACAGGGAGTGCAGCAATCCTGTGATATAATAGCGCGAGTTAGGACATCCCCGGGTACGTCTGACCGTTGGGGAACACGTTGACGTAATCACGAAGTGGCGCGGAATCGGGGGATCGTCTCTTTGTGTTCCCGCTGATCAGCCTGAGCCATGGCCACGATGTCGGAAAAACGCGATTATTACGAGATCCTTGGTGTCTCGCGGAACGCTACGGACAAGGAAATTGCCGATGCCTACCGGAAGCTCGCCCTGAAATACCACCCCGACCGAAATCCCGGCGACCCTGACGCCGTGGAAAAATTCAAAGAGGCCTCGGAGGCCTTCGAGGTGCTCAGCAATCCGGAAAAGCGGGCGATCTATGATCGGTATGGGCATGCGGGTTTGTCCGGGGCCTACCAGCCGCGAGAATTTCACGATGTCAGCGAAATTTTCGATCTGTTCAGCAGCTTTTTCGGCGACGATCTATTCGGAGACATTTTCGGAGGCTTTGGGCGTCGTCGCGCGGTTCGCAAAGGGGAGGACATTCTGTGTGAGGTGACGCTCGATCTGTGGGAAGTAGCCCATGGGGCGACAAAGACAGTCTCCATCGAGCGGCACGCCGTCTGCTCGCGATGTCAGGGTTCAGGTGCTCGGCCGGGAACCCGACCAGAAGTCTGTCGGTATTGCGGAGGTCGCGGGCGGGTAAGTCAGTCGGCTGGTTTCATCACCATACAGACAGACTGCCCGGCGTGTCAGGGCGCCGGTCAGACGATTCGCGATCCCTGCCCAGAATGCCGCGGACGGGGGGTGGTCCGGGAGACTGTCACCCGGGAAGTTCGTATTCCGCCCGGGGTCGATGAAAACACGCGGTTGAGACTGGCGGGCGAAGGGGAAATCAGCCTCACCGGCGGTCCCCGGGGTGATTGCTACTGTGTGGTGAGGATCAAGGAACATCCCATCTTCCGGCGTGAAGGGGCAAACCTTGTTTGCCGGGTTCCCATCAGTTACAGCCAGGCCGTGCTCGGAGCTACCGTTGAGATTCCCACTCTGGAAGGGCATGACACGCTGACCATTCCACCAGGGACCCAAAGCGGGGCTGTATTTGTGCTCTCTGGACGGGGACTGCCCACCCGGTCCAGACGTCGTGGGGATCTCATTGTGGAGGTGTATATCGAGGTACCGAAGAAAATCAGCCCCCAGTACGAACGCCTCATCCGCGAGTTGGCGGAATTGGAACACACCGAGGTCTTACCGGAGAGAAAAAGCTTTTTTGCAAAAATAAAGGAATACCTCGGCGGCCGCTCGTAGCGCTGGCACGGCAATTGCATCCTCGGTCATCAGGTGAGCCTTTGGGTGTCAGATTGGCCCTCGGATATCCGACACCGCAGAGGAGTTACCGCCATGACCACCAGTCGCACACAGGAAGAGCGAGAACGTCAAGAGGTTCATGCGGCCCAGACAGTCACGCAAAACACCGCTGAAGCGGAAGGGCCGTCGCCAGAAAACGAAAATCAATCAGAGGTGATTCAGAGGGAAAACATGAGTAATTCCGCGGACAAGCAGTCCGATATGAGCGCGAATGGTTCGGCCGCCGATCAGGAACAGGTCACGGCCGAGGAAACCGTGCTGACGGCGGAAGAGTATGAAAAACAGATCGCAGCGCTGAAACAGGAGGTAGAGGACTTCCGCAACCGCGCGATGCGCTGGCAGGCGGAGCTGGAGAACTATCAGAAACGGATCGCGCGGCAACTTGCGGAGGAACGCAAGTACGCGGCCATTGAACTTATCCGCGATCTGCTGCCGGTGTATGATAACCTCCAGCGTGCCGCGCAATCAGCAGAGCAAAACCATGACGTCGGCCAGCTCCTGCAGGGTATTCGCATGATCCTCAAGCAATGGGAGGACGTGCTGGCCAAGCACCAGTGCCGAAAGATCGAGGCGCTTCACCAACCCTTTGATCCCAACCTCCACCATGCCATCTCCAGGCAAGCCACGGGAGATGTGCCGCCCAATACCGTCCTCTATGTTGCCCAGGAGGGTTTCGTGCTCCATGACCGCGTGGTCCGGCCAAGCCAGGTGGTTGTTTCAATGGCCCTTCCCGGCTCTGGAGGAGAAGGGGCCAGCGAGCCGGTAGAGCCGGGTAGTGCTGAGGAGCCGTCGAACAATCACCCGCCTGCGTGATCTCATTCGCGGTGGCCCTCGACCGTCGGATAGCAGCTATTGGTTCGTCCGCGTCTCAGGCCGGCTTGGCCGAAGGAAGATAAAAAATCCAGTACCAGCATTTTCAGGCGTATACGGGTTGCTGTAAAAGCACACAGTTTGGAACGTTGGTCTTGTGGTGGGGAAGGAGTTGACGATGCCAACCTACGAATACGTGTGTGACGCGTGTGAGCACACCTTTGAAGAGTTTCAATCGATCACCGCCGAACCGCTGCGGAAATGCCCCGCATGCGGCAAGAATAAGCTTCGCCGAGTGATCGGACCCGGGGGTGCAATCCTCTTCAAAGGATCGGGTTTCTACTGCACCGATTACAGAAGTGAATCGTACAAAAAGGCGGCTTCCCGCGATAACGGCAACGGTTCTTCGGAGTCAGGGTCCAGTAAATCCTCTTCAGGCAAAGGAAGTACAAAGAGTGGAGAGTGAGGGAATTTACTCCCGCCACTGAAGAGGTTCCGGCGGACAACGGGGAGCTCGCATCGCGCACCAGACCGCCGCACAAGAAGCGGCGGTTTTTGTTGCGCCCGGATTGTTGATGTTCTTCGGGTTTCACGACTCCCCGCAATTTGAAAACTGGGCATACACGCGTTTCCTCGGTGGTTTCAATCTCATTCCGTAGGATGAACGACGGACCAAAACGATCCGTATTCCAACACCGGAGTTCGACATTGCACCGATTGCAAGACTACTCGCACCGGCAGGAGGTTGCCGGTCGGAAGAAAGCAAAATCCAACGGGCGGCGCTGCGATTCTCACGGGCACAACCGCCCGTCGCTTGTGTCCTCTTCGATAACGGCCAAGCAACGTTTAAAATAGAGGGCAGCTCCACATTGGAGGGGGATGTTCCCTCACTGGGTGTGGCCGATGTAGGGGAACAGGAGATCGCGAAGTATGCGTCACCAAACCTCCCGGCGGTGCTTTTTGAGTACGGCAGCATTTGTTGCTGCCATGGGTGCGGCTGTCAGCCGTGAAGAGCAAATCCTTCTGGCTGCCCAGCAAGGTGCGCCATCTGAAGAAAAGACAACAGCCAGCGAGATCGCCCTTCAGATGCCCCATGGCAAAGTGCGCGACATCTCGATAAGCCGACTGGTTATCGGCGGCAATCTTATCGGGGGCTTCGCTCACAGTCGGGACCTCGTCTATATTTCGCGGCTTTTGAAAGCATACAACACCGAAGAGAAAGTGTTCGAGACACTCGCCCTGGCCGAGGCCCACGGAATCAACACGATCCAGTGCAACCCCACCTGCCTGCCGCTTGTGGAAAAGTACAACCGGGAACGCGGGGGAAAACTTCAGGCAATTGTCTGTATCACCCCCGATGCCAACAAAGACGCGGTTCGTCGGGAGATCGAAGAGGTTCTCAGCCGCGGGGCAACGATGCTCTACACGCATGGCGGCCGCAGCGAACCTCCTGTCATGGCCGGCCGATTAGATGTGCTGGCCAACACGGTGGAATGCATCAAGGAGGCCGGGGTTCCTGCCGGCATCGGAAGCCATTCCCTGACCGTCACCATGGAGTGCGAGAAAAACGGGATCGGCGCGGACTTTTACGTCAAGACGCTCCACAGCGACCAGTACTGGTCCGCGACTCCCAAAGAACTGCGAGAAGATTTCTGCTGGCACAAACCGCGGCGGAACGAGCCGTTTGCCTTTAACGACAATATGTGGTGTCTCAATCCCGAAGAGACAATCGAGTTTATGAAGACGGTCTCCAAGCCGTGGTTTGCCTTCAAGGTACTCGCAGCAGGGGCCATTCATCCCCGGCAGGGATTTCCGTACGCCCTCCGCAATGGTGCGGACTTTCTCATCGTCGGGATGTTCGATTTTCAAATTGCGGAAGACGTGGCCATCTTCCTCGACTCGTATCGCAAGCTTGGGAAACGCGAGCGCCCCTGGTGCGCGTAAAAATCCCCTCACCTGGACAGGGCATCTCCTCCGCGAGTTAGCCACCGACGCGGTCGACAGGGACACTCGCGCACCGTCGCTGGAGCCCGTGTAGCAGCGCTTGCCTAGCCGGACGTGCCGGAATCGCTCGGCGTTGAGGCGCCCTCGGATGGTGTTTCCGGTGTAGGCTCAGACTGAGAGGCCGCTGCCTCTCCGCTCGTGGCAGGTTCCGACTCGGGCGTAGACGCCGCTGTTTCGGCCGGGGCCGCCGGAGGCGGGGAAGTCTCTCCACCGGTGGTTTCCGCGCCGGATTCTTTCTTCCTTGGCATTCCCAGCGTAAACAGCGCGAAGACCACCAAAGCCATAATGGCTGGCCAGAGCCAGATATCCCGCCATCCCAGACGATTCACCGCCAGGTAGTCTCCCTTCGTTATGTAGACCGACTTCCCTGCCACGGCAGCCTGAACATGACCGAAGGAGGAAGCGGGCACAAGGGGCATCACGGCCTTGAGTGCCTCGAACTGCTTTCGCCGATCTTCCTGTTTTTGCCCTTGCGGAACATTGTTGAGAGCCTGTTGGATCTCATCCGACGTGATAATTCCGTCTTTGTTTTGGTCAAAATCCTGCGCCAGTTCGTTCCAGGAGGGAAGCGTGACGCCCTCAGGAATGATCCGCGCGGTCATCAAGGTGCTCACTTTAGCGGGATAGGCGTCGTTCGTTCGGCCGGCGAGGTTGGCCCCGATGAGCCAGGCCACTCCCAGCATGAGGAAAGCAATGAAGCTTTGCCCACTGGCACGCAATTCCCGCGGAGCCTTGGTATCAACGAAGATATAGGAACCGACATACACAAAGACGTAGCAAAAACCATGGACGAGGATTCCCAAGAGGACCAGCGGATACACCTCGGAGGCAAACAGAAGGTAGCGCAGGGCCCAGACGGCCATTCCCAGGGCCAGTACTTTGTTCAGGCCCAACTGGGCGATAAAGATCGGCATGATGGCCATCGCTACGATTTCGCAGACCTGGCCCATGGTCATCAAGGCGGTGGGCGCCGGCGCCCCGATCTGCGTCAGGTAGAGGTTGGCGCTGACGAAGTAATACACAGCCGGAATGCCGATCAAAAACGCGCACAGAGTAAACAGGAGGAATTCCGGATCCTTTAGAAGTTTGACGGCGCCCAGACCAAGCAGATCCGCGATTCCCGCCTCCTTGGCCTGGGGCGGAGTATGGGGAAGGGTCAGGACATACGCGGCCAGAAGGATTTCCACAGCCCCGCCGAGATAAAAGAAAGCAGGGCTCCGCTCGCCGATGAACAGCCCCACAATCCAGCCGGAGATGATCCACCCGATTGTCCCGAACATGGCAATTCGGGGAAAAGTGGCTGGATCGTCCAGGTTACGAAACGTGAGTGAATTCGCCAGCGCCAGCGTGGGCATGAAGGCGAGCGTGTTTACAAGTAGAAAGATGAAAAACAGCCAGAAACTGGTTTGCACGCCCGTCAGAATGAGGCAAATTCCGCCAATAAGATGCAGCACCGCGAGGATCTTTTCGGTGTCAAAGAGGCGGTCCGCCACAAAGCCCACAAAAAGGGGTGACACGATGGCGGCGATCGCCGTGGTGGAAAACACCCACCCCATCTCCGATCCCGTGAATCCCCGCACCGAAGGGCCGAACGTGCCGATGGGCACCATCCAGCAGGCCCACACGAAAAACTGGAAGAACATCAGAATGCACAGTCGAATCCGCAGAAGCAGTTTTTCATTCAACATCGGCGCAACCCTCGCATGCATAGGGAACCGGTGCCACAGCCGTGTTTTTTAACGGGACAAGCTTATGAGTCGAGGGAAATTCTAATCGGCAACTCTGTGGTTGTGCAACCAGGGGAGGCACTGAGTCATCCCCACTTTTGCAAAACCCATGAGGCGTCCCGAGGACAAAGCCAAACGGACCTGACAAGCAGGTCCCTCCGCAAAAAAAGGAGGGGCACGCCTGTCGTGCCCGCGACAACGTGTCGTGCCCGAGAAAACTCTCTGCGATCCAATCTGCGGGCACACTGAGTGAAGGTCAAATATTTACGCAATTGACGACAGAAACTATTTCCGTATAATCGGCAATAAGCCTTTTGGTCACATTTTCCAGGATTGCACACTGGTGTAGCAAAATTGATATTCGTGTCAACGTACGAGAACCGACGGGGATTGTGTGCGATGGGTCAAGCGATTGAAGTCAACGAAACCAATTTCGATAAAGAAGTTCTGCAGGCCAATGTGCCAGTGCTCGTCGACTTTTGGGCTCCCTGGTGCGGCCCGTGTCGGATGATTGCACCGACTGTCGAGCAACTGGCCACAGAATTGGCCGGTCAGGCAAAAGTGTGCAAGGTCAACGTGGATGAAAACCAGAACCTGGCTGTGCGGTATCACGTGACCGCCATTCCCGCCCTGATGATCTTCAAGGGCGGCCAAGTGGTGCAGAAGTTCACCGGTGTTCAATCCAAGGATCGGCTCAAGGATGCCCTCGTCCAGGCCGCTTCGTGACGCCTGCAATAGCCCGCTCATACCCGCCCGTAAAGCTTCATACAAATGACGCAAGCGGTAGGGAGGCCGATGAGTAACTCCCTACCGCTTTTTAAAAACTCGCGAGAATCCACCACTCGCCGGGTCGGTATGGCGGTATCAGACACCCGTCTCCGACCAGGGATTTCTTTCCGGACGTGCACAAAGGAGATTGGCTTCCTCGTCGTCCGGAAACCGTTCTTTTTCTGGATCGAAGCGAAGCTCGCGGTTGAGGATCCATGCGATGGCTGCCGCATGACAGGCCACGTGCGACCGCCGCATGATCATTTCATTGGTGACCGTTTTTTCACGCGAGCGAACGCAGTCGAAGAAGTTGCGAGCGTGGGCTGAAACATCCAGACCCTTGACGCGAGTGACTGCTTCGGGAAGTTCCTTCTTGAGTGACTCTGGCTGAACCTCAATGCCCCCCTCATCACCGGTTTCTACCCAACCCTCGTCGCCCACAAAGCGAACTGGACAGGTTCCCAACCGGGTAATGAATTTTGGAGAACGATCGCCAAACGGGGTTTTCAAAAAATCCAGAATCAGCTTCACTCCGTCGGCGTAGTGGCATACGATCCGGTCTTTCTCGGGAACATAACGCACGGGCACTGTATTGTCGGCCTTCAGGGCCCACTGGCACAGATCAACGGTATGGGCTCCCCAATCCAGGAGTCGCGCACCGGAGTCAAAATCAAAATAGCCCCGCCAGCCGCCGTCCACATAGGTATGGTTGTAGGGGCGCCACGGGGCAGGTCCCAACCACAGGTTCCAGTCCACCACGTCGCGAGGTGGCGTCTGTTCTCGCGGCAGCCAACCGTTTTCGAGCTGCGGCTCATACACCGACGCATAGACGGTATGAATTTTCCCAAGCTTCCCGCTTTGCGCCAGTGCGACGGCATACTGAAAATTGGGCACACTGCGACGCTGGGTTCCCGCCTGAAAAATACGCTTGGTGCGTTGAAAGGTTTCCGCGAGTTGTTGGCACTTGGCAATTGTGATGCCACATGGTTTCTCACTGTAAACGTCTTTGCCCGCTTCCGCCGCCATGATTGAGGCAGGCGCGTGCCAGCGGTCTCCGGTCGCGATAAGAACGGTGTCAATATCGGGACGCCCCAGTAGTTCCCTAAAATCGCGATACACAGCACAGTCCTGGTTCCCGTAGAATTCGTCCACCAGACGCTTTCCCGCCTCCCGGCGACGTGCCTGCACATCGGCGATGGCCAGGCATTTGACGTCTGGCAATTTGAGAATGGCATTGAGGTCGTAGGTCGCCCGCGGACCGATCCCGATCACGCCCAGGGTGATTTTTTCACTGGGCGGAACGGCCTTTTCCAATCCCAGCGCGGTCGCTGGCAGGAATTGGGGGATTCCCAGGATGGATGTGCCCAAGGCACCCCATTTCAGGAAATCACGTCGGTGAGTTTTCTGCGACATAGGTCTGGCCTTTCTGGAAAAAAGACACCGTACTGTATCTGACAGTGGTTTTCATGCTCGCCTCATTGCAATCAACTGAATTCGCTATGTCAAGAAGTGACGCAGCCTGACACATCGCCAGTTTTCCACTGGCGATGAAAAGGCGGAGGGCCACACGGGTTTGCGTCAACCCGGAGGGACCTGCTTGTCAGGTCCACTTTCGGCGGGATGAGCTTGTCACGTCCGCTTTGTAATGTTGAGCCCCGCGTTGCGCTTTCTCGGGCACGACAAGCGTGCCCCTCCGACCTTTCGGAGGGACCTGCTTGTCAGGTCCGCTTTTGGAGGGACCTGCTTGTCAGGTCCGCTTCGCAACCATGGAGGATGTCTTTCGTTAAGGAATAAAAAAAGAAGCCCTGCGCGTGCTGGGGACACACGCAGGGTATCTGATCGCGTGTGTTTCGCTGAACGTACTCAGCGGACTCGACCATGGAACATCATGCTCGTGTTGTCTGCCACGCCCTGAACCGAGCGGAACAGATCGTTGAGGGCCTCGCTGACGTGCCGTCCCGGGTACCAGATCAGGCCCATGGACAGGCTCCAGTTTTCATCAAACTGGCCATCCACGCCCCGCCCGGTGTTGGGAGCCAGATAGGCGAAACTGGCCTCGAATGCCCAACTGCCATCGAGCGGCAGAGTTATGTCCGCCCCAATCAGGCCATCCCCGTAGCCGGAGACCCCGGCCCAGAATCGGCCCTCGCCACCCTGGCAGAAGTGGCGCCGATAGAACACCACGTAGCGATCGAGGACGGAAAGGTCGAGGTACTGCCGCCGATCGGGATTTTGGGGATCGTTCGGCAGAAGGAGCATGTCGTCCTTGACGCCGTACATGCCCATGTAGCCAATTTCCCGAGCGTCATCGAGGAAAAACGAGATCTCATGGCGAATCTGGAGTAAGTCCGAATCTACCCAGAAGTCATCGTGCATCCAGTCGAAGAGGACGCTCCACTGCCATCGACCGCAGTCAGGTCGATGGAACAACCCGGCGGTGAGGAACATCTGGGCCCGACTGCCCCGGGAAACGAGATTATCCCCGTACCACGTGAGCGCCTCGTGCCCGGCAAAGTCGCTGTGCACAACCTGCACTCCGACCTGGTATCCGATGTTCCATGGACCGCCGATAGGAGCGGAATAGTTGAGTCCTTCGTGAAGTCCAAAATTCCCATTCCGCCCGAGGTCCGCCGGACCTTTAAAACCGTGAGCGCCGGCGAACACGCTGAGATGCTGGATCCACGGCCCGAAGAGCAAACCACCGCCATAGTACACATCCGGCTGGATGAATCCTCCCGGCTCATAGACGACACCATTGTCCTCCATAATGCCAGTTTCCATGCCTTCTTCGTCCACCGTTCCGCTTGTGACGACCGGCTGACCCGGTGGAATGACCTCAGCCGTGGATTCCTCATCAGTCTCCTGGGTTGTCATCACTGTCTGGTAGGTGATGTCGTCCGGCGATGATGTTCTCATAACAGGGCGTGTTCGGGAAGCGGTTCGGGCTGGACTGCGTGCCACCTGCTCAATTGTTGGAGGTTGCCGTCGTACAACCTGGGAGCTCCAATACGCCACGGGAGAACCCGTTGCCCGTTCAACATATTCCGTTTCAGCGGCCTCCCCGTGGCAAGCCCAACCGAGGGCAGACAAAGCCGACGCGATGACGCAGGACCAAGCGAAAATCGTTCGCCGGGACATAAGGCAACTCCTGTTCTCGGCAGCAGTGATAACGCGAAGGGCGGAAAGGGCAAACTCAGCGCCCGTCCGTCGATAAAGTTATCGGATTCGGAAGAGTCGAATCTTTCGGAAAAGCTTGCGCAACCGACAAATTTTGCCAGCGAGGAACCATGCCTGACTGAAAAGTTAGGTTGCCGCGTGAGGCTTGGAGCTTCCGCGGTCATGCCACCTGGGCTAACGCCTGCTGAAGATCGGCGATCAGGTCCTCGGGATCTTCCAACCCAATGGAAAGGCGAATGAGCGTGTCGCTGATACCGTGGGCCCGACGAGCCTCGGGATCGTAACTCGCATGAGACATCAACGCAGGCTGTTCGATAAGCGACTCGACTGCTCCCAAGCTGACGGCAAGATGGAAAAGACGGGTAGAATTGACAACTTTCCTCGCCGTCCCGATATCCCCGTGTACCTCAAAACTCACCATCGCGCCGAAGTAGCCCGACATCTGTCGAGCTGCAATTTCGTGGCCCGGGTGATCCGGCAGGCCCGGGTAGTACACTCGCCTGACGGCCGGATGCCCTGCCAGAAACTGAGCGATAGCCATGGCCGACCGGCACTGTTCGCGGATTCTCAGTTCCAGAGTTCGCAACCCGCGGTGACAGAGATATGACTCCCAGGGCCCCATCACCGCGCCTGTGGCATTCTGGATGAAGTAAAGCCGTTGGTAAAGCTCCGGATCCCGCACCACGAGGACACCCCCCAGCACGTCACTGTGTCCGCCCAGGTACTTCGTCGCTGAGTGCATGACGATGTCCGCACCCAGTTCGAGGGGACGAGTTAAGGCCGGCGTTGCAAACGTGCTATCCACCCCCACCAATACTCCGTGCCGATGGGCGATCTCTGCACAGGCGACAATATCGGTGATCGTCAGAAGTGGGTTGCCGGGGCTTTCCAACCACAGCAGTCTGGTGTTCGGCTGAAAGGCCTTTTCCACCGCGTCCAGGTCGTTCGTGGGAACCATCGTCACCGAGATCCCAGCCCGGTTGATGATCTTGTGAAAAAGCCGGAACGTCCCACCATAAATATCCTGGCCCGTGACGATGTGATCACCCGCCTGCAGAAGCTGAGTGACGCAGTGAATGGCGGCCATTCCAGAAGCAAACGCCAGCCCACCCACGCCGGACTCGAGGGCCGCTATCGCGTTTTCGAAGGCCTTCCGAGTGGGGTTTCCGCTGCGGGAGTAATCGAATTCGCGCCACTCTCCCGCTGCCGGCTGAGCAAACGTCGTTGCCAGATGGATGGGTGGAACGACCGCTCCGGTTTGAGGATCAGGATCAAACCCGAGATGGATGGCCCTGGTGCGAAACTTCATCGAAACGGCCCCCGTGTGTGACGCTTTCACCAGCAGTAGGACAACCCCGTACTGGGGATTCAGAGCCGGTGCTTTCGTCGTCAACCAAGAACGAAACGGACCCAGTTGTTCGACTGGCCCGGGATCGTCGCCACGGCATCAGATCTTTTCCAGCGCCTGAGCAAAATCGGCGATCAGGTCCTCGGTATTTTCAATCCCGCAGGACACCCGGATCATGTTGTCCGGAATACCGACCGCCAATCGCTGTTCAGGAGTGAAGTCGTGATAACTCATGTACATGGGCTGCTCGATGAGCGACTCCACGCCCCCGAGGCTTGGACCGATGCGAGGAATCCGCACCGCATCCACCACGCGGGCGGTGGTTTGGGCATCGGCATCTTTCACCAAAAACGTGACCAGTCCGCCGAATCCTCGCATGGTGCGGCGGGCCACCTCGTAATCGCGATGGCTTTCCAGACCGGGATAATAAACTTTTTCCACCCGCGGATGCTTTTCGAGAAATCGGGCCAGGGCCAGGCCGTTCTGATTATGCCGTTCCATGCGAAGTTCGAAGGTCTTCAGCCCGCGAAGCAACAGATAGATGGCGTGTGGCGAATTTCCCATGCCCATCACACCCCGCAACTTGCGGACGGGTTCAAGCAACTCTTCCCGGCCGATAATGGCACCTGCGAGTAAGTCGTTGTGCCCCCCTAAATACTTCGTACAAGAATGCAGGACGCAATCGACCCCATATTCCAGCGGTCGCACGTTGTAGGGTGTGGCGAGTGTCGCATCGATGAGGGTTTCCACCCCGTATTTTTTGCCCAGCGCTGCGAAGCGCTCGAGATCCACGACACTCAAATGCGGATTGGTCGGTGATTCACTGATAAGGAGCCTGGTCCGCTTGTTGATGGCGGCCTCCATCTTTTCATAATCACAGGCGGGAATCTGGTGCGTGACCACGCCGAACTGGCCAAGCACCTTGGTACAGAATTCCCGCGTGCGATGATAGCACTCATCGAACATCACGATTTCATCGCCGGGGCGGACTTTGGCCATCAAATAACACGCGACGGCAGCCATCCCCGTGGCGAAGGTCACACAGCTTTCACCACCCTCGAGAGCGGCGAGCTTCCTTTCCAGCACTTTCTCTGTAGGATTGCCATATCGGCCGTATTCTTCCCGTGGTAGCTTCTTGGTAACGTACTCGATGACGGCCTGGGTATTCTCAAAGGTATACGTGGCCGTACAGAAAATTGGATCAGTAATGGAATAGCAGGGTTTGATGCGATCTTCACCACCGTGCACACAGAGGGTGGAGAAACCTTGAGGGCGATTGGTCTCAGGCTGAGCAGTCGGCTTGTTCGACATAGTGACACCGTTTCTTTCAATGAGGAACTTTGGAATGAATGACGGAAGACGTAGTCAGGTCTTCCTCCGAACCAGCTCGCTGCTCTCTACTTTCGTGCCTAAATAAAAACCGCGACGCACAACCGGGCCGTCGCGGCAAGCTGTTTTCAGTTTTAATCGCCGCCCACCGGCCGACCCAGGGACGACGATGGCACTTTAGCAGATATGGCTGCAAGCGGCCGCAAATCCCATGAGATGCCATTTTACTCCCACCGAGTGCTATCGGCAAGTTCCGCAGAAGTCTCGCCCACCCTCATTTTGTGAGGATCTGGGCGAGCCTCCACGCGGTGCAGCGACAATTCATGAATTGCCCCTACGGAAAAGGGCCGAATAAAACGGCAGGGTTCATCCAAAGTTAGAAAACGCGGCCGTGGCTTGCCCGTCCTGCCTGGTCTCGGTCCGGAGCAACGGCAAAAGACGTCCCCATCCGGTGACGAAAGAGCCCCCCGAGGATCTCTCCTTGGGGGATTATCCGCGTGGCATTATTCGAGATCGGAGAGATCGATCTTCTCTTCCTCTGCCAGCTTGCGGAGCTTGCTAATCGCCCGGGCTTCAAGCTGCCGAACACGTTCCTTCGTTACGCCCAACTCAGCCCCCACCTCCTTGAGGGTCAGCGGTTCCTGTTGCCGATCGAGGCCGAACCGTCGGATGATGATCTGCCGCTCGCGCTCGTCCAACCGCTGGAGAATATTCTGGATTTGAATTTCCCGCTGGAGTTGGTTGGCCTCCTGCTCCACCTGGTCCGACCGCTCGTCCTGGGTCAGAGTGAAGAGTTCGTTCTGGCTGGTCCGGAACCGCTCCCGATAACGGTGTTCGTCCGGGATGGTTCGGGCGAAATTCTTCATGATTGCCCAGCTCGCGTAGGTGCTGAATTTATTGCCGCGGGAGTAGTCGAATTTCTCCACCGCCCGAATGAGCGACATATTGCCATCGCTGACCAGCTCGAAGAAGTTTTCAGCCGGTCCCACGTGTCGCTTGGCAATCGACACCACCAGGCGGAGGTTTGCCGATATGATCTCGTTCTTGGTCTTAACCGACTCCTCATAGAGTCGTTCGATCTCGTCCATGAGGGCCCGGTTGGGACGCTTTCTGGCGTCCATCTCTTGGCGCAATTGTTCGCGGAGCTTGGACGCTTTGTACTTGAGGTAGTTCATCTTCCGGAAGAGATGAACTTCCTGCTCCTGCGTGAGGAGCGGGACCTCGTACAGACTGGCAAGATAGGGCGGCAATCCCTGCGGTAGCTTTGCCGCGCGCTGCGGGCGCTCCGCAGGCGGAGGAGGTCCGAGAATCTCCTTCTCCTGCTCGGGAGTCACCTTCTCGAACATTTCGTTGGGAATGTAATCCAGCGGCAACTCCATAATCCGCTTGGCCCGCATTTCGTCGATGATCCGCGTAACGCGGGCGCGGGTGAGACAGTACCGCTTGGCGATCACATCCAGAGACTCCCCCGCCCGGTAATCGCGGTAGATCCGCTCCTTGGTTTCTTCGCTGAGCGGCCCCCGCGTTTCCGGGAAGATCGCCATTTCGGGATTGGCCTGATCGAATTGTTGCAATATGTATCGAATGGTTTCCATGCTTCTTCCTGTGCGAAGGGCTAACCGCCGTGTCACTTCCGGACGACAAGCACCGGCCTGGGCCAGTCGCCTTGCCCGCTCGATGATGGCATCGCGTTCCTGAGGACTAAGTTGGCTGAACTGGGACGCCCGTTTGATTCGCTTTTCCTCCTCTTTGGCAAAGCGATCGACGGTGCTTTCCAGAAAGCCCAGTCGAACCCGCCCGTCCACCAGGAACCGGCGACTGACGAGGCCCGCTCGCCGCCACCTGGTAATCGTCTTCGTGGAGACATTGAATTTCTCCGCCAACTCCTGGAGGGTGTAGTATTTCTCATTCACTTCTTCGGGCTTAAGCGGCACGGATTCGGCGACATCCTCGATGAACAGAATCAGGTCGTGACGCAGATCTTCGCCGAGAAACTCGCCGATATTTTTGTCTGGCCGAAAACGGGTGATTTTGTAACAAATGGTGCTATAAGGATAAAACTTGTCGGGCTTGATTTCGCTCAAAAGGGCTTCCGCCCGTGCCATCTGCTCAATCTTTTTGGCTCGGGGTGTAAACCGGACCACCTGGAGGCAAAGCTCCTTCATGGCCGGGATACGATAATCGGTACTGACTTTTGCGACCTCGCTCATGGCAACACCCCTTGTTGCGCGAAGACCAGCCGGTCGTTGAGAACCTGCTAGCCGTCCGCTGCCAGTTAATCGACGCATTGCCCGACAGAAAGGTTCGAGAACTATTTGTTAAATTTGCCAGCACTTATTGGCCTCCGCCTCAAGAGGCCAGTGTACCATACCTGCAATTTTTTGCAACTGAGTCTTCGCAAAATTTCAAAATCGACAAAAATCTTGTCGGTAATTCAGGTCGGACCATTCTTTCAGGTGGTATCGATTAGTCCCTTTCTGTCGGTTCTGCCAAGTTTGTCGGCAGGCACGCCGAAAGCCCCATTTGGTGCAAGAATCGTTCCAATCAGTGACCGAAAACGCAAAAAACGCCAGCCCGCAAATTGCTGAATAATGGCCCATCATGCGGAAGCAGTATGTGGACCGGTTCCTTTGCAAAATCGAACAAATCGAACAACTTGCGCCAAAACTGTGCAGAGAATCCTTCACGGCAGGCCCTACCCGGCCGAGTAACGCCACACAGAAACTTCTTGTCCTTGATATTGACGCCGTGACGTGCGACCGGTTACAGTTTTGCCCTGCCAATTACCCGCGAACCGATATGCCCAACTTCACAGGGCGAAAGAGTCTGCCGTTAACTCCAAGGATGGCCGGAATGTCCATCTTTACAAAACTCACCGGAAGCCCACTCCGATCGGGCCTTCGCGTCTGGTTGCTGGCCAGTACCTTTGTTGCCTGTGGAGGACTGTTTGTTTCACCCGTTTTAGGCCAGAACGAAGGTCAGTCCCCAAGTGCGCAACGCCCCTCTGCCGTCCGAACCCCTCCCCTTCCGCCCAGAATTCAAGACCTTCCGAGCACGAAAAGCTCGGGCCAGCGTACACCGGCGCTCCCGCAAGAGATTCGACCCCCAACTTCGCCCGGAAGTCCCGCAACCCGACCAACGGTCGCTCCGCCACCCATGGTGACTCCCCCATCTAGGGTACAGGCACAACCAGCCCCAGCCGCGCCTACTGTGGTGTCGCCGGTAGCGTCAGACAAAGTCGATTGGATTGAGCTCCGCATATCCGCCGAGGGCCAATTCCCCGGCCAGAGCGGAGGACGTTCCACTGCCATAAAGATGGACGGGCACCTCGCATATGAAGAGCAGGTGCTGCAATCAGGGAATGGACGGACAACCCCCATCCAGGGGCTCCGCGCATACCGAACCGCTGCGGCACAATTCCAGGTCGGGGATAAGTCATTCCAGGTTCAGCTCCGGCCGGAAGTTACGCGGCTCGCATTCTTCATGGCGGAGGGGCAGTTCACGATCTTTTCGCCGGAGAACCCGTTGACGCGCGATGAGCTGGACCTTCTGGACGTAATCGCCAACAGTATCCTCCTGGATCAGTTACTCCCGGCACAGCTGGTTAGCATGGGTTTTTCATGGGAGATTCCCGACGAGGCACTCCCCGGCCTGCTGGGGCTCGAATCCATCACCGAGAACACACTTCAGGGGCGCATCACCCAGATCACACAGGGGTTTGCCGAAGCCGAGGTCTCTGGAAAAGTGCAGGGCCGGGTTATGGGGGCTACAAGTCAAATGCAGGTGGCCATGCGGTTTCAATGGTCGCTGATGGATCGCCGCGTGACCGCGCTGGCCCTCGCGCTTCGTGACAATCGTACGGCGGGCTATGTGGACAGCCCGTTTCAGGGAACGGTCCGGCTTCAGTTGACGCGCCAGCGGCGCCCGGAGCCACAGCTTTTAACGCCAGGCAAAATACCGACGCTGACTTTTCCACCCCCCGAGGAGCAAACACGCCTTGTCTTCCGGTCCAGTAGCGGCGGGTTTCAAATTGTCCACGATCGAAGATGGTACGTCGTCACAGACGCTCCCGACATGGTGGTGTTTCGTTTGGTCGATCAACGCGGGCTATTGGGGCAATGTAATCTAGCACGCAGCGATTTTCAGGGCACTGCCCAATTGACTTTAGCAGCCTTTCAGAACAACGTGCGTCAGACGCTGGGCAACAGTTTCGGGCAATTTCTGGGCGCAGATGAGATGGAAAGTCCAACCGGACATCGCCTGCTGCGAATTCATGCTCTGGGTCGCACAGATGACCTCAAAATTCACTGGATATACTACCTCCTGGGGTCGCCTCGGGGCGGCTATTATGCCGCGGTGTTTACCGTGGACGACCTGTCATGGCCGCTTTTCGAGGAAGCCGACCGCAAGTTCATGGAGGGTTTCCATTTCCTGGAACCCACAGCGGCAACCGCCACCGGGAGTTCCTCGGCCATGTCCAGATAGTTGCTGCTCTCTGCAAGGAATATCAGCCTTTCTGGTCACCGATTGACAAAAATTCCGGTGGCATACCAGACACCGTTACTTCCCCGTTTAATGTCATATCCGTAGGCGTCTGCACGGGAGGAAACCGCGCGCCAGTGACCTGGAGACAACCGCCAACACCGGACACATTCCAGGGCCGCTCGGAGCAATCCCTGGCCGGGCCAACTCTCCGCGCACACCTCGCTAGCTGTGTTTTGTCCACGCATGGCCCTGATAATGCGGGCAAAACGTGACTCCCAAAAATGGTGCCCCTGGAGGCGGATTCTCGCCTGATACTGGGAATGTTGTTCTGCTTCGGAAAAGAGGTAGGGGTCAGGGCGTCCTAAAATGCTGCGCGGGCGCTCCGGGTGGACCCGCACCGCATAGACCATCGTCCGCTGCGTGAGTGTGCCCGGTGGGAGCGTCAAAATGGCCAGCATCTCGTCGGCAGTATAGGGTCGTCCGTCGAGGAACGGAAACACGCTGACCACTTCGCCGTAATATTTTTCCCCTTCGGAAGCATAGTCCACGATGAACAGCCCTGGCTGGCCTTCCATTTCGGACAGCGATGGGGCATCGAGCAGGCGAACCGTCTTCCCGTCGCGATCCACGGTAACTGATTCCGGCAAGCGAACGCGCACATAATGCACGAGCTCCTGGAGCACACGGGAATCGCGAAGTGCCGTGCCCTCGAACTTCTCGCGCAACGAAACGTTTTTCTCCGGATACAGATAAACAAGGAGCATCTTTTTTTCGCGGCGAGCCTGAGCCACCCCCTGCGCGTAGCTGGAAAGCCACATGTCAGCTTCCTGGATGGGAGCCAAATGGGTCGCCAGGGCTACGTCGGAGTTCCCAGGACGAGGTGATTGAGAGGCCGATTGTGGACCGCTTCCCGCTGGGGCATCGGCAGTCCCCTGCATGGGCTTCGGCGTGGACGCTGGGCCAGAACCGATTAAAGAGGCGAGAGCCTCCACAATGGCTTGCCGCCGCGCAGGACTAAAACCGTCCTGCTCATCGCATGCAAAGGTGGCCACCACTTTCCCAAAATCTTCGTTTTCCTTAGGACTTTTCAGGAAGCTGATAATCGCCAACCCCGGATGATTGCCAAGCTCAGCGAAGGCTGGATCGTTGCGGAGGAGTATTTCGCCGCTGGCGGTGCGAATCTTTTCGTCCGGCTGCACGATCACCGCTTCGCATGCCGTACGGAATGGCGCCCGCAATTCCGAGAGCGTCTTAACAGCCGTTTCCGAGGAACTTCGCTCCGCGAAGAAAACAAGCAGCAACTTGCGGTGATCCCTTGCTAGGGGGTATGCCAGAGCGTAGCGAGTATGGACTGTCTCTTCCGATGTATTTATTGCATGTTGTGCCTCTTGCGCGGAGCCGTCACTCTTTTGCAACGAATTAGGAGGAAGGTTGTGGTCCTGCCCGGAAGGAGACGATCGATGCGAGGAGGCGGAATTTTCCGGAGACGGACCGGGTTGTTCCCTCCTGACCCCGGTTTGGGCTAACATCAGGACACCCAGCCCCAAAACGAAAGCCACAGGGGCGAAGACGTTCATGGGGGCGAAAAGCATTCTTCGGCTGCGCACACACAACGCGGTTGGCATAACAGGGACTCCGCTGCTGGTTACCAAAAGCGTCCTACAACCGTCCCTGGTGACCTATTCGTCCCACTCTGCGCATCAACTCCAGTTGTTAAACATGAAACACTAGATTAAACACACAAAATCATCAAATTGCAACCAATCACCGGAAAGCGAAGAATAGCCAACACAAGTTGACTTTTTCGGTCAGCGAAGATAAAACAAGAGCGAACCTGGGGGCACTGGGAGAGTAACGTGTGAGCCTCGTCGGCCTTCGGTTGATGGGCCGCGTCGCGCATTTTGAGACATGTTTTGATAGCCGCTCTTCATTTCCCTGGAGATCACACTGGCTAGGGCACGTGACTGGGCGGCTTGTTGGTGATCCGGTAGATAACCCACACTATTCCACGAGGAGTTTCTGACGGTGAGACGAAAAAAAATTGCCTGGACTGTGGTATTGCTGATTCTGGGGGCCGTGTTAGGACGGACTGGCTCCTCGATAGCCCAGGTTCCCGATTGGACCGCTCTTTGTGCGGAAGCGGCCAAGCAATTTCGGCCGATCACGGAAGAAGATGTCAAAACAGCCCGACAGGATTTGCTGGCAGCCGTCTCACGCCTGGAGGCTCGCTTTGAAAGGGCCGGCCCCGAGGTGGAAGGCTGGAAAAAATACCTCCAGTGGACTGCTCTCAAATCGGAGCTTGGAAAAGATTCCCCCGATCTGAGAGTACTCGAAGAAGTATATTCGCGACTGTCTGCCGGTCATGAGGGATTGCAATTGACCTGTTTTGCGGACGTTCGCCGGGCACTCCAGCGCTACGTGGCCCTGTCTCGAGCTTTTGGCGATGCGAGTATCGAAATCCGCTACCGAACCGTGTTGGACAACCTTCAGAAAGCGCTTGCCGAGTATCAACAGTCACAAGATCCACGCCTGGCATCCACCGTTCAGGACATGCTGGACTGGTTGGAATTGGCTGGGCAGGCTCCGCGGCTGCGTGCGGCTGTTCGGGAAGCTTTCACCCAACCGAATGTCTTTGTCCGAGTGAGAGAGGATTTTCTCGCTTCCGCATTCGCCGAACCGGTCGATGTCACAGAAGACGTTCGCGAGATTATTCTGGGAACCGACGTCCGTGGCAAAGGGCACATTGTCGGACAGCGCTCGTTGGAGCTCGTGCCTTCTGTCGATCGGGCCCTGCTGTCGATCGTGGTTCAGGGAACCATTCATTCGGACACCGTCGGATTCAACGGACCGGCACGCATTTATTCACGATCGGAGACCCCTTTCACCGCTCGCAAGCTGGTGTCGTTTACGCCGGACGGTGTGTCCTTCGAACCTGCAACCTGCTCCGCCACAACCCACAGTGACATCCAGGACGTGGACGTAACATGCAACAGCGCGTGTGTGGAACGCATTGCCTGGCGGCGGACATTCAAGCAGAAAAGTGCTGCCGAATGGGAAGCCGCTCGGAAAGCAGAACGCCGTGTGGAACGCCGTGTCGACAAGGAGGCCAACCCTCAGTTGGAAAAAGCGGCCGAGCGCTACCAGAACCGTGTTCGGCAACCCCTTCTCGACCGTGGCCTTTTCCCGCAATGGCATTTGAGCACGTCCGACGACGAGTTGAGTATGACGGTTCTTCAGCTCGGGCATGGCGGCTTGGGGGCTGCCGGGACGCCCCCTGAGATGACGGAAGAGGGAGCCATACGACTCCAGGTTCACCACACGTGGTTTAACAATCTGCTGGAAGGTTTTCTGGGCGGAATGATTCTCAAGGAAGAACGCCTTCAGCAGCTTGCCCAGGATCTGCTGGGACGAGTCCCCGAGGAACTCAAGCGAGACGAAGGAGAAGAACCCTGGACCGTACGCTTTGCCGCTCGCCGTCCGATCGCGGTGACGTTCTCTGACGGACGACTGGTGGTGGAATTCCGCGGCGAGACTTACTGGCGCGGCGACCGATCCTACCCCGGCATGGACGTCCGCGCCACGTATCGCATTGAATCCAGCACCGAAGACAAAGGCCCCGAGATTCGCCTTGTCCGTGAAGGACCGCTGAGTGTTTTGCCACCGAATTTTGACCCGGAGCGGGATCGCCTGTCGGTCCGGCAACAGACCATTCGCAGTTTGCTGGAACGACGATTCGAAAAAATCTTCCGGGAAACAATCACGATCGAACCGATCAAATTGGAGGGCCAATGGGCCAAGGCCGGGCCGCTCGTCGTCACGCATTTGGAAAGCACCGGGGGATGGCTGAAAGCGGTGCTCGACCGCGTCCGGTGAACCGTGTTCGAAAACTGCGGCCGCCAGAGCGCCTCCCACGAGGTCAATCGCAACCCTGCGACGGCGTGGCTTGCTGGTTGGTGCTCCCGACTGGAAAAGCCGATCGATTCGTCAATCGATGACTGCCCCCCGCGATGATTTGGGAGTGAAATGCGCCACACCGCGTCCGCCAGGCGCTATTTTCTGTCTTTTTCGCCAGGTGTATCTTTCTTTTGGCTGTATGATAAATGGAAGGCCTCATCCGGCCGTGTGACCGGTGTGGTGAATCCGGGCGGTCGCAGTTTGCGCAGCGAGTCACTGGCCCGGATGCCTCAGGGTTCGCCTGCCGCCGGGACGAGGGTGTACTGAAACATCGTCGCTTTTTGGTGGAAACAGCACAGCCAACGGGAAATCAAGAAACGGGAGTCTGCTGATGAGCGACGCGGCTGCTCAAGGTAAGACCTGGGTGGAAATCAGTTTCGATTGCGTTCCCCTGCGGACCGTCACGAGAAACGATCCACCTCTGGACGCATCGCCGAAGTTTCTCGCTTTATGGGAACGGGTCCAAAAAGCCATCCGTAAGCACGGACGCCACAATACGTATTACCTGTTCAATGCCCACTGCCGCTTTCACCTTACCAATGACCCCAACCGGGGGCTGCTTGAATTCAGTTTCGAAGGCTGCGCCATCACCGACCCGGAAGACAGGAAAACCGTTGCCTGCGACCTGGACGTGGAACTGCGAGGGGATACATGCGACTGGGCGACTGAGCCGATCATTCGATGGTTCTCGGAGACGGTGAGGCACGCCGTGATGGCCGAGTTCGATCGCTACATCGCGGCAGGTGATCTGGCCAAGACCGTGGAGCGTCTCCAAAAGCTGGAGGCCGAAACGGCCTCCAAGGGCGGCTATGTGGGTTTCGGACTATAAACGTGGCTGCAATCCATCAGGCTGCATTCAAAAGCTGCCAAAGCTGAAGCAGCCAGTCGTCAATAAGCAAGGCCTGATTAATGTTCCGCTCGACGTCCTGGTAGGCCGCCAGACAGGATTCGAGACATTCATGGAGCACGTCCTCGGTGAGAGGTGGGGTACTTTGGAGGAGGGCGATCACCTCTTCGCCGACAGAGGTTGCCGCGGTTTTCACACTGTGGGATACCACCGCGCGCAGGGCCTGACGGAAAAACTCCAGAGTCAGCCCAATCAACTGCTGGAGCGCCCGGCGTCGCACGGCCGCCTCTTTCCCGGCGGACTCCAGATAACCCCGCACTTCATCGCTCCAGGCGGTCACATCAAAGCGCCGTGTGGACAGGGCCTTTCTCCATTTTGCGGCAAGCTCCCACAGCTCCTGCGAGGCAAGCTCAGCAGCCCGGGCAAGACTTCCGTCGGCAAGTCGAATGAGTTCCCGCGCCCAATCAGGATTGTCCACGATGCCCTGTTCGATCAACAATCGGGCGGCGATTTCTTCGGGAAGGGGCCGGAAGCGTATCATTTGGCTGCGGGACCGGATTGTAGGGAGTTGCTTTGCCGGAGAGTTGCTGATAAGAATGAGCACCGCCGTTGCGGGCGGTTCTTCCAGCGTCTTGAGGAGGGCGTTAGCCCCTTCGAGATTTAAGTAGTCTGCGTCGTCGATGATGGCAACCCGGTAACGACCGGAAAATGGCGTCAAAGCGAGATGCCCCACCAAGCCAGCGCGCTCTGTCCCCCGCTCGGACCGGTCACCGATGAGCATTTCCAGCGGAATGAAAGATCTATCTGGCGGCTTGCTGATGAGCAGAAGATCGGGATGCGTGCCCGAAATCACCTGCACGCAGGCTGAGCATGCATTGCACGGAGCAAAGGCCTCTTTGGATGGCTTTTCGCAAAGCAGCACCTGGGCCAGTTTATGGGCAAAGGTCCGTTTCCCGATCCCCGGCGGGCCCACAAAGAGATAGGTTCCGCCAATCCGACCGCGGACAAACGCCCGCCGAAACCGCTCCGCAATCGCGTCGTGTCCTTCAATTCCCTGCCAACTCATGGCCTTGCCCTGTGTATCCCCAAACCACACCTTTGCCTTGGGATGAGAAAGCTCTGCCCTCGCCGTGCTCCATCGAACTACGTCGCGGATCTCCGGGAAACCAGCATCGACTCGACAATCCGCCGAATGGCTGCATGAACTTCTTCCACAGGTCGGTCCGCCCGGACTACGGCTATTCGGTCCGCAGCACGCACGGCCTCCTGCAGAAACCCGTCGCGGACTCTCTCCAGAAACTCCCGTCCGCGCGATTCCAGACGATCGAGCGTGCGATCGATCCTGGCTAATGCTTCCTCGACAGGCATATCGAGCACAACCGTCAGGTCCGGTAACAATCCGCCGGTGGCAAAGAGACCGATCTTCCGAACTTCTTCCACGGGAAGGCCACCACCGTACCCCTGGTAAGCGATATTGGAAAGCAGGTACCGGTCGGAAACCACAATTTTTCCGGCCGCCAAAGCCGGTCGAATGGTCTCGCGAACAAGTTGCGCCCGGGCAGCCATGTAAAGGAGTGTCTCCGCTTCGAGGCACATGGGGATGTCATCGCGATGAAGGAGAATCGAACGGATGGATTCTCCCAGTACGGTGCCCCCGGGATCGCGACAGCGCGTCACGACGTGGCCCTGCTCCTCCAACCATCGGCAGAGCAACTCGACCTGCGTCGTTTTTCCGGTTCCGTCTCCACCTTCAATTGCAATGAACATCTTAGAAGACACCAACTCAATGTACCGGTCCTTGGCCACAGCAAATGCAGGAATGGCTCGCCCGACTGATCAGCAAGCCGCACGCGGAAATGATGGCCTGAACTTTCAAGCCTACCAGGGACTGGAGGTTCTGGAAACACTGGGCACGACCGAATCCCCGAAAGCACCGGCGTGGGGCGCGTGGGCATTGGCGGGACGCCTGCCACGGCGTTCGTTGAACTGCGGAGGGGCACGCTTGTCGTGCCCATTGAAGGCGAGTGGATAATCGAACGTTGATATGCGGACCTGACAAGCAGGTCCCTCCGAATGCGGATTCCGAAAGGTCGGAGGGGCACGCTTGTCGTGCCCACGAAAAGACAATCGATCGTCCAACCTTGACAGGTAAGCGTGACGGGCAGGTCCCTCCGGCGTTGTAGGGGCAATTCATGAATTGCCCCTACTATTGAACACCTGTCGTAGTTCCGGGACAAGTTTGGCGGACCTGACAAGCAGGTCCCTCCGAATGCGGATTCCGAAAGGTCGGAGGGGCACGCTCGTCGTGCCCGCGAAAAAAGATTGGATTATCGATGGGCGTTTATCGGACCCGACAAGCGGGTCCCTCCGAATGCACACCTGACAAGCACCTCCGTCCGAAGTGCCATGGCCCGGTTGGGACCGGGTCCTGCAATGCAACCAACCCTCGATCCCCTCTAATGATCCCGACGGCGCGGAATCCGTGTCCATTGGCGGGACGCCTGCCACGGCGTCCGTTGAACCTATCATTTGAGGGGGGCGGCTTTATCGGGTACAATGCATGCGCCGTTTTTGGAGGAGTCATTGTCACTCGCGATGACAAGACTCCGGGTGCTTTTCTTCAGTCCGAAAAAGGGAGGTGGCTCATGACTCTTCGCAAGTTCATTCCGGCGGTGACGCTTTTCCTTGTAAGCATGGCCTGGGCAAGCGGCGAGGAATTCCGCCGCTGGTCCGACGTGACCGGCCGTTTCACTATCCAGGCACGACTCATCACGGTGGACGGCAATCTCGCTATCCTGGAGCAGAAGGATGGCACGAAAGTGGCCGTGGAGATCGAAAAACTGAGTCCCCAGGACCGCTCCTATTTGGATAGCCTGATGGCCGAGAACCCATTTAAGCCATTACGGGAGGATTCGGCAAAGCAACCGGAAGTCGCCCGGCCGTCAGAAGAGCCACCAGCCCCACCCGAACCGAAGTCGCCACTGCCAAAGGCACCATCCGGCAAAGAATCTTTCCAACCATATTTTCTCGCCCATGGTGGGCCGGTGGCCGTCAACTGGACAGCCGTCAAACCGATTTCGGTTAATCCGGGAGTGGGCTGGCAAGTCATGGTCCCGGAAGTCGCGCTGCCCAGCCCCCAGCCCAAAACCATCGCACTGCCACCCAAAACGGACTTCTTCGATGAAATCAGCGCGATGGTCGTTCATCCCCAGGCGAAATGGGCGGTTGTCAAATTGACGAATCGTCGGCCAGGGATGCCCAGAACATCGGAACGGATTGTCATTTGCGATCTCACGTCGGGGCGGACGGCGGTAGCCTCACGTTCTGGACCCGCGCAGACCCCGCTGGCAATTTACTGCGAGGGCACTTCTTCCCGCCGCTATTTTCTGTTCCGCCGGGACGAGTTCGGCTTTGGAAACCAGGACACGTTGTTTATTCACAGCCTCATTCCCGCTTCGGGAAGCGAGGAGGGAAAACTCGACTCTCCGGTTTCGCTCACCACGCTCGCGACATGGGTTCCGTATGACACGAAAAAGGGTGTTGGACGGGATGTGAAATGGGCTGATTTCCCCGATGAGCGGACGCTGGTCACGTGCAGCGGCGATGGACTCATCGCCATCTGGAACCTGGAAACGATGCAGCCTGAGGCAAGTCTCCCCACGGGATTCGGACATGTTCCCGCGCTCAGTCCGCATCGTCAATGGCTGGCGTTTGCCACCCGGAACGAAGTCGGCATCCTGGATTTGAAAAGACGGCAAGTGATCGCGGTGCAACAGGCTCCGCAACAGCTAAATTTCCCTGTGCTCGCGTTTAGTCCTTCGGGGCGGCAACTGGCGTCTCTGGCAAATCGATCGTCTATCCACGTTTGGGATGTAGCGACGGGCAAGCTCGAAGCGAGCTTTTCACTGCCCACCGGCCTCGCCGTTCAAAAGGACACCCTCGTCTTTCCTCACGACGATTTTGTTTTGATCGGAAATCGCTATCTGTTTCACTGGAGGTCGCAACTTCTAGTCTGGGAATATGACGATCTTGGGCCCACGGCGACAGTGGGCGATCTCGTTTGTGCAGCGGTGGACCCCCGAGCAGGGAGCGAGACTGGGGTGAGGGCTCTCGTGCTGACGCACGTGCCTCATGCCGCGGCGTTTCAGGCGATCGATCGGGCTCTCCATAACCCGGAAACCTTCGCCTTCCGAAGAGGCATCCCTGTAAAAATTGACGTTTCGGCTGTTCCTGAAGACGGTCGAGAAAAGGTTCGAGAAATTCTCACCGAGCGGCTGCGGAGCATGGATTGCAACATCGAGCCTGACGCCCGGGTCGCGATTGTTGCGGCAGTCACCGGTCCCAAAGAACGCACGGTGTCATACATCCACTCCGGCGACTACAAGGTGAAGGAATACATATTATCGCTAAAAATTGTGGTCGGCACGCAGGTGCTTTGGGAAACATCCGCGGGGGGCGTTCCCTTCATTCTGTTTTTACGACCGGGCGAGAACGTGGGACAGAAACTCAAGGAATTAACGTCCAAACCCAATTATGAGTGGTTCAAGTTGGTGGCACTGCCGCAATACCTGCCGGACGTTCCTGTGAGAGGTACCGTCGCTCTGGGCCGCGGCCCTCTTCCAATAACTAACTGATCTTTCCGGCTTGCAGAGTCGCGGAGCGGGCAATGCTTCATGCCCATGGCATGCGGTCAGCACAATCGTGTTTTGCAGGCAGGCACTCGGCCAGCCAGAACTTGAGACGCGATTCATTCGGTGACTGCGAGTTGGCAGTGACAATTTATTTGCACATTAATGTCTATCAGAATAGACAGTAATAATTTTGTTGGTGCGATAGTTGACATATTGACAAACCGCGGTTAACCTACTCAACGGATCAATGGTTTGATAGAGCTTCAGAGCATCCCCGGCGATTCTCCCCCAGACCACAATTGTCCCCGATTAGAACTTGAAAGCGACTGCCAGCGCGCAGCGAGCGGATTGGCCTGCGGCTAACCACTGGTGGGCGTAGCTTCGCAAGTTTCGTAACACTCCCGCCAAACCGAGATCATCCATGCAACTTCGTTTTCTGTCGGCGATTGTGCAGCGATTGCACTCTCTCGCGGAAAGGTGCCCGCTCATGAGGAACTTTACCGTACTCGGTGTTTTATTATGTGCGCTCCTTGTCTGCCAGGGATTCGTGCGGGGGGAAGAAGCAACGAACATCTTTGAGAGTCCCACGCCACCCCAACCCGCAGGAGAGTTGGATCGCATTGTTTTCGCCAAGCTGGAGCAGCTTGGGATCAAGCCAGTCCTGTGTTCGGACGCCGTATTCGTACGTCGCGTCTATCTGGACATGCTTGGGAAATTGCCCACTTCCGCCGAGGTCCGGGAGTTTCTCGCCGACCAGTCCCCGGACAAGCGAACGCGACTCGTGGATCGTCTCATGGAGCGCCGTGAGTTCGTGGATTACTGGGCCATGAAATGGGCTGACACCCTGCGGATTAAGGCGGAAATTCCCGTCAACTTGTGGCCCAACGGGGCGAGAGCCTTCCATCGATTTGTCTGGGCGTCGCTGGCAGCCAATAAGCCATATGACCAGTTCGTCCGGGAAATGCTGACGGCGAGTGGAAGTAACTTCCGCGTGGGCGCGGTCAACTTCTATCGCGCTGTGCAGGACAGGAGCCCCACGGGAATCGCCTCGGTGGTGGCTCTCACATTCATGGGTGTGCGAACGGATCACTGGCCCAAAGAGCGTCTGGACGGCTTGGCGGTGTTTTTCTCCCAGATCGCTTACAAACCCACGAGCGAATGGAAAGAGGAAGTGGTGTTCTGGGATCCGTGGGGGTTGCGACTGGTGCCCAGCAACTTCGTCCCGGGACGTGACACACCCGGCACAGTACGTCCCAAACCAGCGGATGAGGTCATATCGCCCGTTCCCCCTCCCATTTCGTCTGAACCCCTGGTGGGTGTCTTTCCCGATGGCACAAAAGTGACAATTCCTCCTGACAAGGATCCCCGGGAAGTTCTCGCCGATTGGCTCATCAGGCCGGAAAATCCGTGGTTTACCAAATGCATCGTCAATCGCGTCTGGGCGTGGATTATGGGGCGGGGCATCATCCACGAACCGGACGACATCCGCGACGACAACCCGCCGAGCAATCCGGAACTCCTCGCCTACCTGGAAAAGGAAATGATCCAGAGCGGTTACAATCTGCGGCATCTCTATCGGATCATTCTCACATCCCAGACGTACCAGTTCTCCTCCATTCCCCGTAATTCGTCCCCGGAAGCCATGGCCAATTTCGCGAGCTATCTCCCGCGGCGGCTGGAAGCCGAAGTGCTGATCGACGCCATCAACGACATCACCGGAACAAGCGATTTGTATACGAGTGCCATCCCCGAGCCGTTCACTTACATGCCGCGCGATGTCTCTGCAGTGTCGCTGGCAGATGGGAGCATCATCAGTCCCTTCCTCACCCTCTTCGGACGATCGGCCCGCGCCACAGGCGCATTCAATGAGCGATCCAACAAGCCCACGCCCTCCCAATGGCTGCACATGCTCAATTCCAGCGCGATTTACAGTAAACTGGTAAGCGGGCCGAAGCTCACAGCGCTTTTCCGCTCAGGTCGTCCGATACCCGAGATTGTGGAGGAACTTTATCTCACCATCCTCTCCCGCAGTCCGTCTCCTGAGGAACTGCAAGCCTGCAGGGAGTACATTGAAAAATCGCGGGCCCGTACAGAGGCGATGGTTGACGTGGCATGGGCCCTTATCAATTCACCGGAGTTTTTGTATCGGCATTGAGCATGGAAATCACCTGTACAAAAAGTGTGATGCATGAGAGGGAGGCCCGACCATGGTGAAGGATGAACGTCTCACAGAAACGCGTGTGTCTCGCCGGGAGGTCCTCCGACATGGGGTGTACGGTGCAGGTGGAATGCTTCTGGGCAGCACCCTGGCAAAATCCATCGGTGCTCTGGAGGCCGCATCACCGACCGCACCCAAGATCGAGCCCAAGGCGAAGTCCATCATCCAGATTTTCCTCTGGGGTGGAATGTCCCATAACGACACATGGGACCCGAAACCCGGCACAGGACGGGATTATCTGGGCGAATTCACGGACGTCATCGAGACCAATGTACCGGGAATTCAGCTCAGTGGCCTGTTCCCCAAACTGGCCAAGCAGGCCGATAAGTTCTCGCTCATTCGCAGTATGACCCATGGTAACAACGGGCATGAGACGGCCGCCTACATCATGCAGACCGGTCATCTGCCCGGAGAACGCCTGGCCTATCCGAGCATCGGCGCCGTGTTCGCGTACTTTAAGGGCAAAGACTACAAGGGGATCATCCCCCCTTACGTCGTTCTTACCCGCTCCCCGGGGCGGTTCTCGGAAGAGGGTTTTTTGGGCCCCAACTACAAGTCGTTTGCGACCGGTGGTGATCCGAACGCGACACGGTTCGAGGTGGAGGGTGTCGTGGCACGGGGAATCACCGACGACCGTCAGAAGGCCCGACGCGAGCTGCTGGACAAGCTGAACACGTTCGGCCGCTTGGTCGTGGACCATCCCGAAATTGCCCTCGCGGAAGAGAGCAAGCGAACAGCGTATGAGCTGATCCTCGGGCCCGGTCGAGAGGTATTTGACCTCAGCAAGGAAGACCCGAAACTCCGCGATGCCTACGGCCGGCATACGTTTGGCCAGTGCTGCCTTGTCGCGCGACGGCTGGTGGAAGCCGGAGTTCCCTACATTGTCATCAACTATCCTGGCGGGTGGGATACACACAGCAACCATTTCGCCACCATGCGGCGGCAATGCCCGCAGCTTGACGAAGGGCTGGCCATGCTCCTGCAGGACCTCCACGATCGCGGCCTCTTGGAGACCACACTTGTTTGGTGCACGGGCGAATTTGGGCGAACGCCGAAGGTTTCCTGGGAGCCACCGTGGAATGGCGGACGACACCACTATGGTAATGTGTTCACCGTCCTTGTGGCCGGTGGCGGCTTCAAGGGTGGCCGGGTGGTGGGCGCCTCGGACGAAGTGGGCGCTGCTGTCAAGGAACGGCCGGTTTACCCAGTGGACCTCCTGGGTACGATTTACGCCCTCGGTGGTATTGACTACACGGCCAAACTCCCGCACCCGGAAGGCCTGGATGCCCCCGTGCTTCCAGAACCCAATGACCGCGTGAAGTCCGCGGGCCTGCTGACGGAATTGATCGCCTGACCGGGAAAAAATGAGGGTTTGACACTCCCCTGTTGTGTCAGACGGCCTGAACAGCGGAATACCTGCCTGCGGAACGGGCAGGGGCAGTGTCAGAATGCCCACGCTTTAAGACAAAGACGAGCGTTGGCGGACAGGGTTTCCTGAACACAGATGATCCCTGCCCGTTGATGTCACCTATTGAGAGGCGATTTCCAAACAGGACTGGAACGTGGCTTTGACTCTGTGAACCTGGCTACGGCCTGGGATCGTGGTGGAGGCGATTCATCAATGAAAAAGAAATGCCTTCCTTTCTTCCTCGCAGTGCTGATCGCGATTCTGACGGAACACATCGCTCTGCCACAGCCTTACATCGGGTATGTCTATCCTGCGGGGGCCCAGCAGGGCACGACGGTGCAGGTTCGTCTCGGCGGCCAGCGACTTGCCATCCCTCAAGGTGCGATTGTCTCCGGAAAAGGGGTGGAGGCGAAACTCGTGGAGTACCGCTGGTATCTCAACAATCAGGAAGTCGCCGTCATGCAGGAACAGCTCCGAATCCTGGAAAACCAGGCCAAGGAGAAGGAAAAAGCCGGCCAGAAGATCGATGAAGCCACGCAACGCATGATGGACCGACTGCGCGAACGGATCGCCGAATGGCAGAATTTCCCGGCCAATCGGTCGATCGTGGATCTGGCGATCGTGGAAATCAAGGTGGCTCCCGATGCCGATCCAGGTCCGCGCGAAATCCGGCTGGTGACCACGCAGGGCCCAACCAATCCAGTCGTGTTTTACGTCAGTCAATTCCCCGAGGTGGTCCGGAAGCCGCTTAAATCGTGCCCCAAACCGATCCTCGGCAATGAACAGGCTGCTGAAATCCGCCGTCCGCCGGAAGAGAAAGAAGTTAAGGTGAGCATCCCCTGCGTGGTGAATGGACAGATCGCGCCTGGGTTTGTGGACGCCTACCGCTTCGAGGCCAAAAAGGGTCAGCGATTGGTGATTAAAGCGTCCACGCGAGAACTGATTCCGTACATTGCGGACGCGGTACCCGGTTGGTTTCAGGCGGTACTTACTCTCTATGACGCCAATGGTCGCGAGGTTGCATTCAGCGATAGCTTTCGATTCGACCCTGATCCCGTCATCTATTACGAGGTCCCGGAAGACGGTGAGTATGTGCTCACCATCTCCGATGCCCTTTTCCGGGGCCGGGAAGATTTCGTCTATCGGGTCTCCATTGCCGAGGCGCCCTTCATCACGCATATCTTTCCCCTGGGAAGCCAAGTCGGGCAACCCGTTTCCCTGGAGGTGAAAGGTTGGAATACGGAAGGCGCCCAGGTGGAAATGCCGCCGCAAGATGCTGGGCCTGGGATTCATTTCGTCCGCGCGGTCCGAAACGGCCTGGTTTCCAATCGTGTGCCGTTTGCGCGGGACACCCTCCCCGAAGTGATGGAAAAAGAACCCAATAACCAGCCAGATCAGGCCCAACCTGTTTCCCTCCCGGCGATCATCAACGGCCGGATTGATCAACCAGGCGACTGGGACGTTTTTCGTGTGGAAGGCAAGGCAGGCCAAACGCTTGTGGCGGAAGTCATGGCACGACGGCTGAACTCTCCGCTGGACTCCTTGCTCCGGATTACCGATGCGAGCGGTAAACTTCTCGCCATCAACGATGATTATGAAGATCCGGGAATGGGCCAGATGACGTATCACGCCGACTCTTACATCATGTTCCAGTTACCGGCGGATGGAACGTATCTCGTCTACTTGGGGGACACAACGCGACACGGCGGCGAGGAATACGCTTATCGCCTGCGATTAAGTGAACCACGCCCTGATTTTGCCCTCCGGGTAATCCCGTCAGCGTTAGCCATTCGTAGCCAAAGCACCGCCGCCCTGCGGGTGTACGCAATCCGGAAAGACGGGTTCGAGGGCGATATCCAGGTCAGCCTGAAGGATCCGCCGGAAGGTTTTGCCAATTCCCCGGTGATTCTTCGGGCCAATCAGGAAATGGTCTCGCTCGGAGTGAAGACTACACTGAAGGACTCCAACGGGGCGGTACCGCTCACGGTGATCGGGAAGGCCAAGATCGGCGACCAGGAGATTGTCCATGAGGCCGTCGCCGCCGAGGACAAGATGCAGGCGTTTCTATGGCGGCACCTGCTTCCCGTGGGAGACTTGGTGGCCCAGGTGTACGATCCTTCCTATCAGCCGCAGCCAAAGCGTACTCCGCCCCAGGTCCCGCCGGAATTGGTGGAGGCCGCTCGAAAGGCCATTAAGGAAGCTGGCCGGGCTCCGTTCAGCAAATCCCAGGTAGCCGGTCGCGTTCGGATGCTGAATGTGCTCTATGAGAACGAATTCCTGACGGACGAGTTTTATCTCGCCAAGATGGCCGAGTGTGCCGCGGCTGAGGAATAATCCCTGGAACGCGGCAACCGCCGCTCGTCGATGGCTCCAGCTCTCCAACGTTAGCCACACGGCATACCCTAGTTTGGGGGCACCAAGTGGCACCAAAGGTGGTAGACAAGCTCTCAGCGTCTGATTGTAGCCAGGGCTGAAACTCCAAACAAAAAGGACTGCGTCCGGTTAAGACGCAGTCCCTTGTTGAGCGAGGGCGACGGGACTCGAACCCGCAACCACCGGATCGACAGTCCGGTACTCTAACCAATTGAGCTACGCCCCCGTATCATTGGTCCTTTCTTATTTAGAATTTTCCTCAGCGCGGCCGATTGGTCAAGCCCCGCCCCCGCTGAGCCATTCCCATTTTTGCAAAAATCCATGGCATGCCACCAGCGCAAGGTGTTGTAGGACAATTCATGAATGGCCCCTACCGAAAGGCGAGTGACTTGGGGTGGATCATCCAATGTTGGCAAGCGGACGTGACAGGCATGTCCCTCCGAGTATTCGTCGGAGGGGCACGCTTGTCGTGCCCGCGCAAAGACAATCGATCATCCAACCTTGACAAGCGGACGTGACAGGCACGTCCCGCCAGGCACGGACCTGACAAGCAGGTCCCTCCGAATATGGACGGGCGAATATGGACGCGACGAGCACGTCCCACCGGGCTGAAACCTGCTCCTGCCCAAGGAGCGGTCCAGATCCGTGCCGCTTCCCGGCATCAAATGGGGATGACTCAGGTCCCGGGGACATTCGACCCGTGGTGAACCGCTTCCCTGCCCCGCACCAGACCCAAACGGCAGGCAGATGCCCCTCTCGAATTGGGGTTGCGACCCCACAAATAAAACGGTTTTCTGTCCTCGCAAAAACGTGTGTTAAACTTTTCACAGGGCGCCTCGATATGCGCCTTAGTTCTGATTTTGACAGCGGAGTGTGGAAGGTCTGTTGTACCATGCTTGAACGGTGCCTGTCGTTCGTGGATCGCTGGTTAGGTTATCTCGGTCCTCGCGAATGGTTGATTGTGGCCGTCGTGGGCCTTGCCGTGGGGGCCCTCTGGTTGCGCGGGTTCGGTTCGCGAAGTGACTACTGACAGATATCGCGACCGTGCCGCGGCCAATTCAGCCATTCGCTGAAGGAAGCCCGTTTTCGCTATCGGTTGCCACGACCGTTACAGACGCCGAAGCGGAAAGGTCTTCTTCTGGATACGCGTCGGGCAGTTCCCGCAGTTTGCCCGTCCAGGCAATGATATTGCCCAACAAGCGGACGTAGGCGTCCCCCACCTCGATGTAGCCGCCTGCCGGAATCTGCACTACGATCCGGTGCTCGCCCCAATCGACCATTCCGCCGATCCAATGAGGGGCCACGTCAAACGCAAGAGCGGCCGTCCGGCCGGCCACAAATCGCCCCACAACGAGCAAGGGCACCGTGTCCGCCACGGACACATCTAACCCGTTCGCATCGTCGGTAATTGTAAGACGGTCGCCAGCGAGCAGCGTGGTGCCCTGCGGCTTGGGAAAGATACGGTTGAACCCGGCGACCAGCGGCGGTTTATCCCAGGGAAGGCCGTCCGTGATGGGATGCCGTTTTACCATTCGAACAACGCACCCCTGCGCACAATTGACGCGGTCGTCAGACATACTGAGATAGACGGGCAATACCTCGGCGATCGGGCGATTCACGTATTCTCCCACGCGTCCGAAGTAGCTTTCCCAGCCGCCAATCATGAGGAGGCCCGAGCCCTGCTCGACATGTTCCTTGATCCGTTGAAGCTGCGGCAGGGTAAACCCGACCGATGGATAATCGCTGATGACGTAGAGGGCAAACGGTTCCTTAAGCAACTCATCCGCAACCCGTCGCCGACTTGGAACATGCTCGTACTCAAAGCCGCAGTACTCCATGACCCCGGCCAAATAAGCGGCTGGTCCCGTCAGTTCATCGTCGCCGAAGTAGCAAACGCGCGAAAGCATAAAACGACCTCATTCAGAATTTGCCCGCGGAAAGAGAACACTACGCTCCGTCACGGCCCTTTTCCATTGTTCTTCCAATGGGCCGCGATAACAAGCTTGGTCCACCGATCAGCCGGTAGAGAAAAAGATCAGCATCCAAGACGGCCGACTATGACCGCAGGCCGATTTCGTAAAGGTACTCGAGGGTGTAAATTCCTGTGTCGTGACCGTCGCTGAAGCCGATTTTGTAGGCATAGTTGCCCACCGGCGTCACTTCTTTGAGGGTGACCCGAGGAGCCTCTCCGGAACTGCCTCGCGCGTTTATCTCTTTGCACGTGGCGCAGGGACACAGTTGACGAAGCCGATCGGGAGGATAACGTGCGGTGACCCCGTCATTCCATTCAATGACGAGGTCACCACCTTCTAAACGCAGCGCGAGAGGTCTTGGGGAAGACATACGGAACTGTCTGCCAGGTTGACACCAGATGCATGTGAACGACGACTGAATTGCGACTCACGGTCGCGCCGAGCCACCCGACTGGGTGGAACCGGTGCCAGTCGGTTTGATTTCGGTGGGCCGACAGTACGACAGGGCCAGCAGTGCGTACGCCGTCACGAGATTGGGGTCGCCCTCCATCCAGCGATCCGCCGTGTTGACCCAGGACCCATCCTCGCGTTGACGTTTTGCCAGCGCTTCAAACAATTCAGCCCGCCAATCGTGCCGCCTTCCCTGGGCATCCACGAAGAACGGTTCTCCAAGAGCGTCCATCGTTTTGGCGAAGGTGTGATAGTAGTAGTAAAGCCCCTGCTGGCCCAGCCCAGGATTACTATCGAGGTCGTAGTGCTGCGCGATCCACCGCTTGGCCGCCTGGACGCGGGGGTCATCCGCCGTAAGACCGGCATAGATGAGGCTCTTCAAACCCGCATACGTCATCGATCCATAACTGCGAAGGCCACCCGTCGGGGTCTGACCGGCCATGCTCTGCCCGCCCGCAGCGCAGGTGTAATAAAAACCGCCATCGGGATTCTTACTGGCAAATGGGGTCGTATTGTACTCCGTCTCTAGATTCTGGCACCGCGAAACAAAGATGAGGGCCTTCTGGATAGCTGGGTCGTCCGGCCCACGCCCCACAGCGCGCAGGGCATCGATGAGAAACGCTGTATTGGAAAGATCGGGTCTCTTACTTCGGCCATAACCGGCACCCCCATAAAAATAATCACTGGGATTTTTGTCTTCACTCTCATCCCATTGAATGTCCTTAACGAACTTTTCGGCCCGGGCGATGACGTCTTTGTAACGCTCGGGATCAGCCCACTGGAAACACATCATGGCAATGCAGGTTTCGTAGTTTTTGTAGAAGCCCTCGGGCGTATAGATGCCGCCGTCCGGTTGGATCTGCTTTTCCAGATAAGCCAGGCCTGCGCGAACCGGCGGATCATGAGTAGTCAGGCCGCTCCGCACCAGGGCTGCCACAGCTAAAGCCGTAATACCCACCCCCGTTTCCGGAGAAAACGACCCATCCGGCATCTGATGCGTCACCAAGTAGTTGACGCCCTTATCCACACAGGTTTTGTACGCTGTCGGATCCGGACCGACCCTGACGGCGGCCGCCTCTTCGCCGTATACGCCTCCGCACGAAATGGTCCATAGCGTGATTGAGTGTATCGCAATTGCCACAGGAAGAATCCAAAATGAAAAACTACGCTTGCTCATGGTTTTTTCCTTCCTCTGAAATTCAAGTCCACCAGAAGATGCCCCCTCTTGGGCAAGGTCGGTCAGCTCAATAAAGCGATCGCGTTGGAGCTAAGCAAAATAAATACCAACGATTTTCGAGTTGTTTTTAGAGTTAGCCAGGGGATCGCGATTTAACTTCCGCTCAATTGCCAACTTAGATTATAGGGAATGGACCGCGTTTGTGTGACACGACTGATCGAATTCCGCGGCCACGTTGGGTTGTGTTGCGCCGATCGACACGCGTGTCGAGATCATCGACACACGGTTGAGCCGTGTTCCTCGGATTTTTCCCGCGTTGACTCGGGCTCCTCGATTCCCAGACGCTTCATCTTTTTGTAGAGCGTCGTGCGGTTGATCCCCAGGGCTTTGGCCGTCGCCTGCCGGTTCCAGTTGTGCATCTCCAGCATCTGTAGAATAATCTGCCGTTCGGGAAGCTGGAGTGCCTGTTTTAACGGAGCTTTTTCCGGAGGGCCCAGTCCAGGGGTAAGAGCCGCCGCGACATCCGGGGGGAGGTCCTCCAGGGTGATGACCGGTTTTCGGCCAAGAAGGACCGCCCGTTCAAGGACGTTCTGAAGCTCACGCACATTGCCGGGCCACCGATATGCCTGGAGGGCCGCCAGGGCCTCATCGCTGAGGGTTTTCAGTGGTCGTCCCATCTCCTCGCAGATGCGTTTCAGGAAGTGCTCCGCGAGAAGGGGAATATCCGACACACGCTCCCGCAGCGGAGGCAACTCGATGTTGATGACGTTGATCCGATAATAGAGGTCCCGTCGGAACCGTCCTTCCTGGACTGCCTTTTGCAGGTCTTCGTTGGTGGCCAGAATAACCCGCACATCCACCGTAATCGTCTCCGTACCGCCCACAGGCTCAAACTGGTAGTCCTGGAGAACGCGGAGGAGTTTCACCTGGAGTGCCGGGCTGGCCGTCCCAATTTCGTCGAGAAAAATCGTGCCTCCATCCGCTTGCTTGAATTTTCCGATCTTGTCCCCAGTGGCGCCGGTGAAGGCCCCCGCCACGTGGCCAAAGAGTTCGCTTTCCAGGAGTGTCTCCGGCAACGCTCCACAGGCAACTTCCACGAACGGTTTGTCCCGCCGACTGCTCCGTCGATGAATGGCACGCGCGATCAGCGACTTGCCTGTGCCACTTTCCCCGGTAATGAGCACGGTCGCTTTTGTGTCGGCGACAGCCTCGATGACGTCGTACACGCGGAGCATCCGGTGGTCCCGCCCCACGATGGCATCCAGGCCGTAACGCATGTCGAGCTGAGTCTTCAGGTTTTTGTTCTCTTCGACCACGCGTTTCTGGTTGAGCGCCCGCTCAATGGCTACCTGGAGCTCCTCGTCGATGAGGGGTTTGGTGAGAAAGTCAAACGCCCCGGCACGAATCGCCTCCACTGCCAGGTCCACGGAACCGTAGCCGGTCACGAGAATGACTGGCATCTCCGGGTAACGTTCCCGGCAGAACCTGAGGACATCAAAGCCGTCGCCGTCGCCAAGTCGGATGTCCACAACGGCAACGTCATAGGACCGCCTCGCCAGTTCGCGGAGCGCCTCCTGTACCCCCGTGGCAGTGTCCACGCGATAATCCTGCTCCCGCAGCCAGTTGGCCATCGCCTGAAGAAGGTGACGATCATCGTCAACGAGCAAGAGCGCTGCCTTGGGCATGAGGTCACCTGCTGAATCGAGATCAACCCTTGAGGGGGGAACTCTCAATGAGAGCCAAGACCGATAACCCGTCGAGAAGTATCTACCTTATGCAAGGCTGATAGTCAACATGCGCAATCTGGGAAACATGGCGAACTCTTTCGAGAAGAATGCGAAATCTCGGCGTGGTCGGATACCATCAGAATTGGGGGGGCGATCCCTAACTCACCTTGGTGGTGGTTTGCTTTACGCCTATAGGGTGGTAGGATTATTTTTCAGATAGCCCTCGGGGGCAAACTCCCCCTGATGGGAAGGATTGCCTAAATATCTTATGCAAGCAGGCGGAACGAATGGTCTCAAACCTGGAGGGACCGTAAGATGGCGATTCGAGTTCTCATAGCCGACGATCATGAAGTAATCCGCTGGGGTCTGAAGGAGCTTCTCAAGGGCTCTGATATCGAGGTTATCGGTGAGGCGGCCACTGGTGCCGAAACCGTGGAAAAGGTGAAGACCCTCCGCCCAGACGTACTCGTTTTGGACATTCGCTTTCCCGACCTGGACGGCCTGGAAACTTTGGTGAAAATTCGCGAAGAAGGCCTCGACACTCGGGTGGTTTTGCTTTCCACCTATGACTATCAAAGCTACGCTGCGAGAGCCGTTGCCCTTGGGGTATCGGAATACCTTCTCAAAGGGGCCGGTCGGGACGAGATCATTCGGGCAATTCACGCCGCGGCAGCCGGCGAACCGCCCAAGGTCGATAGCCGACTGGGGGAGGTCATTCAGGCGATGCAATCCAAGCAGCCCATCGAGGATGATATGGTCCAGCTCACCCAGCGGGAGACTCAGGTGCTGCGGCATATCGCGCTGGGACTTTCCAACAGGGAGATCGCCAACTCGCTGGACATCAGTGTGGAAACAGTCAAGGAACACGTGCAAAATATTTTACGAAAATTGAACGTGAACGACCGCACGCAGGCCGCCGTTTGGGCGGTAAGGAAAGGCCTCGTCTAACGAACCGGCAAAAGTGATCGCCTCTCGAGCGGAACGCAAAAATAGACGACAAGCACCCTGATATCGCAAATTCAGTGGCAAAGCTGCGAAGCCGGGGGCGTCCCTGTTATTTCTGGATGCTCGGCCCCCACCTTCAAGTGGCTGGGGTATTCACACCTGGGTATTTTCAACACCCATCGGCGAAGGAGAGCAAGATCAAGAGGATCGCTGTTGCGCCGCCTGAATCTGTACATAGGCAAGGCGAAGTTCGTGCAGCATCTGTTCCAGGGCCTGTTTCTCTTCCGGCGTGATGTTTCCGCTTGTCTTCTCATAAAGCAGATTGATTGTGTCGATGAGGTGCCGGGCCCGATTCAGCCGTACCTCGACCTTGCCAGTCAAAGGATCGGGCAAAAGCCCCAGGGCGGCCAGAGCCTGCATGGAAAAGCTGCTGGCCAACCCGGTGAGGGTGGGCGGGGGTAATGGAGGATCACCCTCCCCGGGCGACGAAGATGACTGGCGCTGCTGGCGAGTCTCCCGTTTTTCTTTTTCCACCCGGGCTTTCCACTCTTCGTCCACAACAATTCGCTCGTCAGCCGATCCCACTTGTTCAGCCGACTTTTCGGGCTGACCGGATTGCTTTTCCGGCCGATCCGATTGGGCATGTGAATCGCCTGCCCACATGTTTGCTTCCTCCGATGCCTCGGTGAGTTGAATCCATCCTGCGTTATCGGTGGCCTTCCGGGCTCCGGCAGGGCCAGCGTAGCATTGCCGCGAGCCTTCTCACGAAAGCTGCCGCGTCCTTGCCTGCATTGCCACCTGCCATTCCGGGGTGCAAGACAGAGAGAATTATCTCCCGCGCAAGCGATTAGTCCACGCGACTGCGTAGACAGGCCCGCTCGTATTTGGTCGCCACTTTAATTTCAGTTTCTGATTCCAGCTATCCAAGTCAAGAGTGAGGAAACCCGAAGTTCCCCGCCGGAAGTGGTAGATGCAACGCAGGAAATACGGGAAAGGACGAGTTCTTTTCGTCTTCTTTTCGTCGTGCTCTGCAAAAAGCGCCCACCATTTGCAAGGAGCCCGTCGGATCCCGCCCGGGCAATTCCCGCCGGTAGGGAGAATTCAGGAATTGGTCCTGCAACACAAAAGTGCGGCCGATCGGGGGCGATTCATGACAAGCCCTAACCGATCTTGGAATCCGCGGCGGATCGTGCTCCTCTCGGATGTCACCGAGAATTTGACGTTGCCCGAGTTTGCCCAGTTCCGCTATACTCGCCCTGTTCCGCATGAAGCTTAGCACAGAGGCGTTGTGGCGAAAATCCCGAAGATCGGGCGCCGGCCAATCTCCGGCGCTATGCCCTATTTCGGAGTAATCAACTAGCCCGAGGCTCGGTCAGATTCTTGCTGCCCCCGGCCAGGTTTAAAACGCTTTCGGCAAGGAAGCTGAAACGATGGATTTTGCCGCGTGCGGTGAAACAACGCGCCAGCCGCCTTCGGTGTCTGTGGTGATTCCGCTTCACAACGAAGCGGGCAACATTGAGACCTTGCACAACGAATTGAGCGAGGTTCTGCAATCCCTCAACTGCCCCTGGGATATCTACTACGTGGACGATGGTTCCACCGACGAAACTCCTCAAAAGCTGTCTCAGATTGCTGAAAAAGATGGCAATGTCCAGGTAATCTTTCTCACACGACGCTTCGGTCAGGCCGCGGCACTCCGCGCGGCCATGGACGCCTCGCAGGGGGACGTCATTATCACGCTCGACGGAGACCTTCAGAACGATCCGCGGGACATCCCGCATTTTCTGGCGAAGATCGCGGAGGGCTACGACATCGTTCATGGCTGGCGACTGCACCGGCAGGATTCCTACCTGAGTCGCCGACTTCCCTCCCGGGTCGCCAACTGGCTGATTCGCAAACTGACAGGTGCCCCCACACCCGATCTGGGTTGCGGGATACGTGCGATGCGCCGCTGGGTGGTGGAGCATCTCGAACTGGTGGGCGACATGCACCGCTACCTGCCCATCCTGGCCCGCGACCTGGGGGCAAAAAGCACCGTGATTGTCGTGAATCACCGGCCGAGAAGATCTGGAAAAAGCAAATACGGACTGCGCAGATTCTTCGCAGTTCTGGCGGACTTGCCCCTGATTGTGTTCCTTACCCGCTATCGATGGAAACCCATCCGCCTGATGGCAGCCTTATCTGCTATGGTGGGATGCCTGGGGACCATGATGGCGGTGCCGGGACTGGTGTGGACCGTCCTGGGGCGTTTGCCCCTCGGCATCCCTCTTTTGGCAGCAGCGGTTGTCTCTTGGGGGATGAGTCTGATCCTTCTAGCCGTTGGGCTCCTCGCCGAACTGCAGGTCCGCCTGGCCATGTCTGGGGGAAGGAACGCCCCGTATCTGGTCCGCTCTTTGGTGTCAAATAGACACGAGGCCAAAGTTGTTCGATTTCCAGAGCCGTCGCCACGGTTGAACTCGGGCCGCACGGGATCGTACGGTTAGACGTTGCGTATCGCGGTTGCCCTGAAGTTCTGCCTCGTGCATACTTCTCTCAGGGGAATCGGCTCCGGTCAAGCACGGAAAGATCCGTCAAGATCCGTCGCATTCCACGGCCAACGTGCTCGATGTTTTGCGGCTGGCAGGGCCTGGTCATGGCATGCGCCTCAGATGATACAGCCGCAAGGTGCTTGGGGGTGGCAGCGGCCCCGCACGAGGTCGGTCTCGATTGGGCGGCAAGGTTTCCCATTTAAGCAAGTAAGATTCTTCGGCCGGTGGTTTCCCCGAGTCCCAGGCCAGGCGGACCTCCATTCCCGGAAATTCAGATTCCCGTCGCGCAATCTCCGCAGGCAAGCGGACAGTGTGCAGACAGGTGTCAATCGGACGCAGTGTCTTTTCGTCCAGAACCCAGGTGCCGCTTCCGTACTGACTGTGACTGAACTTCTGAACGAGGTATCCCGCCTTTGCAATCTGGACGGGGCCGGCTGTGATTTCCGCGCCGATACTTCCTCCTCCGGAAAACTCCCATCGATACTCCCAGTTACTCGTCTGATAAATCACCCATCGATCGTTTTCCCACCGGGCGTTGTAGATTTGGCTTCGGCCTGCCTGGTCGTATTTGTGATAGGTGACGATGGGCCGGCGCTGGCTGTCGAATCCTACATGATGCCCGACGTTGATTAGTCCCAGTTTGATGGGCACCGGATCGACAATTACACCTGGCGTCGCTGGTGTGATGGGTAAGTTGAGAGGTCTGCCATCCACCGTTTCCCAGTGGACGAGATCGCGGCTTCGGGCGTAGCTGATGTCGTGGTTGGTGCTGCAATCCGGCGTATCCCGCCACATCCAGCAGAGATGCCACATCCCGTCTGGGCCCAAAATCGGCCCCGACGGATACGCGCTCATTTCTTCTCCCCCATCCAACAGTGGGACCGGCAAAAGCCGCCGCCAGGACTGCGATTCCGCGTCATAAACGTTAAAAAGTTGGCGTCCACGGCCGCTGGCGCCGTCGCGGTAATAAAAGACGAGATCACCGTTTGGTGTGGTGATGAAATGAGGATAGGTGACGCGGTCTTCATTTTCCCCAACCATTTTGTGGATGGGAATTAAGCTCTCCAGATCGTGGGGCCTGGTCATCCGAAAATGAATGAGCGGTGTGACGTGCATGTTACCACTGACATGAAGGTACCCGCGTTTGTCCACTGCCATCACGATGCTGTTATGACTGTCCCATCCCACCGACGTTGGCAGCTTTTTGAAGCGAAAAGGTGATTCATCGAGTTTCCGCTGTCCGACAACCAGTTGTCGCTCGGCGTCATAAAAGGCCACGTACTGGTAGGGCGGAACTGTAAGCAGAAAGAAGCCCACCGGATGGCCAGCCCAAGCCGGCCCAATTTCCCAAGCGTCCAGGATTTCCCACTTCTCCGTGACAAGATCGCAAGGTGCGTTCGCCGCGCACGCCACCGCAAGGCAAGTCCAGAAGAACGCAGACATGAATCCGTCCTCTCCACGAAAAAGGTGTCTTTTTGAGGCTGACCGGTGTCGAGTTTCCTCAGAGTATAACTGGAAATCGTTGACCGGGGAGAGGTCCGGAATCGGCAATCAACTTGAGAGATGATGCGAGTCAGGCGTTCCACGTGCCACGAGAGGGGAATTGTTGCGAGCACTGCCCCGCCGCCTGTGTCGGAAATGTCGATAAACTCGCCTCTCTTTAAAAGGGCGGCTTTAAATTTAAAAGCACGGCTTTAAATCGCTTTAAATCGAGGTTTTACAAGGGCCGCCCCCGAGGGCGCACCCGTGAAAGCTTTGAGAACTACGCTATTGAAATCGAAAAGCACGCAATAGGAAAGAAACGGAAAAGGATCAATGCCCTGGAGAGGATTCGAATTTACTTTCAAAACACTGATTTTTTCCGCGTCTCACAAAGGTGGTGGACCTAAAAGTGGCCCTGCATCTTGTGGGGGGTGCAATACAGTAAGCCATCTCATTGACACATCTTGTCCGAAAATTGTAACCTCGAACGGCCCCTTTTCTGTCGGTGTTTCACAATATGTGCCCCCGGTGTTGGGCAGCCCTAAACTCAATGGGACGTCTTTTCCGCTAACCGCCAGCTTCCACGTAGCCAGTTACACATATGGAACCACATACAGACACAGCGAAATTTGTATCGCGCAGCGTTGCTAAACTGACAGAAAAGCGTTGGTTTTGTTTCAGTTTCGTGGTTCCAGCTTACGGAGTAAACGCATGCGACAGAACGCGACAGGAAGCCAGCCCGAGCAAGTACTGATCGACGAAAAAACGGCAGCCCGGCGGTTGGGCGTGAGCACCAGCCATTTGGGCAACTTACGCCGCCGAGGGGAAATCCCGTACGTCCGGGTGGGTGCCTTAATTCGGTACGACGTGCGGGCCTTAGATGAGTGGATTGCTTCCCAACTGAAGACCACAAAAGAAAAGGGCGTCGATCGCTAGTCCCAGTGACCGACGCCGCCGCCGTGGGGTGCGTCCACCCCCACAACCTAAACCGACGTTTATATTTTAGGTTCTGGGCCGCGTGGACGCAACCCCAGTTTGCCTGGAAAGGAGCGTCCCGTGAGCCAAGTTTTGTTCACCTACCAACGCCTGGGCTACCGGGTCCACCCTCTTCACTGCGGCAGTAAGCGTCCACTCCTACCAGGATGGCCGGAACGGGCCGCCCGTGACGAGGCGACCGTCCGCCAGTGGCTGGCAGAGTTTCCGGGGTGCAACTGGGGCATAGCAACCGGAGAAGGCTTCTCTGTGCTGGACATCGACCCAGCAGCCCTGGAGGCAGGGTGGCCCGGTGACCAGCGCCGGCAGGAGCTGAAGGCCACAGGGTGCCCGTTGGTCCAAACCCCGCGGGGTGGTTTTCATCTTTACTTCAGGGCGGATTGGGGAAATTCAGTTGGGGTGATTGCCCCGGGGGTCGATACGAAAGGCCCACGGGGCTATGTGGTGGCACCACCATCATTGGTCAACGGCAAAGCATACCGCTGGATCCGGCCACTTGTGCCACGCGATCAACTCCCACCGCCGCCGGAGTGGCTGGACGCAGCACTGAAAGCCGCCGCGAAGGCCATCGAACACGCCCCCGATCCGAAGTCCGCCGAAGAAATGGCCCGAGAGGGTTCGATCCTTTGCGAAGGGCAAAGAAATATCGGCCTGACGCGTCTTGCGGGCCGACTCCGCCGACTGGGCTTTTCACAGGATGAGATAGCGGCCGCTCTTTTGGCGGCCAATCAGTCGCGTTGTCGCCCGCCGCTTCCTGAGCGGGAAGTACTGGCCATCGCAAAGTCCATTTCAAAGTACCCAACTGGGCCTGTGTCGCTTCCGCCGGCATTTCACCGGGCCTGGTCTCGCGCTATCGCTCATCGCAGGAGGTTTCGCAAATGATTCCACTGAATTTTGTTGTCACTCCCCATAACGGGTCCGTCCGCCGACTCGTCATGGTATGGGAAAATGGGGCGGAAGTGTTCCGTGACAAAGTTGATGTTGACAACGCAAACGCTCGTAAACGCTTTTTTGAGAGGTTAGGGCAGACGCTTCAGCGCCCGGGGCAGGAGTTAGCCCGGGCGTTCGAGGGCATGCTTCTTAACCTAGCCGATGAAGTGGATAAAGCGGCGAAAGAACAGGCAGCCCGCGGCAACGGCAATTCCACTGATCCCTTTGAAATCGCCCGCCGTGAGTTAGAAAAAACACCGCCAGAGATCGTCGCCGAGGCGGAGCGGATGGCAAACAGCCCCGAATTACTCCGGGAGGTTTATGACGACGTTTGCACACTGGGTGTTGCCGGAGAGGCCGAGACAGCCTTGACTGTATGGCTCGTGGGGGTGAGCCGTTTGCTGGCAAGCCCGTTGGCGGCCGTTATCGTGGGTCCCACGTCCACTGGAAAATCGCATGTGTTACAGAAAGTGGGCGCGCTCTTCCCTCCCGAAGCAACAATCAAGTTGACTCAGGCCAGCCCGCAGAGTTGGTTCTATCTTCCCCCGGGAAGCCTGCGTCATCGTTTCGTGACCCTGGGTGAACGCCCGCAGGGGGAAACACCCGAAGTTGTGGACGCCAACCGGAGCTGGCGAGAGCTGGTCAGCGAAGGGCGGCTCGTCAAGGCTGTCGCCACTCGCGGGCCGGATGGGCAGATGACCACGGAAGTGGTCATTCAGGAAGGCCCCGTCGCGTTTTGCGAATCCACGACAAAAAGCAAACTTCTCGATGAGGACGCGTCGCGGATGCTGATCTTGAATTCCGACGACTCGGAGGAACAGACCAGCCGGGTCGTCAAGAAAGTGTTCAGCGATGCGAGTAAGCCGCAAAGTGGAGGTTGCGAAACGCTCATCGCGAAGCATTGGGCTTTTCAGCGGCTCATCGGCAGCCACCCGCCGCAGGTTGTGATCCCGTTTGCGGAACAACTCGCGGAAAAATTCCCGGTGGACAGACCGGAGTGCCGGCGTATCGCAAGACACTGTGTGGCGCTGATTCGAGCGAGTACCCTCGCCCATCAGTTCCAACGCGAGCGGGATGGCGAGGCGATCATCGCCGACCCGGCGGATTACTACGTGGCCTATCGCCTACTGCAACGGCCCGCCGCTCGGTTGCTGGGGCGGGAGGTGCACACGTCATTTGAACGCTTGCTTGAAAAACTGAAAGCGGCTGTCGGGGACGGGGAGTTTTCGACAAAGGAAGCGGCCGACATTGGTGGCATGACCCCACAGTGGACACGACAGGCCCTCCGCGCCCTAGCAGAACAGGGAGCTATTGAGCAAGTATCCCCCGGAGGAGGGCCTAAGTCGGCCACCTGGAGAATCATCGGGGAATACCACGGCCGGGGGGTGCTCCCTGAACCAGAAAAAGTTTTTACTTCCTCCCGGTTTCTCACTTTCCGCTAGGCGCAAGTTGTGAATTGAACAGAACTAAAGCGGAAATTGGCCTTACTTTCCACTAATTTCGGCATTTCCACAAGGCACGAACGTGGCAACTAGCCGAAAAGCGGAAACTAGCGGAAATTCGCAGCACTTTCCACTTAAGTCATTTTTTCAACAAGAGTTACGACTAGCGGAAATGCGGAAACCAGAAGTAAGAGGGAAGAAATTATGAGAAACTCTCTCGACCCACTAGCGTGGCTAGATTGTACCACCACTCAGAGGGAATCTTCCACTGGCAAGGTGACCGCCCCCACTGCGGGTCAGCGGGTGAATCTATGCGGAACTCCCCCCAAAGGCGTCTTGCATGTGCTCAACCGCCCGGGAGTGTCCGTCACGTGGGAACGTGGAGAACTTCACTTCCACGTAGCCCCGGAGGCCTTGACCAAAGAGGAACTAGCCCTCTTGCGGGCACACAAAGAGGAAGTGGGCGGTTGGCTGCTACTTCACAAACTCTGGGACGCGGGATATTCCATCCGGTTGCAACCAAGCGAATACGGCCCGGGATACGTTCTCATGCCAACGGGGACGCCGACACAGCGCGCGGACTTCCCGGCCCTCTTTGAACTCTACGACACTTTCCACGACTCCGCGGTTGCCCTGCTACTGGACGCCTGCCGGTTGCTCAAGATCGATCCCATGGATTGGCCGAAGGCTGCCGAAAGATTCGTGAGGGAAGCGGCACTCCGCCGGGAAGAGTGCCTCACCAAGCCGGAAAGGCCGGCGCGAGGCTGAAAAAGGACCCCACGGATACCCCTATTTTGCATCGGGAAGCTAGGTTCCCGCACAAAAAAACGCCCCTGGAAAAGCAGTAAGGAGACTTCTCATGTCCCACCCACTCATCCCTATCGTTATAGCACGTTACGCCTGGAGAGTATGCCCACAATGTGGTGCCGAAGTGATCGTCAGAACCAGTAAGCAAGTGGGCCTGTATCGCATCCGCTATCTGAAGTGTCGGAGTTGCGGATGGGGGAAGAAAAACACTGTACCCGTACAATGCGACTCCCCCAACAGCCCGCAAAACAGGGCAGAGGCCCACTACAATGACAGTGAGAGCAAGGAGAAAGCCAATGCAGTACCTGAGCAATGAAGAATACGAAGCCATCGCCACCCTAGCATTAAAACGCTATGGGTTGACGCAAAGCCAGATTCAAACCTTGTTGGCTGCCCGCTGGCCGATGTTGGGAACAGGTCTTATCAGTGAGGCTGAGGGGCGTGGATTGATCATCACCCGCCAGGACATTGAGGATTGGTTGCGTGAGATCACGGGAGGGAAGTGGAGCGACGGGGAGCCAGTGACGCCCGAAAACACCTTTTTCTCCCTCCCTCTGGCCGAGTGCTTTTTTGAGTGGTGCGTGAAAACAAAGCGGGCAAAGCCCACGCTCGTGAACCACCTCTTAGAACAAAACCCCCAATACAAAAACCGGATTTTGCAACTAGCCAACGCAAAATCAAACTGAGAAATGACGACCGCAACAAGAACCCTCCAACTAAAAGCCGCCCCGTTAATTGTTGAGGCCGAAAAGGAAAAGAAGCCAGTTAAGGTACGCATCACGGCCTACACCGGGGGCATCATGACTGTGCCGGGGTGGGGACCGGTCATCATCGATCTGCAGGGCCTTGATTTACCGCAGCGGGTTACTCTGCTCTTGGATCACGAAGGCCGTACCGAAGCCACCATTGGTTGGGGAATACCTAAAACCGACGGAAAAACCTTAGTGATTGACGGTACGGTAACAGAAGCCACGGACGCCGGCAAACTCGTCATTGCTCTACTGAAAGATGACGTCCCCTTGCAGGCCAGTGTGGGTGTTGAAACGAACCAATACCGGCCGTTGAAGCCTGGGGATACCATCACGGTCAACGGGCAAACAATCACTGTCGAATCAGACACTTTTCTTATCGAGGGTGGAATCCTCCGGGAAGTTTCAGTTGTCCCGCTGGGAGCGGACAAACAGACGATGGTCACGTTAGCAGCAGGAGTGAGGAATATGACACACCAACCAGCTCCCCCTGAGAACTCGTCACCTGGTGAGACGATCGAGGCGAAATATATCCTGGACTTACTCTCTGTGTGCGGAGATGACATGAGCACATTCAGGCAAGCCATCGAAAACCGGTTGCCACTTGAGACCGCGAAAGCTCTCGCTGAGACCCGCCGCCGCCCGGTGATTCCTCCAGTACTCAATGCTGAGGTCAAGGACACACCCGCTTCCATCCTTGCCGCCGCCGCCTTGAAACTGCTTGGTAAAGAGTCATTGGCGGAAAAGGAACTTGGTGCGGAGACTCTATCGGCGGCTGCCAGCTACAAGCCGCGAACCGCTCTTGATCTTTGCGGCATGGCTTGTCAAATGAGTTTGGGCTATGCCCCCCGGGGAACCAACGAGATTATTCGGGCGGCTTTCTCCACGACAGACTTGCCCGTTGCCCTGGGTGTGGCGGCCAACAAAATCGCCCTCGATGCCTACCAGCAAGCCCCCGCGACATGGAAATCCTTTGCCCGGATTGTGTCGGCCAAGGATTTCAAGGAACATACTGGTATCCGCTTGACCGGTGACTTCAAACTTGAAGAGCTGGCCGCCCACGGCGAAATTAGGCACGCCAATGTGGGAGAGGAAACCATCACTTACAAGGTGACCACCTACGCCAAAATGCTCATGCTGGACCGCCAACACATCATCAATGATGACATCGCGATCCTGGACCAAATCCCCACGATCTTCGGACGTGCCGCTGCGCGGAAGGTGGCCGATCTGGTTTACACGGTGCTTCTCAGTAATCCGGGCGGTTTTTTCTCCGCTGCCCACAGCAACCTGATTACTGGTGCGGAATCTGGGCTGAGTGTCGCCAGCCTTGCCGAAGCCATCGCGGCCCTACGCAAACAAACGGACGCCGACGGCTTGCCGCTGGACCTGGTGCCCCGTGTTCTTCTCGTCCCACCCGAACTGGAGGCGACCGCCCGGCAAGTGCTCAACAGTGTCGAACTCTACCGCTCGGGCGGAGACCAGCTCCCTGCTGGTAATCCCTTCGCTGGCCTGAACATCGCGTTAGAGGTCGAGCCACGGCTGAGTAATACGTACTTCCCTGGTAACAGCACCGCTGCCTGGTATCTGCTCTGCGGCCCTGCGGATGGTAGCTTCCTTGTGGCCTTCTTGAATGGCCAACAGGGGCCAACCATCGAACCAGTGGACCCCGGAGCGGATAAGCTTGGCACCGGCTGGCGATGCTACATCGATATAGGAGCGGCTGCCGCGGACTGGCGGTGTGCCGTGAAAGCATCCGGTGCCTGACACCGGCATCTCCGTCACCGTCTCCTTCTGCTTACCCGCCCGAGTTACTCTCGGGCGGTTCTTTTTCCCCTTCCAACCCCAACGGGTCCTACCCAGCACTATCCCCTCGCGAGGGCGGGCGGGAACCACCGGGCCTTCGACCACACTTTCTTTCCACGTTTTCTCTGTGGGTTGCTTTGTAGCGGCCTAGTGTATCCAATAGCAGTTGACAGTGCCAACAAGCAAAAAGGAGCATCCTATGGCAAGCGTAGCAAAAGATGGCAAAGGCTGGCGAATCCTCTTTGTGGCTCCCGATGGCAAGCGGAAAACCCTTCGCCTTGGCCGTGTGGACAAAAAGACGGCGGAGAGCATCCGTGTCCACGTGGAGGCGTTGCTGGCTTCCCGCATCAGCGGCTTACCGGTCCAGCAGGCCACCGCAACCTGGTTGAACACGATCGGTGAGGCCCTCAAAGAGAAATTGGCCAAGGCGGGGTTGATTGACTCGGCAGCCACAGCAAAGCTTGGCTCGTATCTGGAGGCTTACTTAGCGACTCGCACCGCAACGTATGCCCCCGCTACAAGGATCGTGTGGGGCCATACGATCCGCAACCTTTGCGACTTCTTCGGGCGGGAGTGTCGGCTTGCGGATATCACGCCAGAGAAAGCGGAGGCCTTCCGCCAGTATCTGATGGGGCAGGGGTTGGCTGATACCACGATCAACAAGCGGCTGCAGTTTGCCCGGATGTTCTTTGCCCACGCTCAGCGGATGGGGTTGATCCAGGGCAATCCTTTTGGATTCGTCACGCATCGGGCAGGCGATCCATCAGGCCGGCGCGTCTACGTGAGCGTAGAGGACACACTCCGGCTGATTGAGAACGCCCCCAACGTATGGTGGCGGCTTCTCATCGCCCTCGCCCGCTTCGGTGGATTGCGGATCCCATCGGAAGCATTCTCTCTACGTTGGGCGGACGTCAACTGGGCGGATGGCCGGATCGTGGTATCCTCACCGAAGACGGCCAGTAAGGGGAAGCCCTACCGCGTCATACCGATGTTTCCTCTGCTGAAGCCCTACCTGGAAGAGGCCTGGGACGCCACGTTACCCGGGGCGGAATACGTGTTCCCGGAGGAATACCGCCGCCGTGCTCAAGGCCCGGCCGGCTGGATCAACTGCAACCTGCGAACTACCTTTGAGAAGATAATCCGCCGGGCGGGATTGGAACCATGGCCAAGACTCTGGCACAATTTACGGGCTTCGTGTGAATCCGATCTAGCCCAAGCGTTTCCTCTGGCCGTGGTCACCAAGTGGTTGGGCAATACCCCCTCTATCGCGTTACGCCATTATGTGGATCCCACGGATGCGGCATACCAGGTAGCCCTCCAGTGGAGGCCCAAGACCAAAGTGGACTCGAACCGTGTACAGCCGGACACCACTGGTGTTCAAACGAACAGTGGCACAGAATCCGGCACACGGGTGGCACAAAATACGGCACAGCAGGCTCCCGCAAGGGGTTGCAAGATAGAGAACTTTGAATCCCAAAGCCTGTTCAATTGCGACATTATGCAACGCCCTGCGAGTCGTAACTTATTGGTACAACATAACTTAGCGGAGAGGACAGGATTCGAACCTGCGAGGGGTTGAACACCCCTACGGATTTAGCAAACCCGCGCCTTAGACCACTCGGCCACCTCTCCGTACATCACCCCACCATGGGACATTATTTCCCAGTAATGGAGTGTCTTTTTCCTCTACTGGCATCTTTGATGGGACATTGGCACCCGACCCGCATGGGGGGCATCGCACCATCAGCGTTATTTCACCCTATGATGCAAATGAGGCCCGAAAAATACACATGGGGTTCTCCACCCCTGGGGCCGCACCTGCTCGGAGAGTCTAATCCCCAAGCCAATCCAGGCTGGTGCAACCGGAGCGGGGATCGGGCACCTAGTTCCATCTAACATCAGTTTATCAGTTTCCACAGGTATGGCAAGGCGTCTGACTCGGGCTGGGCCCAGCCAGTTGGGTAGTCCGTCTTTCCTGCCCTCCCCTACAGCGGGCACGATCTCCGCAACCACTCAAACCTGACGTCGTCATCACATTCCGTACAACCAATTGCGTCGGTTTAGCTTGTCAGTTTTCCAACGACGTGCAGGAAACCTCTGTGAAGGGTCGATAGGTTGATTGGGTCAGGGAGTCTCAATGTCGTTCCAATGTCAGTTGAGCACCTATGAAGAAGGCCAAGACGAAACGACGGTACTCCGAGGATCATGATGTGCATTCACCACTGGAGTCGTATCTCCGCGAGATTAACGAAACCCCCCTTCTTACCCCTGAGGAGGAGATGGAGCTCGCCATCGCCATCGGAAATGGCGATCCGGTAGCGAGAGACCGAATGGTTCGCGCGAATCTCCGTCTCGTAGTCAACATTGCCCGAAACTACGTAGGTAAAGGCCTCAGCCTGCAGGACCTCATTGAGGAGGGAAATCTGGGGTTACTGCGTGCGGTAGAGGGATACGATCCCGCCATCGGTACTCGGTTTTCCACTTATGCCAGTTACTGGATCAAACAGTCCATCAAGCGGGCACTCATCAACTGCGGGAAAACTGTGCGAATTCCCGCGTATATGGTGGAACTGCTATCCAAATGGCGAAGAGCCAGCACGCGGCTCGCCGAAGAGCTGGGGCGAACACCCACTCCAGAAGAAGTCGCCCGAGTTCTGGGAATACCTCGCAAGAAGTTGGGTATTATTAAGAAGGCGATTCGGATCTACAACCTGACACCGCAGACAGATCAGTCGGACAACGGATGGTCGCTTGGGGAAATGCTGGAGGACGAGCGATTCCGTCCTCCCGACGAAGAACTCGTCACCCACGACAGCCTCAATCATATTCGGGAAAAACTGAAAGACATGGACCCGCGAGAGGCTGCCGTTTTGCGAATGCGATTTGGTCTGGACGACAAGCAGCCTAAAACCCTCAAGGAAATCGGGGAGATTCTGGGTCTCACTCGAGAGCGGGTCCGGCAAATCGAAACCGAGGCGCTTCAGAAGCTTGCCCGCGCTCTGGAAGGCGACCCTCAGTGATCCGCTGTCAAGTTAGGCCAGTCAAATATAGGCTGCCGCGATTGGGCAGCCGCGAACGGGCGTCATCGCCGCCACTTTTTCAATGCCCGTTCCATTGCCTCGCCCATGTCCGCCGGGCTTTCGGCGACTTCGATGCCGGCCGCTTTCAAGGCCCTGATTTTATCATCTGCGGTCCCCTTTCCACCCGAGATGACGGCCCCTGCATGGCCCATCCGTTTGCCCGGCGGGGCCGTTCTTCCCGCAATGAACGCTGCTACCGGCTTGGGGAAGTGCTTGGCGATATATTCTGCGGCGAGTTCCTCTGCATTTCCGCCAATTTCCCCAATCAGGAAAACACCTTCGGTTTGGGAATCGGCGGCAAACAGTTCCAGCACATCAATAAAGCTCGTTCCCACGACGGGATCTCCTCCCAGGCCTATGCAGGTCGATTGGCCGAGTCCCCTCTGCGTTAACTGCCACACAGCCTCGTACGTTAATGTTCCTGATCGGCTGACCACCCCAATGCGTCCCGGCCTGTGGATGTAACCCGGCATGATCCCAATTTTACATTCGCCGGGGGTAATCACTCCGGGGCAATTGGGTCCAATAAGTCGGGCCCCGGCTCGGCGGACAACCGGCATGACGCGGACCATGTCCAAAGTGGGAATACCCTCCGTAATCGCGACGATCAGCTTAATTCCTGCATCCACGGCTTCCAGGATGGCATCGGCCGCAAAGGGTGGTGGCACAAATATCATCGTCGCGTCAGCACCCGTGGAGCGCACCGCCTCTTCCACAGTGTCGAATACGGGCACCCCGTCGACGGTGGTTCCTCCCTTCCCTGGCGTGACCCCGCCAACGACCTGGGTGCCATAAGCCAGGCACTGCTGGGTGTGAAATCTTCCAGCCTTGCCTGTGATTCCCTGACAAATGACCCGTGTGCCTTTGTTAACCAAGATGCTCATAAAAGAAACCGTGTAAAAGGGCTATGAAAACGTATTCCTCGATGGTGAGACCACATCCCACGCGGAACAACTTCGTTTGCCGCAAAACTTTGAGCCCCGTCACCCCCAAAAGCCGAGTCATCAACGGCCTGCTGCTGCGGCAACCACCTTCTGTGCAGCATCCGTCAGATCGTTGGCCGGGATAATCGCCAAACCGCTCTCTGCCAAAATCTTACGCCCTTGTTCCACTTCATTCCCTTCCAGGCGAACGACCACGGGAACGGTAATCCCTACCGTACGGTGCGCCTCCACGAGGGCCTGAGCAATGGTGCTGCAGCGCATGATCCCGCCAAAAATATTCACCAGCACCGCCCTGACTTTAGAATCAGCTAGGAGAATCCGAAACGCCTCGATCACCTGGTTGAGGTCCGCACCTCCACCGACATCCAGAAAGTTGGCCGGACGCCCTCCGTGGAGCATGATCAGGTCCATCGTGCTCATCGCCAAACCCGCTCCATTCACGAGGCACCCAATATCCCCATCCAGTTTGACATAGCTCAGTCCCGCTTCGCTTGCCCGAAGCTCAATCGGATCTTCCTCATCGACATCTCGCAACTCTTTCCATTCCGGATGTCGGAATGCAGCGTTATCGTCAAAGTTGATCTTGGCGTCCATTGCCAAAAGACGCCCGTCCGCAGTGACTCCCAAAGGATTGATTTCCACCAAACTACAGTCTTTTTCCACAAAAATCCTCGATATTCCCCGGAGCACCAAATCCAACTGCCGAGCAAAATCGCCCTGACCCAGTCCTAGCTTCTGGCTCAACTTGCGGCTCTGATAGGCGCGGACGCCCAAACCAATGTCCACGGGTTCATAGAAAATGGCTTCCGGTTGGGTCGCCGCAACAGTCTCGATATCCATTCCACCTGCCGTCGAGGCCAATATGACAGGGCTTGCTCGCTGTCGGTCCACCACCATTCCCACGTACAGTTCGCGTGTGACATCAGTCGCTTCCTCGACTAGGACGCGGCGAACTACCCGTCCTTCTGGCCCGGTTTGCGCCGTCACCAATGTGTGCCCGAGCATCCGGCCCGCAACCTCCCGCGTCTCTTCCGAAGACATTACCAGCTGTACCCCGTGCTGGTCGGGAAACTCACGAAAGGTTCCCTTTCCCCTTCCTCCGGCATGAATCTGGGCCTTGACAACCGCCCGTGGCACCGCCAGCTCGTCAAAGAGGTGGCCCGCTTCCTCGGGAGTTTCCGCCACCTTGCCAGCGGGCACGGGAACCCCAAACTCTCGGAACAACGCCTTGGCTTGATACTCGTGGATTTTCATAGATCGTGACTTCTGAAGCTGTATAAATGAGGAAACACCGGCGCGCAGCTTACGCTTGGTCGGGGAAACATCCCTTACTCAATTGGAAATCCCTTCAGACGGCCTTACGCGGCACGAATCCCGAGTGAATCGGGTTTATCTACGGTATCGAGGCAGCCGCCTTTTCAATTCTCCCCAGGGCAGGGTATTGACAACGTCTGCCTTCGTCAGTCCGCCCCGGCGGGCCTGAAGGACCCCGTAGCGCATAGCCTCGAGTCCATTTATGCTATGCGCATCTGTCGAAATTGCAATAGGGACACCGTACGCTTTGGCGGCCGCACAGGCTACGTCGTCGAGGTCCAGGCGTCGCGGGTGCGCATTAAGCTCCATCATCTTCCCGTAATCCCGGGCTGCGCGCAACACTGCGTCGAGATCCACCTGGTAAGCCGGCCGTTCGAGAAGTAACCGACCGGTTGGATGAGCAATAGCACACACGGCAGGATGTTTGAGAGCCCCGATTATCCGTCGGGTAATTTCCTCCCGGGATTGATTCTGGCCAAAATGCACGCTGGCCACTACCCAATCCGCTTGATTGAGCACTTCGTCGGGGAGGTCCAAACGTCCATCCTCCAGAATGTCCACTTCAACCCCTTTTAAAATCCGAAAGTTTCGCCATTTACCTGCCAACTGATCGAGCGCATTCCACTGGGAAAGGAGCCGCTCCGGATTCAGTCCGTTGGCAACACTGACGCGCTGAGAGTGGTCGGTGATTGCGATGTACTGGTACCCCTTTTTCCTGGCCGCTTCAGCCATCTCCTCGATCGTCGCCAGACCGTCCGACCACGTACTATGCATATGCAAATCGCCTCGGATGTCCTCCAGTGTAATAAGCTCTGGCAGGGATCCGGCGGCTGCCCATTCGAACTCCTTTCGGCCTTCTCGCAACTCCGGCGGAAACCACGGCAGTCCCAATGCCCCGTAGACCTCTTCCTCTTCGCGTCCAGCGATACGTTTATCCCCCCGAAAGACGCCATACTCGTTGATCTTGAGTCCCAGGTCTTTAGCCATGCCCCGCAAAATAACGTTGTGCTCTTTTGAGCCTGTAAAATACTGCAGCGCCGCCCCGAAAGATTCTTCCGGAACCACCCGCAGGTCCACATGAAGTCCCGATTGCAGCACCACCGACATCTTTGTATCGCCGCGAGCAATAACATCCTTCACCGCTCGGTACTTTGCCAGGCGATCCATAACCGGATTGGGGTCGTCGGCAACGGCCAGAAAATCGAGATCACCGACGGTATCTTTACCGCGGCGATAACTTCCAGCCGGGGCCAGGCGGCGCAACCCCTTGGTTCCCTCCAGATGAGCAAGAATCTCCTGGACGATCTGATCCGCGTCACACCACAGGATACGCTGGGTCGCGAGAAGCGCCGCCTCTATACCCTTGAGAATGTTCTCCTCAGTTTTCGCCCCAAAGCCCTCCAAATCGCGGATTTTATGCTGAAGACAAGCCTCGCGCAACTCCTCAAGCGTTTTAATCTTCAATTTGTTATAAATTGCAGCAACGCGCTTCGGTCCCAACCCCGGAACCCGCATGAGAGTCAAAACACTCTCGGGCACCTGGGCTTTTAACTCTTCCAAAAGTGGCAACGACCCTGTGTTGACGAGGGTCGTGATCTTGTCGGCCAAATCGGCTCCGATACCAGGCAACTCGGTGAGTGCGTCTGGGCCTGCGTGAGCCAGCTCCGCTACTGGCTCGGTCAGTTCGCTGATTGTTCGGGCTGCCGTGCGATAAGCTCGGACTCGGAACGGATTTGCCCCTTGGAACTCTAAAAGGTCCGCAATCTGCTCAAAAACTGCCGCAATCTCCGCGTTCGTCACAGTCACAAATACTCCCCATAAGTTCTGAAATTTCAACGCTATGCGCTTTAATCGCTACTATGTCATGTACATTATGAATAGTGGATCTCTATCCGTTGGGTTTGTGACAATCCGGTACTACATATGAAGCTCAACAATATCGCGATCCTGCAGCACGTAATCACCTTTGACAATCGTCCCGGGATGGACTGCCGATCCCCAAACCCGCGCGAATTTCAGGTTTTTCGCCAGATCCTTGTGAATTTCTGCTGCCATGTCAGCAACGGTGCTGCCACGGCGAAATGTGAATGGCCGCTCCAGATCGGGCTCTTTCGCAGAGGGAGGCTTGGCATACACACGGACGACGTCCAGCGCCTTGTAGATCGCTTCCCGAAGCGGCTCCAAACCGATGCCTTTTTCCGCGGAAATCACATACTCTGGAAAATCCAGCGGCAGAAGTTCATGAAGAAGCTCGAGGCGCGCAGGTGCTTCTTCTAAGTCTATTTTATTCGGCACAAGAAATGCCCGCGTATAAGATAGTCCCACGTCTTCTTCGTCCAGATAAGACGTGGCGCTCAAACGACTCTTCGTTTTATTCAGCTTGTCAATGACCTCCTGGCACTGCACGATTCCTTCATCAGCCCCCAGATCGACCATGAGCAGGGCTAGATCGGCACTCCGAATAAGCCCGTGCATGCACGGGTCGATAAAGTCCGCAGTAATCGGCGGAGTATCAATCAGTTGGACGAACACGTCCTCCCACGGCATCATCCCGGGTAAAGGCACCTTCGTCGTGAATGGATAGGGTGCCACCTCCGGTGTGGCGCGAGTCAGCGCACGCAAGAGGGCACTCTTCCCCGCATTGGGTCCACCCAAAATGACGACCGTTCCTGCCCCCTGGCGCGGAATGCGAAATCCCCGGGTGCGTCGCCCTGTGCTCCGCTCTGTCTGGATCTGCTTCTTGACCTCACTGATTTTCCTCTTCAGCTCCGCCTGGAGCTTATCCGTCCCTTTATGCTTCGGGATTTCCTGAAGCATTATCTGCAGCCACTTCAACTCCTCCTCTGGAGTTGAAGCCCGCCGATATTCCTCCTCGGCCTTCAGATATTGCGGTGTCAGATTCGCTGGCATCGCCGTCTCAAGGTCTGCGATGAATCAATCACTCTTTTTGCGGCATCGCACAATCTAATTCAAAGGCTGCACAACTGCATCCTCACCGCTGTATGGTACTGCCCGCCCCCTCTCGCTCATTCATTATTATCTTTATCATGCATCACCCCATCCGGCCAGGGGCCGAATCCATCGGCCCACTATCCCAGCGAGTCGAAAGCAACCTCGACGAACTGCCTCGCCTTCTCCGCCCAACTCTCGCCGCGGACGCGCCGCCGTGCCTCCAACTGCCTGGGATCGACCCCCGTTTTGACCCGAAAATCCACGCACGCGGCGAACTCTTCTGGCGTGGCCGCAATATCGAGTGCATCTGCCCACCGACGAGTGGCGGGTATGTCACAAACGACTACGGGTCGGTCCGTCGCTAAATATTCTCGCAGCTTTAACGGCTCGGATTCATCGACACCAGGTCCACGGCGATAGGGCATAATGAGCACGTCTGCATAACAAGCTAAGACCGGAAGCATAACCTGAGGGATGGGACCAGGCATTGTGACCCGTGCACTTTCTTTCAGCTTCGGATCGTGTGTGTTAACCGGTCCCACCAGAAGAATACTCCCCCGCTTGAGCCGCTCACTTATTGCTGCCACAGCGTTTGCATCGACCTGCCAATTGATGGAACCCCAAAACACGATCCAGGGTCGTTCATACCGCTGAAGCCAATCGGAGACGGGTTCGGGAGTTGCTTGGCACGCCGGCGAAGACCAAATCTCCCAATTGATGCCATGCGTGATGACTACAGCAGTTTTCCCATATTCCTCTATATGCTTTTTTAACTGCTCATTAGCCGCAACGATAACGTCAGCAACTTCCACAAGACTTCGCTCTAAATCCCCAATTCCTTCCTTATCCATTTCGGGCCAGTTGCGAAAGTCATCCACGCAGTAATAGAGCCATCGATCGACTTGCAAAGCCGAGACCAGAATCGCTGCTACTGGCACCGTAGAGACCAAGATGCGCGGCCTCGGATAGCGGCGGACCTCTGCAGCGAGTTGCCACTTCAAAAGCATGCGATTGAACGCTCGCTCCCAGCCTTGCCTTAACCGAGGCCACATTACCGGATTGACAACCCTGGGAGTTTTCTCGCAAATATTTGGACGAGGCAAAATCGCCGGACTTGGTCTCGCATCGAAGATTTTCAGCCACTGCCCCACTTTTTCCAGTCCCCGCCGAAGAGTAAATAAATCCAGGCGCGGTGGTCGCATGCCGATTGTATTGACCCACATCACGGGGAATTCGTCGAGCAGGTGCCGAAAAATATGCTGACAGCTCGAGGGATGTCGCCCCCAATCATCGGCAAACACGATAAACGATCCAATTCTGGCTCCCCTGGCCGCCGTCATTTGATTCTTAATGATCAGTGGTCATAGATTCTAATTCTAGCCGGCGTCAATCACACATCAGAATATCAACCACGTTACTAGTGACAGTCTTTTCTAATGATTACTGCGCGTTTGGAGTAATAAACCTACTCACAATAGCATCATACTCTGCAAACATGCGGTCTTCTGAAAAGAGTATTTCCGCCCGTTGCCGGCCAGCTCGCCCGAGCCTAATTCTCAGATCAACATCGGTCGCAAGTTGCCGCAGGGCTTTTGCTATCGCGTCCGGGTTTCCCGGAGGGACAAGCAAACCCGTTTCACCATTCACAACAATTTCGGAAACGCCGCCTACCTCCGTTGCTACAACCGGCAGCCCCGCCATCATGGCCTCGATAATAGTAACGGGAATTCCCTCGTTGAGGCTAGTTAGCAAAAAAATATCGCTTGCCATCAAAATCTCGGGAATATCCTCTCGATATCCAAGTACCTGAACCGAGTCCCCCAACTTCATATCCCGCACTGTCGCTTCCACCTCCGTTCGCGTCGGACCGTCGCCCACGAGGACCAATTTTATTGCGCTATTGCGCAGGTCCTGCATCGCTTTCACAGCAGTAAGATGGTCCTTCAGTGGATCGAACCTCGCCACATGCGCCACTATGACATCATCAGGCATCGCACCGAGCAAGCGGCGGTAGTCATTCCTTTTCGCAAAACAACTGTCAAACCGCCGCGAATCCACCCCGTTATAGATTACCGACACACGTCGTGCCGGAAATCCTTCCTTTTCAACCAACGCCCGCTTAACGGCGTGGCCTACGGCAACGATCACATCATTTTTGCGAAGCAGAAACCGATTAAACAAAAAACGCCGTAATTTTTTGTGGTCGGGATAAAATCGCCCGTGCTCGACGTAAATAATCGGGAAGTGTTTCACTAAGCTTCTTGCAACCGAACAGTAAAAAAACGGCGTATATTGATGAGCGATGATCACCGCGGGCATTCGTTCCATCAGCATTCGCCTTAGGCGAAAAACACATCCCCAATCCAACCCTGGTTTGCGACCGATCACGCAGGTCCGAATGCGTTGAGTGTCAAGATGTTTCTCCAATGGGCCGCGGCCATCGATCAAAGCGATTGCAACCGGATACTTTATTGAAAATCGCTGCGCCAATCTTACGGCCAGCACCTCGGCCCCGCCGTAGTCGAGACTATGCAGTACTTCGAGGATGCAGGGCTCAGACATTGGTCACATCCCCGCGGTTGGCCAAAGCGGCGGGAGCACAGGCTTCTGGATGTTGAAAATGCGCCGCATGAAATCCAGGTTGATAAAAAGCAAGATGGCACCTATGATGAAGGTCAACCCCAGAAGTACTGCGAGCCACTTTTCTTTATAGAGAGCCTCAGGCTCATTTCCGATCGGCGCCGAAATAGCGGCTTTGACGTAGCCGGTGAAGCATGCTGCCAGCAAAGGAATTATAATCACCAATTCAACGTGATAGCGGGCAATGAAAACTCCGAGAAGAAATGCTGTCATTGTCGCATAAAAGAACATTTGGAGGATTATATTTTCTTTGTTATAGTAGGCGAGCGACTTTCGGTATTGTCCAGCGCGCGTGGGTGAGCCCAGATGCCGCATTTCCACGAGTCGCTTCGCTGCCATTAAAAAGGCACCTCCCATCCAATAGGCGAAAATGGCTGAAAGCGGTGGAACAAAAGAATCTAATATGGCGAACCAACCCAGAAACAGGCGGATCGGGTTATTAAAGGACTCCGCGATAATGTCAAGATAGGGAATATCCTTCAGTCGAAAGGGTTTCACATTATACGCAAAGCCCGAGGCTAAAAAAAACAGCGTCGTGACAACCACCACTCTGCTAACCAGCACTGCCACCGCCACTGCGGCAACCGCGAACAGACCCCAGAGACAGAGAGCCAACACCGGAGCTATCTCGCCAGCCGCGACGGCTCGGGCATTTTTTATCGGATGATAGATGTCTGTTTTGGCATCGCACAGTTCATTCAGAATGTAGTTCGCAGAGGCGGCCAGAATAGCGATCACCAACGCGACCAGGGAACGAAACCCTAACGACAACAGGCAGCCGTTAATAGGTGTTACCTGTTGCAGATAAAAGACCGCCAGCGCCGAACCGATGAATACAAACAAATTCTTCGGCCAGTAGTCGGGCCGAATCATGCGAATGACATTGACGATAAGTCGGCCTAAACCCATCTGTGCGGATATAAACCTCAATTACGGCCACGGTCGGAAGTAGTATCGTCCGCCGAACTATCCTCTTCCGTAGTCTGGCCACCTGAGTCGGTTTCCTGCGAATAGGGAGCCAGGGATTGAGGCGTTAACGACTTTAAAACGAACCGCTCCAATGGGCGCTTCCATCTCGTAACCCACGCTTCCCGAGCAGCCCCCCGCGGTACCACCAGAACGGTGCGCAGCCCAGCCCAGCGACCGGCTAACACGTCAGCGAAAAGTTGATCACCCACGAGCACCACCTCGGAACGCGGTAGCCCCAGCTTGCGCACCGCCCGATGACATCCGAACGGAAGCGGCTTCATCGCCCGCGCTACATAGGGCACTCCGAGCCGGTCGGCAAGCCGACTTATTCGGCGTTTTCCACCATTTGAGAGGAGACAGATGTTTATTCCACTTTGCCTTATTTGGCTCAGCCAGGCGGCAACTTCCGCCGGAATATCATTTGACACATAGTCCGTCAAAGTACAATCCACGTCGATGCAAAGCCCTTTAACATGCACGCTCTGCAACCATTCTGGAGAAAGATCAGTAACGCTCCTGACATAAAAATCCGGTAGCCACCACACACGCATCTCACATCCTGTTCGCCACGTTATGATATTTTGTTCCGATTATCTGTCACGTCACAAGGATTGCTGAGTACTAATCACCGATCAGTTGCGCCATTTCCACAGTAAATATAAAAGGCGTCCCATAGTCCGAGGATTGGTAACCCGAAGCAGCAACGTCAGCCAACCACGCGGACTTTTCAGCTTATTCCTCACTCGAGTCCGTTGTGGGATAAACATCTCACGGGGCCATAGATTCCGCCCATTTGTATTCTGAGCGGTGCAGCAAACATCCGTGCTTGACTGTTCGAGGGCCAGATGCCAGATTCCCTGCGTTAAAATCACCGCGGCAGCTCGAACATTGTGCGGTCGCGGAAACCTCAATAAGTCGCGCCAAGCAGCCTCCGCCAGAGCGATTGCCTTGTTACGAAATCCGGCGGCAACTTCCGGTGCAGCATATTGGCTTGCACACAAGAGCACGGTTGTCTTGCGAAAATCCTGCGCCGCCCACGCCTCAGTTGGATATTCAAGCTGTTCCGCCCGTGCCAGATATGGTTCTTCGTTGTCAACCATCCATTCTGCGTATCTCACGAGAGAACGTCTAACATACTCGTGCATTGTGTCCATATCACCAAACGCACGTTTGATGCGCAAGTATTTACCGAGAACCTCCAGGTACATCGTGTACGACCATCGCAGCTCGGCATTTCGCAGATCTAAAGCTGCGATGTTGTCCTCAGGGTGGACAGTCCTCCTGATGAGTACTTCCGCAAATTCTAAATATCTTTTTTCCCCCGTTAGCAACCACGCATCGAGCAAGGCGTTGATGGAGTTAGCCGCTCCTCGCCCCGGTCCGTGATAATCGTGAGAACTCGTCATGGTGGAAAGTCCGGTGGGGCCGCAGTCCACAACAAAATAGGGCGTTTGCGATCCGTCCTCCATGGCAATAACCCAATTCGCCAGTTCGAGGACCGCCTCTTTGGCGCGCTCATCGCCCCATAGAAAGTAATATAATGCAAGGCCACTCGTATAATTATGCTCGTTACATGGTCCGCCACCATACCGCTTGGTGCTAGCGTTGAAGCGTGAAAATGCCCGGTGTGTCGCTGTATATGCAGTTCGATAGTGGTCCGTCATCCAGAATAGACCATGGTTAAATGTAGAGCGATCCTGATCGGTGTGATAAATATCAATATCGATGACGTGATTTGCCAACGGAACGATGATCTCGTCCCACCGCGGATCCCTGCTGATCAACCTCTGAAGAATGCATCCATACAGCAAATCAAACTGGTTGTTATAATGCGAGGTAAGCGGCAACGATCCTTGATAATGCGTCTCCTCGTGATCAGCGTATGTATCGCCGAAATGCCGCCACCCGAATTCATCCACTTTTTCCCGATTCGCGAGAATTCCAGTTGGGCCAAAGGCGGCTTTTTCCGCGAATTCTGCCAATCGACTATTCGCCCACTGATTCGTGCAAGGGAGCGGAGCCAGCACCTCGGGGAAATCGGAAGGAATGTGATCAACAGTAACGCTTGAAAAAGACAGGCCCACTAACTGGCTTAATAAACCATGCACGTTTTGTGTTTTACAATCTGGATAAACAACCCAGACGTTAAACGTTTTTTGCTCGCCTCCCTGAAGTTCATGAACCTGCTCATCGTAACCGGCCAACAACGCAATTCGCACCGACCTGGGAAAAACACTTATTCGCTTGGGGAATTCCTCCCAAAAGCGCCGAGGAACTATACCGATTGCTCCAAAATCCGTGGCCGCCACGCACAGCGGTGTGATGCGATCACCTCTTTTTTCTTCTTTGCCAAAGCGTAAAACGTACCCCTTAAACGGTAATCGCACCTGCCCCTGGCCATCGATATGGTTCACACTATTCCAGTTTTCGCCGCCGCTTGAGGCCTGAAACACGGACCATAATTCTCGGGACTCACCGTTACCATCGTCATCACATTGGTTAATTGGCAGGCAATCCCATGATAAACATTTCCACCCATCGGCCCAATACCAGGTCCGAATTGCGGATGGTAACTCGATGTCAAGGCCGAATTCCGAAAGGAGGATCGACCCAGGATCACCGAGGTCCCAAAGTCCCCCGCGATGCCGCGCCCGCCTGCTATTGCGAAGCGTTATCGTCATCAGCATTGCGGCGAGTGGCCGATAGTGAGTCACACTCCCCACGAGTAGTAAGTCGCGCTTTTTGCCAAACCTGCCCCGCACAACTAACTTCTCAACTGGCCCTTTAATTCTGACCGGTTCATGGCCCGTGATTTCTAGTGAAATCTTCCGCTTTTTTGCATCATTTATGTAGATCGATATATTTACACGAGTATCCGGCCGTCCAACATAGAGACGATTACTAAGCACGTCTAAAACAGCATCTTTTTGGTTTCCGCAGGCTATTTGCGTGTGGTAAGGCGCATGGTTTTCTGAATTCGGTCTCAACCCAACGGTCACAACCTGCCGCGGCCCTCCCACCCGCGATAGACTCAGAACTCCCTCGACAGCAAGCCAGCGGCTTGAGCCATCCGGCCAGCATGCCAGGGTCTCCACCAGACAACCGTAATCGGTCACCCCCTGCCCTGAAACAGAGGCAGTCGCCGGTCCACAGATGCGTCCCTTCGGCACCGGCACACCGCATCTAAAAGGAATACGCAACGACTCACCTGCCCAACCAGCAGGTAAGTTCACTATCAAATTCGCTTTATACTCGTCAGGTTCCAATGACACAAATGCCCCTCACCTATATATTCCTTCTACTTTCGCGATCCGATTGCGCTATCGTGAACACGTCAAATCGTCATTCATGCTCATTGAGCGAACAATTCTTGCTGGCACTCCCACAGCCACTGTATCATCCGGGATAGGCTTGCATACGACCGCGCCAGCTCCCACAATACACCTGGCACCCACATCCGCCATGACGACCGCTCGTTCACCAATCCAGGTGTCATGACCAATCTGGATCGTGGTAAAACTGCCGTTGCTATCGGAGCTGCGCACTGGTGAATGGTTTTGTTCGTCCTGCACCAGATGCTGATAACGGCCACTCGGAATCGAAACGCCGGAAGCGATCCGAACCCGATCACCAATCCTCGCACTCCCAATAATAGAATAGGCTCCGATATAGACAAACGCGCCCACCTCGGCATCTGGACAGGAAAAGAAGCTCCCAAATTCGATCGTTACATCCCAACTACATTTTTTTATAGTCATGAAGTAATATGCCCATCGCAGATAGATCCCCAGCATGCCAGGAACTAGGGCGACCAACTGCGCTGGTCCCAAAAAGGCACGCCTCCGGCCGATAACGGGCTTGGCAATCGCGCTGATAACAACCAGAACAACAGCCGGCACAAGACTGGCAAGCTGAATTCCGCGCTTGAGAAGTTTTCTCATTTATACGTTATTCTCACAATAATTTATTGCTTTGTGTGCGTCTCAGTTTTTCGATACCTCCATTTAAACTTTCTCCTTCGAGATCATCAATCATCGCTGACCTTTCAACATACTGTAAATGACTCGCACGTACTTCACACATGCGGGTGGTAGATAAGTAATATACAGCAGACCTAAACTACGGATACTCGGCCTAAACAAGAGCGCCTTCCAAAACGCCGCTCTGGCCGCCGCGTGGTTTCTGAAATCGAGCTCATATCGCCCGAGCAAATCCGCCAAGCCCGCAAGCCGTCTCCGCAACTCGCGCTTTTGATTCCGACTACACGCGTGGAGTCGCCACTGGAGAACCTTGATCTGCTCACGCAACATTAAGCGCCGATTATTCGTTCCTTGCAGAGGATGCAGTCTGAACACCGTCAAAGGCTCGTCCACAAATCCAAACGGAGTAACCTGCGCCAACCGCAACCAGAGATCGTAATCCTGAACCGAATTTCCCTCGATGCGGCAGTCACACAAGCCCACTTGAGCAAACAGAACCCGGCGTACAAGCACGCTGGAATTGCAGATTGCGTTGCCCAGCAGTAAGCGGTCATAGCACCAGCCAACATACTCCTCCGGCCTAACAAGCGGGTCCAGCGGTTCGCAGAATTTCTGCGCAGAATCGTCAAAGTAAAGAGTATTGGTATGAACAAGTCCGCTGCCACTACGGAACATCTCATTGATTTGTTTTTCTATTTTCGTAGGAAACCACCAATCGTCCTGATCAAGAAATGCGATTAATTCTCCACGCGCTTCCAGGATTCCCCGGTTTCGGGCCGCCCCCACCCCCATTTGTGGCTGTTCGATAATCTGAATGTCCTCTTTATACTTGTGTATAATACTACCACTACCATCTGTCGATCCATCATTGACAATAATGATCTCTAAACGCGTATATGTTTGCCCCAGGGCGCTTTGGATGGCAGTCTCAAGATAGCGTTCCCCATTATGCACCGGAATGACAACGCTTACAAGCGGTTGCGACATTGCCGCTCCCGTCGCATCGTTCTTATCATGATCTCTTGAATTTCTGCCACATATCGCTGCGCCGTGAATTCGTTCAGCACGCGATCGCGCGCCGCCTGTCCCATCCGCTCCCGCATTTCACCGTTCGTAGCGAGGGCAGCCAAATTATGGGCAATTGCAAAGTCATCCTCGGGCTCCACGAGAAAGCCCGTCTTTCCATGATCAACTATATCGCGCGGTCCGCCCGAGTCGGTAGCTATCACTGGCAGCGAAAAGCCGGCCGCTTCAAGAAGCACCAATCCAAAAGACTCCTCAGAAGACGTTAGGACTAATACATCCGCGGCCTGCAAATACTGTTCTATATTGGTCTTGAAACCATCCAGAATTACTCTCTTGTTTTTTTGGTCGAACGTCTTAACCTCATGAATTAGCTCCGTCCTCAAGGGTCCGTCGCCCAGCATGATAAGAATCGACCTGCCCGGCATCTGCGATTTTCGGTAAGCTGACAGCATTAGCTTCGGATTTTTTCGTGGAATGAATTGCCCAATCCAGAGAATGAGAAACTCGCCTCCTGATATCCCCAGGGCCTCTCTTGCCCGGCAGCGGTCTCGCCGTGTTACCGATGGGGGAACAATCCGCAATGGATTTGGCACTACATAAACTTCGCAGGTCCGTTTTCCTCTGATTTTCGCCGGATATTGCTCGAAGTCCTCCTCGAATACTCGAAGTGCGCCCTGTGATTCAAAAACAATCGCACGAGCCCATCGTGAAATACAACGACGGATGACATACAGTGGGACAAGGCTGCGCCAATAAATCGGTGTGAGCATCTCATGGACGTGCCAGATATGCGGAACACCGGCAACTCTCGCAGCCAATGCCGCTTCAAAAATGACCGCAGTATTTGTATAGACAAGGTCAAACTTTTGCTTTCTCAGCTTTCTCGCAAGCCGAGCCACGCGCCAAGGCCATCGTACCAAATTCCGCCAATACCAGAACGAAGGCTCGTACCCCATCCACCAACTCATTGGCAAAATATTCGCCTGTATACCCAAGGATCGCGGAGTATCGACCAAGGGACCCTCGCACGCAAAAACGACCTCAGCATCCCAAATGCTGCGATCAATCCCTTTCAGAAGTATATCCAGGCAATACTCAGCCCCACCTGGCTGGGCTGAGTGTGCTGCAAACAGGACCCTGGCCTGGCCCGAAATCATATATCAGCAAGGTGATCACCATTTATTTAAGAAATTCACGGCTCTAACCACGAAACACCTTCGTGAACGCGTCCTTTAACGTATATAGGAACTGGGGTCCGACCATTTCTCTTCTCACCTGCCGGGCTAGTGGGCTAAGCGTTCCGTCGTATTCCTTTAGAAACCTTTTTAAACACCTATACTCGTCCCACCGTCTCGTGTATCGAGCTAAAACTGCCTGGCGTGCTATTTGATCTACAAAGCCTGTCAAAGCCTTATCCGCATCACACTCACAGATTTCCGGACGCCGTTTGAAATATTCGATCAGCGCAGCGAAGCGACGAATCAGCATGTCAGGTTTCCTGCTCTGCCCTTCTTCATGAACTCGGTATCCGGTTAGAAATTCGGGCACTAACCGGATTCGTGCTTTAAGACACAAGTCAAGGAAGAAAAGAAGATCCTCCCCATCCTGGGTCCATTCAGGAAAACGAACCGGCAAATCCTTTCTTATTACAACACTGGAGATTCTAAATGGGTTGTGCACGGCTACATGCGGGATCGAATATCGTACTTCTTTGGCTATACTTGATACATCCACTTTCCCCTCACAAATACCGAAGTAAAAAAAATTAGTGTGGATACAATCTGTTTCCGCCGTACAATGGACGGATTGTCGCTCCAGTTTCTTCGGATGCCAGATGTCGTCTGCATCGAGAAAGGCAATCCAGTCGCCCGAAGCCGCATTGATTCCGAGGTTCCGAGCTGCGGATTCACCCCGATTTGCCTGCGACAGGACGATAATATTCTCAGCGAATGACTTCGCGATATCTGCCGACCCGTCCGTTGATCCGTCATCAACCACGATGATCTCAAACGGTTTATAGGTTTGCTCCATCACGGACGCCAGTGCCTCCCGCAGATATTTAGCGCCGTTATAAACCGGAATAACAACGCTGATTCGAGGTGGCATATCGTAAATGTGATACTTATTCTATTTCTCGCACCGCTCTTTCCACTTTCGCCTTACGCACCAACCGCTAACTCACCGCGACAGGTCACCATGTGTATCCTAAAGCGGCTAACTCGGCACCTGCAAGCCGTTTGAAGTTCCAGCGCAGCCACCAGGACCAATTTTTCCACCGTCCGATAGGCTGGAAATACTGGGTTTTCTCAACAGGCTGCCAATGCAGCGTTTTCTTTTCGCCTCTGAAAAATGTGGAGCCTCGCACCGGTAGTGCGCGAAATTCGTCCCACGGATATTCCTGGGAACAACATCCGACAAATTCGAGAATCCTTTCCATCTCCTGTTGGCCGGATAATAAGTCCTCATAGCGTGTGACTATCACTTGCCCTTCATAGCGAGGGGGAAGTATTCTCAAGAAGTTCAGAATAGTGCGGGCATTTGCTGCCCACGTCGCCATCCAGTAGAGGTAGGACCTGCCAGGAAACGCCCATTTTGCCGATTCAACACAGTCGCGGCCATCGCGGACAATGATGATGAGAAGGGCGTCGGGAAAAAGCGTGAAAAAATTGACCAAGTTCCATGGGTCCGGCGTTTTTGTCAGAATTCGATATTCCCCCGGCACATATGATCTTAGAAAGTTAAGAAGCCCGTCACCAATGGACCTCGTCATAAGCTGCTCGCACTCAGAATATGCCGCAGGTTTTTCAGCAAACCGTTTTTGGTACTGCTCTCTGGCTGTTAACCGGACATATTCGATTAGCATGTTGGAATACTGCAGGAGATAATCTTCATATAGTGGCACCGGTAGGGAGAAACGCGACGTTAGGCGAATCGCGTCGGCCAGAAAGTTTGTACCTGACCTCCGATGGACTCCGATAATGAAAACCGGCCGTCGTGTTCGCTCGGCATCATTGGTCCAGAGGCTGCGATGGCTCCAATCGAAATATCGGCGTACCTCCGCGCTGACTGCAGGCAAGTGGCGATCGTTATTTGAATCCTGTTTCACCATTGGACTACGATTTGTCTCCTTGCTTGGCTTCTAACATCCAGCCCAGAAAAAACAAAAGCTCGTACGCTGCTTGGAAGCGCTGCTCCGGATTCCGCGCGAACCGACTGCAAACCCACCGCCACATTCGAACACCCGCTTCCCTGTACATCCAACGAGGTCTGCCAAGGAGCGTAGGGCCGGAAAGATCCTTACGCCGTCCCTCCAGGCGACCGAGGTTGAACGCACGTCGCAACACCCACTTCGGCGAGCAGCGGTCGTGCGGCACCCAATGATAGACCATCGCAAAGTCTAAATACACGGGTTTAAGTCCTGCATCAACCAACCTTCGCTGGATCTCCTCCTCATCTCCGACTTCCGTCTGCCCAGGTCCAAGGCTTTCATCAAAGCCCCCGCAATTTAAAAGATCCGATGCCCAGGCTGCCCAGTTTGCCCCGAGAAAAAACGTATTCGTCGCGTCCTCTCCCGCACCTTTTTTCCACCCGGTCACCGAACGCGGTAAATAGCGTTGCAGCCATTGTTCCGGTGGTCGCTCACAATCTATACCAAGAGGGCCCCCGTAAAATTCGCGCCCAATCGATCGTGCCAGAAACGCGTCGCGATATGCCAAAACCGCTTCCCTGGTCACCCGCACGTCGTCGTCTATAAACCATATAAACGCATTACAATACTTGTCGAGCACTGCATTGAGCGCATGCGTCTTACCGATTTTTTCAACATGAATATAATCAATTTCACAATGTGATCTGTATTCGTCAGCCAGCGTCCAAGCCTCCGTGGAACCGCCGTTCTCGGCTATGACCACCATTGCACCATCACTGCTCGCCCCGGACTTGACCAGATGTTCGAGGGTTCGCCGCAAAAGTGCTTGCCGCCCCCGAGTAGCAATCGCGACTATCCATTGTGTGTTATTCATGAAATAGTGTAATAGTCACGACGTGACGGCTTCAGAGACATTAGCACCGTGATTTCTACGGTTTAGGCTAATGGAAGCTTCCTCGATCACGCGTTTGTATGCGGATTTGACCAGCTCTCCAGTGGTGCGTCGGTCACACCGGCTTTTGATTACTTCCAGGTTAACAGCTGCAGCAGAATCAATCAGCTCATCTCGTGCTAACGCCTGTTGCAGAGCCTCGGCCACCGCGTAGGGATCCTCCGGAGGAACAATAAAACCGGTGCAGCCGTCCTGTATCCACTCATGAGCGGCACCGGTATTTGACTGAATCGGAAATGATCCCATCAGCATCGCTTCCAGAAGCGATATAGCGATTGAGTCACTGATGCTCAATCCTATAGAGATGCGCGCTCGGCCGTGCCAACGCAGCATAGTTTTATGTGGAGTACGTGGAGGAATAAATGTAACGTTGATGCCAACATCCTGGGCAAGCAATTCCCCGGCGATTTGTACGGCCTCTGGGTCGCGTCCACCCGTGTATATCGCTATCTCATATCCCTGCAATCGTTCTCGACAAAGTCGTAGGGCGTATATAGCGGTCAGCGCTCGTCCCGCCCAATCTTGATATCCTTTCAGCACAATGAGCCTTCGAGCCGACACCGGTCCCGGCTGCCGCAGTTGCGCTGCCTCTTCTACGTCAAAACCACCTGCAACCGGCACGGGTGGGAGAATCTTTTGCGGCGGGACCCCCCAAGCTTTGGCCAGCTCCACATCACGGGTACACTCACACCAGTAATAATCAATATTCGTCATTACTTTGGATAATCGCTCTTTATGACGTTCCAACCGCCCGAATAGAAACAGATCGCTTCCCCAATTGGTAGCGATCCAGATTGGAAACGGACGTTGGCAAAAGTCCTTGGCTGCTAGAGTGAGGTATCCTCCCAGATGGAGCCCGAAGGAATGCACAATATCCGGGCGTAAACGGTCGATCACGCGTGCCAATCGCCAAGCCGGATTGTCAAATTCCGGCGCAAGGAGGCGTGCCCATTTTCCAGCTCGGTACAGGCCCCGTCGTAACGGCCAGTTATATCCCCACGCAGAATAGAAACGATCTCGAAGGACGATATAGGACGGAGCGTTTATCGCAAACCGATCCTCCACGTCAAGAATGGTGGCCCGCGGCGTTTCTGGACGAATATAATAGAGCTCTGTAGGGAACAAAAACAGCTCCCATGGTTCGTCACTAAGCTGAGACATCCACCGGGCTGTGTGAACACTCCCACCCGGTCCTACAAAAAGAATTCGCATAGTACTAGACGATATTATATTGCCACACTCAAAATCACCAGTTTTTGTGCTTGACCAAAAGGAAAAAAGACCTTACGCCGCGCATCAAATGCTCCCAGCGACGGTGCAACCGCCACACGTCGTAGGGGATCCTTTCCCGCGACGAGAGCAGCAGAATCCAGTCCCGGCCGGTTGTAGCCACGAGCCTGTGGGCCACTGCCTCAAAGTCCGCCGGAGACCACTGGCTGACATGCCTTTCGTACGCATTGCCCAATACATCACCTTGTTCGCGTACGACGATTGGCGTGGATAACAACAAGAACCGGGACTTGTTCAAGCAGAGTTCCAACAGCTTTTCTGCATATTCACGGCTCAAGTGCTCCCACACATCCAGCGCTACAATTAAGTCTACGTTAGGGAGGCCTGGCAGCACGGATAGTGCATCGCCGATGTACACGTCGTCATAAGCATAATCCCACAGCGCATTCCGATACTGGGCGAAGGCCTCTATTCCATAAATTCGCGTGGTCCACGAGTGTTTGTCATATCGCTCGTGCCAAATATCAGTGTACTCTCGCACAAGAACACCTGTTTTGCCATGCCCAACGCCAATATCAATGACGCTGGAGGGTTTGATGCGCAGAATAATATCATGCACAATAGAAAGCGTCCGTGGCTCACTCGTGGGCATCAGCAAACCCTTTCCCAGCCGCAATCTGGCGTCACAAGTCCAACAGTCGTCATAATATCCGATCCTCTTAAGGGACTATCCTGGAAGACATCGAAAGCCATGACGCGGTGGCGATTTTCGAATTCGCAGACCCCACGCTCTGCCACAACCAATCCCACCTCATACCGTCCTGCGGGAAGAAACTCGGCTGGAATATAACATCTGAGTACAAATGGCCCCTTCTTGTCCAGAATTCGATACGATTCTGGCTGTTCAAATGAATGTGTGCGAAATAGCAGTAAACCATCCATCGTCTTAATATCAAGGGCAATAATGTATCGCCGTCCTACTTCATTAACAAATCCTTCTATCTCAAAAACTACGCGCTCGCTACGCGAGAATAAGGTTGTTACATTCCCACGTTCGTTGAGCAGTCTCAGATGCGATATCGTGATCGGCGCTGCCGGATTCATCGACAGCGCACACTCGCCCGACGCCCCGTGCGACAGGGCACGAGCCAAATACGCCTCCACAACTTCTGTGGGCGGTCCCTCCTTAACAATGCAACCCTGCTCCAAAAGAATGGCGCGGTGACATAACTGCTGAATTGCCCGCATGTTGTGACTGACGAAAATGACCGTTCTCCCCTCGCCGGCCACATCACGCATTTTTCCAAGGCACTTCGCTTGAAATGCCGCATCCCCCACAGCCAAAACCTCGTCGACAACCAGAATATCTGGCTCCAGATGGGCTGCCACCGCGAATCCGAGACGGGCAAACATGCCGGAGCTATATCGCTTGACAGGAGTATCCAGAAATGGACCAATGCCGGCAAACTCAACTATGTCATCGAATCTTTCGCGAACCTCACTCATTTTCATTCCGAGTATCGCCGCGTTCAAGTAAATGTTCTCTCTTCCCGTCAGATCAGGATGGAAACCCGCGGCGATTTCAATGAGCGCTCGAAGTCTTCCGCGCACCATCAAACGGCCTGTAGTCGGCCGCAGAATTCTCGCAAGAATCTTTAATAAAGTACTTTTCCCGGCTCCATTTGCTCCTACAATTCCCAGCACCTCCCCTCGATGGACGCAGAAGCTGACATCCCGCAGAGCCCAAAACCAAGCATCGTCGCGCTCGGTATCTTTTCGCCGGAGGCGACGCAGCGTACCGGGGATCAAGTCGCGCAGCGTGTCGAACAACTCTCCGCGACGAAATTTTTTCCCGAGGTGTTCGACCTCCACTACTGGCAGTTCCATAACTGGCTACTGCGTCACGTCAAGGTGCACCGTCATGAGTACACGACGACTGTATATATCTGTCACACATACTCAGCAAACAGGAACTCCATCTTGTGAAAATATCTCCAAGCCCATAAAAACCCACCCACGCTTATAACGGCAGAGTAGACGAGAAAGCCGATGTGCCAGGTTGCGAATTGTACACCGTCATGCGATTCCGCTACCACAGGAAGCAAGAGATTATGCTGTTCGACGATCGCCAGGCGGAAAGCCTCCAAGATAGGTGCCAGCGGATTGAGCATCATGATGAACGAGCCATGTGGCCCAAAAAGCTCCGGCTCATAGAACACCGGCGTGAAGAAGATGCCAAATGTAAGAACAATCTGTACAATGTACTTCACATCCCGGAAAAACACATTGGCGCAGCTTAAAAGAAGAGCCGTTGCAGCCGTTATTGCAATGAGAAGCAGCATAACGGGCACAGCCCACAACCAATGAACGGAAATTGATATCCTGGCGAAGAAGCCGAGTAGAATGAGCAAAAAACCTCCGCCCACGCAGGTGTCAATCAACTGAGTTATAACCGCAGAGAAGGGGAATAATTCTCTGGGAAAATAGACTTTCGTTACAAGGGACATATTTGATGCCAGGCTGTTCGCTGCAAACCCAATCGAGCCCGCGAAAAATGCCCACCCCAGTGCCTTGATTGACATTCCCGCGACCCGTGGTAAATCGACGTTATCACCTGAGGCGTGGGCCAGCGCTATTTTCACCAGGCATCCCGCCGCCACAATCAGCAGCGGCATTAACAACGCCCAGGCAAATCCCATGATCGCCTGTTTATAGCGAATTCGAATATCGCGCAGAACAAGCTGCCCGAGAAGCTCGCGGTAGCTACAGATTTCCCATATCATTTCCCTCCAAACGGCAAATCCAGCTAAATGCTCGTCCGCCGACCACGTCCAGACCTGATCGGATCTGTCGAGAGTCATAGTGGATTGCGAGTGCGGCTGGCGAACCTGCGGTTGACCGTCACCCGACTGGTGTTGGCCGTTTGGGCCGGCGAAATTGCCGGATTTATTCGCTAGCTCTTCATTAGAGACTTGCATATTTAGTCATATGCTCGGGAATGTTAATAGTATTCGGCTCAAAGCGGTGCTCCCACTCCTCTGTATGGACACGCAGTAGCGCGGCACCTAGCAAAACGGTATAGTAGGGAATCTCCAGCCATACCACGCTGATAAAACTCACCGCTACGGCAAAACCGACAAGCGATGCAATCACCCCCCTCGCCATGTACTGGGACCACAAGTCAAGGTTGTGGCATTCCTTAACTAATTTCCTCAGCCTGTAAATAGTCAGACCATAAAAGCCGCTGAGCAGCAATAGTCCCGGCACCCCCATTTCCGCCGCCGTTTCCAGCCACAGTGAATGCGCATGCATTCGGGGGAGCCCCATTTGCTGGGACCGCAGTGGCCAATGGTTGGCACCCACACCCAAAAACGGGTTCTCCCGAATACTTCGAAGGCACGCTCCCCATTGTTCCACCCGGCTTCGCGCCGAACGGTCGCGCTGTTCAGGATCGACGAACGTCGTCATGAACCGCTGGCGAACTTCGGGCCCTGCGAGGCGAAGGGCAAGTATAACCGCCAGAATCGAAATTGCCGTGGTTTTAAAACTCTTTGGAATTAGTATGAATGCTGCTATTCCGCCGGCGATTAATCCCAGTATCCCCCCCCGGGAAAAAGAAAACATAATGGTGTGCACCATGAGCGCGGACGCGGCAAACGCGATCACCTTGAGGGACCACCGGGTCTCCGCCAGTCCCAGGAAAAAGGCGAGCAGTGATCCCACAACCATTGCAGCCGCAATGCAATTGTTGTCAAAACCGCCATAGGCCTCCAGGACTATACGGTTGACCCCCTGGTAATAGCTGCGATTAAAGTCCAGGGCCAAATATCCCTGCGTGATGACAATCACCCAAGCGAGCCAACGCACGTGCTCCTTCTTTTCCATCAACGTGATCCCTACCAGAAACGGCAGGACTATTTTAAGCAGGGAAACGACAAAGTTCCTGACAAGAATCGGCTCTTGGGCGAAGAAATATCCCACAGCAACCCAGGTCACGAAGGCCAGCAACATCGCCACGACAATAGTTGATCGGCCTAGCCGCCAGTCGCCGAGCCCTCGAATGCCCCAGCCTACCAACATTCCTACGCCTACGATAAAACTGTACCGTCCTGGCCCACGCGCCCCAACGGACCAGTACCACAGCGATTCCGGCTTTAAAATAGCGTAGTGAATATAAATAAATAAACCAATTAATGGACAGAACAGGGACAGTGCTGCCCCAAGGTACGTCAGCAGGTAGACGTAAACCAGTCCGCGCATCAGTCACCGCGGTTCACGACTGAAGTGTACTTTTAGAATATTCGGCGCCACATTAGTCTTTCAGCCAATACCGGAATATACACCAGATTGCCTGAAGCGCATCCCGAAAGCCGATTTTTTTTCCCTGTTGATAAGTACGCCCGTAATAACTAACACCGGTTTCGTAAATTCGGTATCCCCGCCGCGCCACTTTCGCCGTCAGTTCGATTTCGATCCCAAAGCGATTTTCCTTGAGAGTGGGCCGGATTGCCTCGATGACCTCCCGCCGAAAAGCCTTGTGGCAAGTTTCCACATCGGTGAGGTTGAGATCGGTGAACATATTGGAAAGTGTTGTAATCGCTCGATTGGCAACGTAATGCCAGAAGTACAGTACGCGATGCGGCCCTTCGGAAATAAACCGAGAGCCATACACCACGTCGGCAACACCTTCCACGATCGGCTGAATCAAGCGGAGATGCTCAGCCGGATCATACTCCAAATCGGCATCCTGAATCACCACAATGTCACCAGTGACATGAGCAAAACCCGTCCGCAGAGCGGCGCCCTTGCCCTGGTTACGAGCATGTCGGAGAATCCGCACATCCCCACGTTCTTCCCATTGCTTCAGTTTCGCGGCAGTGTTATCCGTGCTACCGTCATCTATCACGATGATTTCCTTGGTGACAGGGACCTGGCAAATCCTCTGGAGTATCTCGTCGATGGTGTTTTCCTCATTGTAGACCGGCACGACAACAGAGAGCTTTATATGAGAGGGCACCTCGTAGACGCCAAAACGCTTGCCCAGCGACTGCCACAATAGCCACCGGCGATTATTACGTACATCCTGATCAAGCTCGCGTCCACAACAGGGACACAAAACCTCAGAATCCATTGTGAAATTCATTAATCTCCATTGTGTATATGCGATACAGCATCAAAGCCATCTACGTTGCCTTACAATTGTAACAACTCGTCGAGAGGTTTGAGCTTTTCTTGCCATGTATAATGCTGGAGAATATATTCACGGGCTGCCGTTCCTATTGCCATTCTCAAAGATGGATTCTCAATAACGCTGGTGACTGTGTTTATCCATTCTTCCGGTGTGTCGGCCTTGAGAACATGCCTTCCGGGTACCGCAGGAATGCCCTCCAGGGCGGGAGAGCTTGCGATCGTCGCGCAACCCATGGCCATGGCTTCGAGAACTTTGTTCTGCACCCCTCGGGCCATCCGCAACGGAATGATAGCCACAGCTCCCAACAGAAATGGCCGAACATCGGGTACATCCCCGGTGAGAAAAACGCGAGAAACACCTGCAACCGCAAGCTTGAGGTTTCTGTCAGCCCCTGCGCCGACCACATAAAACTCGAGGTTCGAAAATCGTTGCGACAAAATCGGCCAAACCTGGTCGATGAACCAAATGACACCGTCGCGATTGGGCGGATAATCCAGCGCACCTACAAACGTTAGACGATGATCAATCGTAGGTTCTCGGTCATCGAAACACGGAGAAAAATAATCAATATCAACCCCATTTTCGACGACGGCGGTGCGGGCATTCGGACAAAAAGACTTGTACAGATCACATTCCGGATTGGTGGCCAAGGTGACCAAAGAAGCAAGTGCAGGCAGGCGACACTCCAGACGACGCAGCCTGAGGCCTTCCACGCGATACAGCCATCGAAGAGGCATCTTACTTGTGCGTGAGTAGTCCAACCATTTTTGGCTGTCAACGTCTACAAGATCGACGACCACGCTATCTTTTTTAAATCTTCCTTGCACATACTGTACCATACTCGAACAATAGACGAGTACCACGTCATAGTGTTGACGGTGGCACAATGAGGCGATGTGCCGATCTAACTTTCTCGACCAGAAGGCTCCTTGGGTTGCGGTGGCACCCAGGAAGAGGGACAAAAGTGCCTGGGTCCGGCGCTGCCAGGGTGTGATCACCGACCAAACCAGGTTACGGCAGCGTGTCCGAAGGGCCTCCTCTGTCTCCGCAGTAATAGGCTCATCGGCCAAGAAGGCAACGTCCAGCTCACATCGTTGTGCCAAGTAGTCAAGCCAGTGAAAGGATCGAATCCGGTGTCCCCGATTGGGAGGATACGGCGTACGATGAACAAGGTAAAGCAGCCTTTTCCTGCTATTCATTCCGCTGGGGAGAGGCAGGGGCTTAACATCGTTGGTTCCGGGTGGCGAGCGATCCAGTGGTTTACACCGGCTTCCAGCGTGTTCCAGTGGAAATCCTCGAGCAACCTGGATAGCTTGTGCTCGGTCTTGGTAAGGTTGACATAATGACGGAACCGCGCAGACCAACGTAAGCGGGGAATCCTCGGCTGATCTGGATCCAACTCCCACGGGTGGATGTATGCCAGCACCGGTCGGCCCTCGCGCTGGATCTTCTGACAAAGTGCACGCGTGAGCCAGTACGGGTAAAGGCGAAAATATCCCCCGCCAGCCACCGGAATATTAAGGGCTGAAATTCGCGCCACACTCGCCGGAACTTCCCAAATTGGCCCGGCTTGAGTCCGGATCTGAAAAGGTATTACGGGGGCCTTCGGTAAGCCGTAGCGATCGTGATATATCGGGAACACACTGGCGTCGTAACGAATGCCTTCTTCGGCCAGGATCTCAAATGCCCAGAGAGATTTTTCCGTGATGGAAAAACTCGGCGCGCGATAAGCGGTTACCGCCGAACCGGTAATGTCGCTCAAAATCGCAATGGACTCCCTGAGGTCCCTCCGGAACTCCTCGGGCGACTGCTCGTAGACGAGTCTGTGCCAGGTGCTGTGGGACCCAATTTGATGTCCTGCAAGGTGAATCTCACGAATCAATCGAGGCTGCCTTTGGGCCACCCATCCAAGGACGAAAAATGTTGCCTTCACTTGGCGGCTTGCGAACATTTCCAGAAGCTTCTGGATGGGCAACGCGATCCGAGACGCAAAGGAGTCCCACTCTGCACGAGGAATTGCTTTTTCAAAATTGGATACCTGGAAATACTCCTCGACGTCGACCGTGACAATGTTCAGGACATCGGCCATACCTACAAAGTACTAACGAGGTTTTCGGACTGGTGTCCATTGGCTGGTAAATGCATGGCGATGTCCGTTGTGCGGCTTGGAAACCGAGTGGGACACTGCATCAGTGTAGGTCTTCGGGAGATTCGCCACATGTGTCGCCTCAGTTCGCATCCAATCAGGAATGCGGACGGTGCGGGTCAACCGAAGCCATCGGGCAATTTTCAACCCCGGCAGGCCCACCAGTTTCAGCGCGGTGCAGAGCAGGATCCGCGCATCCAGCCAGATATTTCCCCGCTCGATGTATTCCAGATCCAGCACCAGTTTCCGGCGAACGGAGTCCAGATCAGAGTCCGGGGGCAAATTGATTTGGGCCAACCCAGTGATGCCCGGAAGAACAGCACACCGCTGCAAGTACCCTGGAACCGCTCTGGCGAGCACCTGGGCAAATTCTGGTCTTTCCGGTCGCGGCCCGACGAGCGTCATTTCTCCTTTGAGCACATTAAAGAGTTGAGGCAATTCGTCCAGATGAAATCGCCGGAGGACTCGGCCGACAGGGGTAACCCGCGGATCGTTTTCCGCCGTCCAGACCGGCCCGGTTTCCTTTTCAGCGTCGCAGTACATGGTTCGGATTTTATAGATCCAGAAGACCTTGCCATTTTTTCCTACCCGCAATTGCCGGTACAGACCAGGACCGCGGCTCGTTAAGCGGACAAGCAGAACGAGGAGCCCTGTGACTGGTAACACAATTGGCGCAATACCCAGTGCGAGGAACCACGCCATGCCGGGTTGCCACCTAAAGTAGGCAGACGGGCGAACAACGGGGACTTCCGGACGGGTTGGGGCTTCTGATAGCGAACTGCAATCGGCGTCAGCAAAAAGCCCGGGATTGGGAAACGAAGTGACACGCCGGGGCAAGACGCTCATCGCTGCAGAACTCCCTGCTGCCTAGAATTGACCGGCCTGGATCAAAAAGCATCAAGTCCATCTGCCCCAACGTTCCGTTCGGTAAACCCTTCACTTATCGCTTAACCACTTTAAATGGTGGACTCAGCCAAGTCAACCATTTCGGACAAGTCATCCTTTTTTCCCACTACCCGGTCGGTCGGAGCATGAAGCGTTTGAGCCGAGGGGCGTGAATGGCAGAAGAGTCATTCGGGTACCCGCATCGTGGCCAAGCTAAAGTTTCTACGCAAATCTGCTTAGAACAATGTCAACGGAAGAGAAGGCCGTGGCCGTCAGCATCCTTCGGCGATTGGTTCCAATTCGACCAGGTCGGCTAAGAGGGACGCTCCCTGCTGGATGAAGGAAACCATCACGATAAATCTTTCCTCGCCGTGGCGTGAAATGACGACGCCTTCGATGCCCGCGAGGGGACCTGACCGAATTCGCACGCGGGTTCCTGCTGTGATTCGGGACTCCGGCAGAATTGGCAGCCCCGAAGCGATCACCCGTTGGATGGAACGGAGCTCGCTCACCAACGTCTCCCTGTCGGGTACTTCAATGCACCTTGACACGCAGTTCGTTGTGACAGCCCGATAACGATCCTCGTCTTGTCCGCAGAGAAACACATAACCCGAGAAGAGGGGAATATACGAGGTGAATATGCGACCTTTAGGCGTCTTGGTACGCTTAGGTACCAGTGGGCAGTAGTGGGAAATTCGCAGTTCGCGAAGGCGTTGCATCAGGATTTTCTCCTGGCGTGCCTTCGTGTAAAGTGCCCACCATCGGCCTTCTCGGGCCAATGAAACACTTTCGTCGAGCAGGTTTTCCGGGAAGATATCGGGCTCTTTCGGCCGAATGGGCATCGTACGAGATCGGTCCTGCAAAGGGCTTGCGTGTCAATTTTCTGTCCCTGTTTTCAGTATTTCGGCGAAATCATGTTAAAAGGCGCGACCTTTTCCGGCGATCTCAAGCTTCAGGAAGCCTTTGCCAGCCTGTTTGAGTCCACTGGGCCAAAAAACCTCAGGCACGCCGTCGGAGAATGGCCGGAAGCAGCCGGTTCCCATGGCTGCTCCCCCATCTGGCCGATGTTTGACGGCCGAGTTGACGCTTGAGGCGGCGATCCGCGCATACTCCGTTCCCGTGGGTTGCGCACCCGTGATTCCGGTTCCCGCGGTTCCACGCGACATTCCTGTAACCTGAATTGCCGTCCGCCAAATCGTTGGCTGCCCACATTGCCCTCTTGAACTGCTCGCGTTGAATCACGCACTCTTACCGATATCCCGGCGCTAGAAATTGATGTCACCTCCCAGGGCAAGTCCGCTTTTCAAACGCCTGTCCCCACGCCAAACAACCCAGTTTAATTCCCGGAGGGACTAGTAGCCAACGGTCTGTCATCTGTTCCGGAAGACGGGTTTCCACTCGTCGAGACTGGGCACCGGGCCCCTGAATTCACGGGCCGGAGGGTTATACGGATTCTAAATGGGGAGAGAGCCCACGAGAAGATCCGGCATGCCAGTCACAGGAGAGCCCCGGGTGCGTGGCTGAGAAGAAAGTCGGGTCAATTCAGATTTCAAAACCCGTATTTTTGGGTAAGCGCGTTTCGGACAACGGTGGAAAGCTGGCGGGCGGAAAACGGCTTGGTGAGGATCTCAAATACGGCCTCTCGTCGTGCCTGTTCAATAGTCTCGGGGTCGATGGCCCCCGACATGAGAATGCACGGGACGTTGTGCTTGACCTGACGGACAAGGCGAAATGCTTCCAGGCCGGTGAGCCGCGGCATGTGAAAGTCCAGAAGGAGAACATGGACATCCCGCTGTCGGGCCAGGGCCACGGCTTCCTCTCCAGTGGACGCGAGAAGAGTGCGATATCCCTCCGCCTCTAGCACCTGCTGGACGGTCTCGCGGAAAATCGGGTCGTCATCGGCGACGAGAAGCCAGGGGTGGTAGATTCGCATGGCCGCTACACTCCCAGTTTTTCCCTCACGTCCTATCTAGGCGTGCAACTAGCGTGCCAACCCAGAACGCAATCTGACAGTGGATGGAATGGCGTCCAAAACCGACATGGGTCGGCCGGGAGACCGGAGAAAACCCATCCCAATGTAGGATTTCCATGCTGTGCGATATGGCGTGCAGGCAATCCGTGGAAAATTTGTCCCCTGTCAGTTTGGCAGCATCCGGGGACCAGGGTTGTGCCCGTGGTCGTCTCATTGCTCAGCAGGGGTCGTTCGCCATATACTGGTAATGATTGCAATCCACCTATATCGTCTGGCATAAGTGACACAGCGTCTCCCGGTTAATACTGCTCGGGTGGCCTATTGTTCCCCACTTTTGAGTGATATGAGGTAAGCGGCCGTGGCATGGTTCGATCTCGCATCTTTCATGGGAAAGCATGAGTTCGCCATTCGGCGGCTTCACTCATTCACCGGATTGGTTCCGGTGGGTGGGTTTCTTATCTTCCATCTGGCCACAAATGCGTCAATAGCAGACGGCGTGGAAATCTTTCAGTATCGAGTGGGTCTCATTCATAGCCTGGGACCCACCACGATCATGCTCCTGGAATGGCCATTCATATTCCTGCCGATCATTTTCCACGCGGTGATCGGCATGATGATCGTCTCACGAGGGAAGCGGAACCTCCGCCAGTATCCCTATTTGGAGAATTTTCGCTACACACTTCAACGTTGGACGGGCGTGATCGCATTCTTTTTCATTTTCTGGCATGTCTTTCACATGCATGGTTGGTTTAAGTTCGACTGGTGGGTGGAAAATGTGGCCAAACCCTTGGGGGGAAAACAGTTCGATCCTGCCAATGTGATTACAGCGGCCAAAGCAATCCAGGCTTCGCCCATTATTGAAGTTCTATACGCCGTGGGTGTGCTTTCCTGTGTCTATCATTTTGTCAATGGAATTTGGACGTTCGGAATAACATGGGGGATCTGGATTAGCCCCCGCGCGCAGCGGGCGGCTTCCATCTTTTGCCTGATCGTCGGTCTGTTTTTGGGAGGTATCGCAGTCACTGCGCTGTATGGGATGGCGACAGCCAAGGAGTCGCCCCAAACCGCAAATCGAGTGTTGGTTCCGCTTCCCATGCCAGGCGTCCCGGCAGAGTAGCGAAAGACGGATGGGGTTCGCTCGGAGGTTAAAGACACGCCCACGCAGTCCAGAGCAGAGCGAGCGGAGAGGGCTGGAGTGAAGGTAGAAATGGTCTAACTAAGGGTGCACTTCGCACAGGTGGCGGTATGCGGGTTGTCACACGGGTGCGGCTCGGTACGGCATCGCCATTCCAAATTAATTTCAATGCCGTGACACTTTTGGGTGAGAACGATGGATGAGATGCACGTTGTCGTTGTGGGCGGTGGTTTGGCAGGTCTATCCGCGACGATGAAACTTGCCGAACTGGGCGTCCGCGTTGATCTCGTGAGTTTGACGCCCGTCAAACGCTCTCACAGTGTGTGTGCGCAGGGTGGGATCAACAGCGTGAACCATCTTACCCGGCAGTTGGGCGACAGTGAATGGAAGCATTTCGACGACACAGTGTATGGGGGGGATTTCCTGCAACATCAACCACCGGTCAAAGAGATGACCGAATGGGCCCCCCGAATCATCGACCTGATGGATCGGCTGGGGGTCACGTTTAATCGCACCCCGGAAGGATTTCGTGATCAGCGGCGATTCGGGGGCACCCTGTACCCTCGTACGGCATTCGCGGGAGCCACAACAGGCCAGCAGCTTCTCTATGCCCTGGATGAGCAGGTACGGCGCTGGGAGGTCGCCGGGAAAGTCCGCAAGTATGAATTCTGGGACTATTTGGGTCCCATACTGGACGAAAATGGTATCTGCCGCGGATGCGTAGTTCAGGACCTGGTCAGCATGGAAATCCGCGCCCTGCCGGCGGACGCGGTGGTTATTGCCTCCGGAGGATGCGGGGTCATCTTTGGGCGATCGACGATGTCTATGGCTTGCAATGGGAGTGCCGCGAGTCGTACTTACCAGGCCGGCGCCAAGTATGGCAACCCAGAGTTTATCCAAGTGCATCCGACTGCAATTCCGGGGGCTGATAAACTTCGGCTCATGAGCGAGTCCGCCCGCGGGGAAGGAGGCCGGATCTGGGTTCCTCGCCGTCCCCAAGACCCCCGACCGCCACAGGAGATCCCTGAGCACGAACGGTATTACTTCCTCGAAGAGCGATATCCAAAATACGGGAACCTGGTGCCAAGAGATATTGCCACGCGTGAGATTTTCAAGGTCTGTACCGAAGAGGGACTGAGCGTTGAGAAGGATCGGCTCTGCGTATACCTCGATCTCACGCACCTACCGCGGGAGGTCCTCGACCGGAAGCTGGGCGGTATTCTGGAGATTTACCAGAAGTTTCAGGGGGTCGATCCTCGTGTTGTGCCCATGAAAATCTTTCCGGCTGTGCATTATTCGATGGGTGGGTTGTGGGTGGATTATGAACGCACGGAGGCAGGCGGGTTACGGATTGGCTCTCCGCGCAATCATCACACATCTTTGCAGGGCGTGTTCGCCGTTGGTGAGTGCGACTACCAGTATCACGGCGCCAACCGACTGGGCGCAAATTCCCTGCTCTCCTGTATCTTCAGCGGTTTGATCGTCGCGCCAAGCATTGTTTCGTACATTGAGATCCTCCATCAGAATGGGCAGCGCAAAATCTCCAGTCGGTTGCTGGAACTGGCCGAGCGTGAACATCGACAGCGATTCGAATCGCTTCTCTCACGCCCTGCAGATGGGGAAAATCCGTACGCCCTCCATCAGGAATTGGGAAAAGTAATGACGAGGGCAGCCACCGTTGTGCGCCACAACGACGAACTTGATCGAGCGTACGCTCAGGTGTGTGAGCTTCAGGAGCGTGCCGCTCGGTGTGGGATCGCCGATCGTGGGCTATGGACCAATCAAAATGTTGTCTTTGTGCGAGCGCTTATGGATATGTTCCCTCTGGCCAAGGCGATTCTGAAAGGCGCGCGGCTGCGGGACGAATGCCGAGGTGCCCATTTCAAGCCGGAGTTCCAGCTCCCTTCCATCACCGCGACTGATCCAGCAGAACGTCGAAGACAAGCCGAAGAGTGGTGTGATCGGTTTGAGGAGAACAATCGCCGGTGGTTGAAATCAACCATTGCTGTCTGCGGCCCGAACGGTGATCCAGAGATTTCGTACGAAGAGGTTGATACGTCGCTCATTCCCCCACGACCGCGCTTGTATGGCGTGGTAGGCGGAGAGGTGATTGAAGAGGTTTGGAAAGAGCGAACCCGGGCCAAGCAACAGGCGGTCAGAGTGTGACGGTTTTCAAAAGCGCGTGGTTAATTTGCTGGGAAGATCGGATTGATTGCCGGGCTGGAATTGGACGATTGGGATCGTCATACCGGATAGTGATCGAGAGGCAACGATTGGTAATCGATGAGGCATCTGGCGAGGTAGTCAAGGCAAACACACGAGAGTGACCTATGGCCGCTGCTCATACACCGTCCAGTCCAGTACGTGAGTTTCTCGTAGAAGTCAAGCGACAAGATGGCCCCGGGCGACCGAGCTATTGGGAGCGCTTTCGTGTTCCCTATGAATCGGACATGAACGTCATCAGCGTTCTTCAAAAGATCGCACAACTCGGTGTCAACGCTGAAGGAAAACCCGTTCCCCCGGTGGCCTGGGAGTGCAACTGTCTGGAGGAAGTTTGCGGGGCATGTACGATGGTGATTAACGGGCGTGTGCGGCAGGCGTGCACCGCGTTGGTGGATAAACTCCTGGCAGATCGGCCGGCGGGCATACGGCTGGAGCCGATGACCAAGTTTCCGGTCATCCGCGATTTAGTGGTGGACCGGACCCGCATTTTCGCCACGCTCAAAAAGATCAAAGCGTGGATTCCTGTGGACAGCTATCTGGACCTGGGTCCCCCATTGCGGCAATCCCAGGAAATGCAGGAGATCGCCTACGTGCTCAGCAAATGCATGAGCTGTGGTTGCTGCATGGAAGCATGCCCGCAGTACTTGAAAATCGAGGTCAAGCGGCTGCCTGGAGAATCAGAAGACGATTATCGCCGGCGTGAGGCCGAGATTACCAACCGACATTTCATGGGAGCAGCCGCCATCGCGCAGATCGATCTTTTCAACAGCCACCCCGTGGGCAAAATGAACAGTCGCGACCGCCTTGACGCCCTCATTTCCGAAGGCGGCATTCAGGTCTGTGGGAACGCCCAAAATTGCGTTAAAGTGTGTCCGAAGGAAATCCCCCTGACCACCTCCATAGCCCGGATGGGAAGAGCCGCCACAATTCATATGTTCCGCAACTGGTTTGAGCGGTGATTTTACCACATCTTCGGCGGTCGGTGCTGATGACAGGCGCACGGCCCAGGCTGGATGTTCTGCGATTTCGTGATCCAATTGCTGCTTGTCGAGTTCGGTTAGGCTGCAAGAAAGCGGCCTGTTTTGCCCGCCTAGCAGAGATTCGCCCGTACAAGTTCGCTTTGCCACGTCAGACTGGGCCAAATGGCTTGTCCCGGAGCGCAACTTTTCAAGACGAGGATGGAACCGCTGACTTGTTGCCAGCTCTTCGAATTTTTGGTGTTGACCCATTATGAAACCTTGGCTATTTTTCGCCTCGCCTTTGGGTCCGGCTCATCCGTGGTCGCAGGAGAGGCCCGAAGCGTGTTGAAGCGGCTGCGATGATTCGCGTGTCCAACGATCATGGACGACGGCCACTCGCACAAGGTCGCGGAAATGGAGTGTCGGGGAGCCGCAGGAAGTAAGAATTGCGAACAATCACTCTTGACCCAGTAACGTAGCATCTGTATTTATCCCGCGCTACAACGACTCACAACAATACGGAAATCAGGCATTCCTCGCCGATGGTGAGGACTCCCGCAGGGCGGAGCAGGCGAGGATTTGCGGCGTGTGTGGCATCGCATGGAGGCGATCCCGTATGCCGGTGCGGATTCTCATCAAACGGAGCGATAGCGGTCCGATGGACACAACACGAGGTACCGAACGGAGTCTGGGTGATCTCGAAAGGAGTACTGGCTTGAACGCACCGACTGTGTTCTTCCGCGGAGTGGCAGCGATCTGCCTGGCGTTCATGATGGTGAACGGGCAACTCTGGGGCCAAAACCCCACGCAATCGCCTGGGGTGGGCACTTCATCCAGTCCGGAAGTGCTCCGCCGCCAGTGTGACGACTTACTGGCTCGGGCGCGACAGGCGATTGCCGAGAGAAATTACGACGGCGCCGAACAACTCCTCCAGCAAGCGGAGAGTCTGGGAGTGAAGTATCCGCCGTTGTATCTGGGCGATACCCCGGAAAAGGTCCGCCGGGCTCTGGAAAACGCCCGGGGAAGCCGGGGGACCACCGCCGGTCAGGTGCAGGATCCCTTTGGTGCACGGAACCTCACCGAGTCCACCCCGGATCCGAAGACCCAGGCCAAGACATACGTCCGCAACGGTCGGATGGCCTTGATCCGTGGGAATCTGACGGAAGCGGCGCAATGGTGCCAGATGGCCGCTGCCCTTCCGGCAACTTTCGGTCCGGAAGAGGATTCACCTACCAAACTGGCGGAGGACATCCGAAAAATGGGCGGCCAGGTCTCCGTCGGCGCGTCCAGTACTCCACCGTCGGTCAACCCCCTGCCCCCGGTGGGTCAAATCACGCAGGTTGCTCCTCCCGCCAACACGTCAGGCAAGTCACCCGCCCAGATGCAGAGTGATCAATGGCTGCTGGAGGCGAGACGGGCACTTGCTTTGGGGGATGTCAAGACAGCGCGACGGTACCTTGACCAGGTGCGATCCCTCGGACTTACCTACGGGCGGTTTGAGGACTCACCCGAGCGGGTCGAGGCACTTATTCAGACCCATGAAAACCTGATGGCCCAAAAAGCCGAGCGGTCGCAAACTGAAGGCTGGCGTCGCTTGTATGCAAAACTCCTGTTGGAAGAGGCGGACGGACTGCTGCGGTGGGGTGACCTGGACGAAGCAGAACGGCTTGCCCAATTGGCCGCTCAACAGGGAATCACCTTCAGTCCGTTCGAGATGAAGCCGGAGACGCTTCTCCAGCGGATTTCTGCCGAGCGCACGCGGCGTGCCCAGGGGAGCGATCTGGCCGCACAAAAGCAGCGGGTGCTGCAGATTCTGGCGCAGGCTCGAGCAGCACTGGCCGCCGGCGATTTGAGCACGGCGGAAACGCTGGCCAACCAGGCGGCGATGCTCCGCGTGTCGGAAGGTGCCTTCAGCCCACAGGAAGACTCTCCGGGACGTCTCCTCGCTGATATCCAGCAGATGAAACAGCGTCTCGGTGTGCAGCCGGTCGGCGCGCAAGCCGTGGTTCCTGCCGCGGGTGCCTACAATGGGAATGTGGCAGCGGCTGCGGTTTACGATCCGACTCGTGACATGACCCGCAACATCCCAGCAGGCGTTTACCAGCAGGCACCGGCCACACCGGGCAGCCCGTTTAGTCCGGAAACGACCGCTCCTCCTGCCGGTGAAAGTCGTGGGATGGCGCTCGTGCGGCAGGCGGAAGAGGCGCTGCGACGCGGTGACCATGCCACCGCGATGGAGTACTTCCGCCAGTCCACAGCGTACTTCAACGAAATGGATCCTGTCACGGTCCAGCGGGTCCAGGACGTGCTCCAGCAGGAGGCCGCCCGCGCCGTCACCCAGGCTGCGACCAATCCTGGCCTGGCCGCACCGGATGCGATGACGCAGCAGCAGCTTGCCACCCGGCAGCTTGTGGCAGATATTTCCCTCAAGGAGTCGCAAGCGCTGAGCCTGCGGGAAAAGGATCCCGAAAAGGCTCTGCAAATCCTGCAGGAAGCTCGCAAGACTGTAGATAACGCGACACTGGATCTCAACACCCGGGATCAGCTTCTGCGGAGACTCGATCGTCAGATCGCAGACTTCCAGTATTACCTGGAACAAAATCGTCCACGCATCGAGCGTGAGAAGAAAAACCAAGAGGTTACCCAGAAAATTGCCGCGGAGCAGCAATCCAACCTCGATCGTCAGAGTAAGCTCGCCGAACTCGTAGAGCAATACAACCAACTCATGCGCGAGCAGCGGTTTGCTGAGGCCGAGGTCGTGGCCAAGAAAGCGGCGGAATTGGATCCCGACAATCCGGTGACCAAGCAACTCGTACTCAACGCCCGGTTTATCCGCCAGTACAGCGAGAGCATGGCCATTCGGGATCAGAAGGAGCAGGGATTCCTGGCCCAACTGGCATCGGTGGACAAGGCGTCGATACCTTTCGATGACTCCAATCCCTACGTGATGCCAGACGCCAAGTCCTGGGCCGACCTGACGAAGCGCCGCTCCAAGCTTGCCGAGGCCGGTCGTCAGCGCTCCGCCCGGGAGCTGGAAATCGAACAGAAGCTCAACACACTTGTTATGCTGCAGTTCGAGAACGCACCTCTCGGTCGGGTGCTGGATTACCTCGCGAAGCTGGTGGACGTCAACATCCACGTGGATCCAGCCGGTCTGGCCTCGGAAGGCGTCACCACGGACACGCCGGTGACGATCAGCCTGACGCAAGAAATCTCGCTCAAGAGTGCCCTGAACCTTGTGCTTGAGCCGCTCCATCTGTCCTACGTGATCAAGGACGATGTCCTCAAGATCACAAGCGAGCAGTACCGCCGAGGCACCGTGTATCCAGTCGTGTACAACGTCGCCGACCTGGTCTCTCCCATCCCCAATTTCAGGGGCGAGGTAAAGACACTTGCAGATTCCTACAGCACGGCTCTGGCCCAACTGGGGGTCAATCAGACGGGCTCACCGCTAGCACCCGTTGCCGTGGTTGCGACCCGCGACGGCTCCAAAGCGACGGCCGGTGTCAACCCCTCGATTCTCGCCCAGATGTCCACGGCCGCAGCACACGCCTCTCCCGGCGGGACAAATGCCCCGATCACAACCGGCCCTGGGGGAATGGGTGGTGCTGCTCTCGCCGACTTCCAAAGCCTCATCGACCTCATCGAAACCACGGTCGCTCCCGATACGTGGGACACGGTCGGCGGCCCCGGTTCAATTTCTCCCTTCCCCACGAACCTGAGCCTGGTCATCAGCCAAACCCAGGAGGTTCATGAGCAGATCTCCGATCTGCTGGAGCAACTCCGCCGCATGCAGGACCTTCAGGTCACGGTGGAAGTTCGATTCATCACCCTCAATGATAACTTCTTCGAACGGATCGGCGTGGACTTCGATTTCGACATCGACGACAAGATCGACGGCCGTCGCGGTGTTCGCTTTGGGCAGATCGTACAGCAGGGTGATCCCACTGGCGACGCCGAAGAACAGCTTGACATCCGCGATCTGCGTGACCGCGACAGCGGCAAGGGTGTAACGGTGGGTCTGTCAGCGCCCAACGTGTTCAGCGCGGACCTCGACATCCCGTTCCGCCAGGGGAGCTTCAGCCTCGCAGTTCCTCAATTTGGCGGCTATGACCCGACCGCGGGTGCCCAGCTCGGATTCGCGATCCTGAGTGATATCGAGGCCTTCTTCTTCATCGAGGCTGCACAGGGTGACCGGCGGTCCAACGTGCTGCAAGCCCCCAAGGTGACGCTCTTCAACGGGCAGTACGGCATCGTGGCCGACCAGTCCACCAGCCCCTTCGTGATCAGCGTGATCCCGGTGGTCGGAGACTTCGCGGCCGCTCAGCAACCCGTGGTCACCATGGTTCATGAAGGGACGTTCCTCACGGTGCAACCTGTGGTCTCACAGGACCGGCGGTTCGTGCGGATGACGATCATCCCCTACTTTGCACGGATCAAGGACGTGAACGAGTTCACGTTCACAGGGTCCGAAACCACCACGGAAAGCACGTCGGCTGAAGGAAATCAGCAGACACCGAACGACAATACGAAGAACGCCAATTCGCGAAGCACCACCCGCTCCGGCACCACCGTTCAGTTGCCGACCGTTGCCTCCTTCTACGTGCTGACAACCGTGAGCGTCCCCGACGGTGGAACCGTCCTCCTCGGTGGAATCAAACGATTGAGCGAAGGCCGTAACGAGTTCGGCGTGCCCATGCTCGACAAGATCCCCTACATCAACCGCCTGTTCAAGAACGTGGGTGTCGGGCGTGAAACCCAGAGCCTCATGATGATGGTCACGCCGCGGATCATCATCGCAGAAGAAGAGGAAGAAAAGCTCGGCATCACGCAATAACACGCAGCCAAGCTGACGTCCCTCCTCCGAGCCGGGTCGTCGGTCGCAAGACCGGCGACCTTTTTTCTTTACTTTGGAACACAAAACGGCAAGCATTGATTACCTTGTCAACACACGCGCAAGTTGTTTATTTTTTCACCAAAAAGTCTGACATCTTGACTGCTACTTTACGCCTGAGCATATTGTGTGGTTGTGTACCCGTCCGATCACTCCCCCGATTGGATGCACGCCGCCCACCGGTTGTAGTCCCCTTGTTCATCCGCGTTTGCTAGTTGCGAGGAGAAGCCACGGATGTGTCTACGTGTTGGTCGCGCTGGTGCATTAGCACTATTATTTTTGGCCCTCGCCCCATTGATTCTCGGCTGCGGAAAAGGGAGACCCAGGCTCGTTAAAGTGTCTGGACAGGTTTTTATCGACGGTCAACCGCTTGCAGCGGGGGTGCCGGGCTTCATACGGGTGGTGCCTGAAGGGACTCGGCCCGCCACCGGTCAGATTGACCCTCAAACCGGAAAATTCACACTGACGACTTTCGAGAATGGTGACGGCTGCGTGCCCGGTACGCACAAAGTCGCTATCATCCTCAACGCGATGGTCGGACAGGAAAGTGTCTCGCTCATTGATGAAAAATATGCCGATCCTGAGACAAGTGGTCTGACTGTGACCATCGACAAGCCGACCGACTCGCTCCGGATCGATATCACCGGCCCACTCAAGAGGGTCCAGGCAGTCCCGATCTCCGACGATCCAAACAAATTCTGATCGCCTTACCTGCGGTTCGTTGTTCCCGTTTCCCGTAATTGTTGTTGAGTGGAGGTCTTGTATGCTGTACGTCACAAAGTGTCGCCAATCGCGGTCTCCTGGCTTCACACTTGTGGAGCTTCTCGTCGTGATCGCCATTATTGGGATTCTCATTGCCCTTCTATTACCGGCCGTACAGGCCGCCCGGGAAGCGGCACGCAGATCCCAGTGCACGAACAACTTGAAGCAGATCACGCTTGCTATGGCTAATTACGAGCAGGCCGTGAAATCTCTGCCTCCGGGTCGAATGGGGTCAGACTGTTCGGATTACTATGGCCTCGCCCCGACTTCAGGTGCCAATGCTGTGCCGGATTACAAGCGCCAAGGGACCAGCGGCTTCGTCATGCTGCTTCCCTATTTGGAAGCGAAAAACATTTACGACCAAATCGGTTTCCAATTGGGGGCCATCGCACCGGCAAACTGCGGTATTGGTCCTTCAACAACGGGTTGGTTGAATCTTATTCCCAACTACGATCAACTCTTCCGCACCCGGCCGCAGGTCTTCGTGTGCCCATCATCCACGGACGAGCCACTTTATTCGGTAAACAATCCGACGCCCGTCTATTCTACGGGTTGTTACGCGCTGTGCTCTGGTTCGATCGGCCCCAGCCAGGGCATTAGCGGAGCTGTTAAAGCCGGTAACACGGGGATGTTCATGTACATTCGCTCTCTGAAATATGCTGACTGCACGGATGGGTTGAGCAATACATTTTTCGTCGGTGAAGTGATCAAATCTCACACAGCTGAGGGTGTGAATCGCTGGTGGATCGCAGGGCGACACACAGATTCGTTGCGGACTACCGACAATCCCCTCAACACCCCACCGGGACAAGGGGTGGTCTACGGCTCCAATAACGGGGCCTTTGGAAGTTTTCATCCCGGTGGTGGGAATTTTGGGTTCGGTGACGGTACGGTCCGGTTTATTTCGGATACGATTGACTTGGCCGTTTATCGCGCCCTATCCACCCGAGATGGTGGTGAGACCAACACCGGCGGATACTGAAATCCGATCCGGTTTGGCCGGATTAAGAGTGAATAATCAGGCCCCGATCCTCTGCGAACGGGGCCGTTTGTTTTGTCGATTCCGCGTCGGTTTAAAACTCTTTCTTCCGCCGCGCGACCACCTCAATCAGCCGATCGTATGCTAGCTCCGTTTTAGAATTGGAGCCAAATAGCGGCCGGTAGGGCTGTTCGGATGACGGGCTAAATCCTCGGGCGTTCCCATCGCCACCACGTTGCCCCCTTCGCGGCCCCCCTCGGGCCCCAGTTCGATAATCCAGTCGGCCGATTTGATCAGGTCCAGGTGATGCTCCACCACGACCACAGTGTTTCCTGCGTCGACCAAGTGATGCAGCACGGAGAGAAGCCGCCGTACGTCATCCTTATGAAGGCCGGTGGTCGGCTCGTCGAGAAGGTACACCGTTTTTCCCTGGCGTCCTCGAGCCAACTCGGTTGCCAGCTTGATTCGCTGGGCTTCCCCGCCCGACAGCGCCACGGCTTTTTGCCCAAGCTGAAGATAGCCCAGCCCGACCTCCCGCAGGCATCGCAGAACCGTTTCGATGGCGGGAAAATTTTCGAAGAAGTCCAGGGCTTCCTCTATCGACATCTCCAATACGTCGGCGATGGTCTTGTCCCGGTAACGAACCTCCAAGGTTTGGGGATTGAATCGGCGGCCGAGACACGCCGGGCAGGTCACGTACATATCAGGCAAAAAATCCATCTCGATCTTCTGTTGCCCCAATCCCTGGCATACGGGACAGCGACCGGCCGGATTATTGAAGCTGAATCGATCAGCCCGAAATCCTAATCGGCGGGCATCACGTGTGGTGGCAAAGACCCGTCGGATCTCGTCAAACACCCCAGTATAGGTCGCCACGTTACTGCGAGGCGACCTGCCAATGGGTGTTTGATCGACATCCACAACCCTGTCTACGTTTTCGAAGCCCCGTATTTCCTGATATCCGGCGCCCCTGCTTCCCAGGCCGAGGAGCGCCCGTTTTAAGGCTGGGGCAAGAGTCATACTGAGGAGCGAGCTCTTTCCAGAACCACTCACACCCGTGATGCAGATAAACAGTCCGAGCGGAAATTCAACCGTGATATTCTTGAGGTTGTTCGTGGTGACCCCTACGAGAACAATTTCACGCCCTGGTTGTGGCTGACGACGCCCGGTGGGAATGGGAATAACCTCCTGGCCGGCAAGGTAACGCCCCGTCATAGAGTGGGGATGAGTCATGATGTCGGCCACCGTTCCCTCCGCGACAACCTGTCCTCCAGCCGGTCCAGCGCCAGGTCCCATATCAATCACCCAGTCTGCCGCCCGGATGATAGCTTCATCGTGCTCCACCACGATGACCGTGTTTCCACGATCGACAAGTTGACGGAGGCTGGCAATGAGGCGGTCATTGTCCCGCGGGTGAAGCCCAATCGATGGCTCATCCACGATGTAACATACGTCGCTTAATACGGCGCCTAACCCGGCTGCCAAGCGTACTCGCTGAAGTTCCCCCCCGCTTAAGGTTTCGCCCCGTCTATCCAGCGTGACATAATCGAGTCCCACCTGATTGAGAAAATCCAACCGATGCACGATCTCCTTAATGATCGGCGCTGCCACGCTCTGCTGATACGGTGGAAGACTTAGCCTTTCCAGAAAGGCACGCACCTCTGGAATCGTCCATGCACAGAGGGCGTGAATGGGTACCCCCTCGATCATCACAGAGCGTCCAAGCGCACCGAGACGTGCCCCCTGACAGGATGGGCAGGCCACCTGGGACCGATACGCCGCCCATTCACGCCGCTGCCAGTCTTCTGCCAACAGCTCATATTCCACTTCCAGAAGCTGGAGAAGGCCCACGAATTCTGTGCTTCGGGTTCGACGCGTGGGTTGTGAATTTGCCGGGGATCTGTCCGAATTCTGATCGGAAGGTCGGGCCCCAAAAATGAGCTTTGCACGGAACTCTTCGGGAATTTTTTCCAGCGGCGTTGACCAATCAAATCCGCCCTGCTTCATGAGTCGCTCGATCTTTTTTGCATGATGCTTCAGTTTAGCGCGGGCATCTTTCCACAGTCGCACCGCCCCGTTTTCCAATCCTCGCGAAAAGTCGATCACCAGGTTGGGATCAAATCGATCCACCACACCAAGGCCCTCGCACTGCGGACACGCACCGTGAGGACTGAAAAAGCTGAGAGTTCGAAGATCGACCTCGGGGTAAATTTCACCGCAGCGAGAGCAACGCCGAACAGTGCTGAAAACCTGGTCCACCCAAACGGGTTCACCGCCTTCTCCCGCAACTTCGTAAGAAACAATCGCCTGCCCATCCGAAATTCTGAGGGTTGTATGAAGCGATTCACGCAGCCGCGTTTCGACGGCGGGCTTGATGATCACGCGGTCGACCACTACTTCCACGCGGCACTGTCCCTCGAGAGTTTTGGGCGTGAGGTCGTCCAGATCGCATAATTGCCCATTAAGCCGAACCCGCGGGAACCCCAATTTGCGGATTGTGGCCACTAATTCCGGAGCCTTTCGCGATTTCTTGATTGGAATAGGAGCCAAAAGGATGAGGCGTGTGCCTTCGGGAAGGGACAGAATTGCCTGACAGATTTCCTGGGGCGATTGACTGACGACCGGCACCAAACATTTAGGACACTGGAGTTCGCCCACCCGCACGTACAGAAGGCGCAGGAGGTCATACACTTCAGTGAGAGTTCCCACGGTGCTTCGAGGTGGTGGGGGACCGCCCCGTTGATCGATGGCCACCGTCGGCGGTAGTCCCTCCACCCAATCCACATCCGGGCGTTCCAGCTGTGGAATGAACCGCCGCAGGTGCGGCGTCAGTGTCTCCAGGTACTGGCGCTGTCCCTCGGCGTGGAGTGTGTCAAACGCCAGGGAGCTTTTCCCCGAACCGCTCGGACCGGTGATCACGACCAGACGGCCAAGCGGAATCGAAACATCCACGTTTTTGAGATTGTGAACCCGCGCGCCGCGGACATTGATGAGAGTTGCCTCCACGCTCAACTCATCCTTGTCGGGCATAACCAATACCGGTCCAGCGATGCCCTAAAACAGGTTTTCAAAATAGCGACGACACGCAACCCAGTTTGCCAAACACGCTTGTTTTCTAATTTTTTCAAAACAGTGCCATTGTCAGACGTCGGCGATACTCTTCTGTCAGAGGATGAATGGCCCCGAGGATGCTGAAGATCTGAAGCATTAATTTTCGGGCTTCTTCCTTCGGCTCACCCTGGGCTGTTTGCACCACACGGAGTGCTTCCTCTAAAGCCTCTTGGTAACGGAGGGTGGCAGCCAGGGCACGGGCATATTTCAGGCGGAGATTCAAATCCCCTGGGTTGGCCACGACCTGGGCTTCCAAGGATCGCAAATCGGTTGTCTCACCCGAGTCCGCAAGTTCCAACTCCGCCCGCAGCTTTTCCACTTCCTCCGACGTCGCTCCCAGATCGCTCAGTTCGTTGAGCAAGGATTTGGCTTCATCGTACCGTTTCTGCTTTGCGAGCAGTCGTGCCAGACCGATCCGCCCGGGAATGGACTTCGGATTCCGCGAAATAGCTTCGCGGTACTTGGCCTCCGCTGATTTTGGATCACGATCGGCCAGGGCATCGGCCTGTGCCACTAGCGCTTCGTCTTCCTGCGGAAGTAATTGATCCAACCAAGCCCTCAGCTCGGATTCCGGCAATGCTCCGGTAAAATAGTCCACCACGCGTCCATCGCGCAGTGCAAAGACGGTTGGAATCCCCTGGACGTGAAACACGGCTGCCAGTTCCGGCATTTCATCCGTATTGACCTTCACCAGGACGAAAGCCCCTTTTTTCTCTCGAGCCAGTTTTTCAAGCAGGGGTCCCAACATCCGGCATGGCCCACACCACGGCGCCCAAAAGTCCAACACCACGAGAACTTCTTTGGAACGTTCCAGGACGTCCTGTTCGAAGGTGGCAGTGGTCGTTGAGATAATCCACGGGCAGGTCTCGCTCATCTTGCATCCTCTCTGGTAAATTCACATTGGCGCCTTTCCAAGTTGGCGCTGGTTGCACGCCAAATGGAGGGCACGCGATAGCGCGCTTCCAAGGTCTGTTTCCACAGGCCGAAACTGACATCCGATCAACCAGCGACGCAAAACTTTATCATACCACCATTGCTGTGCCTCAAGCACCCTCACAAGCAACTGAGCCATCCCCACTTTTGGAAAAACCGGCAACACGCCACGGGCCCAACGTGTCGTAGGGCCCATTCATGAATCGCCCCTGCCGTTTAACCAGCAATGCAACCAAGCACGCGGAGCCCGGTCGATGAGATGGACGGTCCAAACCTTGGAATGTGACCTGAAAAGCGGCTTTCCAGGACAAATGCTTCGCGGGGGCATGCTTGTCGTGCCCGCCGGGAGGCCATGCATAGTGTGACACTGCGAAACGGATCTGACAAGTAGATCCCTCCACCTGCCCGTGAACAAGACGCGCAACTTCCTTTGAAGAATGACGGCGACGCAGCGTGCAGACCCGTTTGTCCTATGGGCGACGAACAATTCATCGGTAATCCGTTGGTTCTTTACCACTGATAAATCGGCGCCAGCCGTCCAGATGTTCTTTTGTCAGAGCCCTTTCCCGCTGGAACTCCGCCACAACTTCGCGATCCACCTCCGGCACGCGGATACGGACCTTCAGCCTGCCGTTCGCCCGATACTGGAAGATGACCTCCACCGGCCACCCCTTTGGGAGATTGGGCGGCAAATCGTGGACACGCACCTTGCCGATTTGACAGCAGTCCTCTGGCTCGGGACTTTCTCCTTCGACGATTTCAACCAGAATGGAGCGCTGATCAGACTTGTGCGTGCGGAACCTCCTTTTGGCGATAATCGGAAGACGCGTATTGCGCGGGATAATCGTTCCCACTCTTCGACGCCGTGTGAGCGGGTCCCACCCCACCACTCCCAGACTGTGTGAGTTGACATTCCGGACCTTGTACCGCGGCCGTTCACCCCGTGCCTTTCCCAGTAGCCACCCGGCGTGGAGGGCCGCCCCAAGGGCCACTGCCTCATCCGCGGAAATGGATGTATCCGGTTCTTTACCGGAGAGTTCGCGGATAAGATTGCGGACCATCGGCATCCGTGTTGATCCCCCCACGAGGAGAACCCGATCGATATCCCCCCAATCCAGACCGGCTGCCTTAAGCGCCTGAAGCGTTGTAAATCGCGTGCGATCGAGGAGGTCCCGGGTGGCCTCCTCAAATTCCTCCCGACGCACCTCGACGTCCACCGTCTTAGTTCGATACTCAAATGGTATGACCGTTTTTGTACGGACCGATAAAGTCCGCTTGGCTTCCTCGCAGGCCGACCACAATTTGCCCCACAGGCGAACATCTTCCCGGGGATCGAACCCGATCTGACGAATGATTTTTTCCGCCACCAGGTCAACCAAACGTTGATCCCAGTCCCATCCGCCGAGTCGCACATCTCCATCAATTGATAGCGTCACGTACTCGTAGCCTCGAATCTCCATCACCGTCACGTCGAAAGTGCCACCTCCCAGATCGTACACGAGCACCCTTTCGGGTTTGATGTCGCTTGATGGCGTATTCAATTTGCCGGACTCATAGCCGAAAGCCAGAGCAGCGGCCACCGGCTCGTTGATGATATCCATCACTTCGAGCCCTGCCATATAACCGGCGTCCTGGGTCGCTTTCCTCCGCACCTCATCAAAATAGGCAGGCACGGTGATAACGACATGACTGAATTCGCCAAGCTGCTGCGCCGCATCCTGCCGGAGTTTATTGAGAATAAATGCCTCAATTACTTCCGGCGGGTAGTACTTGCCTTGTAGGGCCTTGTGATAGACCTTGTAGCCCACATCCCGTTTGGAACATTCGGCCGCCTGACTCGGCAGGCGGGCAAAAGCTTTGAGGGCTTCGCGGCCGACGATCACCTCTTCCCCGTCGAAGTACACGACACTCGGCGTGAGTCGTTCCCCTTCGGCATTGACGATCGTTTCCGGATGGCCCTGCGCATCCAAGTAGGCAACGACGGAGTAAGTCGTGCCCAGATCAATACCCACTGCGGGAATTCGCTCACCTGAAATAGTCATAGGACTTTAATACCAAAACGAATCGAATAATGTTGATACCCCTGCAGAACCGGCAGCCCGTTCGCCCGGAGAGTTTTTCGGCTCGGGAAAGTCCTACCATTACACCCTACTTCCAGTATAGGAACACATGGGAACCTTTCCCACTGTACTCGTTTTCATGAAGCGATGGCCGCGACGGCGTGCTCTCAAGAGCATCTGCATTTCATCACAGATAGACGCTGCAGTGGCCCGGGTAAGCTCGTTAGGACATGACGGAGCCTCCATTTTTCCGCACGGTTGCAGCCGTACCTGGGAGACTTGCAGTTTCACAACCAGAAGCCGCGATGGAGCGCGTCAAAGCGGAGTCGCCAGCGGACCGGTCGAGAGGCAGCCGACACCGTGGCAAATTTCGGATTCCCCCACGCGGATCAGCTTTTCTTGGTCGTTCTACGCCGAAACGTCTTTCGGTGCGGACGATAGCCCGCCACGGTGGCCTTCATTCCGGTCGGATGCTCAGCCCCTGTTCTCTCGTGCTGGCTTTTTCGGCGGGCGACGAGGGCTTCTTTCGGCGGGCGCGACGGGATGAGACATTGAGGGCCACTCCCAATCAAATCTGTTCTGCCGGCCAGTTGGAGGGCCTCGCGAACGAGAAAATAATTCTCCGGTTTCCAGAATTGAAGGAGTGCCCGCTGGAGCCTTCGCTCGCGTTCGCCACGCGGAACGTAGACTTTTTCACCGGTCATCGGGTCGATACCGGTGTAATACATGCACGTGGCAATATCAAAGGGCGTGGGCATGAAGTCCTGAACCTGCTGGGGGCGATACCCAGTGCGTTTGAGAAACTCCGCAAGGCGGATCATCGCCTTAAGATCGCAGCCAGGGTGACCCGAAATAAAATACGGCACCAGATATTGTTCCTTTCCCGCAGCGCGGGAAAGTTCGTGAAATTTCTTCGCAAATCTTTCAAAATCCTCGATGCTTGGCTTTTTCATCAGGCGTAATACATCGGGATCGCAGTGCTCGGGGGCTACTTTAAGGTGGCCGCCCACGTGATAACGCACGAGATGATTCATGTAAGCAGGGCTTAACTGAGCCAGATCCATGCGGATTCCCGAAGCCACGTACACCTTTTTGATACCCTGCACATGTCGCACTTGCTTGAGGAGTTCAATGAGCGGTCCGTGGCTGGTATTTAAAAGCTTACATATTGTCGGATGGATACAACTCAAACGGCGGCATTTTTCCCGAACCTCCGGACGGCTGCAATTCATCCGATACATATTTGCAGTTGGACCGCCGATATCACTGATGACGCCTTTGAATTCGGGGTCCTGTTTTAACCTTTCAATTTCCTGAATAATCGACTGCGGTGACCGACTTTGAATAATCCGACCTTCGTGGGCGGTGATGGAACAAAATGTGCACCCACCAAAACAACCCCGCATAATTTGGACGGAGTGTTTGACTACTTCAAATGCGGGAATGGGTTCGTCGCCATACAGAGGGTGGGGCCGCCTTTGGAAAGGAAGCCCGTACACCCGGTCCATCTCCTCCTCCGTTAATGGAAACGCCGGTGGATTAATGACTACAGCTTCACGATCATGGTATTGCACAAGGCGCCGGGCATTGTAAGGATTGGTTTCCAAGTGAGCCATCTTGGTCATCCGCGCAAAAGCTTCCTTGCTTGCTACAACCTCCTCGTAGGACGGCAGATAGATCGCATCCTCCGGAGGCTTTTCTGAAGCACCCAGCCGGTAGGCCGTACCCCGAACGTCCCGGATATTTTTGATAGGCTCTCCGGCAGCGAGTCGGCGCAAAATCTCCAAAAGCGGACGCTCACCCATTCCGTAGACGAGAAGGTCGGCCTTGGAGTCGAGAAGAATGGATCGCCGTACTTTGTCGCTCCAGTAGTCATAGTGGGCGATGCGACGCAAACTGGCTTCCACTCCTCCCGCAATCACCGGCACGCCCTTGTAGGCCTCCCGCGCGCGTTGGCAGTATGCGAGCGTGGCGCGATCCGGCCTCAAACCAATTCGGCCTCCAGGACTGTACGCGTCATCATTCCGCACTTTGCGGTTCGCCGTGTAATGATTCACCATGGAATCCATATTCCCAGCACTAACTGCGAAGCACAGCCGCGGACGCCCAAACTTCTTCCAGGGCTCACATGAATGCCAGTCCGGCTGGCTAAGAATCGCCACCTGGTATCCTTCGGCCTCCATCAGCCGCCCCAGCAAGGCCATGGCGAAACTCGGGTGATCCACGTAGGCGTCGCCTGTTACGAATACCACGTCCACATAGTCCCAACCCCGAGCTTCCATTTCCTCTCGGGTCATGGGGAGGAAGTTCGTGAGGTCTTTCTTTGGAATAGCCGGCATAGTATCTTTACTCGCCTAATATTGTGTCTCAAATAAACCCAGAAAAATGCTCCACCACTGTGATGTTTTTAACCGCGATCAGGAGACCATTCACTGAAAATCTGGTCCACCTGGCGAAAAGCTTCTTGCGCCTCTGGCCCCGCATGCTGGACAAGCCACACAAGGATCGCGTCCTTCCGCCGATCCGCGAGGGTGTTGGTTCCATGCGAGCCACCGTGACCAAACACCGGACCATTGACCACAAAACCCAATCCATAACTGTTATCAAGTTCCGGCCTGGTCTGACGCGATGTCATTTCTCGCACGGCGTCTTCCGATATAAGCCGTTTTCCTTCAAACGTGCCATTATTTAAAAGCATCTGATAGGACTTTACCAAGTCAGCAGCCGTAGAGAACAATCCGCCCGCTGGAACCGGATACCGGTTTTGCCTGTCATCGAGTGGATAGGCCAGTTGGTCGATTTGAACGGATACAAGCTCTTTCGACTGAGCATCATACCGATATGCTCTGGCCAGCCGGGAAAGTTGCTCTTTGTCAGGCCAAAAGGTTGTGTCTTTCATTCCAAGTGGTTCGAAGATCCGCTCTTTGAGAAATTCTTCGAACCGTTTTCCGGTGACCACTTCCACAATTCTTGCAGCCGTATTGATACCGGCGTTGGAGTACTGATAGCGGCGACCAGGGTCAAATTCCAGCGGCGTCATGGCATAGCTTCGTACCCGGGCAGCCAGCGGGAACACATCCAACGTGGGTACCTCCAGCGCGGATCGAAACGGGAGTCCACTTGTGTGCGACAGAATATCCCGAACAGTGATTGGCCGTGAAGGCCTCTTGAGAAGCACGCGGTTTTCAGCCGCTTCCGCAATCAACCACTGTCCGCGGAACTCCGGGAGATACTTTTCCACCGGATCGTCGAGCTGAACACGGCCCTCATCCACCAGGATCATCAACGCGGTGGCCGTGATCGGTTTCGACTGCGACGCAATCCAGAAAAGGGTATCGGCCTGCATTGGCCTTTTCGCGTCGACGTCCGCCCAGCCAAGTGTGATGGTATGGATTATCTTATGCTTGTCAGCCACAACCATCACGCAGCCCGCGAGTTGGTGATTGACGATGAAAGGACGCACCGCACCCTCCAGCCGAGCCGGCAAATCATCCTTTCCGAGTGCCGGTCTCACTGGAAGGAAACTGCACGTGATCAAAACCGCAGAAAAATAAAGGATTATATGCCAACCTTGCCCAGCGGGCTTTCGCCGTATCATTGTTTGAACCACAAAAATGTCTTCTCCTAACAAATTCCACGTGGCGATGGAAAAACGGGTAAGCCTTGCAGTTTCATTCTACCCCTTTGCCAATCGGCAGGTTGGGCGGCACGCCGTATTTTTTCTGGCGGGCGCGTCCCCACGGGCAGCCACCGGCTGTCAAAGCGAGCTCCAATCGCTGAACCCAGCGGGCCCAGCGAACTCCTTTTCGAGCCCGCACACAGATTGGGCACCACTTTTCGCAGAACTCAGGACTGAAGACGGCCGCAAGGAAGCGTTTTATTAGCGGCGTCCGATGCCTGGCATGCATGGCATTTCCTCTCGGTTTAGAATAAAACGATCTGGTCTGAGATTCGCGTATTCAGTAATTTGTAGCGATCCAGCCGCGACAATCCGATGCCGGCAAAGGGCGTCTCGCGAGCGGCATTTGGATGGGTTTGCCCCTATTTCCGCAATAGCGCACTCGTTCCTTGACATTGATTTTTTGCCTCCATAATATGACATAAAGCGCGCTTCGTCGCGGGAGGGGAAATTCCTGCGAACCCGTCAGAGATACAATATTGCGGCGTCCAACGGTTCGTTGATCTGTCTGCAATTGCGGAGAAAATCGGTATGACACACGTCGTTTGTAAACCATGCTATGGGTGCAAGTATACGGATTGTGTGGTGGTTTGCCCGGTGGAGTGCTTCTACGAAGGGGAGATGATGCTTTACATCCATCCGGATGAATGCATCGACTGCGAGGCGTGTGTCCCCGAATGTCCGGTGGACGCCATTTTCCTGGCTGACAATGTTCCCGAGGAATGGAAAGAGTACATCAAGATTAACGCGGAAATGGCTCCCCAGTGTCCGAAAATAACGGAAAAAAAGAAACCCCTTTGCGAAGCCTGACGCCAATCTCAACGACATCCGTAGTTCGCCTGGGCGACGGGTAGTTCGCCTCGGCTATGGCGAACTGCGATTGAGCCTCCCCGCTTTTAGGGGATTGCAAGTATGAGCGGCTGGGCAGAATGGAGTGACGTGACTTTCCCCTGGGCGATCGTAGCCGCAGGGGTTATTTTGTTGGCATGGCAGGCCCGTGCTTGGTCAGTGCTCTCAAAGAGGGCTACATCCTCCGATTTGGAGTTTCTTCGTCGGCGATTTTACCGGCGTGCCCAGATCAGCTTTCTTATGATCGTGCTTGGCCTGCTCCTTTGGGCGGGTCGATTGATGTTCTCCAATACTGAGCACCCCGTCTGGGCCATCGGCTATTGGCTGGCGACCGCCCTTCTCACCATCTGGCTGGTAGTCCTTGCCACGGGCGATCTTCTTGTTGGCGTTTATCATTTTAATCAGCTCAAGCACCGCAGCGACCTGGAACAGGTCCGGCTGTCACTCCTCGCAGATAAACTGAAGCGGATTCACGGAAATGGTAAACATCTCCGGGGCGGTGGCTCCAGCATCTCCGCGGAGAACACCGGAGATGCCCGAGCTTCTGACGGGTCCGGTTAACTGCCGCTCTCGCTTCATTCACGCGATTAACCCGACTTTGTCAGTAATATGGCCCTATGCGGCGAGCAGTTTCATTGTTCACCCACCGCGAAGGAGAGCCAACACCGCTTGCGGGTTGTTGTTGGCAATAGCCAGAACCGAGACACCCGATTGGACGAGAATTTGCGCACGGGTCAATGCTGCGCTTTCGGCAGCGAAGTCGGCATCCCGGATTGAGCTTTCCGCCGCTGTCAGATTTTCCAACGTGTCATTGAGGGAACTTATATTGGTTTCCAGTGTGGTTCGCTGGAACGCTCCCAATCGACCGCGCAGTGTGGTGATCTGGGCAATGACTTCTTCAACCACAGCGGCTGCGCCGTTCACATCGCGGGTAAGGGACTTCGCACCACCTGATCGCAATTCGAATAGCCGGCCGGCAACCCCCCCGAGTTTTGCCGTGTTCACACTTTGTATACCCAGGCGGGCCTGCTGGTTGGAGACAACATCGGGGCCGAGCTGGAATTGCGCCCCACCGCCCACAATGCGGAATGCGGTCATTGTGCCGTCTGCCAGACTTTCTGAAACACTGAATGACAGATCGAGCGCGGCTGTATTGATAGACGCCCGAAGTCCCTTGCCGACTGCCGCAATCCCGTTCACCAGAACCTGCACGTCCGTTCCCGCGCTCCGCGTCGCCTGGTTTCCGTCGCGGTCCGTTACAGTGAAGCTTGTCCCATTGAGGGCCTTCACAGAGACGAAAGCATCTGACCCGAACTCGACCGCCTTGAAAACCAGTCCTGTGGTCGCCTGTTCTTCATTTCCAATGAGGGGTGCCCCGTCAGCGGTGCCAACATCGACAACACCACCGGAAAGTTCAGCAAAATCCGACACAGTGACGGCACCAGATCCGTCACTACCTGTGGCGAGGCTGGCGGTGAACAACTGGCTGGCCACGGCATCATTGTTGATTGCCGCAATCACCTGGTTCGCCGTGCTCACACCACTCTGAATCCCCACCGTCAGCGTCTTCGTCGCCGCATCCCAAACCACCGTCTCATTCCCCGCCGTCGCCGTGTCCTCAAACACCAACCGCACCCCATTCCAATCCGCCCCAGGCGCCACCGCCGTCAACGTCAACCGCGCATTCTTCCCATTCACCGCATACGTCGTCCCACTCGCCTGCGCCTCCTGCAACTGCGTCCCACTCGTCGCAAACTCCAAATCACTCACCGTCGGCGCAAGCTTCCCACTCCCATCACTCCCCGCCACATTGCTCACACTGATCCCTAATCCACTCAATAACCCCGCATTCGCCGGATCATTAAAGTAATTAATCAAATCCTGCGCCGTCGTCGTCACAATCCCGTCCGACGTCGTCGCCAAATGCACTATCACCGTCCCCTCACTCACCACGCCCCCACTCGTCCTCCCCGTCATCGTCGCACTCAACACCCCACTCCCATTACTCGTCCCAAAATTCTCCGCCCGAAAATACTTCCCCGCATAACTGTCATTGTTCAACAAATTCACCGCCTGCTGCGCCGTAAACCCCCCACTAATGTCCACATTGAACGTCAGCGTCTTACTCTCCGCATCCCACACCACCGTGTTGTCCGTACTGTCATTAAACACAATCTGCACCCCATCATACGCCTCCCCCTTGTACCGCGCCGTAATCTTCAACGTACTGTTCGCATTCACCCCCTGCACAATCGCCGACGAAAACCCCTCCACCCGCGGGTCCGTCGTCAAATCCACACTCAAACTCTCCCCAGGATTCGACACAAACCGAATCTTCCGACTCCCCTCCGGCCCCAAAAACTGCAACCGATTGTTCGCCTCCACACTCCCATAGTACGCATACTCCTGAAACGGACTCACCACCCCATACCCATTGTCCCCAGCCGCTAAACTCGCCGTCACCACCGCACTCGCCGCCGAACTGTTGATCGCCGCCACCACATCGTTCGCCGTCGCAATCACATCACCCCCCGTCACCCCCCCACTCAACGTCACACTCGCCGCCGCAACCGTCCCACTCCCGTCCGACTCCCCATAATTCGCCGCCGTAAACAACGCCCCCACCGCCGCATCATTGTTGATCAAATTCACTATGTCCTGCGCCGTATCCGTCGCCGTCGCCGTAATGCTCAACGTCTTCGTCGTATGGTCATAACTCACACTCTGCGATGCACCAATCGTCAACTGCACATTCACCCCGTTAAACTCCTCCCCCTTCACCTTCGCCGTGATCTTGATCGCATTGTTCGTCCCCGAAGGATCCAACACCCCACTCGCCGCCTCCCACTGACGGGTGCCAAGGCGAACCTCCAGCACCGCCGGACTGCTTCCACTGGCAGGCGTGAAGTTGACCGTCGTAGCAGCCGTGGCGTTCTTGGTGTACTTGACTCTGACGTTACCCGCCGCTTCGCCCGCCTGATTGGCGGTGATGATCACGTCGTTGTGTGCCCCCACACTCGACGCCACAACGCGTCCTGCGGTGGCTTCCTTTTGTACCTCTGCGATCACCCCCGTGGCGTCGGACACAAGATTGATCGCCTTGGCCATGTCCTCGACGGAACTTCCGGCTGCAAAGGTGAACGCTTCAAAACCCTGCTTACCACCGATCTCCAGAACCACGTCGTTGGCCACGGCCCCAAAGGCGTAACGCAATTCTGCTCGGGTTGCCTGTTTCACGACAGTCACGTTGACGCCAATTTCGTTGTTGCTACCGAAATTCGCCTGATCAATTTGCAAATCCCGAATCGCTGAGCTGTCCACTCCCTCCGTCACGAAATCGAGGCTACCATCCAGCAACCGCCGTCCCTGGAATTGCGTCACCTGCGCAATTCGGTCAATCGCTTCCAGTGAAGAATCGATCTGAAGCTGATTCGCCGCAATCTGCTCCGCACTCAACGCGCCCTTGTTGGCTGCTTCAGAAACCAATCCCCGGATGTCGTTGAGCAATTGGCTGACCTGGCCCAGGGCGCTGTCGGCTGTGGCGATCATCTGGCTGGCCCGCTGGCTGTTCACAATCGCCCGCTGAATACTCGTGATGTCGCTTCGCAGCGTTTCACTGGCAATCAAGCCTGCAGGGTCGTCCTTGCCCGAGTTGATCCGCAAACCCGTGCTCAGTCGGGTGAGTGCCTCTTGCAACTGAGCCTGAGAACGAGCCAAGGTCTTCTGAGCCGTCAACGAGCTGATGTTCGTATTGATCCGGGTCATGGGACTCCCTTCCTCCTGACTCCGTACTTGCAATGCACGTGGCTATGATCGCCGGCGTCTATCTCCAAGGGCGCGCTGGCTGTGGGGCTCAACTCCCGATTTCCATGGCAGGAGTTCCTCGCGGAACCGTCTGCGTGACCCTCTTTCGCTTTTATCGAAAGGATGACTTGAAGGGGTTGAAGCCAATTGACCAAAACGCGCAGTTTTTCCGATGTTGCGATCCTTATCGGAAATAAGGTAGCGAAACCAAGGAAACTTTGTGGGCCCAACCTGATAATGTGTGGTCGTCAGAGGAATGCCGTGGTGTTCGAACTGCACCCCTGCGCAAACAGAAACGGCCGATCTGGACTGATCGGCCGTGTTCCTCTTCCCCATCCCTCTCTAACGCATCAAGCGTGAGAGGGTTTGTCTATGTCACCCGAATTACCGCAGCAAGGCGAGAACTGCCTGCGGATTCTGGTTCGCAATGGCCAGCACCGACGTACCCGATTGGACCAGGATTTGGGCACGGGTGAGTTTCGCGCTTTCCGCCGCGAAGTCAGCATCGCGGATATCGCTTTCCGCCGCGGTCAGATTCTCCAGCGTGTCGTTCAGGGCGCTGATATTCGTTTCCAAAGTAGTCCGCTGGAACGCCCCCAACCGACCCCGCAAAGTGGTGATTTGCGAGATCACTTCATCGACCACAGCGGCTGCGCCGATCGGATCATTGGCCAGCGACTTGGCACCGCCAGATCGAAGCTCGTTGAGCCGACCTCGGGCACCGCCCAGCTTGGCTGTATTGACACTGCGAATTCCAATACGCGCCTGCTGATTGGACACCACATCCAGACCAAGCTGGAAGAGCGCACCGCCACCCACAATGGAGAACGACGTCCTGGTTCCGGCCGCGGCGTTCGGGTCGATGGTGAAGGTCAGATCCAGCGAGGCCGTGTTGATGGACGCGGTGAGACCTGAGGTGACGGCTTCGTAGCCGTTGACCCGAATCCGAGCGTCGGCACCCACCGCCCGATCTGTTACTCGCCCACTGGCGTCCGTCGTCACGAACGTGCCGCTGAGTGCCTTCACCGAGACAAAGGCCTGGCTCCCGTAGTCGGTCGCCTCAAAAGTCAGACCAATGTTTTCGGCATCGCTGTTGCCCACCAGGGCCACCCCGTACTGGGCCCCAACGTCCACAACGCCTCCCGAGAGCACGGCGAAATCGGAGTCGGTCACAGCAGCAGTGCCGTTGCTGCCTGTGGCGAGGCTGGCGGTGAACAACTGGCTGGCCACGGCGTCATTGTTGATTGCCGCAATCACCTGGTTCGCCGTGCTCACACCACTCTGAATCCCCACCGTCAGCGTCTTCGTCGCCGCATCCCAAACCACCGTCTCATTCCCCGCCGTCGCCGTGTCCTCAAACACCAACCGCACCCCATTCCAGTCCGCCCCAGGCGCCACCGCCGTCAACGTCAACCGCGCATTCGCCCCATTCACCGCATACGTCGTCCCACTCGCCTGCGCCTCCTGCAACTGCGTCCCACTCGTCGCAAACTCCAAATCACTCACCGTCGGTGCAAGCTTCCCACTCCCATCACTCCCCGCCACATTGCTCACACTGATCCCTAATCCACTCAATAACCCCGCATTCGCCGGATCATTAAAGTAATTAATCAAATCCTGCGCCGTCGTCGTCACAATCCCGTCCGACGTCGTCGCCAAATGCACTATCACCGTCCCCTCACTCACCACGCCCCCACTCGTCGTCCCCGTCATCGTCGCACTCAACACCCCACTCCCATTACTCGTCCCAAAATTCTCCGCCCGAAAATACTTCCCCGCATAACTGTCATTGTTCAACAAATTCACCGCCTGCTGCGCCGTAAACCCCCCACTAATGTCCACATTGAACGTCAGCGTCTTGCTCTCCGCATCCCACACCACCGTGTTGTCCGTACTGTCATTGAACACAATCTGCACCCCATCATACGCCTCCCCCTTATACCGCGCCGTAATCTTCAACGTACTGTTCGCATTCACCCCCTGCACAATCGCCGACGAAAACCCCTCCACCCGCGGGTCCGTCGTCAAATCCACACTCAAACTCTCCCCAGGATTCGACACAAACCGAATCTTCCGACTCCCCTCCGGCCCCAAAAACTGCAACCGATTGTTCGCCTCCACACTCCCATAGTACGCGTACTCCTGAAATGGACTCACCACCCCATACCCATTGTCCCCAGCCGCTAAACTCGCCGTCACCACCGCACTCGCCGCCGAACTGTTGATCGCCGCCACCACATCGTTCGCCGTCGCAATCACATCACCCCCCGTCACCCCCCCACTCAACGTCACACTCGCCGCCGCTACCGTCCCACTCCCATCCGACTCCCCATAATTCGCCGCCGTAAACAACGCCCCCACCGCCGCATCATTGTTGATCAAATTCACTATGTCCTGCGCCGTATCCGTCGCCGTCGCCGTAATGCTCAACGTCTTCGTCGTATGATCATAACTCACACTCTGCAATCCACCAATCGTCAACTGCACATTCACCCCGTTAAACTCCTCCCCCTTCACCTTCGCCGTAATCTTGATCGCATTGTTCGTCCCCGAAGGATCCAACACCCCACTCGCCGCCTCCCACTGACGCGTGCCAAGCTTGACCTCGATGAGCCCCGGCGTGCCGCCGCTGGCGGGCGTGTAAACCACCTGGGTGGTTGCGCTATTGTTCTTCGTGTATTTGATCCGAATATCACCGGCCGCTTGGCCAGCCTGGTTGGCGGTAATGATGACGTCATTATTCGACCCAAAGCTGGAGGCTGTAACCCGACCGGCCGTCGCTTCCTGGTGCACAACGGCGCGAACTCCCAGCGCGTCGGACACGAGATTGATTGCCTTAGCCATATCCTGGATCGAGCTTCCCGCCGCGAAGCTGAAAGCCTCAGCACCGTCTTTTCCGGCGATCTCCAGGACCACGTCGGTGGCCAATGCACCATAGTTGTACGTCAACTGGGCCTTGGACGCCTGCGACACGATATCCACATTGACGTCGATCTTGGATAGCGACCCGAAGTTGGCCTGATCGATCTGCAGACTGGTAATCTTTGAGCTGTCCACGCCGGAGGTGATGAAATCGAAGCTACCGTCGAGGAGCCGCTGACCCTGGAATTGTGTCACCTTAGCGATTCGGTCGATTGCCTCCAGCGAAGAATCGATCTGAAGCTGATTCGCCGCGATCTGCTCCGCACTCATCGCACCCTTGTTGGCTGCCTCGGAAACCAATCCCCGGATGTCGTTGAGCAATTGGCTGACCTGGCCCAGGGCGCTGTCGGCCGTGGCAATCATCTGATTCGCCCGCTGGCTGTTCGTGATAGCCTTTTGAACAGCCGTAATATCCGCCCGGAGAGCCTCGCTTGCAATCAATCCCGCCGGGTCGTCTTTGCCGACATTGATCCGCAAACCGGTGCTCAAGCGGGTAAGAGCTTCCTGCAATTGAGCCTGAGAACGAGCCAGAGTCTTCTGAGCCGTCAACGAGCTGATGTTCGTGTTAATCCGGGTCATGTCTGTTACCCTTTTCCTTAACGTAAGAGGACCAAGCCAAACTCTGTTTCCTAACCGTTAGCTCACAATGGGAGCAACTGGACCGGTTTAGCGCGGGTTTCAAAGGCCGGTGTTGATCCCTTATGAGCTCCCCTCCACACCGTTCTCAGCGTGGAAGACGGATGAACCGTTTTTCGTCCATTCATCGCTCTATCGAGGCACATCGACTGGGATGTTCAGGCACTTTAGGTAATTTACACCGGCCTGCCAAACCCAAATCGATTCCTCTTTTGTTCGCTTCGGCAGAAAAATGTAGGTTACAAAAACGAAACCGGCCACAAGACGTGGGAAGTTTTCGTCTCGTGGCCGTAACATCCGCACAGCCTGTACAACCGTTATTTACCGGTTGTTTTTTTCCTCCTGTGAGGGCGTTTGCGATTCGGCTTTTGACGGCGTTTGAGCGGCTTTCTGCCTTTTTTCGCGTTGAATAGCCTCGTACACCTCGCGACGATGAACACTCACTTCCGGGGGCGCCTCGATACCCAGACGCACCTTATCCCCGCGAATATCGACCACCGTCACGACGATGTTGTCCCCGATGATAATACTCTCGTCGCGCTGGCGAGAAAGGACAAGCATCGTACACTCCTTTGTATCATGGTTTGTCCGTCCGAAATGCTCCAACTTTCAAGACGCTGCACTCGCCGAGCCCCACAGGGCACGTCAGCGCTGCTCCTCCTCGATCCCGAATATCCTCTGACTTATCGCTTCGGCACAATTCGCAAGTGGGGTGAATGACACTTGCCGAGCAACGATTGTATGGAATGTGATGAGCGCATCGGGCGGGTCGTGCTCTTGAGCTGCGTCCCCGTCAAAGGTTCACTCGTCCCATGACGGTTTAAATCCCTTGATAGAGGTCCCCCAGTTTGGATATAAACTGTGGACTTGCGGGATGTGACATACGCTGGCGCGCCTGATCCATCCCCACTTGTGCAAAGACTGCTGAGATGACATGGACGCAATTTGTGGTAGGGGCAATACATCAATCTCCCCTACCGTCAGGACCCTCTGAGTTGAATCCCCACTCCCACACCTTCCCGTGTGGACGTCAGTGTCCCCATCGGCGGAGGAAACTGGAGATGTGTCAACCGGTGCACCCGTCATAGTTTTCGCTATGAAAACCGTGGTTTTCTTTGTTTCAGATTGCCAGTCTGAACTTGCTCTACCGCTCACTGCTGAGGGAGACGCGTCGATAGCGGTACACACCTTTTCCGCCTTGGAAAAAGTTATCGACACCGTAAGAACCAGACAGATATTTCCCGACTGGTTGATTCTTTTCCAGGATCGGCCCGGCCAGTTTTCCCAAGCTGACCGATATACTCTCCACCGGTTGACACCCCTCACTCGCTGGCTTGTCGTCCATGGGCCCTGGTGCGAGAGTGAACCGCGCACGGGCACACCTTTGCCGGGCGTCCTGCGGCTGTCGTGGTCTCAATGGCGTGTTGTAGCGAAGGACCTTCTTCAGCTTTTGCAGAATGAAACCAATCCCCTCAGCGCACTGCCCCCAACCGCAGGTGAAGAAGAAATCCATTTAGCCCGCTCACAATTACCCATTCCTACTTTGCCGCACATAGAAGCGCCGCTTCAGATAGCTCTCATTGGAACGTATCCCGATGAGCTCCTCTGGATCAGGCAGATGCTTGAGCGGTGGCCCGTTGAGGTGTTGATGACAACACCAGAAGCAGCCCTAGTGAACTGGCATCCTGTCAGGGCAGCTATTTACGACGTGCAAGCGGCGAATGCCGATGAACTTCGTCAGATTCGGCGGCTCATCGTCAGGTCGTATCGAGCCTCCCCTCGCGGTTGCGGCTGGGTGCTTCTGGCAGGCTTTCCCATTTGCGAGGACTACCAGTTCATCCAATACTGGCCGCGGATATGCGTGTTACCGAAGCCCACACAGCACTGGGATCTGGTAGTGGGCTTACGAAGCGTGCTTCACGACTCAACGCCCGCAAGAGCGTGAATCCGCGATTTTCGGACGTGGCTATTCCCGCTCCAGGTTGTTTCCACAAAGGAAGGTTAAGTTTGCGGGCTTGTCTGGGTTTCTTCTCGGGCGCGCTTGATGTAGCGGTCGAGAATGATGGGAATCTGATCTGGCGTGACTGTACCGTGCATTTCGTCGTTGATCGTGAGAACTGGAGCGAGACTGCACGCGCCAAGGCAACGGGCCCCCTCCAGAGTAAAAAGTCCATCGGAGGTCGTCTCTCCGAAATGAATTCCTAGTTCGTCTTTAAGCTTTTCCGCAAGTCGATCGGCCCCCTTCACGTAACATGCGGTGCCCAAGCAAAGATTGATGATGAATTTTCCCCGTGGTTGCAAACGAAAGTAATGATAAAAACTGGCAACGCCCGAAACTTTCGCCGCCGGAATCTGCATCAGTTGGGCGACCGCATCCAAATGACTGGCGCCCAAATAGCCAAACTTGGCCTGGACCCGGTGTAAAACCGCAATGAGCTGACTGTGCGGCTCCGGGCTTTTTCGGCATTCTTCGATAAACTGAACCAGGTCCTCTCCGAGAATCCGTTCTGAAACGGCTTTGACCTCGGGCCAGTTGTCAGTCGTGGACGTGCAGGTGTGGTGTGTGTTCATCGGATACCCCTCGGCAATCGCGGTCGATAACTCGTGTGGAGAAGCTGGTGCGCCCGGGTTGATCCAGGGCTTCCCAGATAGGTTTCGTAAAGCTCTTCCAGAGCGGGGTTTTCGTAGGATTCACGCAGTTGCTTAGCACTATCGATAGCGTACAGGGCGCTGGCGCGCTTCCGCAGCAGTGCGGGATCGAGGATGTGATAGCCTTCGGGAGGATAAGGTTGTCCACCACCACCGATGCAGCCGCCCGGACAGGCCATCACCTCGATGATGTCGTAATGATCCTCTCCTGACACAACTTTGTTGAGGATTTCCTTGGCATTATTCAGCCCATTGGCGACGGCGACATGGAGATTCCGCTCCCCGATCGCGACGTATGTGTCTCGGAGGCCCTCGACGGCACGAACCTCAGTGAACTCCAGTCGATCGGGTTTCTTCCCGGTGAGTATCCGTGCAGCCGCCCTCAGCGTTGCCTCCATCACACCGCCGGTTGTTCCGAAAATATCGCCAGCACCGGACGCGATCCCCAAAGGCGCATCGAATTCCCCGTCCGGCAACTTGGTGAAATCAATACCGTAGCATTTGATCATCCAGATAAGCTCGCGGGTGGTTAACACGGCATCAGTGTACGGCCGACCGTTGGGCATGCGGTGTTCAGGCCGCTGGGCTTCAAACTTTTTCGCGACGCAGGGCATCACCGCCACCATGAAAATCTTTTCCGGAGGAATGCCTTTCCGTTCGGCATAGTAGGTTTTCGCCAGCGTCGAGAGCATACTCATCGGGGACTTGCAGGTAGAGGCATGCGGGATCAACTCGGGATAAAACTTCTCAAGGAAATTGATCCAGCCCGGCGAGCATGAGGTGATCATGGGAAGCGGACCGCCCGATTCCAACCGCGTCAGAAATTCGTGCGCTTCCTCCACGATGGTGAGGTCAGCCCCCAGGTCCGTGTCAAACACGGCATCAAAACCGAGGAGACGAAGAGCCGTGATCATCTTTCCCGTGCAGGGTGTACCGGGAGGATAGCCGAAGCCCTCGCCGATGGCGGCGCGGATGGATGGAGCCGTCTGCACGACGACATGGAGGTCGGGGTTGGCTAGGGCTTCCCAAACAATGTCGGTGCTCGATTTCTCCAGGAATGCCGCTGTCGGGCACACATTAATGCACTGACCACACTGGATGCACACCGAGTCATCCATATTGGCCAAATGGGCTGGCCCGACTACCGTGGTAAAGCCTCGACCGTGCTGACTGAGGTTATAAACCCCCTGGATTTCCGCGCATACCCGAATGCACCGCCCACAGAGAATGCACTTGTTGGGATTACGGACAACTGCCACACTGGAATCATCAATCGGAAACTCTTTGCGCCGTCCCGCGAACAAACGCTCGCGAACGCCCAGGGAATACGCCAAGTTTTGAAGTTCGCAGTTTCCGTCGCGCTCGCAGGTCTGGCAATCCATCGGGTGATTATCCAGAATCAGCTCGACAATGTCGCGCCGGGCCTGCCTGATTTCCGGCGAATTGGTGCGGATAACCATCCCCTCCCAAACCGGAAGGCTGCACGAGGCCACATACCCCGGCAGACCCTCGACTTCCACGACACAGACTCGACATGCCCCCGCGAGGCTCAAATCCGGATGATAGCACAGGCGCGGAATGCGGATGCCAATTTTTTCCGCAGCCTGCATAATCGTTGTGCCTTCCGGTACCTTCACCGGCGTGTCGTCAATTGTCACCGAAATCTGTTTGGGACGCTTGGCCATCATATACCTTGCTATCCTGCACCGGGCTAAAAGTTTGAACGTCCGTTTAATGGATTTCTGGACGGGTCGAACGTCCCCTCATGCTTCCAAGCATGGACCAACCAGCGTTACAAACGAAGCACCGCGTCAAAGCGGCAGACCTGGAAGCAACGTCCGCACTTGATGCACCGCGTTTGGTCGATAACATGCGGCTTTCGACGCTCGCCGGATATGCACTCCACCGGACAATTTCTGGCACACGCGGTGCATCCCACACATTTTTCGGGATCGATTTCGTAGCGAATTAAAGCCACACATTTCTTGGCTGGGCAGCGTTTATCCCGAACATGAGCCAGGTACTCGTCACGGAAATGGGTGAGCGTGCTCAGTACCGGATTGGGAGCCGCCCGCCCCAACCCGCACAGGGAGGCTTTTCGCACCAAATGAGCCAATCGTTCCAACTTCACCAAATCGCTCTCGTCGGCTTTGCCCGTGGTGATCCGTTCGAGGATTTCCATCATCCGGGTTGTGCCTTCCCGGCAGGGCGTGCACTTTCCGCAGGATTCATCCTGCGAAAACGCCATGAAGAACTTGGCAATGTCCACCATGCAGTCGTCCTCGTCGAGGACGATCATGCCGCCAGAGCCCATTATCGATCCGGCCTTGTTGAGAGTGTCAAAATCCACTCGCAGATTCAGCATCGAAGCCGGGATACAACCGCCAGCCGGACCGCCTGTCTGCACAGCTTTGACAGCTTTCCCGCTTGGTGAGCCCCCGCCAATCTCCATGACCACTTCTCGGAGCGTTATGCCAATCGGCACTTCCACCAGGCCAGTCTGCTTGACCTTTCCCGCCAAAGCAAACACCTTGGTGCCACCGCTGGCATCGGAACCGATTCGGGCAAACCAGTCCGCACCGTAGATGATAATGGCAGGAACGTTGGCAAACGTTTCCACGTTGTTGATCACGGTGGGCTTGCCCCAAAGGCCCACTTCCGTTGGATAGGGCGGCCGAACACGCGGTTGTCCTCGCTCTCCCTCAATCGAATGGATGAGCGCCGTTTCCTCGCCGCACACGAAAGCTCCCGCCCCAAGGCGGATTTCGATATCAAAATCGAATCCTGAATTGAGAATGTTTTTTCCGAGAAGGCCCCATTCCCGACAGCGCTGGATGGCGTTTTCCACCCGCTCCACTGCCAGCGGGTATTCTGCGCGAACGTAGACAAATCCCCGGTGTGATCCAATGGCAAAGGCACCAATAATCATGCCTTCAATGACGTTAAACGGATCGGATTCCAGCATACTCCGATCCATGAAGGCGCCGGGATCGCCCTCGTCTGCGTTGCAAATAATGTACCGCGTTTTTTCACGGGACTTTCGCGCCAGGGCCCATTTTTGGCCGGTGGGAAACCCACCCCCTCCTCGGCCTCTTAACTTAGAGCGCGTTACTTCCTCGACCACCTTCTCAGGATCATTTTCCGCTAGCACGCGGGCCAGCGCCTCAAAGCCCCGATAGTGGAAATATTCCTCGATACTGGTAGGATCAATGATTCCGTTGTGCCGAAGAGCGATCCGGGTCTGGCGGTTGAAAAACGCAATTTCGCCATACAGTTCGAAAAAGTCCTGGCTGACGGGCTCCTCCTTCACCCGCAGACGCTCCACAATCCGCCCGTTTTGAATATGTTCGCGAACGACCTCCTGGAGATCTTCCAGGGTAGAGATCCGGTAGAGTACATTTTGTGGGCGAACCAGTATATGGGTACACTTGCCCGCTAGTTCCGCGCTGCAGGCCCCGAAGCAACTCGCGTTCGTCACACGGCAGACCTCCGGCGAGATCCCCATGGCCCTTAACTGATTGGCCATGGGCCCACCGCAGATCTGTTCTCCTTTCCAACCGCATCTGAGCGACCCACAGTTCAGAATCTCATATTTGGACAACCGTTCGATGGGGCCATCGAGAATATGGTCCAATAGCGGCTCCCCGCCGAGCACATGCTGCGTGAAGATCTTGTGCACCAACTCGCGATTGACGAGCTGATACTTGATGGGCATTTCGCCCATACGGAACACGCTGACGATCGGCTCGCGACTGCAGCGGCCGGTGCATCCCGTTTTACGCAGGACGATATCATCACGTCCTGAGGCCGCGATGTGTTTGCGAAACTCCTCCGCCACCTCCAGAGAACCGGCCGCGTGCTCACATGTGGCGGAACCGACCTGGATAAAAATCCGCCCCTTGCCAACGCGTTCTTGATAGACGCTCTCGGCACGGGATTTCAGCGAGTTGTAGGCATCCCAAACTGCTTGTGTCACGGGTCTTCCTCACCCACACGGAATTCAGGACCAAGATCACTATCCAAGTCTTGTATTGGTCAAATAAACCGCCGCTCGTCGTTTTGCCAGGAGCGAAACAGCGTAGAACAAAAGTGTCACGCCAGGCGGAATCTGTTCCGACGGGGCAGGCCCCAGCCCAGGCTTCCCGCTCCTCCACCTATTCCCATTGGCGGACAGCATCCAGTTGTTGCTTTATTAGTGTTACGCCCGTCTAAAATGCCAAGTTCACGGGGAAGATCAGATCTCCTTCGGCAATTCGTATCCCGGCCGCTGCGGTCGTTCCACAAGGCTGTTCGCTTCGTCATCCCCAATAAACACTTCGCGAACCGGATCCCACTGGAGGCGACGACCCAGATAGCGGGCAATGTTGGCAAGATGGGCAATTGTGATCGACCGATGCCCGATCTCCACATCCGCTACGGGTTTCTCCCGCGTCCGGATGCACTCCATCCAGTTTTCCATGTGATATTTGGCCTGCCACAGAGCGACTTCATCTCGCCATTTCTCGATTTCCTCCTTGGGAGGCAGATCCTTGATGAGATCCGGGGGATTGCAAGTAAACTTATTTCGATTGATTTCAATCTTGCCGAACTCGCCCGAAAAGATGGCACCACCCATCGGACCGTTCGCGAGTTCCAGTCGGACGGGCGTACCGTCTGCATATTTCATGTGAACGGGGGCATTCATATCTTTCGCAGCCCCCTGCGGACGGATGTCCACCGGACCTGTGTCGTCTTTTCCAAGGGCCCACTGGATTTGATCGAGGCCGTGGGCACCCCAATTGGTCATCTCCCCGCCTGAATAATCCCACCAGGCCATCCAACCAAAATGGAGTTGACGGTTGTAGGGCCGGTACGGTGCCTGGCCGAGCCACTGATCCCAATCAAGTTTGTCAGGAATCGGCTCTTCCGGTAGCCCTTGATAAAACCGTGGTCCGGGATAGTTGCATCCCTGGACCACGCGGATCTTGCCGAGTTTTCCCGAGCGAATGAACTCACACGCGATCCGATTCATTGCCATCGAGCGCTGCTGGCTTCCAACCTGGAAAACCCGACCGTACTTCCGCACGGCGTTGACAAGCACGCGTCCCTCGCGGATGTACAGCGTGAGTGGCTTTTCGGCGTAGATGTCCTTTCCTGCTTGGCAGGCATGAATGCACACCAGGACGCGGGTGTGATCCGGCGTTCCTACGATAACCGCGTCAATATCCTTTCGATCGAGAAGTTGCCGATGGTCCTGATAGACCGCCCATCGCCCTCCGCCTTTTTCGGCGTTGACCTGTTCCGCCCGCTCCAGGTAACAATCGCAAACAGCCAGAATCTGCCCCTGCTCCGGCAACTGTTCGATGAGCAGGCGGGAGCGGTTCCCCGTCCCAATAACACCGATGGTAATCCGATCGTTTGCTCCCGGCCGACTGGCTTCGCTTAAAGCAGAACGAGCAATAACACTGGGCAAGGCGATGGTGGCCGTCAAACCGCCGATCACTTTGCAAAATGACCGCCTTTGTAAGCGCATTGTGAAAACCCTTTCCCCGATCATCCTTTTCTTTCAGGCCCGGGCCCAAACCTGGGCCAAAAAAGCTCACACAAGTTCCTTTCTGGCATTAACTCCGGACTGTCGACATACCAAATTCCGCTTGTCGTGATTGGCTGGAGGATATTAAACGACGGTTTATCGGATCGACTGCTCCGGCAACTCGGTTTTAATTCCCTCATCAACAGGCATTCTGTCCGGGATCGCATCTGTTTCGAGCTGGAGCCGCTTCAATTCCCGCTTGAGTTCTTCGAGCACTCCCTGATAGCGGGGATCGTCGATAAGATTATGCCGTTCCTCCGGATCATTGAGCAAATCGTAGAGCTCCGCTTTGTGTTTATCCGGACTACCATCACCGGTAGGATAATGGACGTATTTCCAGCGTTCCGTGCGAACGCCGCGGACATTAGGCGTGTAGGGAAATTGTTTTTCGTAGTTATATTCGTAGTACCAGCTCTTTCGCCAACCTTCGGTCTTTCCTTCCAAAAGGGGTCGCCATGAGCGTCCATGAGTTTTTGGCAACGGCGGTGCACCACACAGATCGAGAAGACTGGGGGCTGTATCAATGTTCAGAACCATCTCCTTGATCACCGTGCCTGGTTTGATCATAGGCGGATAACGTACCAACAACGGTACGCGAATACTTGGCTCATGCATAGTCCGTTTGTCCATCATGCCATATTCACCCAGTAAAAAACCGTTGTCCGAGGTAAACACAACAATTGTCCTGTCGAGCTGGCCTGTTTCCTCCAAAGTTTTGAGAATCTCACCCAGACTGTCATCCACCGACTTGATGGTAGCGAAATAAGCGCGCGCCATCCGAGCAAAATCGGCTTCCCCTTCCGGTCGCGTATCCGGAAATTTCTCGCGGAAGCCAAACAGCGGTCCATAAATGCCGTGCCACGTGATTAGCCGTTCCTTGACCCATTCCGGTTTTCCCTCGAGCGCGAAGGCGCTGGCCGGGTAGTGGATTTCAATATCGTCAAAAAGATGTTCGTATTTTGGCTCCGGTGTAAATGGCGTATGAGGCGCTTTGTGTCCGATCATAAGGAGAAAGGGCTTTTCGTGGGGACGGCGCAGCCAGTTGACAGCAAGCTCTGTAATGCGCTGCGTGTAATACCCTTTCAACATCACCCGCTGACCATTGATGTTAAATTCATTATCAAAGTATTTTCCCTGGCCTTTGTGGCTGGCCCAGTAGTCGAATCCCGGTCGCGGGGCATCGTTTTCCTCCCCCATATGCCACTTGCCGATGTAAGCCGTTTCGTAACCAGCCGCCTGGAGTTGTTTCGGCAAACTGGGCAAATCGTCGGGAAACTCGGTGAAGTTACTGATGACGCCGTGCGTGTGGGCATACAAACCTGAAATCGCAGAAGCGCGACTGGGTGAACACAGAGAGGTGGTCACGAAAGCATTCACAAAGTTCGCCCCCTCAGAGGCCAGCCGGTCCATGTGAGGAGTTTTCAGAAACGGATGCCCCGCACAACTCATGGCATCATATCGCTGGTCATCTGTGACGATGTAGACAACGTTGGGATGGGCGACGGGATCCGCGGCAGAAGCGGCAGAAATGGTGCAGCCAATCAAAAGCAAGAATTGCGGTGATATCATGGCGATTCCCTTATCTCCGTGAAGTGGGAGGCTGGATCCAGGACAAACTGACGCCCATTATAACGGCCTCACGGAGAGCGTGCTAGCAAGCCGAACCAGAGGAAATGCGGGAGGATGCAACTGGTAAAAGGAGTCAATCAGACCTACCGTTTCACCGATGTTTCGGCCTGAGCGGCTAACGAGTTGTGGCGCGTCCCTGGCCAGGCCTTTTCCCCTGCAATACCCGATATCTGTGCCGCGGCCTGCCAGGCGTCCCCGAGGCTTGCCAGGTAATCCAATCTTGTTTCTATTTCGGACCGCTGAGCTTCGAGGACTCGCAGGTACTCCATAACGCCCCCTGTGTATCCCTGCATCGCCAGTTCCACAGCCTCTCGCACACGAGGCAATATATCTTGTTCATACCGCTGGACTCTCTTGCGGGCAGCCGAGTATTCCCGAAAAGCCGTGGCCAGTTGGTCGCGCAGCTCCTCTTGCACCTGTCGTACGCGCTCAAGCGCTTGGCTGATCTGTGCATCGGCTGCCAGGATGTTTCCCTGATTTCGATCCCACAGCGGCAGGGGCACGCTGATGCCCAGCGTCCAGTCGTCTCCATGGGTTTCGTTCTGCCGGGTATAACCCGCTCCCACGGTGACGTTCGGCCATTTTTCCCTGCGCATCCGTTCACTCAAATAACGCGCCCGTTGCACTTCCCACTGTGCTGCTGAAACCTCTGGGTGCGAGGCAAGAACCTGCTGCAGGAGTAAATTCCAATCATATTCGGGCAAAGGAAGCGAAAACACGTCTTCAAGAGAAACGTGAGGGGGTACTGGCGATCCAATCGCAGCCGCGAGCTTTTCTCTCTGAAAAGGAATCTGGCGCTCGGCGGCTTCCTGCTGGGCACGCAACCGTTCCACCTGCAGCTCAAACTGAACGACTTCCAAACGGGTGCCCTGTCGCGATTCCAATAAAGCCCTGCTTTGTTTCAAAGAGGCTTCGGCAACAGCCAGCAACTCCTGATATGTCTGCGCCCGTTTCTCCGCCAGAAGGACTTCACAGTATGCCCGCCTGATGGCCGCTACCAGTTTCCTCCATTCGGCCGCCACCAGGCACCGGCTTCGCTCCAATTCGCAGTGCGCGATGGCCTGGTCCAGATTCCTCTTGCCCGGACTTACCAGTTCCTGGCTCACAAACGGGGCGGTCCAAATTCCCGGGCCTTCTGGATCACCAAGCTCTTCGCCACTTATGGAAAGGGTCGGATTGGGATACAGGCGGCTTTGCAGCAGTTTCCCCCGAGCCACAGAAACGGCCCAAATGGCGTCCCTTAACTGAGGACTGCTCTTTTCCGCCAGCCGGAGGGCCTCGGCAACTGTAAACGCCTGAGCGGACGCAGGTTGAGCGTCGTTTTTTTGGTCGGCAACGACTACAAAACCTTGAGAATCTTGGAAGTTTTGCACAGACTGCGAAAAACAAGCGGAGCAGCAAAACTGTACCGTCACAATGCACATCAGCGGCAAGAGAATTACGAAGCGATAAATTAAAGAAAGCTTTGCGAGCAACCGCAGGCCCCCACAACAGGAGGAAACCAACAAGAGAAACCCATGCGCCGTTCTTTGCTGTAATCGGGTCATTTGGCTATCTTTCCGGGCCTGGCCTTTATCGGAGAAACCTAGCCATAACGTTTATTCGGCTCATTCGACATTTTTTGTTGATCTTGCCGTCGATAAAGTCGGTAAAGGCGCGACGTGATCACGATTTGAGCTCTCTCAGAGTGGGGCTTTAGGCCAAATCCTGGACATCGGAACCCCTGCCAGCACTGGCTGCGACGGCGTCCTGAGCCCGGGAATCAGTTGCCTGCGGTGCATCCTCCCGCGGTGCCCCAAAACGAGATTGCTGAGCTGACAATTCCACGTCGAGTCCCAACCAACGAGCAGTTGCCTCCGGATTTACTCCAAGGACGCGCGTGCAGAACTGAAAGATTGCATGGGCTATGCCGTCGAACACGAGATAAAGCGCCCGCAGCACGAGCAGTGACATCACCATCGCCCCAATAACGCCCCCAATAACGACTGTCGCCAGAGGCCGCTGGACTTCCGCCCCTTGACCAGTACTGAGCGCCATGGGCAGGAAGCCCAAACTGGCCACCAGAGTCGTCATGAGCACGGGCCGCAAGCGGATGATGGCCGCTTCCTGCACCGCCTGTGAGACGCTCAGCCCATTTTGACGCAGCTGACGAATCGTGCTCACGAGGAGCATGTCGTCCAGCACGGCGATTCCGGAAAGAGCGACGAACCCGATCACTGCCGAGACCGACAGGGGCATGTCCCGAAACCACAGGGCCAGCACACCTCCCACCCAGCCAAACGGCACCCCGGTGAACACCCTGAGCACGTCAATAATGTTGTGATACGTCAGGTACAGAAGGAATAGCACGAGTCCCAGTGCCAGCGGCACAACGAGTGCCAGCCGCATGAAAGCCCGCTCGAAGTTTTCGAATTGCCCCCCGAACGTGATGAAGTACCTTGCTGAAGGTAATGTCGGTAACACCTCCTCGTTAATGCGACGGCGTGCCTCTGCCACAAAACTTCCCATGTCTCGCCCACGGATATTGCACGTTACCGTGACGCGACGCTGTCCCCATTCACGCGTGATTGTGGCCGGGGTTTCCCGGCGATGAATTTCCACCAGGCGTGCAAGGGGAATGCTGTGGCCAGCGGGCGTTTTCAGGATCAGTTGGGAAAGCTTATCTGGGTGTTCGCGGTATGAGGGATGAAAGGCCACAACCAGCGGGAAGCGATAGTCGCCCTCCACCACTGTTCCGACCTTGTACCCGCTCAACGCCTGTACGGATCGCAACACAGCCTCACCCGAAAGACCATACCTCGCAATTTCATCCTGTCTGACGGAAAGTTCCAGAGCAGGTTGGCCCGTTACCTGTTCCGTGGCCACATCCGCGCTGCCCGGGATCTGTTTGAGAATGGTTTCTATCTGAGCCGCCTTTTCCAGAAGTATGTCGTAGTCGTCCCCAAAAATTTTGATCCCCAGGTCGCTCCGCACTCCGTGGATGAGTTCATTCATGCGGAGCTCAATAGGCTGAGAAAACGCCAATCGCTGACCGGGGATGACGCGCAGCACTTCTTCGATTTTTTGACGCAATTCGTCTTGGGTACGGGCTTTTTTCCATTGCGTACGTGGTCGCAACATCACGTAGATATCCGTCAGTTCAATGCCCATGGGATCGGTTGCAACTTCGGCTGTTCCGATGCGGCTCCAGACCTCCCTGATCTCGTCGGGGAATGTCTCAAGAAGCATTTTTTCCATACGTGTGTTGAGCGAAATGGAGTCTTCCAGGCTTGTGCCAGTCAACCGCACCACATTGATGGTAAAAGACCCTTCGGACAACTTCGGCAAAAACTCGCTGCCCAGTCGTGGGCCGATTCCAGCCAGCACGAAAACCACAAACGGAATCGCGATGGCCAACACCACGCCCGGATAATGGGTGGAAAAGCTGAGAAAAGGCCTATAGACAAGCTTCACCAAGCGGATCGCCAGCGGCTCTCGATGCTGGATGCGGTGCGGGAGCACGATGCTCGCCAACACGGGCATCAACGTCAGAGACAGCACGAGGGCTCCAAACAAACAAAATATGACCGTCAGAGCCATGGGGCGGAACATTTTTCCTTCTATCCCCTCGAGAGCAAGAATCGGAAGATAAACGATCATGATGATCATCTCGCCAAACAGCGTGGGTTTCCGGACTTCAATGGCAGCCTGCCGAACGAGATCCACCATCGACCCACGCCCGAGATCGCCCTTGGCGACATGGCGGACGCAGTTTTCCACCATCACCACGGAACTGTCCACCACCATGCCGAAGTCGATCGCTCCCAGGCTGAGAAGACTGATCGCGATTCCGAATTTAAGCATTCCTGTAAACGCAACCAGCATGGAAAGGGGGATGGCCAGAGCCACGATAGCGGCCGCCCGGAGATTGCCCAGAAAAAGGAACAGCACGGCAATTACCAGCAGAGCGCCCTCAAACGCGTTTTTCCGCACAGTTTCGAGGACGTAATTGACTAATTCCGTACGGTCGTAAACAGTGTGGACATCGACGTCCGGGGGCAAAATGGCCTTTATCTCCTCCAGCCGTTTCCGAATGGCAGCGCACACTTCGTGGCTGTTTTCTCCCATCAGCATGAAACACAGGCCGAGGACAGCCTCTCCCTTACCATTCGCCGTAACCGCTCCGCGGCGAATTTCGTAACCGACTGTGACCTCGGCGATATCGCCAATACGAACGGGCACGCCATCTCGAGAAATCACGCCAATCTGCCGGAGTTGTTCTTCGTTTGTAATCCGGCCTATGCCCTGGACCAAGACGCTCTCCCCGTACTGGCGGACGACGCCGGCTCCAACATTCTGATTGTTGGCTTCGAGGGCTCGAATGACGTCCTCCAGTGTGACATTGAAATGAAGAAGTTTCTGGGGATCAGGGCGGACTTCGTATTGCTTCTTATATCCTCCCCAGGAGTTAACTTCAGTCACGCCGGGAACCGCCAGCAGCTTGGGTTTGATCACCCAGTCCTGGAGTGTCCGCAGGTACGTGAGTTTTTGGACTCGCTCATCCGGCGTGGCATTTGCCGGATCCCAATTCTTAAGGGTGACCACATAATGGAAGATCTCTCCCAATCCGGTGGAGATCGGCCCCAGCGTGGGACGCTCGATTCCCTCGGGAAGCTCAACCATGGTCAACCGCTCGGCGACCATCTGGCGTGCCCACTTCATGTCTGTTCCGTCCCGAAAAGTGAGCACAATTTGGGAAAGGCCGAACTTGGAGATTGATCGCAGGAGCTGCAACTGCGGAAGACCGGCAAATACCTGCTCCAGCGGGATTGTGATTTGACGTTCCACCTCTTCGGGGCCAAGGGCGGGAGCCACCGTGTTCACCTGAACCTGAACTGGGGTTGTGTCGGGAAAGGCATCGACGTCCAAATGGAGCAGCGAAAAGCTGCCCACACCGGCGATCACAACTCCGGCCAGTACCACAAGAAAACGGTTTTGCAGGCACCATGTTATGAGCCGCTCAAGCATGTGATTCTACCTTGTCAATCTCCGCTCCTGGCGCGTCCCGGTGATCCGTTTGTCCCCGGAATCAGTCGTTGTGCTCGGCGCAACCGGCCCCCAGTCGCTCTTCCAAGAGCGCCCCCCGCAGCACAAAGCTACGAGTGGTGGCAACAACTTCGCCCGGCAGCAGCCCCGCGAGGATTTCCCTCATTTCCTGCCCCCCGTGCCAAGTTTTTCTTCCAATGCGAACCTTGCGGACATGGAAGACTTTGTAAGGCAATTGGTCGAAATCTAGGTCGCGAACAAACACGACAAAACAGTCACCCTCCCAGTGGATGGCCGATTCCGGCACCATGATGACGTCCCGCTCTTCGGCAATGAGAATTTCCGCCCGACCTGCTGTTCCCACGTGATTCTCCTTTTCGGCTGGATCCAGCGTTGTCCACACGGCCACCAAGCGGGTGCGCTCGTCGATTAAAGGACTCACTGCGACAACCTCACCCCTGTCCGGTGTAACATGACCACTGTGCTGGAAAATGACCTGCTGGCCTGGGCGAACCCGGGAGACATCTTCCGGACGAATCCACACGGTGAGCATGAGCTGGTTTGGATCACCCACGGTCATCAAGGGCTGCCCCGCAACGACATGCTGCCCCGGGCCCACAAAGCATGACAACACCCGACCGTCCAACGGCGAATGAAGCGACAGCAATGGATCTCCGCCCGATGAATGTTCGCTTGGGGGAAGAAACTGAGAAGAAGCCGACATCGGCCTCGGGCCAACCCCAAGCTGCGTGGTACGGGATGGATCATCCTCGGGTTGAGCGGCAGTCCTGGAAACCCAGTTGAGTTTTTCCTGAATGATCCACTGCGTCAAACACGCCTGCTCCCATTGCGCGATGGCTTCATCCACTGTGCGCGCTGAAATCGTGAGTCCCTTGAGCGACGTGAATCGTTCCATCTGAGCACGCCGCAATTGCACCAGTTGAGCAGCCTTCCGCCCATCGCCGCGCCAGTTAGCCAACTCAGGGGCTTCCAGCTCGAGGAGGGGGTCACCTCTTCTCACAGAATCTCCCTCCTGCCGGGTGATGTGGCGAACTATACCTGAAAAAGGTGCGCTAATACACACTGCGCTTCCGAAACCGAGTTCCACGCGTCCTTGGGCCTCGATGGCCTCTCGCAGCGTGCCTCGGGTTACCGGCGCGACCTCCACACCCAATCGCATCAACACGTCTGCAGAGGCAATCTGAACTAGACGACGATGAAGGGTACAGTCAGGGTTGATCGGACTATCTGACTCCCGAGAGGCCCTCTCAAAGTCTACCGGCAAAACATCCGAAGTGGTGGACAGTTCAGAGACCTCAGGATGGCAGAGGGGACACTCAGGAACACGATGTTTCGCACACCATGGTCCCTCGAAGCGCGGCTTCGGCCAAAGGTGAGGTGAACACCCCAGACAGAGTTCTTCTGGAACGTGGTGCTCTGCGCACCATCCCCCGTGTGCATGGTCCACGTCACTCCTTTCGTGACTTATGCGGGTCACCACGATCTGGAGTTGCCGGATTACGTGGGGGCCGATGCCGCTTCGGAGCAGCACTGCTGAAATCGTCAGTCCCAGGATAAAGAGTCCTGCAAAGCTCAGAATTGCCGGGATCGTCCGCCTTCGGTGTGCCTGACGCACCCGCGCTTTTTGATCACGTTCGGTTCCCATTGAATCGGACGTACTGTGCTGGAGTTTCATGCTTCCCGCCTCTCGCTTCAGTCCGTCTCGCCGGTTGCCAGGCGTTCGCGACCTTCTCCATCCTGCTGAGACCGGGAAGTTAGCATGTGGCGTAGCTCATTCCAGAGCACGTCACTTCCCTGCACAACCACGCGTTCCCCTGGCAGAATCCCGGCGACGATTGGCCAGCGATCTCCCCACGACTTGCCCACCCGAACCATGCGAGCCTGAAAACGTTTTCCTCCTGGCGGTTCCCCGGAGCTGTGGTCGACCACAAACACACACCACGCTGCCCCATCGCGATGGAGAGCCTCTTTTGGCACACACAGAACCTGACTCGCCTCGCCGACGAGGATCTCCGCTTCTCCCCAGGCACCCGCCTTAAAGATTTTTTGCTGGTTTTTCACCTCGAGATGGACAGAGACCTTAGCTTTGTCAGGATTGTCCACAGGCTCTATCCAGACGACGGAGCCTTCTTCTGGTTTTTGTGACCCCTCGGTATGCACGACCGCCCTTTGGCCTGGACGAACACGAACAGCGTCCTCTCCTGGTAAGGAAAGCACAAGCAGCAGCCGTGCCGGGTTCACCAAACGACACACCAGCGCGTTTTGTTCAACCACTTGCCCCACAGTCACGGGAAATTCGACCAGAATACCAGAAAATGGGGCCCGCAGCGGCAGCAAAGAGGCCGGAGGACTGTCACCCAGCTCTCGCCCGCAATCTTCCAAACCCAGCGAACACAGGCCTTCGCGGACCTGGGTCCAGTCTTCCGTGTCGGGCAAAGGATCGGGACGCGGGAAACCGTAACTGATGAGGGTTTCCGCGGCCGCCCGGAGCCGGAGGTTCGCTTCCGTCAACTCCGCTGCCGCTAATTGCTTTTCCTGATGCGAAACAGGTGCCTGCGCCAGGCTCTCCGCCTTTTGTTTGGCTGTTTTGTGCTCGATCCAGGCCTGGAGATACTCCCCCTTCAATCGAACCAATTCCGGGGAATCAATCAGCGCGATGACCTCCCCTGCGTTGACCCACTCATACGGGTTCTTTCGTCGTTGCCACACTGTCCCGAACAGGGGCGTCCTCAGCTCCGCCTCATCGGCGGGAAAAAAGGATAGTCGTCCGTAGCCGTGCACCACTTCGCGAAACGGCTGGGCCGTGACTATTTCCGTCGAAATGGTGCGTCCCTCCAACTGGCCAGGGGACTCAAGCTCCAGAATAGCTCCCACCCACGCGGGCGGGTCAGCGTCGGCTCCGTGTGCGTTCGTCTGGAAAGGGTCCGGATGACCTGGCGCGGGCTGACCTTGAGCGTGGGTGTGCAGATCATGCGAACTCTTTTCCTGGCCCGGACAGGGACACAAATACAGGGCATGAGTTGCGCAGTATTTCGCAGCCAAAACGTCGCGAGGCACCCAGTGCACCTTAAGCCGCGAGGTCTCTGCATATCGCGTGACGTTGGGCTGCTGTGGTTGTGCTGATTGAATTTGAAATTGCCATCCCGTCTCATGGCCCCAGATTCCGAGGACGGCAAGGCCTCCCAGTACGAGCAAATGAAGTGCCACCCGCATCACTCGGGAAGCCCATCGTCGAACCGTAGTCCCCGATGAGTCCGATGGCATCGCTTTCTCGGTCACAGAATGTTTCCCTATCAGCTTGGTACGAATTTACGCCGATATGTTTTGAGTATCACCAAAGGGGCAGCTATGAGCGGTATTTCAAGTTGAAAATGGAGTTGCCTCACGCCGTGCTTGGCCAGGAATCACCGCCTGGCTACCGAAAGGAACGCGAACTACTACGGCACTGCATGCCGCCTTCGCCATTCTCAAGCCGACTACGTGGTGACTGGGTAAGCGCTCGTGGGCAGTGCCGATTAATTCAGACTATGGGGCCGAGCCGCCACCACGCTGACATCAGCGATGTCCACAGGGTAAGAGCATTCCGGCGCAGAATGAAGGTGCATTGACCGGACGATCAAGACGCTCGCAGAGTAGTCCCCTCTCACGGCGTCCATTCAGAAAAGAGACCGTGGAGGCCGCAGAAGCTCTTCGGCTCGAATATCAGTGCGTCGCTCCCTCAAGACGAGATGAGCCCAGTGGATTTCAAGGGGAAAGCTCACTGCTGCAGCCGCCGCGGGAGTATAGAGGCATGTGGCCACCACACACACGCCACATGTACAGGAACAATGAGCGCGATCTACCCCATCTCGATCAGCAAACTGCTTTTGACCTACCGCGGCCACGGCCCGTTGCCACGCACGTCCCGAGTTTTTCTCGCCAGAACCACACGACTCCTGACATTCAAAAAGCAAATGATCTTTTTCAAGCAGCCTCGTTACGCAAATGGGGAGAGCCGTGGTCACCGATGCGGCGTGTTCAAATACGAGACCGGTGCTGCCCAAATACAGCAGCAAAGTTACCCAGATCAGTCCACGTGGTCGAAATTCACTGTTCATTTGCAAGCACCGGTGAACGCCACCAACTCACCAAGTATTTTCCAGTTGGTCACGACAAAAATCAAGTCAAAATCTCGGCGCGTTGACGCGCACCGGCTGAATAAGTATTCTCAGAATGCCAAACATTCTGTGGATTCGCTTGGACGTGCCGTCTCCCGTTTTTTGTTGTCTGCGTCAGAAAGGATACCATTCATGAGTACTCGCGCCCCCAACATCACGCAGTGCCACACCAGTGGTCCCGACCGACGAACCTTCTTGAAGACTTCGGCGCTCGCCTCGGCGCTCCTGACAACCGGATCCCTCGCCCGGATGGTGCACGCAGGGGAAAGTCACCTCATTCAGGTGGCCCTGGTAGGATGTGGAGGGCGAGGAACTGGGGCCGCTGCCAACGCCCTCTCGACCCCCGGTCCGGTCAAACTAATTGCCATGGCAGACGTGTTTGAGGACCGCCTCAAGGCCAGCCTGAACAACCTCAAACAGAGTTTTGCCGACAAAGTCGATGTTCCTCCGGAGCGGCAGTTTCTGGGATTTGACGCATATAAAAAAGCCATCGACGCCCTCAATCCGGGAGACGTGGTCCTGCTGGCCACGCCGCCTGCGTTTCGACCGATCCACCTGGAATACGCGGTTCAGCAGGGCCGACATGTATTCATGGAAAAATCATTCGCTGTGGATGCCCCTGGAATTCGGCGGGTGCTTGCAGCGGGTAAGCTTGCCGATCAAAAGAATCTGAAAATTGCAGGCGGTCTGATGAGCCGGCACTATCTGCCGCTGGAACAGATCATCGAAAAGATTCACGATGGAGCCATCGGCACAGTGGTCACCGCCTGGGCGTACCGGATGCATGGCCCGGTGGGATTCCGGCCGAAACAGCCCGGCGAAAGCGAACTGGCCCATCAGATTCGCAATTACAGTTGCTTCACCTGGCTCAACGGAAGCTTTCTGGTGGACTGGCTCATCCATAATATTGACGTATGCTGCTGGGTCAAAGGAGATTGGCCAGTCTCCTGTCAGGGTCAGGGAGGACGTCAGGTGCGGACAGAGCCAGACCAACTCTTCGACCACTATGCTGCCGAGTACACCTTCAAAGACGGTACGCGGATGTTTGCCCAGGGACGGCACATGGCCAATTGCTGGGGCTTCTTCGGAGACGTGATCCATGGGGCCAGCGGGTCAGCCGTGCTCGGCGAGGGAATTCCTGATCCGCGGCTTTATAAAGGTCATCTGCGAACGGCAGACAATGAAATCTGGAAATACGAAGGGCCACCCTGCAATCACTACCAGCGGGAACTCGACCTGCTCTTCGACGCCATTCGAAACGACAAACCTTACAACGAGACGGAACGCTGTGCCAAGTCCTGCCTCACGGCAATCATGGGGCGGATGGCAGTGGAATCGGGTCAGGAGGTGACCTGGGAGCAGGCCCTCAATTCCAATCTCGTCCTGGCACCGGATCTGGAAAAGTGGACCAGCCTGGATGATCCCGCTCCTGTTCAGCCGGATGAAAACGGGCGGTACCCCGTCGCGATGCCTGGCTTCACAAAGGCATTCTGAAACTGCATATTAAAGACAGAGCAAAAGAGTGTACTCAATCGAGGGGAGCCCGGGGCTTGTCCTGGGTTCCCCTCCCTTGTTGACGACGATTCTCAACGATTGTCCAGGGCCTGGGGAACGAACTTCCATGTTGCGGACTGACGAAATCCTATCCACCATACGGATGCTTCACGCGGAGCATCTTGACGTCCGGGCGGTCACTCTGGCTTTAAACGTGGAAGACTGCGCGGCTCCCAATGTTGATCACATGTGCCGCAAACTCAAAGAAAAGATCACGGCCCGGGCATCCCGACTGGTAGACATATGCGACCGCGTGGGGGCCAAGTATGGAATCCCGGTGGTCAATAAGCGTCTTGCCATTTCACCGGTTTCCACGCTCCTGGCGGGTCATGGGAAAGGAGCCGCGCTACAAGTGGCCAGAACCCTTGATGCGGCGGCCGCCGCCTGCGGCGTGGACTTTGTGGGAGGATACACGGCCCTGGTGCACAAGGGAATCTCGTCGGGCGACCAGGTGGTCCTCGATAGTCTTCCCGAAGTTCTCGCCTCCACCCAAAAAGTGTGCGCCTCGGTCAACGTGGCCTCGCGTAAAGCCGGTATCAATATGGATGCCGTGCGAGAAATGGGCCGGATCATCGTACGAACGGCCGAGCTCACCGCCGACCGAAAGGGCTTCGGTTGCGCCAAACTGGTCGTATTTGCGAATATTCCGGAAGATAATCCTTTTATGGCCGGTGCTTATTTGGGTTCAGGGGAACCAGAAGCCACGGTGAATATTGGCGTCTCGGGCCCCGGGGTTGTGGGAAGCGCCCTCAAACGCAGGCTGGAACGGGGAGACAAAGTCACGCTGGGCGACCTGGCAGAGGAGATCAAAATCACGAGCTTCCGCGTCACCCGGGTAGGGGAACTCATCGGCCGTGAAGTGGCGGCAGAACTCGGCGTGGCCTTTGGAATCGTGGACCTTTCACTCGCGCCGACTCCCATGGTGGGTGACAGTGTGGGCGAGATCATCAGGACGCTGGGCATCGATCGCATTGGTGCTCCTGGTTCGACCGCGGCTGTGGCGATGCTCAATGACGCCGTCAAGAAAGGCGGGCTCTTCGCTTCCAGCTCAGTAGGGGGCCTGAGTGGCGCGTTTATCCCGGTCAGTGAAGATGCGGCCCTCGCGGAAGCGGTGCGCTCGGGGTCTCTCGTCCTGGAAAAACTCGAGGCCATGACGTCGGTGTGTTCAGTGGGTCTGGACATGGTAGCCATCCCGGGTGACACCCCACCAGAGACGATTTCTGCTCTGATTGCCGACGAGATGGCCATCGGAGTCATCAACGACAAGACCACTGCGTGCCGCCTCATTCCGGTGCCGGGAGCAAAGGCTGGTGATTGGGTGGACTTTGGCGGCTTGTTTGGGGCGGCGCCGGTCATCGAGGTCCGTAACGCGGGCGCTTCTGCCCGGTTCATTCAATTCGGAGGGCGCATCCCAGCCCCGCTTCAATCCCTCGGTAACTGATGGTCGTCTTTCACCAAGGAATGGTTTCGCAGTGCCGCGTGGTGCTGGACAGGGGCCTCGCCCCCACGCGATCTCAGCGTGTGGCGTAAGATCGGAGATCACCGGCAATGGCGTCCAGTTGCTGGCGCAACGTGATCTTGTCTTTCGCGAGGTCTGTCAGGTCCTCCGGTGGGATGTAACTGAAAATGTAAAACTTGCACTTGGGTTCGGTGCCGGAGGGCCTCACCGCGACATACTGATGACCATGCTGGTCAAGCTCGAGAACAACCACGTTGCCCCGGCGTGCGGCCGCCATCGCCAGTTCCATTTCATCTTCATATTGCCCGAGCGGCTGATTGAGATCCCGTACCCGAGCCACGGTTTTCCCCCCTAGAGACTTCGGCGGATCGGTACGGAACCGGTTCATCAGTTCGAACATTCTCTGCATCCCCTCCTGGCCCGGGAGGGCGATGGAAAAAGCCGTCTCCTCGTGCAACCCATAAGTGGTAAACAACTCATCGAGTCGCATGGCAAGCGTTTTTTCGCTGGCTTTCAGCTCCGCGGCGAGCTCACACAGCACCATGGCGGCGACAGCCCCGTCCTTGTCCCGAGCATGGTCGCCGATGAGAAAACCATACGACTCCTCCGCGCCGAGTAAGAAGTATTCCGGCCCTTCGTAATCGATGGTCGCCCCAATCCACTTAAAACCCACCATGAGGTCGTCTATGACCCGCACCCCAAACTTCCGCGCAATCCTTCCGATCAGTCGCGTCGTGACGAGTGTTTCCACGACATAGTGACGCGCACTGAGTCGCCCCTGTTCCTGTGCTTTGCGAATGACGTAATCGGTGAGAAGGGCACCGATCTGGTTTCCGGTGAGCGTCGTCCACGGCGATTCACGATCTGGGTGAATTGGAACCGCGCATCCGAGCCGGTCGCAATCGGGATCCGTGGCCAGAGCGATGTCCGCGCCGATTTTAACAGCCTCGGCAATCAACGGCTCGAAGACCGCCTTGTTTTCCGGGTTCGCGATGTGATCCGGAACATTCGGGAAGTCACCGTTGGGTTCGGCATGAGGACCGTAAATGTGAACATCCTCAAAACCGGCCGCTTTAAGGGCCGGCACCACTGCCGTGGCACCCACCCCATGCAAGGGCGAATAGAGGATTCGCAAGTTGCGCGGCCCGGGCTGGCTTTGCCGAAGAATGGCCTCCACAAATGCCCGATCAACCTCCTCCTGACAGCAAACGATCTGGCCCGAGCGGACTCCTTCCTCAAATGGCATTCTCTTGATGTCCTGAACAGCCATCACCGCCTTGATCATCCGCTCGTCGTGCGGCGGCAGCACCTGACCGCCGCTGGACCAATAGACCTTCACGGCGTTGTCACTTGGGGGATTGTGACTCGCGGTGACCATGATGCCGCACTGGCAGCCCTTGTAACGGACGGCAAATGAAAGTTCAGGCGTGCTGCGGAAGCCGTCCAGAAAATAAACCTTGTAGCCGCTGGCCGCCATGACGCCCGCGCAAAGCTCGGCAAACTGTCGCGAACGATGCCGCGTGTCATACGCGATGGCACAGGCCAGTTGCTGTCCGGCGAAAACACTCTTCACGTAGTCCGCTACCCCCTGGGCACTTTCCCCAATTGTGCGGTCGTTGATGGCATTGCAGCCAACCGGGAACATCCGCCCGCGCCGGCCCCCGGTGCCAAACGGTATGACCTGCCAGAATACGTCGTCAAGCAGTTTCCATTGTCCCTCGTCAATCAATTGAGCGACCTGCGGGGCGTACTCGGCATATCGTGGCTCCACCAGCCATCGCTCGATGTTACTGGCCGCGGATTGAGAAATCTTTCCTTCCGATAACGCCTGCTGAAGTTGACTCAAATACTTCTGGACGACGTCCTGCGCCAACGTCATGGTGACCACCTCAACGTTTACCTTCTTGAGTCAGTATGTCTTGCCATTTCCTCAGACTATGGTCTCACGTGAGGTGAAATGGCACCCCTACTCCGATCGAGCAAAAACTCTCTCGCAGTGAGACTTATCCGAGGAAGCAAATCGAGATGTTCCATTCTCGGCCGGCAACCGCACGAAGCCGGCTGGACTGAGGAACCTGGACGAAGAGCTTAGATCGCTTCCGTTTGAGAGCCCCACTTATTCCGGTCTGCCTTTTTGGGGCAAGAAGAAGCGATGGCTGCCGGGCAGTGTTAGCCAACCCGCGACGGAACAACCTAATATTGCAAGCCATCGTCCGCGATCCTTTTTACAACGTTATGCTGGTTTGGCTTAAATTACGCAATCCATTTTAATTGCTGCCCCCGCCAGAGTTGCTGAAGACCTCACGATGCCCCCTGGATTAACGCACCTACTGGCGAACGCACCGGTACCGATCTTCACTCGCGAGAAATCGTTAACTCCTCCCCTGGCCGTGCTCCTTCAATCGCACATCGCTCCCGCCTGTCCGGACGCGCAATCCCTCCCTGTGAGACCGTTCCAGTGCCCCTTCTTTTCGATCCGAATTACCACTCTTGAGGCATTAGCTCGATGTAACTGGTTGATGTTTGGTCGCGGCCTTAAAATCAACGTATCGGTCGGACTTTTTTTGACCTCCCCAGCCAAGTTTTCTGAACTGTACAACCATCCACCTTTTTTCGTATAACATGAGTCTACAGCGTCTTGCATAGGCCCTGCTTTTGTCCCCAGGCCACTCACCGCATTTTAAGTGGAACCAGGCCGGGGAACAAGTTGGCTGGTGGCCGAAGCGAGTTCGGGATGGGTGTTTGCATGGTGAATTCACCGGTCTTTTGGAGGGGAGGCTCCCGTGAGTGAGCTTATCGTGAGTGTTTCCGGAGTCCGCGGAGTCGTGGGAGAATCTTTAACGCCAGAGGTCGCTCTGAAATTCGCGGCGGCCTGGGCAGCTTCCGCTCCTCCGGGGATGATTCTGGTTTCACGAGACGGCCGGCCAAGTGGAAAAATGCTTCATGCCGCCGTCATTGCCGGGCTCACCGCTGCCGGGAGGAGCGTTCTGGACGTGGGCATCGCCGCAACACCGACAGTTGGTGTCCTGGTGCAGCACTATCGGGCTGCAGGTGCCATTCAGATCACAGCGAGCCATAACCCAGCCGAATATAACGGTCTTAAGCTTCTCAGCCCGGAAGGCCGCGTGATTCCAGATCGGGCGGGCAAGGAGGTGCTGGAACGTTTCCGGAGCGGAAAATTCGATTGGGTGCGGTTCAATCGAATTGGCAGCGTCGAAACATGTCCGGACACGATCAGCCCCCATCTCAATGCGATTCTCAGTACCGTCGACGTGGAAAAGATATCGCGGAGGCGATTCCGAGTGGTACTGGACTCCAATCACGGGGCGGGCAGCCAGCTTGGCCTGGCTCTCCTGAAAGAACTCGGCTGCGAGGTTGTTCCGAGGGGCGAAATTCCCAACGGTGCCTTTGAGCACCCACCGGAGCCGCTCGCGGAAAACCTTGTCGGCATTTGCCAGGTCGTACGTGAGTGCCAGGCTGACGTCGGATTCTGTCAAGACCCCGACGCGGACCGGCTGGCGATCATCGACGGATCAGGGCGCTACATCGGCGAAGAATACACGCTGGCCCTGTGTCTTCACCACCGCTTGAAGTCACGTAAAGGCCCCGTCGTTACCAACTGCGCCAGCAGTCGCATGAATCAGGATATCGCAGCCAAGTATGGTGTGCCCTTCTTTCGATCCCCGGTGGGCGAGGCCAACGTTGTGGACGCAATGCTGGCCCACGATGCCGTTTTCGGCGGTGAAGGAAACGGAGGCCCGATTGACCCCCGCGTGGTTCTCATTCGAGATAGTTTTGTAGGGATGGCGTGCGTCCTCGATGCGATGGCGGAGGAAGGATGCACTGTCGCAGACCTGGTCGCTCAGTTACCAAGGTACGCTATCGTCAAGACAAAAATGAGCTTTCCCCCCGAGAAACTGGAGGCGGCTTATCAGGCGGTGACACGCCGGTTTCGCGACGGCCGGACAGACCGTATGGACGGGCTCCGAATCGACTTCCCCAATCGGTGGGTGCTTATCCGGCCCAGTAATACCGAGCCAATCATCCGGATCATCGCTGAAGCCCCGCGCGAAGAGGAAGCGATGGAACTGTGCGAAAGTGTCAAGCAGGCCGTGACGCCGCTGATTGACTGAGTTGTATTCGAAATCTGAAGATAATGCGTAAAATACAAAAAATGGGACAACAAAGGCCGCTGGTTTTTCTATCGGGTCTGAGGGCAGATTTGCCTACCGGGAGGCTTCTCGGTACCGCTATTGAAGTATGTTCCACCTCAAATGGAGTAACTAAGGCAAACCGCCGAGCATTTGCACGGTGAGGGTGGAGTGAAAATAGAGCTTTTGGAAAGCCGCATGAGGTGAAATTTTACCGTTTTGGAGAGGCCTACGGCGTCAAGCGAGGAGGGCACAACGTCAATGAAGAGCAAAGTTCGGACCTTCATTGCAGTGGAAGTGGACGAGGGAGTCCGCAGCCGCGCGTCGAAGTTGATCAAGCAGCTTCGACAATCGGGAGCAGACGTGACGTGGGTCGCCCCCGAAAACATGCATTTGACGATCAAGTTTTTGGGTGACGTGGACTACCGGGATGTCTATCACGTGTGCCGGGCCGTGGAAGAGTGCGTGGCCACCGTGGAGCCGTTCACCGTGGAAATTAGGGGCGTGGGTGCATTTCCATCACTGGAACGGCCGCGGGTCATCTGGCTTGGGGTGGATCTCGGTGCCGCGGAGATGGAGGCCCTCAATGAGCGGGTCGAGTCTGCTCTGAGTGCAATCGGTTTCCCCCGCGAAGGTAGAAAGTTTCATGCCCATCTCACTCTGGGACGCGTCCGCAAGAGTGGGCGGGCAGTGGAACACCTGGTCGCCATGCTCCGCGAGTACCAGGACGTGGAATTCGGTCCCACCACCGTCGATCAACTGGTGATCTTCTCGAGTGAACTCCTTCCGACGGGTCCGGTCTACGAACCGATGGGCCACGCGGAGTTGAGAGGCTAACAGAATTGGGCTGAATGAAGCAGGCTCGGGCTCCGCCGTGGGTGCGTCAACTCCGTGCCGGCAGTTTACAGCAATCAGCCTGTCACCCGGATTCGCCGCTGGCCTTCGTCTTCATCGGCCTGATCGTCCGCCCTGTGCAACTTCAGGGTTGCCCCCGTGGGCGTCCGCCGCTCGGGAATGATCCCCCGGGTGGTCGTCGCCAGGAATTGATAGAAGAGGGCAGCCGGACCGGTGGAAAAGTTGATCCGCAACTGTTCCAGGATGTCGTTCCAGAGTAGCCCACTTCGATAGATAACGCGATAGGCTCGTTTTAGCTCCTCGATGGCCTCCGTGGAGAACCCCGCCCGTCGAAGGCCAATCTGATTGAGCCCCACAACGTAGCTGCTCAAACCGTCCACCGTGACATAGGGAGGCACATCTTTGTTGATATGGGCCTGTCCGCCAACCATGGCGAACGAGCCGATGCGACAAAACTGGTGGACGGCCACCGCGCCGGAAACGTAGGCCCGATCGCCCACGGTAACGTGTCCAGCGAGCATGACGTTGTTGGCGAAAATGGTGTTGTTACCGATGCGACAATCGTGGGCGATATGGACGTTGACCATAAGGAGATTATTATCGCCCACCAAAGTTGCATCTTCTTCGTCGAGCGCGCGGTGAATCGTGACATTCTCGCGAATCACATTGCCGGAGCCAATAATCACCTTACCCGGCCGCTCCGGAATGTGAACATGCTGCGGGATCCCGCCGAGAACCGCACCTTCGAAGATCCAGTTGTTATCGCCGAGGACGGTGCCTTTCTTGATTGTAACCCGCGCCTCCAGTCGGCAACCGTCGCCGATTTGGGTGTCTTCCTCCACGACGCAAAAAGGACCTATTTCCACGTCGCAGCCGATCGCAGCCAGCGGGCTGATCACCGCTGTTGGGTGTATCCGTGTTGCCATGTTGACCTCCGTGTCCTCCCGATCCCGGTGGGCCGTGAACTATTCCTCGGCGATAGGGATGCCGATCCGATCGCATCCAAGCTTACCGAAAGTATCGATTGTAGGGTCTCGTGAGAATGTATCGGATTGGCCTCCCTGCGTAGTTCAGTCTAGTTCCGACCTCTTTTGACATTTTCGCCACAATCTCCACGTCTTGGCTTGTCACCGCTTGAGCCGTCAGTCCGACTCCACCCGTTGGTCGATGGTCGCTTTTCGACTTCTCTCAGAACCACCTCACCCTTGGCCAACAATAGCTTTTTTGTATTGCCGTCTCTTCCGCCGTTTTAACCACCTGTGCCACCAGAATCGTCATCACTCACGTCATGGTCGGCGACCGTGCTGGGGGCAACGTCCGACTCGTTGGGAGCATTTTTTTCTTCATACCGTCGTCCTGCTTCCGGCACAGCGTCCACTTCGAAGCGTGCCTCCAAGGCTCCTGCCACACGGGCTTCCTGAAGCATCTGGACGACGTCGGGGTACGTGCCCCCCAATTCCACGACAGCCCGAATGATTTCGTCCAGGCTATCGCTAACAAATCGTTTCTGATCCGCTTCATTGACGGCAAATCGGGAAACGGTAACCTTTCCGGGTTCCTGGCTGGTGACCATGATGCGGTTGCCCGCCTCCACCGCAAATGGTCCTTTCAGACGAATGTTGTCCCCAAAAAGGACCACCTCAGCCCGGCGATTCTTCGTCACATGGACCATCGGCGGCCCTTCCGTCCGCACAACATGATACCAGAATTGATCTCCCAGTTTCTCGCCAGCGACGGCCGCGTCGTTGGGATTCAACTCGACAAGCGCCCGGAAAGCGCCGTAACGGGTTTCCGCACTGGGAGATTTAAGCAGTTCACGGAGGATCTCCACCGATTCCAAATCGTTGAGTGCGCTCAGAGCGGCAAGGGCGTACACCCGAAACGCGGGTTCATCCCGTGCGATCTGCCCCAAAACAGGCGCTGCTTCCGGACAGTCCAGGTAAGCAAGTGCTTCCGCTGCGTGGAATCGTACAACCGGCGACGAGGCGGTGAGGCCCTTTTTGAGAACATCGACCGCAGGTCCCCCCAGTGCCTCCAGTTCCAGCGCTGCCTGTGATGCGGTGGCCGGATTGAGCAACTCGGACTCAAGCTCCCGCAATCGCTGAAGGCGAATTTGTTCGTTGTCACGCAAGGGAATCGCCCGGACAACCGCCACATATCGAGGAATGTTATTCTTATATCGCGGATGAAGTTTCAGCTCCACATATTCGTTCGTCTTTGCCCTGGCCACACCTTCCTGAAGCCCCCGCTGCACGATATAAAAACGGCGGTTGATGGCACTTTCAATCCGGGCTGCATTGGCCACCGAGTGGTGTTCGGGCTTCAGCAGCAGCCCGAGAGTCCGCGAGCGTTCAGCCACGCCGCCACCCAGAATCCGTCCGCGCGTCGCATAAACCGGATCCTTCTCGGGATCGGCGGAGGGATCCACAAGCACAGGCCCGGACGCCTTGGCCAGGATGTGGCCCTCCCGAACAGCTCCGCGAAGAATCATCATTTCTCGGAGAGGAACTTCGAGTAGAAACCCTCCGCGAAGACTGGTGGTCTCGCTACGCGAAGGCACCCGGACTTCGACGTCGAACACGTCCCCTTTTTGGATCCCCGGCCGGAGGTAACCCCGAACCAAAACGAGCGATGTATTCTTGGAAGCCAGCACCGTGTTGGGATTTTGCACGCCGCGGCGTTGCATTTCTGCCAGCAAAAACTGTCTCTCAGGCGACGGTAAGGGATCGCTCCCGGTTCCATTGAGACCGGTCACCAGACCGATCGCCTCCACGACGATCGAATGCAGCCCGTAGGGAACAGCAAGGTCCCCCACCAGTCGCGGGGTTTTGACCTCGGCTGTTTCACCGAGCACGGGAGTTTTTGACCCCGTCATCCAGAGAGAGCATCCGATGATGCAGGGGGCCAACCCCATAATCACCGGAATTGCCATGATGAACCACAACGAACGAGTTCTCATAACGGCATCCATGCCAGGGTGTCATTGGCCCCGCCCATCTAAAGTCGGGGTGTTGGCTTCCCTCAGCGTTTGCGTTTAGGTTTGCGTGAAGTGCTCAATTCCCCTCCCGATGACAGGACGTCATTGTAAACGTGCGGCTGTTTTTCTTTCAATGCCAATTGCTTTGACGTTCACCCACTCACCCAAGTCGCCTTTAGAAAATTGCCACCGCGTGGTACCAGTTGTGTGAACACAATCCGGAGGTTAGCTTAACTGGGCAGATTGACGTTCTCGCCGCTATCTCGCCGCAACACACCAGATGGTCCTTCGAAGGAGGTCTTCCATGGCGTCCCGGCACGTTCTCTGGCCAGTCATTATTTCTCTGCTCGGGGTCGGTGTTTGCCTGGGGAAAGCGGAAGTCGCAGTGCTCCCTCCGGGGGTCAAAGCGGTCTGGGATATCGAAAAGGCTTACAAGCAGAATACGGCAACTCGCGAACGGGTTTCTCTCAACGGTCTATGGCAATGGCAACCGGCAACAGGAACCGCGGAAAGCGTCCCTACCCAAGGGTGGGGCTATTTTAAGGTTCCCGGCCCCTGGCCTGGGATCACGGATTACATGCAGAAGGACTGCCAAGTAGTGTATCCGCATCCGAGATGGGCCAACGTCCGATTGCGGGATATTGCCGCGGCCTGGTACCAGCGAACTTTCACAATCCCCACAGAGTGGGTCGATCGCGAGATCGTACTTCAAGCGGAATACGTCAACTCCTTGGCCACAGTTTTCATTAACGGCCAAAAAGTAGATGAGATTGTTTTTCCGGGCGGGGAAGTCAACCTCACCCAGTTCTGCGAGCCCGGAAAAACTTACACGCTCTCCATCCTTGTCGAGGCGATACCTCTCAAGGGAGTGTTAATGGCCTACACAGACAGCAACGCGGCGAGGCAGGTCCGGGGGAGTGTCGCTCGCCGCGGACTGTGCGGCGACGTTTTTTTGGTGAGCCGTCCCAGGGGTCCGATCATTCGATTCGCCCGGCTTGAGAGTTCCTACCGACATGGAAGCGTTCGCGTGGTGGCCTCCGTGCAGCGTCCCAACCGCGATCAGCAGTACCGCATTAAGGTTGTTTACCGAGATGGCGGCGAGACGGTGCACGAGGCCCTTTCACCACTTTTCCAGGCCGCACAGCTCGATAACAACCTTCTTGCTTTCGACGACATGTGGCGGCCGAGCAAAGTATGGGACATCCACACACCTCAAAATCAGTACGATGTGGGGCTATCGCTGCTCGACGAGCACAACACGGTGCTTGACGAGTGGTGGCCCATGCGCTGGGGATTCCGTGAATTCTGGATTGACGGGCGGGATTTTTATCTCAATGGAACGCGAATCTTTCTGTCGGCCGTCCCGCTCGACAACGCCCAGGTGGGTGCGGCATGGTGTACCTACGAGGCAGCCTGTGAAAGCCTTCGTCGTTTGAAGAGCTTTGGCATCAACTTTGTTTATACTCACAATTACGACTGTTTACCGGGCTCCCACCTGAGTTTCGAGGAGCTTCTCCGGGCGGCGGACGATGTGGGAATGCTGGTGGCGCTCTCTCAACCGCATTTTTCCCATTACGATTGGCAATCGCCCGACGCTGAAAAGACAAACGGATATCGCCAGCACGCGGAATTCTATACCCGCGTGGCGGGCTCCCATCCCTCCGTTGTGATGTACGCTACCAGTCACAACGCGACGGGCTACAACGAGGATATGAATCCCGACCTTATCGACGGCATTCACGATCCACGCGACGGTTGGTCACTCAACAACGCGCGACGGGCACTGCGGGCCGAGGCGATTATTCGGGAGCTGGATCCCACTCGCCCAGTTTACCACCATTCCTCGGGTAATCTGGGCACCATGCACACCAGCAACTTTTACCCCAATTGGGTACCCATTCAGGAGCTTTGCGACTGGTTCGAGCACTGGTCCACCACAGGGGTGAAGCCGTTCTTCGCGTGTGAATACGGGGCTCCCTTCACGTGGGACTGGGCCATGTATCGAGGATGGTACAAAGGTCAACGCGAATTTGGTAGCGCTGTTGTACCATGGGATATCTGTCTTGCCGAATGGAACGCTCAGTTTCTTGGCGACCGTGCCTACCAAATCAGCGAACAGGAAAAACGGAATCTCCGGTGGGAAGCTCGGCAATTCCGAGAGGGTCGGTTGTGGCATCGTTGGGATTATCCCCACCAGCTTGGATCCAGCGATTTTGATGAACGGTACCCAATTCTGGCCAAGTATCTGGAAGATGCCTGGCGCGCGTTTCGGACCTGGGAGCTGTCGGCCATTTCCCCATGGGAGCACCACATCTACTGGAAAATGCGTCCCGGCCTGGACCGTAATAAACGCACAGAGCTTCCCACCGATTGGGAGAACCTTCAGCGACCAGGCTACAGCCCTGATTATCTGGAAGATCGCTATGAGCGAATGGACCTCGCGTACGGTAGAGAGGATTGGGTGCCCACCCTGGCCGCTGAGGCGATGTATCGGAACAATATGCCTCTGCTTGCGTATATCGCGGGTCCCCAATCCTCAGTGACCAGTCGGGACCACGTGTTTAGTCCCGGAGAAACCCTGCGCAAACAGCTCGTTATCATCAACAACTGCCGGCAAAAAGTCACCTGCAAGTGGCGATGGGCACTCTCCGGCCCGCAATCGGACGGTCCCAGCAACAGCGCGGCGGTCGGCTCTGTGTTCCACACGGAGCAATCGGGTGAGGTGGAGATTGAGACCGGCCGCCAGAGTCGTCAATCTGTTGAGGTGTCCCTCCCGCCAACGTCACCCCCTGGACCTTATCTCCTTTCTGCCGAGTTTATTTTCAGCACCGGCGAGCGTCAAACTGACGTGTTTCCACTGGAGGTGATTCCATCACCAGAAAAGCAAACCCTGGCAAACGAAATGAAAGCAAAAGGGGCAAAGATCGGGGTGTTTGACCCGGTGGGAGAGACGAGTGAGCTTTTGAAACGCCTCGGAATTGGATTTCAGACGATTTCGGCAGACGACGATCCCTCGGCACTCGATCTGCTGATCATCGGAAAGAAGGCCCTTACCGTGGATGGACCCGCGCCCTCAATCCGGGCTGTCCGCGACGGCTTGAGGGTGCTCGTCTTCGAACAGACGGCCGAAGTCATGGAAAAGCGCTTGGGCTTTCGAATCGCCGAATATGGACTGCGTCAGGTGTTTCCGCGGGTACCTGACCACCCCGTCCTGAAAGGACTCAGCGAGCAGCACCTCCGCGATTGGCGCGGCAGCGCCACCCTACTTCCGCCTCGACTGGAATATATTCCCAGCGACCGCTACGCGGGGGCGCCGACCGTCCGATGGTGCGGCCTGGAGGTCACCAGGCTTTGGCGCTGCGGCAACCGCGGGATCGTCGCCTCCGTCCTCCTGGAAAAGCCGCAGCGTGGTGACTTCCTTCCAATTCTGGATGGTGGTTTCGCCCTGCAGTACACCCCGCTTGTGGAATATCGCGAAGGCAAAGGGTGCGTGCTGTTCTGCCAACTGGATGTGACCGGCCGGACGGAACGTGACCCCGTCGCGGAACAGATAGTTGTAAATATGCTTCGCTACCTCACCGCAGCCGACTTTTCAACACCTCCGGAACGGCGCGCCGTCTATGTGGGCGACCAGTCCGGCAGGGTGTACCTGACCCGACTGGGAGTCCCACTTGCTGAAGTTCCGGTGGAAAAACTCACTTCTGAAGACGTGCTGGTTGTCGGACGAGATGCGGGGAAGCAGCTCCTGGAAAAGCGAGACATTCTCGCAAGCTGGATGGCGGCTGGCGGTCGCATACTCCTCTTGGGGATGGAAGGGGACGAGGCGAACTCGTTCCTCCCGGTTATGGTAAGAACGGAATCCAGGGAATACATCAATTCCTTTTTCACCCAACCATCCTTTTCAAGCGTTTTTGCTGGAATTGCCCCGGCAGACGTTCACAATCGGGATCCCCGAAACATTCCAGTCCTTTCTGACGGGGTGGAAAAATTAAGCGATGTCCTTGGGGAAACCAAACAAGGACGAATCGTGTTCTGCCAGCTTCTCCCCTTCGACTTTGTAAAGGAACCTGCCGCTGTACCCGACTTCCGGGTCGTCACGGTCGACCACCACGAGGGTCGTGCCTGTGCCGAAATTACCATGGCCACCGTACCTTGGGCGCAACTCGGACAAAAAATAGCCAGCGGATCCGTAGGAAAGACGTACACCTTCAGCGCGTGGGTCAAACCGCTAGGAAAACCCGCGTCTGTGCGTCTGGAAGTGGAGCAGGCTGGGCCACCGTGGACTCGACTGGCCCGGGGTAAAGACGTGATCCTCCCACCGGATCAGTGGTCGGAAGTCCGGCTCAGTTTCACAGTGACGAATGCTTATCCAGAAGGCTGGCAGGCTTATCTCCATGTGGGCCAACCGGAAGCACGTCTCCGCGTGGACACGATGCGGCTTGTTGAAGAATCTGGAGATCCCAAGTCGCGAGCTGGGACCTCGAAAAACCTGTTTGTCAACGGCGACTTCGAAGATGGAACAAACCCCTGGTACTTCAATTGGACAACCGAGCAACAGAACCTGCGGAAGACGTTCCGCCGGACGGCCGTCATGTTCAGCCGAGTTCTCGCCAATATGGGGCTTCGGCCGACAACACCGCTGCTTGAGTGGTTCAGCCAACCCGTCCAGCAGGGGAACCAGAAATCACTGGTGAAAAACGGGAATTTTTCCGAGGATCAGGATCACGACAAGATGCCTGATGGTTGGACCTTCTCGTGCGAGGTACCCCAGGCTTCGTGCACTCTCGAGCATGAAGAAGACGTCCCCGGGAAGACCGTAGTGTGCGTTGACGTGCCCGCGGGAACCAGTGATCGTCGGACCACGGCAATGCTGGCCCAGCATGACGTCCCGATTCAAGAAGGGCAGTGGTACCGAGTATCGTTCTTGGCCCGGGCAGAGAATCTTTCCGGACGCCAAGCCTGGATCGCCGTCCAGGAAACCACAAAGTGGCGGGCATTGCTTGAGTATCAGCGATTTGTCCCCGGCCAGGAATGGAAGCGTTACACGTATCTCCTGGTCGGCCGGGGAACAGAATCGAAAAATACTCGGCTCCAGCTCTGGTTCGAAGGGAGTGGCAAACTGTACCTTGCGGATGTCGCGATTGTGCCGTGCGATCCTCCGACAGAGGGCCGATGGTTGCACGGGCTCTACCTGGACCGGCCACAAGAGTGGGATGATCCCTACCGTTTCTTCAGGTGGTGATTGGGCTGCCAGTGCAGAACCCAGGTCGCAGTAACACAAACATGGTTTGGATGATCTGAAGCGAGCAACTGCCCGGGGGTTTCAGTCTGTCAACAACTACTGCGCGACGGGAATTCCCTTCGAGCGGTTCAATCGTCGATTACTTCCTCACCTTCCACCTGTTCGAGGGCTTTTTCTGTGCTGGTGGGATCCACTCGGCGGCAGCACTCGCTGAATCGAGCAATCAACTCGTCAAGCTGGCCCTGCCAAACTTCCGGGGTCAGCTCCACGGGACACAACTGCTTGAACTCTCCGAGCAAAAGGATCAGCCGCAGGAGGTGTCGGAAGATGATCCCCTCTTGCTTCTGGAGCGACTTGCTGGTGATGTACTTATTGAAGTCGCCCCCGAACTCCAAAATCTCGCCGGCAGCCCAGACTGGAGTGATCTTGACGTCCGTGACATCCGGAAAATCATAGCGGAAGAGCAGTTCGAGTTTCTCGGCCAGAGTGAAAACGCGTGGCCGATCTTCGACAAACCCGCGACGCTGTCGCCGTCGCCGTTCTTCTCTTTCTTCCTCATCCTCATCTTCGCGGCGCCCTGTGAGCTGTTCTGGGAGGGCCAACCCATGCTCCAAAAGGAGGGGATCGAGCCGCGTGGTGGCCAAGGGGCCCGGCGGCATTTCGTCGTAGCTCGGGACTCTGACGGCGGAAAGCAACGAGCGGGGCATTTCGAGAACACTTTCCATAGCCTGGAGGAGCTCGGCCTGGTCCGCCACACCCAGTTGGTTGACCAGAAAGACTCCATAAAGTGGATTGACGCTTCGAAACGCAGAAATCTTCCAGATATGCTCCGTCGGTATCGCCCGTTCTGGTTTGTAGCCGGGCACGGCTTCACTCGATTGTTCGTTGGCGGAAGTCTCATCTGAAGTCTGTTCCGGCGTGTTTTGCGCGGGAAAATCCCAGCTCGTCCGGTTTCGGTCCACCGTGCTTTTAGGTCGGTCCACGACTAGCGCGGAAGCGGGGGGAGGGGGTTCGAGCTGAACGTAACCAGCTCGCCACAGTGTCAACAGCATTCGCTCCAAATGTCGGAGTTCCGCCTGGATGCGACCGCTCTCCATCAAGCGCTTACTGACCAGCCGACGGATGGGCTCTATTTCCGGCGAGGCCTGCAGCATGTAAGCCAACAGACGCCAGGGAACATGTCCTCGGCTGATGAGCTTGGCCGGTGGTGAGTTCTTTAACTTCCAGAATTGTGCTTCCGTCCAGTACACCTCGTCAGGCCGCTTTTGCGGCATTTTTCTTTTCAGTTCCTTCTTGAGCTTGAGAAGTTGAGGGTCCTTGGTGTCTTCGGGAATCTGGTCGTATTTTTCCTTCCATCGAGCGAGCTTCACATCATCTTCATGAGCGAGCACAAACACATACCCCTGCTTGTCGTATTGAGGCCGCCCCGCCCGCCCGAACATCTGGTGCGCGGAACTCGGATCAATGAGGCGGCGTTTTTCGCGAGGCCCTTTCACCAGAGTTGGCAAAACCACCGAGCGGGCAGGCAAATTGATTCCTGCGGAGAGCGTCTCGGTGCACACCACTACCGAAAGCAGCTTGCGCTGAAAAAGGTCTTCCACAAGGCGCCGGTACTTGGGCAGCACACCCGCATGATGGACCCCCACACCCCGCAAAAGAAGCTGTTTGAGTTTCGGACCGGCTCCCTGGGAAAGATCGGCCTCTTTGAGCGCCTCCTGAATGGCGGCCTGCTGCTCACGTGTCACCATGTCCCGGCCCTTGAGTTGTTCAGCGATCGTCCAGCACTCCTCCCGGTTGAAACAGAACACCAGGGCCGGCGTCTTGCGGGATTCTTCGTCACCCGCTGTCATCTCTTCAATCTGCTCCGTGAGCAACCTGTCCGGTACCCACTGAAAGACAAGCGGAACCTTCCGTTCCGTGCTGATGACCAATTCTAAATCCCGTCTGTGGGCTGTCCGTAACCAATGCAGGAACTCCACCGCGTTTCCGACTGTTGCAGACAGGAGGAGAGTGCGGATATGAGGGGGAAGCAAACCCAGTGTAAATTCCCAAACGATGCCCCTTTCGGGATCGTTGAAACTGTGAAACTCATCCATGACCACAGCGCTGACGACGCTGAAATCCCATATTTCAGGGTGAAGCAGCCGGTTGAAGAGGATCTCGGCGACAACCACGAGGATCTGAGCATCAGGGTTCTCCCGGCGGTTGCCGGTGACAAGTCCCACGTCGCGGGCAGAAAATCCCCAACGAACCGCAGCCTCCTGCATTTCCCGAAATTTCTGCTCAGTCAGCGCGATGAGCGGGGTGGTGTAATACGCCACCGTGTTGGTGTGAAGAGCTTCGAACAGGGCTGCCTCGGCAATCAGGGTCTTCCCGGTGCCGGTCGGGGCACACACAAGAACACCCTGCTTGGAAGAGAACCAGGCCAGCAGGGCATCTTCCTGAACAGGATACGGGGTAAAAGGAAGTTGAGCAAAATAACGTTCGGCAATTTCTTCTCTGGTCAGTTCTGTCACAGACGCTCCCTCAAACGTTGTCCTCCCTCTTCCGCATCCAGATGCTTCGCGCCTCTTTTGCGGAACCCGCGTCCTTTGTCAGAAACAGCGGGATAGAGCTCAGCGACACGATTCAATTGCAAAGAGGGCATTTCTCAAGTTTCGTCGGCTTGGCGAGCTCCATCAAGGCCTTGTGCGGCCGATCAACGTCCCACTTTTATAAAGCCGCTGAAATGGCATGGGGGCAATTCATTGTAGCGCCAATTCATGAATTGCCCCTACCGTCACGTGCCTCGGGGTTGAATTCCGCACCCACGCGAGCCCGTGTGGACGTCGGCGTGGTGCCTATCGGCCGAGGAAAAGAGGGGATGTGTCAGCTTGTGCGAACCTCGATGAGTCTCCGCCACATCGTTTCGGATTCAACTTCCTCAAACGACAGAAACAGAGGATGGTCGGCGTGCATGATCATCCCTACCAGGAAAAGCTGGCCGTCTGTGCCGCGCGCCGGACCGACGGCGGCGCAGAACGGAGTGCCACGCCCGCGATCCCCTGGAAGCACCACGTTGCGAAAGAACTGATGAATGAAACCGTTGACACTCAGCTGCGATGGCCACCGGACAAACTGTGGCTCGTGTGTCTGGACCACCCGCATCAGTCCTGGGGCGACGGCTTCCATCAGCATCGGCCAGCTTTGTGGAGGCGGCAGAGAACCTGTTCGACCCGCAGGTGCAAGAACCACGATGTCCAGGCGAACGGGCTCGCCATGGAAAAGAAGCATCGGGACCTCTGGAACCGGCCGCAATTCCAACCGCGCGACATCGATCCGGAGGTCGGGCTCCACCCATTTTGGCTTGCGTCTGCGCTGCCGCCAACGTCTGACCAGCATCACCGCAGAGATGAGCACCATCAGCCCCACCATCACCGCGGCTGGAAGGAACCAACCAGTAGTCTCCATTGCCGTCCCTCACAAATGCTCTATGCCAACTGCCACAATTCAGGCCAAACGAAATTCTAAAATCCCGCGAGCGGAGGAGAGCCGAGCCATCGGGAAGGGCAGGCCAACCCCTCCGCAGGACGGGCCTCCGGATACGTCTCTGCGTAACCGGCATCTTCCGCAAATTCCGAAAACTTGATATAGTATGGGCATTCTAAGTCGTCTGCACCACGGCCGGCTGGAGACCGATTTATTGACCCCGTGGCAATCCCGTTGCAATCACTTCTCGGTGTCGTGGAAGTGAGTAGCCGGACGGTTCTCCAGAAGGCTTCTGGTGCTGGTGTAAAAGAGGTGGTTTCTGCTGTCCCGGGCAACGGATTGCCACAGACAAACTCTCCAAGGAGGGAATGCGATGGGTTCCCGCGTTCGCATCAGCCCTGCCGCCGTTTACGAAGCCGAGTTGCAGAAACGGTTGGAGATGAGCACGGCGGAAATCGGGCTTTCGGTCCGCACGACGAACTGCCTCGAGGATCGAGGCATTTTCACGGTGGCCCAGTTGCTGAACACAAAGCCCGAGGATCTTCTCAAAATCGCCAATTTCGGCGAAAAAACTTTGGAGGAAGTGTACCAGGCACTGGAACGCCTGGGGTTTTACAGGAGGAGTCGCCTGCAGGCCCTGGGAATTTCTGATCGTCCGACTCCTTTTGTTCCCGAACTCTCCGATTCCTGTGTTATTCAATTCCGGGTGGTCATGGATGACTCGACAACCGTCCCGGTTTTTGAGCAAAATAAACAGGAAGGTGTGACGGGCTGACTCCGCCCCTCTGTGATTTGGTCGACCGAATTCAATGGGCCCTGCCCAAGGGGCCGCGAATGGCTGTTTTTGTGCAATCGCCCATGGCCAGCGGCGGAGTCAGCATTCTAACCTTGACCGGGAAGGTGTCAGTTGGCTCGCTGGTTCCGCCTGTTTGAGAAAAAACGCGGCAATCGCCGAACTGGTTCAGAGAGGATTGCCGGACTCTGGGAGGCAGGTTTCTTTGCCAACCTGTTTCTCCTGGGTTGTCTGGGCTTTTGGCTTGTATTGCGTTTTCTGCTCTTGCCCGAGTGGCGCTCCGGCAAGGACTTTCTGCCTGTCCCCTGTAAAGTTTTGGAAACGCGTTTGGGAACAACGCTGCGAGAAGGCCAGACGCTTTATCGGCCGGAGGTCTGCATCGAGTATCGCGTGGGAGAGCGTGTCTACCGGCTTTGGACCTACGATATCCATACGGTTCGCGGGAATGGGTACTCCGTGGATCGCCGCCATGCGGAACGGTGCTTGAACGATTACCGAGTCGGCGAAAGCAGAACAGCGTGGTACGATCCAACCAACCCGGAAATCGCGGTGCTGGAACGGGGGTTTCGTTGGTGGACCTGGTTGGTACTTCTTATCCCGTTCTCTTTTGTGGTTCTAGGGGCAGGCGGGGTGAGTTACCATGTTTGGCGGTGGGGTAAGTCGGTGGAACGTTTGGCAGTTCAGGGCAAGCCCCTCGCGCTGAGTCTGAGCGCCAACCCGGACGCGGCGCTCTTTCCGTTTGTCCCCGAAATTCCCTCCGGCATTCAACAACCGGGCGAGCATCTACCTTATCGACTCCCCGTACTGGGAACTCCATCACGAGCCCTGATGGGCTGGCTCGGTGCCGCCCTTTTCTGGAACGGATCCGTGCTGGCCCTCGCCCTGGCAGTTTACCATTCGGGAAAATTCGATTGGAGTTTCACTCTATTTTTGATTCCGTGCTTAATGATCGGCCTGACGCTCGTGGCCGCGTTCTTCCGGCAGTGGATGGTAACCACGGCCATTGGACAAACCATTGTGGAGATATCCGACTTTCCCCTGATCTGCGGCCAGCGGTACCGAGTGTACCTCAAACAAACCGGCTGGCTCAAGATGAACTGGCTGGAAATGCTCATTGTGTGCGAAGAAGAAGCCACTTTTCAGCACGGCACCAACACCCGGCGTGAAACGCGCCGAATCTGGCAGAAGACGCTTGCTCGGCACGAGAAGTTCGACATTTTCCACAGCGTCCCCTTTGAAATCGAAACAGAAATCGAAATTCCGTCGGGAATGATGCACTCTTTCCGTTCCCCACACAACGAAGTCCGATGGCGTCTCTGCGTGCGGGGAAGTGCGCAGGACTGGCCCGTTTTCGAGCGCATTTTCCCGCTCGTTGTTTTGCCGGAGCCTTCGAGGAAGTCCGACACAGCATCCTGGCCCAGGCGGCCTGTTCAGGCCACAAGCATGGGCGGAGCGACGTCTTCCGAGGGCACGAGCCACGATAACTCGGAAACGGTTTAGTGGGAAGCTGGAAGGTCGCCGTGATACGCAAACAGTCCCGAAATTTCTCCTGAGGAGTTGAGGTTCCAAAAAATTTATCTCCTGCCGGAAAGCGATGGAACCGCGAATTGTCATCCATCTCGACCATCGAAAGACCGTTTACGAGCCCGGAGAGATTCTTTCCGGCAAGGTCATTATTACCCCTGCTGACTGTGGTGAGGCGATCAAGGCGGTCGAGCTTTCCATACTCTGGTACACGGATGGCAAGGGCGATCAGGATCTCCATGTCCACCATTTTCGGCGCTGGTCGCAGGACGGGGACTCGCCCCTGTCAATCTCGGCTCCTCTCCGCTTTCAAACGATCCTTCCGCAGACGCCTCTCAGCTACGACGGGCTGATCATCCGTATTCGGTGGTGTGTGCGGGTGCGGGTATTTCCGGTCAAAGGTCGTGAGATCGTGGAAGAGATCACTTTTCGATTGGGACACGTCGCGCCGGCGAGAGTGAGAATCCAGTGACCGAAATTTCTGGAAAAGTCGAAAATCCGTTTTCCGCGCGATTCGTTCGACCGGGAGCGATTCCCTACATTTTTCCCCCCGGCTGCTCCGCCGAGTCGCTTTATCAGACGTTCGAACGACTGCAGAGAATGGGGGCCGTGGTCGGGCCGCACGGCGTGGGCAAATCCGCGCTAATCACGGCCCTCGCAGACTGGATGGAACAGCACCAGATTCCGTGTCTGCGTCTCGAACTCCATGATGGGCAGCGGACACTGGACCAGGAAACCTGGAACTTACTGGAAGACCGATCCGAGATTGTGCTCACGGTGGATGGCTACGAGCAGCTCAGCGCCTGGGCACGATACCAGTTACGACGGCTGTGCCGGAAGCGGCGTCTGGGACTGATCGGAACAGCCCATTCCGACGTAGAGCTTCCTCTTCTTTATGCCCCGGAACCGAATGAAGACCTCGCTTGGCAAATCGTGCAGCTTCTTCTGCAACGTGGCGAACCCCTCATCAGCCGGGAAGACGTTCACGAATCCTTCGCCCGGCACCAGGGCAACCTCCGCGAAATGCTGTTCGACCTTTACGACCTCTACGAACTTCGGCGATCACGTTAGCCTCCCCGTCCTCCGAACCATAAAAGCGCAACGGGCGGACCCGAACGCAATCCGCCCGGCAGAAACGAGTCGCAGAAGGAAGTCAGCCTTTGTGGCCAGAATCTCGGCAGATCGTGTCGCCGCAGGCTTTATTGCCCGCTAACCAAGGACTTCGAACTTAATTCCCACGCGTTTAAGGGCGTAACCGGTCTCGCGGAGATAGTCGCCGTAAATGGTCATCCAGTGGAAGCCGGGCATGCGGTCAGCGAGGAGTTTATCATCGCATGTATACCGGATATCAATCTGCGAACGACAAATGGGCAGGAACGGATGTGCCACGATTTCCCCGCGCAGTCCCACCCAGCGCTGCGATTTGAAGTCCGGCAATACGTTGGTCACAATCTGGCCGTTGCGCATTTCTACTTTGGGCGCAGCACCGTAGTCGGACTCAAAATGGGTGAGAATACGTGCCGGCTCCCGCTCACGGCCATTCAATTTCCGCGGTGCAGTGCAGTGCGCCAGGGTGATGATCCCATCATGCGGATAGGTGGGATCATTGAGAAATGGCGGCAACCCCGAAATTCCGCACAAGAGCATTCCCGCCGGTATGACCACGAAATCGGACTCGCAGAAGGCCAGATAGCCGTCGTCATTGAGCAGGCTGAGAGTCATGCAGGCGGACGTTTCCGCAATCGGCATGATCGTCCCCATGCACCCGTTGATTGTGATCATGCGGCAATTAGCCTGGGCCATGATCTTCCGGAAGACGTGGTCCAGTAAAAACGCATTTTCCAGGAATGCGCGATCCGTTTCTAAGGTTACGTTGGAATCTTTCAAGTATTCGTCGGTGCGTTGTTTCGCGAGTTTGACGGCGGCTTCATCCGCCCGAGCTGCCCTGATAAGCTTGCCGAGTTCTTCGTAGGAAAAATCAATGATTTCCGTCCCCCAGATTTTTTTGACCAGTTCGGGCACCACCTTGGGAGGTTGCGCCCACGCCCCAGCACCACCGATTGCCACAATTCCCTGGTTGCGTGCGTTCTTGAGGCCGCAGAGCGCGCGAAGCCGCCAAAGCACTTCGTCATACTTGTCAATCACCACATCCTCGTTGTCCATTCCCGGAACTTGCAATTCATCCGTGTGCTGGCGGAGAAAACGTGGGCTGATGATTTCATAGTAGAGATAAAGTGGACCAGACTTGTGGCGGATGAAGAAAATCGTGTCCTTCTTAAGTGCTGCAATCGCATTGAGATCACCATCATTAGCGTAGACCAGCAGCGCATCCGCACTTTGGACGTCCTCCATACCACTCAACTGGCGAGCGTCCTTCGTTGCCGTGAGAGGAGCGAGTTCCAAAGGGAAGTCCGCGGAGGCTTGAAGCTGCTTCAGCTCCTCCTGGATTCGCGCAACCTCCTGGGCCGCCGCTTCCTCTGTGTGAATGCCACCCCAGTTTCGCCAACTCGTCTGGGGACGCGGTTGATACACGCGATACAGGAAGACGGGCTTTACTTTGAGGGCCTGTCGCGGAGGTGGCATCGGTACTTCGGGGGCCTGACCGGCCAGGCTGGCCCAGCTTAAACCCGAAAGAATGCTCGAGCCAATTGCCGCACTTCCCAAAAAGGTCCGTCGTGTTAGAGTTCCCAGGGTACTCAGAGTGCTGGTCTCATGACACGGGCAGCAACGAGGATGCACCTTACCCGCCAAATAGTCGTGCTCATACGTCATGACTCAGACCTCCCGGAAGAATGATTAAACATCGTCCTTTCTTTTGAGGCCGGTGTCCCGTCCCAGGCTTGCCTCCGTTATATCGTCAGCCCGGCCGTACTGCAACTCACGGGGATGACGCGAGTTCTCCGTCACCATACCCGGAGGGGTAACACGGCAGTCTGCTTGCAATGCGCACCAAATATAGGCGGACAATGCGAGTCGGAGCGCCCGCTGCCTTGGCTGTCCTGCCCCAACAAGATACTCAGGAGCGAAATCCAACTGCCCGAAAGAACTCTTCAAGTAATCCGCGGTTCGCCGCAGCGACGTACGGCCCCCCTTTCACGCTGAGCGGCTCTCCCTTGAGGTTGGTCACCACACCGCCGGCTTCTTCGATGAGGAGGCTTCCAGCCGCCACGTCCCAGACCTTGGTGGTCAAAGCCCACGAGACATCGAACCGACCTGCCGCCAGGTAAGCCATGTTCAAAGCAGCCGAACCGGTCCGCCGTAAGGAAAGGCAGTGGACCGCGGATTGCACCATCCAGCGCACATCGGCAGAATCGGCCATCACCCGAGGCGGAAGACCAATCGACACCAGGGCCTCCCCAAGGGTCGTTACCGAGCTCACGCGGATGGGCCTTCCGTTTAAAAATGCACCGCCGCCGCGTACCGCTGTAAAGCGCTCATTGAGCATCGGGTCCAATACAACCCCTACGAGAACCTCATCCCTATATGCCAGCGCCAAAGAGATGGAGAAAAACGGTACGCCGTGGATGTAATTGGTGGTTCCGTCAAGCGGATCGAGAATCCAAAAGTACGTGCTTTCTTCCTCCGGTGGAAAGTTACCTCCTTCCTCCCCCAGGAAACCGTGATCGGGAAACTCTGCATGAATCACTTCACACACCACCCGCTGCGATTCAGTATCAGCTTCCGTGACGAAATCCGCGTGCCCCTTCAATCTCGCTTCCACTCGTCCGAACTTATCCCGCAAGACCTCCGCTGCAAGGTCCACCGCCTTGTTTGCGATCCGCAAGAAATGTTCAAGCTCCTTTGGTTGCACGCGTGCGGCTTCCATATTTGGCTACAAATCCTCCTTTTATTCATCGAGTACAGCTATCGCTGCCACTAACCACACCGAATTACTTTTAAATTCTTTACTTGCTCCCCTGTGTTAACTCTTGACTTGAAATTGCCGGATGAGCATACAACGCAAGGCTTATTAGATTTAAACGGGTGGCAGCCTAAACAGCACGCAAGACAAACACGACGTCTTCTGTCTGATCATCCACAACAATAGGATCGTCAATGCGGTAGGCGAAGTCGTAGGTCGCCGCAACCTCCCACCCTCCGGCTTTTTTCAAAAGTCGTGAGAACTGGTGACGGTCGTAGGTACGAAAGATGAACTCGTCAGCAATCCGTAAGCTACGGGTGGGAGTATAGATATCGAATTGCAGGTAAACTCGTTCTTTGCGATGCTCTCGGTCAAGGCTGATGGTTTTCATCCAGGAGTTGACCTGAAGGTACCCTTTCCGGGCCACCCATGCTTCCTCCGTACAGGTTGGCGGACGATTGGGAGTGAGGTGAAACCCCAGGACATACAGCCCACCTTTTCGGATGGCATGCCGCATGCATTGCAGATGCGAAATAGCCGCTCGGTCATCGGGTAAGTGGCGAAAACTATTAATCGTGTTAAAAGCCGCCTCAAATTTTCTTCTCACGCGGAAGTCGGTCATATCCCCAACCCAAACCGTGGAGGGAAATCCATACCGATTGAGACGTTTATTGCAGAACTCCACGGCCTTGGGATTGATATCCAAACCAGCGACGTCAAATCCCTGTCGCGCCAGACGGATGAGAAGACGGCCGGTTCCGCATGCGGGTTCGAACACGCGGTGGACGGGAATTCGCGCATAACGTTCAAAGCAAGCGCGCAAGAACTTGATCTCGGCCTGGCAGTCTGCACCGAATAAAACATCATAATATTTGGGATAGTCGTAAATATTACCACGAATGATTTCCATTGAAGACAGATTTTTTACACTTTTGGCCTTGATAACACAATGCCTGTTTACCCAGTTTCTATTCTGAACTCGTACACACCGGGGCCAACAGGCTAATCAACCTCCCGCATGGCTGCAAGGACCCGGCGGACCTCATCCACGGTATTGTAATGCACCATTGAAATGCGCAGCAGGCCCTCGGGTTCGAGGCCCAGTCTCTCCGTCAAAGGCAGGGCATAGAAATTCCCGTGCCACACGAAGATTCCGCGGGTGGCAAGAAATTCCGCCAACTCGCGGGGAGAGAACCGCGCATGGGTGATGGCGATGGTCGGCAACCGCTGGTGCAACCTTTCACGTTGGGTAATTCCCCAGATCCGCACATCAGATAGTGCCTGAAGTCCCTCGATGAGTTCCCTGGTCAGAGTTTCCTCGTGAACCTGGACGGCCTGAAAACAGGCGTCGAGGGCTTCCCGCCGGGTCGTCACTTCGGGGGCCACAGATTTCCCAATCTCGGCGAGATATTCCACCGCGGCGTAAAGCCCGGCGATTCCCTCGTGGTTTTGCGTACCCGTCATCCAGCGGTCGGGAATATCGTCTGGCGCGGGTCGCACCTTATAGGCAGGCAGCGACACCAGCCACTCCCGCCTTCCCCAAAGGACGCCCACGTGGGGGCCAAAGAACTTATAACCGGAGCACACCAGGAAGTCGCAATCCCAGGCCTGCACGTCAATACGCCGATGCGGGGCCAGGTGCACGGCGTCGAGAAACACCATGGCGCCTACCTGATGGGCCAGCTTGACGATTTCAGCCACCGGCGTGATCGTGCCCACGGCGTTTGAAGCACATGTCACAGCCACGAGTCGAGTTTTTTGGGACAATTGCCTCGCCAAGTCCTCCAAGTCCAGGGAGCAGTCCTCAGGATGGATATCGACGATACGGGGAACCACTCCTACCTCTCGGGCAGCGAGAATCCACGGCGTGAAATTTGCATCGTGCTCCAGTCGGGTCAGGACAATCTCGTCCCCCGGTTTCCAGGTTTTCATCAGAGCTCGTGACAACGCAAAGGTCAGGCTGGTCATATTGGGACCGAAAATGACGGTTTGCGGATCATCCGTGCCAAGGAAATCGGCCACGGCCTGCTGCGCCTCTTCAATCATCCGATCAGTGTCCTGACTGGTAGAAAACACACCGTGCCGGTTGGCATTCGTCTCCACGAGATACCGGCAGACAGCGTCGAGGACTCGGTGTGGCACCTGGGTGCCGGCAGCCCCGTCGAAATACACGACCGGGAGCCCGCCATGCTTGCGGAAGAGGGCCGGAAACTGTCGACGACATTCCAGAACATCCAGATGGCGAACCGACGTTTGACTCATAGCTGTAAAACCTCCTTTTCCTGCGAAGCTCAACCGTATTCGGCAATTGTCTCCCGTCGGCAAGCCGCGAACAATTCACCATACGGGTTTCCGACCGCGTTGAGCCAAGTGGGGCCGCTAAATTGTCACGCCTTAACATCGGTCGCAAGGCTGGCCCTCTCGCAGGGCAGACTTGAACGGCCCCAGCGTTTACGCCGTCCGATGCCGTCTCACTCCAGCTATAGGGTTGGTCGGCCACACCACTTAGTATAGGCAATGGTGTGACGCGCTGGACGGGTTTCCAAACCACAAACTGCAGGCAGCTTGGCACACTGTTACACGTTTTGGTAAAGAAATCGTCGTTTTGGGAAAATTGGTGAGGTCAATTGTGAAGCTTACAGCGACTGTGCAAAAAAAAGATTTCGCACTGAATGGATTGTCCCCACGTTTGCAGCCTCCCAGACGCGTCGGTGTAGGCATTGTCTTTCTTGTCGTCTCTGTGGATTTGCTGGGGTTTGGACTTGTTTTGCCCCTTCTGCCGGTTTATGCCGAGCATCTCATGGCGGGCTACAGCCCGACGATTCAGGGAATGCTTCTTGGTTTTCTGATGACCAGTTTTTCTTTCATGCAGTTTTTATTCAGTCCGCTTTGGGGCAGTCTTTCCGATCGGGTCGGCAGACGCCCGATTCTGCTGGTCGGACTGGCCGGTTCAACCTTTTGCTACACCCTTTTCGCTCTTGCCTGCGCCTGGAGCTCCCTTTGGCTGATGTTCCTCGCACGCATCGGAGGAGGAATCATGGGCGCAACGATTTCCACCGCTCAGGCTTTCGTTGCAGACGTGACGAAAGCCGAACATCGGGCAAGTGGCATGGCTGTCATCGGTACTGCGTTTGGAGTGGGGCTCACGTTCGGACCACTTCTCGGCGCCCTCGCCATGTCGGTGGCTCCTGGAAAGCAGGCGGCGTTAAGTACCCTGCCGGGGTTCATGGGAGCGGGCTTCTCAGCCATGGCTCTCCTCACCGCATTGTTGTTTTTGCCAGAATCGCTCCCTCAACTTCGCCGCAGAACCGCTGAAGGCGCCCATCGACATGTACCCCGATCACACGCTAATTGGCACCTGCTTTTCAACCCCAAAGTGTGGAAGGAAGTCCTTGCGGATCCGGGACTTGCGGCGCTGCTCTGGACGGGGTTTCTGATCGTTTTCGCACTTTCGGGGTTTGAAGCCACGCTCTCCGTCACCCTGGCCGATCTTCGGCAACTCAAGGGAGATCTGCACATGCTGCATCTGAGCCGAGACATCTTGTGGGTCTTTGTTCTGATCGGGTTGACGCAAGCTTTGACTCAGGGTTTCCTTGTGCGTCGGCTCAGTCTTCGATTGTCGGAAAAAACACTTTCCAATATTGGATTGACGGCAGCGGTAGCCGGTTTTTTGGGAATCAGCTTGGCTGTACAACATCCGCAGATAGCTCGTTTTTTGCCGCCAATTCGATTGAGCGCTGAACTGGCTGCAACAATTGTGATCATCGGCAGTGGCATCGTGGCAGCGGGAATGGCTTTCGTCATGCCCGCCGTACAATCCCTCATCTCGCGACGGGTGGATGCGGATCACCAGGGGCGGATTTTTGGGATCGCCAACAGTTTGAGTGCCGTTGCGCGAATTGTGGGGGTTCTCCTCGCATTTCAGGTGAGGGCCTTCCTGTCCGCTGGTCCCTTTATTCTGGCAGTGCTTCTCCTTATTCTGTCCATGGAATTGATCAGGCGATCCGCGACCCAATCTTTGGCCAAGCCCTCACCGTCGGTGTGCGTTCCGTGAGAATCACGGCCGCCGCCGAGCGAGTGCCGCATTGAGAAGCAGCGCCGCCATCAATATCACACCCATCACAAAAGGCCGCGCGAAATCGTCCAGCCGAATCGAGTTGAGCCCGATGTTGAGGACCGTGAACGTGGCGACGCCGACGAGCGTCTTGCCAATCCCTCCTTCACCGCCAAAAAGACTTGTTCCCCCAAGCACAATACACGCCAGAGCGCTGAGCAAAAGATCCTGGTTCTGATCGAGAGTCACACTCGTCATGCGTCCTGCATTGACCAGACCGCCGACACCCGCGGTGACCGCCGAAATCGCCAAGCACGCCGTGACGACCAGCCCTGTTGGTACCCCAGCCAGCCGGGCCGCCTGGCGGTTTCCCCCAGTCATGTACACGTATCGACCAAATCGCGTGTACTGGAGCACCACATGTCCCACGATCATGATGGCACCCGCCAAAAGGGCACTGTAAGGGATGACGGTTAATCCCTCGTGCTCGATGCCCCGATTTCCAATGTCTCCCAACAGGGCCGGGACCCGAAAGGCTTGACCGCGGGTGATGTATCGGGCAGCCCCCTGAGAGATGAACATCATGGCCAGCGTGATGATAAAGCTCGGCAGTCGCGACTTCACCGTTAAGATACCGGAAAGAATTCCCAGCAAGAGGCTTGTGCACAATGGCAGGATGAGGACGGCTGCGACGATTTCGGCCGACGCTACGAAACGCCCTTCCGCGGTTTGCATTGCCCACGATTGGTAAAGCCACCCACAAAAACAGGCCGTCCACAGGGCCACGGTTCCGACAGCCAGATCGATTTCCGCAGCCAAAAGGACAAACGTTAATCCCGTGCTGACAATCGCGAGGACCGCCCCTTGCTGCAAGGCGGTCACCAAGGTAGAGAGCCGAAGGAAGCCAGGGGCGGCAATCCCAAAAAAGACGATCAGCGCAAGAAGCGACGCCACCGGTGCGATATCCTGCGGTTCCCAGCGGAATTTGAATCCCTTTGCCAATGCTGCCATTGCTAAAGTCCTACGGATGCCTTGGGCGAGCCAATTCCTTACTTTTGGTGCAACGCGTGGAGGGGGCAGTTACCTCGGGGTCGCTCTCGGGGTCAAGCCGCCCTGAGCAGTTCGGCCTTTTCTAACCGGCATCCCGCCCATTCCGCAGTCACTTTTCCTCGACTCATGACCATCACGCGATGGGAATGCGCGAGAATGAGTTCCGGCTCCGTGGACGCCAGGATCACGGCCGTCCCCTGCCTGGCAAGCCGCTCTACCAATTGCATCACCTCCGCCTTTGCCGCAATATCCATGCCCCGCGTGGGTTCTTCCAGAAGCAGCACGCGAACCGGTCCCAGCAACCATTTGGCAAACACCACCTTCTGCTGGTTGCCTCCGGACAGATGCTCGACTCTGAGCAGCGGATTCGCCGGCCGACATCCTACCTGTTGCAGGACCGGTTGCACCGCGCGAAGTTCTTTCGCGAGAGTGACCCAATTTCCCACGGCGTGGCGTAGATGGGCGATGGTGACGTTTTTGTACACCTCGCCCCGCAGAAATAGTCCCGCAGCTCGATCCGCCGTTACGAGAACCATCCCCGCACGAACCGCTTTCTGAGGTCTGCCGAGGGGAATCGTTCGCCCCCCAAGAATGATCTTCCCGGAACGTGGTGCCAGCGCTCCCCCCAAAGCCTGAACCACTTCCTGGTGCCCTGCTCCCACGAATCCATAAAGCCCCAAGATTTCTCCGGGAGCGACGGCCAAACTCACGTCCTCGAATATCCCCGGCAGCGTGAGTTTTTCCGCAATAAGCACCGGCGGTGCGGAGACACGTGGAGGGAGCTCGGCCCATTCTTCGCGTTCAGCACCTGTTGAAACCCCACGGCCAATCATCGCTTCCACCAGTTTGTGTTTGGTCAACTCTGCACGGGGAAGCGTGAGCACACGTCGTCCCTCCCGCAAGACGGTGACCCGATCTGAAATTGCCAGAACATCCTCCAAAAAGTGGCTGATAAAAACGATGGCCACGCCTCTTTGTTTAAGCGTCTTGATCAATTCGAAAAGTCGCTCCACTTCCGGAGGGCTCAAAGCACTGGTGGGCTCATCCATGATAAGGATGCGGGCTCCCCGGTGGGCTGCCCGGGCGATCTCCACCATCTGTCTCACTACGAGTGGATATGTATCGAGCCGCCGATCAACATCGAGATGAAGCCCCAGTTCTTTCAAATACTCGCGGGCTTTCTGCCGCATCAAAGGCCAATCCACGAATCCCAGCCGGTTGAGCGGCTGGCGTCCGAGAAAGAGGTTTTCCGCCACAGAAAGTTGGCCGACGCCCGAAAACTCCTGGTACACCATGGCCATGCCCAGATGGAATGCGATCTGAGGGCTGGTGATTTTCACCGGCTGGCCGGCTACGGAGATTTCGCCCTCATAATCAGCCAACGCCCCCGCCAGGATCTTCATGAGAGTGCTTTTTCCAGCCCCGTTGCTGCCCACAACCCCGTGGACCTCGCCCGGATAAAGGTCAAAATCCACGTTCTCCAGGGCAACGATGCCGCCAAAACGCTTGCCGATGCGATGGCATTCGAGAACAGGTCCACGAACGATGGACGTCATATCGCATCGTCGATCGAGTGGTGAGAGCATTCAGGAATTTGCGGACTGGCGGCTCTTCTCATCCCTGTGCACAATTTCCTCAAGGTGGACGGCAAGGCAGTCGGGCATGACCAGACGATTATAGCCACCTTCCAGCACGCTGACAAAACGCCCTTCCGCATAAGTATCTGCCACATCCAGGACCAAAGCAGTAAGTGGTCCGAAGTCTTCGGTTTCCAACCCCAAATTGCCGATGGGATCCAGCCGGTGGGTGTCAAATCCGGCACTCAACAGCACCAACTGAGGTTTTACGAACGCAGCGAATTTGTCCAGGGCTGATTCCAGGGCAGCGAAATACTCCCGCCGCGATATCCCGTAGGAGACAGGAATATTCTTGGTATAGCCGCGTCCAGCACCCTCGCCGATTTCGTCCGCGGCACCAGTACCGGGATAGAAGGGATACCGGTGGATCGAGAGAAATCCCACCCGCGGATCCTCCCAGAACGCCGCCTGTGTTCCGTTTCCGTGGTGGATGTCCCAATCCACGATCAACACTGACTCCAGCCCCAGTTCCCACACCGCCACGGCAGCCGCCACCGCAATGTTATTGAAGATGCAAAAGCCCATCGCCCTTTCGCGGAGTGCATGATGCCCTGGTGGTCGGATCAGACAGAAAGCCCGGCGATCTTCTCCTTTGACCACCCGTTCCACGGCATCGCATACGGCTCCGACGGCTGCCAGGGCAACGTCGTAGGAAGCGGGGCTGCAAATGGTGTCATGATCGAGGTCACCGCCTCCGGATTTGGCAACCGCCCAGACCTCGTCGATATACCGCGGGGAGTGGATCAGGGTGAGCCGGCTTCGGGACACAGGTTTGACCTGGGGTCGGGCGCATCGGGAAAGCAAATTTCTCGCTTCGAAGCGCTCCAGAGCCCCCCGAATCCGGTCCGCCCGCTCTGGATGAGCTCCCGTTTCGTGCTGGAGAAAAATGGGGTCGTAGTACAGCAGTGTCATGCGGAGTTACCAAACGCTCGTACGTTGCATCGGCGCCTCGAGCCGCCCTGCATCCGTGGACACAAGACACCTGTCAAAGCACACAGAACCTGTCAAAAATGTGATTGTCTCAAAGCTCTCGCCGTCGATCAACAAGGTTTCTTTCAGCATTTGCCGGGATCCGCACCGAGAGAGACCCGCGATGCAGGAACCAAGCATCAGACGTGGGCAGAAAAACGGTTCGCGACCAAGTGCGTTGGCTCGGGTGAACTGCGAGTTGCATCCGAGGCCAACCGTCGATCCCGGCTCACGCCGCCGTCAATAATACCAGCGGTAGCCAGAGGGCGGTGGCGGTGGCCAGGTTGTCCTCCGGCGGGTGGTGCGGTAGCTTCGGCGCCGGTAGTAACTTCGATCATACAGCAGGCTCAGCCAGCGCATGCTTTGCACGAACAGGACGAGCAAACCGAGAATTCCGATCATTGTTTCCCATCCCACGTTGAGTTTATTCGTGCTTGCACTCGGCTGCTCCGAAGTGGCTTTAGCATCCGTCGTCGGGTTGGCACCACTGATAATGTTCGAATCGCCATTCGTCTCGGGGGAACCAGACTGCCTGGAACTGGTTGATTCGTCGCCGTTCGAGAATCGCGTACTGGAGGCCGGCCTATTGGCTTGGTCGCTATTTTTTTGTTCCACTCCCTTTGCCACTGTGGCAGAACTCCGCTCGCTTGCAGGAGTCGTTCGCGAATTCTCGCTGCCCGATTGCGTCGATCCAATAATGCTATTTCGCCCTGTGATCTTATTTTCCGCGTGATTTTCCCCATCATTCCATGATGTGTCGTTCTTACCGGCCGAATAAGTCCCGCTTGTCGAAGAGTATTCTTTCGTCCCGTCTCGGTAATACTCACTATTCCTGTATGTGGCGTCCCCGCTTGATGCTGAATTTCTTGAGGAAGATACTCCGGTCCTCTTCTTCATGTTGTCGCCCCCGCCGCTGGTTCCTGTAAACGAGCCGGACTGAGAACCGGCGAATTCCGAATATTTCTCCGAAGTACCCGCCCCGGTATTTCCCTCGCGAGACCAGTTCAAACTTCCGAATTTAGACCCGTCCCCGAAAGCTTGTGATTCCTCAGAATCAGAGTTTGCATCATACACGGGGATCGGCGAATAGTCCCAATTGGAGCCCGAATCGCTGTATTTCTTAGTTTCTTCTCGGCTTTTAATAGTCCGCGAAAGGTCCTCAGACGGCTTTTCCGTAAGACTATCGGTCAACTGGTCCTGTCGGTAAGAATCCCGTGCACCTTTTCCGCTCGCCGTATCTGCACTTTGCGAGGAAGAATCAATGCCGCGCGAGTGCGTGTTGATGCTAGCGGTCGTCGTTGCGCGGGAACGCCGTTCTTCGCGAGAATCTTGCGCGTATCGGTTCCCACTGCTGGAGGAGTTTTTGCCGGAATCGCCCCATTCAGTCACGCTTCTCCGGTCGGCGTATGGCTCTTCCGAAGACTCGTAGGGTCCATTCGACCAGTTATTCCAGGCCTCGTACGGCCGACGCCCACTCTCAACCTGCTGCTGCGCCGTATCCTTCCCAGTCCCCGCGCTGCTCAGGGCGTCCCATTTCCCGGGCGAATATGCCCCCGAGTCGTCATCTTTGGCATAGAGATCCCCGGAATTTCCCGCGTCATTACATGTGGACCGCCGCTCGTAGTCCGGCCAAGAATTGGAATTCGTTTCATCAGATTTTTGGAAAGCACTCAGCCCATAATAGTTCGAGGAATTGTCCAATGCGTCTTTGCCCCTCTGAGCACGAGCATATCCATCTCCGAAGCCGGCGTTTGTTTTGGAGTCATCGCTGTATCCCGTCGAGGAACGCGGTGAGTTGGATGACCCCGCCACGGAACCGAGTCCGGAAGACGCACTTTCACCCGGTGTTTTACTGGAGGAATAACCACCGGCGGCAAGATCAGTTCTGGAATGAGAGTCGGTCACTGTTTCCGCTGGTCGCCAAGCGCTGACGTCGCTGGCCGCGTCTTCGCGCGTTCCCGTATCCGTCCAAGACCTTTCCGAATTCTTGCTCGGAAGCGAGGATTGGGAGAGGGACGACCCGGGCCAGGACGTTGGAGAAGCCCCATTTGTTCCGGTCCCCTGGGATGTGTTCACCTCCACACGTTCCGGGGTGTTATTTGAAGCCGTCAGAGGAAGAGTCACCGGCGGCGATCCAACGGGGGAGGCTGGCTGAGCGGGAATAAGACCTTGTCCTTGCGGAGTTGTTAAACCGTTAGCTGCGGTTCGCCCCGGCGGTCCTACACTGTTGGCAGCGAGCAACAGAGGATCGGGGGGCGGCAACTTGTCAAACACTTCCTTGAGTGGAAAAAGAAAGCTCCTCACTCGGCCGCAGTAGGCCCCCATTGTCTCGCCGAAACCCGATCCGAAAAGAACGCCCGCCAATTCTCCCCGGCCGTTGAAAATCGGGCCTCCTGAGTCTCCCTGGCGGGCGGTCGCTCGAAGCTCGACCAATTCAGCAGGCAAACCGGGACTGGGCGATAAGTACTGTGTGCACGGCCCGTAAGAAATGCGATAATCCCCCTGGCCGTACCCAGCGATCATGAGGACATCACCTGGCTTCGGCGGTTCAACCGCGATCGGCACGGGCCTGGCCCTGGGGCGCCAAATGGCGAGCGCTGCCAAATCCCACTCCCGATCCACCTTAAGAACAGTAGCCGGTGACGCGAATCCATCCGGAAATTGAACAAGAATACTCCCGCGAGCATCTCGCACGACGTGCCAATTTGTCACCACCAGGCCGTGATACTCGTTGACCGCCACAAGGGTGCCCGTGCCCAGGGAAGCCCCGCGTGTATCGAGGGCAATCACTCGGGCAACCGCCGGATGGGGAGTAGCAGGGGTTCCGATATTCCAGAACCAACCTGACGCGGAACGTCCCCATCCCGCGACGGTCAAAACGGCGATCAACAGGTAGCCGGTTGCACGCTGTGCTTTCACATTGATTCCGACACTCGAAAGTTCCTAAGACTGCTCAAAACAGACTCGGAAAACCGCTCCCACACGACGCTCGAACCTGCAATTGGAACATCGTAACCTACGCTGCTTAGCTTCGTTCGGTCAGCCGCGGCAGCCTCCTGGCGCGAGTGCGGAACGGTCCATGCCGTTGCGCTCCGTGAGCGGTGTTTTGTGCCGGCCGAGACATCACTGGATGATCGAGCCGGTGTGCCGCACGTGGTGTTTCATTCAAAGGTTCGCCATCCCTGCGGCATCCGTGCTCCTCCACAGCCGTGAGCGGAGGAAAAGAGCCATCCTTTGGCGGGAACTGGGGGCGGCATGACGCCCCTTCTTCACTGATTCGGCGTGGAGGAGACGGTTCCCAAACTTTTCGCCCGATCGTCCTTCCACCCGATACGTCAGTTACGGTTTCCATCGCACCGTCAACGCCGATAATCCTTCGGATCACTTTCTTCCACAAACCCGACAAAATTGCTTTCCGAAGCCTGATGAGTTCACACCCACCCACAATTTCGGCACAGCCAGTTGGTTGTGTGGCCTCCGCCGCCTACGTAACTGCGCTTGGAGGGGAGTTTACACAACGCGTTCCGCTTTATACATGAAGGGGCGAGCGAGCCGCCCCGTATAAGGACGGAAGGCCGCGTTTTTCCGAACCGCCTCTCACTCAACGGTGAGCTACACTAGTAGGGAACCCCTGATTAATATTGGGCGTACCAATCGGGAGGAACAGCAGTCAAAGAACCAATCTCTCCATCGGGGCCAGCCGGGGCCTGTGACCGCCCTTCCTGAATTGCCGAAATTGATTTGTACCGGGAGGTCAGTCCTGTGAAGATTTTGTTCACCACGAGTGAAGCTGTCCCGTTCGCCACGACTGGTGGTCTGGGGGACGTCTGCGGGAGTTTGCCGTTTGCCCTGGCCGACCTTGGCCACGATGTGCGAGTCATTCTCCCGGCCTACCGATGCGTTTGGTACGTGGGGCGGGAAATCCGACCGTTGAATGTAGAATTCATCGTGGCTGTGGGAAGCAAGACGGTCTCCGGGCGGCTCCTTGAGCACCGTTCGGAGTCCGTTACGTTTTATTTCGTCCAGCAGGATTACTATTACGACCGAGACGCCCTGTACAGTGTTCACGGCCAGGATTACGCCGACAACTGTGAGCGGTTCGTGTTCTTCTCGCGAGCCACCCTGGAAGCCATTCGCCTGCTCGATTTTTATCCCGATATCATTCACGCCCACGATTGGCAGACGGGTCTCGTTCCCGCTTACCTGAAGATCGAGTACGCGTCTTCTCCGCTCTATCGTTCGATGGGTAGCGTCTTCACCATCCACAACATGGCCTACCAGGGGCGGTTCTGGCACTGGGACATGCTGCTGACGGGTCTGGATTGGAAGTATTTCAACTGGCAGCAGATGGAGGCCTACGGCCAGCTCAATTTGCTGAAAACGGGGATCGTGTTTGCAGATGCTGTCAGTACCGTTAGTCCCCGCTACGCCCAGGAGATCCAGACACCTGAATTCGGGGCCGGCCTGGAAGGAGTCATTCAAAGTCGGCGGGATGTGTTATGGGGGATTCTTAATGGAATCGATTACACTGTCTGGAATCCCACCACAGATCCTCATCTTCCCGCTCCGTACGACGAGCATACCGTATGGCAGCAGAAACCGTTCTGCAAGGCAGCACTTCAGAGCGAAGTCGGCCTGCCCCAGCGTCCCCACGTCCCCCTTATTGCGATGATTGGACGGCTGACCCATCAGAAGGGCTTCGATCTTGTGGCCAAGATTCTCCCCGAATGGCTTGAACAGATGGAGACACAATGGGTCATTTTAGGCACTGGCGAGACTCAGCTTGAGACGACCTTCCGTGAACTGGCCAATCGATATCCCGATAAGCTGGCCGTCATTTTCGAGTTCAATCTCCCCCTGGCCCATCGTATCCAAGGTGGAGCCGACATGTTTCTTATGCCCAGCCGCTTTGAGCCGTGCGGTCTGGCACAGCTTCAGGCCCTTAAATATGGCACTGTTCCCGTAGTGAGGGCAATCGGCGGACTAGCAGATACCATCACCGATTGTCGGCCCGAAACCCTGGCAAATGGCACCGCCAATGGCTTCAGTTTCACGGAAGAGAGCCCTCAGGCACTGAGCGAGACACTGAGACGGGCATGCGAGGCCTACCGACAGCCTGAGATCTGGCGACAACTCGTGCTCACGGGAATGCGTCAGGACTGGTCCTGGGCCCGCAGTGCTCCGAGGTACGTTGAGATGTACGAGGCCACTCTGCGACGAATTCGCGGAGGCTGAAAACGGAAACACGATGGTTTCGACGTGGCAGTTACCGCCCCATAAGCTATCTGTTTTTCCCCGGTGCAGGGGATGCTCATTTCTGCGGTGGCTCGGGAATCTTTATCTCCACGGATGGGGCGGGAATCGAAACATTTGGGGGAGTTTCCTCCGATGGCGAAGATTTATCCCCTTGATCCGGGCTCTGGGGGACGGCAGGCGAAGCAGCCGGAGGAGTCCACTTCGGGGCCTCAAGCTCTTTGTCCGCCTGCTCACTCAAGTCAACCAACTGCCGTTCTCCGTTCGAATACTTCACTTCCAGCGTGGTAAGCCCCCACTTTCCGGCAATTCTCTGGGCAACAACATTGACGACTGCTTGTTCTCGCGAACCCTTAACCCGGAAGGTTAGATTAGCGTTCCCTCGCTCGCCACTGACCCTGACGCTGCCCACCGGAAACCAACTTGCCATCTGGATCGGCTCCCCTAAACGGGAAACCACCGTCTGGTCTTTGCGAAGGGTTTCCAGGGCCAGATGGAGTGGCTCACCGCCGAGCCGGGCAAGAAACATTAGACCGGCAACGGCCAGTCCGGCAATGGCGAGCAAGATCAGAACGGCAACAATGGCCAAACGGATGACCCAGCTTTTCGCGCGGCCTTCTAGCTGCGGAGCGGATTGCGTTTCGTTCTGCCAGTCGTTCATGGTCCTTCTTTCCCTGGCAGCAGCGGTGCGGGTTTCACCGATTGTGACGCCTTTTTGCTGTGTTTATCATATGCATCGAGAGGGATCGCGCAAAGAGCAATTTGACGGAAAAGTGATCAGCGATCCTGGCGAGAGGGGCTCATTACTGACCATGCGGCGACTGACGCTTCATGGGACGGGATCCCACAGAAGCCAGGACCAGGCACTCCGGAGTCCGACACCTCCTGGAAAGAGTGAAATCCGGATCGTCGCTTATTTCAGTTAGGCGCAATGGCGGCGAATCAAAGCGTTGTTGGCTGAAGATTTGCCATCGTCCGATCTGCGGCACATCCGGTGCACACGATGCAAGCTATTAGTGGATACTGACGGTGTGATGGCTAACGGCGAATCCCCCGAAACATTGCCTGCAGCGGTAGAAAAGCCCCACCGGCATACAAGCTGGCTCGGGCGCTTGTTCGGCTTTCTTGGTGGCCGCGCGGTGACGGTGGCCACAACTCTCGAGAGACTTCAACACCACTGCCAGCAATGGGCAGACCGAGGTAGCGCTCCCCACACGGTGGTGACGCTGGCCGGGCTCGCAACCGAGACGCTCATGGAGTATGGGCAGCGGGAGGCAGCCTGGCGAACGGCGAGGTGGCTGGAAGCACGCCAGCTTGCGGATGGGTCCGTGTCGGAATCCCGGGCACCGGAAGCGGTTTTTACGGTAACGGCGGCGGCCCTTCGGGCGTGGCTTGCGTGTCTGCCGGAACTGGCCCAATTTGAGTCCTGCGCGCAAAAGGCCGCTCAATTTCTTCGTCAATGGATTGGTGGGGAGGGGCGTGTCGTTCCACCCAAGACGAGAAGCTGGAATTACGAGGGCGCTGATCCGTTTCGGGAACCTCCAGACCTCACCCCCCTTCTCCGCGCGGGACGTCGCTGGCCCGACACCGATTGGACGACGGCGGCCCTTCGGGGGATCGACTACTGGTTGACCCATGGACACCGCCACAGTCAACCGGAAACGACCGCCGCTCTCGTCCGGCGAGCCTTCCTGTACCTGGAGTGGAACCGTCGACAGGAGGCACTTCCGCTGGTCGAGACAATGGATCGACTCCAATTGGCTTCAGGAGCCCTCCCGGAGCGCGAAGGCCAGCGTGTGGTGCACCTTTCCACGGTGGCCCAAGCCGCCCTCATTTGGTTTCGTTTGTACAATCAGGCGCGGGGGGAAAACGCCATGCGGTTTTTGCAGCGCCATCTGATGCCGCATGGATCTCTTCCGGCAACGGTAAACGCTGGTACAAACAGGGATCAAGAAGAAGATCCACTGGCGCTCAAATACTACCTAGATGCCACACTTTGGCGTGTCCGATGTTTTGCCCACGCTAAGCTTCGCGAAGAGGTCCCCTTAGACGCTTCAGATCCCCGATTGCAAAAAGCCAGGAGTTGGGCACAGGGGCTGCCCGCTGGTGCGTTTGTGGCCGACCTGGGCTGCGGAACCGGCCGCTATTTGCGCTATTTGGCAAGCTGGTTTCCGCAGTTGCGGTGGGTGGGGATTGATTTCTTGCCTGAAGCCCTTGAGCGGGTGCCAAAAGGGATCAAAACCGTCGAGGGCAGCCTTCTTCGCGTCCCCGTACCAGAGGCGGCATTTCACGGGGTGCTCATGGTCGACACACTCGCCGATGTTCTATTACCCCAACAGGCTCTTCTCGAGGTGGTCAGAATTCTCCGTCCCGGGGGTCGCCTGCTTATTATCGAACCGGTCGCAAAAGGGCGCCTTTGCCCGGAAAGTCCATGGGCCGAGCCTGTGACCCTCCAGCAGGTCGAAAAGCTATTACGTGAAACCTGCCAGCAGACGCATGCGGAAACGTTTGTTGTATCGGGCGGAACTTTTTCCAGCAGGTCTTACGCGGCCATTAGTGCGACAAAAATGCCGCGATCGTGACAGAAGTGCGGCGCGTATCCAACACATTCTGCATTTCAATGCCTCAGGGCAGGCCGGTGATCGGAAAGCCTCAGCCACGCGGGAAGGATTGGCGGGACGAGAATGAGGGTGAGCGCGGTCAAAAGTGCCACACTCGTATAGGCTACTAAGAAGACCCAGCTCGGGCACTCGTAATACAGAAGCGATTCCACCAGCCGACCGACAAATGTCCCAGAGTAGGTCTCCTGTCCGGCGAGGGAGCGAAGGTAGTTCTCCAGATGGGTGAGGGGACAGATGACTCCGATCCACGCCTGAAAGGCTACTATCCCGATCATCAATAAATGGACGACGCGGAGCCAGAACCATCTTACCCAGTTCCAGTTCAAAAACCTGCCCACCGGAATAAGAACAAGCAAGACGATCACTGTGAGCACGTAAGCGAGGTGCAGTGTCACAACAAGGTCGGCAAGATAGCCGTAAATTGCCATAGTTGGGTTACTCCGCGCTTTGATGGTATTCGCCGGATACTCGGTTGCCCCTCTGCCCCCTGTTTTGCGGGAAACAGTTTTTGGGTTGCCCGCCATGACCACTGGTCAAGCGGGATTGCGTTTGACGGATGCTCACCAGCAGCCGCTCTGATCGCCCCTATCTAATCGGACACTTCAGCACGGGCAGTTATTCCCGCTTGTGAAGCAAATGGCTGAGAGAAATCCCTTGTTGCCTCCGGCTCGGAATTTTTAGGAGCTGACGTTCTGAGATCGACAACTCCTTTGGCCTGGGACTTCCGAGATGTTTCGGATAAAATGCTGGCAGAATGGCAAATTTCCGTGCCATGGTTGCGTCGCGATTAGCTGCTCCAGCGTGCAAGTTGATTAGGTTGATCAGAATAGGCTAGACGCCCTTAGTTGCCGCACTGACGCAGTCTAGCTAATTGGTTTATTTCTCTCAGAATAACTCGATCCATATCAGCAAGAATATCACTATGCTAAGGTACTGGACCGCCGGTGAATCTCACGGGAAAGGCATTTTGGCGCTAGTGGACGGGTTTCCCGCCGGAATATCAATCGATGTGACGGTCATCAATCAGGAACTCGCTCGGCGGCAGGGGGGATATGGTCGCGGCGGCCGGCAACGGATTGAAAAGGACGAGGCCGAAATTCTCAGCGGGACGTGGCGAGGTGTAACCCTGGGAAGTCCGATTGCCATTTGGGTGCCCAATCGGGATTACAAAATCGAGAAGATGGAGGACCTAGATCGGCCTCGACCTGGCCATGGCGATCTCAGCGGTAGTATCAAGTACCACTCCTCCATCCGGGGGATACTCGAGCGAGCGAGTGCTCGAGAGACGGTCGGCCGGGTCGCTGCTGGCGCTCTTGCCCGCCAACTCCTATCCGCGCTCCAAATCGACGTTTTGGGTTACGTCGTCCAGATTGGACCAGTGCAACTGCCCCCTCGGTCGGGAACGCTGGCAGAACTTCGCAGCATTCGAGACGGCAGTGAACTGTATTCCCTTTGCCCAGAAAAGGACCCCGAGGCCAAACAGCTTATCGACGCCTGCCAAAAACGTGGCGACACGCTGGGGGGAATTGTGGAAGTCCGCGTGGAAAACCTGCCTTTTGGGCTGGGTACCCATGCTCAGTGGGATCGGAAATTAGACGGCCGGCTGGCGGCAGCCGTCATGGCGATTCAGGCAATCAAGGGGGTCGAGATTGGACTGGGTTTCGAGGCTGCCCGTCGCTTCGGCTCCGAGGTCCACGACCCCATCCGGTTTGATCCTGCGCGAATCCACGAACGGTGCTTCGGGTTCGTTCGGCCAACCAACAATGCGGGAGGCCTTGAAGCGGGAATGACCAATGGTCAACCGGTGGTTGTCCGCGCCGCGATGAAACCGATCAGCACCCTCGCTCGGCCTCTGGAATCGGTGAATCTGCGAACCAAGCAGCCAGAGCAGGCAGCCTACGAGCGGAGCGACGTCTGTGCGATTTCTGCTGCCAGCGTGATCGTGGAAAACGTCGTGGCCTTTGAAATTGCTGCCGCCGTGATCGAGAAGTTCGGTGGCGACCATATCGAGGAAATCCAGCAGCGCATGCAACTGTTTGAAAAGATGGTCCGCGAACGGCTGCAACTGGGGGAGCACCCGGAGGTTCCTCACTAATACGGCCGGGAACTTCACAGGGAGCTGGAAACGGCAGGGCAAGGAGGCCAATTATGAAGAACACCCTCGTCAAGAAGGTGCTGGCGAGCAGCCTCCTTTTCGTCTGGATAATTCCTACCCTCGTCATTTGCACCAGCGCGTGGATGACCAGGACCGCGTCCTCCACCTTGCCATTCGCCGATCGCCTGGCCCTGCTCTTCGGCACAAATGTCCAAATTGGTTCAGTGGAACGTCCCCGGCCGGGTGTCCTGCGCTTAAAAAACGTATGCCTTATTGACCCGTGTACACGCATTTCCGCGTTCCAGGCGAGCACTCTCACGGTAACGTCCCACTCCGAGGAAGAAATCTGGTTGGTCGACCAAGCCGTGATGACCTGCGACGGCCTGAACCTCCTCCGGCAAGCCCTCGAATACCGCATATTCACTCTCACAGGGCGGCGCCGGATTTCTGTTTCGTGCCAGGAACTCGTCCTTCAGAACGGAAAAAGCCAGCATGCGCCACATGGTGCCCGGAGCGAAACGAATCTGCAAATTCCGAGCACCGCCGTTTGGAGAGGACGGCTCGAGGCTGAGTGTGATCCCACCGCAAGCACGCTTCACGTCAGATTGTTCGACAAGAGTGGCAGTGCCAGGGTAGCGGACGCACCGCCCCGCGGCTCCGCCGAGTCGCCCGATTCGCAGAGCATGCCCGCCCTCGCCACTGCACTCCTCGAGTGGAGTCTGTTGGGAACTCGCGAAGGGATTTCGGAACGTCTCGCCGTCAACGCCCCACTTCCGTTTTTTCTCGTTGAGCCGTGGCTTCCCATAGCCATGGAGAGAGCCCAAGTGTACTGGCAGCCGAAAGAACGCGGAGGGACGTTCGCCCTCGCGGGTCCTACCGTAGCATTCGCTCTCGGTGGCTTATTTCAACTGAAAGAGCTTAGCTTTTTCGGAAACATTGTCAGCTCCGGCACCCTAGTTGCCCCGGGAAGGATTCAATGGCATGTCGCTGTCGCCGGTCAATCAGCGTGGCGCGACGCATCCCCGGGCATCAGTGGAATACTCGGGGGAATTCCTCATCAATCGGGCAGGTTGGACATCCTGCGTATGGAAGCGATTGATGACAGGTTAACCTTCGCTGATTACCTCATCCACCTTGAGACGGGATGGCTCAGGACTGACCAGGCAATCACAACGGGCGCACTTTTAGAACGGTGGTTCGCAACGCCGGGTTCGCTCGAAGAGGGTGTTTTTTGGCCGGGTCGTGTCCTTTTCACGGAGTATGGTGCGCCTGGCTCATCTGAGGACGGGAACCAGGTGACAGAACGCCCCGCAGCAGGATTCTTCCCCTTCATTGATGAAGAACAACCATTCGAAGGGGAGAACACCGGAAAACTCTCCGTCAGGGACGGTATTCCGTTCGATTCTTTTGATCTGCGGGTGAGTTGGGACGCCGATGGCATTCGGCTCCTGCCCTCAGCGGAGAGCGATAGCTCGTGGATCGTTGCCCGCTGGCAGGGTCTTCCAGTCCTGGCCCTCAACGGTGAGGCGTTGGGTTCACGAATTCCGTGGGGTTGGGTTTTGCAACAGGCAATGACCAGGTCGGGAGAGCCCGGGTCATCTTGGGGGCGGTGAATGGCCAGCAGAAGCGACCGACGACACACCGAACTTCACGGGACTTTATCCGTGCCCGACTGGACGTTCCGCCAGGCGGCTTCCCGCTGCAACTGAACTCCACGTGTCAGCTTTAGGAAACCGCCCCAACCTCGTGCGGCTTGCGATGCTGTTCACCAGCGGAGGCGCCCCTCGTCTGCGGGGTCATTTGTTCGCGATGGGTTTCTCGACGGTACCTCGCCCAGGCCAAGCCAACAAAAAGCAAGTTTGCGGTGAAGGCTGCCACCACATAGAGACCACCCCCGCTGCCCTCACCCGCGTAGGCATGAAGCCCAGCAGGCATGAGGAAATTCGTGCCGTACCAGGCCCAGACTACCGAGATCATACCAAACACAGAGCCGGCAGCCATTCCAAAGGTGTTCACCCAGCCTGCGTAGCGACCGTGCAGAAGCGCCATGTAAACCAGAATGGAAATCAACGCCCAGACTTCTTTCGGGTCCCATCCCCAGAAACGGCCCCAGGCGCGATCTGCCCAAACACCCCCCAGGATTGTGCCGGCTGTGAGCAGGATGACCGCCACCTGCACACATTTGTAAATGTACTGAGCAAGGGTGTAGCAAGGCTCCGGTGCCTCGACAAATGCGGCCGTGGTGGTCGTTCCTCCCTGTGCCCGATGCCGTTCTCCCCTCAAGCGACGTTCTCCCGGCTCAAGGTAGCGGTAACGCCCAAAAAGATAGTAACCGAGGGCGATGTTTCCCAGTCCCCAGGCAAGGAGGCCGGCCCCGTAGCCGGCCGTGACTGTCAGCACATGGGCAAACAACCAGAGCCGATCTCGCAACACGGGCTGGAGGGCTTCGATGCCCTTATCCCAAACCGGTGAAAAGTACGCAATGACAGCGGTCAGAAACGCCAGGCCGGCTGCTGCTATGGCGAACGGCGACCGCTGGACGACATGGTCGATCTTTGCACGGAGTTCAGGTCCCCGAAGAGCTGCGGGAATCGTGGACAGAGCAGCGACGGCGGCAGCCGCTAGGAACCGTGGTGCCAGCCACACAATGCACAGAAGAATACACATCCCCACCAGCCATCCCAGAATATTCATGACTACCGAAGTGAGGGATGGTGTGCCGAGGGATCGCGTGATCTCCGGAACCAGGTCGAACATGGCGCGACTCTTGCCCACGTCGTACGGGACAACTGCCAAGTAGTAAAACAGCACCCCGCCGAGGATCAGCCGTCCGGCGACGATCCCCCCTTTAATTGCTCTTCCCATCACTCCGGAACCGAGATTCTCATCCGGCGCGATGCGTGCCAAAGGCTCAAAGCGAAGCGAGACAAAACTCCACGCACGGCGCACCGCTTCCCCAAGCACCGGCTGGACGACAAACCAGATCCCCAAAATCCCGATAACGAACGACACAAAAACAATCGACTCGAACATGTTTGTCACGGGCGCCCAACCGGAAATGGCCACCCGCATTCCAAATCCCACAGCCGTGATCACCTGCGCCAACACCAACACACCCAGCCCCACAAATAAAGCTACCCGGCGCACGCGGCCGACGCTAAGCAGTAGAATTCCAAACGCGCAAAGATTCGTGATCCATGCCCAGCGGAACGGGTCGAAGGCGTTATAAAAGACTTCCAAATCCGTATACCCGGAAGGCGGATAGGCCGTTTGCGCCAGCAAGTCGTGATGGGCCTCGTCCACGGGAAGTTTGCGACGTTCTGGCTCTATAGAGCGTCCAAGATCCGCCAAAAGCCCGGCGAACTGGGCCAGACTTTGCGAAACGTTGTCCGTTTCTGCCGGATCATGGGATCGGTACGCAGCCGCCGCCTTTTCAAACCACTGGCGAGCTTGCTTTATCCTAGCCAGGTCATAGCCACGCAACACGTCGGGCGATCCATAGAGCACCGCCCAAAGGCTCAACCACGGCGACACCGGTTCTCCCGTTTGCGTCTCTGTGGAGAGGCACGCCGGAATCATCGCTGGCAGCACATTCGGGACGCTTCCCGTGTCGTAGATCATCGGTCCCAGGGCCTCCAGTTCCTGGGCAACGGTATGCACGCGACTCGCCAGCAAGCGGAGCTGACTGCGAAGCGAATCCAATCGCTGGGCATCACCCTCACTCCGCACGTTGACCTGAAATGCTCGATGACGGAGAGACTCCAACTCCAGGGCGATTCGCCGTACTTTTGGCTGGAGACTCGCTACGCGGCGATCAAGCTCACTCACGGAAATCGTGTCGATCGAGTTGCTCAGCGCGGCGAATTCTCGAGCAACTTCCTCCACGAACTGCTGAGCCTCTTTCCCATTCCGTGCGGCATCATCGGTTGATTGGGTCTGTCCAGCATCCTCACCGAGTCGGAGAGCTCCCATCTCTGCCAGTTGCGTTATCTGGGGCTGCACACTCTCCCACAAATCAACCAAGCGTTCCACTCGCCGGGGAACCGGGTGCACAACTTTAATTGGCGGCGAAAAACCCACGCGAGAGTCCGGTCGGGGGATGAACGTCAACAGCCGGTACGTGGCATAAGCATCCCACAACCTGGCGACGTGCAGATCTAACCCCGTCATGCGAAAACGCCCACCGCGATCTTCGACCTCTTTGCGGCGCCGGCTCAGGTCACGCAGATAGTTTTCAAACGCGACTGACTTCTCGACGTCTTGCGGAGTGACGTACTTGAGGCGGTGACCGGATACATCCGTCAGCGGCACGCCCAGCAACTGGCTCCGCAAGGTTTCATGCGTTGCCGCGAGGAAAGGAACATTCTCCCACTTTTCCGGCTCGACCAACCAGCTAAACACCAATTCGGGGGCCGACCAGGTTCTCGGCCGCCCGTCGGGAAACAGCTTTCGCATCGCCTCGTTGTCGGACAATCCTGCCGGGGGCGCCAACGTGGGATTGACCCGACCAGTGATCTTCTCAACAATTCGGCGGGCAAAGGTATCCATCGGCTTGATACGCCCGTCCTCGAACAGAGGTAGTTTCTGCCACGCCGACCAGTCAATTCGAGTCGGCTCAGCCCCTCGAACTGACCCACTGAGTCCAAATGCCGCCAACGGTAGCAGCAACGTAAAAATGCAGAAACCAGTGAGGGCCCGTTTTTTCATTCGAACAAGCTCCCGAGAAAACACTGATATCGTCCCGAAGAAGGTTTTTTCACGCCTATCACGAAGAAAGCAATGCCACCCGATCTGAGTGCTCGCCCCGCGCTATTGTCGCCTTCCCAGCGGAAGACTCTGGCTCGATTTCCTTTTTCCGAGGCCGAAACATGTACGCCCTCATGAGATACATGACGATAATCCCCCCCACAATCAACAAAGAACCCATGTATTTGAAACCCCGCCCCGGGTCATAATTCACACTCAGCGTCGAGACATAGAGCTCATCGGGGGCATTGCGCCCCCCAACGACACGCTCGTAAATGGGATCTCCCGGTCGAAACGGCCCACTGAAACTTTCCTGATAAAGACGGTAACTGCGTCCCGTAAGCGGATCGATCACGTTGATCGGATGATTCAGGGTGATGAGAACTTTGGAGTGGACAAGCCGCAAGGTTTCCCCCGTCTCGGGATCAATCTCGACCGGTCCGGCAAGCTCCTTCCCAGTAGCCTTCAAAATTCTTTCTGGAACATACAGATCGACCAGGCTAGCATAGTGCGACGGTTGATTGGTGCCGGGATCCAATCGCCGCTGAAATTCCAGCAATTTGACCCAGAACCCCACATCCACAGCATCATACTTGGCGGTTAGCTCAATTTGTTCACCGCCATGTACCAGCCGACATGCTTCGTCGAAATTGAGAGGAGCACTAGCACCACGCGGCAAGACCGCCAGCCACATCTCCTGGGTGTTGGAGCCCGCTGTGAGCCGAATCTTCACCCTAGGCTCCGTCATGCGAGCCCCCTTGCGGAACGGCATCGGCACGACCACTTCCTGATCTGGGCGGGAAGGGTCAAACGGGAGGAAAGTATTGACGACAATTCGTGCTGCATAGCCCCGGCCGGTGTCCACCGAGACAACCCGTCCATTCAGCGGCACCACGCCGGTTCCCAAAAACTGTGGCGCACGCCATGCCCGGTAATAGAGTTTTTCTTCGGGCCCCTGGCAAATTTCGATCCGGGGATGATCCGCGCCATCCGTGGTCTCCGGCCTTAATTGAAAGGCGAGCCTGCGATCGCGAAACACGCTGGAAAAATCAACCCAGTACGCTCCAGCAACGCGAAGCTTTCGAGCAGGTCGATTAAACTCCGGCAAATCCGCAAACAGGATTAGATCGTCCTCCTGTCCCTCGGAATTCCTCAGTCGGATTTGGACAGACTGAAGCCGGGGATCCCGCGACAGAGCGATGATCTCAAACCCCGACTCGCCCAAGGTGTAGCGCTGCTCCGAGTTTTCAGTCTCCGGGATTGGTACGACGTAGCGGGTCCTGTTGTGCACCAGAACGACCTGACCGACCTCGCTAACCTCGCCCTCGGGATAGCTCAGGAGAAACGCATCCTTCTCGAACTCATCCAGAGCGGCACACAAAATGACACGAGTCCCGTCCGGCAAGGACATTCTCGAACCGATGGCCGCGCTTTCTCCGCCCGGAAAACGGCCAAGCTGAATGTTCAACTCCAATGGTTGCCAAGGACGGATCCAGGTGTTGCCGGTGGGAACCGAGACGTATCCTCCCAGATACCCTCCTTTAATCCGCCGCGAATCGGCGTAGTAATCCAGCACTTCCAGTGTGATCTCACCGGCGCGGTAAACAACTCCATGATCCCGGTGTGCGAGGCTCCACGGCAGCATCGGCAGCTTACCCGGCGGAGCCCACAGAAGATGTGTCCACGACGTGGAGAAATCCCGCCAATTGAATGGACCTGCCCGAAAAGGGATACGCACCACTTTCCCTACTCGTTCCCCCTCGGCGTTCGACGGCGGCAAGCGCTGAATCTCAAAGTGGAGGTTGTCCTCGAACGCGAGGTGGTTCATCGTCCCTTCATAGACCGAAAGCTGGGCGTCGATACCGTGCCGGGCTGTCAGCAATGAGCCGGTGAGAAGCACAAGGATGCCTGCATGAGTAATCACAAATCCTGTCTGGTAGCGCTTCCACGGAAACCGAACCGCCGCAGCGCAGAATACGTTGACACCCAAAAGCGTCCCGAGGAGTGCAAACCACCACGATCGGTACACGGCGAATCGCGCCGCCGGCGCCCCAAAAGTTGTTTCGATAAACGTCGCCGTCGCCAGCACAATGATCAGACTCACGATGACAATCACCGCCAACCGCAGTGAGGCAAGAAATTCTACCCCTGCGAGGAGAAGTTGGATTGCAAACGGCTGGTCGGGACGACGTAAGCGGGGACGCGGCATCTCCGGAAAACCCTCACGCCGGGTAAATCACAGTTACGTGCGACATGATATGGAAGTACATTCGGAAAACATGCGGTAGCCGGAGAGCGATTTATCGGGCTGAATCTCCCTCTCCTGTACGCAGCCGGGCACACCTTGGCTCAATCGACGGCGTCCTGAACTCTTGTGAAAACCAGGCCTGCCACAGAGTTGGTCTTCAAACGCCTCGCCAAAGGTTGAAAGGCGCTGGACACATCCTTCTTAGCGATTATAGGCCGGATGGCAAGAAAAGACACGACACATGGGGCTGACAAGGTCCCGGCGACGTCGCTTCGCGATTGCGCACAAAATCGGCCCCTCTCAACACGTTTCGAGGGGCCACCATCGCAGGAACTGTTTCGGAAACTTTATTGCCTCAAAGTGTCGAGCAATTGTTACATCACTTGGGAAGCACACTCAGGATCGAATCCATAATGAAGCTGTTCAGGGAAAAGGGCCCATGCCAGCTCCACATGTTGCGGACGAGGTCGAAGCACATCATCCCGCACAATCCGAGCAGGACCGTGCAGACGATCAGCATCGTGACCCACAACGTTCCCCAGGGAGCCTCGGCAGCTGGCATCGCGGCGACGGCAGCCGCGGTCGGGGCTAAAGCTGGCGTCACCGGCGTAACACCCACAGGGGGAACACCCGCCTGAACCGGTGGGACACCTGGGGCCACCCCAAAGGGAGCCTCCGCTGTGGGGCCCAGCAACTCGGCCATCCCCGGGGACGACCCGGTCGACGGCTCCGTATCCAGAGCGATGACCTGCGATCCGCTCTCAGTTTCTTCTTCTTCCATCTCGTCGAAAGGTGTGAGCTGGAACTCATCGTCTCTTTTTAACTGTGTCGGGGCCTCGGTGTCCACCGATTCATCTATCGCTAGCATGTCGTCATGATCAAGCTCCAGCGAATCGTCGGTGGGAACCAGCTCCAGCTCGCTTTCCAGTGAAATACCGCTGTCATTTGTGTCCATGAGCGACAGCCCGCTGTCACTGCCCAGCGTAATGTCGCTTCCACTGCCGCTGCCACCGATGACGACATCGTCGTCTTCCAACTTTTCACCCCCCAAATTCACTGCCGAATCCGTGCCTGCGACAGGTGGAGAAGTTTCGGCTTCCAGCGGGAGAAGTTCGTCCTCAAACGGTGATACGATCCCCTGCCCGTCCGTCCCCTCGGTCACAGTTCCGCCACCTTTGGCCGCAATGTCACTCCCCGTAACTTTCACATCGCTGGCCGACTCCTTGGGGGTCGGCGTTCCTCCGATCACCGTACCCGAGCCACTTGTACCCAGATCGGCCGGAGCAAGGTCCTCATCAAGGAGGACAATTTCGTCATCGCTGGACGGCGTATGGTGAGCTGGACGCGTCGCATCGGCGCGAAGCTTGAGCTTCAACGCCTCGATGTCCTCCGCCCGATATTTCCAGTCGTTGCCGTCGCGGAATCCGCGAATCTCGTTCCGCTCCCGCATGGCATTCAAATCTGCCGGAGCGAGCCCCAAAAGCTCCGCAGCCTCTTTCGTCGTGTAGAATTTCTGAGCCATGATTGCCGTCCTCGACGTGATGAGTGTTGACGCGTTCCCGTCTCCCAGTCAGGGTGTTTTCCAAAGCGACTCCAGTTCCCGCGGCGACGGCGCATCCGTGTTAAATTCCGTCATCAGAAGGTCGTACCGAACATTCCGTACGCTCTTCAGGCTGATCCGGCCGTTCGCCAGATCAACGTGGTACACAGCCATGGCCTGAGTGGATGGATCAATGACAACAATCTGCTGAACCCGATCCGTCGCCGTGGAATGAGTTATCCATCCACCACTCCCGGCCGTGGGCGTGCCCGAATCACGACGGCTCACGCCCGACTCACTCGAACCCCAAAGGAACGCCGTGCCGGCGAGTACCGCCACAACCAAGACGACCCCCAATAAAATGTGCGTCTTCATGACAAGTCCTTTCCTCGGAAAATCGCAGATGGGCCGTCTCTTTTCCATTGTAAAACGACCCAGTTAGCCGTCAACAAAAATCCACTCTTTTGCGAGGTAGCCCCATACCCCTGGCAATAAGCCTGCACGTCCGGCCGGGCACTGTCAGACTAAACACCGCCCAGGCGCCATCAGTTTAAACCGGGAAGACTGGTGGCATCAACCAGCGGTTCGACCCTCCTCGACGGTCCGCACTCCTCCCCAAAGCCCCGAATGGGTATCACCGACGCGAACCGACCATCCAGGCGGCCCAATCCGCTATAACCCTACCAAATGGGTACGTCCGACCCCATTAAAATGGCGACTCCGTAACAACTGTGGCGATTTGGCGGGAAATGCGGGAACTGGCGAAACGGTCAACGCATCTAAATGGTTCGAAACGGAGTCCTGGGATGGTCCGCGCGCTAAGAGGCGAATTTAATGATTGCTCGGGAAAAACGGAGTTTTAGGCAATCTGGAGGATTTTGGTTGCAATTTGGAGACCGGGCAATTTTAATCGGTATACAGCTGCAAATCCGGACTCGTGAACACTTAGCAAAGGTAACTTTTTCGGATTAATCGACGGTAACAATCCTGCCATTCTTATTCATGATCCGGCACCGCGAGAGGGAGAACCGGCAATGAAGATTTGGGATGCGATGCGCTTGTTCTCGTCCCGAACCCGCAAGGCAAAGAAGTCATCTGCCAAGAGAGAACGGAAATCAAAGGCCCATCGGCCTCGCGACTTGCGTGTCGAACGCGTGGAAGACCGCTTGCTCCTGAGCATCAGTCCCTCCACGTTGGAGCAAGTGTGGCAGGACACGCTGAATCGTGCAATTCAGCAGGCAAGTGACCTCAACCGCTATTCCGACTACCAACTCTCGCAGACCACCGACTGGGTCGTGGGGATTGGCGATTCCCTGAACCCCAACCAGGTGGCCACGCTTCTAGGGGCCCAGTATGTAGCGGTGCCCACCGGCATCAAAGGGGCGTATGTATTCCGCTTTGATTCCAGCGTGAACTGGCAAACCGCGGTCAGCCGGATGGAAAACAGTGGCGGGGTCGTTCAGTATTTCTATCCTCTGGTGCCGCAGGAGCGTCAGCCCCGCTTTATTCCGAACGATCCATTCTTCACTGATCAGTGGCATTTACTGAACACAGGACAGGGCGGGGGCACTCCGGGGCAGGATATCAACGTGGTGTCGGCTTGGGATTCTGTCCAGGGTGACAACGTCGTCATCGGAATCGTTGACGACGGACTCGAGTACACCCATCCCGACCTGGCCCCCAATTACCGCCCCGACCTCAGCTACGATTTTAATCAAGGTGATGCGGATCCCGCACCAGGCGCGGGGGACTTTCACGGCACCGCGGTGGCGGGGGTGAGTGCCGCCGCGGGCAACAATGGCCTGGGAGTAGCCGGAGTGGCTTTCGATGCTCAGCTTGCGGGTTTGCGCCTTATCGCCGGGCCAACGAGTGATCTTCTGGAATCCCAGGCTCTGACCCATCGCCTGGATGCGATTCAGGTGTTCAATAACAGTTGGGGGCCTCCTGATGCGGGCGTGGGCTTGCCGTTTGCCATGTTCGCTGGCCCCGGACCGTTGACTCTCGCAGCGCTTCAGCAGGGTGCGACAACCGGTCGAAACGGGCTTGGCACAATCTACGTTTGGGCAGCAGGAAACGGCGGAGCCGGCGGCGATAATTCCAACTACGACGGCTATGCCAACTCCCGATTCACGCTCGCCGTCGGTAGCTTGGATGCTAACGGTCGCCAGGCCTGGTATTCTGAGCCCGGTGCTAATCTCTTTGTTTCTGCTTACGCCGACGGCATCACCACAACGGATATCACGGGAGATAGTGGCTACAACGTCACCGGCAACGCGGATGGTGACCCGCTGGTCAACACGGATTATACCTCTACCTTCGCTGGTACATCTGCCGCTGCCCCGGTCGTATCCGGCGTCATCGCGTTAATGCTCCAAGCGAATCCTAACCTGAGCTACCGGGATATCGAGTACATTCTTGCCCAAACAGCGCGGCAGGTAGATCCCACTGATCCCGACTGGACAGTCAACGCCGCCGGTTACCACATCAATCACAAGTATGGATTCGGAGCTATTGATGCCGCCGCGGCGGTGCAGGCTGCCAGGAACTGGAAGCCCGTTGGACCGGAAGTTGCCCTCGATTCCGGCGTCTTCCAGGTCAATCAGAATATCCCCGACAACAATCCGGCCGGTATTTCCAGCGTCATCAGCATGGCGCCGGACATCAATAAAGTCGAATGGGTTGAGGTAACGGTCGACATCTCTCACCTGAGCCCTGGGGATCTGGAAATCGTCCTTGTATCTCCCTCCGGAACGCAGTCTGTCCTTGCCACACCGCACATCCATAATCCGTTTGACACGGGTATTCGATGGACGTTCACAACCAATCGTAACTGGGGAGAAACCTCGGGCGGTGACTGGACCCTCATTGTCCGGGACCGTGTCGGCGGAATCGTCGGCCGACTCAATTCCTGGCGGTTGACCGTGTACGGTCAGCAAGTTCCCGGTACTCCACCGGATCTCGTCGCCGTCATCCCCAACGAGGGAAGCCTGATCGAAGAAGGTACGGAGCTCAATGTTGCCCCGCGAGAGCTCATCCTCCGCTTCAATGAGGGCCAGCGGCTCGATCCCCGAACGTTGGGCGCTATTCAGTTCGTCCGCGCCGGCGGGGATGATTCGTTCAATGAAGGCAACGAGGTCGTGGTTCCCATCGGCTATATCGGCATCGGCGACAAGCCGAACGAGGTTATTGTCCGCTTCGCCGAGAATCTTCCCGATGACAAGTATCGCCTCATTATCAAGGGAACGGGCCCGAATCCGCTCATGAACCTGGATTCGCCGCCGCTGCCTTTCCGGTATGATCCGGATCTGAAGGTGGGGCGGGATCTCACAATGGAGTTCGACATAAACCTTGGACCTCAGGTCCTGGCGGTCGTGCCGCAACCGGTCTACCGCGGCGACTGGCAAATCACCGCCCCGGCGGTCAATCAGATCAGCGACGGACAGACATTCCGGGTAAGCGACGGGACGATCGCAGTCACTTTCGAATTCGATACCGGCAACGGAGTTCGCAGCGGCAACGTTCCCGTTGTCTATTCAAATTCAGATAGCGCTCAGGTTATCGCGCAGAAAATCGCTAACGCTATTTTGAGCCAGGGTCTCAACCTGACTGTTCAGCTCGCCGGTACAGTCATCACATTGCGGGGCAATCAGGTCTACGTTGACCGACAAAACAGCTCTTTGGCCGTAAAAAGTCTCTATCAGGAACGCAACATCATCGAAGTTTACTTCAGTGATGACAAGCTCGATCGGAATGCAGCCCAGGATCCCCGGTTTTACCAGCTTATTTTCACGAAGGAGACGGCCTCTCCCGATGATGATGTCGTTGTCAATCCGGTCTCCGTCACGTACGACGCCAACAAGAATGTGGTCCGACTGGACTTTGGGCAGGATCTGGCGAACTTCGGCACCGGAGCCGCGCGGTTGCGAATCGGCAGTGAATATCGGCCAATTCAAACCTGGAATATGTCAGAAGGTGGCGACGCACCGTCTACCTTCTATAACGCCGTAGTTATCGGGAACGGATTCGGCAGCGGAACGGTTGGTCAAAGCGTTATCATCAGCGGCACCATCGTCACTCCGAGTTCGGTTTCATACAACCTCGAATGGCCGGGCGCTATCGATGAACCAGGCCACCGAGACCTACCGGATTACGATAGCATCTTGATTGAAGACCACTATCAAACCGGCGAGTCCAGCCCGGACGGTTCCACGCAAATTCCGACCATTCCCTATTCCTTCCCCAAGGCTAGTTGGAATCTCATTACCGAAGCACAAAAGCAACGGGCGCGGGAAATCTTCGAAATCTTTGGCCACTATCTGGGAATTCAGTTCTATGAATCGGAACAGGGCGGTCTGGCCATTGTTACCGGCGACCTCGCGCTGATGGGCCTCCAGTCTGCACCGGGCGGTGTCGCCGGTGTGGCGGGAGGAGGCATGGCAGTCATGGATTACGCCGAGAACTGGGGCGCCAGCGAATTCGGCGGCGCCTGGTTCCAGGTAGCGATGCACGAAATCGGCCACCTGCTGGGGTATGGGCACAGCTACGATCTTCCTCCGTTCGTGATCATGGGCAGTTCGGAAGACGCCCAGGCCGTCGTCGGCTCATTTGAGCCGGTGTTCCCCGGTGTGGCCGACATCATCCACGGCCGCCACATGTTCCGGCCGGACAACATGGACATCGACATGTACCGCTTCGACCTCAATGAGCGGGGTCTGGTGGATGTCGAGGTCCTGGCGGAGCGAATGACGAACTCCAGCCTCCTGAATGCAGCCGTCACACTCTATCGCGAAGTTCAGGTCGCGCAGAAGTACATCGTAATGGAGAATGGCGTGCCCGTCGAGAAGGAATTTCTCCAAACAACCTATGAGGTCGTGGCACGCAATGACGACTTCTACAGCGACGACTCGGCACTGAGAGTTTATCTCACCCCGGGACGTTACTACATCGGAGTGAGCGCCAGCGGGAACACGCAGTACGACCCAACTCTGGACAACTCCGGAATCGGCGGCGTGACCCAGGGCGAGTACAAACTTCGGGTGACGTACAGGCCCGGCGGCGTGGATCCTAACAACCCAGAAACGTTCCGCGATCCGAACACGGCCCGTCCATCCCATCTGATTGACGCCACCGGAGTTTACTTTGATGGCGACATGGACGGCGTTCCTGGCGGCGACTACAACTTTTGGTTCAACGTCCAACCAGCTAGCAAGACCATCTTTGTCGACAAGCTTTCCGGGTCGTCTTCACCCACGGGATCCATCGATAATCCTTTCAGCACAATTGCCGGCGCACTCGCTGCGGCACAGCCGGGCACGATTGTGCGCATTGTGGGTAACAACTTTGCCAACGACGACCCAAACAACCCGGCAACCCTTCGGGATAATGTCCCCTATGAAATCGGGCGCCGGTTGGTGGATAACGCGCCGCTTGCCGACGGTGTGCGGATGGATGTACCCAAAGGCGTCACCGTGATGATCGACGCCGGGGCAGTCATCAAACTGTTCCGTTCGAACATCATGGTGGGCAGCATTGCCGAAGGCATTGATCGAAGCGGCGGCGCTCTTCAGGTCTTGGGCACGCCATTCCACTCGGTCTATTTCACTTCGTACTATGACGAGTCTCTCGGCCGGGATGCCGAACCCAATAACACCACAATTCCCATGCCGGGCGATTGGGGCGGCATCGTCTTTAAGAACGATCTGGACTACCAGTTCATCAAGGCGTACGATCCGGCCTCTGGACTTCCGCCGCGTCAGGTTCTGGAAGATCAGGGAATATTCCTCAACTACATCGGCAATGCTGACATCCGATACGGCGGCGGTGAGGTCATCGTCAACGGTATTCGCTCGGTCTACGATCCGGTCCACATGGTGGAAGCCCGGCCAACCATTGTTTTCAGCCGGGTCACCCACAGTGCGGATGCCGCCATGTCGGCCGATCCCAACAGCTTCGCCGACACGAAGTATCAGAGTTGGGACCCGAATGCACCCTACACCGTCGATTACGAGCGAATTGGCCCGGTCATTCACGGAAACTATGTCGTCAACAACACCATCAACGGGCTTTATGTTCGGGTGAAAACCCCGGCTGGTGGCGCGACAAAGAAACTCACCACATTCGGCCGCTGGGATGACTGGGACATTGTTCACTATGTTCCCGAAAACCTGGCAATTGCTGGGACGCCAGGCGGGCCGATCCAAAAGGCTTCCACCGCTCCCGCAGTCACCCTGCTGAACGACTTCCAGATCCAGCTCCCGGCAGGGAGTGTCTCGCTCGACGGCCAGTACTTCTCGATCTTCGATGGCCGTACCCGCGTGGTGTTCGAGTTCGACAACGGCGATGGCGTGCTACCAGGCCGAATTGCCGTGCCCTACACGCTGAGCAGCACGGCGGCTGACGTCGCCACCGCGCTGGCCAACGCGATCAATTCGGCAAGGACTTCTCGAGGGTTGGATGTCACGGCGACAAGTGCCGGCGCGACCGTGACGCTGCGTCAGTTGGGTGCGCAACTGAAAGTGGAAGGCTTGGGCAATCGAGAGGCCCGGATCGACGCCCGGCTGATGATTGATCCCGGCGTGATCGTCAAATTGCAGGGCAGCCGCATTGAAACCGAAGTGGGCGCCCAGCTTATCGCCGAAGGTCGTCCGGGCTTTGCCGAAACAGTTCCTGGTTACAAGGTGGTCTTCACTTCGGTTCTCGACAATCGCTATGGCGCTGGCGGAACGTTCAATACGGCCCAGAACACGAGCGGTCAGCAACCCCGACCCGGCGATTGGGCAGGGATTGGCTTCGCGCCGATGTCTGAGGGCAGCATTGATCAGGCCATCATCGCGTACGCGGGCGGCCAGTCTGCTATTGAGGGTGGTTTTGCCGGTTTCGACCCGATTGAAATCCGTCAGGCACACGTCCGCATTGCCAACACCCGCTTCGAAAACAATGCGGCCAATTCGGCCGGCGACCGCAACGGCCGCGGGTTCATCACACCTGCCACCATCTATGTCCGGGGCGCTCAACCGGTGATCGTAAACAACCGGTTCGTCAACAACCAGGGCCACGTCGTCAGCATCGATGTGAACTCCCTCAATGCTTGGGAAGTACCCGACTGGGGTCGCAGCACGGGATTTATCGACGCCTTCGAAGAATACTCGGACAACTTTGGACCCCTGGTTCGTGGCAACCGCATGACCGGCAACCAGTTCAACGGCATGGAGGTGCGTGCCGGCACGCTGAATGCCCAGGGAGTCTGGGACGACACGGATATCGTCCATATCGTCTACGACGAAATTGTCATCCCCAACTACCATCACGAGGGTGGCTTACGCCTGCAAAGCAGCCGCGATAAGAGCCTCGTGGTCAAGTTGTGGGGGCAGAATGCCGGCATCACCGCAGCTGGTGGTCCCGCCGAGATCGATGACCGCATCGGCGGTATCCTGCAGATCATCGGGATGCCTGGCTATCCGGTGATCTTCACCTCGCTCGCCGATGATTCGGTTGGCGCCGGTCTGGATATTTTTGGCAATCCGCAGTATGACACAAATGGTAACGGCACAAGCACCGGCCGACCCGGCGATTGGCGGAGCATCCAATTCACCGAGTACGCGCACGACCGGAATGTGGCTACGGTTGTGGAAGCCGAAACCGGTCAGGACAGCGTGGACCGTAATCCGTATCCACAACAGGCGCAGTATCTGGGACAGCTCGCGCCCAACGAGAAGGCTGGCGATGACAATTTGCGGTTGGGCTTCGATGTGTACGGGACCGTACGGTTCAACTCGCCCAACGACTCAGACGTGTACAGCTTTGACGCCACGGCCGGCACGGAAGTGTGGATTGACATCGACCGGACCACTTTCGCGCTCGACACGATTGTGGAGTTGATCGATGCCGACGGCAACGTCCTGGCCCGCAGCGACAACTCCCTGAACGAACTTCCGGAAGGCTCTCAGACGACCCAGGCCCAGTCCATGAACAGGGACGCCTGGATTCGCTCGACGTCGAGCAATCGGTCGGAGTTGGGCGATTACTACAGCATCAATCCGCGGGATTCCGGAATGCGCGTGGTCTTGCCCGGCCCGGCCGGAGAGGTCCACACATACTACGTCCGGGTTCGCAGCCCGCTGGCGGTGACGAATATCCCCTCCGGCTCTCAGATCGCCGACGGGACGCAGTTCCTGGTTTCCGACAACTTTCAGACGATTGTGTTCGAATTTGACAAGAACCGGGCACTGAACGACGCCAATGCCGTTCCCGTGACTATTGACAACACGATGACGGCCGACCAGGTTGCGAACGCCATCGTGGCCGCCATCAATGGGCAGCAGCTCGCGAAAGGGTTTGAGGTCACTGCCAGGTATGTCGGCGGCAAAATCTTCCTGGATGGTGTTCACGCCCAGTTCAACGCCCTCAACACGCCGGTGCGGGTCATCAACAACACGTCCGGCCATTACCAACTTCAGATCCGCTTGAAGGAGATGCAGGAAGTGGCCGGCGGCATGGTCAAATACGCTGACGTGCGTTATGCCACCAACGGTATCGAAATCTTCGGCCAGCCAGCGCATCATCCGCTGCTGGGTGAAACGAGCGAAACGACGGCAAACAACGATACCATCGGCAATGCCCAATATCTGGGCAATCTCCTCAGCAACGACCGCAACACGATCTCCGTGGCAGGCTATCTCAGCGGGCGGACTGACGTTGACTGGTACCGCTTTGATGTCAACCTCCAGGGCATCCAGTCGATTGCTGGTCTCAACGACCTGGGTGCGATTTGGTCCACCATTTTCGATATCGATTACGCCGATGGAATGGCCCGACCGGACCTGTCGATCTGGGTCTTCGACAGCCAGGGGCGTCTGATCCTCCGGAGCACGGATTCCAACATCGCGGATGACATGGCCCTGGTCATTGGTAACGCCATTGAAGACCTGAACCGTGGATCAGTTGGCAATCGCGATCCTTACATCGGGCCGGTCTATTTGCCGGAGAGCAACACGGCGACCTATTACATCGCTGTGACCTCTGTGCTGGCAACGCCGCAGGTCCTCTCGTCGGTGATCGGTGGAACATGGAGCGCCGATTCCACAGCCTATCCGCTGGTACGACTCGAACCGATCAACTCCATCACGCGGATTGTCGAGGAGCACATCGAGGGTGGGGCAAACTCGGGCGTCACCACGGTTCAACAGCGTCTGAGCCTTGTCCCCGATGAATTCCACCTGGGTGACGTGGTGTTCTATGCTCTCACGAGTTCCAGCCGGCCTTCCGCTGGGCCTTCCGACCTGTTCACCATCGATCCCTTCACAGGGGCTGTGGAAACCGACGTGACCGACTGGTCGGATCTCCATCTGCCGGGCAGTCCCAGCATCGCTTATCACGATATTGCCATGCGGAACGATGGCCGGTTGATGACGGTCACGCAGGGACCGGGGAACGATTTCAATCCGCGTTATCGCGAGTTCGATACAGGTAATGCGAATAACTTGCTCCTTGATACCGACACTGGGATCAATATTATTCGCCGCGATCCAAACAATTTGAATGCCTTGCAGAATGATCCCAATAATAGCCTCTATGTGGAGGCGATTGTCCATCATTACTCAAATACCGGCAATTTGGGCCGCCAGGTGATGATCGTTGGAAATGTGCCTAATCCTGATCTCGGTGGCGGCCTCACAGGCGTTACCTCCGGACACAACTTGGTTTGGATCCTCAACCCCGATGGAACGGCGATCAATCATTACCTGATTAACAGCGGCCAGCGAGCTTCCGGTGATCGATTGTTCAGCAATATCGTCCCGGTGGGTCAGCTCTTCTCAGCCCCCACAATTCTTGTCAACCCAGCCTCTCAGCTTGAGCCGGTTTACCAGTTCCCAGGTGGTGTCCAACCACGGGATTTCCGGGATGGAGATTGGTTCGAAATTACAGATGCGGCTGGAACGACATACAGGTTTGAATTCGATCTTGGTATCGATGTTCGCATTGATCCGCAGGGAGCCGCGGCGTTCCGCGATGGAGATAACTTCACACTGGTTAATGCCATCACGGGTGCATGGCAAACATTCGAATTCAACAGCGGGCCGGTGATTGTTCTGCCGGCGACGGCCACGGCGGCGTTGGATGGCGTGGTCGTGACCATTCATGGTACGCCACCAGGTGGTGGTACCGCTTCAATTTCTTTCGAGTTCGACAACAACAATAACCTGACCAATCCAGGAAACGTTCGTGTTGCCTTTAACAATGGAGACCAAGGAAGTGTCCTGGCGGCGAACCTGGTGAACGCCATCAACGCTCAAACCGGCTTCACGGTGGTCGCCAGCTCTGTGAATAATCGTGTCTCCCTCATAAATGATTCGCAGTCCACGCTTCCTACCAGCAGCAATCCGGCCCTAGTGCAAATCCAGGGTGATTTCGGCGTGACATCAGGCCAACCCATCTCGTTTGAAGAGACCTGGACGAGTCGACAACTCGGGCAGAATATCGAGTCAGTTGTTGACGCGTCAGGGATCGGTGTCGATGCGAGCTACGCCTATCGAACGACGGATTCCACAAATCCGATGAGTCCCGGCGATCGCATCTCCTTCCTGAACGCCGGGATTCCGAATTTTGCCAACGCTCCTGGACTGACCTGGGTCGATGGAACTCACGGCACGACCTATGGAACTCGCATCACGTTTGGGGCGGGCGACACGGCCCAGCAAATGGCACAGGCCATCGCCAACGCCATCAACGCGACCATGGGTCCCGGTACGGCTGTGGCCGTGGGAGCAACTGTTGAGCTCCGGAACAATGTTGCAACGACGAATCCCGTCAATCTCACCAACGCCCCGCAGCTCGACTTTACGGGCGAGGGCGTCGGCGGAGATATTACGGGACTGGCCTGGCTGAACGTCCCCGGAACCGGGTGGCGGCTCTTCGCAGTCTCCAACACCGGTGGTTTGTATTATGTTGACAATATAAGTGCCCACGCAAACGGTGGTTCGTGGGGCTTTACCCCGGTCGATCCACAACAGGGTGTACGCTACTTCACACGGAACCCCAACGGTGGTCCGCAGCTCCATTACATCACTCAGGTTCGTAATCCCACCACTGGGGCCCCAATACAATTCAGCGGCCTGGCCGCCGGTCCACAGAACGTGGAGGACGGCAAATATGCCACCACGCTCTTCGCCTCGGATCTTTCAGGCAATGTGTATGCGATGGACATCACCGGGAATTTGCTCGGCGTGTTTGTGCAGGGGCAGAGGAGTATCAATCCCGATCCATATGTAGGCAATATCTACGGAATTGCCTTCTCACCAATTGATTACAATCTGTGGCACTGGACAGCCCGGCGTGAAAACGACGACGGACACGGCATTTACTCCACATTCGATAGCAGCCGTGTTCCACAAGAGGGTTATAATCCGCTCCTGGAAGGGAACCGGAGCTACTACTTCGGCCTGGATGCTCCGGACGACGGTATCGGTAACGAGACGCAACCCGGTGCCACCAACTTTACGACCAGTCAGAATAGCGATGGCAGCCGCCTCATGACGTATAATCTGCCCGGCGGTGCCTACGGGAGTTTGACAAGCGGAACCTTCAGCCTGAAAGGTTACAGCCCGGCTGATAAGCCCACCCTCTACTTTAACTACTACGCGGACACGGAAAACAGCAACGATTTTGATAGTCTCCGTGTTTACATCTCCAACGACGGCGCGAACTGGACGCTGCTCGCCACCAACACGGACCTCAACGACGGGATGCTCATTGCCCCCAATCGTGAGCAACCCGGTTATGGCGGTTACATCCGCGAAATTATCGATCTGGGCGGGAACTGGCGTCAGGCCCGACTGGATCTGAGCCAGTTCGCGGGATTGGATAACCTGCGGCTTCGCTTTGACTTCAGCACCGCCAGCGACATGGACATCGGTGATCCTACGACCGGCGGTGAATATCTGACTGCCCCTGCAGCAGCCGAACTCCATGATGGAGCGACTTTCGTTGTCGGTGGCATTACGTTCGAGTTCGACCTTGGCTATGCCCTCGTCCTGCCCAACGTCGCCGGGATTAAAATCAACGACGGCGACTACTTCACCGTGCAAATTGGCCCGCAGGTCGAGACATTCGAATTCGATAAAGATGGTAGCGTGCAGTCGGGTCGGCGAGCAATTTCCATCAACAATAATATGACCACCCGGCAGGTCGCGGATGCCATCGCGGCTGCTGTTAATGGCGCAAACATGGGCGTGCAGGCTTATGTGCCGCCGGACAGCATTTTTACTGGTCCTAATGGATATCGCGTGTTCCTGATCTCGGCGACTGGCGTCACACAGGGTACTTCATCCGGCCAGCCTCTCCAGTGGTCCATCGAAGGATCGACGCCGGGGCAATACACACCGGGTCGCGTGCCGGTTTACATTCGGCCGGATATGACCCAGCTCGAAGTGTCGAAACTGATCACGGATGCCGTCAACAGGGCGTTCCGAGTTCAGCCCAACCAGATCTTTATTCCGCCGACCTATACCGTGGCTACTCTGGCCGGCACTACCGCCACGCTGGTGGCGCTCAATTCGCTGAATGTCCCCTCCTTTGTGGTTCTCTATTTCGATCCTGGCAACACGGGCAGTTACGCGGTGAAACGACCGGATGATCCAAACGATCCAAATAATCAGTTCTTCACAAGGCTTCCCGCGGGAGCGCGCGCTGATTACGGACTTAATGTCGGTCTGATGGGGGCCACTACACCCGCCCAGATCGCGGACCGCATCCGTGATGCGCTCAATCTATTGGCTCGTGACACAGGTGTGCAAGTCTCGGCCACGAGTACGACAACCGGGTTTGTACAACTGTTTGGGCCGCAGGTGGCCTTTGACGGGAGAAATCTGCTTAACCCGGCCAACAGTCCGCTGTTGACCAGTGATCCCAATAGCACGTCGATCAAACTCGACGATCGGAGCGGAGACACAATTGGTGGAACTCAGCCCCTGATGAGATTGTACGGCGTATCTGTCACCAACGCCGGGCCATTGTTCCACTCTAACGTACTGCAGGGCGACAGCACTGACAAATACTACGGTCCAACGGCTCGCTCGAATAACCGCTTCTTCGACTATCGCCGCGGCCAGAATAACAACCATGAGGGTTGGTACATCGATGATATCATCATCGGCTTCGCCGAACGCGGCGAGATGGTCACAAACGCCCCGGCGGGGGTCACGGGTTTTGACTTCCTCCGGCAGCCACGTCTGGATGAGCCGATTGTTGTGCAGGGAAGTTATCAACTGGAAATCCGCCGCGGTGATGAGTTCGGCACTCTGGTGGTCGATCCTTATCGGGTGGTAGTCCTTGCCCAGCAAGCCGATACCAACGATCGCTGGACGCAGGACATCACACTGATCTTTCCTGATGCAACCAAGATCGCCCACGGTGACCGATTCTTCATCGAAGACGGGACGCGCCGTGCGACGTTTGTTTTCCTCGATCAGGATATCGGAACGAACCGACCTATCACGCCACCACTCAATGGGTCGGAAATTCCGGTGTATTTCCGGGCGGTCATGTCAGCCGGAGAGATTGCCAACGCGGTTGCCGACGCCGTCAATTTTGCCCGTTCACAAGGGCGGCTCAATGTGAGCGCTGCCTCGATCCCAACCAGCAACAGGGTTGATCTGTGGGGTGCAACGTATGTAGGCGGAAACCTGGGCGGTGCGAACCCGCAGCCTATTCAGCAGATTCTGTTTGGCGCCACGGACGTTCTGGGTGTCACTCGGTTCCGCTTGTTACCTCCTGCGGGAAACTCCATTGCCCATCGTGACACTTTCACCATCGAGGACGCTTACGGCAATGTGGTCACCTTCATGTTCATCCATCAGAACAGCGGTGAGACACCACCGCCGGGCGTTATTGGAATCTCGTTCAACTTCGGGATGACGAACATTACCATCGCCAACCTCGTGGCCCAAGCTATCAATCAGGCAAATGCCCTCGGGCGGTTGATGGTGACTGCCTCTGTGACGGGACCGGGGATAGTGGATCTTTCGGCCAATGCTCGTGGCGTTTCAGGCGTGCGCTATACCACATTCTTCGATCCCACACTGCCACCAGGAGTGACTCTCTTCCATTCAGACCCCAACGGTCATCCCCTCATCGGTGATCGCAACCAGTATCGCGAGAAGGGACACATTGTCGTCGAATCGATAAGCGTGGTTAACGCGTCGCAGTATGGAATTCGCGTTGAGCCCGGCCCGCGAGATGCTGGCTCAAACAACCCGCATCCAGGCTCCGGTCGGACTCTCAACGCTCCGAACCAGCTCGTGTCGGGTGTGACTCTTAAGAACAACCTGCTCGCATTCAATGGGCAGGGTGGAATCCGGATTAGTGGCTCCACCGGTCAGCCGACTGGTGCTATCCCGTTCGTGCGGGTTGTTAACAACACGGTCTACGGTGGGCTGGCTGCCACGGGCGTGGGTATCGAAGTGGTCAATAACGCTGGTCCCACGCTCCTCAACAACGTGCTCGCCAATCTGAATACGGGCATTCGCGTCGATGCATCCTCAGCTCCGAACACGGTCCTTGGCGGCAATGCCTACCAGGGCAACAACCAGAATGTTCAGGGCATGGGTCTCGGGACATTCGACCGAGTTCTGGCCCCCGGCGCTCCGCTTTTTGTGGATCCCGCCAATTACAACTTCATTCCTGACCGCGGTTCGGAAATCATCGATAGCTCCATCGACGCACTGCAGGAGCGATTCGGATACTACACCTCGGTGCTGCAACCGATCGGTCTGGCTCCGTCCCCGATCATTGCCCCGTCGTACGATCTGTACGGCCAGCTCCGAAAAGACGATCCGGCCGTGAATCCTGGTCCCGGTTCCGGATTGAGCATTTACAAAGACCGGGGTGCCGTCGATCGGGTGGACTTCCGTGGTCCAACGGCGGGTCTGATCGAGCCGCTCGACAACGATCCCGCCGGTATCGACAGGAATCCGGCGAATTATGACGTGTTCATCGCAGGTCGGCGGATCACCCGGTTCGCAATTCGGCTATCAGACGAGGAGGGTGTCGGAATCAATGACCGGACGGTCGTCACCAGTGCCGTCAAGGTGTACCGCGATAATGTTCTGCTCGAGGATGGCAAGGATTACTTCTTCCAATACCATCCCGTTGACAACATCATTTACCTGGTGCCGGCGTCCGGCATATGGTCGATCGGATATACCTACAAGATCGAGCTGGACAATCAGACAATTCGGGATCTTGCTAATAACCCGCTGCAACCGAATCGGCCTGACGGCACCACCTACTTCGTCATCTACCTGGCGGGCATCGACTTCGGTGATGCGCCGGACGCGCCTTATCCCACGACTCTCAAAAACAACGGTGCCAGCCACATCATTGTGCCCGGTTTCTATCTCGGCAGTGGTGTCAGCAACGAACCCGATGCCCGGCAAAATGCCACCGCTACCGGAGACACCTTCGACGACGGTGTCATCTTCGACACCGGCCTACTGATTGGTGGCGATACTCAAATCAAAGTGATCGCCTCTGCCGAGGGGTATCTCGACGCGTGGATTGACCTCAATGCAGATGGCGACTGGGCCGACGCCAACGAACAGGTGCTGGCAAGCTACCACTTGATGGCGGGTGAGAACATTGTCACCATCACATTGCCCGCGGGACTCAATCCGACCACCACGTTCGCACGGTTCCGTTTCAGCGGCACTGGCGGTCTGGCACCCACCGGTCTCGCCCCGGACGGTGAGGTCGAAGACTACCAGGTGGAACTGGTGCCCTACCATGAAGATTTTGGCGACGCCCCGGACAGCTACGGTACAACTCTGGCGGCCGACGGCGCCCGACATATTCTCGGTTCCGGCCTGTATCTGGGCCAGAGTGTGGACGCCGAACTGAATGGCCGGCCGGGGGCCACGGCCCAGGGCGACGACCTGGCTGGAATCGACGACGAGGATGGCGTCACATTCCTCGACGCGTTGGTGCCGGGAAGCCCCGTCGAAGTTCAGGTCGTCGTTAACCTGCCCAGCGGCATGTCTGAAGCGTACCTGCAAGCGTGGGTGGATTTCAACGCAAATAACATTTTCGACGCCAACGAACAGATCTTCACCAACGAGCTTATCACCAACTCGGGCGTTCATAGCCTCCAGTTCGTGGTTCCGACTGATGCAGTCAAGGGCATTACGTACGCCCGATTCCGCATCAGCTCGCAGCCTGATATCGGCTCGACAGGCCAGGCGCCCGACGGGGAGGTCGAAGATTACCGGGTCAGCATTGTGGATGCGCCGGTGGACTTCGGCGATGCTCCGGCACCCTACCCGACACTCCGAGCCGACGGCGGAGCCCGGCACCGCGTGGTTCGCGGTTTCAGCCTTGGCCGACTCGTGGATTACGAACTGGACGGGCAGCCCAACCCCACGGCTACCGGTGACGATACCAGCGACCTGGCGGATGAGGACGGTGTCGTGTTCCTCACGCCGCTGCTGACTGGGGAGCTGGCGACGGTTCAGGTCACCGTCTCCCAGACCGGCGGGTATCTAAATGCGTGGATTGACTACAACGCTGACGGCGATTGGGCGGATCCCGGCGAGCAAATCGTCATCGACCAACTTATCACGAGTGCGACCACACAGATTCAGTTCCGTGTGCCGCGCGATCTCCAGTCCGTGGCAACCTTTGCTCGGTTCCGGTACAGCCACACGCCGGGGCTTTCCTACAACACCTCGCCGTCGATCCCGGATGATCAACTTCCCGACGGTGAAGTAGAAGATTACCTGGTCAACATCATTGCGGGGACCTCGTCCCTCAGCGGTTACATCTTCAACGATCTCAACGCCAACGGTGTCTGGGACACGCAGCCCAGCCAACAGCTTCCGCCGGTGAACGTTTTGCCACCGGGTGCGGGTAATATCATCGTCCCAGCCGGTGACGATCTGGCCAGCGCGGCGATTCCTCTCGGGTTCGACTTCGAATTCTTCGGTAAGACGTACAACCAGATTTACGTGTCAACCAATGGGCTCGTGTCGCTGGCCAATCCTGTGACCACTTTCTCCGCGAGCGGCTTCCCACAGGGCGAACCAGTTCTGGCGCCGTTCTGGGCGGATGTGGATACGCGGGCGACAGGCCAGATCCGGCTCCAGCGGTCCACGAGTGCCCGGGGTAACCCGGTCGTGCAAATCGACTGGATCGACGTTGGCTACTTCAACCAGCATAACGACAAGAAAAACACGTTCTCCCTGTACATCGAGGATGATCCCGGTGGTGACATCGTTGTGTTCCACTACTTCAACATGCAGTGGACCACCGGAGATGGCCAGGGTGTCAACGGGTTTGGTGCCCCTGGGGCTGTCATTGGATACGACGCTGGTGATGGGATCCACTACGCCACGTTCGCTCGGCCCGCCAGTGCGGCCGACCTCGCCACCCTGATGGCTCGACAGGAGTACTCTTTCCGCCTTGATCCCAATAGTGGTCAGCTCTTCGGCGTCGAGCCGGGTCTTGCAGGCGTGTTGGTTTATGTGGACCTTAACAACAACGGTATGCCGGACTCGTTCGAGCCGGTCACCTACACGCAATACGACAATCCGTTAACGCCGAACGTGGACGAGACCGGCTTCTATCAGTTCACCGGCCTGTTCAGCGGGACCTATGTGGTGCGGCATCAGGTGCCGACGAACTGGATTCAGACATATCCGTCGGCGGGCATCGTGCTGCCGGATGGTCAAACCCGGCACCTGCGGGCCCCGGCCGGGAGCGCGCTGGTGGATGGTAATACGTTCTCCCTGTCGAACGGCACCACAACCGTGGTCTTTGAATTCGACAATAACAACACCGTGGCTGCGGGCAATCGCCGCGTGCCGTTCACTGCCACCGACTCACCGAATGTGGTGGCTGCCGCGATTGCCAATGCGATCAACGGCGTTGCGGGATTCGGAATCACCGCAACAGCCGACGGTGACCTCGTTAATCTTGCTGGTCCGAGGGTGATCTTTAATCCGCAGACCAGCCCGGTTCAGGACGTCACCTCGCGGAGTCAGGCCGATGGCTCCTACATTGTCACGCTCGGCACCGGCGAGCAGCTTAACAACGTCACTTTCGGTGACTACCGGCTGGCTACCGTGTCGCTCCAGGATGTTGCCGTGGCTGAGGGCAACAGCGGCAGGACCAAGGTCAAGGTCACGGTCGAGGTTAAAGACTCGTTCGGGGCTCCGATCTCCTTCAACTATCAGACCTCCGACGGCACAGCGACCGTGGCCGACAACGATTACATCCCGGCCTCCGGAACGTTCGTGTTCACCCCACAAGGGGTGCCGCGGCCAACCTGGGACATCCAGTTCCTGACCAAGAATCAATCCAATGACTACGACTTCAGTGCCTGGGGCGATCGGGTTGTATGGGAAAGTTTTGACGGTCAGGATTGGGAAATCTATCTGTACGACGGCACCCAGACACGCCGGTTGACTAACAACACTTCGGACGACCGCATGCCGGCCGTGTTCGGTGATCGGGTCGTCTGGAGTGGGTTTGACGGCCAGGATTGGGAGATCTATCTCTACGACCTCACGACCAACACCACGCAGAAACTCACAGACAACGATTACGACGACATCGACCCGCAACTCTCGAGTGACCTCGTGGTGTGGACGGCGAACGTGGGTGGTGTGCAGCAAATCTTCGCCTACGATCTGGCGGCTGGGGGGAGCCCCGTCAACATCTCCAATAACTCCTTCAACAATTATCTGCCGCAGGTGTCAGGACGTAATGTCACGTGGTACGGTTTCGACGGGTTCGACAACGAGATCTACCTCTACTCGTCGGGTACCACTCGGCAAATCACCAGAAACGTCCTCGACGACCGTTATCCGCGAATTGATGGAAGTAAAGTTGTCTGGCAACAGCATGACGGTACCGACTGGGAAATCGCGATTTACGATATCCCATCAGGCACCACCACACTTCTCACCGCCAACAACGAGGACGACATCCATCCCGACATCTCGGGTAACAATGTTGTCTTCGAGCACAATGACGGCTTCGACACGGAGATCTATTACATCAACCTGAACATCGGGCCGGCGGCTGTCAAACAGATTACCGATAACGCCGTGCACGACGAATTGCCGCGTGTCTATGGCGACCGGCTTGTCTGGCACGCCTTCGTCGGTGGCAATTGGGAGGTGTTCTACACCGATCTCAATGCCAATGTGATCCCGCGCAATATCTCGTCTGACCCCGGCTACGACTGGTATCCTGCCGTCACGAGTGATCTCGTCGTCTGGCGCAGCTATCGCTCCGGCAATTACGAGATCATGGTGGCGCGGCAGAGGCCGGCTGTCGCTCGTGCCACAATCGAGCTGGAAATCGTTGGTGACACGAGGATCGAACCCGATGAAAACTTCTTCCTGAACATCAGCAATCCGCAGCTTGCCGTCATCAGCGATCCGCAGGCTCAGATCCTCATCCTGAACGACGACGGCAGTTTGGATTATGGTGATGCGCCGGCTCCGTATCCGACACTCTTGGCCGACAACGGTGCCCGCCATCTGATCACACCGGGTCTCCGACTGGGTAGTCTGGCCGACGCGGAACCTAACGGCCGACCCAGTGCCCAGGCCAATGGAGATGATACCTATATTTCCGATGATGAAGACGGTGTCGTGTTCAACACTCCGCTGGCAGTCGGTGCTACAGCCACGATTACGGTCACCGCTTCTGGACCGGGCAAGCTGGATGCCTGGATTGATTTCAATCAGGATGGCGACTGGAATGATCCCGGCGAACGCATCTTCACCCGCCGTGATGTCGTGGCTGGCGCGAACGTCCTCACGTTCAATGTACCGGCCGAGGCATTGCTTGGAACCACATTCGCTCGGTTCCGCCTCAGCAGCGGAGGCGTGGACGCTCCGACCGGTTACGCCCCGGATGGTGAGGTCGAAGATTATGCGGTGAATATCACGACGTCCACCACGCAGGTATCGAAACAGGGACGTCGCGTGATCATCACTGGCAGTGCTCTCAATGATAACATTTCGGTCAGCACCGTCGGAAACGTCCACCTCATTGTGGTCAATGGCACGAATTACAGTTACAACGTCAGCGACATCGACGAAGTTCAGTTCGACGGTGCGGGCGGAGAGGACACAATCACGCTCATCGGTACATCGGCAGTGGAGACGTTCCTCTTCACACCCAGCACAGCTCGCATGACGCGCACAGGTTTCACGGTCTCCGCCGTCAATGTTGAGCGCATCATTGCCGACGGCAACGGTGGCCTGGATGGCGCGCAGCTTTACGACAGTGCGGGCGATGAGGTGCTGGAGATTCGGCCCGGCCATGCCACGATGAGTGGTCCTGGCTACTCGTACGAACTGACTAACGTCGCATTCGTACACGGCTATGCCAGCACGGGTAACGACAGTGTTAATCTATACGGCACATCGGGTGACGATACTCTGACGGCCACTCAAACGGAGGCACGCCTGAACAGCACAAACTACGTGGCTCGGGCAAAGTTCTTTGACCGTGTCAGAGTATTCGCCAGCGGCGGTACGGATGCGGCCACGATCACAGGCTCTAGCGGGGCCGACGCGATCCAGGCCAGCCCAACCGGGGCCACCGTGTCCAACGCATCTGTGGAAATCAGCGTCTCTGACTTCGAGAACGTCACCATTCTTGGCGGTGGCGGCGATGACGTGGCTCAACTGTATGACTCGCCGGGCAATGATTTGTTTGTGGCGAAGCCCGGTTTGAGCACGCTCTCTGGTCCCGGCTATTCAATCACGGTGCAGGACGTGCCCACCGTCCATGCTTATGCTCAGGCCGGTGGCCTGGACACCGCCCAACTGTACGATACCGCCGGTGACGATCTCGTGGTGATGACACCCGATTACACGCGAATCACCGGCAACAATTACGTCGCTCGAGCGAAGTTCTTCGACTTTGTCCATGCCTACTCGGCCAACGGCGGTTTCGACACGGCGAAGCTGTACGGTTCGGCCGGAAATGACGTGCTCACGGCGACTCCGGAATTCAGCCGACTCAAAGGCCCCGGCTTCTACAACCGTGCGAAGTTCTTCGAACGAGTGGAGGTTTACGGTGGCGGTGGCTACGACACCGGAGATGTGTGGGACTCCCCAGGCGTGGACCACCTGCAGGCAAACAGCCTGGAGGCTCTCCTCCAGAATCCCGATCTGCCCTACTACGTGTACCTGACGCAGATGGAGAAGGTCAAAGTGAGAGCAACCAGCCCGTCCAACACCAAGCATATTGAGGGTGTCGTGGACTGGCTGATCGCCAAGGGATTCTGGACGGACGTGTGATTAAGACCCAGCCTCACCAAGTCAGTCTTGAGGCTTGACCCATAGACCTGGGTGGACGAAAAACGCGTGAGCGGCGTAGCATGGGCTACGCCGTTTTTTGTTCATTCCGGACTTTTACAATTAGAGGAATCGCTGGGCTTCTCCTCATTGATTAACCGGGCGCTGCGGGGTTATAATCGCGGGCGGTCCAAGGCGACCCTCCGAAGGTCGCTCCGGCTTTGAAGTACGACTCGAGTCATGTTCCTGCCACAAGGAGGCCCACCCATGAAGCGCACCCTCTCACGCCGAGATTGTCTCAAGCTCACCGCAACCATTTCCACGGGGACTCTCATCCTTCCTTCTCGCTTAGCGTTCGGTTATGAAGCCAACGAGAAAGTCAACGTCGCCGTTATCGCGGTAGGCGGTCGTGGTGGTGCGAATCTACAGGGTGTCGCCGGTGAAAACGTGGTCGCCCTTTGTGACGTGGACCGGCGGCCTTTGGAAGCCGCGGCGCGACGGTTCCCCCAGGCTCACATCTACACCGATTACCGCGAACTCCTGGATAAGGAGAAAACGCTGGACGCCGTGGTTGTCAGCACGCCAGACCACATGCACGCTCCCATTTGTTTGCGAGCGATGAAGCAGGGGCTTCACTGCTACTGCGAAAAACCCCTCACGCGAACAGTCTTTGAAGCCTACGAGATGGCCCGAGTGGCAGCCGAGAAAAAGCTCGTGACCCACATGGGAACTCCTGGCCGGGGCAGTGCGGGTACCGTTCGGCTCGTGGAAATCATTCGCAGTGGTGCCATCGGTGATGTGACGGAGGTGCACTACTGGACGAACCGCCCAATCTGGCCACAGGGCTTCGATCGTCCGCAGGGCGAGGATCCCGTCCCGAACTATCTGGATTGGAACAGCTGGCTTGGGGTTGCCCCGGCGCGCCCGTACAAAGAAAAATGGCCCGAGGGCCATCCTGTCTACAAACTCCCACCGCAACGACTGCACTCTGGCTGGGTGTACCATCCATTCGTGTGGCGTGGCTGGTGGGATTTTGGAACGGGTGCCCTGGGTGATATCGCCCCACACATGTGGCACTCCGCGTATTGGGGACTGGAACTTGACGCGCCAGAGAGTGTCGAGATCGTGGAGACCTCGGGCCCGATGACGGAGATGTTCCCTCTGGCGACGATCCTGCGATTCAACTTTCCGGCGAAGGGCAACCGACCGGCAGTCAAGTTGTACTGGTACGATGGCGGTAAAACGCCTCCCGCCGACCTTCTCGGCGTCAAAGAGGTACCTGAAGGTGGCTCACTGATCGTGGGCACCAAGGGAATGATCGGTGTGGGACATAAGTCCGAGCAAGATTTTCCTGATGTTCCGCAAACATTACGACGCTATGGCGACATGTACAGCGAGTGGATCGCGGGTATCAAAACCGGTGATCCGGAACGTCCAAGCTGTCCGTTCAGTTACGCCGGTCCGCTGACCATGGCGTATTTGCTCGGGAATATTGCCCTCAAGGTCGGCAGCCGTATCGAATGGGATGCCAAAAATCAGCGAATAACCAGTCCAGCGGAAGCAAACCAATGGCTCAAGCCTGAATACCGACAAGGTTGGGAAGTCTGACGAAAAAAAACCAGTTCCACGCCGAAGCACGAGGCCACCTAGCCAAAATATTACCGGGCAGTAGTTCCTCCCGGTTCCATCGGAATTAGAGGACGTCGGTCAGTCTTCAATCAAGAGGACTGACGTCGTTGTGGTTTTGCCCACATTTTGTCTGCGGGGAGATTCTGCCATGAAAAACTGCATTTGGCAAACCATCACAGTCATCTGGTTCTTCGTGCCAGGGTGGGTGTATGCGCAGCCCCCCATCAGCCTGCATCCGGAGAATCCCCACTACTTTCTGTGGCGGGGTCGGCCGACCGTGCTTATCGGTTCCGGTGAACACTACGGTGCGGTGCTCAATCTTGATTTTGACTATGTCCGTTATCTGAAAACGCTTGCCCGCGACGGGCTTAATCACACACGGACCTTTTCCGGAACCTACCGTGAGATTCCCAGTTCTTTCGGGATTACTGACAATCCCCTCGCGCCCAAACCGCTGCGCTACATCTGTCCCTGGGCACGGAGCGACCAACCGGGTTACTTCGACGGGGGTAACAAATTCGATCTGCGACGCTGGGACGACGCTTATTTCCAGCGTCTCAAAGATTTTATGACAATGGCCCAAAAGTGCGGCGTGGTTGTTGAATTCAACCTGTTCTGCCCGTTCTACAACGATGAACTTTGGGCCGCGAATCCGATGAACCATCGAAATAACATCAATGGGATAGGCAATTGTCCCCGCGAGGAGGTGTACACGCTTAAACATAAAGATCTTACAGAAATTCAAATCGCGTTTGTGCGAAAGGTGATCACAGAACTAAAAGACTTCGATAACCTTTATTACGAAGTCTGCAACGAGCCCTATTTCGGCGGAGTCACGATGGAGTGGCAATGGAGGATCGCCGACGTCATTGCGGAGACTGAGAAAAGCCTTGGTGTGCACCATCTTATATCGATGAATATTGCTAATGGCCGGGCAAAAGTGGAAAAACTCCATCCCGCGGTCAAAATACTTAACTTCCATTACTGTGTGCCGCCAGATACCGTCGCACTGAATTACCACTGGAACGTTGCCATCGGCGAAAATGAGACAGGCTTCCGCGGAAAAGACGATCTCCTGTATCGGACCGAGGGCTGGGATTTCATCCTGGCCGGCGGGGCACTTTATAGCAATCTCGATTACTCCTTTACCCCCGCTCATCCGGAGGGCGACTTCCTGGACTACAAATCTCCGGGAGGTGGCAGCCCGGCGCTGCGGCCACAACTTGCTATCCTCAAGCGGTTTATGGAGTCCCTTCCTTCCGTTAACATGCGGCCGGATACGGAGTCCGTTGAACGTGTATCTCCCGCGTTGACCGCCACCTGCTTATCTCAACCGGGGAAGGTGTATGCCATCTATCTCCACGTGCCGCTTCCCAACAAACCCAAGAACCTTCGAGAACTGGAAAAACACAATGTCACTGCGGAACTTGCGGTCCGCTTACCCGCTGGAAAATATCAGGCGACGTGGCTTGACACCAAAACCGGCGTAACGGCCAAAGTGGAGACATTCTCGACGGCCGGAGGCTCTCACACCCTCCAATCGCCAGCCTTTGATAACGACGTCGCGCTCCGCATTGATCGCCTGACGGAATAGTCAGTGACCCTGGTTTCCTCCTCGATCTGATTCCTTGGTGACGCGAGGAACCTCGTGGGGGCCTGTATCATCGGGTCTGCTGCTTCTTATGCCACGCGTCTAAACACTGCGCGATCGTAAGATCGCCGGTCACATTGACGACGGTCCGGCACATGTCGAGGAAGCGATCAAAACCCAGAATGAGACCGATCCCCTCGGGCGGCACTCCGATTCCTGCCAAAATGGCCATGATCATCGGGATAGATCCGGCAGGAACGCCAGCCGTCCCCACCCCCGCCAGGATGGCGAACACCATAACGCTTGCCTGTTGGAGCAAGGTGAGGTGAACTCCAAAGACCTGGCACAAAAAGAGGATCACAACCCCCTCGTACAAGGCCGTTCCATTCTGATTGCCTGTGGCGCCGACTGTCAGCACAAATCGAGCAATTTGAGGGGAAAGTCCAAGGTCTTCTTCGGCAGCACGCAGCGCGGTCGGAAGCGTCGCATTGGAAGAAGACGTTCCGAAGGCCGTTAACATCACGTGACGGATCGCACCGAAGAATCGCCCGGGTCGTATCCCGCACAAACGCAAAGCCGCGGGATACACACCTAAGGTCTGCACCGCCAATCCCGCCAGGGCGACAGCCAAAAATCCGAAAAGGGGAACAACCAAATCCATTCCCAACCGCGCCATCGCTGCAAACATGAGACACCCGACGCCCAACGGGGCGATCCGCATGGCCCAATCCACAATTTTCATCGAGATGGCAAAAAGGCCCTCCAGAACGCCGACAAACCCGTCCGTCCTGCTGCCCACATTCACGGTGGCACAGCCGACAAGCAACGCGAACACCATCAGGGCAAGCATTCCGTTACCTTTAGCGGAGCCGTCCAATGCCCCCACGGCCTCTTGAAGCGGATTTTCAGGTATGAGATCGAGAAGAACCTGCGAGAGTGACTTCGACGATGGCCGACCGTCTCGCTCTGAGATCCGATAATGCGACTGAATTTCTGCACGCGTTTGTTCCGAGATCGCGTAGCCCGGTCCAAACACGTGAACCAGCCCAAGACCAATCATCACCGAACATGCTGAGAATAAGAGCGTGAAACCTATGGCCCGCAGTCCCAGTGCACCCAGTTTACGAATGTCTTTAAGCTCAACGACGGCGAGCACCAACGCTGAAAAAACCAGGGGCAAAACGACACACAAAATGAGTCGCAAAAATACCTTCCCGATCGGTTCCACCACATGTCCGGTCACCCATTCGATCCGCCCGGGCGTCAACCACCCAAAAAATGGCGCCAGCCAGAAAGTATCTCGGTTCTTGCTCAAAAGATTCACCAGCAGGCCAAGGACCAGACCAACCGCAAGCCCGATTGCCATCCCGGCCGGATGATGAGATGGTCGCCGGACCTCACTCGTGGACATCCCGTCATTGCGAACTTCGCTCAATTTGCCCTCCTATTTGATGAGAGTGCGAATCGTCATACCGAAACTACTCATCTCTCCATCTACGCCATTGAACGGGCCTCCTTTCCGTGGTAGCCAGCCATCATCAAAATGGTGGCTAAACCGTCACATCATATTGAGTGCGCACCGCGGGGCGCCACGTTGCGGTTTGTGCTGCAGAATTGCGAAAATCCGCCCTGCCATAAGACTGACCGGCTTTACCCCCGTTTTCCGAATTCTACGGTTTGCTAGCTTCGAGCCCCACCCACGTCGTGAAGGACTCCCACTGCCGCTCGATTATTTGCCGGTCAGGAACACCCCTGTGACACCACAAACCGTACTTCACGGTAAAATTTCCGTCGGGAGGGATCACCACCGGCCGTTGAAAGCTCAAACAGATTCCCATCCAACCGTCGTCGCGGACATGGAATGGGTGCGGAAAACCCTCGTTTTGCGGATGGTCAAACAAGGTGATCCCCCCTGCGACGTCTGGCGTGATGTAACCGCTGTAGTCCACCCACTTCGCCGGCTTGCGGAAGACCTCTTTCTCATTGACGAGCCCGTCACTGTTGAGAATGCGCCCACCGCCATCGCGCACTCCAATCGTTTTGGTCATCCGCACGCCAATCAGTCCAAACGGCGTGTCGCCGAACGTCACCGCCTTTTCAACCGGGGTGAAACGAGATTCAATGAGGATGAAATAGCCCCCGGCAAGAGCCTCCTTGGGTGAGCGCCAGGCCAAGCTGCTGTCCACAGGTACCTTGACCTCAATAAGACGGCGTTCTTTGAGGATTGGCTGCCCCTCCGCCCGCCATTCAAGCTCTGCGATGAGCCACGCTCTGAGGGAATCACCGGCGCTTTCGTTGTACTCGCTAACCCGGCTGCAAACGATCTGAGTCTGAGGACGGTCTGCCCAAAAGTCAAAGCCATTCACGTCGGCATGCGATATCCATACCGAATTGTGGTGACTGTGAGTCACCGGGTCATGAGGATGTCCCATCCTGGTCAAAGGCCAACCCTCCGGGGAGTTTACCGGATAGAGAAAAGGCCGCTGAAGCCCGGGACCGAAATGGAATCGGCAGAGTTCCTGGCGAAGTGGGACGAACATGAAACTCGCTTGTCCATAAGGTTCCGGAACAACCTGTAATGCGGGAAAATTTTCCGGCGAGGGCGGTTCTTTCACCTGGCCCCAACAGAAGCCTGTGAGAACACCGCCGAGAACCAACGCCGGTCCTGCAACCATCCAGGCCGGAATGATCCTTTTCCTCCCAAGTGGCAAAGCTCGCCCCGCTAACTGCTTCGCAAAGACGACGTAGGCCATATCAGTACACCCTTTTGCAAAGGGACGCATTCTCAATACTCCGTCCACCCGGTAACCGTGACCTCTGCCGCGCTATCATACATCTCTTAAGTCATAGCCGCGAATCTATCAGCGGCGGCAACCTGCCGCAATCTCCAATGGTGCAGGATTTGCTCAAAACTGGCATAATGGAGGGTTTTCCAACTTACAAAGGCGAATCCAACGGTCAGACTGCCGCGTAGGGCGCTTCGTTCAGTGAGTTGCAGGTTACTCCCAATGGGCGCGATTTCAACAGATAAAAAACCGGAATTTCGGAAAGATCCCCTCACGGGTCGGTGGGTCATTATCGCCCCGGGCCGGTCTCAACGCCCCCAGGACTATGACACGGCCGTCCGCCGCGTGCGGTCAGGTCCATGCCCCTTCTGTGAGGGGAACGAAAGCGAAACGACCCCCGAAGTGCTTGCCCGCCGCCATCCCAACAGCGAACCGAACGGTCCGGGCTGGCGAGTTCGTGTCGTGTCTAACAAATATCCCGCGGTGTGCAGCGGAATGCCAGCAGCGGATTCCACATTCGCAGCGTCATGTTTCCCAGGGCTGGGCATCCACGACGTCATCGTGGACACGCCGCGGCACGTGGCCAGTCTGACCGACATGGCAATCAGCGAGGTGACAGAGCTGCTCGACGTCTTTCGAGAGCGCCTCGCGCAACTTTCGAACGAGCCTTATCTGGAATACGCGCTCATCTTCAAGAACGTCGGCCCAACCGCCGGCGCTTCCTTGGAACACAGCCATTCGCAACTCCTGGCCATTCCGATGGTTCCCCCGTTATTCGGCAGCGAGCTGGAAGCGGCCCGACGCTGGTCCGAGCGCGAAGGCCAATGTTATTACTGTCAGCTTTTATCCCAGGAACAGGCTGGAGGCGACCGGATCGTTCTGCGGCACAGCGGCTTCACGGCCTTTTGTCCCTTCGTCAGCCGGTTTGCGTACGAAATATGGATTTTTCCCGACACTCACGCAGAACGCTTTGAAGCGATGACACCGGGTTCGCTTTCCAGCCTTGCAGAAACTATTCAAAGCGTGCTGAAGGCAATCGAGACTCGGCTAGGCAAACCCGGCTACAACGTGCTTCTCCACACAGCGCCGTTTCGCAAGAAGACCCCCTATTTTCATTGGCGAATCGAAATCCTGCCCAGTGTCAGTCGGGCAGCCGGATTTGAATGGGGCACAGGCATCCACATCAACCCCGTTTTTCCGGAAGAGGCGGCACAAACACTCCGGGGCAGTTGAGAATCCGTATGGCTCAGGAAAACAGATTGGGATAGGTAATCTGGAGTGACTACTTTAAGATTGCCGATACAGAAACTAGAACGGTTTGGCTAAAAGAAAAGGAAGTGTCGGGCCTCTTGTGCGTCCGTTCCTTTTGGCTGCCCACCCGGTCCGACGTGTTCCTTCCCAACTCGGCTTGATGGATGGTTTCCTCAACTTTGTTGGTTTTGCGAGCATCGATTGGACACACCCATGAGTCACTCCCCCGCAAATCGATCCCCCCTTGTGCGACTCGTTTTGTTGCTCCACAATCACCAACCCATCGGTAATTTCGACCACGTTTTTCACCAGGCCTATGAGGATAGTTATCGGCCTTTCCTGGAAGTGTTTTCCCGGTGGGACCCTCTCAAAATCTCACTCCACATCAGCGGGCCGCTTATGGAATGGCTCGCCAGCCATCGGCCGGGCTATCTCGATCAACTTCGAGAGCTTGTGGCTGCTGGCCGCGTGGAGATGATCGGTGGGCCATTTTATGAGCCCATTCTCCCCATGATCCCGAGTGCCGACCGAATCGGTCAAATCAGACGCTACTCCCGTTTTCTGGAAAACCGGCTGGGAGCGAGGGTCCGCGGAATGTGGGTTCCCGAACGCGTCTGGGAACAGTCGCTGACCCGCGACATCGTGGCTGCCGGTATCGAATACACGGTTCTCGATGATTTTCATTTCAAGGCTGCCGGACTCTTTGAGGACGAGTTGGCGGGCTACTACCTCACGGAAGATGAAGGTCGCCTGCTGGCCATTTTCCCGGGAAGCGAGCGTTTACGGTACACGATTCCCTTCGCGGATCCGCAGGTCACGATCGATTATCTCGCCGAGATCGGCCGACAGCATCCCGGCTCTGTTGTCGTATTTGGCGATGATGGCGAGAAATTCGGAACCTGGCCGGAGACCAAAAAGCACGTCTATTCCGATGGTTGGTTGGAGCGATTTTTCACCGCTCTGACCGCGAACCGCGACTGGCTGGAAGTCTGCACACTCGCTGAAGCCTACGACTCCGTGGCGCCCATCGGGAAGATTTATCTCCCCGATTGCAGTTACCGCGAGATGACGGAGTGGGCGCTGCCGTTCCGCCGACAGCAGGCCCTGCAAGAACTGACCCACCAATTTCACGGCGACCACCGCTGGCCCCAGGTGCGATCCTTCATCCGCGGCGGCTTCTGGCGGAATTTTCGAGTCAAATATCCCGAAGCCAATGAAATGTACGCAAGGATGATGGAGATTAGTCGCCGGATTCAGGAGGCGATCCACAACGACCCAGCCAACGAGCAATTGCGAGCTGCCCAATTGTCACTCTATCGCGGACAGTGCAATTGCCCGTACTGGCATGGCGCCTTCGGCGGTATTTACCTCCCCCATTTACGCAATGCCATTTACGAGCAGCTTATCACCGCCGACGGACTTCTCGAAAAAGCCCAGGGGCGTCCGGAACACTGGGTCCAGGCAAACGCGGACGACTTCAACTTTGACGGGAGGCCAGAAATCCGCCTGGCCAATGATCGGATGGTCGCATACCTGGCACCCCACCAGGGGGGAATACTCTATGAATGGGATTGCCGACCCGTCCGTCGGAATCTGCTGGCCACCATGACCCGCCGCCCTGAGCTTTATCATGAGAAAGTTCGAGCGGGTGCCTCGCCGGAACACCACGGCTGTGCAAGCATTCACGATCGGGTTGTTTTCAAACAAGCCGGACTGGAGTCCCGCCTCCAGTACGACATCTATCCGAGAAAAAGTCTTGTGGATCTTGTCCTGAGCCCCGAGACCACGCTTGAACAGATTGCCAGTGGGCAAATGGTTCCCTGGGCGAAGCTTTGGGAGCTACCCTACCAGGGCACCATCCACACGAATCCCGACCGTGTGCGGGCCACACTGGCCACGGAAGCGGACGTCCTCGACCAGAAAATCCGCGTGACGAAAGCCGTCCTGTTAAGTGCCGGTTCATCCATCCTCGAAGTGGCCTACCGGCTGGAAAACCTTGCCCCGGATCGGCCTTTCCTTTTCGCCGTGGAATTCAATTTTGCCGGGTTGCCCGCCGAAGCCGAGGACCGATTCTTCCTCAGCCTCGCCGAGGAGAAACTCGGTCATCTGGGCACCCGATTGGACCTCGGCCAGGTGTCGGGCCTGGCTTTAGTGGACCAATGGCTTGGGCTGCGCGTTCAGGTTGGGTTCTCCCGTCCCACCGACGTCTGGACCTTCCCGGTGGCTTCCGTAAGCCAGTCGGAAGGCGGATTCGAGTTAGTACATCAGTCAGTGGCGGTTCAGCCCCACTGGCTGGTCCAGCCGGATGCCGAGGGGCGGTGGACGGTAAGCATGCGATTCCTGCTCGTGGCGGAATCGGCACCCCAACCCGATACGCCGGAGCCAATTTTATCCGCCACTGTGTGAAACCAGGTGCGGTAGCCTCACAGCGGTGCAATCACAACACCGCTCAAGAGGCGGGAAATCGGCCCACCGTTTGTCAGGCGTGAACGGTCGCGGCGTGTCTCCCCGACCGCTTCAACAAGCCCTCCACGAATTCCTCAAACACGCGCATATCGAGCGCCGACGCGGCTTCGCACTCCGGATGGAACTGAACGCCAACGGCAAACCAGTCGGGATCCCGACTTTCAATGGCCTCGATAATCCCGTCCGGTGCTCGGGCCGTGACCTCGAACACAGGCGCCAGATCCAGTATGGCCATGTGGTGTCGACTCGCCACGCGGATTTCTCCCTCGCCGTAGACACGATCGATGAGGGAGCCCTTGGTCACCACAAGGCCGTGTCGGTGATAGGGGTCCTGGGGATCCCAGTGGGGGATAGCCGCGGGAAAGTCATCGGGAATGTGGAGGGAAAGCGTGCCCCCCTGGGATACATTGAGGAGCTGCATTCCCGCCCCGATTCCCAGGACAGGCATCCGACGCTGCCCAATCAACTTCGCCAGCATGCGGTCGAAGTCCTCCCGCCGCGGATGCATGACCTGGGTATGCGCGTGGCGGTAACAACCGTCTCGAATGGGATCGAGATCGGCACCGCCGATCAGAACGAACCCGTCCAGTGTATCCAGAACGCGCTCAATGTCAGACCGAGAAGTTAACGGAGGCACCACCACAGGCACCGCCTGTGCCCGGATGAGGCAATCGAAATAGCCCGCGGAGATCTCTCCCTTTGCGGGATTGACCTTGTCCGCAGGCCGGTAGTCCATGTTCAGGCCGATCAGTGGCTTCCGTCGCATAAAACACCTCCCTGTTGGTCAACAACAAAACAGTGGACCGGAACCGATACCTTGGAGCCGTTGTGTTGCCACTCGAAGAAGAATCTGCCGACTTCCTGTGCCGCGCCCGGGTGGAAACACGTTGGGCACACTTGCCCACGGAGTCTATCAACGCGAAGAGCATCGAGTTGCCGTGAGGCGGGAACCGACGAGCACTGAACGCTCGGAATAGATGTGGAAGACATCCCTGTCATGGCGAGGGGAATTTCCTCCGTGGAATTCCAACCCGTAGAAATTGTTTGAGTGAACTAAGCAAAATCTACCGAATGTACGGCTGGTGTCAATGCTCACTCAACATCTTGGCGAAAGTAATAACCTTCCACAACAAATTGTGGCGCATGCACTGCTATCGCCTAGGTCATCTCTGCGCGATATGAAAGCAAAGCATAAGGCCAGCATAACGGCAGCTCAGCTCTCTCAATGATTGCCGAATACCGGTTTTGCTCGCTCAAACCCGGCATTCGGCCTGCTTCTCCGGGTGAGCGCCGTCGCTTATCGCCACCATCGCCCACAAGCTGTGGAGCACACCGAGCGGTAGCACCGAACTCTCGCAACGCATGGGCGACCGCTTTTTAAGCTCTCTTCCGATCGTTTCGGAACTTAGCCAAACTTTCCGAGGCTGCAACAGCAGTGTGACCCTTTTCTGGAGAAATGCTCTCCGCTAAAGTGAAACAAACTGTTTATGTGCGGAAACAGCCATCGTTTGCTCCCAGTACCGGAGAAGTCTGAGGAGTCCCCCGCAATAGTCCTTGGCATGTAAGCGACCGGAGAGGAGGATAACATGCACCGGACAGCGATTGCTTGTCTTGTGAGTGCTTTGGCAGGAGGTCTTCTCGCATGGACTCTGTCGGCGCGAGGCCAAAGCCAACCTCACGCCCTGCCTGTTCATCTGGCGCAAAATCAGGGCGTACCAGGCGCTCGCTCGGGCCTCGTTGGACAACTGCTTCAGTCCAGCACGTACTCCCAGAGTAACCTTCCCAGCGGAACAGCAACCATTGCGCTCGAACAGACCGTCAGCCCCTGGGAACAGTTTTTGCCCCCGGTTGGACAGTATTCCCCAGAGGAGTTGATCAATATCGGCGTCTACGAACGGGCAAATAAAGGCGTCGTCAATATTCGTACGAAGAGCATCCAGGGCAGTGCCTTTTTCTTCATGGATATCATTGCCGAGGGAGAAGGCAGCGGTTCCGTCATCGACCGTCAGGGACACATCCTGACCAACTACCACGTCGTGGAGAACGCCCAGGCCATCTCGGTCACATTGTTCGATGGGATGGCCTATGACGCCCAGCTTGTTGGCGCCGATCCCCCCAGTGACATCGCCGTACTCAAGATCAACGCCCCCTCGGAAAAGCTCTTTCCGGTCGTGTTCGGGGATTCCACAGATCTGAAGGTGGGTCAGCGCGTCTTCGCGATCGGCAATCCTTTTGGACTGGAGCGAACCCTCACAACAGGCATTATCTCAAGCCTCAACCGTTCCCTGCCCAACCCGCGAACAAAGCGAACTCTCAAACAGATGATCCAAATTGATGCGGCCATTAACCCGGGAAATTCGGGTGGGCCACTTCTTGACAGTCATGGACTCATGATCGGCATGAATACGGCTATCGCCAGCCGAACAGGAGAGAGTGCCGGAGTGGGATTTGCGATTCCCGTCAACACAATTGCTCGGGTGGTTCCTCAGCTCATTCGCACCGGTAGAGTGATTCGCGCCGACGCCGGGATACTTCAGGTCCTGGAAACGGATCAAGGGGTGCTGCTGGCTGTTCTGAAACCGGGTGGTGCGGCTGACAGAGCCGGGCTTCAGGGATTTCGCATAGTCAAGCGAACTCGCCGCCAGGGGCCCCTGGTTTTTGAATCCACCAGCATCGACCGTTCGACAGCCGACCTGGTTATCGCCATCGATGGGAAACCGATAAAAACTGTAGACGATATGTTGAGTATTCTCGACACGAAACGGCCAGGAGAAACCGCGATCTTTCGCATAATACGGCAGGGGCGCACGCTGGACGTTCCGGTCCAACTGGATGCGGAGGAGTGATTCGGCTTACACCCTGTCGCGTTGCCTGAAACTTCCGATTATTCGTCACCAATGCCCATCCCGACGGTTATTCCTCAGCACTGGTCACATCATGCGGTTGCACCCCATATTCGATGATCTCGAGTGGATCGTTGGTCTGCGGAAGCTGCTCCGGATGACGCTCTGTCTTTTTGATGTGTTCGGCGAGAATGTCGAGATACCGCTTGATCCGCTCTTGATGTTCTGGCCGGTTGGCCAGATTGTAAAACTCGCCTGGATCACTCGCGAGGTCAAAGAGTTTTATCGTGACGCCTGGTAACGGACGCCCCGGGTCGTAACCGTCGTCCCGCACTCTTTTACCCCGGATATATACAAGTTTGTAGCGCTCGTCACGCAGGCAAATCTCATCGTTGTGCGCATATTCCACAATGACGTAGGGCCGATGGGTGCTGGTTTCTCCCGTCAACAACGGTCGCAACGACTTTCCCTGAACCCGCTCGGGAATGGGCACTCCGCACAAGTCGAGAATGGTAGGCACGATATCGATAAACTCCACAAACGCCTTGGTAGAACTTCCCGGTTTGATGACAGGTGGATACCGCATGATGAGCGGCGCGGAAATCGCCGGATCATAACTGCAGTGTTTTTCAAATCGCCCGTGATGACCGAGCATGTAGCCATGGTCTCCGATGTACACGACAATCGTATTGTCTTTCAGACCACTTTCTTCCAGCGCCTTGAGCACAATTCCCACGTTTTTGTCCATGAACTCCACCGAGGTGTAATAAGCCGCATTGATTCCACGTTTCTCATCATCCGTCAAATCGCGAAAAATGGCGGGGATTTGGTCGTCATCCTCGGGCCCCATTTCCGGAACGGTGAACTCCTCCGGCCGATGGCGCCCTCGGTATTCCACGGGAAAATGAAACGGAGAATGTGGTTCGTAGAAACTGACCATCAGGAAAAATGGTTTTTCGTGCGGACTGGCGAGAAACTCCGCGGCCTTCTGGGCGAAAAACGTTCCTGACATCTCGCTGTCCCACGCTCCGTAGGGCCAGCACATGCTGTTAAGCCAAATGCGTGCGGGATCCTTGAACGGCCGCCATGGGGGTAGAACGTTCAGTCCGGCAGGCAGCGGGCGGGGCGGCTGTTCTCTACGCCACTTCTGCCAGTCCGGTAAGTCCAGGCGTAAATCGAATCCATGTTTCAGCGAGCTGTTGAAATGCATCTTGCCGAACGCGGCCGTCTCATAACCGACTTCCTTGAGCATTTCCGCCAGTGTGACCTCGCTTTGCGGCAGCGGTGTTTTCAGCAAAGTCACACCCACACTCCGCGGATAACGTCCCGTGATGAAGGACTGGCGAGAGGCTGTGCAAATGGGAGAATTGCAGTACGCATGGTCAAATCGAATACCTTCAGCGGCGAGGCGGTCAATGTGCGGTGTGCGAACGATTCGATTGCCGTAGCAGCCGGTGACGTACGCGGCGTGATCGTCCGAGCAAATCCACAGGATATTCGGCCGCCGAACAGTTTGTCCGACCTCTCCTCCAGTCAAAAGACCGCCGGTAAAACCGACCGCAATAAAGCAAGCCAAAAAGCCGGTAAATCGCAAGCTTGCTCGGAACATGGCGTGAAACCTCCCACTGGCGCACTGTGGTGAACAGCTACTCTGCGGCATATGATAACATGTTCGAAGTCAGTCGCAACGGCACGGCAAAGCCCAAAACATTTTTGTTTGGCTTTTTCCCAGTGTATCCCATCACCTGAGGCCCAGCCCAGGGCATACTGAACACTAAAACACCATGAACTATTTTGCTCACGCTTTTAGATTCATCGGTCGACCGCGATTTGTCACGGGCACAGCGCTTCCGGACTGGCTTTCCGTGGTCAATCGACGTCTCCGTTTTCGGCCCCAACGACTCGATCCAGCAGCTCTTCATGCGGACCAGAATATTTCAGAACTGATGGCAGGAATCAAGCAACACCTTGAGGATGACAGCCGCTTTCATAATTGCGAGGCCTTTTCCCGCTGTCTTGTTGCGGTGCTTCAGGAGGTCCGCCCGTTTCTCAATGGTGTGGGGATTCCTCCAGTTTTTCTTTCCCATCTTCTGGTGGAGGTCCTGCTCGACGCCCAACTCGTTCGGACCCGGCAGGCGGACGTTTCCCGGTACTACGCCGATTTAGAAAGCGTGGATCCGGACTGGACTGAGTGGGCAACAGGCGAAATTCTTGGTCAATCGGTTAGTGGACTCGCGCACTTTATCCGCCTGTTTTGCAGGGAGAGAATCCTCTTCGATTATGCGGACAATATGAGCCTGCTGCGAAGGCTCAACCAGGTCATGCGGCGGTTGCGGCTGCCAAATCTTTCCGATTCCTTTCAGGAGGCCGTCGAAGCATCGCGACCGATTGTTACAGCCCATACGGAAGAACTCCTTCGGGCCCTGGACGGATGGGCATAGCCATGGCAGAATAAGAACACACTTCGGAACGCGGTTGGAGATGGCGCTGCCGTGTCGTGCAACAAACAATGGGAGGACAGTCATGCGATTTGGAATCAACCTACTCCTGTGGACCGACACTTTATGCGACGAGTACCTGCCGCTGCTCGACGATGTCAAAGAATTAGGTTTCGACCTCGTTGAGCTTCCCGTCTTTGATCTCGACAATGATGCAAATTACAAGAAGTGGGCCAAACGTCTCGATGAGCTTGGGCTTGCCCGGACAGCCACGGCAATCCGTACAGCCGACGCAAACCCGATCAGTTCTGATCCGGAAATCCGTCGCCGGGGCATCGAGGCCAACAAACGGAATCTTGACTGCTGCGCCATGCTCGGGGCTGAGATTATGGCTGGACCATTTCACTCGGCTCTCGGCGAATTCACCGGCCGGGGTCCCACGGAAGATGAATGGAAATGGGGTGTGGAAGCGATGCGCGAGGTCGCGGAACATGCCGAGAAAGTCGGGGTCACTCTCGCCATCGAATATCTTAATCGTTTTGAATGTTACTTTTTGAACACCGCTGCCGATGGAGCCCGTTTTTGCCGGGATGTCAACCATCCGCGATGCAAAATGATGTATGACACGTTTCACTCCCACATTGAGGAAAAAAACATTCCGGCAGCCATTCGCGCCCTGAAGGACTACCTCGTCCACGTTCACATCTCGGAAAACGATCGCAGTACCCCCGGGACAGGAAACGTCCGATGGCAGGAAACTTTCGACACTTTGCACGAAATTGGCTACAACAACACGATGGTCATCGAGGCGTTTGGGCTGGCGTTGGACAAGCTCATTCCTGCCACTAAGATCTGGCGCCGGATGTACGAGTCGGAACGCCAGCTCGCCGCGGATGGCCTGCGGTTCATGAAGGAAGAAGTTGCCAAACGTTGGAAATGAATCCAGCACCTTGACGGGAAGAGCTCTGGCAGGGCGATGAGCCTATTTTCATCATCGCGCGGCCAGAGATCGGAACAAGGAGCGCAACCATGCTCCTGTGCCCGCGTTGTAACATTCCGCTGAAAGGCGGCCGCACTCCGCAAGGGACGGCTTACTTCTGTCCCCAGTGCAAGGGTCGGGCAACGAGCTGGGCAGTGGTACGCGGTCGGGCTCCCAAAAGCATCGCCATCCAGCTTTGGAAACAAGCCAAGGAGCAGAAAGACCGTCACGGCGGTGCGTGCCCCTTATGCCACCGCCCCATGGCCGTTGTCCCCATCGTTCACAATGAGCACACCATCCCTATCGATATCTGTCCAAACTGTTATCTTGCATGGTTCGACCGCACAGAGTGGGAGGCGCTGCCGCAAGCTCCTCCCTCCGTCAGTCCCCCTGAGAAGGAACTCTCTCCAGCAGCACGCGAAGCCATTGCCCGCGCCAAAATCGAGCAAATTGCCCGGCGCGAGGCAACAAGCGAGGATTTGCCCTCGGAACCCTGGCAATGGATTCCCGCGCTTTTCGGTCTTCCCGTGGAAGTTGAGGGCCCAACGCTGAGAAGCATTCCCTGGCTCACATGGGGAACGGTGGCGGCGTGTGTGCTTGTCTTTCTCTTTTCTCTCCAAAACTTGAATGTTTTTGTCGAGGAACTCGGATTTATTCCGGCACAGCCGTTTCGTTTGGGAGGCCTGACGCTCCTTACATCGTTCTTCTTACACGGCGGGCTATTTCATCTTATCGGGAATATGTATTTTCTTCTGGTTTTTGGGGACAATGTTGAAGATCACGTCGGCCGATGGTTTTATCTCGCCTTGCTTATTCTGGCCCATGTGACAGGCAGCCTTTTCCATGCCCTGGGCGATCCGCGTGCCGATATTCCCTGCGTGGGAGCCAGCGCGGGAATATCCGGAGTCATCGTGTTCTATGGGCTTCAGTTCCCCAAAGCGAAGCTCGGTATTTTCCTGAGATACTTCTTTTACTTGTACTGGCTTCCATTTTCCGCTATCTGGGGACTCGTGGCATGGATTCTCCTCCAGATCATCATGGCGTACTCACAATTGTCCGGGCTCAGCGATGTATCCGCTCTGGCCCATCTTGGTGGAGCCACGGTGGGAGTGGCAGCCTGGATTCTATGGAAAAATCAGGTTCTTCTGGCCACCTGGTTTGGGTTCCCTCAGCGGCCCCAACAATTAGACGGTTAAAGGCCGGTTAATCAGGGGCCAACTTCCTGCTGATTACCAACTGTAGAATTATTTTCGCCGTTTACATTCTCCTGTTCGGCTGATTCTTTCTCGAATCGGATCATATGGGCCATTTTTAGACTGATCTCTTTCATTAAGCAGTATGAAACCGGCACGACGAACAGCGTCATGAGCTCGATGAGCATGCCACCAAATGAAGGAATCGCGATGGGAACCATCACGTCGCTGCCCCGGCCGACACTCGTGAGAACAGGAAGAAGTGCCAGAACGGTGGTGGCTGTGGTCATCAGGCACGGCCGGATCCTGCGCAACCCGGCGGCTACTGTCGCCTCGCGAATTTCTTCTACGGTGCGCGGCTTCCGGACCGCAAACGACTGATCCAAATAACTGGCGATGACCACACCGTCGTCGGTGGCAATTCCCCACAGCGCGATAAACCCGACCCATACGGCCACGCTGAGATTGAGCGTCCGCATCTGGAAAAGATCTCGCAGATTGACACCGAATACTGAAAAATCAGCAAACCACGGTTGTGCGTAGAGGTAGAGCAGCAGAAAACCGCCCGATGCTGCGACCAGTACCCCAGAAAACACAATAAATGTGGTCAGGACGTTTCTGAACTGAAAATAGAGAATTAAAAAAATGATAAAGAAGGTCAGCGGAATCACCACCGCTAGAGTACGCGCGGAACGAACCTGGTTTTGGTACGAGCCGATGAATGTCGGCATTTCTGTCCCCGGGGGCAGGACCAGTTCACCACTTTCCAGTTTCTGGCGCAATAAACGCTGGCAGGCTTCCACCACGTCCACTTCTGCATAACCTGGTTGCTTGTCAAAGATCACGTAGCCCACGAGCTTTGTATCCTCGGAACGAATTTCCATCGGTCCCTGCACGTAATGAATATCGGCCAGCAGTTCCAGCGGAACCTGGGCCCCGGTCGCCGTGGTCACGAGAATGCGTTTCAGTTCCTCAATAGAATCGCGACGTTCCCGCAAATAGCGTACGCGGACCGGATACCGTTCCCGGCCCTCCACAGTTGTGGTCAGCGGTTCACCGCCCACCGCAGTCTCTATCAGGTACTGGAACTCTTCCATTTTCACGCCGTATCGCGCCAGGTCTTCCCGTCGGGGGACAATCTCCAGGTAAGGAGATGCGATCATGCGGTCGGCGAACACGGTCTTGGGATCGACCCCCGGTGCCTCTTTGAGAATGTTTTCTACCTGAAGGGCCACCTTGTAGATGTCGTCCAAATTGTTTCCGCGAATCCGCGCCGCCATTGCCGCCCGGATGCCGGTTTGCAACATCACAATGCGCGCAGCGATGGGCTGGAGTTTCGGAGCAGCGGTAAGACCTGGCAGGCGTGCCGTTCTTTCGATCTCGCGCCACAAATCGTCTGCCGAGCGAATTTCCGGCCGCCACTGGCGATACGGCCAGCCTCGCGGATCCGGAATGAGGTTTCCCTGGGAATCCCGAATAAATTCCAGACGACCGTTTTTTTCAATCGCTTTAAATGTTAATCGGCGGCCATTTGTGTCAACGATATATTCCGGCTTATAGGTGATCACCGTCTCGATCATGCTTATGGGCGCCGGGTCCAGAGCGCTATCCACTCGGCCAATTTTTCCCACAACCACGTCAACTTCGGGGATGGAGGACACAAGTTTGACCTGTTTTTCCAAATAATCTTGCGCTTGGGCCAGGGCTGCGTGGGGCATGGCCGTGGGCATCAGCAGGAACGAACCTTCGTCAAGCGGAGGCATAAATTCCCGACCCAATCCGGGAAACTCATGCCGTGCCCAAACCCAAATAGGATCTTCCAGCACCCTCTCCCTAGCAATGCCCATCCGCCCGAGAATATTCGGTACGAAGGCAAACACGCGTTCGAACCCAAGCCAGATGCACGCCCCCAGGAGCAAACTGCTAACTGGAAAGAGATAAAAAATAAGCTTGTGTCTAAGGAAAAACCTCAGGAAAACAGAGTAACACTTCTGAAATACAAGAAACACAGCCAACAAGCCTGTAATGACTCCACCCGCAAGAATGATATTTCGTGTTAGTCCTTTTCCTGGCCCAAGTGGTAACCAGTCCGCCGCCAAAATACTAATGGCCACGGCAGCGGCGAGCAGGGTCAAAAACTGCCGGTAGCGGAACTCCCACGGCGGGGCGAACTCTGCAACCAGGAACCCACCGGCCCACGCCATCCCCACCACGACGAGCCACCATCCCAGGTTTGCTCCGGCGATCACACTTCCCACAAGCACAATTCCGGCAGCCGCCAGACGCAGCCAACGTGTCGGTTTTCTCACACTGAACAAAATATGTGCCAGTGGCGGCAGAAGCGTAAGGGCAATGATGACCGACGCTATCAACGCAAATGTCTTGGTATAAGCAAGTGGCCGAAACATCTTTCCTTCCGGTCCGGTCATGACAAACACCGGCAGAAACCCCAGCACCGTTGTGCTTATCGCGGTCAGCACCGGCCGCCCCACTTCGGATGCCGCCCGAAAGATCACTTCCTTGCGCGGCTCGTCAGGCGGCGCTTCGTCCAGATGTTTGAGCATGTTTTCCGTGAGGATGATCCCCATATCGACCATCGTGCCAATGGCGATAGCAATCCCGGCAAGTGACATTAAATTGGAATCAACATGGAACAGTTTCATACCAATAAATGACATTAAAACAGCCATTGGTAGTAAGCTTGAAATGAGAAAAGAAGACCGAAAGTGATTAACCATGATAAGCACGACAATGATCGTCACAATCACCTGCTGCCTCAGCGCGTCGCTCAGCGTCCCCAGAGTTTCCTGAATAAGCTGCGTGCGGTCATAGAACGGCACAATCGTGACCTGCGAAATCCGTCCGTCGGACAGCTTCTTCCGAGGCAGGCCGGGAGCAATTTCGGCGATTTTCTGTTTGACCCGTTTAATGACCTCCATCGGGTTTTCGCCGTAACGAACCACCACCACGCCCCCCACGGCCTCCGCGCCGCCTTTGTTGAGAACGCCCCGGCGCATGGCCGGTCCCAGGGTGACTCGAGCGACGTTTTTGACAAGAATAGGAACCTCTCGATAGGTCTTAATGACTGCATTTTCCAGGTCTTCTACACTGCGAATAAAGCCTCGGCTGCGGATCATATAGTCAACACCATTAATTTCTATCGTTCGTGCTCCCACATCGAGGTTTGAACGGCGCACCGTATCCAATACTTGTTCCAGTGTGACACCATAATGCGCAAGCTGTTCAGGATCCACATCCACCTGGTATTCGCGAACAAACCCGCCTACTGAAGCGACCTCGGCCACCCCCTCTACCGACTGAAGGGCATACCGGACCTGCCAGTCCTGGATCGACCGCAGCTCTTCGGGATCCCATCCGGGAACCGGTTGGCCCGTTTTGGGATCGCGGCCTTCCAGCGTGTACCAAAAGACCTGCCCCAGCGCTGTGGCGTCCGGTCCTAGCGTTGCATTGACCCCGGGCGGAAGTGATTTCTGCGCGACGGGAAGGCGTTCCAGGATTCGTGACCTGGCCCAGTAGAAGTCCACGTCATCCCGAAAGATGACATACACCATCGAAAATCCGAAATAGGAAGAACTGCGAATTGTTTTAACACCGGGAACTCCCAGCAGAGAGACGGTGAGTGGATATGTGACCTGGTCCTCGACATCCTGGGGAGTTCGCCCCGGCCATTCCGCGATCACAATTTGCTGGTTTTCGCCAATATCGGGAAACGCATCCACGGGAATTGGCGAGCGCGGCAACCAGGGGAGGTTGATGTCGAACGGCATCACGGCCAGTCCCCAGACGACAATCGCCGTGATGATGAGAAATACCACAAGTTTATTGTCCAGGGTAAATCGAATAATTGTATCGATGAATTTTGATGTGAAGGGAATATTGTTGTCATTCATTGTATTCCTCTCCGTATAACCACATACAACGAAAGTCGAGTATTGTCAATGTTATCAACTTTAATGAAAACGTGGTAAAGCATTGTCTCCGCTTTAGTGTTGATGGATTGGAGACGATCGCGTCTGAGACCGGGAATCGCCATTCCCAGGAAGTGCTTCCTCGCTGCTGGCGAGTGGCGCTACTCGCTTCTTGACCTCTCCACAGCGAAGCATTCGGTCTCCAAAGTAAGGATTGGCCACTTCCTCCCCCTCCTGCAACCATTCCGCCCCCCGGTTGGAGAACGCCATTGGACAAAAAACAATGACGAGCGGCCTCTCATGTGCATGGCCGAATTTTTCCACTGCCTCGATCAGGGATTGGGAAAGTTGTCCGAACGCAGATCGCAAAATCTCTATGTCCTGAACATTCCGGGCCTTTTCACAAGCTGCTTGCAGATGCGTCAGAATATCGGTCAGGAGTTGCCGCTCCTGCGCCGGAAGGTCGGCGCGGAGAAGCTTGGGAAGTAGCGCGCCGATTCTGGCGAATCCCGCGGCCGCCGCGGCCGGATCATCGCGCGAAAGCGCCTGCTGGATGCTGAGGTAGGGGGCCCAAAGACCTTGGAGTGCCCGGGCGAGCACAGGATCGCCAGCCGAGTTAACGACGCGTCCTTCCGAGGCAGGGGGCTCTGACGGCTGATCGACGGAATGCATCATGCTGGCTTTTCCGGCAAGTTGCACGGCGCTGTCCACTTTGAAGTTGCCTTTGACGACCACCAACTCTCCTTCCTTCAGACCACTGTGGACAATATATCCCTCTTTTACTCGTGGACCGAGCACAATCTCGCGACTTTCGAAGATGGGTTCTTGACTGTCCGGAAGCCGCACGTAGACAAGCGCGCGTTTACCCGTGATCAACGGTGCAGAGGCAGGGATAACGAGCGGGGGAGTGAGTTTTTCATCCATCGCCACGTATCCCAGCGATTCGACGCGGACCAGATCCATGCCGCACCGCGTGCATTTCCCTGGAGAGTCCGAAATCACCTCGGGATGCATGGGGCAGATCCACTTTCCAGCCAAAGAGGGTTCAAAAACCGTGTCTCCAGCCGCCAGGTGCGCCTCCACCAAACCCCGTGCCAGCATCCCGGGCTTCAAACGCACCCCAGGATTTGCCACGTTAACTCGGACTCTGATCGTGCGTGTCGCTTCTCGGAGTGTTGGATCGATGAACGCAATCTGTCCGGAAAATTTTTCGCCCGGAAAGGCGTCTGTTTCAAAGACGACGGTCTGCCCATACCGCAACCACGGGATGTCCGCCTCATAACCGTCGAACACGGCCCAAACCTGTGACAGGTCGGCAATGGAATAAATGGGGTCTCCTGTTTTGACATAATCCCCTTCTTTGGCGTGTTTATTGATCACAATACCCGCTATCGGCGCATAGAGCGTCACGTGATCGGTCGCGAATCCACGTTGTTTAATTTCTTCAATCTGATCCGGAAGGATACCCCACAACCGCAGTTTTTCTTCCGAACTCTTCAACAGAGAAGATGCGACGGTGTACTGGGCACTGCCGGGTGCGGCTGATTTCAGCGACATCTGTGCCTGCAACAGTTCCTGTTGGGCCACCACCAGATCAGGACTGTAAATATCCACCAGGTGGTCACCCAATCGGACGGGTACACCCGTGTAGTCGACATAAAGGCGATCCAGACGCCCGGGAAATCGTGCCGAAATAGTCGCCAGACGCGTTTCATCAAAATCAATCCTTCCCCATAACCGGATCTCACGGGTAGGAAACATACGGCGGACCGGAGCTGTTTCCACCTCGGCGAGTGCAACGGCTTCCCGTGTCATACGGATCTGGCGCACCGTCAACGGAGTTTCTTCCTCTGAATAAACGGGTATCAAATCCATGAAGCAAATCGGGCATTTTCCCGGGTCGGGCTGGCGCACCTGGGGGTGCATAGCGCAGGTCCACCATTTGATTTTCTTTTCTCCCTGAACCTGGTTAATCTGGGACGCCGTGCGGCCGGCGGGTTGATGCAGCATCAGCCGAGCAACGCCCCAACCAACCCCGAACGCCGCAATAATTGCAATCACGAGCAACCACCGGCGTATTCGACGTGGGGACGATCTTTCCAATTTCTGGGGCAAGGCGTCGCTCTCCTCGCGAGACGGTCTCACCTCAGCCGATATACTCTGTTCTTCTGGATAAGCGGAACGATTATGCTCGCTCATTTTCGTCTCCTTTACAGTCTTGCAGTATTTCACAGCCCAGGTCGAGCTGGCGGACCATGACTTCGGACTCGGTAAAATCTCCCTTTTACTCACGAGTTTCCGAAGTGATCAAAGGCACCATTTTTCCTTCAGAATATCCGTATGTTTTTTGACGGCGTCAAATCGATTTTTATGGTCACCTATGTCAGTTCCTTGGCGATTTTTTCCGATCTACCGGCGACGTGTATTCTTGTGGAATTTCGATTCTGCAACCAACTAGAATACACGAGACTCTCCTTGACCATTTGGAAATAGTGAGTGTCGTAACACTCACGTTCCAGAGCGATTGCGCCGAGCACGGCTGTCCGGAGAGCGAGGAATGTTAACCTGCGGAACAGGATTTAGCGCGATGTGGCCAACACGGAACCGAGAAAAGCCAGCCGAATTATCGCATTAGATGAGAAAAGAACAGCACGCTACATAGAGGGGCACATTTTGCCAGGTTGGCGTAAGATGATTCTCGGCCAACGTGAGCTGTTCATGAAGCATGCCCGCCACACATTGAGTCTCGTCCCACGCGAACCATGCCACGGTGTTCGCCTGCCAATCAGCCACAGTCTGAAGCGATGAGTCGGGGCTCAAAATTCCGGGATGCGGGTGACAGCACGGATGCGGATTGTGAGGTTCAGTGGGACATTCGGAAGAGGATTGCCGCGAAGAAGAGTCCGCAATGTTCCCTCCTCCATCAGGAGCTCCCCCTAATACCTGGTTTCGGCCGCAATAGGGGCAGCCGGAACCTTGGGATGTCGGCATCGTTGTGACCGGAGGGGCGGCCTGTGGCAAGAGATAGGCTTCGACACCGCACACACCATGCGGTGCCCAGCCGATGAGAATCCAAGCGGCGATAAACAGTCGCGCCAGGCGCACCATGCGACTCTCCAACTATGAATAGTCTAGGCCGGTACTCCCGATGCGTCAATCCTCAACAATCCAAAAGTCCAAGAATCCAGAAGTTGCGGTACGTTCCGAAATAAAGCTGAAAGCAGGTCGCAACCGGCCAGTCATTTTTCGTCGAATACCTCCCAAGGAACGCATCTATTTCCGGTTTGCCCGGCTGTCCTCTGCCTCCAGATTCGACAAAATTGACCACACCGCGCCACTCATTTTTGCAAACCCGGTGTATCATGGACGTGATGGCGTTTTGAGAAATGATTCGGACCATCTCTACAAACACTAAAAGGAGCGGTTTCCAGCGTGGAGTCGTTCATTCCGCAACTTATCGTTATTCTGCTCGTGGGGATTCTGGCCGGTGCGACATGTCGCCTGTGCAGAATTCCCATACTACCCGGCTATGTGCTGGCAGGTGCCATTATCAGTCCCAGCGCATTCCATTTGATTGGTCCCGGTAATCAGATTGAGTCACTTGCCGAGATTGGGTTTTTTTTTTTACTGTTCGGGATCGGCATTGAGCTGTCCCTGGAAGAATTGCGTCATTCCTGGAGAGAGTTCCTGACCAACGGCACAATCCAAGTGGGATTGTGCTGTCTTGTGATAGTGATTTTGTGCCGGCTGTTTGGAATCGAAACGGCAACGGCCATTGTGGTGGCCATGAGCGTTGCCGTGAGTTCCACAGTTATCGTGTTCCGGGCTTTCACAGAATGGGGTTATACAACACACCCCGCAGGCCGCCGCGCGATTGGCATCCTGCTCTTTCAGGATGCAGCCATCCTTCCGGTCGTGATGTGGATGGCCGCAAGTGAAAGGCACGGCAGTGGGGCTGTTTCATTTGCAATAAGCTCAATTCTGTTAGCAATACCACTGATCTTGGCAATCCCGATTCTCCGTCTGGTTGTTGCCCGGTGGATTGTCCCCGGGCTTGGGCGGCTGAGGAGCACGGAGATTGCGGTCCTTTTCGCCCTGCTTGTTCTCACCCCGTTCGGTTACTTGAGCTATGTGATGAATCTTCCCGTAGCATTGGGGGCCCTGGCGGCTGGACTTGTCCTTAATGGGAATCGCATGACGAAACAGCTCGACGCCCTTGCCCAGCCGTTTCGCGAAACCTTCGGGGCTATCTTTTTTATCAGTCTCGGCGCATACCTTAATCTCCAGGAATTGCATGAAATAACGATGGGAACGTTGATTTTTTGTCCTCTCTGTCTTGTTGCCAAAGCTGCATCACTGGTCCTCGCCCTGCGATGGAGTGGACTTCCCTGGCGATCAGCGGTGGGACTGGGTGCGACGCTCTTCCAGATGGGTGAGTTGTCGTTCCTCCTGCTGTGGAATGGGCGACAAACAGGAATTGTTTCCGGCGACCTCTACAATGCGCTCATGCTGATAGCTGTCGCCAATTTAATGGCCACGCCTGTTTTGGTTTACTGGGGATTTCGCATCATACGCGGTTCGGTGGCAGAGAGGCAGCCGGATCGTACAGCCAGCGGCGATTCCGAACTGCCCAAAGTGGTCCTCATTGGGGCTGGTCCTATGGGAGGGCATATCGCCGCTTATCTGGAGACGCTGGGAATGGACGTGTGCCTCGTCGATCAAAGCCCACTCAACCTGCAACCGTTCGCTCAGCAGGGTTTTCGCACCATCTGTGGCGACGGGCGGGAAGCGGACGTCCTTCAGCGAGCAGAAATCCTGGATTCAGCAATGGTCGTCGTGTGTGTGCCAGATGACGGAGTCGCCATCGCGATTGTAAAAGCGGCCCGGCAGCTCAACCCCCGAGCCACCATCATCGCCCGTTGCCGATATCAAAGCCACCGAAGTGCACTGGAACGGGCCGGCGCCAACTGCATAATCGTCGAGGAAATCGAGGCAGCCTGGGCGGTGCAGCGTTTCCTGCAGGAAATTAAGCGGTGAACGATACCGCTCCTCATTCATTCAGCTAATGCGGAGAACCTTTGCTCCTGGTGTCTTTCCAAATTTCAAATCCTGCAGTGCCCGATTAGCCTCTTCCAGTCTGTATTCGCGCACCACGGGTCGGATTGCTGCAGCCTCGGCCAATTTAAGGAAGTCGATCACGTCGCGCCTGGTGACATTGGCCACACTCTTAATTTCTTTTTCCATCCAGATGTGCTCCGGGTAGGAAAGGCGCAAAAGTGCCTCCTTGTCTGCCTCTTCTTTGCGAATCGCGTTAATCACGAGCCGGCCACCGGGACGTAAGGAACCAAGCGACTCGACAATAGGCCGCCATACAGGTGTGGTATCGATGATGGCGTCCAAAAGCTCTGGTGGCCTGTCGGCGATATCTCCGACCCACACGGCGCCCAGTTCGTGGGCGAGGGCCCTTTCCGCTGGATTGCGGGAAAAAACATACACATCGATTTTCGGCCAATGGGCGCGCACCATTTTGAGCACGAGGTGCCCGGAGGCCCCAAACCCCATTAACCCCAACCGGCCTGCATCTTTTAATTTCGTCAAGCGAAATGCGCGATATCCGATTGAACCGGCGCACAGAAGGGGGGCTACTTCATGATCAGCCAATGAGTCGGGCAAACGGTAGGCAAATTCGGCGTGGGCGATCATCTTTTCCGCGTATCCGCCATGCGCGTCCCTCCCGGTCCCGCGGAATTGTCGGCATAGGTTTTCTTCGCCCGACGTGCACTGGGTACATTGTCCACAGGCCGAAAAGATCCAGGCTACGCCCACCCGGTCTCCTATCGAGAATGTTTCAACCTCAGGCCCGATCGCGATCACCCGACCTACCACCTGATGTCCCAGGATGATCGGTAAAAACGCCGGTGTAGCGCGACCTTCAATTTCGTCCAGCTCGGTGTGACACACCCCGCAGGCCGTCACGGCGAGGAGAATCTCTTTGGGGCCTGGCACTGGATCTGGCCACTCCGCAAGCGTCAAAGGTTGGGAATCCTCGTTGACCTGCGCTATTTCCCTGAGAATCATCGCGTGCATGGTTTCTATCTCTCCCTGGCAGTTTATCAGGTTCTTTTTCTCTGGGTCCTTGTTATATTCTGCCGAAAGTTCTGAATTAACCGCCACGTCTCCGGGTCCACTGTCAGTCAGTCTAAGGGAGTGGAATCAACGGCGAAAGGACGCCTGTACTCTTGCCACAAGAAATGATGTTCGAGACAATGATCACCAGGTTGTGGCGATTGGCAGTTTAGGTCCTACCAACTTCATACCAGCCAGCCAGAGGTTTTTCAGGAGCCGGGTTATGTGTTCTTCGACGGTGCGGTTCATTTCTTGGCAACTGGCCCTGATCATAACGATTATTGTGGGTGTGCCGGTGTCGGCTGAAGAGTCATCACCGGCCCGCGCTAATCCCGTTGCCATTCCGACGTTTCATTGCGTAGGAGTTTACTGGTCACCTCCCGGTGGTGCTGCCGACCGGCGGGTCTTCATACGCTTCCGCGAGGCAGGCACAAACGCGTGGCAAGACGGACTCCCCATGAAATACAACCCCATCGCGAACACAGATGAAGACTTGGCTGACTATCGTGGGAGCATCGTGAACCTTCGGCCAAATACCGCTTACGAAATCGAGCTCCGGTTGGAAGGCACCGACACGTCAACCCGATTGGTGGCACGCACGTGGGATGAAAAGTTTCCTGAGGGCGAAACCGTTGTCTTGACTGGTGGTACAAGCCCGGTCAACATCACCCAGTCCGGACGACCAGATGCCTACCGCGTTTATGATGGTAAAGGGGCCGTGATCGACGTGGGACATCGCCATGACGCATGCATTACGATCTCCGGGTCGTATATCATTGTGAGAAACCTCGTCCTGCGCGGGGCCGGTTCCCGCGAGAATTTGAGGCGGTCGCCCATCGGTGCGATTCGCATCGACGACGGTCACGACATCGTCATCGAAAATTGTGACATTTCTGACTGGGGGCGCATCAATCCGGAAACTGGTTTTGGCTTTGATTACGATGCCGCCATTCTCTGTCGGAACCGCAATGTGAAACGGGTGATCATTCAAAGGTGCAAACTGCACCATCCCTTTGCCGATACAAACACATGGTACGAACCAAAATACCCCACGCATCCGCAAGGCCCGCAGTGCATTTCGTTCTTTGATACTGCGGGCAATCACGTGATCCGTTACAACGAGTGCTACTCCGATCTGGATCACATGTTCAACGATGTGATCGGGGGCGGAAGCAACGGTAGTTTCCGTGGTGCGCCCGGCCCGGATTCCGATATCTACGGCAATTTTGTGAGCCATTGCTGGGACGATGGCCTGGAAGTTGAAGGCGGCAACCGGAACGTTCGGGTATGGGGCAATTACATCACGCAGTGCATGATGATGATCGGTAACGCCCCAACCTCGATTGGGCCCCTTTATGTCTGGCAGAACGTTGTCGCCCGCAGTCAATGGCGACCGGACCACACTGGCGGCTACTTTTTGAAAATGGGTTATGCCGGGAGCGAAGACTGGATGACAGGTCACATGTACATATTCCATAACACCATATTCTCTGGCGAGCCATTCATACCAACCGGCGGCTTAGGAGGCAACCGAATCGTGAAGCACTGTGTCTCCCGGAACAATATTCTTCAGGTGATGTCCCCTGAGCAGAGAAGCATCAGTGCTGCTCGGGAAAACGTGGACAATGACTTCGACTACGACCTTTATAACGGTCGAGTCCCAGAAGGCCATGAGGCCCACGGAATCCGCGGCGTGCCAGTCTATGAAAAAGGGGCGGGTTTGAACCTTGATACCAAAATGGGGAGTTTTCGGCTTGCCCCGGATTCACCCGGCCGCGGCGCCGGGGAGTTTATCCCCAACTTTTCTCCACCTTTTACGGGGAAGGCTCCTGATATGGGGGCACACCAAAGCGGGGCGAAACCCATGCGGTTTGGCGTATCCGCAGAATGGAATCCCTAACCCATTCTCCGGTGTGCTCTCGGAATTTCCGGCCGAGAATCTGTGACAACCATCTCTTGCATACGCCGCGTGAGGCGTTGTCTGGAACCTTTCTGTCCCACACCCAGCAGCATGACGGCTGCTCAAACAACCTGTCACCCTCTACAATGGTAGGCGGTAGGGGGCCGAACCCAGGACGCGCAGCAGGAGCTTAAGCAAGGTCGCCAGAAGGCTAACCTGCCTCCGGACCACGCATGAGTTTGCAGGGGTTACGGACAAACGAGCGACGATTTTTCGGAGGAGGATGGATCGTGCGCCATCTTTTGGCGTTATTAATCCCTGTCACGGCGCTTGTGGGAATCGGCGCGTTTCAGCAGGCCGGTTTCGCTCAGATTCGTGCCTCCATCACGGCCACGTTTCCAGCAGTCCTCTTCGCGGAAGCCCCATCCGGTGACGGGCCCCCTTCCGACCCAGGGGAAGAGGGGGACAACGTCGGTCCCGGGATGATTGGCCGGCTGATCCCCATTCAATTGCCTATCACCGGTCCAAGTGGTGCCCGGGTGAAGCAGCTCATCCTCCGGCTGATCGATAATTTCAAAGGTCAAAAAGACAAACTCGTTTTCATTCTGCGATTCGATACCAACAAGGGTGAAGAGGCCTACGCGGCACGAAGTGAATTTGGAGCCTGCTATGATCTTGCAGATTTTCTCACGAGCGAGAGCCTTTCCGGCATTAAAACCGTGGCCTACATTCCTTATCGAGCGGAGGGCCACGCCGTGCTCGTCATCATTGCGTGTGACGAGATTTACATGGCCCCGGAGGCAGAATGGGGTGCTGCGGGGATTGCCGAGCGGCGGATCACGCCCCCGATGCAAAGCGCCTATCGGCACATCGCCGAACGCCGCCGCAGTATCCCCGTCGCGGTGGCACTGGGAATGCTGGATCCGTCCCGAACCGTTCTCCAGGTCGAGACCGATACCGAACGGCTCTTCGTCACACCGGATGAGCTGGAGCAAATACGAAAAACGCGGACTTTACGCGGCGCTCCAAGTGTAGTGTTTCCAGCGGGACAGCTCGGGCGGCTGACGGGTCGTGAATCGCGGGCGCTGGATTTGATCAGCAGCACCGTTGCCGATGCGCGAGAACTCTATGCCGCCCTGGGACTTCGCGCCAATCTCGTCCAGGAAGAGCGATTCGTCGCGGATCACTGGCGGGCTGTTCAGGTCCTCATCGAGGGCCCCATCACTCCAGCATTGGTCGAGCGTGCTCAACGACTCATCGAAGAAGCAAGGCAGCGAAAAGAGGCCAACTTCGTCTGTGTTCGAATCAACAGTGAGGGAGGTTCGCCACGTGAGTCACTCAAACTCGCTTCGTATTTAGCTGCCGATTTGGATTCGCAAAAAGTTCGAACGGTTGCCTATATTCCCTCCCGCGCGCTGGCGGACGCCGCATTGATCGCCGTCGCCTGCGACCAGATCATTATGGCTCCCGGAGCCTTGCTGGGGGGAGAAGGAAACGCGGTGCCTACCGAGGATGACCTTCTCCAAATCAGGCGCGTCGTGCGGGAAGTGATCGCCAAACGCACTGGTCGCACCTGGTCGCTCCCCCTTTCGCTGGTAGACCCCAATGTCGAATTGTTCCGATACGTGCGCAAGGGGATGCCCGATTTTGCTGACTACATGTCGGAGGAGGAATGGGCGCAGTTACCCGACAAAAACGAGTGGGAGAAAAAAGACCTGGTCAAAGAAAAAGGTAAACCTTTGCAGGTGGACGGCGCGAAAGCAGTAGAATACGGTCTGTCACGGGACCTCGTCGAAAGCTTCGCTGAGTTCAAGGGACTGTACGGGCTGGAAAACGATCCTGCTCTTCTGGAACCCACCTGGGTGGATACTCTCTTGCGGGCGCTTTCTTCGCCGTATATTGCCGTGCTTCTCCTGATCATAGGCGGGGTGGCCTTACTCGTGGAAGTACAGACACCGGGAATCGGAATCGGGGGATTCCTGGCGGCGGTGTGTTTCGTGCTGTTCTTCTGGAGCCGGTTTCTCGGAGGGACGGCCGGGTGGCTGGAGGTCCTTCTCTTTTTGCTGGGGGCTAGCTGCCTGCTTCTGGAAATCTTTGTGCTACCCGGCTTCGGCATCTTCGGGCTGGGGGGCGGACTGCTGATTGTGGCCTCTTTGGTGCTGGCCAGTCAAACGTTCATCGTTCCGCAAAATAGTTACCAATGGCTTCAGCTCCAAAAGTCCCTTTTGATTCTTCTCTTCGCAGCGATCGGAATCGGCGTGGTCCTGGCGTTCATCAATCGGTGGCTGCCTAAAACTCCTGGTCTTAAGCACCTCATGCTTGCTCCTCCGTCCGAAAATGAGGCGGAAGATATGCTTCGACGGCGAAGCCTTCTGGACATTGACGAATCATTTGTGGGGCAACGAGGCGTCGCGGTCACAAAGTTGTTACCCAGCGGTAAGGCCCGTTTCGGCCAGCGAATTCTCGACGTTATCTCGCAGGATGGAGATCCGATCGATCCGGGCACTCCGGTCGTGGTCACCGAGGTGCGTGGCAACCGTGTCTATGTTCGTCCCCAAGTGCCGTAAAGTGCTCACTGTTTCTTCACGTTGTTTTCTCCGTCTGGCGCGTACAGCGGCAGGCGACTGCGGCAGGGCAGGTTTGCCTCCACATTCTGCCGACACTTTCCGGGGAAATGCCACCTCATAGGTCAACGCACCGCATTGCGTACTTGCTCGACGTGCATCACTGTGATACACTGGCCTTCGACTGGCATGGAAAAAGTGCGGAAACAATGCCCGTTTGATACTGCCTGTCGGGCCGGTGGGTGGTAAGAGGGAGTGATGGATGAACACGTGGCTTTGGCCGGTTCTGCTGATGCTGACAGGCTTGTTCCTGGCTATTCTTGAGCTGTTTTTTGTTTCTCACGGCATTCTGACTTTCCTCTCCTTGTGTGCTGTCGTGGGGGCAATTGCCACCGGTTTCATGTACAGCACCGGTTTGGGCGTCGCTTTGCTTCTTGTTAGCGTCTTCGGTATCCCTGCGTTTGTCATTCTGGCGGTTTATCTCTGGCCCAAAACACCGGTAGGAAAGCGGGTGATGCTTCCGCCGCCCCAGGTGGAGGCGTGTCTCCCGGATAATCCCAAGCTTCGCGAGTTGCGGAGCCTTGTGGGACGGGTGGGCAAAACCAAAAGTCCGATGTTGCCCGCGGGGGTGGTCGTCATCGATGGCCGGTCCTATGATGCTGTCAGCGATGGTTTTCCGATCGAAGCGGATCAATGGGTGCGTGTGGTGAACGTTTTTGGTTCCTGGATTACGGTCCGCAAACTCGAAGAGGGGGAACAGCCTGTTGACCAGAAGCCGGAGCAACAGCCCGGCGAAAACTGGCGTGAAAAGCCGATCGACGAAATTGGTCTGGATCCATTTGCTACTGCGTGAGAACGAGTCGAATACCCATCAAACACGAAACGTGCTTCAGGACGGGTGGAATTGACTTTGGTGGGGCTCAATGACAACGGAATGTGGCTAGAATTGAAAAGCTGTCGCGAAAGCTGTTGATGACCGCAATGTAGCACTGCATGTTCAGCTTTTGTCTGCCGAGAACACAAGGAAAGGGTTGCGAGATGCTCCCGATTGCCCAGCAAAACCAAGATATCTTCCAGATTATCGGCTTCGTGCTCATCCTTGCCGCGATTATCGTGGCACTGGTGTTTCTGGCGGTTTTCTTCAAGTTCTTTCGTCTATGGATTCAATCGAAAACGACCGGGGCCCGCATCGGAATCCTCGACCTGCTGGGTATGACGTTTAGAAAAGTCCGGCCCGAGGTGATTGTTCGTGCAAAAATTATGGCGGTGCAGGCCGGCATCACAGAGAAAGACGGCGTCACCACGCGAGCGCTGGAGGCCCATTATCTGGCCGGAGGCGACGTCAACAAAGTGATTCGTGCTATGATCGCGGCACGGAACGCCAAAATGACGGAGCTTGATTTTCGGCTGGCCACGGCAATCGATCTGGCAGGTCGAGACGTTCTTGAGGCCGTACAGACCAGCGTATATCCCAAAGTGATCGACTGCCCCAAGAAGGGCTCCGGCAAGGAAGCCCTGGAAGCCGTCGCCCGCAACGGCATCCAGCTCAAAGTGCAGGCACGTGTGACTGTCCGGGCAAACATTCTGCAGTTGATCGGCGGGGCCACGGAAGAAACCATCATCGCCCGGGTAGGTGAAGGCATCGTCAGCGCCATCGGCTCCGCTGAAAGCCACTACGAGGTTCTAGAAAATCCCGACAGGATTTCCAAGGCCGTGCTGGCGCGACGCCTGGACCGCCAGACGGCCTTCGAGATTGTCTCCATCGACATTGCCGACATCGACGTAGGCCAGAATATTGGCGCGAGGATTCAGGCCGATCAGGCAGAAGCTGATATGCGGGTGGCACAGGCCAAGGCCGAAGGTCGTCGGGCCATGGCCGTCGCCGCCGAGCAGGAGAATTTGGCCCTGATCGAAGAAGCCCGGGCAAGACTCGTGGAGGCCGAGGCCGAAGTTCCGCGAGCCATCGCGGAAGCGTTCGAGTCAGGCAAACTGGGAATCATGGATTATTACCGGTTGAAGAATATCCAGGCGGATACCGAGATGCGGTCGGCAATCGCCCGGATGGGTGTCCCGGTTACCCAGCAGGTTCGGCCGCAGCAGGCCGGTTAACTGCATGGCTTGTTCAGTGATCCTTTGTCCTACAGGAGCTGAAAATTCATGGCACCGAGTCATATTTTCATTCTGGCCGATTTCACGCAGCTCATTGTAGCACTGATCATTATTATTCTCTCGATAGTTGGGTCCATCATCCAAAACCGGCAGGAAGCGCTCAAGCGCGAGCAGCAAAAACGAGCTCGCCGTCCCCGGCCTCCGGACGATAATATCGATGTCCTTCTTAAAGAAGCCGAACAGAAGCCGCCGCGTACCACGATCGAACGTCCGCAGGTTCGTCCCAAGCCGCCGGGAAAACCTCGTACCCAATCTGTGGGTTCCAGCCGAACAGCCCCATCCACACGACTGCCAGAACCATCGCCTGGGGATGTCGTGACGGCCTCACTTGCCGATAACCGGGGCGAGGAAACCATTGCGGAGCATGTGGCGCACACCTTTCAGAAAGGAGTCTCAGAGGAAGGATTCGCACACAAGCCTGCAGGCAAACCGACAACACCAGCGCGTGAAATGCCTGTGGCTTACGAGGCTCAGCCGCCGCAGCCGCCGGAAGCAGTACCCACGATCGCTGAGGGCGTCTCCACACCCCCCTCTGCCGTGCCCACGGAGGCTCCGTTTCACCCGCTGTCTCAGATTCTCCTGAATACATTCAGCACTCCGGAGGGGATGGCCACCGCCGTCATCCTGCGGGATGTTTTGGAGCGCCCCGAATGGCGATGGCGGCGACAGTGAGTCCTGTCGGGAACTCTGAATCCCGGCGAGAATGATGACGTCCGTCAATCGCCCCGAGGACCGGTACCAAAACACGAGTCAAGGGCCACTGTTTCATCATCTGGTTGGACCTGAGTGGTTTGACAATTCGGACAAAGAGCACCAGAAAGGAGGATGTCCCAGATGACTGTTCCAACCGCAGATCCCTCCCGAACCCGAATTGGTTGGATTGGCACCGGGGTGATGGGGGCGGCGATGTGCAGTCATTTGCTGAAGGCAGGTTATCCCTGCACGGTATTCAACCGCACTCGTCAGAAAGCTGAGGGGCTGCTCGTGGCCGGGGCACGCTGGGCCGACAGCCCCAAGCAGGTTGCTGAAAGATCTGATATAGTCTTCACCATCGTCGGGTACCCACATGACGTCCGGGAGGTGATCCTGGGCCCACAGGGAGTCCTTCAAGGCCTGGCGCCCGGGGGAATCGTCGTCGATATGACCACGAATGAACCCAAACTGGCCATCGAGATCCACGAGGCTGCCCAGGCCAGAGGTTGCCACGCCCTGGACGCTCCCGTGTCGGGCGGAGATGTCGGTGCCCGTGAGGGGCGCCTTTCCATTATGATCGGCGGCCATCCAGATGTTGTTGAGGCGGTCATGCCGTGCTTTCGGTTGATGGGCAAGACCATCGTCCATCATGGAGGCCCAGGTGCAGGACAGCATGCCAAAATGACCAACCAGATTCTCATCGCCTCGACAATGGTCGGCGTGTGCGAGGGACTTCTCTATGCGTATCGGGCGGGGCTCGATCTCAATAAAGTGATCGAGTCCGTTGCCTCCGGTGCAGCCGGAAGTTGGTCCATCTCTAACCTGGGGCCCCGAATTATCCAAAATCGGTTCGAACCGGGTTTCTACGTGGAACATCTCATCAAGGACCTTGGCATCGCCATCCAAGAGGCCAAGCGCATGGGGCTTGTCCTGCCCGGTCTGGCACTCGCCGAACAGCTCTATCTTGCGGTCGCGGCATGCGGCCATGCGCGAAGTGGGACACACGCACTTCAAATTGCCCTGGCACGAATTTCCAATATTGATTGGCTCAACCGCCCACCCACCTGGGCCGGTTCCTCCACGGGGTAGCCAGAAGAACGTCGTTTTGCTCCGGCCTTACAGCAGTCTGCACCATGTTGTCATTCGCAAGGACTTGGAGGTGAGGTATGCTCCGGTATGCATGTCTGGCTGTGGGAATTCTTGGTCTTGTCGTGGGAACGGCCCACGCCTGGGGTCCGCATCCGCAGATCACTCGCGCGGCTTTGGAAGTTCTTCCCAATCTTGAGGAGGTCAAAGAAAAGCTTGGCGAGTCGAACCTGGCGGCACTCCAGGAGTACTGCTGGCTTCCCGATCATCGGGGACGCGATCTGGGAAGTTTCTACGCCGATGATTTCCTTCTCATTCCCGACCTTCCGAGGCATGTGGGCCACGTCATGCCGTCAGTCAAGGTAACCTTTGAACCTTATTTCCGCCATGCCCTCCTGGCGCTCCGCACGGAGACACCCACCAACGCCTGCCGTCAACTGGGGCCGCTTGTCCATTTTGTGGAAGACGTGGGGGCTCCACCGCACGCGAAAGAGAACTGCCCTCACCACGGGGAATTGGAAAACTGGGTTAAGGCAGAACTCATCTCGATCAAAGGATACCAGCCCAAACTCCTCGGCCACACCGATGAGGAGGCCCTGGCCGGATTGCTGAAGCGAATTGAACGGCTTGTGGAATTCTCCAAAGAACGCGCGGAAAGAGCACTGCCGCTCGTGTCGCAGCCCAATCCGGACCGTTCCCAGGTTGAACCCATCATCTTGGAAAGTGCCTTGGAAACCGCTCGAGTGACCGCCGATGTCCTCTATACCGTTTTCACGCTTGGATTGAAACCAGGCCCCGGGCCTGGTAGTGCTCATCTCACTGTCTTGGTTTCAGCCCCCAAGCTCATGGAAAACAATGACCAGGAAGCCCGTGTCGTCCTGCTCGGCTCGCCCTATTCCACTCTCACCCAGGTCCAAAGCACGAATACCACGGACCAATGGCTGGGCAAAGCCGAGTTCCATAATCTGCCAGCCGGAGCATACGAGCTTGCGGTGTATCGTCCCGGCGCATTACCGGGCAAAGCTTCTGTTACTCTTGCTGACGGGGAAGCCAAACAGATCGAAATTCCGCTTCTCCCCAGCGATCCACCCCAGAACCTCGTTTATAATCCCGACTTCACTCTCCGCACCCTCCCCATCGAGACCCCAGATCGATGGACGGTCACAACCAATGGCCCCAACAAAGTGTGGACAAGCGCGACTATGGTCATCAAGCCAGGCACGACCTATCGTTGCGGCGCCGCGCTAAAATCTTCCAACGCCACAGTCACGTTTATCGCCCAACCCGCCCAAAAACCCGGAAAAACTGTGGCACCAGTGCGGGTGTCGATAAACGGCGCACAAACAGACCAAAAACACTACGAAGTCGAATTGACCGCCGATGAGGATCACTCCACGTTGGTCGTCCAGATTTCTGGGACGGATGACGCTCCCAATCTGATCGAGAAAGTCTGGGTGATCCCGGCACGATAATTCCCTGCGCTGGCTGATCGTAACCTGTTGTCTGCTGCTAGGAAGGGACGCGCATCTCCAAAAGGCGGTGCGCAGGGGTGGAATTTTGCCCCGAGGGAGTCCGGACGGTCACGCGCACATCGCCATATTGGATAAACCATTTCACCCACCGGTTTCCGTCATCTACTTTTTAGAATGGTGGAGCCAATCCACGAACTGGCCCGATAGGGCATCGAGTCTGGCACACACTTCAAAAAAGTGGGTGAGACGGTTCACGAGATCGTGCAGGTCTTGTGGCCCAGCGTGACGAGCCTGCCTGCGTCAACCTCTGACAATTCCGTCGGCGGGTGTATTTGCTGGACGTCCGGCTCAATTAACGGAGCGACCTGAACCATGGGCTTCATAAACTTGATCCCACGGTACGGCCAATCTTGTGCGCTGAATTATCGCGACGGTGCGCTGATGTTCCGGGGAAAGAATTTGCACAAAGCCATTCCACCAAAATAAAGGAGGCAGAGGGGAATGGCCATCAAAAGTTGGCTCGACGGATCCGGAGGCGTCAAAATCGCCGCAATAATGAATATGACCACCACTGCAATACGCCATTGCGACCAGTAATCCTGCAGTGTGAAAATGCCAATCCGCTCCAGGAAAAGCATCACCAGCGGCAATTGAAAGCCAATACCGAATCCCAGCGGGAGGATGAGCACAAAAGACAACCACTCACTGATTCGCGGCTCGAGTTGAATTCCAAGCCAGTCGTTGAACTGAAACAGGAAGGTGAGAACCGGCTCGAACACGTACACAAACGCGAGCGCCGCCCCGGCAAGAAATAAGGCCAGACTAAATGGCAAAAAGATGTAGACAAATCGCCGTTCATGGCGATACAATCCAGCCGCCACAAACGACCATATCTGGTAAAACACCCATGGACTGGAGATGATCGCGCCAAAAAGGAACGACGCTTTCATGTAGATGGCGAACGCCTCGTGGGCACTCAAACTCCTTGCTCTCACCCTCGGGTCTTCTTTCGCTGGTCGCCACAGAAACACGTGCATCAGTTCGGAATCGTCGACCCGACCGGGTTCCAAAAGAGCCACACTGGCCAGGCTCGTCAGATTCCCATGTTCCCGGTGAAACGTAGCGATTCCCTTCTCAATCTGGCTGGAAACTCGCCCCAGCGCGTCAACCAACTTTTCCCGGGCCTCATCGCTGATGGCCCCCCCCGCTACGACCATCTCTTTCAGCTTTGCAATCTCTTTCGTGGAAAGCAAACCTGTAGGCTGGCCAGAGGACGTGTTTATCGCCATCTCGCCCAGTACGGCAGGCCAGCGAGACTCGAGGACGTCAAACCCACGGAGAAGCTGCGCGAGACGATTTGTGTCGTGCGGAAGAGGTTCCCGGGATTCCAAAAACTTCTTGAGGCTGACCACGGCGTTTTGATCCTCTTCCCACCGCTTCCGCATCGCCTGGAGAGCCGATGCAAACTGCACAACTAACTCCCGGGGAGAAACCAGGTATTCCTCCGCGAGCACCTGCTTCGAAACCACAAACTGCGATGCGGCTTCTTCCGTGAATGGTGTTTCCACCCCAGCCGCACGTAACGTCTTAATTTGTTGTGCCACTTCCCTCTGGGATAGCCGAATGTAGTGCTCGGTGAGGGCTTTTTCCAGCGGTCGCTGGATCAGCATGACCACCCAGTTACCAAAAATGAGGCCGATCACCACGCCAACAGCGAGGCCCAAGAGAGCGCGGAATAAGGACTGCCGCAACTCTTCCAGATGCTCGCCGAAGGTCATCGTGGATTCTCGGAAGAGATCCTCGTCGGACTTCGGAGGGGGCAGGAGGCGGATCATAGACGTAATGGGGGTAATCTCCTCTTCTTATTGCCGTCCAGTGCGACATTCGACGACAAACTTCCCATATCGCCATAGTATCACGGACTCACTCACCCGGCAACGCTCCACCTGGCCAACACGTCCCCACCCTTTATCCGGAAGCAGTAATATGGCAAAGGCATAATTGTGCTGAAGGGGCAATTCATGAATTGTCCCTACAGTTCAACAGGAACTGAACTCATCACACGGACACACTCGGTGAAGTGGACTGCGTGAGGGCACGATGTGGACGTGACACGCTGGTCGCTCCGCGTTGGCTCGCGCGAGCAGATGTCAAGCTCCGCACTCCTTTTTGGCACCGTAAAAGAATTGACGATGAGCCGGTTTGCAAAGCGGTTTTCCGTTCTGCCACCGAGACCTCCCATTTTGCAAAGGACAGACAGGTAAGCCCCCTATTCCGTTATTGGCGTCAGAACAACTTCATCCCCCTCGTTCAGCCCTTCTCGAATTTCTGCTTCACGGTCGTTCATCAGTCCGACCTGGACTAGCCGTCGGCGAATGGCACCCTTTTCTCGGATCCACACGGCCCACCGCTGCTGATCAAGCTGCACCACGGCAATGCGGGGCACAATCAGCACATTGGCCCGCTCCTGCGTGATGATATGGACACGTACCCGGTAGCCAACCCCCACGTTGTACTGCTCCCGTAGTTTTGCAATAGTCTCCGGGGCTAGAGTTACAATCACCTTGACACGCTGTTCCTCCACCCCGAGTGAACTCAATTTGGTAAATGCCGCGGGATAAATACCGCTGACCTGCCCCTGGCAGACCGGCACGTCCTCACTCGACCCCAGGAAAATATCTACCGGCATGCCCGGTCGGATGCGAACGGCCTGCTCCGTAAGGATGTCGGCTTCCACTTCCAGGTCCTCCCACCGTCCTATTTCCAGAAGTGGGGTTCCCGCTGTCAAAAACTGTTCATGGCTCACAAACCGGTGAAGGACGACTCCGTCATAGGGGCTTGTCATGACTGCCCGTCGTGCATTTTCCTCCGCCATTTTCAATCGTGCCTGGGCTTCCGCCAGTTGCTGTTGAAGCTCGCCTTCAACCAGGGACTTGCGTTCGATATACCTCTGAATGAGAGTGGGCAAAAGGTTCGTGGCAGCCTGAAGGGAAGACAGCGCCGCATGGACGAGGCGATCCTGACGGTAACCGAGCGAGGCTTCGATGCTTGCTAATTGGGCACGATCCACATCGTCCTGGGATGCGGCCCCCGACCCCACCAGGGCCGTCACCCGTTTGAGACGCGTTTCCGCATAGTTGTATCGGGCCTCGCTGGCATTGGCCCGAGCTGCCGCTGCCTCCACCGTGGATTTCATTGACTCCACATACTGCTGTGCTTGTTGAAGGGCCGTCTCCTCCACGCGATTGTCTCGATTGGTGCGAATGGCTGCCTCGACACGCGCCACTACTGCCCTTGCCTCGGCCAGCATGTTCTCGACATCCGCCGGTACGATTCGTGCCAGAACCTGCCCCTTTTTTACCTTCGTTCCTTCCCGCCAGGGGATGGCCTCAATCCGACCGTTAAACGGCATGCTGATCAGGATGGTTTCAGGCAATCGGGTCATTCCCCGTTCACTGATAAACTCCCTGATCGTGCCACGACGGCAGGGAATTACCTCGGTCTGATTGTTTTCGTTCGCACCTCGAAGAAGAACGTACAGAACCAGCCCCAGCGCACACAGAATGAACGATGTTCCCAGAACCCGCACCGCCCTTCCCGCAAAAGCTCTCCTCGTTGCCATCCTCGTTGTCCCTCACTCATTAGCCTTGACGGTTTCCAGCCAAGCGGTTCGCCAGATCATTATTTCCACGACCAGGTGAGAGGCCGCCGCAAACACCGTTCCCCAGAATGCCGTGAGCAACCACACCCGAGGCGGAAACAAAAGCGGCATGCGAAGCACGTCGCTCTGGTAAGTTGCGACGACGTAGTCCGCAAGAACGTAGCCCAAGGGCAATCCCATGATCAGCCCCAGGGTCAGAATCACCAAGTGTTCCCGAGCGAGCAATCCGCCAATTTGAAGCGGCGTATAGCCGGTCACGTAAAGAGCGCCAAATTCCCGCCGTCTTTCTTCTACGGCAATCACTCCCGCGCTGAGCAAAGCACCAAAGAACAGAGAGCCGGCAAATCCAATTTCGAAAGAAAGAATCACCCAAATGTTGCGGAGCAACGTGTTTTCCAGGTTAGCCTTCATATCGGCATGGTTGAGCACCTCTTCTACTTCTGCCAGTTTCTTGAGCGATTGAAAAAAACGCAGGCGTTGCTGGGGGTTTCGATCCAAGCTGATCTGGATACGATTAACCGGATACTCCTCTCCCAGAACCTGTGTTAGGTAGGCGATATTCGCGTAGACTGCCGTCCCCACATAGTCATCAGCGATCGACGTAATGGGAGAGCGATACCACTCCCGGCGGCCCTTGACCGGACGCCACTCGACCTCGTCTCCCGCCGCAAGTCCAAATTCCTGGGCCAGTTGCCGACTGATCACGAATCCAACCGGGGGAATCGCAATGGCATGACCTAATCGATCGCGTGGCACGGTGAGCCGGCGGTCCTGCCGCAGGCCGGTAACCGCCGTCAGCTTTTCGCGTCCCTGATATCGTAAAGTCACGGGGACAGCCAGCACTGGCTCGACCCATCGAACTCCCGGAAGCTGCCGCACCTCGTCCATGACGGTATCGTTTTGCTCGTTTTTCAGAACCAGTGTCGCGTCGCTGCGGTACACCCACTGGAAGTGAAACGTCATCAAGTAATCAATCCCGATCGTCAGTGATAGGATCATCGACATCACCGCCGTCGCCAGGAGTCCCGTCACGAGACCCGCAACGGTGCGAAAAGGATGACGGAGCAGATACCGAAACACCATCCGCCACGGCGGCGTGAGCGTCTGCCAAAAAAATCGCAACCTTTCCAAAAACACACTGCCTCCCACAGGGGGCGCGGCGGGTCTCATGGCCGTGGCCGGTTCCAGCGTGAGAGACCGTCGCATTCCCTGCCATCCTCCCGCCGCAGCCGCCAAGATCGCCAGAGCCACTGCCTCGATGTGCAGGTCAGGATAGCACCGACTTGGTAGCCTCGGAAATTCATAAAACCGGCCATAGAGGTAGGTCATCGAATTCGCCAGCCACTGCCCCAGGCCACATCCTAGAATTCCTCCCAACGCTCCCACCGCCAAAGCATATTCCAGGACATGCCAGCCGATGAGGCGATCGTCCATTCCAAGAGCTTTTAGTGTTCCGATAATAATTCTTTGTTGTTCTATCCGCCGAATCATGACAATATTCACGATAATTCCCGCAACAATCAGAAATACAGCCGGAATAATAAACGCGAATGCTCGCAGTCCTTCAATTTCCTGACTCAAGAAAGTGTTCGATGGATATTCATCAAGAGGCACATTGGAAATCACTCCGTATTCGTCTATCCTGCGCTCAAGTTCTGCAAGAATCGTCCTCGCGGCCTCCCGAGCTGCGGGCGTCAGCCGTCCGACGAGTTCATTCGCTGCTCCCGCCATGTCATAAACGTCCTGGGCAAAACTGTCCTTCAGATAAAAAATGCCGAATCCCTCCCGGTCAGGAACGATGGCTGCCGGCCCCAGCGGATAGACAAACTCGCAACTGAACGCCGTGCCAACTATGGTCAGATCCTCTCGACGCCGTCCTAGGTTGAGCGTGATCTTGTCTCCCACCCGCAGTCCATGCGCCTCCGCAAAGACATCGTTGACGATCACTTCCTTCGGTTGGGTGCCCGTAAAATAGCCCCCACGCAGGATCTCAATTTGATTGAGCGTGGGACGAAAGCTATCCGGTAAACTGATGGCGACTCCCGCCAGTGGTTTGTTCTGGTCGGGCAGGTCAACGGTCACCGGGAACCGGATGCGCGGTTCGATCTCCACAATTCCGGGAACGTCTTTCAGACGGGCAAGTTCTCCCCGCGGGAGTTTCTTGACCGAAATCCAAAAGTCTGCCATGCGTCCCCGGGAGTAGTAATAATCGCGTGCCCAGCTCAGGTTACGATGCGCTGACCGCATGGCAACAAAGCAGGCGATGCCCACCATCGTCACCAGGACGATGGCCAGAACCGTCATCCCGGAAGCGAGCAGCTCTCTCAACAGTTTTCGATGGAGCAAACCGAACATAGGCTCGTTTCAAGCAATTTGGGCAAAAACCCGGCCAGCAGTTTGTGCCGTCCTACCACTGAATGCTTTCCGGCGGCAAAGGGTGGGGTTGGTGGAAAACCTCGACAATTCGTCCACTTCGAAGCCGCACAACCCGGTCGGCCATCTGCGAAATCGCTGTATTGTGCGTTATCAGCACTACCGTCTTTTTCATTTCGCGGCACAAGTCCAGCAGCAACCGTAAAATCTGCCTTCCAGTTACATCGTCGAGTGCACCGGTCGGCTCGTCGCAGAGAAGAAGGGGCGGATTCTTGACCAAGGCCCGGGCAATGGCCACCCGCTGCTGCTCGCCCCCTGATAGTTGGGCGGGAAAACTGTTCGCCCGTCCGCGAAGCCCCACCTTTTCCAGCACCTCATAGGGATCCAGCGGTGAGGTGACCAGGTTGGCCGCCAACATGACGTTTTCAATCGCTGTCAGATTGCTGATCAGATTGTAAAACTGGAAGACAAAGCCGATCACTTCCCTTCGATACCAAGTAAGTTTTCCGTGCGAAAACGTGGAAAGATCCATCCCTCTATACAACACGTGACCGACAGTCGGCCTGTCTAGTCCCCCGATCAGATTGAGCAACGTGGACTTACCCGAGCCACTCGGCCCCAGAACGACCAGGAACTCCCCCTCATAAATGTCCAGACTGACGTCTTTTAAGGCTTCTAATATGACTTCCCCCATTTGAAAGACTTTCGTGACCTGCACAACCCGTAACAGGTCGCCTGACGAATCAGTCATCGCCTGTTTTGATGCTGCATGGTGCGTCCAACCAAGAAATCGGCCCAGCATCAGTGGTCTTCCCGGTAACTCATTTGAAAAAGAGGAAGAAACGTCCTGTTCCCGTTCCCCCGGTGTTTCTCATCAGTTAAGAGCAGCACCACAATTTGCTATTGTACGGAATATACCACAAGAACTGGGAGGAACCGGTAAACCGAAGTTGTTTGCAAAAATGATTGTCTCGCCCGTACCGTTCCCGACGGTCGTAACAAAACGATCGCATCGCCGATCCGTTTCTCCACATCAAAGCCACTCCGGCCGATGTTTGAGCTAGGTCGTTCCAGCCTGGTGTGTGCTTCCCAACGCCGCGAGTCAGTCATGACAGTCCTGCGTGCCGGATCCATCGAGCGATCCTTTCACCACGAATTGCCGGTTAGTGCGCGCCGGCTTGGCGAATGGGTGCTCATCCGCCCGGTGGCAGAAGGCAACTGGACGCAACTTTATCAGGCCCAGGCAGCGTCAGCTTCACCGGGGTCACCACCCCAATACGCCGTCAAAACAATCCGTCCCGAGTGTTTCGATTCTTCGATTGCCCAGCGAATTCTCGCCCGGGAGGTCGAAGTTGCACGGATGGTGACTCATCCCCATATTGTGCCGGTACTTGCATGGCAGTTGCGTCACCCGCCTCAGTACGTTGTGATGCCCTGGCTGGAAGGCGTCTCTTTGAGAGACTTGCTCCGCCAGCGTTCTCCTCTTCCAACGGCTGAGGCCCTTTGGCTGACACGCCAGATTGCCGAGGGGCTGGCAGCTCTCCATGCAGCGGGATGGATTCACGCCGACCTTAAACCGGAGAACATTATCGTCAATTCCGATTATCATGTGACGCTCATCGACCTTGGCTTCTGTGTTCGCCAGAGCGAGATCCAAGGTCGCCGGCGCCTCATTGCCGGGACACTTAATTACATCGCACCCGAGTGGTGGACCATGGACGGGAGGCCGGACGCGCGGTCCGACCTTTTCAGTTTGGGAGTAATCCTTTACGAAATGCTCTGTGGTCGACGACCCACCAATGCGAAGACTTTAGATGAACTGGTGGCACTGCACCGTACCTGGCGTCTTCCGGCCGCACAGACTGTGCGTGGCACACTACCTCGCGAACTCGTTCGGCTGCTGCGGAGCCTCCTCGCTCGGATTCCCGAACGACGACCGCACTCCGCGACCGCTTTGATTGAGGCACTCTATCCGCTGGAAATCGAATTTTTCACCGATCGCGACTATTCGGCAGCCTTAGAGCACGCTGGCACAAATACCGTCTTCTCCCGTCACTGCTGAACGTTCGCTCCCAGTAGTTCAGCCGGAATCATCCGTCGCAGGTCGTGCAGGAGATTTTCGCCGATTTCGTTTAAATCTTGCCAGCTCAATCCCGCGGAGTTCAGAAACAGATTCAGCCAGTCGCAGTACCGGACAAGCACCGTGACGTCCCAAGCCATCTCAGAACGCGTGGCCGTTTCGAGAAGGCTCTCCAGGGAATGTGTCACCCGAACGACCGCATCTACCGGAACCACCATAGCGGCCGACTTGATGGTGTGAAGAGTCCGGGCCAAGTCCACCACGATGTCAAAATTGCACGACAGATCAGGTTTTCCGTGTCTCTGAAGCTCAGCAACCAATTTTCGCAAGAACTGGGAACGATGACGCAATTCATGGAGGAACGTCTGCCACAAGTGAGGATCCACCTCTTCTGGCGGCTCGACACAGTTGGTTATCTCGAAGTCATCATCGTCGGGAGTTGGTTGATCCTGCTGCGTGCCAGACTGTCCCGCTCCGCCTGCGATCTCTGACGGGTTTTCGCCGGCTACAGTCTCGTTAGGGGACGAGGCTGATTGGTCAGAGGGGGTTGTCTCCCTGGATGCGTCTGCTGGTGTGTTGTTGACGACATCTCGCACAACACTGGACTGACCTTCCTCGGGAATCTCCTCTGTTTCGGTTTGGGGTTCCTTTTCCTGCCAGACCATGTGAGCCATGTTTGGCGCGGACTCATCGAACGGCATCTCAGCCTGCTTTAGCTTACCCCATTCCCTTTCGTTGTGCCCGGCTGCGGGAAAGCATGACGGGGTCGAATCCGAGGGAAACGAATCGCTCACATCCTGAGTCTCTGTACTTCCTGACTTAAAGATCAGTTGGTCGGCGTATTCGACGACATGGCAGAGGTCAGGCTTGGCCACCTGGGCATCCGCTCCCACGGCCTCCCCTTTCCGCCTATTCTCGGGAGTGATGATGCTCGAGTAGAGAAGGACCGGAATGTCGTGCAATTGAGGATGCGTTTTGATCCGCTTCGTGAGATGAAGGCCGTCCACCTGAGGCATCTCAATATCGGCGATGACAAGGTCACACGGCAGGTTTTGCCTCGCGGGACAAGCATCGGTTTGTCGTTCGCGGATTCGTTGTTCCAACCACTCCCAGGCCTGTTTGCCATTCTCAAACACAACCAGCTGACAGTAGCCGCTGCCCAGAAGTGTCTGCTGGATCGCCTCTCGAACCGTGGGCGAGTCTTCCACCAATACGATGGTCGCTTCCTGACGCGGGAGTTGCTCCGGATTGTCCACAGCGGCCGTGCGAAAGTATTGACTGGTCACCTCATCGAGAATCATCTCAAAATCGAGCATGAGGATGAGCCGATCTTCACAGCGAGCTAAAGCCGTGACCGGTGTTTGGGAGAGATCTCGCCACCCTGGCACGGCCAGAACATCTTCCCAGCTCAGGCGATGAATCTTTTCCACACGATCCACCAAAAAAGCCGTCTCCTGCTGATTGAGATCCGTGAGAATTGCGGTTGTCTCTCCTTCTCCCTCGTATCGAAGCACACCGAGAAAATCTGCCAGCGAGACGCAGGGAACAACCTGGTTTCGCAGTTTGAAAACGCCCCGAATGCTTGGATGGGCATTTGGCAAATAAGTAATCGCCGGCGCCGGCAACACCTCCCGGACCTTCGCGACGTTCACCCCAAACACGTAGTCTCCCACATCGAAGACGAGGATTTCCAACTCGTTGGTTCCGCTTTCAAGCAAAATCTCTTTCTCCAACAGTAGACGGCTGATCTTGCTCATGGACTTACCTCGTCAAGCCAATCGGAAGGATTTGCGCACAGATTTCTGCGTGCCGGTCTGTCACTTGCTAAGGCGAATTATCAGCGGAGAACGTCTTACCATTTGCAGGTCCCACGGATTTCCCGTTTGACCGTTCCCATTGGATGGACCATTAACGCCGGAAGGGTGGCACCTGCGAGAAAGTCAGCCAATAATCAGGTTTCGTCAAACTCTCTCCTGGCGAGACTTTTAGCCTCAGAGAATCCACAGCCATAATTATTTGGTGCCCCTTTTTCAGGATGCTGGCTTTCACAGGCGGGAAACACCGAGGCATGCTTCACAATAACCTACGTCACATTCGCCGTCCGCTGGATTCGGAGCCAGGATATCCACACTCAGTCCCAGCCGGGGACTACCCGCATATTCAGCATGGTGAGCGCATTTGGAACTCGGTTGCAACGCCGGATGGCCATGTCGAAGATGTTCAGTGCGGTTAACGCCAAATCTACTTCCGCCGGCCACCAATGTTGCATTTTCTAAACGCCAGACATAGAAAACCGCACAACCGTGCGTCAGGGTGGTTGATAACGACTTCTCTCGGGCGTGCCGATTTCGCCCCGTTTCTGAGGAAAAGTGTTCCGCAACAGGCCAAGAAACAACGCACTTGCCCGTGAAATCGCGCCAACGGGCAAGCCATGGCACAGAGTTTGCTCGTACAATCGCTACGCCGTGTGATCGTGCTGCCTGTACAGATCGCTGGAGCTCAGAGCGCGGACGGTCGCGCGAATGCCGTGGCGGCGCCGACCGGGTTGGGAACCACTGGGGTCCCCTGTTTTACGTTCAAAAATGGAGGGTCAACCGTGATGGCACGTTGGCTGGCACATCTGAAGCAGGAAGAGGGTGTTTTGACGTTTGAATGGATCCTTCTGATCACCATTCTCGTCATTGGGATCGTTGGTGGCCTGAGCGCTGTGCGGGATGGAGTGATCACCGAATTGGGCGATGTCGTGGAGGCCGTCATCTCTCTCGACCAGTCTTACCTGATCGCTCACCCGTGGGAAATCAAAATCCCCAATTGCGAGACCGACGGTGCCTCCGGCTCCTCCTATCAGGACTCCGCCGGTATGGCCCAACGTCGGCTTGCTAACGGTGACTTGGATCAGGATCAAGATCCGATCGGCGATTGCAGTCCGCTTGTGGAGCGACCTTTCTGAAGTTCGGGTGGCGATAAGCACACCGGCCGCGGTGTCGCCGCCAAGGGCACAGACAGTTCCTTGCATACCGGCGGCGGAGATGCTCCGCGGAACTCCAAGTCGGCAGTTAGAGCCGACTTTTTGATTGCGCGGACCCCGCTTATTAAGCTAAAGAAAAAGACGAAGCCCGGTGGGCGATTGGAAGGCACTACACAGGAGTCGCAACCATGTCGTTTCGCTGCGGTATCACGTGGGCATGCCTTCTTGTGACGACAACAGCATACTCTGGTCTTTCGGCGGCTGATGCGTGTGTCCCCGCTTGGCATATAATGCCCGGCTTCAGGTGGGCGCAATATCCCCTTCCCGCCTGCATCCTCGATCGGGGTCTCCTTCCTTACGAAACGAACATGGCGCCGTACTTCGCTCAGTTTCCTGTCATCACAGTCACGCCTGATACCGTGCAGCGGTGGGGCCGCTTGGTCTATCGCTCAGATATAGCGCGCTACGGCGACCAGTGGACCCGACAAACCTGGTGGAATTACAGGTGGATCGCGCAGGCTTTGGCCAAAGGGGAGATTCTGCCAACGAATTACTCGTCGGTGCCATGGCCGAATATGAAAAAGTCCGATCGTCTCCGGCAGGCCTTACGGCCTATTCTTGTGATCAATCCATTTGCCGGGAACGATTCGAACAGCGGGCCAGACCGCACTCCACCCGCGGTGTCCTCGGAACTCGGTGGCGATTCCAAGGTGACAATACGTCCTGGCTCCAGCGGTCCCCAGCCCCGGCGCATCATAAACCCCTTTGTAGCGGGGAACTGATCTCGCCATCCCGCCCTATTCCTCTGACGAGGACGCCTTTCTCCTCACTACCTTTCCCTGACCAATGGCCGCCCCGCCGCAGGTGGTAAAACACCACGCACGTTCCCTGTCGGACGCGCCGATCAAAAATCGGCGAGTTCAATGTCATCTGCTGGCAGAAGGACTCATAAAAAACCCTCCCCGATTTGGGGAGGGCCATGTCGCGGATATATATCGTCTATCCTGACCGCGGAAAGGGCGGTAGTAACTCAGTGCGATGATCTGGTAACTACTTCTGCTTCCGGGCAGCCTTGGTCGGCGCCGGTGCCTGAAGGAGATTGCGGAATCGTGCGAACTCCTCCACAGTCACCTTACCGTCCTTGTTGTCATCCAGCCGTTCCAGCATGGCCTTGACTTTCGCCTCGTCACCACCAAGGTTTTTGAGGCCCTTCAACTCGTCCACACTGAGAACACCATCACCGTTGGCATCGAGTTTAGAAGCCATCTTTTTGCGGGCCTCTTCCTGCTTGGCCACAAATTCCTTGAATTCGTCTTTGGTCACCTTGCCATCCTTGTTAGCATCCCACGCTTCCAACAGTTTTTTCGCCCGCGCTTCGTCGCCCTTGAGCGGTTTCAACGCAAGGAGTTCAGAGAGCTCCACCGTCCCGTCTTTATTGCTGTCCACCTGGGCCCACATTTCTTCCACCGTGAGTGGACCTTTGGCCTTCTTTCCCTCCGCCCCTGGTTTTGCTGCCTTCTTTCCAGCCTCAGCCCAGGCCACGCCCGAGACCATCAACAAGCACACCACCGCAGCCAGCATGACGCGTGCAACTTTCATACAAACCTCCCTAACCTACGCAGTGACCGAAGGATTGGTAATTCGGGTCAGGGCCCGGCGACCCTCGACCCTGCGAAACACCTGTTCTCCGCGGCCGGTTCATTGGTAAAAATTGCGCCTCAGTCCACTAGCGCACGTGGCCGAATGGAGTGATGCATCGCCCTCACCACTTCACGACAGCGACCGCCGGATACCACTTATGTGGCACCCAATACCATTCCCAGATTGGATCCCTCCGGATGGCGGCCATCGAAATTTGGTCTTCCGGCGACCGCAGCCTCTTTAGTACACTCCCTCTCCCCATAAGCGGTGGTTAGCGTTTGTCGGCGTCTCCGTGATGTCTGTGCCGTAGGTGGTTCACCAAATCGTCTTCGAAAGCGAGGGAATTGGATAATGACACGTGCGCTTCTGGCTTACATTGATCCCGGCTCGGGGGCAATTCTGCTACAGGTTCTTATCGCTGCCGTTATCGGAGGGATCGCCTTTGTCGGTCGAATCCGAAACTTTCTCGTTTCCACCATCACGACCGTTATCAAGGGCCGTCGAGGCCACGGCGAGAGGCCGTCCGAGACTTCAAAGGCGGATTCTCCCGTACCGCAGCGCAAAGCCGCCTAACCCGCCGTTCTTCACCTGATCGTCCGAGTTCTTACAGGAGTTCTGCTGTAATCCCGGGGCCCCTTATGACCGCTCAAACATGCCCGTTGACCCTCAACGCTTTGAGCAGACGTGTCGAGGCTTCATTCCGCGACCCTGAAGGCTACGTGTTCCTTCGGGAAGGTCGCGTCTATAGAGCTGTGGCCTCGGAGCTCGCAGCGCGCCTGCGGCGGGCGGAGGAAATTGGGGTTCTTCCAAAATTGATTGAACAGGGATGGGTAGTGGGCACTCGTTTTGTCCGGGAACCACACCTCCACAGTACTTTGGAGCGTGAACACCCCGGATGGCACCACTTTCTGGAACACGACCTTCTGCCACTGATTACTTATCCCTACGAATGGTCGGTTTCCATGCTGGCCGATGCCGCAGTGCTCACTCTCGATCTGCAAATCGAACTTGTTCAGGCAGGATTCTCACTTAAGGACGCGACCCCTTTCAATGTCCAATTCCTGGGCACGCGACCAGTTTTTATTGACCTCGGTTCCCTTGACGTTCCATCGCGATTTGATGTCTGGTACGCGCTGGGACAGTTTCAGCGGCTCTTCCTATATCCTCTTTTATTAGCTCGATATACAAATTGGGATTTACGTTCTTATTATCTTTCCAATTTAAATGGTCGAGACCCCCTTTTCATGGTTCGGGCAATGGGACGTTTGGGTCGATGGCGTCCCGCTCTACTCCTGGATGTGACGCTCCCCTGGCTTCTCACTCAATTTTCAGAATCAAAGACACGGGCTCCGCAGTCCCCCAGCTCCCGTGTTTCCATTAATAGGGAGCCCATGCTGTGGAATCTGCGGCGATTGCGACGCAAGGTTCTCCGGCTAGCGGATGGATACCGCCCAAAAGGCCTTTGGGCCAATTATACAAGCACGTGCAGCTATACCGACCGCGCGGAACACGCCAAACAGGGTTTCGTCCGATCAGTACTGACTCACGAGAAACCCAACTGGGTCCTGGATCTCGGTTGCAACACCGGTACGTATAGCGAGTTAGCCGCTGAGCTTGGAAGCCACGTTATAGCGGCTGACCAGGACCATGATGCCGTTGAGATGCTTTATCGCCGTTTGCGAAATAACGGTTCGACAATCTGGCCGGTTGTCCTCGATATTACGAATCCCTCTCCAGGCATCGGGCTCAATAACAAGGAGCGTGAACCTTTCCTACAAAGGGCACGGGCTGACTATGTCCTTGCCCTTGCATTGATCCATCACCTCATTGTTACAGGGAACCTTTCTCTCGACCGGATCGAAGAACTTCTTTTTGACCTTTCCTCCCAGGGCGTCATCGTCGAGTTCGTGCCCCCCAGCGATCCCATGTTCGGTCGACTCACCCGATTTCGCACTGACTCCTTCGAGCACATAACGCTCCCAGCCTTCCGTCGTACGTTCTCCCGGCGTTTTTCGATCGTTCAGGAATGCCCGGTGCCCGACTCAGAGAGAATACTGTTTTGGCTTCGACGAAAAGAATAGAAACGAATTCAATTCATTAGCACCAAACAACTGATTTTCCTATGAATATGACGGCGGTCCTGCTCAAAGACGCATCAGCCGGGGATGTGTCTGGAAAAACGGTCACTCCGCGTGATGGAGCGTACTCTCCACGATCCCGTTATTTTCAGGCAATCCGTGCGGCGGCCATCTCCATATCCGCCAGTTGCCTGTTCTTCCTGGGTCAGCTTCGCTCGTGGACCAATGAGCAAAATCGCTATCATTATTTTTGGTCTTTTCGCGATAGCCACGCTCTGATTCTCGCCGTCGGAATCGTTGCGGCCGTTATATTTATTGGTTGGGTTATCACACGGATAATTGGCAGTCTGACAATTCGCAGAATAAGTCAATTTATCTTTCTTGTCTTTTTTACTGATGCAGTTCTATCGGGTCTCACGTCGTTGTTTGTCGGCGTGGGATTCACCGCAAAATATGATTGGTTCTTCTGGACCACCTGGACGGTTATTGTGCTTTTCTTGGTTCCATTTTTTCAGCGGCTGTGGAAACCTGCCATGGCTCTTTGCCTCGTCTTAAGTCCCCTCCCGTGGATCCTTCTATTCCAGGTGCTCTCCTGGAGGCCCTGGAATCCCGCTGACCGACCCAGTTCAGCATTGACACGCTCGGTTCGTTCGCAACAGAGCGGCCTGTCCCATCTTCCTCCCATCGTCATTTTCGTTTTTGACGAATGGTCCTACGAGCGAACCTTCGATGGCCCAAATGTTCGGCCAGAATTCATTCATTTGGTAGACGTGGCGTCTCAGTCAGGTGTCTATCACAAAACTCAATCTCCAGGCTCCGCCACTTATTTTTCTCTTCCGCGGCTGCTCTATCAGCGAGCCGATGGCGAACTGTTCCCCCATCATGGACAGCTTTTCTGGAAAACGTCCGAAGACCGGACGCTGGTCAACGAGCAACAGACTCTTTTCGACGATCTATTGCAGGCGGGTTATCAGGTACGCGTCCTGGGGTTTTATCATCCCTATGAAATCCTGCTCGAGGGGCGGGGCATACAATGTCGTAGCTATCCCAATGATCCCAAGGGTGACTCAGTGATTGCTCAAGCGGGGTTGTTCTTGCTCGCTAATCTACGATTCCTAACGGATCCCCTCTCTCGTGTGACGTGGCGGCGATGGGATAGCGCGTTTTTCAGTCAACACTGGTTTCGACTATCACAGGAGTTTCACCGGGAAACCTTTCGTCTGATTGACCAACTCGGTCCGGGAATGTGCCTCTTGATTCACTGGCCACTCCCCCACGGCCCCTTCATCCTTGGTCCGCAGGGGCAATTTGTTGAACCGTATAGTCCGCAGCAGGATCGCACTTTCGGAACGTCCGAGCAGTACCATCGCCACCTTTTGCGTCTGGATACGGTTATCGGAGAGATCTGCGATCACCTTCGACGTAAGCAACTCTTCGATGATGCACTTATCATCATGACGTCCGATCATGGCTGGCGGAGAGATCCAGACCCTCAATTTCGAGAGGCAAATCCGGATCACCGTCACGTGCCCCTCTTCGTCAAGCGTCCCCAACAGACGGTGCGGGAAGATTTCACTGATCCATTCCCGCTCATTCACCTGTCAGAGGTATTCACCCAGGTAGCTTCTAATCCCCAGTGACTTAATAAGGAATAATCGTTTGGTATCGAGTCAGGGCATCTTTTCTCACCTGATCTCATTTCATAACCGCTCAATTATCCGTAAAATGCGATAGAAATGGATAGAGTCGCACCGTCGAGTTTCCTAGCAGTATCACGGTCATTGGGTTATGGCGATCTACCTAGATTACAATGCGACGGCCCCGATTCGCCGGGAGGTCGTCGAGGCAATGGTCCATGTGTGGAAAAACTTCCCAGGCAATCCGGCCAGCCAGCATCAGTTCGGACGGGCCGCCAGAAAACGCCTGGAAGAAGCCCGAGACCACATCCTCGACCTGTTAGGTGCCAAGCCCACACGCGAGGGAGATCGCCTCATTTTCACAAGTGGCGGAACAGAGGCCAATAACCTCGCTATCTTGGGCATCGCTCTGGCGCGAACTGAAGGGATGCCGGGTCGAATCATCATCTCGTCGATCGAACACCCCAGCGTGCTGCGGGCTGCCGAGACACTCGTCGACTGGGGATGGCGTTTGGATACCCTCGACGTCCACCCGAACGGGGTTGTCAACGTGGAGTCGCTTCGGCGATGGATTGATCCTCAGGTGGCTCTGGTTAGTGTGACGACCGCAAACCATGAGACGGGGGTTATCCAGCCGATCGCCGAAATCGCGGCAATCTGTCACAGCCACGGAGTGCCTTTTCACACTGACGCCGTACAGGCGGTTGGCAAGATGCCCGTGTCCTTTCGCGATTTTGATGCGGACGCCATGACTGTGACCCCGCACAAGTTTGGTGGCCCGCTGGGAATCGGCGCCCTTATTGTCAAACGCGGGACACCTCTGCGGCCTATCCTGTTTGGCGGCGAACAGCAGGATGGGCTGCGTCCCGGCACGGAAAGTGTCGCCCTTGCCGTGGGAATGGAAACCGCACTTGCCCTGGCCGTTGCGGAACTGCAAGACAACGTGGCAAGAATGACCGCTCTTCGGCAGGAGTTTGAGCAAACCCTCAAAGCACTGATTCCCGATCTCATCATCCACGGGGAGGAAGCGCCGCGGTTGCCTCAGACTGTGAACCTGGCGATCCCTGGGATTGATAATCAGTTCCTCTTCACCGCACTTGACCTGGAGAGAGTCTGCTGCTCCATTGGCTCAGCCTGCTCGAGCGGATCTCCGGAACCTTCCCCCAGCCTACTTGCTCTCGGCATCCCCCGGGAAATTGTGAAAAGTTCCCTGCGAGTCAGCTTCGGCCCCAAGACCACGGCGGAAGAGCTCCGTACTGCCGCTCACACCATTGCGCGGGTCTCCCAGCAGTTACGAAAACATGTGTTGCGGTGAACGGCGGCCCGGTCTCACGGCGAGGCAATAAGTACTCTGGATAGAGGATACCAGCCGTCCGCGTCCTTTCCAGCAATAGCAAGTTGGACAACCGGCTTTTGACTGTCCGCACCGTCCACGACGCCAACGGCCAGGGAATACTCGCCGGGCTCCAGCGTGCGCTCAATGGGGACTATCTCTTCGAACGTGACCGGCTTTCCTGGTGGCAAGTCGGGGGGATTTTGCATGAAACTTTGCGTGAAGACTTCGACCTCTCCGGGCAAGATTTCCCGCACAGTCTTCTCACCGACATGGATGAACGTCTTTCCAGAAGGCCCTGTCAGTCGAAAAGCCACCCTATACGGCCGATAGCATGGGGCTGAGCCAACGTTTTGCCAAACCATTGTCACAGATAGATTCTCGCCAGCACGAACCATTGTGGGATGTCGTAATTCCCGAATGACCAGCCGGTAGCCCAACCGCCGGAGAAATCGAGTCACCTCCTCACGCACTTCGTCACCTGGTGGTAAGGGAGCCGATTTGTTGTTGAAATAGGAACCGTGGAGGGCCAGCGCGTAGTTGAAGATGTACCGTAAGGACCAGCCTTCCTCAACCCATTTGCGAATATCCCAGCAGGTCTCCCAGGCTACAGGGGCCGTCTCCCAAACATCGATGGCCTGCGCTTTGCTTAAGGTGTCGGGGTAAGCGTTGCGCATATGGCACCAATTTCGGGAAAATCCACCCATGTCTCCCAAGCAATCCGCCCGCCAACCGGTCCCACGGCTCGTCGCATAGTGTAGCATCTCGGGACCATCAATGAGCATCAGAAGCGGCGTCTTTCGAAATGATTCCAGATAGGTATCGATGATTTTTCGCTGATTCTCGGGAAGCGGCATGCGGGCGGGTTCGGAATTACTCATGTGCCATTCTCCCCACCAACCCACCGATCCCAAATCGACATGGTCCAGATCCGGATGGCCGTCGTATTTTGCCCCGAGACGCCGGATAAAATTCAGATGGGCATTGAGAGTGACGGGGTCATCCAGATCGGGAACCTCGAGTCCTTGAATATCTCCGTAACGCGTGGTGATAACCCGACCGCCAACGTCTCGAAGCCAGCGCGGATGATAGGGCCGTCCACGCGTTGTGGAGCAACACATCACCCGAAAAGCCAGCTTTTGACCGGCCGATCTCGTTTCTGCGAGAACCTTATCAAGAAGCTCCACGTTGAGTCGCCCGGGCGCCGGCTCGAGCTCGCCCCATCCCCATCGAAGGTAATGCACAGTAGAGGGAATCCACTCCGGGAGATTGCGATCATTGGCAGCCGTGCGATGAAAAGTTTCCCATCCCATTCCAGGGTTGGCAAGGATGTCCTCAATTTCGACTGGATGAACGGTCACCCATCGCGCCTCTTCCCCGGAAACAAGGCTGCTGACTAAAGTCAACGCGCACACATTGACTGGAATCCACCACGTGCTCTTCATGTGTCACCTCGCGCCAACGCACCAAGCAAGAACGCAGAAGGAGCGACCAAGCATCCCGCGTGTCAACGCACTGATTGTACCGAAGTGGTTGCCGGCACGGTACACTCTCGAAGACGCCCGGGAGGCAATTCATGAATTATCCGTACAACACGCCGAAAACGGCCGAGGTGGTCAGATTTTCATTGACTTTTGATGAATCGCTTGCACGGCATCGCGAAGCCATGGACCTAATCCTCGCCACACCTCTTTTTTGCATGGCCGTGGGTGTGCTATAAACTCACCAATGGTTCCACAAGGAATCGAAACGCACATTAGTGTGGATCTGGGGGCAACGAAGGTTTTTCGCCATGCCTGATTCTGGTGATGTTATTCAACTCGGTCGGGATCACGCCATCGAAATTTGGACGGCAGGATTGAAGGCGGTCCAAGCCGACACTCTTGTCCAGCGATGGGTGCGGGTAACGCAGCGTCAGATCGAGTTCGGGGTTCCTACCGAATTGACGCTGGACCTGGCAAGTGTCCGCAGGATCGTGGTGGTAGGAGCAGGAAAGGCGGGGGCTGGAATGGCCGCCGGTCTGGAAAACGCGATTCCTGAGGAAGTTGCGCAGGCCAAGCAATTGACTGGGTGGGTGAACGTTCCCAATGACTGTGTTCGCCCCACGCGCTGGATTCACCTCCACGGGGCTCGCCCCACCGGTTGTAACGAGCCGACCCCTCAAGCCGTTTACGGCACCGAAAGAATTCTGGAGCTCGTGCAGCAACTTGAGCCGAGCGACCTCTGCATCTGTCTGCTCTCTGGTGGGGGATCGGCACTACTGCCCGCCCCTATTGCAGGAATCACACTGGAAGACAAGCAAGCGGTGACACGATTTCTCAGTGCCGCCGGTGCCAATATTACTGAACTCAACACGGTGCGGAAACAACTCAGTCGGATCAAGGGCGGTGGTCTTTTGCGATATTGCCGTGCCGGTTGGGTGGTCTCGCTCATCATCTCGGATGTTCTGGGTGATCCGCTGGATGTCATTGCTTCCGGTCCAACGGTGCCAGACACCGCGACGCCGCAAGACGCGCTGGAGATTCTCAACAAGTACCATGCCCGCGAGGCTGGGCTGCCCAAGGAGATTTTCCACATCCTGGAAAGAAAGGCCGCCACCTGTGGAGAACACATTGAGCCCCAAAGTCAAGTTTTCAATTTCGTGATTGGCAATAATCGGACGGCTGTTAATGCGGCGGCGGCCCGAGCACGCGAATTGGGATACCAAGTAGAGGCTGAAAGTGCCGCGAAATTGGAAGGCCCAGCGGAGGAGGTGGGGCGTGAACTGGCAAAAGCGGCTCTGGAAATGATTGCTGCATCCGGTCCTCGCTGTCGAATCAGCGGGGGCGAACCCGTCGTTCGCCTGGCCCCACCGGAAATCAGGGGCTTGGGCGGCCGTAATCAACAACTCGTCTTGGCAGCCGCGGAATTCCTGTGGGAGACGATGCCGCCCGAAGTGATCATTCTCTCGGCCGGGACCGACGGTGAAGATGGACCCACAGATGCTGCTGGGGCCTTTGTCGATCGTGCTGTGATTGAGCAGGCCAAAAAACTTGGGTTTTCACCTTCAGATTTTCTCTTCCGCAACGACGCATATCATTTTTTTGAGCCCCTCGGAGCGCTACTGCGGACAGGCCCCACGCATACGAATGTCTGTGATGTTCGAGTTGTTTTAACCCGCCCCTGCCGAAATCCCCGGAGCAACCACTGACGTTCTCTTCTACTGCCGGAGAATGTTTCCCGTCGCCTGGGCTGAAACCGGCTCCTCAGGAAGCAGGAGCGTCATACCAGGGCGGAAGTTCTCAAGCTTCTCGCCGAGAAGGTCGCGGTTCAACTGATAGATTTCCACCCAGCGGGACGCCTTTCCGAGTTGCTGTCGGGCGATATCAAAAAGCGTTTCCCCTTGCTGCACCGTGTAGGTTCGCCGACTCACGGTGGAATTCGTAGAGAAAGGCGGCGTGATAGCGCCACGGTCGGCGACAAGCGGTGGTGTCGACGGGATTGCCGACGAACCAGCCGGTGTTGGAGTTCCTGACCATGCGGGCGGCACCGTGGTAGGCCCCGTACCGGAGGGTGCAACCGGGTTTCCCGCCTCTGCCACAGGCAACTGGGAAGGCTGGGCAGGAATCGACCCGACTCCACTTTGCGCTCCGAACGGCGGGCTGGGGCTGGTGGGCCATTGAGATTGCTGCGGGTTAGGACTACCCACTTGCGCCGGGCTGTTGGGGATGCCCGCCGCCGAGCTCAGTGGAGGTGCCCCGGCAAAGAAATCACCGGGGACACCGCCGGGTAGTGTCTCCGACTGCTGACCGAAAGGTATCCCCCCAAAACGGGTGGCGCTGTAATCCAGTGATTTTGTCCCTCCTGTCGACTGCCCGCCCGCATCTGGTGAGGACCTGGCCATACCGCTTGACATCGAAGAATTGGCTGTTGCGATCGGATCATTGGCCATGGCCTGCGAATTCTGACCTGGCCCGCTCAGACTCCAACCCGCGGTGAATCCTTGATCGGGTAAATCGGAACTCTCGGTGGTTCCGTTCCCGGCGGTGTTGTCCGGCTGTCCAAAGGGAAGAGGCGGGACGGCCTGAGGCTGCTCTGTCGCCACGGGCTGATTCGGCTCCAGTGCATGGTATCCCGAATTGAGCGATGTACTCCCGAAGGGTGCGCCAGGCGGCGAGTTCGACTCCTCCCGTGGAGTCGGGCCGTCGTTTAGGTTCAGCGGTGGAACGACCGGCCAGGCCGTCTCTGAATGGGAGGCCATCTGTGACGCCGCGTTAGAACCGGCTGTGGCATGGCGATCGTTTTCTCCCGCCGTTCCGCCCACCGTTAGCGCCACGTCCACGGCCGTCCCCGGTGGAGACTGTGCCTCCGATCCGGCCACCGGCCGTTGATTGGAACCGGTCGATTCGGTCTGAGGAAGACTCGGAGACGGTTTTTCCTTTTTTTCACCAGCACCGTCCCCAATCTGTCCAGAAGCGTCTGTTTTCTCCGTGGCGGCAGATTGGTCACTGGGCACCGATGCCGTCTCCTTCGGGCGAAGGGTCATCAATCGGTAGGCCACCACGGCGGCCAAAATGAATCCCAGGACACCTAGAACAGCCAAACCAATGCGAATCTCGAACGAAAATCGCGTCGTGATCGGTTCTTCCAGGAACTCTTCGGAGGGGTCGGCTTGATCCCTGGAAAGACCGTCACCCTGTGATCGTTCCCGATTTTCTTGAGTTTCTTGTTCAGTAGATTTGTCTTGTTTACCCATCCTGCTTCTCCCACCGATTTTAGGTCGCGGCGGCATTGAGAGGAGTTGCTTGGTTTTATTCACTCTTCCCCAGGGGTGCAAGAGCAATTTTTGCGGGAAGCGGGCACGCTTGGTCCGCAATGCTGAAAAGAAGTCGAGAGAAGAAATCACAGACCGACTCGGCAACCCATTTGTTAACGTGGGTTGAGAGCCCAATTCCTTAAGCGGCTTTTACGTTCGTCAGCGAGCCCGCTATTGGGAGCTGCCGGGAGTTGTTGCGGGCACCCTTTTCAGGTAAACCGTGAGCGACGAGTTCCCGAGTTTCATCTCGGTGGGATTTGCGTCCGCCATTCGCCCGAAATCAAACCGGACGGCGAGGGTTTCGCTCATGATCCAGTCTTTATGGGCTAGCAGCGCCTGCCGAAGTTCTTCGTCGTCCGTCTCCACGCCCAGTTCGATCCGGTCTGTAAAGTCACAGTCCAACTCTTTGCGTTGGTTCTGAACGGCATGAACAAAATCGCGTGCCAGACCTTCGGCGATCAGCTCCGGCGTCAATTCCGTGGAAATGACCACCACCCCAACCTTCCCCTGTGCGGCCGTCCAGCCGGGTTTGGCGTTCAAGCGAATTTGAATATCCTCCTTGTCGAGGACAATTTCCCCAGCTGGCAGCGGCACGTTGACCCTGCCCTGCTGTTCAAGTTGCCGCAGAAGGGCCCCACCATCGGCTCGGCTGAGCCACTCCTTGACCGCAGGCAGCAGCTTACCCAGACGAGGCCCCAAGCGTTTGAAATCCGGCAGAACGGTGTACGAGACATACTCATCCGCCCGATCGCGCCATTCCACTTTCTTGACGTTAAGTTCTTCGGCGATCAGTTCGCTGTGCGCTTGAAGCCACGCTAACTGCTCGCGATCGGCCACAACAATTTCCACTTTGGCGAGAGGCTGACGCACCTTTAATTTGGCGTTCATGCGGGCAGCGCGACCCAGTGAAACAATTTCGCGCACCGCCCCCATCATGGCACACAATTCTTCGTCAACAAGCTCCGGATACTCGCCGGGATAATCGCACAGATGAACACTTCCCCGAACGCGATCACCGAACACAGCCACGGCGAGATTCTGCCACAGTTCCTCTGCCAAAAACGGCACAAACGGTGCGACCAAGCGGACCAGAGTGACCAGACACTCATACAGGGTCCAGTAAGCATCGAGTTTGTCCTGATCCTGTTTACCCGACCAAAAGCGTGCCCGACTTCGCCTCACATACCAATTGGAAAGCGCATCCACAAACTCGGTAATTCGCTGGCAGGCAGCGAAGTTGTCGTATTCATCCATGAACTGGCAAACGAGACGGACGGTGCGATACAATTCGCTGAGGACCCAGCGGTCCAATTCGGCGCGCTCTTGAATCGGCCGGTATCCCTTCCCTTGGGCCAGCACTTCATGTTCGAGGTTGCGAGCATCCCCCCTAAGAAGCTCCGCCGGATCCCACCCGTCAATCCGCGCATAAATCACGAAGAAACTATACACGTTCCAGAGACGGAGCAGAAATTCCGGAATGCTCTCACGAATGGCCTGCTCGCTGTACCGGATGGAGGTCCATGGCGCCTGATTAGCGAAAAAGTACCATCGCAGAGCATCCGCGCCGTACCGATCAAAGATCTCTTGCGGCTCTCGATAATTGCGTTTGCTCTTGGACATCTTCTGCCCGTCTTCGCCGAGCATGAGGCCCAGCACAACACAGTGCCGATAGGGATGCGGGAACGGAATGCGGGGCGTATCCACCTCCAGGAACCGGCGGGGATCATCTGGGGGAGCGCCCTCTTCCGGGCTGAAAAGCAATGTGCTGATTGCCAGCAAGCTGTAGAACCAGCCCCGGGTTTGATCAATCGCTTCACTGATGAAATCGGCCGGGAACTGCTCAGCCAACTTCTCCCGTGAGCCCGGCAGATGCGGATAGCCCCATTGAGCAAATGGCATGGCGCCCGAGTCGAACCAGCAGTCAATGACGTCGGGTACACGCCGCATCTTTGCACCGGGGCAAACCGGAGAGTCATAGACGATCGCGTCGATGTACGGCTTGTGAACTTTGAGATGCTCCGACAGTGAGGGGTCCGCTTTTTTCGCCGCCTCCCAAACCTCCATTCCGGTCACTCCCGGCTTGGCGAGCAGTTCGGCGTAGGAACCGATTGCTTCCATGTAGCCGGTTTTCTCGCAGACCCAGATGGGAAGCGGAGTACCCCAGAACCGCTCCCGAGAAAGCGCCCAATCCACATTGCTCTCCAAGAAGTTGCCGAATCGCCCTTCTCGGATGTTCTCGGGGTGCCAACTGATCCGGCGGTTGTTTTCAAGCATTTTATCCTTGAACGCGGTGGTGCGGATGAACCAACTCTTGCGAGGATATTGGATAAGGGGATCTTCTTCCGCACGCCAGCAGAACGGGTACTCGTGGACATACTGCTCGAAATGGAAGAGAAGCCCCCTATTGCGCAGATCCCGAATGATGTCGCGATCGCAGTCCTTGACCCAGCGTCCCTGGTATTCCGGCGCTTCCTCGGTGAACGTTCCGTCTGGTGCCACAGCGCAGATAAGCTGGGGTCCTTCGCCCTCCACGAATCGGTCCTGTTCCCGAAGAAGCACTTCGTAGTCCACTTCTCCGAATGCCGGAGCCTGATGGACAACTCCCGTTCCAGTGTCGATCGTCACGAAGTCAGCCCCGACCACACGCCATGCGACATGCTCCTGTCCGCCGTCTTTCAGCCGTCCCACACGTTCTCCGTCTTTTTTGTAGTAGTAGTCGAATGGGGGACGGTAACGGCGACCAATCAACTGAGATCCCAAAACCGTCTTTGCAATTGTGGCCTTTTTGCCCACCTTCTTGGCGACCATATCCACCAGCGCAGTCGCAATGATGAGTTTTCGCGGCTCACCTTCAAATTGGACATAAGAATACTCGAGATCGGGTTTAACAGCGGCGAACTGGTTGCTTGGCAGGGTCCACGGGGTGGTCGTCCACACAAGGAGGTCCACGTCTGGCTCATCGAGGAGGGGAAAACGCACATACACACTCGGGTCGGCCACCGACCTGTAACCCTGTCCGACCTCGGCCGCAGAAAGAGCCGTGCCCCCCTGCGCCCACCACCAGACGATTTTGTAGCCCTGATAAAGCAGGCCTTTCTCGAACAATTTCTTCAGTGCCCACCAGACACTTTCCACGTAACTCTGGTGATAGGTGACATAGGCATCTTCGAGATGAATCCAAAACCCCAGGCGTTCCGTCAATTGCTCCCATTCGCGTGTGTAGCGAAATACGCTTTCCAGACACCGTCGAATAAAGGGTTCCACCCCGAAGGCTTCAATATCGCGTTTGGAGTGGATGCCTAACTCTTTGCATACCTCCACCTCGACGGGAAGGCCGTGCGTATCCCAGCCGGCGCGGCGCTCGCAGTAGTATCCCCGCATTGTCTTGTAGCGCGGGAAAAGATCCTTGATCGCACGAGTGAGGCAGTGACCCGGATGGGGCAATCCATTGGCTGTTGGGGGACCTTCATAAAATACAAATCGCGGGCCGCCACGCCGCATTTCCAGCGACTGCTCGTAGATCTGGTTTTCTTTCCAGAACCGAATGATTTTCTCTTCGATGGCAGGAAACGACGGATTGCGCTCAACTGGCCCAAACATAGGATTGACTCTCGATCCTATCACACAAGACTCTGGGGAATACACTTAGCGAGGATGGCGTCACGCGGACTCCCCAGTTAAGGTCTTAAGCCCCCGGCGATTATCAACCGATCGGAACGTGGCAACACGCGGTCATTCATTAGCTCAACTTATCCGCCACAAATTGCCCCTGTTAAAAGGTCATGGAGCTATTCCGAGTTGCCGGGCCTCTTCGCGGAGGATTCCCAAGACGATTTTTCGCAACTTGGGCTCGGCCTCCGCTGCCACGCGGAGAATGTCCTCTACCACCGCCGGCTCGAGGGCATCAGGCAAACACATGTCGGTTACAACCGACAATCCAAGCACCCGCATCCCCGCGTGAACCGCCACGATGACTTCCGGCACTGTGGACATTCCCACGACGTCCGCGCCAATGCCCCGCAGGAAACGGTACTCCGCCCGCGTTTCCAAATTCGGTCCGGTCACCGCAACATAGACACCTCGGTGGGCCACAAAATCTTCCTTCCGCGCGATGGCCAGCGCCCGGTCAATCAGGACCGGATCGTACGGCCGCGACATATCCGGAAACCGTGGCCCCAGCGAGTCGTCGTTTGGCCCGATCAGGGGGTTTCCGTTCATCAGGTTGATATGATCATCGATGACAACGATGTCACCCTTCCTGTAGTGGGGATTCATGCCACCACAGGCATTCGAAACGATGAGCAGCCCAGCACCCAATGCCCGCATAACGCGGACCGGGAAGGTTACCTGCTGATAGGTGTATCCTTCATACACGTGGAACCGTCCTTCCATGGCCACGACGGGGACGCCTTCCAGCGTACCGCAAACAAGCTGTCCCGTGTGACTAATCGTCGTGGAACGTGGGAAATGGGGGATTTCCTCGTAGGGAATCACAGCCTCTTGTCGAATTTCCGCGGCCAGGCTCCCCAACCCTGTCCCCAGAATGATGCCCGCGTGGGCCTGTCGTGACCACCGGGTGCGAACGGCTCCCACCGCCTCGTGAATTTGCTGCACCAGTCCTGATGTCATTGCAGTACCACCGCCAGTCCAAATCCGACAAGTCGAACAATGTTGAAACTGCGGCTACACCTGATGCCGTGAATCCCTCCGATGGACTACCACCCATCGGCAGCGATTGCGCTCCCACGGTTTATCGGCCCGCAACGTGCGGCGCAATTGCGGGTCCACCACGTTGTTGCCTGCCCCGACGATCCAAATTCAAAGCCCACCAGACCTCAGAATTCCTCTTCGTCGTCTTCAAACTCTTCTTCCTCGATTTCTTCTTCAAATTCTTCTTCCTCTTCCTCGAGTTCCCTCTCCGGTTCCTCCGTTACCTCTTCCTCTTCTTCGGCCTCTTCTGTTTCCTCTTCTAAGTCACCGAACTCACGCTCGATCTCCGCCTCGTACTCCGGTTCAAACTCAAAATCGTCATCAAAATCATCATCAAAGTCATCTTCGTCAAATTCATCGAAGTCGTCATCAGGCGGCGGGACCGTTGGCGTGAACTCCACTGACGATTCGTCCCCGTCCGTATCCAGGTTGTCGTCCGTGGCCTCGTCATTCCAATCGGGAGGCACCTCGTCCAACACCATAGCGTGTATCTCCTTCTCCGTTCCAGATGGTATGTTTTGCCGCTCCGCTCCCCTGACAGTCCCCGGTTGTCACTCTGTGGGGCCTGTTTGCGTGAGAATACAGTTGATCAATCAGCGCTTCAAAGCCTTTTAGTTTACCCGTCGCGAAAGGCAGGCGGTAGTCGGGCGATCACTCTCGCGCGAAAGCACGACAACACTTTCGATTTCGGCAAGCCGCGGAAACGGCCAGGTTACATGCCACCTGGCACCGAGCTGACGTACCGACCAACTCAAACGACACGTGACGCCTGCTGAACCCGTTTTCGGGAAGAGTTGCTTATCGCGTCCACTTTTTCCTCACGGCAAATAGCGCCGGCGCACCGGGTTGTGCCCGACACCACGACTGGCGATGGGGCCTGCCCAAAGGTACCATAATCCCGGACTTTCCAGGCAGATGACCAAATAATTCGAGACAGATGGTAAAGCAACTAAAGGGCCGCCTTCCGTGAGGCGGCGAAAACGATATCGCCAGCGGCTTTTTGCCCGGGTCGCTACAATCCACAAGCGCATTGTCGCTCAATTTGGGAAGGAGGTGGCTTTTATGGCGAGCATTTCCCGGCGTCGATTCCTGCAAGTTGGTGCTGCTGCTCTCTCCACCACTTTAGGGCGAAATGTTGGCTGGACGTTTCAACCGCCTGGAGAGCGTCCTCCGCGAGCCCCGGAAGTCACGGTACTCAATCCGCGCTGCCGAGTGCCGGTGTCGCTCATCATTGACGATTCGACGTGCCTTGTTAATCTTGCCCATTTTGCGATGCCACAATTCGCGGAAGTCTGGCCAAACCGAGCGGAGTACCAAAAACCGTGGCGTCAATTCCCGCGAGAAATCCCCGACGCATTTGTTCAAAAATTCATGGCCTGGTGCGGGGAAAACGGCGTGAAAGGAAAATACAGCGTCGTGCCTTACCCCGCCTGTGTTGGCTGGCTGGACTGCGACTTGCCGGGCTGGTCACATCAGGAATTGGAGAGGAGCCTTCGGATTGTTCGCGAAGAAATCATGCCCCATTGGGACATCCATCCCGAGATGGTCACTCACACCTGGGTCATAAACACGAAGACCGGCCGGCCGTACGAGGAACGGTCCCAACGATTCATGGAAAACTGGGGCTGGAGCGAGGGGCGCTCCGCCGAGGAACTGACCGAGTACATCGCGTACGCCCTCAACATCCTGAAAAACGCGGGACTACGCTGCGAAGGGATTACCACACCAGGCGGTTTTGGAAGCCGGGCAAGACCGCAACTTTCCATCGCTACTTTGGAAGCCTGTCGTGATGTTTTTCAGGTGGAGATCCCGCATTATTTTCGCGATGTTTTTACCGGAGCGGAAAGCGTGGCCCCCCGAGTGGAAAACGCCTCGGGTTTGGAGGGCCCGGAACCCCGATGTGTTGTCTCGATCATCGGCTGCACGGGGGACTGGTTTGGCGGTTGGGATGGCGATACCCCTGGCTCTCCCGACAAGTTTATCACCCCAGACCTGGCCTCAGGTCGTATGGTGGAAGTGATCACCCGGGAGGAGCCCGCCGTCATGGTATGTCACTGGCCCGGCATGTTTTTCAATGGAAGGGAACTGGGGTTCCAAATCCTTCAGGAAGTTGTCAAGAGGTTGCACGCACGGTTCGAGAATCTGATTTGGATGAACCTCTCGGAAATTGCCCGATATTGGGCAGCTAAGGAGTTGACAAGTATTGCGATCGCCGGGCAGCAAGTCGCCTTTACCGCGCCGTTTGCGTGTCCCGGTTTCACCATCGAGCTCTCCGGGAAGCTCCAGAAAGTTCCGGAGTTTAGCCACGAATCGCAGCGAGTCGTTTTTCAGGAGGTCTCGGGCTGGCGAAACCTCCGCCCTGGCACGTTCTTCCAAAAGAATCAGGGCGACAAAGATCGGTACGTGTTCTGTTTCGACCTGCCCAAAGGAAAATCATCGATCACTCTGGGATAACCCCCAACTGCTGTCCCAACAGTCCGTTGCAACCGGAATTCTGCTGCTCCAATGTCAATACCCGGTGACTGTTCCAGGCCCACTTTCTCAAGACTTTACAAATGGCCCGGGCCTCAATACGCTTCATGAATTGCCCATACTTTGTGACCGGAGCCCGGTCGGTATGAATCTCTCAATGTCGGAATGTGGAGGGCACATACAGCTCCCTCCGGGCATAACCTCACGCCTACCCAACGCCTCGCCTAAATGCGCCTCACCTTTTCCGCAAGTGGGATGACTCAACTCAGCGCATGACGGTCGTGTACCACGTGGTGCCAAAACACAGGGACACCGCGCGGACCAACCGGAAAAGCGGTCGGCAGCAACTCTGCTGGGTAAAACGGTTCACGGACGCGACGTGTCATCGCCCGATTTGAGTGTGAGCTTCACCAAGCGAAGGTCTATCGCCCGTTCGCCCGGAATATTCATAGCCCGGAGCTCCAATAGTCCTCGTTGTGCGGGAAGCTCGATCACCCCCAACACGAAGGGCTTAAAGTCTTTCACGTACGACTCCCCCTGTCGCGGTACACGATCGAATTCATGCCCGTGAATCGGTGGATCAAAGGGTTCGGTGATCTTGCCTTCCACACTACGACCAGCAAAAGAGGCTCGGAGGACCACACCGACGTCCTGTGGCCGACACGTGTAATAAACCACGAGTTCATATTTGCCTGCCGTGTGGACCTCAATGTCCCAGGTGATGCTGTCTTCACGGTTGATCCAATTGGTGAAGAAAGAACAGTTAGGGGCTTTTCCACTCCGTTCGATGTTACCGTGGGGAACTCCGTCCCGGGCGGGCAGGTACGTCACCGGAAACTCCCTATAGCCCACGGGAAAAGGCCGAGTGTCGGGTTCCTTAGGAAGGACCTCTGCCTTAAATTGTTCCACTGCTTTCCGCAACGATTCGGCAACATCCGGAAATTGTGCTGACACATCGTGCGTTTGGCCCGGGTCCTCGAGGAGATCATACAGTCGCCCACGGTTGTCAAGGATAAAACGGTCGTTTCGCACACTGATCTGGCCTGCCTGATGGGCGAAAATCAAACGTTGCCGGGCCACGAACTTCTGTTTTCCGAGAAGCACGGGCGAAAGATCAATACCGTCCATCGGCAAGGGCGCCTTGTAGGACACACCGGCAAGAGAGGCGAGGGTGGGAAAGAGGTCGATGGCAGCAGCGATTTGCGACACTCGCAGTCCGGCTGGCACATGCCCCGGCCAGCGAATGATGCACGGTACACGAACGCCACCTTCGTCCGTGGATCCCTTCCGGCCCCGCATTCCGCCGTTCCACCGCCAGCTATTCGGTCCGTTGTCGGAAAAATAAACCACGATCGTATTTGACTCCAGGCCACACTCACGCAAAGCTTCCAACAGCCGGCCGACGTTCCAGTCGATGTTCTCGCACATGGCCAGCACCGCACGAGTGAACTCAATATCCTCTCGCTCGTTCCCGTGGTATCGCTGGGCAATCTGCGCACCGGCAAATTTCTCGTAGAACTTGTCCGGCACCTGGAGCGGTGTGTGGGGGGTGTTATAGGCCACATAGCAGAAGAAGGGCTCGGTTTGATGGCGTTTGATGAAGTCGATCGCGTGATCGGTGAAATCATCGGTAATGTATCCGCGCCCACGGACGATCTCACTTCCAGATTCCAAGGGAGGATCAAAGTAAATTCCCCAATGCCCCGAGGTGAAGCCGTAAAACTCCTGGAATCCTCGTCCCAGCGGATGGTAGGGATATTGGCTTCCATTGTGCCACTTTCCAAAAATGGCCGTTGCATAGCCAACAGCGCGAAACGCCTGAGCAATGGTGTATTCGTTGAGATTCATTCGCTCCGCGCCCGTGGTCACTCCACGCACACCCGTCCGCGGATGGTACCGACCGGTGAGGAACTCGGCCCGCGTGGGCGCGCAGAGCGGACTCACATAGAAACGTTCAAACAACGCCCCCTCTGCAGCCAGACGATCAATGTTGGGAGTGCTTAGATTGTAATTGCCATGCACGCTCAAATCACCCCAACCCTGATCATCCGCCAGGACGATGAGAATATTTGGCGGATTTGCAGATTCGCCCGTGCATGTTGCCACATTCAGAAAGCCGACACTCAGTGTAGCACATACCAGAAAAACGGTTCTCACAACGGCACCGCGCTTCATGTGATACCTCCCCGCTGATAGCTCGTGTCATCGAAATTTCCGGAAAATGTGGGCACACGCCGGGCCTTCACCGAGCTGGATCAATTTCGAAGCGTGCCTTGGATTCCTTGATCGAGACTACAAGGCCGCTTCAAGCCCGACCTGCCAATGCCGCCCGTTATTATTGCAGAGTGCGAAAGTAGTTAAAAGTGAAGGGACGCGACCGAGTTGTCAGCCCCAGCCACTCCCCAACCGGATCAGGAGAACCAACGAGGTCCACCACCAGGTGCTTTACCCGGATTCGATCATTTCGCAGGCGGCGCCAATCGAATGGCGTCAAGGGCCTGAACACCCACAGTCCCCATTCCCGAGCGGGCCTCATCCGAAGATCTCGCCGGTCAGCAAACACGCGACCCAAAAATTCCTCCGGCAATTCCGCGCGAGAAATGGCAAGCGGGGGACGTCCCATCACGTAAAGAGATAGGGCAACGGGAGCATAGGCACAGATATCTTCAATTTGGCGTCGATCAGCCTCCACAGAAATGGTGACGGACCGCGCCCCAAGTTTCCTCAAAAACGCGGCTGCCAAAGGATTCAGAACCCCCAAACCGGGGCCCGCCTCAAAACCGATCCCTGCTCGACGGGCCAGCCACCACCCTCCCCAGCTATTGACTTCAACGGCCAGTCGGGCCTTGCGACAACGTTCCACAAGCTCCTGCATTTGGGGAAGGTCATCCTCGAAACACACCGGCGGGAGAGCAACTACCGGCACGTGCTTCCGGCAAACTTGCACGATCGTCGTGACGTCCTCTGGCCCGGCACCTTCCACAATTAGATGCACCGGCTGCACTCGGCTGACAAAATCCTCTAACTGTCCTATGCCGATACGCACACGATTTGGCATATCACCGAGCGCCCGCACGTTAGTTGTGGCGGGTTGGAGATCGCTGGCGGTAAGAGAGCCTCCTTCGGGAAAGTCGATTTCGATCGGCTTCTTCTCCGCCCGGCGAATCCGACCAATCTCCGCCGAGATCCGATCGAGAATCGCGTTGACAGTCCGGGGCACCAGGAGAAACTCCGGATCGTCGGTCTCCACGTGATCAGCGGCGCATCCCTGGAAATACCGGTCCTGCACCATCTGGCAGAGTTCTCCCGCCGTTACAGCCTTGTGAACTCGGCGGACCACCGTTTTTGGATACTCCCAGGTGACATCCGTTCCATGCCAGCGGAGTTGACATTCGATACGCTTATTCGCGGTACCGAGAATAAACTCGAACCCCTTCCTTTCAGCGGGAAATGCGGCAGTCTCTTCTCCTTCGGGCAAAACCTCGGCGACATCATCCGCAACCGCATCGCCGGCTTCCCCAGACATCTCATCCCGGCCGAGTCGCCCGCGGTTACTACCGGTAAGGTTCGTTCTCTCGCTTATCAGATAGCCGTCAGTTAGTTCTCGACCGGTGTAATTGGTCAGTGACCGTGCCTCGGATTTAAGCTCATCGATGCTATCGCCCGCCAGTGCCCGCCGATAGATTCCCACCGCGCGAGCCACCCAATCCGCCGTCTTCAGTCGGCCCTCGATCTTCACGGCCCGAACGCCCGATTCGTGAAGCTGGACGATATGTTCGAGCGCGCACAAGTCGTGCATCGAAAGCGGGTGGCCCACCTCCTGGCCGTCCACTGACCAGGGAACCCGGCATGGACTGGCACATAAGCCGCGATTGCCGCTTCGGCCGCCCACCCAGCTTGACATCAGGCACCGCCCGGAGACGGAAAAGCACAGCGCTCCCTGTCCAAACACTTCCAGGTCAATAGGCGAATGCTGGGCAATCCTGCGAATTTCTTCAAGCGACAATTCCCGAGCAAGAACGACCCTGGTGGCGCCCAGCTCGGCGGCGGCCGCCACGTCGGCCGAGTTCGCCATGCAGGTCTGAGTGCTGAAATGGAATTCCAACTGCGGGAAGGCCTTGCGAAAGGCGAGCAGCGCTGGATCTCGTACAAGGATGGCGTCCACGCCTATCTCGGCCGCCTGACGAAGCACCGCGATCGCCAAGCCCAGCTCCCTGTACGAAATATCGGTGTTGACCGTCAGATAGGCCCGACGTCCGTGGGAATGGAGAAAATCCACTGCCCGTCGTGCTTCCTCCAGAGTAAAGTTTCGGGCGCGACGCCGGGCATTCAAATCCTGCAAGCCGAAATATACGGCATCGGCCCCCGCAGCAACCGCCGCGCGGAGGGCGTTCCAATCTCCGGCAGGGGCGAGAATCTCCAGACTCCGTCCAGAATCCAAATGCAATCTCTCTTTCGACAAGCGTCACCTCGCGCTGACGAACTGGCTTCCGTTATTGGCCGTCGCTTGAAAGAAAGGCCGCCGAAGGAGTATTCCACTGGTATTTTACTGATACTCAAACTGAAAGAGCAAATTGATAAGATCGGCACGGGCCTGGAAGTTGGAAGGCGAATCAACAGCCCGATGGAGAGGAAGTCATCGTTGCCTGAGTTTGCTCCGCGAAGAGCTTGGCGAGGCTGGATTTCAATGGCTCCAGGGCCAGATGACCGCCCTTTTCCGCACCTTCAGGAGGTGGGTATTTGCCCACCAGGCATTTCGCCCCCAGTTGACGCGCTTTCACCTGCTGATGATCCGAGAGGTACCGACCGATGGGGACCAACATGACAAACGGAATATCGTGGCTTTTAAGGCGTGCTTTGAGTTCCTGAAAGAATTCCAGCCCTCTCATGTCCGGCAATTGGTACGCACCCAGGATGGCATTGTATCCGCCTTCGCTCTCGGCCATTACGGCCATTTGCAGCCCGGCTTTGCCTGTGGTCGCCGTCTCCACCACGCAGCCCCAGCGTGGGAGATGCTCATGCGCGTCCTGAAGGACTGACTCGTCGCCATCGACCACCAGGACCCGCTTGTTTGCAAACAGGGGGGAAGATTCCGTTGGGGGAAGCTGGCGCCCGATGGAATGGACAATATCCTTCAATTCCAGGGCTATCTTGCCGATCTCCCGTAACGACTGCCGCAAGCCTTCCGCTTCGGGATCCAAGGAAGCCTCGGTAGCAACGATCTTACTGACCAGTTCATTGACTGGAATGGCCAACGCCCGATGCAGTTTTTCAATGACTCCCAGCGTCGCTTCGGTCTGCTCAACCTCGATGAGTTCGAGCATGTTGAGAGCTGTAACCAGATCCCGACAAAAAATTTCCAGGAAGAGCCGGTCATCGTGGGTAAACGCCCGGGGCACCGGACTTTCGATATTGACCGTTCCGATTACGACGGGCTCCAAATTCGAGGAATAACGTATCAATGGAACGGTGAGAGAGCTCCGCGAATTTGCTGTGCCCTGCAGATACAGACTGTCGTTTCGGGTATCTTCGCAGAGATAACTCACTCCCGTTTTTGCCACGTACCCGGTGATCCCCTGCCCCTCAAACGCTGGAGTAAGCTCCCGGGCAGCGGCCTCCGGACTCATACCTTCCGAAATAAAAGGCACGAGTTTGTTGGTCTGAAAATCGATCAGTCGTATTTCGAAGACGTTGAACTGGAGGACACCCTCCAGATAGGCAAGGACACGATTTTTCAGTAACTGTTTGCGCTCCTCGGCCGTCAGCTTGATCAGTTCTCCGGGAGCAATATCCACCAATCGCCGACCAGCTTCATGAATCGCTCGTAATCGTTCCAGGGGACGGTAATTGGAAGTAATCTCCTTGAGGACGACGAGGATCTGCTTTCTCCCCTCACCTTCCTCTTTCATGCGAACCGCATACAGATCAAAAACCCGCGTATCGGCCGTCCGCAGAATTGTGCGGGCTGGTCGTCCCTGATCCCGCGCAATCGTGAGGGGGAAATAGTCCGGCTTGAGCAGAGTCACATCGCGGAAGATGTCCCGGTAAAAACGTTTGCCCGTTAGACTATCATCATTGGGGGCGAATTGCCGGGCTGCTTTGTTGGCCCATTCGATACGGAACTTTTCGTCCACGACAAAGATCGCGTCAGGCAGGTGCTCAACAATCGCTGGGGCCCAGGGGAAAGATTCGGCGCTCATGTTGTCCGGCGGATTCAGGACAGACGACGTTTCCAGCATCGGATGCGCGCGCTGTTCGAGTAGGGATTGCATCGTCGCGACCTTGTCGTGGTTGCAACTATTATGGGAATTTCACACCCGTGGTAAAGTGGCACCCTTGTCGCATCGCCTGCCTTGCTGGGTTATTCTACGATACATCAATAGGGCAGTCAACAACTGTGGCGCAGGCAGGAAAAACTCTTGCGCGACGTCTGGGCTGCCCTTGTTTTGCTCCGTGACCGGTCTTTACATCGAGACCGTAATCGCAACCTTCGACTTTCCAATTACTTACGAAATGATTTGCAAACTCGGGCGGGCAACCCTGTGAGCGTGGTAATTGTCACCGATTGTTCGTTAGGCCACAACTCTCCTAATGCAAGCGCAATTGTGGCATAGAGGACCAAAAACTGTGGCAATGTTCTCCGAGTTCCGGTCCCTAAAGTTCTCCGCCGGTTAACTCCTCCGCACAGTCGCTTTAAGTTGACTTCGCCGCGGAAGGTTGCACTTCCTTCCGTCGTGCGACGAAAAACAATATCGAGTACCCCACCACGGATCGTTAAATGTTTGCTTAATGAGCCAGCCATGAGCCGTGCATTCTTTCTCGCCGTCGGCCTGTTTGTCATGTTCCTGGGGGTACAGACCCTGGGTGTCCAGCGATTCGTGCTGAAAGCCCACGACCCTCCGGCCGCCCGGGCCAGTGGATCAGGAGCGGCGGCCGCCGGTCCCAACAAGGTTCTCGAACCACCTCCCTGGGCGCCGTGGAGTCTGATGGCCACCGGTGCTGTTGTGTCGCTCTATGCGGTAACACTCCCCATCAATCGGAAATGAACTGCCTACTCGGGCGTCCTCAGAACGGTTGGCCCGAGCAACGCTTCTGTGCTTTTAAAGGTCCCAAATGGTCGGGCGTATACCTTCCAACCGGGAACGCCACTTGCCTGGAAAAGCCTTTAACGTCATTTAACGGCCCCCATTGAAACCACCTGCCATGCGAATTCATCGGTCGTGCATCGAACTCTCCACTTCCGGCCACGGGCAGATGGTCGATCTCACAGCCCGAATCACAGAAGAAAGTAAACGATCCGGCATCCAGCGGGGACTGATCCATCTGTTTGCAGTCGGAAGTACGGTAGCGCTGGGGACGATTGAGTTTGAACCAGGGCTCCTCAAAGACCTGCCCACGTTGATGGACGAGCTGGCGCCGCCCGACCGCAGATACCACCATGACGCTACCTGGCACGACGGCAACGGGCACTCTCATCTTCAGGCCACACTGTTGGGTGCATCTTTGACTCTCCCCCTGGAGGGTGGTCAGCCAATTCTTGGGACATGGCAACAGGTCTTCCTTATGGAGTGTGATATCAGGCCACGCCAGCGAAGGGTCGTCGTCACGATTTTTGGCGAGTAAATCTTTCAAGCCAGATCATTACAAAATAGACCAAAAAGATAATGAATGAGGATTGACTCAAATCGCGATCAGACTGTTTTCCGCGCTCGACCGGTGGCGTACAATATGACAGCGGTGCATGCACGCCAGAACGTTCCAGAGGGGCCGGGTCGGCAACAATGCTTGTGCTTTCACGCAAATGCAATGAACAGATCGTGATTGGCGACGACATTATCATCACAGTGGTGGCCATCAAGGGTGGAACTGTGCGCTTAGGGATAGAAGCGCCGCCTCATGTCTCGGTTCATCGCGAAGAAGTACTTCGGGCCATCCGCCAGGCGATGGAGAATCGCAACCCAATGGGTGAAAACAGCCAGGCGCCCACGAGTGATGGCGGATGATGGCCACGTGGCCTGGCCAACGTCTCGTGCATTTCTCTCCACGTCGCCCTACATTCTGCTTTTTTGTTCAAGTCGGCGCGGGCTCCCGGCTCATGCCCCTTTGGGTAGTCCTCAACTAGTTGGATTATTGACGCCCCGCTACAATTTTGGGAACATCTGTGGAATGGAGTCCTCAGAAACCAGCGGCAAGCCGAGTACAATCTTGATAAGTTACGCATTGCGAGATTTGTCAAAGGGAGTCATTGATGGCGAAAGCTGTTTTGGAAACGTCTATCCCCGGGCTCAAGAAGCGGAAAGGAAAAGTTCGCGACATTTACGATCTGGGCGACCATCTTTTGCTCGTCAGTACAGATCGAATCTCCGCATTCGATTGGGTTCTCCCCACGCCGATCCCTTCGAAAGGACAGGTTCTCAATCAACTGTCGGCGTTCTGGTTCAAGTTGTTGGGTGAGCCCAACCATCTCGTTACGATCAATTTGGATGAGATGCCACTTCCCGAATACACCGACCGTGAAATGCTGGTAGGTCGGACCTGTTACGTGCGAAAAACGAAAGTCATTCCCATTGAGTGCGTCGTCAGGGGATATATATCCGGTTCCGCCTGGAAGGAGTATCAGCAACGCGGGACAGTGTGCGGTATTCAACTTCCGCCCGGCTTGAAGGAAAGTGACGAGCTTCCCGAGCCGATCTTTACCCCAGCCACGAAGGCCGAGACGGGTCATGATGAAAACATCACCTTTGAGCAGATGATCGAGATCGTAGGCGAGCAGATCGCAGTTGAGCTGCGGGAAAGAAGCCTTCGTATCTATAAGCGAGGAGCCGCGTACGCTAAGGAACGGGGGATCATCATCGCGGATACCAAATTTGAGTTCGGACAGGAAAACGGGCAGATTTTGCTCATAGACGAGGTCTTTACCCCGGACAGCTCGAGATTCTGGCCGGCGGACTCGTATACCCCAGGGCGAGGTCAGCCCTCGTTCGATAAGCAATTCGTGCGCGATTGGCTGGAAAGTACTGGATGGGACAAGAACAGTCCGCCGCCGGAACTCCCCGATGACGTTGTCCAAAAAACACGGGAGAAGTATATAGAGGCGTTCGAGCGTTTGACCGGACAAAAATTCCCGTTTTCCTGATGGGTTCGGGTGATCGCACGCCGAGTGCCAATGAGCGCACCACGAGAAGGACTGAAGAAAGCCTATGCCGCTTTACGAGATTGAAACCGAGTATCACATCATCATCACCTGGGCGGACGACGAAGAATCGGCCAAGAATGTGGTGCGGGAAAACTATCCCCGCGAGGCGATTATTAGAATCGCAAAACGTCCCAGAAACAGTTGGGTCATCTCCAAGGCCGGGCTGGGGATTGTCGGCAAGACCGACCCGTGCCATATCGCTCGGGAATGCCTTGCCCGAGCGGCCGGTGACAAAATCCACGCAATCCGTCTTTATATGCAGGAGACCGGCGCCGACCTGGAACGAGCCAGGAAAGTGATCGAGTCGAACATGATCATGGGCTGGTAGTAGCGGGGAGCTGTGTGCGCTCCCTTGGGGCTAAACTTCGATTCCGATCGCGAACCTGCGTATTTTCCCTGCCTGTTTAGAGTGAGGCGTTGGCCTCGATTCTATCGCGCTGGACAGTTTGTCATTTCCGGAGTCCGAGATTGGAGTAACTCTGCCTCCGCCGAGATGAGTCTCCCGGTGTGCCGCGTTTGACTTAGAAAAACAGCGGCAGCAGGACGAATTCATCCTACCCCCGTCATCGGCAGGAAAATCCTCGGCGGTGTGTTATTCCTCGGTAGATCGATAAATTGTTCAATCTTTTCCTGACTTGCTTATGGCATGCGCGACCGCGGCCAAGCATCTCACCAGAACGGGCGACGGTTGAACCAATGTCGCCGAAAATGGAGGGCACAATTATCGCGAGATGGTAGATTACAACAGCCCCGGTCAGAAAATCGGCAAGGATAAGCCATCGTCTTGGGCTGTGTTGATGGACGGCTCAGCGTTGTTCCCGTCCAAACGCGGTAGAAGCACGTGACAAGCTACCTGCAACTCAGGAAGGCTTGAAGTCACGACTGTTCTTTTTCGAACGGGATGCTTTTCACAGGAAACAGGATGGCCCACAATTTAATTCCGTGACAGATCGCCAACTCACCGACCGGTTCTCGCTCCATGAACTCTTTTCGTAACCGGCAGGTATGAGGGCGTTGATCCGCTGGCTATCGGACGACAGGTAATGCGGAAATGAGATTCAACATTTTACCCCAGCACCTGCTACCGTTGATCGGCGTCGTGATGGTGGTCATCGGAGCCGCCGTGGGCCCGGCCGAAAACCATCCACGCCCGCAGTTGAACGCCAATGTTGCTCGCTCCTGGTCGGCAGTAGTCTTTGCAGAGCAATCGCCGCCGGGCACGGGAACGGCAGGTGGATTGTCGCAATCCCGGCCTTCCGCGGCACAACTTCGCCCCGAACTGGACAACCGATTAAAAACCGCGCTTCGCAGAAATTTTCAACAAAATGATCGGATCATTTCTCTGCAATCGCTTTTGGATCGCCACTCGCGACGAGAAGATCTTACACGTGCCGTCAAGGCTTACTGGACTGTTGTGAGGCTTGTCGTTGCCGTTGATCTGCTTTCTGAGTCGCTTTCGGAGCTTGAAACGTTCCCCTGTCCTCCAGAGCGCCGTCCATACTTCGAAGGCCTCAAGGGCGGCATCACTGGCCAACTCATCGATATGCGTGGACAACTGGCTGCGGCACAATTTGAACTGACCTCCTGGGCAGGCACAACGGACGCTAAGGGGCGTGCATTTCCAGATGACATCCCTCATACCGGAGGATACAACACGTATATCGAGTCGCTCTTCCACGGCCAGGCCCCGCTGGAAATCCGCAAAATAGACGAACTTCTTCCCCTTGTACGGCAGTCCATCTACCTTCACTTCATAGCTGCTCGAAGTGCCCGCGATGCATGGCTGGCCTACCGCGATGCAGCCAACGCGGGTGCGGTCAACATTGAACCGGCGATGGAAATGTGGCATCTGGCCATTAATGAAAACCTCCGGTGCCTTGAGGCCATTCAGCGCTACAACGAATTGATTCTCGAATACACCCTTGAGCTGCGAAGCTACGGTCAAGCGCCGAGCAACATCCTGCCCATGCTCCTCGAGGAGGGTAGCCGCCGTGTGGTGTCCAGTGCGGCTGGTGGAACTAGTCCAGCCAGCCGCGATAGCCGAAGCGAGGTCAACTTCGCGCAACAGGTCGGCGTTATTGCAAACAACTTACCGTTCGCACTCAAGAATCGCGGGCAGGTTGCCTCGCCGGTTTGCCTACAGGCCCCCACCTGCCGTCTAATCGCTCTTCGCGAGTCCGGCGACACCGGAACATCAGAGTTAACGAGCGGCTTTTTCAGCTCCATCACCGCCACGCGGCTTGAGGATTTCGTCAAGGAGCTGTCACGCTTGTGTGTTGCAGAGTCCGCCCAAACGCGAGCAGGCAAACTCCTGACGCTGCCCGAGTATTTGACGAGGAGCTCGGCCAGAGATGAAGATCGGGGCGTCCAGACGATTCAGTATTGGAACGTAATCGAAGCCCAGACGAGGCTTTACGTGCTCGTTAAACAGTCGGCGGTATTCTCGCAGCTTTTTCAGTTGGCTTTGCGAGAAGCCGGGCGTCCGGGAGGAGCGGAACTGGTGCTCCAGATTCATGCGGAGAGAAACGCAGCCGACGCAGCACTGCAGGACGCCCACGCCGACCTGTTGGACAAGCAGTTTGTCCTAAAAAAGAGCAACAGCTTGGCGACCGATACCGATTTGACGGTAGTTACACCGCCGTTTGGCGGCCCTTACGAAACGCGATGGAACGAGCTTGCCCCTTACGTCACCCCAGCCCGGCGTGTTAATTTGGGAAAACTCGCGTATCAATTGCCCGCCATCTACTCGGCGACAGCACAAACCGCATCGGCGCTTCTTTCTGCCGATCTTGCCCGGCAGCGCGACGCCGAGGCATATTTGCGGGGACAAACCCCGTTGACGACTCTTCTCGCGTCCGTCCGGCTCGAATTTGACCTCTGGCTACAATTCATTGAAGGAGTCAGCCGATACAACAGGGCTATTGCGGAGTACGCAGCGGGTTGTTTGCCGTCTGCGGCGTTGAACGACTACCTCAAGGCGATCGGTATTCAGTAGTCCCAGGGAAGCCGCCCGGATCGCGCTCCCGGTTGTTTCATCATCATGCGAATCGTTTCGAAAGTAACATGCCCACTCCGCTGATGTCACAACCAGCCGAGGGAACCGCAATACGTCCGACCTGCGAAACCAATCCCGCAATTCTGGCCGTGCGGATTGGACCGCTTGAAATCTCGCCACCCTTATTTCAGGCGCCCATGGCGGGCTATAGCAACTACGCCTTCCGGCAGCTTCTGCGACGACTGGGTGGCGTGGGGTTGCTATGCACCGAGATGGTCAGCGCCAGAGGCTTTCTCGAACTCGACCGCCGCTATGGTAAACTGCCAGAGCGGTTGTGGGGCGTGCGTGAAGAACCGCGTCCTGTTGCGGTTCAGATCTGGGACAACGATCCGGACAAATTGGCCCAGGTCGCCGAAAGGCTGGTAGAAGATTTCCACGTGAGCGCACTGGACATTAACTTCGGCTGTCCCGCGGAGCAGATTACCAAAGGTGTGGCCTGCGGCGCGTATCTTCTCAAAGACCCGGAACTTGTGGGCAAGATTGTATCCCGGGTAGTGCGCACAGTCTCGCCTGTCCCGGTGACCGCCAAAATGCGGCTGGGTTACACCGACCATCAACTTACGGCCTGCGAAGTGGCCCGGGTTGTTGAACAGGCGGGCGGCAGCGCCGTTTTCGTCCACGGACGAACAGCACAACAGAAGTACCGGGGGACTGCCAACTGGGAACGGATTGCGGAGGTGAAGGCGGCCGTCCAGCGGATTCCCGTCATTGGAAACGGCGATATACGTTCCGCGGTCGATGCCGTCAATAATCTGCAGCGCTATCGCTTGGACGGAGTCATGATCGGCCGGGCTGCTCTCTCCCGTCCATGGATATTCCGGGAGGCGTCAGCCCTGCTCGCCGGAAAAACACCTCCCCCGGAACCAACTCCGGAAGAACAATTCGATCTCATCCGCGAACAGTACGAGGTACTTATTGGCCAGTTTGGGATCCCGAAAGCCACTATTTTGATGAAGCAGTTTCTGTGTCGGTTTATCGCTTTTCGGCCGGGCTCCAAGCATCTTCGGGTGAATATACTCCATCTGAGTGAGCCGCACGAGATTCTGGAGGCGGTTCGCCGTTTTTTGCTTGCAACGAAGTCCCCGATAAACGTGTCCCATTCGTTTGCTTCGACTCGTCCCGATTGATCCGGAGCATTCAAAACAGGCTTCGTTAGCAGACCTAGCGTTTAACGCCGTTTCCTTTCGGCACCTGTTCCGGCCAGTTCAGCCCCGTATTTCGCCGAGCCAGCCCTCGCGTGCGGTGCCGCTGGGCGAAACCTGCCACACGTGGCCTGTCTGGACCTCGAGCGCAGTGAGCCACCCGCCACCGTAGCAATAGGTGTCGATGCAGACGAGATAGCCAAGATTCAGAATCTCCCCGTTCTTCTGAGCGGTATGTCCAGTGATGGCCACTTTCCCCGAGAAATGGGGGCCGGGAAGGTACTCCCGCAGCGAGCGCCAACGGAGTATGGTTCCATCCAGCATATTCAGGGGACGATGCTCATCGTAGTTGGCGTGGACGAAAAAGTGGTTTTCCGTCTCGTAGTAGGAAACACAATTTCTCAAAAAAGCGATGTGCTCCGACGGTATTTCTTCTACCTTGGCGCAAGCATAGGAGGCCAGGGTCGCGGCCCCACCGTAGATCAACCAGTCCTGAAACGCCTCCTTGGCACCATCGACAATGCTGAGCAGCATTTCATCGTGATTTCCCAGTACGGGGACCAGGGTGACATGCTGCTGAAGCCGAATCAAAAGATCAATGACGCCGCGACTATCAGGCCCCCGATCTATGTAGTCACCCAGACCGACGATGATGTCGGAACTTCCCGGACCGATCCAATCCAGGAGGCGCTCCAGCACGTGTTGATAACCGTGGATGTCTCCGATAGCAATGACGCGTTTCACTGAACAACCACAGGTGTACTCTTAAGAAGCCAGATATAACCAGTTTCCACTGACGTAAAGGTGTCGGTTTGGAAAGCGAGATCCCACGTGCGAGTCGCTCGGCGGGCCGGTTCACGCCGTCGCCTGCCCCTTGCCCTTTTTACGTGGGCCACTGCTGAACGGTTTCGCACCGCTTTCATCCTGTGACGGAGCCATGAGTCGCCAGGAAAATCTGCGTCAGATGAAAGAACACGGGAGCCGCAAAACAGAGCGAGTCGATTCGATCGAGAACTCCGGTGTGCCCCGCCACCAGAGTTCCGTAATCCTTCACGCCGCGATCTCTCTTAATGGCAGACATGGTGAGGCTTCCCGCAAATGCAGCGACGGAGATCGCCAGAGAGAGGGCTGCCGCAATCCACACTGAATCGAAGGGTGTCACCCACCAGAGCATGGCACCAACCAGCGTGACACTCGCCGTTCCCCCGAGAAGCCCCTCCCACGTCTTGGTTGGATTGATTTCCGGCACGATCACGTGACGACTGGGAAGCTGCGACCAGGCAAAGTGAAGTGCGTCGCTGAGCTGGGTCATGAATACCAGGAAGAACAACAACCTCAGGTTGTAGGCGTCGTTGCCAAAATCGATGCTCGTCAGGATAGCGGGGGCGTAGCTCAAACAATAAACACAGATGAGCAAACCCATCTGAATTTTGGCCGTTCTTTCGAGGAACCTTTTCGGGTCGCCGGAAAGCGCGATTCGGGTGTGGATGAAAAGCAAGGCATAAACCGGGATGATGATCGCAAAGAGTTCATAGCGGGCCAAACCCACCAGAACATACTGTGCTGGTGTGCAGAGGACAAACACCCAGAAAAGGGCCCGGTGATCACCCGGACGAGTCGGCGTCAACGTGATAAACTCACGGAGGCTCCAAAAAGAGATCATCCCGAACAGAACCACAGTCGCCGTCTTGCCCAGGATCATTGCCCCCGCTAATCCTGCAAACAGCAACCACCAGGCTCTCAGGCGACCGGAGAGACTGTCCACGATATCCGGATTGATTGCCTCGCTCCGCCGTTTACGCAAGACATGGACCACCACAGTGGCCACGATCAACAGGAGCAGAACCCCGCCCAGAAGACCCCATGTGATGACATCCATGGACAGCAACACCTCAGCGAGGCTGAAAAGAACACCCGCGCGAGTTCAATCCCTCCGCCTCTTCCCGGAAAACGTTATTTTTTCAGGACAATGATTTGTCTCCCAATGCGGCTGGCTACTTCTAATTTAATGCCTTTTTCAAGATTGCCTTTTTTCAGTGCCTTCTGCCAGTCATCCAGGTTGCTGATCGGCTGGTCCTCCATCTGCACAATAACCATTCCTGTCCTCAGGCCGCATTTCTCGCCCGGTTTGCCCGGATCCGCATGGACGACCACAACGCCTTCTGTGACACGAACCCCTGTGGCCTGGCCGATATCAGGGTCAAAATCCATCAGGATAAGCCCAAGGTCCCGATCATACATCCGTCGCCGATTCGCTTCAGGAGAATCTCCTGAAGCACGTTGTTTAAGGCGCTGGGCCAATTCCTGTTCCGAGGGAGATTCCTCCACAGTGACCTCGAGCTCGATCGGTGCGCCATCGCGAAGTACGCGAATCTTGTGTTTCTGGTCGATGGCCGCTCGTTCCACGAGTTCCTGAAGCGTCGGAACATCGGTCACGGGATAACCATCGAATTCCATCACAATATCGTTGCGTTTGAGTCCCGCTTTGTCTGCGGGGGCATCCGGAAGCACCTGCCGGATAACGACAGCGCTGGGTCCCGTGCCACTCCTCCCGCTGCTTCCAGTCTGAGCAGGCCGGGGTAGGAGAACTTCGTCGAGAGTTACGCCCAAGTACGCGCGGCGAACCCTCCCGTGAGCCAAAAGTTCCGAACTGACCCATTTCACCAAGTTGATTGGGATCGCAAATCCAACTCCCTGGTAACCACCACTCCGGGAAAAAATGGCGGTATTGATGCCCACCACTTCGCCATCCAGATTAACCAAGGGGCCGCCGGAGTTCCCGGGATTGATGGCGGCGTCGGTCTGGATGAACCGCACACGACCGATGGACCGCAGGCTTCGCCCTTTGGCACTCACGATCCCGGCGCTGACCGTCCCTTCCAGTTCAAAGGGGTTGCCCACCGCCAGGACCCATTCTCCGATATCGAGCCGATCTGAATCCCCCAATTGAGCAGCCGGAAGCGGCTCGGTCGTCTCAACTCGCAAGACAGCCAAATCGCTCAGCTCATCTGTTTTCTTGTCGATCACCGGCAACTCCCGCCCGTCGAACAGACGAACCGTAACAACGTCTCCACCTTCGATAACGTGCCGGTTTGTGACAATCACCCCCCGCGGATCGATAATCACGCCGGCGCCCAGCCCCATATCCGGATTCCGGGGGATGTCGAATTGAAAGCCGGGCTCGTCAGGGTTGGAATCGTTATCTCCCCAAGGCAACCCGGGAATTGGCCGTCGGGGCCGCGACTCCCGTGACGTTGCCGTGCGAATCGTCACCACGGTCGGCAGAACTTTCTTTGCCGCCAAACGAAAGGCAAGAGACAGTTTCCTGGCCTGCTGAATGGCCTCCGCTTCGTCGTCTTCAGCCCGCGTGATTGTCCCCCCAAGCGCCGCGCACAGCACGAGCACCACCAAAACCCGCACCCCAAGTGCGCTCCGGGACAACCGCTTGCCGCTGGCAACGCACTCACGTTTACTGTTTCGGCCATCGCTAATCATGATGAGAGCTCCTCAGCCTATGCTGATTTTTCGTTTGATCGTGGAGACCACCTCCATTGTGCAAGTTTACGACAAATTTCCAGGCAGAATCAACCGACCTTCGAGACAGCCTTTACCAAAGAAAGGGTGTTGCGGTGCCAAATTGGGGCTACTTCGGGCCCGCTACGAACAGTTGGAGTCCCCGCCGCGTCCTCCAAGCGACCGAGAATTGCGGCCGTGGCATGACTGAAAATGAGCCGGGCACGCAAGAAAAGCTCGCCAGGTTTGATGCCATATTGGGTAGTAGCCTGGGGCACATGGCAACCAGGCTCCGCCGTGTTCGCACGGCTGATACGCCCGGCAACCTGGTGGGTGTCCCAAGGGTTACGCCTGACATAAGGGCGAACGGGGGATGAAGGAACTTCCGTACGATTCCTTTGCAAGGGCTTATTAGGCTGAACCATTCCCATACTTTTATAAGAGCTATGAGATGTCGCCGGCGCAAAGTGTCATCGGGACAATTCATGAACTGCCCCTACAACGCTTTGCGCTTGTGGCATGTCACAGGCTGTTGCAAAGGCGGGGATGGCTCAGTGGGGGCGTCAGGCCGATTAATTTGTGCGTCAGTTTACCGGGCTGCGAGATTGACCAGTGGTTTCAGACGGCTTCCTTTCTGCACTTCCACCACCGCCAAGAGGTTATCGCATTGATCGACAACCGCCACCTTCTGGCCAGGGTCAAGCCGTGCCTCGCACCTGGGCCACTGGCCATGCAAAAGACTGCGGAGCGACCTGTCATCGAGTTGAACGTGCGGAAGATGTTGCGTCACCACACGCGGTGGGAGCAGATATTCCTGCCATCGCCGTTCATCCAGTGTCCTCGGGTCCACAGCATTTTCCAGCGTGAAGTGGCCGACGGCCAGGCGTGTCAACTCGGACATGACAGCCCGCGTGCCAAGGCTTTCGGCAAGATCACGGCCCAGCGACCGCACATATGTGCCCGAGCCGCAACGGATTTCCATCTCGAGTTCCGGATATTCATACCGGAGAATCTTCAGTTCGTGAACATTCACCGGACGAGGTGGGGGAAGTTGCGGCGTGCCTTGCCGGGCCCATTCGTAGCCACGCCGCCCTTGGATTTTCACGGCAGAATAGACCGGGGGCCGTTGCAGAATTGTCCCTGTAAACCTCGGCAAAATGGCTTCAATTTCCTGGAGGGCTGGCTGTACCGCGCCTTCGTGGATGGTGACCTCGCCTTCGACGTCGTCGGTCGGGCTGCTCCTACCGAGCAAGAAGGTGGCTCGGTATACCTTTGGTAGTTCCTGGATGAGCGAAATAAGCCGGGTGGCGCGTCCCACACAGACGACGAGCACGCCCGTCGCCAGGGGATCGAGGGTTCCTGCGTGACCAACGCGAAGTCCCCTCGCCCAGCGCTGGACCATATTAACGGCGTCGCGAGACGTGATCCCTTTCGGTTTATTGAGCGAAAGAATTCCGCCAATCTCTTGTGTGGTCATTGCGGTCGAATCGATCGTCATAATGAATATATTTGGTCACGCCAGGATTGCCGGTGTCAGACGTGGAGTCGCTAAGCCATTCTCTACTCCGGTATGAGACTTCCTGCAACTGTAAAGCGATGGATACAACCCTATCGTACACCCGGCCACATACATGAAAAGACTTGCCACCGACGTCCTGCGAACTCCGCGGGTTGCTGAGTCGTCCCCACTTCTGCTCTGTTGTCGGGATCGAACCCAAGCCTCACCGAGACCTTCCGCGGAAGTGTGAGTCAAGTCGGAGCGACCTGCGTATCAAGTGCATCTTGCGACCTTGGACAATCCAATTGGCGGACCGATCTTTGTCTGCCAAGTTCAATTCCCGTAAAGACATTGGGGGACTCATGAATTGCCCAACGAGGCGTCGAGCCGTTGCCGTTCTCTCAGATCCATGCAAAATGGGGTGTGGATCAGCCGTGGTTGAGATTGACTGCGTCGAATTTTTTCTGATAATGAGGCCAAAATCCGGACGGTACTAAACAGCGGGGATGCTCTGGGTGAAAGGAACATGCCATGGCCCGGCCGTTGAGCAAACTTGCCAAAGATTGGTGGGACTACACGACTTTGGACCCGGAATTGCTGCAGGATGCCGCCAAACTCACCGTACGCCAGATAGAAAAACTTGCCCGGCCAGGATTTAAGATCGTTATGTACGACACGTTGGAAGAGTTCTATCTGGCGGAAGCTCTCGAGTACATCAATGCCTGGCGGCAATCCACGGCAGATAACCCTTGTGGGATCTGCGGTCCGATAGGCCCCACGGAGCAACTGCCGCTGGTGGCCCGGCTGGTGAATGAGTTGGGACTGGATGTCCGCGAGGGCCACTTCTGGGGTATGGACGAATGGGTTGATGAGATGACTGGCCAGCCGGTGCCGATGGATCATCCGTTGAGCTTTGCTCGGGCGGATATGGAACTGTGTTTTAATCGCATCAACCCCAAATTGAGGATGCCGAAGGATCACATTCGTTTTCCAATCGGTGACCTCGATGCCTATTCGCGAAGTTTCGACGAGATCCGCTGCGTCGTCATGCAGGGTGGTCAGGGCGACATCAAGCACTGGGCGTTCAATGATCCGCCCAGGCGGCAGGGAAAATGGAAGGACGAGCCACCTCCCCCTGCCGAATACCGCAAACTCAAGACGCGGATCACCGACCTGCACCCGGCGACGATCATGCAGAATGCTCGCACTTCTGGCGGTGGACAGGTCCACCTTGTGCCCACGAAGGCCGCCACAGTGGGTCCCGTGGAGACCTGGAAGGCAGAGAAAGTTTCTATCTGGCATGCCGGAATGCACGACAATCCGTTTGGGATGCGACTGACGACACTCATGATTTCCAAGGGAATTGCCGATTCAGCGGTACCGATGTCGCTTCTGGCGGAGCATCCCAACGTGCAGTTCAACTTCTATCGCCCGGCCTTGTCCGAGGTGAAAACGGAAATGCATTAGCGAATCGGCGATCCATCCCACCATCCGGGTACATGGTTGGCTGGCAGCAACAGACTGAGAAGAATTGTCAGGTGAAATCATCAGGAAGAATATCCGCCCGTTTGAGTTGGTCAGCTCGGGCGGGATCCACCCGTTACCCGATGTTAGGACGCCAAAGCCATATTCGTTTCCGCCTATGGCCGCGATCTTCGGAGAGACTCATTCCTTGAGACTCATCCCATGGCTCGAGAATCGTCTGCGGCAACCTCTGCCGGGACCTATGATGGGGACCAAGTTCGCACCACGGCCGCCCCTGGGACGCGACTATTCAAGAATCCCGGCAGACGCTCGGCCTGCGGCGGTTCTTATCTTGCTGTACTGGCATCAGTCGCAGTGGTGGCTGCCGCTGACGTTGCGGAGACGCGATCTGCCCGATCATGGGGGCCAAATCAGTTTGCCGGGCGGCGCTCTGGAACCAGGGGAGACTTCCTGTCAGGCCGCCGTTCGTGAGTTTTGCGAAGAGCTGGGCGTTGAAAACTTTCAGCCCCGCATCCTTGGGCAACTGTCCACGATCTACATCGAACGTAGCGGCTTTCGGGTCGATCCCTGGGTGGCCGTCACCAATTCACGCCCTTCCATGTGCCCCTCTTCCAGCGAAGTCGAGGAACTTTTAGAGGTGCCCCTTGCGCATCTGCTTGACCCAGCTCATTTTGGGTCTCATCGACGAGAGTATCGCGGTCAGCCCTACGAAGCGCCGCATTTTTCCTTCGGCCCTCATCGAATTTGGGGTGCTACGTGTCTTATCCTGGGAGAATTTGTCACGCTCATCGAAGAGTTTCTCCAAATGGGCGACGAGTAAGAAGCCCGCACCGTTTCGCAAAGGGCGGATTCAGAAACGAGGTGCTTGTGAACGGGTGATTGTGTCACCCTGTGGTCAGCACCTTTTGAAACAATTCGCGGAGGACGTTTTCATCCACTTTGACTGGAGTGAGCGTGCAGGCTTCGGGGGTCGCCTCAAGAGCATGGCGAACCAGCCGATCCAGGTAGTTCCCGGGAGCACTGGGAGGAACGGTCAGTTTATCGGGCAACCCCACATCGCGAAACAGGTTCTCCAATGCATCGAGGAACATAGCCGCCTGTTGTTCAGGAGCCTCCGCCAGAATGTGGCACTGACGTCCCAGCTCAGCGAGGGGGCCCGGACAGGCCTGCTGCAAAAAGCGTAGCGCAACTGGCCCCGCGATGGCTACCGCCAGACCGTGGGGAATGTTGAAAACCGCTCCCAGCGCCTGGGCCAGAGCGTGTCCAATTGTCAGTCCGGTGGTATCGTAGGCTGTTCCGGACATGCAGGCCGCCAGCGCCAGATCTGCCCGGGCATTGATGTCTTGCGGTTCGGCAATTGCCTTCTTGAGACTTCGAAAAACCAGGCACGCGGTGTGTCCAGCCAGCACGGTGGAAAATGGGTTAGCCATCCGGCTTAAGCAGGCCTCGATCGCTTGAAGAAGTGCATCGGCTGCACATGCCGCTGTGACATTGGCCGGTTTGCCCAGAGTCAGTTCAGGATCCACGAGCGCGATCTTGGGGTGGAGGCCTTCTCCCACCAGCCCTGCCTTCAGCGGCGAATCAGGGAAGGAACCCTTTCCACGGAAAGTGAGAACGGAGATCGCTGTCACTTCACTTCCGGTTCCTGCGGTGGTGGGCACAGCAATCATCGGAACCGACTCGGTAATCCGGCGGTGACCCTCGTTCGCGTTGGCGAAATCCCAGGGTTCGCCCTCCATTTTGATCAGTGCGGCAATCGCTTTGGCGACGTCGAGCACACTTCCTCCGCCCAGACCAATGACCACCTCGCAGCGGTTTTTCTTGTAAAGCTCCACGCCTCGGGGGACTAGATCTGCCTCCGGCTCGGGTCCCACTTCAAAGAAGGAAAAAACGTGCATCCGGGCCTGGCGTAAAGACCTCTGAGCCCGCTGGTAGACGTCTTCCATTCCCTTCTGGTCCTTGTACCCCACCAGCAGGGCGTTCCAGCCAAATTCTTGGGCAAATTCTCCCAATTTGCGAATCATCCCGGGTCCAAACCGGACAAGCGTTGGCAAATGGAAGGTCCACGTTTTCAGCATGGGTATACTCCTGTAAAACCATCAGCTCGACACAATGGCCAAATCAGGTTGATGAGGGTCGGCAATTCCGGGGTTAGTCAAAGTAGCAGTCAAGTTTCATAACCCTATGAAGATGGAACGGCCACGTGCCCCCACGCGTAATCCCGCATTGCGAACAGGTTTTCATCGGGAGTTCCACGCGGGACTTCACAACCGGCGCCCACAATATACCGGGAGCCCGCCGCCTGGTGGCACTCGGCGAGCTTTTCCTGTACGAGCTCTGGCGTCCCGTTTCGCAGGACCTTGACCGGGTCGATATTTCCCAGCAAGACCTGGTCGGGACCCATGGCTTCCCGGCCGGTACGCATGGGCACAAGAAAGTCGAGGTCCACAATGTCGCATCCCAGCCGTCCCATTCCTTCCAGAATTTTGTTGGTATTTCCGCAGATATGGAGACGGACTTTGCATCCCATCTCGTGAATGGCGTCTACCATTTTTTTCTCGTATGGCCAGACGAACTCGTTATAAAACCGGGGGCCGATGAGGGAAGCTGCTGCATCGCCAATACCGATAATATCGACTCCTGCCTCAATTTGTGCTCGCGCAAAGGCGAGTTCCATTTCGAGGATAAAGTCGAACAGATCCCGCACAAAAACCGGATCGTCGTAGAAGTCGAGCATCAGCGTGTTGATACCGCGTAAATCGGCCGCTTCGGCACAGGGCCCCTCAATCCAGCCCTCAATAAGCAATTCACCACCCACTTTCTTGCGAAACAGTTCGGCCGCCCGAACCCGATCTTCCATTCTTCCACCGCCATAGGGATCGGGCACCTTGAGGTCCTTGAGCTTCGACTTATCGGCGAGAAGCGCTTTATCTTCCACAAGAGCGGGAGGTTGGTCTTCGAAGTACTGGACGATGGCTCCGCAATCGGCAGCTTCCCGAGCAGGGTCGGAAATGCACGAAACGTAGTCAAAGCCATACTTCTCGGCCGTGCGCAACTGGGCTTCGACAAGAATGCGATAATCTCGCACATACTGACCGTAGGGAACGCCAATCTGGTCCGCGGCAAACATCATCGTGATGGGCATGAGAGGCAAATGATCGACTTCCCGGCCCTCGATCATCGCCATAACGCGTTCATAGCCGTTCATCGACTCCACCTCCATCCGGATGAAAGTCTGCCAAAACTGACCGGCGCCCCAGAGGATCGCTGGCTCGACCTAATGTGCCCTACGGTAATCATTGACCGGCAGTTTATGATAATGCTGCTGCCATGCTTCAGCAACGGGCGTAGAGGCTGACCCATCCCGGGTTGTCGTAAAGATCCGTGAGACATCAAAGGCCGAATTCAGTGTAGGGGCCATTCATGAATTGCCTCTACCATTGCCGTGGTTCGGGTTAAGCCGGGCCCTCCGGTCCGTCACATGATTCGCACCGACCAGGACGCTCGATCGCTGCGGAACCCAAGCCTGTTGGAGGGACGCTTTCTGCGGCGTGCGTCGAACTCCTGTGGGTACTGCCTGACTAACCAGCCGACAGCCGCGACCACGTGCCTTGCATGGTCGCGTTACGCGAAGCTGCCTTTGATGGGGCGCGATCAGACGTCCACCGCTGGAGTGTTGACCATTTCCAATTGGATGATCTGATCGTCGAACGAGGGAGCAACACGGCACCCCGGTGGAACAATCAGAAACTCCTGCTCGTTCCACTGACCATCAACCAATGCCCGAATGAGCCTCAAATCCCCGTCCAGGACTTCAAATTGCCAGCCCCGCTCCTCTGCTTTGCGGCGTGCGATGTTCTCAAAAATGGCGTCACAGCCCGTATGAGTTCGAATATAAGCAATTTTACCGTAGTTTTTGGCAAGATTACCCAATTGCTGCAGGAGATACCGGGCGTTTTCCTCGCCATACTTGGCCACCCATTCCTCGTAGCTGTCCAGTACACCCATTTTGCGAACAATTGAATCGGGGCCATGCTGTGAGAGGTCCTCTCCCCGTTCGATCCATCCAGGCGTTTGGAAATAAACTCCAGGATTTGCGTGAAAATACTCCAGGTAGCGCTGATGACTGCCGAGAAAGAGGGTTATACAGTCGTGGGCGCGGGGGATGACGAGGGGAATATCGCGGGCTGTGAGTCCAATAATCCCATTGTTGCAAAGCCCATACCCCAAGCAAATAGCCTCGTAACGCGACGTGTCCACGCTCTGGACGGCTTCGGCGAGTCTCGCCGACATTCGCTGGGCGCCCACATCGTGAAGCCCCTTGGGCAAAAAGAGCAAGTCCACGGTGTTGGGAGACTGTGCCACGGCCAGGCAAAGTTCGCGGTAAAAGATTTCACAGGCAACAACGATAAGTCGCATGATTCAATTGGTCACATATTGCTCGGAATGTGAAAATAAACAGGAATATATTCGACTACTGAATGGGATATCGGCCTTTAGCAAGCGCTGTGTCAAACATTGCCATGATATTCTCAGGCGGGCAGTTAGCTTGAATATTATGGACCGATGCAAACACATACCCGCCGCCAGGGGCTAAGATGCGGATGTTTTCTTCCACCTCTCGGGCAACGTCCTCGGGCGTTCCGAATGGCAGCGTTCTTTGACAGTCACACGCGGCCCCCCAAAAAGTAAGTTTATCGCCGAATTCTGCCTTGAGGCGCGCGGGATCCATGCCTTTGGCCGTGGTCTGAATTGGGTTGAGGATGTCCACCCCCATTTCAATCAAGATCGGAATAAAGTCATAAATCGCACCGTCATTGTGCATGAACACTTTGTAGTTCGTGTTTTGGTGGATCCAATCGAGCCCCCTTTTATAGTATGGAAAAATGAGATCTTTGAATAATTTTGGAGATAGAAACGGGCGATCCTGCGTTCCGAGATCATCATTAAATTGAATAATCTGAATGTGGTCACCGACCGCCTGATGGAAGCGCCGCAAATTCTCGAGCCAGGCTTCGACAATGCGTTCGTACAATGCTCGGACGTAGTCCGGTTCGCTGACCAAGGTGATCATCCAGGCTGCGAAATCGCCAGTTCCGAGCCCAAAGAAAAGTTCAAAAGGAGGACCCATCGCTGCGATGATGGCGAAATCCGTGTTGCGGTACAATGCTTCCGCCTGGGCTCCAAGTTCGTCACACTCCTGCTGGGTAAGGAGGGGAATGTCCAGCGTTTCTGGATCCACATGGGCAGCGCCCGGATATTTATCAAGTCGATCAAAGTAGAAACCGTCCTTGGGCATTTTCGCGATAGGGCGCCCCTGCTGATCGTAGAGTGTGAGTGAACCATCGGGTTCCGTGACGGGATTAAACTCGCCCGGCACTTCGACCGGCGTGCCATCAAACAGTTGCCAGGGTTTCCAATTTTCGTTGGCGATTCCAAAGGCCACTCGGCGCCTGTGAAGCCCAATAACATCGGCACCAAAACGTTCCAGGATCGGTCGTTCGATTTCGGCAAGCATCTGGTAGACGTCATAGACACGGGTGGGAGTGATCAAACCCAAACGCTGTTTGAGGCGATGGTAGGCGGCGGCCGCAATCCCGGTTTGTCGTGTGGCCCCAAAGTCGATGGGCACCCGATCCGGCTCCTGGTGAGACACCGCACAGAGAACGCGTTCGCGTGAAGTCATTGTTCAAGTTGCAATCGGCAGGAAAGTTACTGAGACAACTGATGCAGTAAGTTTTCAGCCGGCGTTTGCCAAGAGATGACAAACCGCTTTGATAAACTCCGGCGTTGTTCCACAGCACCCTCCAATAAAACTCGCCCCTGCTTCGACCAGCTTGGGCACGTACTCCGCGAATTCCTGGGGGGTGATGCGGTACACGGTTCGACCATCCACGATTTCTGGTAGACCCGCATTGGGCTTGATCCAAATGGGGCGGTCCGTCGCGGTTTTCAATCGTCGGCAGATAGTGACATAATTCTCCGGACCCGCGCCACAGTTGGCACCAATGACCTCGGCACCGGCGGCCGAGAGTTGTTCGGCGGCCTGTTCGGGCGTGGTTCCCATCATGGTTCGGTCCCGATTTTTTCCCGAGTCGAAAGTCATGCAGGCCACGACGGGTAAACCGGTGGTTTTGGCCGCTTCTAGGGCCAGGAGAGCCTCGGCAGGATCGGACATGGTTTCAATGACCAAACCATCCGCTCCGGCCTCGGCCAGTGCCTGGGCTTGAACGAGGAACGCTGACCGCACTTCTTCGGGCGTCTTGGTGCCCATCATGAGCATCACACCCGTCGGTCCGATGGAGGCAAACACGCGTGCTTTGCCCGCTGCTGCCCGTTTTGAGATTTCAACACCTGCCCGATTGATCGTGACCGTTTTGTCGGCCAGGCCGTGGCGCTCCAGTGTGATGGGATTGGCGCCAAAGGTATTCGTGAGGATGATCTGGCTTCCTGCTTCCACATAGGCGCGGGCAACTGCCTCCACGTCGGCTGGATGGGAGAGATTCCATTCGTCGGGGCACGCACCCACCGGTAACCCGCGGGCTTGCAATTGAGTTCCCCATGCTCCATCCAAAATCACGGGGGCTTTTTGCAGCAGTTCCTGAATCACGACGTGCAACATCGAGCATCCTCTGTCTGTCAATAGCTTGGCTTCGGGAAGAACGTTGTCAGTTACAAAACCTCATCAAAAAATTGCCAAAGTTGCATCTGCACATCGCTTATTCCGCATAGAATCTTCGTACTGCCATGATTGCATCAAAGCCATCGGCCTGGAGCACTGCTTCCAGGCACCGCATGGCGGGATGGTCTTCCGGCAGCAGTTCGTATTTCCGTTTGACCGAGCCGATGATCATATCCAGACCAAGCGGCATGGCCTTGGTGAGAAAGGCCGACTCGAGGGCACTCTTCACCGGAGAACCATCCTTCCGCTTGGACGGAAGCATGACGGTGAAGTTGCTCAAGCCTACCGACATGTGCACACCGGCCAGGTCGGGATCCTCGTGAATGAGCTTCATCGCACCCAACAGCCGTTTCAGATTTCCTTCAGTATCACTGGCAATGGGTACGATACCGGGATCGATAATCAAATCGTCATTTCCAATTCCCGGGCAATACTTTCGCGCGAGATCCACAAGATATTTGGCTGCCTGGTAGGTTTGCTCCGCAGTGCGTGCGGGTTGCGGGCGGCCATCGAGCAAGACTTCGGTTGCCAAGAGAATGGGCTTGAATGGCCGGATTTCATAAAGGCGCCACATTTCCTCGCGGGAGACGGTGATTGAATTGAGGATCGGCTTGGCACCTTTCGCACGTTCGATCGAGTAGGCTTCCAATCCCGCCCGGGCGATTTGAGGATCAGGGGTGTCGATGGAAAGTGGCTTGTCGATGGCTTCCTGAATGCGGCGGACCACTTCAGCCATGAGCTCGGGGCTTCGGGAGCCGATGTTGACATCGATATAGGCGGCTCCACCCTCCGCCTGACTTCTTGCGAGCGCCACAATTCCGTCAAGATCTCCAGCGTCGAAAAGTGCCTTCGTCGAAGGCACAGAGTCGTTAATTGATTCCCCAATAATCGTAAGCCCTGGAATGGCCATGGGTCCCTCCTCGGTCAAGGGTCCGTGCTGGACGACAGCGAACAAGTGATGATTTTTTAGCACGTTTCGGGCGTTTTTGCCACCCGGCCAGGTGGGATCTGTACGTTTTTAACGCGGGCAATCGATAGAATAGGTATTCGCGGTGGAAGACAAGAGCAGGAACACGGCTGGTAGGACTTCCTGATGTGTGGCCGATTCACATTGCGTGCGACACCTGAAGAGGTGGCAAATCATTTTCGCCTGCTGGACCTTCCCGATTTTTCACCTCGCTATAACATCGGGCCGGGGCAAATGGTTGGAATAGTTCGGGCACAGCAGGCCGAGCCTGGTGCGGAAGAGCGAACTCCCGAGATCAATGCGGCTTCCCCGAAATCAGCCTCGCCTGCCGTCGGCAGCGACGCGGAGCCTGCTGTAAAGCGGGAATGGGCGTGGGTCAAATGGGGCCTGGTGCCGCACTGGGCGGAAGACCCTTCTGTGGGGAACCGATTGATCAATGCTCGGGCGGAAACCGTGGGCACAAAGCCTGCATTTCGGACTGCCGCCCGGTACCGCCGGTGTCTCATTCCGGCGGACGGCTTCTATGAGTGGAAGGCGTCTTCCAGAGGGAAGCAGCCTTATCTCATTCGCCTGCGGGGTGACAGGCTGTTTGCCCTGGCCGGCCTTTGGGATCAGTGGCACAGCCCAACCGGTGAGATCCTGGAGACATGTACCGTCCTCACGGTGGAACCCAATCCGCTGGTGGCGAGATTCCACAACCGGATGCCCCTCATCTTGCCGCCTGAGGCCTATGACTTGTGGCTGAACCCCACGATCATCCAGTTTGACAGGCTGCGGGAATGGATTCGGCCGTACCCTGAGGACGAAATGGAGGCCGTGGCGGTCTCTTCCTACGTGAATTCAACGCGACACGAGGGGCCACGGTGCGTTGAGCCTGCCGCCGGGACAGGCACACTATTTGATAACAACTCATCGTGATTCTGGAGATGGCACGGATGTCCCGGAGTCGGCGGGCGATTGCGATGTCTCACTGACCGATGGTCCCAAAAGTCGGTCCACCATTTGACTCACCTGGCGATCGTATCCCGGAAGCCATCCCGTCCATACCGCGCGAATCAGTCCGTTGCGATCGAGGAGAACAATCGTGGGGATGGGGAGCGGAGGAAGAGTAGCCGCTTCAGACACCTCGGGCTGGGCAAGGAGCAGGAACCGGTACTGGCTCGTTCGTTCCAGATCAACATAACATAGCGTGGGGACATGCAGGCCCTGCCAGGTCGTGTGTGTCCAAACCAAGAAGTCTTCCGGGAGAGTGCGATCAGGGGGTGGTGGGCAAGCAACCGCCACAAAACGAAAATCTTTTCGCGTTGTCACCGGGAGCATGCCAGCGAGACGGGAAACTGCTTCTTCACTGGTGGGAATCCAGGGGCCCCAAAACACAACCACGGTCACATGTCCTTGGAGCTTGTCTAAAGTCACTGGGGCGATCACCTGGGGTGCCGTCGATTCAACGATACCGCTTGGCTTGAGGAGTTCTTCCAACGAGTAGACATGGAGAAAGTCTCCTGGCTTTCCAACTGCTGGATGCCTGGTGGGATCCGGCTGGCCCATCGGACGCCAAAAGAATATGGCAAACACGAGAGCGAAGCACACAGCGGCGAGCAGCAGATCACCAAGCAACCGTTTTCTGGCTGACCTGTCGCGGCCGGCGAAAGATTCAGGCGATATTCTTTGCCTCCTGGCAAGTATCCGCCAAAAATTGACCGAATTTCGCGATGGGGTGCTGCTCACACGTGGGCCTCGTTCTCACTCACCGTTTCTGTTTGCTTTTTTAGTTGCTGGCATGCTTGACGCCAGCGAAGTCGGCCGATGTTGATCCGATTGTTCACATCGTCTGCGGTGGGCGGAGCACTGGTGGCGGCCTGGGGATAGATGGAAATTCGGTAACCGGAATAAGCCTCGGTACGGAGGTGTGCCAGCATGTGATGTCCCAGTCGGCGGTTACGCTCCTCCCGAACAGCGGCGATATCGACCGGGCCAACAACGATCTTTTCGCCTGTACCGGGTTCCGCCTGCACGATGATCCGCCCATCGTAGTCCACGATCATGCTGCCTCCCGGCCAGCTAAAAGGTGGGTAGTTTCGCAGGGAAGCCCCCTGATTGCAGGCCACGACATAGGCCAAATTCTCAATCGCCCGCACTCGGTTGACGAGCGTCCACCATTCCATCGGCGAGGCGGTGCCCCAGGGGTCCATGTAGGCGGAGACACGCAAAAGCACTTCGGCCCCCTGGAGGGCGAGCTGGCGGATGGCCTCGGGGAAGAGCCAGTCGTAGCAGATGGCGACGCCGAGGCAGCCGATCTCAGTCTGAACCACCGGGAACAACGGTTCCTGATAGTCGGGGAGATCGTGGGGGCTGGTGTGAAGCTCCCAAGGAATCCAGGGATGGACCTTGCGGTATTTCAAGAGGATTCCATCAGGACCTACCAAGCATGTCGTGTTAAAGACGTGACCGGGATAGCGGGAATCCTTTTCCAGAAAGCTGCTCGTCTGGATATAAACGCCAAGTTTACGGGCTAAGTCGCAATATCGATCGAGGAATTCGTTAGGGATAGGTACGGCCAGTCGATCGTGGAGTTCCTCCACGGTTTCGAACACGGGCGCCACCTGAGCAAATTCAGGAAATACCACCAGTTTCACCGGGAAAAAAGGCTCGTAGCCCTTGACGGCGTACTGGGCCATCTCCAGCATGCGACCGACATTTCGGTGCATACCTGCCATGTCCACGGCGTTGGGCAGATTTGTTTGACAGAGGGCTGCGTAATAGCGTTGTAATGACTCAGACATGGATCTTCCTTTGCCCTTCGGATTACGATTCGGCTTTCCGACGATGTTTCCGCTTTATGACATGTGCACACTGCTGTTTCCGAACCTGGTGAAGTGTCTCAGAAGGAAACCCCTTTCCGCGGCGATCTTCCGGGCAACCCCGGTCTCCTGGGGGCACGTTGCGATCAAAGCTACATACTTGTCGGGAGTTACGAGGAGACTTCAACTCCCGCCCCATCGCGGTGCTGATCCAGGCCTGGTTCTGAATCCGCGGATGGTTCGAGAAAGATTCTTCTGATGCGACGGCGATCTCCTTCCAAAACCGTGAGGCGGACATTCGCAACAACCAAAGATTCGCCCACCCGCGGCACACGGCCCAGATGGGTCATCATCAATCCGGCAATCGTGTCGTATTCCTCATCTTCGGGCAAATTGAGATTCAGCCGACGATTAATCTCTTCCACCCGCGCGGAACCGCGCACCTCTGCTCGGCCATCCTCACGAATGACAATTTCCTGGACGGTCTCGTGATCGAGTTCGTCCTCAATCTCTCCCACGATTTCTTCCAGAATATCCTCGAGAGTGATGATGCCTGAGACACCTCCATATTCATCAAGAACCACGGCCAGATGATTGTGGGTTTTTTGGAATTCCTGCATGAGGGCATGGACGGACTTGGTTTCCGGGACGAAGACCGGCTCGCGCAGCAGTGTGGTCCAGGCCGGCCGCTGTTCGGCCGCGGGCTGTGCAAGATACGGCAAAAGGTCTTTAACGTAGAGGATGCCGATGATGTTATCTCGGGTTTCTTCAAAAACGGGAATGCGCGTGTGTCCTTCGCGGATGATCGTTTGAAGCATCTCTTCCCACGACACATCGCTGGGCAGACACACCATTTCTGTCCGGGGTGTCATGATTTCGGAAACGGTGACGTCTGCCAGTTTGATGACTCCCTCGATCATTTCCCGAGCTTCTTCCTCTATAAGACCCTCCCTCTCGCCCTCGGTGACCAGGGTGCGGATTTCTTCTTCAAACTGTTCTTCGGATTCCTTAGGGATCGACCGCCCCGCACCGCGGCTGATCGCCACTTCAGTTATCTGGCTGAGCAGCAGGAAGGGAGCCATCAGTTGAGTCAGGAGTTTCCAGAGGGGCCAGCCGTAGAAAACGACGGGAGTCGCCCAGAGCAGGGATATGGCCCTGGGGACAAACACGGTTGCAAAAAGGATGGCGATCGATGCGCCCACCACAGAGGGGACCACAATTTTGATTTGAGGCAGGAGTCCCGCAGACTGGGCGTCATTCCACAGTTTGGTCCAGCGTATGGCGTTGAGAGCGATAACAAGGATTAGGAGCACAATTTCCAGCAATTCCGCTGCAATGGATGCTTGACGGTAGTTTTGGAGAACCGCCCGCAGTCGCTCAGGTTGTTTTCGCTTGCGGCATAACTCTTCGAGATCGTGTCGCGAATAGTCGGAGAGTGCGCGGGTACCAGTGGACGCCATGCAGGCCAGGACAAGCCCAACCGCCGATACAAACCACCACAATTCTGGCATCTTTTCCGTTTTTGCGGACTCCAAACAAGCCCGAGTTTTTCATCCGTTCCCCGATCCGCTGCCAGTCCCGCGACTCTTTTTCACTCTGCGGGTTCTGCCACGCTTGCTCATGCGGTTCTTCTCGGGGCCAGGATAGGGGATTTTCAATGCTTCGAACACCTCTTTTTCCGCGATCCGCATTTTGTGACGCAGCGCTGGAGTGACGTCATCGTACCCGACCAAATGTAGTGTACCGTGCACAACGTAGAGTAACAACTCGGATGTCACAGGGACACGGAGTTCCTTTGCTCTGGTTACTGCCGTGTCGTAACTCACGACCACTTCCCCTTCGAGATGTTCGGGGCCTGTCTCGAGGACGAAACTGAGGACGTCCGTCGGAGCAGGGTCATTGAGATAACGTCCATGGAGGCTAGCGATGGTGGCATCATCCACGATCGCCACGCTGACCACGCCGGTCTTGATGTTGGCCTGGCGCAAAATCCGCTGGATGGCACGTCGAATGAGCGGCCGGTCCAATTTCAGGTGTTTTATTTGATTCGCGATTTCTATGCGGACCAAAGGTCATCCCTCCAACGGGTAGCTTTATCTAACGCCAGTAACATCATCCCATGGTTTCAACGGGGGCTGTCCACTCGCGCGAGTTCGACCAATTCAAACCTTCCGGTGGGCAGATCGGCGGATGTTTTGGCTGGCCTTCCCGGCGACATCGATTTCGCACGGCAGGAACGCCTCGCGATCGGTTATTCTTTTCCTTCGGCAAGCCTGTTTACCGTCGTTTCCCAGTGGTAGCGGTTTCGGGCGAGGTACTGTTCTACTGTTTGTACGAGACTTCCTGGATCCTCGGCACTCATGAGATGGGCCAGCCGGGCAAGTTCGGTGGGATCTTCCGGAATTCGACTTTTCGCCGTCGGTGCAACAAGCTGGAGTCGGTTTTCCAGGGCCCGGAGAAACCGATAACTTTCGTAAAGTTCGTTGAAGGTTTGCTCGCGCAGCAGGCCTTTTTCATGCAGGGCCCGCATGGCCGCAAATGTCGACGTCTTGCGAATTTCAGGGTATTCCCGACCGTGCCGAAGCTGGAGCATTTGGACGAGGAACTCCACGTCGACGATCCCGCCCCGTCCCCGTTTGATGTCCAGTGGCTTGGCGGTTTCTTCCAGTCGTCGGCGCATGTCGGCGATCTGCAAGGCGAACTCCGGACGCCACGGTTCGCTGTAAATCACGTCCTGAATGAGTGATTCCACGACAGGTCTCATTCTCTCGGAAACGACGGCCGGTCGGGCTTTGCACAACGCCTGACGTTCCCAGAGCTGCCCCATTCCCTGATAAAAATAATTGGCAAATTCGCGCAGGGAAAAGACCAGCGTGCCGCTCCTTCCGGTGGGGCGAAGGCGGGCATCCACCTGATACAGCCGGCCATACGGCCCCAGGTAAGAGATTCTTCGAATGATCCGTTGTGTCAACTCGCTGAAGAAATGCTGATTGGTGGTTGTATCGCGAGGACGAACGTAACCGGACTCCACAACCGGCACGGTATTGCCGTCTTCCTCATAGAGGAAAACGAGGTCCAGATCACTCTGGTAATTCATTTCGCGGCCGCCGAACTTCCCCATGGCGAGGATCACCATCTCCGCTCGCTGTCCTTGGCGGAGGCCCTCGCCCACAGTGGGCTGGCCGTAGCGAAGCACCAGTTGTTCGTACTCCCGCACGACAATTTCGGTGAGGCACGTTTCAGCGAGATCGCTGATGGCCTGGGTGATCGCCTCCACATCATCCTTGCCCAGCAGGTCGCGGACACCGATTTGCAGAAGATGGTCGTTCTTGAAAGCATGCAGGATCGGATCCAGATCCTCGGCCGCCAGGGAAAGTTCGCGCAACGTCATTTCCATGAACCGCCGGTCCGGCAGCTTATCGAGGACCAGGCTGTCCATAAGGCTGTCGATCATGCCGGGATTGCTGATCAGGAGGCTTGCCAAAAACGGCGTGTACGCGCATAGCTGGACGTACAGCTTGAGGGAGGGCGGATTGAAGCTGAAGAGTTCCCAGAGGACGCCTTTTCCACCCAGAGAGTCACTCACCTGATTCAGCGTGACGAGGGTCGCATCCGGGTCCGGTGTCGCTGCAATGGCAGACAGCAGCATCGGCGCGATTGAGGCAAGAAAATGGCGGCAGCGACGGGTCGATAGGAACGGAATCCGCTCTTCGGCAAGATTCATGAGATTCCGGTATGCCTGGGGAATATCCCGGAACCGGTGTCGCGAGAGGACGTTGTGAATAAACTCCGGGGTTGGTTCGGGATCCAGGATCAACTCAACTTCGGCCGCGGTTTCAGAATCATCGGTGAATGCATCGTGGAGCAAATGGTTCAAGATTTGCCGATTGCGCGTCGTAAAACGTCGATAATCTCTTTCGAATTGGTCCCGTGCTGAACCACTCGCCCCGTCGCCATACCCCATCCGAATAGCCAACTTCTGAACTTCCGTGGGGTCGTTGGGGATGCTGTGCGTTTGCAGGTCGAACATGATCTGCAGGCGGTGCTCCAGCTTACGGAGAAAACTGTAGCTTTCCTGGAGATGGCTGCTTTCTGCATGCGTGAGACATCCCGCCTGTTCCAGACCCGCGATGGCCTCCAAGGTGTTTCCCGTACGAACGCTGGGTAAGTCGGCACCGTGGAGTAATTGGAGAAACTGAATAACAAACTCAATATCGCGGATTCCGCCCCAGCCGTTCTTGACGTCCCGCTGGTCCACGCCCTGCTGATGCACCCGCTGCTCGATTTTCCTGCGCAGCGTTTTGATGCCCGCGATGTCAGCGCGGCTGAGGTAGCGCCGGTAGATCCACGGCTCCAGCTCTTGCAAAAAGCTATAGCCCAGATCAAGTGATCCGGCGGCAGGCCTGGCCTTGATGAACGCCTGACGCTCCCAGGTTCTGCCCCGGACATCGTAATAATGGAGTGCGGCCGGAACGCTCATCGCAGCCGGGCCGTGCTCACCTTCCGGGCTCAGCCGCCGATCAACCCGGTACACCGCCCCGAGTTCCGTTCGCTGAGTCAGTAATCGAATGATCTCCTGGACCAGGCGGGAAAAGTATTCGGCATTGGTGACCGATCGCGGCCCATCGGTTTGCCCTTCACCTTCATAAAGAAAGATCAGGTCGATATCACTGGAGTAATTCAGCTCAACGCCACCCAGTTTTCCCATCGCCAGAATTACAAATCGGGCTTCTGCACCGCTCGGAAGCCGCGGAAGCCCAAGGGTAGGAGCGAGCCGACGCTGGGCGCTTTCATATGCAGCCTGCAGGATTGCGTCGGCAAGATAAGAAAGCTGGCGAGTCACCGTCGAGACACTCTGCCCGACGACGATATCGCCATAGGCGATGCGGAGCATCTCTCGCCTTTTGAACCGTCGCAACGCCGCAAGGATCTCCATCTCGTGGGGAAGCGCGCGGACCTCGGCGGTCAGTTCATCCACCAGAACCTGTCGGGCAACCGGTTCTCCCTCCGTAAGTCGCAACAGGTCATAGGCTTCTGGATCGGTCACCAAGATATCACTGAGAAACTGACTGGTGCTGAAAATCTGGAGGAGTGGTGGGAGCGCCTCTGGATCTCGCTCGAACAGGGCGGCCAAAGAGAGCGGGTTTCTGGCGGCCGAAAAAAATCGCTCCAAATTATTGAGCGCCATGTCCGGATCAGCCAGGGTGGGTAATCTCTCCCCAAGCTGATGGGCGAGGTGAGCAAGTAAGTCGGGAGGGATTCCCTGCCGAGCGATTCCCAGAAAATTCCTCAGACCACGATCGACATCGCGGACTTTCAATCGCCCAAGCCAGCTCCGAGCGAGTTCTGGCTGTTCCAGGAAAGACCGAACGGTTGCTATCTCCATCGATGGCGGTGGTTCTTTGAATGCTACGCCGATACGGGTGCGCCCAGCCGATCTGCATGCGTGTCTAGTCTGGCCAAACTCAGTTCCCCGAACAAGGTGACCGGGCTAACTTCTTTGATTGTGACTTTTACAAACTGTCCCGCCAAGTCGGCTGAGCCTTCAAAGACGACGATGCGGTCACAAACCGTGCGACCGGTCAACTGAATGGAAGAGGAGTTTTTTTCGGACTGCCGCTCCGCCATCTTGCTCGGTCCTTCCACGAGGACTTCCACCGTTTGACCGATGAACCGCTGGTTCTCCTCCAGACTGATACGGTTTTGGATCGCCAGCAACTCGTTGTTGCGCCGTCGTTTCACCTCATCGGGGACGTCATCGGGGAATAGTTCGTAGGCTTTGGTGCCGGGTCGCGGACTGTACTTGAAAATGAAACTGTTTTTGAATCGAGCGGCTTCCACGAGTCGCACCGTCTGCTCAAAGTCCTCCTCTGTTTCACCGCAGAATCCCACAATGAAGTCGCTGGTGATGGCTGCCTCCGGAACAATTTCCCGAATGCTGGCCAGCATCTCGTAATATTCTTCTATTGTGTAACCCCGCTTCATCCGCTTCAGAACGGCATTCGAGCCGCTTTGCGCGGGAACGTGGAGGTACGGACAAACCTTCGGCAGATCACGAACGGCTTGCAGCAGTTCTCGGGACATATCCCGCGGATAATTCGTGACGAACCGGATTCGCCGGATTCCCGGTACCTCGTGGACTCTTTGGAGTAAATCTGCCAATCGGATTGTGCGGCCTGGTTCTTGCCACCGATAGCTGTTCACCGTTTGGCCCAGGAGTGTTATCTCCACGCATCCCTGATCGGCAAGCTGGCGGACTTCCTCCAGAATCTCCTGCGGGGAACGGCTCTGCTCCGGGCCTCTTACTTTCGGCACGATGCAGTAGGTGCAGAACTTGTCACAGCCGAACATCACGCGAACGAACGCCTGGTGCTTCACCGGTCGGACAATCGGCCGGTTCTGCCGATCAGGGTTGAGGAAACTGGCCTGCACCTTCTGGCGGGGTTGGCCCCGGCGATCCAGGCTGACCTCCATGATCGGACCTTTCCCCTGCGCGAGCGATTCGAGAAGTTCCGGCAGGCGGGCGACCTGTCCGGGACCAACAACCAGGTCGACGTGCGGCGCGCGCTTGAGGATGAGTTCCTGGTCCTTCTGGGCCATGCAACCCAACACTCCGATGACTTTACCGGGTTTTTGCTCCTTGAGATGCTTGAGCCTTCCCAGAGCGCTGTAAATTTTGTCCTCTGCGTGCTGCCGTACGCTGCAGGTGTTGAAAAGGATAATATCGGCCTGCTGACGCTGGAAAACTTGCTCGTAGCCCGCCTCCTGAAGCGCAGCCACGACCAGTTCGCTGTCCAGCTCGTTCATCTGGCAACCGACGGTTTCAATGTAGAACCGTTTGCGCATCGACTTCACCTGATCTATTGGCGATAGAGATTAACAGGCTGAGCCAATTCAACGTGGACTGCCGAGAGTACTCTTTTTTTCCAACAAGGGTGCGTTGCCGTACATAGGATTGAGCGCGGCTTGCCGCCTCCAATTTCCACCGAATTCCGACCGACGAACGCGGTGTTTTTCACGGGCTGAGCAGCGCTCGTCAGGGACTTGTCCCCCGCCCGGCGGAAGCGGGCCCGTCGGCCTCCCTCGAGTCCATATTTCGACCCGCCCGTTTTTGTGACTGCTGAATCTCTTCCTGAAAACGGCTGATCCACGATGCCCGAAAGCGCAACATCACCTGCAAGAGGAGGTTAATCCCCACAAAAGCGAGGACCAACCAGAGGACAATGTCCCAGGTGAACCATCCATCTGCCATCGTTACATCCTATGGCGCGCTTTCCGGGACCGGCGGTCGAGTTACCACATCGGTGTCATTTTATCTTGCGGAAGGATCGAGTAGACAGAGGTTTTTCCTGATCGGTTTGCTGGTGAGGTAAAACACATTGGTACGGTCGGGGAAGTCTGCTACCACAGGTAGTAGTTTATATACCACGATGGAGTGATCAATATTGCAACACATGTTGCATTTTGCTATAGCAAAAAAATACAGGCGAGTGGCCGTTGCCAGCTCGCCTGCTGGGGATAGAAGCCGGTGTTCCGGCCCGTCGGGTGGGTTCCTCGTCGTTGCGGAGGAGAGCATCGCGTGTTGGGGGGGAGCCCGACGGTCCCGGTCCGCTTCGTTGGCCTCTTCTATCTGCCGGCCCCTGTTGGGGTTGAAAGGGTCCTCTTCTCTGTCCCGGCTCATGCGGCGAGGCCAACTCACGCATGCGCAGCCTGTCTTAGAGCAATCGCCGTGCCAAACGATAGGAAAGCCTTTGCGGTTTCCGGTAATTACGGTTCGTTCCGCAGATCCCCGGCAACTTTGGCTGCGCGTGCGCTCCGAGGGGAATGCTGCGCCCTTTGGGCCAGTAAAAAAGCGAACAGATCCATGGGTTAGGAGGGACAGTCTACACGCGGATAAGCGACACCGCCGCCTGAAATAGCCGTTGGTCCAGAAAGAGGGCCTCCGCGTTCTCTTGCTCGAATGTAGCCGCCAGATAAGTTATGCCTTTAGCGTAGGCGATCTGGTAGTTGTGGCCGATGATGACTGAGGGAACGGTCACCGATTGAAACGCCCAGGGGGTGTCGGCCACCCGCTTTTTCAGCCCGCCAGCCACGAGATTCGTAAGTTCTCCCACTGTATCCACGACGTGGCTGTTGAGAGTATCCACTTTTTCCTGGAGGAACCCGGACGTCAGAGCTTTGGCGACCGGTTCGCAGACATTGAAAATGAGAAACCCCGTGGCCTTCCCATGAACACCTAACACGCCCGTGATCGTGCCGGGCTCGTGGGTCGGAACTGCTGTGATTCCGACCAGTCGGGCTCTGGCCCCACACATGCTCAGTGCATCTTCCACGGCAGCCACCAGCGCATGGGCCAGCCGTGGATCTCCCGGTAACGGAATGACATGATCAGGAATCGTCATGGTGCTCATCAGGACGTTCCTCCGTGTCCAGCGGTATCCACCGGTCGGTCTGCCCGCCGACCGATGGCGCTGAGCCGTTGGCAGGTCTAAATCTCGGAATTTCAGTAAATCATGGGTCACGGTTGGAGGTTGAGACAGCGAGAAACAAAAGAAGCCGCCGGAACCAGCGGCTTCCTGACTGTTTCACTTGCGATATTTGACGTTTTCAGATCAACCAGTCGGCGCGAAACTTCGGGTAAAGTCATTTCGCCCGATTTTTTTAGAACGCCCGTCAGATCAAGGTACGTTTGTGCCCCATGTTTTAATTGGATCAATACTTTTGCAACAGGGTTAGCAATTTCCGGTCCAGTTTGTGACCGTGAAAATCTTCATAATCCACGTCTTTCCGGCCGGAATCCAGGACCCCGAATGAGCCACGGAAGTTCCATAGTGCCCACCCGATGTTGTGGCCTTTGAGGATGTCCAGCACATCCTCCATCCAGGCGAGAAAGACGTTATGGGGTGTACGGTTGAAACAGCCGGTTTCGCCGCAGTGAACCCCGATGCCCTTTCGTCGCAGTTCACCCCAGGGAGCGAAATGCTCTTCCAATTGTTGCCGACCAATTCGGACCGACCCATCCGGATTTTTGATAGGCCAGGTGGGTTCCGGGAATTTGGAATCTCGATCGACCCACGAGGCCCGGTAATGGCTGATCTGGGCCGGATAATACGCGTGCACGCTCTGCGGCACGCCGGTCGAGATGAGACATTCAACCACTTTCGTCCCCACATTGAGGCCGTCCACAAAGATCAATCGGTCGGGCGAGATTTTGCGGATCGCCTCGATGGCCTGACCCATGATTCGGCAGTAGTCTTCCGCGGTCATATAGCCAGGGCGTGGAGTGGGAGCCTCATTCACCAGGTTGAAGCTCAGCTCCTTCGCGGAGATCCCACGATACCGTTTGGCAAACACGGTCCAGTGGTGGACAAATGCCTCCTGAGCGGCTTTGTCCTTCCACAGACTGAGCGGTTCTCGCTCGGGGTCGTTGATGCAGTAACCGGGGGCACGATGAAAATTCAGGTTAACATGCAGGCCATACTTGCGGCAGGTTTCGATGGACTGATCGATCTTTTCCAGCGTTGCTTCACGGATCTTGAAAAGGTCGTCCGGGCGAAGTTTTTTCGTCTTTGGCCAATCCGAATCGATCCACAGCCAGTAGTCCATCGGCAGCCGCACGAAGTCGAAACCGAGCTCCGCAATCAGTCGGCAATCTTCCTCAGGTACGGGCTCAACCTTGACAAAATCGCCTTCCACCGGGCGCCACATGGCTTGGAAGAAATCAAGCAGATTGAATCCCCGCCACCGCGGCACGGCAGGTGGGGTTCCCACGGCGGATTCCTCCCCCAAAGCGCGGGCTACGCGGGAAGCGCCGAGTAAGCCACCCACAGTAGCGGCGGCAGTCTGCGTAAGAAAATCCCGTCGAGTGGTGGATGTGGACATAGGTGCACTCCTTTCCTTGAGTCGTGGTGTCTTGCGTTGCCAGGTGACGGTACTGGCTCCAAGTTCACTCAGCCACGTATTTGGGCGAAACACTGTGTTCCACCGGCCACGTCGCGCGGACCGGGCTGGGATACAATCCGATTTCGTCGAAGGGAATGGCCCGGAAGTGAAACCACTGGAAAGGTTTGGCATCGGGTTTCAGCCCAAAGCGGTGCTGGGATGGGTCTTCAAAACCGACGTCGCCCTCGGCCATATGGTTGTCGAAGAAAACATTGACTCCGGGGTCACGAATGGCGAATTCACCGCAATTGACGACCAGCGATCTCAGTATGAAATTGCGATTGGGATTGGACTCCAGATTGAGTAGCTCCGGGTACCGGGTTGAAAGGGGTGGCCTGGTGACATCGAGTCCCCGCCGCCGTGCGTTTTCCAACCATCCTTGAACGCTTTCGACCCAGCGGGACTCGGTCCATGGGGAGAAGCTGATCGCCGCTTTGCAGTCGATGAAAAGGTTGTTATCGACCCAATTATCTTTTCCGCCATGGATCTGCAGGCCGCCAAAACGGCCGCCTGCCGAACGATAGAAGACATTCCCGTAAACGACCACTCCACTGATCATATCATCAAGCCGGATGCCCGCCTGCCCGGCGACGTTGTGACCGCTGCCAATGTGATGCCAGAAATTCCATCGCAGCACGTTGCCGCGACTTGCAGGATTGCCGAACATGTCGATCCCCGATTGGTCATCGGCTTCGTAGACAACGCTGTGGACCTCATTGAGTTCCACCAGATGATCGAATCCCTCTAATCGCATGCCGTGGTGGGGGGAATCGTGGAATAGATTGTGCCGGATTGTGCTCCCCACGCCATCCACATGCACGGCGGGGGCGTAATTACGGTCGACGCGGGTGAATTCCCAGATGTGGCAGTTTTCCACGACATGACCGGAGGGACTGAGCGTTTTCTCATCGCCGCCCGCCAATCGGATACCCCCGGCTCCCACTGTCCCTATATCACAGCCCATCACGAGATGTTTTTCACCACCGCGGATGATGACACCGTTGGTTCCCAGCCGCATCATGCGGCATCCCAGGAGTGCAACTTGTTGCCCGCCCTCGATGACAACCCCCTCGGCACGCCCACATTCAAAGGTGAGCTTGACCAGCCGCACATGAGCGCAATTTCTCATCCGTACGAACGGGGTGGCGAGGGTCGGAAATGTGATGCGCAAGTGATCGATCTCATCCGGTGGATAGAAATAGAGAATCCCTCTGGCGCGATCGAGATACCACTCGCCCGGCTGGTCGAGCTCTTCCAGTACATTGAAGAAGTAGTAGGGCATCCCTTCGGCAAAACCGTAGCCGGAGCTTCCGGCAGTGGTTAATTGGTGGGACTGGGGATCAATTTTGGCCACGCGAATGGTGGTCCCAGCCCAAAGGTATCGCCAATAGCCGTACATCCAAATGTCGTCGCTGGTGGCCCATTCGAGGGGCCGTCCCTCAACCTTCCAGGTGGCTGGCTTCCCTGCTCCGGCATCGCCTGCCGGAGTGGCGAGCCCCTGGATCGTCACGAAGCCTTCATTTGGCCACCGGGCCAGGGTGCCGGGGCGCTCATTGAAATAAACATCCACCCATGGATGAGTGGGATAGCCGGCGAGGCCAAACCCCCGAGGACCAAGACTACCGTAGTCGTTGATTCCATTGGCCCGGAGATCGATTTGCAGGACCTTATCGCGGACCAATTGGGGCAATCGGTTTCGGATTGCGGGGTCTCGCACAGGCACAGCCCCCGCGAGAATAATCCCTCCGGTAAAGATGGGTGTTTCGTTGTCGGCCGCCCGATACACAATGGGGCTGTCCGCCGTGCCAGAGTCCTCTTCCGTCAGTTCCAACGTTCCCGACATGCGATAGACTCCCCCATGAATCAGCACGGTGATTCCCCCATGCGGCAGGCCTTTCTCTTTTTTGATTTGCCGAATGCGATCCCGTGCCCCAGCCAGTGATCCAAGTGGGGCGTCGGCAGTGCCCGGTTGGGCGTCGTTGCCATGGGGGGCCACGTGAAGCACCAGACCTGGCGTGGGAAATACCGGGACCGGCGTCCGATGCCACTCCGGGTCTCGACGGGGTAGTCCCTCGGCCAGCCGCTCCATCTCGCGAGCCAGCTCCTCCGCTTCCCAACGATGGACCGGGTGGACCTCTTGCATGGTGGTCACTCTCCGATAAGCCTGTGCGGCTTCCCGCCATTGTCCCGCCCGCTCATACGTGGAGGCCCATCCCAACCATGCCAGGCTGCGGAGTGGGGGCGGCGCTTGAAAATTTTCTGCGATTTGCTGATAGGCCCGGCGAGCCTCTTCCCACTTTTGAGCGCCCCGAAGCGCGTGTGCAATTCGGAGTTCAACGTCCCATCGCTGAGATTGAGTGAGAGATGGTGAACCAAGTGCTTCCGCAAACCGTTTCTGGGCCGTGGTGCTCATTCCCGCTTGGAGGGCGGCCTCGCCGGCGAGGAGTAAAAGCGTCGTTCGTTCCTCCGGAGACCATTCTGCCCGCTGCAAGAGGCTCTCGTAAAGTTCCGGGATCGGCACCGCCCCAATCGTACCCTTTGCCGCAAAGAGGCACGATGCCGCCGCGTTGAGTCGAATGATCTCGGCGACATTTTCGCCCTGAAAAAGGTTGGCCCAGTCGAGAATGGCCTGCCCCGTGGCACCGTGAAGGCGCTTGGCGATTGCCCCGGCAAATTTGGCCAGTGCGCGGACTTCGGAACTGCTTTGTGGATGAAGGGCCAGCGCTGACCACGTCTGCCCGGCTTCACGCCATTGACCTCTGGCGGCCAAGTCAGTAGCCCTTTGCCACTCCGCGGATGTGGTGGGATTGAAGTACGAGAGGTTGCTTGCGACCCTCACTGGGCCGGGGATTGCAGAGAGGGCGTGCTCCGCAACCACGGCCGGGGAAAGCGCCTCGGGATACGCCACCCATTGAGCGACCTGTAACCGCAAGGAACCGACACCCGCATCGGCATAACCAATTCGCAGGGGCCCGTTTGGTGGTGTGTAAGGTTCGTTGTAGGGACTGGCGGCCACAAGCACCCCATTCCAGAAGAGCCGAAGTTCCTGTCGATCCCAAGTGACCGCGACATGCTGCCACACCCCTCGCGGGATGCCAAGCGACGAGCTGAGGCCGAACGCATTGCGGGGCTGCGGCCGCCCCATCTCAAAACGCAGCTGTCCGGTTGGAGTGTCACAATACAACCGCAGGCCACGCCAGTAGCCATCGCCCTGAGCAAAGATCATCCCGTTCGGCCTACCGTTGCCTAGCTGGCTTCCCTGGCCGAAGTAGCGGAAGATAACCTCGATGGTGAATCCCTGGCTGGCATCGAATGGTTGTCCCTCGTAGGCTGCATTGTCCAGAAGATATGTTTGGCCTCGAGAAGCTCTTCCTGGTTGGGTGGACAGGGGCGCGGTAGCAGAAAGCCGCAAAGGCGCGTTCTCGGTGCCGGTGCTTGCCAGTTCCCGCGGGGCCGAGGGGCTTCCGTCGAATACGTAATTCCGCAAAGGTGGAGTCGCCGAGCACAGCGTGCCGGCAAGGGCAATTCCCCATAGCGTGAGAATCTGTGTCAAGTTTCGTGCCGCTGTGAATGGATCGCGCATCGGGCTTTCCTCTTTCTTCACTGCCTGGGACGGACTGCGTTACGGGGCGACGATGTGCAAACGATGGTTGGTCACGATGGTTGGTCAGCGGTAAGTTGGGGACCTGCCTACGGTTCTGAGCGTGTCTCCTCAAGTAACTCGCGGGCCTGCGTGAAGCCTTCGCTCAGGTAATCTGGTCGGAAGGGAACGGTTTCGAGGAACTGGTTGATTTCCGCCAGCAACCAATTCTGTTCCGCCTCGCTTTCACATGGGATTTTGATCTTACCTTTTGTGTAAACGATTTCAACGCCGAACCACGGGCGGGATTGCCCTCCGCTGTCAGTTTTAAAAAACGGCTCTGATGCCGCCCGTGCCATTTGCACATTTTCGCGGCTGATACGTTTTCGGAAAGAAACGAAGAGGCATTTCCAGCGACTTTCCAGCCAGGAACTGTCAAGATACACAATTCGCCGGGAGAACATGCCTGCCAGCGCGCCTCCGAAAAGTGCCAAGCCGACCAGCCAGAAGGGGATCGAAAAAAGGGCGAACGCGATATTCTCCCATTTGGGAAATTGACCCGGATGAAAGAAAAGCCCCAGGGCGCCGGCAGTCCAAAAAGCCACAAAACCCAGCCAGAATAGACTGAACAAAAGGATGCCCACCGCCGGCCCGTTCAACCCCCACGGAGGAACGTCGATCAGCATCTTGTCATTCTTTCGGATCAGACGTATTCGGCTGTCTGCAGGCTTGACGGGCGGAGCTTTCGGGACCTCGCTTGCCGGAGCCACCTGAATCTTTTTGATATGTTCCACGAGCTCGGGTATTTCGAAGATCTCATTGCAGTAGCGGCACCGGCCCAACCCAGTATGTAAATTCACATCTTCCACCGGAATCTCTTGATGGCAGGAGGGACAAATAGGTTTCATGCCAGTTCTCCAGGTGATGAGAAAAGCTGGGCCAAAGCCGAAAGGACGGCGGGCCGAGTCACTCACTTGCGGCTGGCCATTTTATCGCGGTGGAGCCGTTCCCACAATCAGCCTGGGGTTTTGGTACGGTCGCCCCGATGCCTCAGCGATGGCTCCCGGCAACATTTGGCAAGCGTGAATGCTTGCGTGTTGATTCCAGGCAACATTCATAGCGTGAATTTTTCGTGCTCCTGCCTGGTTCGCAGGAATTTTCCACCTCATCGCGCATAAGAGGACTCACGGCCCACTCCGGTATGGCAGTTGCCTTTCGTCTTCAGATGGTGACAGCATTGAACCGTCATGTGCGTGCCTTTCACGCCGTCACTGAACGCAAACTTCTCGCATTGGGCTTGTTTTCCAGGAAAGGTCTGACCCACTGTGCGTCATGTCGCTGTGCTGGCGTTGCTCTGTGTGGCTGTGCTTGTGCTCGGCGGGGGCCTTCTTTCCTGTTTGACGAATTCCAGTGTGGCACAGAAAGACACATCAGGGGATGCGTCCGATCTATGGCGGAAAACTAAGGACGGCTGGGAGATCGCGTGGTGGCTGGCCGCGCGACCCCAGTTTTATTCGCCGGTTATTCATCCCGGATGGCTGCTGCTGGCACAGATGACGGGCATCGTGGGTGCGTACTATGTGCACCGAGCATGGCAGGGGCAAAATTGGCAGAATTCTTCCCCGTGCAGACAGGACCGGTATTCAAAGACGCCAGAAGCCGCCCGCGAAATCCCATCGCCTGGGCAGCAGGGGGTAAACGTGCATTGAGATGTCAAGAGCATTGGGAATTGAGTTTTCCATTCCGGCTCCCCGCAAAACATCCCGCCGGGCTACCCAATTGACAAGGCATGCCGGTTCGAGTTGTCACTGATGAGCAAGCCGCACGGTCACGTCCGCCTGGCTTTCCAGCCGCTTCCCGGAGGCGGTTTCGTAGCGGACAAAGACTTTTAAATGGTCATGTTGAGGGGGCGCATCTGGCCAGGGAAGCTCCAGGAGAAATCCCTGAACTTCCGGTCGGTTGACTAGGTAACTGCGAAGTTCCTCGGGCTGGAGTTCCCATCGGGCTATTCTTCCGGCAGGACCCCGCACCTGCGGGTCGATGGCCACTACAGTGACTGTGGCAGGCTGAAACACGACCGTACCCCGTGCGTCAACCGGTTGCAATAGAAGGGCTATTCCGTCATCACCGGGGAGGCCATCGTAGTCCCGACCAGTGGCGTGATCCTCTGGCAAAACCAGCCTGTCTGGCTCGTGACCGGCGATCTCAGGCCGCGGGAGGGACGGGGATGGGGACGGGGCACCGACTCTCGGGGCGGGGGAAAGGTCCTCAGCGGTCTCATGGGGAGAATTAACCAGTGGCGCGGCGTGATTCTCTGAACTGGGCGGCAGAACCTGGGGCGGAGATGGTTGAGATGTATCCTGCGGGCTGAGCCAAAGGGGTGGTTCGATCGGACAAGATGAGACCCTGGGTAATGAATCAGACGGTGGTCGCGATGGAAAAGCCGCTTCAGGCGTCGTTTCCACCTGGGGAGGAGTGATCTCGATTTTAGGCGGCGTTACGATGTGACGTGGCACATCGGAATCTGCAACATGTGGCGCCGCCTCGATAGTTCGCCCGGAAGAGTGTGTCCAAAGGGGTGCAGTCACATCCGGAACGCTTCTGGTTTGCTTCGCAGGACGAGTTTCCTGGCCGGTCTGCGTCTTCAGCCGCTCGAGTTCGGATCGACACGCGTCCAGCTCGGCCTGCTTCTGCTCGAGCAAATCAACAAGTTCCCAGATCTTGTTTTCGAGCGCGTAGTTTTCGCGTTCAAGCTGTGTGACGACCTGGGGCGTCCGACAGCCTGACCAGAAAAGTATGCCAAGGCTCAGGAATATGAATGGGCGCCGGGGGAATGTCATGGGGCAAGGTACAAACCAGGGCAAGGTCGACCGCCCTTTAAAACAAGTAAAACAAGGGCGGCGACCGTGGTTCTGCGGTAGCCCTTCCATACCCATATCTCACATCGTGTGCAAGGGCAGTTTTGTGACGGATTAAAATGAGTAAAATGCATAGATTGCCTAAGCATTTCTTAACCACGAGGACGGCAAGCTTTATCGTAAAACAGGAAATGAGCGGAGAAGTCGGTCTTCGAAGGGCTCCCGACACTGTTCGGCCGGCCTCGCGGTGGCCAATCAGAACACTCGCCGCCCTGGAACACACGAGAGTGATCGCTTCTTAAGAGCGTTTGGCATGGTGTCCAACAAGTCACCCATCCGATGGCGTTTCAATTGGCCTGCATGGTTGCTTCTCGTTGTCGTTCCAGTAATCGGAGGGGTCGGACTTTCGTGGTTGCATGACCGGCAACTGGAGCGAATTGCCGACCGAATCCGCCAGCGCGCAGAGCGATGCGAACAAGAGGCCGCGTCTGCCCACGATCGAAAGGACAGGACGGCGCTGACGCAGGCGTTAGCAGGCGTTGTGAGGAATTACGATCTGTATCTGCGTTACCGGCCCACAGATGGTGAAGTGGCCATTCGATTGGCGCTGGCAGTCAGCGAGCAGGCAGAGAATTCCCCCAGCCACGCACAGCTCCAGCTTAACGCGTATCGGGTGTTGAGCCGGACGCTGGCGCGGTTTCCCGAGAATCGGGAGCTCCTTCGCGCCTTTGGGAAGGTAGCAATGCGACTGGGACGGTGGAGCGAGGCGCTTTCTGCTTGGTCCCAGTTACGACAGATCGAGCCAGACAGTGCAGAGGCGTTACTCAACGTTGCGAGGTGTCAAGTCGCGCGGGCTCAGCCCTTAGAAGCCATTAAGACGCTGCGGGACTGTCTGACGCGTCATCCCGATGCGCTGGAGGCATACACCCTTTTGGCTCGGTGCTATCGCGACGAGATGGTCCGAGACTACGAGTCCGCCCGGCAGGTGATGGATGAATTGGTGGCAAAGAATCCGGACTCTGCGGCGGCCTACGCTCGCCGGGCCGCTTTTTGGCTCTGGGTGGCCCAGACGACAGCCAATCCGCAGGAGGCCAGCGATGCGCTGAGTATGGCCAAACATGATGCCCATGTCGCGATGCGCAAAGACTCCCAGAATGTTGAGGCACTGCTGATCGAAAGTGAGCTGGAACTCCGTGAGAATCGGCTTGCGCAAGCCCACGAGCTATTGCAAAAAGCCGCAGCCATTGCGCCGGACGACGAAAGAGTCTGGTCTGGCTTGGTGAAATGGGCAAGATTGGCCGGTGATCTAGCCACACAGGAGAAGTACCTGCAACGGCTGGCGGAGCGAAACGCCACCTTCCTGCCGGAGCTTGTGGAAGTCTGTCTTGGTAAAAACCCTCCCGATATTCTGGGGGCTCGTTCCGTCATTCAGCAGATGCAGAAAGCTCAGTTTGACGCGGAAGCCCTCGAATTGTGGCAACTTCGGGTTGCGGTTTTTGAAGGACGGGCACGGGAAAGCACTCGGCCGCTCGATGAGCTTTTCCGCAAATTCTTGGACAAGAATGATTCGCGGGCGGAAATTGCAGGACTTACACTGGTCCTTGCTTACACGCAGAGTGGGGCGTCGGATGCAGCCGGGGCAGTTCTCGGCGAGCTGCGAGAAAGATTCCCGGAATCGTCCCGGGTTCAGCTTGCCTGGATTAACTGGCTCCTTTCCCAGGGAATGACAGAAGCAGCGCAGGAAGCGATCACCAGGTTGATGCAAAGTGGCGCCACATCACCGTGGACTGCGTTCCCCGAGCTCCAGATGGCGTACTTCCTGGCGACATTGAACACCCGAACAGGTTTAAAGCCACAGGACCCTCTTTGGAAGCAACTTGACGACCTGCGTCGGTCGCTGGAGAGTTCCCCGGCTCTCTCGCCAGAACAAAAGACCTTGCTCAACGCCCGATGGTTGCAGGCTCAGGGCGAGGTGGACCAGGCTGTAAAGTTGCTGGAGGAAGCGATACAAGAAAGAGCTTCCTTGACTCTTTGGACCGCACTATGCGAACTGTTGGGCCGATCTGGGCGGATTTCCGAGGCGATTGATCGGCTTTCGGTCGCCGAAAAGCAGTTTGGACCGCGCCCGGAGATTTTGCTCGCCAAGGTCCAGTTGAGCCAGTATGCGGAAAAGGATCAACGAAACGAAATCCTGACGGATGTTGTCTCGAAGGCGAAAGGGCTGAGACCTTCCGAGCGGCAAACGGTCCTTCGCGCGGTGCTGCGGCTTGCGCTTCAATCGGGAGATCTGGATCGGTCCGCGGAAATAGCCCGGCAGCTTGCAGTGATCGACCCAAATGACACTGAGATTCACCGCTTGCTGCTGGAGTTCGCAGTCGCTCGGGCGGATTGGGAGGATGCCGACAGGATTCTGGAACAGATCCGGCGTGCGGAAGGTGGGCCAGGACGTGTCACCGCTTACGGCCGGGCCGTGATCGACGTGGGGCGAGCTTCCCAGCCCAGCCTGTCCGTGGCCGAGCGGGAACGGCTGCTGGCCGATGCACGGTCGCAAATCACCATGGCTCGCCGATACCTGCCCTTCTGGCCGGACCTGATTCGCCTGGAGGCCCGAATCGCTCAATTGGAAGGCCGCTGGGAGGCGGCGATTGAAAGCCTGCGATCACTGGAGCAGCGAGGACTTTTAGGACCCCAGGGGCGGGAAGAACTGGCTCGATTGTTGCTTCTAGTGGGCCAAACCTCCGAGGCCGAGCAGCTCCTGCAAAGCACTGCCGAACAGGCCGGCAATAACGACTTGCAGCGTCTGAAGCTACAGGCAGAGATTTGGGCTCAGCAGGGCCAGTTCGATAGGGTGAAACAGGTACTTGGACCACGAATAGAAGAATCGAGCGATCCCCTCGATTGGCTTTGGTGGGCACAACTGCTGAGCCGCAGCGGAAACACCGATGAGGCGGACCGAGCATTCGAGAGGGCCAAACAGCTTGCTCCGCACGTGCCCCAGATTACTCTGGCCCAAATTATTTACCTGGTAAGGACGAACCGGAATTCAGAAGCCCGAAAGCAACTGGAAGAACTGGGAGCCGTGCTGAAAAAAGACGTTCCGTCGCTGCGCGTCCTCGCCCTGGGATACGAAGCGGTGGGTGACATCCAACAGGCAGAACAATGCTTTCGCCGGGCAATGGACGAGGCACCGCAAGATGCCGATCTGCTTCTCGATTGGGCAGGATTCTCTCTGCGCCAAGGTAGGCTCCGCGAGTGCCAGGCTGCTCTCGAACGTATTGTGGCGGCATCGGGAAATAATCTCGTGGTCAGCGAGGAGACTCTCCGCAACGCGCGGCGGAATCTCGCGCAACTCCTGGCCAAATCCGCGGATTACCGAGACTTCCAGCGTGCCCGGTCGTTGCTGGAAGAAAACCTGAAGCAGGCTGCGCAGATCACCGATCGCTGTCTGTTGGCCAGAGTTCTGGCGAACCGGCCCGAGCGGGCGGCAAAACAGGAAGTCGCGGATATCTATCAGAAATTGCTTCGAGAAGGGGTCATCCTCTCCGCGGAAGATCGGTTCGTTTATGCTCAGATCCTTGCGGTTCTAGGACGCTGGCCGGACGCGCGGCTGCAAATGGCGGCGCTGTTCCAGCAAACACCGGATCCGACTCCCGCTCAACTCGCTTTCTTTATTCGCGAGATGCTGACTCACGGGTCGCCCGGTGAGGAAATTCAGCCGTACCTTGAAAAACTTGTGGCTCGATTGGGAGATGATTCACCGGCTGTCCTGGAATTGAAAACGCGTCTGGCGGTCCAGTCTGGGAATACGAAAGAGCTAGAAAGCCGCTGGCGAGACATGGTCTCAAAGGCCATCGACGAGCGGAAGTACGATCAGGCCATGCAGTTCGCCGAGCTGGCCGAAAAGGCCGGAATGACCTCGCTTGCTGGCGAAGTTTTGGAGCAGGTGACAAGTCATTATCCTGTAGCCCTCATGGCAAAGGCTCTCTTCCTCTCGCGCCAGCAAAAGTTGGAGGCGGCCCTTGATTGCTGCGAGCAGGCACTCGCCCATGTCCCCGTGGAACGTGTTGTTGTGTGCGCGGTGAACTGTCTGCGTGCTGCCCGCGAACAAGTCAAGCCAGATCATCTGGCACGAGTGGACGCCTGGTTTCAACGAGCGAATGTGAACTCCGCGGGCGATAAAGGGGTGCTTCTCGCTTACATGAGCTTTCTCAATTTAGCCGGGCGCTACGAGGAGCTTGTTCCGCTCTATCGCCGACTTCTGTCTGACAGCCGATTGTCCGATCTGGAAAAGGCCCTTCTGGAAAACAATTTGGCGTATGTTTTAGGCGCGCAATGTGATCTACCATCGAGAGAGGGATCTGCTCAATCTGAAAACGCAGCAATCCTTCGCGAGGCTGAGCAGCTCGTCGAACATGCCATCACCGTGCTGGGCCCCATTGGGAGCTTTCTCGACACACGTGCAGTGGTCCGAATGCGGCAGGAACGTCTTGCCGAGGCCATATCCGACGCGCGACAAGCTGTTCTCGAGGAACCGTCCGCGCTGACGTATTTTCACCTTGTGGAGGCCCTCTGGCTGGCGGGGGACAAGGCGACCGCAGTGCGAGAATTTCAACGAGCTCGGGATAACTATCGCCTCTCCGAGGAAGCTCTCCCCCCGATCGAGCGTCCTCGTCTGCGTCGTTTAACAGCCGAACTCAAAAACCTGGGGCTTTCCCTCAACTGAGCACTCGCACCTGGACTCCCGTGGCTCGGCCACTCGGCTGACCTCGGGCGCGCACAAAAAAGGGGGATTGCGAGCAATCCCCCTGCCTGATGCGCTGTCTCGAACAGGGCCCGGCGCGTTTAGCCGCCGCCCTCAGGTTCGCACCCGCGGAGCTTACTTCTTGCGGCTGGCCTTGATGGAGGCCTGCGCCGCGGCCAACCGAGCGATGGGCACGCGATACGGCGAGCAGCTCACGTAGTTCATCCCGACTTTGAAGCAGAACTCCACGGAGTCGGGATCGCCACCCTGTTCACCGCAGATACCAATTTTCAGGTCGGGCCGCGTGGCACGCCCTTTTTGCACCGCCATCTCGATGAGTTGCCCGATGCCCTCCTGATCAATCGTTTGGAAGGGGTCGGCCATCAAAATCCGCTTCTCGAGATAGTCCGGCAGGAAACCGCCGATATCGTCCCGGCTGAAACCAAATCCCATTTGCGTCAGGTCGTTGGTACCGAACGAGAAGAATTGGGCGGTTCGCGCCATCTTGTCGGCCACAAGGCAGGCCCGCGGAATTTCGATCATCGTACCATACAGGTACGAGATCTTAACGCCAAACTTCTTTTCCACCTCGGCATGGACCCGGTCCACAATCTGCTTCGTGAGGTCGAGTTCCTTCACGTCGCAGGTGACCGGGACCATGATTTCCGGGTGAGGATCTTTGCCTTCTTTGATCAGCTCAGCAGTGGCCTCGAAAATGGCCCGCACCTGTGTCTCGGTGATTTCCGGATAGGTGATGCCGAGCCGGACACCACGATGGCCCATCATCGGGTTCGTTTCGTGGAGCTCTTCGCCACGGCGCTTGACGTCCTCGACGGAAATGCCCATCGCTTTGGCCAGCTCGGCCTGCTTGTCCTCATCCTGCGGAACGAACTCGTGAAGCGGAGGATCCAGCAACCGGATGGTAACCGGCAAGCCGTTCATCGCTTCCAGCGTGCCTTTGATATCCCGCTTCATGAACGGGAACAATTCATCCAGGGCCTTCCGCCGTTCCTCCGCGGTACGGGAGAGGATCATCTTCCGCAGGATGAACAGGGGTTCGTCAGAACCTTCGCCGTAAAACATGTGCTCCGTGCGGAACAAACCAATGCCTTCTGCCCCAAATTCGCGAGCGATTTTAGCATCCGCCGGGGTGTCGGCGTTTGTTCGCACTCCCAGCTTGCGGTATTTCTCAACGAGTGCCATGAACTCTTTGAGCCGCGGGTTTTCGGTGGCATCAATGAGCGGGAGTTGTCCCTCGTACACGATCCCTCGCGTACCATTGAGGGTGACCCAGTCGCCCTCTTTATACGTCTTGCCATCCACGGTCATGCATTTCTTTTCAGGGTCGACTTTAATCTTCCCTGCGCCCACAATGCAGCACTTGCCCCACCCACGGGCAACCAGCGCTGCGTGACTGGTCATTCCGCCCCGGGCGGTGAGGATACCCACGGCTGCCCGCATGCCTTCCACATCCTCGGGGTTGGTCTCTTCGCGAACCAGGATCACTTTCTTGCCCTTCTTGGTCCATTCGACCGCGTCTTCACTGGTGAAGACGATTTGTCCGCACGCTCCGCCGGGGCCCGCTGGCAATCCCGAAGCGATGGCCGTGGCCTTCTTCTCGGCGTTCGGATCGACAATCGGATGGAGCAGCTCATCAAGCTGCTTGGGAGCCACACGGAGAACGGCCGTCTCCTCGTCGATCAGACCCTCCTTGAGCATATCCATGGCGATGTTGAGAGCGGCGGTTCCCGTCCGCTTGCCCACGCGGCACTGCAGCATGTAGAGCTTGCCCTCCTGGATGGTAAACTCGATGTCCTGCATGTCCTTATAGTGCCGCTCCAGGCGATTGCGGATATCGAGAAGCTGCTGATAGATTTCCGGCATGGCCTCTTCAAGAGACGGCAGATGCTTGTTCTGCTCCGTCTTGGTGGCCTTATTGAGTGGGTTCGGGGTACGGATACCGGCCACCACGTCTTCGCCCTGCGCGTTGGGCAGCCATTCGCCGTAAAATTGGTTTTCACCCGTGGCTGGGTTCCGGGTAAAGGCCACACCCGTTGCTGATGTGTCTCCCATATTTCCGAAGACCATGCTTTGGACGTTGCAGGCTGTTCCCCAGTCATCGGGAATTCCCTCGATGCGGCGATAGGCTACCGCGCGCTTGCCGTTCCAGCTCTTGAACACAGCGGCAATTCCGCCCCACAGTTGTTCGAAGGGATCATCCGGGAACGGCTTGCGGAGGACTTCCTTGACCTTGGCCTTGAAAGCCTCACAAAGCTGCTGGAGATCTTCGGCCGTCAGATCTGTGTCCTTCTCATAGCCCTTCTTGTGCTTGAGCTCTTCCATCATCCGTTCAAGCTGCACGCGGATTCCCATTCCGTCGGGCGGTTCAATGCCCTCGGCCTTTTCCATGACCACGTCAGAATACATCATAATGAGCCGACGATAGGCGTCGTACACAAATCGTGGGTTGTTCGTCTTTTTGATGAGTCCGGGAATGGTTTTGCTGCACAAACCGACATTGAGCACCGTTTCCATCATTCCCGGCATAGACCGACGGGCACCCGAGCGACAGGAGACCAAGAGAGGATTCTCTGGATCTCCGAACTTCATTCCCATCGCTTTTTCGACTTTCTGGAGAGCCTCCTCCACTTGCTCCTTCAAGCCCGGGGGATACTGGCCGCCGTGTTGCATGAAATAGGTGCAGACTTCTGTGGTGATGGTGAACCCGGCCGGCACCGGAAGCCGCAGGTCGGGATGGCCCGCCATTTCGGCGAGGTTGGCGCCTTTGCCACCGAGCAAATTCACCATCGATGCATTGCCCTCGGTCCCTTCCGGTCCAAAATAGTACACGTACTTGGGTGCTTGCGTCATTGTGCACACTCCTTGACAATTTCCGCTGACAAAAACTTGGTTTATCGGGCGATTGGTGATTAAAACGCTCCGCCCGCCTTCCGACAAAGCTGGGCTCCACAAAGAGCGACTTTTCACGCGATCTAAAAGAATTACGTAGTTTACCCCTTATCTGATCATCCGTCAACGAACCGCGATTCCGCGCACTACCCGTTAGCAAGTATCCGCCGCCTAAGGCAGTAACGCTTCTTTCGGTGGATCCCGAGAGCTTTGTCAGCTCGACACTTCATCCCAGGGACCAGCACGTCTCATTTGGGACCGTCGCCTGACTTGTGGACTGTGATATCCACGCGACGCACACTGAATGAGTCTTCGCCCGAGAAGACCAGCCACATGTTCTTTCCCGTTTGGTCCATCCATTTGGCAGGAAAGCAGCCGCTTTCGCCGGGATCCATGTCCCACTCCTCGGTATGGAACGCGGTGGTCCACGGGCCCCAGGGCTCTGGGGCATCATAAACACCACAGCCTCTTGCCCCCGGGGCACCGTCTCCCCTCGTTTGTTTGGGATACACATGAAACCACATGTATCGCTTCAATGCGGGGTTGTAGGTGATTCCTGAACGCCAGCAATGACCCGGATGCCGAAAAACCGGACCGCGATCAGCAACATTCCTGCTCCAAACAGGCTTCTGGTCGGAATCCAATCGCACGAAATACTCGTAGGCACTCGGCTCGAGAATAGAGCCTTTGGGAACTCGGGCAAGAACCATTTGATCCGCTGCGGAGTAGGCATCATCGGCGTCCGGAGAGTAGATGTAAACATACCCGTCCCGTGCTCCCGCATAGTTCGGTCCGAAGTTCAAAAAAGTCGGGCATCCGAAGCTGGTAGTGAACTTCCACGGTGCCCATGTCCACGTTGCGCCGTGGTCCCGAGAATAGGCCAGTTGAGAATTTCCGGCATTTCGGACAAGCGCGTACAGTGTGCCATCTACCATGAGCAGCCCACTCGCTTTTTTCCCTTTTGCTCCGTCTCCGTACTGCTCAAGCGTGGGAGCCCGAATATTCTGCCCTGTGATTCGGGGTGGAAAACCGGTGACTACAGCCAAACCGAGGCTCAATTTTCGCGCAACGCCAGGCTCAAAACCCCATCCGTCCCCATAGGCTGTGTAAAGGCGATCGTCATCGCCCCAAGTTATTGGCCAGTTGTCACTTCCACGTGCAAGGCGAACGACCTCGTTTGCAGCGGCCCAGCTCAGCGATTTGATGACGGGGCTCGGAGGATAGGGACCAGCCGTGCCCGATTGAGCGGGATCCTCTGGTGTGATGACCTGCATTAATGGCTGAAACAGGTATCGGCCCACATTCTCCTGAGAAGGTGCCTGGGGCCCCAAGTCACCACCATAGCGCACAACCACAAGATCAAGGCTGGGAATGACAAGAAGGATTTGATCCCCAGCACCGGCACCCCAAACCGCATCGACAGGCAAAAACGAGAACCGTTTTCCGGCATTTGTCCACCAGCCCATTCCACAGTCCCCGGGGAGACCCGCACTCTGGCAAACCGCGGCGATAGAATTTTCGCTGATTATCTGCCGCCCTTCCCAGCGACCGCGATGGAGGACCAGCCTTCCGATCCTTGCCGTCGCCCGGGCAGTGAAATTTGCCCCGCCCCAGGCTGCAATCAGCGGGAGGCCGTCCACATGAAATGTCTGCCCATAACCGATGGACCATTCGTCATCCTTCAATCCAATGGGCCTGTAGATTCTGTCGCGCAGAAGATCACGGATGTTATTGTTGGGGGCGTTGCGCATGGCAGCGGCGACCGCGTAGGTCAACATCGCAATACCCGGGTTGCTGTACTGGAACCGCTCACCGGGATCGAAGAGCAGGGGCGTCACATCCCGAGCGATCGTGAACGGGTCGCGAGGCGGGAGCTCTCGACGCCAGAAAGCGTCCTTCCAGGGGGCCTCTTCGTTGGGGCGCGAGTCATCCAGCCCGGAAGTATGCGAACCCAGATGGCGAATCGTAATCTTTGATTTTCGGGGATCTGTTCGCCACTGCGGAACATACCGCGAAACCGGATCGTCAAGTCGGAGATAACCATCATCCAGGGCGATGGCCAACGCCATTCCGCCAACAATGGCTTTGGCCAGGGAGGCCGTGTAGTGTTTTTTGTCGGGTCCGTGGTCGGGGGAATACCACTCCCAGATGAGTTTGTCGTGCCGCACCACCAAGAAAGCCTTTGTTTGCCGTTTTGCCAATTCCGCGCTGAGCGCCCGAAGTTTTTCAGACGAGATACCGACAGCCTCGGGCTGCGCTGGTACCCACTCGAACGGTTTTTCGGCCCAGCCCTGCCACGGCGTCGCCATTATCAGCGTCAGCGCGCCTATCCACAACAGAAAAGGACCCTTCGACATGAGGCGAACTCCTCCAGCAACGGTGACATCCAGTTGGCGAAAAATGAATGTGCATGGCAAGTATTCGGAATTTTAGACTGCCCGGGCACCACGCGCGCGACTCAATGCAGACCGGCGTGTACCGTCCCAGGCAAACGACGATTATAGTGTCCCCCTCGAATCTAGCGAGCGACTCGATTTGGTTCTACCATTGACAGTCTGCCGCCGATCGTAGTGAGGTCCCTATTTCGGCGTGCTACCGGCCACGCCTCACCAATGGAACTGGTTCGTATCACGCCGAGAGTTTCTTCAAAGGAACAACCATGGATATTCGCGACACAGATCAACCGGTGGCCGCTTCTCGCGCTGTGACAGCCCAACTTATTGTTTACGGCACGCTCCTGGAGTGCGCTATCGGACTGATAGCGGTCGTGGCGGGCTGGCTCCTGCGTTTGCCGCTGTGGGAAGTTGTGGAGTGGGATCTTTCGGCGCTCGGAGCAGGTGCACTGGCCACTGTGCCGATGTTGCTCCTCTTGCCCATCGTGCGTTACATGCCGGGCCGCGTGTTCAGAGAGCTCCGCCACTTGATGACCCAAATGATCGCCCCTCTTTTTCGACCGGCGACGATCGGCGAGATGGCCATGATTTCGTGCGTCGCAGGCATCGGAGAGGAGGCTTTTTTCCGGGGAATCGTGCAACGGGGACTGGCGACTCTCCTGGGAACACCTGACGATTTAGCTCGCGGTGATCTTGCAACGATTCTGGCAATTTTCGCAGCCGCAGTTTTGTTCGGACTCGCTCACCCATTATCAAGAATTTATGTCATCTTAACAGCTATTCTCGGCGTTTATCTGGGGATTCTTTTTGCCCTGACCGGCAACCTCGTTGTCCCGATGGTGGCCCACGGCCTCTACGATTTTGTGGCCGTCGTGTACCTCGCACGCTTCTGGCCCAGCGATCGGGCTGTGCAAGAACAGCAAGACCAGGCCGAGTAGTCTTCGAAACTGCCCCTCCTCTCACAAAGTTCCGTGAAAGTTTATCCCTTATCACGGAAACCTGTTCGCCCAAAGCAGGCCTTCATAGGATTACCGTCTAAAATGCCATTTGCAAAGGCGTGCTGGTCTCTTGCTCAACTCTGTGTGGAAAAGATAATCAGGGCACCGGGGTGTGGCTGACCCGAATTCCCAAAGCCGGCCGGTGGTCGCTCAAAAGGGATATAACGCGCCAATGTGGCCGCAGGTTTCCGAATGTGCGTTAAGAAATGAGACATCCCTGGGAGGTTGCCCATGAGATGCAGGAGAATTGAACTGAAATGTGCTCTTCGGGCTGGAAAAGTGGCCTTTGTCAGTGCCATCTTCGGGAGCTTTGTGATGCTGGGGAGTGTAGTCGGAGCGAGATTCGCCCTGGCAGAGCCGGCCCGTGAGACAGAAACCGTTGCGGGCTCGTTGCCGGGGACGGCCGCGCTCACCGTGGAGGGCGACCTGGCCTCGCAAATGATTGATGCGATCGATCAATTTCTCGACAGGGAAACTGCCCGGACGGTGGCCCATCGAAACCAGGTTTGGAAAGAACAGTTCAAGTCCGGCCAGTGGCCCGAAGAGTGGATCGCGTCCCGAAAGACCCGACTGGCCAAGATCCTTGGCGTAACGGATCCCCGAGTGGCATCGCCGCGGCTGTCCATTCTTGCCCCGCCGGGGCAAGATCCCGTTTTGGCCAGTGGCCCGACATACGATGTCTTCGCGGTGCGCTGGGATGTTTTCTCTGACGTCACAGGAGAGGGACTCCTTTTAGTACCCCGGAGCAACGGCTTACACGCCGCGGTCATTGCAATTCCGGACGCCGATGTTTCCCCCGAGGCGCTTGCGGGCCTCTCACCAGGCGTGGCTTCGGAATCCCAGTTTGCACGGCGGCTTGCCGAAAGTGGTTGCACTGTGTTGATACCACAATTGATTCCTCGGGAAATCGCCAAGCGGAGAAATGTCTCGCTGACCCATCGTGAATACCTGTATCGTCCTGCTTATGAACTCGGGCGGCATATCATCGGGTACGAGGTGCAAAAAATTCTCGCTGCGGTAGATTACTTTTCGGCGCAGGGTGACCCCGCGGGCAAACCAACCATCGCAGTCATCGGTTGGGGGGAAGGCGGCATGCTGGCGCTTTACGCCGCGGCCCTGGACGATCGAATCGCGACAGCAGCCGTCAGCGGGTTCTTCGGACCGCGCGAAGGCACGTGGTCAGAGCCTGTGGACCGCAATATCTTCTCGTTGCTTAAGGACTTCGGATGTGCCGAGATCAGCCTGCTGGTTCACCCGCGGCCCGTCATCGTAGAGGCTGCACGCGGCCCCGAAGTGACGATTCCAAAAGGGTTGGGTGGAGCGCCGGGAAACTTGTTCACTCCCCAACTGGAGGCCGTTCAGTCCGAAGCTGCCCGGGCTAACGAATTGCTCTCACTTGCCCGTCTCCCCAGCCACCTCACTTTGATAACGAGTGGAGATGGCCGAGGTCCCTACGGTTCGGAAACGTTCTTGAAAGCCTTCCTGCAAACTCTGGATCCCAAGAGCGAGCTCAACGCGGTCGCCCAGGAGCCCCAATGGCGGCGGGAAAATCCCTGGCAAAGCGATCGTGTGGGGCGTCAGATCGACGAGCTTGACCGGCATATCCAAACATTTTTGGAGCAAAGCTCCGACGTTCGTCGGCAATTTTGGTCCCGTCTGGACACGAGTTCTCTTGCCAAATTCATGGAAACAGTGGAGTGGTACCGCAAATACTTTTACGAGGAGGTTATCGGTCGGATCGACCTTCCGCTCTCAGCTCCTAATCCACGGTCGCGCCGCGTGTATGACGAACAGAAATGGACTGGGTACGAAGTTGTCCTTGACGTGTTCGACGGCGTATTCGCGTATGGGATTCTCCTTGTGCCAAAGGACATCAGGCCGGGAGAACGGCGCCCCGTGGTGGTCTGCCAGCACGGGCTAGAAGGGCGTCCCCAAGATACGATCGAGGGAGATCACCGGGCCTATCATAATTTCGCCGCGCGACTTGCCGAACAAGGATTTGTTGTATTTGCTCCCCAAAATCCCTACATCTTTGGCGACCGGTTCCGCACCCTTCAACGGAAAGCAAATCCTCTCGGAAAGACGCTCTTTTCTATCATCGTGCCCCAGCATCAACAAATCGTGAACTGGCTGAGTACTTTGGAGTTTGTTGACCCGGCGCGGATCGCGTTTTACGGGCTTTCCTACGGTGGCAAGACGGCGATGCGCGTGCCGCCCCTGGTGCCCCAGTACTGCCTGTCCATCTGTTCCGCCGATTTTAACGATTGGGTGTGGAAGAACGCCTCGACCCGCAGCCAATACAGTTATGTTTTCACTGGAGAATACGAGATTTTCGAATTCGACTTGGGTGAGACCTTCAACTATGCCGAGATGGCGACGCTCATTGCTCCGAGACCCTTCATGGTGGAGCGGGGTCATTTCGACGGCGTAGCCCCGGATGAGCGGGTGGCCTACGAATATGCTAAGGTGCGTTTCCTGTACGAGGCACTCTTGGGGTTAACGGACAAAACAGAAATCGAGTGGTTTGTCGGCCCACACACCATCCATGGAGTGGGGACTTTCAAGTTTTTGCATCGCCACCTGGGCTTTTGAAAGATCCGGATAAGCGGCCGCGCTCACCATCGGCGTCGCCAAGTAGTCGCAACGCCCGGTAACTGATTCATCCCCACTTTTTGGAAGAATCCCTTGGAACCTAAAGGCATAGCCGTGGGATAGCGGCAAATCATGAGTTGTCCCTACGCTATTGAAGGAATTGAGCTTGGCAGACAAAGATCGGTCCATGAATTGGATTGTTCAAGGTCGCACCGTGGACCTCGCAGGCAGGTCCCTCGGGGCTGACTTTCACTCCCGCGGAAGGTCTGGGCGAGGTTCGAGTTCGTTCCCGATTGCAGAAAAAAGTAAGGACGAAGCGAGCCCGACAGGGCTGCTGAGACTCCGCCAACGCCCTGACGCCATTCCGGACAGTCGCGCGGGAAAATCTGGTGGGAATCGCTTTCCTTTTCAGAAATTTTCCTGTACGGAAAGGCTTCAGGCGTTTCGGTAATCGACAGATCTGCCGTAAAATAACTTGGTAGAGCTGTATTGTCTGTGATCCGCTTGAGCTTAACCCAAAATCGGAGGGGCGACATCAGGATAAGCGGCGAGCTCAGATACGACACTCGGCAGTTCGTGTCGAAAAGGATGCCGAGACGACTTGGAACGGTCTGGCTTTCTAGTAAACGTGTCGGTTGGGCGGAAGGAGCGCGGGAAGGTGCCCTCACTGTTTGTTATTCGGGGAAACGATCAGGGGACTCGCTTTGAGTTGGAAGGGTCGGTGATCACCATTGGGAGGGACTCTTCCAACAAAGTGCAATTGCATGATGCGGGGGTCTCACGACATCATGCCGAGATACGGCGGGTAGAGAATCGCTATCGGCTGATCGACTTAAACAGCTCTAACGGGACGATCGTCAACGGCAAAAGGATCCAGGAACACTGGCTCAATAGTGGCGACCAGATCCAGATGGGGCGGACCCTCATGCTATTCACCTCTCCGGCGGAGGAATCGGAACGCGAGGCGACGTGGAATGTTTCCATCGCGGCGGAGCCGGAGGCCGAGCGATCCCAGATTGTCAGCGTGGTCAGTTCGGAAGAGGGAAATCGCCTTCTGAGAGGCCAAGGGGTTGCGCCGGATTCCTGGTTGGCACAGGCTCGGCGAAATCTGGAAATCGTCTATCACACGGCCCTGGCGGCAAGCCACACCCTCGATATCGAGCAACTCCTCAATCGGATCATGGACCTCATCTTCGAGTGGGTGGAGGCCGACCGAGGGTGCATCATGCTCGTCGATCCCGATACAGGAAAACTCGTGCCCAAAGTGAGGCGGGTACGGAAAGGTGTGGTGGCCCCGGAAAAGCTGATTATCAGCCAGACAATTCTGGATTATGTTCGGGAGCGCAACGAGGGGGTTCTCACCAGCGATGCGCGGCACGATGAACGATGGGACTCGGGGGCAAGCATCGTGCAAGCGGGTATCCGCGAGGCGATCTGCGTTCCCATGCAAGGCCGATATGGTGTTGTGGGCGTGATTTATATCGACACGTCCACCTCTCCGCAGGAGATGATTCGCCGCGGGCAGGTCAACAAATTCACCCAGGATCATCTCATGCTCATGATCGCCATAGGCCATCAGGCTGCGCTCGCCGTGGAGGACACGCACTACTACCTGGCCATGGTGCAGGCGGAAAGGCTGGCGGCCATCGGGCAAACGATCGCCACGCTCTCGCATCACATCAAGAATATCCTGCAGGGAATTCGTGGAGGCGGCTATCTGATCGAGCTGGGGTTGAAGCAGCACGACGAGGAACTCATCCGTAAAGGCTGGGCGATCGTCGAGAAAAATCAGGCCAAGATCTCGGGGCTGGTCATGGATATGCTGACCTTCAGCAAGGAACGGGAGCCTGATCTGCAGCCCAGTGATTTGAATCAGTTGATCCAGGACATTGTGGAACTGATGCAAGCCCGGGCAGAGGAAAGCCAGATCGACTTCACCTGGGAACGACAGTCCGAGATTCCCACGCTGGTGTTCGATCCGGAGGGAATCCACCGGGCTGTCTTGAACCTCGTGACAAACGCATTTGACGCCGTCGCCGACTCGCCGGAACCACGTAGGGTCCGTGTTTTCACTCGCTACGATGCCGACCAGGGTAAGGTATGGATTGGTGTGGAAGATAACGGCCCGGGAATCCCTCCGGAGATGCTGGACAAGATTTTCAGTCCCTTTGTGTCATTCAAGAAAGGATCAAGAGGCACCGGATTGGGATTGCCGGTGAGCCAGAAGATTGTCCAGGAGCACGGCGGCCGGATCACTGTGGAGTCCGCCCCCGGCCAGGGCACGCGCTTTACGATAGAGCTTCCCGCTATGCTCCCCAGTGAAGCGACGTCGTCAGTCACGGCGACACAGGAGCGCTCTGTTCTCGGGCCCTTCCCACCGGGCGAGAAGCCAGCCTAGCTGACAGTTTCCCGCTCAAATGGCAAAAAGGATGACTTGTCGGAGGCGCTCAGCCAGCCACTTTGCTCGGTGGCGGCGTCTCTTCGGGAGGGGTAGCGGGGGGAATGAACTTGGGGGCTACAGGGGGTTGACGATCTTCTTCGTTTTCCGGGCGCTGGGTCCGGGGCGGAGAAGGCGGAGGGGTCTCGTTGATCGCCGATCGCAACTCCTGTTCAAGCCCCTGCATGCCCTTTCGAAACTCGTTCAAACTCTTGCCCAGCGAGCGTGCCACTTGCGGCAGTCGGTTACCAAAGAGAAGTAGCGCCACAATGAGGACAATCAGCATCTCCGTGCCACCGGGGAGGGAGAACTGAGCAACGGTCAATACTGAGATCATAGTTGACAACCTCCGTTTCACCTCAGCGCGAGGGCTCCGTATTCGCAGCGCCGAGCTTCCCGGCCGAAATCGCTCAAGTCACTTGGCCGACTGGGAGGGCTGTTCCTGTTCCACTGCCTTCTTTTCCTCCTCTTCATCCCCACCTTCGTCCTGGAGCCCTTTTTTGAATTCCACCACCCCCCGTCCCAAAGATCGCATCACGCTCGGCAAACGATTGCCGAACAAGAGTAAGATAACTAAGCCGATGATCATCATTTCCATCCAGCCAGGCAACCCGAACATGTGAAGTCTCCTTTGTTTCGATGGGCAGCGTCTCCTCTCACCCGAGCTGTTTCCCGTGGCAGCCTACGAAACCGGGAGAAAGGTTTTTGCTGCCTTGCCTTTTTCTGTTACTACCCTCCCTGGAGATTCGTTGAGGCGGATTCGTCACACGAAGCCGTTCTGGAGGATCCGCTTGCGCGAACCGCGCGCAGACCCAAACCCCGTATTGGCCTCGCACTCTCCGTAAATTCATTCTAGTCCGCGCGAAATCAGCGGGAAATGCCCGGCAAGAGTTCTAATATGAAATCCGCGCGGGCACCTGCCACCGCAGGCCGCTGTCCGACCCATCCCACTTTTCCAGGAACCTACGGCATGCCACAGGCACAATCCGTTGTAGGGGCAATTCATGAATTGCCCCGACCGTCGACTGGAGTGGACAAGCAGAAACTAATGTCCGAGGCGGTTCTCCGGTGCTGACCGTGGCTGGAGCGACGCGCGGCCCACAGGATTACGACGAGTTGCCTTTTCAGGACTCCCTTGCGGAAAAGCTTGCTTTTTCGTCTTCTCGGCTTTGCGATTTGCTTTTCCTGTATCGACTTTACCTGGTCTTGCTTCCTGTTGACAGGTTCAGCGGCTTTGCCAAACTAAAAGGTGAAAATGAGAACGAAATGGAATTCGGAGAAAGATCATGGCAATTTTCGTCGTCTGCCCGGGTTGCCGAACACGATTCACGGTCAGTGACAAATTTGCTGGGAAGAGCGGCCCGTGTCCCAAATGTAAAACGATCATTCAGATTCCCAAGCTCGAGGAGCAGGTTGTCATCCACGAGCCGGAGATGTTCAGCAGCGGCGGGCGGGGTATCTCCGGGCAACTCACACTCAAACCCATCGCGCGGATGGAACGCCGCTTCACACCCGTCATGATTCTCTCCATAGTGGGCGGCGTGTTGGTGGTGTTCGTGGCTACCCTCGTCCTGGGCCACGTGGGAGTTTTTCGCGATAATTTCTGGCTTCAGGCGATCGGTTTGGCGGTGGTCACCGTACCCGCCAGCGCTGGCGCTTACGAGTTCCTCCGCAATCAGGAGGATCTTCAGCCGTTACGGGGACGCGATCTCTGGATACGTGCGGCAATCTGCGCGGGTGGTTATCTTCTGCTCTGGTGGGGATTCAACTGGCTTGTGGCGAACTTTGTGACGGAAGAATTGTGGACCTGGGCCCTTGTGATCCCTCCTGTATTCGCGGCAGGGGCGTTCGTGGGATACCTGGCATTTGAAATTGAATTCTCGGCGGGGCTTCTCCATTTCGCTTTCTTCTCTCTCATCGCGGTGATCCTGCGATGGGCGGCTGGACTGGGATGGATCTGGACGCTCCCGACTCCCGCTACGCCTTATCCGGTCGGATAGCCGCATGCCAGCTTCAGCAACTCACCGCGGACAGTGTCGCGCACTTGCAACTTGGCGCACGGCACCCTCATCACAAGCCCACGCGATCCAAATTAAACGACTGACGCCATGCTTGCGTTCATGTGGAATCGCAAAAGGCAGACTCTGGGAACAGCGTGTTTAAGACTTCTGGGGAAACGTCCCAGAAGCAGGGATCCGAACAATGGGGAATCATTCCCCGATACGGATAATATCCTGCGCGGCAAATGGCCGAAGAAAGCTCTTCATAACAGGCTTCCGCCTGGTTGACCTGAACAGAATCTTCCGGATCGTAACAAATACTGAAAACACCCACGAGGGCCCTGCTTGTCACGGCCGAAAACGTGATTAAAGGCTCAAGCCGGTAACGCTCATAAATTGGGGTGACTGTGCGGAGAAGCGCAAGAACGTCTTCGCCTCGCATCGGTAACACGGGCGAGCACCACAGCGCACCTGCAGCCTTTGGATGAACATCCGGTGGGATAGCCCGGTGTCGCCAGAACACCCCTCGTAAATGCTCATCAGAGGGCTCACCCTCCAGAAGCCGATAGACTGAGTCGGCGCTGCGTACCGCCTCTGTCAGCGGGGTTCGTACACCCAAACGTTCGGTCATCTCCGCCAGCCATCGCCCTGCTGACAAGAGTCTTTTTCCAAAACAGAAAACCGGGGCCAAACCGCGAAACGCCCTTCGAATTTCCTTGGCTGCCTGGCGTGTCATTCCGCGCGAACCGTACAGCCCGCCCATCAGATTCCACGCACCAACGCCAAATTTACGGCGAAGATGCTGACGAACGGGGTCCGGTAATGGTGTCCGTCCGCCTGTAAGCCAATACGGATACGACGTCTTGGCCGAGATCACGCGAAGATCGTTGGCAATGTGTACCGTGCTCCGCACGGTACCGTCCAGACAGAGGGGACGCAGCCGCTCCACGATCTGGGCAATCTGGTGTTCGTCCGGGACCTTGAGTGCAAATCCGATCAGAGACTCCGGGGCGGGTAGCAACCAGACCGTCATCCGGGTCACAATTCCCAAACCGGACTGAGTGAAAAGTCCATCCACCCAGGCTCCCCTTCCATAAGGAAACACGTGCTTAGCCCTGGCGTTCTCATACCTGCCAAATCCCGTTTCAATCACGCGTCCGTCTGGCAAAACGACCTCGTAATTGCCCGCATGGAGGACCCGATTGCCATAAGGGGTGTGTCCGAAACCACGTTGCAGGATGTTTCCCACCAGAGAGGCTTCCGGTCCCGCGCCTGTGGCGTCAGGCACCAGAGGGATTTGGTGAGACTTCAGATAATCAAAGAGTTGGCGCTGAGTAACCCCTGGTTCGATCACCGCGTAGGCCAATTCGGTGTTCACCTCGATAATACGGTTCATCCGACTGAGGTCCACGATGGCCATCCCGTCGCGCGGTGGCAGCGGGCCCCCGTAACCCCAGTTCTGTCCGCGGCTGATTGCGTGGAGGGGAATTCCGCTGGCTCGGGCGATCTTCACCACGCCAACGACCTGATCACGGTTGGCCGGGCGGACCGCAGCCACAGGACAGGTCACGTATTTTTTCGGTAAAGCACCGGGATTGTAACGTTCCACAACTGTATCCGGTCCATCAACGTTTTCCGGTCCCAGCAGTTCACCCCATTTCCGAAGGGCAGTCCACAGACGATCCGGCTGTAAAGAGGCACCCTGGACACAGTGCAGAGGGAAAGTTTGGCTCGGCTTGCCTATAATGTCAGTGTGAGCGCTTTGCTCGGACGGGGAGGGCATAATTGGAATTGTCATGGCTTTTCAAACATCTGTTGGCACCGATAGCGGTAAAGGTCGCTTCGCCAAGAGCGCGATTAACTCCTGGAAAAGCTTAGCTTTTTTAGTGGGCGTGCGGTGGTCGGTAGTCTTTTCGTGAGAACAATCCCTGAAGCAATCGTTAATTAATTTCGCGAATTAAGCCCCCGAAAAATGGGGGTCTGCAAGTTGACATGCAGGGGTAGCGGGCGATACATTAGGGGGTGGTGGGAAAGCGGGAAACTTGGCCAGCCGAGCTGGAACGTTGACGAGGCACTCCCCGACCATCGTGATCGGCTGAGGCTGTGCCAGAATAAGAATGACAGTGTCTGGGGTTCAGTTTACTGGCCCATCGTTTGCAGCTTTTCGGACCGAGGTAAAGAAATATGCCCAAGGTCGAGACTTGTTGGGGAATCGACGTCGGAAACGCGTCTCTGAAGGCTCTTCGCTTGCGACCGGGCGAAAGCCCGCAACTCGTGGTTGCCGAGGCCTTTGACTATATTGAGTATCCGATGCTGTTGACGCAGCCCTCAGCGGATCCAGCCAGCCTCGTGGAGACTGCTCTTCGACAATTTCTTTCGCGCAACGAAGTCCGGGGGCATAGGATCGCCATCTCAGTCTCGGGCGCTACGGGGCTTGCCCGTTTCATCAAATTGCCGCCTGTGGAATTGAGCAAGTTGCCCGACGTGGTGCGGTACGAGGCCAAGCAGCAGATCCCGTACGATCTCAACAGCGTGGTCTGGCGTTATCAGAGACTGGACGCTGGTGGCGGAGAGAGTGGATTCACTCTGGGAACCACGATTGGACTATTTGCGCTCAAACGGGAGCAGGTCGAAGCCGCCCTTCAACCTTTTCAGAATCTCGGCATCGAGGTGGACATCATCCAATTGAGCCCACTGGCGATTTTCAACTACGTTCGGTTCGATGCGATGCCGGACCTGCCACCGCCTGACGAATATGATCCGGACAATCCGCCCCCGGCGGTGGCCGTGATTTCGATGGGAACCGACAGCACAGATCTCGTCATCACCAATGGTTACCGTGTTTGGCAAAGAAATATCCCTATTGGCGGAAGCCACTTCACAAAGGCCCTGAGCAAAGAGCTCAAATTGACGTTTTCCAAAGCAGAGCACATTAAGAAGAATCCCACGACCTACTCCGACCCGAAGGCTGTCTTCCAGGCCATGCGGCCGGTCTTTACCGAGCTTCTCTCAGAGATCCAGCGCTCGATCAGTTATTACAACTCGATTGAGCGATCGATCGAGATTACGCGGGGGCTCGCGCTTGGAAATCCGATGAAATTGCAGGGGCTGCGCGCCTACTTGGAGAAAGGCCTGGGGTTTCCACTTGAATCGGTCGAACATTTTGAACGATTGATGGGCCCTGACGTCGTCCAGTCGCCGGTTTTTCGAGAGAATCTCTCCTGCTTCGCCGTTGTGTATGGACTGGCGCTGCAGGGCATCGGACGGGCCTATATGGAGATCAACATGCTGCCGGATGAAATCGTGAAGGACCGGTTCATCCGGGCGAAAAAACCGTGGGCGCTAGCAGCCGCGACCACTCTGCTGTTTGGGTGTGCGGTGAGTTTTGCTGCTCAGTCGATGGCTTTGAGCACTGTTTCTCCGGAACGTTTCGGCGATGCAGAACGCGCTGCGACGCAGGTGCTTAATACTGTTAAGCAGTATCAGTCTGAACTCGCCTCTGTGGAAGCGGAATTCGACAAGATCAAAACAATCGGAAGCAATATTACCGGCAGCGTTGAGGGACGTCTATTATGGTTGGAGCTGCTCACCGCGATCAACCAGGCGCTTCCGCAGTATGAGCGGAAGGCTGCAGAGGTGTTGGATGTCTCAAGTGCCGGAGACGCCAAAAAGCAACAGGAAATTCTAGAGCGCCGGGATGAAATCCATATCACCAGTCTCGAGGCAGTTCGGATGGAGCAACTGGAAACGTGGTGGCAGCAGATGGGCGGTTGGTACCGTCCGCCCGGGGAAAAGGAGCCCGAGCCTCAGGCTACCACCGGTGCTACGACAGGAAGCGCCATGGGAAGCACAGCGGGATCGGCGACGTCGCCTTACGGCGCAAGTTACGGAATGAGTTCCGGGCCGGAGTCGATGTACGGTGGGTTTGCCGGTGCAGTCCTGGGTGATCCCCCCAATCCGCCGCCCGCGGATATTAAGGGGCCCAGTGGGCCGGGATACGTCATCCGTCTCACCGGGTATCATTTCCACAATAGCGAGGTGGCCGGGACGAATCAGGGGGCGCAGTATGTCCGTAACACCCTGATCAAGAAACTGGAAGAAGGCCAGTTTTTGATCAATGGAAAGTGGGTGACGGCGAAAGAGTTGGGGATTATGTATCCCATGCTCATCAATCCAGGGCGTATTCAGGTAGTGCGTATCCGCGACCCGTTCTACACGCCACCCACCACGCCAACAGGCACGCCGGGGGCTCCGGTGCCACCACTCGGCACGGCGCCGACCTTGACCGGGATTCCTGGGTCTCCGGGGGCAATCGGCACCGGCGCAACGTCGACAACCACCGGGGACACCATGCCTGGCTTTATCACTTTGCGGAGATTTCAGTTCACCATTCAGTTTGCATGGCAACCCAAGACGGAATCCGAGCGAGAAGAGGCCCGGAAGAAAGCTGCCGAAGAAGCCGCCCAGCAGGCTGGTGGAACACCCGAAGGGCAAACGGCACCGGCGGATACTGCGCAACCGGCAGCGGGCACTGTTCCCGCCGGGCCAGGTGCAGCTCCGGCTCCAGGTGCGGCGGCTCCGGCGAACGCAACGCCCACAAGCCCGCAACCCGGTGCTTTGCCGCCGCAGGGAGCAATGCCGGCAACTGCTCCAGGACCTGGTGTTCCCCAGGCGGGAGCGCCGCCGCAACCGGTACCCGGCAACGTCCCTGGTGCTCCCCCGGCGGTTGGTGGGCCGGGACCAGTCGCGCCGCCTAATTCAGCAACAGTTCCAGGTGCAGCAGGACAGCAGCCGCCACCCGATGCCGCTTCCTTGCCTGATGCTCCGATTATGCCAAGCGAAGATCAAACAGCTCCAGCGCCGCCGGCCGGAGGACAGACTGGCGTTCCCCCTGGCCAGCAACCTCCGACTGGACCGGCCGGGCAAACGCCGGGGCCGGGTGCGGGCACTCCATGACGGCTGACAGTAAAGACTCGCGGCGAAATAACATACGTGAGGGAACCTCAATATGAACCAGTTGCAACCGATCCTTGCAGCGATCAAAAAGTGGGGTTTTTGGGCAATCTGCGGGTTGGCCGTGTTAATTGGCCTGGGGGTCTGGTTTGTCGCTCAGCAGTCGGTCCAGGCGAGCATCAAGGCGCGGAAGGATCAGCTCGAAGGGCTCAAGTCCCAGGTGAGCGGCGTGAAGCCCGGGTCGCCTAACTCCCAGGTGATTGAAGCGACCAAGAAAAAGATCGAGGAGTTGAAGGCCGATGTTTACCAGGCGTGGGTGTCCATGTACGCCGCTCAAAAAGAGAAGAATAAATGGCCGGCCGCTCTCGGAGACGAATTTCTTAACTGGGTGAATCAGCCGGGCCGCAAGTTCGGAGATCCGATTCCGGAACGTTTTCGCGAAATCTATCTCAATTTCATCGACCAGCATTTCCCTACGCTGTTCGAGATCGTCAATCTTCGCCGGCCAAAGGGAACAGATTTGAAGCGACTGGGAAGTATCCGCGGAATGGCTGGGCCGGCTGGCTATGGTGGCGCATCCGGCTATCCTGGGGCCGTAAGCACAGTGGGTGAGGAGGGATATGGCACGGGCTACCCTGGTACAGGGTACCCGGGGGCTGCATATCCGGGAACAACCGGTACCGGCGGCCCTGCAACAATCGAGATGGAAGGGATAGTGGAGTGGAACCCACAAAACATCGCCGCCATTAAGCAGCGTTTTGCGTGGGTTAAGGTTCCGACCTCCGAAGAAATTTGGAATGCCCAAGAAGACCTCTGGGTTTACGAGGCCCTGTTGCGGATTATCGCCAAGACAAACGAAGGCGCTACGGGTCCTCACAATGCGGCCGTCAAACGAATTAACGCCATCGAGATTGGCCCGGATGCGGCACGATACCTGGCTACGAGCATGGCGGGAGTAATGCCGACCGGATCCGGAAGCATCGGCTCCCCCGGCAGCATGGGTTCGCCCGGATCAGCACCGATGAGTTCTGGCCCGGTCTCTCCGGAAGCCGGGGGAAGCGAATATGGGTCGGGCTACGGGATGCCGGGAACAACACTTTACGGACGTTACGTCGATGCTGACGGCAAGCCGCTTCCGCCGGGCTCCCCTCAACCTTTTGCTGAATTCAAAATGATGCCCATCCGGATGGATCTGGTTGTCGATCAGCGTAAACTCGATCAGCTCCTCGTAAACTGCGTCAACTCGGATATGCCCGTCCGTATCACCCGCGTCCTGGTGCGACCAAGCCAGGCGTCAATGGGACAGCCGGGTGCTATGGGTTACGGCGGAATGGGGAGCACTGGGATGGTCAACCCGATGTCGGAAAGCTACGGCGAAGAGACTGCTGGACCGGGCTACGGGACAAGTCCTTACGGAACAGGCGGACCCGGTGCGACAACGGCCTCAGCGACCAGCAATTATGACGTCCCGGTAATCATCGAAGGAATTATCTACATTTTCAATCCGCCCAATATCGAGGAACTCGGCAAACCAGGCGCTCCGGAGTTGCCGTCAGGCCAATCGCTGGCGCAGCCCCCGGCTGAACAAGGACAACCCGTTGCTCCGGCGCCCGAATCGGGAGTGCCGACTCAACCGGGGACTGGGCAGCAACCCGCTACCCAGCAGCCGACGGCACCGCAGGCTCCCGCTGGTGTTCCGCAGGGCCCAACACCAGCGCCGCCTGGTGGCGCCCAGCCGACAGCCCCGGCGCAAGGTGGCCCACAGCCTGGGGTTAGCGCACCGCCTGTCCAGCCAGCGGCTCCTGGCAACGCGGAAGTGCAACCGAATGCCGGTCAGCCTGCTGCAGGTGGCCAACCCCCGGTTGGAAATGTCCCCGCTCAGCCGCCAGCACCACAGCCGGGAACACAGCCACCTGCTGGGCCACAGGCTCCGGCCAATCCACCGGCGGTGCCACCACAAGCCTGAAAAAGCGCTCTTGGGAAATTTGGCTGACAGCTCACTGGGAAAGAAATCGATTTTAGACGACAAACATCTGTCCCGACCCTGAACGTGGGGATTCGATCATGGCGAAGAGCAAATCCGGTTCGTTTGATCAATTGCTGGCAGCGGTTTGGGAAAAAATTGTCCTTGGTGTGGCGGTGGTTATCACCATCGGGCTGATCATCATGTCATTCATGAGCACGCCCAAGGTGGACGTCACTCCGGAACAACTCACCCAACTGGCAAGTCGAGCAGAGCAGAATTATAAGAGCACCCCTCCGCAACCAACGCGTGATGTGCCGGGCTTTGCGGAGGTTGCCAAGCGAATCCGGGAGTCGGTGTCCTCCACAGGATACCAAATCGTTGTGCCCTTCGATCCCCCCATCTTCGAACAAAGGCGCAAGCGAGGTCAACCGACAGTCTACCCGGTGGCGGATCTTCGTGCCGCCGCTGGCCACGGAGCTGTGGCGGGGCTCGCCGGTGGATCCGCGGGAACACCCACGGGATATCCAGGCACTGGGTACCCTGGGTCTACAGGATACCCGGGCAGTTCCGGGCCACCCGGGATGATGCCCACCATGCCCGAAACTTCTTACAGTGAAGAAGGTTCCGGTTACTCGGGCTACTCCAGTTATGCGGGATATGGCGGAGGCCCAACGGGCCCCAGTCATGGGCGGCGCTGGGTGGTCGTGACGGGGATCATTGAATGGGAAAAGCAGGTTCGCGCTTTCCGAGATGCATTTCAAGACGCAATTCGGGTCAATAGAGGAACTACGGGGGCTGTTGCCACCGGATATCCAGGTTCGACAGGCTACCCAGGATACCCAGGCTATTCAGAGTATGGGAGCTCTGGCGAGGAGACGGGATATCCAGGCTCCAGCGGTTATCCCATGTCCGGCTCCGGGATGCCAGGGGCCCTGGACATCGAATTGCCGCAATACGTTTACTTCTCCATCGAACGGGCCGAGGTGACGGATGATTCCGCACCTCCGGACAGTCTAAAATGGGAGCCTCTCAACGCCCGTGCCCGCTGGTTCGAAGAACAGCGCATCCCTCACGACCAGTTCATGTACGTATCGCCTGAATATGTCATGCCACCTGGGCAGGTGCCATTCACCTGGCCGCTCGTCCAATTGACGGCAGGGGATACCTGGAGCAAGGAAGTGGCTCACGACCCTGAAATTCCATTCCTAGCCCCACGACGGACGTTGGGTTACGGCTATGGGCCTTATGCATCGATGGGTGGCTACCCGGGGGAAGAAGGGTCCGTGGCAATGACTGGTCCCGTCAGCACGATGGGGCCAACCGGTCCGGCGGGGCCCATTCCGACGTCCCTTGCACCGGGCCAGAGACAGCAACCGGGAGGGGCGGCGGGTGCCCCGGCCGCGCAGCCGGCGGCTCCGGAAATTCCTGATGCCCCGTTCGATCCCACACAGATGGCCCCAGGTGTGCCGGGTGCATCGCCTTATGGCACTTATCCGGGTGGGGCTTATCCTGGTACTCCCTATCCTGGGGGCACTTATCCCGGGTATCCAACCACGAGTGGTCCGCCGGGCTATGGATCGGAATATGAATCTTCTTATCCAGGATATCCGACCACGGGTTCACCCTATCCAGGTTACGCTCAGCAGCGCAAAGAGGCTCCCGTCAAACTATTCCGATTCGTTGATTACAAGGTGGAACCAAACAAAAAGTATCGTTATCGGGTCAAGTTGTGGCTCGCGAATCCCAATTACAAACTACCTCCGCAAGTCCTGGAGGACGAATCTCTTGCCAAAGACGCGTGGCTGCTTACCGAATGGAGTCAGCCGTCAAATGTGGTCCGTGTGCCTGCCGATACCGGTGTCCTGGCTGGTCCAGCCAAAGCCGGCCGGGCGCCATTCATCGAACCGCGGATTACCGTGGGTGTGACGGTCTTTCAACCCACACGCGGACTTACAAAATTCTTTGAGTTTCCGGATCTAGTCCGAGGCACCATCGTGGACTTCAGTGCTGACGATGTGAAGAAAATGAATCCGCCAAAAAAAGAAAAGAAACCCAGCACGCAGTACGGCGAATACGGTGAATATGGCAGTAGCTCCGGCCCACCTGGATTGGAGGGGCTGCCCGGCATGGTGGGTTCGACCACAAGCGGTCCGCCCGCCTATGCCACGAGCGGTTCGCCAGGCTATCCCGGTTATCCCGGAACAACTTCGGGCACGCAGCAGGAAGAAACTCCGATCGATTACTTCACACGGCTTATGATCGTGGATCTGGCGGGGGGTGAAACGCTTCCCAATAAAGACTTGGCTCCTTCCAGGTTGGTCGTGATGGATCCCGAGGGCAATCTAATGCTCCGGGACGAGCTGGAAGATGAAGCCCAGTACACGCGATTCACTCAAGCCGCCCAACCCAGCCCGTACGGTCCATACGCCACAGGCCCCGGGGAAGAATCAATGTATCCGGCAGAGTACTCCGAATATTACGAGCAGGAGTATGGGCCTGCGAGAGGACGAACGTCGAGAACCGGTACCGCGACGCGCGGAACCAGGGGAAGCACATCCCGACCTCCGGCAGGTAGTCCGGCAGGGAGCCGGGGTGGGCCGCGGGGCAGCCCGTCGGGGCCGCCAGGATATGCCCCTGGCCCGTGATTCTGGCCGATTCCTATCGTGTCGGGTTGATCACTGTTCCAAACTTGTAGCTTCAGCCCCGAAAGCATTTTCGGGGCTTTTTTGTTTGGAACCCTTCGTTATCATGAGTCAATCGCTTGATACCATCCATTAAAAAAAGAAAGCACCCGACTTGCATCGCGGCACCTTTTTGTGGCACACTACACGCAAATATCAGCAAAGAAGTGGAGTTTCCAGCCTAAAAGCAAAGGCCGTGCCTTGTGTAACCCAGGAACCGATTCAGTCATCGGTTTTGATAAGGCGGTCACCAAATTGACCAGGGGTGATTGGGAGGCAATTCCGGAGTGCAGTTACCCTCAATAAGCAGAATTGAAAGTACTCACCAAATCGTGTCTTGCGACGGCAAACGATTCGTTAGGAGAACCGAACGATGAAAGGGATTGTCCGGAGTGCTATTCGCATCGTCCCTTTTTTAGTGGGCCTTGTGGTCCTGACGCTTGTCATTTTCTGGCTATCTGGGTTCTTTAACGAGAAGATCGCCCCCGGCGAGGTCACGACGGAACTTCCCCGGTTTGACCCCAACGTGGAAACCAAAGAGCCAGTGGAAGTCGTCGAAAAGCCGTACATCGAGGAGGCCGTCGGCACGGTGAAGGCCCGCGAGCGGACAACCATCTCCGCACGGATCATGTCCACGATTACCAAAATCCACGTGCGAGCAGGGGACCGGGTCAAGCAGGGGGATGTGCTGATCGAATTGGACCGGGCAGCTCTCGAGCGGCAGCGAAGCCAGGCTCAGGCGGCGCTTCAGGCGGCCGAGGCGGCCTTCAAGCAGGCCCAGGATGATTTCGAACGCGCCGAGCGTTTGCGCAAGCAACAGCCCGGGGCCATCAGCGAGCAACAGTTCAACGAGTTCCGCACACGGCGGGACCAGGCACAGGCCAATTACGAGAAAGCCAAGCAGGCGTTGGCCGAAATCGAAGTGAACCTGTCCTATTGCACCATCCTTGCTCCTCGTAACGGCCAGATTGTCGATCGTCTTGCAGAGGAAGGGGACACAGCCTCCCCTGGGGTTCCCCTTTTGACGATGTATGATCCCTCTTCGCTTCGATTAGAGGTGCCCGTCGCAGAACACCTGGCCAATCGTCTGAAGATAGGCGACAAGGTCAAAGTTTATATTGACGCTCTTCAACAGACGATTGAAGGCACCGTGGATGAAAAGGTGCCACAGGCAGATGTCGCTACTCGAAGTGTGCTCGTAAAAATTGCCCTGCCGGAAACTCCAGGATTGGTCGAGGGTATGTTTGGCCGCGTGCAGATCGAAGCGGGACGACGCAAACATCTCTGTCTTAATGCAGCCGCCATCAAGCGAATTGGACAACTCGATTTCGTCGAGGTGGTTCACCCCGATGGCACAAAGGAGCGGCGACTCATCCAGGTCGGCCGCTTTGGACGCCCAGGACACTTGGAAGTTCTGAGTGGCCTCAAGGCCGGCGAGATGGTAGCCGTCCCCAAAAATGCAGACCCAAGTGTCTGTCCTTATCTTGGCGTCTCTCAAAGCAACGAAGAAGGGACATCGCAGCCAACTTCCAAAGGCACTGTCCCGGAGGAGCATTGACTTTGCTTGACTCTGCCCACAGGAAGGGGATCACGTGTCCAGCCAGAAAAATCGAGACACACTGGGTGGGCGGGGGACTTATCATCGGGGTCAAGCGGCGAGTTCTTAAGCCACCAGAAACTACACAGACATAAAAAGGGAGGCTCGACCGTGACAAGTCCTCAGGAAAAGGTCCCGTTCTTTACGCGTATCGTGGATGTCTTCCTGCGAGGAGACTCCGCGATCATGCTAACGGTTATCTCCATCATCATCGGTATGGGTTCGCTGTGGATTACGCCACGCGAGGAAGAACCACAGATTGTGGTGCCGATGATGGACGTGTTCATTTCGGCACCGGGACTCTCCGCGCAGGAAGTGGAACAGCAAATCACCAATCGCCTGGAACGAATTGTTTATCAAATCGACGGCGTGGAGTACGTCTATTCGATGTCCCGTCCCGGGCAAGCGATTCTCATTGTTCGGTTCTATGTGGGTCAGGATCGAGAAGACTCCCTCGTAAAGCTCCACAGCAAGATCCAGTCCTACATCGATGAGGCGCCGCGTAGCGTCCAGGCGTGGGTCATCAAGCCGGTGGAAATTGACGATGTTCCGATCGTCAACATCACGCTGTGGTCGCGCGACCCAGAAAAAGTCAGCGATTACGAGTTGCGGCGTCTCGCGGAGCAACTTCAGAACGAATTGAAAGCCGTTCCCCAAACTAACCGCGTGACCGTGGTGGGTGGACGTCCGCGGCAAATTCGGGTGGAGGTCAACCCGATTAAACTTGCTGCCCGCAGCACCTCCATCCTCCAGGTCGCCCAGGCCCTGCGTGCCAGCAACGTCAACGTTCAGGCCGGCAGTTTCAATCAACAGGGACAAGAGTTCATCGTGGAGGCGGGTACCTTTGTCGAGGATGCCATTGAACTGCAGAATCTCGTTGTGAATGTTGTGGGAAACCGGCCCGTCTATCTGAAGGACGTGGCAGAGGTGATCGACGGTCCTGCTGAACCAACATCGTATACCTGGATCGGTTTCGGACCGGCATCGCGTCACCCGGAGGTTCCCATCGAGCACATTACACCGGCCGATTTCCGCACTCCCCGGGAAAAGATCGGCGTCGATTTCTATCCCGCCGTGACCATCGCAGTTGCCAAACAAAAGGGATCCAATGCCGTCTGGGTGGCCCGGGCTGTCGAAGAGCGCATGGCCGAACTGGCCAAGACCCATCTCCCGGCGGGGGTGTTTTACAGGATTACGCGAGACTATGGTGAAACGGCCAATGAAAAAGTCAACGAACTGGTTGAGGCACTGGTTGTGGCTGTTCTCACCGTCATTGGTTTGATCTGGCTGACAATCGGCTGGCGTGCCGCTGTGGTCATCGCGCTGGCGGTACCGGTTTGTTACAGCGTCACGCTGTTCATCAACTACCTTGCCGGTTACACCATCAACCGCGTCACGCTCTTCGCCCTCATTCTGGCTCTGGGGCTTCTCGTGGATGATCCTATCACGGACGTGGAGAACATAGCGCGGTACTTTTCGATGCGGATATTACCGCCCCGTCCGGCCGTTCTCCGGGCGGTCCAGGAGGTGCGGCCTGCCCTGGTCATGTCCACACTCGCCATCGTGGCCAGCTTTGCACCGATGGCTTTCATCACAGGGATGATGGGACCGTACATGGCGCCCATGGCGCTCAACGTGCCGGTGACTCTCCTGGTGTCGCTCGCTGTTTCGCTTCTCATCACGCCGTGGATGGCCATGTTTGCCCTCCAAGGCGCCAAGCACCACGAGACCCAAGAAGAGTCTTCCTATGACTTGACGAAACGGCCTGTGTACCGACTTGTGAGTGTGGTGTTTCGTCCAATCCTGAACCGGTCGTGGGTGGCCTGGGGAGTGGTCGGCACGGTTGCCGTGCTCTTTTTCGCGTCCTTGCTGCTCCCGGGATTGCGGGTGGTCCCTCTCAAGATGCTTCCCTATGACAACAAGAATGAATTTCAGGTGGTGATTGATATGCCGGAGGGGACAACGCTGGAAGAAACGGATGCCGTGGCCCGGCGGGTCGCCGCATACCTGGCCGGCCTGCCCGAGGTCAAAGATTTCCAGATCTACGCGGGACTTTCCTCTCCCATGGATTTCAACGGACTCGTGCGGCACTACTTCCTGCGTCAAGGGAGTAACGTGGCTGATATCCGAATCAATCTTCTCCACAAGGATCATCGCGCCCATCAGTCACATGAGATCGTCCTGCGAATTCGCCATGATATCGAAAAAATCGCGAAGGAAACCAACGCCAACATCAAACTGGTGGAAGTCCCGCCCGGCCCGCCCGTCATCGCAACGATCACGGCCGAGGTATACGGTCCACCGGACGCCGACTACCTCCAGCTCATTGCAGCGGCCAAGAAAGTTGAAGAGCGAATGTTGCGCGAGCCCGGCGTGGTGGACGTGGATATTTCGGCCGAAGCCGATCAGCCCAAGCGCGTGTTCATAACCGACCAGCCGAAGGCAGCGTTATCGGGAGTCTCCAAAGAGGTTATTGCGCAGACGATCCAAGCGGCGTTGAGCGGCTATCCCGCCACGGAACTCCATATTCCCTCCGAGGTCAATCCATTGCCTGTCATTGTTCGGCTGAAACGCTCAGAACGTTCCGCGGAGGACGATCTCGCGGAAATTTATGTCCACGGCCAGAATGGCCAGTTGGTGCAACTTGGCTCGCTGGGCGGCTTTGTGTCCACCCATCCGGACGGAAGCCCCCTGCTCGAAGACAAGACGATCTATCATAAGAACCTGCAACGGGTGGTGTATGTGTATGGAGAGATCGCTGGTCGTCCGCCGGCCGATGCGATCATCGATATGGAAGTGGATCGTGTGACGCAATCGGCACTCGCCCATTTGAAACCCAACCCGCGGCTCTGGCAGGAACGCACCTGGTTCCATCCCGGTGGCGGAGATTACTGGGCCGTTCCGGACGGCTATCGCGTCGTTTGGGCCGGGGAAGGCGAGTGGAAAATCACTCTCGACGTCTTCCGGGACTTAGGCATCGCATTTGGCGTGGCCCTCGTGGTCATCTTCATTCTCCTGATGTTCGAGACAAAATCTCGGGTTCTGCCGCTCATCATCATGCTGGCAATCCCGCTGACCATGATTGGGATCATGCCTGGCTTTTGGCTCCTCAATATCCTCACCAATAGACCGGTGGGAGGTTTTGCCAATCCCGTTTTCTTCACTGCCACGGCCATGATTGGAATGATTGGACTTGCCGGCATTGTCGTGCGAAACTCCGTGGTCCTGATTGACTTCATCCATCATAGTTTGATGGATGGGTATGACCTCAAAGAGGCCATCGTCCGAAGCGTCGCTGTTCGGCTACGCCCAATTTTCCTGACATCGGCCACCACACTGCTGGGAAACTGGGTCATCACGCTTGACCCGATTTTCTCCGGCCTTGCCTGGTCGATCATCTTTGGTATCTTCGCCTCGACAACCTTCACACTCGTCGTCATTCCCACTGTGTACTGGCTCCTGTATCGCCGACGCGGAGGGGCCATCACGCTACCGCCCAAGGCTGGCGACCAGGGTAGGTCGGAGAACAGGGAAGAGTGACGAAATAGGATGCGGCTGATGAGCATTCTGCCGCTCGAATTCTGGGCCCCGGGGAAAGCCTCACGCCGCGCACGAGAAATAATATGCCGCCGCGAAGCTGCTTATGAACTTCGCAGCAAGTCATAAGCCGTGGCCAGGTCCATCACCAGGTGGGTCCACAGCCTGAGACGTGGATTTGTCAAAAGGGGACGTAACGCGTCTGTTTTCAGCCGCTGGCATTCACTGCATGGCCCCGCGATGAGCACGACATATTTGTTCGGCTGCTGGGCCAGTGCGACTAATTCCTCAATTTCAAATAGGGTCACGACCTGAACAGGGCACTCTTCCACGATGGGACCAGTCGCTGAATAAGGGCGAAACTGCACATCGCCCACCCAGCCCGCCCGCACCATTGTGTCGATTTGCGCCTGTGTGATGGTTCCCTCTTGCTGGAGTGCTTTCAAAAACTGCCCCAGCATCCCATGCTCATCCTGAGCTGCAGCGAAGGATGTGATGACAATGTCGATCTCCTTGGCCCGTTCAAACGAGTGACGCACGCTGGGGTTTTGCCGCACCCGGTCATACTCCTCGCGGGAAACGAGGGGCTCGGAGAACAACCCCACATACTCCACAGGAGTGATCACTTCGGAAAAATACCCGAAATAGGTCACAGGGGCCTTGTACGGCTGATCGATGAAAAAGCCGCCTGCCGAGATCGCATGAAGCACGAGCGGCGGGCACTGAAGATCAGAATAAACCCGCTGGGCAAGTCGCCGGGCTACCATCATCGATGAATACCCCGCCCCCAATCCCACGTGGACCTTCTCTTTCTTGCCGCGAAGCCGATGAATGAGCTGAAACGTCAAATCCGCTGCGACGGCGCTCACATTTCGGGCAGCTTCCGGTCCACGGACATTCACCACCTGAATGGCGTCCTCAGGAAGCGACTCCAGACCAAATGTTTTGCGAATTTCCGATGCCAGATGCGATTCGCGGGGCGGACAGAGAAGCAGATACTGGCGTCGCACCGCTTCCCAGAACAGCGGGTAAATGCGTTCCCTTGTCAGATCTTCTCGACCCAGATGCTTGCGCGCCCATGCTGCAACCGCCGCAGCCGCACCACGACGGCGGTCATTCTGATCCTTGGCGTTGCCGCTGCAGTGCTGACCAAGCTGCTCCAGAAACCGGTTGCAGATGGCGTAGACTATTTCGTCACTTTCCTGCGCTGGATGCCAACTTCCACGTCGTGGGCTCAAGATCTTGTCTCCTTCACTCGGTTACAAGACGGAATTTTACGAGACAAAATCCCTGACTACCGTGCGGAACAGAACGATTACAGGTGGATAACGATCATGAAACGTTAACAAGTCAAGTGGACCCACCGCAGGTATGGTGGCCCGCGGGATGAACATCAATGATAACCCACTTTAACCGTGACGAGGTGTTCCTTCAACCGCCCAGTTCATTTCACGAATGTTTTGCTGTCATCTAACGTTTGATCGGCGTCTTGACATCCCCGAATTCGGCGGCTCTTTGATCCACTCATCGGGCCGACCCCAAGCAACCGAAATCATCTCGGTTGGATCAAGCCAATGGAGCTCCCGCGCTCTATTGACGCAGCGTCAACGCCAATGAGGGGCATCTCCCGCAACGGCTTCCCTTCCATGGCGAATGTGACGCGGGAATGCAGCAGAGACCATAACAGCGTTCGGTTCAGCGTGCCCATAATAAGAGGGTTCGGGACAGACGATTTCGCAGCCGCCGATGCTGACGCAGACAACGCGCGGGCTCCGCTTGCTTCCACTCGATCGGGGATCCTGCATGCGGAAGATGATTGTCGTGGCGGCGGCACGATTGGTGGCCATTCAATCACCAGAAAGAAGGAAGCGAACATGCCGGACGAGGTTCCATCATCTTTGCCGCGTCACAAAATCATCCATCGAAAGGGCTCCCCGGCGCAAGGGGTGCAATTGCTGGGACCGTACCGATTGCAGTCGCTCATTGAACCAGAGGAAGAGCTGAACGCGACGTTCTACCGAGTATGGATCGGTCCCCATCAAACGACGGCCACCAGCTACCATCGGGTAGCAGAGGAGTTCTATTACGTTCTATCAGGTCGTGGGGAAGCCGTTCTCAACGGCCAGTTCTACCGGCTGGAGCCGGGTGATTTTCTCCGCCTCCCGCCTGGCACAACTCATCGGTTCATCACTGCCGACGAGACCCTGGAAATGCTCAATATCCACTGCCCGGGCTCACGGCCTGATCGAGATGTTTACTTCATTGATGAACCGCCGCCTGGTTTCTCGCCACCCTCGAACGCAACCGACGGAGCTAGCGACGAATAATGAAAAGCGCAGTGATCATACGCGAGAAACAAGGATTCCCTATTCACTCATCCCCACTTTTCGGCCGGCGATGGGGAGGCGGAGCTCGATAGGCCCTCGCATGGGAGCGAGATTCAACCCAGGGGATCTGCTTGTCAGTTCCGCTTTCCTGAATTCCAACTGCTTGCCTCCGTCGCGGGTTAAACGGTAGGGGACTTCATGAATGGCCCCGACGTGACATTTGCCCGTGGCGTGATGTAGCTTTTTGCAAAAACTGGGCATGGGTTAGCTATCCCCTCGGGTCTCCTGGTTTGGCAATTGTCAAGCTCAAAAGTTAAATGACACGCCCGCGACACCACCGTGGAGCAGGAGATCCCCATTTGAGTCGATATGCTCGATGGCGTCCACAATATCAACCACATAGAAGGGATACTGCTCGTCGGCCAGCGCGATTTCCGAAACGGCAACAAGCCGGTAGCCCACGAAGGCACTCCAGCGAGGATTGATCTGCCATGTGAGGCATGCCTCAATTTCGCTGAGCACGGAAAATCGATCGTCTGAGGACACGACGGGATACTGTCCGGGAACAGGCGTCCCTACAGGTGGATCGGGATTGGGAGCAAAGAGTTCGCCATCTCCCCGGTAGGCATCAAACCGGTTGTGAATGTGGTTGTTGTACAGGCCGACTTTCGGCCGGCAGGACAAAACGAGGCAATCGGAAATAGGCCAGCGCACATCAAATCCCAGTTGTACACCCACGAGGTTGTTTTCAACCCGATCGGAGAGATAACCCTCCAACTCCGGCTGGCTTCCCCAAGCATTTGGGTGGCGTTTTGAGCCGTAGGTCAGCCGTTCATCGAACCGGAAATAGCGAACGCCCACCAACCAGTCCACACCCACACGGTAACCTTCCCAGGGTATTCGGTGCCGAATGAGGTTGATCTCGGCATTGTGGATTTCATTGGATCTCCAGAGGGCCTGTTCGTATGCTCCGGTAAAAAGATCCACGGGCAGTCCCGGAATCGTGGGATCCGCATAAACGACGTCGGTGAAATCCAGTGTGCTGCTGACAAATTCCGGATGTGTGGCCGTGGCATCGCCTTTCATAACGGCCAGGCCCCAGTATGTGCCCTCCAGCCGCCAGTTGTCACATGCGAAGGAACGCCCCACTGTGGCCAGCCAACCGCCCCGCCAGGCGGTGCGAGCCTGTTCGCTGCTCATGATTTCATTGGCGTTGTTATTCGACTGGTAACTGAACCATACCCGGTTGGGATCATTGCGGCCCATAATCAGGCCTGCCCCCTCCCAATACCACTCTCCACGAGGCTGTGGATCACACTCTTCGAGGAGCCATCTCCGATGTGGCCACATGTGTCGTGGACGCGCGTTTCGTCCATTTTGGTCGCACGTGGCCTGTTCCTCGTGCAACATCCGGTCGATCAACGTCCCATTGGAAGGCTCGATCGTTTTGTAAGGGTTTTCCTTCTTGCTTGTTTGTGTATCCTCCGGCGTCGGCAGCGGCAAAGGGGGCATCGGCTGACCGTTCGGTTGAGAGACTCCGGCCGATGATGATGGGATTAAATTGAATTGGCCAGATGGGACTGGCGCGGAGGTACTGGACGCGACGGGGGGTAGCCGTAGAAGATTCGGTGTCCCTGCGGAACCCATTTCCGCGGAACCGCTTCCAGGAGTTGTCGGCGAGATTGGGTCACTCTCCGGGGCTGCCAAAATGGGGAGCAGATCAGGACTGGCGGTCAGCCCGTATTGCGCCGAGCATTGGGAGCCGGCCCAGAGCATGAACCACACCACTGTACCTGCCAGTAAACACCCCGCAAAACGGACGTTACACCGACCGCGATTTCGTTTCATCCGAGATATCCTTATGCAATGCGTATTTCTTGCCACCTCGTGTTCGAAAACGACAATCACTTGGTGTGTTCGGCAGAACGATGATTTCATGTCTCCGGTGTTGCGCCCGATTCAAATTGGCGTACGTAACGGTTCTTCAGGAAAGCGCGGCACGCATGGGAAAACTGAACGTGCCTTCCGCTCCATTTATGAGAATCGGTCAGGGAATAGCTGACTCAGCGCAAAAACAGGTCCTGCGGAGTGAAATCAACGTGGGGGTTCGTTCATATGTTCGGAAAAGCAGGAATTATTGGTACGTACTTCGGACAAGCGAAGCCGACCTCGTCGGCACAACCGCTGTTTTTGGTATTGTCGTTATAGTTTTTCTCAGCGCTGAAAGCGAGGGAAGGCTTAAGGATCCGCCACCCACCCGCCTGCCACCGGACAGCCCTTTCCGCGTGAAAACAAGGCCAGTTGTGCGGGTTTTGGATGGCCGTTCAAGCACCTCGAGCGGTAGATCGCTCCGTCTTGCCTGCTCGGGCACCAAGATCAATAACGGAGGCTTTACGACAGCCGCCGGGCGCCGCTATCCGGCCTGTTTCAGATGGTGCCTTTCCTGGATGGTTTGGGCAATGATTTCTCGCGCAAGATTGCGATAGTCTTCTGCGCCGTTGGAATCCGGTGCGTACTGGAAGATTGACTGCCCGAAACTGGGAGCTTCCGCGAGCCGGACGTTCCGGCGAATTCTCGTCTGAAAGAGCTGGGCGCCCGCCCAGGGAGTCCGTCCATCGCGGCGATTGCCGAAGAAGGCCCCCACGTCTTCGGAAACCTCGAGCGCCAGCCGGGTGTGGGAGTCGAACATGCAAAGGATAATCCCCGTCAGTCGCAACCGGCTGTTGAGCCGTTTAGCTACTAGTTCAATTGTTTGAAGAAGCTTACTCAACCCATGAAGGGCAAGGAAATGCGGCTGGAGCGGGATAAACACCTCGTTGACCGCGGCAAGCGCGTTGATCGTGAGAATCCCCAGGCTGGGCGGGCAATCCACCAGCAGAAAATCGAATTTTTCTGGATCCTCGGAAAGCTTATCGCGCAGAATGACCTCCCGACCCACCACGCCCGCCAGCTCAACTTCGGCGGCCGCCAAATCCAGATGAGAGGGAACAACCCATAAGTTTTCAGTGATCTTACGTCGGACGTCAGCCAGCGGACGATCGCGCACCAGCACGTCATAGACGGAGAGCATGTCAATCTGGGGTTCAATGCCGAAATGCAATGACGCATGTGCCTGCGGATCCATATCGATGAGACAGGTGCGAAAACCTTCGGTAGCAAAGGCCGCTGCCAGATTCACAGCGGTGGTGGTTTTTCCCACGCCTCCTTTTTGATTCATGATCGCTATGGACCGCATCGTAACTCCTTCCGTGGTTGGCGATGGACGCATACTGCTCCCTGTGCTGCTGCGTGAATAAGCCCGATTATACCGAAGAAGCGGCCCGGCTTCCTAGATCAAATTGGGGCGTCTCATGTCGTGCTATCAGCCGCGACAAGAAGCAAATGTTTTGTGTCTTGTCAAGATGGGCGATGCTTTCGTATAAGCCATGCATTGGTCTGCCGCGACAAAACGCGTGCGGGAGACTTGTTTGGCGTGCAATCACCTTATTAGGATGAAAGTGTTGGGGATAGGGCTCGACCATTGACCACGCTGAGAGCCTCGTAGTCGGGAGAGCAGCGATGATTCGCTACGTGTGTGACCTGTGTCGGCGGGAGATTGATCCGGACCGCGACATTCGGTATCAGGTGAAAATCGAAGTGAGGGCGGCTTTTGAACCCGTGAACGACGACGAGCCCGACGATCGGGATCACCTGGAAGAGATTCAGGAGATTCTGGAATCTCTCAACCAACTGGGCGAGGAGGCTTTCGAGACGGCTGAGAAGGTCCTTCGCTTTGATCTCTGTGCGGAGTGCCGGAAAAAATTCCTTCGGGATCCACTGGGCCGGGAAACAAGCAAGATCCTCGGCTTCAGCAAAAACTGATGCGGTTCTCCCGCGTTTGCAGACCCATAAGATGCATTGATATCCTGTAAGCTCAAATCAGGATGAACACATCGAAGCGAACGGGCGAATTGTGCCTCTTGCTCGGCGGTCGAAACTTAAGCAACTCGAGGCACGAATGAACTTGTAATTTGAGCTTGATCTATTCACACACTCGGGCGGATTTTTATGAACCGGCGACTGCCGAGGTTTCCCATTCCGCGGACTGTTCGACGCCGGCGCAACTTTCCCGACTCTCGCTCGCTCATCTTCCTGCTGATCATCCTCATCCTGGTTGTTTACCGTGGTCTGCGCTCCGCCAATCAAAATGCCGATCGCGGCCTTTCAACCGGAGAAGGTGTACTGACGGTGGAACGCGTCGTGGATGGAGACACCCTTCGCCTCACCAACGGCGAAACAGTGCGTCTCATCGGCGTGGACGCTCCGGAATCGGTGAAACCGGACTCTCAGGTCGAACCATATGGTCCCGAGGCCGCTGAATATCTGGCTGCGCTGGTGCGGCAGGCCGGCAATCAAGTGCGGCTGGAATTCGACGGACCCCGGCGGGACAAGTACGGTCGGCTTCTGGCATACGTATGGGCTGGCGATAAACTTCTCAACGAAGAGATCATCCGCGCCGGTTTCAGCCGGGCTGAAACCCAGTATTCCTATTCGCACATCATGAAGGAACGCTTCCGCCTTGCGGAAACAGAAGCAAAACTTGCCCGGAGGGGAATCTGGTCACTTCCCGAGAATTCATCCCATCGGAATTGATGAAAAGGTGCATGCTACCACGCACAATTGGGTAGCATCGGCGGCGTTATCCACGATCGCCCATCCCCCGCGAGCTTGTACTGGTTGTTCACAATCAATTCGTGAGCGGATGCCAGACTATCCCACGGCAGGCCCGGATGGTCCATGCCAGCTTCTCAATGTAATAAAGGTCGGCCGAGCACCAAGGTATATCGACCCACGTTGCAAGCACGTCGGGAGGGGTCTGCAAAATAAGCGCCTTGGCCGAGAATATCTCCTGAGCCATGCTGGGCAGTGAGAACGGAGATTCGTTCCGCCACGCCAACTCGACATTCCAGGCCAACCACCAGGTCGGGCGATGATGGTCGACATAGCGATCCACGAGCCGTTCCTGAATCGGTCGCGCATAATGGGCGAGTAAACGGGCAAGCTCGGGAGTGAGATTTCTCCATCGCGCGCACACCCACCGGCTCGTTCGAGCTTCCGCAAACAGGCCGTCAATCGGGTGTTGCCATTCGTAGTCAAGCCTCGTTCGGATGGCGGTCTTGGCCTGGGAAACTGCCCTCTCTTCAATTTCGGGAAGCCCGAAATGCCGAGCGAAACGTGCCGCCGCAATCCATCCCGCGATGGCGCTGTTTCCGAGATCAATATCTGCAGGCTTGCTGCCCTGGGAAACAATTTCTGCCAGGCTGGCTTTTACTCTTTCGGCCAGGTGCGGATCGCCGGTGTGATACGTCCAGAGCCAGAACGGATAGAGGCGCGCCAATCTGTCGAAGTGGCGGTCGTCCAGCACAAGACGCGGTGGTCGGGGAACGTCATAACGGGTCCGTGATACCGAGCCATCGAGTTTCAGTTCATCATTCCAGAGATCATTCAGGCATCCACCAGGCTGGAGTTCATGCACCACCCAATCCTTCACGGAACGCTGGATTTCTGCGTCGAGGTAGGGGTAACTGTAGGCGAGGGCGAGCAACGTTTCGCACGGGTCAGCGAAAAAGCGGTAGCTTTCCACTGGATGCTTGCCGGCCGGAAAAACGAATGGGGCCCAGCGACGGGATACAAGTTCTTTTACCGCCAGGTTCAATTTTCCGCGAATATCAGCCTCCAGCTCGGCATACTTTTCTGGACTTTGCCCAGCGTCCGCCGGAACTTCCCAAATCGTCTGCTCAATAAGTTTCTCATCAACAAACGGGGGTGGTCCAATCTGTGAAAGTGTCTCTCGACGGGCTTGCTCCCGAAGCTCAAGGAATTCAGGAGCCAGACGAGCAATCCGGGGCGTACTCAGCAAATCCCAATCAGAGTCGAAAGACGCGAGTTTATCGCGTTCCTCGCTGCTCAAATTCGCCGTCGGAACCGTCGTTTTCCGACTTGCCTCGCCGTGTTCCTTCATCTGATACGCAATGATCGCGCAGCCCGCGCTGATTTCATGGGTAGGTACATAGTAGAACGTGTCGTCTACCATCGTGATCCCCACATCGATGACTGACCCACCCCCGTAAACTCCCGTTCCGCGCAGGATCCACTCTTTCCCGACGGGAAGTGGCTCACCGCGAATCAGCATGGTCCAAATACTCAGGGCCTCGCCTTTTTCGGGCTCGTGGACATTCCAACAGAAAGGTTCGGGAAAGCCCCGGCGACTGATCAGGTCTAACGCATTGACGTTATCCTGATGGGTGTTGATCAGCGTCGTCCCGGCGACACCCAAACAACACTGCTCATCGTGAACCAGGAGCAAACTGTCGTGCCAGCCATACGTGCGGCTTTCATCCAGAAGTGGCTCGATATTCCCGGTCCGCGTGTCCAGGTAACCAACGTTCAAAAATGGGGAATAATGCTGATAGCGGCTGCGAAGCAGAGCCTGAAACTTGACAATAACGCGGTTATCTGGAGCAACGACCGGGGGCATTCCCGTGCCGTTCATGCTTTCTGCATAAACGATGGGGACCACGCCACGACGTGCCCCCGTGTCACCGTCCAGGAGGAAAAACGTCTGAAAGTAAGGCTTGTCCTCCAGCTTTCGGCGAATCAACTCCATCTGACGCTGGTAGGTCTCCGGCTGCGCCAGAAGCCGAAAATTCTCATCTCGGAGACGGGCGTTTTCCCCCGCGGAATGCCGCCAGCTTGCGTAGTCGCCGAAGATTTCCCGAACAGCTTCCTCGACCACCGTTTGCAACTCTTCCTGACTGTAAAGCGGAGCCGTGGTCACCATCACCGATCCGTCCGGCGCGACGACGGGATAGTATCCGCGGAAAGTAACCCCCGGTAAACGCTCGCTCTGCCACAGAAGCCCGCCGTCATCCACTTGCAAGGCGTACACACGCATGTCTTCCACCGCAAAGAACGCCCGGCGGCGTTCTGGATCGATCGCCGGACTGGCCAATACCGGCGCGTGAACAGTGTACTGCCAGGCTAATTTGCCGTCCTCCGATCGCAGGGCGTACAGCTTTCCATCTCTTCCCCCAAAGAACACTTTTCCATCAAAGACCACGGGACTATTCCACACAGCGGCACCTGTTTGAAATCGCCACAGCTGGGTACCGTCGCGAACCGCAAGGGCGTACAGAGCACCGTCGGCACATGGCACAAATACCTTCTTGCCGTCCGCCGCGCAACTATGGAGAATCGCCCCAGGCAAATGCACCTTCCATGCGACGGTGCCCTTCAATCGGTCTAAGGCGTAAACTGTTCCGCGAAGCGTACCGACGAAAAGCCTGTCTCGGTAGACCACGGGTTGCACCCCGGACATGAGCCCTTCGTCCGTAAACAGCCGATACCACAGCCGTGTAAACGGTGGTCGAAGTGTCGTCTCGGCACTGCCGGATCGGCGGACATCATGGCCAGCCACGGGCCAGTCGCTGGCTTCCAGATGCGGAGTTAGGGAAAGGCTCACCCCAAACAACAGTCCTGCCGTCAGCAGGTGACTCCAACAACCGTCTCTTGACCTTGCCTTGCGCCGCCCGAGCCACCGCACCCCAACTCGCACGTCTGCCAGCTCGGGCCTCGCAAATTTAAGGACAAATGGAACGCGCATCATGGAACGTAACCTCACTTCACTAATCAGGTTAGAGAAATTGCATTCCCGACAATTCCATCACCATTGAAACAGCGGGCCGGGCGTCGCACAATAGTGGACGCGGAACGGCGCGGGCACAACAGCAGGATTCTGCGGGCCGGTCTCACGCCGGAATTTGCGAAACTCACTCGGGGACGAAGGGAGAACAGTCATGAACCGTACACAGTCTTTGACAGCGTGCCACTGCTGCTTAAATCGGCGGCAATTCCTCCGCGGATGCGCCGGATGTGGTGCTGTCTCACTGGCCGCCGGGCTACCCGGAGCGAGTTGGAGCAGCGAGACAGCGACAGCTTCTCAGCCGAAAGTTCGGGTAAGACTGGTGTTCGCCTGCTGGGCCCTGGTGCAGGACCGCCCCACCTGGCCGCACATTGGTCACGATATGCGACCGGAAATCGAACGTGTTACCAATGCACTGCGCGATGGGTGTCCAGAGGTGGAGTTCCTGCCCACAGTGGCCCACAGCGTCGAGGACGCTGACAAAATCCTCGCCCAGCATGAAGCCGACAAAATCGACGGCTATCTGGTTTACAACATGAACAACTGGATACAGGTCTTTCACCGGATTGCCGCGTCCGGCCACCCCATGCTGCTGGCCGACTATATTTACGCTGGAAGCGGAGGCTTCTTGGTCTACGGCTCACAGTTGCGACGAAAGTACAGGAATTTTTCTCTCATCGGTTCATCAAACACGGAGGACCTGATCGCTGCCGCCCGGTGCTTTCCCATTTTGAAGACGCAGGGGGTGGATGCATTTGTCGCGGCATGTGACCGGGTTCGGCAGGAACGGACTCCTGCACCGCGACTGACCCAGGTGGTCGAGGATAAGCTGGAGCTGGCCTCTATTGGCGACTGCTTGGAGAGCATTAAAAAGGCCAGGATCGTCGCCGTCGGCGGTGGCGGTGAGGCGCTCGCCAAAAGCATTGGGGAACGATTGGGAATCACCGTTCATCAGGTGAGCTTTGAGGAAATGGCAGAGGCGGCCGAGAAAGTCGATCTCAACGCTGCTGAAGAGCTAGCCGCCCGGTGGAAGTCAGGGGCGCAGAAAGTCATCATCGACAGTCCGGAGGAGACGCTGCGTCTTTCCGCTATCAATTATTTGGCTCAGAAAGCGCTTTTGGACAAATATCAGGCCGAGGCCATCACGATCAACTGTCTCGGGGGCTTCTACAGCGGAAAGCTGAAGGCCTATCCGTGCCTGGGATTTGTGGAACTTCTGAACTCCGGCATGATTGGCGCCTGCGAAGCCGATCTCAATTCCACGGTGACCATGGTGGTCATGAATCATTTGGCGCGGCGACCGGGGTACATCTCGGATCCTGTCATCGATTCCTCGAAGCGCCAAATCATCTACGCGCATTGTGTGGCCACCACGAAGCCTTTCGGTCCGCAGGGGCCAGCCAACCCTTACGAAATCCTCACCCACTCCGAGGATCGCCGGGGCGCATCTGTCCGATCGTTCCTGCCCGTTGGATATATGACGTCCACCCTGGAGATTTTTGCCGATCGAAAACAGATTCTCTTCCATCGAGCAGTGGCGGCAGAAAACGTGGTCATCGACCGCGCATGTCGCACAAAGCTGGCCTGCGAAGTCCCGGGCGACTTCGAAAAACTCTTCCTGGGTTGGAGCGGAGGATGGCATCGCGTTACCTTTTATGGCGATCTGGCGGAACCGGTCCGCGATCTGGCTCAGGCACTCGGCTTTGAGCTGGTGGAAGAGGCCTGACCCCACCAGGCGTTTCAATTTATTGGTGCCATCTGCGAGGTGGCCTTCGCTGCCACGTAGGTGCGTGGATGGTAGCGCCTTGACCGTGGGCCGCATGATCCTGCCAGTTTGAGGTAGTGCTGAGGGGCACCCGTTGTTTAATTGTTTGTTTTGCGAGTGGCCGCAAGAGAATCTGTGCGCGTCCAGGCGTCGATCTTCGGTACGACTTGGGCTCGCCGGTTTGCGTAAGATTAGGGTAAAATAATTCCTTTGCCGCCAACTCATCCCGGCCGCCTGAAGGGCCCCGCTGGGACATGCCAATTGGCAGGACAGGTGGCTGAGTTGGATCAGGTTCGAGGAACGCGTTCAGGCAGTTGATTGATCAATCCGAAAAGAGATGCGGACCGACAATGGGAGCGTCGCACACATCGATATCTGGCAAGAGTGGAAAACAGGCCAGTTCCGGAGACAAGGCCGTTTCTCGCGGCACTTCTCCCACCCAACGGCCATCTGAAAAGGCAGACTACCCTCGCTCTAACTGGTTGCGGGAAGTGGCAGAGGCTATTTCCATCGCCCTCATCCTGGCCTTCTTGTTTCGCGCATTTGAAGCGGAAGCATTCGTCATTCCCACAGGCTCTATGGCCCCCACTTTGATGGGGCGGCACAAGGACCTTGTGTGCGAGCAATGCGGCTTTGCTTTTCAGACTGGCGCCAGCGAAGAAGTGGACAAACTGACCAACCGTCCCACGGGCAAGTACGTCATCAGCGCTACTTGCCCCAATTGCCGTTACACGATGTACGTCGGTCCCAACAAGAAAAATGGCCGTCAAACGCCCTCATACAAAGGCGACCGCATCCTTGTGTCCAAATACGAATATCATCTGTCGCAACCCCGGCGGTGGGATGTCATCGTCTTCAAGTACCCGGGTGATGCCTCGACAAACTTCATCAAACGGCTGGTCGGTCTTCCGCACGAAACGGTGAGGATTTACCACGGAGATATTTTCATCCGTCGGGAAAACGAAACGAAGTTTTCCATCGCGAGAAAACCACCGGCAAAGATTCTGGCCATGCTGCAACCAGTTTACGACGATGACCATCCCGCCAGAAAGCTCCTCGAAGCAGGATGGCCTGAAAGATGGCAGCCTGAAGAAGAGCAGAAGGACATGTGGGGAATATCCCGGCAAACTCGGGAGTACACGGTCACGGCGGCTCCAGGCCACGAAGCCTGGTTGCGTTACCGGCATTATGTTCCTTCGTGGGAAGTCTGGGAAGCGGTGAGTGAGGGGCTGCAGGTAGATCCGCGTCAGGTTCGTCCGCAACTCATCAGTGACTTCATGGCCTACAACACCAATCAGGGGGAAGACGCCGAAGAATTGGCGAATGCCTGGGGACAAGGCGTCGTTCCTCTCCGTGGTGATCAGTTGGGGTTGCACTGGGTGAACGACCTCGCCGTCGAATGTGAGGCAGAAGTTGCCGCACCGGGGGCGGAGATTATCCTTGAGCTCACTCGAGGCGGCCAGGTTTTTCGAGTGCTGGTGGATTTCGCGGGCGGCCGGGCAACATTTGAAGGGCTGGGCCATCCGCGCTTTGTGGAGACCGCATCCCTCGGCCGACAAGGACCAGGACGTTACAGAATTCGGTTCGCCAACGTCGATCAGCAGCTTGTTTTGTGGGTGAATGAACGCCCGGTAACTGTGGAATATGAAACCGACTGGCACGGTCCGACACTCAACGACCTGGAACGTCCAGTTCGAATTGGCGTTCGCCAGGGAACAGTCACGCTGCGGCATTTGAAGGTTTTCCGTGATGTGTATTACATCGCTCACGAGCGCGGTTCGGGCTTCGTCATGCATGATTTTGATTGGGATCGATCTCCCTATCGTTATTTGGGTCGGGGCTTCTTCTCGCCCGATGAGTTTCGCAAAAAAGTCGCTGAAGTGATGTCTGATCCCACGCAGTGGGACTTCTTTAGCACGGCTCACGCCCTGGAATTCAACCTGGGTGCAAAACAGTACTTCGTGCTGGGTGACAACAGCCCCCAGAGCGAAGACGGACGATTCTGGACCAAGGAACATTACGTGCGGGAGGAGCTTTTGGTGGGCAAGGCCCTGGCCGTCATTTGGCCGCACTCCCTGGATCGCATACCGGGGACGAATATTCCTATCCGATTTTTCCCGAATTTCTGGCGGATGAAAATCGTCCGCTAGAAACGATTGTTGAGCACGATTTCCTGCTCTGAATACGATGGGCATCAGGCCCGAATGCGCCCCTGCTCGCATCAACGCACTGTGTCGTACTGGTGTCTGTAAAAGGGTGTCCCGGCGTTCACACCATCCCCGGCGCATCACGCCCCCATATCCGCCAGAAGTTGCTATTCTCTGGAAAGAGTTTTTTTGACAAAATTGGGCTTTGATGGGATATCGTGTGCGTTGCATAACTATCGTGCGAGAAGGAGCCCCTCATGCGCTTGTTGATCGGTAAGTCCAACCGATCGGAAACGGAAGTTGGCCCGCACATTCGGGCCACGCCGGGTGCCATCCTTGCCGCATGTGGTCTGGTGAAAAATTTTGGTAAGCGCCGCGTGGTGGACGGGGTGAGTTTCGAGGTCTGGCCGGGCGAGATTGTTGGCTTGCTCGGACCAAATGGGGCGGGAAAAACGACCAGCTTCCGGATGACGTGTGGACTCATCCGGCCCGATGCCGGCCAGGTTTTCCTGCAAGGCAAGGACGTCACTCACTGGCCCATGCACCGCCGAGCACGCGAGGGTGGCATGAGCTACCTCGCCCAGGAATCCAGCGTCTTCCGCAAGCTCACGGTGGAGGAGAATCTCTTGGGGGTGATGGAGCTTCTGGGTTTCGATCGCCGAACCCGAACCCGCCGCTGTGCCGAATTGCTCGAGCAGTTCGGCATCACTCACCTGGCAAAGGCCAAAGCCGCTGGATTGTCAGGCGGTGAACGCCGACGCCTGGAGATTGCAAGGGCGCTCATCGCCAACCCACGGATAATTCTTCTGGATGAGCCGTTCACGGGTATCGACCCGGTAACAGTGGACGCAATCCAGGAGATTATCCGTTCGCTCCGCGCGCAGGGCATCTCCATTCTTATCACAGATCATCAGGTGCGGGAAACGCTCCAGGTGACAGATCGAAGCTATGTCATCCGGGCGGGGAAGGTCCTGTGTCATGGAACACCGCAGGAGGTCCTAGCCAATCCCGAAGCCCGCAAACACTACTTCGGCGACGACATGCACCTGACGTAACTGGCTAGTGCCCTTTCCGGTCGAACAGTTTCGCGCGTGTTAGGCTGCTGCGCGGCAGGTGGATGGGGCGTTTCTTCGGAGGGAGGATCGCCAAGGCTCGACGGCTATCGCACGGCGGCCGTTGCGCCAAGCCAAATACCTCCGGATAGCTTGCTCCTGTTCTTCATGACTCCGATAGTCGCTATTGTCCAGGGCAAACTTCTTCAGTCCCGTGAACTGGCACTCGATCCGATTCAGCCATGACGCATTGGACGGGGTAAGGTAAAACTTCACATTGTTCGCCCGGGCCCATGCCCAGACCTCTTCCTTCAGATGGGGACTGTAGTTGTCCATCACGATGTGTAACGTTTCGCTCTGCGGGTAACGCCGCCGGAGCCACCGGAGAAATCGCAAGAACTCGATCCAGGTTTTCCGGCTGTAGAACCGGCCCAACAACGTGCCCGTTTCCAGGTCGTAGGCCGCCAGGAAATGGCGAACTCCACTGGTGCGGCGGTAGGTGGCTCGCAAACGCTCGACCCGCTTGGTCCCCGCTTTGGCCAGGCAACGGCCATGGCGTGGCTGGAGATTCAGGGGGCCAAACTCATCGACGCAAATCCGCCGACCCACCGCCGGCCGACGCTGGTAAAGTCGGCGAATTCGCCGGTATTTAGGCCAAAACTCCGGGTCCGTTGACTCCTTCCACGTCTTGGTCCGCCGCCAGCGAATGCCACAACGCTTCAGCAACGTGCGCAGCCACTCCAAGCTGATGTACGCAACGATCTTCTGGCTCACCAGATACTCCCGCAACTTGCTCAGCGACCATTGTGTCATCCCGATCAAGGCCTTCGGCGAGGAAAGGGCCACCTCGACGATCTGCTCGACCACCTCGGCGAGGAATTTGCGTGGGCTGCCACCAGCCTGGTAGTACGGATGCCAACTGATCGCCTCCAGCCCGCCTTGGTTAAAGCGGTGAATGATCCGTCGCACCCACTGCGGCGTGCAGTCGACCCGCTGGGCAATTTCGCGGTTGCGAACCCCGCCGGCGGAGAGCAGCACAATCCGCGCATGACGGCTATTGACATGATTAGACAATTGTCGTTTCATTCTATGGAGCTCTTGTCGCTCGTAGCAGGTGATCGGGCGAACATGAACCTTGTCCATTTTCCGGTCTCCACGTCATTGAGAGTCTTTTTGAACCACGCGACGTGGAGACCCTTTTTGTCTAAACTCCCCGAATTCTCCAAGACCAATTCTTGCCCCTACCAAAAACGCGAAACTCCCGAACCGGAAGGGGCACTAGCACTCCCGCAAGGTGGGCCGCGAGCCAGATCGTTCGTTGGATAATCCCTTTTCCGGGCAAGGAAAGCCTAACCCCCGCCCGCTATCAGTCCATCCACCCACGACATAAGTTGAGCAAATTGCTTGCCGAAGTCGTGTTCCTTCGTACCGTGAGGGCTCTTGAAGAAACACGCAAGGAACGGCATGAGCCCTACATGGCCGCTGCGGACAGCTCTTTCGGTCAGGCGGGCGAGGTCGAGAACAAGAGGTGCGGCGAGAATCGAATCGCAGCCCTGCCAAATCACCTGGAGGACCATCGGCACGCCCAGAAAACCGGAAAAGTGAACATGATCCCAGGCTGTTTTCCAGTCACCCAGGTCTTCCAGATACTCGATCGTCACGACCGTGGCTGGTTTGTAGCCGAGAATTTCCGCTAGAACCCGATCTTTGGTAGCGACTTTGCTTTGCTTGTGACTGGGTGTGTCCAAAATCTTTCCATCCAGATTCCCGAAAATATTGTGCCCCACCCAGCTCAGCACGCGGAGATTTCTCGCCCGGAACATCGGTGCAAGCACCGTTTTGAGCAGGGTTTCACCGGTTTTTCCGTCGCAGCCCATGTAGGCCACTTTCTGTAGCCTGGCCAGTTCGTCCAGCGCCGGCAGGTTACAACCGAGTGAGGGCGTGAAATTCACGTATGAACATCCTGCCTGCATCGCTGCGATGGCGTAGAGGGCGCTGGGAGGAAGCCAGCCCTCCGGGCTACGCTGCAATTGGGCCTCAAATTCGTCATACCTTGTCGGAAACTTCTCCGCATCCACAGGCGGTTCTGTCGAGGCCACATTGACGACCACGACGTGGTCCAACTCGTTCTTGCGGCGAAATGACTCGAGATCATCGCGTATGCGGGTAACAGCTTCCCCCGGAGATTCGTTTTTTGGTACCTCGGGTCCAGTGAGCCCGGTGATTATGGGCGAGGCACCGGAAACGGTCCCCGGCCTGATCCGCGTTTCCACATCCTCAAGCTCTGATCGCAGTGATTCTACAAACTCGCTATCGAAGGTGCGGTTTGTTCGGGCAAAATCCTGGGCTTCGTCCAGAAGATGAGTCGAGCGGATTTCGTGCCCACCGAGCACCCAGTCGCCCCACGGCACAAGCCCCAGCTTCTGAAACTCCGGGAGAGCGGTAACCAGGCCTGTAGAGTCGATTAGACCTCTGCGTAACGCCGACAACCCCAGGGCCACGCACGTGGCAATTCCCCCTCTGGCCCCAATCAGCCACAGACCAACTTTTCGCCGGCCAGTCACCATATTGTTCATGCGCGGTTTTTACTCCGAGATGATCCGTACTTCTTTTCGGTTTCCAGTTTCCTGCCTATCAACTGTGATTCTAACATTCTTTCCACTCTTGTACTTCACGGCCAGCAAGAGCTGGCAACCCGCCTTCCTCCTCCAAGAAAAACACGGGCGTCCGCCTGGAGTGTCACCTTTCATTTCGCGTGCTGACTGAATGGCGTGCGCAACTCTTTAAGCAAACCGGATACCACCTCGCCATTATGGAAAAAGGCTTAACGGGCCAAACAAATGAACAGAGACTCGCCGGATGGATCAACGCGCGTCGCGCCGCGCGACGGGAATGTCGCGCCATTCGACACGGCAACTGCTGGCTTTCCGACATCCCGTCACAAAACTCCAGTGCGCGATGATCGGTTGCCCAAAACCCCAACTCGCAGCCCCGATTCGAAATTCTTTATGTTACCCGCCACTCCAAGCGTTCCCTAACGTGTCGAGTTGGATTCCTGCGCACAGGCGTCTCCGGGTCCACATGCCTCTTCAGCACCAGTGTAAAACCGGGAACGATTCAGCGAACGGTCCCGTTGCGGGGGAACCGCAATCTGATGATAATGTAGAGTTTCCAAATGTATGGGAATGCGTTCCCGGTCCGGCGTGTGGCAGGCGGAAACTTTTCCCTCGCCGCTCTAGTACAGTGGGCAAGTGCCCCGCTCTGGTCGGAGAACGCGGTCTTATTCAGTCGAAAACCCTCGGTAGAGAAGTATCCTCAGCTATGGCCCTGTCCGTTTCAAAACTCATTCAGGCACTGGAACCCTCGGCCACAATGGCGATGGCCGCGAAGGCCAAGGAACTGAAGGCGAGCGGGCGAACGGTCTATGACCTCAGCCTGGGCGAACCCGACTTTCCCACCCCTGAGCACATTTGTCAGGCGGCCATCGAGGCTATGAAGGCCGGCCACACTCACTATACGGTGGCCAGCGGTATTCCAGAACTGAAACGGGCGGTGGTGGAGCAGTACAGGGGCCGATACGGATTATCCTACCCGCCCCAGTATGTCGTCATCTCCAACGGGGCAAAACACGCGATTCACAATGCCCTGGTAGCGGTGCTCAATCCGGGAGACGAAGTGATTATTCCCGCCCCTTACTGGGTGAGTTATTCAGAACTCGTCAAACTGACGGGGGCGGTACCGGTCATCGTGCCCACGGAAGAATCGAATGGCTTCAAACTGACGCCGGAGGCCCTGCGGGCGGCCATCACTCCCAAAACGCGGATGCTCCTTCTATGCACCCCTTCCAATCCGACGGGAACAATGTACAGTCGGCAAGAGCTGGAAGGGCTCGCGCGGGTCGTTCTGGACACCGATCTTGTCGTCCTGGCCGACGAGATCTACGACCGTTTGACGTACACATCGGAACCTTTCGCCAGCTTCCCCACAGTCTGTCCTGGGCTCCAGGAGCGAACAATCCTGATTAATGGGGTTAGCAAGACGTATGCCATGACGGGGTGGCGAATCGGATGGGCCATCGCCCCAAACAAAGACATCGCGGAAGCTATGGCTTCGTTACAGAGCCAGGAAACTTCCAACCCGTGCAGCATCAGCCAGTATGCCGCTTTGGCCGCGATCACCGGTCCCCAGGATTGCGTGGAGACGATGCGGCGCGAATTCGAGCGGCGAAAAAATTTCGTGGCCGAGCGCCTGGCTAAAATCCCCGGGGTTTCCTGCGCACCAATGGAAGGCGCATTTTACGCATTCGTCAACATTTCGCGACACCTGGGCAAAAGGTACAACGGCACAGTTGTGGACAATTCCAGCCAGTGGTGTCTGGAACTTCTCTCTCAGAAAGGTGTTGCCACCGTGATGGGCTCCGCCTTCGGCGCAGAAGGTTATGTGAGACTCTCCTTTGCCGCAGCCACGGAAGAGCTCGCACGGGCCCTCGATCTGATGGAAGAATTCATCCGTGAGGCAAAGTGAGTCCTTCTTGAACTGGTTGCCGCAGGTCCGAGCGGAACGTCAAATCATCCTCTCACACTACGGCGACTTCGGTTTTTCCTGAGACGGGGCTGCCTGATTCGCCGCGGCCGGTGGATTCAACAACTTCCGAACGGGATCCACCACGCGAACTTTAATTTGAACGGCGGTTCCGATTGTCGTGACGGTGATTGCGGCTAGCAGGAGCAGGTTGAAAATCCACCGAGCCGGTCCTGATCCGACGGCGTCACCGAGGTAACTTTTCTTGTTCGCCATTAAAAAGATCGCCAAATACACTAGCGGCAGCATGGTCAGACAAATGGCGGAGGCCAGAATTGGCATCCAGAACGGATAACCCATGCCCGCGCCCAGGATGCCAATTGCAGGTGTCAGAGAGAAAAGGCGGAATCTCTGCCGGGTGTATTCCAGCCCCAGCATCTCACACCACGTAAACCCGCACACCACCATGTGAGTGCTGATTGCACCACACGTCATGGCCAGGAAACCCAGGTCCAGAATCACGCGGCCAAGGTCCGAGTGAAGGAGCGTGCTGAACGCTGCCGCCGCCTGAACGGGCTGAAGCCCCGTGCGAACCACGTCCTTGCCGTCGTAAATCGTGTTGGCCATGGCAATGATGATCAGCGACGTGACGATCGTATAGGGCAAAAACATTGAGCTGAACAGGTCCCATTTGGCAAGTCCCTTGTGGTACTTACCCCACCCTTTGGCCAGGATGGAATAGGGATAAAGAAACGTCATATTGATCCCCACAGCGGCCCCCAAAGCACCAAGGACCACGGTTACTCCGTCCGGAGTGTCGGGCACGTAGAATCCGAAGAAACCTCGCACCAGCTCTCCCCAGCGAATGCCCGTCCAAATGACCACAGCCAGGAAGGCCAGAATCACAATGCGGATCACCCAGCGGAGAAACCCTTCGTAGAGTTTGATGCCCCTGGTATGACTACCGTAGTTCCACACGGTGAAAATGTTGATGGCCAGAATACACAGGGCGATCCCGTATTTGACCACATATTCCAGCCATTTCGGAGCGTTGCCCGTGCTTGAAACGCTGGGAAGAGGTTGCTTCGCCTGATTGTTTTCGACGGGCGCGGTTTTTCCGGGGTCGGGTTTTCCAACAATCGCCGATTGGGCCACCTGAGCCAGGTCCCAGGCTGCCGCCCCGGCCAGAGTATACTGCGGAAAGTGCCAGATAATTGACGCCACGATCGTGCCGACCGCCCAGAAGAGCGGAATAATCGGGTGGAGTTCCCGGCCAAAGGCTCGGTACGGCCGTTCCCCTGTAGTGAGAACCACCTTCGCCAGAGCGGCGAAGATCATCACGCCCAGAAACATCGCCAGCGGCTGAACCCAGAGAAGCTTGTATCCGAAAGAGGCTCCCGCCATTACCGAGGCCGTCGCACTACCGGCCCCCAGCGTCATCGCGCTCTGAAGCCACGCCGGGCCTGTGAGTTTGGCGTATCCGCGGATCCGTTCCCAGAGGCTTTTTTTCTCCAGTTCTTGCAGGAATCTTTCCTCCTGCGCAAGCTTTTCTGGATCCCATTTGGCCGTCATCGGAAGGCCTTTGGATTCCTCGGGGATCGTGGGTGTCCGAGCAGTCATGGGCATCTCCCGGCAGCAAGTGGCTTCAGTGGTAACCTTCCCGTGATACAACCAGCCGCAGATGAACGTTGAACGGGTGACCACGCTGGACGTTAGGCCGAGTTTAACCAGCCGTTTGTACCCATGCAAGGTCCGGCTGGGATCAAAGCCCGTCGTCAATGGTGGGCTGTGAATTCCGAGTTGGTTGTCGCTGGAACGCGTCCTTCCTATGATGGATGCGTTTTCACGGCAGCCTCAAAATGGGACGTTTTGAGGGTCAGAAAGCGTGCGTGGCACTTACCGGGAGGAGAATGCACTATGAAGAAAAAAGCTCTGTTGCGAATTTGGGTCCCGCTCTCCAGTTTGCTGATGTCGCTGTTGTTCATGCCAGAAGCGCACTCCCAGGGAACGTTTGCCGATCTACCGCGGATTTCCTCGGGCAGCACCGTCTGCGAGAATGCCCTCTGGATCGAGACCCCTCTCGACAGGCAGTTCATGCAAAGCAAGCGAGTCGTGGTGGCGGATTTGAAGGGTCCCGGAATCATCACGATGATCCATTTTGCATTGCCGGAGCGCATGGCCGCCCAACCCAACAAGTATCATCTGGGTCGGGAGCTAATCCTGCAAATGTTTTGGGATGACGAAAAATCCCCCAGTGTGCAGTGTCCGTTGGTGGACTTTTTCTGCGACCCAGCCGGCGAGCGTGAGCGATTAGAAACGGCCCTTGTGAACAAGAAGCGAGGGTGGAACGCTTATTTCACGATGCCGTTTCGGAAGTCGGCACGCATCGAGCTACGTTATGACGGTCCAGTCGAACCGGGAAAGGAACTCTGGTCCTTGATGCCCTGCTACAGTTATGTTCTGGCCCAGAAGCTCGAGTCCCTGCCGAACGACTTCGGTTACTTCCATGCCTTTTGGCGGCAAGAATTGATCAATCTGGGAAAGCAGGACTATATCGCCCTGGTGGCAAAGGGTCAGGGCAAGTTCATGGGTTGGAACGTGACCGTCAGGTCACCGGGACGACCAGGTTATCCTGTGGATGAAAACGAGAAATTCTACATCGACGGCGAGTCTGAGCCCTCAATCGAGTTCCAGGGAATCGAAGACTCATTCGGGTTCAGTTGGGGTTTCCCTCCCGAGGAGAACACCTTTCTTCTGACAGGGTGGTTTCCCTTCCACAAAGAGGGAGCGGCCGCCTATCGTTTCTTCCTTCAGGACGCAATCGTATTTCAAAAGTCGCTCGTGGTATCCATAGGCTTTGGAAAGAACGAGCACCCCATGTTTCGCGAGCAATTCAGCAGGCCGGGAAATGAACTGGAAATATCTTCCACAGTCTATTGGTACCAGACCGAGCCTCATGAAGCGTTCCCCCCACTCCCACCGGTGGAGAAACGCTCTCCGACAGAGGTCAACTGGAAAGACCGAGAAGAACTTCCAGACCCCCAAGACCTGGAACAACGAGGGGTGAAACTCCACCTCCGATGTGGCCGACCGGAAAAAGAACTTATCTTCGCCCAAGAGGGCTACTCCGCAAAGGTCGTACGTGGATTCGCTTACACCGGCTGGCCGTTTCCGATCTTTCACACCCGAGCCGACGAACAGGAAGTGCAGATTGCTCTGACGGTTCCACCCAAACGACGAGGAATCCTCCGCCTGTACGTCATCGACCCCGATCACTTCCAGGGAGGTCGTCACCAGGAGATCCTCATCAATAACAAATCATTTGGGGAAGTGCAGGGATTTGATAACGGGAAATGGCTCGATTTGCCTCTGGATGAATCTTTCACCCAATCTGGCGAGATCACCCTGCGGATCAAGAATCTTAATCCGCAATCCAATGCCGTTGTGTCGATTGTCGAATGGGCTGAGCCAAAGGAGTAAGCCCACCATCCCATCAACAACGATAATGCTTTGTCAGACTGGGCTGTGCTGGGTGACCAGAGATCGCCTCTGTTTCACTGTGGCGAGGGGGCAAAAACAGTGACCACAGGATTTTCCCAGTCCACGAGTACACCTTCTTTTTCGGACGTGAAAAGCTCGTAATGGGCCTTATCCAACGGGTCAAGAACCAAAACAGTGTCACTTTCCTGTTTGCCGGGCAGCTTACCTGCCTTGACCAGCGCAGCCAGCTTGTCCCATCGTGGCGGCCACATCACCAACGTGTTTTGCGAACGTTTCACCTTCCACCAGATGAACTTTCCGGGCCTGTCTTCCGCTTCCGTGGAGAGAAACGTCCAATCGCCGGCCTGGCGGAGGTACAGCTTCATCGTTTTCAGGCTCAATCCCTGGTCGTTGGATTGAATGAAGCCCACTTCAAGGATTCCTTTTTCCGCATCCACCACCCGTGCAACGGCGTGGCCCGCTGTGCCGGGCACTGTCCATACTCCGTTCCATTCCTCGGCTTTGAGTGAAACCGGCTCCAGCCCCATCGGTCCCGTCGAAAAAGCCACCTTGCAGCCGCCGGACGATAGCAGCATAAGCAGTCCGACAACCGTGACGCTCCACTGACAAAGAGCTCGCGTGAACATCGCCGTTCCTCCTGTTTTCAGTTCGGGCCAAAGAAGACCTTGAACGGACGCCCCATGTTAATGAGAACCACACCATCCGTAAGCCAATGTACGCCGGAAATAATGGAAATTCAAATGCCTTTGAAAGCACCGTGGGTAGGATCGGCAGATGGCGTGGCACCGGGGGACGGGAAGCGGTTTGATCAAGAATTTTCCTGGTTCGCCTGAGCGCGAGCCTTGACAGGACGTTTTCAACGGCTATAATCACATGTGGATATCTAAAATCGAGCTTTGCCTATGATGTCAAAAACCGCGGTTCACGCAACGACAGCCCTGATGATTCTCGCCGAACTGCCTCCCGGGAGTTTTCTCGGGGCGGACGAGATTGCGCGCCGGGTCAAGGCCCCCCGCAACTATCTGGGAAAGATTCTCCAGAAGCTTGCGGAGGAGGGGCTCCTTGAGTCCCAAAAGGGAAAGGGGGGCGGGTTCAGGCTGGCCAGACCGGCGAGCGACATTTCCCTGTACGACATTGTCGAGCCGATCGACAAAATCAGTCGGTGGGAGGGGTGCCTACTGGGGCAGGAACGATGCACGGATTCGGCTCCTTGCCCGGTCCATGCACGCTGGGCAACGGTGAGGGAAGTGTATCTCAGGTTTCTGCGGGAAACGAAACTTTCCGAGTTGGTAAAAAACCAGCGCGCGTTGTGCTGCATGGGCGGATAGCAATCCAAAATTTTTTGGTTGAAAATACGATATGCATATGTGATTAACGCGTTACTCTTGGACCCTCTGACGCTTGGTTTAGGTTCCACTTTTTGATAGGAGGCGCGAATATGACGTCCCACGGTCAATCACCAACCGAAATTCTCCGCCATGAGCACCGCGTCATTGAGCAGGTGCTCGCTGTTCTGGAGAAGCTCGCCGATCATGCGGCGAATAACGGAAAAATCGATGCGGAACTCGCATCCCAGGCGCTGGATTTCTTCAGGCATTTCGCCGACCATTGCCACCACGCCAAGGAGGAAGACCTCCTCTTTCCCGCCCTTGAGGCCAAGGGATTTCCCCGGGAAGGCGGTCCGACCGGCGTCATGCTCTACGAGCACGAACAAGGTCGGGCCCTCATTCGGCAAATGGTTGAAGCAATCCAAGCAGCCGAAACCGATTCGCGGGCGGCCGCTCGAAAATTCGCCGAGGCTGCCCGGCAATATGTCACCCTCCTCCGCCAGCACATTTCCAAAGAGGACAACATCCTTTTCGTTCTTGCCGAGCGAACGCTGAATGCCAGCGAACAGGCTGAAATGCTTGCCAAATTTGAGACCACGGAAAAAGAGCACGTGGGCGAAGGCGTCCACGAAAAGTACGCGGCCCTGGCTGACGAACTGCTCGCCAAAATGGGCATCGCGAAAGAATCTGTGCCGAAAGCGAGCGGCTTTTTCTGCTGCCATTAAATGCGCAAGGCTTGGAGGACTCAGCGAAGATTTGTGGGGAAACGCATTGCGGGGTCGAGATTTCAATAGTCGCAGCTAAAAAGGAGTGCCACCATGAGCACGAAAGGGTTGCGCAACGCGGCGATCGTGAGCTTCGTTGTGAGCATGGCGATCCTCTTTGTAGGGGGATACTTCGCCAAAGACCATGTTCCGCCCATCCCAACGAAAGTCGTGGTCGGCGAAAAGATTCTTGCGGACAAAGACGCGATCCTTCGCGGTCAAGACGTTTACCAGCGGTATGGGTTGATGGATCACGGAAGTATCTGGGGACACGGCTCGCTTCGCGGGATGGATTTCTCAGCCTATACCCTGCACCTGATGGGGTACCTGGTCCGCAATTACCACCTTGCCAAGGGAGAGCCTTCCCAGGACCTTTGGAAACAGCTCCCACCATCGCCACGGAAGGAACTCGACGAGGTGGACATGACAGTCATCCGGGAGCTGAAAGAAAATCGCTACCAGCCAGACACCGGAACGCTGGTCCTCACGCCGGCTCAAGCATACGCGTTTGAACAGTTACTTCACTTCTGGGATCGGACGTTTGCCGAAGGGGATCCTCACTACGGTTTTCTGCCCAATGCGATTCCTACGGCCGAAGAGCGCAAGGACCTGGCAACGTTTTTCTTCTGGACCGCCTGGGCGGCCGTTACCAATCGGCCTGGTTTGAACTACAGTTACACGAACAACTGGCCTTCGGATATCACCGTTGGCAACCGGGCTTCGACAGAAGCCCTGGTTTACTCGATCTTCTCTGTTCTCGCGCTCTTCGTTGTTCTCGGCCTGGTAGTCTACATTGTGCACCGCTATCAGTTTTTCTATGGTGAATCGCAGGCTGTCCAGGCCGCTTACCGATTGCTCGAGCAACCCGTAACACCGAGTCAGCGGGCGGCCGCCAAGTTTTTCTTGGTGGCGGGACTACTCTTCATTGTGCAAATTCTCAACGGAGGCCTGCTTGCGCACTACACTGTTCATCCCGGCAGATTTTATATCGAGCTTGTCGGGCAGATGTATCCTTATAGCTGGGCCAAAACCTGGCACCTGCAACTGGCGATCCTTTGGATTGCTCTGTCCTGGATGGGAACCGCCATTTACCTGGCGCCCTTGGTGGGCGGGCGAGAACCTCCGGGACAGCGAGCCCTGGTCAATGTTCTCTTCGTGGCGGCACTTGTCGTCGCGGTAGGAAGCCTGGTGGGGGAGGTGCTGGGCATCAAGGGATACCTTTCCCGGCTGGGCGGAAATCTTTGGTTTTGGCTGGGTCACCAGGGCTGGGAGTACCTTGAGTTAGGCCGACTCTGGCAGATCTTGCTGTTTGCGGGACTGATTTTCTGGCTTATCGTCGTGTATCGGGGCATCGCCCCAGGGCTTCTGCCCAGGTCCAATGGCACTTCTTCCGACCCTGAAGAGAAAGATCGCCGCGCCCTGATTACGTTTTACGTCCTCAGCGCGGTCTTCGTGGTGCTCTTTTTCGGCTTTGGACTGGCCTACGGACGCGGTACCCACATCACGATCGCCGACTACTGGCGATGGTTTGTTGTGCACATCTGGGTGGAAAGTATCTTTGAATTCTTCGGTGTGGGCGTCATTTCCTTGTTCCTGGTGACGCTCGGACTGGTGACAGCCAGTTCAGCTTTGCGAGTTGCCTATCTGACGGCCATCCTGGTCTTTCTGAGTGGCATCCCGGGCACCGCCCATCACTATTTCTGGTATGGTGGGCCGAGCTTCTGGCTGGCCATTGGGGGAGTGTTCAGCTCCCTGGAGCCCGTGCCGCTCATTCTGCTCGTCGTTCGAGCGTGGATGGAATACAAGTCCATTCGCGAAGCGGGACAGGAATTCCCCTATCGGTGGCCGCTGTATTTCCTGACCGCGTCCAGCTTTTGGAATTTCCTCGGTGCGGGCGTGTTCGGTTTCATCATCAACCTCCCCATTATTAACTACTATGAGCACGCCACTTATCTCACGAGCAATCACGGCCACACCGCCCTATTTGGGGTTTATGGAATGCTGGCCATCGCTGTCATTCTCTTCTCGTGGAGAGGTCTGACGGAAAACAAGGCGTGGAACGACCGCATCCTGCAAATAAGCTTCTGGGGCCTGAACGGCGGATTGTTCCTGATGTTCCTCACGGGATTGTTGCCCATCGGCGTCATGCAGGTGTGGCATGCCTATGATAACGGTTTCTGGTGGGGACGCAGCGCCGCCTTCTATGAACTCCCCATCATTCAGACGCTGGGCAACCTGCGCATCATTCCGGACACGATCATCATCGTGGTGGGGGCGCTGCCGCTTCTGTATTTCCTGATCACCACCTACCCACGCTTGCGGAAAGTCGAGGGCTGACATATAGCGGCAGAACGAACCCTGACCGACCAGGGGTAAGACTTGGCGATGGCCGCCGGGCGGGCACCAGTCTGCTCGGCGGTCGTTTTGCAGGGGCACGCTTGTGCAAGACGTACCCTGTTGCAGCGGGTTTTTGCTCAGGCCAGGCGATGCAGTTGCTCCCGATGCGAAATCGTTGCGAGCGCGGACTGGGCAAGTGGTCCCGCGCCGAACCAGAGGCGAACCCCGAAACCGCGAATCATTTATTACAAAAGCCTGCCAAGTTCGCCCATCTACCTATGCCGACCGCGAGACGACTTTCGATTGAGCATTCTTTAACGATTCGTAGGCCCCGAACTCGTAGGCAGCTTCAAACATGGCCACGATGTTCTCGGGTGGAACGTCTGCCAGAATATTGTGGACCTGTTGAAAAACGAAACCACCACCGGGCGCAAGAATCTGAATGAGTTGCCTTACATGTTCTTTGATCTGCGCCGGTGTGCCAAACGCCAGTGTTTGATGCGTGTCGCATCCTCCCCCCCAGAATGTGATTCTTCGCCCGAAATCGCGTTTTAATCCTTCCGGATCCATACCCTTGCATGAAATCTGGACCGGGTTGATGGCATCCAGACCGGCGTCGATCAGATCATCGAGGAGTTCGCGAACCCCTCCACAACAGTGCAGCATCACCTTAACGTCGGCCAGTTCTTCGGCACGCTTCCACATCGCGGCGTGACGGGGTTTGAACAGTTCCCGATACATTTTCGGGGAGATCTGCGGTCCCGTCTGCATCCCGAGATCGTCTCCGAAAACAATAATGTCGATCAAGCCGTCGAGCACGGGCAGAACCCGTTCCAGATTGGCCAGATGTGCCTCGGTGAGCCGATCCAGAACCCGTTCTGCCCGGGATCGGTCTCCCGCCAGGAGCATGTAAAAATTGTCGTTTCGATACAGAAATTGCCCACATTCCAGGAGGTTTCCGCCGAACAGATAGAGGATCGCCCGATCCGTTTTCTGCCGAAGGCTTCTCGCCCCTTTTTGCAGGCGCTCCAGCCCGCCCGGTCCTTCCACAATGGGACCGGGAGGCGAAGGGATTCCACACCAGATTGTGTCTTTCAGGGCCTCTGCCGCCATATCAGGATTGTCTTTCTCGGCAAACGGCCAGTAACACTGCTCGAAGTAAAGGGCCCCATCGGGCATTCGGCCGAGAATACGTCCCCTCGGCCCACGCAGGACCCACTCGTTGTCACGCCGTTCGGGCACTGCCCAACTGGGCATCTGACAGGGGGTTCCATCGGGCAACACCCAGTCCACCCAGTACTCGGGTTCCTGCGCAAAGGCTCGCCCCAGCTCGATGGTGTCCACGTGAAAGAGGTCGAGAATATCCTCATCGATAACCGCAAGTTGCTGAATAGGGTCATAGACCCGGATGGGGCGATCCGGAAGTCCCAGGAATTTTCGCAGGCGGGCATAGGCAATCGCGGCAATGCCCGAAGAACGATGTCCCCCAAAGTCAATCGGTACCCGATCCGGTTCCTTATGTTCCAGGGCCGTGAGCACGCGTTGTCGAGGTGTCATGAATAGAGCCTCCCTTAGTCCACTTCCGGCTCTTCTAGCAGATGGGAATTTCGGGGCATACCAGCGACCAGGAAAACTGGTGCCATTTTAGTCAGTCCAGTTCCCTCAAAAAAAGCCCCCTCCAGGAGACCCTTTGAAATGATTATTGCGAGACGAGAAACACAGGACGGGGCATCGCTGACGCGGCGGCCCCAAAGCAGATCCATCAGGAAAACGCGGCACGAGTCAGGCCACGTTGCGGGCCAATTCACCATCAACTTCGTTTTCAGTGACGTCCTCGGGAGCAGCGCATCTCTTAACCCGAGGCTGTTCCTTCCACCGTCGGTGAATCCACCAGTATTGCTCGGGAGATTCCCGAATAATCTCTTCGAGCTGCGTCGTGTACCACTGGGTGATGAAAGTGACAGGGTCCCGGACTGTGACCTCCCGCGGATCCAGAATCGCTTTGACTCCCATCTCAAAACGCATCGGCTGACCCAGCCTTTTCACGTACACGACCGCAATGGGTGCGTCGTACTGTAGGGAGAGCAGCCCGATAGCCTTATAAGTAGACGCGGGCCGACCGAAGAATTGGACGAAGCATCCTTTTCGCCCAGCGCTCTGGTCGGCCAAAAAGGCCATTGTGCCGCCGGCCTGCAGAACAGCCTCGATTTGCTCTGCCCCACCGACTCGCGGAATGATGTGCTGTCCCCTGGCCGAACGGAAGGCGTTAACGAATCGGTCCAAGAAAGGGTTGTCGAGGGTTCTTGCCACCGTGTGCGTGGGAAAGCCGAGCAAACCCAGCATATACCCGCCGAATTCAAAATTGCCAAAATGACCGGTGACGAGAATGACAGGCCGATCCTCGAGAAGTCTTTTCACCAATTCCCGGACGTTCTTGAGATCCACAAACCGGCGCCAGTTCTCCTCGTGAAGCACACGCGGAGTATGAGCCACTTCCATCACCATCAAAAAAAGATGGTGCCACATTCGCTCGATTAAGTCTCTTCTCGCTTCGGGCGAAAGCGATGGAAACGCGTGGCGGAGGTTATCATCGGCCACCTGGTAGCGCACGCGAAGCACCCGCGTAAACAGCCAGGCGAGTGCACGGGCAAGAGCGTTTCCCACCTGCAGCGGCACAGCCTGGGCCAGAATGATCAGCCATCGCACAATCACACACACAAGATAATGACCAAAACGTGTCAAATGACTCATCGGGGCGGCAATCAGGCAAGAGGCTCTCTGCGATGTGTGTTGCAAAAAAACAATTCGGGAGCGGTGGGAAGACCGGTCAAATTGTCCATCTTCCCACCTGCTGCGCATTGGCCTGAAAGATACCACTCCGAATGGAAACCAGGCAAGAGAAATTGACTGGTTCTGGGTATGCCCGCAAGGAATCTGAAAAATTAGCCTTCCGAAAAAGGGAGGGAATTGCAAAAATGGACGGCTGCATGGTCTAACACGGCGCTGCTGTGTCGGCCGGCAGCCGAGGACAGGGAGGTCCCCATGAACATTTGCCTGTTTCTTCCCAATTGGCTGGGTGATTTGGTCATGGCTGTGCCCGCCATTCGGGCCATTCGCGCCAGATTTGGCCCCGGGGCAAGAATCGTCGGTATTACGCGTCCCAATCTGGCTGGGCTACTCTCGGGATCTAACTGGATCAACGAATTCTGGTATTACGATCCACGAACAGATGATCCTCGTTTTGATACCTTCGCCACCATCCAAAGACTGCGAACTGTTCGTTGGGACCAAGCGATCCTATTCACGAACAGCCTGAGAACGGCTCTGCTGGCCGTGGCTGGAGGAATTCCAGAACGAATCGGTTATGCTCGGGATGGTCGCGCTGCACTTTTGACGCACGCGTTGCCGGTGCCGCGGGATGGGGGACAAATCCGGCGGGTACCGATGGTGGACTATTATCTCGGACTGGCCCGGGCAATTGGCGCGGACAGCGACGATCGGCGCCTGGAACTTCCATTGAGCCTCTGGGGGGAAGTGTGCGCCGATCGAGTTTGGAAAGACCTGAACCTGCCCACTCACGGGCCTGTGATCGCCATGCACGTGGGGGGCGCGTTTGGAGCATCCAAATGCTGGCCGCCCGCTCATTTCGTCGAGCTTGCCCGCCGCATCGTGACCAGTACGCCCGCGTGGGTGCTCTTTGTTTGTGGTCACCGCGAACGCGAAGTCGTTCGCCGCATCGCCAGGGAAGTGTCCCACCCCAAAGTCGTTTCAATGGCAGATCAACCTCTGGATTTGCAGACGCTCAAATCGTGTCTTCACCGTTGTACGGCAATGGTTTCTACCGATAGCGGTCCCCGCCATATGGCGGCTGCGTTGGGCAAGCCGGTCGTCACCCTCTTTGGTCCGACCTGGCCGGTGGTAACGGCAAATCCGACCGTGGAATCGATCGACCTCCAAGTCTCGCTGGACTGCGTCCCCTGCGGGCAGCCGCGTTGCCCGTTAGGCCATCACCGTTGTATGGAGGAGTTATCACCGGATATGGTGTTCCAGGCTGTTTTGCCATACATCAGCCGGACACAATTTCGAAGCGTGGCGTGATACCGTCGGGAGAGGAGAATGCATCGGCCACCGATCAGCGTGGTCATCCCCTGTAAAGACGAGGAGCACCACTTAGCGGCGTGCGTCCAATCTGTACTCGGCTGGGCAGATGAAATCCTGATCGCGGACAGCGGTTCGACTGACAAAACACTGGCCATCGCTCACGATTTCTGCACTGCGCATCCCCGATTGTGTCGGTTAATCCAGCGCGAATTCATCAGCTTTGGCTCGTTCAAAGGCTGGGCGGTCAACCAGTGTCGGCACGATTGGGTTCTTGTCCTGGACGCCGATGAACGGATGACACCGGCGTTGCGTCGGGAAATTGACAAAGTGCTTTCAAAAAGCGATTGTCCAGACGCATTTCTCGTAGGATTTGACCACTATTACCTCGGCTATCGCATCAGGCACGGAGCTTGGAATCACAAGGTTGTCCGCCTGTTTCGAAAATCCGTCGCCAATTACGACGCAGGGGCCATCCACGAAAAAGTTGTGGTTTCGACAGGCAGAGTTGGCATCTTGCAAGGGCGCCTTGAGCACTGGACATGCACCTGTTTGGACAGGTGGTATCAAAAGAAGAACCGATACTCCACTGTAGGGGCTTTGGAAAAGTGGAAGCGGGGCAAACGTGCGCGATTGTGGGACTTGACGTTGCGTCCGATCACGGCCTTTGTCAAGTCGTTCATAGTCAAAATGGGGTTTCTGGATGGGATGGGCGGTTTTCTTGTCGCTGTTGATAATGCCGTCACCACTTTTCAAACTTACCTGAAACTTTGGGCGATCGCACATCCGCGTACAGCAGAACTAACACGCGGAAGTTCGGCAGCCGAGAACGATGCCTTCGCACACCTTCCGAAACGGTCTGACGTCACTTTCGATACAGGAATCGGTGCGGATTCATCCTCGCGTGTTGAATTGGCCCATTCTTGAGTTGGGTCTTTCATTCCCACCAAGTTGCCCGCTCTGCGCAGTTTTCCTAGTCATAGGCGGCGCATTGTAACCGGCATTAGAGAGTTCCAGCGAAACTTTAAACCCGCCGGCGTAAGTTTTCGCATTTTTCGACAAAATTTACCCCGATGCTGCCTTTTCGCGATTCGATTCTGACAGAACTTCTCCCGCCTGAATCCAAGGCGCGCTTTTTACTGACGATTACTCCTGTAAGAACAATGCGAAACGCGACGGAATTGGATGAGTTAACGGTTCTGTCGCGATTGCGGGCGACGACGCTCCGCGGCGGCCTTTGCAGCGGGTTTGGTTTTGCGCACCGGGAAAGGGTTTCAGGGAATTGGCCCAGTCCCGTCTTCGTCGAGCAGATCCGCGGCTCTCAGCGGTGTTCAGGGATGGTTAACACCTCACCAGTTTTTGGGAAAAGGAGTTCCCCATGTGTCGAGCTTCCGGGATTAAGCTTTTACTTCTGCTGCTTATTGCAGGAGGGCTGGCTTCTCCTCCAGCAGCGTTGGCTGGCGAGTTTGACGATCTGACAGAGGCCCGTCTTCGCCAGCTCGAAGAAGAAACCCAGCGTCTGCGTGCGGAATTGGAAGCGCTTCAGGCGACTCAACCAGTAGCCCTGCCGCGGGTGACCGGTGATCCGGTGGCATTTGAAACGGAAGCAGCTCAGCCCGCGGCTCCCTCGATGGATGAGATTCGGGCGGAAATGAAAAAGCTCGCCTGGACCAAAGGGGACATCCAGATCATTCCGTATGGGTACCTTTGGGCGAGTACTTCCTATGAGACACTTCACTCCAATATGGGGGATTATACGCTCTATGTATTTTCGCCAGACGATCGTCCGGAAGGAGCCTGGCACGTGGACGGCAAGTCAACCCGGCTGGGTATTGACTTTGTTGGACCGATGCTGCCGCGGTTTGGATGTGCCCAGACCGGCGGAAAAGTGGAATTCGACTTTCAAGGAGCGTTTCAGACGGAAAACCGTGGGAGCGTTCTGCTTCGTCACGCCTATGTCGAGGTGAAAAACGAGTACTTCCGCCTGTTGGCGGGTCAGACCTGGGACGTCATTTCACCTCTGCTTCCGGGCACGATCATGTATTCAGTAGGCTGGGGGGCTGGAAACATCGGATATCGGCGCGCCCAGTTTCGCGCTGAGCGCTACTACCATTTCTCTGACGTACTGCTCGTCACAGCACAGGCATCCATCAATGCCGACATCGCATCCGAGATTGGCGGTAATGTGGTGGCCGAGCACGCCGAGTGGCCCGTCGTTGAAGGTCGATTAGGTTTTACCGTCGGGCCACGGGGCCCCGGCTACCGCCCCCTGGAGTTTGGCATTTCGGGTCACATCGGTGAGCAGATGTTCTACCTTCCCGGCCCACCAGTCACCGAGGAAGACTTCCGAACTTGGTCCTTCAATGTGGATGTGAAATATCCCATCACACCGCGATTTGGGGTCCAGGGCGAGTTCTTTACCGGGGAAAACCTCGGTGCTTACTTAGGTGGAATTGTTCAGGGTGTCAATCTCGCACGGGGAAATACCATCCGGGCCACTGGCGGTTGGGTGGACGTGTGGTACGACTGGACAGAGCGACTTCACAGCCATGCGGGTTATTCGATCGACGATCCGTTCAATCAGGACCTCAGCCCCGGACAGCGGAGTTACAACCAATTCTATTTTGCGAATGTCACCTATGATGTGACGAAGCAATTCATCCTGGGTTTCGAGGTGCAGCAATGGAAAACAAACTGGGTAGCCAAGGACCCTGCCGACAGCACTCGATTTGAGGTGATGGTCCGCTACGGGTTCTGATTCCCGAGTACTCCTCAGACGGTTTCCACCGGCCAACCGAGGGCCTCGGTTGGCCGGCGTTTTTTTACATGGTGGAAATTGTTGACTTCACGTCTCCGGAGCGGCTCGGTCCTGAAAGTCCGCTTCTCCAGCACGCCGGAGAAGAAACTGCTACCGGTTTTGCGAGGTGGGAAGCTCAAATGACTGTGCGGGTGAAACGGTTGCCAGCACGAATGGGCCAAAGTATTTCCTGGCGACTCGTTTGACATCCTCCAGCGTCACCGCCTTGACCCGCTCATCAAATTTCTTGTCGTAGTCATATCCAAGCCCGTACAGTTCATCGAGCGCAGCCTGGGTGGCCCGCGCTGCGATGGTGATGTTCTGCTGAGCATGGTAGGAGATGAGCAATTCTTTCGCCCGCTCGAACTCCTCCTCAGTGATCTCGCCCTGTTTGGCCTTCTCCACATTCTTCAGCACCCGCTGAACCACCTCAGCCAGTGTCTCCGGTCTCGTTTGAGCCATGATCACGAAGTAACCCGGTGCCGGCCCGGTCAATTGAAGGGCATGGACTCCGTAAACCAGCCCTGCCCCGCGAAGTTCCTCATGCAACCAGCCGCCCGGGTAATCATATCCCGACATGATCGTGTCGAGGACCATCATCGCGGTGTAGTCTGCCTCATCGCGAATGCTCGGCCCGGGATACCCCATCACCAGCACGGCCGTCGGTTTCTGGACTTGCTTGTGTCCGGTAACAACCTGGGGTATGGCGTTATTGCGATCGAAACTGATCTTGGGGGCATCTGCGGGCGGTGAGAGCTGACCGTACCACTTCTCTACCAGGCGCACCGCTTCGTCGGGATTGATATCACCGAACACCGCGACGACCATGTTCGCTGGATTGAGCAGCACTCGATGGTACTGCTTGATGTCATCCAGCGAGAGTCGCTCCACAGTTTCCCGCTTTCCACCGATCAGAATGTGATAAGGTGAATCTGCTGGAAGTAAGTCCGCGAAAAGCTCCTGCGCTTCCGCCTGTGGAATCGCACTTCGCTGAGCGATCGCATCCAAGACCAGTTTCTTGACTTTGGCAAATTCACCCTCATCAAATCGGGGTTCCAGCAAACATTCCGTCACCAGGTCTCCCGCCTTCGCGAAATTCTCTTTCAAAATGTTCAGACTGGCGACAACCGTGTTGCGACTAGGGAGAAAGCCCACGCGGGCATCCAGGTCGTCGAACAGTTCGGCAATCTGGTCCGCCGTGTAGTGGCGAGTCCCCTTGTCGAGCATTCCCGCAAGCAGTGCCGTTCTGCCTGCCGTTTCGGGCGTATCCAGGAGATTGCCGCCAAGAATGGCCACCTGCATGGTGACGATCGGCAATCGGGCCTGCCGCTTGACCAGCACGCGCAATCCATTCGGCAAACGAACGAGTCGTATGTCTGATTCTTCGCTTTGCATGCCCTCGGATGCGGTTTTGGGTGCGCGTCCCAATGGCGCAATGACGACTTCGTTGAGCCGATCCGGAACGAAATACTTGCGTGCCACTTCCCGAAGTTGCTCACTGGTGACCGATTGAATGCGTTCTGTATAGAGCTTGTCGAAGAGCGGATCGCCGGTGGCGAGATAGCTTCGTGCAAGACTTTCCGCGGTGGCCTGCAGACTCTCTCTTTCGAAGATCCAATCGGAAACTTTTTTCTTTTTGGCCCGGGCAAGTTCATTCTCGGGAACCAGTTCATCGCGAAGACGATACACTTCTTCGAGAATGATGCGTCGGACTTCCTCATAATTTTCTGGCGGACAGGTCGCCAGGATTCCAAACCATCCTCGGACATACTCCGGCGTCGCACTGGCTGCATCGACGCGGAGAGCGAGGGGCTTCTCTCGTTGCAACCGCCGAACCAGGCGTGACGATTCGCCGCGGGCCAGGATATCCGCCAGAACATCGAGGGGATAAAGGTCGGGATCGGTCAACTTCACAGTGGGCCAGGCGATGGCAATGTCCGTGGCGTCTCCTTCCATCTCCCGAACAGCTCGCCGCGGACTCAGTTGCGCCGGTTCCTCTTCCAACGGGATGTATGTCTCCGCGGCACGGGGAATTCCGCGATACTGTTCTGCGATCTGCTGAATGACGGCATCCGTCTGAACATCGCCCACCACGACAAAGACCTGATTATTGGGGGTGTAACGGGCCCGATAGAACTGGATGATGGCCTCGTTGCTCGTGTGATTGAGAACGTCCAGATATCCGATAACCGGATGTCGGGCTGGGTGCACCAAATAGAGTGTTTGATTGAGCAATTTCCAGAGCACGCGGGAGCGGCTGACTTCCCCGTCGGCCAGCTCTTGCTTGACGACCTTCAGTTCTCGCTCAAATTCCTTGGGTTCGAATGCCACCCGCTGCATGGAATCAGCCAGCAATTCGATGACTTCCTTGACGTGGCGTGCTGGACAATCGATGTAATAGCAGGTGAAATTCGTGGTGGTATACGCGTTGGTCTTGCCCCCAAATCGGTCGATGATCGCGGCGATCTCCTTCTCCGTCCGCTTAGTTGTGGTTCCACCGGCCACAACATGTTCCAGAACGTGGCTGAGTCCCGCCCCCATATGTTCGGCTTCGTAAACGCTTCCGGTGTACCTGACATAACACCGCACGGTCGCTGCCTGTACCGTGTGGTTCTCCTGGACGATGATGGTCAGCCCATTAGAGAGTTCCGCCACTGTCACACCCTGCGGGTAAACCTGACGCTTTGTGATTGTGGGGACACCGTCGTCAGTTTCCGATGGAGATTGGGACATTCCAAGAGTGTTCATACTCACCATTGCGATCACGCTGAGACCGAGAAACAACCAAAACCGTCCGTGCCGCACCACGTTCAATTGACCCAGTGTTTTCATCGTCATCGGGTGATCTCCCTCGTTACAAGCTCTTCCGGTGGGCCTGAGCCCGTTCGAGTTTAACCTGTTCATTATTACGCTCGGGGTTTCAACGTCCACCCACGGCGGGCTGTGATCATGGTCGTGAATCGCCGCCACCTCAAACAAGGGCCCGCGAACCGGGATTTTTGCGGTTTGGGGTGTCGTTCGGCCCCACTTCTTGTCCGCAGGCCGGTGTGTTTGATATTATAAGCCATAATTTCCTGCTGATTTGTCAGTGCTACCAATGAGCATGACACCGAGTGCCGCATGTCAGAACCGACGAGAATTCCTCCTCGAAGCCCGGAGTTGATGTCTCCCCAGGACACTGGTCTCCTGGTCATTGATGTCCAGGAAAAGCTCGTCCCCCATATCCACGATCATCAAAAGGTGGTCTGGAACATCAGGCGGCTTCTCGATGCCGCGAGGATTCTTGGTATTCGCATCCTGGCAACGGAACAGTACCCCAAGGGCCTGGGGCCAACGGTATCGCCGCTGCGGGAACGACTCGGGCCAATTCCGGAAAAACTCATGTTCAGTTGCCGGGAATGCTGGTCACTCTTCGAAGAAGCAGAACAAGCGGGGCTGAGCCGTCTCCTCGTCTGCGGCATCGAGACGCATGTGTGCGTTCAGCAAACGGTGCTGGACTTTCTTGCGTCAGGCTGGCGGGTGTACGTCGCGGCAGATGCGGTGGGATCGCGGCACCGAATAGATTACGAGATCGCTCTGCGCCGGATGGAGTTGGCGGGCGCCGTCATCACAACTACGGAGGCCGCGCTGTTTGAATGGTGCATTCGCGCGGGGACTGCCGAATTCAAACAGATCAGCCAGCTGGCGCGCGAATTTCCGCCAGGCGAATCTGCCGCAGTATCCTGAGCTTTGCCGCGATACATTTCTGTTAGTGAGATTGCCCCCTTGTCGCTCTTGCGCATTGGTGTTATCTTTTCACAAGAAGTAACACTGGCAGGATCCTGACCCAGAGCAAGCGAGCACCATTGGACAGTTGGCTAAAGTGTTTCTTCCCGAAGTGAGGAAGTGTCGCGTGCAAAAGGTGGAACAGCAGCCGCACCAGTTTGATGCACACGACGCTTCCTGAAATCTCCTGAGAAAGTGCGAGGGTGAGTTATGAAAAGACCGCTGACAATTTTGTTGTGGGTGTGCTGGATCGGTTGGAGCTGGAGCGTTTTCGCCGAGCTTCCCCGAAGTTCCCTTTACCTGGTCGGAGTTGGGCCTGGTGATCCGGATCTCATCACGCTGCGGGCAGTGGAAGCCATCCGCCATGCCGACGTAATCTACTGCACCGACGGATTGGAAAAGAAATTCTCCGATTATTTGACCGGAAAGCAGGTTATCACGGGTTACTGGCGACTTTTTGAGTACTATGGGCAGGACATCAACTCACTTCCCGAGGCGGAGCAACCGCGCGCCCGGGCTCTGGCGGAGAAAAGGAACGCGTTCATCTCGCAGGTGCGGCAGGCCGTCGGCCAGGGAAAAGTGGTGGCCATTCTCGATAGTGGGGACCCTCTCATTTACGGGCCATGGGCCTGGTGTCTGGAAGAGTTTACCGATCTAAACCCGGTGGTTGTACCGGGAGTGAGTTGTTTCAACGCTGGTAATGCCGCGCTTCGCCGAGGCGTCACGAACGCCCCGAAAACCAAATCGGTGATCCTCACCGCTAACGATTGGCCAGGAAAAACAGATACGGTGGAAAGTCTCTCCGTCCATCGAGCCACCATGGTCATTTTCACGATGCGTGCGGAGTTCGACTACTTCATTGAGAAGCTCAAAACCCATTATCCGCCGGACACGCCTGTGGCTATCGTCAAATACGCTGGCTATCAGGAGAAGGAGGACGTGATCGAGGGCACACTCGCCACGATCCGGGACAAAGTGGATCCGAAATCTCTGCCCTTTGAGTATTTAATCTACGTTGGTGATTTTCTCACCTATCGGCAGAAGTCTCCTGCCACCACGTCGGTGTCAAATGCACCGGCAATGCAATCGGTGAGCAGTGGGGCGAGTGTATCAACGCACTGATGGATGCAGTTTTTGAGCATCGGCTTGGAGAAAGCGACGCGTTAGAACAATTGACGTGAGCATGTGGCGCGACGCTGCGTGCTCCCATTGGGCAGGCCGTTTCCCCCCAGCGGTCCTGCCCGTTCTTTTTGGAAATGTGGTCAATGAGACGACAAGCCTCGCGTGTCTCCGGTTGCCTGCTTGTCGATTCGCCCGGGGACGAATAGAGTGACGGAAGGAGATGATCCGGTAAACGACAATTCGAACCGCATAAACCTATTCTTTATTTTCCTTGAAAATAATGGCACACCATAACGGAGGGAACCGTGGCGACTGAGGCTTCACGGCAGGAACGAGGCACACAAGGCCCGCTGGGGGAGCTGGCGGGGCGTGTTCCCCCTCATAGTGTTGAGGCGGAAAGGGCTGTGCTGGGGAGCGTCTTGCTTGACCCGCGGACGCTGGACGATGTGGCCACAGTGCTCGTGCCAGAAGACTTTTATGTGGACGCCCATCGGCGGATTTATGCTCGGCTCCTCGAGATGCACGCGGCGAACCGCACAATCGACCTGATGCTCCTGGTCGAAGAGTTGCGGCGGCACGGGGAATTCGAAACAGTTGGCGGGGCCCCATATCTCGCAGAAATTGCCCAGTCCGTAGCGGTGGCTAGCCATGCTGTCTACTACGCAGAAATAGTGCGCAACCACGCGTTTCTGCGAGCATTGATTCAAGCCGGTACGGACATCGTGCGTGACGCATTCGATTTGAGTCTCGAGCCGCGGGAAATCCTCAATCGTGCCGAAGAGCGGATCCTGGCAGTTCGTGACCGCCGATCCACAGGGGATGTCGTGCCGGTGAGCGACGTGCTCTTTGAGGCGTTTCAAATGATCGACCGGCGCATGCAGGGTGAGGCTACCGGGGTGCCGACGGGCTTCACCGATCTCGACAAACTGACCGGGGGCCTGCACGATTCCGAGCTCATCATTCTGGCTGCCCGGCCAAGTATGGGGAAAACAGCCCTCGCCACGAATATTGCGGAGCATGTGTCGGTGGACGCGGGCTTGACAACGCTTTTCGTCAGCCTGGAAATGTCTCGCTTGGAATTGATTCAGCGAATGCTTTGCTCGCGGGGAAAAATAAACGGGCATAAGTTTCGCAGTGGTTTTCTTTCCGCGGAAGACAGGGAAAAACTTGTCCGAGCCGCCGGTGAACTGAGCCGCGGAAAGTTGCTCATCGATGACTCGCCAAGCCGTACGGTAACCGAAATCGCTGCGGTAGCCAGACGCCTCAAACGACGCGAGGGCTTGCGACTCATTGTCATCGACTATTTGCAATTGATCGAGCCAGATAACCCCAAGGATCCCCGTCAGGAACAGGTGGCAAAAATCACGCGGCGTCTCAAAACTCTCGCCCGGGAACTGAAAATTCCTATTTTGTGCCTCGCCCAGCTCAATCGTCAGACGGAAGTTGTCAAAGACAACCGGCCCCGATTGAGTCATCTTCGCGAGTCGGGCGCCATCGAGCAGGACGCCGACGTGGTGATGTTTGTCCATCGCGAAGAGTATTACCACACCCGAGAGGAAGCCCAAGCTCGGGGATTGTGCGGGTTGGCTGAGGTGATTGTGGCCAAGCAGCGTAATGGTCCGGTCGGGGATGTGAAACTTGTCTGGCGTGAGGAATTCACGCGATTCGAAAATGCAGCCCCTGCTGAGTATAGCGAAGTTGCCTACGGCGACTTTGCGGAGGATGCCCCATTTTAGGGGATTTTGAAGGGTGCGAGACCCACCTGGTAAGCCGCGGCGCTCAGGAACGCAGCGGACGGTTACAAGATGCTTGCGATGTCCCGGCAAGCTATAATGGACGAAGACTGCATTGCCGCCGGGAATACACGTATGGCGCCTGCCATGCCACAGATCGGGTCAAAATAAGCCGGGCGGATTGGGTGCGGTGGTGCAATCGATCGTCATATGCCAGGTAGGTAAAGCTGCGAAGGTTTGATGGGGCCTCCATCGCATGAGAAAGATCAACAAGCGCTTCGTCGTCATTCTCGTTGCAGTGGTCATTCTGCTGGGAACGGGCACGTATTTCCTGCACGGTTACCAACTGCGAAGAAATGCCCGGGTCTTTCTTGAACGGGCACAAGCCGCCTTGAAAGAGGGTCGCCGTGACGTCGCGGCGAAAAACTTCCAGTGGTACACGGAACTCGTGCCACAGGACCTGGATGCTCAGCAGCAATTCGCGGAACTGCTTATTGAGCTTCGCGCATACGGGCCTGCCTATTTTCGGTTGGAAACGGTTTTGCGGCAGGACCCGGAGCGTACCGAAGCCCGCAGGATGCTCGTGGATGTGCTTCTCAACATAGGACGTTTTCGCGATGCGGAGGAACATCTCAACCAATATCTGCTTAAAGTGAATCCCGATGATGCCGAGTTATTAACGAAGCTCGCCCGGTGCCAGCGTGGCCTCGGCCAATCGAGAGAAGCGGTGCGAACTCTTGACAAAGCCATCAGTTTACGACCGGAGCTGGCGGAGGCTTATGCCCAACTCGCGGGAATCTATCGTTATGATCCCGAGCTCAAGGATCCGCAGAAGGCCGACGAGTGGATCAGCAAGATGCTGGCCGCGGTAAAGAATGAGGAAGCGCTGCGAACAGCGGCCGTTTACTACTACCAGTCCGATCGATACGATCAGGCTCTGCAATATACCAAGGAAATTTTGGCCAAGAAGAGCGATGATGTGGATTTTCTTATTCTTGGCGCGGACTGCGCTCGGCGGCTCGAGCAGCTCGATCTTGCTCGCGCTTGGGCGGAGAAAGCCATCGCGTTGGATCCCCAGCGAGCGGACGGTTACACGTTGCTCGCCGCAATTCAGGCAGCGCAGGGACAGCCGAATGAGGGCCTGGCCACTCTTCAGAATGCATTGACCAAAGTGAGCGACAAGGCAGCGGTCTTGGCCAACCTGGCCGAGATGAGTCTCAATCAGGGAGATGAAAAAAACGCCGAAAAAGCCATCGAAGAGCTGAGTCAAACTCGGTACCCGCTCTCGCGGCTGGAATGGTTGAGAGCCCGATTGCTTCTGGCCCGCGGTCAATGGTTTGAGGCCGCGCGCAAATTGGAAGTCATCCGGCCGGACCTGACCAATGTGCCCGACCTGCTTAAACAAGTGGATTTTTACCTGGGGCTGTGTTATGCCCAGATGGGCAACATGGACCAGAGTCTGGCGTCGTACTCAAAAGCTGCCACCCAAGACCCCCTTTGGCCACAGGCCCGGCTGGGGCGGGCGGCGGCGTTTCTCGAATTGGGGCGCGTGGACGACGCGATTGAAGATTATCGCGCTCTGGTGACGATGGGGAAAGCGACGTCGGCTGTTGTACTTGACCTTTGCCGGCTGCTTATCCTGAAGAATTTGGGCCAACCCCGGACTCAGCGAAACTGGCAAGAGGTCACCCAACTTCTAAGCGTGCTGGAAAAAGATCCGCAAGTTCGGGCCCAGGCTGCTGTGCTGCGAGCGGAAATCGCTGTTGCCGACAATCAACCCCAGGAAGCCGAAAAAATTCTTCAACAGGCTCAAAAAGATAATCCGGACCGCGTGGAAGTTGGGCTAGCCAGAGTGGCACTGGACCAGCATCGAGGGCAGTTCACAGAAGCCGAAAAACTGCTTCAGGAGCTAACCGCAAAGTTCGGAGAATCGGCCGACATTCTGGTCACCCGGGCTCGGCTTGCTGCCCGCGCCGGCGAAGAACAAGCCAAAAAAGTATTTCGCGACATCGCCAGGGCTGCCGAGAAGCTCCCCGACCAAGATCGCCAGCGAGTCTTGAGCGTTCTGGTGGGCTATTCAATCCAGTTCTCTGATTTTGATGCCGCCCGACAGTGGTGCGATGAACTGAGCCGTCTGGCGCCGAACAATCTGAAAGTGCGGTTGCTCCTTTTCGACTTGGCCATTCGGGCCCAGGATGTGGCCAGTTTGAAGCCCGTTCTCGACGAGATCGCGCGGATCGAAGGACGCGGGCCTATCTGGCATTACGGTGAAGCCGTTCGGCTGTTTCTCGAGTCCAAAGGTGAAAACCGCGATCAACTCCGACAGGCCCTGGACCATCTGGCAAGGGCGAGCGTGCTCCGGCCGAACTGGATGCGGGTACCCGCCCTTCAGGGACAAATCTACGATCTGCTCGGAGATACCACCGCTGCCATCAATGCCTACAGCCGAGCCATCAGCTTGGGGGATCGCAGCATTGTGACGGCGCGGCGACTTGTGCAGTTACTTTATGGGGAGCAGCGTTTCCTGGAGGCCGATAAGATCATCCGCACCCTGGAAGAGCAGCAGGCACCCTTCTCGTCGGATCTGGAACGCCTGGCCTCCACGGTCTCTCTGCGATTGGAAGATTACGAGCGGGCGCTCGAGCTGGCAAGACGGGCAGCGTCAACCTCCCAGGATTACCGTGATCACGTCTGGTACGCCACAGTACAGGCTGTCCTGGGGCTGCGTTATCGAGCAGAAGGGCGCACCGCTGAGGCAGACGCGGCTCTTGCGGAAGCTGAAAAAGAATTTCGCAAAGGGGTCGAGCTGGCACCCCAATCCACTGATGCATGGGTGGCACTGGTACAGTTCTACGCAAGGATCGGCGATCAAATCAAAGCCAAGCAGACTGTCGATGAAGCACGGCAGAGAATTGAAGGCGGGATCGCGCCGCTTGTGATGGCCCAGGTCTTCGAAGTGCTCGGCCAGATCGACGAGGCGGAAAAGCAGTACCAGGAGGCGCTCGCCATCGCACCCGACAACCCCGCAATCATTCGGCAGGTGGCGGAATTCTACCTGCGGACCGGCCGTGCTGACTCGGCCCGCGCCCAGTTGGAAAGAATCACAAGTGGACAGGTTCAGGCTCCCGAAACGGACGTCGTCTGGGGACGGCGGAGCATGGCTCTCCTGCTTGCAGCGCAGGGAGGATACGAGAACCTTCAAAAAGGACTGGAACTTATTCGGCAGAACCGGACGGCTGGTCAGCAGCCCTCGATTCAGGACCTTCGTGCGGAGGCCCTTCTGTTAAGTGCTCACCCACAGCGTAAAAAGCGAATCGAGGGTCGCCAACTTCTGGAAAAAGTCGTCAACGAGTACAGTGCCGCGACGCCCGAAGATCGATTTATTTTGGCCCAGCTCTACATGGCCGACGGAGACATCTCCAACGCTGCCCGACATATGCGGACACTCCTGGCGTCACACGGCAACGAACCCCGGTATGTCCGTCGCTACGTTACATTCCTCCTTGATCAGTCGCAAACATCGGAGGCCGAGATCTGGCTTGGCCAGCTCGAAAAACTGGTCCCGGACGACATGAACGTGGTGGCGCTCCGCGCTCGATTATGGACGATGCAGGGCCGCTCCGACGAGGCACTCAAGTTACTCGAAGACTTTGCCAACCAGACAGACGAAAAGTCGCCGGGACAACTGTCTGATGCGTCATCTTCCCAACAGCATAGCGAAAAAACGGTTGCAACCGGCACGCCGTCCGGGGAAGCCAATTCCCAAACCCTTTCTGAGGAAGAACGGCTCCAGCAGATTCGTTGGGCTTTGGCAGGAGATACGGCAGAATATCTCGCAGGTTATCTCGCCCGTATCGGCAAGCCCGACGAGGCCAAGCGCTTCGTCGCCACTGCAGAAGCGATCTATCGTCGGTTCGTGGACAAGAACCCCGAGGCAGCGGTACTTTTGGCTGCCTTCCTCGCCCGCCATGACCGCCTGGCTGAGTCGCTCGATCTGCTGGAAAAAAATTGGGAGAGTGCCGACTTGGCGCTCGTGCGGGTGGCCACCACGGTCATCATGGGGCGTGTGTACCAAGACCGGACGGCTGCTGACCGCGTGGAAAGGATTGTTCTCGCTGCCCTTCAAAAACACGACCGACCGCTATCTCTTCTTTTGCTTCTCGGCGACTTTTATGGATTGCAGGAGCGCATTCCGGAAAGCGAACAAGCATATCGCGAAGTCCTCAAACGAGATCCCAAAAACATCATCGCCCTCAATAACCTTGCCGCCATTTTGGCGCTTCGCAAGGCAAGCGTCGACGAGGCTGAAAAGCTCATCAAAACAGCCATCAACATAGCGGGCCCAGGTGCCAATCTTCTCGATACTTATGCCATGGTTTTGATGGCGCAGGGCAAACCGCAACAGGCAACCGCCATCCTTCAGGAAGCGCTGGACGACCAGCCTTCAGGAATTCTTTATTTCCACGCCGCCCAAGCACTGGCCCAACTTGGGAAAAACAAAGAGGCGGCTGAGGCTTTTCAGGCAGGTGTCAAATTGGGACTGAAAAAAGAATCTCTCCATCCCCTGGAACGATCCCATTTTGACGAACTGGCCCGAAAGCTCGGACCGCTGGTGGCCGCCTCGTGAGGAATCGCCCCGTCAGGACATAACCGCCTACCCGCTGACCAACCTGGTTTTTCCTGGTTGGTCGAATTTGCGCGACGGGAATTGTTCATTTATTTCCCGTAACTCCCGCAGAGCGTCTCATCCCGGTTGGGCGAAAGATGGTTCGGCAGGATGGTCGATAAGTGACATATCCTGGCTTCCAACCTTTTGGCACCGGAGCCGAGCTTCCTGCACAAGCCTGCCCAGCAGCATCCAGATGAGCATCCCATGATTGCACCGCGTCAACCTCTCCAGCATGTGCCGGACATTCCTGAACAAGTTCGGCAATTTGTGTATCAGACCCTCTGTGAAACCAATCAACTGGAGCCGGGGATTTTTCCGATGCAGGAGAGCTACTTCTTTCGCAAGGGGGCTCCTTGTGCAGCCCTTTTTTGTGTGCAGGGTCCCCGGCTCATGAAAGTTATGGCCATTTGGGACCTGGAGAGGCAGGATGTACTTTTTTACAACGCGGCAGGAGAGCGGTATCTCGTAGCCCGCGCACCGGTGGAACCGCCATCTCTCCCCTAGCTTTCCGCGGGAGCGGCGTCTTCGCCATTTCCAATCTAACCTTTCCGACCTGTTTAACCTGCCAAGAAAAGACAAACCCGCCGAGCAACGTCTGTCCGGTCGGTTCGAAGAACGACACCAGGGACAGAGGAGAACTCGGCGGGCTCTCGGGCGGTTCGCGAAAAACAAGCCTCAGTCGCGCGGCTCGACAGCGCCGGTCAGGCCGCTGTAGTCACTTCGATCCAATGGATGCCAAAGCGGAAGGCCTTTCCGGACACGCTCCGCCAGCACTTCCAATTTAGCCCGAGAACCCGCAGGAGCATCGGTGGGAACAAACTCTTCAGTGGGAACAGGATCGAAATCCTCATCGTGACCGAATTCGCTAATGGCATCGAAGACGTTTCGCATGGGACACCTCTCTTTCTAGGTTCACTCGCAAGAACCACAAACAGACACCTGACACCAACACTACCGACCACAATATTCTTGGCGACGAAATGGTTCGCCATCGCCCCAAAACACAGTTGCCCTGCCAACTTTTGGCAGTGGTCCCCCAGTGGGGACTTTCTCAGCAGGCTTTACTACCGTGTGATCGACATCGGTAGAGCAGACCTTAGCTGGACAAAACGGTCTGCCTGCCGAGTCTCTGAACGCAAGCAATGTTCGCCTGTGCGGAGTTGACTTGCACCGACGGAACTACAGACAAGGCGGATAACTACGGTAGGACAATTTCGAAACGTGCCGCCTTGGCAAGCCCGATTGAGCGACCCCAGCCGATCACAGGCAAAGCGGGCCCAACTAGGGCGTAGACCGTACTCCCTCCCCGCCCAGTCTAAGCCTCATTGTATGAAGTATCGGCGGGATTTGTCAATAACCTGAGCGCCGGTCTTTTCGACCTCACGCTTTTCAGTATCTCCAAAACCGATAACCTTTGCAAGCCCCGGTTCAGGGAACGGCCGATCTGAGAATTCCCGGAAAGCCCGTCGGTAACCAAGGCAATCCCAGTGATCCTTTCCGAGTGCCGCGGACGCACCTCAAGCAGCTCCCGGCCGTATGTGATGCGGGGTCTTACTGCACACAAGAAGACATACCACGGATGAGCACAATTCCAACCAAAGATTCACACATTATGCTTATTACGTGTTATAAGACGATCAAGCTTAGAAATGCCGACCCGATCAGCTTTGAGGTGTGGCCTCACCGTCAAGCGTTATTTTCACCCCGGAAATCAACGCGAGAATCGACATGTTAGCAAGGGAAGTTTCGTTTTCCCTAAGCGTATGGCAAGAATCCCCCCTCGGATATGGCTGATGGCCGGGTTTTAGGTCTGCCACCCATTGAACCAGCTCCGCAACCTGCCGTCGCAGCTCGCCCAGGCGAATGCCCCCAAATGAGGCTGGAAATCCCGCCAAGTGCTCTTCTGCCCGCTGAACCAGGCGCTCAAATCCCACCTGGTTCCCCCGTTCCAGGTGCGCGAGGGCCACCGCAAACTGAATCAATCCCTGATAAAAAGACCGATCCGGCTCCTCGCTTTCCCTCCAAACTTCCTCCCAAACTTCGTGGGCCTCGAAAAACTCTCCTGCGTTGAAAAGCTTCACTCCCATCAAGAAGAGGGCTTGATGATCCATGTGTCATTGCCCTTCAGACTGGTCCACAGGGGTCCCAACCACCACCTGACCGTTTTGTCGACTCCTGACCGCGTCTTGCCGCTGCCCGAGAATAACAGGCGTCCTGGTTACCGTCTGACTGCTCTCAGGCAGCACGAGAAGCGAATTTCGCGCCCAAACTCGCTTGACAACGGTAAACTCCAGGGGACAATGTCAAAATTCAGCGAGGGCTTTCTTGCACACCCAAGGCACTGGGTCGGGAGTGCTCCCAGAATTACGGTGTCCACACCAAGGAGATCCTGGATAGCAATGGCTGCTGGTCCCACGCAACGCATTCGGCGAGTCCTGGAAGTACTCGAGAAAGAGTTTCCTGACGCATCCTGCTCGCTCAATTTTACCAATCCCTTGGAGCTTTTGGTGGCGACAATACTTTCCGCCCAGTGCACGGATGAACGCGTCAATCAGGTGACAAAAGACCTCTTCAGAAAGTATCGCACCGCCCGGGACTACGCGACCGTGCCATTGACTGAATTGGAAAAGGACATTCAGAGTACCGGTTTTTATCGGAACAAGGCCCGAAATATTCAGGAATGCTGCCGAATTCTGGATGAAAAATATGGCGGGAAGGTTCCTCCCTCGATGGACGATCTGGTCACGCTCCCCGGCGTGGGAAGAAAAACAGCCAACGTCGTCCTGGGAACCGCTTATGGAATCCCTTCGGGAGTGGTTGTGGACACCCACGTCGCACGCATCAGTCAGCGGTTGGGCCTCACCACTGAGAAAGACCCGGAGAAGATTGAACAGGACCTCATGCGGCTCGTTCCCCAGGATCAGTGGATCCCTTTCGGTCATCGGATGATCAAGCATGGTCGGAAATATTGCACCGCGAAAAAGCCCCGCTGCAGCGAATGTCCCATGAACAGTTTTTGCCCAAAAATCGGGGTGGAAGGAAACACGAAGAGTCCGGGGAAGACCGACAGCTCGTCTGAGTCCAAGAGAGGGAAGCGGGCTACTTCCCGAAGTCGTCGCGAGAGCTGAAAATCAGTGTTCTGCGTTTGCGTTTGCATGGGCTGTGCGGACCTGTTTGATTCGCTGCCCAGGTTGCTGAACAAAACAAGGCAGTTTATTGTGGAGCGCAGACTGACTGAGGAGAGACCATGATCCTTTCTGGAAAAGAGATTCTGGCACAACTGGGTAAGAAGATCATCATCGAACCGTTTAATCCCGCGAGGTTGAACTCCAACAGTTACGATTTGACCCTCCACAACGAGCTGATGATCTACGAGGAAGTGGTCCTCGACATGCGAAAACCCAATCGCGTGCGACGGCTTATCATCCCGGAAGAAGGTCTCGTGTTGACCCCCCACCAGCTTTATCTCGGTCGGACGGTGGAGCGAACCGAAACATATGGCTACGTGCCGATGATTGAAGGCCGCTCCTCAGTCGGCCGTCTGGGGCTTTTCGTCCACGTGACTGCTGGTTTTGGGGACGTGGGTTTTCGTGGTTACTGGACCCTTGAAATGTTCGCGATTCAGCCGGTTCGCATATATCCCGGCGTTCCGATCTGTCAAATCTTTTATCATGAGATTAAGGGCGAGTACGAGGAGTACAAGAGCGACAAGTACCAGGACAATCAAGACATTCAGCCGAGCCTCCTGTTCAAAGAATTAAATCCCGATTTGTGCAACAAGCCGCGATCCAATTTGCCGTTTGGCATCGAAGAGATTCACGGTTGACGGGCTCCTGGGCAATTGAATTTTTCGCAGGCGCAGGTCGTTTATGTCTGAGCCCTCTTCTCCTGTTCCGCCGTACGCCAGGCTGGCTGCCGCACTGGCGGTGGCTATCGGCATCACCGCACTGACGATCCATGATGTGGCGATAGAACGAGGAGGACCAGGCGTCACCTGCGATGAACTTTATCACGTGGGTTACGGCAAGCGGCTGGTGGCCTCGCTGCTGCGTCATGGATCACGGTTTTTTACCCGGGAGTGTGTCAAAGAAACCTTCGCCTGGTCGCCGGAGGGCCCACCGGTCCATCCACCTCTGGGAAACTGGATCCTTGGATGGTTCCACTGGCTGTTTGATCCAGCCCCCCAGGAGCTCTCCCAACTGGCCATCACCCCGGCCCGGTTCGGCACCGCTGTGTGTTTCGGAGTGTTGGTGTTTCTCATATGTTGGGCGGGCGTCCATCGGTATGGGCTTATTGGGGGGCTTGCGGCGGGTTGTTCTCTCGTTTTCATGCCTCGATTGTTTGGACACTCCCATCTCGCCGCGCTTGACGCCATCACGGTACTGATGTGCACGGCTGCGGTCCTGGCTGTGGTTGTGGCAGAGCGAAGCGGGCGGTGGTGGGCATTCGCGCTGGCGGGTTCCGTGTGGGGACTGGCCCTGCTGACACGTTTTCACGGATTGCTGTGCGGACTACCCATTCTGGTCTGGATTGTCTGGCAACGACGTTCAAAAGGGGTTGTTCCCGCCTTTTGCTGGCTGGCCAGCGGGCTTTTGATCTTCTACATCGGCTGGCCGTGGCTTTGGTTTGACACATTCGAGCACCTCAGGCTGTACCTCTCAACAAGCACGCAGCGAACCCCCATCCACGTTTTCTACCTCGGCCGCGTATGGGACGATACCCTTGTTCCCAGACATTACGCCTGGGTCATGTTTCTCGTCACAGTGCCGGTTGGTTTGCTCATCGCGGGTAGCATCGCCATCTTCTCAAACTGGTTGCCTCGCTCGCCTCAAGGCAGGGTTTCAACATTTGTTCCCCAGATGGATGCCGCGGATTTCCTTTTTTTGGGCACGATCGTGTTCTTCCTGGCGATTTTCACAGCACCCAGGGTGCCCGTGTACGATGGCGTTCGACTGTTTCTTCCGGTGTATTCCATGTGGTCATTGCTTGTGGGGAGGGGCACCCAATTGATCTGGGAATGGATATCGCGGATGACATGGCACTGTTTCCGTTACGGCCCGCACTTCGTGCTGGGCAGTTTGTTTGCGCTCCAGGCGGTCGGTGTGGTGGCGTTCAGACCAGCTTGGTTGAGCTACTACAATCTGCTGGTGGGTGGACTGGCCGGCGCCGAGCGGCTGGGATTCGAAGTGAATTACTGGGGCGATGCGCTCACAGAACCCCTATTGGCAGCTGCCGCTCAACGTGCCAATAAAGGAGAGACGCTGGTCTTTGGGCCGAGTTTGGCCCCCTATCAGGCGGCCGGCATCTTGCTTGGCTCGCCTGCCCTGGCGGAGAAAGAAATGGTGGTAGTAGGATGGCCAGCGGGCGCAAAAACACCTCCCAAAAACGCCAGGTGGATGGTTATGTACCATCGCCGAGCAGACCTTGATCAAATTCCCGAGGAAATTCGGCAACAGCCGGTCGTCAGCGAGTTTTCTTGCCAGGGCGTTTGGCTGGCCAGACTCATTCAACTTCCGGCGTCCGCCAGCGAGAACTCGCCTTAAACCATGGCGGCGCGGATGTCGGAAACGGACGACCAGAGACCTCAACGCTTGACCTATTCCTCGTCCTCCGGCACCTTCCACTCATCTTCCTCGTCTTCGTCAGCATCGCGTGGCATCGGCAATCCGTACTCCTCATCGAGCCAGCGGCGAAGGTCGATGAGTTTGCAGCGGCGGCTGCAAAACGGCATCGCGTCCGTGGTCTCCGGATCGAATTGTTTGCCGCAAATGGGGCACCTTAACTTAGCCATCGTGTTTCAGTGCGAACCGGTTCAGAAAGTCCATCCGCTTTGTTTTGTTTCACGAAACAGCCCCAACTAGGCATAGGCCTGGTACAGCGGGGTCAGGACCACCTCCCAAACATGGGCACGCGGCGGAAGACGAACAATGGTGAGAACCACCTGGGCCACATCTTCAGGCTGCAACATGCGACGGCGCTGCTCCTCGGGAACAGGGGTTGGGCGCTGCTCCAAAATGGGCGTGTTCACTTCGCCCGGATAGATATTCGTGATCCGAATGCCGTTGTGGCGTTCCTCCAGTCCCGCGGCCATGCCCAGGGCCGTCATCGCAAATTTTCCCGCACAATACGCCGGGCCAGCCAGTTCCAGGGCCCGCTTTCCGGCGATAGACGAAATATTGATGATCAGGCCGTCGCGCTGCTCGCGCATCATCGGCAGAACGGCCTGCATGCAGTTAAATGTCCCGGTTGCATGAACGGCGAGAATGCGATCCCAATCGTCCGGGGAAAGGACCGCCATACTGCGATTGGCGACGTTGATCCCCGCTGAATTGACCAAAACCTTGGGAACGCCCAGTTGCTCGCGGATGGCGGAAAACGTCGTGTTGACCCTTTGTCGATCCACCACGTCGCACGGAAATGCCCGAAGGCGATCCGCGTACCGGGAATTCTTGACGGCACTTTCCAACCGAGCAGGATTACGGCCCAAGATCGCTACTCGAAAGCCCTCCCCGGCGAGCGATTCCGCCACCGCCAGCCCAATTCCGCTTCCACCACCTGTTACCACGGCCACCGGATCGATGTTGTTTGCCATGAGATCGCTCTTCGTCAATAGAACTCACCAACGTCGCTGTCATGCCCTGCTGCCGTCGCGTCAGCTTTCCTATTTCCCATTTACGCCGAGATCAACCCCCGCGCCAATTCGGAGCCGTCTGAATTCTGAACAGTACGGGCAGTTTCTTGCTCCAAGGACTACCGGAGCATGCCTGGCAGTTTTCGGTGGCTTCACCATGTTCCCGTAAGACATTCCACCTTTTCCTTTGGCGATGAGGGCGCGGACGTCCACGCCGGTTCGCGCCAATTCGACGGTCCGGAGGGACCTGCTTGTCAGGTCCGATCACCACCGATCGAATGCCCATCCCTCCTCATCGGGCACGACAGGCGTGCCCCTCCGAGGTTTACCGCACGGCGTGGAAGGTGTCCTTCCAATAGACCCGGGTTCCACGCGGATTGAGCGTCCCGGTTGCACGTGAATCATGCGAGGGAGTGGAAGGCCGGTTCCACCCGAGCCACGCCACTGGTGCGGGCAATTCATGAATTGCCCCTACAACAGTTTGCCCGGGGCATAGCATGGTTCCTTGCCAAAATGGGGATGGCTCAGCATCTTGCCTGAGTGACGCGCCGTATACTCCGGGGGGTTGACGGGGTTCTCGCGTATGCTTTGCCATTCTGCACTGGTAAAATCATAGAGGGATGGTAAGCCGGTAAAACTTATTCTGCGGGAGCGTTGGCGCTTATGATTTTCAGTCGGTGGTACGCAGTCATGGTGGTCGGCTTCTGGCTGGCCACCATGGGCTGGCTTATCCGTGATAAGATCCTCCCGACTTTTCTCCTGGGGTCGCCACCCAAGTCGCAGGAGATCGTCGACGCCTATCAGCAGGATCGCCTGGTGGGATGGAAGATTCTCTGGAGAGAGCGGGAAATCGGCTGGGCCGTCAGCAAGACGACCGTTTCTGACGAACAGGTGACCGAACTGCGTCATCTCGTGCGATTCCGGGAATTACCCGTTCATGAGATTTTCCCGGTCGTGTGGCAGGCATTGGGGGGGCCGGACACCGGCCTCAAGATGCGCTTAGAGGTAGAGACCACCCTTTTCTTCGACCCCCTCAAAAGACTCTCCTCGTTCCAGACACGCTTGCGAACTCCGGGGGTATCCGAATCGCTGGCGATTGTTCGTGGTACGGTGGATAAAGGCCAGATTCAACTGGTGCTGCAAAGTGGCAGCTTCATGTATTCCACAGAACTCCCCTTTCGGAATGACGCGATCCTCACCGATTCGTTCTCACCCCAGGCAAGCCTACCGGGTTTACGGGAAGGGCAGCAGTGGACGGTTGAGATTTACAGCCCCGTTCCGTTGCCTCATCAGGCTGTTTCGGGAAACCCCATCGATGTCATCCACGCCAAGGTGGAGGGGCGCGACATGATCTTGTGGGAAGGCAGCCGCCGTCCCTGCTGGGTGGTGGTTTATCGTAATGACCCTGCCCAGACTGTGAGTGCTCATTCTTCACCGCGGGGCCGGTTGTGGGTGGAGCCCTCCGGAAGGGTCCTTCGACAAGAAGCGAAGGTGGGCGATGGTTACCTCGTTCTCGTCCGACTGAGTGACGCTCAGGCCAAAACTCTGGCCCAGCGACTGGAGAAAGCACAACCTGCGGAGGAAGGCAGATCACATGATTGACTTCTGGAATGTCAGTAAGCGGTACGGCGAAAAACTCGCTGTCTCTCAACTTGATCTCCATATTCCCCCGGGCGAAGTGTTTGCCTTTCTAGGGCCGAATGGCGCGGGCAAAACCACGACCATCCGCATGCTGGTGGGACTTCTCCGGCCCACCGAGGGACGGGTCTCGGTATGCGGATACGACGCAACCGGGCGCGATCGACTGGCGGCCCAATGCATCGGTTACGTGCCGGACCAGCCCTACCTGTACGACAAACTGACCGGCCGAGAATTCCTTGAGTTTGTAGGGCAGCTCCGCGGATTATCCCGTCGCGAACTAGCCGCCCGAATTGAGCGCGAAGTGGCGCGTTTTGAAATTGGTGATTTTCTCGACGAACTTACCGAGACTTATTCCCATGGTATGCGGCAAAGAGTCGTGTTTGCGGCCGCCGTCCTCCATGATCCCAAAGTGATCGTTCTGGACGAACCCACAGTGGGGCTCGATCCGCGAAGTACCAAACTGGTGAAAGATCTGCTCCGCGAACGAGCGGCGGCGGGCACGGCTGTGTTCATGTCCACCCACACATTGAGCATCGCCGAAGAAATTGCCGATCGCATCGGAATCATACATCACGGCAAACTGATTTTTGTGGGAACCGTGGAGGAGTTGCGATCAGCCCGGGCTAGCGATCACGCTTCGCTGGAAGAGATATTTCTCCAGCTCACGGCCGAGGAGCGGCAGGAAACCAATTCTTTTTCCTCGCCGGCGATCGGAACGTCTGTGGGTGATGTCGGTATGACATCCTCGTTGATCGGCAACCGCGAGCGGGGCACGTCCTCGCAAAAGGAGAGCGACTATTCCGCATGCGAAGTGACTCGGGAGTTTCTTGAATCATCAAGTCAGAACGGCGTTCTCGCGACCGAAACACGTCCGAACCAGCAGTGAGGCTTACTCCCGATGAATGACGTGAGTATGTCCGAGAATCAATTCGCAGCGATGGCCGAGAGAAGCCGCTTCACGGAACCTACCCGGGAAAACGCGATAGCCCTTATCTCGCCGCGATTGGAAGCGGCCTTGTTCCGCAAGGTGCTGCTACTGACAGCACGCACGCTGGTCAGACAGACGTTAAGTCAGGCGTGGTTTCGAGTATGGCTGGTTGTCATTTTGGGCGGTGGACTGTGGCTGGGGTTGTTGGCACTTTTCGCGGAGGGGTTTCAATTCCTGGAAACCACGATCCCTTACGCGGATCTGGTCGAACAGACAGTCCGCTATGTGTTCGGCACCTTTTTCATGGCCCTCACGATCATGCTCATGATTTCCGGGGCAATCCTGTTGCACAGCGGATTATTTCGTGCTCCGGACACCGCCTTCCTCATGACGCAGCCTGTGCGCTTTGAACGAATTTTCCTCACCAAATATGCGGAGACTGTACTGCTTAGCAGTTGGGCGTTCATCATTCTGTCCACTCCCCTCCTTTTAGGATATGCCCAGGTTGTGAAGGCAGACTGGCCCTTCTATGTGGCGATGGTTCCTTATCTTGTGAGCTTTGTCTATATTCCGGCAGCCGGGGGAGCCTTCGTCTGTTTGCTGCTTGCTCGGTTTATCCCCAAGTTGCGAAGGATGCTGATTGTCGTGACCATTGTGGTTGCGGTTGTTGGGCTTTTCGTCCTCTTTCAGTGGATCAGTCGGCTTCCCCGCAACCAGTTTTTGAATGTTCAGTGGCTCGAAAGAACTCTTGACCGGCTGAGCATCACGCAATTTCGACTGCTCCCCAGTTGGTGGTTGGCGTCCGGTCTGCTGGCCATGGCGGCCGGTAATTATAAAGATGGCGTGATGTTTTTCCTCCTGATCCTGGCCAATGCGCTTTTTCTTCAGTGGTGTTGTGTCCAGTTGGCGGGGAAGATCTATCAGCCTGCCTACCTGGCTCTGGCATCTCGGTTGGAAAAGCGTGCCATCCGGCGACAAAATTTGTTCGACCGATTGGTCCTTGAGGAATTCCGAGGCATTCCCTTGTTCGCCCGGCAGCTCATCCTGAAGGACATCCGGCTTTTCCGCCGTGATCCAGTGCAATGGTCCCAATTGCTCGTGTTCGTGGGGCTTCTGGTGTTTTACTTCCTGAACTTACGCCGTTTTTACTACGAGCAGTTTTACTTTGCATGGGTCAATCTTGTGAGCTTTCTCAATGTGGCAGTAGTGGCCCTACTTCTGACCACGTTCACTACGCGATTTGTTTTCCCCCTGATCAGTCTCGAAGGGCCGCGTTTTTGGGTGCTGGGCCTGATGCCCATTTCGCGGCGGGCTATCCTGTGGAGCAAACTTGGATTCGCGCTTGTGCTCTGTCCTCTGCCCTGCGCGGTGCTGGTCTTTCTCAGCGATGCCATGCTCAACGTGGAACCGTACGTGTTCCTCGCTCACCAGTGGGCCATGTTTTTGTGCTGTCTTGGCCTGACGGGCATTGCCGTGGGGCTGGGGGCCCGGTTCCCCAATTTTCGTGCATTTTCCGCCGCCCGCATTGCCTCTGGCTTTGGTGGGACGGTGAATCTCGTGCTCAGTACGTTCTTTATCCTCGTGATCCTTGTGCTGGCGGCCCTGCCGGTGCATATCCGCATGATTGCCGAAAGTTCATTCCTCCTGCCCACGGTAACCGCTAGAATTTCACTCAGCCCGCTCGTAGTGGCATGGCTCACTTATGGCCCGGTGCTGGCGGGGTTGACGACGTTGCTAACGATGGTTGTCTCGCTTTACGTGGGCATGCGGCATTTCGAACGCCTCGAATTCTGATTCCATCACACGGGCCACCCAAAAAGGTCGCGAGGCCCCGAAACCCGATACCCCCATACTTTGGGGCATAAATTGGGTGCTGAGGGGTACAAGCTTGGGGGTGCCCTCGCGGCCTGACCACATTTTCGGAACTTTCCCGGCGCGAAGATGTTTACAGTTTTGGGATGTCATGACAAGGGTTACTGCGCGCCTATCAAGAGTTTTTCGTGGCAAATATTCGCGACAAGCTGTGTATCATGGAAAGGGAGGCAGCGAGCAAACGGTAAGCTGCCCACGTCGGAAATTGGCCGGACTTTCGGCTGGCATTTTCGGTAGGATCGGGGAAAATGGCGATGCAGATCGCTGACATGTTACGGCTGGTGTGCGGTGGGGTCGCCGCAAAGCGAATGGCGCTGGCCATCGGTTTCCTCCTCGCGCTTGTGGGCAACCAGTTTTCTGCTACCTCAGCGGCGGAATACGAGGTGGTGGGGGTACTTGCTTATGCGGTGGAGCCCGAGGTGGGTAAGGAAATCGGGCTCACCGAAAATCAGCTCAAGCAATTGAACGAACTCATCAACAATGCAGAAGCCGAAATCCTAACCACGCTTTCTGATTTGAAAGATCTACCTCCACAGGAACGAAGCGCTAAGCTTGCCCAGTTCCGTCGCAAAATCGAGAATGAGGGACTCGCTGTGCTGAGCACACAACAGCGGGCAAAGCTGGAGCAGATCCGTCTGAAGCGATTGGGCGAGAAATTCTTTGCGGACCCCGTTATCGCAGACAGACTTGGCCTGACCGAAGAGCAAAGGGCAGCCCTGACAAAGGCCCTGGCGGAACGATCGGCCAGTCCAGCGTCGGGAGAAACCTCGGAAAGTTCGGCCGTCGGGGTGCTAAACGAGAACCAGCGTAAAACGCTTCGCGCGATTTTGATGGGAGAACTTGTGAAGTCCGAACCGGGAGCCTCGGAAGCCGCGCCCAGACCGACAGAAGGTCAACCCGGTAGCCAATCCCCAGAACAGCCCCCGGTTGCGTCCCCGGCAGAGGGTCCACCACCAGCGTCAAGCCCAGGGGAACACCGGAGCCATACGCCCGCTGAAAGTCCCGCTTCGGAAGTGCGGCCAGCCGGTAAGGAACCCCACCCCGAGGCCCCCATTGCTCCACCGCAAAGTGGGCCAGCTCCAACAACTGGCACAGCGGCAGTGGTTCCCGCGGAAGGTGGAGTGACCCCACCCGTCGCACCCGAGATGCCTCCGAGCCCTCCGACTCCAGAAAAAGCAGGAGCCTCTTCGGCGACTCCGGTTGCTCCGTCCCAGGGCGGCTCCCCCAGTCTACCTCCATCGGCTGTGGGTGCGACACCATCCGGTCAACCTGCTCCCCCACAATCGAGTGAAATAACGCCCCAAGCTGATGGGCATTCCCCGAGTCCTGCTTCGCCCGGCGCGGAGACAACTGGAGCGTTATCTTCCCCGGTGCCGGCCTCGTCCGCACCGTCGCCCGGGGTGGCAAGCTCACCACAGATGGGTGCTCAGACAGGGTTGGCCACTCCACCAAGTCAGCCGACCCCGACCGCCTCGCAGACTCAATTTCCGCAGCTGCCCCCGCGGGACGTGAAGTTGCGATTCAATTTCCGTTACCAGCCATGGAAAGATGTCCTGGAGTGGCTTGCCCAGCAGGCTGGCCTGTCCCTCGTCATGGATGCTCCGCCGCCGGGAACTTTCAACTATGTGGACGATCACGAATTCACCCCGGCGGAGGCCATCGATTTGCTGAATAGTGTGCTTTTGACGAAAGGCTACGTTCTCATCCGGCGCGAGCGGATGCTCATGCTCCTCAATATCGAAGACGGCGTTCCCTCCAATCTTGTTGATCGCGTGATGCCGGAAGACCTGGACTCCCGCGGCGATTACGAGATGGTAAGCTGCCTGTTCCAGCTTCGCAAGATGACGCCCGAAGAAGCCGAGCAAGAGGTCAAGAAACTGCTTGGACCACAGGGGTCGGTCGTTGTTCTGGCAAAAGCCCGGCAAATTCTCGTTACGGAGACTGCCGGCCGACTGAAAACGATCCGGCGGATGATCGAGGCCATTGAGAACCCGGACGCAGCCACCGGAACGGTACGAACCTTCAAGATCAACCCGTATACGGTTGATCAGGTGTTGAGCATCATCCGCCAGATGTTTCAGATTCCCCCCGATCAGACCGCTGCGCCCGACGGTTCTCTCCGATTTGCCCTTGATCCCAGTGGCAGCAGGATTCTGGTGACAGGTACTCCCGAAATGCTGGATCGGTTCGCAGAGGTGCTCAAAGCGCTGGATCCGAGCTCCGAAAGTCCGGCAAGTCGGCTGGAAAGCACGCCACAGTTGGAAGTTTACCCGATCACCTCCGCCGATCCGCAAATGGTTCTCCAGGTGCTGCAAACCCTTCTCGCCGGGATGCCGGATGTGCGAATTGCCATCGACCCAAAAACGGGAGCGCTCGTAGCCTGGGCGCGACCGGCGCAACACGCGACAATTCGGGCAACGCTTCAGCAAATGCAGGGCGAAGTGGGCCAGGTGGAGGTGATACCGCTGCGCGTCGTCGATCCGCAACTGGCCGTTCTGGCGATTAATAAGCTTTTCGGGGGCAGTGGCGACTCTCCCGCCTCGAACGCGCCGACTGTGGACGCCGACATTACCACAAGAATGCTCCTGGTGAGGGGTACAAAGACTCAAATTGAGCAGATTAAGCAACTGTTGGTCAAGATGGGCGAACCGAGCGCGGATGGTCCGCCGGGCACGGTGAATCTGATGCGGACAATTCCGATGGACGCTGCCACAGCTCAGGCCGTCCTGGAGCAGTTGCAAAATGTTTGGCCGCAATTTCGCGGAAATCGGCTTCAGATCATTCGGTCGGTGGTTCCTTCGGAATCGAACAGCAACCCGTCTCAGGGTTCATCGCCGGGTGCGAACGCTGGTGGCGAGGGAAACCAATCTTCTAACGGTATCGAGTCGACGCGGATACCGCTCCCCCTCGCGGCGGTACCGGCCAGGCGGCTCGTGCTCGGATTGAGTAGCGGCAAGAGCTCCGGCTCGAGCAGTTCTACAACGTCCTCTGCATCCAGTCCCTCCGGAAGCAGCACACCATCATCTCAGCCCCAACCGGGGAGTGCGCCTCCGGGCCAACCTAGTGGTCAACCGCCCTTCTTCCGTCCCTGGGGCTGGGGTCCGCCAGGTGGCTTCTTCGACCGACGAGGTGATTGGAATCGTGAGGGCAGCGAACGGCACGATCATGGAGGCGAACGGGACAGAGGACGGGAGTGGTCTCGTTCCACTTTCTGGGAAGGTCCGGAACAAGATCAGGATGAAATCGATATGACGGAGGATCTGACCGTTACCGGGTCGTATCGGTCAACGCCGTGGGTCAAAACGCAATTAGTGGCCCTTGTTGAAGAAACGGGGAACGCCCCTTCCACAGAACCCGCCAGCCAGCCAGAGCCGACCTCTCAGGCCTCACAACAATCGGCAACACCGGCCTCTCCTCCCTCCGCGGAACAGCCGGCCAGCGGAGGAGGCCAGTCACCCGTTTCGACTGGGGATCAAGCCCCAGTCCCGGCCAGCAACCCGCCGGCGGGTTCCCCGCCGCAAGCCTCCTCCACAACACCAGTCGGGCCTTCCGGTGCTACGGCGCCCGGTTCGCAACCGACCGGCGGTGCACCGCCGATCATCGTGGCGGTGACGCCTGAAGGACTGGTGATCGCGAGTCAGGATCCCGAAGCTCTGAATCAGTTCGAAGACTTGGTCCGGAGGATGGTAAGTAACCAGACAGCCGCCGCGCAACAGACGACCCCTGAACTCGTGGTTTACTATCTCAAACATTCGAAGGCGGAAGTGGTGGCTTCCACCCTTGATCAGATCCTCGGTGGAGGAACGCTCACCACGAGTGGTTCCACCGGTGGCTCACTCATCAGTGAAATTGCCCGGGCTGCATTTGGAGAAGTAGGCGGTGGTTTGGTGGGGAGCCTTCTCGGGGCGGATACCGGTGGTTCCAGCAGTTCCTCAACAACCAGCTCGCGGACCACCACTCGGGTTCAAATCACCCCAGATTCCAGACTCAACGCCCTGATTGTGCAGGCCTACCCGCAGGACCTGCAACTCATCGAAGAGATTCTGCGTGTCCTGGATCAACCTGACAGTCCGCAGGATGTCGCCGTCCAACCCAAAACGGTTATCATCCCGGTCAAGAATACTCAGGCGGAAGAGATCGCACAAATCTTACGGACTGTATACCAGGACCGACTGGTGACGGCGGGAGGCGCCAATCGTCCACCCAGCCCCCAGGAAATCATCCAACTCCTCCGTGGCGGTCGAGGTGGACCGGGGGGACGGAGTCAGCCGCAGCAAGAGCAGGAAAAAATGTCGATCGGAGTGGATACGCGAACCAACTCGCTCATTGTGTCCGCACCTGAGAGACTTCTCAACGAAGTCCGCCAACTCGTCGAACAACTCGATCAAAAGGCGATAACCGACTCGGAGGAAACCACCGAGGTGGTGACCCTTCACAAAGCGAGTGCGGAATCGGTCAGTGCTGCCCTTTCCGCTTTGCTCGGGAGCGGCGTCCAAATCAGGGGAGCAAGCTCCAGTCGCGGAACAACGACTACGACAAGCACATCGAGTTCCTCCTCTTCCAATCGTGGGCCCCAAGGTGGATTCCCGTTCCAGGGCGGCTTTGGGGGATTTCGAGGATTTGGAGGCACCTCCTTTGGTGGTTTCTCACCATTTGGCAGCCGTGGATTCTCATCGTCGCCGTCGTCGGGCAATCGTGGATTCACTCCAAGGACCGGAAGTAGTCGGGGCCGGTAGTGCGATATTTATAACTTGACAGGCCCCTTTTGGTAGGTGTGGTGTAATTCGGTGGGATCAATGAGGGCCTCACAGGGAAACCGTATTCATCACAAAAAAACGGACTTCTCGCAGCAAATCTGTAACATTCTGCGAAGTCTTACACGCGAGAGAGGAATTCGCCGCTTCGCGTGTCTACCTTCACGGTCTCTCCTTCCGAAATGTACTCGGGCACTTGAATGACCAAACCGGTTTCCAAAACCGCCGGTTTGGTGCGCCCCGTGGCCGATGCCCCCCGGACGTAAGGATCGCATTGGACCACCTTTAGTTCAACCGCTACAGGCAACTGGATTCCCACCCACTGTCCTTCGTAAATCAAAACAAAAAGCCCTTCCAGCCCTTCCTTGAGATACTTTAATTCCTCTTCCAGGGCCTCGCGTGGGAGCACGTACTCGTTGAAATCTTGCGAATCGAGAAAGTGCACCTCCTGAGCGTCCGCATACATGTAGGTGACCGGTCGTCGCTCGAAATTCGCTTCTTCCAGCCCTTCCGTGCCCTTCAGCGAAATATCCACCTTTTGCTTGGTGATCAAATTCCGCGCCCGAAACTTGTAGAGCGTGGCCGCTCCCCGTGCACTGGGCGTTTGAACCTGCACCGATTCAATTAAGCACGGGGCATCCTGATAAGTAACAATCATCCCGCGTTTAATGTCTTTGGCCAGTGGCATAGGCAGCACTGATTTCCTTGCGTTTTGAGGTTCGACCACCAATCCTGTACCGTTTTTGTCTCAATTTGCCCCATCAAAATCCATTAAATGACCATCCCCGATTGTGGGTCGATAGCAACCCCGGAGGTCATGCGGGTGAGCAACTCCAGGACGACGATGAGGGCACTCGGATCGAAGAGGTCGCCCGGCTCGTCCTCATCTTCTCCCCACTCTTCATCCAACTGTTCGAAATGGAGGATATCGAAGCGGGCGTCACAATGTCGCAGCGCTCCCAGCCGCTGTTTTTCTTCCGGCGTCAGATCAGGAGAATTCAATTCCTTGATCTGCTTTTCAACGTCTTCCTGAACCTCTGGGCCCTCCACGTAGCAGATATCCATGGCAGAATAAGCATCCGGGGCCACCACGGTAATTGACTCAAACCTCCCCTTCTCATCCGCCTGGGGATTGAGAATTTGATATTGCGGGCCCACCTCTTGAAGGGCTTTGACCACGCTTTGCAGTGTTGGCCGACGCTGTCGGGCAAAGTACACAAAGCATGTCTCCCGCCATTGATAGCGACTATCCTCAAACATGGACATGGCACCACCCCCGCTGCCTATGCACTGCAATCCCTACCATTCCCCCGACCTTTCCGCCCATCACATTTCCCGTGAAGAGGTTCGCCGCGCGTTTGCTCGCGCTGAGATGCCACAGCAAATTGCCATCCCCGCGCGGAACCTGTCTTTCACAACAAGCGTCAGAAAGCGTTCCTCTCTCCGAGGTTTCCATTTTAGGAAATATTTCGGATCTTGCCAAATCGGGTGCGGTCTTGGTTCATCCCCACTTTTCCAAAAACCGCCGCGATGGCATGGGCACGACGTGTTGTAAGGGCCATTCATGAATCGCCCCTACCCCAGATTAGGCCTTCAGACTCTTACGGATTCGGTAAAGAAAGAGGAAATAGACCAGGCGTGCGGTTATAACTTCCAAATGTTGGCCATAACATATCATGCGCTCACGGAATTTGAATGACCACAGTGGAGGAGACACGGCGTCTCGAACCGCAAATGCTTTTGTCCCAGCGGCACGGGAAAAATGCCCCTGCTACAAAGTTTCCAGGTGCGAACCGTTCGAGGTTTTGAATCGGCCCGCGAGCTCTCATGGGCCGTCACGTACCGGAGACCCACTTTCCAAAGAGTTTGACCTGATTGCCGCACGCACTTGCGCAGCCCACGGTGATTCCGGAAATCTCTCAACAAGTTCCTTTACGATCGCCTGATATTCGTGCTGATGGTCAGACCCAGCAGCCGAATCGGGGCTACTGGACGGTGGTGACTTACCGGCAAGTTCGGCTGCTTCCCACAGAGATCGTGCCGCCACGCGACGGTTCTCCGGCCACAAAAACGGCGGTCTCAGCAACCACACCATTGCCCTATCAAAAGCTCCCTGCTGCTTCCAAGCCAATCCCAGAAGATAGCAGGGGCCCGACTTCAACCGGCCGGGGAGCCTCTCGATTACATTCTCCCATTGGGATAATTGATTGGGCTGAACCGATTGCCACCCCCTTCGCCACAACTGAGCTGAAGCAAGGATCGCCATAGTTTCATCGGTCGAAGATCGCAGTCTGTCAAGAACTGTCACCGCTTGAGAGGCCGCCGGCGAATCGAGAAGGTAACTCGCTGCGAGGAGCTGAACCCATGCCAGATCCGAGTTCAACCAGTTTCTGGCCCGCGGTTCCGCCAAGGCCAAAGTCTCCTCGGGAAACCATGCCAGCGGCACACACCAGACAAACGGCGACTGGGGATCAAGCACGACCAATCGATCCACAAACTCTTCACCCGCACGGACGTAGTCTCCCAGCGCGTGGTAACATCGTACGATATCCGCGGTGATTTCACGCCGCCGCCACTCTCGGGATTCCGCTGTCCGTGCACGCACAAACAGGCCCAGCGCTTCTGTGACAGCACCTTCCGCTAATCGCTTGTTCGCCTCACGGTACAGCGACGAGCTGTTAGGCGAATAAGACACCACTCTCTCCACCGGAAAGTGCTTTTCCGTTCCATCACTGAGCCTGAGAATCAACCCCGTTCCCGAGAAATTGACAATCTCCCCACGCCAGCGTTGAACTCGCCCCTCTCCAGCTCTGATCTCGACGAATTCCTCAACCGCTTTTTCCACCGCACTTTGATCTGTCTCAATTTTCACGGGCGAAACACGACGGTCCCGTGCCGAAACCGCAGATAAACTCTGCAAGCCCGAAAGTGAACCCGTTCCGTCCGCCCCGGCTCCCGGTTCGCACAACAAGACAAGGATCACACACCCAAGAAAAGCGTTTCTTTTACATATCCGACGTTGCATGGTGGTCCTTACAAACCATTCACACAAATCGAGAAATCGAACACAATTTATTTGCGCACCAGAGAACGTTTTTGCACGCGGGGCAGATTCCTAAAAACTTTCCTCACGTCCCAGAAAACGCAGTGCTCAGCGGATCGCCTGAGTAATGTCGATGTACACGTACTGGCCACCATTCTGTCTGGCGATCCGCTTAAGAAAGTTGTCGGACGTGCTCTCCGGACCGGTCCCGAATTCAACGGCGTGAATGACAATTCCATTTGCCCATCGATGAATCTGTGCCAGCTTCGCTTCGGATAGCCGCGGCTCGTCGGCATCTGTCAGAAAGAAGATCACGTCCGGTCGGAGCTGAATGGCGGCCAGGAGAGCCGCGTCGTGCTGCGTCCCCCCACCCGCCGTGATGGACTGAATGAAACGAATCGCTCGGGCTTTGTTTTCATCTGTGGCGAAGGCGAGCCGCCCAGGCTGGCCAGAAGGGTTGAACAGCGTGGGCCGCTCGTTGTAAAAAATGATCTCGAACTGTTGCGTCTTGTCGAGTGACTGAATGCTGGCGACGAGCTCGCGTTTGGCGAAGCTAAGGGCTGTTCTTCCCGACCCTCCCATGCTGCCTGAGCGGTCAAACACGTACACGAATTTGTAACCCGGTGAGCGAATTCCAAATAACGAAGCTGTTCCCGGAGGCCCCGGTTGCCGACCGAAGCCGCCGCCTCCGGCAAAGAGGCCTCCTTCGCCCCCTGCCTGCCCGGCCCCTGTCTCTGGAAGGCTCGATGGTCCCAAAATCTGAAAACCCTTTCGCGGTAGGACCTCCGCGGTGGCGACCTCCTGAACCGATGGCAAAATTTCCTCCAGGGTCGGACGCCCGGAACCGGCTTCCGAACCCCCCTCTGCTGCCTGGTCCTGGCCGATCTGTCCAGACTCGTCAACGTAATAATCCCGTGGTCCGTCCTGGTATTTGAGCGCTATACCAACCTCGCGGACGCTTTCCTCTGTCAAACCATGGGTCGCGGAAGGCCGGAACCAGAGGAAAAGTAGAGCGAAAAGGATCGCGTGGAAGGCCGTGGAAATTGCGAACGAATACCAGAATCGCGGATTACCCTGCTTCCCCTCCCGGAATTTCAGGGTTTCAGACTCCTCTGCTGCGCCTGGACTGTGCGTGAACATGTCCGCGAAACGTTGTTAAGGTTTTCCCTGCTATTATAACGCGATTCGGCCTCCCACTGGAAAAATCTGCCCAGACGTAACGGCGAAAAGATATAATTGCAAAATCTGACGCGAAACGCCAACGGCATTGAACGTGATTTTGCCAAAGCCCCGTGGCGATTCTTGTAAAAGACGGTTGCGAAAAAACGAAGCCGGGATCGCAAGCCTTACAAGTCCAGGTGAATGGTCAAGATGAGCGAACTCGTCAATCAACTCAAAATCGTGAAATATCCCCACCCTGCCCTGCGGTACAAGTCAAAACCAGTCAAGCGGGTGGATCGAGAACTGGGCGATATTGTCCGAAGAATGTTCGACCTTATGTACGAGGCGAACGGAATTGGACTAGCTGCCAACCAGGTTAACCTTCCTTACCGTCTTTTTGTCATCAATTTGACGGCGGACCCGAACGAAAAGAAGGAAGAGCTTGTATTCTTAAATCCAGTCATCCTTCGTCGAAAAGGATTCGAGCAAGGCGAGGAGGGGTGCCTCAGTCTCCCTGATTTGAGGGGGACCGTGCGACGATCGAAAGAAATCGATATTCTCGCGTACAACCTGCAGGGGGAGGAAATCTGCTGGCGAGTCACCGGCCTTCTCGCACGGGCGTTCCAGCACGAGCTCGACCACCTTGATGGAATTCTCTTCATTGATCATCTCGAACCCTCGGAATTACTCGATCTGCGAGGTTATGTGGAAAAATGGGAAGATGAGTACATGTCGGCAGTCTCGCAAGGGACCGAGGAACCGGAAGACAAGGTGCTCAGTCGTCTCCGGGAACTGGAAGCCCTCCGGACCTGAAGCTAAAAAGGAGTTCTGAGAAGTTCGTCGCCCTCCTTGCACCGCCGTTGTTAATGGCTTAGGAATCCATTTCGGGCCGCAATTTGGCACCGTCTTCAGTGTTGATTACACTAGGTAAAAGAAAGCTCTACGGAATTTACCCAGGCCGGCGGCTGAGGTCCGCGGCGGATTCTTGCTGGTTGGTGAGTTGTGGGAGTGTGGTTATTTTCCGGAATGGCGGGTGGCTCCACCCGCTGGTATGTCTGACGAGGCGTCTGGCATGTGCTGGCATGATCGACAGCGTTGGCGTATTGGGCGTTTGTTTGGTCTCCTCTTGAGCGCGCTCTTAATTGCCGTACTGGGCGTGGTTGCCCTGGCTGAGGACAACGCCAATCCGCAAAACGGTGCACAGGCTGCCGAGAATCAGCCCGCGCAACCCGTGACACCCTCCCCGGCCGAGAAGCAGCCTGAAGCCATGCCGATTCCGGAGCAGATCCTCGGTCCGCCGCGTCGCCTGGCGCCTGGCGTGTTGATCACAATCCCGCCCGATGTTCAAGTGGATGAGACCCACAACCGCCAGGATATCGTTGAGTTGGTCACCGCCGATCCACAATTGGAGTGGGCCAAAGGGGTGGACTTTCGACGCGAGGTGTACTGTCTGGAATTTCAGTTCAAGCTCCCGCGTCTGATTCAGGTCGATCTTCCGCAGCCCAGTGGCAAGCTTCAGCGAAAGACAATCTGGTATTTGATCTATAAGGTGACGAATCGCGGGGGAGCTCTCCGCCCGGTGCCTGAAGACGACGGCACCTACCGCGTTGATTCAGTGGACATCCCGGTCAGATTCGTGCCCACTTTTTATTTGGAAGCAGAGACGCCCTCTGGCATCAAGAGGTATCCCGACCGAGTCATTCCGCTTGCCAAGCAACCTATCCAGATGCGGGAAGACTCCAACATCAACTTCTACGATTCGACCCAGGTATCCACGCGAGAGCTGGCGGTAGGCCAGTCAATTTGGGGGGTGGCCACCTGGGAGGACGTGGATCCGTCCATCGACAAGTTTTCGATATTAGTAGTCGGACTGTCGAACGCCTACCGTTGGCAAGACCCACCGGGTGCTTACAAAGCGGGAGACCCAATCGGCCAAGGCCGCCGGTTTGAGCGGAAGATCCTCCAGCTCAACTTTTGGCGCCCCGGGGACGAGTTCATCCTTCGGGAAGACGCGATCAGATTTGGTCAGCCCGGGACGGTTGACTACGCGTGGATCTATCGTTAACAATGAAGGAACGATGGGTCTTGAGGGTTTTCTAACATATTTTCACGGGTGATGCGTATCAAGGAAGCAGGCACGACATGGCGCACAAGAAAGGCCAAGGATCAAGCCGTAACGGGCGGGATTCAAACCCCCAATACCGCGGGGTGAAATTTTTCGGGGGACAGTTCGTCAAAGCCGGGACGATCCTGGTGCGACAACTTGGTACCAAGTTTCATCCCGGCAATAATGTGGGGGTTGGGCGCGACTATACGCTCTACGCCCTAGTAGATGGGTACGTCAAGTTTGACCGTGGCGGCCGCCGGGTCAACGTCGTGACCGCGTTGAACTGACCGGTCGATTGGCCTTGGCCTCGGGTTTGAGGCAAAAATAAGCAAGCCAGGTAAAAGGCGGCCTTATTGCGCTGTGCCCACCTGTCATTCAGATTCCCAAGTGTACCCCCGGGACCGCATTGTGGTCCCTTTTTTGTGCGCCCACGTTTGAAGATACAGATCAGTCTGGTCGGAATCTCCACTTGGGCGTTGCTCTCTTCTCGAAGAATGACAAGCCGGAACAATGTTTGTGGATGAAGTGGAAATTTTCGTAAAAGGAGGTCGCGGAGGAGACGGCTGCGTCAGCTTCCGCCGGGAAAAATATGTCCCGAAAGGGGGGCCCGATGGAGGTGACGGCGGGGACGGGGGAAGCGTCATTCTGGTTGCCCAGGAGGGCGTCGATAGTCTGGCAGCGCTGGCTCATCGGAAACATTGGATCGCCGAAGACGGCGAGCGCGGGGGACCGGCTCTGTGCCACGGGCGCTCGGGTAACGACCTGATCCTCACTGTTCCGCCCGGCACACTGGTTTTTGACAAGACCCACAATCTGCTTTTGAAAGACCTTTCTCGGCCGGGAGATCGCGTGGTGGTGGCCCGGGGCGGAAAAGGCGGCAAAGGAAACGCGGCTTTCAAATCCCCCACCAACCGTGCACCGCGCGAGGCTACCCCGGGAACTGAAGGCGAAGCCCGCCATTTGCGACTGGAGCTGCGTCTGATTGCTGACGTGGGATTGGTCGGCAAGCCAAATGCCGGCAAAAGCACTTTGCTGAGCCGGATGACGCGGGCCAGGCCCAAAGTCGCCAATTATCCGTTCACCACCAAGCATCCGCACTTGGGACGCGTCGTGCTCGACATGGAGCGGAGCTTCGTCATGGCGGATATCCCCGGGCTGATCGAGGGAGCCCATCGGGGTGCCGGGTTGGGCCACGAGTTTCTTCGCCACATTCAGCGCTCAGGAATTCTTGTTCACTTGGTGGAGCCGGAACCCTATGACGGCACCGACCCTATCACAACTTACCGCAATATTCGGTTTGAACTGGAAAAATTCGACCCTGGGCTCATTACCAGACCGGAAATCGTCGTTGTGACGAAGGCCGATCTGCCAAGCGCGGAGCGTGTGCGGCAGGAGCTCCAGAACATCCTGCAAAAACCCGTGCTCAAAATCTCAGCGGTGACCGGCGAAAACCTCAACGTTTTGGCGGAAACGATTTGGCAAACTTTAACGGATCAGCGGTCCGCACAGTCCGCCACTTTTCCCAAGATCCCCATCGGTTAGGCAGGCGCTTGCACAAGCATCTCAGCATCAATCATAATTCTCATAAGTTTACACCGAGTTGTTGTGGCACCTGAGTGGGGATTGCACCATCGATGGATCGACACTACTTCTTTGCCGTGGATATCGGCAATACCCGAATCAAGTGTGGTCGCTTTCCGTGGCAGCCATCATCTGCCCGGTTGCCCGTTCCTGAGCAGGTTATTTCCATCCTACCAGCAACGGGGCAGTGGAGCGCTCTCGAAGAGGGCCTGAAGTCGGTCCCCGAGCAACCAGGTACGATCACCTGGTGGATTGCCAGCGTTAACCGCTCAGCGACCACCGAGCTCGTAGAATTTTTGCGTCTCCGTCGCGCGTCCGAAAAGGTATTTCTCCTCACCTCTCAGGAGATTCCGATCCCTGTGTCGCTTCCCCATCCCGATCGGGTGGGAATCGACCGACTCGCGGCGGCGGTGGCGGCAGAGGCTTTGCGCCGACCTGGGTATCCCGCGATTGTTGTGGACGTGGGCACGGCGATTACGGTGGACGTGCTCAGCCCGCAAGGCAGTTTCGAGGGCGGCGCCATCGCCTGCGGACCGGGCATTGCCGCGCGAGCCCTCTATGAATTTACAGACCTGCTTCCGCAGATCGATACCCTCTGGACCTCACCTCCGCCGCCGATTGGCCGAAACACCCAAGAGGCCATGGCTGCGGGAGTGTTCTGGGGTATGGTGGGCACCGTTCGCGAGCTGATTTCCCGGCAAGCCAGTAACTTTTCTGATCAGCCGGATGTGTTCGTGACCGGCGGGGGCGGGGCACTCCTGGCCAGCCTGCTGGGCGGTTCGGCCCAATACGTGGAGCACCTGACCCTTTCAGGGATCGCGCTGACAGTCTACCACTACCTGGCACACCACACTCAACGCGACGACTCCTGACCGCCGGAGAGCACTTTGCGATATTCCTGAAAAGCCCGGGGCAGGTAATCGATCAAATCCGAAGCGATCATAGCCTCTTCCGAGAGCTCCGCTGCCGCCAGATCCCCCGCCAGACCGTGAAGGTACACAGCAAGTTGGGCAGCCGCGAACGGCTCCAGCCCCTGCGCCCCCAAGGCCGCAATTAACCCCGTGAGAACATCTCCTGAACCGCCGGTGGCCATGCCCGGGTTGCCGGTTGTGTTGACGTAGCAGCGCGTTCCATCCGTAACCAGCGTGGGGTGCCCCTTGTAAACCAGAACCACCCCCCAGTTGGCCGCTTGTTGTCGGGCGAGCTGCCAGCGTTCCTCAATAGGTCGGCGCGTATCTCCGGAGGGTCCGACCAGCCGACGGAATTCTCCCGGATGGGGCGTCAACACCCGCGGACCGCCCGGCCGTGGTAGTTGGCCGTTTTCCCGGGCAAGGGCATTCAGACCATCCGCATCCAGCACAAGCGGTTTGCTCAGTTCCGAATACACGCGGGTCACAAGCCGGGAAAGTCCGAGGGACCGTCCCAGTCCCGGTCCCAACGCAATCCAGTCCGCCTCAGCGGCAGCCTCCATAACCCCCTCGCAAGCCCGCAGCGAGATCCGCCCGTGCTTGTCTGCTTCAAGCGGTATTGTGGTGTATGAGCGCTCGTAGGAGGCAACAATCGCGAGCACCGGTGCCGGCGTTGCAACTCTTACGAGGCCCGCGCCTCCGCGTAGAGCCGCCAAACCAGCAAGCCCTGCCGCCCCCGACATTCCCAAACTGCCACCTACAATAAGGACCGTCCCAAACCGGCCTTTATGGGCATCCCGAGGTCGCACCGGGAGCACGGGTAAGGGGAGATTCTCGCCAAAGCCTTTTTCGTTCATTTTTCCGCAGACTTCAACAAAGCGCGCCGCCGCGCACTGTTCTTAGCGATCAACCCTGCCACATAGCCACCTTTGAAACCCGCGTCGATGTTCACCACCACCACATTTGCGGCACAACTATTGAGCATACTCAACAAGGCCGAGACGCCTCCAAAGCTGGCGCCATATCCAACGCTGGTGGGTACGCCAATCACCGGACAGGACACGAAGCCCCCAACCACACTGGGAAGTGCTCCCTCCATTCCCGCCACAACCACCACGGCGTCAGCATCCTCAAGGAGATGAAGATTGGCCCGCAGCCGGTGAGGCCCTGCGACTCCCACGTCCTGGACCAGACGAACTTCGGCACCTGTCCAGAGAGCTGTTTCCCGCGCTTCCTCGGCCACGGGTAGATCGCTGGTTCCGGCAGTAACCACGGTTACAATTCCTCGGGGCTCGGCGTCGGTTGGCGGCTCCTGTTTCGGAATGCGGAAAGTACCTGCCACCGCGTTATACCGGCCAGCAGGAAATTCCCGAAGCAGGACCTCGGCCTTTTCTGGCGAAATCCGCGTTGCGAAAACATCCACGCCGTTTTCGAGAAGGGCGTGAAAAATCTTTCGCAACGCCTCCACTGTTTTGCCCTGTCCGTATACCACTTCGGGGAAACCGCATCTACGCTGCCGATCCAAATCAACCTGGGCCTCACCAACATCGGCAATTCCCCACTTTTGGCATGCCTCGACGAAACGATCGACATCGAGCTGACCGCTCTTCAATTGCTCGGCGAGGTGACGCAGCTCGTTAACAGGAAGCATCATCTGCACTCACTCCTGACGCATCAAACGGAAGGACCCGACCCTGGTCCCGACTTCATCTGTTCGCCTCGGCTCGTCTTCGCCCGAACGGTACTACCTCAACAGGCCCCGGAAGAAAGCCTGATCACCCTGGATACTCCCGCTGCTCGGAGCCTGGTGAATTGTATCAGGTGCGTCACCCCAGGACGACGAATCTTTGTGGGTAACAGGTGCGCCGGAGGATCGGCCGGTGAGGACATGCGGGCAGTGATCACTTCTGGGACGCAAGGTCGTAACTGGTCAACGGTGGTTGATAGTAGCCCATCGCCGCCATTGCCACATCCAATCGGTAGAGTGGATCCTGGAACAGACTTGGGCGTCTGTCCACAGCCGGAATAGTCGTCACATAGATTCTGATTTCGCCCGGTATTGTTGTGATAATCTCTTCTCGCCAGTCGCCCACCAGATCCACTGTGGCGACGTAACTTCCTTCCAGTCGCGGCTCAAGTTCCTGAGACGGATAGTACTTCCGGATGCGAGACCCAATGATGAGTTCTCGATAGGGGTCGGCGTCCCAATATGCCACCCAGGGGCCGAATCCAGCCAGGTTTTCCTCGCTGATCACCTTGCCCTGAGCACTCCACAGCTTCGCCCAGGCGAAGTCCTTGTTCGGGTCGGTGTCGGCACTGTAGCACTCCGCCCCCGGATAGCGGGGATCAATGTCGCTGCACATCCCGTGACTGTGAACGTGGCGTGTCGGACCATCGTATCCCCATAGAATCTCGCCCGTCTTTGCATCCACCATGCACATGCCATTTTTCTGCTGGCGGGTTTCTATTCCATAGTAAATTTCCATTCCGGGGCGTTCGGGATTCAGATCGCCGACGTACGCGTGGTCAGGATGGCCAAGCCCTGTGCTCCATAACGGTTTTCCGTCGTCATCCAGCACGAGTGATCCCAAGATGATTTCGTCCCTGCCATCCCCATCGACATCGGCGGCTTGCGTGCAGTGGGCTCCCTGTCCTTGGAACTTTCTTTCCAGTCCTCGATTATCCCATCGCCAGATTTCCGAAAGTTGCCCCTTTTCATACCGATATGCGATCGCCACCATGACGTTGTATGTACCGCGCAGGACAATAAGCGCTGGTCTTTTGCCATCGAGGTACGCCACCGCCAGTTGATTGCGCGAAGCATAGTTGTAGCTGGGGAACATCTCCCGGGGCGGCCAGGCAACACGGGTGACGGGTTTTCCTGTCGCTCCGTCGAGAATGGTCAGATACTCCGGCCCACCCTGCACGCGGCCATCGGGACCCCGTGGGTCTCCCTCGCCTGTTTTCACGGCCACTTCGGCCTTTCCATCGCCATCCAGGTCGTACACGATATAGGGCGAGTACCAGATCCCCTGTTCAATGGCCCAGCCAAGATCATATCGCCACAACATCTTGCCAGCCAAAGTGTAGGCCTCCAGTTTGTAAGTGCCGGGACTTGGCTTCCAGTAAGCTTCGTAGGGATCGATGTTCTGATTTGGTTGTTTGATGACAACATCCAGACTGCCGTCTCCATCCAAATCAGCGATTCCAACCTTTTGGAACGTGTAATTGCCGTCGAGCTTGATGGACAAGTAAGGCCGGGCTTTTTCCCCAACCGTCAAGGACGAGGAACTTTCTTCCCGCCTCTCCTGCCCCTGTTTTACAGCCCGCAAAATATAGCGATAAGTCCCCGCTGCGACGCCGTCATCCACAAAGTCACACGTCCGGATGATGGGTTCCTTATTGAGCCGAACGACCGCTGCACCCTCCTGATTCTGACGATAGAGATTGAAAGCGATGTCGTGCGGGTCCTCGCGGAGCAAACGCCAGGTAAGATAAACAGCACGGGGCCCGGCCTGCACGGCGACAAATCCTCGGTCCAGCTTCTCCATTTGGCGCTCGCCATGGGCGGGTCCAGCACCTGTGACAAGAACAAAAGCGCCTAACGCGATATTCCACCAGCGCACAATGACCTGGCGACGGCCACCTGAGCATCGCGAAGCTGCCATGGTTAGTCCTCCGCAGAAAGTGACCAATTCGGACCTTCAGTCTCCGCACCGTGGGTGCGTGGACGCAAGTTTTTTCGTAATATAATCGGTTGGAAGTCAACTCGCCATCGTCTGATCGGAGTCCCAGCCATGTCGCAACTCGATCCTCGGATCGCGGTCTACCCCGGGTCTTTCGACCCCATCACTCTTGGACACCTCAATGTGATGGAACGAGCCAGCCGGTTGTTCGACCGGCTCATCGTGGGTATCGGGGTGAATATCCATAAATTTCCCATGTTTGATGCTAGAGAACGCGAAGAGCTTATACGGCAATCCACGCCCCATTTGACCAACATCGAGATTCGCACGTTCCGCGGTTTGGCTGTCAATTTTGTTCGCGAGTGTGGCGCGAAAATCATGATCCGGGGAGTCCGTCCCATCACCGATATAGCCGCAGAAATCACCATGATGATGGCCAACCGCCGCCTCGCCCCGGATGTGGAAACACTTTTCATGATTGCCGACGGCGAACTCGCCCATGTTTCCAGCTCTCTTATCAAGGAAATTGCCCCGATTGCCTCCGATGAGGAACTTTCCCGTTTTCTGCCGCCGCCGGTTGTCACGGCCCTGCGGGCCAAATTGGCAGCCTCTGCCCGCACGCCGCGGTGAGGAAATTCGCCAGTCCCCACCGCGCTTGGCTTCGCGGCTCGTGCTCATCCCGGCCCAAGGAATCTTTTCTTGGTGGGCCACGTTTGATGTGGGTTTCGATAGACCAGCCGAAATGGTGAAAATCTTTGCCGAAGGATACAAATCACCAGGTTGACAGCCACGATCGGCCGACGACAATACAAGGCGGCAGGCAGGTTTCTGTGCTGCTATAACGTCGGCCCCAAAATACGAGAAGGCAGAACAGCTGTAGCACCCCTTTTGGGAAGGCTTAAAGTTTTTCTTTCACTAAATGTTCGTCTAACTCACATGTGGAGGTTGCTCGCAATGTCAGACCACGTCTCAAAGTCGTCACGGCGTGAATTTCTCAAAACCACAGGCCAACTGGCTGCGGCCACGGCCGTCAGTGCCGCAATTGTGCCCCACGTCCATGCTGCGGAGGATAACACCATTCGGATCGCACTCATCGGGTGTGGCGGCCGTGGTACTGGTGCAGCGGCGAATGCCATGTCGGTCAAGCGAGTCCCGATTAAGCTCGTCGCCATGGCGGATGTTTTCCAGGACCGTCTCAATTCAAGTTACGAAAACCTCAAGAAGCAATTCGGGGACCAGGTGGACGTTCCGGATGATCGCAAATTCATCGGATTTGACGCCTACCGAAAGGCCATGGATTGCCTGCGCCCCGGCGATGTGGCCATCTTCGCCACGCCCCCTGCATTCCGCTGGGTGCACTTTACCTACGCGATCGAGAAGAACCTCCATGTTTTCATGGAAAAGCCGGTGACTGTCGACGGTCCAACCAGCAAGCGCATGTTAGAGCTGGCTAAGAAGTCCGTGGAGAAAAACCTCAAAGTCGGCGTGGGATTGATGTCCCGCCACAGTCGCGCTCTGCAAGAACTATACAAACGTCTTCAGGATGGTGCCATCGGCGACATTATCTTCGAGCGGGGCTACCGCATGCACGGCCCGATCGGATATTTCGCCTCCACGCCCAAGCCCGAGGGCATCAGCGAATTGCTTTACCAGGTGAGACGATTCCACAGTTTCCTCTGGGCCAGCGGTGGTTGCTACAGTGATTTCTACATCCACATTATCGATCACCTTGCCTGGATGAAAAACGATTGGCCCGTCAAAGCCATGGGGCTGGGTGGCCGACATTACAAGACGAGCCCTGAGGGTGTACCCTACATCGATCAGAACTTTGACGTCTACGCTGTGGAGTACACCTACGCGGATGGAACAAAATTCTGCTTCGATGGCCGCTGCATGGCGGGAGCGGACAACGTCTACTACAGCTATATCCACGGGTCCAAAGGCTCGGCGCTCGTGTCCGCCAACGGAGACTGCGGCCTGCCCTCCCGCATCTTTAAGGGACAGTCGCCCGATATGTCCGTTTTGGAGTGGGAATCCAAAGTTCCACCAGAAGAACGCGACCCCTATCAGAACGAATGGAACGCCCTCATCGACGCCATCCTCGATGACAAGCCCCATAACGAAGCCGAACGCGGCGTGAAAGCGAGTCTTGTCACGTCGATGGGTCGAATGTCTGCCCACACCGGTCGCGAAATTACCTACGAAGAAATGCTCAACTGTCCGCATGAGATGGCGCCGGGCCTTGACCAATTGACGATGGATTCGCCGGCCCCCCTCCAATTGGGTCCCGACGGACGCTATCCAGTCCCGATGCCGGGACTCAAAACAGATCGCGAATATTGATCCCGTGATACGACCGAACTTACCAAGCGGCTAGTATCCCAAAGCCCCGGGACAAGTCAGATTCATTCACCATCGAACAAGGGTGACGGTGACTTTTTCTGTACACCGTCACCCTTGCTGCTGGTTAACTCTCGTGTCTGCAAGCCTAACGCGGTACCCGGTCGAGGTCCGGTCGCTGTCACGGCCAGGTTGTCTCTTGCCCGTTACGAGAGCCCAGACTGCGATAAAGTTGATGATCCACTGTTTCGCTCAAGAATCTTACAGAGCCGTCGACGAAGCCGAACATCGCTCCGCCAGGATGGTAGCTTCCACATCCCAGTTCCATCACCATGCCCGGTAGCGTCGAGTCTTTCCAGCCATTGACAGGCACCAAGGTAGAAGCGAGCGCTTCGGAGTATTCTGTCCCACCGATTCCACCGGGCAACCACGTCGCGGTGTGAGGCAAGCCAATCTGCCAGTAATCCATTGACTGCCCGTCTTTCTGGAAATCCGGATTGGTGTGCATTTCGCCGAAAAGCACGGTGTGGCTGGTTCCATCCGTCACGTCTGCCATCCGAATTGCACTGTTTCCATACAGCATGCCATCTAGATCGATTTGCTCCAACGCGACTCGCGGATAGCCAGCAGGTACGGTGCTCAGATCATCCGATGCCGCCGAGGACGAAGCAATTCCGTTGTAGCTATTGGGCACCCGCTGGGGGATATCGTGATCCACATGCTCCGGGAGCGGCAAGCTGGGACATCGAAAAACTGGAATCACTGTCTGACACGCTTTCGTGTTGGCCGATCCTGAGTCCCAGTTCCCTGGACCCGACTCCTGAAAAATGAGCGTGCGATACAGTGCCTCCTGCTCAATGTAGGGCAACAACATCGCGTGCCAGGATTGCTCCAGGGTGCTGAATCCAAAAGGAAATGCCCCGATCTGATCGTGATAGTGGTGCATGCCCAGCGTCAATTGTTTGAGATTATTGCCACACTGGGCCCGCCTGGCCGCCTCTCGGGCACTTTGAACTGCTGGCAGAAGCAGTGCCGTGAGGAGCGCCACAATCGTCAGCACAACAAGAAGTTCCACCAGCGTGAAGCCCACTTTCATGCTTTCAGTCCTGGAAACTTGTTTCGCCGCATAGCTCGTCAATGTCGAGTTTTGTCGGTGCATAATACCTTACGAATACCGGTCGAACAAGCACGCACCACCCTTGTCAAGCATGGCGGCGCTCGATAATTTGAAACACAGTGTTGACCACGTCCTTGCCGACGGCTTTCCTACCGCCACACAGCAACAACAGGGACCTACCGTGCAATGAGTGGCGTGATTGCGGCGAGTCTTCGGCCAGCCGCGATGCTCAGTCGGGAAAGCAATCACCATCGCGCACGATTTGTGGCGGGACGGACGGGATGGGCCATTTCGAGCACGGCGGCCTGGCAGCGGCGGTTATCAGGCGGGGGCGTCAGCATGGGATTTCCAAAAAACCGCTCGGTGTGGCGTCTGGGAACGCGTTGTTTACCCGGCACACACCCGTTGGCCATCAAGGAAAAGGAAGAGACGGAAGCACCAATTCGCCCGAGAAAACACAGCGCAAATCGCGTTTCGCACAGCCTCAAACGTAGTGTCGGAGCGTTATCGCGTAGAATTACTGAAGGCTCCAGGATTCGAGAGGCAAAGCGCCCGTAGCTCAAGGGATAGAGCAGCGGATTTCTAATCCGCCGGTTGGGGGTTCGAATCCCTCCGGGCGTGCTGACACAGTAAGCCAGAAAACCCCGTGAAATCCATCACTTACGTGGGAAATCACGGGGTTTTCGTTTTCCACTGTGGAGAGGCGCCGGCCGGATTCGAACCGGCGAATGGCGGATTTGCAATCCGCTGTACGATTACGTAAGTGACGTTAGGAACGCAATGTACGATGCCCCATCGGCGTGGTTGCACTTATGGTTGCACCGCTTTTTCAGCGGGGATGGTGACTCTCACCTAACGTGTTTGCATGTTAGGTTTCGCATCCAAGACCTACCGACACACTTGCCCTGGTTCCCACTAACCACCTAACGTAAGCCGACTGGCTAACCCTTTGGCGATGGCGGGGGGTAGGGGGTGAAAAATCTAGCGACGTGCCGCCAAACCGCAGCGGCAGCCGCGCGCACGCAAATTCAGCCTATAGGGGGGTCCCCAATATGATGTGTGGGTTAATGGAATATCTCCAGTATGTTGACGTCCCGAAAACGGCGCGGAAAATACAGAAGGGATATGGGCGGGCTAGGGAACCATGGCCCGAACCCCCGCCGCCACACGGGCTGCCCGCCCACTTTGTTGCGTTGTGGTGTCTCATGTCACGTGGGGTGGCGCACGTGTCCGAAGTGGTGTCCGAGGCTGTTTGTTATCTCGTCGGGCTTCTGGAAGATGCCGCTGAGACGCTACGGGCTTATGGCATCACGCCCTGGACGATCCGGCGGATGGGCAAGACCTGGTCGCTCTCGTTGCAACCGCCGGGCCCTCTGACAGGTCTTGTATCCAGAGCTGAGGATGCTGAGTGGAGTCCTATCGGCGGTTACGTTGGCTTGTACACGCAAGTGTCGCCACCCGTGTTGGACGCCATCAAATGCACGCTGTTGGACTGGCAGGCATGGTTAAAAGCCAACGGGGAAATCGCGGTTGCACAGGAATTTGACGGCTATGCCGCGCGGATTCTGGGGATCGTCACTCAACTTGAAGCCGACGCTGGTAAGAAAGTTGGATCACGACCCGGAAATCTGGCCGCGGTCACGGGCGACGCGACGGCGGAACCCGACGCTATGCGACTCATGCGCATTTACGCCCCCGATAAAGGCAAAGAGTGCATGCGGCAGTTGGCGGACATCATCAACGACTCAACCTTAAACGTAGATGACAAGCTGCGGAAGCTTAACGCTATCTTACCAATTCCGATAAGCGCTTCCTTACGCTCGTTAGCACAGGCGTTGGGGGTCTCGGCGTCGGCGATTCGCAAGACACGATGGTGGAAAGAACATCGCACCCACCAGAAGGAAGTGGAAATTGAAGAGCGTCGCTGCCGGCTGGTAGCACGGGGCGAACATTACGACCGCGACGACTAACCTCTTCACGAAGCACCTTCTCTCCCAACTGTTACCGAGTGCGCGGTGCGCGCGCGGTGCGCACATTCTGAAATAACCGAAATCGTATCTTCTTATCCCACCGCAACTTACGCGTTTTCATTTTCGATCTGGTGCGCGCTTTTGGTGCGCGCCGGGGGACTTTCTTATAGAGGTGTGCAACATCACTTGTTCAAAGGGAGTTAGTCCATGAATGAACACAGCGCGTTTATGTCCCCCACAGAGCTGGCACGATGTCTTGGCATCTCCCGGCGGACGCTGTTCCGGCTGGTCAGCGCCGGCCGGTTGCCGGAGCCAGTGCGGTTGACGAAACGCACCGTCCGATGGGAATGGGCAGCCGTCCAGCAGTGGCTTTCCGCCAAAGACAATCGCCGAAAACGGCAGGGAGGGGGCAATGGCTGAGCGACAGGTTACGCTTCGCCGTACACCGCCAAAACCGCGGGGTAATCAACGCATCCCGGTGTTAGTGGTAGCGTGGCCGCCGGTTCGCGAGAACGGCCCTTGGACTCTGGAGGTGCGGGCACCCCGGGAGGTCGTCACCGCCCGGATTGTCGTTCCGCCCATCGCATTCCTTGACGATCCGCAAGCGGAGCTACTAGGGGAGGATTTCATCGCGCAGCAGATTCCCAAGACCATGCGCGATTTATTGCTTCCCGGGGCGGTTCTCGCATCAGAAAACCTCCGCCCGGTTAGACCGAGTGAGTTTATAGACGCTGAGGACTACGCAACCTTAATACGGAGCCTAGTAAATGCCTGATCACGATTCAGCAACACTAAGTGCCACAGCAAGCAACGGCGAAATTGTGGTAACACTCAAAGGCGGTCCTCTTCCCAAACCGATCACCCATTCTGTTCCAGCAAAGGATCGCAAAGCTTGGCGGGAGCTGGCCGAGCGTTTCTACCAGGAATTTGGCATCGCTCGGGGGGACACGTTGAACGTGATCCAGGAAGCGGTTAATGAAGCGAAGACCAAAGAGCGAGACTCCCGGCCAGCGGAGGCCCCGGTAACCAAGCCCGCAAGTGCGCCGGTGGAAACACCACCGGAACGGTTACCCACCGCTACACAATCAGAATTGGACGGCGACGCATTACCGCCAGCCCCCACGTGGCAACCCTACCCCGTCGATACCCTACCCCGCCCGCTGTCCGACTTCGTGAAGCTGGCAGCGGAAAGCATGTGCGCTGATCCATCCTTCGTGGCCCTACCCCTCTTGACCGCTTGCGGAGCTGCCATTGGCCTGACGCGGATGCTTGAAGCCAAAGGTGGCGACGCTGAAAACTGGCGCGTTCCGCCCATTCTTTGGACGGCCTTCATGTGCAAATCCGGTTCACTGAAGAGCCCGTCCTTAAATTTCGCCCTCCAGTGGTTGCACGCCCGAGAAAAGACCTGGTCAAAGGAATACAAGGCACAACGGCAACAGTACAAGGTGAACCTGTTGGCCTATGAAAAGGCACTGGCCGAGTGGAAGAGAGCGAAAGATTCCGGCGAACCACCAGAGGAACCCAAGGAACCGATGGCGCGGCGCATTCTCGTCAAAGATACCACCGTGGAGGCGATCGCGCCGATCTTACAAGCCAACCCACGTGGCCTTCTGCTGGCCCGTGACGAGTTGGCCGGATGGATCGCCAGTTTCGATCGGTACACTAACACCCGAGGCGGGGATGCCCCCTTTTGGCTGTCGTGTTACAACGCAACACCCCACATCGTAGACCGCCGAACAAGGGAAACAATCTACGTCCCTTACTCGGCGGTGTCGATTACCGGCGGTATTCAGCCCGGCACATTGCAACGCGTGTTTACGTTGGCCTTACGTGAGAACGGACTTTTGGCCCGTTTCCTTTTAACGTGGCCCCCGCAACGGCTGAGGATATGGAACGAACAAACAGTGCCAGAAAGTGTACGAGCGGACGTCGGTCGTGTATTCGACCGGTTACTTAACCTCGACTTTGACTATGACCCCGACGGCGAACCATGCCCGAAGATTGTGAGGCTTGGCCCACAAGCGAAAGCCGCTTATGAGTGCTTTTACAACCAACACAACCAAGAGTTGATCGACTTAACCGGTGATTTGGCCGCGGCATTCTCAAAACTGGAAGAAATTCCGCTCCGGCTGGGATTGATTCTTCATCTTGTGCGCTGGGCGGCGGGTGAGAGCGTGAATCCCAACGTCATTGATGCGGAATCCATGGCCCGGGCGATCACGCTGACCGAATGGCACAAGGCCGAGACTGCCCGGATTTATGACATCCTGGCGCGTGGAGCTGAGGGGAACCAGCAGGAAGAGCTGGTCGAGTGGATTGCCAGGCATGGCGGCAAAGTGACGGTGCGGGACCTAACGCATGGGCTTTGGCGATTCCGCGGAAAGCGACTGGAAGCTGAAGAGGCACTCAATGAACTGGTCAAGGCCGGCTTAGGTCACTGGGAAGAGCCACCCGCTGGCCAAAGGGGGGGTAGGCCTAAAAGCGTGTTTATACTCCATCACCACATCACCACATCACCAAAACCTTCCAAAACCCGGCTTTTACGAGGTTGTGGTGATGGTGATGTTGGTGATGCGCCGAAAAACGGGGTTGATCAGCAGGACGCTTTGAATCCTATACCCCCCGAAAGTGGCGGGACGAATTCCGGGCACTCTGGACAGCCCCAACATCCCGTGGTGGATATCGACGAACTGAATCGCCGACTGGCGGAAGCGGCTGAAGAGGACGCTGAAGTTTGGCTGGATTATTGATTGGGAGGGCGCATGAGTGTTAGACGACATCAAGCCCTGGACCCTGTCCCGGTGATCAAAACGGAAAGCCCCCCGTACTTCCTTCACTGGCTGAATCGTCCTGGTGTTAAGGTGGTATGGGAAAACGGCAAACTTCGGCTTGGCGTGAAGCCCGGGGCGTTAACGGCGGAGGAAGTGGCCATCCTGCTGGGCCACAAAGAGGAAGTGGGCGGTTGGCTGTTACTTCACAAACTCTGGGACGCGGGATATTCCATCCGGTTGCAACCAAGCGAATACGGCCCGGGATACGTTCTCATGCCAACGGGGACGCCGGCGCAGCCCGTGGACTTCCCGGCTCTCTTCGAACTCTACGACACTTTCCACGACTCCGCGGTTGCCCTGCTACTGGACGCCTGCCGGTTGCTCAAGATCGATCCCGTGGATTGGCCCAAGGCCGCGGAGCGATTCGTTAGGGAAGCGATCCAGTACGCTCATGACGGAGAGTTGACGCCATGAGAATATCCGCACGGACAGAGACTTCCCCGCTCACGTTCAAAGATTTCCAGGAAGCGGTGAGCTGGCTACTCCGGGGCGGCTACCGGCTCCGGCTCCGCCCGGATGGCGTGGTGGAAGTGTGGCATTCACTCCCCGGTGAAAGGCCGGTCACTCAAGAGGTTCTGGACGCCCTAACGCCCTTCTACCGGGAATTCAAGCGCCGGCTGACGAAGCCCCGCGGTTGGCCGAAAGGCGTTGAATTGCCGCCCTGGTGGGCAGATATGGCCCTCGGTTTCAAGATCACCCGGGCAAGAGCGTCAGAGTGCCCGGGGTGCGGCTTTCTGGTTGCGGTTCTGGTGGATTTTCACTTCTGGAATGAGTGGCGTTGCCCGCAATGCGGAAGGATGGCGGAACCGTCGGTGGCTAACGTCACGGCCCGCGGCTAATGGGTGGAAACGTTGGGACGCATTGCAATAGGCATCCGGCTTCTGTAGGATAAGGCAGACTCTTGGGGGCGGGATAGGGGACGCCCGACAAGCCGCTGTACCCCCGGCTTCCCGCCCCGTTTTTCTGTCGGGGTATGGTTTTCTGTGAAGGGGTACCGGTATGGCGTTCATCTTCAAAAAGACGGTAACCCGTTGGCTCCACCAAGGGGAACGGGTGACGGCGGCGGAAGCCCGGCGACTCATCAAACAAGGGAAGCCCGTCGAAAAGGTGAAAGAGCAATCCCGCAAGTGGTACATCCGGTTGCGGCTTCCCAACGGGCAAGTGAAGGAATTCCCCGGCTACACGGACAAAAAGGCAACCCTAGCCTATGCGGCGGAGCTGGAGCGGGACGCGGAGCGACTGGCAGCCGGGGTGATCCACCCGACAGACAAGTTTCTTCGGGAATCGGTGGAAAACCACCTAGCCGACTTCCAGCGTGACTTGCAGGCCCGGGGGCGGACGGCCAAACATATCACGCTGACACTCTCCCGCATCCGCAAAGTGTTTTCGGTGGCTAACGTCGAAACTCTCGGTGATATTCGCCCGCAAGCTATCCGGGACGCCATTCTTTCCCTGGACGTTAGCACCGAAACCCGCAACCACCATCTTGTTGCGTGCAAGATGTTTTCCCGGTGGTTGTGGAAACACTCCAAGCTGCCCGATGATCCACTGGCTGGACTCTCCCGCTGGAACGCTGAAGTGGATAGGCGGGTGAAACGAAGGGCACTGTCCACCGATGAATTGCGCCGGCTGATGGAAGCCGCCGAGAGAAGCCCGCGGATTTTCCGGGGACTAACGGGGCGGGACAGGGCGGCCCTGTATCTGTTGGCCAGTTACTCCGGATTCCGGGCATCGGAGCTGGCTAGTTTGACGCGGGGGGCGTTAGCCCTGGATAGCAACCCTCCGACGGTTACCGTGGAGGCGGCTTACGCCAAAAACAAGCGACAGGATACGATCCCGCTTCCTGCTAACGTTGCGGAATATCTTCGGGACTGGCTGAGAACTCGGGCAACGATTCCCGCCCCGGCTACCCGACTCTGGCCCGGGACGTGGTACGTGAAGGCGGCCAAGATGATTGCCCTGGACTTAGAGGAAGCGGGCATCCCGGTGGAAACTGAAAGTGGACGGCTGGACTTCCATTCTCTCCGCGGTACCTATGCCACACTGTTAGCCCGGGTGGGCGTGAATCTTCAAACAGCCCAAGCGTTGATGCGGCACAGTGACCCGAAGCTAACGGCCAAGACCTACACCAAGTTGGGCATCACCGATCTTGGGGAAACTGTCCGTCGGCTAGACGTAGCCCTGCCCACCCGTAGTGGCGATAACCAAAAGGACAGTGTCCAGGGGAACACGTAGGCCGGTGCTTTTCTGAAACCCCGCGATAGACGCTAGTCATCCCATGCAATCTGGTGATGTTCACAAGGACAGTGAACGCATGGGCGGTGTACAAAGGGGGAGTTTTTGGTTGCACTTATGGTTGCACTTCTTGGTTACTCTACGTGGTTTTTTCTGTCTCTAACTGACATGCACAGTTTTTCTGCCAGAACATTGTGGCGAAATCAAAAACCCCGTGAAATCCGTCACTTACGCGGGAAATCACGGGGTTTTCGTTTTCCGCTGTGGAGAGGCGCCGGCCGGATTCGAACCGGCGAATGGCGGATTTGCAATCCGCTGCCTTAGCCGCTTGGCTACGGCGCCACTTGCTTTTTTGGCTATTATATGGTCTCAAGTTTCGGACGCCTAGACCTGTCCGCTCAAAAATGTGTTAACCGCGAATAAAAATTTCCCCTGGCGGATTGGCTCATTTCACTGACTTTTTCAACAACGGCGAGTTCGCCTGTTTTTGTAGCGGTCGCGGTTTCGTATTTCGTACCCACCAATTGCGTGGCGTGGCATCACGGGCCGATAATCAATTGCGGTGCCCCAAGCGTCGCGGAAGCCGACCGGCAGGGAAACCGGCCGAGAATTCCAGCCAGGTTCCCAGAAGATTCTCTAAAAAATGGTGATTAATTGCAGTATTGCAGTAGAGTGGAAAATCCGATGAACAGCCAACCGCAACGTGTCCACTGCGTGGTTGCGAATACGCAATGCGTTTGGAATACCGGGTGGGGGCGGATTTCCTTCACTGCGAGCCAACCGGAACAGGGGTTTCTCGTTGTTTTTCAAAAACCGGGCGGTGAAGGCTCCGGGGAACAAATTGGCCGAAGCGTTATTTGTCGCATTCTCCGCAAATCACAAGGGAGGCTCGAGCCAAGGTTTGTGCTGGAAGAGTTTTTCCCCACCACAGACGGCCGATGCTTGGTGCGATTTCGACATGCGACAAAGGAGTTTTTTCATCTCTCCCTTGTCGTGACCGTGTCTCGGGAAACAACGTCTGCTTCTGATTCGAGTTGCGATCGTGGCGATGTTCCGCCAACATCCCAGATCGCAGTCCTGGAGGCCGTTCTTCTGATGCGTACGGAAGTTGGGGAAACGCAACCCGATGTGGTCCTGCTCGACGAAATTGATGTTCTCTCGACTGAAATTCTAGGGCAAATCCGCGTGTGTTCCGAGGATTTGAAAAATTCCGCAATTCCTTTTGTCCCGAGCAGACTTGCGCTTGGCGGGAATCAACACGAGCTTGCATTCGATGTTGCAGCGTGGCGGCTGCCGGGCAGCGCGTGGTTGTTGGGTTGGGTCCACCCTCTGGACGGCTCGCCGGTACATCCGCGGGAGCTTTCCGAGTGGCAGATCATCCCGCCCGTGCAGACTGTTGCGGGAAATATGCCGGTAATTCGTGGGTACGAGATTTTGCCGGGAGGGATTGAAAAAGGAGTGACTTTTGCCGCAAGGTGTATTTACATGCTGGGGGAAGGCGCGATCCCTCAAGAGGCTGTGATGGGGCGACTGCGGCAATTCTTGGTGTCCCAGCCGCCGCTGTCAGAAGGGTAGTGTGGCAGGATGGTGTTTTTTCGGATATGGTATAGGGCTTCAGGGTCTCAGGATTTTTCCAGATTTTGAAGACAACTCTGTCATTCCCGTCGAAGGCACTTCGCCACAGAGTGGTTTGCCGTCATGCGACGGCCGGGAGAAATCAGTAAGCCAAGTGTCGCCCCAATAACGCATTCCTGCACTTTTGACTGAGTGTTTTACACGAAGCAGTGTGGGAGATAGGACAGACAACTCCGGGCCAAAGCTCGATCAGGTTGACGCTCAGAACACTTGAAATTGGTGAATGAGGTGAGGAATGGAGCACAAGTTCTTGGATGATGATTTTCTTCTGGAAAACAAGACGGCGGAACGACTCTACCATGAGGTTGCGCGTGACCTGCCGATCATCGATTATCACTCGCATTTACCCCCTGATCTTATTGCGCAGGATTATCGCTTTCCGAATTTGACCGCGGTTTGGCTTCGGGGTGACCATTACAAGTGGCGAGCGATGCGTGCCAACGGGGTCGACGAGTATTTTTGCACGGGAAACGCCAGCGATTACGAGGTCTTCATGAAGTGGGCGGAAACTGTACCCCGGTTGCTCCGCAACCCCCTTTATCATTGGACGCATATGGAGTTAAAGCGTCCTTTCGGAATTACGGATCGGCTGCTTTGCCCTGAGACAGCGGCCGAAATCTGGGAAATATGCAACGCGAAATTAGCCCAGCCGGAATTCTCTTGTCGCGGGCTTTTGAAGCAATTCAATGTGGTTGTGGTGTGCACCACTGACGACCCCACTGATGATCTTCGGTACCATAGGCAGGTCGCTCAGGATGGTGAGTTTCACGTGCGCGTTCTGCCCACGTTTCGGCCGGATCGAGCGCTTATGGTGGAGGACCCAGACCGGTTCCATCACTGGATTGACAAACTCAGCGAGGTTTCGGGGGTGGAGGTGAAGGACTTCTCCACGCTCATCGAGGCTTTGCGGAAACGGCACGACTACTTCCATCAGCACGGTTGTCGTGTGTCGGACCACGGAATTGAGCAGTTTTACTGCGAAGAAACCACGGAGGGGGATTTAAATCAGATTTTCCGGCAGGTTTACAACGGACGCTCGGTTTCCCAAAACGAGCGGAACAAATTCAAAGCCGCAGTGCTTTACGAGTGCGCCCTCATGGACTATGAGAAAGGCTGGGTACAACAGTTCCACGTCGGGGCCCTGCGCAACAACAATACGAGAATGTTTCAATTGGTCGGGCCAGACACAGGATTTGATGCAATCGCCGACGGAAATGTGGCCCGGTGTATGGTGAGATTTTTCGACCGCCTGGAGATGGAAGGGAAGTTGACTAAGACGATCGTGTACAATCTCAATCCAGCCGTCAACGAGGTGGTGGCAAGCATCCTCGCGTGTTTTCAGGACGGGCGAATCCCCGGAAAAATGCAGTACGGGGCTGCGTGGTGGTTCCTCGATCAGCGGGACGGCATTCTCAAGCAATTGGAGACACTTTCCAATTTTGGCTTGCTCAGTCGGTTTGTCGGCATGTTGACGGACAGTCGATCTTTTCTGTCCTTTGTGCGGCATGAATACTTCCGAAGGATCCTTTGCAATCTCCTGGGCAGCGAGATGGAACGTGGGCTGCTCCCGAATGATTTTGATATGATCGCAGAACTGGTTCGCGACGTTTGCTACCGCAACGCGGTCCAGTACTTCAACTTTCCGGGGGTCACTGGGTCGAAATAGTGGGTTTTTCCCGGGATAAATTGCGGTAACGATGTGAGTATTGCGTCTTTGAAACGTCTATGTTGATCTGACCAGCCGAACCATCTTGAGACAGTTGCAGTGGCACCTTACGGTGTGCCCATCTGTGTTTTGCTGTATCGACAACGAAGAGACGGGAGGTCGGCGTGATGCGCTTGGCACCAATCCATGTGACGCGGCGGTCTGGTGAGTGGATGCTCCTTTTAGGAGGGGCTTTTTGGCTGGCGGTGTTCTCAGTGTTGGGGCTTTCTTCGAAAGCCAGCGCATACAATCCACCGGTGGATTCCGCTTTTGGGGTGACCCTGCGGATCCAGGGGCCATCGGAGATAAGCTATTCACCGGAAGGATTTGAGTGCACACTCGTTGTGCAAAACACGACTGAAAAGCCACTCCGCGGTACGATTCGACTGCGGTCGATTGACGGATGTCAGGCTGATCCGGCAGAGATTGACAATTTGGCTGTCCCGCCTGGAGAAACTGCCCGCCGAAGTTTTCGACTGCGATTTGGACCGCGCATCTACAATGCCCACTATCCCATTCACGCCTACGGTCGATTTGACCTGGGCGGTCAGGAAGTAATGCTCCATCCGATCTTGATTTTCTCGGTCCGCGGGGCTCCGCCAGTGCCGACCGCGACGTGGGATTGGAAGCCATTGGAACTGCCGAATAACTCGGCGTTGGCACTTGAAGAGGTGCCCGTTTTTCGGGCAGTTTTTCAGGTATTTGGGCACGACCCAGAGACTATGCCGGTGGGATGGCGTGGATCGCATCCCTCCCATCATGGAACATGCGAGAGGATGATGCGCGAGCTCGGTGGGGCAACGAAACCCGTCATCGGGATTCATCCTCCGTGGTATGAGGGGCAGACGGGCACGGGCATGGTGGAGTTTCCCATCGTGCTGCCAGCGAGCGGCCCAATTCGTTTGTCATTCGCACTAGGAATGACGCCCGAGGGCCAAAGCGATGGGGTTACATTCCGGGTCCGCGTGGCGGAACTTTCAGCACCAGAGGGGGAATTCGGGAAGATTGTGTTCGAACGTCACACAACGGCCAAAACCTGGGAACAGCATGAGGTGGACCTGTCTGCTTATGCGGGGAAGACGATTCGGCTCCAGCTCGAATCGCATCCCGGTCCTAAGAACAACACGGGCTGGGACTCATCCTTCTGGGCAGAGCCGACGCTGATTGCAGGGGCAACTCCCACGGTGCGAGCAGGTGAGTCGTCGAAACTGGGCACGCCGATCATTCTGGGAACGGTAGGGGTCGGCGGACTTCGGGGGCAGGCTGAGGTGGAGCTGGGGCCTCGGGGATTGCTCGATGCGAATGTTCGCTTTCGGTTTGGACAGCGTGTGCTCTCATTCCACGGGTTTGAAGTCACGGTGCTGGGGTCCCGGTTGGACAAGGTCCGATCGGCGACAGCGCTTCTGGGAGTGGAATCCCAGGTGGAGAAGAACTCCGATGGTGGTCAGCGGCTTGTCGCAAGGCATCGCTTTCAGAATGCCGCAGGGACGTTTGACCTTATCGGCGTGGTGGGTACGGAAAAAGGAACTCTGGTCGTGAACTGGCGCCTCGAGAATGTGCCGGCGGCCCGTCCGTGGGTGGATGTGCATCTTGAGGATGTCGCGTTGGGAAGCTGGTCCGAGGAGGCATTCCGGGTTTATGCAGGCGCCGGAAATGTCGTGCAAAAACCCCAGAGCTATACCCTTGGGTTTGATGGACATCGCCTTTCCACTTCGTTCGTGGGGCTAGAATTCGATGGCGGACTTTCGATTGTTCAGGGGTGCGATGTTCCGCCAAGCGCATTCCAGGTCAATCCGGCGGCAAGGCACTATTCGCTGCATGTTGCCCATGCATCGAAGATGACGCTCATCCCGGCAACCCGTGTGTGGGACGCCGTCAAGCAATGGCGGGAGGTGAATGGGCTTAAGCCATCGGATGGGGTGCCGGTGCTGGCGGGAAGGTTTGTCTTTGATCTGTGGGGAGGACGCTATCGCGAAAGCGCGGACGCTTTGCAGAAGGCATTCCGCTATGGGCTGACGGATAGTCTGGTGATCTGGCACAACTGGCAGCGTTGGGGGTACGACTACCGTTTGCCCGAGATTTTTCCGCCCAATCCGAGTTTAGGCACCCTCGAAGATATGCAGTATCTGGCCCAAATCTGTCGGCAAGCCGGAGTTCGTTTTGCCCTCCACGACAACTACATCGACTTTTATCCAGATGCCGAAGGGTTTTCTTATTTGGATACCATCGCCTTTCATGCTAATGGTCAGCCAGTCAGGGCCTGGTTTAATGAAGGGAGGCAGGCCCAATCCTATCGTTATCGGGCGGATCGCGTGGCACCTTTTCTGCAAGCCAACCTCACTCAAATTGCGGAGCATATCAAGCCCACTGCCTATTTCATCGACGTCTGGAGCAGTATTGACCCCTACGATTACTGGACGGCCGATGGCAAATTCTTCGACAAAGTCTATACTCGCAACACCTGGGGACAGCATTTTGCCTGGATTCGCCAACTCCTGGGGGATCATGCGCCCCAGATTTCTGAGAGCGGTCACGACCAACTGATAGGCTGGCTGGATGGAGCCACCACCAACCATCTTCGCGTGGGGAAACCCATCCCCGGATATTATCAGTGGTCGGTATGGAACTGGGACTGCGAGGACGCTGAACGGGTGCCGTGGTTTGACGCTGCCCACCATGACCGCTTCGTTCTCCACGGAGCCGGATATTCCGGTCGCTATCAGGCCGGCTTGGATGCCCGTTTGCACGGGATTTACAGCGACGATTACATCACGACCGAAGTGTTGACGGGGCACCCTGCGATGGTGGCTCAACCGTTTGGGCAGGACGTTGTGCGCAAATACTGGTTGCTTTCCGCATTAGGTCGGGCATTGGCTCTTGATCGGATCGAAGACGTGGAATTCGTTGATAACAACATCCACCGCATTCATGTGAAGTGGGCTAGTGGAATGGAAACCTGGTGTAACCGGGGCGAATCAGATTGGGAGGTCGCCGGGGTAGTCCTGCCTCAATTTGGTTTTCTCGCCCGGCCCGCTGAGAACTCCCCGGCAGGCCGTGTGGTTAAAGAAGCGGCGATCGCACGGCGAGACGGACTGATTGTAGAATGGGCGATCAGCCCTCAAAGTATCTACGTCAATGCGCGAAAGGATTACATGGGGCCTGAGCCAATCCGCCCGCGGGCCACAAAGTTCGCTCCCAAGGGACAGGAGATCGAGATTTCCGTGGATTGGGCAGCCCGAGTGCCGATCCCAGCAGGCTGGGTCCCGTTCGCCCATTTTTGTGACGAAAAAGGCGACATTATTTTCCAGGGGCAGTTTGAACCTCGCGATCTGAGCGGTATCACAGGCCAGATCAGCACCGTCGTGCGGGCCAGAGTTCCCGCGAGCATTCCGGCCGGGCAAGAGCTGGAATTACGGGTGGGAGTTTACCGCCCGCAGGACGGCCGGCGGCTTTCCCTTGCCGGCCCGGACGACGGCCAGTCGCGGATCCGGTTGGGCAAAATTCGACGGGTTGCTGACAGCCAGGTTTCGTGGATCCCACAGGCCGACGAGCCTGATCGGTTGCTACTCCGGAAGAACGCGGAAGGCCGACCAGTGGACTTCGGGGGAATCGTGACGGCCCAGGGTGTGCGCGTGTCGCCGATTGGGGATGGCGTCCTGGTGGTGCCGTTGCCGCTGGAAGACCAGTCCACTCAATTGACTATTTTCTGGTCGAAGTTGCCGTGGAAAGTGGCACGACCCACGAAAATCGAGTTTCTGGGCATCGACGGAAACGTGGTCCGTACGGAGCCGCTCTCCAGCCAGGAAGAAATCAGGTTGGCGATCCAACCAGGGGAATGGGCGGCCAGGCTGGTTCCCTGATGGCATTAGGAAAACCCACTCCATGTGGCTGGGTCATAATATGTCCATTTTTTAAATCGCTGTTTTTGTCAGAAAGGTTTGTTGAGTGTAATAGACCCAACGCGATCCTGCGAACTTTCCGACTGGTTTATGTGTCCACTAATTTCCGAAGACAGTCTGGGCACTGTGCTGGATGAGCGCGACAGAAAAACTTTATATCATGGGTATTGGTTTTTGCAGTGCTGAATGTGTAAAATAAAGGGAGTGAATTCCACTGGCACGTGAGTTGCACGGCAGTGGATCGAAGAATACCATCTGGTTATTCGGGTTTGTTGGTCCTTTCTCAATCTCGCGCAGAGGTGGATCATGCGTAAGCTCGTGCGAACGGTGACGACGGTTAAGACGATGGGTGTTGTCGATGTGAAGCGTCACGTCGTGAAGCACGTCGTCGATGTCGTTCGCACGGTGAAGCGTGTGGGACTCTGCGCGCTCTGTTTGTCCCAGGCCATTCTGCGCGCCTCCATTTTTGCGGCAAGGTCCGCGGAGGCCGGATGTTACGCCTGGGCTCTGGTGCCGGCTTGTCAAGGACGCTGGCAGCGTCCGGAGAGCCGGTGGGGTTGGTCGCGTCCACCACAATCGTGACAGAACTCGTTTGAGCACAACAGTTTTCGGTGGACGTGAACCAGCACCCACGGTCCGGTGACGCGGATTGACGTGGAGCAATCCGCCTTTTGCCGGTCGGCTCTCCGATGGGTGACGGTTCCCGTCCGCCTTGCATAAAGGAGGGAACCATGGCCACAGTCCTTGAGCCGCTCGAAATCGAACGATTAACCAGTTCCGCCGAGTTCGTGGCGGAACTGCCACTGCCCCTTCCCGAGGCGCCGGAATCGCCGATCTGCGCTCTAGTGGAAGCCGCAAAACGGGGAGAAGAGGAAGCCTGGGAGCGCGTCATCGAGATATACGGACAAGTGGTGTACGACACCATCCGGCGCCGCATAAAATCGGACGCTGATGCCGATGAAGTCCGCCAGGAAGTCTTCTTGCAGGCTCTACGTAAACTGCCGCAGCTCAAAGAGCCGCAGGCTTTAGGGAGCTGGTTGCGGAGAATCGCCGATCGGCTGGCGATCAATTACGTCACCCGGCGGCACGCCGCGCCCTCGCTGTCCGAACGAACTTGGGAAGAATCGAGCGACGTCCGGCGGGAACCCTTCGCCGAGGTCACCCGACGCGAGGCCCAGGAGGCAGTTCGGCAGGGACTGGAGCGTTTGGGACCCATGGACCGCGAAGCTCTGTATGCCTTCTACATCGAGGGCAAATCACTCAACGAGATGAGTCAGGAATTTGCCGTTCCACTCGGTACGGTCAAACGAAGACTTCACGTCGCCAGGAAACGTTTGGCCCAACAGTTGGCCGGGTTTCTGGATTGAGATGAGCCGCCCGGTAAAGCCGGAAGGAAGTCATTTGCGGCGGCTGAATACCGGTTAAACAGGGCATGACAATCGTACGCTCACCAAACGTGAATGTCGACCGCCGGAGAACGAAACGCAGAAAAGCCTTCCGTGGCGGCAAGGCAAGCACCGGTCACTGTGAAGTGACGGTGCATGGTCACCCGTCACGGGAAGGCCTGTTTATTTCTTCTGCATGGTCTCACTGCGCAACGGGTTCGGTAACCGGTTTCTCACCGAACTGGCACTTAAACCCAGCGGCATACGCTTCGTAAATGGCGGCAATTTCCTCGGCATTTCTGGTGCGCCTGTGAACCCAAAGCCGATAGGGGAGGTGAACGGTTTCCGGAGGTTCAAGGGTGCGGCTGTGAACTCCCGGCCAGCCCACACAGAGGGGGCCATAGTGCCGGGTCAACCACGTGGGCGGATAGTCAGGATGGGTGGGGGCGATCATAATCGTCGCGCCGCTCAACTGGTCGGTTTCGCCAAACCGACTGGTGAAGTCCGCCCACGGTAGACGGGTTTCATAAAGATCGTCCTTCGTGAGACCGTCCGGAACCGTGATCCGCGCTTCTTTCTCGGAAGGAGGACGAAACCGTACCGTGAGACCTCCATAGCTTTTTCCCTCCGCTCCCCAGAGCGTGATCGGCACGCGGGGTTGGAGGAACAAATCGACGTCGATGACACGATCCTCCTTTCCCCGGGCGTACACGGTGAACCATACTCGCTCCGTGAGCATGGTTTGGCCATTGAGGTCCCACGCGTTTTCCACACCCAGCACCGCCACCCCGGGGCGCGTTTCCTGGCACAGCCAACGGACAAAACGTTGCCGCAGGGCCCCGCGATCTTCCCACAGACTGAACTCCTCCCCGCCAATGACCACGTGCGGCCAGGTCCAGAAAATCCCGTGATGATGATAGTGGTCCCGGGGAAAATCGTCGGTCAGAACTTCGCCATCCAGTCCCCAAACTGGGTGAACGTAACAGGCTCGCGTTCGCCGAGGGTCTTTTTCAGGGACGTTCGGATTCGTGATCGGGCCAAAATTGTAGGAGAAAACTGGTGACTCACCCTCATAAAGCGTCACCGTGGTATCGGATGTCTCCTTGAACCGAAACTCAGACGGCGCGGGCGGTTCTCCAGTCTTCTCCCCTTCCTCTTGGACAACCCACCGCAAAAGGCCCTCCGTTGACGGAAACTGACCGTCACGCACAATGAGGTAGCCACCTTGTTGAGATTCCCCGATCTTGTCCGGACCACTAACCAGTATGGCAGAAAGACGCCGAGTGTCCTCCTCTTGCTTTACCATAATGCCCTTGTGTGAGTCCAACGCACACCCTTCCGGCAGGCGAACCCGGAGGGGTTGCCGGAGCGCCGCCGCTGGCGTGGTCAGCCAGAGCCTTCCCGTGGGAGCACCGGCCCAGGTCACGGGCAGCCCGCCAAAAAAGACCGGAAGCGCCACCAGCAGTACAGGCAACGAGAAGTACGCCCGTCTAGCGCAGTTACCCAAAGTATGACGCAAAAATGTTCCTAACCGTTTCCCCATGATGCCATCCCCAATTGCCGGTGAAACGCGCAAAAATCCCATTGCAGCCGTATCTTCGACTGATAGGCGTATCATGACAGCAAGCGGCGCGAATTGCAATCAGCCGTCCCCGTTGAGCCACCTTCATTTTTTGCAAAACTTGTGACATGCCGCGAGCGCAAAGTGCTGGCGGGGCAACTCATGAATTGCTCCTACCGAAACACCATCGATTTGCCACGCGCCGTGTTTTGCCCAGGGCGATTCATGAATCGCCCCTACCGTTGAACCCTTGTCGTGCCCACAGAATGAAATGGGGCATCAAGGGCCGAAAACACGGGCCCGACAAGCAGGTCCCTCCGAATAAGGTCGGAGGGGCACGCTTGTCGTGCCCGGTGAATGGGAATGGATTATCGAACGTAGAACAACGGACCCGACAAGCAGGTCCCTCCATTGTGTGGATTGGAGGCTCGGGTTTACCCCGACCGGTCATCGTCGTGCCATCCGGGGAAGGTTGTGAAGGCTAAAGCCTTCACCAAAAAGCGGCGATGAATCGCCGCACTCCATGGAGTGCGGGGCTTTAGCCCCGCTTTCCACACGGGACTTTAGTCCCCGCTGAAAGGCAATGGATGATCGAACGTTGACAAACGGACCCGACAAGCGGGTCCCTCCGAGAGGCGGACCTGACAAGCAGGTCCCTCCGAATATGGGCGTGACAAGCACATCCCATCGGGCTGAAGCTTGCTCTTGCCCACGTGGTTGTCCAGGTCCGTGCCGCTTTCCCGCAGTAGAAAAGTGGGGAATAACTCAGGTTCAGACCTCGTTGCCTGGAAGCTTTCTTCGAGTTCCGTTTCGCCTGGGACAAGAGCACAGAAATTGCCAGCCCGCAGCAACGCGCGCTAAAAATGCCCAGCCGATAGATCTAGAAAAGCTCATGCCGCCGAATGGCTTCAAATGCCAGAGTGCCATCCGGACCGGAGAGAAGTCGAAACAGTTCAGACGCTCAAATATCGTGTCCGCTGAAGTTCAGCCGATGGCATCAGTGCCGGAGGTGGGAGTTGAACCCACACGGCCCGAAGGCCACTGGATTTTGAGTCCAGCGCGTCTGCCATTCCGCCACTCCGGCCGATTCTTCTCCGAGCGTGGACCACCGTGCGCCGCCAGTGGTGATCACCACACCTGGTTGCAACGGTTTCAAACCTCGCATCCGAGGCAATTCCGGCTGTCTCCGCTGGCGTGATAGACCCGCGGTCGCAACGCTCTTTTTTGTGTTTCTTAAGTATCCTCGCAACCGGGTGGCGTGGCAAGTCCCGGTCCACTGCAAGCGAAAAGAATGCCACGCAAGTATTTTTGTGCCAATAAGTTAGGTATTGCGTTCGAAATTGAGGCGTCATTGCCAGCGGTTTGTCAATCTGGTACACTGAAGGTTTTAAATGCTTCTGCGGCGGAACCCGAAAGCCGGGCCCACCAGCGTCAGAGGCATCATTCTTCCCTGCGGTGAAGGATGAAGGACCGGCCCAATTGACGGTTTTTTGTGGAATAACAGCCAGAAACGCTCATTCGTAAAGTTTTCCCACCTGACACCTACGGATACGGGTCATTATGTCCGACGCAACGGATCTTCCCGAAGCGGAAAACACTGGCCAGGCCAGTCAAGGCAGTGCAGCCGGCGGTAACGGTGACGGTAGCCGCCTGATTCCTCTTCCTATCGAGGACGAGCTTAAGTCGAGCTACCTCACCTATGCGATGAGTGTTATCGTCAGCCGGGCGTTGCCCGACGTCCGCGACGGTCTCAAACCCTCGCAGCGTCGCATCCTGGTGGCGATGAATGACCTGAACCTGACGCCCGGTGCCGCGAGGGTCAAATGCGCGAAGATCTGCGGTGACACGAGCGGAAACTACCATCCCCACGGCGAGAGTGTCATCTACCCGACGCTTGTCCGGATGGCGCAGGAATGGAATATGCGCTACGTCCTTATTGACAAGCAGGGGAATTTCGGATCAATCGCCGGTCTTCCGCCAGCCGCCATGCGTTACACAGAGGCCCGGCTTTCGCCTTACGCGGCGATGATGCTGGAAGATTTGGACCTGGACACGGTCGATTTCGTCCCCACATACGACGAGCGGCGCCTCGAGCCTACCGTTCTTCCGTCCAAGTTCCCCAATCTGCTTGTGAACGGAGCGACCGGAATTGCAGTGGGGATGTCGACTGAGATCCCCCCTCACAATCTCACCGAGATCTGCGATGCTCTCATCGCGCTGATTGATGATCCCGAGATCACCATCGACGAACTGATGGAAATCGTCCCCGGTCCTGATTTCCCAACTGGTGGCATTATCTGTGGTCGCCGAGGTATCCGCCAGGGTTATTTGACAGGCCACGGGACGATCGTTATTCGCGCACGGGCTGTTATTGAAGAATATCGCGATAATCGTTATCGCATTATTATTAAAGAAATTCCTTTTCAGCAGCAGCGCGATAAAATTGAAGAACGGATCGCCGAGCTTGTTACCGAGGGCAAGATACCTGGAATCGCGAACATCCGCAACGAGAGTGACCTGAAAGAACCCGTTCGCATCGTTCTGGAATTGAAGCGCGAGGCTGATCCGGAAATCGTACTCAATCAACTCTATGAATATTCTCCTCTGCAGCAGACATATTCCATCAATCTGCTGGCCCTCGTGGACGGCAAGCCCCGCCTGCTCAATTTCAAGGAGCTTCTCCAGGAGTTCGTGCGGCACCGCGTGACGGTCATCCGTCGCAAGACGCAACACCTGCTCTCCAAGGCCCGCCAGCGGAAACACACCGTCGAGGGGCTCCTGCTGGCTCTCGCCAATATTGATGAAGTGATTCGCGTCATTCGCACCTCAGAGACCCAGGCCCAGGCGAAGGAACGCCTGATGGCGATCCCCTGTCCTGCGGCAATGCTTGCCCGAGCATTGGGTGAAGAGGGGTTTGCTCAATTCCAGAAAGAGCGTGGCATCGCCGAGGAGTACTTCCTTACTCCTGTTCAGGCGGACGCCATCCTGCGGATGACGCTGGGCCATCTCGTCAATCTTGAGCAGGAAAAGCTCGTCTCGGAACACCGCAATCTACTGGAGAATATCAAGGAATACAATCGAATCCTCTCCGATGAAAAGAATATTCTCGAAATAATTAAACAGGAATTGACGGAAATCAAGGATAAGTATGGGGATCCGCGCCGCACGGAAATTTCCGATCAAGAGGTGGGGGCTTTTAATATTGAAGAACTGATTCCCGACGAGATGATGGTCGTGTCCATCAGTTCCGCGGGATATATCAAGCGGACCCCCGTGTCAGCTTATCGGGCACAGCGGAGGGGCGGGAAGGGTTTGAAGGGGGCCCGGGTGGATGACGAAGATCCCATCGAGCACGTATTCCTTGCCGGAACCCACGACTATCTTTTGTTTTTTACAAATCTTGGTCGCGTGCACTGGCGAAAAGTTTACGAACTTCCGGAGCTCCCTCGCGATGCCAAGGGACGTGCCATCGTCAACCTCCTCAGCTTGCAGCCGGACGAAAAGGTAGCGGCGTGCCGGCCTGTGCGAGATTTTTCACTCCCCGATCATTACCTTCTTTTTGCAACAGCCCGTGGACTCGTCAAAAAGACGGCACTCTCAGCCTACGGCAGGCCCGTTCGCGGCGGGATTATCGCCATCAAACTGCGTGAAGGCGATGAGCTTGTCGGAGCTGTGGTCACCAAAAAGGGGGACGAAGTGCTCCTGGCTACCGAAAAAGGTATGGCCATCCGGTTTCGCGAATCGGACGTCCGTCCTATGGGTCGAGCCGCGGCGGGCGTAAAAGGGATTTCACTCATTGGGGATGATCGGGTGGTCGGTCTCGTGGTTGCTGAGCCGGATGCATGCCTGCTCACAGTGTGTGCCCACGGTTACGGCAAACGCACTCCCATTGGAGCGAGCACCGCGGGCCCTGTCGCTGACGAGGAAATAGAGAAGCCCGAGGACGAAACGGAAGCAACTGCGTCGGACGAGGAAGTACCGGAGGAAGAAACCTCCGTCGAAGAGCCAGAAGCAGACGAAAGCGAGGAAGCCGAGGAGGGAGAGGTCGGCTCTCAGTTCTATTACCGGACGCAACGCCGCGGCGGCAAGGGGATTCGCGACATCAAGACGGACGCCCGAAACGGCCCCGTCGTGGGAGTGGCCGTCGTTCATGAGGACGACGAGATTCTCATGATGACGGCCAAGGGCAAGACGCAGAGGTTGCGGGTCAGCGAGATTCGGCTCGTCGGTCGGAACACAAAGGGCGTCCGTTTGATGACACTGGACGAAGGGGACACCGTGGTGGCAGTCAAGCGGATCCCCGCCGAACCGGGAAACTCTGCCGACAACCGCGAATAACCTTTCACACATGGTTGAACAACCATCGCAAGAATGAGATTGGCCAACACGATCGGCCGTGATCTTAATCAGGCTCACCGGCGAGGCGAATTTACGATCGGTGGAGAAACCAGACGCGGATCGGCCTTCGATTGAAGCCTACCATCACAGACCGACTTCTGGCCTTCTCTTTTCCCGGTGGGGTTCGCCTGACGCTTGTCCACCTTCTCCCCCCTACGTACACTCATGGTTGTTCTGTCAGCGACGATGATATGGTGGGCAAATGTGGGAGCAAAGGATGGCCGAGCGTGCTCTAATCACAGGAATTACGGGGTTTGTCGGGCGGCACTTGTGTCAGTACCTGAGGTGCCAGGGCGATGAAGTCGCAGGCATCGCCAACACATGGCCAGAAGGCTCGGCCTTTTGGGGTCAACTTCCTGAATCAAGAAACCTGCTGATTTGGGACCTTGCGAATTCCAGCGGCCCTCCACGTGGTGTCGTTGATTTTCTGGTAACTTTTCGCCCAACTGTGATTTACCACCTTGCGGCGATTTCGGTGCCGGAAATGTGCGGGAACAGCGAGCCGACCGACGTCGCGTGGGCAGTCAACGTCGAAGGAACACGCCGGCTTGTAGAGCTTGCCCTTTGTCTTTCAGAAGTGCCCCGAGTCATTTTTGCCAGCACCAGTCACGTTTATTGCGTGCCGCAGGACGGAATCACCTTTGTTGATGAAACTTATCCTGTGCAGCCCCGTAACCCCTATGGGCAAACAAAGCTTGCGGCCGAAGAAATCCTGCTGGAAGCATATCACAGCCAGAAGCTACCTGTGATCATCGCGCGGGCATTTCCGCATACGGGGCCTGGTCAATCGGAAAAAATGATGTTACCCGCCTGGGCTGCCCAGTTCGCGCGAGGAGACTCGCCTGTTAAGATTCACACGCTTCAGGCAGTAATCGATCTTTGTGACGTCCGCGATGTGGTTCGCGCGTACCGTCTCCTGGCTGAGAGGGGCCAGCCGGGCGAGATTTATCTGGTGGGCTCCGGGGTTCCCCGCACCAGTGGCGAGGTTTTTCGAATTCTTCAGGGGCTGGCCGATCCTGCTCGGCCGGTGATTGAAATACGCCCCGGTCTTAAGTATGATCCGATCGCACGAATTGACAAGCTTGCTCAGACGACCGGCTGGAAACCGGAAACCCCCCTTGAAATAACCGTGAACGACACCTACCAGTGGTGGCTTACCCATTATAAAAGGAATTCATCCGTAAAACATTAAACTCGTTCACCATCGACAGTCGCTTAGTTGAGTGATAGAGGACCAAAATGATCCCGGCAAGGAAATATACTGGCATTATTCTTCGATCACCAAGGTTTTATTCCTGGGCGTGTATGTCACTCGCAATTCTGCAGGCTCTGGTCGTTGGCATCGTCCAGGCCTCCAATAGCGTGGTTGAAATTCACGTCTCGCCCCGTGGGCGCGATTCATCACTGGGGACTGTTGAGCAACCCATCGCATCACTGCAGCGGGCGATTGAACTTGTGCAAACCATTCGGAGAGAGCGAGGCCCGAACATTGATATCCAAATAGTGCTCCATGACGGCGTCTATCGTTTAGACCGTCCCCTTTTTATCACATCCGCTGAAAATCCCGGACCTGGCCATCTCCGCTTTATCGCAGCAAATCCCGGTAAAGTGATCTTGAGCGGAGGTCGGCTTCTCACTGGCTGGAAACAAGTGGCTCAGCACTGGGAAGTGGCCATTCCCTCCGTCAACAACCAACCTCTCTTGGCGAGGGAGCTCTTTGTCAATGGGCGCAGGGCGGTTCGTGCGCGAACTCCGAACCGCGGTTTTTTCCGGATCGATCGGCCAGGCCCCGACAAAAGGACGAGTTTGTTCATTCGTCCCGAAGATGCATGGGCGTTTGATGGCAATATCGCGGGCAGTGAATTCGTCTATCTCCATGACTGGTCCACTTCCCGCGTCAGGATTCTGTCGTTTGATCCTCAAACTTTACAGGTTGTTTTTGCCCAGAGGGTCGGCTGCTCGGCACCTCATTACGAGATTGGTCACTGGCCGCACGCCCGTTATTTCCTCGAAAACGGCGAGCGTATGCTCGATCAAGCGGGTGAGTGGCGGCTTGACACGGAAAAAGGCGTGATCATGTATCTCCCCCGGCCTGGTGAGACTCTGGAGACCATCGAGACAGTTGTACCAGTTTTGGAAACGCTTGTACACATTACGGGTGACGTTTCGAGCGGCACACTGGTACAGAATGTTCACTGGGAGGGAATCGCCTTCGAACACTGCCGTTTCGATCTGCCGGATGCTGGCTACGCGGCCGGTCAGGCAACCATCTATGAGCCACGCAGGGATCCTCAGTCAGCGGCTCGAGAAATGATGCCGGCGGCCGTTACTCTGGACCTGGCTGACAGTTGCGAATTCGCTGATTGTTCGTTTCGCCATCTGGGCGGTTCCGGTCTGTGGTTTCGCCGTGAGTGCTGCCACGGGATTGTTCGCCGGTGCGTTTTTCAGGATATATCGGGCAATGGTCTCAATATTGGGGAAACAATCACTCGCCCGCTCAAGGATGCCTCACCCAAATGGACTTCACCCTTTAACACCGGATGCACCTACGGCATCCATGTTGAAGATTCCGTCGTGCGCGAATGTGGCGTGCAATTCCTTGAGGCCGTTGGCATCTGGATCGGCATTTCTGCCGGAAATGTTATCGAGCATAACGAGGTGGCTGAGCTACCTTACACGGGAATATCGGTGGGTTGGAGCTGGAATGATCAGCCGACCGGCTGCCGCGATCACATTATTCGCGCGAATCATATTCATCACTGCATGCTCATTCTTCACGACGGTGGAGGGATTTATACTCTCGGACGGCAGCCGGGAACCCGGCTTGTCAGTAATTTAATCCATGATATTCCCCCCAACGAAGACGGTGCGGAGAGTAACGGCATCTTTATGGATGAAGGAAGCAGTGACATTCTTGTCGAGGGACAAACCATTTACAATGTTGGGCGCAGCCCGATTCGATTCCATAAAGCTCTCGAGGTCACCTTGCGCCGGAATACACTCGTCTGCCAACCCGGGGTACCGCCATATCGTTACAACCGGACAGACCCGAAAACACTGCGATTTGAGGATGAGCATGTGATAGAAGCTCAACACTGGGAACCACCTGACGAGGTCAAAAGCTCGGCTGGTCCTCGAAAAACAGTGGCCACTGACCCCCGCTCCCAATGATTAAAGTCGGCGATTGGAAAGAGTGCCACCGTAACGGTATCACTTACACGATTAAAAAGGAGGAGGCGATGCGTTACTCAGGTTTCACTTGCATGTTAAGCCTGATTCTGGCACTGTGTGGCCCGTACGCCCTCATGCAGGCAGGCGAGGCTGCTCAGTCCGGGCGATATAACGTTCTGTTTATTATCTCCGATGACCTCAATACGAACCTGGCGACGTACGGTCATCAGCTTGTCAAATCACCCAACGTGGATCGAGTGGCTCGCTGGGGTTTGCGATTCGAGCGTGCTTACTGTCAGTTCCCGCTTTGCAATCCCAGCCGAGCATCGTTCTTAACAGGCATGCGACCTGATCGCACGCGTGTTTATGACAACAGCGTTCATTTTCGCGAGAATATTCCGGAATGCGTGACCCTTCCGGAGTTTTTCCGCAGAAAGGGGTATTTCACCGCCCGGGTCGGCAAGATTTTCCATTACGGCGTACCGACGCAGATCGGTACAAGTGGCCTTGATGATCCTCAATCCTGGGACCTGGTGGTCAATCCGCGGGGGCGAGACAAAGACGAAGAGGCAAAAATATTCAGTCTTATTCCTGGACAATTCGGCGGCACACTGAGCTGGCTTGCTGCCGACGGCACGGATGAGGAACAAACAGACGGCATCGGTGCCACGGAGGCCATCAAACTACTCGAAAAGCATCAGAATGAGCGATTCTTTTTAGCAGTCGGATTTTATCGGCCCCATACTCCCTATGTCGCGCCAAGGAAATATTTCGATCTTTATCCTCTCGATAAGATTATTGTGCCCAGTATTCCGCCCGGTTACTTCGACACTATTCCCAAACTTGCCGTTACATTGAAAAAAGAAGAAGCGGCGATGGATGAGAATCTGAAGAAGCAGGCAATCCAGGCCTATTACGCGGCGATCACCTTCATGGACGCCCAACTCGGTCGCGTTTTAGATGCTGTGGAACGGCTCCACTTGCGGAATAATACGATTATTGTCATGACAAGCGATCACGGGTACCACATGCACGAACACGGCCTGTGGCAGAAGCGCACCCTGTTCGAGGAATCCACGCGCGTGCCCCTGTTGATTGCAGTCCCCGGCACGAAGCATGCTGGTAAGTCTACCCGGGCGATTGTCGAGATGGTGGACCTTTATCCAACCCTGGCTGAACTTTGTGGCTTCCAACCACCGGCCAACCTCGATGGCACAAGCCTGGTTTCCATTCTCAACAATCCCGATCTTCCCGGAAAACAGGTCGCGATCACCCAGGTCACGCGCACCGTGCAAAAGCAAATCGTCTTTGGATATACAGTCCGCACTGCCCGTTGGCGCTACACGGAATGGGATGACGGAAATCAGGGGAAGGAACTGTACGACCATGAGGCCGATCCCCAAGAGATGCGGAATCTCGCCAACGATCCGCAGTATGCTCAGGTTATGGTCGAACTCAGCAAGCTCCTTCCCAAGCGGAATAAATAGCTATACTCGCACGATGAAATGAATTGTTGCACAATTATAAAACGAAACAGATCAGGCCATTAATAAGTTCGGAACCAGATCCGTTGCACACTTTTGAACAGGTTCTTAAGAAAAGGAGGAAACCATGAAACGGCTCACTGTTGGGTTGGTTCTTGTGGCCATTCTGTTGAGCGCTCTGACAGTGTGGAAATCTTCCGCGATCTCCGAGGAAAAATATTCCCATGCCGGACAGCTACGGCATGTCGTATTGTTTAAATTCAAAGAGGGAACGTCGAAGGCTGACATTGAGAAAGTTGAAAAGGCCTTCGCCACGCTGCCGAAGAAGATCCCGCAGATCGCCGGGTTTGAGTGGGGTACGGATTGCAGCACGGAAAACCTCTCGCAGGGATTCACTCATTGCTTCATTTTGACTTTCAAGAGTGAAAAAGATCGCGACGCCTATTTGCCCCATCCCGAGCATCAGGCGTTCGCCAAAATGGTGGGTCAGTATCTCGACAAGGTACTTGTGATTGATTACATCGTCCGCGAGTAAAGGTTAAGACCTCTCGGTGGGAGCCCGGCGAACATTGTAGCTCGCCGCGTGAGGTGAGCCGCTGACGTTCCGCGCGAGTGGCCTTTCCATCCCAAGGGTGACTGGATCTCTCACCCGTGAATCAGGGCGGATGATCTGCGAACGACCCCCGGTTCGGCGTCCAAATAAAGATCGTCGAAGACACCGGCCTTCCATTTTTCCACAGCGATCGCTCCCATCACAGCGTTATCCGTACAGAGTTTGAGGGGAGCGATCACCAGGTCCACATTCCTCCGTGCCGCTTCTTCCTCCAATCGCGTTCGCAGCCGCTTGTTGGCAGCCACACCCCCACCCACGCACAATCTGTGGAAGCCGGTTATTTCCAGGGCGCGAAAACTTTTGCCCACTAGGCAATCCACCACCGCTTCCTGAAATGAGGCCGCCAGGTCTGCCACCTCCTGGTCCGAAAGTTTGACCTGCGAAGGATCATGCCGTCCCGGCCCGGTAATGGCGTATCGGACGGCGGTTTTCAATCCGCTAAAACTGAAGTCGAGTGTATTAGGATCGTCGAGCAGGGCCCTTGGGAAGGCATATTTGTGGGGATCTCCTTTTTCTGCCGCCTTCTGGATGGACGGGCCACCCGGGTAGGGTAACCCCAGCATGACCGCCACTTTGTCAAAGGCTTCGCCGGCTGCATCGTCAATGGTCGTTCCCAGCAGCTCGAAATCCAGCGGATCCCGGCAACGGTAGAGGCATGTATGGCCCCCGCTGATCACCAGTCCTACACAGGGAAACACGTCCCTCCCAGCCGCCATTCGACATGCATAGATGTGGGCCTGAAGGTGATTGATTCCAATAAGAGGCTTTCCCAGAGCCAACGCCAGGGTTTTGGCAGCGGTAACCCCAACAAGCAGGGAGCCTGCCAGGCCGGGGGTGTAAGCAACGGCCACCGCGTCAATGTCGGCCAGACTGATTCCCGCCCTCTGCACGGTCTCGTGGATCACTGGGAGAATTCGCTCCACATGGGCACGAGAGGCAATTTCGGGAACTACGCCCCCGTATTGTTGGTGGAGCTTATCCTGCGAGGCCACGACGGAGGCAAGCACCTCCAACTGATCCGTGACCAGGGCCGCTGCAGTTTCGTCGCAGGTCGTTTCGATTGTGAGGAAAACGGGCATGTTATCTATCCTACCCAGTTTATGCTCTCGTGAACGTCAAACTTTTGTATAATCATTATACTGAGTTCAGGGCGGCCCGAGCGGATGCTGTGGTGGAGGATCCGTCTTCCTTCTCCCTGTAACGTCGGCATAGGTGCGTTTCAAAGTTCACGGAGGAGAGCCATGTCCGTGAGTTCACTTGAGGATCTTATCCTGAAGCCCCTCAATCCCCGGCAGCAGGAGGCTGTGACCCACGGGACGGATCCACTGCTTATCGTGGCCGGGGCGGGAACAGGGAAGACGGCCACCATCGTGCATCGCGTCGCATGGCTGGTGGCGCACAACGTCCCCCCTCACACAATCATGCTCCTGACATTCACAAGACGGGCCGCCGAAGAGATGGTCCGACGCGTCGAAACTATTCTCTCCAGACTGTCGGGAACGCAACTTCCAGGAAATCTTGCCACGAGAATCTGGGGGGGCACGTTTCATGCCATCGGCCTGCGGTTTCTGCGGATGTTCGGGGAAGAACTGGGGCTGCCGCCCGGTTTCACCGTCCTGGATCGATCTGACGCCGAAGATTTTATTAATGTCATTCGAACCGACTTGAAGCTGGCCACGACAGACCGACGCTTTCCCAAGAAGGGAACCTGCGCCGATATCTACAGCCGCATGGTGAATACGTGTCTTCCCTTACGCCAGGTTCTCGCCGAGTTCTTCCCATGGTGCAAAGAGTGGCATGATGAACTTGATCGGCTGTTTCGCGAATACACAGCCAGAAAGAAGGAGTCGGCCACCCTGGACTATGACGATCTCCTCCTCGCGTGGCTCGAACTCCTCAACAAGGAATCGGTCGGCAGCGAAATCCGCAAACGTTTTCGGGCAATTCTTGTGGATGAATATCAGGATACGAACATCATCCAGGCCAACATCCTCTATCGGCTGGCCCCGACAGGCGACGGCGTGACTGTGGTGGGTGATGACGCACAGGCCATTTACTCGTTTCGGGGCGCATCTATCAAGAACATCCTGGAATTTCCCAAGCAGTATCCCAACGCGCGGATTGTCACCCTGGAGCAGAATTATCGAAGCACGATGCCAATACTGACGGCGGCGAATGCTATCATCCGGCCTGCCAAGGAGAAATTCACAAAGAATCTCTGGTCCGAGAAGAAAACGGGCGAGAAACCCTGGTTGGTCGCCGCCCTCGATGAATACGAGCAGGCTCAGTTCGTCATTCGGCGTATTCTGGAGCATCACAACCAGGGGACGCTGCTTAGACATCAGGCCGTGCTGTTCCGGGCATCGCACCACAGTTTGCCACTGGAAGCCGAACTGACGCGACGGGGCATCCCCTACCACAAATACGGTGGGCTTAAGTTTCTGGAGGCCGCCCATATAAAAGACGCGCTCGCCTTCCTGCGGCTGGCGGAGAATCCACGCGACCTGGTGGCCGGGATGCGGGTGCTCTGTCTTTTGCCGGGGATCGGTCCGGCCAAAGCGAGAAAACTTCTCGCAGCTTGCTCTGTAAACGGCGGGCATTTTGACCCGTGGCAGGAAATCACTCCAAGCCCCACCGCAGCCGACATCTGGCCACAGTTCGTCCAATTGATGCTCCACCTGGCTGAGGGAAAAGCCACGCTCCCGGCCCAGCTCCATCAAATTCGGGTGTTCTATGAGCCATTGCTCCCTGTGCTTTACGATAATCCGATCCCGCGAGCCAAGGATTTGGAACAGTTGGAACAGATCGCAAGCCGATTCAAAGACCGACAAACTTTTCTGGCGCAGATTGCCCTGGATCCCCCGAATTCCACGCAGGATTTCGCTGCTAACCCGGATTTGAACGATGACTACTTGGTCCTCAGTACCATCCATTCGGCAAAGGGGCTTGAATGGGACGTGGTGTTCATCATCAATGCCACGGACGGAAACATTCCATCCGATATGGCGACAGGCTCGCCTGAGTCGATCGAAGAGGAACGCCGTTTGTTTTATGTGGCGGTCACCCGGGCCAAACGCTATCTGTATGTCTGCTACCCCCAGAGTTATTACACAACTTCCTCCCTTTCCTGGCAGAATTATGGGATCGCTCTTAAATCGCGATTCTTGACGCCCGAGGCAACCCAGTGCTTCACGTCGATTACGGCCCAATCGATGGAAGCTGACGACGCTGACCTGCCCACGCTGGCGCGACGAAACACGGCCCTTTGATGGCGGATGGACTGCTTCGAGGACTGGGAGATCGGCGAGACGCCGGACATGGCGGCAACTGCGTTCAGTGGATTTGCCAACGACATCGATCGGCGTGGCAACGGGAACGGCTTGAATCATGCCCACTTTTATGCTGCTGGAAAGCGGCACGGACCTGGACAACCCCTTCGGCAAGAGCAAGCTTCAGCCCAATGGGATGTGCTTGTCACGCCCATATTCGGAGGGACCTGCTTGTCGGGTCCGCCTCTCGGAGGGACCCGCTTGTCGGGTCCGTTTGTCAACGTTCGATCATCCATTGCCTTTCAGCGGGGACTAAAGTCCCGTGTGGAAAGCGGGGCTAAAGCCCCGCACTCCATGGAGTGCGGCGATTCATCGCCGCTTTTTGGTGAAGGCTTTAGCCTTCACAACCTTGCCTGGATCGCACGACGATGACCGGTCGGGGTAAACCCGAGCCTCCAATCCACACAATGGTGGGACCTGCTTGTCAGGTCCGTGTTTTCGACCCTTGATGACCCATTTCATTCTGTGGGCACGACAAGGGTTCAATGGTAGGGGCGATTCATGAATCGCCCTGGGCAGAACACGGCGCGTCGCAAATCGATGGCGTTTCGGTAGGGGCAATTCATGAATTGCCCCTACCAGTGGTGACTTGCCCCTACCGGGATTTGTGACCTCACATAAGTGACACCGGGCATGGCAAGTGTGCCCGTCCGTGTTCGACGGACGCCGTGGAAGGCGTCCCTCCCATAGGCCCGGGTTGCACACCGAGCAAGCATACCGGTTGCATCCGAATCATGCGCGAGTCTGAAGGGCCATTCCCACCCCGGCGACGCCACCGGTAGGAGCAATTCATGAGTTGCCCCGCCAGCACTTTGCGCTCGCGGCATGTCACAGGTTTTGCAAAAATGAAGATGGCTCGGGGTCTGGCCCAGTACGTCGCGAGCGGGAAACCTCTGAGCTGATCCGCTGTTTCATGTCGGCCCACTAGCGTCCAGTCGGCAGACTGGCTAACCTTGGCGAAGCGTAGCACGCCGACGTCACCACTGACGGTGCGGTCGACGGAATTTGGCGGCTCAATTGTGCCCGAGATCTTGGAGGTGCGACGATGATCCGAAAAGCATTGTTCTTTTTGGCTTTGATCGGCTGCTGGGGTACGCTCACGGTAGCAGAGGAGGCGGGAAAGCCCAAGGATCCGGTGCTCGAGCGCATCGATTTCATTTATAGCGAGATGACTCCATTGCAGTGGACGCCTCCGGCCGACCGTTGGCGGCACTTGAATCGAACGATCGACATTCTGCGACGTGGCGGCACCCTCCGGGTGGTCATGCTCGGGGACAGCATCGTCAACGATACAAGTCGTTCTGCATGGGAAAAGCTTGTCGAGCGCCACTATCCAGGCGCTCGTATTGAAAAGATCACGTCCGTCCGCGGCAGCACAGGATGCTGGTACTACAAAGACCCTGCCCAGCTTCAAGAATACGTTCTCAAGTATCACCCCGATCTGCTCATGATCGGGGGGATCAGCCATCGCGAGGATGTCGAATCGGTGCGAGAAGTCATTCGCTGGGTTCGAGCTGAGTTGGAGCCCGACCCTGATATTCTTCTTATGACGCCCTGTTTCGGACACAAGGACCCGCGTGTGGATCCCGAGTGGACTTTCGAGGTTCCTTCAGACGGTGACAGTTTTCGCACACGCTTGAAAAGACTTGCTGAGGAAGAAAAGACGGGTTTTCTGGACATGACGGGACCGTGGGGGCAGTACATCCGAACGTGCGGCGAAGATATCCACTGGTTTAAGCGGGATATCGTTCATGCGAATGCGAGGGGCGAGGCGATCCTCGGTAGAATTCTCGAGAAATTCTTTGCTCCCTCGCCTATTCAATAAAGGCTCTCACCGTCCGGCGGGGATAAAACGTGTGATTGTTCCCGAACGCGTTGCGCCCAGGATGAGCGCGCGACGTCGAGCTGGGTCTGGGTGCTCGGGCGATCCCTGAGACCAAGTCGAAGTGTGCCCGAAGACGCCTGAAAGGCAGCCTGTTTGACATCGTCGCTCGGCGTCGGCACGTCTGAACCGGCAATCGTCTCAGGTGCGTTCTGGTACGGTTGCCAGGAACGACTGGCGATTGCATCATCTGGGAAGAACGATTGACCTGTAGAGAGTCGCACAAGGGTTTCCCTGGCCAGCTCATGACCTGGATTGATGGCGAGCGCTTTCTCCAGTGATTGTCGTGCTGCGTCTACCTCAGTCCGGACCCACTGGACATAGGCCAGATTGTACCATGCATCAGCCTCGCTCCCGCCCCGGCGGAACTGGTCTAGAGCTTCCTGATAGCGGCCCTGATAGCCGTAAACAAGCCCCAGATTGTTGCGGTAGCGCTCGTTAGCAGGGGAGATCCCCACCGCTTTGAGCAGTGCCCGTTCGGCCTTGTCGAGTTTGCCCTGCAACAGGTAGCAGTAGCCCAGGTCGTTAAACAGATCCGGGTCTTTCGGATTGAGCCGAATAGCCTGTGCATAGAGTGATTCGGCTTCCAGAAACCTTTGCTGCCGATCACAGACGACGGCGAGACGATGGTATGCCTCGTACCGATCGGGAGCCCAGACAATCAGGCGTTCGTAGATTTCCCGAGCGGCGTCGAGTTTTCCGGCACGCTCTAGGGTCCGGGCCTTTGCAAGCTGAGCTGCGTATTCGGCGTCCTGCTGAGGATTCTTTTTTGGTTGTTTGGGAGACGAAACCTGATCAGGCGCTGCGTTTCGGGAGGCCTGGTTGGCAAGACCGGAACTCGGTCCCTGGCGGCTGCCTGTCATGCTTTCCGGAGACCAGGGATAGGAGCGACACCCGCACCACGTAAGAGCGCCAGCAATCACCAGGCCCGTGACGACCCTCCATGCTCCGATATTCCGGCCGGTCCTTGTCATAAACGTGAACCGTTTCCTCCGAAGGGGCCTTCTGTCGTGCGCCCGAACTGGTCAAATCAAAGTCGACCGTCACAAACTCGCCCTCATCGGCCGACTGTATGAACTTTATCGAAAAGAGCGGTACTTCGCCTTGACACAATGTCTTTTCAGTGATTCGGCCCTCTGTCAGCGTGGCGTCTTCTCAGTTTCACTGTCCTGTTGAGGGGGCTGCCCCGGCGTTTTGCGCGGCGGATTGAAGACGCGAGGAACAACCGGTTTCCGATTCGCCGCTTTTATTCGGTTCACTGCGGATTGGCCTGTGTGTTGGGCGAGAATTTTGTCGGCCTGCAAGAGGTTCTCCCGGAGAGTATCTTTTTCCTGGGAATTTCGCTCCGCAATATTGTCTTCTGGAGTATTGTCCAGCAGGTCGAGCAAAGCCTTAATAAGCGGCGAGCGTGGGCCTTCCGTAGGCGGCATTTTGCTCCCATCTTGTGGGGATTTCTGGGGCTCGGCCGGTTGTTTCCGGTTCACCTGCGGCGACTGAGGGGACTTCAGAGCCTGGGCGAGCTGGTTGTCGGAATCAAGGAGTATTCGACGCAGCTCTCGTTTCTCCTCCGGATTGACGTTGGGGAGGTCATCCAGCGCCTTGAGGAGCCGACGCACAATCTCCGTTTGCACTTGATTGTCGGCTTTTTCGCGCTGATCCTGGTTACCTTGTCTGGCAAGCTGCTGAGGCTGGTGGGAAGAGATAGTTCTAGGAGATTTGGCCGACTTTCGCTGGTGGGCAGGCGGCTGATCTGCCTCGCCCAACGCAAGCCACGCGGCAATTCCCAGCCCGGCGAAGACAAGAAATCCGATTCCCATAATTCTCAAACGGTGGCGAAGCATGTTCTAGTACCCGCGATACGTGATAAGTGAGACGGTTTAACTCTGCGAAAACAGCCAATCTGGTTCTACTAAATAGTTTAGTCAGGCGGGTTAATGCAATCAAAATTGCTGTTATGCGCTAAATGAGAGGGATGAATGAAGAAATGCCGATCTTAGGCGTACCGTTTTAAGATCCAGTCCATCAGGCGCGGTGCCAATCTACTTAATAGGACCATTCCCTTTCCCCACGGGTGAGGGATGATTTCGGCCTTGCCTTTTATGATGGCCCGGACCATGCGCCGCGCAACATACTCAGGTGACACGGGTGCCGGTTCCGGCCAGGCCGGTTCTTTACCCTTTTCGAGGGGACCGTCGAACAGTTCCGTGCGCGTTCGGCCGGGACTGACTACGAGCACATCAATTCCGTGTCGCGACAATTCTGCGCGGATTGATTCGCTGAAACCGTGGAGAGCGAACTTGCTTGCACAGTAGTAGGCCCTCCAGGGAATGCCTCGATGGCCCAGAATGGAGCTCACATTGACAACGATCGGGCGCTGACCCTTTTTGAGAAGCGGTAGGGCATAATAGGTGATTTCCACGGGGGCGAAGAAATTGAGCTCCATAACCTGGCGGAGGATTTCCGGAGGTGTATCCTCGAAACGGCCGAGGGCACCCGTACCGGCATTATTGACCAGTAAATCAATCGCGCCGAGCTTCCTGGCCGCGAAGTTCACCGCCTCTCGGCGAACGAGAGGATCAGACAGATCGCAGGCAAATGGGAAGACTTCAGCACCGATGGAGCGCACTTTTTCCGCAAGTTCGGCAAGCCGTTCCGCCCGCCGGGCCACCGCCACAATCCGCGGCTGGTAGGGCACGAGAGCCTCCACCAATGCCCGGCCGATACCACTCGACGTCCCTGTAATGAAAGCCCGCACGTTTTGCAGATCGCGTCTGGCCATGGTTCTCGGTTTCCTGCGAGGCTAAGCGGTGTCGCCTGCAATGCCAGGGTAGTGGATAGCGGTACCCGGGACAAGGTCTGATTTATTCTGACGGCGCACCGGCCGGTTTATGTGTGATCTTCCCCCGGGATCACACCCGTCGGTTCAAGTTCGATCCGGGATTGCTCGATTTCAGGAGCCGGATTTTGCTCCTGGCCCGATCCGTTATGCCGCGTCCGGCGTACAGACGCCCCAAGCCGCTCAATTCGAGGAAGATACTCCTCCGGCAAACGGCAGCGGATGGTGAGGCGATTCTCATGATGGTACCGCTGCGAGAACACTTCGCCGTGGGTTTTTACAAAAACTGCCACGCGGGCGTTATCGACCGTCGTTTCCACATCGACCTCGATGAACTTGCGGGCCAGAAGCTCAGACACCATTTGTGTTAGCTGCGCGAGACCTTCTCCCGTCTGAGCGCTGATGGGAAGGGCCTGCGGATAGCGATCGAGCAATGCATCCACGCGGCGGCGATCCGCAATTCGGTCGATCTTGTTGATGACCAGGATGGTGTCTTTGCCTTCAATCCCGATTTCCTCAAGGACGCGGTAAGCAGCGCTGATTTGCTGAAGCACCGCAGGATTACTTCCGTCGGCGACATGGAGCAGCAGGTCCGCCTGTCTCGCTTCTTCGAGCGTGGCTTTAAAGCTCGCGATGAGATGGTGGGGCAGATCGCGAATGAAGCCGACTGTGTCGCTGAGCAAAACGGGGCCCCATCCCGGAAGTTGCCAGCGGCGGGTACGGGTATCGAGGGTGGCAAACAATGCGTCTTCCACATACACGTCAGCATGAGTGAGTGAGTTCATGAGAGTGCTTTTACCCGCGTTTGTGTACCCCACTAAAGACACGGTTTTGAACTGTTTGCGCGCGATCACCTCGCGCTGCCGCCTTCGGTGAATGACCTCCAGTTCGCTGCGGAGTTCATGGATCCGATGGGCGATGAGACGGCGGTCCATTTCCAGTTGCTTTTCACCTGGTCCGCGGAGCCCCACGCCACCCTTGGTCTGCCGTTCCAGGTGAGTCCACATCCGCTTGAGCCGGGGTAATGTGTACTCAAGCTGTGCCAGCTCGACGGCGAGCTGGGCTTCGTATGTTTGGGCACGACGGGCAAAAATGTCGAGAATCAGTTGCGTCCGATCGAGAACCCGGGCGCCGACTTCCCTTTCGATATTGCGGCCTTGTGCAGGCGACAGATCGTTGTCGAAAATAACCAGGTCGGCGCGAAGGCTGCGGACAAGTTTTTTCACATCTTCGAGTTTTCCACGGCCAATAAACGTGGCGGCATCGGGTGCCAACCGGCGCTGCGTGACCTGCCCAACCACATTGACACCCGCCGCGTCCGCCAATCCTGCCAGTTCGGCAAGGGGAGGATCTTCAATTGTTGTCGTGGGGAGAATGACCCCAACCAGTACCGCTTTTTCAGGTTCGCGATTCAACCGAATCGTCGTGCCGTTCCGGCGTTTCACGGCGCTCAACACCTCCTTCCACAGGATGGGTTTGTTGCGTTGACACTACAACTCTTTTTTGCGAATGGTGCCGAATAACCCACTTTGAGTTTCATTATTATTCCTCTTCCAGCTCAACTTCTTCATCCAGGACAAGGTGGCAGTAGCTTTCGTACCGCCGCTCGTCGATCCAGCCGTCTGCCACAGCGTCCTTAACTCCGCAATCCGATTCTTGAATGTGCAGGCAATTGGGGAACTTACACCGATTGACGTACGGCCGAAGATCCCGAAAGTAATTGACCACTTCCTCCGGCTCGACATCCCATAGTTGAAACTGCCTGATTCCAGGCGTGTCGGCCACGTACCCACCGAAACGGAATCGATACAGTCGGGCCGTTGTGGTGGTGTGCCGACCTTTTTCAGTGTCTTCGCTAACCGGTGCCGTGGGGATTTTAAGATCGGGATCGAGTGCATTGAGGAGCGAGGATTTACCCACCCCGCTTTGACCTGCCAGGACGCTCACGCGGTCTTTGAGTGTGCGGATCAAGGCCGACAGACCAAACCCGCTCAACGCGCTGACCAAAAGCACTCGATAGCCCAATTGGCTGTACAGCCCCACCAGCGGCATGAGGTCTGCCCGATCGACCAGATCAACCTTATTGATGCAAATCACAGGTTCGACACCTGATTTTTCCGCAGCCACGATCATCCGGTCGATGAGGTGCGGCTTGATCCGCGGCATGGCCGCACTGCTTACGATGAGCACCTGATCGACGTTGCTGACAATCACATGCTGCTTGCCCTTCGATTCCCGACTGATGCTACCGCGGCGGGGAAGGACCGTTTCAATAACGCCTTCGCTGGGATTCTCGGGCAGGGGATAAAAATAGACTTTGTCCCCGGTGACCACAACGTGACGCTGGTCGGTGGCCAGCCGCTTGAGAAGCCGTCTCACCACGCAGCGGTACGAGTTGCCCTGGTCATCTTCGACGAGACACATCAGCCCTTGAACGGCGATAACCCGACCGAGTCTGCTGTCGGGATGGCGAGCGGGAAGCACCACGGGAAGGGGGGACTCACCTTCTTCGGAAACGTCTTCTCCGATGACGGTCCCACGCCGGGTGAGTTCGTTTTTCCCACCGACCCGTTCCTCCCGGACTAAATCGTCGTCGAGCACCTCCTCTTCGTTGAGGACGCGGTCGGTGAGATCTTTGTCCCTGGTTCTGGGGGCACGATTCTTCCGAAACTCGACCCGGTACTTCTTCCTGTGCTCTTTACCCATCTAACCCGTGACGCGCCGTTCGGGGCGTCTCCAGAAGGAAATCATGCAGGGACGGCTGTCGTAAATCCTGCGGCTCTCCCAGCCCGCGACGAATTATCGCGATTGCGGTCCCGGACGCCGTCGCAAGCCTTCAAGAACATCGTACCGCGGTTCCTCATGATCGGAAAGAGTTTCCTGTTTTTCCTTGTCCGTGCCGGGTTTCGATGGCGTCATCTCCTCTTCGGTTCGCTTCGGCTTGACCAATCCGGCTCGTTCCAGCAGCGACCGCGCGAAAATGTCCTGTTCCAGAGTGTCGGGAGGGGGAGGTCCCACCGCTCCCAACTCGATGGGATTGTATCGGATTTCGTATTGATGCTTGGCGATAGACAGGATCGAACCGGGGTCGAGGCGGCGCTCTTTCACCCGGACACCGTTCACTTTGATCCCGTTCGTACTGTTCAGGTCGCGAACGTACCAGTAACCCGAGACCACGAACAGTTCGCAGTGCTGGGCGGACACATTTGAGAATCGAAGAACAATGTCGCAATTCTCTCTGCGTCCTACGATGAGCCGCTTTTTTAACAAAGGAATAGGGTCGCCACCACCGAGGGGAATCAGCTCTCCAAACATAGGGTTGCCTGTTCTCTGTTCCTTGAAAAGTTTCTGCTGCGCCCTTACGATGCCCTTAGAACCTGTTCTGCTTTCAGAAACCGCCCTTTTAGTGTAAGCCCGAAATGCGCGAACGTCAACAAATAGGCATGTCTGTCATCCGGCAATCCCTCCGGCCTGTTCCGGAGGTCGATTGGCGTGCCCTGGGAAAACGCTATTTCAATCTTAGTTTGTATTATCGGCATACATTTGGGGGAGAAACCTGGAAAATCAGCGTGGACGGCGGCTTCCACTGTCCGAATGCGGATGGCACAATCAGCCGCTTTGGCTGCACGTTTTGCAACATCGCGAGTTTCAGTCCCAGTCGCCGCTACGACCAGCCTGCTAGCGTGGCGGAGCAAATTCGCCGGGCTATCGACAACTTCAAGAAACGGCGGTCCATCGACAGGTTCATCGCCTATTTTCAACCGGGGACCAATACGTACGCACCATTACCGGTCCTCAAGGCGATGTTTTCGGAGGCTGTGACGGTTCCCGGTGTTGTGGGCCTGGCCATCGGAACGCGACCAGACTGCCTCCCCCCAGAAGTATTAGATTTTCTCGCGGAATTGAGTCAGAAAATCTGGCTGAGTGTGGAGATCGGTCTGCAATCAGCTCATGACGCCACACTTCGACGAATCAACCGGGGGCATACGTTCGAGGATTTCAGGCAAGCTGTGTGGGCCTGTGCGGCGCGGAATCTTCGGGTTTGCGCCCACATTATGTTTGGCTTGCCGGGCGAGACCCCTGAAATGATGCTCGGTACGATTGCTGCCCTGGCAGATTTGCCGATTCACGCTGTAAAAATTCATAATCTCTATGTGGCGCGAGATACCGCACTGGCGAAGATTTACGCCGCAGGAATGTATCGCCCGCTTGAGCAGCACGAATACGCCGAACTGGTCGTGACTGCCTTGGAGAGGTTATCTCCGGCGATCGTGATCGAAAGGCTGACGGCCGAGACATCGGACGAGTATCTGATCGCGCCCGACTGGTGCCGTGATAAATCGGGCACACTACGACGGATCCAACAACTTCTGGACGAACGGGATACATACCAGGGCAAGTTGTGGGAACAGACGGCGGGAAATGTCGCGGCTGCATCACGTGATAGCGAGACGGGCCGAAGCGTATAATCTTTATGGAGCACGGAGCGGGCTGGATGGCCGCCGGCCCGGTGTTTCGCCGGGCGGGAGGAAAGTCCGGGCTCCCCGGGATCGCGGTGGTGGGTAACACCCACCGGCCGAAAGGCTAGGGAAAGTGCCACAGAAACTAGACCGCCTCGCGGTCCCCACCGCGCGGTAAGGGTGAAAGGGTGAGGTAAGAGCTCACCAGCAGGCCGGGTGACCGGTCTGGCTAGGCAAACCCCACCGGGAGCAAGGTCAAGCAGGGGGGAGTGAGGCGCAAGCCTCCGCGGGTGATCCCGACCGCCAGCTTCAACCCCCGGGTAGACCGCTGGAGGGGCCGAGCAATCGGCCTCCTAGATAAATGGCCATCGCCCTGGATAATCACCAGGGTACAGAACCCGGCTTACAGGCCCGCCCTCGTGCTCCTTCGTTTTTTGCCCCGCATCAGCCCCCAACCGGGGCAACTCACTCTGCTGGTTCCTGTTCTCGTTGGGGAAGTTCGTCGGGCGTTTTTGAATCGGTGCTCACGCCTCGCACGGTGATATCCCCACCCCGATCAAATTGTCGCAAAGGTGGAACCAAACGTGCGTCGATCAGTTGAGCGAGCTTAGAGATGCACAGTCGGTTGATGCTTGTTTTCAGAGCATGCGCCTCTTCGGCAAGGGCATCGTGAAGGCTTTTGGGAATCCTTAGCGTGATAACACTGACGGCCTCCGTCTTCGCAGCACGCCCCTCCTGAACTCGGCGCAAGCTGGCCAGCATTTCCTGAACCCTTCGATGGGTGGCCGTCTGTTCGAAGAAGCTCAGCTCGTCAGGCGTGGGAAAAAGTCGCCGAATAAGGCCCTCCGGTCCCAGAAGTTCTTTGAAGAAAGTGGTCCACGCCACGCCTGCCGCGAAAAGTTGATCTGCCTTCTCTTCGATCCGCCGGCAGCGTTCTTCCACGCTTCCCCTCGTTTCGTTCCTCCGGAGACTGTCAGCCAGGTCCATCAGCCAATCCCTCCTCGAATTTTTCCAACCACTTTTGATCAACCGCGTGCCAAGCGGTATCCCGATCGATGAATGGGCGTCAACACCGACTCAAGATGGGTCGAGCGAGCGTATTCGCGTTAAACTTCGCGGGTCTACTGCCCATTGTAAAGGCACTCAACAGGCCACAGAAAAAGACTTGACATCCACCTGGACGCTACAGCTCGTCATAACTGTGGCAACAACTGTGGCAAAGGGAAGAGATGAAGTCAAGCGAAATCTGAGAAATTTGCCCCGCCAGTGATGCCCGGCAACGCATGCAATGCCATAAGTGCTTGCACAGTAATAAGATACGTAACTACCGGGACGAGGGAGTGTCCACCCTCGCGGCACAACACAACCAAGGTGGGAGTGAACGGGGCTTCGACGTCTGTCAAACAATTCATGGTCAAAACAAAAAACCGCCCAAATTGGGCGGTCAAAACCACTTTCATGGGGTGCCAGACCTTCAGCGTTGTCGTATGATCAGGACCGATAGCGACTCAGCGGAGCAAAAACGCGGGTGTGCTCTCCGAGAGTGAAACTCGTAAATGGCAGTCCGGGGCGATCCCCAAAGCTCAGGCAGAGCTCAGAAGCTCTGCCGCAACTTTGTCAAAGAACTTGACGCACTCGGCGATTTCGGGCAAGGAGTTTTCCCAATTGTACTCATATTCAATGGAGAACACTGCTTTGATCCCCTGGCGTTTAATTTCCTTGAGCAAGGCAGGGACGTCCGCCTGGCCGGTGCCCCAGGGGACGTCATGGGCACCCATCCCGTAGCGGTTGAGGTCTTTGAAATGGAACGAAATAATCCGGCCTTCCAGTTTCTTAATGGCTTCCAGGGGATTGATCTCCGACCGCATCCAGTGTCCGGTGTCCGCACAGGCACCGATTCGCTTGCTGCGTCCCTCGCAAACTTTGAGAACGGTATCGGGGTTCCAGTAGGTTGAAGGTTTCGGATGGTTGTGGATCGCCACATTGATTTGGTATTCCTCGCACAGCTTTTCGATAATGTCGAAGGCGTCGAAGGGCGGTTCGGAGACGATCGTTTCGATGCCCATGTCTTTGGCGAAATCGAAGACGCGACGGCACGCGCCCTCATTGGCGGGCAGTCCCACCACGCCGTAATTGACCAGCTTCACTCCAGCGTCGGCAAGCCGTTTTTTCACTTCCTTACGATCTTCAGGCGAGAGTGACTCATTGGTCTTGGCGTCTGGTTTCTCTTTGGACAGGGTCTGGCCCGGGTAGGCTTCGATGTAATGGAGCCCCAGTGAGGCAGTCTTTTCAATGGCTTCGTAAAACGTAAAACGATTAAAGCTGTAGGCCTGGCAGCCGAGACGCCATCCCAACTTTTCGGCGTGCGGGGCACCTTCAGCCAGTCGCTGCCCTTCTGCCAGCGACGTCCTTAACTGAAAACCTGTGAGCCCACCAGCCAGCACAGCCACTCCTGTTGTCTTGACGAAATCCCGGCGAGTAACAAATGTCTGACTCATGCTGCATCTCCTTTCCGAATTGGCCAGGAAGAACATGTTAGACAACTTGCTCCTGGCGAACCTACGAGGTCCCCTTTCGGGGAGCAAAACACCACACAAGCATCCCATTATAGTTTGGCCTTCGTTGCATGAACACAGTTGACGCATGGTTGTGTTGGTGGGATGGCGAAAGGTGGGCGTTCGCCCCAGGTAAACGACTCAAGACTGAGGCCTTGAGGTCAAAGCGTTACTGGACCACGATTGTTCCGCAGACCAAGCCCGCTATCTTGGTTTGCGACAATTTGCACACGCGTACGCTGCGAACACTGTACGAGCCTTTGCCACCGGCCGACGCCTATCGGCTTGCCTGACACCACGATATTCGTCATACCCAGGCAGCCGCACCGCAAGGGTACTCGGTGAGGCTAAATCTGACATCTGGCAGATGTGATTCGACCGCCCGCAAGACCTTGACCGCCTCGCGAATAACCTCGGGACCGATGCCATCCCCGGGCAAAACGGCAATTGTGAACGTCGTCTCCACCATGTGTTCATCTCCGAACGAGAATGACCCAATCTTCGTTTTCATCTGCCGGCGGCCGGCCCAGGTCCACTTTGCCACCGCCTGAAACCTCCTTTACGGAGCCCGCGAGCAACTCGCCTCCGCGACGGGGATCATACCACCGGACGGAGAACATTCCCGATGTACCGGAGAGGTCCAGCTCACACGTCCCACCCGTGGGCAAATAGACGACGTACACCTCGCCCGGCAAGGCCAGGCAATAACGTGAATTGTCGTTTTTCGCGTTTCCTACCAACTCATCTGCGTTGGCCATCTTCCAGAACGGGACATGAAACTTCGAGAAGAATTCAAGGGCAATGCGGCAATAGTCCCAGGAACGGTCACGGCTTCGATAGTCTTCACACTTCAAATCGTTTTGGGGAAGCTTGTACCCAAAGTAATATTCGACGCCGGCACCACCCGCCATCAGATTTCCCCACAACGTGTATTTACGAATGTCATGGAGAGTATAACCGGGATCTTCGGGTTTCGAACGGGCTACGCCGTCGAAGCCTTCATAGCCGGGATCGGGCGGAACACCCAAATCCGCCGGTCCTTGCTCGTCATTGGCAACCACCCACGGACGCCCCGCTTTTGCTGACGCCTGCACCCATCGGAGGGTACGTTGATGAACTTCCCGCCAACCGTTTTGCAACGAAGCACCCGTTAACAGCGATTTGTCGCCCAAAAGCTCGGAATACACCCGATCCTGCCAGTTTGGAAATGTGTGAATAACAATAGGATGTTTGTACGGGTCCATCTCCCACAAATACCGAATCATCGCCCGTTGCTCTTCCGGCGACTGCGTGTTTTCTTCCCCAATATTCCAGTTTAACGCCAGGTTGTGTGCGAACCTCGCGATTAATTCGCGGCAATAAAGTTTGCGCTCCGGCCCGAGCGCTCCACCATCCAGAGATTCCGGGACGACCTTCTTGTCTGCCTTATCGCCCACACGATTGTCATCCATTTCCTGCTCTTGGAGTTTGAAATGCAGATACAACCCCAGAGATGTCGCGTGGTCAAACACGATTCCCCACTGGTCAAGTTTTGAACAGTCGTAATGGAGTTTGTCATTCCGTTCCACGAATGGCCACACGTTATCCCCGTCTCCGCCCGCGTTGTAAGTGATAAAAGAGAAGGCGTTGACGCCTTTCGATGCCAGGTAGTTGAGTGCCCCGATCATCCCTTTGCCTTTTCCACCCTTCCAACTAGGATCGCCCGGCCGCCAGTCGTGGACATGGGCGGACCAGGTGTGTAAGGGAACACCTTTTTTCATGGCAATGGTGCCATCGAAGTCTTCGTAAGCCAAAAAAGTTTCCGGGGCATCCGCACCGGCCTTCAGGAAAAACTCCTGACTGCCCAGAAATTGCAAATGGTGTTTGCCCACATAGGCCAGTCGTCCCTTGGCGCGAAAATCACGTCCTGTCTTGTCCGTCTCTGCGATCGTGAATTGTCCGCTGATCCCATGATAGGGCGCCAATGGTGTTCCCTGTCCACCAATCGCCGCATGTTTTCCTTTCAAAAAGGAAATGCGATAACTCCAGACGCCCGGCTTGTCAGGAGCCAGATGGGCACGCCAGCAATTCCCCGCCTCGGCGGAGGTCTCCGCGGCTTGGCCGTCAGCAGCGAAATAACCCGGCACACGGTACACCGGCTCGCCCGACTCGTGCCGGAACTCCACAGTGAAGTTGTAGTCGGTAAACGGATTCGGAGCGTTATCCCGCTCATGCGCAAAAGGACCAGCCAGAGTCAATGTGACCTTGTGCCACCGTTTTAATTCTCCAGAAATGGTCACTTTACCGTCACCATCGCGGTGGTCTTCGGCACGGGCGGAACGGGCTTGGACATGCCACGCGAAAACCACTGCCGTGACAAGACCAAAAACCAGGGCAAAATGTCTTCCACCCATCATGAGCACCTCTCCTTTCGATTCAGGTGTTGCCGGACCGTGAGCTACTGACACTTTCGGTATGACGCGGCTGGCCATTCCGCAGACGGGGGCAGGCCGTGTTCGCTTCATAATCTATGAACTAATGTAATTATCATGACGGCTGCTCACCATGCAAAAAAGCACAAATTTTCTATGATTTTTCATCATCTCACGTGATGCTGACCTAACGGAATGGCACGTCAGCCAGATTTCCCCCGATAGGCCTTGCGAAAATCCCGTGGGGGCTGTCCTAGTGCTCCGTCACAGGATGATTTTTGAATAGACAGACTTCAGTTTGCGGCGGACATCTTCCGCGGTCATTTGCCTGTCGACGCCGCGCTGCCGGGCGTTGAGGTCTGCCGACCACGCCGCAATTTGCTCCTGAAGAAGACGTAGCTCCTCCAGACGACGCCCCGCCAGACACTGTCGGGTCAAACAGCCGAGCTCGCACTCCGCCACGTTCAGCCAACTGCCGTGTTTCGGCGTGTATACAAACTCAATGCGGCGAACATACTGACGAGCCCGCTCCGCCGCCGAAACCGGGAAATGGTGGTCTTGTGCGGAAAAGCATCCTTCCCCAGGTCTAAGGCCAGAAATTACTGCACCGCAGGGCTATCGTGCATCAGCTCTTTCGTCAGCGGGTCCGACAGTGCGTAGCAAATCTGAAGGGAATCCAGCTTGAGCATCCCGATCGCTGGCTTGGCCGGTCGTACTGGTCCCTCATTGTGCGGATAGAACGGCTTGATAATGGCAATGAACTCCAGCCGGACCATAATTTTGTCCATTAACTGGAGAAATCCAGCGAACTATGCCGTGCTGGTACTCCTTCTATTTCTATCAACACTTGTATCGCCTCAGTTTTTAATGCCGTTATACAGGAATTGTGCAGAGCTTCCAATCACATCTTCAACCTGTTCCAGAACAATCTCACAACTAAGATTGGTCGGACCAATGTTTCGCAAAAACACAAACCACCGGGGCACCACTGTCCGGATCAATTCCAATTTCCACTTGACGCCTGGCGTTAAACTGTTGCCGTCGAAAACGACGTCAAGTGGCTGATTCGACGGCAGGTTGAGCGTTGCACGTCCTCCTTGGTGGGTGTAAATACCCAGGGCTACCGGAAACACGCTGTCCTCCAGCGTGATATCGGCAAGGCCGGAAGCAATGAGGGCATCCGGCCGTCGTCCTGCCCGAAAACGCTTTCCCTTAAGAATGCCGGGGCTTTTGTCGGAAGAGCTGATTCCGTAAGAAAATTCAACAACCGTATCCTCCGCGTCCCAAAGGCCATCGTAAAGATGGAACACTGTATGGATGGCTGTGCCCGCGCGATCTGTGCCCCCGATGATCGTTTTCCGTGTGATTAGCTTTCCACCCTGCCAATCGACGATGTGCTCGCGGGATTTCTGCCCAACAAGCTCAACGTGGCAGTTGCTCAAAGTGAGTTGCCCACCTTCTTTGAGAACAAGGCTGCCATCCAACACGATGTGCTGGTTGGAAACAATCTCATCCCCCGTCACGATCCAGTCGCCGTGACGTACCACCGTTTGATAGTCAGACGCTTCCGCCGAAACACAGAATGCCGCCAAAAGCGCAATGGAACCCACCAGATTCATGTTTACGACCCACTACGAACGGAACGGATTTGCAACCTGAGCGTGAAACCGCTCTTATTTGTTCTTGTTCATACGGCGTTGGACAAGGACTCAGTGCATTTCCGTTTTCACCTCGGACAAGGCCGGGCGATAGAAGTTGAACTGCACGTTGGGATGCTCCGCCAGAAGCGACATCGGTACCGCTGAATCGGCAATTCCCTTGGAAATCATGAGTGTCGTCAGTCGCATCCCAAACGGATTGTCGTGCATTCCGGCATGCCAGATAGAAACTTTCTCTGCCTTCCAGGTCTCCACGGGACCCACTGTGGCGGCCTTCGTGGGCACAAGGTGGACCTGTCCACCGCCAGACGTGCGAGCATTCTGCATGATCGTCGCCGGGTGCAGGTCGGTGATCCGCGTCTTGAGTTTGCGGTATTCGGCAGGGGGAGGTGGCTCGTCCTTCCATTTTCCCTGCCGCCTGGGCGGATCATTGAACGCCCAGTGCTTGATGTCGCCCTGACCACCCTGCATGACGACGCAGCGGATCTCGTCGAAACTTCGCGAATAGGCATCGAGGTCACCGATTGGAAAACGAATGTGATCCTTCGGCATCCTCAATTTGGGGTTGATGCGATTAAAACACAGTTCCATATCCGCCCGAGCAAAGCTCAACGGATGATCCATCGGCACCGGCTGGCCAGTCATCTCATCAACCCATTCGTCCATACCCCAGAAGTGGCCCTCGCGGACATCCAGTCCCAACTCATTCACCAGCCGGGCCACCAGCGGCAGTTGCTCCGTGGGGCCTATCGGACCGCAGATCCCACAAGGGTTATCTGCCGTGGATTGCCGCCAGGCATTGATGTACTCGAGAGCTTCCGCCAGATAGAACTCTTCCAACGTGTCGTACATAACGATCTTAAATCCTGGCCGGGCAAGTTTTTCTATCTGGCGTACGGTGAGTTTGGCGGCATCCTGCAGCAATTCCGGGTCCAAAGTCGTGTAGTCCCACCAATCTTTGGCAAGTTTGCTCAACGGCCGGGCCATGGCATGTTCCTTTCACCCAGAGCATCCCCGCTGTTTAGTACCGTCCGGATTTTGGCCTCATTATCAGAAAAAATTCGACGCAGTCAATCTCAACCACGGCTGATCCACACCCCATTTTGCATGGATCTGAGAGAACGGCAACGGCTCGATGTCTCGTGGGGGCAATTCATGAGTCCCCCAATGTTTTTACAAGAATTGAACTTGGCAGACAAAGATCGGTCCGCCAATTGGATTGTCCAAGGTCGCAAGATGGACCTGATAGGCAGGTCCCTCCGAGCTCACGCGAACCCGTGGGGACGTCCCCGTTCCCATCGCCTGCGGAAAAGCAGGGATGGGTCAGCGGGTGGCCTTCTGGACAAACGGATTGTTTTCACTCATAATCCCGCTTAACTTCTGAGAGGGCGACTCAAGCGGGCCCGGAGAATCTTGCGGTAGAGAGTATTCGCAATCGGCTGAAAAAAGGAGCGAGGAATGAGTGACGCCAACGCCACTCCGAGTCGCGAAAAGTGGTATCGGCTGCTGACAGGGTACCATTGGTTTGTTCTCATTGTGTGCACGGCCGGCTGGGCCTTTGACACTTTCGATCAGCAGCTTTTCAACCTAGCCAGACAACCGGCTATTCGTGATCTTCTGGGAACGGCGACGCCCGATGTCGTCAACTTTTACGGGGGATTGGCGACTGCCGTGATGCTTGTAGGATGGGCAACTGGCGGGATCGTCTTCGGCATCATGGGTGACAAGATCGGCCGCGCCAAGACGATGGTGCTCACCGTCGCCTGCTATTCGTTGTTCACAGGTCTTTCCGCGTTGAGCTTCGGCCTATGGGATTTTTTGATCTATCGCTTTATAGCCGGTTTGGGCATCGGTGGACAATTTGGACTGGGAACGGCCATTGTCGCCGAGACGCTGCCCGACAGAGCTCGGCCCCATGCCCTCGGATTCCTTCAGGCTTTCTCGGCGGTGGGAAATATTTCCGCCGGACTGGTTGGCATTCTGTTTTCACAACTTTTGCTGGCGGGATATATCTCCAGCCAGACGTGGCGGTGGATGTTCGGGGTGGGCATTCTCCCGGCCGTGCTCATCGTTTTTATCATGCTCTGGCTGAAGGAACCCGAACGGTGGAAACAGGCCGTGGCAGAAGGAAAGGCCGGAAAACAGAAAGCCGGCTCCCTCGTGGAATTGTTCGGCGATCCTCGGTGGCGTGTTCGTGCGATCGTGGGGATTATCCTCGCGGCGGCCGGTGTTATCGGCCTGTGGGGTATTGGCGTCTTCGGTGTGGATTTGGTGCAGTCGATCTTTCGGGCCAACATTACGCAAGAATACCGAAAGCAGAAAGCACCGGAGCAAGATCAAGTCTTTGTGGCCCTCGTATTCAAGACGCCGGAAGCACCCCAGAAGGTGAGCGAAGCAGGGATCTCGCCTCGCGATTTGATCGGCAAGTCTCCGGAGGATCGCGATGCTCAGTACCTGCTGGCTGCCGCCTTGACGCTCGCTGCTCGAGGGGAGCCGGTGACCGTCGAAAACGCTTTGCGCTTGCTCGATCAGCCGTGGACGGATGATGGTTCGGTGCTGGCGAAGCTCGACCGAAAACGGCAACCTCAGACGGCGGAAGATCGGGAACGCCGGCGCCTTTTCGTGATGGAGGCTGATGTTTCTGACGCTTCACTGGCCGACCATATCGCGCGAATTCAGGAGCGAACTAAAAACATTGGCGGCTATGTACAGCGCTGGGGAAGTATCCAGCTTCTCTTATTCAATATCGGTGCGTTTTTTGGCATCTATGCTTTCAGTATGGTAACGGACAAATTGGGCAGAAAATGGACGTTTGCTCTCTTCTTCCTGTTTGCCATGGTTGTGACAGCGTTTGTGTTTCTGACCATGCGTCGCTGGACCGACGTGTTGTGGATGGCACCTTTAATGGGTTTCGCGCAGCTTTCGGTATTTGGAGGCTATGCCATTTACTTTCCCGAACTATTTCCTACAAGGCTGCGGAGTACCGGTACATCGATGTGCTACAACATTGGCCGATATGTGTCCGCGTTTGGACCATTTCTGCAGGGCTATTTGAGCGGCGTCGTGTTCGCCAACTTTGCGGAACCGATGCGGGTGGCGGGAGCCACGATGTGCCTGTTCTTCCTTCTCGGAATTCTCGTGCTTCCGTTGGCGCCGGAAACCAAGGACCAGCCACTTCCGGAATAATAATTCGCAACACAGAAGTGACCATGGCGCAATGGCGGGCAGCAGCCGGAAAACGGCGGCGAATTTCGCTGCCGGGAGCTGATCTGCCATGGGCCAGCGCCTGCCGGAAATTGGCACATGGGCGAATTGTAGAAGGCACGGGTGTCTTCTACAGAGATGACAAGAATTGATTTATTGTTTGACGGAGGACGCGGCATGAAAAGCTATACAGAATATCTCACCTTCAATATTCCAAAGCGAATGGATTTTGTGAATATCACCCGGCAGGTGGAGGAAGCCGTCAAGAAGAGTGGCGTGCGGGAAGGGCTGTGTCTGGTCAATGCCATGCACATCACGGCCAGCGTGTTTATTAATGACGATGAGCCCGGGCTCCACGAGGATTACAAGCGCTGGCTGGAAAAACTGGCCCCCTACGATCCGTCACCGCAGACGTATCATCATAATCGGACAGGGGAGGATAACGGCGACGCCCATCATAAGCGGCAGATCATGGGTAGGGAAGTTGTGGTGGCTATTACCAATGGAAAACTTGATTTCGGCCCCTGGGAACAAATCTTTTACGGGGAATTTGATGGACGCCGGCCGAAACGCGTGTTGATTAAGATTATTGGTGAGTAAACATGATTACGATTATCGGTGAGTAAGTTAGCAACCTGCGGTCTGCTGCGAGAGAAACACCTCCCCTGTTTGTTGCCCCGTATCGGCGTTATTGAGTATCATCGCGAAAGCTGAAGAAAACTGCCTCGGCCATGGGGAACTGGAATTCGAAGCGGTCTCCGTCGCCGAGATTTGCGCCGCTTCGTTCATCCTGCACGTCGCGGACGGTCCGGTTCAGCCGCACAACAATGGGAATCGTCCGCGTCTTGAGCGATGTCGCACCGGTTTCACCAAACATGGAGCCGGTGACCGGAGCGTTCTGAACCACGAAGACAAAGATCCGACCACGATTCTTCCAGTAGCAGGTTTCGACGTTGGCAGGCCGACGGCCCTCATTGGTCACCTGGATCCAGGGGCGTATACCCGCGTCGAAAATGGGTGTTACGAAAGGCAGGCGAGACCTGTCATCGGCGGTGCCCTCTTCCCGGTACTGGAGGTATCGCTGGGGGGAGAGATTCACGTAAACCGCGGTGCCTTTGCCTACCTTTCTGAGCGTCAAAACGGGGAGCCGTTTTTCCGCGACAGCATAACCCTTGTGGAGCTGGCAGGGAATAGTGGCAAAAAGTTCCCGGTAGGATTTGTAGTTGTAGGCCGCATCCTGGTCCGTTTCCACCCAAAGTCTCTCCCCGAAGAAATCTTGTGCTCGCTCCGTTCCGTCATGCCTAACGCCGAAGAGGTCGTCAAGCGCTCCTCGCGTTCTTGCTTTTCCATGTTGATCGAACAAGCCGCAACAAAAGTCGGCGATGACCGTTCCACCCCGCAGACAGAATTCGCGAATTCGCTGCGCCTCGGCATCGGAGAGGGCATAACAGGCGGGAAGTATGAGCACCCGATATTCCTCAGGAATGCCGTGAAGAACCACCGTATCATAGGATATAAACGAGTATTGCAGGCCACTATCTGTGAGCATGTATTCCCAGGCCTTGCGAACCAGGTGCGATGTCCCCAATCGGTGATCATTGCCCCGATTCACCCATGTGCGGCCGTGAGCCTCGCTATCCAGGCACCATGAAACCTGGATCGATGGATGAGAGTAATAAATGGCAATTCCGTCATGGATCCACCGGGCACCCACGAGTTTAGGTCCCTGAACCTGGCCCAGTTCTTTCAGAGTAGAACGATATTCGTAGAGCCAGGGGCGCGGCTTTGTCCCGTCGAACCAACCCTCCACCCAGCCGATCATGCCCCGATTCCCGTGCGCAAAGTAATACCAACTCTGCCACACATCGTTGGCCGTTCCTCGCTCATCAGAGTGGAAATGTGTCGTGACCTGGGGAATGCAGTTCTGCGGATTGAGTGAGCGAATGATGGCCTGGGAGGAACCCAGATCGTAGGCTTCGATAAATTGGATTTTCTTCATCAATTTCGCATAATCGTAGCCGCCCCACATATTCGGAGACTGGCCGCCCACGAAGCCACACGGTGTCTCTGGATCAGTTTCATTGGCGACTTCGACCAGCCGTCCCAGAAAATTTGCCCAGACGGAATCGTTAAATGTGATGCGATCCAAAAGAGGCGATAGATCAATGTCTTTGAGCTGTCCTTTTAACTGAGGCAGTATTGCATCGGGTGTGACAAATTGCGCTTGGGGGCCTTTCCCTCCATAGTAATGGTCGAGCCACCGCTGATAGTCCTGATCGTCGGCGAGCACGCGCCAGGGGAGGGGCACGACGAAAATTCCCCACGAGATTTCATCGTCCAGAGCGTAGGCCACTCGCATGGGACTCTGCCGAAGCCGCGTGACGCGCTCCCGCACAAGAGCGGAGAGCTTCGCCAGGAGAGCCTCGTCGAGGGGTTTCAGCCCCTCCCGGTCCTGACGGATGGCCCGGGGATCACGTTGAAAGGCCTGAAAACGGGATCGCTGGTTGGCATCACGCAGGTACAGGTAACCCTTACCGGCGGTGTGATCGTTGTAAAAACGCAGGTTCCACTTTTCAAGCCACGCGAACGGGCCATCACCGTGGTCTGTGAAGCCGCCGTTAATCCCGAAGTCACGACAGAACTGACCTCCTTCGTCACCTGTCCCGATCGTCCACTGGTACCGCCACGGCATATACAGCCACGTGTCCCACCGGGCGGTGAGGGTCTGCCGGTCGTGTTTGACGGGCTGAAACTCGGGAGCTGTTGCAATATAGCGATAATAGGGATCATCAAGAGGTTCACTGCCCACCGCAGCCTGATCGGTCCAAATGACGAGAGTCAAAGTGGTACAGGTAACAGCGGCGCACCATCTCAATGGTTTCATATGACACCTTTTTCTGAATTTTTTGGCCCACTGGTAGGGACTAAATGATGTGGGCAAAAATGGCATGTCTCGATAGCAATTTGCGGCCAAGTGAACGTATATGCAAGCGCGTTGGTGCAAGTAAGTTTATTAATAATGAGAGCCAGCGGAAACCCCGGAAGTGGTCGATACCGCGGCTCTAGGCACCGGCCGATAGAGCGGAAGATGCCGATAATACTCTTCCAGTATCATCAACGCGAGTGAAGTTGCATAAATTCGTCCCCCTCGATTACCCCAATCCGTTCCTTCCGGACTCCAACTTCCTTCGCGATGACCGGAGGTTTCCTGGGTATGGATAAGATGCTCCCGCATTCGGTGATTCCACAGGTCCCAATCCTCACCTTCCATATGGTGAAGTACCTGAGTCGCATAGTAGTAATAGTAGAGCTGACCCGCCGACTGAGCCTCTTTTGGGGGTAATTGGGTCATTAACTTGCGACAACCGGCCAGCAGGTGTGGATTGTCCTTAGGCCAGCCGAGATACTGCCGCGTAAGAAGGCCGCAGGCTGTGAGGGACATCTTGGGGGCCTGGCCGGGTTGGTAGCAATACTCGGAGAGCTTGTACGGCTCAGGCCCCACGGCGCAGGCGTCGAGGAAGCGCGATGCCCGCGATAAAGGCAGGCTGTCGATTTTCAGCCCGGCGAGTTGTCCACTCCGGATGGCCAGGAATACCCAACCCACGACGGACATGTCGCCTGCTTCCCGAAAGCCGTATCGCCAGCCCCCCTCTTTATGCTGGGCATTCATGAGATACTTGATCGCTCGCTGGGCGGCAATCTGAATACGTTCATCGCCTGTCAGGCCGTAGGCCTCACACAGAGCCATCGTGGCGATGGCATGGGCGTACGTATTTCCGCCCAGATAGCCATCCTTGTCAGACTTCGCATCGACCGTTTGCACACGGAGGAGATAAAACAAGCCTCGGCGGACACCGTTTCGGTAACGGGCCAGTTCAGGCGGCTGGTCGGGGGAGCCCTCGTGCGTCACACCAGCCCCCAAAAACGGCAGGAGTGCAAGCCCGGTGGCACCAGTGTCACTATCGACGATTTCTCTCTCTTTTTCAGCATCGAGATGGCAATCACAGTTCGGGTTGGTTCGGCCATAGTCCTTGAGGGACCATCGACCATCTGCCTCTTGGTGTGCTGCCAGCCAACGCAAGCCGCGGAGCACAGCCTGCTCAGACTCCGGTGTACCACCGTACGCATCACACAAAGCGGCCTTGCTCTTGGCCGTGAGCCTGCCGCCGAACGATCCCCTGCGGAAAAGCGGCGCGATCTCGGGATCGTAGCCGATTTCCACGGGCAGAAAGCCTTTATCCAATTCCTTGGCAACCCGAACGACGATGGCATCGCGGAAGCTGGCTCCACTCCCCGTCGCCTGGACCCAAACCGACCGTACGCGCTCGTGGGCTTGGGGATTGACGGAAAAATGAAACTTCACGGAAGTAGCGCCGGCCGGGACTTCAGACGCAGTGAGAGTTACACCTTCGGGCAGGTTTTCGAACGTCAACGTGATCGGGCCCGCGTACCCATTGCGCCGTATTGGTATATCGACGTCACGACTTTCTCCAGGCTTTAGGGTCACGACACGGAAGCACTCAACCGTGAAGAGGTTTTTGCGGATCACCAATTTGACCGGGCGGGATGCCGTCCTTCCTCCCGCTGCGAGGACCACCTGGGCGGAGAAATCGCCCTCTTTCACCTGCGGTCCCGCTTTGAAGTGCAGGGTGGCCTGTTGAGCGCCCTCGGCCACGTTGACCGGTTCGCTCGCCACGCCCTCAGGAAGCTGCTCCACGCGCAAAGTAACTGGACCGGTATAACCCTTCCGATCTAAATCAACGCTAAGAGAAGCCTCTCCGCCGGGGTTCAAATACAGTTGGTCCGGTGTCTTCAAGTCGGGAAGGGGGATCTTGGGGACATGGACGGCCACGTTTTGGGAGGCCCTGTCGCCACCGAGCGTGGCGCGCACTTCAACTGCCGCGGTGATCTCGTTTTCTCCCAGTGAGGGATCTGCCGTGAGGATCAGTTCTGCTTCGGACTGACCCTCCGGAATGTCTCCGATTTTTGCTTTGATGCCCTGGGGAAGGTTGGTAACCTCCAGTTTGATCGTGCCTGTTCGACCCTTGCGATCGACCTGGACTTTGCGCGAGACACTTTCGCCGGGCCGGAGCGTCACGCCCTCAATCGAGACGATCGTCATGGGTTCCTGCGGTGGTGTGGCGGCTGGCTGAGGTTCCGAGGGAAGCGACTCCAGCTCTTCAACTTTGACCTGCGGTTGGGATCTTTGGCAACCTGAAGATAGCCCGATGGTAGCAAGGCCACAAAACAGTGTGATGAGACTTCCGATAGTGGGCCACCATCGTTTTGCAAAAGAGCTTGAGGTGCCATTTCTGCCCACCGGCCCGTCCAACTTCATGAGCGTGTTTCGCATAGCCTTACCCCCACACTTAACCTGATCAGTCGGGAGGGACGAGTCCTTTTCTGGCAACGACTAACCGAGGCGTCGGTAACCATTGTGCGAAGACCAGTCCTTGGAGTCAAGGATTTGGCAAATTTTTCGCGATCAACTCTGGACATCGAGGACCTTGAAGGTTTGCCACTGAGTGGCCAGCTCGCAGGGGAGGGCGGGCGATGCAAACGGACGCGGTTTGTGAAAAATTGCCCTCCTTGTTTACCTAAGCGCTACAAACCGCATAGGTGGTACGTTCAAAAGGCGCATTTCTTTTGGACAGAGCGCGGGTCATCTCTCGGCGCCGCTTATTTTGAGTCACAATTACTAAAGGAAAAGACCAGTGCTGCCGACTGGCGGCTGCGTGGCCGGGGTATTTGACAACGCAAACATGAGGGGATCATAACCCGAAGGGTAGCAACCATGAAAACGAAACTTGCTGTGTATTCGGCCGTGGTCTTTGGAATGTGGCTGGCCGGTGGTTCTTTTGCGTATTCTCAGTGCCTCCTGGGACGGCTGTTTAATCGTCCGACCACTTACACGGCCGGATATGGAGGATATCCGGTCGGAGTAGCCTACACACCCGTGACGACGTACATGCCGGTCGTGTCCTCTGCCCCGGTCACCACGACGAGTTATCGTGTGACCTATCTGCCGGTGACTCCGGGTGCTTCGACAGTCTATCGTGTGGCCCCCGCCGTGACAGCTCCCGCGGTGAGCACCACCAGCTACCTACCAGTCGCCACACCCTATGCGGTGGCCTCCCCAGTGACGACTCCCGCAGTGGTTCCCGTCGTCACCTATCGGCCGGTTCAAATTGTGTACGAGCCGCGACGCCGCCTTTTCCCCTGGCGTCCGTTCGCTAACTGGAGGGCCCGGAGAGCGGGCTACTGGCCTTTGGCATCTTCCACACCGACTTGGTCCACAGCCTATTTTGCCACTTACGAGTACATTCCCGCCGCTACCACGTCAGCGGTGTGCACTCCAATGGAAAGTGGCATCGTGACCGTCGGAAGTTATGACGTAACGACAAGTACAGGCTGTTCGAGCTGTGCTTCGAGTACCGCGGGCAGTTGGTCGTCATCTCCGGCCGCGGTGGTTCCCACGCTGCCCCCGACGAGTTCCAGTTCTCAGCCCACTCCCACGTTCAAACAAGAATCGGGCTCGGAGACCAGAATGAAGCCCACCGAAGAGGGTCAATCAGGACCGAGTGCGTCCGGCACGAGTCTGCCACTTTCCCAGGAGAAGCCTCTTGTCAGGCAGGCCCTCTACGAAAAGCCCATTCCACTGGTCGAAGATGAAGCCAATCCTCCACTCGTCGAGGTGCACGGCTGGCGACGTTCCCAGTGAAGCCCGCGAGTGAAGATACCCCGGAGACACAAAAGGCCGCCTCTCAACGTGCGCTGGTGTGCGAGGAGGGGAAAATTCGAATCGTTCGGCCCATTCGAACGAAGGTGAGACCTCGGGGTTCCAGGATGGCTCGCCAGAGTTCGTCAACCGTGGCGTTCGTGACTCGGAATTCAATGAGTTGATCGAGCCGAATTCCCTCTCGCCTGGCCGCCTCGGTATCGAACTGGACCTCCATTCCCAGTTGCCGCGATAGTTGCGTGATGACGCCTTCCAGGGTGCCGCGTCCGTCTTTGACTGTAAAACGGCGTTGAGCGAAAGGATCCGTTGTAGCAGCGGCGGTCGAATTTGGGGACGAACGCGACTGTTGCGACGAGGCGAGGTCCGAGGCCAGTCGGGCCAGTTCGCGGAGTGTTTCCGGCGGTCCCTGAACGACGATTTCCGGCCCCGACGGCACGACGATACAGCCGGGAAATTGCTGCTCCCATCGTTGAGCCAAAACGCTGGTTTTGTTTCCGACCCAAAAACGTTTTATTTCCCCATTTTGCGGCGCCAACGGCGCAACCGTCATCACTCCGGTTTCGCTAACCTGGTAGGTCAGGTCGAACTGAAAAAGGACCAGCGTGATGCGGTCGGCAATGGTGAGAGCAGGAAGATTTGCTTCCGGCCATAAATCGTGCGGGATCTCTTCAGCGTTGGCGAGTTGCCAGCCTGCCTCCTTTGCCCACTGGAGGACCAGGTTTCGGGGCGTGCTCAGGCGGGGCCAGGAAACAGGCGATGGCCGCAAGGCGGCCGTACCCACTCGCCCCAGGGCCTGGAGTTCCTTTCGCCGCTGCGCGGCAATAATTTCCAGCCAGTTGGCTGCTTCCGCCGGGCCTATGTACACAACGGGCACCAAGAATCCCAACTCACAACTTCGCTGGTGGGCGATCGCCGATAGTACATCGCGGAGGGATTGCTGGCGGACGGTGAGTGTCACTGGCTCTCCAGGATCACACCGTCGGTCAAGAACAATGGCTACCCCATGAGTTTCGGCGAGACGAAGAAGCCCTTCGCGGAGGGGTACATCCGTCCAGTAGATGCTCGTGGTTTGCTCCAGCCGCTGCCAGAACGCCTCTCCCGACGCAAAGAAAAGCCGTGATACAGAGGTCGGAGGAGTTTGACCGCTGGCACAGTTCGCAAACGACGCGAAAACGCTCACTCCAAGGACGGCGATGGAAACGACTACTGAACGATTCAATCGTCTCTTCTCCATCGTAAAACTGTGGCTTGGTTTTCCGAAGTCTGACTCCATCGAAAATCTATGAAATGAACACCTGGTCCGTCAACGCGGTGCTTTTCGACCGGGCACAACAGGCCAGGAAGCGACCGCCACGGAACGCTCCCCATTACCGGAAGGTCGTTTATCTCCGTTGTTCATGGCTACCCTGGCGAAGGCATGTCTCTCCGAGAAGCTTGGTTCTCAACCCGTGTGGCGGGAGATCGGTGAAGAACCGAATCTGAAATTGGCCAGTCCTGACCGATCCAGCCGCGGCGATAGAAAACCCAAATCATCAAAGTGGCCACTGCCAGCATAAGGAGCAATGAAAATGGATATCCGTAGTACCACCTCAGTTCCGGCATATTCCAGGGAGAAGCGTCGGGATCGAAGTTCATTCCATAAACACCTGCGATAAAGCTCAGGGGAATAAAGATCGTGGCGATGAGCGTCAGCCATTTCATGACTTCATTCATGCGGTTGCTGATGGCTGAGAGGCAGTAGTCGCGAAGATCGGCGCACAGTTCCCGGTATGTTTCTGTCAGATCGAGAAGCAAAACCACATGATCCCAGCAATCCCGAAGATGAACTCTCACTATCTTGGGAAGAAGAGTGAGATAGTCGCGAAGCAGGGATTGAACCGCATCTCTATGAGGCCACAGAATACGGCGCAGATAAAGAAGTTCCCGCCGGAGATCGTGAATTTCCCTGAGAACTTTTCTGGCGTCGGCACTCGTTACTTTTTCCTCCAATGACTCCAGCTTTTCGCCGAGAAAGTCGAGCACGGGAAAATAGTGGTCGATGATCAGGTCGATCAGTGAGTATGCCAGGTAGGAAGGCCCGAGCTGGCGGAGTGGGCTTTCTGGGTTGTGAAAGCGTTTTCGGATGCAGGTGAACGCGTCACCCGGTCGAGGTTGAAAACTGACCAGGAAATTTGGGCCGAGGAATATACTGATCTGCTCGCTCTCGATGATGCCATTTTCCGCAATGTGAGGCAGACGCATGGTGATGAATAAAGTTCCGTTGTACTCTTCCACCTTGGCCCTCTGGTGGGTATTCACGACGTCTTCCAGAGCCAGCGGATGGAGGTTGAACACCTGGGCGACCTCGGAAATAAATTGGCTATCTCCGGGCCCGTCGATATCACACCAGATCCAGCCAGGCCGACTCAGCCAGCTCCGAATCATCGCAGGTTGTTGGATTTCTTGTTCTTCAAGGCTTTCGGGAAGGACGTGGGTTAGTGTTATCCTGGGAGGCTGGGATGTTGGTTCCGGGATGATTGTACCGGGCGCCGCGCCAGGGGGTGTTCGTCGCCGAATGCGGTAGCGAGTGCTTCTCCGCGATTTTCTGGGCTCCGGGGAATGGTAACCTTGGATCATAAAGCCACGTCCTCATTGTCGGGTGTAACTGTTAGATTTGTTGCCTGCGAAACGTGCTTGCTGGACGTTGCCGAACGCGAGATCATGATCATGATGAGTGAACAACACACCGCAATTGTTATCGTTTGGATGAAAGAAAGGCTCTCCGTTCGGTAACATTAAAGGGATCCTGATCAATCATCGGCAATAGGGACGGGTACCCCATCTGCGAGGGGTGACTTGGACGGGAGGGATTTATGGATGTCTTTGAAGCCATCGAGAAGCGCTACAGTTATCGCGGACCTTTCAAGGATGTTCCGGTCCCCCGAGAACACCTGCGGAAAATCGTGGAGGCGGGTATCCGTGCACCCTCGGGGAAGAACGCGCAGACCACGAGTTTTGTGATTGTGGACGATCCGCAGCTCATTCAGCGGATTGCTTCACTCTTCGAAAACAAACCTGTTTGCATCACGGCCAAAGCCATGATCGTGTGTGTTACGGATCCCCGTCCCGTGATGGGGAATGTTTCCTTTCATATCGAGGACTGTGCTGCGGCCGTGGAAAACATGCTTCTGGCCATCACAGCGCTTGGGTACGCAACGGTGTGGATTGACGGAGCCCTCCGCTACAACCGGATTGCCGAACGAATCGGGGAAATGTTGGGCGTTCCCGCCGAGCTCCAGGTGCGGGTCCTTTTGCCCATCGGTATACCAGCGGAGCCCGGACAACAGAGGGAAAAACTCCCATTTGAAAAACGTGCCTGGTTCAACCGTTGGGGAGCAACGCAATAAGGCGTTCTGGTGTTAGAATGTCGCCAGGAGTCTCTCAGTAAGCTCCGGCCAATTTTTGGGGGCAAAGCAGTATTGCATCTGAAGGAACCGACTGCGGAATTTGACCACTGTATCGGCGACGCGCTGTCCGCGGAGTAACACATCAGCGATGAGCTCAGCCAGTTCCTGAAAATCCTGCTCGCGCATGCCAAAGCGTGTCATTTCCGCCACGCCCATCCGAATTCCTGAACTGGCAGCGAAGTTTTCGTCGCCGGGCAGGGCCTGATAATTGACGATAATGTTGGAGTCCTCCAGCCGCTCTGCCGCTTCGATTCCCTGGTGGGAACCCACGCGAACCAAAACCTGGTGGGTTTCCGTGTAATCCACGGCGGGATCACCCTCAACCTGAATCCCACAGTGGTGGAGAGCCCTGGCGAACGCCTTGGCGTTTTTGAGCACCTGAGTTTGATAGCTTTCTCGGTAGGTGTTCATCTCCATGGCCGCCAGAAGCAGACCGAGGAGGGTGCCCAGATGATGGTTGCTGAGAAAACCAGGAAACGCTCGCCGCCGGATGTGATCCCAGAGCGCTGCGTGCGGCGAGTCTGAATCAAATCGTGCCGCGATGATTCCCCGCTGGGTTCCGAAGAAGGTCTTGTGTGTGGAGCCGGTCACAATATTCGCCCCTTCGGCGAAAGGGTCTTGGAAGGCGGGCCCCAGAATACCCAGGACGTGGGCGGCATCATACATCACCAGGGGGCGTTGCTTGAGCTGGGAAAGGATTTGACATACTTGCTTCACCGGCTCACGGCAGATAAACATGCTCTTCCCGAAGATGACGAGTTCGGGGGCAAAAGTTTCTAGGAGAGAAGCAGTTGCCTCGATATCCACCTGATAAGGATTATCCTGCCGCACCGGGAAATGTTTGATCATGAATCGGCCGGTGGCGGGATCCCGTGCCACATAGTCGCGAAGGGGACCCATCGCCTGGGCACTCAGATGACCACCCAAATTGAGATGATGATTGAGGACCCCGTGAATCCGCTCCAGCTCTCCCTGCTTCTTATCTTGATTTCGGAACGCCACGAGGGCGCTGAAGACGGCCATGTTGGCCGTTTGACCGCTGATCAATCGTGGCTCCACAAGGTCTGTGCCAAGATACTGCCCCAATTCCTGAATGAGTTGCTGCTCAACCCATTCAATAAACTTGGTTCCCTGGTAGTAATACACTTCACGATTGAGCTGCTGAAGGAAATTATGCTCGGCATATCGCCCGACGGGGTCCGTGACCTGAATGAGGCGGACCAGCGGGGAGGGCGTCATTTCTGAGGGAATGAGGTTGATGCACTGTTGCTGTCGCCAGGTGTGATTTTCCAGAGTTTTTTCGAGCAGTGTTCTGACTTTATCTGACATGGTGATTTGTTACCTCGCCAGTACGAACGGTATTTAGAGCCTCACTGCACAATAATAGGTCGAAAGTACGGAGGAAGATCGCTTCGGCCATGCCGCCGTACAACACGGGCGGGAAGTGTGCGACCGCGGACATTTACCTCCACAAAAGCCTCTTGCGGGACTTCCGCGTTGAGATATGCCAGGGCGATCGCCCGTCGTGCCGTCTTCTCCGTGGGAACCGCATTGGCTTCTTCGCCTGTAAACACCCAGTACGGTACCACTGTGCCGCTGGTCACCCAACCCACTTTCTGGCCGTGCCAGTACACCTCGTCACCCTGTCGGGCAACTCCGGGGCCGAGAATCGCGAGAGGCCGAATCAACCGCGGCAAACTCTCGTGAGGGTGTGTCGTCCCCTGGCGATAACTCCGATAGGCGGCCGACTGGGCCTCCAGGGCGCGTCGTCCGATGAAGTCACCACGATCCGGCGCAAGATTGACGGCCACGCTAGCAGAAGGCGCAGCGAAGACGGGTATAGGGGTGCCATCGGGAGCCAGGCCCAGTTCGTGCCCGAAAAGTGTCAAACCGGCTTCCAGGCGGAGCGTGTCCCTCGCCCCCAATCCTACAGGTCGGATTCCCAGCGACTCTCCTGCTTCCACCAGTCCTTCCCACACGCGGAGCGTATGCTCGGCCGGTAAAAACAGTTCAAAACCCACCGGTTCCCCCGTGTATCCTGTTCGGGAAATGCGGAGATCAATATCCAGCAGCCCGGCTTCGGAGACACTGTTTCGGGCAGGGGGTAGCAGTTGACCCTCCGTAAGCAGCTTTTGCAGGAGTTCTTCCGTTCGAGGTCCCTGAACCGCCAGCATTCCCGTTGTGCCTGTTATATCTTCCAGTGCTACGGATAAGCCTTTCGCGTGCTCCTTCAAATGGTGCCAATCCTGTTCGGTGTTGGCGGCGTTCACAACCAGGCAATAGCCATCCGGAAATCGGAAAAGGTACGCATCGTCCAGGGCAGATCCGTCTTCTTGGGCCAGAATGGTGTACTGAGCTTGCCACAGTTCGAGCCGTGCCGCGTCATTTGTCAGTACACGACGCAGGAATGTCACAGCGTCTGGCCCGGTTATTCGAAAGCGGCCCATGTGGCTGATGTCAAAGAGACCACCAAACTTTCGAACACCGAGGTGTTCCTGAAGGATACCGGATGAGAAGTGCAAAGGCATGTTCCATCCGGCAAAACTCGTCATACGGGCACCATGCTCTCTATGCCAATCAGCGAGAGGTGTACACGTGAGGGGCGTCACGCTTGACTCCAGGGATTCAGAAAGTTTTTGCATTCAGAATGCTGAATTAATCACGCTCTCGAAAAAACTATTCCGGCTTGGTTTCTGACAACCGAAACCATGTATTTTTGCAAATCGTTACCGTGCAAGGCAACCGTGGGGCACCTGACCCATCCCCATTTTTCCGCTGGCGATGGGAACGGTGACGTCCACACGGGTTCGCGTCAGCTCGGAGGGAGCCGCTTGTCAGGTCCACCTCTCAACGTGGGATACTCCGTTTTGCAGTAGCCGGCACGACAAGCGTGAGCCTCCGTGTTCGACGGACGCCGTGGAAAGCGACCTTTCAATAGACACAGGTCCCACGCCGACAGCGATGGGGATGAGAAAATCAATGGCCAGGGCGTCCCTTCAATAGAGACGAGTTCCATGCCGTTCGAGCATTCCGGTTGCACCCGAATCATGTCACGGACTGAGGGGTCCAGTCCCACCCGGCCCACGGCACCGGTAGGGGCTATTCATGGATTGTCCCTACCAACGCTCCACGCTCATCGCATGTCGTTTCTGCAAAAGTGAGGGCGGGTCACACCGACGCCTTGTTGACGTCCCGCAATCGGCGCTTTTAAATAGGCGTTCAGCTGTGGCAACGGTGCACAAACTAAACGGGAGATGCGTCATGACGAAACAGCGCGGCTTGTTTATCTCGCGGAAAATGGTTTTGGTATTCGGATCCTTGCTGGCTGTCCTGCTGCCTGCGTCTGGCGGCCGATCGGAAGAAGCGCAACCGGCGCCGGCGGCCGGTGAGAAAACAGTCGTCATCAGCATGGAGGACCTTTCGGCCTGGCGTGAGCCGCATGGAGAATGGGCCATTGTGGGCGAGGCCATGATGGACCCCCAGCAACCCCAACGACTGGCGGTGAAACCCGGTCAGGGAGTCCTCTACAACGGTCCTTCGGGAAAAACGGTGGACCTCTTCACGGTCATTGAGCACGGCGACGTCATCGCCCACATTGAATTCATGGTCCCGAAGGGATCTAATTCAGGCGTGTATTTTCAAGGGCGATATGAAATCCAGATATTTGACAGTTGGGGTGTGAAAAACCCTACGTACAGCGACTGCGGCGGGATCTACCAGCGCTGGGGCCCTCAGGGCGGTTATGAAGGACACGCCCCCCGGGTCAACGCCGCCAAAAAGCCAGGAGAGTGGCAAACTTTTGACGTTGTCTTCCGCGCTCCCCGGTTTGATTCGTCGGGCAAAAAGATCGAAAATGCTCGATTCGTGAAAGTCATCCACAACGGCGTTCTCATCCACGAGAATGTGGAAGTTACCGGCCCGACCAGAGCGTCGCATTTTACCGATGAAAAGCCGCTTGGACCGCTCATGCTCCAGGGCGATCATGGTCCGGTGGCCTACCGCAACATTCGCCTCCGGCTGGTTACCCTGCCTTGAAGAAGGACACGCCGTCCATTGTGGCATTCAGAGGTGCTGGCCCCGTAGATAAGGTCGAAGCGATGCCGAGTCAAGAAGCTGGGGACCGTCAAACGACCAATCCGGCGAACAATTACGACCTCGCGGAACAGCTCATCCTCATCCGACGCGCGCTGCGGCGGATGGCGGTGGTGATGGGGTTGCTTTGTTTGGCCGTGTTTTTGCTGGCGGCCAGCGTGTTTGGCTATCTCGTGAACTATTTCTCTTTCGATCCGTTGCTGGTGGGAGGCGTTTCTGCCGGTGCTGCCGTGGCGGGCTTCCTGGTTGGATTATTCGTGGGCCGACGTTAACCCGTGTCTGCTTCGTTGCTCAGCAAAGACGCATCCATCGCAGTTAACCTATTTCGTCAGCATTATGTCGCCTGGCCGCGGCCAACTCAGCGAACCTGCGAAGGCTGTGCCGCGGGAGGCCGCGTGGCAAGCACCGGATCGAAGTAATGGGTAGTCGTCTCAAAAGCCAGTTGGGTTGCTGAGCTAGCGCAGCGAACCTCCGCCCGGAAGATGTGATTGCCGGATTCCTGGGCTTTCGCCCGAATGGTAAGCACGAGCTTTTGGCCGGGCGCAAGTTGTTCAATTTTGTCAAACACCACTTGACCAGGAAGGATCCTGTGGGGGGCTCCTTCCGCTGCAAAGGGCTCGATCCCTTCCGAGAAAAAGCCAACCACAAAGACGTCGGCCGCCGCTTTACTCCCTTTGTTCTCGACCACGATGCGGTACGTCCCTTCCTGTCCCACGGGCAGGGGTCGGCCCGGGTCTTCCACGTGAAGCACCAGGTTGGGCACAGCTTGGACTACCGTCACCAAGGAGGATTGAGCCGTCAGCCCCCCTTCTGCCACACCATCCACCATCAGGCGTGCCTCACCATCCGCCAGAAACTGACAGGGTATCTGAAAGCTCTGTTTTTCTCCAGGCGGAAGGGACGGGATTGTCCAACTGATGACACGCCCGTCAATTCGCGCCCCTTGTAACGCCTTTCGAACCGGCTCGAGCGCACTCGAATAACGAAGCTGGATTCGCACATTTTCTGCAGGAGCAGTCCCGGGGTTCTCCACGTGCACAACGTACTCGTCGCTTTGACCAACGAACTGCAGGCTCGGGCCGGTGAGCGATACGCTCAAATCCGGTTTGACGATTGCGATCTCGTGATCAGCGTGGGCCGCAACGTTTCCAACTGCCGTGGCGTCAACGCTCAAGAGCATTTTCCCCGTTTCACGAGCGACCAACTCCAGTTCGATGACGCGTTTCTGTCCCGGCGCAAGACTGCCCAGGAGCTGCGTGATGGGGTCCTTTTGCGACTTGTTCAGTGGTTGAATGGCAACCGTGACGTCTTCCGCGTCGGCCGTACCAACATTGGAAACAACCAGGCGATACACTTCAGAACGTCCAAACAGGACCTCTTGGGGGCCTTCCACATGCACCTGGAGTTTGGGTTCCCGAACTTCGATTTTCGCCTCCGTACGCGGCGGGGCAAACGTGTACTGAATCGCCAGATCGATGGTTTGGCTTCCCCGCGGAATTAACTGCAAAGAAAGCTTTTCCGTTTTGCCTGCCCCGATCACCGGGAGCGTCCACACCAGTGCAGTACCACTGGCGTCTGGAGTTGCCGTCGTGTCCCCTGCAGAGGCTTCATAACCGACCACCTCGGCCCACCGCGGGATCGCAACGGTGACGCGAACGGCGTTCGCTTCGCGCCCGCCCTGGTTTTTCAGGTGGATCTCATAACTCCCAGGTTTTCCCAAAGTGATGCTTTCCGGCCCCACTGTGTCCACGACGAGAACAGGTCCGTTCAAAACGCCGGAAACGGTTCCAACCGTCCGATGATCCGCTGGCCTCGCAGGTGTCGGCACCGCAGAGGTGAAATCTTTGCTGCTCTGCGCTGGAGTGGGAGATTTTGCCAGAGTGGGTGAGTTCGTCCCCGTACCACGTTCCTCCGCCGATGTTTGCCCGTTTGGTGTGCGTCCTACGTTTCCGGTAGGTGAAGAGCTCACATCGCGCGAGTTGCCTGAAACCCGAGGCATGTTTTGGACAGACGCTTGCACCGATAACGGGGTCTGCGCGGCTGGAGACCTACCAACAGTTGGCCGCTGCGGGCGGACTTGGGCTGATTCGACTTCGACCGGTTGCGCGGCCACGGTCTGCGGAGCGATTCCACTGCTTGAGGACAGCAGGCTGCGCGCCGCCTGATCAACCGTGGCGGTCGCCGGGCTTCCCCCCTCAGGCGTGCTTGTCTGGCTCGCGAGTGTTGCTGGTGAACGGCCTGGTTGTCCCGTCGGGGCCACTTGCGCTGAATTGACCATTGTGGGGACAGGCGATTCCGGCTCCGTGGGCTGCGCCGGCGGTTGAAGGCCCGGTGTACTCTTGTCAATCACCGTTTGAGACGGTGCAGCCTGCGGCGCCTCGAGAGTTCGGTTCGAGGTAAACGGGGATTGCCGGTAGTCCAACAATCGCTGATAGAGCGGTGGGCGCGAACTAGAAGGCAGGGCTTCGTCGCCGACCGTGGCCAGTGTGGGCCGGGGAGGCACAGTGGGTACACCAAAATCCTTAGTGCCAGAGTCGGAAACCGGTTGAGCGAGATGCGGTTCGCCCGACCGGGTTGGTGATGTCGAACTTCGCGTCGATGACTCACCTGCGGCGGGCGCATCGGTAGGGACCGAGTTGCGGGGTACGGTGCCACTCACCACCGGGTCCGGTCGCGGAGTGAGCGGACTCCTCTCTTCATCAACGAAAGCTGAGCCCGCCCGCCTTGAGGAAGCTTCCCCTGCCTCGGTTTGCATATTGGCGGTCTGGGTTTTCTTTGCCGGTCGTTTACCGGGAAAGATTCTTTCGCCGAAGTTTTCAATTCGGTCCAGCAGCCCCAGAGGCCGATCCGGCGTGTCGCTCAATGCCAAAGGATGACCCAGCGTGCACGCCAAAATAATCGAAAGGAAAAGAACGGTCAGCCTCATCACGTCACTCCTCTGAAACAAGGAGTCGCCACATTTCCCGCGTGGAAAGATCGCTACTTTCCCTCAAGGACTGTATCGGACGGGGCGATTGAATTAGATTAGAGGATTTGGCGGGATGAATCGAATATTCCGTTTATGCCAACAAAGCCGACGCCGCATTAGGCGCAGGGATTCCATGGCCGATTCGTGGGACATTAACTAGTTTGATAGGGGGGGTTACAGAAGGCATATCCAAAACTTAGGCAGTCGCGGCCGGTAGACCTTGCCGAATAGCTGTTACTACCTTATGGTGGTCTGAGTCCAGTCGATGGATGGGGCGTTTGGCTGCGTTGTGTTCAGCCGAAAAACGCGGGAAAGAAATATAGGTTGTGACAAAAAGGGCAGGCCTGTATACTCAATGTTTTTACAATCCCGCTCAGCGGTGCGAGTGAGGCCCGGGCGATTGTTGCACGCCATCCGCCATAGTCGTACAGACGGACCGTTTTGCCATGCGGTTTTCACTGGTTGACAGGATTATCGACGTCAAGCCTGGCAAAGAGATTACCGCGGTAAAAGCGCTCTCGCTTTGCGAAGAGTACCTCGCGGACCACTTTCCTAACTTTCCTGTTTTGCCCGGCGTGCTCATGCTGGAGGCTCTCACCCAGTCCGCCGCATGGCTGGTGCGAATCACCGAAGACTTTGCCCACAGTATCGTGGTGCTGAAAGAGGCAAAACGTGTCCGCTTTGGACAATTTGTAGAGCCAGGCCAGGTGCTGCAGGTGAGAGTCGAAATCCTCCGAGACGATGGCCGGCTCACCGAAGTCCAGGCAGAAGGGATGCTCAACGGCAAAACCACCGTGAGCGCACGCCTTGTTATGGAGCGATACAACCTGGCCGAGCGTGATCCCACCTGCGCAAATTTGGACGATTCGGTAAAACGGGACATGAGGAAACTGCTGAGCTTGCTGCTGGCTGGTGGAAAAATGCCCAACAGCGAGCCCCCCAAAAATACAGATCCCTTTGCGGGATCGCGCTCCGTCGCTCAGTCGGTCATGTCCAAAAGCTCGTGACATGCATGAAACGGGCGAGGCCACGGCGCGGTGTTTCCGCAAGAGATGAGCGACAGATGGGCAATGTCATCGGCGGGGAATACGGGGAATACCACGATCGCCGAGCTTTTTCGCAGAGATCGTACCGGTTCGCGTTAAATTTGCGTGCTCTCCCCTCAAGAAACGGTCAGTGACGAATGAAGCATCGATTTGAAAACAAGGTTGCGTTAGTAACAGGGGGCTCTCGAGGAATTGGGCGGGCCTGCGTCTTTCAACTGGCCCGGGAGGGCGCAGAAGTCTGGTTTTTGTATCAGTCCAACCAGTTGGCGGCGGCAGCGGTGATGAATGATCTCACCGCCGAAGGTGCCAAAGTCCACGCTGAGCAGGCGGATGTCCGTGACTCCGCCCGGATTCAACAAATAGTTGAAAAAATCCTCAATGCGCGAGGCAGAATCGACGTATTGGTGAACTCAGCGGGCGTGATCCGCGATGGCCTCGTGGGGACAATGACCGACGAGCAATGGCGAGAAGTGCTGGAAACAAATTTGACCGGAACATTTAACTGCTGCCGGGCGGTTGCCCAGCCAATGCTTTCGCAGCGTCAGGGAAGCATTGTGAATCTGTCCAGCACGGCTGCGGAGTTTTCCTCCCGCGGGCAGGCTAATTATGCGGCTAGCAAGGGAGGCATCAATGGCCTGACGCGAGCTCTCGCCAAGGAGTTCGCTCCCCGCGGGGTCCGCGTCAATGCCGTCGCCCCCGGCATGATCGAAACTGACATGAGTGAGGCTGTCAGAGGGCTTGCCGGGGCCAAAATCAAGGAGATTATTCCGCTCCGGCGTGTCGGCACACCCGAGGAAGTCGCTCACCTGGTCGCATTCTTGGCCAGTGACGAAGCCTCCTATATCACCGGCCAGATCATTCGCGTGGATGGGGGGTTGAGCTTGGGCGGCTATTGAGACGAGTTATAATAAGACTTTCCCACCCTGGGACCCTTGGCTGGCATACAAATTCCGGAGAATTGGTACGCACGAGGACGTCCCGGTAGTCGGATGCTGTTCATTCCAGAGGACTGCCGGGCGGATGCGGAAATGTGGATTTGATAGGTTTCGGATTGGTCAAAGGGAGACTGCAATGCTCACCCAGGAGGAGATTTATCAGAAGGTTCGCGAGGTGCTCGTAGACGCACTGGCCGTAGACGAAGAGGAGGTCAAGCCTGAGGCTACACTGGTGGGGGACCTCGGTGCGGAGTCGATCGACTTCCTCGACATCGTGTTCAAGCTGGAAAAAACGTTCAATATCAAAATTCCGCGAGGCGAACTGTTCCCGGAGGATATTTTGACCAATCCGGAGTACGTCAAAGACGGTAAATTCACCGAGGCGGGCCTCGCCGAACTCCGCAAGCGGATGCCGTTTGCCGAGTTGGACCAATTTGCCCGGAATCCTCTGGTTCAGGACTTTGCCAATCTGCTGACGGTACGCGACATGTGTCGGTTTGTGGAGCTGAAGCTCCAGCAGCAGGAAGGCCAGGCCTCAGCATGACGGTCGGCATCGATGCGGAGGGGGCCGCCGAACGGGTGCATCCCGACGCGTGCTGATTTTTAAACTTTGAGCCCAGAATATGCGGTGGTACTGGATCGATCGGTTTATCGAATTCCACAGCGGGCGGATGGCCAGGGCGATCAAGAATGTCTCCCTGGCCGAAGAATATCTTCACGATCACTTTCCCGGCTATCCTGTCATGCCCAACAGCCTCGTCATTGAAGGCGTGGCCCAGACGGGCGGCCTGCTGGTTGGGGAATACAACCAGTTCAGGCTGAAAGTGGTGCTGGCCAAGGTTCCCCACGCTAAGTTTTACTGCGAGGCTGTGCCCGGCGACGTGCTCACTTACACAGCCACCATCGAGCACATCCATCCCCATGGAGCGGTTGTCAAGGCAACCAGCCACAAGGGCGAAACCCTTCAGGCCGAGATGGAACTGGTCTTCGCCCATCTCGGTGAGGAATTCAATGACCGGGAACTCTTTGATCCCGGAACGCTGACGCACATGATGCGAATCCTTCGGGCCTACGAGGTGGGAAAAGCCGCCGACGGATCCCCACTGAAGGAACCGCCCGAGGAATCGGCGTAGCCGGGAATTGGGGAGAATCCTATCGCTGTGTCGTCTCTCCGTGTAGCGTTTAAAATAGGATCAGTTAACTGATCTTGATAGCCTACCCATGAAGTTGCCAATGGACGCCCGATATCATCAATTGTCGGCAATCACTGGAAGTCGCAGAATCCGCTGAGCAGTAATCGGAGCTAGCTCCATGAGGCGCCGCGTTGTCATTACTGGAATGGGAATGGTCACCCCGCTGGGTGCGGATCTCGAAACTGTTTGGCGTCGCCTCCTTAACGGCGAGTCAGGTATCGACTATATCACGCTCTTCGACGCCAGCCATTTTCCCACTCGGATTGCGGCGGAGGTAAAGAACTGGAGCCTGGCCGACGTCGGTGAGGATCCCGAAGAGTGGAAGTTCCAGGGGCGTCACACGCATTTCGCTATCGGAGCCGCGAAAAAAGCATGGCAGGACGCGGGGCTTGATTCAGCGAAAATCGATCCCACGCGATTTGGGGTCTACACTGGCAGCGGCGAAGGACAGCAGGATTTTCACCGCTTCACCCAGATGATGGTGGCGGCCCTTTCGGATGGCGAACTGGACGTTGTCAAATTCACGAAAAAAGGGCTCGAAATCCTTCATCCGATCGAAGAGCTCGAGCAGGAACCCAATATGCCGGCAGGTCATCTGGCCGGGCTGTTCAACGCCCAAGGCCCGAACATGAACTGTCTGACGGCATGCGCGGCGAGCAGTCAGGCGATCGGCGAGGCCGTGGAGATTATTCGTCGCGGCGAAGCCGATATCATGCTCTCCGGGGGAACCCATACGATGATCCATCCCTTCGGCGTGACAGGCTTCTGCCTTCTCACGGCGCTGAGCACGCAGAACGATCCCCCCCAAAAGGCCTCCCGCCCATTTGATCGCAACCGTGATGGATTCGTCTTGGGCGAAGGTGCCGGGATGGTCATCCTGGAGGAATTGGAACACGCCAAGCGTCGGGGTGCCCGAATTTACGGTGAGGTCATCGGTTATGGCACAACAGCCGACGCCTACCGGATCACCGACACCCATCCCGAAGGCCGCGGTGCCATTAGCTGCATGCAGATGGCGTTGAAGGACGCGGGCATCAACCCGGAAGACGTTGATTACATCAATGCCCACGGTACAAGTACCGTGGTCAACGATAAAGTGGAAACCCTCGCCATCAAGAAGGTCTTCGGCGACTATGCGTACAAATTGCCGGTCTCCAGCACCAAGAGCATGATGGGGCATCTCATCGCGGCCGCCGGGGCGACAGAGCTGATCATCTGTCTGCTGGCCATTCGGGACAATGTACTCCCCCCGACGATCAATTACGAAACGCCTGACCCGGAATGCGACCTCGACTACGTGCCGAACGTTGCCCGAGAAGCTAAGTGCGATATCGCCCTCAGTAACAGTTTTGGCTTCGGAGGTCAGAATATCAGCCTGATTGTCAGTCGCTTCACAGGCTGAACGCCACCGTCGCATCCCATCGGGATTGTCCCCCCGTCGAACGTACTACGGGGATAAATTCACCGCTCGCGCGGCAGGATTCCACTCATCGAGCCAGGCCGGTCTAAATCGCCACCGAGCAGCACCGCTTTTTAACAAAGGTGATCGGCAGCCTACAGCGTCAAGCGCTATCAAATGATAGTTCGGGCTTGATAATTCTGGCGCTAAGCCACACTGGCCAATTTTTCCAGGGTGCTGGCGACACGCTGCTTGAAATCATCAATCTCCTCGGGCAATTCGAATCCGACAATCATGACGTCCACGCACCCGGAGCGAATCGCGAACTCAATGGCCCGATCCCGCAAGGCAGGGTCATTGCGGAACGCCCCTTCGCCGACAATTTTCATCCCGATGACGCCCTTCCCCGAATCGTGAATCCGTTTCAGGACCGGCATCACCACCTCGGGCTTGTCGTCCATTTTCGTGCCCAGATGATTGACGCGGGCATGCACGACGTCGACCCAATCTGACTCGGCCGCTGCCTCCAGCGCGGAAACGGCGTGGCAGGAAACGCCGTGTGCTCGAATCAGCCCCTTCTGCTTCAGGTCCTCAAGGAGGTCCATCTGTCGCCGCATCGTGTCCGTCCATTGACCGTTCATCATGCAGTGAATTTGCACCAGATCAATATAATCGGTGTTAAGTTCCTTAAGGAAACGCTGGACCGCCTTGTCGGCGTCAGTGCGATCTTCCTCGGGGATACCCGAGGGATGGAACCACACCTTTGTCACGAGCACGTAGCTGTCTCGCGGCTTATCGCGTAATGCGCGGGCAACATACTGATGGGAACCGTAAAGGTCGGCATTATCGAACAATCGGATACCCGCATCATAAGCGTAGCGGACAACTCGCTCCGCGTGCTCCAATCCCCGACGCGTAAGATTCGACTGGCGATTGAACGCCCGCATGCCGAAGCCAATCCCGATACGCGTCGCCTTGAGGTGTTTCCCCAGCGGCACCAGCGCGACTGGGTCAGTTGAAAAGCTGCTTGTGCTCGCGTGCGCCGGCCGCTGCGCTGCGAGGTGGCTTTCAAGCCACAATCCCGCACCAATGGTCGCTGTATTGGCAAGGAAGGAACGTCGATCGAGCGACATTATCGATCTCCCTCTGCTAGGCAAACGAATCCTGACGACCTTACGCGTTGAACTGTTCAACGCGATGCTCAATCGGCACGCGTCATTCTATCGGGGGGCCGGGAATTCGGCAACTTTATATACCGTCTGCGTGATGATAAACCCCACCCGTTGATAGAGGCGAATCGCGCCTTCATTTTCAGCAGTCACTTCAAGAAACACTCGCGGAGCACCTGCCTGTTGAAATCCTTTTAATGCTCGATAGAGCAATCCCCGTCCCACGCCTCGATTGCGGTGTGCAGGAGTGACGCCGACATTCTGGATACTTCCGATCCCGGTATTGGGATCCAAAATACCCTGTATCGTGCCGCAATATTCGCAGACACCGTCGTCCGAAGATTGTCCCCGAAACACGGCCAGCCAGGTCGCCTGGGGGAGGAAGCCCGGCTTACGGACAATTGCTAACATCAGCCGACGGCAGCTTGACTCGTCCAGAAAGCAGGGAAACACGTTGGCGTCAATCTCCCCGCGAAAACTGATGTGTTTCACCCGAGCATGAATGTCGAGCAAATCGGGCTGCCACGGCAGAAAAGTGTACCCTTCAGGCACCGCGGGCTCTTCTAGGACGCGATTTTGTAAGTCGATTTCCATTCGGTATCGTTTAAAATACGTCCAGCCCATGCCGCCGTGTCCCTCACTCGAGATTAGCAGGGGGTGACATCGACCTAACCTCAGTCTAGGTCACCCCCGGTTCGCGGTCAACGTGACCAGGATTCTGAGGGATGGTGTTTGCGCGGAACACACCCGCCAGCCAGTCGCTTGACGGTCCAACGGGCCGCGAGAAGACGCTTCACGGCGCCCGGAAGTGGGACGTGTGTGACGGAGGTCAAAGCTGTTCCCTAATTATCCCTCCGGCTATTCCACGGCTTCACTGCGTCGGACTCACTTTCAGTTGATCCTCAGGCCAACCGAGGCGCTTCGCAGCCGCAATCGGAGCCTGCCAATCCTCGGTTCTCTGCGTGTTAAGCTCAACGCGACTTCGATCGGCAGCGAGCAACACAGCCTGGGGAACTTCCAGAACTCGTGAGCTGTTGAGGATGTAGGGTCCGTCGCGGTGACTTGTCGGCATGTTTGTCAGGATGAGCGTATCCACCGGTTCAAAAACACTGGCGTAGCACGCAAGGACCCCGAAACGTCCCTGGGCTTTCATCGTTAGGGGTATTCCTTTCCAGGCGTTTTGCCCACGAATTGACTGGATGACCCGCACGATATCAAAGATGCGCATTCCGTCGCTGGTTTGACCAATGAGCATGAACCGCCGCTCAATCTGAGTGCGTTTCTTCGCATCCGAGTTCCAGGCCGTTGGGCCGATGCCTCGTGGCAACAGCAGAACCAGCATGGTGCCGGGAGCATTCGTTATCCGCGACTTCACGCTCTGCCACGCTTCCTCGCTCCCTTGAAGGGTTTTCTCCTCATCGGTGACAAGGTCCTGGCCGAGGATTTCAGAGAAATGCAGTTTCAAACCGGACAGCCACCGGGACCAATCGTCCTGATCGAGCAGCTCGATTTCTATCTGCCTGGGTGTCCCGTCCGCACCGCGGAGGTAGTAAATGGGCAGAATAACCTCATCCTGCACCGGAAGTTCCGCCCTCACCAGCCGGATTCCGTCGGCCTCCGCCTCCTTGACGTTCTTCCAGGATGGTGAGGGCAGGTTGGCGGGCCAGCCCCTGAAACATTTTTGTTTCAATAGACTGATCCACCGAGTTTTAAGTTCTTGCCATTGGGAAACGTTCTCCGGAAAGACAATCGGTGCCGTCGGAACGAAATGGTCATGAATTATTGTGTTGAGCTGGTCTTCGGGAATCTTTTCCAGAACCTTCAGCTCTTGAGGCGTGAAAACCTTTTCGACGGGGTCATAGACTTCCCGCTCTTTGCCCAAAAGATGACGATCGATCCATCGAAAGGCCGCCTCTTGAATGGGCTGAATATCATCATGAGCTGCTTTGGTAATGAAAATGCCGATTTTATCCTCGGCATCGTACAAGCGATAAATCTTGCGCGCAGTCTCGTACACTCTGCGAACGCCATCCTCAGGAAAAATGGGGTCATGATCACCATTGACGATTAAAAGCGGGCGGGGGGCCACCAGAGCGGCGACTATGGGATAATCCCAGCGGTACGTGTTGACGAAATACATACAATCGCAGTGTCCCTCCACACAGCCATCCACGACGTGGTTCTGAAGATCTGTGATACCGGCCACGGGTACCGCCACCTTGACACGCGGGTCGATCGCGGCGATCCACCAACTGTAGGCCCCGCCTCCACTGCGGCCAGTGACCCCAATCCGTTCTGGGTCGACCTCGGCACGGGTCTGCAAATAGTCGATCGCCCTTACACAGTTCCAGGCTTCAACTCCCGCCGGGGTATAACCACGGTTGTTCCACCACCACATTCCGTAGCGATAGGTCCCGTGGTGGATCCCCTCAATTTCTCCAAGTTGCAAGCTATCCAGTACCAGGCAGGCGTATCCGTGCCGCGCAAACCAGACGGCATGAAAATGGTAGTGCGTCTTATTACCGTAGCTCACGTTATCAATCTTCACCTGCGAGTGACCACACAGGTAGAGAACGGCAGGCACTCGACCTGAAACATTTTTCGGCAAATACAGATTGGCAGTGACGTATAATCCCGGAAGAGATTGATAGTACAGCTTTTCCACGCGAAAATCCTCTCGATCAATTGCGCCTGTTACCGTCACTTTTAGATCACTTTTCGCTGGCCAGGGATCGAGTCCCAGCATTTCACGAAGTTGGCGGCGGTATTCCTCACATCGCTGCTCCCAATCCGCTCGTGTTTTAATGTCAGACAGACAGTTCTCTCGAAGGACGGCAACTTCGTGCTCGAAGTAGCGGCTTAGCATGCTGTCGCCCGGCAAAGGGCCGAGCGGGCGCCACTCTGGCCGCGGTTGACCCAACGCCACGTTGCCACTGACAACCACAGCCACAAACACGACTCCCCAAACGACTGAGTGCCCAAGACTGCGTCTTCCCGCGTTCATGGCCAACTCCTCTTTTCGTGCACCTCTTTTCATGCAGTGGATTGCATGCACACAAGCAAAACCGATTGCGGAGGGGCAGGGTCAAGCGATCCCAGCACACCGGCCACTCACGCGCCAAATATTGGACCAACCAGAGGCAGCCCTCACAAGATACCGGCTTCCCTATCTTCAGTAACATCATGAAACGTCTCACGTTTCTGCTTGAATTCTCACAGCTTAAAGGTTAGCCTTAACATGACCACGAAGGTCATTGTTTGCCGCAGGTTCGACGCCTGCCGGTTCTCGCTACAGAGGGTTCTGCATCTACCTTCCAGCGATGACGTGCGGGCCCGAATACCTGCGAGTGTTTCTGCCTAACTGCTCAATCACGCTGACGGGAGGACGAACTATGAAGACCGCGCTCTCTGTCGTCTCTGGCGGATGTGCCTGCTGTGTCACACGACGGCGTTTCCTGGCTGGATGTGCAGCCTGTGCGGCTGCCACGACGATGATTCGGCCATCTCCGCGGGAATCCCACGGGGCGGAATCCACCCGCTTGCGAATCCGCCTGATTTTCGCTCTTCATGGTCCTGTTCAGGAAGGCCCCGACTGGCCGAACAAGGGTTTCGACTTCCGGCCGGTTATGGCGCGAATCGAGCAAACGCTCAAGAATGGTTGCCCGGACACGGACTTTCTTCCTGCCATGGCCAATGGTCCGGAAGCGGCTGCGAAGATCGTCGAGGAAGACAAAGCAAACCCGCCTGACGGTTACATTGTTTACCAGATGAATTGCTGGAATCGCGTTGTGCAGACAATTGCCGACACGGGTAAGCCGGTGCTCTATGTTGACTTCCAGTTCGGAGGGAGCGGCGGCTTCCTCGTGTACACGGCGAGTTTCCTCCGCCAGAACAAGCCGAACGTGGCGTTTGTGGCGTCCTCCAATATGGACGACCACGTGGCGGCCGCTCGATGCTTTCAAATTGTAAAACAGGGCGGTTCGACGGCAGACTTTGTCGCAGCGGTCACCAAACTCCGGCGTGACAAAACCCCGGCCGCCGGTGATCTGACATCCCTCCCGGACGCTTTGAACCCACTTTCACCGGAGGATACGCTCAAGGCCATCAAAGAAGCCAAAATTCTCGCCGTGGGAGGTGGGTGGCCGGGAATCTCCGATGCAATCCAGAAAGAGCTGGGAGTGCCTGTCATTTCAGTACCCTTCGAGGAGCTCAATAAGGCCTGGGAAACCGTAGACAAAGACGAGGCCCGGGAGATCGCAGACCGATGGCAAAACACAGCCGCCCTGATCGAGGGTGTCTCTCGCGAAACTCTTGAACAATCTGCGGCCATGTATCTGGCGGAAAAAGCCGTTTTGCAAGCCCACGGTGCCAACGCGATCACAATCAATTGCCTGGGCGGTTTCTACGGCGGTCATATCCACGCCTATCCCTGTTTGGGATTTCACGAACTTAACAACAGTGGGCTGATCGGTGCCTGCGAGTGCGATCTGCGATCGACGATCACGATGGTGGTCATGACTGCCATGACAAAGGGGCGACCGGGCTTCATCTCCGATCCCGTAATCGATACGGCCAAGCGACAGATTATCTACGCGCACTGCGTGGCATCCAATAAGGTGTTCGGCCCCAATGGTCCGGCGAATCCCTTCCAGATCCTCACCCACTCCGAGGATCGCCAGGGAGCTTCCGTGCGATCGCTCATGCCCGAAGGTTACATAACAACAACCGTCGAATTGGCACCGGAGCGCAAGCAGATCCTCTTCCATCAGGCGAAGAGCGTTGGGAATTCCCTGGATGACCGTGCCTGCCGCACCAAATTGTGCGGCGAACCCGTGGGCGATATCGAGAAATTGTTCACACAATGGGACGCCTGGGGCTGGCATCGTGTGACCGTGTACGGGAACCTCAAAGAGGCGGTCTTCGGACTGGCGGACAAACTGGGCTGGTCGGTCATCGAGGAGGCATGACCAATTCCGATATCGGCGCCTGAGTTCGTCCTCGTTGCGGCCGCCGCTCGAGGACCCACAACGATTGTCTGCGCTGCCGCTGGTTGAATGGCGGTATTTAGCTCTTTGAGAGGAACAACATTTCGTTCACCAGTCTTAAGCCGGAAAGGGTGGCGAAAAGTCGGCCTTTTCCGGCTCTTTTTTCGCCCGTACATTAAAAGAATTGACGGACCGTGAAATGTGAGATCGGCGATCCCTGACATAAACGGTGAGTCCCATGGCGAAAAAAAAGAGAAAGGCTAACCAGGAAGAACAGGTTACCACCACGGCAGTGGCCTTGGACGAACGAGACCAACGGACGCTGGAACGGATCCAGGCCCTTGCGGACCATGTCATCCAGGCCGCGAAGGCCCGCAAAGACCCCTATATCGACATCCCCGCGCGGACACTTTCCAACGTCTATTTCAACAAGAAGAAACGATTCATTGAGATGGGCAAGGCCAAGAACCGTCGTCATCTTTTCAACCTTGCCCAGGCCAAAAGTTATATGCAGACAATGCTCGTGGCCAGCGGTTGCAAGCGATTGATCGAGCAGGGGAAGACGACCAGCATCCGTGGATTGTTCTACCTCCTCAAGCACACCATCGAAGGGACCAAGGAGGAAACGTTCGCCACACAAGAGGAATGCGACCCGATTATTGAAGATGTCGAAGTCACCCTGAACGCCCTTCGTGAGGAACTCCATGTGTACGCCACGAACCGGGGGGCGATGGTGGGAGAAATCACCATCGTGGACAGCGGGGATGAGATCGACTGCACCCGCATGGGTTCGGGTGGCTATGCGATTCCCTCGATTGTGGAACCCAACGTTATCCAGTTCGTCAAATGCGATGCAAAGTTTGTCCTCCACGTAGAAAAAGATACCGTTTGGCGGCGCTTCAACGAGGACAAATTCTGGAAAAAACACAAATGCATTCTTACACACGGCATGGGGCAGCCACCCCGTGGTGTGCGGCGGTTGCTGCACCGCCTGCATTACGAGCTGGGGCTGCCAATCTACTGCCTTCTGGATAATGACCCATGGGGATATTACATCTACAGCGTGATCAAGCAGGGGTCGATCAATCTGGCCTATGAATCGCAGCGAATGGCCATTCCAGAAGCCCGATTCCTTGGACTGCGATCCTTTGATTTCGAACGCTGCGGCCTTTCAGAGTCTGTCACGATTGCCCTCACCGAAGCGGACCGCAAACGAGCCAAACAAATCATGGAATATCCCTGGTTCAAGCATAAGAAGGCCTGGCAGGACGAGATCAAAAAGCTTCTCGACAACGGCTTCAAGCTCGAGGTTGAAGCCCTCATTTCCAAGGACATCAGCTACGTCACCGAGGTGTATGCCCCACAACGATTGCGAGACGGCGACTGGCTGGATTGACCGGACTACCGTATTTTGGACGCAATCGTTGAGTGCCTCCCTGGCCACAGTTCAGGTCCGCCATTTCCCGGTGGGATCGGAACGTTTTCTTATCAACGTTCCCCAGCCAGCACATGCCCTCCGACATACGCATCACGCATCACCGACGCAGACAATGCGTCTGGGATGTCGTGGACCCGCGTGCGGACAATTGCCCTCGTGCATCCGCCAGCCGGTCAACGCCGCCCGCCTGATTTGTGTATATTGGAGATATTCTGTCCTTCCCAGCAGGTGATCGTTGCCCTTCACCGTGTGGCAGAAGAATCATGCCGAACATCGAACAAACCATCATCCTTTTGCCGTGCTACAGTCTTGAAGATTTTCAGCTCAGCAGAAATGACGACGAATCAGAGGAGATTCTGGCGGGATGGTGTGGCCTGTTCCATCCCGGGCTGCTGCATCGAACGCAGATGCTGCCGCGCTGGGAAAGGGCCTATGACCCGCCACTGGCACCTGATCAGGCTCTCATCGTGATTCCCGAATGTTCGGAAAAGAATCTTCCCAGCACGTGGTTGGCCGACCTGCCCGCGGACCAGGTCACTGTGATCCGGCGGTTTAAGAATCTGCCCGGCCTGTGGCGAGCTATCGAACAGGCAGCGCCAGGACTTTTGGAGGGCGTTCCAAAGGATATTGTGGAAGACTTCGTCGCCCTGGGTTTTGCCTATCTTCAGGTGGAGCTCATGACGCGTCAGCTCCGCTACATGAGCAATCTCGACGAAATCCGTTTCCGGGAAAGTGTCCTCAAAGCGGCAGCCGCGGCCCTGGTAGGCAAGGCGGATGAGGCTCGCCAACAGCTTCAACGGGGATTCGATCTGCTCACCGAATCGCGCGAGTATTTTTATCCGGTTCAGGCGTATCTCATCGACCTCACTTTGACAGCGGAAACGACGCTTGGCGCCGGGCTGCGCCGGGAACTAGAAAGCTTTGACCGCGTTAATCTGCTCACAACCGGCCATCTGCTCAAATCCATGGCCGAGCGCGAGCCGGAGTCGCTGGCAGTACTCAAGTCGGTTCTTGCCGAGGGACATGTCGTGACACTGGGAGGAGAAGAAGATGAATCCCTCAGTGCGATCCTTCCCCAACCGGCTCTGCTGCGATCTTTCCGCCAGGGTCTGAACACGTGGAATGAAATCCTGGGAACACGTCCACCCATCTATGGCAAACGCCGATTCGGCCTGACGGCCCTGTTGCCGGGAATTCTTTCCCACTTTCGTTTTGAAGGCGCTTTTCACTTCGCCCTGGACGACGGCAAGTTCCCGGTGGGGAATCAGAGCAAGTTACGATGGGAAGGAATTGATGAGAGCGATATCGACAGCGTGGGACGGGTACCGGTAGACGCCTCGCGTCCTGCAACGTTCTTGAAATTGGGCGAAACGATCGGGCGGATGCTCGATCTGGACCATGCGGCGGCCCTTATCTTCGCACACTGGCCGTGCCAGGTTTCGCCATGGTATTCCGTGCTGAAGCGCGTCGCCCAGTATTCTCCAGTGCTGGGCCGTTTTACACCCATTACGGAATACTTCCGCAACACTCAATACGTCGGTGCCCGTGTTTTTCACAAGGCGGATGAATATCGGCCCGCGTACCTCGCCCAGGATGTGGCGGCGTCGTCCTCCTGGCCGATTTCCAAATGGACTCATTATGTCCGTCGATGTGCGGAGGCAGACGCGCTGGTTGCGCTGGCCGTCATTCGCGGTCTGATTACCGGTCTGTGGGACGAACTTTCTCAAAAACTTTGCGAGGTTGCCGAACTCGCGTGGAGAAACGCGGATGCTGTGATCAACGAGAGGGAATCAACTTTCGATCCACAATGGCCTGATCGCTTCGACACGCTGATGCGCAGCGCGTGTGACTCCTTGACCTCGCTTCTGCCGCGATCGCCGGCTGCATCCACAGAAACTGGGGTGCTCTGGCTTAATCTCTCTTGCGTTTCGGCTCGGGGATATGTCCGCCCACAAACCGCCGAGAAACGAGAAAACAATTCGCCCGACCAGCAGGTCAAGCCGGCGACCTGCGTGGTGCCATCCTATGGTTACGCCTGGGCCTCCAGTGCGGCCGGATCTGAGGTAGCCAGGCAATCACAACGGCGTGAATCCTGGTGGAGTCGCTTGTTCGGGAAAGCGAGCGAAAAAGCTCCGGAAGAAGAGTGGGCCATTGAGAACGAAACAGCCCGTCTGGTGGTGGATAAGCTGACCGGCGGCATCCAGGGCATTTACCCCCTTCCCTACGGACGCAATCTTCTTGCCCAGCGACTGGGCATGCGGCTGGGAGCGTCGATCCTTGACGAGGACACGCAGGATCCGGAAGCCGAATATTCGCGCATGATCGCCGAGAGCATCCGTCACGTGACGCTATCCCCGGAAGAACCGGCCATCCAAAGTGAGGGTCGTCTGGTCGATCGACAGGGGGAAACCATTGCCCGGTTCAGCCAGATAGTTAGTGCCCCGGTCCATTTACCGTTCTTTCGAATCCGGATTCAGCTCGAACCGCGGCGAATTCCGGATTCGAACCCCTGGGCCTCTTACTACGCCTGCCGCTTTGCCTGGAATGACGAAACGGCCACGCTTTCACGCTCACTCGGATGGTGCCGAACCGAAACAGAGCGTGAGCGGTTTGAAAGCCTCTATTTCAATCAGGTGGCGGGGAGTCATCACACGCTCACGCTCCTTTGCCCCGGACTGCCCTACCACCGGATGGTCGGCCCGCGAAAGCTCGACACGCTTTTAATTGTGCGAGGAGAGGAAGCAAGGGATTTCACGCTGGGAGTCGGCGTGGACATCCGTTATCCTCTGCATGCCGCGCTCCAACTTTTGCAACCACCGATCCTGTTATGTCAGGCGACGCCGCCGTGTAGCCCGCAGTCGGCTTGGTTTCTCACGTTGGATGTGCGGAATGTCGTGGTGTCTTCGCTCCAGCCCGTTGTTGAAAGTCACCACCTGGCCGGTCTGCGACTTGCGTTGACCGAAACAGAAGGACGTGCCGGTCCTGTGACCATTCAGACCTGCCGCTCTTTGTCGGCTGCTCACCGTATTGACGGTTCGGGGGAAGTGATCGAGCCGCTGGCATTGGACGGCGATTCGGCCCGTATTCAAATAGGACGCTTCCAGACTGTGGAGATCGAGTTGCGGTTTCAGACGGGTCGCGGTGAACAGGCGGGTTCGCAAAACCGGGACAACGTGATGGGATGACAAGAGAGCAAGTAGACATGGAACCGTCACCTTCTCACTCTGGCAGTGGCACCCATGAACTATCGGGACCGCTTGTGGTCACCATTGACGGCCCGGCTGGCGCGGGAAAGAGTACGGTGGCCAAAAAGCTGGCCGAAAGGCTTGGTATCCGCTACCTGGACACCGGCGCCATGTACAGGGCAGTGGCGCTGGCCGGTCACCGACAGGGCGTGAACTGGCATGATAATGAGCAAGTCCGTCGTTTGCTCCAATCCCTTGAACTTCACGTAGAACAGGATCGCATCTTTCTCAATGGGGAAGATGTGTCGGATTTGATCCGTTCGCCCGAGATCACTCGAGAAACCGCTCGCGCGGCTGACGTTCCGCTCGTTCGCGAGTTTCTCATCGCTCAGCAGCGGGCCATTGCTGCTCGTGAGTCCCTCGTCACCGAAGGCCGTGATCAAGGGACACTCGTTTTTCCGGATGCACGTGTCAAGTTTTTTCTCGTTGCATCGCCGGAGGAACGGGCCCGGCGGCGCTGGCGGGATTTCAAAGAGAAAGGAATTGACATTGCTTACGAGAAAGTTTTGGAAGAACTCCTGCAACGGGATGAGCAGGATTCGCGGCGTCCTTTCGGTGCTCTCAAAAAAGCTCCCGATGCCATTGAAATCCAGACTGACGGCCTATCTGTGGACCAGGTCGTGGATGTCCTTCTGAAGCACGTCCGGAGTCACGTCGGCACAAACAGCCTCGGTGAGTGATTGAAGGAAAAGCCCCAATTAGCGTGTCGGTCGTTCCGCGGATTGGCCCTCTAAGGCTTTTCGCACGGTGTGTCGAGAGACCGAGAAAGTCATTCGGGCACACGATAATGCCCTTAAGGCGGAACACGGGGTAGTACGAACAAAAGCCCGTGCTCGGAATTGAGCACGGGCCTCGATCTCATGCGGCAAAGGAATCCGTTTCACTCAGTTGGCGGGTGCATCGCCCTGGCCTGTTGGTGACTGCGAAACGGCGTCACCCTGTCCGGAGGCATTCTCGCTGGAGGACGAGATCTGCACCCGATTGTCCTGCATTCCGCCATTGCCCTGCGTCGCAGACTCCACCGGTTGAGAGCCTGCCGGTGGAATATCCTCCAGGAGTGCATACCGGTGGGTGCTCGGTGTCGTGGCACGGGCAGCCAGCTTCTCGAGGGCCTCCGGCCGCAGACGCACTTCAGCCTCCTGATACTTCCGGAAGCCCGTGCCAGCCGGGATCAAACGGCCCAGAATGACGTTCTCCTTCAGCCCGACAAGCCGGTCAACTTTACTGGCAAGCGCCGCCTCGGTGAGCACCCGCGTCGTTTCCTGGAAGCTTGCCGCCGAAATGAAGCTATCACTTTGCACCGCGGCGCGGGTGATACCGAGCAACTGGACTGAGGCCCGCGCAAGCGTGGGCGCCACGGCCTTGGCGGGCCGGCCACCCCGGCTCTCCACCTGCGCGTTTTGCTGTTCGAACACCTCGCGCGGTACGATTTCACCCTCGTGATAATTCGTATCGCCGGGATCGACGATCTTCACGCACTTGGCGAGTTCCGCGTTACGACGCCGAAATTCGAACTTGTCGATCAGCGTTCCCTCCAGCAACCCGGTGTCACCACCTTCCATGACTTTCACCTTGCGGAGCATCTGAGCGACGATGATTTCGATGTGTTTGTCGTTGATGTCCACCTGTTGCTGGCGGTAGACGCTCTGAATCTCTTGCACGAGGTAACGCTGCAGTTCTTCCTCGCCGGAGATTCGCAGGATCTCGTGAGGATCGAGGGGACCTTCCACCAGGCTGTAACCCGCCTGCACATAGTCACCGGTGTGGACGCGAAGGTGCTTTCCAGGCCCCACCAGGTGCTCACGCTCGATTCCACTCTCGCTGCGGATGACGATGGTGCGCCGTCCGCCTTTTCGCTTTTCTCCAAGGATTTCCACATACCCACTGATTTCGGCAATGACGGCCGGATCTTTCGGCCGGCGGGCCTCAAAGATCTCCGTCACGCGGGGCAGACCACCGGTGATGTCCTGGGTACGGATGACGTCGCGGGGTTGCTTCGCTAGCAACGTACCCGGCTGAACGATATCCCCTTCTCGCACAAGGATCTGCGCCTTTTCCGGCAAGTACTGATATTCAACAATCTTGCCGGTTTCCGGATCTTCGATCACGATCTGAGGCTGGTAATCACCGCGGTACTCCAGAACGAAGAGACGTTCCGCGCCCGTCGTCGGATCGTGCTCAATGCGGAGGGTCTCGTTCTCGATGAGGTCTTCAAACCGAACCCGGCCACCACGCTCGGCGATCACCGGAATGCTGTGCCGTTCCCAGCGACAGATTATTTGGCCCGGCGTAACCTTTTCGCCTTCTTTCACCAGGAGGAATGCGCCCTTTGGCACATCGAACTTTTCCAGTTCCCGGTGTTTTTCATCCTCGATGATGACCTGCCCACTGGGCGAGACGATGACGTCCATGCCCTCCGGGTTGGTCACAACGTTGACCCGAACCAGACGGACATATCCTTCGCGGGTGGCTTTGACGGAGTCTTCCTCCAGGGCGCGGGCCGCCGTCCCACCGATGTGGAACGTCCGCATCGTGAGCTGCGTCCCCGGCTCGCCGATGCTTTGCGCCGCGATGATCCCGACCGCGAGCCCCTCTTCCACCAACCGGCCTGTGGAGAGGTCCATGCCGTAGCACAGGGCGCAGACGCCCAGCGGTGCTTCGCACGTCATGGGGCTGCGGACCTGGATCTTTGTCAACCCCAGTTCCTCGATTTTGCGGGCAATCTCGGAGGTGATGAGCTCGTTTTCACGGACAATCACCTCGTCGGTGATCGGGTTGACAATATTGTGACGGCTGACACGGCCTTTAATTGATTCCGCAAGCCCTTTTTCGACCTTTTCACCGCGGTGGATCACGCTCTTGGTGACGCCCTGAGTCGTGCCGCAGTCGTACATCGTCACCACGACATTCTGCGCGACATCCGCGAGCTTACGGGTCAGATAACCCGCATCCGCCGTCTTGAGGGCCGTGTCTGCCAAACCTTTTCGGGCACCGTGGGTCGAGCTGAAATACTCGAATACCGACAGCCCTTCGCGGAAATTCGCCTTAATGGGCGTTTCGATAATTTCCCCGGACGGCTTGGTCATCAAACCCCGCATCCCTGCAAGCTGACGGACCTGCTCGATATTTCCCCGGGCACCCGACTTGGCCATCAGGTAGATCGGATTCACGTAGCCCGGGTAGCGCCGGTCGCTCTCCAGCAGCTTTTCCAGTTCGCGTGTGATTGTTTCCCGGGCCACCGTCCAGGCGTCCAGAATCTTATTCTTTCTTTCGTTCTCCGTCATCGCGCCGAGCTGGTAACCCTTATCGGCCTTGATGACTTCCTTTTCCGCCTCCTCAATCACTTTCTTCTTGTTGGGTGGCATGAGGAGGTCGTCGGTCGCAAAGCTCAAGCCGCTGCGGGTTGCCCAGTAGAATCCCTGCCGGTTCATCGTGTCGAGCAGGTCGATCGTGGCGGGTCGGCCCAGAAGCTCGTAGCAGTCCGAGATGACCTCTGACAGCTTCTTCGAGGTCATCACTTCGTTATAGAAATCCATTCCCTTGGGCAGGATACGATTGAAAATGACCCGCCCCACGGTGGTCTGAATGATCGATCCTGGCGGCAGGTCGTAACGTCCTTTGACCCGCATGTCCTGAGGAAGCCGGACACGAATACGGGCATGGGTATCCACCTTGCCCAAGCTGTACGCCAGCTCCACCTCGTCCAGCGAGGAGAACACCATGTCGTCGCCCTTGCGATCGGGGATGGTATCCAGAGTCAGGTAGTACCATCCCATCACCACGTCCTGCGACGGGCTGATGATGGGCTTACCATGAGCCGGGCTGAAAATGTTGTGGAAAGACATCAGCAGGGTGTGAGCCTCCACAATGGCCTCAACGGACAGCGGGAGGTGCACCGCCATCTGGTCGCCGTCGAAGTCTGCGTTGTATCCCTTACAGACGAGCGGATGAAGCTTAATCGCGTTCCCTTCCACGAGCACCGGCTCAAAAGCCTGGATACCCATACGGTGGAGGGTGGGGGCCCGGTTGAGTAACACCGGATGGTTCTGAATGACTTCTTCCAGAATATCCCACACCTCCTCATCCCGCCGCTCGATCATCTTCTTGGCGCTTTTGATCGTATCGGCATGCTGCAACTCGCGCAGCCGGCGAATGATGAAGGGCTGATAAAGCTCCAGGGCGATCCGCTTGGGCAACCCGCACTGATGCAACCTCAATGTGGGGCCAACCACGATCACGCTCCGTGCGGAGTAGTCCACACGCTTACCGAGGAGGTTTTCCCGGAAACGCCCCTGCTTACCCTTGATCATGTCGGTCAGAGACTTGAGAGGCCGATTGCTCGAACCGAGCACCGGTCGTTTGCACCGGCTGTTGTCGAAAAGCGCATCCACCGCCTGCTGGAGCATGCGCTTTTCGTTTTTGATGATGACCTCAGGGGCATTGAGATCCACCAGCTTTTTCAGACGGTTATTTCGGTTGATAATCCGCCGATAAAGATCGTTCAGATCACTGGTGGCGAAGTTACCGGACTCCAGAAGCACCAGCGGGCGCAGGTCAGGCGGAATAACCGGAATGACATCCAACACCATCCACTCCGGGCGATTTTCGCTGTCGCGGATGGCCTCCACCAGTTTGAGCCGGTTGATCAACTCCTTCTGCTTCTGTTTGGACGTGGTCTGCGCCAGTTCCGCCCGCAACTCCCGGGACAACTGAACCAGGTCCAGGTCCATCAAGAGCTTGCGGATCGCCTCCGCCCCCATATCCGCGTGGAAACTCCCTTCCCCGTACTCAGCCCGGGCCTGGCGATATTCCTCATCGGTCAGCAGTTGGTACTTTTGAAGCGGCGTATCGCCGGGGTCGATGACCACGTAATCCTGGTAGTAAATGATCTTCTCCAGGCTCGTTCCCTTCATGTTGAGGAGCGTACCGAGCCGGCTCGGCGGCGCCTTAAAGAACCAGATATGCACGACCGGGCTGGCCAGCTCGATGTGCCCCATCCGCTTGCGACGCACCCGGCTGTGAGTGATTTTGACACCGCAGCGGTCGCAGACCATGCCCTTATATTTCATGCCGCGATATTTACCGCAGCTACATTCCCAGTCTTTTTCCGGACCGAAAATGCGCTCGCAGAATAGCCCATCGCGTTCCGGCTTGTATGTCCTGTAGTTGATGGTCTCCGGCTTTTTCACTTCGCCAAAAGACCAGCTTCGGATATCGTGGGGACGGGCAAGGCTGATTTTGACCGCCACGTAGTCATTAACTCGTTCGTAGGTTGTTTCGGCGTAACTCACCGCTCACACTCCTTATTTTGCCGCACAGATGGACTACCGACCCTCAACCCGTAAAGCCACCTGTTTTTTGCGCCCCTTGAGCCAATACCCCAAGCAAGTTCCTCCTTTCCATCTCGAGTTCCTCACAGCGACGGCCCCTTCTCCAATTGCATATTGAGTGCCAAGCCACGAATCTCGTTGACCAGCACATCGAAGCTGGCCGGTGTTCCCGCTTCCAGGGTGTTCTCTCCCTTGACCATGGCCTCGTAGATCTTCGTCCGCCCTTCCACATCGTCGCTTTTGACGGTGAGCAGTTCCTGGAGGATGTAGGCCGACCCATAGGCTTCCAAGGCCCAAACTTCCATCTCTCCAAAGCGCTGCCCACCGAAGCGAGCCTTTCCGCCCAAAGGCTGTTGCGTGATAAGGGAGTAGGGCCCGGTCGCCCGAGCGTGGATCTTGTCGTCCACCAAGTGGTGCAGCTTCATCATGTAGATGTAGCCCACCGTTACCTTCTGCTCGAAGGGCTCTCCCGTTCGCCCGTCGTAAAGTGTCACTTTTCCGTTTTCGGGCAAACCGGCCTCTTTCAGACACTCGCGAATCTGATCTTCGTTCGCGCCATCGAAGACCGGAGTTATTGCGCGGAACCCCAACTTGGCTCCCGCCCAACCGAGGTGGGTCTCCAAGATCTGACCGACATTCATACGGCTGGGCACGCCAAGCGGATTGAGGAGGATCTGAACCGGGGTTCCATCGGCCAAGAAGGGCATGTCTTCTTTGGGGAGGATCTTCGCAATAACCCCCTTGTTCCCATGGCGACCGGCCATCTTGTCGCCCACGGAAATGTGGCGCTTCGTGGCGATGTACACCTTGACCATTTGAAGCACACCGCTCTTGAGCTCATCGCCACGCTTAAGAGAGTTGACCTTGCGATCCCGAGCATCGATCGCCGCCTCCACCGCTGGCCACAATTCCGCATAAATTTTTTCAGCTTTTGCACGCTTCTGCGCGCTGCGGATTTCCAAGCGGTCAAGCTGGAATCGCTGTGCCTGTTCCGCAATGTAACGATGCTCTTTGCCTTCCAAAAGCGGCACACCATCATCATCGGTGATCCGCTGCCCGAGAGCCTGTTCCAAAGCCTCAATCAGTTTGGTGAAAGCCGCTGCAATTTGAGCATTGCCTTCGGCCTCCGCCTGCTTAAGAGCCCGATCATATTCCTCCCGCTCCGCCTCGGAGAGGCTTGTGCGTCGTGCAAACTTTTGGGTGTGGATAACGATGCCTTCGACTCCAGGCGGGACCTCCAAAGAGTCGTTCTTCACGTCCTCACCTGCGCGACCGAAAATCGCCCGCAGAAGCTTCTCCTCCGGTGTTAACTCGGTCTTCGACTTGGGCGTTACTTTACCCACCAGAATATCGCCGGGCTTGACGTGTGTACCCACTCGCACGATTCCATTCTCATCGAGGTTGCGAAGCTGCTTCTCGCTCACGTTGGGAATATCGCGGGTGAACTCTTCCCGACCCAGTTTGGTTTCGCGGATCTCAGCATCGAACTCCTCGATATGGATCGAGGTGTAAGCATCGTTATGGACGAGCTCCTCACTGATGATGATTGCGTCCTCAAAGTTGAACCCTTCCCAGGACATGAAAGCAGCAAGGACATTTCGCCCAAGGGCGAGTTCACCCTGGCACGTAGCAGCTCCGTCGGCAATGATCTGCCCTTTTTTGACCTTGTCACCCACCCTCACAATGGGCTTTTGATTCTGACAGGTTTTCTCTGTCAGGCCCACAAACTTTTCCAGTAAATAGACATCTGTGTCATCAATCACAATTCGGTTAGCGTCCACGTAGGTGACGGTCCCGTCGCGTTTCGCCCGAACTACCAGACTGGAGTTTTCGGCAACTTTTCCTTCCAATCCGGTAGCGACGAGAGGCGGCTCAGTGACCAGAAGCGGCACAGCCTGCCGCTGCATGTTGGATCCCATTAACGCGCGGTTGGCGTCGTCATGTTCCAGGAAGGGGATCAAGCCCGCGGAAACACCCACGATTTGGGCCGGGGAAACATCCATGTACTGGATCTTCGAAACGGGGACCAACTTGAAGTCCCCGCGGTGGCGGGCGACGATGGTGTCACCCTGAATCTTGCCATCCTTCACGGGGGCATCTGCGGGCGCCAGATAGCTGTCGAACTCCTCATCGGCACGGAGCCAGCGGATCTCGTCCTGCAGGACGCCATTTTTCACAACTTGGTACGGCGTGATCAAAAATCCGTATTCGTCAAGGCTGGCGTAAATCGCCAGACTGGAAATCAGGCCGATGTTGGTACCTTCCGGGGTTTCGATGGGGCACATTCGCCCATAGTGCGAGGCGTGCACGTCGCGGACCTCGAAACCGGCGCGCTTGCGGTTCAGACCGCCCGGCCCCAGGGCAGACAAACGCCGCTCATGCGTCAGCATGGACAGCGGGTTGGTCTGGTCAACCACCTGAGAAAGCTCCCCGCGTCCGAAGAAATACTCGATAGCCGCGGACACACTTTTCGGATTGATGAGACTCCGTGGCGTCATGTCGGCCACGTCGCTGTAATTCATTCGGTCGGAGACCGTCCGCCGGAGCTTCAAAAAGCCTTTTCGCAGCTCCTCGCACGCCAGTTCGTCAATTGTGCGCACCCGGCGATTACCGAGATGGTCGATGTCGTCGGGTTCCGCCGTAGGATCTCCGGCACGAAGTCTCGCCAGATACTTGATGGCTGCAATCAGGTCTTCCGCTCGCAGGGCCATTTCATCTTCGGGGACATTGAGCCCCAGCTTGCGGTTGATTCGGAAGCGTGCCACCCGGCCCAGTCGATACCGGCTGGGATCCCGGAATCGCTCATAGAACAGCGTTCGGGCCCGCTCCAATTGCGGGGGATTCCCCGGCCGAAGCTTCTGATAAATCCGAAGCAGTGCCTCTTCGTGGCTGGCTGTCGGGTCTTCGGCCAACGAATCGAGAATCAAGCGATTTCGATCGTTGGGCATCACCCAGACGCTTTTCAATCCGGAGGTGCATATTTGCTCGGCCGCGCTTTCCGTAATGACCTGGCCACATTCGACAATGATTTCACCGGCGTTCGGGCTCTCGGGTGGATAGACGATATCCTCTACCGCAACTTTGTCCTTGATTTTTGACGCGGAAGCCCGCGAGGCGATCTTTTCTTCCTTGATCACATCACCGTAAAACGCCCGAATGATATCCGAATTCTGGCTGAACTTCGGATCCATGGCCCGAAGCAGCGTCATCACCGGGAACTTGTTGCTCTGGTCGATTCGGACAGCCAGTGTATCCCGCTTGGTGAGGATGATCTCGATCCAGCTTCCCCGTTCCGGGATGATGCGACAGCTATAAACCTTCCGGTCACCTTCCTTGTCCTCAATGAAGTCCATTCCCGGACTGCGGTGGAGCTGACTGACAACGACCCGTTCAGCACCGTTGATGATGAACTCCCCACCGCCCAACATAATCGGAATTTCACCGAGGAAGACCTCTTCCTCAACCGGCTGCTCCTTGTTCAGCCGCAACCAGACACGGAACGGCCGTCCGTAAGTCAGACGAAGCTGTTTGCACTCCTCCGGAGTGTACCGAGGCTTGCCCAACTCGTACCGGATATATTCCAGGCGCAGAGATTTGTCGAGGTTCTCAATGGGGAACGTTTCGCGGAGAAGAGCCTCCAACCCCTCGTTTTTCCGCTTATTCCACGGTACATCGGCCTGAAGAAACCTCTCATATGCCTTGGTTTGAATTTGAGTGAGGTCCGGAATCGGGAAATCATATCGGCGGCTACCAAAATGACGGACTTCTTTCACTTCAAGGCGACGTTGGGCCGGAACTGCCATTGCCGTTGAACCCTCCAGAGTGAAACCCAATCACCGGGACGTCAAGAAAACAATAAACGAGCTGGCACCGAGCAGCGGTCTGGTCACAGAACAGCGCGCGCAACCCTCACCCGGCCCAGACTCGTTACGAGCATGGAGCTTCCACGAGACATTTCCGGGAAAACCGTGCGGACAACCACTCCGCCTCTCCGAAGCCACACCCCCCAATTGGACGCACTCACCGCCACCCACCCGTTCACGCAATGCCATCGCGCATCACCCGGCGCAGCGCCGGTCGACAGGAACAAAGCCGAACAGCCTCACTTGATGGAGACAGTAGCACCCTCCTTTTCCAGGGCCTGTTTAATCTTCTCCGCTTCCTCCTTGCTGACTCCCTCCTTGACTTTCGAAGGAGCGCTTTCCACGAGCTTTTTGGCATCCGCCAGGCTGATTCCCGGCAGAAGTGACCGCACTGCCGTGATCACCTTAAGCTTGTTTGCGCCGAAGCTCTCGAGGATCACATCAAATTCGGTCTTCTCCTGGGCGGCAGGGGCAGCGCCTGCTGCACCAGCACCACCCGGCGCCGCAGCCACCATAACTCCGCCGGCCGCTGGCTTGATTCCGTGAACGATTTCCAGGTAATCGTTCAATTCTTTCACTTCCTTCAAGGGCAGCGCTACAATCGCGTCACCCAATTCCTTAATCTTTTGGCTGAATTCACGTACAGGTGCGTCGGTTGCCATCGGTCACTCCAATCCTTGTCCAATCACTCGAACCCGTTATTTCGCTGATACGAAACCTGAGTCACGTTTTTCCAAGCCAGTTCACCCGGAAATTCAAACGCCGTCGGGCTTGAAACCTCACGACGAGCCAGCCCCACTGGCCCCAGACTCGCCTTCCGCACCGGTTTTTTCGCCCTCCGCCAGTTGCTTCAACTGCCCAGCCAAAGTCGATCCCGGTCCTGCCAGAGCGCTCATCAAAGTTGAGGCCGGTCCCATGAGCCGAGCCGCCAGCTGGGCAAGCAGCTCCTGCCGCGACGGCCATTTACTGATCTCCTCCACTTGCTGGGGAGTCAGGGGCTCTCCTTCTAACACACCCCCTTTGGTTGAGAAAGGGGCAAAATTCTCGTCCTTCGCAAACCTCACGACCTCCTTTGTGAGGCTCACGATGTCTTCACCACCCCAACAAATGGCCGTCGGCCCCGTGATATTCTCAAACGCTCTCTCCAATGGTGTGCCGCGGAATGCCCGGGCGGCCAATGTATTCTTCACCACCATCAGGTGAATGTTTCTCTCGGCCAGCTCTTTACGCAGACGCCGGGTCCTGTTAGCGTCCAAACCGATAACATTCACCAGCACGGCCGAATCGACTCCTTGGAGCCGCCGCCGGTAATGTTCGGTTATCAACTGTTTAACGTACTTGCTCATTGCTTCAGTGAACTCACCAAGTCCTGTTTCTTACGCTGTACGCCAGACGAACGGATGAAAACCCGCCACCGACACTCGCTTAAACCGCTACCCGAATACCCGGAGACATTGTGGCGGAAATAGTCACTCCTTTGATAAACTGCCCCTTCACGCTGGCAGGCCGCATCCCTTGAATATGCTCAACGAACGTTCGAATATTTTCGACAAGTTTTTGCTCGTCAAAGCTGAGCTTGCCCACCGGTGCGTGGATGTTTCCGCTGCTGTCATTGCGAAACTCAACTTTTCCGGCCTTATACTCGCGGACAGCACGACCGACGTCCGGCGTGACAGTCCCAGCTCGGGGTGAGGGCATCAATCCGCGCGGTCCCAGAATTTTTCCCAGAGGCCCCACAATCCCCATCATGTCTGGCGCTGCGATACACACGTCGAAATCCAGCCATCCATTTTTAATCTTCTCAGCCAGATCCGCTCCCCCCACTTCGTCAGCACCGGCTGCGCGGGCCGCGTCAGCCTGATCGCCCTTTGCGAACACAATCACCCGCACCGGCTTACCCAAACCGTGCGGCAGAACCACCGACCCACGGATGTTCTGGTCAGCCTGTCGGGCATCGATCCCGGTTCGGATGGCGACCTCCACAGTCTGGTCGAACTTGGTATTGTTAAAACTCTTCAAAAGTTTAACCGCCTCTTCCAAAGGTAGCGGGGTTTTCCCCGGTACCTTTTGTGCAAGTGCACGATATCTCTTGGACCGCTTCGCCATGTTGCGAACCCTTTCGAGCTCTCCCGCCCCTGCTTCTGACCGCTGGGCATCCCAGGATCGATGGAGCGGTGCGCTGGCATTCAGAATCTAAAGGCTTAACCGAATGTTCGCCGAAATCTGGCTCACCGTTATTTCTTCGCTTCGACTGTCCCTAACCACTACGCTGCGCCGTAGACGGACTCGTCTCAGTCCACAACGTCCAGCCCCATACTGCGGGCTGTTCCTTCGATAATCCGGCAAGCGTGCTCCAAATCCCGGGCGCTCAGATCAGCCATTTTCACTTTTGCGATCTCAGCAATCTGAGCCCGGGTAACCTTCCCCACCTTCTCCTTCGGAGTGTTTCCCGAACCTTTGGCAATCCCAGCGGCTTGTTTCAAGAGGTCGGACGCAAACGGAGTGTGCGTCTCCATTTCGAAAGAGCGATCATTGTATACCCGCACCACCACAGGAATTCGTAATCCAAGATACTGGCGCGTCCGCTCATTAAATTGCTGAACAAACTGACCAAGGTTGATTCCAAACCGTCCCAACGATGTACCGACAGGCGGCGCAGGCGTTGCCTGACCACCGGGTACACAAAACCGAACTGTACCAACCAACTGCTTTGCCATTCCGGTACCACCCTAGCCGACAATATTAGGCGAATTGATCGCAAATCAGGATTTGCTTGGCAAAAACCGGAGAAATCTGTTGACTCCCCGAGGCGGGCAATCTTACGCTGCTGGCTCTACCTGCCAATACTCAAGCTCCACGGGCGTGCTTCTTCCAAAAATGTTGATCATCACGGTCACACGCCCATTGGCCTCATCCACCGCCGACACTTCCCCCTCAAAATTCGCAAAATGTCCTTCGTTGATCTTTACTCGATCGCCCACTCGGCAACCAATCTTCAACTTAGGTGCGTCCTCGGCCTTTTCTTCTGCGAGCTTGGCCAAAATCCGATTTACTTCATGCGGCAGCAAGGGAGTGGGGCGACCGATCGCTCCTGTGAAGTCGCCAATACCCGGAGTTTCCCGCACGAGAAACCAGGTGTCGTCGGTCAACTCCATTTGCACGACGATATAGCCAGGGTACAGCTTTCGCCGCACCACGCGTTTTTTTCCGCCCTTAACTTCTGTGATCCGCTCGACCGGGACAATGATTTGACCGAAATACCGGTCGAGGCCCGCCACTTTGATCCGCCGCTTGAGAGCCTCGCAGGCAGAGTCCTCGCGATTGGTTTGGACTTTGACAATGTACCAGGCCATCCGCGAGCTTTTTTGGGATTCCCCTTCCGCATCCGCTGTGGGGCCGGTCCCGTTCTCGCGATTACCCCGCCGCCGAGTCTTCTTCGATGATGCTTGACCGGCCTCGTGAATTTCTGCTGACCGATCTTCGGTCCCGCCCGGCTGTTCAGCGGATTGCGGCGCCTCTTCGGAGGCGGTCTTCATAGGCGATACCCCATCCGGCCTCCAGTTGGCTTCAGCCGAACTGGATTCCTTAGGGATCGCGTTCTCTTCTAGGGGGACCTCATCCGCAAACATGAATCACCGCGAGTTGGCTACGCCATCAATGGGCGGAAAACTCTACTATATATGTTCCCAAAAATGCTCGCCAGGGGCACCCCGCTTAGAAAGCACATTGGCATTTAAAAAGCGTCCAGAAAGGCCACCCTTTCTCAACTCAAAGAACGCCCAGCCAACGGAGAAATGTGGCCCACACAAAGTCGTACACAGTCAAACAAATGGCCAAGGAAAACATCGTGACCAGCACGACGACGCAACTCCTGATGAGTTCATTCTTCGTCGGCCAGGTCACCTTCCGCATCTCGGCCTCTACGGCGATCAAAAAATCAGCCACCACCGGCACGTTCATCAGTCGATAGGCGAACCACCCGATGGCAGCCACGAAAAGGATGGGCACACCAAGTCTGACCCCGGTATCGAATCCCCAGGACCCCAGGGTTCCTTCGAGCCTCCAGGCCGCGAAAATGGCCATCGCCACAATCGCCCCAAACGTGGCCTGGCGGACCACCCGCCCCTGGGTACGCTTGTACAAACCCGTCCTGAACAGTTCCGAAACGATAATGCCGAGAACCGTCGTTTTTCGCTTGCTTGCGGCTTGGAGCATGAACGGCCGCCGTCTTGGCTAGAGACCTTCCTTTACCACCCGGGTCGGCGTCCTGCGAGAAGCCAACCCATCTTGGCGCCAGCCCACGAAATACCTCGGGATTGCTTCCCCAAAAGCAGGGGCGGAGAGACTCGAACTCCCAACCGCCGGTTTTGGAGACCGGTGCTCTACCAATTGAGCTACACCCCTACCGCGCGCACTCCGACGCGTCGCGGCTTTTTGAACCTATATAAGCTTATCCGCCTTTCGATCTGGGATCAAGCCCATCGGCTTCTGAAGGCCACAGCTCTGAACCAGACTGGCTGGTTCATTTCCTCCAGTCAGAATCCGTCGCGTGCCCTTCAAACTGCTTCTGCGATGACCCTCCGCACAGCAGACGTTAATTACTCGAGGATCTTCGTGACCACTCCAGACCCAACCGTGCGACCACCCTCGCGGATCGCGAAGCGGAGATTCTCCTGCATGGCCACAGGCGAAATCAGCTCCACTTGAAGCTTGACATTCTCGCCCGGCAAAACCATTTCTGCACCACCCAAAAGCTGAATCTCGCCGGTCACGTCTGTCGTCCGGAAATAAAACTGCGGCCGATAACCGCTCATAATCGGGGTATGACGTCCACCTTCATCCTTTGACAGGATATAAACCTCCGCCTCGAACTTCGTGTGCGGCGTGATGCTTCCCGGCTTCGCCAAAACCTGGCCGCGCTCGACTTCGTCTTTCTTAATACCACGGAGCAGACATCCGACGTTGTCGCCAGCCCGGCCTTCGTCCAGCGTCTTGTTAAACATTTCGATGCTCGTGACAACCGTCTTCCGCGGTTCTCGCGAGAAGCCCACGATCTCGACCTCGTCGCCGGGACGAATCGTGCCCTGCTCGATACGACCAGTGGCGACCGTACCACGTCCTTCGATCGAGAACACGTCCTCGACCGCCATCAGGAACGGCTTGTCGATCGGCCGCACAGGCTCGGGGATGTACGAGTCAATGGCATCGAGGAGCTCCTGAATGCACTTGGTCGCCTCAGGATCGTCAGGACGCTGATAGGCGGCCAGAGCATTCCCCCTGATAATGGGCACCTCGTCGCCCGGGAAGTCGTACTTCTTCAGCAATTCCCGCAGCTCCATTTCCACCAGGTCGAGCAGTTCCGGGTCGTCGACCAGGTCGATCTTGTTGAGGAACACCACCATCGCCGGGACGTTCACCTGGCGTGCCAGCAGCACGTGTTCCCTGGTTTGCGGCATCGGACCGTCTGCCGCCGAGACCACCAAGATGGCACCGTCCATTTGAGCCGCGCCGGTGATCATGTTCTTGATGAAGTCTGCGTGGCCCGGGCAGTCGATATGAGCATAGTGCCGCTTTTCGGTTTCATATTCCACGTGGGCCACGTGAATGGTGACCGTCTTTGTGGCGTCACGGACCGTACCACCCTTGGCGATCTCTGCATAGCTCTTGAACTTGGCAAGTCCCTTCCGGGATTGCACCGCCAAAATCGCACCGGTCAGCGTGGTCTTGCCATGGTCAATGTGACCGATCGTCCCTACGTTGACGTGGGGCTTCGTCCGAACAAATACATCCTTAGCCATTCTCGATCAATCTCCGTTCTCTGGTCTGGAACCTCGAACTTAAGTTACCTGATCACACAATCCACTCAACCGGCCGGCTCGGAAACACAATAAGCTGCTGATGGGACTTGAACCCACGACCTCGTCCTTACCAAGGACGCGCTCTACCGGCTGAGCTACAGCAGCATCGGCCTTCGCCACCGAAAGTCGCCACCCAGGGCCAGAGCGGGTGAGGGGAGTCGAACCCCCGTCAATAGCTTGGAAGGCTACTGCTCTACCGTTGAGCTACACCCGCGAGTGGCTTTCGTTTGCCACAATGGGGGGTGCAGGATTCGAACCTGCGAAGGCGTAAGCCATCAGATTTACAGTCTGACCCCTTTGACCACTCGGGAAACCCCCCAACTCTTGATGACACGCGGGCCAAGTGTCTATCGCCGTTCGGCCGCCCTTCGCCCGCAAAGCTAACGGTGGGACTCGAACCCACAACCTGCTGATTACAAGTCAGCCGCTCTGCCGATTGAGCTACGCTAGCGTTCGGCGAAGGGAAATGTAAACGATAAATATACCGCCCCGTGGAGGCAATGCAAGGTGTCCCCCGCCGGGTTGATAGGGATTCTTCCAATCGGTATTATACGACCTACCTTGATCGGCAGTAACAGTGCTTCGCCGTTGCGCCTCGGTTCTATTGCATTAAAACAACCTTAATGCAACGGCCAAACATTCCGCTAAGTGCTCATTTTATGTGGAACCGAGGCGGGGGCAGCAGGTTCATGATGAGGATACCACCTCGCCGGACCGGGTCGTAGAAAAACGCCCGGGAATAGTCGGTTCTTCATTCGCTTTCAACGTGGATCACGCGAGGGCCCCAACCAGTGAACATCCTTGCGATCGAGACAACCGCTGTCCCCGGCAGCGTGGCAGTTGCCAGTGACCAGACCATCTTGGGTGAACTTCGCCTTCCGGAATTCCCCCGGGCGGCGGCGAGTCTGGCACCCACCCTTCGCGATCTTCTGCAAATGGTGGATTGGAGCCCCAAGGACGTCGATCTGGTGAGCGTCACCGTCGGTCCGGGCCAATTCACAAGCGTTCGGATTGGGGTGGTCACGGCCAAAACTTTTGCTTACGCCGTCGGTGCGGAAGTTCTTGGCCTGAATACTTTTGACGTCTTAGCTTGGCAGACGCCGAGAATCGCAGAATATCTCGCCGTGATCGGCGATGCGCAGCGAGGTCAGATCGTTGCCCGAGCTTACACGTGGACCGACGACCGCGGCTGGATGCTTTGGGAAGACCCAGGGGTTGTCGATCTCCGGGAGTGGCTTGAAGCGTTGCTCCAGAGGGGCTCTGTCGCCGTAACCGGCCCTGGTCTCCATCGGTTCGCACAAAGTGTTAATCCCGCGGTCACAGTAGCCCAGCCAGAACTTTGGGATCCTACGGCTGCCAGCGTTGCCCAATTGGCCTATCAGCGGTACTCGGCCGGAGAGCGCGGAGATGTGTGGACACTCAAGCCCATCTACTATCGGCCGAGTTACGCTGAGGAAAAGCGAACCTCGCCCCGATTGGCAAATCCATGAGATAATGTTTCGGGGTGGCTCGTCGGCAGGCTATGCGGCTAGGAATCACGTGTTCGCAATTGCCCGAACGCCGCCTCCGCTGCTTCGAGTGTCTGGTCTATCTCCCTCTCCGAGTGCACTGTGGAGAGGAACCATGCCTCGTACTGGCTGCACGGGAGATAAACTCCTCTTTCAAGCATCGCCCAAAAGAATTGAGCGAACTGTTTCACGTCACATTGTGAGGCCGTATCCCAATCGCGGACCGGCTGCGAATTGAAAAACAAGGTGAGCATCGATCCACAGCGCTGAACTTGAACAGGAATCCCAGCCCGAGCCGCCAGAGACAAGAGCCCGTCCGCCAGTTGTTGAGAACGCTTTTCCAGTTCGGGATAAGGGTTTTCCTGTTCCAGGACCTGAAGCGTGGCCAGACCAGCTGCCATCGCCAGTGGGTTGCCGCTCAGAGTGCCCGCCTGGAACACTTTGCCGACAGGCAGGATGTGGTCCATTATTTCAGTCCGCCCACCGTAAGCTCCCACAGGCAGGCCCCCGCCGATGATTTTTCCCAGCGTGGTTAAATCCGGCAAAATACCCAAGAGGCTCTGTGCGCCTCCCAGCGCCACACGAAATCCGGTCATCACTTCATCAAAAATGAGGAGCGATCCAAACGCGGTGGTTAATTCCCGCAGTTTCCTGAGGAAGGCAACATCGGCGGGCACGCAGCCCATATTTCCCGCAACCGGCTCCACAATCACCGCTGCGATCTCGTGGCCATGCTGGTTGAACGCGTCTTCGAGTTGCCCGACGTCGTTGTACCGCAGAACGAGAGTATCTTTGGCAGCTGCGTGCGTCACGCCTGGGGACGTGGGCACCCCCAGCGTGGCTGCGGAACTCCCTGCCGCCACGAGAAGGCAATCCACGTGGCCATGGTAATTCCCGGCAAATTTGACGATTTTGTCCCGGCCGGTGTAAGCCCGCGCGAGACGGATAGCGCTCATGGTGGCCTCGGTACCGGAATTGACAAAGCGGACCTTTTCCACGGAGGGCACGAGCCGACAGACAACTTCGGCGAGTTGCGTTTCCAACTCGGTAGGAGCTCCAAAACTTGTTCCACGATGAATGGCACGCTCGAGCGCAGAGACGACGGCCGGATGGGCGTGTCCAAGAATCATCGGCCCCCAGGAAAGCACGTAATCAATGTAGGAATTCCCATCGATATCGTAGAGGCGACAACCCTCTCCCCGCTCGATCACGATCGGGTGGCCCCCTACCGCGCCGAATGCTCGCGCCGGACTATTGACCCCACCCGGTATGACTCGTTTCGCTCGCTCGAAAGCCACGCGGCTACGCTCCCATCGCATAATGCGCCTCCATCTCCTGTTTTTGCGACACTGGGGATACTCGGACAGCACCAGGTTCGCTGCGTGATTGGAGAAAACTCATCTTAGCCGGGAAATAGCGGATTTCCCATGATGGCAAGAAAAGAAAACTCCCTGAAAATCATTCAGGGAGTGTCAACCAATGGAACGACCTGAATCGCGGGCCACGACCCTGGCATCCACAGCCGAGCTAACACCGCCCAACTAGAGCTGGCAAACAGGTGGGTGCTTCACAACCACGCGTCACAAGCTATGTACAGGTCATAACCTGCTGCGCCCGGCCGCGAACCAGGAAATCCCCGCTCACGGAGGACAGCTCTTAGTTTTGATCACGAGGGATGAAGCGGTCGGACTTATTGTTCGCAACTCTTCTTGGCCAGAGTTCCACAGATGCTGAAGAACTGCGGAAGACGTCTCCGGGGTGCGAACGATCACGATCAGGTCCACATTCCGTGGCCCGGATGGCTCTGCACCGTCGGACATGCGGGGAGTTGGATCGGGAAGCGGATAGTACATGCAGAACAGGCAGAAGCACCAGCCTCGCGAAAGTCCACAGTCGCACGACATCGAAATACCCGGCTCCTGGGTGCAGCCGCAGCCGGGCGGTGGACACGCGGGTGGCTTGTTCTTCTCAGTGGGTACAGTGACGACGATTCCCAAGGTCCGGACGGGATACTTTTCCAGCCACTTGGCAAGCATCTCCGCCAATTTGTGCGTATCATCCTCCTGAACTCCCTGGGGAGCACGCGGCCCTCGTATGAGCCGATTATCCCCATTCAACTTCCGTGCTGCGTCGGCTTTGGTAATCTTGCCTCCCCTGCTCAATTCCTCGATCGCAGGTCGGAGCATTTCCTCGATCTGTTGCGAGGCCTGAACCGCCACCTGGTTGCCGTCGTTAACGATGATCACCCGGGTGGGGCGGGCAATGACCATGCCTCGTCCCACGTCCCTCTTTCCATTGCCTTCTGGGGTTTGTGCGGAACCCGGGCCTGGCTGATGCGCTTTTGTCTCTTCCGTCGTGGGAGCAGGCTTTACCACCTGAGGTAAAGGAAACGGAAGTCTCTTTGGCCGTTGGGGCACCGCTGGGGTTGGTTCATTTTGGGGCACAGGCTGACCTTTGTCTCTCGGCCCCAGATTCCGTAAGACCTGTGCGGGCGAGTTCAGTGCTAGCACGACACAGCACACACTCGCCAGGAACAAGCGCTTCGCCAATCGCATGACTTTTGTTCTCCTTTTTTGCTGGTTCGAGCCCAAGACGGCTGGCCAACGAACTGGGCTCATCTTTCTATATCTATTTCTTAGCTCACTATTTTGTCAAAAACAACAAACAAAAATCCCAGTCGTTCGTTCCTCAAAAACCGCAAAACAGAATCGGATCCACGAATTTTGCGGAATTTACCGACGATGAACCTGCATTCGGTCCTGTCCGGTGGTTCGCTGCACGCCACAGCGGCGTGCCAAGACAAGCGATTGGCAACACGCTAGTTGCCGCAGTCCGCAAACGGTCCTCGCGCAATCATTGCGTGCTCAATCTGAACCGATCTGAAACTAACAAAGGCACTCTTACGGCTTCTGAATCGATGGCGTTGCCAGAGCTTTGGGGACTCGTCGGCGGTCTGTCGCAAGTTTGCTCGGAACGGCCGCTCTCCATCCGCGCTGAAGCCGCGGCCGGGCATCTGCGCAGACCGATTTCAAGCGTCAGCAGCGCAACGGAAGCACGCTTGTGACTGCTACTCACCGGGACACAAGTGATACGAACAAGATCATCGCCGCTGCGTTGTTGCGCATGGGATTGCGCGACGAAAAAATTTGTTTGGGTGATCTTGCAGACGAAACGGAGAAAGCTAAACTCGTTGCATATGGGTTTGCATCCCATCTAGCACTCAAAGATGGCAAGTTTTGTGGGTATCTTGCCCAAAACATGGCAGTGTGATAAAAAGAGAGCACGACGAAAAACGAACTCAGGCCGATGTCGCAAACTCCCTTAATCCTCGGGGAATATGTGCGTGCTCTGGACGAGCGATATCGGCTCTCCATTCCCAACGAATTGATGGACTTACTGGCTCCCGACGCGAAAGAGTGTGTTCTGGTCAAGGAGAGGCGAGGTTGTCTGAGTTTATGGAGCCAACAAAACTGGCGAACGCGTTGGGAAGCCGGCGTGGAGCTGATCCGACAAAAAGTCCAAATGGGAAGGCTGGACACGCGGCTTTCCGATGTGCAGCGTTTTGGGCGGCTCCTCTCCAGCCGCTTCCGAACTGTTCCCGTTGCACAACGCGGTCGGATCGTCATCCCGGAAGGTTTCAGGGAGTTTCTTGCCGTTGAAGCCGGCGGTGAAGTGATGGTGGTGGGAGCGGCTGTTTGCGTCGAAATTTGGCATCCCGAACATTGGAAGAAATACCTGGAAAAGGCCATGCCGAGATTTGCCAGATTGTACGAAAGCCTGGCCCAGTAGTTCCCGGCGGGCATTGGCCTGAAGAGTCCAAGAATTTGGGAGGAAGGTAGGTCTGAGACGGGGGGGGAAAGGGAAGCAGCGAAATAACGCAAGGACGACAGGGGAAGATCGGCGAACCGTCGTGATTCCGTACGGCCGCCGACGCGTTCACGGACGAATGAGCAGTTCAAGGATGGCGGCCCGCTCGGCCGGTGGGTGGAACGGAATCCTGGCCGCGCTCGGTCATTCGGACAGGTGCTGCGCGCCCATGTGTGTCACCCGATACCCCACATGGGTCACGGATTGGTTGCCTGATGGGGAATTGGAGGCCCCGACCTGCTCCAGCCAATGACCGAGCGCGGCTTTTTTTATCCTATAGACGGTCAATCGTCATGTGAAGTTACGAGAGTCGATTGAAAATCCGAACTCACGCAGAACCGGCAAAGTTTCTTTGGCTGAACACGCAGATCCGAAGATAATTCCTTTTCCAACGTGGCCCACGCTACGTCCCCTGTGCCCGAAGATCGGCACTTCGCTATCCACCGAAAGCCTCATCGAGACCTCGGGGACCAGGTTACTCGTCACCTTGATCAGACTACCTGAGGAGGCACAGAAGGTGGTGAGAGAGGTGCCCGTCGCTTGGTGGTCGCATTACCAGACTTCTTCGAGTCATTTACGAGGTAAGGTCGCCAGTGCTGTTGTGTGGGAGGCAAATTGCTTGAGTTTACTGGGGACGGATCGCCTGAGGTTGCTGGCCCAGGTGCGGCGGAGTGCCAGAGGGTGAGGCCGATGCCGGTTCTGTCACCTTCGCCCAGGACGGATCGGGCAAAATCGGCCTGAATGGATCCTCTTTGAAAATCCGTAGCGGGTCGAAGGCATTCACTTTGATGCGATCAAACTGGAATACGGTCCGGGACTGCGTGTTGGGTTGGGCACTGGGGTGGTAAAGCTGAAGGGCATAAATATCCAGTGCAGGCAGCTTTAAAATAAGCTGCGCCCTCTGAAAATTGGCCGCCTCCCGCTGATACCGGGGAAACGCCTCCAGCCAGATTTCATCCTTCACATTTTGAGGAGTGATGATCCTCATGTAGTAACGTCGCTTGAGGGATTCGGCTTCCGCACCAAACAGAAATGGCAGAGGTCCCTCGGTGATTGCCTTCCCCTGAAGTTCGGGGGGAAGCGGGGTTTCCACAATCTGCTTGGTCTCAAATCGGTATTCATACACGGCGCGACCATCGCACACCCAGCGCTCAGGATGCGCCGCGGGTTGCCAGCGGTTTTCCACAACCTCTTCGTCCACCCGAAATAGCCCTTTGTCCGGTGCCGAATACAGGATTCTGCCGCGCGTGATGCGCTTCGGCTGATTGGGCGGTCCCCACACGGGGTCAAATTCCCACCGCGTGAATTCGCATTCGAACGTCTTGATGCGGGAACTTCTTTCTTCCCACGCGCGGAGCACCCGATCAAGTTGCTCTTGCTCGTAGGGAGTTAATGTGAACGGAGGCGGTAGCAGGGCATTGGTCGATTGCGCGTCGTTGGGGGTAATTGGCTGGCTCGGATTCGGCACGGCTGGCGCCTGCGCAGCGGCGGGCGGAACATAACCCTCGTTGCCTCGTGGAGGAATAGCGGACTGTCCTGCACCGCCGGCGGGAACCTGGCCGGATGCGTCGTTTAAACCAAGAAGCGTCAAAAGGGTAATCGCACTCCCGAGACAAAACCACCGTGACACGGCGAAAAACCGAGGGCCATCCCCTGGCCGGGAACACACCATGGATCCGCTCCTCCTGAAAGGAAAGGGCCGTTTGCTTGCAGCCCGCCGTCTTTACATTCTGCCAGCCGTCGTTTAATAACTCCCTGAATCTTACCGGGAGCCCTACATTTTCCCAAGATCACTTCTGAAGACTGGGGACTACAAACGGCAGAAAAGAACAAATCGTGCTGAAGCTTATTCTCGGTAGGGAGAGCCCGTGTGGAAAGCACGGACCGCCCTAACTCACTGGACCAGCCCCAGCTTGCGAAGTTTCTCCAAACACTCGTCCCGTTCCCGGCAGCGGGAAAGTCCTTGCCAAGACGGGTGCTGCAACTCCATGAAATCTTCCTCCGTCGCCGGTATCCGCCCGCGCGACGCCAACTTGTGAATTACTTCGCAGTCCAGGCGGGACAGCACCACGCTTTGCAAGCGATAATCCAGAAATGCTTCCCAGGTGATGGGGAAAAGCCGTGCCACGATTTCGTGCCCTATCACCTGCGCATACTGAGCGATTTCCCACTGCGCGTGCGGATCCATGCGCAATTCGAGAAAATGGAGAAGATTATGAAGATCGATTTTCCAGTAGGCCTCCGTGTAAGTGGAGAGCGGCAAATCCTTACGCGCCTGTTCTCGCGCCACGCCTAACTCAAGTCGATGCTGGTACACCCGGCGGGCGTATTCCTGGAGTTCTCGCTCTTCCTCGCTGAGCTGTCGACCGATTTCGGGGTCGAGAAACCCCTCACTTCCCTGCCGGTTGTTCCTTGATTGCCGCCGCCAACCGTCGGGCGGGGTGCGGTGTGCAGCATCGATGGCGATCGAGTATCGCGTGCTGTATTCATTCACCGAGGCCGTGCGATGCCGAATCCACTGCCGCCAGATATCCATCGGCACCCGCACCAGAAGCTTGATTTCGGCCATCTCGAAAGGCGTCGTGTGGCGGTGCCGCATGAGGTAACGGATGAGCGTTCGGTCATCGGAGACAGTTTTGGTGCCCGCCCCATAACTGACGCGGGCAGCCTGGACAATGGCCGAGTCATCTCCCATGACATCCACAAGTGCAACGAAACCATCGTCCAGAACTTGGAACTTCTTCCAGCGAAGCGCTTCAATCTGCTCTGCGTTGCTGTTCATGGCCGACGTCAGTCACGTTTTTCTCTCTATCCACAAAACCCCTTATCAGTCCTTCCACACGCCCAGCCGTTCGCCAAACCAGCGTCACTTTTTGCAAAAAGCCTCGAAATCATTTTTTGTCCGGGGGTTTCTTCTGAAGCTCCTCGTAAAGCCTCGCCAGATACTCAGGATTATCGGTTTTTACCAGATGAGCGATGCGTGATTCGGGCACGCTCAGATTGCGGAGGGTGGCTTCGATACGCTTCCACAATCGCTGGCGGGCTTTTCCTTCGGCCAAATAAAGGTCCCCAATCATGTCTCCCAGCTTCTGGAGCATGATCGTGTCGCGGTTTTCGTAATAGCGACGAATAACTGCTTCCTGATAAGGGGTGCGTTCGGGTTGCGAGTGCTGCGGTTTGTCGGTCACGTTGAACCTTTCCTTCCCGCTGAGGCCACGATGATCGCCATGGGTAACGTTTTATTATCTGTTGGGATCGAAAGCCCGACGAGCCCGGCATGAACTCTTTTCAATCCAATACACGCTTCGTACATTAAAGAGAATCGAGCCGGCCAAGCAAATCGCCCGGGATGTGCCTGTCGGCCGAGAGCCACCCTGCTCCAGTCCTGCGGGTGAGCCTTGCCAAAATAGCAAATGGCTGCCGATGAAGACCGTTATCGCCATTGTAAGACCGTTTGTAGCGGAGCGAATTCTGGAAGCGCTGCAACTGGCGCCGGTGGAAATGTGCACTGTGCGAGAGGTCAAGGGGTTCGGCCGACAAAAGAATTACCTCGAAGAGTATCGAGGGGGGGATTACGCACTGGCCTTCATTCCCAAAGTGCAGATCACAATCTGGGTGGAAGATTTTCGTACTGAAGAAATCGTTCGGCTCATTATCACTCATGCCAGAACCGGCCGCATGGGCGATGGAAAAATCTTCATCCTCCCCGCCGATATGCGAGGGTTGGAAGTCCATGAAGTCGCGGAAAGAAGATCCTCCCAGGATGAGGAGTTACCGGAAGATGGCCCCTTACGACTGCTCGCGTTCTGAGCCGGGGCGCCAGATTCTTGAAACTGGAGAATCAATCGGAGCATTCCATCCGCTTCCAATGGCTGCACATTTAGAACCACAAGATCCGGCAGGCCGTCAATGACAGGTCGTTTTCCGGAATAGTCATGTGATCGCATGCCGCTGGCTATCCCCTGAAACATCCGTGGCCGTGACGGGTCGCTTTATGGGCTGTCTCGACGACGCCACAATTCACTAGTTGGAACCGCTTCGATTAACAAAGCTGGTACGCTCAGTTTGCAGAGGAGTCACGCACCGTGCTCGGGGAAACGCTGGAACCCAAGGTCTATTTCGATCGTCTGGCGGAGGAACTCGGGAAACTGGATCTCGCTGCGTTGGCAACACTTTCGGACTGGCTCTATGACGCTTGGGAGCATCGGCGATGGGTCTTCGTCTGCGGAAATGGCGGCTCGGCGGCCACCGCTAACCACCTTGCCCAGGACCTCGCCAAAGGAGTCATCCGGGAAGAAGATCTTCGCACCGATCGACGCCGCGGCTTCCGCTCCGTCAGTCTGGCGGCCAATATAAGCTGGTTTTCGGCCCTGGGGAACGATTTGGGCTACGATCAGGTCTTTGTACAGCAACTGGCCAATTACGGCAGTTCAGGAGATGTGCTTATCGCCATTAGTGGGTCCGGTAACAGCCCGAACATCCTAGAGGCTGTGGAATGGGCAAACTCGCATGGTCTGAAAACTTATGGTCTGACAGGATTCGATGGCGGAAAGCTGAAGCAAATCCAGCAAGCTGGGCTGCACGTTCCGCTTGATGATATGGAGATGGTGGAAAGCATCCACTCCTGCGTATGTCACTGGCTTGTGGATGACCTTCGGGCACGGATCTATCGCACAGGACGTTATGCAGCATCGGCGTGGGGGACCAGATGAGCTTCTGCTGCCGTCGCGAGGAAGCATTTTCCTGGCAAGCTGTGGGGTGCGTAATCATCAGAGATCCGTGGTCGGGACGTCCTGCCCAGAGCGGCAGATAGGACACTGAGGTCTTCTGCGCCAGAAGATCGGAAACTACAATGGACGCCTGAGATGTTCTTACCACAGGTTCCATAAGCCGCCTTATCAGTGGGGGAGGCACACCATGAAGAGGATGACTCTGCCGGTCAGTTATAGTGGTCTGGTCATTCTGGCTCTCGTTTTTTTGGGCACTGCTCAGGGGGAAACCGCGGGATCTGGGGTAGCCGCAAAGGAGCTCCCTAACATTGTGCTCATCTACGCAGATGATTTGGGCTACGGGGATGTAGGATGCTACGGTGCGAAACGGATTCCCACGCCCAACATCGATCGTCTGGCGAGAGAGGGACTGCTCTTTCGCGATGCCCATTCGCCTGCCGCCACATGCACACCTTCACGGTATGCGCTATTGACGGGGCAGTACGCGTTCCGCAAACCCGGCACCGGCGTCCTGCCTGGAGACGCAGCCTTAATCATCGAACCCGGTCGCGTCACTTTGCCCTCCGTGTTGAAAAAAGCCGGCTACACCACCGCGGTCGTCGGCAAGTGGCACCTGGGATTAGGAGACGGTGCGATCGACTGGAACGGCGAAATCAAGCCCGGTCCGCTGGAAATTGGATTCGATTATTCTTTCATCATTCCCGCCACGGGAGACCGCGTTCCCTGCGTGTACGTGGAAAACCATCGCGTGGTGGGAGCCGATCCCAACGATCCGATCCGCGTCAGTTACAAAGAGAAAATCGGCGATGAACCCACCGGCCGGGAAAGACCCGACCTGCTGAAATACCCGTTCAGTCACGGACATGACGGCACGATTGTTAACGGCATCAGCCGTATTGGATTTATGTCTGGGGGCAAGAAAGCCCGCTGGGTGGACGAGGACATGGCCGACGTTCTCACCCAGAAAGCCCTGCGGTTTATGGAAGAGCACCGTGACAAGCGGTTCTTCCTCTACTTCGCCACGCATGACATCCACGTCCCGCGTCTCCCTCATTCCCGTTTCGTGGGCAAAAGTCAGTGTGGTTTGCGCGGTGATGCGGTTGTGGAGTTCGACTGGTGCGTGGGAGAAATCCTTGCCGCCCTCGACAAGCTCGGGCTGCGAGAGAACACCCTTGTGATTTTTACCAGCGACAACGGCCCTGTGGTGGACGACGGATATCGCGATGGTGCCGTGGAACACCTGGGAGATCACAAGCCCGCCGGTCCGTGGCGTGGAGGAAAATACAGCGCCTTCGAAGGCGGAACGAGGGTACCCATGATCGTTCGGTGGCCCGGCCATGTGCCCGCCGGGAAAGAAACCGACGCCCTGGTCTGCCATGTGGATTTTCTGGCATCATTGGCCGAGCTCGTCGGTCAACCGCTGCCTGCGGAGGCGGCCCCCGATAGCATTAACGTCCTCGACGCGCTGCTTGGAAAGTCGGCTCAAGGTCGAGATGAATTAGTGGAACAGGCTGGCGTTCTGGCCCTGCGCCAGGGAAGCTGGAAGTACATTCCGCCGCGGAAGGGCCAGGCCGTCAACCCCAACACGGGCATAGAACTTGGTGTCGCCCCGGAGGGAATGCTGTTCAATCTCGCTGAAGATCCGGGCGAGCAGCACAATCTGGTGAAGAAGCTTCCCGAGAAAGCCCAGGCCACGGCGCAACGCTTGCAAGAAATCCGCCAGGCACGCACTCGCCCCTGAGCGTGCGACTCGCTTGACAATAAGTTTTCACGCGATCCGCCAGCTTGTCCGTTGGACGCCGGGTTCCTTCTTCATTCCCCTGGGGATGTTGCGTTTTTGAAACATCTTCCTAGGGATGTTGTGATCGCTCATCGCCACTCGTCCATCTCATCGTGCTTGATGGGCCGTTGGGTACTGGCTTTTTCTGCGAGCGGCATGAGGTTTGCACGAAACCGTGTTCGACAGTCCAATCGCTCGTAATCGCACCATATTCCTTCTCCAAACGAAGATGATGAATTCTGCTCATTTTCCGGAAAATGCATCCGCTATTAAGGGACGAACGCCGGTGATCTCTCGACGCAGGCAGAGCCGACGCTATTTGTCTCGCTACGGAGTCCTAAGCCTGGAGCTCGTCCTCGTGCTGCCGCTCATGCTGGTGGCACTTCTTGCCACGGTGCAATTCGGAAAATACTTCGCCAATTTACAGGAGTTGGCGTTCGCCACCCGCGTTGGTGCCGAAGAAGCGGCCAAGACTTCTGGGCTTTCCACAATGGAAGGCGATCCGGTACCGGCCAACGTTGTCCAGGCCGTTGATCAACAACTGGCGGCCTTCGGTGTGACACGCCGAATTATTGTTCTGGAGCACAACGCTGGAGGAATCCCCGTGAGCCTGGTGGATCCGGCCGGGGCACCTATCCCGACCAAGCTCAGTCCAGTCCCCCCTGGGCAATATGTACGGATACTCATCACGGTTCCAAAGGCAGATATTATGCCGGAGTTGCTGAAGGTGTTTGGGCTTCACCTGGCAGGGGGCTGCAAAACAACCACGCTCTCCACAGTGTGGGCCTATGAAAAGTGAGCGAGATGCTCGAGCTCCGGGGCTGTCACATTCCATCTTTGGGTCCAATCCAGCCATGAGAAACTTACTTCTAAAACGCATATTCCTGCCTTTTAGCCGCCGGTCAAAAACGAGTCTCGCCGGTCGTCGAGGATTTGCCACCCTGTGGCTTATTCTCACCCTTCCTATCTTCTTGATTCTTTTCGGGTTCGTCGTGGAGTTGGGCCATCTTTGGCTTGCCCGCGTGGAGCTGGAAAACGCCCTGGAAGCAGCAGCCCGGGCGGCCGTCAAAGCCTGGGGTGATGCCGGTGGCGGTTCCACCTATATCCCTCGCCAGATCGGGGTTGCTTACGCGGCTGCCAATCACGTTCGCGGCCTACCTTTAGCGATCGCCCCCAATTACGACCCCACTCCCGACCCATCCAACCCGAACGAGAACCTCACCTGCTGTGTGCAACCCGGAGATCCGGTCGGCGGTGTCAGTCCTGAAGGAAACCTTGTTTTTGGGGCAGTTATCCGTGACCCGAATGCCACCTGTCCTATCGTGTTTGATGCCAACAAGCGTCCCGGCTGCAGCCCCGGTACCGTCCTTATCGACGCCACTGCCCAGGGACCGGGAAACCTTGCCCAGGACAATGCTTGGGGTATCGTGTTTCGCGCATCCCCGGACCTTCCCGCCGGATTGACGATACAGAGCGTCACCATCGACCTCCAAGCGGGCGGAGGCAGCGGTCAATTTGACTTTACCTCTGCCCCACCCGCGCTCTCAGATAATTTGCCGGCCCCGATCATCCCGTGCCATAACGATGTGGAGGGTTTTCCGAATCCTTCGTCGCAGATTGTCTTCTCTCCAACCTCGGGCCTATCCCCCACCCTGACAATCAATTTTTATCCCGACCCGATCAGTGGGGATCTCGGTTTCGAGCCAGGCGACCGAATTCGGTTTGGTGCTCGAACGACCGGTGTCTCAAACGGGAGTGGCCAGGATGATGGGGATGGGATTGGACGGGACGGCGTGAGAGTGACGATCGTCTTCGCGATCAACGGAAGTCCGCTTCCCCCAGTCTCGGCTGTCTTCTATGACAATACGGAATCGTCCAATAACTGTCAGGCCACCTGTCCGGTGCACCCGTCGGGTATCGACGACCTGCCGTGTCCACCTGCCAGTGCTCCTAACAACAATGGGCAATCTTACGCAATTATTTCCGGCGGATCTGGAAGCGGCGAATTCGCCGTTCGTGCGCAGGCCGTGCTGGCGGTGCCCAGCCCGATTTGCTCTCTTTTCGGTCTTAAAATGCCGCGGTACAGGGTCTCCGCACATACGATTGCCGTTTACCAGTGTGGGAGTAAGGCGATACGCCTCCAGCGGGTGGACGAATACAAATGCAGTGACTGATCGAACCTGTTAGGACCATATCCCCTGACAGCCTGCGATTTGTGGAAAAGGGCATCAGCATATCGGCAGAAACACGATCGATCACCGTTGAATGGGAAGACACCAAAACGAAATGGCTTGCACGATTAAACTTCACAGAAGGAAACCGGCGTGGAATTCACTGAACAGATGGGACCGACGGTCTTCACGGCGAGGATCGTTGACGCTGGAGGCCGTGCTTGTTCTGCCGATTCTCCTGCTTGCCACCTTGGCCGTATTTCAGTTCGGCGTGTTGATGCTCATTGAGCAGACGATCACACATGCAGTGACAGTTGCCGCACGGGAAGCTGGCAAAGGCGCTGACATCGACGCGACGGCTCTGTCAGTTAACGCGGTCCTCGGCCTTCACGGCTTATCTGTGGGTCCCGGCGCCACGCTCATTTTGGAGGACAGCCTGAGCACACCAGCGGTTCAGGTTCGCGGCACATTTCCCTGCCCGGTTCCCAGTACTCCTTCCGTCCCGCCGGGAATGCTCAAGGCCACACTGTGCGTTGACCTTACTCAAAAACCGTTCTTTAATTTGCTCGCCACATGCGGATTGGACTTCACAGGGCGGAAATTCGCGGTTTCTGCCGTCGCACATCGCGAATTCGACGGTCCACCCGAGATCACCCCACGGCCTGAGTGTTCCTGCCGATAAAGCGAAACTTGCTAGGCCGGCGATCGGTCGAAAAGCTTGCTCGAAACCCCAGTGGCTCTCAAATATACAAGTCCAACAAAAAAGCAGGGGCAATCTGGTGATCACCCCTGCCGGGCTGCGGTGTTTCTAATCAGCATTCTACAGGTGAGCCGTTGCAATTACCTGAGATGTGACTCTACCGCCGGTCACCTTCAGGACGATCGCGTTCAGGCCGTGGCGGCTCTCCTCGCGGACGATCACCGGAAGGCGGTCCTCTCCGCTCGCCCTCAGGACGGGGCGGACCAGCTTCTGGAGCGCGCGGCGGCCCCGCCGGCGGCATGCCCGTGACCGCCCGCATCAACAGCTCCGCCATGTCACCGAATCCCTCTCGTCGCAACAATTCGGCGGCATGACGGGCCCGTTCCATTCTCTCTGGTGGAACAGGGACAGCAGGCGGCCGTGGCGGCAATCTGCCTTCGCGGAGATCTCGCATTGCCCTTTCCACTCGCTCAACCTCGGCCCGCAGTTCGCGGAGCAACTCCTGCCGACCTTCTCGCTCGGCCTGCGCAATCCTTTCGCGCAGCTCAGCCATCCGCCGTTCCAGGCGTTCCATCATGGCCGTGTGGGCTTCCGGAGGAGGTTCCAAGCCAGCTTCCGGCGGCCGTCCTGCCCGAATGTTCTCTCGAATCCGCTCAAGCCGCCCGATCTGATGCTCCAGGTCGCGAACGCGCTCTTCCTGACCTGCCTCTCTTGCCCGAGCAATCTGCTCTCGGAGTTCAGCGAGTTGCCGTTCAATCCTTTCCAGAGCGGGTGGACCGAGCGGTCGCTCCCCTCGTGGTCCCACCTCGGGAGGTCGGGGGCGTTCACGCGGTTGTTCCCGCTCCTCCCGTTCTCGTTCGCGGTCCTCCCTCACTCCTCGTTCCCGCTTGCCTTCTTCACGTTCTTCACGTTCGACGCGAGGTTTTTCGCGTTCTTCCCGCTCGGCTCTTTCAACCGCTGCCGGCTTGTCCGGTTTTCGGCCTTCTTCGGCCAGAGGAGGCGGCCCCCACGGCGCAACAAAGGCCACTGCCGCGGCCGCCAACAAGGAATGTCGCCAACACCATCGAACCCAACTCATACGAGCACCTCCATACACCACAGGAACCTGAGGAGCCGTCGCTCCCACGGACGCAAAAAACACAGCCGCAGCAGTGAGCCAAACTGCCCACCGCTGCAACCGTGCTGACACTCCCACTTTATCCAACCTCCCCGCGGTCTGATCGTCCTGTAAACAAAGCAGTCGCTTGACCCGCGCTGCAAGATGAGACCTTGTCCGCACACCCGTTGTGGCAAGCAGGGTCATCCGACCTTCCAGGGCTTTGCGTCCATAGAACACAAGCCCCGCGGCCAGTTCCCGGGGACCATCAGGAATGCACAGCGAGTACTCATCCGCCACTTCTTCACTGGCCTTTCCCCACTGGAACCGGGCAAACCAGGCGGCAGGATGCCACCACAGAATTGCCACAACCACATCCGCAAGCACATGCCAAAACGGGTCCCGATTGAGGATGTGTTTTAATTCGTGGAGCAAAACCGCCTTATCGGCATTGGCGTTGAGATGAGGATCAAACCCCAAAGGCACCCCGATTGTTGGTCGCATGACGCCGAAGGCGACCGGCGTCAGAAAGCGTGCCGAGGCCACCACACGGATGGGTCGGATATATGCGGCCTCACGTGCCATGTCGTTCACCCAAACTGCCAGCGGGGTGCCAGATAAATCGTGGCCACTCCGTCTGACCCACGCAGTAACCACACGTTTCAGGACCGTTTCTGTGCCGAACACCAAAAACCCGCCCGTCCAAACAAGCAGCAGCCACCGCTCCCATTGACTGCCGAAGAATTCAGGCGGGACAGGGACATCCCGTGCGGGGCCAAGCTCTTCTCCTAACTTCGCTGGCCTTGAGATCACAAACGCAGCGTTCATCGCTGGAGAAGCTACCTCACTCGGGTCGGCTCCGAGACTTTGCTCCCCCGTATGACCTTCCACGAGAGCGTCTGAGACACTCGGCCTTTCCTCCTGGCTGAAGAAGCGCACCAACTGCCAAACGGCAATGGGCGCTGCAAAGAGAACTGAGAGCACGAAGACCAGAATGCCCGCCAGACACGAAATCCACACCAGGCGGCGAAGCTCTGCTCGTGCAGACGCACCGCCCGCCAAAGCCGCCAATGCCACCAGCAGCGTCACACCCAGTGCGAGGAACACGAGTGATTGCCAGGGTGTTTCCATCATAAGGTTCCAAAACCGTATCGCACGGGCGAGAACATGCCACAGTCCGCTAGTAGCAGGCTAACCACCTACAGCACGCGCGGACACGCCCTAAAAAATGTAGCCCAACCTCCAAACACACCATTCCGGTCACCGAGCCTCGTCCTCAGACGGGGCAGCGTTGCAATTCCCCTCCAATTCCCGTTTTCGCTGAGCAATGAGGCGCTCCAGCTCTTCCAGCTCTTCCCGCGTCAAATCCCGGGTTTCCAGGAGGTGACACACCGCTGCGGAAAGACTCCCCTGAAACAGTCGGTCGAGAAAATCGGCTGTCGCCGATCTTACCACCTGTGACTGGCTGACCCGAGGGAAATAAATGAAACGACGATGCTCCAGACGATGCCCCACCAATCCACGCTGCTCCATTTTGCGGAGCATCGTGGCCACGGTGGTGTAGGCCAGCCGCCGTCCTTCCAGGGCCGCATGAACCTCCTGGACACTCGCCGCCTGCTTGTCCCACAGGACGCGGAGAATCCGGAGCTGAAGATCACCCAGCCGAAATTTCTTCTGTGCCATGACGAAGTGATCCTTTTATCTACGACACCGGTAATACTACTTCGGTAGTCGTCCGCTGTCAAGTCCCCGAACGAATCGGAGACCGTCATCCTCCCCGGAAAGCGTCCGAGGAGATCTACCGGGACGCGGTGCTGGTGGCAAGCGTCACGCGAAAGAGATCGAGCAACTCGCGAAGATTTACCCGCACGTAGGGCTCGTCACAGGCAGGGGTTGTCCGACCCGCATCCGCCACCCACATATTCAGGGTTTGCGGCGTCATGATGGCGTTGTGCAAATTGGATCGCATGGCCACAGGCCTTTTGATGATCTCGATCATGGTGGGGACATCAATTCGGCCGAAATACTCGTGTAAACGCTCACTGAGCACCCGCGCCCGCTCATCAGCGGAGATGAAAACTGTGTCTTTGGGAACTGGTGGCAGGAGGGGATGTTGCTGACCGGGTTTCAGGATGAGAACCTCTTCCGGCACTGCCCGAACTGCCGCAAGATCACCTGACCTGTCGCTGAAGACGTAATAATACTCACACGTTCGCGGAGTCTCCTGGAGGATCTTCAGGGCTTGCTGGACCGTCCCTGCCCGCTCCATGATCTCCCGTAAAAGAAGGGTCATGGGCATGCCATCCCAATGGCCTTCTCCACCACCACCCATTTCTCCGACAGCCAGCCCGGCCTCATTCATCGCTGTAACCGTTCCCACCAGCCCCGCATATCCCAAACTCATCCAGGCATGACGGCCTTCGGGAATAAAGACCTGCACCACGGCACATCCCTGGAGATTGATGTCCCGCATGTAATCGAGCACCCGGGCATGGATGACCTGACCGTCACGTGTGGCCGTACCACGAACCGCCACCCCACTGCAATGAAATCTTTCCGGAAAAAGATTTGCAAAACGGGCATCCCGCTGAGAAAGACCGGCAGCTTCGGCTAGAGCGTCAATCTCCTCAAAGTACCGTGATGGGATATACGGAGAGGTTCGACGGTGAATTTCTTCCATGCGGTCGAAAAACCATGTGCCACTTTCCACCGAGTCGAAAGCTCCCACCCCGTAGAGAACTCGCTCCACCAAATATTGAATTGACCCCGCGAGAAGGCGTCCCTGGGCGCGGCCCATGTCCGCAGGTTTGCCACTGACGATGAGCACGAGCTTTCCTTCGCAGCGCGCCAGCAAACCGTGGCGATCCGAATCGACACGAAGAACCTCATAACGGCTGGAAACCCCGGGCGTTGACGTTTCCCCCACGTTTGGATTTCCAGCTTCCGCGTGCGCAAGGGGCTCATTACCTGACGCTATCGGACTGTTGCTCCAGCCCACCGCAAACGCCACAGCGAGGCAAACGACGGCCGTTATCACAGTCCCAGCTGAACTGAATGTCCGAAAATCCACGCCGTCGTATTGCGAAGATGGCTTCCCCTGACACGGAAGCTTAGAAGTGGAGCCAGAACTGATGAGACCACGCAAATGCGTCATTATCTGACCGATCATGTAGGTATCTCCCGTCACGTTTACTCGGCGTCTTATGATTGTCTAAACGTGGTTCATTGTTGCCAGTTATGGTCACCAAGAACGATGTGCCGGAAATGCCAACTTCGGGGACGATGAAGGATTTCCAAACTGATCAACAGCAGGGTTAGGGAAGTTGTTCCGCAGCGAAGTTCACAAGAGCTCCAAACATTCGATAAAGATCATTTCGAGATACTTCCTGAACGGATTCCGTCGCAGGGGGAGCAAATACCCCGGCGCTGGCCGGTGCGTGAAGCTGCCAGCTCTTGATTCGAATAATGACATTCCGATCAGGTGTCTCGACAGCGATCTCTTCGGGCATGACCCCGGCCCTGGTAAAAGTCATGGTCATTTTAGGCGACTGTTTGCCAGCCGGCCAAACTGTGAGGGTTTCGCCATTCTGGTTTTTTTCCTGTTGAATTTGCAGGAGCGGTTCGAGGGCGGCGGGCGTGCTCGCCAGTCCACCCAACGCCAGCATCACAAAACGCAGACGTTCCAGAATTACTCCCCGCACGTAAGTCAACGGTGACTTTGTCTCGAGGGGGGCGCCCGGCTCACCCGCAAAAACTTTTCCGGTTCGTGCCACCAGCCAAGGATAATCGCCCTGCCCCGCCATGACGCGCCCGAAGTTGCCCAGTTGGCCTTCCAGTCGAAATTGATGCCCCCGCCCTCGAATCAGCAGTACATCGAACATTTGTCCTTCCAGTTGGGACGCTACATGAATAATGTGACAGGTTCCCGGGCGTGGTTCTTCCATGCAGAACTGGGTGATTTCGCGAAGGCATCCAGCGATCCGATTCAGCGGTGTGAGACTTTCCGCCGCCGGTTGCGCGTTTTGAAGTTCGACGGGCAAATCCTGAGCGAAGAACCGCGCTGTCTGCTGGAGGATTTCCGGCAAGGCAGCGATCGCTGTGTAGTGACCAAGGCCCTCCAACCAAATTACTTGGTTGGATATTCCCAAAGCCGCGGCCAGTTGCTCAGTACAATCCCGGGGAATAACTTCATCTTCGGCCGCATTGATCATGAGGACTCGACCAGCCAGGGCACGTTCGCGGAGCAGATGCGCACCGGTGAGGGGATCCGCCTCGCGGAAGCCTTCGATCACTTTCGCGCGATCCTCCTCGGGCAGCCGGCCGAGAAACTCCCGCAGAGGCTCGGCTTCCCGCGCTGTCGCGACTATTTTGAGAATGTTGCCTCCGGAAAGGATCAAAGCTGTGCGCCAGATTCGCGGTTCCCGTTCGGCAGCCGATGCTGCAACTATGGCTCCCAGACTGATACCGGCCACACCGATTTTCTCAGGATCCACTTCAGGTCGGGAAGCGAGAAAATCCGTGGCCCGGCGAACTTCCAAATAGGTCTGTTCCAGAACGCGCAGAAATCGCTGGGGCTCTTCCAGGATATCACGGGGCCCCAAGGGACCGCCCCGCTCTCCATAGTAGGGAAGAGGAAACACAACCGCAGAAACCCCATGCGACGCCAAGACGGAGCCCAGCATTCGGACCAGTTCGAGACTGCCATCGAGGATGTGGAGGCAAATCACGGCCGGACGCTTCGGCCCATCAGCGAACAGACCGGTGGGAAGATAGTACTCCACCGGGATAATGTTATTCTGTGGCAGTTCTGATGTAACCGGTGACGGATAACGCACAAAAACGACCTGGTAATTTTCTTTGTTTGTGACGCCCGTCACTTCATAGGAAAAGGGCTGTCCGTCGAAGGTGGCCGTGACGGTAGCCGTCATGCCGGGCTTGAGCCCTAGATCCCGTTCCTCGCCGATTAGGATTGCCCCACTCCAGCACACCCCCATGGCGATAGTGAGGATTGGAGCCAACTTCCGGAGCCGTTTGTAATCTGCCAGCATGCGATCTCCCTCAAATGACAAGGGTCTTGGAATACTGAGACAACAAACCTTTTATGGGACTGTTACACCTGCTTTGGGAAAGAGGTAACAGCCCAGCAACAGTATTTCCCAGGAGGACCGCCGCTGGCAAGCCCGAATCACTTGGGAACGGGGACGATTAGAGAAAACTTTCCAGCACTTCTGCCGGAGCCGGCCCGTACGTATACGGCTCAATGCTGCATGACGCCCGTCCCTGACTCAACCCGCGCATGGCGTTGGAATAGCCAAACAGCTCCGCCAGCGGTGCGTGGGCTTCGATGACCGTGTTTTTTCCGCGTACAGTGGTGCGGACGATCTCCGCCCGCCGCTGCTGGAGATCACTGATCACATCGCCAACATACTCTTCAGGAACCGTCACTTCCAAACGCATAATCGGTTCGAGAAGAACAATCCCGGCTTCGCGCAGGGCTTTATCGAAAGCGTCCGCGGCGGCCAGGCGAAAGGCCAACTCATTCGATTCCGTCTCGTGAACTTTGGCACCGGTAATGGCTACCCGAACGTGCATGAGCGGGAACCCCAGCAGGCCACCGCCCTCTCCCTGCTGCTCGAGAACCTCAAGAGCGGCCTTCAGGAATGGGGCTGGCAGCCCTTCGGCGTTTTCAACCGTCACAACCACAGGTTTGGGGGATTTGTCGAACGGTTCCATGCGAATGGAGAGCTCCGCAAAGAGTGGCTGACCGCCCACGGTGCGGTGGCACACACCAGTAACTTCCACGGCCTTTTCCACTGTCTCGCGGTAGCTCACACGCGGCTTCTGGACGCGCACTTTCAAGTTGTGTTCCCGAACCAATCGGTGGACGGCCACCTCCAAATGAAGTTCGCCCATGCCGCTGATGATGATCTGCCCGGTTTCTTCGTGCTCTTTGTACCGGAACGTGGGATCCTGCCGTTTCATCAACTCCAGCGCATCGATCAGCTTTTTTCGCTCCGCCGTGGTTTCCGGCTCGATAGCCATATCGATGACGGTCTGGGGAAAAACAATCGGTTCCAGCAGGATGGGATGCTTGGGGTCGCACAACGTGTCCCCCGTAACCGAGTGCCGCATGCCCATGATACCCACGATATCCCCAGCCTCCACCGCCTCGATTTGTTCGCGGCGATCGGCCTGGATGCGCCACAGTTGGGGAACGTTTTCCTTCTTGTTCTTGCCAGGATTGAGAACCCGGCTGTTAGCCGTCAACCGCCCGGAATAAACGCGTACATAATCCAGATCGCCGTACCGGTCCGCCTGAACCTTAAAGACCAGTCCGCAAAACGGTTCTTTGGGATCCGCTTTTCGAGTGAGCTTTTTATTGGGGTTTTCTGGATCCGTGCCTTCAACCGGAGGAATCTCGGTCGGGTCGGGCAGGTAATCCACCACAGCATCCAGAACCGGTTGCACCCCAATTCCATGGAGGGCCGAGCCACACAGGACGGGCACAATCAAATTACCGATGGTCGCCTGCCGAATCACCGAACGGATAAGATCTTCCGGTATCGGCTCTTCCGCCAGCAGCAATTCTGTGAGCTTATCGCTGTACAGCGACAACTGATCCAGCATATTGTGGCGCCAAATCTGCGCCTCTTCTTTTAATTCCTCCGGAATTTCCTCGGCAATCACCTCTGCGTGATTCCCTTCTTCCACAAACCGGAGGGCTTTCATCGAAATAAGATCGATCACACCACGGAAGGGGTTGTTAAAGTGGGCAGGACCACTCCCGATCGGGAGATTGACCGGGATCGGCCGACACTCCAGGCGTTTTTCGATCTCTTCCAGTGTCCCGAAGTAGTCCGCTCCTTCACGATCCATCTTGTTGATGAAGGCGATACGCGGAACATGGTATTTGTCCGCCTGCCGCCAGACCGTTTCGCTCTGGGCTTCCACACCCTCGCGAGCACTGAAAACCACCACAGCCCCATCAAGGACGCGCAGGGATCGCTCCACCTCTGCGGTAAAATCCACGTGACCCGGCGTGTCAATCAGATTGATGTGGACGCCTCGCCAGTCGAAGGTCACACACGCTGCTTGGATGGTGATCCCGCGTTCCTGTTCTTCGGGATCGTAGTCTGTCACCGTTGTGCCTTCATCCACCGAACCCACCCGGTGAATAAAGTGCGCGTAAAACAGCATCCGTTCGGTGAGGGTGGTTTTTCCCGCATCGATGTGGGCCACAATCCCGATGTTGCGAATATTCCTGATGTCGCGAGGCATGGCGCTGACCAAACTCTCTGTAACTTCAGTAACCACTCACTGCGCAAAAGAACACCGCACCGAAATAGCTCGGCGCGGTGTGCGTCGTCCCAGGGAGTCTCACCAAGCGAAGTGAGCAAACGCCTTGTTGGCCTCGGCCATCCGGTGGACGTTTTCCCGCTTGGTGATGGCCGCTCCTTCTTTTTTGTAAGCCGCCTCCAGTTCGGCCGCGAGTCTCTCGTACATCGGTTTACCTTTCCGCTCGCGGGCCGCCTGGATAATCCAGCGGATGGCCAGCGATTGCTGCCGCTTGGGACTCACCTGCATGGGCACCTGGTAGGACGCACCACCGACCCGTCGAGAACGTACCTCGATATTCGGTTTCACGTTCTCGACGGCTTCTGTGAAAACGTCAATTGGATTCCGGTCCGGAATCCGCTGGGCAAGAATGTCCAACGCCTTGTAAAAAATAGCCTGGGCAACCGTCTTCTTGCCATTCCACATCATGCAGTTGATGAACTTGCTGGCAAGAAGCGACCCATACTTCGGATCCGGCTTGAGAATCGCTTCACTGGCTGTTTTGCGACCCATAAGTTCTATCCGATCTTAAAATTCCACCTCGGAAAAATTCCTAAAATCACTTGCTCGGCTTCTTAGCACCATAGCGGCTTCGTGACTGGCGCCGCCCTTCCACACCGGCACAGTCTCGCGTTCCACGGATGACCTGGTACCGGACCCCCGGCAAGTCCCGGACACGTCCTCCCCGAACCAGCACGATGGAGTGCTCCTGAAGATTGTGCCCCTCACCAGGAATGTAGACCGTGACTTCCTTCCCGTTGCTCAGCCGAACCCGCGCGATCTTCCGCAGCGCCGAGTTCGGCTTCTTCGGGGTCATGGTCCGCACAATCAGGCACACGCCCTGCTTTTGCGGGCAACCGTCCAAAGCCGGCGACTTGCTGAACTTTCTCTTGGGCTTCCGAGGATTGCGTACAAGCTGATTAATTGTGGGCATGCTGGACTCGTTCTCTCACGACGATCTTTGATCTTTTTGCAACTTTTTTGTACCTTAACCCCACGCGCAGGTGGGCAATAGTAAACCTCAATGGCGATGCGACTCTACCGCTATTTGGAATCAGCCGGAGCTTTCGCCCGGAAAACATTATAGTGACGCTTCCCATATCACTTGTCAAGGGACGGCGACTTCAAGGACCGGCACGCCGCGAATCTACGAATCCTCCCCCCGGGGAGTGAATCGCTCGATGAGCCGATCCCCCAAGTGTGGGGACAGTTGGGCGATGGCGAAAAGCAACCTTGCCCTGGCTGGAACGACCAGCTCCGGCTTGCGAGCTTCACACGCGCGAAGTATACGCCTGGCGAGCCAATCCGCTGAAATACTCCGCACTTTTACCCCCGCCCCTGGCGCCCGTGCCGCTTCCGGGACCATTTCAGCCCCCTCCAAACGGTAGAGGCGTTCCCCTGCTCTGGCAATGGGCCCTGGGCAAACCAGCAAAACATGCAGGCCCCGACGCCCCAGTTCCAAACGAAGTTGCTGAGAAAAGGCCGCCACGGCGTGCTTTGTCGCCGGGTAAGCTCCCACAAATTTGGCAGCCGCTTTGGCAGCCAGAGATCCAATGTTGACCACATGACCACGCGTCGACAGAAGATCATCCAAGAAAACCTGGGTCATGCGAACCAGAGCGATGAAGTTCAGTTCCATCAACTCGCGAAATTGTTCCGGAGTCGTGTCCCGCACGGTGCCCCGCATCGACCGGCCTGCGTTATTGACGAGCACTTCCAGCGGTCCCCACTTTTCGTGGATGGAACCCACAATCCGGGCAACGTCGGATTCCACGCAAATATTGCCTGCAAGCGGCAAGATCGAATGGGAAATGCGGCTCAGTTCTTCGGCCGCTTTCTCGACGCCGGCCGGCTCCAGTCCTACGATCGCCACCCGAGCCCCAGCCCTGGCGAATTCCCGCGCGATGGCGAGCCCCAACCCACTCGAGCCTCCCGTCACCAGAACATTCTTGTTGCTCCAGTAAGACACAGGACACCTTTCTCACGGACAATCATGGCACCCAAAAATGTAAGTAAACGCCGAAAAATCGCGGGTAGCAAGGCGCAGCCCCGTTTTTCGTGCCGGTTCCTTCTTTGATGATACGCGAAGCCAGGGCAAAGCCCAGGGCAGACGGAAAAACTGCCCGGCGAACACCCGTCTCCGAAATGCGCGCCGGGCAGCCCAGGGTCCCACTCAGCCTCTACCGAGCGACTTGTCCTGTCTCTCACGCGGCTTGGACCGCCGGTCCTGCTTGCCGCCCGATCGGCTTTCACACCTCAATCGTATAGGGCTTTCGTTGCGGGCGTGAAAGCAGAGCATTAGCCTGCTCGTCACCGACGAAAACTTCCTTCTCGGGATCCCATCGCAGCTTGCGCTTGAGGAGCATCGCGATATTGCACATGTGACATGACGAAAGCTCGCGATGGTGCGTCGCCACATCTGAGATGGGCTCGGCTCTTTCGCGCACGCATTCAAAGAAGTTGGCCATGTGTCCTTTCAGTTGGCGTCCTTTATAGAGCTTGGTGACTTCTTCCTCGAGCCACTGCTGTTCGTTCTTGGTCAACTCCTCAAGCAACTTGCCTGTGATTTTGCCTCGATTCACAAAGATCTGTCCGCTCGGCCCCTCGAACCACACACCGTTATCCGGGCCGTGCCGAACGATAATGGTTCCCCCGTTGGCGAACCTGAGTGTGCACTGGAAGGTCGTGGCCGTGTTGTAAGCGTTGGGCAGAGCGACCTTCCCCGCGAAAAATGCCACCGGGTCAAAATTCTCCGGGATGGTGGGGAAATCCCCTTTTCCCTCGACCTCGATGGGGCCTGTGTGTTCGCATCCGAGACCCCACTGGGCGATGTCCACATGGTGCGCCCCCCAGTCGGTCAATTTGCCTCCCGAGTATTCCAGCCACCATCGGAACGTACCATGACAGCGTTCCTTGGTGTAGGGGACAAATGGCGCCTGACCTAACCAGAAATCCCAGTCCAACGTCGCGGGTGGATCACTTGTAGGGAAGGGGCCCCCTTTCGGGCCCGCCCCGATGGAACAGGTGGCTGTCAGGGGCTTTCCGAGGCGGCCACTCCGGGCAAGCGCGACAGCCTGGAGAAAACGGCGATCACTCCGCTGCTGGGTCCCCACCTGAAAGACTCGTTTTGTTTCTGCCACCACCCGCCGTAGGATTTTGCCCTCGTCTATCGTTAGCGTGAGCGGCTTTTCACAGTACACATCCTTCCCCGCCAGCATCGCCTCCACGGCGATTTTGGTGTGCCAATGATCGGGTGTTCCGATGGTCACCACGTGGATGTCCTTGCGATCGAGCACTCGACGGTAATCTGTAAATACCTCGCACTGGCCTCCAAAGCGCGCAGCGAATTTTTCGGCATGACTCCTATCCACATCCGCGCACGCGAGCATCACGCCGAACCGTGCGGCCTCGTTCCCAATTCCTGAACCCCGTCCCCCAACTCCGATCGCCCCGACCCCAATTGTCTCGTTAGCGGATTCTCCGCGGGCAAGCCTGGGAAGCCAGAGTAAAGGAATAGCAACTCCCCCGCTCAGAGCGGCACCTTTCAGTAAATCACGACGGGACAGTTTTCCTGCAAGCATGGGAAGTCTCCTCCAGGTGGGATCGAAAGTCGAGATTTCGGCGGGGAAGGCGAATCACTTGATGCGCTTTGGCTCGAGTGTAGTCGGATGTTTCAAACCGGTCAATGCACCAGGAGAAATAATCTGGGGCGGCGCTGGATGCTGTTCGGGAGCCGAACAACGCCATTTCAGAACACATCTCGAGTATTAAACACAATGGGGATACGGTTCGGACTGAACCGTATCCCCTGTGGGCAACATTTTTAACGGGCCAGTTGCACAACCGAGGCGGGCTTCAACCGAGCACGCTCTGGGCGAAGCTGGCCGGTCCTTTACAATTACAGCGTAATTGTGTATGGCTCGCGCTGCTTGCGCTTGGTCAGCGCGTTGGCTTCCTCATCATCCACGAACTGGTACTTCTGCGGATCCCACTTCACCTTGCGATTCAGGAGCATGGCAATGTTCGCCATGTGGCAGGCATTCACCGCGTTGCAATGTGTGAAAACGTCCGAAATGGGGAGACTCCGGTCTTTCACACATTCAAAGAAATTCCGCATGTGGCTGCCCGGCTCCTTGCCGCGATAGAGCTTGCGGACCTCCTCATCGAGCCACTTTTTGTCGGCTTCCGTGAGCTCTTCGATTGGTCGCCCCGTGAGGCTCCCTCGATTTACCCGAATGCGGCCCAATTCGCCCTCGATGATCAGCTCGTTCGGGCCACTGAGAAGCTTCACCACGTTCCCATTCGGCAAGAGCATGTCACAATCGAAAGTCTTCGCCACATTGTAAGCAACCGGCAGGTCTTCCCAGCGACGTTTGCCGAGAAGCGTTTCCAGCATCAATTCCCGACCGAGCGGGAATTCGAAGTTGACCGGGGTTACTTCGACGGGTCCGGTCTCTTCACCACCGAGAGCCCAAATGGCGATGTCCGTGTGGTGGACACCCCAGTCGGTCACCTGGCCACCAGAGTATTCAAACCACCAGCGGAAATTCCAGCCGATACGATTTTCGCAGAACGGCACCTTGGGCGCCTGGCCGAGCCAAAAATCCCAGTCGAGATACTCCGGTGGTTCGGAATTGGGGAAAGGTCCGCCCGACGTGGCCTGGCCGACGGAACTGATGGCCCGCAACTTCTTACCCAAGCGGCCGCTCCGGGCCATCACAACTGCCTTGAGGAACATGCTGTTGAATTCACTTCGCTGCTGCGTTCCCACCTGGAACACACGCCCGGTGCGTCGCACAGCCTCGCAAATGAGTTGGCTTTCCTGAATGGTCAGCGTGAGGGGTTTCTCGCAATAAACGTCTTTGCCCGCCTTCATGGCATCGATGGAAATCTTGACGTGCCAGTGGTCTGGAGTGCCGATCGTCACGGCGTCCACATCCTTGCGATCGAGTATCTCGCGGTAATCCTTGTACACCGCACAGCGTCCTTCGTAGGGCTTGGCGAAATTCTCGGCATTGAGGCGGTGCACGTCGGCACATGCTACCATGTTCCCAAGCTGGGCCGCCTGCCGTCCGATGTCCGTGCCACGGCCCCCCACTCCGATCGCCGCAACATTCAAGCGTTCATTGGGTGACTCCGCCCAGGAAAAGGGGCTGACCCAAATGTGCGGCACGGCAACCGCCATTCCCGCTGACCATTTCAAGAAATCCCGGCGCGACGCATGGGGCAACTGCATACGCAACTCCTTTACCAGCGCAATCAAAGACAGCCGATGGTGTGCCAAATTACTGAGAACACCCACGATCGTTCCCCTTCAGAATAACTTGCTTGGAAACCAGCCGCAAGTAATTGCGCGATTCAGCGAGCCATTTGTACTGTTTCCATCCGCGCTCAGGGGTCAAACTTCCGGAGACTTCGATCGGCCACGCTTTTCGTACCCGATGCAACGAAATCCCTTAGCCTACATCGCAAGGTGGGCTCGACAAGCAGGTCCCGCCGAGTCGGTACGGGCATTTCGGGAATTGTCCCTCCAACACATTGACCCTTTGGCTTCTCTCAGGCCCATACAAAAAGTGGGGACTGGTCAGCTTGTGAGTAACCTGTAAAAGGCGTTATGATGCATCACGCTAACTAAATTCTCTAAAAAGTGTTAGAAGGCGTTTGTGATTTTCAAACTTTTCGTGAATCTGGAGTGAACCGATGGAACTGCCTGCAGTGCCACGTCGGCCCAGCCAGACAAAGATTGTCGCCACACTGGGTCCAGCGACCCATGGACGGGACAAGATCGAAGCCCTTGTCAAAGCGGGGGTCGATGTTTTCAGACTCAATATGGCCCATGGTTCTTTCGACGAGCACGATGCCCGTGTTCGCTGGATCAGAGAGATCGAACAGGATCTCAAAACCCCACTTGGCATTCTCATTGATCTTGGCGGTCCAAAGATTCGGCTTGGCGAGCTGAAAAATGGAGCGCTGGAATGCCAACCGGGGATGCAGGTCACGTTTGTGATGGAGGAAACTGCCCAGCAACCCACCGATCTTCCCGTTTCCTGCCCCGAGGTCATCACCGCACTGAAGGAGGGAGATCGCGTTGTTCTCGCGGACGGTACTGTTACCCTTCAGGTGATCGGCAAATCGGAAAACCGAGCCACATGTCTGGTGACGCAGCCCGGTCTTGTCCGCAGCCGTCAAGGCGTCAATCTGCCGGGTGTCAAGCTACCCTTGGCCGCCATAACCGACGCGGACCGGGAAGCACTCGCCTGGGCCCTCCAAAAAGATATCGATTTTGTCGGCCTGAGCTTTGTCCGTTCCCCTGATGACATCCACGAATTGCGGAAATTGATCGGCAATGTTCAAAATCCGCCGCAAATTGTCGCAAAAATTGAAAAGCCAGAAGCCCTGGACTGTTTAGATGAGATTCTGGACCTGGCTGACGCTGTAATGGTCGCCCGGGGAGATCTCGGCGTGGAAATCGACATTGCTGACGTTGCCATTGTCCAAAAGCGGATCCTGGCCGCCGCGAAAAGGCACCGCAAACCAGCCATCGTTGCCACACAAATGCTGGAGAGCATGCAGCGGTCCCGCATTCCTACCCGAGCTGAAGTCAGCGATGTCACCAATGCCATTCTCGACGGGGCCGACGCCTGTATGTTGTCTGGCGAAACGGCCATTGGTAACTACCCCGTCGAATCTGTCACGATGATGCACCGCATCGCTCTGGCTACGGAATCTGTGAGCCAGCCTCCGGTGCGATACCAGGCAGGAGACTCAGAAGCCGCAAATACGGCGGATATCACCGAGGCCTCCGTGTGGCACGCCGGCCTTATCGCCCACGAGGTTGGTGCGAAAATGATGATCATTCTGACCCGTTCCGGACAGACTGCTTTGACCATCGCCAAACATCGCTTCCTGGTTCCCACCATCGGCGTGAGCGAGTCTCCGCACGTGCTTCGGCGGATGTGTCTCTACTGGGGAATCATCCCCCTGATGGAAGCCCCCTTAAACGATTCCCCGGCTCTCCTGCGATTCGCCACGGAATGGGGAAAACGCGAGGGGCTTATTCAGTCAGGTGATCGAGTTGTCTTCGTTTATGGGACCGGACTTGTCTCCAGTGCCCATAATACGGTTTCAGTGTTCGTGGCCGAGTGATCATCAGGCCCTCGATACCCCTCCCTCCGGAATGCCTCAGATCCAAGCGACGGACGTCGGGCCCAACGTGTGCGACCGCATGATGCGCATAATCCATTTCGGGCGCACTATCCGTTTTTTCGCTCTCCACGCACTGTCGGTGATCCATTTACACAAGTTGCGCGCGTCACAGCGGTTCGCCGCACCTGAGCGATCACTCCAGCTTCAACCGATTTCCGAAGAGCGCCGGTCGCACCTGAAATGCGGGGACCTCGCAGACGCTCAAAAGGGGTGTTGCTCATCAGACGATTTTCAAAATGAGGAGGAAACCTGGTGCAACGTCGATGGGAGTCACACACCATGAAGAAGCACACAATCCGCGTTGTCACACGGGGTGCCGACGGCGAAATCCGTATCCGCGATTATGATAGTCCCGAGGATCTCCTCAAACGACATACTCAGGTAGGCGTGGACGATTGTTGCACTGATTTGAGCGTGCGCGGTCTACCGGTGCTCAAAGGGCTGATCGGTCCAATCCCCGAAGCCCCCGGCATCGTCCGCTATGAGTCGCCTGAGGTCTTCGAAACTCTTACCCGGGAATGGTCAACTGCGAAGCCGGCCCGTCGGCGCACGCGAACCCAACGTCCCGAAGCCGCACAATAACCGGAGCCAACCAAGTTGAGCACCAAATACGGCAAAACCGTCAACGGTGGCCCATCAGGATAGGCCAGTGACGGATCGCCGGGAATCCTCGTCGGCCAAAAACTCCGAGGGGATCATCTCGTCTTCAAAAAGATCTGTGTAAGTCTGACGACGCCGAATCAACTTCACGTCGCCATTATCCACAAGTACCTCAGGCGGATAAGGTTTACTGTTGTAGTTGGAGCCCATCACAAACCCGTAGGCACCGGCGCACTCAATAACGATGTAATCCCCCACTGCCGCCTGAGGAAGCAGTCGCTTGGTGACAATTCCCCCTTCCTCCTGCGTGAAAATATCGCCGGACTCGCACAGCGGTCCCCCCACAATGACTTCTTGAAAAAGCCGTGGAAGGCTCGGGTCTCGCGGTGCCAGCCGCAACGGATGATAGGCGCCGTACATGGCCGGCCGGACGAGATTATTGAACCCCGCATCCACGAGATAAAACGTGTTCTGCGCCTGTTCCTTAACGGCCCGAATTTCCGTGATGAGAAAACCCGCCTCCGCGACGATGTAGCGGCCGGGCTCCACCTCCAGACGCACCCGATGGCCAAACCGGTCTTCCAATCGCTTCCGCGTCGCATCCCAGAGATCGAAATATCGCTGAATGTCAATGCGGGCATCCCCTTCCCGATATGGAATTGGCAAACCGCCTCCCGCACTGATCCATCGTAGATTCCGACCGGCCTCTACAGCCGCTTTTTCCATGGCCCGACACACCTGAGCCAGATGTTCGAAGTCGCTTCCCGACCCAATGTGCATGTGAAGTCCCACCACGCTCAAACCGTGATGCTCCGCCTCGAACAGGGCCTCGTGCAACTGTTCATGCCAGATTCCGTGCTTGGAAAGCTCTCCGCCTGTGTTGGTCTTTCGGCTGTGTCCGTGGCCGAACCCGGGATTGACGCGGAGCGTGATCTCTCGGCCAGGAACGCGTTCCCCAAGCTGCTCGATCATGTCACGCGAGCCACAATTCACATGGATGTGATGCTCAACCACCAAGTCGAGGGCATCTCGATCGAAAATATCAGCCGTGTACATGATGGGAGGCGGATCTCCCGCCGGCGGATACCCAGCGGCCAAAGCTCGATGAATCTCGCCCGCACTCACAGCATCCACTAGCGCTCCCAGTTGACGGACGAGCGCCAAAATGGCCAGGTTTGAGCACGCCTTTTGGGCATAGCGCACCACGTCAAAGACGGCAAGTTCCGCAAAACGCTTTCGGATCACCGCAGCGTCGTACACGTACAGAGGAGTTCCAAACTCCTGCGCAAGTTCCACAACAGGCACACCACCAATCGTCGTTCTTATCAGATTGGTTTCAGCCATCAAGTAACCTCACGCCGAATGTCAAACGCGTCCGACCCAAGAAACTCCAACATTCGCCCCGCAAACAGTTTTGCCACAGTCGAGCTCGCGGCTCTCAGACCGCCGCATCCAGAAAACGCAATCTTCTGCAGCAGTCGGCATCAATCAAGCAGCCGAATGTTAATTGAGATCACTTTACCACATTTCCACCGGGCTGACGAAGTCCCGGTTTACTTGACGCCTGTCCAAAGCATTCCCTGCCCCTGTCGATTGCTCCGTAGGCCAAAGAGGAGAAGTTTTTCCCGCAAAAAATATTGCACAACCCTGCCACGCTCAAAAAGGCTTGCGCAGGGGAGAGGGAATATTTCGAGCCGACCGTCCTCGAAATTGACACGGATGCCGGAGGTCGGTCTCCTGCAAGTGACACAGGACGGACTGGGACCTGCTGGAAACTCACAGCTTGTTCCCAATCTCTGCGACATACTCTCCCCGCCGGAGAAAAGCTCCATCGCGGGCTATTTGCCGGTGTGAAGCCCCAGTGCGGCTTTCTTTTCCTCAATAAAGCGAATGTGGTGCGGAATGTGATCCGTAATCGCCTGCAACAATTCCTGAAGGGTCACCAATCCGCGGACTGAATGGCGGCCCGCTCGCCGAAAGGCCTCCTCCGGGAGGGACTCCAAAATGACGGCCATTTGCTCGCGCAAAAGCGTCAGCAGTTGCAATTCCCTGACTACGTCCCTCTTACCATAGGCCAGATGAGCGGCAAAGGCGTCCGGTTCGCTTGGGGAAAAATCGGGCTCCTTTTCCGCAATCACCCGTTTCATCCTATCCGCATAAAGCTGGTCGAAATCCACGATGTGACACACGACCTCACGCGTGGACCATCGTCCGGGGACGGGTCGAGCGTCCATCTGCTCCGCAGTCATCCCCGCAATCGCCTGCCGAAGCAAACTCGGTCCCTGTTTGTATCTTTCGATCAAGGTGCCAATGGTGCTCATAGCTTTCCTCCATCCCGTTTTGCCTGCGGGACACAATTAACTTCCCCACTGAATAGATTTTAGAAATGTGGTCCAGCGTCCTTCCGCACGGTGCCACAACCTCCCTCGGTGGCCCGGTGACGATTCTGCAACCACACGGGAGATTTGACGAAATTCGTTAGTACTACAGCGCGATTGTTTAAACTTTACAATGCACCCGCCACATGTTGTGCTGACGTGAGTACTCTGGCCACAAGATGCTGGGCCGATCCCATAATCCTACGCTGTGGTATGAGTGACCGAGTGTACATACGGCGATAGGGGCAGCCCGGTCGAAGGGAAACTTGGGTGTCCCACCAAGGTATCTCGTCCAGCTAAAAGTGACCCGAGTTGATGTGTCGCAGAGAGACTTCGGTGTCCTACCAAGCCACAAACTCGGTCCAAAAAAGCCGGCTTTTCGGGCCCGGAAGGGTTCTGACGAGAAAATACGGGAGTAATCGCCGATTCGCCTTGACCTTCGGGCAGGACAAAGGCTTCAGGTGCTTCCCGAAACATGATTTAGCGGATGGGGAGGGATTCGAACCCCCGGTACCCGAACGGGTACAGCAGTTTTCAAGACTGCCGCCTTAGACCACTCGGCCACCCATCCTTAACACCTATGGAAAATCCACCAACTTGTGAGATTGTCACTCTATCAAGGATTATAGGCAGGACGGCGAACCGGCAAAATACCGACCAGTTTTAGAGCCCATCCGTAAACCGAACCGAGGCCGGGGAATCACGCCAATTCTGCGGCTTTTGGATGGGTTCTTAGCACTTCGCCCGGCGATGCGCTTCCCATCGAGGGTTCCAAAGACTACTTCCCCAAGAATCGTCACAAGAGATTCTCTGGAGCGACTCGCCGGTAACCCTATCTCTGACACGAAAACCTGGGCACTGGAACAATTTCGCCATTGCGCCTGGCAGGACTCGAACACAACTCTATAAGTGACGATGAGTGCAGCAGTTACGACACTTCACTGCCCCCTGGTGGCACACAATCCGGCACACTTGGGGACGAAACATCGTCCGACCGCCTCCCCGGTGAGTCTGCGAACCACGGGATATGACGTGATCTTTTTCCGCCGGGACATCGTGGGATGAACGGCTCTTGGAGGTTTCCCTGAGGCTACAATTCACTTGCGCGCAATCGCACTGGTGGCACCAGATTTCCTTATCAGTTCCGAGTGGCAACAACGCAAAAGGCTGAGCTAAGGAGTACTTCGGCGGGTCAAATAACACTGCATTCTTTGGTGACTGGTCGGCACCCGGCGGTCGGAAACTGGGAAGAAATGCCCGATTCAGCGAGTGGTTATCTACAAGCATCTCGCAATACTCTCTCCAGGCCAGCGGGGTCCTTACACACGACGAATCGCCAACAGCCGAATTCACCGTGATGGTTCACCGCCCGGATCCACCGCTGCGCTGCGATCTCCTTCTGGCGATCCTGCTCCGTCTCGAAGCCCTTGATCTCCAGGATCACCTTGACCTCAGTGCCGTCATTGCGGCGCCAGCGGATCAGGTAGTCGGGCCGGTACTCGTGTCGGAACCCATGCCACTCGTAAGGGATTGTAAAGTCAAGGTGGTCGTTGCGGGCATAGGCAATTACCTCGGGCATTCGCTCCAGTTGATACGCTGCACTGTGCTCCCACTTGGGTGCATCGAGCACCACATGGCTGATGTGGCTCTTACTTGTACCGACACATGGACGGACCGTGCGGAAAAGGACCTCGGCAGTTGAACCGATCGGGCGAAACCTCTCGATCACTGGAAGGATTGGTGGCTCTCCTGATTCGGTATCCGGTTCGATGGCCGCGGTCAAGCGTTCAACAATCCGCTCCTTGTACTTGAGCAGGGTGACCTCCTCCGGCGGCGCGTCCTGTTTCACCACAACGCGCTCTTCCAGGTACTGCCACACAATGTTGAGGACTTGAGGAAAGAGAATGTGGCGGGCGTTCCACTCTTCCCGTTTCTCTTTGAGTCGCCGCGTGAGTTCGGCCGCAATCTCGTACACGGTCGCCTGGAGGCGTTTCTCCCGGTGAAATGGGTTGCGGTCGTGGATCACCTCAGGTCCGGGCCCTAGTCGGTCAGGTCGGCCTATGCGGTAGCCTACCGCCGGCTTAACCGTTACTTCGGTGGGCTCGCTGCCGGGGTCGATCTGTAAATAAGGAAGGCCGTCCAGGCTGAGTCGAATCCGTGTGCGCACGTCGACAACGAACCCTTCAACACGGGGGAAAGTGATTTCGAGATGCTTCCGCTGAGGGAGAGCCCGCACAAGTGTGGATACTTTGGCTATTTCGGTACGATTGACGGGTTTCTTTCTGACCGGGATTACTTCGAATGGGACACCGTAGACGTCCACATACTCAGGTTCCGAAAAGTCGTCGTAATTGAGCCGCCGCAAGCCCCGTCCCACCACTTGCTCACACAGCAGTTGGGACGTGAAGGCACGCAGGCCCAAGATCTGCGTGACATTCTGGGCATCCCAGCCCTCGTTCAGCATTCCCACAGACACCACACACCGGATGTGTTTTCCTGGCGGGTCACCTTCACCCTCCCATTCGAGCTTGCCGATGGTGTCCACCACCTTGCGCAGCCGCTCGGCCGCCTCGGCCCTGGTTTCGCCCTCCCTGGCCGCCTCTGCCTCGGCAAGGAGTTTCGTGTCGATTCGGAACGTCACCTCCCCGTTCTGGCCGTTTTCGAGTTCGCGCAGGACCTTGCCCCGGGCAATGTGCTCATGAACGAGTTTGGATAGGTCGGTGTTGTCGCAGACCACGATCATGACAGGCGGCACCGGCGAGCGGCACTTCTGGAACTCGTCGAAAGTCTTCTTCCACTCGCTAGCCAAGGTCACCAGGGCTCCCTCGGCCTCCCGTAGCACCGATTCCGGCTTGGCCCGGCGGCGCGCGGTTTGCCGCTCGGAAGCCGGCAACGCCTGATTGATCGTCTCCCACAGGCGGAAGTACTTGGGGATCAGCATACCGGTGTTGTCGTCCACCGGCACGCGGGGAATTTTCACAATCCCTGATTCAATCGCGTCCACCAGGCCAAAATCCGATACGACCCAAGGGAAAGGAGTCCCCTCCTGGTAGCCGCTTCCTTTGATGTAGAAAGGTGTTGCCGAAAAATCGGCACAGAAGTTGATTCGGCGGACGGCGTTTATCCTGTCCAGCCCGCTGACCCACACCGTAGCCTCCTCGCGCTCTTTGATCTCCTCTTCCGAAAGCTGCTCCTTTACCTCGTCCGACAGCGGCGCTGGACGGTACGCATGATGGGCCTCGTCGTTGATGACCAGGATGTTTTGCTTGTTGCCGAGCTCCTTCAGCACCCGGCGGCAGAAGGCGGTATCGCTTTCCACACCCCGCTGGACCACACTTCGGGAACGGCTGTCGTCCTGCAACTGGAAAAGGTGCCAGTTCGTGATCTCGAATCTCCCCTGCTGGAGCCGTTCCAACAGCCCCCGGGGTACCAGGTCAAATTTCTCATAGTAATTGCCGGGCTTCCACGGAAGCAGCACCTGCAGCCGCTCGCGGATGGTCAGATTGGGACACACAAGGAGCACAGCGTCAGAGAATTGCCGGAGTTGCGGGTTTGCCAGCTTGTTGAGTACCTGCCAGGCGATCACCATGCCCATAACCACGGTCTTGCCTGAGCCGGTGGCCATTTTGCACGCGTAGCGAGTAAGTCCGTTATCCTTCGGAATCGTGATTCCTTGCTTCTCGGCCGGCGGGGCCTCCACCAGCCAGATGAGGGTTTCGGCCGCCTCCCGCTGGCAGAAGAAGAGCTTGCGTTCTCGGTCTGGTCTATTCCAATGGTTGAGGAGTTGGCGGGTGATGGGAGTGACGCCTGGATAGCCTCGCTCCCGCCAGTCTCGCATCCGCTCCCGAATTTTGTTTACCAAATCCAGCGGAACGAATTCTTCTTCCAGCATCGCCGTCTGCGGCCCGGCTGTTCGGGCTTTGAGGTAGTAACCCGCTGGCCGACGGCCGTCTTTAATAACCGGTTGCCCCTCTTCGTAGTCCCAGTAGCGGGTGGGTTCCTCAAAGGGTGAGTTGAGGATGGGGTTGTCAACGAGCATGGACCTGGCTACCTCTTTTGAAGCACTTGTGCCGGCGTTTTCCGCCCGAGTCCCGTTCGGTCGAAATCGCTGTCAAAACTCACAATCACAAGCCCATATTTTTCGGCTGCTCTGTACTGGTAGGCATCGTCAAAGTCCAGATTGTCTCGTTCCATGATCTGAACCAGGGCTTCCATGTCCTCGGGATCCAGACGAACCAGCGTGACCGCTCCGTCCACGAATGCATCCCGCACAAACCGAACAAACGCCTCCCTTTTACCGAGGCGGCTCAACACGATCCCGATAGAGTGAAGGGCGAAGTCCGTAAGGCATAATTGGTCGGAGGGCATTTGGTTCAGAAAGTCCCGAACCTCCTCTGCCTTTTCTTGCTCCAAGAACCGTTCCAGCCACACGTTCGTGTCCACAAGATACATGCTCAGTCGCCTCGCCACTCCAACGCCTTTTTCTGCAGGTCAAGCGCCGTGTATTGGTCCCGGTACTCCTTCAGGGCGCCGGCCCAATCTTGGCGCAGCGGCTTTGCCGATCTCCGGGCCCGCTTCTGCAGCAGGAATTCCACGAAGTCGGCCACTTCTTGCTGCAATTCCGGGGGCAATTGGCGAATGAGTGCTTCAAGTTTGTTCATTGTCCATTCTCCCTCGCTGAGCCCCGATCTTCCCCAATGCAGCCAGCCACCGGTCGAAATCATCCATCCCCGTCGGATTCGGATTCTCCCGATCCAGGTGCCAGCGTAAGGGGTTGGTCCAAATGTATTCCCGAATGCGCTGCAGGGATTCCTCGTTCCAAATGATGTGTTCGTAATGATTGCGTTGCCAGACGGGTGCCCCTGGCATACCGCGTAGGGGGTTGACCTCGCGGGTAACGGCGGATTTAAACGACCGCACGATGGTTGGTATAGAACCCGCAACGGGTTTGCCAAACCGTTCTTGTAGGGGCACGGCATTATTTGATATGAGCGCATTGTTCGGTGGGGGCACATCGTTTGGTAGGGGCACGGCATGCCGTGCCCCTACCAAATCATGCCGTGCCCCGGTGATTACCAATATCCCATGCACGTGATTCGGCATGACCACAAAGGCACCCGATTCAATGTGCGGAAAATGTTCGGGAATAGCCCTCCCAACACCGCTGGACAATGCGTCCCACCTCGTTCAACCGCATTTCCCCGTCTGCCACCTCGCCGAAAAGAGACGCCCGACCCTGCGTGGAAACCGTCACGAAATACGCCCCCGGCTGGGTGTAATCATACCCCCGCAAACGAATGCTGCGGCGATGATGGCGTTCGGGATCAAATCTCATAGGCAGCGCCTCCGCCCAACTGCACCACCCGCACCACCTCATTCCCCCGAAAATCAATGACCTTCACGGCAATGCGCCGATGCTCGCCAGGCTGGAAGGGGAAGGAGACGGTGCCGCGCATCCGCTCGAAGGCCTCAGAGTCAATCTGTGCTTTGAGCGCCCGCTCGAGCTTTTCCCAAGCCTTATCGTCCCCAGGAAAGAACGCCTGACAAATGTGGAAAGTCTTGCCATCGTAGTCGGTGTCCAGAAACCAGGCGGCCACATCGTCGCCCCGGGTGCTCTGTACCTCGCCCGTCAGCGGGTCATAAATGTCCACGCCACGCAGCTCCACAATGTACGTCCCGTCCTTCTGCTTCTCCACCCGCACATCGGGCTGGCCGAAAACGGTGAAAATCTGGCTGGCACGGGTGGTCTTGAGCAGATCGCCCACCAAGACATCGGGCGAGATGTTGGCAAAATGCACCTGAAGCCCCGCCACCGGGGCCTTCTGGATGAGCGCCTGGGCCTCCGGATCAAAGGCAAATCCCGCCACGATCAACACCTGGTAGCCGTTCATCTTGGCCGTAGGGATCGCCTCCTGCACTTGGTGCGCAATCACCGGCCCGTGTTGGGGTCCAAAACTGATCGCCACCCGCAGCGCCTCCCCGTTTTGCCCGGCTTCCGCCTCGGCATGCAAATATCCCAGGTTCAATGGTCGCAAACCCTGCAACTCCAGTCGCTTCCCGCCGGGGAAGAGCACCCCGCCCTGCTGTTTGAGCAGGTTGATCATCGTCGTCAGGTAATCCCCTCCGCGGTCGCTGACACGGGCTTGCGCCTCTTCTGCCTCAAACTGCGGAATGGGTGTTTGTGTTGGGTCTTCCACCGCCGGCACGGGAATGGCCTCGACGGTGAACGGACCGGAGACGCGGACCACGCCGCGCACCACTTTGGGCCGGTCGTAAAGCGTCTCTTGTGGAGCGTTGCGCTGGATGCTCTCGTCGATCTCCTTTCGCTTCTGGCGCTTGAGCTCCCAGAAACGCCCCAGGGCCGCTTTGGCCTCGTCGGGCCAACCTTCCGGAGGCATCGGGTCGGGCACCTCCTCGAGGCACTCCCAGCGATGACCGGTCAGGCGATAGACCGTTTCTAACAAAGCAGCCGCCTTCTCTTCCGCCCCCAACTGTCCCGAGCGCTTGAGTTTCAGCAATTGCCAGTAGGCGTCGTGGGCTTCCTTGGGCCAGACCGGATGGGGCACCTCGCGGGGGACTTCCCATTCCAGCAACTCGTTAACCCTAACCTTCTGCCCACTCGGCAGCGTCGCAGTTTTACTGTCGGGGGCAGAAAAATCCACGAATTGCCCCGCGCGACCGCCTTCTTTGACCTCGATTTCTATCCGTTTACCCCTGAGCGCCTCGTTCAGCTCTGCCAGCGCCTGGTCAATCTGCGGCTGGTATTTGGCGGCGATGGCGTCAATCTCGGTGTTCTTGGCAATGCTCTCCAATGTGATGTGGGGCACCGTCTCGTAGACAAAACCACCCGCCGGGCCGCGTTCCGGGTCACACAGTTCGTAATAGTCAAACTTGGCCGTCATCAGGCGCTGGCGGGCGATCGCCAGGGCCACGCGGGAGGTATCGCAGGTGATCCAGCGCCGGCCCCACTTCTCGGCGCAGTAGGCCGTGGTGCCGGAACCGCAGGTCGGGTCGAACACCAGGTCGCCCGGGTCGGTGGTCATGAGAATGCAACGCTCGATGACTTTACTGGCGGTTTGGACCGCGTACATCTTGTCTTCTGCCCCCATTGTGTCATCCCATACAGTAGTCAGTTCAACGATGGGGAAGTCGCTCAGGTAGCGCACATAGCGAGGACTAGCCCCAGCCACTGTTATGCGGCCAGCCTCCTTCAACCGTTGCATTCCGTCGGGAGTAGTTGACCATTGTCGATTCTGAGGGGGGCGGAACACTCTGCCATTAAGGTCCAACGCATAAACACAGGCAACGGTAGCGAACATTGTGTGCAGCGAGGTAGGCTGGAACAGCAGAGCATCAGCCGGTGAATCTCCCAATCGCGCCTTCATGCCATCGCGAAGTTCTATACAGCGATACTGCTCCGCAGTTCCAGTGACGGTCTTGGATAGGTACAACTGCCGATACTTCAACTGAGCACGCCTTTTTGCGTACCAGAGCAGAAAATCATCTATGACGGTGAGGCCACCGGATCCAAGGCCTCCTGTCTTCCTAAACGCCACTACCGCCACAAAGTTCTCCCGCCCGAACACCTCGTCCAGGAGACACCGCACCAAGTGGAGGTTCTCGTCGTTGATCTGCACGAAGATGGAGCCGCTCTCGGTAAGCAGCTCCCGCGCCAAGAGCAGGCGATCCCGCAGGTAGGTGAGATAGGAGTGGATGCCCAGCTTCCAGGTGTCCCGGTAGGCCTTGATCTGCTCTGGCTCGTGGGTGAGGTCCTCCTCCTTGTCCTTCACATCGCGCCGGTCAATGCGGGGCTGGAAGTTGCTTGAATACTTGATGCCGTAGGGCGGATCAATGTAGATCATCTGCACCTTGCCCGCCATCCCTTCCTTGACCAGGAGCGAGTTCATCACCAGCAGCGAGTCGCCCAGAATCAGGCGGTTGGCCCATCCGACCTCGTGCTGGTAGAACTCGATCTGTTGGTCGGCTGGCAGGGGCGTTTCGCCGAACAGGTCGGGTTGAATTGGCTGCGGTCGGCGCACGGCTCGCAGAATGGCCTTGGTGGAGATACGCTCGTGAATGTGGAGCGAGACGACATCCACCTCGAACGAGGTGTGCTCGGCCTTGCCCGCCCAGACCAGTTGCGGATCCAAATGGGGATCGTAGCGGTACGACTTGGTTTCTCGCTGCCGGGATTCATAAGTGGGGGCGATCCCGGCCGGAGGGTTATTCTTCCGCTTGGAATTTGCGTGCCGAAAATCCTTGACGTTATTGCCATCTCCCCCGCTACGAGACTGCTTTTTCTTAGCCATGTATCGTTCCCCAGTAACCCTAAATGATGGACGATTGCCCGAGTCTTCCACTTATTCCAACAGAAGAGATCTTACCGCGGCCAAGATACCCTAGACCAGTAATCCCGGTAAGGCCCGTGGCCCGTCTCTCGAATGGGACCAACTCAACCGCCCCGGGCGGAACCGGGCCCTCCAATGCCTCCTATGATTCGGATGCAACCGGGATGCTGGTCGTGGAATCCGGGCCTGTTGGAGGGACGGCTTCCACGCCGGCCAATCCGACCTATGGAGGGCCGATTTCTACGTCGGCCGTTGGTGGGAATGCCACCGGTCGGGGTGGCATGCGACCTTCCAACCCAATAGCCCGGGTGAAACCAAGGCAATCGGTCGGGGTGGAACCCGACCCGCCGATGGGTTCCATGGCTCTGGCGCCCAGCCAAAAGTTTACCTATTTTCGCCGGGGCGCGCAACAGCGCCCAATTTCGTTAAAATAGGCAAACTTCCTCTTACCACGTCTTCCCGGGTACGACACGGGTTCACCGGTAGGGGCAATTCGTGAATGGCCCCTGCCACGATGGTGACGCCCCGTAACCAGGGGGACACCGGGCACGACAAGCGTGCCCCTCCGATTTTTCAGAAACCCCCTCGCGGGGAAACACCGCTTCGCAGGGACCTGCCTGTCGGTCCGCTTGTCCAACTATCGAACGGTCTACCGGTGAATAAAAAGAGACTATCCACCGCCGGACTACTCTCCGACGTCACCCGGCCAAAGGCATCGTAGATAAGATGATTGACCACGGTCGTCATGTCGCTGCCCGGATCGTACTTCGCAATATCCCGAACCGTGTTCAGGTGGTCCGTCAAGGTCCACTGTACGGTTTCATCAGGCCCGTTGTCAATGTATTCCTAGGTTATGATCGATGGTACCTTCAGACAGTATCTTGCTATTGCGCCGTCAGACGAGGTTAAGGTTGAGCACTCGCCTAGCCACAAGAACACTGAACCATCTATCACACCTCACCGAATGGTTTCCGTACTATATACGTTGGTCACCTTCCAGATTGAGTAGCGAGCCGACCGCAAAGCAAGGTTCAGTTAGATTTCCCTAGTCGTCATCGACGACCCCTTCCCTCCACTGGCTCACACAATGGTAGCGGTCGTTCACGGCCATAATCGTGCGACGAATTGTTTCGGCCACTCTCGTGCTCTGCGATTCGCAAGTCATTGCCAAGTTAGCGCAAGTTGTATTGTAACCACCACCGGCGATGATCCCTTGTGATTCCAGCTCTTCCAGAAGGTCATCCATGAATCGATCAAGGGTCTCTCGGGTGATACCAGGAAAGAACTCCAGGGTGTAATCGTATTCGGCCATAAACGCACGGATATGGATCACTGAAGCAAAGAAAGTGTGCAGCCTCAATTAAGCGACAAAATCTGATTTACGGTCTTTTGGGCAACACCAATACTTATTTCCTGTGGAACAATAAACGGCTCATTTTGCAATATGACTTTGACGTGACTACCCTTTCCGCCACCTTTCACTACCGTTCCGCCCCATTTTGTCAGCAGCTTCACAACACCGTCCTGTCCCAAGTTCCTTATATGATTGACAACCTGCCCTTTGTTTATCACACCAGTTTCAATACAGCACCAAAGCGCGGCAGGACTCTTTAGGCAACCCTGGAGTGAACTGACGCAGCCAGTCGGATCAATAAAAGCGGTGGAACGATTCCCCACATACCGATACAAATTCCCATCCCCACCGGCAAAGCCGATCGGGTCCTCGCTCAGCCAGCGGCCGACGCGGGCATCGTACCAGCGGTTGAGGTTGTTTTGAAGTTGAGTGTCACTATCGAAGGGCCTACCGGTGAATAAGAAGAGACTATTACCGACTAATAACGGCCAGTTATCACAGTAGAAGACGTCCCCTCTCGCCAAATTACTCTCCGACGTCACCCTGCCAAAAGCGTCGTAGATAGGACAATTGACCACTTTAGTCGCCCCCTTGCCTCCGCCAAATCTGGGTTGTCCGGTCTTGCGACCACGCTGAAAACCGTCTGCGGGTCAAACTTGGCAATATCCCGCGCGGTGTTTAAATATCGGCCGCGATTTCTGTTATCGAATCTGCGATAATCCGATCTGTGTTTACTTGCTTTGCCGAATCGGAGTTTTCATTATTGGTGCCCGGGCAACCGTCGTTCGCTGTATTACCTCTTCCAAAGCCGTGGAGAGCGGTATGTGAGATGGATCGTTAATGATGCACAGGGTTATACAGGGTTAGTAAATGCAGAGCCATTTACCGTAGTCTGTAGCCGAGAAACAACACCTCGTATAATGTCACCGCAACGTAGATACCTATGCACAATAGCGCCTGTATGATAGGGTACGCAAATAGTGCCAAATGCGCTGCCGTGTCTGGATTTGGAGGTCCCCTAAAAATCGGAGCCAGATATCCAAGGACAAAGATAACTCCCACAACGGATGCGGGTCGAGAGAATCGGATGGAGGACTTGACGCCGTCTTTTTGTCTCAACAATGCCGCTAATCCTGCGCAAACCAACGGAACGGCCACGGCTTCGCCAGTTAGGAAAAGGCATACCTCGATACACTCCCCCCGCCGAAGACCGGCAGCCCAGGCCAACAATCCAGCGAGTATGGCGCAGCATACAAGCACCCGTTCCGGCCATGGGATGGATGCCTTTTGGTATTGGACATGACGCTCATCCATCTTGGCTACTCCCAATGATGGCAAGGATGTCGAAGTAAATCACCTTCCAGCCGATATCAACGGGTGAAGCGTAGTCGCTGTAATAGCGGGTCCCTCCTCGCAAGTATTCCCTTGCACGTAGATGCCGTAGTCACGACGGGACACAATTGGATAAACATGCCCAAATTCGAATGTGATGCCGAACCACTCCTCTAGATCAAGGGGATCAGCGAACTCATCTTTGATCTCAAACGTTAACTTACACTCGGCGGAATACTCTATCGCCGGCCTATTTTTGTTGGCACAACATTCGTGTCCGGTTTTCACATTCACTTCGCACAGCACTCGGCGGAAAAAAGTGCTACGCCCGAGTGGATATATCACGAACGTAGAATTTACTACGTCCGTATCGTGATACCACCAGGGAAAGGACGTAACGTCACAGTCCGCGCCCTGCATGACACCGTGCAGCATCGAAACAATTTTCCGACCAAAGTGTTGCTGCGATCGTTGAACATCAGGTGAATTCCAGAACGTGTCATGAAGACCGATCTGTGCCAAAGTGACTTCACCCCCACCTAACATATAATGCAACAGGAAGTCATCCCACGTCCAGTGTCCACCATAGACATATTGCGACCCCCCCGGCAGGAGAATATGGTTGGTCCCAGGTGTGATCAATCCCAACCAGTCGCCACGGAGTATTACACCATTCCCCACATACCGATACAAATTCCCGTCCCCACCAGCGAAGCCGATGGGATCCGCGCTCAGCCAGCGGCCAACCCGGGCATCGTACCAGCGGTTGAGGTTGTTTTGAAGTTGCGTGTCACTATCAAATGGTCTACCCGTGAATAAGAAGAGACTATCGATCGTCGGATTACTCTCCGACGTGACCCGGCCGAAGGCGTCGTAGATAAGATGGTTGACCGCGGTGGTCATGTCGCTGCCCGAATTATACTTGGCAATGTCCCGGACCGTGTTCAGGTGGTCCGTCAGCGTCCACTGTACAAGGTCGGCCGTGCCGCCGTCAACGGTCTCCTCGGCCAGGATCTGATCCACCGCCGGGCCCCAAAATACCGCTGGCGGAGGTGGCCGATCTGAGGGTGCTCGAAGCTGCTCGCCAAACAGCCCGGCACGTGCGTTCATCGGGGTTGGTTGGGTAAGTGATCGTTTTGGCCGGCGCCTCCTGAACCGCGCTTTTTCTGACAAGTCTCGTTGGCGTCATTGCTCCCTGAGGCCCCATTTCCCTCCCTCGGTGGAGCAGCACGACCGTTCGTGAAACGTGAGCCGGGGTGGCGTAACCCCTTCGGCGGAACCACCGTCCCGTCCATCAGTACTACAACATTGAGAATGGAGGGCAAGCCCCCCAATGCTCCGCCTGGCCTACCCCAATACTCGATGACCCAATACCACCGATCACCCGCGCGCGGCACGAGGCTGATGCCTTCCAGGGACCATAGCGTGTCTCTGTCGGCAGAAGACCTGAGCAGTCTCGCCTTCTCCCGCTCGGCCAGGGCAAGTGCCTTTCTGGCCGACAGGGGCGGATTCGCTTCATTCGGTCGCCACGGCGGACTGCGCCGAAGCATTTCGCAGGATATCGTGGTGACAAAGTCCCGGCCATTAAACGAGCTGTACACCTTTTCTCTTACCGGCAATGACGGAGTGCCCGGTCTTGTTGCCCAATAGATCGACGGCGACTCGTCATCCCGTATACCATACTCCCTGGGCTGAACGAGCGTCCCATCCAGCAGCACCGCAAGCGTGAGCCCATACAGCTCGTCGCGGTCATAGTGGACCTTATAGGAAATTTCCCAATACCAGTGGTCCTCCCAGGGCCTAAGCCTAACTTTATCCAGGTACCAAAAAATACCATGCTGTGGCGAGTCCTTGACCAGTCGGGACTTTTCCTTCTCCGCAAGTTTGAGTGCCTTTCTGGCCGGAAAAGGCGGATTCGGCTCGCTCTCACGCCAGGGGGGAGATCCGTCCAAAGCTTCCCAGGAAATCTCTGTGGAGAACACCCTTGTGTCCGGAGAGCAGTCCTCCCACGTTATAGCAGGGCCCGGCTCTACGTCAGGACAACGAGGCCCCAGAACAACCGCAATCGCGAAAAACAAATTTGAGACGACACGCATAAGACACTTTTTCAGCTACAAAGGCATCACGCAATATTACCTGGCCATGGCTCCGGGAGCTCTCCAGCGAACAACATCTGCACAACACGTGTTGCGCCGGACGTTGTCCATGTCGCTATGACTTTACGAACAAAGGTACCCGACCTCGGCTGAAGCCCCGCAAACGCGTTGGCGTTTCTTGTAGAACGCAACTCCCCCGCATGGGTCATCGGATTGTTGGGAACAAAGTCGGCCGGCAAGTTCGTGTATGGATAGAACGCGGCAAATCCTGTCATCACGATGGTGCCGCAAGTGTCTGGGAGGCCATTAGGCTGGCTGAATTCGTCATCGACAGCCACTCCCGGCCTGGTCACTGGGGATGGCTGACCTGGCCGCACTTCCCACGCTTCCCAATAGCCCCACCTTCCATCATCCCGCGGATCGTGAATTCTGTTGCCGTTTGCATCCCTGACATCGAACTCAGCCGTGACATACTGTATAATCCAGCTTGTCGAGGGAAGGCCTGTGTGTTTTGGCGGCATGATGGGGCGAGGTTCTACAATCCAATTGATGACGGCCCTGAAGCCCCCCCATTTGCCTTCGTTTACCCGAGGCCGAGCTCCTACCCGGAGAGAATAATACCGGACGGGTTCCCATTCGGCTGCCCCTTCGCCGGTGGGATCGGGAATCGTCCCCGGGCTATTGCCGCAGTAAACATACAGGTTCACCCCACCACCGAATTGGATCGGGTCTTCGCTCAGCCAGCGGCCGACAGGGGTATCGTACCAGCGGTTGAGGTTGTTTTGAAGTTGAGTGTCACTATCGAATGGCCTACCCGTGAATAAGAAGAGACTATCGATCGTCGGATTACTCTCCGACGTGACCCGGCCGAAGGCGTCAAAGATGAGATGATTGACCACGGTGGTCGCCCCCGTCTGCGGGCAACATGTAACAATTTGCGGCTTCACAGCACGCTGTCCAATTAGGGTTAGCCGTCTAGCTACGGGCAATGTTTGTACTCTGTGGGCATTTTCGATTCGCGCGAGTTGCCTTGTAAATATGACAATACCAGTAAGCAGGGGCAGCCAATGGCCATAATAGAACCAGCACTAATGCCCAAAATTTCCTCTGGTCCGGCCGCAGATAGCCATTTCTAGATACATGGTACAAAAAATATGCCACAACAGTCATCGTCGCAAATCCCCCAATTCCTGCGACAAGAATAACACCAAATCCAATCGTCGGCGGTGGCTTCCACTCTATAAGAATCGAAAACATCACCAACACAAAGGCACCGGCAAAAAGAAGCCAGCCGAGGCTGGCTGCACCCAAGATGAGCGTCGCCGCGCGACCATGGGTCGGTTTCTGCCCTCCGTGCTCCTCAGCATTGTGACACGGTTGCCTTTGAACGGCCACACTCTTTGTCAGCTCATCCGTGAAATCACTGGTCTGGGGTTTGTCCATTGTCCACCAAAACAACGGGCAGCCTATTGGGGCGAAGCCCAGAAGTAACAGCGCCCATATTATCTTTTGGTCGGGTGTAAGGTGACTATCGTTGTAAACGCGATACACATAATAAGCTGCCACATAAAGAATCGCTAGTGAAACGACAATCCCCGTCACGAAGGTTACCGAAAACAAGGTAGGGTCCCAAGAGCCATGAATAAGCGATAACACCAAAACGCAAAATAATGGAAAATAGACCAGAATCGGCGAAACGCTTGCCACGCCGCGAAGGTACCATGTTAAAGAAGATCGCCCGAACATTCTACACCCTACGGTCAACGTGCGAGGCTAGAAATTCTTCCAAATGACATGAACGACGGGTGTTACACCTCCACTTAGGCCTACTTTGAAGATCCAATGCGGTACCCACGGGACGGAAATCCCCGCACCGCCCGCCCAGCCTGCCTGGGGATTTAACCCAACCTGTCCCCCGATAATGCCCACGCCCCCAGAGATGTCGACTGAAAACCCTTTTAAAAACTCCGGAACTGTACCCTGGCTTATAAATCCTTGCGCACCAATACTCACCTCTACCCCGACTGCCAAGCGAGGCGCAAGAATCACCGCCGCATTGCCTAAGTGGTCGGAGACAGAATAAACATACAGACATCCGCCAACTGCGAAGCTAAAGCCACCGCCAATAATCACCCCGCGAACGACCTTGCCGTCGGGGTCAAGGGCCTCCAACGGATCATTTTTAACATACCGATACAAATTCCCGTCGCCGGCGGCGAAGCCGATCGGGTCCTCGCTCAGCCAACGGCCGACCGAAGCATCGTACCAGCGGTTGAGGTTGTTTTGAAGTTGGGTATCACTATCGAACGGTCTACCCGTGAATAAAAAGAGACTATCCACCGCCGGATTGGTCTCCGACGTCAGCTTGCCGAAGGCGTCGTAGATGAGGTGGTTGACCACGGCGCAATCTCGTTCCCGAACAAAGCGATCCACGCCACTTTCCGATCCAAATCGCTCGGACATGACGAGCGCCTTTTAGTGCACCACAAAGCTACCGCGTAGACGCGGCCAATCAAATGACACCACTTCGTGGCAAAACCTGCATCGATAAAAAACGACGTAGCGAGAACACATTCGCAGTCGTTTTACTTTCCGTAAAGCAAACCATTTAGCGCACCGGGGGCATACCCGGAACAAACCGGCGCGTAGAGGGAACGCTACTATTCTTTTGAACGTCTCTACCTTATTATCTTGCATTGCTAAAGTCGCTGTTTATTCTAGGGTTCCTTGGATTGAGTGGCAAATTCCTTTCGATTGGTACTATCCGTGAATGCGTGTTCAGTCAGGTCTCACAAAACCAACGCCTACATAAGTACCATCCGAGGTTGCGATCAGCTTGGCACGCAAAATCGTAAGCCAATACGCAAGTCAAGAATATCTGCCTTCGGATAGGTTCGTTACCTAACCCCCCTCCGGATACCAAACGTGCATAAAGTTCGCAGACCACTGCAGCACGCTTTCGACAGCCCTGATAGGTTACCTCCACGTCCTTTATACAATCGCCATACGTTTTTGGCTTGAAATATGGCCAAAGCCCGTTCGGGTCTTTCTCTGTGTGCGCGGTATTCTCCACATACCGATACAAATTCCCGTCACCACCAGCGAAGCCGATCGGGTCCTCGCTCAGCCAGCGGCCGACTGAAGCATCGTACCAGCGGTTGAGGTTGTTTTGAAGTTGGGTGTCACTATCGAACGGCCTTTGAAGTTGAGGATCACTATCACATGATCTAGCCGTGAATAAGAAGAGACTATTCCTGACTAACAATGGTCCCACTTCGAATAACAGGGCACCCTCTTTGGTCGGATTAGTCTCCGACGTGACTCGGCCAAAAGCGTCATAAATGAGGTGATTGACCACGATCGTCGCCCCCTTGCCTCCGCCACATCTGGGTTGTCGGGTCTTGCGACCACGCCGGAAACCGTCAGCGGGTCGAAGATCGCAATGTCCGGCACGGTATTCAACGTGGTCGGTCAGAGTTGATCGAACATGCCCCAACGATTCCCTCAGCGGTTCTATCATCAAGGAGGTCATCTCCCCCATATCCACGGTTGACGTACCTTCCTGTAGCTTATGTCGAATGAGGGATTAGTCCACATGTAACCGGTGTGTTATGCGGTGGTCACCAAGTTGTCCATGATGACATCTAAGTAATAACCTGGATACTCATCCTCAATATCCATTATGATCTGGCGGACAGCGCGAGTCTTCGGAATTCGAGACGCATCCCAGCTAATCACCACGGGCGAGTGAAACTTTTCCCCTTTTACGGTGCAATACACCATTTCCACAAGTGGCTTCCTTTCGCTATCCCACAGGATGACACTTTGCCCATTGCGCAGATGCTTTCGAAGAAGTGTAAGCGCAATAGCCATCCTACATTCCTCTTGGAATTCGTGAACCAATCGATTCAATGCATAACTTTCGAATAGGTTTAAAGGACGCGCCTGAATCTCCAGAAGGAGGGTCGTTCCCGTGCTGAATAGATGCCAACGAGTTAATTGTGCGTCGACGCGCGCAACGGTTCTGCCTGATCGCGATACGATGTCTTGACGAAACGCCGCACTACCTAGCGTCTCTAACAGTTCTTCTTGTTCTTCCTGCGTAAGGGCGGGCGCCGGAAACGGGGCTATATCGTAAGTAGTGCTCACGGCCCGTGGGTAAAAAACGGCGACCCCAATGACAACACCCCCTACAGGTGCTGCAATGATTACGCCCAGTAAGACGCGCTTGACTGCCGTATTGCTCATTCACACCTCACTTCTTCGAAACACAAACATTCCCAACTGCCCCAGCTCTTTGGCATCTATTGAAGAGTGCCGAATAAGCGAGTTGTTGACACACACTACTCGGATAGTTCTTCTGCGGCCATCCAAAAAACCGGCATGTCTAACTCCACGGTCCTAAATTCAGCTATCCGCTTAAGCTGTTTACGCCCGAAATCGGTGACCTCAGTCCCTCGCAAATCGAGGGATTGTAAGTTTCTCAGGCTAGTAAGCTGCGGAATTCCGTTGTCAGATATACGCGTAGCGCTCAAATCTAACTTCTGAAGGGTTGCGAGTTTGCTTAACCAATGCAAGCCCTCATCCGTTATGCCTGTGCCGGATAAATTTAAAAATTCCAGATCTTTCAAATTCGCTATATATCGCAAGCCTTGGTTACTAATGCCAGTATTTCCGAGTCCCAACGCGCGAAGCCGCTCAAGGCGAGCGATATGCCGCAAGTCCGCATCACGCACGGGCGTGTCGTCCAAAAAAAGAGCCTGCAAGCTCTGAAACCTACTAAGTTCGGATTTGTTCAGATCGTCCAGCGGATTCCCTGAGAGATCAAGCGATTCCAAAGCCGGTAACGTCACCAAGTGTGCTAACCCGGGGCCGTGAACGCCGCAATTCCGCATGGAAAGAACACGGAGCCCGTGCAATTCTTTCAAATGTGCAAGAGATTCATCAGTAATGGCTGGAAAACCACTGAGATCGAGTACCTGCAGATTACATAAAGCAGAGACGTACGCCAGAAAGTCACCGGTCAACTCCCCTTTCCCCGTTATACATAGGGATTCCAGATCTGGAAGTTTTGTGACAATCGCCAGTCCTTCATCGCTAACTGTGGGCTTATCGTCTCGCAAGGTTCGTAGAACATCAGGGCCGATGTCGATGAGCAAAGCACGGATGTGTGACCGGCCCTCCACCGCCTTCGCGATGTCCTCATCGGAATAGGCATTGACAAGAAGCCAATGTGCGGACTTACCTCTTTCCGGAATCGCCAGCGGTATCGTGCCAGTCCGTTCATACTCGCCGTCGTCACATCGCAAGCAGCCGCAACCCATGCAAGCGATGAATCCGACAGAGAGTGTAATCCCTAAAAATCCCTTTCCAGTCCGTGTGCACATGGGATCGCAATTCTCTTCCTTCAAATCTTCCTGAACTTCAGATGTCAACGACTAAACGGCAAAAAACGGCCATCCTACCACGAGCCTAGGTTTTCTCGCAACACGGTCCACATTCGCCGTAGAATTCTTTTTGATAAACAGCTAGAAATAACACCGTACCCAAAGACCACTGATCGTCTTCCTTGCGTGGATCAGTCACAATCACGGCAGTCCAATCCCCAAATAACCCAAAGAATCGACGGCTCAGCTTTACGAAAATCCGGAGCTCGCCCTCAAATTGTTGTGCAACCCGGATACGTTGACCAGGCCCAGGTATCGTGCCGGCCGGACATCGTTTATCGATGTGGAAAATAATTTTTCCGTCGTTTTTTGCCCATTCTCGGGTTGCATCCTCGACGAGCTTCTGTATTCTCTCCTTCGAGAGGCCAGAGGAGCCCTTCGCCGGAAGAACCACACTTATCGTTCTTATGGGCTGGATCACTCGGTATGTCAGCGTACCTCGATACCATAGCGTTAACCCTTCCGGGTCAACGGCTGTTAAGCTTCTATTCCCCACATACCGATACAAATTCCCATCCCCGCCGGCGAACCCGATTGGGTCCTCGCTCAGCCAGCGGCCGACGCGAAAGTCATACCAGCGGTTGAGGTTGTTCTGAAGTTGGGTGTCACTATCGAACGGTCTACCCGTGAATAAGAAGAGACTATCCACCGCCGGATTACTCTCCGACGTCACCTTGCCGAAGGCGTTGTAGATGAGGTGATTGACCACGGTGGTCATGTCGCTGCCCGGATCGTACTTCGCGATGTCCCGGACCGTGTTCAGGTGGTCCGTCAGGGTCCACTGTACGAGGTCTGCCGTGCCGCCGTCAACCGCCTCCTCGGCCAAAATCTGGTCCACCGCCGGGCCCCAGAGGCCCAGCCTGGCGGGTCGAGCGCACCGAAGACCAACCATCATCAAACCATCACCTGACCAAACGGGCGGGTTTTCGCCTCCGGCTCAATCTACCCTACGGGGGCTACTTTTGTCCCCCTTGCTGATCGCCCTGAAAGGCTCCGGTATCCCACTGTTGCCGGACCGCTTTCCGACAATGTTCCAAGTAGTCGCGCAAGTGTCCCGTTTCACGAGAGGCGACCTCAACAGCCTCAAGATAGTCAATGGCAGCAATCCCATTTGCAGAAAGGTATCGGATGTGGAATTTGGCGATTTGGTCAAGCTCTTTCCCGCAAATCTCGGCCGACGCGGAATACCTGGCCTGTAGCTGCGCACGAGAGAGAGACTCGCTATACGCGATGAAGCTAACCACGACCAACCAAATGATGCAGAGTGCACAAATCACCCGCGACATATGCGCCATGGCATTTCTCCCTCGCGCCTTGTCAAGAAGAACTCGCCATCCACAACACGCCTAAATGAATACAGACACCTCCGTCAATTGGCCGTTTCACCGCTTACCGGGGGCGTGGTTTACACACGCTAAGCTCCCCGACCTGGCGTGGCCCAGGGGACCAGCGTAAGTCCGCGTCGAAGGCGACTGCTGCTCATGAATCGCGCTCTGATGCATTGCGCTATGGCCACGATAACACGACGCGATGGGCCTTACAAAGGTTTTGTTCAGTCTCCTCGTCGGCCTGACCGTATGCCTGCCCATAGCTCAAGGTCGGCTTGGTATACGAAGGAACACTTTATGCAATTCCAAAAGGAGAGGTCCTTCCGCCTCCCCTTCAGAAGGCCGGCGGTGATCGCCGACCTTGCGAACCACCTGCAATCGCGCACCCCGGCGATATATCTGCCTGGAGTACTCTTGGTTTGGCTAACAAACTCTCTGACCCCTTGCTGAAACGCTGCCTTGTCATAACACTCGTCAAAGATCATAACCTCCACACACACCGAATAGCCATGCCCGTGGGCGATGGTTGCTGGGTCTGCCTCCGGATAAACTTCCAGGTCATTGTCACGTATGTCTCCCTGGCCGACAACATTCAGCCGCTCTTCGAAGAATCCCCACCCTTGGCCATCGATTGTAATGAACCAATGGCTTGGAACACGCCCCCAGAGGGGATCACCCTTAATGAACCCCGTGCAATATTTCACGCCGGAGGGGATCGCTTTAAGACCATCCGGGTCGGCCAGCCTTTGGGGCACGTTCCCCCCATACCGATACAAATTCGCGTCCCCACTGGCAAAGCCAATCGGGTCCTCGCTCAGCCAGCGGCCGACGTGGGCATCATACCAGCGGTTGAGGTTGTTCTGCAATCCGGTGTCGGTGTCGAAGGGTCGCGCGGTGAAGAGGAACAATGAGTCCACCGCCGCATTACTCTCCGACGTCACCTTGCCGAAGGCGTCGTAGATGAGGTGGTTGACCACGGTGGTCATGTCGCTGCCCGAATCGTACTTGGCAATGTCCCGAACCGTGTTCAAGTGGTCCGTGAGGGTCCACTGTACAAGGTCGGGTGTGCCGCCGTCAACGGCCTTTTCGGCCAAAGTTGGTCACATCAAGTGCATGGTCGCTTTCAGACAGTCAGGCAAATCTGTCTCTGTCGCCATGCCACTATTGCGCAAGTTTCTTGTCACGCACATCGCGGCGCAGAATTCGTATTGGCTCCGAAAGGCTATCATCGCTGAGCAAGAGGCCGAAATAGAGGTTTTGATCGAGCTCGAACTGGCGAGGTAGTACAACCGTCGCTGCCCTCCGTTCCTCAGGAAGCTGTTTAGCGACCTCCTCATCAAAAGTGATCGAGAGGACTCCCAGACGCATGGCTGATTCAACACTGAGGTCCTTGATTACCCGAAAAGATCCCTTCTCGTGAAATCTCACCGAGTAAGCCGTGCCTGCATCCACCCACTCCAACCGCATGCTACTCTTCACCACTTTGGGATCTAACTCAGAGCGAGAGACAAAATAAACGCCTGCGATACTCGCATCATCAAGTGTCAGCCATGCAATATCTAAGGAAAATACATCATCGGAGTTTAGAACGCGTGAGGGACGCATGATTGCCCATAAAACAATGGGCTGTCGAAGGGCTTGTGAGCCACCGGCCTTAAGAGACTCACGAGCCCTGAAACACGCAGGTAGTACCTCTGGATCAAAGACGGACTCACCCCGAAGGATACCGTCCAAAATGCTCACTGTATGCTCCACTTTTGCATGATCACGCCTACCAAGGTCGCATCCAATCACGAGACTCGTCAATGGGACCAGGGCCCAGCACACGCTCAATCGCATCACGAAGCTCCTCCCATGTTGGTCCTCTGCCATAAGGGGGATAGCCGTAGAATCCCGGAATATCGTTTGCTCCCTCCGGTGCGCGAATGGGTACTTCCCTCCGATGCGTGACGAACTCATAGCCCTTGACTATGGGCCAAACGCAGCAAGGTTCGCAAGATTCAAACTCCACAATGAGCCAAACGATATAACCGCGCTTTATGTACGCATGGTTAGGAGCGCCCGTTACACCGGAATACGCAGACGAAGCTGTCTCTGCAATAGCGTTTACCAATGCTTCTAATGCCTCCTTGGTTCCGAGGAGAGCAGCCGTTGCTACATCGCCGAATGCCTGAATATACCCCAGTGCCTCGAGATTCCGCTCTATGGATTCTGCGGCTCTCTCTTGTGAGGGGCTCTGGCCCGCGGTAACGGCAATATCCACAACCCGTTTATTATATTGGTTCGCATACTTCGGTATTGGCGGCTGACACTCACCGCAGAAATGACCAACCGGATCTGGGTATCGCAACACCCCGTTGAAGACATACCGATACAAATTCCCATCCCCGCCGGCAAACCCGATCGGGTCTTCGCTCAGCCAGCGGCCGACGCGGGCATCGTACCAGCGGTTGAGGTTGTTCTGAATTTGACTGTCACTATCGAATGGTCTACCCGTGAATAAGAAGAGACTATCTACCGCCGGATTACTCTCCGACGTGACCTTGCCGAAGGCATCATAGATGAGATGATTGACCGCGGTGGTCATGTCGCTGCCCGAATCGTACTTGGCGATGTCCCGGACCGTGTTCAGGTGGTCCGTCAGCGTCCACTGTACCGTTTCATCACTGCCGTTGTCAACATTTTCCTCGGCCAAAATCTGATCGACCGCCGGGCCCCAGAGGTAACGCCACTCCAGATCACCTGTTTGAACTAGCCCGGAGCCCGTCCGCCGAAAGTCCATCACCACCTGGTTGCCATCATAGACCAGGTTCTGTTTCTGTTCGTAGTCGCCGTCCCCGTTAAGGTCGCCCAGTTTCCGGACCATACGGTTCTGATAATCGTACCAGTACCGGATCACCCAATCCACGGCCGCCCCATAGCTGGGCCGATGCGACACCTTCGTCAGCCGGTTCCGGTGGTCCCAGGTGTACTGGGTGATGTCGGTGTCACCCGCGTCGAGCTGGCCGTTCTGATTGGCGTCGATGAAGCGGTGCGTGCGGTTCCCCTCGGCATCGTAGAGGTAACGGTAGGTGCCGTCGGAGAGAAGCTGGTTGTTCGTGCCGGTGGTGTAGGTGCTGCCGCCCGCGGTGAGGCGGTTGCCGTTGGCATCGTACTGGTAGCTTTCGTCGCTCTGGTAGTCGTAGTCGGCGGCGGTGAGCTGGCCGGTGGCGTCGCTGGTGTAGTCGGCCGTGCCGTCCACCGAGTTGATGTACTGGGTCATGCGATTGGCGGCGTCGAAGTTCCAGGTGTATTCCACGAAGGTGGTCTGGCCGCGGAAGTGGCTGAGGCCCCGCAGTCGCCCGGCCTCGTCGTAGGTGTAGTCGGACTGGGCGACAAGCTGGGTACCGGCCAGGTCGGCGTAACGGGTGAGGTCCGTAAGTTGACTGGCTGTATCGTAGGAGAAGTGGACCCACTTCGTGGCGACCGGGTTCCCGCCTGATTGCGACCCCTGCGTCAGATCGGTCATCCGACCCAGGTTGTCATAGAAATACCGGTTTTTGAAGTCACGGGTACTATTGATGCTGGCAATAAGCCGTGTTCGGCGGCCAGCCGCGTCGTACTGCTGGGTGAAGGTTATTGTCGGCGCAAGCCCGACGAGTGTCTGGTCAATTCGGGTGGTCCGCCCGAGGTCGTCGTAAGTGTAGCTATACTGGGCCGCCCAATCACTGGCGGTGAGCAACTGCCCAGCGGCGTCGTAGGTAAAGGAGATCGTGCCCACCCGGTTCTGGTCGGCGTCGGCATCCTGGACGTTATTGTACCAGATTTCGGCGGTGTTGCGGCCAAGGTTGTCGTACTGGAACTGGCGGACGCGGCCCAGGCGGTCGATCTGGCGGAGGAGGTAGCCGGCGGCATCATAGACGAAGTACCGGGTATCGTCCAGTTCGTTGGTCTCGGCCACGGCCCGGCCCAGGGCGTCGTAGGTCCAGGTGGTGGTGTTGCCGACGGGGTCGGTGAGGGAAAGCCGTCGCCCGGCGGCATCGTAGGTGTAGGTGGTTTCGGCGCCGTTGGCGTCAGTCTGGCTAATAAGCCGGCCCAGGGCATCGTAGGTGAACGTCGTGGTGTGGCCAAGGCGGTCGGCCTGAGTGAGAAGCCGCCCCGCCGCATCGTAGGTGAAGACGGTCCACGGGGCCAGTTCTTCACCTTCCCCGTCGGGGTCGGGCTGAGTGATCTTGGTCTGGCGGCCGAGGCCGTCGTACTCGTAGCTGGTGACACGATCGAGGGGATCAGTGACCTGGAGGAGTTGTCCGGCCGCATCATAGGTGTACTGGGTGACGGGGGCCTCCAAGGGGCCGCTACCATCGGGGTCAGGCTGGGTGACTCGGATTTGCCGCCCCCGGGCGTCATATTCGTATTCCGTGACGTTACCCAGGGGATCGCTGACCTTTAGCAGTCGCCCGAGCTTGTCGTACTCATAGAGAGTCTCCGGGGAAGTGAGCGGGCCGGAGCCGTCGGGGTCGGGCAGAATCACCTTGCTGCGGCGGCCGAGGGCATCGTACTCATAGGCGGTGACACGGCCCAAGGGATCGATGACCTGAACGAGTTGTCCGCCGGTGGTGTAAACGTATTGAGTCACGGGGGCTTCCAAGGGGCCGGTGCCGTCCGGGTCAGGCTGGATGATCTTGGTCTGGCGTCCGGCGGCATCGTATTCGTAGGTAGTCAGTCGGCCCAAGGCATCAAGGGAGCCAACGACGCGGCCGGCATTGTCATAGATCGTCTGGGAGAGCGGCGAAGCCAGGCGGACGACCACGGCGTCGGCGACGACGTTTTTGTTGGCGGTGGCCGAGTTGTTGGCCAGTTGCACGATCAGTGTGGGGTCGGTGAGCGTGAAGCTGCCCAGTTTGCGGAAGGTTAGTCCGGCGAATTCACGGAACTGTCCGGTTTGGCCGGGATCCTGAGATTGATCCACGGTGATGCTGGCCAGCGGTTGCCCGGAGGTGTCACCCGCGAAGATGGCGAAGGGGGCATCAGAGGCATTATCGGGGTCAGCCTCCCAGGTGACGTACACCTCGTATTCCATGCCCACCAGGAGATGGGAAAACGTCCAGGTGGCGCTGGCGGTGGGGGCACCCGTCACCGTGGGATGGATCCGGGAGAGGTCGCCGTAACCAGTCTGCCGGTCGGTCCAGGTGGGACCGGTTTCGGCATAGTTGGCATCGGCGTTATCCAGCAGGGCGCCATGATAGACTGCGGTTTGGCGATCGGCATTGTCGTAGGCATACTCGGTGATCGTTCCCACCGGGTCGATGACATGGCTGAGGCGTCCTGCACGGTCGTAAAACTGCTGGGTGACGGGGCTGGCGAGCGGGCCGTTTTCGCCATCTGGATCGGGCTGGATAGTGCGGATCAGCCTGCCGCGCGCGTCATAAACGTACTGCGTGACGTTCCCCAAGGGATCGGTCTCGGCCGCCAGGTTGCCCATGGCATCGTAGCTATACTGGTAGACGGGGCTGGTGAGCGGACCGTCTCCATCCGGGTCGGGAAGGGTCTTGCGAATGAGCTGACCGAGGGCGTTGTACTCGTACTCTGTCCGGCGACCGAGTTCGTCCACTTCAGCGAGGAGTTTTCCGGTATTGGGGTCGTATTCGTAGCTGACAGATGCCTCCTCGGAGGTGCCCACAGCATACGTGATCTGGGTCACCTGGCCCCGGGCGTTGTACTGATAGTGGGTGACGGTGCCCAGGGGGTCGGTCTCGGTCTTCACCAGGCCGATGAGCGTCCCGTCGTTGGCGTCGGTGTAGGTGTAGGTGGTGACCACGTCATCGCTTTCCCCGTTGCCCGGTGAATCAACCTGGCCCACGACGATGCGGCTTTCCAACACGTAACCAGTTTGCGGGTCGATTTTGTAGAGGGTCGTAATCCCCCGCTCGTCAATGTATTTGGTGACGACATTCCATTGAGGGTCGTACTCCCAGCGGCGGATACCGCCGTCGGGGAGAACCATCTTGATCCGGTTGCCTTTGGCATCGTATTCGTAAGAGGTCACGGAAGGCGTTAAGGGGCCTTCGCCATCGGGATCGGGTTCAATAACTTGGACCACCTGTCCGGCGGCATTGCGGATGTAGCGGGTGGTGTGGCCTTCGCCATCCACCGATTCCAGGGGGAACCCCCACATATCCACAGCCGAGGTCGTGGTGATCCCGCCAACCGTGGAGGAAACGCGAATCGCAGCGGTGTCGCGGAGCGCCGCTGGGTTGTCGAACGTCCCCTCGCCACTCCCCAGATCCACCAGGACCGCGGCGGGGAAGGAAACATAAGTCTCTTCGCTGCCATCGGCGCGGATGATCTTTTTGAGTCGCAGGGCATGATCGTACTCGTAGGTTTCGCGCGAGCCGTCGGGGAAGGTGACGGCCGAAAGGAGGCCGTTGGGGCCCGCATATTCAAAAGTCGTGACGGGGGCCGGCAGCGGGCCGTTGCCGTCGGGGTCGGATTTGGTGATCTGGATGATGCGGCCCTGAGCATCATGAGTGTAAGTCGAAACCACGCCATCGGGGCGGATGGCCTGGCTGAGCCAACCGGTCTGTTCATCGTAGAGATAGACGGTATCCCCTTCCGGGGCGTCGATCGAGACCAGACGATTGGAGTCGTCATAGTTGTAAACAGTTTGATTCCGTGCGGGATCGACTGTGCGGGTAATGAGTCCCGCTGGATTGAAGTAATCGACGGTCCCATCCTTGGCCCGCAAAGTGAAGCCGGTGTACCAGTTGCCGGTCAGGGTGTAGGCACTGGTGTCATCGGAAAGGTCGGGGATCCAACCGCCCATGCCGTCGGGTTTAAACCGCTGCAGCCCGCCACGCAAGAGAAGTACATCGGGGCCGTCGGGGATGAGCCGGGCCACACCAAAGGGAAACCAACCTGGTCCCATCGGGCTGTTGAGCGTGTTGAAAACGTTCTTTTTGCCACTGAGCGTGATTGTTTGTGTGGAATTGTCGGAGTAGTGCTGAATCAATTGGACCGTCCAGGGATAGGCTCCCGTACTGAGAGTTGACACATCCACCGGAAAAGCAAAAGCGTACGTGCTGAGTGCGGAAGCATCCGCGGCGTCAAACCAGATGGTTGTATCGGGGTTACTGCTGCCAAAGCTGACCAATTTGGCCTCCACGAACTCCAGGGTGGCCTGGCCGTTGGTGAGCTGGAGGGGACTGAACGCCACAACTGTCTCCTGACCTGAACTAAAGTGGGCGTAATACGTGATACGGGTTCCCTGGTTGCTTATGCCCAAACCACCAGTCGGAGCGGCGACATTGCAACTAACACCGGGGTCGCCCGTTTCCTTGCCACAGCAATCCACACAAGGTTTTGGATCCCCTATCGGTTCCAAAATGAGAAGGGTGCCGGAATTGCGTTGTTGGTCGACGTTGTTTCCGAAAATGGTCAATATGACGGTTTCCGGAGGTGTTGACTCATTTCCATTCTGACCATCATTCTGATTCTGAAAGCCGTCATACCACGGCACGAAAGAGATGGAGTATTGGTTCTGGCCCGCTGGAATCGTGACTTGACCACTCAGAGAGAGTGCACCCTGCCCCGTCGTAAGAAATCCATCAGCGTCGGCTCGATTATTACGGGGTGTCGGCTCATTGTCCCAATGCGGATCATCGTCGATCGTGGCCGTCCCTCCCACGCTGTACGAAACAGCGACGTCCTCGAAGTTCTCATTACCCTCCAAAAGGTGAATAATGAACGCTCCGGGGTGCCCATGCATTTCCGATTCCATGCCTGTAGTCGGCTCGGGGAGGGGGGCAATAGGCTCCACTGCGTCGCCCCCACGAACGATGATCCAGTCGTTGTCGTGAATATAAACTGTGTCTGAATCTCGGGACACGGGGTAACTGGCGTATTCGCCCCCTTCCCATACAGCCTCCGCACGGGCAACCGTGAGAATCACCGTCTCCAGTGGCTCTGCGCGGGGATTTTGCGCATCATCTCTCACATTGACCTCGATGTCGGATGCCATCTGGGAAGAATTGGCCGGGAAGATGATATAACCCGTGGAAGAATACCAGCATCCATCACCTTCCACCCCAGGAAGCGGGTCATAGTCGTCGTTGACACCCTCACCTTGGGTGGCCGTCCCCGAAATGTCGTAATACACCTTGATGCCATAACTGAGGTCCGGTTCGCGGAGATTGCTCCGGGTGATCCGGAAGGTCGCGTTGTTTTTCCCCTGGAGCGTCTCCGCCCCTATATTGTCCACCGCTGTTAGGTAAAAGTTCCACTGATCGTCGTCGAAAATCGTGACAGTGGCCGCACTGTTCTCACCAATGGTCACCGGATAAGTACCGCAGCAACTGGTGTCCGTCCACCAACCGCCCGTCAGTCGCACCGTGATCGTCTCGTCCTCCTCCCGCCAAGGATCGTTCTCGATGGTCACCGTGGCCGACTGGCTCCCGTTGCCATAAAAAGTGATGTAGCCGCACGTCAGAAAGCCTGACGCCTGATAATCACAATTGGGATCCGCTGTCCCGGTGACCTGGAAATTGACCACTCCAAACGTCAGGTTGGGCGGACAGTCCGTAATCGTAATCGTGAACGTGGACGTCCCCTCCAACCGTTCCACTTGAGAGGGCTGATCCACCGTGATATTGGCCACTACCGAGAGGAGTTCCCGCCGTTCGAGTTCTTCCACCCGCAGGGCACGGTGCCGCTGTTTCTGATGTTGTCTCGTTTTGCCCAGCCAACGTTGCCGTGATTCACGTTTCGACCCCATTTCGGACAAGCTTCCGAGACGCATTGCCATACCTCCTACTTTCCCGACAGGACCTTTCAGCGAGAATACTCCGCAAGCTGAGTGAAAAGATCTTCGTACTCTCGAATCACCCCATCCTGTTCAAAAAGTACCTCCGCCCGCTCCAAAATCTTCTTTCGCATGGCCTGGTGAAAATCTCTTTCCCGGCCCAGCCGGACGGCCAAACGGATGTACTCTTCCTCGGTTGCAGCAATCAAGTCCGGGAGGCCCAAAAGACGATAGAATCCGCCCATGTAGCGCTGGACCATCAACCGTCCAGGAAGCGTCACCACTGGAATACCCAGTCCCAAGGCGTCAAAACCCGTCAGAGAACCGCTGTAAGCGGGCGAATCGAGAACCACGTCCGCTGCGCTCAAAAGACGGTAATAGTCCCCCACCGACTGGCTGGGCAGCCAAATCACCCGCCGGCAAAGGTCTTTTCCCAACGTGCTTTCCCAACGGGCTTGCAGCCGGGCCTGGGTCGCCGGGCGGTATCCTCTCAAAACGACCAGATACCCCTCCTCGTCTGCCTCCAAAACTCCTCTTAATAGTCGGTCGAATGCAGGGTGAAACTTGTTCAGCCGATGAGGACAGAAATAGACCGTTCCCCGTTCCGGCAGCCCCCAATGCTCTCGCCCCATGTCTGCAAGGACCCCGGGGCGCGGCTGCCAGGTCGTTAAACCCGAAAATTGGACCAGCTTCTCCGTGTAGTCCTCTTGGGCTTCTGATCCACGCTCAAACAGTTGGGAAGAGATGAAGTAGTCAATGTTTTTTATTCCCGTGGTCCCATGCTGCCCAAAACCGATGCATTGCACAGGTGCCAGGGGCAAGAAAGGGAGAAAATAGTCCACCGTATCCGTTCCCGCTTGCCAGTGAAAGATGATATGGCATTGGACTTGGCGAATCACCGACAAGGCCTGCTGAATCTCATGAGGGAACTCAATCCAGGGGATGTCGCCTGCAGGCACGCTCTTGCGGCAGGCCTCTCCGATCCCTGCCGAGACCAGCCCAACGACCTCAAAGCGCCGCCGATCCAAACCGGCCAAAACCCGCCCCAGGCCTCGCAAAAAGCCCCCGTGATGACCAGCCGTTACTAAGAAGCCCACCCGGATTTTGGACCCTCGCGGTGGCCGGGGTCTCTCTTGAGGAAAGGCCCCTCCCCACAATGCGGCAAACTTCTCCCGCAGGCCACGATCGCACACCCCATGATGATACAGATGAAAGGACGGCAGGAACCCATCCCGGAAAATCTCTCGCCAATCGCAAGGGGGCCGCTCTGCCAAGGCCTCGTCCAGTCGCCGTTCCAACTCCGCCCGGTAAGCCCAAAGGGCCTCTTCTGAATCGAAGACCGCTGGGCACAGACTCAGCTCCCGCCACCGCCACAACGGCCTCGTGGGACAAAGTTGTGCCGCCCGGCGAAAAGCTTCCCGCGCCTTCTCGTACTCCTCCATATCATTAAGGACTTGCCCCAATGCCAAACGGGCCTGGCCCCAGGTCGGCCTCAGATTGACTGCCTCCCGCAACATCCGAATCGCTTCTCCGAAGCGTTTCAGAGTGGCGTAAAGTTCGCCCAACTGCAGCAGAAGCTCCGCATGTCGTGGGGCCAGCACCAGGGCCAGCTCACACAGCCGGAGGGACTCCCTCGAGTTCCCCTGAATCTGACGCAATCGAGCCAAATGACGAAGGGCGTCCACGTGGTGCGGAGCCAACTCTAAGGCCCGCAGAAGACACCGCTCGGCATCCGCGGCCTCCCCCCGCTCCAAATGCACCAACCCCAGGTTGGACCACGCATCCGCGTAATCGGCCCGTAGATCGATCGCCCGAGAAAACGCCGCCGCAGCCTCTGACCATCGACCAAGGGCCTTTAAAACAGCCCCGTAATTGTTCCAGTAAACAGCTTTTTGAGGACAAAACTGCAATGAGGACTCGATCGCTTGGCAAGCTTCTTGGAGATCGCCCTTAACCAGGGCAATCACGCCCAGAAAATGCCAAGCACCCGGGTGGCGAGGGTCCATTTCCAGGATCTGCCGATAGAGTCTCTCGGCCGTCACAAGATCATCTCCGCGATGGGCTGCAAGGGCCGCCTCGAAGAGTTTTTCCGGGTCGGCCGACGGCCAGGGACCCCCTGCTGCGCCCTCGTCGCACCCCCATTCTGCCCTCAACCGCGTCCCTTTTTGCCCACCAACCATTGAACCCCGCTCCGATATTGAGAAAAGTGCCCGTTAGTGCCAGAAATTCGTCAGACAGCTTAAATGTGTGTGCGTGTGTTGTCAATCCCCTCGAAGGAGTTATGTCGGCATTCCATCCGGGGGGATTGGAATTCTTTCAGTCAACGCTGAACAGAGTTAAGGCTGGAGAAAGTTTCTTTTAAGGTGCCCGGCCGGTCGGTCTGGAAATCCCTTGACAGTCTTGAGATGCCCCTCCGCGCTGGCCTGCCGGTTCATTCCACGCGATTGCCGAAAAAATTACGGTCCTGTTGGAGCAGGGTTGGAAAGCGAACATCGGCCCACGCAAACTCCTTGTCCGTCACCCTCCACGTACGGCGATTGATGGCATTGCCTATCGCGTGTCAAGTCATGCACAGCGCCCTGGGAGCAAAAAGCGTAAGTGCCATAACTTGTTAGCTCAGCGCGAGATACAGCGCAATTTCCTTGCCTTCTTGGCAAATCCCGGCCATCCCAGTGACTGACAACGCAAGCAAAAGCATGAATCGCTGTAAAACTGTCCCAAGTTTCTAACCCCTGGGGTTTATAATGCGTTCCAAATCCCCAAAGCGAATTCCGTAAGCCTCATCCCCTTGCTGCAAGTGGCGGCATTTTGCAAAAGGCGCCCCTTATACTGGAAACGGGTAATAGAAAGTTTTCGGTACGTGTCCTGTTGTTCCAATTGGAGGAAAAAGATGAAACACCAATGTTCTCATCAGAACTCGCTCCTTTTGACACTGCCCGAGGTGGCCCGACTGCTTCGTGTTAGCCAGCGGACGGCCTGGACCTGGGCCAAAGCGGGAAAACTTCCGTCGCTGCGGATCGGCCGCTGCCTTCGCTTTCCACGTCAGGCGGTGGAGAAGTGGATTGAACAAGAGCTGGCTAGCCAATCAGGTCGCGCGGACTCCGCAGTGGAAGGTGACAACTCTCTTCCCGATCAGCCGCAATAAGAGGAACCTCATGCACCAGATTCTGCGAGAATATCTCTCTTACGAATACCGGCTCCATCCGCTAAAGGCGGGCACTAAGGGGCCGATTCTCCAAAACTGGCCGGAACGGGCTGCCCGTGACGAGGCGACCGTTCGCCGCTGGCTGGCAGACTTTCCGGGGTGCAATTGGGGCATAGCAACCGGAGACGGCTTCTCTGTACTGGACATTGACCCCGCTGCCCTGGAGGCAGGGTGGCCCGGTGACCAGCGCCGGCAGGAACTGAAGGCCACGGGATGCCCGTTGGTTCAGACCCCGCGCGGTGGGTTTCATCTTTACTTCAAAGCAAACTGGCCTAACACCGTTGGGGTGATTGCCCCGGGGGTGGATACGAAAGGCCCCCGCGGCTATGTGGTGGCCCCGCCGTCGAGTGTAAACGGCAAGAGCTACCGATGGCTTCGGCCGCTCGTTCCGATCGATCAACTCCCCCCGCCGCCGCAGTGGCTGGACGCAGCTCTGAAAGCCGCCGCGAAGGCCATCGAACACACCCCCGATCCTAAGTCCGCCGAAGAAATAGCCCGAGAGGGTTCAATCCTCTGCGAAGGGCAAAGAAATTGTGGCCTAACAAGTCTTGCGGGCCGTCTCCGCCGACTGGGCTTTTCACAGGATGAGATAGCGGCCGCTCTTTTGGCGGCCAATCAGTCGCGTTGTCGCCCGCCGCTTCCCGAGCGGGAAGTGTTGGCCATTGCAAAGTCCATTTCAAAGTATCCCACCGGCCCAATTCCTCTTCCACCAGCGTTTTATCGGGCCTGGTCACGCGCCATCGCTCATCACAGGAGGTTTCGAAAATGAGTCCACTGAATTTTGTTGTCACTCCCCATAACGGGTCCGTCCGCCGACTCGTCATGGTATGGGAAAATGGGGCGGAAGTGTTCCGTGACAAAGTTGATGTTGACAACGCAAACGCTCGTAAACGCTTTTTTGAGAGGTTAGGGCAGACGCTTCAGCGCCCGGGGCAGGAGTTAGCCCGGGCGTTCGAGGGCATGCTTCTCAACCTAGCCGATGAAGTGGATAAAGCGGCGAAAGAACAGGCAGCCCGCGGCAACGGCAATTCCACTGATCCCTTTGAAATCGCCCGCCGTGAGTTAGAAAAAACACCGCCAGAGATCGTCGCCGAGGCGGAGCGGATGGCAAACAGCCCCGAATTACTCCGGGAGGTTTATCAGGACATTTGCACACTGGGTGTTGCCGGAGAGGCCGAGACAGCCTTGACTGTATGGCTCGTGGGGGTGAGCCGTTTGCTGGCAAGCCCGTTGGCGGCCGTTATCGTGGGTCCCACGTCCACTGGAAAATCGCATGTGTTACAGAAAGTGGGCGCGCTCTTCCCTCCCGAAGCAACAATCAAGTTGACTCAGGCCAGCCCGCAGAGTTGGTTCTATCTTCCCCCGGGAAGCCTGCGTCATCGTTTCGTGACCCTGGGTGAACGCCCGCAGGGGGAAACACCCGAAGTTGTGGACGCCAACCGGAGCTGGCGAGAGCTGGTCAGCGAAGGGCGGCTCGTCAAGGCTGTCGCCACTCGCGGGCCGGATGGGCAGATGACCACGGAAGTGGTCATTCAGGAAGGCCCCGTCGCGTTTTGCGAATCCACGACGAAAAGCAAACTTCTTGATGAGGACGCGTCGCGGATGCTGATCTTGAACTCAGACGACTCGGAAGAACAGACCCGGCTGGTGATCAGTAAGCTGTTCAGCGACGCAAGCAACCCGCAAAGTGAAAACTCTGAAACGCTCATCGCGAAGCATTGGGCTTTTCAGCGGCTCATCGGGAGCCACCCGCCGCAGGTCGTGATCCCGTTTGCGGAACAACTCGCGGAAAAATTCCCGGTGGACAGACCGGAGTGCCGGCGTATCGCAAGACACTGTGTGGCGCTGATTCGAGCGAGTACCCTCGCCCATCAGTTCCAACGCGAGCGGGATGGCGAGGCGATCATCGCCGACCCGGCGGATTACTACGTGGCCTATCGCCTACTGCAACGGCCCGCCGCTCGGTTGCTGGGGCGGGAGGTGCACACGTCATTTGAACGCTTGCTTGAAAAACTGAAAGCGGCTGTCGGGGACGGGGAGTTTTCGACAAAGGAAGCGGCCGACATTGGTGGCATGACCCCACAGTGGACACGACAGGCCCTCCGCGCCCTAGCAGAACAGGGAGCTATTGAGCAAGTATCCCCCGGAGGAGGGCCTAAGTCGGCCACCTGGAGAATCATCGGGGAACACCACGGCCGGGGGGTGCTCCCTGAACCAGAAAAAGTTTTTGCTTCCTCCCCGTTTCTCACTTTCCGCTAGGCGCAAGTTGTGAAATGGCCGCAATTAAAGCTGAAAGTGGCATTACTTTCCACTACTTTCGGCATTTCCACAAGGCACGAACGTGGCAGCTAGCCGAAAAGCGGAAACTAGCGGAAATTCGCGGCACTTTCCACTTAAGTCATTGTCCCAACAAGATTTACGACTAGCGGAAATGCGGAAACCAGAAGTAAGAGGGAAGAAATTATGAGAAACTCTCTCGACCCACTAGCGTGGCTAGATTGTACCACCACTCAGAGGGAATCTTCCACTGGCAAGGTGACCGCCCCGACCGTGGGCCAGCGGGTGAATCTATGCGGAACTCTCCCCAAAGGCGTCTTGCATGTGCTCAACCGCCCGGGAGTGTCCGTCACGTGGGAACGTGGAGAACTTCACTTCCACGTAGCCCCGGAGGCCTTGACCAAAGCCGAGTTGACCCTCCTGCTTGGCCACAAAGAGGAAGTGGGCGGTTGGCTGTTACTTCACAAACTCTGGGACGCGGGATATTCCCTCCGGCTGCAACCGAGCGAATACGGCCCGGGATACGTTCTCATGCCAACGGGGACGCCGGCGCAGCCCGTGGACTTCCCAGCTCTCTTTGAACTCTACGACACTTTCCACGACTCCGCGGTTGCCCTGCTACTGGACGCCTGCCGGTTGCTTAAGATTGCCCCCGTAGATTGGCCCAAGGCGGCTGAAAGGTTCGTGAGGGAAGCGGTCCTTCATCTACAAGAGAGGGAGTTGGCTTAAGCATCACAGGAAAGGGTGTGACATGGCAAAATCCGACAAAACCCGACAATTGCGGCTCGCTCAGAAGAACGCCATCGAGCTTCTGCTGGCCGGTAAGACCGATCAGGAAGTGGCCGAGGCGGTGGGCGTCACTCGGCAAACCGTCAACCTTTGGCGCAACAGAGACAAGGTGTTTCAAGCGGCCCTGGATGCCCGCCGACGGGAACTCTGGGGGGCTTGCGTGGAGCGGTTACGGCAGTTGATAGGCCGAGCTCTTCAGGTGTTGGAAGCTGACCTACTCCAAGATGACGACCGGCGGCTACGGCAATCAGCGGCGGTGCACGTCCTTAAGTGCGTGGGACTTTACGGAGCGAATCTGGAACCCAAAGATACCGTGAAGCGGTGGCCCTTTGACGATTGGACCGACGCGCAGTTAGAAAGGGCCCTCAAGCGTTTCTGGCTAGAAACCCCCCGGTCACTCGGTCAGGGTCAAGAGCATGGCGGTTGAGCGGAGCCAATTTGACGCCATGAGGATGCCTGTGTCCAGTCCGATTCCGGTGGCTTGGAAACAGTGCAGTGGCTCAAATAACGGCTGACGTACCAGAGAACGGAAAGGAGCTCTCTATGGCAAGCGTAGCAAAAGACGGCAAGGGCTGGCGGATCCTCTTCGTGGCCCCCGATGGCAGGCGGAAAACGGTGCGACTCGGCCCCGTAGACAGGAAGGGGGCTGAATCAATCCGGCACCACGTGGAAGCCTTACTGTCCGCACGCATCGCCGGTTTGCCTATTCCCCAAGCAACGGCGATTTGGCTTAGCAGCATCGGTGATACCTTGCGGGCCAGGCTAATTAGCGCAGGGCTGATTGATGCCCAGCACCTCCCCGGCATCACACTGAAGGCTTTTTTGGATGATTACTTTAAGCGGCGGGCGAGTGTCAGGCCATCAACCCTTAGTCATTGGAAGCAAGTGGCGTGGTGCCTGGTTACGTTTTTCGGCGAGGAACGGCTGTTGGCCAGCATCACTCTGGGAGATGCGGCCGACTTTGCGTGTTGGCTAAAAACACCGAAAGCCTGGAGAAATAGAACAGGTGAACGATGCTTGTCAGCAACGACTATTGGCAAGCGACTACGCACCGCAAAACAATTTTTTCAAGATGCCGTTGATCATGAGCTGTTACCCCGGAATCCCTTCGCCAAGCTTGTCAGCCGGTGCGGTAGTAATCGTGCACGCGATTACTTTGTGACACCAGAGGAAGCTTGGAAAGTATTGGACGCTTGCCCGGACGCTGAATGGCGGGCACTGTTCAGTCTGGCCCGTTGGGGTGCATTGCGCTGCCCCAGCGAAATCCTAGCCCTAACGTGGGCGGACGTGGATTGGGAGCGGGGGCGGCTGCGAGTGCCAAGCCCCAAGACGGCCCATCACCCCGGCCACGCGGAACGTATCATTCCGCTGTTTCCAGAATTACGCCAAGCCTTGGAGGAGCTTTGGAACATAACTCCTGAAGGCACGGTATACGTCATCAATCGGTACCGAAGCCCTGCAGTAAACCTTCGGACACAATTGCAACGAATCATACGCCGGGCGGGCCTAAAGCCTTGGCCGAAGCTGTGGCAGAATTTGCGGGCAACACGGGCTACCGAACTGGCACGGGAATATCCTCAGCACGTAGCGGCGGCTTGGTGTGGCCATTCCATAAGGATTGCCGATGCACATTACTGGCAAGTAACGGACGCCGACTTCGCACAGGCGATTGGATACCCCGCCCGGCCGGTCACAAACGACTCCCAGACGGCCGGTAGTGTCCAGATGAACAGTGGCACAGAATCCGGCACACAGGTGGCACAAAATGCGGCACAGCAGGTTCGCGCAAGAGATGGCAAGATGAAGAACTTTTCGTCCCAAGTATCGATGAATAGCTATGTTTTGCAACGGGATGCGAAACGTAACTTATTGTTGCAAGATGACTTAGCGCGCCTGGCAGGATTCGAACCTGCGACCTACGGTTTAGGAAACCGCCGCTCTATCCCCTGAGCTACAGGCGCCCAAGCGCAATCGCACTTTGTGATCATAGCACATTTCGCGCGTGTCGCGCAGGGATACGAGTCGGAACGAATGCGAAATGGCAAAGTGGATGGATGGATCAAAAAAGGAACCCCCTGATGGATCACCATCAGGGGGTTGGTGGATTAATCCCGGCAGCACCTACTCTCGCACTTTTGGTACTACCATCGGCCCCGGAAGCTTAACGGCCGTGTTCGGAATGGGAACGGGTGTTTCCTTCCGGGTATGGCCACCGGGAAAGGACCGATGCCGTCTAGTGAGACGGACATCGGTCGGAGGGAGGGGGCGGTTGTATCCTTGGTGGCGGGTTGATGTCGAGCGCGGGAGCGTTTGATACATGTGGCCAAGCTTTCGCCCGTTAGTACCGGTTAGCTCAGCGCATTGCTGCGCTTACACACCCGGCCTATCAACCTGGTAGTCTTCCAGGGGGCTTTCGGGTCAGAACCCTTACGAGGCCTCATCTTGGAGAGGGCTTCGCGCTTAGATGCTTTCAGCGCTTATCCTTTCCGCACATAGCTATCCAGCCGTGCCGCTAGCGCGACAACTGGTACACCAGAGGTGCGTCCCTCCAAGTCCTCTCGTACTAAGGAGGACCCTCCTCAAGCCTCGTGCGCCCACGGTAGATAGGGACCGACCTGTCTCACGACGGTCTGAACCCAGCTCACGTACCGCTTTCATTGGCGAACAGCCAAACCCTTGGGAGCTTCTCCACCCCCAGGATGCGATGAGCCGACATCGAGGTGCCAAACCGCGCCGCCGCTATGGACGCTCGGGCGCGATAAGCCTGTTATCCCCGGAGTACCTTTTGTCTGTTGAGCGATGGCCCTTCCATCCGGGACCACCGGATCACTAAGCCCTACTTTCGTATCTGCTCGACCCATCGGTCTCGCAGTTAAGCACCCTGTCTACCTTTGCGCTCAACGCCTGATTGCCGACCAGGCTGAGGGTACCTTTGGACTCCTCCGTTACTTTTTAGGAGGAGACCGCCCCAGTCAAACTGCCCAGCTGGCACTGTCCTCCGCCCGGTTTACGGGAATCGGAGTTAGAACTAAAGTGTATCCAGGGTGGTATTTCAAGGGCGGCTCCACCGGAACTGGCGTCCCGGCTTCACAGCCTCCCACCTATCCTACACAAGATACACCACAGCCCAATACCAGCCTACAGTAAAGGTTCACGGGGTCTTTCCGTCTAGCCGCGGGTATGTGGCATCTTCACCACAGCTACAATTTCACCGGGTCGCTGGTTGAGACAGTGCTCCGGTCGTTACGCCATTCATGCAGGACGGAACTTACCCGCCAAGGAACTTCGCTACCTTAGGACCGTCATAGTTACGGCCGCCGTTTACCGGGGCTTCGGTTGCGAGCTTCGCCTTGCGGCTAACCCGCTTCCTTAACCTACCGGCACCGGGCAGGCGTCAGACTCTATACATCCTCTTACGAGTTGAGCAGAGTCCTGTGTTTTTGATAAACAGTCGCCAGAGCCGATTTACTGAGACCCCCAGAAGCTCATCACCTCCGAGGGCACCCCTTCTCCCGAAGTTACGGGGCCATTTTGCAGAGTTCCTTAACCAGCGTTCTCCCGAGCGCCTGAGACTACTCGTCTCGCCTACCTGTGTCGGTTTTAGTACGGTCACTGAGGATTCAACCTTTAGGAGCTTTTCTCGGGCGTCTTTCGGATGACTTCCCGAACAAAACGCGGTGGGTCCCGTCCCTCGGCTTGCGGGGGCGGATTTGCCTACCCCCACCTCAGAACGGTACACGGACATTTCTAACCGTCCGATCACCCTACGGACGCCGTCCCTCCATCAGTCCTCCTCAGTGGCGCAGGAATGTTGACCTGCTGTCCATCGTCTACGCCTTTCGGCCTCGACTAAGGTACCGGCTAACCCTGGGCGGAATTACCTTCCCCAGGAAACCTTAGGCTTTCGGCGAGCAGGATTCTCACCTGCTTTATCGTTACTCATTCCGGCATAATCACCTGTAGAGCCCGCCACCGCTCCTCACGAAGCGGCCTGTATCTGCTCTACAGCGCTCTCCTACCGCTACGCGTAGCGTAGCCCACAGCTTCGGTGTAAGGCTTACTCCCGTTCATTTTCGGCGCAGGGTTGCTCGACCAGTAAGCTTTTACGCACTTTTTAAATGGTGGCTGCTTCTAAGCCAACATCCTGGCTGTCTCAGCAACCCCACTTCCTTTGTGACTGAGCCTTACTTAGGGACCTTAGCTGGTGGTCCGGGTTGTTTCCCTCTCGACCCTGGAGCTTATCCCCCAGGGACTGACTCCCGAGATAGTCGCACCGGTATTCGGAGTTTGGTTCGGCTGGGCAGCCGGCGAAGGCCCCCATGCCAATTCAGTCTCTCTACCCCCGGTGCGTAGTGTCTCGAGGCTAGCCCTAAAGCTATTTCGGAGAGAACGAGCTATCTCTGCGTTTGATTAGACTTTCACTCCTCCCCACAGGTCATCCCCTCGGTTTTCAACCCAAGTGGGTTCGGGCCTCCACGCGGTGTAACCCGCGCTTCACCCTGCCCATGGGTAGGTCACGCAGTTTCGCGTCTACTGCCGGCGACAAAACGCCCTATTCAGACTCGGTTTCCCTACGGCTTCGGCCCGGAAGGCCTTAACCAAGCCGCCGACAGTAACTCGCCGGATCATTATGCAAAAGGCACGCCGTCACACCTACCTCACCCCTTGCGGGGTAGGAAATCGGTGCTCCGACCGCTTGTAGGCATACGGTTTCAGGGTCTCCTTTCACTCCCCTCACGGGGGTTCTTTTCATCTTTCGGTCGCCCTACTGGTCCACTATCGGTCGTCGAGGAGTATTTAGCCTTACGGGATGGTCCCCGTAGCTTCAGTCGGGGTTCCACGTGCCCCGACCTACTCAGGTACCTCCGGGCTGTGAGCCAGCTTTCGCTTACGGGACTGTCACCCTCTGTGGTCCACCTTTCCAGGATGGTTCAGCTAGCCGTTCACATCACCCATGTGGAGGCCCTACAACCCCGCAGGGAAAATCCCCACGGTTTGGGCTGTTCCCCTTTCGCTCGCCGCTACTTAGGGAATCGAGTTTTCTTTCTTTTCCTCCGGCTACTAAGATGTTTCAGTTCGCCGGGTATCGCCTCACACGCCTATGGGTTCAGCGTGTGATCATTCGGGGATCCCGGGATCATCGCTTGTTTGACAGCTCCCCCGGGCTTATCGCAGTCTTCCACGCCCTTCATCGCCTCTCGACGCCAAGACATCCACCGTACGCCCTTAGGAGCTTGGCCACATGTATCGAACGCTCCCACCTTCCGGCGGGCCGCCGATACCCAAGCTCGCTACGCTCGCCTCCAGCCGAACATGTCATCTGGATAACACGCTCGGCCGTAGCCTCGTACGCTCGGCATCAGATGCCACCAAAGATCACAACCGAATTGTCAAAGAACAAAACACGGAGCGACAACCTGATGTCATCACTCCGCGGCAAACCAACTGGGGTCGCACTTTGCTTCCAAACTACGTCCCCTGTTCGTTTGCCGCCAGGAGCTTTTTTAACTCCTGACATTCTCAATCTATCGCCCCGCCCAACTTCCTGTCAACCCCTCCCCGCCGTGCCTTTTCATCCTCATTTTAGGCTTCTTGCGGCTATTACTCAGCTGGCATTCGTCATTATAGGGGCCGCTGCCTTTCAGGATCAACCCCCGGCTTCCGATTTTTTGATCGTCCCAACCGGGCCCCACTTGCTCCTGGTATTTCTCATTACACAGACATCTCTGGGAGCGTCAAGGGGGCCCGAAGCACGCCCCTTTCGATTTCCTGCGAACTATGATGGAATTGGGCAAAGGCAGCGCATCCAGGAGTCATTATCGGCCGATCGGCACCCACAGTTGAGGGACAACCGGCTGACGCGACGAGACGGTGATCCGTCCCCCGGCGGTTGACCTAAACCCCATTCTTACCGAGGGCTCAGGCGACATGCATCTATTCCCCGTCCGGCAGATTTATCGCCACGGCACCCGGTGGGCCGAGATTTTATCCGTGCTCAGCAAGTACGGCCTTGCGGACTGGATTGACCGCCTCGGCCTGGAAATAGCCCGCGATCTCATCAAAGGGCCCACCGGAGAAATCGTCGCGCGACTGCCCTGGACCACCCGATTTCGACTTGCCTTAACGGAATTGGGCCCGACGTTCATCAAGCTAGGACAGGTGCTCAGCACGCGGCCCGACGTGGTGGGCGTGGAACTTGCCCGAGAACTTGAGGAACTTCAGGAACATGTGGCGCCCGACCCACCCGATGCAATTCGGCATGTCATTCGCACGGAGTTGGGCCAAGATCCGGAGGAACTTTTTGCCGAGTTTGAAGAAGAGCCACTCGCCTCGGCTTCCATTGGCCAGGTGCACGCGGCACGGTTGAAAGACGGCCGCCGCGTCGTGCTGAAAATCCAGCATCCCGGGATCGAGCAGAAAGTCCTCGTCGATCTGGAAATTCTCAGTGCTCTGGCCATGCTCGCTGAGAAATTACCGGATCTCCAGACCTACCGTCCCGCGGCACTGATGGCCGAGCTCAAACGGACCATGACGCGGGAGCTCGACTTCCAGCGGGAATTGCGCAATCTTCAGGAATTTGAAGCAAATTTTCAGAACAGCGAGGATCTTAAGATCCCCCGGGCTTTTCCAGAATTCAGCACCAAAAGGGTGCTCACGATGGAATACCTGGACGGGATCAAACTGGCAGACCACGCACGAATCGAGCGGGATGGAATCGATTGCCAGGCCGTGGCACTCCGTGGTGCCCGCGCGTACCTAAAAATGATCTTTCAGGACGGCTTTTATCACGCGGATCCGCACCCAGGAAATATCCTCATCCTCAGGGACGGTCGGGTGGGACTTCTGGATTTTGGGATGGTGGGCCGTCTGGATGATGAACTCCGGGAAGACGTTCAGGTTTTGCTTTCCGGGCTTGCTTCGCAGGATGCCATCACACTGGCGGATGTCATCAGCCATATTGGCAAGGGGCCTCGCGATCTGGACCGGGCAAGCTTGACCGTGGATTTGACGGACTATGTGTCCTACTACGGGCACCTGCCCATTGATCAGTTTGATCTCGGCGGAGCACTCAACGAGATGTTTGAAATCCTCCGCCGGTACCGGATCATGCTGCCTGCCCGTATTGCCCTTCTCTTAAAAACTCTTGTGATTCTGGAAGGGACCGCTCAGCTGCTGAATCCCAAATTTCATCTTCTTTACGTGATTCAGGAATACCAGAAAGAGTTTTTCTGGCAACAGTTCTCCCTCCGCCGGCGACTGCGAAAACTCCGTCGCGCGACATGGCGTTTTCAACACCTGCTCGATGCACTCCCCCAAAATCTTCTGGACCTTTTCGATCATATCCGAAGCGGACAGTTCGACATCCGCCTCGAGCACCGTGGCCTGGAGCCTTCCGCCAATCGACTGGTCTCCGGACTGCTGGCGAGTGCGCTGTTTGTGGGCTGTTCCCTGATGCTCGCTTTCCAGGTACCACCCCTTTTGGGCGATCTTCCCTGGATCGGGAGCCTTTTTAACGGTCATATGCAGAATCTGTCTTTTCCGGGCGCGCTGGGAGCAGGGATAAGCGTCGTCTGGGGATGGCGTCTATGGCGGACAATTTGCAAGTCGGGCTTATTCGACCGACTCTAAATTGCGCTTTCCCGCTCGGGGGGCCCAACCACCGCGGGATCAATCCATTCCCTCAAGTTCCGTTTTTGAGCCACAAACGGAGCGTGTTGAGGATGTGCTTGGCCACGGTGATTTGGCGAAAATCGGGATGACTGCTGAAACGGATCGTCTTTTCCAGAACACGCTCGCCCTGGCAAAAAACGAGTGAAAACTCGACAAGCGTCCCCTCATCATTGAGAAACTGAAGGGGTCCCGCTACGGCACCGATGTCTGCTCGGAAAAGTTGTGACAGACGGCGGGCCAAGGACACGGGCAGCCCTCCCGGCGCCGACTCAGATTCGCCGTTGTCGCTTGATATTGGCCGACTGCCGACACCTGTCAGGAGCCTTTCTGCTGTGGCGAGATCCTCCACGATGAGTGCTCCGCGGTATGTTCCACTCTGTTTATTCTCCGCTGCCTTGAGCCATTGGCTGACCAGCCCCGCAGTCGTTGTCTCTATAAGCGCAAGTGAGAGGCGTTTCTCGCGAAGCTGCCCCACCACGACATCCTGGAGTTCGATCTCATTCTCCCCAAAAACGAGATCGCCCAGAATGCTGTAAATCGTCCGAACCACCGGTTCTACCTTGGCTTCGCATTCCTCCCGGTTCGCGCCGCGGGTGGAAATGCGGAGGATGATGGTATTCTGCGAGGCATTGATGCCCACCAGAGGATCGCGGCCCCGCCGGATAAGGTCAGGCAGCATGGCCTCCACCTGACTTTCGCCCGCTCCGAAACATTTGATGTCCCGATGGAGAATATACTCGCGTCCTGCCCCGAGACGACGGAGTCGCTCTTCTACCTGAGGCCACATTTCCCGCATTTCTGAGGGCACGCCCGGCAAACAGAAAAAATAACAGGGCGATCGGCCATCACGTGGAACAGCGATAAAAATACCCGGTGCGGTTCCCCGCGGATTGTGGATCATTTCGCTTCCCGCCGGAAAAGCTGCCTGGACGCGATTGCGTTCCGGCATTGGGCGCTGCCGCGATTGGAAGAACTGGCGAATGTGCTCGAGGGCCTCGGGATATTCGACCAGTTGGCGCCCCGTAGCGTTGGCCAGTGCTTCTCGGGTCAGATCATCCGCTGTGGGTCCAAGTCCGCCTGTCGTAACGACGACGTCGGAACGCTCGATGGCCTGACGAAATACGGCCACCATGGCTTGCAGTTCGTCGCCCACAACCGTGTGGAATAGCACGCGAATCCCCAAATCTTCGAGCCGCAGGCTGAGCCACTGACTGTTGGTATCGAGGATTCGACCACTTGTGATTTCGTCTCCGATGGCGATGATTTCTCCCAACATGGCTACATCCATTCTCTGGTTTGCTGACCACGGGATACACTTGGTAGAAATACTTTTACATTGAGGTTGCACCCGCTGGCACGAGGCAACCTGTCAGATCGTCTCAAGGTGCCGCATCCGCCATACCGACGAGTACCCCTCTCAATTGCTCTCGCAGGTTCACCAGCTCCTGGTACTGTCTGTCGTCAAAATAACCTCGCTTCTGCCCGTAGAGATCCATCCAGATGATGAGGCGTTCCCAATCCTCGGCTTGCAGAGCAACCTGATAATGGCCTTTCACAAGCAGGGAAATCAGCGGGGCGCGGGCAGCTAATCCTTCTCCGGGAAGAGACCGTCCCCGCCTGTATCCTTCAAGTACCAGGTCTGCCAAACTGGGTTTGCCGTAACGGACAAGCGTTTCCCACGATTGGCCCGCTGAGAGATCCCAATTTTTGCCTTCCCCGGAAGGGTTGTGGCACCTCACACAGTGCCGATCCAGGACCGGCTGCACCAGCTCGTTGTAATCAAGCGGCCAACTCCCCACTGGACCTGGTTGAATTGGCTGCGGCTCCTTTCTGAGCGCGGCGATCGTCTTGCTCGGAGGTGCCATCTGCCGTGACTCGTGGCATCCAATACAACTCGCAGTCTGCCCTGGCTGGAAATAAACGGCCGAACGCATCGTTCGGAGGGCCATTCCTCTTTCATCCAATGCCTGGAAGAAAACGGAAATACCGGCTGGAACGCGAAAATACGCCGAACCGTCCGGTTCCACCGGCACCGTGCCCAGCACAAACTTGCCGGGGTCCTCGTGGGTCAAACCTAACTCCGGGTAATTCATGGTGGGATGAGTTTTGACGGGAAGTCCCACAATGCGGAGTTTTTTTACCGCCGCACGTGCCACTGTAGGCATTCCCGCGTAAACATCGGCGATTACGCATGTGGCCGTGTCACGCGCAAGGGCCTGCGATTCGCTGGCTACAGCAGGAGGTCGCGGACGGGGAGCCAGAGGAAGGGGACATTCGCAGCCAATCTCGGGATCCTGATAAATGAGGTGAAGATTGCCGAAGGCATCGTAGAGATACAGCCCGGGACCAGCATCGTCCATTTGTCCCCCATGGTCTGCGAGAGGTTTATCGCTCCACGACACGAGAAAGAATTTTTCACTGAGCGGATACGGATTGGCATAATAATGGGCAGGCCAGCCCTCGCTCTCCGGGAAACACACTTCCGGCGTAAGACGGGTTAGGGGGGCCTCGTCATCCGTTCCCCGACGGGGATCGAGTAAGACCAGACTTCCTCCGGTGATCGAATGATGGGCCGATGCTGTAAACACAATTTTGTGCGACCCCGGCACCGGGCGTGCTTCAAATACTGATAACGGATTCCAGGTGAAATTGCCGTACACCGCCTGCACGCCGGTACCATCCGGCAGCGTGGACCACAGCCCCATAAACGGCTGATTATGCCGGTCCACATAATCCCACCGGGCATACAGGATTCTGCCGGAAAAATCGACACAGGGATGCCATTCAAAACTCTCAAAGGCCGATATCGGCCGGATATTGCTGCCGTCACCATTCATGACATGGAGCGTGTAAATCGCGACCGGTCGCTCGGGACCTCCCCCGCAGCGAACATAACAATCGGGTTGCGGCGCAGTTGTCACCTGATTCACATCCGGTAGAACCTGAGTGGCCACACCGCGCCTCGTGGAAAGAAAGACAATTCGGCCGTCGGGCAAGTACCGCGCATCGATATCATCGAATTTACCATATGTTAATCGACGCAATTCCGTGCCATCGACATTCACCTCATAGACGTGGTAAAAGGCATCTTCGGGAATATTATTCTTGTCTAATTTATTCGGATGCTTATGTAATTCTGGATAATATCGAGCGTAAGTAAACAGAATCCGCTTACCATCATATGAAATATCCGGGCGAATAACCGACCCCGAAGGAAGCGAACTTGTCAGACACCGCAGCCGTGGAGCCTCACTTTTCCATCCCTCGAGAATGTATAGGCCACCGTCTGGTCGGCACCACCAGCCGTAGTGCTGATCGGACATATGATGAAATACCGGCGGCTTGCGCTTGACAAAGACGAGACTTTCAAAATTGAGGAGGGGATTCAACAGAGCGATGCGTCGAGAAACCAGGCAGGCCCGCAAATAGAGTTCTCGGGTTACATTTTGATCCGCCGCCTCAGGGCTTCGCGCCTCTGCCGCGATTTGACGGAGTTTTTCCATTTCCTCCCCAATAATCCTTCCCGCCTCGGGATCGAGCGAGGCAAATTGGAGGAGTTCCTCCGCCAGGGCCAAACCTCGCTCAACGGTTTTCTGCACGGGATAACACCGCGCGTGAGGTGCACCCTCGGGATGCCATCTCGACCACATGCTCAGGCTGCTTTGATCCGCTGCCTTGTAGAGGGCAACATTCCGAACTTCGCCATTCTCCTCGGCATACACCTCGACTTCGTCGAGGTGGAGATATTCTGTATCGGGAAGCTGTGCCCGTACAAATCTTGCCGGGAGCTTATTGAGGGTAATGCGTAGCGGTCGGCCATCGGTGAAACCGTAAAATACGCTCCCATCATGCTGATAGACCTGGGTCCACTGGCCCCCGTCTGGAGAGATGAGCACCTGCAACCGTGCCGACCGAGAGGCCACCGTGTCGCAACGATTGTACACCACGATCGACTCTACAAGATATTGACGTCCCAGATCGACCTGCCACCATGGCCTTGACTCTCGTTCGGTGTGAAATCCCCATTTGCCGTCTTTGATTCCGTCACAGGCCCCCCGAGCATCGTCGGCGGTGGTTCTTGCTTGCTGCGCCGCGGTACTCCACTCACGGAGTTCCACCTGCCTGAGATAATCCCGTTCCAAATCTTGCCGCGTGATGGTCACCTGAATTTCATCCCGCTGGGACGGCCCGCCAGCGAGCACGGGCTGCATCGCTAGAATCCAGGCAGCAGAGCTTAACGACAAGCTCATCCAAACCACGGCGAGCAATCTCAGTTTACTGGTGGCCATGCTGCGGAATGACCAGGAGAAGATTGGAGCAGCGGTTCTGGCATCTTGCATGGCAGCCCTCCTGCCAGGAATAAACGTAAATTGGACAGTTGTTACCGATTTTCGCGGCGCGATGTATGTTAACCCCGGCGGAGGCATGCGTAAAGCGGAGCACCGGCTCACAGTATCTTGGTTCCCATCGTTCGCCCTCCGGCGAGCGATGGTTTATACTATCGTGAAGGAACCATGGGACAGTTTCCGTGTAAGATCGATTCCGTTCGAGGCAATTGTCATGGCATGTTACCGCGTTGTGCTGATACCGGTCGATGAAAACTGGACCCCGGCATCGCCGGATGATGTCCCTGCCCAGCCACCGCAGCCGAACGAGCGCCTCCTTGAAACAGAGGACTTTTTCTCGGCAGTGAGAGAAGCGATTCAATTTAATCAGCAGACCTGGTCGGAACGGAAAGGCCGGTGGGCTGTCGTATGCGAAGTGGGCTGCCCGGGCAAAACCTGGCCGGGCCTCCGTATCTGCACGCCCCTGCGCTACAAGATCGCTTCGATCTGGTGGCCTCCTGGCTGGGAGCCGAACTCGCCGCTCGATATGCCCCTGTGCATCTGTCGCACCCACGGAACGCTGCAGGAAGACCAGCTCAGTTACGAACAGGCGCTGGCCACTATTCAGGCCCTCAACCAACAGGCCATGGATCGGGCGAGCACCATGTGGTACGTCATGCTGGCGGTTGAGAACGAACCGGTGTCGCGGACAATCTCCTACGATCCGGCCGGACTTCAGACAACAGTCGAAATCCGTCGGCTCCACGTGGCCCAGCCAGCCGGGGGCGGACACGGGGACTGTTCGCACTGTCCGGCGCGATCGCTCGATTGCTCGATGGTGGCTCCGGCGTAAAAAAACTCGCCCCAGAGGGGGCGAGCGCGGTAAAGCCAGCCTACGGGCACACGCTATCATGAACCGCCCACGAAGGCGAAGGCCTGTTGCGCTCCGGCGGTCGGGGGCTATTCTTTCTCGACAATCAAAGTGAGTCCCACGTCGATATACTGTCCACCGCGTGTCTGGTGGCAGTGCACGGCCAGCACGTTGCGCCCCGGTTTGAGGGCGTTTCGAACTGCCTCACCCGTCAGGGGCACGATCGTGTAGCCGGTAAGAAATCCTTTCGTTCTTTTGATGAGCTGCCCGTTGAGATAGACCTCGGCGTCTTCGTCGTGGTGAATCGCCAAGGCCAATTCGCCGTGCTCGGGGAGCTTGGTGAGCTCGAAACTCCGTCGCAGCCAGATGTCCGAAGTATTCCAGACGGTCCGCACCACCGCTCCGGGTGTGCCCTCCGTTCCGAAGCCGCCTGGCCCCTCTTTCCACGCTGAGTCGTCAAACTCGGGCGTCATCCAATTCTCGGAGGGCGTCTCCATGGTGTAACGCCACACCTGGCCTTGACGCTCAGACGTGGGTACCAGAACCTGGACGGTGGGTGGAGGCAAATGAAGCCGTCTGGCTGCCTCTGCCGCACGGTCCACCTGGATTTTGATCACTTCCCGGTCGTAGGTCATCAGACCATTGACCTCGATTTCCACGTCGGACGTCTGGGTATACACCGCCGCGCAGAGCCCCTGCGGGATCAGGAACCGAACCTGGGCCAGCAGCTCGCAGTAAGCATCGGTGAGGGCCTCCTGATCGGCATAGGCCACATAGCCCCACGCTCCCTGCTCTTTCCAGAGATGACCGGGAATGGGCATGCCCAGCCCACCGAACTCGCCGAGGACGCACGCCCGTTTTTCTTCGATCGGACGCACCCCCGGCCCGGGATAGCGGTGCATGTCGGAGATGTCCCCGCAACCGTTGTCGTGCCAGCCGCTGGCTTCATTCACCACCCGCGAAGGATCATATTCCTTGATCCAGTTGACGATGTCGCAGGTATCGTGCTGACCCCAGCCTTCATTGAAGGGAATCCACATGATAATGGAGGGGTGATTGAACCGTGCGTCGATCATTGCCTTAAGCTCTCTACGAAAGTTGGCGCGGCTTTCCTCGTTGCGGTCGGCGTTTCCCGAGGGCATGTCCTGCCATACCAAAAGGCCGAGTTTATCGCACCAGTAGTACCACCGCTCCGGCTCGTACTTGACGTGCTTACGAGCCATATTCATGCCAAACTTTTTGGTCATTTCAATGTCGAACTTCATCGCCTCATCGCTGGCGGGAGTGTAAAGCCCATCGGGCCACCAACCCTGATCAAGAGGCCCATACTGAAAGATGAATTTCCCGTTGAGCATCAGCCGGTTGATGCCCTTCTCGTCCTTCTCCACGGAGACCTTCCGCATGCCAAAATAGCTTTCCACCTTATCCACAACTCGACCATCGGAAAGCAACGACACTTCCAAGTCGTAGAGGTTCGGCTCCTCCGGCCACCACAGTTTGGGCTGGGGAATCCGCAGCTCGATGGGCTGGCCCGCGGGACCTCTTGTTTCCGCTACGTCCTGACCGGCAAAACGAGCCTTCAGACCAACGCTCAATCCCGGGGGAGCATAGACCGTCACGACGAGTCGTTCTCGATCGATATCCGGAACCAGTTTCAGTTTTTCGATGTACTGAGCGGGGACCGGTTCGAGCCATACGGTTTGCCAGATTCCGGTCACGGCCGTGTACCATATCCCTTTGGGGTTGAGGACCTGCTTCCCCCGCGGTTGCCAGCCGGTGTCAGTGGGGTCCCAGACCGCCACGACGAGTTCGTTCTCGCCGGGCTTAAGGCACTCCGTGATGTCGAAAGTAAATGGATCATACCCCCCGGTGTGCTCTCCGACCTGCCGGCCGTTCACCCAAACTGTGGCCTGCCAGTCCACCGCCCCGAAATGGAGCAGTAATCGTCCGCCTTGAGGTAGTTCGGGAGTTGTGAATTTTCGCCGGTACCATAGTCGCTCGGTGGGCTGTACTTTTCTGCCCACTCCGCTGAGGGCCGATTCAATGCAAAATGGGACCAGGATTTGCCCATCCCATTTTTCCGGCTGAGAAGCATCTTTGGGTGTCACTGCATAATCCCACAGCCCGTTGAGATTGACCCATTTTTCGCGCACCATTTGCGGGCGCGGATACTCCGGCCAAACCCGATCCGGTGAAACATCTTTGGCCCAGCGCGTCATCAACGGGCTGGGAGCGGGTTTCCAGGATTCTCCCCAACCTGGGAGAACTGAAAACGACAGTCCAATCACAACACCGGTCCACACAAGCAGTCTCTTCATCGGTGTCTCCTCATCTTCATGTTGGATACCGCAGAAACTTGCACCTTGGTTTTAAGTCGGCTGCTCGTGGCTCCTATCCAGGATAGGCGGCCGGCGATAAGATTGCAAAACACATTTGCGCAAAAACGATTCACTTTTGCGCAAATCCACTGCGCGGTTCCGGAGGCATATGCAAAAGGTGCCCGGTGAGGACTTACTCGTCCACCACCTGATAGACTCGCACGTAGTCAATCAGCCATTCTTCCGGAAGCTGGGCCTTTTTGATGTCCCCCGCCCAGGGACCAATCTCCACCGTCAGTTTTATGTAGAGCGGAACCTGACACACTCCACCAGCGCTTGTTCGCCAGGTCTCCTTTCCATCCACGTCGAACACGTACTCGTCGGGCTTCCACCACAGTCCGTAGGTATGGAATCCCTCAAGCACCTCCGGTCTGCTGAACGTTGTCCCCGCGTGTTTGTGGTCCTTACCATAACCATCCCAGTGGAGGTTGCTCGTCAGGCGGCCATCACGATAGGGCATTTCCACGATGTCGATTTCCGTGCCATCGCGACCTTCGTCCCCCACGCGAGTCACCCCCGCGCCCATCAGCCAAAATGCCGCCCAAAGCCCCGGTTGTTTGGGATGGGTGCACCGGCACACAAGATAACCGTATTTGACTTCGTACTTTCCCCGCGTCGCAATCGCGCCCGAGGTGTAGCGCTCGCCGTCCTTTTTTGTCCGAATGACAAGGTGTCCCTTTCCATCAAGGTAAGAATCTTCCTTCACCCAGAATCCGTCCCGTCGGGGCCAGTCTCCATAAATCTCCCACTTGCTCGTGTCAATTTTGTCGCCGTCAAATTCGTCGTGCCAAACAAGCACCCATTTTTTCCCCGGGGGAAGTTGCGGCAGTGGATCCTGCGGCTGCAAATCAGCCACAGACACGGATTGTGCCGGTTCAGCACCCAAAAGCCTGGAGTGAGACAACCCGAGGCCCAAACCCAGCGCACCACACAAAACCGTGACAAACACTTTCCAGTGGGATTTCAGCATGGCATTAGTCTCCTCAAAATGGCACACACATGACCATCCAGGTCACCATCCAGCGAAAGCGATTATTCCTGATAGCGTTCACAAGGACAGCACAAACTCGCATAGGTCGTGCAATTCCTGGTCCGTCAGGCTGCCGACATCGCTACCAGCCGTTTCCCCGTGTTTACCCTCTCGAAATAGTTCCTCGAGAGTCAGATAATGCCCGTCGTGCATATAGGGGGCGGTTCGCCACACTTCAATCAGGGTGGGCGTATCGAACTCGCTCGAGCGGTCCAGCGGCCCGCGGCTTCCCACATTGTGTTTCTTCAAATCCGTATAAAGCGGCTCAGGATGACAGTGATGGCATTTGAGCCGTTCGCTGAAGAACAGTTCCCGCCCCCGGCGGGCGGACTCGCTTAACTGGCCGTTGACGAGATGGGGACTCGGCACCGGCCGCAATGACTTGAGGTACGCGTCAATCGCCTGCGCGTCTTCGTCTGGACGAACGGCAAACTGAATGTGTCGGATTCCGGACCGGACCGCCTCTTCGGCGGTGGCTCGCACCCCTTCCCACATGGACGGTGGTGTTTGGTGAGCCAGCAGCAAGCTTTTATTGTTCTTCGGGGTCCCCAATCCGTCATTGAGGAGATCCCAATTCAGGCCGTCAACGCGTCCATCCGGATGGCAGGTAGCGCAGCTTTGCCAGTGCTGAAAACACAGGCTGGCATCGTGGAAATAAAGTTCGCCCAGCCTTTCCTTCGTAAGAACCGGCTTCGGACCCAAGGGCACGTAGCTAAGCCGCCGATATTTGGAAGCGTTCAAATCCACAACGGTGACAAGGTCCCCGAAGTAGGTGGCGACGAAAACCTTGGTACCAACCAGGGCGAGACCTCGCGCCCCCTTAACGATTTTTTCTGGATCGGCACTCAAATAGTCGTAAGGTCCCAGCCCATACAGGGGAATCCGCTCCCTGAGCCCCACCAGAAAGGACAGATCATTGGGCACGTCTGCGGCACTGAGGGATGTCTGCGATCCGTCATAGACCAATCCCGCCGCTTGAGCGGCCTCCGGAGTCGGCGGTAGTTTCGCCAGTTTCTCCAGCACGGCGGGAATGTTGATGACGGAAATCTCGTCCGTTGCCGCATGCGAAACCATAAGTTTTTGACCGTCGGAAGAGCAAACCACAGCCCACGGGAGAGCAGCGCCAAGATCCACGTCGTCGAGGAGAACGGTGTTGAAAACCCGCTCATTTTCCGCATCTATGATCGTCAGCGCGTTGGTGTTCATCCAGCCGCGCTCCAGTTGTGTGGTAGGCATTTGGTAACGCGCCAGCACATGGACGACGTACACCCATTTTCCATCCGCCGAAATGGTAAGGCCGTGAACATCGGTCGAGCCGTTGGGGAGTCGGATGGGGTGGACTTCGAAGTTGGATGTATTGATGCAAGAGACCACGGCCGCCACATCGTAGCTGTCGCACCGATCCAGCGGAAGGAGGTTGGCTACAAAGAGCCGCTTTTCGTCCGGTGTAAGGGCCGCAGCCACTGGCTCGCGGGTAACGGCCAGGCGTTTCTCCTCCCGACCGGCAGCAAGATCAATCACGGAAACGGTATTATCAAACCGATTGCACACATAAATCCGACGGCCTTCTTTGGAGAGAGCCAGCCCGCCGGGAGTGTGTCCCACAGGGATCTGGCGGACTTGGGTGCCATCATCACCCTTGATCTCGGCAACGATGCCATTTGAAACGCCGGCCGCCACATAGATCACTTTTCCATCCGAACTGATCACGAAGTCATGAGAATCTGCCGGTACGTTGATCCATCGGGTCACTTGCTGACTGGCCACGTCAATAACGGCGATTTTCGCGGCATCCTTGCACAAGACAAAGACACTCGCACCATCGGGCGTGGCACGCACCTGCCAGGGACCGAGATAACCGGGGACCAGCTCTTCCGACCGGCCCACATCTGCCCACATGACGCCGTAAATCAGAACAACAAGCAAAAAAAAGCGTACGACAGTGTCCCTGACCGAGATTTTTGATCCACATGCCAAGCTCGCCCATTCAACACTGCGTTTTAACCCCATGCGTTCACCTCCCGGTGAATCTCGCAACGATTGCTCAAGAGGCAACAGGTCCCGGCTGACGATCGTTGAAGATCCCCCTGCACGGTAAGAGGCTAGAACCTTTCTCACGATGACCAACATGCCATGGGGGAAACCACTTCTCGCTTGCGGGTTTACCATCGCGGCTTCCGGCCGCTGTATCTGAAGGCAAGTGGCATTTTCTAAAAGCGGTCGCCATCCGTCAACCACTTCCGCGAACTGGTTTGCACTTTCGATGCCACCTGAATCATTTCGGCGAGCCTTTCCAGTTGAACTGCCTATTGAGCCAATCGTAGGCCTGTTGTCGAATTTCCGGCGTAAAGCCGTGCCCGACATCCGGATGGATCACCACAAGACTGTTCTCTGCCCCGTAAAGGTGGAAAACTTCCCCTGCGCTGGCCACCACCTCGCGCACACCTTCCACATCAAAGTTGTCATCCCGCAGCGGCGCGTTGACAAAGACACCGCGGGGAGCCAGCGCTGCGAGAACCTCGTGGAAATCGAACGGCATTCGCCCGGGGTCGTTACCGAAGACGTCCCTCACGCGGGGCATGTAGCGGTCCTGCGCCCAGGGACCGATTTTCCCACCATAGTAGCGATGAAAAGCTGTGAATCCACAACTGCAGATCACCGCCCGAATCCGCTCGTCAAACACCGCCGTGAAGAGTGCATTATGTCCACCGAGAGAATGGCCAATCACGGCGATTCGGTCTCGATCGACCTCCGGCAAGGATTCAAGCAAATCCAGAGCGCGAACGTTATCCCAAATGGCCTTCATCGACCCGCTCGCGTACTCGGCATGGCGGCGGAAGTCGTACGGATGCTCACCAAACGAGGGATAGTCGGGCACCACGCACACGTACCCCAGACAAGCCAACTCGTGAGCATAAGGGTAGGCGGCCCCCGGACGTGTACCGGCAGGTTCATCTTTAGCGAGAGACGTGGTTTGATGGAGACACAGGACAGCCGGATGGCGGCCGCGGATTTCGTGCGGAATCAGCAGATACGCCGGAACGCGGTCACAGGGATCCGCCTGGTAGGTGAGCTTGATTCGCCGATAGGATTCTGTGTCCTGGGACTCGACCACCTGCACATCCAGAGACACCCTCATCTCGGGACCGGGCAAGCCGCCCATGACCGCCTCCATGCCTTTCCGAATGTGCCATCGGCGGTAACCCCACTCTTTCAGCGATGTGATCGAGCGGGACGCACCGTCTTCTTCGACAAACTGGAGCGGCTTCTGGTGATTCTGTTTTGCCCACAGGGAATCTTCTTCACGAAGCCTCAAATCGTCACTTCCCTGTGTCCCCAGGTTCTCAAACCAAAACAGGCCGTTCCGGTCGGCTGCCACAAAATCAACGTCCGCATCCCCATCCAGGTCAGCCGCTTTGGGATCCAATCCCCAACCCACATTCACAGCCTCAGCGATCGGGTAACGCGTGAACACATGAGCGTTCTGATCATATTCATAGGCATAGATGACAGGTGCATTCCATTCCCCGGGGTCACGTCCGTCGTGTCCCAGATAGCGCTTGCCCGCGATCACCTCTGGCCGTCCATTGTGATTGGCGTCGGTAATGAGGAGCGCATGGGCCTGGGACCAACTGGTGTCAATCGCATGGAATACCCAACTCCGTGTTCCATTGACAGCTCGCTGCTCCAACCAGTAAAGCCCGACGTTATGCCCCCGCCCCCACACTATGTCTGAATCTCCATCGCCGTCCACATCCACGACGGCGATCGGCACACTGGCATCCTCGTGAAGTTCAAACTCCGGTTGCTTTGCCCATTGGGGCTCATCCGGAGAGCCCTTCTGCTGCCACCAACCGCGGTTCGTGACGATATCCCCTCTGCCGTCCCCATCGACATCGCCGAAGCCAATCCCGTGGCCGGCGACCTCCGCAGGGAGATCGTGCCGGTGCCAAGTCACGCTTCCATCCGGTGCCCGCTTGAACTCCCACCAGGCCGCGAATTTGACCCCGTTGGGAAGAACGTCCGGCTGGCCGTCACCATTGATATCATAGAGCCGCCCTGTTTCCATCGGCCCAGGTTTAGCGATCTCCCTCACTTCCCAGGGCTCCAGACTGGGACCGGGGTGTCGAATCCACAGGAGAAGCTCACTCCGATAATTGGCGCTAATGAGGTCATCCCACCCGTCCCCGTCAACATCCAGAATGAGATTAGAATAATCGTCGAACCGTCCTCGAATCACTGGCACATCGCGGAGGAAATGGCGTTTCCAGGCGGGTGCCTCATACCACCAGCCACCCGAAACGATGTCCAGTTTGCCGTCGTGATTGACGTCCACAACACCGCAGGCACAGAACTGGGCATCAGGATCGAGCACATGAACACGAAAACGGGGAAATCCCACTTCGCCGCAGATGACGGTTGTCGATCTAAACCCCGCGAGGAGAAAGGCGATCCAGAACAGCAAACCTGCCCAATCCGCGAGACGGCTGACGGTTTTCCCCCGTCGGCCCAATGCTGGTAGTCGCAGGCCATTGGCCCGCCGCGCAAACAATTGACGCTGCTGTGGCATGCTCCGGCCTCCTCCAACCGCGATGGAACGTAGGGTTCGACTCAACGCTGCGACCCATTCTATCGCGCGCCGCAATCCAAACCAGATCGTCAGACCGTAGCTTCCGGGGAGGGTGCTGACATCGAACGCTCGCTGCCAAAGCTTGCTCGCGGAATGTGGATTCCACCTGCTCTGCCAAGGAGCGAAGGTCCATCGGTGGGCGCATGCCACTCGCCTGGGACCAGTCTGGCTGGCGGGTAATCGGCGAACTGGTGTAACCTGGAACCTGGTTCGAACATCCGACTGTAATGGATTACCTGGCCCCTGGAAGAAGGCTGTAACCATGAAATGCCAAGACCTTCTTGCCGCCTTAAATGCCTACATCGATGGGGAAATAGACCCCCAATTGTGTGAGATGCTCCAGCGGCACCTGGAGGGGTGTAATCCCTGCCGGGTTGTCGTGGACACACTTAGGCAGACTGTGACCCTGTATAAGGGTGAAGAGCCTTATGAACTACCCCCGGAACTTCACGAGCGGTTGCACGAGTGCCTGCGGCAGAAATGGCAGGCCAAATTCAAGACACAGGTGTAACCGTTTCCTAGATCATCCAAGGCCGTCGCTTATTATGCGGCAAGCCAAGGTTACCAGTCGCCATGGTTTGGAGGATCAAAGAAAATGAATCGTGACGCCCTGGTCATTTTGCTCTTTCTGGGGTTGTGGATCGTTCTGAACAAATGGGTGCTCCCCTGGCTCGGCATTCCCACCTGCATGAGCGGCGGTTGCTGTGGCCCATCGTCGTGCACCATCGAGCCGGCGACGACGGACAGGCCGCCTCAAACCGCCGAGGCATCCGAGAAGGTGGGGGATCTGTCTGCGGAAGAAAATAGCGGGAAACCGTCGCGGTGAAGACTGGGCATCGTTTGGATTACCAACCGGGTGGTATGCTCAGCCAATCATCGGGCGTTATCGGTTCAAGTGGGACTGATCACAGCGACTTTTTCCTGGGTTCCGAAAACTTTCTGAGATAAGGAGGCTCTGGGTATGACAATTGAACGTGGCTTGCGACTGATGGCCGGAGTGGTGGTGACGACGAGCGCCATTTTGGCATGGATCCACTCTCCGTATTGGCTCATTCTGACTATTTTCGCCGGTCTGAATCTTTTTCAGTCAGCTTTTACCAACTGGTGCCCCGCGGTATGGATTCTGAGTAAGCTCGGCCTCCAGCCGTGCTGCTCGTGCGATCCACAGAAGACTTCCCAGGCTACAGGCTGAAAGCATCGTCAAGCGATAGTTGTCTTACCCCGGGCTTTTCCCAATAATGACAGTTTTAATGCAGGGACGGCGTCGTGACGGCGACGTTTCTGCCACGCGTGGCCTGGTATGCCGTGAATCCGCACGACCGGGCCTTTCGCGCTTAAGTCGGAAGGAGCGGTGAACCGCCGGATCCGTCATCGCCAGGTTCGGCCGCCAGTATAAAGGTATTTTCCGCTGGGAACGATCGTTTCTAGGTCGCTTCGTGGAGAGGGTCGCACTGATGCATTACCCCTGGTGGTACGTCCCCGTTCTCACGGCCCCCATGCTCATAGCCATCATCGCGGTGCTGCACGTTCTCGTGTCTCATTATGCGGTGGGAGGTGGACTCTTTTTCGCAGTGGAAGTGTCGCATGCCTACCGCACGGGCAATCGCGAATATCTGGCCTACTTGAAGCGTCACGCCCCGTTTTTCATTCTGTTGACGGTAGTCTTCGGAGCCATCACGGGGGTCGGGATCTGGTGGACCATCGGCCTTGCCTCACCCCTGGCCACTGAAGTCCTCATTCATACGTTCGTGTTCGGTTGGGCGACAGAATGGGTGTTCTTCGTCCTGGAACTGACATCGGCCTTCATTTTTTACTACTACTGGGATCGACTACCGCCGCGAATTCACCAAGCAATCGCCTGGATCTACGCGATATCGGCCTGGATGAGCCTTGTGCTCATCACGGGCATCACCGCGTTTATGCTGCACCCGGGAACCTGGCTCGAGTCGCCTTCGTTCTGGCGCGGTTTCTTCAATCCCCAGTTTGTCCCGCAGGTCATCTCCCGAACGGGCGGAGCCATTCTGCTGACCGCGCTGTACGTATATCTCCACAGCTCGCTCACCCTGCCAGGCGGAGAAGTTCGAAACCTCATTATCCAGCGCTCGACTCGACCGGCACTTTTGGGCGCGGTTTTGATCACCGTGGGCGGGTTGGCGTGGTTGGCCTTCCTGCCACCCTCTGCCCGCATGGCCCTGGAAGCGGCTGCCGTCCTGACGGTCCTCACGGTGCTGATTTTCGCCCTCACCATTGTGGTGTTTGTCCTGCTGTATCTGGGGCCCTACCGGAATCCTGGCTGGATGACGCCTGGCTTCGCCGCGGCGCTCCTGCTCTTTGGCTTGGCCGCTTTCAGCACAGGAGAATTCATCCGCGAGGCCGTACGGAAACCCTATGTTGTGTATGGGGTGGTGCTGGGTAACCAGATTCTGGAGAAAGAGGTCCCTGAGTTTCGAAAAGAAGGCTTCCTGCAAAGTGGTTGGTGGACTCGGCAATTCGTGGCCGACCGTTATCCGCAGGTTATCCAAAACGGACGCATCCTGCCCGAGAGGCTTCTTCAACTCTCAGAACAGGATCGACGGTTGTTGGGGCAGGTGATCTTTATGCACCACTGCAATGACTGCCATGCAGCCGAGACGGGGTACTCTGCCGTGGGTCCGCTCTTGTTTTCACGTCCTCGGGAGATGCTCGTTGATATGATTCGCCATCTGCACGAGACGCACTATTTCATGCCTCCCTGGTCGGGAACTCCGGAGGAGGCAGAACTCGTGACGGACTATCTTTTGTCGATTGCTCCCGAACGGCCTCGCGGTATCTATCCCACGCTTGAGCAACTGGAGGCACGCCGATGATGGAACCGGTTGATCCTTCAACCCTTGGCCCTCTGCCCGCACCATTTTGGTTTATCCAGTTTTTTAAAGTCCTGGGATTTATTCTGCACATGGTGCCCATGAACCTGTGGTTCGCGGGGATGTTTTTGACGCTTGTGCTTTACAAGCGCGAAGGTCATCCGCGGCAATGGGCAGAGCGACTGGCAACCCTCATGCCAGTGATTATCGCATTCGGCGTCAATTTTGGGATTGTGCCACTCCTTTTCATTCAAGTGGCTTACCCGTGGGCATTTTACCCAGCCACGATCCTGACGGCATGGTTCTGGCTGGCCATCATCGGCCTGCTTCTGGTTGCTTACTACGGGGTATACGCATTTGCCTTTGGAGTGAAACCGGACCGTCCCATGCCGGCATGGAGATATGCAGCGGGCTGGGTGGCGGCGGTGTTTTTTCTGATCATTGCCATCCTCTTTTCCAACGGGATGAGCCTGATGGCAGCCCCCGAAAGATGGAAGTCGATCTGGCTGGCACACCAGGTGGCCGGGGCTGCGACAGGAACGGGTCACAATTTCGCCGATTCCTCACTCTGGCACCGCTGGCCGATGGTGCTGGGCATGGCTTTCCTCACCACCGCCGCGTGGTCTCTTATCGATGGAATGTTCTTTGATGCAAAAGCCGACGCCTCGTACCGCCAGTGGCTGACAAAGTATGCGTTTGTGCTCGGGATCATAGGTGCGGTCATTTACGTGGGATCCGGAACAGGATATGTCTTCGGTTCGTGGCCTAAGGAAGTCTTCCAATACATGTGGAGCGGCTGGCGGCTGCCACTGACCGTTCTCACGGGGGCATCACCGGCTCTTGTCCTGGTTGTGCTGTTCCTGATCCGCATCAGAGGACTCTCTCCCCTGACAGCAGCTTTGGCAGGGGTTGCCCAACTGGTGGTCATCACACTCAACGCGGTGAGCCGGCAGATCGTTCAGAACATCGAACTGGCCCACTACGCACCGGTCTGGAAAATTCCCGAAAAGCCGGATTGGGGGCCGATGGCGCTCTTTCTGGGAACGTTTGCCGTGGGCACGGTGGTCCTTGTATGGATGCTCCAGCAGCTCGTGCGTGTTCATCGCGGAGAGCCTTCAGTCGCAGAATCGTGATGAGGCCGCGACAGTGTTGGTTCGGCCCGGCCTCGGGCTACCAGTTAAAGGAGAGGATAGCCGTTTTTAACACCGTCGCGAACGGACAACGTGGTCCCGGGCACTGTCCCGGCAGTGGCGCGCCGTGCGGTGCTGCCTCACGTTTCGAAAAAAGACAATCAGATCCGACGCTCGATTTTTTGAAAGCGCGCCGGTCCCGTGGCCGGCAGGTGGTTCAGGCATCGAGAATCCAGCGATTTGTGTCTTGCCGGACCGACAAAATTTTGTTAAAGATTACTGCCAGAATTTGCAAGTGCTGGGTTCCTTTCCGTTCTCGTACAGGGTGTGGAATGAACGACTGCTAGAAATCATGCGACTGAATGCGGCGAAACTTCTGATAGCACTCGTCATTCCTCTTGTGCTGTTTTCCCACCATATGTACAGGGAGGACGGCCCTCTCAATCTCAGCATGGAAACCCTGGGCTGCGCGGCGATTTTCCTTTCGGCCGTCGGTCGAATCTGGGCGGCTGCGTACATTGCGGGCAAAAAGAACCGAGAAGTGGTCGTTTCGGGACCTTACTCACTCAGTCGGCACCCGCTGTATTTGTTCACTGCGCTGGGGTTTATCGGGACGGGACTAGCACTGGAATCGCTGACCCTGACGGCCATTTTTCTGGGGATTTTTCTCGTCACCCACTGGCCGGCCATGCGACGGGAAGAGCAACATCTGCGTGCCTCCTTTGGCGAACAATATCAAGCTTACGCCAAGTCCACGCCCCGGTGGTGGCCCCAATGGAGTAAGTTCCACAGTCCTGCCGAGGGCGTTATCAACTATCCCGTGTTCACCCGCGCGGTGCTGGACGCCGCCCTCATTGGCCTGATCTACCCCGGGGTGCAAATTCTGGAATGGGCCCATATCCACCATCTCGTCCCCGTTCTCTTCCGCCTCTATTGATCGCGCGAGTTGCACGGGTCGCCCTGCCGGAATGAATGATTCTCAGGCGAGCCTCCGTCTCAGCCGAAGGGGAAGCCGCTGGCACACGGGGCAGAAGAAAGTGGAACGCTGGGCAAGCACTATCCGGCGGATGATCCCTTTTCCGCACTGCCGACACTTCTCTCCTTCACGCTGATACACGCGATGTTCGTTCTGATACCCCCCGGGCGTATTCTCGGGGGTTGCGTAGGCGCCATCGCCGAGTGTGGACCCCTGCAAGGTGATAGCCTCCCGCAAAACCTGGTGAAGACTCTCGGTGACAGCTCGCCATTGCGAACTAGAAAGAAGACAGCAGGGAAGTTGTGGATGGACTCTTGCGCGATGGAGGGCCTCCGACGCATAGATGTTTCCCACGCCCGCCATCACCGATTGATCCATCAAAGCCACCTTGATGGGAGAGCGCCGCTTCCGCAACCGGTTCCGCAGTTCCGACCAGGTAATCGCCAGGGCATCCGGCCCTATCTTCTCGGGTCCCAATTCCCTGCGGCAATCGTCCTCGGAGATCAGGCGAACAACCCCCAGACCGCGTGTATCGCGAAAAACCAGCAGATGCTGTCGCCCCGTTTCGCAATTCTCTTCCCAACACAATCGGAGCTTCAAACGGACATGGGACAGATTATCGGGGGGATCGACCATGACCCGTCCCGTCATTCGCGGCTCGATGACGAGGACCTCTTCTCCATCAAGCCGTATCAGAAGCCTTTTGCCGACCCGATCCACGCCTTCCACGCGGCGACCTGCCAGGCGTCGGCACAGCTCCCCGGGCGCGGGAAGATATTCGATGGGCTCAACGTTGAGAACGGGAACTTCCGCGCTGCAAATGCGCGCACCACGGAGTCGCGCGACCCCGCGTCGCATCGTCTCAACTTCTGGAAGCTCCGGCATAAACCTCGGTGAATCTACGTCGTTCCACCCAACTGGGCGATCACGTGGGAAACCGCCGCGTACTGTTCTTCCAGTTGGCGAAGCGATTGCCGTTCTTTTTCCACGACGTTGCGGGGGGCCTTTTCTACAAAGGCCTGGTTTTCTAACTTCTTCCGCTTCTGCGAGATAAGGGCCTCCAATTTCGCCAGTTCCTGGCGCTTTCTCGCAATTTCCCGGCTCCGCTCTGTTTCGGAAAGTTTCACGCGGACCGTCGCCCCATCCCCCACATACACGACCGTGGAAAGCCCCGGCTCGCTTTCATCCACGAACTGAACATCCGCCCGGGCCATGGTCTGGAAATACGGCAACATTGCACGCAGTTGGCTCGCCACCTCTTCCCGAGCGACAATCTCTACCTGCATTGTTTCCGCTGGGGGAATCGCGTTACGCATGCGGTATTCACGCAGGGACTTCAATACTTCCTGGAAGCGGCGGAACTGCTCTTCGATCGCCCGGTCTTGATCTCCCGGCGAAGCGACCGGCCAGGGCGCGATCATAATGCTTTCGGCCGCTTGGGCTGGCTCCGGCAGGCCGCGAATCGGTGCTGCTTCCCCCAGCAGTTGCCACACATGCTCCGTGAGGAACGGAATCATCGGATGCAGAAGCCGCAGCAGTGTGTCGAGTCCGTGGACGAGCAGCCGCTGCGCCGGCGGTCGGCTTTCCGCAGCTTGCAGCCGAACCTTAACCATTTCCACATAGAAACTGCAGAATTCGTCCCAGGCAAAATCGTAGAGGGTCCGCGCCGCATCCGAAAAGCGATAATTCTCCAGATGATCCGTGACCTGCTGGACCACCGTCGCCAGGCGGCTCAGCAACCAGCGATCTTCCAACAACATTTCGTCTGGCCGCACCGTCCCCGGGGAAAAGCCTTCCAGGTTGAGAAGGACAAACCGCGACGCATTCCACAGTTTGTTACAAAAATTGCGGGCCAGTTCAAACCTTTCACTCACGACCGGGCCGCGCGGCAGGGCCTTGTCCTCCGGTTTTTCCGCCCATTGCGTGGCGAACGGTTTTTTACAATGCGGGCACGTGATGCGCGGGAGAATTCTATTCTCGCGGGTCTGCTCGATGAGCTGGCCGCAGTGCGGGCACTCGAAACTCACCGGCATGCGGATGTCCTGCGTTTCCGTGGTCAGATACGCCAGGCCGTAGCGGAGCGCATCCGCCCCGAATTTTTCCATCACGTCCACGGGATCAACACCATTCCCCTTGGACTTGGACATTCCTTCCCCGTAACCGTCCAGGATTTTGGGGTGAATGTACACATCTCTGAAGGGAACTTCTCCGACGTTGTAAAGCCCGGCCAGCACCATCCGCGCCACCCAAAGCGTGATGATGTCTCGGCTGGTCACCAGCGTGTTCGTGGGATAGAAATAGCGAAGCTCGGGCGTATCTTCCGGCCAGCCGAGAGTGGAGTGCGGCCACAGCGCGGAGCTGAACCACGTGTCCAGTACGTCTTCCTCCCGACGCAATGTGTGACCGGGAACAGCGTCTGCAGGGAGATCTTCCAGGGCACAGATAAGCCACTGGCGATGTTCCTCATCCCAGCGCCATACCACGTCATCCCGTCCCGCGAATGCGGCCTCCAACTCTTTCTCGGTGGCGGTATCGCAGTACCAGATAGGGATCTGATGGCCCCACCAGAGTTGCCGGCTTATCGGCCAGTCCCGCTTTTCACTGAGCCAGTCGAGATATGTTTTCGCGTAGCGGGGTGGAATTATCCGGACCCGCCCCTCGATGACCGCATCCATGGCCATCTGGGCCAGGCGTTCCATCTTCACGAACCACTGATCGGTGAGCAGGGGTTCGATCGGGGTCTTGGACCGATCTGAGTGGGCCAGGTCGATGATCCGCTCTTCGACCTTTTCAACCAGTCCGAGCTTCTCCAGGTCCGCCACCACGTTCTGTCGGGCCTCCATGATTGTCTGCCCCTTGTAAGCGCCCGCGTTTTCGTTGAGCGTCCCGTCGAGGTTGAGGATATTGATCATCGGCAAATTGTGCCGCAGCGCCACTTCGTAGTCGTTGGGATCGTGAGCGGGAGTGATCTTCACGCAACCGGTTCCCATTTCCGGTTTGGCCCAAATATCGGTGATGAGCGGAATCGGACGGTTCTGCAGGGGGAGCAGCACTTTTCGGCCCGCTCGGGCCATATCTCGCAATTTGAGGAGTGTGGGCAGGAGTGTCTGCCGCCGCTTTCGCAGATCCTCCAGTTCACGTTCCAGCTCGATGCGCTCCTTTTCACCGGCCGTGCTAAGCCGCTTCCGCAACTCGCGCTCAGCCTTATCCAGGGCCGCTTCTGGATCGGGATGGACGGCCACCGCGGTGTCGCCGAGCATTGTTTCGGGTCGGGTCGTCGCCACCGTCACATATTGCGGCTCGCCGGGTTGAGGATCAATGACGGGATACCGGAAATACCAGAAATGGCCGGGCACCGGCTCGTGGAACACTTCGTCGTCAGCAACGGCCGTCTGCAAAAGCGTATCCCAATTCACCAGGCGTCGCCCCCGATAGATGAGTCCATCCCGAAAGAGGCGGAAGAAGGTATGGCGTACCGCCCGCGCACAAATGGGATCGAGGGTAAAACGTGTCCGCCGCCAATCACAACTGCAGCCCATCCGCTTGAGCTGATCCAGGATCCTTTTTTCGTAGGCGTCCTTCCAGGCCCAAATTCTCGCCACCAGTCCTTCCCGCCCCACGTCGTGGCGCGTCTTGCCTTCTTCGGCCAGAAGCCGACGCTCCACAACCGCCTGGGTGGCAATTCCCGCATGGTCGGTCCCGGGAATCCACAGGGCATTAAAACCCTGCATCCGCTTCATGCGAATGAGAATATCTTGAAGTGTATTGTTGAGGGCATGGCCGAGATGAAGTGCACCAGTAACGTTCGGTGGCGGAATGACGATGGTATAGGGCGTGCGACTGGGATCCGGATCAGCATGAAAATACCCGCGCGACTCCCAAAAAGGATACCACCGTGATTCGGCCACCTTGGGGTCGTACTGCTTTGTCAGATCCTTCATGAAACTGGATGTCTGATTACCGTTCGCGGCTTGCTCCGACATTTTCCACCTTTTCCCTTGCCTGCTGTTCTCGTTCCTCGTCCTTGCAGAGTTTGTACTCGTAGCTATCGGCGAGAGCAATCCAACTTGCCTCGATGATATTTTCGCTTACCCCGACCGTGCCCCAGGAATCGGTCTCATCGCGGCTTTCAATCATTACCCGCACACCAGCCGCGGTCCCCGCTTCTGAGTTGATGACCCGCACCTTGTAATCCACCAGATGCATTTTGGCAAGATTGGGGAAGGTCCCATTGAGCGCTTTCCGCATCGCCGCGTCAAGGGCATTCACGGGGCCATCGCCCTCGGCCACCTCGTGGCGGATTTCGTTTCCTACCCGAATTTTCACAGTGGCCTCAGTCACAATGCGGCCGTCACTCTCTGTTTCGATATTAACGCGATAGGCCAGTCGCTCAAAGTGCGGCTTGAACGTCCCGAGGCACTGTTTGACCAAGAGGTCGAAAGATCCCTGGGCCGCCTCGTACTGGTACCCGGCATGTTCTCTCGCCACCACCTTGGCCAGAATCCTCTCCAGTAGTTTTGGGTCCGCCTGAATATTCAATTTTGCCGTGGCCGCCATGATGTTTGAGCGCCCCGACAACTCACTGACAAGGATTCGGCGTTCATTTCCTACTAATTGCGGGTCAATGTGCTCATAACTCTGGGGAACTCGGGAAACACCACTAACGTGCATCCCCCCTTTGTGGGCAAAAGCGCTCCTTCCGACGTATGGCTGATTGTTTCGATAGGGCATATTCACCATTTCGTAAACGAATCGGGAGAGGGCCGTCAGATGGCGAAGGGCGTCGGGCGTCAGCACCTCGTACCCTTTTTTCAGTCGCAAGTTTGCAATGACGGAGATCAGGTCGGCATTCCCGCAGCGTTCCCCGAAGCCATTGATTGTCCCCTGGACCTGGCTTGCCCCTGCATCCACGGCCGCGAGCGAGTTAGCAACCGCCACATCGCAATCGTTGTGGCAATGGATACCCACCGGGACCGGCAACAGCTCCACCACCTTCCTTGTGATTTCCGCTACTTCCTCGGGCATACTGCCCCCATTGGTGTCGCACAGAACGACCATTTTAGCACCAGCTTCCGCAGCTAAACGCACCGCTGTCAGCGCGTAGTCGCTGTCGTATTTGTAGCCGTCGAAAAAGTGCTCGGCGTCAAAGATTACTTCCCGTCCCTGGGAGCGAATATAACTGATTGTATCGGTAATCATTGCGAGGTTCTCTTCGCGGGTTGTGCGAAGGACCTGCTCCGCCTGAAAAGCCGAGGCTTTTCCCACGATCGTGACCACTTTCGTGCCCGCCTCAAGAAGGGACTTAATCCCCGAATCCTGGGCCACGTCGAGACCCTTCCGTCGGGTCATCCCGAAAGCCACGACGGTAGATCTATCGAGGGGGATTTGTGCCACTTTCTGGAAGTACTCGAAGTCCTTATCGTTTGAGGCCGGATACCCCCCTTCAATGTAATCAAATCCCAGCTCATTGAGCCGCCGTGTCAACAGGAGCTTGTCGTAAGCCGAGAAACTCACCCCCTCCCCCTGCGCCCCGTCCCGGAGCGTCGTGTCGTAGATCTCAATCCTCCGCATAAGGTCTCTCCTGGTCTTTCTGCTGATTGGCCGTGTCAAAACGCAACGTAAAAAATCTTGGGAATTTGTGGGTTCTCGTTGATTTGTTTTGATCGGTGGGCAAAAACGAAAAGCCCCGAGGTTTTTGGGGACCTCAGGGCTTTGGGATGTTTCTGAAAAACTACCGGCCCACGGTCCCCCTGCTCAGCCAATAATAATGCCAATAATCCGAGCGGCGACGCTCAGGACGTCGCAGCGCGGATAATCAACGGCTGAGAGGGGTTGACTCGCAGACACGGTTTTCAACTCCTGGCGTGGTAACTCCTTAAAGTATAACCCACCGTGCCGAATCGGCAAGTCGCCCGACGAGTGAGTCATTCCCCACTTTTCTGCTGCTGGAAAGTGGCACGGACCTCCACAACACCGGCGGCAGGTGCAAGCTTCAGCCCGGAGGGACGCGCGTGTCATGTCCATATTCGGAGGGACCTGCTTGTCAGGTCCGTATCTGGAGGGCAGGCCGGGTGGTCCCTGCTGTCCGTTAACGCTACACTGATACGCGTTCCAAGACCGATCGCAGGAGAATCATTATTTCGCTCCAATTGAAAGGGTTGAACGATGCGGATTTCACGTCGATTGATGCTCGGTTTGTGTGGGGCCGTTGCGTGGCGGTTTACTGGCCACCGGGCGTTCGCCGAATCAGCCCCAGCCTATCCGATCGGGGCGTGCGATTGGTCTCTGGGGGCACGACAAACCCCTCGCGCGTTCGAAGTGGCCAAGGAAATCGGTCTGGATGGGGTTCAGGTCAGCTTCGGGTCCCCCGGTGAGGAGTTCGATCTCCGCAAGCCGGAGGTTCGCCAGCAATACCAGGAGGCCTCCCGGCGAACTGGCGTGAAGATCGCGTCCCTGGCCATGGGGATCCTCAACAGTATCCCCTTTGCCAGCGACCCGCGAACCGAAGAATGGGTGTCAGACTGCATCGACGTAATGGCGGCTATGGGCCAGAAAATCGTACTCCTCGCGTTTTTCGGTAAAGGAGACATCCGGAACCAACCCGACCTGCAGGCGGAAGTGATTCGGAGGCTGAAGCGATTGGCCCCCAAGGCTGAGAAAGCGGGCGTCATTCTGGGCATCGAAAGCATGCTCAACGTCGATGACCACCTCAAAATCCTGGATGCTGTGGGATCACCAGCCGTGCAGGTGTACTACGATGTCGCAAACATGCACTACGCCGGTTACGACATTTTCGCTGAATTACGCCGGCTCGGTCGAGAACGGATTTGTCAGGTCCACACCAAGGAGTATGACCATCTCCTCGGACAAGGTCCCATCGACTTCCCAAAGATTCGTGACGTCCTTCAGGAAATCGGCTATACAGACTGGCTCATCCTTGAGGCCGCCACCGTCAAAGGACGGTCCATCGTCGATTGCTACCGCGAAAATGCACGCTATTTGCGATCCCTTTTTCACACGTCGCGGGAGAGCAGCTGAGGGTCGAGACAACTTTTTGACGCACGGACGGGCATCGCCTATCGCCGGTTTGTATCCCAATTTGGCAAAGTTTTTTGACTTTTGCCGCCCCGTAAGCTAGACAATGTTGAGGGGTATCGCCGAGACCCGTTTCAGGCCGTAGGTGGTTTGGCGATCCCCCGCCAATGGGTAAGAGCTATTTGCGGGGAAACCGGTGATGCCGACGTTCGAAGCGCAAAGCGATGCGGGTTTCTACGAACTGGTGAACCGCATATTGATGCGCTCCGACGCGCGTTCCCTTCAAGAACGGCGGATTCGCCCGCGGATGGAGTTCGATACCGAACAACGCATCGCCCCGTGGGTGGACAAGTCGCCCAGCGAAGGTGACTTTATCACCGTCCGCTGCTTCGATCTCAACAAGGGGGGCATTGCGTTCTTCCTCGATGAGCCTCCGCCGTTTCGCAAGCTAGTGGTCGAGCTCAAGTGCCCGCAAAAAAGGATTTACGTGCTGGCCGAGGTCGCCCATTATGCCCCGGTTCTCCTCTACCCCAACGGAGATATCGTCCTCCAGGAGGCAGAGGATGTCTTCGAAGAGGAAGATCTTCCGGACTTAGGCCAGCCGGTTCCCAAGATTCTCGTGGGATGTCGATTCCTTTCTCGGTGGACACCCTGCGAAGGCTCGGGGACATCCGGAACGTCACGTGCAGCGTCGCCATCGGGCTGATCGCGGCGAGGTTCACTGGATCACTGCCAGTAGCCCGCTCCGCATGTGTCCCAGCTTTTCACTGGAAACGATCTTTTGCCCCTCCTGATCGGTCACGTAGAACACGTCCACCACCTGATCGAGAAATGTTCCGATTTTCGCTCGCCAGATGAAGCACTTCTCCTGGTAAAGAAACCTCGAGACTTCGTAGAGTAGTCCAGGGCGGTCGTTGGCGAAAATCTCAATGATCGTGAATTCAGAATGGGAATGATTGTCGAATTCAACGCGAACTCGTGCGGGAGGAACACCGGCCAGGGCCTGCCGACCCACCTCCCACCGCCGAACGAAGACCGGCTGAAATTCCGGTTGGGTGAGTGACTGGCGAATAACCTCGTTAATTTCGTCGATGCGCTCCGGAGGTGGTTCACCCTGATAATTCGGATCACGAACAACATATTTGTCTAGAATCCACCCGTCGGCCAGGGTATAAATCTGGGCGGCAAGGATTTCCAGCCCCTGGCTCGATAACGCCCCCGTCAACCTGTGAAAAACACCGCGTGCCACGTTTTCCCGAGTGGCGATATTCCATAACAGAGTGTCGCTATCGGGACGATACTGAACTCGAATATCAACTGGCGTATCACCCAGCGAAGCCAGCCATCGCAGATCGGAAACCACGCTCGTCACATCTTCAGCAAGAAGCAGTCCTCCCGGCAGTTCCGCCAATTGTCGGCTGAAAAACGGCTTACGGGCATCCTCACCCAATGCACAGGCAACGGCCCGACGGCGGTCTTCCAGATCATTTTCCCGAAGAATAATGTCACCCGAGTCGGAGATGTACCGCGCTGTCCTCTGAAATAGCTCTGCCAGGAGATCTGCCTTCCACGCCGTCCAATTGTCCGGAGACACCGCCATAAGGTCCGCTGCCGTGAGCACGTACAGCATCTGAAGAATCTCTGGCGATCCCACTTCCGTGGCAAACTGGACAACAAGCTGCTCATCGCTGATGTCGCGGCGTAATGAGAGATGATTCATCCGCAGGTGAGAGCCAACCAGATACTCCAGGACATTCTGCTCCTCATCGGAAAGAGCCAGACGTTCTCCTACCTCCCGCGCAATAGCGCGACCCGTTTCGCAATGATCGGAGCCTAGCCCTTTGCCCAAATCATGCAGGAGGAGCGCGAGATGAAGGATTTTCTTCTGGGCAATCCGCCGATAAGTATCCCCTAGTAATCCGGAGGTATCCGCCAGGGCGGTTGCTGCTTCCACTGCCCGGAGACTGTGTTCATCCACCGTGTAATGATGGTACTGATTGAACTGGAGCAGGCCCCGCGTATGTTCGAACGCCGGGATAAATCGCTCGAGCAATCGTACCTTATGAAGACCTCGCAGAACATGAGCAAGCTGGTGTGGAGATTCAAAAAGCCCTGCGAAGCGACGGAAAATCTCCGGTGGAATCGGGCTGCTCAGAGCGCACACATGGCGACGGATGGTGTCCCAGACCGTCCAGTCCAACGGCCGATTCACACGCTGGCTGGTTTCCAGGAGTTCCAAGAGCACTTCCCAGCCCCGAGCAAGCGCCTCCTGGCCTGCCGCCGTGATCACGAGGGACTCACCACGTTCTACAAGATAGCCGTTCTGGGACCAGGTTACCAGGAAGTTTCGTCTTCGTTGAGACGACCGGGCACATTCGGAAAAACGCTGGGCCACAGCGAATACGTGCTCGGTCTTACGGAAGTAGTCCCGCATGAAAACCTCCGCAGGGAGAAGGTTGTGTTCTCCGGAATAGCCCCACGTCGTTGCCAGTTGCCACTGATCACTTCGCGTGAGAGCGTCATGAGCTCTCCCCGCACGCCAGTGCAGCCACTGCCGGACGGCCCAGAGAAAGTCTTCCGCCTCACTCAGAGCTGCCGCGTCCTCGGAGTCCAATGTGGCCACCTCGGAGAGTTCGACTCCCAGTTCCCCGAACCGCTGCACCCAGTGAACCAGTTGCAGATCGCGTAGCCCCCCGGGGGAACGCTTGACATTTGGCTGAAGAATGTACACCGTCTGCCCGTATCGTTCCCGTTCGACATCTCGTGCCCGCACCACGTCCTTAAGAAGCTGGTCCCCATACCGCCGGACAGTTCGTTCCAGCAGCTGGTGAAAGTGCCGGAAAACGTCGAGATCTCCGCAGAGCAATCGGGCCTGGAGCACGGCCGTGAGAAACTGAGGATCTTTCAGAATGTGGCGAGTAACCGTTCTGCTAGTATGGGCAGAGAACCCGACCTGCCAACCCAGGTCGAATACGTCCCGGTAGAAACCGGCAGAAACAGTCCGCAGAACAGGCGATGCGCGACCAGGTGTGAAGAGCAAAAGGTCGATATCCGAGTAGGGTGCAACGATACTCCGGCCGAATCCCCCCAGAGCCAACAGCGCATAGCCGCCCGTGGATTTTTCGTCGGCGCCGGCCACCTCCCATTCGTGGGCCCACATCCTGGTGACCACGCTCTCCCAGAGCGCCGCCAGTCGGCGTCCCACCGACACACCTGATTTCCTATTCAAGCATTCGCTTGCTATCGAGAGTGTGTCGTTCCACAGTTGTTCGCGAAGTTGCGCGATAAGTGGATGAATCACGGGAAAGAGCCGCTACACCGACAGCAAAGATCCTTTGCTCTTTTATTGGCCCCTTGTCGGGAGTAACGCCGCAAACGAGCCGATCTTTCCTAAACGCATTCGCACGGCGAAAACGCGTCATTCCCTGTAGCAGGATTTTGCAAGGTGGAGTGGAGATACGTTTCAGTAACGCAACTCATTTAAGTGCCTGGTCACCGGTCTCCCGGGTGCGGATTCTGACCGCCTGAGCGACTTCGCTCACAAAAATCTTACCGTCGCCCACCTGGCCCGTGTAAGCAGACTGAATGATCGTATCGATCACCCTGTCCAGATCAGCGTCCGGCACCACCACTTCGATCTTAACTTTGGGGACAAGATCGACGCTGTATTCCGCCCCGCGGTAGATTTCGGTATGGCCCTTCTGACGCCCAAAGCCTCTGACTTCCGTGACCGTCATCCCCTGAATTCCTTCCTTGGTCAAGGCCGCTTTGACGTCTTCAAGCTTGAAATGTCGGATAATCGCTTCGATCTTTTTCATGTTTGCAAAAACTCCTCACGCGACAAGGATGCCACTTGGCGCTCGAGCGTCGATGACATCATTTTCCCAGATTCCCAACCACCTCTGTAGGACCGGTCTCGATGACAAACTGCTCGGGATAAGCGAACAAGCCGTGTTCGGTGATATCCAGACCTCGCAACTCCGTTTCTCGGTCCACCCGCAGGCCGACCGTGTACTTGATTCCGAGAAAGAGCGCCAGAGACGTGAGAAACGACCACAGGAAGGCCACCAAGATTCCCAGCAATTGTACCAGGAGCGAATGAACCTCGCCGGTCGTCAGGAGGCCACCTTCTGTCGCAAAGAGCCCGACCGCCAGTGTCCCCCACGCCCCGCACACCCCGTGAACAGAGACCGCGCCTACAGGGTCATCGAGCCCTGCTCGGTCGAGGAGGACCGCAGAAATCACGACGAGGCCTCCCGCCACCGCTCCCGTGAGAACTGAATACGACGCTGGGATGACGTCGCAACCTGCCGTGATCGCCACCAGTCCCGCCAGCGCGCCGTTTAACGCGAAAGACGGATCTGGCTTTTTAAACCACAACCACGAGACAATCAGTGCACCGATAGCTCCTGCCGAAGCGGCGAGATTCGTGGTGACGGCCACGTAAGCAAAATGCCCGCCGCCAATGCTCAGCGTGCTCCCCGGATTAAATCCGAACCATCCCAGCCAGAGAATAAAGACCCCCAGCCCGGCCAGCGGAATGTTGTGACCAGGAATCGGAACAATTCGTCCTGCCCTGTATTTTCCGAGCCGCGGCCCAAGCACCAGGGCTCCAGCCAGGGCGGCCCAACCACCAATCGAGTGCACCACTGTGGAGCCAGCAAAATCGTGAAATCCCATGTTCCCCAGCCAACTCGTCCCCTGATAAGCCGCTCCCCAGACCCAGCTTCCAAAAATTGGATACGTCAGGGCACTGATGACTGCGGAATAGATGAGATAAGCGTGAAAATGGATCCGTTCCGCCACGGCACCACTCACAATAGTGGCGGCTGTCGCGCAGAACACCGTTTGGAAAATGAGAAACCCCCAGTCGTAACTCTTCTCCCCATGGAAAAAGAAGTGCGAAGTGCCGAACAATCCATTACTTTTCCCGAACATCAGGCCGAAACCGACAGCCCAAAACAGCAAACTCCCCACACAGAAATCGAGCAAATTCTTCATTAGGATATTGGCTGCATTCTTTGCCCGAGTGAAGCCGATTTCCACACAGGCAAAACCGGCCTGCATGGCAAACACCAGAAAAGCCGCAATGCACATCCACAAAAGGTCTACTTCTCCACGAAGGTTCGCGGAGGTGATCTTCCCCTCGTCGTCGCGGGCAAGGGATGATTGGGCCAGGATTTCCAACCGCTCATCCACCGAGAGGGACTGGAACGGCCTGTCCCCCTCAGCTATCTCCGCCATCAACGGGCGATCAACGCACAGACAAAACCAACTGGCCACTGCCAGAACAAGCGCACAGACTGTTCGAATCACCCCGATCACCTTTCCTGCTGAGGTCGAAACACAGCACATCGTTTTTCGCAAGAGGGGATTTGCAACCGCTGTGCCCATCGACGGGAAAATGCCGACTAATTTTCCTTGTGCAAGCTCGTCACTGTTCGAGCGACCTGCGCAAGTCATTGGCCCGTCGAATGTTACATTCCGGGCGAAATACTCGCGGGGGCGAGCAAGAATTCGGGATCCACCATCCCAAACATAAGGCGGTCCACATCACCGGCACGACGCCTGCCCATTTGTTAAGCACAGATGCGCAGATTCTTATCACGCAAGAGGACGAGGTTGCTATACACTCCTAAATCCGTGATATTTTCGAGCCGGAGATTGCCAAAATGCGCAATCAAATGCGGCGTTTCAGTCGGCCAACAAGGTCCTATTGCACTGATTTTGCGCAGGCAATGCACACGTCATCGGCATACAGATTCTTGGCGTCAGAAAAAGCGGTGTGTGACTGGGCTCCCTCATGCTTTTCGCGGGGGTGGTTCCCAGGGATGTTCCACCACGCCCGCCTGGTGATTGAGCCACCGGGCCAGCACGAAGAGAAAATCACCGAGACGATTGATGAATGCCAGCACAACCGGCGAAAGCGGCGTTCCCAATTCGAGCCCTTCCCGAACGAGGGCAACCAAACGCCTCTCGGCTCGCCGGCACACAGCCCGGGCAAAATGCGTCAGCGCTCCCGCACGCTCTCCCCCCGGCAAAATAAACCGATCGAGGGGCGGTAGTTCGGCGTCGAGCTGATCGATGGCTTCCTCGAGCTCGCGGACATATTCCGGCGTGATATATTGCGTGCCCTGACGCTGGGGATCAGGAGTCGCGACCTCGGCTCCCAGCTCAAAAAGCCAGTTCTGGATTGTGGCTAAAAGCGCGTCCGCACGTGGGGGGATCCTCTCTGCTCGAATAAGTCCGATCGCAGAGTTGAGTTCATCGATGGTCCCACAGGTCTCGATCCGCAAGCAATCCTTTCCCACGCGTGGACCTCGGTAAAGACCGGTCTCGCCGGAATCTCCCGAGCGTGTGTAGATTTTGGCTCCCATCAAAGATCTCACTCCTTCACTCAAGAACGGTCAATTGAACATCTGCCTTTGGCCCCATTTACTTTCACCCACATGACTCAACGATCCTACCGTCGCCATTCTCAGATTTGCTCGCAATTGCGCCGCACGGTCAGGTCTATTAAACTGGCTCAGCCCACGTGAAACACGTGAACATTGCCGCCTCCCCTTGCCTCACTACGTACGATGGATCTGCCCCCGGGGCGCAATAAGACCAGGCCATCAGTCACGCTCCAGTTTGACAATCTCGATCCTGATTTGACCAAGAAGTTTCGTCATGGGCAGAAAGGCAGCCATGGCGTCGGCCCCGGCCAGTGAATCATGTCCGAATTTGATATAGCCGACATCAATGCCTCCATACCCCCTCGTGGCGTCGAAACCTATCCAGCAACCATTAACAAGTAATTCCGTCCACATGTGGTAATAAAACGCATCCCGGTGGTGCACGAGCCCCACTGCCACCCGCGATGGAATATTACAGGCCCGGGCCAGCGCGGCCAGCAACACGGCGTGCTCCGTGCAATCACCCTCTTTCGTGTTCAGCACATCGAGTGCGGAAAGAAACGTTTGATTGTAATCTCGGTTCTTCACAGTTTGGAAGACATAGCGCTCCAACGCGACAGCCAACTCGGAAGGTTCGTTGGCATTTTTAGCAAATGATTCGGCAATGGTACGGATTTGGGATGCATCGGATTGAATCCATAAATTGGGCTCCATCTCGTCACGCGTCGCCTGCTCAGCACAACTTCCCGTGATACCGCGGGGCCGCCGAAGTGTCACCGTTAACTCCACAACACCTTCGGCTAACGGTCGGACCTGCTGATTGGTTCCACTCGCCAAAAGTTCGGCGAGTCCTTCGATCTGCCCCTTTATGTGATACACTGCGCGACGTGCTCCTCTCAAATCTTCCGGCGCACGAGCTGGAATGCGAATGTCCTCAATGAGGTCCAAAGAAGAAAACCTTTCCTGTAAAGCACGCTCCCTGGTCACAAGGACAGCATCCACCGGAGGGGAGTCCATCCGCTGTTTGACAATCGTGCCTGAGGAATCGACCCAAACAGTCTGTTCTATTCTTTGTTTGCCTGGCAACGTGTACGTAATTTCTATCCGGAGAACTCGGGATTTACCTTCCGGAAGCTGAATGACCTCGAAATCGCGGGAGTGGGCCTTCGCCCAGCACACTCCGTTCACTCCCAGCATAAGGCAGGAAAACTCCCGGACTTCGTGGGGCTGCATGGGTTTTTCCCAAAGGCAGTCTTGAAGTCCCAGAAAGCCTCGGCAGTCCTTCGGAAGATCAAAAGTTTGTTGAGCCGTTCTTCCCGCCACGATCGTTTCCACCACCAGTTGCTTGCCATCAACTCGACCGCGGTATTCCGCGAGGGCTTTGCCCTGTTCGACCGTGACTGTGAACTCGCGGGGATGACCCTCACACGTTTCCAGGGCTCGGTACCGCGTCACTACCGAAACCGGGGTTCCCATTCTCTTCACGCGGAGCACCACTTCTCCTTCTACCTTGCGAAAGGCCGGCGATGGATCGTCCACGGATCGCACGGAAATTCGCTCGTAACCAACAGTCTCGCCAAACAGCGATTGCAAATACCACAACTCCCGCGCCTGTTGAGAGGGTTTCGAACCTGCCGGAGTCTGTGCGGTCCTGGCTGATGCCGCCGAGGGCTGGGCCTGGCCGACGCACCCGACGGGGATTACTTCAATCAACAGGCAAATCATCATGAGGAAAACCCACGGCCTGGGTTCCCCTACAACGCGACCGCACCAATTCTTGATTGCAGTGGGCATTCCGCGCGGCGGTTTCTCAGCACGATTACGCATGTCTGCCTCAAAAAACTTTCGCAAGAGCGCCACCCAAAGCCCCGGCAAATCTCAAACGTTTCCCCAGGAAAGGTAAAGAGCCGTGTTGCGCCGACCTGCGCACAATTGGCCCGTTCGGTTTTCCTTAGCCCTTCGATGCGAACTTCTCACGTTACCGAGCTTTTCCGTACGGTATGCCGCGTACAACACGCCTGCGAAATGCGATCGGGAATGCCATCTCGCGGCCGCACGCTATCAATTTTAATGCTAGAGTTCCTCTAGAGAACTCGTCGCGGAATGCCACCAGGCATGCGGCGATAGCGGTGGCCGCCGCTCAACGGCCTGGATTCCGCAGGGCTTTTCACCGCGATTATTCGCGGAGTTCGAGGAAGGGCAGATTATAGGGGGTTCACGACAAAAAAGATGCTGGGATTGGGAGGGAACAGCACCAGGTCCCGTCAAAAAATGTACTAGGTTAAAGGCGGGGGAACAGGAATCCCACAACAGATGACCAGGAGCGGTGCCGGTATTCCCGGAGTTGATTTGGAGACCTACGACTTCAGCAACAGCAGATTGTGCAAGATTTTCCGGAAATACGAGGGTGCAACGCAGCGATGGGCTTCCTTAAGAAATTCATCAGAAACGTCTTACGTGAAGGCTCTCAGGCACAACTCCGGAGCAGCTTCGAACATCTGAGCGAGGAGGAGCTGGAAGCCCATCTCCGCATCGCCAAATACGGCAACTTCACCCTCACCGATGCCATTCGCCCTTCCTACGACCTCCAGGTGGTTCCCCGCGAGGGATATCGCCACGATATCTACCGCAGCGACAACGGGAAAACGGTCATTCCCGTCCTCATGGCGTCCGTGTCGAAAGAACGGCTTTTCGACACGTTCATGGAGCTACTCGACCCACTGGGTGATGAGGTGGATGTAGTCCTCGAAACGAGTCACAACCGCGATCGGCCGGGCCATCACGACCTCTACCGCGAAGACATCGACATGCCGGTACTGAAGAGTGTCCTCTGGGAATTCGAAGATCTACTTCTTAACGACGGTTGTACCGGCGTGGCAGTTCTTAACCCGGATATTCCCCTGGAAGTCCAGTTCGACGAGCACAAGCTCCTCATCTGCTACGGATCGGATCTCCGCTCGTTTGAACGGATCCTCAAGGGTCACGGAATTCCCAATGACGAGCAGATCCGATTCATAACAGAAGCGGAACACGTGCATTCTTCCACCGAGTACTACGCCAGACGTTTCGAAGAGCTGAAGATGTATCTCGGCATGGATGAAGGGTGCTACGTGTAACCCGCATCGAGGATGCCGCTGCAGATTCCGCGATTTGGGCAGAAAATACCGGACCTATCAGTCCTATCGAGCCGTCTGGCGCCGGCGAGATTCAACCACTCAATTTGCCGAAATCCGTGATCAGGCGACGTCTTTCTAAATCATTGGTCTGCCGTTTGCGCCGGATGTTTGGCTCCCGCCGATGAGCCCCGCACGGAGAAAGCTGACTCCCCAGCGTCCCGACTCTCAGCGTCTCACCATAGCTTGGCAGGACGCCTTCGCTCACTATCTGTCGGCCGAATGCCACCTCGCAGAGAATACCGTGAAAGCCTACGCCCGGGATATTCGCCGGTTCACCGAATGGCTGGGCGGGCGGAGTATCGCTTCGCTCGGCATTCAGGACCTCTCGGACTATGTGGGCTGGCTGCATGAGCGGGGTTTGGCCCCGACCTCCCTCGCTCGGCATCTCGTTTCCCTGCGTCTTTTCCTCCGCTACTTGCAACTGGAAGGGATTCTTCAGCACAATCACGCCGAGCTGCTCAACAGTCCTCAAGTCTGGGAGCGGGTGCCCAGCGTGCTTTCTCCTCAACAGGTTGAGGCGTTACTGGCCAGTCCCCGGCCCTATGACAAGTGTTTCCTGCGCAATCGGGCCATCCTGGAATTCCTCTACGCGACAGGCTGCCGGGTGAGCGAAGTCGCCCAGCTCAAACTGGAGGACGTTCACCTGAACGATAGATACTGCATCTGTCGGGGCAAAGGCAATAAGCAGCGGGTGGTCCCGCTGGGGCAGCGGGCCATCGAAGCCTTTGAGTATTACATGGCACGTGAGCGTCCCCTCCTGGTTAAGAATGTCGTGCCCTCCCCTCCCTGGGCCTTTGTATCATACCGGGGGAAGCGGCTTCGCCGTGAGCGTATTTGGGAGCTTCTCAAGTTCTACGCCCTTCGGGCAGGTCTGCCACCGGATATTAGTCCTCACACGCTGCGGCACAGTTTCGCCACCCACCTTCTCGCCGGGGGTGCCGACCTCCGCGTCGTCCAGGAAATGCTTGGACATGCCTCGATCGCTACCACACAGATCTACACGCACGTCGATTACACACGCCTGAAGGCGATTCACAAACGCTTCCATCCGCGGGGTTGATCCACCGTTTTGAGCGGCAAAGCCAGTTGGCAATCTGAAGAGAATGCGGGTAACTGAAGTTGACTCACAGTCAAAGCAGCCGCGGTGCAAGCATTTGGGAGTAGGGGGAAAGATTTCCTAATTTTTGGCGGAAACCTGTTAAAAAGGGAAACTACCCTTTCTGGGCATTGTCATAGGATAAGTAATTCCCCGCGGAACACCAGACGCACCTCACGATCCTTCTTTGTGAGGCGGCGCGAACTTGATTTTCTCAACCATTCGGACGATTTGACCATCCGGGCCAATGTAGCCCGAGACCGCGGTTATGGCTCGAATTACATACTCGTAGCGGAGGTCGTAATCGCAATCCAGCTCCACCTCGGCATCGCCCGCTCCTCCGGGTCCGGAAGCGTCCCCCACCAGAGCGCGGACCTGATCACGGAGTTCGGCAAAACTCGAGAGTCGTCGTTCCGCCAGAAACAGCCCAGCGAGCTCGCCTCCAGCCCCCGCGGTCATACGGACCTTGATCGGCGGTAACTGCAGGTCCGACGGCACCCCGGCACTGGGCGCGGCTTGCGGCATCTTGATGAAGAAGTCGCCTTCAGGGGCCGTGATCTTGAATGTCATGATGAAGAACGTCAGAAGCTGAAAGACGACGTCGATCATCGGCGTCATCATCAGCTCGATCTTTCCCCCGGTATGTTTGCCGGATCCACGGAACTTCATGCTATGGACTCTCCTGCTTTGCGCGGAGGGTAAATTTTTCAAATCCCACAGTTTGACACAGCCGGATCAACTCCTGGACACGGCCAGTCTTGGCGTAGCGGTCTGCTCGAATGATGATCGTCGTGTTGCGGAAGTCGCCGCCCCGGCGAGAAATCAGTTCCTTCTCCACCTCCAACACAGGTCGGAGGTTCTCCATTGTGAACTCATCCACCCCGTAGAAGACGGTCCCCCGAGCGGTCATCTGAAGCGTGATGGGCCAGGCAGGGGCAGTGTCGGGTGGCTTGGCCAATTCGCTGGCGGGAAGCCGAATCAGTTGATTCTGATCGCCTTCCGAAAAGTTTATCAAAATCATAAAGAAGGCGATCAACTGAAACGTCATATCGATCATCGGCGTCATGTCGCCTTCAGCGTCTGGAATTTGGCGACCTCTTTTGTATCGCATGAGCAACCACTCCGCTTAAAGCCGCCCTCCACCTCGGCTGGATCCGGTTGTCAACCGCTCTGCCGCGTCAAAAATCCCTCATCACTTGCGAGGTGCAGCGGTCGAGAATCGGGACATGAGACCTTCGCTCACAATTCCTACTTCGAGCACCAGTCGGGCAATACGGTTCCGCAGGAAACCGTACGCAATGATGGCGGGAATGGCGATGATCAAGCCCACCAGTGTGGTGATGAGCGCGGTGGAAATACCCCGAGCCAGTTCGGACGGCTTTGGTGTCGTGGTGCTGTTGGCGATAACGCTGAACGATCGCACCATACCGTCCACGGTTCCCAGAAGTCCCACCATCGGGCTGATCGTGCCAATCAGACCGATGTAGCTCAATCGGTGCTCCATTCGCATGGCCTGCTCTTCACCGACTTCCTGCATCGCCTCAATGGCCTGGGAATAACCTGCTGACAGCTTGGCGAGCCCCGCCGAAAGCACCTGCCCGAGGAACGAATCATCGTTTTTGGCCAGTTCATAGGCTTCCTGAAATTTTTTCTCGTTAAAAAGTGTCTCGAAGCCATCGATCAGGGCGGACGGCATCACTGCCTCTCGACGGCACGACACCAGATTCATGACCAAAAGGGCCACGAAGGAGAAGGAGATCGTCAAAAAAGCCAGCGTGTATGTCCAGCCAAGGGACTCAAAAAACCAACGCAGCACGGATTTTTCCTGGGGTCTTGCCTCGGTCTCCGGGGCGCCTGCCCCCTGTGCCGCGGGGGCCGCTTCGGGCAACTGATCATCTGCCGGTGCCGCCTCCTCAGCCGCAGCGACCCGCTCCACAAACCTGGGAAAGTATGGCACCACCCCTAAAAACAGCGTCAGACCGGCAAGTGTCGCCACAACTGCCCCGGTCCACGTCGAGAAGAAACCCTGTCGCATGAAATCCTCCGTCACTGGCTTATTGGACCTGGCACATCCGATAGAACACCTCTGGAAACCTCTGTTCCGGATACTCTTTCGGCGAAACGACCGTGATGACAGGGACGGCGGGCCAGCCGCAGCGTCTTTTTCCGTCTAACCTTGGCGTCATCACGGTTATTGATCCAGTTTACACAACCTCGATTCAGAGAGTAAACACGGCTCCCCCCAATCCACAGTCACGGAAACCCGTCTCCTCTGGGCCAGGCGCAACACTCGGTCAGTTGGTGACAGTTACCTCTCGCCCATATTGTTCCTTCAGCACTCGTGCAGCCTCAGCCGCGCGTTCGGGATGCTGGACTTGCGGCCACAGTTGCACCAGATTTTGGAGTGCCTCGATGTGAGAGGGCGCGTGGCGAAAGTAAATCAAATCCACATGAAGGAACGCCATGATCGCCTGCTTGATCTGTCCCGCCTGCCGATACGCCAGCCCCAGCGCGGTATAAGCCCGGCCCATGGTCTCGGCGTTTTCTACCAGATCGGGCCGTTTGAGAATTTCCTGAATCATAGAAATGGCCTGATCCGTCTGTCCTTTAGCGACGAGACATCTCGCCTTGCCAATGATGGCCAACAGCTTGGGCGTGTCATCTCCAGAAATTTGCAAGGAAATGACCTGATCAAAGGCTTTTTCGGCTTCATCCGTTTTTTTGGCTTCCAGATAAGCCCAGCCGATGGCCGCACCCGCCTGCGCCTTGTATTCCGGCCAGGGGGCCTGAGCAATCAACTGATAGTATTCGACCGCCTTATCGACACTCCCCTTCGCTCGGAGCAACTCAGCGACCAAGCGGGTCGCCTCCCAGTAGTGATAATTGTTGGGGTAATTGATGACGAAGTTCGCCACTAATTTACCCGCATCGTCGATCGAACCGGAACCTGCAAGCGCAAGATGTGCCGCGGCGGCTGCACGATAGAATTCAATATCCTGCCGAACCTCTGGTCGTGTCGAATCATCGACTTTGATTTTATCGAGGATACTCGTGACGTCCTCGTAGCGAGAAACTTCGAATGCCGCCCGCACCGACTTGAGAAGCGCCGGCTCTCCATCCCATTCGATGGATTGAATTTGATTGACACTGATGGTGCGAGACGTTGTCCCCTGATCAACGACGACCTCTGTTTGCGTCATGCGAGTGACTTTTCCTCGGATTGTCTCACTCCCCACCCGTACGACATCCCCCCGGGCGGTCACACTCCCCAAGAGGGACATCGCACCGATTACGAAGAAGATGGCCGTCTTTTTGAACGCATCACGCATGGCGGAACGCTCCCGAATACTTAAATCATGCTTATGCACGTTTTTCCGTTGGCCTTTCTACCTGTACGGGACCTCCTTGGAAACAACGCTCTCAGGACGCGGTGGTTTTTGCCTTGGTCTCCCCTTCAAAAGCTCGCAATCCCTGCGGGCTTTTTTCTCCCAGCATCTGCTGAATCGTCCGGGCCAGCTTATCATATCGGGCATACCATTCCTTGCCGCCCATTTCTGGATAAAGAAGGTAAGTACGCTGAATGTCGAGCACGGCTTGCTTGAGGAGTTCCTGGCGCTTTGGACCCGTCTGCTTCTGCGCCAGCTTGAATCGGCATAAAGCGAGATTATATCGGGCTTGATGAAAAATGTCCTGATATTTTGCGTAGTTGACCGCGACCCGGCGAGCGATTCCACCCCATCCCCAAATGAGATACCGCCCGTTCTTTTCATACCCCCCGCGAATCGCGTACTCGTAATACTCTTCCTTACCCGGCTGCTCGGCCCATTCCTGATAAATTTGGGCGGCTTCAAGCTGAGCATCCAGTCGATTCTCTTTTCCCTCCTTGTCAATCACATTGATGATGATGGCCAAAGCCTTATCGTACAAACGAAGACCACGCAGCGCACTGGCCAGCCTCACCTTAAGAGCAGTCGTCGCGTCTGGGGGACCAAACTGCGGATCTTTCTGACACTTATCAATCAACTCAAGGTATGTCCGCATGGCTTTGGTGTAGTACTCCTTGGCCTGTTCGGGGACAGTGGGACCTCCTGGATCCAGTCCCTTGGCAAGTCCGAGAAATGTCTCGGCAACCCAGTTCAGGGCCCGAAAATCGACGCTTTCCGAGCGCTCCTGAATGGCCTCGAGAAACGCCGTGAAGCCCTTCAACACTTTATCCACTTCTTCGGTCTTCCCCTCATTGCGAAGCCGGGTCAGTTGTTCCTCCAGTTGCCTACCCAACCCCACGTACACCAGGGTCAGACGTCGTGTCGCCTCGGCATCATTGCTCCCTGCCACCAGTTTTTCCAGCTCATCACGAATTTGAAATGCCTTTTCCAAATTCTGAGCTCCCACGTAAGCCCGCAGGGCGGTCTTGAGAATTTCTTCCTTGAATTTCGGCAAACTCACCGCGCTGTGGTTGCTGCGCATCAAAGCCAGGGGGCCAATCGTGGGATCCTCCAGAGGTTTAATGGCATCATCTGTCCGCCCGGTGTTAACATAAAGCTGAGCGAGGAGCCACACCGAGTATTCGAGGAAGTAATCAACCGTCACTCCCTGCGTGTTGGCGCGAATTCGTTGGACGCCCTGCTCGAGATATTTTTGGGCGTCCGCAAGCAGGGCCTGCGTATCCGCCTGAGCGGTTCCTTCCTCACGCCCCGTTGCAGCTTTCGCGTACTGCATCCACAAAACCTGACCGATCCGCAATTCTGCCCGGGCACGACTGGGTGAATTCTCGGGAAGCCGATTCAAGAACGCTTTGGCCTCCTCAAGCTGATCGAGATCCAGAAAGCTCTCCAGGAGTGTCAGAACGCATTCTCCGGACTCTGGTTGGTCCGGCCACTGGCTCAACACATACTCGGCCAGGGACTGCATTTGGCTCAGCTCAGCATCCGCCGGTTGTCCATGCTTGCGTGCCTCGATGAAGAGATTGCGCAAGGCTTTGACAGCAATTTCGGCAGCCTTTTGTGAACCAGCACTCTGGGGATACCGGCGGGCAAGAAATTCCCCCAGAACCGCCGCGTCCTCATAGCGCCCGGCATCCCAGAGCAGAAAAACCATCTGGAATCGCATCAGGTTCACTTCCTCGAGGGGCTGATTCTTGTAAAGCCCCAGCGCCTTTCGATAAAACGTGATCGCCAGATCTCTCGCTTTTGTCGCTTCGTCGCGAAGCTGCTTGGCATCCCCTTCTCCTTTTTGAAGTTGGGCCATCAATCCGAGGAACCGTCCCCAGGCCAGCTCGCCACGGGCTTTTGCATCGGCGTACGTCTGGACATCCTGGACGCTTAAATTCTCCTGAACCCCGGTGAGTTCGGCGAGCTTCGACTGAGCGTCCAACCGACGCGGACCGGGGGCCCGGGATACGATTTCCAGGAAACGCCGAGCGGTGGCGCGGTGCTGTTGTGCTGATCGTGCGTCTTTCGCCTTATCTGCCGCCTGGGCCAATTCCAGCGCTGAAAGTGCCGCTTCATATAACAGGTTGAGCCCCCATTCTGAATCGCGGACATCGGGACGCACCGACTCTTCCCATTGCACGGCGGCTTCCACCGCTGCCTGGTGGTTGTTATTCTTCCGATAAATTTGAATCAGGCGTGCGAGTGCTTCCGTGCGAAGGCGCTGCACCTCGGGCGAATCACCGGGCACGGTCAACGTTTCCTTGAAGATGTCGGCCGCCTGCATGTCCTGGCCCAATTCCTGGTAGCAAATACCTTCGTAGAATCGGGCATAGATTCCGGCTGCGTAGTTTTGGTACTTGTTGAAGATTTTTTCGTATTCGGCGGCCGCCTGTTTGAGAAGGTCGCTCCGCTCTTTACTGGACGGCGGATAGGTTTGCGCGAGTTGGTAGAGAGCCCCCACCGAATAAATCAGGGACTTCAGATACGTGGCCCTCGCTTCATCCCGCTCCTTGACCAGCGCCGCATTGGCCCGGTCGATGACCTTATTTTCAAACTCCTTGGCCCGATCATAGGCCGCTTTCTTGAACACCTCGAACTCCTGCCGCGCCTGTTCGATGAGTTTGCGAGCTTCCATACGCGCGGGCTCGGCCTCCTGATCGCTTTTTCCTTCAGTTGTGGCCAGAAGCCCCTTCGCTCGCTCAATGAGGGCCTGGGCCATCTCGGCGGTTGCCTCGGGCACCGCGGGATGCTGGGGATGTTCCTGAACAAACTTTTTGAGCCGGGCGACTGCGGCCGTCAGAAGCTGTTCGCGCGTCTGGGCTACCCGTGAGGCCTGCGCTGCCCCCAGCAGCGCCTTGCCCGCCTCGTAGTCGATCATCTCCTTCAATTCCGGAGGGCATGAGGGATCACCAGCCAGCATGTCAAGATATTCCACGGCCGTGTCGAAATACCCCCGGAGTTTGAGAGCTTCCAGAAAACGCCGGTGTATATCCGACTCCTGGCTCAACGCCTCACTGGCCTTGCCACCTACCATCAGGCCGATGACGAGCGCCAGACAGATTCTCCTCAACAGCATATCCTCCGCCTCCATTCCTAGTTCCTGCGGCGGAAAACGCAATTACAAAAAAGAGAGGGCAGATTCGGCTCCCTATTTCTTACTACCACATCTGGTGGTGGTAGAAAAGCCACTCCCTCAACTGCGTCATGGGCGTCCGATTTGAATCCCGTCGTCTCGCTCCGGAACGACCTGTACAGGGCATAGAATCCCTCCCCACGAACGAACCAGGTCGCTCCCGAGCAGGCCGTAAAAATGTCAGAATGAAAACCTGAGTTGTCGCGTGGCCTTTTTTCCGAACGAATGTTCCGGTGACAATAGCCGAATCCCCACGTGTGACTTCTTTCATCCATCGTGGACGATGGAAAAAGGGGCGAGTTGCTGTCTCTTGCGGCGAGGACGAAACGATGGCTCGTTGGGAGGAAATCCCCGAACTGATGGCGCTCGATTCACGGCGGCAACTGATTCGCATTCCGCCGGAACTGGACGTCCCGATTACCGACCGCGTTCGCCGCCTGATCGATACAGCGGCTTTCCGTCGGTTGGCGCGGATTACACAACTGGGACTGGTCTCCCTCGTTTATCCAGCTGCCAATCACACCCGATTCGAGCACAGCCTGGGAGTGTATCGCCTCGCGCTTTTGGTCCTGAAGCACCTTTCGCACGATCCCCGGTTTCGCGCCCAGGTGACGCCTCACGAAGGCGAAAAACTGATCGTTGCCGCCCTGCTCCACGATTTGGGACACTGGCCATTCTGCCACGCTATCGAGGATCTCGGCCTGCCGGACGTCCCACCCCATGAAGCGTTTGTGGCCAGGTTCTTGCGGGACGAGCCGGTAGCGCTGCTCCTGGAACGCGACTGGGGTCTGCAACCCGACGACGTGCTGAACCTCGTTGCGAAGCATCGCGCGGATGGCGTGTCAAGCCTTTTACAGAACATTCTTTCCGGACCGCTCGATGTGGACAAAATGGATTATCTTTTCCGAGACAGCCTTCATGCTGGGGTGCCATACGGCCGTTTTTTTGACCAGCAACGGCTGGTGGGGAGCCTTTGTTTGAATGAACGGGGTGACGGCCTGGCCATTACTGAAAAAGGGAAAACAGCCGCCGAGCTCATGGTCTTTGCCCGATATGTCATGTTCAGCGAGGTCTATTGGCACCATGCCGTTCGATCCGCCACGGCGATGCTCCAACGGAGTTTTTTTGAGTTGAAGGATCGGCTCGACCTCGAGGCTCTTTTTTCGGCGGGGGAATGGGAGTTTATCGAAAGCCTGCGACAGTCTGCCGGACAGTCCAAGACCGCCGAGATCCTCAACGGACTTTTTGGACCGGTCCGCACCCTGTACAAGCGGATTGCGCAGTTTCACTATTTTGACGGCGATGATGTTTATCGGCGAATAGCGGGGCGTCCTTACCGCTGGCTCGTCGCCTGCGCACATCACCTGGCGGAGTTGCTCAGCAGAAAGCTGGGGATCCCCGTCTCTTCACATCAGGTTCTCGTTGATGCTCCGCCGGTTCACAAGGAAATCGAATTCCGGGTGGATGTATTTTTCCCTAAGGAGGCGACCTACCGCCCGTTGAGCGAAGTGTCCCCCGTCGTGCGAGCGCTGGCGCAGGAGCAATTCGACCACTACGTCAAACGGGTGCGTGTCTTTGCGGCGCCATCCATTGCCGGCGAGATCAAAAGCCTGGGCAGCCTGACCGAGCTGATGCACCAAGCTGCGGAAGCCACAGATGCGTCTCAGGATTATCTCTCCAATACGGCGTAAGCACCGCGGTCACAAAGCCGGATAGAAGACGCCCCAGAATTCTTCGTTTGGGGCAATGTCCATCCACGGGAACCAGCGAAAAAAACTCGCCAGGGCGACCGAGCCGCCGCTGCTGCCCATCTTTCCGTGTGGGCCCGACCTACTGCTGCGTCAAAGGAACATATTGGGATTGTGGTGGGCGGGATCGCGTAGGATCCATGGTCGTTTCCGTTCCGTTTCGCTAAGAAGGGTTGCCATGCGAAAAAAGTATACTGTCCGGCTGACCGAGGAAGAACGTCAGAAATGCCAGGAGGTCATTCGCAAGCTGAAGGCAACGAGCCAGAAGGTCCGTCGCGCTCAGATTCTGCTGAAGGCGGACGCGGACGGTCCGGCCTGGACGGACCAACACATTGCCGAAGCGTTCGGGTGTTGGCGGCAGACGGTGGAAAAGGTTCGTCAGTTTTTAGGACCAAGACCGACTGAGCGACAGAGGTGGCGGCGCTTTTGGACGGGCGTTACGCGGACTGTGAGCGGATCACGCTGATCTGCGACAACCTGAACACGCACACGAAAGGGGCGTTTTACGAGGTGTTCCCAGCGGAGCGGGCTCGTCAGTACGTTCGTCGCATTGAGTTTGTTTACACGCCGAAACACGGCAGTTGGCTGAACGTGGCGGAGTGCGAGCTCGGCTGTTTGACCCGGCAGTGTCTAGCGGGGCGTCGTGTGGGAGAGTTACGTCTTCTTCAGGAGGAAATTGCGGCGTGGTCGGTAGACCTCAACGCTCGGCAGCGCGGCGTCGACTGGCAAATGACCGCGGAAGATGCCCGCCGCAAACTGAAGTCCGTAGATCCCAAAAGTACCCTGTGACCGAGCGCTAGCGTTTTTCATTGATCGTATTATAATTGTTTGCGTTCGTAAGGCCTTTTAATCAGTGGTGTTTTTAATCAGTGGTGTGTTATGGTGCAGTAAGTTAGCTCGAGGGATGCCGAATGGCAACGGGCCGACGGTCGCGCCGGGACCAAAAGAAAAAAGGGGAAATCATGGTCGCATACATCGCGCTTCGAGCCACACGGCTGGCTATCGGGCCGTTCATTCTAGGGACACTGGTGGTAGGAATCTGCGGACTCTTTGGTACCGGATGTGAGTTGCGGGCCACAGGACCGGCCAGAGACTCCTCCGCTGAGGAGAGGCGAGCAGCCTCTGCACAGACACTTGGTGAGGCCCGTCGGGGACAGCTGGCAACCTCTTCGGGCGAGTTGGAGCCCAAGATGGTTTCCACCGATCGAACTCCTGGAGGTTTGCCGAGAACATCCATGGAGGCGGCAACTGCCCTGGATATGGCCAGACTGCTCCGCAGCCAGGGGCGGCATGAGTTGGCCACGTATTACTATCTCAATGTCATCAACGCGGACCCAACAAATGCCCACGTGCTGTTAGAGTATGGTGCGCTTGTCAAAGAGATCGCTTCGGGCAAAGAAAAGGAGGGCAAAAGATCTGAGGCGGCCGAGCTGTTGGAAAAGCTCGCCTCGCTCTTCTACGGACAGGCCTTGCAAGTCGATTGGAAGTTCGTGGAAACAGTCGTTGCTAAAGCCACGGAGTATCAAAAGTGGGCGGAAAGCCTGCGAGAGAAAGAATACACCTCGGTCACTTCTGGCGGCGACAACCAAAAATGGGAAGAACTGAAACAGAAGCTGATGGCCGGGCAACCCCCGGCAGTTCCGGAGTCGCCCGAAGCTGCGGAAAAGCAATTGCGGGAATGGGAACCCCTCTTGCCCGTTGCCCGAGCGAATGCTGCACCGGGGGACGAACAGGCGGTTAAGTGGTTGGAGGATCATCTCAAGGTCCTGCAAGCCGTCCTGGCTTTCCATCGTGGCAAAAGCATCGTGAACGAATACTTAAGTGATGCAAAGGGTGAGTCTTCGCCGACGGTCTCGGCAATGATTTTGCAGCAAGCCGAGTTGACACTGCGGGAGTTGACGGCCCTGAAGGCGGTGCTGCCACCCGCGCTGGCCGAGGAGGTCAGACACCTCGCCAGGCAGTTGAGCGAGGCGGCGCTCGAGGTTTCCAACCTCCAGGCCAAGGAAAGTTCTGAAAAGGCATGGAGCGAGTTCTTGAAGGATAGATCGATCGAATCGCGGATCGATGACATCAAAAAATGGGAACCACCGAAGGAAATTGAAGCAGATGCGGCTTGTACTCGCAAACTGGAGGATCTAGAAGCCTTGATGCGAGAGATTCAGGCGATGATCCCGCTTCTGAGTGACTTTCAGGTCCGTGAAAAGGCTGTGAGTCAACTCGAAGGTTTGAGTAAAGAGGCTGAACGGATCAGCAAGGTCCGGCAGAATCGGTACTGCCAGTGGGCCCTCCAGAAAATCAAGTTGGCCCTGGAAATGTTTGAAAAGAACAAAGGATGGCTTAACGACAACGAGGTCAAGTTTGGAGAAGCCCTCATTGACCAGTTGGGCGAGATTGATGAGTCCCTGCTGACGTTCGAAACCCGGCGGTGTTATAGCGAGGCCTTTGAAACAATTTTCGGCGAACTCGGGAAGGTGAGATCAACCGACCTGGAAAGGCAGGGAACCAAGATGTACGTTCTCAAGGGTATGCTGGAAAAAGAAAAGAAGACGTATCGGGATTTTTAGGTAGGTCTTGTTGGACTGACAGGAGAACAAAGATGCCTTTTGCTGGTATTCTCATGCTGGGATTGCTTGCGGGAGTGGAGGTCGAACAAGGTGGCCAAGCGACTCCTCCCCCCTGTGTGACCAAGCACAGCACTCTGCTTCTCACCACCCAGATGGTCTCTGGGGCTGCGGTAGGGGCATGGCGAGCCACCCACCCCGTTATCGGCCCCGCCCTGTTCTCCGGTGAGCCCCGCCAATATCTTCCCCACTTCAAAGGTGACTTGGCGGAGCAAATCTTCGAGAAGCTCGTTTTGAGGGGTTGGTTTGAGGAAACGGGTTGGCAGGCCGTAACACCGGCGCGGATTGGCCGATCGGGAATCGACCTGCTGTTCGTCAAACTCGGACCGAATGGGGAAATCCTCGATACCCTGGTGGTCGAGTCGAAGTTCGGGACCTCGCAGTTGGGTCGGACGGCTGTAGGGCCGCAGATGTCGGAAGATTGGGTCAGAAGCCACATGAGGACCACCAGCACCCTTTATCGCAAGCTGGCGCAAGAGGTGTCCACCGGCGGGCTTGTGTGGAGTGATAGGCTGCCCGGAGCCGGCACGGAGGTCATCCAGTTGCCCCTGGAGAAAGGCCGAAATGTGTATTTGTGGCAGGACCATCCAGGGCGGGTGGCTTACTCGGTGGACGGAGGCGATCCGGGAGTGGATCAAGTCCGCCGAGCCCTCTATAAGATCGGGGATCACTGTTCCGCGGTCGGCGAGGGGAGGCTGCGCTATCGGGGAACCATCGCCCGTTATTCCGTGGATCAGGTAGCCCACAAGATTACTATCGGCGGCAGGGTCGTCTGCGAGGGGCCATTCGACGAGCTTCCTTTGGGTATTCAAAGGTCGCTTCGCCAGGCGATCACGGGCTCGTTGAGGAAGCTGGGTTACTCAGGCCACGCCGTTTCGCTGCTCGTCGATGAGTACTGTAGGCAACCGGCGGAGACCTGGCGTTGGATCGTCAATCAGGAGCGATGGAATGCGCGGGTTGGACTGGGTAGCCACCTCTTGGCAACCGGGGCTGTGACCGGGGTGGCCACAGGTGGCATGGAAATGCTCGCTGAGTTTTTCACCGAACGAACGGTGGACATCAAACGGGTTGGCAGCATGGCTCTGATGGGGGCGGGTGTGGGCATGGCCGCCGACTACACGGCTACGCAGGCGGTCACCCTTCTGACAAGGACAGAGATCGGGCAACAATTGGCACAGGCCAGCGGACTGGCCGGGATTGGCGGATCAGTCGTGGTGAGTGCAGGAGCCGGAATGCTCGTAGCAGGGATTGCCTTCCCCTGCGTCGAATATGCACTGGGGTATATCGACCAGCGGACCGCCTATCGCCTGGCTGTTATCAATACCGGCGGAGCGGTTGTGGGTGTGGCGACAGGCGCAGCTGCGTGGTGGGCGGTGAGCACATTCGGTACGGCGAGCACAGGTACGGCGATTGCCAGCCTTTCTGGAGCTGCGGCCACCAACGCCACCCTCGCCTGGTTTGGGGGCGGATCAATTGCCGCCGGCGGCTTGGGAGTGACGGGCGGTGCCGTGGTGTTGACGGGGGGAGTTGCCCTGGTGGCAGTCGCCACGAGTGTTGCCATCGCCACATGGTGGCACTACGCCGATCTGGCCGAGAAACGACAGCTTCTTGCCGCCCGGATTGAACTGGTCAAAAAGACTCTTGAAACCCAGCATTGACCCGGCTGAAAGACGTTCTGCAAGTCTTTTCGAGACTCAGCGGGTCGTGACTCTCCGCGAGAGAACCCGACCCAGCAAGGGGAGTCAAGCCAACATGTCAATTCCTTTCACAATAGATTCCAAGGTTCACCGTCGAATGCACTGGAGTGATGCACCCGTGCTTGTATGAGCAGCCCGCACGGCTGTCCGTATGAGTTTACTAAGTCGTCGCTGTAGTCCTACTGCCCTTTCCAGTTGAACAGTTTCGCGCGTTTTAGGCTGCTACGCGGCGAGTGGATGTCGTGTTTTTCCGGAGGGACGAGCGCCAGGGCTCGGCGGCTATCGCGCGGCGGCCGTTGCGCCAAGCCAAATACCTCCGGATGGCTTGCTCCTGTTCTTTATGACTCCGATAGTCGCTATTGTCCAGGGCAAACTTCTTCAGCCCCGTGAACTGGCACTCGATCCGATTCAGCCATGAGGCATTGGACGGGGTAAGGTAAAACTTCACATTGTTCGCCCGGACCCATGCCCAGACCTCTTCCTTCAGATGGGGACTGTAGTTGTCCATCACGATGTGTAACGTTTCGCTCTGCGGGTAACGCCGCCGGAGCCACCGGAGAAATCGCAAGAACTCGATCCAGGTTTTTCGGCTGTAGAACCGGCCCAACAACATACCCGTTTCCAGGTCGTAGGCTGCCAGGAAATGGCGAACTCTACCGGTGCGGCAATAGGTGGCTCGCAGTCGCTCGACCCGTTTGGCCATTTTCGCGGTTGCGAACCCCGCCGGCGGAAAGCAGCACAATCCGTGCGTGACGGCTATTGACATGATTGGACAATTGTCGTTTCATTCTATGGAGCTCTTGTCATTCGTAGCAGTTGATCGGGCGAACATGAACCTTGTCCATTTTTTGGTCTCAACGTCATTGAGAGTCTTTTTGAACAACGTGACGCGGGACTCTTTTTGTCCAAACTCCGGGAATTCTCCAAGATCAATTCTTGCCCGTTCCAAAAACGCGAGACTCCCGAACCGGAAGGGGCATTAGATCTGCGAGGACCACATGATCTACCTGGAAACGCTTTTTCCATCTCCGGAAGTCTAAAGGGCGACCGTAATGCCCAATCTCCTGGCCTTCTTTCGTTTCCAAGTTGTGGCATAATCGAATCGTATTTCAACCAATGAGGTAAATGATCCGGTTTATGAATCGAGATTCACGCTATGAATACGGAGGTCACCGGGAAAATCATCGTCCGACAGGATCGCTTGCGGCCGTTTGTGGAACGCCACCCCTGGGTCCGAGCAACCGCTGTCGAGCTTGTCGAAGGCAACCCTCCCGATGGGGGAATCGTTGACCTTGTCACACGGGATGGGCGGTTCATCGCGCGAGGACTGTACAACAGCCGGAGCCAGATCCGCGTCCGCCTCTACACATGGCAGGATGTCCCGCTGAACCGCGAGTTCTGGCGTGATCGCATTCACAGGGCCGTGACTCTTCGTAACGAACTGGGTCTGATCACACCACAAGGGGCGGCGCGACTGGTTTTCAGCGAGGCAGACGGGTTAAGCGGCCTGATTGTGGACAAATACGGCCCGTATTTGGTGGTTCAAACAAATGCCCTCGGGTTGGAGCAGCGGTCTTCCGAACTACTGGAAATCCTGGAAGAGGTGATCAAACCTCGCGGAATTGTGCACTGCTGCGACCCGGAAGTGCGAGAGCAGGAGGGCTTGACCATCGAGCGCGCCGTGCATGGAACCGTTCCCGATGGTCCCATCTTGATTGAGGAGCATGGAATCCAGTACGGCGTGGACCTTCTCATGGGCCAGAAAACTGGCTTCTACCTGGATCAGCGAGAGAACCGGCGGGTGGCAGCCCAGTGGACACGGGATAAACGTGTCCTTGATATGTTCTGCTACACCGGGGGATTCGCTCTGTGTGCAGCGAAACTGGGACGGGCCAGAGAAGTGTGGGGCTATGATAGCAGCGAAAAAGCCATTATTCTTGCCCGGGCCAATGCGGAACACAACGCTGTGCCCCGAACACGTTTCGAGGTGGGAGACGCGTTTCAGGTTCTCAAGGAACTCCGGGAACGCGGTGAACGCTTCGATGTGGTGATCCTGGATCCACCTAAATTTGCCTCCGGAAAGGCAAAGCTTCCCGAAGCCCTCCGCGCCTATCACTTTTTGAATCGGATGGCAGTAGAGCTTATTCCCCCGGGCGGATACCTTATCACGTGCAGTTGCTCCGGATACGTGACCCGGGAAGATTTCTTCAACGTCATTTTCGGTGTGGCCCAGCAGACACGGCGCGATATTCAGGTCCTCGAACAGCGAGGCGCCGGTGCCGACCATCCTGTCAGCGTCACGTGCCGCGAAACAAACTACCTCAAGTGTTTTATCTGTCGTGTCCTTTGATGGGCTGATTGAGCAGCGTCCGAGGCTCAGCACCTCGACTCGCCCTCCTGGCGAACGTAAGTCCACCGCGCGGAATAGTGAGGTGTTTCAAACACTTCCACCCGCAGGCGTTCCATGCTCCCGGGAAGCTCTGCTTCGATTCGCCCCTTTAAAATCCCACCGATATATTGGGCTAGGAGCTCGGCCGTTACGTTGCACACCGGCAGCAGGAAGCAATGGACGGCTGGGAACTGCCAAGACCATTTCCCCAGGGATGCCCGAACGAGCTCATCGCCCAGCATTTCCAGGCGTAGCCAGGGGTTCTTGGCGGGCAGGAGAACCTTGTGATCCAGCGGCTCAACGATTTCTTGGACAAACCGATGAAGAACGAGAAAATCCATGACCCAGCCTGGGTCCAACAAGTTGCCCGTCACCGCCACCTCCACGGAGAAGTCGTGGCCGTGAACGGCCTCCGCCGAATCAGGCCCAAAGACAAGAAAATGGGCGGCGCTGAATTGCACCGCCTCACGACCAATGCGAATTTCGAAGCCTTCCCCCAAGCCAGCGACTCTCTCCAGAGCTTGAAATCAGTTGCAGATACGATCGATGCGAGGCAATTGTTTGGCCTGCTGATGCCCGCTGGTCTGTACCGATCTCGCCGGTCCAAACCCAGCACCATGTAACACGCAGAGGACGCAACCGATTGCGGATCCCCTGCAATCACCATCCGCTCATATTGGTGACGATGGTCACTCCGGTTGCTGTTCCTCCGCAAAACTGCCCGAGGAATGGGCCCCTTTCTTGTCCCGCTTGCGATCGAGTTCCCGCGCGACGACTTGGCTGAGCCGATCCGCCGCCCTGTTAACGACGCTGATGAGGTCAGCGTCCTGGTCTTCAATCTTGACGTATTTACCGCCTCGCAAGGACGCCAACACCCGGCAATGCTTGTCAACTCCTCCCCGCGGGCCGTTGACGTCCTCCAAAATGACATCGACATTCATGACAAACCCATCGAACTGGTCCAGCGCGAACATGAAACGGCGCTCCACCAGTTCCCGCGTGGCCTCGTCCAGATTGACGCGACGGGTTTGGATGTGTAGTTCCATAATTTGCCTCCAAATTAGTGTTTTTGCAGGCGGTACAGGAATCGACCAGCCCGCTCCCCGGGCCGATCGCTCATTCCCCACCAGATTAAAGGACAACCATCGATAAGCCGAGGTTCAGATAACCTCGCCCCCTGGAAAAGTGAACCGTGTGCTGGACAACACGAACGCTCTGAATTCTGGTATTTCCGTCTCATCACCTGTGCACGAAAGGTAATAAGCTCGCTACGGTCAACTGCCTATTCGGCAGTCGGTCCTACGACAACTTGTTGCGTTAGGCAAATCTGGTGCCCTTTTGACGGCTAAGCTCTCATTACTCTTTTCTGAGCCCAAGGTAATTCTACCCTATTTAACACCCAAAACCACCCCGTTTTGCGTTCTCTCCGCGCTGCGACGACCCGAAAACTGCGAACACCCAGTTCTTATGGCAATTGCCTCGGAACCCGCTTCAGGCTAATTTTCTGACCCGAACAGGCGGTTTTTTACCGGTATCACGGCAGTAACGGCCAGACCCACCCAGGAGATGATCCACAGGACTGCACCCGCCGGAATGACAGGGCCCAGATTAATCTGCGGGAGGCAAACTTTGAGGAAAAGCCCACCACTAAAACCAACTATTCCCAGCAAAAATCCAACGGCTACGATGCTGAGACCGCGGAATTTTCCGCACAGTCCGAGAAGTCCACAGAGAACAAGCGCGATGGCGTGGTAGAATTGATATCTTACGGCCAGTTCAAATTGCCGGGCCTCAACCACGCCCCAGTTCCCTTTGAGGACGTGGTCGGCAATCGCGGCCAGGACAACGCTTAAACCCGCCAAAATCGCGCCGCACGCTATCCAAAAACGGCTTCTTTCAGTCACGGGATGGACTCCTGGCAACGAAATTGGCCGATTGCAATGTGTTGCTCTTTCACGAGCGGCAATAGTTTGGTAATACAACGTTGAACTTGACGGAGAGTCCGGACGAAACGACCGAATCCATCCAACTGGACGGACCTCTCCGGTCGCACAATCGGCCGATCCTCAATAATCTCTGAGCCTCGTTTCGGTTCGCCGAAGGTATATAATACGCTTTAAACAGCCGCGGCCCATAGGGGTGGGAAACAACTACCCGCAGGATGAGCCAACTTACTACCGGTGGCGGATCAGCACGAGTTGACCCCCGTGTGAAGCGAGTAACGAAGCCGGTATTCCGAGGTGGCGGGAACAAACCGCCGAATGGGAGAAACCGCGGACCCCCAGGCCAAAAAACTGAACACGGAGAGATGGATAAGCTGGGAATCGCGGCTGGTTAGACGTACGAATGGCAATTCCGCGTCGTGCGGGGAAAAACTTAATACGAACTTCCGGGCGAGAATGACCACTTTTCTGATATCTTTGCTGGTATTGGCAGTCCTCGGACATATAACCATTTGGGCGGCCCTGTGGAATCGGTTACACGGTTTTGGGCTGTCTTTCGGAATATGTAGCTGGGTCACGGCACTTCTCGTCGCGGTCGGAGCTGTCGTCCCCACGACCTTAGTTGCCCTGATATTGGAGGGCGAATTGCCCCTCCTTTTTCTGACTCAAAGTGATGTCGAACGCTCCCAGGTTGGGCTCTATGGTGCCCTGGCAGCCAATCTGTACATCGGTGCCTGCTTCCTGGCTCTTCCCTTCGCCATTGGATGGCGAGTTTGGCGGAATCTGCGGCGACCTCCCCAGGTCCTGAAAGGCGCAACAAGCGAGCTTCTTTTCGATCTTGCGCCGGTCCTGAAATCTCGGAACGGACTTCGTGCCCGGGCCCGTGCTGGCGCGATCCAATTCCTCGCCCTCGTGCGACACCGGAAGGCATTACCCCGCGTAACTGGTCCCCAAACGGGCAGAAACCAGGACACCATGCCGGGCAAGCCCCGAAAATCGCCGGCAGATGTGTCCTCCGCCCATGCAGTGGAGCAAAACGCGAATCCGCCGGAAACACGTCGCACAGGAATCCGTTTGGACTCCGATAGGCATAGTCCCTCCGGATCTGCATTTCAAAAGAATACGCCGACGAGCCTTCCGCCCAGACGCCCCCATCCCAGCAATTTGTTGCTTTTACCGGGCAATGAATCCCTCGCCTGCCATCGCGTTGAGCTAGTCCTATCATTGCCCGAACTGCCTCCGGCCCTCAACGGTTTGCGAATCGTCCAGCTCTCCGACCTTCATTTTGTGGGAAGAATTCCTGATGAGTTTTACGAACTCGTCGTGGAAAACAGCAATCGGCTTGAACCCGACCTCGTCGTAATTACTGGAGATATCGCCGATCGCGAGGAGTGCCTACCTCAGGCGCAAAGGGTCCTCGCGCCCTTGCGAGCAAAATCCGGTGTTTTTTTCATTCTGGGAAATCACGACCTCCGCGCGGGCGTTGAGAGCGTTCGCACGGCTCTTACCGAGATCGGGTTCAAAAATGTCGGCGGTCGTGTGGAACAGTTAACCGTCGATGGAACGGAGCTTCTGGTGGGCGGAAATGAATTGCCGTGGTTGGGTCCGGCCCCGGCGTACCCTGATCTGCCAGAAGACACACCCTTCTTCCGGCTTTTGCTCGCCCATACACCGGATCAGTTCTACTGGGCCATTCGCAACAAGATTCACCTCGTCCTTGCGGGGCACACACATGGTGGCCAGGCGTGCCTGCCGTGGCTGGGGCCCATCATTGCCCCTAGTGCTTACGGAATTCGCTACGCCCAGGGATTGTACCACAAAGCACCCACAACAATGTACGTGAGTCGGGGGATTGGCGGTGAATTTCCTCTTCGCTATTTTTGCCCTCCTGAGCTTACCTGCCTGACACTTCTTAGCGAAACGTCGGGTTCCGAACCAAAGCCGATTCGAGTAAGCTGAATCCCTAACGAGCTTAATGGGAAGCAACCTCGTTGGGCGGTCATGGATCCCGTCTCGCATGGAAGGAGGAGTTCGATATGTCGTCTGCACAACCGACCGGAGACCAGGAATTTGGTTTTATCGGGATTGGCCAAATGGGCCAGGCGATGGTTGCCAACTGGCTGGCTCTGGGATATCGCGTCCGAGTGTATAACCGAACACGCGAAAAGATCCGGCCCCTTCTCGAACAGGGAGCGATTGAAGCGACCTCGCCCGCCGACGCCGTAGTCCCGGGCGGACTGGTCATGACCTGCGTCTCGGATGATCAAGCCCTGCTTTCGATTTTTGACGACGGAGAGGTTTTTCGAAGGCTCGGTCCGCAGGACATCCACGTGTCGATGAGCACGATTTCTCCGCGGACAGCCCGGCTGCTGGCTGAGAAGCACAATCAGTTGGGAGGCGTCTACCTGGCTTCTCCGGTAATGGGCCGTCCCGACACCGTTGCCGCAAAACGCCAGACGTTCTACATATCCGGACCGGCCGCGGCACGCCACCGCGTGAAGCCTCTACTTCAGGCGATCAGCCGCCAGGTGCTGGAACTGGGGGATGGTCCCGAAGCCGCTCACGTGGCCAAACTTGCATCCAACTTTCTTATCGCGACGGTTGTGGAATCGCTTTCCGAAGCGTTTGCGTTTGTCGAAAAGAACGGTTTGCCTCCCCAGACCTTTTTCGACACAATCACCGAGTTTCTTTTTGATTGCTTCATTTACAAAGGGTATGGGCGTCACCTCCTGAGCGGTCAATTCCGCGAACCCCTCTTTCGCCTTCAGCTTGGTCTCAAAGACATCAATCTTTCCCTTCAGTCGGCCACCGAATCGAGAACGCCGATGCCGTTTTTGAGCGTTCTGCGTGACCGCTACCTTGCCGCTTTAGCTCAGGGATACGGCGATTGGGACTGGACGGCCATCGCCCTCGAGGTGCGACGCCAGGCGGGGCTGCTACCGTCGCAGTAAAAATTTTTCTTCGAGTCAGATCCGGCGGATTGTTCCTCGCGCGGCCTGTTCAGCGGGATGGCGAGTCGAACCAGCCGGGTAGCCCCCGGAACATCACGTGGAGGCCCCCCACAAGAATGAAGGCAAAGAGCGTCCAGTTCAGCTTGTCCAAGAGGCCTCCCATCACAACCCATAACAGCACTGCCAGAAGGCAAGACACGAAAAACGCGTAAGCCGCTACCGCGGAGTTGGCGTCGGTCCTTCCCAGTTGTTTTCCCGTCTCCATCATCACAAAGGCCGCCACTGCCCCCAGGACAAAACGGTGGGTGTCGGAAAGCCGGTCGAGCCATTCCGCGAGGTGTCCCCCATCCAGAAAATTACTCGAAACGAGAAACACGAGAATGACGATGGGAAGCAGCCCACCTACCGCGCGGCGAATGGCGCCGGACATCGTTTTGGCACACCGGACCAGAAAGAACAGGAGCGACACAAGATAAATGAACAGGCCGATGACAACGGCCGGATACATGACGTAGACGAAAAACGCACGAAGAATCTCTCGGATTGATTCCATAGCGACCTCTCGGCCGGCTGCTTTGTGATCATCGATCAGCAAATGGCAAATCTGCCCACGAAAAGCTTTTCATCGGTCAATACTCCACGGTGAGTAAATACCAGGTTGCCGGTTGACCGCCCAGTGTGATTCTCCAGCCATTGTCCATAGGCGACGCCTGGAAAGCCGTACCCAAGGGTCTGCCGTTCGCATCCAGCGGTTGGCAATCAATTCGCTTCGCGCTCCATCCTTTGATTTCCACGTCGCCCCGAACCACCTCAATCACGGTTGGCGCCCTTCCCCAATCCTCCAGAGTCGTGCGGTCGGCATTCCATTTCTGCCCGGTGTTTTCCACCCGTGCAGTAGCACTCACCAGAATCCGGCCAGCTCTTGCGATTGGCTGATCATCAAGCGAGCACATGGTGATGGCCGCGAAATCATTTTCCACTTTCACATCGACCTGTGAGGGTCGGTCCGGAACCTCTTTAAGATGTCCGACGACAGCCTTCCACCGCGGACTATCCACCACGACAAGGCCTGCTGTTCCGTTTTTAACAAACCATTTGATTTGGCCGGTATCGGCGACAATTGGATTCTCGTCCGGAAAAGGGATCTCCGTAAACGGGGGCCCGTCAAACGAAGCTACCCGCACGGCGTGCTTGAGCGGCAAAGCGAGAGGAAAGCCCGGCGTGAAAAACGGCATAAGGTCCCGACGGCCAGTCAGACGGATACTTTCCCGCACCTGTTCCGGTGTATAGGTTCTGGCCACCACCTCCCTGGCCGTTTGCACGTCTCCCCGAATAAACGCGAGGCTGCACGCCGCCAGCTGCGTCATTTTCACGGGATCAAACGCCAGATCGAAATGCCCCGCAATCCGCGGCTCTTTTCCCACCACTTCCTGATGCATGAGCGTATACCAGAAAATCCCATCCCAGTCCTGAAACGCTGCATAAGCAGCGAGAATGGGGACACCTTCGCACGCATATTGATGGGGAAACGGATGATTGACCTCCGAAACCGTGTAGGGTTTTCCGACTACTGGGGTGCGCGCCAGTTGAACAACCGTGGAGTGCAAAGGATCCACCACCATGGGCGTGTTTGGAATTCGGAAACCTATCGTCCGTCCCGTCTGCGGATCCCGAATATACGACGGGTGCTGCCAATACACATGGCCGTCCACTACATCAAGCAGGGACGTCCCCACCACGATCGGATAGCCGGTGTGTCCATGCCCATGATCGCTATTTCCAATGAGAAGTTGTTTTACACCAAGCTCCTCTTTTAAGAAGCGTTTCATACTAAGGAAATACTCCTTTTCCACTGCCATGTAGAATTGGGCTTCGGTGTGAAACCGCAATTGCGAGGCCTTGGCGAATTCCGCCGGGCGAAGCCGGGGGATGAGTTCCCCTTCGCCGACGCCGGCCTCCGCAGCAATCTGTCTGCGAACTTCTGGACTAACATTCTTCTGAAGCCACTCATTGTAGAGCTTGCTGAGATCCTCGGCGTAACTTTTGGTAATATCCGTCCACGTGCCGGGGTTTTTGCGGGTATTAAGCCCCTGAAGCCGCCCATCCATCCAGGCTTCGACGAGGGAATTCTCATTAACAAATTCGATCAGTGCTACACCGGGCTCATTTCGATATTCATTCCCGGTGTAAGGATTTCGATGCGTTAAGAGTTGTTGCGCGTACTCACGCTGCAATTCCAGCAATCTTGGATCAAAATATGTGAGACCTTTGGCAAATCCCAGATATTCGTAATCTTTGACTCCATCGCCCGCCTTGTAACTACGTGCAACATTCAGATTCAAATCGACATAGATTCCATTTTCCTTGAGCTGATAGACAATATAGTCCAGGCGATCCAGCATCTCGGGATCGAGTTGGCGTGTATCATCCCGATTGGCCGCGATGATACCGTTGGGCGCTGGTCTGTCGAAGAAGTGGAACCGCACGCAGTTGATCCCCCAGCGTGCAAGCCGGCGGGCAATGATCGGCGCATGTTCCTTTGGCGGCAAACAACCCTGCCCCGAAAAGTTTACACCCCAGAAGCGAATTCTTTTGCCAGATGCCGCGGCCAGATGGCCGTCTTTGATCGTAATAAATCCGTCTTTTCCGGCAGGTTTTTCAAGCAGGAACGACAGATCGATTAAACTGTCTCCGGCGTCCCACGATACCGGACAGGGGGCGAACTCCTCGGCAAACGGTCCTGCCTGTTGGAAAAGCGAGGACGCCGCAACTGTTACAGCGAGCAGTCCAATAATCCGCGCCCGTTGACACATAAATATCCTCCCGCTGACAAAAGTGATTTACAAGGAATTTTCTTCTTCAGACCGGTGTCGTATGCAAGAAGAAGCCGCCAGCGTGTTTTTACGATCTCATTTTACTGTGCTTTAATCGATTCAAGCGTGTATTTTTAAGGACTCGTCTTTGTGTTAGTGGCACTTACCTGCCAAAGTCGACTATTAATCGAGTGACCACGGTTTTCGGTACTCGTAATGGAGCATCTGGTTGGCTTCTTCGTTATTCGTGAAACGCTCCTTTTCAGCGTCCCATTCCAGCCGGGCACCAACCGCCAGCGAGATATTGGCGATCAGGCTGCATGTCGTGGAACGATGCCCGATCTCCACGTCCGCATTGGGAAGCTGGCGGCTCCTCATGCAGTCCAGGAAATTCCGCGCATGGTCAACGGTCATGTCATTTTCCCCGGCCGGTACTTGAACTCGGATGGGCTCCATCCGTGGGCTGGGATCCTGGAATTGCCCTCCGCGCTCAGGGATGATTTCGAACTTCGTGCCACCGATATACGCTGCGCCCAGTGTACCGCGAAGTTCCAACTCGCCCTGGGCCAGTGCAGGTACTCCCGACGCCTCGTACTGTCCAAAAATGGCCAGTCGCCCCGAGGCAAATTGAAAGACCGCTTCCATCCTATCGGGAATCGTGCGGTCATCATCCACGGCAAACCGTCCCCCCATCGCACACACCGACGACGGAGCTAACTCGTCGGTCAGCCAGCGAATCGCATCCAGATAGTGCACGCCCCAATTGGCCATCTGTGACGAATAGAGGTCCCACCAACGGAACTTGTAGGGAGCGATGGTCTCCTGAAAAGGCCGTTCCGGCCGTGGACCAAGCCAGAGGTCCCAGTGAAGTCCCGGTGGCGGGGCGGAGGGTGCCGCTTTACCGATTCCGTTGGGATACATGTTGCTGAGCCGATACGCCCGAGAAACCGTCACCTTGCCAATCTTTCCGGAGTGCACGAGCTCGTACAGCTGGGCATACAGTTTGGAAGAGCGTCGATGTGTGCCCACCTGAACGATCCGCTGGTATTTCCGCGCCGCTTCGACCATCTTTCGTCCTTCCACCACCGTGATCGAAAGCGGCTTTTCCACATACACGTCTTTGCCTGCCCGACATGCCCAAATTGTCTGAATCGCATGCCAGTGGTCGGGCGTTGCAATCACCACCCCGTCCACATCGTTCCGATCGAGAACCTTTCGAAAATCGATGGTCGTATCGGCTTTACGCGGTAGTTTTTGCTGGGCTCGATCCAGATAGGGCTCGTAGACATCGCAGAGGACCACCACTTCCATGTCCTCGTGCTTCAGAAACGCGTCCAAAAGCTGACTGCCTCGATTTCCCACTCCGATAAAGCCCAGGCGGATACGGTCATTGGCCCCCAGAACACGGGAACGGCTCACGGCCGACCAGGCCAAAGCGCCAATGCCAAGCTGGGAGAACTCGCGACGCGTCATCCCGAATTGCGACATGATTCCTCCTCCGATGGAGACGGGCCAACATTCGACACATTTCCCGAGAAAACCCCGCTCTTCTTTTCCGGAAAAATGGGACAGCGGTTTTTCTCGCGAAGGAAACTCAACAAGATGCTACTCTCCCCGAGAAGGCACCGTCAAGCAACCCACCCCCTGACTCGTCCCCCCTTTTCGCGAAGACCTACGTCCGATGACACACCACGGCACAACGCGTTTTCATGAATTGTCCCTACCGTGTAGCCAGCTACTGAACCGAGCAGTGGGAGCCCGCCCGGTCAAATGGACTATTCAAATCTACGAATGTGGACCTGACACACACGTCCCAAGGAGAAATCGCTCGGAGAGGCACGCTTGTCCTGCCTTCCGCAACGCAAGACATGATCCAACGTCGGAAAGCGGACGTGACAAGCACGTCCCTCCGAAAGCGAAATTGACAAGCACGTTCTCCAGAGAAATCGTTCGGAGGGGCACGCTTGTCGTGCCCGCCGGGACGCAAAACATGATCCAACGTTGGAAAGTGGACGTGACGAGCACGCTCCTCCGAAAGTGGAACTGACAAGCAGGTCATTCCGTGCTGAATCTCGCTCTTACACAAGCCCGCTTGGACGTCCGGCTCCGTCGGCAGAGGAAAAGTGGGGATATGTCAGACCCGCCCTGGCTTTCAGGTCCGCGAATTTATCGAGACCCAGGGCAATCAAACACTCCCTTTAGCCGGCAATGTCTTGAATGGCAGATGCGTAAAACCTCATCAATTGATCTTCGGGGTACAGACAAAAGGCCCAATCGCGAGCCGCCAGGATCTGCTTCACCTTCAATTTTTGCTGCGTTTCGTCGAGAAGTTGCAACAGGCGTTGTCGTTCATTCTCCACAAAAGGTTGCAGGGCACGGTTGATCTCACGTATGCGACGGTAGCGATCGGCAGCGTTCTCCGGCGTAACCGCTGTGTTGATCCACCGCCATTTCTCTTCGATCAGCTTCTCCACCAAACGCTGGGCGTCCCGGGGCAACTCTCCGAGCGAAATGTGTTTTTCCGGATGGAACTCCAGGTCGCGGAGCTGAACCCGGATCGCCCGTTCGTCCGCCTCATCCACCGCCGGCCGCCACACGGGGAGGAGCACGGTTGCTGTTGCCGTGGCGTAGACGGGCGGATCGATCCCTAAGAAGTCGCGAATGATGGCATCCGTCACCTGGTCGTATTTCGCCCCACCCAAACCGTGAATGAAAAAATCGCTCAAGAAACACCGGGCCCAAAGGGTCGTAACTACCGCCCGGCCCCGAATCCGGCGACCATTCTTTTCCAAATCGGCGGCCCAATCGGCCAGCCATTCGGGATCGTTCAAACGCGCATCCGGAATACAGCCCCACCAGTGAGCCAAATCGGATATCTCCACGCAGTTCCCAGAGTGCCGTGCAAACAGCCGCTGACGGTAAGGCATGTCCAACGACCATGTCCAAAACGGCACTTCAATCCAACCGTCGGTCTCGATCAAATGTGGGAATGGATGGGATCGGGACCGCAGACGATGGGCCCGCCGGTACGCGTCCACTGCCCGATTGTGAAGAGCAAGAAATCGCGGGGCTTCCGACCAGATATGGGCAGCCAAGACCAGGAAGCTCGGCAACCGGCACAGCCAGCTTTGGGGAACTTCCAGCGTCTGCCATCCCCAACGTTCTTCCTGACGATGTCTTGCCACGGCGATAGCATGAGCCAACCGCGGACTCACATCGAGACTTTCGCGAACGATCGGCCAGAACTTACCCACAAGGGGATCCGGCACCAAGCCGCGGATCTCCCGGGACACAGCCAAGTCAAATGTCCCAAAAACTTCCCTGTTAATCACGGGTCTTTCTTCATAGGGCCAGCCACACGGACCTTCATCGAGGGGAATGTAGGACATCCTGGGTTGTTCTGGCGCTCCCGACGGCACAGACACGGCAAGGCCCTTCAGCACGTCGCTGTCCACGATCATGTGAATGGCGATCGCTGAACCGGCCTGCGCTGCACCGTGCAGCACGGCATTTTTCAACCACACTCCGGGGTGAAAAAGCTCAGGCTGATGCCCCGTCATGTAAATAGGGGGCAAGCCATGCGCAGATCCAGTCTCAGAAAACTCGACTGATCGATATCTTCCTGTCCAGCGGCGGGCTGCGGCCAGCATCTCCTGCCGGGCGCGGGCTGCCAATTCGTACCACGAAAAGCCAAGCACGCGTGCCGCTTTCCTGGTCACCGCAAAGCGGTTTGCTTCGGCCAGCGATCCCCAGTGGGCAGACTCCGGCCAGAGCAAAATACCACCGTCTTCCGTGGGAGCACGCAGTTTCGCGTGATGCGATTTGTCCATTGTGAGGCTCATCGTTGCCAACATCTTTCAAAAAAATAGCAGCGGTGGTCACACTCCAGGAATTGTTGGAACTCAGCCCACCTTGGCAAACCCCTCACCAACCTCAACACGCGCTAAATGAGCGACGTCTTGGAGAAATCCGCCAGTCCCGCCCGTTGCAGGCTACGCTCCAGCACCGCGCGATAGACAGCCAGACGGGTTTCCGCCTGATCCAGTGCCCCCCCGAATGCCCGTTCTTCTTCCAGATAAATGAGGGGAACCGGTATTTCAATAATACGCAGCCCGTGTTTAACAGCCTGCACCCAGAACTCGATCGGCATTGCATATCCGTTTTCGGTTAAATCTAACTTCCGGAGGGCCTCCGTGCGATAGGCCTTAAATCCGCAAAAGGCGTCAGTCAAATGGAGCCCCAACCGTCGATTCAGCTCGGCGGTGATGACCTCATTGATCCGCCGCCGATCGGGAGGCGGCTCAGAGTCGCCCGGAAATCTCTTCAGATAACGGCTGCCAGACACCACATCCACTTCGGGAGTGCACGCCGCTACAAACTCCGGAATGCGGTGCGGCTCGTGCTGCCCGTCACAGTCGATTGTGACCAGCACTTCGTAACCCTGGTCAATGGCGTAGCTGAATGCCGTCCGCAGAGCTGCGCCGTAGCCTCGGTTCTCAGGATGCCGAATCACCCTCACATTCGGAAATGTCTGCAGAACCTCTGCCGTTCCATCTGTCGATCCATCGTCCACGACCAGAATATTTGTGGAAAATCGTGTTACCTTCTGAAGAACATCCCCGATATGGCGGACCTCGTTATAAACCGGTAAAGCCGTGAGGAAATTCTGTTGAGCCATCTCGCTGACACCGCTCTTGTCTGTCGATCGTCAACTGACACCATGCCCCCGTTTTGCCGCGCGGCTCGCAGCCCTTCGATCTTTCAATCATACGCATTTCCGGAAAGAAAGAAGGGAGTTCTCGTCGTGAAGTTCTTCCCTTTCGGGTGCCCCGCCAGAACCGAGGTCCGAAACGGGAAATCCGGCACGCGGTCTAACTTTTGCACTTTTTGAGCTAAAAATATCCTGGAAAGTGGTGGAGGAGGTTACGTACGACAAAGGCCGAGCCTTCAGCACGGAGGCTACCCCGTGAAACTTGTAACACCATTTTTGGCGATATCGACAAGTTTTATGCGAAAGCCAAGCTGGGAAAGATTTCTTGCCACCGTTGTGGATACAAGCGTGGAGGATCTGCGGACATGGGCTTCCATGCACTAGGGCGACAAATTTTTACCTCCAGCCCGGCAGACGGGGGACGAAAAAATCTAACTCCTGGAGAATCTGATCCATTGAGTGGCGTAGCGCGCAAGCGTTGCGCCAACAGGTTTACAATCGCCCCTGTTGATCCTGCTCCACGCAAAATCAAGTGGCGGGAATAAGAGGCCGCGAGGACAATAATCAGTTAACCTGAGTTTTTTGCGATTTGATGTGGAGCCGGGACAAGGATTCTGACTAACGGCAACAGTAAACGGCAACAGTAATTTGTCCGCATGCCGCTCACAGAAGCCCCAAGACCTTTCCGTCGGTCCTCAGCCGCACTTACTTCCACTGTTCCGGGAACCCCTCAAGCGACTGGTCGAGGCGACGCCAACCCTCTGATCGGAGGACATCCTCCAATTTGCTTCCCGGTTCGACACCGTCAAGAACCGTATTCCAGACAGGATCCCGCCAGAAGTCGCTCTCATCCCACGCGTGCTTGTAGAGACGCATGATCTCCCCCGTCGCGGGGTCCCGCGCATACGTTTGGTCGCTCAACGCGTTGGTCCAGGCAGTCGCCATCCGACTGTTGAATTCCTCCTGTTCTTGAACCATCTCCAGAACCATCCGGTTGAGGGCAGCATTCTCAACTGAAATCCGCTGGAGGAGGGCAAGCACCGCGTGAGGGCTAAATCGCACGCTGGCCATAATCCCCACCACGACGCCGCGATCATGCTCTTCGTTCTCCCTGTTGAACTGACTCATCATTACGGAGAAGCTCGCCGTGCAATCCTGGCTGGCGGAGATGAAATCGGCCTGCTGAGCCAGGAGAAGTGAACCCGTAAGGACCGCTTCACGCACAAGTGTCCCCGCTTCAGCACGCAGCTCCCGTTTAATCATGCTGGTGGTCGCGCTACGGCCATAGACGGTTGCAGCTTGATTTAGCATCTGGGCGCCCTGCTGAAACATAGCCCTTTCCATCAGAGAAGCGGGGATGTCTCGACGCTTGGTCACTGACCAGGATTGACCCGTCTCGGACTGCCAAATAGCGAGGACCAGCTTTTCCACGTCGTCGACAGAGGTGAGAAAGATCGGTTGCGGTTGGAGGGAACTCGCGCCGTTGATATTGAGAATCGTCGTTCCACTCCCGCCAAATTGCGTTTGGAGCACTGTGCTCTGAACCAAAATGTTGTCCCGACGAAACAAGAATTCCCCCTGCCGGACAAAGATGGCCGGCTGGCGTTGAGTTCCCAGAATGACGGTCTGGCCCCGGTATTCAGCTCCCCGGGGAATGTGAATGGTTCCCAGTGGCCCCCCCGTTTCCGAATCGAGTATTGTCTGGACACTCCAGGCCACCAGTTTCTCGGGCGGCACAAACTCAACGGTTCGTACGATGTCCACCATCTCCAGCCAATCTCTTCGTGCAGTTTTTTGGGGGGCGAGGAACGTAACCAGCAGCACACCGTTCTGTCCGGGGAGACACACAGTGACCTCCCGATATTCATCTGGATTTGTCCCTGTCTGGCCAAAATTGACAGCGGCCATCGGGTCAAGCCCGTATGGAAACCCCAGACCATCACCCAAAACGATCAGTCCGCAAGCATGCTTCCGAAAAGTGAATTCTTCACGCCCCGTGGCTGTCTTCAGGGCCTGGTGTTCCCAGAACCAGTTCCTCATCACTTCATGGAGTTGGCCTTGAGCGGCCGCGCGAATGACGATAAACCGTGCCCCGTCCGTGAACCAAATCACGCGGCCGTCCGCCTTACACGTCCAGGTGCTGGGCAACTGGACGGCAAATCCGTGCAGCAAATCGGCAAGCTTCCGAGACTCAGCCAGAGTGGGTGACAGCCCCCACCCCACCCACCAACTCGCCGTCACGAGAACTGCACTCGCAATCGAGGAGAGTACTGCTTTCATCGTCGCACCCCCTGAGGCGTGCCACTCTGAAACCATCGATCAAAAGAAAAGTCCAGCGTCCCACGGCCCAAAACGCCAGTATAGCTAGGACTAATTGACAGATTTTAGCTGTCAAATTTGTCTGTTACAAGCTGAATCCTTGGCATTGTCCACACTGCGTGGAAATCAGCAGATATAAGCAGAGTCTGAAAAAAGAGGGTTCCGCGCAGGATGGACCGAAAAGCAGAGGCTTTTTGCCGGGGCATCGCCATTGGTGTCCAACACGGTAGTCCGCCGGTTGGGTGAGGTGGTGCCGGGCTCGCGTTGGGCGTCAGGCGGCGGAATGGGGGAGTGCCCTGCTGAAGCTGTTTGAGAGGCGGATGAGGACCACAGTGTCAAGGCCCGGCGTTTTTAGCAGATTGGGGCCGTGATGGTGGTTCATGGATCGTTTGCGATGATTGTGGCAATGGCCCCAGGTCGGGAACGCGCGTGAGGGAAGATGCGCGTCAAGCCGATGGCTTGGCCCTTACCGGAAAAAGTTTACGGCAGGTTTCAGGTTTGCTGCTCCGAGGCGTCCCGAGTCCAGCTCTGCTACCTTGCAAGGGAGGAATTTCCCCGAGCCATTATCCAGGGGTTTTAATCCACCAGACCCACCACTCTGAAATCTTCTCAGCGTTGAGCCCGTCTCGCGGGGCGCTCCCCGCACGGACTGACTGAGCCGGTACACCGGGCCGGCGATCGCGATCACGACGGCCTTCGACCACTCAGGGCTACCAGCGAGCGAAGCAAGGGTACGGGTTGATTACTTTTCTGCCGGGACGATGGGCACGTCGATCACGCGGAGCTTGATTTCGTCCGAATTCGCCCGGAGTTCGGGTGCGTACATCGCGTAGCCCCGGGTGGGAAGGGCAGAAAACTTGCCCGGGATTTCCGCCCGCATACGGTAACTCAGGCTGTATCGGCCGCGCTCCAATGCTCGGCAGAAGAACACCACACGATTATCCCGGAACTCGACGTAAGCCCCCGGCGCATCCCGTGTATAGCCGGATCGGACTTCCACCGGCTCAAATCCTGCCGGTTTCATGTCCTCGAACACGAGGTATTCGTAGTCGTTCTTCGTTTCGAGGATAAGCTCGATCTCCACAAGCTCACCGCTCTTCAGTTCGGCGAGATTCTCGAGTGGTTCACGTTCGTACTTTGCTATCCGTTGATCGATGACCTGGCCCCGCGATCCGGAGACCTGCGCCGTCTTCGTTACCGGCTTGAGGCGGTAATAACGCCGCGTGACCTTGATCTCCAATCCGGCCGCGGGGATGAAATCCTCCAGGGTAAAGTAACTCACATAGGCATTGGCATAAAGCGGCCCCTGGCCTTTGCGACGGAGTTCCACGGTGTGTTCACCTTCCTTCAAATCTTCGCCGGTCAGGATGAATGTGTTGTCAAAGTCGAAGAGTGTTTCCGGAGTGATTTCCACTGCCTTGCGGAGTTCTCCGTCGAACCACACCTCGACCGTCATGTTGGGCTTCATTTCGCCACTTGCCCGAAGGAAGTCGGCAAACGCCTCGACCACCAGGGCCGTGTCTCGAGTGGAATTCCAGTAGGTAGCATGCTTGCGATTGTTGAGGAGATATTTCACCAGCCGGGGAGCTAATTCACCTTTGGGATCGGTGCGTGCCAGCAGCTTGAGATAGTAGGCCATGGCCTCGATATCGCTGCCGTACCAGTACCACCAGCTCCAGCGACTGAGGTTCAGCCAGGCTGTTTGATTCTCATCGTCTTTTTCCACGTACTGGCTGATGTTACGGAGAACCATGTCCAGCTTTTCGTGATCTCGCTCTTTTTCCAGAGCCAAACCGAACATGGCGAGAGCATAGACGGAGAGGTCGAGCCGATCGCGATAGAGATAATTTTTCATCTCCGGATTTGGTAGCCCGGCATCGACAAGCACCATATACACGAAGGCGTCGAGATTATCGGCCTTGCTTTTCCAGGGAACGTCCTTGCGTTTTTGATCCGCATTTCGCAGTAATTGAAGTTGCTCTGCCTGGTACCGCTTCAGCCAGTCGACGCCCCGCTCGATCACGCCCGGGACTATCGCCACGTCATTCTGCTGAGCAATCTGGAGACCGTGGACGACGAGGGCTGTCAGATGGGGAGAAGCCCTTTCACCCCATCCAGAAAACCAACCCCAGCCACCGTCGGAAAGCTGCATTTCCGTGAGGCGCTGGACGCCCTCTTTCACGATGCGATCGAGCTCGGCCTTGTCAAATACCGGATTCCGTTCAAACCGTTTCCACTGTTCCGCCCTTTGCTTTGGATCACCCAATTCCTGGGCGTTCAGATTCACGCGTTTCTGACGGACTTTCTCGAGATCGACGCCCAAATCGATAAGCACCTTTTGAGTAATCACGGCCGGAAGGAACCGATTCAGTGTCTGTTCCGTGCAACCGTAGGGATAGTCAACAAGATAAGGCAGGGCGTCGATCATGGCACCGGCGAGCGTGGGCGAGAACCGAACTTCGAGGCGTGTGCTTTCCGGACGCCGCTCCGCGGGGATGGTAATCTTGAACTGGAGGCGATCCTGGTCCGGTCGAATCCATCCCGAGTAGGCCACCATTTTGTCCATGCCATGGACGTAGACGGGGAACCGCATTTCCATGGCATCGGATTCTTCGTCGGTAAGCGCGGCCATCCGAATAACGGCTTCGCCTTCCCGGGTGACGCGGACCCGCCAATCCACGCGGACTTCATCATTGGGAGCGATCTTGACTGTGCGCACGAGTTCGTCGAGGGGCTGGAGGGTGTTCCCTTCCAGCTCCAACTTCACTTGCGCAGTTTTTTCAGACTTGAGATAGTTGTGAACGTTGGCTGACAGCACGACTTCGTCAGTTTGGACGAAGAAGCGCGGGGCCTGAAGGCGGATGATGAGGTTTTTCCGCGTGATGATCTCGGTAGCTGCTTCACCCACTCTGGTGCCGTGTCCCATGGCCCAAACTTTGACGCGCCAGGTGGTGAGGTTCTGCGGCATTTTGAGCGTCACTTCGGCGGTACCGTCTTCTCTCGTGGTCAGCGCCCCGACCCAGAGGGCCGTATCCGCAAACTCTTTGCGGACGGTGGGTTCCACCATGGGGGCTTCCCCGCCTTCCGGCGCGCCAGTAGCGGCAGCCCGATCGGCCTGTTCCAAGGCCATACCGTTGGCGGCCTTTGCCATAGGGGCCATGGGAGCGGCGAATGCCCTTGCCTCCATCCGTTCCGCCATGGGTGCTGCCATGCGACGCTGCAGTGCATAGGCAACGCCGGGCCTCCCGAATCCACCACCCCGGCCCATTGCTGCCGTCTCGGCCAACTCTTCAACAACCGTCGCGCCAAAGATGCCGAGGTCTTCCATGGCCGGTGTGTTGGGCCGCACCAGGTTGCTCGATCCTTTGGCCAGGCTATGCATTGTCTGTGGATGATGCGAGCGACGCCATTTCCAGAAGAATGCCTTGATCTCCGGCACGTTACTCCCGCCAGAAATGTATTCCACAGACTTGTCGTAAATGGCAACCACCGTAGAACCGACGAAGGGATTTCCTTCCAGGTCGGTCAGTTTGATGCGCACGGAGGCTTGCTCATCGGGTAGATACTCGGTCTTGGAAGGAATTAGATCCACGTTCAGGACCCGTTTTTCCGGCGGGACGATAATTTCGCGTGTTTCCGTGAATAATCGCCCATCGTAGACCGTCACCGCTTCCACAAAGAAGTTGGGCATGTCCTTAGGAAGAACTTCAATGGGGACGACGGCGGTCTTCCCATCAAGTCGAACCATGAGGGGCTTGAGATAGACACCGTTGGCAGGTCGGATGAACAGCAGCACCGCCGCGTTCCGCCGATTAGCATTGATCTGGAGCTGAACTTTTTCACCCGGTCGATACTCCGGCTTATCCGGAATAAGCTCGAGATCGTTGAAACGGAAGTCTTCGCTGGCGCGGAGGGATTCCCCGATGATTGTGAACACATAGCCGCCTTCAATCGTGTGCCCTTCGGAGTCGGTCACTTTATGGGCAAGGCGGTACTGCCCTGGCTCGGCGGCTTTGATCTGGAGCGTCGCCATCCCCTGCTCGTCGGTGGGAAGGTCCCAGGTACGGACTTCGGTTTCCGCCGGCTTCCCGTCTTGATAGGTGATCCGGTAAAGCGTGAGTCGGCCGGAACCCTGCACCGGACGCCCATCTGGGGTGCGGGCGGACGAATGCACAGCGATCACGTCGCCCGTTCGGTAATATCCCCGGGAAACCCACAGGTACACTTTGAACGGTTTCCGCGTGACGAGAATCTCACCCGTCCCGACGATTGTCCGGCGGGATTGGTCGGTGACCTCCACCGTGATCTTATAGCGATGATCCTCGTCCGGATGGAGCACCTTGGCGGGAGCCGTGTCGATGGTGAATTTCACCGTTCCGTCTTCGCCGATGGTCACCTCCTGCTCGCCGACTAATTCAGGAGGCTCAGGCGACCACGGAATCCAGAACGGCCGCGGACGGAGACAGCCCCATTCATGCCATCCCGGGTACCACACATAGTCATACGCAAACCACCAGTAGCCCGGTCCATAAAGCCAGTCAAACGGTCGTGGCGGATACCACCGCTCTGTGTACCCTGTGCGCTCAATCTTGTATTTCACCCGGGCGTGCGTAACGGGCACCCCGAAGTAATACTTCGCCTGGATGGTTGCTTCGATCTTTTCCCCCAGCGCAACCGGTTTCTCGGGGGCCTGGACGGTCACTTCGAATTCCGGCTTCTTGTATTCCTCCACACGGAAGGTGGCTGCACCTCCGAATCGCGGATTGACCGGTCGGGCATCGACGATCTGGATTCGGTAGACCCCCAAAGTGGCGTCTGCGGGGATCTCCCACTCCCCTTCCACACCCGCATAATCGTCGGATTTGGCCTGCTTTTCCCACAGCTTTTGCCCCTTCGGATCAAACAGTCGCAATGTCACCTGTTGTCCTGCGAATGGCGAAGTGTCAGGTTGATCATACTGGGCCTGCCGTATCCAGAATTTGTAGTGGACCTTGTGCCCGGGACGATAAACGGGGCGATCGGTGATCGGATAAACTTTGATGGCGCGGTACTCAGCGTCGTAGTAGCGCCCGGTCCAGATTCCCGTAAAGCCGAGGTAGGCCAGACGCCCTTCAGGAGTCCGGGCAATGATCAACCACTGGAAATTGTCGGGAAGTTGATCCGCAGTGAGCACAATCTGACCTTGTGCATCTGTGTACTCGGCAAAATTCTTGATTAACAATCGAGGGCGATTCGCCCCATCACCGGGCCACTCCTGTCGCCATCCGAAAAACTCAACGTTAGCCTTGGGAATCGGTTCGCCGCTGACAGCGTCAGCCACGTAAAACCATGTTCCGTTATCGAGCGGTTTTTGCGCGATGGCAGTATCCGCAACCCAAAGCACGACAAAACACTCATTGCCCTCTTTCATCTGGGCCTTGAGAAGATACACACCTGCTTTTTGCAGCGGTGTGGTGACGGTGATGCGGCTGTCAAAATGGTTCGGCCTGGGTTTGAGAGGCAGTGTCCAGGTGGCGACGACTGAGCCGAGATACTTCTCCTGAGATTTTGCGAGCAGCCGATAACCCAGATTCTCGACGTCGAGATTCTCCCAGTTCAGGTCCCTGGGTAAACCCTTGAGATAGTTTTTGACGTCCCCCAGAAGTTGGTCGATTTTGATCTCGTAAGCAGTAAAAGTCACCTCATGGCCGTTGCGAAAACGATACTCCACTGTGGCCCCTTTACCGGCGGGCTGTGTTCCGACAGGCTCGAACCGTCCCCAGTTGCCCACAATTTGCTCCAACCGCTGCTGGGCTGCCTGCCGTTCATCCCCGCCAGTGAGTTGGACGACCTGTTTCCAGTATCCAGCTGCCTTGGGATACTGCCGACGATTTTCGAATTCCTGCGCCAGACGCCGCAGGGCTTCAACCTGATAGTTGCTTTTTTCCCTGCCTGCGATTTGTTGCCAAATCTTGATATAGTTGAATTCGTCGGGGAGTTTGAAACGCTTGATGCCGATAGCCAGGCGCGCAATTGTCTCATCCTCACTTAGAGTGTGAAGGGCCCACGTCCCCGTCTCCTGTGAAGGGGTTTCCTCATCGCTGACCCTGGCAAAAAACCAGCCGTAGTCCGCCAGGGTTTGAACGCCGAATTGCGTCCAGAGGAACTCCGCGAATGTGAAGTCCACCTCGTCAGTTAAGCGGGGATCCATCTCCTTGGCCTGGACAAGGCACCACCGCCACCGCTCGCCATCGTTTTGGGCATCCTCAAAAGTCTTGGGAACAGAGTAAAAGATTGGGTTGCCCTGTTCATCGACCGGCGCGTTGCGGGGAGTGCCGTCGTGCCCCCACCCTTCCTCGTAATCGGGGAGTTCATCAAGATTCGTCAACGCCTGGAGCCGCCAGGAGTCGCCCCACCCACGGCCGAAAAGAATGAGATCCGCAAAACGGCGATAGAACTGGGCAGCCTCGGAATGGTTGGGTTCCTCGGCAACGAGCGGCATTGCCTGCCGCATGAGCTGAAGTGCCCGAACCCTGTCCCGCTCCCAGCAGTTGACGACCTTTCCCCGTTGCCAATCTTCAGAGCGTGTGAAAACGTTGTCGATGATCACTCCAATGTGGGGCAGCTCCATGTACAGTTCGGCCGCCCGCTGAAGCAGACGCCAGTTACGGCTGTGGACTGTGACAGCTTTTTCCAGCAGGCCGTCGATCTCATGAACCCGATTGAGCCGCGCCAGACATTGCCAAGCCAGGGAGAGATCTTCAGGCACCTCCCGAGGATCGGCCTGGGGATCCGCGAGAGACTGCTGGAAGAGCTCGAGCGCCTCTTTGAACTGCCCCTCTTTAAACAATTTGCGTGCCTGCCCACCCTCGTTGTGTCGTCTCATGACTTCTTCCCCGTTCAATATGCCCAACAACAAAGTGCGATACCACAGGCTGGACGTGGTCGCAAATGTGCCGAGGGCCAGCAGTGCCAACGAGCCAAAGACGATCCATCTCTTCTGGGACGTTCCCATGGTGGTTTCCTTCCTTTTCCCAGCGTCAGAAGTTATACGACAAGGCAATCATGACACCCACAGCGTGAGTATCATGGCATTTCAACGACCAGGATGCACGCTCTATCGCCAACACCAGGTCCCACGTTTCGCCTGGTGCGCATTATTCCACTCCGGCTCGGCTGACGCAAGCTGCTCAGCTCAATCACGCTGATAATCGCTCGTCAATGCCCAGTGTATACCCGGAGCTCGCATCCTACCGTTTCCGACGCACTTCACCCGGGTTGAGTTCCCTGAGATCCCGTTGCCCCTCGCTTCGTCCCGTGACAGCGCATCAAAATTTCCCTCACAAATCTCCGATCGAAAGTGCACTCATCCCTATTTCATTTCGCCCGCATCCCCAGGATGGTCAATCAGTACAAAAAGAAACCCCGTCGCTGAGGACGGGGGCAAATGGCCTGATCTGGGCCGTTCCGCGAGGAGAATTCGCCGCTAGCCGCAGCAACGACTACCGATGGTTGGCACAGTGGCCATTAAAACGACTTGGTAGCCGCCATTTCCAAAGCAACGAGGAACGGAACAGGCTCGCTTCCCAGAGCATTGAGCACTGTTCCCCCAGCGGTGAAATTGTGCGTCACCCAATCGGGCTGGCCGTAGAGCTCCAGGGCCTTCCCGCCTTCGCCGCCACCCACGTACACACGCACACCGGCATCCTTCATGCGTTTCAACTGGGCCATGAAGCGCTTGGTACCGGCCTCAAAACGGGGATCCTCGAACTTGCCGAACACACCGTTGTGGAAAGCGATGGCTGGCTCGTTGAGCGTCTTGGCCCATTCCAGGAACTCGCCGATTTTCTTCTCAAAGAGGTCCAATGTGGCAGGCCCCACGTCGAACTGCTGGTCCTGCGGACCGAGGGTCGAGGCCACCCGACCATCCTGGAGGACAAAGTCCACCGGCATGACGAACTGAATGCCTTTCTGCCGTCCTTCCGCAATCATCTTCTTGGCCTGTTCGACCCGCTCTGGCGGAATGTAATAGGGCTGATCCTTGTGAGCAGGATCTTCCTGCACTCCGATGCAGAAATCTTTGCCCTCCAACTGGTAAGCCGCCTTGATGAGTCCCATCGCCAGCGAGCCCGCGGTGAAGACCCAGCGGATCTTGCCGCGATCAATCATTGCCTGGAGGTCATCGAGCTTATCGATCTTCAACCCGCTGGAGATGACGAGCTGAGCGTTGAGGCAATCCGCCAGAGGACCCGAGAACTCGCCATAGGCGTATTCGCCCAGGGCGACTTTGTCCATAGCCGCTGGAACAACGACCGACGAGGTATCCAGACTACCGGCTGAAAAGGCCTCGTGGACGTACACCCGTGCGACTTTCTCAGCAAATTCGTTGGCAACTTTGGCAAGTTTTTCGGCCAGATTGGGGATGTCCGCAGGCTTGGCTTTCCACAGCACGCGTTCGATGTCGTATTTCCGCGTGTTTTCCAGCAGGATGAAGTCGCCGGGCTTGGCCGCCTTGATGGCTTCCACGAGTTCAGGACGAATTGTGAGGTTGGCAGGATCGAACCAATCGGAAATAAACTTGATCTCACAGCCGAGGATTTCTCCCAACCGCTTGCAAACTTTGTCCAGGCTCAACTGCGGATCGCGGCCAATATGACCAAAAATCACCTGAATCCAGCCCCGGCTTCGCCCGATCTCGAGCGTTTCCTTCATGGAGCGAAGGCGGATATCACCTTCGCCCACTTTGGCTCCGGGCTTGCAATCCAGGTCGCCGCGAACAAGCACCGGAGTCCCTGAGGCAACATCAGTGAGATCTTTTACCCGAGGAATTCGAGCGATGTAATCGAGAAGCCCCAACTTAACTTTGTCTACTCCCAGGATTCGCCGCAGCCAGGCTTCCATTTTTTCCTTGGTCACTACCATTGTCGCACTCCTCCTTCCTGAAAGGTTGCAAAATTTCGGACAGCTTATGTCCGCGCTTCGGCGGACGACTCGGAGCATATCCCCAGATCAAAATCCACGTTTTCAGAACGGACCACCTCGCGGGCTTACCCGGAGTACAAAACCCCCTCCCGCCACCAACAACGCCGGCGGCCCTTCGCCAGTAATCCATTACGTTACCAAAAAAGGCGGGGATCGTTAAGAACCCGGGTCAGAGTTGAGTACCCAGCCGTTGTCCGAAAAAGACATTTCCGAGGCAGAGTTGTCGTTTATATCAGGCGGAAATGGGGTTGCCTCTTGTCGGTGGATCTCTTTGTGCCTCCACTCAAATTACCAGCGTTGTCTAAGTTGCGCGGTCGCGATACGGACGGGGCAGCGATGCCGCCCCCGCTGCAGTCGCGGCTCGCTCGGTTTTGGCTCGTCCGAAGTGCGCATGACTTTTTCGCACTGTGTTGAGGTTTGTGGTTCCACGGTTTCCTTTCATCGAAAAACACATCTTTCCCCGTCCAGCCGATTTTGCTAGACTCGCCCCGCCAACCTGAAATTCAAGACATCTTACAGGAATTTGGTCAGAGAAATTCCCCTACTGGTGAAATCCATACTGCATCAAGTTTGCACGTTATAACCCGCGACGGAAAGTTAGGTTCGGAGGACTGAAATGGTGCACTCCAAGGAAGTCTTGTCGGTCCGTCTGCACCACGCCTGGGCAGAACGCGCTCGCGTTTTTGTTTGGCTGCCCGTGATGGTTGCGGTCGGAGGGTTGTGGGTATCTGGTTCCTCGGTTTGGGCAACGGTGCCTTTCCCGCGGTTATTCACAACCTCAAACGTGGAAGCAGACCCAAACAAGGAGTACTGGGTAACCGAGAACAACGGGCCGTGGATGATCATGGCCTGCAGTTTTTCCGGAGACCACGCCCTGGATCAAGCACGGGAACTGGTACTGGAGCTTCGCCGGAGGTACAAACTCCCTGCCTACATGTACGAAAAAACGTTCGAATTGAAGACCGACGATCTCAATGGCAGGAAAAAATTTCGCTATCAGCAGGGCGAGCAAGTCCGCGAGGTTGCTGTTCTCGTGGGGGATTTTCCGTCCGTGGACGATCCGCGTGCGCAGGAACTGCTGCAGAAAATCAAGTATTTCCGCCCGAACGCGCTCGAACCTAGACCGGAAAAGCCGACCAATCGAACATTCGCCGCGCTCCGCACGATTCAGCAATCGCTCCTTTCCGACGACAACGAGAAGAAACAGAAAGGCCCGATGGGACACGCTTTTCTTACAACCAATCCACTTCTTCCGGATGAATACTTTGCTCCCAAGGGAGTGGACAAGTTCATCCTCGCGCTCAACGAAGGGTATGAATACAATCTTTTGAACTGTCCGGGACGGTATTCCGTTCAGGTGGCGCACTTCACCGGAGAGGTGATCATCGACCAGAAAGAGATCCGAGCCATCGAGCGGGGAGAGAAGCAGTTCCGGGGCAGCCTCGCCGAGGCCGCACGAAAGGCCCATGAGCTGACCTTGGCCCTCCGCGAAAAAGGGTACGAGGCCTACGAGTTCCACGACCGTGGTGCCAGCATTGTCACGGTGGGAAGTTTTGACAGCCTCGGCGTGCGTCGCCCGGACGGAAAAATCGAGCTCGATCCCCGGATTGTGGCGATCATTGATACCTTCAAAGCCGATCCCGCGCCACCAGTGCCCGGGATGCCCACACTTGGGTACAAACCCAAGACGCTGATCGGCATTCCGTTCGACATCCAGCCACAGCCGGTCGAAGTACCCAAGCGATCTTTTGCGGCAGACTATGTGCGGCGATGACCCGGCGGACGACGACCGGGCGGTTTCACCCGCTATTCCTCTCCAACGTGAACCACCACGGCAATATCCCGCTCAAACGCGGGTGTCCACACCTGGTTTTGGGCAGTTGAAATGGTGATCGTGCCGGTTTCGCCGGGCTGACCCAACCAAGGATCCCACCACGTCACACGGTATTTTCCAGGAGCCAGGCCGGGAAGCGAAACGTCTGCTGGTTCCTTTCGAGGTGGGGCCTCACCCCGAACGCGGCTCAGCCAGGTCCCGTTGGAGCGGATGAGCCAGAAAGCGCTCGTCCGTTGCCCCAGCAATCCCATGACACGGATTCCTGACCGTTCATCTTCCCACACGACCGCACGAAGTTCTTCCCTGCCAAACCGGATTTCCTGGGCAAATCGAGCGACTGGTGCGTAGTGGGGATAGACATTCATCCGGTCGAGCTGGTCCCACCACCAGAACAGCGTGGTTCCTGAAAGACCAGACAACAGCGAGGCCCATAGCGAGTTGTGGAAGTGAATAAGTTCCGTGTCCTGGGGCATCTGAGGGTCTTCACGCCATTTGTCGTCGGCCAGACCAAATTCTCCGATGATGGCCGGCTTGCTCGGAGCGTGCTCTCTGAGAAACGCCGTGCGATCGATGACAGCGGCTACCTCGTCACGGATTCTTCCCCGGTCCACAGGACGAAGGTAATAGTGGACCTCCGCCATCTCGAGATGTGGATGGCGGCAATCTTTGGGTGATGGCCCCCAGGTACTCGTGGTCCGGAGGTGATGATAGGGATCAATCTCATCCAAATACTGGCCCAACTCTTCATAAAAGCGGTCAGTGGGCAAATTGGGATCCATTTCGTTCCAGTACTCCCACGCCGCGACATGCGGCGAGTAGCCCCAGCGGGCCACTGCGTAGCGGAAGGTTCTCTTCGCGTCGGCGATGGCCTCCGCGTATTCAGGAGACGAGGGGTCCTGCAGTCGGTGCATGTAGAGGTCCCGAGTCAACAGGCAAAGTTGCAAATAAAGGCCCTCCTTTTCGGCCGCCGCGAGGAGTTGATCGAGCATGAAGGCATCGACCGGGTTGTACCGACCGAGAACGGGACGGCCCGGTTCCGCTTCCCATAAAAGTTCTCGGTCTGTTGCGGGATCACGAAGCGAAACCCCCGCCAGGTAGACAGCCGCGGATTGCATGCCCGACGTACCACTGAGCGCCAACTCCACCGGCCCCAGCCACACTGCATCAACCGGGGAGATGACGTCCGCGGTGAGAATTGTCCATTTTCCTGTGTCGCCTTCCGGGATGGAAAACGGAACCTCGCGACCAAAAATGCGAACGGTGAGCGTGACACCTGGCCGGGAAGACCACACCGCAAGGGAGAGACGGTAGCGCGTGTTAGGTAAAACTGCCACGCGGTGGGAAGGATCGGGCTGCAGCGATTTTTCTGTGATGGGGATGAGCTTGTCCCCCCGTACCCCTGCGAAAATGCTGGAGGCAGCGAAGGAAGGCGGTGGAATGTCCGCGGGACGATCGATCCATGGCGGACGCCAGGCCCAGGATCGGCCCCAGGCACTTTTTCTCCCTTCAATGCACAGCGCCCAATCTTCACAACACGTCCAGATGCGGAGATAGTTGGCCCCTTGCGTTGCCAATTTGTGGAATGCTTCAATCGCACCACTCAGCGTGAAGTACTGGCTGCTGCTGCCAATGAAGGCGAGGTTCTGGCCGATCGCAAAGAACGGCGTGCCGTCGTCAAAAGCCAGGAAGCGCGGGTCTATCCGGGAAACGCGAAGGAATCCATGCCCAGGCCCGTCCGCGCAGGTGAACGAGACGGGAGAAGAGTCGGCCTGGCCAGCGGCGTCTTTCACTCTCACAACGGCCGTGTACTGTCCAGGCTGTGTAGGGGTGAAGCGGACGCGCCAACCCGCCCGGCCCTGGGGGTAGAACCACTCGCCGCCCTGCTGCCTTCCCATTTGCCGCCAGGCGTAATCCTCCATCCAGAAGGCTGGCTGCACAAGTTGCCGACCATCCGGCGTGGTGATCAACACATCAACGGTCACCTCTTCTGGATCGAACGGATTGACGTAGGTTTTTGGCCAATCGATGATCCCTTCCACCTTTTGCCATCGCCTGACGTCCTGGGTGAGCCAGCGAAGTTGCGGCGATTGGGTGATGCGAGCCTCGCTGCTTTCTGCCCACCGGCTCCCCTGTGTGTGAAGTACAGCCAGCGCAATCACCAGGGGCAGGATCACTGGGGTGGAACACCGTTGGTTTGAACGGTCGAGCACCGCGACGCGGCTTGCGCAATCATGGTCCCGCACGGCTTCACCTCCAGAAAATGTCTTCGCTCTTGGCAACGAGGCTGGGCAATAGCTGCGTCCGAAGACCGCCATCGCTTATCTGTCTTGCCCCACTGTGGCGATCATCCACTGGGGGTACGGCATCGGCCGAGCACTGACTTCATCGAGTCGTTTCATCTCTTCTTGAGAGAGCTTGACCTCGGCCGCTTTGAGGTTTTCACGCAGTTGATCCAAGGTACGGGCACCAATAATCACCGAGGTGACAGCGGGCTTCTGGATTAACCAGGCCAGAGCCACCGCCGCTACCGGCACCCCATGTCCCTTGGCGATTTCGTCGAGCACATCGACGATGTTGTAAACACGGTCCCAATCAGTGGGCAGAAAATCCTTGAGTGGCCCCTGCATCCGCGTCCCCTGAGGCATGGGAGCATTCCGCCGGTATTTGCCGCTTAGCAGCCCAAACGCCAGGGGACTCCAGGGCAGAATGCCCAGGTTCTGGTCCTGGCACAGAGGGACCAGTTCCACTTCGATATCGCGGATCGCCAGATTGTACAGCGCTTGGAGCGATTGAAAGCGTACCCATCCGTGCCTGTCGGACACCCACAGCGCTTTCATGATCTGCCACGCAGCGTAGTTGGAGACACCGATGTAGCGAACCTTTCCCCAGCGGACCAGGTCGTCCAGCGCCCGCAACGTCTCTTCCAGCGGCGTGACCGGATCCCAAATGTGGACCTGATACAGATCGATATAATCGGTGCGGAGCCGTTTGAGACTGGCATCGCACGACTCCAGGATGTGATGGCGAGAAAGACCGATGTCGTTCGGTTTATCGCTCATCCGCATGCGGACTTTGGTGGCAATGATGAGGTCCTTGCGAATACCCTGGATGGCCTGCCCGAGGAGATCTTCTGATTCCCCATAGGAGTACACGTCAGCGGTATCAATGAAGTTGACGCCGGCATCGAGGCAGAGTTTGATTGCCTCCTTGACCTCCGGCAAGGTCATGTTACCCATCTGCCACTGGTTCTTGCCGAAGGTCATGGTTCCGAGACACAGCACCGAGACCCGTACACCCGTGCCACCAAGAAAGCGCATCTCCATTGCAAGCACCCTTTCTCTGTTAGGAAATGAGTTTTACCCGTCACTAAACCAGCACACTCGAACGACCAACGCACTGCTAGTATGCCATTGGGAAGACCGTTAGGCATTTTACAACGACAGGCCGGAAAAAGACACTCATGGGCGGCCGTGAACTCTTATGGTACCCATTCCCACGAAAGCGGGCGCGTCAGAAGCAGCCAGAGGAAAAACGGACCACCGAGAATCGCGGTGATCACACCAACGGGGATTTCCGCGGGAGCGAGGATGGTTCGGGCCACCGTGTCACTGATCACCAAAAACGCCCCGCCGAGCAGTGCGGCGGCAGGTACAAGCCGGGTGTGCTGTGGTCCCACAAGCTGGCGGCTGATGTGCGGGGCAATAAGGCACACAAAGCCAATCGGTCCACAATGCGCCACGATGGAGGCCACCATCAAACCGGTGACAAAGAGAATCAATGTCTTTACCGTCGGCAGGGAAACGCCCCGGGCCGCCGCCCATTCGTCGCCCAGTGAAAGAAGGTTGAGCTCCCGTCGCAAGACCCACAGAATGAAGCTCCCCGCCACGACCACAGGTGCCAGCCACAGGACGTCTCGGTAACCCAGCGTTCCTTCCAATCCACCCAGCATCCAGCGAAAAGCATGGAATGCCCGCACGGGATCGACAGCATATTGAAGCATCAGAATTAAACTGGTATTCAGGAAGCTCATGGCAACACCGGCCAGCAGCATGGTGGCGACGGAAAGCTCTGCCCGCAGTCGAGTCAGGCCGTAAACGACAACCAGAGTCGTACCGGCGCCCATCAACGCACAGAGGGTGACGGCAGGTGTGCCCCATAACAATTTGGTCCAACCGAGATGGATGGCCAGAACCGCGCCCAGTGAGGCCCCACTTGCCAACCCCAGCGTGAAAGGGCTTGCCAGCGGATTGCGAAACATGGCCTGATAGGCTGTGCCCCCTACAGCGAGCCCCATCCCGGCAAGAAAACCCACCAGCACTCTGGGGATGCGAATATCCCACAGGATTCTTGCCTCCAGCGGATTTTCTCCTTTCCAGAGGATGCAGGGATCGATCCACCGAGGGCCTGCCAGCGGCGCAACGCTGAGCACCACCAGTGTTCCCAGGGCAATGATCACAAGCGCAGATCGGCCCGGCTTCACGACTCGCCTCCGCCCCGCGTGGGAACTATCACAGGAATGCCTAAGTGAGGATGAGCCACCAGCAGCGGGCGAAAACCGAAGACCTTTTGCAAGATCGATTCCTGCATAAAGGTTGCCGGTGGGCCGTCAAATATAACTTGACCATCGCGCAGGGCCACAATCCGGTGACTGAAGAGTGCGGCCGTGTTGACATCGTGTGTGACCGCAAGGATGGCCACCTGCCGCTGGGTGTTGATCTTTTCCAAAAGGCGTTGGACTTCTTCGCGGTGGCGGAAATCCAGGAAGGTGGTGGCCTCATCGAGGAGCAGGACCGGGGTCTGCTGCGCAAGAACAGCGGCCAGCATGACCCGCTGCCGTTCCCCGCCGCTGAGAGTTCGCACGACGCGATGCCGAAAACTCCATGTGCCTGTTAATTCCAGGGCTTCGCGAACTGCCTCGATGTCCTGGGAAGAGGGTGGTGAAAAGGGGCTGCCGTGCGGATAGCGCCCCATGAGGACGAAATCCTCCACTGTATACGGGATGTCAACCCGTTCCTCCTGGGGCAAATAAGCGACGAATCTTGCCCATTCCCGTTGGCCCACGCTTTTCGCGGGTCGGCCCAGCCAAAGGATTTCCCCCTGCCAATTGCGATAAACGAGGGCCAAGCACCGCAGGAGCGTCGTTTTGCCCGCTCCATTTGGTCCGACAATGGCAACAAACTCACCCCGATCAAGTTCGAAGGAGACATTTTCAAGGATTGTTTGTCCCGCAATCGCGAAGGAAAGCCTGCGGACTGCCAGAATTGCCATGCTCAAACTCAGGGAAATGACGCCTCGAAAAACTCGCTCGAATTCCAAAGACTGAAACACAGACCGATGATACGGTGGCCGCTTGTGGAAGTTTTGGCCAGCGCAACCCCACAGTTGCGGGAAGTTGTGACATTTCGATTATAATAGAACTGGCGGGCGCGAGGCTCGCTCGATGTTGTTTTTGTGCTCGGTCGAAAGCGGGAATGCGTGGGTGGTTGTTGACCTCTGCGTGCTCGGTATGCGAGCGTCGGAATCCTCGGCTATGGCAGATGTGATTTCTCATGCATCGTCACCCAGCCCCCGCTCGCCCTTTCGTGATTGGGTGGAGCGGGCAGCCGACGGAGACGACGAAGCCCTCGCCAAACTTCTCGAATACTGCGAGCCGAAGTTCCACATCATCGCGCGTGTGGCCCTCGGGCCGCTGCTTCGCTCCCAGGTAGATACCCTGGACCTTGTCCAGTCAATGAAGCGGATGTTGATCCCGGGCCTGCGAGCGGGATTGTACGATTTGGATTCGCCCGAGCAGCTCGTCGCTCTGGCAGCCACTGTCATTCGACGGAAGGTGGCACTGTACTGGCGTCGTCAGCGGCGGCAACCCGTGGTTCGTTTGGGAGAGGACACGCTCGAGCAGACGCGGTGGTCGGCGCCCGAGGCACCAGCCGAACAGTGGGAGAATGAAGAGCTTTTGACCCAATTGCTGGATAAGTTGACTCCTGAGGAACGCGACTTGTTCCGGATGCAACTGGAAGGATTACCGATTGTGGAGATCGCACGTAAACTTGGCTGCAAGCCGGGACCGTTGCGGGCCCGGTTGAGTCGCTTGCGCAAAAAACTGCGAAGTTTGGCAGGGTTTTCTTGGGGCTGAAGCGCAGGCTATTTTCTCCTCAAACCTTCTGCAATATGTCGAAATTTCCCAATCGAAAAAAGCTCTCTTGGCAGCCAATTTGATTTCTGATAGTCTATTCAGCTGTGACGCATGACGGAGGGCAGTCGCGGAAGGCGGCAGAGGGACAGTTCTTCCTTTCTCCCCTGACTCTGGCTGACAAGGAACGTTTGCCATGAGTACTGATTTCGACGTGGCGACTCGACCTGTCATTCGCTGGATGTTGAAGGAGGATTTACCGACTGTTCTTAAGATCGAGGAGGAAAGCTTCGAGTTCCCCTGGACGAAATCGGATTTTCTTTCCTGTACTCATCAGCCTCATTGCATCGCCGTTGTGGCCGAGGTCCAGAATCAGGTCGTCGGCTACATGATCTACGAGATGGCTCCTCATCATTTCCGTGTGCTGACGCTGGCTGTAGACCCTGCCTGGAGACGAAGAGGAATCGGTCGCGCGCTCGTGGAGCGATTGATCAACAAGCTGTCGCCACATCGGCGGCATCAGATTCTGCTTGAGGTTCGCGAAACAAATCTCGTTGCTCAGCTTTTCTTCCGATCGCTCGGTTTCCGGGCGTGCAGGATTCTGCGAAACTTTTACGCAGACACCGTCGAGGACGCCTACCAGATGGCGTACCAGATCCCGCAGGTTCCCTCGTGCCAAACCAAAAATCGGATCGCACGTTATCTGGCATGAGCTGCCTGGCGCGGAGGAGTTCGCTTCGCTGCTGGCTCTGACATCCGCTCCTGGATAACGGCCTGCACGGAGTTCGAATAGAGGGTTTCTCGAAGAGTGTGGAGAAAGTAAGAAGTTTTTTCCCGACGGGAAAAGCTTCGGTCCTGGCGGGTGCTCGCGTCTCGACGACCCAATCCGGCAATGTGGACCTGACCAGCAGGTCCCTTTTCTCGAGAGTTGGGCCGCGCTCGTCCTATCCCGCTTGAAGTCCCACCTAAGCCAATTGCCCGGTCCTTTGTCCCGGTTGGCTGCCGGTTCTCTTACGCAAGGCTTAACTCAATAAAAAATGAGACGGGAGACAGCACTCCCGTCTCGGACTCTCATTTCAGCTCCGGCAATGGTTCTTGATCGGTGCCTGCTTTTCCTGAAAAAACCACCTGGAAGCAGACACCGTTCTGGGATGCCTACGGCCAATGATTCCGCAGGAAGCAAGCTTCACCGCTGGGCGAGTTGCCCCAGGGTGCTCAACACGTAAGTTTGGTCGTCCCGAGACAGACGCTCGAATGCCACGCGGACAAACTGCCCATCGGGTTGCACAAGCCGGACGATCCGGCCATTTTCGAGTGTTTCGACAAATCGGGCGACCACGTGATACCGGCCGGTATCATCCGTCCAAATGCGATAGGAGGAGCTTTGGGCGGCCGGGGCAGCGGGAGCCGCCGGTGGTGCTGCCTCAGGAGCCGGTGGAGCGGCGGGCTGAGCCGGGGCGGGTGCCGGTGGGGCAGGTGGTTCGGCCGGTTGAGCGGGCTTTTCCTCCGCGGCTGGGGCTGGAGGGGCTGGCGGCTGAGCCGGGGCTGGTGCGGCAGGTTGAGGTGGAGCCGCCTCAGGAGCTGGGGCTGCCGGCGGGCTTGCGGGCTGTTCGGGTTTTGCCTCGGGGGCAGGCGCCGGCTGAGCGGGAGCAGGTTGCGGAGCCGGTGCTGGCGGCGCAGGCATTGTCTCAGCCGGTGCCGCCGGGGCAGCCGGTTTTTGTTCCGGCTGGGGGGCCGGGGGAGCTGGTTTCTCTTCTGGAGCCGGTGCCGCAGGAGCCGGTGGTGCTGCCGGGGCGGGCGGCTGGGCTGGTTTCTCCTCCGGTTTGGCTTCCGGGGCGGGTGCGGGGGCTACCGCGGGAGCCTCGGGCTTCAGCTCGCCTGGCGATGGTGTGGGTGCAGGCGGCGCTTCCTCGGTTGTGGCAGCCGGAGCCTCGCAGGCCGGCGGGGCCACCTCGCATGCCGGAACTGGAACACAACAGGCAGCCGGCTCACAGCAGTAGTGTCGGCCACAAAGTCGCGACCACCACTTGCACGCGTACACATTCGCCGCGAAACCCAACGACAGGATCGCGGCCGTTACAAGCAAGAGTCTTTTCGCCATGGTGCTTCCCTCCTGTTACTAGTGAGACTGGTCAACAACAGTCAACAACGACACAGTAAGAAGTTGCTATTGCGGGCGAACTGATTTTCGCGGGTGGGAAACTGCAGGACACAGGGAAATTTTCTCCTTTAAAGAATATAGTTAACGGGAAAGGCGATTGCAAATAAATCACTGGGGTGGCGACCACCCTGCCATTCCCAAAAGAGACATCCAGGATGCTTATTGTTAAGACGAGTGTGTCGCATATATACACCGTCTCACCTGTTCCCAGTCTGAATTAGCAGGTTTTGCCGAAAGACGTGCCATGAACCGTGTGATCGTGCTGACGCCCCCTGGCCGTGCGGCGCTAGCCACCATTCGACTGGAAGGCCCGGCGGTCAAAGGTGTCCTCGAGCGGCAGCTTACGCGGCGCTCGGGCGCTGAGTTCCGCTTCGAACGGAAATCCCGGCCTGTACTGGTGCGTTTTCCGATCGGAGACGGTCAGTATGAGGAGATGATCCTGCGGGTTGTGGATGGGGAGGCGGCCGAACTGCATTGCCATGGTAATCCACTTCTTGTGGAGGCGATCGTAGCGAAGTTCGAGGCGTCAGGATTTCGTCGCGAAACATGGGAGCAGTGGATTCGCCGGATGGAAAAAAACGCCATTACGGCGGCCGCAAGAATCGCTCTGGCCGACGCCCCCACCTGGACCGTCACGTCGATTCTCTTGGACCAGTACGGAGGGGCCCTTTCAAGGATGATCGACCAAGCCCAAAGGGCCCTGGCACAGGACAATTTTCAGGAAGCGTCGGCTATCCTCCGACGGCTGCTCGCTTGGGAAAAGGTCGGACTTCATCTGACCCAGCCCTATAAAGTGGCACTGGTGGGCCCGCCCAACGCAGGCAAAAGCAGTCTCCTCAACTGGTTGGTGGGATACCAAAGGGCGATCGTGGATCCAACTCCGGGCACTACGCGCGACTTTGTGACGGTGGCGACAGTCGTCGCGGGTTGGCCTGTGGAGTTGTACGACACAGCAGGAATACGGGCCCCGCAGGACGAACTGGAAGCGGAGGCCATTGCTCGGACGCGCAGAATTGCGAGCGAGGCAGATCTGGTCCTCCTTGTTTTTGACCGAAGCACCGAATGGACGTCGGAGTATGCGCGGCTTCAAAAGGAGTGGCATGAAGCTATGGTCATCTTGAACAAGCGAGATCTACCGCCCGGACCGGGAGCATGGTGCGATGGTTTGCTCATCTCGACGCGAATTGCAGAAGATCGCCCCGCGGTTTTGAAAGCCCTGGCACGGAAACTGGTGCCCGATCCGCCTCCCCCGGGCGAGGCGATTCCCTTCACACCGGACCAGGTGGCAGGATTGAAAGAGGCGCTTGCTGCTATTGACAAAGGAAATCGCGGAGCGGCCGTCGTAGCTCTGCAAACCGTGAAAGAGAAGTCCTCGCCTGTTGAAGTGTCTTGACGGTTGGGCATCTCCCTAAAACAAAACGTCCGCTTCAACAGAATCCCCTGAATAAGCGTTACATTCGCGTCGGAAATATCAGCTTCAGCCTTGTGACTGCAAAAACTGAAAAAACTTTATCGGCAAAAGACCCATCCGCTCAATGCCGTGTGCTAAATTCGTAGAGGAGTCGCGTTGCGAAATTTCAAGAGCACAAGCCCCGGCCATGGACAAAAGCATTGTACAAAGGCGGCGAATGCCGCGTTTCGCCTTCGATTCGATTCAGCGAGTGGCACCGCTGAGCAACGGGAAGAAACCAAATCCTGGAGATTTTATCCCCGTGCGATGCCGGGACATCTCGCGCGGCGGGTTCTCTTTCTATCTTGACGAACGACCTGACTTCACCCAGTTGGTGGCGCTCGTGAGCAACGATCAGAAATGCATCTATCTGACGGCCCAGGTGGTCTACGTCCACGAGTTGGACAACCACGAGAAAGGCCGCTTTCTTATCGGTTGCCGATTCTTAGGCCGAGCACATTCGTAGTGAACGGTCTAAAAGCTGTCCCTGGTTTAACAAATCGTGGCCTCCGCGCGGCCTTTCACAGCCACTTCTCACGACGATACCACTTGACGGTTTGTTCCAGCCGCTCGAGCAAGGTCTTGGGAGTGGAAAAACCAAGCTGCTCTCGAGCCTTTTGTGCCGAACACATCCAGGAACCGGCGAGTGCCTCTCGGGCCTTGTCCAGATGGAAGACGACCGGTCGCCGCCTTAGATGGGCTGTTAACTCGCCCAGGAGGGCCACCGTCCAGACGACCGGCGGTGCCACTGGGATGACAAGAGTTCGGCGTCCGAGTGCCTTCCCCATCAGTTTGCCCAGTTCCCCGTAAGAGGGACATTCATCGAAAGCGGCATAGTAGTAGCCTTGCCCCTTGTCGGTCGAGCCATCCGGCTTGGGGAGGCGTTCGGCTCGCTCGGCGGCCGTCACCAGGAGTTCTGCGAGGTCACCCGCGTAGACCACTGAGTAATACTTCCGGCGGTAGCCGGGCACGAGGTGGACCCCTGTCCGCGCGATCGGCTTGAACATTTCGAGCCCGTCTTTGTCCCACTCCCCCAGGATGATCGGTGGCCGAACAATCGTAATGGGGAGTTCCCCCGCATATTTTTCGGCGACCAACTCACCAGCCCGCTTGCTCTTCCCGTACCACGAGACGGGGTACGAAGGCTCTCCCTCGCGGTGGGGTTCTCGCCCTTTTCTGACAGGCCCCGCAGCCGCCAGGCTCGACACAATCACCACCACAGGAGGGGGAGACACTCGGCGACACGCTTGCAGGAGGCTCTCAGTCCCTCTTTCGTTAACCTGAAAAAACTGATCGACTTTGAGAGCTTTTGTTGTTCCAGCGAGATGGTAAACGATCTGGACGCCTTTGAGCGCTGGGACTAAGCTTTCCACATCGTGTAAGCTGCCCGGGTGAAATCGCACACCGAAGGGCTCGAGGGGACCTGTGCGAGAGGTAGCACGGACGAGGCAAACAACCTCATGGCCTCGTTCGGTCAAGGCTTTTACCAGATGGTATCCTACGAAGCCCGTACCGCCTGTAATAAAAACCTTCGCCATTCTCTCACCTGCGGAGTTATCAATAGATGTCCCAATACCGAGCCGTTGGCCACGGAATGACCAGCGACAATTCACGCTATTTTAACGGATCGGTGGGGTGATAGTGGCCCGGCCAAGGAAATGATGCGGGAATTGCAGGAGGTCAGTCGTGTCGAATCTGTTGACACCTCTCGTGGAAGTTCCTCCGACAGCCCGATTCTTGATAGTCCGTCTGAGCGCACTGGGTGATGTCATCCTTACACTCCCGGTGGCTTCTGCTCTTCGCCAGCGGTTTCCTCAAGCCAGGATCGCCTGGATTGTCGAAGAGCGAAACGCCCCCATCCTGGTCGGCCATCCAGCGGTGGATGAGATTATCGCCGTGCCGAGGAGGTGGTACAAATCGTGGGGCCAGATTCGACGAATTCGCCACACATTGAAGGAGCGGTCTTTCGATGTGGCCCTTGATGTGCAAAGTCTTTCCAAGAGCGCACTCTTGGCCTGGCTGAGTGGGGCGCGATTTCGGGTCGGTTTCGCTCGTCCTCAAGGGCGGGAACTGGCCCCCTGGCTAGCGACACATCGGGTTCCAGCCCTGGGCTCCCACGTGGTGGAAATCTTTCTGAGCCTGCTCCGGGTGCTGGGGATAGAGTCCCCTAGAGTAGAGTTCAAACTTTTCGAAACACCCGAGGAAGCCGAATGGGCACAGAGCGTTCTGGCGGAATTGGGGTTGGTCGGTCGGTTCGCCGTGATCAATCCGGGAGCAGCCTGGCCATGCAAGCGATGGCCATTCGACAGATTCTCGGCTGTGGCCAAGTTCTTGCACGACGCCTTGGCCTTACCGACGCTTGTATTGTGGGGTAGCCAGATTGAGTGGACCTGGGCGGAAGCAATTGTGGCCCAAGCCGGTGAAGCATGTCGGCTGGCTCCACCAACGAATCTACGTCAGATGGCGGCCATTCTCCGTCGCGCGTCGCTCATGATCTCCGCCGATACGGGGCCGCTCCACATGGCGGCCGCCCTTGGCGTCCCCTGCGTTGGGCTTTTTGGGCCAACCGATCCGGCGCGGGTCGGTCCCTACGGACCCGGACACATTGCAATTCGGGCAGCAGAATACCAGGGTCGTCATCCCCGACGAGCACCGGAAAGCCTGATGCAAGCGATTACCCCTGAAATGGTCTGTGATGCCTGCACGAAATTGCTTCGCGATCGAAAAGCCGCGTGACCGCTGCCTCTAGCAGCTTTGCTCTGCGACGTCCAATGCTCGCCGTTGTGACGCACAGGTCTAGGCACGTCGGGTCTTTGATCCGCGTGCAGACTTAAATTCCGCACTCGGGGATCAGCCGTTTCTGTTTGGAAGGGCGTGGGGGCACACGTAGCAGATACTCGCTCGGGAAAAGCAGCGCGTTATCGAATGCTTTCACACCAGTACGAGCATCCGGTTTCATTGGTACATATCCACACATAGCGCGTCCGGCCGCCGATCTGGCGTGTGCCGATCCGCATGGGGCTTCCACAGCGTCTGCAGAAAACGGGTGGCCCCGGCGTCTCTCCCCTATCCACGGCACTCTGACATTTGGTGCACATCTCTGCCTCAGGAAACACGGCCAATCTTGCTGCTGGGATGACACCACCACATGCAATACAGCGCTTTTGTTCCGACCAATCACCAACGTCATGCTGAACGGTGACCTGCAGCGGCATTGTTCCGCACTGGCGACACGGAGTTTGCGGCAGAAGATTGGGGACCAATTCATCCAGCAGGGCCTCGTCCGTCTGGACGCCGGCGCGGAGCTTCTTGTGCGCCTGGAGCCTTCGCTCTGCCTCATGCCGAGACAGGATTTCTGTGTGTCCGCAATGCCGACAGTGCAGCCGATAGAAGAAAATGGCCATCGCGTCTGGCTAGAAGTGAATGCTCTCGGACAACCGCTCGTTATGCGTTAAAAATCCCGAGCCAGAGTGAGCAACTCCCAATGATCTCTCTGGAGGGGGATTCCCAGCCCCGGTTCTTCCGGGACAGTCCACATCCCATTTTTAACAGCGAACGGGTGGACGATTCTGGAGTCCTCACAATATTGCCATAAGTTGTGAGCATGCACGAGGGGAGGCAGCGCTGCTCCCAGGTGAAGTGCTGCCGCCAGGCCAATCCCCACCGAGGCCGGCATTCCCAGAGAGACCTCAATCTGCGCTGCCTGGGCAACGGCCGAAGCGTTACGGATGGCCAGAAGTCCCCCGAGCTCATACATGTCCAGAATGAGGTGCCGAGCGGCCCCGCATTGACACACCGCCCACACGTCCCGCAGCGATTTTAATCCCCGGCGGATGGCGATAGGAACCGGGGATTCTTGCTGCAGCCGCCGGTAGGTCTGCCAGTAATTTGTGGCCAGCGGATCAATGAGGCAGTGAATACCCAGGGATTCCATCTGAAGGCAAAGGTGCACGGCGGCGGTAAAGTCGAACCTGCGGCGGGCGTCCACTCGCAGTTGAATGGCCTCTCCAAACTGATCTCGAATGGCACGGAGTACTTCGAGATCCTGAGCGATTTGTCCACTCGTGCCCAGGATCCAGCACGTCACCCCTCTGTCATACATTCTTTGAGCCTGGGCCAGAATCTCGTCCTCATCCATGTCGCCCACGAACTGTCCCACCGGCACCTGGTGGCGGTAAAAGCCTCCCCAAAACCGCGCCACGGGTTGCCCCAGGGCCTTTCCCGCCGCGTCCCAGCAGGCGATCTCGACCGCCGCACGGAGAGGTGGGGAGAGGACGTTCAATTCGGCAAGCTCGGCGAGGTCCAGGATGTTTCGCCCTGCCAGGGTTGGAAGGAGTTGCTCGCGTCGCCGCGCCAGTTCGCCCACTCGCCATGGTACCGGTGCTTCGCCCCAGCCATCCACGGCAGCGTCCGTTTGCACGCGGACCAGCACAAGGCGATCCGCAATGCCCTGACTCAACGGGTCCAATTTGGTCAGAAGAAATTCGACGTCGCACAGCCGCATGGGTCGGCAGCACCTCGCCCTCGACAGTTGTTTACCCCATGACTCGCCCGCGGTCCTTGACATCCGCCTGTCGCCCGATGACACTAGCCAAGATAGCACACCGAAAATATTTTTTCGAGTGTGCGTCTTTCAACGGATTTTGGGGTGGTTAGCAAGTCGCGAGAATTGAACTCAGGTGGCGAGGATTTGAAAGCGAGTACGCCGAACCGCTTACGGGTCGACCACCGTATTACAATCACGCTGCCAGAGTTTAATCACCCCGCTTTAGAGGTTGGTACGTCCCACCTGAATAACGAGGAGGCTTGTTCATGCGACCCGTCGTGCTCACGCTTGGTGTTGCGATCGGTTTTCTGGTTTTTAGTGGCGGGACAATAGCCCGTGGCGCGGACATTCCCCCGGCCCCCAAGGCATCGACTTACGCGCCCGCTGCTGATCTCGTGAAGGCGGTGGATGATTACATCCAAGGGATCGCCAAGGTCCTGGAGTCTGAGGAGGATTTCAAAGATTTGCAGTCGAAGGTCATTAAAGACGCTGAAACATTGGCGGTCCTTGCCCTGGTGCTGGGGCTTCACGATGAGAATACACCATACAAGGCGGCTGCCCCCGCTCTGATCAAGGCGGCTCGGGAGCTCTCGGCTGCCGCAGCGAAGGACTATGCTTCGGCCAAGAAAGCGCTGGCGGCAGTCGAGGCGGCCAAATCTGCGTCCGGAGATTCGAATGGCCTCAAGTGGGAAAAAGTGGCCTCTTTGAAAGAATTGATGGAACAGGTTCCCCTCGTCAACTCCCGGCTGAAGCGCAACATGCGGCGGTTCGAACGACAGGCGGAGACAATCGCAATGGATTCCGCCGTGATCGCTGCAATCGCCCAGGGCAGTATGGCGAATTTGGACGAGACTAGCAAGCCCGAGAACGCGGAACAGTGGTTCCAGTTCTGTGCGGCCATGCGGGATGCAGCGGCTCAAGTCAACAAGGCAGCGAAAGCCAAGGACGCGGCGGGAGCCGAAAAAGCCGTGGCTGCCCTCGCGAAGACTTGCGACGATTGCCATGCGGTCTTCCATCCGGAAGCGCTGGGCAAGACCGAATAACCTTGACGGCTTCCCTGATCGCATGCCGCGAAAAGCCGGGCTTGTGGGGCAGGATTGTGGTGCCTCGTGAACTGTTGTGGCGGTCCCGGTTTACTCAATGACGATGAATTCTGGCAGGCGGTCGATCACATCGGCCGCCTGTCTTTGTTCTGTTGTGAGCTGATCGCTGCTCGGATTCTTCATGGATTGCCCCCTCCAACACACGAAACTTCGCCGAATCGATGTGACGCCGGTAGGGTCAATTCGTGAATTGCTCCTTTCTCGCACCTCTGACTGTGGATAGCAGGAAGACGCCGGTGGAAGATGGCAGCCAGCGCCCCAGAATATCCTGGAAGAACTTCTTTTTTCCTGTCCCTTGTGTGCCAATCTCCACCCACGAGGCGAACTTCGGCCGAAGAGCGAGTTGACTGGCAAACCGGGACAGGGTAATTTCGGGTTATCGTGGTTTCTGAAGCCCTCCCTTCATTTCCGCTGTGACGGGGTTTGCCGCGCATGTCCGGATTGCGCTCTTTCCTCCTGTGTACCACCGCTTTCGTATGCGGCTGGGTGATGATGGGCCTGGAGATTCTCGGCGGGCGGATCCTTTCCCCGGACTTTGGAAGCGGTGTTTTCGTCTGGGGCAGCGTCATTGGCGTCTTTTTGCTTTCGCTGAGCACCGGCTACCTGATCGGCGGCTGGGCTTCCTCTCGATGGCCGTTGCTGGGGGTGCTCGCAGGAGTGATCTTGGCCGCTGCCCTGAGCATTGTCCCGGTAGCTCTGTGGTATCCTGAGATCAGCGGCTGGTTTGCAGCTTTGGAGTGGAATGAGCGTTACGGAGCGCTGGCCGCCGCGACAGCGCTGTTTTTTCTGCCCAGCACCCTACTGGGGATGGTTTCACCCTACTGTATCCGGCTGATGACCACAAGTGTCGAAAAGTCCGGTGCAAGTGCCGGGACACTCTACGCCATTTCTACCGTGGGCAGTTTTCTTGGATGTATTCACACTGCGTTTTATCTCATTTTGAGTTTGGGAATTCGCCACTGTCTGTTTCTGGGAGCCGGTGTGCTGGCGGCTTTGGGGCTCCTTGTGGCGGTGGTCGCGGTGGTCGGTTCACCACGGGGAAATGCTGCCTTTACCGCGCCACCGTCCTCCGCAGTCAAACGGGTTGAGCCGCCGGAATTGGTAAAAAGATAATGGGAGGAAAGCTTGCTTAGGCAAGGAGATCGTCGCTGCACGGTTCATTGATCGGCATTGATACCGGTTCATCCGATCTCAATACCAATTCGTTTTTGTTGTCCATTGGGTTAGAGAAATTCGGCCATGATTGGACTCTATTTCCTGGGGAGCAAATCTCCTGAAAAACTCAGCGAGATTGGTCAGGTGGGTTGTTCAAACCGCAAAGACAGGTGTTTCGAAACACAAATCCTGCGTGCGGCAGCCGGAGTTAGGGCTTTGGTCCTGGGCATGATTGTGGTGGGCCTGGGAGTTGTTGCGCCTTCTCAGCGTATTTCTGCCCAAGAACTGAGCCGCGTTCTGTTCGAGAAAGAATCCCTTTACCACTATGTGCGGGTGGTGGAGGAGGGCGATATTCGTCGCCTTCAGTTTCGCCGATCTGGAATCGACTTTGAAGAATCCGCCATTAACGTGCGTAATCCACTGGATTTTCCGTTGCATTACTACAAGTTGATGATGGCCGGCTTTATTCACTGCCCCCATCCGCAGCGCATTCTTTTTGTGGGGCTGGGTGGAGGAACGCTCGTTCGGGCGATTCGACATTACTATCCCGACGTGCATTTGGATGTGATCGAGCTCGACCCCGTCGTCGTGGAAGCCGCCCAAGCCTATTTCGGATTTAAGGAAGATAGCAGGATGAAAGTGTACATTCGCGACGCACGGGTGCAGATGACCCGCCTGGCCAAGGAGGGCGCTCGCTACGACATGATTTTTCTCGACGCTTTCCGCGGCGGGTACATCCCTTATCACCTCACAACGCGGGAGTTCATGGAATTGGTGGCCAAGCTCCTTGAGGAAGACGGGGTGGTTGTGAGCAACCTGCAACCTGGTTTCGCCTCATACCATTATCAGCGGCGGACGATTGCTCGGGTGTTTCCCTCAGAATGGTCCTACGGCCGATATGGAAATGTGATTGTCGTGGCCAGCAAAAAGCCGCAACGTCTTTCTCGTGAAGAAATAATAAAGCGGGCGGAGCAACTTCAGGCCGAGAAAAAATTCACCTTCTTTCTTCCTGAAGTGGCTCAACTCGGGACTTCCGGTGAAGATTACGTCCGTCAGGGGGAGATTCTCACCGACGATTACGCCCCCACGGATGTGCTGCGAAGCATTCCTCAGGATTAACCAGTCCTCCTTCAACTCAATGATATAACGGTGCCGGGTAAAGCCAGGAGATAAACGTCACCCAAGGCTGAAGTTGCGCAGCGGTCACTCCGGGCAGAGGTAGCCCATCATCGCCTGCTTTTGGGCGAGAAAAACCATCGGCGTGATACAGCAAATATTTTTGGGATGCTGTTTTTCGCGTTTATGCCCCAATGGCCCGGGCTTCCTGCCACCGAAGAAGGCCCGGTGGGGGCTCGCCACGCTCCACGGCGGTGATGTTCTCGAGGGTCATTCGGGCAATGGCCTGCATGGCGTTATTCGTAAAAAACGCCTGATGTCCCGTGATGATGACATTGGGAAAGGTCAGCATCCGCATGAAAACATCGTCCTGGATGACCTGGTTGGAGAGATCTTCGAAGAACAGATCAGCTTCCTCTTCGTACACATCCAGCCCCAGGGCTCCGATCTTTCCCGATTTGAGTGCCCGGATAACGGCCTGACTGTCCACAAGGGCACCCCGGCTTGTATTGATGAGGATAACCCCCCGCTTCATGAGGGCAAGTGTTTCCTCATTGACCAGGTGATAAGTCGCGGGGACAAGCGGACAATGGAGGGTAATGATATCGCTTTTGCGGAAAAGCTCATCGTACCCCACGTATTCCACCCCCAGCGAAACCAGCTCTTCGTCTGGCCTCAAATCAAACGCGCAAACTGAACATTCGAAAGCCAGCAACCGTTTGGCCACGAGTCGACCGATTTTTCCTGTCCCGATGACTCCCGCGGTTTTTCCAGCCAGGTCAATTCCCAAAAGACCATCCAGCGCGAAGTTTCCTTCTCGCACCCGGTTGTAGGACTTGTGAAGCTTCCTGGCCAGGGCCAGGATGAGAGCCATCGTGTGCTCCGCCACGGCCTGGGGCGAATAGGCGGGAACGCGGCTGACGATGAATCCCAATTCTTCCGCCACCTGAAGATCGACGTTGTTGTAACCGGCACAACGGAGGGCAATATGTTTTGTTCCATGACGCTGCAGATGGAGCAGCACTCGTGCATCCACCTCGTCGTTGACAAAGACGCACACCGTGGGAAAGCCATTGGCGAGGGACACTGTTTGGCTCGTCAGCCGTGGTTCCAGAAAGACCAGCTCGTGTCCGAAGGACCGATTCGCCGCTTCCAAAAACTCTTTATCGTATGACTTGGTGCTGAATACGGCAACTTTCATTGCGGACCTCCCTGAAAAACAAGAGTTGATTCCATTATTATTGGCATGTGACAAGGCCCGCACACGGGCAATAGTGCCCACGATTCTCCGACGCAAACGGAGGTTCGTGCCTCATCTGAGTTTACCTTCTGCACTCTGTCCCACTGGATCCATCGAGTTCTCCAAGATTTGGAGTTTTCTCCACGCCCCTCTGCTCAGGCCGGTCGCGGAAATCCGCTGCCCCAACGCCTCGCGTACAACGCCAACGGCTCTTGGTTGTTCCCTCTGCGTCACTCTGGCCGGCAGTGGGTCGGAAAGAATCTCCCGATCGGCTCGCCAATAATAGACCAGTTCGCGCTCGGTGATATAATGTTCCTCGCACCCCGATGGCCGCCGAGCCCGGTAGACTCCAACCCCGACATCGGCGACGTGCTTCATCGGCGGCGTCTGCTGGGCAGGCTAACGCCCCTATTGGCAAGCACGCTTTAAGCGAGGAGACCTTGCATGAATCGATCCGATAATCGCTGCGCGAAGAACGACATCGCTCGCCGGAGTTTTTTGGCGGCACTCGGCGGTGGAGTTGCGTGGGCATGTCTTCCTAAGGTGGGATGGTCAAAGAAGCTGGCGGACACCGATTTGAGCGTGGGGGAAGGCGTGGCCGACATCACCCCGCCCAAAGGCATCGAATTGGCCGGTTTTCATTATCCGCCGGGGAAGGAACGCCGCTCCGCGGGCGTCCGAGAACCGTCTTCGGTTCGTGCCTTGGTCTTGGAGGTCCATGGCCTCCGAGCTGCAGTGGTCTCTTTAGAGTTGCTGGCGATTGGGCGTGCGGCCTCGGAACGTATACGGCGGACCATCTCGCAGACAACGGGACTCAGGCCGGAGCATGTGAAGCTCTGCGCCACGCACACGCACTCCATGCCCTCGTTGCAACCGCTTCGCCAGTGGGGATCGGTCTCGCCAGACTATTTGGCCCTGGTGGAGGAGCGGACTGTCGCCGCCGTGCGGCAGGCCTTAGGGGATTTGGCGCCTGCCCGGCTGAAACTGGGTAGGGCCACAGTTGTGGGCGGAAACTTCAACCGCACCGCACCGACGTGGAAAACGGAAGACGCCTTCGGCGATCAGGCGACTGAAGAAGAGCGCTGGTTGGATCGTCATTTGCACGCCCTACTCTTCGAGAGGCAAGGGCGGAAGAATGTCTTGTGGTATCATTTCTCGGCGCACCCGGTCTGTTTCGCCGACGAACTCACAGGCCCGGATTGGCCGGCCATGGTCGCGCACCAGGCCGAAGCTCGGTGGGGTCTTTCCCCCGGTTATCTCCAAGGGCATATCGGGGACGTGAATCCCGGCGACGGCAATCCGTGGCGAGGCGATGCCAGCAAGACGTCTACTGCCGTTTGGGCGGGCTTGGAAGCCGCGGTCAACTCCGCGCAGCCCGTCAGCGTCGACCGCCTGGAGATCATCGGCGGATCCTGTGCCCTGCCCTTGGACGTGGATCGGTGGGCGGCCTGGGTGGACGAATACCGCCGGGATCCCGAGGCATGCAAGTCGGGCGTGTGGGTGGATGCCCCATTCGCCGCTGAATGGTTCGAAGCCAATAAAGACCGCGATCCCCAGACCGTGCCACGGGAACTGCACACCGAAATCGCTTGCTGGCGATTGGGGCCGCTCAGCCTCCTGTTTCATGGGAGCGAGCTGTACAGTTATTACGGGCTGTGGCTGCGCAAGCATTCTCCCACCGAGCATACCTTGGTGGTAGGATATGCCGATGACTTCGTGGGGTATCTCACCGATCCCCGCGCTCACGCCGCCAAGGAATACGCGGCTGTGGTGGTTCCCAAAATCCTCGACTTGCCGCCCTTCCAACCCAACGCCGCTCAGGTGCTGGTCAAAGCGCTTATCGACCTGGCGCGGATGGGGAAGAAAACTCCCGCGGCGCAAGGATGAGAACCGCAACGGTCAACTCCGCGAGCCTCGCAGAGTATCCACTATTGGACGGGCGGTGGCCCCGGTGGTAAGAATTCGCTTCCGCAAGTTCCCTTGGGCGGCAGCCGAGCAGACAAGCTGAGCCGTTTGTACTGTAACCTCTTTGCCGGGGGTCAGTTAAGTGAGCGGAACTGGATAGATCAGAAACAGCCGCCGAAAGAGAGATCAAGCGGATGCGTGGAACAGGGAAGATAGGTGTGTCTGAGACACAGGAAGCTGATATTTCCAGGTCCGACCAAGTTGGAACAGGATTATATCGGTCCGTTGCGCGCTCCGCGCGGGCGGTCGTCCTGCAAGAATGGCTTAACACTGGCAAAGTTTTAGATTCGTTTCCCAGCCAAGTGTAAAAACCCTATGTGACAACTGCGGCGGATTGTTCTGAAGCTTCTTTCGCATTGGCAGAACGCGTGTCAGGTCCGGGAGACCCGCGGATTCGTCGAAAAAGCCATTCCCGCAAGGCCCTGACAACCGGCCTGAGGAGCATTCCCTCCAGTGCTTCTGCCGATGGGGAGCCATTGCCAAAAGCGTTGCGCACGCCGCATGCACCGCCCTCACACACACCAACTCTGCCCCATGCCCATCGAACAAACTTCCGGCGAGGAACCTCACACCAGGCCGACCAGCAGGTCGTACGCTGCATGGGCCCCTGCAACAATGCCAAATCCGCGGTGCACAAAAAGGAGGGCAAAAAAGATCCCCGCCACAAAGCGGAAGAGAAAAGTGAACAACTCGAATGGCTCCCCGAATGCCCCCACGTGGTGAGCGGCCGCAAATATCAAACTGCTGACCACCACGCCCGAGAACATCGCGGCGGTTGGCGTCGGATGAAAGACCCGCGCCATTCCCACCACGAGGTTCAAAATAATCAGGCGGAACACCAGTTCCTCATAAACTCCGGCTCCGACAAAGGCGACCGCCCGCTCTGCCAGAGAACGGGACCAAATATTGATCCCCGTCGCCATCAGCCCATGCTGAGCAAGTTGCTGGAAAGCAATCGCCTGAAGCCCCAATAACACCCTCAGACAACCGGCGAGAAACAGAGACTCCACGAGCATACCCCACAATGTTGCCGAACGCACATACCACGGCCGTCGCGAAAGATAATGTGCCGCCAGCAAAATTCCAACCGTCAGGGTGGGCAAGAAAAAATACTGCCCCAACCCGATTGTGTAGAGAATTTGACGGAGCCAGACCTCAGCGCCGTTGCGGATGGCCTCCGGTCCAAGCAAGAGCACACCCAGTTCGTAAAAGACCAGCAACGGGGCAACGAACATAAGGCTGGCCAGCGGCACCCGCGATTCTTCCCAGTAGTTGTGTATCTCACTTGCACGCATTGCTGTTTAAGGCAACAGACGGGAGTGGCGTTCAGTGTCCTGCGAAGACGATCTGCCCAAGATGAACAACGGGGCGTCGGCTCCAGCGAAACCCTCTCGTTTTCCCCTTCTCAATGAATTCGACCTGCAAAGTGTGTTCCCTCGAAGTGAGAGGGTCACCGAAGTCTTCCACGATTTGTTCCGCAAAACTCTTCCAACCGGCGCCACCCTCAGAAAGGCCGGATGGCGTCCGACCGGCTTGCAATCCATCAACAAGACCAGACAATAGGGGCCGGCGGTCCCTTGAGGGTTACTTTCCAAACGGGAGGGATTCAGGTTATGCAGCGCTCGTTGCTACTCACACTGTTGGTGGGTGTTTTTTCCGAGATTTCCCCAACTCCCGAGCCGACACCACTTCCGGCTTGGGTGGGGCCCGTGCGAGAGGTTCATGCCCGATTCACCGGCCAACCCGGAACCCTTGCCCTTTTTGGAGACTCGATCACCGTCAGTTTGGCGTTTTGGGCACCCTTGGCTTACGAGTGCCGCAACGTCCCCCCGGAGATGGCCCACGCCCTGGCCATCGTCAAGGACTACATGCGACCGGAATGCTGGCGGGAGTGGCGCGGTCCAGAATTTGGTAACGAAGGCGGAACCACAGTCCGCTGGGGCAAAGAACATATCCGTGAATGGCTCAAAAAACTCAATCCTGAGACCGCCATCATAATGTGGGGTACGAATGATCTCAACGATCTTTCCGAGGATGAATACAGAAGTACGCTTAAGCAGGTTGTTCAGGAATGTCTCGACAACGGAACAGTGGTCATTTTGACGACAATTCCCCCGCGGCACGGACGCGAAGAAAAAGCCGCCCGATTTGCCCAAATTGTTCGCGAAATAGCAGACGCTTTGCGGGTACCGCTCATTGACTATCACGCGGAAATTCTTAAACGACGCCCCACCGACTGGGACGGGGCCAGCGACGCATTCCGCGGCTACGAGGTCTACGAGGTGCCCACGCTCATCTCCGGCGATGGGGTCCATCCCAGCAACCCGCAGAGATTCATGGGGGACTTTTCTTCAGAAGCTCTGCGGTGCTCCGGCTATGGGCTGAGGAATTATTTGACCTTGTTGGCCTACGCGGAAGTGATCGAGCGAGTCCTCCGGCCCACCCAAGCCCCCGCACGGTGAAGCCCACCCATGCTGACTGCAGTTTTTGGCGATGACTTACACTACCCCGACATCTGAATGCCCTTACCCAGAGTGGGTTGCAATACCCCATCTAGGTTGGACAGATTTCGTCCAACCTGAATAACGTAAAAAAGGCCCCGCAACTCAGCAGGGCCCGCCACAATAACCTTTCCGCAAACAACGGCAGAACTCAGAAAACATCCAGGATGAAGTGATGGCCCTGGTGGTACCGACGGGGTTCCGGATAAAAGTTCTGCCATTTTCGGTTGTAGACTGGAATCCTCATCTCGGGTGGATAGCGGTAATACAGATCCTCTGAGCTCTTAAAATAGTCGGGCCCGTAAAAATTCTGGGGATAGTACACGTACGGATAATGGTAAAACCGCTGCCAGTCCTGGGTGCTGTAAGTTCGAGCCCATTGCCGTCCGAATGCCTGCTGAGCCGAGGCCTCTCGGACGCTGACCAACCCCAGCAAAACGCCTAAAACGCCGAGCAACACAATACGGCGGAACATGTTTTCCCCCTGTGTTAAGCACCAAAACCGTGACAAACAACGGATCTGTTTCAACCGCTAACACCCTCCGTGGCCGGCTGTTCGCCCCAATCAGCCGTACTGGCACCTCCCATAGGAGCCGACGCCCTGTTGTATTCCATCGGCCAAAAGGGAGCTCTGTATTCAACGAATATTCGTCACAGTCCGTAAGATGCGCAATTTACACTGGACTGCGACGCCCAGATCGCACGAAAAAGTCCTTTCTACACGACCACGGGGTCTGGCACATCAGTTGCATGGACGTCTCTCAGACGTTTAACACCGGCGGAAATGGGTGGTCAGTGTGTTGATATCGCATCACGAGTGGTCGCCAATGCACAATCAGGACATCATTGACCTAGTCATCTTTTTGATGGATTATGGCCCCCAGTTATGGGAAAGGCGGCACCTTGAGGTTCCCAAAACGGCGATCGACGGCTACTGGCTGGCCGCCCGACTGCAAATGGACAACTGGACGCGCCAGTTGAAGGTTCTCGAAACCGCATCACGAAATGGTGAGGAGTACCCGTTGCGGCACCAACGTGGCGGCCTGGCGGAGGAAATCATCACCCAGGAGTTACTCACCCGGATCTGGATGGCCGTCCTGCACCTGTACGGGCAAAAGACGGGCGACGACTACCCAGCCTCGCTTGTGCACAACGTTTATCTCTCCCACCTGGAGCTCCGAGGCCGCATCCTGGGAGCCCTCAATCGCCCCGACTACCTTCCTCGGGCGGATGCCCAGAGACTTCTCCAACTGTGCGAGCGCACCGACCGTTGGAACGACCTGCTGTTGGGAATGCTCGCCTCGTTTGGGGACATCCGATCGCTGGCTGTGGACACCTACCGGTTGGAAGAGTTCGCTGAGGATTACCAGCACATCAAAACCGAAGCACGGCGACGGCAAACGTGGAAACTGATGAAGGCTTCGCTGAGAGCCGCGTACAACAAGCGGATCTTTCAGTATCAACCCCACTCCGATTGGACACTGGCCCTTCTTGGTCACATCCTGGGATTCTTCCCATCTGATGTGGTTGAAAAGAGTGCCCACACGCATCTTTTACAGGCGGCTCAGGTTATTGCCCGTTACCGCAGAACGGAAGAACTGTTGCTCGCCGTAACTCCGGAAGAGGGTGGTTGATCGCTGCGGAGGGAAACTTGGCTATCACCACACCGGTGAAAGTTTTCCCATTTCAATGGCGTCCACAGCAGCAGATCCTTTCTATCGAAGCCTCACGCGGGGGTCCCGGAGCGGGGGACCAACCCCGCCTGAAGTCCCGCCACGCGGCGATCGTAGGCCCTCAGGATCACTTCCCGGCGGATCAATCCTATCACCTGGCCATGATCGTTCGGCGCTACGATTGGGACCTCTTCCAAATGAGACTCCGCCAGCACCTGGAGCACCGTGTGCAGGTCATCCTGCGGTGTCACCGGCCTGACTGGGACCGCGAGGTCAATTGCTCGCACGAGATCGCCAGCTCCATCCCCCGCCAGGACCGTCCTCAAGTCGTGCAGCGAGATGACGCCCACCAGATGTCCCTCACGATCCACCACCGGAAACGCGTGTTGCTGCGTTTCCGCCACAATGTGGAGGATCTCCGGAAGCGGCATGTCCTCCCTAATGACAACCGGCCTCCGATCCAGCGGGCACACCTCCTCTACCCGCATTTCTTTCAGAACATCAATCACGAAATCACCCAGATGCGCCGGACTATCCACAAAGGAAGGCACCTGTTCCCGACAAAGCGAAATTCTTCCCGGTAAGATTGTCATTTCCACAGCCCCCACGAGCATCATGGGCACGAGCAAGTCGTGCGAGCCGGTTAACTCCGACACCATAATCAGCGCCGCCAGGGGAACCTTGAACGTGGCCGCGAGAACGCCGCCCATCCCCACCAGAACGCATGCCGGCACTGGCGGGGCAAAATGTGGAAACAGGGCCTGACATCCCCAACCGAAGGCGGCGCCGGTCATCGCCCCTACAAATAACGACGGTGCGAAAAGCCCCCCACTCCCACCCGATGCCACAGTAAGGCAAGTGGCAAGGATTTTCATCAGCACGAGGACCAGGGCCAGCCGAAACGGCAGATCCGGACTGGCAAGAATCGCCTTCTGCATCCAGCCGTATCCGCCCGCCATCACATGCGGAAAGCCCGCGAGCACAAGCAGCCCCACCCCCAATCCTCCGATCGCCGGCCGGGCCCACAACGGGATTGGCAATCGCCGAAACACTCGGTCATGCATGGCGTAAAAGCCTTCACTGAAGACGAAGGATACGCCCACACAAAGCAGCGCCAGCGCGAAATAAAACGGCAATTCGTGAGCTCCGTGGAAAACGCAAGGATAAAGCCAGGTGACCGGATCTGGCGTCCGCGGCAAATAGAACATGACGGATTGTCCAAAGACACCGACAAATACCGTGTAGGCGACGACCGAAGCCACGAAGGCGGGTCCCAGTGCCGAAAATTCGATCGCTGTCCCCGAGTACAAAACTTCCACGGCAAACATCGCCCCACCCAGAGGTGCCCGGAATACCGCCCCCAGTCCCCCGGCTGCCCCTGCCAGCATGAGAATGCGGCGATCCCAATCTCCCAATTTGAAGAGCTGGGCCACGACTGATCCCACCCCAGCACCGATCTGCGTGATGGGCCCTTCGCGCCCCGCCGACCCGCCTGTGCCAATCACAAGCACACTGGTCACAGCCTTGGCGATGGGCACCTTTAGGGGAATCCTTCCCGCCAATCGATGAAAGGCTTTGATCATCGCATCCGTGCCGTGACCTTCCGCTTCAGGTTCAAAAAAGTGAATGACTAGCCCACACAGCAGCCCCCCCAGGGAGGGGATAACCAGCACCAGCCAGCTTGCCCGAGGAAACACAAATGGCGCATTTGGATTTCCAGATGGCTGGGGTGGCGCATGGTAGCCGAGAAGATCGCCGAGCACAAAGCCTTGAAAACTTTCCAGAGCCCAGGTGAATACAACCGCCGCCAGACCCGTGCAGACGCCCACAAGTACGGCAAAGCCCAGCGGACGTCCCCACCGATACCATTCGAGCTTTGGTCGCGAAGAGATGGCCAGGCGATCTCGAAAAATTGATGTCCCCAGCTTTTTCACGGTAAGTGACCCGTCCCAGGCAATTCTCGCATTAACAATCTTTTGAGTATAACCGTCGCAGAAGATCGTCTGCACCCGGGAGACAGCCGTGTCCCACGTGCGCACCGCAGGGAAGACAATCGCCTCGAGCGTGGACACCCAAGGGAAAGCCGCCGTCCACCGCGGTCATCCCCTACCAATGTGAGCTACCTGTGGCACCATTAGGTGGGCGGCGCGTGACGAACTGCCCCCTCTGACGCAGCGTCCCCAGAAAAAAATAGCGTATGAACCACAAGCGCGATCACGCCGCAGACAAGGAGACTGTCTGCCACGTTGAAATTCGGCCACGGCCAGGAGCCGATCATAACCAGAATCCAATCCCTCACGGCATACACCGGCTCGCCCGGCGGATGGAGGGGGTTTCCTTCATGCCACTTCAACCCATGGAGCCCCAAACGATCATAGAGGTTCCCGAAGATCCCCGCAGTGACCGCCGCGAGACTGATCAACAGCCACCAACTTCTGGCGGCTCCACCGACGAATAGCCACGCCAAAATCCCCAAGGCGAAAATCACCGACAGTCCGGCAAACCATGGTGCCAAACCCTGACCCATACCAAAAAGGGCCCCTTCGTTGAGGCTGGTCTGAAAGCCAAACACGCCGGGAATAATCCACCACACAGGCCTCTCACCAGGCATACCCAACTGCCGAAAAATCCACTCCTTTGTCGCGAGGTCTACAGCAAGACCAACGATCACGAGGGACACAAACACGAGGCCCCGATAAACAAGCTGCCTTTTGGTAAGCGTTTCGTTCACGCTCGACGTGCTCCCTAACATCCGTCGTTTTTCGCTTCGTCACTCCAGCCGCACGGCTCTGCCCCCATTAGCTGGCGCCCGAACCGCTTTTTGGCCGGATGAGCAGGAAATCCCGTCCGTGAAGCCCACATTTGTCGATCATCTCAAAGCATCGGGCAAGCGAGATCGGCCGGTCATCAAAGTTGTTCGTTCCCAGAGTGAACTTGGCCCCCATCTCCCTGGCAAGCCGGATGAATTTCTCGGGCGGATACCCACTTGCGTTTATCTCGAAAGCCACACCTCGCTTGACAGCGGTTTCAATAATCAACCTCATTCGGTCTTCCGTCCACAGTTCGTCGTAAAGATGGGCAATTGGCTTGGGAAGCCAGGTGGGATTGGCCAGGATCGTGATCGGTTCCGAAAGCACGCGTACATTGTGCCGAATGTAGCGCTCCATCCACGCTTTGGGGTCGTCGATCGTGTACTGGTCGGTCAACCAGAGTTTTACCGGCGGGCTGTTGTCATCGGGCATGGGCATAATCATCGTGTCGGCAAGCACGTAGTCCAACCTATCCAGAAGCTTGGGGTCGATTGTCTCTGCCCAATCCCGATCGTTGACCTGGATCCCCACAAAAACCGGCTTACCCACCACGCCATCCAGGAAAGCGGCAAGTTTCTCGTTGGTGTCCAGCGGCCAGCCACGACCGTGATTCTCCAAAACGCCAGCATTAATTCCCGTGACGGCCTGACGTTCGATAGCCTTCTCGACAGTCATGCCGCCGCGGAGGTGAATGTGAAAGTCCGTGACGGGAATTGAAAGCATCGAAAGTCGGTCAATCAGTCCTTCGGTCATGCCGTACGGGCTCACATCGGGGCGAGGTTCCGCAAACGGGTCGGCATCGTCGGGCAAAAGGCGGATCCGGATATTGCGAAAATGAATGCGGCTGCCTGGATCATGGGCCTGAAGGGCAATCGTTCCTTGGGAAAGCCGTCGCCCCATACGATTTTTCATCCGGGGTGGAAACGCAGGTTCCAGGTAATCCACCATAGGGAACTCATTCACCCACACCCGGATCCGTTTGCCCACCACGAGAATCCGCATCCGAAACCACTGATCGTCGCGCAGAAAAGCTTTGAAAACGTCCTGGATGGCAAACAGCCCCCCGGTCCGCCGAAACTCCGGGTTTTCGCCCACCATGGGATAGGAATTATTGATCTGCACTTCGTAACCGGCGGTGGGGGAGCCGGTTTCCTGATAACGCGTATGGATGAAGACGCCGGAGTTTGCGCCCGGCTTGGTGAGCACCTCCAGCGTAAGCTCAAAATTCCGGAACGTGTGGTTGCCCACAGGCCCCTCGTAAAAAAGATGACTGCGGGGCCCATCCGCGACGAGACAGCCGCCCTCCACCTTCCAGCTTGACTTGTTTTCCGATGCTCGCCAGCCGTCCAGGGAATGGCCGTCGAACAGGCTGACCCATTCGTCGGGGGCTGCCGACACACCGCTGCATCCCACAATGCCCAAAGCGGCAATCTGCGCGGTGGCTTTTAGCAGATCGCGTCGAGACAATCGATGATCGTCAGTTCTGCTGCTGTAACTCTTCTGCGATTTCATGGAGATTCCCTCGTGTTTCTTTCTCCCCACGTGAGTGCGTGCGGTCAACGTTTTTGGATATTTTCAGCGGAGATTTTACGCTACAGGGCCAGTACAACCATCGTTTCCAACGCGGAAACATCAGGTTCTCCCTCGGAAAGACCTGACGGCTTGATAATCACCGGAATACAGCACCGTGTCTTTTCTGCCGGTATCCGTGTGAGTCCATCAAGGTCGGGCATTGCCGAGAATTCCCTCGTGTGTTCGGCGGTTGATGATTTCCTGCACCAGTCGCTGCTGGAGCGTGGTAATTGAGTCTTTGGTGGTGGTATAACCTCCCACGTACTTTACGGCAGCAAGCCACTCTGCCTTACTGAGCTTTGTTTTCTGAACCAACGCCCGCAGCTCCGCTTCTGGCAATTGCCGGAGTTGCTCCACAAATTCCGCGATCTTGGCTTCGTCCACCGACTTCGACTGGCTTCGACCGCGCCCCCGCGTGCTCCCGGACTCAAAGGTTTTCAAAAAGTCCCTGATGCGTTTGAGTCCTTCGGGAATTCCTTCTGAGGCGATTCGTTCCCGGGTCGGGACACGCGAGATCGCTTCCCTCAGCTCACCCATCATGTGAATCATCCTTTGGACGACGGTCAAAAACTCGTTCTTCTGCTCCTCCTCAGGCAGCATCCCAACAACGGACTGCAAATCCTGGAGCACCGTCTCCATGGAATAACCTGACTTCTTGCCCATATCGCATCCCTTGCCGTTACTGACAGCGTTTCAGGAATTCCTCGGTAATTTTCTCATATTCGCCTAAACGTGCGGCATCCTGGGCTGACGGAGTTTTCACTCGCCAAATTGGACACTGGGCCTCAGCAGCTTCGCTGTAGCCGGTCCGCTCGGTGGTGCCGCAATCAAATACAAACGGTCCAAAGATTTCATGCTCACGGAGTCTTTCGATCGTTCGCTCGTGCTGTTTGGTGTTCCGCTTTTTGACCCAAATAATACCGCCCAGTGTTGCCATGGGGACATTGTCGTACCCGGCGAGTGCACCCACGTGGCTGATTTTCTTTCTGATATCGTCGATCTTTCGCACCAGAATGTCGAGACCAATTGCAGAAAGAAATTCAGGAATCAGCGTTACCATGTAATAGTGCGAGGCCCGAATGGCGTTCTGCGTCATCAGGTAGAGATTCGGAGGGCAGTCGATGAGAATAAAATCGTAGCTCTGCCCAATCTCTTTGCAAATACGCTCCAAAAATGCCCACTCGTTGAGCAGCTTTTGGGCAAGCTGCTGGAGGACTTCGTACCCACTGGCGGCCCGGGCTGCCGACACTGTGGGGACCAAACCACCCAGGTCTTCGCCCAGCAGGTCAATATCGCAGGGCAAAAGATCAACTCCGTCGATGGGTTCTCCACCCCCCTGCACTGCGTTGCGAACAATGAAATCGCGGGCATCCAGTGGATGTCGACTCTCGCGAAAACGTCGGTAAAGATCGCGAATCGTCCCCTGCTGGCGGCGGAATTCGTCGTATTTTTCGTATGCCATACACAGCAACGAGAGGTTGGACTGCGGATCGATATCCACTAGAAGCACACGTTTGCCGTGGTGTTCCGCCAAACTGCATCCGATGTGGTACGTGGTGGTCGTCTTGCCCACTCCTCCTTTGTAGTTGATAAACGAAACAACTCGGGGTTGACTCATCATGATGCTCCTCAAGAGGTCCCATGGCTCAATCTGCCCAGCCGGCATGGAACAGCCGTCTCTTTTTCCATGCCGCCTTGTCGGCGCACAAGCTATTCCGCCGGTACGTGGAAAGTCCCAACCGAAAGGCCTTTCGCTCACCGGCGGGCCTTTGTCATTAGCGTCTTCGGTATCCTGGATTACGTCTTTGGAACTACCGCGGTAATTCCGCTTTCTTTGGCTCGGCAGGTTTCGGCGGTTGGCTCGCTGCTTATTTCGTCAAAATCACATACAGGCAATCGCGAGGAATATCGAGCATGACCGCACCACCGTGCCGCTCCAGGGAGACTTCTTGGCGGGGATAGCCATCCACGTCCAGAACGATCGCTCGCTGTAGCGACGGATTATTTAGCGTAAGCTTGACCCGGTTATCCGCTAGTCGCCAAGGTGGTCGCCCCGTATCGAGAATCTGCCTGCCCTGGAGCTTCTGCCCTCCCGATTCGAAGGTCGCATCACGCTCGGTCCAGCCGGTCATTCGGGCAGTGGTTCCGAGCTGAACGAGGACCTTTTCCGAATCCCGGAGTGGACGATTGTCCATCGCCACGACCATGATGGTGGCGTAATCGTTGTCCGAGGTGAGCATCACATCGCCGAAGCGGAATCGCCCTCCTGCCTGTTTAAGAAATCCCGTGCATCCCTGGCATTTGGGCGTGTTCACCGTGCACACCCCGTTGCGGATATCCAGGGTAATTTCCCCTGTCATGCTGCGGACGATACCCTTTTCCCGATCGATGTAGCGGGAGAGATCAACCACCCGACTGTTCTTCTCCTGGCCGTCGAATTTAACATGGACAGGCCCCACAAAGAATGCCAGCCGATCCACTTCCTGCTTGATCGGCGATTGAGGAGCAAAATCCCCGGGATCCCGATTGGGATCAAACTTCCCTGCCTCCGCGATGATCGGAACACGCCGCTCCCACATCCCCTGGAGACTTCGCTCTTCGTACACAGCGGGTTGGTCGGCCGTCTGAATGTACCCCAGCCTGTAGGCGAGGGCGGCGGCGGGAAACATCCCCGCCTGAGTCGGCACGGAGCCTTCCCATTTTTTCAAAGAATTGAGCCCGCCTACTTTCCACCACGGCCAGACGGGATCCGTTGTCCAGAATTCGTCGCCGTACGAAAACCAGTAAAACGCATCCACGCCCGTCAGCGACATGTACACAGCAGCCAGGAAAGGCCCCTCTGTCTGATACAACCCCGGGTGGACCCAGGCCACCTCGGTTAGGATCATCGGTTGGCCCACCGTCTGCTTGAGGGCACCAGGAAACTCGTCCGGATTGAGCAAGCAGGATTGACTCAAATAGAAGTGGTTGGGATCGATCCGCCACCCATCATTAGGCCCAATGTGGATAACCCCGGTGTAACGATTGATCGCCGAGACATCCATCGCGGTGTAGGTCCAGCGTTCACAATCCTCAAGCAGTACTGGATCGGCGGTCCGCCAGTTGGTCGCGTTGAGAAGTTGTCTGCATCCCAGCGCTTGGCGGTAATACTTTGCCATATCCGCGTAAAAGTCGTATTGGAGACGGCTCATGAATTCGAGTTGGTCGGCAAGCCGCTTGGCCCAGGCGGCGTTCGGCTTCGGGGCCTGGGACGTCATCCGCCAAATGATTTCCATCCACATTTCGCCGGCTTCAGGACGGTCTTTTTCATGTTTGGCTCCGCCCCAAGCTGCCTGAGCCTTCTCCAGCGAGCCGTATTTTTTCACCAGGAACTTCGCGAACAGTTGGCGGAGCTTACCGGCAAATGGTTCCCGAATGTTCTGAGACGTCCAGAACAGAATGCTATCCTCATTTTGCACCTGGATGATTGCCACCGTGGGGTCCTGCGCAAGGGGAATGCCGGTGTAGGGATTGGGGCGTGTATACAGTTCTTTCACCCAGGTTTTATAGGCGTTTTGAAGTCTTTCTTCAAAAAAGATGAGCCCCTCCGGCCCGGAATGTCCCGTGTACGTATCGAGTCCCCAGCTCGCCGGGATCTTCTGCGTGTGCGACCAGTAGGGAGAGATCGTCACATAAATGCCATGCTTTTTGCATTCAGCCACATACCGCTGGATTTGATCGATGACCTTTTCATCCACGTCTGTCAATTTTGCCCCTTCCTTTTCCACACACAATTGGGCATGCACTCGCACCATATTCACACCCAGTTTCGCCAGCCAGCGGAGATGTCGCTGCATCTTGTCGGGTTCCATTCGCCAGCCGTAATCCACAATTGCCCAAAAGCGAATCGGCTGCCCGTCTCCACGAACGAAACTCATTCCATCAGCGGAAAGCCGAATAAAACCTTTTTCCCCGGCGATTGGCTCATTGAGGTCACGAAGGTCGATGAGTGCCCCGGGACGGACGGGATCGTCACTCGGTTGGAACGCCCAGGTTCCGACCTCCGTCACGACGTCCGCCTGGGTTTCTGGCGAGCCCGGTTTGGCCAGTCCTTTCGGTGAAAACCGCTCATTGGTGAGAACGAAGGCATCCAGGCCGCCGTGGTTCTGTAATTCTCCATGGAAACGGAAGGCAATGGTGTGTTCGCCGGGAGCAAGCGTCACTCGGCCGGCATTAACCCAACCGATGAAACGCAGATCGATTTTTCCATCCGCCGCGATGTTCGTGACCTCCAGGGCATTGGAGAGATCCAGTTCCCGCCAGCCACCGCCATCAATGCTGAGGGACACCCGAGTCCGCACCGGATTGATCCGCAGCCACAGGACGTATTCGCCGCCCTCTCGCACACGGATTCGATATTCGGCGGTGCCTTCTTTCTCTTCTGAAAAATTGCTGATCCAGTCGCCTCCCGAGAGGAACTCTTTCTTTACCTGATCGTACCACCAAGGATGGCGGTTCATCTTATGGGCCGTCGGCTGTTCCCCTTCCTGCCAGATGCTTTCGCCACAGGCGGTGGCAAACGTGCCGGCAACCAGAATCAGACCCACCACAACTCGCACTCGCATGCTTTGCCTCCTCGTTCCGGAAGGACCATACTTGGAAAGGCAACGTCAGAAACCCGGCCGGGTACTCACGTGAATGTCTGTCCGGCTTTCTCGATGGCCGGTCAGCGCACCCCGGTAATATCCGCATTCTGAGACTTGCTGGCAAGGTGGGAAGGGAGAATTCTTCCCAATGTATTGGAAAAAATGATCACCCGTGTTACACAGACTGCAAAATTTTTCAATATCACGGTGTTCGAAAGGGTTCCGCAAAGAGAAGCGGATGCGCTGGTGCGAAGCCCGGAGCGAGAATCTCTTTTCTCCCGGCTGGCCCAACGCCGATGCGCGAGTGGGATATTCCATCTCTAATGGAGGTGACAGCTCGCTCAGTCCGTCGATCCACCCAACTCGTATGTCGTTTCATTCCGACCTGCGCCGAGATCTTCTAGCCCTCGTGCTTCTTGCCATCACGCTATTTTTGGGGGCGAGCTTAATCACTTTTGATCCCGCAGATCCCCCTAGTGATCTCGTTTTTCCCTCCCACACGCAGGTGATCAATGTCTGCGGTCCGCTGGGCGCCACGGTGGCCTTTCACCTTTTGGAGTGGCTGGGACTGGGCAGCTGGTACTTGGTGCTGAGTCTCTGTCTTACAAGCGTAACGCTGCTTATGCGACAGCCCATCACCCGAGTCAATACCCGAATTGTCGGCTGGCTTGTATCACTTGTCTCACTCCTGGCGCTGGCGGACTGTGTGTTTCCCACATGGAGCCCGGGAAGTATTGCAGGTCCAGGCGGATATCTTGGTTTCCTTTTCCGTTACCTCGCGGAACAGCGGCTCGGATATCTGGGAACAGTAGGAGCATTCTTTGGGACCTTTTCTCTGGGATTCCTGCTGTGGACGGATCTCTCGCTGGTGCGAGCCATTACAACGGCCGCTCTTTGGCCGGTCAAAGGGATCCTCCGCGGACTGGTTGTCGTTGCAGAGGGTTACGGAGTCCTCCGCCGCGCATCCGAGACGACGTCATCCCCCGCGAAGCCGAAAGCGGCATTTCCAGAAGAAGAGCAAACTCCTTCCAGCACTGCTGGAGACAAGCGACGGGAGGTCGAAAGTGACAGCGACAGTTCCCGCGAAATCGTCGTTAAGAAACCCGCCCAGGTGGCTCCCATTGCTTCGACACAGGCAACCGAGGAAGAGTTGCCGAGCGGTTCCAAACCTGCAGAACGCAGGGTGAGTGAACCCCGCATCCGGAAGCCCGTGCGACCTCCTCGCGAGGAACTGCTGGAAGAGATTGAGTGCAACTCCCGCCCTATGCGTCCCGTGCAATACAAGCTGCCCTCCATCGATCTGCTTCTGGAGCCAGAGCCTTTCCGTTTTGAAGAACAGGAAAAGGAAGTCCGCGCAAAAGCCCAAATCCTGGAAAAAACCTTCGCCGACTTCGGCTATCACGTGCGGGTGGTAGAGATTCAGACGGGGCCCGTCATTGCGCAGTTTGAGGTGGAGCTGGAGGCCGGTCTGCGGCTCAGCAAGATCACGGCCCTTGCGGACGATCTGGCCATCGCCCTGAGGGTCCCCAGTGTACGGATCGTCGCGCCAATTCCAGGTAAGAACACGGTAGGCATCGAGGTTCCCAATAACGAGCGGCAAATCGTTCGGTTGCGAGAAGTTATCGAGGAAAGCCACGGCAAGTACCAGGCGATGCGGATTCCGATCTTCCTCGGCAAGGACGTGGCCGGCCATCCTATGGTCGTGGACCTGGCCACAATGCCCCATCTGCTCATCGCCGGCCGCACGGGAACTGGTAAAAGCGTCTGCCTCAATTCGATCATTCTTTCCATCCTGATGACCAAGACGCCTGATGAGGTGCGCCTCCTTCTCATCGATCCGAAGATGGTGGAGCTCAGTCCGTATAAGCGGGTACCGCACCTCATGCATCCCGTCGTTACGGATATGCGTAAAGCAGAGGCCATCCTGGCCTGGGCCGTGGAGAAAATGGAGGAACGATACGCCCTGCTGGCCCGGGCAGGAGTTCGTCACCTCAGCGTTTACAACCAGCTCGGCGAAGAAGAGTTGATGCGCCGCATGCGACCGGAAAGCGAGGAAGAACGGGCCCAAATCCCGACCCATATGCCCTACATCGTCATCATTGCTGACGAGATGGCCGACCTTATGATGACCGCCGCCAAAGAGGTGGAAACTCATATCATTCGGCTTGCCCAGAAAAGCCGAGCGGTGGGAATTCACCTCGTGCTTGCCACACAAAAACCAACGGTGGATGTGATCACCGGATTAATCAAATCGAACTTACCCGCCCGGATTTGCTTCGAAGTGGCCAGCCGGGTGGACAGTCGCGTCGTGCTCGACGAAATGGGGGCCGAAAAGCTGTTGGGTAATGGCGATATGTTGTTCCTGCGCCCGGGTACCAGTACCCTCATTCGAGGCCAGGGCACCTACGTCAGCGACGATGAAATCAATCGCGTCATCGACGCGGTGGCCGTCCACGAACCGGAGTACGTGCAGGAGCTTGTGCAGTTGAAACCGTCCTTGCCTGAACAGGGACAAAAAGGTGCCCCGACAGCCCGCGACGAACTCTACGAAGCCGCCGTGGACATCATCATTCGAGAAGGGCGCGGAAGTGTGTCGCTTCTGCAGCGCGCGCTGGGCATCGGGTACGGTCGGGCAGCCCGACTCATCGACTATATGGAGGAGGACGGCATAGTGGGGCCCTACAACGGCTCCCAAGCTCGGGAAGTTCTCATGACTTTGGAACAATGGGAAGCAATCCGCCAGCAACGGAGCGGTTCCCTGGCACATTCGCCGCCAGTTCAACCCCCAAGCGGCTCGGGCAGCCCACGAACGAACCGTATTGTCCTGGTTCCCGAAACCAACCGGCCCTCGACAGAAAACCCGTTCACTGCTCCTCGGGAGGAGCCCCCCGCATCTCAGCCGGGAAATGCCGCCGGCCTGCCGGACGCAACTTGATCCTGCTCGGTCTGTCGCATGCAATCCCGATAGGCGGCGATTCTCAGGCACCTCGGCACCATGATCGAATCTTGCCACGCGTAAGGGAACGCTTTTCCTTGCATCCGAGTCTGTCGCGACTCACGCGATTGAGAACTGTTATCAGAGTCACGCGATTCGTCGAATTCTGCTACTGTCAAACTCGGTGCGGAGTGACAATCCGGGGCTGGGGGGCGCAAACCGGCAGATTGTTATGGCCGGTCCACCGCGGACCTGACAAGCAGGTCCCTCCGAAGGCGGATGTACCTCGGTGGGGCACGCTTGTCGTGCCCGCTCATGCGGGACGGAGTATCCAACGTTGAACAGCGGAACTGACAAGCAGGCCCCTCCGAAGGCGAATGTACCTCGGAGGCGCACGCTTGTCGTGCCCGGTGTCCCTTCCCACGGGACGTCACCAGCGTGGTGGGGGCAATTCATCAATTGCCCCTACCGAAACCCGAGTAGATTGCAGTGGAACATCGAACGTTGACAAGCGGAACTGACAAATAGGTCCCTCCAGACTGGGGCAAACTCGTGTGGACCTCGGGGTCTCCATCGCCAGAGGAAAAGTGGGGATGTTTCAGACGTCATGTTGACACTTTTGCTGCTTCATGCCTATGCTGGTGCAAAGGGAGAAATGGACAATGGAGAAAAAGCTGGTAAAAAGGCACAGTCCATGGACGGATTTTCAATCGGCTTGATTTTGGCTGGTGCGCTGGCCGCCGCTCAATTGGTGCTCCTTGCTCTTCAGGCGTTTGAACATTACCGTTACGCGGCGCGCCGACTCCAGAAAAAAGCCTACGGTCAGCCGACTGGACAGGCCCTCGTCATCATCCCCTGTCGTGGCTTAGAACGCAATCTGGAGGAGAATTTGGCCGGTTTTTTCTGTCAAGATTACACCAACTATTCACTCCGATTCGTCGTCCAGTCGGAAGATGACCCCGCCGCCAGCGTCATTCGGCGTCTCATGAGTCACCATCCCCGCGTTCCAGCGGAGCTTGTCGTGGCCGGGTTAGCTACCAACGAGGCCCAAAAGGTCCATAACCTTCGGGCGGCGACCCACTCAATCCCCGAGCGGGTTCGCTATCTGGTTTTCGCCGATTCAGACGCCTCGCCCTGTCCCACCTGGTTGAGGGCCCTCATAAACCGATTGGAAGAGTCTCGAGCCGCTGCTGTTACCGGCTATCGCTGGTTCGTTCCCGCCCGGGGGACATTCCGCGAGGCACTCGTTTCTTCCCTCAACGGATCGTACGCCATGCTGATGGCGGGTAAGACGCCCAATCTTGTTTGGGGTGGAACTTGGGCCATCGCCCGCCAGAGTTTTCACGAACTCGGTATCCGCGCCGCCTGGGAAGGCCAAATCTGCGATGATCTCGTCGTCGCCCGGCTTTTATTACGCCACGGCCTGCGAGTCCAATACGAGCCCGCGGGCCTTGTCGCCACCGCTTGCTATGCTTCCACCCGAGAAATGGTCGCTTTCATTCATCGGCAGTATTTTCTGCTGAGACATGTCCTTCCCAAGTGGTGGCTGTTCGATACCCTAGTGGGAAATTACCATATCCTCGTTTTTTGGTTGGCGGTTGGTGCCGCGGTTTCAGGGGGAGGTCCAGTTCGATGGAGCGGCCTGGCCACGGCGGGTGTCATTTTCATTCTCAATTGGGTCAGGGCCGAGTTTCGTGCGGCGGCCGCCAAGGTTTACTTTCCGCAGCTGTCCCAGCAGCGTCCTTTTCGCCGGGTTTTCTGGTGGGACCGGGTGGCCAATTTGCTCATTGGCACCGTGGGGTTTATTCTCAGTATTTCCGCGGGCTTACATCGGTCGGTGACCTGGCGTGGCATCACCTATCGCATCGAACCCAACGGAAATGTCCAGGTTTGCCACCACGGGACCTCCGAGGGCAGCGCATTGTGTTCTTCAAGGGCAGACGGACACGCGAGCGCCGACCCAAGAGTACCCGTTCCGCCTGCCGTGGTAGGTGCCCAAGCGGAAACCCCCAGGTCAGCCGCTTGAAAGCGTCCCTCCTCGCACCGTTTGACAGACCTTCTCCTGCGCCTCATGATGAATAGACGATCGCTCAACTCAAGGTGGAACGGCGTCAGGGCCAAAAAACTCGGCGGGCAGCCCGGAAATACGGAACGACGGTGAAAGAGGACGAGGATCTGATCCGAGAAACTCTGGCAGGCGTCCCTGCCGCGTTCGGCAAGCTGGTCCAGAAATACCAGGACCGGCTTTACAACACCATGCTGCACGTGGTCGGTGACGCCGATGAAACCCTCGATGTGGTGCAGGAGGCGTTCGTGCAGGCCTTCCTGAACCTCCCCTCTTTCCAGGGAAACAGCGCCTTCTACACATGGTTGTACCGAATTGCTTTTAACGTGGCAGCCACTCATCACCGGCGGCGCAAATCCACACAATCGTTCGATCAACTCACCGGCGACCAGGGGCACCAACTGGCCGACCCGGATCAATCCCCTATAGAAAAACTTCAGGTTCAGGAACGCTGTGAGCGGGTCAGGCGGGCCATCGCCACCCTATCGGAAGACCATCGCGCCATCCTGGCGTTAAGGGATTTGGAGGGATACTCGTACGAGGAAATTGCCACCATCCTGGATATTCCGGTAGGAACCGTGCGAAGCCGCCTTCACCGCGCGCGGATGGAACTCTACGAAAGATTAAAGGCTTGGGAGAACGAATTATTTTGACTGGTCAGGTAAGCCAGACGACCAGGCGGATGTATCGGTTTTCCAGCGAGTCAACCCGCTGAGGATACGGGCCCAGCGTGGGCTAGCTTACGGAAACACAGGTCGATTCAAAATTCCCGTTGGCTATCGCGAAAAAATGAGATAATTATTGACATCCCGGTTGAAACGCGGGAACTTACTCAACAGGTAGTGCGTCAAAGATTCGGCACTGAAAAATCGGTTAAGATCGAAAGGGTTGGTAAACTGGGTTCCTCGCCCTCCCGATCCAGGCCGAGTAGCAATCGGAAGCCATTCCGATTTCGCAGATAGCGATGCATTTTTGACTCACCAATATGGTGAGTCTACGGGTTACGGATCGCGGCGGATAGAGTACAATGTCCCGGAAGCCAGATCAAGAACTCCTGAGCGCCTACCTCGATGGGGAGCTAACCCCCCAGGAAAAGCTCCACGTCGAGCAGTGGCTCTCGCGCGATCCGGAGGCCAGACGGCTGCTGGACCGGCTTCGCAGGCAGCGAGAACTCCTCGCCAGTTTGCCGCGTTCACGCTGCCCGAGAGACCTCGCCCCCCTCGTTCTGGAGACGGCGGAACGGCGAATCCTCCTCGAGGGAGCCCCTTCTGCGGTAAGCCAGCCGGTAGTCAGCCGGGGGGAACAACGCAGCCTGAAAGCGGCTCTTTCCGTTGCCCGGCGGATTTTCCGACCTCGCAATCTTGGCTGGGCCATCCTGGCGGGTTCCATCGGGTTGGCCATCTTGCTCTTGTACCCCCAAAGGCACCCCCGCGAGGTTGGTTTTCATCCCACCGCGACCCCGCAGTCCGAGCCTGAACAAGCTGGCACAGCGCCAGCTTCTGCGAAGGCGACCGCGCCCGAGTTGAAAGCGGCTCCGGCTGCTGAGGGGTTCGCTGTCGATTCCGCGCGGCGCCGTGCGGCAGAGCCAGTCAAGCCGGAGATGGCCCCGGCGCAAACCCCACAAATGGGAAAGGCAGCACCGGGTGCGATGGCCCCAACTCCCCAACCCGGCCAAACGCAATCAGGTGGAGCGATCGCGTCTGCCCCCGGTGGAGGGAGTGCTGCCCCTGCTGCTCCTCTGGTGATCGAGGGAATTCGCCCCGTTGGTCCCTCTGATCGGGCTAATCGAGAGCAGGTCGCCGCGGCAACATCTCCGGAAGAGTCGCTGACGGCGGAAATCCGCTGCCGCTTGTCCCCCGATGCTCCCCTTCAAGCACTTGTCGAGCGATTGGTGGCACGCCGCGAGTCCATACCGGATGGTGCCGTCACCGGAAGTCCGTGGGAGTTTGCCGGTCACCTCCAGCGCGGCGCCGGAAGCGACCAGTTCGTCGCCTCCGGCGAACGGAGTGGACTGCCACCCGGGACACGTCTCGAGTTAACTCGCGAAGACCATCAGCAACTTGCCGTGCTTGAATTCTCGGCCACGGAGCCACAACTCAAGGCCATCCTCGATGAACTGGCGGGAAACCGTTCCTGGGTCAAAGAGGTCCATTTGCCCCAGTCGCTGACAACGCTCGCACATTCTCCCGCGCGAGGGACAGGGAAACCAGCGGCTCCCGGGACCATTCCTGAGAGTGAATCCATGACGAAATCGGGCAAGGCCGTGTATGGCAGCCAACAACGGGCCGTTGTTCCCGAGGCTCGACAGCTAGCCGCCGGAGTCGAGGGGTCCCAACGGGAAGGCCTTCGGCGGCAAGCCCCGCCTGCTGCGGCAGCCGCTCAGGTGGAAGGGCAGCCGACTTCACCATCCATTGAGATTTCGAAGACGCAGACCAAGAAATACCGCATTCGCCTCGTGCTGGTCAGGCCTATCGACAACCCTCAACCGGCCGCAGGGGAAAGCGCGACGCCGAAAATCGGGCCAGCAGACCCTCAAGGCTCACCGACAGATTCACGACCTGCCCAGTCTTCCCCCACCGAATAGAGCTGTGGTGAAGAGCGTCTCACCGGATCTTGTTCCGGCAGGCTTGGGATCAGTTCCAGCCGTCGTTCTTTCGCCCACTTCTGCGCTTTTCGAGAGGGGTGAGACGATCATTGAGTGGGCTGATGCCCAACTTGATCGCCATCCGCGTCACGAGCGGTAACTTATTGACCCCCAGTTTTTTCATCGCGTTCGACTTGTGGTTGTCGACAGTACTGGGGGCCAGTTTAAGGATCGCGGCTGCCTCTTTCACTGAGCACCCCAGGCTGATAAGCCGGATCACCTGTCTTTCCCGCGGCGTCAGATCTTTGGCCGTGACCGCGGCCGTCCGCTTTTTCGCCTGTGTTTTTTTCTTCGCCATGGTTTTTCCCTCGGCCAATCAGAACCATAAGATCCCATGCCCGCTCGCCTCATATTTCCTTGTTGACATTCCCTTTCCAGAAAATCCCCCACCTCCCATGCCGAACGATTCGCTGGTCAGGATCATGGTTATCGCCGTCTTGCCGTGCGGATTTGCCACCAAGCGTCGGTTTTTGTCAACGTTTGGAATTCCGGCCCACTTGTCGTTCTTCGGCCCTCCACACGTGGTTATTCTGACATAAACCCTCCAGCCCACCGACCAGGTGCGCCGGGATGCTATCGTTTCAGCGGAAAAAGTTCCGCAAGGATATCGTCTCGGGGATAGGCATGTCCTCGATGTTGCACGAAGGCCTCGGCCGCGGCGACGCCGATCTCCTTTCCGCGAAACGCTGCGTGCCGCCGCATCGAATCGATGTACTCGTCCATTCCGTGATACGATCGCAACCATTCTCGCTGACTGGCATGGCACGCCAGCATTTCGGCCTTTTTTTCCAACTGTGCCGAGATGTCCACGTATGTCGTGGGTGCGATAACCTGGCCGTAGGGATCGAGCCCTTCCGGCGGATCGCAGTAATAGAGATAGGGAACGCCGGTATTCTCCTTCAGCGGAAAAGCCGAGGCATTCGGAGCACCGTGCAGGAAGCTGGCCGCCCGCGCCACGAGCGCCGTCATTTCATGGTCCATCATGTAGTCGCGAAGGGCATGGGTGAACACCAAACCGGGGGCGATGCGTCGGAACAAATCCACCGCCTTTTGAATTGTCGGCTTATCATACACGATGAAACCGTCACGCTCGTCGAGGCAGTGGTAGGTGGCCCCAATCAGTTGGGCGGCGGCTGTGGCCTCCCGCGTTCGACGACTGGAAATATCCCAGCGGTTCTCTGTCATCGTTCCGCAGTCACCGGGCGCAAGGCTGGCAATGTGGACCTCCCAACCCAGTTCCCGCAGCCGAATGAGCGTTCCGCCGCAGCAAAACTCCGCATCGTCCGGATGGGCCATGAAAGCAAGCGCCACGCGGTTACGACCCGGCATCATCGTGATGGACTCCTTCCCGCATAAGATCTGAGTGTCTTCTAGCCAACGGCCCCTACTTGAATAGCCATTACGTTACTCTACCGTCCTATCTCCCGGCAACCCACCCCCTCCTGTAGACCCCCCAAATGCCAAATCAGCTCAGATCGTCCGCGGAAGAATTCACCCCAGGTCAAAGTCATCCTCGGGGTTATCCTTTGTCCAAGGAACTTCCCGGGTGTCCCTGGGTTGCGTACAGGAAGCCCCCTGTCGCCCAATTCTTAAAACATCCCGCCCGTCACACCGGGAGATCGGGCGTCAGATCGGTATTCTTCTCGCCGATGAAGATGTAATAGGGAGCCCGTGCCAGGGGGAGATAGGGGACCTTGGCCCGCCGCTCTTCCAGAAAAAGCTCCCGAAAACGATAGCGTAAATAGGGGATATGATCGGGGGACGGAAAGACGTCATCGTAATTGAACCAAAACGTCCAGAAGAGCCGCGCGCACGTGCCATGCCGCCGCATTCCGGGGGCAGGATGCTTCCGCGAGACATAAAAATCCACTACACCAATCCGCCCACCGGGCTTCAAGATACACCGCGCGTTATCCACAGCCGCAAACCAATCGGGAATCATCGTGAGCGAGTAGGAAAACGTCACGACGTCAACGGGCTCGCCGGGGGTAAAGGTGGTGGCATCTGCCAGACACGTTTCCACATTCGTCCAACCGTGCCGCTGGATGCGTTTCTGAGCCACCTCGAGCAGTGATTTTGAAAGATCCACGAGGATCACTTTTCGCAGGCGCTGGATATTGTTGCCAAAATACTCGGCATTCGAGCCCGTTCCCGCACCGAGATCCACCCAAAGCCCCCCTTCGGGAACGCCCAGTCTCGCCCAGAGATCCTCGCGTCCCTGAAGCAGTCGGCGGCGGAAACTGTCGTAAGCCTCGGCCTGCGGCCCGTAAAAACTCTCCATCCGCTCGGCATGGTCGCGACCACGTCCCGGGCGGAACACCATGTGATACAAAACTTTCAGGTCACTCCACAGACCCATCGTGGATAAGCTTTCTTGACAATCGGCTGGCGACCGTTCAGGTGTTCAAATCGGCAATGTAAAAGCTCCCATAGGTGTGCACGCGGCACCGGGCATGCAACTGCTCGGCCAGTTCGCGATGGTAAGTCAGTTGTTCTCCCAAAGACACCGTCCGGCCGTTGATGTGGACGCGCACACGATCCACGAAGTCCGTCCGCAGCCCGCCGCTCCGCCAGATCGCCCGCGCTCCCGGCCTGGCACGATCGAAAATCGCCTGCCATTCCGCCTCCAGAAGCGGAAAGAAACGCCCCGCCAACCAGTCCATATGATCCAGAAGCACATATTTGCTGATCGCCACATCATTCTCGACAAGAAAACCTTCCACCGTGTTGGTGTGCGTCGTGATGCGATCGACGAGGCCCCCTTTCAACTTGTAGAAATTCTCTTCCTTCAGATACTCGGGACAGCACTCCCGCGTGTAGCTCCCGGTAATGTAAACCCGCCAGAAGTAGTTGTCTGAAATCGGCAGCCTGGCGAACACCGCCTCAACGCAATCCTGCACGTACTTGGCCACCCCACCCTGATAGTACATCTCGATCTGCCTGCGCTGGGCGCGGGGCACGCCCACCAGCGACAGCATCGCATCGCGGCTGAGCAAGAAACGCAAAAGCGGTGTCCAGACTTGCTCCTTCAGATATTTCTCGTAGATCTCGCGCTGCTCTTCGAGGCTCTTGGCCTCAAGAATCCGATCCACCCAAGGGCGAACCCGGGCGACCTTGTTGATATAGGTATTCATCACCCGGGCGAACGTTCCCGCTGTTCCCCGAAAGTAGAACGACCGCTTTTTCCCAAAAAAACGCTGAACATGCCGATCCCAGTAGCGGCGTGCAAAGGGACTCAGGTCTCGCCGCAGATGCTGCTCATAAATCTGCTTGATCCCGCGACAGCGTCCCTGACCAAAGATCTGAAAAAACGTCTCAAAGTCCAGATGCCGGATCCCCGCCATTTTCAGCTCCAGCAGGGCGTTCTGCCGGGGGTTCATATCGACCGCGTAAATGTGGCGGGGTCCCAGGAGGGCATAATCCAGGGCGTTACAGCCGGCGGAAGTGATGACCAGGATGGTGTCATCCGGCCCAATGTTGAGGGCCACGCGGTCCAGCCGCGGATCCTCCCAGCAGGTGTTGTAAACGAGATTGTGACGATGAACCAGCTTGAAGACCTGACCGCTGACCCACTCGCCGACTGACATGGCTTTCACTCCGGTATTTCTTCACGACCGCCCGCCACACCCCACGGATGGCAAGCCAATCGAAATGGTTTTGCGTGGACCATGCCCTTCTGCCCATCAAATCCCGCCCGGCATCCCCAACGAAACATAAACCCCAATATACGCCAACTTTGTGAGAATACAAGTTGACCCGAAAAAGGCCAGTCGTGCGAAGGCTGAAGCCTTCGTAAAAAAGCGGCGATGAATCGCCGCACTCCATAAATCTCCGCTTTTCCTGGAGTGCGGGGCTTTAGCCCCGCTTTCCGCGCGGGACTTTAGTCCCCGCCGGAAACCCGAAAGTGCAAACGGGCGTTGCTAGTGCGGCTTAATCTGTGGGGTATTGAGGAGCTACACCCCAGCATTGCGAAGGCTGAAGCCTTCGCGAGAAAGCGGCGATGAATCGCCGCACTCCATAAAGCCCCGCTTTTCGCGCGGGACTTCAGTCCCCGCCGAAAGGCAATGGATAAGCGAACCTGGATAAGCGGAATTGGCGAGCACGTCCCTCCGAAAAAACGGACCTGACAAGCAGGTCCCTCCGACTCCGAAAAAAATGGACCTGACAAGCAGGTCCCTCCGGAAGGTCGGAGGGGCACGCTCGTCGTGCCCGATGAGGAGAGATGGGTCATCAATCGGTGTTTATCGGACCTGACGAGCGGGTCCCTCCGACGCCGCAAACGGCAAGGTCGTGAAGGCTCAAGCCTTCACCGGAAAGCGGCGATGAATCGCCGCACTCCATAAATCGCCGCACTCCATAAAGCCCCGCTTTCCGCGCGGGACTTCAGTCCCCGCCGCAAATCCCGTACTCGGTCACAATGCACCGCATCCAAGCCAAAAACACAGGGGTGACTCTCGCGAGTCACCCCTGCCCGAGCATCCCATTCTAAGGAGGGTTTACGACCGTGCGTCAGGCCGTGGCTGCCCGAATCTTAAACCGGCTCACCAGCTCGCGCAGAGCCGCTGCCTGGGCCGAGAGCTCCTCACTGCTGGAGGCCAGCTCCTCGCTGCCCGCCGCAGACTGCTCCACGACCTGAGCGATGTTCTGCACCGCTTTGCTGACCTCTTCCGCACTGGCCGCCTGCTGCATCGCCGCACTGGCAATCTCGGCGATCTTCTGGCTCGTGGATTCCACGCTCTCCACGATCCGTGCCAGGGCCTCTTCGGTCTTCTGGCTGAGTTCGGCGCCTTCTTCCACGCGGGCGGTGGATTCCTTGATCAGCTTGGTGATCTCGCCGGCCGCCTGGTTGGACCGTTCCGCCAGCTTCCGCACCTCGTCGGCGACTACGGCGAAGCCCATCCCGTGCTCGCCTGCCCGGGCGGCTTCAATCGCCGCGTTGAGCGCCAACAGATTCGTCTGGCTGGCAATTTCCGAAATCACCTGGATGATCTCGGCGATCCGCTGCGAGCTTGCCCGAATCAGTTGCATCGCCTCGGCCGATTTCTGTACCGCCTCGCCTCCCTCGCGGGCGACGGTCTGGGCCTGCTGGGCCAGGCGATTGGTCTCGCTGGCGGCCTCCTTGACCTGTTCGATCATTCGCACCATTTCCTGAACTGTCGCGTTCACCTGCTCGACACTGGCGCTCTGTTCCTGGGCACCACTGGCCAGGGACTGCGAGGCCTCCGAAACCACGCGCGAGCCCTCATTGAATTGCTCCGCACTCGAAGCCACGTCGCGGATGAGCGCCTCCAGTTTATCGCAGAACGCGTTGAAGTAGCGGGCAAGCTGGCCGATCTCGTCGTGGCTGGGAATCTCCAGCCGCTTTGTGAGGTCTCCCTCTCCCTCAGACACATCCTTCAGCATATCGACGACCCTGTTCACCGGGCGGATGATGCTGGTGGCCAGGACAAATCCCAGAACCACGGCCACAACCACACCCAGCCCGGTAGCTCCCAGGGCCAGCGTCTTGGCAAAACTGGCCATGGCAAGACCTTCCCTTGCCATCCGATCAGACTCGTCCTGCCAGAGCTTCGCGATCTTCTCGAGCCGCTCCTGCTGGTTGTCCATATGGATGCGACAAACATCCATGGCTTGGTGCCGCATTTCGGCAGCGAGCGACTCGATTCTATTAACGTGTCCGTGCACGACATCCTCCAGTTCTTTGTAGATCGCCCAGCAATTCTGCCCCAGGCCCTTCACGTCCCCGTCCACTTTGGCGATGAGCTGCGGGTCAGAGTGATCGTATTTGGCGAGGGCCTTTTCATACGCCTCGCACAGGTCGCGGACAGCCTTGCTGAAATCGTCCAGAGCCTCTGTGGTCAACCCTGCCCGCGGCATCCGTTTGGCCAATTCGGTTACAGATGTTTCAAACTGCTTTTTGGCCGTGGTGTATTGGTCCATCGCGGCTTTGTATCCCTCGGGGTCTCCGGCACGCATCACGACATTTTTGAGGGTTGTCCAAACAGTCGCGAAATCCAATCCCAGTTGGGTCTTCCAATACTGGCATTGGTACGCCGTCGCTGCCAAAAGTTGCCGCTTGCCATTTTCATCCGGCTGGCATTTGGCCAGCATCTCGTCAAATTGCCGGGCAAGGGCGAAGAATTTGTCGTTTTCCTGCATCGTTTGGTCCAATTCGGCCTTGAATTCCTGCCAGATCTTGGCTTCTTCGTCCAACTGACGCAGTGGTTCGTACTCTTTCATCGCGTCATTATAGGCCTGGCGGGTCTGCTGAAACTGTTGGTACTGCCGCTGCCGGCTTTCGATGTCCAAATCCAGATTGAGGAGCGTCCGCTGCATCCGCACGATGCTTTCAAAGCAGAAGTTCATTTCGTTGGTCAATTTGAGGGTGGGCACCGCCTGGTTGGCGAGGTTGTCTACATCTTTGGTCAACTGGGACAACCCATAATACGCCAGGCCGCCCACCACCGCGGTGATGCCGGCCACCGTGAGAAATCCCCCCAACAACTTCGCTTTGAGACTCAGGTGCGACAATTTGAGAGTCATACCAAACCCCCATCTTCTGAAAGGATCGCCAAAACCCCATCCCTGCCAATCGACAACCCAAGCCTCCGTGCCCCCCACACCGCCCGGTCCTCCGACTACTCCCATGCGGCCGGAAAACCGAACGAAATGGGGAAGCTACTGGACCCTAGGTTGCAATTTGGGGGTCGTCAAGTAGTTTTTTGGAGTGCGGGGCTTCAGCCCCGCTTTCCGCGCGGGACTTTAGTCCCCGCCGGAAACCCGAAAGTGCAAACGGGCGTTGCTAGCGCGGCTTAATCTGTGGGGCATTGAAGAGCTACACCCCAGCATTGCGAAGGCTGAAGCCTTCGCGAGAAAGCGGCGATAAATCGCCGCACTCCATATGGAGTGCGGGGCTTTAGCCCCGCTTTCGGCGCGGGACTTTAGTCCCCGCCGAAAGGCAACGGATAAGCGAACGTTGATAAGCGGACGTGACAAGCACGTCCCTTCGAAAAAACGGACCTGACAAGCAGGTCCCTCCGAAAGGTCGGAGGGGCACGCTCGTCGTGCCCGATGAGGAGGGATGGGTCATCAATCGGTGTTCATCGGACCCGACAAGCGGGTCCCTCCGACGCCGCAAACGCCAAGGTCGTGAAGGCTGAAGCCTTCGTCAGAAAGCGGCGATGAATCGCCGCACTCCATAAGTCGCCGCACTCCAAATGCGAAAGGGCCCCCTCTTTTCACCGGGCAACGCCCAGGGCGCACAGCCGGGCAAAACGGGGAAACACGACTTCCGCCAAACGCTGCATCCGCTCGAACTGGTGGCGGCTTTGCTCAAGAATTTGCCTTTTTGATACACCGAGCTGTTCCAGCTCACCGCTCGCTTCTGCTGACTCCATCCATGCTTCCACCAGGGAGGGTGTCACCTCCAAATGAAACTGAAGGCCCCACGCACACGTCCCATAGCGGAAAGCCTGGTTGACACAGTCGCTTGCGGTGGCCAGCAAAAAGGCTCCTTCGGGAAGCGTGAAGGTGTCGCCGTGCCACTGGAAAACGGTCCCCCGCCAGGGCACTCCACGGAAAAGTGCATCACTCGCCGTCGCCGGAGTGAAACTCACCTCGTACCAGCCGATTTCTTTGACCGGATTGGGATAGACCCGGGCATTCAAACAGCGGGCAAGCAGTTGGGCGCCCAAACAGATGCCCAAAACCGGGATTTCGCGTCGCACAGCCTGGATGAGCCATTCCTTTTCGCGGGCAAGATAGGGGAATTTGTCCACCTCATCGACGTTCATTGGGCCACCCAGTGCGACCAGACCCGCCAGATTTTCCCAGTCCAGATCGTTTGGAACGTGGGAATAAAGGGGGAGGATTTCGCACTCCACACCAGCCCACATGAGAAAATCAGCAATCTGCCCGGGCGGCTCTCCCGGTGCATTCTGGAAAATGACGACCCTGCGACTCATCACGGCGTTGAGGTGATCATGCACTTCGCGCGGCCAACGGTTCCACTTCTCGCCGAACGGGGCTGACTACCCGCTCATCCGGCACCCCATCGTGTCTCGATTGATCCCGATCCCGGACCTGTCCGGGCTGGAAAGTGCAAACGGCGTTCCACTGCGGAATAAAAACTGGAGAAATGACGCATCTTTTGAAGCAACAAGATGTTACGACCCGATCTGGGACGTTTTCATCCTGATCGGTCGTTCGTTGCCATCGGCTGGTGCACAATGAGAGGCACTTCTGCCTCTTCCTGAGGCACCCACTGCCAGCGCGATCGGATGAGTAGCAATATAGCCGCCAGAATGAGAAGCCACCCGAAGAAACTCGGCCGCAGCAACAACCACCAGGCCACTCCCACCAGAGCTAGGACTGCGTGTGCGAAGCGCATCACCCAAACGGTGATGAGATTCCACCAACGCAGCGTCACCACGAGCAATGCCGCAGACAGAAGGGATATCCCCACGGCCGTCCCGATACTGGTCCAATTTACCGAGGAGGGAATAGGCTGGAGGATGATCTCTTTCGGGACTGATTCTCCGACGAATCCCCGCCGCCTGCTGTGGGGGCTGGGGGGCGAGGCCAGGATTTGCTCTGCTGCCCACTCGCCCGGCGACAACGACAGGGCTTCCACGCCGACCAGGGATTGCAACACGTCGGTCGTTTGAAGCTCCATGTTGTGCAGGCGGATTTCCGCGGAATTCACGCCGGAGGTTGTCGCACTCAGCGCGATGGCCCGCCTTGCTCGATCCCGCAACCACAGGAAACGCCGTGCCACGCGGAGCGACCGTTCGACGGCTTGCGACGCGGATCCCTGCGACGACTCAATGAGCTTGTCGGCCAGCCACCGTGCCCGAGTCAGTTCGTACTCCCGGAGAATGGATTCAGCAAGTCCAGCCACGTCCACCTGATATATGGAGGGGCTTTCCACCCAGAGGAAGGTTCGCTCCGCACCGGCGAGTTTTTCAAAATGGACAACGGGGAGTGTCTCGGGGGCGGAAACGGTTTCCCATCGCCGATAAAAGAGGCATTCCAGATCGCGGGGGCTTGACGATGCGTCGATCGGGATGTGCCACCGGCCTTTATCATCCACAAAGGCGGGAACAGGAATGCCATCGAGCCAGGCCGCGACAAGTTCGCAACCTGGAAGGGGCACGGTCGTGATTTCACCTTCCGGAACATTTTCCAGTTCCGCTTCCAGCCAGCCCAATAGTTCCCGCTGGGAGTTGACCGCGAGAATCATTTCCAAGGTATTCACCTTGCCGGGCTGTTCTGAAGAGACCGTAATGGGGGGCCAGAACCCCGCCTTGTCTGTCTGGTAGGCCACCCAGTCCCCGTCCGGCTGTTGCTCCGACCGGATTTCGGACGGCGTGATTGGGCGGAGACCCCAAATGGCCGCCAGACGGCTGTCCCACGCAATTCGCTTGGGAAGCAAAACCCTGACGCTTTGCAACCGCACTTGAGGGCTTGTTACTTGTGGCACAGCCAGCCAGCGGTTGGCCGGCTTGATTTCTCCCCTCATCCGGAGGCGAACCCTTCCCGTTTGCGGTTCTGCGAAAGTGAGGATTCCTGAAATGGATGGGGAACGGGTGGCACTTGACGTTGCTTCCGCGGCATCCGGCGGGGTCTCACGGAAGGTGGCGGTGGGAAGAATGGCGAGCGTCCCGAACGCCGCCGGGCTGAACTGGATGGGAATTTCCTGGACTGTGGCGTCACCGAAGTCGAGATCCCAGAGCACTTCGCCCAGCCATCGGTCGTTTTGCTGCCAAACTCGCACCGTCGCCTCAGCGGGCCAGGAATGTTCTTGCACGCGAACCCGCAGGTGAAGGTCGGCGGTCGAGGGGCTTTGGGATACGTACGCTCCGACCTGCGAATCATCACCGGGTGGCAAAATCAAACCGGAGGCCACAGAGAGCGGTTCGAATTGCTCGGTGCGGACAACTTCCGCCTTCACCCCCGAGGATTGAAAAAGCACGACGGTGAGACTTCGGGAATCGGCCTCCTGAAGAGTAAACCGTGGGCAGGACCATTCCACGTCCGGAAGAATGGAGATGGTTCCTTCGACCACCAAACGGGCCTCACCAGTCGGAACCTCGCCTGTCAAAAGGAGCAGTTGACCCTCCCCGGCCAGCGAAGACAAAACGGGCGTTTCCACGGCCCCTTTGTAAAGCGCGATTCTGTTCACATGGAAATCAGGTGGCAGGCGCACATGGAATACGCCGGGGAGCGGTTGATCTTTCGGGAAGAACACCTGCCACGTCAGATGGGCTGATGCTTCGCCCACCGTGATCTGAAGGGCGTCGTCCGTTTGCACACGCGGGGGGTCTGCAAGGATCCAGGCCCCCCAGAACTCAGACGGCGCGGAACATGTATAAGCGAGGGCGGTGCCGGCCATCTGAAGTTGCCAGCGCCCCTGGATCTCACCCAAATCTGCAAGTTGCCACCGCGGGGAGTGCGATGCGACCACCTTCAGACCCGGACCCACATTCACCACCAGGTCCTGGCGGCCCAGTGCGACGTCGGCCAGACGCACTGTGGGGAGACGAATTCCCCCTGGCGATTCCTCCATCGCTTGGGAAAACTCAGCCGTCACGATCTGATCGGAGGGCACCAGCCCCGAAAAGGTAAGGTTGAACACCTGTTGATCTACCTCGGAGAGGAGCGGCTGCACCTGCACGGGCGACGCTGCGGTCAGCGACACCAAAGTGAGATCGGGATCACACACCAGTTGAAGTTGGTTGCGGGCCGAAGTGAACGAACGAAGTTTCCAGCGGACTGTCCAGTGGAATCCTTCCGGCCGAAGATCCAGAACGTAGAGCACATCGCTTTCCGGCGAGGTATCACCGAAGAGTGGTTGTCCGGTCGCCCAGCGCACGACAAGCTGGCCTGTGGGCCCGAGTTCGGCCGCCCACGCACCGCTTTCCGGATCGCGTTCCACGCGTCCCAGTGCCGAGGGAAACTCCACGCGGAGAAACTCGGGAGAACCTGCAAGTTCCAGCCGGGCATTGACGACCGGCGGGATTGCCCCACTCACTTCCGTCACGGAGCCTTGAAGAGAAGGCTGAACCTTAAAGGGGATACGCAGTCGATGTCGCCCCGGATCGCTGATTGTCACGCGGAGACGGCCTGAATTCCACGTGGCTGATGCGGGCCGACCATCGATAAGCAGCTCGTCCAGGCTGGGTACCAGGACATCACTTCCCAGAGGGAAGTCCAGGGTGGCCGGTGCGTCGCTCAGGAGGCACTCCAACGTCACACTAAAATCAGTGATTTCCCAACGATCAGCAGTATTTGCGGGAGAAAACGTACCCCGGTAAACCGCCCCAGCAAATTGCCAGCCGGGCGGTGTCTCGTTGAGGGGACTGGCCCGCCGCTGAAGCTGTTTGTAAAACTCCTCCGGCACATACACTTCCTGCCCCACGGGTTGTCCGCGCTCATCCACCGGAATAAACACGCGATAAACGGGCGGCGATGCGGGAACAGCGCGCCCGGTACTGGCTGATTTCTCGGGTACCACTCCGGGCGGTTGCTGGGCAAACGAGGGATGAATTTTCCCGTCAAATGAGAGAGTCGCGAGTGATACGATCAGGAGCACGACGGCTCCGGCTGCGCCCCGCGTCTTCGCCAATCGATTCGACGTAACCGTGGGCTCACGGTGCGGTTCCCCTGTGGGCGAAACCCGGAACTGGGACAGGGGAACCGTTTCGCCCGGCTTCTTCACGCTTTCCCAGCCTGCCTGCGTGAGGGAAACGACGAAGGCCAGGACTGTGCCCAGAAATGCCCCGGACAGCACAGGCGCGAATACCTCCGGCACAAACGCCACTCCGACCGCGGCAGCCACGGCCAGTCCTAGCAGCACACGTCGGGGCACGCGGAGTGCCACCACCAGAAGGAACACAAGACATGTGCCCAACCACCGCGATCCCGTAATGAGGTCCACCGGAATCACAAGCACCGTCAAAGGTTGCTTCTCTGCCAAATTCTCTTCGGGCAACGCGGTGGCGTTCCAACCCTGACGGGCGAATGCCAGCCCCGTTTCCATGCAAGAACCCCGCGGGGCAAGTGGACCTTCATCGGGTAAATCGTTCCAGACACGCACGCGGCAGAATCCTTCACCGCCCTCGACCAGCCGCGAGGTCTCAATCTCTCGCACCCAATCGCTTTCCGCTGCCAGTTTGTAGATTGGCGGTCTCTCCCAGGTGATCTCCTGACGATGACGGGCTAACTCCGTGAGGGAAGTCAGCACAACCGCGCGGGGCGTGATTGCGAGGACCAGGCCTGCTGATTCCAGGAGCGTTTCGGCCAGTGCCGCCGGAGAATCGTTTTGCAGGACTCCCTCCGGCAGATCTTCCGGACTCCACTGCATTGCCGGGGACAGCCCAAGTTCCTCAAAAGCCCTCCGATCAACAAGGAAAATGACCGTCCGGAGCCGCGGCGGAGCGTCGTACACTTTGTCCACAACCGAATCAGAGAGCAGGTCCCGCCACAAAATGGGACGGCGCTTATTGCCGGAAGACGGCGAGGCGAGCGTACCCCGCCCCTCCGGCTTTGCGGCGGCTCCGGTAGGAGGAAACGCCTGGGCCGCCGACCCGGTGGTCTGGGAACTCCCCTGATCGGACGCGAACAGGAGCGCAGCGGCGTTTTCCCCCAGGAATTCCAGAAACTGCTGTGCCCGGCGAAGAGACAAATCCGGCGGCGGCAATGTGGGATCGAACAGGGCACGGTTCAAGCGATCGGGAATAAACAGGGGTTGATCAGGAGGACGCCACAGGGGACCAAAAAGCCTGCTGGCCCAAGCATTCGGGTAAAAACCCCAACTGAGAAATTCGCGCTCACACAGCGGCTGATATGCCGGCGGTGTCCATACTGTGGCCCGCCAGTGATAAACCGGAAAATCAGGAAACAGACGGCTCAAATGGGCCAGATCGGCAATGAAGCCTTTTTGATCAGCAAACCGCTCCCAGACGATAAGTCGCCCTTCCCGCGCTTGCGGTGGGATAACCACCTGAAATGCCGGACCGGATCCGTTTTGCCGTGTCTCCCACGTCACCGGCTGACCGTCAAGTGTCACCGCCATTTCCACCGGGTCTCCTTCGTTCAAGGACCGCGTGAAAATGGCGCGACCTCCCTGTGGACACGAGATTTTGAAAATGTGCCATCGCTCGATCGTGCCGTGACAATCCAACCGATAAGTAATGTTCGCGCTGAGTGCCCAAAGCGGGAGAGGCACCTTTCCGCCTTCCAGGAACAATCGCAGCTCAGGCAGTTCGTTGATTCCCAGGGAAGTGCCACCTTCATAACGGTAGGTGGCAAAAACAGGCAAACCAGGGGGCTTGCCGCGGTCGTCGGCCACCATCCGCAACCCTCGCGTTGTCCAACGGAGGCCAGCAAGCCCTGACTCGCCCGCCGTGCCCACCAATTGTAGGACCCCTTCGAACCGAACAGCTTCGAGCAGAATCGGTAACGGCACGGGGCCGGAGTCCAGAGGACTCTCCCGCTCGGCGATGAGGGTGACCGGCTCCCGGACCACCCGGGGAAGCACCACCTCCCAGACCTCCGCATCATTTCCCAGTTGAGCGTCTTTGACTGGTGCAACACGGAGCGTTACCTCCCGGCCGTCTTTATCCCGCCACTTCCAGTGCCATGGCGCTGGACCGGACTGGGCGGTCCATAAAACACGGATACGATCGAGATCGCTTTGGTCCGGTTGCACCGAGACCTCGTAACTGCTCGTCAGCACCTTACCCCGGAAGGCAAGAACACCCGAAACCTGAGCCAGAAACCGCCGTGGTCGGGCAACGCGGTGAAATTCGCACCGGGGAATGGGTGAGCCAATTTCAAAGACCGTCGCACTTGCAGGCAGAACTGCCCAGGGTCTGAGAGAATCCAACGTAGCCTGAGATGCGACGGGCAACTGCGGTTGAGAATCAATCTGAAAATTCTCGCGCAACGAGGTTGCCAGACGGATCGCCCCATAAACTTGATGCTTGGTGAACTCTGTCTGGGAAGCGAACGGCACGATCTCTCGCAGTTCGAGCCGTTCGCAATCTTCCGGCAATTTTGTGGAAAGAACAACGTTGAAAACAGCGGATGTATCGGAAGAAATGGGTTTGCGCAGGCGGATCAGCAGAGTTCCGTCGCCGGAACGTTCCGCCGGAGGTTGCCATTGCCAGTCGTCCACAATGTCGGGCGGCGTGGCCGTCACCTCCTCGACAGCCCAACCACCCCTGATGCGGAAGGGAATTTGAAAAACTTCGCCGGCCCTGCTGCGAACGGCCGTTGTCATCTGCGCCCGCAGAGCATCCCGGTCCCAGCTCCAGTTCAGAAGGGTGGTGGCCTCCAGATCTTCCGGCCCGATTCCGCAGTGCACGCGAATTTCCGAGGTTGGTGCTTCTCCAACAATGTCAAGTCCGGTATCGCCCGGAGCAGCGGGTAGAGTGATCACCTCTTTCAGACGCGCCCCAGCCAGTTGCAGGTCATAAAGCCGAAGCGGGTGGCGAACAACTACGGTGGCATGGCGCGACAACCAAAAGGCGTTCTCCGGCAAGAGGGAGGGAAGCGTCACGATTCGATCGAGTGGCAGGTTCTGGATACCGCGGAGTGTGAGGGTGCGTCCGCGGCCACGAAGCGGTTCGGGGAATCGCAGGCGAACTCCATGCGGCCGACCATCGTCCGTCAGTCCCACAGTCCAGGAAATGGGTGCGTCACCGAGCTTCACCTCCGCGATCTGAAGACTGCTTGGCAACTCAAGAGGGAGGACGTCGAGCCCGTCGTTGAGCACGTCCACATCCCACACCCAGGTCGCCTCCAACCCGTGGAGCGTGAGTTCGTACGCCACTTTTTCGCGATAAACCAACCGAGGCTTGTTTTTTTCTTCACTTTCCGGACGGACAAGAAGGAGTGAAATCGGCTGGCTCCCGCTGAACACAATACGATAACCCGGCAACTCTCCAGGGGCTGTTCCCATTGGCAAAAGAAGAGCATCATCCACCGAGACCTGCCATTGCTCGGTCATGATAAGGTGAAGCTCGCTCGTGAGGGCAACAGGAAAAGTGAGAGAAAACCTCATTGACGCTGCGTCGTTCGTGGACGGCAGTCGGCGTGCCGACCACCGAAAATGAATTTTGCCCGATCGATTGACAAGAATTCCAAGCCGCCCTTGGGAATCAGTAAGGATGGGAACGCTCACACCCCCGGTATCGGACCAAGTGGCATCGCCGATCGCAATATTCGGCTGCCCCAAAGGAATAAAAGCTTGCTCAACAGTGCGGGGCAGCTCCACCAACCATTCGCCCTCCAGCCCGACTAAACTCTCCTGTCGGAAGATCGCGCGATAGACGGCGGAAACGATTTCCCCGGTTTGGCCGCGGACCACAGCCTGGTTGTTGACCCGGGAAATCATTTGTTCGAACTCAGCGGCATTAAGCGGGAAATACGGAACAGGATCTCGAACCTCATTGAGTCGATCTTGAGGAACGAAAACGCGCCGGAAGCGCAAAGGGGCAGTGAATCCGGAAACCGTTTCGGTGCTCGGCGTCCTGGAAACGACGGCATCCTCAGCCAACGTTGTGAGTGCAGCCACTCCGAGCCACACCGCAAGGATGGCTCGGATCCATTTCCCCAGATGGTGGCATTGTGCTGGAGAGGCCGTCATTGAGCGTGCGCTGCGCATGGCTTTTCGTCCCTCCCGGCTACACGTGACTGTGGGTGGTACTTTCCCCGGAAGGTACGGTGCACGCGGCATCGTCGAGACTTCGCTGGCAGACGACGGTGTCCATCGAGGTTCGCTCACCCCAACTGCTTATCGCCACCCGCGATGGTTGAGGAGGAGTTACAGCGCGATAAAGGAACCAGGACAGGATGGCCAGTCCAATCCCCAAAGCTGACGCTTCAGCCACGAGAAGGGCCGCATCCGGACGCAGCAACCCGAGCACGACCAGAAATCCAATCACCCCCAGGGCGACAAGTCGCTTCCAGGATCGGCCGAGATAAATCCATCCCCATCCCAGTAAGACCACAGCGCCCGAGCAAACGGCGACAATCCATGGCCGCCGAAACGTCCACACGTCGGCGACACTCACCGTGCGTAGACTGCTAAATAGGTAGCGATTGGCCGGAACGGACACATGGAGCCAACCCTCGTTGACTCCCGCCCATTTTTCCAGTTCTTCTTCTGAAAGTGAAGGGACACGCCCCCAGAAATACCCCAACCAGCTCCAGCGATACTCCATGGTCAGGGGCGACGACGTCCAGACGATATGTTCATCCGGCAAAAGGACGATTTCCCAATACATCCACCGCAGAAATACGGGGTCCTCAATTTGCGGCAATTCCAGGCGTGTACGGCCCCAATCGCTGCGGAACCTGGGGAGCTCGTACCATATTTCGAGGTGATGCAAGGTATCCTGAGCGGAGGCTATTTCTCCCTCCGTGCCGGTAAGGGGTATCATCACCTCGGAACGCCCCGAGACCCGTGCTTGAATTGCTCGTCCGTCCAGCCAGATTTGCGCCACATCTCCACGAACAGCACGCGGCAGGCGCACCAGGAGATTGGGTCGAGCGGTACGGAATTCCATCACGCAGCGATCCTGCCGCATGTTGCGGTCCATCCGTGTTTGGATGAGAAGTTTCTCCACAACAGCCGCGCGCGTGCCAGCAATCTCCAGGATTTTCAACCAAATAGTAGCCTCGCCCACAGGAGCACTCGTTGCAAATTCCAGCGGCACCGACTTCATTCCCGCCGGCACGGTGCTGGTCCGGGCTTCCCATGGCGGATTGATACGATCCACTGCCCACCCGACTGGCAGAGTCACCATCAACCGATGCCCCAAAAGCTGACCATCGCGTGGCTGAATCAACGGTAGTCGCCATCTGAAGGACTCGGCCTCACCAACCGGGAAAGGATACGAGTAGCGAAGAACGAGCTCCGCCACGCCGAGCACCGGAGTGAGGGGAGTCACCAGGTACTCCGACGCGGAATTCTCTGGCAGCACCGCGGGCGGGGAATTTGCTGGTGGGCCCCCCACAGCCTTTTTCATTTCGACTGGCCGGCCGTCGAGAAGAGCCACCACTTTCCCGTCCAACTCCCGTGGTCCGACCAACCGCCAGGGCTCAGCCCACGGTTGATAAGCCACCTGAAACCGCAGCCGCTGTTCTATCTCCGCCTGATTCCCCTGGACCTGGGCCCGCGTCTCTATTTCCACGGTCATTTCTCGCGGCCGAATGTCCCACTCAGCGGCCAAGATGGCCCCCGGGCTTGCCAGCCGCCACGCAAACACGTTGGGGACAGCGGGATTACTCCCAGAGACCGCGGCCGTCATCACACCTTCGCTTTCCTGCAGACGAGGCCGGAAATCAATATTCGGTGCGGCCACCAGAATCAACTCTGACGGCTGAATCCGCGAGGCCTTCACCCGGGGAAAAGTCAGCCGAAAAACCTCGCCGCGTGCCGGCGGATCCTGACGTGCTTTAAAATTGATTTCGAATTTACCCGACATCCGCTGGGGAAGGGCAATGGTGATGACTGATCCTTCAGATTCGGCAAGAACAAGCGGAACGTCTTCTCCCCTAAGCGTCACTTCAGAAATCTGCCATCCTGACTTCTCCAACTCAATGGTGGACACATCTCCCCCGCGAACTTCGCAACTGAGACTACCTTGGAGCAACAGTTCCGTAGTCGAGAAGTCAACCCTGTACTGAGGGGAAACCGACAAGATGCTCACGCGGGGAACCACCTTGACGAAAAGCGTGTAAGGCTGCGAATAATACTCGAAACTTGCAGCAGGTTCGATGGATTCCTGCGTGTTGGGCACTCGGTCAATTTGCCGGACACTGGCCAAGTTGCCCCACACAAGTGTTTGGTCGGCGGTGACCGCCACTGCGACGTAGCCCCACTGGCGAACAGCATCCTCCACGGAAAATCCTGCCAGATTCATCCAATTCTGGGAATTCACAGGCCGCCGGGCGTTCAAACGGATTTCTACAGGCCCGACCATTTTTTTTGGAAAACTCACTTCCACCACCCGGCCGGAGCCGCCCTCATCTGAATTCCCAGCAACTTCCGTGACCGTATAACCGGACGCGCTTGTGGGCAGCAGACTCGCTCCTTCCGGCAAACGGATGCGCACTCGGTCAAACGGCGTGGTGTATGTCCGGATGGTGAGCCGGGCATCAAAATCCACATTCGTGCCACTGGTGCGAATGATGACTAGTCCCACCGTCTCCAGAATGGGCGGTTTTTCCTTCTCCGGCGTCGCCTCCCCGTGCCAAGCCATCTCGAAACCCGGCCCCAAACCAGACACTTTCACCCGGGTAGTCTTGGTAGCCGTGGTCTCTGTTCCGACCAGTGTCGCGCCGGGGCCCAACGTGACAGTTGGGTTTTCGGCGGGAAGCTCAATCTCCAACTGGGAGACGGGAGTCTCCGGGACACTGAGCACGAGACGCCGATCGTTTCCATTTTCAATCACCGGGACCCACGCCTGGAGTGTGATGTCCTCAAGGGAATCCTTCTTCCCTTCCAGAAACACCACATATCCGCCGTCGTTTTGGCTACGAAAAATGAGCAACTGACCCCCATCCGGCCGACGCGGGATCTCTCGAAGGATAATCTGCCCCAGTCCCAGCGGAATCCGCACAGGGGTGTCCGTAAGGACACGGACCTTACATTCGATGAGAAGTTCCGCATATCGATCGAAGGCTTTGCCTGTTATGTTCACCTCTTCCAAAGCGTAAGCGGGCGGACGAGAACGCTGTTCAAGAGCATCGCGGAGGCGAACAAGTTCCTCGAATTGGGCCATTGTCCACCCCAGCATGAGCTTCAGGCTGCCGTCCGAGTCGCGAAGGTAAATCTGCTCCGGCTTCACTTCCTCCACCGTGGGTGGGCCTGGCTGTGGCGTTGACGGCGTTGTTCCTGCCGGGGGGCCGGGCTGGTTGGTCTCTGTTGCCGGAGCGGCCTGGGGTGCACTCGTGGAAGGAGGACCGCCGCCCTGGCTCGGCTGGCTGGTGCCTGGCGGCGACACCGGGGAAGGCTGGGGGATCTCCATGGGGGGTTCAGTCATCCAACCCGCCGGGACACCGCTCGGCGTCTGTTGCGCGACGGCCGCATCTAGCCCCGCTTCCGACGCGAATATGCCTGTCGTCACCAGCAACAGAGCAAGCCGCAGCCCGAGCCTGCGGAAAGTCCATTCCGCCGGCAGATGTCTCTCGCAAACGCGTTTCGCCTGGTTAACGGGAATAGGAAATCCCACCAAAACGGCTGGCCCTTCCTCACCTTGGTCTAGTCAATTCACCTGGCAGTCGGAAATCATGATGAGGGTGGACAATCACATCTCGTAACCATGAGAATAGCTGGCTACTTTTCTAGTTTACCCAATCGACAAGCTTTGATCAAAGAACAGCACTCTTGATCGAGTCGCCAGGCGCCGGCGTATATTCTTAGCGGGCGACGGTCCCCAGAAGGAAGCATTCGATCAGCGACGGTACTCCGTTGCCCCAGAACGGGCTGCCTCCACCGTAAAGTCGGATGCCGCCCCTGAGCCGGGCCGGTTCAGTTTGGCCAGGAGCTTGCGCGTCCCCAACAGGAGAACCTCCTCTCGCTTTTTGAGAAAATAGGGAATCCCGGCAATTGGGGTGAGATCCGAGCCTAATTTTTCACGAAGCTGTTCATAACGTTTGCGGGTCAAAAGCAGACAGAAATCTCCGCGTCTGGCCATCTCGTTGATCACCTCCGGTCCCTGTGAAGCGGGTAGGAACTGGATAGGACGTCCCAGGTAAAACACCCAGCTCGGCTCAAGCGAATCGTAAGCGGCCACCGTAAGGGGATCTTGGGAAGATGTTTGAAGTTCCCGAAGAATCCGCGCGAGGTAATCAAACTGCTGATGGCGGGAGACGCGTACGGCCGCAACCCCGAAAACTCCCACGACAAACACCCATGCGGCCGTGGCGAGTGCCACCGCGAAGCCCATCCTGTGACGACGACGCAGCGCCAGCAAGCAGGCAACCCCTCCTGCCACCCATATCAGCCCCAGGATCCCCAAAATCTCTTCACCGGGGAGGAAAATGTGCGCCGCCACGGGGATTGCCCCCGAAACAACGAGCCCGCAGGCAATAAGGATCCACGCCACAACATAAGGCGACCAGTGGTTGCTCTGTGGCTGTCTCGACCACGAATCCAGCCACCAGGCAGTAACCAGCGCGAAAGCCGGGAGAGCAGGCGTGATGTAATTGGGAAGTTTGGTCCCTGCCAAAGAGAAAAAGCCGATATACACCCCTCCCCAAATCAAAAGGAACGTCAAAACCCTTGCCCCCTGTTCTGCCCTTCGGACGATCTTGATCGCCTGCGTCAAAGCTGAAATCAAAAAGAGTGCCCACGGGAAAAAGCAGGCAAATAGCACAAGAAGATAATAGAAAATCGGCCCGGAATGGTCCTCCATGGGATGGAGGAACCGGCCGACGTTATGCGTCAGGAAAAATCCCCTCAACCATTCTCCATTAGTTCGTATTCCAACCCACACGTACCACGGCATGGCCACCGCGAGGGTCACGACAAGCCCTGGAAAAAGGCCCATTCTCCGTACTGCAGCGAGAATTCGCGCGGGATGCAAGAACTCCCGAATCCCAGCCAGCCACCGCGCAATACGAGGAAGCCCATCTCCGGGTCGCAGGGGATCTTCAACCATGTGATACAGGCCGATGATTCCCGCCGGAAGCAGAAACCCAATAGGCCCCTTGGCAAGCACCGCCAACCCCATTGCCGCATAGCTGGCCATCACCAGCGCGGTCGCCGGTCGGCCAGCGTCCGTGGTCGCCGGTGGTAACACGGATGCCCGAATGTAGAGCCACAGAGCTGCCGTGGAAAAGAAAATGAGCACCGAGTCGGGAGTGGCGGCGCGGGCCGCTACCGGAAACATCATGCACGTAGCCAGCATGAAGGCGGCCCAAAACCCAACCTCCGGTCGAAACGCACGCCGTCCGAGATCGTAAGTGATCGCGATGGTCCCCAATCCAAAAAATGCGGAAAAAAACCGGGCGGCGAACTCGTTGACGCCGAAAACGCTGTACGCCAGCATCATGAACCAGTAAAGGAGTACTGGCTTGTGGTCCCGTAATTCTCCGTTGAAAACCGGGACCACCCAATCGTGCCTTTCCAGCATTTCCCGCGCACAGCCGGCATTACGAGGCTCGTCCCGATCCCACAATCGGGCTTGCCCCAGATTCACGAAGAAAACACTGGCCGCCACAAGAAGAGCCAATCCAAAATAGGTGTAAGAACTCCTCAACACTCCACCCTCCGTGGCATCGGGGAAAATCGCGCTCAGCGATGGCAGAACACCGGTTTTCAAGAAGTCAACATCGGAGGCAATTCTAGCCCTTTTTTGGAAAATCCACAAGCCAAAAACTATCCGGGCAAAACACGCAAAAGAAGAGAAGCAATACAGTTGCACAATCCGGGAAATCTAATTCCCTTCAAGTTGAGCCATCTTTTGCTTGTAAAGTTGCTTAAGTCGCTTCTTCTCTTCCTTCGTCAACCGTCGGGCTGGCAGTTGGGGCATCGAATTTGGCGTGCCGGGAGGTTCTCGCGAGCCCGATTGCCTCATCACCTCCTTACTCGTTGAGGACGTCCCTGTGCCTAACCCACTACTGGCTGACCACGTTGCACCAACCGGCTGCGCGTATGTTTGTTGAACCACTGGCTCCCTCCTCGGCAGCGAAACGGACTGAACACCGCCCGCAGATGATCCAGACGCTGAAGATAGTTCACGCGAAGTTGCCTGGACATCCATCTGGCCGGGACGTTTTTGTTCCACCGTAGCCGTCGTGTCCGGCTGAGCTGGCCCGATTGTTGCGGGGGCCCTCAGTGCTGCTTGTCGCGCCTCCGCATAAGCCATCCCAGCGAGGAAGGCGTTCACAGGGCCATTGGTTGAACTTGGCGGTGTACCAGAAGAAGGACCTGTGTCCGCCGGACGGACGTCTGAACGATCCCCAAAATGGTGCTGGGCGGGCATCGAAGGGGAAACTTGGGCGGGCGAGGAACGGCCGTCCTGTGAGGATAGGGAAAGCGGTCCGGCCACCGACCGTGGAAGATCAAGGTCTGATCGACGGCGGGTACTGGAGCTCGTTGCCCGAGTTCTCCTCCGTGTCACTCGTTTCACCTCTCGGGGCACTGCCACAGGTGGCCCCTGACCATGCGGCGGGTGGATGATGAGATAGTCCGACGGGGCACCGCGGTCGTCCTCCGGCTGGCTCCGATGCCCGGGGGCAACAGTCACGGCGACATTCGGCGTTTCCTCACGGAGAGCTTCGCCATTGGACTCACTGATCTGACCGACGTCACTGTATTCAGCAAAAATGCGGCACAAAGCGTCCCGGCCGAAGCTCAGCACGGCCAGCAGGAGACACCAGTGCCCCAGCAATTCCCCAAGTTCTTCAGCCATCACTTTCTCGAAGGGGAGGGCCTGATCGGAAATGAGACCGGTCTGGATGAGCGCCGAGCATCCGTACAGGGCCACCGCAAGCGTCATCCAGAAACTGGCCCACCCGGAGTATCGCAAATCCATCGTCAAACGGGTCAGCAGGGCACAGAAGACGAAAAAGTAAGGAACAACCCACCACCAGGGACTGGTCGGGTTATTCACGTTGAACACTTCATGGAGAATAGGTCCAATACTCAGATGAAGGCCTGCCGATTCGTCCAGTCCGAGATAGAACCACCACACGGCGGCCAGCAGCCAACTATTGCCGCGGTGGGATTCACAAGCGTGAAGGATCCACCAGATGAACAAACTGGCTAGCGCGGTCCAGGTGAGAACAAGCGTGGAAACACAACTGGCGAGATTCCCCGGCCCTTCCAGTCCAAACGCGGGTAAGGGCTGCGAAATCCAAAGCGGCTGGGGACTTCCCAATCCCCGGTAGGCGGCTACAACAAGCCCCGTGATTCCGGCCGCAGTGGCTACCACGCCCCAGGATGGATTTCTTTTCGGGAACAAGTCCGCGAAGGTGGGAAACCACAACTCTCCCTGCGAGGTTGCCTGCGGAGAGTTCTGTGAAGGCACCCCTTCCGGCCACTGGTCTGGATCAGGCAAGTTGGAGGAGAGCGGGTGCCGCACCATGGGACTTCATCCAAACGTTTACAGAATCATCGATCGCCCCAACGATGATGCTCGCCGCACTTTGACACCCTCTACCCGCCCACGGACGCTGGCATCCTTATTACCCAGTGTCCGATCTCGGCAAGAATGATGCTACCCCATCATTTTTCCGGTGATGTAAACACTCCGCGGTACTTCAGCTCTCGGCGCGTGGCTTTGCTGACCTTAAACAACTCTGTAAGAATGCAATCTGGCATGGACAGGGTAGCGGTGAGAGCTGTACAAGTCGTAACGTACACGCAAGGGAAAACGCAAACTGCCGGGTTTTGCGGACTCCGCACTGATGGGATATCTGATGGCCGTTCTCGACTTGGTGCCGTGGAGTCAGAATGAATCGCTTGTAGTGATTAAACCAGTGACGTCACCATCACCAAGCCTCGCCGTCACCCAGCCCGTGAAACCAGCGGTGACGCAAACTCAACTGGCACAATACGCGGCATCAAGAACGAAACCATTCTTCCCGGCGGGATGAGGAGTCGCAAATCGGCCCACGCGCCAATTCGAAAACGAATGACTTCCTGCTGATTCTGCCCTCCGAAGCCCCAGCGTGCCATCCAAACCCGGCATCAAAGAAGTCGTCTTCGTGCCCGCGGGCGGCACTTCAATGACCCGAATTCTTCCCCGATGATCGACTTCCAGCGTGACCGGAAGGGCGGTTTGCTGAATCATTTCTTCAAATCGATCCGGGTCAACAGGCTGTCCGTTGACACTGTAAATATAATCGCCCGGCTCCAAGCCCGCCCCATCGGCAGGGGCACCTTTGAGGACATGAGTGATCATCACCGCGTTAGGCACCGCCTCGTCTTTCATCCACTGGACCCCCAGTTTAATTGGTGGTCCATCGAGGACCACTGTTTTCTCAACGGGCGGGGCCTCCCCATTATTCGATCGCAGCGTCAAGCGAATCTCCTGGTCGGAAGTCAACAGGGTGGCAGAGAGAAAATCCTCCACCTCTGTGATCGGTCGATCATTAACCGCCAGAATCCAATCTCCCGGTTCAATTCCGGCCTTGGCCGCCGGGCTGTTGAAGAGAACCTTCGACACCCGCAGCACCGCTGGTCTGGTGTCGTTTCCCGGCAGGGGATAGCGTTCCACAGAAACGCCTACCCGATTCCGCCAGTTGGGCGGAGCTTCCAAAATTTCGCGGCGTCTCGTTTCGGACTCTTCCGTAACCCCGGAGCGAAAAGCCGGTAGATCGTCCGCATTCGCCAGTTCATAGCTCATCTGGAATACCCACCGAGTAATTTGCTCCATGCCCTCTAAATTGAGCTTGTCCACATCATCGGTCGCCTTGTGATAATCCTCGTGAAGCCCGGTATGCAAAAGCAGGACGGGAATCGAACGCCAGAAAAAGGGCGCATGATCGGAATCCGAGCGATTCATCCAGGAGAATTCAACATCGAAGCCATACGACCGGTTGGCACGACTCACGACCAGACGCAAGCCCGGCGCGCTCCGCCACCCGTACATTTCCACACGATCCATCCGCAGACGCCCGATCATATCCATGTTTATCATCAATTTGAGCTGCTCGATGGGCCGGGTGGGATGGGCGACCCAGTGTTTGGACCCCAGTAGGCCTTTCTCCTCTGCATCGAAAAACACAAACAAGAGCGTACGTCGCGGAGATTGGGGAAGCAGCGTGTACGCCTGAGCAATTTCCAGGAGAGCGGACGTCCCACTTGCATTATCATCAGCACCGTTATGAACCTGTCCTGGCTGATCCCGCACATTTCGCCGGGTTCCGTATCCCACGTGGTCATAGTGCGCCCCCAGAATGATGTACTCGTTTCGTCGAGAAGGGTCGCTCCCGACAATCTCCCCGATGACGTTATGAAACCCCTCGCCAAATGGTTGATAGAAGCCGTTGGTACCGGCAGGTCGCAAGCCGCAATGCTCCAGCGTCGAGACGATGTATTGGGCGGCCATCGCATTGCCCGGCGTTCCGGCCTCCCGCCCCTCAAGCTCATCACTGGCCAGAATTGCCTCATGATTGAGCAATTCATCCCGGGTGATGGAGTGCAGCGCCGCCACGAATCCCGCATCATTGGACCCGCCACCCTGAACTGTGCGACCTGCCGGGACGCCAAAGAGAAAGAAGATAAGAAGGCCCCAGAATAGCAAGGCTTCCCTCGCACCCATTTTGGAAAATCGGATCATAGCGCTCCACCTGGAATTGCAAGCCAATAAGAAAACCTATCAATCGCCGCGGACCGTGACCCGGTCAGCCTTCATTATAGAGAGGACGGCGATGAGACGGACTACATCCGCTTCACGGTGGCACTTCCCCAACGTCCAGCAACGGACCATAGCTGGGGATGACGCGGTGACGTGGCCCAATACTCCGCCACCATCCCACCCAGGGCAGCCTCTCCCGTTTGTTCAGATCAATTTCTGCCCAGACCAAACCTTCCTTTCCGGCATTGGAGGCAAGGATCCGTCCCATGGGGTCGATGATCATACTGTTACCGTCGTAAACCGACGGCACCAGATAGATACCCGCGTCCCGTGCCCGAACACGAAACACGGTTTCTCCTTCCGCACGACCATCCTGGTCTGGAAAAGTTGTACCCCAAGTCGGTGCGAAGACGATTTCCGCCCCCTTCAAGCGCCAGATCGTGGCCACTTCGGGGAAGAACCAATCATAACAGATTTGAATGGCAATCCTTCCCAACTCCGTGTCAAAGACCGGATAGTCCATCCCCGGCGTAAAACCCTTGGTCCATTCCTCGCGCGGCAAATGGACCTTGCGGTATTTGCCAACAACCTGTCCATCCCTGTTTATGAGGACGGCCGTATTGTACGGTGTTTGGCCATCAATCTCGCATAACCCCGCCACGACCCAGAGATGGTTCCGCCGAGCAGCCTCCCCCAGGCGTTGAGTGGACGGCCCCGGAATCGGCTCGAGCACATCAGCAGCCGACTTATTCGTGCCCACCAGCGTGATTGCTTCCCCCAGACACACGATATCCAGTCCCAGCTTTCCCGCTTCATCGAGCTGGGCACAGAATAGATCCAGGTTCTTCTCCGGCGTGCTGTTGCGGGGACGGAGATAGACTGTGCCCACCTTCACTTTGCGAGGAGGAGGCGGGGCGGCAGGTCGCATGGTGACGCTTTGCCAGAGCACCTCGGCTCCCTGTGGCCATTTGACATCCAGGGAAATGATGGCTCCGTCCGCCCCTTCGTCCGCCTGCAACACATCCGCAAACCGAAAACGCCAACTCCCGGGTGTGGTTCCCGACGGTGTTAAAAAAGGTCCCGCGACCAGCCAACCTGCCGGATGGGTGGGCTGCCCTTTCTTTGTGAACGTCACCCTCACCAGAATCATTTGCCAAGGTGCTTGAGACCGACGAATCTGGCCGGTGGCCTCCACCGCGTAATACTGACCGGCTTCGATTCCGGAGATCACTTGTTTCAAGCCGCCCACTGCAAACGGCCGCTCTGGAGCATCGACCAGTACGCCATCGCTATCCGGGCGGAATCGGCACGCCGTGCCCGGCAGGCTGGGCTCCCAAATTTCCCAGTGTGGCGGTCCTTTCTCACTCCATCCGGCAAAACCGGAGTTAACCACCAGATTCTCACATGTTGGACAGGCCGACGGTCCGCACGGCGATTCCGCAGCCAGCACGCTCGTCCCAACAACTACCGCAAGGATGCTGATCGCCGAATATTTCACGTCTTTCCTCCCCTGCCTGCACTTTCCAGCCAGACCCCCGATCTGACTGAAGCCCTTCACCAAGACTGCGAACTACGGTTGAGACTCTCCCTTGGGAGCCAGAAAACCAATCTCAACCAGAAATTCATCTGCCAGTTCCAGCGTTTTCTGATAGGCCAAGTTGTCACCACGTCCAAAGTTGAAGAATCCATGGGCAGCCCCTTCGAACGGCACCAGCTCGCACCGATTACCGGCCTTTTTCATCGCCTCCGCGAACAGCCGGATGGTTTCAAACGGTACGGTATTGTCGGCCGTCCCGTGGAAAATGATCATCGGAGGTAACCCCGCCCGGATGTGGTGGTAAGGAGAAACAGCTTTCGGCTCAGTTCCAAGCCTTTCTCGCAACCGTTCCTCCCAATCCTGCCGCGGCACATGGTCCTTCAACCCCTCCCGACTGAGAATGAGCACCGGATTAAACAGGATCGCGGCATTGGCCTGGGAGCTTATCGTGTGGTCCTCCTCGGGAGCCTCCAGATCAGGCACCATCACCGTACATGCCGCCAAATGTCCCCCTGCCGAGCCTCCCGAAGCCACAATCTTCTGCGGGTCCACGCCCAGCTCGGCGGCGTGCTGTCGAACCCACCGAATCGCCGACTTGGCATCTGCCACGCAATCCGCCACCTTCACGTTATGACGACTGCCCACTCGATAGTCGGCGGCCATGGCCACCATACCCCGCCCGGCAAAATACTCGCATTGCGGTCGAAACTGTGCGGGACTCCCACTCTGCCACCCGCCTCCGAAAAAGAACACGATGGCCGACCGCCGGTCAGCGGGCTTCCAGTCCGCAGGCTTGTAGATGTAAAGTTTCAAATCAACGTTATCGACCTTCTTGTAGACTTTGACCTCCGCACCCGGCATTTCAGGCGGATAACGAAGCCGCCCCACCTCGGCGGCCGGGGCCTGTCCAAACGTGGCCACACAACAAACGAAAACACCGGCCAGCATGATACGGTTTTGCATTGGTCACGCTCGTCCCACACTCATTCACAGTAGAGGAACAATCACTGATGGAGACTCATTCTGAACTCCAATGTACCGAGACGGAGCCGATTTGCCTTGCCTGTTCACTCTCGTTCCCGGATCACCGGCAACTGCTGCACCGCCAACCCCAAACGCCAGGGTATTTCCCCGTACACCTTTCCTCGCATTTCCTGATCGCTCACGCCCTGAAACAGCATCTCCAGCCGATCGGGATTCACCTCCATCCGCTCGTCAATCCCCTCGCGGATTAACTCGCCGTGACTGAAGGATTCACACCAGGGTTCTCCACGAAATGTCACGTTTTGTGGACCGAGGAACGGCTTGTCACGCTCGGCCGCCAGAGCCCGCCATTCTCCATCCAATCGATCCGCCAAATAGGCCTTGTAATACCGACGGCTGCCATTCTGGGCTTCGATGATGGCCAAATACAGCGGCAAGCCCTTCAGTCGATACACATGAGCAGCCTCAAAAATATCTGCTCGCAACACCACCCTTGGTTGGCTCCAGCCGTGGGGGAAATCCTTCAGCGGAGTCTCGGATCTCCAGAACTGCCCATCCAGTGACGTGAAGAATAAATAGGCCCTTTCTTCGTCACAGATGATCCAGAAGTCGATCCACCGTTGGACCCCCTCTGGTCCCGTCGGGAAGAGGAAACTCGGTGGACTCCATCCCTCCACGTCGTCCAACCGCTCGTTTGTGGAAAACGCAGGCTGAAGCGCAGGCTTGCGACTCAGGTCCGAAGTCTGGTAGATAAGGTACCACTTTTTGTGCGGCCGAAAATAGAACACCTGCGGCGCACAGTAGTAGCCGTCGGTGATCTTCAGAAACTCCCGCCGCGGTTGCTTGTCTTTCCAGTCGCGCAAAATGAGATATTCCACCTGGTGCGTCCGCGGCTTGCCCCGCACTGTGCAGAACAAGTGCCATCGGTCCTCAAAGCGGACCACGCTGGGGTCCTTGATCGAGAAGTAGGTCACCTCGGCTGTGCTTTCCCTGGCGGCCACGATGGGCGGTCCCACAACCCAATGAAAACTTCCCGTTTGGAACGCGGATGGCCACAATTTCGCACTTGGGGACTCTGCCGTGACCCGCCCGCCAAAAACAACTCCCGCAATCACAAACATCACCATTCGCAACGAATAGGATGCCGTTCTCATAATCAGGTGACTCCCGAACGAATCGCCACGAGCGCATCCGATAGAATTCTCCACCCTGTCCCAAAGCGTTGTTTGCCCTGCGTCGAAGCGCTCCGGCGTGATCTGACAGGGCAGCACAGTTGCTCAATGCCCACGTGCCCCAGCGACGGGATCGTCAGGGCGAGTTGGGTAAGGTCTTGTCTTCAAAATCATGCTTCACTCCCCGAAGATAGGCGTCGAAGAATGCATCCACGATGCGTTCTATTTCCGGATTCCGAAAGCCGCCATGACCTCCCTCTTCAACGGTGATCAAATATGCGGGCACCCCTACCTTTCGCAGGGCGTCCCGCAAGACGACGGACTGTTGATGCGGCACCAGAGGATCCTTTGTACCGTGCACCAAAAGGAATGGCGGGTCATCTTCAGAGACAAACGTGATGGGCGACGCCTGCCGGGCTTTGTCAGGATTCTCGGGAATGGCCCCGCCGATTAATCGCGCCTCCGGTGCATCTGGTGCGTAATGTTTGATCTGACTGGGATGATCGCCAATCGTAAGAAAATCTGTCGGCCCGAAGAAATCGACCACGCAGGTGACGCGACTGCTCTCGCTGGTGAACTCTCCCAAGTCCCCTTCCAATTCCTTGACACCTCCACTTGTTCCCAGCATGGCCACCAGATGCCCGCCCGCCGACCAACCGATGACACCAATCTTCTCCGGGTCCAGATTGTACTTTTTGGCATTTCCGCGGATCCACCGGATTGCTGCCTTGCAATCGTGAATTTGGGCCGGCCAGGTGGCATCCTGGCTCAATCGATATCCAACCGAGACTCCCGCATACTCCCCACTGGCCACCAACGGAATGAGACGGCCAACGACCTGACGTTTGTCGCCCCCCAACCAGGCGCCACCGTGGATCGCCACCACCACAGGAAGCGGCTTATCACTCGTACGCTTTTTAGGCAGAAGCAAATCGAGCCGCTGTCTGGGATGGTCGGTTTGAGCGTAGGGAATATCCCAGATGGCCTCGATCGAATCGGGAACCCGGGGTGGTTGACCCGGTTGATTTTCCGAACGCGCAGCCTGGACTACCCGCTGGCGGAATACGGCGATCTCGTCAGCATCCACCAGACCGTCGTTATTGGAATCAATTCGAACAAAATTTTGCGCGATCGGTGGAGGTGCTTCTTCCCGACTGAGCTTGCCGTCCTTATCCCGGTCAAAACGTGCAATGAAAGCGTCCGGTGACGGCTCAGCCATAACGACGGCCGAAAAAACTCCCCAACTCATCAGAATGACAGCCACAGAAATTCTTCTGACAATAAGCATTATCAAGTCCTCCCACAACCAGAGACCGCGACCACGGCCCGGTAGCCAGGCCGACCCAGCAACCTTCACATTCTCCGACATCAGGCGAACCGTGCCGCAAAGGTACCGTGAGAATTCAAACCGCCGTTATTCTGACGCGGCTCGCGGGGATTGTCCAGCATGGGCCAGGTCCGTGCCGCATGTCTGTGGTCCATAAAAGAAAAGCCCCGCGTTGGACGCGGGGTTCTCAGCGCCACTACCGTCTTCGCACTGGCCTATTCCTTAATTTCGCAGCGGCGATTTCATGCGTTTTCGACCGGCCCAAATCAGCCCGAAAGCCCCTAACACTGCCAGGCTTAGCGTGGATGGCTCGGGAATGCACTCCGTGGCGACATGGAACCGATCAATGAGAAAGTAGTCCCCGACCGGCACAAAGGGCAAAAGCAAAGTGACTTCCTCCCAAAGTGGATTGGGCTCCAACTGGAACCACAGATTCTGACGCCACACACCATTCACCTGTCGCGGCTCACTCGCCCACTGCTGAGAAGGCAAATGACCGAGCGAATCGGAAATGTAAAAGCTCGAAGGCATATTATTTACGGACGAGACATAGTCCCATTCAATCCAGATCCGCTTTTGGCCCGCAAGAGTAGGAATGTTGTCCAGATGAATGACGATCTGCCCGTTGCGAGGTGCGTTACCTCCTCGGTTGTCGATGCCTACCAGACCGGTGAGCGGCAGACCGCTTACCGAACTGTACCACTGGAACGAGCCGTCAAAAGTGACGTAATCACTCGCCGAAAGCCACAGATCGGCCGTGCCCTCGTAATGCGCCCCTGGGATACCACCTCCTGGTGCACCGACGGGCGAAACATCGAACGTCAGATCAATATTGCGCTGATAGGGAAAGCTGCTTGCCCACGGCCGATGATCCGCAGGGGCCCATTCAAACGGACTCGCCCAAATGAACCCTGACGATACAAGGGCCGCCGCAACCGCGCTCAGGATTGACCACCGCATGATGCGACTCCTCTCGAGATGCACGACCGGTCAGGCACAGGGCGCAAATCCGGCGCAATCCCTCCAGCCTGAAAAGTCATCTTATTTATACCTACCCCCGCGCGGAAGTCAACACACTCGCACTCCGCGGCTGGAGAAGGTATTCACTCTTAGTAGCATACGCACCCACTCGCTAGTGGTATGCACATTTGATTTCAAGTGGCACCAGCTTCGGCTCTCGTTTGACGTCTGCGTTAAATCTCAGCGTCAATATTGATATCACAGAAATTTTTTGGTCGTCTTATCAACCTGACAAAAGTGCTACTTCCCCTCCATAGTGGCCATGCTCTTCAAAAAAGACGTTGTCACAGCGGGCAGGGGCCAATTTTGGGCTCGAGGGATGGGCACTCACGTCCACATTATTGCGCTGTTGGATCATCCGCCAGCTCACCGACCGAACTTTGCTCGGTCAGTTCAGTTGCGGCTCGAACCGTAAGGGCACCTCGTGACTTGCCCCTGCTCTTTACTGGGCGGTTGATGGACGAACCGACGTCAATGGACGTAGGAACACCGGAGAGTTTGGATCGAGATGAGCTCTATGTGGCGCAACATGTGCCTTCGTACCCGGTCAACTTCTCTTCTCGGATCGCGCTAACTGGCACAAGCCGCCCCCCTATTCGCGACAGCGTAATCCGCGACATGAGGGCGTCGGCCTCACATGTCACAATCGCTCCAGAAATCAAAATACTTGCAAGGCCAGCCCGTTTTGCTAAATTAAAATTTTAGCATAGTCAGTTCCACGTTGTGTCAAGTCGTTTCTAGCCTAATTGGAGGACGGTTTATGGGAAGGGTGAGATCCGCCTTTACGCTGGTCGAACTGCTCGTTGTTATTGCCATTATCGGGATTCTGATTGCTTTACTCTTGCCGGCGGTGCAGGCAGCGCGAGAAGCAGCCCGCAGAAGTCAGTGCACTAATAACATGAAGCAGGTTGCCCTGGGAATCCACAATTACCACGATACGTACAAAGTTTTTCCGGCGCTCGGCGTTCGCACATGCCGTGGTCGCTATTACGCCTGGTCGATGATGATTCTTCCCTACATTGAAGAGAAACCTCTCTACGACGCGATCATGGCTCAGGCCAAATCTCCAGCGATGCTCCCCGAACCCTGGACCACAGACCCCAATCACGCGACCTGGGGCCCATTTGTCCGCGATTGGTGGCGCAAAGACATCCCAGCCTACACATGCCCTTCTGATCAACCGATCCCCAACCGTGCGGAGAGCCCTGCAAGGTTGAACTACAAGGCGTGCGTGGGGGACGATTACCACCAGAATCATTTCCGGCCGGATCAGAACTACCGGCAGAACCGGGGCATCTTCCAATGTGAACGGTGGATTGGAACCGAGTACGTCACGGATGGCACCTCGAACACGGTAATGCTGGGAGAGATGGTGGCGGGCGGTTATCCGGATGATGTTCTCGGTGGCGTGGCGCTGCTCATGCAATCCTGGAATCCGGCAGCTTGCTTGGCTCGGATTGATCCTACCAACCCCAAAAAGATAACACCGCCGGTTCGTGCGGACTTTCGGCCGACCGGTGGTCGGGCATGGGACGGTCGGCCTTACTTCTGTGGTTTCGCGACCATGGTGGCCCCGAATGGGCCAAGCTGCCACTGGGGAAGCGTCGATGGAAATGAACATATGGGAACGGCCTCCAGTTACCACCCCGGTGGTGTGAACGTGGCGATGGCAGATGGTGCGGTCCGGTTTATCAGCCAGACCATAGACGTGGGCAATCAGGCCATTGACGACGTGCCTGACCCAGGCAATCGGCCTTCGCCCTGGGGGGTTTGGGGAGCGCTGGGCAGTTGTGGCGGTGGCGAGAGCGTCGCCGTTCCGTAATGATCATTCTCACCGCGTTGGAACGTGCTTCTCGCTTCCATATTGGCCATGGGGGATAGGAGTTCTCTCAAAACCTGGGAGGTGACTGTGATGTCGCGTCTGGCATGGACTACGGCGTGCGTCTTCGTCTTGTTACTTATGGCGGGGTGTGGTTCCAAGGGGCCCCGTCTGGCCCCGGTTAAGGGTAAAGTAACCCTTGACGGCCAACCGCTCGCCAATGCGATTGTAACGTTCACACCGGTTGCGGGCGGTCCCGCATCAACCGGCGTCACCAACTCTAACGGGGAGTATGAGCTGGCCTGTCAACTTGGCCGGGGGGCTGTGGTAGGGCAACACAAGATTTCCGTACGGTCGCAACCACCGACGCAGTCGGCGGCGGGGGCCGTGTCATCGGACGATCCCTCATACCAGTACGGTGGGGAGGATAGCAGCCGTGCGCCCGTGTTCCAGGAAAAAATCCCTGCCAAATACAACACAAATACGACCCTGGTGCGGGAAGTCAAACCCGGCTCTAACGAAATCAATCTGGATCTGACCACTGCCCCGTAAGTTAAAAACGCGAACGCTCACCATCGCAGCGATTAAGCGCAGGGCGGTAATCGTTAGGATTGCCGCCCTTCTTTGTTCGCGGCTATCGATTCGCCGTCGGTGAAGGCTGTTTTACGTGGCCCCGAAACAATAAGCTTGCGGGGTGAATTTTTCCCAACCGGCGATCCCGACCATTCCAGTTGTGCCAGTGGTGAGGACTTTTCAAACCTGGCAGACTTTTTCAGCATCCAGTGGACCGGAAAACCTGCCGATAGCTTTTCCCTGTCCCGCACACTCAACGTGCGTGTGTTATATTTCCTTGGCGGAAAACTTTGCCAAACCCCCTAGCCGGCAGCAGCCGCAGTAGAGCATCACCTCGCGGCGACTGCCTTTACGTCCGCCAGTTTTTTTTGCCAAATACGGTCCTCCCGGCCGGGCGTGCCCTGTGTTCCCCTTACCCGGCCCGACTCCGCAGTTAGCAACAACCCTCCTGACCGACGCGTTCCGTGCTCCTGCAGCAAACACCACCGAGGACGCCGTGTTGAAGTCAGGAGTTTGCACACCTTTTATTGTTAACCGTCCTGCCACAACTTGATCCCGTCCATGCGAGGAAGCAGAGTTAAGGAGGTCACAACAGTGGTCAAGACGAAACAGTCGAAGGATTCGAAACCGCGAAAAGCAGTTGGGAAAAAAAAGCAAGCTGTCAAACGAAGTACCTCTAATAAGACACGTTCGACGTCCGAATCCATCTCTCACTCCAAGACGCGAAAACCCAGTCACAGCTCCGAGGAACCGCACGTTCCTGCCGAAGAACCAGCCGCCGCGGTCAGTTCAGCCGCAAAAAGCCAGGCGGTGACGGCACATCCCGAAACAACCTCCGATCAATCTCTCAACGATCCAACGATCGTGACCATCGATCGGCGGCGATTGCCCGATCGCCGGAGCGGCACGGACCGCCGTCAGCAGAACATCCCTGTTCCTGTGGAGCGTCGACAGCTGGAACGTCGTGCCAAGGTTCCCCGCAGGCGACAGATCGACCCCACCACCTGTGAGCGAGATTACACTCCGGAAGAAATCGAATTTATGAGGGCCCTCGACGAATACAAGCGGGCAAGCGGGAGGATGTTTCCCACGTGCAGCGAAATCCTCGAGGTCCTCAAAAAGCTGGGGTATGAAAAGCGTCCGCAACCACCCGCCCAACCTGATGTTTCTCAGGACAGCCTGAAAGAAGACGGTCCGTCCTCGCCAGCAGAGGACGATCCTCCGGAGTCGCCCGTGGGAACTTCTCTCGATAAAAATGGCGCAAGCACCGTCACAACCGAACCGCAGACGGCAACGTCCCCAGAATCTCCAGAAAAGCTATCCACCGGCATTCACGGCTGTGCTGACGGAATTTCTTCGCCTGCACCGACTGAGAATCAACCGACGTGAGCGAACACTCCCGAAACGTTGAACGCGGTACCCGGCACACTGCCGGGTTTTTCTTTGCCAAAATAACCCGTCGAACTAACGCCTCTTACTATCCGAACACCTCAGAACGGAGTACCAGTTTACCGAAGCCCCAATCCCCGTTGTCTTGAACCGAGAAATGATCCCTATTTGGCCAAATCGCGCTGTCTGTCCACCAACTCCGAAACTACGGCTCGGAGTTGCTTCATCGTGATGGGAAGCGAAACCACGCGGCGGTGGTCGGCGCGATTCGTCATGGCCAGCATGTCGCGCTGGGGTTCGTCGAGGAGCAGCACGGCAGGGATGAGATGAGTCCGGGGATCGTCCCCTATTTGATTAAAAGCGGTCACCGCCGCTTCTCCTAACTCTGTCGCGTTAATGATAACGCAATCAATCTGGTCATTTTCCTCTTTAATCCGGTCCAGGGCTCGCTGCGGATTGGAGATGATGAGCACCCGATATCCTAGCTTCTTCAGACCTTCCCGCAGTACGTTCTGCATCTCGACGTTTGGCTCCACCACGAGGACTGTGGCATGCGCCTTGTCGTCATTCGGCTTCTTGGCCGTCACAAGGTCCACATCGGTATCGCCCTGGGCCAGTCGCTTCGCCGCCAGTTTGAGATCGAACAACATGTCGGCCGGCGTCTGATAGCGTGCTGAGGCATCCAGAGCCATGGCCTTGTTAATGATCCCGGCCACAATTTTGGGAACCGTGGGATCACGCTCCTGAATGGGTACCACCTCGAAGAATCGGGATCGGCTCAGCCGCTTCATTCGGTCCTTTGTTTCTGAAAGGGGTGGATCCCCGGTCAACATGTGGTAGTACATGCAGCCGGCAAAGTAAATGTCGCTGCGGGGGTCGTTCCGCGGCACACCGGTGGCCTTCTCAAGAGCTGCGTAATCGATGGCCCTGGCATTGGCGGGCACTTCTGGCAAAGCGGCTTCGAGATACTCGTCAACAGCCGCAAGACCGAAATCCACCAGCTTGGCCGTCCCGTCGCTGCTGATGAGCACGTTGCTCAATTTGAGGTCCCGATGCGTGGTCCCCTGCCGGAAGGCATAATCCAGCCCCGACATGATGTCCACCATAATTCGGGTGGCGACAATGGGATCGAGCTTCTTGCGGACCTTCACGAACTCCCGGAGATTCTGTCCTTCGACAAATTCCATGACCAGAAAATGCGTGTGATCGTATGAGCACACCTCATAGACGGGTACGATGTTGGGATGCTTGAGAGCCATTCCCAAGCGTCCCTCGCGGATGAACTGCTGATAACACTGGGGATTGTCACTGTAGCGTCGACGAAGCACCTTGAGTGCCACGACGTTGGTCTTGTCATCTTTATGGACCGCGCGAAACACTCGGGCGAAGGTCCCAGCCCCAACCAGATAAAGGACCTTGTACGGCCCGTAAAAGAAGCCGTCTCGCTCTCCATTGAGGAGCTTGTCAACCTGATAGTTGGTGAGATACTCGCGCCGGACCAGGAACTGAATCAACTCGTCGAGACTGACGCTTTTTCGCCCGAGCTCGGACCAGATCTGACGCAAATCCCAGTCCGTGATCAGCCCCACGTCGTGTGCCCGCTCAGCTAGCGTTTCAGCATTCATTTCCGGCATACCTCTTCCTCTGTTCCCAACAAGGGCGACGGGCCCCACGCGAACGATACCACCCCGTGATGGCCTCGAATTCCCCCTTTAAGTGGCCCCACTTTTGGCGACATAATTCGATGCCTCCAAGCATCTATGTTAGCCTTGAACCTTCCAGGTGGCAACAAATTGGGCGAAGAGTGGGGTTCATTGGATGCCAGGGCCGCGTGCGAAGTCTCCACCCGCCGGCAGCCGGACACAAGGCCCCCGACTCATCCCCACTTTTTGGAAGGACCCGGCGGAGCTTACAGGCATAACCCGTGGTAGGGACGATTCACGAATTGCCCCTACGTTGATATGGGAATTGAACTTAGCAGATAGAGCCCGGTGCGGGAGTTCGATTGCCCAGGTCGCAATGTGGACCTGACAGGCCGGCCGCGGTGAGCGGATTTCAACTCCCGCGGAGGGTCTCGGCGAGGTCCGGGGCCCTTCCGGCGGCCGGGGGCAATGTGGGGCTGACTCCGGCAGGGACCCTCTTGCAACGACCGGAGTGGCCCCTATAATGCCATTTGGAGAGGTGAATCAAACGCCGGAATAAAGAACGCGGGTGTAGCTCAGGTGGTAGAGCACGACGTTGCCAACGTCGTTGTCGTGGGTTCGAGTCCCATCACCCGCTCTTTTTTATTAGGTGAAGGTTGAGTGCCCCAGAAAGCGGCGCAGGCAAGCATTTCCACCGTCTGGTAGCAATTCGAACGCCTCGGAAAGAGTCTGACGACCGGATTGGGCACTCTGATCCGCATCTGTCTCCACCCGTAACATCTTCGTCCGAAACGGATTCAGGCATGGTTGCTTCCGACATTCCCGAACATGATGCGTTAAGTGCGAATCCGCCTCAAACGGATGCCGGCTCCGGTGGCGAGAATCCACAGGAATCTCTTGGGACGGCAGTTCAGGAAGAGGCGAAGCCGAAGCTTAAGTTCGAGTACGACGTGGAATCGGTCGGGGCATGCAAACGCCGGATCATCGTGACCATTCCGCGGGAAGAAGTCGATCGTTACTTCGCGGAAGAGTTGGACAAAATTCGAAACGAGGCGACTGTCCCCGGTTTTCGTCCTGGTCGTGCGCCTCGCCGACTTTTGGAAAAACGTTTCCGCAGTGAACTCGAGGAGCCGGTCAAATCCCGGCTGATGCTGGATTCCTTCTGGTCGCTCATCGAAGAGGCGAAACTCGCCCCGATCGGTGATCCCGACCTCGATCCCGACGATGTCGAACTGCCGGAGGAAGGCGATTTTGCATTCGAATTCACCGTGGAGGTCCGGCCCGAATTTCAGCTCCCGCAGTGGCGTGGTCTCAAGCTCCAGCGCAAGGTGTTCGAGCTTACACCTGAATATGTTGATCGCGCAATGCAGCAGCTCGTGCAAAAGTTCACCGATCTTGCCGAGGTGAACGGGCCAGCCGAGATGGGCGACTACATCGAATGCGAAATCACACTGCGGCATGAGGGGCGGGTGCTTAACTCAGCGGATGATGAACGCATACAGATTCGTCCCACGCTCACATTTCTCGACGGGATCATCCGCGATTTCGGCGAAAAAATGGTCGGCGTCCGCCAGGGGGAATCCCGGTTTTGCGATGTGGAAGTGGCGGAGAGTTGCGCCGATCCCAATCTGGCCGGAAAGACCGTCCAGGCGCACTTTAAGGTTCACAAGGTCCTGCGACCACAGACCGCACAGAGCATTGAAGAAATCGCACGCGTTGCGGGGTACGATTCTCCCGATTTGTTCCGCAAGTCCTTCGAAGACCAGCTCCGTGCCCGCATGGAATTGAGAGTCTACGAAGATTTGCGGAAGCAAATCCTGGATCAACTCCTTGACGTGGTTCCGTTCGACCTTCCGGAAGACCTGGTTCGCAAACAGACCGAGCGGGAGATTCGGCGTCGGGCTGTGGAGTTAACCCGCTCAGGTTATACAGCCGAGGAGATCCGCCGGGAGTTGAACCTCATCGCTCGAGAAGCTCGAGAGGTCGTCGTTCGGCTACTTCGGGAACACTTCCTCCTCGAGCGGCTGGCTGAAGAAGAGAAAATCGAAGCCTCCGAACAGGATATTGAAGAGGAAATCCAGCGAATCGCCCGAATGACTATGCGGTCGCCGCGGCAGGTCCGCGCCGAATACGAGCAGGAAAATGCCTGGGACGTGCTCCGCAATGCGATTGTCGAGCGCAAGGTGATCGACAGAATCGTCAGCGAAGCCGAAGTGACCGACGTCCAAATGCCGCTTCCGGTGGAAGAACCTTCCGAGGAAACCGCCCTGGACATGGAAGTGGTCCGCCAGGTTCCGGAACGAGAAGAAGAATCCACAGGTTGAGAGGGACGTTTCCCCGGAACTTCAGATCAGAAAACCGCCCCGATTGTGGGCGGTTTTTTATTGAGAATGTGTTATCCCCATCAATGCGGACGGAGGGAGTCGAACCCTCACCCCTTGCGGGACAGGATCCTAAGTCCTGCGTGTCTGCCAGTTCCACCACGTCCGCGGGTGCTATGAATCGACCGGCATTCGTTTGCCGTCGTGTTCCTTGTTGATTGTACGGCCAAATGGGTGGGCCACCAAGCACGGGGAGCGAGAAAACAGGCGCTTCCGTTTGGGTTTCGCCCCGCGTCCGACAAAACGCTCCCGGCGCCACACGCTTTTTTCGCCCGAGCAAACGAAAATCCATCGTCCATCGGTAAGAAGCGGGCCTGGCAGGTAACTCCTTCCGATAATGAGGCCCCCGAAAGCGGACACGGCGTTTACCGGTCACGTGCGATGACGAAGGCGGCAAGTTGGCGGAGGGACTCCGACGCGGGACTGACGGGCAAATCGGCCAGCCGCTCGACGGCGTCACCGATGAACATCGCCGCCTTCTCCCGGGCATACTCAATTGAGCCCGTTTCCAACATCACGCGTCTCACCTCCTGGCGAAAGCCCGGTGGCTGCTCCCGCAGGAGATTGATCATTCGTTCGCGAGAAGGCTCGGGAAGGTGCCTCAACATATGAATGATGGGAAGCGTCGGCTTCTGCTTGGCCAAATCACTCCCCAGAGACTTCCCCGTCTTTTCCTCATCGCCGAGAATGTCGAGGATATCATCAATAATCTGAAAAGCGACTCCCACGAGAAGTCCGAATGCACCCAGGTCTTCGATGAATGCCGGCGGGGCCTCCGCATAATAGGCTCCCAGCCGACAGCACGCCTGGCAGAGCGCCGCGGTCTTTTCGGTGATGATCTCCAGATATTCTTCCTCCGGCATGTCGAATCGGCCGCAGGCAGCAATCTGCCGCAGCTCGCCCTGGCACATCCGGTGGCTGGCCTGGGCGATCTCCCGGCAGGCAACGACCGAGTCCAGGGAGCTGGCAAGGCAGAGCGCTCGGGCCAGGAGATAATCACCAATGAGCACGCTGGCAGAATTGTCCCAGCGGGCATTCATCGTTTCCATGTGCCGGCGAAGCTGCGCCTCGTCGAGGACGTCATCATGCACCAGACTCGCCGTGTGCACGAGTTCCAGTGCTGTGGCGAGAAGTAGATGCGCCTGCGTGACTTTTCCGCATAATTTACCGGAAAGGAGCACCAGTGCCGGCCGAAGTCGCTTTCCTCCCAGTTGCAGCCCATGTTTGAGCATCCCATCGATGAAAGGGGAGGAATCTTGCAGTTCCTGCCTGAGGAGTCGGTTCACCTCCGCCATTTCGACCGCGATAACCTCGTACACTTCCTGCAGCGATTTGACTGAGGCAGGAACCTTCTCACTGACATCGGCCATTCGGTTCGTCCTCCAGCCGGGAGGTACCACAAATTTCCGGGACGGTGATCCTTCTTGAATTACAGACTTTCCGGTAGCCAAACCATCGACTACCCGACGAAGACTACCACCTGGCAAAGCCCCACGCCTTCGCCGGGCAATTCTTTCATTTATCTTTTTCGTGTTTTATCAAGTGTAACTGCTTGTCTGTTGTCTCGGCAACCGCCGGCACTTCATCAAAACGTGCCATTTATCCCCTTATCTTTCTACTCTCCGAGCAAGATCAAGGTTTTCGAAGATTGACCTGAGCCATCCCGATTCTTGCAAAAACTCATGAGATGCCACAAGCGCAAAGTTTATAGGAGAGATTCATGACTGGCCCCTGCCGGAACGGGAGTAAATTGGGGGTGGAGCATCCAAGGTCGGTAAGCGGACCTGACAAGCAGGTCCCTCCGAGAAATCGTTTCGGAGGGGCACGCTTGTCGTGCCCGGTGAATTGGGGTGGATCATCCAAGTTGGGCAAGCGGACGTGACAACCACTTCCTTCCGGGCTGAAGCTTGCACTTGCCCAAGGCATTGTTCAGGTCGCTGCCGCTTATCAGTAGCAGAAAAGTGGGGATGCTCAGGCATTAATCACGTTGCAATCCCAGCGCGAATTGTTATTCTAATAGTCAGCATTCCTCCGTCCTTTCATTCAGGGACGGGACCAGTTGCGGAGAGCGTCTTATGTTGGCTCGAGCGCACTTCCGAGTATCAAGTTGGAGCACCAGCAACTCGGGATGGGTTGTCCTGCCGCATCTGCTTCTCCTTTTCGGTGCCACAACCGCGTCACTTTCACCAGTCCAGGCCGCCACCGTGGAATCTCCCCCCACAGGTCTGCAAGTACTCAAAGTCTGCGATCAAATGGGGCACTCCATTCCGTGCTCTAGCGCCACCGCTTTCGGTTTTTTTGTTTTCGCCAAGGATGGTCAAACTCAACTGGCCGTGATGCCGTCCTGCGGGGAGTTCGTGGGCGTTCTCGGTCCTCACGAGGGATTGATCATTCACTTGGGATGGACCGCGCCAGTCGCTGCATCGGTTGCCATCGAAAACCTCGGGCAGGCCAGCCTGGAGATTTCTGCCCAGGCAGAAAGTGTACAGGAGCGAACTTCTCTCGCCAGCGGTAATCAGAGGGAATGGAAGCTCACCGTCACGGACGACAGCGTCCCTATCCGCGAAAAAACGCTCAGCGTCAAGAATCTCAGCGCTACGGCATCGGCGGTCTGGAAAGGGCGCATTCGTTATGAAGCAGGTTCCTCTCCCACGGAGCTTCTTTCCTTGACACCCGGCGATCCTCAGGTCACGCCACCCCCGGTCCTTCCTCCTTTGGCCCCGGCAATCGCAGCCGCGATGATTGAATGGGATTGGCGTTTGCAGGATGAGCTCGACCATCCGCAAGTATCCTCCTCCAAATACACTGCCGCTCTGAACAAGATTTTTGATCGAGGACAGTACGTTATCGAAAACTATTCGCAACAGGGATTGAGGGATGCCGAGTGGTTCCAACTGGTCGCCAGATGGAACGAACTGCGGGAAAGATGGCACTCTTTGCAAACGGAGCTTGGGAAGGCGGACAAGTCTGGCGATGCGGCTCAGGAAACGGTACATGCTCTCTGGTTGGAAGCTCGACGGGTTAAACGCCAGCTTTCTCTTCGCGATCCGGCCCTGCGTGACAGGAAAATCGCCTTCGTCAAGCACGTTCCCAGTCTGTTCAGTCACCAGTTGACCCAGTACACAGGCAACTGCGCCCGACCGGGTGGCGGAGTGAACCTGCTCGACTTTCCCGGCCAATCCATGGCATGCACAGATCTCACCGCTGGGCGACTTCCGCAGGGGAGCTTCGAGTTTTGCGACGTTTCGCCAGACGGCACGCGTGTACTGTTTTCCTTCTGCGCAGCCGAGCGCGCCCCGGTCAACCGCGAACAGGCCCTGGACCGATTCTTTCATCTCTATGAAATCGCACTGCCGCACGGGACAATTCGTCAACTCACGAGCGATCCGTACGACGATTTTGGTGCGAAATACCTGCCCGATGGCCAGATCGTCTTCGTTTCCACACGCCGGGGTGGTTTTCACCGGTGTGGTCAGGGGCCCTGTCCTGTCCACACACTTGCGTTGTGCGATTCTGACGGCCGCAACGTCCGCGTCATATCTTTCCACGAGACTCACGAATGGGACCCTGTTCCCTTGTTTGATGGCCGAATTTTGTATACCCGGTGGGATTACGTGGACCGGAATGCGGTTTTCTATCAGCAGTTGTGGACCGTCCGCAGCAATGGTGAGTTCGTCCAGGCTTACTATGGAAACAATACCCTCAATCCTGTCGGAATCTGGGAAGCCCGACCCATTCCTGGGACCAATGCGATCATTGCCACCGCTGCGGCCCACCACGCCATGACGGCCGGGTCGATCATTCGGATCGACATTAGGCATGGGCAGGATGGGTCACGGGCCATCACCCGGCTGACTCCGGACGCCCTCTTCCCGGAAAGCGAGGCACCTGTCCCCAACCGGTCCGGCGGGCGATGGTTCAACCCGGCCGGCGTGGATTCCGTATCGGCTCTTCCATCCGAGCAGAAGCGATTTCCGGGCCACTGCTACCGCACACCCTACCCACTTTCCGAGACCACGTTTCTCGCAGCATACAGTTACGACGGTTTGATCGGTGAGCCCGATGCCAACCAGGTCAATATGTTTGGACTTTACTGGATGGATGTTTTTGGGAACAAGGAGTTGCTCTATCGCGACTTAAACATCTCGAGTCTCTGGCCGGTGGCGTTCCGCCCGTGCCCAAACGCCGGGGAAAAACAGGGCCAGGTCGCTTCAAAAGCGATAACCGCCCAGCCGATTAGCACACCCACGAGACCCGCCTCATTCGATGTTCCACTGGGAAAGAACTTGGTCTCTGCAAATTCACACACGCCGGAGGGGGGTTCTCTAGCCGAAGAGTCTGGAGACGAGGGAATCATCTTTTTGGCCAACGTCTATGCCGCGTGGCCGCAGCTCCCCCGGGAGCGAATCACGCGATTACGAATCGTTCAGGTACTACCCAAATCAACCTGGCATAAGAATCAACCAACGCTGGGGGTTCCCAATATTTCGCCCGGCAAACAGGTATTGGGCACGGTTCCCGTGGAGGCGGATGGCTCGGCGCTGTTCCGTGTACCAGCCCGCAAGCCCCTTTCGTTTCAAGCGCTGGACGAACACGGCCGGGCCGTGCAAATCATGCGGAGCATCACCTACGTTCAGCCGGGGGAAATCACTTCCTGTGTTGGATGTCATGAACCGCGTCATCTGGCTCCCCCAGCGAAAGCTTTCCCACTGGCCCTTCGGCGTCCGCCATCGCAAATCACTCCTGGTCCATCCGGTTCCCGACCGTTCAGCTACCCATTGCTCGTTCAACCGGTCCTTGATCGGCACTGCGTCGCGTGCCACAATTCCACCAAAGCCGAAGGCGGAATTGTTTTGACAGGTGAACCGGCTGGACGCTACAGCGCTTCGTATAATGCGCTCGCTCGGTACGTCCCGTATTCGGATTGGGCCGGAAAACCGGGCGATTTTCGCGTCGTCAATTGCGAACCCACCACAAAACCGGACTTCTTTGGAGCCAGGGCGTCACGCCTGACGCAACTTTTGCTTCAAGGCCACCATGGGGTCGAGTTAAGCCAGGAAGACTGGGAACGGCTGTACACCTGGATGGACTGTAATGTCCTTTTTTACGGGACGTTTAACTTAGCCGATCAACAAAGGCAACAACGAGGCGAGGCCATCGCTGGACCAGATCTCGAATGATCCTTCCGTCATGTAATTCCCGAATCGCCGTGCGCTCAACCCTGAAAGCGCGATGGTAATTACGGAGGAGAACGTTGCTTTCAGCTGATCAAAGCAACCGTGCGAGGGAAAAACTTCCCCCCTGAATTTCGCCCACCCTGGAACTGATGTCCTTGCCTTAAGAACTCGCGATGGACCGGGCATGCACTTGGTTTGCCTTGGCGATATAAAGTCGGTCCGCGACCGGAAGCGTAAAGAGAGCGCGGCACGACGTGTATAACCAGAGGTGGAGGTGTCGGAGTGGAGGGGTCTTGACCGTATTCAGTCCCTGCTAGAACTGATATAACGTGGTCGCGTCGGGAAGGTTGTGTCGAATATTGTCGGAAACAAGCGGCTCCCCACGGTTTTAGGAGTAAATGCAAACTGTAGCGGACCGTGCCCGCTCGATACCGAATGCGGCGTGAAACTCTGGCGATTGAGTCTCAATCTCGATTGGCATCGCTCGCACGCTAAAGAATTGACAATCCATGGTGTCTCGGTACATCCTAAAAGGTAAGCTCACCTCCGGAAAAGGTTTCCCGCCCATGATTCGCAAAGTCTGTAGCGACGGCGTTGGCTACTCTGTGGTGGATCTTACCGACGTGCGACACGTTTTTGCAGCGGCGGTGCCTCGGGTTTCCGGCGATCTGGTCACACAAACCTGGGACGCTTTACGCACGATCGAATCGGTGATGAAGGAGGAAAGCACGCTCGGTTCGATCGTTCATCAGGTCGTCTTCCTTGCCGATGACTCCAAACTTGCCGAATGTCGCGAGGTGATGCGCGAGTTTTACGGGCCGGAATTCCCCGCCACCACCTATGTCCCCCAAAAGCCCTGTCACGGAGCTCTCGTATCGATCGAGGCACTGGGAGTCGGTCGGAAGAAAGGTGATGTCACCATCGAGCGCAAGAGTGAGCAACTCGTGATTGCATCGCACAACGGAGTCTCGTGGATCCATTGCGCTCATGTCACTCCCGATCCGGAGGTGGACGGGGTTTATCACCAGGCACTCAACGCATTCAGCAAAATGCGGGGAATTCTGGGGTCCGTGGGAGTCGATTTTGCTCAGGTCATTCGCACCTGGCTTTATTTGGGAGGGATTGTTGAGGGCGAAGGCGACAAACAGCGATACAAGGAATTGAATCGCGCTCGGGCCGACTTTTACCAAAACATTCGCTTCCTCACCAACTATCTGCCTGTGGAAAAAGGGGCTGTCTACCCGGCCAGCACAGGCATCGGTGTGGACGGGCACCACCTCATCATGAGCTGCATCGCCATGAAGACGGACCGCCGGGACATTGTGGCCATGCCGCTGGAAAACCCCCGACAAACCCCGGCGTTTGGCTATGGGTGCCAGTACGGGCCGAAAAGCCCCAAGTTTTCCCGGGCCATGGCGCTGTCGTGTGGTTCCTACGCCACGATTTTCATCTCGGGCACGGCGAGTATTACCAATTCCGAGACGCGTCACATTGGGGATGTGGAAAAGCAAACGGAAGAAACCCTCGATAACATTGCAGCCCTCGTGAGCGAGGAAAACCTCGCCCGCCATAATCTACCGCGATTGGGAACGACTCTCGATCAGCTGGCGCTTGTGCGGGTGTACATTAAGAATCCAGAAGATTATGCCAAGGTCAAAGCGATCTGCGACCGCCGCCTGGGAGAGGTGCCCACCATTTACGCGATCGCCGATGTCTGCCGGCCCGAACTTCTCGTGGAAATCGAGGGTGTCGCATTCTCGCACCTGAGTTGCGATAGCGGCCACTGCTGAGTGCAAAGCCCCTGATCTGTTCTGCTTGGGAAGAGGTCTCCGGGCATAAGCGTGGAAGGCCGTCGTTGTAGCAAACGCTGTACCGGGATTGCCGGGTTTCATCATGATCCCGAGCCGTTGCTGACGGCATGCACCAGAGCATCCTGCAACCCCGGAAATTTCCAGCTAAATCCGGCTTCTTTCAGCCGTTCCGGATACACACGGGCACTGGCGAGCAGCACCTCCCGCGCCATCTCTCCGAAAAGCACCCGCAAGAATAAAGTTGGGACCGGGAAAATGGCTGGCCGGTGAAGCACGCGTGCCAACGTCTGTGCAAATTCTCTGTTCCGTACCGGATTCGGAGCCACGATGTTGAACGCACCTGTGCAATCTTCGCGCTGCAGAAGAAACAAAATGGCGTGAACGACATCTTCAAGCAGAATCCAGCTCCACCACATCCGGCCGTTGCCAATCGGCCCACCTAACCCCCACCGAAAAATCGGTAGCAGCCGCTGCAGGGCCCCACCCTCGGGCGAAAGAACCTGACCGAATCGAAGGCTGACCGTCCGAATGCCATGCCGCTGGCCTTCTTGAGCTGCTGTTTCCCACTCGACGCAGGTCTGGGCCAAAAAACCGTTCCCCGGAGCAGACTGCTCAGTGAGCAGCTCTTCGCCACGATCTCCGTAAAAACCGATGGCCGAAGCACAGAGCAACGTGTGGGGCTTTTTTTCCAGACTCCCGAGCATCCTGACCAGCAATTGCGTGCTGGCGATGCGGCTGGAGCGAATCTCTTCCTTGACCACTGCATTCCACCGACAGGCCACCGATCTTCCCGCCAGATGAATGGCCGCGTTGATGCCCTCCAACCGCGCAACATTGTCAATTCGCGTTTGGGCATCCCAGTAGACTTCGTCCTCGCTGGCGGGAGGTCGGCGCACAAGGAAGAGAAGATTGTGTCCGTGGTTGCGCAGTTCGCGCGCAACCGCCCGCCCAATGAGCCCCGAACTCCCGGAAAGGAGAATTTTCATGATCTGTACTTCGTTCTTGGTGTGTGGCGGATTTCACGACGTTTCGGTTGATCAACCCCCCGCCGGGCGACAATCCTCTGGTGCTGGATTTTATCGAATGGACTCAATCGGTGTGGAATACCTCCGGAATCGGCTTCCACCATTTACCCTCAGGTGTTCCCGGCAATCGGATTTGACAGGGATCGGTCTCTTTCCACCAGCGTTGCGTTTCCGGGTCAGCAGCGATTTTGGCCATGTCTGCTTCGTAGTCGTCCCCGATGTATTCGTAGTAACTGAAAAGGTAGAGTTTTCCATCCAATTCGGCCAGATAAATGGAGTAGTTTCGGATGTTCGAATCGCGAATGCGTTTGAGCACCCCCGGCCAGGTGTTGGCATGGAGCTGTATGTAGTAATCCTTTTTCTCCGGACGGAGTCCGATAACCTGGCCCACCCGCATGACCTTCTTCGCGGACGATTCCTTGCTACTTTCCGATGCCTGAAGATTTTCCCATTGCGAATGCGCCGCCAGGCCAAGAACAAACCCTATTGTCACAAGAACTAAACCCGCACCAATCCGGATCATGCGCTGTCTGAACATACCGAAACCTCCCAACCGTCACAGGTTGTCTGACTCCCAGAACCATTGTCTGAACTGCGATTATTCACGAATTGGAGGAGGTGTCAAGTCAGTGATGTCTTAAACCATGCCCACTTTTGCAGAAACCGCTGAGATGGCGGGGGCCCGATGTGCTGTCGGGACAATTCATGAATGGCTCCTACCGTTTAAACAGGAACTGAACCCACCGGTCGGTGCTTGGCCGACGAAATAGATCATCCAACCCTTGGAATGTGGAACCGGCAAGCAGGCCCCGCTGAGAGATCGTGGGGGCACGCTTGTCGGTGCCCGAGTAAACGAGCCCCTGTGGACGTTCGCGTTCCCATTTGCAGAGGGAAAGTGGGGATGTGTCAGAGCGACTGGCGATCAAGAGCATTTGCTTCCGGTGTCCGGAACTCTCTCGATTCTGATCAGCTTTCCGAACGCCGAAAGGTAATTCGTCGATTTTGCCAATCTGGCTTCGGCTCAGGGAAATCCAGGCGGTAGTGGCATCCGCGGGACTCTTCCCGCTGGATCGCCGCTCGGACCATCAGTCTGGCGATGGTGAGCATGTTCTGCAATTCCCAGCCTTGCGGGTGCGTGAACTGACGGAGCAGTGCGTAGCTGCACCATCGCTCCATGTCCTCGAGAGCTTCCCGCATCTTGTCCCCCACGCGACGAACGCCCATGCTCCGCCACATGAGACTCTTCAAGGAATTGCGAATGTCCACAAGGTCGAGAGGCTCATGAGGAGCGGGGGCCGGCGGATTGGCCAACGGCAGCACGGTGTACTGGTCGGGCATTTCTAGGGCTTCTCTTGAAGCACCCTGCCCCGCCCGGCGGCCATATACGAGCGCCTCAAGCAGACTGTTGGACGCCAGCCGATTCGCCCCGTGCAGGCCCGACGATGTCACCTCGCCCGCTGCCCATAAACCCGGTACCGTGGTCCGGCCTTCGAGATCCACGGTAACGCCGCCCATCATGTAGTGAGCACCGGGACGAACCGGGATCCGGTCCCGTGACAAATCGAGACGAAATTCCTCGCAGATCTTTGTGATTCCCGGGAACCGAGCTCGAATCTGCGCGGCATCGAGATGAGTCAGGTCAAGATAGACACAAGGATGGCCCGTTTTTTCCATCTGGGCCACGATGGCACTGCTCACCACATCCCGCGGAGCCAGCTCGCCACGGGGATCATAGTCGAACATGAAGCGATAACCATGTCGATCCACCAGTCGCGCACCTTCCCCGCGCATGGCCTCGGTAATGAGGTGACGGGCGCTTCCGGCGATGTATAGAACCGTGGGATGAAACTGCATGAACTCCAGATCGCGCAGTTCGGCACCGGCACGAAAAGCCATCGCCATTCCATCTCCCGTGGCCGTCTCTGGATTGGTCGTCTCTCGATAGAGCTGACCGCAACCCCCGGTGGCGAGAATTGTTTGCTTGGCCCAGATGAGCGTTCGGCCATGGCGGTGATTCCAGACCATGGCTCCTCGACAGCGTCCATCCCACGTTAATAGATCGAGGGTGAAGGTGTCCTCCCAAATGTCCACGTTCGGCTGCTGACGGACACGATCGTAAAGGACGCGGATGACTTCGCGCCCGGTCGCGTCACCATTGGCATGGACGATCCGATTATGGCTGTGCCCCCCTTCCCGGCCCAAGGCCAATCGATCCCCAACACGGTCGAACTCCGCTCCCCATGCCATCAACTCGCGAATCCGTTCCGGGCCCTCATAAATGACACTGCGAACAACCGCTTCATCGCATAGACCGCCCCCCGCCTCAAGCGTGTCCCGTACATGATTTTCCGGATCATCCTCGGGATCGAGAACCGCAGCAATTCCGCCTTGCGCATGCCAGCTATTAGATCCTTCCCGACCGTCCTTGCAGGCAATGAGCACGTTAAGCCGTGGATCGACGGCCAGCGCTGCCCGGAGTCCGCCCAATCCAGCCCCCACAATTAATACGTCTGTAAAAAAGTGGGGAATCTGGCGCGGATTAAACGGGGTTAAGTACCGGGGTTCTGGAGTTTCTATTCCGAACACCTTCACTGACTCCACTTCTCAATCCACCGTTTTTCATCATCCGGCCGGGGAGCCTAAACCATGCTCCACCCGGGAAAGCGGCGCGGCTAAGCTGTGGGAAACACCAAACGCATCCGGCCGCAGCAGAATTCTAGCGGCCATCCTGAGGGTTGAACGCAGCCAATTTCCCAAGATCCGAAAGTATCTAGCATATCAGGGAGTGGTCGGCGCCCCAATCCAAAACACACTAACCGAGAGATGATTCGTTGTGAACCGAGGGAAGGGTTACTGAGCGGCCCCGAGAGATTTCAGGTATTCTCGGAAGTAATCACTCCATTGGGGTGGCGGCGGAATGTCCCGACCGGCTTCCAGCCCGTGCACCGTGTCCCTAAGATTCTCATTGCGGCGGATTTCGGTGCCACTCGGTCTCAATCCGAGACTACGGAGGATCTCGTTCAAACGCTTTTTGGCATCTTTACCGCGGGGAGTATCGTCTTCCGCAGCCTTCTTCAATTCCTGCCAGCGTCTTACAAATTGGGCCATTTCTTCTTTCGTCCAGCCCAATTCTTTCAGAAGATTTTCATCGGGGTTTTGCCGGGCGATCTGATCCTCCAGATACCGCAGAACGAGGTCCGTCTGCCGTCGGGCAAATTCGAGATTCGGATCGTCAACGGGGGTTTCGGTACCAGGCCAGGCCCCTCCACCGCCCGCCCCACCGCCGGGAAGCCCACCGCCGCGGGAAGCATTCCCCGATTGGGCACTGTTGGGTGCCCGCTGACCGCCACCTGTCTCAGAACTTTGAGCGGAACTTTGCGAACCGCCTTGAGCACCGCGGCTCGAATCACCACTCGTACCTGGTCCCCCCTGGGAACTTCCGCCCGATCCCGCTGCCTTGCTTCCCGCCGAGGCCGATGCCTCCGGTCCAGTTCCCGGGGAGGGATTTCCGCCTTGACCGTCAGCGGGAGACTGACTTCCCTCCGCGCCGCTCCCCTTCCCGGGCGTCTGTTGACCACCACCCTGACCGCCTAAACCAGCTTGCTCGCCGCTTTCGCCTTCCCGATTTTGTGCAGCATGTTGCTGGTTCGATTGTGGAGGGTTAGCGACTGTATTGGAAGCACCCTCTGTCTGTCGCGGTGCCGCATCGCCTTGCGGAGGTGCCATCCCGGAATTCGCCGGAGCCGACGCGGTACCCCCCTGCTGGTTGTTCGTCTTGGTCGGTTGCGGGTTGCTTTCAGCAGCAGGTGATTGCCCGGCCGGGACAGACGTCGAATCGCGATTGGGCTGAGCCGCCTGACCGTTTGACTGTGCCCCGGCCGAGCGTTCCGCCGATTGTTGCTGATTCCCAGATCGCTGTCCCGCTTCGGAAGTGGGCGGCGTGCTCTGGTCTCCCGAACCCGGCGGCTGCTCATTTGCGGTTGCCGTTTGCGAGCCCTGAGTCTGAGCTCCCGAAGCCGCTCCATCGGGCTTTGCCGCGCCGCTGCGCTCCAGGTACTTCAGAATTCTTTCAATGGCATCTCCCGGATTTGATATCCCGTCGATCTTGTCCTGCCGCTGGCTGCCGTCCGAGCCCTTTCCTCCGGAAAACTGCTCGCTATTTCCCTCCCCGGCTCTCGCGCTTCCGCCCTGAGATGCCATTGCCCCCGGTTGAGTTCCCTCCCCGGCACCTCGGTTGGGCAACCCCGGTTCCGCTCCCGGGTTGTTCTGACCCGTTCCAGAACCCCCGGACTGTTGTGATGCTTCTGACGCACCAGGCTTGCCAGAGCCGGTCTGCTCGGTGCCGTTTCCCCGCGACTGCGCTGCCCCAGCGGTCCCGGATTCCCCTTGCGGGTGTCCTTCCTTCATCCCCGCCTCGGGAGAATTGGCTTTATCCGGATTGGTTCCTTCATTCACCGCCGATTGGCGCTCGCCGCTTTTCCCCTGCGTCTGATTTTGGCCGGCCCCGATGGTCTGTTCACCAGCATCTCCTTTTTGCATGCCGTTGCTTGTCCGTTCGCGGGAATCCGATCGCTGATCAGTCGGCTGCGGCGAACTTCCCGACTCTTGAGCGGAGGCACCTGCCGCCCGTTTCCCCGACGTGCCAGTCATGTCGCCCGACTGTCCCTGCCCGTCTTTCGTTCCTTGCGAGTCTTTGCCATTGCCGCCTTGCGAACCAGCTTGAGACTCACCGGATCCAGGATTGTCCGCCTTTCCGTTCTGTCCCTGAGCGGGAGGATTGGTGCCGATTTGCGGGTCCGACGCACCTGACTGCTGCCCCTGGGCTGGCTGCTCGGCATTTTTCTGATTTGCCTGCTGGCCGGATTGAGCGGAAGGCTGCGCACTCGAGGATTCACCCGACGAAGATGGCTGGTCTGCTGAGGACTGCGGGGTCGATCCCTCTGTTGCCTGTTGGGAAGACTGCATCTGACCCGGCTGGTTCGGCTGGTTTTGCTGATTCGGTTGATCAAAACTCTCCGGCTGGCGAGCTGAGTCCGGCGATCGAGATTGTTCTGGTGGCTGACCCGGTGGATTGGGTTTGGCGGGCGGCTGTTCTCCCAGAGGGCTCGGAGGTTGCGCCTGTCCCGAACCTTTATCCGGGGGCGATTGCCCCGGTTTTTCATTTCGCTCTGCCGTAGACTTCTGCTGGGATTCCGCCGATCGCGACTCGGCTCCCTGTTCGGCCGGTCCGATGTGGATTTCCAGTTCCGGCAGCTTGACAAGATTGGATGTCGGTTCCCGATTGTCCGCGACCTCGACCCGACACAGCGCGAGATCCCCTGTGGCCAAACCAAGTTTGCTCGGGACAAAGAGATACTCCCCAGAAAACTCCCCTCTGTAGGCATCTCCTTTGGCTCTGTCCAGCAGGATCTCCTGAGTGACTTTCTTCCCCAGCGATTCAATGGTGAGCACGATTTGCTGGAGCCCGAAGTCGGGATCCTCTGCCCTTAACCTCAGCGGAAGACTTCCGTTGACCGGCACGGTCACGCGGGTCTCGCGAGGCGACTCCCATCGGGCGGCAGGAGGCATGTCTGGAATGACTTCGATCGTGTACTTGACGGGGTCCACGCTCGGCCGACCATCCCGACTCTCCGCGCGGATCGAGTACACGGAATATTCCCGCAGAGAGCTTCCCACTTTGTTGAGCCTCAAGCGCATGGCCGCCCGGGCCTGCTTTTCCTCCACGACCATGCGAAGTGTTCCCCGTTGATCCCCCTCCATGGTGATCTCGGCACTCCGCAAGGGTTCAGGAGCCTCCGCGTGGATGGTCACCTCCGTTCCTTCGATCGCCTGGATGTCGCCCAGGTTTTCCACCACGCGCGGCTCGAGCTTGGTGTAAGCGGGAAATTGGTATTCAATCTTGTGGATTCTCACGCGAAGGGGTGTTACGACCGTGAGATGGTAGTCGGGAGTGACGGCATCCCCCGCCGTCACGCGATAGGTCGTATTCTGCTGGATGGATGGCGACAATTCGCATTCGTAGCGTCCCGGCTTATCCGCAACCGGCTGAAGGGGAATAACCTGATCGACCGCCTGGCCGTCGGCCGTGGAATACACAACGCGAGCTCCCTCCCCTTCCCGTAATCCCTGAATCAACGCCGAAACGACAACGCGGTCCCCCTGAAGGACCTCCGCGGTGCCCGGCTGGACCACTTCAATTTTCACCCGGCTCGGGGGAGAGATATGGCTCCAGGGAAGAACGGCGCGCGCGGCCGACACCAGGGGATTCTTGGGCGACAAGAGCACAAGCAGGGCAAAAATCGCTATCAACGCGATCAGGACATAACCTGTGCGGAGGATCGCCGATCGATCCACGACGACCTCTGGCGATACCTGCGACACCTGCTGCGCGGTGTTCCGCTCCAGACCGCGAAACACATTCAGCTTGAGCGGATCGCTCCGCAGGGCGTCTTTTTCCCCTCGCAACAGAAGAAAGCTGATCAGCGAGTGTTTGAGAGTGGGAACCGCCTGTTCCACCTGGTAGGCGGCAAAGACGGGATGAATTCGGCGGACAAGATAAGGCCCCAGGGAGAGGATGATCCAACCAACAGTCGCCAGGACAAAAACGATCCACAGAAGCCAACGCACCGCGGTGGGCATTCCGTGGGGATAAATCCACTGATCCACCACGGCGGCCAGAAGGCCGTAAGCAATCATCCCCGCTACAAGCGCCAGCGATCGCCAGACAATCTCGACCGTTGCGATCTTGCGACGCGTCGTTTCAACCTGTCTGAGGATCAGGACCTCCTCATCCTCAGGCGGCAAATTCGCCTCCGGGGGAGGCGGTGGCAAAGGTCGGACGTCAGCAACCGCTCGGCTCATCACTGCAATGTTTCCTCATGTTCGAGCCACCCCTGGTCGCGTTCCTCCCACCCGTCCCGCGACAGCGTTTTCTCGCCCCTTCACCCTGGACAAGCTGCGTTTGATGGGCAGATTCCACACAGAGTTTGTGAAAGCTCGAAGCGTCAATTTCCAACCGCCTTTTCTTAGCTTATTATAGCACCGCTGGGTTTACATCGGCCAGTTGCGACCGCAGTCGAACGCGAATCTGAACAACAGTTTCCACGAGCACGACAAGCGTGCCCCTCCGGGTCGGAGGGACCTGCTCGTCAGGTCCGCTTTTCCACGACGGATGCTCATTTGCCTCTTCGTGGGCACGACAAGCGTGCCCCTCCGGGTCGGAGGGACCTGCCTGTCAGGTCCGCTTTCCTATTACGGATAATCCATAGCCGTTCCGCGGGCACGACGAGCGTGCCCCTCCGAACGATTTCTCGGAGGGACTCGCTTGTCGGGTCCGTGATTCGGGGTTCGATCATTCATTGCCTTTCGGCGGGGACTGAAGTCCCGCGCCGAAAGCGGGGCTAAAGCCCCGCACTCCATGGAGTGCGGCGATTCATCACCGCTTTTCGGTGAAGGCTTTAGCCTTCACCACCTTGCCATCGGCCCGGATGGAACGACGATGACCGGTCGGGGTGGAACCCGACCCTCCAATCCACACAATGGAGGTCCGCATAATTGGAGGGACCTGCTCGTCCGGTCTGTTTTTTTGAGCGTTGATAATCCATATCCATCTCGTTCCGCGGGCACGACAGGCGTGCCCCTCCGAACGATTTCTCGGAGGGACCTGCTTGTCAGGTCCGTTTTTTTGACTCTTAATGAGCCCTTTCATTCTGTGGGCACGACAAGGGTTCAACGGTAGGGGCAATTCATGAATTGCCCCTACCAAAGCTGACGCCGTGATATGACTAACTCACACCGGCCACGACAGGCGTGCCCCTCCGAACGATTTCTCGGAGGGACCTGCTTGTCAGGTCCGTTTTTCCGAAGGCACGTGCTTGTCAGGTCCGGATTCGGTGGGACGTGCGCGTCGGGTCCGTTTCTATCGGCCAAGTGACCGAACAGGCTACGCGCAATCAAGGAAGAGACTTCGGAAGGCTAGGCAGGTTGTCCACCGGACAGCCTATTTTTCCCGCAATCTCGGCGGCCACGTCATCGACGGAGGGGTCCGCCAGACGATAGTCAGAAGGCTGATGGAGGTAGGCGGGCTTGGTCAACGGGAGTGGACTGCGCCACGGAATCGCCCCGTACGCAGGATTCTGTTCATGATCCAACCGCCAGTAGCTCATCCACGATTCAAATGACACATAGAACACATTAGAACCCGGCTCGCCGGGTGTAATGGACCAGAATCGGGTGAACGTTTCATAAAAGTTATCCTGCCCGAACCACGAAAATGATCGCAGTGCCTTTTCCAGCGACATCCCGACCTGCTCGATGAAACTGGCATCCCGGGCAGCCACAAAGATGCTGGCCTGGCTTTCTACCCGAACCGGAAGCAGATGCCACTGATAGGCGGTGACCCTCTGGCGACAGAGTCCCTGACGGCAGAAGGCTGTTACCCGTTGCAACGCAACTTTCCACTGCGCGCCAGTCTCAGGTGTGCGGTCTGTTCCCGCAACATCCAACAACCTGCCGTCAACGGCGATAAGTGACTCGGCGATGCGCAATTCTCCTCCTCGAACCCCCAGAGTGCGGAGGACTCCGCCCTGGCCGCGCAAGACGGATTGCTTCACTTCGATCATGTTGCCGGCCGTTGACTGCTCCAGGTCAGAGGTCAGAGCCTTCACCAGAATTTCGCTTTGCGGATCATCCGTGGCCTCGAACACAACGGGGGCTGCTGAAGTGGCCACCATCGACGATCGGTTCTCGTCCAGGATAAGCGTCAAAACACAGTTCGTGAACGTGACACGAGAATTCCGAACCATCTGAAAACACGCAAATCCCCGTGCCGCATTTTGTCCCTTGACTTCGAATCGCAGCCCGACGTTCTCGAAGCCGATATCCGACGCGGCGAGCAATACAAAACTCTCTGAAGTCGCCCCATTGCGATCGTCCATGCGGAAGACAAGCTCCGGCCAGCGTCCCCGTTCACCGACAATTTTCAGCCGCCGGCCTCGCAGGTCCAGCGACCGTTCGAGCAGTGTTCCGTCGAAATCCAAACGGATCTCATCCCCGGGCAAAGCCGCGCGACAGGCCGCTTCTAAAGTCGGGAAACTGCCTTCCCGGCGGCCCATGGGATCAACCCACCTGATCCACGCGCTCGGCGTGGTGAACTTCTGGTCCGCTGGAATTTCACGCTGGGCATTGACCGCGGCTGAAAACGGCAGCAGACCTCCTCGCGTCGGGCTTTCGTCGGACAGTTCTGCGGACCGATTTGTTTGCGGAACCAGCAGCGGCATATCAGGCGGAACGGCCCGGGGAATCGCCAGGCCGCTCTCCGATAGGGAAGACGCTCCGAGAAAATGACGAGGGTCGCCCCCCAACACGCCAGGTACGGGGCTGATGCTACCTGGGTTAAAATCGGGGGACGGCTTCGATAATCCCGATGCCGAACCTGGGCTTAGCGGATCCGTGAGGCTGGGTACCGATGCCCCCTCGCTTGACACACCAGACCTGGGGGTCGCCGAATCCGTACGGGATGACGGTTCTGATACCTCACGAGGAGCTGTGTGGATCGTGGGGTTTTGCGATCCCTGGCCTTGCGGACTCGACGTCGCGGAATCGCTACCCGGTGTTCGTTTGGACGTCTCTCCCGTCGACGATCCCGCATCAACCCTGAAGGCCGGCGTGGGAGGTGAGAATAATTCGAGCGGTGTACTCACCTCATCGCCCGTCAGATCTAATTCCTCGGCACCGTGGGAAAACCACCAGTCAATGAAAAGCGTGGTGAGGAGCAGAGTTACCAGGGGCACCACCCATGGCAGATGTCGTCGCCAGCGAAGTTCCTTTCCGTTCCTGCCAGCCTTGCCGTTTCCAGCTCGAAACGGCCGTTCGCTCTCGCCGATCAATTCGCGAAGAGCCGCAGCCAGTTCCGCTGCCGACTGAAATCGCTGCCGCGGCGATTTGGCCATCATCCGCCGCAGAATCCGAGTGAGACTTTCGGGAACGTCCTTGCGGATCTTGCGAACATCCACGGGGTCTTCTGTCTGATGCTGGAGGAGCTTCTGGAGCACCGTGCCGCCCGGAAACGGAGGCTGCCCCGTGAGCAGAAAGTAAAGGGTACACCCCAGAGAATAGATATCGCTACGGACATCTGCCAGTCGAGGGTCTCGCGCTTGTTCCGGCGCGATGTAATCAAATGTTCCCAAAGTTGTGCCACTGCTGGTTAAATCCTGCGCTCGCCCGCCGGGCTGATAAACCCGTGCCAGGCCCAGGTCAATTAATTTGGCCTGGCCCTCATGCGTCACGATGACATTGGACGGTTTGATATCCCGATGAATGACCCCGCGTTTGCTCGCATGATCGAGAGCCTCGGCCACCTGGAGGATGTAACGCACGGCATCCACCCAGGGGAGCGGCCCCTTTTCTTCCACCAGCTTCCGCAGGTTGGTGCCCTCGATGAACTCGAAGGCAATGTAGTGAACCCCATCCTGCTCGCCCGCCGCATAGACCTGCACGATGCCCGGATGGTTTAATCGGGCGGCAGATCGGGCTTCGTTTTGGAATCTCGCCAGGGTTTGAGCGTCCGCAGCCTGCTCCGGTGTGAGCACCTTCAGCGCCACGACCCGGGAAAGACGGACGTCGAACGCCCGAAATACCCGGCCCATCCCCCCGCCACCGATATATTCCAGGATCTCGTAGGGGCCAAGCGTCGCTCCCGGGCTGACTTTGGGCGTGAGGATTTCCACGCCGATTTCCGGCGACGAGACAGGCACCAGCGCCTCGGGCGGGGTGATCACCGTCGGCTGTTCTTCCAGCCGAACGGGCTTTGCCGCTGGCGGCTGTTGCGAAGGCGTGCCGGTTCTCTCGTTACCCTCGATCATCCCAGTAGTTTCTCACACCCCGGACAGCGGACGGGCAGGCAGTTCGTTGGAGTTACGTCTCGAGCGTTTTTTCGACCAGCCAAAGGCCCGTCGTCTGCCAAGTTATCGTCAGCGACCTGGAGAAGTTACCTCGGTTCGTCCCCTATTTGGACTAGACAAGCCCGCTCACTTGGCGGGGAAAAGTCTCACCAGATGCGCGCGATCTCGCCGAGCACACTCACTGCCAACACCATGGCAGCGTTACTGTCATTTTAACCGTCTAAGCGTGGGCCAGTCAAACGCATTCTCGGTTTGGCTGGGCAGTCCCTTGGCAGCTATTGGACGACTTGGGGCCCCTGCAACAGATTACGGTCTGACCGGTGGTCGTCCGATGCTGTAATAGGTGAAGCCAAGATCTTTCATGCGATGAGGGTTATAAATATTTCGGCCGTCGAAAATGACGGGTCGTTTTAATCGGCGCTTCATCTCGTCGAAGTCGGGGTGGACGAACTGCTTCCATTCCGTCACGATGACCAGGGCATCGGCATCATCCAGTGCCTCGTCCCGATGCTGGCAGTATGTGAGTCGATTTCCATATCGTTTGCGGACGTTATCCATCGCTTCCGGGTCGTACACCCGCAGTGCCGCTCCATGCTGGAGCAGGCCATCGATCAAGACCAAAGATGGCGCCTCCCGAATGTCGTCCGTTCCCGGCTTGAAGGAAAGGCCCCATATGGCAATCGTCTTATCTGAGAGAGCGCCGCCAAAGTGCTCGCGGATCTTGCGCAGGAGAATCCCCTTTTGATGCTCGTTGACCTGGTGCGTAGCTTCCAGAATGCGCGGAGTCACATCGTGGGCACGCGCAACGGCCGCCAGGGCGCGAACGTCCTTGGGGAAGCAACTGCCTCCGTAACCAACACCCGGGAACAGAAATGCGAAACCGATCCGGCTGTCGTGCCCAATTCCTCGGCGAACATCGTTGATATCGGCCCCTGTCCGCTCGCAGATGGCAGCAATTTCGTTGATAAAACTGATCTTCGTGGCGAGCATCGCGTTGGCCGCGTACTTGGTCATCTCCGCGCTTTCTGGTGACATGAAAAGCAGTGGCTTATCCGTGCGCAGATAAGGTTGATACAGATCCCAAAGGATTTCCAGGACTTCTTCCCGCCGTGCTCCCACTACCACACGGTCGGGCTTCATGAAATCTTCCACCGCGGCGCCCTCCTTGAGAAACTCGGGATTAGTGGCGACATCCACGGAGCGGCCGGTGAGCTCGCGGAGCCTGGCCGTGACCGCCGCATTCGTTCCGACCGGGGCCGTGCTCTTGATCACCACGATGGCGTCTTCGGCCAGATGGGGGGCCATCTCCTCGACGACCGCCCAAAGGGCCGACAAATCGACAGACCCGTCATCCCGCGACGGTGTCCCCACGGCAATGAAGATCAGTTTTGCCCATCGTACGGCGCTGGGCAAATCTGTGGTGAAGCGCAGACGGCCAGCCGCGATATTTCGCTGGAGGAGTTCCTCCAGGCCAGGCTCGTAAATAGGACATCCGCCCGCTTGCAAAAGTCGAATCTTTTCAGCATCACAATCCACGCAGATAACATCATTACCGGTTTCGGCGAAGCACGTGCCGGTCACAAGCCCGACGTAACCGGTGCCTATCATCGCGATTCTCACCGCTAGCCTCCTTTTGCTTTGCCTTCCTCATTTAAGCCTGATGGTCGGCTCAAACTGCAACGCTCCCAACGGAACGGTGCCATCGCACTCAGAACCCCACTAACGAGGGACGCCTTCGTCTCTTTGCTGGGTGCCTGCAAAAATCTAGCACATAAATGCTCTGGCCTGACAAACCACCTCAGAAGTGCCGCTTTGAGAGTTTTTCGCGCCCCCTTAATTGGGTTATTGACACACAACAATGGGGGGCTATAGTTCACATAGCCCGCCGAAGAGGTGCTCATAAGAGCCACCGGGGAAAAAGAGCCGTTTCCGCACCGTGGTAACAGCGGCGTAAAAATCGGCCATTGGCTCAACCGTTCGCAATGACCGCGAAACCATCCGTGCACTCTGACGTTTGCCGGGCCGTACTGCAAATAGCGAGTTGTTTTAAACCGGTATCCTATTCCGTCACTCAGCGCGAGTTCTAGATGTTGGTTATTATTGTCGTCATCGTTGCATTCCTGTGCCAGGCCGCGGCCGCCTGGGTTGCCCTGCGGATTGCCAGCCGGTTTCGACCGGGCTGGGGCTGGCTGCTCCTTGCTGTGGCCATGGTGCTGATGGTGGTTCGCAGTCTCAGCGTTTTGGCAGAAATCTCGCTAGGACTTCCCCAGGATCTCATTTCTGAATCGGTGGGGTTGCTGATTTCTTTGGCATCTCTTGCCGGCGTCTTGCTTATCGAGCCGGTTCTTCGAGGCGCCTATCGCTATCAAACGTTCATGGAGCTGGAAACCCACCGACTCAGCGGACTTCTGCAAGCTCTTCCCGGGGTGGTGTATCAATGTCGCAATGATCCGCAGTGGACCATGGAGTACATCAGCAATGGCTGCCGAGAGTTAACAGGTTATGCTCCGGAGGACCTCATTGGAAACCGACGCATTGCCTATGCGGAACTCATTGTTCCAGAGGACCGCGAAAAAGTGTGGCAGGAAGTCCAGAAGGCGGTCCGGGAGCGCCGGCCTTATCGGCTGGTGTACCGCATACGCACGGCTTCCAATGACGTCAAATGGGTTTGGGAACAAGGATCCGCGGTGTATGACGAGGAGAGCGAGGTGGCTTTCCTCATCGGATACATCAGCGACGTGACAGCATGGCGACAGATCGAAGAGGAGTTCGAGCACGCCCGGCAGGACTGGCATTCGGAAAAGGAAGCGTGGAGGCGAACAGAAAAACGGCTGCTCAATGAAGTCTGGGAACTCCAGGAGCGACAGAACGAAGCGATCGCCTACGAAATCCACGACGGATTCATTCAGCAGGCTACTGGGGCGCTCATGAGCCTAGAGACCTACCGCCACCTCCGAAACACGGCTCCCCAGGAAGCGGAAAGTTTTCTCGATCGCGCCATGCATCTCATCCGCAATGCGATTGCCGAAGCCCGGCGGCTGATTCGTGGACTCCGCCCGGACCTTCTCGAGGAAGGCGGTCTGATCCCGGCTTTGGAAAGTTTCTTTCAGGAAATTCGCACCCGTCATCATGTGGAAATCGACTTCCACAACCAAACGCAGTTCGTACGGCTGGCGGCACCAGTGGAAACCCACATTTTCCGCATCGTGCAGGAAGCAGTGCTGAATGCTGTCCGGCACAGTGGAAGTCCCCGCGTGGCTGTCTCACTTCGGCAGGAGGATTCGACACTGGAGATTGAGGTCCGTGACTGGGGGAGCGGATTTGACGTCGAACGGATCCCCGCGGGACACTACGGAATTCACTCCATCCGCGATCGCGCCAAACTTCTCGGCGGCTGGGCGGAAATTACCTCCCAGCGACAGCAGGGCACCACGGTGCGTGTGACGATCCCGCTGGACGTGCTGCCCACAAATGGGATCGATCTCAATCCGTACACGGGCAATCCTCTCGTGCCCACCCCTTCTTCCAACGGTTGAACCGGCATACTGCCGGAGGGCCTTTTGCCTCATCCCCACTTTTCGTTTGGAGCTGCGAGAGGCCAAAAGCTCAATGTGTTGTAGGGGCAATTCATGAATTGTCCCTACAGGGCGTCAAACACAAGTGACGCCGTTGGATTCCGGTTGGGGCGACCCATGAATCGCCGTTGTGACACGTCGGGCGCGTAACATCTCTCGGGTTTTTGCAGAAATGGGCATGGCGCAGGAGGTCGTTCGGTCGGTTCCCTGCACCATCCTGAGGTATAAAATCCCATCATTGCCATTCCCCGCCAGCGGAGAATCCGTGATCGCCGCGACCGGCAGCCCTGGGTCGGCGCCGTCACGAGAGGATTTTCAGGCCCGCAGTGCAGTGCGATTTCCTCTTCCAAGGAAACATTTTTCTTATTCGGGCCGACACATCGCGGCTCTGCCGCAACTTTTCAACTGTCCTCGGCCGGATTAGATTAAGGGGGGCCAGAAAGTCATCGCTGCGTGACGTTCGTTGACAGCACAAACCTCACACTCGGGTCATTCGGCTCGTTTCAATTGAGCCATTTGGTTTGTCTTCTGGCAGAAGGAGGTGGCGCATGACGAAGACGGCGATCATCCAGGCCCAGCAGCGGTGGGAGTACATGTTTCTCACGCGTCGCTCGGAGCTCGCCCTTCAGGACGAGCTCAATGCCGTTGGTCAGCAGGGTTGGGAACTCGTGGCGGTGGAATACTACAAGGACGCGAAAGGAATCATGGGCTGGATTGCCTTTCTCAAGCGTCCCTGCGCGGGCCCCAAACCGACGGGATCAGGTGGCGAGGGGCACACCGAACACGTAAGCGGCACAGAGAGCCATCACGCCCCAGCGATCTCTCCTGACGATGTATTCGACATCAAAGACGGTGGTTGACCACTCATGCCGATCATCGAGCCATTACGTTAAAAGTGCGCCCGTCGGGAGAGGGGCCGTGTTTCACCGTTCCTTTCGATGACTCGCAGCTGTGGCAACGTCGGCGCTTGATGGAGTTTCAAGCCGCGAGGTGGCTCGGCAATACTTATTGCCAGCGACACATCTGGGCCGTCATATGCGAAACGAATCAGAAACAAGTGATTCTCCCGACTGATCGATCGCGGTATATTAACGCTACCGGGAGAAGCAGACACGTTATCCGTTATTTTTGAAAAGGGAGGGCCAGTCATGTCGGATCGTTGCCATCGTCCCTACGCCGCGGAAGCACCCGACTTCTCATGCGTCAGTCGCCGTCACTTCATCGGCAGCTCCGCAGCGCTTGCGGGCCTTTTCACCGCGACCAAGTTTGGCCGCTCTGAAGAGGTTGTTTCGGATCAGCCCGTTCCTCTCAAACCCATTGGTCGGGGCAAGGGGATTTTCCCTGGCCGTGTGGTCTGGGCGCACGATCCCGGGGTGGTGGAGTGGAAAGGCCCTGACGACGGCCGGTGGTGGGAAGGAAATCACGTCAAGCAGGACCGCGTCAATCAGATGATGGATCACGCGGTGTGCCGTCTCACTGGAGCAAATGCCGTCAAAGAAGCCTGGGACAAACTTTTCCGCCACCTCAACACCACCCGCAACGGTGTCGCTCAGGGTTACCAGCCAGGTCAGAAAATCGCGATCAAGCCGAACTGGGTGGGGATGATCTTTCGAGAAAACGTCGTTGATCCGGAAACTTATCGTTTTATCAGACGCGAAAATTACATGAACACGTCACCGCAGATGATTCTCGCGCTCCTCCGACAGTTGGTGGATGAGGTGGGTGTCAAGCCTGCTGACATCACTATCTGCGACACGCTCGCTTATCTCGTCCACGAGTACTACGACATCCTTCATGCCCATTATAAAGACGTTCAATATGTGGACTATGCTGGGAAGTTTGGACGAATTAAAGTTGAAGCGTCGGATGTGCCCCTTTACTGGAGTGCCCGCCCCCGGGGAGTGGCCCAGGATGTCATCCCTAAGTGCTTTGCTGAAGCTGATTATCTCATCAATTTTGCGAACTTCAAAGCCCACAGCGGGGCGGGCGTCACACTGTGTGCCAAAAACCACTACGGGTCGCTGATCCGCTGGCCCGTGCAGGAGAATTACTACGACATGCATCCCCATTGCTTCTCGAATACGCCGCGGATCTATCGTCCGCTGGTGGATTTGATGGGGCACGCTCATCTAGGCGGTAAGACGGTGTTGTACCTGATTGACGGTCTCTTTTCCGGAGTTCATCCACGTGACCCCGTCCCGCAGAAAATGCATATTCCCCCAATGGAAGACCAATGGTCGTGCAGCTTGTTTGCATCTCAGGATCCGGTGGCCATCGATTCTGTGGCCTTCGACTTCCTCTATGCAGAAGGCACGCCGTTCCCACGCAAAGGAGGTGTGGACGACTATCTCCACGAGGCCGCCCTCGCCGATAAACCGCCCTCCGGAACGTTCTACGACCCCAATCACCCTGAACCTACGGAACGCCTGACCAGTTTGGGCGTTCACGAGCACTGGAATAACCCCCGAGAAAAGAAATACTCTCGCAATCTCGGTGCCGACGAGGGAATCGAGTTGGTAACCGTTACGTTGTGAAGCCCCGCGCGGTGGTTCGGTAGCTGTCGGATGCGGGCGAGCCCCATACGCGGGCATTGTTTACTCCGTCACGGCAATGATGCCTCGCTCCACAGCCTGGCAGATGTGGTCGATTTCCTCGAGGCTGATTGCCAGCGGTGGGAAAATGACGATCACGTCTCCCAGGGGTCGAAGAAAAACTCCCTCCTGCCGGGCATACTGGCAGACCTGCCACCCGCGGCGTTCCGTCCAGGGATAAGGCCGTTTGGTGGCCTTATCGTGAACCAACTCGATGCCGGCAATCAGCCCACACTGACGCACGTGGCCCACATGCGGTCGTTCGGCGATCCTTTGCAGATGGCTGGCCAGCCGCTCGATTTTGGGGGGGAGTTGTTCCAGAGTGCGTTCTTCCTGGAACACATCGAGATTTGCCAGTGCCACGGCCGCTCCCAGCGGATTTCCACCGTATGTATGACCGTGAAAGAATGTCCGCAGTGAAGTGTAGTCACCCAAAAAGGCGTTGTAGATCTCATCCGTGACCAGAGTAGCAGCGACGGGCAAATATCCGCCCGTGAGCCCTTTTCCCAAACAGAGCAAATCCGGCGTGACTCCTTCGTGTTGGCAGGCGAACATTCGGCCGGTTCGGCCGAATCCCACCGCCACCTCGTCGGCAATGAGCAACACCCCATATTTCCTGGTCAACTCCCGAACCCCCCGTAAATACCCCGGTGGATGAACGACCATACCCGCGGCGCATTGCACCAGGGGCTCCACGATCATTCCGACGATCCGTGCGTGTTCGCGGCGCAACACCTCTTCGAGCTGCGCAAGATAGTAGTCAGCCAGTTTCTCGGGCGAGACTCCCTCGGGGGTTCGATACGTGTCGGGGCAGGGCAGCCGAATTGTGGGAAACATAAGCGGCTGAAACACGGCATTGAACCGGTCCACTCCCCCCACACTCACCGCGCCCAGCGTGTCTCCGTGGTACGCCTCGCCAAGTGCCAGGAAGAGCGTCTTCTGCGGTTGAGGATCAGGAATCTGACGCCAGTACTGAAACGCCACCTTGAGAGCCACCTCCACCGCCCCCGCACCACTATCCGCAAAGAACACATGATTGAGTCCCGGCGGAGCAATCTCGGTTAGACGCTTCGCCAGACGAATGGTGGTCGGATTGGAACAGCCCAGGGACGTCACGTGCGCCACTTTGTCTAATTGCTCTCGAATCGCCTGGTCCAGCCGCGGATGACGATGCCCGTGCACATTGCACCAGAGGCTGGCCACTCCGTCGATATACTCTCGCCCATCAATATCGATGAGCCGACATCCCTGCGCACTCTCGATAATAAATGGTTCGTACTCCGCCATTTGAGTAAACGCATGCCAATAAATCGTGCGGTCCCACTGGCGGAGTAATTCTTTTTCTTTCTCGTCCATGGCTTTTTTCACCACGTCACCAAAACAGGCGTACCCACAGTAAGCTTCGTCTGCTCGGCTGCACTTCCGTTGACGACAGCAATTTCCAAATAGCCCTGTGAGCCAAACAGCGCAATCAGACTACCCGGCGGATGCTCACCGTATGTCCGGCTGAGCTCTGCCAATTGATAATCTCCCGCTTTAATCACCGGCCTTACTTGCTGGGGCCAGCAATCTTTCCCAATATTAGTGATTAAATTGCCAAAGCGATCGACAAACACGATCCGGCCTTGTATTTCACGATCGCCAACACGAGGCCGCCAATCATCGGAGAGTTCCACCCACTTTTGCGCGGACGGTCCAAGTTCCTCAAGCGGAATGCCGTGGGTCAACCATGCCAGCGCGGGTCCCATCAGGTCGCGACCATGGAACGTGCTGCTGACTTCAGCACGAAAATACGCGCGATTTTCTATCCAAACGGCCCTTCGAGGAGCGGATAACTGGTAGAGGAACGTCAGCAAACCGTTGTCGGGCGCCACGATATATCGGCCTTCCCAATCCACCGCCAAACAGCGTCGCTCGGTTCCCACGCCCGGATCAATCACCGCCAGATGAAAACTGCCTTCCGGAAAGTAAGGAACTGTGTGACGCAGAACCCATGCGCCGCTGACCACATCTTGAGGCGGGATTTCATGGGTAACGTCCACGATGGTGAGTCGCCGATTGATCGAAAGCAGGACTGCCTTCAACTGGGCGACGTAGATACTGTCCCGACCAAAATCCGTCGTGAGTGTCACAAGGGCTCCCATACCACCGTCCTGCACGGCACCGATCGAACAACCCGATGTCAACGTTTCGGCTGGAAGAGGTTTCTTGACCGACGGCACATTTACCGAAAGAACCAGCGCCATTCAGGACTGGCGCTGGATCAATTCGAGGCAGATTTCCTTCACCCGAGCGGGGTTGATATTCGGATTGCGTTTTTTCGCCTGACCGACGAGGCTGCCGATCGCCTTATCTTTTCCCGCTTTTACTTCCGCGACCACCCGGGGATTGGCGGCGACAAGTTCCTCACACAGCCGTCGCAGTTCGCCTTCGTCCACCTGCACAATTCCCAGTCGCTGGATGGCTTCCCCCGCGGAGCAACATTGTTCCACCATCTCCGCAAAGACCATTCGAGCCTTGGCGGTGTCCAACTCACCGCCGCGGACCTTTCGAAGAAGCTCCGCGAGGTTGTCCGCACTCACAGGAAACTGGGCAATTGTCCATTGACGCTCGTTGAGCGTGCGGAGCACATCCTGCTGCACCCAGTTGGCAGCCATTTTCCCATCCCCGCATCCTTGCGCCAAACGGCAGTAGTAGTCCACGAATGCCCGCCCCTGATTGACGATCACATCACTGTCGTAGGCTGTGATCTGGTAGGTTGTTTGCAATCGGCGTCGGATCTCCGCCGGCAATTCACCGAGGGTCGCACGAATGCGTTCCAATTCTTCCTCCGTGATCGTGACCGGCACCAGATCCGGCTCTGGAAAATATCGATAATCGCTGGACTCTTCCTTGGATCGCTGAGGTCGTGTAATTTGGGCGTCTTCATCCCAGCCACGGGTCTGCTTGGGCACATCTCCCAATTTGTGCCCAGTTTCCAGAAAGGCTTCGTACTGCCGCTGCGCTTCGTAGGTGAGGGCCCGCTCCACCGCCCGAAAGCTGTTCATGTTTTTTACTTCCACGATCGGCGTGGCAACGTACTGGCCGTCGTCAGTGGGAATGTGGAGATTGATGTTCGCATCCACCCGCAAACTTCCCTCCTGCATATTGCAGTCCGAAACTTCCAGATAGTTAAGGAGCAACTTCAGCTCCGTGAGAAACGTTTTCGCCTCCGTCGGTGAACGCAAATCAGGTTTGGTGACGATTTCCAAAAGAGGCGTACCCGCCCGATTCAAATCGATTCGGCTGTCCGCCCGACCGGCTTTCTCGTCATGCATGCTTTTGCCGGCGTCTTCTTCGAGATGGACGCGGATGATCCCGATCCGCCGTGTTCCCTCGCCGTCCTCAGCGGGAATATCCAAGTAACCACCTCGACAGATCGGCAGATCGTACTGACTGATCTGATAGCCCTTGGGCAAATCGGGATAGTAGTAATTTTTTCTGTCCCACTTACTAAATCGAGCAATCTCGCCATTGAGCGCAAGCCCCGTTTTCACGGCGAGTTCAAACGCCTTACGATTCATCACCGGCAGAACCCCCGGCATCCCGATACAGACAGGGCAGGTCTGTGTGTTCGGCGGGGCCCCGAACTTCGTGGAACATCCACAAAAAAGCTTGCTCTCCGTGAGCAACTGCACGTGGACTTCCAAGCCGATCACAATTTTGTAGGGTCTTTCGCCCATGCTCATCTGATCTTTGCCATTCAGTCCTGCTCAATCCCATCTGGCCTCAACGTTGCGCACCGGCTCATTCAAAGTCGCCGGACAACGATTTCAGGACAGGAGTCGATCGTTTTCGATCAATGGTGGACGACGCCGATGCCAGTCCGTCACCTGCTGAAACAAATACCCCATTTGCAGTAATCGCTCTTCAGAAAGCGGTGGTCCCTGCAGCTGCACTCCGATGGGCAGTCCTTCTGTGCTCAACCCCGCTGGGAAGGCCAGGGCTGGAATCCCGGCGAGGTTTGCACTTACCGTGAACAGGTCGAACAGGTACATCGCTAATGGATCGTTGATTTTCTCGCCAATTCGGAAAGCCGGGGCCGGTGTCACCGGTCCGAGGATCATATCCACCCTTTCAAACGCCTGGTCGTAATCCTGACGGATAAGCCTTCGGACCTTGAGTGCCTTGAGATAATAGGCGTCATAATATCCGGCGCTCAGCGCGTAAGTCCCGAGCATGATCCGCCGTTTGACCTCCGCTCCAAAGCCTTCCGCCCGGGTTTTCCGATACAGCCGAACCAGGGCCGTGTCGAGATCATCCAGCGCAGCCAGATTGCCCTCTTGCTGCAACCGACGGCGTTCCTCGGCCAGTTCCGCCAGCATGGCCTTTTCGTCGGTCCGATATCCGTAATGCACGCCGTCATACCGAGCAAGATTACTGGAGGCCTCACTGCACGCGATGATGTAGTAGGTGGCCACGGCATATCGGGCGTGGGGCAGCGCGACCTCTCGGATTTCCGCTCCCAGTGATCGAAACACGTTGAGCGTTTCTTCCATCGTCCGCACCACGTCAGGCGATACACCGTCGCTGAGCATTTCCGGAACATAGCCGATCTTGATGGCATCTGGCCGTTGAGAGACCAGTTCACGATAGGGCGGCACCGGCCTGTTAATTGACGTGGCATCCCGCGGGTCGTGACCGGCCAGGACCTCCAGCAGCAAAGCACAGTCTTCCACCGATTGAGCCAAGGGCCCGATCTGATCGAGACTGCTGGCGAACGCTACCAAACCGTACCGACTCACCCGGCCGTAGGTGGGTTTCAATCCCGTTACTCCGCAGAGGGCCGCTGGTTGTCGGATCGAACCGCCCGTGTCACTCCCCACCGACAGCGGCACCATTCGGGCAGCCACGCAGGCTGCCGCTCCCCCACTCGAGCCACCGGGTATCCGCTCCAGATCCCAGGGATTGCGGGTTTTCTGAAAGGCGGACGTTTCCGTCGATCCGCCCATCGCAAATTCGTCAAGGTTGGTCTTGCCAATGATGACTGCATCTGCCGCTTTGAGTCTTGCCACCACCGTGGCATCATAGGGAGGTACAAAATTTGCCAGCATCCGCGAGGCGCACGTAGTGGGCTCTCCCTCCATGCAGAGATTATCTTTGACTGCCACGGGAATTCCCGCCAGCAGGCCGAGTTTCTCCCCTCGGGCTCGCCGACGATCGATCTCCCTGGCCTGGTCCAGCGCCTTCTCGCCCCGCACCGCAAGGAATGCCCCCACGTGTGGATCGTACTTTTCAATCTGGGCCAGCGCCGCCTGAACCAAATCTTCTGAGGTAACGTGCCCGTCACGGAGAGCCACCAGGAGTTCACTGGCACACCTGTCAAACGGGAATCTGTCGAGACTCGTCATCGCCGATCGGAACAATTGCTCGAGACACGGATCCCTGAAAACTCATACGTCGCCCAAAACCGCCGGAACGAGGTAACATTCGTCATCTCGATGGGGGGCATTCGCCAGGGCTATTTCGCGATCCAGACTTTTCTCCACACGATCTTCACGAAACACGTTGGCGAATTCCACGGCATGGGCCAGCGGTTCTACACCTTCCGTATCGACCTCGTTCAACAAAGCCATGTATTCCAGCACCCGCCCGAGCTGTCCGGTCATCTCGTCCACTTCCTCGGGGGTGAGAATCAATCTCGCCAAAAGTGCCACTTTCTCAATTTCCTGGCGAGTCAGGCTCATAGTGCCCTCGCTGGATCGATCGTCACACTAAAAGAGTCCACATCATGGGGGTAAGATCCCCGCCAATTCTACTTTGGTCAGACTACCTCGCATGATGGTATCAGAACACTCCAGTATACCGCGAACCGCAGCCAACGGGTGACCTCCCCGGTACGGCCCTGAGGCAACATCTCAGCACCCGATGTCACTTCGTCACTTGAATCTGGGCAAGTTCTGGCGATTGAGCCAAAGTTATTCACCTTTCCAGCTGTTCTTGACGATGCCACACTCTGGGCGACGCTCGCAGCATCTGTGAAGCAGCATCTGTGAAGAGGACTCCGCGACACAAGAGCGCTGCTCTCCTGGACCTATTGCCGGAGTTTTGCGCACGGATCAGCCAATAATGCGGGCGGAACTGCGACCATGGTAACTCTGTCCTCAATCCCAGGACGTCGTTCAAGTAGCACGCCGTGGATTCGTCGCAGCTTTTCGCCGTGGGCCGTGTGCACCGTCGCCGCTCTGGCGAGTTTATGGGGCAGCCTGGCATCGGGTCCATGCTGGCCACAAGAGACGGCGGTTGCCGATTGGGATTCTTTCGAAAGCGCTGCTGCCCCATCTTCTCCAGCCCCGGAGAGTTTACCAGGTCTCAGTAACCCCCCTTCCACGATCCAGAATCAGGACGACATTCATGACATCTTGAAGCTGGATGTGGAGCAACTCACGCAACTCGACGTGATTGCACCGTCTTTTCAAACGGAGGTGACGACCGTCACGCGGCAGGAAAGCAACGTGGGGCGTTCGCCCGCGGCGGTCTACGTCATCACATCCGAAATGATTCGCCGGTCGGGTGCGCGCACCCTTCCTGATATTCTCCGACTTGTTCCTGGCTTCCACGTGGCCCGCATGGACGCCAACAAATGGGCCATTTCATGCCGTGGCTTTACCGACCGCTTTGCCGACAAGCTCCTCGTTCAAATTGATGGTCGCACCGTTTACACCCCTCTTTTCTCCGGGGTGTATTGGGATGTCCAGGATCTTCTTCTGGAAGATATTGAGCGGATCGAAGTGATTCGTGGTCCCGGCGCCAGTGTGTGGGGTGCCAACGCTGTCAACGGTGTCGTTAATATCATCACGAAAAACTCCAGCCACACGCAGGGCACGTTCTTCCAGACGGGAGCGGGTACGGAAGAAAAGGGATTTGCCGAAGCTCGTTACGGCAGCAAGCTCAACGATCAAACTACATTCCGCGTTTATGGCAAATGGTTCGAAAGAGACGGTGGTTATCTCCCGCCAACTTCCCCATTCTCCCAGAACGAGCCGGACGACTGGCGTCAGGCCCGGACAGGATTCCGAATTGATCACACGCCCACGCAGGATGATCTGCTCACGTTACAAGGTGACTATTACAACGGCTACTCTGGAGAGGGGGTCCATCTCCCCGGCTCATTTCCGCCAGACTTTCGTGTCACGCTCCGCGACGATGTCCACGTCGAGGGCGGAAATATTCTGTGGCGGTGGTCCCGTCACGTGGATGAGGACTCCAATTGGATAATCCAAATGTATTACGACCGGACCGAGCGTCATAACACCGGATTCCTGTATGCAGATGACCGCGATATATTTGACATCGACTTCCAGCACTCGTTTCCACTGGGAGACCGCCACGCTCTCACATGGGGATTTGGATACAGGTACACCGAAGATTTCGTGAATCCCCAGCCCTGGTATCTGGGATTCAATCCAACCAAGCGGGCCGATGATCTTTTCAGCTACTTCATCCAGGATGAAATGGAAGTCATCGAAGAGAGATTATTTTTCCTTGTCGGGTCAAAGTTTGAACATAACGATTATTCTGGTTTTGAATACCAGCCCACCGGGCGGGTTGTCTGGCAACCAAACCCTAGAACGGCCTTTTGGGGGGCCATCTCTCGCGCGGTGCGAAGTCCCTCGCGCGCTGACTCTGATCTCGAGTTGGTCCTTCTCTACGACATTTTGCCCGGCCCGCTGCCGCAATTCGCCGTTGTTCAGGGAAATCCCCACTTTAAAAGCGAAAGCCTTCTCAGTTACGAAATTGGCCTGCGCCGGCAGCCGGTTAAAACGTTCTACTGGGACCTGTCCGTCTTTTATAACGATTACGACGACTTGCGCGGTTATCTGCCTTTAACACCGATGGCTGGGACCACCCCCGGCGGCTGGCCTGCCGTAATTGTTCCCGTCACCTGGACCAACGGGGTCAGGGCGCAAACGTATGGGTTCGAATGGTCGGGTTCCTGGGAACTCAGCGAGACCTGGTCGGTGCGCGGGGGTTATAGTTTTATCAGGCTGAATATTGAGCCAGCGCCAAATGTCATCCCGGCAGCGGAGGAAGGAGGAACGCCACGGAACATTTATTTTATTTGGCTGATGGGGCAGCCCTGGCAGAAATGGCAAACAGACGTGATCCTGCGTTATGTTGACAATGTCGATAGTCCCAACGTACCTCGCTACCTGGTAGGAGATATTCGCCTGGCACGACAGCTGTCCAAATGTGCGGAAGTATACGTGGTGGGACGGAACCTGTTCGACGGCGCCCATCGGGAATGGTCCCGCCAGGATTCCCTTGCCATCGTCGGTACGGAAGTTCAAAGCGAGATATACGGCGGCTTCACGTTGCGCTATTGAGCGGGAATTGGCTGGTGAAGACCTGATGTATCCGATCCGCGTGCGGCATTGTCAACCGCAAACAATCTTCCAACGGGGCGCGATATTCCTGCACGATCGCGCGTGGGTTGCGGTGTTTTTGCTTCTAACCGCATCAGGATCGGTTTTTTCGCAAGAAGTGATCAACCGTGAATATCTGATAAAGGCCGCATTTCTAATAAATTTTGCTCGATATATCGAATGGCCCGATCTCGCCAATGATCCGAATGCCCCCCTCATCATCGGCCTTTATCAGCCTGATCCGATCAGTCCCTACCTCCGCCAGGCCATTCAGAGTGACGCGACTCCCCGCACGATACAGCTCCGGATAGTCAATCCCGATGATCCGGTTCCGCATTGTCATATTCTATACTTTCCTAGAGGCATACCACCGGAAAAGCAACGGAATATCTTACGGGCCATCCCCGTTAAAGGCATTCTCTTAGTCGGTGAAACCGAGGGATTTCTCGAATGGGGTGGTACGATCAATTTCGTCATCGTGGACAACAAGGTCCGTCTGGAGATCAATGCCTCACAGGCGCAGGTTCAGGGTCTGAAGATCAGTTCCAAACTCATTCAAATAGCCCGGCTCGTCAGATAACCCGTTTACCCTGTCGGCTTGCCTCGGGAATCACCAGCATTTTCGCGCGACTCGTCAAGTCATTCACGTATCATGGCCTTCCACTGCGGCGGAAAAATCTGCAGTGGTTTCTGGATCGGCCCCTTCGCACGAAGCTCCGGCTGATCTTCGCTGCCGCGCTGGGAAGCGCGTTTGTGATTGTGAGTCTCGCTGTAATCGGGCTCCAGGTCCATCTGACGCTCCATCATGAGGCCTCGCAACTCCGCGCACTGGCCAGTGTGATTGCCGCAAACGCCTCGGCCGCCGTGGAGTTCGAAGACCGGGAAACCGCGGCAGAACTTTTACAAAGCACCTTCTGTAAAAGGGATGTCATGCGCGCAGCCATTTACGACGGCAACGGTCGTTTATTCGTGGCCTCCCTTTCTCCCACTCTTACAACCAAGCTTCAACCCCTTCCCGGCAATCTGTCTGATCTAAAAACCCGAAGCAGTTCACCACTCAGCCAACTCACCATTCTTGTGCCCATTGTGCATCGCAACCGTCTCGCCGGCCACGTGGTTTTGGAAGCCTCTCTCCGCAGTGCGTGGCAGAATATCGCTCTCTACCTTTCCGTAATGGTTGGGGTGTTTGCTCTTGCAGGGGCGTTCTCCGCCTGGGTCACGGTGTATTTCCAGCAGGCCCTCCTGATGCATGTCACACGGCTTCAAAAAACCATGGAAGAGATCACGCGGACCGGCGATTATTCCATGCGAGTCAACGTGAGTTCTCAGGATGAGCTGGGTCAATTGGCTCACCAGTTCAACACCATGCTGGGACACATCGAGCAAGCCGAGGCTGCACTCCGGGAAACCAACGAAAAACTGGAAGAACGGGTGCGGGAACGGACGGAGCAACTCCAACAGGCCTGTCATGCTGCCGAGGCTGCCAATCGTGCCAAAAGCATCTTCCTGGCCAACATGAGCCACGAGATCCGCACGCCCATGTCGGCCATCCTGGGATACCTCGATTTCCTCGCAGACGCGGATACCACCCCCGAACAGCGTGCCACTTATCTGGCCATTATCCGCCGGAATGGCGAACATCTCCTCAACCTGATCAACGATATTCTGGACCTGTCAAAAATCGAGTCGGGGAAGTTCTCCGTCGCGCGTCAGCCGTGCCATCCCGTCGAGATCGCGCATGACGTGGTCTCCCTCATGAAAGTCAAAGCGGCCGCCAAAAAGATCGACCTGGCAATGGAACTGGCCGGCCCGATTCCCCAGCAAATTCACACTGATCCGATACGACTAAAACAGATCCTTGTCAATCTGATGAATAACGCGGTCAAGTTTACAGATCAGGGAAAAGTAACATTAAAACTTTATATGCGGGATGGAGAGAATAAACGTCAGATGTGCTTTGCCGTTGTGGACACCGGGCCGGGAATTCCTGAATCCGATCGAGAACGGATTTTCGAAGCGTTTGTCCAGGGCGAAGAGTCCCTCGCCCGACGACACGGCGGAACAGGCCTGGGCCTGACGATCAGCCGAAAACTCGCTCATCTGTTAGGCGGCGATATTTCGGTTTCCAGTACGCTTGGTCAGGGAAGCACCTTTGTACTCACTGTCGATCCCGGTCCCCTCGAGGGAATTCCCATGATCACCACCTGGACGCCCCAGGCACAACCCGATACTCAAAGCCAGAATAAAGACTCAGTACCAGCAGTCCATGGCCACGTTCTTCTGGCGGAAGACGGACCGGATAATCAGCGTTTGCTCAGCTTTATTCTTCGCAAGGCGGGGTTTGAAGTAGCCGTCGCTGCCAATGGAGAAGAAGCCCTCCGCATGGTCGAGCTTGCGGAGTGTCAGGGTAGACCATTCGAATGCATTTTAATGGATATGCAGATGCCCATTGTTGACGGATACACTGCTGCCCGAGAGCTTCGCAGTCGGGGGTGTCGCATCCCGATCATCGCACTGACGGCTCACGCTATGGTCGGCGACCGGGAAACGTGCCTGGCAGCGGGGTGCGATGATTACCTGTCCAAGCCGGTGGACAAAAAAACACTGGTCGAGACCGTCGCCCGCTATGTCGCCGTCTACCGAGACACCCCCAGGCCAAAGGCAGCATCTCTTTCGGAAACCCGCTAAATGATGTCGCCTCCAACGGCTCCTGACTCATCCCCGCTTTTTCTCTGCCGACGGGGTCGCAAACAACCAGAAGGGTTCGCGTGGGAGTGAGAGTCAGCTCGGAGGCACCAGCTTGTCGCGTGCGCTTTCCAGCGTTGAGTCATGTATTGCCTTAGGTTGGGCACGACAAGCGTGCCCCTCCGAATAAACGGACGGTAAGGACAATTTCTGAATTGCCCTTACAACACGTTTCGCCCGTGCCATCTCTCGCGTTTGCGCAAAAATGGGGACGGGGTCAGCAACGGCTCCTCTTGAACTCTCTTTCGCCACTTTCCAAGATGGAAAATCTTGACAGAGTGCCAATTACCCCGACTTGAAGGCAGAGATCCCGTAACACGTGCTGTACTTTTAACCTATGGAAATCCCCGTTATCCAACCACCGCTGATCCTCAGCACGTGGCATTTTGGCCGAATAGCCAACCGCGCAGGTTGGGCGGTTCTCAGTGAGGGTGGGAACGCCCTGGACGCCGCGGAGGCCGGTTGTCGGGCCGTGGAAGAAGACCCCTCCGTGACGAGCGTCGGTTTTGGCGGTTATCCAGACGCCTCAGGAGAGGTGACCCTTGACGCCTTAATCATGGCCGGTCCTCACCGGTGTGGTGCCGTGGCGTGTCTCCGACATTATTTGCCTGCCATTTCTATCGCCAGACGGGTGATGGAAAAAACGCCCCACGTCCTTCTTGTGGGACCAGGTGCCGAGGCCTTCGCTGCTGCGGAGGGATTTTCCCAACGTACGCTCCTTACTCAAGAGGCACGCGAAGCCTGGGAACGCTGGAAGCAGGAACACGGATCAAGCTCTAATGAAAAACTCTTGCGCGACAACTCGCCCGGCGAAGAGCCACACGACACCATCGGGGTTCTTGCTCTCGATGCCGCAGGTCATATTGCGGGTGGTTGTTCGACCAGCGGCCTGCCTTTCAAATTGCCGGGACGAGTGGGCGACTCACCGCTTGTCGGTCATGGCCTGTACGTGGATCCCGAGGTGGGTGGCGCCGTGGGCACAGGGCACGGCGAACTCATCATGCGTGTCTGTGGCACATTCCTGATCGTGGAGGAAATGCGAAGAGGTGCAAGTCCCGCCGAGGCAATCAAAGCAGCCCTGGAACGAATCAACCGCCAGTGTCGGCCCGATCCTCGGCAGCAAGCAGCGTTCATCGCGCTTCGTTGCGACGGTGCGTGGAGTGCTGGCTGTCTGCGGAAGGGCTTTCAGGTGGCCGTGCGCTCAGCCACAGTCGAAACGCTTACGGAACCCCACTTGGTTCTGATGAAGGGCGACTGAAACGTTCTCACTCTGGCATCCTAGCAGGTTGGGAAAGCTCCCCATAAACCGCCGCCACGCCCGCCGCCATACTTTCCAACGAGAATCGGTCTCGCTGGCGCTCGTAGGCCGCACGGCGCATGCTCTCCCAATCCACAGCACCGTCCAGAAACCGTGCAATTGCACTCGCAAGGGCCGAAGAAGAACCCGGGCGAACGAGCAAACCTTCACAACCATCGCGAATAATCTCGGGTACTCCCTCCACTGCGGACGCCACGACGGGAAGGCCTGCAGCCATGGCCTCAAGCAGGACCATGGGCATCCCCTCACCGAAAAGGCTGGGCAGAACGAACAAGTCCATGGCCAGCAGCATCTCCTGAGTATTCTCGACGAAACCGGTCCACGTCACAATTTCGTCAAGTCCCAGGCGGTGTGTCATCTCTTTGAGGTGCCGTTCGTACTGTTCGCTTTCAAATGGCCCTACTGCAAGCACCCGAAGCCGATAACCGCTCGAACTGAGGCCCTGTATCGCTTTGAGGAGAATCTCGACACCTTTTCTGGGGCGGAAAAGTGCCATGGTCCCCAACACCCAAGACCCTTCAGGAGGCTTTCTCACCGTGAGAGATTCCCACGCTGCAACGCCGTTGGGGACTGTAACCACACGCCGCGCCGGGATCCCGAGGCGAACCCAGTACCTGCGGAGACTTTCCGACACAGCAATAATCCGGTCGGCCTGTCGCGCGGCCCACCAATCAACCAGCCCAACGACGATGTTTTTGAGATACCGCTTACTATCCCACAGCGTCGGGCTGTGCGCATGGTACACCCAGGGAAGTCTTGTCCGCCGATGCACTCCCGCGCAAAGCACGGCCGTCCGCGGCGTGTGGGCATGCAAGAGCGCGATGTTCTCTTGCGCACACACCCTGATCAGCCGATCGATCGACTTTCGCCACCCCAGTTCCGGCATCGGAATGCGGTATAAGGGCACGTTTTTCGAGCGGCGAGTCTCCGCAAACCTCCCATCCTTGACACAGGCAAAGACCACCCCGTACCCAAATTGGGCCAACCCCAGCGCCAGATTATCCTGAACGCGTTCCGCGCCGGAATAGTATTCGCCATTAACGACGTGAAGGACTTTCAATACTTTTTGTTTCTTCTCTCCATCACCACCAGGTGACGGCACTATCGCTGCCCCGTAACCTCCGTCAAGGCATGGCCGGTTGAGCCCATCTATGGCTGATATTTCAGATACAGTTTCCACGAGCTGATCCCTATGCACTCACACGATCCTGCGTTAAACGCACATCAGCGCTTAGTAGGCATTTTCTCCTTTTAGAACGACAAATATCGTTTGGAATAGAATTTTAATGTCCATCCACAGCGACCACTCGCGAATATATTGCAAATCCCATTCCACTCTTTTTTGCATTTTCTCAACAGTTTCAGTTTCGCCCCGACATCCATGGACCTGGGCGAGCCCAGTCAGGCCGGGCTTCACCTTGTGTCGGAGCATATAGCCCTGGATAATGCGCCGATATTCCTCGTTATGGGCAGTCGCGTGGGGACGTGGGCCGACCAGAGACATCTCCCCCCGCAACACATTAAACAGTTGCGGCAACTCATCCAGCGATGTTCGCCGCAGAATCGCGCCGATTTTCGTCACTCGCGGGTCGTTTTTCTTCGCCTGCTGCACCTGATCCCCATCCTCGGTCACTGTCATCGTGCGAAACTTCCACACACGGATCTCCCGTCCATCCAGGCCATATCGGCGTTGCCGAAAGAACACCGGGCCCGGAGATGTCGCTTTGATGAGTATCGCAATCACTATCATCAGGGGCGCAAAAAGGATCAGGAGAGCCGATGCCAGCACGACGTCCATGGCCCGTTTTACAAAACCATCAATCCCATAAAACGGATTTTCATAGACGCTGACAACGGGCAGGCCGCCGATATTCGTCCACCGCGAATGAAGCAATTGAAAAACAAAGAAATCCGGGACGATATACACGGAGGCCGTGGTGTCCGCCAGTTGCGACAATATGCCGCGAATACGCTCCTCGGCCCGCATGGGGAAAGTGATGTAAATCATATCCACCCGGTGTTGCCGGGCATGTTCAACCAACTCTTGAATATTGCCTAATTTATGTCCCATCTCGGGAGGAATTGCACCCGTGCGTTCTTCAGGCCGATCGTCATAGAACCCCAGGAGCTTGAGTCCCAAATCGGGCGCATTTTCCAGTGCTTCAACGAGCCGGAACGCAAGTTCGTTGATTCCCACCACAGCATAATACCGCGTGTTGTATCCCTTTGCCCGAAGAACGCTGAGCACCCCGCGAACCAACCCACGGTTGACCACGACAACGGCTGCCGTCAGTAAAGCCCACAGGGCGACAGTGTCCCGGGAAAGATTCCACCAGTCACCTAGAACGAACCCCAGCGTTAGAAAGCCAGGCAGCGTGAACAACCAGGTTGATACCGCACACCACAATTCGCGCTCCAGCGAGATGCCGCGCCAATTGCGATAAAGCCCCGTGATCTCCGCCACAAAGTGGAAGACCAGGACGGTCAGCACGGCAGCGAGAAAATCCGACTGTCCAAAATCACGCTGTAAGGCAACCGCACCCCACAATCCAGCAACAATTGCAATTCCATCCAGAAGCCGATAGAACAATTCGCGAACGGACCAATATTGATGGATGCGCCGTGCTGTAGTCATGGTTGGGCAATCCTCGCAGGGTCGGACGTTCGAAGACCGGTCTGCAACACGTCCAAGTCCGTGTGACGGTTAAAAAAGGCGAGATTCTTTGCTACCCTGCAGAATAATAGAACAAGCTTTGGCACTTTTAAAGAAAGACGCTGTCGTTATTCACCTCTCCGGTCGAAAGTTTCGCGGACCACTGACGTTTGCTCCTTTTTACGGAATATTCTGACAAATCGGCAAGATCCTTTTCTTTGTTAATTCACGGCAAGTTCATTTATTTGATAAGCGAGGATACGTTGACTGCTGTTTGCTCAAGTTGTAGCGATACAGCAGCGCCCTCGCGGAGTTTTTTTATCCGCCGGAATGCCCTCAGAAGCTCTCAAGATGTTAGGTTTTTGTAGTGCAGGTCGGCGTTTAGACGAGAGAACGTGCCGGGCAGCGTGCCCGTCGAGTGTCCGTCAATTTGCTTACCAAGGCGCTTTGTCAGTTATTCCCGGATGAAAATCGGCGCAGCAACCCAATGATGGGTCAAACAACCCAGCAGCAGGTGTGAACACATTCCCGGTGTAAATAACTGCAGGAGTACGGGAATCAGGTTAAATGGAGCCAAGGCGACTCCGGTATTCGCCAAGAATGGGGCCCAGCAGAGCTCCAATCTGTCCGCCGTCAGGGTGCATTCCGCAAGGTCAAAGTCCTGCTTTTTGAGGTGAAGAGCATGGCCGAGATTCCCTGGGAAACCGATGGCAGGCAGCCTTCCGCCAGGTTCAAGATTTTTGTTGCAAGCGGGCCAAGCGGGGAACTTTCGTCCCTCGCCAAGGGGTTGGAAGACGAATTTGAGGTCGTGGTTCAATCAATCCAGGAAGTAAAACTTAACACGATCGTCCAATCCAATTCGGATGTTGTTCTTTTGCCCGCCTCCGAGAAATCTCTTGCGTTGTCTCGGCAAATCAAAACTGGTCCAATCGGCCCGTTCACTCTGGTCATTATCGTTGGTGAACTCGATACGCTTCCATCACCCGAGCAATTGTGGGAATCCGAGGCGGACGACTTCATAAAGCTGCCGGTAACCTGTGAGTGCCTACGCCTGAAACTTAGGGCCCAGTTGCGATCACAAGAGCGACTGCGTGCCGCCGTGGAACGAGTCTGGACCCTGAACGCGGAAATTCAGCGTATCAACCGGGAACTGGAAATACTCGCAGAAACGCGTTTTCAGGAGATCATTGAAGTCCGCGACCTTACCATTTTCGCTCTGGCCAAACTTGCCGAGTCCCGCGATCCCGAGACCGGCGAACATTTGGAACGGATGCGCTGGTATTCTCGCATCATCGCCGAAGAATTGTCCATCGGTTTTACAGTTAAAGAAGACATCCCCTCCCGATTCGCCGAGGAAATCTTCCGTTGCGCTCCACTGCACGACATTGGAAAGGTGGGCATCCCCGATTCGATCCTTCTCAAGCCGGGACGCCTCACACCTCAGGAATTCGAGGTGATGAAGCAGCACACGGTCATCGGGTACCAGGCCCTGCGGGAAGCGCTCCAGAAGAACCCGGCAGGATCGTTCCTTGCCAGGGCGGCAGAAATCGCTCGGTCCCACCACGAACGGTTCGACGGAACCGGTTATCCCGACGGATTGGCGGGAAAGTCGATTCCCCTCGCCGCCCGCGTGGTCACGGTCGCCGATGTCTTTGACGCGTTGACGTCTCCCCGGATTTACAAAAAAGCCATTGACCCCGACGTGGCAAAGAGCATCATCTTGCGGGAAGCGGGAACCCAATTCGATCCTGACGTCGTGGCGGCCTTCGAACGTCGCTGGAAAGACATCTCCGCGGTGGGCGAACCTTACTGGCAACAAATTCCCGCGGAAAAGCTGCAGCAATCTTTCGCCGAGTTTAGAGGTGTTAATGCCCCGTCGATCACAACGGACACAGCTCCTATGGCCCAGCAAGCTGTTCCGTTCTGACTGGCGGCTTAACGATCGTGAATCTATCGATTGGCAATGGCCGCGGTCTTCAGCCGGCACCTCTGCCTGACCTGGTCAGTGGACTGATTCGCAGGCGCAAACGCCGTGTATGGAAAATGAGCGACGAGCTCGATGTCCAACCAAGCGCGGCTCCACGCGGCTGATGATTTTGGCCCGACGCTATTTCCACAAATTCATCCGGCGCTCCTGTCAGTCTTGCGCTGGTGCCGGGGGAACAACCTCCGGTTGATTGGTTTTCTGACATTCTTCACACGGGGGTTGTTCAAGGGCCCTGGGACGAGCGACTGGATGATGGACGGGTGGCCCGATCCACTGCCCGTATTCATCGCACGCCTCACACCCCGCCCGTTCCCCGCCCCAATCGCCCCAGTAACGTGGGCCACACCCGTCACAGGGATATCCCCGTCCAATGCCCAACAGGTGGAACAATCCCGCGAGTGGCCCGGAATGATAGACGCCCGGCTCTTCCTCCGGATAAACCGCTCCTGGTCGGGCCATCCCAACCAAAGGACCACTGCGGTGGTAGCATGTGGCACAACATCCGGCAGAAAAAACCAAGCCGATTGCGCAGACCACAAAGCCACTCACAGTTGCAATTTTGATATTTTTCGGAGTCATTTTTTCTTTCCCAAATTGAGCCTTTTCCCTGGTAGCGGGCGAGCCAAGCAAGCACCCTGGGCCGTAACCGTCCGTTTTGTATTAATCGGCCAACTTATCCGGCAAACTCCGAAAAATCGTTAAACTTTTTCCAGACAACACGCACACGTTGTGCATGCCAAGAATGGGGGCTATATTGGCACTCACAACTCAAAAGGTCCGCTGTCCAAGGCGGATCGGCTCCCGTCGAGAGATTCGCGAAACTTCCGTCGAAAAAGGAGCCGTTGTTTCAAGCCACTTTAGGGGGCCTCACGATGAATCGGCGAATTTGGCTTGTCTTGTCAGTTGTGGCGATCAGTGTACTTCGGTCTTCGCAGGCTTTCGGCGAAACCAGTCTGACTGCTTCCACGCTGGCCGAGGGAAGGCACTCACCGGTCCGAGCGATCAAGCATTCTGACGTCGTTTTTATGTACGACAATCCAGACATGTACGAGCCCTACGGATGTACCGCCCTGGGCTGGGCAGGCAGTCAATCTCCCGATCGCATCCGGCTGGCTCACCAGCGTGGGGTGCGTCTCTTCGCGGTAAGCATCGGGTTCCGAACGGAATTTGCCCGGATGATTGACTTCACTCCCCAGTTCATGGAAGCCACCTGCCGAAATTTCGCAGGAGAGCCATTCATCGTCCCCTGGCTGTGGGATCACAAACATAAAGAACAGCCCGCGTGGTGGTTCTGCACTAACAGTCCCCTTTATCGGGAATACCTCTATTCCCGACTGCGGCAAGTGATTGCTTCCGGGGCAGATGCGCTTCATATCGATGATTACACAGGCACAGCCGGTGCCGTCACCTGGTTGGACGCGTGTTTTTGCCCCAGTTGCATGTCGGGCTTTCGTGAGTATCTCAAGCGCAAGCTCTCGCAAGAGCGGTTAGAGGAACTCAAGCTGGGCGACCTCAGCAAATTCGACTACCACCAGTATTTGATCGAGCAGGGCATTACCCCGGAGAAGTACCACACACAACGGGCCCAACTCCCGCTGGCTACCGAAGTTCTGGATTTTCAGGTCAAATCCGCCACGCAGTTTGTGGCGGAATTCCGCGAGAAGGCTAACGAATGGAAAGGCTCCCATATGCCCCTTGCCGTCAATTCCAGCCTGGTGGGTCCCATAAACCTTGCAATTACCCCCTACGTGGACTACTTCTGCTGTGAAGTGGACCACCAGGCGGGGAAGCGTCAGGTGCCGCTTCATCCGATCTACGTGTACAAACTTGCCGATGGCCTCGACCGACCCGTTACGTCCACGGCCAGCGGCGGTGACTGGGCCGATGTGGCCGCCAACAACCTTCCCGGGTTGGTCCGCACGTGGATCGCCCTTTCGTATGCCTTCGGCCACAACTTTATGGCGCCCCACCGCCAGTGGTGTTACACCCGGGAAAAAGGGACCCACTGGTATTCTGGACCGGTGGAAGAATATGCCCCCCTCTATCGGTTTGCCCGTTCCAATGCCGAAATTCTTGACGACTTTGAGTCCATCGCCAAAGTCGCCGTTGTTTACGACAGCCACTCCCAGCGACAAGGGAAGGGGCAGATTGAGCCGATCTGTACGGCTCTCGCCGAACTCAATGTGCCTTTTACGATCGTCGTTCAGGGCGACGACTGGTTGCCGGGCTACAACCTCCGTGAATTCGACTTGGCCCAGTATGCAGCGATTGTCATTCCTCAGAATCTGGCCCCGTCGGCAGACCTGGAGCAGGTTCTGTCAAGCCCTTCTGTTCAGAAAAAGCTCGTGCGGTGGAAATCGCCCCAGGACGCGGTGGCGCTGGCCGATCGCTGGATCCGCCTAAGCCCCGAGAAACAGCTCTTTGTCACTGGTCGCCGCCATTTGCGGGAGAAGCGGCTTGCGGTTCATCTGGTCAACCGCCAGTACGACCCTGCCCGCGATGCGGTGACACCAGTCCAGAACGTCGTCATCACCCTCGACAGAGCTATTCTGCCGGGCCCGCCGGCGAACTCTCAGTTGGGAACGGTCCGCAGCTTCTCCGAGCAGTCCGGTAGCGTTGAGGTTCGTGCGAATGCCGAGCATGTGGAATTGAACGTACCGGCGGTGGATCTGTGGACGATTGTGGAGCTCCGCTGGCCATGAGTGCCTTGCGGACGCAAGCCTTCGGCACAGCCCTCCACCGATTCCGCCGCCTGGTCCCCGTTACAGCCCTCTACCCAGGTAATTCACGGGTGGTCTTCGCGGAGAAATGCGGCAAACGTATAATATTAAATGGCGAGTCGGGAAGCGCTCGCCCCGACGTTCGGAGGGTATGCGAATTGGTGAGCAGCCACACTGGAGATGTGGTGCCCCGAAAGGGGTTGCGGGTTCGAGTCCCGTGCCCTCCGCTTGGCAGGTGCCCGGTCTGAAGGCAACTGCTCCGTCTGGACAGCGGCCTATTTAAGCGGTGTCGTGTTTAGTGCGGGGCATGTAACACTTACCGCGATGCTTCTGTTGCCATGCCGTGTGGTGAATCATGTCAGAAGAAAAGAAACAGCCCCAAGAGAACGACCGCAAGGGGCAAGAACAGGGCTTCGAGGGTATCCCCCGAGAGCGCATGCTCGAGTTAGTCCGCCATGTGGCTGAGATCCAGCGATACCAAAAAGCACACGGGCTGGAGGATAAAGGCGACCCGCCGGAAGAAAAGAAGAGATAAGACGGGGGTCGTATGGCTTGGCTTGTCACGGCTTGGCACGCTGTAACTGCAACTCGATGCGATTGACCAGTTCCGGCTGGGCTTTCTCCAGCCACTTCGCGTGGAGCTTCATGTTGACGGCATCTAGGAACAGTGCCTCTTCTCGTTTCTCCTCCGGCAAAAGATTGTGCTCATGCAGCCAATTTGCCACTTCACACCAATACCAAAGCAAACCACCGCAATTGCCGAAATCACATGCTGGAGGTGGAAAGCCTCCCGGCCCCCGCTGGCCCTTGATGTACTGACTCACAATTTGCCGGCTGCGTCCTATCCGACGGGCAATTTCTGCTTGAGTCACCAGATCACAGTGATCGACACGCAGGGGTTTCAGGCCCATCGATCGCAACTGCCCGAGCGCACTCAAAACGGCACTTTCCAGAGAATCGCTCTTCCGGCAAAACGTCAGCACAGGCCAGCCATTCCGAACTGCCAGAGTGGCGTCATCGCAACCGGCCGTGTAAAGGCGCTCGGCCAGTGTATCTAAATCTTCGTCAGCTAACGGCTCCAATAGAACGGAAAATTCAAACTGCGGGTCTTTTCGCCGCCTCAATCCCTTTTTTGGTGCGGACATAAATCTACCTCCCGACAAATCTGGCGCGCGTGATTCTCCGGAACCCGTGGAGTACTCCAAATCCAGATCCGACAACCGGATCGTCCCTCATGGGGACATAACAGGACACCCCAAGCGTGGCCTGATCGCTTCTCACAGCGCCAGCCACAGGATTCCGCGTACTGGATGGCCTTTTCGATATGTTTATTGGGGTGGTGGGGCCTCATCACCCAAGCAATCCTATGTCCGGAGTTGACACGTGTCAACAGCACCTTTGCTTTTTCCCTGGCCAGGACCACTTTGAGGTCACATCATGGGCGGCCGCAACCAATCATTCATCGTGCCCCAGCCGTGGGCATCAGGTCGATTCGCCAATTTAGGCCCAAGATTCACCACACTGGAGATGTGGTGCCCCGAAAGGGGTTGCGGGTTCGAGTCCCGTGCCCTCCGCTAAGTTATGTTGTAGCAATAAGTTACGACTCGCACGGGGTTGCATAACATCGCAATTGAATAGGGCTTGCGATTCACTTTTCACTATCTTGCCACCCTGTGTGCGGGTTTCACTATCTTGTCACACGGTACGGCAACCTGCTGTGCCGCATTTTCTGCCACCCTTTAAATAGCCGCCTACTCTTTGGTTGCACATTTCGCCACCTTTAAGGTGGAAGTTCGCCGATGCGAAAGGAAGTGGCACGTCCGGACGGCTGTGTTTACGGGGCCCAGCGGTGGATTCCGCCTCTCACCCAGCGGCTCGGCCACGCTCTCTCCGGCACCGAGGAAAATGTTGACAACGTCAGTAACGAAACGGTACAGTGGACGCTGACGGATCACGTAAACGCGTTAACGGCACACTGGACGGACCAACTGAATACCGTTCGGGACATTTCCGCTAGGCACAATCCGGGATATTGTCAGCTTCGGCCCACAAACGCTTGGCAGCGTGGACCCAAGGCTGGACAACCCCGATTCGGCGGAGGCAAGGGGGCGACCACCGTGGTCAACCACCTCATCTACGATGCCTTCGGCCAGGTAACGTCGGAGACCAACGCGGCGACAGGGAATGTTTTCTTCTTTAAGAACTGATCATTATTTGTCAGTAACAGTCGATTATTAGTCACGGGTAGACCGATCGATAGTGACACCCAACTGCAAAACAACCTCAACCGCTGGTACGATGCCCGCGTCGGCCGCTGGCTGAGCGAAGACCCGATCGGCTTCGCCGGAGGTGACGGGGATTTGTATCGGTATGTGTTCCAAACCGTGACGACCCTCGTGGATCCCGCTGGCTTAGCGTGTCAGCGTATCCAGCGAAAGTACAACATTCAGTTGAAGAATTGGCGTGGTGTGCTGCTATTACTTGGAGCCATTGGCTTGTACGACTCTATGCGGCTAAAGGCCGAGGCAGATCTCGTCGCCCAAATCTGTGACATTAGCTGTCCCAATCGCAACGTTGGCAAGGAAGTGACCATTTGTGCTAGCACCCCTTCCCAGTTGAACAGTTTCGCGCATTTTAATACTACAGCGCAGAATTACCCAGACGCCACAATGCACTCACCGCTTGTTGTGCTGACGTGAGTGCTATGGACACAAGTTGCTGGGCCGCTCTCACAATCCTGCGTTGTGGTATTAGGTGATGTTGTCATCATAAGTTACGACATGTACCGAGTTGCACAACGGTGCAATGGGACAGGCCTTGTGATTCGATCTTCTCTATATTGCAATCTGTGGTGGCGATTTTCTGACGCGCTTTTTGTGCTGACCGACCGGCGGTTTCTGGGCCTGCGCCATTGTCCTCTTGGGGGCGGCTGGGATTTCAACGGCGTGCCGGGTCGTTGATCGGGTCGGTGGGGCCATGCAGTGCTCGAGTGCTACTGACAGGCCAGTTCCCCAGCGACTTGGTGACGATTGCCAAAAAAGCCTCGTCAAGATGGCATGCGCGGCTTGTCGTTAGGCGATTCCAGAAAAATGATTAGATTCGCCGTTGGCGCTGTAGCCGGCTCGCCTTGACTGGCTGGGCTTTTTCAAATCGCCGAGTTAAACGAGCGGCGAGGGGAAACGACCACGCTCGGACGCAGAGGAAAGATTAAAAACAAGCTGCAAGACGCAGAAGGATTTGCCCGCCAATTCGACTCGGCTGTGCTGACTGCAAGCGCTCCCCGTGCGACTCTGCCCCCAATAGTCAGCTACCCGGCCAGGATTCGAACCTGGAATTAGGGAGCCAAAGTCCCTTGTGTTACCGTTACACCACCGGGTAGTGCCTAGTTTCGACGAATCAAAATCGATGGGTCTCTCGCGTCGTCCGTGCGTCTATGGACATTCTCTCCCCTATTGAGCGAGTCTAATTCATTTTTAGCGTTCACTTGGGCAGGAGGCAAGCCGAGGCTCCGTCCGACTTATCCCGTGTTTGTCCGGCCGCCGAAAGGGGCGCACCGTTCGACAAGGCCTTGGACGCAAGTGAGGTTCAACGCGTGGGACCTGCGCGTCATCTCCGCATTTCACTGTGGGATAATCCCTTTTACCGGTCAGGATCAGTTTGCTCGGGGCAGTTCGTGAATTGTCTCTACAACTTCAGAAGGTTTGCATCGGCCGGGAGGAGAGGGCTCGCGAGCTCAGTACCGCCCTGGCATGCCGTAATGCGGTGCACCAAAGCCGGGTGTTTGAGACTCCGTAGTAGGTCGGGTCGCGATAGGGGGATAGGGCTGAGTTGTCGGTCCCACCACGCGACTAGGGAGGTTATTCATCACCCTGTCTGGAAGGCCGACCTGGATTTGGGGGCCGGGCTGGGCCGAGGTCGCGGCCGGCAATCCTGCACCCGGTATTTGGGAATAGCTATTGGGCGAGACTTGCGATGGGGGCAGCGATGCGCCGGGCGCTGGTCCCGTGTTGCTCGTGGAGCCCACGGCGGGGGCGATACCTTGTCGGTTCTCAGTTTGCGGTGACTCCGTGGCGGGAGCCAGTTGGTTGCCGAAACTGAGCGGCGACTGGCCAAACGATTTCGGCGCAGCCGACGGGAGAAAACTGTTGCCCGCGGGTGCAGTTCCCGCCTTCTGGGAAAGTCGTGCCACCGCCTGGGGGAGTGCATTGATATAGCGGTAGGGGTCGGCACTGAATTTCTGGAAAGACTCTTCGTCGCTGAACAGGTAAACTCGGCCGCCGAACCACGCGCCGTGTTCACGACGACCTTCCACCAGTTGTGTGCCCTCGACAAGTTTCACCACGTCGTAGCCGGAAAGGACCGGCGCGTAGCGATCGGGATTGGCAAGGAACTTCTGCTGCTCCTCGGGGCCGGCAAAGAGGTAGGTTCGACCTTCATGTCGTGCGCCCCAGCGACGGTTACCGAGGACCCAGCGGTGTTTGTCCGTAAGGCTGACCGGACAATATCCATCCAGCGCGAGCGGTGGATTGCCCGGCGGAATGGCAACCGGTGAAGACGGTGAACCGGTAGATCCAATGTCCGTTTGACGGCCTTCATTTCCTGAGGATGGGCGGGCAGCGAGAAAAGTTTCTGGCGTGGCGGCTGGGGGATTCGCTGAGGGTGGAGCCGTGGAGCCGGGACCACCATTCGATCCCGCGAAACTGTTCAAAGCGGGGGAATTAGGTCTGAGAGCCTCAGACGGTGCGAGAGCACCTGGTGCGGTTGGAACCGGCGATTGGGCAGCGTAGGACGGAGCCCCTGTTGTCGGTGAGTAAGGTGTGTTGGATGGCAAATACGGATTCACGGAACCCCCGTTTAACGCAGGAGCATTCATCTCGCCAACCGGCGTCGAGGCAGGCCAGGGTGAGCCAGGACCTGACGAATTTTGAGTCATCCAAGCCTGGCTGGTATCTATCGTGGGCGACGGAGCCGGCGGGGCAACTTGCGGCGATGGATTTGCGACCATTGGAGGCTGCTGGGTGAAGTTCGAGGGAGCTTGGGCGGCCAGTGTCGGATTGTATCCGGGGGCAAGGGGCATGCGGTTCTCCGCTCCCGGCTGCGGGCCCACCGATTCGGGCATTCCCGGGGCGGTCACCCTAGCGGCAGGAGACCAGGCAGGCGCTGGACCGGCTATGGGAGGTCGCACAGGAAGGGTTGCGTCGGGGCCGTTGAGCTGATTGCTCGGTCCAAAACTTCCAGGGGGTGGACCAGCCATTCGCGCGACCAGAGCCTGTCGCTGTTGCCATTGGCTGGCGACTTCATTGAGTCGTTCGACATACCGAGGAGCGGACACCCCGCCCACGGACTTCGCGATGATCTCGCCCTGTGGGGTGATGATCACATCGGTGGGGATCGACTCCACGTTGAGCTGTCGCGCAAGGACCGGGTTTTGATCGAAATTCACTTTCACCGCCACATAGGAGGTCGCAATGGCAGAGAGGACCTCGGGGCGAGAGAAAACCTCAGCTTCCATCTGTCGGCACGGCCGACACCATTCCGCCCAAAAATGGATGAGGACCAGCCGATTTGTCTCGGCAGCAACCCGGCGGGCGGCATTAAGGTCCTCGAACCAGATACTCTGCGGATTTTGGGCGCGGACCGGCGTCCCCCACCAGAGCACTGCCATCACGCAAACCATTGCCCAAAGGCCGATCTTTCGCATGGGACACACTCCCAAGAAAACGGCAACGTCAACACTGCCTGACCCGATTGCACGCCGGGTCTGCCCCTTTTTGTATCGGATGCGGTGGCTCCCAACATTTCGGGAAACTGTAGCGAATTTGACCGAAAGAAGGATTTTTTTGAAAAAACCGAATGGAACGGTTGTGTCCAGCGCCAAGGAAGGGGCAACTCACACCCAAGAGGCAATTCCCTTCCCAGTCTGCCGCTGCAACCGTGCGGCTCAACCATGAGAAGCAGTTTCCACGCCGGGCGAGATCAAATCATCGACGGCAGGAAAGGGAACTGGCGAAGAATGCGTGGATTGAGTGGCTGGCGTAAAGTAGTGAGACTCAGGTATAGCGCCTCCGCATTTTCTGGCGTAAATTGTGGTGATCAATCGCTGATATCCGGCCACCGTTCTCTCGAGCGATCCATGTCGCAAGACGTGTTGGCGGCCAGCACGGCCCATCCTCCGGGCAAGTTCGGGATCAAGCAGGAGAGCGAGGCATTTTGCTGCCAGTGCCCGGGCATCTCCGGGGGCGACAAGGAATCCGGTGACCCCGTCCCGGACATGGAGTGGTACAGAGCCTACTGCCGTGGCGACCACCGGCTTTTCGCACGCCAGCGCTTCCAGCAGGGCAAGCGGGTTTGCTTCCATATGGGAGCAGAGGACGGCCAGGTCCGCGCAAGCCAGAACATCGGGGATGTCGTCCCGATTGCCTGTGAAGATCACGGCGTGGTCCACGCCGAAGCGTCGGGCAAGGCGATGGAGCTCCGCACGTCTCGGGCCATCTCCCACGATGAGGAACCGCGTTTGCGGCAGTTCAGCCAGGATGATCGGAGCGGCCTGGAGGAGTAGTTCGTGGTTTTTCTCGGGCCGCAACGCTGCCACCAGGGCCACAACGCGATGCTCCGGCTGGAGTCCGAGGCTTGCCCGAAGCCGGGGATCCGCCGGCCGGGGCGAAAATCGCTCGGTGTCGATGCCGTTTGGAATGGTCCAAGTTCGATTGGCTGCACATCCTTCGTGCTCGATGATGTACCGGGCATGAAGTGGTGAGACGGCGATGAAGGCGTCTGTCAACGGTGTGAGTAACCGATTGAGAAATTCCACGCGGTCCGGCAAACCTGTGGAGTGCAGCGCCGAGGCAACGACGGGAACCCCTGCTAGGTAGGCCGCGAGACGCCCCCAGAACATCTTGTCGCCGCCCGTGCCAACGGTGATCACCGCGTCGATCCGCCGCTCGCGGAGCAGCCGGTACAATCGCGGTAACACGCGGAAGTCATACTTGTGTTTGAGAAGTCCGGCGAAAGCGGGGATTTCCCGGGCGAGGACCTCTCCCAACGGGCCGAGATACTTCAGGCAGCATAACTCCGGCGCGAATATTCTTCGGTCCATGCGACGGACGATGTCCAGGAGCAGCCTTTCGGCTCCGCCCACCGGCATGCAGGTGATGATGAACATGACACGGAGAGGATCCCGATGCCCCAGGGGAGGATGCTCACGACTTCGAAAGAAGGGATTGGGCCATCCGCATCCAGGAGGAATCGCCTCGTCGGTTTCGTCCGCTGGGGACTCTTTTGGGGTGACGAGGAAATTTGCGGGAGGCATGGCGGGAATTCTGGGCAGGTCTTTGGTCTCGCGCTGGGTGCTTAACTCCATAGTGGGCGTGGATGAGGTGAGTGAAGAGTCGCACGTTGCCGAGGAGGCCAGACCCGCTGGAAGCGCTTTTCGCGACAGCAATTGTCGGATGAGGACGCCGAGTTCTTGTTTTTCTGCATTTTTGATAAAAAGATTCGTCCGCAGCGCAAGGAACAGCACGACTGCGGTGATGAGCAATGTCCATCCGGTTCCAAGGGCGATTCCCAGGGGAGCGACAAGGGCGAGGAGCAGCCCCGCGTCGGTCGGCTGCCCCAATCGGCGATTGATCATCAGGAGCACGAGCAGGGCCACTCCGTTGGCGGCCAGCGTGGCCCAGACAGCCCCGGGAAGTCCCCACACAGGCAGCCAGGCGAGGTTGAGACCAACATTGACGAACAGGCCGCAGGCGAGTGCCAACCCGGCAAAATAAGCTTTCTCGCAGCAGAGAACATAATTCTGGAGAAGAAGAAAGAGGGAAAAGCACGAACAATACGCCAGGGTGATCGGGAAGATATCAAGGCCCGCGGGATATTTTCCGGCGAGGAGCGTATCGAACAATACAGGTCCGGCCAATAACACGCCGGTGGATCCCACAAGCAATCCCAGGGAAAGCAACTTGGTAAGTAAATTGAGTTGTTCGGCGGCGTGGCGCGATTGTCCGGTTTCCCACAAATGACTGAGATGCGGTGTGCTCATCGCTGCGCAAAGCCCTGCCAAAGAGACGAACAGCATCGGCACAAGGCGAGATGCGTGGTAGTCGCCCAGGAGGGCCAGGGGGTCACCGTGATCGGGCGGCAACCAGTGGAGGACCATGTAACGATCCACGACAGCGAACAGGTTGCTGATCGCCCCGGCTGCCCACACCCATAGAGAGTACTGAAGGATCCTGGGCCAGAATGACTCCCGGAGCGACGCGGGACGTTCCTCACGCGCGGCATAACGCCAGGGCTTGAAACCAAAGAAGGCAATGGCTGCCGTGATGGCGCAGGCCAGCGCATAGGCAATGATGACGGTTTGGGCATCGTTCCGCCAGAGGATGAGCAGTCCCAGCCCCAGTCCTGCAAACAAAACGCTGTTGAGAAGCTGGATGAGACTGATCCAGCGGTTGAGCCTGAGCGCCATGGCCAGTTCGTAGAGGTAATTAAAGGCCGCCACAGTCAGGAGGGCGAAGGCCAGGTCGTGGACAAGAGGGCGGTAGGATCTATTCCCGAAGACAAGCTCCGCAACTGGGCCTGCCCCCATTGCCACGGCAGTTGCTCCGCACAGGGCGAGCAACCCACTGACGATGGCTGTCCTTCTCAAAAACAGGCCGAGCATACCGCGTTGTCTGTAATACTCCACATATCGACCCAGGCAACCTGGCAGGGCAAGAACCATCAGAGGAGTCGCGGTCATCAGAAATCCGAACGCCATATCCCACAGACCTAGCTGGGACGCATCCAGCCAGCGGCAGAAGAGCGTAGCGCGAATAAAACCCACCAGCCGCTGGAGGACAGAGGCCGCGAGTAAGAGCGCCATGCCCGTCATCAGGGAGGAGATCGACGCCTTCGCAGCGGCCGACGCTGTGACGACGGGCTGCTCGTCCACGGAACAGGTGGCTTCATATGGGAGAGGGCACACGTTGTCGATCGTCATGACTGGCTGTCTGCGATGATGTCGAGGGGAGTCAATGCGGTTGTTGCTGATTCACCATTGGTTTCGTGCCAGGACAAAATCTGGAGATCTTCACCAAGGGACAGAATGGGTAGGCTGCCTGACGAAAACGATTCCGTAACGCCGCGGGCCGGCTCACGGGGACGAGGTTCGACCACTGCGTCAACATCCAGGGCCGCGTCAGAGGGAAGGTATTCGCGGAGCGTTCGGTGCAGCAGTCGCGGGTCAATGGTAAGCCGATTGCGAAGTCGCCACAGGCAATTATCTCCCGCGAATCGCAGGATATGAAAGCGGTGGCGGAAGGGAAGATTGTAACGCCCGTAAGCGGAACATACGATGTCATAACCGGCTCGTCGGGCTGCAAGAATCACCCATGGAGTGACGTGTTCCCGATGCCCAAACGGTACCGACAGCGCCCTGACCGGTTGTCCGGTCAAGTCTTCCAACCATTTCTTACTGAATTCCAGTTGGCGGGAGAGCTCGCCAGGCGAAAGTCGGTGGAATTCCGCGTGGGTCCAGCCGTGGGAGCCAATTTCAACCCCCGCGTCGGCGAGCGCCCGAATCTCTGCAGGCGTATTAGGCCGAAAACGATAACCCTGCGCAAGATCGTGCTCAAATGGCGCCCCCGTGCGAATGTTCTCGGTCGTCACAAAATACGTGAAGGGCATCCCCGCTTCGAGAAGGTCCGCCAGGGCGCGCAGATTATCGGCGTAACCATCGTCGAACGTGATCGCAGCCGCCGGACGGCTGGTCCATCTCCCGCAAAAAAGACTCTCCTGAACCTGGGCCAGGGAAAGAACGGTGCAATGTCGCTGGAGCCACGCAACGTGCCGTCGAAAAGCTGCGAGCGAAGTGCACCACGATGCAGGGCAGTCCCGAGCCACACGATGGTACATCAGGACGGAAACAGGAGCCCGGCCTCTTTCCGCCAGCCGCCGACGCAGCCATTTGCGGAGCGGGATGGTGGAAAGATAATACACCGGCAGCAGTCTTTGTTTTATAGCCCTCATGAACTGACCGGCTTCACCTGCTCGGGACATGGGCTCTTTCTCGTTCTGATTTGAAACGGCGGGTCATCAACTGTCCACAGCGGCGACTTGGTCATCCTCCATCATGGTGCCTCCGAAATCGATATTTTTTGCTTTCATGCGTCGCAGCAATTCCCGGGAATGACGTCCCCAGTTCCACAGGGTGAATCGCCAGCGGGCGCTCACCTGAGGTGGCGCCGCGCGAATGCGAACGAGGGGCGTCGGTCGGGCGCCAAGATGTCTCTTGTAAGGTTCGTCCCCGCGAAGGAGATCGAATGTTTCAAATCCCCAGCGAATCGCTTCACGGATCAGAGAAAGACTCATTAAGTGGCCTGGCGAGAGGGTGAGAAAATCGGGGTTGATCCCGGATTGGTAGGCCATCACCGTCTTGCCCGACAAAAGAAGATATTCCGCTGCGATAGGCTGGCCCTGCCATTCCAGCCACGCCAGAGCGGCCCGACCGGACGGCAGATACTCCGTCAAAATGCGTCTGTGGAACACCTCGAATTGCGTCGAAGCAAAAAGGCCTTGATCTCCAACTTGTCTTCTCCGCGCCTGATGGAGTTGCACCAGAATATTCCACGCTGACTGCCAGTTATCATCACAGGGGGTCCCGAAGACTTCCTGTTTACCGACCACATGGAGAACAAGATCAGGATGGTCGAGGTACGCGCGTGACAACTTGCGATAGCGGCGCCGTACTGAGCGGGGCTGAAGGCTGTCAAGATACTCTCCCCAGGTCCGCGGCAGAGCGAGCTGCCAGGAACTCTCTGTGGGGCGGACGTCGAGCGCCCATTTCAACGTTTCGGCCTGAATTCGGACAGCCTGCACGGCCGGGTCGTCGGCCCGCATGCCGTCCCAGTCAATCCGATGGCATGTCAGGCGAGGAGCGGGAGACCGATCGATCGTCACATCCTGAAAGCGACTTTTTCCCAGTGCCAGCGCGTGGAGTGCGATGATCGCGACTCGACCCACATGCTCCTGATAACAGGCGGGAGCAATCGGCCCGAGGTAGTCGCTGCACACTTCCCCGGATCCCAGCCAGCGGAGAACCCAACCCCACAGGGGATGCCATTCACGGTAAAGAGGGACAATCCCAGCGAGCGTCTCGCCGTGTCTGACCTCCAGGATGCACAGCCGCGAGCGCTTTCGGGACAGTGAACCCGGGCCATAAACCTCCCACCACGTCCGCTGCCAGTCATAGCGACGGAACGGTGGATCTTCGGCCCAGTGATTCCACTGGCCTTCAAGCTGTTCCAGGTCACGGAAGTCTTCGTGAACGCGGACAGACCACGCGCGCTGATCGATCATGTTTGTGAACTAACGATCTTTCCAATGGACGAACGCGACCGCCGGGCACACCCGTGCGCAGGATGGCCGCTGAAAAAGTGTGGGATATGAAACGAGAAAGGTCAAAACCGGCTGGCGACAAGCGAGCCTCGGTATCGCCCGCCTTTTTGTTGCATCCGCTACAAAAGTTCTTTTCTGATGCCGGAGGTATGAGCCCCACAGTACGACCTATACTCCTCTGGGGGCATCATTAGATAACTATCCGCTCATTAGTTTGAGACGCGTTTTCCCGGCATTTGCGGTTGTTTGTCCTGTGTTCCGAGGAACACCGAATCGTGATCGTTTTCGACGACCTTTGGAGAACCGTGCCAATGAGCAATCAATTGCCGAAGATTGGGAACGAAGTAGCCAGCCCGACATCTGAAAAAGGCCACACATATTCGCGATGGAACAAGGCCTCTGTTTCCGCATCCCCGCCCGAAACTTCGGCAGCAGCGGCCACAACATCGCCAGTGTGGTGGAAATACCCCCTTCGCATATCCGTTGGATGCACGCTGTGTGTGGTGGTGTTGGCGGTTCTTGTCGCTGCGTTGAAACCTGACGTTTGGGAAGCCCGTCAGTCCGTGGTCGTTCGGCCGGAAGCCTTCGCCGGCGGGTTGCAAAATGCGCCTGCGAATGAGAGGCGACAGGACCTTCAGAATACTTTTGTGACCGTTATCCAAAGCCACCCTGTTTTGGAAAGCGCCTTGAAGGAAGTGGGGCCACTGCGTCGCACTGGGGCCTCTGCTTTCCCCACGTTGCGGGATATCGATGCGTTGCGGGAAGCGGTGAAAATCGTGCCCGTGGCGGGAGACGAATTCGGATCCAGCGACGCGATTTCAGTCCGGGTGCGCGATAGGAGTCGCCCTCGCGCGGTCCGACTGACTGAGGCCCTCGTCCGCCACGCTGATCAGGCCCTCCAGGAGTTGCAGGCGCGAAGGATGGCAGAAATGACGGAGGAACTCACCCGGGCACAGCACTTGACGGAAACCGCCTTGCACGCGGATCAAACGAGACTTGAAAAGATGGAAGCCGACCTTGGCGCGGACGGGATCACCCTGCGGCTGCTGGAGGAGAAACCGGACACCAGTGGCCTGCGATCGTCGCTCGAACAGCTCGACAATCAAATTCAGGAGCTGGAAAGCCGCCAGCTCCAGTACGAAAACATGCTTGAGGTGCTGTCGCAGGTTCGGGAGGCCCCCTCGCAACTCCAGGCGGTTCCATCCGCCCTTTTGGATGCCCATCCCACACTGCGGCGACTTCAGGAAGCGTTGACCGAAGCGGAGGTGCGTCTCATTTCTTTGAAAGGGCAACACGCCGAGGAACATCCAGCGGTCATTGCGGCCCGGCTATCGCTGGACGAATTACGCCGCCGGATTGCCGAGGAAACCCCCACCGCCATCGAAGCCGTACAGCATGAGTGGGCACTCATCCGCTCTCAGTTGGACTTTTTGCGAAATCAGCGGCAGGCGGAATCGGCGCGAATTGAGAAACTGATGGCCCTATTGCCGGAGTACCGGACAATTGCCGCGCGAGTTCGATCGGAGAGCCAAGCTCTGGAGAGCATTCGCCAACAGCTCAATCAAGCCCGCGCCGCCCAGGCTGCGGTAGCCAGTTCGCGCTTCATAGTACCGGTGGAACCCGTGCAGACAGGGGCACAGCCCGTGGGCCCCGGTCGCCAGACCATCATCGCCGGAGGCGTGGCTTGTGGACTGATGGTGGGAGTGGCCGTCTTTTTGTGGCTGGTGCCCGCGGTCCGGGGCACTTCCGAGACCTATCCGCTGAAGCCGCTGGCTCCTGGACCTGCTCTGGATGCAAAGGAAGGAGAGACGACACAGGCTCCACGGCAACACACTTCGTCGGAGGAGGCTCCGCGGATTGAACCGACACCCGCTTTGTCCAACTTGCCGGTGGCGGTTTGCGACGAACCGTCGCTCCTCCATCGGGCATTGATCCAGACCACCCATCTTTCTGTGGCGACGGGGGAGGTCCTTTGTGACCACTGAACTGGGCACACTGACGCTGATCGGGATGGGCACGCTCGCCGCCGGCTCCTGGTTGGCCGTCCTGTGGCGACGAACCGGTCTTTGTGGACTGACCCTGCTCACCGTTGTCACTTCAATCTGCCTGGGATATTTCTTCTGGCATGTGGAGAAACCGCTCCCTCTCACCCTGGACCGCATTCTGTGGGGCATTCTCGTTGTGGCCCTGGTGGCAGACTTTCTTCACCGACGGCCCAATTTGTCGTCCCTCACCCGGGCTGATTTTTTCCTAGGAATATTTGTGATTTACTTACTCATCTCAGCCGTGAGTGTATTTTTCCTGACAGAAGTGACGAGCGGACTTTCCCGCTGGCTGTTCTTCTACGCTTTTCCCGCTACCTTGTACGTGGCGGCAAGGCGATTCGGCGACGCGCCCTTTGGTCAACGCGCGACACTCGCCGTCTTCACTGCCCTCGCCATTTATCTGTCGCTGACCGGCTTGGCAGAGGTGTTTGGCTGGAATGCCCTCGTATTTCCCCGTTATATCGCGGACACATCGATCACGGACGAGTTCTTCGGCCGCGCACGGGGCCCCCTACTCAATCCCGTGGGAAACGGCTTCCTGATCCTGATCGGTTGGACGGCCTGGACGATCCTTACTGTGCAGGCAGCGCCTGCCCGACGGGTAGTTTTTCTTTTGGGACATGGACTGTTCGTCGCGGCCGTCGCCTCCACCCTCACGCGGAGTGTGTGGCTTTCTGCCGCTGCATGCATTGTGGTGGTCGGTGCGTGGATGTTGCCCCCCCGATTTCGCGCCCCCTGGATCGCGACAGCCCTATTGATGCTCCTGGCGGCGGGATTGATGGCGGGGGTCTATTTCCGCGAGCTGAAACGCGACCGTCATCTTTCCGCCGAGGAAGCAGCCCGTTCGGTGCAACTTCGGCCACTCCTCGCCGCGGCAGCGTGGCGCATGATTCAGGAGCGTCCGGTTTTCGGCTTTGGACTGGCCCAGTACGATCACGCAAAACTCGCCTACCTGGAAGATCCGACCGCCCCCCTTCCTTTGCGGCAGGCCCGGCCCTACACCCAGCACAATGTGTTTCTCTCCCTTCTGGTGGAGACGGGCATCGTCGGCCTGGGGCTACTCGGATGTTTTCTCGCTGCCTCGGTGGAAGTGTTTCGACGAACCTGGGGCAATCCTTCCCGACCGATGAGTCTCCTGGCGCTGGTGGCTATGGTCGCCTACGCCGTCAATGGGCTTTTCCACGATGTTTCCATCATTTTGGACATGAACGCCGTCCTCTTCATGATGATCGGTCTGGCAGTTCGAGAGTCATCTGGTGAAATTAGCCAGACCGCCCACAGTGCCTGACTTCACCCGTCTGTTGCCTTCACAGAATAGAGGAAATCGGCTAAACTGAAGATTCCGGGTGGCGGTGGCCGGCGGCTGCTTGCTGGGATCGGGTTGTCGCCGGTGGTCGCTACCGGCTTAAATATTGTCTCTACGACTCCCGCGATTCGCGATGCACGGCGGGAGGCCTTTCGTTTTTCAACTCAAATCGACGGATTGGATCATCAATTCACTACCGGTTAAGGGATACTTCCATGGCCAAGCCACATCGTCAAATTAAGAAGGCAAACCACGGTAAGCGGCCTGCCAACTCGAAGGCACGTCGGGCAAAACGGTGGGTTGTTCGCACGTAACCGCTTGATCCGCGCCTGCTCGTGATTACCCGTAAAGGTAGGGCCGGGCGGGAGAATGTGGCGTCCGAACAGAGCAAGAGGTTGCGGTGGGGCCTCCCCCAGTGATACTGTTCAGGCGGAGGGGTGCGATAAGCGGACGCTCAGCGGAGGATTTCCGGTACGCAAAGCGTTAAGGAGCTGGCTGTGCCCAAGAAACCGTTGATTCTTGACCCCGCAGAGATTGACACCAGTCGGGTCATCGCCGACATCGAGGAAATCCGCAAGTACAATCCCCAGCGGTACGAGATGGAACAGTTGACGGCGATCTGCTACGAGGACCCGGAACGGGCGATCTGTGTGGGGTATAAAGACCTCGGTCCGGACGAGTTCTGGATCCGTGGGCACTTTCCCGGGATGCCGATTATGCCGGGCGTTATCATGTGCGAAGCAGCCGCCCAACTGGCCAGCTATTACACCATGAAGTACAAGCTCATGAAGTCCCCTATGGTCGGCTTTGGGGGACTTCAAGACGTCCGGTTTCGCGGAGTTGTCCGGCCCGGAGAGCGCTTCGTCATCGTGGCCCGTCTCCTCAAAGTTCGCAGCACGATGATGACCTGTGAATTTCAGTGCTTTGTACGTCAAAACCTGGTCTGCGAAGGAGTCATCCTCGGCGTCCCGCTCTCTCCCGAAGCCGTCCGGGCCGACTCTGGCAGCGAGTCCTCCTCTCAATCTCAGTCTTCGTGAAGCTTTTCCGAATCAACGTTGTCTGGTCTCCAATACTTTGAGGCTGGAAAGCTGCGCGGGCGAAGCGGGTGAGCAGATAACCAACCCCAAGTCATGTCGTCGCTGAAAGTCGCATATGGCTTAGGTGGGAACGGTGTGCGCCGCCACGGCTATCTCAGAAGTACCCGATGATGATGCCCATTCTGCCTGCCGCGCTTGGTTCTTGCCTGAAAACGATGCGTTTTTTCGGGCACGACCGGCGTATTCCTCCAACTTCGGAGGAGCCTGCTTGCCAGGTCCTTTGCTCTTCCGCGATCTGCGGCACGCACTCCCGGCAGTATGTCGTGATCGTACCCGATTTATTCGAGGTGCACCCGCACGCTGCCCAGTGACGGGTGTCGGACCACTCGTGGTTTAAGCTCGGGGAAAATCCTGATACATGATCCGGCCATCCACGAGAGAGACGACCCGATCGGCCATCTCCGCCACGGTGCGGTCGTGTGTCACCATGACGATCGTCAGTCCGACCTGGCGGTTGAGGTTCTGGATCAGGCGGAGGATTTCCCGGCCAGTAGCTGGGTCCAGATTCCCCGTCGGTTCGTCGGCCAGCAGAATCCGTGGCTGATTGACCAGTGCCCGGGCAATGGCCGCCCGCTGCAGTTCTCCACCCGATAGCTCCCGCGGTCGGTGCTTCAATCGATGGCTGAGACCTACAAGTTCGAGGATTTCTTTGGCGCGGCGGATGTTCTCTCGCCGGTGCCGCAGATACCGCCAGACACTCTGGCCGATCATCAGGGGAATCATGACATTTTCGAGCGTGGAGAGTTCTGGCAGAAGATGATAGAACTGGAAGACCATCCCGAAGGTGCGGTTGCGCAGGCGGTCACGTGCGGAGGCAGCCAGGTTATCGATCCGCTGGCCTTCCAGGCTGATGGTTCCCGCGTCAGGCCGATCCAGCAGTCCCAGCAGATGGAGGAGCGTGCTCTTCCCTGAGCCGCTTTGGCCGACAATCGCCAGAAACTCTCCCGCCTGGACGGAGAGATTCACCCCTTTGAGGACGGGAATCTCCACGGCGGCCTTACGATAGGTCTTGGTGAGCTCGCAGGCCGAGAGAATGCCGGGGCAGGCCGAGACGGAATCGCTCATTTCGCCACTCGGATGGAGGGCGCTGTCGCCACGGGGCGAAACGAAGTGGGGCCCGGCCAGCGTCATGCGACCATCTGCCGAGGCCGAAGATTTACCCTCGGGAGACACTGCCAGGCCGGGGTTCTGTCGCGTGCGGAAGAGGGAAAACGTCTTACTCATACCGAAGCGCCTCCACAGGATGCAGTCGGGCTGCCCGCAGCGCCGGCAAAATACTGGCAAGGATGGCGATCATCATGGCTCCCGAGATGATCCAGCCTACCGTCCACGGATCCACGATGGTGGGAATCTTGTAGAAGTAATAGATGTCGGGATCGAAAACCCGGTGGCCGGTGATGTGGCCAAGCAAATCCGCGATCTCGTTGATGTGCCTGATAAAGAGCAATCCCAGGACCAGGCCGACTCCGGCACCCACCATTCCCAATAAGAGACCGTACCCCAGGAAAATGCTCATCACACCGCCAGATGAAGCACCCAGTGCCTTGAGAATCCCAATATCCCGCGTCTTCTCGACAACAATCATGAAAAAGATCGCGAGGATTCCGAACCCGGCCACACAGATGATGAGAAACAGGAGAACGTTGAGAATGGCCGTTTCCATACTCACGGCGGCAAGCAGCGGGCCCTGGTTGTCGCGCCACGTATCGATGGCGTAATATTGGGGGGCAAACGCGGCGCGAAGCTTATCTCGCACCTTGTTCATGTCGGCCCCCGACTTTAGTTTAATGCTGATTGCGTTGACATAGCCCTTCCCGGTCGACGGGTCAATCATGCCCCGTAATTGCTGCAAAGCGCGAATGGGCACAAAGGCAAAATTGGAATCGTATTCGCTCATCTTGCTTTCATAGATGTCCACGATGGTGAACGTGTCGCTGACGATTTTGGGGGGAGTTCCCACGGTGGGAAGCGTGAGTTTGACATCGTCGCCCGGTAGGAGGAGAAAGTGGTCCTGCCCGTCCCGACGGAAACTTACCAACCCAATCCCCAGAATGACCCCGGTGTATTGCGATTTTTCGGGATCGAACTGCGGTGCTGATTCCTGGGGAGCGGCCCGGGCGAACGGATCCTGCAAATCCGCGGGGAGCGATTCGGGCTGATTTGATGCGGCATTCTCGGACCGTTCAATTTCGAGAAGCATTTTTTTCATCCGGGCCATACGGCGACGGTGTTCCCACCCGGCCAGGGACATCTCTTCGCGGGGCAGTGACGGGCCGTCGGCCTGGTGATCGATGACGTCATACCCCCCTTCGCGGAGCTGGAAACTGAGTTGACGGCGGTTCTCAGGATGCTGAAGGTACTTGCTGAAATCGCTCACCAACCCCTGGGTCTTTTCGTCGATCCCGATGATCTGAACCGGGCGAGTCATCCAGGTGTCGCCCACCTGATAGTTCAGCATTCCCGGGACCACGACGGTCGGGGTCATGGCCTCAATTTCGTCACCGGCCACGCGGCGGATCTGCTCCATATGCCAATCGGGATCAGGGAAGCCTTCCAGGCTCCGCGACTGGAAAATGATATCAGAAAGAATGCCGTGCAGGCGGTTCTCCATCTCGTGGGTGAAGCCCATCATCACGCTGTTGACGACGATCATGGTGGCCACACCCAGCGTGACGCTGATGATCGAGGCCAGCGCGATGTAGCGCGTTCGCAGATACCGCCAACACAGCAGCCAGCGATACATGAAAGAATGTCCTCCCTGACGGCCGAGCGCAAATCATTCCGTTTCCGGCCGATAGAGTGGAAACAGAATAACCTCGCGAATGCTCTGACAGTTTGTCAATAACATCACCAATCGGTCAATACCAATTCCCAGCCCGCCGGCCGGGGGCATCCCGTAACGGAGCGCGCGAATGAAATCGCGATCCATCCTTGCCATGGATTCTTCCTCCGGCAATCCCTCGAGCTGCCGCGAGAAAAGCTCTTCCTGGAGGTCCGGATCGTTGAGTTCCGTGTACGCATTGGCGAGCTCCATCCCCTGCACGAAGAGCTCGAACCGCTCGGCAATCGCGGGATTGCCGCGCTTTCGTTTGGTGAGGGGGCAGATGGAGGCAGGATAATCGAGCACGAAAATGGGACCTATCAATTTTGGTTGGACAAATTCTTCGAAGACCTCGTTTTTGATGACGTCCGGATGCTTCCCCCTCACTTCAATTCCGTGAGATTGTGCAAACTGGGAAATTGAGGATGGATCGGACGGATTGACGCCGGTATGCTCGGCCAGCAGTTCGTCGTACGTCTTCCGCTGGAAAGGCGGTGTAAAATCGATGACACCTTCTCCCCATGGAAGTCGAAGGGACTGGCCTGTTGCCTCGATTGCCCGGACGATTAGCTTTTCCGTGAGTTCCATCATGGTGTGGTAATCACCGTAGGCCTGATAGGCTTCTAGCATGGTGAACTCGGGATTGTGGCGGGGACTGATCCCCTCATTGCGATAGACTCGGCCGAGCTCATACACCCGTTCCATGCCCCCCACAAGGAGTCGTTTCAGGTGCAGTTCCAGAGCGATGCGTAGATAGAGGTCAATGTCCAGGGCGTTGTGGTGGGTGATGAACGGTCGGGCAGCGGCACCGCCCGCCACCACATGGAGGGTGGGCCCTTCTACTTCCACGAATCCTTCTTCGTCCAGCGTTTTACGAATCGACTGCACGATCCGCGTGCGGCGGAGGAACCGCTCCATGACCCCTTCGGTGTAGGTCAGGTCGAGGTACCGCATGCGGTTTCGCAGTTCGGGATCGCTCAGGCCGTGCCATTTTTCCGGCGGCGTTTCAATGCATTTCGTGAGGAAGTGGAGGTCGTCGGCAAAAATCGTCAACTCACCCGTCTTGGTCCGTTTTAGTTCCCCGTCCACACCAATGATGTCACCGAGGTCGAAGCACTGGGCGAGTTCCCAGTTCTTGTCACCGACCTGGGCCTTGCCGACCAGCACCTGGATCTTGCCCGTCCAGTCGCGGATGTCAATGAACATGATTTTGCCCGCCCGGCGAAGAAGCATGATCCGGCCTGCTGCGCGAACCCGCGGCCCCTGGAGTTCAGGCGGTTTGCCGACTTCGCATTCACCTGCGGGAATGACGCGGATTTCGTTTTCCCGTGCACGGATTTCCGCGATGGGACGGTGCCCGTCGAATCGTCCGCCCCAGGGATCCACCCCCAGATCGGCGATACGACGGAGTTTCTCGCGGCGGGCGGCTTCCAGGTGGCTCTTCGGTCGCTGGGTTTCCGGTTTACTGGTCGAAGGGCTTGTCTCGTCCATGGTCGTTGAACCTGTTGAGAACACTTTCCTCGAAAAAGCCTTTGGCGTAATTTGGAGAATTGTGGCAATCTGCGAGAGTCTTGAATCGCAATTACTTTATTCGATCTGGACAACGCCCCCATAAGCGCGGGAAAGCCGTGTCCTACTGGAGCCTGGGGCTTTCCAACGGGAAACAATCCTTTCAGTTTACCGGGAAAAAGCCCATTCGAGGAACATCCCCGAACAGACGGTCATTGAACACCGCAATTTTCTGAGAGTGTGCCCCCGCTGGACAGATGGCTGATATCCCAATAACCGAAACCTCTACTCTTCTGCCGGATGAAACTTTACACGGATAAACCACGGACGGTAGATGTCCGGGGTTCGGACCAGTCGTCCAAAGTCGAAGGAGTTGGCCACAAAGCTGATGACGAGTTCGTCCTCACCGGCCAGAGCGGGATGGGCCTTCGCTGCGTAGAAAAACGCCTTTGTGTCTTCCGGAAGATCGGGGATGCGATACAGCAGAACGGCATCACCCCACGGACCTGCCGGCGTGGGGGCTGAACGCATCATGATGTCTTGCGAAAGTCCCAGGCGGGTGTAGACCATCACATAGGCCCGGAGCACCGGCAGGTACGAAACGGAGTACTCAGAAGCGACTTCACGCGCCAGTCGCGTGGCGTGGGAAAAGTCGTGGGTCCAGAAACGTTCATTCGTCAGGAGGGCCTCGGGCAAGTCAGACTCGCCGAGCTTGGCGGGGCCACAATAAAACTCCCACTCGGATGACTGCTCCACATGCCCCTTTTTCACCCGCGCGACGATCGCATGCTTGATGGGGAAGAGCGGAGTTTTTTCCTCGTCGAAACCGTAGAGGTAAATGTATTGTCCATCTGGTGGAACGAGTGTCGCCGAACCGATGACTGCGCTTCCGTTTTTGTCGGAGCGGAAATACGGGATGTCCTGTTGCCGGATCTGCCATTCTGGTGGAGATCGGTCTGGGTTATCCACGGTGAGAAGGGATTCTCCGATTTGCCGAAAACCGAATGGTCCGCCCTGGGGTGTGAATTCGATGTGCGCGGCAAAAAGATGAAGCCGCGTGCCGTCCCGCACGCCCGCCGCCAGCCAGAACACGCCGTGATTGTCCTCCGGTACCGCGAACGAGCGGACGTCCCCGTCCGCAGTTCGGCCGAAGAAGAACTCCATGCTCACCGGCGTGCGCCCTTCCAGCCGAAGAATGGCAATGGAATTGTTCACCATTTTGCGGCGTTGGCGGGTTGTGAAGGTATCGCCGAATGTGAACAGCAGTCGGTGAGCATCGAGGGGAATCGAGAAAACTCCGTCGGCTCCGCCCCAGGCATCCGTGGGGTCAAACCACTTTTCCAGATCAGGGGCCTTTTCAACGGTAAAGCGGGGGTTGTGCCCCGATGGAACTTCTCGTTCCGCTGACCAGCTTTGCCCTGAACTCCATGCCGCAACAGTAAGAATCAACCATACAGGGCGAAAGGACATAGCGGTCCCTCACGAGAGCGTTGCCTGGAAACGCGTCAGAAACCTCCGCATTGGGTCACAGTTTCACCGGAGTTTTCATTAGAATGACAGCACGTGGTAGAATCAAGCAAGAGAACGCCTGATCCATCCCCACTTTTGCAAAGACTGCTGAGATGGCCTGGGCGCAATTTGTTGTTGGGATAATTCATGAAGGTCAGGTCCTTGCGGGTGGAATCTTGCTCTCAACCGAACCCATGTGCACCTCCGCATCCCCATCGGCCGAGGAAAAGTGGGGTGTTTCAGAGAGAACGCAGGCGATGCCGTTTTGGAGTGAGCCATAAAACGCTCGTTTCGGCGCGATGAAGGAGAAAGAAAATGGGCGTGCCCAAAGCCCCTGATCCGGTGTTGTTGTTGGTGGCGGTGTTCAGTCGGTACCCGGCGGCCATTGATTGGGCCCGGCAAAAGGTGGTCGAAGAGTGGGGCCCGCTCGCCCTAGAAAGTCCACCGTTCCCGTTTTCCCACACCGATTATTACACCCCAACCATGGGGCCAGATCTGAAAAAGGTTTTTTTCGCACCAGCGGATTTGATCGATCCCGGTCGGCTGCCTGCCATCAAGATACAAACGAACTCGTGGGAGACGGAGTATGCGGAGCTGCGTCTGTTTCCTGAGCCGCGTCCGCTCAACATTGATCCAGGATACCTCACGCTGGGGAAACTGGTGCTGGCTTCGACGAAAGATTTCACCCACCGCATTTATCTCGGCCTGGGTATTTATGGAGAAGTGACGCTGTTTTATCGGCACCATCGCTGGCAGCACCATGAGTGGACATTTGCCGATTACCGGCAGCCCGAGTATCACGAATTCTTCAACCGGTGCCGAGACTATCTTCACGAGCGTTTACGGGAGGTGACCTCGCCGTGTGGTGGCTCTTCTTCGTAATGGTGCCCTCCCTGGTGGTGAGCTGGCTGCTCGGGTTTGCACTCCGGGTATGGGCACCGCGATGGGGGCTGGTGGATCGACCGGGACCTCGCAAGGTGCACGATCGGCCTATGCCGACTTCGGGCGGACTGGCAATCTGGCTGGGCGTGGTGCTTCCATTCGCCATTCTTCAAATGATGCTCTGGTTCACGTTCGACAGCCGCCCCCCTCACGGGTTGGTCACCCCGGAACTGGTGGCCGGGTTCTTTCCGCGAGAATGGTTGCCGATCCAGGCGGCACGCCATTTACCCGGTGTCTGGGCCCAAAGCGGTCGGCTGTGGACTGTCCTTGGACTCGCCACCGTCGTGATGACTTTAGGCCTGGCCGACGATCGATGGAAACTTCCCTGGTGGTTTCGGCTGGTTGTGGAATTTATAGTGGCCGGGGTAACGGTGGCCGCAGGTTATCGGTTGACGCTCTTTATCGAAGTGCCGCTCCTCACCGGGATATTGAGTGTGCTGTGGATTGTGGCCCTCATCAACGCCTTCAACATGTTGGACAACATGGACGGTTTGGCGGCCGGGGTGGCAGCGATTGCCTGCACGGTCCTGGCGGCAGTCATGCTCCTCACTCCCAAGCCCGTCACAGGAGAACCGCAACTCTTCGTGGCCGGATTCTTTCTGGTCTTGCTAGGGGCGCTGCTGGGGTTTCTGTGGCACAATCGGCCTCCGGCCCGGCTTTTCATGGGCGATGCGGGAAGTTATTTCGTGGGTTACCTGGTGGCGGTCATTTCGATGACGGCTACATTCGCTGGAGAGAACACTCCACGCCATGCAGTACTCGCCCCCTTGTGTGCCCTGGCGGTGCCGCTCTATGACCTTGTGACGGTGGTGGTCATACGCTTGCGGGCTGGGGCCAGCCCCTTTGTAGGTGACACCCGGCATTTCTCTCACCGCCTCGTTGAGCTGGGCATGACGAAAACCCAAGCCGTCCTCACCATTTACCTCATGGCGGCGACCTGTGGATTGGGCGCGCTCCTTTTGCACCAGGTCAATACCTTTGGCGCACTGGTCATCCTGCTCCTGGTGGGCTGCATGATCAGCTTGATTGCCATTCTGGAAACCACCGGGCGGCGTGCCCAGCGGCGTGGGAAAGGGCCGGAGGACAGATCTGCCGATTGAGCGAACGGAAACTTCGTCCTGAGCTGCCAACAATAATTGCGGAAGCCGGACCTCAATGTTGCGAGTGTTGCCTGACGCTCTGTGCGGCGGCCATGGCTGGCCGACGGCCGATGGCAAATCCCAGCCAACCGTCTTCCAGAACGAGCTGCGTCACCGTTAAATCCGCGAGGTTTTCGTGCCGTTGCAGGAAGCCCGGCGAAACTTCCCACGGTTTATCCTTGGAGAAGGTACGGCTGAAAACGCTCCGCAGGGCAATCTGCGACCGCATATCCATCGGGCCAACAAGCTGCACCACTCCCTCGCGGATGAACTGGATGCGATCGTTGTGGATTTCCGGCCTGTAGATGGCGCGGACATGAAAATCCTGCCAGCGATTCGGTGGGCTGCTCAACTCGGCAATGGCCAGCGTCACGATGAGTTTACCCTGGGTAAACTCCACCCTCGCGGCATCTCGAGCAGCAAAGGTGATCCGGGCATCGGCGTGCGGGTTTTCCTCGCCACTGTCGTCTTCGGGGAGGCGAAGTTTTTCTCGCAATTTTCGTTGCAACTCCGCGACTGTGTAGGTTTTCCCTTCCAACCCAAGACGCTGGAGAAAATTGTTGACGGCCGACTGATGGATTTGGCAGCTGGCCAGGGCGTCCGCGGGGGCGAAGGGGCGCAGGGTGTGGCCGCCCGGCTGGAACGGAGCCGCCAATCGAACTCGTAAGACAATCCGATCTTCGGTCGTCTGCGCCCCTAGCCATGTGGGAGGAAGGTGAAACCGGTGCAGGGGCCCCAGCACTTCTTCCTGCCACCGCCGGTTGAGCCGGGAGAATTGGGCCTCGGTTTCGCTTTCGATTTCCCGCAAAGCCTGGGCCGCCACCTTCCACTTGGCTTCTTCGCTGGCCTCCAGACGCTGGCGAGCGGCTTGCTGACGTGCGACTTCCTGGGTAAGGAAGCCGAGCACAGGGATCGAATCCAGCGTGGTCGCCACGTCGCGAATGCGCACCGAGTTTTCCACATCGATAACAGCCGGCGCAGCAACCAGCCCATGGGGGGTGATCTCGACGTCCTTTTCCGCCACATATTCGGCGTAGCCATCATTCCAGATGGTGGCGGGACCCGCATTCGCGTAAGTCAGAGAGGTCACTTGGCCGCGGACGGTCAGGGCGACGCGGGCGCGCACGGGGTCTGGTATCAGCCGAAAGCCAACCTTAGTTTCCGCATAGCTTGAGCCGTACACCGGCCGATTCAGGATGACATCCGCCACAGGCCGCTTGTCCGCCGGTCGTTCGGGAGCCAATCGGTTGAGAAGTTCTTCCGTAATGGCGATTCGCACGTTGGCATTTCGGTAGAGCAGATCGAGGCATCGTGCCAACCATCGGGCACGGTCCTGAGAAGACCGCGCCAGCCGGTGGTATGCCAACACAAGAGGTTCCGCCGCCGAATTCGTGGCGTCAGATTCGTAGCTCTCCACCCGTTCTAAAAGACTGGCTGTCTGCACCGCGGGCCCAGCCCAGAAACGAAGCTCACTGACGTAGTCGGCCAGGGGTTGCTCATCCAGAAATGCCTGTTGATCTTCCGTGAAGGCTTGCTCATCGATTCTTTGGAGCGTCCGCACAGCAATTTCCGCCAGTTGACGCTCCGCGTCCAGACGGTTTGCGGATTGCGCGGCGGCTTTTACTTCCTCGATGTTGAGAAATTCACGCCAAGCCTGGGCGGTGCTATCGTTTCCCAATCGCTGCTCGACTGCGTTGACGGATTTTCTGAGGCGTGTCCAGTCCGCATTTTCCGCAGCGGCTAATTCTGACTGTAAGCCACCAGCGAGTTGGATCGCCTTCCAGAGACTCAGCCTGCGAATCAGGGCATAGCGCACCTGGCGGAAGTCCGCCGCCACGTCGGGCTGAAGGTCGAGCTTCGTTTGTATGGAGGACGACTGCTGGGCGAGGGCATAGAGCGCCTGGAGGACCGGCAAGACATCTTCGCCCGCTTCAAACCGCCGGCCCACTTCGGTGATCTTCTCCTGAACCTCGCTCACCCAGGTACGAGTTTCGTCGCGCTGTGCAAATGGTTCCAGCATGGCCAGCAAAGAGGCGGGCGGCGTCCACAGACCGTGATGAGGGTGAGCATCACCGCCGCCAACCGATTCTTTCACTGTGCTGGCATCCTCAAGTTTCGACGATGAAGGTTGAGCGTTCAAAGCCAAATTCTCGGAATGGGGCGCTGGAGAGGCGTCCATTTCTTCGCTCAGGGCCTCCATCTGCCGCTGCTCCGGTGTCAGCGACAGGCAGGGGTCCTCCTGTTCTGGCTCGGGAGGGAACTTATGGAGAGACGGCCCTTGGCTCATGTCGGCCCCCACCTGATGTTGAACCTCGGCAGGTAGCAGGGCCTCCTCGTTCCGCGGCGATTGCTGATCAGCGCGGAGGGAGTCGGTCGACGCCAATGGTGGGGGAAGTGCCGAGGAGGTCGTGGCGTGGCTTTGGCTGGTTTGCACTCGGGACGGCGTTTCCGCGTGAGCCAGCGCGGGCTGATCCTTACTTGGAATTGGCGGATCGGGACGCTCCACCACTCGCCACGCCCGCGGGGAGGTCACGCTGAGGACAAAGAGCACGATCAGCACCAGGAGGAACGGCCAGGTCGGCTCATTTCGCTGGAGCGAGGTCGTCATGAGGTCCCTTCCTTAGGTCCACAAACGGAGTCGGATTCTTCTGGACACGTCTATTGGCTTCCCAGCCTGTGCCCTGGTCTCAACGTTCGCCTCAACGAGAGCCACCGAGGTGGTGGCATGCTTCAGCTCCTGCGCCGAGGAGAACCAGAATCTCTCCGGCGAACACAAGACACCACTACAAATCTTCGCCCGGTCAACCGCACCGCCTCGATGAAACTTCTCTCAGTTGCCCTCGCCGATTAAACCTTTACTTTTTGCGCATCTTATCACGCAAAAAGGCGACATTTCTCCCTGCTCTCTTATCGGCATACAACGGGAAGAGTCTCCACCGTGACTCCTCTTACGCTATCTGGGATTTCGATCCAGATTGACGAGATTCCTCCGCGTTTCTTCGAGTTTTTGGGGCATGTCATCCGAATCACTTGTTAGGGCGTTGCGCTCTCACTGAAGACAAGGCTTCGTTCAATCGGTTGAGTGCTGAGCTGGAACAGGAGGTTCCCTTGGCCGAGCTGTCCCAATTTCGCCTGTGGCGGCTTCTCCATTTTGCGCAACCTGTTCACTTCCGCACGCTTCTCCGAACGCTCTCCGAAACGCCGCCGCGATCGCTGCTGGAAGTTGGGAGTCTTGATCTTGGCCGAACGGAGCTATTAGTCCAAGTGGTTCGACACGCAGCCCCACAATCTCTGTTCAGGTACGTGGGGATCAGCAAATTTGAGGAGGCCGGCGGTCCGGAGGTGAAGCAGGTCTATCGGGTACTTCGTGGATTAAATGCGGATGTGGTGCTTCTGCCGGGACGACTCGCCGAGGCTCTTCCCCGCTGGGCGAATCATGTGGCGGACGTCGATCTGATTCTTCTGTGGCATCCCGAAGTGCTGCGCCCGGACGACCGATGCTGGTTTTACATCCCACGAATGCTCAGTGAGTCAGGGCGGGTCCTCATCGAGTGGAACGATGGCCGTCGGACCCGATGGGCTGTGGTCTCCAAGGAGGAGGCCATTCGCCGGGCGGATGCCGTGGTCCGTCGCCGTGCTGCGTGACTTGACAGGGAGTCACGAATCACACATCTTCGATGAGGCGTTCCAGTCTGGCGACCTGGATTCGAACGGCGTGGAGGTCGGGATTGAGTCGCAAGGCCCGGCGGAAGGCTTCCAGGGCGGCGATCGGGTCCCGCAACTCCAGGTATGCCTGGCCCATGCCCGCTGCCGCCGCGAAGTGGTAGGGGTTCAGCTCCAGGGTGGTGCGGCAATCCTGAATGGCTTCGGCATGTTCCCCCAAGCCGTAATACGCCACGGCTCGCTGGTTGTACACTTCTGCAAAATCCGCAATTTCTTCCAGCAGACGGTGGGCTCGGGCAAGGGCGTCGCGATAACGGCGTGCCGCGTTAAGGCGGATGATGATGCTGAGCTGTTTTTGCTGGGCTTCGGTTCCATAGCGAAGCCAAACTTTTCGGATACTCGTTTCAGCGAGCAATCGAACGGTGGGATCGCGGTCGTTGAGTGCCCGCCCCAGCGCCCCGTTGGAGGCGTAATCACCCACGTATCCCAGCGCCAGGGCGGCTGCACGGCGAAGTTCACACAGTGGGTGTTCCAGCAGTCGCTGGAGCGTGCCCTGCATGTAACGCGAGTTAACATCCGCCACAAATCGGGCGGTGTCAAGATGTTTCAGGTAGTCCTCGTAGAAGGCCCCCAGAAGAGCTGTTCGCGGCACGTTGCGGGACACGAGTTATCTCCTCGGATTGGCGATCTTTTTTCAGCTACGGAAATACATACCGAACCGTGGCGCGGACACTTCCGGCAAGCCCCGCGATCCGGTTCCGCCGGTACCTCGATTGTAATTGGGGGAGGTGGGAAGGCTCAAATGTTTTCCATGGAAAAGAGCGCGCAATCAGAGCGCAGTGAAAAGCCCAAGGGTCCATAACACGATGGCGGCATAGACACTGCCTACCGATAGAGGCCGGGAATCAGCGTAAGTGCATTTCCCGGCACAGGTGACATCGAATCACTTCTTGCGATGCCGGATTTTGGAACGCATCCGCCGCTTTTTGCTGCCGATCTTACGACGCCCTTTACCAGTTTTTTTCGTCCCCACGCTTGACTCCCATCCAACCTGAAAAACGACCTCCAATACCTCCAACGGCACGCGACGATCGTGCCTATCCACTATGTTTCAGACCATCGCCATTGAGTATACCAGGATGAGGACAATTTGGACAAGCACCGGCTTTGCATGAAAGATCGCATCGAGCTTTCTTTATCTGATGTAACGGGGACTTACTCCGGCAGATCTAACAAGCCGTTTCCCACCGGATGCGCAACAAAATTGCTTTAAACGTGGACCTACCCAGGCCGGTCACTTGGAAAACTCGGGGAACGGACTCGCTTTGCCCTTCCTGACCGCAGGCGCTGTGCAACGTGTATGGTGGGCAACACCAGCCCGGGATGCAACAGGAAAGCTTCACCGGCGCGAGACGAAGACCAAAAACAAAAAAGGCAGAGCAACCCAACGGTTGACTCTGCCCAGGGGCAAAAATCTTTCTCCGCGAAACGACAATTAGCGACCTGATTTCTCCGCCATCGGGACGGTCGGTTCAATCGCGGGTTCGGGCCTGCTCGGCAGTCGGGAAATCATTGGGCACCGGTTGGGTCACTTTGCCGGAGGCCGCCCACTCAGCACCCCGCTGATAGGTCACAATAAAGGCCACGCTCTTGAGCTGTTCGGCTGTATGCCCAAGGGCGTTGAAGAAGACGCGTCCTTTACCGTACTGAACGGTGAAGAAAATCGGTTCATGTTCATCGGAGCCGCCCTTGTCTTTGGGGGCAAAGGCGGTGGCCAGGACGGTGAGGTTCTTAGCTGGACCACGGAGCCAGCCGTAGAGCTCATCGGGGACATGCATGAATCGCGGCGGCAAACCCTGCATGATGGGATGCTCGGGATAGCGGACATCGATGGCGAAGGGCTGCATCGGGCCATGTCCGCCGCCACGCCCCGGAGTGTAGTCGAAGACGCATCGGCCATCCCGCCAGCGGACGTACGGACCCCATTTCTCGTTTCGGCCTCCCCATCCCCCCAGACCGATGATCTCGTTATATTCCGGCCAATCCGGAAAGGCCGCACAAGCAAAGTGATAAACCACCACCCCACCGCCGTTTTTGACGTAATCCACGAAGGCCTTTTTGGTTTCCTCCGGCCAGGAATCCCCCTGGTAATTGAGCACCACCACATCGAATTTTTTGAAGTCCGGTTTGAAGCCGCTCATGTCCTCTCCTTTCGCCGGAGATTGGGCGACTTCCACCGTGAACAAGCCAGTTTCTTCCAGCAGTTTGACCAGAACCGGCGTGGTGCCTTTCCAGTCGTGGGCATTTTGCCCGGTGACAATGAGCGCCTTGTACGGGGCTGCCACGACCGCGCCCACCGTAGATCCTGTGATCACAAGGCTCGCGAGGATGGTGGCACAGGTCAAAAAGGTGCGTCGTCTCATGGGGTGACCTCCATTAACAGTGATCCACAACTTGCGGTCTCTCGACGTCTCGAGGTGCGTTCAGTGTAACAAACAGGGAGAGGAAGGCAATCCTTCGGTCGGTTAAACTGCGCACTTTGGGACTGCCCGATATCGGCTATTGCACCTTGATGCTTCGCCGGATTTGCTCGTCGCGCCGTGCCTTGTCAATTTTTTTGAAAGCTTCCTCGGGGTTCGGGACCCCCTGTAAAACCAGGAAAGGGTCGGAGGGATCTTTGGTACGCAAAATGACGCGCCCCACCCCCACCAAGCGTTCCAGGAGATTCTGGTGCATGGCGATATCGTCAATGTCGATGACCTCCATCGAGTCCACAGTCCGGAAGACGAAACCTTTTCGATGGTAAAACCGGTAGGTGGTCAGGCGGTACTGGATGGTCATCTTCCGGTACCATGCGATGACCAGAAAAACCAACCAGGCAATTGCAACAAGTCCAAGCGTGATGCCCCAAAGGGGCCCGACCTGATTCTTGAGAGGGCCCCGCATGAGCAGGATATCCACCACAATCACAATGATTGTGATGATGCCAAGGGTCATCCATGTGCCGATCATTCCCCAAGGTGAATATGAGGCCTTCCACAATTCCACATCGGGATCGCCCCGCTTGGGTGCCTGTTCGGTTTCCGCGCCACTCGCCGGGGCTCTCGCGGTGGCCTGGGCAGGGTTTTCGCCCCCCTGGCATTGTGGACAAACTCCGGTGAGCGGATCAAGCTCCGAGCCGCAGTTAGGGCATTTCATGGGTCCCTCCTTCGTGATCTTAAGAGGCGCCGGAATTCAACCACCTGTTTTTCAGCTTGTTGCATATGGACGTACCGCTACTGGCGAATGTTATTATGCCAGGGTCACGTGCTTCAGGCGATAGGGCACCCGAAGCAACGGCTTAATACTACAGCGCAATCTTGCTCTTGCTGAAATCGGCGAATGTGGAGAAACCATGGTCCATTGACGCTGTCAAGGCGGCCGGGACATAAATGCGGATCAGTTTCGCCGGTTGTGGCCGCAGCCTCAGAGGGACCTGCTCGTCAGGTCCGCTTATCAACCCTGGATGATCCACTCTGATTCATTCGCGTTCGGGTAGGGGCAATTCATGAATTGCCCCTACGTTGAGGCTTTAGGTCCTCACAGCTCCAAACGAAAACTAACGATCACTCCGAAGGATCGCCGGGTGCTTGGAGATACCCTGGCAAGTCAAATGACGGTTGTCGCATTGTGACGTATAAAGCGAGCGTCCTATGGCAAGCGTGGCAAAAGACGGCAAAGGCTGGCGAATCCTGTTTGTGGCCCCTGATGGCAAGTGGAAAACCCTTCGCCTTGGCCGGGTGGACAAAAAGACGGCGGAAAGCATCCGCGTCCACGTGGAGGCGTTGTTGGCAGCCAGGACGGCAGGTTTACCACTCCGCCAGGAAACGGCAGTTTGGCTGGCAAGCGTGGGTGATACTTTGCGGGAGCGGCTTGTCCGGGCCGGACTGACGAAAGTCACTCCGGCAGCGGTTTTGGGGACCGCGGTGGAAGCGTATCTGAATTGCCAAACACAAATCAAACCGGCCAGCCTTTGTGCAACTCGGTACGCATTGAAAAATCTGGTGCAATTCTTTGGCCCAGAGCGCCGGCTGGACAGCATCACTGAAGGCGATGCGGACGATTTTGTTCGCTGGCTAGCAACCGAAGCTTGCAAGCAACGTGGAGGTTAAGCCCGGTTGCGGCCCGCCACGGTAGTGAAGCGAGTGGAGCGGGTGCAAGCTTTGTTTAGGGACGCTCTCCGTCGGGAATTAGTGAGCAAGAATCCGTTTGAGACCCTGAAACGACCCAAAGTTGACGCTTCCGACAGACAAGTCTATGTGCCCGCGGAGGTCGTCGAACGCCTGATTGATGCCACTCCCGATTTAGAGTGGAAGCTTTTGCTGGCAATTGTGCGTTATCTCGGGTTGCGAGTGCCCAGTGAACCGTTTTCGCTCACGTGGGCCGATGTTGATTGGGAGCAAAGCCGCTTGCGAGTGCCGTTCCCGAAAACAGAAGTGCACGGGAAGCCATATCGGGTGGTGCCAATTGTGCCCCCGGTGCGTCCCCACTTGGAAGCCGTTTGGGAAGCGGCAGAACCGGGGCAAGTGTTCATTTTCCATCGATTGCGGCAAAGGGAATCACTGAACGCGGCAAACCGAGGCTGGTGGGCCAATGTGAACCTGCGACAGCATCTTTTACGACTCATTGCCCGGATTGGCGAACAGCCATGGCCCCGCTTGTGGCATTCCTTGCGAGCCAGCGCGGAAACGGATTTGGGAGCCCGCTTCCCCTTGCACGTAGTAACAGCCTGGATGGGTAACACCTCCAAGGTTGCAACAAAACATTACCTGCGGGTAACGCCACAAGACTACACCCGAGCGATTACCGAAGCATGGAATGGTGGCACAGAATCCGGCGCACGGGTGCCACGGAATGGGGCAGAGAACGTTCCCGCACCAAGCAGCAAGATAGTGAAAACTAAATCACAAGACCTGTTCGATTGCGACGTTATGCAACTCGGTGCGTGTTGTAACTTATTGCTGCAACACAAGAAAATGACAGGGGCGGGATTTGAACCTGCGAAGTCGACGTGGTGAGGTGGGAGTTGTGGGGCGGGGGCCAAAGAATCGGCCTCTCTCCTGGCTTATGATTCAGAATAGGTCACCTGGCCGGTTGATATGCCTCAAAAAATGATGGCCACATAGAATCTTTGCCTCGCGCAGCGGCAGCCTGGTCAGCAGGGCCCAGTCTTTCCCCATCCGCGATGTCAACCGTGCAAGTGGTTTGCCGAAAATGAAAGGGGGAAACGGTACAGTGCGCGGTAATTCGTCGCCCAATCTGGCAATGGATAGCGACCTGCGTATACTGGAGCGCATGTGAGGGAACCCATAGCCCAGTTTTCTGCGAAGGAGGCAATGACGATGGCGAGCAGTGTGATCAGCTTCTTAGGCACGGGGCAGAAGATTCAGCCGCAGGACGCCCGGTCGGAGTATCGCAAGACCATATACCGCTTCACCCTTCCGAATGGTGGCCACTTTGATAGAGAAACCTCTCTTTTTGGGACGGCTTTAGTCGAATATCTGCGGCATATTGGTGTGGAGATTGACCGCTGGGTCGTTCTCGGGACGTCGGCTTCGCTTTGGTCTGAGCTCATTCGAGTCATTCCCAACCAAGATGCAATCGATGAGGAAGAGTACTGTCGCATTGACGATCGCGTCATAGCCAGAAATGTTGATTCGAAATCTTTACAAAAGTGGGAACAGATCCTCAATGAACATGCGCGGCCTCTCGAGTTGCGCTTATGCCTGATCGGTGAGGCGCTCGATCCACAATCTCAGCAACAGATCGCGAGGGCTTTATTCGACAATGTTCCGCACGGTAACGATGTTATATTCGATATCAGCCATGGCTTTCGTCACATGCCGGTGATCGCTGCCTTTGTCATCTCTTTAATGCGCTGGACTCACGGCGTGAAAAATGTCCGATTCTTCTCTGGTGTTTTTGAAGCCCGTCAGGGGGATATTACGCCGGTCATCGAGTTGCCCATCTGTCAGCAGTTGGTGGAAGCCACCGAGGCGGCAGCCATTCTCAAGCTCACCGGAAACTATGCACCCCTTGCGCGATGCCTGGGGGTGGATGCGGAAGAGAGTTGGTTTTTGGAAAATACGAATCAGCTTCACATAGCGCGATCCAAAGCACAATCTCTAAATAAGCAGGCTAAGCAAAGGACCGATGCGGTAGGGAGCGAATTGCTCCGCCTGCTCAGGGAACGCCTCCTGTGGACGCAACAAAGTTACTATGCTGACCGAGTGCGACAATCCGCGCTGGAGGCATTGAATCATGGGGACTATTTCCGGGCTGCGATCTTGATGTACGAAGCCCTGCTCATTGCAGCGGCGAGAATCCTCAATTTGCCCGGGGATCCTCTGGCATATGAATTGCGCCAACAGGGCGAGTCCGAGCTATTCAATCGGCTGGAGGGTGATCCCAGGGAATTGCTCATCGACCTCCAGCATGCCCGGAACTCCTGTGCCCACGGTAGCCGCTCATCGCGCAGCCGTGTGCAGCACATCATGCAATCGCCAGAGGCGTTTCGAGAATTGATCAAAAAGGCGTCAGAGCTCTTCGATCGTTTGCCGGAACTCTTGAAACCTTAAGAGGTGTGATTTAATGTATCGCTACTAATTGCTTCATTTTGTTTCATTGTAAAATGGACTTAGTACAAGCTGGAAGACAAAAGAAAAACCATTTTTCCGTGAGGAGTGTTGTATGATTCTGAAAGGCCGGAATGTCGTCTGGATATGCCGTAGTTGTTTTTGTGTCTTGATAGTCGGTTTCATTTTAGTCCGCACCGTGAATGCAGGAGCGCCTCAGCGTCTCCGAGTGTCTGACAATGGACGTTACCTTCTGACGGACAAGGGAGAACCGTTTTTCTATCTCGGTGATACTGCATGGGAGTTGTTCCATCGCCTCAATCGCGAGGAAGCAGAACTTTATTTAACTGATCGCGCGAAAAAGGGATTTACCGTCATTCAGGCTGTGGTGTTGGCGGAACTCGACGGTCTACATACCCCCAATGCTTATGGCCACGTACCGCTTTTGAATAACGATCCCACCAGGCCGGCCGTCGTAGAAGGTCCAGATAATGACTATTGGGATCACGTCGATTGGATTATTCAGCGGGCGGAAGGGCTTGGTTTATTCATTGGAATGCTTCCAACCTGGGGTGATAAGTGGAATAAAAAGTGGGGCGTGGGACCGGAGATCTTTACTCCAGAAAATGCCAGGGTTTACGGGCGATGGTTGGGCCAGCGGTATCGAGACCGTCCCATCATCTGGATTCTCGGTGGTGACCGCAATCCCGAAAATGAGCGTCATCTGGCCATCGTGCGCGGACTGGCAGCGGGACTTGCCGAAGGAGACGGCGGCGCCCATCTGATGACCTACCATCCGATGGGCGGATCAAATTCCGCACAGTGGTTGCACAGGGATGATTGGTTGGCCTTTAACATGTTTCAGTCCGGCCATAGTGCGTTCAATCTCCCCAACTATAAGACCACACTGGCGCTACGGGACCTGGTGCCTACCAAGCCTGTTTTGGATGGTGAGCCACGTTACGAAGATCATCCTGTCAATTGGAAGCAGGGGGAGCAATGGTTCGACGATTGGGATGTCCGCCAGGCAGCCTACTGGTCGATGTTGAGTGGTGCGTGTGGGCATACGTACGGAAACCACAATATCTGGCAGATGTACGAGCCGCCCCGAAAGCCCATCTCTTTCGCACGCACGCCGTGGAAAGAAGCCCTGCACCATCCGGGAAGTGCTCAGATGGGACTCATGCGGGCGATCCTGACCCAGCGTCCCTGGTACAAGCTGGTACCGGATCAATCGCTCATCCAAGGTAACGAGCTGGAAGGGGCCGATCATCGCCGTGCTGCCCGCTCTATTGATGACACGTTCGCGCTGGTTTATTTGCCCACGGGCGGATCGCTAACGGTTCACTGGGATGTGGCAAGAAGAGAAGAGGTGCAGGTGTGGTGGTTTGATCCGCGCACGGGAAGTGTTCAGGACGGTGGTCGAAAAAAGCCGAGTGAATCCTTCGCGATTCGCGCCCCGGGGAGCGGCCGGGGTCAGGATTGGCTTCTCATTTTGGATAAGATTTCGGCTGGGCTGGCGCCACCTCGCATCGGGCCCTGAAGCACCCCAGCTTGCATTTCTTTCGATTAAAGCGTAGATACTCTCAGCGATCCTGATTTGAGCCGGGCCCTCCCTGGCGGGCAAGTAGGATGTTCCAGAATGGAAGAAGTGTATTGTGATAGGAGTTCACAATGTGATTCAACTCCACCCCGCGATCCAGGCCGGTGGCACGCCCTTCCCAAATATTGTTGCCCGTTTTGCTGAAGGTCAAACTTGTCTGCTCGCGAGGATTGGCCGAGGCAATCATTGCGACAATTCGCTCCGCCAGCCGATGTTGCTGAAGAGCGTCGATCCACGGCTGGGGTAAGCCATGATCCTGATACACAATGATGAACCTGTCTACCAATTGGAATAATTCTTCACGTCCGGGTGGGATGCGCTGAGGCGGTGAGACCTTTAGATTACCTCCCGGCAGATCCACAATGAGGACATCGAAATAATCGCGGGCGATGGCCAGTTGTCGGGTTAAGATCTCTTCCATTTCATTTGTCCAGCCGATTTTCTGCAACTTCCGCAATTGCTCGGCCTGTTCTGGCGATTCCTGGCGAAGAAGCAGGTACCACTCGGGTGTCGGAGACTGACCATCCGAATCAAAACGCCAGGCCCAATAGCTGGCCCTTATAGCGCAGTAATAGAGCGCTCTGCTCAATACCGATTTGCCGCAATTGGGATCACCCACCACCCCCAAAGTGACGGAACCCTGCTTTGGCCGAAGCAAACCGTGAATCCAGTCAATGGTCTCCGAGGTTAACTTGGGTGCTGCCCCATCGGGTGGCCAAACGAAAACGTATCCATCCCGCGGGGAAATACAAACGATGCGAGAAATCCCTTGGGAAACCGCGACCGACGCAATTCCCGCATAGACCTCCACCGGGCCGGAGCCCGTCAAACAGACCGTTGATTCACCCGGTAGCCTCTTCAGCTCGTCGCCGACCGCCTCGACGACTTTCGATATTTCCGTCTTCGTCAGCGGGGGGCTGGGCCTGATATCCAGCTTCACAAGGGCGATGCTGTGCTCGTCACCAAACTCCCGGTGATGCACTGTGAAGAAATCCCGGGGAGAAAACGATGGCGGAGTTGAGGCGTCGCCCACATTCCGGCCAGCTTGATCCTGTGGCTTGCGCACCTCCACGCAGCCACCTTCCGCTGCGGTCAAGGCAGCCGCATGGGCGTACATCCAGACAGATCCCGCTCCTGTGATCACGACTTTTCCACCCCGGACCAAATTTCGAGGGAGGGGATTTTCGCGGAGAACAGACGGCGGCCAAAACCGAACATCGGGCTTTGGATGAAAAGTGATCACGGTTTCATTCGACTTCTGCTGAATGGAAAACCACCTGGTTTCGTGGTCCATGGCCCACTTCCTCGTCATTTTTCATCGAATTGGCTTGTTTATTTCGCCGTGATTCGGAATCGAGATGCCAACATCTCCCTGAGACATTCCGAAATGTCCCATGATCCCTTGCTCCGATCGATTGTAAATCGTGGCAGATCCTTTTGCGACTGAAAAACGATTCTCCCCGATACTCACTCTGAATAATTTTTTTATTCTGTCTCGCGATTTTATGCGAGTATTTAGCCAGGAGCGTCTGGTATTTTGGGAGGCACTCGCCATTATCTGTGCAATTAGTCGTCCCATTCATTTACTGGACTTTATGACGTGACGCTTCTCTGTCAACCAGCCAACCGCAGGAGGTATCCAGCACAAATTGGAAGCGATGATTTCGATCGCTGTGGCTACCTGTGTGGTGGGGCTGAATCCCAAAAGACGTGCCACGAGAAGCCCGATGGGAACGATGAGGATGATCCCTAAACTGGCCAGCATGACAGGATGACGGAAATACCTGCGAAAGGCCGTTTTCCAGTCGCCGGTTTCCTGGCGGAAGTGAAAAATTCCGGCAAGATTCGCACCGATCTGGTCGCTCATCGCGTAAAAATATGGGATGTAGAACCCCTCGACGCCGTACACATCCAGCCCCAGGAGTCGGCTGAGGGCGTCAATGATCCAGGGAGCGATCATCCCCAGGAATTTGCCCCAGGCGTAGCTTTCGGCGATGGACGCACTTTTTCTCAAGATCCGTTGGCGAAGTGCAAAAAGGCCTTCAAAGATACTTTCGGCTTCACCGCCCAGCGTTCTCACCAGCCACTGACCGAGAGCAGCCCTTTGAAAACCCAGCGTGTCAAGAATCACACCCGCGACAAGTCCACCGATATATCCAGCCAGCGTGTAGCGCAGGAGTTCCGCAAAACCAGATTCGTTTTGCTCGTTGTGCTGAACTTCTGAGTTGGAGTGCTCATTGGATTCGTCTGGCATGGAAACACTCCTCTGGAAGCATAACAAGCGGGTGATTGGACCTCATGGCGGATGATCCGCCTTCACGTTAACTCGCCGAGACAGTGTATGCCCAATTGTACGTGGCTCCGCCAGATTCACGACATGCAGGTTCAACTGGTCGTGGCCAGCAGGCCCTGACACATCCCCACTTTGTGCCGCCGATGGGAACGCGGACCTCCACGCGGGTTCGTGTGGGAGCGGGATTCAACCCGGCGGGACCTTACGGTAGGGACAATTCATGAGTTGCCCCTACAACAAATTGCGCCCATGTCATCTCAATAGTCTTTGCAAAAGTGAAGATGGATCAGCAGTGGGCCTTCTTGTAATCGCCCGAAAGGAATGTGATCCCCCGATGCAGCCACGCTGATTTTACGGTTCCGTGAAAAAGGATAGGGACAAACAAGTGCCCGCCGCAAATGTTGCACCTGAATGATTATTCATTTTGAATCGCGGAGCAGCATCGTCTCCTTGCTCGTTTCGCAGATCGGTGTGGCCGCTTGATTTCAGTACGGCGAGGGACATACTGGAGGCACCCGGTTGCATGAAGGGGACGAACGGTAGGAGTTGCCCAAATAGTCAATTTCTGGAGGCTGATCAGATGAAGTCTGCCGAAATTTGTGTCCACGGTCGCCGTTTATCCCGGAGAGGGCTTCTCCGGGGTTCGCTCGGGGCTCCTTTGCTGTTGGCCACTCCACGATCCTTGGCAGGAGTGGACACGGAAATTCCAGCGAAACCGGGGACCGTCAACTGGCTCACCGATCACGTCGGCGTGTTTTGCGGACCGGTTCACGTGGGAGTGTTGAGAAACAGTCACGAGCTGGCACTTTTTGACTGCGGTGACGGAGAGGTGTTTGACTGGGCAGAGCAACAAGGCCTGAAAATCAGCACGGTGTTCGTGACCCATCACCATCGGGAGCAGGCCTCGGGCCTTGAAAGGAATTCGGCAGAAATTGAAGTTGTTGTCCCGGAAAGCGAGCTCAAACTCTTCACCCATGTCACGGATTACTGGGCTGCGCCGGGGACCCGATGGCACATCTACAACCAGCATCCGCATCATTGGACGTTCCCTGAACCCATAGCCGTGACCCGAACCGTTCGAGACGGCGATTCCTTTACCTGGGGACCAGGCCGGATTTCAGTGCTTGCAACACCGGGGCACACGGACGGTGCGGTCAGCTACTGTGTGGAGGTGGACGGCCGACGAATCGTTTTCTGCGGCGATCTGCTGTACGGGCCCGGACAGCTTCCCGATCTTTACTCCCTTCAGAAAGGGTTTCAGCGGGGACAAAGGCGAATATCTGATTACCACGGGTATCTGGGCGCCCAGGAATGGCTGAAGGCGAGCCTGAATCGTGTCCTGGAGCTCAAACCTGATTTTCTTGTCACCTCGCACGGAGGAATTGTGACCGACCCGCGTCAGGCCATCGCGCTGGTTCTCGAACGTCTCGAGAAAGCATACCGGAATTACGTCTCCACGTCGGCACTGCGGCACTATTTCCCTGAACTTTTCACAGAATTTGCGGGACAGCCCGATCAGTTACCATTCCAGGAAACCCTGGAGGTACCTTCCTATCTCCGGCATATCGGAACAAGCTGGATTCTTATCTCTAAAGATCGAGCGGCCTTTGTTATGGATTGCGGGACTCGCCAGGTTATTGAGGCGTTAGAGAGCATGCTCTCCCAGGGCACGATCAAGCGGGTGGAGGGTCTGTGGATCACCCATTACCATGACGACCACGTGGACGCCATCCCCGAGTTCCTGCAAAGGTTCGGTTGCCCTTGCTACGCTGTGCCGTCGGTGGCAAGTGTGGTTAGCCGACCACTGGCGTGGCGTTTGCCATGTATTTCACCCTCTCAAATTGCAGTGGATCATATTCTCGCAGATGGGACGAGTCTCTCGTGGCATGAGTTTCGTCTGACCGCGTTCGAATTCCCGGGACAAACACTCTACCACGGGGCACTACTGGTCGAAACAGGTTCGGATCGGCTTTTCTTTGTGGGTGATTCGTTCACGCCGTCAGGTATCGATGATTACTGCATTCAAAACAGGAATTTTCTTCATGACGGAATGGGGTTTCAGCGATGCCTTGAACTGGTGATGAAACTGCGGCCGACTCACATGTTCAACTGTCATGTGGATCGAGCGTTTCGGTTTACTCCCGATTTTTGCCAGGCGATCATCGGCCGATTGAAAGAACGGCGTCAACTGCTGGCCCAGTTGTTTCCCTGGCCGGACCCGCATTTTGGAATGGACGAACTGTGGGTCAGGGCGGATCCTTACGAGCAATCTGTAAAAGCGGGCGGTATCGCGAATTTCAAAGTGGTGGTTTTCAATCATTTGAAGAGGGAGGCGGAGTTCCGGGTGCGGGCAGTTCCGCCATTCTCGTGGCGCAAATCACGGGTGCCGGCGGCACGCCATTCCTGGAAGGGATGGTCCCCCATTTTGGCAGCAGCGCGAACGGAAACTGGGGTCACGCTCACGGTGGAAGTCCCCAGGAACGCCCAGCCCGGCCGCCATATTGTGACGCTCGACGTGGCCTGCCCATGGGAAAACTCGGCGCCTCAATTCCTGTTGGGATTTGCGGAAGCGGTGGTTGTCGTCGAATGAAATGCCCTAACGGTTTTTGCGTCGCTGGGCCAAGGGGATGGCCGCCTCCGGATACCGAGCGAGGATCGCCTTGAGCTTTTGGGCCACCTCGGGAAGTTTGTCCACGAGGTTTTCGCGCTCTTCCGGATCAGTTTGATAGTCGTACAGCTCATACTGCGCAGTGCTGGTCGGGGCTCCGATCTTTTTCCATTCCACAAGCCGGTACCGCTCCGTGCGGATGGCCCGTCCCATGACCTCGCCTCGCGGAAAGCAGTGATAAGCGTGATCGTCTACCCGGGCATTTGGATCACGGAGCGCCGGCACCAGGCTGACACCCTCAATGGGCTGCGGACCCGTTGGACGCGGTAGGCCTGCCAATTCGGCCAGAGTGGGAAAGATATCCACATTTTCGGCCACCTGGCGCGTGACAGAACCTGGTGGAGTGATACCCGGTGCCACGATAATCAGGGGAATGCGCACCGCCTGCTCGTAGTTCGTGTGTTTGGTCCAAATGCCATGGTCACCCAGATGGAACCCATTATCACCCCATAGCACGATGATAGTCGAATCAGCGAGACCGAGGCGGTCAAGTTCATCGAGGACTTTTCCGATCTGGGCATCGGCGAAACTTGTGGCGGCGTAATAACCGTGGATCAACGTGCGTTGAATGTCGTCGGTCTTCAGATTTTCCATGCTTAGAGGATCATAGTTGAGGATTTCACCGCCCCGCTTGCCGGCGATCGGGGGAGCTCCCAGGGGTAATTCCTGGTAGGTGGCAAGCCTGAACTCCGCAGGGTTATAGAGATCCCAGTACTTTTTCGGTGCGGTGAATGGCAGATGCGGTTTGACAAACCCCAGAGCGATAAAGAACGGGGTCCCTTCCTTCTCGAGCCGCTCTTTGGCTGCACGCAATCGCTTGATGCCTTCTTCGGCAATTCGTCCATCGGCATAAGCCGTGTCCGGAACGTCCAGTTTCTCCCAGGCTGCGCCGCGGGGAAGACGGCCGATCTGGTCGAGTTTCTGATTGGTAAAATAGGCTTCTTCCCGTGTCAATTGTCCGTTGGCGGAGTTTTTCGGGTCAACGTACTCAACCACCTTCTCAATGACACTGGGAACACTCCATGAAGCAGGATCGTCGTGATTTCCGTGGCCCACGTGAAACACCTTGCCCACCGATTCTGTGCGGTAGCCATATTTCATGAAGTACTGGGGCATGGTGACGGCATTGGGGACAGCGCTGCGAAAATTCTCGCTCAAGCCGTAGATTCCAATGGTGGTGGAGCGCGATCCGAGCATCAGATCGTTCCGGGAGGGGGCGCACACGGCTTGGTTGCAGAAGGCCAGTTCAAAGCGCATCCCCCGCCGTGCTAGACGATCCATATTCGGCGTCCTGGCGATCGGATCGCCGTAGCAGCCGAGAACAGGTTTAAGGTCGTCCACGCAAATAAAGAGAATGTTTGGGCGTGAGGGCGCGGTTTCCCGCGCTGGGAGCATCCCAGCCGACGTCAGAAACCAGAGGAATCCTGCTACCAAAATGCCAGCCCTAAATCGCTGCCAGACAACGCGCTTCACCATGGTGACCGTCCCTCCTGTAATGATTGTTATGTCGGGCGGGACGAACCGATCGCAAGAATGTCCGTCCCGGCCCATTCTCTTTTTTTGGATTGTGGATGATCGGGCTTCGTGACGCAACACAAATTTGCGCAAACCGCCTGCGTTATTGCGCAAAGATGACTCGTCCCCACTTCTCCTTTGCCAACGGGGACGCGGACATCCACAACGGTTTGCGCGGGAGCGAGATTCGGCCCGGAGAAACCTGCTTGTCACGCCCGCCTCTCGGAGGAACCCGCCTGTCGGGGCCGATCAAGAGCGATCGATCATCCATCCCTCCTCATCGGGCACGACAAGCGTGCCCCTCCGTGTTTTCGGAGGGACCCGCTCGTCGGGTCCGTTTTTCCAAGGTGGATGATCCGTTCCATTTCATCGCGCACGGCAAGCGTTCACCGGTAGGGGCAAGTCATGAATTGCCGCTACAACATATCGTGCCCGTGGCATGTCGTAGCGTATTGCAAAAGTGAGGATGGCTCAGATCGCAAACACCTTGCGACGCCGGGACGCGTGCTTATGATGGGAGTGATCTTGCCCACGATGTGCGGTAGATCGGTCCGCACAGCGGATTGGCACGAAGATTGAACCGGCCGTGGAGTAAATGTCCGCGATTCTATGGCACTTGGGTAAAAAACCACGAAAAATCCGGGTTTCATGGGAGATGGCACGATGATCCGGCGATGGATTTGGGTGGCGGCAATCGTCTGGGGAATTATGGGGTTTTGGACCTTCCATTTGGCGGCGCAGGAGGCGTTGGCTCATGTCCGCGTGAGCCCGCGCGACCCCCGGTATTTCGAGTTGAGCGACGGAAGGCCGTACATTCCTATCGGTTTGAACATGATCGGGCCGCCGGCCACGGGGCTTGCCGGCATGGAAGAGTGGTTTCGGAAGCTCTCCGCCAATGGCGGAAACTTCGTTCGGATCTGGCTGAGCAACCCCTTTTTTGATATCGAGCACGAGCGGAGCGGGGTATTCGACGAGGAACGCGCGCAGCGCATCGACGCACTTCTGGCGCTTGCCCGAAAGTACGGAATCCGTTTGAAACTCTGCACCGAGCATTTTCGCCACCTCGGCGAAGGAACTCAGGCCTGGGCAGCCAAGCCGCAGCATCTCATTCAGAATGGAGGCCCGGCCAGGGACACGGCGGATTTCTTCCTCGGTGAGGCCGGGCGAGCCCAGTATAAGCGGAAGCTCGCCTGGTATGCCGCGCGTTACGATTGTGACCCGATCATCTTTGGATGGGAACTGTGGAACGAGATGGATGCCGTTCGGGCTAACGTGTGGGAACCGTGGACGGCGGAGATGCTGCCGGAGTTGCACCGACTGTTCCCTCAGAATCTGGCCATGCAGAGTCTGGGGAGTTATGACCACGAAAATAAACGCGAGCGATACCGGCGACTCTGCCAGATGCCAGGCAATGACGTGCTGCAGGTGCACCGATACCTGGATCTGGGAGCCGCCTGGGAGATTTGCCATGGACCGGTCGCGGTGTTCGCGGCGGAGGCTGTGAGGGATCTTCGGTCGTTTGGAGTGCGGAAGCCGATTTTGCTTGCGGAAAGTGGCGCCGTTGAACCCAATCACAGCGGACCATTCAAACTTTACGCAAAAGATAAAGACGGTATTATTCTTCATGATGTGCTTTTTGCCCCATTTTTTGCGGGGGCTGCGGGCCCCGGCCATATCTGGCACTGGGATGTCTACGTGGATAGAAACAATCTGTGGTGGCATTTTGGCCGGTTTGCGGCGGTCGTCAGGGGTCTCGATCCACCTGCCGAGAATTTCCAGCCCGTCGAGCTGGAACACCCCCGGCTGTACGTGTACGTTTTGAGAGGCAATCACACCACGCTCATCTGGTGTCGTGATAAGGAAAACACTTGGCGCACGGAATTGGCCGAGGATAAGCCGCCAGAGACGATTCACGACGCGAAACTTGCAATTCCCGTCTCCTGGAACTTGCCTGACGCCGCGACGGTGCGCTTCTATGATCCATGGACGGACACCTGGTCTAATGGCAAATTGGAGTCGCCTCTACCGCTGCCTGAGTTGAGACGGTCTCTCGTCATCCAGATCCGGTATTGAGGATCCACTTCCGGCCCGTAGGTCTCAATTCTTGAGCCCGAAGATACCCGGCAACGGTTCCTAGCAACGATCTCCGGCACGGGTGTCGTTGGACTATTCAACGCGGATCACACCGCCCAGTCGGGCGCTCACGTGGGTGTAGGCGACCGATGGTTTCTCGCATACGATGGCAACAGAGGGAGGTGTTCGGGACGCCGCTTGTGATATGCCGCAAAGTTCCGGACTTTGTATCCGATTCGAAGGAGGAGAGCAGATGCCGTTCACGGTGCTCGACCACACAGCCGACCTGCATGTGAGGATAGAGGCACCCTCGCTGGAAGAGCTTTTCATCGAAGCGGCTCGGGCGATGGTGGCCCAGATGTTTCCCAGCGTGCTGTCTGAACATCCGGAAGATAAATGCGTGGTCAACGATGTCGAGTTAAAGGGGTCAACACCCTCTTCCGGCAAAGTGCCGTCCAAGAACGGGAACGATGCCCCGTTGCCGAATCAGTCCACGGTGGAACGGGAACTCATGGTGTCGCTGGGAGAACCACTACCGTCCGTCCATGGAGAATTGGATGGAGAGACGCAGAGACTTCCTGCGGTTTGGGAAGATCTCTTCCATGACTGGTTAAGCAAAGTTCTTGTGCTGTGCACAGCAGACCGCCTCTTACCAATAAAATACCGCGTCACATTTGACAGACAGGGGCTGCACGGCCGAATTGTCGCGCGGCCCCTGGATCCCCAGCGCGACACGGGGGAAATCGAGATCAAAGCCGTAACCTATCACGGCCTGACGCTGGAACGCACACCCGGTGGCTACCGCGCAGAGGTGATCTTCGATACGTGAGAGAACTGCCCGTGATCGACAGGGTAGGCAAGGTCACTTACTCGTCGAGGGCGAATTGCTTAAGTCGGGAGAAGATGGCCAGCGCCGATCGTGGCATGGCGCTCTTTGGCGGCGGGGGCGAGGGTTCTGGCCCATCGGATGTTGCATAACTCTCTGCTAGTTTCGGCTCGAAGCTGCCCCTCCATGCCGCGGTTCTTAACGGCACTGTGGCAACATGGGGCTCAAACCGGGCAAGAACCTGAGCGAGCCGTTCGGGGCAACTCAGCGCCGGCAAGATGGGCGATGCGGCTGACCTGTGAAGAAGGATACACTCCACGTTCGGTGCCGGAGATGGATCCCCGTAAAGACCCACGACCACGGGCATCTCGGCACTTGCCGACCACAGGCGATGGAGCCCGTCCAGGCTTACCGGTCGATGGTGCAGCGGGATGAACAGGAACTCACCCCGGCTGAGGGCGAGGGCCGTGCAATAAGCCAGGTACATGCCACGTGGTTGTGCATGAATGGCCAGTTTGACCTGCGGATAGGCCTGGGTGAAGTCGCAGAGGATGTCGGGTGTCCCGTCCGAAGAACCGTCATCCACGAGAACAATTTCCCACTCTGGCGTGAGGTCGGAAAGCCCATCGATGTACGCCGGAACGACGCGCAGGGCCAGATGCTGGGCGTTACAGAACGGCATGAGGGCGGATAGCGAACGCGACAACGTTGTGCTCCTTATGGCTGGTTGGTTCTGCGGGAAGTCGGAACAGAAAAAACCGTCCCGACCAATGGAGCGCCCATCCGTGCCGATTAGCCAGGGGAAGTCCGACCGGCCCCTTGGGCTCAGGATCCACCGTTTTCTTTCATCGCCAACCTTCGAGGGGCCTTCCAGAAGGCTTTTCAAAAGTCGCGTTACGCAGGACCTGCCGGGATTGCAGCAAAGCAGAAAGATGATGAGATTTTGTACTGTAACGTCCCACGTACGAGAGCGGGGAGTACAGAGCTTTCTCAGCACAAAACCTTGTTCGGTGCGGAGCACGACCGACCCAAGCGCGATCAGGTCAACTTGTGAGTGAATCGTCGGGCCAATACTCGAATCGCCACGCTTGACACTCGGGATCCACCAACGAAAGTGTCGCCCGACCGCGCAACCTGTTTCCGCTCAGAACGAGTTCCAGCATGAGGCTGGTGCGCTTGCGCAGAAGGTAAGTGCCCTCATCCCAACGCCGGACAGTGCCGCGCCCGCCAGAGATTTCCCCTTCGTATTCCAGATAGATCCTGCGATGGTCGGGCAGTTGCTGGGCGGGAATGGTTTTTCCGGCAGCCGGCATTTCGCCCAGCGCCCATGTGCAGAGGAGCGTCGCCGTTTCCAGCATGAAGTCGTAATGGAGTCCGCGGGGACTGTCGTGTTCCAGAATGACAAACCGGCGCATGATTGCCCCCTGCCTTATGCCGAAAAATCGCGAGGACGAATCCTGCCTTCGTTTATTCTAGCGATTTACAACGGTGGTCTCTCGCGTGACCGTGAGAGGTTTCACCGATCCCTGACAGGTGACCTGGGCGTTGATCTGCCCCGTTCCCGACTTTTTGGCGGTAAGACCGAGTCGAAGGTGCAAACTCTGCCCGGCCGGCAAAGGTTCACGAGTGACGAAAACGACCAGACCAGGAGAAGGCGATTCGAACCGATCGGGTCCCGAGGTCATGTCCGGATTCCAGGCGAAGCGGTCCGGGATCGTTACGGCAAGTCGGATGTCCGACACTGGACTACGTCCGGAATTGGTGAGAACAAATTCCACAACTTTCGACTTGCCGATGGCGATTGGTTCGTAGCGATCGATGATCGACACGTTGAGCGGACACGTGCCCGCGGATTCCCCCGAAGCGGAGCTTTCCGCGGGCGGTGCCTGGGTACTCGGAACGTCAGATATTGACGGTGGCGTTTCCGCGATGGGTGGTCGGCCCCGAACGGTCGGGGTTGGCGCTGCCGGCTCAATGCGGACGCACGCCCGTTGCACGTTTGAACTGCCGTCGGGACTGACCAGTTCGCCGCGGCAACACGCTTGGTCGCTGGTCTTCAGGGCTCGCAGTTCCACCTGACGGCGAACAGGCTGATTGGGCGCCAGCGTGTTGAGGGTCCACGTGATGACATCGCCTTCCAGTTGGTAACCAGCACTTGCTCGAAGGGGCTCCCACGCTTCATCAAAGGAGCACCGCAGTCGAAGGTTGGCGAGTGCGCTGGGGCCGGTGACCGTAATTTCGCACGTGAAGACGGCTGATTCTCCCAATTTGACAGACGCCGGCCCGGTGATTTTGAAATCCACCGATTGGAGCGTTGGGCTGGGAGTGGAGGGGGCGGGCTGGGAGGGCGTGGCGGCCGACGGAGGTGAGACGCCAACTCCTGGACTGGCCCCGGGCAAGGTGGGCTGCTGTGTCGCGGGGCTAGGCGTGCCCGTGAGATTCTGCCCGGATAACGGCGGTTGGCTCCCCGTGGATGGAGTGGTGGACAACGGAGGCGACGGAATTGTACCAGGGCTGGTGGTGGACGAGGTCCCGGGCTGCGCAGCTCCCGAAGGGGGAGCCGATGGTAGACCGGACCCAGACCCCGACGTTCCTGGCTGGGCTTCGAGACATGCCGACTGCGAGGCCAGAACACCAGTTGGTCCGCTCACCTGAACGGTGTGGCACCACCGTCCTGGCTGCACAATCTTAAAAACCACGCCAATTGTTTTTGTTTCACCGGGCTGGAGTGTTCCGGGGAGGTCCCGTTCCACGGCCCCCTGTCCCACCGCGTGCTGAAAACCACGATCGAATGTATCCTTCACGAGGAGATTGCCCAGCGGACTGGTACTGCGATTCGTGATCGAAATGACGAACGTCACTTCCTGGCCAACGGTGGCACGATCGGGCCCCTGCACGCGCAATTCCACGACGCCTGCGGTCGAAGTGGTGGCGGGGGCTGCCGCTCCGGCCGATATTGTGGCGCAATGCTGGGCACGCAGGCCACCTGCTCCCTGCGCTTCGGCGCACAAAGATCCCGTGGCACCTTGCGAAGCTTCGATAACCACATCAAGTGTGCGCATCTCGTGGGCATTCAGCCGTCCGATGTTCCACGTCAAGGTGTTTCCCGACACCGAAGCGACGGGCGTGGTACTCCGCTGGGTAAAGCCGGCAGGCAGGGTGGCCGTTACCATGACATTTTCCGCCGGGAGGTCGCCGGGATTATTCACTTCAATGCGAACGGTCGTGCTCCCGCCCACGGCGACAGTTTGTGGAGCGTTGACCCGCACCGCCAGTTGGGCCGCGGACCAGGTGACAAGCGTCTGTCCTGTGGCCACGATAAGTTGTTTCCCCGCCGCCCCCGGGGCATCTCCTGGACGGATAATCTGGACGCTGACCTGGGTCGAACCGCCGAGCGGCTGAGTTTGGTAAATCTCGGCCGCCGCCTGTCCAGAGGAATCCACAGGGATTTCCACCGACGTGGAGCCCTCCGGGGCGAAAGCCGCGGTGACTCCTCCCGTGATCTCGTACCGGACTTTCCACCCGGAACACGGAGATCGGTCTCGCTGACGGGTCACGGTTGTGACAAGTTTATGGCGTGAACCAGCCGGGACGATCGCCGGGGGCGGGAGGGTCCACTGTGCATCCACCCAGTGAATCGTCGCGGTTTGCACCCGACGGTTCCAGCTATGAACGCAAGGCACATAGACTTGCACCACAGAGGTCCCCTCGATGGGACTGGTCAGACTGACCCACGCCTGACCGGGTCGGATGATGACATCATCATTGGGATCGACCGTGCCCCGGGTCAGTCGCAAATACTGGCGTGTGGTGCTGGTGATGACAAAATGCTCGTTGACTTTTCGCGGTCGGGTAAAGTCACCCACCAGATAATCGATGAGGGTCGCTCGGTTGAAATCAACAAACGCCCCCACTCCCCCAGGCATGATCGTCCATTCCACGCGCTGGTTCGTCAGCATGTACTGATCCTGGCCGCGAACGCTGGCCACAAGAATCACCTCTGTTCCCACGGCCGCCGCCGTCTCCTGCGGCACCACGGTGAACTCGGAACAGTCACCGGGAAGGATGGGGCCTGGGACTTCCCGATAGTATTCTCCGGAGGCAGCAGGAGGTGGTACCATACCGGGCACAGCGGCTGGCGGGGGAGTAGTTGCGGGGGTAATACATCCGCTCACCACAACGGCGATAAGCACGAACGAATTCCGTGCGCTGTGGTGCCACGGGTAAGAACCGCAGCTAGGCGGAGCACTCCATAGTCTCATGGGTCTTTCATAAATACGTGACGCCACTCCTGGTTAGCGTGTCTTCATGCGTGGCGAGCGGATTTACCGTGCCGCGCCCCTGTCAGCAATTCGGTTTTCCGCGTCAACTTTTCATTCCCTCCGGTCAGTTTCATCCGTGCTGGAGTTTTCCCGAACACTTGTCCGGCGGAAAGACACTCCGACCGCCGTGCGTGTCTCCGAGCCGGCGTTTCCCCGTGTAAAAATGGTAAACACCGGAGAGAGTTCCTTCCCGGAAACCTCGGCTGGCAGCGATTCCAACCAGTAAAACGTGCTCTCCGGCGCTGGTCCTACCGCCTGTGGGCTAGGATCGAAACCTATCCAGGCGGGTGATCACTCAAGTTTCAAAAAGCGCGAATACTCCGATGACCGGGAAATCTCGGGCACATCATAGGTGATTTGCGAAAAATCGTGAAGAGCAATTTTGGCAAACTGCGCGTTCTGTGTGGATTAACCGGAATGGCAGAAAGCCCTGAGTACTGAGTTTCTCTTTCTTCTCACATTTCGCTAGACTCCCAATTTTTGTTTTTGTCGTCTTGGTCGAGTTTTTAAATTGAAGCGATCGCAGCGATTGTGTCGATTGTACCGAGACGGGACTGGTCTCTCGCCGTTTCACTTGACATTGACCCGGTGACCAGTCTCAGGGACAATCCCCCGCCGGAAAACGAGAGAAACCTGGTTCAACAAAAATTACGTCAGGAAGATCGGGACCCACCCTCATGAGGACCTTCCGTTATATCCTCCATCGGATTGCAAGTTCGCCCCTGATTTGGGGAGGCGCTTTATTTACTGTGTATCTTTTTGCTCTCAAAACGGCTGACTGGCCGGGAGCAGAGTTTCTCCGCCGGTACACGACCGGTCACCCCATCGAATACATCGAAACGCTTCTTTTCTTCCTGGGATTGAGCACACTCGTGTTCAAAGGATGGCGGGTGGCGGGAGAATGGGCCCACCTGGTGCACTTGCAGGCTCAGACATATTCACCCAGGACGAGTCCTCAGGAGCTTTCGCAGGCGATCGATGGGTACGCGAAAGCGGTCGGCGAGAGCACGTTCCTTCGCCACATGAGGGCGGGCATTCTCTATGTGCAGCGCCGACAGTCGAGCCGGGGTCTGGACGAGTATCTGAGAGAGCTTGCCCAGGAAGAGGCTGAGAATCGCCGCGCTGACTACGGGTTCGTGCGGCTTGTCGTTTGGGCGATTCCCATTCTGGGATTCTTGGGAACAGTCGTGGGAATCACGCTTTCCCTGGGGAACCTTTCTCCCCAGCAGCTTGAAGAGACACTTCCCACGGTTATGGGGGGATTGATGGTCGCCTTCGACACAACGGCTCTTGCGCTGGCCCTTTCCATGATCCTGATGCTCGTTCAGTATGCAGTGGATCGAGCGGAGCAGAAACTGGTGGCCGCCGTTTCGGACCGCGTCCAGGACGTACTGCTTCCCATGTTCGTGGGCGAATCCGCCGGAGATCAGAATGCGGAGGTACGGCAGGCGTTACGGGACGTCGTCCAGGCATGCGAAGAACTTGTAAACACCCAGAACGAACTGTGGCAGCGGACTCTCAAGGAGCGGGACGAAGCGATAGGGAACTTGTGGAATCGCGCGGGTCAGGCTCTGGAAATGGCTATGACCAGCGCCCTCAATGCCACGGCCGAGCAACACGCCCGCCGCTTGCAGGAAATGGAAAAAGCCCATCTCCAATTGCTGGCTGATTGGGCAAAGAACACTCTGGAGCCTGTCAACGTGCAAATAAACTCGGTGGGCGAGGTGCTCCGTCGGTCCACGGAAATACTGACCGAGCTGGAAAATCGTCTCCGCGAGGATGCAATGGCGTGGCGAGAGTTCGCTCGAAGCGTGGGAGAGCTCGCCGAACTCCAGCGGCTTTTGGAACAGAATCTCTCGGCTGTGGCGTCGGCCAAGCACTTTGAGGAGGCGTTGGCCACCCTGGCGGCGGCAGCCAATTTGCTTAGCGCGCACCTCCATCGACTTCCCGCTGATCGAAGCCCGCGGGCGGAGGGTCATCCCACCAAGGCAAAGGCGGCATGAAACGGCGATCGCGGCGCTCGACTCTTGGGAGCGAAAATCCGGTTTCCCTGTTTCCTTTCCTCGCCGTGCTCATTTGCACGATGGGGGTGCTCATTCTCCTGCTTGTCATTCTCGTCCGTCAAGCGCGGCTGAAGGCCCTGGCTCAGGCTCGGGCAGAAAAGGCGAACTCGGTGGCTGAGCAGACACTTCCCTCCATCGAACAATTGCAGCAATGGGAGGAAGACGTCCAGTGGCAGGAAGAGCAACTCCGGGCCAGCCGTGATAAAACACAACAGCAACTGACCGAAGCGCGGACTCTGTTGGGGCACTTGGAGGATTCCCTGCGACGTTTGCGTGACGAAGGAGTTCTCTGGCAGGCGAAGCTGCGCCAACTGGAGTCTCTCCAGGAAACGGAGGAGGGCCAGCGAAAGCGGCTCATTGAAGTGCAGGAAGCGGAACTGGCTGAGTTACAGCGAAAAATTGCCGATTTGAAGCGGAAAATGGAAGAGGCAAAGCAGCAGCCATCCACCCGAAGTTACGCCATCATCCCCTATCACGGACCACATGGCACGCGCCGCCGGCCCATTTATCTCGAATGTCGAAGCGACGGGGTGTACTTGCAGCCGGAGGGAATTCGATTCCCCCCAGAGGATTTCCTCGGACCACTGGGTCCGGGAAATCCCCTCGATGCGGCCCTCCGCGCGGTACGTGAAGAATGGTTGGCACGCCGCGAATTTGACCCGGAGGAGGAGGGCGAACCGTATCCTCTGCTCATCGTTCGGCCGAGCGGAATCGAAGCCTATTATGCAGCCCGGGCGGCGATGACATCTTGGGGAACTGAATTTGGTTACGAACTTGTAGAGGAGGACTGGAACCTGTCGTACCCACCACCGGACACCCGGCTGGCCCAGGTGGTTCAGGACGCCGTCACATTGGCGCGACGTCGCCAGGAGTTTCTGGTGCAATCAGCCCCGGGGAAATACGGCGGCCGGCCGCGGCGCTTCCGACCTGCCCCGTATGTGGGAGGAGCCGTGGAAGACATCTCTGGAGAAGATGTCTCCAGCAGTGCCGCGGACGATCCAATGCTCACCCGGTGGCAGCAAAAGTCGCGTCTCAATGGAGCGGATAACCGCGACGTTTCCGCCCGCGGGTCGCAGACAGCGGGTCTGGCTGGGGAAAACCAGATATCAGCCCGTACCGACGGCATACCCGCGAGTGCCGAATTTGTAGTGACGGACCGATCTGCTTCGGCTCAGGGCTCGCGGAGTTCAGAAGTCCTTGGCACGGCAGGTGTTGCGACAGCTCGCGCTTCAAACGCAGGTCGTTCCAACGAGACCGGCCAACACCCGGAGCCGTCTTGGGTAGACGCATCGGTCCCTCGCAGCGACGCGGACATTCGGCATCCAGGATCTCTTCGGCCATTGGCAGACCGCTACGGCCAGGGCTGGGCGCTCTTGCCTCATGATCGAGGTACGATTCCCGTCACCCGGCCCATTAAGATCGAGTGCTTTCCCGACCGGTTTGTCCTGGTTCCCGATAACCCACTTGTGGCCGCTCGGGTGTTCCCGCTCGACCAGGGGGCCGAGAGAGCAGTGGAAGAGCTCGTGAAGACCATCAAAGAATACATCACCAGTTGGGGAATGGCTGGGCGAGGAATGTACTGGCGGCCGATTCTTCGGGTCCATGTAGCGCCCGGTGCAGAAGAGCAGTTTGGCATTCTGCAACAACTCCTCGCCGGAAGCGGACTTCTCATTGAGAAGGTGCCTGACGTGCGCTGACCAGGATTCGTGAGCCGTGGATCAAGCAGAGTTAATCAAAAAACGCCGAACCAATCAGCTTGCATCACAGGATGACATGTCATGGAGGACCAGCACACCGCCGGATACGATTCGTTCCTCGATACCGTGACCAATATTGTGGGCATTCTCATCATCTTGGTCATGGTAGTCGGTGTGCGCGCACAGCACGCGCCGGTCAATCTCGTTTTGCCGGAAGACCCCACCGTGAAAGAACGTGAGGTGCGACTGACGGAGTTGCAACGGCGATCGGCGCGTCTGGTTTCGCTGCGCAAAGATATTCTGGAACTGGCTGAAAAAGTGGGCCAAACAAGCATCGAAATACAAGCACGTCTGGCGGAACGTGATCGGCTGGCATTGCTGGTAGGATTGTTGAAAAAGGAGTACGAAGAAAAGTCCAAACAGTTGAGTGGTGACGCGACTCGCCAGCAGGCCCTTGTCCAGGCCTTGGCAGAGGCACACGAGGAACTGTCACGACTGGAGCGAGAGGCTGCCACCCAGCAAAACCGGACGGAGGTCGTGCAACTCGTCAACTATCCCACTCCGCTGGCAACTCCCAGCGATCGTGAGGAGATCCATTTTGTTATCGAAAAAGGAAAGATCACGTATATTCCGCTCGATCGGCTCCTGGAAGAACTCGTAGCCGATGCACGCCGAAAACTTTATCGCCTGCTGGAAGTGCCGGAAATCACAGGGGTCGTCGGACCAATCGGTGGATTCAAAATGGAATATTCACTTGTGCGTCGCCACCTTGCGGGGACACCAGGCGATGGAAACACGATGACAGGGGCATATGCTCAGCTCCGTCAATGGGTTCTGATTCCCACGGGGGCCGGTGGGGACCCCGTTGATCGTGCACTGGAGGAGACCTCGGAGTTTCGCCGACGTTTGGCCGGCTACCGACCGGATAAAACGGTCGTCACCCTCTGGTGTTATCCAGACGGTTTTAAAGACTTTCGACGGCTGAAGGATTTCCTCCATGAGCGGGGTTACTCGGTGGCTGGCCGACCTCTCCCCGAGGGCTTTCCTATCATGGGATCTCCTGCGGGGAGCAAATCGGCCGCCCAGTAATAGCTCAACCGCTATAATTGGCCCAATCGGCCCGCCCGCCCGGATCGGAGCCATCTTAAATTGCGGTTTTTGACGGACTTTTCTTGACTTCCCCGGTAACTGTGTGTTTGTTAGAGTGTAACCACACAGTAAAAGAGAGGGGACCCGATCATGGCTCCAGCCGTCAAGCCTATTCCGCTCAATCGTGCCATACCACCGTTCTACGTGGGCATTGATCTCGGTGGAACAAGTACGAAGGTCGGTTTGGTAGACGACTTAGGAAGGCCGGTCTGTCACTCCCGAGAATTCGCCACGCTGGTGGAAAATGGCCCCCAGGATTGGATTCAGCGGGTCAGCGAAACAACGACCGAAATGATTCAATCCTCGGGGCTGGAGCCCACTGAGATAGCCCGGATTGGTTTAGGCTGCCCGGGTATTCTCGACCTGGGAACGGGAGTGATGGTGAACCCCACCAATTTTCCCGGCTGGGGAGGTTTCCCGATCCGCGATCGCCTCGCCGATGCCTGCGGAATGCCGGTCGCCATGGCCAACGACGCCTCGGCAGCCGCCTACGGGGAGTTGTGGATCGGCTCCGGCCGTGGCTTTAACAGCCTGGTCTTCCTCACCCTCGGCACCGGGGTAGGATGTGGCGTGATTATTGGGGACCTGATCATCGAGGGAGAACATGGACACGGCACTGAATGTGGGCACATTCTCGTGGATCCCTCTGACACAGCCCCCATTTGTTCGTGCGGGAAGCGCGGCCATCTGGAGTCTTTTGCAAGTGCGACGGGCTTAATTCGGCGGGCCAAAGACAGGATTGCCGCGGGCAAGGCACCTGCTCTGGCGGAACGCATTTCCCAGGGCGAGAAGCTGACTCCCCTCCTTATTGCCCAACTCGCCGAGAACGGTGACGAACCCTCGCTGGAACTGGTTCTGGAGACCGCCTACTACCTCGGTCTGGGCATTGTCACTCTGCTGCACACTTTTGATCCGACGGGGCTGCTCTTGGGTGGAGCGATGACGTTTGGCGGAATGAAGTCCCCCGTGGGACGGCAATTTCTCCAGCGGATTCGGGAAGAGGTGCGACAGCGGGCCTTTCCCACCCTGGCGGAGAAAGTCGTCATTCGGTTCGCCGCATTGGGAGGGGATGCCGGTTTCATCGGCGCCGCAGGAATTGCCCGTCTAGAGCAGCGCAAACGCCGATGAGATGAGCGTGTTGAGTTTCCCCTGGCTTGCCTTTTCCCCCGTTGGCTCATTCGAGTTCCACGCGGGGGTCAAGGACCGAATAACCCAGGTCCACGAGCATGTTAGCACAATACAGCAGCAGCGTGAACAACAAGACAAGCCCCATGGCGAGGGTGTAGTCCCGCTGAATAGCCGCCTCGACAAAGTGCATACCAACCCCGGGGATCGCGAAAATCTTTTCTACCACTGGCGACCCCGTGATGATGCCCGCCGTTGCCGGGCCAAGGTAGGAAATCACGGGCGGCAGGGCCATGGGCATGGCGTGCTTGAAGATCACAACCATCGGCGGCACGCCTTTAGCGCGGGCGGTACGTACAAAGTCCTGATTGAGGACGTCGAGGAGGCCTGTTCGGACCAGTCGGGCGATTGAGGCCGCATAAGGTAATCCGAGGCTGATTGCAGGGAGAACAAGGTGTGCCCCTCTGCCCCAACCGGCGGCAGGAAACACGGGGATCAAAAACACCAGCAAAATAATGAGAAGGCCCGCCAGGGTAAAGTTGGGTACCGCCAATCCCACTGTGGCCGCCAGCATCAGCGCTCGGTCCCAGACGGTGTTTCGTGCCACGGCCGATACCACGCCCGCTGCAACCCCCAGTGTTACGGCGAAGCCTAAAGCCGCAATTCCCAGCGCGGCGGAAATGGGCAAGCCCTGAGCGATCACTTCGTTAACTGTAAAATCGGCCATCCGGTAACTGTAGCCCAGGTCCCCACGCACAACATTGCCGAGCTCACGTAAATACTGCCGCCAGGCCGGCTCGTCGAGGTGGTATCGGGCGGCCAAATTCTTTTCGATTTGCGGATCCAGGCGGCGTTCGCGGTCAAGGGGCCCGCCGGGCACGGCACGCATCAGGAAAAAGCTCACCGTGAACACGACCCAGAGCGTGATCACCAGCCAGATCAGTCGGTTGATGAAGAACCTGAGAAACATGCTTCAGGCTTTAATCGTCAATTTCCCCTGTTGTTGGCGGCAATCAACCGCCGTTGATTGGGAATGTTCCTCCGTATGCTTCAACGGATGCCGCAGTGATCCAGGATTTGTTCGGGAGAGGCCCGATAGCCACTGTAAAAAGGGCCGAAGTCGGCGTACCGAGCACTGGCCTCGTCGAATCGCATACGGTAGACAATATCCTTAAGATACTGGGGATTGCGTGCCCACAAAGTCACCCCCCATTCCCAATCTTCTAACCCGATTCCTACTGTCACAAGCTGCGTCACCCGACCGGCAAACTTCATTCCGGTCTCACCGTGTTCAGCCATCAGGCGTTCCCGCTCTTCAAAGTTCAGCATGAACCAGTTTGCCTCGGGGCGACGTCGCTTATTCATGGGGTAAAAACAGAACGCCGGCCAGTCCGGCAGGTCGGGATTCAAGCGTTGTTTTCGCATGATTTCGTACCGTTTGGCGTACTGCGACGTCCGTTGCAGGAACTCGGGGCTTTCCGGAGATAGCCCCTCCTTTTGCAACCGTTCCGCGTAGGCCTCGGGGGTGTGTAAGTATTCCGAGACCTCTGTAAGGGAGACAAACGACCAAGTGGGAATGAGTGCCGCGCCCATCGCACTCCCCATGAGGCGATGATGAAGTCCGTTCAGCTTGAGCGGATCGGCATCCAGCATCATCAAACCGAAGTCGGCCTTATGCCCCATAATGACATAGCTCTGGAACCGTGCCGGCGCCGATTCCGGAGAAGGCGACAAAACAGCGAGAAACTCCTCACAGGCTTGCTTCCTTTCGGCCGGCGAGAGCCGCCGTAGCGCCTGCCTGTCGAAGCGATAGAACCAGTGTTGACAGTGCCATCCCTCTTCCGGCTGGAGTGAAATGGCCGGACGTGGTGCGGTTTCTGGATGCTGACTCATCATGGTAGGAGTTACCTCCCGATTTCACGAACATCGGCCAATAAAGCAGAGTCGTCGTGAAGTTACAACGTTACGAACCATGAATTCTTTCCGGCAACGATTCGCCGGGCAAGCGATTAATCATCAATGTGGAGGGCAAAATCGTGACCAAAAATCACATGTTTCGCCACGCTGCATGGCATAAGGGGATCTCTCCAAGTCCACAACACCACTCCCCCGAACCGCCAGAAGGGCCTTTGCATATTCAATGAGCAGTTTCAACGAATAAGATAACCGCTGGCGGATGGCAGCATCTTCCAGGCTGAATGGGGACCGCTAAACAAAAGGTGACTTCGATTGTCTTCTGGTAGTTTCACGCTTGATAATGGTTTTTAATCCATACAAGGCAACGTTTATCGCGGACTAAACTTCCTCTATCTTCAATCTTGGGACCTACCGACAGTCCTCAAGCAACTGCCGAAAGCGGCAAATGGTCGTCTCGGCCGGCGAGGCGTCTTTCCGTAGGCCCAAGGCCACAACTTGCTGTACCACATGGCTATCGTGCATCAACTCTTGCGTCACCGGGTCCGACAGGGCGCACCAAATCTGGAGGAACTACAGCTTGAGCATCCCGATGAGCGGCCTGGCCGGTCGGCCGGGGCCCTCGTTGTTCGGATAAAACAGCCTGATGATATCGATCAACTCCTGCCAGGGCATGGTTTTGTCCATCAACTGGAGGAATCCAGTGAACCATGCCGTTTTGGTACTCCTTCTATTTTTATCACCAGTTGTAACCCCCAGATTATAATGCCGGTAAGTAGCAATTGTGCAAAGGTTCCTTAACAAATTCTTTGCCAACTTTTATTCACTAAAAAGAAGGACGATCATGAGAACGGCTAAAGACTGGGTTGGGCTTGTCGTGTTTGTTGGTGTATGCCTTGCGGTGGGCTTTTTGGGGTCGCTTGCCACAGCTCCACAAGTCGATGGGTGGTACAGGACGCTCAACAAACCTACATGGAACCCACCGAGCAGTGTTTTCGGACCAGTATGGACCACGCTTTTTATCACAATGGGCATCGCTGCCTGGTTGGTTTGGAAGCAAACCGGATTCAGGGCGGGAAACGTCCCGCTCGGCCTGTTTGGACTCCAGCTTGTCCTCAATGCGGCCTGGTCCTGGATCTTCTTTGGCATGCACAGGCCCGATTTGGCGTTTATTGAAATCCTCGTTCTCTGGCTCGCCATCGTGGCGACAATGTGGGCTTTTTTCCGCTATTCGCGCCTCGCGGGTTGGCTCTTAACACCGTACCTGGCCTGGGTCAGCTTTGCCGCGGTATTGAACTTCACGATCTGGCGAATGAACACATAGTGGAGTCCAACCACGCCAATCGACCAGACAAAACCGTACGAGTCCCCAAACAACTGTTCGGCGTTCTTGTCATCTGGGCCATGTCGTTGGCGAAGCGATTCGGATCACGGTGCGATGCTTGAACCATGCATGAAAACCGCACGACAGGTGACAACATTTTCGTTGTGACGGCTTGCGACGCATTTTATAATGCGACTTTTGGTTCGGGCACGCGATGTTTTGCACTCAGATGACAGGAGTATTCCTTCATGAATCCGATGAACAGAAGAAACTGGCTGAAGGCGATCGGCGCACTTAGCGCGATGGGCAGCATGGGCGTTTTGCCCTCAGCTTCGGGGGAGAACCAGCAGGTTGCACCGATCGGCGAGTCATCAGGATTTACGAGCAGTGTGTTGGACCCCCACAAAGTGCAAGACACTCAATTCACGGCCAGGCTTGTGAACGGGCGTGTTATTCAACCTCAGCGCGAATTGCCGTTGCTTTCGCAATGCGAAGTCCTTGTCGTTGGGGGTGGTCCCGCCGGGGTATCTGCCGCCATTGCCGCGCGGCGTGCCGGGGCACGTGTTACGCTTGTCGAACGCTATGGTCACTTTGGGGGATTATGGACCGGTGGGTTGGTGCTCCTTGTGCTCGGACACATTGTGAAGGGCGGGAAACAGGTTTGCATGGGAATCGGCGAAGAGATGATGCAGCGGCTGGAGAAGCTGCCCGGCGGTATTATCAATCGTGGTCCCGGAAAGAACCCCACTGTGGACGCCGAGGCCCTGAAGTACGTGATGGTAGAGATGATCGAGGAGGCTGGGGTGGAAGTCTTCCTACACGCCTGGGGCGTGGACGCTATTCTCGAGGGAAACACCGTGCGGGGTGCTGTGTTTGAGAGTAAGTCCGGACGACAGGCCATCCTCGCCGATGTTGTCATCGACGCCACAGGCGACGGGGACATTTTTGCCGCAGCCGGAGCCGAGTTTGAACACCGCACACACAATGTGGGGTTGGTTTCGCGGATCGGTAATCTGGATCGGATCGACCCATCTCGCGCACCGGCGGGCAATCGTCCCAAGCGGCTTGGTAGCCCGACTCCTGCCCCTGGGGTCAACTGGGTCAATCTAATTGGACCAGAAGTGGATGGACTTGACGTGCGAACCCTGACCCGCATGGAAATGTCGCACCGGAAATTCATTTGGCGGAATGTCCAGCAAGCGCGGCAGGTTCCCGGCTACGAATCGCTTTATCTGGTCGAGACAGCACCTCAATTGGGTGTTCGGATCACTCGGGTCTTGAATGGTGTAGCCACCGTTCGATACGCCGATTTGAAGGCCGGACGGCGTTTTGACGATGTGGTTGCTGTCGGTGGCTCGACCGACGGCCAGCATGGGGAATGGCAGGTTCCTTACGGCGCACTCGTACCCAAGAAGGTCGAAAACGTGCTCGCAGCCGGACGTTGCATCAGTGCCGAAATGCAAATGGCTGATTTGGTACGTTTGATCCCCAACTGTTGCGCCACTGGCCATGCCGCCGGAGTCGCCGCTGCCGTGGCCGTGAAGGATCGCTGCTCGCCCCGTCAGGTCGAAGTCCCCAAAGTTCAGAAGATTCTTCGTGAGCAGGGGGCCTACCTTGGCTGAGGTGCATCGCCAGGATAACGATGGTCAGATAGGAGTTTCCAAGAACCATGAGCGAAAGCCATCGTGTCGATGGTTCGCCAGCCGTACGTCGCCGACGCACCCCGTAAGTGAGATTAAGGCTCTTCGCTGGATCGTGCGATTTGCCATTCTCGCAGGGACGATTGTTATTGTTCTGGCTGGCCAAGCACTGCGTAGTGGACTCGCCACTTTGCCTGCAGGGTTGAGTTTTACTATTGCCGTGTGCAAGTTAATCGTTACCGGGGGCTTGTCGGTGACCGGATGGCTCGCCCTGTTTGTGGGAGTCGTCGTGGCTTTCAAACTGCGTTGGTTCTGCCGTTGGATGTGTCCCCTGGGGACATGCAACGAGCTATCGACGTGGCTGGGAAAGAAGGTGGGCTTGCGGCGTCCATCCGTACCACATTTGGGGCACTATTTGGTATTTGCAACCCTCGCTGGTGCTTTCGCGGGATTCCCCGTCTTGCTTTGGCTCGACCCACTCGCCCTATTCAGCAGCATAGGGCAACCGTTTTCTTCCAGTCCGGTGCTTCTTGCGATTGGAATGAGTGGCGTGCTGACCGCCGTGGGACTGAGTTTTCTGTTCCCTGGGGTGTGGTGTTCCCGGATCTGTCCCTTGGGTGGTTTTCAGGAGGTGGTATTCGTCCTTCGGCGGAGTGCACTCGGCCTTCTTGCCCGGGTGTTCGCACCACGACGCCCACGACCCACAACGACCGAGGGTCAGCGAGTCGACGGTTCCTTCGCCCAAGACCGAAGGGCAAGGCAAGCCGTATCGGGTCATCCCGATCTTTCCCCTGTTGCGACCTTATCTGGACGAGGCTTTCGATGCGGCCGAGGTAGGTTCAGAGTACGTATTTCCCTACGAGTACCGCCGACGGGCTTATGGTCCGGCAGGTTAGCGAAATGCATCTCTGCGAACCACACTGGCGAAGATAATTCGACGGGCGGGCGTAGAACCTTGGCCGAAGTTGTGGCACAACCTGCGCGCCAGTTGTGAATCCGATCTTGCAGCTCACTTTCCTCTTGCGGTTGTAACTAAATGGCTGAGTAGTACCCCTTCGATTGACCTGCGGCGTTACGTTGAACCGACCGAGGCGGCTTTTCAAGAAGCAACAAAGTGGATTCCACCGCAGCTACAGGCGGCGCAAAATCCGGCGCAGCAAGGGGCGGAAATGGGTGGAAATATCCCGAAGCCGCCTTTTACCGATCTGCCGCAACACGTTTTCCTGGCATCAGTTACGACTGGCTGCAATCTGGTGCAAATACCCCAAATAGCCGAGGCGGGATTCGAACCCGCACGGGGATGACTCCCCACAGGATTTTAAGTCCTGTGCGTCTACCATTCCGCCACTCGGCCCCGGCCTCAATCGGCCGTCGACGCGCTACGAACTATGCGAAAATCTCGAAATCGACATCCATGTGCGGAAACCGTTCGGATTTCGACAGGCTCTAAACTGTCCGCCGGGACAACAGCCTGCCCATTCCCGGCGGTCTGGGGTTTTTATTCATCATGCCGTTCCATCCTGTCAGCCTGCAGGCTCCGCTGCCGTCGCCTTGGGATGATGGTTTTTCGCCAGGATCCGGTTGATCGCATTCAGAAACGCCTTGGCGCTGGCCTCCAGGCTATCCGTGGAAACTCCGCGACCTCGGTAGATGTCGCCATTATACTCCACCTGCACCTGGACCTCACCCAGGGCGTCCTTTCCGACGGTCACGCTGTGGACATGAAAATCCCGACAGGCCACAGAAATCCCCGTGAGTTTTTCGATGGCCAGAAAGACGGCATCCACGGGACCGTCGCCTGCACTGAGAGTGACCGTGCGGACTTCGTTGTCGGCCCGGCGCAACGTCATAGTTACCTCGGGAACCTGCTGTGTGCCCACTGTGAGCGAGTACGATTCAAGGGTCCAGGTATCCGGCACAACGCGCGTCTGCTGCTCGATGAGGGCCGCCAGATCGCCGTCATAGACTTCCTTCTTTTTGTCGGCCAGAATTTTAAACTCCTGGAAGACGCGGTCGAGTTGCTCCGGCGTTAATTCATAACCCAGCGCTTTAGCCCGGGCTGCCAGGGCCGCGCGACCGCTGTGCTTGCCCAATACCAGGTCGCTTCGGGAGAAGCCGACATCTTCCGGCCGCATGATCTCGTACGTCCGTGGCTCTTTGAGAATGCCGTCCTGATGAATTCCGGCCTCGTGCGCAAACGCGTTTTGCCCGACGATGGCCTTATTTCGCTGGACCACCATTCCCGTAATCCCGGCCACCAGGCGACTGGTGGGGACCAGCCGCTGGCTGACCACTCCGGTGTCCGCATGGAACACGTCCTGTCGCACACGGAGGGCCATCACAATTTCTTCCAGAGCGCAGTTGCCTGCCCGTTCTCCGATCCCGTTAATCGTGCACTCCACCTGCCCGGCACCGGCTTGAATGGCGGCCAGGCTGTTGGCGACGGCCATGCCGAGGTCATCATGGCAGTGAACACTGATGACGGCTTTATCGATATTGGGCACCCGTTCGCGGAGCGTCTTTATCAATCGGTACATCTGCGAGGGCACAGCGTACCCAACCGTATCCGGAATATTGACGGTGGTGGCTCCCGCATCGATCGCGGCTTCCACAACCTGACAGAGGAAATCTATTTCCGTGCGAGCGGCATCCTCGGGCGAGAACTCGACGTTGGAACAGTATTTGGCTGCCCGGCGGACACCGGCGACGGCCAGCTCAATGATCTGTTCCTTGGTCATGCGCAACTTGTGCTCGCGATGGATGGCGCTGGTGGCCAGGAAGACGTGAATTCTGGGAGATTCAGCCCAGCGAAGGGCTTCCCATGCCCGATCGATGTCTGCTTCGCGACATCGGGCCAAACCACAGATTACCGGTCCGCGAATTTCCTGGGCAATGGCTTTGACGGCCTCAAAATCGCCGGGTGAGGCAATGGGGAAACCTGCTTCAATGACATCCACGCCCAGTTGGGCCAGTGCATGGGCGACCTCCAGTTTTTCCTGGAGGTTCATGCTGCATCCCGGCGATTGCTCGCCATCCCGCAGTGTGGTGTCGAATATGATGATCCGTCGAGTTGTGCTCGGTTTTGGGACTTCGTCGTCGTACATCGTCGTGTCACCCTTTCTCTCGTGTTCTGTCGTGTTTTCCAATTCGGCCAAGGCGAACCAACACGGTTGTAAACTTGCGAGCCTGACAGGGACCTTACTTGAGCCAGCAGATTCTTGACCTGCAAATCTTCTTTGAAAACTGCGATTTCACCAGGAGAAGGTTTTTCAAGGCCTTTCGGAACGAGCAGCAGCCCGTCCGACCAAGCTGACCTCGTTTAAGCCGGAAGCCGACCTGTCGGTCGGCGGGCGCAACACCAACCATGCCCTCGTGGGATGAAGCCAGTGTCGGTACGAAGTGGTGTGTCCCCTCATGCGACACCCGAGCGCCGTTATCTCGCGTCTCTCCAGCCCGGCCTCCGGACAGCGACGAACGTCCCACGGATCTGTCCGGTCGCCAAATGCCGAGCGTTCCGAGAGTGGCACTTATCAATCATCAATCGCGAATACAGCAAGTGTCTTGCGATGCAATTCCCCTTTTGGTCATTGTCCATAAAAAGCAAGGAACCCAGGACCTGCCGGCCCTGGGTTCTTGGATTTTCGCTTTCTGTTGCGCGAACCGAAAGGCCGGCCTCACGTGGGAGGCAGTAACAACAGGCCAAGGCTAAGGTTCGCGCAAATATTTTTCATTTTCGTCAGTCCTTCGATCTGCTTGCTAGATTAAATCTATTCCCGTTGTTGGACGTCGTCAAGGCCAGCCGAGCCTGACACATCCCCAGGTTGAAGAGATGTGGCTCGGCCCAGCCGGACGTCGCAGAACCGCGTGGCGTTCACCCGCTTCAACAGCTCTAACCGCAGTCAGGTAGGGGCAATCCACGAATTGCTCCAAATACATTGCGCCCATGGTGTCCCCTAGGTTTTTGCAAAAGTCGGGATGGATAGGTCCCCAAGCGAACCTGAAGCCCCCGACTTTGCAGGCTGACCCGATTCTCACCGCCAACAGTCGTACCGGCGTAGCGGTACCGAAAAGCGCTCATTCACCGGGGGCCGATTTTCTCTAAACCGACGTAGGGGCGAAGTACGTCGGGGATGAGAACCGAACCGTCGGCCTGCTGGTAGTTCTCCAAAATGGCAATCAGCGCCCGGCTGATCGCGATGGCCGTACCGTTCAAAGTATGGACGAATTTGGTCCCGCGTTCGCCTTTAATACGGTAGCGAATATCCAGACGCCGGGCCTGATAGTCCGTGCAATTCGACGTGCTGGTGACCTCGCCGAATTCTCCTCGGCCGGGCATCCAGGCCTCCAGATCGTATTTTCGATAGGCGGGGCCGCCCAAATCACCGGAGGCTGTGTCGATGACCCGATACGGAATTCCAAGGTCATCAAAAATCCGGCACTCGATACTGCGGAAGTATTCGAGCATGGGATCACTCTGCTCCGGCAAGGTGAAGGCGAACATTTCTACCTTGGTAAACTGGTGGACGCGATAAATACCGCGGGTGGCCCGTCCATGCGCACCCGCTTCGGTACGAAAACAGTGACTGATCCCGGCCATCTTGAGAGGAAGCTGATCCGCCTCGAAGATGTGGCCTGCATAATAACCGCCGAGAGTGATTTCGGCTGTCGCAACCAGACTGAGATCGCTGTTTTCGATGCTGTAAATCTGCGTTTCGGGCCCCCTCGGAAGGAAGCCGATGCCTTCGAGGATCTCGTTGCGTGCGAGATCCGGGGTGGTCGTGATGACGAAGCCCTCCTGACGAAGAATATCCACCGCGAATCGCTGGAGCGCCAGTTCGAGCAGGACCGCTTCATTCTTGAGGAAATAAAACCCGTGTCCGGCCACCCGCGCCCCGGCCTCGAAATCGATGAGGTCCAGTTTTTCCGCGATTTCCACATGATCCTTGACAGGAAAGTCGAATGTTCGCACCGGCCATTTGCCCCGTCCCACCTCCCGTGACGCGGAAGCATCGCCGATCGGTGCGTCGGGGTGAGTCATATTGGGAATTTGCTTGAGGAGTGCCGTCGCTTCTTCCTCGAGGGAACGGAGCTCCCTCTCCACCGCCGCGGCCTGTTCGCGCACCTGCCGCCCTTCTTCGCGTCGGGCCTGGCGATCCTCTTCACTGGCACAACGAGCGATGGACTTCGCAATTTGGTTGGCCTTATGGTTCAATTCGTCGAGTTGCGCCTGCAATTCCCGGCGACGTGTCTCCAGCGCAACAAAACGGTCCACATCCACCCGCACGCCACGGATTTCGCAATTCCGCTTGACGGCTTCGACATTTTCCAGCACAAATCGTCGGTCGAGCATTGACTGCTTAACCTCCCATGAGAAAGAATATTTCCCGCTGAATTCCAAGCCAGTTCTGTCACCAACGGTTACTCACCCCCGGTTTGGGACAGCGGCTTTGGGGTGCAATACTTTCACTATTTCCGAGTGTTCGCGATTTCGCGGATTTCTTCCCAAAGATAGGCGCTGGCAAGCGTTCCGCGATGGAAATCGGCCAGGAGGAATTTCTCGTCGGGGCCGTGCGCGTTGTCGTCGTACTGCCCCCAGCCCAAAAGCAAAACGTCCGCCCGGAGCCGCTCCTGGAACTTGCTGACGATAGGGATCGAGCCTCCTTCCCGGGTAAACACAGGTGGATTGGGAAACACCGCTCGAAGGGCTTTCTCGGCCGCTTTGATGAATGGGCTGTCCAGCGGCGTTACCACCGCTGGTGATCCGTGGAGATCGATGAGCTGGAAGCGGACCCCTGGGGGACAGAGTTCCTTCAAGCGTCTTTCAAGGAGTTCCCGTACTCGACCTGGCTGCTGCCTGGGAACTAAGCGAAAACTGATCTTGGCGCCCGCTTCGGCGGGGATGACCGTCTTGGCCCCTTCACCCTGGTAGCCACCCCAGATTCCGCAAACGTCGTAAGTAGGCCGAATCCACCGCCGCTCCAGGACGCTGTAGCCAACCTCGCCCACTGCCGAATCAACTCCCAGACTCTGCCAGAACGCCTTTTCGTCAAAAGGCAACTGGCGTAATCGCTCCCGCTCTTCAGGGGTGGGTGGTTCGACGTCGTCGTAAAAGCCGGGAATATTCACCCGTCCTTGGTCATCCACCAACCCGGCGAGCATTTGGGCCAGCGCGTTAGCGGGATTGGTGACGGTGCCCCCGAAGGCCCCGGAATGCAGATCGTGAGAAGGCCCGAAGACTCGAAGCTCAAAATAGGCTATCCCTCGCAAACCGTAGGTGATGGCGGGCTGATCCGGCCCAAACTGGCTGCCATCGCTGATCACCACGCAATCGCACGCCAGACGATCGCCCGCCTGTTCGAGAAACCGCTGCAGCACGTGGCTGCCGGTTTCCTCCTCACCTTCGACAATGAACTTAAAGTTAACGGGCCAACTTCCGGTAACCTGTTTCCACGCCTGCACCGACAGCATGTGTGTCAGAAGCTGCCCTTTGTCGTCACTGGCACCCCGCGCGTAGATCGCTCCGTTACGGATGGTGGGTTCGAACGGCGAGCTGGTCCAAAGATGAATGTTTTCGGCTGGTTGCACGTCATAATGGCCGTAAATGAGGACGATGGGAAGCCCGTCTTGATGGGGGGTTTCCGCCAAAATGAGGGGGTGCCCATGGTTTTCAATTGTCTCCGTTTTCAAACCCGCATCGCGGAGGAAGCTGCCCACCCATTCCGCGGCACGACGGACATCGCTGGCATATTTGCTGTCCGCGCTGACACTGGGGATTCGTAAAAACTGGCAGAGGCGATCAACGGCGGCCTGCTGTTCTGATTGCAGATAGGCAATAACTCGATCAATGTCGCGCACGGCGATCTCTCCTTGACTTTGTGGGCGGAAGAATCCTCACTATAATTTCCTAGGACGGGTAAGACTACGGGGAGCGTCATCCCCAATCGAACTTGAAGTGGTTCGGGATTGGTTGCTTGCGGAATCCTACGGAAACCTGCAGCCATGAGCAACCAAGAAAAGTCGGGAGAATCCGTGACGACACTGGTCCAGGTTCTTCCGAAGAAGAAGCGCCGCAAGAAACCGCGCATTCAGCATGTTCCGCGGTATCACGTCGTCCTCTGGAATGATGACGACCACACGTACGATTACGTCATTCGCATGCTCATGCAGCTTTTCGGCTACTCCTTCACCAAGGCCTACCTGATGGCCGAGGAAGTGGACAAGACCGGCCGGTGCATTGTTCTCACCACCACCAAGGAGCATGCGGAGCTCAAACGTGACCAGATTCACGCCTTTGGGCGCGACCCACTCGTCAAAGAGTGTCGGGGTTCGATGACAGCCACCATCGAACCGGCAGAGTAAACGCCTTTCATGAGCGGGTGGGATTCCACGATGTTAACGTGTTTCCGGATTGTCGATCTTGTGAACGTGATTGTTTCGACGGTTGATCGTTCGACGGCCGCGTAGCGCGGATCGCACAGTTTGCAAGGCGGCGGCCATGTCCTCGACCTCGAGTGCGGTGGGTGTGTGATTGCCGAAGCGGAATCGGTAATAGAGATCGACAATCCGCCGGGCCGATGCAGTCCAACCGTCGCACTCACAACTTCCGCTGGCGAGCTGAAGTTGCGCAACGCGTTCCACAAAGGCTCGGGGCGTTTCACCGGGTAATCGTGGCGAATGTGTTCGCTCAAGCAGCCGTTGGAGTTCCCCGTGTACCTGAACGACCACATGATCGGCTAGCGGAGGCCAGCTGCGGCGAAGCGGTAGTTTCTTCATGATCCAGATCCGGCGCAGCGGATCCCGCCACAGCCAAAAAATTCCGATCGCGACCAATCCGACAACCACCAAGCTGCCGCCAATCGTGCGCCACTGGGAAAACTCCCCTAGAGATCTGCGTATCGCTGCACCAACAGAGCTGAGGGTCTGGCGCCACCGCTCTGGGCGGACAAGAGTTTCCACTCCCTCCTGAACCCGCCGGCGGACCGGCTGGTACACCTCTGCCTGCTGAGTGACCTTGTCCAGTTGCATCACGTATTTCAGCCAAATGTAGTCAAGAAACGTGTAGGTAGTCCAGAGGCGTTGCCAGAAAGTTTGGTTTGCGCCTGCACGACTGGACGACGGCGGCGTGGGATCGAGGCGAAGCCAAGCCCCGTACTGCCACAGTTCCGAAGGTCTGCTTCCCATCAATTCAGGAGAGAGCTTGTCGGGGCTGAGATAGGCTTCCACCCAGGCATGGGCATCCCGCTGTCGGGCCTGATAGAAACCGCCCAACGTGTTGAATTCTTCCGTTTTGTACCCAATGACGATCCGCGTGGGGATCCCCCGGCAACGAAGAAGGAGGGCCAGGGCTGTGGCAAAATACTCACAGTGCCCCTTCCGGGACTTGGTGAGAAAATCCACCACTGGATCGAGGTCGGGGTCACGTGAGACTGCCTCGGTGGAGTACTGAAACTCACCGGAAAACGCCAGAATTTGCTCAAAATGCTTGGCGAGATGAAAATGATCATCTTCGGGCCAGGGCGCCTCTTTGGCCCATTGAGCCGCGAGTTCCTCCAGGCGATTCCAACCCCGTCTGTGATACAAGTCGCGATGGAACACGAAACGACCACCCCACCAGTCCGGCTGAAAGATGACCCAAGGAAGTTGCAGAAAAGGGGCTTGCCGCACCGGTTCCGTAGCCGGGACAAGATCGGCCAGGCGTCCAAATTCCAGGGCTGATGTGGTCATTTCATAGGTGGTTCGCCGGTTATCTTCTGTAACCCGCAAAACGCGCGTCCGATCGACGTCGTAGAGCAAGGGGGAATCGTCCCATTTGCCTACCGGCCAGATGGCGAAAACCTCTGGACCTTGTGTCCTCTCCAGCACAATTCTCTGCAAAAAAAGCGATTGCCCCGGTCCGCGAAACAGCGGTTGAAGAGGACGAATCTCATTCTGGATGAAAAAGGGATTCAGGGACCAGTGCTTCTCGTAGTAGACCTGGAGGGATCCGCCTCGCAAATAGAGCGGACCCACGTAACCCAGAGGTTCTCCGTCGAGAGTTGCCACCTCCACCCGCATGACAGGGGTGGGGTCATCCAGGAGGTCGCCGACTTCTTCCAAAGTGATCGCAGCGTCGAATCCCACCGTGCGCACAGGGGCGGGGGCGATTCCAGGCCAGGGACGGGTGCTGAGACGGGGGACCACAAGAAACACGACCCCGCTAAACAAGGCGGAGCTCACCACCACGCGGGCAAGTCTGCCGAGCAATGCCCCGTTAATCCCCAGCGGCGCACGCGGATCGGGCGGATCGCTCGTCACACTGATGAACAGCGGAGATGATCGGCTCTCCTGTGTGGCCCGACAATCCACTTGCCAGTTTGTTTCCTGTGCGTCCCATTCGCCAAAGTATGTCACCAGCAGGAGTGCGGTAAGGGCCAGTATCAGGTAAACGACGAGCAGCAGTCCGAAAATGACTCCATGAAAGAACGCACAGGCGGAGACGACCTGAAAAATGCTCAGCATGAGCAAGTAACGGTAAATCCGCGCGTCTTTCTGCTGGAACTGCAAAACGCACTGAATATACACCAGAAGATTGGCGACGATGAGCACGTGGAGGGGGCCCGAATAGCGAAGAACGTCGAACCCCGTGACCACGAGGGCCGCAATCAAAAGGATATTGGTCACCCATCTGGGGAGCGAAAAGATCCTGGTCAGATCCACCAGCAGCAGACTAATAAGCGAGGAGACCAGGGCCAGCCCCATCAGCCAGCGCGATTGCTGGCCCATCGCCAGCAGGAACGTCCCCAATGCGGCCAGGGCCGCCATGTTGACCTGCAGCAAGCGCATGAGCCGGCGGCTGGCGGTCCGGTGGCGGGCCTGCGCATTTGTCAGGCTCAGTCCGTCATGACCCGGCGACGGTTTGGTATTCGAAAATGTTTTCAAGGTTCCCGGAAGTAACATCAATGACTTCCACCCGAAAATCTCGGGCAACGGCACCGGCTTGCCCAGGACGTTTTCCCGAGGTTTCGCCCCTCGCGGCATGGTCCCCGGAATTCGCGGATAACTCCGGTCGAAAGCGCAGGGGACTTGTGGTGACCAGCAGAAAATCGGCGTGTTGGGGGCTTCTCCGGCGGGCCTCCGCAAACAGAGTGACCAGGTGATCCCCCTCTGATGGTTCAACCCTCGTCAAAAGGTCCATGGCCCGCTGCAAAAAACCGGGAGAGGCCGGTCCCCCCAACCAGGTGATGTCTTCCGCGCTGACGCCGAGGAGGAGGGAACGGCCGCCTTTCCGGCAGAGATCGTGGATCACCGTGGCGACGAAACTGATCGCCTTTTCCACATCCTGTTCGTTTTTGACCGCATCACGGTTCATGTGCTGACCGGCACGACAACACAGATTGAGCAGGACGGTCAGATGTTGCTGACGGGGCCGATCGAACTGCCGCACCAGGAGTTCCCCGTGCCTGGCCGAGCTCCGCCAGTGGACCAGGCGGGGACTATCGCCGATTTGCCAGCTTCGCAGTCCGTAAAAATCGCCGGATACCCGATCTGCACACCGTTCGGAGCGGCTGCCGCCGTCGTACGTGAAATGGTGACGCCGATTCCAATTCTCGGTGAGCCTTCCCAGCCGGGGGCACACAATGATCTGGTCGCGGAGGTCCACCTGGCGACGCGCTTCGAACAATCCCAGGGGGAATCGAGTGGCCAGAACAATTGGTCCGAGCGTGTAGCATCCACGCCGCGCGATCCTCCCGCGATAGGCCAGCGCTCGGGCACCCGTGCCGTCCACATAGGGGAAAAACACGCGAACGGACTCGCCACCTGAGTCTGACGAGCAGCCATCACGCTGAATACGATCCGAGACAGACACCATCCACGCTTTGCCCCGGCGCGAAGAGACTTCCAATTCGAGGTCCACGACCATCAGGTCCCCCGCGCACACCCGGCTGGGGACACGTCTTCGGATGGAGAGGCGGCGAATATTCCGCCGCGCCATTTGCCAACTCAAAAATAAAGGGGCGGCGATCAGCCCCGACAAAAGAAGCAACAGATTGACCTGCCGCACCATGGCGGCCAGAAAGATACCCACCACCAGGAAAGCGTAATAACGCCCCACCGGCGTGAGACGGACTGTCACTTTGGATTGCGCGCTCATCACGCATCAATTATAGCCGGCCCGAGAGCTGGGAGGTTTCTGACTGATCTTCCGCATGGGTTTTGGGGTTAAGTAGCGTGGCGGGAAGAACTTAGGACATGTTCGGGGCCAGGAATGTAGTCATGTATATCTCAATTTTCCTCTTGACAGAATGGTTTGGTGGTGATATTCTATAGGCATGTACATCACCACTGTCCCCAACCACGGCTCGCGTCCCACGGTCCTCCTCCGGGAAAGCTACCGCGAGGATGGCAAAGTCAAAAACCGCACCTTGGCGAATCTCACCCACTGGCCCGCCGAACGCGTCGAAGCCCTCGCCCGAGCCCTCCGCGGCGAATTCGACAATCTGGTCTTGGGAGAGCCCGTTTGCGGTCCTTCCTTTGGCGCCCTGTTTGCTGCCAAGCAGGTTGCCGACCAGTTGGGCCTGAGCCGCGTCTTGGGCGCGAGCCGCCGCGGCAAGCTGGCCCTGTTTTTGGTCTTGGCGCGCCTGTTGTGTCAAGGTTCCCGTCTGTCGGCGGTGCGGTGGGCTTCTCAGCAAGCGGTGGGGGAAGTCCTCGGGCTGGAGCCGTTCACCGAGGACGATCTGTACCGGACCCTGGACGAGTTGGCTGCCCGCCAGGCCCGGATCGAGCGGGCCCTCTACCGGGATTATCTGCGTCGCCACGGGGGTCGGCCGCCGGTGTTGGTGCTCTACGACGTGACCAGTGCTTACTTGGAAGGTCGCTGTCACGAACTGGGGGCCTATGGGTATAGCCGGGACGGCAAGCGTGGCAAGCTGCAGATTGTGGTGGGGTTATTGACCGACCCGGCGGGCGAGCCGCTGGCTATTCGCGTCTTTGCTGGCAACCAGGCGGATCCCACCACGGTTGGTGAACAGGTGCGGATTTTGAAGGAGCAGTTTGGGGTTGAGGAGACGGTCTTGGTGGGGGACCGGGGGATGGTGAAGTTGGCGGGCAAGGAGGCGCTGACGGCCGCCGGTTTGCGTTACATCACCGCGCTCACGACGCCCCAGGTTCGCCGTCTGTTGGGCCAGGGGACCCTGGAGTGGAGTCTGTTCGACGAGGCGGTGGCCGAGGTCCAGGCCGAGGGCCGCCGTTACGTGTTGCGGCGGAATCCGCTGGTGGCGGAGCGGGAGCGGCGGCGGGTGGCGGACAAGCTGGCCAAACTGGAAGCGCGGGTGGAGGCCCGCAACCGGTTTGTGGAGAACTCCGAGCGGGCTCGGCCGGAAGTGGGGTTGCGGCGGATCAGGGAGTGGATCCAGCGCTACGGTATAGAGGACTGGGTGCAGGTGCGGTTGGTGGGTCGGCGGCTGGTGTTGGAGGTGGATGCAGCGGCGCGGGAGGAGGCGTTGGCCTTGGCTGGCTGCTACGTTTTGGAGACGGATGTGAGGGGCGAGCTTTTGGATGCGGCGGCGGTGGATCGGTGTTATCGGGGCTTGGCGGTGGTGGAGCGGGCGTTTCGGAGGATGAAGACGACCGGGTTGGAGATTCGGCCGGTGTACCTGCGGCGGGCGGATCGCACGCAAGCCCACGCGTTGGTGTGCATGCTGGCGTTGAAGCTGCAGATGGTGCTCGAGGAACGGTTGCGTGCCGTGTTTGGGACCACCGCCGAGGACGAACACACGGTGACGCTGGAGGATGCGTTGACAGCCTTGGGGCGGCTGTGTTTGGAGTACTACCAGGTGAACGGGCGGATTGAGTTGACGCGACTACCGCAACCGGACACCCAGCAACAGAAGATCCTCGAGGCGTTGGGGGTCCGACTGCCCACCTTCCAACCGTCCCGTCTGAAGAAGCCCACCCAGAAATCCCCCCGATCCCGGCGGCGTAGTCAGCCGCGTTCAACCCGGTAATCTCCTCTAACTTGAATCCTTTTAATAACTTCCAACCCAGACTGTGCGCCATCCCTTGCGGAAGATCAGTCTGTCTTTTGTATCAAACGAGCGTGAGTCTGAGCTCACTCGCTCGCCTGCGGCGAGGAGCCGTGCCGCCGGAGGAACTCGTCTCGCAGTTGTCGGACAAACTCTTCCCGCCTTTCAAACAACCGTTTGAGGGGGCGTTTCGAGCACCGCGTCAGGGCATACGACGTCAGAAGGGGCATGGCCACCGTGGAATCGATGTAACAGACCACGGAGTCTGGCACGCGATCGGGATCGACCTTTCCCCAGCTCACCGCCTCTTGGGGGGTAGCCCCCGACAACCCACCGGTATCGGGTCGCGCGTCGGTGAATTGCAGAAAGTAATCGTGACCTTTTGTTTCGATTTCGAGGATGTCGGTCACATGGGGAGCGGTCTGAAGCACGAAGTTTTTGGGACTTCCTCCACCGAAAATGACCACCGCCGAGCGGCGTCCTTCCTGCTTCGACCAGTAATAAATGGCCGCCGTCTCGTTGACATCGGCAAGGGGATCGAGGACAAGCTGGGAGTTGCGAAAACGCTCAGCGGCGGCCACCATGCCGATGGTCGAGTCTCCCGGAGAACTGGTGTAAACCGGCACGCCACAGCGGTAGGCCGCGGCCAATACGGACACGTGGGGAAGCCCCGACTGCTCCTCGGCTTCTGCCGCGTACTTCCCCATGTAATGATGCAGTTCGGCAGTGGTGAGTCGGCCCTGGAACTCTGGGCGGACAAGCATTTCCTGGACCCGGCGGTCCGTCTCAATCAGGCACTCGTCAAGGGAGAGGAGCACATCGTAAATCCGCACCACGCCCACCTCATGGAGGTGGCGATCGTCGTAGCGGAAGTCGCCGGCCACCAATTTGTAATTGAACGCAAAGTGAAGGTCGTGGTAGAGGTTGGCGCCCGTACTTACAATCCAGTCCACGAAGCCGGCCTCAATCAGCGGGACGATGCAGGAAGCCCCCAGGCCAGCGGGGGTCAGTGCTCCGGCCAATGATATACCCACCGTGACGTCTGACGCAAGCATTTTTCGGGTGAAGAGCTGCACTGCCTCTCTCAACCTTCCGGCGTTGTACGCCAGGAAACACTGATCGATGAGGTCGGCGGCGGACTCATTTCCTTTGATCCCGGGCGGCAGGATCCGTCGGCCGGAAAGCAGCATGTCGTGCTCAGATTTATGGTTGCGTCGGGGACAATTATTCATGGCGAAAAACTCCAAAGATCTTCTTATTCGGCTGTTTTCAAAGACTGAAGGGAGCCCTGCACAATTGGTCTGACGAATCGCCCAGACCGGGGTCTTGTGTATGGTTTTCGGACCGAAATACGCAGCGCCTGTTGGGGGCAATTCGTCAATTGCCCCTACCATGAAAACTTCAACCTATCCGGCGTCAATTGCTCAGGCAAACCTTAAACCAGGGATATTGTCGAACACCCTGGCTCGGCGCCTCTTGCAAATCGATCTCGGAAAAATCAAGCCGCACCCCGCCGTCTGGGGTGGCGTGCCTCTTTCCGCGAGCTTACTCACCCGGTGCCGGGGCACGTCATGAAACGGGGAGCAAAAAGTGTTATTTAACCTCAAAAAGCTAGGATAAAAAAGCACCCAAGCGCCAGGGTCTACTCGGGAGATCGCTGGGGGCCAGGCTGAGGGAAGGGTCGAAGCTGGGGGCGCCCTGCCAGAAGCGTGCTCGGTGGCCTGAGGATTGCCAATCTCAGTCCGTATCCACTGGAAGTCTTTATACGGATACGCTGCCAGTTTCGCCAGATGCAAATGTGCATGACGCTAGCCAGTCAGGAGTTTTTCGTCCCACTGTGCGCTTTATCGCACTGGCGCAATAGAGTTGGCGAAGGCTCTTCATCCGACAGGATTCGGGTCATTTTGCGGGCAATACTGGCTGCTCGTTGGCAGGTTTTCAAAGTGGTGACTGGATGGTTCTCAGCAGTTCGGGAGGTGATCCTATGAAGCGGTTGGTTCGACCTCTGGTACTCCTGGCCCTGGCACTCATGCTATTGTCGGGCCGCCCGGTTTTTGCGGAAGAGGCCGGGAAAGCGGCAAAACCCCAGAACATCATCCTTATCGGATGGGATGGTGCTCAGCGGGCACACGTGATGGAGTGTTTGCAGCGCGGGGAGCTGCCGAATCTCCAGAAGCTCGCAAAAGAGGGGGCTCTCGTTAACATCGATGTCGTCACTGGCGCAACCGACACCAAAGCGGGGTGGACACAGATACTCACTGGCTACAATCCTGAAGTCACAGGGGTATACAGCAACGGGCGGTACCGGGACGTTCCCAAGGGCTTGAGCGTCTTTGAGCGTCTCAAGGAACATTTTGGTCCTGATTTTGTATGTGTTGCGGTGATCGGCAAGCGGGAACACTGCGGAGAAATCCGGGAGCCGTTCAAGCGACAGCTCACGGACGAGGAAGCAGCCAAGATTCAGGCCGAGCGGCAAGCCCAGGCCAAGCAGCAGGGGCAGGCCCGGCAACAGCAGCGGGCTCAGGGCAATCAGGCGGCTCAGAGACGGGCTCAGCAGAAAGCCGGGCAACCGGCCCAGCCCGGCGCCGGCCGACAGGTCCTTGGCCGGATTGTGGAAGAAAACGGCGTCAAGTATCTCGTCTTTGAAGGCTCGCCGTATTACACCATGCACAAGGCCTGCGATGTGTGGGAATATGGGCTGATGGAAGACGAAAAAGTTGGCTCCCGGGCCATTGAGCTTTTGGAAAAGTATCGCGACAAGCCCTTCTTCTTCTTTGTGCATTTCGCTTCGGTCGATCATCAGGGGCATCGCTTCGGAGAAAACTCCAAGGAGTACAACGATGCCCTCATTTCCAACGACGCCTGGCTGGGCAAGATTGTGGAAAAGCTAAAAGAGCTTGGACTGTATGATAAGACCCTCATTTACGTGACGGCCGACCACGGCTTCAATGAGGGCGGCACCGGCCACAGCTATGCTCCCTATGTCTTCCTAGCGACCAATGATCCCCTGGTGAAGCGGGATGGTATGCGGCAGGACATCGCCCCCACCATCCTCGCTCGGTTTGGAGTGGATCTGAGCAAACTTCAGCCGCCGCTTGACGGCGAACCGTTAACCCAGCCCGCCACAAAGCCGGTCTTAAAGGCTCCGGAAACGCCTCCCGCCAAACCCCAGGCGGCGGCTGCACAGGGGCGAGCGGGGCAGCGGCGTGCGCGGCAGGGTCAGGCGGCACCGGCCACCCAGGCTCCATGAGGCCCCTCAGGCGTTGCTCCGCGGTCGGATGACATCGGGCACATCCGCCCGCTGCAGGTAAACTTATTCCGTGGGTAGGGGTGAGAAAAATCACCCCTCCTTTTTTGCGCGCGACAAGGCGTGGCTTCAACGAGATTGGTCGCCACCGCTTGGGGGAGATAGGGCTTCCAAAGCCTTGAGCTTGTAGATAAGCGCTCGCCGGCTAATACCCAGTTTTCTGGCGGCCAGCGTTCGGTTGCCGCCGCACTCGGCAAGGGTGGAGAGGATTGTCGCCCTTTCCACCGCCGAGAGACGCCCTTCCTCGCATTCTTGGGTTGCTTCATGCCCCGAGGACGCCAGGGCCGCCACCTCGGGCGGAAGATGCTCCGGAAGGATGATATTTCCCTGCGCCAGCAAACACGCCCGCTGGATGGCATTTCGCAGTTGCCGCACATTTCCCGGCCAGTGATACGAGAGGAGAGCCGCCATCGCCTGGGGTGAAAAACGCACGGGTTGACGTGCAAACTGACGGCCGAAAAACTCGGCCAGCGGGAGAATATCCTCACGTCGCTCCTTCAACGGCGGGACGGTGAGTTCCACCACGTTGATGCGATAATAGAGGTCTTCGCGAAATCGGCCGGTTTTGACGAATTCCTCAAGATTGCGGTTGGTGGCTGCCAGAAGCCGGAAGTCTGTCCTTACAGGTTTCTCACTACCGACGGGGATGATCTCCCCCGTTTCCAGAGCTCGGAGCAGCTTTGCCTGAACGCTGAGGGGCAATTCCCCAATTTCATCAAGGAAAAGGGTACCCCCGTGCGCTGCGCGAAAATACCCCATCCGATCCGCCGTGGCGCCGGTAAACGCCCCCGCGACATGTCCAAAAAGCTCGCTCTCAATGAGTGATTCTGGCAAGCCTGCGCAATTGGCGGCAACAAATGGGCCTTCGCGCCGGGAACTCCAGTCGCGAATGAGCCGTGCCACCACCTCCTTCCCACTGCCGCTTGGGCCGAGGATCAAAACCGGGGCGTCGGATTGTGCCACGAGATAAGCTGTTTCCAAAACTTTTTGAAAAGCGGCACTTACGCACACCACGTGGGGAGGCAGGGGCGGTAACCGCGATTTCGTGGCCAGCTCTTCGCCACGGCCCACGTGGTCAAGAATAACGGTTTCCAGTTCCTCAAGATCGACGGGCTTAAGGAGATAATCGACGGCCCCAATCTTCATCGCTTCCACCGCTTCGCGCACGTCTCCATAAGCGGTGATGAGAATAATTGGGATGTCAGGATACTTTTTCTTCAGATCCGGTAGAATCTCCAGCCCCGATTTGCCCGGTAAACGGACGTCCAGAAGTATGAGACCGGGGTGCTCATCCGCAATGCGGTGCCAGGCTTCGTCGGCGGATCCTGCTTCGGCGACGCGCAACCCCAGCGAGTGCACCACCTCTGCAAAGAGCTTACGGTGGGCCTCGTCGTCATCCACGATCAGGATCAAGGGCTGCTTGCCGGGTTTAGAACGCATGGGCATCGGAAGCGGATGTCACGAGTTTTTGTTCCCCATTTGAGTTTGCCAGGAGATCCCCAAAACCGCCCTTTCTATCGCCTTATTCGGATGTTGACGTGGCTATGGTCCATCCCCGCCAGGGGCGTCGGGAGCTGGTTCCAGATTTCCCGGGGCGAGAGTGCCGGCCCCTCTGCCTGTCGGCCTCTCAGGAGTGGGCGCAGGCTTCCGTTTGTTCATCGGGATGACTATGCGAAACACAGAACCGCCCTCCGGCAGCGGCTCGTACTGAATGTCCCAGCCATGGGCCTCCACAACCTTGCGAACCAGTGCCAACCCCAGACCACTCCCCTGAGGATCGGTTGAAAAATAAGGTGTAAACAGACGGGGAAGCTGTTCCGGTTTGACCCCAGGCCCGTGATCTCTCACCTCAATTGTACTGCAGTTGGAAGACACACGCGTGCTAACCTCGACCGACGTCCCCGGCTGTGTGAACTTGACTGCGTTGTGCAACAGGTTGAAGAGTGCCTGACGAAATAGTTCGGGATCGGCCCAAAAAGCGATCGGGCGGTCTGGCCGCTCAAAGTGACAGCGAACGGCTCTGGCCTCGCAATCCGGTTCCAGCAGTGTCAGAAGCTCCTGAATAATCGGCTCTGGGTGGACAAGCTCCCATCGTGGCCGGTAGGGTTTTGCAAAAGTGAGAAACTGTGTCAAACGCGCGGCCAGCCGATCGCATTCTTCCATGACCAGGCGGGCTTCCCTTGCAACCGGCGACTGGGGTTCCGCACTCTGCGCGATCTTCTGAGCCCAACCCCGGATCAGCCCCAGGGGATGGCGGGTTTCATGGGCGAGGCCGGCTGCCGCCTGTCCGAGTTCCTCATAGTGTTTCGCCCGCAATTCAGCCAATCGACGCTCGTGTTCGGCGGTCAAAGCTCTGGTGGCAAGGCCCCACACGAGAGCAAGCAGCGCGAGACATCCCAAACCGGTTGCCACCGCCACGAGACGACTGATCGCAGCCCGCCGCATCTGGGCGTCGTAACCGGAACGATCCAGCAGCAGGATCACAAGGAAGTTTCCTCCATTGGCGAAGTGGCTGGGATTCTCCTGTTCCATCGCATCGCGGAACCAACGTCCCCAGCCGAAGCCTCGACCGCGTCCCGGCCCCTCCGGTGGGAGTGGCGGTAGCTCGAAGGCCTTTTGGATCAGAAAACCTTCCGGCAGTTTCGCCCAATCGCCCGGCGGAATTTCCGGGAGGTTTGCTCCGGCTCGAAGTAAAAACCGGTGATTTTTATCGGCAATTCCTGCAGCCAGCACATCGTGGGAATCGACGAGTTCATCAAGGGCCACCTGGATTTGCTGATCGAAAAAGGCCCCCAGCCGACGATGCGAGCGGATGGCTCCGATGACAGCCCTGGCGAGGGCTTCGGCCTGGCCACGGACAATTTCCTCCGCACCCATTCGGTCCGTCTGCCACTCGTGCCACTGCCAGGCTACAAAAAGCAGGGCCACCGCCAGGAGAAATCCAATTGCCAATATTCCACCTGCTTCCCGAAGGACTTTGAACCTTCCTCCGTGCCCTCGCGAGCGGGTTTCGAATGGGGGGGAAGGCGAAACCACAGTTGTCGGCGGCGAAACGAGCGCGTCCTTCATTAGGCTTGTGGACTCCCCGAATGCGTGTGAAAAAAGGCGGGAGATCCGTTCAATCTCCCGCCGTTGTAAGACCAGGAACTTGCCGCTGTCAACCACGGTCTTCCGGACCTATTTCACCAGCCCCAGCGGAATTCGTAGTAGTCACAGATGCCATTGCCGTTGCGGTCCACGTAATAGGGCCCAAGGCCCATTCCACGGCCGGGACCACCCATGCCGTATCCCCGGCCCCGTCGTGGGCCAAAACCGGGAGACGTTGGTCCAAAACCAGGACCAGGTCCACGACCGGGGCCCATCCCCATCGCGTATCCAGGACCGCGTCCCAATCCCAGCCCGAGACCGGGCCCACCCCACGGGCAGACGCCCATGGCCGGATTGCCGATTGGGGCAGGACCAGCTTTGACCCACTCCGCACGCAGGTCACGAAGCTTGGCCTGCAGTTCTGCAATGCGCTGGCTGTCCGGCTGGGGCTTGGTCTGTTCTTCGGCCAAAGCTGCCATGGTGCGGAACCACTCGGCGCGGATTTCCGCCAACTTAGAAACTGTGGCGCCCGGTGCGGGGACAGCAGCCGGGGCGGAGGTATTGGCTGCCGCAGGCTCGCTGGCCCACGCAATCGCGGGAAGTACCAGAAGAGCCAGTCCAGTTAGAATCGTCAAGAGTCGTTGAGCACGCATGGTCGTGTCCTCCTCATTACAGGGTTACTTGTGTGTGATACACCTCGACATTCACTTTCGACCTTCAGGCCGGCGCCGACCTGGCGTCTTTATGAAGCACAAGCGATGCCAAAACGCATTTTTCGCGGCGCTGCCCGGAAAAACCCGCGGGAAAAGCCGCGAAATGCCACCTGTGCGGCGGCCGGGTAGACATGAGTTACCCTTTGACTTGCCCGCCGGCCGGGAAATTTTTGCAGAGAATGGCTCGCGACCCAATCGGTTGCGGTGTGCAATTTCTGCACAGCTTATCGGCAAAGGCGAAGTTTGACGGAAAAAGACAGGAGTTCATCACGATTCTGCTTTAAGCTAAGATTGGAAAGAGCCATCCAATAGTTTTGTTCAATTGTTCCCATCAATTTTCTCTCGCCGGGAAACCAACCTCGGCTAGCAATCCTCGACGATGCAGGCGCGAAGCCCATGAAGGTCACGGTGGAACACGTTTTTGAGGCCGGCGTGGTGGGGGCCGGAGGGGCCGGGTTCCCTACGCACGTGAAGTTATCCGCGCGTGCCGATACAGTGCTCATCAACGCGGCGGAATGCGAGCCACTCCTGCATAAAGACAAAGAGATCCTCCGTGATTACACGGAGACGGTGCTGGAAGGCCTTCAGATCGCTATGCAGCTTGTGGGAGCGGAGCGCGGCGTCATCGGCATCAAGGGCAAGTACCACGATGTCATCGAAAAGCTGGAACGATTGATTCCTCCGCGTGTGGAGATCGTCCCTCTCCCCGACGCATACCCGTCCGGTGACGAATTCATTCTCGTGTACGAGGCCCTGGGACGCGTCATTCCGCCTGGGGGAATTCCCCTGCATGTGGGAGCGGTTGTGATTAACGTGGAAACGGCGTTCAATGTCGCCCAGGCCGCTTCACAGCCGGTCGTGGAAAAATATCTGACGATTGCGGGGGCGGTGAGGGAGCCTGTGACCCTCCGCGTGCCGGTAGGGGTGACACTTGCGGAATGCCTCGAGCTGGCTGGCGGTGCAACGGTGGCGAATCCTCAGTTGATGGTGGGTGGGGTGATGATGGGGTATCTGGAAGAGAACCCCCAGGCTCTCGTGGATAAAACGACCGGGGGTGTTATCGTTCTTCCTCATGATCACATCGTCATTCGGCGGCGCCGTCAGGACTGGAAGCAAATTGCCAGGATTGGCCGGTCGGCCTGTGATCAATGCAGTTTTTGCACGGAATTGTGCCCGCGCTGGCTCCTCGGGCATCCCATCGAACCCCACCGGGCCATGCGCAGCCTGGGCTTCACTCTGGTGGGAGAAGCGAATGTCCAGGGCACTGCATTTTGCTGCGAATGCAATCTGTGCAGCCTGTACTCCTGCCCCGAAGACCTTGACCCAAAGAACGTCTGCGCGCAGAACAAACGTCGGATCCTTGCGGAGAAACGGCGATGGGAAAACCCGCCGTTCGTTCCCGAGAGAGCGGACCGGTTGCTCAAAAACCGCCGCGCCCCTACCGCCAGACTGATGCGGAAGCTGGGGTTAACAGTCTATCCCAACGTGGGACCGCTTGTGGAACGGACTGTTACGCCGCGGCGTGTGGGAATCAAGCTGAAGCAACACGTAGGAGTACCCTGCGAGCCAATCGTGCAGGTTGGTGACAGGGTGGAACGAGGTCAGATGATCGGACGTCCGCCCCGGGCCAATGGCAAACCAGCGCTGGGCGCCCCTGTGCACGCCTCCATTGCGGGACGGGTGAGTGCGATCACCGATGGAATTATCTGGATTGAAAGTGAGTAACATATTCGGTTTGAAATCGCCCTGCCGCCACAGCATCGGAATATAGAAAGGAAAAGGAGACAACGATGGCAGAAATTCAACCCACCGGGCGAGCCATCGCGGCCGTTGAACTGTCGAGCGTCGGCGTTGGCTACGAAGTGGAAGACGTGATGCTGAAGGCAGCCTCTGTGGACCTTCTCATCGCTAGGACCATTTGCTCAGGTAAATACCTCATCATCGTTGGTGGGTTGGTCAGCGACGTCCAGGCGGCTTTGCAGGCGGGGCTCGCCGCAGCGCGGGATTCCGTCATCGACGAACTTTTGATCCCGAACGTGCACGAATCGGTATTTCCGGCCCTGGGGCAATCGGTCGTTCTTGATCGCGATCACGCGGGGGCTCTGGGGGTTATCGAAACATTCAGTGGCACAGCAGCTCTGGCGGCCGCCGATCGGGCAGCCAAGGCCGCTCGCGTCACCCTCTTCAGAATTCACGTCGCCATGGCTTTGGGAGGAAAAGGCCTGGTTCTCATGACGGGCTCGGTGGCCGACGTTCGCGCGGGAGTATCGGCCGGAGCGGAGGAAGCCCGATCCAGAGGGCTGTTGGTGTCAGAGGTGGTCATCCCACGGCCATCGCGAGAACTCTTCGCCGATTACCTCTGATACGTCCAGAACCGCTAGAATTCTGGGGGAGGCTTTCTTATCCACGAGTCGGCGTCCAACGGGCTGGCGTTTTCCCACTCAAAGACCGCGTTACAATGGAACCGGGAAGGTGAAGGCCCAAGGGAGATCGCACCTTGTTCATTTCCCGCAGCTCCAGGCCCCGCTTCCCGCCACCGCGTTGAACCTTTGCTGATTTCAGTGAGCCATGGATGTCTCTGCCCAAAGTTGCCACATTCCGGTGATGCCTCAGGAAGTTCTGAAATTTCTGCATCCGCAACCTGGGCAGGTCATCGTGGATGCTACTTTAGGAGGGGGTGGCCACACACGCCTAATCGCTCAGCGGGTTTGGCCGGGGGGCGCCGTCATCGCTTTGGACCGCGATCCGGCAGCCGTGCATCGCGCGGAAAAGAATTTGGCGGCCCTGCCGGTCCGGATTGTGCAAGGTGATTTCCGTGATTTGCCAGAAATATTAGACGAACTGGATGTAGAAACGGTGGACGGTATCTTGCTCGACCTGGGGATGTCGAGCGATCAATTGGCCGACGCCAGCCGCGGCTTCAGCTTTCAGGCGGATGGACCGCTCGACCTGCGGTTCGACCCAACCTCCGGGGAACCCGCGTGGACGCTCATCAACCGGATGGGGGAAAAAGCCCTCGCCGACCTTATCTACCGGTATGGGGAGGAACGCTTTTCTCGGCGGATTGCTGCCCGAATTGTGGAAGAACGCAAAAAGAGCCCGATCAAAACAGCACGCGATCTGGCGGAACTCATCTGCCGCGTTGTGCCTCGGCATCGGTCCGGTGGCATCCACCCCGCAACTCGCACTTTCCAGGCGTTGCGGATTGCGGTTAATGACGAGCTGGGCGCGTTAGAAACGGCCCTACGGCGTTATCCCGACGTGCTCCGACCTGGAGGACGCCTTGTGGTGATCAGTTTCCATTCGCTGGAAGACCGGTTGGTTAAAGAGGCGTTCAAATCTGATCCCCGGTACACGGTTCTCACCAAAAAACCGATTACGCCGAGCGAAGAAGAGGTGGCGGCCAATCCGCGGGCACGGAGTGCCAAGCTGAGGGCCGCCGCGCGAACCTGAAGACCTCACGCGATTTCTCATGGTGCCTTGAGGCCCGGCTTCTCGAAATCGGGCGGGACCCAATCGTCAGGTCCACACAACGGAGGGACCTCTTCCGGAGGGACGTGCTTGTCACGTCCGCTTGTCAACCTTCGATGATCCATCCGAATTCACTCCCATTCCGGTAGGGGCAATTCATGAATTGCCCCTACAACGTCGGAGGGACCCGCTCGTCGGGTCCGCCGTTTGACGTTCGATCATCCCTCGCCTTTCCACGGGGACTGAAGTCCCGCGCGGAATGCGGGGCTAAAGCTCCGCACTCCATGGAGTGCGGCGATTTATCGCCGCTTTTTCGTGAAGGCTTTAGCCTTCACCACCTTGCCGTTGATCTGGGTGGAACCGGGCCCTCCAATCCCTGCGATGGACGAAGGCGTTGCACGGCCCGCTCTTCCGATGTTGGATCAACCATGCCACCTCCCCGGGGCACGACAAGCGTGCCCCTCCGAGTTTAACGGACGTTGTGGGAGGCGTCCCTCCGAGGGTTCGGTTGCACCTGGCCTATGGGACTCTTTCGCGCTGGTACCCTCTCGATGTTTGATCTTTTGAGATTTCGGCGAATTTGGTAAAACACCTCTGATTTGAAAGACTTGCCGACCAAAATCCCAGCGGAGAAGTGCCGTTCCTATCGCGGCTCCGTCTTTTTCGATACCAGCCAATTCTTTGTTCGTCCATGAAGAACTTCGGGAAAATTCTGAGCTTGGTCCTGCGACAGCCCCTGGCGCTCTTGGGCGTGAGTGTCACAGCCCTGGTCGTGGGGGTCCTGTGGGGAGGCAACATCTCGGCCATTTATCCCATTGTGGAGGTTGCATTCCGCGGGGAATCGCTTCACTACTGGGTGGACTTGAAAATCGAAGAATGCCGCCAGGCGCAGCAGGCCATCCAGGAGCAGCTTGCCGCGATTGCCCACTCCCGGGGCGAGGCGACCCCAAATCAGGAAGCTTGGTCACAGGGGTCGCGACAAGCTCCGCAAAGCGGGCTCTCCCAACAAACGCGGGCTCTTGAAGCGGAGCTGGCTCAGGTCCAGCTTAGGCAACGGCAGTACGAGTGGTTGCGGCCGTGGATCCAGCGTCTGACTCCACGAGATCCCTTTTCGACACTCTGTTTTATTCTCGGTTTACTCCTGCTGGGCACTGTTTTGAAGAGTGCTGCGCTGGTGACCAACTCCATTTTGGTGGCTCGAGTTGCTCATCAAACAATCCTTCAGCTCCGCCGTCAGCTCTTTGCCCATGCGCTGCGATTGGAGCTCAATCGGCCAGGCCAGGAAAGTGCCGCCCAGATGATGAGCCGATTCACGCACGACATGAACGCTATCCACGGCGGATTGACAATCCTGCTCGGCAAGATGACTCGCGAGCCGCTGAAAATGTTTGCCTGTCTGGCTGCGGCAGCCTACATTTGCTGGCCGCTTCTGGTCTTCTCTTTGCTGGTGGTTCCGCCGGCGGGCTGGGCAATCTGGCGTCTGGGCCGGCTTCTCAAAAAGGCCAATCGCAAGGCGATGGAGGAGATGGCCCAGCTTTATGGAACCCTGGAGGAGGCACTGCGTGCCCTCCCGATCGTCAAAGCCTTCACCATGGAGCCCTATGAGCGGCGTCGCTTTTTCGATACGTGTCGGCGCTACTATGTCAAGGGCATGAAGATTGCAATGTACGACGCGCTGACCAATCCGGTCACCGAGGTTCTCGGAATTACCATCATCAGCCTCGCCATGATTGCCGGGGCCTACCTTGTTCTCCATCAGAAGACGACCTTTCTTGGGATCACCATTTCCGCACAACCGCTGTCCATGCCGGAACTCGTGCTCTTCTATGCCCTTCTGGCGGGAGCCGCTGATCCGGTGCGAAAACTCTCGGATGTCTTCTCGGGCCTCCAGGCCGCCTTTGCGGCGACCGATCGCGTTTACGCACTTCTGGAAAAAGCCCCGGATGTTCGGGAAAAGCCGGGCGCTCGATCGATCCCGCGGCACCGGAAGCACCTCGTGTTTGACCACGTCTGGTTTGGGTATGTGCCGGGTCGGCCAGTCCTTCGCGATATTAACCTCACGATTCCGTTTGGGGAGACCCTGGTCATCGTGGGTGGAAGCGGGTGTGGGAAGAGCACGCTCGTGGGGCTTATTCCCCGGTTCTTTGATCCCCAGCAGGGAGAAATTCGATTAGACGGCGTCCCGCTTCCGGATATCCGCCTGCGATCCCTCCGCAAGCAGATTGGCCTGGTAACCCAGGAGCCGGTTCTCTTCCACGATACGATCCTCAACAACATCAAATACGGTTCGCCCCACGCCACCGATGAACAGGCCGTTGATGCGGCACGGGCAGCCCATGCTCATCATTTCATCGAGCAACTTCCCAACGGTTACGACACGGTTGTTGGTCCGATGGGGGTAGGCCTGTCCGGGGGACAGCGCCAGCGGATCGCGCTGGCCCGGGCAATTCTTCGGGATCCTGCCATCCTTATCCTCGATGAGGCCACCAGCCAGATCGACGTGGAAAGCGAGCAACTCATTCAGGAGGCACTGGAGAAATTCATTCTTGGTCGGACCACGATCATGATCACTCATCGGCTCAGCTCGATCGGTCTCGCCGATCGCGTGATGCTCATGCAAGACGGCCAAATCGTGGACATTGGCAGCCATGACGAGTTGCTCGCGCGATCGGCCATTTACCGGCGTTTTCATTCGCTGCAATACGAAGATCTCCGTGCTGCGTGATCCCTCTTGAGTGGACAGATGATCGAGGCATGGTAGCCCGGACAACGAACTCGGTCCGCTGACTCTTCCCCTTGTTCTCTACCGCCAGTAAGAATCTCAGACTTTGCCGAGACCTTCCGCGGGAGTGACATTTCAGCTCGGAGGGACCTGCTTGTACGGTCCACATGTCGACGTTGGATACTCCAATTCGCGGACTGATCTTTAGCTGCTCGTATCAACTCTCTTTCAACCGTAGGGGCAATTCATGAATTGCCCCTACCATGCATCGAACCTTTGGCATCTCACCGCCCCATACTAAGGTGGGAATGGGTCGAAATCGGTTCGGGGTTGGCCACAACGGAAGCTCATTACGCCAAGTATGCTGCACGTTGATGCCTTCGGCGAGTGTTCGGCTGACGCACCTGGTAGAAACCGCCGTGTCGTCGTTTGTTTTTGGTATTCTGGTAACCGTGGTTCTGGCTGGGTTTCCGAAGCTGCCTCGTCGAGAGTAAAATCGGCCTAATCGAGGCCCCACGTGCTGCAACCGGGGCGGACTCAGCAAAATTTGTCCGGAGGCAGGCGTCGCCCGCCGGCCGTGTGCTCGAGAAATGAACCATCCTTGTCGAGTCACCGTATCGGTGGGTGAGAATGTCTAGTTAGCTGATGCTCAATTTGCGGCTTTCTAGCGACAGGCGTAGGCCTTATGACATTTCCGCAAGACCAAGCACCTCTGTTGCTCCTCCAGGATGTCCGCAAGTCGTTCCGAGAGCCGGACGGCGGGGAACTCCCCATCCTGGATATTCCCGAGTTCACCGTCGAAGCGGGGGAACAGGTTGTCATCGTGGGAGAAAGCGGGTGCGGGAAGACAACGCTCCTCCACATCATCGCGGGAATCAGTCGTCCCGATGAAGGTCAGGTCCGTATCGCTGGGTGGGATATCACCCTCCTTTCCGAGGCGGAATGTGACCGATTTCGGGCTGAGAATATCGGCTACGTATTCCAGACCTTTAATCTTCTGCCTGCTTTTACCGCCCTGGAAAATGTGTTGCTGGGCATGACGTTCGGGCGGGGCAAGCCGGATGTCAAACGAGCCAAACAGCTCTTGGAACGCGTCGGACTGGGTCACCGACTGCATCACAAACCGCGCCAGCTTTCAGTTGGGGAGCAGCAGCGCGTTTCGGTGGCGCGGGCGCTTGCCAATCGCCCAAAACTGATCCTCGCGGACGAACCCACAGCTAATGTGGACTCCAGCAACCAACAGGCGGTACTGGACTTGTTGCGGGAAGGTTGCCGGGAAGAAAATGTGGCCCTCATCCTTGTGACGCACAGTCCCGAGGTGGCCCGCCAGTTCCCCCGCATTGTTCATCTTCCCGATATTAACCTGGTTCTTTCCCACCGGCGGCGCTAAGAAGCAGGCGAAAAACTTCACATAATTCGTTCAAGCCGACAGTTGAGAAAACAAATCGAGGAGAGATCCATCGGGTATGCCTCTCTGGAAAATTGCCTGGCGAAGCATTCAACATCGTGCGGTGGCGTCGGTGCTCACGGCATTTTCGATGGCCCTGGGCGTAGCCCTGGTGGTGGCGGTCCTGGTGATCTACCACGTATTGGATCGTTCGTTCCGCCGCAGCTCTCAGGGCTACGACATGATCGTCGGCTCCGCCAAGGGAGGGCCTTTGGAACTGGTACTCAGTACCGTTTACTACCTTCAGCCTCCGCGGGGGACTATCCCGTATCAGGTTTACGAGGAGCTTCACCACGGCCAGTTCGCCACCGAAGTCGCGGCGGCCATTCCGGTGTGCATCGGCGGGAGCTACGCAGGCTATCCGGTGATCGCCACGGTTCCTGAAATGTTTGAAGAATTCCGATACCTGGGCGATCATCCCTACGAGTTCGAAGAAAACGGGCGGAACTTTCGGGATGATGCCCCTTTTGAGGCCGTCATCGGGGCAACTGTGGCACGGAAGGCGGGCCTCAAAGTGGGAGACACTTTTCGCATTACTCATGGCTTCGGCGGCCAGGGTGGCCACGAGCACCCCGAACAGTTCACCATCGTGGGGGTGCTGAAGCCAACAGGGACTCCCAATGACCGGGGAATTTTTGTCAATATCGAGGGCTTTTGGAAGCTCCATCTCCACGACCAGCATTCATCAGCAAGCTCTGAAGAGGAAACCCAGGGCGAAGAACAGAACACCGCAACAGGTTCGAGTCACGAGGAATCCGAGGCAACTCACACCGAAAACGAAAAGCTGCTGACGGCGGTTCTGGTCAAGCGTGACTGGACAAACACGGCCAAAGCGCTGGCTCTCCCGCAACTTGTTGGCAGAGAGCCAGGCGTCCAGTGTGTCATCCCCGCGGAAGAGGTGGCCAAATTGTTCGAAGGATTGCTCGGAAATATTCAGACCGTGCTGCTCATCTTCGCGGTCCTCATTGTGGTTGTGGCAGGAATTGGCCTGATGGTGAGCATCTATAACTCGATGAGTGAGCGGCGTCTGGAGATCGCGATCATGCGGGCGTTGGGGGCCAAGCGGACGACGGTGATGGCGGTCATCCTCCTGGAGTCGATCCTTCTGTCACTCGGTGGTGGGGCTTTCGGAGTTTGTTTGGGCCACGGCCTGATCGGCGCTTTTTCCGGCGTCATTTTTGAAGAAACCGGTGTCCAGATTTCCGCCCTCAGTTTCCAGCCGATCGAGCTGGTGCTGGTCCCGGGGCTGATTATTCTCGCCTCAATTGTGGGTTATCTGCCTGCCCTTATCGCATACCGGACGGATGTGGCCCGGGCACTGGCTTCCGGCGTCTAAGCTTTCCCCCGGTATGGGAATGCATTCCCATCTCATTGGTACAAAATTGCGCGGTTACCGGTGCGGAACTTTCACGGTGAGGTCGGGTTAATATCCAGTGGAGAGCGGTGGACGCTCTCCGGTCGGCAGAGACCTATCAGACCCGACCCGTAGGATCTTCTTAGAGGTGTCGTGTTGCACATGTGGAGGGTTGTCAGATGAGGATGCGCGCGTGGACAGCGGTGTTAGTCTTTGGCTTGGGGTTGGCTTTGGTCGCGGGAACGGCTCTCGCGCAGCCGCCGGGAGGACGAGGTGGGCAGCGGGGGCCGGGCGGACCTTTCGGTTTCGCCCCGGGCGGTGGAATGGGCGTCCAGTTCCTCCTGCGGTCTGAAAAAATCCAAAAGGAACTGGAGTTAACAGACGACCAAAAGGCGCAGTTGCAAAAGATCAGCGAGCAGGCACGGGAGAAAATGCGGGAGGCCTTCCAAAGTGGCCAGCGCGACCCGCAGCGGTTCCGTCAGCTCCAGGAAGAGACCAACAAGGCCATCCAGAATGTTCTTTTGCCCCATCAGCAGAAACGGCTGAACCAGATTCAGCTCCAGTTGGGTGGAATTGCCCTGGCCGTGGAACGGGAAGATGTTCGGAAGGAGTTGGGGATCAGCGAGGAGCAACTCACAAAGATTCGCGAGGCTCGGGACAAAGTTCGTGAGGAACTCCGTGGCCAGCGGCCACAACAGGGCGAGCGTCCCGATCCCGCCCAAATGCGCGAGCGATTCCGTGAAATGCGGCAGAAGGTGGAGGAAGCCGTGCTGGGCCAGCTGACCGAGGAACAGAAGAAGAAGTGGAACGATATGATCGGTGAGAAGATCGATATCGACTTCAGTGAACTGTTCCCGGCACCGGCTGGTGGCCCCGGTGGTCCGGGTGGCCCGGGCGCCCGTCGCGGTGGCGGCAACCGGGGAGCCTGATCGGCTCGTCGATAAGTTTCCCTGGAGTTGAGTGAGCCACGGGGCCCGATCCATAATCAGTGATATGATCAGTATTGTGATCATGCTAATGCAATAATGGACGGGCCCCAATTCTTTGGCGCTCGGTGATCGGAGTAGGTTTCAGTTCGGATTTATGGAACCTCGCGGTTTGACTGGCTGTAAAATTGCATGGGGTGGTGGTGGGGGCGAGTGCGCGAGCTCGCTCGGTAGCAATGGTTAAATGAGCGGGCTCAGTGACCGAATGGGCTCGCTCACATTCCCCTCCGTGCCAGTCCCACCTGAAGCGCGTTTGGTTAGACCTGCCTGGTTGGCGTGCTGCTGAGGAACAAACGGGTGGCGGTCGCCATTTTTAGCGACCGCCGCAATAGACGGTGAGAGATCGGACAGCAGATCCGGGGAATGGAGGTTCGTCAGGGCGACGAGTTGTCCGCGTTTTCTCCGCAGCGGTCCGAGCAATCGGACACCCAGGGGCTAAGCCGTTTGACGAAGAGTGACGTTTCGATGGAAGCCGGTGAAATTCTCGTGCGAAAAGGACTTTTGACCCCCCAGCAGTTGCAGCTTGCCCGGCGCAATCAGGGCGAAGGACGGCGTCTCGATCAGGCGGCCGTTGGGCTGGGGTTGCTCACGGAAGAGGAAGCGCTCCGCGCGCTGGGGGAAGAGCTCGGCATTGAGTACGTCGATCTTTCGGAAGTCAAAATCGATCCCAGCATTCTGCGAAATTTCCCGGTGAAATTCATCTATCGGGAATCGCTGTTCCCAATTAAGGAGGAAAACGGCACCCTGGTGGTTGCCACGAGCGACCCATTTAATCTTTACCCCCTCGACGAACTAGCAACCGCAACGGGGAAAACCGTCGTCCCCGTCCTTGCCTCGCGGGCGGAAATCGCCAAGCTTATTAAGACCTATCTCGGGGTCGGCGGAGAGACAATCGACGAACTGATCGCCCAGAGTCAGCAGGAAGAAGAAAATCAGATCGAATTGCTGGAAGAAATTGAGACAGATGGATCGGAGCTGTCTCAGCTCGCCCAGGAACCGTCGGTCGTTCGCCTGGTCAACGAGATTCTGCTGGAGGCGATTGAACTGCGGGCGAGCGACGTCCACATCGAGTCGCAGCCCTCGGGACTGAAAATCCGTTACCGCATCGACGGCGTTCTCCATCCGCAGCCGGTTCCCCCGGAGATCAACCGTTTCCAGGCTGCCATCATCAGCCGCCTCAAGATCATGGCCCGTCTCAATATTGCGGAGCGTCGTCTCCCGCAGGACGGCCGAATCCAATTGCGGGTGGCAGGTCGCGAGGTGGACGTGCGTGTCTCGGTCATCCCCATGATCCACGGCGAGGGGGTTGTGCTCCGTCTGCTCGATAAAGGGGCGATGGAGTTCAACCTCCGCAAGCTAGGCATGGAAGAGGATGTTTACCAGAAATTCCACGAATTGATCAACCTGCCCCACGGCATCATCCTGGTGACCGGTCCGACGGGTTCTGGTAAGACGACCACGCTCTACAGCGCTCTGCTGGAGATTCGCGACGAGTCGATCAAGATCATCACCACTGAAGACCCCGTCGAATATCAGTTGGAAGGAATCAATCAGATTCAGGTGCACCCCAAAATCGGGCTGACTTTCGCTAACTCCTTGCGGAGCATCCTGCGGCATGACCCGGATGTGATTCTGGTGGGTGAGATCCGCGATCTGGAGACTGCCGAGAACGCCATCCAGGCATCCCTCACCGGTCACCTTGTGTTCAGCACTCTGCACACCAATGATGCCGCGGGGGCCTTTACCCGTTTGACCGATATGGGGGTGGAGCCTTTTCTGGTGTCGAGTACCGTCGAGGCGGTGATGGCCCAGCGATTGGTCCGCACCCTGTGTCCGGAATGCAAGGAACCATATCGGCCAAAACCCGAGGAACTGCCGCGTGATTTCCCCAAGGAGATTCTCGAGGAAGGCGTCTTGCTGTACAGGGCGGTAGGTTGTCGGGCGTGCCGGCACGTGGGGTACAAAGGCCGAATCGGTATTTTTGAGCTCCTGGTCAGCAGCGAGCGGATTCGTGAGCTGGCGCACGATCGGGCGAGCAGTTGGGCGATCCGTCAGGCCGCCATCGAAGAAGGCATGATCACGCTCCGTCAGGACGCTTGGCGGAAAGTTTTGAGCGGCCGGACTACAATAGAGGAAATCGACCGCGTCACCCGTCCGGATGAGCATTGAGCCGTTTCGTCTTCCGTGCAGCGTAATGGGACGGATGGCAGATCCCGATCGTTACGCAAAACGGAGCGTCTGGGCTGTTGGACGTCAGCGGATGTTAAACGAGTTGAGTGGAATAAACTGTCGGTAAATCATCGACGTTACGGGTGAGGCTCGTCAGGCCCTCTCGTGCGGGGACAAGATGCCGGAATTCAGTTACGTCGCGGTTGATAGCAGCGGCAAAAAAGTGACCGGGTCGATTGAGGCAGCGACCCAGCGGGAAGCGCTCGCCACGATCGCCAGCCGGGAGCTTTATCCCGTCGAGATCCGCGCGGAAGCTCCGCCCCGGCGTCTTTTTCAACGAAGTCGGGTGCCCGCCCAAACGATGGCCGTCGTGTACGGTCAGCTCGCCGATCTTCTTCGCAGTGGTGTTCCGCTGTTAAAGGCGCTGCAAATCGTGCGGGCGCAGTCGATTCATCCCGTTCTCAAAGAGGTTCTTGGTGAAGTGGCCCGGCGGGTGGAAGACGGGGCCGGACTGGGCGACGCCATGGCCCGCTTTCCGCACATCTTTAGCGAGATGGCGGTGAGCATGGTGCGGGCGGGGTCCGAAGGTGGTTTTCTGGAAGAGGCCCTTTACCGCGTCTCGGAATTTACCGAAGCCACCGAAGACTTGCGGAAGCGTGTCAAAGGGGCGATGGCCTATCCCGTCATGCTGATTGTCATCGGCACGATCGTGGTGAGTGCACTCCTGGTTTTTCTTGTACCGAAGTTCGAGGGACTTTTCGAAAATCTCCGCAACCGCAATGAGTTGCCCGCGTTAACCGAAGGACTGCTCTCGTTTAGTGCTTTCATCCAATCATGGGGGCTTTGGGTGGCGGGCGGACTAATTGTGGTGATTATGGGACTTCGCGCCTGGCTGCGAAGTGAATCGGGCCGCCGCTTATGGGACCAGTACATCATTAAAGTGCCTGTTCTGGGAACGATTGTTCTCAACTTCGCGGTCGCCCGCTTTTGTCGCGTGCTTGGAACCCTGCTGCGAAATGGCGTTCAGATTCTGCGAGCCCTGGAGATTGCCAGCGAGGCGACGGGAAATGTCCTTTTGGCCGAGGCAATCCAGAAAGCCGCCAAGAGTATCTCTCAGGGCCAGCGATTGGCTGTGCCTCTGGCCAGTTGTCGGCTCTTTCCCCCTATGGTTATCGAGATGATCTCGGTGGCGGAAGAGGCCAACACCCTGGAAACCGTCCTCATTCAGATTGCGGAGGCCCTGGAGCGAAGAACGTGGCGTCAGCTCGACGTGGGGGTACGGTTACTCGAGCCCATCCTGTTGCTCCTGGTGGCGTCCGGCGTTTTGGTGGTGGTCGTGGCGCTGCTCCTGCCCATCTTCAAGATGAGTCAGGCGATTTAGCGGGCAAAATCGGCGTCAGTCGGGGCAAAACGACGACCTAGACGAAGCAGCCTCCAATTTTGGGGGATTATCCCCTTCGGTAATGGGGCGAAGCGTTTTCGCTTGGCGAGCGTTAGTATCTTTGGAGGGATGATTTAAAGGGATCGGTGGGACGCTACGAGTGTTCCCGCCGGAGAAGAGAAGAAGACCAAAGGGAAAAGGATAACGTTGTGATGAAGCCAAGGACCATTTGGAAAGGGATGAATCGGGAACGTCGGAGAGGTTTGACCCTCATCGAGGTGCTCATCGTGTTGACGATCCTCCTGGTGATCGCCTCGCTGGCTGTAACGAACCTCATTCCGATGCAGCGTCGGGCATACGAAAATGCCGCGCGGACGCAGATCAAGGCGTTTGAACAGGCGTGTGACGCGTACTATCTCGATCTCAACGACTATCCGCCCTCTTTGGATGCCTTGATCGCCCCACCCGCGGATCTCCCCGACCCTACCAAATGGAATGGCCCCTACCTCAACGCGCAGGCCGTGCCTCTGGATCCCTGGCAGCATGAGTATTTGTACATGTATCCGCCGCAGAGAAACACAACAGGGCGGCCAGATATCTGGTCGATGGGCCCCGACGGCGTGGACGGAACAGAGGACGATATCACAAATTGGGGCCAGTAATACTGGATTTTCAGAAATGGCTTGGTCCTTTATCACAATGAGACCGCCGTCATGGTGCTTTGCGACCCCGTTTCACTGGTCGATAAACTTGCCCGTGCGCTTCTGGCAGGAAAAAAGAGTCAACGGCGAGGGCGCAAACTGAAGTCGTGTTGGGAGCGACCAGTACGGCGGGGTTTCACGCTTGTCGAGATCATCATCGTTCTGGGACTTGTCGTGATCATCGGTGGATTGGTCCTGACGGCCATTCAGAAGCCAATGGCGGGCCGACGACTTCAGTTGGCTGCCGATCAAATTCGGGCGGAATGGGCCCGAGCCCGCGCTCGAGCCATGGCCAGTGGTCAAATCTACTGCTTCGTCTGCGAACTGGGAGGGAGCGGATACGCAGTCCAGCCGTGGAGTGAGGCGGGAATCCAATCGGGTGGCGTGACGGAAGTGGATCAGTCGCTGCCGCCTCTTGATAGTGGAAGCACTGGTGCTCTGCCCTTGCCGGGTTCCCAGGGTACTGACACGGGGCTGGGGACGGTGATCGCTGGTCGCAAAGAGTTGCCGGAAAAGATCACATTTGCCGACCTCCAGGTGATGGACTCCGATCTGAGCGCAACCTTTTCCGAAAGCGTCACCGGTTTGGGAATTGCTGCATCGGTGATGGGTATAGCGGCACCCTTAGGTGGCAGTTCATCTGGCACAACCATCTTTTTCTTTCCCGATGGATCGACCAGTTCGGCCCTTCTGACGCTGCAAAACGAGTACGGACGGCGAATTGACATCTCCCTGCGGGGACTGACCGGCTCCGTGCTGGTCGGAGATCCTTACAACGGAGAGCATGAAGGGACCACCACATTGGTCGGGCAACAGGGCTCTTCGCCATGAGCGCCACAGTGAAAACGATTGCCCGAAAGCCTTACCGCAGGCGGGGCCCTTGGGGCTTCACGCTCCTGGAAGTAATCCTCGCCCTGGCCATTCTCTTGACGTCGCTGGCAGCGATCGGGCAACTGGTTTACAACGCCTATCGAAACGCTGCTCGTGTGCGGGATCTCACACGGGCGCAGCTGATCGCGGAGGCGATTCTGGCGCAACTTAACGCCGGAGCCCTGCCGCTGGAAACCGTGGCCGATGCTCCCGTGGAAGACATCGACGATACGGTCGAACCGGGATGGCTGTACACTGTGGACATTGCTCCCCTGGAGTTGGATGGATTGCTTGGCGTGCAGGTCATCGTGGCCCAGGACCCGAGCGTGGTGGCCCATCCGGTTCAGTACAGCCTGACTCAATGGATGCTCGATCCGACCATGGAGTTTACTCAACCTGGCGAAGAGGAAAGTGCGGCAGCGACGTCAACCAGCTCCGGCGAGAGCGGCGCCGCGTCCTCGGAAACATTGAACGAGTGATTGCGGCGGCGTGTATTGGCACGTTGAAAGTCTCGCAAAGTTATGGTTAAACCAAGTGGCATCCTTCGAGTGAGACAAGGCAGGCCCGACCGGGATTGTCCCGGCCGGGTGCAGGGAAACCGCGGCTTCACGCTGCTGGAAGTGATTGTGGCCCTGGGGTTGGTCGCGATTCTTCTCGCTGCACTGGGCGCTGCGGTGGACTTCCATTATCGGGTAGTTCAAAAGGCCCGGGCCCAGGTGGAGGAAGCCCAACTCGCCCGTACGCTACTGGAACGCATTGCCCAGGACATCCGTGGGGCGGTGCCATATGATCCGGTCAATTTTGAGAAGCTCATCCCCGGTCTGGTGACCCAGGCGGCGCAAAGTGATTTGGCGTCGCTGGCCGGCAGTTCAGGGTTGGACAGCGAATTGCTGGGGGAATCAACCGGGGAAAGCAACATGAGTGAACTGGGGGGAGATTGGACCATGACCACGCTTCCCCGGTCGGTCCCGGGGTTGTATGGGGGGCCGGACTGGATCGAGGTGGATGTCAGCCGACTACCGCGGCCGGATCAACTCTCCTCGGAAATAACGTTGTCCTCGGAAGGCCGTTTCATCGACCGTGTCAGCGATGTGAAAACGGTGGCCTACTTCGTCGTTTCACCGGAGGAAACGATCAACTATTCGTTCACCACAATGCCGGGCGTAACCGGATTTGAGGAACAAGGCGGTCTGGTACGGCGGGAACTAGACCGGGCGGTTACGGTCTGGGCATCACAAAGCGGTGAGCTCGACACGATTGACCAGCAGCTGCAGCCCATCGCTCCCGAAGTGGCAGCGATTCAATTTGCTTACTTTGACGGCTCGGGATGGACCGACTCGTGGGATTCGGGTTCGCAGGGATGTCTTCCCAAAGCGGTGGAAATTCGCCTGTATCTGCGGCCGAAATCAACCGGCCTTGAAGAGACGTTCGCCGGTGCCTCCGGTGCACTCACGGAACTGTCTTCCCAGGACGTGAGCGGAATGGCGAGTACCAGTTCCGGACTTTTGCTGGATACAAGTGCCTATCATGTGTATCGCACGGTGGTGTACTTACCGGCGGCGCACGAAACCGGAACTCTCGGTGCCACAGCGGGGGCCGAAAGCACCGGCGAATCGAGTTCCGGCGAGCAAATGACGCCCGAGGAAGAAGGAATGGAGGAAGCACCTGAGGAGCAGACACCGTCAGGAGGTGGCGGTGCTGCGGCACCGGGAGGTGGTCGGTCGGGAGGCTCAGGCCGCGGCGGTGACTCAAGCCGCGACGGTGACTCAGGCCGCGGTGGTGACTCAGGCCGAGATGAAGGTGGGTCGCGCGCTGGCGAGGGCGGTCGGGGCGGCACGCCACCAGGCGCCGGGCCATCCGGAGGGGGCTCACCGGGTGGGTTTGGGCCACCTCCGTCTGGCTTTGGCGGTCCGCCTTCTGGCCCACCGGGAGGACCAGGAGGTCCCCCGCCCGGAGGCTTTCCACCGGGAGGACCGCCCCGATGATGGGGCTGTTTGGGCCGGCCCTAATACTTGAGCACGTGTTTTGTGTGACTGCTATGTTGTCAGCGGTATGACTGTGAATCAACTGGGAGGACATCAACGACAGGGCCAGCGCCGTTCTCAGCGCGTGAGGCACGCCGGTACTTCGCGCCGGCGGCGTGGGATGGTGCTTCTTGTGGTGCTCGTGACGGTCGCGCTTCTTTCGTTGGCGGCCTTAACTTTGGGAGATCTCATGCTGGCGGAGCGCGAAGGCGCACATATCTCCAATCGGATGGCTCAAGCGCGTGCCCTTGCCGCTTCCGGGGTGGAAGCGGTTCGCCTCTTTGTCTCAATGGATGAGGAATGGCAAAACGACAACGGCGGTTGGTTTAACAATCCGGCGTGGTTCTCCGGAATGGTTGTGCACCAAACCGCCGATCCGCTTGATACCGGGCTTTTCTCCGTCATTGCACCCGATTGGGAAGACACTATGGGCACGACCATCCGATATGGCCTGGAAAACGAGTCGGCCAAGCTCAACGTCAACAGTCTGCTCCTGGCCGACCAATACGCGGAGAACGGAGGACGGCAACTTCTCATGGGGTTGCCCGGCATGACGGAAGACATCGCCGATGCGATCATGGACTGGCTGGATGCCGACGACGAACCGCGGGAGTTTGGGGCTGAAATCGAATACTATTCAGGGCTGTCCCCCGCCTACGCGACGAAAAATGGCCCGCTGGAAACCATCGAGGAGTTGCTCCTTGTGCGGGGGGTGACGCCCGAACTGCTCTTCGGGGCAGACCGCAATCGTAACGGCATCATCGATGCGGATGAAACCATTCCCGAAGCCTTTGCCGGGCTGAGCGCTGACGATCCCGTCGCTTATCGCGGCTGGTCCGCGTATCTCACCCTGTACAGCATGGAACTGAACGTTCGTCCCGATGGCCGAGCCAAGATCAACATCAATCAGGACGACCTCGAGGCTCTCTATAATCAACTGGAAGAAGAATTTGGCCACGACGTGGCGACGTTTATTGTGGGCTACCGCCAGAATGGGCCCTATGAGGGGACGGAGCAGTCCGAACCGATGCCCGCGGACGCCCAGATTGACTTCTCGCGGCCTTCCCGCGTCAAATTCAGTACCGTGCTCGATCTCATTGGTGCAAAAGTCCGGATGCAATTCGCAGGTGAGAATGAGCCGCGGGTGATTGACCCCGTGTTTCCCAATGACCCGGCACTGCTGCGAACCATCTTACCGCTGATCATGGCGAATCTCACGGCCACCTCGAGCAAAGTGATCCCGGGGCGCATCAACATTAACCTTGCGCCACGGTCCATCCTGTACGGAATTCCCACGCTGGATCCCAGTGTGGCCGAGATGATCATTCAAGCCCGACCCAAAGACCCCACTCTCATCGACGACGAGAATTACCGTTATGAGACCTGGATTCTTGCGGACGGCCTGGTGACGCTTGACGAAATGAAAGCCCTCATGCCGTTCATCACGTGCGGGGGTAATGTTTACCGGGCGCAGGTGGTTGGATATTTCGCCGGTGGGGGACCGAGTTGTCGGGTGGAGGCGATTGTTGACGCTACCGTTCGCCCGGCCCGGCTATTATTCTGGAGAGATATGAGCCATCTTGGACGCGGATTTCCTTTAGACGTCCTGGGATCTTCCGGGCAGATGGCTGGTCTTGGTCGTGCAGGGACGGTCGTGTCCCCTTGAGGTAACAGCCGATGGCACGCTGGTTGGCCTACGAATGGAACGATCGGGAATTGAGGGTGGCAGTTGCCACGTCTCGGTCGGATCGTCTCATCCTGGAGCATCTGTTCGATGTCAATCTACGCGATGCGTTGGGTGGAGCGCCGGCGGGTGAAGAGCCGTTCCGGCCGAGCGCGGAGGATATCGGACGTTGCCTGGCCGCTGCATTAGCCGCCCGCAATATCCGGCGTCCGACCACGTTCGTGACCATCAGCCGTTCGCTGGTGGAACTCCGTCAACTCTCGGTGCCGCCGGTGTCCGACGACGATCTGCCGGAGGTTGTCAAACTTCAAGCGCTGCGGGAGTTCACGCACGTTACTGAAGACTGGAGCATCGATTATCTGCCGCTGGACGGAGATCCTACTCAGCCGAGAAATGTACTGGTGGCAGCGCTTTCTCCCCAGCTTTTAAGTCAAATCCAGGACACATGCCGGGTTGCCCAACTCCGCCCGGAACGCCTGCTTCTGCGCCCGTGCGCCTCGGCCTCGTTGGCTCGCCGTTGTCTGCCTCTTTCGGAAGGAGAAATCCGGCTGGTTATTGACCTGGTCGGAGATGAGGTGGATCTTTCGGTGATCGTGGAGGGGCGGTTGGTGTTCATGCGGACCGCCCGTCTGGTCGGTGATCCGCTTCGTGATCCATCCTCGGCCGAGACGCTGGTGGGCGAAATTCGCCGGACAATGATGGCGGCCCAGAATCAATTGGGTGGTGGCCGGGCGAATCACCTTGTTCTCTGCGGGAATACGCCGGCCCACGAGCATCTTGTTGGGTTGCTCCACGAGCGACTGGACCTCTCTGCCAGTTGTTTCAATCCTTTCCAGCCCTTCGTGCTCAGTCCCCAGCTGGCGGAATCGCTTCCCGACCATCCCGGAGAGTACACAGCACTGCTGGGAGTTCTTGCGGACGAGAAGGAAAAAATCACGCCACCGCTCGATTTCCTCCATCCGCACCGCCGTCCCGAGCCGCCGTCTAAGAAGCGGCAGCTTTTGGTGGCCGGTGTCGGTGCAGCCGTTCTCGTGGCACTCGGGGTCGGTTACGGGTGGTGGCAATTGGCGCAGCTCGATCAGGAAATAGCGCAGCTCCGCACGCGGCAATCGGAACTGGATCGCGAATTGAAGGCAGGAGCCGAAGTGGCGCAGCTCGCCCAGGCTGTTCGCGGGTGGCTCGGTTCCCGGGTGGACTGGCTGGAAGAACTGAAGCGTTTAAACGAGAAAATCCCTTCTGCAAAAGAGGTGATGCTCACCAAGGTGTCGCTGGCTGCTGGATCGAAGGCGGGCGAAATTTCGCTGGAAGGCTTCGCCGCCACGAGTGAAAGCGTCCAGAAAATGGAGCAGGCTCTTGAGGATGAAACCCACCGGGTCGTTTCCAAAGGAAAAGCGGAAGACGATTCTCAAAAACCGTACACGCTTCGCTTTGGAACGTCCGTCGTGATTCGGTCCACTCCTCCGGCGCCGGCCCGCTCCGGCCGCGCGCCGGCTGCCCGCACGCCGGGCCTGACTCCCACCGCGGCTCCCCGTTCCGCGGCCCCGAGACAAACCGTGAGGTGACGCCATGAAACTCGGGCAAAGGGAACGCATACTGGCACTTGTGGCAGCCGTCCTGATCGCGTTTGTCGCGGGGCGGACGATTTGGGCAATCGTTTCAACTCCGTTCCGCATCCGGCAAACGGCTCGGGCAACGCTCATCAATTCGATTTGGGCTAAAGAGAGACAACTTCAGGATATCCAAAAGGCCAAAGAGCAGCTCAAAGAATGGGCGGCACGCTCCCTGCCGGCCGATCCCGCCGTCGCACGTCGCCTTTATCAAAATTGGCTTCTTGAATGTGCCCAAAATGCCCGGTTGGAAGCCATCCAGGTGGACAGCGGGGAAGTACGGCGGGAAAAGAATCTGTTCTACCGCATGCCATTTACTGTCCGCGGACAGGGCACCCTCGAATCACTCACGCGATTTCTTTACGCCTTCTATTCGCGGGACTATCTGCATGCCATTCAGCGACTATCGATCACGCCGGTGAAAGAAGGAAAACGCATTGACCTGTTGATCAGTATCGAGGCGATCGCCCTTGATGATGCAGTGGCGAAAGATAGTTTGCCGAGCGGGCCCCTCGTGGAGCGAAAGCTGCCGGATTTAAAGGAGTATGTCAAGACTATCGTGGATCGGAACGTGTTTGTGGCGTACACTCCGCCTCCACCCCCGCCTCCGCCTTCGCCACCGCGACCAACGCGGCCGGTGCGACCGCCTACGCCACCGCCGGAGCCGGTTCTTGATCCTAGCCAGTTTGCTTACGTGAACGGCATCGTTGAGGTCAATGGCAAGCGGGAAGTGTGGCTTTACATACGGACGGAAAACAAAACACTCCGATTGGGTGAAAACGATACGTTCGAGGTCGGCGAAGTCCGCGGGCGCGTTCTCAAAATCGGAGTTCGCGAGGTAAATCTGGAGATCAACGGGCATGTTCGCACTCTGGCCCTGGGAGATAATCTGGCGGCCGCACTTGCCCGCGATCGAGGCTGAGACACCCCAGAATATCTGCTGTTGGATGTCTCAACCAACCACAATTCGCAAAAACAGAATAGCAATAATGGATTACCAGTGGCGCGCCCTAGTTTTTTCGTCCCAGCGTGCAATTCGCCTTGAGGGCATCTTTGCGGAGCTCGCACCCGGTTTGCCGCTGATCCATTCTCGCTTTGTCTTCGGTCCGGCAAAGGCGTGTGAGCTTCGGCAAGCTGGTTAGACGGGTGAGATTCAGCCCGGAGGGATCTCTCCCGGAGGGACCTGGTTGTCAGGTCCGCGGTTCGACGTTCGATCATCCATTCCTCTATCACCGGGCACGACAAGCGTGTCCCTCCGAAAAGATCCACAAAGCATCCCGCGCCGCCAAATGGACTGAATTCCAGTAGGGGGAATTCATGAACAGCCCCCACGACCGACACATTCAGCCTTTGGCCTCTCACAGCTCCATACCAAAACTGGGGACGAGTCAGATCTTGCCGGGCTTTTCCAACAATTTCGCGGCGCTAAAATTGTGCGCCTCCTGTTGGTGTGAGTATCGTCCCGTTACCCCCTTGCGAGGAGATGCCGCAATGAACGTCGAATCCACACGCCGCGAGTTCCTGCAAACAGTTATTGCCGGTTTGGCACTTGGCCGCAGCATGCTACTGGCTCAGGAGTCCAGTCCCGCCGGGCTACCCACGCGTCCGTTGGGCAAGACCGGCGAACGTGTGAGCATCATCGGGCTGGGTGGCTGGGACATCGGAGCCATTCGTGATGAAAAGGAAGCCATCGCGATCATGCATGAAGCCATCGACAATGGCCTGACATTCTTCGATAACTGCTGGGACTATCACAACGGTGGAAGCGAGGAACGCATGGGAAAGGCCCTTGCGCAGAATGGATATCGCGACAAGGTTTTCCTCATGACCAAAGTGTGTGGACGGGATTACAAAACCGCCCGGCAAAATCTCGAGGACAGCCTCCGCCGTCTTCGCACGGATCGGATCGATTTGTGGCAGTTTCACGGCATTCAATGGAACGACGATCCGGATCTCATCTTCGCCGAAAATGGGGCCCTCAAGTGCGCCCTCGAGGCCCGCAAGGCGGGGAAGGTTCGTTATATCGGTTTTACCGGCCACAAAAATCCGCGGTTTCATCTGGCGATGCTCGCCAAACCTTTCGAATGGGACACTGTTCAAATGCCCATCAACATCCTGGATGCGCATTACGAAAGTTTCCAAAAGCAAGTATTGCCGGTGTGTGTGGAACGTAAGATTGGCGCCATCGGCATGAAGGCCCTTGCTTCGCAGGGCGGCCGATTGCCGCGGGAGCTGGGCATACCAGCGCCCCTGCTCCGACGGTTTGCCCTTTCGCTGCCCATTTCCAGCCTCATTTGTGGCATTCAATCGGGGGAGAACCTGCGGCAAGACATCGAGATGGCCAGGAATTTCCGCCCGCTTTCTGATGAGGAAGTCCAGGAACTCCTGGCGAAAGCGGCAGGGCCCGCGGCCAGCGGTCAAATCGAGCAGTACAAGGTGGGCAACTACGGCTGCGATTGGTGGCACAATCTGGCCAAACGCGCGTAACGCGCCGCACAACCGATTGGCACGGTCTCCATTCCGCAGATGTCCCGCAAAATTTTTCTGTTAATCTGCAAAGGATAGATAGCTTTTGCCGATATCCGGTAATAAGATCGGTCAGGAAGACTTTGCAGGTCTGTTTGCCTGAGCAGGACATCGGCGGAGTGTCATCAATGGCTTTGCACGTGGATCGCGCGCAGGATGTCGCGGCCGGCAGGGATGATGATCTTTCCGTCCCGCGACTCACTTTTACGTTGCTGTATCAAACCGGCATCAACGGGAATCCTTTCCGTTGGCGGTTCATCCTTCGTTCGGAAGAGGGCCACGACGAGTTTATAGCCGAGGACGAGGAGCCCGGCGTTTGTGGCGAGCGACTCGAGCTTCTCACGATTGCCCGGGCTCTCGAATCCCTCAACCAGTCGGCTAAGGTGATTATCTGGACGCACAGTCCGGCAGTTCGCGAGGGCCTCCTGTTTGGACTGCATGAGTGGCCTCAGTCAGGTTGGCACTGGGATTACTACGACCAGCGGGTTCCGGTACGAAACCGGGATTTGTGGCAGCGGATAGCCCGGGCCACCAGGTTCCACGAAATCGAATGCCGAGTGTGGCGTATTGATCCTCCCCACTGGCGAGAGGGAGATTGCGTCTCCGACGGGGTGACTGTCTCTGCCGCGAGGTCTGCTCGAAGGGAAGGTCCCGGAGAGCATCATCCTGTGATGAAGTCGTCGCTGATTGGTCAAAGACTGAGGTGGCTTGTGGGATGGATCCGGCCCTCAAGTTGGCGAGCCCGTATGGCGAGCTCGCTGAAAGCGAGTTGGTAATCTCGTCGGTGTTCGGTGGGTGGCCGCGATTTTTTGAGTCGGGCGGCTTTCCGGAGAAAATTGGGCCGTAAAATTTTTTTGAGAAGGTCAGCAAAAGGGGCGAATCCCGCCTCAATAATTTTCACGCCTTTGCCAAGCCGGGGCTGTCAAATCGATCTGAAAAGTGTGCCCATGTGTATTGTTTGGGTTTTAGTGACAATGTTGGCAATATAGAGAATCTGGATGAATGGCGTGCTTTTCTGACGATGCCATTACAAAGCCGGTTCTTTGAAACCGTATTGCGTGAGAAATTCGAAAAACTTGGGTAAAATAAGCTGCGTCATGGGTGACATGGGAGACAAGGAGGTGACCGTGCGGACGCATATTCCTTTGGAGCATTTAGGTCGGCTTCTGGAGGGAAAACACGAGAATCCATTCGAAGTGCTGGGACCCCACGTGGTGGAGGAAGACGGGCGAAAGCTCCTGTCTATTCGCGCGTTCCTCCCCCATTCCAAGCAGGCCTGGGTCATCGATCTGGCGCACGAGGGCGTGCCCCGGCCGATGCGCCGGATTCACCCTGCCGGCCTGTACGAGGCCCTCTGCCCACTAAATGGCCAGCAACCTCAGTATTTGCTTCGGGTGGCCGAGGAAGATGGCAAACAGGTGATCATGCACGACCCGTACACTTTTCCTCCGCTTTTGACGGATTACGACCTCTATTTACTCGGCGAGGGACGCCACTGGCGATGCTACAACAAACTGGGCGCGCAGCTCCGTACGGTTAACGGAGTTGAGGGCGTGAACTTTGCCGTTTGGGCACCTAACGCCACAAGCGTCAGTGTTATCGGAGACTTCAACCGCTGGGATGGCCGCTGCCATCCCATGCGGAAACACATCCCCAATGGATTTTGGGAAATCTTCATCCCCGGTCTGAAAGAGGGCGACCTGTACAAGTTTCAGATCCGCTATCATGACCAGGTTTTTGAGAAGGCCGATCCGTTCGGGTTCTGGGCCGAGGTGCCGCCGCGGAGTGCCTCCCGCGTTTTCAACATCAATCGTTACCAGTGGCACGACCAGGAATGGATGGAACAGCGGAAGAAGCGGAACTGGCTGGAAGAACCCATTTCCATCTACGAAGTCCACCTGGGAAGCTGGCGGCGGCCAAAGGACAACCCCACTGGCTGGATGAATTATCGCGAGCTTGCCCACGAGCTTGTGGACTACGTTAAAAAGATGGGCTACACCCACATCGAGCTTTTGCCCATCGCTGAGCACCCTCTCACAGCAAGTTGGGGATACCAGGTGGTGGGTTACTACGCGGTCACTTCTCGGTACGGGACGCCCGAGGATTTTCAATACTTTGTCGACTACTGCCATCAGAACGGCATCGGTGTCATTATCGACTGGGTGCCCGGCCACTTTCCGAAAGACGGCCATGGGCTCCGCCGGTTCGATGGGACCGCCCTCTATGAGCATGAAGATCCCCGCCTGGGTGAGCATCGCGACTGGGGAACGCATATTTTCAATTACGGCCGGTACGAGGTCCGTAACTACCTGATTGCTAATGCGCTCTTCTGGTTCGACAAATATCACGTGGATGGCATCCGCGTGGATGCCGTGGCCTCCATGCTGTACCTGGATTACAGCAAGGGGCCGGGCGAGTGGCTTCCCAATGAATTTGGCGGCCGGGAGAATCTCCAGGCCATCGCTTTCCTCAAACTGCTCAATGAACAGGTGCACCTGCAATTTCCGGGGGTTCTGACAATTGCCGAGGAATCGACGGCCTGGCCAGGGGTTTCGCATCCCACGTACCAGGGCGGTCTCGGCTTCAGCATGAAGTGGAACATGGGTTGGATGAACGACACCCGCCGCTACATGCACAAGGACCCCATTTACCGGAAGTATCACCACAATGAGCTCACCTTCAGCCTAATCTATGCCTTCCACGAAAATTTCGTCCTTCCGCTGTCGCACGACGAGGTCGTTCACGGAAAGGGCTCGCTCATTTCCCAAATGCCGGGCGATTGGTGGCAGAAGTTTGCGAATCTTCGACTGCTGTACACCTACATGTGGACACACCCCGGCAAAAAATTGCTCTTCATGGGCAGCGAGTTTGGGCAATGGCACGAATGGAATTATGACGCCCAGTTGCAGTGGGAGCTTCTCGACTGGCCGACGCATCGCGGACTCCAGCGGTGTGTGGCGGATCTGAATAAACTTCTGCGAAGGGAAAAGGCCCTTCACGAGGTCGATTTCCGCTGGGAAGGCTTCCAGTGGATCGACTGCCACAATTGGGAGGAAAGCACACTCAGCTACATTCGGCGGGGCAAAGACCCCAACAACTACCTGGTGATCGCGCTCAACTTCACACCCGTGCCCCGGTGGGAGCATCGTATTGGCGTTCCTGAGGTGTGCGAGTTTGAAGAGATTTTCAACAGTGATGCCGAAATATACGGGGGCGGCAACATTGGCAATTGTGGCCGCGCGGTCTCCGAACCGATCCCGTGGCACGGGTTTCCGGCTTCGATGAAAATTGTGCTCCCGCCGCTGGCAGGCGTCATCTTCAAACCGCGAAGAGATCGGCCGTCCAACACGCTGGCGGAAAAGTCACCAGAGCGGTGATCGCTCCCAGGCGGGATCTCTCCTTGGATTTCACGCCGGGCTGGCTGGATGGGTGGGTGGGGAAATGCCCGGGGAGTGATAATCCTGGTTGGTCAGGTAATCGATCAGCGCCTGGTTGTCTTCCCACATGGGGCGCATGAATTTTTCCCGGATATACCGAAACACGGCCGCTTTCTGATCGCGGTTGAGGGAACCCGGTCCGCGGATGGCGCCAAGGATGGCGTCTTCCCCGCGTTCGATCCTTGTTAGCGCGTAGCGGGACGCCAGTTGATAGACGTGCAGGCCTTCCAGCCGGTGCGAACCGTCCGGATGCGGTACGATCTGGAGTTCGACAAGTTTGAAATCACCCTGGGCCGGTAACTTGTCTGCATTGCGGACAGCCCGCACGAACGTCGTCCCCGACCGAATCATCCACCCCTGACCGTTGGATTCCCACGTGGCGACCAGGCCCTGTCGGTCACACACAAGATAGTGGAAGTGACGGACCAAACGATCGGGATGCTCGATATGCGGCAAGTCTTCATCTTCTGCCGGTGGCGGGGAACTCCCGGCAGCACCGGTCGGAGCCGTGCTGGGTGGTGTTTGTTCGCTCTGGCGAATGGGGACGATTTCCCCACAGCGGGGGCATTTTCCCGCCCGACCTGTGAACTGGGAACTGACCTTCAGACGCGCTTGGCAGGAAGGACACGTGACCACGAGCATCGAACCATTCTCCAGAACATAAGTACCGCCCTGCATTCAATGGTCGCTCTTTTCGCGTGGCCGTGCAAGAACCGGTTTGAGGCCGCCGCTGGCTCAGATTCAACGGGAACTGTCCTATCGCGGGGATTATCACCCCACTGAAGGTGGCAATGCGACCGCCTTTGCGGATTCCAGAGAAAAAGCGTAACATAGGCTAAGATGGGTCGAAATAGGTGAAGGACTCCATGACTCCATCGTTCCCAGGGGCCCGAGTCTCGAAAGCGCCCTTCGTGCAACATGAAGAAACCTCAGCAAGGTTGGGGTGTGAGGCTTCCGGCGGAAGTGCTTTTTTGAAAACAACGATTCTGGAGGCCGCAAGATTGATCGCAGTGGCTTGACGAATTGACGGATTCGTCTCCTGCCGTCCGGCACTGATTTTGGTCGAGGGCCGCTGCCGTGGAATCGGCCTCTTCAAAAACGGATATTTGTATCCTGCCATGAATAAGTCGGAGAAACTGCCCGGTCGTTTTTTTGGACCGACCACTCTGGTCGAGCTGTTGCGGCATCGCGCCACATATCAGCCTGACGACATCGCTTTCATTTATCTGGTGGATGGCGAAACGGAAGAGCAACCGATCACGTATCGGGAACTCGATCGGCAGGCGCGGGCCATCGCGGCCTGGTTGCAAACGCACGATTTGGTGGGCGAACGTGCACTCTTGCTGTACCCGCCGGGGCTGGATTTCATCGCTGCATTTTTTGGCTGCCTGTATGCCGGCGTTGTCGCGGTGCCGGTTTATCCACCGCGAAGAAACCGATCCATGGAGCGGATCCAGGCCATATCCGACAATGCGCGAGCTCGGGTTGCCCTCACCACGCGGGCGGTGAGAGATCGTGTGGACACCCTGATCGATGAAACGCCCCATCTGAAAGAACTTTCTTGGCTGACCACCACGGAAATCGAACCCCACATGGAAGATCGCTGGGAAGAGCCGGAGATCGACAGTCAGACCCTTGCCTTCCTCCAGTACACCTCGGGCTCCACCGGGACACCCAAGGGTGTCATGCTGACCCATGCCAACCTGCTTCACAACTCGGCGCTCATTTGTTGGGCATTTGAGCACCGTCGGAGTGGCACGGGGGTGTACTGGTTGCCCAGTTACCACGACATGGGCCTGATTGGGGGCATCATTCAGCCCGTGTTTGTCGGCCGTCCCAATATCATGATGGCTCCGATGGCGTTTCTTCAAAAGCCCTATCGGTGGCTGGCAGCGATCACCAAGTACCGCGGAACCACAAGCGGCGGGCCGAACTTTGCTTATGATCTGTGCGTTCGGGCGATCACTCCGCAGCAGCGGGACACACTGGACCTCAGCTCCTGGGAGGTGGCGTTCAACGGTGCGGAACCTGTCCGCGCGGACACAATCGAACGCTTTTCCGAGTACTTTGCTCCCTGCGGTTTTCGACGGGAGGCCTTCTATCCCTGCTACGGTTTGGCCGAATCCACGCTGATGGTATCCGGCGGATTTGTCAAAGAGCCACCGATCATCCGGCTATTTGACGGCGAGCAAATCGCCCGGGGGCGGGCCGTGGAGTGTCATCCCAAGGCGCCGCACGCCCGGGCCCTTGTGGGATGTGGTCAGCAACTCCCGGATGGCAAAATCGTGATCGCGGATCCCGAGACCTGCCAACGTCTTCCGGAAGGTCAGATCGGCGAAATCTGGGTCCAAGGCCCCAGCGTGGCCGTCGGTTACTGGGAGAACGAGGAGGCCACGCAACACACGTTCCGCGCGCATCTCGCCGATGGGGAAGGCCCCTTTATGCGGACAGGCGACCTGGGGTTTTTAGACCGGGGGGAACTCTTTGTAACCGGTCGGATCAAAGACATGATCATCATCCATGGCGTGAACGTCTATCCCCAGGACATCGAGAGGACAGTCCAGGAGGCCGACGATCGCCTTCGGCCGAACGCTGGGGCGTGTTTCGCCGTGGAGCGCGACGGGCGAGAACAGTTGGTCATCGTGCAGGAAGTGGAGCGCCGGGTCAAAGAGGGGTTTGATTCAATCTTTCAGGCAATCCGCCGGGCCGTGGCACTGGAACATGAACTGGCGGTGGATGCGATTGTCCTCATCAAGCCCGGCAGTATTCCGCGCACATCCAGCAACAAGATTCAACGGTTCGCCTGTCGTCAGGCCTATCTGGAGGGAACGCTGGAAGTCGTGGCGGCATGGCACAGGGAGCCATCCGTCGAGGAGGAGCCCCTCTCGGCGCTCAGCCCGGCTGCAAAGACTTCGGAATCGGTTCAAGCGGTCGAGAAGCCGGAGCCTGCTTTAGCAGCCTTTTCCGGTGGAAATGGGGACGGCGATCTTGTCCAGCGACTGGCCCAAACTGCCGATCTCGGTCCGGCATGGCAGGCAGCAGGGGGCGGGAGCAGTTCGTCCTCCTCGGGCGATGGGAGTCGGAGTGCGCCATCGGGCGGGGTATCGGGCGGAACGCCATCGACGCGCCCCAGTCGTGAAAAAATCATTGAGGCGGTTCTGGCGGAAGTACGGCGGGTGGCGCGAGATCGTGCCGAAGGGCTGACGTTGGATACGGCCATTACCGAGATCGGGCTCGATTCTCTGGAACGTATGGAGATTCTCGCCTCGCTGGAAGAGCGTTTCGGCGGCCGCTTCCCGGCCGAGATTCTGCCGGAGCTGGAAACCTGCGCTCAGGTTGTGGAAGCGGTGGAAAAATATCTTGGCGGTGTAGAGCAGGAACGCCGCGTCATCATTCCCGCCGGGCAGGAAATCCCCGAGGACTTCTACAACATTGAGAAATTCCCTGAGTACGTCGCCCTTCAAGAGCGGTTGCGGGTGCTGGAGGCAAGTGGTCTGGGAAATCCGTTCTTTACGGTCCACGAGGGCATCACCAATGACCGAACGGTCATTGGGGGCCGCGAGATGATCAACTTTTCCAGCTACAACTACCTCGGGATGTCGGGGGATCCGGTGGTCATTCGCGCTGTCCAGGAGGCCGTGGAGCGCTACGGGACAAGCGTCTCCGCGAGCCGACTTGTGTCCGGCGAAAAGGTGATTCATCGGGAGTTGGAGGAAGAGTTGGCCCGGTTCCTGGGGACAGAGGCCGCCGTGGTGTTCGTGGGCGGTCATGCAACCAACGAAACGGTGATCGGCCACCTGTTCAAGCCGGGGGATCTTATTCTCCACGATGAGCTATCTCATAACAGCATTCTCCAGGGGGCCATTCTCTCCGGTGCCCGTCGTCGACCCTTCCCTCACAATGACTGGCGAACGGCGGACCGCCTGTTAAGCCTCTTCCGGAGGGAATACCGCCGGGTGCTCATCGTGATCGAGGGTGTCTACAGCATGGACGGCGACATTCCGGATTTGCCGCACTTCATCGAGGTGAAAAAGCGGCATAAGGCGCTTCTTATGGTGGATGAAGCCCATTCGATGGGGACAATTGGAGAAACCGGGCGCGGTATCGGCGAGTACTTCGGCGTTCCGCGCGACGGTGTTGACATCTGGATGGGGACGCTCAGCAAATCGTTTGGAAGTTGCGGCGGTTACATCGCCGGTAAGAAGGCCCTCGTGGAGTATCTCAAATACACGGCGCCGGGATTCGTGTTCAGCGTGGGGTTGTCCCCGCCCAACGCCGCGGCGGCTCTCGCTTCGCTCCGTTTGCTTCAAAAAGAGCCGGAGCGTGTTCGTCGCCTCCGGGAGCGGGCGGCACTTTTCCTCGGCCTTGCTCGGGAACGAGGCTTCGATACAGGCGCCAGCCGGGATTCTCCAGTGGTGCCGATCATCCTCGGTCACTCGCTCCATTCCATGCAGCTCTCGCAGGCCCTTTTCCGGCGCGGCATCAACGTCCAGCCGATTGTCTATCCCGCTGTACCGGAGTCAGCCGCGCGGTTACGGTTTTTCCTCACATCACGGCATACGGAGGAACAAATCCGTTATACGATCGACGTCATGACGGAGGAGATTGACCGCATCGATCCTCGCTATCGTCTCTCCAGACCGGCGTCCGCGTCCCCCAGCACGTGAAGACGGAAACCTATCCGCCTGCACGGTTGTGTGCATCTTTACGTGTTTGGAGGTTTGCGACATACTGGTTACACTGGACGTTGGCAAATCCGCGACAGCGTTCTGCCTGATCACGGTTGAAACCTGGGAGGCGAACACGGATGGCATGTTTATCCGTATCCGAAACCACGACGTTCCGCTGGTCTTTCGAGGAAGATGTCCTGCGGTACAAAGCGGCGGGGATTCCTGCCATCGGTGTGTGGCGGCAAAAGCTCTCCGACTTTGGTGAAGAGAAAGGGGCGGAACTGCTCAGCGAAACGGGGATGCAGGTGTCACATCTGTTCTGGGCTGGGGGATTTACCGGCACAGACGGGCGCACATTCCGGGGAGCAGTGGAAGATGCCCTGGAAGCCGTCCGCACGGCAGCGGAGCTGAAAACCCGGTGCCTTCTGGTGTACAGTGGTGCTCGGGGGCTCCACACCCATAACCACGCCCGACGGTTGTTTCGGGAGGCCCTCAAGGAAATGATTCCCCTCGCCCAGGAGCTGGGAGTATTTTTGGGCGTGGAACCAATGCATCCCGGTTGCGCTGGCGATTTCACGTTCATCACCGATCTTGACGAATACTTCAAGCTCGTCGATGCGATCGGCTCCAACCAGGTCAAGCTTATCTTCGATGTCTACCATTTGGGCGCTGTTCCGGACATCGTGTCGCGAATTCCGCAATTGATTCCGCATATCGCATTGGTCCAACTTGGCGATGCCAAATCGCCCCCCAATGGCGAGGTTAACCGTTGCCTCCTTGGGGAGGGGTCGCTGCCGATTGTTGAACTTGTGCGGGCACTCCGCGACAACGGCTACGACGGATTTTTCGACGTGGAACTGATCGGCGAAGACGTCGAAGCCTACTCGTACGACGACCTGCTTGAGCATGCCAAGGCAGCCTACGCGCGGCTTCTGGGCGAGACTGCCGGGGTGCAGTAGGGCAAAAGATTGGCAAGCCGAGCACTCGACGGCCGAATTCCTGGGGGTGGCACTGCGAACCTTAAGGAAAAGTTCGGTGTCTATGCCGGTCGGGCGCAGTAGGGGCGGATCCGGAGCAACTGCGTTCCCAGCAGGTCCTGATTGCGTTAATATGGCACTTTGCTAACACTTCTTGCCAATTACGATGTACTACTGATGACGCCGCCATTTCGGCGCGTCGCTTGGGCGGTAAGATATAAGGAGTGGTGCCAGGGAACGAATGCCTCAGCAGAGGGGGCAGTTGGCCTTTGTCGCATTGGTGTGGCGGCACTTCGGTCTGGTTAAAATGGCGTTTTGAGAGGTAATTCAGTGGGTGCCCTTCTGCGCTGGCCGTGTGTCCAGCTGTGGACCATAACGGGAGTGTTGGTGAAGCGATATCAGGCCAGTTCGCGGACAGAGACAATACGAGACACGAGCTTACCATCATGGCGGTCGATTTGAACAGTGCGGTAGGAAGTCGGATCGTTGGACCAGAAAGTCTGCTCCGTGTCCTCCAATCGGCGCGGCGGGTGATTATTCCCGAAAAGCCGCAAGAGCTTTTCGATTTGGCTGTCGGAGGTCCGGACAGGGATTACTTTGAAGTCGTTTATGACATTCCCGGCAAAGGACCGTTCAAGGAGGCTACGGTGGTCCGGTGCCGCAATGGCATTGCGGTCAATTACACAGAGCCCTACATGCGGCGGCGGGACCCGGACTGCATGGTGGTGGCCGACGATCGTCCCTCCGACAAGCCCCGATTTCATGAGCGGTTTTCAGTTCCGTTTGAGCAGGTTCGGCAGGAGATTCTGGACTGGCTGGCTGAACAGGAACTGATCATTCTGCCGTTTTACGCAGGTGGAAGGCGGTGGGGGTTTCAGGCGGCTCTCGTCGCGCCTCTCAACGCCAGTTTCTTTGCGGGTGCCCTTGCGCTTCTTCAGGAGATGATCCCGGCAGTTGAACTTCCGGAAGAGTTTTCTCCGGAGGCCGTGGTGTTTGTTGCACCCCCGTTCCGACACACTCTTTGCGACGGCAAACAGGTGGTCATTCACCACCGTGGTCCTCCGGTGTATGAGGTCTTTTCGCTCAATCTCTATCCGGGACCCAGCGCCAAGAAGGGCGTTTACGGTGTGCTTCTTTCCCTGGGAGAGGAGCAGGGTTGGGTGACGCTGCATGGTTCCACCGTTCAGGTCATGACGCCTTACGACAACATCATGACCATCATGCATGAAGGGGCCAGCGGTGGTGGAAAGAGTGAAATGCTCGAATATCCGCATCGGGAACCCGACGGCCGGCTTCTCTTGGGAAGAAACATTATCACAGGTCAAAAACGCTACATCTCCCTGGTTCAGGGCTGCACTTTGTTTCCTGTTACCGATGACATGGCCCTGTGTCACCCGGGTTTTCAAAACTCCAAGGGTAGAAAACTGGTGGTCTCCGATGCGGAAACGGCGTGGTTCGTGCGGGTGGACCACATCAAGGAATATGGAACGGATCCCTATCTTGAACGAATTTGCACGATGGCGAAGGAGCCCATCATTTTCCTCAATATTCATGCGGTGCCCCGCGCGACGTGTCTGATTTGGGAACACATCGAAGATGCTCCCGGAAAACCGTGTCCGAACCCGCGTGTGATTTTGCCACGGCGGCTGGTTCCGAATGTGATTAATGAGCCGGTGTCCGTGGATGTGCGGAGTTTTGGAGTCCGCACGCCGCCCTGCACGCGAGAAAATCCCACCTACGGCATTTTGGGAATGATGCACGTCCTGCCGCCGGCGTTGGCATGGTTGTGGCGATTGGTGGCGCCCCGAGGACATTCCAATCCCAGTATCGTGGACAGTGATTCGCTCCAGAGCGAAGGTGTGGGATCATACTGGCCTTTTGCGACGGGGTGTAAAGTTGATCAGGCCAACCTCCTGCTCAGGCAAATTCTGGAGACGCCGGATACGCGATTTGTCCTCGTGCCCAATCAGCATATCGGATGCTGGGAAGTTGGCTTTATGCCGGAGTGGCTCATGCGGGAATATCTGGCGCGACGTGGTGGCGCCCGATTTCGGCCTGAACAGCTTAAACCGGCCCGGTGTCCCCTGCTAGGATATGCTCTCTCCTTCATGCAAATCGAAGGCACTCAGATTCCCAGTTGGTTCCTGGAAGTGGACTCTCAGCCGGAAGTAGGACCGGAGACCTACGACAAGGGTGCGGAGATTCTTTATCGGTTCTTCCATAAGCATCTGGAGGAATTGGTGTCGATGCCGGGGCTGGATCCCCTCGGCCGACGGATAATTCGGGCATGTTTGGAGCGTGCCCCGCTGAGCAGTTTCGAGTCACTGATTCCCTTCAATCCCTACGTTTCCTAATTGGGGGTAAGCCGTCCCCAGGAAAGCTCGGCGGCTGATAAAGTCGAAAAGGCGACTGCGTTTCCTGCATCTTCAGGAAACGTCCGCCGCTTGCGGGCGGGCGCTTGGGGAAAGCCGACGTCCGACGCAAATTGACCCGCCCCCAGGTTTGGGGAGCACTAGCGGTTTGAAACGTCGGGCTGAGAGTTTTGTGATTCGGCGAGCAGCTTTTTGATCATGCGCTCAATTTCTTTTTCAATTCCCGGCCAGTAACCGACCCACATCGCCCGGATTGTTCTGCTCCCATCGACGAGAATTGTCGTGGGATACCCCTGAAAACCTGCGATTCGGTCGATCTCACTCCGAGTCTGGAAGGTGGGATCAGCGTAAGTGGGAAATTCTGCATCCGAAGAATTCAAGAAGGCAAGTGTGCTCCGGCGGAGTTCATCGATATTTTCTTGATTTTCCTGGCGATCTCCCGCGCAGGACACGGAAAGGAAAAGAAACGCCGGATGATCCTTGAACTCCTCGAAAAGGGCTTTCATGTGAGGAAATTCCCGGCGACAGGGTGGGCACCATGTTCCCCAGAAATTAATCAGCGTCACCCGTCCTGAAAGATCGGCAGACGTGATGGCCGTGCTGCTGCCGGTCAGCGGAGTCAGGGCGAGCGTCGTCAGGGCGCGGCCGACCGCTGGGTGATTTTCACCCACCGGGACCTTCTCGGGACTGAAGGGTGAGTATTTGATGACCACCAGCGTGAAGAGCCCCAGCAGGCACAGCATCGCCACGATCTGAAAGCCCTTCCCCATGACCCTGGCCACAGCCAGCGTCCGTGACGGTGGAGGTCCCTCGGTCTGCCGGGGGTTACCCAGCGATTGCTGATTCTCGTGGTTCGGCGATACCATGTTCGTCCCTCAAAGTCCGAACAAACGGCAAAATCACCCTCTGCCTATTTTACCGGCAAACTACTCCTAGAAACGACCTTGCGCCGCACCCGAGATAGGCGGGTTGACGGCATCACGCATGTCAGTTGAGTTACGGATACTCCGCGAAGCAGGGCGGTGGTGTCTGCCGGGCGGGCATGATCATGGAGGTTCGGAAAGCGGGGCCGGGACAGGCGTGTTCCTCTTTACAAAAGCAGACGACTAACAAGCTTCTCTACGAGACCCCAATTAGCGAAGCTTCGCTGAATTCGGGCGCGGAACAGCCGTGAACGGATGCTGGGCCCTGCAAGGGAACTTTGCCTTTCTGCTGAAATGCGCCGTCACTTCGATGTCATATCGGCGACACCGTTGCTGAAGAGCATTATAATTTTCAAGTGAGCAGGCACCTCCACACAGCATCCATGGACTTTAGATCGGCCCACGTGGTGCTAGGTTTTACTGGAGGAAGACGTTGTTGGCCGCGTTCGGCGGGCGTAACGCGAAGAAACGCTGGTTGTACGGAGGTCCTTAGCCCAGTTGGCGAGTCTCGACCACTTTGAGCGTCGCATCGGGTGACAACTGCCAAGAGATGGACTGGACGTATGACTGTTCCCGGCAGCACAAGCTTCGAGCATTGTGCCCTGGCCAGCGGCCTGGTAACACGGGAACAGCTTGAAGAGGCCTGGCAAACGCTCCGTGCCAAAGCGGGATTCTCCATCGACGTTCCGTTGGAGGAGCGGCTCGCGCAAACGCTCGTCGAACTCGGTTACATCAATGCCTGGCAGGCCAAACAGCTCCTCGAGGGCCGCACGAAGTTCACCCTCGGTCCTTACCGAATTATCGATTCCATCGGTCGCGGGGGCATGGGGCAGGTTTTTAAAGGGGAACATATGATCCTCGGGCGGGTTGTGGCGGTCAAGGTCCTCCCCCGACACAAGTCTAATCCCGAGGCAGTGCAGAATTTTCTTCGGGAAATTCGGGCGCAGGCCAAACTGGATCACCCCAATCTGGTACGGGCTTACGATGCCGGGATGGATGGGAGCGTCGTGTACCTCGTGACCGAATACGTCCCCGGCGTCGATATGCGAAAACTTATCCGCCAGCGCGGACCCATGCGGATGCATGCCGCGGCCTCGATCATCTCTCAGGTCGCTTCAGCCCTCCAGCACGCTCACGAGCAGGGGCTGATTCACCGGGATGTCAAACCGGGCAACATCCTGGTCACCAACGATGGAACCGCCAAATTGCTGGATCTCGGGCTTGCTGGTCCGCTCGGCCAGGAGGCGGTCAACGATCCCCGCTATGGACGGATCGTGGGTACCGTGGACTATCTCTCCCCGGACCACATTCGCGAACCGCATAAACCAACACCGGCGTGGGATATTTACTCTCTCGGTTGCACCCTGTATTACGCGGTTACAGGCAAAGTCCCGTTTCCCGGCGGAACCACGGCCGATAAAGTGCGGGCGCACTGCGAGCTGCGTCCGCTCGATCCCCGCCGACTGAACCCCGAACTGGATGCAGCCTTTGTCGATGTGATGGCCGAAATGATGGCCAAGGATCCCAAGGAGCGTATACCGACCGCGGCAGAGGTCGTGCGGCGACTGGCTCCTTGGGTTATCACCCCCTGTCCTATCGACGAGACGTGCTTCATCCGCTCGAAATCAGGGAACAGGCATCGACTTTATGTGGCGAAGCCGCTGACTGCGCCGCCAATCCCGCTTCCCGATACAAAACCGAGTTTTTCCAACATGCTCCTTCAGGTGGCCATGGACAACCAGTCCACCGGGGTAAGCCAGACCACCGCCCGCACCGACGACCCTATCGGCATTCCGGCGGAACCCGAAGGCCGATCGACGCCGAGCGGGCAAAGTCTGCTGGCCCCACTTATCTTTTTCCTTCTGATTCCGCTGGGCCTTGTTGTGACGGTCTTTCTCCTGTGGAAGTGGCTCGCCCATTAACGACGACCGCCCTTGGTTCGGTATGCGGGTGGGGTGAGAACAACGGCCCGAGCGTTGACAGGGTTATCTGTTTAACGTTCTCCAGGACCTCTCGACCAACCCTCGAGGGCCGATTGAAGATCGACAAGCTGACGGACGGCGCTACACAAAACGTCGGCCGCGTACCGAATTTCTTCCTCCGTGTTGAAACGCCCGATTCCCACGCGGATACTCGCCCGAGCCTCCGTTTCACTCAGCCCCAGAGCCAGCAAAACATGGCTGGGTCGGGGATCCGCCGAGCTGCAGGCCGATCCCGAGCTCAAAGCCAGCTCCGGAACGTGGAGGAGCAGCGTCTCGCCCTCGATTCCGGGGAAGCGGACGTTGAGATTGCCCGGGAGTCGCCAATCCGGTCGGGATAGATCCGGCCCATTCAGTTGCACCCGCTCTCCCAGTTGTTCCTTGAGCAAATGGAACAGCAGATTGCGGAGTTGCTGCAATCGCACCATTTCATTTTCCAGATCCGCCAGGGCAAGGGCCACAGCATGGGCAAATCCGACAATCCCGGGAACGTTGAGCGTGCCGCTACGCAGGCCTCGTTCGTGTCCTCCACCGTAGATGAGGGGCTGAATTTTGAACCCAGCCTGGCGTCGCCGGACGATGAGGGCCCCAACGCCTTTGGGGCCATAAACTTTATGGGCCGAAAGGCTGATCAGGTCCACCTCGCGAAGTTCGTCGCGGAGGGGTACTTTGCCAAGAGCCTGCACGGCGTCCACATGGAAAATAATGCCGCGCTCTCGACAGAGAGCGGCGATTTCTCGAATCGGCTGGACTGAGCCTATCTCGTTGTTGGCCGCCATAATTGAAACCAGCCGCGTATTCGGCTTCAAAGCCTCTTCCACAGATTCGGCCAAGACCCGCCCCGCCTGAGGATCACCGTTTTGGACCGGGCGGACCAGGGTGACGGTATGGCCTTCCTCGCTCAGCTTCTGCAAAGGTTCCAGAACAGAGGGGTGCTCGATTGAGGAGGCGACCAGGTGAGACCCAGGCGGAAGACAGCGACCGACTCCTAAAATGGCGAGATTGTTACTTTCGGTGGCCCCACTTGTGAAAATCACTTCCCGGGGATCAGCATCCACCGCTGCTGCAATTGTTTCCCTTGCTTTCTCGACCGCGTCTTTAGCCCTTTCTCCAAACACATGGGTGATGGAAGCGGCGTTCCCAAATTCTTCACAGAAATATGGCAGCATCACATCCCGCACCCGGGGATCGCACCGGGTCGTGGCATGGTTGTCAAGATAGATGGGCGTTTGCACCATTAAGCGCGACTCACGCTGTGCGCTGATCTGCTTGCCCGGGAGGGACCACTCCAAAAACACCCTCCAACGCGATTTGGGACCACGTTTCGAACTCTGTCCAATTGTTCGCGAGTTGCTGGGGAGGGGCAAATCCGTGCCCCACCACATCGACTTCACGCGGAGTTACCACCGGTTCTTCCAGCGACAGCCGATAGACCACGCCGAGATGCACCCTTCCGACCTCGGTCTGGTCGTCGTTGATGAGTCCGACGCACTCCAGGATATAGGGCGAGCCGATGATCACCTCTTCGTTGATTTCTCGCAGCAACGCATGGTGAAATGCATCCGTGCCATTCGCTGCATCCTCGCGAGCAATATGGCCCCCAATCCCTATGCTTCGCTTTCGCCGCAAGCGGCTTTCTCCCTGGCCGCTTCCCCGGGTGTAGTGAAAAACTTCCCATCCTGCACCGTTTCGCCAGGCAAGGATGGCATACGGGATGATCTGCTTGAAGGACGGATCCGGCTCCACCAACCGGCGGGCCCGGAAGGATGTCTTTTCCGGTGAAAAGATGCGGGGAACATAACGTTCCACGCGATTGGTGAAGCCCTGGAAATACCCTAACTCGTGAAAGTAGCTAGTGGGAATGACGAGAACTTCTTCATCCATCGGATCCCGCGGCATACTGGGAAACCTCACTTTCTTCCTGATGAAAGCGATGGATTATCGAAAACCGCACCCTATTCTCTCGCTGAACGAGAATTCTACAGGATCAGCATGGCGTCGCCGTAGCTGTAAAACCGATACTCCTCTCGAATTGCTTCGTCATAGGCACGCTTAATTAACTCATCTCCTCCAAAGGTCCGTACCAAAACCAGCAGGGTGGTTTTAGGAAGATGAAAGTTGGTCATCAGGGCGTCCACAATTTTGAACTGATACGGCGGGCGGATGTAGAGGTCGGTTCGCCCGGCAAATGGCTTCAGTTCACCACTGGCGGCAGCCGTTTCCAGAAGTCGCGTCACCGTCGTGCCCACAGCCACCACCCGGCCCCCTTCCTTACGGGCAGCGTTGATTTCCTCCGCCACCTCCGGAGCGATCTCACCCCATTCGGAGTGCATTTTATGTTCTTCGATTTGCGAGGTTTTGATCGGGACGAAGGTTCCCAACCCCACATGGAGGGTCACGAAAACGATCTTGACCCCCTGTGTGCGAAGGCTGTTCAAAAGTTGCGGGGTGAAATGGAGCCCGGCTGTGGGAGCGGCTACGGATCCGGGGACCTGGGCGTAGACCGTTTGGTAGCGGGTTCGGTCTTCTTCCATCATCTGGCCCCCGCGAATGTAGGGGGGAAGCGGCACCCGACCGAGGCGTTCCAGGGTCTGCCAGGTGTCCTCACTGGTATCGGGACTGACCAGCCAGCCCCCGTCTGCAATCTTGCCGATAACAAAGAGCTTGATATCGTCCCGCCCTTCCCGATTGACAAGCGTGATGGTCTCACCCGGCCGGAGCTTACCGCGGGTTTTCCCAATCACCTGCCAGACGCCACTGGGATCGGCCTCCACGAATAGGCCTTCCCAGCGACCGCGGGTCTCGGTCCGGTAACCCACCAGCCGTGCCGGAACCACCCGAGTGTTGTTTAAGACTAGGATGTCGCCCGGCTGGAGGATCTCGGGCAGATCCCGCACGTGGCGGTGCTCGATGGTCTGCGACCGCCGATCCACGACCATAAGCCGAGCGTCGGCCCGGTTCGGCAGAGGCCGCTGGGCAATCAGGTGTTTCGGCAGCTCATAATCGTACTCGTTAATGTCAATCATCGAATCCCCTTGGATTGTGGCAATCTGAGTGGCCACTGGGGCTCCCACGAGCAGCCCGCGAGTTCGGTTCACCATTGGTTCTCCATGATTGTAGAGGTTCCGAAAGGCCGAGTGTACCAATCTTGTCAGGCATGTTAAACTTGAAATAATCGACCTGGCCGCTTGCCAAATTCGCGCGACCGGACGGCAATCGCTCTGCAATTGTCAGAGGTGGGGGGGCGCGGCAAGAGACAGGGTCAGAGAAAAGGTTCTCGTGTTGCTCCGGTGTGCCTACAATTTCAAAGGACGGCAGTCAGTTATCGCGGTCCTTTCGGTGGCGCAAACTTTGCAGCGAAGAATTTGATTAACAATCTTCATCCATCCCGTTTTTGGAGAAGATCTGCGGAGATCGCCGATGGAACGAGAACTTGTCAATCGTGCAGAGGCTATTCGGGAACGTTTGCTGCAGCTTCGGGACTCCCTTTGACTACGCTCATCGCAAAGCTAGGGAGACTGAGATCGAACAGGCGATGAGCCAGCCCTCCTTCTGGGCGGATCCCGAGAAATCCCAGGCCCTGGTTTCCGAGCTGAAGGAACTCCGCGCGGTCCTCAAGCCGATGGATCAGGCGCTCAAGGAGCTTGAGGACGTGGACGCCATGATCGAACTGGGCGAAGAATCTCCGGAAATCGCCGCGGAGTTGCCTGAGGCGCTCCAGCGTTTGGAAAAGCTGGTAAATGAGCTGGAAGTCAAGTCCCTGCTCAATGGGCCTCACGACTCGTGCAATGCCATCGTGAGCATCAATGCCCGGGATGGTGGAACCGATGCCCATGATTGGGCAGAAATGCTCTTGCGGATGTATATCAACTGGGCGGAAGCCAACGGCTACGAAGTGGAATTGCTGGATCGCGTGGATAACGACGTAGCCGGTATCAACAGTGCCACCATCGCGATCCGCGGACCGATGGCCTATGGGTATCTCAAAGGCGAGACGGGCATTCACCGTCTTGTGCGGATCAGCCCCTTCAACGCGGAAGGCAAACGACAAACGAGCTTCGCTGCGGTGGACGTCACACCCGAAGTGAAAAACGATACGGAAATCGAAATTCGGGAAGAGGACATCGAGGAGGATGTGTTCCGGGCAAGCGGTCCCGGCGGACAACACGTCAATAAAACGTCCAGCGCGGTACGGATTACGCACATCCCCACAGGCATAGTCGTGGCCTGCCAGAGTGAGCGGAGTCAGCACCAGAATCGCGCCATGGCGATGAAGATGCTTCGCGCAAAACTGGCGCGTCTGGAAGAAGAAAAGCGTGAAGCCGAGATGGCGGCCAAATACGAGGCGGCTCCCAAAGTGGGGTTCGGTTCGCAAATCCGCAGTTACTTCCAGCATCCGGAACAGCGGATCAAGGATGCCCGCACGGGTCATACCGAAACCAGCTTCCAGGCGGTCATGGATGGTGAAATTCAGGGATTCCTTGACGCCTACCTTCGGTGGAAAGCCGCGGAAGACGCCGCCCGTTTCCGTTCACCGGTGAAGTCCAATTGAGGTAAGCGAAGACGGTCCGGTAGAGGAGACCCCCATTGTGGGGTCCGTTGGCCGGCTCCGAGGTGACCGATCCCTGCATGAAGTGAGAGGTGAACATGGCGGCCGATATGGACTACGACCGCATCCAGAACTTGCGACTGGAATACACGGACCAGTACGTCACCGTGAATAGCCCGCGCCCGGAACTTGCTCGATTCAAAGGGAAAATCGGCCGGGTTATCACAATCAACTGGAATGGGCGGGCGCTTGTCCAGTTCGATTCTGGTGCCGATCGCGGTTGGTACGATATTGACCTGGATGACTTGCGGGTGGTTGATCCGCCTGCTTCCAAAACGCCCGAAGGGGCGGCTTCTCCGGCTTCGGTCCCCAAAGAGGGCCCTCAGCACGTGGAGTACAAGCCGTCGGCTTTGGAGGTAGCGCGACAGGCCCGGGACAAAACGCATGCGCAGCCCTCTGGGCAGGGTGGCGCCCCGAGCGATACCCAGAGTCCTTCCTAAGAGACAGCGCAATCGTGACCTGTATTGGTTGATTCTCTCTTTCGCGGGATGCCGCAAGTCGCCTTGCCGAGTTACGGGAGGAGGGGAAAAGGACCAACAGCGTTTTCTGCGATGGGGGGTGCTTAGTCCATGACGGAGCAGCTAAGCTCTTTTCTCCAGGTCTTTGTAACGTTTCCCGATCGTGAGTCAGCCGCGCGAGTGGCCCAGACTCTCGTGGAGGAGGCGCTGGCAGGCTGTGTCCAAATTGCCGGTCCGATCCACAGCGTGTACCAATGGCAGGGTAAAGTGGAATCGGCCGATGAATGGCTGTGTTTGATAAAGACCGCGGCATCTCGCTATGCTCAACTTGAGCAACGCATCCGCCAGATGCATCCTTATCAGGTGCCAGAAATCATCGCGGTGCCCATTTCACTGGGAAGCGCGGATTACCTGAAGTGGTTGAGTGCGGCGCTTGGGGATGCGAGCCCTGCACCCTAAATCTGCATATCTTTCCCGTTGTGGGCTTTCTGGCTTGTAACCGTATGCGGGTAAAAGGGCCATCGCAGGTAATTTGCGAAATTTGCCTTTTGGCGCTTGGCATCACGCGGGTCCTGGGAAATAATGAGCACAGCCCACCGGCCGAGTGCGGAGGATTTGCTCCGCCGGAAAAAAGGTGGAGGTAGTACAGGCTCGCTCAACTCTTTATGAAAGGCTGGTTATGAGAATTTCGGCTCGTCTGGGTGCGCATGGTGTTAGAATTTCTCCTCCTTGGCCCAATCCATTGATGAGAAATGTATGTGATACCCGTTTATGGTCGTGGCGATCAGTGTTGGCGGCCATCCTGGCGCTGAGTTTGTGGGGATTTGCCGATACCACCACGGTAGCCGGGGCCGAGGAATCGCCCTCACCGGCACCCGCTGGACAGGCGCGGCCTTCCCTTGAGGAGTGCCGACGAATGCTCACGGAGGGAGACGAAGCCAGCAAACTCCAGGCGGTTGCGGCGCTGAAATCCCTGGGGCAAGACGCGGTACCCGTGCTTCTCACAGCTCTTGGTGATCCCCGTGACACAGTGAGAACCAGGGCCATCGTGGCCGTCGGCAAGCTGGCACCCGCACATGCCGACGTCGCGGTCCCCAAGCTGCTGGAACTGGCGCAGAAAGATGGGGCGCAGGTGGACGACCTGCCCAACTGGATCCTTGCCTTTCAGGCAATTGGGAAATTCGGCGCACAGGCGCTACCGATTCTCGATGCGGAGTGGACGAACGCCTCGCCGGAGAAAAAGGCCGTGCTCTGCGTGGCGTACTCGGAGCTGGGGTCGGCCGCAGCACCGGCTGTTCCTAAGTTGATTGAGCTGATCCAGGAAGATAATGTGGTCAATCGCCGGCAGGCCGTGGGGGCTCTCATGGCAATCGGTCCGGCGGCGGCCCCGGCTGTCCCGGTGCTTCGCAAGGCCCTCTACCATGAGGATTTTCACACCCAGTATTGGGCGTGTCGCGCGCTGGGGGCAATTGGTGAACCGGCCCTTCCCGCCGTACCGGACCTCGTTGATCGGCTGAAAAATGGGGCCGCTTCGGTGAAACGCAACGCTGCTGCTGCTCTCGGCAAGATTGGCCCGAAAATCGGCCCCGACGCCGTTCAGGCATTGACCGAAGCGGTCGATGATGTGGTGCAACCTGTCCGCGAACAGGCCGTGCTGGCATTGGGTCGGTTGGGACCTGATGTGGCCGGGCCTGCGCGCGAGGCGATCGAAAAATCCCATGCTCGTCGGCCGATTTATCCGGCATCGGCTGCCTGTTGGGCGATCTGGCGTCTCGGCGGCTCCTTCGAACCCCTCAAGAACAGCCTCATTTCTGACATCCGTGGAGGCATTTACCGCGAGGAGGCCACGGAAATACTCCTCACGATGGGCCGCGATGCCGAGCCGGTCATTCAGGAGCTGGAGGCCCTGGCCAGGGCACTCGGAGCGAAAAAGCTGGAACCTCTCGAAGAGGAAGAGCTCGCCAACATTCAGCAGACTTTGGCCGAGCTGCGAGCGGCCCGCCAGAGCGCTACGCCGTGCCCGTAGTCGCCCATCGCCACCGTTTCGCGATTCGCAGCGCAGGGGTGCGGAGCTTAATCAGGCTGGGGGCGGGAGCGAGTTTCAGTCCGGCGCGACGTGTTTGTCACGTCCGCTTCGGGAGGGATGTGTTTGTCACGTCCGCTTTCCACCGCTGGATTCTCTCTTACGTTTCAGTGGGCACGACAAGCGTGCCCCTCCGACTCTTCGGAGGGACTCTTCGGAGGGACCTGCTTGTCAGGTCCGCATTTGGGATCATCCACTTCATCGATCGCGTTCCAGTTGCTGGGCTCAGTTGCTGGTCAAACTTAAACAGCCGGGGTGATTCACGAATCCCCCGGCAACACATCTGTCAGACCCAAATGCATCGGAGTCCAGAAAGGGCAATTCATGAATTGCCCCCATATCCTGCATGTCGCGGCTCCTCAAAGAGTGGGGATGGTTAAGGTTGCCCCTTCCCTTGGCTTGTGCGGTCCTCCGCTTTATACTGGAGCTTTGGCGAACCTCTTGGGACTGAAAAAGCGAAAAACCAGTTGTTTTCGGACATCCATGCGGTGATTTGACTGGCGAATCGATATGGCGAAGAAGAGAATTCGAGCAAAGCGTCGAAAGCGTGACCCCTTGATGGTGGACGGGCAGTACCCACGCCCTCTTTATGTGGACTACAAGGACGTGGAACTGCTGAAAAAGCTGACCAACCGACAGGGTAAAATCGTGGGCCGCCGCAAGACCGGTTGTGCTGCGAAGAGCCAGCACGCCATTAGCAAGGCTATCAAGCGGGCGCGGATCATGGCGCTGCTGCCCTTTGTTGGGGAATAACACCCCGGGGAAAGCGGGTCGTGTATTCTCTCGGGAGAAAGACAGCCCCTCGGGCAGACGGGTGGCTTCTGTTTCGGAGTACCTTCGGTCGAGGAGCCGAACGCAGGTTTGGCGCGTCTGGTTGCTGGTGAGCACTCTGGTTATTTTTTTCGGCTCCGGCATCAAGCCAGTTTGGCGCGGTTGATCGGAGGCGCAGGTGTCTTTCTTCTATTTGCTTTTGGCTCAGGCCTGCTTTTGTGGCAATTTCTTCCCCGCGGGACCGGCAGGGTGTCTCACTGGCGACTTGAGCAGATTCCTTTTGACGGCGCGCGGGCATTTCGGTATCTCGAGCAATTGTGCGAGATAGGACCTCGACCCAGCGGCTCGCCTGGGATGGCCAAGCAGCAGGAGCTCCTTCTCAAACATTTTGCTGAGCTGGGAGCCGAAGTGGAATTGCAGCGATTTTCCGGGCGGGATCCTCGCACTGGTGATCCGGTGCCGATGGCTAACCTGATTGCCAGGTTTTTCCCAGAGCGGACGGAACGTATTCTTCTCTGTGCCCATTACGATACCCTTCCGTTCCCTCTGCGCGATCGGGTCAACCCGCGAGGCCGTTTTATCGGAGCCAACGACGGCGCCAGCGGGGTTGCCGTGCTCATGGAGATGGCACACCACGTCAGCAAGTTGCCACCGGATATGGGCGTTGATATGGTGTGCTTCGATGGGGAAGAGTTCATCTTCTCGGAATGGGATCCCTACTTCCAGGGCTCGGAATACTTTGCCCAGCAATACGTCGAGTCCGCGCCCCAACGCCGCTGGCGGTATCGCGCGGCCGTCCTGTTCGACATGGTGGGCGACGCGGACCTCCAAATCTATCAGGAGCGTAACAGTGCGTGGTGGCGGGACTCCCGTTGGATCGTGGATGGCATTTGGAAAACGGCCGCCCGACTCAAAGTCCTCGAATTCATCCCCCAAAAAAAGTATGAGATTCGGGACGATCATTTGGCCCTTCACAATATTGGGGGAATTCCTTCCTGCGTGCTCATCGATTTTGACTATCCCGCCTGGCATACTCAGAATGATGTCCCCGCCCAGTGCTCTCCGTTAAGCCTGGCCAAAGTGGGATGGGTGGTGCTGGAATGGTTGCGGTCGCTGGATGTAAACACTCTACCGCAACCGCAGGGCGGTTGATCTGCGGAATTAGAGAGGCTCGGTTTGACTCCGCGGATCTACAGGGTTCTTAGCTCCTGCACGACGGCTGGACGTGAAGAAAGAAAAGAGTTGGGGCGAGCTGCTTCTCACCCCAACTCTGAATCTGCTGTCAATAACACGGTTTATGTGAGCTGTTTTGCCCTTGCTTGTCACCGCGAACTGCCCACGGTGGCCGGCTCGGGAGCGATCCGCTCGAACGTGAACTCCTCCGTCCGATCGTCGTAATCCACCCGTATGGTGGCGCCTTCCCAATCGGTTTCCTTGAGGAGCTCCATAGCCAGCGGGTTCTCGATCCGCTGTTGAATGACCCGCTTGAGCGGTCGAGCGCCGTAGGTGGGGTCGTAGCCGAGCTCGGCCAGGGCCTCGATTGCCCGATCGGTAACCTCCAGAGTGATTCCCTTGGAAGCCAGCCGATCCTTGAGCCGCCGGATCTGGATTTCGGCGATCTTCTTGATCTGATCCTTGCGAAGCGGATGGAAGATGATCACTTCATCGATGCGGTTGAGGAACTCCGGCAGGAAATGCTGTTTGAGGGCCTGCATAACGGCCTCGCGGATTTCATCTTCCGTGCCGCCTGCTTGAGTGATCTCCTGGATGAGTTGGCTTCCGATGTTGGAGGTCATCACGATGATCGTGTTGGTGAAGTCGACCGTGTGACCCTGGTTGTCTGTGAGCCGACCATCGTCGAGCACCTGGAGCAGGATGTTGAACACATCGCGATGAGCCTTTTCAATTTCGTCAAGCAGGATCACGGCATAGGGACGCCGGCGAATGGCCTCGGTGAGCACACCACCCTCTTCATAGCCCACATACCCGGGCGGGGCGCCGATCAGTCGGCTGACGGTGTGCCGTTCCATAAACTCGCTCATGTCGAGCCGTACCAGGGCGTTTTCGTCGTCGAAGAGGACTTCGGCGAGCGCCTTGCACAGCTCCGTCTTCCCGACACCGGTCGGGCCCAGGAAGATGAACGAACCGATGGGGCGTTTCGGATCCTGCAGCCCTGACCGGCTGCGGCGCACGGCGTTGGCCACTGCTTCCACCGCTTCGTCCTGCCCCACAACTCGCTGGTGGAGGCGTTCCTCGAGCACGAGCAGCTTGGCCCGTTCGGTCTCCATCATGCGGGACACGGGAATGCCGGTCCAGGCACTGACGACTTCGGCGATCTCTTCCGGACCCACTTCCAGCCGCAACAGCCGTTTGTCGTCCGGGACCGGATAGGAATTCTCCGCCTGCTCCAATTGTTTTGCCAGCTCGCGGCGTCTGATATCCAATTCGTAAAGCCGCTGGTAATCTTCTTCCCGCACCAGCATGCCGGAGGATTGCTTTTCTTTGATGGCGGCCTGAAGCTGATTGAATTCATGCTCGGCCTGCTGGAGTTCATTCTGGAGACGCCTAATCTGCTCGATCGCGGCTTTCTCTTTCTCCCATTGATCACGAAGTTTTTGCAATTCCTGACGCAGCTTGTTGATCTCCTCCTGGATCTCGGCACGGCGCTCCTTGGCGTGTTCCTCGGTCTCATCAGCAAGCTGGCGCTCGGCCAGTTCCAGTTGCACAATTCGTCGTTGGAGTTGGTCGATCTCCACCGGCACGCTTTTCAGCTCCATGGCGAGACGGCTCATCGCCTCATCCACCAGGTCGATGGCTTTGTCGGGAAGATAGCGATCGGTGATGTAGCGGTGCGACAACCTCGCCGCGGCAACGAGAGCCGAATCCTTGATCTTCACGCCGTGATGGGCCTCGTAGCGGGCCTTGAGACCACGGAGAATGGCGATTGTGTCCTCGACAGAAGGCTCGCCCACATACACCGGTTGAAACCGACGCTCCAGAGCCGCATCTTTTTCGATGTATTTGCGGTACTCGTCGAGAGTGGTCGCGCCAATGCACCGCAGATCACCCCGGGCAAGAGCGGGTTTGAGCAGGTTCGCCGCGTCCGCGCCACCCTCCGCCCTTCCTGCCCCCACCACCGTGTGAAGCTCGTCGATGAAGAGGATGATGTTCCCACCGGCCGCTTCCACCTCTCTCAGAACGGCTTTGAGACGTTCCTCGAATTCGCCGCGATATTTCGTCCCCGCAATTAAAGCCCCCATGTCGAGGGCGATCACCCGTTTGTTTTTCAGGTTCTCCGGAACGTCCCCATCGGCAATTCGCTGGGCCAACCCCTCGACAATCGCCGTTTTGCCCACTCCGGGATCACCAATCAGCACAGGGTTGTTCTTGGTACGTCGTGACAGAACCTGCATGACGCGGCGGATTTCCTGATCCCGACCGATGACGGGGTCGAGTTTGCCCTTGCGGGCCCGCTCCACAAGGTCCACCCCATACCGCTCGAGGGCCTGGAACTTGGCCTCCGGGTTCTGGTCCTCCACACGCGCTGTGCCCCTCACCGCCCGCATCGCCTGTAGAATCTCCTGATCAGTGATGCCGTTGAGTTTAAGAATGTTGCGGGCCTTGGAATCCACCTTGGCCAGCGCCAGGAGCAGGTGTTCGGTCGAAATGAAATCGTCACGCAGGGCGTCAGCCTCGCGTTGAGACTGCTCAAGGACCTTCATCAGAGAGGAAGACGGTTGCGGCTGGGCACCGCCAGAAACCTTCGGAAAATGATTGAGCTCGCCCTCGATGATCCGTTCAAGTTGCGACCGGTTGACCCCGATCCGCTCCAGAATCGGCTTGATCAACCCATCCGTCTCGCTCACCAGAGCGGCCAGCAGGTGCACCGGGTCGATCTCCGGATGCCCTCGTTCGGACGCCAGGGATTGCGCGTTGGCTACTGCTTCCTGTGCTTTGATGGTCAGTTTATCGAATCGAAAAGCCGGCATGATTGCCTCCTTTCTTTCTCGTGCTGTTAAAAGATTCTGGTGTCACAGGCTTGCGCCTCAATGGACCCACGAAGTGATGAAGATACGAGGTTTCCATTTCGGCCGAGGATCGCCGCGATGAGTTTACCGCTCCAGGCTTTTGCACACAACTTCCTGCCAAGCAAATCCATCCCCATTTTTCCTCCGCCCATGGGGACGCAGACGTCCACACGGCCTCGCGTGGGAGCGAGATTCAACTCAGAGGGGCCTTTTTATCAAGTCCGTAGTGCCACGATTCCATCATCCATTTCACCAGGCGTGGCTCGAACTGCCTGGTCCGGCTCCTGGTTGAACGGTCGGGGCAATCCCAGAATTGCCCCGACATTACCCTCGAAACGCTGCGTCCATGTCATCGCATCGGTTTTTGCAAAAGTGGGGATGGATCAGCCTGCCAAGGAGCAACGGACAATTCTGTCCTGTCAGCCCTCAGGATCACCTGCGGGCGCGGCCAGGTAACTAAAGGAGGTCGCTGGAGCAGGCCGATTCACAGCGACCCCCGACTTCATCAATTCCCGCGGTATTCCGGAACGAGGTACGGGATCAGCGAGGAATGATCACTTGACCTCGAATTCCGCATCGATGGTATCGTCATCCTTACCGCCGCCCGACCTCGATGTTGAGCCACCTGCGGACGCGCTGGCGCCCGCAGCAGCCTTCTCATACAGCGTCTTGCTGAACGCGTGGGCCGCTGCCTCAAGCTCGCTGATAGCGGACTTGATTTGCTCGGCACTGTCGGACTTGGCTGCGTTGCGGGTCTTTTCGATGGCGCGAGTGAGCGCGTCGCGATCCGCCGCCGACAGTTTTCCTTCGTGCTCTTTCATGAGCTTCTCGATTTGCCAGCACAGGTTGTCGGCCTTGTTGCGGAGCTCGGCCAGCTCGCGCTTGCGACGGTCTTCCTCCGCGTGAAGCTCGGCTTCGCGACGCATCCGCTCGATTTCTTCCTTGGTCAACCCGGCCGACTGCTCGATGCGGACCTTCTGCTCCTTGCCGGTACCCAGGTCTTTGGCCGTCACATGGAGGATACCGTTGGCGTCGATGTCAAAAGTGACCTCGATCTGCGGCACTCCACGAGGAGCAGGTGGGATCCCTTCCAGGTTGAACATGCCGAGCAAGCGGTTGTCCGCCGCCATTTCACGTTCACCCTGGTAGACCTTGATGGTCACCGCGGTCTGGTTGTCCTCCGCAGTGCTGAAGATCTGTTTCCGGGTGCACGGGATCGTCGTGTTCCGCTCGACGATCTTGGTCATAATGCCACCCAGCGTCTCAATACCGAGGGAGAGCGGCGTGACGTCGAGCAGAAGCACGTCCTTGACCTCACCCGCCAGCACCGCACCCTGAATCGCCGCGCCAACGGCCACCACCTCGTCGGGGTTGACGCCCTTGTGCGGCTCCTTGCCGAACATTTCGCGGACCAGTTCCTGAACCTTCGGGATCCGCGTCGAACCACCAACGAGCACCACCTCGTCAATATCCTTGGCTGTGAGCCGGGCGTCACGGAGTGCCTGCTCGACCGGTCCCCGGCACCGCTGGATGAGGTGGTCCACAAGCTGTTCGAACTTGGACCGGGTGATCGTCATGTGCAGGTGCTTGGGCCCGGTGGCATCCGCGGTGATGAACGGCAGGTTGATGTCGGTTTGCTGGAGTGAGCTGAGCTCTTTCTTGGCCTTTTCGCAGGCTTCCTGGAGCCGCTGGAGAGCCATCGGGTCCTTTCGGAGGTCAATCCCGTGTTCCTTCTTAAATTCCTCAGCGACATAGTCCACCAGGGCCCGGTCGAAGTCATCGCCACCCAGGTGCGTGTCACCACTGGTGCTGATGACTCGGAACACGCCTTCGGCCACCTCGAGGATGGAGACGTCGAACGTTCCGCCGCCCAGGTCGAAGACGACGATTTTTTCGGCCTCCTTCTTGTCGAGCCCATACGCCAGAGAGGCCGCCGTGGGCTCGTTGATGATCCGCACGACTTCCAACCCGGCGATTTGGCCCGCATCCTTGGTGGCTTGCCGCTGCGCGTCATTGAAGTAGGCGGGCACGGTAATCACCGCCTTGTTGACGCGGTGACCCAAATACGCTTCCGCGGCATCCTTGAGTTTCCGCAAGATCATTGCGGAAATTTCCGGGGGCGTGTAGAGCCGGTCCCCGACTTTGACCTTGACGTATTCTCCAGGCTCCCCGACGATCTCGTAGGGGACCATCGCCTCTTCGGTCTTGACCTCCTCACGACGACGGCCCATGAATCGCTTGATCGAATAGATTGTTCGCTTGGGGTTGGTGATCGCTTGCCGTTTGGCAGGCTCACCCACGAGAATCTCGCCACGCTCTGTGAAAGCCACCACGCTCGGGGTCAGGCGATTCCCCTCTTGGTTGGGGATCACCTTGACCTCCTTGCCTTCCATGACGGCCACCACCGAGTTGGTCGTCCCCAGGTCGATGCCGATGATTTTTTCCTGTGCCATGTTGTTTCTCCCTTTCTCTGGGACAAAACTGTGTATTTCCAGTGCGCCCCCTCCTCACCCGTCGTACGAAACTGAGGTTTTAGCTGAACCTGACAAAGAGGAGGCACCCGTGACATTCCGTATTCGAACCTTTCAAGACTAACCACTGGAAACGAGCTTTTCGCAAAGGTTGTGCCATTGATATACTTAGAATCAGGGCAAGTTCATAACCTGCGAAATGAACGTAAGATATGATTGAGCTTCCGCCGCCGTCGTTGCTTTCCGGCGGGCCGGGAGATGGCCGACCTGCCATTTTGGCACCAGGCCAGCCGAAGAAAGTTCCGCCAAATCCGCGTTACAGGTTTGAGTTGTTGACTCGCAATGAACGAACCTAACGGGCAGAAACCGTACACCTCCCAGAAGACTTGGCTGGCGTTCCCGGAGGGGGTGCCAGAGATCCTCTACGAAGCGCGCGAGGTCCTGGTGATCAATAAGCCGGCCGGAATACTGGTTCAGGGTCCGCCGGGAGTTCCCTCTTTGGTGGAGTTAGTACGCGACTTTCTCGCCACGCGCAGCCCCCCTGGCGCGGGAGTCTACCTGGGTGTCCCTCACCGGCTCGATCGGCCTGTCACTGGCGCGATCCTATTTACGCGCCACACTCGAGCGACCAGGCGAATTACGGAACAGTTTGAGGCCCGCAACATTCGAAAGCTATATTGGGCCGTTGTCGAGGGAAATCTATCCCCGCCAATGGGGGAATGGCGCGATTACATGCGGAAAATCCCTGATGTGCCCCAGGCGGAGATTGTTCCCGAGAATCATCCGGAGGCACGGTTGGCGGTGCTCAGATATCGGGTGCTTCGACAGTGGGATGGGCTCAGTTGGTTGGAAATTGAGCTGGAAACCGGTCGCATGCACCAGATTCGGGTTCAGGCGGCCTCGCGTGGTCACCCGGTGGTAGGCGACTGGCAGTACGGGGCGCAACGTCGTGTGGGACCTCAGCATCAGGATCCCCGGTTCTGTCCCATCGCACTGCACGCGCGAGAACTCCATTTCCTGAACCCGATGACTTTCGAGCCCATTGACATCACGGCCCCTCTCCCCCGGTTTTGGGAGGAACTGTCTGAGTCGTTCCGCCCCTGGCTGGGAAAACACATCGGGGTAATCGACGGTTTAGGGGACCATCCCCTCGAGCCATCTGAACGATCGCAGGAACGATGAACCGTTCCCGCGGCGACCTCTGAAACGGAAAATCCTGAAGAGCTCCCTCGTCCAGCGATCTGTCCTCCTCGCGGATCTCCCGCGAGTTGAACGTTGCATTCTTCGGATCGCTCGCGCCGAGATGGCAACGCCGGGCTACACTACCCAGCGGCCGGGCGAGGGGATAGGATAGCATGTTCCCATCCAAGGCAGTTGTGTTTTCTGTTCCGCCGGCTGAGAAGTATGTGAGGGAAATGACACTGTGATGGTCACAATTGCGAACGATCCGTTTCAAGCTCTTGGCGACCTGCGAACCTCCAGTGGTGCGTGGAAATTTTTTCGGCTCACGCGGCTTGAAGACCTGGGCTTGACGCGACTGACGGACCTCCCGTACTCCATCCGCATTTTGCTGGAATCCGTGCTGCGGCAGTGCGACGGATTCTCGATTACGGAAGAGGACGTTCGCCGGCTTGCTCAATGGGGCGGCTCCAAAGGTCGTGGGGACATCGAGGTGCCCTTCAAGCCTGCACGGGTCATTCTTCAGGATTTCACCGGAGTCCCCGCTTTGGTGGACCTGGCTGCCATGCGCAGTGCAATTCATCGCATGGGTGGCCAGCCATCCCGCGTGAACCCCCTCATCCCGGTCGATCTCGTGATTGATCATTCTGTCCAGGTGGACTTCTTCGGGGATAGGGACGCTTTTCAGAAAAACGTTCGCTTGGAGTTCGAGCGGAATCGCGAGCGGTATGAGTTTCTCCGCTGGGGACAGGTCAGCTTCGCCAATCTTCGCGTTGTCCCGCCAGCAGCCGGAATCATTCACCAGATCAATTTGGAGTATCTCGCCCGATGCGTTGTCACAAATGATCAGGGCCTTGCCTACCCGGACACCCTCGTGGGCACGGACAGCCATACCACAATGATCAACGGGCTGGGCGTGCTGGGCTGGGGAGTGGGAGGGATCGAAGCCGAAGCCGCCATGCTCGGTCAGCCCATGTACATGCTGGCCCCCGAAGTGGTGGGCCTGGAACTGGTGGGCGAGTTACGAGAGGGCGTCACCGCCACCGATTTGGTGCTGACCGTCACCGAACTGCTGCGAAAGGAGGGAGTTGTCGGAAAATTCGTCGAGTTTTTTGGCGAGGCCATCGCTCGAATGCCCGTTTATGACCGGGCGGTTCTGGCCAATATGGCGCCGGAATACGGAGCCACAATGGGCTTTTTCCCCATCGACGATCAAACGCTTCACTATCTCCAGGAGACCGGCCGTCCTGCTGAACTTGTGGAACTGGTCGAACGGTACTGCAAGGAGCAGGGGCTTTTCCGCAACCCGGGGGATCCAGTGCCCAGCTACACAAAGATCCTTCGCCTCGACCTGGACAGCGTGGAGGGCTCGGTGGCGGGCCCAAAACGCCCCCAGGACAGAGTTCCCGTTGCCCGACTCGCGCAGAGTTTTGCGGAAGCCCTGACGGCGCCCGTGGACAAGCGGGGTTTTGGGCTCACGCCCGACGCAGTCACGCGGCAAGAGATTTTTCGCTGGGATGGGAAAGAAGTCACCCTTGGCCACGGCTCAGTGGTCATCGCCGCCATTACAAGCTGCACCAACACAAGCAATCCCAAATTGATGATCGCAGCCGGGTTACTCGCGAAAAAAGCCTGTGAAAAAGGGCTCACCGTTCCGCCCTACGTGAAAACAAGCCTCGCGCCGGGATCTCGCGTGGTCACCGATTACCTTGAACGACTGGGCCTGCTGCCGTATCTGGAAAAGCTGGGATTCGCCATTGTTGGCTACGGTTGCACCACATGTATTGGAAATAGCGGTCCGTTACCAGAGGCCGTTGCCGAGGCCGTTAAACGGGGCAACCTCGTGGTCGCCGCAGTCCTCAGCGGAAACCGCAATTTTGAAGGCCGAATCCATCCGCTCGTCAAAGCGAATTATCTGGCTTCCCCACCGCTCGTTGTGGCAGCGGCGCTGGCTGGATCGGTCACCCGCGACCTCCTCCGCGAGCCTATCGGGACAGATCCAGCAGGTCAGCCGGTGTACTTGAAAGACCTCTGGCCAAGTGAACGGGAAATCGCTTCAGCGATGGCGCAGGTGTTGACCCCCGAGCTTTTCCAAAAACGCTATCAATCTGTCTTTGAAGGCGACGAACTGTGGCAGAGTCTTGCAGTCCAGCCGAGCGAGCTTTTCCCATGGCGTGAGGAAAGCACGTATATCCACGAGCCCCCGTATTTTGACGGGCTCACGCCGGAGCCCACTCCCCCACCTCCAATCCGTGGTGCCCGGGTCCTTCTGGCCCTGGGAGATTCCGTCACCACGGACCATATCTCGCCGGCGGGGACCATCCCCAAAGATAGCCCAGCAGGCCGTTTTCTTATCGAAAGAGGTGTTCCGCCGGAAGAATTCAATACCTATGGCGCTCGACGCGGCAACGACCTTGTCATGGTTCGGGGAACGTTTGCCAACATTCGCCTGCGAAATTATCTGGTCCCTGACCAGGAAGGCGGTGTGACGCGCTACTGGCCGACGGGGGAAGTGCTTTCGGTCTTCGAAGCGGCCATGCGGTACAAGTCGAGCGGCACTCCCCTGGTCGTGCTTGCTGGGGCCGAATACGGGACCGGAAGCAGTCGCGACTGGGCCGCCAAAGGAACGGCCCTCTTGGGAATCCGCGCTGTCCTGGCCACCAGTTTCGAGCGCATCCACCGGAGCAATCTCGTGGGAATGGGAGTGCTTCCCCTTCAATTTCCAGGAGGCCAGACATGGCAAGGCCTGGGTTTGACCGGCGAAGAGGTGATCGATATTCTCGAGCCGGAAACAGGACTAACTCCGCGATGTTGCGTGCGGGTGGTTGCCCGGAAGAGCGACGGCCAAACCATCGAGTTCTCCTGTGTGGCGCGAATCGACACCCCCGTCGAGCTTGAGTACTATCGCCATGGTGGCATCTTACCGATGGTGCTGCGGAAACTCCTTTCCGTACCCTGACCCCTCCCCACTGCTTCGGAAATTTCACGCGTTGTAGGGACAATTCATGAATTGCCCCCAACCATGAACTGAGCGGGCGGATGGATCGGCGCGGATAAAGTCGATTCTGCAACGTTGCAAGTTTGATCGTGGCAAGCAGCTTTGCTTGGATTGAATTCCTCCTGCGCGGGCGATTGTCCAGATTCGCGCTTCGTTCCAGCGGCAAAGGGAGGTAGGGATGGCTCAGCTCTACAGCGGCTTGAGGCGCGATGCCGCCAGCTGTGCGGCATGTGATTTACGGTGCCGGCCGACTGTATCCGCGAGGCGAGGATTCTGTCGCACGCTGATCGTGGGCAAAATGGGGCCGGGGGATGTGCTCCTTTGTATCCACCCGAAGGCCCTGACGAAGAATCCGCCGCCCGTCTCGCGTAATCAGCACGACGAAGCTTGATTGTGCCAAAAGCTGCTCGAGGATGGCTCGGCCAACAGTCGAGTCCAGACGCCCTGGCACCAACTCGTAAACCGCGGCGCCCCACACGCCGGGTGAAAGCAGTTCAGATAAGCAGAGCAGACCAGAGCGGTCCGGTCGCCACTGAACCGGCCATGTCCGAGCTTTGAGAAAAGCGCATTCAAATCGGCGGCAGATCGTCGGCCGGTTTTCGTATTCGCGACAGCCTGTGCACGTCAAGTGGGGGCAGGCCACACCGGCGGGCTTGTCATCCGGGCCCACGTGCCCTGCTGGAATGGGTAGCCATGTGCAGCAGGCCGTGCATGCCCCGCAGGGACGCTCCGCGACTGACTGCACAGATGGAGACGAAGAACTGGAACTTTCCCTCACATCGGCCATAAGCTTCGGCGCAAGCAAGGTCGTTGTTTCGTTCCCAGTATCCACGACCTACAGATACTTGGGCCACCGGCTTTTGCTATTCCAGCCGGACTAGATTTGTGTCTCGACCGTTCCGAAACGATTCCCCATTATTTTTTGCTTCGCCGCGAAAAATATCCTATCTTTTCCAATAGACCGAATCGAAGAGTCGCGCCTGTCTCGTCGGTGGTGGTTCTCGTCTCGATAGGGAGGGCTTTATGAGGTCGGCGAAGCTGCTTCGGCTGCTGTGGGAGTGCGAGGACAAAAAAAGACGTCGTGGCGCGATTGTTGTACTCACGGCACTGCTCATGGTCTTCATGATGGGGCTTCTTGCCCTTTCTGTGGACGTGGGCTACATGATGACGGTGAAGACCGAGCTCAAACGAGCCACGGATGCGGCGGCCCTGGCTGGCGCCGCAAGCCTGGTCGACGGAACCGAAGTCGCCCGCCTCAAAGCGTTCGAGTTTTTGGCCAGAAACCCAATCGGTCACCAAAATCTGACCGAGTTGGCAAACTGGGAAGATCGACTGGAAGAGCTGCTCGCTCAGCATTCCCAGGAGTTTCGCGTGGACTTCGGAGAGTGGGACGCCGAAACCTCCCAGTTCCTTCCCACTGCGACCACCCCGTCCGCCATTCGCGTGACAACCACACACAATGGCGGACCTCTGTTTTTCGCCCGAATCTTCGGCCGGGACGCCTTCGTCCTTCAGGCTGAATCGATCGCCCAGTACCAGCCCAGGGATATCGTGCTGGTGCTCGACTTTTCTGCCTCCATGAACGACGACAGTGAACTCCGCCGAATCACTGAATTCGGCCCGTCTGCCCGTCAGGCCGTGGAAGCCAATATCCAGCAAATTTACCAGGAACTTGGCTCACCGACTTACGGCTCTCTCCAGTTCACGCCGCAGTATTACACCCAGGTGGGTAAACCGCCTCAATCGTCTTGCCAACCCCAGATCACCGTCACGTTTCGTGGGGACGACGTTTACGTCGTTTCGACCAAGGACCTCTCAAACGTGGTGCTTCAATTCTCTGACGGCACCAAGCAGAAGTTCGATGGGCTTTCTGGAAAAACGGGTGCTTTCCGGGGTACCGGCTACAACGCCAACAAGCGGATCGACCGCTGCTGGGTGAAATCCGGCTGCAACGAAAGTGGTGAAGGCCCCGGCTACGGCGAACGTTTCGAAGACACCGCCGCGAACATTATGAAAGCCTTTGGGCTCGACAAGGTGCCTTACCCCTATCCCTCCGGCAGTTGGGAAAGTTACATCGATTATGTTAAAACGAGCACCTTCGTGAAAAACGCGGGTTATCGGAAAATGTACGGTTATTTGACCCTCATCAACTACTGGTTGGAGCAAAAACCAAAGGCCAACGAAACGCCCGACTTGTGGAAAGTGAGTGAGCAGCCTGTCAGTCAGCTCAAAGAGGCCGTGGGAGTGTTCTTCGACTACATCCAGGCTGTGAATACCAACGATCGGGTGTCGCTCGTGATCTACAACTCGCCCGATCAGATGGCAGTAACTGAGCACCCACTCACTCAATCCTTCGAGGCCATTAAAGACACCATCATCCACCGGCAGGCGGGTCACTACGACCATTACACGAATATCGGCGCGGGGATCAAAAACGGAGTGGATGAACTTCTCGCCCACGGACGGCCGGGGGCCTTCAAAATGATCGTGCTGATGACGGACGGAAAGGCCAACCGGCCATACAACGAAACCCAGGGACGCGCCTACGCTCTTGCGCAGGCCCAAAGGGCGGCCGAAAACCGAATTCCGATCTTCACGATCGGACTGGGGCTGGACGCCGATACGGCCCTGCTTGATGAAATCGCTCGCATGACCAACGGCCAGTCGTTCATCGTACCAGGCACCCTGGCCGTTACAAATTATCGCGAACAGCTCATCGAGAAGTTCCGCACGGTGGCGACCCATCGACCTGTTCGTCTGGTGAAATAGCCCAGCATGATGCCCTGATGCCCCATACGCCCACCCGGGGGCGGCAAGGATTCGTTGCGATTCCTCCTGGATTGGCTTGGGGATATGATCCCTCATGGTGCCCGAAAGAGCGGTATGGAGACCTGCCGAATGGCCAGGGACGGCCGATACCCTGCCGACAGGCGCGAGCCCCCGTCGGAATCCGGCTGCGTGGGCTGGTTCTTCCGCGGGGGTCGTCATTTTTCTTGCTTTCGCAACAGCACTTGAGTCATCGCCACTTCCGCTGCCGAAAGGCGACGCAGGCCTTCAGAACGGTTGACAAGGGGAGCCACACTCATTTTGGAGGGACCTGCTTGTCCGCGTTACTTTCGGAGGGACCCGCTTGTCGGGTCCGATCAACACCGATCGATGCCCCATCGCCCTTCACCGGGCACGACAAGCGTGCCCCTCTAGACGACATTTCCGAATTCGCGGCTTTCGGAGGGACGGGCTTGTCACGTCCGCGTTTCCAACGTGGATGATCCGCCGGCTTTCACCAGGCACGCCCGTTGTGCCGGCCGATGCGAAATGGAGCATCCAACGTCGAGAGGCGCGGTTTCGTTGGCCGCTAAACGGTAGCGGCAATTCATGAATTGCCCCTACCAGCCCATCGTGCCCTTGGTATCTCGCAGGTTTCTGCAAAAGTAGGGACGGGTCCGGTGCCCTGCTCTGGGACTTGACGTGGCAAGGGGGATCAGTAGACTATTTTTATGAGGTGATGGTCGTTCGCGGGAATGGCGGAATTGGCAGACGCGCCAGGTTGAGGGCCTGGTGGCCGCAAGGCCGTGGAGGTTCAAGTCCTCTTTCCCGCATTTTTTGTTTTCATTCACCGGGCAGTGTGAATCGGTGGACCGCACGAAGTGTGATAGGTCCGAAGAGCGGGTTACGCTCACCCAAACGACAGGGATTGGGGTTAGTTACGTTGTCCGAAAAGCGTGAGAATCCGTTCTTACTGCTCGGTGAATGGGGCATGGGTTAACACCCAGAGTAAATGGGGCGTAGTGAATTCCCAGGCAAAATGCCCCCTTAGCTCAGCCCGGCAGAGCAGCTGACTCTTAATCAGCGGGTCGTAGGTTCGAATCCTACAGGGGGCATCTTGAGGTATCTACGGGAGTTGTGCATACAAGCGCAAATTGACGCAAGTCAATACCCAGATAGGGCTTGCATCGAATTGCGGCGAACTGGCTCTTCTGCGTTTTGTGTCCCTTTGCATATCTTTGAATGCATTTACTGGGCCACTTTTAGGCCCACCGCACCGTTGGTGGGGTCCCTACTCTTCATTGGTGGCCTTTTCGATATCGACTTGTCTGATTGGGAAGTAATGCTCCCGGGCCACGTCGGCAGTGTGGCCAATCCACTCCAAAACCGCGGCTGGTGGGAATCGAGCCAAGAGGTCTATTCCAGCGCTGGAGCGGAGATTCTGCCAAAGTTTGGGCCACGGACGAAAGCCGGCTTTGACAATCTTTCGCCTTAGCCGTTCCCGTAGGTTGATTGCCCTCCAGTTCCCCCGCTCACCCCTTTTTGTGGACTCTCGCTTGCGGAGCTGCTCGAAGATGTAGGTCTTCCCCTCCGTCTGTTCCCAAAGAGCCTGCAGGTGACAGCGCACTGGTGGAAAGATAGGCGCCATTTGGAACGGTTTCCCTTGTTTCGCAGTTTTGGGGATGATACACGGATCAGTAGACGCTCCCAATCGACACAGTCCCAGGTCATGCTAAGAACCTATCCGAAGCCTCAAAATTGGCGCGATTCCCCGGGCGCAGTTCGGTTTTCGGACTGATCTTCCGCAATGGATGGCGCACAGTCTGGGTTGTAAGTTATTAAAAGGATTCAAGTTAGAGGAGATTACCGGGTTAAACGCGGCTGACTACGTCGCCGGGGTGGGCTTCTTCAGACGGGACGGTTGGAAGGTGGGCACTCGCATCCCCATGTGCCTGGCCATGGCTAGCAAATGTTTCCACTCCATGTTCGGGGTTCGCTCCAGTGGGCCCGTCTCCGAGGTCCGTGGCCAAAGGCTGGCGAATCCTTCTTCGTGGCCCGTGATGGCAAGCGGAAAACGCTTCGCCTTGGCCGGGTGGACAAAAAGACGGCGGAGAGTATCCGCATCCACGTGGAGGCGCTGCTGGCTTCCCGGATCAGCGGCCTGCCGGTCCAGCAGGCTACCGCGGCCTGGTTGAATACGACCGGCGAGACCCTCAAAGAAAATTTGGCCAAAGTGGGGCTGGAGTGCTGGCCCAGGTTGAGGCACAACCTGCGGGCAAGCTGCGAAAGCGAGCTCGCCCAGGCCTTCCCGCTGGCCGTGGTCACCAAGTGGCCGGGAAATGCCCCCTCCATTCCGTTACGCCACTACGTGGACCCCACCGACGCAGCATATTGGTTAGCGCTCCAGTGGACTCTCAAGGCCACCCAAGACTCAAACCATGTACAACCGGACACCACTGGTGTTCAAACGAACAGTGGCACAGAATCCGGCACACGGGTGGCACAAAAAGTGGCACAGAACGTTCCAGCACCGAGTGGCAAGATAGAGAAAAGCGAATCGCAAGACGTGTTCAATTGCGATGTTGTGCAGCGCGATGCGCGTTGTAACTCGTTGCTGCAACATAAGGAAATTGCGGGGGCAGGATTTGAACCTGCGACCTCAAGGTTATGAGCCTTGCGAGCTACCTGGCTGCTCCACCCCGCGATCGGGCGAACGCCGGGGATTGTCCCCGCGTCCATTTTTGATTGTAGAGCCTCCCGGCAAGGGCGTCCAGTGGGGACGCGCTTCGGAAAAAACCTTTCGCGAGCAATTCGCGAAAGGATGGGCAGACAACCGACGGTTTGGTCCGGGAAGCCAAGTTTTATTCCCGTTGAGAACCCATCCGAAGGCCTGAAAATTGGCTTGAATTCCCGGGCCCTTGTGCGGCTTAAATAATGCCCCACTGAACCCGAACCATACGGCACCACGATCATGCCCGGCGCACGCGCCCTATTCCCGTTTCCCGGGGAATACCAAATTGGGCTAGATGCGCTTCATCGCTGCGGTCGCTGTCCGGGGTTCCCTACGAGGCTGATTTAGCGTTGGGAAGGACCGTACACACGATCCGCTTGGGCTGGCGGCTGATTGTCCCTTCCAGCTTGCCCAGGTCCATCAACCGCTCCAGGATATGGTTGAGGACTTTTTCGCCCTCCTCCATATGGGCGGCTTCTCGTCCCCGGAACATAACGGAAATGAGGACTTTATCGCCTTTAGTGAGGAACTCCCGGGCACGGTTGATCTTGACGTTCAGGTCGGCTTCCCCGGTCCCCGGTCGGACCCGGATTTCCTTGACCTTCATTTGAGCCGCATGCGACTTCTGCTGCTTCTTTTTCTGCATGTATTTGAATTTGCCGAAGTCGAGAATGCGGCAAACGGGCGGGTTATCGTTGGGGGCTACCTCAACCAGATCGAGCCCCGCTTCCCTCGCTGCCGCGAGGGCTTGCTCACGGCTGACAATTCCCATCTGCTGGCCATCGGGACCAATCAGCCGGACGGACGGACTGCGGATCCGCTCATTGACGCGATAGGTTTTCTCCTCGATTGTTGGACTCCTCTTTCAGCCAAACTCTCAAGCGACCAAAACAGTTGACCCCGTAGCCATCGTCAACGCCCTTTCCGGAAGGGCGTTGGACACTTGCTTGAGTATGAACACACATTGCCGGAACGTCAACACCCCGCACCACCTCCCGTGTCAGGAATTGCCCGGAAGCAGGTCCGGCCGACGCTATTTTTGCGCGTCGTCATAACGGGGTATTATCTTCAGTCGGATTTCTTCCTGCAATTTTGCAATGACTGCTGCCACGGGGAAGGCGCCCAGGTCCCCCTTGCGGCGCTCTCGCAAGGCCACGGTTCCCTGCTCCTGTTCCCGGCCTCCAATGACCGCCATGTAGGGGACCAGTTCAAGTTGAGCGTCGCGGATTTTGGCGCTGACCTTTTCGGCCCGATAATCTCCGACCACCCGCAGGCCCGCTTCCCGAAACTGCCGCTCCACCTGTCGAGCGTATTCTTCGAATTTTTCGCTGACGGTGAGCACGCGGATTTGTTCCGGCGCCAGCCAGAGGGGGAACGCTCCCGCGAAATGCTCAATCAAGATCCCGGTGAAACGTTCCAGGGACCCGAAAGGAGCACGATGGATCATGACCGGCTGATGGGGACGATTGTCTGGCCCAATGTATTCCAGGTTAAATCGCTGCGGGCTGGGGAGATTGTAGTCCAGCTGGACGGTGCCCAATTGCCACTCCCGGCCTATGCAATCGGACACGATGAAGTCCGCCTTGGGACCGTAAAATGCGGCCTCGCCGATGGCGGTCTCCAGGTTGGGCAGATTCATTTCTTCACACACTCGGCGAAGGGCCGATTCCGCACGCTCCCAGACCTCAGGATCGCCCACGTATTTATCGCTTTTCGGATCACGGAGGCTCAGCCGAACTCGGTAATCTGTAAATCCCAGCGTTTGAAGGACGAATTGCGTCATTTCCAGACAACCGCGAAATTCCTCGGCCACCTGCTCTTCCGTGCAGAAGATATGGGCGTCGTCCTGTGTGAAGCCGCGGACCCGGGTCATTCCGGTGAGCTCCCCAGATTGTTCAAAACGGTACACCGTCCCGAACTCCGCCAGCCGGAGGGGTAGCTCCCGGTAGCTCCGCGGACGGGATTTATAAATCATGATGTGGTGCGGACAGTTCATCGGCTTAAGGAGATACCGCTCGCCGTCAGCCATTTGGATGGGGGGAAATTGGCTGTCCGCATAATACGGGTAGTGACCGGAAGTTTGATACAGTTCCACTCGTCCAATGTGCGGGGTATAAACGGCCTGATAACCCCGACGCAGGAGTTCCCCGTAAAGGAAATCCTCGAGCTGGCGGCGAATGATTGCGCCCTTCGGTAGCCAAAGCACCAGTCCGGAACCTACCATCGGCTCAATGGTGAACAGCTCGAGCCGCTTTCCCAGCACACGGTGATCCCGTTTCTTGGCTTCCTCCAGGCGGTGGAGATAATCCTCAAGATCTTTCCTGCTGAACCATGCCGTTCCGTAGAGGCGCTGGAGCTGCTGTCGAGAGGCGTCTCCGCGCCAGTAAGCTCCTGCCACCGAAAGCAATTTGAACGCCTTCAGCCGCCCCGCAGAGGGGATATGAGGCCCCTCGCACAAATCGAGGAACTCGCCCTGGCGATAGAAGGAGACGGTTTTTTCGCTGGCCAGCCCTTCCCGCAGATGTTCCACCTTGTACGGCTGGTCGAGATCGCGACAGATTTCCACTGCTTTCTCCCAAGGGACCTCGAGCCGCTCGAACGGTTCGTCCAGCTCCACGATTTTCGCCATCTCGGCTTCGATCCGCTCCAAATCCTCCTCTTTGAGGGGGCGGTCAAGGTCGATGTCGTAATAAAAGCCGTTTTCCACCGGGGGACCGAAAGCGAGCTTGGCTCCGGGAAAGAGACGCAGAACCGCCCGGGCCATCACGTGGGCGGCAGAGTGACGCAGGACCTCCAGGGCCTGGGGATCGCGTTCCGTCAGAATCTTAAGCTGGACAGGACTACCCGTCGGAAGGGGGGTGTTGAGATCGACAACTTTGCCGTTGACTTCCGCCGCCACTGCCGCCTTGGCTAGTCGGGGACTGATTTGCTCCGCAACGTCGGCTGCGGTAATGCAGGATGGGAAATCCTGGATTTGACCGTCGGGCAAAACGACCTGGACCATGTTTTCACGCAGTCTCCCAATTGCAAAACCTGGCACGGTCCGACTTGACCGCGCTGGTGTTCACGCATGCATTTAGGAAATTTGGACCGTAACCCGTTAAGTATCGCGTTGCCGGGCGGATAAAAAAAGGCCAGTTGGGACGCCGTTGAGCACCGAGCACCTCACCCTATCCTTGACCGGCCAGCGGTGGGGATGGCCCTCCACCGTGCCGACCCCGATTGGTCGAACAGTTCGAATCAACGTTCGCCGAACATTGTTCCGAGACCTTGGGGCGACGTGCGACAGCGCGTCAGTCGGCCATCCGCCAGAGTGTGGGGCACAAGGAAGCAAACTGCCGTAGTCGCGTCCATGCAACTCGCAGTGGGATACGACTGTCAAGCCTAAGGTGCGACGACTGTCGTCAGGCCGATCTCGGGTGCGGTTGCCGGATACCGGGCCACCTGGTCGCCACTGCGGACCTCAATGAAGTACTCCACAATGTCGGGAAGCTGCTCTCCGGCAAGCGCCGCCTGATACACGGATCGTGCGACGTGGCTCAGGGGAACCGTGTGATATGTGGGCTCTCCAACGGCCCGCCAGCAGAGGCTCGCTTCAGCATTCTGCCACCCGAGGAGAATGACCTTGAGTCGGAGGGATTCTCCGCGACTGAGGAGACTTCGCACGGATGGCACGATGATGCGGGGACGGCCGTCGTAGGTGCGCGGGAGCCTCCGATCGGCGAGAATCTCTTCACCCACCAGCTTCACGAGTTGGGCATCCGCATCGCCCAGCGTGATTGGAATGACGTGTTGCTGCCAATTGCAGATGTTCCCCAGACCGCCATAGGTGGACACGTGCGAAAGGAGATAGGTATGAACCTCTTTGAGATCGGCCACGAGTTCCTCGCGGAGGGGAAGAACCTTTTCCCTGGCCAATCGCTGAAGCTCGGCCGGATCACCGTTTTTCTGCTGGATTTTTGCCAATTCCGCAATGGCGGCTTTGTAGGCATGAAGTGCACAATTGACCTTGGCATTCGCCCGCATGTAACGAAACAGATCCAGCCAGTAGTCGAATCGCTCGCGGTTGCCAGGTCCCTGGACGCTTTCTCGTAGGGCTGCCAATTCATCCACGAAAGCATAATCCTTGGACACTTCGCTCCACGGCCGGGAGTCCGGCACAATCCCGCCCGGCCCATGGACCCACGTGCTGGGACGCGGGAGGCGGCCGTCGATGGCGGCGAAAATCGTCGCTGCCTCGAAGGCCACTTCTGGTCCAAACTGAGCCGAAGCCCAATCCAGGTAAAAATCAATCGACATCAGGTAACGATGAGCCGTGCGGTCTGTGGGGGGCCAATCGGCCTGATAGTCGTTCCATGCAGGACCACCGCAGTTGATTTTGCGAGTCACCGGACCGGTGATGACAATCCCCGCGATGCAGGGGAATTCCGCCTGGCGGACGAACTCGATAAGCAAAGTGCCGTCCGCCACTTCGATACCGTCAAAGGTGAAATCAAGAGCCCGATTTTTGCCCACTTGGGCAAATATGTCGAGAGTGTCGATGATGGTTTTCCCCTGGATTTTCACACCGAAGACGCGCTTCCCCGCTTCGCTGTAATGGGGTTCGCAGAACTTTAAAACGACCCGGTACTGGCCGTTGGGCAGATTGAACCGATAGGCATCGACATCGTACCGGACAGTCTGGTAAATCGGATCTTCGTCAGTGTTGGCAAAATCAACGCCGGGAAAGGTGGCAAACTGGCCGCCCTCAGGACCTTCGCCAGGGCGGGACGGAGCAGCGGGAGTCTCACCAAGTTCCGGGTTCCAGCCGTGCTGATCCCATGCGGCGGCGGCCAGCGCGGAAACATTGGGCCCAAGCTGTCGCGTCCGCCAGTGAATTCCCATCAATCCCGTGCAACCGTACTTCAGCGCGTCGGCGGCATCCTTTCTCATGCGTCCCACCCAGAGCTGGGGGCTGATGAGTGCGGGATCATCTTCCAGCCAGGGAATGGCCCATTTGGGACGCCCTTGCACACGGGCAAAACCAGGCTCGACGGGGTCGTGGCCAACCTGCCGATTGATGCAACTGACCGGCATCTCTTTGGGTAAAACTTTGTCGAACAGCGCACGATCCTGGCTGGGTCCCAGCACCCATCCGCACGTCGCCAATGTGAACGGAGCCCCCACCTCTTTGGCTGCTTCGTAGGCCATCTTCAGGTCGGCAAGTGTGGCCTCCACTTCTTCGGGCTTGGTGCCTGACCAGGTCCAGTTCTCAGGCGTCCAAAACCAGTAGTAGTCCAGGGGGTGCGTCTGCATAATCCGCTTAAACATGGCGGCGTAAACTTCTTTAACAACCGCCGGATTCGACGGGTCCTTTCCAGACGCCTTGAGCCGTTCGCGAACCGCTTTGGGAATGGTGAGCGGCGTTTCCGTTCCCACCGCGGTTGCGATGCCGAGATGACGGGCAAAGGTGAAGGCCTCGTCAAGAACACGCCCCATATTTTCAAAAAGTTTGTTCGCCTGGTCGACATTCATTTCCGTCCAGGGAGAGTAACCCTGCATGTAATCGGCCCCATAATCATCGACTTCAAAGAGTTGGTCGGCGCCGAACGCATAGTCGGACGTCTTCATGGGGCGGTAGCCCCAGGACCCTGTCACGTTGCTGGTGAGGAAATGCCGGGCGGGATAACTGAAGCGAACTCCCGGTCCTTCCCCTATATCAGCAGCCTGGCCAATCCACACGAGCGGCTCCGGGCCAACGCCACCCTCCGGATAGCAGTGAAACCCGATGAAATTCATGCCCAATTTGGGCAACTGGGCAAGGATCGCCTTGTACTCTTCCACCCCCCACCAATCGGGTCCTTCAGGAAAGTCGTGGAACGGTTGAATCCCCCGATGCTGAAACAACGGCCGACGAACTTCATCAAGTTGCGCAAGCGACCAGGCCACTCGGCGATCAGGGACGACGTCTCCTTCCAGATAGAAACGTACCCCGTAGTGTTCGGCAAGACGATAAGCCCCGTAGAGAACGCCAATGTCTTTCTTGCCGGTTATTACCAAAATCTGCCGCTGGTTGCCAGGAATCGTCCACACGAGGAAGCCATCATCTCCAGCCCGATCAAGGCGGTTTTCAAGCGATGACCGGTGAGCATTAATAACGTCGGTCGGAATCAACTCCCCGCCCAAAAGGCGATCGCTTCGCGCCACCACGATCACGTCTGTCGCCTGTTCGTTTGCCGGTTGATCAACCAGGGGAATCAACTCTCCCGTGCGGAGGTACAGATATCGCCGGATTTCTAGGGCGGCGAGGCGCTCCAAAGGGGAAGCCGAAGCACTGAGGCAGATAACTGCCGGTGGCGTGGACGCGCCCGGTTTTTCTTCCGCATGGCCTGTTGCACTGCGCGTTGCCAAAGCGGCGATGGGCCATACCAGGAAGATGACCGCCAAGGCGAGTTGCAGTCCGGTTCGAAGGTTCTCAACGTGGCGGGATACACAGAAGCTGCTTCGGTTACGGTGCGGGCTCGACATGGTCAGTCCCTTTTTGGAAGCCAATCAACTGGAGAACGTTGAGACCTGAAACGCCGCCCCCATTCTGACGAGGGATCCCTCGGCGGGCAAGAGGGCGAGACCCTAACACATCATCACATCTCCCGCGCCAATGAGGAGGCGGTCATCCAAACGAACTCCTGCCGGAGTGAGATTCAACCCGGAGGAACCTGCTTGGTAGGCCCACATTCTAATGATCGCAGAGGCCATTTCACTGACCGTGCTTCAAATGCACCGTGCTTCAAATGCTCGGTTGAATTCCGGGTCAAATGGTTGGGTGAAATCCATGGATTGCCGCTACAACGTATCGGACCTGTGGTATCTCATAGGTTATTACAAAACTGGGGATGATTCAGGGTGGCCCGGGTAGTTCCGCGCTACCGATAGTCAAATCCGCGAATCGCAGGTAAACTGTGACAATCGGAAAACGTCCGACGAGTGAGGCGGGTGCCCGTAATTTGTTTGGTTTGCCGCCACTTTTTTGGGGGCCACTCCCACGATTGGGATCAGCATCAGGGCAAAAGCAGCTTTCTGGTTGAACCGGCGCAGAAGAAAGGAGACACCTCATGCAACGGCGAGAGTTTCTGGCATCTTCCGTGATTGGCAGCGTGGGAACGGTGATGGCGATAAGTGAGCTAACGCAGGCAGTCGAGGGAAGTGGAAAGAGCAAGCAGTTGCTGGAGCTCCGCCGTTACCAAATTGCGACTCCGGAAAAGCGAGATCGTTTGGAAAAATTCCTGGCTGAAGTGGCCATCCCTGTTTGGAACAACCTCGGCATCCGGCCGGTCGGGGTCTTTCGCTACCTGGAAGGTGAAGATCCCAGCCTCTTTGTGCTTTTGCCCCACAACACCTGTGAAACAGTGATTCGGGAAATGGCAGCGCTCCTGAGTGATCCCCGGGCACAAGCCGCAGGTAAAGAGGTGCTCGAGGATTCTTTCGACGATCCCACTTATCAACGCGTCGAAAGCAGCCTGCTCCTCGCCTTCGATGGAGTGCCCCAAGTGGAGGTGCCGAGCACGGCTGACAGTCGCATTTTCCAGCTCCGAATTTACGAGAGCCACAATCTTACCAAGCATGTGAAGAAGGTTGAAATGTTCAACACGGGCGGGGAACTGGCAATTTTCCGCCGGCTCAAGATGAATCCGGTTTTCTTTGGACAGGCGCTCATCGGCACGAAATTGCCCAATTTGACGTACATGCTGGGCTTCGACACCATTGAAGCTCAAAAGCAGGCCTGGGCAGCCTTCCTGAAAGATCCAGAATGGCTCCAACTCCGGGACAAACCGGAATACGCGCAAACCGTTTCAAATATCACGAACATACTGTTGCGGCCGAGCCCGGTTTCGCAGATTTGAGCGACTGTTGGAAAGGCGGGGATTATCTGACAGTTGACGCGATCCTCATTGAAGAGTGCGCCTCGACCTCAGCACGGAGAGGTGACAGGATCGCACGTCAAATTCCCCGCGCAGGCGATCGATGAGGCAGGAAATTCTCCATGGCGTCTATTCTTGACCGCATTGTGGCCACCAAACGAGAGGAGATCGAACGGGCAAAAATTTTTGCGCCCGAAGATCATCTCCGCCGTTTGGTCGAGGAACAGGCCCCGCCACGGGATTTTCTAGCCGCCATTCGCGATGCCCCGGGGATGGCACTCATTGCCGAAGTCAAGAAGGCCAGCCCTTCGAAGGGCGTCATTCGAGAGAGCTTCGATCCGGTTGAGATTGCCCGAATTTACGAACAACACGGGGCGGCTTGTATCAGCGTTCTAACCGATGAACCGTATTTTCAGGGCCATATCGAATTTCTTCGCTGGATCAAGGACGCTGTCAATATTCCCGTACTGCGAAAGGATTTTATTCTTGACCCTTACCAGGTTCTTGAAGCCCGTGCCTACGGGGCTGACGCGGTGCTCCTCATCGCGGAATGTCTCAACGACGAGCAACTGCCCCAACTCTACGAAGAGGTGATCAAGTGGGACATGACGCCCCTGGTGGAGATTTATGAACCGGAGAATCTACGGCGGGTTGTGGAGCTGGGGGCCAAGCTTATCGGCATTAACAATCGAAACCTCCGTACTTTCGAAGTGGATTTGAACCACACCATTCGCCTTCGGGCGGAGATCCCGCCTGATCGCCTTGTCGTGGGAGAGAGCGGCATTCAGAGTCATGAAGATGTGCGGCGGCTGGCGGCGGCCGGAGTGAAAGCCGTTCTCGTTGGCGAAAGCTTGATGCGGGAGCCCGACATCGGGGCGGCAGTGGATCGTCTTTTAGGAAAAACTGTTTGAACCACTCTTTTCGTTTCACCACACATGGAGGGCAAAACTGGCCGGCTTCAGGGTGCCGGTGCCGCGGTTGTGTCGCCCGCGGTAGACTGTTTCTCCAAAGGAATGACGAACATTGCCAGAATGACCGGGACCTGTTCGGCAGCATTTTGGTTTCCCAATCGAATTTCGGCCACCTGTGGCAAAATGAGGCCAGCGACAAAGACCCGCTGTGATATCTGAAGCGGAGGGGGATCCGGCCGCAACCGAAGCAGCAGATGCCGTGGGCGTTCTCCTACTGCCACAAGGACTGCCGTCCCTTGCACCGGGCTCGCCACAACGCCCACGCACACAATTCCCGATTGAACCTGGTTTAATGATTGGACGGCAAAGCTGTTGAGCTTTTCCGTTACCGCAACTGACAACACGCCCGGATCCAACGACATAAATCGAGATTCGAGCTGAGTGGCCGCGCGATCGATAATCTCGGGTGGAACGCCCTCAGGAATTTGACCACGGACCTGGAGGTATTTCACGATATTGGCGATCCGCGCAAGTTCTGAAATCTGGCGATACTGATCCGGTGTCTGGGGGTTCCACCCCATCGCTGTAGCTGCATTCCAAAGCGGATCGATTTGCGTAAGGTCCACAATCTGCTCAGGAGACACATTTTCCAGAGATGGGGCGCGGGGTTCCGGAAGGGGACGTACCGGGGCATCTTTTGCCCGAGCCATTAATTCCCGCAGATATCGAATGTGGCTGGCGAATCCATACTGGGCCAGCCGGTGCACAAAGGTGTTCACTCCCAGGACTCTTCCGGCACCGTCGAGAAGCGGCCCACCGCTGTTGCCAGGCGAGATCTTGGCGTCATGCTGTATCCACACCATGTTGGGTGGAGAGTGAATCTTGGCCACGATGTGGTCGGGGAAATTTTGAATCAGCTCGGCGGTGGTGAGAACGCGGCTCACCACCCCCCGCGACAGGGAAAAGTCCACATTGTACGGATGTCCGATGGCATAGACCTCCGTACCCAGGGCAGGTGTGCCATCATAGCTGAGATCTAGAACCGTCGTCTTCGCCGGGCGCTCCGCAAGTTGGAGGATGGCCAGGTCCATTTCTGGAGCCTGGATGACAACTCCGGCGATCCGATACGTTTGCCCATCTGCCGAGCGAACATAGGCCCGGCTGTTCATGTTCTGGACCAGATGATTGTTAGTGGCAATCCATCCGCGATCGCCGATAAAGAATCCGGTACCGGTTTCCACCGCCGTTCCCGCCTCAAGCGGGATCTCGATCTTAACGACCGCCTGGCGGGCTTGTTCCAGCGTTCGGGCGACAAACACCTGATGGGGCGACCAACGAAGAGGAGGTGGCGGTCGTTTCTCGGGAGCCGGGGGAGATACCTTTGTCAGATTGGCCCCGCCCTGCTGGGCGTTTTCCACCCACCAGATGCCTGCGATGACAGCTCCCAGACAGGCGAGACCGACAAATGCCCCAATCCACCAGTACCAGGCGGTCCGTCTTTTGCTGCGAGTAATTCGGTTCCGCAACTCCCAAAAAGGATCATCATTTGGAATGCCCGTCGGAAGGGAAACAGACTCCTCGCCCCTATTCGGTGACTTCTGTCCTTCAACCTGGGGCATCATGACCGGTCGCCGACAATACGGACAGACGGCCTGACCCGCGGTCGCGGGTGGCGGAACCGGTCGCCTGCCCTGACAGTACGGACACACCCAGGTCATTGAAAGATCCTGCTCATATTTACCCATTGGTTTAACCTACTGGCATTATTCTAACCTTGCCAGAGGGATTTTCTTTGACTTCTTGGAAAGAATCTGTGACGGATTCGAGTTTTCACCGTATCGTGGGAACAATTCATGAATCGCCCCCAAAATACGTTCATCAGGGCAAAACGGTATGTTGGCAGGGACAATTCATGAATTGCGCCTACCAGGAGGGGCGCCTTCCACGGCGTCCAATAAACATCGGAGGGGCACGCTTGTCGTGCCCGGCGAAAGCAAATGGAACATCGAACGTGGATTAACGGACCCGACAAGCGGGTCCCTCCGAGAAAAAGCACCGGAGGGGCACGCTTGTCGTGCCCGGGCAAAGGGAATTGATCATCGAACGTTGCACAGCGGACGTGACAAGCACGTCCCTCCGAAAAAAACGGACCCGACAAGCGTGGCCCTCCGCACGCGGTAGGGGCGATTCATGAATCGCCCCCAAAATACGTTCATCGGGGCAAAACGGTATGTTGGCAGGGGCAATTCATGAATTGCCTCTAGAACGCTTTGTACTTGTGGCTTGTCACAGGTTTTGCAAAAGTGGGAATGACCCGCAGTACGGGTAACTTGCTTTTGCCCATCTGACGGGTAAAAATACGCCGTACGAGAGCAACGGTTCTGCCGATCGTTTTGTCGGATGGTAGGAAGGTCTAACTCATCGGTCTTGGACTCTAGCGGCAAGGAGAAAGGTGCACAATGTCCCAGTCGAAGCCCTACAACCGAGACAACGTGGGAAAGATCCTGGACCGCGCGATGGACGCCACAGGGGGAATCCTCCGCCTAACACCCACCTGGGTGCCGCGGAGTTTTCTGCATCCCGGTCGGCGCATCAAACTGGCAACGGAGGATCTCTACGCCTTCGGAGCCCATCGCGGAGGGATCGACGAACGCTGGTTCGCCAGCACGACTGAAGCCGCCAATGAAGGACGCAACTGGGATGAAGGGTTGAGCTGGGTTCGCTTTGAAGGCGAACGGTTCCTGTTAAGGGACGCCGTTGAGGAAGGGCAGGGCAAAATTGTTGGTCCTGATATCTGGAACAAATACCACCGCTGGCCTGTGTATTCCAAATTCTTCGATAACGCTGGTCCGATTCCCCACCACATGCATCAGCGCCAGGAGCATGCTCAAAAGACCGGTCAGGAAGGCAAGCCGGAGGCCTATTACTTCCCACCTCAATTGAATGCTGCCGAGAATCATTTCGACTACACCTTCATGGGGCTTGAACCCGGTGTAACCAAAGACGATGTCAAGCGGTGTCTGGAAAACTGGAACAAGGGCGACAACGGGATTCTGGACTTGTCCCGGGCGTACCGGCTGAAACCGGGAACCGGCTGGCTCATTCCGGCGGGGGTCCTCCATGCGCCTGGGTCCCGCTGCACCTACGAGCCGCAGTGGGGATCGGACGTTTTTGGAATGTTCCAGTCGATGGTCGAAGGGCGTTACGTCCCGTGGGAGCTCTGCGTGAAGGACGTTCCCAAGGAATACCAGCACGATCTGGACTACATCGTGGACCAGCTCGACTGGGAAAAGAACGTCGATCCCTACTTCCGCGAACATAACTACCTGGAGCCGATCGTGGATGAAGAGAACTCCGGAGAAGGTTACACCGACCGCTGGATCGTCTATGGTCTGGTGGATGGCAAGCAACTCTTCTCCGCCAAGGAACTGACGGTGATGCCCGGCGCGAAATGCGTCCTTCGTGACCCAGGCGCCAGCGGCTGGATCACCGTCCAGGGATGCGGCTATATCAGCGTCCAGGGGTATGAGAAAAGCAAACTCTGGTTGCAAACGCCGATCATGATCCGCTTCGGAGAAGAGCCGGATGACGAAATTTACATCACCTACGAAGCGGCCAAGGCCGGTGTCATTGTGGAGAACACCGGAACCGAGCCCCTCGTGAGTCTCCGGTACTTCGGACCGGATGTCCATCCCAAGGTGCCCAACGTTGGCGACTACAAAAAGCAGAAACGGTGATCTTGGGGACGGTAGCCCTGCGGCCACCAAAGCCTTGCGGCGAGATTAACGTCTTCTCAAAAACCAAAGCGTAACGATTTGAATCCGGTCAGGGTGGAATGTGGTTCGCTTCGCCCTGACCGTTTTTTTCCTCCGTAGCGTGGACCGCCCCTCTGAAGAGCGTCTCCTCTGTCAACTGTTGATTTTGGGCTGGCTCGTGTGTTTGCTTTTTTCATCAGAACGGGGCAGGGGCAACAAACGGCGTGCTTCTCCGTCACAACATCACAGCGAGATCAGCTTCATGTTTTATTTTTTGGCTTGGCTGGGCAAAGTTTGACCTTGCTTTCACTATGACCTAGGCTTTCAGTAGAGCAATAACAATGCCCTGACAAGACTCAAATCCTTGTTGTCTTTTCGATTGGACAGGCTACTTATCCGGAAATGGTCGACCGGCCACACATCCATGGGACGGCTTGCGAGGGTTTCTGACCGGAATTCATCGCCTTGTAGGTGAGCACGTTCTCCGCTCGACGTTAGCCCGACGCCGGATGGCCGAAGTGAGGCTGGTCAGCCCATTTTACCGGGGAAATTTCGGTTGCCAGTCATCTGAGAAAGGGGAGCATGTATGACTGACATCGCGGCGCCAGCTTCCGCTATCCCCGAGACCGATGTGACATCGCTGCCCAGCGAACTGATGAAACCTTCAGAAGCAGCAGCGCAAGCGCCCTCAGCGGATGCTGTCCCGTCTGGTCGGGAAACCGGGGAACCGGACTTCGTGCACTACGAACGACTTGTGGCAGCCCGGCTGGGGGTGTCGGCCGGTCTGTTTGCAGCCCTCCGGGTCCGCCACCTGCCGACGGCCATTCACTCCTTACGGGTCGCCCTTCTGTGCTCGGCCTGGGCAAAATGGCGCGGGATGACCGAGCAGGAGCGCGACGAGCTGGAGGTTGCCGCCCTTCTGCACGACGTGGGTCTGATCGGACTGCCGGATCAAATCCTACTTAAACCCGGGCCGTTGACCCCGGAAGAAATTCTTTACGTCGATCGTGCCCGGCTGATGAGCGTGGAAATCCTCCGGCACGTGACGGACAATGAAAACATTCTGCGGATTGTGGGCAACGTGCCGGCATGGTATGACGCGACCCGAGCAGGGTACTCCGCATGGGGGCGGGCCATTCCCGAAGCAGCCCGGATGATCGCCGTCGCGGAAGCTTTCGATGCAATGACCACGGATCACCTTTATCGCCCCGCGATGAGCGTGGAGCGGGCGTTTGCCGAGCTCTATCATGGGGCGGGACGTCAATTCGACCCTGATCTCGTCGAAGAGTTTGTCCGGTTTTATCGAAGTGGTGTGGATGCAGCCAAACAGGATGTCGCCCGACGCTGGCTTACCGACCTTGACGCCGAATCGGTCAACCATCTCTGGCGGTGGGTCTCCCCCAGTCAAACCATCCTCCCGCCCGAGATGGAAACCGTCTTCCAGCACCGCCTTTTGCAGAACATGCGGGATGGCGTCATCTTCGTCGATACCCAGGAGCTTATCCTCCAGTGGAATCCTGGAGCGGAGCGGCTCAGCGGAATCATGGCGGAAGCCGTGCGATCGCGAAAGTGGTCGCCCACCATTCTGGGGTTGCGGAGCGAACGGGGAGAACCGCTGACCGAGCAGGATTGTCCGGTACTTACCGCCCTGCGATGCGGCGCCCAGGTGCTGCGGCGCCTCAGCATGCAGGGCAGGAATCAGGAGAAAGTCCCGGTCGATCTCCACGCCGTCCCGGTTGTCCTGCAGGATGGGACTATTCTCGGCGCCGTGGCCATCATTCATGACGCTTCACCGGAGATCAATCTGGAACAGCGGCTCGAATACTTCCGCGAACGCGTTACCCGCGATCCGCTCACGGACCTTGCTAACCGCGCGGAATTCGACCGCATGTTGCCCCTCTTTGTGGAGCAGTACCAGCGGCGAGGAATTCCCTTCAGCCTTATCATCTGCGATCTCGATCGCTTCAAACAGGTCAATGACACCTACGGTCATCAAGCGGGGGACGACGCGCTACGGACGCTGGCGGGGGTGCTGCGCCGATATTCCCGGTCGGGAGACCTGGTGGCCAGATACGGCGGAGAAGAATTCGTCATGCTCTGTGCTGCGTGTGACATTGCGACGGCCACCCGTCGCGCCGAAGAAATGCGGGAAGCCCTCGCTCGCACACCCCTGGCTCGGCTGAACGGTCGGGTGGTGACGGCCAGTTTCGGAGTCACAGAAGTTCAGCCGGGCGACACTCCCGAAACAATTCTCCGGCGGGCGGATCGGGCGCTTCTCATGGCCAAGGCCAATGGCCGGAATATGGTTATCCAACTCGGAGTTGGCAATCACGGCGAGACCGCACCCGTCAGCGCCAAACGCTGGTGGTGGCGTGCTGCATCCACGGAGGTCGTGGTGGAAGAGACCCTGATCAGCCCTTTTCCACTTGCCCTGGCTGTGGAAAAACTACACGGATTCATTGCCGACCATCAGGCACGGATTCTCAAAGTGCAGGGAAACCGCCTGGAAATGGAGATCGAGGTTCGAAATCCCCTCCGCAGCAGACGCCGTTCAGACCGTCCCGTGTGCTTCGAAATGGTGGTGGTGATGAACGAAGACAAACCCGCCACCGGGGACACGCCCGCACGGTCGTGCTTCCGTGTCAGGGTTGCCCCGAAGTCCACCCGGGAACGCCGCCGTCGCGAAATTGCCGCCCGATTGGAAGAACTTCTTACAAGTTTTCGCTCCTACCTAGCGATTTCCGAAGTGCAGCCTCACCACAGCAATCCGGTCTGGCTGCGGCTGCGCTCCATGTTGCAGAAAAGTCTTTCGCAGTTGATGCCACGGTTTCGCCTGCTCTGAGTCTTTCCGATCCCATCGGCTGTTCTGTACCATGGAGTGAAGACAGCCGGCACGCGGCATGTCGGCGAGCCAAGTTCATTGAGAAACACGCATGCGGAAGAGCCGGCGAAATCCTCCGAAGGCAGGTTTTTCTCGATTGCCATGGAACGTGAATTTACACCAGGAGCGCTTCGTGCGCTGGCCGCTGCTGCAACCTGGCAGTACGGGGAAGGGTCCGGCGGTCTCCGGCTGGTAAGCATCCTCATGGGTCTGCTCGCTGAACCGGAATGCCGCGCGGCGATGATTCTGCGAGAACTCGGTATCAGCGAGGAATTACTTCTCGCCCATTGGCCAGAACTTCATCGGTCTGCGGAGCCGCCACCAATTCCCCTGGAGTCACCGCCGCAATTCCATCCCGAAGTAAAAAGCCTCTTCACAGCGGTCGATCTTTATATGGATTGGGGCGATTGGCCGCCCATTATCTCCACGGAGCATTTGCTCTTGGGACTGGCGGGCTGCGAGCACCCCGTTGCCGACTGGCTCCGCGAACAGGGATTGAATTTCACACAGCTCCGGCAGCAGATTCTGCAGCGCTATGGCACCGGTGGGCAGTGGCGGTCGGCATCACAGGAAGCCGTGGGGGGCCAGATTGAAGCTCTGCCGTCGCCCGGGGAAGAAGAATCAATTTTTTCGCCCGAAGTGGGTCATGCGCAGATCAAGCCCTCCGCTTCTTGTGAACCTCCGGAAGAAGAAAGACTTCGGCGAGAAGAACCTCCAGCAGATTCTCGCACGACGTCTTCTGACGAGGCGAAAAAGGAGGATGCCGTTTCGAAACTCACCGTCTCCACCGCGATGGGACTCTATCGCATCGTGGATGCAGCGATCAACCGTGCGTTGGAAGGCCTCCGTGTTGTGGAAGATTATGTTCGGTTTGTGCTGGATGATCCCTTTCTTGTGGGCGAGCTTAAAGACATTCGTCATGCGTTTTCCCGGCTTGCGGGCGAATTTCCCATGGCCTACCGCCTCGCTGCCCGGGAAACTCAAACCGATGTCGGCACCCGGATCAAGCATTCCCACGAAATGAAACGCGAGTCTGTGGAAGGGCTGCTCGATGCGAATTTATCCCGCGTTCGCGAGGCCATCCGCAGCGTGGAAGAATGCGCGAAGGTACTCCAACCGGAACTAGCAGAGCGCTTTGAACAACTTCGCTACCGGTGTTACACACTGCATCGGGCCATTCGCATCACCGAGCTCTCTCGGGAGCGTCTGCAAAACGCGCGACTTTATGTCCTGGTGGACGCACGGCCTTCACCTGACGAATTCCAGGCCCTGATCACGTCACTTGTGGAAGCCGGTGTCCACGTGATTCAACTCCGAGAGAAAACGCTCGAGGATCGCTTACTGTTGGAACGGGCACGGATTGCTCGCAAAATCACCCGGGGCACACAAACGTTGTTCATCATGAACGATCGCCCGGATCTGGCCGTCCTGAGTCAGGCTGACGGAGTCCATGTGGGGCAGGAGGAACTGACGGTCAAGGATGTCCGCGCCCTTGTAGGCCCTGACATGTTGATAGGTGTTTCCACCCATGATATCGAGCAGGCCCGACAGGCTGTCCTCGATGGGGCCAATTACATTGGATGTGGGCCGACGTTTCCTTCGTCAACCAAACAGTTTTCGCACTTCCCCGGGTTGGAGTTCTTGCGACAGGTCGCCTCGGAAATCACCCTGCCCGCATTCGCCATCGGGGGCATCAACGAGTCGAACATCGATGCGGTACTGAAAACGGGAATTTTTCGCGTGGCGGTATCCGCGGCCGTGGTGGATGCTCCCGATCCCCCGGGGGCCGCGAAACGGCTCCTGGCCAAGCTTCAAGGTACGCCCACCCGCTGAGCGCCCACGGAACGAACCTTTTCATTGGAATTCATTGGAACCTGCCCCGAAACGATGGTAAAATCTGGCAAATGCCTTTACAACTGGCATAGAATTGGGAAGGTTGCTTCCGGGAAGGTCTGAGCAATGAAAACACCCCGAAAGCAAGGCAACGCCCCTTGCTTTGCCGTTCGGGGATGGCTGCGACGCGTTTCCCGCCACTTGGATTAATTTCCCCGCAGGTCGTGCGGAAACTTCGGTCTCCGGAAGGGGACTCCGCATACGCAAGAGCGGATAGGGGATTGTGGCAAACTTCACTGCGTCGGAAGAACCATGGCGATAGCCGCTCCACCACAAGCCGGTAGCGGTGGAGGGAATGGGAACCAAAGAAGAATCTGCGAATGGAAACGGGATCGTGTGTGTTGCGGCAGAACATATCGAATAGAAGAAGACGACATGAGGAGGTGTTGATCCAATGAAGAAGCTGTTGGGAGTGACCGCCCTAGTGGTTGGAGCTGTGTGGTGCGGATCTCAGGCGCTGGCGGTGACCCAATTCCGCACCCAGTTTGTGGAGCGCTATGTCAAGAAAGACAGCAACGACCCGAAAGATCGGGCATTCGCCGAGTTGGTCGATCGCGCCGGGTGCAACATTTGCCATTTGGGTGATGACAAGACCAAACGGAATGCGTACGGCCAGGCCCTCGACAAACTGCTGGACCGTAAAACTGATGCCCGCAACAAGGAAAAGATCCAGAAGGCCCTCGAGGTCGTGGAGAAGGAAAAGGTCGATCCAAAGGATCCAAAGTCTCCCACATTTGGCGATCGGATTAAGGCTGGCAAACTTCCGGTGGATGTACCTCCGGAACTGATGGAGTGACGGTCCAACACCCGTTTGAATTTCGTCCGTGCAGCCAATTTTTCGCCGGTGGATTCACACCGGCGTTTTTTCTTGATATTCTGGCTACACGGCAACGCTCGGGGGCTATGCCTGGGCGTGTTCGAATTGGTCACCGGAGTAGGCTTCGCAGAAGGGTGATGCTATGAAACGGTGGATCGGCTGTGTCGTGGGAACGTCGGCTATTTTGGCCTGGTTGGCGGCCTTTCAAACGGTCTCAGCCCAGATGTACAAAGATCTCCACAGCAAACTGGAAAAACGGGTGTACAAGAATGCAGAGGGGGAAACGCTTCCTTACCGCCTCTGGAAGCCGGAAAACTATGATCCGAACAAAAAGTATCCCCTGATCATCTTTCTGCACGGGGCTGGTGAGCGCGGGGATGACAACGAGGCCCAGCTTAAAAACGATGAATTCTTGACACTCGTGCTCGATCCCCAGCATCCGGCCTTTCTCATTGCTCCACAATGTCCGCGGAATTCCTGGTGGGCGGGTCTTCGCCGCCAGGCGGATTCGTCTCAACCCTGGCCCAATGAACTCACGCGGCCCATGAAGCTGGTCATCGAGCTTTTCGACCAAATCCGCAAGGAATTGAGCGTGGATCCCGATCGGTGCTACGTGACCGGGCTTTCGATGGGTGGGTTTGGTACGTTTGACCTTTTGCTTCGGCGTCCGCATGATTTCGCTGCGGCCGTGCCTATCTGTGGTGGGGGCGATACCTCCCGTGCCAAGGAAATTGCCCATATTCCGATGTGGATCTTCCATGGAGGCGCTGATCCCGTGGTGCCAGTCTCCCTCTCCCGAGCCATGGTCGAAGCCCTCAAAAAAGCAGGCGGAAAAGTACGCTACACAGAATACCCCGGGGTAGGCCACAACTCGTGGTCCCGGGCCTATCAGGAGCCGGAACTCCGCGAATGGCTGTTTCAACAGGTCCGCTCCGGATCGGGCGAATCATCGGGTTCATGAGTTGAATTCTGGTTCCCACTCCCCCACCGCCACGACACGGAATGCAGCAATGAAACGGCCATGGGATGCTGCGAGAACCCCGTGACACTCGTGCAGGCGGTGTGGATGGCGATCCATGAGGCTTTTGTGTCGCGTCCTCAGAAATAATGTGGAGCAATTGCGGAGGGTGCTCATACCCGTGGGAGAATTTAACGAGACCTCTCTCGCGCCAGGAGGATATTGTATGCCGAGCAAGACCGATCGCCGGACATTTCTCGCCGCTGGCGGCGCCGCCGTGGCTGCATTGATTCGCCATGACCTGGTTTTTGGCAGCGAGGCCAACTCGCGGGTCCGCTTGGGCCTTATCGGATGTGGTGGCCGGGGGCGCTGGATCGCCAACCTCTTCCGAGACCATGGAGGCTACACGATTGCGGCGGTCCACGACTATTTTCCTGACCGTGCCGAGGCAGCTGGGACGCAGTTTGCGGTGCCGGAAAACCGGCGTTACACCGGGCTGCTGGGTTATCGACGGATGCTGGACGATGGGGGCCTGGATGCCGTCGCCGTTGAAAGTCCCCCGTTCTTCCATCCTGAACAGGCCGCCACAGCGGTCGAAGCCGGCGTGCACGTCTTTCTGGCCAAACCCGTGGCTGTCGATGTGGCGGGTTGTCGGGTAATTGAACAGGCAGGTCAGAAGGCGACGGCCAAGAAACTGGTTTTTCTTGTGGACTTTCAAACCCGGGCCTGCCCGCTCTATCAGGAAGCGGTTCGTCGTGTTCAGGCCGGTGATATCGGCACGATCGTGAGTGCCGAGGCTGTGTACTACTGTGGTCCCACCTGGGTGGCACCCGCCGATCTGGATGTGAAAAACCCGGAACATCTCCTCCGGGCATGGGGAGCGTTTCGGGTTCTTTCTGGCGACATCATCACCGAGCAAAACATCCATGCCCTGGACGTGGCCACGTGGTTCCTGGATGCGGCTCCCGAGCGAGCTTACGGAGTGGGCGGTCGCAAAGGCAAAACCGGACCTGGAGACTGCTGGGATCATTTCTCCGTAATCTTCACCTTTCCCAATGAAGTCATCCTCACATTTGCATCCAAACAGTACGGAGCCGGGTATGATGACATCGGCTGTCGCATCTTCGGAACGGAAGGGACAGCCGACACCCATTATTTTGGAACGGTCAGCATTCAGGGGAAAAAACCTTTTCCAGGAGGCCCGACTGGCAATCTTTACACAGATGGTGCGAAAACCAACATTGCTGCCTTCTATGAGGCCATCACCAAGGGGGATTTCAGCAATCCCACCGTAGCTCCCAGCGTCCGTAGCAATCTCACCACGATCCTTGGGCGGATGGCTGCGTACCAAAAAGCAGAGGTCACGTGGGATCAAATGCTGGCCACGAACGAACGGTGGGACTTTGACGTAACGGGCCTCAAGGAATAACTCGCCGCCATTCGCATTACGGTATGCGTTCCTTTGCTTGGACAGTTCTCCTTCCGCTCACCGTCGCCATCCTTGGATTGGGGGCGATTGTGACTTGGATGGTGGCGGTGCCAACGCCGCCGCTGGAACGCCGCGTCCCCGGATTGGATCGGCCAGTTCGGTCGATCAGACAGAAGTCCGAAAAACGCGAGCTATCCGGCACGCTTGTGACGCTGGAAGGGAAACCTTCGTCGGTTCCGGGGGAATGGCCGAGGTTCCGCGGACCCAATCTGGATGCCATTTGGGAAGATCCCAGCGTCACTCTCGCACGCTCCTGGCCACCGGAGGGACCCCGGCGAATCTGGTCCATTGAAGTGGGGGAAGGATTCGCAGCGGCAGCCATCAAGGACGGGCGGGTCTACATTATCGACTACGATCGCGACAAGGAAGAAGACGTGGTCCGCTGTCTATCGCTGGACGATGGTCGGGATATTTGGCAGTTCCGCTATCACAATACTGTCAAACGCAACCATGGCATGTCCCGTACCATTCCAACGGTGACCGATAAGTACGTGGTGACCATTGGCCCAAAGTGCCACGTGGCCTGTCTGGATCGTTTGACGGGCAAGAACTACTGGCTCATCGATATGGCGGAACGCTGGGGGGCTACCGTGCCACCCTGGTATACGGGCCAATGCCCGCTGGTGGAGAACGATCGGGTGATCCTCGCGCCGGGCGGACCTCAGGCCCTTATGGTGGCGGTTGATGCGGCAACGGGCAAGGAATTGTGGCGAACGCCCAATCCACGCGACTGGAAAATGACCCATTCTTCCATTATGCCGGTCGTGTTCCAAGGGATTCGAATGTATGTGTATTGTGCGACCGGTGGCGTGGTCGCGGTTCGAGCGGATGACGGCACCATCCTTTGGGACACATCCGAGTGGAAAATCAGCCTCGCCACCGTTCCGTCTCCGCTTGCTCTGCCCGATGATCGCATTTTTTTCTGCGGCGGCTACGATTCGGGTGCCCTGCTCATGCGTTTAAAAAAAGAGGGCGACAGGATCATCCCCGCGGTGGAATCGCAGCTTCCTCCCCAGCAGTTTGGCTCGACCCAGCAAACCCCCGTGCTGTACAAAGGGTTTATTTACGGCGTGCGAGAAAAGGACAAACAGATGGTCTGCCTCGACCTGAACGGCAACCAACGCTGGGCGAGCGGTCCCCAGTATCGATTTGGATTGGGACCTTATATGATCGCGAATGGCCTGCTTCTGGCGTTGGACGACGACGGCAGGCTGACCATGGCGGAGGCCACCCCCGAGGCCTTTCGGCCCCTGGCGCAGGCTCGGGTGCTGGAGGGGCATGACTGCTGGGGCCCCATGGCCATTGTCAAGGGCCGCCTCATTGTTCGCAGCAGCACGGAGATGGTCTGCCTGGATTTGACGGCCAACTGAGACCGACGGCGGTTTTTCGACGTCTTGCCCGGTACGCCACCATGGACACAAGACGAATACATGCTCCGTTGCGGAATCACCCGTCAGGTGAGGGTCCGACAACCATCCCCAGAGGCTCACTGCGTCAGGAAGCGCTGCTGGCTCTTGCCTGCGTTGTTGTGGGACTTATCATCGGAGCCACGGCCGTGCTCGTGTACCGAAATCACCTGCGAAGCCCTCGCACCAATGCACTCCCCGAGCGCTTTGTCTATACCCTGGACAATTATGTCTCCGTTCCCGAGGAGAAAATCGTTTTCGAACCTGCCTGGCAGCTCGAAATTCCAGGAAAGGACCTCCGGCGGTTGGCCGTCCTGGAAGCCACAGCCTGGGTCGCTGTGGATGATCAACTGCTTCCCGTCGCCCTTTCGGCAAACGGGGGACGATTGGAGGAGAAAATGGCCGTGTCTTTTTCGCCCCAGTGTCTTGCTGTTGCAAGGCATTCGGGAGGTCAGGATGGCCGGACCGGGAAGGGGTCTGATTCGGATTTGCTCTTTTTCGTGGGAAGCGGCTCCCGCGTCATCGTCGTGTCCGCAGCGGGTGACGTGCAGTCGGAATGGAGTTTTTTTGGTTCTAAAGCGGTGATTACTGACATCGCAGTGGCTGGTGAGGAGGTTTTCGTGGCGGATGCGGGCAACCGGGTTGTTCACCGTGTTGATCGCCACGGTGAGAAAATAGCCGAGATTGGCCACCGGGATGTCGATCGCGGGATCCTCGGTTTTATTATTCCCAGCCCTTATTTTGATCTCGCCTGGGGTTCCGACGGTCTCCTGCGGGTGGTCAATCCTGGGGTCCATCGCGTCGAAGTTTATACACGGGAGGGCGACCTGGAAATCTTCTGGGGAAAAGCGGGCTTGGATGAGGCGGGTTTCTGTGGCTGTTGCAACCCCGCTCACATTGCGCTATTTTCTGACGGGAGGGTGGTGACGGCAGAAAAGGGGATTCCCCGCGTGAAAGTTTACTCGGCACACGGGGAGCTATTAGGTTGGGTGGCTGCCCCCGAGCATTTTGCTCCTTCCCGCAAATGGGAAGAGACGCGGGACGAGGACCGACTTCCTGTTCTCGATGTGGAAGTTTTTTCGCCGCCCGAAACTCCCGACGAGCAATGGGTCCTCATTCTCGATCCCGGACGGAGCGTCCTGGAGGCCTTTCGACCGAAAAAGACTGGCCAACCGCCGACGTCTGACAGTGCCGAAGGGAGCGCGATCCAAATGAAGAAGAACGTCAATATGGAGACTACCGCTCGGAAAGAGTTGGAGCCGGCATCATAAAAGATGTTGGAGGGGGTTGTGCCCCGAGATCGTGTTTTGGCGGTCTGCTCTCCGCCGTGAGCAACCTGGCAATTCGGGAAACCGAGTGAACTCCGTGGACAATGAGAACTCTCAGCCATGACGAATTCGCATGTGGCCAATCATGAACAATGCAAGTCCCGGGAAACTTGCCAGTCCATGACTCGGCGAGGTTTTTGGCGCGAGTCGCTTCGCGCGGCTGCTTTGGTTGTGCTCTCTGCAACGACAGTGAAGCTTGGATTGCGGCAAGTGGGTCTGCAAACCCACGTGGATTGTCGGCGGTCGGTATGTAACGGCTGTTCGCGGGTGGCGGCTTGTTCCCTTCCTCAGGCCCAGGTTTTCCGAAGTAGTCTGAAGGACCCTCAAGCCCATACGGATTGCTACCCGGAAAGATATTTGAAGAGGAAAGTGGAAGAGAAAACGAGCGGGGAGCTGGCCAGCGCACAATCTAATTCGTAGCGAGCCGCCGAATTGTCGGCAGGAGGGAAATGCCATGAGCCCAGCCGGTAACGAAAAACGGATTTCGCGGCGAGAAATGTTGCGGGAAGGGATCCAGATGGCGACGTTTCTCGGTGTGGGAGGGCTGGTGGGGTTCCTGGCAGGGAAAAAGGCATCGGGAGAACCTCTGGTTTGGCAGATTGACCCTTACAAGTGCATCGCCTGCGGCAACTGCGCGACCCACTGCGTTCTGGATCCCTCCGCCGTCAAATGCGTCAACAGCTTTCCCATGTGCGGCTACTGCGATTTGTGCACTGGGTATTTTCCGCCTGAGCCGCTGGCCCTCAATACCGGGGCGGAAAATCAGCTCTGCCCCACGGGCGCCCTCATTCGGAAACTGGTCGAAGAGCCTTACTACGAATACACCATCGACGAGAATCTGTGCATCGCGTGCGGCAAGTGCGTGGTGGGTTGCGCTGCCTTTGGCAATGGATCGCTCTACCTTCAGGTGAGGCATGACCGTTGCCTGAACTGCCACCAGTGCTCCATCGCCATTGCCTGTCCTTCGCAGGCATTTGTACGCCTTCCAGCATCACAGCCCTATCTGTTGAAGCATCTCTACAAACCGAGCGCCGCGCTGTGAGTACAAACTGGAGATTTGTATTGCCATTCTTTTTGTGTGCCAAAGATTTGACTCGGTGTTTCATCCGATATGATTGACCGTCCTTCCAACCAGGAACAAAGCAAAAATTGTCGGCTACCTGAAACTCCCCGCTCGCAAAAAGGGGCATCGAGGCGATGGAATGCGATTCTCTTTTTGGGGGTGATTGCCGTTCTGTGGGCGGGACGGTGGGCAGCGCTGGCCGTCGAGCGCTTTCCCCCGCCGGATTTTACTTCGCATAAACTGCCGGAAACGCCCGTGCCTCCGCCACCCTCACCTATTTGGGAAATGGTGGACACGATCGCCCTCGTCATCGCCCTGGGAACAGCGACCTACCTGGCCCTGGCGAAACGTTCGCGGAACGGGCTGTTTGTGCTGGCGGGTGTCAGTTTGTTCTGGTTCGGCTTTCATCGGGAAGGGTGCGTCTGCCCGATTGGAGCTATTCAGGATGTAGCCCAGGGACTTTTTGATGGACGGTACGTTATTCCGTGGAGTGTTCTTCTCTTTTTTGCCCTTCCGATTGCTTTTGCCCTATTCTTTGGCCGGGTATTTTGTGCGGCCGTATGTCCGCTGGGGGCCATTCAGGAAATTGCGGCGGTTCGACCGCAGAAGCTACCCGACTGGCTCGAACATGCTCTGGGGCTTTTCTCTTGGATATATCTTGGACTTGCCGTTCTTTACGCGGCCACCGGCACCAGTTATGTGATTTGCGAGTATGATCCGTTTGTGGCGTTTTTTCGGCGGTCGGGCGCCACATCCATGTTGATTTTCGGCGGCAGTTTACTCTTGATCGGGATTTTTGTCGGGCGACCGTATTGCCGGTTCCTCTGCCCCTATGGAGCACTTCTGGGCCTGTGCTCCAAACTGGCACGGTGGCATGTGCGCATCCCCCCCACCGAATGCATTCGCTGCCGGCTGTGCGAGGATGCGTGTCCTTACGGAGCGATCGTGGCCCCTGTGCCGCCGCTTCCTCGGGCAGAGCGACGAGCAGCACGACGCCGTCTGGCGGTCATGCTTGGTGCTGTGCCCCTGTGGCTTATTGCTGGCGGATTGGCCGGCTACGCCTTGCATCCGGTTTTGGCGCAGTTGGATCCGCAGGTGCGGCTGGCGCAATGGGTGCAGGCGGGACAGGTGCCGCCGGATAACAAATTCGCCCAGGACGCCATCAAGGCTTTTCACAATTCCGGAGAAAGTGAAATCGCCTTATTCCAGAGGGCTGTCGAGCGACTTGGCGTATTCGCTCGTGCTGGGACCATCTTCGGAATATGGGTGGGCCTGGTGATCGGCCTCAAATTCGTACAACTGGTCACACGGCCTCGACGGGAAGAGTACCTCCCCGATCCCCGCCGCTGCGTGGCGTGCGGACGCTGTTTCTGGTACTGTCCGGAAGAGCAGATCCAGCGGGGCTGGCTCTCATGGGAAGAAGTTGCTCGACTCCCTCGTGCACGAATTCCGGATGCTTCCTCCCCAGTTACCAGCGGGAATGTCCGCTGACCTTACCACGGGCGAGAATATTCGAAAGCGGAGAATCCACGCACAAAATTGCCATTTTCCGAATCGACAGGAAAAGTTCCCGCGGAATTGTACGAGGGCGCAGCGCTCTCTGTGAGGCTGTAACCGGTACGGTGACCGACAGTTTTAGGATGGAATACTTCGGGAGAACCGAGGCTATGACGGCGGGCTCGCCAAAGGAGACAAGCGATCGCATGAAGCAACCGGGCGACGGGTTAACAACCTCATCCGGGCCGTTACCGGGCTTCCTGGCAGCGCTCCGAATTGCGGTGGTCGCCGCGGCTTTCACATTGGTAGTCACTGGTCTGCTGGTCTGGAACTATGTCACCCATCTGGCCAAGGATCCTTTGGACTCTCCCCAGTATCTGGCGCTTCAGAAACAACTGGCTGCCGACCCCCAGAATGAACAACTGAAGGAAGCAATTCGCGAACTCGATCTCGAATTGCGACAGGAGTATTTCCGAGCGAGAACGTTCAACCGCTGGGGAACGCTCCTCTTGATCGCCGGCCTGATCACGTTCGCGATCTCGGCCAAAATTGCCTCCACGCTTCGTCGTCCCTTGCCCCATCCAAGTACGACCGAGGTGTGGGACGAGGCGTTCGAGCGGGCAACCCGCCGGCGTTTGGCTGCCGTGACGGGACTTGTCGTTCTGCTGATTGTGGCCGGAGGATTTCTCATCTGGAACTCACGAGCCAGCGTGCATCAGGCATTCGCGTTGAAACGAGCACTTTCCACCCAATCTGGTGGAGAACTGGCACAGCGTTCCGGTCCTCAGACAGGAGGATCCGCAGAGAAAGCCTCATCCGGGCAAGGGACGCAATCTGAAAAGTCCGAGAAGGGGCCATCTGCGGCATCCTCGCGGGCGCCGGTCGGGAATGATGCTGCTCCTCCGGAGGAGTTCGCACGGTTTTGGCCGCGATTTCGTGGTCCGAATGGTGATGGCGTTTCCAACCATCCGGACCCACCCGTGCAATGGAATGCGGAAGAAGGTCAGGGCATCCTGTGGAAAACGGCCATCGAGCTTCCGGGGCACAACTCGCCCGTTGTATGGGACAGGTTCGTTTTCGTGACGGGCGCCACGGAAGATCGACGGGTGTGCTACGCGCTGGATGCCGATTCTGGCAAGTTGCTCTGGCAACGAGAGATCCCACCCACTCCCGAAAGCCGGGGCAAGAAGCCGAAGGTCATGAAGGACACCGGCTTTGCTGCACCCACGGTGGCGACCGATGGTCGTCGCGTTTACGCCATCTTTGCCAACGGCGACCTGGCCGCTCTGGATTTTCAGGGAAACATCATCTGGGTCAAGGGATTGGGGATCCCGGATAACGCTTATGGACACGCTTCCTCCCTGTGCACCTACAAAAATTGGGTGATCGTGCTCTTCGATCAGGGAGAACCCGATGACGACAAATCCAAACTGTTTGCGATCGAAGGGCCCACTGGGCGGGTCGTTTGGGAGGTCACACGTCCCACTGGCAACTCGTGGACCAGTCCCGTCATTGCCAACCTAGCTGGAAAACTGCAACTGATCACGGTAGCCAATCCGTTTGTGATTTCCTACAACCCGGAGAACGGCACGGAATGGTGGCGGTTTGACGGCACCACAGGTGACTGCGGGCCTTCTCCCGTCGTCCAGGGCGATCTTGTCGTTGCTGGAGGCGAGTACTCCTATTACATGTACGGCATTCGAGGGGACGGATCGGGTGATGTCACCAAGACGCACAAGGTCTGGGAGGCGGAGGATGCCCTGCCGGACACCTGCAGTCCGCTGGCTTTTGATCATTATGTGTTATGGATGTCCTCCACATCGGTGCTGGCGTGCTATAACGTTAAAACCGGTGAGAAGCTCTGGGAGCATGAGTTCCCGGACCACACCTTTGCGTCGTCGCCTTCCTATGCGGGTGGCAGGGTGTACCTGTTTTCCAAAGAGGGCGCATGCTGGGTGGGGACGGTCAGTGATCAGGAATTCCAGATCGAGCATGAAAACTCACTGGGTGAAGGCTGTGTGACCAGCCCTGCCTTTCAGCCCGGCCGGTTGTATATCCGGGGCGAAAAACACGTTTTTTGCATCGGACACTGACGCGTAGAGATGGCAAGAAGTGCGTGGAATTTCCAGCATTCGGAACAGCAGCAAAGCGGGTCGCGCACGACACGATCCTCCGACTGACTGCCGTCCCATTTTGGGGAAGATGTTCGACTCCGATGGTGAACAGGTTACAATTACGACAGCGTCAGTAACCAAAAATCATGCCTCGCTGAGGTGGTAAATCTGGCCTGGTGAAAGACGAGACAACTGACCTTTCGTACTCACACGGTCCATGAAAACAACCAGTGACTTACCTCTGTCTTCAGTAATGAGTGCCGGCGGCTCCGTCTCCCCGCAATCGTCCATTGACCTGCAAATTGTTGACGAGATCGTGGAACGCTGCGGACGGGGACCAGAAGCCGCGATTCCCATCCTCCAGGCCATTCAGAGCCATTTCCGTTATCTGCCCCAGGAGGCCCTCGAACGTGTCTGCGAATTGACGCAGGTCCGCCCAGCCCAACTGGTTGGTGTGGCAACGTTTTACGGTCAATTTCGGTTCCGTCCTGTTGGCCAGCACATTATTCGGGTGTGTCACGGAACTGCCTGTCACGTGAAAGGGGCACCCCGTATCCAGGAGTCGCTGGAGCGCCATTTAAGAATTCCCCAGGGAGAAGACACCGACCCGGAGGGACTTTTCACCATCGAAAAAGTGGCGTGCCTGGGCTGTTGCACTCTGGCACCTGTTATTCAGATTGATCAGCTTACCTACGGACGGCTGACGCCCACCAGAGTGCCACAGGTCCTGGCCGACTTCCTCCACCAGCAGAAAGAAGGCATCCCCCAGGACGAGCTATTGGGCAAAACGGACGGAACAACCCAGGGAGAAATCCGCATCGGTTTGGGGTCCTGCTGTCAGGCCCAGGGCAGCAGGCAGGTTTATGAACGTGTGAAAAGTCTGGCGGCCGTGGCGGGTGTTTCCGTACGGGTCAAGCGGGTGGGATGCGTCGGCATTTGTCATCAGACTCCGTTGGTGGAAGTCATCCCCAAGCAAGGTCAGCGCCGGGTCTATTCCCGAGTGCAACCCGAAGATGTCCCCGCGATCATTCACCGGCATTTTCGCCGAAAAAACTTTTTTACCCGGCTGCACTATACATGGCAGCGGTGGCTGGATCATCTGCTCGGTGACCTCGACGAGGACGAACTGACGCCGAAGCCGCTGGATGTCCGGGATCCGCCTGTGGAGGCCTTTCTCGGCCGACAGATACGGATCGCCACAGAATGGGCGGGAGAAATCGATCCCTTGGACCTGGAAGAATATCGGATTCGGGGAGGATTCTCAGCGGCGGAGAAGGCCCTGAAGGAATGGACCCCGGAACGGATTATCGAAGAGGTGAAACAGAGTGGCCTGCGGGGTCGTGGCGGGGCGGGCTTTCCCACGGGAGTGAAATGGGAAGTCGTGCGAAAGGCCCAGGGAACCAAAAAATACGTTACCTGCAATGGCGACGAAGGAGACCCCGGAGCCTTTATGGACCGAATGATTCTTGAATCGTTTCCCTATCGGGTCATTGAGGGAATGCTTATTGCAGCCCGGGCGGTGGGGGCCACTGAAGGCATTTTTTACATCCGTGCCGAATATCCTCTCGCGGTGGAACGGGTTCGGGAAGCGATTCGACGGTGTGAAGAGGCGGGCATCCTGGGCGACAGAATTCTGGGGACGGATCATTCCTTCCATGTTCGTGTTTACGGAGGTGCGGGGGCGTTTGTGTGCGGTGAGGAAACGGCCCTGATCGCCTCCCTGGAGGGCCGCCGTGGAATGCCCCGCTTACGACCGCCTTATCCCGCCGAATTCGGTTTTGCCGGCCAGCCCACCCTCGTCAATAATGTGGAAACCTTCGCCCTCGTGCCGTGGATCATACGGAACGGGGCCGCGCGATTTGCCGCGCTCGGCACCGCGACGAGCAAGGGAACAAAAGTTTTTGCTCTGGCGGGAAAGGTACGCCGGGGTGGTCTCATTGAAGTGCCCATGGGCATAACCCTGCGGGAAATCGTGGAACAGATTGGGGGTGGTGCTCAGCCCGGCCGAAGGCTCAAAGCCGTCCAGGTGGGTGGTCCGTCTGGAGGTTGTATCCCGGAATCGCTTTTCGACACCCCTGTGGACTACGAGGCTCTGACGGCCACCGGCGCCATCATGGGTTCGGGAGGTTTGATTGTCCTTGATGATAGTGATTGCATGGTGGACATTGCCCGGTACTTTCTCCGCTTCACCCAGGATCAATCGTGTGGGAAGTGCACCTTGTGCCGCATCGGCACCCGGCGAATGCTCGACATTTTGGACCGAATCTGTGAGGGGCGTGCCCAGCCGGAGGACCTTCCAACGCTCGAAGATCTATCGCAAACTGTCAAGGCGGGAAGTATCTGTGGATTGGGCAAGACCGCACCGAATCCCGTCCTCACCACGCTACGGTATTTTCGGGAAGAGTACGAGGCCCACATTCGGGGTGAGTGCCCGGCGGGACGATGTGCTCCCCTCATTCACTACCGTATCACGGACGCATGCATCGGTTGCACATTGTGCGCCCAGCATTGCCCCGTCAATGCGATCCGTCTTCGGCCGTACCAGAAACACTTTGTCGATGATCAGCTTTGCACCCGGTGTGATACCTGCCGACTCGTTTGTCCGGAAGGAGCGGTAGTCATTGAGTCGGGTGGCAAGATTGTTGGACCTTCCAAAATGTCCATACATACTTCGCCTCCGTCAGGCCCCGGTCGTTTGGAGATCGCTGATTCCGCGGGCAATGGTGTTTCCGGCAGTATTCCCTTGTTCGACCACTCCACCCAAAAAGTGGCTATCACCACAGGGAGTTCTTCCTCGCCATGAGCTCCGCACTTTGCCGTGTGACGATTGACGGCCGCAGTATCACCGTACCATCGGGAACGAGCGTGCTCAAAGCGGCCCGGCAGTTGGGGATCGATATTCCCACCCTGTGTTTCCTGGACGGTTTCAAGCCCCAGACCTCGTGCTTGGTCTGCACGGTGAAAGTGATCGAGAATGGGCGGGCGCGGATGGTGCCCTCCTGCGGTACTCCGGTGAGCGACGGGATGGTCGTGGAAAGTGAAACAGACGAGGTGGCCCACGTCCGTCGCACGGCTTTGGAACTCCTGCTGAGCGATCACCTGGGGGACTGCCTGGCGCCCTGCCATTTCGCTTGTCCCGCGCACATGGATATTCCCACCATGCTGCGGCAAATTCAGAGGGAAGAGCTGCGGGAGGCAATCGGCACGATCAAACGGGATATCGCGCTTCCGGCCACGCTGGGCTGGGTCTGTCCGCGACCCTGCGAAAAAGGCTGCCGGCGAAACGCAGCCGATGACCCGGTTGCGGTGTGCGGTCTGAAACGATACGTGGCCGAGTGGGATCTTGCGTCGGGCGATCCTTACCTGCCGCCCTGCCAACCGGACAGCGGCGAAACCGTGGCCGTCGTCGGTGCCGGTCCGACAGGGCTATCGGCCGCCTTTTACCTTCGCCAACTGGGACACCGTGTGGTGCTGTTTGAAGCAGCGGACAGGGCGGGAGGTCGCGTCCGCTTCCGTCCCGATCCCGGCGGCAGCCCCGTGCCAGCAGATATTCTGGACGCGGAAATTGATGTGATTTTCCGGCTCGGGGTCGAGTTCCGGCCATGTACACCGTTGGTGCCGCCCGGGGAAAATGGCATCACCCTCGCGGAACTCCAAAAGAGTTACGACGCAGTCCTTCTCGCGCTGGGGGAACAAATGCCAGAACGACTGGAGCAACTGGGCATTCCCCACACGCCACGCGGCATCACAGTGAATCGCGAGACCTTCCAAACGCCGCTCGATCGTGTCTTCGCTGCCGGAAATGCGATTCGGGGACGGGGCCTTGTGGTCCGCAGTTGTGCTGATGGAAAACTGGCCGCCCGATGCATAGACCAACTCCTGCGCCTCGGCCGAGTGGAAGGCGTTCCGGAGAAGTTCTCTGTTCGTATGGGGCGATTGGAAAAAGAGGAAATCGAGCAACTGGCGACGCTGGCTGCACCAATCCCCCGCACCGAGCCGCCGCCCGGCGCTCGCTGGGACGAAGATCTGGCGGTCCACCAGGCGGCACGCTGTCTGCACTGCGATTGTCGAGCCCTTCCTCACTGCCGTTTGCGTGAGTACGCCATACGCTATCAGGCAGATCCCAATCGGTTTCGCGGCGAGCGTGCCAAACTGGAGATCATCGCTCGGCCTTCTGGAATCATCTACGAACCGGGCAAATGCATTCTTTGCGGGTTGTGTGTCGAGGTCACCGAGGCTGCTCGGGCGCCTTTGGGATTGACCTTTATCGGACGCGGTTTCGACGTGCGAATCGGGGTTCCTTTCAATCGCACATTGGAGGAGGCATTGGGGGATTTGGCAGAGCAGGTCGTCGCCATTTGTCCCACCGGGGCGCTTTCTTTTCGAGAGGGCAAACCGCCCCTCCATCTTCCGGTGCTCAACACAGTGCGCGATGCTCGTGGCTGACTCGCTGCTGCAACAACTTGCCGCGTGATCGACTCACTGTGGCATGGGTTCCCGACCGGCGTGATGGACTGTGCAATGTTGACAAGCGGACCTGACAAGCAGGTCCCTCCGAAGCATGGTCTGCCGCGAAGGGTTTTCGGAAGGTCGGAGGGGCACGCTTGTCGTGTCCGAGCAGACTCGCACATGTGACGTCACAGGCCCCGGTAGGGGCAATTCACAAATTGTCCCCGCCGTTTAATCAATAGCCGAACCGAGCAGTTGGCCCCGCCGGTGAACTGGATCATCCAGGCTTGAAAGGCGGACCTGACAAGCAGGTCCCTCCGGGCTGAAGCTTGTTTCTGCCCAAGGCGTTGTCCGGGTTCGTGCCGCTTTTCAGCAGCAGAAAAGTGGGCACGGATCAGCCAAGCACCCGGTGCCCCAAAAGGCCCCAAGGGATAAAATTAAAGTTCCGTTCTCGTGGGACTTCAGCCTTTTGAATCAGTCCGGGAGGTCTGCTTCCTCGTTGGCTGCCGGCCGACGTGCAGACATCCACCGGTAATTGTCGGAGAAATTGCGAGGAAAAGCTGTGGACGCCCAGGACCTCAAGTACACGAAGACCCATGAATGGGTCGCCATTTCTCAGAATGCCGAAGGTAAGACGATTGCCACTGTAGGGATTACCGATTTCGCCGTCCAGGCAATGTCTGATCTGGTGTTTCTGGAATTGCCTCCCGTGGGAAAACAGGTACGGGCGGGGGAACCGCTCGGACAGATTGAATCCGTTAAGGCAGTCAGCGACATTTACAGCCCGGTAACCGGTACTGTGGTCGAGGTCCACACGGATCTGACGACACACCTCGAGCAATTGACTGCGGACCCATTCGGGCAAGGCTGGATTGCGAAGCTGGAGGTGGCCGATACAAGCGAATTGGATCAACTCTTGGACCGAGCCGCCTATGAAGCACAGTGTGCCTCGGAGGCAGAAGAGCACGGGTGAGACGGCCAATCGATCCTGCGGTTGACATGCCCGATGACCGAGGGCTTGTGCGGAAGGTGGTCGCACACTTCTCCGATTCTGTGAGGAGTCCTCGCGGTAGTGGCAAGAGGTTTTTCTGATTCCTCCATGCGGGAATGGGCATCATTAGGGAATGGGCGTTAGGACGCGATTGGAGGTGGGCATCAAACGATCAGTCGGCATCCGTTCGTGAACAACCTAAGGGAGAGCCATGGCTTATCTTCCGCAAACCGAGCAAGAAGTCAAAGCGATGCTTGCCGCGATTGGCGTGCAAAGCATCGATGAGCTGTTTGCCCATCTACCGTCTGACGTGCGCTTTCAGGGCCAGCTGAAAATTCCGCCGGCGCTTTCCGAATTGGAACTCACCCAACACATGGAGGATCTGGCGCAGCGGAACGTGGGAACCCATCAAAAGGTGTGCTTTTTGGGAGGAGGGGCTTACGACCATTTCATCCCCGCCGTGGTCGATTTCATTGCCTCTCGAAGTGAGTTTTACACTTCCTACACTCCCTATCAGCCGGAGGTGAGCCAGGGCAATCTTCAAGTTTTCTTCGAGTACCAGACGCTCATCACGCAGTTGACGGGTTTGGATGTCTCAAACGCCAGCCTCTATGACGGGGCCACCACCCTTGCCGAGGCGGTTCTCATGTGTCTGAGCCACCAAACCGGCCGAAAACGGGTGATTGTGCCTCAGAATGTTCACCCAGAATATCGGGCGGTCCTGGCCACGTATCTTTCCCATGTCTCAGCGGAGATTATTACGCTGGCCACTCCGCGAGGAATCATCGATGCAGACAGCCTTGCGCGGGTAGTGAACGATCAAACGGCATGCGTCATCCTCCAACAGCCTAACTTTTTTGGATGTGTTGAGGCGGCCAGAAAGATAAGTGAAATCACACACGCCGCTGGGGCTTTACTCATCGCTGTGGTGGATCCGATCAGTCTGGGTGTGCTGCGTCGGCCAGGTGATTACGGCGCCGATATCGCAGTTGCTGAGGGTCAGTCGCTCGGATTGCCCTTGGCGTGGGGAGGCCCCTATCTGGGCATCCTCGCGTGCAGGGAGGCATTCCTGAGGCGACTGCCTGGACGATTGGTAGGTCAGACGGTGGACCGCCGCGGCCAGCGATGTTGGGTCCTCACGTTGCAGACGCGGGAGCAGCACATCCGGCGTGAAAAAGCCACCAGTAACATCTGCACCAACCAGGGGTTGATGGCCCTTCGGGCGACCGTCTATCTGGCGGCCCTGGGACCGCATGGACTTCGCGCCGTGGCCGAGCTGTGTTTGCAGAAAGCGCATTACCTCCGCGAGCGACTGCAGCGCGAGGCGGGCTTCCAGCCGCTCTTTAACGCGGCGTTTTTCAAGGAGTTCGCCGTGGCCGCCGAAAGCCCGGCTGAGGTGAAAACCCTTCTCGAAATCGCCACGGACGCTGGGTTCTTCGCCGGAATCCCATTGGGGCGGTGGTTCCCCGAGCTGGCGAACGCTTTGCTCATCGCCGTCACAGAAAAGCGTACGCAGGCTGAAATGGATCGCCTGACGGCCATTCTGGCCTCCGCTCGCACCCGAGCAGACTCCAGAGCAATCGATAGAAAATCTTCCATGACCCCTTCGTCGCAGCGAACTGTGCAGGTTGAATAACTCCCATGAGGAATAAACAGGCCACCCAGTTGCTGTTTGAGCTTTCTCAACCTGGATGTGCGGAAGCGATTGTTCCGCCGTGCGATGTGCCGTCGCGACCGCTGGCGGAGCTTGTCCCTCCTGAAGAGCTGGCCGAGACGCCGCCTCCTCTTCCGGAAGTGAGCGAGCCTGCGCTCATCCGGCATTTCATCAATCTTTCCCAGCTCAATATGTCGGTGGACACCCATTTCTATCCGCTGGGATCCTGTACGATGAAATACAATCCCAAGCGGAACGATCGGCTCGCTCAGTTGCCGGGCTTCGCCAATCTGCATCCTTACCAGCCGCTGGAAACAGTCCAGGGGCTTCTCGGTGCCCTCCACGCGCTGCAGCAGATCCTGGCCGAGATCGCAGGGATGGAAGCCGTGACGCTACAGCCGGCAGCTGGCGCGCACGGCGAACTGACAGCCCTCCTCATCGCGGCGGCTTACTTCCGGCATCGCGGCGAACACCGCACGACGGTGCTCATTCCCGATGTGGCCCACGGAACCAATCCCGCCAGTGCCACCATGGCCGGTTTTCGAAGTGTTCAGGTGAAAAGCAATACGCAGGGACTGGTCGATTTGGAGGATTTGCGGAGCAAGCTCAACGCGCAGACGGCCGTCTTTATGATCACCAATCCCAATACGCTGGGGTTGTTCGAAACGCAAATCCGTCGCATTGCCGACATGGTGCACGCGGTCGGTGGCCTCGTCTATATGGACGGCGCTAACATGAACGCCGTTATGGGAATCGTCCGCCCGGGAGACTGCGGTGCCGATATGATGCACTACAACCCGCACAAAACATTCAGCGGTCCTCACGGGGGTGGCGGACCTGGAGCCGGACCGGTCGCCGTCAAAAAACACCTCGCTGACTTTCTCCCCATCCCGGTAATCGTGGAGACGGCACCCGGTCAGTACACACTCGATGAAAATCGCCCGCTGTCTATTGGCCGAGTAAGAAGTTTCTACGGAAACATCAGTGTTCTTCTCCGGGCTTACGCTTACATCAGAACCCAGGGACCAGAAGGCCTGCGGCGGGTGAGCGAGCGGGCGGTCCTCAACGCCAATTACCTGCTGGCCCGCGTGCGATCGTTCTTACCGGTGCCTTACGGCCACCGCTGCATGCACGAGTTTGTGGCTTCCGCAATGAAGATTCGGGCGAGCCGAAACATTTCAGCGATGGACATTGCTAAGCGTCTTCTCGATTACGGATTTCACGCGCCAACGGTGTACTTCCCTCTGGTCCTGAGGGAGGCCCTGATGATTGAACCAACCGAGACGGAAACCAAGGCCACGCTGGACGCGTTCGCTGATACGCTCAAGGCCATCCTCGAAGAACCGCCCGAACTGGTCCACGAAGCCCCTCATACGACGCCCATTTCCCGGCCTGACGAGGTGTTGGCTGCCCGTGCACCGATCCTCAAATGGACGCCCGTCTCGGAAAGCGCAAGCGGTTGATCGGGCGTGTGAACTTCCGTGCCACCATGGAGAGATGTTTACTTTTGATCGACTCGCCGCGAAGTGGCCCCTATAACATGGCGGCCGACGAGTGGTGTGCTGCCTGGGCGGCAGGTCATGAGGCGCCCATACTGCGGCTTTATCGGTGGCACCCCGCCACACTTTCGCTGGGGTATTTTCAGCGTTACGAAGACCGAAAAAGTCATCCGTCCAGCCAGTCCTGTCCGGTGGTGCGTCGCCCCAGCGGCGGTGGCGCGATCCTTCACGATCGCGAATGGACGTATGCCCTGTGCCTCCCGGCAGAACATCCCCTGGCCAAGGACCGTTTGTTGCTTTATCTGACCGTACATGAAACACTGGCACGCTGGCTGCAGCGCTGGGGAGTAACGGCGGTGGTGCTGCGTCGGGAGAATCCCCCGGCTCGCTGCGGTCAAACACCATCGCGTCCATGTCCGTTCCTCTGTTTTCAGCGTCGCACGGTGGGGGATGTCGTCGCCGTGGTCGATGAGGAGACTTTTTCGAGTTGTCAATCGTCCGGAAATCAGCCTACCGAAACGAACGGTAGCCCCGGAACAGCCGAACCATCTCCATCGTGCGCTGAATCGACGGTCAAGCTCGTCGGCAGTGCCCAGCGGCGAACTCGGAATGCTGTACTCCAACACGGCAGTATTCTTCTGGGGCGATCGCCTTGGGCACCGGAACTGCCCGGAGTTTGGGAAGTTACGGGACACAAAGACCCTATTGGTCATGACAGCGAGCTCTTTCGAGATTTTGCCGTGGCCTGGCCGCCGCTGCTTGCTCAAGCCCTGGGCTGGCGTTTGCAACATTTTCCTTATTCTACGGAACGAGATTCCCTCTTCGAGGAACTTCTCGCCCGCTTCTCTTCACAGGAGTGGACCTGCAAATCGCAGTCTGCCATAGGCTAACCGAGACGTCGACGAGTCACTTGTATTCCAGCCAGGGGGTATTTACTCTGTTAGTAGGCTGAACGTGGCTTGAGACTCACAATGGCCACCCCGTGCTTGATTCACCATCCGACGTCCAGCAATCAGTAAAAACATTTTCATGCGTGCGAGGTTAGCAAGGAGCTCACCATGGGTAAGTTACCGCGCCGAGACTTTTTGAGGGGAGCATTAGGTGTACCGTTGGCCGCCGCGGCCATGGCCGATCCGTTCGCCTGGGCATTCGGCGTCGGGGATCCCTCGCGCACCATCCGTCTGGGGTTGGTCACCTATCTCTGGGGCCGGGATTGGGATCTACCAACTCTGCTTGCCAATTGTGAGAAGACGGGTATGGAGGGCGTTGAGCTACGCACGGAACACGCCCACGGTGTGGAGCCGGAGATCGGGCCCGAAAAACGCGCGGAAGTCAGGAAACGCTTCGCCGACAGCCCGGTCGTGCTTGTCGGGCTGGGATCCAACGAAGCCTTCCATTATCCTGAACCGGAACGTCTCAAGCAGTCCATTGAACGAACCAAGGCGTTCATCAAGCTGAGCCATGATGTGGGCGGCCTGGGCGTCAAAGTCAAGCCCAATGATCTGCCCAAACAGGTACCGCAGGAGAAGACCATTGAGCAGATTGGGCGGGCGCTCAATGAGCTGGCCGCTTTTGCCGCCGATTATGGACAGCGTCTAAGATTGGAGGTGCATGGTCAGTGCGCCCCGCTGCCCATCATGAGGAAGATCATGGATGTGGCCACCCATCCCAATGTTGGTCTGTGCTGGAACTCGAACGCTGAAGATCTTCAGGGTCAGGGGCTGGAATACAATTTCAATCTGGTCAAGGATCGGCTCGGCGATACGGTCCACGTCCGCGAATTAAATCTCGGCGATTACCCTTATCAAACTCTGTTCAACCTTCTGGTGGCCAACAACTACAAGGGCTGGATTCTTCTGGAATGCCGGACCAATCCGCCGGACCGCATCGCTGCCCTGATCGAACAGCGGCGGGTGTGGGAAGAAATGATGGCCAACGCGCGGAAAGCCGCCTGACACGGCCGCGCCAACGCGTTTTGAACCCACGTGGTCGGCAGTTTGCTGATCTTTTACGAACGTGGTTTCCGAGCGCACCACGTCCAGTGGCGGTCGCTGGTCATACGAACCGACGTCGGCGGATAGCCCAGGCGAGTGACAAGCTCGGCCATCTCTTCCACCGTCAAGGCCGCCCGAAGGGAATCGGCGAACATCTGCTGCTGATGAGCGTTGGCATCCCCGGCGTACTGCATGACCAGTTGCTGCAACCGTTGTTCGTCCTCTGGCCGTGCCAGATCTCGGAAGAACAGGAGTCCTCCCGGAGCGGTGATGCGGTGAGCTTCCACGATCCCTTGCCACGGGTCAGGCAGATGATGAATGAGGCTGTTGGACATGACCAGCGTGAAAGCTCCATCAGCAAATGGCAGCCGCTTGGCATCCGCCCGAACGAGAAGAATTTTATCGAGCAGGCCGAGCTCACGGAGATGTTCCCGAGCCACCAGCAGCATATGCCGAGAGTACTCGACCGCCACCACCTGGAATTGCCGATTCCGCCGGAGTAGCTCAATTGGTATCAGGGCCGTGCCCGTGCCCAAATCCGCGACTTTTCCGGGGGAAGCTCCCGCGGCAAGAAAGTCGGCCACAAATACCCGGTTCACCTCGGAATGGTCCATGGAATCGTAATCCAGGGCCTCTTCGAGGGTGTCCATCACTTCCGGTTCAAGGACCCGACTCAACATGGCAGTCCCGTAGCACACAGAGTACAAAAAGGGGACCGACAGATGCACCGCCGGCCCCCGGCTCCTTTTACCCAATTCGCTCCTCTTCAGAGCCAAGTGTCATTCGCTGAACATCGTCTTGCGGACGGTGTCCAGATCCACTCCCAGGACTTTCTTCGCAATCGATTTGAGCGTCTCGTAATCTCCCTGGATATGGACCGTCCGATGGGCGTGCTCCAGGGTCTCGCCGTGCTTGAGCTCTTTGGCCGGCGAAAGCGATTCAATTTCATAGAAGGGTCCCAGCCCTGGCTTGTCCGGGCCGGCTGGTCCGTCGTTATAACTGTTGGCCACGTCGCCCACATATGGCTCAGCCTGGGGTAATTCCCACATGTTGTTCATGTAAAGATGCTGAGTGGGGTCTTCCGGCATTGTGAAATGCACCAGCGTAAGCACATTGTGGACGAAGTCCATCGAACCTGCCACATTCCGTGCCCGCTTCTGGGACGTCCCGATTTTCGACCGGTAGTTGCCGTCGGCGAGGAAGAGAATGGCTTCCGGTAAAATCTTGAGGCGTTCTGGAGGGATCGGGCCGAAGTAATCGGATTTCACCACCGGGCCGAGTGTGGCCTCATCTCCCGGCCGGTACGGCACAATGACCACCGTCTTCGGTCCGGCATTGAACATTCCCAGAATCCAGATTGAGACGAGCCCCTTCTCTTTTTGCATCGGCTCGCCGAGATTCACAACGCGGTTGATTGTCTCGTAGCCCACAAGTTTCACCTTTCGCGAAGTCAGGTCCTGGGCCGCATCGCCGAACAGCCGCTGCAGGTCGGCCGATGTGAGCAACCTCACGTCTCGCGTCACCTCCAGCTTAAACTCCGTTCCCGAGGCGTTGACGAGTTCCATGCGGCGGCGCATGCGGTAGAACGGGTCGCGGGGTCGACTGATCATCTCCCATGCACCTTCGTTGAGCGCCGGAGGTGTGAACCAGTTATCGAGATTCTGCTCTGCTCCCTTTTTGAACCACAGAGAGAATTGACCGCCTTCCGGCGAAAGCCAAAACCGATCTTCACCACCGTAATTGTTAAAATGCGGGTTCGGCTTGCCAGCATCGATGAAATCCTTGTTGATAAACCCGAAGCTCAAACCATGCAGGCCGTCACAGGTGGAGGTCATGACGCGGCCCTGCCATTCCGGACAGATCAGCACGCGGGCGCCATGCTCGTCCAGCAATTCGTAGATTTTCGTGTGCCTGGCAAGGTACTGCCGTGCTTCCCCGTAACTCATGGCTTTTCCCTTCCCATCTTCGGCCCAAGCCATCCCGGCCACCAGAAGTAGCGCGATCCCAGTTCCCAGTGTGAAAAACACCCTCAGGCTGCAACTCCTCATGCCGCTCACCATCGCATCACCTCCACACCAAAGGAGCCAGTCCACGGACAAGCCATTGCTAACGACTCATTTCAAAGTCAAAATGATGCCATCGCATGTTGTTACTTGATCACTTCCCACTATTGTGACGGCGAAACCCCTGCGCGTCGAGTCACCATAGACCGATCATCCTGTTCCACCGGACATGCCCCTGGAGCGCGATCGAGCGACCAGCAAACTCGGTCGGCGTGCGATCGAGTCTGCTGGGCAATATTAAAGTGGGAAAGTCACAAACCGTTTCCGGGTAGTCACCCGATGCACCGCGACGCATTCCTTGGGGCGTAGCGCGTTTTTGGAACTTGAGGAGGTTTCCAATGCAAAGAGGTCGAACCGAGTTCTCTTTTCCAGCACACGAATTCTCAAAGCGGTGGAAAACCGTCCCGGTGAGGACGTGCCTAACCCTGCTATCTATCCTGATAGCGATGCTTTTCTGGTTGCCGACCATGCAAGCGGAAGAGATCGGCAACAAACTGCAGAATCCAACCACTCGACCGAAAAACCTGCTCGTGCTGTTTTCCGATGATCAGCGATTCGACACCATCCACGCCCTGGGTAATCAAGAAATCCGTACCCCCAATCTTGACCGGCTTGCCCGTGAGGGGTTCGTGTTCACTCATACTTTTATCATGGGAAGCATGCAGGGGGCGGTGTGCGTGCCGAGCCGAGCCATGTTTCTTAGTGGCAGAACCTTGTGGCATGTTCCGGAGAATCTTGCCGGTGTCCCCACGTGGCCGCAGGTCTTTCGTGAACACGGATTCACCACTTTCGTCACCGGAAAATGGCACAATGGCCGGGAATCTCTGGCGCGAAGTTTCGACATGGGCAAGGCGATCTTCTTCGGTGGAATGAACGACCATTTCCGAATGCCGGTCTTCGATTTTGATCCCACGGGAAAATATCCCCAGGCCAACCGGAAGGTTGTGGAAAAGTTTTCCAGCGAGTTGTTCGCCGATGCCTGTATTGACTTTCTCAAGAGTTATCAGGGCGACAAGCCGTTTTTCGCCTACGTGGCCTTTACGGCACCCCACGACCCACGCACTCCGCCTGAACCGTATCGTCAGATGTACGATCCCGCTGACGTCTCTTTGCCGCCCAACTTTCTCCCGGAACATCCCTTCGACAACGGCGAACTACGGGTGAGAGACGAGCTTCTTGCATCGTTCCCGCGGAATCCGGAGGATATCCGCCGCCACATTGCTGAGTACTACGCCATGATTACGCACCTTGACGCCCAAATTGGAAGGATCCTTGAGACGCTGCAGAATACAGGACATTTTCAGGACACGCTCATTGTGTTCGCTTCGGATAACGGTCTGGCCGTGGGACGGCATGGTCTGATGGGCAAACAAAACCTGTACGAACACAGCCAGCGGGTGCCGCTGATTTTTGCTGGACCCGGCATTCCAGTGGGCCAAAGCGATGCCCTGGTATATCTTTTTGACGTTTTTCCCACCGTGGCTGATATCTTCCAGATTCCTCTTCCAGACGGCGTGGAAGGCCAATCGCTTCTGCCGATTATGCGAAAAGAAAAACAGAAGGTTCGCGACGCCGTTTTCGGTGCCTATCGCGAATTCCAGCGTTCTGTGCGGACCGAGCGCTACAAGTACATCACCTACCATGTCAAGGATGAATTCCACGAGCAGCTCTTCGACATTCAGAACGATCCCTGGGAGATGAAAAACCTTGCCAACGACCCAGCGCATCGGGATGTCAAATCGCAGTTAAAAGAGCGGCTCTTGCAGCTTCAACAACAATTGGACGATCCGGTCCTGAAAGAATAAACTCCTTGCCGGTAAGAACGGTCGCGATTCCGCCGAGCGGCATCTGGGAATCATCTTTTGGTACAGTTGCCCGGAACGCAGGGGAATTATTTGGAGGAATTGGCCTCCACGCCATCGTGATACAGGATGCTAAGTAGCAAATGAAAGGTTTTTCCATCGCGCTTCAGCCGTATCAATTCGTGATGCCGCGGAAGATCATCTTCGGCTGGGGATGCCGCCAGCACCTGGCCGAGGAATTACCGCGGTGGGGGACAAGGGTGTTCGTGATTTGTGGTTCCCGCACCCTGGAAAGACAGGGCGTTCTGGACCATCTGCGGCGACTGCTGGAAAGAGCCGGAGTGACGTGGCAGTTCCTGACCACAATTTCCCGCGAGCCGCTGGTCTGTGACGTGGATGCGGTCACCGGACAGGTCCGCTCGATTGGGCTTCGACCGGGTGACATGTTACTGGCGGTCGGTGGTGGATCGGCCATCGATCTCGCCAAAGCGGTTGCAGCAATGGCCACGAATTCCCAGGGGGAGTCGGTCCAGGACTACCTGGAAAACGTGGGGCGGGGACTCAAGCTGACACAACCACCGCTCCCCGTGGTGGCTGTTCCCACCACGGCAGGAACGGGAACGGAAGCCACACGCAATGCTGTCATTTCGTCCCTGGATCCTCCCTTTAAGAAGAGCCTGCGGGATGATCGGGTTGTGCCGCTGGTTGCGGTGGTTGATCCCGAGCTGACCGTAACGCAGCCGCCGCATGTTACGGCCAGTTCCGGGATGGACGCCATTACCCAACTGGTTGAAAGTTTTATTTCCAATCGTCGCAAGCCCATCCCCCAAATGCTCGCCCCCGAAGGTCTTCGTCTGGCGCTCAAGTGGCTGACAACCGCGTATCGAGAACCTGATCACCGAGAAGCTCGTGAAGCCATGGCCCAGGCTGCCCTGCTCTCAGGAATCTGCCTGGCCAATGCGGGGCTGGGGATGGCTCACGGAATCGCGGCAGCGTTAGGGGTGGTGGCGGGGATCCCGCACGGATTGGCCTGTGCGATGATGCTCCCGGCGGCCCTTCGTGCCAATCGCACCGTTGTCGGCCGGGAGCTCGCTTATCTCACTCGGCATGCCCTGGAGAAAGATTTCCCTAACGACGATGCGGCGGTTGATGCGTTGATCGAGGCCGTGGAGCAGTTGCGAGCGGATCTGCATCTCCCTCAAAAACTTCGCGAAATCGGGGTCAGTCAAGAGATGATCCCAAAAATTGCCGCGGGTTCCTTCGGTACAAGCATGAGTGGCAATCCGCGACCGATGACCCAGGGAGAGATCGAGGATATTTTGTGCAGTTTGTATTAATTTTGCGGCCACTGCGGTTTGTTTTCTATTCCTAAAGCTACTCCTCCAATTGATTTCCCCACTTTGACGGTATATCTCGTCATCTACTGATGGGTCACCGGGCCGTTGTGTCGCACCGCAGGTCACTCGGGAAACGCCGGACCTCGGCAGCGAACAAAATTGGTCCTATATTTGTATGAATCATTTCAAAGCTAGCCGTCTGCTTACAGGGGATGAGCTGTCCGCGACCGGCATCTGCAGCGAAGTCCGCGGTTTTGCGGATGAATCACGAATGCAACGGCGCCAGTCGGTCGGTCGACGCGTTTAACAGGCCACCAGTCGCCGAAACCCTGAAAGGACCCTTTGGGAGGAAACAAACAGACAAAGGACGGGTGTATGTCGCACGATCATCCTGTGTCACCAGAAACCAATCGTCGTGTCGTTGCGGCCTTGTGCGTGGTATTTGTCCTGTACGCCCTTGCCCTGATAGCGGGCTGGCCGCAAGCCGCCACCCGAAAGATCGTTGAAGCCGAGAAGCACGCCCAGGCCCAGGCCGCGGCACGACAGGCGGAATCGGCCGCTTCTCACGACGAAGCGACTCATGGAGATCCGGCGAAGGGCAAAGCTGCGCGAGGCGAGTCTGCCCGAGGAAATCTCCCAGCTTCGGAAGCAACCCAGCCGCAAAGTTCCGAGGAAAAGCCGTCCTTGGAGCATAAAAAAGAGAATGGAGCGACTGGCGAGGGTGGGCAAGGCGGGGAGGCTGAGCACGGGGAGGCGCACGCCGTGTTGGGGCATCCCCCGCTGTGGATGGTCAGCCCGTTTGTGGCTCTTCTATTGATCATTGCGGTTTTCCCCCTTTTACCCTGGACGGAACACTGGTGGGAGAGCAATCTCCACCGTTTCTATGTGGCAGCAGTTTTGGCGTTGGTCACACTGGCCTACTACCTGTTCGTTTATGAGCAGCCGGTCGAGGGACACTGGCCTGCCCATTATATCAGCCAGCCGAATACCGCCGGTCCCAACTGGGGCAATACCTTTGCTGTCTTCGCCAACGCAATTTTCAGCGAGTACATTCCCTTCATTGTGCTGCTTTTCAGCCTTTACACGATCAGTGGGGGAATTCGCATCGAAGGCGACCTGCGTGCGAAACCGATCACCAACGTGATCATCATGTTCATTGGCGGCGTGCTGGCCAGCTTCGTGGGGACGACAGGGGCCGCCATGCTCCTCATCCGTCTTCTGCTTGACACAAATAGCGAACGAAAACACGTGGCACACACGGTGGTGTTCTTCATCTTTATCGTGTGCAACTGTGGGGGATGTTTGCTCCCGATCGGCGATCCGCCGCTGTTCCTCGGATATCTGCGTGGGGTACCGTTCCTCTGGACTCTCCAATTGTGGAAAGAGTGGGCCTTTGTCAACATCGGTCTATTGATCATTTACTTCCTGTGGGATACGTTCTACTTCTATCCCCGTGAAGAGAAACGGGATATTCGTCGGGACACAACGCAGGTTCGACGTCTCCAGATTCGCGGATTATGGCCCAATCTGCCCCTGCTGGTCGGTGTGGTGCTGGGAGTAGCCCTTCTGGATCCCAGCAAGCCTTTCCCGGGAACCAACATTCACCCGCCGTTATATCTTCGGGAAGTGGTCCAACTGGCCATGGTGGCTCTGTCGCTGATGTTTGGTGACCACGAGAATCGGGTGGCCAATCGGTTCAACTACGGGGCCATTGTGGAAGTGGCGGCCCTGTTCTTCGGTATATTCATCACCATGCAGCCGCCTCTGCAAATCCTGCATGTGGAAGGTCCCCGATTGGGGCTGACGGAACCTGCGCAATTCTTCTGGGCCACCGGGGCACTCTCCTCATTCCTGGACAATGCCCCGACTTATGTGGTGTTTTTTGAAACCGCTCGAACATTGGGCGGAGAAAATCTTGTGCCGCCTGGCACCGGTGTGGCTCACGATTTGCTCGTGGCCGTCAGTTTGGGAGCGGTCTTCATGGGCGCCAACACATACATCGGAAATGGCCCCAATTTCATGGTTCGTGCCATCGCCGAAAAACGCGGCATCAAGATGCCGAGCTTTTTCGGTTACATGCTCTACAGCGGGTGTATCCTAATACCGCTATTCATTCTGGTCACGTTCATTTTCCTAATGTGATCGTGTTTTCAATCAGATCAGCTCAGAAGACGGCCGGGACGAATTCCCACTTCGTCTCGGCCGTTTTGTTTTTTCCGGGGACAGAATCGCATTCCTTGCCGAGGGGGCACTTCATCGTCGGTTTTGCCGAGGGACCCGGCAGGACTCCCGGTCGCTTGACACTCGAAACAGCCGTTGAGTACGCTGGAACATAGCCGGGGTATATCCGCAAATCGCGGCAAGCACAGTTTAATCGGGATAGGCAGATGAACAGAAAACCGTCTTCTCGGATCCGTCCGCGTGTGGTCTTCTCGTTGTGCATCCTGGGTGCTGTCAGCCTGGGGGTACTTCTTGCCGAATGGACAGGTGCTCAGCCGCCGGGTTCGGCACCTCCGTTAACGCAGCCTGGCAGTCCGCCACCCACCATTCCCGGCTTGCCCGGAATCCCGGGTTTGCCAGGCACGGCTCCCCAACAGCCAGAGGAAAAACCGGTCCCCCCGACTATCCCGAATTATCTCGAGCTTTCTACCGATGATAGCCTGGCGAAGCAGGCGGCCACCGTGCAACGAATGCTCCGGGAGGGAAACTTTTCCGCGGTGGCCAATGGCCAGCAGCTTTTTCAGGATTATTACGAAAAGTACTTTTTCCCAAGTTGGACCAAGGCAAGCAATCGGTCGCGACTCCAGCAGCTACGGTCGCAGCTTATTGTGAGCGATCTGGGCAATGCGGCACGGGGCGGTGGGCCTCCGCGTGACCTCCTCCTGCAGATCGCGTTCCGTACGTTGAGCGACTTCGCTCAGAATAATCAGCTCGATCCCGCCGTCCGTGTCAGTGCAGTGCTGGCCATTGGTGAACTGAATGAGCGGGAGCGTCCCACGGGTGGTGGCATGCAACCTCCCACGCCGCTCCCCGCCGCGCTGCCATTTTTGCTTACCCTCGTTCAGGACACCAATCAGCCCGATGCCCTGCGGCTGGCGGCACTTGTGGGCCTGGAACGCCACTGTGCCTGTGGCATTCCGGATGCCAACATGCGGGACCAGCAGGTCATTCCTCTGCTGCGGAAGCTGGCTGGGGATAAAAACGCGCCCCCAAACCGTGATCCTCAGATTCACGAATGGTTTCGAGTTCGCGCCATCGACGTCCTCGCGGCCACACGACAAGCCGGTGCCAATGGTGAAAATGTGACGTTCCTGGTCGGTTTCGTCAGTGACGAGAACGAGGCGCCGGCGGTGCGATTGGCAGCGGCATCCGCACTGGGAAATCTTGATTACTCGCAGGTCCAGGGTGTTTCGCCACTGGCGGTGGTGCAGAGCTTGGGAAAGATGGTGCTCGACCTGTGTGTGGCGGACATCCAATCCGCCAGCCAAAGTGGTTCCTTGGAGAATCTCAAAGCTCGAAAGATTGCGCGTTATGTGGGGTGTGCGCAACAGGGCATTCGAGGTGTGCGGAGTATGTTGACGGGCAAGCCGGAGGATCAGCTCGTGGGCAAATTCAACACGGCCCTTGACGGTATCACGAAGGCCCTCAACGATTCTGCCAGTGCCCGGAATCCAGCGAGCGAGCTTGTCCGGCTTCTGCCCCCCGCGCTCAATACGCTGAATACAGCTCTCCAATCACTGGCGGCGAGCGCCGGTGGAAGCGGCACCGCACCTCCGGCGGGCGCACCCAATCAACCCGCCTCGTGACAGCGTCACCGAACCTCGATGAGGGCTTGCTCGCGATCTTGATCGGACTCCCCGCAAACTGTCTCGTTTTTTTTTGAATGATGAAGCATTTCAGAAAAAGGAAATGCCTTCACAATGACTCTTCCCGTAATCGATCCGGAGGCGGCCACAAGATATTTAGCGTCGAGTGTCCGGCTGTGCTTGCAACGGGCGATTCGTGAGGCGGGGGAACCAACAGACCTCATTGGCCAGATTCCGGAAACATTCAGTCCAGAAAGTCTCGCCTCTGTCCTTGAGTGTGTGGCTCAGAACACCCCGACGCCATTCTCGCGCGTCGGCATTGTGGGTGCTGGCCTGATGGGCATCAGCATAGCCGCGTGCCATCTGCGCCGGGGATGCGAGGTGGTTCTCTTTGATAATGCCCCCGAGGCACTGGCCACCGCACCGCAGCGCGTTCGCCATGAACTGGAGTTTCAAATAAGAGATGCGAGCCAGATTTCCGCTTTTCTCTCACATCTTCATTGCGCATCGGATTTGCACCACCTGGCCGATTGCGCGTGCGTCATCGAGGCCGTGCCCGAGAATCTTCCCCTCAAACAGGCGATCTTTAAGCAACTGGAAGATTTGGTACCACCGGACCGTGTTTTTCTCACGAACACGTCCACGATTCCGGTGGGTCGTCTGGCGAAAGAGCTCCGCGGGCCTCAGCGCTTGATGGGGTTGCATTTTCTGCATCCGGTTCGCGAGCGCCCCGTGGTAGAAGTCATTGGCCACAGGCAGACGGAGCCTTTGCTTGCGGTCTCTGTCATGCGACAGGCGCTGGCACTGGGGAAACTTCCGCTGACGGTTTCCGATTCTCCCGGGTTTGTCGTCAACCGACTGCTTTTCGCGTACCTCGACGAAGCCCTCCGATCACTTGCCGACGGTGCCGGAATTCCAGCTCTCGATGAATCTGCCCTCCGCGTGGGCTTTGCAATGGGACCGTTGCGGATCATGGACGAAATCGGGCTCGACACAGTTTGGGCAGCCGGCAGGATTCTCTGGGAGGCGTTTCCCGATCGGATTCAAGCTTCCCCCATCCTCGTGACGTTGCTCAAGCATAAGCGATTGGGAAGAAAAACGGGCCGGGGATTCTATCAGTACAGTGACGTCACTTCCTGGACCGCCAGCCCCGAGACGGACTCCACCGTGGAAAAACTCCTGGCGCCGTGGGTGACGACCCCGTCCACAAGCGTGACGGAACAAATGAGCGAACGCCTCCTGGCTGCCATGGTGGGGGAAGCATTGTCGCTTGTTCAAGAGGGCGTTGTTAAGGAGTGGCCCATGATCGACGTGGCAGCCGTGTGCGGTTTGGGCTTTCCCGCGAGGTACGGCGGGCCGGTCTATCTGGCGGTCTCGCAGGATCCCACAGCGGGCCTGGCGTGGATGGCGGAATGCCTTTCTCACACACTGCCCGATTCTAAGCTCAGGAAGTTTGCGGCACTGGTGGCGTCGCTACGAGAGCACGTGAGCATTCCACCCCCATGAGTCGGCAGTTTAGGCCAAACGGTTTGAAAATAACGTTTCCGTGTCTATCATCCCGATGTTTTTTCGATCAAATCGTGTGCTCCGGGGTATTCACACGGTCTGCACGGAAATAAATTGAGGAACGAGAGGCTGCATAAACGAAGCGGATGTGTGACCCCATTGGTTGGATGAAAGAGTCTCGTCGCAATGATCCTAAAGATCGGTACTCAACGAACCGCGACCAATCGAAACGTGCTCCCAGAAAAAGTCGCCTTCGCCGGTCTCGTTCTGTTTCTCGTGCTGCCTGCCGAGCCTTCCGTGCTGGCGAGTGAACTGCCCGCGATGCCATCCGTTGAGCGTGTGGGAGCGGGGAGCTACGCACGAGTGGCCCCGGCCGGTGCGCGGCGGCCTCCGGAGACTGTCTATGTGGTAGATACGCTACGTCCACCGTTTCCCACCAATCAATGGTGGAGCAGTGTTCTGTGGATGCCACTTTCCGAAGCTCAATATCCTCATCCTCTGGCAGTGCGCGCGGAGAAAACCGGTTTGCGGGTGTTTTATCCCGGACCGCACCTCATGGTGACGCCCAGAAGTATTCTCGCCAGCATGCCCAACAATTCCGCGGATTTGACGATTGGCCATTCCAACGTTGCGGCATTCGATGAAGCGCGTGTGGAAGCCTACAGTGACTGGTTTGTCACCGTGCGATTCGGTGATCTCAAAAAGGGTATGAGTCTGACCTATGGGCATGGATCTCCGTTCGTGTATGCCCAGTATCGTGGCGGCGCAGCGCGCATCGTATTCGCACAAAAACCCGAAATCTGGGCGGGCAGCCTCGCGCAACACGCGGTTGCGGTGAGTGTAAACGGCAAGCATTATGCCCTGTTTGGACCACGGGGTTCAAAATGGACAGCGGTCGATGAGAAGACCTGGGTCAATCTTGCGGATCAAAGCCCGCGATTTTCGCTCGCACTTTTGCCGGAAAGATCCGAAAAAGTGTTCGCCCTATTTTCCCGGTATGCGCACTCTCATGTGATGGGAACAGAGGTGCACTGGAAGTACGATCCGGCCACGAGTTCCGTTGTCACCACTTTCAACTACACAACGGTGGAATACGAAGGCTCGGCACCGGGCACGCTCTTTGCCCTGTATCCCCATCAGTGGAAAAACACCGACGCGAAGATTCTCCCCTACGAATATGAGTCGGTCCGCGGAACGATGAAGCTTGCCGAGGGGCAATCGTTCACCGTCCGGATGACTTTTCCCGGTGTACTGCCTGTTCTGCCGGCCACGGCAAGCTGGGATCGAACGGTTGTCGATCGATATCTGGAAGAAGATTGCACCAAAACACGAGGGGCTCCCGGGGACACGTATTGGGAAGGCAAATGGCTGGGAAGACAGGCCACGCTGGCTGCCCTGGCAGCGGAAAACGGCAATCACGCGGTCCAGCGAGAACTTCTCCGGCAAATCCAGCAACGTCTTGAAGCCTGGTTCACTGCGGTCGGCGACAACGGCCGTCTCAAATCAACGGGACTGTTCTATTACGATGACCGATGGGGTACGCTCATCGGGTATCCGGCCGCCTACGGGAGCGATACGGAGCTGAACGACCACCATTTTCACTACGGTTATTTTCTCCGGGCGGCCGCTGAAATTGTGCGATACGATCCGCAGTGGGCTGATCCTGCGCGATGGGGTGGCCTGTTGCAGATGGTGGTCGACGACATCGCGTGCAGCCGGCGCGGTGACCCGCGGTTCCCGTTTCTGCGATGCTTTGATGTGTACGCCGGCCATAGCTGGGCCAGCGGTCATGCCCGGTTCGCAGATGGCAACAACCAGGAGTCCTCCTCCGAAGCCATGAACGCCTGGTGTGCCCTGATTCTATTGGGGGAAGCGACCGGTAACACCGCCCTCCGGGATCTTGGAATTTATCTTTACACGAGCGAATTGTACGCCATCAACGAATACTGGTTTGACGTGTCCGGTGACAATCGGCCCGCATCTTTTCCTGAACCCGTGGTGGGGATAATTTGGGGTGGCAAGGCAGACTATGCGACGTGGTTCTCTGCCAGGCCTGAGGCCATCCACGGAATCAACTGGTTGCCTTTTCACGGTGGATCGCTCTACCTTGGGCTATACCCCGAATATGTACGCAAGAATTACGAAGCGCTCGTAGCCCATAAAGGTGGTCCCAGGTGGGATCAATGGGCCGACCTGATCTGGATGTACCGTGCACTCGACGATCCCCAGGACGCTCTTCGCCAATTCAACGCCGCAGCGGGGCGCTTTCAACCAGAGTCGGGAAACTCGAAGACCAACACCTACTGCTGGATCCACAGTCTGCTCGACATGGGTCGCGTGGATCGATCGGTGACCGCTGATCATCCCCTCTATGCTGTGTTTCGCAACGGAGAACATCGCACGTACGTCGCTTTCAACCTGCGTGCCGTCCCCGTGACGGTTCATTTCTCAGATGGAACACAGATCACTGTGCCTCCGGGTAAAGGCATGGCGGTCAAGCAGGTAACCAGGAACTACCCGTAATAAACCGGTGAAGTAGCTTCGGTCATACCGCAGGACCAGCAGGGTGGCAGACAAGCCTGCGATCGACTTACAGGCCAACGCGTTGTCGCTATGAGGTGCGGCAACGTGCTATCGGAGAAAAAGGGCGCGTCCCACAGGGGACAGGCACCGGCATATCGCCAGTGACCTGCACTGCGGTACCGAGCCAACACCTGCCGGTTTTTTCAGCGAGGAAAAACGGTTCTCAAAGCACGAGTGGGGCGTTAGCCAGACGCCGTTCGCCCTGCGTCAGCTCGTACATATCGCGGATGAGCTGGATATGGCACGGCCGTTGCGTCACATTCCTCCTTAAAAACATCCGCTGCTGGCCCGCGATGGCAACTTCCACGGGCAGTTCGGTCATCTGTCCAAAGAGCCGTGCGTAGTTGGTAAAACTGGGCACGTTGGTCGTCACGAATCCGTACACCATGCAGCACACGCCGATAACCTTGCCGGTAAAGATCCCGGTGTTGACGGCCGTCTTGGTGTAATCGCCGATGATACAGCCCATGAATTGCATTCCTGTGGGCACGCGCTTGCCGTTGTACTCCATAACCACGAGCCCGTACGTGTTTTTGAGATCACTGTTGCAGGTTCCGGCGCCCAGGTTGACCCAGCTTCCCAGATAACTATGGCCCAGAAAACCGTGGTGTTGCTTGTTGCTGTAGGGTTCCACGATGGACGCCTCCACTTCCCCACCCACCTTTGTCGTGTGTCCGAGGGCGACGTTGTCTTTGAGTGAGGCCTGTTCGATGAGTTTGGCGTTTTGGCCTACAAGGACCGGCCCCTGAAAGTGACAGAACGGTCCGACACGTGCACCGGATTCAATGACTACCGGTCCTGCCGTGCTATCCACACTCAGATAATCCCCAAGAACGACGTTGTCGGCGACGAAAAGGCCGTCTGACAACTGGCGATAATTTCCCCGAGCGATCTTGTCGGCGAGGTTCTCCCCCAGAATTTCCATATGGTATTTGACGACCTCGTGCGGATATTCGAACAGGACGAGGCGGCGGTCCAGAACCTCAACATGGTCCTCCGCACACTGTCGCACAAGAAACTCGGACAATGACTCGCGCGGTCGTGGCACGGGGGTGGAAAACGTCATGGCGGCAGCCGCCGTGTGATTATTCCAGCGGACAAGCACATTGCGCTGGTCTTCGACCAGTTCTTTGAGGATCGCCACGGCCCCAACGCTGGGAACGAGCCGAGCGTTGACGAACAGCCAGCGTCCTTCCCAGATTTCGGGTGGTGATGAAAGGCCAAAATCCAGTTGTGTAATTTCCCTCAAGTGTGGGCGGACGTCCCCGTAGATCGCTGCTTCGAACCGACGAATAAGCTCCACAAGTCGATAACCGCCGCACGAAATGGCAAACGCCGGGCGGCCTGTCGTGATGGGATAAAGTTGGGTGACAAGCTCATCCTCGAACAGAAGAATGTTCATATTCGGCCCTCCTTCCGCGGCCATGGGATTCACGCTGATCCAAGGGTGTGCTGCAGTGCGTTAACAGGAATCGCCTCCACCGTACCGACAGATGACGAACACCTTCCGCGGCCAGGGGGAAAACCCGCCTTATCGGCCCTTTTCAGTACCCTAGAACGCAGAGGGCAAATATGTCAAAGGCAATTTTGTTCCACAGTTATGAGAATTGTGGACTAACCCCCGAATTGCTACGAAACACCGTTGAAAAGTGGTACAATGGAAGGCGGTGCAGCGAGGATTGCCGGGCTTGATGCAGTCGTGCGGATTGTACCGAACGATTGGGGGAAAATACGTATCGGGCTGATTAGGTCAGGCGGTAGAAAAAGTGATCCGTCTGACTATCCCGGGGAACGGAGGGTGATCGTCATGAAGCTCATCACCGCGCGGAGTTGGGGAGTTTGGATCAGTCTTGTCCTGGGTATGTTGGGCCTGTCCGTCATCGGATGTAGCCGGGGTGGGGATACTACTGCCGCGACTTCTAGTTCCGGCCCACCCGTGGTCGCTCCGCCGCCGGCTCCCACGCCGCCTCCAAGTCCTCCCCAGCAACAGGCTCAGGAAGAAAAAAAGGAGGAGCTGCCCGAGGATGTAGGCCAATGGACTTTCGACGATTTCAAAAAGGCCCGACAAAAGCAGGACAAGCGACTCTTCGAGGCCGTCGATCGGTTGGTGGCCGATGCCACATCCGGCCAGCGCGAGGCCGAAGCTGTTGAAATTCTGAAGGCACTTATGGAAAAGCCTCCGGCAGCGAAGCCTGCATCGGGCGGGCCGTATGGTTCCGGTGGTCCTTATGGTTCCGGATCGCCATACGGTTCGGGCGGCCCGTATGGATCCGGAGCTCCGTATCCTCCCCCGGAAGAAGGTTACAGCAGTGGCCCACCCACGGCTGGCCCGCCGCCGGGAATGGGCCCTTCCGGTGCAACAGCCGCGAATCCTGGGTTTGATGTTGACGTCCTTAAAGCGGCAGCCACGGCTCTCGTCAAGCTGGGCACCTCCGCCGCAGTCGGCGTGATCAAGGATCTCCTGGATGCCAAGCTGGAAGTGGTGGACGATCGAGTGGGGGTTGAGACCACTCTTCGCGAGGTGGCCCAAAATCTTTCCAAACCGGTCTATGAAGACCTTGTGATCGAAGTCCTCACGCAGCCACCCCGACTTCCCAAGCAAGCAGCGGGCAGCGCACCGGGAGCATATCCCGGTGGATATGGTCCTCCTGCCGGGTACCCAGGTGTTTCCGGTCCACCACCTGGATATACCTCCGGTTATGGTTCCCCGGGAAGTGCTCCATCCTATGAAAGCTCCAGTGAGGAGTACTCTTCGAGCTACCCGCCAGAAGGATACCCAGGCTATCCCGGAGCGAGCGGCCCCGGCGGTCCGCAGCGCAAAATGACGGGAGATGAAATCCAGCGACTGCTCTTCGATCTCGTCAAGGATGTAATGACTGAAAAAATTCGGCTGGCTTTAGCGACGCACGTCCTGAGTCCCAATGCCCGCCCGGCCGATCGGCAACTCATGATGCCGGTCCTGACACAGCCTGTGCCGGAGAATCTCCCTGTCCTACTGGTGTTCCTGCAAAAAGGCAGTCCGCAAGATCCCACCGTGGGCTGGATTGTGGATGCGCTTACGGAACTCAACGCAGCCGTGTTTGCGGCGGTAATCGGTGCGGAAGATCCACAGGGGCTGGAAGACCTGGCACGGCTTGCGCAACAGATACCCGGGGCAAGGCCAATGGGGGGCCCGCCGGGCACACCGGTCGGCTATCCGGGGGCCGGTTATCCAGGCTATCCGGGATCGGGAGCCCCCGGTTATACCTCGGGTCCTCCGGGAGGATATCCAGGTTATCCACCATCTTCGCCAGAAGAATCATCGAGTTCCGCGCCGCCCGGTTATGGCTATCCGCCGGGCTTTCCAGGTGCCACTCCCGGTCAACCTGGTGCTCCACGGGGATCCGCTCAGTCGGTGCCGAAGCTGGTCAGCCAGGAACGGCGCTTGATGGTAAAAGGGTTGCCACGCGACATGGCGTTGAAGCTGGCCCCCAAACTCTGGACGCCCGATGCCGTGGCTCTGATCGAAGCACGTTTGCGGCAGGTCAATTCGCTCAAAGAGAGCGCTCGGGATATCTGTCTGGCAGCCACTTTCCCCATGAGCTCCGTTCGATTGAGACTCAGCGGGATCCTGAAGGCCAAGTTAGAAGAAGGTCCGGAACCTCTGGCAGCACTCGGCTTGGGCAATAATCTCGCCATTGATCCCGGCATGGTGGTTGTTGTGAAAAGCCTCCCGCGAGAGGAACCACCTCAACCCAATGTGAATCGACCCACGAGACCCCCACTGCGGCGCCCGCCTGTCCGCCCGGGATATCGGCCGGGACCGGGCTATTCCGGAGGACCGGAATCCGGCGAAGAATACGGCAGCGGGACGATGCCCCCTGGTCAGGCAGGCGTGGCCAGCACAGCAGCCCTGCCTGCCAAGGTGCGATGGATGCTAATGGCCGAGAACGTTGGACGCTCCGTCTGCCGGGAGCTGAAGCAGGCGGCCGATCGGCTCGCCACTGTGGATCCCGGTGCTCTGGAATCGGTTAGTCAGAAACGGCCGCCTGAATTTCAAGAGGCCCACCCCAATTGTGCCGTTGTCGCCGAGTATCACCTGGATTGGCCAAACTCACAACTCAAACAGGAACTCCCCGGCGTGCAATTCGATCCCATGCGCGTCCACTACATCCGGCTGGAAGGTCGCAGCACGCTGGCTGCCGTTTCAGGTTTCTATCGGCGGAAAATCCAGAGCATTACCCAGCGGGCGATCTCTGATGGGATATGGTTGGACGACGTGAGAACACTCACTGATGGCAAGCCCCGTCGGCAGTCGATCGATATCTTTGTGACCCATGACGCAGGAGAGGTGACCCCAACTGAAGAAATTGACCTCGTGGTGGAGCTGCTATCCGTGGAGATTCTGGCGCAGGACGTCGCCGCCTCGATTCCCGCCGTGGGAGCGGTTCGTTGATTGGAACGTGGTCGCAGTCGATGCAAACGTACCCGCGCGTTGCATTCACGGTTTGAATCCACAGGCCGTGGCTCAGGTGACTCAAATTGGGGCATCCCCGCGTTGGCAGGCCTCCTAGAGGGTGCGGTTGGAGCACTACGAACAGTAAACAGTGCGGGCGGTCTGATAGCGTTGCCCAGCAAGAACTGGAAAGTGACGAAAGAAAGGGTGCTCAGTGAATCGGGAGTCCGCAACTGGTGGAGAAGATCGTCACCCTGTTCGCCGCATAGCCGCCGTCAATGACTTCGAGATTTTCTGTCGAGAACTGCGGGAGCGACCTCGGCTCGCGCTGGATACAGAGTTTGTCGCCGAGGACAGCTATCAGCCCAACCTCTGCCTGATCCAGGTCGCCTTTGACGATGAACTGGTGGTGATCGATCCGTTCCCGCTGGGCTCCGTGCGACGATTCTGGGAGGCCATCGTGGAGGGGAACGTCGAGGTGGTCGTCCACGCGGGCCGAGTTGATCTTCAGTTCTGCTATAACGCCATCGGGCGGTTTCCTGATCGTGTTTTCGACGTGCAGATAGCCGCTGGTCTGACAGGGCTGGAGTATCCCGCCGGACTTGCCAACATTCTGCAGAAATATCTGGGGATTTCTGTAACCAAGCATGAAACGCGGACCGACTGGCGTCGCAGACCGCTGAGTGACAGACAGATCGAGTACGCCCTCAATGACGTCCGATATCTGCTACCCCTGAGGGATCGCCTGGAGGGCGAGCTTATCCGTCTCAATCGCCTGGAGTGGTTGAAGGAGGAAGTCCAGCGGCAGCAACAGATGGCGATTCAGGCTGAAGGGGAAGAGCGGTGGCGGCGGCTGACGGGTTATGGTGGGGTATCCCGCCGAGAATTGGCAATTCTCCGCGAGCTGTGGCACTGGCGGGAACAGGAGGCCGCCCGACGAAATGTTCCACCGCGTCGCGTATTACGGGATGATCTTTTGGTCGAGTTAGCACGACGAGCTTCCGGTGATCCCAAGCGAATCCTTGCCATTCGCGGGATGTCGCATCATGCGGTGCGCCACCTCGTGCCGATGATTTCCGCGTGCATCCGACAGGCGATTGCCCTACCGCCGGAAAAATGGCCACAGCTTCCCAATCGGCCTGGAGTTCAGCAGTCCCCCGTGGTTGGACAATTTCTCTATAGCGCCCTGGCAAGCCTGTGTTTGAAAAAACAAATTGCCGTGGGACTGGTGGGCGGGACCAACGATTTGCGAGACTGGCTGGCTTACTATCTCTCTGGCAGCACGGATGACTCCCCGCCAATTCTCGCCCAGGGATGGCGACGCGAACTGATCGGCGATACTTTGCAAATGCTGGTTACGGGACGCGCTGCTTTGCGAATCGCCGATCCGACGGCTGACAATCCCCTGGAACTCGTTTTTCTGCCACAACCCGAAGTTAAATCCCGTGAAATGGCTGACAGGCCATCGGACGCGCAGTTAACCGAAGGCTCCGACGACGTGACTGCCAGCTCCCACGGAGAATCCTGCGGGACGGTTGCTTGACCGAAGAACTGGCAGGTGGCTGACTCGTCCCCAGTTTTCGCGCCGCTAAGTTTATCTTTTGCACTTTGCGCCGCGAGATTGATGGGGTTTTCCAGGAGTGGGAACATTCTTTTTTCGCACCCCATCTCCCCAGGCGGTACAAAGAAATTGTGTGCTTTCACGCACGGACTACCATGTCAGCAGATCTTCCGCCTTTGCTTCGACAGCGGTCGAATTGAACGCTTCCCGACTGCGTCCGCGGGACAAAGCCTCCACGCCGACGATTTTCACCGGCCGTTCGGGGACTGCGTGCAGCCGGTTCCGGTGCACCCTTCCCGCTTCTCGGTGGCTTCTCTCTTGACGGCGAGGAAAAGGAAGGGTAATTAGCAGCATCTCCGTATTGTCGTTCCCGGTTCGCTGAAGGAAAAGCCTTTGCCGTCGGCAAAGGTCGGCGTGAGAGCTATTTGTTTTGTTTATCTTACAGGCACGGAGTGCCCGGCCGTGCAACGGATGATCCGAAAGCCGCGACGCGAGTATCCTCCCCGTGGGTGGGAGGTCATCCCGGTTTGGGCCGTGCTGTGTGGGACGCTGGTTTTTTCCGCGACTGCCGAGGCGCAACGGGTGCGGTTCCCTACAGCGTCTTTGAGCACTCAGACCCAGCCACCGACTGGCGGCACCAGCCCTTCTCAAGGGACCTGGACCACCACGTCATCAGGGAGCAATGTTCAGCCGACCGCCCCGGCCCCAAGTGGGAGTGTTTACGGTTCCCCGGCTACCTCAGGAGGAGTGTACGGCACGCAGGTTCAGCCGATGACGCCCGGAGCCGCCACTCCTGTTCCGGGACAGAGTAGCGTTTACGGCGCCGCACCTGCGCCGCAAGGAAATGATGCGATACCCTCCCCGTGGAGCGTTCCTCCGCCCGCCGCACCACCATCGGCCACAGCGCCGCCTGCTTTAAACTATCCCCCAGGGCAGGTGCCGTCTTATGCCCCGGCGGGTCCCGGAGTGGCCCCTGGCCCTGGGGCGATTTACCAGGGCGCGACCCCGCCACCTTCCAACTGGGACCCATATGCCGCTCCCGGCACGGGTACCCAGAGCGTGTTTCCTCAGGGCGGAATATTCCCGGGGGTCGGTGGCCAGGACTTCTACAACACGATGATCAAATTTCGGGAGTCCACCGGATTTCGGTTCACATGGATTCCGGGTAATGGCGGCTCTGAACTCGGCGTGGACGATCTCGAATTGTATTCCACATTTGCCTTCCCTTTTCTGAGCACCGCCGGACCGCCCTTGCGAGTGACGCCGGGATTCACATTCCACTGGTGGAATGGGCCGATCTCTTCCGCACTCCCGCAGTCCCAGGACATGCCCTCAGTCACTTATGACGCCTACCTGGATGCTGCATGGAATCCCCAATTGACTCCCGTGCTGGGAGGTGAACTCAGTTTTCGTATCGGGGTCTATTCCGACTTCAAACGGGTTACGGCAGATAGCCTCCGCTTTCAGGGGACGGGATACCTGACGCTCAATATGACCCCCAACTGGAAACTGAAGGGGGGTGTGATGTACCTGGATCGTGTTCGCATCAAGATGCTGCCTGCCGGGGGAGCCATTTGGGTGGATAACGCGAGTGATCCCAGCATGGAAATCTCCATCCTGTTTCCCAATCCGCGGTTTGCGATGCGACTTCCACGCTCCGTCGGTGCCGACATCTGGTGGTACGTGCGGGGTGATTACGGCGGCGATTCGTGGACGATCAAGCGAACCAGCGGCATCAATGCGGGTGCGACCGAACGAGTCGATTACAACGACCTGCGCCTGGCGACCGGGTTGGACTTCTACCGCATGCGGGGCCTCCGGGGCTATATCGAAGTGGGGTTAGCTTTCTCTCGAGAGCTCGTTTACGAGGCTGGCTGGACCGATAAATATAAACCAAATTCCGCCGTTTTCCTGGGCGGCGGCCTGGCGTTCTGACACGTACCCCATCTCGGCTCAAGTCGTTTCCCCCGAGGGAACACACCGGGCGGGGGTCATGTGGCGGGGTGGTGTTTCGCAACGCTCTGTCTCCAGCGGAGGTCATTCCTGCGCAATCGAGTCGCGATTTGTAAGGTATAGTCTGATAGGAATGTGACAAGGGGTGGGTCGTGGCCGGGTCATCCACAGGGGCGGTTTTCCGGACCGATGGGTTACAATGGAAGTAGAGGATTTACCAAGATTTGGTGTTACGCCCGCCCAGGAGCTTTCCTGACCAGTGTCCACCTGGATGAGCACAGAACAGCCCCTCGATCCCGAACTGATTGAACAGACGCGGCAGCAGATTCGTCAGCTTGTCGCTGAGATAGCACAGCTTTCCTCTCGGGCGGAGTTGGCTCCGGAACAATACTGCGCGGAGTTTCTGCCCAGGGTGGTGACGGCGTTAGCTGCCGTGGGAGGGGCCTTCTGGCTCACCGAGGGCCAGGGACGCCTGAGCCTGGCCTATCAGATGAACCTTCAGCAGACGCGGCTGGCGGAAGACCCCGAAGGACGCCAGCGGCACAATCGTCTGCTTCAGCGCGTGCTTCAAACCAAGGAGCCCCTTCTCGTCCCACCGCAGTCGGGCAGCGGCGAGAACAACGGGGAAGGAAATCCCACGGATTTTCTGCTCATTCTCGGCCCTGTCAAGACCGAACTGGAAGTGGTCGGTCTTGTGGAGGTCTTCCAGCGTCCGGACGCTCCTCCGCCCGCCCAAAAGGGCTATCTGCGATTTTTGACCCAGATGTGCGATCTGGCGGGCGATTATTTCAAGACCCAGCAACTCAAAAGCCTTTCTGATCGTCAGATACTTTGGTCCCGGCTGGAAGAGTTTACCCGTTTGATCCATCAAAGCCTGGACCCCCGTGAAACCGCTTACACCCTGGCGAACGAAGCACGCCGGCTGATCGACTGTGATCGGGTGAGTGTTTCCGTTCGACGGGGACGCCGCCAGGTGATCGAGGCCATTTCTGGCCAGGATGTGGTGAATAAGCGATCGAATGTCGTCAGACTCCTGGGAGATCTGGCGACGGTCGTTGCGGCGGCTCGGGAGAGTGTCTGGTATTGTGGTGATACCTCGCAGTTGGCTCCGCAGATAGAGGATGCGCTCCAGGAGTATGTGGATGAGTCGCATTCCAAGACGGTGATTGTCATTCCCCTGGGGCGGCCGGCACCTCCCCCCACCGATGAAAGCGAGGCTGACCGTCCTGTGGACCGACCGCCGCCGGTGGGCACCATGATCGTGGAGCAAATCGAAGACAGCCGCATCACGCCGCAACTGCGACAGCGTGTCGAAGTCGTTGCCGAGCATGCCGCCATCGCGCTGGCCAACGCGGTGGAACATAACGAGCTTTTTCTCATGCCACTGTGGAAAGCGCTCGGCAAATCACGCCTGGTCACCCAGGCACGAATGCTGCCTCGCGCCGTGCTTTTCGGCGTTCTGGCCGTCCTCGTTTGTCTGATGCTGATTTTCGTACCGTGGCCGTACAAACTTCATGCCCGGGGCACGCTGGAACCCGTCGTGAAACGCGACGTCTTTGCTGGCATTGACGGAGTGGTTGACGAGGTGCTGGTGCAGCACGGACAGCATGTGGAAGCGGGCCAGGTCCTGGCCAGGCTCCGCAATACAGAATTGAAACAGAATATCCTGGAAATCGAGGGCCAATTGGCCTCCAACCAAAAACAGATCGCTACCATTCGGCGGGAACTCGCTGACCTTCGGGCACTCAGTCTTCAGGAGCGGAATCGACTCACCGGGCAACTTGCAGAACTGGAAGCCCGGCAGATCAGCCTCATCGCCCAACGAGCGATCCTCAAAGAAAAGGAGAAGGAACTGACCGTCGTCAGCCCCATTACCGGAGACGTGGTCACGTGGGACGTTTACAACCGGCTCATCAACCGGCCCGTCAATCGGGGTCAGATCCTCATGAGGATCGCCGACACCGCAGGGGATTGGGAGCTGGAACTGCATATGGCTGAAGACCGGATGGGCGAGATCGCCCTCGCCCGCCGTCAGATTCAGCAGCGCGATCCCAACGAGGATCTCACGGTGGAATATGTCCTGGCCACCGATCCCGGTCGGGTACGTATGGGCCGGGTTAAGAACATCTATGCCTCGGCGGAGGTTCTTCCTGAGGAAGGTAACGTGGTCATGATCAAAGTCGCCATCAACAAGGAGGATTTTGATCCCGCTCAATTACGGCCGGGTGCTACCGTGAGCGCCAAGGTTCACTGTGGTACCCGATCCATGGGATACGCATGGTTCCGCGATCTTATCGCATTCATTCAGACGCGGATTATTTTCTACTTGTGGTAAAGGAAACCATGCCTGTCACCCGGCAATAGGAGATCGTACCAGGGATCGGCTGGATTCGTCCGGTCAGATTACAGGGGATCAATCGACAGTTTAACACGGAACAACCATGATGTTATGGTTTGTACTCAATATCGTACTGTGGGGACTTGAGGTGGCTGCACCGTCGGCGGATTCCGCGGTGGTCACTCTCCCGAATTGCCCCGTCTCCATCATTGACGAGGCTCAGGTTCCCGCACGTGTCCAGGGACAGTTGATCGAGCTTTCTGTGAAGGAAGGGGACACTGTTAAACGGGGTGACGTCCTTGGGCGAATTGATGATGCGGTGCTGCAGAAAACCCTGGACGTCAAACGCTATCAACTGGAAGCTGCCAAAAAAGATGCTGACAACGATGTCAATGTGCGCTATGCAAAGTGGGCCAACCTTGTCGCGGATGCGGAATATCAGCAGGCCGTGGATGCCAACAACAGGGCCCCGGGTGCCGTCCCTCAGGCAGAACTACGGCGGTTGCTGCTAGAACGCGGCAAAACCTCGCTGGCGATCGAGCAAGCGGCCCACGATCTGGAAGTCGCCAAACTCACCGTACAGGTTCGTCAGGCGGAGCTGGCTGAGGTCGAGGAGCAGCTCCGAATGTACCAGATCGTGGCCCCTATCGATGGGGTTATTATCAAACGGTTCTTGCATGCCGGGGAATGGGTGAAACCGGGAGATCCCGTTTTTCACGTCGTGCGGATGGACCGGTTGCGGATCGAGGGGATGGTTAGTGCAGAAAAGTACCTGCCGGCCCAGCTCGACAAGGCGCCGGTGGTGTTTGTCGTCAAGCTCCCGCAACTGGGAGAACGACAGTTTCAGGGACAGGTGGTGTACGTCAGCCCCGTGGTCGAAGTGACCGGCGAATTCATGGTATGGGCGGAAATCGTCAATGTTCGGGACGAGCGGAGCGGCCACTGGTTGCTCCGGCCGGGGTTGACCGGCCAGCTTACGATTCGATTGAACCCATGAGCGGGAAGCTCCAGATAAGGACGGCCAAGCATCGGTTCTTGCCGGGATTTGCACATTGTATGTGACGTGTTGATCGCCCTGTGGGCCAAGAGAGCGCATGGTCACACTTGCGGATAGTCTGCTCTCCAGTTCGGCGCGACCTCTTCCGATCCGGAAACGCCCGGATCTGGTGGCCCAGCGTCAGCGCTATGAGGGCGAGGTGTACTGGGTGGTGAAGGATCCGGTCGGCCTCAACTATTTCCGATTCCAGGAAGAGGAATTCTTCATTCTCAACCAGCTCGATGGCCGTTCCAGCCTGGACGAGATCAAGGCCCGTTTTGAAGCGGAGTTCCCCCCGCAGAAGATCACCCTGGAAGAACTCCAGCAGTTCATTGGGATGCTCCATCGGAGTGGTCTGGTGGTGGCGGCAGCCCCCGAACAGGGCCGCCAGTTGCTGAAAAGACGTGCCGAGCGCCGCAAACAGGAGTGGATCAACGCGCTGAGCAATATCCTCGCGCTGCGGTTCCGCGGTATCGACCCCGAGCGGATCCTCAACGCGCTCTATCCCTGGGTGCGGTGGATGTTTCACCCCGCCTTCCTGATTGCATGCGTCATTCTGTGGCTGGCGGCACTGCTCCTCGTGGCTGCGGAGTTTCGCGTGTTTCTTTCTCGACTTCCCAGTTTCTATCAGTTCTTCACCCCGACGAATGCCCTCTGGCTGGCGGTGACGCTGGCGATCACGAAGATTCTCCATGAATTCGGCCACGGTTTGAGCTGCAAGCATTTCGGCGGCGAGTGCCACGAAATGGGCGTCATGCTCCTGGTTCTGACCCCCTGCCTTTACTGCAACGTTTCGGACTCCTGGATGTTGCCCAACCGGTGGCATCGCGCGGCCATCGGAGCTGCGGGGATATTCGTGGAGCTAACGCTGGCGGCCATCGCCACGTTTGTGTGGTGGTTCAGCGAGCCGGGGCTGATCAACCATCTGGCGCTCAATGTGATGTTCATCTGCTCCGTGAGTACGGTGGTTTTCAATGGCAATCCGCTCCTGCGGTATGACGGATATTACGTGCTGGCGGATATCCTGGAGATCCCCAACCTCCGGCAGAAAGCGACGCAGATCCTCAGCCGGACGGCGGCCAAATGGTTCCTGGGATTGGAACTGCCGGAGGATCCCTTTTTGCCGCAGCGTCATCACGCCCTGTTCATCACGTATTCCGTCGCCGCGGCCATCTATCGCTGGGTGGTGGTCCTCTCGATCCTGCTTTTTCTCAATAAATTCTTCAAACCGTATCGACTGGAGATTATCGGTCACGCTATCGCGATTGGCGCGCTGTATGGATTGGTCGTGCATCCGTTGTATCAACTGGGCAAGTTCTTTTATGTGCCGGGAAGGTGGAACGAAGTGAAAAAGCCCCGTTTGATGATGACGCTGGTGGGTTTGGCTCTCCTCGTGGCTTTTGTGGTGTTTGTTCCGCTGCCGTATCGGGTGATGTGCACCTGCGAGATCCAGCCCCAGGATCCGGCCCCGGTGTACGTGGATGTTCCCGGTCGGCTGGAAGAGATTCTGGTTCGGCCGGGACAGCATGTGAAAGCCGGACAACCACTGGCGAAGCTTGCCGACCACGACCTGGAAATTGAAATCGCCCGGCTGGAAAGTCTGTATCGGCAGTATGCGGCGAGGCTCTCCGCGCTGGAACGGCGTCGGAGCGAGGACGAGGCAGCCGCCAACGAGTTGCCCAGTCTTCGCGAAGCCATCCAGACTGTGGCCCAGCAATTGGCGGAGAGAAAAGCGGACCAGCAACGACTTCTTCTCGTTGCCCCCCGCGACGGTGTTGTGGTGCCGCCGCCCTGGAGGGTCACTCATGAAGACCCCGACGCACCTTTGCCGGAGTGGTCCGGAAGTCCCCTGGAACCACAGAATATCGGTGCTCTCCTCAAGGAGGGTGATCTCTTCTGCACAATCGCCGATCCCAACAGGATGGAAGCTATCCTGGTCATCGATCAGGCGGACATCGAATTCGTTCAGCCTGGTTTGTTCGTTCGCATCAAACTCGACGAACTACCCTGGAAAACGTTGACCGGCCACGTGGAGGAGGTGGCCAAGCGAGAGGTGGAAGCCGCTTCACCGCGATTGGCCGGCAAGGCGGGGGGAGAACTTCCCACCAAGACGGATCCGACTACGGGAGTGGAAAAACCGATCGGTACCGTCTATCAGGCCCGCGTGCCGTTGCCCAATCCGGACGGACTGCTGATCCCCGGCCTGCGGGGTCGTGCCAAGGTCCACGTCGATTATGCCCACTGGCTGAGTCTGGGACAGAGAATCTGGCGGTTTGTCACCCGCACATTCAACTTCCGACTGTGATCCACCAGACAGTTGGGCCCTGGGGGAAGAAGTTCCCTGTGACTCGCCAATTCGCTGGCCGTTGCTCCTCAAGGGACCTCTCTTCCCGCACGTCACGCCGGCGCTCCCTTCCAGATGGCTGCCGTGACAAACTGGTTGTCGTATTGAGGCTACGAATTGGACCTCGAAGGCACGCTATGCAGGCCTGCCCGAAGAAGCGGAGCAGCCACCACGTACTCGGTGATCACCATCACAGCAAAGGCTGCCCCCAGCACGATCTGGGGTTGCCCAAAGGAGGGTTCCCAATTGCCGATGGCCATAATGGTGGCCAGCACGTTGTTCATGCCGTGGAGAAGCATCGCCGGGATGACGCTGCCTGTGCGTTCCGTCAGGAGTCCGAGATAAAGTCCGAGAAGTGTGGCGAACGCACCCTGAAGGAAATTGAGGTGCATCGCCCCAAAGAGCACAGCCGTCACCAGAGCTCCGCGCCACGGTCCCCAGCGGCGGGATAATCCGGTCTGGACATAGCCGCGAAAGAGTACTTCTTCACAGATTCCTGGGGCGACACCGATGAACAGGACGGCCGCCAGTCGGCCAAGCGGCCCCATCGCGTTGATTTTGGAAAACATTTCTTCCAGCAAATCAGATTCAGGAAAAATCTTTAGCTGCGTGGCCGCCACGAAAGCCAGTTGCAGGCTGAGCACGCCAATGAAGGAAAGAATGAGCAGACCTGGGGAGGCCACCGGCCGGAACAGTCGAAGTCGTTCGTGCAGCCTTTCACCCTCGATCCACGTGGCACCGCCTGCGAGCAGGGCGAATCCTGCCATGGTTAACGCGGCAGTGGTAAGAAGGTACTCGGGGGCGTCGACGGCCTCACGGAAGACAAATTGCAGGTCCGACGCTGACTCGATCATTCCCGCCCGTACCATGACGCCCAGAACCGCGGCCAGGCCCACCGCCCCGATTTGAACGAAAAGCGAGAGCGCCAACACGAGAAACACCGGCCAGATGCGCGGTTGACGCAAAACCACAGGGACAGCCCTGGGCGACGGGGGAAAGCCTTCTGCGGGAACGACAATCTCCGCGCGGACGATCTCTTCCTCCGCGGGCCCTGGAATCGGTGTTTGATCACTCATCATGATTCTTCCGCGAAACTGGCTTACCGGCGGGAGGTATGCTCTCCGCCCCGGCGGGAAATGCCCGGCCAATTGTCACACGCGACGATGGACCTCATGTATAAAGATAGCCCACCGGGCCCCCGGGAGGCCAGCATGCTCGAGCGATGCAACGGAAAATGTCGCCTTCGAGCCTGTATCACTCACCGACAATGCCGATTTCGGCAGCGGATGCCCACGGGCCGCCGTTGATCTCTGAAAGGATACGGATCCGCACGTACCGTCCACGGGTGGGCGGAATGTTCCGCTCCTGGGCCTCTTTGGTCTTGCTGAATTCAACGCGCGTCGTCGTTGCTTCGGAAAAGTCAGGAGTTTTACTGACCGCTATTTCGCACTCCTTGAAAGTTCCATTCCAGGTGTGGTCCTGGCGCGCCAGGTAGCGGATTCCGCTGACCGTGAACTCTTTGCCAAGGTCAATGACGAGCTCGTGAGGCGGTCGCTTCAAATCCGGCTGAAATTGCGTGTGCCACCAGGTTCGGGGATTACCATCGATAGCGTACCTTGCCAGGCGGTCGTTGCCCTTCGATTCGCTGCTGCAGGAAAGAATGGTGTAAAACTTCCGCGGGATCATGCCGTCCTGCGGCAACCGGTTCACCATGGTGACATTCACCTGTTCCGGGGGTACCTCATCGCCAAATTTGGCCCGACGGTCTTTTTCATTGAGTTCAGGAGCAAAGAAGTCGCCCTCCACCGCGGGCTCGTGTGCCTTTTCCGCCAGTGCGATAAGCTCCTTCAGAATCTCGGGATGGTCCGCTGCGAGGTTTTGTGTTTCGCCGATGTCCCGGGCAAGGTCATACAGCTCCCAGGGTTTGCCCATTCCCGGACGAATGGCTTTCCAATTCTTCTTACGGACAGCAATCTGGCCGCCAAGCTCCCAGTAGAGAAAATCGTGCTGTGGCTGTTTTCGACCGACCACGTCTTCGCCCAGAAGTTCAGGGACGATGGAGATGCCATCGATGTCGGCTGGTGGTGTTGCACCCGCCAGTTCAGCGAGGGTTGGCAGGACATCCGGGAAGTACCAGAGCAGGTCGCTCACCCGACCCGGTTTGATCTGGCCTGGCCAGCACACGATCATCGGCACTCGCAGGCCGCCCTCATAAAGGTTGCCCTTGCCACCGCGAAATTGCTGGCCTGTTCGCGGATCCACGTTGGGCGCGTGAAATCCCCGAGGATGATCGGCATCGCGGAAGTACTCATGGCCGCCGTTGTCGCCGCTGAAAAAGATGATCGTCTTCTCCTCCAGCCCCAATTCCCGCAGCAGATCCCGAATTTCTCCCACGTGGCGATCTACCATGTTCACCATCGCTGCGTACTTGCGGGCGTCGAGCGGCCACGGCTTGTCTTTGTACAGGGCCCAGGCAGGGTCAGTTTCCGGGATGTCATGAATCCCATGGGGTGGCGTGACGGGCAAATAACAGAAGAAAGGATGATCTTTATTCTCGCGAATAAACTTTTTGGCTTCTTCCACAATAAGGTAATGCGAATAGGTGGTGCCGTTGCTCAGGCCGTGGTTGCCTGGCAAAGGGACCTCTACACTGTTTCGGATGAGATAGGGCGGATAGTACGAATGGGCGTGGACTTGATCGTAGTAACCGAAAAAAATGTCGAAGCCATGGCGCTCCGGTACGCCGGTAGAGCCCCGGCCCCCGCACCCCCATTTACCGAACCCACCGGTGGCGTAGCCCACCTGCTTGAGCACCGAAGCGATGGTGGGTTCATCCGCTCGCAAGGGCGTTCCGCCGCCGTTGGTACGGACGGAGGTGTGTCCCGAGTGCTTTCCCGTCATGAGGCAGCATCGGGTAGGCGCGCACAGGGAACTTCCTGCCAGCGCCTGGGTGAAGCGTATCCCTTCCGCCGCCAGTCGGTCGATATTGGGCGTCTGGAAGTGGGGGTGACCCATGTAGGAAAGCTCGTAGTAGCCCAGTTCGTCGGACACGATATAGACGATATTGGGCCGAGGCGGCCATGGACTGGATTTTGTCTCCGCCAGAACCTCGCCCGGGGACAGTCCTCCGAGGTACATCGTCCATAAAACGCCAAGTACGATTGGCATTTGCCATGGTCGCCCTTGCAGGAGACAGCCCGGTAGCGAAGCGCGAGAAACATTCCTTCCTAACCGCAGTGCGTGGGAACACATCTTCATGACACTCCTCCCCGATCGTTAGCTGATGACAACCAGATCGCCGGTGCGGTTTAGCAACCCCAAGCTGGCGACGCTGGGCTGAGACGATTCTTAATTGGGCGTTAACGGATAGAACACCGTGTTTAGTGTAGCTGACACGCTGGTCTTAATAAACTCGGCCAGCTCTACACGCGGATGGTTTTCCACCCTCCGTGGACAAATCGCCAGGTTGTCAGGCAGGCACGGAGATAGAGATCCGCCACCATGGCGTACCACGCCCCAAGAACACCCAGTCCCCATCCCGGCACGGGGAGGGCGACGCCGGGCAACACCACCCCCGGCAGCGTCAGCCAGTACGCACCGGGAATTCTTACCCCCAGCAATCCGATCAGGCTGAATAACAGCGGCCAGCGGGTGTCACCGGCACCGCGTAAAGCACCCGAAAATATCGTGACGAAAACCAGGGGAGGAATGCCCACTGCGATTGTGCGGAGCAGCGGCGCCGCTAGGTGAGCGATATCGCGCTGGTGGTCGCCCACCATGAGGCTGGCAAGCTGGAGGGGAAACGTATAGAAAAGAATGGCTCCCGTGCCCATCACCAAACCCGCCAGAACGCATGCGGCGATAACGCCTCGGGTGGCCTTATGAGGCTGGCGTGCGCCCAGATACTGGCCGGTCATGGTGGCCGCCGCCACCTGGAAGGCAGCACCGGGGAGAAAGGCCAGCGATTCAATGCGAAGGGCGACTCCGTGCGCGGCGGCCGCCTTGTCTCCCAGCGCGTTGACAATGGCCACAAACCATAACTGGCAGAGAATCATTGACAGGGTTTCCAGCCCTCCCGGGATACCTACCCGAAGCAGCCGATAAACCAGCTTGCCCTGATAACGAAACATCCTCCAGCGAAGCCGCAGTCCGGCCAGTCCCCTTACGAGAATGAGCAGCGTCACCACACCTCCCACACAGTAGCCGCATGCCGTCCCAAAAGCGATGCCTTCCCAGCCCCAGCGGGGACAGGGTCCAAAACCGAGGCAGAAGGCCCAGCTCACCGCGATGTTCACAATGTTGACAATGGTCATGATGATGAGCCCCTGAACCATCGCCCCGGCTCCGCGTAAACAAGCGATCCCCACCGCACTGAGCATCACGAACGGCATGGCCGGGATGACGATTTCCCAGTAACTTTGAGCTGCCTTTGCCGAGGTTCCTTGGAGCTGGAGAAACGCGATGATCTTCGGCCCCAGCACGGCTGCCAGGATTGCCGACGGCACGGCCACCAGGAAACCTACCAACAGGGCCTGGTGCATGAACCGCTCCGCCATCATGATCCGACGAGCTCCCACATACCGGGCCACCAGCGCAGAGGCCCCAATCGCGACCACGCTGAAAAGTCCATAGAGCAGCCACAGGAGGTAGGCCATCAGATTGACGGCCGCCAGATGGGATTCGCTGAGATAGTGCCCTGTCAGGATCGTGTCCGAAAAGCCTACAAGCAGGGCCAGCCCCTGCTCCAAGAGCACCGGCCAGGAAAGCCGCAACAACGGCCGATAGACGCCCGGTTCATCAATCCAATCGTTGACAGGAGCAGCCATGCGCTCAAAAAGAAGGAGGTATGCCAGCGGGTGGATGAAATGTCTTCCCACGCGGCTTGCGCGATGGGCAAGATATCCAGTTTAATCGGTCCGCCGTAGGTTGTGACCCAGGAGGCCTTCCGCGACTGATTGCGGACAGAGCCACCTATGACCGACAGTCGGTTCGCGCGATAATGGTCTCGCAATTTGTCCAGGCTGTCTCCACGCTCACAACCGGGGGTGACGTGCGATCCGCCTCTTGGCCGCTCTGTAGCTTGCGTGTGCCACGCGGGCGGAATGTTCTCAAACCAGACAAGATCCGAAACTAACGCAGCTTTCAGCAATGCGCTATCGCAACACGCAATACGGTCGATGGTACCTTCTCGTGCCTGGGATTGTGCTCTATTTGCTCATTTTGGATTTTTTTCTTCCAGGCAAGCCAATCCCCTGGTGGACGTATTTTCTGGTCGCCGGGATTGTTGGGGGCATCACCCTCTGTTTTACCTCGCTGACCATCTACGACGGGGGAGATGCCCTGGTGGTCCAGTTTGGGCCGATTCCCCTTCTGCGGAAGCGCATTCCGTATAAAGCAATCACGCGGGTGGAAAAAGGCCGCACCACATTACTGGACGGTTGGGGCATTCATTATCGCCTCGGCTGGGGATGGACGTATAACGTTTGGGGTTTCGATTGCGTAAGAGTTTTTTGCGGGAAAAAAGTATACAACCTCGGGACGGACGATCCCGATGGTTTCCTCGCGTTCCTTCAGGAGCAGATCTCGTCCCGGAAAACCGCGGAGCCCACCTTCGACGTGGTCGACGAGGCGGGAGATTCAGAATAATCCGCGTCAAGCCCAGTGGCGAAAGCCCACGCTCCGTTCATGCCTGTCACAGGGAATTTGGCCATGACAACGGCTGGCCCGGGCCTCTGGGGCCACCCGAGGCGACGCCGTCGAGGTTTATTTGCCACTTCTTATCTGAACTATTGCCGTGCCAAAAAACCAACCGGGATGGCATCCGTATGTAGAATACGAGAAAGACGCCGGGTGGCGCGGCAACTTGTTCCGGCCATGCTAAATGATAGGAATTCCGGCGGCGGACGCCCGTGTGGTAACAATCCCGCTCATTCCGCAGGACGGTGCTGAAAGGCACAACAGCGGGGTGGGCGAACAGGTGAGAATCTTTTGTATCTGAAAGATAACACCGAACAATGACCGGAGGAACACCATGCGACGGTTAAAACTCGTGGGGCTGGTCGTTCTGGTGGCGGCGGTCGCAGGGGTAGTCGTGGGCTTGGCGCTGGGCTGGGCCAGCGTGGAGTATCGGCCATGGCCCGGCTATCCTGTTTTGGCGGAAGCCCAGCCTGCGGCATCGGCTAATGTCCAAGCGGGTGCGAAATTCGAACAGGAGGTTTCGGGAGTTGCAGAGCCCAGGGTCGAAGTGCCGGAAGACACCTACGATTTTGGCAGGATCGAATCTAACTCGGTCGTTCGGCATGAATTCGAGATTCGCAATGTGGGCTCCGCACCGCTCCGGCTGACCAAAGGGGATAGCTCCTGCCGCTGCACCGTGCTCAATTTTGAAGAGGCCGAACTAGGCCCGGGCCAGTCCATAAAAATCGCACTCGAGTTTAACGGGAAGGACTACGTCGGGCCGGTCACCCAGCATGCCACGCTGTACACGAACGACCTGCGAAGACCCCAGGTGAAACTCACCGTCAAGGCGGATGTTGTCCGCTCCATAAGGGTGGTGCCCGCGGAGATCGTTTTTACTCGCGTGGTGCGAATGCAGCCGGCTGTTGGGGAAGCCAAGATTTACATCTTTCGCCAGCAGCCTGTAAAAATTAGCCAGCCGGAGTTGGCATTCCAGGACGAAACGGCGAACTTTTTCAGCCTGGAGCTATCCCCTCTTTCGGAGGGAGAACTAACCGTCGAGCCGGGGGCCAAGGCTGGGTATCGGCTGCTCGTTCGGCTCAAACCAGGCTTGCCTCTTGGACCGTTTCAGCAGAAAATCCGCCTGCATACCGATCAGAAAGATTCTCCCGAGCTGGAGATCCCCGTTCAGGGGCGAGTGGAAAGTGACGTGAACATCGTGGGGGCGGGGTGGGATTCCTCGCGGGGGATCCTCCACATTGGGCGTGTGAACCGCCAGACCGGGGCAGAACGCCGGGTGATGCTGCGGTTGGCCGCCCTGCCCGACGAAAAGTTGGAATTCCATGTCGAAAAAAGTGTTCCAGAATTCCTGGAAGTTACCGTCGAGGCCGATCGGATTGTGCACAAGGATGTAACGATGCTGGTGCCCATTGTGATCAGAATTCCACCGGGAGCAGGGCCCGCCAACTATTTTGGCCTGGATGAGCCGAACCTGGGGCGAGTCATCATTAAAACGAATCATCCTGACGCCCCCGAGGTCAAGATCCTTGTCCGCTTCGCCATCGAGTGAATGTGACACACTTCCTTCACCGGAGAAAAAGAAGGAGACCTGAAATGTCACGGAGTGGTTATCGCGGCACGGCGGCCGTCACGGTTTGCACCATTTCTTTTTTTGCCGGAATGGTGGCGGCGATTGAGCTGGGCTGCGAGCGTTCCCCACCTCCCCAGCCCATCCCCCGGAAGTCGGCGGCTTCCGGCCTGGCAACACCGCCCCCGGAAGAGTCACCATCGGCGGTAGCCGGAACTGCGGCGGTTCCAGGGAAAGCGGCAGTTCCTCCGACGCCTGCTCCGCGGAGTGAGTCTCCCGCGTCTTCCTCGGCGGCAAGTTGGGTGAAGCAACCGGAAACACTCTCTGCCGGAGCGCCGTCGGCGGTTCCTTCGGGTTGGATCATCCCCGATGAACAGCCCGCACACGCCGTCGCCCAAGCCGGTGAGAGGTCGGAGGCCCCTGCTTCTCAGGCAGCGCCACCTCCGGCAACTTTTGTCCCCGCTGTACCGACTATGAACGTGCAGGGCGAACTGCCGAAACAAGCTGAGCGAGGGCTTCCCAAGGCGGTCGTCTCAGAGGCTGCACCCGGGGAAGCCCTTCCTAATCCGCTACGGGGCGGCGGTCGTCCAAAAGGCCAGTTGCCCAGTTCACCCATTGAGACCTCCTCCGCGTCATCGCCGCCACCATTGCAGCCTGCCGCGGTGATACCCGCTGCCCAGTCGCAGACCCCGGCCGGCTCTTCATCGGGGTTCAAACGTCGTCTGGAGCGTCCGCCATTTGACCCCATCAAGGAAAATGGTCAATTCTTTGTGGGCTGGACGAAACCCCAGGTCGCACTGGTCTTTACGGGGCGTCAGGACGGCTACTTTGAGCCCTGCGGGTGCGCCGGCAAGGAACGTATGAAGGGCGGGTTGAGTCGGCGACACACGATGATCCGGCAGCTTCGTGAGCAAGGTTGGCCGCTGGTGGTGATGGATGTCGGGGGACTTATCAAGGGATTTGGTAAGCAGACAGAGGTCAAGTTTCAGGTCACCGTGGATGCCCTGCGGGTGATCGGTTACGAAGCGATTAATTTGGGACACAACGACTTGCGGCTACCCGCCCCGCTTCTCCTCTCGGTGGTCGCGCCCGTCGGTCAGCAACAAAGTGAATTCGTTTCGGCGAATGTGGCCTTGTTCGATTTCTCAGCAGATCAGTGGATGTCTCGTTATCGGGTTGTGGAAGCCGGCGGCAAGCGCGTGGGGATAACCGCCGTCCTCGGCAAAAGCTATCAGCAGGAGATTCGGAATCCTGATCTCGCCTTTATGGACCCCGAGGAAGCGCTGGCCAAGATTGTCCCGCAGCTTAAATCTCAGGCAGACATCCTGGTTCTGCTGGCCGACGCTGCCGACGAAGAGGCGTTTACCCTGGTCAAAAAGTTCCCGGAATTTAACGTCCTGGCAACCACCGATGGTCCCGCGGAACCTCCCGGTTCTCCCCGCTTCGTGCCCGATACCAAAACACTCCTGGTCCGCGTGGGGGAAAAAGGGATGGCCGCGGCTGTTCTAGGATTTTATGACAATCCCGATCAGCCTGTCGCTTACCAGCGGGTCATTCTGGATTCACGGTATCCCGATTCTCCTGAGATGAAGCAGATGATGGTGACCTACCAGAATCAGTTAGAAACCCTTGGGCTAGCCGGTCTGGAAATCCGTCCTGTTCCCCATCCCCGACGCGAAATCCAGGGAGATTATGTCGGCTCGGAAAAATGCGCCAACTGCCACGAGAAGTCATACCTGATCTGGAAGAAGTCGGGCCACGCAAAGGCCTGGGACACGCTGAAAAACCTGGATCCGCCGAGAACGTTCGATCCCGAGTGTATCAGTTGCCACGTGACAGGCTGGCACCCCACCCGGTATTTCCCCTACATCTCCGGATTCCTTTCTGAGAGGGAGACACCCCAACTCATCGACGTTGGATGCGAGTCCTGTCACGGACCAGGCGGGGAGCACGTAGCGGCCGAAATGGGAAGTGACATCGAGCGACAAAGAAGGGCCGCCCAGGCGATGATTGTGACCAAAGAGGAGGCTGAAAACTCCGAGGTGCATAACTGTCGGAACTGCCACGATCTGGATAACAGCCCCGACTTCGACTTCGCCAAATACTGGCCGCTGGTGGAACATTACGAAAAAGAATAGTCCCTCCCGGGTGTCTGGCGGGACTCCGTGAAAGGCGTCCCTTCAATAGGTGTGAGTTCCACGCTAAGCGAACGTTCCGGTTGCATTCGCACCATGCGAGGGACTGGAGGGCCTGGCTCCACTCGAGCCACGGTGGTTTGCGGTGTTTTGCCGCGACCACGACAACCAGTCCACTGGTAGGGGCCATTCATGAATGGCCCCTACAATCTCGGAGGGACGTACTTGTCACGTCCGCGATTTAACGTCCGATGATCCATCCTCTTTCACCGGGCACAACGAGCGTGCCCCTCCATTTCGTTCACCTGCTTGACGGTGACGCATTTCCTGCCTACAGTGGGCGGGTGTTGTGGCGTGATCTGAGGCGTCAGCTCAAACGGGGAGACAAAATCTCTCGGCTAAGCTATCAAATGAGCTTCCGAGGGAACCGCTCACGGCGCCGTCTGTGTTGCGCATCCGGACATCAGGCGACAATTGTCATCGATTACGACCGATCACAGGAGACCGACCCATGAGACAGCGTGTGGCTCTGCTGATTGCGGGACTGGTGATGTGGGGTTTTACAGGGAATGGCTTTGCCGAGGGGACCGATGGTCATTCCGGCAAGATACGTGTCCTGCTGACTTACGGGGGGCACGGATTCGAGGAAAAGCCGTTCTTCGAAATGTTCGACAAGATGGAGGGGATTGAATACAAAGCCATCAAACTTCCGGACCAGGCCGACATGCTCAATCCCGCCGCCGCCGAGCAATTCGATGTGATCGTCATGTACGACATGGTGCCTCGCATCACGCCCCAGCAGCAGGAAGCCTTTGTCGCCCTGCTCAAAAAGGGAATCGGAGTTGTTTCGCTCCACCACAATATGGGAGCCCACCGCGATTGGGACGAGTTCCGCAAGATCATCGGAGGAAAATTCATCCTGCAGGAGTGCGTGATCGACGGGCAAACATACAAACCCTCGGGCTGGGCGCATGGCCAGGATTACAAAGTGATCATCGCTGATCCGGAACATCCCATCACTCGAGGATTGAAAGACTTCGTCATCCATGACGAAACCTACAAGGATTACTATACCGCTCCCAATGTTCACGTCATACTCAAGACCGACTGTCCCAACAATGATCCGGAAATTGGATGGGTCACTTCGTATGGCAATAGCCGGGTGTTTTACCTCATGCTGGGGCACGATCATCTTGCCTGGAGCAACCCCAATTATCCCATCCTGTTGAAACGTGGGATTGAATGGGCGGCAGGACGGTTGAAGTAACACCGCTTGCGGCTCTCTTTTGACGCCGTTGGACCTGATCCATTCTCAGGCATTTCGGGCTGGATCCGTGTCTTTTGAGGGATAAGCGCCTTCGACCGTAGCAATTTCTTGAGAGGATGCCATGGCTGGCAATGAACGGAAGGTGATCGTGATCACGGGCGTCAGTCGCGGGCTGGGCCGGGCCATGGTGGACCGGTTCATCGCTCTCGGGCATACGGTGGCAGGCTGTGCCCGCTCGGCGTCCGCAGTGGAAGAACTTTCCACGATTTACGGCCCGCCGCACATGTTTGGCAAAGTGGATGTGGCCAACGACCAGGCGGTGGCGGAGTGGGCCAGGGAAGTCATCGCTGCACTGGGTCCGCCCGATCTGCTTATCAACAATGCGGCCTTGATCAACCGCAATGCCCGACTTTGGGAAGTTCCGCCCGGGGAATTTGAGCAACTGCTACGCGTGAACATCGGTGGCATTTATCACACGATCCGCCATTTTGTCCCCGCAATGCTGGGGCGGAAACGCGGGGTCGTCGTTAATTTCAGCTCTTACTGGGGAAGATCTGCGGCGGCGGAGGTTGGCCCGTATTGTGCCACCAAATTCGCGGTCGAAGGACTCACGCAGTCGTTAGCGGCAGAGCTTCCACCCGATCTCGCAGCGGTGGTCGTCAACCCAGGGATCATTGACACGGCCATGCTGCGAAGCTGCTTCGGTCCCGAGGCCGCCAATTACCCCAAACCCGGTGATTGGGCCCGGCGCGTGGTGCCCTTCCTGCTCTCACTTGACCGGCGTCACAACGGACAGTCTCTCACGGCACCGTGGTCGGAACGACCGGAGGATATCTGAGACCGGCTGTCTGCCCGGTAAACCGACTTGAATCATGGGAAAGCCGCGCTTGAGCGAAGCACCGCAGTGCCATCCCGCGGGGCAGTCCAACTCCGGTAGGCCCGGCCAACGGGATCTTTTTGCCACTCGAGAGCTGGTTGGCGGTTCTTAATGGGACGTGGTGTTGTTGCCGCCGGCGACATATCGGAGAAACAATCCCAGCAAGATGCAGGTTCCGCCTGCCAGAGTCCACCAGGCCGGGCGTTCGCCCCAAACAAGATACGCCCAAATAGGATTGAGGATCGGCTCCAGAAGTCCAATGAGCGCAACTTCGTGACTGGGAATTACTTTGAGCCCCGTCGTGAGGAGAAGATAGGGGATGGCCATCTGGACGACGCCAAAGGTGACAAGCCAGGCCAGTTGAAAGGGGGTGGGCCAGTAGCCGAGAAGCAGCACAAGCGGAGCCAGTACGACTGCCGAGGCCGCGTGATTAAGGGCCACAAGCCAGGCCGAGTTTTCTTCACGAAGTTGCCGAAGTGTCACAATCACGCCACCGTAGCAAATTCCGGAGAGCAATCCCGCGATGACGCCCAGTTGGGAAAGTTTTTCCGTACGGGTGAGCTCGAAGGTCAGAATCAGGGCCACCCCGGCAAACGCGGCCAGGAACGGCAGGAAATCTCTTTTTTGAAGTGGCTCGCGGAACAGAAAAAGGCATGAAAGAAGTACCCAAAAGGGGGCCGTACTTTCCAGCCAAATGGCGTTCGCCGCCGTGCTGAGGACCATCGCCGTCAGGAAGGTGATGTTCATTCCGGCAAATGATATGACCATAGGAACAAGCATCGGCCGAAAACGAACGCCACGAACCAGCGGTAACAAAACGATTGCAGCGGCCAGCGTTCGCCAGAATCCGAACATGGCGCCGCGCCATTCTATTGGCCAGTTATCAAAAAAGTGGGATTTGGTGAAGAAGCCGCTAGTGCTCCAGAGAATGACCGCTCCCACCACGCACAACCGGGCCGCGGTTTTGCTGAGGGAAGCAGAGCTCAGGACTTCTGAGGTGTGATCACGGCTGGGCATCCGGTGTTTCCCCACTCAACTCCTTCCACTGTTTCGACGTATGGACTTCGGTGTGATCTCCCACAAGCCGCAGATAAAGGGCGGCCGCATCCGGAAAAGTATCCACCCAGGCCAGCCCTCTTTCCGGTCCAAGAACACTGACCGCCGTGGCCAAAGCATCGGCCAGGGTCGCATTTGGGGCAATTACCGTCACCTCGCTTTGGTCGGTCAGGCCTACGCCAGTTCGTGGATCGACGATGTGCGAGTAGCGTTTCCCGCCAATGACCACAAAGCGGTAACGATCGCCCGACGTCGCTATGCCACACCGTGCCCGCCGCACAAAGTAACTTGGCGGCTCTCCCGGCTTCATGGCTGCCACGGCAACACTCCAATGGCCGCGATCGGGTGGAGACTCGCCCAGCCCGAGGTCGCCTCCCAGATCGATCAATGCTGAAGGCACACCTTCCTGCCGCATGACCTTAAGGGCTGCATCAATGGCATAGCCCTTCGCAACAGCACCGAAATCCAGTCGCATTCCCGGCCGCAGGAGCTCCACAGCCCGATCTTCGGGATAGAGTCGCACAAACTGATACCCCACTGCCTGACGTGCTTCGTCAAAGCGATAGGCGGGGGGCATCTCGCGGGACATGCGGGCCCTTCGCCACAGTCGCACAATCGGGCCGATTGTGACATCAAACGCCCCTGCGGTTTGCTCAGAGATCTTGAGGCTGAACGTGAGGAGCTGCCACAAATCGTCGCTGACCTGCACCTTTTTCCCCGTTCCTGCCGTCTCACAAAGGCGGCGGACCTCACTGGTTGGGTCATAGTCGCTGAAAATCGCGTTGAGCTGGTGGATGCGAGCGATCGCCCGGGCCATTGCCCGGTCGGCAACCACGCCGTCGGGATGGTAGCAAATGATTCGCAGGGGAGCAGCCATCTCCTCGGCTTCACGGAGCCATCGCACCGGAGGACGGCTCGCAGAGGGGGTAAGCGTCAGTTGCTGGCTAGCCGGGTGCTCGGGCGCGGTTGACGTCTCGGATGGGGATGGGCGTGAAGGCTCAGCACCGGCGATCGGACCTGGCAGGCAGCACATTATCGGCACAATGACAAACGCGGCTGGCAGTAATCTGCTGTCGAACACCGCGTGTTGACAACGCTTCTTCAAAGTGGTCCCGGTGAGGAAAGAAAAGCCACGCATATCAATTTTCCAATGATTGTCGTGATTGACGCTGTTTGACCCGTGCGTTCCGGCGCCAGATATTCCAAACCGTTTGCAGGGGGGTTGGCAGCGGTTTACAATACGGGTTATTATCGACGACGGATGGGAACCCTCCAAGGTTCGGCTCGAACGAATTTCCCATGAGCCAGGTCAGACGAGGAATGCGGGCGGGCACATGACCAGATCCATCCTGGACCATAAGCCGGAAAGTCATTTGGCCCGTCCGATCATCAGTCTCACCCTGTGCGTAGCAATGTCGATAGGCATCGAGGAACTGCACTGCCCCCTGGAATGGCGCGGTGCAGGGTTGGATATCGGTCAGGTTCGGTTCAGTTGGTCACGAGGTGCTGTTAGATGAGGGACACCCAAATGCGCTCCTGGTTATGGGTTGGTGTGGGAACAGTGGTGCTGGGATGGGGGATGACATCCCTTTGGGCTGAGGAAGGAACCGGACAAAAAGTCAACCCGGCTGAAGACCTGGTCATCAAATGGCTGCCCGAACCATATCCTGTGCCCAATGCGGATGCGAAAACCGAGGCGGAGATGAAGCCTTACACGGAAGTGATTGTGGGCACAGATATCAAATTCGATATGGTACCGATCCCGGGTGGAAAGTTCCTGATGGGAAGCCCGGAGAATGAACCCGGCCGAAAACCCGACGAGGGGCCGCAGCACGAGGTGGAAATTGAACCTTTCTGGATGGCGAAGTACGAGACGCTCTGGGACGCTTACGAGACATGGTCTTTCGAGCTGGATAAGCGGCGTCGGGAGCAGACGAAAGAGCCTGCTACCAAGTGGGATGAAATCGCCGACGCGATTGCTCGCCCCACTCCGCCTTATACCGATATGTCTTTCGGCATGGGTAAAAAAGATCGGCCTGCCGTGTGCATGACGCTCTACGCCGCCCAGCACTTCTGCAAGTGGCTCTGTGCGAAAACGGGCCGTTATTACCGGCTGCCAACTGAAGCTGAATGGGAATATGCCTGCCGGGCGGGAACCACGACGGCTTATTCGTTTGGAAATGATCCCGCGAATCTGGATGATTACGCCTGGTATTTCGACAACAGTGACGACAAATATCACAAAGTCGGAGAAAAGAAGCCGAATCCGTGGGGGCTTTATGACATGCACGGCAATGTCGCGGAGTGGGTGCTCGATCAGTATGTGCCCGATGCTTATCAAAAATTCGCGGGCAAGACCGTGAAGAATCCCATTGTTCCGGTTACCAAGGAGTTCCCGGTGGTGGTGCGGGGCGGCTCCTGGATGGATGATCCCGAGATGCTCCGCAGTGCCGCCCGGCGTGCTTCTCATCCGGACTGGAAAATGCAGGACCCGCAAATCCCGCAAAGCATCTGGTATCTCACAGATGCGCCTTTTGTGGGGTTCCGCGTTGTTCGCCCGCTGCGATTGCCGACCGAAGAGGAAGCCAAGCTCTACGAACCCGATCCCGAAATCCTGCGGAATTATCGGAAGGCCCAGGGCGGTAAGCAGTGAGGGTTTTGCGCCGAGTTGGTTGTGGGCCCTTGCGTTGGCAATTCCTCGGGATTAACTTGGAAGGCGAGTTTTCCGGTTTTTATCAGCATTGGGACAGAGACAACCCAACGCTTTGCCGGTTAAGTCCAGTGTTGAACCCTTTGTAAGGAGTGCGCGCCATGAGTGATGTGCTGAAAACATCTCGACGAAGCTTCCTGGAAACCTCGGCCGTGGTGGGCGGTGCGGCACTGATGGGGTCGCTCAATCTCGCACGTTCCGTCCACGCGGCGGGCAGTGATGTCCTCAAAGTCTGCTTGGTGGGCTGCGGCGGCCGGGGTAATGGCGCTGTTCGCGATCACATCCAAGCTTCTCAGAAAACGGGAATCAAGGTACAGGTGGTTGCGGTGGCCGATGCCTTCGAAGATCGTGCCCGCAATACCGCTGAAAACCTTCGCAAAGAGTTCGGTAAAGATATCGTGGATTTGCCGGACGACCGTGTGTTCGTGGGACTGGATGCCTACAAAAAAGCCATCGATTGTGGCGTCGACATCATGATCAATGCGTCTCCACCGGGCTTCCGGCCGTTCCAGTACGAGTACGCCATCAAAGCCGGCAAGCACGTCTTCATGGAAAAGCCGGTGTGCGTTGATGCTCCGGGCTTCCGCAAGGTGATGGCCGCGAACAAGCTGGCCGATGAGAAAGGATTGAAGGTCGGCGTCGGGCTTCAGCGGCACCATCAGGCCAGCTACATCGAGGAAATTGGCGCAATCAAAGAGGGCAAAATCGGTGAGATCATGTTCCTCCGGGCATACTGGAACGGTGGTGCGATCTGGATTCGTCGCCGTCAGCCCGGCCAGAACGAGCTCCAGTACCAGGTGTACAACTGGTATCATTTCACATGGCTCAGCGGCGATAACATTGTCGAGCAGCATGTCCATAACCTCGACGTGTGCAACTGGGTGATGAGTGATGATCTGACCAACCCGGTCCACCCAATCGAGGCAAACGGTATGGGTGGGTGCGAGATGCGATATCGGGGTGAGAATCGGGGTGTTGGTCAGATTTATGACCACCACTTTGTGGAATTCACCTATCCCAATGGCGTCAAGATGTACAGTCAGTGCCGCCAGATCAATGGCTGCTGGAACATCGTGGCTGAGGCGGCCCATGGCACCAAGGGCGTGTCGCCGTGCTCTGCTGGTGGTCGGGGTGGCACGAACCCCTATGTGCAGGAGCACATTGACTTCCTGAACGCCATTGTGAAGAACGAGAAGTACAACGAAGGGTACTTCGGCGCGACGAGCAGCTTCACAGCGGTTCTCGGCCGCATGGCTACCTACAGTGGTAAAGTTGTCCGTTGGGACGAGGCTGTGGAAAAGGGTCCCGTCATCGCTCCGGAGATCACCTCCTGGGACCAGGAACCCCCGGTGAAGCCGGACGCCAACGGCGATTACCCAATCGCTCAGCCCGGCGTGTATGAACCATACTGATGTCAAGGCCGCTGGACGGGCCGTGCCATTAAACGTTAAGGTTCCTCCCGCAGAGGGAATGCCACGAGTGTGGCTGTAAAGCGACAGGGAGTTTCCCCTCACGCAGCCCTGTCGCTCCTGAGGGCAACGCGACCGAGTCGGCCAAACCGGCTCGGTCGTTTTATTAGCTGTTCAGTGACTTGTGGGGGGTACGATGAGGAAAGACCAGTTTCTGATGCGCGGCATCCGACAATCACGCGGCCCGCGCCAGGCGGAGAATCTGTGTGTACTTAGATAACGTTTTTTGGGCGGCCTGAGGCCATGTGAAATGTTGCAGAGCGAGTTGCCGGGCTGCACGTCCTGCGGCAGCGAGTGTCTGCGGCGCGGCTCTCGCCAGGCGGACGAGAGTCCTTGCCAGGTCACCGGGGTCATGTGTCGCAGCCCAGCCCGCTCCGGCGGCCAGCACCTGGTGCAGGACATTGGTCTGGACCGTTACGACGACCGGCACTCCGTAGGAGAGCGCCTCCAGGATACTCGTCGGATGGCCCTCGGTCCGGGAAGGATGGAGAAATACATCGGCAGTTGCGTAGGCTTGGGCTTTTGCGTCTCCTCGGACCGGCCCCTCCACACGCACAATATCCCCCAGGGAATGCCTGGCCACCTCATCCCGCAGGTACGTCTCCGATTGAGCACAACCTGGGCCGACGATTCTCACTCGCGTCTGGCTTTGCCGAAGTTCCCTTTGACATCTTGCTGCAGCTTCGAGAAGAACATCCAACCCTTTAATCTCAATTTGCAGGCGACCGAGGAACAAAAACTCGCGTGTGTCACGACGTCCCGGGGTGGCCAGCTTTTCTTCGGGCGGAGGCCAGACACCATTTCCCGCGATAATGACCGGACGTCCCCAGTCGCCCGACCGCTCATATTCGCCTTGCGAGAGATACTGGATAGCGCTCGCACCCGCGACAAGGGCATCGAAGAACAGGCGTCGGCCGAGCCTCTTCTTCCAGGCCTTATGGGCCAGTGCCTCGCGTGTCATTCCCCCATGTGGACACACAATATAAGGTACGAAGCGACGCCGGAGCTCTCTCGCCAGCCACGCATGAAAAGGCACGAACGTGCTGTGAAACACAACAAGGTCCGGCACGAACAGCCGGGACCTGACACATTCCCATATAGAACTCCAACCGGCCAGATGAACCATATCCCGGCGTAGCAACACCGGCAGGGGCAACTGAGGAACGGGCCCGGGATCAACGCTGCTCACGAGCAGTCCGACCTGGACTTGAGGAAATTGCGACTGGGCCAGCGCCAGATTGGTGACGGCTTCAGTAACCCCATTGGGGTTCTTCCAGCTAAGGGGGGCAACATGGAGGATCTTCATGGCAGAGAACATCGAAAGGACGATTGGTGCAGGACCCGCTCTTCTATATCGGCCACCGAGATATCGGTTGATAACTTTCGGGCAACTTTACTTGAACCTGCCAACCTGGCCCGTGCACCCAGTGTGGCGGTTGCATTGTTGGGGCGCGAAACGTTCCCACTGGCGTACCCGATGTGAACTCTAAAAGTGCGAGGGAGAGACCGGCCATCATCGGCCAGCTCAGGTAACGGTAGGCAACCCCCGTCATACCTAAGGTGGCAATTGTGAGAAGCAGGGCCCGGCGATCCATGGCAAATTCTTGGCGATCCAACGCCGCCGCCTGGCTCCACACGGTGAGCGCGAGGATAACGCCCGGCAAGATTCCCACGAGGCCATAACTGAGCGCCCATTCGATGAATATGTTGTGGCAGCTCCTTCTGATCGTTCCATAGTCGTCAAATTTGGCACCTGGGTCAAATTTCCCCAACGCGACGTCGGCCCCACCTGTTCCCGCTCCCACGAGAAAGCGGACGGGGTCGGCCAGCCAGGCGCGGAACGCGTTCTCCCAAATCTGAAGGCGACTGCCAGCAGTGACGACCGTCTCCCCTTCTCCTCCGAATATGCGATTCGACAGACGCTCCAGTGGATTAACGTTGAGAGTAGCTGCGACAAGAGTCCCCACGAGAAAAGCGAGGACGGCGAAGACCACAAAGTCACGGACGCGACGGATGGGCTGAAGTCCGAGGCTTCCCAAAATCGCGGCACTGGCACCGACAATCAGTCCGAGCGTGGCTCCACGGGAGGCGGTCAAGACACAACCCAGCGCACAAACCATCGTTCCTGCCAAGATTCCCCAATCCGCCCGACCGAATTCAAAACGCCGGTTGGGAGTGTGGGGTTCTACGGTATCTTGTTGTAGGTGTTCGAATCGCCACCACTGTGGCGCGATGGTTCCGGATCGGCTTAGCAAAAAATCTCCTACCAGCGAGACCGGCTGAAGAACAGATGCTGTCTGACTAGGAAGGATGAGCCTGCCTGACCGCAAAAAGACCACGAATCCCACAACGCTGGCAAAAGCGAACTGGGCGCCCACTTGATTTGGATTGGCTGACTTCGTCATGTCGCTGAGAAGAAGGTAACCGTATTTGATCAGCGTCAGCCGGAGGGAGCCGTTACTGGCCTGATAATTCAGCCAAAAAATGAAAAACACCAGAAACGCGTTTACCAGCACGAAAACGCGGGCAGCCCATCTCCAACGGTTGCGGTCGGCGATTAACGCTGCCAGGGCCACGCCGGATACAAGATAAAACGCCACAACAGCGTTCGTCCCCAAACTGGGCGATTCTCCGTAGCACAGTCCCACAACTGGGATGGCCGTGGCAAATAGAAAGGGCCAGCTTCTTAGAAATCGGGGCCGAGTCAGCCAGGTGAGGCAGGCCAGGAGAAATGTTGGCACGTACACGTAGAAGTGGATCAATTCGGGAATTTCTAGATGAAAACGATCCCCCACCGCTCTCATTGTGACGGCGAAGGCCGCCATCAGTGCCGTCAAAAAAATCGCAACATCTCCCAAGCTCATGCGGCCCTCCGTTGTTCCGCCGTCGTCTTCCCATGGGAGCCCAATTCCACGTGAAAAAGGTTCTTATCGGCGCGGGCCGAGCACCAGATGTTCAGGAGTTGCTCTGCTGCCCGTTGCAGCGAAAAAGGCCCGGCAAGGAACGCAGATCGCGCAGCCAGCCGGGTTGCTGGAGTAGGCTGTGGAACCTGCGTAATCCGTTCAGCCCAGGTTTTGTCAGACTCCTCGAGCGGCACCAGCCAGATACAGCCTGGGAATTGTTCGGCAATTTCCCGATGGGGCAGGATATCCGAGGCGACCACCGGCGTGCCGACGGCAAGTGATTCCAGCACCGCTCCCGGCATTCCCTCCCATAGAGATGGGAACACCATCAAATCCGCAGCAGCCAAAATGAAGGGCACGTCATCGCGACGTCCGAGAAATCGAACCGAACCTTCCACGCCGTGTTGTCGGACTTCCCCTAAAAGTGATGAGTTCTGTGCCAGATCGCCAACCAATAGGAGAACTGCTTGCGGCAGTGATTTTTTTAACTCGGAAAAAATTGACAAAAGTCGCTTGTGGTTCTTCGCGGGAGTATCGCGGCCGACGTGGACCAGAACTCTCATGTCAGAGGGCAGTTGCAACTGCTCGAAGAGTCTTTCGCGGGCAACTCGATCCATAAGGTCGGGAAATCGCCCAAGATCAATGCCGTTGTAAATCACCTGACATCGGTTGTCGCCGGTCCAATCAGGGCACCAGGAGGCTTGGAGGGCGCACCTGCTCACTCCGAGGATATGGGTGGCCGACCGATCGATGAGATGTTTCCACAATCGAACCAACATTCGCCTGGCAAACCCCGGCGGGCGTCCGTCGTCAATACTCCGAAAATGCACCACGCGGCAAGGAACACCGGCCGTTTTTGCCAGGAGCGTGATGAGTCCCGAGGGATGATGAACATGCGAGTGGACGACATCGTAACGGCCATCGCGGAGAAGTTTCAGAAACCTGGCGATAAAGCCCGGACTGCGGAGCGGCAAAAGATGCACCTGACAGCCCAAACCCCGGGCCACCTCGTCCAGCGTTCCCGGCAATCCCGACAAACAACAAAAATGAGTTTCCAAGGGAAGCTCTGGATGATGCGTGCGAAGATATCGCACTAGCTCGAGAGTACGGATTTCTGCACCGCCATGATTCAGCCTCGCAAAAATATGCAAGATACGCAAAGGCAGTGCGACACTCGAAGATAAACCTTCCGCGGTCATCTCTTCGTCCCTGAATTAGCCGCGTTTGTGCGGAGATCGTCCTTCCTGGCTCTTACCCTTCAGATGAGGGATCCATCAGAATCGAGAGAAATTAGTCAAAAAGACGCGAAAGCGTCAACCGAGAAAATCGCCGTCGGGCAGCCGGCCGAGGTTGGATTCAATTTTCGACCGAATACACGACCATCCCGCAGTGTTCTCGAGTTGACTTGGATTTGCCAACCCGAAACTACGGACCCTCAGAGTAGTGTCAGCTCCACGTTCAGTGGGGAGTTTCGGCGTTGACCTCCATCGGGGAAACGCCCTCACCCGTTGGCTGATTTACGCGCTGCGCTCGGGCCTTGAGAGCTGCCTCGATAAATGCGCGGAAGAGCGGATGAGCACGGGTGGGTTGGGATTTGAACTCGGGATGGAATTGCACAGCCACAAACCACGGATGCCCGACCAGTTCCACGATCTCCGCCAATTTGCCGTCGGGACTTGTACCCGAAACTTGCAGACCCAGCTCCGCGAGGCGACTTCGGTAGGCATTGTTGAACTCGTAACGGTGCCGATGGCGTTCGCTGATTTCCAGAGTGCCGTACGCTTCAGCCGCCTTACTGCCAGGAGTGAGCACCGCAGGATAGGCCCCCAAACGCATCGTGCCGCCTTTGTCGGTGATATGACGCTGTTCGTCCAGCAGGCAAATGACCGGATGCGGGGTGTCCTTGTTGAATTCGGTGGAATGGGCGCCCTCCAGGCCGGCCACGTGTCGGGCAAACTCAATCACCGCGCATTGCATGCCTAAACAAATGCCAAAAAAGGGAATTTTCTTCTCACGGGCGTAACGGATGGCTTCTACCTTTCCCTCGATGCCGCGCTCGCCGAAGCCGCCCGGCACGAGAATTCCGTCCACCCCCGCCAGCAGCCGTTCCGGTCCCTCCTGTTCGATCTTCTCGCTGTGCACCCGTTCCACGCGGACAAGTGCCTGATGGGCGATGCCCGCGTGATCAAGCGCCTCATAGATAGACTTATACGCGTCCCGATGCTCGACGTATTTGCCCACCACCGCGATGGAGACTTCGCTCTTTGGGTTTCGGATACGATGGAGGAGCTCGTACCAGCTATCCAGATTGAGAGGACCGGCTTTCAGCCCAAGTTTCCGCACGATCAGCTCGTCCAAACCATGCTCGACGAGACTGATGGGCACCTCGTAGATCGAAAAATCCTTGTCCCGCTCTTCGATGACACAGTCCACGGGAACGTTGCAGAACAGAGCTACCTTAGCGCGTGCATCCCGCGTGAGGGGCTTTTCCGTACGGCAAATGAGAATGTCCGGCTGGATACCGATTTGTCGGAGCTGTCCCACGGAATGTTGGGTGGGCTTGGTCTTAATTTCGCCAGCGGCGCGAAGATAGGGAACGAGAGTCAGGTGAATATACAGGCAGTTTTCCCGCCCGATGTCCAGGGATAGCTGACGAATCGCCTCCAGGAACGGCAGGCTTTCGATATCACCCACGGTTCCCCCGATCTCCGTGATGACCACGTCCACATCGGGGGCCGCGAGCTTGGTGATCGCTCGCTTGATTTCGTTTGTGATGTGCGGAATCACCTGCACAGTTTGGCCGAGGTACTCCCCCCGACGTTCCTTGGTGATGACGGAAAGATAAATCTTGCCGGTTGTGTAATTGCTATCGCGTGTCAGCGGGCTGTTGGTGAAGCGTTCGTAGTGACCGAGGTCCAGATCGGTTTCGCTGCCGTCATCCAGAACGTAGACCTCCCCGTGCTGGTAGGGACTCATGGTGCCGGGATCCACGTTGATGTAGGGATCCATTTTTTGCATCCGAACGGAGAGGCCACGGCGCTCCAAAAGCATGCCGATTGAAGCGCTCGTCAGCCCTTTGCCAAGGGAGCTTACGACACCACCCGTCACAAAAATATGCTTGGCCATGTTGTACCAAAACCTAAATCAAATAAAGAAATACCCCAAAAAAGGGCTGGACCTTTTGTGGATTTTTTCGGATGCACCCGAAAGTCGTCAGAACAGCATCACCGCTGGGATGCGGGCAAAAATTCGCGCCGCAGGGCAACTTGCAAGCCGGCCGTGGCCCACCGCAACGCCTTTATCGCCGATTGTACCGCGCCCTGTAATTTGCCACAAACCGGCGGTAATCCTCGGGGGTGTCGATACCACAGGTGGGTGAGGGGATCAGGCCCACAGCAATCCGCGCTCCGTGGTAGAGGAAACGCAACTGTTCCAACTTCTCGACTCGCTCCAGGGGGGGCGGCGCAAGGTATGGGATTTTCAAAAGATACTCCCGGCGATAGGCATACACCCCGATATGTTGCAAAAAGATCGGCGGATCGGCCTGGAGGAGAGAGTCATCCCATTCGCGGGGATGGGGGATTATGCTGCGGCTGAAATAGAGGGCGAATCCCCGCCCGTCGCAAACCACTTTGACGCAGGCGGGATCTGCCAGCCGATCACGTTCTCGCAGAGGAGCAGCCAGCGTCGCCACCTCGGCCTCAGCGGTGCGTTCCAAAAGCTCGACCACCTGATCGATCGCTTCCGGGGGGATTTCCGGCTCGTCCCCCTGCACATTAACGAAGATATCCACTTCCGGCATTGACCGGGCAACCTCGGCCACGCGGTCCGTCCCACTCTGGGCGGTGGGACTGGTCAAAACGGCCTTCCCTCCAAAGCGCTCCACCGCTTGCCGGATTTCCTCGTGGTCGCAGGCCACGCACACTCCCGCCGGCTTGGTTGCCCGTGCCGCTGCCTCGTAGGTATGCTGGATGAGGGGCTTGCCGGTTTCATCCAGCAGCATCTTGCGGGGAAGTCGAGTGGAAGCCAATCGCGCCGGAATGACAACGTAGCTGGTCATAGGCCTGCGCATAGGGGAATCCCAATTCCTGTCACTCAGGTCGCTGGGAATTATGTGCATTGCAGGATTGCAGCCGGAGCCATTCGGGGATTTTTTCTTATTCAAGTTTCAATTGTCTGCAAGGGCCACGCAATCCAGCTTTAGCAATTTGTTTTGCTTGCGGTGAATTTGGACTGATAGCAACTCCACCAGTTGCAATCCAGTAATAATCTCGGGTCATGGCCCGAAGCCCGGGAGCTTTAGTTTCAAGCCATGATTTAAGCCAAATCAACTTTGCAATAACAACTTTCACGTGATGTGAAGAGGCTGGATGAAACTCTATCCATGTCACTTTCTCACCGTCCTGCAAATGATTGTATCCAATACCATAATCCCACCGATGATCGCTGGGATATTGTTTTCTTAATGCAGCGTCCAGGCAGATACTCCCAGTTAATCGGGCGGGGTCATGTGCCAGTACACATGGACGTTCCGATCTTTTAAGCGCTTGGAGGCCATTGTGGAACGCCTCTTGTAATTCGGGGATTTTTCTCACCGCCCAATAAAACCCCGTTGTAGTTTTCCTTCCCATGTATGCTTGCCTTTTCGGGATCCTTGGTTTAAACGTGACCTTTTCCTTTGGCTAAGCCATTTACGTGCTATGGGCCACCAGTATGGTGCCCAGACTATCTACTGCCGGACCACTCGCGCTACCAGATCGTTGACGTGAGCGCTAAACTCTGTGAGGCCACCCCAGCCTGCCTCTTCCTTGGACTGCGCCCCTGGATCTAGATTAGTGATGTCGACCGTATCACCATTGCGTTTGAAATAGAACACTCGAAGTTCCTTTTTTAGCGCTGTGCTTGCCACGCGCCTCATCGGTTCTGACTTTCTGACACTAAAAAGTTCTAGAACATCATCGGCCGTCGCATTGTGAGTTTGCATGATGCGAAGCGCCCAGACCACTTCAAGCACGTGCGGAGAATGTGTCGAAATACACACGCGGTATTCACGCCTCAGCAACTCTAATAAAAGGAGCAATACGGCCGAAACAGCGTTAGGGTGAAGACCCATCTCAGGCTCTTCAATGATGACCCACAGGAGATTTTCGCGCCGGCTGATCTTGCTCGGCGGCATAAGCCAGTAGAGTCCCATGAGTAGCGGTACGAACTCCCGCTGCCCTGCAGACCAGGCCAGAAACGGAATGCCGGCCCCTTCGGTGTTTCTCCGCAACACGAGGCGTCGCATTGCCCCAAACCGATCCACGTACAGCTCAAATCCAGCAAACAGGTGTTGAGTCAGGAGGTCGCGATATTCTTTTTTTAAACGATTCGGCCGCGGGAACAGATGGAATTCGGTTGTAAATTCTTGTTCTAGAAGTAAACGGAAAGTTTCGCTAAAATCGCGCAGCGAAAAGGGATCCTCTGGAGAGAAGGATTGAAATGGCCGTGGCCAGCCATTGGCCAGGGATAATACTCGCTGTGCCGGAATATAAAATACGCGCGGCGAGGCATCGCGTTTGCGGATGGTTGCCAGATTCGCTATGTTAATTGGCTTCCCATCAACGACGAGGCTGCTCTTCCCAGCGTCCCAAATCTGGCACATGCCCTGGCCGAGGTACACGTCGAGAAATCGGTCTACATCGGATCCCCAGTCGATGCCATGTTTGCGCAATTGTGTATGGATGTATCCGGTATCCAAAATCAGGCGAAGCAGTTGCAGACAGATGCTTTTCCCGGATGCCTGGGGACCCACGCAAACGGTCAGGTCACCGAAAGCGACATTCGCTTCGTGGATGGGACCAACGTTGGCGATTTGAAGATGATCGAGCGTTCGCGACATTTGTTTCTGCCTGTGCGGAAAAAGCCAGTCTGGTGTTCGCTGACCGCAAGCGCTACTTTAGAAGTTACCAGCTTTTACCGCAAGAAGCCGATGAAGAAATTGAACACCCGATTGTCGTCGCCGGGTTCTTCGACCACAGGGAAGCCAAAGTCGAAGGCCATCGGGGCAGGTCCCATCATCGGGATGACAACCCGCAACCCGAAACCGACGGCCACGCGGTACCGATCAGTCCAGTTGTCGATGCTCGGCTCCACCGTCCCGGTGTCGCAGAAGATGACGCCCCGCACCATGTCGTCGGCCGTGATGGGGAACATGTACTCTGCCGAAGCCAGCATAAGAAAGTGGCCACCCACCGCCACGCCAAATTCCCGAGGCGAAGCTCCCCGATAGTCAAAACCGCGCAGGCTCGAGGTTCCCCCGGCGAAGTAGTGGTCATACACCGGTGTATCACTTCCGGTGATGCCGATCCGTCCGGCCAGCCCCAGAACGTGGCGGCCCGACCCGTCCGGTCTCTGCCACAGCGCGAAGTAGCGCCGGTAGTCGAGCTCCACTCGCGGATAATCATGTGTTCCCACCACCTGCTCGAACGATGCCTGGAAGAAGTGACCCTCAGTGGGTAGGAACGCGTTATCCCGAGTGTCGTGGGTGAGCGCCACCTCAAATCCATGGAGGATGTTTGTTCCCATCGCATCCGCAATGGTCGGGGGGATACCGAAAGGCGTCACGAGCGGATCAAGGATTTTGATATCGGCGCCGCGATAGGCGATGGTCCCCGACAGATCGTGCGTGAACTGATAACCAAAGGCCACGCGACCCCCCAGCCGCTCTTCTGTGTATTCCCGGTAGTTCCGGCGATAGTAGAATCCGCTCAGACCGAACGTAACGTTGCGATCCAGAAAATAGGGATCGGAAAAACTGATCATGTAGCGATGCACCTGAGTGCCAGGAACGGCTTCCAGCCGAAACCGCTGACCGGCTCCCCGCCATGCCCGTCCCTCAATGATGTCGCGCCAGCTCCGCGGCCAGCGGGTCCAGTCGAAATTCTGCTCTTCGATGATGGCACTCCCCATCACACCAGCGTCGGAGTTCACGCCCACACTGAACATGATTCGCCCGGTGCGGGCTTCTTCCACCATCGGTTGCAACGGCAATTCGAGAGGTTCTTCATCGGGAGGACGGTCGGAAAACACCGACATATCGCCGGGTAGCGGGCGATCGGGAAACACAACGCGGGTAGCCGGAGCGGGCACCTCATTGGCAGGAGCCGCCAAAGCCGATAGAACATCCGTCGCTACCGCTGTTCCAGGTGTATCTGGTTGAATTGCGCCCGGTAATGGCTGCGGCAACGAGTTTTGTACTGGTTGCCCACTCGGAATAACCGTCGCTCCGCTGGTCGGAATGACGCCTGATGTTGTCTGCGGAGACTCCTGATACGTGGCCGGGACCACCTGCGACGGTTCGGAGGACACGCGTGTCCCCACAGCCGGCACGACGTCTCCTCCGGAGGCAGGCCGCGATCCCCCCGTGGGCGAAGGCCACAACCAGCGAGGAGGTGCAGGAAAGCTCAAACCACCTTCCGATTGGCCACGGATGACGCTCGACGACGAGGGCTGGTCGTTATCCGCGGGCCTTTCCCCTGAGTCTCCCCGCGGTGGCGCCGGTCGCTGGGGCCTTTCCGCAATTTGTGGCCCTTCACCTTTTTCCGGCACCGAAGGCAACTCGGGCGGCGTGAATACAATCTTAGGCTGAACACCCCGGGAGGGATCAACCTCGAAGATCTGGGATGCCCTGAGTCGCCGCTCGCTCGCTCGAATCTCGCGAATATCCGCAATATCGCCAGGGGCCAAAGACATCCTATTGAGGACTGTCGTTACCCGTGTGTGCGGCTCCTCCCCACTAATTTGAACATTGATCATTCCGACTTTATAGGGATGTCCTTCGTCAATCTTATAAACAAGGTCGAGTTGTCCCGGCTCTTCCAGGAAACGGGGATCCGCCTGCACATCGGCAAATACATGGCCGATAGAGCCGTATTTATCTCTTAGCCGATTAAGATCCATTTGAAGTTTATTTTGATCGAAGTAATCTCCAGGTTTTAATTCAAGATTTTTGGAGAGTTCACCGGTAGAAAACTTTTCATTGCCGAAAAACGAAATATTGCGAATTCGGTAGCGAGGCCCCTCGTCGATGACATACGTCACGTAGACCCATTCGCGGGAATCACTGACGGGGTCGGGATAGACCTCGATATCGCGTCCCACACGGGCCTGAAAGAATCCTAAGCTGCGGTAGTAGGCCGTGATCCGCTCGACGTCCTCATCCAGTTGTTTTCGATCAAAAAGCCCCCCCAGGAACCAGAACCAGCCGGGTTTGGTCTGCACCTGCGTTCTCAATCGCGCGTCAGAAGCAATCGTGTTGCCGACGAATTGCGTCCACGCCACACGCTGCCGACGTCCCTCGTTGATAAGGAAAATCGCCCCGCGATCGGTCGTTTTGTTGCCTTCGATCACTGTGACCCGGGCGTGGGGGAATCCCTTTTCGTGATAGAATTGCTCCAATCGGCGCTGGGCCTCATCCACCTGCCAGGTGTCCAGGGGATCGCCGGCCTTAAGACCGGTCTCTTTGGCAAGACGTTTTTCGCTGAACGCCCGATTACCAACGTATTTCACATAATGGAGAAGCGGTCGCTCCAGGACTTCAAAAATGACCAGACGGCCCCCCTGTACCTGCGGTGTGTATGTCTTGATGTCAACAAACAGCCCCGTCCGATAAAGCCGTCTTACATCCTCTTCGAGGGTTTGAAGATCGAAGGCTCGACCAGCTCTCGTCTTGATGGCGGGCAAGTATTTTTCACGGGGTACGTGCTTGGCGCCCACCACACGGACTTCGACGACCAGTTCTTGCTCGGCGGGCTGAGCCCCAATCGCACGGTTGTCCAGCTTCCCGAAATCTTCGCTGCCCGGCCCGACGCTCGGGGAATGAGCCTCCGGGATGGCTGCGGAGGTTTGGCAGAAAACCTTTGCGGGGCTCCAGATTAACAGGAGACCCGCCAAGCTAGCACACACCGCAGCGCTAATGAGTCCCAGTCTGCTGCGCATCAACGGAGAATCACAGTATCTCGAGAAATGTGGAAGGGTCGCCAAGGCCACCCTTTAGGCACCGCGGCAAACAAATACAGAATTTACCAACCTGGGGCAAGTGCGATTCGCGACGTGGGCGGCAAAGCGGTAAAACGCGCAAGACACGGGATGGCGGTGAGGCCGTGAAAAAACACTCTCCCCCTGTTGCCGAAACGCCTTTCTCAAAACCGCCATTTCGACGGCAGAACACCCCGGATCCGATCGAGAAGTGATGCAGATCGGTCGGGCGTTTTGACGGAATTGCGAACTGATCCGGCTTCTGTGGGCTGAGCACCTTGGTTTTCCCGGCTGATTTGAGCGGAAAGATCAGCGCGGGGGACGAACGCCATCAGATACTGTGGCCAGTAGCTCTCCAGCATGCGGAGGCAGTCCGCTATTTCTCCGTTGTCCAGCTTGGCCTGGGCGGGCGCGATGAGCTTGAACAGCTCCACCCGTTCTGCCTTACTGAAGGCCAGGGAGCACAATTGAATATCGTCGATCCAGACCTCGCCTGGCCCGGCCAGATCGAGTCTCAGGTAGAGGGGACCCTTTCTGCCCAGCGGCAAATCAGCCACTTGAACCAGGACAGGTGTCCATTCTGCACCCACGGTCGGAACAGACTGACCGGTCGCGGAAGCACCGATTTCCGCGTATCGGGCGAACGGAAACTGCGCTGGCTCTCCAAACAGGAAGACACGCAATGGAGGCTGGGGATTTCCCGGCCGTGTTTTCAGCCACAGTCCTACCGTGAGACGTCCTGTCGATGGTGCTTCGAATGGATCGCTGATCATCGTGACAGGTGCCCCACGGCTCGCGACATGCAAAGAGTAGGTGCCCTGCTTTTTCTCCTGGTCGTCGAGACGCACCGTGGCGTCGGAGCCAGCCTGTATCTTCCAGTGGGGAATTTCCCCCTCCTTCTCCGGTTTTTGCTCAAAGTCGGGATTTGCCAGACCTTCGTAGAGTGGTGGCGTGCTCAAAGTGGCCGCCCGCTCGCTCAACTCCGTGATCTGGTCTTTCAGCCGATCGATGATAGCGGGATTGAAATACACCATGGCCTTTGAGAAAGACACCTGGGGCGACGTGAACTTTACCGCCAGCAAATCGTACGGGCCGAGATCAGCCTCCCAACGCCACATGTCGTCGGTATCCTTTTTGATGGTGGGAAGAGGACGCATGCCGCTGAGTTCCACCACCCGCGTGTTGGCCGGAGTTCGAAAGTGTAGCGTCGCCCTGATCGAAAAACCGGCCTGATTGAGCATGTAAAGATAGGTTTCCTGTCCGCGAACGGCAGAGCGGACGATGAGTGGCTGAATGGATTTGCTGTTTCCAGGGAAAGACACGTCGTGGAAAGCGGCGGCCGGGAGCCTCCGGTAGGTGGCCCGCCAGACCCGAAGGGCCTCTTCATCACCCATCGAAACGCGCCAGCCGCCGTCTGCAATGAAGCTGGGGTCGCCCTCGGCCAGGGCTTGCGCATAGCGTCGCAGACTTTCGTATCCCCACGGAATGGGCTGATGCATGATGGCTGTGAAAGCTGGGGAATAGGGGGCGGCTGCATCGAAACTGGGGATACGAATCTCACGCGGGGCCTGGTAGAAAAGGACACCCCCGGTGGCCAGTGAAGTCAGCCCCTGCCACGACCGAAACAGTTGATCGACCTCGTATTCGGCCGCTCGTACCCCCAGTGGGGCGTGCTCCACCAATCGGAATACGCGGAGAAATGTGATGCTCGGGTCGCTGGCCAGGACGCTCGGATCAAGACCCACTTCTTGAAAGACGGCCAGCGGGTCCTGCCGCTGCATGAGCGTCGGCCGAAGACGATTCTCCCACCTTTCACCCACGAAAAGCGTGGGGGCGAGCAAATACAGTCGGGCATCCGGGCGGACCGCCGTCAATTCCTGGTTGACCCGCGTATAAAAGCTCTGCAGCCGCTGCGCCCGCCAGCGAACCCACTGCCGGAAATACTGTCCCAGAAGAAGTTCGGCCCGCTTCTGGAATCGATCCTCCCCAGTTGCCTCGATGGTGATGCCAGTCTCTTCGCAAAATCGGGCCACCGTTTCATCGTCCATTCCCCATTGCGGACCGGGAAGTTGCATGTATCCGTAGGCTGAAACTTGAAGTCCCAGCCCGGCAAAGGAAGGATGTTGCCCGTACCGATCGGCAAACTCGTGGATCAAATTCAGAATGGTTTCCTGAACCTCGCGGTGAAGGATGTTGTAGTAGGGAAGCATTCCCCGGTAGGGTTGTGTTGTTTCGTCGAGCGTTCGACCGTCGGGACCCACCCAGCGAAGGTTTCGGCCCTGGTTGCCACGCCGGTGAATCGTGGCCTCCAGATCCGGCAGGGGAGTCGAAAAGTCCATGGCCGGGATGACCATGAATCCATCACGGTCTGCGACGCGTAACACGAGCTCCACAACGTCCTTTCGGACCGGATCCGCACCGTCGGGATGAAAACAACCGTTGTCGTAGCGGGGAGTAGGTTGCCATCGTGGGCTGGGAAACAACGTGGACCCATCAGCCGCCACGGTAAGCACCACTGCATTGTAGCCCGCAAAGCGAAGATATTCGGAAAGCCGGACGGTGGCGTCGAAGAATGTGACCCAGTCTTCGACGCCCCGTTCTCGAAACGGCCCCGGCGCGTCGCTTGCCTCAAACGCTGCTGTCAAAAACGGTCGATGGAAATACGCTGCCAGAATTCGCTCGGTGGGGAATGCTGCCGGCGGGAATTCCTCCGGTAGGTGACGCCATCCTCCATAAACCCGTATTTTCCCGTAAATCGCCGGCTCGTTTCCCGGATTAGCGACCATCAGGAATGGTTGCCGGGTTTTTGGCCAGAATACCGTCCGGTATACCTGCCAGCCTAGCTTTTCCCCCCAGCGGCTCACTTCACCCGAGCTTGTGACTCCTCTGTCCATAAGTGGCGGGGAGATCGCCCCCATGGCATTTGGTTCAATCAGCGAGACAAGAAGCGTCTGCTTTCGATCGGCAGGCCACTCGATCTCCAGCAGATGGGGTGTGCCGGGTTCCATAACGGGCAGCGAATAGATGGCCCAGCTTGGCTCGTCCCCCGAGTCGCTGGGTCGAAGTTCCGTGTACGGTTCTTGCTGACCTTCTCTCAGGCGACGCCAGCCTCGGCCCAGCAGTCCATCACGGGATAGAAGGTGCAATCGCGGGAGGGCCGGTGTCATGCGACCCAGGCGTTCCCAAAATGTGGGATTTCCCGCGTCCACGGCCTCTCCCAAAAGCCGCAATTCCGAGCGAGCTTCGGCCAGACTGGGGACGTTTTTCTTGGCGAGCACAACCACCTGGACTCGCCGCTGCACCGTGGTGCCGCCCCAACCCAGCGGACGCACGACCGAGTCCCCCAAGCGCAGCCCTGTGTTGCCGACAGCGGTCAAAACAACATCATAGACCCCTTCTGCCTCCGGGAGCACGAGTTCAACCGGCACAGCCACATTGGAACCGGCCGTGGTCTCATACCGGGCGGATGGAAGACCGGGCGCGTTACTGCGTCCCAAGTTGAAGGGATCAAGAAGGTTCCAGCGGGTTTGCTGTTCCCGGGCATTTTGAACCCGGACCTCCAAAGTGACCTGCTCTCCCGGATTGAAAGGGCTTCCGCGGAATCGGACCCGGAACGACCAGGTTTCCCCCGGTTCAAAGATGAGGTGCGGTCGGTCCGATTCGAGGGTCAGGACATCGCCGGGAGATCGCTCAACAAACAGCCGGTTCCCCTGGTCGTCCACCGGCGTTTCATAAGGGTTCCGGAGCACATTTTTCAGTGGAATCGTCCAGTGCTGCGGCGCCTGTTCGGAACCGGCCAGTTCCACCTGCAGGTTGGCCTGGATGGGGGAATCGACGACCACATCGACCCCCTGATAAATCCGCGGACGGCTGGGGGCGATGACGAGGGTATTTTCTTCTCGAAAGAGCGCGCCGGGCTCATCAACTTCGGTGCCAAGCAAGGTCCTGGAAACGATCTGCCCCTCGGAAACCGTGATTGTGCCGCTCCAGCGGCGCGGCGCTCCACCGCCCCAGGATATCCGCAGTCCCAATGTTTCGCCAAACGCCGAAGAAGATGCACAGACGAGGATCCCCACCCCAAGACCCAGAGTGGCAATGCAGCACAAAAAAGACCTCGGCGCGGCCGTCCGTCGCACCAGCGGCAAGAACAAGATCGGTAGTTTCGGACCTCCCTGTCCGAACATGACGTCCTCACGAAACCTCCGATGATCGGCGGGGTTCCCCGTTGCCTTCCGCGCCGTGTGAATTATAACAGTCCTCGGGACGCCGACCTAGAGCTTTTTCCGGACCGCGCAATAGCACAAAAAGCGCTTTCACTAGCTGCCCAGGCAATTAAATGCGTCCTTTTGATGTAAAACATGCGGTCTGTAAAACTGCGCAAGTCGTGGCCGGAATCCGAAGGATTGCCGGAGCCATCTGTCAGTGGTCACCATACTCAAAAGAGGGAAGTTCCCGTGATAAAAGTCCGCTCCAAATTGCCCTTCCGCTGTGTTCCCGTGGCGTTTTTTGTCCTCTGTTTTGCGGCGCACACCGTGACCGCCGAGCAGGTAACGCCGGGGGAAGGAGAACAAAAACTCATCGCCGAGCAGGCACTTCAGGATGAAGATGCCACGCAGGTTTACGCGGGCGTTCGGTATGTCTGGCTAGGACGCCATCAAATTGAGGTGACGATCACCGCTCCTGACAGATTGCGGCAAGACGTTCTCATTCGGCTCACGGCCGGCGCGAAAAACGATCGCAGGACCTTTCTTGTGCGATGGCAGGACAAACAGGGGGCAGTGAAAGACCAGCCGGTGGAGTACGGCGGTTACGATGGATTTCGTCCCCTGGATCTTCCCGTTCCGAAAGAACTGCGCCCTCCCGTGACAGTGCGATTTTTGGGGACCGGTGCGCGACAGGGCTTTTTCTCGCGAATCGCCGTCGTGGCCGGTGACGCAAAGGGAGTCGTGAATGGCAGTTCCGTGGCAATGAAGGTTTCGCTGATTCCTGCCGCGCCTCCGGGGCCTGTCGATGGTGGTTTCGCAGCGACCTACCCGGAATTTGCCCGCCTGTGGCAGGAATCCGTGAATCCAGCGGAAGATTTGGCTGCGGACAACCCCGAACGGACCTTTCGCCTGGCCGCTCGTCATGGCCGACAGGCCCACGAAATGTTTTTCCGGTGCCGAAAGTATATGGAAGGCTGGCTGGCCCAGGCTGACCCCAAGACGGGACTCATACCACGTAATCTGATCGCCTCCCGCGATATTTGGAATCCCGAGGATGCAGCCGCGGACAATTATCCGTTTCTTGTGCTGACGGCGTTTGTCACGGATAAACCTCTGTTCGAAGGCCGCATGCTCGAGATGCTGCGAACAGAAACCCGTTTGACGAGTCGCCTGGACGCGATTCCCGATGCCTGGTCTTTTTCAAAGCAGGGGTTTGTGCGATCTGAGCCCAATTTGGCGGCGCTCATCTTTGGTGGTTCGGAATATGTGAAAGATGGCTTACTCCCCCTCACAGAGTATCTGGGGCCTTCTCCGTGGTTGGAGAGGTTGATCGCCATTGAAAACGCCATTTGGAAGCATGCGCCGTTATCAACACCCTTTGGGCCGATCCCGTCTGACAACGTGGAGGTGAACGGCGAGCAATTACAGGTGCTTTCGCGTCTTTACTGGCTCACGGGAGAAAAAAGGTATTTAGAATGGGCCGAACGATTAGGGGATTACTATCTGCTGGGATCGAATCACCCCACGCGGCATTTCCGTGATTTGCGACTTCGCGATCATGGGTGCGAGATTGTTTCTGGGTTGTGCGAGCTCTACGTGGCCGTTAGTTTTGCGCATCCCGAGAAGGCCGACGCGTACCGGGCCCCGATTCATGAAATGTGCGACCGAATTCTTGAAGTGGGATGTGACGCCCGCGGTATGATGTACAACGTCATCCAACCGCAGGTGGGGACGCACGATTCCGGGATTTGTGACACCTGGGGGTACAATTACAACGGAATTTACAGCGTCTATCTGATTGATAAAACGCCTCAATATCGGGAGGCTGTCCGTCGCGTTTTGAGCCATCTGCGAGACGATGTCGGGGATTATCACTGGGGTTCCGCTGACGAATATGCCGACTCTCTTGAAGGTGCGATCAACCTCTACAATCGAGAGCCTATCCCGTCAGCGGCGGAGTGGATTGATCGAAAAATCCATGACATGTGGAAACCCCAGCGGCCCGACGGAATTATCGAAGGGTGGCACGGCGATGGCAATGTAGCGCGAACCGCCCTCATGTATGCTTTCTGGAAAACGCAGGGTCTGCGGGCGGAACCGTGGCGGGAGGATATTCGGTTGGGCGCCGTTTTTCAAAAAGGGCAACTGCATGTCAGCCTGACCGTCGATCGCCCCTGGACGGGACGGTTGCTCTTTGATCGGCCCAGACACAAACATTTCTTCCATCTGCCCGTCGATTATCCTCGGATCAACCAGTTCCCGGAGTGGTTTACTGTGGATGAAAGCGAATCGTTGGTTGTGGAAGATTTGATGCGAAAGGACCGGCTGGTGATTTCCGCCCAAAAGGCGTGGAGTGGCCTGGAAGTCGATTTGCCCGGCCCGGGAGAATACCGGTGGATTGTAACAAAGCAGGACCGTTGACGTAATCGTTGGAGCGATCGCAAGGATTGCGCTGGTAGCTTGGCAGCAGCGGTGGCCATTTAAGTGTGCGCAAAAGACCGGAGGCCTGATTTGGCCTCCGGACTGAAATCATTCAACTGAACTTTGCTGCCCGGCGTTTGTCGCACCGCGAACGATGGCTCGTTGTCCCCGGCTATTGCCGGCTGGCTTCAAGTTCGCCCGGCGAAACAGAGCCCGGCGTTTGTCGCTGGCTGTTCATAACGATGCGGTTGGCCTCGGCCACCACCTGGAGCGCGGCTTGAAGTTCTGCCGGCGAGAAGTAGGGACGCCGCATGCCGATGGCCGTGCGAATTTCCATCCGCGCGAGTTCGTCAAAGCTCTTCCCGTTCTGGAAGTGCCAGGCCGCAATTTGTGCCACCCGCTGATTGATTTTCCCTTCCGCCAGCATTTTCAAGACGACGTTGACCTCAGGGGTCTTGGCGTAGGACTCGATCGGCTTGAGCTCGTAGGGGATGCGGGGATTGGGGTCGGGTTTCCCGTGGTCCAGACAAACGATGGGGGCCTTCACCTGCACGACCTTCTCGGGGGGCACGCTTAGAAAACCACCGCCGTACCCACCATAACCACCGCCGTAGCCGCCATATCCGCCGAACCCACCGCCGAAGCCCTGAGCTCCGCCACCGTAACCACCGCCATAACCGCCGCCGTATCCACCGCGACCGCCCCTGCCGCCGTAAACGTCTCCACCCAACCCGCCAGCGAATTGGGGAAGAACGGGCACACCGGCAAACGTTTCAGGCATGCGAATACTAAGGGGCTTGTCGCTCTTGTTGCGTATCACGATATTGCATTCGGTGGAATCCTTGGCGATGACTTTCACATCCACCAGTTTTTGTTCCATGGCGGCAAACAGATCCACCGCCGGCGCGGCTTTCGCCTGGTCGGATGCATCTTTTTGCCTTGCCACGGGGTCAGCCCCCAAAAGCCAGGTGGCGGATAAGCCCAGCAAGAACGCCCCTACAAGCGCCGCATAACGCCAAAAACGAGCCATGACTAACCTCCTCGAAAACGCCGCAACGGGCGGACACATCAGCCGATTCTCTTTCTTCAGCCTAATCCAAATTCTCAGAAAAGCAACTATAAACCACGTGGTTGCGGCTTCGCCCCAGATATTTGAGGCCGCAACGCGGGGGAAAAGTTCCCCAGCGCGGTCCTTGCGTGTGAGACAATCCTATGAATATCCCGGCGACAGTGCCATGTGCGGCCCTACATTTGTGGCACCCTGGAAACACCATGTTAGGGGGCAGGACGCTGTGGCGCTCCCTGGTCCTGTGATCCTGGAGCCGCTATTTGTCGCGGGTTCTCTATGTGCTATTGTTGACAAGAGCCTCGCCCCTCCGTTAGACTTTCTGTTTTTACATCCGCCTGTTTTCGCATCCGCGTCCGCGAGGCGCGAGACTCTCGAGTCGCCCGAAAAAGGCTGCTTTTCCCTATCTTGCTGGTTTTTGTCCAATTTAACCAAGTACGGACGTGGCGAAACATCGCCGGGGAGAAGCGGCTGGCTCCAGAAATCGCAGTGTGACCAAACCGCGGGCGGGAGAACCAGTCGGGGGTTTTAGTACGTACCGAAAGACAATTGCATTTCTGAGGCCCGTGGTGCGATCCGGAGCCAGAAAGAGATCCTCAATTGAGGCGACTTGCTTGAATTTGACGCGACGAAGGACGCAACCCTTGGACCACAGGTTGTTCAACTAGGGGCTGCCGTTCCGGGACGGGTTCATGGCAGGAAGAAGGTTCACTCAATCTCAGTCGGTGTGTGGGAACTGGTTTTGAGGAAGAGAGAGGTCCAACCATGGAAACACGCATGAGGAGATTGCTTTTGTCAACGGCAAAAGGCCTGGCAAAAGCCATTGGATTGCTGGGAGTCGCCGCCGTGGCTACTCCCGCTTGGGCGGAAGAAGCCACTTCTGCTCCGGCCGGTGCATCGATGGGCGCTCAAATTGGAGTGTTCATCTTCTGGCTCATCGGCCTGGCAGGCGCGATATGCGGCCTGTATTTTGCCTGGCGCTTCTTCCAGGAAATGCTCAACTCGGAAAAAGGTAATGAGCGGATGGAGGAAATCGCCAGTTACGTGCGGGAAGGGGCCAACGCCTACCTGAAACAGCAGTACACGGTGGTGGCGGGGTTCTTCGTGGTCATCGTGATCCTGCTCGCGATCGCCGCGTTCGGGCTTCATGCCCAAAGCCGCTGGGTGCCGTTCGCATTCCTCACCGGCGGTTTCTTTTCCGGCTTGGCCGGTTATTTGGGAATGAAGACGGCGACGCTGGCGAGCAGCCGGACGGCCCAGGGGTGCCGCAAGTCGCTCAACGACGGTTTGCGGGTAGCATTCCGTAGCGGTGCAGTGATGGGGCTGACGGTGGTTGGCCTCGGCCTGCTGGATATCTGCCTGTGGTTTGCGATTCTCTACTGGGTTATCGGAATCCTCGGCTACCACATGACTCTGGAACAGATCACCGTCACCATGCTGTGCTTCGGCATGGGAGCCAGCAGCCAGGCGCTGTTTGCCCGTGTCGGTGGTGGTATCTTCACCAAGGCCGCCGACGTGGGGGCCGACCTGGTCGGTAAAGTGGAAAAAGGTATTCCCGAGGACGACCCACGTAACCCTGCCGTGATCGCCGACAACGTGGGTGACAATGTGGGCGACGTGGCAGGTATGGGGGCCGACCTGTATGAATCCTACTGCGGTTCGATTTTGGCGACGGCCGCCCTCGGGGTTGCCGCGTTCGCAACCGGCGAGTTACTGCCCCAGCGGATTTTGGAGCAGGTGCAAAAAGGTGCTCTCGCTCTGGAAACAGCCAAGCTGAACTATCAGCTCGCGGCACTTTTCCTACCCATTGTCTTGGCAGGCGTGGGTATTGCTCTTTCCGTGATCGGGATTTACGCGGTGCGATCGGAAGAAGATGCCAGCCAGAAGACGCTGCTGAAGGCCCTTGGACGTGGCATCAACCTCTCCACCGCCCTTATAGCGGTGGCTACCTTCGTGTTCACGTACCTGCTCCTGCCCGACTTCTGGACTGTCTCGCTGAGCGTTATCGTCGGTCTGGTGGCGGGCTGGCTTATCGGAAAATGGACGGAGTATTCCACCAGCGACGAATACCAACCGACGAAATTCATTGCCAGCCAGGCTCAGACGGGTCCGGCCACGGTGATCATCGCCGGTTTTGCCGAAGGGATGAAAAGCACATGGTTCCCGGTGATCGTGGTGGGTATCGCCACCATCCTGGCCTTTGGCTTCGCTGCTCAGTTCCACTTCAATGATCTGAGCTGGTTCGCGATGGGACTTTACGGTGTGGGTATTGCAGCAGTTGGGATGCTCAGCACGCTGGGTATCACGCTGGCTACCGACGCATACGGCCCCATCGCCGACAACGCCGGTGGTAACGCTGAGATGTCGCATCTGGAGCCCGAGGTCCGTCAGCGTACCGACGCGTTGGATAGCCTCGGAAATACAACCGCGGCGACCGGTAAAGGGTTTGCCATTGGTTCCGCCGCTCTCACCGCCCTTGCTCTGCTCGCAGCCTACGTGGAGGAGGTTCGCGTGGGCTTCGATCGCTGGGCGCACTCGGCCCTCGTCCAGGCTGAACCAGGCCTCTATAAATTGTCCGACAAGTTCGTTGCCGAAGTGACGCCCCAAAAAGATCGCAGCGGTAAGAACATCATTTACGGCTATCTGGCCTTCGGCAACGATATCATTGACCCCGCAGTCGCCGAAGAATGGTCCAAACTAGATGCGTCAAAAGGCCCACAGAAGGTGCCCGACGGAATCCTGGAAAAGTTCACGGACGAGGTGAAAGGCATCAAACGCGAACGGTTGCAGTTCGCCAAGACCAAGGCGCCGCTGATCCGCATCGATCGGGCAACCATGCCGGACTTCGCCAATTACTATGAAGCCCACCTGATGAACCCCACGGTCCTCGTGGGGGTGCTCATCGGGGCCATGCTGCCCTTCCTGTTCTCGTCCCTCACAATGAAGGCTGTGGGTCGGGCCGCCTACCGTATGGTGGAGGAGGTCCGCCGCCAGTTCCGAGAAAAGCCGGGCATCATGGAGGGCACCGAAAAACCGGACTATGCGACACCCGTCCGGATCAGCACCCAGGCCGCTCAAAAGGAAATGATCCTGCCCTCGCTGCTCGGTTTGGTGACCCCGGTGCTGGTTGCGCTGATTCTGGGCGTGACTGGTGTTCTTGGCCTGCTTATGGGGGCGCTCGCCTCCGGGTTCTGCATCGCCGTCTTCATGGCGAATGCCGGTGGTGCCTGGGATAACGCCAAGAAGCACATCGAACGAGGTGCGTACGGCGGCAAAGGCACTGATGCCCACAAAGCGGCCGTCGTGGGTGATACTGTGGGTGACCCGTTCAAAGACACCAGCGGTCCCAGCCTCAACATTCTCATCAAACTGATGAGCATGGTGAGCGTCGTGGTGGCAGGACTGGCCGTGCGCTACAGTCTGGCGGCCCTCGGCTGGTTCTGAAATTCTGAGTTGCTCCCCTTGGGAGCGGAGTTGCTGAATAACTCCGTCGAGGCGGGTTTGCGACCCGCCTCGACGTCTTCTTGATGCGCTATGCTTTCGCAAGCTTATGGAGCTGCTCTACCCTCTCGGCCAGATCAAGAATGAGCGGATTCTGGCTTGCCCGGCGAAGCACCGAAACGATTTCTCGATAATACCATAGAGTTCCCTCTCGCCCGCCACGGAAGTGCTGCCAGATTTCCGGCCCAAACCGGCGCAGCAGCACCAGGAGGTTGTTGACGTTGTCCCACTTATCCGCGGCCACCACGAGCCGCACCGCCGCGTTGGCCTCGGCCAGTCGCCGCAGGAACTGCTCCTTCCTTTCCCGCCAGGGTGGTTTGGGACGCTGGGTTGTGTCGCTGCATTCCCGCACAATTTCCAGGACCTGCGGCCCAAAACGCTGCTTAATTTCGTCCACCAAACCAGGCCGGTTTTGATCCTCCAGCGCGTCGTGCAGCAGCCCTGCGATGGCCTCATCCTCCGTTCCCCCATATTCCAGGACCAGGCCGCACACCCGCAACAAGTGCCCCACATAGGGCGTTTCCGTGACATTTCGAACCTGATGCCTGTGAACACTGACGGCAAACCGCAGGGCTTCGTCGAACCGGGGAGTAAGTTCCAGCATTGTGTGCGAAAGGCTCCTGCTCACCAAAAACGACCAGACGCCACAGGGAAGAATGTCAATTGTGGACGAAGGTGCCAGTTCTTCTTAACCGCAATGTTATGGGGCACCGCCTTCGTAAACGCTGAACTCGGCCCAGACGGGCAAGTGCTGCGACACCTGTTGCGCCTGGGCAGCAGTCAAACGATATTGCCGCATCAGGTCAATGACACCAAATCGGCCCGTGTACTCGATGGTGGCTCGTCCATCGAATGCGATATTGGTACTGCTTTCCGTGCCCGCGATGTTGGTCGGAAACCCCGGGTTGACACAGACCCCATCCGGGTTTCGCAGGGCGACTTTCAGCTCTCGGTCTCCACATGCGAAGAAACCAGCCAGCAGGACGTCATCTTCCCCTCGTCCATCATCCCGCACTGCCCGGAAAACATCGTCCAGCAGTGACATTTCCTCCTCGACGGCAAATGGATCCACATGGACGCTGACCACGGAGAAGGTGAACGCCTGCTCCGGCGGCACGCCCCTGGCCCTAAAGGCGGCCGTCAGCGGGACATGTCGAAAACGCGGTCCCAGCGACTCAATCATCCGAACCGTGCTGCGATCGACTTCCACCGCCCGCAGGTCAAAGATGATAACGCTTCCCCTGGGCAGTCCCAACCGCAGGGGCTCGGGGACCGTCACATAGCTGAAATACTGATCTCCCTCCCGAACAGTATCCATAACTGCTGCCAGCACCGCCCGCTCACGGAGGTCCACTCCCTGAAGCACGGTGATGTCGAATTGTCGAACAACCCCGGCAATCGCCCGCAGAACGCCAGACTCTGAGGCTTTGACCATGTCCAACGGAGTTACATCCCACACGGCAAGGCGAAACGTCTTCTGTACCTTGGCCGGGGGAAGCTCCGGCACCATCGGATCGGGAGTCGCTTCCTGCTTCTTCTGGCCGCCTGGCCAGCCGGTTGGCAGACGAAATTGCTGAAGCCGTGGAATGACCAACCAGGCCGCGGCGATCCCACCCAGTAGTAAGACCAACGAGTACAATCTCGGCATCGGGTGTCCGAGGACCTTGCCTCACCTATTCTTACGCTCGTACTCTGCCGCACTCCACACGTGCCCCAGCTCCGAGGGAATAGATGACGAAAATAATGTCAGCGCACAACACGCCCGGGCCCCTTCGGCATGCATCGGTCGAGTGCAAGCCAGCCATGCGAAAAAAAGCCCCCACCGGCAGTTCCCGCACGATCAAACCAAGCCTGGAAGAGTGCACAGTTTAACTTCGGGGAATGGCGACTACATCGCCGGAAAGGTGCGGAATCCTGCTCCGGGAAAAACGTGACGTGCCCCGCAGCTCGTTCTGCCGAGTGCCCTGCCGGTGCCCAATCGCGGGGACCTCTGTGCTTTCCGCAGAAAGCCCAACCTACCCCTGGAACATTCGCAGTGAAGGAGATACGGTAAGGACCGTCCGGGCCGAATTCCACACTTTGCCGACTGCCGCGCTCAGTACGGGCCACTCGCTTTTGAGCCTTGAACGCTTTTCAGCTCGGCCAGCGCAAACTTCCGTGGAGCGGTACGAATGACGTGTCGAAATCGGCCGTAATCGCGCGCCACCAGCCCTGGAGATCAGCGTCTCTGGTCAGAGGCGGCAGGACGACATCGGGCCGGGCTTTTCGTCCCGCCAGTCAAATCCAGAAAGATTTTTTCACGGCTCAGCGAAACGTCTGCACCGCTTGCGGGCTTTCAAAACCGTTGGCCATTTTTATTTCCATTGGCCGTATTCCCCATCGATTGTCACGTTAGAACCGAGTCGAGAGCTCAGTGCCTGAAGCACGTCTTCGATCCGATTGGCCACGGCATACGTTCCGTCGGAGTTCCCCGCGAAGAGCAGTCCCACCGGCCTGTTGGCATCCAATAGGACTCCCTCCGACTCCGACAGTGTGGCTTCTTGTGTCACCAGCAGCGAACCCGAGTCGCCCGGAAGGATAAAGGCACTCGGACTTTGGACCACAATTTGGTTCACAAACCGAGCGGTGCCACGGCTGTAGGACACAAGGATTGTCGTGTTGATGCTGGTGATCGTGCCCATGGTCCACCCTGTGGTGCGACCGTATTTCTGGACGGGAAAGGGAGTCTGCGAAATCTGCGAAACTGCAAACAAAGTAGCCAGATCCTCGTTGCTGATGTAATCCACGCTGGGCGTACCGTAGCCGTCTTGGGGTGTACTAGTGCCCTTTCCGGTCGAACAGTTTCGCGCGTGTTAGGCTGCTGCGCGGCAGGTGGATGGGGCGTTTCTTCGGAGGGAGGATCGCCAAGGCTCGACGGCTATCGCACGGCGGCCGTTGCGCCAAGCCAAATACCTCCGGATAGCTTGCTCCTGTTCTTCATGACTCCGATAGTCGCTATTGTCCAGGGCAAACTTCTTCAGTCCCGTGAACTGGCACTCGATCCGATTCAGCCATGACGCATTGGACGGGGTAAGGTAAAACTTCACATTGTTCGCCCGGGCCCATGCCCAGACCTCTTCCTTCAGATGGGGACTGTAGTTGTCCATCACGATGTGTAACGTTTCGCTCTGCGGGTAACGCCGCCGGAGCCACCGGAGAAATCGCAAGAACTCGATCCAGGTTTTCCGGCTGTAGAACCGGCCCAACAACGTGCCCGTTTCCAGGTCGTAGGCCGCCAGGAAATGGCGAACTCCACTGGTGCGGCGGTAGGTGGCTCGCAAACGCTCGACCCGCTTGGTCCCCGCTTTGGCCAGGCAACGGCCATGGCGTGGCTGGAGATTCAGGGGGCCAAACTCATCGACGCAAATCCGCCGACCCACCGCCGGCCGACGCTGGTAAAGTCGGCGAATTCGCCGGTATTTAGGCCAAAACTCCGGGTCCGTTGACTCCTTCCACGTCTTGGTCCGCCGCCAGCGAATGCCACAACGCTTCAGCAACGTGCGCAGCCACTCCAAGCTGATGTACGCAACGATCTTCTGGCTCACCAGATACTCCCGCAACTTGCTCAGCGACCATTGTGTCATCCCGATCAAGGCCTTCGGCGAGGAAAGGGCCACCTCGACGATCTGCTCGACCACCTCGGCGAGGAATTTGCGTGGGCTGCCACCAGCCTGGTAGTACGGATGCCAACTGATCGCCTCCAGCCCGCCTTGGTTAAAGCGGTGAATGATCCGTCGCACCCACTGCGGCGTGCAGTCGACCCGCTGGGCAATTTCGCGGTTGCGAACCCCGCCGGCGGAGAGCAGCACAATCCGCGCATGACGGCTATTGACATGATTAGACAATTGTCGTTTCATTCTATGGAGCTCTTGTCGCTCGTAGCAGGTGATCGGGCGAACATGAACCTTGTCCATTTTCCGGTCTCCACGTCATTGAGAGTCTTTTTGAACCACGCGACGTGGAGACCCTTTTTGTCTAAACTCCCCGAATTCTCCAAGACCAATTCTTGCCCCTACCAAAAACGCGAAACTCCCGAACCGGAAGGGGCACTAGTGGCTACCAGCGGAGTTTCACCATCCAATCCCCACCGTTTGACTTCGGCAATGGCCGCATCAACCTTATTGCTGGCGAATCGCGAAAACGTGATGGGCACGTAGGCAGTCAGTGTGCCCACAATTTGCCAGGCATAAGGAAATGTACCAGCGGGCATGTCATACAAGCCTGGTTGAAGAATCCAACTGTTCAGAGGGGCGGTATTCTCCAGCGCGAGCACGTGGTTGTTGCTCAAAATAAAAAGCCTACCGGAAGAATCCTTGAGACGGCAGCCGATTGTCCCGGCCGACGCTTCATACTGATTGCCCACCGACACACCGATCGGCGACACCGCAGAGTCTTCAAACCGATCTGGAGAGTACGCCGGTGGCTCACCACGCGTATTGTCGATTGCGATCGTCACGTTGTGGCTGGCTGTTTGCCCCTTGGTATCGTAGGCAACTGCCCAGAGGATGTAACGTTCGTCCGGTACTGCGGTCGTATTCCATGTACACGACCAGCCATCGCCGCCGTTCGTATCCGTAGCGAGCAGTTGTGGAACTTTACCGCTATAGTACGCATCGTACTGCTGATAGTAGAATTCGACCTTCGTAACACCCTTGTCATCCGTGGCGTTGACTTGGAGCGTTACCTCTCCCACCACGGTTTCTCCGTGCTGCGGGGAGACGAACGTTACGGTCGGGGGCTTATCGACCGAGGGTTTAGTCGCCGATGGTTTCACAGCGGCCGGTGCAGCGGGAGCAAGGGCATGGAATTCTCCGGTTGGAACAATTTCCACGTCGGCCCCATCGAGCTTCCGCGGGACTCCAGCAGGCCGGCCGTGCTTGGTAAAGACCTTCAGCACAGGATTGTTCTTGGCGTCGACCCCGATACCGACTCCCACCACGTCAGGTAACTCCATAAGGGCGTCGCTGTGACGTGCATGGGCGGCCGCAACACGGCCCAGCCGTTCCCAGCGATCCTCCGGCGGTTGGCCGGCAGCGATTCCAAACGTCACCAAGGCGAGCAGCAGAACCAGCCCCGCCTGCTTCCCCAACCAGCACACGAGATGGCTAAACCATTTCATAGCGCACCTCCCCCATGGCCACGAGGTTGTAAAACGTACACTTAATACTTATCCCTCGGCTCCAGGCAGTGCACGATTATTGCAATTGGTTTCCCGGCGACGCGAAAGCTCAGCGGGGTGACAAAAGTTAGGCACAGTGCAGATCAGTCCTTGCCGACCACTCGAGAAATGTTAGCACCTTAAGCCGACGATGAGCGTATGCCACTTGCCGAGAAGTGTCAATACCCCCCATGTGGCGGAGCGCGGTGTCGAGTGACGCTCGGTGGAGTCTGGTGTCGATTGCCGCGTTGGGGGATAACTCTCCAAGCTGCCCGGTTGGCAAAATCAGTTTTCTGGAGCCACCACGTCTCGGCGGACGGTTTTCCGACTCGTTTTCCTGGCGGAAGCGTGCTCGAGGAGATTGAAAATCCGAGCATGGCCCGGGAACTGCGAGGAAGAAGAGCATGCGGTAGCAGAAGGCCAGTGGTGGAAGACAAAAACCCAGGCAGCAGAGAGGGTGGAGCCCCTTGCGTTGCAGACGCTTTCGTCCAGAAGGCGAGTTAGGAGATTGAAACTGGACAAATCAGGAAAGGTCACAGGAGAAGAATCAGTGGGTGCGTCGGGCAGGCAGGCTGGAAATAGGTGTATTTGAGAGACAGCAAGCTGATCCTTGAAGGAAAAAATGCCTCGGAACGGCGTTTTGTGGGCTTGTAATGCTCACTCCGCGCAGACCGTCATCTTGCATGAGCGTTTTAACGCTTGCGCAGTTTCACAGCCTGTAACGGGCTTCTCCACACAGACCGGGCACGACAGGCGTGCCCCCCTGGGAGGGACCTGCTTGTCAGGTCCATTTTTCCAGGAGGGATGATCCGCGGACGCTTGTTCTTCGGGTTTCGGCGAAGGCGTACGATCCCGATCGGAGGAAGGGCGGAACCTGAGAAGCCGTAAGCACGGATTTCCGACTTCCAAGCGGGTTCCAAGCGGGGCGAGAATGTTGTACCAGACCAAACGTGAGAAAGGAATCGACCAATGCAAGAGAGTTGCCCACCACCATTGGACCTTGCTAGAGTCATCCGAGAAACTTTTGTTCAAGATGGTGAAGTTTGGCAAACAATAGACTCTACAAACAATTGGGCCAAGACACTTATTCTACGCCCCGATCTCCCACTGCCATTTCTCGTGGCGGCCGAGCATCAAACAGCGGGAAGGGGACGGGGCAGCCGCCGTTGGTGGACCGGGCAGGGAAGCCTCGCCTTCTCAGTGATCCTGGCCCCGCCCATGTCACCCAGTAGAACGCCTACCCCCCCAAGTGAGGCAACGGGTCAACACAATCGGCTGAAAACATCTGAAGAAACTGAGTCCGGGCAAGGACCCACCGCGGGCTTTCTTGGACTCCTGGGGGCTCTGAGTGTCTGCCAGGCCATTCGGCCCCTCGTGCCACCGACAGTTCCCGTGGGGCTTCACTGGCCGAACGACGTGTACGTGGCGGGACGAAAAATCGCTGGAATTCTCGTCGAGGTGGCCGCCAACCAGCGCGCCATTTTTGGGATTGGGGTGAATGTGAATAATATGGCTCGGGAAGCCCCCAAGGAGCTTCAGCCTATCGTGACCAGCCTCCGCGACATCTGCGGTACCTTCTTGGACCGAACCGACGTGCTGATCAGCATTCTTCGTCATATGGAAAGCCATCTCGAAGCTCTTTCGCACAATCCCGCAGGCCTGACCAGTGAGGCAGATCGCCTCTGTCTCCAGAAAGGGCATCAACTCATCCTGGAGACAGAGAAACAGCAATACGAAGGAATTTGCCGCGGTATCGACGGCACAGGTGCCATTCTCCTGGAAACACCCGAAGGCGTGCGCAAGTTCATGAGCGGAACCATTGTCCGCAGTCGCGAAATGCTGGAGTAATAAGCCACCCACAACGTAAATGATTCGCTTTGTGGTGATCATGGGGTGGTTTGTCCTTTGTGTTCCACGGTTCCTAAAATTGAACAAGGATCGGGAAAAAAGGGACATCACGATCTGGTACCGCGAATCCCGGCCCGGCCCGGCACTCAAAGTTTCGCAGAAACTTTTGTTCCTTTCCTTGCGGGTAACCGTTCATCAAAGAGTCCCAAGAATATTTGTGACGGGTGATTCTTCCCGAGATAATCGACCGGCGAACTTACGACCGCAGCTTTATGAGCACAAACACCGTTATTGAACAGAACATCGACTGGGGGTTTTTAGAAAGATACCTCGCCGAGCGGGATCCCCATTTTGCCCGGCACTGGGAGCTTTTGCGCGAGGCCCGGGCGAGTCTCGAAGAGAATATAATCGTTTCTCGGGGAGAAACCGGACAGACCATCGCTTCCTCCTTCGCCGAGCGTGTGGAGCGACTGCGCTACCAGCTTCTCCATGAGCGGGAAGAAGTCCTTGACGGGGAGGACTTTCGTGCCGCCGAGATGCTGGACCTCCTGTTCGCCCGGCTCAGTGGCCAAGGTGATCGAACTCCGCGCCGGGCAATCCAGGTGGTTCATGACGAGAGCGTGGCAGCGGAAGCAGTGGCTCAACTGGAGGCATGTCTGGATCGCCAGCGACCTCTCGAAGATGTGCTGGCCAGTGCCCGACGGCTGACCCGCGAGCATTTTGCTGTCTCTCCCACCGTGCATGGAGGACGGGAACAGGATCAGGCCGGTCCGAACGGTTCGACGGGCTGGCGGGTTCTTGTGTACGCTCCCCTTTACTTATCGAGCTACTGCGTGAACTACTGTCTGTACTGCGGATTCCGCTTTCCAGAAAAGGTACCGCGGCGGTGGCTCACGACGGAAGAGGCCCTCGAGCAGGCACAAATCCTCACAAACCGGGGAATGCGACACATCCTGCTTGTTGCGGGAGATTATCCTCAGAAAACCGACGTTGAATACTACAGCGAGATCATCCGGGCGATTCGAGGGCAATTTCCCGTCAGTCTTGCGGTTGAGATTGCCCCACAATCCACGGCCGGATATGCGGCCCTGGTGGAAGCCGGCATCATTGGGGTGACCCTCTACCAGGAGACGTACGATTGGCAGCTTTATCAACATTTCCATCCCCGCGGGCCCAAATCGCACTATGCCTGGCGACTCGAAGGCCTCGAGCGAGCGGCGGAAGGCGGGGTGAAGCGTTTGGGGTTGGGAATTCTGCTTGGGCTGGGCGATCCTTTGCCCGATGCCAAAGCCATGGTCCGCCACGCGGCCTATCTGAAAGAGCGATTTGCTGATCGTCGCATCGCGTTCAGCCTGCCGCGGATTCACGAAGGGCCGGCCGACTTCGTGATTCCGCATCCTGTGGATGACGAAACTCTCATCCGCCTTTACTGTGGGTTGCGGCACGCCTTTCCTCAGGCCGAATTGGTCCTTTCCACGCGGGAGCCGCCCTCACTGCGAGATCTTCTCGCCCAAACATGTATCACCCAAATGAGCGCCGCCAGTTCCACGGTGCCCGGCGGTTATCGCGCAGGTGCAGAGGCTGTGGAAGACCAGGACGGTGGTCAGTTTCCCGTGGTGGACCGACGTCCGGTGGAAGAGGTGGTGGCCATGTTACGAGACGCCGGGCATCATGTGACGTGGCAGGTTCCAGAGTTCGCGCCAGTGACAAAGTGATATAAGGCACAACAATTCAGCGAGTGTGTCGAACTGCCATCAGCGTCGATCGGGATACCAGCCTGCTTCTGACCTATTCCTTTGTTAAGGAGTTAGGAAAAAGCGAAGCTTGAATGCGTCGCCGGGGAAATTTGCGGATTATCCCTCCCGAAATCTGACGGCGTCTGGTCTCGTCCTAGCCAAAAAGATTTCTGTTTCGGTACAATATCCGGCGTGGGTTCTTCGACTGAAGTAGTAGCTGTCCTGATGTGACGAGCAGTATATCCCGCGGAGGGGAAGCCGCGAGCTGACCCGGTGCTCAGCCCGACCGGTGCGCTGAGACGAAATATGGTCGGGACGGAGGCTGCGTCTTTCTTCGGGAATGTACAGGGCGCTCGGGATCGAAGGGGCTGCGATCTCACAGCGGACAGAATGCGCCACGTGCGCGATGGTCCCGGAAAGTAAGAGTCCGGACCAAGCTCCGGTCGCGGGAAAACAAAAGTGAGCGCGACGCAAGATAACAGCGTTTGTTCTCGCTCGCGTTGACAACATTTTTGTTTGCAGCAAAGGGGAGCACCATGGATCAGATGGAACTCGATGCCTGGCACATGCGGCGAGCGTTAAGCTTGGCGGCTCTGGGCAAGGGCGCTGTGGAGCCCAATCCGATGGTGGGCTGTGTCATCGCACGAGGGGCCGAGATTATTGGCGAGGGGTGGCACCGCGCTTATGGTCAGCCGCACGCGGAGGTGGAAGCCCTTCGCATGGCAGGCGACCGGGCAGCCGGAGCCACAATGTATGTCACGCTGGAGCCTTGCTGCCATTTTGGTAAAACGCCCCCCTGCACGGATGCCATTATTCGGGCGGGGATCCGTCGTGTGGTGGCCGCCATGGCGGACCCCTTTTCGCTTGTCCACGGCCAGGGAATCGCTCGTCTGCGAGAAGCCGGGATCGAAGTCGTTGTCGGCCTCATGGAGCAGGAAGCGCGACGTTTGAACGCCCCCTACCTCAAGTTGCTTTCCACGCAACGGCCGTGGGTGATTGCCAAGTGGGCGATGACGGTTGATGGGAAGATCGCCACGGCGACTGGGGAAAGCCGATGGATCAGTGGGGAAGAATCGCGTCGAAAGGTTCACGCACTTCGCGGCCGTGTGGATGGAATCGCGGTAGGGATTGGCACAGTGGAAACGGACGATCCGCTGCTGACGGCCCGGCCGCCTGGCCCCAGAATTGCCGTGCGCATCGTTCTGGACTCACGTGCCCGGCTGTCGCCCCACAGTCGTCTCGTTCAGACCGCCCGGGAATTCCCTGTCCTGGTCGCGGTGTCAGCACAAGCCGACGGCGAGGCTCGCCGGAAGCTGGAGGCTGCCGGATGCGAAGTGCTGGAATGCCCCGGTAAAACACGGTCCGAGCGTTTGCAGGCCCTCCTTGACGAACTGGGACGCCGCCGCATGACCAACGTCCTGTTTGAAGGCGGAAGCCAGGTGCTCGGTGAGCTGTTCGACCATCAACTCGTGGACGAGGTGCACGTGTTTGTTGCTCCCAAAATTGTGGGCGGTCAAAATGGGCGGACACCCGTAGCGGGGAGGGGTGTGACAAAGATGGCGGAGGCCCTCCACCTCTCGAATGTAACCTGGGAACGCGTCGGGGATGATCTGTATCTGCACGGCTACATCTCGCGTTCCGCGTCGGATATCAATCATTTGGCAGGCACGACAGATTGATACAGGGAGACATCGCATGCAACCGCTGGTCTGCCGACAAAATCTAATTGGCTTGACACTTGCCCTGCTCGGCTTGCTCACCCTGCCCGTGGTAGCGACGGCGCAAACCGCGGGGACGCAGGAAATCGTCCTGGAAGGCGTAAATTACGGGAACGAAGCGGAGGCTCAGGGGGCGTGGCATCCCAGTGAACGTACGGCACCGGTACGGCTTGTCCGCGAGGACGGCACGGTGGCTTTGGAAGTCGCCCTGCCGTTTGCGTCTCAGCCAGCCTGGCCGCGAAGCGTCCATGACCGCCGGGTATCGCTGGATCTGTCGCGCCCCGGCGAGTTCCTGTTGGAAGTTTCGGTAGAGCCGGTGGAAGCTGTTGGGTATATCTCGCTCTATTTTCGCAGCGGGGAGGGTTGGTATGCTGCCTCGGGTAGTGTGACGCGACCGGGGCGTCAGGTACTGCGATTCCGCAAATCCGACTTCCGTACCGAGGAACGTCCTCAAGGGTGGCACCAGATCGACGGTATCCGTATTTCATTTTGGCGGGGCCAGAACCTGGATGGCCGGGCGCGAATTTATCGCCTCGTTGCCGTCCGGCACGCCATCGCGATTCTCGGGCCAGCCGCAGCGATTTACGGCCGCGATCCCGAATACCGCACCGCGAGGGAAACCCTCCAGCGATTCGCCAGGCTGCTTGATGACCTCGGCCTTGAGTACGACGAATGGGACGATGCCTCCCCGAACCCACAGATCTGGGCGGAACAGAAGGTCATCATTGTGCCCTATCATCCACGTCTGACCCCGGACGCGACCAAGGCGCTGGCCGAGGCCATCCGACAGGGAACCCGGGTGTTTCTCAACTACCAGGCGCCGGCGGAGTTGCTCGGGCTGCTGGGAATTGGAAAGACCCGATGGGTGGGACAGCAGTTCCCGGGCCAGTTCGCGGAAGTGCGTTTCGACCGCCAAATTCTTCCCGATCTGCCCGAGGTAATGCGTCAAAGCTCGTGGAACGTCACGGAAGCGGAACCGGCCGCTGCCGATGCGCAAGTGATTGGATGGTGGTACACGGCTTCAGGTGAAGCGACGCGAAAACCGGCCATGATTCTTTCACCCCGGGGTGCGTTTTTCAGCCATATTCTTCTAGACGGGGACACAGAGAATCAGCGGTTGATGCTGGCCGCCGTTCTCTCCGCACTGCTTCCCGAACTGAAAACCGAAATCACCCGGGGACTTTTGACACGAGCGGTTCAGGTGGGGCATCTGACCAGTCTCGATGAGTTGCGCGCCTGGTTGAAGACGTATCTCCCCGATTCCACCCATCCAGCCTGGCAATCTTTCGCAGAAGCCGAACAAAAACTTCTTGCCGTTCGTGAGGCCCAATCGCAGGGAAAAGCACCTTCCATCAATTTGCGAGAACTCCAGCAACTTCGGGGAAAACTTATTCAGGCGTACCTGTCCGCCCAGCCAAGCCCCCATGTCGAAGGCCGAGCGTACTGGAATCATTCCGGGCTGGGCGCCTACCCTGGCAATTGGGAACGCACAGCCAGGGAACTTGCCGAAGCGGGCTTCAACATGGTGCTGCCCAATATGCTGTGGGCCGGTCTGGCTCACTATGCAAGCGACATCCTTCCACGAAGCGAAGCCTTCCAAAAATACGGGGACCAAATTGAGCAATGCGTGGCGGCCTGCCATCGGCACGGCCTGGAGGTGCACGTGTGGAAGGTCAATTTCAATTTGAGTAACGCCCCGCAATCGTTCATTGATCAGATGCGGGCAGCGGGGCGGACCCAAATGACACGACGCGGCGAACCCAGCAACTGGCTCTGCCCCTCGCATCCAGAGAATCAGCGTCTGGAAGTGGAGACCATGTTGGAGGTCGTCCGCAAGTACCCGGTGGACGGCATCCATTTTGACTACATCCGCTATCCCGGTCCTGACAATTGTTTTTGCCCGGGCTGCCGCCAGCGATTTGAAGCCGAAATGGGTGTGAAGGTCGCCCAATGGCCACACGATTGTGTCTCGGGCCCCCTGCGTTCCCAATATCTGGAATGGCGACGGCGGAATATCACGCGGGTGGTGGAGGCTGTTTCCCGGGAAGCCCGCCAGATTCGGCCGGGAATCAAAATCTCAGCTGCCGTGTTTGCCGAGTATCCGGCCTGCAGGGATTCTGTCGGTCAGGATTGGGTGAGCTGGGTTCATGCGGGCTACCTCGACTTCGTGTGTCCCATGGACTACACGAACAACCACGAACAGTTTGTCCGCTGGGTGAAAAACCAGTGGCAGGCCACGCAGGGAAAAATTCCCATGTATCCCGGGATCGGCGCTTACCGACTGGATGGTCCCGATCAGGTGGTGGCACAGATTGCGCTTGCCCGGCTTGCCGGTGTTCCCGGCTTCACCATTTTCAACCTCGATGAGCAGTCTCCCAAGACGATCTTCCCCGCGGTGAAGATGGGCGCTACCCGCACTCCGGCGACACCGCCCCACCGCACGCGGCGGTAACCACAACGCGTTGGAGAAACACGGAGCCACCTGCCCATCACGTTCGGCTGTCAGTTTGGATAATTCACCTCTCTTTCTCTGGACACGACCAGCGTGCCCTTCCGGAGATCCGCTCGCCAGATCCCCGTTCCAGCGCTGGATAGTGGCCCCTTCACCGAGTGGGCACTCTACGCTTAGTTCAGGACTGCGGTTACACCTACGGGCAATTCACGGATTGCCTCCGCAAGACGGCGAGTCTCTGGCGCCGGTAGCAGATCCCGGAAACGCGGGGGTGGTCAACTGTGGCGAGCGATTTCTGTAACGGCCTGGATTGCTGCATCAATCTCTTCCCGTGTGGTAAAGGGACTGAAACTAAAGCGGACGGCCCCACCTCGTTCCACGGTGCCCAGCGTCCGGTGCATCAGGGGAGCACAGTGGATCCCCGATCGCACCTGGATGCCGTAGTGCAGATCGAGGATACCCGCTACTTCTTCCGGAGAATACCCCTCAATATTAAGGCTCACCACGCCCACCCGTTGTTCTGCAGACGGAGGACCGTAGAGCGTTACCCCCGGCACTTCCTTCAACCCAGCAATGAGCTGGGCGGTGAGGGCGATTTCATGCTGGCGGATTTCCTCCAGGGTACGGGCTTCCAGGTAGCGAATGCCCTCCACAAGGCCCGCTAGCCCAGGTGCGTTGTGATTGCCGGGCTCGAACTTATCGGGCAGGAAGTCCGGCTGGCGGTCTTCGTCACTGCGGGAGCCGGTTCCTCCCATCCGCAGCGGCACCAATCTCTCTTCGATCCTGGGAGCAAGATAGAGGACGCCGGTTCCCATCGGTCCAAGGAGCCCCTTGTGGCCGGGAGCCGCCAACAAATCGATTCCCAATTCCTTGGGAAAAAGTGGCAGATGTCCCAGCGACTGAGCCGCATCCACCAAAATAATCGCCTCGCAATGCCGCCGAACCAGTTTGACGATTTCTTCCAGCGGCTGAAGTGTTCCCACCACATTGGACGCGTGGTTGACCGCCACCAGACGCGTCTCCGGGCGAAGTGCTTTTTCCAGTTCTTCGAGAATCACAAACCCGCGGGGATCGCAAGGAATGCGATCCACCTGAACGTGATGATATTCCTCGTAAAACCGCAGCGGGCGAAGAACAGAGTTGTGGTCGGCCGCCGTCGTGATGACGTGATCGCCCGGCCGCACCACACCCCGAATCGCCATATTGAGCACATCCGTGCCGTTGAATCCGAAAACAATGCGATGAGGATCCGATAGGCCCAGACACCGGGCCACTGCCCGACGCGCCTCAGCCACCACGCGGTCGGCCTCCATGGCATCCCGATATGTGCTGCGCCCCGGCGAGCAACCGAGGTTCCGCTGATAGGCCTCGACCGCTTCATAAACGGCTGGTGGTTTCGGCCAGGTTGTGGCTGCGTTATCGAGATAAATGCGTTTCGTGGCCATATTATTATCCCCAAGAAGGGTTTTTCGCTGGTCTGCGTTAACACTGTGGCCTCAGCCCCTCCTCCCGATTCCCACGAGCGGGACCAACGGACCCATGACTCAGGGCAGGTGACGTCCGGTCAGAAAACCGTGCCATGCTGGAGATGCTCCAGCCGGAGGGCAGTCCGGGGTAAAGCGACACGCTTCACTCCGGCGGCTGGAAGAACGTGAGCATCTCATCGATCATGTCTTCGTGGACCAGGACGATCACCGTGTCACGCGGTTTGATGCGGTCGTCAGCTGCCGGAAGCATGGCAAAGCCCTCGCGGATGACCGCCGCAATGAGGCACTGTCTCGGCAATCCCACTCGTGCCAGCACGTGTTCGGTCACCGGTGCCCCTTCCACGACCTCGAGTTCCATGACGAAAACCTTCGAGCCGGGCACGAGCGGCTTTTTGGAGACCACCACCCCGGTGGTGAGATGGGCTTCCACTTCTCTCCGCACAACGTCGGGAGGAGTCGTGACGTGGTCCACGCCAAGCTTTGTCAGAATGTAACGGTAATCCGAACGGGCAACCACTGCCGCCACCTTCTGGGCCCCGAGTTCTTTGGCTTCCACACATGCCAGAAGGTTGTTCTCATCGTCGCCCGTACAGGCTACGAAATAGTCGGCACTGCCCACGCGTTCCTCTTCCAATGCCGCCCGACTTCGAACGTCACAGCAGACCACCGTCACGTCGCGGAGGTGGCTGGCCAAATACTCGCAACGCTCTCGATTCGACTCCATCAGGACCACATTGTGGCGTGGTCCTTCGAGGAGGCGAGCCAACTGAAAGCCGGTTTCCCCACCTCCCGCAATAACCACCCCCAAACGCTGGGGGGTCTCCGTCTCGAACAAGGTTTTCACGACATCCAGCTCGTCCCGCCTGCCTAAGAGCGCGACTCGATCGCCAATTTCAATCGAATCCTCCGGCCCGGCAATGAACAGCTTGCCCTGTCGCAGTACCGTCCCCACCCGGACGCCCCGAGGCAACCGGAGTTCCCGGAGCGGAACCCCCACTCCAGGGGCTTTTCCGCGGATTTCAATTTCCTGCATTTCCAAGTCGGCCACAGTGAAGATTTCAATGCTCAGGGTACCGGTACCGCGGACCACCCTTGCAAGGTCCAGGGCGGCCAAACGCTCCAGGCTGACGAGCCTGTCAAGACGGAAGTGATCGCGGTAGTCGAAGGTACTGGTATCCAGAATGTTGGGGGAATACACCCGAGCGATGGCTCGCCGCGTTCCCATCGCTTTGGCCACGCTGGCCCCAACAAGATTCACCTCATCGGAGTTGGTCACCGCCAGACACAGGTCAGCGTCCGTGGCTCCCGCCTGGAAGAGCAGAACCGCATCGGAGGCCGATCCCACAAGTGCCCGCACATCCATGGTCGCGTTGATTCGATCGACAGTCTCGCGGTCCTGATCGATCAACGTCACCCTGTGGTGTGGGGAAAGGAACTCAGCAATCGAGCTTCCAATCGTACCTGCTCCCAGGATCAATATTCGCATAGTGTTGGGCATGGCTGCAATCACAAGACTGCCCCGAATGTTAAATCAGTCCGAAATCCGCCCCGAAAACTCGCTGTCCAGGAATTGGAACACCGAGACACAAAGGCATGCCTAAACACTGCATTATATCTTGTTTGACGGTTCTTAACTCTGCGTCCGCCCGCCTTGCAACAGTTGTGCCCGTTGAAAACAAGCTGTGTCGCCGGGCACAACAAGCGCTACTTCTAGACGGACTTGCCTGGCTGGTCCGCCCATTAACTCGCGCCAGGGCCAAGCAACGTAGCCCACTGGACAATTAGAGGAAGACAGACACTTCGGTTCCTGATGTTGGCACGATGAGAGTTTGGCTAGTCGCTAGCTGTGGAATTGCGAGACTTGCGACTCCCCCACCTCCGACACAATTCCGACGACCCACTGCCATGCCACCGGATCAAATTATTACAACCCCGTACCAAAAACGGGGACGAGTCATTTCATGGACTATTTGCCTCTTTTCCCGCAAGTGTGATAATGAAGGTAAATAATGTCGGGGCCCACCCACCCGTCCGCCCAGGATTTGCCGGCTAAAAAACCGCTCCAGAGGATTGGGCCCTCATTCCCCTCCCTTAGGAGTACCTCAACGCCGACTGTGATCTATCATTAGAAAAGGGCAGAAGTTTGGGGGAAAAGCGGACAGTCGTTCCCGTTTTACAGATGGCCTGCTCACACGCATGATGAAATCGAGAATCGGCGAGAAAGCCTGGTATTTAATACCCAACGACCTGCAACGACTCCGGAACCTCTTTTCGCGAGACTCCGGTAACCGAAACGATCCGAATAAAGGGGAGCAGTCACCCCTGGGTGACAAGAAAGCCCGCGAACGCCGAGGTCCCGGTGGCCCTGCCATTCTTTGGTATCTTCTGATTGCCCTTGCCGTGAGCCTCCTTTTGGCCGGGTTGGTGCGACCGACCATTACCGAGGATATTCCATACCTGGAACTCGTGCGACTGATCGAGCAGGGAAGCCCGGAGGAGAATCCGAAGGCGGCCATCGTGGTGACCAAGAAAGTCGGCAACGAACTGTATCGCATACGCTATTCGGGCCTGCGCGATCTCGTCGTCCGTCCCCACGAAGTCGTCGGTACCGTGACGCGGGAGATCCTGGATCCCGTCAGTAAACGTTCCAAGCCGGAAGAAGTCACTTTTCGTTCCTCTCGACTGGGATTCGAAAACGACAACAACGCCCTCCTGCAATTGCTTTTGAACAAAGGATTCCGCGACGTCCGGGGCGGGGAACCACCCACTTTCTGGGAGCAATACGGACCTCACATCATCCTGCTTTTGGTCTTTGTCCTGTTGATGCTCTTTCTCCTCCGTCGGATGGGAGGCCCCGGCTCGGCGATTGCGTTCGGCCGGAGCCGCAGCCGGCTCTATGCTCCTGAAGACGTCGGTGTGACGTTCAAGGACGTCGCGGGCATTGACGAGGCCGTTGAGGAAGTGAAGGAAGTCGTGGAGTTTCTCAAAAACCCGCAAAAATTTCGGGCGTTGGGCGGCCGCATCCCGAAAGGCGTGTTGCTGGTGGGACCGCCAGGCACGGGAAAAACGCTGCTGGCGAAAGCCATCGCCGGAGAGGCCGGTGTGCCCTTCTTCAGTCTTTCCGGATCGGATTTTGTGGAAATGTTCGTGGGAGTGGGCGCCGCGCGGGTCAGGGACATGTTCCAGCAAGCACAGGCCCGCGCTCCCTGCATCGTGTTTATCGACGAGCTCGACGCTTTAGGCAAGATGCGCGGGACGAGCATCGTGGGCGGGCACGAAGAAAGGGAACAGACCCTGAACGCCCTGCTTGTGGAAATGGATGGATTCAACTCCAACAGCGGTGTCATCGTCCTGGCGGCGACGAACCGACCGGAGACGCTCGATCCCGCCTTGTTGCGGCCGGGAAGATTCGACCGGCACATCCTTGTTGATCGTCCTGATGTCCGTGGACGCGAGGCCATCCTCAAGGTCCATTGTCGAAATGTGAAGCTGGATCCGTCGGTGAACATCAGCGAAATCGCCGCATTAACCCCGGGCTTCGTGGGGGCGGACCTGGCCAATCTCGTCAATGAGGCAGCCCTTCTTGCCGCCCGCAAAAACAAAGAGGCGGTCACCATGGAGGAGTTCACGGAAGCTGTGGAGAGGGTGACGGCCGGGCTGGAAAAACGGCAGCGGGTGATGAGTGAAGAGGAAAAACTTCGGGTGGCTTATCATGAAAGTGGCCATGCCCTGGTGGCTTATTCCCTGCCGAATACGGACCCGGTCCACAAAGTCTCCATCATCCCGCGGGGAATTGCTGGTCTGGGGTACACTCTCCAGCGTCCGGAGGGCGACCGCTATCTGTTGACGCAAAGCGAGCTGGAAGCCCGCATCCAGGTGCTCTTGGCAGGCAGTGTCGCCGAGGAACTGGTGTTCCAAGATGTTTCCACGGGTGCGCAGAACGACCTGCAGAGGGCCACCGATATCGCGCGGAGCATGGTCACGGAATTTGGGATGAGCCGCCTTGGAAAGCTGGCGTTCCGCGATGATGTGCCCACTCATCTGGGTGTCTACAGCGATTTGGGACGTCCTCGCTGGTACAGCGAAGCGACGGCCGAGGAAATCGACCGCGAAATCCGGCGGATCATCGACGAAGCCCTTCAGCGAACTCGGCGGATTCTGGAGGTGCGTCGCCCAGCCTTGGAAGCCTTGGCCCAGCGGCTCATGCAAAAGGAGGTCATTGATCAGGAAGAATTGCGGGAAATCGTGGAGACTCACTCCCCCGGCCCATTCGTCGTTCCCGGAACCGAAGACGTAAAACCAAAGCGGGTGATGCCGACTTCGGTGACGGAGCGAGCGAATAACGAAGCTCCAGAAGCGGAAAGCGAGGCGTCCTCCTGAGCAATGCCGTTGCCGTTCCGATTGCAAAAGAAATCGCAAGCGCGATCGAGATAGCCGCGCGGAGCTTCATTTCGTGGAAGCAGTGGCCTGGGCCGTGGCCGGTGGTGATGCCGATGCTGGGGCAGGGTTTGCCGGCAAATTGGCCACCACGTTACCCGACTCAATATCGATGAGGCGTACCTCCCCCGAGAGATCGGCGGCCACCACTCGCTTGTTATCGTAGGTGGCGGCCACTCGCAGGATCAGATCGGGAAACGCGGGCAAAGTCTTCAGATTTCGTCCAGAAATATCCCAGATTTTTACGGTCTTGTCGCGTCCCCCTGACACCAGGCGGCCATCGTTCATGAAAGCGACGGTGGTCGCGCCCCCGCTGTGGGCGTTGATGCTGCGGATTTGCTGACCATTATTCATATCCCAGAGCTTGATTGTTCCGTCTTCCGAAGCCGATGCCAAAACGTTCGAATCCGGCCGCCACGCCAGGGCTGTCACAGCAGCCTTGTGGCCATCCAGAGTGGCAAACTCGCGATCCGCACCCGCCTCCCAAACCCACAGTCCTCCCGCACGATCGGCTGTGGCCATCAGAACGCCATCGGGGCTAATGGCGGCTGCATAAATCCAATCCGTGTGCTTTTTGATTTCCACGAGTTGAGAGCCGTCCTCCACGTTGAAGACGCGGGCGATCTTCTGCGGGCCTCCCAGCAACACAAACTTGAGGTCCGGACTGACATCACAGGCGAGGACGACATCCAGCTCGTCGCCAATAGTGGTCAATTCCTTGCCCGTTTTCACGTCATACAACACGACATTTCCCACCTTGGCCCCAATGCCACCGCCGGCTGCCAGTACTGCTCCTGAGCGGCTGAACTTCAGGTCGTACGCTACACCTGGCGGAAATGGCACAATACCCAATCGCTGGCCGCTTTCGGTGTGGTAGAACACCAGTTGCTTTTGACCGGCGACAACCGCCAACGGCGACCAAGGGGCCGTCGCCAGGGCATAAGCGGGAGCCGGCCGTCGGGTGACGAGGATCGGCTCCTGGGGTAAATTCTCGGGCATAATGGGCGTGCCCTGCTGCGCCGGCGTCACCTGCGTCATGGAGAGATCCACCTTGGGTTTTGCGGCAGCGGCCGAACTCCCGCTGTCCTTGAGCGCCCCACCCTGGATCCATTTCTGAATGATTTGCAGCTTCTCCGCGGGAAGTGGGTCCTGGTTCGGGGGCATGTAGGGTTGCTCTTTGTGAGAGACGAGCATCCAGAGATAGGAGTTGTCGGGATCGCCGGGTTCGATAACCGCCCCGCTGGCGCCACCCTCCATGAGCCGTTCGTAGCTATCCAGGGCAAGATCGTTGGTGGCCTTGTTCTGGTTGTGGCAGGCGAAGCAGTGCTCGCGGAAGATAGGTCGGACATGATCCACGTACGTGATTTTGGCCTCCTCCGCAACGGCAAACCCCATCCGCAACCATCCGAAACACGCCAGGGCCACCACTACGAACCAGCCACGTGAAAAACACCTTCGCATGGAACGCTTACTCCTCGGATACTGCATGCCGCCGCAGGTTTGATGAAACCCGATTGGCACGAATCATTTGCTGGTTTTACTATTTCGTCCGCCGGGGGGACGCTCAATGGTTGAAGGAGAACTCCCGGGAGTTCAAAAGTGCCCAAAAGACGTCGTGTAAAACCGGCCGCGGATCAGCCTGGTCTTTGAGCGCTTCTCTAACGGCCTGCATTTCCTGTTCGGTCGGTTCGCGGGTCAGTGTGCGGATGAACAGCCGCTTCACGATGTCTTCTGGGGATACCTTTTCATTCAGCCACCGGTCAATGAGGCCACCCTGTTTGATCTTGCTTTCGATCGTATTGCCAGTGATTAGATGGAGGGCCTGCGAGAGTGTTGGATCGGTACGCACGTCACACGCACAGACTGTATCTCGGGGTGACCGGCCGAAGGTCGTGAGAAAGTAATTGGTCGTGCTTCCATCCGCGATCTGAATCGCCCGAGCACCGAGGGGCAACCCGCGGAACTTTTCCGGCGACTCCGTAACCTGGCAGATACAATCCAGCAGGATTTCCGCCTGCAAACGGCGCACATTGGCGTGGGAGAAGTTACGCGTGTCCTCGCGATTGCTCTCATTCGGAATCGCCGATCGCTGATAGGTTTTGGACAGGCAGATATCCCGCACCAGACGTTTAAAGTCGTATTTGTATTCGATGAGCTTTTTTCCAAGCGTTTCATACAGTTGCGGATTGCTGGGCGGATTGCTCATGCGGACATCATCCACCGGATCAACGATCCCGACTCCGAAAAAGTGCGCCCAGATTCGATTAGCGACGTTACAGGCAAAGTCCGGGCAGTCGGGCGAGGTGAGCCACTCGGCGAGGACCTTGCGACGATCCCCACCGTTGATTTGGGGTTGCGGGCCACCCAAGAACTTGGGGGCCATCACGCGATTGTCCACCGGATGACGCACTTCGCCGCTGCCGCGGTTAAAGACGATTGTTTCCCGATCGTCTTCTCCATTCTTGCGGCCGATCTGGGCAAAAAATGCGGCAAAACTGTAGTAATCGTCCATCGTCCAGCGGTCGAACGGATGATTGTGGCATTGCGCACACTGAATTCGACGACCCATGAACACCTGGGCAACGTTCTCGGCAGTTTTAAGAGTGTCCGTTTCCACTTGATAAAAATTCGTGGCAGGATTGGTGAATGTACCACCCTCGGAAGCCAGCAACTCGCGAACGATCTCGTCAAATGGTTCTCCGGAAGCGATCTTTTCCGTCAGCCATTGGGAGTAGAGATAGGCCGACTTGTAGCTCACGTTCACATTGGAACGGACCATCAGAACTTCTGCCCATTTCATCGCCCAAAGCTCTGCGAATTCCTTGCGCTGGAGGAGTTCGTCCACCAACCGTGTCCGCTTGTCCGGCTGGGTGTCCGCAAGGAACCGCGTATACTCTTCCTCGGTGGGAAGCTGGCCGATGATATCCAGCGTCACGCGACGGAGGAATTCGGCATCGCTGCACAGAGCACTCGGCTGGATGCGGAGCTTGCGCAGCTTTTCATTGACCAGTTCGTCGATGTAGTTGGCGGGTTCATCGGTGGCCACCATCGGCACATCGGCAGGCAGCACAAGGACCTGACTTCCCACCACTTTTGTGTCAAAGCGTGCCAGGATGAACGCCTCGCCGCGGTGGGCCGCTTTGACCAACCCGTTTTCGTCGACGGGAGCCGCATAGTCGTTATTGCTGAGGAAAACGGCCAGGTGGGTGACATCTCGATCCGTGCCGTCCGAGTAGTGGGCCCGCACCACCAGCCGCTGGGTCGCGTTCTCTCCTTGCAGCACACTTTGCGGCGGAAAAACCTCGACTTTCTCCACGCTGGGCACGTCTCCACTGTCACGCGGGGCCCCGAGTTCCAACCAGCGGTAGAGAGTGCGGTACAATTCGCTCTCCTTTTCAAAGCGTTTGCCGCCCGTATGCGGGACAGCTCCGATGGCTTTTTGCAGGATGAGACTGTCCTCGGGAACGGCGAGATTGACCCGGCGGAACGGCACTTCGTGGATGAGCCGTTCATAATCGCCCTCGGGATCAAACCCAAAGAGCGACAGTCGGAAACCGTCTTTCCCGCGAGCAGCCCCGTGACAGGTGCCCGTGTTGCAACCCGCTCGCATGAACACGGGCATGACGTCCAATCGAAAACTGAGGGGACGTTCCTTTTCCACATCTTTGACCACCACGGGTACGCCCGCACTCTGCCCGGCATACTCCGCGACCAACCGTGTTTCGCCGTTGGCCTGTGGATAAAGAGTGGCGTTTTCCAGGCGGGCGAGGGCTGGGTTCTCCAGACGAAGATTGGCCTGCGTTGTCACATCCTGAGTAACACCGTCGGCCGTCACAGCCACCACCACAAACGACTGCCGATCGTCCTTCGTTTCCAGCCGCAGGGTGTCAGACGGATAGATCTCCAGGCGGACGACGTCCGCCGCACGGCTGACCGCGATCGCGCCCCAGAACGCAATCAAACCAGCAAGAGTGGCCAACCCAGTCAACGGGTTCGCACGCTGAGGAAACCTGAAAAAAGGCAACCGTACTCGATTCATGGCTTGAAGGCCCTCCTGAAATAGGAAGGTTTACGGCGTGGCCGTTTGATTCTGACGCTGCTGCCGGAGTTGCTCCAGTCGGCTGAGCGGTCTTTCCGTCGGTTGGGGAGGCGGGGGAGGTGGAGCGGCCTGCGCCACCTGGGCTGGCCGCGGTTTCTGGATCCGCAGTTCCCCGGCCGACAACAGGTGGACGATGGGCTCGCCGTCCTGGATGATCGTCACCTTCACCACGAGCGATTTGTGAAGTCCCACCGGGGCAGTAGGTTCTGTTCGCAGGGGGAACGTGCACTGCTGGGTGTCGGCTGTGATCGTCTGCGGCTCCGAGCTTATGCCGGAAGGAAGTCCGAGCAGCTCCACCTGAGCGTTCCCGTTAAACTTGGTGCGAACCTCGACCTGCGCCTGCCAGTTTCCTGACTGTCCCTGATCCAGGGAAACCTGCGGGAAGGTCATCGCCACAAATGGCGCGGCGACCGTCAGATCGGCGGGAGGCGTGGCCACCTCAACCGTCCCGCCAAGATCGGCGGACGCAAGGGCTACGATTTTCCAGGTCCCCAGGGCTGCCTGCCCATTGGCGGTGAGCGGCATCCGGACCTCCTGGGCTCCCTGCGCAATCGTCACCGAGGTGGGCGCGGACACACCCGGCGATAAGTTCAGCATCGCCACGGTGATCGGTCCGTCGAATCCCGCATCCCGTTCCGCTTTGATGACGAGTTCCATCGTTCCCCCCTGAACGAGCGGTACCTTGGGCTGTTGAATCGTCACCCGGAACGGCACGGCTTCGGTCACCGCCGTTGCCAGGCGGTGTGAATAAAAGTTCCAGTACTCGCGATTGTTCTGGCCGCGAACAAGAGAAGTCCGCTGCAGCAGTTCTCCCACAATCTCCTGCTCACCGATCTTGGAAACACCTCTGACACTGACCCACCGTCCTTCCAGCGGGGCTTCGGCCGCGGCAGTGAGGATGACGGGCACGACTGACTGACCTGGCGGAATGGGAAATGTTTCCACACTGATCCCTGGAGGCAGGTCTTCAAAGCGCAGGTCCACTGGGCCGTCAAAATCCTCGCGCGCGACCGAGACCAGGAAAGCGTAGCGATTCCCTCGCGGGACCGCTGCCACGATGTCACGGAATTGTTGCCGCTCGGGCAGACTCAGCCGCAACTTCGGTTGAACGGGTGTGACCTCGAGGCGATAAACATACTCGGGTCCGCCGGCTTTAAGGTGATCACGGACCCCAACCAGATACTCACCATCGTCGGGAGCCGTCCACCGGATGATGCTGTCCGGACTACCTGCATCATCATTGGCCGCCAGCTGCCGACCGTCCGCCGCATGTACGGTCAAGACGCTGTCCACAGGGGTCCGCAACTGCCGGGCGAGGAGGCGGATCTCATAAGCCTGGCCTTTTTTGGCCGAGAAACGAAAGAAGTCCCGATCATCCGGCCGTTCCAGCACGCCGTTGCACGCCCCTGGCGCAGTCGCTGGCGTGGCCTGTGCCGGAACGTCGTTGGGCTCAACTTCCGCGGTTTCGGGACCGCTCGCACTCACCCTCATCCAGTTGGGTGTTGGGGCTGCCTGACCATCCCGGTGGGCCAATATCGGCCACCGGTCTGCAGGCTGGGTGGGAAGCGTCAGATCCTCCTCCCAAGGACCGAGCGGGTCACCGACCCAGCGCACTTTTAGAGTTTGACCAGCCGCACCGCCCAGTGGAAATGCCGCCAGAGGTCGTGGAAACGTGCCCACGTGGAGCCGGTAGAAAGAATCTCCGGATCCGCCAAAGGCACTTTCCCGAACCTGCACGATGTACCGACCATCCGCCGGCGCGACGGCCGCACAAACGGCGTCCTGACCACCGAAAGCCGTATCATCCGCAGTAGCCAGCACAAAACGCTTAGAATCCAGGATGGCCACCGCGGGATCAAAGAAGGATTTTCCCAGTCGCATTCCCTCAACTTCCACCGATAGTCGCTGCCCGGCCTTGAGTTCTACGGCAAAGTAATCCACATCCTCGTTCTCAACAACTCCTCGGACGGTTGTATTCAGGGGGATAACCTGGGGATTGTGGAAATCGTTGTTGGGCTCTTGCTCATCGATTTCCGGAAGCAGTCCCACGTGGAAAGTGATGAGGTTTGAAATTCCGGTGGCTGTACGCACGCGGAGGCCGTGCTCTCCAACCGGGCAATCGGGAGCAACGGCCACCTTCGCCACCAGGCGGTCGCCCGCCTTTGTCGTGATTTCCCGCACCGACAAGCCAGGACCCGTGAAGAGAAGCTCCGCCGCATCAGCCAGACGGGAGCCTGTAATCGTCAACTCAATCTCCGTCCCCTGCTGGGCGCTGATTGGACTCACACGCGTGATCACCGGGTCGGCCGCCCACGCAACTCCGGAGAAAATCACGCTCAGCACAACTCCCAGCCAGGCAAACCCGAACAGACGCACGATCGGCCCCGGGCCATTCTTACTCCTAACAAGACAACTCCCGTGTCTCCGTCGGGGGACGTTCGGGATCGGGCGAGACCCCGCAAGAGTTTTTTCCCAGGCAAATGAGCGATTGTTCCGCTTCATGGCGAGGTAATCCCAACTCGTAGACAGCAACGCGAGCGTTGGAGGGCAGGGTCATCAGGCAATCAGGCCCCGGCGAACCCGGCCATCGCGGACGATGTTGAGCGGCCGATTGCCCGGGCCGATCAAGCGCTTCTCGTAGTCCACCCCCAGCAGATGGTAAATCGTGGCAAAAAGGTCCTCCGGCCCGATGGGCTCGCTGGCCGGTTCGGACGCCGTGGCATCCGAGCTACCAAAAATCTGGCCGCGGGTCACGCCGCCTCCGGCAAGGAGAATGCTGAAGACCTTGGGCCAGTGATCGCGCCCTGCCGTTCCATTGACTTTGGGAGTTCGTCCAAATTCTGTGGAAACCATCACGATGGTTTCATCCAGAAGCCCTGAGGCGTCAAGGTCCGAGAACAAAGCCGCCAGGGCCTGATCGAGAGCGGGAGCGAGCCGCTTCGTGCCCGGCACGATCTGCTCGTGGAAATCCCATCCGCCGTAGGTGACTGTGACAACGCGGACACCGGCGGCGATCAAGCGCCGTGCCAGCAGAAACCGCTGCCCAGCCTGGGTATAACCGTACCGTTCGCGGATTTGGGGGGACTCCGCATCCAGATTAAACGCCTCCCGGGCCTTCGCAGAACTGAGCATTTCATATGCCCGGTAGTAAAATGAGTCCATCGCCTGAATGGCGTCCGCCTTTTCCAGCGAGGCAAAGTGGGCGTTGACCGCTTCCAAGAGGGTACGACGCCGTGCAAATCGCTGCTCGTCCACTCCTGGGGGAAGACTCAGGTCGCGAACCCGAAAACCTCTTCCCGCCGGATCGGCCCCCAGTGAAAACGGACCATACGCCGAACTGAGATAACCCGGCCCGGCATAGGGGTTAGGTTCATTGGGAATGCACACATAGGGAGGCAGCGATTCCCGTGGCCCCAGCTCATGGCTGACAATACTGCCAAGACTGGGATATGTCACGGCGGGACTGGGTCGATACCCCGTGAACATGTTGTGCGTGCCGCGCTCATGCGCCGCTTCGCCGTGGCTCATGGAGCGGATGACCGTGAACTTATCAGCCACCTGGGCGAGTTTTGGGAAGTTTTCCGAGAACAATTCTCCCGTGTTGGTTTTCACAGTCCCAAAGGAGCCACGGTATTCCAGGGGGGCATAGGGCTTGGGGTCAAAAGACTCCTGCTGAGCCATTCCGCCAGGAAGAAAGATGTGGATCAACCCCTTGGCTTTGCCGAACGTTGGATCTGCTGAAGCACTCCCCTCCTGTGCTTTGGCAGCCTCCAGACGCAAGAGGTCACCGAGCGTCAGACCCAGGAAACCGAGGGCCCCCACGGTGAGAAATTCCCGACGATTGCCCTGGAAGAATGTGTTACCGCGGCAATTGGTGTGAGCCATCGTTTCGCTCCCCCAAATAAGACCTGCTCAACTGTCAACTCAAACCCTCCGCCTATCCTTGAATGTCGGGACACGGGCATCGGGCACATTTCTCGTAAATAAACGCCGCAATGCTGGATTTCGCACAACTCTCACCCAAGACCATCGGCGAGAAATGGCGAGTGGACACTTGGGTTGAAACACTTCCCTCGTGAAAGACAGCGAGGAAACCGCTGTCTGTTTGCCTGCTGTGCCTGAGATCTGTTCTGCGCCGCGAGGCAATCATCGTCGGAACGCAAGGGCGGGATTCTTGGTAACCGGGCGTAAGCCGGAGTTTATTCGTCTGGTTGGGAGAGTATTGTCTTGTGCTGAATGCTTGGATGTGGCTAGTGAAGGTTGGAAGCCTTAAAGACCTCGAAATAGATCCATAATTGCCTGTTGGATTTGCCGCCTCATTCTACTCAGCTTCGGCCGCCAAGCAAGGGCTGGGATCGACAATTTCTCAGCCCGAACCAGTTGCAAAATTTAAGCAAACTGAAACCGAAATACAGTTAACCGATGATGAACCTTGCTTGGGCAACGAAGGTCCTGTTAACGGGTTGGTGCTGCGGCTGGGAACGGGCGGGACGGGCGCGATCCTTCGGCCCTATGACGGCGCTACTCGTCATAGCAATGTCGTCAGGGATGGATGAGCCACGAGGTTTCCCCGGGCACGGCGGGAGGGTTCCCCGCGACAAACGGCTATTTCCCCTTGCGGGAAATAAACTTTCCAAACCATTCCCAAATTCACTGACCTTCGCGATCCAGCGAGTTGGCCATGATGAAACCAGAGCCACCGGCTTTCCCGGATGCGAAAAGGCTTTATGATGGCTCTCGTTTCGGCTAGAATCGACGAAGGAACATTCGAGCCCAGGGAGGCGGCAGCCGAGGGCGAACGCCCGGGGAGGCCGGCGAACTCAAAAAAAAAGCGTTACCCTGGACGGGGGATATGTCGTCGGCATCCTCATGGGTCTGTAACCTATCCTTCTGTATGGCTTCAAGGTTGCACATTCGGTAACAGAGAGGGCACCAGCATGGTTCTCACTTTTTTGCGCCTCACCTTCCTTATTGTTCTGGCGGGTGTGGCGGTGATCGTTGTGAAGGCCGGTCTGTATCCCCAGGACCTTCAGTGGACAGCCTGGTTGATTGTGCTGGGGATCATGGCCATTGGCGGGGCGGTTATCCTGCTGGACATTCTGATCCCGCGCAAACCGCTGGAGATTATCAGCTCCGTTTACTTCGGTTTGATCGTGGGGCTTTTCCTCAGTTACGTGGCGGGGCTGGCACTGACCCCCGTCTTCGAAAGCCTCCAAACCGAGGAGCGGGTGCGGAACGTAGTGCAGCTGATCCTGGCAGCGGTCCTCTGTTATGTGTGCATCAGCTTCCTATTTCAGACCAAAGACGATTTCCGATTCATCATCCCCTACGTCGAGTTCACCAAGGAGGTCAAGGGACGCCGACCGTACATCCTGGACACCAGCGTCATTATCGACGGCCGCATTGCCGATCTGGTGGAAACCAATCTCTTCGACAGCCGACTGGTGATTCCCCGATTCGTCATTAATGAACTGCAGGCCGTCGCCGATAGCGCCGATCGCTCCAAGCGGGCAAGGGGGCGACGGGGGCTCGATATTCTCCACCGTCTCCGCAATAATCCCGACGTGGAACTCACCATCTGGGACCGGGACCTCCCCGAGTTTGCCGGACAATCCGTGGATGTCAAGCTGGTCACTCTGGCCAAACATCTGGAAGGGCGACTGGTCACGAACGACTACAACCTCAACAAGGTAGCTCGGGTCCACGGCGTTCGGGTGATCAATATCAACGACCTGGCCAACGCCCTCAAGCCGCGATTCCTCCCCGGCGAGCAGATCCAGGTCCGCCTGGTCAAGCCGGGAGAAGAGGAACACCAGGGCGTCGGCTATCTCGACGACGGGACGATGGTGGTGGTGGAAGACGGTCGGGAATACGTCGGGAAAACCGTGGTTCTCAATGTGACCAGCGTGCTTCAGACGAGCGCCGGCCGCATGATCTTCGGTCGATTCGAGCGCATCGTGGAACACAACAATGCTCACGCCCGCGACACGAGCGTGGCTTGAGGTGCCTTATCACGTGCCCGTTGGAGCACCTGAGCGAATACTCAAACTTTCCAGGGCACGGGCTTTTCCGGGTCCAGCCCCAGTTCTCTGATGGCTGACGCGAGGCGGTCTTTCGGATAAAGTCCCCGTTCCGCCAGGGACGTGAGTGCGGCCAGCGCGATATTTTCGGCATCGACCTCGAAGAAACGGCGGAGTTCTCGGCGGGCTTCGCTCCGACCAAAGCCGTCCGTCCCCAGCGCGACGTAATCGCCGGGAATCCATCGGGCAAGAGTGAGCGGCACGGCCGATACGTAGTCTGAAGCCGCGACGACCGTTCCCTGGGAGCCCTCCAGCACCTGCTGCACATAGGGGACCCGAGGGGCGGATTCGGGGTGGAGCCGGTTGTAGCGATCGACCTCCCGGGCATCTTCCAGGAGACGTTTCCAACTTGTCACGCTGAAGACCCGGCTGGAAACGGCGAATTTTTGATCCAGAATTTCCTGTGCCCGAAGGGCCTCTCGCAGTATGGCCCCGCTGGCCATGAGGTCCACGCTGGGACGGTCGGGGCCCAAATCACGCACGGAGAGCCGGTACATGCCCTTGCAGATTCCTTCCGTGGAACCCATGGGCAGGATCGGCATCTCGTAGTTTTCGTTCATGAGCGTGATGTAATAGAAGATGTCTTCTTCCTCGTAGTACATTCGGCGAATGCCATCGAGCACGATGACCGCCATTTCGTACGCGTAACAGGGGTCGTAAGCCTGGCAGGTGGGGTAAGCCAGGGCATACAGATGGCTGTTGCCATCCTGGTGCTGGAGGCCTTCTCCGGCGAGCGTCGTCCGGCCGGAAGTGCCTCCCATCAGAAAGCCCCGGCATCGCATATCGCCGGCGGCCCAAATGAGATCCCCGATTCGCTGGAACCCGAACATGGAGTAGAAGATGAAAAACGGAATCATGTTGATTCCGTGTGTGGAATGTGCCGTCCCGGCGGCGATGAACGACGCCATCGACCCGGCTTCCGTGATACCTTCTTCCAGAATTTGCCCATCCACCGCCTCGCGGTAGTACAGCACCGTGTCGGAGTCCACAGGTTCATAGAGCTGACCCACGTGGGAGTAAATGCCGAACTGCCGGAACAGCGCTTCCATTCCGAAGGTGCGACTTTCATCGGGGACAATAGGAACGATGTACCGACCGATGTTTTTGTCCCGCATCAGACGGGCAAGCAACCGCACAAATGCCATGGTGGTGGAAACTTCGCGGCCTTCGCTTCCGGCAAAGAACTCAGCAAAGTCCTCCCACTTGGGTGGCTTCAACTTGACTTTCGGCTGACGACGACTCGGCACGGGTCCGCCGAGGGCCTTGCGGCGGGCCTTGAGATACTGAATCTCAGGGCTGTCCTCGGGAGGACGATAGAAAGGCGCCTCCGCCACTTTATCATCCGGAATGGGGATGTCGAATCGCTCCCGAAACCGACGGAGCTCTTCCTCGTTCAGTTTCTTCTGCTGATGGGTGATGTTTCGCCCTTCCCCAGCCTCTCCCAGCCCATAACCCTTGATCGTCTTGGCCAGAATGACCGTGGGGGAACCTTTGTGCTCGACGGCGGCTTTATATGCCGCATAAACTTTGACCGGATCGTGTCCGCCGCGTTTGAGGCGGCGAATTTGCTCGTCGGTCAGATCGGCCACCAAGGCCTCCAGCCGGGGATCCACGCCGAAGAAGTGCTTGCGGATGTAACTCCCCGGCATGACCGTGTACTTCTGATACTGGCCATCCACCACCTCATTCATGCGACGGACAAGCAACCCGTCCTTGTCCTTGGCCAGCAGCGGATCCCAATCGGACCCCCAAATCACCTTGATCACGTTCCAACCGGCGCCGCGGAAGGCCCCTTCCAACTCCTGGATGATTTTACCGTTCCCACGAACAGGGCCATCCAGACGTTGCAGATTGCAATTCACCACGAAAATGAGGTTGTCCAGGCGTTCCCGGCCCGCCAGGGTGATCGCCCCCAACGTTTCCGGTTCGTCACATTCGCCGTCGCCCAAGAAGCACCAGACTTTCGATTCCCGGGCTTCGGGCAGGATCCCCCGGTCAGCCAGGTACTGGTTGAATCGCGCCTGGTAAATCGCCATGATCGGCCCCAGTCCCATGGAAACGGTCGGAAATTCCCAGAAATTGGGCATCAACCAGGGATGAGGATAAGAGCTCAATCCGCCGCCCTCGGCCAGCTCGCGACGAAAGTTTTCCAGTTGTTTTTCAGTGATTCGGCCTTCCAGAAATGCCCGCGCGTAAATTCCCGGACTGGCGTGCCCCTGAAAGTACACAAAATCTGGCGGATGATTCCCCTGCTTGCCGCGGAAAAAGTGATTAAACCCCACTTCGTACAGCGTAGCGGCCGAAGCGAAGGTGGAGATGTGACCACCGATTCCCGAGCTAACCCGGTTTGCCCGCACGACCATCGCCATGGCATTCCAGCGGATAATGCTCTTAATTCGCCGCTCGATTGCGCGGTCGCCTGGGTATTCGGGCTCCTGTTCAGGAGGAATCGTGTTGATGTAAGGCGTCGTGGCGGCAGAGACCCACGGCACGCCGCTGCGGAAGGCTTTTTCTTTCAGGCGTTCCAGCAGATACACCGCCCGTTCGCCCCCGTGCTTGCGAATCACATACTCCAGCGCGTCCAGCCATTCCTGGGTTTCTTCGGGATCGATGTCCTTGGCCAGTTGAGGAATAGCACCTTCCGGCAATTGTCCGTTGGTCGGCTGGCGTTCCTGTGTTTCCTGTTGCCGAACATCTAGGGCGGACATCAGGCGTGACTCCTTGATTAACCCCTCGCGTCAATGGCTTAGTCCCGTTCTTCTCGGTGCCCGGAAGGCCAACGACCTCCCGGCCGGCCACCATCCTGGCCGACATGGCTCTTTCGCAATCTTTCAATTATATCTGGCACTGCTCACCTGCAAGCAGGTTTTCCGATTTGTCGGTCCGAATCGCAAGTCTTTTCAATGGAAAAACTTAAAGTTCTTCCCTGCGACAGCAGAGCACGTATCCCCATCCGATGGCGTTCAGAACGTCAGCATCTTCCGGTAGGCGTCGAGTCGAGCATCGATGTCCTGGCGTCGGATCTTGAGAAGCCGATACACGCTGAAGTCTTCCACAGTAAAGCTGGCCACCACGATTCCGTAGGCCATGGCCGTTTTGAGATCCTCTGGCGAAAATTCAGTTTGCTCCGCCAGATAGCCCATCATCCCACCGGCGAAACTGTCACCGGCTCCGGTGGGATCGATCACATCGGCCGTGGGGTAGGCGGGCAACACGTACATTTCGTGGCGACTGAAGAACATGGCCCCATGTTCGCCCTTTTTGATGACGACAAAGTTGGGGCCCATCTCCAGGATTTTTCGACCGGCACGGATGAGGTTCTGCTCTTCTGCCAGCAGCGTGGCTTCGAAATCGTTGAGCACCAATCCGTCGATTCGCTGGAGCAGCGTCCGCAACTCCTGGGGCTCCGTGCGGATCCAGTGATCCATGGTGTCGGCAACGGTGAGGTTGGGCCCCACGCATTGCTCGAGGACGCGGAGCTGCATCCGGGTCGATCCGTTGGCCAGAAAAAGGAAGCGACACCGCCGATGTTCCTCGGGCAGCACAGGGTCAAACTGCTCCATCACATTGAGCTGGACCTCAAGCGTCTCGCGATCATTCATATTAGGGAGATAGCGTCCGCGCCAGCGAAAGGTCTTTGCCCCCGGCACCACGCTCAGACCGCTCACATCGACCCCGGAATCTTCGAGGAGCTTCGTGTGCTCGGCAGGCCAGTCTTCCCCCACCACCCCAACCAGGCGGACACGCGTGAAAAAGCGTGCGGCCAGTGAGAAATAGACCGCTGATCCTCCGAGAACGTTCTCTCGTTTGGCTTCGGGCGTTTCGACACTGTCCAAAGCAACGGAACCCACAACAACAAGCGGCATGGACCCTGCTCTCCGTTACCAAGTACCTTCTCCAGTTCTCCTCGACGCGATACGAACTGCCTCGAACGGGCGTTGGACGTCTTTCTAAGGATACCGACTTTTGCGGCCTCTGCCCAGCACAACAAAAAAGGGCCGGGATAGCCCTCCGGCGATCGTGCGATCCTGGCCAAGCAAACAGGGTTACACGTGTCAGGCCAAATCGCGCTCTCCGGCCCCACTTGGGACTGCGTTTGAGGAAGTCGGAACTTCAACCGCCACGTTTCCGACTCATCCCCATTTTTCTTCCGGCCCCGACGACGTTCACAGGGGTTCGCGTGGAAGCGAAATTCAACCCAGGGGGAACTGATGGTCAGGTTCCCTTTCGGAGCGACGATCTCGTCACGACAGCCTTGCAGCGTTGGATCATGCATTGCCCTTCCGCGGGCACGACAAGCGTGCCCCTCCGAAGCATTTTTCGGAGGGACGGGCTCGTCACGTCTGCATTGCAACCTTGCGATCATGCTCCTTGATCGAGCGGATTTCAACTTTTCGGTTCAGTTGCCGGTTAGAATGGTAGGGGCAATTCATGAATTACCCCTACACCACATTGTGCCCGTGGCATCTGGTAGCCTTCTGCAGATGGCTAAGACCATGCTTTCCTCGGCACTTTTCAGCAGGTAAACTAACGCCACAGTGATGGTGCTTTAGGAGAGGGATCCAGGAGTTGTGGGTTACAAAATCCGCGCAGACTTCCAGCCCAAATCCCTGGTGATCAGTTAATGATCAAAACCACAACACGGAGACGGATCGGCCATGGCGAAACAAAAATGGGTCATCACCGATGTGAGCCGCGGTATTTGGGTGGAACAGTTGACACTCACGCACGATATCGCCCCTGCCATTCCGGAAGGGGTCACGATCAGCAAGCGGACGTTGCACGGTGGCCGTTCTGAAGGTGTGGAGGTCATCGAACTCAACAACGGGCGTCTGCGCTTGGTGGTGCTCCCCACTCGCGGAATGGGGATTTGGCGAGCATGGTGCGGCGATCTGGAGCTGGGCTGGAAGGCACCGATCCGCGGCCCGGTCCATCCCCGCTGGGTCAATCTCTGGGAACCAAGCGGCCTGGGCTGGCTGGATGGCTTCGACGAACTCTTCGTGCGCTGCGGTTTGGAGAGCAACGGAGCCCCAGAATTTGACGAGCGTGGCATTTTGCGCTATCCGCTTCACGGCAAGATTGCGAATCTGCCGGCTTCCCGGGTAGAAATCGTGGCGGATGACGAAACCGGGGAGCTTTCAATCTGCGGAGAAGTCTTGGAAAGCCGCCTCTTCTTCAACAAACTTAAACTTTCCACAATCATCAGTACCCTGCCCAATTCCTGCGAGTTTTCCGTTACCGACACAGTCACCAATCTGGCCGCCGTGCCTGGCGAGATGGAGCTTCTCTACCACATCAACTTTGGTCGGCCGCTCCTTGAGCCGGGATCGCGCGTCATCCTGCCGATCAAGCGAATGGCCCCCCGCGATGCCGTGGCGGCCCCGGAGATCGATCGCTGGGACAGCTACGGTGCGGAAACACCCGGCAAGCCCGAAACGGTCTATTTCATCCAGCCACTCGGCGATGGCAAAGGTTTTACGCAGGCAGTTTTGCACAACGAGACGGGCACTCGGGGTGTTCGCGTGGGATTCAATGTTCAGGAGTTGCCCTATTTCACGTTGTGGAAGAACGAGCAGCCCACCTGTGATGGATACGTGACGGGTTTGGAGCCCGCCGTCAATTTTCCCAACCGCCGCTCCTTCGAAAAGGCTAAAGGCCGCGTCATCACCCTTCAGCCTGCTGAAGCGCGGAGTTTCACGGTTAGCGTGTCGGCTCTTTGCAGCTCTGATGCGGTCGCGAACGCGCGGAGCGAGATCCTCCGGTTGCAGGGGGCGACGGCGCCTGAAGTCCTGAGAGAACCCTGGCCGGAGTGGTCTCCGTGAAGGCGGGACTTCAACGCGACAAATGCAGTGGCCGCAAGCAATATTTCAGCGGGAACTGCTGCTCAACGGCCGAAGCTCTTGGTGATTCGCAAAGTGCGTCAAAGATGAGCAGTTAATGCGTGGAGAACCCGCCCAGGGTCAACGGTTCTGATACCGCTGCATGATTCGGCGGATTTCCCGCTGTGATTCTTCCTTCTTAATGATTTCTCGTTTGTCGTGCTCCTTGCGCCCTCGGCACAATCCGAGCAGGACCTTCGCCAGTCCCCGCTTGAAATAAATCTTCAACGGGATGAGCGTGAACCCTTTTTGCGACGCCTGTCCGGCAAATCGTTTGATTTCTCGTCGATGAAGGAGGAGCTTTCGCGGACGCTTGGGGTCGTGGTTAAAACGATTGGCCTGCGGGTATTCCGGAATGTCACAGTTGTAAAGCCACACTTCACCGTCTTTGACCCGTGCAAAGGCTTCCTCGATGGAAACTTTCCCGTTGCGCAGACTTTTCACCTCGCTGCCCAAAAGGGCGATACCACACTCGAGAGTATCGAGGATTTCGTAGTCCCGCTTGGCGCGCCGATTTTGGGTCACGACGCGTTCGTTGTTGTGTTCTGAGTCGCTTGGTTTATTGCCCTTCGCCATGATCTCTTCCGGAACAACAGGAAGCCCTTCGCTGTGGCCTGCAATCTACCAACTTGGCACTGACGTTGTGCCGCTCGGCTCTGACCAGGGCGCGGGCGACATCTGCCCGAACTGGCCGATCACGCCTCCATCTGGCGCCGCGTCATTTCAGTCCAGGGTATTTCAACAGATCGAGCAGATACTGCCCGTAACTGTTATTGTAGCGACGAGCGAGCCGTTCGAGTTGGGTGGCGTCGATGAACCCCTTGCGGTAGGCCACTTCTTCAAGGCAAGCGATTTTCAGGCCTTGACGATGCTCGATGGTCTCCACGAAGTTGGACGCCTCCAGGAGCGATTCGTGCGTTCCGGTGTCGAGCCAGGCAAAACCGCGACCGAGAATCTCCACGTGGAGGCGTCCGCGCTCCAGATAGATTTGGTTGACGTCGGTGATCTCCAACTCCCCGCGGGCGCTGGGCTTAAGGTGGGCCGCAATTTCCACAACGTCATTGTCATAAAAGTACAAACCGGTGACCGCGTAGTTCGACCGGGGATCTTTGGGCTTCTCTACGATTCGAACAGGTCGGCCCTGCTCGTCTAGCTCCACCACCCCGTAGCGCTGCGGGTCTTTGACAAGATAGGCAAAGACTGTGGCACCTTCCGGGCGGGAAGCCGCCCGCATAAGCATCGCCTGGAATCCCTGTCCGTAAAAGATGTTGTCGCCCAGTACCATGGCCACGTGGTCGGGCCCGATGAAGTCACGTCCGATGATGAATGCCTGCGCCAATCCTTCGGGCCTGGGCTGCACGGCGTAGCGAATGGAAATTCCCAGGTCCGAGCCATCGCCCAGCAAGCGCTCAAACAGGGGGGTATCCTCGGGGGTGGAAATAAGCAAGATATCGCGGATCCCCGCGAGCATGAGGGTGGAAAGCGGGTAATACACCATCGGTTTATCGTAAATCGGCAGGAGTTGTTTGCTTACCGCCCGTGTCAGGGGATGCAATCGCGTGCCCGCGCCACCTGCCAAAACGATCCCTTTTTTGCAGTAGATGGTCATGAGAAGCCCTCCTCAAAGCCGCGGCCTAGTCCCGAGAGACGCTCTGCTCGCTTTTGAGCCGCCCCAGCCCGAGGCGCTCCCGCCGATATTTCCCGGAAGTCACCCGCTCCACCCAGGTGGTATTCTCAAGATACCAGCGGACGGTGCGTTCGAGCCCTGTTTCGAAAGTTTCCTGGGGTTCCCAACCCAATTCGCGGCGAATTTTGCTAGCATCGATGGCATAACGGCGGTCATGACCGGGGCGATCCTGCACGAACGTGATCAATTGAGAGCAGGGCCGATGGGGTAAATCCGGGCGAAGACGGTCCACGATCTCGCAAATCGCGTGAACGACCTGGAGGTTGGTCCGCTCGCAGTTGCCCCCGATGTTGTACTCGCTGCCGGGCTTGGCTTTTTTCAATACCAGCCGCAACGCCCGGCAGTGATCTTCCACGTACAGCCAATCACGAATGTTTTGTCCATCTCCATAAACGGGCAGCGGTTTACCTTCCACGGCATTGAGAATCATCAGGGGAATGAGTTTTTCCGGAAATTGATAGGGTCCATAGTTGTTAGAGCAATTGGTCACCAGGACCGGCAACCCATAGGTATGGTGATAAGCCCGGGCGAAATGATCGGCTGCCGCTTTCGATGCGGAGTAGGGCGAATTGGGTGCGTACGGCGTTTCCTCGGTGAAGTATCCCGTGGGGCCGAGCGATCCATAAACCTCGTCGGTGGAGACATGGAGGAAACGAAATCGCTCCTTTTCGTCGGCGGACAGGCCACTCCAGTAATCCCGGGCGGCTTCCAACAGGCGGAACGTGCCCACCACGTTGGTCTGAACAAATTCCGCGGGTCCGTCGATGGAACGATCCACGTGAGACTCGGCCGCAAAATTCACAATCGCCCATGGTCGAAATTCCTCCAGAAGTTGCCGTACCATGGGCCCATCGCAGATGTCCCCCTGCACAAACACGTGGCGGGGATCATCCAGCACATCCGCCAGCGAATCGAGATTGCCGGCGTAAGTGAGCTTGTCCAGGTTGACCAATCGTCCCGGTTCTTCCCGCAGCCAGTACCGGACGAAATTGCTGCCGATAAATCCGGCCCCTCCTGTGACGAGAATGGTGTCCATAGTGCCGAGTCCCCTTGAAAAGTACTTGGTTTCCGCAAGTCTTCCGGCGGTCAACGGACCACAAGGCTCGCTTTCTCTATATAGCTTAATCCACCTGCGATTTCCACGGCGTGCTTTTAAAATTCCGCATGCCCCTTTTTCTGGTATCTCTGCGGTATTTTTGCCACCTTCCGTGACAGACCATCCACAACAATCTACAATCGAAATAAGCACTAAATGGAAATCTGCTAGAAAAAATTGGCGTTTCCCCCTTTTCTGGCGGAAACCACCATCCAAACTTCGAGACGGCGTTCAAAGAGGAGCTAACAATGATCTCCAGGCGCGTGGTGATCGTGGGCGGAGTGGCGGGCGGGGCCTCCTGCGCTGCCCGATTGCGACGATTGGACGAAAACGCTGAGATTTATGTGTTCGAACGCGGCGGCTTTGTGTCCTTCGCGAATTGCGGCCTGCCGTACTACATTGGGGGGGTTATCTCCCCTCGCGAAAGATTACTCGTCGCGTCGCCTGAACGCTTCAGAGACTATTTCAACGTGGAGGTTCGGGTCAATCACGAAGTCACCCGCATCGACCGCGAAAATCGCCTCGTCGAAGTCCGCAACCGCCAAACGGGAGCCCGCTTCACCCGGCCTTACGATGCCCTGGTTCTGGCACCGGGAGCCAAGCCCATTGTCCCCGATGTTCCCGGCGTTGATCTGCCCGGGGTCTTCACACTCCGGCTGCTTGAGGACGCAGAGCGCATTTATCGCTGGCTTCAGGACAGACATGTCACCCGGGCGGTTGTCGTGGGAGCGGGCTACATCGGCCTGGAGATGGTGGAAAATCTCGCCAATCGCAACATCACTGTCACCGTCGTGGAAGCCGCGCCGCAGATTCTCCCCGGCTTCGATCCGGAAATGGTCGTGCCCATCTACGACAAACTGGCCGCCCACGACGTTCGTCTGCTGCTTGGGCACCCCCTCCAGGCCATTGAGGCGGACGGTTCCCAGCTTCTGGTGACAGCAGGGGGAGAAAAAATCGACTGTGGGGCGGTGATTCTGAGCGTTGGCGTTCGTCCGGACGTAACCCTGGCCCAGGAGGCCGGTCTGGAAATTGGCCCCCTAGGCGGCATTCGCGTCAACGAGCACATGCAAACCAGCGACCCAACGATCTGGGCGGTGGGAGACGCGGTCGAAGTGAAGGACCTGGTCACTGGTCAGCCGACCTGGGTGCCGTTGGCGGGGCCTGCTTCTCGACAGGCGCGAGTGGCCGCTGACAACATTTGCGGCCGTCCCAGCCGTTTCCCGGGGGCGTTGGGAACCGCCTTTGTTCGGGTGTTCGGTGTGGACATTGCCAAGACGGGGCTCACCGAAAAGGCTGCTCAACGGGCTGGAATCCCCTATCAAAAAAGTTTCACCCACTCCGCCAGCCATGCCACCTATTATCCGGGCGCCAAGCCGATGACCATCAAACTGCTCTTCGATCCCCGCGATGGACGCGTGCTGGGAGCCCAGGCGGTAGGAAGCGAAGGCGTTGACAAACGCATCGACGTCATCGCGGCGATGATCCAGAAAGGCGGCACCGTGTACGATCTGGAAGAAGCGGAGCTCTGCTATGCACCGCAAGTAGGCAGTGCGAGAGATCCGGTCAATATAGCGGGATTTGTGGCAGGAAATATTCTTCGAGGCGATGTGGCGCCCGCCCACTGGGATGAGCTGGACCGTTTTCCCGAGGAGCGGCGTCCGTTCATTCTCGATGTGCGGACTCCCGGAGAGTTCGCCGCGGGAGCCCTGCCGGGTGCGGTCAACATACCGCTGGGAGAACTCCGCGGCCGCCTCCACGAACTGCCCCGGGATCGCGAGATTTGGGTCCACTGCGCTGGCGGCCAGCGTTCCTACTATGGTGTCCGCATCCTGAACCAGAAGGGCTTCCGAGCACGCAATCTATCTGGCGGATACTCCATCTATCGTGCCTATCGCCGGGGGACGCCCAAGAGCAACGGATAAACCGTCTCTCCCCACAAATGTCCAATCTGCTCGGTGCAGAGGCCATGGAAGTCTCATGCCGTTTCCGTGGCTCGTTCCGCAAGATCCACAAGAATGACGTCGAGTCGGGGCGTTACCGCCAGCAGGTGACTTTCGGGGATTTCACACCAGGGTTCACCACTGAGCTTCTTCGACGAAATCAGAATGGCGCTTTCTGTAGCCAAGGTAGAACTGTTGATGTCGGCTTCCAGCTCCGAGACGTGGTAATGAAAGGAGTGCTCACTGGTTGAAAAGCGTCTCTCCAAATAATAAAGGGGATGACCGTTCTGGTAAGCGAAAAGCCATCGGCCGTTGCTCAGCAGGAAGGCCACGCCATCATCCCCGACCTGGCGAAGCGAATCAAGCAGGCTGGGCACAAGGTCCCTTGTTTTCTTGATGTTCTGAACTATCCAGTGAAAAAAGACCTCACCCCCGCTTTCCCCGTCCAGAGACTCCGCGTGCGGAGGATCAAGCAGCCGAAAAAGTTCTTCTCGATTGAGATGCCCCTGCTGCGCAAACAACCAGTTCCGATAATGAAACGGTGAGAGATTCCGCTCGTCCTCATCCCCGGAAACACCGGCATCCAGGAAAAGCACGTAGATTCGGGAAGTCCCGGGAGCAAACCGGGCGGCGTTGCTGGGCCGCGCAGCCGAAGCCTGGACCTGCTTGGTGATTTTGGGCCGGGCCCCCTCGTACCAACCTACTCCCCAAGCCAAAGCCGGCGATAAACCGCCACTGCCTGTCGGCGAACCCTCATGGAGCGAAAGGGCCAGGTCCGCCGGCTTGTGAGTAATGACACCAAACATCCAGGAACTCATGATTCGCGATCCCTCCTCTCCCTCATCGGGTGAGGCACCCCATTGTCACGTACTTTCCAGCAATCCCGACGATCAATGCTGCTGCGCAAGGATGCGGACGACACGACACGGATGGTGCGGATTGCCTGATCTCCCAATGCCCATTGATTCCACTCGCTGGCCCATAACCCCCGAGACTGACCTCCCGGGCGTCCTTTTTAGTTTAGTCAACCTTGGCGCCTGCGAAAAGCTTTTGGGCACTTCCAACTCCGCCGGCTGCCCTGAAAAGACGGAAGAACCGCCGACTGGAGCCGGCAACATCCGAAAAATCACTTCAACCGTTTAGACAAGAAACCAAAACGGCGGGAGCCGCACCTCACCCCCGCCGTGGCAAACCTCGGCAAAAAATCTGGCGAGCTGCCAATTACCCGCCACCTGCGGGAGCCCGGTCATCCGCTTGGAATCCGCACGTCTTGTGCGATCCGTCGCAGAATGGGCGCTGTTTTGAGTGTGCACACCGGCAGAGAGCAATCGGCCGGGAAGGATCAGTCGGGAATTCTCGTCCATCCGCATCCACAACGCGCACCTTCCCCTGGACAAGATAAGGACCGTTCGGTCGAACCGTGATCACGACATCAGACATCAGACATCCTCCTTCCAACAGAAACAGCGAATCACCTGACGGGTTTTTCTGAGCGCTCCCGGTTTGCGGAGCCAGATTCTAGATTTGTTGAGCAATCTACTCAGTGTATCAAGTAGGTCAAGTCGTCGTACTGCTGACGTATCCTCGCGATTGCAAAAGCCCAAGACACACAACGGGCACGAGGTGTTGCAGGGGCAATTCATCAATCGCCCCAACCATTCCAACCGGTAACTGAACCGGAGAGTCGGAATCCGGTCGGTCAAAGATGATGATCGCAACGTTGCACAGCGGACGTGACAAGCACGTCCCTGCCACAAATGCCTCGGAGGGGCACGTTCGTCGTGCCCGCGGAGAGGCAATCCATGATCCAACGCTGCAAAGTGCACTTATCAAGCACGTCCCTCCGAAAGCAGGTGCCTCCGGGTTGAATCCCACTCCCAGGCGGCCCCCTGTGAAGGTTCGCGTCCCCGTCGGCAGCAGAAAAGCAGGGCTGGGTCAGGCGCGCAACGGCTTGTGAGACCTAACCGCAATCGGCACAATAGGGCTGCACCATCAAGATGTGTCGCCATCTGAAAAACTGGCCGACACTCCGAACTGCGAAACCAGACCACAGGAGTCAGCAAATGAAAACTTTCAGGAGCCGCCAAGGGTTGACTCATGCTCTTTTCACCTTGGTGATTGGGTTTCTCGCGTGCACAGCACTGGAACAGCCAACATTCAGCGAAGAGCCTGCTGTGGCCCCGCTCATGTTGCCGGAGTTTCCCAGCCCGCAATTGGCCAATCTCGCCGACAGACTGTATGTGATTCTGGAAAAGCAATCGCACTATCTGTTGGGTTTGGTAAAACCGTGGAACGGTGATCCGCGGTACAAACTGCTTACCGAAAGCCGGAGCGCGGAACATTGGATCCGTCCTAACACGGGGGCGGTGGAGGCGTTCTGTTTTCTTTATCGGTTTGGACCTTACGACGAAAAACTCGTTGGAATGTCGCGCGCGACGCTTCTAGGGGACATCATCGTCCCCATGATCCGTTATCTGACCGAAACACATGTGACGGGAAGCCGACCAACCGGCGACGGGCGAAAGTGGGGAGACGCCTGGCAGTCGGCCCACTGGGCGCAAATGCTGGGGAGAGGGGCCTGGTTCATCTGGAATGACCTGCCGGAAGATCTGCGGTCCGCTGTCCGGCGAGTCGTGCGGCATGAGGCAGAACGCATCGCCCACAGCCAGCCACCAGCTCAGCTTCGCGGCGATACCAAAGCCGAAGAAAACGCCTGGAACGCACAGATTTTGTCTGTCGCCTGGCTGCTAATGCCCCACGATCCCCAGGCCGACCAGTGGATGTCGCAGTTCCAGCGCTGGACGCTGTCGGCGTTTCTCCGTCCAGCCGATCAAAATACGACCGATGAGGTGGACGGTCGACCGGTGGCGGAACAATTCACAGGGGCCAATATCTTCGATGACTTCACCCTCGAAAATCATGGATTTGTCCATCCGGATTACATGTCCACTTTCACGCTATCACTGGGTTGCGTGACGGATTTTCGGATGACCGGCCGGCGCGAACCTCAATCCGTTCTGTGGAATGTGAGAGGAATTTACGAAAACCTAAAGTGGTTCATCCTTCCCGATATGGGATTCGTGTATCCGAGCGGACAGGATTGGACGATCTTTCGGCAACCTGCGTGGCTTTCTGCCCATGTCCTGATGTTTGTTTACGGGCGAGATGGTGAAGCGTGGGACCTTGCTACCCAGACCGTTGGTGTTATCGAGAAGATGCAGGCCAGATCGCCGGAGGGAGCTATCTACGACCCCTCCGAATTCTTTTTCCCTTCCACGCAAACGGATATCGCCGAGGCCCTCGCCCGAGCATGGCTCCACCTCCATTTCGCCGATCCCGCAGCGATCGGGACTTATCAACCGCGACTGGGGGCAAAGCATCTCCGTTTCGGGAAGATCTTTCTTTACCGAACACCTCGCCTGATCACTGCCATAAGCTACGGCTCGGTGATCATGGGAACATTCACCCCTAACCAGCGCGACCGCCTTATTTCCCCAGATCAACAAAGTCTGGTGGGATCGATAAAGCTATCGGGCAACACGCGACCGCTCCCCGTAAAGCTTCTTCGCGCGGAGTTTTCCGAGAAGAAAGAATCGTTTCAAGGAATTCTCCACATCAGCCATGGGGATAATGTCATCGCCGAATGGACCATTAACGGAGACGCTTCAGGCCAGGTGTGCATCGCTGAAAAACTCGTCGTCCAGCGGGACTGCACGATCCAGGAAATGGCCACGGGATTGATAGGCGTTTTAAACAATCAGCGATGGATTTTCGAACAGGGAAAGCGGGAAATCCGGCTAGGCAGTGTCTCGAAAACGATCCCCGCCCATTCCAGTGTCCGGTGGGAAGCGCCCCAGACCGATCATGTGGGAATCGATCACATGATGGAAATCGAACTCTTTCCACCGAGGGATGTGCTCTACGTTGGCGCCACTCAGCCCGAGCGAGGCCGCGCCACCGATCGGCTCATTCTCAACCACCTTTCGGGACCCCGTGATTTCCACGCGGGGGACGTCATCGCGGAATGGTCGGCGACGATCAGGCCGACACCACGGAATGCCGAGTGAGCTCAACCCGAGATCGAAAGTGTGAACGGGCAGGAAGAGCGCGCCCTTCCGCGCATCTCCTGGCAGCACGGGCCTGTCGGGTCCCCTGTTTGAATGGTGGTTAATTCAGTCAACTGCTATGAGCCCCGTCGCGCCCTCGACCGCGATACCAGCCGGTCGGGGCAATTCATGAATTGCCCCGACCGTTCCAACCGGTGACTGAACCGAAGAGTTAGAATCCGGTCGGTCAAAGGGATAATCGGAAGGTTGCAAAGCGGACGTGACAAGCACGTCCCTCCGACAAATGCCTCGGAGGGGCACGTTCGTCGTGCCCGCGGAGAGGCAATCCATGATCCAACGCTGCAAAGCGCACGTGGCAGGTACGTCCCTCCGAAAGCGGGTGTCATCGGACTGAATCTCGCTCCTGATCAAGGTGTCGTCGAGGTCCGCCCCCTTTTCCAGCAGGAGAAAAGTGGGGCTGACTCAGTTCGGAGCTTTCTTGCCCGAGCGGTAGGAGCCATTTAAACTAGCCATAAGGGTGATTGGGGCCAGCAGTTCGCGAGGGGGCTTCTGGGAAGATCAGTGACGGATCAAACATGGTACTTAAGCTCCTTCAATCCTTATTCGGACGCTCTTCCAAAGGCATCAAGCCCCGGAAGAAGGTCGATATTGCCGCCCGATTCAAAATCCTCCGAGAAGGCGTGGCGGGAACGATGTCCAAGTTCTATGTGGCGATGGACCGCGAACGGGGCGAAATCGTAGGCCTGAAAATTTGCGATCCCCAAAAAACAGCCGCGTACGAAGCCCGCTTTAAAGGCCTCAATAAACCCAGCGAAGGCGAAATCGCCACACTCTTCGTCCACCCCTACATCGTGATGACCTACGAATACGGGTGGACAACGAATGACGAACCCTATCTGGTCATGGAGTATCTTGAGGGCGGCGGTTTGAATGGCCATCTCGTGGCGAAAAGTCCGTTTTTGTTCCAACGGCCTCTCTTGCCGTATATCCGACAGGTGGCAGAAGCCGTGGCCGTCGTTCATGAAGCCGGCTTCATTCACCGCGATATCTGTCCCCGCAACCTCATGTTCAATCGGGACTTCAGCATTCTCAAACTGACCGACTTCGGTCTGAGCGTACCAGCCACACCGCCGTTCATGGCGCCGGGAAACCGCAGCGGAACACCCAACTACATGGCGCCTGAGTTGGTGCGGCGTTACCCCACCGATCAACGTCTGGATGTTTTCTCGTTCGGAGTGAGCATGTACGAGCTGCTCACATTCGAACTCCCATGGGAGCGGGGCACAACCGGCATGGCGGCCATGGCGCATGATAAGCCGCCAGCGGATATTCGACGTTATCGGCCACAGATCCATCCCGACCTGGCGGCGGCCATCCATGCCTGCATTGAACCCAATAAAGAAAAGCGGTGTCCTTCCATGAGACGGTTTTTGGAAATGATCGCGCACCTGGAATCAACTGATTTGTGAGGTGGTTTTCGTCAGGCTTGGTGAAACTGGCGGAGTCCTATGACGGCACCCCAATTCGAACCTGGCAGTGTCACGATCGTCGATTATGGAATGGGGAATCTGAGGAGCGTCCAAAAGGCGTTCGAAAGGCTGGGACTCCGCGCGGAGGTCACTGATGATCCAAATCGGGTGATGAATGCCGAGCGGCTTGTTCTTCCCGGCGTGGGGGCCTTCGGCGATGCGATGGCGGAGTTAAAACGGCGGGAACTCGTCAAGCCGATCCTCCGCTTCATCGAATCTGGGCGTCCCTTTCTGGGAATCTGCCTGGGACTTCAGCTCCTTTTCGAAAAAAGTTACGAGAACGGTCCAATTCCCGGTTTCGGACTGTTGCGGGGCGAGGTTGTTCGTTTTGAATTGCCGCACGGATGGAGCGTCCCGCACATGGGCTGGAATCAGGTGCGACAGGAATGCCCCAATCCACTGATGACGGGCATCCCGGACGAAAGTTACTTCTACTTTGTGCACTCGTATTACGTCGTTCCGCTGGACGCCGAAGTCGTTGCCGGGACCACCGAGTACAAAATCCGATTCTGCTCCATGGTCCGGCAGGATAATGTCTTTGCCACCCAATTTCACCCTGAGAAAAGCCAGGCCCTGGGCCTCAAACTTCTCGCCAACTTTGCCGGCCTTGCCGCCCCAACGTCACCGGCCTCCTCGATTTCGGTACAACCTTGATTGCGGGGCGAAAATATTCCGAGAAATCATTGGCCGGATGGTCGGTATGCTTGTGTTCAGGGGGTTACATCGAGAGTCTGATCAGCAGGACTCCAGGACCCGCAAGAATCGGCCGCCGCTCTCGTACCAACCATGCTGAGTGAATTGCGTCCAGAGGAGTTCCAGAAGGAGCGACGCCCGCTGCCCTGCGTTTTCCAGCGTCACGCAGGCAATTCGGCTGGGTAACGGCCGCGGGTGATAGAAGCCAATCCCAGTCTCCGATAAATGCTTCCCAACCACAACCAGCGAGGCGCCCTGCCGAGAGCTACCGTCGGAACTCATAGGTTGGAGTTGCACGAGATAAGGGAACGGAAATCGCGGTGACTGTCGCCGCTCATTTTCATAGGGTTCGGGATAAATCGTGGCAAGGACGCGCCGGACAGCGGCCTGCACCGACCCGCCCGATGATTCCGACCACAAAGGTTGCCAGTAACTGGCTGGTGATGTGACATCAGCGAGGCTCATCACTCGATCTCCTCCCAGTAAGCCGATGATTGAGCTTGGGAAAACCGGGCATCGTCCCGGGCGTGCCCCGGCATCAGGGCCATCCGTGTCCCGTCAATTGCACATCCATCCGTATGGGGACCGGTCCACGATGCGCCGGTGCCCGACAATTCTGCCACCCGATTTTGCGTGTTTACGCTCCCTGAGACGGCACTTTCTCCCTGGTGGAATAACCCGGGTTACCTGGGTCACTTCAGAAGAAGCCGCTCCTGGCAAATCAGTGGCCTGCCGTATCTCTTTCGATCCTGGCGTCAGCGTTCCTCTTAGAAGAGATGCTTCTCAAGGTTGCCCACGGCCGGCCAACACCCGAATCTGGCGAAACCTCACTCAAGGCGTCATGACAACCCTAGGTTATGAATGAAAGTCTGTCAAGGGAAAAAGTCGCAACTCGGCGATCGGACGGCCTACCGGCGAGGATTGGAACTCGTATTCTGCGAAAGTTTTATTTCTTGCAAAAATCTTGCCTCAGTCAAAAATCAGGGGGGCATGGTTTCTTTAACGCTGTTTTTGCTGCGGCCGACTCTCGCGCAAACGCGGCGTGGTCCATTACCAAAGATTTGGACAGGCGTATAAAAAGCCCTCCGCCAAGGCTGATCAAATCGTGGAGGCAACGCCGCGGTGGTGCCCTGCTTTAAGCCTCTTCATGGATGATCGAAGCCCATCTGCCTACGCCCATGTGTTAGCAAAAAATAGCGAAAACAGGAAAAAACTATTCGCCAAAGCTCGGCGTACAATTACAAGGGCGTTGTCGGGTATTCGCGTATGGGGTGACATACCCGCATCCATTGACACAAACGAACCGGCCGCGAAAAGCGGATTGTTCAGCGAATTACGCAAGGTTTCGGCACCACTTACATTTTGTGCTACTTTCGCCGAATTCTTAAATTGGCTATCTTGAACTACGAGGGGAGGGCGTTTGGTCTTTTTGGAACGCTTCCGGTATGAAGAGACAGTCGTCTCCGCGAGGACGGGGACAGGGTTCTGGGAGACATGGTAGGAGCTGACCGTGAGTATCGAAAACCTGCATAAGATCTTCAATCCGCATCGCGTGGCGGTCATCGGTGCCAGCGATACCCCCACCAGCGTCGGTTACACGGTGCTGCGGAATCTAGTGGGATCGGGGTTCCGCGGGGTGGTTTACCCGGTTAATCCCAAGCGGGAGGCCGTCCAGGGGATTCATGCTTATAAAGATGTAGCGAGTTTGCCCAATCCGCCAGATCTGGCCGTCATTTGCACGCCGGCGAAAACCGTGCCCGGGCTCATCCGCGAATTAGGGATGGCCGGCACAAAGGGGATCGTCATCATCTCCGCCGGTTTCCGGGAAATTGGGGAAGAAGGCCGCAAACTGGAAAACCAGGTGCTGGAAGAACAGGCCAAATTCCCTGGCATGAGGATTATCGGGCCGAACTGTTTGGGGATCATTGTCCCCGGCATTTCCCTAAACGCGAGTTTCGCCGCAGCGACTCCGCCTAAGGGACATATCGGGTTCATCTCCCAATCGGGCGCGCTGTGCACCTCGGTGCTGGACTGGGCCATCGATCAGGGAATTGGATTTTCCTATTTTGTGTCGGTCGGCAATATGATCGACGTGACAATTGCCGATCTGATCGACTACTTTGGTTCCCAGACAGAAACCCAGTCCATCATTCTTTACATCGAGTCCATCACGGAAGCCCGGGAATTCATGTCGGCAGCCCGGGCATTCGCCCGCACGAAGCCAATTGTGGCCTTCAAATCGGGCCGATTTGCGGAATCAGCGGCGGCAGCGGCCTCGCACACCGGGGCAATGGCGGGTGTCGATGCGGTGTATGAGGCGGCGTTCCAACGGGCGGGCATCGAGCGGATCTTTCAGATCGAAGACATGTTCGACTGTGCCGAGCTTCTCGCCCGGCAGCAACCGCCCAAGGGTGACCGCGTCGCCATTGTCACGAATGCCGGCGGTCCGGGCGTCATGACGACCGATGCCCTCATTGCGCTGGGTGGTCATCTGGCGGAACTTTCCGAAGAAACCATGCAGAAGCTCAACGAGTTTCTGCCGCCATTCTGGTCGCACAATAACCCGGTGGATGTGCTGGGAGACGCACCGCCCGAACGCTACGCCAAGGCGATCGATGTGGTGGCCGCCGATCCCAACGTGGATGCGGTGTTCGTCATCCTTACCCCTCAGGCAATGACGGACTCCACTGGCACGGCCCGGGCGGTGGCGGAAATCGCAAAGAAACACAAAAAGCCGATTCTCGGCGCATGGATGGGTGGACGAACTGTCGCCGAGGGGATGCAGATTCTCAGTGAAAACAACATCCCCTGCTACACAACTCCCGAAAAGGCGGTTCGCGCGTTCATGCATTTGGTATCCTACGCGCGGAATCTTTCGCTGCTCCACGAAACGCCTCGCGACATCCCGGTGTCATTCTCCTTTGATCGCCAGCGACTCCGCGGCGTTTTCGAAAGCCTGCTGACCGAGGGTGCGGAAATCCTGACGGAAAGCGTGTCCAAGGCCTTCCTGGAAGCCTATGGGATTCCCGTCACCAAGCCCTACCTCGCTCGCACGGCGGATCAGGCCGTGGAAATTGCCAAGCGAATTGGCTTCCCGGTCGTAATGAAAATTCACTCGCCGCAGATCACCCACAAGACCGACGTGGGCGGTGTGCTTCTCAATATCGCCAACGAACAGGCCGTTCGCGAGGGCTTCGAAAAGCTGGTGCGGCGTGCCCAGGAAAAGCGGCCGGATGCGCAGATCCTCGGCTGCACCGTCCAGCAAATGGTGAGTTACCCGAACAGTTTCGAGCTGATCATCGGAACGAAGCGGGATCCCGTGTTCGGATCGGTGATCATGGTGGGAATGGGTGGTGTGGCGGCCGAGGTGTTCCGCGACTACGCCCTTGCCCTTCCGCCGCTTAATGAAACGCTTGCCCGGCGGGCGCTGGAATCCCTCAAGTCGTGGCCATTGCTCCGCGGTTATCGTGGTCGGCCGGGCGTCAACATCGATAAGCTCATTGAAGTGCTTATGCGGTTTTCCTACCTGGTGGCAGACTATCCAGAAATCAAGGAGCTGGACGTCAACCCGCTTCTTGTCACACCGGAAGATGTCATCGCCCTCGACGCCCGTGTCGTCGTTGATCGCGATATCCTGGCTCACGGCGTCCGGCCGTATGCCCATCTTGCAATTCGGCCTTATCCGGAGGAATTTGTCACCGAGCGAAAACTCAAGGACGGGACGCGCGTCATCCTCCGGCCGATCAAGCCGGAAGACGAACCGATGTGGCACGAACTCCTGGCGAGCTGCTCCACGCAATCGATCTGGTTCCGCTTCAGCTATCTGTTCAAACAGACCACGCACGAGATGGCCGCCCGATATTGCTTCATTGACTATGACCGGGAAATGGCCATCGTGGCGGAAGTGGAAGAGGATGGCCAGCGGAAACTGATCGGGGTGGGGCGACTCGTCGCCGATGCCAACCACGAAGTTGCGGAATACGCGGTCCTGGTAGCCGATCGCTGGCACGGGCGAGGTCTGGGCGGTTTGCTCACCGACTACTGCCTGGAGGTGGCCAAGCGGTGGGGCATCAAGAAAGTCGTGGCCGAAACATCCAAGGATAACGCACGGATGCTGGCCACTTTCCGTAACCGTGGCTTTGAGTTCAATGAAAAGGCCGATCAGGACGTCGTTCTGGTGACCAAAACAATCGCCTGACAGGCAGCTTTACATCCTTCGACCTTTCAGCATCCTCGCGCTTCCCAAATTGGGAAGCGTTTTTTTGGAAGAGGCGACAACATTTACCATGGCCGAAGGATCCAGCTTTCGGGAAACAATTTGCTGACCAGCCAGTACCCGATTGCCAGCCCGAGCAGTCCCGAGACAACAAATCCGATAATACCGACAAAGACACGCGGAAGTGTGATCCCAAACCCCACTCGAACACGATCGCCAGCTGCCCGTGATCGCACGCCTGCCGAACCCGGTGGAGAGATCCCCAGATCTGGACTGCCCTGTTCGTGGGGCGGTCGGGTTCCCGCCCCTTCCACTGGCGAAATTTCCCTGCGTCGCCCGTGCAAAACGTTGATCGGCTTTATTGAATCGGCAAGTGCCTCCGGCTGGCCTTGAAGGAGATCTTCCCGCGTGACGCGAGCGACATTCCGTCGAATCAGTGGACCAGGCTCGGATATTGGTGCAGGAAAGGTTTCCGGCACGCTTTCCGTTCCTTTCTGCACCGGTAACTTGGCCGTCGCATTCTCAACCTCGGGAAACTCGGAAGAAGGAGTATGTTCCGGGATAACGGCGGGTGGCGGCGCGATTTCCAGGGGCGTCCATCGGCCCTGTGCCTGAGCCGCGGCCAATCGCGGGTGACGTGGTCGGGATGGCGGCGTCGCCATCGGGCGTGAATCGGCTGCCGAAGCGCTGGCTTCCGCCTGGCCTGTAAGACCTGAGCCTGATGCGCTTTCCTCCGGCTGCCGATCCGCCGAAGTTCGCGTCCTGGCCAACCCGTCGGAAACATGAGCCCACGACTTCGCCGAGCCAAGTGTTTCCCGCCACTGGGTGACGGTTTCCCGCTCCAAACCTGACGCCGGAATAAACACGACCTCCAATTTTTCCGTCGTGCCAGGCCGTCGGGCGGTCCACGCCAACTCCCCGGTTTCCTTACAGGTCACTTCGAGCTGAATAGTCAAAGGACTTGTCGGTTGCGGAGGCCCTTTGATCAGTAACTCGCCCATCTTTTCGCCGCGAGAAGCAACCTCTCTCCACAGGGAGAGACTGAGCGCATCGCTCACCGGATGGGGAATGACGAGCTGATGTACGGTTTGAGCCGGAAGAGCCGTGCCCTCGCCTGCGATGACGATTTTTTCCGCTTCCGGATCCCAATCGGGGACCAGAAAGAGCGTGAAGGGGAGAACGCTCTCGATATTCAACTGAGCAAACTTTTCTTTTGGAGACCTCGCACGGGCGGAAGGCTTGGACAGAGAGCACGGGATTTCCAAACGCAGGGCGCCATAGAGGGCGGCTCCCCGGGCGACTGCTTCTTCCGGGTTGACTGTGAAGTGGATACTCCGCCCGAAGACGTCACCTAAAACTCGCTGAATCACCGGCATGCGGCCCCCCCCACCCGTCACAACCGGCACCATCGACCGACCCGGTTCGGATGACACTCGCTGCAGATGACGGGTGAGCTTGCGCTGCAGAGAAGCAGTCAGATCAGCGCACTGGCTCTCGAATTCCTGGCGGCTGATGACCATTTCAAAACGGGTGGCCTCGAGTTCCACCTCCAGGTACGTCCGTTCCCGGGCACTCAGATTATGCTTGGCTTCCACCACTGCCGCATAGAGCTTGTTCCACAAAACGGGATTGCCCCGGGGATCAGAAAACCCGTCGGCGAGCATCCGTTCCGCAACCAGTTCCCCCAATCGTAGGTCAAAATCGTATCCGGAAAGCTGCGGATTCACTTCATAAGAAAGAGTCCGGCACACTCCTTCGTGGAGAACGAGAGTGGCCATCTGGCAGGCCCCACCTCCAAGGTCGAAAACAAAGAACATACGCTGACGGGAACCGGCTCGCTCGATACTTTCGCCCGTCGCCTCCAGGAACGCCAAAACGGCAGCGACGTGGTCTGGCACGACCCCCAATCCATTCAAGCCTGCGATCTCACCCGCGTCGATCACCGCGCGCTGACGCCACTGATCAAAGTGCCCTGGCACCGCGAAAACGCACCGTGACTCTCCCGGTATCTGCCGTTGCAGTACTTCCCGAAATCGTCGCAACACGCAGGCCTGGACTACCTCGGGCGGGAGTTTCTGGCCACGGATCGGTCGGCTGTAGAGGGCCGTCCCCAGCTCCCGCTTCATCCAGTAGGCCACCTCGTCACGATAGAGAAACATGACGCTCCTGGCTTCCCTGCCCACGATGATGTCCGTCTCTGTGAAGCGAACGGCGTTGGGCAAGAACGTATCGCCCCTCTCATCGCGAACCATCTCCGAGTGGCCGGTGGCGTCCAGGGAGGCCGCGCAGATCTTCCAGGTTCCCAGATCGATGCCGACCGGTTTACTTGCGGCGTTCATTGTGGCCTTTTCCGAGGTCACCCGTGCGAGGCTATGGCAGAGGCGGTGCATCGGTCAGTGTGCCTGGGCCGCCGAAGCCCGCTCCGCACGCACTGCCGCCTCTGCGATCATCACTATAACTTTCGGCCCTGTTCTGGTTCTGGTATCATGCATTCAGTTTTTGTGCCAAATCAACTGGCTTTTTCTTGATCCTACCTCACCTATCAGGGACTGAACACTTGCCCGCGCCGGTCCTGGCACACCGGTCGTAGGATTAACCGCGGTCATTTCGGCCTGATAAGCCCTGGAGAATATGGCTGACCGATATGAGTTCAACGCTTGAAGTGGAATTCAAGTTCAGAGAGGTCGATCTTCCCACCGTGGAAAAACAACTCGCCGGACTTGGCGCCGTCCCGGAGGGAATCCGGGAAGAAGTGGATCTGTACTTCGCCCATCCGGCACGTGATTTTTCACAAACGGACGAAGCCCTTCGAATCCGTCGAATTGGTGATCGCAACTGGATAACGTACAAAGGCCCCAAAATCGACACGGTGTCCAAAACGCGAGACGAAATCGAGCTGCCCCTGACGGATGGTCGCGAAGCATGGGAAAGATGGAAAACCCTGCTGGAACGCCTGGGATTTCAGCCGGTTCGCCAGGTCGCCAAGCGGCGGAAAAGATTCCGCCTGGGTTGGGAAGGATGGACCGTTGAGATTTCCCTCGACGAAGTGGTGGATCTGGGAGCGTTCGTGGAACTGGAGATCGTGTGCGAACACGAGAAAATGGCGGTTGCCCGGGAAGCCCTTACCCGCCTGGCAGCAAAACTGGGCCTACGAACAATTGAACGGAGAAGCTATCTGGAATTGTTGCTCCAAAAGCAATAGCAGACAATATGAGCCCTCACTTTCGGAAATCCTCCGAAAAGCTGTCAACCCCGTAAAAATTTGCGAGTATGTGCTTCGATTTCCTGCCGCTGAACACTTTGGCGTAAAATCAAAGGGCGTACAGTCAGATTGTGAACGTTGCCCGGCTTTCGCGGTGGGCTATCGCACTCATGCAGGACATTCCCCCTTTGGATGCGAGCAGAAAGGGTTGTCAGGAAAGGGATTCTCGCCCCCGCACCCAGTGCGCGCCCGATCCTGCTTCGCACAGGGCAAATCTCTGGTTACTCATTTTTCATCAAATCATTTTTCGCGTGGGGTGGACATTCAAAACCGAGAGCGTCGTCCTTCCCGGATTTCTGGATTTTCTCGTCGGTCCCGGGGCGGGCGTTTACCGGGGATTCTTGCCGATTCTCAATCGCGCGGGCCAGGGCGTCTTCCCCATCTTCCTTGCCAGGTTGATGGACCACGTTCCCACCAAGCGGTTCACACTCGTTATCTTTTCCGCGTTGCTCGCTATTCCGCTCGGACTGATGGCCGTTCTGGCCTTGGGACATGGGGAGATCGGTCGCCGCAACGCCGCCGTGACATTCCTTGCGGTTTATTTTCTTTTTTCCGGCATCTACGGCCTGTACCAGGTCGCGTTCAATACTGTCCAGGGAAAACTCATCCGCCCGGATTACCGCGGCCGACTGATGAGCTATTCCACGTTCTGGGGAACGATTCCAGCAGTCCTCGTGGGATTCTTATTACTGCGGTCCTGGTTGTCGGGAAATTTTCCCCATTACGATATCATTTTCGCGGCCAGCGCCTGCCTGTTCATTTTTTCGGGAGTTCTGTGCCTGCTTTTACGTGAACCAGTCAGGAACGAAACCGGGCACGAGGTGACCACCGTCAGCTTTTGGGAACCGTTCATCAGGTCATTTCGGACTCGGCCCGGATTGAGAGGTCTCTGGCTTGTCGGTATGGTGTACAGCTTTTCTCTCGCGCTGGTCCCGCACTACCAGGCATTCGCCCGAGAGCGCCTCCACATTTCCGCCGACCAGCAATACCTCTGGGTCATCGCCCAGAGCGCGAGCGTCGGCGTGTTCAGCATCCTTGTGGGCTGGCTGGCCGATCGATTCGGAAATCGCCTGACGTTCGCCCTCCTCGTGTTTTGTTCGGCCATGACACCGGCCTGGTGCCTGGCGATGCTCCACCTTCCCCGAAACTGGGTGGAAAGCGGAATCTGGTTCACGTTTCTCACTCTGGCATTCACTACTCTTACGCCGCGTCTGGCCGTCAATTACGCGCTGGAGTTGGTCCCAGCCCAGGAGCATGCAGTGGCTACGGCAGGACTTCAGGTGGCCATCACGCTTCCCCTTCTGGCATCTCCCCTCTGGGGCTGGATCATCGAACTGTGGGGATTCGAAAGACTGCTCCATGCCGCCATTGTGGTGATTTCCCTGGCCGGAGCCATGAGTATCTTCCTGCCCGAACCGCGCACCAGCCTCCACGCCAAACTGCCGTCTAAAATAATCCCGGGCGAGGAATAACCCGACAGCTACATACGGTTAACCACCTCGATTCCCAGAAGTTCCAGCCCTTGGCGGATGACCCGTGCCGTAAGGTCACAGAGAAGCAACCGGCTTTGCCGTTCTTCACTGTCTGCGGCCTGAAGGACGGGACAGGACTCGTAAAAGGTGGAAAAGCGGTTAGCCAGCGAGAAAAGATAGCCCGTCAACTGATTGGGACGGTAATCCTCGAGCACCAATTGGATGGCTTCGGGAAAACGGAGAATCTCGCGCCCTAGGGCTCGCTCGGCAGGGTGTTTCAGGTGGATGGGGCCGTCCAGTTTGCGAAGCGTGGTCACATCTACCCCGCCTTTCGCGAAGATGTTTTGAATCCGGGCATAGGCGTACTGCATGTAAGTTCCCGTGTTTCCGGTCATGGCCAGCATCTTGTCGTAGCTGAACACGTAGTCACTGGTGCGGTTTTGGGAGAGGTCCGCGTACTTCAGGGCGCCGATCCCGACGACTTCCGCGATGCGACGCCGCTCTTCCTCGGACAATTCCGGCCCTGTGGGTTTGGCATCGTCATTGGCGCAAACGATCTGGTAAGCTCGGCGGACTGCTTCGTCGAGCAGGGATTCCAGCCCAACTACGTCGCCTTCACGGGTTTTGAAAGGTCGTCCATCCTCGCCCAGCACGGTGCCGAAACTCACATGAACGAGCTTAACCCGGTCATATCCCATCATGCGAGCGGCAGCAAAAAGCTGGCGAAAATGGAGGCTCTGTCGGAAATCCACGACATAGAGGATGGCGTCTGGATTCCAGGTTTCCATGCGATAGCGGAGGGTCGCCAGATCCGTCGTGGCATACAGGAAGGCTCCGTCCTGTTTGCGGATGATCATGGGTGTGTCAATATCGGGGAAGAAGATGCAAATCGCCCCTTCGCTCTCCCGAGCGAGCCCCTTTTGAACAAGTTCTTCCACCAGTGGCCCGAGCCGATCGTGATAGAAACTCTCTCCCAGCGTGTAATCGAAGCGGATACCCAATCGCCGGTAAATGCGGTTCATTTCGTCCAGGCTGTGGGGTAGAAACTCTCGCCATAACCGGAGGTTTTCTTCGTCCCCCGCGTGCAGCTTCGCGGTTTCCTGAAGGACGTCCTGCTCGATGTTGGGATGGGCTTTCGCCCACTCGTAAAGCGTGGGATTGTCCTCGACGGCGGCGCGTTTGCGGCGCAATTCTTCCAGCTCTTCTCGCAGTTCCTCAATTTCCTCCTGGAGTTCGCGACGTTTTTTATCTTCCATCTTGGTGGCCGCCGCAGAGGTCTGATTCGAGCTCACCCCGGCGAGTTCCTGCTCTTTTGCCTGCAAACGCCCCTCCAGCTCCGCAATTTTTTGTACTGCTTCCTGATAATCAATGAGTTGCCGCACCAAGCGATACAGTCGGGCAAGTTCCGCCGTGGGGTTTTTCTTGTAGGCGTCTTCGTCAAGAAAATGGCGATAACCGTAAATGATCATGCCGAACTGGGTGCCCCAATCGCCGATGTGGTTATCGCTGATCACGCGATGACCGACGAAACGCAGCGTCCTGTAGATCGCATCGCCGATCACCGTGGAGCGGATATGGCCGACATGCATTGGCTTGGCCACGTTGGGCGCGGAATAGTCGATGATGATGGTTTCCACCTTTTCCACCGGCGGCACACCCAGACGGGGATCCTCGAGAAGGGCCTGCAAACACTTTTCCAGGTATTCGTCACGGAGTCGAAAGTTGATAAATCCTGGCCCGGCGATCTCGGGTGGGTGGGCCATGTCGGCCACATCCAGCGCTGCCACAATCTCTTCCGCTATCTCCCGTGGCTTTCTCCGAAGCGCCTTAGCTAATGGCATCGCCAGGTCGGCCTGGTAATCACCTAATCGCTCATCCTGGGTAGGGCGGAGCAGCTTGAGGTAGGACTCCGGATCGGACGTCAACTGAGCGAGAATGGGACGAAAACGGACTCGCAGTTCCTCCAGAATGTTCATCGTGCAGCTTCCTTTGGCACCAAATGAGGCCTCCATCAACACAATTTTCCGATGCCAGGTCTTACCTGGCCTGAGGCGAAGAACGGGAAGCCAGAGCGTCCTCACACGGACGCCATTCTCGCGGAACCGTCACCCCCGGGGGAGAAGGGGATCTGACGGGCATGCGACCAGAGATCTTCGAGGGCGTAATAGCGGCGGGTTTCCGGGTCGAAGAGATGGACAACCACGTCTCCGTAGTCCAGCAGGATCCATCGACTTTCCCCAAACCCCTCCATCCCAAGCCGCCGAGCCCCTTGCTGGGTGAGGGCTTCGTCGATGTGTTCACTCATGGCGTGGAGCTGACGGCGACTGGTTCCCGAAACGATCACGAAGAAATCAAAAAACGTGGTCAGCTCCCGCATGTCGAGGATGACAATGTCCTGCCCACGATGTTCCTCGGCTGTCCGTGCCGCCAGAAGTGCCCGCTCCAAAGACGTTGTGGTTTCGATGGCCGGCATCGCGTTGTCGTAGTCGTTCACTCTCTGATTCTCCAGAAACCCGGATCGAATCACGCAGAACCAGAACCCTGTTTTCCCTCCCTTTGTTATTTTACACGAGGTTTCCCCGGTCGAAAACGTTCGCGCGTTGTGATAATCTGATACCGCGGATGGCGTTTTCGCCCTTCGGGCAGATGAGCCTGACGAGCAGGTCCCTCCGAGGGGCGCTTCGGAGGGGCACGCCTGTCGTGCCCACTCGTGCAAAACGGAATACGCAACGTTAAAACACGGACCTGACAAGCAGGTCCCTCCGAGGGGCGCTTCGGAGGACCACGCCTGTCGTGCCCACTCGTGCAAAACGGAATACGCAACGTTAAAACACGGACCCGACAAGCGGGTCCCTCCGAGATTTTTTCCGGAGGGGCACGCTTGTCGTGCCCGGTGATAGAGGATGGATGATCAAACGTCAAGCGGCGGACGTGACAAGCACGTCCCTCCGAGGGGGTAGGGGCAATTCATGAATTGCCCCTCCAACACATTGAGCCTTTGGCCCCTCACAGGTCCTTACAGAAAGTGGGGATGGGGCAGGGCACGTGCTGGATGACGTGCCGATACCGGGGTTGTACAATACCGTCCAAAACGGGTAGCGTTCCGCTAGTCTTGGCGAAACGGAGGATGTGCCATGGCGAATAGCACATCAGTGTGCCGCTGGGAATGCCTTGTCGCACTCGCGTTGCTTGTTTTCGCGGTCGGATGTCCGGCGTCGCCTTCCTCGTTTCGGGTCTCGCCACCGACTCGGACATCTTCGCAGGAATCGTCCCCGTCGGCCCAAGACGCTGCGAACGCACAAGCAGATCAGGGGGATACCGTCGCCAGCAGGTCTCAGATGCAACAGGCAGCCCCGGCAATGCCAGTTGGCGCTCAACAAGTTCCGCAAGCACCGAGTGCGGAACCGAGTGCGGAATTGGCCGGTGGTGGTGGGGTTCCCCAAGCCCTCTCCACGGCAGCCCCACAACCGGCTTCCTCCGGTCAAACAAACGTGCCGCCACAGACAACTGGTGGTCCGCCCGTTTCAGAGGCAGAAAATCCACGGATGGAACAGGTGTCCTCGCCCGCCCCTGTTTATGGGCCACCACAAGATTTGCTGGCACTCGTTGATCCAACAGTTCACTGTATGTTGGGTAACTGGGTACGAGAAGGCAAGTCCTTGCGTTCGCCTGGTCAAGCACGGACAACGCTGGTTTTTCCTTTTGACCCACCTCAGGAGTTCAGGCTGGTTATCGTGGCACGACGTGTTCAGGGCCGCGAGTCTCTGAATGTCACGCTCCCGGTGGGGAACTCTCAAACGATGGTCGTCCTCGAGGGATATGGGCGGCTCGTTAGCGGGCTTTCCCTGGTGTCGGGAGCAACGGCTGATCATAACGAAACGACTTATTTTGGGCGAATCTTCCAGGGGGATGCACCGGTCACGCTGGAGTTCGCTTCTGCCCCCGACTACGTCCACGTACGCGCATCGCAAGAACTGATCATTCAATGGCAGGGTGATGCGTCTCGTTTGAGCCTGGATCAACGGTTCTGGTCTCACATCCCGCCACGCAGGATTGCTTTGAGCGTTTACCGTGCGGAGACGGTTTTTGTCATTGATCGTGTTGAACTGTTGCCTGGCCCCATTGGCGCGAGATACCGCCCCGATTTCGCTCGAGCGCGGCCCGGTGGTCCGGGAATGGGGAGGCCATCTCGCCCCTTCGGGTCTCCTCCGTGGTTGTCGGCAGGGCCACCTCCATCATCGCCACCTCAGACCCAACCGGAAGAGACACCGTCACCACCGGAGACAGCGGGCGTGCGTCCAAGGTCGGAATTGCCAGGTCCGCCGATCACGCACTTTGACGAACAGCCACCCGAAGAGGTCACCCAGTGGAAAGATTCGGTCGGTTTGATCGAGTTTCCCCTCGCTTCCGGCACAGGGTTCGTCGCCAAGGAGAAATTGATCGTAACCAATTCCCATGTCATCGAGGGCGCATTTGTCGAAGACCTTGAGATCACATTCGCCGGGGCACAGGAGGGACGTTATCGAGTCCAGAAGCTACTCTATGAGGATCCGGCAAGGGATTTGGCGATCCTTTACGTCGATTGTCCTCAAAAACCCATTCCGATTGCGTTCGTCACCGAATTGCGACCGGGAGATAAAGTGGCGATCATCAGCAATCCGTCTTTGGGAAACACGGAACTGATCTTGCGTAATGCCATGGTAGCGGGTCAGGTTGCAGCCCGTGTCCATAAGAAGGGTTACGATTTCTACCAGATTACCGCCAACGTCAATCCTGGAAGCAGTGGGGCACCGCTGTTCAACTGGCAGGGTGAGGTCGTGGGTGTCATTGCCATGAAGGCCACGGAGGAGGGCGAGCGCGAGCTGGGGCAGGCCCTTCGCAATCTGGACCAGAGCTTTGCGAAAATCATGCCCGGAGTGATTCGGCGAGGCATGGCGTTTTCCATTCCGGGGAATGCTCTTGTCAAAGCCATCGAAGAGGCCGAGAAAGAATTGCAGCAGCCTACTGGTCGAGCCGCTGACCTCCACGCGGAACGGGCTATATTTGAGAACCTGGCCGTGGCGGGTGTCCTGTATCTCCTCAAGTTCGCTGCAAATGTTCCGGATGAAGTGCGTGCCCAAGAGCAAGTTGTGCGGATGCGGGGGGTCCCAAGGTTGGCTGCCGGCAAGGTCAAATTGGTTGAACTGATGCCCGAGGACCAAGCCCGCAAAATCCGATCGGCCCTCGATGCCAGCGAAGCCAGAGAGATTCTCGCTTTCTGCACCAAGAACCTGGATCAACGTCTCAATGCATTGAAACAGAGCCCGCATGTGGACCAGAACCGCGTGAAACTTCTGGAGTCCCTCATGCGGACGGTCAACACACTCAAACGGTATGGCGAGAGTCCACCGACCACGTATCAGGCCTACAGTCAAGCGGCACTCCAGCAGTCGGAAAATCTCAAAGACCAGGTGACCCGATTGGCGGATTCCTTCGCTCAACTTCGGCCGGCATACGCCGACTGAATGCGAAATGCCCATTCCAGCAACAGCGCCATGGCCAATTCGGTGGTGGGGTTTTCCCACTATTAAAACCAGAGAGTCTGAAGGTTACTCCGATTGATTCTTCTCCTCTGGCCTGAGAACTTCCGGAAGCGGCAGCTCAAGAATCTGCACCAGCAAGAGCAGGCAACCCAGGACAATCGTGAGAATGGGGATTTCGATGTCGATGTTCAGGTCGAGGTTAGCGAGACAGGCCCCAGGCGGGCCCGACAGAAATGCTCTTCCGTCTGTCGGAGCGACCTGTTTGCCCCGGCCATTTCTCAATGGGGGATGGCCCATTTCGCATTTGCTGGGCTAATAACCATGCCCCTCTGCCCCTCCAAGGCCCCAACCGTTATCTACCTTCAGCAGCGATCCCCTGATTACAATAAACGCTGATGCCATTTTGCCGCGATCCCGTTGGGGATAGGTAAGTTCAAAACGAGGCCAGCCTTGGTCGTGACGACTCCTCGTCACATCGTGCCGTGTCTCACCGCTGGCACCTCGGAGAATTCGGGTGAGTGTCTTCCGTTCAGATGCCCGTTGGAAAGGGGTGTTGCCCACAAGCAGAATGACGGGAGGGAAAAATCACGTCTATGATCAGCCGATATGAACACGCCTACGTGCTTGATGTAATGTCCGACGATCATCCCGGCATTGTGGCCACCGTGAGCGCCGCGGTGGAGGAGCTGGGAGCCAATATCGACGCGTGCAGCCAAACAGTCCTGGGCGGCTATTTCACCCTGATCATGATCATCAGTCTGCCCCGCCCCATCGATCCAGATGCGCTCGCTGAACACGTTCGGAAAGCCGGTGGTGCCTGGAACCTCCAGGTCCTCGCCCGGCGGGCCGCTCCTGTGGAAAACTATTCCGAAAAGGTCCCCTGCGATCGTTTCGTGATCACGGCGTTCGGTCAGGACCAGCCGGGAATTGTCCGGCGGTTCAGCCAGTACTTGGCAAGCAAAGACATCAACATAGTCGATCTTTACGGCGATCGCTCCGGCGACGAGTTCGTTTTGATTGGCCAGATCGAGATCCCCACCAAATGGGATATTCGGCTTCTCCAGGCGGATCTGGAGCAGATGGGAACCGAACTCGGTTTCACGGTGAAGCTCCAGCACGAGAACGTGTTCGTAGCGACCAATCAACTCCGCCTCATTCACAGTGCCGAGCGTTGGCCCAGCCTCTCCGCCGCCGAGCGATAAAACGAGTTCGAAGACTCATTGGAAGAAGATAAGCCAGGTCGTCCCGACAGGTCCCCCATAGCCGCACTTGGGACTGCGGGGCAAGGTTCGCCTCCAGGTCGCCCAAACTGACAAAGTTTTTCAAGTTTTTGCCAATCACAAAAACCCAAGTCATCCCCGCTTTTCCTCCGCACCCAGTAAAGACTCCGCACCTTCCCGAGACTTTTGCGGCCGTGAAAGTCAGCTCGAAGACTTGCCTGTTGGGGCCACATTGGGACCTTGGAGAATCCAATTCACGAACCGATTTTCGTCCGTTCAGTTCAATTCCAGTTTAACGGCACGGGCAATTCATGAATCGCCCCTACGCCAGACCGTTGGATTCTCACAGGTCCATAACAAAAAGCGGGGATGGGTCAGCAATAAAATAAGGACGGACCACCGAATGATCCGTCCTCCACGTGATTCAACGATAGAATCTCAACTCAGCCTGGACCGTTCTGGCAGAAGCCAGGGCCGCTAGAACTGATCAAGACTCAGAGCATCTGGCCGAGGCGTTCCACGAGGTCCGCAGTCCGGCAGCTGTAACCCCACTCGTTGTCGTACCAGGCGACAACCTTCACCATCGACCCTTCCATCACCTGCGTCCACGGGCCGACGAAGATGGAGCTGTGTGGGTTGCCGATGATGTCGCTGGACACAATGGGGTCTTCGGTGTACTGGAGAATCCCCTTGAGCTTACCCTCAGCGGCCTCCCTGATCGCCGCATTGACCTCGGCAGCCTCGACGGGCCGCTTCAGTTCGGCGACAAGGTCCACAACACTGCCCGTTGGGACCGGAACACGCATGGCGATCCCCGTGAGCTTGCCTTTGAGCTCAGGAATAACCAATCCCACTGCCTTGGCCGCACCGGTGGAAGTGGGAATGATGTTCAGGGCAGCCGCCCGCGCCCGATAGAGGTCCTTGTGGGGCAAATCGAGCACCCGCTGGTCATTGGTGTAGGCGTGGACGGTCGTCATCAGCCCCCGCACAATGCCGAATTTCTCATGGAGGACTTTGGCAACCGGTGCCAGGCAGTTGGTCGTGCAGCTCGCGTTGGAGATGCACGTGTGTTCGGGCTTGAGCTGATCATCGTTAACGCCCAACACACAGGTGAGGTCGGGATTGTCCTTGGCCGGAGCACTGAGAACAACCTTCTTGGCGCCCGCTTCCAGGTGGGAAGCGTAGCCCGGTTTTCCATCCCCGCCGCGGCTGGTGAAGACCCCCGTGCTCTCCACGACGATATCGGCGCCGAGGTCTTTCCATGGGAGTTTCGTGGGGTCTTTCTCGGCCATCACGGGGATTTTCTGACCGTCGATGATGATGTGCTTATCGTCATATTCGACGGTTCCCGGGTAAGTGCGGTGCACGCTGTCGTACTTGAAGAGCATTGCCAGGGTCTTCACGTCTGTAATGTCATTCACGCCGACCACCTGGAAGACACCCGGCTTCTGCATCATGCGGCGGACGACCAGACGACCAATGCGGCCAAACCCATTGATTCCAACTCGGACAGCCACAGCTTTCTCCTTTCCTGACACGAAACGCCACTTGGCAGTAAACTCAACCCATTGTCCCTCGGAGCCCTTAAAACGCTTGATTATATTATAGGAACGCCAGCTTAACAACCACCGGACGCCTGGCCCATTCCCACTTTTTGGAAGGATTTATCGGAGCTTAAGGGCATGGCGTGCGGTAGGGACAACTCATGAATTGCCCTTACGTTTTTACGGGAATTGAACCGCGTGGAGAAAGATCGGTCCATGATTTGGATTGTCCAACGTCACAATGCGGACCTGACAGGCAGGTCCCTCCGAACTGACTTTCACCCCTGCCGAAGGTCTCGGCGAGGTTCGGGTTTCTTTCCGACGGCAGAGGAAAAGGGGGGACGACACAACGGGAGCGCGACGTGTCCACAGTAACTCATGTCATGAATTCGCCTCCCAGTTGGCAATTACCTGCCGGGGTTCCCAAGGGCGTATGGGAATACGCGCAGGCCCCCCATATCGCTGAAGAGTATGACGACACCATCTCGGGAAACGACCTCACCGTTTTTGACCAGCAGGTCATTGCACGGCATTGCCGCCGGCCAGGCGTGGTGGTGGACCTGGGATGTGGCACCGGCCGGGCGGTCATCCCTCTCGTCAAGCGGGGATTTGTCGGAATCGGAGTCGACCTATCCCGACCAATGCTGGTCCGCCTCCGCGAGAAAGCAAAACAGGAAGGATGCAATGTTTGGGCAATTCACGCAAATATAGTGGAGCTGGGGTGTCTCAAAGACTCGATCGCCGATTACTGTCTCTGTCTCTTCAGCACGCTGGGCATGGTGAGAGGGCGGCAGGCACGCCGCCAGGTGCTGCGGCACGTGGCGCGGATTCTGACACCGGGCGGAAAATTCATCGTCCATGTTCACAATGTGTGGTTTCATGCCCTGACACCCGGCGGTCGCGACTGGTTGATTCCCCACTGGGTGGAAGCCCGTATTCTCCGCCGCACCGAGTTTGGCGATAAATTTTTTGAGTATCATGGCATCCCCAACGTTTTCGTTCACGCTTTTACTCGCCGTGAATTTGTTCAAGATTTGCGGAGTGCGGGACTGGTTATCGAGGAGCTCATTCCCCTCGCTGTGGGGAGGCGTGAGCCGTTGCCTTTCCCATGGTTTTTCGGCTGGATGCGCGCGAACGGCTGGATCGCCGTATGCCGGCGTCCAAACCCAGCGTAAGTTGAAAAGCAAAATGTCGCTTTTTCTCGACAAAAATTAAAAGGCGTGGCCTGCACTAGGACCACGCCTTCTGGAGGTGTATTCGCCTTCAAATATCGCCGAACTGGTTGCCCTCAATTCGCGAACCAACTCCCGCTGGGCACGGGCAGACTCGCTCTCGCGGCAGCAAGCTCCGGCCGATTGACCTGCTTGGAGACGATTTCCCAGGCATTGATTTGCACACCGCCGGTCACGAACATCGTGCCGCCGCGAATCCTGGCGAAGACCGCGGTCGGCGAGACATGACGGGCGGGGGTCAATTTGGCAGTGGCCACAACGTCTTCACCCAGAAGGGCCGGCAGAGAAAGCTGAGCCTTCTCGAGCAGTCTTTCCTGGGCAATGAGAGCACCCAGGGTGGCGAGGTCCATGCAGTTGCGAACCTGCCCAAACACCGGATCAGCCTTGGAGAGCTCCTCATACCGCGTGGTCATCAGTTCGGCCCATTTGCGATAAATTGGAGCCGCTTCCTCGGTCTTCACACGTTCACCCTGGCTGTTGTAGAGATCTGCCTCGGCCATTGTTTTGACGGCCGCCTTCTGGAACTTCCACGTTAAACCTGCTTCGTCGCGGGCCAGCGGCTCATAGTCCGGTGCAAGCCACCATCGGGGCATCATGTTATTCGGCCGGAAGCCGGAACTGGCCACCAGCGAAACAAAGCTCGGCAGCCCCGGCACCGGCGCGGGCTCCGCACCCATGGAGATCTGCTTCATGCGGAAGTCGGCCGCCACGAGGACGCGGGCAAAATGGGTGGATTCCGGGACACCTGTGAGCGTGACAACCTGCGGGCCAATGGTCTCTTCGAGAGCTCGGGCAAATGCCACCGGATCCACATTTCCCCGGCGTGCGCGAACGAAGGCGTTGAGGCGTTGAATGCCCTCGGCCGTGGGATCGATGGAGCAGCTGATGACCGTTCGCTGCGGCTGAAATGCCGCCCGCAAGGCCACTACTAGGTCATCCAGTAACATGATCGGCTTGCCGGTCTGTGTTCCCACTGGATAGCCTTTTTCGTGGAGCCGCCACGGCTCGGCAGGACCCACGATGATGATGTCCTGCTTATCGGGATAAACGAGCACGTAATCGATCCGTGTCAGGCCGCCGAGGAAGCAAACCTCTTCCGGAAGGGGTGTACCCTCCCGCATGGAACGGGCGAGCTCAGCGTCCAGCGATTTGAGGGAGATCGCCAGGCTGGCCGACGGCCGCCGCAACTCCTCAGGGAGATCGCGATGGAACTGCTGCCAGGTTTTGGCCAATTCCTGAAGATCCTGCCGTGACGCCGAGCGAATCACGCCGGACTGGTCGATAATGACTCCTCCAACCGCTCGGGTTGCCAGCACGGCTCCCCCTGTATTGTTGGTTTGTGCCTGAGCCTGGCCCAACCAGGTGCCCACGGCTAGCAAGGCTGCTAAAGCGGTAAGCAAGCCCACCCGACGACCGATTCCCCGCACGCGAATCATACGAAAATCTCCCAAACCACGCGGTAAAGTAAACTTTTCGTCACAATGACAGCAGCAATTTCGACAGCAATTTGAGCAGCAGGGTACTCTCTGCCGATTTTCCCGGTTCCCAAGGACGCTTTGGTTGAGGAATTACTTCCATACTGAGCCACTACAATTTTAGGCTAATTGGCTGCCGCGGGGTTTTCAACTTTCTTTTGCATCCCCTTTTTGGTTGACAATTTTTGCCTGAAAGTTCCCCGTTTTCAGGCTGTGGCTCAGTTCACGGCTCCACCAGCGTCGCAGGAATTAGCGAATCTGCCGGGAAGCCGCGGGAGCCAACACTCTATTCCGTCACCCCCTGGCAAAGGACGGATCCCGGTCCGTGGTTCGTCTCAGGGAAACGCGGCGTTGCCACCAGGAACCCCAGCATTCCGGCAAAGACGCGTTTCTCCGCTTCAGAACCGCTCCTGGTAATGCGCTCCGAATCGCGAGGAAAACCATTAGAATGAAAATAGAATGTAAGGCGGTTTTCGGACGCGGTTTTCGGTCTGCACCAACGAGAGCGAGGGTTGACCATTGTCGGACGTTGCCTACCTCGTCATCCGTGAAGGCTCGAAGTGGACGGACGTGTTTCGTCTCGTCCCGGGCCAGGTGATCACGATCGGTCGGGCGCCGACAAACCAGATCGTCATCAAAGACGAACGCTGCAGCCGCAGCCACGCGGAAGTCTTCATGTCCGAGGGCCGGTGGGTCATCCGCGATCTGGAGAGTCGGAACGGCACGGTTGTCGGCAACCAGCTCATCAAGACGGATTGGCCCTTGCAGTCTGGCGATGTCATCCGCATCGGGCGGTCTCAGCTCGTTTTCGTCAAACATCTCAGCGACGCTTTCCCGGAAACGGGCACCATACCGGGACGGGAGCCGGTTCTCGATACTCCCCAGGCGTCCGAGAAGGCCCCCTCCGAAAGCGACGAGGAGGTTCTCGGCGAATACGAGCCCACCACCATCACCCATCGGCGGAATCGAACCCGGCTTCTCGAATCGGAGAATCGCGAGGAACTGAGCCTCGAAGAAGCCGGCCGAGCTGCCGCGCGGTTGTGCCGCCTCGCGTTCGAGCTGGGCAAGGCGCCCACCGCCGTGCGGATGGCAGAACTCACTCTGGAAGCCTTGTTTGAAATGACGGCCGTGGACGGGGGCGCCGTGTTATTGGTCCCTCGCGATTTCGTGGGGAATCCCACGGGCAGCGACCTCCACGTGGTCGCTTCCAAGACAACATCGCAATGGCCCTACCACAGGGTTTCCAATTTCCTGGCAAGCACGGTGCTTCGGGAGGGAGAGGCAGTTTTGGCCCGTAACGTCCTCGACGATAGCGCCATCGGCAGCCGGGATAGTCGCGGGGAAATCCACGCCACGAGCGTCATCTGTGCCCCGGTGCGGCAGGGAAAGCGGGCTCTTGGCGTGATCCATCTTTACTCCACCGATACGAGCCGTGGTCCTTCTCCCGAGGATCTCGAGTTCACGCTGGCAGCGGCGGACACCCTCGCCGTGGCTCTCGCGAACCTCAACCGGCAGGAGGAATTGGCGGAGAATCTCACTCAGGTCAAGACGGAGAACGTGCAGCTTCGCGAGCGGCTGGGTGTCCACAGCGAGTTGATCGGGCGAAGTGAAGCGATCAGGAAAATCAACGAGGAAATCGCTCGCGCGGCGGCCAGTAAAGCTACGGTTCTTATCCGGGGGGAAAGTGGGGTGGGAAAGGAACTCGTGGCCCGGGCCGTCCACTATTCCAGCCCGCGACGCAGTGGACCGTTCGTCTGCATCAACTGCGCTGCCCTGTCTGAGGAACTTCTGGCCAGCGAGCTCTTTGGACACGAGAAAGGGGCCTTCACAGGCGCCTATGAACGCAAAATTGGGAAGTTCGAGCTGGCCCACCAGGGAACGCTCATGCTCGACGAAATCGGCGAGATGAGCCCCAGCATCCAGGCCAAGTTTCTGCGAGTGTTGGAGGGGCATCCGTTTGAAAGGGTGGGCGGAAGCAAGCCCATCAAGGTAGACGTCCGGGTCATTGCCGCCACGAACCGCGACCTGGAGCAGGAAGTGGCTGCGGGACGGTTTCGCAGAGACTTGTTCTTCCGGCTGCGGGTCTTGGAAATCGTTGTGCCACCGCTGAGGAAACGGATCGAAGATATCCCTGAACTGGCTTATTACTTCCTCAACAAGTTCCGCGAAGAGACCGGCCGCAAGATTAAAGGCTTCACCACTCAGGCCATGGAACGGCTCACCTCGTATCGCTGGCCAGGGAATGTGAGGGAGCTTAAAAACGTCATCGAGCGAGCGGTGGTCCTCTGTCGCGGGGATTATATCGATGTGGATGACCTGCTGCTTTCCACCTTGCCGACCACCGGTGACACGGCCGAGGCCCTCATTCAGGAACGCGGTTATCGCCCCTGTTCACTGGAGGAGCTCGAACGGGCGCACATTCTCGCTACCCTGCGACACACCAATTGGAACAAAAGCCGAACGGCCCAGATCCTCGGCATCGAGCGTTCCACCCTGGAACGCAAGATCCGTCGCTACGGATTGGACGAATTGGGCAAGAAGCAGACTCCGCACTGATGTTTGACGGCCAATCTCCTGTGGGCGGGATCCCCGGCGTTGCATTTGGCAGTTCAAAAATATACTGTTAGCTGTTCGCGTGTCTGTTCCTTTGTTTGGAATCCGCAATCAGAAGGATTGGGAAACGATGCAACGTGCAACGCGTGCGGCCCTTGTGGTGGGCCTCATCATCGCCTTTTTGCTGATTGCCGCCGGGGGTTACGTCTGGCTCATCGCGTTGGGCGACAAACGGATCGAATCGAAGCTGCTAGCTCTGCGGCAGGCGGGCGAACCAACCTCGGTGGAAGAACTATGGCGATTCACGGACGCTGGCGGCGAAAAAACCCAGGACACGCGGTTTGCCGAGGTCGTAACTATGCGAATGAGATTCGCAAGATCGTGGAAAACTCCTACGCGCCCGCCCTCATGGACGAAAACGGCCATCTCACCGAGGCAGGACGAGAGCGTGTCGCGGAGGCTTTCCAGAAGCATGGCACGTTTCTCGAGCTCGTCGAGCAGTTCCTGCAAAATCCGCCTCCACCGGTTCCTCCGGCGGGTGAACCGACCCCGGAAGAGCACCTCAGGTGGTCCGTCCGTGTTGTTCAGGACGCGGATGTTGTTGCGCGGATGCTCCGCTACTGGGGGCTGTTCAATGGGGAATTAGGAAACACTCGCGAGGTTCTTCGGGCTGCACAGTATTTACAGAAACTGGGCCAGTGGATCGGTACGTATCCGGGGAGCATGCCCTGCAATTCCGCCCTGCGGGCCGACGCCGACGCGATCGACCTCTGCGAGGTCATCCTGGGCCACCCCAACGAGGTCGAAGAAATGGCCGTTCTCCGCCAGTCCCTTTTGGACACGCGCCCCCTTGAAGCGTGCGCCAGGGCCTTGGTGGTCGATCGGGCCTTGGGCTTGAGCCTTCTGGCTCGATATCCGGGTCGCAATTCTCTGTGGACGCGGTTTCGCTGGAACCAGGTTTACCTCGGTTATCTGGATTTATTCGAGCGGCTTGTGAGAGACGTTGAGCAGGCGAGTTATTCTGCGGTCACCTCTGCACTTGAGGCCAGCGGTCTGCCTGCCGAGGCCGATGCGGTTAAGATGGTCATTCCCACCGTGCGTCGCTGCGTCAACGAGGCCTTCGCCGTCGAGACGCGTCGCCGTGAGTGCCTTGTCGCTTTGGCGATCCTCCACACTCCCGCCCAGGAAATAGCAGAATCCGGTCAACATCTGCTCGATCCGAACAAACTCAATTTACCCAAAGACGTGGTCCTGGACCCTTACAGCGGAACGCCGTTCCATGTGGTGACGGGGAGTGACCACTGCGTCATCTACTCGGTGGGCCCCAATCAAAAAGACGAAGGTGGAAAGACTTTGGAGGGAGCCGACGACGTGAGCTTTCGGTTTGCCTGGCGCCCGGCCACGTAACCCCGAAACCGGGGCGAAAATGTCTTCAGAAGCCGTTTTAAATGGCGTCTTCGCTGTAAAACTGAGTAAATATCCGTGACCGCACGACGCGAGACGTGCCAGCACGAATAAAGGGCCACCCGACGAAGATCACGAAACCGCGTATTCAAGAAAAATTACTCTCCCCGGTATCTCTGCCAAAGGCGTCGTAGATCAGATGGTTGACCACGATGGTCATGTCGCTGCCCGAATCGTACTTGGCGATGTCCCGGACCGTGTTCAGGTGGTCCGTCAAGGTCCACTGTACGGTTTCGTCAGCCCTGTTGTCAACATTTTCCTCAGCGAAAATCTGATCCACCGCCGGGCCCCAGAGGTAACGCTGCCGCAGGTGGCCCAGCTGCATGTTGCCCGAGTTGGTCTCCCGCTGTTCGCGGCGTGCCAAGGACTACCCAGAATGGACATGCACACGGCGAGCAACGACGCGGTCACGAGCCTGTATCATCGTTTCGTGTCTCGGGGTTATCTGGGCCGCCCAACGCGCTAACCAACTGGTCGGCAGCACGAAGCACCCTACCCTGGGCTCCGTACATCTCCCGAAGCAACTGCTCTATCTTTTTGACCCTCTCCGGGTCCATGTATTCCTCCCCTTTGTGCCACTTCTCTTTAATGTTCTCTTCGTTCGCAATCACCTCTCCGAAAGCAGCCACGTTTTCAACCAGACTGCCCAGAAGGACTGCAATCGCCCATACCAGCCCGGACACCGCGCCCACGCAGTCGTTCGGGTCTGGCGGAAGCATGGTGATGCGCGAACCCAAAAACCGGCACACCTGAAGCCGTGTCTGAAAATCTAGCTTCCCAGCCGCAGTCACCAATAGCCGCAACGCAGTCAAATATGGGTTCGGGGGCGGGTCCTTGTAGCCCAGAATATAGCAATGCAAATAGAGCGACATGGAGTAGACTATTTTGAACGGATCTTCGTACTCGCCCCAGCGCTCACTAGTGTCATAATTCCAGGTCACATACCGAAGAAGGTTTTCAATCTCCCAGCGTTCCTTCTCATCTTGCGGAAAGACACCGGAGGAAAGAGGTTCCACTAAAGTCTCTGGCGGCCTTCGATCCAAATAGATATCGGGCAGGGCATCTTCGTACAACTGCTTCACTAAATCCTTTGGCACCCTCTCGGCCAGGAACGCCAGGTAATCGGCATCTACCCGTCCGGTGTTCACCGCGAACCAGTCTCGATCGGGATACGGCTCTGCTCTACTCATATTCAGGGCTCCGCGGAACCGTGTTGAGGGGAGACGCGAACATCGATCTGCCCCCATTAACCTTACGACCCTAACTGATTGACCGCGCACTGTGCCTATAAAGAGCAGATTACCACCATTTCCAAGGTAAACGTAGCGGAGCAAACGGGTCCCTGCCTAACAGCTCACGGTAGGGTGTTGGCTCGGGAGGCTCGCCACAACCGAGCTGGCGGTAGTGGTTCCAACAGTTCTTCAAAGCTTGTTGCTTATTCTCCAATTCTATGCGATGGTTTGCTTCCTGCTTTTCCGATCCTTTTTTGATACTGCCGGGTAGCACGTAGTCGCAGCCTTTGTCGAGGTAGGCTTTCCGTCCCTGCACCTCCCAGTAGATAGCGCTGCACTTGCGTGCGACCTTGGCACATTCCCTTTCATTACGATAGTTTCCTCCCAGGTCTTGCAGCGGTTTATAAAAGTCATCATGGAGTATCCTGCATTCCATTCTCCGCTTGTATATCTCCCAGCACCTCTTCGCGTACGCCTCCCATTCCTGCGTTCCGGGCGCGGGCACTAGGGACGGGCCAGGGCCTTCCTCCCACCCAGGAGGCAGGGGGGTGTAACTGGGGGGAATCTCTTCCGAGCTTACGGGAGGATAGCTAGGAGGCCAGTTGATCTCAGGCATCCCCGGGGCGATAGGCCTAGGACGAGGCAAAGCTGGCCTTGGCGGTACGCCCGGCCGAACAGGCGACGGACCCGGACGGACGGGAAGCGGGGGTGCTACCGTTCCCCGCAATCCGTCAGGATCAACGGCACCACTGGGCGAATTCTGGATATACCGATACAAATTCCCATCGCCGCCGGCGAAGCCGATCGGGTCCTCGCTCAGCCAGCGGCCGACACGGGCATCGTACCAGCGGTTGAGGTTGTTTTGCAGTTGGGTGTCACTATCGAACGGTCGGGCGGTGAAGAGGAACAAGGAGTCCACCGCGGGATTACTCTCCGACGTGACCCGACCAAAAGCATCATAGATGAGGTGGTTGACCACGGTCGTCATGTCGCTGCCCGAATTATACTTGGCAATGTCCCGAACCGTGTTCAGGTGGTCCGTCAAGGTCCACTGTACGGTTTCGTCAGCCCCATTGTCAACATTTTCCTCGGTCAAAATCTGATCCACCGCTGAACCCCAGAGGTAACGCTGGCGGAGGTGGCCCACCTGCATGTTTTGCCAATTGGCGGACGGATAACCGGTTGCCACTAATACTACAGCGCAAGAACGATCTTGCGTAAATCGGCGAATGTGGGAAACTATGGTCCATTGACGCTCTCAAGGAGGCCTGCTCATGGATGCGGATCAGACTTGCTGGTTGCGGCCGCACTTTCGGCAGTAATTGAAACAAATCGATAATTTGCTTTGCCCAGGATACCCGGGCGTGCCTTGCAGTGTATGTGGACGGCTAGTTGTCCGATCTGCTGCCCAAAAGCTGCGAGAAGACCGCCGGGCGGAAGCAATGCATCCAGTAACGCAAAGCCGCGGCGCGCAAAAGCCACTGCCAACGAACACCTCGCAACCCACAAGAAATTGGCGTCAACGTCAAAGGTCTAATCCGCTGCGAGTAGCCTTAACCTTGCACTGTAGTGTTAGCCCTCCGCATCAACAAGCAATAACGCCGTCTTGACCTCTGCGTCCTTTTCAAAACTGAAAGGCTCCCAACGCCGGAACGTGTCAGCAGGCACAAACCGGCCGGCGCTGCCTCCAATACTAAGAATTTCGCACAGGTTGGACATGTTCCGTCCAGGCTGGATAGAAGAATGGACTTGCCAGGCTTGAGAGACAGGGCTTGAAGTGGTAGTATCGTCGGGTGTGCCGGGATACTTCGGAGTGGGAAGGCATTCTCGGAAAGGGGGTGTGCGGATGACATCGCCGCAAGGTAGCTTCGATCCCTATCACGTATGGCTGGGAATTCCGCCTCACGAACGTCCCATTAGCTATTACCGGTTGCTGGGACTCCGGCCGTTTGAAAGCGATCCGCAGGTCATTGAGGCTGCTGTGGATCAACGGTTGGCGTTTTTGAGGACGAAAACGACCGGGCCCCACGCAAGCTATGCCGAACAACTTATCAACCAAATCGTTCAGGCCCGATTAACCCTCATCGATCCGGTTCGCAAGCAGGCTTATGATGCGGCCTTGCGAGAAAAATTTGGGCCGATGTTGGCCGGGAGTGGCGGTGGGGCGTTTCCAGCAAATGGCCAGATTTACTGGCCGCAGGGAGCACCATCCTACCGATCCCTCAGAAAGAAGAACCGGCTGTCACAGGAATCGCTGGCGATTTTGATCGGCCTGGGGACGGCTCTCCTGTGCGCAGTGGGGCTGATCATTTGGATGGCGCTCAGTCCCCGCAAGGAGCGAGGCGAAGTCGCCCAGCGTGCGCGGCTTCCACGTCAGGGGGCAGCACAACCTGCGAAAGAAAAGCTGGATCGCCCTGCTCCCCAGGGGCCTGTGGGGCCTCGACAGGCAGCAGAAGATCAAGGAGTCCCCGACCGAATTCCCATGCCGCAGAATGTCGGTCCGCGGGGGCCGGAGCCTGCTCAGCAAAATCCCTTTGGCCAACCCGGGCAGCGAGGTGTCGGTGATGCTTTTCCAGTGAAGCCGGACGGCGGTGAACAGGTGGTTCCGGCCCAGGCTGGCAAGCTCCCGTGGTTGAAGAAGGTCCAGGCGGCGACGGTGGTCGTGGAGGGAGAATCCGGTTTGGGAAGTGGATTTTTCGTGCAAACGCCGCTGGGGAAAAAGTACGTCGTCACAAACGCCCACGTCGTTCTGGATAACTGGAACATACGCGTGAAACTTTCAACGGGCCAGGAAATTCCCGTGACCATGGGCCAACTTTTGCCCGAATATGATCTCGCCATTCTGGACATTCAGGGGGTCGGCTTGCCTGACGCGCTGGAACTCCGGGAAGATCTGCCGGAAGTCGGCGAACGGGTGTTCGCCTACGGTGCCCCGCGGGGACTTGAGGGGAGTTTGAGCGAGGGGATCGTGAGTGCGGTGCGGACTACGGAAGAAATTCGCCAGGTGGTGGCGGACGGTAGCTTTGATGAACCCGTGCAGAAGAAGGCCGCGAATTGGATCCAAACGACAGCACCGATTTCACCGGGCAACAGTGGTGGTCCGCTCGTCGATGAGCAAGGACGCGTGGTGGGCATGAACACGGCTGGATTCAACGCGCGGTTGGCCCAGAATCTCAATTTTGCGCTGGCATCGCCCGAAATAAAAACCCGCATGATGAGGCCGCAAGTGGTTATGCTTCCGCTGCCCAGGCAGAAGGCACCCCAACCTGCACTCGCCGGACCGGTTGGTGTCGCGCCTGCACAACCGGGACTACCACCGGGATTTGCGCCCATGCAACCAGGAGGGAATGCGGACCTGATCAGTCTTCCCGGTTACCCGTTCGAGATCTACTCGTGTCCGGATGTGGTGCTCCCTTCCGGAGCTGTGTTCCAGGCGGGAAAGATTCGGCCTCCGGGCAACTGGCAGGAGATCATTCTGAAGGCCGCTGTCATCGTGTACCGCAAAGGGGATTTCAAAATCAACCTGCAGGTGAAGACCCGAATCGGGTTTTACGTATGTTACGACGACAATGACCGGATGCAATTTGCGGCGGGATTCTACCAGGGACTGCTGGAAGGCCCACTCGTGCTGTTCCACCAAGGAAACCCCTACGTCATCGCAAACTACCGGCAGGGTTCCCGGGAAGGACCGTTTGTCGTGCTCGACGACCAAGGTCAACCGAGCTTTCTCGTGGAATTTGTCCGCGGTCGCCGGCAGGGCCTGGTGTGTGTTTTTGATTCCGATCCACCGTACTGGCCTCGATACGTAGAAACGTGGAGGGCCAACACCGTGGTGGAGAGTTGTTATGTGACCTGGAACGGAGAAAAACCCACGGTGAGACTGGTGGCGGCGATCACCGAGGCGGAGGAGCAAGCCCGGGTGCGACAATACGCAGCCCTCGTAGCCGATGAACTGGGAAAAATAGAAGAGCTGGAAAAGGCGATTAGAGCCGAAGTGGTCGAGGTGTTTCGCGAGTTCGATCGGGCGATCAAACGAGGTCGGGCAGCCGATTTCGCCGTGGATGCGCGAGCGGGGATCCTAGCTCGACATGCTGCCCGCGAGGCGGCGGGTGCCGCTGTTCGGGCCGAAGCTAATGCCCGCTTCAAAACAGGCATCGGTCCTCCCACCCCGTGAGCGGCCCACGTCACCGGTCCAGTCGATCCTCCCATTGGGAAGGTATCGTCAGCTTTCTTGTTTGAGGACGCCAGTGCAAAGGGCGAACTGCGCTCCTTTTTTCCGGAAAATGGAGACTTTGCCTCCGCAAAGGCCGAGGTCGCTCATCACTCGGCAGGTTAGGAGCTTTCCATTTTTCGTGCCACACAACCAGACGGGTGATCTATTCAGATGGGTGGCCTGTTCAAAGGAGGCAACCTGTGATACGTTGACGGCAGATCTGTAAGTTTCTTGCCGTCCAGTGTTAAGAGAAAGGAATGAGTTCATGAAACGTCTGGGATTTGTTGTCGTTGCGATTTTGCTGGCCGCGGGGGTTATTGCGGTCGGCTATCGACTGAAGGCCCTCACAGCGCTGGCCGAACCCGCTTCTCCACCTTCCGCTGCGACCATTCCCTCCGGCCCCAAGGCCGAGGCGTTCCGTAAGGCTCTCGCGGAATGGGTGGCTCTGTTGACTCAAATTCGGGAAATCCGCATGAAGTATCCCAACGCAAACCCGGCAGAAATGTCCCAGCTCCGCCAGCAGTACGAAAAACTGGTGGACGAAGCGCAAAAGAAGCTGCCAGGGCTGATTGCGGCGGCGGAAGCCGCGTATGATGAAAATCCGCAAACCGAGGGAGACCTGGTGGATCTTCTGCTGGAAGTGGCACTGGACGATGGGGATTCTGGTAAATTTCAGGAGGCTCTGGCCCTTTCGGAAAAGCTCCTAAAGAACAACGTTAAATCACCCGTAGCCTACCTGGCGGCCGGGAAAGCGGCGTTTGCCTTGGAGGATTTCGAAAAGGCGACGAACTATTTCAAGAAGATCGAAGAGTTGGGCATCAAGGACGATCAGGTCACTGCTCTGCGGGAGGCCGCTGATTTCTACGCCAAGCAGAAGCCGATCGAGGAGCAGAAGCGGCAGGCCGAGGCTAAGGCCGACGACCTTCCCCGAGTTCTACTGAAGACCACCAAAGGCGACATCCTTCTGGAACTATTCGAGAATGAAGCCCCCAACACCGTGGCGAACTTCATCACCCTGGTGGAGCAGGGGTTCTACAATGGATTGACATTCCATCGCGTCATCCCTGGGTTTATGGCCCAGGCTGGTTGCCCCAAGGGCGATGGGACCGGCGGCCCCGGTTATAAGATTGCCGATGAGTGCAACGCACCCAATGCACGACTGCACTTTCGTGGGAGCCTGAGTATGGCCAATGCGGGACCAAACACCAACGGCTCACAGTTTTTCATCACCTATATGCCGACGAGCCATCTCAATGGCAAGCACACGGTTTTTGGCCGTGTCATTTCCGGGATGGATGTGGTGGAAAAGCTTCAGCCGCGCGATCCGCAGGCACCAAATCCCCCGGAACCAGACAAAATCATCTCTGCAACGGTGGTCCGCAAACGCCCCCACCCCTACGTGGTGCAAAAGCTCGGCTCCTGAAGTCACCGCGATTCTCTACGACGTGAGGATGGCGAGCGCGACGAGCGCTGCGATCCAGAGAAAAAGAACGACGCTCATCAGGGCAAGGCGAACCCGCTCCCAGAGAGTTGGCTTCCGCCCGGCGGGATCGCCTTGTGTTCCCCGCTCGGCTTTGCCCGGTGTTTGTACGGGAGGCTGAGATCCGGTCGCCTTGCGTGGTGCTTTTGCTGAGGGGTTCATTCAACGGGACGTGTTCTGTTAGGTCGGGCAAACTGATAATTACGGCAGAATACTTCCTCAAAATCGTAAACGTTATCGAAATCCTCGCGTCGGTCCTCTCGCGTCTTTCGCATGAGTCCAACGCGGATGAGGTTGTACACAATCTCCCCGAAATCGCTGGTGGAGTAGATGCCCCAGCTGTTAAGGACTGTTTTGGCCAGATAGCCGTATTGCTCCGTGGCGTAGAGGCGGGCAGCCTCGCAGAGTTCCTGTCCGGAGACATGTCGCGCCTCCTCCTCTTCTTCCGGTGAAGCTTCCAGCCCGAGTCGTTGGGCCTCCTGACGGACGTCTTCAGGAAGAGGCTCACTGGGAGCTTCGCGGCCCATGCCCAATTTGCGGGCATAGTCCAGGGCCTGAAAGACAAAGAGATAAGCGTCGAGTTTGTATCGGGGGTCCTCTTTCAAAAGACGTAACAGTGCTTGAGGAAGGGGATATGCCGTTTCCGCCATGGTGGTCACGTTTATATGTGAAGATTCACGGGTTTTCTAATAACTTGATCAACGCAACTCTCTTGTTTGCTATACTCCAGACTGCCCCGGCGGGTTCGCTTTTACAGCCCATTATGGCTCAAAGGCAGGCCGGGTGAAATCCTGCCCTGTGATGGTGAAAGATCACCAGGGCCAGGGGGCGGTGACCCTAGGGCCGCGATCGGGCGAACATTCCTGAACCATGGGAGAGGTCTATGACGGAGTGCCGTCTCACTTCCCGCGCGGCTCGGAAGGTGAGGAACTTGCCTGCGGGGATGCACCATCGGGGTGCTCCCCAACCGCCAGGGACAGTTTCCCGGTCACGGAGCTGGAAGCCGGGTCTGCCCGACCGCTCGGTTTTGCTTCCCGATTCAGATGGGCCTGAATCCATCGTTCGAGTTCCTCCCAGTCTACAGGGGGGAGGTAGGACAGGTCCGGCCGAAGTTTCTCGGCCCCCTTGATGTACACATGGACGATTTCCTCGGCTTTTTTTGTGGTGTTCCAGTGAATGAGGACCCGGATACACCGCGGCAGGGCCCCGGGGACATCCAGCTCGTGGCCACAGAGCATGGCCACGTTCATCCATCCCAACTGACGGGCAGCCAGGGCAGGAAACTCCGCATTCAAATCAGGTGTGGTGGTGAAAATCGCGCTGGCGATGTCTTCCGGTTTGATCCCGTTTTGACGGATCATCAGGGCCAGCAACTGTCGGGTTGCTTCTAGGATGGCTTCGGGAGTATTGGCATCGGCAGTTGTTGCGCCTCGCACACCGCGACAGTACACCATGCCGGGCAACGCTCCTCCTTCATCAAACTGTTTCTCAAGCCGTTCCCGCAGGAAATTGATGCTTGCCCAATCAATTTTAGTCCATCCCCGGCACCCAAATTTTCTTGGGTTCCGGTTGGGCTAGGCGGGATTCCGGTCCAGGTTCCGCGTCTGGCGTCCAGATTTGCGGCTGTGTAAGTTCATCGAGGCTCCGTCCTCCTGTTAAGGAGGCTTTAAACGCTAGTGCCATTTGCGTCAGTTTGTGCCAGTAGTCTCTCACCATTGGTCCGATCTCGGGATCGTTGACATGGTGACGGACCAGGTGTTCGAGGAGTTTTTCGAAAAATGGAAGGGCTTGCTTTTTGATCTCCGTCGAAGTGCTCTTCGAGGCGAGAATGCCGACCAACCCTACAAGGTCCAGCTCGTGCAGTCGACCGTGCGATAGATTGTGCTGCTCGCAATACGTGATCATCTCCTCAAGTTCAGGATGGATGGTGAGCCATTCCTGCTGTCTGGTGCGGACGAAGACCGCCGCGTGTACTTCATAAACGAAATAGACGAGCTCGGGATCCAGGCGATCTCGGCGTTGCAGAACTTCAGGGCGGAACCGCTCCAAAAGCGGGACCTGCTGGTACAGAAATAGAAGCTTGCACACTGCCGACAGTTGCTCGTCAGAAAGCCGCGCAGGGTCGATGAAATGAATGAGCAGCGGGTCCGCCGTTTTGTCGATGAACCTCGTCAGTTCCTCCTGGTCAAAGTCCAGATGGAGCTTCTGCCACACCTCGTGGAGGACTCGGGCTATGTGTCGGTCAGGAATCTCTTGCAGAATATGGGCCAGCAGTATTCGCGCCCATTGTTTCTTCTGTGGGTCGCGCGCCGCTTCTTCCAGGGTCAGCGGTTCAAGAACCGGCCATCGCCATTTGGGGATGCTCTCCACAAGTCGGGATTCCACGTCCGTCCACTTCCCGTCTAGAAAGCGTGAACTGACAGAAGAGACGTCGCGGAGCATCCTGAGAATTCGCGAGTCAGTGGTGAAAACCGATTCTTCAAGAACTTTGAGTTCCTCGTCGCCGCACCACTGCCGAGCGCGTGTTTCGACCCAGGAACGATCAGATTCCGAAACACCGGTCAGTACGATTTGTGCTGGTTCATCGTCACGGCTTCGCGAATATAAGACGTAAGAAACGAGCGGGGGTCGCGGTTCGTCCAGATCTCTCAGAAGCTGTTCAAAACCATCGGAACGGGGATACCGCAACAACAAGAATTGTGGCTCCGTGAGCCCCCTGTCATTTGTTTGTGAGGGAGATTCGGGGGGAACGTGGTCCAGATGCGGATCGGAGAAAAGGGCTTCTTTCGTCCGCTCGGGATCCGAAACTTCATACCGGAGCAAATAGAGATTCTCTGTATCGCCGAAGCCGTTCTTTTTGAGTATGGTCGCACGTAACAGAGCCACCATCCCCAGGGGCCCTGTTTGATCCAGTTGCGCGCACCGCAAGTAGGCTTCGGCTGCGCCCGGATAATTGATCTGCCAGAGCCGGAGGTTTCCCAGACAGAACCAGGCCTGCGGTTCTTCAGGATTGGTTTCCAGGTAACGCTGGACCTCCTGTTCTGCGAGGGCGAAGCGAAACCGCACCACGTGTTGGTAAACGCGAGAATCGAGGTCCCGAAGCTCGTCCTTGAACAGGCCCGTCGTGGGCATTTGACGCAGTTCGAGGGGCACATCCTTGCGGTGGTACAACTGCTGCAGGATTTCATCTGTCTCGGTGTGATTCTGTGGATCGTAACGATGAGAAGCGATCCAGAGATACGCAATGGCCGCGGGGATGTGTCCCTGCTCGGCAAGCCACTCCGCCACGGTGGTCATGGCCGCCACGACTCGGTAATAAAAGTATCCCTGCGCCTCGCACTGCTCCACACAGCGTGCAAGGCTTTCGCTGGCCTCTTGAAAACGGTTTTCCAGGATTTGAGCGATGGCCAGTTCAGCCAGGGCAATGGGGCTGTCAGGGAACAGACGGACAAACTCCGCCGCCGATTTTGCGTGGTCCTCCACACAGCCTGCTGCCCGATCCAGCAGGCACTTGTACGCCCACAGGCATGCCCGATTGGGATCGCGTTCCAGCCAGGTGGTCACCTGCTGGCGTGCCGCCCGGCTCTGATCCGCCGTGATCAATTTCTCCAGGCGTTCCAATTGCGGCAAACAGTTACCCGCGCAGAACTTGACTTTCTTCCCCATCCCGCCGGGACACATTGCGAATTTATCAATCGCCATGGAAATTCTCCAACTCCTTTGCCTTCACGTTCGTAGCTGCCGCCGGCTCCTGGTCACTCGCCCCAATCGGGACATCGATTTGTCCAGGCAAGCCACGGGCACCATCCTCCATCCCCATCTGTGAGCGTGACGCTTGCGAGTCTTGCCCGGTGCTGTTTGACATACCCGAACGGCCCAGCCGGGGGGCAGAGTCTTCCCAGAAATTTTTGACTTCTTTGCAAAGCATTAATGGTACCACACTTCGTGGGATGGCGGGAGCGGGAAAGCGGTTGACCTCCCGCCTGTTGGTGAGAAGCTTCCAGAGCCGATCTCGGGGCGTGGAAATGGCCGTGCTGGAATCGCGAGCATATTCTGTAGTCTGGCCATCGGGCAGTCCACCGCCAAGACATAGCCAGCACGCCAATCGCGAGCAACCGGTCAGTTCCCGGTAGGGGCGATTCACGAATCGCCCCGCCAAAACGCCTCGCACGGACGAACTTCATTTCAGTACGGGCAATTCATGAATTGCCCACACGGGCTAGAGTTGGCCGTGGGTGGAGCGACGGGTTCATAACAACGCGCCGTGCTTTGTTGACAATTGGAGCACACCTGGTCACACTAATCGCAAAGTGGTTTGGCTGTGACCGCGGATGGTTTGGTGGTGTTTGGTTTTAGAGACATGTTGTGGGGAGGTCGTTATGCGCGTGCCTCGTATTCTCTGTGCCATTGGGATCGTCAGTGCGACGCTGGGCTGGCTTTCCAGGTCGGTACTCGCAGAGGAATCCGCCCAAAAGGCAAAGACGCAGCGTCCCAACATTCTCTTTATCATGGCAGATGACCATGCCTACCAGGCGTTGAGTTGCTACGGCTATGGCATCAATCAGACGCCGAATCTGGATCGGCTTGCGAAAGAGGGAATGCTGTTTCGGAACTGTTTTGTGACGAACTCCATCTGTGGACCTTCCCGAGCAGTGATTCTCACCGGCAAATACAGCCATCTCAATGGATATCCCACGAATGACGGTCTTTTCGACGGGACGCAGCAGACAGTGGCCAAGCTGCTCCAGAAGGCCGGCTACCAGACGGCGGTCATCGGCAAATGGCACCTGGGCAGCGATCCGACCGGTTTTGATCACTGGGAGATCCTGTTCGGACAGGGACCGTACTACAACCCGCCGATGAAGACTCCGCAGGGCCGGGTGGTTCATGAAGGCTACACCACGGACATTATCACTGACCTGGTCCTGGACTTTTTGAAAAACAAACGAGATCCCAACCGGCCCTTCTTCCTCATGTATCATCACAAGGCGCCGCACCGGAACTGGTGCCCCGGTCCACAGGAACTGGACCTCTACAAAGATGTCACAATCCCCGAGCCACCAACCCTCTTTGACGACTACGCCACGCGAGGTCGGGCGGCGCATGAACAGGAGATGACCATCGCCCGGCATTTGACCCCGCACGACCTGAAACTTGTGCCGCAAATGGAAAAATTCACGCCGGAACAGGCGGAACGCTTCTACAAGGCGTATGAAGCGGAAAATGAGGCCTTCAAGCAGGCGAATCTGCAAGGTGAAGACCTCGTCCGTTGGAAATATCAGCGGTATTTGAAAGACTACCTCCGTTGTGTGGCGGGGGTGGACCGCAACGTGGGCAGGGTGCTGGATTACCTCGATCAATCAGGTCTTGCGGAGAATACGATCGTCATTTATACGTCCGACCAGGGTTTCTACCTCGGCGAACACGGCTGGTTTGACAAGCGGTTCATGTACGAAGAATCGCTGCGGACGCCGCTTCTGGTCCGCTGGCCCGGGCATACTCCGCCGGGAAGCGTTTGCGAAAAGATGGTCCTCAACCTGGACTTCCCCGAGACATTCCTCGATGTGGCGGGGGTTCCCATTCCGGAAGATATGCAGGGGCGCAGCCTAAAGCCACTTCTCGAAGGCAAAGACCCGCCAGACTGGCGAACGTCGATCTATTACCGTTACTATGAGTATCCCGGTCCCCACATGGTCCATAAACACTACGGTGTGCGGACGGAGCGGTACAAGCTCATCTACTTCTACGAGATCGACGAATGGGAACTGTACGATCTCCAAAAGGATCCGCACGAACTCCACAATGTCTACGGCGATCCGCAGTACGCGGATGTGGTGCGCGAACTCAAGGCCGAGCTAACACGGCTGAAGACGTTCTACAAGGACGACGACACCATTCGGGGGAAGCCCGAGCAAAAGGCGGCATCGAAAAATGGCTGAACGCCCGCTGAGGTGCCACCGGGGAGAACGAAAAACGACGCCGTCAGCGAAGCGGAAGAATCGCCAGGATAATCCACGGCAAAACGAGCAGGAGGCCGGCCGCCGCTCCCAGCGGCAAGCGGTAACGGCCGCCAAAGGTGAGGTCCAGCCGCAGATAGCCCCAGACAACGGCGAGTGTCCACACGGCGATTCCAAAAAAAGTGCCGAAGCGAACCAGATTCATGGTGCCCTGGGTGAATCGCCAAATTTGCCTGAGGTACTGGTTCGCATTGTGGTCAAACGTGAGCAACACATGGAGCGTATGCATTTCACGCTGCTGTGTGGAGGTGAGCTGGAAAAGACGCGACTCCATGTACCTCTCGCGGAGGAGATTTGTCACCACAAATGACCAGGGAAATTTGACGCGTCCCCGTGCCTCCGGTCCGAGGATGAGTTCCACATAGTCGTCGATGGCAGCCTCCACCGCGGCCGGAAGGCGGGCTTCGCATTCCAGGGGGGATGCATAGGGGCCAATCGCCACGGGAAGACGATATTCGCTGCCCACACGCTCGGCCCCTTGGTCCACCCAGGCAGGGCGGGAGCGTGAAGCTCGCGGCGGTGCAGCATCCGTTGTGGCAGACATATCCCGCGCAAAATCAGAACCCGCCTTTTCAAAAGTACTATGGGAGCCGGCGACGGCGGGTTCGGAACCGCCCCGATCGTCAGTTGCCTTGGTGGAATGGCTCTGATTCTCCGCCGCCAGGACGGTCAGTCCTGCAGTCGGTCCTGTCAAAACTATCGCGACGATGAAAAAGAAGTAAGCCATCACGGGTTCATCTCCCGGTTCGATGGGGTGATGGCACGCCAGCGAAACGACTTCTCACGAACCACCGGGCGGCAAGTTGCAGTGTGATGCCCATGCCCATGGCCGGAATCACCAACCACTGGGCCGGGAACACCCACAGCGTGCTGGCCAGGAATGCTGCCACCCCGGGCCCGAAAACCCCCCAGAATCCAAAGCGCCTGGGACGCAGCGGGTCAGCGAGTCGCCACCAGCGGACGAACAGAAAGAGAGTGCCAAAACCGGCCACCATCGCCGGCAGCATCGGTTGACCGTCGCGGTAGAAAGCCGCGGGTAGCTGCCAGTCGGGGATGTTCGGCCAACGAGGATCGAACGGCAGATCCACCTTCAAATATTGCGCCAGGAAGAAGCCCACCGCTCCGAGTAGGAATCCGGCAATCATCATCACAAAGCGTCGCGTGATGACATCCCCTTCCCGCCCCTGCCACAGTTTCGCCAGGATGAGGACAATCCAGGTGCCGAACGTCGTCATGAAATAGAGCCAGGCGGCTTGCAGTAAAGAGGGAAGATTCCCCCGAAAGCTGAGAACCAGGTACCCCACCAGCGCGACCACCCCCGCCACCAGGACCGCGGCCAGCATCGAGCCCAGCAGTTCCGCCACATGTGCCCGAAGCGGCTTCTGCCGCCACTCCATGCGAAAGGCTTCCTCCCGGGTGGGGGGCGGCACAGGCGTGGCGACCAGGACTGGCTCATGGCCAGCCGGTTCCGCCACCGGCTGCGCCACGGGATACCTGCCCGCAGGACGAACAAGTTCTGCCCTGGTCACATCTTGTGACGATTTGCTACGAGTCAGGCGGTGGCTGAAGGCCTGGAGGAACAGGATGCCCAGGAGTAAGCCGACCATCCCCAGCAAACCTGCGAGAGCGGCGTGAGGTGCGGAAAAGGCGCCAAACAGCAGCACGGCTGCCGAAATCCCGATTCCGGCCAGCGCCACAGGTGTGGACAGACGCTCAACCAGTTTCCTGCCCCAGCCACACGTTCCGCTGGTCACCGCGGGAGCATTTGCAGAGTTTTCCTTTTCGTGTTCCTGCTTGGCTGCCGTCGCTAATGGGGCGGGAGGTATGGCCCCGTTCGGTGAGCCGGAGGTGAAGGCGATTGCATCGTCCCAGGATTTTTCCGGAGAGCTGGGACGTCCGTTCCGCTGTCCCGTTGTGATCGGTCCCACATAGGTGCCGGCGCTTGGGGGCGGTGGCAGATCGGCGAGCATCTCCGCGACGCTGTGATAGCGATGGTCGGGATCTTTCTCCAAAGCCCGGGCAACGGTGCGGCGAAACGGCTGCGGGACACGCGTAAGATCGGGGGCTTCGGTCAAATGTTTGATGAGGATTTCGCCCGCACTTTCGCCATCAAAAGGAACTCGGCCGGTGAGCATTTCATAGAGGATGATCCCCATGGCGTAGATGTCGATTTCCTTACCGTATCGTCCCCGGCCGACCTCCGGCGCCATGTAGTGCACGGTGCCGACGCTCTGCGTTTGCCCGCTCCGCTGACTGCAGGAAATGTACTTCGCCAGACCATAGTCCCCGACCTTGACGACCCCTTCTTCCAGAAAGAGGTTGCCTGGTTTGAGATCCCGATGGACGATTCCGTGGCTGTGGAGATAGCCCACTCCGGCGGCCATCCCGTGAAACCACACGAGAGCCTCGTTGGGCGGCAGTCCCTGCGGGTGATGGTCCAGGGCCTGTTCCAGAGAACTTCCCCGCACATATTCCATGATGACCCACGTGTCGCCGCGCGGATCCCGTTGCACGTCATAAATCATGAGCAGATTTGGGTGCTTCAGGTTGAGACAGTGCTGGATCCCACGGAGCTCGACATCGAGATGGCGACAAAGGAGCTTGAGGGCGACCTCCTTTCCGGCGTCGCTGACTGCGTAGTAAACTTCGCCGAAACCACCCCGGCCAATACCCCGCTTGATCGTGAAGCCCGGCAGCGGACGATCACCGCTTGCGTACAAGAATCGGGATTCCTCAGCGATCGGCTCCCCGCCAGGAGCGGCAGCCTGGGTCGCCTGAAGGGGATCGCGAGGATCCGGTGGATTACGATTGACCACGGGCATGGCAGTGCTCACTTTCGTACAAAGCCCGAGGACCTGGGACTCTTATCATTGTAGCACCGGGTGGACGGCCCCGTCGCCAACCTCGCTTGCAGCAGAGCCTTGTCCAAAGCATTGTGTTCTCTCAGGCGTATGATTTTTCGCCCAATCCAGCGGCGTTATGCCGGCTCGAGATGAAAACGCCAATGGGCCCCCTCAACATGCGAAGTGAGCGAGAGCATCGCTTCCCCGCGGACCGCCTTGCCGTCTACCGTGAGCAATCCCGATCCACGACATCGCAGGGCGTCACCGGCCCAGTACAGCGTTACTGACTCTTTCCAAGTAGGGCACACCACATGGGATGTGTCTTGCGGGCCTAGAATGATGTTTCTGGCCATGAGGAGGATGCCGTCGGTACTGGGGACGGTCCGGTGTCCACTGGCAAACTCAAGGCGTGCCGACGCGCTCAACGGATGGGGCCGAAGAAATTGCAATCGGACGCAGTTCCCCAGCTCAAGCACACACCGTTCCGGGAGAATCGTTCGCTGAACCGGTCGGCCGTTGAGGCACACCGGGCCATGGGCTTCCAGGACGTAGAGATCATCTTCTCTCATGAGCGTCAGATGACGACTCTCAAGATCGCCGGAAATGGGCACATCCGCCTCGCGGGAATCGAGATGGCCCAACGTCACCGTCGGCTGTGGGCAGACGAGAAATCCCCCCACCTCGTCCACCCAGAGGAAAAATTTCTTAGCGATACCCAGTGGACCCATGGTAGTTCTGGAAAATAGTTTCCAGTGAAAAACGTCTCTTGCTGGCCGAACCATGGGCAGGCCTCCTTTTACGGCCACATCATCGCTTTGGGGGTTAATGAGCTTTCGCGACGGCCGGAGATTCCTGAGACTCGCCCGAGTTGCCGAAGTATTCGGTCACCTCCTCCACGATATCCTTTTGGTTGGGGTTTTCCACCGGGATTTCTCCCTGGTAGATGCCCTGCGATTGCACCAATCGCTCTGCCACGTCGAGGCGAGTCCGCAGGTCGGTGATGAGTTCCTTGATGCGACCGAGTTTGCTGTCGTCAAACTGATAGGCGCTGGTCGCCTGGGCGGCTTGCACCATTTGCAGACGGGCCTGCAGGTTTTCCACTTCCACTTCGAGCTGCCGCTTCGCAGCCAGCATGTTTTCCATTTTATCCCGGGCAGCCTGAAGACTTTTCAATCGGACATCGCGGATCTGCTCCAAATTGGCAAGCGTTGCTTCGTTCGTCTTGTACCGCTCAAAACGATTGGCCAAATCCTGCCTGACCTGCTCGGCAGAATACTCGCGACCGCAGTACACGAGCTTCGGTTTCCCGCTGGCCAGATCGTTTTTCATCCGCAGGATGACGGCCTTTTCCTGCTCAAGGGCCTCCCGGGCCTGCGCGATTTGCCGCTCCAACCGTTCGATTTCCACTTCTTCGCGAGCGATCAGGTGCATATTCTGGCGAATTTGGGGAAGCAGGTCTTCGATCATATCGCGGGCCCGGCGGATCTGAAATTCGGTGGGGACCGCGTCGACCACGGCCTCCTGGACCGAGCGGGCGGAGGTCCGAACGTAACTCACCAGGTCCCGCCCCAGCAGGAGCGTCCCGACCAACACGAGCAGTCCACCGGCGATGAGAAATTTCTTCAACATGGCTTGACCCTCCTCTCGGCACTGCCAAAACAACTTATCTTCTCGCACTCACCCAGGTCGAGCGGATGGGAAATTTCCCTCAGAGGCTGATGGCCTGGCTTGGGCGAGGTGCTTTCCTATAGGAGTATTCGAGACGAGAGGCGAAATCTTGGCGCCGCGGCAGAAAATTTTTGGAAAGCTTTCAGGAGAGCGCGAAAGTGAATAGCCGATGTGATGCCAAAGAGGCAAGAATCGGATTGCCGACAGTCAGGAAAGGCGCTTAAGTTGCGGGACCGCCACCTTATAGGGCGATTTTCCCTGCGTAACCATGATTACCCGGCGGGAAGGCCCGACACTTCAACTCCCTGTGAGCATAGCAGAGAAGGCTTGTGCGGGCACACTACCGTTGGGATTTCACGGCTTGAGTTCGATTGTGAACTCGTTTGAACCTTTTTGAACCTCAACGCGGATATCGCTGGTCGATTCACTCCAGTATTTCTCAGGTATTGATTTGTCAATTGAAACAGGTTTCGGTTCGGCCGTGGGATCGTTCTCCATTTTGGGAGCTAAATACACGATGTAAGTACCTACTTCGATTGGTTCAGGAAGACGGAAAGAACCGTCGCTTTCGATGTTGGCCGACCCCCCCTGACCAGTCGCTTGATTGAGAAAAACTACGGAAGCCTCGGTGTATGGCTGACCGTTGAAGATAACCTTGCCCTGCACCGTTCCTTTGGGCTTGCTTTTCCGACCCGAGCAACCCGAGACTACCGAAGCGAGTACCACCAAAATCAACAGGGTGTAAAGGGGTAAATTCAACCACCCGGCTGCCTTCATCGTTGAAGCCTCCTGTGCGTTATGCATATTGGCCAAATGCTTTGTCGCAAAAGTTTGAGCTCAGCCCTGTCCGAGTAACTGTCGCAAGTGAGAGCGGGCGCACTAAGACCGTCGCAGAGATTTGAAAGCGTTCGGTGAGCCGACACGTCCGCGACGGGTCACCCCCCGTTAACGCTAGATCGCGCACCCCCGAAGCGAATCCGAGGCACTCACCGTTTTCAATGGCAAGTCGGTTTTGGGTCAGTACGATCCAGTGGTGGTTTCGCCATCGTACCGACATGCCAATCGCTTGAGGTCCGTCAAGTCGATGGTATCGCTGATGAAGCGGACACTCCCGTCGGTAAACAGCACATTAATGCCGCCAGGATGCATCGAATTGAGGACCGTGTTATTGCGGTACTTGTGCTCTGTTGCTCCAACCTGCACGATCTGAGAATTGGGCCCAAAACGCACGCAGGTTGTTCCCGTTTGCCACAAATCACCGCACCCAGCGGGATCGTCAATGGTTCTGGGGTGGCGACTTCCGTACCAACCCCCGTAATAGTTAGAAGTCCGATTCTTCCCACCGACGCGCCCGGATTGTTCCCCAACCAGGAGTGTGTTGGACGTCCCGTCGCGACAATAAGCCAAGTCATAACACTCGTTTGCAGGCATCATTCCGTTGTTACACGACCACCCGTGTCCACAATCTTTGGTGCCGGCGTTGGGGTCTGGGCCGGGTACCGGACGCGCTGCTCCCTGGATTCCCGCATAATTGATCATCATCGTCTGGCCAGGATTGTTATTAACAACAGGATCGTCCTGGATGTCAAAGACAGGGATGTCCGTCGATGGGCAGCGGTATACGGGAATCAGAAGTTTACTCAGGACTCGACAGCCCTGGAGATAATTGGTTGTTCCTGCCGCACCACCGGCCATGAACGTGTAGGGAAAGTCACTGCGAAATGCCAACTGGTCATACACCGCCTTCTGCTCGATGTAGGGGAGAATGAGTGTTCGCCAATTCGTGCCGTTTGAGTACCATTGCTCGCGCAGATTGAAGGAGCCAGGTGGCAACGTTTTGAGTGAATCGTGATAGTTATGCAGGCCAAGGCCAATCTGTTTGAGATTGTTAGTGCATTGACTCCGACGAGCAGCTTCACGCGCTGCCTGAACGGCTGGTAGCAAAAGAGCGATCAAGATACCGATGATGGCGATGACCACCAATAGTTCGACAAGCGTAAATCCTTTCAAGTCACGTTTTCGCAGCATAGCATTAAACCTCCAAAAAGGACATGCCCATTAGCCTACTCACGCCGAAATCTTTTTACACTGCTGAGATGCCCGTGTCAAGCTTTTGGCGTTCCGCCGGCTCCCCACTTTGGAAAAAACCTATCAGGTGCCGCGGCCTAAAGCTTTGGTAAGGGCCATTCGTGAATCGCCACTACCAGCGACTGTTCTTGCGTCGGATGAAGCGAAATCGGCCATCCAACGTTGATATGCGGACGTGACAAGCACGTCCCTCGGAAAATCGGAGGGGCACGCTTGTCGTGCCCGATGAAATCCACTGGGCGGTCTAACGTTGACAAGCGGACCCGACAAGCGGGTCCCTCCATGGAAGGGGTTGGAGGGTCGGGTTCCACCCCTGCCAATCGCCCCGTTCCACCCAAACCGATCGCCCCGGTTCAGCCTCGAGACCAATGACCCTGCTTGATTTCAATCTGTGCGATCCTGTCCCGTCTCACCTTCGGCTTCTTCCAGCCAGCGGTCGATTTCCTCGTCGCTTATGTCCGGTGGACCGGGAATTCTGGCTTCTCGATCGAGGCTTGGACTATCGCGATCGGCCTCCTCTTTCCGGGGGGTTCCGTCCCCGCGGGCCGTATCGGCAGGGCCGCCTGTAGCCGGCTGGGGAGGCGTCGACGCGGCCGTGCCAGCAAATCGTGCCCGCCACTTTTCGGCTTCTTCGCGAGAAAGACGATCTCTCGAGAACAGTTGGTCTGGTGGAACAAGGGAGCCATCCTGATGCTCACGCCCGGCCCCGGCGATGGCTGGATCGGGATAGAGCGGAAATATGATGGCGTTGCTCGGGCAAACACGCGCGCAGGCGGGACAGCCTGGCCGACAGGCGTCCGGCTGGGCGGTGAACACGCGGCCATCTTCCCGAACGTCATACACCCCAAACAGGCAGAAATTGAGACATTCGTAACAAAGGGTGCAGCGGTCTTCGTCGATAACAGGATACCAGCGCGGCTGAATCGGTTCGTCAATTTCCCAAATGAGGTCTTCCGGTTTCTCCGCCAGGGAAGGAAGACTTGCTTCTTCCTGCCCCATGATTTCCGATACCAGAGCCATCACGGTCTGTTTAAGAACCTCCGTGGAAAGATACTCACGGTAGTCAAACGCCCAGAGCCGATGGGTGCCAAAAGTGGTGTCGGAGGCGGAATCTCCCTTTCCCTGCATCAGCCGATAGTTCAATCCATTCGCGCGGAGGACCAGTTGAGCTGCCCGCGGAAATAGCGGAGCCAGGAGGATCATATCGCCGGAGAGCTTTTCCAACCGCTGGAGTACCGGACCTCGAGGGACGAGGTCGTAAAGATGGGGAATAATGACCGCGGGTACACCAGAGATAGCGGACACGATACTATCCACCAGCTTCCGGAAGGCGGGAATTGCCTGGGCGGCTCGCGGTCGGCTGAAAACGAGGATCAAGGAAGCATTCACTGACACGCTCCGCACAACCTGAAGATTTCTCACACTCTTGCATTCCAGCCAGTAGTATAGCAAATTCCGGGAAATAAGAATAACTTCCCCTGATCGGTCGGGGATTGCAGTCAAAGGACGCCTGGGCATTACCAAGCTCCGCATTTATTGCAATGGCAGAATGAGATGGGGTCACGGCTGCCTGGCCGCTTTTTTGACGGAAGTCATTGGGATGGCTATGATTGTGGTATGAACGGGTCGCCAAACCGGGGACGGATTTTGGTGCGGTCGTTGGTACGGTATTCAAGAGCGGTGTGGGGCGAAGTTGGGTTTTGCTGGTGAGAACCGGATTCAACGCGTTCCGCTTCAATCGCTGTTGCGGCCATCTGTGATCCTGTGATTCTTCCATCCGGAACAAACATCCATTTCTCGTCTCTGTCGAGGCGACGGGCATTCACGCTTGTGGAATTGCTCGTCGTGCTGGCGATCATCGGATTGCTGATCGCGCTGCTTTTACCCGCTGTGCAGATGGCCCGGGAGGCGGCACGCCGGAGTGAATGCCTCAACCATCTGAAGCAACTGGCCCTAGCAGCGCATAACTTCCACGATTCTCACCGGCAGTTTCCGCCGGGTTATTTGGGGCCGCTGCCGCAGGCCCCGGTTCCCCCCTACCCGGGGCAATGGACGAGTGTGCTGGCCTATCTTCTGCCCTACCTTGAACAGGGCTCGCTCAAGGACCAGAGTGACGCTGATGTCCCGAATTTCGGCGGGATCTCCCTTTACGATGCCAGCCGGCAGGGACAGGCCTTCTGGCAACGCCCCAAAGCATGGGGTGCCGCTCAGGTGCAACCGCGGGTGTTCCTCTGTCCGTCCGATCACGCGACCAGGATCGCGCGTCCCATTGTGATCCTCCATTTCCATTACGTTTCGCCCTATGTCACTTTGACGGCGGCAAGCTTTTCCGACAACACCGGGGATGTTCTGGCACGGACAAATTACCTGGGATCCGGGGGGTACATGGGGGTCACAGGGATTGCCAGCAGCGATGCGTTTCGAGGAGTTTTCTGGAATCGGTCCCAGGAGAGCTTTTCCACAATCACCGATGGGACCAGCCAGACACTCCTGTTTGGGGAGGCCATGGGGGGCACGGAAGATCCCGAGCGGGCGTATTCGTGGTTTGGGTGTGGCGTCATGGCCAGCGCCTGGGGCCTCGGACCTACCGCTGCCAACGACACGCGGTGGGGCTGGTGGCAGTTTTCTTCTCGTCACCCGGGTGTTGTCCAGTTTGCGTTCGCCGATGGTTCCTGTCGGCCCCTTGCGACGACCATTGATCGCGATACGTTCATCTATCTCTCGGCAGTGCAGGACGGCCAGCAGGTGTCACTGCCGTGATGGAACTTTGAAAAGCTCGACCTGCCCAAAGCTCTCGGGCTGCGGGGCCGATTTTTGAACCGCTTGTGCGTTATGCCTCCCATCAGCCGGCGATTTTCGCCGGGATCCTCTTTATCGACTGAAGAGTGGTACGCATGTTGCATTAAGGAAAAAGGAGTGGGTATCGCTGCCAAATTGACGGGGACTTTTCGCGTTTTCCTCCCTAAAAGCGGCATCGGGCGGCGCGGTCGCGGAAGGATGGCCACGGGTAGAATACCATTCGAAAGACCCATCGAGTATGCTGGATTAGAAGCCATTTAGTGGAACTGGGTCGTGGCTAACCGGTCGGAATGCGATGGCCTGATACAGGACTCTGGCCGGGTTTCATAAAAATTGCGCACCGCAATCGTATCGACCGAATCCCCTCTGAAGAGGCAGAAGGAAAACTGCCGTTCAACGGCACAGGGTCGGAGTAAAAGTCCCCGCTTGTCGCATCGATGAAGTCAGCAAAGTCAATTCCGTTTGCAAGGACATAAACCGTCTGCTATGGCACGCGACTATTACAAAATTCTGGGAGTTCCGCGGAACGCCACGGATGAGGAAATCCGAAAGGCGTATCGGCAGCTTGCGCGCAAATATCATCCGGATCTCAACCCGAATGACAAAAACGCCAAGGAGAAATTCCAAGAAGTCCAGGAGGCCTTTGAGGTCCTCAGCGACCCTCAAAAGCGCGAGATGTACGATCGCTATGGGGCGTCGTTCCAGTATGCGGGCGCGGGAGCGGGCGCCAGACCGGGGACCGGCCGAGGGGGGTTCACGCAGACCGGTCCCGGCGAATTCACGTTCTTCTTCGGCGACGATTTCGATCTCGGCCGGTTCTTTGAAGAGCGGTACCAGGATTTCCCTGGCGGTAGAGGGGGCATGGGCGGTTTTGAGGACCTCTTCCAACATTTCCGCCGAACGGCCGGGCGAGGGAGAACGGCCGAAACCACCGGAGCCGGACTTCGCGGTCAGGATATCGAAAGTGAGGTCACCATTCCTTTCACGACCGCAGTCGAAGGGGGAGAGGTTGCCATCAGCGTCAGGCGACCGGATGGCCGCAGCGAAACCCTCAGCGTGAAAATTCCCGCTGGGATCGAGGACGGAAAACGGATCCGTCTCAGAGGCCAGGGAGCTCCGGCACCTTATGGCGGAGAGCCCGGCGATCTGTATCTCACCGTCCACGTAGCCCCGCATCCGCATTTTGAGCGGAAAGGCAAAGACCTTTACGTCAAACTGCCGGTGACCATTCCCGAGGCCCTGTTCGGCGCGAAAGTGGACGTGCCCACACCTCACGGCACGATTTCCTTACGTATTCCGCCAGGAACGGCAAGTGGAAAGAAACTTCGCGTGCCAGGCTACGGAGTTCGACCGGCCGGAGAGCCGGCTGGTGATCTGTATGTGGAAGTTCTCATCGTGCCGCCTCCCCATATCCCCGAGAGCATGAAAGAAAGCCTCCAACGACTCCAGGATGCGTACACTTCAAACGTGCGTACCGGGGTCACGTGGCGGTGAGTCGTCACGGTGATCACCGGAAAAACCTGCATGTTGCCGCGCTGTGTGAGGCGGCTGCCATCAGAAACGCCCAGTCGCTGGCCCCGGGGTGTTTGGGCAAACAGGCGAGGGAGCAACAGTGGATCAGAGTTTCGGTCGGGAATACCGCATCCGTAAACAGCGAGAAATCGATCGGGTCTTTGCCCGCCGGTGCTCCGTGGCTGACGAGCAGCTAGTCATTTACGGGTGCGAAAACGATCTGCCCCATCCCCGGCTGGCAATTTCCGTATCCCGCAAGCTCGGCAAACCGGTTTTTCGCAATCGCTGGAAGCGGCTCATTCGGGAGGTCTTTCGGCAACGAAAGGCGGATATCCCGTCCGGCATCGACTACATCGTCATTCCCAGAAAAGGGATCGAACCCGACTTTCACGAGCTGTGGTATCGCATACCCTCCCTCATGAAACAGCTTGGCCGGCGATTAAAGCGCACTAGTGGATCAAAAGAGGAGCCCAGCCGCCAGCGTTCACGAGCAGGTGCATCAAGGCAGGAGGTCAGCAGAAACTTACCGAATGACCAACCGACGTCCCCACTGCCGCCCAAATCTGGACCTGACACCGGCGAGGCTTCCCGTTCCGGCAGCCTGAGTTCCGCAACTGCCTTTGATTTCGGCGATACCCTCTTTGCTGGGCTGGATCGAGCGAGGACCGCGCTTTTAGATGATCAGGTTGGCGATCAAGCGGCGTGCGGCCTCCTGTCTTGCAACGGTCGGATGTCAACGTGGGGAAAAATTATTTGTCCTATTGGGTGGACGATCAGGGCGGTTTACCTCTGCGTCAATTGGGTGCTGGCCGGTGTTCTGATCGCGATCGTCTCACTTTATCGATGGACGATCAGTCCGATGCTTGGCCGATGTTGCCGCTTTGAGCCGAGCTGTTCGCTCTATTTCATTCAGGCCGTGCAAAAGTACGGGGCGTTCATCGGGACGTGGAAAGGAGTCTGTCGGATCCTGCGCTGTCATCCCTGGCATCCCGGCGGGTACGATCCCCCCTAATCGAACTTCACGATATAAGTCCTGCCCCTGCAGAATTCCCATAGTGTCAGGGGCGGGGATTTGCTATTCTCGGCCTGCCGCCGTCTCGGGAAGTGGCGATACGCGGCTGCGTAATCTGGGCAATATGCACAGCTAATACAATTTGACGCTGAGTTAAAGGATTTTTCACCGTGCCGCCGCTGACCGTCATCCACGCAAGCGGTTTCTGCCTTGGCGAGGCCGTTGAAGGTGTTCCCGAACTTCCGCCCCGAGTGGTGGAGCGGTTGATCGAGGCCCCCCGAAAGACTCTACTTCGGGTGGCAGAAATAGCCAGTCGTGAAGGGGCCCATGCGGTGATTTTTGCCGGCGACGTCCTGAATCCGGCAACCGCGGCTCCCGGGGATTGGTTCGCCGTTTTCCAGTTTTGCCAGGGACTCGCTTCCCAGAATGTTCCTGTGATCTGGCTCTGGGGCCAGCTCGAGCGCTGTGGTCCCTGGCCGGAGGAATTCCCACTTCCGCCCAACGTCCACCTCTTTCTGGGTGATGAACCTTGCGTTTCCACGGTGACCACTCCCGGAGGACCACTCCAGCTTGTCATCACATCCCAGGCAGACCCGCTGAAAACGTTCCCGGAAAAACCGTCGTCCCTGGAGGGTTTCACTGTTGGTCTGGCTTACGGACAGGACATCGGTGAAGGCGGGAACAATCCCGCGGACGAAATTGAGACAGACTACTGGGCATTGGGGGGACACCGAGTCCGCACGGAGTTTGATTGGGCAGGCGTGAAGGCACACGACCCCGGCCCGGCCTTTGTCTGCTTTTCAGATCCCGAAGTCATTCCGTCCATCACGGTTGTCGAGCTGCATGGGCCGAAAAAGGTTTTTCTGCGTTCCCTCTCCGTGGCGGCCTTGCGGTGGCACACGCTCACCGTCCACGTGGCAGCGGAAAGCACCGAACCCCAGCTTGTGTCCCAAATCATTCAGGAGGTCGAGGCCCGCCGGGCAGCGGGGGATGCCGATTGGCTTGTGCGAATTCGCCTGGAGGGATCGCCCCATGCGCTCATGCCGTGGCGGATGAAGGGATTTGATCGGGAAATCCTCGAACTGCTGCGGATGCGTTACGGTCAAAGCCCTCCTTACGTCTGGCCGATCGAGGTGACCTGGCATCCCAGTGATCCCTGGCCGGAAACCTGGCTGCAAGAGGAGAGCTTTCGCGGAGAATTGCTCAGGCAGGGATTGGCCTTAGAGGCAACGAATCCTCGTGAATTTCTTTCCCAATGCTTGCCAGCGAGCGAATTGGAACTGTCTCCAGTGTTTCGCGGATGCCCCGATCAGTGGCAGACCGGTTGGCCGGAAATCGTTCGAGAGGCCCTTTTTTATGGTTTGGTGTTGCTGGAAGAGAACCAGCCCGCAACGCGTAGTGGTGGAGGACGCGCTGAATGAGACTCCGCCAGATCGACATCGAGCGGTTTGGAATCTGGCGTGATTGGTCCAGCGGGGAGTTGCCCTCTGGACTGGCCGTGTTTTTCGGCCCCAACGAGACGGGCAAGTCCACCCTGCTGGAATTTCTGCGGGGTATGTTCTTCGGTTTTCAACAACGAAACAGTTTTGCCTCGGCCGACGATCCGGTGCTTGCGGGACGACTGGTGTGTGAGCATCAGGACACTGTCTTCCAGGTCTACCGGCGGTGGACACCCAGCCGTGGTGAGGTCATCGAGGTCTTTGACGGCAACCAAAATAGCCCGGCCGAGGAGACGCTCCGTCTTCTGTGCCCTCTCGACGAGACCACGTTCAACGCCATTTTCGCGGTCAATCTGGAAGACATAGCCTATCTTCGAACGCTCGAGACTGCGGCCACGGGTGAACTCCTCTACGACCTGAGTTTGGGGATTGACCGAGCCGTTTTGGGGCGAGTCCTTGCGCGTTTACAGGAACAGGCTGAGGCAAACCGGCAGGGTGAAATTCTCGAGGAGTTGCTGGAGGAGCGGGATCGGCTGGAACGGGAACTGCAAGAGGCTCCCAGGACGGCAGTTCGGTTTGCGCGACTTCTCGCCGCGCGAAAGACAGCGGAGCAGCAGTGCGCCAGGGCAGAAGAAGCCCTCGCGGAGTGGCGCGAGAAATGCCAGACATGGGAAGCGCTTCGGCAATTCCTGCCATTGTGGGAGGAACGCTGTCTCGTGGAGAAGGAACTCCGCGAGGTGGGACCCCTGGTCGGTGTTCCTGAGGTTTTTTTCCGGCGCGTGGCCCACCTGCGCAAAAGGCTGCGCGCCGCCAAAGAGGCCTTAAAACAGCTCAAGGAGCAGCACTCCCAGGTAAAAACTCGGCTGAGCAAAATCACAATCAACGAGGCACTCCTGGCCCACGCCACCGAATTCGAGGCCCTCCGGCCCATCCGAAACGACCTCGTCAATCTCCGGACGACGTTGAACGTTCTGCAAGCGGAGCAGGATCGTCTCGACCGGGAACTGGAGAGTCTCCAAAGTCGCCTTGGTGCGAAGACCCTGGACTGGCCCGTAAATTGGTCATGGGGCGACGTTCGGCGCGCCATAACTCAGTGGGAGCGGCTTGGCCAGCGAATCCAGACGGAAGAGCAAAAACTTGCCACCGACCGGGCGACAAAAGATCGCCTAGCAGAACAATTGCGGCAGAAGCTCGAAATCTTTCATGCGGCAAACGTCCCGACGGCCCTCGACGAACGCAGTCGCCAGGCCACGCATCTTCGAAAGCTGGCCCAGCTCAGAGAGCAGCTTGCCTCCTTAGATAACCGGCAGAGGGAGCTTCGCGCGGAACGGCTCGCCGTCATGAAAGAAGCCCTACTTCCAGGGCGAACCTGGTTGTTTGTGGCGGTTCCCTTTGTGCTGGGGCTGGCCCTCGTTCTGCTGTCCCTGCTGACGCTTGCCATATTTCCGGTGAGTGGTTTGGGCTGGAGCGGTGTGCTGCTCGGTGCCGTTCTGGTCGGTGCAGGAGTCGCCGTCAAGCTTCACGGCGAGCGTCTCCACCGCTCTCGCGCCGATGCGATCCTGCAAGAATGGGAAGCCCTTCGGGCGGATCGCGAGCGTCTCACGGAGCAGGTTTCTGGTTTGGAAATGGCGATCACATCAGCGCCCACCCATTTGCCGCGGGAGCTTCCTGCACTGGAAAACGAGATTCGCGAGCTTGAGTCCTTGGGCCTGCTTCAAACGCAACTTGATCATTTAGCCCAGCAAATCGCGGAAGCAGAGCGAGAGCTCGCCGAGCTACGGGCCCAATTGGAGGAAGCTGCTCGTGGCGTGGCAGCTTTCTTTGGCCAGCAAGGACTTCCTTTACCGGAGAACCCTTCCGCTGCCGGGATGGCACTCCAAACGCTCCGGCAGTATTGCCGACTTTATTCGCGCTGGGAATCGGTCCACAAACGGCGATTGTCGCTACTTCGACAGCATGAGACATGGTCCACTCGCCTGCAGCAACTCGCGCAGGTTGCCGGACTTCAGCCGCCGGATAGTTCCCCGGAGCTCCTCCTCGACATGCTGCTGGCCGCTTACGATGAAGCGATCGCCCATGCCCGCGAGAAAAAACAACTTCTTCGCGAAGGGCGGGCTGTATTAAAAGATCTTCAGCGTCAACAGAAAACTGTGCGAAAATTACAGATGGCCTTGAAGCGGCACATCCGCCATTTCAGGCGTCGCACGGGCTTCTCCGATTCGCTGGGCAGGGCCCATCATCAATGGCGAAAGGGCCAGGAGCTTCAGCAGAAGTACGAACAAATCACCACTGAGCTCCGGCAGGCGGTCAAGGGCGTGTCATCACGCCTCGGAGCAGGGGAAAAGCTTGAAGATCTCTTCGTTGGTTTGGAATCGCGCTATCAGGAAGCACTGGCCAAAGTAGAAGAATACAGTGGTCAGGTGACGTCCTGTCGCCAGGTGCTGGAGCGATTGACGGCGGAAATCGAGACACTGGCCCGCGACCGCCGCATCGAGGAAAAACGCCTGGCTTTGGCGACTCTCGATTATAGGCTCGGCCCTGGCCTCATTCGCGAGCGATTGCCCCGGCTGGTGCTTTTCCTCTTTGAAAAAGTTCGCCAGCACTACGAGCACGAACGGCAACCCCGCATCCTGCAAAAAGCCTCCAGGTTCCTGGAAGCGATGACAGAGGGCCGTTACCGCCGCGTTTGGACGCCCGTTGCCGAGCGTGTGCTCCTCACCGAAGATCATTCCGGAAACCTCCGCCGTGTGGACGAGCTTTCCCGTGGTACCCGAGAACAACTTTTCCTCTCCCTACGCTTGGCTCTGGCCAGTGATTGGGCGGCTCGCGGAGTCCAACTGCCGCTCATCCTCGATGACGTCCTGGTGAATTTTGATCAGGACCGAGTTCGGGCGGCCTGTCGAACGCTGGCTGAGTTCGCCGGACCTCGCCAGCAAATCCTCCTGCTAACCTGTCACGAGCATATTACAAACGTCTGCCACAACCTGGGCATTCCAGTGACGAATCTGACGTCATCGACGGTTCTCGGCAAGTCCGCGCGTAGACCTCAGCGCTCGCCGACGCGATCGCATTCCACGCCGATCCACGAGGCTGCACCGGCCCGGGAGACTTCGTCCAACCCCGTTTCGTTGTCCAGTGTCCCCGATGCCGGGGGAATGACTGATCCTACCGGGACGCCTCTGGCCGGGGACCCACTACCCGAAAGCACCTCCCAGGGCGATTCCACCTCTAAAGAAGAGCCAGAAGTCGATCAGGCCGAGCAACAGAGACCGCTCGACTCAAGCACCGATCCCCTCGATGCCACTAAGAATCCCTGGCCTGTGCCCGTTGCGGATTCCTGGTTTTTTGTGCCCGATCCTTATCCCGAGGATAGGACGGCTTCCACGGCTGCCGACCTGAACACCGGCGAAACCTCGGAACCACCCATCCCTGCCGCCCGACGTTCTCGAGTTCGAAAGGCTCGCGCCGCCTGAGACATTTTTCAAGCCACTGGCTGGGTGGCCGGCTGTTGACGCCTTGCCTTCTAGATTGCCTGCCGCCCCGTGAACATCGTTCGACGCCGTTAGTCCCAGTCCATGAGTGCCGTCGATGAGCCTTGTTCCCAGGCGGCCTGTGATGTTATGCGGGCGTGAAATAACGGGGGTCCCAAAAAGCTTACGATGACTTTCCCGCCCACACCACCCCGCTTGCCTCGGCTGCCTCTGCCCGGCCGATTTCCCAGCAGGGAACGCCCTGGTCTTCAAGCTGATGGCGGATACTGGTTGCATAGTAACTGCTGACGACGAGGATCATACCCAGCCCAAGATTAAAAACATTTTCCATTTCCTCGTCATCGATATCCCCGAGCCGCTGCACCCAGGGAAAAACGGCGGGCACCGGCCAGGCGGATTTGTCCAAAACGATCCGCACGCCCGCCGGCACGATTCGCGACAGGTTTTCGCGAATGCCGCCACCAGTGATATGGGCAATCCCATGAACTACCGTCTTAACCCGATAGTACCGCAACACGGCTCGGATTGGCCGGACGTAAATGCGCGTCGGTGTAAGCAGTGCTTGGCCCACGGTCATGCCCAATTCCGGAATAAAGTCCCCCACCTTCAGTCCGGCCATTTCAAACACCACCTTGCGAATGAGGCTGTATCCGTTGGAATGAAAGCCGGTGGAGGCCAGTCCCAACACGGTATCACCTGGGGTGATAGTCTGTCCGGTGATGACGGAACGACTCTCCACCACCCCCACGCAAAAGCCAGCCAGATCGAAATCACCCGGCTGATACAGGTCTGGAAGGATCGCTGTCTCCCCGCCCAGAAGGGCACAATCCGCCTGGCGACACCCTTCCACAATGCCCTCCAGCAGCTTTTCCAGAAGCGGCGGATCGTCCTTGGGCATGGCCACATAATCCAGAAAGAAGAGCGGCTCAGCACCGCAACATAACGCGTCGTTGACGCTCATGGCCACAAGATCAATCCCCACCGTATTGTAAACGCCTGCCAGGGACGCAACCTTGAGCTTGGTGCCGACTCCGTCCGTGCAGGCGACAAGAACGGGATCCTGATACCGCCGTGCAAACAGGGGCCAGGGAAAGTCCAGACGGAACAACCCCGCGAAACCATTGGGCAAATCGATGGTCCGCGGTGTCATCGTCCTTCGCAGGAGGTGTGGGATTCGGGCCATCGCCTGGCGATACAGGTCCAGGTCCACACCCGCGGATTTATATGTTGCCTTCGCCATGAGCACGATCCCGAATGACGAAAATCAAATATATAGCGATACCGGAATGTGCCAGAAATCGGGGCGGACCTCCCCTCTCTGGCTAGCTGATCCGGCAAAAGCGCTGCAGGGCTTGGTATTTAAAATCGGAGCACGATCGGATATCCGCCCATTGTAAACGGCCATCCGGAAACCGACCATATGACGGTTGTGCCCGCCGGCGGCCCTACTTTTACCAATAACCATCACGTGCCACGAGTGAAAACGGGTTGCAGACGCAAATCATGAATTGCCCCTACCAATGGCGTGGCCCGGGCGAACCGGGTCCTTGTTATGTGCAGTGCGGGGCTCTAACCCCGCTTTTCACGCGGACCTTCAGTCCCCGGTGAAAGGCAATGGGTGATCGAAGGTTGTTCGGCGGACCTAACAAGCAGGTCCCTCCGAGAAGTCGTTGGGAAGGGCACGCTTGTTGTGCCGGCCAATGCGAAGTGGAGCATCCAACCTGACAAGGAGGTCCCTCCGGGCTGAGACCGACCCGTGTGGACGTTCGGGTGCCCATTGGCGGGGGAAAGTGGGAATGCGGAGATGTGTCAGGGGCTATTGACTTACCCGTGCCTCGGGCGGTTAAAATAGAACCAGAGTACTTGGCCAGCAAGTCCGGTCGGTCTGCCGGGAGATCCGGCGCTTGCCGCGAGCCATGAGTGCCACTTGCGGTCAGCTTAATCCATCCGAAGAGTGAGGATGGCTGAGGCTGTTCAGTGGCGACGTCCCCGCTGGTATGACCGAGGTCGGAACGGCCAGGAAAGAGAGATGGGCGATTAGCTCAGTTGGTTAGAGCACCAGCTCGACAAGCTGGGGGTCGCAGGTTCGAGTCCCGCATCGCCCACTTTGAGAAGGCCCCGGGGCGGTAGCTCAGTTGGGAGAGCGCTAGAATCGCACTCTAGAGGTCGGGGGTTCGAATCCCCTCCGCTCCACTAAGTCGTTTTGCAGAAAGAAGTTAGGACCGGAATAGGACTGCATAACTTCGCTTGCAGGAAATACTTCTGACGTATTCTTCTCTATCTTGCCACCGCTTGCGGGAGCTTGCGGCGCCCCACCTCGTGCCACGCGTGCACCGGATTCTATGCCACTGTTCGTTTGAACACTTCCCATGTTCATTTGGCCACTTTCATGGGGCGGCATCCAGTTGAGAGCCTGGGCATATGCCGCATCCGCGGGGTCCAAATAACGCCGTAACGCGATGGAGGGGGAGTTTCCCAGCCACTTGGTGATTACGGCCAGCGGGAAGGCCTGGGCCAGGTCGCTTTCGCAATTTGCCCGCAGGTTACGCCTCAACCGGGGCCAGGGCTCTAGCCCCACCTTGGCAAGTTTCTTCTGGAGGGCCTCACCGATGGTATTCAGCCAAGTGCCGGTGGCTGGCTGTACCGGTAAGCTGCTGATGCGGGCTGCCAGCAACGCCCCCACGTGGACGCGGATACTTTCCGCCATCTTTTTGTCCACACGGCCAACGCGGAGCGTTTTCCGCTTGCCATCTGGGACCACGAAAAGGATTCTTCGGGCTTTGCCGTCATTTGCGACACTTGCCACAGGATGCTCCCTTTCTGCGTCATGGTGCGACAAACGTCATTTGACTTGCCAGGGTATCTCCAAGCACCCGGCCATTCGTCGGATGCTTACTTTTCGTTTGGAGCTGTGAGGGCCGAAAGGCGCAACGTGTGGTAGGGGCGATTCGTGAATCGCCCGTATCGCATGTTTTGGGCAGGATGGGGTTGCCCGGTAGGGGCAATTCACGAATTGCCCCTACCGTTAAACCCTTGCCATGCACGATGAATGGAACGGATCATCCATCCTGGAGGAACGGACCTGACGAGCGGGTCCCTCCATTGTGTGGATTGGGGGGTCGGGTGCCGCCCGACCGGTCACCCTTCCATCCAGGCCGAGGGCAAGGTGGTGAAGGCTAAAGCCTTCACCGAAAAGCGGCGATGAATCGCCGCACTCCATGGAGTGCGGGGCTTCAGCCCCGCTTTCAGCGCGGGACTTCAGTCCCCGCTGAAAGGCAATTCATCATCGAACGTTGATAAACGGACCCGACAAGCGGGTCCCTCCGACGTTGGTAGGGGCAATTCATGAATTCTCCCTACCGTGTAATCAGCGGAATGTGCACCTGACAGGCGGGTGCCTCCGAAAAAAGGAGTCGGAGGGGCACGCTTGTCGTGCCCGGTGTCCCCTCGGCACGGGGCGTCACCATCGTGGTAGGGGCGATTCATGAATCGCCCCTACCGGAATGCGAATGAATCAGAGTGGATCATCCAAGGTTGACAAGTGGACCCGACAAGCGGGTCCCTCCGAGATACTCTCCATTGTGTGGATTGGAGGATCGGGTGCCTCCGAGCGATCACCCCGGTTCCACCTCGACCGATTGGGTTGCGGTTGTTTTCTGTCGCCAATCAGAAAGTAATGAGCCCGCGCCGTCGAAGCTCCTGAGCCACTCGCAGAAGTTCGAGCATCTCCGGCGTCCAGCGAACACCTATATCCCCGCCGTCGGATGCCTTCCCAATGCACGGACTGCCAGGCCGCAACCGATAGTCCAAATTCTTCGGATCCATAAACATCGGATCCGCATGCACACAGCCTGGCCCCCGTTCGATGTCCGGCGAAACGTTTCCAAAGGTTACGCAATGCTCCATCCGGTGGCCTGGATGGCGCTGAGGATTGGCGATGTCCCGGATGATGGAATCCCGCCACAAACATGGTTCTTGATAGAAAGTGGTCATCGCTAGTGCCACACTATGCTCGGTTTGAACTGACTTGGGATTACCCCAAGGATTCCAACCACCTACCAGAACGGTATTTTTAAAATGGCTCCTATGCTGCCAATATCTCCTATTATCAAACATGAATTTAGTACCACCCAGTCACCATCACGGATGCTTCCAACCACTACCAAATTTTCTAATTTACAGCTTCCCTTAATAGCACACGGCGTGCGGCCTGATGCTCCTCGATTAACCACCAACAGTCTCCGAATCGTGACATCTGGACCCTCAATAGTAAGTAGATTTCCCACGACACTGTTAGGTTCCATGGAAAGGAGCAGAGGCCAGCACTTTTTCCGGCCCGCTAGGGTAATATTCGATTTGGTATTCGGAATCTTTACCGCCTCGCTATATATTCCGGAGTCTTGGATTTCTACCAAGTCACCAGTTTGGGCTGCATCAATGGCGGCCTGGATAGTGCGGAAGTCCCCTTTGCCGTCCTGACGCACCGTAATCCGGCGGCCTAAATTGGCTGTGGCCTTTTCCAACTCTGAAAGCGGCGGTTGGCGAGCGGTATCGAAAACTACCGTGGTGTCCGCGTATTGCGTCCGCAGTTGTTCCACCAACGGTTTCACGTCGTGAAGCTCCTGCTCCTTATAGAGCTTGACCGCCTCGGCGTAGAGTTTTTCTGCCTCGGCCTCCCGCTGGGCAGCGGCCAGGACCGCCTCAATCCCCTGCAAAAGCTCTTGATGCTGGCTGCGCCACTCGGCCAGGGCCGGTTCCTTTTCCAGTCGATCCAAAGCCAATCGGGCCGCCGGGTACTCCTTCTTTCGCAACTGCTCCACCAGGTCCCTCAGCAGCGGATAGCTGGCCAGTTCCAGGTGCTTCCGCACCGAAAGCCCCTTCTTCTCGGCCTCCACAAAATACCGGGTGGCCTCCCCAGATTCGCCCATCGACACCAAAAACACGGCCGCCTTCAGAAGGTCCTCCGGCCTGGCCGGGTCCAGCACGAGACTTGCCAGCTTCCTCGGCGCCTGCGAGCCCAACTCCTGCCAGGCCAACGTCTCCGTCTTCTCGCCAAGCAAGCGACAGGTGATCTTCTCCTCATCGGCTGCCACCACCTCCCCACCCAGCCCCCGCAAGCCCAAATCGCTCTTCCGCAATCGCCCCGAAGAGCCGTTGATCTTCTCCATGATCCGCCCCTTCCACTCCACCAGCCAGCTTAACTCCTCCCGCCGAACCTCCCAGCGGACCGCTAAAGCCGGATCACTCAACTGGATCTTCTCTGCCTCCGCTAACGCCCCCGCAAAATCCCACTGACGGACCTTCTCCTCCACCCCCGCCGTTGCTCGCGTGAACTCGGCCTCACGATCCTCCCACTCCCGCAATAATCCCGCCACTTTCTCCCAGGCCATCTCAATTGCCGGACGTTCCCTGCCAGCACTCGCTGTCTCTTGTGGCTTCGACTCTCCAGCAGGCATCTGACCTGGACTCGCTGGCTCCTTCGAAGCAGAGGCCTGGGCCATTTCGTCGGTAGCCTTCTCTGCCGCCTCAATCTCTTTCAGCAATCCCTGCGCTTTCTCGGCCAGGGCCGGTATCCCGAATCGCTCCATAACCGGCAAGAGCACCACCCGTGCCCCGACAAACTTCTTCTCGGCCAGCAGTTGCCGGGCCTGCTCTTCCGCGGCCTGCACTGCCTGTGATGCCGCCTCCTCCACCTTCGCCTTCCGCTCCTGGACCACTTGGGCCAGCTCCAGGTCCTGATACCGATCCGCCAGCTGCTGATACGCCGCCAAAGCCCTCCCGTACTCTTGCCCCGCCAAATACCCCTGGACTTCACCCTCCACCTTCTCCAGCTCCTCCTGCCACACCGGAAGAGTCGGCTGAGGCTGCGGACCCGCCACCCTCTCGGAACTTCTTGCCGCAGGCCGAGCTACTGGTCTTCGTGCTTCCCCCGAAGTCCCTGACGACCGCCCTGGACGCAGGACCACCGCCAGAATGCCCAGCAAAATCAAACACCCTACCACCACCCCTCCCCAGATAAACAGCGACTGAGATGAAAGCCAATCCTGCCACTTCCTGGCCGACTGTGCAGAAATGCCCCGCATCCGCGGCCACGACCCCACCTTCCGCGGCGTTGCCTCGGCCATTCCCACCGCCGTCTCATCCTCCGCCGCCCCCTCCTGCCGCTGGGAAAGCCTTGCCAGCCAGGCACTGATCGAAAGCTCACCCCCACCCCCCGCAGGTACCCCCGCCCGACACACCGCCAAACAATGCTCCAACGCCTCGATCACCTCCTCCATCCTCTGATACCGGTCCTCCGGGCGTTTTGCCATCATCCGCTGAAACACCATGTCCACCTCGACCGGGACGTCCGGCCGGGCCTTGCTCAGCGAGGGAATTGGCGCCTCCCGATGTGCCACCAGCACCTCCATTAGTGTCTGCCGCGGATATGGCGGCTCGCCCGTCAACAACCGGTACAGCGTGCACCCCAACGAATAGATGTCCGCCCGCCCATCCACCCGATGCGTGCTCACCGCCTGCTCCGGGGCCATGTAGTCGCACGTCCCCATCACCTGCCCCGTCGCCGTCAACTGGTCCCCCGTCACCCCGTCCTTGGCCGGGTCGAACATCAGCCGGGCCAGCCCCATGTCCAAGATCTTCACCACCCCCGAACGATCCACCAGCAAATTGCTCGGCTTGATGTCCCGATGGATCACCCCCTGACTGTGGGCATACGCCAGGCCCCGCGCCGCCTGAAGCACACACTCCAGGGCCTCCTCCAGAGGCATCGGCCCATGCTCTTTGACCAGGCTTGCCAGGTCCTGACCGTCCACATACTCCATCACCAGATAGTGAATCCCATGTTGCTCCCCCGCGTCGTAGGCCGTCACAATGTTGGGATGGCTCAGCCGGGCCGCCGCCTTCACCTCCCGATAAAACCGCTGCACCGACTCCGGGTCTTTCATCGCCTGCGGCGGCAAGGTCTTGAGGGCCACCACCCGCTCCATCCGCCGATGCCGGGCCTTGAAGACAACCCCCATGCCGCCCTTGCCAAGCTGGTCCAAAATCTCATATTCCCCCAGCACCAGGAATTTCGTTTTTCCCCGCAAGAGACACCCGGCCTGAAAAGATGTCAGCACCCCGTGTCGGACCAGTTCCCGCGCGAGCTCCTCGCCGGAGTCGGGAAGGCCCTCTTTAAACCACCGGTTGCGATACCGCTCCAGATCTTCCGAAGAGAAAAGCCCACTCGCTTGAAGAGACTGCCAGAACTGCTCGCCCGTCACCATGACAAGTCCCCCCTCGTCAACCAGCCCCTGGTCATTCGCGCTCTGGACGGCGGGTAACAACGGCATACTTGTTCCACCGGAACCCAGGAGCAGCCCCCCGAAAACCACCCCTATTATAACCAGGTTAACCAAGCCAGTCATTTGGTAGAGACCACCGACCAAGGCATGCCAATGTCTTTCCAAGCCGAGACGTTGCTTCGGCTCGGGCCACCCAACTCGTCCATGTTGGCCTTACAGAGATAGTGGGCGGGATCTTTTGCTCTTGCTGGAATGAAAATCGCTCTATCAAAGCGTCCTACATACCGAAACAGGTAATGGGTGTGCACCGTGTTTTCAGGCGAGACACGGAACACACCCACTCATCAATTGAAAACACGAATTCCTTTTATAGGATCGGGACACCGTCACTGCCAATCACAGCGGACATGCACGTGATTAGGGGGCGGTCTGATGATACCCAGCCAATTCAATGCGGAGTCGTGTCAGGGCCGTTGTAACGACAAAACTTAAGCTGGGGCGACAGGGCGTGCTTTCGCGCGTTCACGAGGGCGGCTGTCGCAGCCTCCCAGTAGGTGTTACCTGTTCCCGTGCCCCAGCCTCCCAATGGCCCACGCGCAAACGCGAAATATGGGGCTGTCGTACTCAAAATGACCCGTGCATTGCGACCCGCCCAGCGAATTGCGGCCTCTTCCGCTTCCTTGCGGGTCGAATAATTGTAGGCATAGCCATAACTCCCTGTGAAATCGTCGAGCGCGATCGCCGCATAACGCGGGCACTTACCATCATCTTCGGCTAGTGCCGTGCGTCCCTGCAAAAGAGCCAACCAGGCTAACGTGGCCATGGCCACAGAACCAACCAGCAATCCCCAGTTACGTTGACGTTTCATCGTAGCACCTCCTCAGCGATCTTCGGACCAACAGGCACGCAAAACGGGAGTCAGACCTTTGCGGCGTCGCTCTTTCGCAAAAGTCAGAATAGGCTGCTGATCTTGTGTATAGGTGTCCGCATGTCGCCTCAGGAAACATTTAAGCTCGTCAACTTCAAAAACGTCTTGCCTGAGTCTGGGTCTGATTCGGCCTTGCAAAATTGGGCTGACAAGATCCACAACCCACAGCTCTAACTTTTTGCCATCGTGCTTGGCAAGAAAGAATAAATTCTTCTCTGATCTCGATTCCTCGCGGTTTTTGATGCTGGGACAAGATACAAGCAACGTATCATGACGTTTCCACCATGGAATACGAAAGCAGCCTACTGCTTCGTCACAGGATAATTTTGGGATAGACAGACTTCAGTTTGCAGCGGGCATCTTCCGCGGTCATTTGCCAGTCGACACCCCGCTGCCGAGCGTTGAGGTCTACCGACCACGCCGCAATTTCCTCCTGAAGAAGACGTAGCTCCCCCAGGCGACGCCCCGCCAGGCACTGCCGGGTTAAACAGCTCAACTCGCACTCCGCCACGTTCAGTCAACTGCCGTGTTTCGGCGTGTAAACAAACTCAATGCGACGAACGTACTGACGAGCCCGCTCCGCTGGGAACACCTCGTAAAACGCCCCCTTCGTGTGCGTGTTCAGGTTGTCACAGATCAGCGTGATCCGCTCACAGTCCGCGTAACGCCCGTCCAAAAGCGCCGCCACCTCCGTGGCCCAGTCGCTCTTCGTCCGACGTTCCCGCGCCGTCGCCTGACGCCAGCCGACCAAGGGCTCGCAAAACAGGAAGATCGCCGCCGTCCCCGCTCGTTCATACTCGTAATCCACTCGCCGGGCATGCCCTCTCGTCGCCGGAATCGGACGCCGCACTTCCTTCACCAACTGCACCGGCTGCTCGTCCATGCAAACGACCGGATGCAACGGATCATACGGCCGACAATACACTTCCAGCACCTCTTCCATCTGAGCGGCAAACTCCGCATCCGCCTCCGGCGGTATCACCCAGTACTGAATCTTCCGCGCCGTGATCTCGTTTTTTTTAGCGCCCGGCGTACTGTCTCGTGGCTGATCGATTCCACCACTTTCAGCTCCACCAACCGACGGGCCAGGAGGCGAAGCGTCCACTGACCGTAACCCGCAGGCGGCGGCCCCAAACGGGTGGCAATGATTTTCGCTTCCACCTCCCCATCCAGAATCTTGTTCGCTGGTGGCCCCGACCGGCTCTTCCCTTCCAGCGTCTCCTCAAAACCCCGTTCCACAAAACGCTGACGAATCTTCTCTACCGTCTGCCGCCGACACCCGAACGCTTCGGCAATGCGTTGGTCCGTCCAAGCTGGACCGTCCGCGTCCGCCTTCAGCAAAATCTGAGCGCGACGGACCTTCTGGCTGGTCCCCTTCAGCTTGCGAATGATTTCCTGACATTTCTGACGTTCCTCCTCGGTCAGCCGGACAATATACTTCTTTCGCACGGCAACCCTCCTTGGCAAAAGGGAACGAAAACGACCACCGATCCTATCCCATGCCACCCACCTAGCACAATCCCAAAATTTGCCTGTGACGGAACACTAGGTTATCAGAGTACGACGGCGACTTGGTTGCGCAATAGCATTCTCCGGTGGTAATGTTGATTACCGTTCTCCGTTCTGTGGTTTGTGTTCCTGTCGTATGGTCCTTTTACGAAAGGAGAGGAAGATGCGCGTAACCCCGAAACCGACAACCATGTTTCGGAAACTCGTAGCCCTGGCGGGAGTGATCCTGCTCTTCTGGAGTGGTACGCTCTCGCACTCAGAGGCTGCCCATCACTGTCCAATTCTGTCGCGACTATTTCGCTGTTGTCGGGGACGAGTTGTGCAGGCAACCCCCGCGATCATCCCGGCTCATGTCATTGTGATCATGGGGGGCGTAAAAGACCCGGAAACCGATAAAGAGATTTGGGAACACAATGTTGCACAGGTGAAGAAATGGCTCCTGGTAACACCGTACAAGAGCGTCGAGGCACAATCAGAGGAAAACAACAGGGCTCTGATTGACAAACTCGTCCAAGAACACGAAAAGACTAAGTTCCGGAGCTTTAAGATCTTTACAGGACGGGACGTGACGCCACAGGATATCATCAGTTACGTGAACAACCTGCCTGTTGGACGTGACGACGCCGTGTTCGTGTATGTTTTGTCTCACGGGGGGACTGATACTTCTAAGGGGGAGCGACTCTGTTGGTTCCTAAAGGGTCCTGTTGAGAGTATTCAGCGCAAACAGGATCTTCTTTATGCCGATGACCTCACTAACACAATCACGAGGAAGAACCCGAGGCTCAGCCTCATTGTAAGTGACTCATGCGCCCAAGATTTCCCGGTAGAAAGTTTCCTGGCAAGTAGACACGGAGAAGAAAAGGTTCGCACACCATTGCGTCTTCCTGATGGACAGCTTAGGTTTTCCATCGTAACGAGGGCGGTGCCACTGTGGTGGTACACGCGGTTGGACATCATTTTGGCCAGGGGCGCCGGGCGCTGGCACATCAATTCAGTGGCGCGCGATCAAAGCGCAGTCGCTACGAACGAGAGGAAGGAATTGCCGTTTACGCAGACTTTTGTCACCGTGGCGCAATTGCCGTTTGCTTTTGAAGAAGAAAAGATCCCCAATGACTGCACGAACCTTGCTTTGGAGTTGCAGGATGTGGAAAAAATGATTGGAGGCGTGAAGGAACCGCGGACGCTTTCTGAAGTTGTTAAGAAGGTGACATGGGAGAATTTGAAGGAAAAAGAGGAACTAAATGATCAAAGCACAGATTCAGTAGTGAAGATGGACGCCAGTGATGTTATAGGCTTTCTCGACCAGTCCGCACGCGTGGCGATCCTTAGCGCGTGGGAGTATTTGAAAAAAGAAGAAATGCTGACACAAGATTTTGCCGAGTTTTATCCTTGGTTATTATTAGCAAAGGACAAGGACGGAAATGATCGGAGCGATATACAAAAAGAATGGGAGGAATTGATGGCAAGTAAAAAGCCAAAAGCTGAAAAGAGTCACGCTGGTTCAGGGACAGAAGCGAGTGGCGAAAAGATTCAGGAGGGCAAGCAAGAAAAAGAAAAAGGCGTGAGTGGTAGTGGAGAGTTTCTTGGGCCAGGACAGGGAAAAGGGCAGCAGTAGAAGAGTGTTTCTGAGGAGTTAAGTTATTGTCGGCTGTGGGGTATCCTGTCTGGCAAAAGCGTAGTTGTGGGGCTGTGTGGTGGAGTACCCACCCACAGCCCCCTTTCCGAAATGTGCGAAGTTAGAACGGCTCGGTGCGGTATGCGAAGGAGGTGGTAAATGCACTCTCTGGCCTTTTGGTCGCTGCTCTGCATGAGCGTTGCCGTGAGTTCGGGTGCGGAGGAGATACAGCCAGTCCCATATTACCAGTTGTCCGAGGACGGTCGTGCAGTTCTTTTCGTGGAACCGGTAACGCAGGAGGGTGGTGGTGGCCAGGTGGCGTGTGTCACCCGCTCCGGCAGTCTCCTCTGGACCGCGCCGGTGTATGCACCGCTTGTAGCGGTAAGCGAAGACAATCGACAGCTTGTTGCAGTCTGGGCTAACCCAAGTGACGACGTTGATCGTCCGTTTGTTTCTATTTTTTCTTCTGGAAAAGAAGTCAAAAGTTATTCGTGGCGAATCTTTCTGGACGCTGTGCGGGAGGCACTTAGTAGGCCCTCAGCGCTAACGTCACCGACCACGGGAGAGCGACCTTCCCGCGACGACAGTTCGAAAGGGGAAGCTTCACCAACGCCTGCTACCACCCAGAATCAACCGCCCTCAGCTCCCGCCACCGAGCCCAGCGTGGCTTTGAAGGTTCCGCCGACTATCGTGGATACTCTTACGTTTGCCGGTATGGAACCGCTTAGTCAAGATGGACAACTTGGCCTTCTATTCCAGCCAGGGGTCCGCGTTACCGTCAAATGGAAGGACGGAGCCATTGCAAATGTCACGCAACTTACCGACGCGGAAATGCAGAAGGCGATGAAAACTGCACGTCGGGTAGCCACAGGATATGAAGATTCTTTACGCTGGCGGCGCTGGGCTGCAGTCAGTCAGCATTTGGTGGCCAGCCTCTGGCCGCACTGGGAGTTTCGGGAAACGAATCAGTGTTTCTCTCCGGCAGGCATTGTCAATGTTCTGGTCACGGCAGGCCTGGGAAGCAGTGGTGAAACAAAAAGAGAGTTTGCCCAATTGCTTAAGATTGATTTACAGCGTGAAATCGAGCAGGAAATGTTCTCAGCCTTTTCCCAGGCTGGGATCGAAATGCGAACACCCTTTCGTCGCTGGTGCGATACTCAGGGTATCGAGCTCGCGGAGAAAGATGGGAAGGTGGTGATTTCGCGACTGAAGAAGACTTTGGACCCGCCTTTAGAGACCTTGCGAGAGGGTGACTTAATTAATCAGCTTAACGGTGTGTCAGGGCCTTCTTTGGATCAAGTTGTTGAAACATTCAACACTTCCCGGGAACCAATAAGAATTGTTTGGGAACACTGGGAAGAATCTGGAATTAAAACGTACGTTCCCACCGAGGTTGCTCCCTTATTAAATCAGGAAGCGACCATCTTTTGCCTCGATGTGCGTTGCCGTCTTCGGGAGGAATATCGTCGTTACATCACGAACAGCGGGCTCGCACACGTGATGCAGGGCAACCTGCAGGACGAGAAACTGCTTTCTGCGTTACTGCCAACTTTTAAACAAACGGACCTCAAAATCACTCCTCTCACACGATGGATCATTCTCAATTCGTTAGCCATACGGTACCCCTGGATGGAAGAGTTTTCCGGAACGCTGACCAGGCCCTTTTACGTGTCACCGGATAACCACATCGCGGTTGACATGATGAGTGAGATTGTTCCGGCGTTAGTAGGAAGACTGGGTGAATTCCACGTAACAGCCGTCGAACTTCCAACGCGACATTATGGTTTGAACCTCGTAATTCTGTTGCCAGATCCGAAACAGCGTGTCGATGAGTGTCTCTCCGGCGTTGTCAGCAGATTCTCAGAACTTTGCAGCCTGCTTGACACCAGGCTTCAATGGAAGAACGTGAAACTGACTCTCCCTCTGTTTGAAGTCGCGGCTCAATGTCCTGTAGCGGAATTGTTGAAAGCAGCCGGTATGCGACGGGCCTTTGAGCTTGAGGAGGCAGACTTTTCAAAAATGGTGGAAGGTGAAAGCATTGCCCTAGACGTCGTTCTTCAACAGACACAGGTGGGAGTAAATCAGAGGGAGTTGCGAGCTTCCGCACAAACAGTTGCTACTGGCGTGACGTTGGGGATAAAACACGCAGAGGAAACCATAACCGTGGACCGACCGTTCATCTTCCTTATTCGCCACCGTTACTCTGGCATCATTCTGTTTTGCGGAGTGGTCGTGGATCCCCGTGGTTCCAGCAACCCACGTCAATAGCCCGTTCTCTCGGAGCTTGCGTTCATTGAGAACCAAAAAACCTTAAATGCATGCTGCGTTCCTATGAGTACGAGCTGAGTTTGACGTCTGCGCAAGAACGTGGGTATGGGCTCAGACATCGTGAACCTTGCCCAAAACGGACGGTGAGTCAATGATGTTTCCCTTACATGGCCATCTGATCGCGGGTGCTGCTTGGCTGCCACTTACGTTGGCGTTCGCCATCAGTTTTCAGAATATCGTATTCTGCAAAGGCTTCTCTTATGATGGTGGTCCTGCTCTACCATCGGAACAGTCTCAGGCCCAACGAATCGCCGAAACCTTCATTCAGAATGGAGATGCTTCGGAAATACATGCTTTTTTCGCTCCCTGCAACGATACCGATTCTCAATCACAGGATGTTTCGCTAGAGACAGATTCTGAAGGTGAAACTCCTCTTGCGATACACGACTTTCAACTAAGTCCTACAGGAAGTCACGCGTGGCTCTGGTACGGTAACGCCGTATCAGCTCTATGTGACCTGCCTCAAGCGCAGCAAATACGGCCGGTGGTTTCCCCCGGACGAAAGTGCATGACTGTGTTTTCGAAAGACGGCAAGACACTGGTGTTGGCAGGCCTCGATACAGGCATCGTCCATGTACTAAGTGTCGAAAGGTTAAAGTATGTTAATGCTTTTTTAGGTGTACCACTGCCCCCTTTGTATGAAGTCAGTGTTTCAGTCGATGGTCAGTATATCGCGTGTCGCGGATTTGATGGTTTTGGTTCCGTGCACACTTTAGAAAATGGGACCACATGGGGAGTCGCGGCCTACGGATTTGCGTTTGGACCAGGTAATCTGCTCGTGTACTCGAATTATCGACTCCGATTACTCGAAATCATTAAATTCGGAGACAAAGTAAGCAGATACAAGCTCACAATGCCGCGCAACGACCGCTTTGACGATTTTCGCGAGTTTCAATTTGACGTAACCGGAAAAGTTCTAGCAGCGAAAGCTGAAGGGACTCGCATATCATTTACAACGCCAGCTGCAAATGATAAAGAAGAACCAGAAGACAACGATGCAAGTCCACTGTGGTGTTTTTGGGATGCGTCCTCTGGAAATCTTATCGGCCAGCTTGACGGAAGTTCTCTTTCTCTTCTGAAGGGTAGCGACGACGTACCGTGGCGTTTGACATCTGATGGGCGAACAATCATTGTTGGATGCAAGAATCACATCATGCACATTGATTGGCGAAAAAAACTAGTGGTGAGACGTTGGGACCATCCGCTCATAGCAAGCATTGAGAGGATCGAATTAGTGAAGGATGGTATTGTCGTTCAAGGAAAGCGAGTCGCCAACGAACCCCAGAGTTTCACCGCGTTCTGGCAAAACGAAGGGCAGAATCCGGTCTGGTGGGTCAATCACGCAGTGAATGTGGACGAAGCCATGACTATTGGCTTGCGGCTAAACGGTGATGGCGACCTTGTGGTGCTGGACCCACGCACGGGAGGTGATGTAAAGCGTATACGATGCTTTCTTCGCGGCTTTTCGAACAACAGAGAAAACAACTATGAAATTGTGGCCAGGGTTGTGGATGTGCTTTTACCGCAGGAATAGCAACCCGTTCCGCGCGTGGATTTGTGGATGACTCAACAGTGAAGTTATGACGTTGTCGGACTCGACAACAGAAATCGCAACTCGGCGAGAGACCATTAAAAGGGCTGTGAAGTGCCGAACTCGGACAAATTACAACGTGACGTGAAAATAGACGGGCATGACGACTAGTGCATTTCTACACAATACTTATGTTCAACTTTGGACTTTTTGACTGAAAACTGGTCTTGGCAAAAAAGGAGAGCCTCCTGCAAATCGCCACAGGAGGCGAGCCAAAACATATCCCCAGCCGTCAGCATGGAGCCTCCCGATGCAACTTGTTACATTAATCATGGTTATTCTGCAAGCCGTCGCTCCAGATCGAGCCAGGATTTAACCGTCGAAGACTCACACTGCTGTGCAGCCGGTTTCCCAACCTGCGATTTCACCTGGTGGGAGATTCCACCTATGGTGGGCAAAGTATCCTGGGCCTGTTGCCACCCAACTGCGACCTGACCAGCCGCACCACACTGGATGCCCGGCTGTACGAGGCCCCACCACCTCACAAGCCTGGTCGCCCCGGCCGTCCTCGTCGTCGGGGTCAGAAGCTGCCTCCGCCCAAAGAAATGCTGTCCAAGGGAGGTCGGCAGATCAAGCTGTCGGTGTATGGTCGGACCCAAACCGCGCGGGTCGCCGAGGCCGAAGCCCGGCTGCACGCAGTCCCCGAACGACCGGTGAAAATCGTTGCCGTGGAGGCTTTGTCCGGAGGACGCGGTCGGGAAGCGTTCTATTCCACGGTTGCCGAGGCAAGGGCGGAAGATGTCCTGAGATGGTATTCCATGCGCTGGAGTGTGGAAGTGACCTTCCATGACAGCAAGCAGTACCTGGGATTTGAAGAGCCCCAAGGATGGAGCGAGCGGGCGGTGGAGCGCACGGCTCCCATGGCCATGTTGCTTTACACGCTGATTGTCCATTGGTACGTTTCGGAAGGTCATCGCGAGGCGAGGTTACGGATCCCGCCTTGGTACACGCGGAAGTCCCGTCCTTCGTTCGCCGACATGCTGAGCGCGCTCAAACGCCTGAGTTTACAACAGCGAATTTCTGCGTCTGGCCTGGGCAGAAGGGGTTCGAAAAAAATGTTCCAACTCCTGGAAAACCTCATCAATCTCGCGGCGTAAAGTGCAAAAGGTGAACTCAGCGATTTTTTGCAAGAGTAGGGATGGACCAGGCGATTCAAAAAATCCTCGAGGCGGTCGATCGATGCGGACTTGCTGAACGCACTTTGGTCATTTTCACCAGCGACAACGGGGCCACAAAGACCGGCAGCAATAAACCATTTCGCGGCGGAAAGGGAACCACGTGGGAGGGCGGGATCCGCGTTCCGGCGATCGTACGCTGGCCGGGACACGTGCCGTCGGACGCCGTGAGTGAACAGGTCTGTCTGACCATGGACTGGACCGCTTCGATCTTACGCGTTGCTGGTATACAACCGGATGGAATATCTCGGCTGGACGGAATCGATGTATTAAAGCTGGTTGAAGAGAATCGTCCGCCAATACCCCGTACCGTGTATTGGCGGGCGCGACGGGGCAACTCCACCTGGTGGGCCGTGCGCCACCGAGACTGGAAGTACCTTCGACACCGGATGGGTGCTAAAGTGGAGGAGTATCTCTTTGATCTTGTGAGGGATCCGGGTGAGAGCCAGGACCTGCTTGCGGCCCGGCCGGATTTTGCAGGTCAGCTGCGTCAACTGCTGGAACGGTGGGAAAAAGACGTGAGACCTCAGCCATAACGGAGCGTTATGAAAATCATTGTGATCGAGGCCGACGGATTGCGCGCAGAGTTTTTGGGGCCGTATGGCAACGACTGGGTGGAAACCCCATCGCTCAATCGCATTGCTGCGGACGGTTTTGTGTTTGATCACTGTCTGATTGGTTCGCCGCATCGCGCTGTGCAAACGGCAGCGCTGTGGACAGGACTCCATCCCACCCAAATTGCGTTGCACCGATCAGCGGTGGGTAATTCGGTGAGCCTGGGAGATCGTGTGTCATCGCAGGAGACTTCCGGCGACGGCACTTTGCAGGAAGACCCAGCACAGCGGTCCATTGTGTCCCTCCTGCGGAAGCAAAATTGGAAGACCGTCCTTATCAGTCCAGAAAGCAGCGTTCTTGCACATCCGCTAGCCCAAACTTTTGAGGAACATCGCTTGGTCGGTAAGTTGCCGGACGACGCGGGTGATGAAGAGCACAGTTCGTTTCGCGTTGTCCAGGGCGAGCCCGCTGTGACTCCGGTGGGTCGGCCGGCAGAGGACTGGGCGGAGACCCGCACGGCTGTGGTTTTTTCTGAAGTCTGCGAAACGCTGTCACAGATTGAAGGGACGGCGCTGGTGTGGTGCCATCTCTCCGACCTGCGAAATCACTGGGATGCGCCGCTGACGATGCGAATGCGGCACCATGAAGAGGGCGATCCCGAGCCGTGGTCGGGGACCAACGTGCCACGACTCCGCTTTCGGGGAGAGGTCGACCCGGACTGGCTGTTGCCGTTTGTTTCGGCCTATGCCGCGCAGGTGGAAGTTCTCGACCTTTGCCTGGCCGGGTTGTGGAGCACACTGGAGGAACTTGCCCATCGCGAGCCGTGGATGCTGGTCATCACCTCAGCCCGGGGAATGCCTCTGGGAGAGCACGGATGGTTGGGGACGTGGCATACTCCGTTGCACGCGGAACTGCTCCACGTTCCCTTCATAGTGGCGTTTTCCGACGGGCTTGGGCAATCGGAACGGAGCCAGGCCCTTGTCTATCCGCACGATCTGGCGGTTACCGTTCTGAATTGGGTGGGTGTGGATACGCCCATCGGGCGGACTGGAAATCCGGTTGGTCCGGAAAAAACATGGGTTGCGATTGGCGGGGAAGATCTCCTTCCGATTATTCGCGGAGAGGTGGATCAGGTGCGAGATCGCCTCTTCGTTTGGGATGGACACCGGACCCTGGCGGTGCGCACACGTGGGTGGTTCGCACAGGTACGACTGGTGGGTCAAGAAGACGCTGAAGAGATCGCGGATTCCTCAGGTGCGCTGGGAAGCGGTGAGGAGGCAGTGCCCGATGAGGCGACACTTCAGGATCTCACCGTGGTAAGTGCCCGGGCAGATCTTGCCAATCTTGTGAAGATGAGAACGCAGGAAGGAGAGGACTCGCTCAGTGACTGGGAAATCGAAGAACTTCGCCGCCGGGTAAGGCTGTTCGTGAAACCCGATGACCGCTGGGAAGTGAATGAGGTGGCCGACCGGTGTCCTCAGATTGCGGGCGAGTTTCTCAAGACGACCGCGGAATTCCTGTACAGTTTTCAATCGCTTGCGGATGTTTCTCGGCAGAGTTCGTATCTCGCGCTGTCGGTGTTGCCGGACGATCTTGTCAAAGGGCCAGAGGCCTGAAGGGAGCTGTCCCATGAGGTTGCATCGCGTCTTGATCCGGGTGGGAATAATTGCCTTCGGTGTTTTGGTGTGGAGCCCGGCTGAAGGTGAACCGACCCACAAGACGGTTCCGGGGGTCGTTGTCGACCATTCGCCGCGGACCACTGGCATTTACATCGGATCGCCGAGTCTCGCGGTTCTTCCGGATGGAACTTATGTGGCTTCCCACGACGAATTTGGGCCGGGTTCCACCGAGCACGAGAGGGCGAAAACCCGGGTTTTCATCTCAAAAGACCGTGGTGAAAGCTGGCAGCACGTGGCTGATGTGGAGGGGCAGTTCTGGTCCACGCTGTTTGTCCATCGCGGGCACCTTTATCTCTTGGGGACGTGGAGTCACTACGGCAATCTCGTTATCCGACGCTCCCAGGATGGGGGGCGAACGTGGACTTCACCGGATGATGAAAAGAGCGGGCTGCTTGCAAAAGGACGCTTTCACTGTGCGCCTGTGCCCGTGGTCGAGCACAGTGGGCGAATCTGGCGGGCGGTGGAAGACACTACAAATCCGCGGCAATGGGGCCGATCGTTTCGCGCCCGGGTTATTTCAGCTCCTACCGACGCAGACCTTCTCGTGGCCGATAACTGGACTCTGAGTAACCCTTTACCTGGTGACTCATCGTGGCTTGATGGGGGGTTCGGCGGTTTTCTGGAAGGAAATATCGTGATTGGTCCAGCGGGGGAGATTCTCAACATTCTGCGGGTGGCCTATCCCGAGGGAGGAAAAGCCGCCGTCCTTCATGTGGCTCGTGACGGGCGAACGCTTCGGTTTGATCCCCATGAGGATTTTGTGGATTTTCCGGGCGGGGCCAAGAAATTCACCATCCGCTTCGATCCGCAGTCCCGGCGGTACTGGTCACTCGTCAACTGGGTGCCTCCCCGGCATCAAGGACTAGACGCAGCGAGGGTCCGCAACACGCTCGCATTAGTTGCCTCGCCGGACCTGCGCCATTGGGAGATCCGCACCGTACTCCTTTACCATTCGGACACTCAGCGGCACGCCTTCCAGTACCCTGACTGGTTGTTTGACGGGGACGACATCATCGCCGCTATTCGCACCGCCTACGACGATGAGGCAGGCGGCGCTCACAATGCTCACGACGCCAACTACCTCACGTTCCACCGTTTTAAATGCTTTCGCGACTTAACGATGCGCGATTCTGTCGTTCCACCCGCGGAGTTGGGCCTTCAGGAGTGATCGACATTCATTCATGCGGTAGGAGGGGGTGGCCAGGGGTATTCGTAGGGTGGCGGTGGTGGAGGGTATTCGGGGGGAGGAGCGAGATGTTCTTCGGTGGGTTGCGGCGGAAGATGGTCGCTCATTATTAGGAGGAGGAAGCGATACAGGACCAGCACCACGGAGGCTCCCCCGAGTGCCGCCACAAAACCCAGGAGACTGATGGGGTTGAACCCCTCCAGACGGCACACCGTTTCCATGAAAAGAGGGCCGACCACGGCCCCGATCACCCCGATCAGCACCGTGCCCAAGGCACCGCTTGGCTCACGGCCGGGAAAGATGACTCGCGCCAGAAGGCCGACCACAGTCCCGAAACCGAGCCAGACCAATACTAGCTCAATCCAGTACTCGGCCAGGAGAGGGAGTCGGAAGGGGAAGTCCATACTGGCATGTGCTCCTACAAAAAATGCCCCAGTGGAGGGCGGGGGCACTTTAAAACAGCACATTGATCCCAGACAGATGGACGCATCGTGCGAGCACCACGGTCTGGCGCCGCGGTCATCGGGGTTTCTGGTTTCAGGTTAGAAACTCGCGCTTACCGGACAGGGGCTTGCTGCATCTGCTGGGCCTTGGCCTGCTGAAGTGCTGCCGCCTCGCGGGCAAGCTTGAATTCCGGACCCGGCGCGAAGTATTGCACGTCATCCTTCATGTAATAGGGGCTGGGAAGGGTCTGTCCTCCGACATCCACCTGGCACCCTGCACCCAGCAGGAGCGTCCCCAGCGACACCGCTCCGAGCAGCAGAAATGCAGTCATTGTGCGTGATTTTCGGCCGTCCATTCGCGACCTCCGTGTTCCTGATAGGGCCGTTTTCGACGCCAGCGTCCTTCTGTCTTCGATTTCCGAGAGGCTCGTCTAACCTTCCCGGTTTTCCTATCTAATTCAGCACTCCCGGTCCCCCGCAGTACAAACGTCAGCATTGAGCCGCCGAGCGGACCGGCAGATTCGTTATATCCGTTATCGTCTGCAAGGCAGGCAGACTTTAGCCGCCTATTAGCGGGAGCTCGGAAAAAGTCGTAAGATCGAATAGGGGTGGCCGTCATCTACCAATGGGGAGCTGAAAGGGGCCGGGTTGAAGGACCGCACGGGCGAAAGGCCGCGGTCCCGGTGGTCAGGACTTCACGAAACGGCTCCCCTTGGTTGGTCCTTTTGCCATGGCATCCACAGGCGAGCTCAATGAACGCATCAAAAATCTTGCGGCTGCGGTTTGGTGAACAGAAGCTGCGTCGCGGCATTCGTGCGGAGCTGAGGCTGCTGGCCTTTGCGCTGGCGCTCTGGCTGGGATGTTTCTTCTGCAAATTGGGGCTGGCTCAATTGAGCTCCGGCGGCCAGGTGCCGCAACCCCTTTATTACAGTGGTCTGGAACTGATGCATGAGGGGGAATTTCGCGATGCACTCCAGATGTTCGACACCTGCTACCGCAGCGCCATGAAATTCGGCACGCGCCGGTTCATGGATTCCGTGTGCTACCTCGCGATGATGGGGGAGTGCTATTACCAGATGGGGCAACTCGATCGGGCATTTGAAAGCTATTCCGCGGCCCTGGAAATTGCCCTGAGCTATCCGACCTGGCTTCAGCAGGTGATTCTGCCACCAACGGGGGCAAGTCCGTTGAGCAGTGCAAATCGGCCGATCCCCTGGGGACAGAGGACCCGGACCAACCCCGTTGGTCAGGTGCCCTCCACGGGCCTGTACACCTATTCGCAGATCATAGTGGATCCCAGCTTGTTGGAGAGAGGAGCCATTGTGCCGCAGGAAGCCCGGGCGATCAATGTGGTGGAGATCATTCGCTGCACAGCGCTGGCGTTGCGGCGACGGATTGAACTGCTTGGTCCTCTGTCGCTCGCTGATCCACTAAGCAAACCGGCATCGAGTGTGTTTTCCGTTCAATACACCCAACCCAACCACTGGTCGCAGTGCTGGGGCGATCTTTTGGCGGGGTTGAGCGCGGTCAGTGAAGGCCGTTTGGATGCGGCGATTCCTCTTCTCACACGATCGACGACTGTTGCCGGCAGGTTTGAGCACCAACTTTCGGGGATCGCTCTGATCGAGCTTGGGAAACTGGCCCTGGCCCGGGGGGATTACGGAGCCGCCATCAATTTCTTCCAGGAGGCCAGCTACGATGCGTTTTACTATGGCGACGGTCTGATGCTGGAAGAAGCCCTGCGTTTGGCGGCAGTGGCCCATCTGGTTGGCCGATCGCAAACAGTTTACCCAGTCTTGCCTGCGGCTCTTGCCTGGGCCAAGACCAAGCGGATTCCCTTCATCCAGGCCAGTTTGGATCTCAGTTTGGCTGAGCAGGCCCTGGCGACGAACAATCTGGCGATGGCGACCACGGCTCTCGATGATGCCCAGAGCATTGTTTCCCGACGACAGATGAGCACGGGTCGCCTGGCGACTCGGCTGGCGTTTCTCCGCGCAGCGTCCTTGCTCCAAAGTGGTGCCACGGCGCAGGGGCAGGCGGCCCTCAACGCGGCGCTCCCTGCGATGCGGAGTACGTCCCTCTGGCTATTTCAGATATCGCGTCTTTCTCAGGTCTATGCGTCGGGGCAAATCGGACTGCGGGGGCCAATCACGCCCCGGACCGCCCACGAGCTGTATCAACTCCTGCTACGGGACCCGACAAACCTCGATTGGGCGATCGATCCGTTGGAATGTCTGGCGGTCATTTCGACTCCTCATCCGACGCTCTATGACCAGTGGTTTGCCATCGCATGGCAGCGAAAGCAATGGGAGGACGCCCTGGAAATAGCTGATCGTGCCCGGCGGCACCGGTTTCAGTCGGCTCTCCCGCTGGGAGGACGGCTGGACGCCTTGCGGCGACTTCTCGAGGCTCCGGAGGTCCTCCTCGATAACCAGGCGCGTCAGGAGCGGCAAAATCTGCTCGCACGGTACCCCCAGTTCGCCGAACTCAGCAAGCAGTCTCGGCAGTTGCGGCAGGAACTTCTGACGACCAGTCTCGTGCCCAAAAACAACGAGGAGCAGGTGGCTCTCCAGAAAAAGTGGGATGCCTGGATGGAGATTATCAGAAAACAGGAAAGTCTTCTTCGTGCGATGGCCGTGGACCGCACTGCCGTGGGCGTTCCCTTTCCACCTGTCATTCCGACCAAGCAAATTCGCCAGCAGCTTCCGCCGGGTGCCGTTCTGTGGACGTTCTTTGCGGCCGGGAATGACGTTTTTGTCTTCTATGTGACGAACGATCAGTATGACACCTGGCAACTCCGTGGGGGACAGGTGGCGGTGCAAAAGCTGCTAAGCCAGTATCTGACGCAGCTTGGCTTTTTGGACGGAAATCGCGAGTTTACGGTCAAAGACGTGGCGGAGACGGGCTGGCAATCGGCGGGGGCCAATCTACTCAATTTCCTGGTGGCGGGTTCGAAAGCCGATCTGGCTGCGGATTTTGATCAACTGATCATCGTACCAGATGGCTTTCTATGGTACCTGCCCTTTGAAACGCTCTGTGTTAAGGCGGATAATGGGTACCTTCCCCTCGTTGCCAAGCATAAGGTCTATTATGCGATTTCGTCGTCTTCAGCGGTAATAAGTGGTCCGATCACCCTCCCTCCGCAGCCGCGAACGCTCGTCTTTCAGGGACGCCTCAACCCGCAGGAAGAACCAGCAGCCGGACAGCAGCGCGTGGCAGCGATTCTTGAGTCGCTCCCGGGGGCGCTGGTTCTCGGGGCTTCGCCCAGCGCTCCCCCCGGTCGCCTGGTCGCATCCTTGTTTGATCAACTGGTTGTCCTGGAGGATTTGGGCGACTGTGCCCGGCCGTTTAATATCACGCCGCTTCCTTTGGCGAAAGGGAATACCGAACTGGGCGACTGGCTTGAACTGCCCTACGGACGTCCCCTGATGGTGGCCCTCCCGGGCCTTCACATGGCTACGGAATCCGCCTTGCGGAAAAACGACATTTCGCTGGGTGGTCAGGAAGTTTTCCTTGCCGCCGCGAGCCTGCAGGCGGTGGGTTCGCAAACGCTGCTTCTCGGACGATGGCGGACAGGTGGACAGAGCCTCAACACGCTGCTGAAAGAATTCTTCCAGGAATGGCCAGGGAAGTCGGCCAGCGAGAGTCTCCAGAGAGCAATGCTCCTGGTGATGACGGAGCCGCTTGACCCCAGACGGGAGCCCCGGGTTCAGGTCAGGCCTAATGATCTTCCGACAAAGACGGCCCATCCGTTATTTTGGGCCAATTTGCTTCTCGTTGATGGTGGCCAAGGTAGAAGCACAGCCGTCGAACCAGCAGCCCCCGGTGGCAATAACCCGCCTGCCCCGGCTCAGGAAAACCAGGCTCGGGAAAACCAACCGGCCGCAGCGCCCGAGGCCCAACCCCATCAGGAACAGGCCAATCCGCCTGATAACGCCAATAAAGACCAGTGAATGGGCGTGATCAGCACACTGGATCAACGGCGCCAGCACCACGCCCGGTTCTCGGTGTGAGAAGTCAGCACACTCTTACTGTGTCGGTACTGTGTCGGTGCGGATTTGCCACAGATTGTCTGTCGCGAAGATCCCCTCACCGGGCGATAACTTGGCCATTCTGGACATGAGAACAGTTCTGGGAGCCATCGACAGCCGCTGGGTGCCGGTTCGCAACTTACAAGAGGATCGCTCAACGGCCACCAAGCCCAAAGCCGCTCCTGGCGGCCTTTCGGTTCCCTCCTCTGGCGGTGAACGGACATCGCCACACTGGGATAGCCATCGTTGGCGTTTTCTCACCATAATGATAAATGAAAAACTTGGTTCACCTGCAGGCCCAGATTTTGCTACAATTTCGCAATTGCCTCTCTGTCCGAAAGTGTCATTCGCCGCCAGGAGTCTGAAGATGAAACCCTCACGTGTTTCCAAATCGCTGCGTCTTACCCGAGTTGTTGCGTTCCTTGTGACCGTCCTTTTAGTGTGGGGCTTTGTCGGTTTCGCTAATGGGGTTGCGGCTTTGGAAAAGTCCGTTGCGGAAACTGAAGCCAAGAAAGCGGAGGAAACAACCGGTCGGGAAGACCTCGATCGCGCGGTGGAACTGAAGCTTTCCGCGCGAACGCTCAATGATCTCGGCGAGGTTATCCGACTGTGTGAGCAGGCCCTTTCCAAAAAGCTGGATAAGGAAGATGAGGAGTTTGCGAAACAGCTTCTGGCGGCCACGCGAATCCAACGCGGAATGATGATTGCCCAGGTTATCCTCGGTGGGATTCCCATCGATCGTAACTGGCCAGCTTTTCGGGCGCTGGCCCTGGAAGATCTCGAGAAAGGCCTGGCAGTTGATCCAACGCAGGCTGAAGCCTGGTTCACCGTTGCCAAGCTCCATGCTCTTCCCGGGGGAGATGAGAGGAAGGCCATCGAGGCATGCGGGCGCGCCATTGAACTGGGTGCCAACAATCCACGCCTGCTTGGCGACGCGTACATGCTTCGGGGGCAGCTCACCCAGGGCAAGGAGGAATCCATCGCGGACCTGACCAAGGCCATCGAGCTTTTGCCGGATGATCCGGAGCCACTGCGTCTGCGGGCGCAAAGCTATCTGAAGGCAAACAAACCGGAAGAGGCCCTGGCGGATCTCAATAAGGCACTGGAAAAGGAGCCGGATTCAATTGCCACGCTGGAGTCCAAGATCGACACCCTGATTGAGCTGAAACGTTATGATGAAGCTCTTCAGGTGTGCGATCAGATTGAAAAGCTCAGCCCTAACACGGCGGAAGCCCTCTTTAACCGAGCACGGATCCTCGCCGTTCAAAAGGAATACGAAAAAGCACTCGAGCTTTTAAACCAGGCGGCTAAGCTTGATCCAAAAAATCCTGCCGTTCTCATGATCCGGGCCGCTGTGTACCAAGAACTGAAAAAAACGGACGAAGCCCTGAAAGACATCAATGAAGCCATCAAGCTGCGTCCGGGAAATCCAGCTCTTCTGCGCCTTCGGGCGGCGATTCTGGCCGGTAGCGGCAAGTTTAGCGAGGCCATTGCGGATCTTGAGCAGGTGCGCAAGGCGCAGAGCGGCGAAGACGAAGTGACCCTCGCTCTCCAGCTAGGGTTGCTGTACTCCGCCCAGAAATTTTATGGAAAAGCGATCGAACAGTTCACCAAGGTGCTGGAAGCCGATCCCAAGAACGTGGCGGCACTCCGTGGACGCGCCGATGCCCTGCTCAGTATGGGACGCCATGCGGAAGCGATTAAAGACTACGAAAAGGCGCTGGAAGTTGACCCTAACGATAGTGGTGTCCTGAACAACCTGGCCTGGGTGCTGGCCACTTCGCCGGATGATAAACTGCGGGACGGCAAGCGTGCTCTTGAGCTGGCGAAGAAAGCCTGCGAACTCACACAGTACAAGGAGGCCCATATCCTCAGCACGCTGGCTGCCGCCTATGCCGAACTGGGAGACTTGAAAACCGCTATCGAATGGTCCCAGAAAGCGGTGGAACTCGGCGAGGGCGAGGAAAAAGAGGCTCTCATGAAGGAATTGGAAACCTATAAGTCCGGCAAACCGATGCGGGAACTCCTTCAGGAGCCTCCCGAGCCGGTCAGCCCGCCCGCCGAACAGGACAAAAAAGAGGAGAAGCCTGAGTCCGACAAGGACCAGAAACAAGAAGGGCAAAAACCTTCGGAGCAAAGTTCAAATTAGTTTTCACTTGCGTCCCGTGTTGATCCAAAACGACCGCCGCCAGTTGCAAGACTTGCGGCGGTTATCTTTTTGACCATATTAACGGCCGACGTCGCACCGATTTTTGCACCAGGCAGCGACCGGCACAGAGCGCCCCGGGCTTTTCACCGCTGGAAGAATTTCCAGCCTTGCTTGCCGAGTTTTCCAATCAGGTGTGCCGTCAGCCATTGCACGCCGACCCGTGAGACATGCGGGAGAATGTGTTTGGCCTGTTCCCCAAGCAATCGCCATTTTTCGGGTTTGCGGTGCTGGCGCAGAAGCCGATTTCGCTGGACGCCTAAGGCCTCCTGCCAGCGTTCGCGAATGGCTGTGAGGACCCCCTCCTTCACGTTGTACAGGCGGTCTGGATGCGTGCAGACGGGAATGGCAGGCTCGCTGGAAGTCAGCTCAAGGTCGCGCCGGACGCACTCCACGAAGTCGCGAATCGACCGCTCTTTAGGCGACAGGTTGTCGCCGACATTCTGTTCCTGCCAATCGTACGGCGGATTCCATTCGTGACGGGGACGGAGTTCGTCGATGAATGAGCACACCGCAATAAGCGGCGGTTGACAGAGGAACGGCCGTTCACGAAAGAATTGCCGAAATCGCCGGACAAAGATACGGTCCGGCCTGCGGGCAGCAATGCAGGCCGAACAAACGATCACCACCATATCCGCTCGCTCTACCTCTTCCCACAGGGAGCGAGATTTCTCGATCTCCTGCTCCGACTGGTAACCGGGGGTATCGACGAGAATGAGGCCTCCGGGCAATTGACTCTTGTTCTTCTCCCTGGAGTTGGCATCCTCGGGGATGAGACGGTAATGGCAAATTTGGTTGGTGGCCGGGAGAACATCCACATGTGCCCGCCAGGCACCACAAAGGGCATTGACCAGGCTTGATTTTCCCGCCTTGAGCTGACCCACGATAACGATCCGAATCAGTTCGGCAGGAACGGATTCGTCCCCTGTCGAACCCTGCGCCGCTTTCCACTCTTCCTGGAGGTAGCCTGCCCTTTGCTTCTGGAAGAGTTCTTCATCCAAAATGACCCGGCCTGAGTAAAGCTCAATAAGATAAAATCCAACCCGTCGGATAATAAAGGCCAGCGCTTCGGACTTCATCTGATCCACTGTTTGCTGAACGGTCTGGCTTGTGACGTAGCGTTGAAACTCCCGCCACAGCGCATTGATCGGCGACGCAGCCGCGGTGACAATGCGGTAAATAATGTACAGGGATTGCCACCACTCCCAATACGTGCGGAGTGTTTTCCAGTCGTTGATTGTAAGAATATGAGAGCCAGGAATATTGGTTTGGATGGTCTCGCGGAGTTCACGGGTCACTTTTTCGATTATTTTGAGAACGTCGGTCACCGGCACCTGGAGGTAAGCTTCCTCCCTGTCGGGGTAAAAGTGGCGTGCCACGGTATGCATGAGTTGAAGGAGAAGATCCTGAATATCGTCAACTTTATTGACCAATAGTTGGCCGGCCTCGGCCTGTGCGGCCAGGTCTTCCACCTTCTGCCAGGCCTCTCGTTCTCGAGAGGGCCAATCCTCGGGGCACGCCGGGAGGGGTGTTTTCAACGCATCCTGGGGCGCCTTTCTGCGATAGTGACTGACAGCGACAAAAAAGGCTGCGGTGATTGCCGCTGTGATGATGCCATAAATGAACACCCAGCCGTTGCGCCAGAGCGTGTAGGCCCCAACAACCATCAAGCCAACGTATGGAATAGCCACAATCATCAGGGTGATCGCCCACAAAATCGCCTGCCGTTTACTGAACATGGAAGTCCCCTTATTTAATACGTATTAAACGCCTGAAATAATACTCGCCGATTTTTTGGCAAAGATACTCCGATCAGTGGGGATTCAATGCGCATGTGTTGCACCGGACAGATTCTCATTTTGTCTTTCAGGTACTTTTCACCGATTGAAAAAGGCCTGTCGCATGTTCGCGGGCGAACTTCAATTCATTTTGATAAATGTGTTTAATGTCGTCGACCGTCGGCACTGCCCCCTTCTTGATTTCCGCAAAATACCATGCCAGGGTTTGTCCCAGTGCATAGGTTGAGACGCCATTGAAGGCCGCTGCGGCCGGCATACCGACCCAGGGCAAGAACTTGAGCAACTCGCGAGTCACGTACCGCACACCCCAACGAGTAACGAATCCCCACCCCAGGGTTGCCACCATATCCCAGAAACGTTCCCAGGTGAGAGGCTGATTGTAAATGGCTGCAAGCCGCTGGGCCATGAGAAATTGAATACCCAAAATCAAAGGCAGGTCAATCGCCGGAATGGGGACCGCTCCCGCACCCGCAGCAAGAAGGGCGTAATGGAGGATCACTTCCTGTGCCTTTTGCGAATGGAGGGCTCCCGCGTGACGACGCAGCTCTTGGGTGGCCGCGATCATCGCCCGGATACTCACCGGAAAGGCATCCTCGATGGCCTGCCAGAGTTGCTCCAAGCCATAAAACTGCGGGGTGTATCCATCTTCGGGCAGCGTAAAATCAATGGCTACAAAGCGGACCTTGTCCCTCGGGAACCACGAACGTTGCTCAGTGAGGGCACGGGCAAGGTCTTGCGGCACTTCCGGCGGGAAGGGCTCACGATCAAATGGATACGGGAGAATGTGACGCCGCTCCTGCGGGGGATAGAGCCTGTGAAGGCATGTCTGCACCACGATCACCGGCCAATCGGGATGCCGCCGCATCACCTCACGAATCACGTTGCAAACAGCCTCTCGCCCGGAATCGTCCGCCCGCATGACGGCCATCACGAGGTGTGCGTCTTGCTCGTGCCATTGCAGATCCTCCGTGGGATCGTAATCGGCGTCGCCAAGACCGCGCGTGTCCAGGAACTCCAGAAGAGGCGACTCATGGCTCGGGAACGGATAACGCCAAGATGATTTCGTGCAGGGCTCAAATCCTTTTCCGATTTCCGCACGAGGGTCGCCCGTGAGGGCATGGACGATCGACGTCTTCCCCGCCTGGGCCTTTCCAACAAGCCAGATGACCGGCCGGGGCAGACGGGCTTTCAGCTCCTCTAACTTCCGGTCAAACTCGGGATCGTTGAGCTCGGAGGACTTCGGCAAAATCATACTCATCTCCGCGCACAATGATTTTTGCCCATCTTAACTCATATTACGGCTCGATGGCGGCGCGATAACACAAAAGGTCTCCGTCTTCGGTGGCCACCAGCAGAGCGTTTTGCACGACAACCGGGGATGCCGAGATGGCGCCGCCCACGGTGAGCGACCACGGCGACTGTCCGTCCCTGATACGAATGGCATAAAGATGACCATCCAACGAGGCTGCCAGGACCAAATCATTGTCAGGATCCGCATCCTGTGTTGCCCGCACAATGACCGGCGACGCATCCACATAGCGCCGCGTAGGAAATCGCCACAAATGTCGGCCGGTAATGCGGTCAAAACAGTGGACGGCTTTGTCTCGACTGCCCACCACAACGTAGCGCTCACTCACCGCCGCGGACGCCCGAAAGGCTCCGCCATCGTTCTCATTGTCGTAACGCCACACGACTTTTGCCTGCTTCCAGTCGATACCAAAAAAGACACCATTTTCCGTGCCTACATAGGCCAGCGGGCCCACCACCGCGGGTGTCGAGCCAGTCGGCCCTTCCAGGTCGATCGCGGCGATTTCCTTGCCATCGTGGATTTCCAAGACATGCAGTTTTCCATCGCATCCAGCGATGAATGTGCGTCCCTCCACGATGGGAGGTGTGCAGCGAATCTGATCGTGGCCACCGCCTTTCCACAAGATGTCCCCACTTTGTGCATCAACGCAATAGAGGAATGTGTCCTGCGATCCAAACACCACAACCTGTTTGCCCGAGGGCAGCGTGGCGAAGCTGGGCCCCCCGTCAATTTCTCCGGCCACTTCAAGTTGCCACACGGGATCGCCGGTTTCCGCGCGGAGACAGTGAAAGCCACCATTAACATCTCCTACGTACACATGGCCATTCCAATAACAAGCGGGCGCAACGATTCCGGCAGGTGCCTTCCACGCCCAGCGCTTTTGTCCTGTTTGCAAGTCCACGGCGTAAAAATTGCCTTCATTGCCACCCAGGAAGACGGTGTTTTCGGCCACCACCGGCGTGGCTGTGAATGAATCGTTCTCGGCGGTGAAGACCCACGCCTGCCGAGGCGGCCGGTCGAATCGACCCAGTGCCAGGCCAGTGGCCGTGAGCGTGCCTCGAAACACTGGCCAATCAGATCCGGAGACGATATCCACCGCCGTCTCCGCGGATGTCGGTTCGGCCACGCTGTTGTGGAGCGTGGTTCCGGATGGCACAGTCGGAGAGTCCTTATGCCTTTCGGCATCTTGAGAGCGACTGGCAGCAGGCTTGGAGTTTCCCTGTTTGACATTTTCCGAGCCCCCAGGCTCACTGAAGCAGTAGAGCGCCTCAGCCGTTCTCAGAACGAAATCACGATCGACCACCGCGGGCGTGGCCAGGCACTGGCCGCCGATGTCATTGCGGGCAAGCAGTCGGAATTCATCTCCTGCCGCGACAACAAAGACCACGCCCCGTTCGTTGACGGCATACAATCGGCCATCGGCCGCCACAAGCGAAGCCGTGAACGTCCCTTCCAGCGAAGCTCGCCAGACAACCTCACCGTTCCCCGGATTGTAACAGGTCAGCCACTTCAGATCGGATAGCACATACAGACGATTGCGATAGACAATGCCGGAGGGGATGTACGGGCCACCACGTGGCAACCGCCAAAGGAGTTCGGCCCGCACTGATCTCTCTTGTCCTTCGAGATGAAAGGCCAGGATCGGCCCGTTGCGACCGCTCAGACTGAAAAGTGTTTGGTTGCGGAACAGGGCAACCGGGGTGACGAGGGTTTCTAACCCGTCGTAGGACCATAGCTTACGGCCCGTGCGGGAGTCGTAAATCGTCAGTTGGCCGACGTTGCCCACCTCACCGCCGTTTACCACCAGGTAGGAGAGGTTCTTCTCCAGGGGCACGAGCACGGGCGTCGTCCAGCAGCCGGTGGAATCCCGAGGGGTTCTCCACACTTCTTTCCCGGTGCGCTTGTCAACAGCGATCAGGAAGGAATGCTCGTCCCGGTCACACAGTTGGATCACGGTGTCTCCCACAATAATTGGGCTGGCGGCCACCCCATAGATATGCTCTTGCGGACCCAGCGGTTTTTGCCACAGGAAATTACCCTCGAAGTCACAACAGATCAAACCTGCGGAACCGAAGAACGCGACGACTCGCTCTCCATCGGTGGCTACACTGGGTGACGCGTAACCATTCTTGGGATGGGTTTTGCCCTGCAGTCGGCCCACCTCCCGCCGCCACAGTAATTGGCCGTCGGAGCGACGAAAGGCAAGAACGACTCCGACTGGTTCCCGATCGTTCCCGACGGCCGAAGTGACAAACACGAAATCACCCCACACCACCGGTGAGCTGTTGCCTTTGCCGGGAACCGGGACTTTCCACTTGAGGTTGTGTTGCAGCGAGAATTGGATCGGCGGATGGGCGTTCACCCCGATTCCCTGGGCAAATGGACCGCGAAACATGGGCCATTGTTCCAGGTCGGAAGCCGTTTCCAATGGATCCGTTTCGGCGGCCGACCAGGGCTTCGCTTCGGGAGTGATGACCGGCTTCCGACAACCACTGCTGACGCATATCCACCATGTGCTGAAAACAATGACCAAAACGACGGCGACAATCTTTTCTGGCTGGGCGGTTGATTGCCGGGGTATTGATGGCGGTCGAGTTCGCATTGCTGCTCCAACGTCGGCACGCCTGTTCATTGTCAATCCCTTTTTTCGAAAGGCAGGAGAGTTTTTACTTTCCTTCGTAAGCGTAAAGGAGGCCATTGCCCATGTGCAGCAGATTTCCTGCCATTATGGAATCGCAAGCAATGGAAGTGCCAGATGATCTTCCTATCTTATCCCGTTTTTTGCGAGGATCGCTGAGAAGGCAATGTGTTGCAGGGGCAATTCATGAATTGCCCCTACCGCTTATCCGGCAACTGAACCAAGCGGTCGGAGCCCGGTCGTTAAAATGCGTTTTCCAAAAATATTTGGAAAATGTGACCTGACACGCGGCTTTCGACGAGCAATCCTTCGGCGGAGCACGCGTGTCGTGCCCACGGAAACTGATTCAGCATGATCTCCCGGTTGGTTACCCAAAGTTTTTCGACTCATCGCAAGAAGCGAGCTTAAACAGAGAATTTTGGCCTTGTCGCAGCGGCCGCACTGGCGGTAGTATCCATCACGTGGAAAAACGCTGAAGTTGGTTGACGCGCGGAGTTACAGCCAGAATCCTATCCAGGGTGCAAATCATGGATCGCCGCACAGCTCTAAAGACGGTGGGCACTGCTTTTTTAGGTGGGTGGTTGTTCCAGCGAACCTGCTGGGCCGACACTCCCGAATGGCTCAATCCCGAGGTGCTCAAAGCGTCTCTCCACACGGCGTCACCGGAAGAGGAAGGCTTTATTGCCTACGTCGTGGAGCTGGTTAAAGCCGGACGCCTGCCTCCCGAACTCCTTCAATCAGCCTATCTCTGGGCGAAGAGAAAACCAAAATACAAGTTTCAATACTTCAAAAGAGCGATCATTCAACTGGCAGCCGCCCGGGGAATTCGCCTCTGAGGTGTGATTAGCAACAGCAGTTTATTTAGCATCATCTCGGCTAGCGCTGGCAAGTGGTTGGCCCCACAACCCGAGAGTCTGCGTCCATCCTTCCACGACTCTCCGGCTCAGCTTTCCAGCAACCGCCGAACGCTGTCCAGCAGCCGATCCATGGCAAATGGCTTGCGAATGTAATCGTCCACGCCCAGCATTTCAGCGTACGCCTTGTGCCGACTTCCCTCGTTGGCGGTGATCATAATGACCCGGACGGGGACCTTGCGTGTCTGACGAAGTCGCTCCAGAACCAGGAAACCACTTCGCTTGGGCATCATCATGTCGAGAATGACAAGGTCCGGATTTTCAGTATCTGCCAGGGCCAGCCCTTGGTTTCCGTCCCGCGCAATGAGGACCTCATAGCCCATCGCCTCGAGGGCCACCCGCATCGATTCGACGATCTCCGGATCGTCATCGACAAGCAGAATGCGTTTGCGTCGGGGCGTGGATGCCGGGGACGTTTCTACTGCCGTCGCCGTCGGTTCGTCCCGCACGGATTGATCTCCAATGCTGCTCGACTTTCGCACAGCCATTGCCGTATCCTCGTCTCAGGAGGGAACTTCTCTCTGGCGGAAAAACCGTGTGAAGCGATCGACGCTCACGGACCTTCCGCAACGTTTTTGGGCGGGAATTCCTCACGGGCTCGACGGGGAAACCTGCTCCGGAACCCGCATGTGGAGTTAAATTCACCTTTTGCTTACGCGATAGACCACCATTTATGCCGGGGGCTTCACAAACCAGGATGGATCATCACTCCCCTTATGATGGCGTCTTGGCCGAATTATTTCAACACCGCTCCCCAAAATGGCGGGTCTATAGGCGGTCGGCCGTTGCATTCAAGAGTGTCAGGTCCAACGAGGCATCCTGCCCGCGAGCTGTAAGAAATTCGCCATCAAATCCGTCCACATCCACCTGACCCAACTCTCCCAATTCGCCCATACTGGCATGCGATCGGACAGGGATGTATCGGTCGGACATGCCCAGCAGGCACTTCGGGCGGCCTTCCGGATCGGTCACGAGATCTTCCCAAAGAACCTGAAGACTCCCTCCGATGAGTTCACCGATGTAGCGCCGTCTGACTTGCTGCGCGAGTTGCTCCAGGTACGATGATCTTTCCTTTTTGACGTGTTCGGGAACCTGATCGGGATACTCGGCGGCGGGAGTCCCCTCTCTTGGACTGAATCGGAAAATGTGAATCTTTGCAAATCCGACCGATTCTACAACCCGACAGGTTTCCTCAAAATCGGCATCCGTCTCTCCGGGAAAGCCAACCATGATATCCGTCGTGATGGCCGGGTCGCGAAGGAGTTGCTTAACGCGTTCACACCGCCGCAAGTAGTATTCCACGTCTGCCCGACGCCGCATCCGCTTTAGAATTTTTGGCGACCCACTCTGCAAAGGGATATGAAGGTGGGAACAGATCCGTTCGGGATTTTCTGCCATCAATTCCAGCAGGCGATCGCTGACTTCATTGACTTCCAGGCTTGAAAGGCGGATACGAAAACGACGATCTACGTTGAGAAGCCGGGAAACGAGTTCCGCCAGATCCATTGTTCGGTCGTCGCCCGGTCCACGGCCAAACAGCCCCAGGTGAACCCCTGTGAGTACCACTTCCCGATAACCGTTGTCCACCAGTTGCCGCACTTCCAGGAGGATGTCTTCCACGGGGCGGCTCCACAATCCCGGCCGCACCTGGGGAATAATGCAGTACGTGCAGGGCAAAACGCAACCGTCCTGAACCTTCACGTAGGCACGATGCCGCCGAGCAAAAAAGGCAATCCCCGTGGGCACATCGACGAGCCCTCGCCGGGCGAGACACTCCCGCATCTGGCGTTTGTCGGTCAGCACCTCCGAGACGCCGGGCATCGACGCAATTTCGTCCGCCGCTTTTGCCGCGAAGCAGCCCATTACAATCACCTCGGCTTCAGGATGCTCCCGGGCGAGCCTGCGGAGAATCTTTCGGCACTCCGCGTCCGCCTGATGCGTGACCGTGCAAGTATTAAAGATGACCAGATCCACAGGTTCATCCTGCCCGGCGTCCCGATATCCCAGGCGCAGGAAACCCTGGCGGAGGTATTCCGTCTCGTACTGATTGACCTTGCATCCGAGCGTGATGGTACGAAGTGTTGGCATAAATCGAAGAATCTTTATCGGCGCACTTGGGTTATCTGGTGTCGAGTCTTTAATCACACCTCATGATGCCATTATATCGCGGAAACCGTTGGCCGACTTACGCAGGCCACCAACTTGCCGCTTTCATTGAAAGAACCTGCGACTTGCCCAAGGTAAGGAACGCAAACCAAAAAAGAACGCGAGTCCCACGAGGGACTCGCGCTGAGTCTCAAAATTACTTGGACAGGAGACCTGTCGAATCAAATGGGCACGGTTGCCAAAGCTGCCAAACCCTGGCTCACTGCTGGGCAGGCTGTTCCGCCGGCTTCTGTTCGGCAGGTGCCGGCTGTTCGGCTGGTTTTTGTTCTGCAGGCTTCTGTTCGGCAGGAGCGGGTTGCTCCGCGGGCTTCTGCTCGGCAGGCTGAGCTGCCGGTTGTTCAGCCGGCTTCTGTTCAGCGGGTTGGGCCGCGGGCTGTTCGGCCGGTTTCTGCTCAGCCGGTTGGGCAGCAGGCTGTTCAGGAGCAGGCGGCATCGTCACTTCCCCGGGCGCTGATGGAGCAGGGAGTTCCGGCCCTTTCTGCTCGGCTGCTCCCTGCGGCTCAGCAGGCTTCTCCTCACCGGCGGGTTGAGTTTCGCCCGGGGCTGCCTTTTGAGTCGTACCGGCAGCGGGCGTCTTTCCTTTTTCGGTTTGGGTGGCCGGTTTTGGGCAGCCGACCACAGCCACCAACAATCCCAGAGCCACGAACAAGGCAACCAGACGTTTCATCGCAGCAACCTCCAACTTGGAACCACATACGGACCACAAATGGGCGTCAGCTCCTCAGCCGACGCATTTACAGGACCCACAAACCAACTCAGGGGAGATACTCTCGTTGAAGGAATTGAGCAAATTCACAACACAGAGAAACTGCGCAAGACGTTGTTACAACTCGGTGTACGCTTTTGCCATTCTTTCCCAGTTATCCTGCTTTCGCAAGACATGCCCCGGTTCTGACTCCCGCAGCGTGCTGCCCATTCAAAGCTAATGATGCCATTCAAGGGTCTCTTATTCCGTCCCATCTGGAAGGTGGTGCGCTAGTGATGCCCGTGCCGCCGCTCTATGTTCCTCCGGTCTACACGGCTTTGAGACCTCTCCCACAATTCCGACTTTTCGACACGCTGTGGCGACGTCCCCGCGAATTGCCACGCAAGATCCAGAAAACGACGTTTCTCATGTCATCCGGGATGGCACAGATGGCTGTTTGTGCAGTGAGGCAGTGTGCCGAAATCTCACAGAGAACAGCCAGGCCGGGGCGTTCTTCGGGCCTGACGTTGCCAGCGAGACAAAATAATTCAACTTTCATGACGGGCCGTAACGAGCGCTTTTTTCCCGAGGCACTCTGAAGGGAGATGACTCTTGTGCACGACGAAGCGAGCACACCGTGCTGCCGGCCAAAGGCGAACACTTGATAGGCAACTCCCTGGAGACTCCCCGCAGAGCGACGCAGTCCATCTGCCTGATTGTGGACGGTGGGGGCGGTCGCCGCGACTGTCAGGGCGGCTGGTCGCGCGCCGGCGACGGTTCGGTCGAGTGGGCATCCAGCCAACGGAGCACCTCCGCGATGACCAGGTCTTTCTCCGGTTCACTGAGGACTTCGTGATAGAGCCCATCATATAGCCGTAACGTCTTGTCGGCAGCGGCTGCGCGTTCGTAGAAGAGTTGAGCACCACTCGCGGAAGAAAGTTTATCGCCTGTGCCCTGGAGCAAAATAAAAGGCGTCTCAAAATTGATGGCGACCTGCTGGAGTTTTTCCTGGAGGTCGATGAGCCCCAGGCCGGTTCGCAGCGGGAAACGCCCACGATAAACGAGAGGATCCTCGCGAAGGGCTTTAAGCACCGCTGGATCCCGCGACACGGCATGCTGACCGAAACGCCGCGCCGTTTTTAACTGAACGAGGCGAATTTCCGGAAAGACTCTCACAAGAAATCGTCCCAGCCCGATCAGCCATCGCGGGATGCGGACTGCTATTGTCACAGGCGGAGCACTGAGAATAGCGCCTCTAACGGGTGGGCGTCGGGTGGCACACCAGAGGATCACTAGCCCGGCCCCCATGCTGTGTCCAAAGAGAAAATCCGGTGCCCGGCCGACCTCGCGGAGTTGCTGGTTGACGTCGTCCAGGTCCTCAAGATACTGATCAAAATCGCGGACGCTGACCCGCGGACCTTCCGAGCGTCCGTGTCCCCGCAGATCGATCATTTCCAGACTGTAGCCGCGAGCCGTTAACTGGCTGGCAAACCACTCATACCTGCCGCAGTGTTCAAGAATTCCGTGCAGCCCGAAAATGCGGGCGCGAGGTAAGAAGTTGCGTGGTTCCCAGAGACGTCCTACCAGCCGGATACCATCCCGGGTCAGCCACGTCGTGTCCACGGAAAAGTCAGAGCGCTCAGCCACGGGAAATTGCGTTCTTCTGAGCCTACCTTACAAATTGAGTTCGCGGATGAACGTTTCCGCCTGATGAGCCGTCTGGATCCATTGATCCACACCGTGCGGACCGATGGTCACCTGCAATTCAGCGGGGCTGCGTGATCCAAGCGCGATCACTTTGACGCCCCTCAAATCTGGATTGTCTCGGATTTCACGCAACGTCCGCGCGGTGTCACACGGCGTTTTTCGGGAAGGCACCGGCTGATCAAAGTCGAAGATAATCAGATCGGGACGGGCATGCTTGGCCAGATAATCCAGGGCCTGACACCCATTGGGCACGATCTTAACCTTGAATCCCGCCCGCTCCAGGACCGCCGCGATGGGGCGCTGGCTCTTCTTGACGTTTTGAACGACCAGTGCGACGCGCTCCTGGTGCGTTTGAGCGGCTTGCATGGAACAATCCGCCTGCCCGACTGCACCCACCTGCTGCCGAGTTTCGTGAAGGTGCACCAGAGCCTTCTGAATCGTTTGACGGGCGAGCTCAAGGTTGCCCTGGGTTAATTGGACATCCGCATACTCCAGAGCTACGACGAGGCAATCCAAGATCTTCTCGTACGCCTGGTGGGTCTTAATCGGTAGTTCATTGGCTGAGGAATCGCGCTGTTGCGGCGGGGTGTTTCGTTGAAGGGAAGCCTGCGTGGAAGCCCGTTGGGACATCGCAGTCTCTTGTTGGAACGTCTCCAACAATTCTTCCCGCAATACTGGCACCTCTGGCGGCGCATCAATTCCCAATCGCACAGTCGATCCCGAAATCCGCACCACCTGAATAGACGTGTGCACGGTGGGAAGCACAATCCGTTCGTTTTCTCGGCGGGTCAGCACTAACATGACGTCCTCCTTTCCTTGTTTGGCGTCCACAGAACGATGTCACATCGTACTGGGCGTCTCCACTCCGTTTGCTACGACGAGCCTGGTGTGGTGGTTGTCAAGTTTTCGTGGTGTAGTTACGGTAATTTTGGGTTTTCGGTTCTGGAAATGAATCTCAGCACAGGTTGCCTTCTGGCACGCAGAACAGGCGTAACACTCCACGCCACCTGCCATAAATTGAATTTCTGGAGGCTTTCTGGAGGCGCAGGGCGGAACGCTCTTACAGCAAATTCACCTTCTCAAATTTTCAGCCTGCCAGCGTGCCGCAGCAGCTTGCCTGCCCTTCGAAAACGATCACTGCAATACGCGGCAAAACCGAGCGTCCGGCGGCTCAACTGGTCGCCGGATGATCCGCTGAGTCATCCTGACAAGACAGACATGCAAGGGGACATCCTTGTCCGTGAACAATTGCCTTTTTAACAATTTCCCAGAAATTGGCCAAGATCAATTTTTGAACCGGCCAGGGGACAAGATGGCCAGGAAGATGATCAGACGAAAGAGACCTCAGAAGCTGGCCAGGGCGTCAGCTTCGGTCTTGAAAATCTGGAAGATCGTGTCAAACCGGGTAATTTTGAAGACTTCGTAAATATTGGGGTTAATTGAGCAGAGTTTGACAACGCCACCCCGTTTGGATACCCGGTTCTCTAAAGCCCTCAGTTTTCCCAAAGCGCCACTGGAAAGAAATTGCACGTTGGCGAAATTAAGCAAAAGCTTCGTCCGATTGCCCTGATCTACCAGCGAGAACAGTTCCTGCCCCAGTTCCTGGATCCCCAGGTCGTCGGTAATTCGGCTTTCCTTGAAATGAACAACCGTCACATCGTCCACTTCATACACGTCGATGTGACGGAATTCCCCCAATTTAACGTTGTCGGATTGTGTCATTGCCGCTGCTCGCTTCTCCAGCTTCCTGGATGGGGAACCTCGGCTAAAAACCTTCCTTCCAACGGCCTGTAACGATTTACCGGGCACCCCCACCAGTTGGACCCTATCATAACGCGATTTTTGCAACTTGCAAGAGGCAGAGTTCGGTCGCGTGGTTATGGCTTGCCGCGTGCCGACCGCAATTTTCTTTGCCGCATGTCCCCAATCGCCCCCAGCCGGCTAACTCAGTTGTTTTGCCAAGAGGGAAGCCTCCCGAGCCTTCCAAGCTGCCACGATCAGATCCGCCGTGGTCTCCACGCCCCAGCGCTCCACATTGAGGACGAGGTCGTACCATTGAGGATCGCTCACATCCTTATGGAAGAACTGCTGGACGAATCGTTGCCGAGCCGCTTCCAGTTCCTGCACGAAACGGCGGGCTTCGGCCTCGCTGAGCCCCTTCTCTCTCTGAATTCTCGCCACGCGATACTTTTCCGAGGCCACAATCCGCACAGCCAGTCCGGCGTTATCCGGCAAGACGAACCGGATCCCCCTGCCCACAAAGATGACCTGTCCTTTTCGGGCAGCCGCCCAAACCACGCGTTCGAGGCAGGCGAGGAACTTATCGCTGGAAATGACGTGCGGATCCAGCCACTGTCCCAGCGTGTCCCGCACCCAGTTGCTCGGGGACTCGTCAATCGATTCCAACTGGCTTCGTTCCAGGCAAAACCTCTGAGCAATGGTGTCGAGCACGTTTTTGTCGATAACGTCCCAATGAAGTTTCTCGCCGACTCGCTGGGCGATTTCTTCCGCCCCACAACCTGCCTGCCGAGAAATGGTAATGAACGGACCGAGTTGCTTTTGACTCGCGTGTGCTTCGTCGAAGCGGATCACCCGTTCCGCAATCTGCTGGGCCGCAGACCACTTGGCCATTTCCCGCTCAGCCGCCGCCCGAATCCGCGGTTCTCGAATGTCCACCATGGCACCCTCCCGTTTTTTTGACGAGTCCCAGAAAGACAAGCTGCGCGATCCCGGTCGTCTACAAACCGGACACCTTCCACCGCACATTCATTATAACCGGGGTCGGTTTAAATAATCCAGAAAATTTGTGGTCGACCATTGACTTGCCGCGTATCAGACGCCCCGACCGAGCGTGCCCTAAGGTGGGGGCTCATTCAAACAAAGAACGTTGGCGGAGAAGTCGGCCGCCGAATGTCCTTGACGCGGTGTCTGCCAAGATCACACCGGGTTTTCCAGTGCGGCCTGCACTTCAGGAAATGTTTGTCGGACATCCACCAGCGTTAATCCCAGGAAAAGTGCCAGGAAAAGTATCGCCAACGTGAACACGAGCCCATAGAATGGGTGATCGTACCGCAAATGCATGAAGAATAGAGCAACCAGGGCAGCTTTAACCGTTGCTATTCCAATTGCTACAAAAAGATTTCCCGGTCCCAGGTCGACCCATGTGGCGGCTACCGTCAGGGCCGTGAGTACGAGGAGCGCAATAAAGACGGCCACCAGGACATGTCCTGGCACCACGTGTCCTCCCGCATGATGTGCCTGGTTTACCTGCTGTGACGTCATACTCATTCCTTTTGCAAAGCCTCTCAGTTCAGCAGTTGTTTCCCTGAGCGGAGGTTCCTCCCCGTTCTCAGTGAATCAAATACAGGAGCGGAAACAGATAAATCCAGATCATGTCAACAAGGTGCCAGTAAAGGCCGACGTAGTCCACCGGCCCGTAGTATTCCGGACCAAACACCCCCTGAAAGGCGCGGATGAGAAGCCACGTGATGGCGATCATGCCTCCGACGACGTGCAGGGCGTGAAGGCCTGTCATGCAGAAATAAATGCTGAAGAAGACACCGGCCAGACGCGGCTCACCGGGGTATTCGGAGTGTTCACCCGCCGTTGCCGCCGTGGTGGGCTCGGGTGTTTGTCCTGATGTTGTGGCTTGGACAGCAGTTGGCGCGGTCGCCGGTGAGGAGGGTTTCGGAGCAGCATCCCCGTGGTGCTCAGCATTGGTGACGTGGGGATGGTACCAGCCTGCCCAGAGGAGGCCGTGCTCCCATTTCTGGCGATACTCGACATATTTCACCCCGAGAAACGCGCCCGCGCAGAGGAGCGTCGTTATCAAGCACAGCCGCAATGTTTGTTGCTGTCCCAGTTGCGCGGCTCGCACCGCCCAGGCCATTGTGAAACTGCTAAAAATGAGGATCGCGGTGTTCAGCGCGCCGAGGTTTTTGTCCAGAAAGTGGTGGGCGTAGACAAAAACTTCCGGATGATTCGCGCGATAGACGGCGTACGCGCAAAAGAGTCCGCCAAAAAAGAGGATTTCCGTCACCAGGAAGATCCACATCCCCAGTTTGCCGGCCGCAAACTGTTGGGCCATGGAGTCGAAATGATGGGCCAGGTATGCAGGATGCTCACCTGCATGGTGATCGTGTTCCCCAGTTGGGTGATGTTGTTCCGGAACTTCAACGGAGTGTGTTGCCATCGTCATCGCCGCAAAAACGGAGAACTAACGTTTAGAAAAACCGGAATTCTCAATACTCGCAACCATGAAAGTCATATTGCAGTGCGCATCCTCTTTTCGCCTCACGTGATTGCGGTCTGGCGCACCCAGTAACCCTGTGTTTCCGGATCGTACACCACCTGATCGAGGTCGTACGGATCGAAAGCCGGCGTTATGACGGGAGGACTGAGGAAATTCTCTTTGGGGGGAGGGGAAGGGCATCGCCACTCCAGGGAAGCCGACCCCCAAGGATTGGGCGGTGCCTTCCTACCCCACCATAAAGAACCCAGCAGACAGACGGCCGCCACGATCAGCCCAATGGCCGTCAGATATGCCCCCGCGGTAGACATCAGATTGAGACCCGCAAATTCGGGATGCCGATCAAGCAAACTGGAATAATCGAAGTACCGACGCGGCATCCCTCGGCTACCCAAGACAAATTGCGGGAAGAATGTCAGATTGAGACCGAGGAATATCAAAAGCGCTCCCAAACGGCCGAGGGTATCGTTGTACATTTTGCCCGTCATCTTCGGCCACCAGTAGTGAAGGCCACCGAGGAAGGCGACAAGCGTCCCGCCAAACATCACATAGTGAAAGTGTGCCACCACGAAGTAGGTGTCGTGGAGGTGGACATCGGTGGCCAGGGCGCCAAGGAACAGACCTGTCAGGCCACCAATACCGAACAGAAGAATGAACGCAAGGGCATAGCACATCGGTGTTTGCAGCGAGATCCGCCCTTTATACATGGTCGCCAACCAATTGAAGACTTTAATCGCGGAAGGAATGGACACGCTGAAAGTAAGCGCACTGAAGATCATGCTGGCCAGCCGCGATTGCCCGCTGGTAAACATGTGATGTCCCCAGACGAGAAAACCGAGGATGGCGATGGCCACGCTGGAAAAGGCAATGAAGCGATATCCGAATATATGCTTGCGGCTGAAGGTGGAAATCAGTTCACTGATAATGCCCATTCCGGGCAAAATCATGATATAGACCGCCGGGTGAGAGTAAAACCAGAAAAAGTGCTGGAAGAGCACCGGGTCCCCACCCAGCTTGGGGTCAAAAATACCCAGCCCGAGATTCTTCTCTAAAGCAATCAGCAGCAGCGTGATGCCCAGCACCGGTGTGGCGAGGACCTGAATAATTGCCGTGGCGTAGAGGGACCAGACAAAGAGCGGCATCCGGAACCAGCTCATGCCCCGCGGACGCAGGAAATGAACGGTGGCGATAAAGTTAATCCCGGTAAATATAGAGCTGAATCCCAGAATAAACGCGCCTACCACTGCCGTTGTGACGCGGGTATCGGTAGTCGTGCTATAGGGAGTATAAAAAGTCCATCCCGTGTCCAGTCCTCCCGTGAACAGCACGACCAGGAAAAACACGAGACCAATTAGCCATAAATGAAAACTCATCAAGTTGAGACGCGGAAACGCCACGTCTTTGGCTCCCAGCATGAGCGGCAACACGAAGTTACCCAGGGCGGCAGGAATCCCCGGGATAATGACCAGGAATATCATAATCGCGCCATGAAGAGTAAACGCGCGATTGTATTCCTTTGGCGTTAGAAGATAGCGCGGGGGTGTCGGCTGGACGGTGCTGGCAGCAGTAGCCGCTTCGGATTCAGCCACCATTTGGGCCGCGGCATCCTGCCCGGTGGAAGTATTGGCCGGAACCGGCTGACTCGGCCCCACAACCACGGCGGCACTCCCGGCGGTAGACGTTGCTTGACCAGGCTGGTGAACCAGTGCCGGGATGGCCAGGTGAGTGCGAATGAGGAGTGCGAAAACTCCCCCCAGAAGTAACGAGGTCAAAATGCCCACAAGATACATGACCCCGATCCGCTTATGATCGAGGGTGAAAAGCCACGACCAGATCCCACGCCCGTCGTGAAGATAGTCGGGCGGCGTCGAGCGGGCCACCGGCCTGGGTTCCGTAACTTCGGTAACCATCAGTTATGTCCTCCAGCCGACTGTTCCGATTTTAGCGATTTAATAAACTCAATAAGGGCAGCAATTTTGTCCTCATCGAGGAGCCCCTGGTACGGGGGCATCTGCGGTCGAAATCCTGCCACAACTTTGGCATCCGGCACCAGGATGGACTCGCGCAGATAGTTCTCGTCGGCCGTTACGGTAGTGCCATCCGCGAGCTTGACCTGGCTTTCGAAAAGTCCCAGAAAGGTAGGTCCCACCTTTGCGGAGCCGTCGATCGAATGACACTGGGCACAACCCTGACGCTGATAGAGGATCTGCCCAGCCTCCACCGGTGAGAGGTTTTTCATGAAGTTAGAGGCCTCTTCCAGCCATTTTTCAAACTCACCGGGCCGATGCACGATAACCTTGGCAAGCATCGAAGAATGATTGTCTCCACAGTACTCGGCGCATAAAAGATCGTACTCGCCGGGCTGGATCGCTTGAAACCAGGTGGATGTGTATCGCCCGGGCACGAGGTCCATCTTGAGTCGAAAGGCCGGAATATAGAGACTGTGGATGACATCGCGACTGGTCATCACAAGGCGGATGGGACGATCCACAGGCACGTGGAGATTCTCATCAACATATCCTGTTGGATAGGTAAAAAACCACTTCCATTTCTGGCCCGTCACGCGGATTTCATAGGCATTCGCTGGCGGTGTCCGCATCTCCATGTATCCAGCAAACCCAACCGCGAAAATGAATATGATGATCATTGTGGGAATAACAGACCAGGTCAGCTCGAGCCAGGTATTGTGGCTGGGGGAGGGTTCGGGCGCATCCCGGTCAGGACGCGCACGATATTTAAGGACAAAAAGCGTCATCAAGGTGACAATCAACAGAAAGAAAAACGCAGCCACATAGAACAAAAAATAGAACAGCCAGTCCACGGCCGATGCCGTTGTGGACCCGGCGGGTGGTAGCCAGAAGCTTCCGCTTTGTACCAGCGGTAGAACTCCCGCGATTGAGTTGCCTGTCAAATGATTGGTTATTTGTGAGGGATCCATACTCGTTCAATCTGACCAGGACAACCGAACCGAACACTCATGATAGGAAATTGCTCTGAAAGTTTTTATTGTTCGGCCCAAGAATCGTCAGCCTGTGAAGTTACATTGACTCCATGTGTTTCGGGGGCACTATTGCCTGGATTGCGCTGTGTTCGTTCCCGCCACCACCACACCGCCAAAACCGTCCCCAGGACACAGACCGTGAGAACACCTCCTAACTGCATCAGGCGGTAGGCTGCCAGGGTGTAGGTTCCCCGGGCGGGGTCATAATGAAAGCAGAACATGAGGATACGGTCGGTGGTCGTGCCGATTTTACCTTCGCTCGCTTCTAAAAGGGCCAGGCGAATATTTTGAGCAGGATATTCTACCCCGTAAAGGTAACGGGAGATTTTGCCTTCCGGCGTGCATACAATGGTCACTGCCGGATGAATAAATTGTTTGGTTGCCTGATCGTAGCGATAATAGAAGCCCACGCTGTTAGCCAAACGCTTGATATTCTCTTCTTTGCCCGTCAAAAAGAACCATCCGCGGTCCGCTTCCGGGCGCTGGTAAGCAGTCAGGTAGTGCCGCTTGGTCGCGGCTGCCCGCTCCGTCGTCTCCTCGGGATTGATGCTCACCGTGATCATGCGGAATTTGCCGCCGAGTGTCCAATCGAGAGATTCCAGCCCTTCGAAAAGGCCGTTGAGCTGAAGATGGCACAGCTTGGGGCAATTCGAATAATTGAGAGTCAGCAGCACGGGTGTTTTTCCGTCGAACAGATCCTTCAAACGGACGGGCTGCCCCTCGGAGGTTGTGAACTCCAGATCCAGCGGGAGCGTGCTACCGAGTTTCTCGTCTACGCCAACGCCCTCCAGTTCGTTGGGCGCAGTCTGGGACAACTGGGCGTTCACTCTTGAGCCCAGCAGGATCAGCCCGCAGACCAGGAATATCGTGAAGCCTCGGCTTCGCAACATGTTCACTTCCTCCCGAAGAGAGGTTTATTGCCACGCTGGTGTGTTAAGGGCACTCATTCAACACGCGGGATTCGACATTACCACCCGCTCGACTCTTTTGGAATTGTATGCCTTAGATCACGATCTCTCCAACAAATGTCGGGCAAATTTCAATTTTTTATCTTGCTGGTCGGTTTTTCTGGCGATTTAACCTCCTGCGTGGTTTGGCCAGTTTTTTCGTTGGGTTCAGGGGCTGGAGCGGGCGGCTGCATTCTGCCCCCAATTTCGGCCGCTGGCCGCCCTGCCTGAAGGTCGCGAAGTACCAGCCGCATGGCCTGATCGATGGGGAGGACGCCCGCTTCCTTCCCGGCTTGGGATGCCGCTGCCGCCAGACGGAGTTGCTGCTCGGTCTTGACTGTGACAATCTCTTCTGGAAGCACCTGCCGGTTTCGCGTTTCAATCCGGCTCACCCAGGCGTAATAAATCACCTGGAGCAGAATAATAATTGCAAAAACGATCAGTGCTCCCACAAATCCAATAAGACCAATCAGGGTCGCATTAACGTCCTTTTCGCCCTGTACCTGGAGTTCAATTTCAGTATCGGGGACAGTTTGGCTGTTCATCACTTGCCACCATCTGTAAGTTACGCGATTTTGCCATCACTGATGTTGTAACGCTTCATTTTAAACCACCTCATGGTGGATCGCCTCGTTCAGACGCGGATCCCGCACCGGAATGGGGGGATAGCGTGTCAAACCTTTCAGAACGATTGCGATCACGATTCCGAACACGCCCACACCGCCAAGGATTCCACCAATCAGTGATAGGGGACCGACAGTGGGATGCCAGTTCGGTTTGATCAACCAGTACAGATCAAGCCAATGAAATACCAGCAACCATACGGCGAAGAATCCCAGCGTCCAGGGATTGCGTTTGATCGCCCGGGGCATCATTCCCACCAGTGGAATGAGCAGATGACCGAAAACAAGACCCAATGATACATACAACCATATTCCCTGTTGCCGTGGCAAATAGAACTGAGATTCCTCGGGAATATTTCCGTACCAAATGAGCATGTATTGCGAAAACGCTATATATCCCCAAAAAATGACAAATCCAAAAAGAAGTTTTCCCAGATCATGATAATGCTCAACAGTCACAACGCGGTGAGATAGGAACCCAAGAGCCTGAGCGAGTAAAAGAATCAGGATCAGGCCCGCCAGTCCCCCCACAACGCATCCGGAAAAGATATACACCGGAAAGATGGTGCTGTACCACGCGGGCGCAAGCGACATCACCCAGTCGAAGGCAGCCAGGGTCACGGTCACTGTGAAGAGAAGGGCAGCCGCGGGGCTCCATTTTTCCATAACCAGTGTCCAGCGCGGATCCCCATCTGTATCCTGTGCCAGGGACCGAGTCATGTAAAATCGCCCCAGCCACCACCATGCCGCCAGGCAAAAAGCTGCCCGCAATAAGAAGAAGGGAATATTCAAATAGATCGTTTTATGGCGTAATTCAGCATGGTGGAGAAAGAAATCGCTAGCCGCCCAGGGATAAAGGTTCAATCCATCGATAAACAAAGTGACAGCGATAGGTAAAAAAGCGACGGCCACTAGCATCGGAGTGGTCCCGGCCATCAGTTCCGCGGTACGACGGACCGTGACGCTCCAGCCGGCACGGGTCAAATGTTGAAGAAATACGAAAAACAGTGCCCCAAGCGTGATGCTTACCAGGAAAGTGTAGTGCACAAGATAATCCTGCAACCACCCGGCCGGAGAACTGCTGGACAGCACAAAGCCCAGAACGATCGCGATGGCTCCGCCAATAATGCAGATCTGCGGTGCCCGAGACACCCCCGTCGTTGAGGGGTTCATCGCGGATTGAACCGTGGAATTGGTATCCATCAATTCTGTCGCTTGCATTACCGATCCCATCTACGACATCGTCAAAGGTAAAATACTCTTCGCTTTATTCGCTCGTTATTCTTACGGCCGTCTATCTTTTGCGAGGTTGCTGTTCATGGGTTCGTCATGGATGAGGCCGCGACCTGCCGTGGATGCAGTGGCCGCCGCTTCTTGAAAATCCTCCGGGTACGGCGCGCGAGCCCGTTGGAGTGCCCGGACATACAGCACGATGGCCCAGCGATCCTCCGGCGGAATTTGGACAGCGTAGGGGGGCATGCTGTAAACACCCTCGCGAACCACGCCCTGGGTGATCGTCTCGAAGATTTTGCCCACGGGTTGTTCGCGGACGGCCTGGCCGGTGAGGCTGGCGGGCGGAACCCACGTCGCTTCACCGCGGGCACGGGCCCGGCGGGAGGTCATGCCGTCGTACGGCCCCGCTTCACCCGTCCAGCCGTGGCATGTTGCGCAGTAAATGTCATACCGTTCGCGGCCGCGCCGCATGACTTCCTCGGTTACCCGGATCGGAAATTCAGTGAGATAGTCGCTGCCGATTTTCCCCGTGAGAAATCCCTCCGGTGGGGGCTCCCAGTGAGGATCGAACGGGACAGTCCCCGGCACTCGCGGACGCATCGCCCGACGGTCGGCAAACAGCGGGCTAACGGCCTGCGTCTGATATTTGGGCTGAAAGTCCATGTCTTTGATGATGTGAATGCGGGGCTTTTCCTGGGGAGTTTCCGTGGTGTGCTGTCGTGCCAGAGCGATGAACAGCGGCGGCAGGAGCGCCAGAACGGCCAGCACCAGCAATCCACGTTTGATGGCCACCGGGATGGTAGTATCGCCTTCCGGGGCGGGGCACAGTTCCACACTTTCCGCGCCAAGATTTCGCAGCCATTCGGCCGTTCGCTCCGGATGAAACTGAGGGTCTTTAGCCTCGATCGAGACCAGAAATGCATCGGTTGTCACCCGAGCGAATGAAGCTGCCGTACTCCCCGGATAGAGGAGGCGGGGCAATCCGTTAAGCACAATTGCGCCGAAAAAGGCGGTGAGGGCGGCAAACAGCACTGTCAGTTCGAAGATGATAGGAACGTTAGCCGGTAGACTGAAAAATGGTTTTCCACTGATGTTGAGGGGATAGGCAACTCCGTTGGCCCACCATTGCAGGACCAGGGCACCGAGTGCTCCCATCGCTCCCGCCCCCGCCACCAGCCAGGGGAGAATTGTGGGCCGGATTTTCATGGCCCGATCAAGGCCGTGGATCGGGAACGGAGTATGGCAATCCCAGTAACGGTAGCCGGCCGCTGAAATCTGCCGTGCCGCTGCCAGCAGGTCGGCAGGAGAGCCAAACCGAGCCACGACGCCCACATAGTGTGGCTGGTGCGAATTCGGTTTCGTGGGGCTGTGACTATTGTCGTTCATAACGTCTCTAACGTGGTGCGTTCACGTACTATGACCGAACTTTTTTATCGCGAATATTCCAGTTCGGAAGGCGCGTGCTCTTCCGCGGCATGACGGTGATGGACATGGGCCTGGGGCAACACGGTTTTCACTTCGGCCATCGCCACCATGGGCAGATACCGGCAGAAGAGCAGAAACAGAGTAAAAAATATTCCGAAACTGCCGATCAGCATGAGAAAGTCAATGATCGTGGGTTTGTAAAGAGCCCAGCTCCCCGGGAGAAAATCGCGACTGAGCGAAGTTACGATGATGACAAAGCGTTCAAACCACATTCCAATATTCACAAATATGGCGATGATCCACATCATCCAGGGTGTAGTCCGGCATTTTTTAGACCAGAAGAGTTGAGGAATCGCCACGTTGCAAATGACCATCGTCCAGTATGCCCAGGCATACGGGCCCAGTGCCCGATTGAGAAAAGTGAAGAGCTCGTATTTATTCCCGCTGTACCATGCCATGAAGACTTCAATGAGGTAAGCATAACCGACCATGAAGCTGGTCGCGAGAATAAATTTATTCATGTTATCCAGATGACGGAGTGTGACGAGTTCCTTAAGTCCAAAAAACTCTCGTGCCGGCACCATGAGAGTGACCACCATCGCGAAGCCACTGAAAATTGCCCCCGCCACAAAGTAAGGCGGAAAGATGGTGGTATGCCAGCCGGGGATTACAGAGACGGCAAAGTCGAAGCTCACGACGGAGTGCACGCTGAGAACAAGAGGCGTCGCCAAAGCCGCCAAGAAGAGATACGCCTTCTCAAATCGGTGCCAGTGTCGCGCCGACCCTGACCAACCCAGCGAAAACAGGCCGTACAGTAACCTTGGCAGCGGGCGAGTTGCTCGATCGCGGAGAGTGGCCAGATCGGGGATCATCCCCAGGTACCAGAATAAGACGGAAACGGTCATATATGTGCTAACGGCAAACACGTCCCACAAAAGGGGACTTCTGAAGTTTGGCCACATGCCCATTGGGTTGGGATAAGGTGCCAGCCAGTAAACGTACCACACGCGCCCCACGTGGATCGCGGGAAAGATCCCGGCACAGACCACGGCAAACACGGTCATCGCTTCCGCGAAGCGGTTGATACTTGTCCGCCAGTGTTGACGGAAGAGAAATAAGATGGCCGAAATCAGCGTGCCCGCGTGACCGATCCCCACCCAGAACACGAAATTGACGATGGGAAATCCCCAGAACACGGGGCTGTTGTTGCCCCAGATTCCAATGCCCGTCACAAAAAGGTAACCCGTCAGGGCGATGAACATCGCGGCCAGGGAAGCTGCCACGGCAAAGCTGACTTTCCAGGCAAGCGTGGCCCTGGGTCGCTCTGGAATCCGCGCGACCGTTTCTGTCACCGTTGCAAAATCGTGCTGGCCTATGACAAGCGGTGGTCGCGAGGTGGGATCGCTGATCGTGTTGTCCACTTCAGGTTGTCTGGAAATCATTGACGCCAGGCCCATGGAAGGTTCTCTTTCCCCCTGGTGGTCTTACATCGAATGCTGATGAATTTGCTTATGCGGTATGTTCCCGATTTGCAGCAGATGGCTCACTTTCCATTGCTTGCAGTGCCGGATGAGGGTTGCGAACCCGTGCGAGATACTTGGTACGCGGCTTGACGTTCAGTTCTGCCAGCATTCCATAGGCGCGATTTGAATGATGGAGTTGAGCGACCGCGCTTTTGGGGTCGGCCAGGTCGCCGAAGACGATCGCCTGCGCCGGACACACCTGCTGGCACGCGGTTTGGATTTCACCGTCTTTCAACGGACGGCGCTCGTTTTTGGCCTCGATTTTGGCATTCTGGATCCGCTGGACGCAGTAGGTACACTTTTCCATCACCCCCCGAGAACGGATTGTCACCTCGGGGTTGTATACCATTTTCTGGACTTCATTCCGCGGATTGTCCAAATCCTTGTGATAATAGAAGTAATTAAACCGCCGAACTTTGTAGGGGCAGTTGTTAGCGCAATATCGGGTGCCGATACACCGGTTATAGACCATGTCGTTAAGTCCCTCGTGGCTGTGGACTGTGGCGGCCACGGGACAAACTTGTTCGCACGGCGCCAACTCGCACTGCTGACACATGACCGGCTGATGCACTGTGCGAGGATTTTCGGGAGCCCCGGTGAAATAGCGATCAATGCGGATCCAGTGCATCTCGCGACTTCGCATCACCTGCGCCGGTCCGACCACGGGAATGTTGTTTTCGGCCTGGCAGGCCACGACGCATGCACCGCAACCGATGCACTTCGAGAGGTCTACCGCCATGCCCCAGCGATGACCTTCGTAAGCATGTTCAGGCCAAAGCGATTCGAGCGGAGGATGATGCACCACCTCCTCCGCGGAATACGGCTCATGGGGATCGGTCAATCGTTGCAAGGTCACTTCCCGCACCAGTTCCCCTAACCGCTCCACGCGTCCCTGGAGACCAATTCGGTCGATGAGATGATGGTCCTGAACACTGGCCAGCGGCTGGCTGTCGGGCAGTTTCGTCACTTTGACACTGGAGAAAACAAACTGGGAAGCGTGTGATCGAAGCGCATAGGTGTTAACTCCCACGGAGGGGATGTTCTCGGTAGCCAGGCCCCCCACATGACCTGCGGCGGTTCGCCCGTAGCCCAGGGAAACAATGACCGTCTGCGGTGGGATCCCGGGCACGACCACCACCGGCAAAACGAGCGCGGCACCGTTCACTTCAAGCCGGATGACGGAACCGTCTTTACAATCCAGGCCGCGAGCGGTCTCCACGCCCATCACGGCAGCGTTTCCCCAGGTGAGGCGGGTCACCGGGTCGGGCCACTCCTGGAGCCACGCGTTGTTGGCGAACCGACCGTCGTACACCGAGTAGTCCGCGGTGAGCAGGACGGAGACAGCATCCTCGGTAGGTTTGTCACCCGCCATAAAGCGTTCCACGGCATCTGGAAAACTCTCCTTCTTCGCAGAGTCAGCCAGCTCGGTGAGCGAATTGAGCTGACCCGTCCCGTCCCGGAACAGCCCCTGGGCAAGACATCTCTCCCAGTCCGAACCCTGCGTGTGGGGATACCGCGTTTGGAATGTCTCCTGCACCCAATCTTGAGCACTCTTTCGCGGATCAAGGAACAGCCCGAGCAATTCAATGAGGCTTTTGCCGCCCCAAAGCGGAGCGATCATGGGCTGCATGACGGTGTACGTGCCGTCCCAGGTCTCCGCGTCGCCCCAGGTTTCCAGAAAATGGGCCATGGGAACGTGCCAGCGACACGAAAGGGCCGTCTCGTCGGCGTAAAGACCAAGGTGGACGGAAAACGGCACCCGCTCGACAAGCTGGTGCAGCTTCATCGCCGCTGGAGCGCTGTAGACAGGGTTCGTGTCGGCAAACAAAATGTTCTGCACGTTGCCGGATGCCAGCAATTCGTGGAGTGCCTGCAGGCTTTCTGCGGACCGGGCAAGCATGGGGTCGGATACGGGGATATACAAAACTGGCCCACCCAGGTTTTCCAGCATTCTGTTGATCCGCGCGACAGCCGCATGCACTTCCGGGGCCAGCCAGGTCCCTGCCGCCACCGCGGAGCGGCCTCGGTGTTGCCATAGATCTTCCGCGACTGCTTTGAGAAATGCTGCACGATACTGCGACCTGGGCGATTGATCGGAGGTGGAGCCGATATCCGGCAGCGATTCCCCGGCGGCGAGTCTTGCCAGACAAGTTTCCAATGCAGCCACAAACGCGGAGATTTCGCCAGGAGGGAGTGGCAACCGATGGTCCGCGGACGAACCGGTCAGGGTCCAGCGGGTTTCGACCGCATAAAGCCGGGACATGCGGTCAGGGTTTCCGTCTCGCGTGGCGGCAAAGTCCCGGGCAGCCCGGACATGTCCCGCCGACTCGAAAAACAGGTCGGCGTCCAGCGCGAGGATGACTCTGGCCTGATCCAGCCGATAGACAGGGCGGGCTTCCACTCCGAACACATTCCGCGTCCCCCTGCGGACAAAGTCGTCATGAACAGGTTCGTAGGTGAACCACTGTGCCTTCGGCCAGCGCTGTTCGAGAAGTTTCCGCAATCGCCGCACAGTGGGGGAGGACGTCGCCGAAGTGACAAACACCCAGTTTTCCCCATTGGGTGTGGCCGTGATCCGTTGCCGCAGGGCCGCCGTGAAGTCCTCCCAAGAGCGAACCACCCATTGTCCGTCGGAACGTGCGACGACATCGCGACTTCGGTCCGGGTCGTAAAGTTGCAGGACGGCAGCCTGGGCGAAGCTGTCCGTTCCCCCCAGGCTCGTTGGATGAATGGGGTTGCCTTCCAACTTGATTGGCCGTCCGTCCACGCATGTGGCCACCAGCCCCGTCACTTCACCGGATAAGTCCATGGCGGTGGCGAAGCGTTCGGGCTTGCCCGGGATTCGACCAACCGGGCGATGAACGAATGGGGCGATTTCCGTTTTTTCCCAGCGGCATCCGGCTAAGCCGGCGAGGGTAAACGAGGCGGCCATCAGTTGCAGCCACCGCCGTCGGGAAAGGCCCTCGAGGGCCACACCGTGAGGAAACTCCTTGGCAATCCATTCACGGAATTCCGGAGTATCTGCCAATTCGTCCAGTGTCCGCCAGTAGCGCGGGCTATTACCGGCAGTTGGCTCACCTTGGCGACTCATCGATGACATGTCGAACAACTCGTCGAGGGTTGAATGTTGTTTTTCCGTCGCAATTCTTCACCTATTCGTTGCTGTTCTTCCGGAGATCCCGCCTGCCAGGCGAGATTGGTGATCTGATCCTGCGGACGGAGGTGTGGCTCGGGATTGCGATGGCATTCCAAGCACCAACCCATTCGCAAAGTCCTTGCCTGATAGACACGTTCCATGCGGTCCACACGATCGTGGCATTCCACACAACTGACGCCGCGGTTGACGTGGGCACTGTGGTCGAAATAAACAAAATCGGGCAAATCATGGACACGCACCCAGGGAATCGGCTGGCCGGTGGCGTAACTTTCTCGCACCAGTGCCAGTTTGGGACTGTTCGGCGCGATCCGATCATGGCAGTTCATGCAAATTTCCGTGGACGGGATTGCCGCATGAGCTGCTTTTTCCACGGTGGTATGACAGTAGCGACAATCCAATCCCAGTTCGCCTGCATGGAGGGCGTGGGAGAAAGGGACGGGTTGCGTCGGGGAGTAGCCGATGTCGATCGTTTGCGGATCGGCAGCAAACCACGCGACGCCCAGGAGATAAAGCGGCACAAACAGAAGGATCGCTCCAAAGAGGGGGCGAGCACGATCGAACCACAATGGTAAGTAAGGCTTGGACATACCGAGTTGTTGAACCACTGCCGGAATTGATCGCGATGTCACCACCGGGATCGGGACCTTCCCAAACACGGCGACCCCAGTTGGTCCGAACAATCGGAGGCGCACCAGACCTCCCAAACCAAGGGAGAGCCCGCCCGGACGCGACCCCTTGCAACCGCAACCTACCATGGGGCCTGCAAGTGGGTGTGAGCCCCTCCCAATGTGTGCCGTTTATTACAGGCACAAGTTACCTGTCCACATCAATGGATTATAAGCGGATTGGTTGCGAAGGTGATGAGGGAGGTCGGGAATGCCATTGGCTCACAGCCCGACGCCAGAGTTTAAGCAATAGGACAACGCGAATCGGGAGCAAATCTGCGCAAAAGAATCGTTTTTGATTGGAGTGAACACGCACAAAGTGTTCATGTAACGCAAGAGGCAGGCCTCCGGTTTTTTCTGGACAGTTTGGAAAGTCTCGATGTCGGCAGCAAACCGGGGAGTTGTTTTGTTTCCCGGGGTATGCAATGGACAAAACGACGTCGCGGAAGGCGTCCCCCCAAAAAGATTGGGGGGTCGGCTTTCACCCCGGCCCCCCACGGCGTTTTCAACCTGATCGTGAGAGTCAGGCGTGGACTCCCTGCTGGAGCGCCTGTTCGATCAGATTCAATGTTTCGTCGATCTGCTCAATGCTGGTGAAACCGATTGTGAAACAGTCCACACAACCCAGGCCCAAAACGTACTTGAGAGATTGAAGTCGCTCATCGCGGGAGTTGAGGCCCGTCTCCCCGTAGATTTTCATCCCGATGATACCCCGGCCAGCGTCGTGCATCTTCTTGAGGACTGCCGCCACATCTTCCGGCTTGCCGTCCATCTTCATGCCGAAGGGGTTGATCCGAGCGAGCTGAATGTCCACCCAATCGACATCCACGGACGCAACGAGTGGCTCCCATCCGTGGCAGGAAACACCCACTGCTTTCACCCGTCCCTTCTGCTTTTCCTCGTAGAGTGCATCCATGACGGGACGCATCTCGGTGGGCCATGTGGGCGTGGTCATGCAATGCATCAGGACGGAGTCAATATAGTCCACCCGGAGTTCCCGGCGGAACCGCTCGATATCGGCGTGGAGGACCTCGGCACTTCTCGCGCGGGTCTTGGTTTGGATGAAATACTTTTCTCGAGGCACCTTCTGGAGCGCCAAACGAACAAAGATGTGGGTGCTGTAGTTATCGGCCGTGTCGATGTAGTGGATGCCGCGATCAAGGGCGTGACGGACCATTTTGGTGAAGTTGTCACTGCCCATTGCCAGTTGCTGACTTCCTCCAACGGTGCCTGTGCCGATACCGAGCACCGAAGTCTTCAGACCCGTTCGTCCCAGGGTGATGCGATCCACCCCGCTTTTAATGTCGGGCATGTGCGGGTGGCCGAATGTCCACCGACCCGCCAAAGCAGCGCTCCCCGCTGCCGCCATCCCTGCCAAAAACGCTCGTCGCGAAACGTTCATCATGGTCCGGACCTCCTCGCTTCTCTCATTCAGGACAAGTGCCGCATTCAGCCTGTGTCGATCACTCCCCGGGTGCGGGCTTACACCCAACCGCAGACCCGGGACGCGCATCATTGTACCGCCGGTTCCGGGGGAATCCAGCTTCGAGATTGTCGTATTTCCATTCCATTAATCAATGATGACTAATCGCCTGATATTTGAAAAATCGTCAAAGTTTGACATGTAACGAGCCGATGAGCAGGGCGGCAGGAAACAGGACAGACAGGTCTAGTACTCCAGATGAGAAGATAAAGAAGAGAGGCAATTCGCATGGTCAAAACATCGGCAAACTGGCGGCAGTTTGCGAAGGGGATTATCCGCAGTTTTGGGCTCGAGGTGCGTCGCATCCCGCGTTTTTCGGCCGGCCACACGCCCGTCGAAGATATTCATCCGTATGCCGATTACGCCCCGTGGTTGGGCGATGATGAGTTTTTAATGGTTCACGAAAAAATTCGCAACCACACGCTCGTGGACCGCTACCGGTGCTGGGAACTGTGGACGCTGTTGGCGGAAGTTCGCTCGGTCGCGGGGATACTTTTGGAAGTGGGAGTTTGGCGGGGCGGAACAGGAGTCCTCCTGGCCTATCGTGCCCTGCAACTGGGAATTGATTCCCCAATTTTCCTGTGCGATACATTCAGGGGTGTCGTCAAGGCCTCGGAGAGCGACACTTTCTACAAAGGAGGCGAACACGCGGACGCCTCGCCCGAAATCGTTGAGCAGCTTGCAGAGAAATTGGGGGTTACCCGCATCGAGATTCTTCCGGGAATTTTTCCGGACGAAACAGGCTCTTTGATTCCACCTGGCCCCATTCGGTTTTGCCATATTGATGTGGACACCCACGACTCCGCAGCGGAGTGTTTCGCATGGGTTTGGCCGAGGCTGTCGCCCGGCGGGGTTATTGTTTTCGACGATTATGGATTCAGCCTGTGCGCGGGAGTGACCCGCTTCGTCGAGAGTCTCCGCGGGCAGCCGGGTCGGGTGGTCGTGCATAACCTCAACGGCCATGCCGTGGTGATCAAGACGGGGATGTGAAAGCGCACGCCCGCGGACCACACACAAAGCGCCCCGCTGCTCCGATAAGCGAATCCGTGTACCCGGGGTATCACAATAGCAAAAAACAGGAGCAACCACTAAATTGCTCCTTTGGTGATCGTTTTTGCTTCCAAACCCTGCCATTAGCGGACTACGGCCTTCGGTTCGCCGGGGTCCCATCCGTTAGTACAATCAGCCGCGCCTTACCAGAGCGGTGAGCCGGCGGCCTGGAGCGCTGCCTTGGCTTGCTCGACGACCCGATCGAACCCTTCGGGATCGTTGACCGCCATTTCGGCGAGGCTCTTTCGATCCAGTTCGATACCCGCCTTCTTCAGCCCATCGATAAATCGGCTGTACAGCATACCTCGCTGACGGACGGCGGCACTGATGCGGGTGATCCACAAGCGGCGGAATTCGCGCTTCCGAACCCGACGGTCCCGGTACGCGTAGACCCCTGCCCGAATCAGAGTTTCCTTGACAGTTCTCAGGAGTCGCCTGCGTCCGCCTACGAAGCCTTTTGCCCGACGAAAGAGCTTTTTTATACGGCGTCTGCGCGTTGCACTCGTTCTGGTTCGCATGGTATGACTCCCTCAGCAAGCGGGAACCAGGCCCCTTCAGCAGCCTGAAGGCGTTTAACCCTGCCCGTCCCGCAAAATCTCAAACAAAGCGTGCGGACACCACTCCCCAATTGCGCCACGAATGGCCCTTTATTCGGCGACGGGCCCATCAGGTACGAATGAGCGGGATGATCCGCTTGGCCTCTACTTTGGAAAGGAGATCCGTTCCCCGAAGCTGCCGGCGCCGCTTTTTTGACTTCCGCGTCGCCAGGTGGCTTGTGCCGGCACTTCGGTGTTTCACCTTTCCCGTGGCCGTGATCTTAAACCGTTTTGCCGCGGCTTTCTTTGTCTTTTGCTTGGGCATGGAACGACAACAACCTTCTCTCGAGAAATCAACTGATAGCCTATGCTCCGGCATGATGACAATGCCCCAAGCGGATTTGCCGCGCGCTGGGGCACGTCCAGTGTAATCCTGTGGAAAATCCCAATTTTACCCGGCACAGGGCTGGGCGTGAAGCGGGCGTGGTGCCAGTTCATCCCCGCTGCCTGCTTTTGCATAGCCCTACGGCATTCCCCAGGCACAGTGGGTTGTAGGGGCAATTCCTGAACTGCCCCTACCGTCTCAGCGGCAACTGAACCGAAGAATTGGAGCCCGACCGGTGAGATCGATTATCCAAGCTTGCAAAGCGGACCTGACCGGCAGGTCCCTCCGAGTTGAATCTCGCTCCCCCGCGAACCTCTGGGGGGTCCATGTCCCTGTCGGCAAGCGAAATTGGGGGTGAGCCAGGGCACCGCGGAAATAACGCACCTATTGCGGCGCGTGCCTTTCGACCCTTCCTGAAAACTTCGGCCAGCAGTGCAAGAAAACCCGCCACGTTGTGAATCGGACAGCCCCTGCGGTTGAACCTGCGCGATGGAGACAGGGTGTTGGCAGACAAAAACAGGCCCAGTGGGTCTGGCAAATGCTCGGCCGCGGGGAGGCGGACGGTCGAGACTTGCTCCAGACCATGGGCCTCAACTCCGTATATCCATCGTTGGCAGAAAAATCTAGCTGAGCGCTATCTTGATTTGGTTGCATCGCCCGTGCAAGAGTTCGATCACATGTCGAGTATATCTCTTCGGTGCAGGTCAATGGCACCCTCGCGATTGCCATGCTTATGTTTTGTCGACCGCCATTACCGAATCGTCTGACGCGTCTCCCGGACGGCTGCATGGGTCCAGAATTACCTTTTATGCAAAAAACGCGGGCGATCCCCCCTTTTGGATGATATTGAGGCACAGCGACAACACTTCCCGTACTTCGAACGCTGGCCTACATTTCAGTATCACAGAACCGAGCATGGCCTCGGAGCGATTTGGTGAAACTATGCTCCACGCGAATCGGACAGCGGGTCTCTGCTAGTTGTTTTTGGCTTCCCCAAAGTTGTTTTGCCGGACGGGTTGGTGTCCGGAACGAGACTCACTGAGGCGCGAAAGGCGAACCAATGCGGGCTGAATTGATCAATCCGTTCATGCGATCACTTCAGAAGACGTTTACCACGATGCTCAACTGTCCCGTCCGGCGGACGAGTTTAACGGTGAAGGAGGACTGTCGGGCATGCCACGAGGTGAGCGGCGTCATCGGCTTGACGGGCAAAGCTGTCGGTGCAGTGGTTCTCAGTTTATCCCGAGAGGTGGCCCTCAAAGCCGCTTCGACTCTCCTGTGCACGGAGATGTCCGAAATCAATGACGATGTGCTGGATGCCGTGGGGGAACTCACAAACATGGTGGCAGGGGGCGCCAAAGCCGAGCTCGAGGAGTTCCAACTGGCAGTCAGTTTGCCCAACGTGATCACGGGAAAACAACACGAAGTCCACTTCCCCTCCAACGTCACACCCATTTCAATTCACTTCACATGCGATTGGGGCGATCTGTCGCTCGAGGTCGGCCTGGCATTGCTCCCCAGTATGGAGGGGATTTCTGCCCCGCGGGAGCAACTCCTGGGTCAGTCGACCTGATGAGGTGGCTCGACGGGCGCGGTGAGACCAACCGGAAGCAACTATTTAGGTGTAGTCCGTCAGCCGTGATTGAACCTTGGGGAGAGCCTCTAACTTGGCGAAGGCCTCCTCAAAACCACGCGAGTGGTTCGAAACCAAGGCCCACCCCGTTCAAAACTGCCGTTCCCACGGTTCCGTCTGTAATCCGGAACATGGAAGGGTAGCGATCCTCCCAGCCGCGATTGGCTGCCGGGCAGTATTGTCGGGCATTGCCTTCGATGGCAGCCACGCCAGGGATGCGAGCGGCAAGCGAAGCCGAATGGAGGAAGGAATATCCCGGGCACGTGAGATCCTGCACGCACAGGAACAGTTTGTATTTTTGCGCGGCTGCCGCCATGAGAAGGGCTTCCGAGTGGCCCTTGCAGGTCTTCAGTGCAACTCCCGAGTAGCCCATCTCGCGACTGAGAAGAAGACTTTCAAAATCCACGAGAGACTCATCGATCACAACGGGCTTGATCTCGGCTGCCCGGTGCATCCGATTTTCGGGGTGGGCACGGAGATCGCGATGGGTTGGCTGCTCGATATACTGAAGACGCTCGAAGGCCTCAGGCGAGCGCTCCTTGATCCGCGTCAAGAATTCCAGGACATATTCGACGTTCTGGCAGCGTTCGTTGAAGTCGGCTGAGTAGAACCATCTGTCGCACCCGCGCTTGCGCTGCGTCTCGGCGGTCACAGCGTGGATCGCCAGGACCCGTTCCACATCCCAGCGAAGATCGTCACCGTTGAGCTTGATCTTAAGGTGCGTGAGACCATTGAAGGTGATCCACTCGGGGAGCGTTTCCGGGAGTCCGTCGTTGAGACGTTCCTTGATATCCGCATCGGTGAGGGGGTCCAGCGCGCCCACCAGGTGATAGAGCGGCATCCGCGGCCTCGGTTCCCGATAAGTGTATTGATCGAGATACTCGCCACGGAACTCTGCAGACAGGTGATGTGACAGATCTGCGTTGACAAAATCTTTGCCCAGCACATTGTAAGAGTTCTGTTCCAGGGCCCGGCCGTAGGCGTCATGGAGCGCGGCTTCAAACGGACTGGCTGCGACGAGCTGGGCAAGACGGGGCATTCGTTCGGAAAGACGCAGGTGCTCCTCGACTGAGCGCGCCACATAGTCGTAGGCAGATGACCATTCCTCGGTTATTTCGAGAGGATGACCGGTACCTTTGTATTCGCCCAGCCAGGACTGGAACTGACTGCCGAAAAGAACCATTGCTTGAAGGGTTTTGTCGGGCGGCACTTCTTGGCTTGGCCAGGCCCAGACATTCCCCACGGGCATGGAGCCGAACCCCCGAGCCCGCCGTCCGCCCCGGGTTTCCACGTCGATGACGACATTCCGCAGCGTCACGTCGGTCACCACCCGGCCGCCAAATTTCATTGGGGTTCGGTAGGCGTATTCTTCGGTATTCGTGTTCACACGCACAATGCGGATGTCTGTGATCTTGCTCATCCTGATGATCTCCCATGCGGCGTGGCGGGATGGAGATTGGGGCATGCGCACCACGCTGCGCTACGGCCAGCAGCATCTGGTTGTGCCTCTGATTTTCCCCGGGAGGAAAGCCTGTCGCAAGACGCAGGGACAGAAGAAACGAGGTGTGCGGAAGTTGAAAAGCAGACCTGACAGGCAGGTCCCTCCGGCGAATCGGAGGGGCACGCTCGTCGTGCCCAGGCAAATCCGTTCAAACCGTCGCAAAGTTGCTACGTATATATTTGGCGAAACAGGGATCGTTAGTCACGCAAAGGAATTAATATCTGCCCAATCTGTCAAATAAAAACGAGACTATTGCTCCTGGTCGTGTTCGGCAGAGTGATGTAAGTTTTTCAATATGAGACACAACTCATTGAGCGGAACAGGTTAAAGAGTCAGACGCCGGGAGGGATTCGCGTGGACACACAGAAAATTGGAACGCCAGTATCGGGCACGTCTTCAGGGTGTCTCTGTGGGGAAGCTACGGAAGAAGAAAAGCTCGCCCAGCTTGACGACATCCTCTCGCAGTATCGCGATGTGCCGGGGGGCCTCATTCCCGTGCTCCAGATGGCGCAGACGATCTTCGGATACCTGCCCGAGCCGGTTTTGAAACGGATTGCGCGGGCATTTGGCAAGCCTCTCAGCGAGGTCACCGGCGTCGTGACCTTTTATTCTTTCTTCAACACGGTGCCTCGCGGGCGGCATATGATTCGGGTGTGTCTGGGGACCGCGTGTTACGTTCGTGGGGGCAAGCAGGTGCTGGCAGCGCTGCGGGAAGAACTGGGGATCGACGTGGGCGAGACGACGTCGGATCGCACTTTCTCTCTGGACGTTGGCCGTTGCTTTGGTGCGTGCGGCCTCGCTCCCGTGATCATGATCGACAACGACGTTCACCAAAGAGTGAAGGTGTCCCGCCTTGGTGAACTCCTCCAGAAGTATCGCAACGGGGACAAATGACCATTTCCGCTTCCGTGGAGGTTCTGGGACTTCAGGAGAATCCACGAGAGAAAAAAGCGGCGAAGATCGTGTTTCGTTTTCGTGGCTCTCGACTGGAAGCGCTTTCCTGACGGACACCACATCATGAGGGAATTTCGCGAAGTATCGGAGTCTTGGCTTTTGTAATTTCGGTCTTGGACAAGCCACCAACAGGTTACATGCCTATGAACCGGCCACGGATCACAAGTGTTGAACAGCTCACCCAGTGGCGTGACGAGCTTCGGACACAACGCAGTTCCTGGCAACAGAACGGGGGTCGGGAAGTTCGTATCTGCACTGGCGCCGGTTGCATCGCCTCTGGATCACTCCGCACAAAAGAAGCTCTCGAGCAGAACCTTGCGGAAATGGGGATCGGCGAACAGTGGCGGATCATCGGGACGGGCTGCATGGGGCCTTGTTTTGGCGGACCCGTTCTGATGGTTGAGGATATTGTTTACGAGCACGTTCGTCCGGAAGACACCGCCCAGCTTGTTCGCGAGCATTTCCTGCAGGGAAAGATTGTCGAGCGCCTCACGCATCGTCGGCCGGATGGCAGGCACGTGGCGCGAATGGAGGAGATCGATTTCTTCAAACGGCAGGTAAAAATCGTCCTTCGCAACTGCGGGGAGATCGATCCCACGCGGATTGAAGACTACATCGAGCGGGACGGATACCAGGCGCTGGCGAAAGTGCTTCAGCACCGGAATCCCGACGAGGTGATCGAGACGTTGCGACAGTCCGGGCTTCGCGGTCGGGGAGGGGCCGGGTTTCCCACCTGGAGAAAATGGGATGCGGCCCGGCGACAGGCGGACCCCATCAAATATGTGGTCTGCAATGCCGACGAGGGAGATCCCGGGGCCTTCATGGATCGCAGTGTCCTGGAAGGTGATCCCCACAGTGTCATCGAGGGGATCGCCATTGCTGCCGCGACGATCGGGGCGTCCCGGGGCTTTGTTTACGTGCGGGCGGAATATCCCCTGGCCGTGGAACGCCTTCAAATCGCCATCGCGCAGGCCAGAGAAGCGGGCCTGCTGGGCAAGAACATTCTGGGTTTGGGCTTTGACTTCGACATCGAAATCCGCATGGGTTCGGGGGCTTTTGTATGCGGGGAAGAAACCGCTCTTTTGACCTCGATCGAGGGTAATCGGGGAGAGCCGCGTCCCCGGCCGCCGTTTCCCGTGGAAAAAGGTCTGTGGGACCATCCCACCGTGCTGAACAACGTGGAAACACTGGCCAATATCCCCGTGATTGTGCTCCGCGGAGGTGAGTGGTACGCGCAGTGGGGTACGCCAAAAAGCCGCGGCACGAAAGTGTTCGCCCTGGCCGGTGGGATCAAACATGCGGGCCTCGTGGAAGTCCCGATCGGCATGCCGCTTGGGGATTTGATCTACGACATCGGCGGCGGCACGGCCTCCGGCAAGCCGTTCAAGGCCGCGCAGATTGGCGGGCCTTCCGGCGGGTGTGTACCCCGCCAGCATCTGAACGTTCCCCTGGATTACGAGTCCCTGGCGGAACTCGGGGCCATCATGGGCTCCGGCGGGCTGATCGTCATGGACGACGACAGTTGTATGGTCGATGTCGCCCGATACTTCCTGGAGTTTGTCCAGGACGAATCCTGCGGCAAATGCGTGCCGTGCCGCGTGGGTACCAAGCGGATGCTGGAAATCATGGAGCGGATCTGCAACGGCCAGGGACAAGAGGACGATGTGGAACGCCTCATCGAACTGGGCGAGATGGTCAAAGAAACATCGTTGTGTGGCCTGGGGCAGACGGCGTCCAACCCGGTCCTTTCCACCATTCGGCACTTTGGCGCGGAGTACGTGGAGCATATCCGCGACAAGCACTGTCGGGCGGGAGTTTGCTCGGCGATGGTGGCGGCTCCCTGTGAAAGCGCGTGCCCTGCCAATGTGGATATTCCCGGCTTTGTCGCCCTCGTGGCCGAGCGGCGTTACGCCGAAGCGATTCGTCTCCATCGCGAACGGAATCCCTTTGCCGCTGTCTGCTCGCGGGTGTGTTTCCACACGTGTGAGGACAAGTGCCGCCGTGCCTCATTGGACGCTCCGGTGGCCATCCGCGCGATCAAACGGTTCATGGTCGATCAGGAGGTGACGCTGCAAGTTCCGGAAATCCGAGAAAATCCCAAAAATGCTAAGAAAAAAATCGCCATCATCGGGGCGGGGCCCGCTGGACTTACCTGCGCATATTTTCTGGCCCGACTGGGCTACCGACCGGAGGTTTTCGAGGCAGAACAGCGGCCGGGCGGTATGCTGGTCCAGGCCATCCCGGCCTATCGGTTGCCCAGGGAGGTCGTTGCCCGAGAGGTCCGCATGATCGAGCAGATGGGGGTGGAGATCATCACGGGCATGGCCCTCGGCCGAGATTTCACACTCAGCAGTTTGCGGGCCCAGGGCTACGACGCGGTCTTTCTGGGCGTGGGTGCTCCTCAGGGGGCCAAACTCAATATTCCCGGGGAAAATGCCCAGGGCGTGGAAGACGCGCTCAGTTTCTTGCGGACATACAACATCCGCGGATCGGTGCCTGTGGGGCGCCGGGTGGTGATTGTTGGCGGGGGCAACTCCGCGATTGATGCAGCCCGCACCGCCATCCGTCTGGGGGCCGAAAGCGTCGTGGTCGTTTATCGGCGAAATCGCGAAGCTATGCCGGCTTATGAGGAGGAGATCACGGAGGCCGAGGCCGAGGGCGTGCGCCTCCAGCTCCTGACGGCACCCGTGGAGGTCCTCACCGAAGGGGGACGCGTGGTGGGCCTCAAGTGTGTTCCCGTTCAGTTGGGTGAGTTTGACCGCTCCGGACGTCGCCGCCCCAAAGAAGCCGGTGAAGCCTTCTGTATTCCGGCAGATCACATTCTCGTCGCGGTGGGGCAGACTCTCGACCTGGATACCCTTTGTGGTGATGTTGAACTCCGCAGGAACAGTCGGGGGTTCATCGATGTGGATCCGGTGACCGGGCAGACGTCGCAGCGGTGGATTTTTGCCGGCGGAGATGCCGTGACGGGACCGGCGTCCGTGGTGGAGGCTGTCGCTGCCGGAGAACGGGCGGCGGTGGGGATCGACATGTTCCTCACAGGAGAAAACCACGCTTTCTGGCGGGAACCCCATCCTGTGGAAACGTCCTTTGATCCCGATGCCGAGCCGGAGCCCACCCCTCGCGAGCCCCTCCGGCTGCTGCCGGTCGAAAGACGTCGCCACAACTTCGACGAAGTGGAACTGCCCTGGCCGGAGCCCGTGGCCATCCGTCAGGCGCGGCGCTGCCTGCGGTGCGATTATGGGAAACGCAATATGCATCAGGTGGTTTTACACCAATTAGGCGAAATTTGATTGAGGCGCATTCCGGTAGGACGAGCCATGCATTCCAGCGCAGTGAGTGAAGCAACCAGCCAGAAATCGGCAACCATGGTCCGAATCGCCATCAACGATCACGAGATGGAAGTGCCGGAAGGCACGACAATCCTTTGCGCCGCCAAGAAGGCCGGAATCCGGATACCGACGCTCTGTTTCGTGGAAAGTCTCAAACCCGTCGGGGCTTGCCGCGTCTGCGTCGTGGAAGTGGAGGGAGTCCGCAATCTGGTGGCTTCTTGCGCCACCAGGGTGTGGGAAGGAATGCGCATTTACACCAATACATCGCGGGTTCGTCGAGCACGCACCGCCGTGGTGGAGTTGCTTCTTTCAGAACACAACGGAGAGTGCCAGACGTGCGATCGCAACGGAAACTGTGAGCTGCAATCTCTTGCCGCCGAGCTGGGGATTCGGGAGATCAGCTACCGCGGCGAACGGGCACGCAAGCGGCTCGATGTCTCAACGCCGGCTCTCGTGCGGGACAGCGGCAAGTGCATCAAGTGTCGCCGGTGTGTGAGCGTGTGCAATGAAATTCAGAATGTGGGCGCGCTCTTCCCGCAATTCCGCGGATTTCACACCGTCATTGGTCCCGCGCTGGGGCGGGATCTTGCCACGGTGGCCTGTGTGCAATGCGGACAGTGCGCGGCGATCTGCCCGGTCGGCGCGATTTCCGAGCGCGACCACGTGGAAATGGTTTGGGCAGCACTGGACAATCCCGATAACTTCGTGATCGTGCAGACGGCTCCTGCCATTCGCGCTGCATTGGGGGAGTGCTTTGGCTATCCGCCCGGCACACTCGTCACCGGAAAGATGGTGGCGGCCCTGCGGCGTCTCGGATTCGATGCGGTGTTTGACACCAACTTTGCCGCCGATCTCACCATCATGGAGGAGGGAACCGAGTTTCTCACGCGGTTGCGGAAAAAGTTTGTCGAAGGCGCGGATGCGCCACTTCCCATGTTCACGAGTTGTTCCCCAGGATGGATCCAGTACATGGAGTTTTTCCATCACGAACTTCTGGGGAATCTATCAACCTGCAAATCGCCGCAACAGATGTTCGGCGCCGTGGCCAAAACGTATTACGCGAACAAACTGGGCAAGCGGCCGGACGACATCTTCGTCGTTTCTGTGATGCCCTGCACGGCCAAGAAGTTTGAGGCCGCCCGGCCAGAAATGACGGCCAGCGGAACTCGTGACGTGGACGCGGTCCTCACCACCCGGGAACTGGCGAGAATGATCCGTGTGGCCGGTATCGACTTCGCTTCGCTCCCCGATGAACAGATGGACGCTCCAATGGGCCTGTCCAGCGGTGCCGGCGATATTTTCGGACATACCGGTGGAGTCATGGAAGCCGCCTTGCGAACGGTTTACGAATTGATCACCGGCCGCGAGCTTCCCACTCCCGACCTTCACGTTCCCAATTTGACCGGACTGGAGGGAATCAAGGAGGCCGAGATCCCGCTCACACAGCTCAAGCCGGAGTGGAGCTTTCTCGAAGGAATCACCCTCCGCGTTGCTGTGGCCCACGGTCTGGCCAATGCGGAACGGTTAATTCGGGCGATCGAGAAGGGGGAGAGGGAATATCACTTTGTGGAGGTGATGGCGTGTCCCGGCGGCTGCATCGGCGGTGGCGGTCAGCCCCGTTACACGGACCACCGTGTTCGCCTTGCCCGAATCGCTGCGCTCAAGAAAGAGGATGAACACAAGGCCATTCGCAAGTCCCATCTGAACCCGCAGATTCAGCAACTCTATGCGGAATTCCTGGGACAACCGTTGGGCGAAATGTCTCACCGCCTGCTCCATACCCACTATTTCACGCGCGAAGCGAACTGAATTCGGCGGGGAGTTTCAGGCGATCGCCCGATTTCCGTTGTCATAAAAAGACCCCCTGGGCGACAACCCAGGGGGCGGAGGCTGTCATGTCGGGCACGCGGAAGGCTCACCACGGACCGCGGATGTAGTAATATCCGAATTGGTCCGTGTCCTGCGGCCAGGCCGGGGTGGGACGGAGCGGCACGGCACCGCCCATCGCAGGTCCCGGCCAGTTGCGGCTGTACTGGTGATCAATGGTCGTCACGCGCATGTTTCCCACTCCCCAACCCCAATGGGTCTGAAATTCTGCAGTGGGGGGAACGACCACCGCGACGGGGGCACCCCACGCGCCGTTGTAGTAGTCCCCATACCATGGGGTGCACATGGCGCGTCGGGCGGCCCTTTTCCCAAAGAACGTGTTTTCCCCGGCGAGAAGCTGGCTGGCTGCAAGGCCCATTGTGAGGGCTATCGCCACACCGATCGTCATGGTTAACTTCGTGTTCATGGTTTTTGTCCTCGTTGACGTAAGCTGACGTTCCTTCTTCGAGCATGTGGAAAAGGATTCGTGTGAACCCGGTCAATTCGGCTCGTTGGTTACCTCGGTGATCTTCCGGCAAATGACGATACGAGGCGACGGCTTCCGCGCTTCACCACCAGCAGACACTCACCCGCGTCCAACCTCCCTGAGGGTTGTTCCTGACAAACACCTTTCGATGGGGATAGAGGAACTCATGGGGATAAAGGGGCTGGTAGGTGACCCAGGTATGGCCGACGTAAGGAGGCGTGGGGACCGGAGCGACATAAAGAGGGGCAGAAATCTCCCCCGGTGCCGCCGGTGCCCAGTAGCTGGGGAACAGATCCCCCGCCCTGTGATTACGGGCATCGGAATGGCCGCGGTCATGGGCCACAGCGGGGGCCAGGCCCAAAAACATTCCCATGGCCAGACCCAGCGCCACGCCCAGCACCCAACGCAACATAGTCTGTCGGTTTCTCTCTCCGCGTTTCATCATTCGTATCCTTTCTGCCATTGGTCCGTCCGTGTCATCGTGAAACAGCCTGAAAACCCGCCTGCCGACGCCATCTGCGGATGGGGCCTCCTTTATAGAGGATTCGGCCACTCTGGACAAAAACAGTGAGACTTTATAAAAGGAGTTCGAGGGGGCTCACGATATTGTGGCGCCTGTGAAACACCTCTCCTGTGGGCATAGCTCGTTACGATCGCTATAATGCGAATTTCTTTCCTGTTTTTGGCTTCAACACGGACGTGTGATCGCGATGGGAGTTTCTACCGCAAAACAAGACCAGCAGAGTCCTCAAACTATTGAAAAATCGCGTCAGGCAGGTCAGTCCGAGGCTTCGTCCGCGGTGGGTGGAAACGGCCAACCGCGTCGGCGGGTGAGTGCCGAGAGCCTCGCTGCCAAACAGCGCGAGATCTCCGTCAGCGAATTCTTCGCCAAAAACCGCCACCTGCTGGGGTTCGACAATCCCCGCAAGGCGCTGTTGACGGCCGTCAAAGAAGCCGTGGATAACGCCCTGGATGCGTGCGAAGAGGCCGGCGTCCTGCCCGAGGTGTGGGTCCGCATCGATCCCACCGGAGAGAGCCGCTACCGCGTTATCGTGCAGGATAACGGGCCAGGCATCGTCAAAAAGCAAATACCCCTCATTTTTGGAAAACTGCTCTACGGCTCGAAATTCCACCGGCTTCGGCAAAGTCGCGGACAGCAGGGGATCGGTATCAGTGCGGCCGGGATGTACGGCCTTTTGACCACCGGGAAGCCGGTGAGCATCGTTTCCAAAACCGGCCCGAGGAAGCCTGCCCATTTCTATCAAATTCAGATTGACACCAAGAACAACCGACCGGAAATCGTCAACGGCAAAGGGGACGGCGTCGATATCCCGGCGAACGAGAATATTGGTGAGTTTCTTCAGCCGTTCGGCCTGCCCTGGAATGATGTGGAACACGGGACGCTGGTGGCCATCGAACTTGAGGCCAAATACCAGCGAGGGCGGGGAAGTGTCGATGAGTACCTCTTCCAGACGGCCATAGCTAATCCCCATGTGACGCTTCACTACCAGGACCCCGAGGGAAAAACTCGTGATTTCCCGCGTGTTGCCGAACAGTTGCCACCCGAGCCCAAAGAAATCAAACCTCACCCTTACGGGGTGGAATTGGGCTGGCTGGTGACGATGCTCAAGGACACCAAAGCGAACACCTTGAGCGGTTTTCTCACGGAGTCTTTCTCACGGGTCAGTCCGGCGGTTGCCCAAAAAATTCTCGAAACCGCGGGGCTGAGCAGCCGTGCCAATCCGCGGCGAGTCGGTCGTCACGAAGCCGAGGCGCTTTTTCAAGCCCTGCAAACCACCAAGATTCAATCGCCCGCCACCGATTGCCTGTCACCGATTGGAGAGGAGCTCATTCTGCGGGGACTGCGGCAACTGGTGCCCGGCGAGTTTTACACGGCCGTCACACGTCCCCCGGCCGTGTATCGCGGGAATCCGTTCCAGGTGGAAGTCGGCCTGGCGTACGGTGGAGCGCCCGCCACTTACCGCGTCTCACTGGAGACTCTGGAGGAGCTGCTTGCCGAGACGGATGCGCGAACACTCCGGCAGTTCTTGACGACAACGTTCGATGGCATTGGTCCCGAGGGTGCGGACAAGATTCTTCAGCAGGCACGGCTGAAGGCGCGCATGTCTCCTGCCAAACTCAAGGCCCGGGAGCGTCAGCAACTCTGTGAGGCGCTGCAAAGCGTTAACCTCACGGAGGGACAAACCATGACTGTCCTCCGCTACGCCAACCGCGTACCGCTTCTCTTCCAGGCCGGAGCCTGTGCCATCACGCAGACGGTCATGAGCACGAATTGGCGACCCTACGGGTTGAGCCAGTCTCGCAATTCCCTGCCGACGGGCCCGGTGACGCTCCTCGTGCACTTTGCCAGCGTATGGGTGCCGTTCACCAGCGAGTCCAAGGAAGCCATCGCGGCCTATCCGGAAATCCAGAAAGAATTACGGCTGGCATTTCAAGCAGTTGGCAGACGTCTGGGAATGTACCTGCGACGACGTCTGCGGGTCCGTCAGCAGGGCGAACGACGGAACATCTTTCTCCGTTATCTCAAGGAAGTGGCGAATGCCGTCTCCGTGATGAGAGGCGTGGACCGTGACGAAGTGTATCGAGACCTCATGGAAGTTGCCAAACGCGTGACGGCTGAGGCCGACCTGAAGCTGGACGAGCATGGACGTCCCGTCCGTGACGATCCGACGCCGGAGGAATTTGACGGGGCCGTCATCATTGTCAATCCGGAAAACGAAGAACCAGCGCAGACAGTGATTTCTGGGAAGAAGAATTCCCCGGTGCAGTTGCAGATGTTCTAATTCTTGCCCAGGAGTTTCACGTGGCCCGTTTTCGAGTTCGGCGAGAAGCCTCCTCAGGGCGATTCACACGCCGGGTCGCTTGGGCTTTCGTCAAACGTGGGGACCGGCTGGGATGCGATGGCGGCGGTAAGCGGGTAGCAGTAGTGCCGGGCGTAAACGTGGGATTCCGCCTGGTACAGGTCCCATCCAAGCACCCAGTGCATATAGGCGATCACGACCGTGGGGGAGCGGTTCATCCCGGCGGTGCAGTGGACGAAAACTTTGTGACCGTTCTGGAGCAACCGCCGTAATTCTGCCACCGCCTCCGGAAGCCGCGCCCTGAGGTGGTCGTAATCGAAATCGCGAATCGGTTCCCTAATTTCCTGGATACCTGCCCGCCTGTACGCCGTTTCAAGGGCTGACCGGTGAATATCTCGGGAGGCGATATCCTCGTCCGTCTGGAGGTTCAACACGGCCGTGATGCCAGCCCGTTTGAGGGATTCGACATCGTTGTAGTCGACCGGACACGAACCCACGAATAAGTTATCGAGGATTTGATCGATGACCATGGATTTTGGCCAACTCAGCCGTTGAGGAAAGATCTCGGAAGCTTGACGGAGGGCCCACCGTCAAGGATCGAGGTAGGACCATATGTTTTCGGACATTCCATTTGGAAAACTCCTCTCATCCCCATAATAGGTTATGGGTGAGAAACGGTCCACCGCCGTGGCTCGCCCATTGGCAATCGCGATGCAGAGCGGGGTTTCAAATCACACGTTTTCGGGGATCACGTACGGCGGGCGGTACTCGCGTTTTATGAGCGAATGGGCTTCGGCAGGTTCAACTGGAAGCTCCTTCTGAGGATCAAGGACAATCTTCACGCCCCCCAGTCGAAGGCTAATGTTTGCGTAGTGAATGAGAAGGCCGCTGCGGTAGCCTTCTTCCACATCCGCGTTGGGCAGCTTGCGGGCCTTGATGCATTCGATGAAGTTGGCCTTGTGTTCCGGATCCGGAAATCGCCCATACCGCTGGGCTGTGACCACCGGTTGACGGGATTTCGGCCGTTCGAAGACCTGCCAGCCCCCTCCGTGACGACCAACATACATGACGCCTTCTGTGCCGTAGATTTCGATTCGGGTGGCACACTGCGGCCAGTAAGGAAACAGATCGTTGTCTCGGATTTCCGGGTCGATTTTCAGCATGTACGGGGTGTAGAGGGTCAGTTCAAAAGTTACCAACAGTCCATCGTACTCATACACGGCAATCTGTGTGTCTGGTGTCTCCGCTGCGCCCTCGCTATCAAAGCGCCCGCCAACGGAGTACACCGTCCTGGGACAGCCGACGCCCAACAACCACCGGGCAAGATCGATCTGATGGCTGGCATCGTTGGCAATATCGCCACCGGAATACCGCCAGAAATGATGCCAGTTGTATTGATAGTTGAAGTTATATCGGGCCTCGGGCGCGGGGCCATTCCAGATGTCCCAATTGAGACCCGGCGGCGGATCGCTGTCCGGCTTGGGCGGGAAATTTCCCCAGAACTTCTGATTGAAGATCCGGCACAAGTGAATGCGTCCCAGTTTTCCCGAGCTGATGTACTCCTTTGCATCAAAATTGTAGGGAGCGCTCCGATTCTGAGTGCCAATTTGGACCACCCGCTGATACTTACGAGCTGCCTCCACCATCTTGCGGGCTTCCCAGATACTGTGGGACACCGGCTTTTCGACATACACATCCTTGCCTGCCTGGCACGCCCAGACAGTGCTCAGCGCATGCCAGTGATCGGGTGTGGCCGACACGATGGCATCCACAGTATTGTCGTCAAGGGCTTTGCGGAGATCATCAACGACTTTGGGAGCCGTCCCTTGAGTTTGGGCCACCGTTTTCGCCAGTGCTTCCGCGCGGGGCAGAAAAGGATCACAGACATAGGCGATGCGGCAATCACCGCGTTGGAGGAACCCGCCGGCCAGAGCGCTCCCACGACCACCACAACCCACAATCGCGAGTACGACTCGTTCGTTGGCTGGAGTTTCGGCCACGGAAGCTGCGTGAGGAAGCAGCGTCCATCCCCCGATGGTTGTCGCTGCTGCACCGTTGCGGAGAAACTCACGACGCGTGGTGCGCGAAATCAACGGGTTTTTGCCAGTTTGCTCGAACATCATAGCTCACCTCCTGCAAAATTGAGAACAACCCACGGGCAGGTTTTCCACTGCAAAGGTTCGGGTGTTTCGGCGATTTTGAACTATTTTTTGCCCAACGCACGCTGTTTTTGAAAAAACCGTCGGATGATCTCCGTGCACTTGTCCGCCAGGACACCAGGAATAACTGTGCAACGATGGTTCAGCCGGGAATCTTCCAGAAGCTGATAGAGTGAACGCACAGCGCCCGCCTTCGGGTCATCCGCCCCATAGACCACCGTAGGGATTCTTGCCTGCAAAATGGCCCCCGCACACATGGGACACGGCTCGATCGTGACATAGAGAGTGCATCCTTCCAACCGCCATGATCGGAGTGCCTCCGCGGCCTGGGTGATGGCGATCATCTCGGCATGAGCGGTCGGATCCCGCAGCCGCTCCCTTTGATTATGGGCTGAAGCAATGACCCGGTTTTCATGAACAATCACCGCACCGATGGGGACTTCGTCTTCTTCAAATGCCTGCTCCGCCTCGCGAAGCGCGAGCTCCATGAAACGCTCATGCGAATTTGTATCCATAGGCATTCGCAATTCGAAGGGTAGTCCCACTGGGAAACGTCCTGGTTGTCGGGGAGCAATCATCGCAGGAAAGTGCAAGCCGGTTTTTCAAACAGGTAGTCTGACGATGGATGTTGCCCGCAGAGTTGGACTGGCTTGTGGGGAATTATAAAACAACGGTGCGATGGGTTCCACCGAGCGGGAAAGGGCGTCTGCATCATTTTCGGCCGGGGCAGAGGGTGAGCAGGGCTGTGGAACGACTGGGCATTCCCATCTAAAATGGGGAAACACCAGGGACCACGCAAGCCGAATTGGCAACGGGAATGCCAGGGAAACGGGAGCCCGGCACCTCGTCCCGGTGGATGCGTAAAGATCAATCTTTTCCCGGTTTTTTGAGGGACTTTATGCGATTCGCCATTTGCAACGAAACTTTTCAGGATCGGTCGTTGGAAGACGGGTTTGCCCTTGCTGCCGAGTGCGGCTACGAGGGTATCGAAATTGCGCCGTTCACGCTAGCGCAACGCGTGACCGATCTTTCGCCGCAGCGGCGGGCGGAAATCCGGCAGGCCATTGAAAAAGCGGGACTGAAAACGGTGGGGCTCCACTGGCTGCTGGCCAAGACGGAGGGCTTTCACCTCACCTCGCCCGACGAAACAATCCGCCAGCGAACCGCCGAATACCTGCGTGAACTTGCCCGATGCTGCGCTGACCTGGGCGGTACGATTCTCGTTTTTGGATCGCCTCAGCAACGGAATGTTCTCCCCCAGGTGACCCGGGCCAAAGCCGAAGATTACGCTGTGGAAGTCTTTGAGAAGCTGATTCCGGAACTTGAACGCACCAACACCATCCTTGCTCTGGAGCCGCTCGGCATCCAGGAAACCAATTTCGTCAACACCGCGGAGGAGGCCGTCGCGATCATCAACAAATTGGGATCGCCGCGTGTAAGACTACATCTGGATTGCAAAGCGATGTGCAGCGAAGCGACGCCCATTCCCACGCTTTTGCGAACGTTCCGCGAGCACCTGGTCCACTTTCACGCCAATGATCCAAACCGGCTTGGCCCGGGCTTTGGCGACCTCGATTTTGTGCCGATCTTTGAAGCGCTGCTTGAGATTGGGTATCAGGGCTGGGTTTCGGTAGAGGTGTTCGATTACGGTCCCGGTCCAGAACGAATTGCTCGGGAAAGTATCCAGTACATGCTTCGGTGCCTGGAACAGGTGCAGCGGGTGCGTGCCGGGAAAACGTGACGGTGACGGACGCCGTTTGCCATTCGTTGACGGCGGGTTGGCCTTTCGTGCCGCTTAAACGTTTTCGGCATGGAAACGCTGTTGGCAAGGGTGGGTGGCTCGGCTCTGAAGTATCATGTGATCCCGTGATCCTTCCACCTCTGAGGAACTATTCGGCGGCTTTCTCGCCGGGGCCAAGCAGACGCCCGGTCCGCTTATCCCAGACGATGCTGCGATAGTTCATCCGGTGCTTACCGTGGCAGCCCGTGCAAACCAATTTCTCCGGGTTGGTGATCTCGCGGCAGCGTTCCAGGTAGGTGGCCACCACCAGTTTGGCAGGCACGTTATGCGTGGGATGGCATTCTCGACAGGCGCGATCAATTTCCGAGCGCGGGAACATTCGGTCCGGTGGCGTCGTGTTGTTTTCGTCACTTCGGTGATCGAGACTTTCACCGTGACACTTAACGCAACCCACTCCAGCCCTGGCGTGCCGCCGGCTCAACGGTTCTTCTTCAAAGTTGGCATGGCAGACAAGGCAGGGCGAGTTGTCGGCCATGGTGGGCTTAGTTTCGCCTGGACCACCGGTGGGAGACGGTGCTGCTGCACCTTCCCCGACAAACGCCATTCCCGAAAGAATTGGCGTACCCCAGAGCAGGATTGCTCCCGCCACCAGCACCAGACCCGTTCCGCACGGCAGGTTGCGAAAAAGTGCCTCCCGGTTGCCGATGCCTCTGACCATCCAGTCACCTCCCCGAAGCAATTTCTCACCTTTTCACCACCCAAGATAACTACGGAAGTGGCTGCGGCTCAAAATCGTCCGGATTGACCCATCCAGCACGGAGCTTTTCCCCGCTCATGAAACGTTCATAGAAATTGCGCGTTTGAGGATCAACATAGGGGTATTGCTCGAACACGGCCCCCTGTCCGAACATACGGGGATCACCCTCTTCACGAAGACGTTTTTCCATTTTCTCGGCAAGACGGCGTGCAATCTCCGGAAAATCGGCGATCCGGTTCGTGGCACAGTCGGGATCTTCCTTGATGTTATAGAGTTCCTCGGGCGGCCTTTTTCCAAAGCAGGCCTGCCACCAGGAAACGTTCCGACCTTCCCGCCGAGCATGCAGAATCTCCGTCTTGGTTGGACTGCCGTCGCAGTTAAGATAGCCGGTTTCCGGATTACCCGCGGGCCAGCGGTCTGGCTCAAAATTGCGCAGGTACAGCCACTCACCCTCCAGAATCCCGCGAATCGGGTAACCCCAATCATGGGGACGTCCAACGTCGTGACGTTCCTTTCCCACCAACACAAAGGTCCTTTGAGGATCCACCTGACCAGATTGTTCACTGGTGAGGATGTTGACGAAACTCTTCCCGGTGATGGGGGCCATTCCAGACTGCGATGGTTCGATGCCCGCCAGTTCCAGGAATGTGGGGGCGAAATCAGCGAAACTGATGAGGTCGTCAACGATTCGGCCGGGGCGAGAAATGCCTTTTTTCCACATGATGGCCAGCGGCATGTGGTTGGAAAGCTCGTAGCATTGACCTTTGACTCGGGGAAAGGGCATGCCGTTGTCGGAGGTCACAATGACAACCGTATTGTCCAATTGGCCATTTTCTTCAAGAATCCGCAACATCGTTTGCAGGTGTTGATCGAAGTATTCGACTTCATAGGCATAGTCGAGTAAGTCGGTGCGTACCGTGTCGTTATCCGGCCAGTAGGAGGGAACCCAGTTCACGTCGGTGAGCTTTTTGCTGGTCAATCGCAGGCCGCTCCCAAATTCATAGGGCCGATGCGGTTCAGTGGATCCGTACCAGAAAAACCAGGGGCGGTCTTTGGGACAGGCGGAAAGGAAGTCGGCGAAGTTCGCGGCATAATCGTTGCGCGAAATGGTGGACGTGGCGGGCTTGGTCACGCGGCGATCGAAAGATCGGCCTGTCAGCGACCGGGGCTGCCCGTTGGCATCCCTTGCCCGGCCGGGTCCCCATCCTTTACCGGTCTTGCCGACAAAATAGCCGTGTTCTTCAAGGACTTCGGTGACGACCTTGAACTCCAAAGGGAACTCGCAATTGTGATTGCATGCTTCCTTGAGCTGCCATGAATTTCGGCCCGTTAGGATAATGGACCGGCTGGGCGCACATTTGGCGTTTGGGGTGTACGCCCGGGTGAAGAGGATTCCCTCCTTGGCCACACGGTCGAAACCAGGCGTATTCACCCAGCGGCAGCCGTAAATGCTCGCATGGGGATAGGACCAGTCGTCGGCAATGCAGAAAAGGATATTCGGTCGCCGGGCCTGGACTTCCGCGGCAGGCAGGCCGCGGATGGTTCCTCCAAGAGCAGCAACCAGCAACCATCCGACAGTACAGAATGAAGACATCCGAACGGTCATGTGTGAGCCTCCCCAATGATCCGCAATCAAACAGTTGACCACACACTTGGCCCAGCCCGAGGGAAAACGCCTGCATGATAACGTGCTGGCCCACCTCGGACTACCCCGCGTTGCCCTCTTTTGCAGGGGGCGTTTGGCCGGCCTTTTTCAGCAGACGCTGGTGAACGCTTTGAAATAAGGATTGGCCAGGATCGAGCTTCATGGCCTGATCGATCGCCTCAAGGGCTTCGTCAGTACGACCGACGGCCTCCAGGGCTTCCGCCAGGAGCTGATAGTTGACGGCAATGGGCTGGAGCTTGACGACCTTTTCGGCCAGCGGTACGGCTTCCTCAGTCTTGCGCTGGGCATCTATGTAGAGTCTGGCCAGCATAGCCAGCGGGAGAGGATTTTCGGGAAAACGCCGGGCTGCCTCCTGAAGGATCGCCTCCGTTTTCTCAAAGTCCCGCCGCCCGCCGTAGCAGGCCGCCAACCCCACGTAGATCTGCAGTCTGTCTGGTTCCGCACGAAGCCACTCTTCAAGCGCTTTTTCCATCTGCGAATAGCGCTTCTGTTCCTGGTAAAAGGCGACCAGAGCCCGGCGAGCTTCGCGGCAGTTGGGATCGAGGGCGATGGCCCGACGGAGATAAATCTCCGTGCGAATGAAATCGCGATATACGTAGTACATTTTGGCGGCTTTGGTTTCGAGAAGGGCGACGTCCGCCAGCAGTTTTTCGATCTCGGGAGGCAACCTGGTGGCCGCGGTTGACCGTGTTGCCGGCTCTTTCGACGGGGTCACGGTTTCCATCTGCTGGAGATACTTTTCCGCCCGGTCGGGATCCCCCTGGGCGGCGGCCAGAGCGGCGCGGAGTTCGGCCAATTCCGCCTCAGCAAGATGGGCGGGGATGGCGTCCAGGACCTTTTCTGCCTCGGCGTACTGTCCCAATCGCAATAGGATTTTCGCCCGGAGCTTCTGAACGTCGAGTGACGCATTTTGATTGAGGGAGACGTATTCCTGCAGGACGGCAACCGCCTCTTCATCTTTTCCTTGGGCACTTAACGCGTCGGCCAGGTGAAGATACCCAAATTCCTGTTGCGGGGCCACCTCAATGACTCTCCGTGCGAGGCGGATCACCTCGTCGTGATCCTGGCGTTTCCCCGCCAATTGGATGAGGGCCTCATAGGCATCGAGGAAGCGGTTATCCATGGCGAGGACTTTCCGCCAGGTTTGTTCGGCCTCACCGTCCTGGTTGGTCAGCATTTGCCAGGTCGCCAGGATGGCCAGTGCCAGCGGGCTTTCCGGGTAACGCTGGACCACCGAAGTGGCCACCATTTTCGCTTCGTCGAGAAGTGCTTCCCGAGTTCTTGGTACGGAAGGAGGAAACTCATCCTCGGTGGGCGGGGCAATTCTTCCAGGAGTTTCCGAGGGAGACGCCGCGCTGGTCAGCAAACTTTCCCGTGGCGACAGCACTTTCTCGCCCAGTGACATCGGGACGGGAGGACTCGGTTGCTTTGCCACTGTTTCGCCGCGCGTTAGTTGTGTCGGTAGTGTGGACAGTTTGGGAGGTGTCTCTTTGCTTGCCACGCTCCCCCGTCCGGTGGAACCTACCGACAGCCACCCGGGCAAAATGCCGAGCATAAAAAGAAGAAGCAAAAAGGCCACCGGATACCGCATCGTGGAGGAGGGATCGGGATACTCGGCTGTCATGATGCGTGCAGGCCTCAAACTATTTCGGTGCGACGCTATCCGTCGCTTTGTTTGCCAGGGTCAGCCAGGCCAGTGCAAGACCCGTTTTTCTCCATCGATTTTAATCGAAAGTGCGAACCGGGACAGCTTTTCCCCCTTGTTCCGCCGACACGTAGGCGCTGTAGATCGTGGAGATGGCGTCCGCAGCCAGGCGGCTATCGCTCTCCAGAGGTTCGCCGTAGGCGATTGTGCGATAAAAGGCTTCCATCTCCTGCGGGTAACCGGTCATCCAGTCTTCATCCGGAGAGGTGAATGCCCAGCCCTGTTTCGTGCCGATCTTTTCCACCACATAGATGTCCTTGAAATACTCTTCGCGGGGATTGTACGTGAGCATGGCCGTGTTGGGATTGATGTTGCAGATGGTGCGATGGTTGTTCGCGCAGACCTCCAGCCAGTTGTGAACTCCGCCGAGTACGATGTCGGAGGCGAACACGGTGGCGATCATTCCGTCTTCGAATTCAATGTGGATCATCGAAAAATCGTCGATGTCGTAGTAATCGCACCGGATGTGACCCATGTCCACAAAGGTGGGCAGGCGGGTGATGGCGTGCGTCCGCGCGGAGACCATTTTCGGCCGGATGGGCCTTCCCAACCGCGTGCGGCCTTCCACCCGCTTCAGGTACAGTGCGGCCGTCAGCGGATGGCATCCCTTGCCGATGAGGACGCCGCCACCACAGAACTTCCAGAAGGCGTATTCTTCGGAGTGGGAACCGCTGTGAGCCTCCTCGCCGTGAATCCACAGAATCTGCCCCTTGGTTTTTTCCAGGATTTCGCGCTCTTTCTGAATCGAGGGGGCATAGACCCAGTTTTCCGCGTAGAGCAGTCGTCCACGGCTGGCCGCTTCGGCTTCGAGAATTCGCTCGACACTCGCCAGTGCCGCATCCAAGGCCACCTGTTTGGGGAATCGATCTCCATGAAAATCGGGCGAGCCGTCCCCGAAATACCCCGTCAGGGGCTTTTCGCAGATGACAAATTTGTCTCGTTTGAGCGCGGCAATGGAGAACGGTTCGTGCGTGACGGGCGGTGTGCAGATGTGCACGACTTCCACCTCATCGAGGAGCGATTCGAGCGACGGGAACGCACGAATCCCCCGGGCGGCGGCAAATTGTTCGGCAGCCGTCTGATTTCGGGAGTATACGCCGACCACTTTCACGTGAGTCCCGTAAACCTTTTGGATGGAGTGGAAATGAAAGGTGGCCGAAAAGCCGGATCCTACAATACCGGCGAGGACGGTTTTCTTCTCTGTCCTTGGGGTTGCAGACTCGTTGTGTGTCATGGCTGTAGAAGGTTCTACCAGAATTATCCTCCATTGGGTCCACAAAAAGTCACAAAAACTCAATTTACCTGTGGTGCGCCGCGCATGCCAGGTTGGCGCGTCTAAGGGGTGGATTACTGGTGAGTTGGGCCGGCTGGTCGAGATTGGAAGATCGATGCCGTTTCCACGGGCACGGCGAGCGGCCCCTTGGAAAAGTATTTCGGAGGGACGTGCTTGTCACTTCCAATGTTGAAGGTTGGATAGACTGTTCTGTTTTCGCGGGCAAGTCCTCCGAAGGATGTGTGGTGAGATGTGGGCGCCGGCCCATGTTCCGGCGTTGGATAGTTCCTGTCCCTCATCCGGCTCCGGCTGCTTGATTCAGTTTCTCCTTCAGCGGGAGGCCCATTCATGAATGGCCCCTGCCAGAAGGCGGTTCGTCAATCCCGCACGTGTGGACGAGGCAATTCACGGCTTGTCCCGGCAACATGGAGAGGCCCTGGTCTCTCGCTAAACCCCGCGAAAAGTGAAGAGGGGCCAGCGTCGTGAAGGCGTGACGCCACGCGGGAAACCAGCGTCAGAAGAACCGCCCCAGTGTGGCATTGACCAGAAAACAGGCTGTCAACCCCATCAGGATCGGTAACACGACAGCGACGATCGTCCATTTGGTGCTGCCGGTTTCTTTGTAGATCGTATAGATGGTTGTCGAGCATGGGTTGTGCATGAGGCTGAAGAGCATAAGACAGAGGGCGGTGACGGGGGTCCAGCCTGCTTCCTGGAAAATGCGAGCTGTGAGGGTCAGATCTTCAGGTTCAAACAGGACACCGGCCTGGGCGTGGATACCGCCTGCTCCTGTCAGCAGGACTGTCAGCATAAGGATGGTGGGAATAACAATTTCGTTGGCCGGGATGGCCACCACATAGGCCAGCAGGATGACCCCATTCAAGCCCACGAATCGACCGAAGGGATCGAGCCATCGGACGATATGAGCGGCGAGTGTGTCGCCACCGATCCATATGTTGGCCACAGCCCAGGTGGCCATTCCCGCTGGAAAGGCGAACACCACTGCACGCCAGAGGACGATGAGGGTGCGATCGATCAATGAGGTGTAGAGAGTTTGCAGGATTTGCGGTGGCCGGTAGGGCGGCAGTTCCAGATGGAACGTGGAGACCTCTCCCCGGAGGACGGTTCTGGTCAAAAGCCAGGACACGACGAACGTCATGATGATGCCCAGAAGGGCGACGCCCACCACGCCGGCCGCCGCGACCGCGCCGGAAAGATAGGGAGGCACCAGGCTGCCCAGAAAGATGGTGGCCAGCAGAATCTGCGTGGGCCAGCGACCGTTACAGAGCGAAAAGTTATTGGTGAGGATGGCCACGAGCCGTTCCCGGGGACTGTCGATAATTCGGCAGGCGACCACTCCCGCAGCATTGCAGCCAAAACCCATGGTCATCGTCAGCGCCTGTTTACCGTGGGCGCCAGCCCAGCGGAAAAAGCGGTCCAGGTTGAACGCCACCCGCGGTAAATAGCCGAGGTCTTCCAACAGTGTGAAAAGGGGAAAGAAAATGGCCATCGGGGGAAGCATCACGCTCACGACCCACGCCGTGGCAAGAAGTCCTCCATCGACCAGCAGACCGGTTATCCAGGAAGGTGCGCCGGCCGCCACGAACAGCCCGCGCACGGCTGGATAGAGGGTTTCCACCAGCAACCAATTGAGCAATGCGGAAGGATAATTTGCCCCCTGGACGGTGATCCAAATGACGACGAGGAATAGCGCCACCATGATGGGATAACCGAACAGGGGACTGGTGAGGATGCGGTCCAGCTTTTCCTCCCACCGCGCTTTTTGCGCCTCGTCATACCGGACGACGCGATCCGCAATTTCGGCTGCCGCCGCGTAGATCGTCTCCACCAGCGTTTGGTGGAAATCCATGCCGATCTGCCAGCGCAGGGAGGAGGCCGTCTCAATGATCGTCTCCCGGAGGGCCCTGGTGGAGTCCCCAGCCGGTTGTTCCGTGCCCGTTCGAGACAGCGAGGACGAGCCATCCAGCAGCGTTTCCCGCTCTCCGAGTTCCCCGAGCATTCCCGACCTGACGGCTTCGGTCACGTTAGGATCGCCGTCCAACAGCCGGAGCGCGACCCAGTTGGCGTTCGTCAGTCCGGGGAAAGCCTCCAGGAGAAGCTGGCTGAGTTGATCGACCGCCGCTTTCAAACTGGGGGCCTCGCCGCCGACGCGTCGAGGGCGGCATGTCCGCTCTCCGTGGGCCACTTGGGCAACAACCTGTACCAACTCGTCGATCCCCTGCCCGAACCGTGCCGCGGCCGGGACCACCGGCACTCCCAGTTCACGTTCCAGAGCGGGTACATCAATCGTGATTCCGTGGCGTCGGGCCTCATCCATGAGATTGAGACAGATTACCGCACGGTCGGTGATTTCCAGAACCTGGAGGGCAAGGTTCAGATTACGCTCCAGGCGGGTCGCATCCACCACGATGATGGTGACGTCCGGCCGCCCGAAAAGGAGGAAATCACGGGCCACTTCCTCATCGTAGCTAGTGGCCATCAGGGAATAGGTGCCGGGCAAATCCACCAGCTTGAAGCGTTTCCCCTGGTATGTGAAAAACCCCTCGGCCCGAGCGACGGTCTTGCCAGGCCAGTTGCCCGTGTGCTGATGCAACCCGGTCAGGGCGTTGAAAACCGTGCTCTTTCCGGTATTTGGATTGCCTGCCAGCGCGACGACGAAGTCCGCCTGGCCGCGTTCCACCTGGAGGAGTGCCGTTCCTGCCGCGCTTCCTGCCGGACAAAGCTGACAGCTATCACATTGCCGCGCTAGTATCTTCATGGCGATTGATTCTGAACCGGCTGCAAAGACTTTGTGTCGGTCCCCGTCTTGACGGGCTCGATGTCGATCAACTGGGCCTGATCTCGTCGCAGGGCAATGAGCGTGTTACGGACTCGGTAGGCTGTGGGATCGCCGCTGGGGCTGCGCAGTTCCGCGACCACTCGGGTCCCCGGCACGAAACCCAGGTCGAGCAGGCGCCGTCGCTGCAGTCCACGACACTGGGGTGAAATCCCCTTCACAATCCCAACCTCTCCCAGGCGAAGGTCCGCGAGTGTCGCCCTGGGCTGTTCCCATGGTCGGGACTCAATGTCCGGGGCTACTTTGACCCACAGATTGGCAGAAGCCTCGGGCGACAGACGGATCGTCTGACCCTGATGGCGGACGGTGACGCCGTCCTGGCGGATTTTTTCCACCCGCAGCGGTGTGCCAAGGTGCAAGTCATGCGAGAGAAGTTCCTGGTACGCGGTGACGGGCTCGTCTTCGATGTGGCAGACCTGCACCACATCGCCCGGCTTGCTCTCCGAAATTGGCGTCCCCTCCCGCTGGACGATCTCGCCGGTTTCCGTGGGGATGGGATCCCCGTGCGGATCGAAGCGAGGAAATCCGAGTTGGGCGGCAAGCGAGTTCGCGGTCTCCGGAGTGGTGGAGTGTTCCAGGCGATGCGCCGCCGCGTGCCACTCTTCGGGCGCCAGCCCGGTTTGCTCGGCAAGATAATGTTCCCACAACCGGTGTAATCGGACAATCCGAAGGGCCTCCTGCCGCCCCTCCGCAGTGAGCCGCAAATTTCTGTCCCCCTCTCGCTCCGGTTCCAGGTAACCTATTTCCCGGAGTCGACCGACGAAGCCGGGTAAGCTCTTAGGTGGGATGCCGATTGCCGACGCCAGCTCTTCCGGGGTGACCGGTTGCCCCGTTTCCTCCCTTTCGTGGATGAATTTCAACGCATCTTCGAAAAGGACTCGCCGTTTCCACCGCGTTCGGATCGGCCACAGCCACTGAGAGATCCACGTTATTCCACGCAATCCGTGAGCCATACCGCTCTATCCCGCAAACATCCCCGCCCGGTGCGCAACGCGACGGACCTTCCATCACAGTGAAAGGCCGGCGGAGGCCCGATAAGGTAAATCGCAGTCAAAAACGGATCACCATCCCTCTGGTCAGGGCCGATAGATCCTTCCATCACGGTAGCTTCAATTCACTTGGCCCCATCCTGTAATCATATCCGATCAGCCATTGAACGGCGATTTTTTCACGGTGAGCTGTGGACTTACGGCCTTTCTTGCGATTTTTCGTGTGACCTGCACACAACAGGGGGCGCACCGCGGACCTGAGTGGGGATGGCCAGGAACTTGTCTGCTGATGTGACGAACAGAGTGCGGAATTCCCTCCCACCAAAAACGCAGTTCGAAGCGTAAGGCACGACAATTGTTCCGAGATACTGTCCGTTCTCGGTATAAACTTTAACTCCGGCCTTTCCACAGGCCACGTAGAGATTTCCCCACTCGTCCATTGTCATTCCATCGGGATGGGCCCCCAGATCGATCCATTTCTCAACTTCACCGAGCTTCCCGGGTCCAACCACCGGATATCGATAAATGAGGCCCGCCGCATTGTCGGCGAGATAGAGGTAGCGATTACGTGGATCCAGCAAGATGCCGTTCGGCCGGACACAGACTTCGGAAACGCGCGTAACCTCCCCCTGTGGATTCACGTAGTAAACGGCTTCTTTCATCAGCGACGGTTGTCCGCGGTGGTGGTAATTGGGGTCGGTGAAGTAGAAACCGTCCTGCAAATCGACGGTGAGGTCATTGGGTTCGTTGAAGGGAGTTCCCTGATAATTTGACGCTACGATGCGCTTTTTCCTGGTTGTGACATCAAAGGCGACAACCCTCCGGGCAGCTCCTTCACAGACCAGAAGTTCGCCTTTGCTGTTGAACATCATACCGTTGGCATCAGTGCTGTCGTTGACGAAGAGCTCCACCCCTTTTCCTTCCCGATAAACGTAGATCGAGTCGTTTTTTCCGTCCGAGAAATAGACATTTCCTTCGGCATCGGCGGCCGGTCCTTCACAGAACCCGTATCCAGTTCCCAGGACAGTCGGTTCTGTTCCCGGCGGCACGATGTCCTCCACGCGCTGCGGCATCTTGCCTGCCTCCGAATTCGCTCGATTCTCATCTGCATAAGCAACAGCCGAACCGCACACGACCGTAATCATCGACAGCGCGCTCAACCAACCGGCGAAAGCAGAACGGCACTTCATCGTGACCACCTTTCGTGCTTGACCCACGGTGTCCATTTAGTACGTTAGTTCGCGCTACGACTTTCGGCGGTAACCGTCGGGGTGATCCTTGAACCACTGCCAGGCGGTTTCCACGATCGCGTCGATTTCTGTGTACTCAGGAGTCCAGTTCAGCTCGCGGCGGATTTTGGTAGCATCTGCATAGAGAATGGCAGGGTCGCCGGGCCTCCTGGGGCCATACACCACCGGGATCTTTCGGCCGGTGACCCGTTCTACGGAGTGCAGCACCTCTTTCACCGAATAGCCGCGGCCGATGCCCAGATTATAAATGAGCCGCGATCCCGCCTGGAGCGCCTCCATCACCATGATGTGCGCGCGGCAGAGGTCTTCCACATGAATGTAGTCCCGAATACATGTGCCGTCCGGGGTAGGGTAGTCGGTCCCAAACACGACAAACTGGGGACGTTTTCCTAGGGCCGTCAGAAGAAGCGAGGGAATTAAATGGGTTTCTGGATCGTGATCCTCTCCCAGACTGCCATCCCGCGCCGCACCCGCCACATTGAAGTAGCGGAGCGCTGCATAGGAAAAGGCTGGACGACTCGTTGCGTAATCGGCAAGAATTTTTTCCACAAAAAGTTTGGAGCGTCCATACGGATTGATGGGTTCCTGGGGTGTTTCCTCCACGATCGGAACCACTTTCGGTTCACCATACGTGGCGCAGGTGGAGCTGAATACCATCTTGTCCACGCCTGCAGCCTCCATCGCTCGGAGGAGAGACACCGTTTGAGCGACATTGTTGTCGTAGTAAGCGAGAGGGCGCTCCACGGATTCGCCCACATAGGCGAGGGCTGCAAAATGCATGACGCACTCGATGCGGTACCGCTTGAGGACCCGTTTGAGACCCTCGGTATCGGCCAGGGGCATTTCATAAAACGGAATCGTGGTGGGAACGGCCTCGCGGTGTCCCCGGCTGAGATTGTCCACCACAACGACGGTGTGACCGACTTCGGCAAGCAGCTTCACAGCATGGGAACCAATATATCCAGCACCACCGACGACAAGCACGTTCATCTACCAGCACTCCCAATCGGCAGAATTCGCCGCTGACCGGGTTGCCGCCCGGGCGAGACGGTGATATCCAGTAACGATAACTTGAAAAAGTCTAATCTACGGCATTTGATGCTTGACGCAAAGGTGTCGGGGAAGGCACAATGGAGGCCGAATAACATTGGTCTTGTCCCGGTTTTTGCTTTGTGAGGTCAACGGAGGGGTGGGCCATGCGAAGAACACTTGCTCGGCACACTTGGGGACCGGCTTTTCTCGTGCCTTTTTTAATGGCGGTAATGACATCGCCAGACGCAGGCATCCGAGCGGAAAGTCGGGCATCCCACGAAAGTGATGGGGAAATTCCAGAAGTTACGCCCGGGGCCCCATTCACTCCTTTCGAGCGGGCCGCCCTCAAACTCTGGTCGCGCGATATCGAGATGTACCGGAAATTCACGTGGGATCCTCCGGAAATGCAGGACGAAGCCGCGGAGTTCATGCGAGCGGTGCAGCTTCAGTTCCTCCCCCGGCCCCGGGGACGTGATCCGCGGATCACGTCCGCCATGGGAGAAAAATTGTTCGAGAAAGGGTGCCGGGATCCTCTCGTGAGGAGTTATTACGTCCTGGCACTTCTCCAGGAGGGTGCACTACGATCGGAAGCGTTTATTACACAAGTTCTGAAAGGGTTCGATGAGATCTGCTACCCGGAGGAAGCACGCTGGGTGGCACTGTATTCGGCGCTTGCGGTGAAGTCGTCTGTTCTCTTCCCCAGCAATCCAGGGAACTTGAGCGGGGATCTTGTGCGGGTCGTGACAAGGCGGTTGTGTGATCCCACGCTGGAGCCGTTGATGGTCCGCGTGGTGTTTTTCGAACTGCGAGTCGTGCTCGGAAATAGCTCCGCTCCTGAAAATCGAACTCAAGTTGAACCGATTTACAAGGGCTGCATGGCGGTGAAAGAAAAGATGGACCCGTGGCTGCAACATATGATCACCGCCCAGTACCTCATCGATGAGGGATGGTGGATGCGGGGAAATCGCTTTGCCCAGTACGTCTCGCCCGCCGCATGGCCGATTTTCCACGAGAAACTGGTGAAAGCAAAAGGGGAGTTATTGGAAGCCCTCAAGCTACACCCGGATTGGGTGGAGCCCGCCGAGCTTATGATCGGAGTGGCCATGACGGGCGAGACTGGAGACTCCGCGGACGAATGGTTCGAAAAGGCGGTGGCGCTGGATCCAGACTCCCTACACGCCTATTCTTCGTACCTGTGGGCACTGCGCCCCCGCTGGGGTGGCAGCGTGGAGGAGATGTATCAACTGGCAATCCGCGCCGCGGACTACCGCAAGTATGACTCACGGGTTCCAGCTTTCTTTCTGACGGCAATTGAAGACGTCGAGGAAGAGCTCCACCTCGCCCAAAACGAGGTGATCTACGAGGATCATCCCGTGTGGCGGATGCCGGGGGTGTATGAACGGGCGTGTGAGATCCTGGACGGGATGATCAAGCATCCCAGCCGCCAAGGCGAAATTGTCCTTTACCCTACCTACGAGGTGTTAATGACCCGGAAGTTCTGTGTCGCCTGCCGGGCCGGGCGGCTTCAAGAGGCACGGCAGATCGCCGACCAACTCGGCGGAAAACTGTCCGAACCGGTCCTCTTTACGTGGTACCAGCAACCCGCACGGCTCATCGCCGAAATGTACGCCCTGACGGGAAAAGGGGCGGAGAAAATCAAAGCCGCGCGGCAAATGCTGGAAGGGGTCACACCTCCTTACCCCAATGATGTCCTGGAAAAGGCAAAACAGCTTTTCGAAGAGGCCTACGCAGCGGATGACCATCCTCAGTCCCGGGCTTACTGCACGGTTTGGATTCGCGAGCTGGAAGGCCTTCTCGCATTCAACGCCGGTGAGTGGTGTCCGTTACGATTTGATCCGGGATTTACTAGATGGTTGATCATCGGCGGCGTCTGGACATACGAAGATGAGAATACGGCCGTTGTTCGGGCAAACCCCTCTTATCCCCGCACGGTCATCAGGCCGCGTGCCTCTTTCCCCTGGCCGTTAGAGGTCGAGTTCGACATCCAGACGCATGAGCACAACCACGGCGTGTTTCTTGGCCTCGCCGTCCCCCGAGAATTGAACGAGGAGTTCGCTCCCACGAACGATGATCGTCTGGGTGTTGCGCTGCCTGACGAGATTTGGGTGACTGTGGGAAAAAAGCCGATTTGCTTGCCTTCTCCGCTGTTCAGGCTCAATCACCTCAAGGTCCAGCTGGCCGACGGCTATGCGGCACTGTGGGTCAATGGTACGCTAATGGTTGAGGTCCGTGATCCGAACTTCCGTCCCGGTCCGAAGTTCGACGTGGGAGCATTACCTCAATTATTTGAGCGAAGCGAGAAGGGTTGGGCGCGCTTGCGAAACGTGAGGGTGCGGAAGTTCGAACCTCCCAAGCCGGGTGAAGTCGCCAGGGCGCAAGACATAGGGCAGGCACCGTGACCAGCCTCGCAACTGTGTGCGGGAGGAGTGGTGGGGAAGTCACGAGGGCCGCTTGCAGCGACGCCGGCGCAAGGGAGAGATGCGGCCGTTGGCGATTTGCCGCCGAGCCTTCAGAACGATCTGGGATTGATGAAAATCCTGGCCACATCGAATACTTCCAGTCCTACCTTGGAGGTGAAAAACGACAGTGTCCACCCAGTTCGGGCTCCGGGATCCCGTGTACCCAGGGTGGTCACCGGGGGGCTCCGCGTCCTGCTTGCGCTGATTGCCCGTCTGATCAGCGGGGCAAGTGTTCGCTGGGTGAATTGTCAGCCTGACACATGTCAACGCGTGTATTTTGCCAATCATACGAGCCATCTCGATGCGGTGGTCATATGGGCGGCGTTGCCTTCCGCCGTGCGGGCTGTCACCCGCCCGGTCGCAGCAAAGGACTACTGGGTGGCGAATCCGGTCCGTCGGTATCTAGCGTGTGAAGTTTTCAACGCTCTTCTCATCGATCGGCAGGAGATCAAGATCCACCACTCCCCGATCGCAGAGATCCTGGAAGCGATGGGCGACAAGTATTCGGTGATCATCTTCCCGGAGGGCGGGCGAACCCTCGGACCAGATGTGGCGCCGTTCAAGAGCGGCCTGTATTATCTCGCCAAGCGACGGCCGGACCTGGAGCTTGTGCCGGTCTATCTGGACAACATGAACCGCATCCTCCCCCGGGGTGAGTTTCTTCCAGTGCCGCTGCTCACGCGGGTCATCTTTGGTCCACCGATGTGGCTGGAGAATGGGGAACCAAAGCAGGCATTTCTGGAGCGGGCCCGGCAGGCGGTCGTCCGGCTCCGGGAACTGTAACCTGCGTGCCATTTACCTCTGTGATATATCCTGAGTGATTGAATTCTCTTCCCTGCGCTGGAATCCTCTTCGCTTGACTCTTCTTGGGAGCCCGCGAAAAATGCCAACAGCGAGGCACAAATTGTCCGGCGAATCTAGGCTGCTAATGCAGATTTGAGTGAATTTGCTAATTCGGACGGATACGCAGGTAATAGTATGGCTTCAGTTCCCCGATTGGCCCTTGGCACGCTGGATGGGGCAACAGACCCCTGGCCCTTACTACGGGTCCTGCTCCGGGGATTTGCCGCTCGCAAGGTTCATGTGCAGACGTTTCTTTCCCGGGCAGCTTTCGGGGGATTTCAGGAGCTTCGGGCATGGTCGGGGGCCACTCCACGGCATCTGGACAGTTGGTTGATGACCCCCACCCAGTGCCGTTCTTTTTTTCTTGAAGGGACGGAACGGGCCGATTTGGCGATCGTGCTCGGTCAGTATTCCCCGGCCAATTCGGCGTCAAGCGGTTGCCTATCGCTTCCGCCTGCACAGCCGGAGGACTCTGGTGAAAAAAGACAGGCGGACCTCGCAGGAAAAAGGTCCGTCTCGAAAGCTCCTTCCTGCTGCCTCCGCGCACTTCCCCGATGTTCACGAGGGGCTGGAGGAAATCTGGATGCGCTCTGCGATTGGCTCGGTCTATCGAAGTTGGCCATCTTCAGTACTCGCCAACTCACGCAGGTTGTGGCCAACCGTTGCAGTTTGCCGAGCGGATTGGATGGCCTTTTCCTCACCGATGCCGATCCCGGCATTCCACCCAGCCAGTACGTGGTGGACGTGGGGATACTTTTGGGTGTGCCGCTTGTGGGGATCGTTTATCATGGCCATCCGAATCGCCTTTCTGCCGTGCTGGACCGATCCCAGTGCTGGGTGGATGGAGGACTAACCCTGTGGTGGGATTTTGGGTTATTTCAGCGGATTGTCCGGACCAGTGCCGAGAGGCCATTTCCCCAGGATCCCACGACGATTTGGGATTTTCGGGGACGGCTCCAGGTGGCGATAGCGCGGGACGCCGTGTTCGGTTGCTACTTCCAGGAATCCCTGGAACTTCTGGAGCGAGCAGGGGCCAAAATCGTCGAATTCTCCCCTCTTCGGGACGAGCGTATTCCACCAGAAACGGACGTGGTCTACCTGGGCTGTGGAGAACCTCGGGAACACGCGGCTCGCCTGGCTGAAAACCACTGCCTGAAGGTCTCTCTCCGAGATTACGTCCGCCGGGGTGGCAGGGTCTATGCGGAAGGGGCCGGTGCGGCGTATCTCTGCGAATGGATGGAGGTCAGTACCGGTTGCTTCATTTCTGGGGCGGGAGTCCTCCCGGCAGCGGGGCGGCGTCTCCCACGATTTGGGGAGCCACTTCCGGTTACGGTGACGCTCCGATCGAGCACCTGGCTGGCGGAGGCGGGCACGGCGATACGCGGCTACCGGAATTCCCAGTGGTGGTTCGAGCCCGAGTCGGTTTCCACCGGCCTGGTGAAGGAGCCGGGCTTCGAGTACGACATCATCGGCAACGCGCAGGTGGTGGCGTCGATCGTGCACGTGGACTTTGCAGCCCAGCCCGCCTTACTTGCCCGGTTTTTTCAGAGAACCCCGGTGGTCAGTCCGGCACGCTCCACCAGCACGCTTTTCGTCCGCTGATGGAAAATCTGCCCCTCGACCGTTCAGGAATGTGCTTTCTTCGATTCGTACTGACGAGGGTCAGAAGAGCCGGCGGGCAAGCCTGGTCATTCCCGGGAAGGAGTCATCCGCCGCTGAATTTGATGAGGCTCACCGGGCGGTATCGGGCCAAACGTTCGGCCCCCTTGAGATCGGTCAGTTCGATAACAAAAGCACAGCCGACCACAATTCCGCCAGCCTTCTCTATAAGTCGGCAGCACGCTTCCACAGTCCCACCGGTTGCCAGGAGATCGTCGACCACCAGTACCCGCGTTCCCGGCTTGATGGCGTCTTTGTGCATTTCCAGGGTGTCGGTTCCGTACTCCAGAGTATAGGTGTGAGAAAAAGTTTCAGAGGGCAGTTTCCCCGGCTTACGAATGGGGATCAGCCCCACGTTCAGCTCCAGGGCGAGCGGGGCGGCGAAAAGGAAACCCCGAGCTTCGGCGGCTGCTATGGCTTCTACATCTCGGTCGCGGACGGCATCGGCGAGCTGCCGCACCGTTTCTCGCAGAGCTTCGGGAGAAGCCAGCAATGGCGTGATGTCGCGGAAAATAATCCCCGGTTTGGGAAAGTTGGGGATTGAGCGGATGTAGCTCGCGAGGTCAATTGTTTGTTGGCTGCTCATCGTGGAATGACCCTCCTTCTATCAAACCTCGTGCACTTATTATGAAGGCTGCCTTCTCGCCTGTAAACGGGCGAGTGTCCGAAGGGAGTCGCTTCACTCGCTTGGATCAGCCTCCGAAGAGGTCTCCGCCGACCGATCGGCAAACCGGCGGAGCTCTCGGTACTGCTGGAGCTTTTTTCGCAGCGTGACACGGTGAATTCCCAGATGCCGCGCCGCATGGATGTACTGGCCTCGATGGATTTCCAGGGCGGCTTCCAGGAGCACCGGTTCCACAAGCTGGAGAAACGCTTCGTACAGTCGGCCCTCGAGGGTCGGATCGGTCACGGCTTGCTGCACCCATTTCTGCACACAATCGCGAAGCGATTCTTCCTCCGCGACATCCTGCTGGCTGCGTGACAGGGCTGGCGGGAGGTGGTCGGCATGCAGGACGCCTCCTCGACTGACGATGAGGGCGTGCTCCAGGGCGTGCCGTAACTCGCGTACATTTCCCCACCAGGGACGCGCCAGAAGCGCCTCGCGAAAATCCGCGGACCAGGCCGGAGGTGCCTTTCCCGATTGCGCGGCCAGCCGTCCCAGAAAGTACTTTGCCAGCGGTTCAATGTCTTCCTTCCGCTCCCTCAAGGGAGGGAGATGGATTTCGAATGTCACAAGCCGATAAAACAAATCATGTCGGAACGCGCCCTCTCTGACGAGTCTGCGCAGATCCTGGTGTGTGGCCGAAATGAGGCGAAAATTGACCTGGACCGGTTTTGTGCCACCCACCGGGCAGAATTCGCGATATTCCAAGGCTCGAAGCAACTTGGCCTGAACGTTCAGCGGAATGTCGGCGACTTCGTCGATAAACAGAGTGCCCCCGTTCGCCCGCTGAAGCAGCCCCACGTGATCCGACTCGGCTCCTGTGAAGGCACCGCGCACGTGGCCGAAAAGTTCGCTCTCAACGAGCGAGGGACTGAGGGCCGCGAGGTGGGCGACAACAAAGGGACGATCGCGGCGAGGGCTGTAGTGATGAATGGCCCTCGCGACCAGTTCTTTTCCTGTCCCGCTTTCGCCGGTAATGTGCACTGCCGAATCGGTGGGTGCCACCACGGCAATCTGCTTGAAAACCGCTTGCATGGCGGGTGAAACGCCGATGAGCTGCAACTCGTTTCCCTGTCGGTCATCCGTTGCGTCCGGCGATGCGGTTTGCAAAGCCGGGGTGGCCAGGGCACGTCTGATGGCCTGGGCGGCAGTTTCCAGCGTGAATGGTTTTGTCAGATAGTCGAAGGCCCCTGCCTGGATTGCCTGGACGGCCACGTCCAGATCACCGTAAGCCGTGATGACAATGACGGGCAGTCGGGGGCGAAGTTGGCGAAGCTGCCGGAGGGCCTCCAGACCGTCCATCCCAGGCAGACGCACATCGAGGATCACCAGATCGCCGCGAGCTTCTTCCAGTTGGCGAAACAGGTCCTCTGCCGCCGTCAGCGTGATGGCGGAATGTCCCATCTGCCGGGCAAGCTTGGAGAGCGCCCAGCAGATATCCGGTTGATCATCGACAATCAGAATGTTCGCCATGCTTCACGCCTGCGATTCTACCGTTGACGGGTTTCCACTTGACGCGAGTGGGAATTCAAAGACAAACTCGGTCCACTCACGCTGGCGAGACCAGCTCAGCGTCCCGTGGTGTTGGGCGGCCACAGTCTGACAGACCAAAAGGCCCAGCCCAATTCCGTCCGGCTTGGTCGTGACGGGTGCTTTGAACAGTCGCTCCTGCACATGATCTGCCACGCCTGGCCCGTTGTCCCTCACCACCAGTCGCCCTTTGTTATCGCGGCGCTCGAGCAGAACCCACACCTGAGGCTGGTGAGAGCCCTGTCGGGCTGCCTCAAATCCATTGGTGATCAGATTGGCCATCAGTTGAAACAGGGCCCATCGATGTCCTTCCACAGGAAATTTTCCGTCGGAATCCGGTGAAACTTCCACCCGAAGTGTCACCTGAGCATGCTCGATGGCTGGCTGGAGCAACTCCAGAACCTCGTCCAGCAGCGCGCGTAGATCCACAAGTTCCGGATGCGGAAGTTGGGCGGTGAGGGTGAGGAATTCGCGAAGAGTGACCTCCATCACCTGAAGTTGCCGGTACGCCACCCTCAATTCGTCATCAGCCCCAGCCTCATGACAGGACTGCACATGGAGATCCACGGCCAGACGGAGCGCGGTAACCAGGTTTCTCAGTTGGTGCGCGAGTCCACGGCCAATCTCATGCAGCGCATGGTTGCGTTCTTCATCGCGGAGTGCCCGTTCAAACTCCTGTCGCTGGCGGATCATTTGCTGAATCGCCACGGCCAGGTCGCACACCTCGTTGTTGGTTGAAGGAATGGGGATGGAGGCATTCCAGTCCCGTGCCGCCCGAACGGTTGCCCTGGCCAGGTCGCTGAGTGGTTTGGCGATGGAACGCGCCAGCCAAATGGAGACAATCGCCGACAGGGCAACGGCACATCCGGCAGCAACGCCCGTCGCAGGAAGAATTGGTGCCATCTCCGACAGTAAGGCCGCTTGCTCGCGAAGAAGCAGTACGGCGTGGGCGTCGTCCGGTGAGCCCGTTCGATACGCCACGGGAATTTTTTTGACCCGGTACTGCTTGCCCGAGAGGTTCACTGTGCGGCTAGGGTCTCGACCTTCTGGATGCTGCCCGAGGATTGTGGTCAACACTTTCTCGTCGGTTTTATCGAGGGGAATGGTACTGTCAAGGATTTGTCCAGCGCGGGATGCGGTGACAAACTCCACTCCGGAAAGTTCCCGCATTTGTCGCAGCACACTTCTTCCCAGGGGAAATCTGGCGTGGGTGACGATGTCGGCCACGCGCTGTAACTCGCGTTCCTGACGTTTCTGCACGTGCTGGCGCCAAAACAACGCCGTGCCCAGGCCCGCCAGCAGACTGCTGCTCAGCGCTACCAAAACAAAGCCGGTAAACAATCGCCAGGCCAGCGACCGCCGCCGATCCGCCAGCCAGCGAACAGCACTTTGCGTAAATCCATACTGAAGCCGAGAGAGCAACATCACCACATTTCTACCGCGGACGGTGACAAAAAATCTGTTTGCGGAGCCAGGTATGGGGAGAAAGCGTCCTCTTTTGCTCAGTCTAAAGAATTCCTAATTGATACTGAAGCTGACAGATCCCTACTTTTCCACTGCCAAAGAGCGCGGACATCCGCACGGGCTTGTGTGGGAGCGACATCAGCCTGGTAGAACCCGTTTCTCAGGCTTGCTTTGGGAGTGACGCGCTTGTCATGTTCCTAGCGCAATCCTTAGATGACCAAATTCACCAACCGGGCGATAAACGGTCGGTTCGGCGGCGGGTTAAACGGTAGGGGCAATTCATGAATTGCCCCTACCACGCCTTGCGCCCGCGGCATCTCGTGGTTTTTGCAGAAGGGGGGATGAAGCGCGGGTCCTGACGTGCTTGAAGGGCACGGCTCTCCGACGTAGGATAGGGGCACGGTTAATCGTGGCACATCAACGCATGCACTGATGAGCGTGGTCGTGCTCGAGGAGTTAGCTCCCGGAAACGTCGCGGATCCTGCCCGCAACTCGGAGGTGACAAACCCATGAGACGGTACTTTAATTTGCCTGGATGTCTCTGCTACCTACAGATCACGCTAGCCGTTCTGATTGTTTGCAACTCTTGGAATGTTTTGCCGGTGTTCCCGGGCAGGCAGGCTCAGGCCGAGCAACCGAACGGCGCGTCCGTGGAAGTATTGTGGTCGCCGCAAAAGGCAGACGGTTATCGTTTGGAACGGGCGACAGCCGAGGTAGCATCCCGCGATGGGGTTTCGATCCTGAGGATCCGGCCGGAAGCGGGAGCAGACTCGGCAATGGTTCGCTTTCCAGCCCCTGAGAAGACCTGGAATCTGACGGCCTTTCGCTACGTCGGAATCGAACTTCACAATCCTTCCGCGGATACACTACGGGTTCAATGGCGAGCAAGGAGCAAGGGCAAGAATCTTTCCCGGGATTACATTCTGGAACCTGGCGAACGCGTGCACCTTCGACTGACGCTCCGCCGTGTCGTTCCCGAAGCGCTCAAGGACGTGTTCTTTGGCATGCGGGGATTTCCTGAACTGCTTGACCCAGAACGGGGCATCGACGTCGCTACCGTGGAAGAGCTGGCGCTCACGATGCGAGGTTTTTCCGCCAACACCGTGCTGGAAGTGCAAAAAGTGCTGGCCAGCGAAAGCTTCCAAACGCCCCCCTGGTGGAGTGGTGATACAAGCAATCTGTTCCCGCTGATTGACGAGTTTGGGCAGTACCGACATCGAGACTGGCCCGGGAAAATCCACAGCGCGGCGGAGCTGGCTGAAAGAATCCGGGAGGAGGATCGCGATCTGGCTGCCCATCCCGGTCCAGGCGATTGGGATCAGTTCGGCGGGTGGAAGAGCGGGCCGATTCTGGAGGCAACAGGTCACTTTCGTGTGACCAAACACGAGGGCCGATGGTGGTTGGTGGATCCAGAGGGGCGGCTCTTCTGGTCGCACGGGGTCGACTGTGTCCGCAGCACCACAGCGGTCACACCCATCACCGATCGTGAGCACTGGTTCCAACTCCCGCCGGTGGATAGTCCATTTGGCGTGTTTTACGGTCGGGGCTCATGGGCCCCCCACGGCTACTATCAGAAGAAAGAGTCGTATCGAACGTTTTGCTTTTCCGGCGCCAATCTCCTCCTAAAGTACGGCACGAATTGGGAAAAAACGTTCAACGAGCGAATGCATCAGCGGTTGCGGAGCTGGGGCATTAACACCATTGGCAACTGGTCGGACCCGGCTATTTACAGCATGCGCCGCACTCCTTATGTGGTGACTCTTTCCTCAGGCGCCCGCCGGATCGAAGGTTCCACCGGATACTGGGGTCGATTTGCGGATCCGTTTGATCCCGATTTTGACCGTGGCCTTCTGGCGGCGATGGAGCGGGAAGCCAATTCCTCGGCAAAAGATCCGTGGTGTTTGGGCTACTTCGTGGATAACGAGCTGAGCTGGGGTGACGAGCTTTCTCTGGCAGTGGCGACTGTTCGTTCGCCGGCAGATCAACCCGCTAAAAAGGTTTTCCAGGAGCGCCTTCGGCAAAAGTATGGAGATGTCGCCAAATTGAACGCCATTTGGGGAACAAGTTTTGCCTCTTGGGACGATTTCCTCCAAAAAACGGACGAGGTGGATCAGAAAAAGGCCCGCGAGGATCTGGCGGCCTTCTGCAGCGAAATTGCTGAAACATATTTCCGTCGCTGCCACGACGCCGTCAAAAAATTCGCGCCTGATAAACTCTATCTGGGCTGTCGATTTGCCTGGGTGAACGATCGGGCAATTCGTGCCGCAGCCTTGTACTGCGATGTTATCAGCTTCAACCGCTATGACGTCAGTGTGGCCTCGCTCCGTCTGCCCGACGGAATTGATAAACCCGTGATCATCGGAGAATTTCACTTCGGGGCCTTGGACCGGGGGATGTTCCACACGGGACTCCGCGAAGCCGCTGATCAGGCAGACCGCGCGGAATGTTATCGTCGGTACGTGAAAAGCGCCTTGCTCCATCCGCAGATTGTGGGCACGCATTGGTTCCAGCTTATGGATCAGGCCACCACCGGTCGGGGTGACGGTGAGAACTACCAGATCGGCTTTCTCGACGTGTGTGATACACCCTATCCCGAGATCATTCAGGCCGCTCGGGATATCGCATCCGTTATGTACACCCTGCGGAGTTCCCAGGGTCGTTAAACTCGGATTTCGCCGACCCAACGCGGCGAGTGTTAATTTTGGGGAGGAGATCTCAGCGATGAGTCACGTCAACATCCAACGGTGGTTTTTCGGCATGATCGGCAACTTGCTGCTGATTGTTGCCGGCTTTCAGACAGTGCCGTTGTTTTCCAGCACGGGCCTTGGGGAAGAGCGCCCGGCGGAACGTCCCAACATCTTGCTGGCGATTGCTGATGACTGGGCCTGGCCGCATGCTGGAGCCTACGGCGATCCGGCGGCGCGGACCCCCACGTTCGACCGCATCGCCCGGGAAGGTGTGCTTTTCACCCGCGCTCACGTGAATGCCCCGACCTGCACGGCGTCTCGCGGAGCGCTCTTGACCGGACAGGCCTCGCATCGACTGGAAGAGGGTGCCAATCTGCACAGCCGTCTGATGGCCAAATTCCGCTGCTATCCCGATGTTCTGGAAGAAAACGACTACGTCATCGGCAGCATGCGCAAAGGCTGGGGCCCCGGCTCCCTGGAAGGGACGGGAAGAAAGCGGAATCCGGCAGGTCCCTCCTTCAAAAGCTTTGAACAGTTTCTGAAAACTGTCCCGCCTGATAAACCTTTCTGCTTCTGGTTTGGGACATCTGATCCCCACCGACCATACGAAAAGGGTTCGGGCGAGGCAGCCGGCATCGACCCCAAACGGGTCCGTGTGCCGCCGTTTCTCCCCGATACGCCTATCGTGCGAAGTGATATTGCCGACTATCTGTTTGAGGTGGAACGTTTCGATCGAGAGCTGGGCGAAGCTCTGGCATTGCTCGAAAAGAGCGGTCGCCTCGATAACACCCTCATCATCGTGACTGGCGACAACGGGATGCCGTTTCCCAAGGCTAAGGCGACGTGTTACGATGCGGGTACCCACGTGCCGCTGGCAATCTGCTGGCGGGCCCGCGTGCCGGGTGGCCGGATCGTGGACGATTTTATCTCGCTGACCGACGTAGCTCCCACAATCCTCGAGGCGGCAGGTTTGGAGCCGCTTCCTGAGATGACCGGCAGGAGTTTCCTGAACATCCTGCTGTCCAACCAGTCGGGGCGGGTGGATCCTTCACGCGATCACGTGTTTACAGAACGCGAACGCCACACCTGCACCCGACCCAACAACGCGAGTTATCCAATCCGTTCCATCATTACGGAACGCTGGCATCTGATCTGGAATTTGCGCCCGCAGCTCTGGCCGGCTGGCAATCCACCGGAGGAAAGCGTGGGGCGGGACTACGGCGATATCGATGGCTCGCCCACCTGGTCAGAGATGCTCGCACGCAAAGACGACCCGGCAATCCGCCCGTTCTTCCTTGCGGCAGCCGGAGCCAAACGGCCCGAATTCGAGCTCTACGATCTCCAGGCGGACCCCGGCGAGATGCACAATCTATCGGGAAAACCGGAACTTGCCCAGGTCGAGAACGAACTGAAAGCCAAACTGCGCGACTGGATGGTCTCGACGGGAGACCCCCGGGCACTGGGCGACACCGATTACTGGGACCGCGCACCGTACTATGGAGGCGAAGGTACGGTCCGACGCAACCGTTGACGATCCGGATGGTTGACGGCATCTCGTGATCATGTCCGCCGACTCGGCTAGAATGGCAGCCAGCCAAGTGGGGGTCAATGCTTTGGGCCGACGGTAAGAATCGGTGCTTTGTGCGAGAACATCGCGTTTACGGGGGACACTGTCAGTCAATCACGAAAGGAGAAGGTCATGCGATTTTTCAGCTTGCTGATTCTGAGTAGCATCCTGACTGGGATGGTAGGTGTGGCCCTGGCGGCGGAACCTGGCGAAAACAACGTGCCGCCCCCCGGTTTTGTGGCCCTGTTTAATGGGAAAGATTTGACCGGTTGGAAGGGCCTCGTGGGAAATCCGGTCACTCGGGCTAAAATGTCGCCTGAAGAGCTGGCCAAGGCCCAGGAAATCGCCGATCAGCGGATGCGTGAACACTGGCATGTGGAGGATGGCGTCCTGGTGTTTGATGGAAAGGGCGACAACCTCTGCACTGCCCGCGATTACGGCGACTTCGAGCTTTGGGTGGATTGGAAAATCCTGCCCCACGGGGACTCGGGAATTTATCTCCGGGGATGCCCCCAGGTCCAGATCTGGGACGCCAACGACCATCCGGAGGGTTCAGGGGGACTTTACAACAATCAGAAGCACCCGAATAAGCCGCTCAAACGGGCGGACAAACCTATCGGTGAGTGGAACCGCTTCCGCATCCGGATGATTGGAGACCGCGTGAGCGTGTGGCTGAACGGAGAACTGGTGGTGGACAACGTGGTGATGGAAAACTACTGGGAACGTGACAAGCCCATCTACCGCACCGGCCCGATCGAGCTTCAAAATCACGGCAACAAACTCTATTTCCGCAATATCTTCATTCGGGAAATTCCTCCCGAAGAAGCTCAGCAGCAAGCGGGAGCGCACTGATCCGGGTGGTCGTTTGTCCCAGCACTTTAGACAGTTGCCGAATACCGGAGATATCTGCCACGGCTTAGTTGGCTGCCTTGTTTCCTTTGCACACAATGCAGCCTGGCAGCCAGGACTGCTCTGAACCTTCAGCAAATGGGGATGCCCCATGCGATTGGCACCGTTGGGCCTCGTGATCGCGGTTCTCGCCACGGTGAGGGCTTCGGTTAGTTTCGCAGAGCAGGGGAGAGAACTCCCGTGGAGGGATGTCTCCGAGGCGGTGACCTGGCTGGAATCCCAGGCGAGAAGTCTGGTTCGGGAATGCCGCCGGACACTTCCGGACGGCCGGGCTGTTTTTCCCCCTCAGGTAGGCATCGGCTATGAGGCTTTCTGGCTCCGCGATTACGCGTACGTGCTAGAAGGAGCGGCCGATGCCTTCACTGAAGACGAACTCCGTAACTGCCTGGCCATCTTTCTGAATGCCCAGGCACCCGACGGCACATGCGTCGATTGTGTCACCTTCGACGGCAAGCCCATCTTTAAGCCCGGGATGGGCACCATGGGGGAAAATCCGGTTGCCGATGGTTCCCAGTTTCTTGTGGATGTTGCCTATCACACCTGGAAACGCATTAAAGACCCAGAGCTTCTGCGGGAAATTCTTCCGCGTCTTGAAAAGGCGCTCGCCGTCGTGCCCCGAGAGCCGAGTTCTGGACTTGTTTGGATTGATCCGGCAAAAGAATGGGACCGTTGCCCCTATGGGTTCACGGACACGGTTGTCAAAAAAGGGGCGGTTCTTTTCTGTTCCCTCTTGCTGTATCAGGGTTACCAGCAAATGGCTGAGATGGAGTCGGCCGCCGGAAACTCAGAAAAGGCGACCGGTTATGCGCGGGAGGCTGCACGTCTTGCCGAGGCGATCCGCACAACGCTGTGGGATGAGAAGATCGGTCTCTTTCTGGCGGCCACGCATCAGTGCGGACAGCCTGACATTTGGGGATCGGCGTTCGCCGTCTATTTGGGGGTTGCTTCACCCGGCCAGCGGCGCAAAACAGGTGCCTATTTTCGCAATCATTACAGCGAGATTGTCCAAAAAGGGAAAATCCGCCACTTGCCGGGCGGTAGCTATTGGGAAGTCTGCAAGGCACCTCCCGAGACGTATCAAAACGGCGGTTACTGGCCCGTTCCCGCAGGCTGGTTTGTTGTGGCGCTGGCCGAGGCGGATCCCCCGCTGGCTGAGAAAACAATTCTCGACCTCGCGGCAGACTGCCACCAGCGAGGGTTCGTCGAATGGGCCAACGGGGAAGTTGTCCGGCTTCCCAAATACGTTGCCAGTGCCACCGCTCCCCTGCCCGGGTTCAGGCAGTTCTTGAAGACGCGAAAATAACCACGCCGCCGGCCATCTACCCACCGGTAATGTCAGCGCTGTGCTGCTTGACGCACCAGAAAACGTGCTAAGCCGCTCCCTCAGGCGTGGTGGAGAAGTTTCGCGGAAAAACTCCCCCCTGAGTGTTATCTCAGGCGGGATCATTGTGGGGATGCCCGGTTTACCGATTTATCGTGGGCAGTCGCGGGGATTACGAGAGCGTAATGGATTGCGTTGGGCACACGTCAACGCAGGCCCCGCAGTCGCCGCAAGTATCCGGGTCAACGTGAGCTTTTTCATTTTCAATCTTGATGGCATCCAGAGGGCAAGCCTGCACGCATTCACCGCAACCGTTGCATGTTTCCTGATTGACAACTGCTGGCATCGCTTCGGCTCCTTAGCTTGTGCTGAAGTGACTTCGTTGTGTCAAAACGAAACCCAAAGGGTGCTCGAATTGTCACCCTATTTATTTTGTACGTTCAGGGCGTCAAAAAAGCTCATGAAAGCGACGGGGAAAAACGTTAGTCTAATAGTGGAGGTTTTCCGCGCGAATAGGGACCGTCTCCGTGTGGGCCTCATAGAGAAAGCCACTGGGTTGGATTCGCCATGCCAGTCGAAGCTCACAGCCGCCCGAAATTAGGGCAGCCCGCGCCGGAATCGTGAAAGGTTCGAGTGGTCGATCGGGCCTGAAAGTGAGCCGTTTTTTGAAAAGCAACACCAACGAGAAGTGGTCAGGGCGACGGCGTGGCGGTTGAAGACCCTTGCGGCTGCGGCGGGGCGGTCTCCTCACTAGAGACTTCGCCGTGGCGCCTCTCGTATTCTTCCGTCAGGACGTTGGGGCAGACTTCATCCACTCCACACGTGGGACAGACAATGCGAACGAGTTCGGCACCCGTGATTTTCAGGTTATACCTCTCACACAGGGCAAAGAGTTCTTGGAGGTGTTTGCAGGTCATACTCGGGTCCTGATTCTGACAAAGTGGATTGATGCCGCGGAAGCCGTAATTTTAATCCCGCCGAGGCCGCTGGTTTCCGCGTGCGATTGGTCTTCCCGTGTCACCTCATTTTATTCGGCAATCTTGCGGAAATGAATCGTACATTGCATATTGGCAGAGAATGAGAATCGAGATTGCGAGCTTTGGTATTCTGAAAAAAGTGCGAAAGACAGGTTATATGAGCGGAATGGATTGGGTTCAGCGAGAAATCGAGCTGCCCCGGTTTGGAAAAGGATTTCATCCCATCACCCGACATATTGTCGAAGCGCTCCCGGAGTTGCGGCAGTTTCAGTGCGGCCTTCTCCATGTGTTTCTTCAGCATACGTCGGCTTCCCTAACCATCAACGAATCTGCTGATCCCGACGTGGCGGCCGACCTCGATCGCCTTCTGGATCATCTCGTCCCGGAGGGCTTTCGGTATGTGCACACGGTGGAAGGTGCTGACGACATGCCTGGCCACGGCAAATGCTCGATTCTGGGCTGCAGTGTGCTCATCCCTGTTCGCAATGGTCGGCTGGCCCTGGGCACCTGGCAGGGGATCTTTCTCTGCGAACACCGCCGACACAATTCAGGGCGGCGGATCGTGCTGACACTGTTTGGCCACAAATCCTCTGACTGACCAATTCGATTTGCTCTGAGAGGGGCCAGCAACCGCGGCGCATGCCATCGCAGTTCGTTTGTTTATTTCCTCCATGCTTCGTATGTTTTCTGATCTGTCTTGCGACTAGCGCAGGCGCCATCCGGGACGCTCGTCCGAAGGGCGGGGTGTTAAGATGACCCGATTTGTCAAAGTTTAACGATCAACTCGTCGATAACAATTCCGCAGGATTTAACGCGCTTGTTGTGGTTTGGGTGGCGCGTTGATGCCCGCTAAAAGAGCTGCTGCTTCAGAGAGGATATCGCCCATGAAGCTGCCGAGAGGCATGCTCACCGTGGTCTGCGGAATTGTGTTCGCCGGGATGCTCGGTTGCCGTCCGCAGCAACCGTTTTTCCTCCATGAAGACGGCGATCTTTCCCACTACGTCGATAAGGCCACGCAAATTGAATATCCGGACGTAGAAGCTAATTCCCTGGACGAAGTGCAAAAGGCGTTGCCACCATTTACGATTTCCAACAGTGAGGTCAAAGAGTACTGGGATCTTTCACTCGAAGAGGCGGCACGGATCGCGCTTCAAAACAGCAAGATCATCCGCAGTCTGAATCAACCGGACGTTGGTGCACCGCGTCTCCCTGAGACCACGCTCACTGTGGCTCCGGAAGGTACGGCATCGATTTACGACCCGGCGAGGCAGGAGACCAATCCTCGCACCGGTGTTGAAGCGGTGCTCGCCGAATTCGATGCTCAACTGAGTACCCGCTTGTTCTGGCAAAAACTGGACACCCCTCAAAACGTGGCAGGTTTTGTCACATTTTTTCGGCCATCGGCCTTTCGCCAGGACCTCGGCACGTTTCAGACGCAGTTGTCCAAGACTTACGCAACGGGCGGGACGTTCAGCATCAGTCACAATGTGGGCTACGAATGGAATAACGCCACGGCCAGCCGGGCCTGGCCCAGTCACTGGACAGCGAATCTTCAGGCAGAGTTCCGGCAACCGTTACTCCAGGGTGCGGGGGTGACGTTCAATCGGATTGCTGGTCCCAACACCATTCCCGGAGTGTACAACGGGGTGCTCATCGCGCGATTGGAAACGGATCAGCGGCTGGCGGAGTTTGAACAGTCGGTTTCGGAACTCCTCCTGGACGTGGAAAAGGCCTACTGGACCCTGTATCTCGCGTATCGCCAGCTCGACACGGTCATTGCCGGACGGGACGCCGCCCTCCAGACGTGGCGGCAGGTTCGGGCGAAGTACGAGGTTGGCGGTCGTGGAGGGAGTGCCCAGGAAGAGGCCCAGGCTCGTCAACAATACCTGGCCTTTCGCGCTGCGGTGGAACAGTCACTCAGCTCGCTCTACAAAGCGGAAAACAATCTCCGCTACCTGATGGGGCTTGCCGCCACCGATGGACGACTCATCAGGCCCAAAGACGAACCCACCCGGGCAAAGGTCCAGTTTGACTTTTACGATGTCCACGCCGAGGCCCTTGTCCGCAACCCGCTCCTTCGGCGGGAGAAATGGCGTGTGAAGAAAGCCGAGCTGGAGTTGATCGCGGCCAAGAATTACCTTCTCCCCCGCCTGGATTTCTTCGGGTTTTACCGATGGAACGGCCTGGGACATGACTTGCTCGATCCCGATAACAGCAGGTCCAACGCCTACGGATCGCTCACGTCGGGCGACTTCCAGGACTGGGAGCTGGGCATGGAGTTGCAGATTCCGATCGGTTTCCGGAAGGAACTTGCTGCTGTCCGCAACGCCCAGCTCAACCTTGCCCGGGAAAGAGCGATCCTCCAGGAGCAGGAGCTGGAAATCTCCCACCAGATTGCCTGGGTCTTGCGGGAAATCGACGAGTATTACACACTCGCCCAGACGAACTACAACCGAACGGTGGCCGCCGAAAACGAAGTCCGCGCGGTCACGGCGATGTACGATGCGGGGACGGCCACGCTGGATCTTCTGCTTAACGCGCAGCAGCGTCGAGCGGAAGCGGAAATTCAGTATTATCAGGCCCTCACCAAGTACATGTTCGCGATCAGCCATCTCCACTTTCGGAAGGGTTCCCTCCTGGAATACAACGGTGTGTATCTCACTGAGGGTCCCTGGCCGGAAAAAGCCTACTTCGACGCCCTTCGCCGGGCTCGGGCTCGCGATGCCGGAATCTATCTCAACTACGGCATGACCAATCCGCCGGTATTCAGCCGCGGGGAATATGATCAACATGCGGGGCGACGGGATTCGGACTCCGGTAATCCGTTCACTGCGGAGGGCGAAAACGCGACCGAATCCAAGACCGAGCCGAAGGGGCCCGAGGTGTTACCTGCTCCCAAGCCGCAGAAAAGCACCGGCGAAGAAGGCCCGGAGGTCCCACCTCTTCCATCCACGACCCGGCTCAGTCCCCGTTCTGATTCGGGTGCAAAAGAGGGTGGCTCCACCCTGCGCATCGTGAAGGCACCTTCGGTCAACTCGGGCTCGCAAGGGAGCCAGAACACAAGGGTATCCCATGGCAGGTCGTATGAGCGCGTTGCCTCGCAAGTTTCTCCCGGCGATCTAGAGTTGAGAGCGCTCGGCACGCATTTGCAGCCCGGCCGGTCATCGGCGCAGCGCGACGTGGCAACGCACAAAGCGGAGGGAACACTCGCGCAGAAGAACGGGGTAAGCGAGGTGGAACCGGTAGCCTGGGTGGGCGTATCGGACGACGTGCCCTCCACGAGCAAACCCGCGAATGCGCGGAACCAATCAGCCGAGGAGACACCGGCACGGGTGACCGCCGAATCCTGGCGGGCGATCAAACCCTGAGGTGGAACCGGCATCCGCCCCCACCGTCTGAACCTGGCGAGGAGTTGCCGCACTCCTCCCAGTTCGTGCCCGAACTGTGGGCTGCTGGGGATGGTCTTGAATTTGGAATTGCGATGGGACTGGCGTATCTTCTCTCTTCGAGCCAGTTTCCCTGCCCAGTTCTCGCATCACCCGCGTGGCGGGCGTTTCTCCTTTCAGGTGTGGGCGGACGACATCGAAGCTGGCTAGATTATAATGGGGCATCAGGAGCGACATTGATCCGCGCACGTGAGGCGGTGCAAACCCGTGATGCTCCCCTCTGTTCGTTTCCGCCAGCAACAGAAGACAGTCTTTTGAGTCGGGCGTATTTGCCTTATGGACAATGAAACGTTTCGCCTTCTCCAGGCCCTGCGGGACAATATCAACGGTGTGCTCCTCGGCAAACAATCTGTCGTGGAGATGTGTCTGATCGCCCTGTTGGCCGGGGAACACCTCCTCCTCGAAGATGTTCCAGGAGTGGGCAAGACGCTGCTGGGAAAGGCGATCGCACGAAGCATTGCAGGCGTTTTCCGCCGCATTCAGTTTACGCCGGATCTGCTGCCATCGGACATCACGGGAAGCAACTTATATCATGCAGATCGCCGCGAATTTGTCTTTTATCCAGGTCCGATTTTTGCTAACGTCGTTCTGGCCGACGAAATCAATCGTGCCACCCCGCGGACGCAGAGTGCTCTTCTGGAGGCCATGAACGAAGCCCAGGTGACTGTGGAGGGCAAGACATATCCGCTGCCCCGTCCATTTCTGGTCATTGCCACGCAGAATCCGCTGGAATTCGAGGGGACTTATCCTTTGCCGGAAAGTCAGATGGACCGGTTTTTGCTGCGGATTTCGGTAGGATATCCCGCCCGTGATTTCGAACGGGAACTATTGGAGCAGCACCGCAACGGGGAACCGGTGGACTCGCTCGAGCCGGTACTCACAACGGAGCAGGTGCTGGCGCTGCAGGCCGCCGTTCGTGAGGTCCGCATGGAGCGATCCGTGCTGGAGTATCTTCTCGACCTCGTGGAAGCCACTCGGAAATGCCCGGAAATCCGCGTGGGGGCCAGTGTCCGGGCGTCGCTGGTCCTTTACCGGGCGGCGCAGGCTCGGGCTTTTCTGGAGGGACGAGATTTCGTGGTGCCAGACGACATCCAGGCCCTTGCCGTGCCCGTCCTCGCTCACCGTGTCATCACCCAGGGGTATCTCCACGGAGGTCAGCGGGACGCCGTGGAAGCGCTCATCCGTCGCCTCGTTGAAGACACACCGGTGCCTGCGTGACGTTCGTTTGGGGGCTTAACGTTGCGCTATTCCTCTGAGTTGAGACTCACTGCCTTTCCACAGGCTCCGGGGCACGCTCGATCACGTGGTCGATCAGTCCGTAGTCGCGGGCTTCCTCAGCGGACATGAAACAATCGCGGTCCGTGTCTTTTTCGATTTTCTCAAGGGGGTGTCCCGTGTGTTTGATCAGGATGCGATTGATCCGCTCTTTGAGGTTCCGGAATTCCTTGGCGTGAATCATGATCTCGGTAGCAGTTCCTTCGACACCGGCCATCGGCTGATGGATCATGATCCGCGAATTAGGCAGGGCGTAGCGTTTTCCTTTTGTTCCTGCGGCCAGGAGCACGGCCGCCATGGACGCAGCCTGTCCGATGCAGTAGGTGGCGACATCGCAGCGGATGAATTGCATCGTATCGTAGATGGCCAGTCCCGCCGTCACACTTCCGCCTGGCGAATTAATGTAAATGTGCACATCTGCCTTGGGGTTTTCGGATTGCAGATAGAGCAATTGCGCGACCACCGAGTTGGCCAGTTCGTCCGTGATGGGAGCACCGATAAAGACAATCCGATCTTTGAGCAGGCGACTGTAAATATCCATCGCCCGCTCTTCCCGACCCGTCCGTTCAATAACAAAAGGGATCAGCGTCATGATTGAGTCTCCTGACAACTTCGCATTGTTTTCGTTGCGGCGGCTGCCTCACGCGTGCAGGTCCCGGTAAACCGCTTCAAAAGACCGCATGATTCGGAGAATGCAAGAAGTCCAGATGACAGCGGCTATTTCCTGGGCTGGCACTTTCTGGTTCATTCCAGTTCGTCTTCGGGTTTTTCCTGGGACTGTTTGGAAAGAATATCGTCCACGATACCGTAAGCCTTGGCTTCCTCGGCAGTCATGTAGAAATCGCGGTCTGTGTCCTTTGCAATGCGTTCGATTGGCTGTCCTGTATGCTGCGCGAGAATTTGATTAAGAATGTCCCGCGTGCGGAGAATCTCCTGTGTTTGAATCTCGATGTCGCTCACCTGACCGCCCACCTGGCCGTAGGGCTGGTGGATCATCACCTTGGAGTGCGGGAGCGCGAAGCGTTTGCCTTTGGTCCCTCCGGCCAAAAGGACCGCGCCTCCACTGGCAGCCAGACCCACGCAGTAGGTGGCCACCGGGCAACTGAGAATCTGCATCGTGTCGTAAATCGCCAGGGTAGCAGTGACACTTCCCCCGGGCGAATTGATGTAAAAATGAATGTCTTTCCGTCGGTTTTCGCTTTGCAAATAGAGGAGTTTCATGATGACCTCGCTCGCGTTGAGGTCGTAGATCGGCCCCTGGAGGAGGATGATGCGGTTTTCCAGAAGGAGGTCACCCAGCGTGAGTTGCCGCTGGCGTTGATAATCGCGATACCCGGCCTGCGCAAACTGGTCTATCGGGAATGGAAGCCACGGATTGACAGACATAGGCACGTCCTTTACCTGGTCAGTTGATCAAGGTCTTGCGGCGGGAAGCACTGCCAGCCGTCTGCCTCACACGCCGTCCAGTGGTGTTGAATTCAGGGGGCACAGGAAATGTTATCGTACCCGGCCCGGCAGGGCCCTGACAAGCGACCGATTGCCCTGACCCATCCCCACTTTTTTGAAAGGATCTGTCGGAATCTAAGGGCATGGCGCGAGGTAGGCGCAATTCATGAATTGCGCCTACCGACATACCGCTTGGCCCTGATGAAAGTATTTTCGGGGCGATTCATGAATCGCCCCTACCGCGTGCGGAGCGACTCGCTTCTCGGGGCCGCTTCTTCGGAGGGACCCGCTTGTCGGGGCCGATGAAAACTGATCGATGAACCATGCCTCCTCATCGGGCACGACGAGCGCGCCCCTCCGAATGATTTCTCGGAGGGCCCCGCTTGTCGGGGCCGCCGTTCAACGTTTGATCGTCCATTCCGTTTCAGCGGGGACTGAAGTCCCACGATGAAAGCGGGGCTAAAGCCCCGCACTCCATGGAGCCTACCGAACCACACCGCATCACCTAACGCTGAAAAGCGGACGCGACAAGCACGTCCCTCCGGGTTGACGTAAGCCGATGTGGCCTCCGCGTACCTATCGACGGGGGAAAGTGGAGGTAGTCCCTTTGGCAAGGCTTCCCACGTCGCGGCGGGCTTGCTTTTCACGGGCAGAAGGCTGGCGTATATTAAAAGATGCGAAAAATTAAGAAAAACTCGCAGTGAGTCGTCCTCGTTTTGTTGCCTCCTGCGGAGGTATTCCTCGTTAATGCGGTCCTGCGCCTGGTTACCGGGCTACTTGGGCAACCTGAGCACTTATGGCAGAAGCGTCCGAATCATCAAGCAAGCAGCGAACTGAGAATGATCCGTGGGCGAAGCTGGCCGAATTCCTCGGACTTCGGCCGGGGGACAGCGGTGCGGAGTCTTCGCAGCCTTCCTCCGGGTCCGCCACGCCTGTGGAAGGGAGTGCGACGGATCAACGGGACACTCCATCGGAATCGCAGCAACCTGGTGAACAGCCGAGTGTAGCGGTGACCCAGGCGTCTGGAAAATCGCCGGGGCCTATCACGCTCGAAGCAATCCCGGATCGCATTCCCTTGCGCCGGTGGACGCCGCGGAGTCGGTCGGGGGGTGATTGGGACGATATCGCAGCCCAGCTTGGGCTACGGCCCAAAGAGACGGCAGCCCCGGCCGAGGGGGTCACGTCCGACCAAATGACCGCCCGGCCAACGGGAGAGAAGGGCACTTCCGAGACGGTCGCCCCATCGACCGGTGCTCTGGAATGGTTTGCACCAGTCGAACAGACAATCGCTCCCGAGCCGTTCGAAGAGGCGTCTGTGGTGGCGGTGACCTTGCCACCGGAGGAGGAGGTACGGGAGGTGGTCCAGGCGGAGGTCACTCCGCAGGGCGATTGGCTGGAGGAGCAGGTGGTCGCGCCCGTGGAGGGAGAAAACCCTCCTGCCCCACTTGTGCCGGTGGTGGAAGAAATTCTGACGCCCTCCTCCGCGGGGCGTGCGGTGGCGGCGGATACAGCCACGCTTCAACCGGTTGTGGCTGATGTGTCGTCCGGGGAATCCGCGTCAGAAGCCGAGGCTCTAACGGGGGAAAAGAAAAAACGCCGGAGAAAACGTCGAAAGAAACGCTCCGGTGTGGCCCCGGTATCTCCGGAACCGTTTGAAGAAGAGCTTCCCGAGATCGTGGAGCTTGCCGTTAGTGGTGCGGAGGCTAACGGGGAAACAGGAGAATCTCCAGAAGAGGCGGAGCCAAGCCAGGCGGTTCGGGAGGAACCCGAGGTCGCGCCCCAGCGAAAACGGCGTAGTGTAACGTCCGCCGAGAGCAAGCCAGAAGAGGAGGAAGCCCACGAGACCGACGAGGAAGAAATTCCGCGACCATCGCACAAGGCGGTGCCCGGTTGGGCCGAGGTGGTTGGCTATGTTATCCAGAAGAATTTGGAAGCGAGGAGTCGGCGATCGGGGTATGGCTCGCGGGACCGGCGGCGTTAAGATAACGCACTGCGAGAACTCTCCCGATTGGAGGGCCCGCTTGTGGCAAAACGTGCCATAAGAGCCTTAGGGCTTTTGGGGGCGGAAGATGACACCTGTTTATTTCGGGAGGTGGGTTATCAGTGACGCTCTGACTTTTGACTGAGGGAAAGCAAGGATGAGCGAAGCCCTCGGATTGCTCATATGCACTGTTGGGTCTCTATTGGCCGGTGTTTGCTTTGCCTGGTTTTTCTACTGGCTGGAGCGGTACCGGTGGCAGGAGACCTATTTACTGGGGTGCGTGTTTGGCTGGGGGCTCGTGGCCGGGGTGTTCGCTAATTTATTCCTGGGGTTGCTTGTGCCCTGGAATATGGCGTTTCATCTGGAAAGCCAGGCCCTGGAGGTGCCTCGTCGGTTTCTTCTTGTGGCTCCCGCTGTGGAAGAGGGCCTTAAGGCGCTCGCCATTCTGGCGGTGATGCTGATGTTCCGCAAACAGTTCGGCTATCTCTCGGAGGCCATGATCTACGGGGGCGTCATCGCAGCGGGGTTCGCCGCCATTCAGAATGTGTTTTATCTCTATCTGGCGGGGTGGCAGCCGGCGGGATATGGCGGGATGGCCAGCGTGTTCGTGAATCGCGTGGTTGCTGGGGGATTCATGACCACGCTTTGTGGGGCGGCCATCGGGGCCGCGCTGGCCTGGGCGCAAAGCCGTCCTAAACTGTGGCAGCGCTGGCATACGGCAATCACCCTGTGGAGTGGCGTGTACGGTGTGCGTGTTCTAAGAAACGGGGCCGTGCTGCTTCTCAGCGAACGCATGGGTTATTCTCCGGTCAGCGTCGCCGGCTGGGTCGACGGGTTGGCGTGGCTTGTCGCCGTGTTGGTGGTGATCGCTATTTTGCGGCGAGAGTACGGGTCCTTTGTGCGGTATCTGGAGGAGCAGGTGCGCGAGGGCCGAATTCGGCCTGACCAGGCAGCGCTTCTTCGCAGGCGATTTTTGCCCGCCCGGCTGCGAATCTTCCTCCCCATTAACTATGATGCGACCTGCAGGGCGGTGGTTCTCTGCAGCGAACTGGCACTTCGGCAGGCAGCCCTTTCCAGTGACCCGGACACTTCGGGGATTCAACAGAGAGTCCAGCAGGAGTTTGCAAGGCTCGTCTCGCAGCTCTCTCAGGCCTCCTAACAGTTTCGCAGGCTCTTTTCAGTCTCCGGCCGAGTTGTTCCTGGATGTATCAGTTTCGGCCTCCGGTACAACCGCTCAGAGGGCAAATCGTCACCGTGGGTGCCCGAGTCATTCCTGCTTCTCAATAACCTCTGAGATGCCACAAGCGCAACGTGCTGTAGGGGCAATTCATGAATTGCCCCTACCGGTCCCGGGGCCCGGATAAAATGGGCCCGCAAATGGAACCGAACATTTGAGTGCTTCTCACGATTCGGACGCCAACGGGACGATCGCTCAGGGCGGCATCTGCGTCTGTCGGAGGGATGCCTTCCACGGCGTCCATTGAACGCGCAGGGAGACGCTTGCCATGCCCGCCGAAACCCAATGGGTGGTCTAACGTTGCAAAGTGGACGTGACCGGCACGTCCCTCCGAAAGCGGACCTGGCAAGCAGGTTCCCCCGGGTTGAATTTCGCTTCGACGCAAACCCGTGTGAACGTCCGCGTCCCCCTCGTTTGAGAAAGAGTGGGGATGTGTCAGCGTTGGTGGTTATTGTCCCAGCGGCCTTGTCGGGTATAGGATTGGGCAATCCCAGGACGGATCTCGCCATCGGAGTTCGGGCCATCGGAATCCGTTTGTCATTTCCACGACCCGCGGGCACGAAGATGACAGGCCCGTTTCAACCTCCAGCCGGACCTCTGGAGACCGGGAAGAAATCTTCAATGGGAATGAGAAGAAACGTTGTGCCATTTTCGTCAGGCGCGAAGGATATGGCCATGGTTTTGTGGAGACCTTCCAATCCCACGATCCGGATCGCCGACAATTCCCAGCGGTGTCGAGATCGGGTGCCACAAAGCGGATTCCTGAGGTATGGTCGCTCGTGGCTTTTACTTGCCATATTTGTGTGCACGCTCAATTTAGTTTCTTTTGGTTGTGCCAATAAAGGTTTGACTATGGAAGCAGCACCCTTTGCAGTGCGTCATCCTGTTCCGGATTTGCCAGAAGACGTGGAATGGTTGAATACCGCGGGGCCGCTGCGATGGGAAGACCTTCGCGGCAAATTTGTCCTTCTCGACTTCTGGACATACTGCTGCATCAACTGCATGCACATCATTCCCGAGTTGAAGAAGCTGGAGGCCAAGTATCCGCGGGAACTGGTGGTAATCGGCGTACACTCTGCGAAGTTCGATGAAGAGCGCGACACGGACAACATCAAGCAGGCCATCTTGCGCTACGGAATCGAGCATCCGGTCATCAACGACCGCAACATGACAATTTGGCGGCGGTTTGGTGTTAACGCCTGGCCGACGCTGGTTCTGATCGATCCCGAAGGCTTTGTCGTTTGGGGTGAAAGCGGAGAGACCACGTTCGAGGCGTTGGATCGGCTCCTGCGGCCCGCAATTGCATACTACGACAAACGCGGCACTCTCGACCGCACCCCGATTCATTTCGAGACGCTTGCCCGCCGCGTTGAACCCACTCCGTTGCGGTTTCCCGGCAAAATTCTCGTCGATTCTTCGGGAAAACGGCTCTTCATAGCGGATTCCGGGCATCATCGGATTGTCGTGACCACCCTGGAGGGAGATCTTCTCGCCGTGATTGGGTCGGGGGAGCCGGGCCTCCGGAACGGGACGTTCGAGGCAGCCCAGTTTTCCAGTCCTCAGGGAATGGCACTCCTGGGCCAAATCCTTTTAGTAGCAGATACCGAAAACCATGCGATCCGCGCGGTGGATCTGGAAAAACGCGTTGTGCGAACAGTCGCGGGAACGGGTCGTCAACTGCGCCGCCCCCCACCCGCGCGCATGGGAGCTCCTCTTACCACCGAATTGAGCAGCCCATGGGATCTGTGCATCGTGAGAGAGTGGATCTACATCGCGATGGCGGGATGTCACCAGATTTGGCGGATGGATACGCAGTTCAGCCGGATTGGTCCGTATGCGGGAAATGCCCGTGAGGATATCGTCGACGGGCCGCTTCTCCCGCCATCACCGTACGCTTTGGGGTTCGCTTCGTTCGCACAGCCCAGTGGGCTGGCCACCGATGGTCGATGGCTCTATGTGGCTGACAGCGAAGGAAGTTCCATCCGTGCCGTGCCGCTGCAGGCAGGCGGTGAGGTTCGAACGGTGGTGGGAACCGCCCGTTTGATGGCTGCGCGGCTGTTTACGTTTGGGGATCGGGACGGGCCCGCCCCTCAGGTCCTGCTTCAGCACCCGATAGGTCTGTGCTATGCAGGGAAATTTCTCTATGTGGCCGATACGTACAACAACAAAATCAAGCGGGTGCATCCCGAGACTGGGGAGACCGTGACCGTGGCCGGTGAGACCCAGCCGGGCAACAGCGACGATCCACCCCGTTTCGATGAGCCGGCTGGGATTTCACCTGCTTCGGACTCGGTTCTTTACGTGGCTGATACGAATAATCACGCGATACGGCGAATTGAGCTTGCGCCGGCGGTTCGGGGCATCACGGTGGCGATCAAAGGTCTGCAGGCACCTCAAATCAAACGTGAAAGTGAGCCACCTTTCGCTGACGTTCCCTTCATCACCCAGGAAAAAGTCTCGGTACGTTCGGAATCACCACTGAAAATTCGCCTTGATCTCCGGTTCCCTCCGGACCACGGTTTGAATCCGGCCATGCCGGTGGAGATTCGGGTTCGGCGATTGCAGCAGTCTGGAACGTCAGCGTCCTCAGGGGACACGCGGCAGGGCTTTGAAGTCTTTCGGGTCACGCCGAAGGAAGGGCCTATCGAAGTCGAGCTCTCTCCGCTGGACTCCGGCACCACGACGCTTGAAGTTGTGGCCGTGTTTTACTGGTGCGAAAAGTCCGGCCGTGGTTTATGCCGCATTGGAATTCAAGGCTGGCGTCTGCCCGTTGAAGTTTCCGATGGTGGCGAGAGCACTTTGACCCTCGAATACACCGTGAATCGTTAGTGGATATTCATCCCTTTTGAATCCGCGCAAGGGCGCGCAGGAAGAACAGGCCGTCGGCCATGTACCGAGGAGCCAGCCGCCGGGGATCGCACAGAATCCGATAGGCCCATTCCAGACCGACGCGTTGAAGAAATCGCGGTGCCCGACGGACTTTCCTCGCGGCAAAATCCAGAGCGGCTCCGACCTGGACGGCGACCGGGACACCCAGTGCCTCGATACGCGAGGCCAGCCAGCGTTCACCCTTGGGTTGACCAAAGGCGGCAAAGAGGATTCGGGCCCCACTGTGCCTGATCCGGGCCAGTAACTCCGCTTCGCGCGCCGGTTCCAGGGTATCCAGCATCGGGGCCGCCGTCCCGGCGATGACCAAACGTGGGAACCTTTCGAGCAGTTTTCGTGCCGCTATTTCGGCAACTCCCGGGGTCCCTCCCAAAAGAAAGACAGGATAACCGCGAGAGGCCGCCAGCTCGGAAAGATCCCAAACAAGATCGGCACCGGTCACCCGTTCAGGCAGGGGACGCCCCATCCAGCGAGCCACCCAGAGGAGAGGCATTCCGTCGGCCACGATAAAGTCCGCTTTTTTGTTGATCTCTTTCAGATCGGGCCACCGTGCCGTCAGTCGGGCGTAGTGGAGATTGGCCGTGATGAAAAACGACGGCTGACCTCGGAGCACGAGCCAATCCACAAACTCGAGAACCTGGCTCTTTGTCCATGGGGAAATAGGCAGGCCCAGAACTTCCACCGGTTCAGGCAGAGCTGGCTTCTCCGGCAGTGCTGGAAAGTACGCCCCGGGAGGAAGGGGAAACGCCGCCTCAGCGTTCCCGCTCTCGATTGTCCACGGTTTGAGGACCAGGTCTGATTCAAATCGCGGAAAATTAGCTGGGGATAGGGGGATAACGGCCATCGTTTTCCACCGTAGCCGGAAGCTTGAAACTGGGTAGGACCATCTTTGGGAAGGATTTTCTCGCTGCCCAGAAAATGTGGCATACGGAAGAGAAATAGCAGGATAAAAAAACGGGAGAACTCGCTCCCGTCCAGTTTAGCCTACCGGCATGAGCGACAAATTCATACCAAACCGTTTTTCACCGCCCAGACGGCCGCCTGAGTCCGGTCCGTCACACCAATTTTTCTCAAAATGTGCTGGACGTGTTCCTTGACGGTTTCGTAGCTGATTTTGAGGGCCTGAGCGATCTCTTTGTTGGTCATTCCCCGGGCAAGGTGGCGCAGCACCTCGCTTTCCCGCTGAGTCAACGGAATATCGATGTTTCCCTGTGTCCGGGGCGTGGCCAGTCCCCCCGCCACCCGGCGAAGTTCTTCCCGGGTCCAGATACTTTCCCCGCGGGCGGCTGCCCGAATGGCCTCCAAAAGCTCGTCGCGTGTGCTGCTTTTAAGGAGATATCCCTGGGCACCGAAAGCAACCGCGCGGGCGACGTAGCTGGGGTTGTCGAATGTGGAGAGGATCAGAACCGGGAGATCGGGCTTTTCGAGCTTGATCCGACCCAGGGCATTGAGGCCATCGCCATGGGGCATCCGCACATCAAGGATGGCAACATCGACATCGTTGTTGCGCAGAAAGTTGACCGCGTCCTCGCCCGTTCCCGCTTCCCCGACGACCTCGATCTCCGTTCCCTGAAACATGGCGCGCAGGCCCACCCGCACCATCTCGTGGTCGTCAGCGATGAACACCCGAATTTTTTTGGGTTCAGTTTGTGCCTCGTTCATGGCCATGGATCTCCCAGCTTATATCCCCTTGAAGCGACGCCCCGCCAAGGCATCTGGCGCCCACCACGTCCCCCCTCAAACTGATGGTTGCCCTACCACCATGATAATCTTACCAGTTTGGCTCCTGGTGCGGTAGTGCCACACCACCAACTTGGGGAATTTGCGCGGCGGACTGGGGCCGAAAGAGAGGAACGTTTTCAAAACGGCCGTCTTGGGTGGGCCAAAAACTGTTGAATGAACCAGCGAGGCGGCACGCGCGGGACGGCGTCAATCTCCGGACCGCGGCTCGTGCTCTTTCAAGCTGTTCCCTGCGTCAGGCGGTGAGTTCTCCGGTACCGGGTGAGGTGACGTCGGAGCATACCGAGCACGAGGATCAAGGCGATAACGCCGGGTACCCACCATTTGCCCGTTCCATAAAGGATCCAGTATGAAACAAGCTTGAGGTATTCGCTTGTGACCATGAAGAACCCGTCGCCGGACTGCCACCACCGGCGGAGGTCGTAGCGTTCTGAAGGAGCCCCCACGAAGGTCACGCGGTCGGCCATGGGGCCCAGCAAATGGCGGACATTCCAGGCAGTCCGCCGGGTGTGGAGACTGTCGGTCACGATGATTACCCGAACGGAGGGCGATTCCGCCAGCACATCGCGCAAGGAAGTGATTTCATGAAAAGTCGCCGCATGATTGCCCCGCAACAGGACAATTCGGTCCTCCGGTACCCCCAAGCGCATCAGAAGGGCTTTTGTGAGTTCATGCTCGGCGGGTATGAGGGATCGGGTCCGTGAGGGGATGGGTCTGATTTCCGAGATGAGAATCCGATCCACCCAGCGCTTCCGGTACAAAACGGCAGCCAGCACGGGACGGTTTTCCACACCTCCTCCCATCACCATGGCGTAGTCAGCACGGCGCAGCGGACCGCTGACATCCAGCCAACTTGCCAGGTGGGGAAGCCACCACTGGTGTGCGGCGGCCAGACCGCCAACGACTCCCAGGACCACCAGAACGGCTATCCACCGACGGCTCATGGTGCGGGGTTTCCTTAGCTTTCCGGACATTCCGGTATCAGTCTGTCAAAATCGTCAAGTGATAATGGCTGCGGTGATACCACCGGCCGGGGTTCAATGAGAGAGTAAATGAGGTACAGATAACCCACCATGGTTCCCTTGATGCCTGCCCGGCAACGCCACCAGTTTTGCGCGGAAAACAGCGGATGGGGCACCCCCACGAGGGTGACACGGCGATAGACGTCGTCACCCATGGCGGATCGAAGGACCAGCGAAGTACTTCTTCCGCCAAATTCTTCCACAAAAAAGACTACATCCGTATCGGGATGCCGTTTGAGGTAGTTCGCCACCGCCTGTGCTTCGTACCATAAACCCGCTTGATCGGGTTTGAGTTCGATCACCCGCTCGGGAGGAATACCGTAGTCCTTGAGGGCCGACCGTAGCACTTCCACCATGGGCGGGAGGACGCCCAGCTCTACAAGTCGGCTCGGCCATCCTTCTGTAAAGATAACAACGGCGTCCGGATTTTGGCGGAGAATCGCCGCGGCTTGCGAAATTGCGTCTTCGGTAGGCAGAGAGTGCCCGTCCGAACTGCGGATCCAAACAACATCCGCCGCACCCGGATGCGAGTTCGTCGGTGCCAAAAGGGGATAGACGAGCAGGGGCAGCCACTGTCGGTGGAAAATCACCCCAAGGACGAAGAGCAGGGCGACTGCTAAAAGCGAACCGCGACGCCAGCGAGGACAGCAAGCGGCCCGCCCCGGGTGAGTGGACGCACTCTCGCCCACGGGAGCGACCGTCTGGCCGGCAGTGTCACTAACGTGGGGCGATTCCATTAACACTTATCCAAGAGGCCAAAGCGACGAACAGCGGTAGTGATACAGCCAGTTCAATGCCCTATTGTAGCTGGTCGACTGCCCAAAGCGGCAGGGAGCCATGGATGGATCACGGACACCACCAGGGATCGTCGCAGCAATCGGGGTTTCCGGGGGGACAACTGGCTGGATCGCACGTCCCGCAGACGTTGATCGCTTCAACCGCTTGGGAGAGATCGTTGAGCTCGCTGAGCAGGGCATTTCGCACGGCCGCCAGTCCGCCGATAATTCCGATCACTAGGAGCGAAATGAGGAGGATCCACTCGAAACTGAGTACGCCACGACGAAGTGAGCGCCGACGACCCGACGAGGAGAGGTGACTCATAGACCGCTTACTCCTGGCGACAAAAACTAGCCTGAACCAAAATCGCTTCGCGATGGGGAACCTCAGACGCCACCAACACTCGTCCATTAGAGCAGCACGTCGCGTGCCGAAACGACGCTAAACTCTCAAAACCTGGCCGAGGCGCTTAAAAAGAAGGTGGGCTGCGAGCCGAATATCCCAGGATGTTGCTGGAATGAAACGTTCATCCAGCGCGATGTTGCCCAATGGGAACGGGCAAGCCGACAACGATGACTTCACCGCAACCACATTGAACGTGGATTGGTCAACCTTTCTTTCGCCGCCGGAAAAAAGTTCCCGTCCCGAAGACTAACGAGCCTCCAAGAAAAGACGCGAGAGCAACAAGGCTGCCCGGCTCGGGCACAACCGTCACATCGCCGTCAGCGTCGTGCGAAAACGGGGCAAAGCGGTACCGTACATGATTTTTCGCTTCCACGTGGTTGTACGCGTCAAAGTGTACATTCACACCGTGAGCACTCGAGCCATCTGAGAAAGTGATGGTTACCTCATAAACGTTGATTTGACCTGTCTTCGGACCTGGCGGAGGCACGCTGTTGATGAAATCGCCGATGGGCGAATCGGAGAGCGTAAAGTCCCCCAGAAGCCATTCCTGCCATACGACACCCTCACCGTAAATCCCATGAGCGGGGAGCGGTGAACCATCTCCCAGAGCCGGCCGAGTTCCTTCCGCACCGTACTGAAGGAAGGTGGGAGGGGGTGGCGTCGAAGGATCGGTGAATCCAAATAGCCCCCCTGTGGTGGTCGGAGTGATGGTCACGGCAAGATCGACGCCGTTTGCCCGGTAGACGGCCGAATAAGCCATGGAAAGGCGCACTTCCTCGATAGGTCCCTGAGAGGTGTTACCAATGATCCACAACCGGAATGGTGCGCCTGCCGAAGAACCCGGCGGTGCCAGGTACCAGCTTTCTGTCACCGTGTCGTAAAGTCCGCCTTCGAGATAGATCTGCAGGGTCGGTTCCGCGAAAACCCGTGCTTTTCCTGCCCATCCCCCTAGCACGAGCACGACGCCGACGAAAATGCTTAAGTAGAAACCATGGTTGCGCAACATTGCAGGTTGCGCAACATTGCATTGCCTGCATCTCTCGTTAAAAACCGAACGTGCCGCTCCGTCGAAGTAATCAATTCTGAAATCAATTCATGATTTCTATTTGCCCGATGGCGGTCCCAACATTTTCATTAGCCCCCGGCGAGTGTTATCGCCACCGCCTGAAATATAGTCTGGCCAAACCAAGAAACAATACCCCACTTGAGGGGGCGAATGCCGATACGCTTGATCCATGTCGGCCCTCGCCGCGCATTTTTTAAAGAAACCCTCTTATAAAAGCGTAGTACAGAAACCCGGGCGAATACCCCACGGTGGGGCGCGCCCGCTCCACGTAAGCTTTTCGCATTCCGATTGTCAGTTATTGCCGCCGCCTCGCGCACGCATGGCATCGTATAAATTCGGCGGGAGAAGTTTTTGCGGCGGGATCGGTTCACACCATCTTCCCGTCAGCTCGGCGACCGGAGGTAACGAGGGGACAGCCTGAGCGGCATCACTCACGTTAAGGCCAACCACATTGATCGCGTCAATCCCCAAACTCGCGGGCCAGCGGACAGGTCGCTGGGTGCGAATGCACCAGAAGGTTTCACCTCCGGCGGTGTGATTGCCCCGCATGCCCCCGCCACTCGAAGCAAACAGGCGGCTTCCAATGCCCGCATCGATATCGGTGAAAAGATTTTCGTATGGCGCCCAGCGGTGGTGATCGAAACAGAGGTCGATGCCGCGTCCTGAGCAAAACACGCATCCAATGGAACTCTGCACAGTCAGATCGTGTATGAATCGGGTATTGATCTCAAAATCCCGGCAGAGGCAGTCTGAAGCTCGGCCGAAAGTAATGCCGTGGTGGCCGGTGTAATGGCCGGATGGCGAGGCCCTTTCCGGATCGGCCTCCAAGCGAATCTTCTCCAAAGTGCAGAAATAACCCGAAACAAACGGACCATTATCAGCATTGCGAATCACCAGGTCTCTCAACCAGCAATGGGCAGCATAGCGCGTGATCTCCACCGGATTCAGGCCCACCTCCTTGAAATGTCCGGCGTATTGACGCACTGGGAAATCAAAGGTGAGCCCTTCGACTCCGACATCTGTCACAGGTGGGACAAATCGCTCCACGGTTGGCCGCCATTCCCCACGGACGTCAAAACGCAACGGCCGATTCAAAACCACCGTTTGCCCCTCGCATCCAACGACGCGGAAAACCTGTTCCACGTACCAGTTGTCCAGTCCCGAAATATCGCCAGGCTGGCCGCGATAAAGGTAATTCAGGAGCGATTTCGCATCATCATCGCGGAGGGTAAGAAGAATTTCATCCCCCGGCCGAAAAGGATTCTTCTCCAGCGTGAGGGTTGTGTCCCCTCGCTTTTGGGATTTGATAACTTTCGTCACGTCTTTGGATTGAGTACGCGCGCCGCCAATGGAGATCAGTCCCCCCGCCCAGGACCAGTTGGTGGTGGGCTGATTACCATCGGTTTTGGAGGGTCGAGGATCGATTTCCACGCCGGGTCTGGTGAAGACGAGGACGGTTTGCTCCGGCCCCGCCCCTTGCAGCACAGTGTTTGAATTGCGGATGTAAAGAATGTCCCGCAAAATATACTTTCCGGGTGGGATGAAAACAATTTTGCCTTTTCCGGCCTCGAGGGCGTGTTTAAAGGCCGCCGTGTCATCGGTTTGTCCGTCACCTTTGGCCCCGAAATCCTTGACCGACACCCGTTCCTGAGGCCTTCTGTAGGTCTCCGAGCCCCAACGGTATCCTGCCCAGGTGAAATCCGGAAGCCGACTGTAGGGCGACCAGAGCGCTCCGTTTTTGCCCCAAAGTTTGGAAAACTGCTGAGCCTCTTGCGTTTTCCCGATAGGTGGTGGGGTCAGAGTCACGACCACGAGAAGAGAAAGAACGCTCAACCGGCCAACGGATGGTCGGGAATGTGGCTCTGCCCAGAAAGCCGTCATTGTTTTCAGCCACCGCATAGATTTTCTCCCCTGGATGCGCGACTCGAAAGAACCCGCAAGTTAAATGGAAGGCATTCACGCGTGTTGGACCGCCCAATTGATGACGAAATCGCGACACTTGGCGACGTCTTCAAGCAGTTGCGGCGAATCGTGCTCGTATTCGATGGTCATGACGCCTCGAAAGTTTTGCCGGGCCAACTCTTCCAGGACGCGATCATAGTGGGCCGCTCCCGTGCCCAGAGGAACATCCCGGGAACCAACCACCCCGCATTCCGCCACGTCCTTCAAGTGAAGGGTAATGATGCGCCCTTCCAGCAGCTTCAGGCACGCGACGGGATCCAGGCCCGAGCGGACCCAGTGTCCCGTGTCTGCGCACGCTCCAATTCGGTGGCTACGTTTTTCCACTGCCCCCAGCACGTTCTTAGGATGCCAGTAGTGAGAACTGGGTGACTGGGGATGATTGTGGATGGCCAGCGTGAGACCGTACTCGGCCAGGAGTTCGTCCAGCATGGGGAGCGAGTCGGCAGGCGGTTCGGCCACGACGGTCTGGCAGCCCATCTCTTTCGCGAATGAAAACACTTTCCGTGCCTGATCTTGATCGTTGCCAAGGTTCGCATAGAAGTTGGGCATTGTTATGCCGAGTTGGGCCATTTTCTGCCTCATTTCCGCACGTTTGTCGGGAGGAAGGGCCTCACTTGTGACGAGGCCAGGCTGGCGCGCATCAAGGGGCAGGAAAAAGCACGGTTCCACGGCTTTGATCCCCAGAGCCGCGATTTTTTCGATCGCCTCATAAAAAGGAAATCTTCGGAATGTGTAGAGTTGGCAAGCAAGTTTCCAGCCACGTTTTTCCAGGGCCTGCCCCGAGCCAGCCACTTCCTCAGCCAAAAGTCCAGTCCCAAGAAGGGACCGACTCCCAATGGCCATCGTCCCGCACATTAGCAGTCCCCTCAAAACGCTACGTCGCGAATAGCCGGTAGAAGCATGGGAATTCGTCATGGCAGCACCTTATTCTCTTTTGCGTGCTCAAAAATGTCGTCACATCGTCCGCCCCATTAGGATAGTCAGTCCACGTTCGGAAAGCCAGTTCTCCGGCACAGGCCAGGACGCGACAGGCATGACATGAGTTCATGTTGCAACGGGCAGGCGATCCGACAGGCCCCCGATCGCCGAAACGCATTCTCTCGGATGGTAGGGGCAATTCATGAATTGCCCCTACCGCTTAGCGTCGTTCCATCTGCACCGACGGAAGGTTGTGAAGGCTAAAGCCTTCACGAAGAAAGCGGCGATAAATCGCCGCACTCCATGGAGTGCGGGGCTTTAGCCCCGCTTTCGGCGCGGGACTTCAGTCCCCGGCGAAAGGGAACGAATGATCCAACATTGAACGGCGGACGTGACAAGCACGTCCCTCCGAAGATGCCGATCTGACAAGCACGTCCCTCCGGAAAAAGGCCGGAGGGGCACGCTTGTCGTGCCCGGTGAAGCAAAATCGATGGTCCAACGTTGGAAAAAGCGGACCTGACAAGCGGTTCCCTCCGACGACGTAGGACACTTCATGAATTTCCCCTAGAACCCATTGTGCCCGTGGCATGTCGTCGGGTTTTGCAAAGTGGGGATGAATTAGGTCCCACAGAGGTGACGGGACGAGCGGCCTCACTGTTAACCTTGGGCTTGGGCATCACTCGGTTACTTGACAGCAGTCAAAAGGCCATCTACGATGGAAGTTAAATGCTGAAAAAACCCGCCGTTAGTTTCCCGCCCAATTCCCCGGGCTTGTCCCCGCTGGGTTCTTTCGTCAGGGAGAGGACGCTCGCTGCACGGGGGTTTTGCAGCGCCTTAGGGTTCGGTTTTGTGTGTCTGTGGTATCCGTTTTTCCCGTTCAATTTGCTTCCGGATGGAGGTCTTTTTATGGGTTTTGAGTTGTCTCGTAAGAAAAGTTGTGCGCGCTCGGCGTTTACACTCGTGGAACTGCTTGTAGTGATCGCCATTATCGGAATTTTAATCGCCCTTTTGTTACCGGCGGTTCAGGCTGCGCGGGAAGCCGCGCGACGCACGCAATGCGTGAACAACCTCAAGCAGCTCGCGCTGGCGATGCAAAATTATCATGATGTGTACAATCGGTTTCCCGCTCGCCAGGCCGGTTCCGGAGATCAGAATTCCAACAGCAACACAACGCATCGAGGGCGTCTGAGTGGTTGGGCCGCGGTGACTCCGTTTATCGAGCAGCAGTCGCTCTATGACCAGATCTACGCTCTTCCCAATCAGGCACCATGGAACGGCACAACCTGGTACAACGCCGTGATTCCAGCCCTCAATTGCCCCAGCGATCCGACCAATGTGACGCCCACGGGAACCGCCCGAGGAACATTGAGCTACTGCATGAACGGCGGTGATTCGCCCATTGATAGCTTCAACGCACCACCCACAAGTGCCCAAAACCGTGGGGTGTTTCACGTCTTCAGTTGGTCATCGATGGCGGATATTACTGATGGGACGAGCAACACGGCCCTGCTCTCCGAGCGTGTTCGACCGAAGGCTCAGAACTCTCTTGGCAACGTTGTGGGATTGGCGCTCGGTACAAATCCATTAACCTGTCGGGCTGCTTATGATCCAGCTCAAAAGAAATACGTGACGGGAAGCTTCACCACCGATACGGCACCTGGATTCCGCTGGGCGGACGGTGCGGCATGGTTTGCTGGCTTTACCACGATTCTTCCGCCCAATTCAGCTTCCTGTGCCAATGCAGCCAGCCACTGGGAACGGGGTATTTACACCCCCAGCAGTCGTCATCCCGGTGGTGTCAACGTGGCATTCGCTGACGGATCCGTGCGATTCGTTACCGAAACCGTTGACACAGGGAACCTGGGAACCGACTTTCCATCGCCAACCGCGGGTGGCGTGAGCCCGTACGGCGTTTGGGGCGCTCTGGGGACCAAGGCTGGCGGAGAGCCGAGTTCGGAATTCTGATCGCGAGATTTCCTGAGTTGATCCCCATTCCATCTCGATGCTTGGGGATCGCATTCCGTGGTTTTTTTCCTCGCGACATTTCTGGCCAATCGCGCCGGCCAAATCGTCGGGCTTAAGAGAGCGGTCGCAAGACCAGCGAAAAGCTCTCTTGAGGCTGTCTCGAGTGGCGGCATGACGCACCTCCTTGCCCGGCCTGCGCTAGCAGGCCGGCTTGTATTGTTCCATCGCTGCAGGCGAAACGGTGACTGAGGTTTATCGATACTCAACCTGCCAAAGAAGTCGAGCTTTAGGAGAAAAGCATGCTGACGGCGCGTAACTGGAGACCTTCCGTGGGAAAAGCGGCTGCTGTTGGTGTTATCGTCGCTTTGTCGCTTTGCTTGAGTGGCTGTGGCAGCGGCAAGCGCGCCGTGCCGGGGCGTCCCAAGACCGTGCCCGTAAAAGTGACGGTCAAGTACAAGGGCCAACCGGTAGCTGAGGCAAACGTCCAATTCCTGCCCACGTCTGGAGGCCATGCCGCTACAGGGATGACGGATGCTCAAGGTGTGGCACGCCTGACGACATTCGAGAAGAACGACGGGGTTGTACCGGGCAGCTATCGGGTCACTATCCGGAAATCGGTCCTGGTGGAAGGTGGAAGCACGGATCCTGACGCACCGCCCGTCCCCGCCAAATATCGTGACGAACTCCCCACGAAATATGCGGCACCAGAAACGTCAGGCCTAACAGCCGAAGTCACGGAGTCCACCACCGAGTTCACGTTCGAACTAACGGATTAAAAAGATCCCGGTCCCACGCCTGGGCGATTCCACCCGGCAGGGGCCCTTGCCCGGCTATCGCACAATCTCGGGGGGCGTGGAAATCATCGCCCCTCTTTCATCCACCACATCCAGGTAATATGCGGACAACTGTTCGGAAGGCAGTTCTGCCACCACGCGGTTCTGCTCCAGCCTGGCGGGGATGGACGTCCACTGACGGTCCTGCCACCGACCACCGTCGACGGTGTAATTCAGATGGGCTTGCTTCACAGGTACGACCGACGTCACCTCGGCCCAGACCGTCCGGTCCTCACGGTGGAGAGAAGAGAGCCGGGGTAACGGTTGTCCTCCTTTGAGCAGGGCGTCGGCGAAAAGGCCGATTTCTCGCGGCGCCCAACCGTCGGGATGGCTGTGCTTCATGCGGACTTCGATGCGAATGTATTTCTCTCCCGGTACGAGGTCGTAGGATTTGCGATAGCTGTCAAGCGGGTAGGCGAAATCGTTTGTGCCGTTAAGGAAAAAGATCGGACATCGCACGCGACCGAGATATTGGGAAGGGTCGAAAAAGCGGACCCATCGTTCACGCTGTTCCGGTGACATCTTTTCAAATCGGGGAAGCCACACGCTGTTCTCGTGGAGGAATCCGCATCCGTAAACGGGAATGGCCAGTCGAAAACGGCTATCCACTCCAGCCACGATGCATGTGAGATAACCGCCCCAACTGATCCCGGTGACACCGATGCGATCAGCATCGATTTGAGGCAGACTCCGCAGGAGTGAATGTGCCCGAATCACCGCCGCCACCGCATGGTATGTCCACATTTCGGTAACTGAATTCTCGTCGAAAGAACGAAACTTGGAATCGTCGGATTGATCAGGGCCACCATCCGGTAAACGCTGCCGTTGGGGGCCACAACCGGCCAGGTCCATGGAGATCGCCGCGTATCCACGCTCCGCCCACAGTCGGACCCACTCCGGAAACGCCGTGCCGCCACCTCCGTGGACACACACCATGGCAGGAAAGGGACCGGTTCCCGGCGGCTGAGCGTAAACGGCGTACACGCGGGTCGGTCTTCCCTGAAAAGGCTCTCCCTGGTAGAAGAGTTCGCGGACCCCGTCTTTTTCCTCGCCCCATTCCACAGTCGGGGGCTGAAAGAGGAGATCGGTATCCCATGGGCCGATCTTCTCCGCCGGCAGGTTTGCGCCAAAAAGGAGCGCCAGGGCAAATGCAACTGTCACGGCTCGGGCGGCCAGTCGCCCGCTACCACGCCCTGTATAGGTCATGGCATGCCTCCTTTTTTAGGTTTTCATGAATCATAGACGTAGGCCGACAGGTGCGGTCAGCCGCAGATTAGAGGATAGCCTCCTACTCGACGGCAGGCAGTTCAGCGAGGGCCTGATCGATTTGTTCCTGTGGCAATTCGTAGTCTTCCAGCTCTCCGGCCAGATAGCGCTCGTAAGCGCCCAGGTCGCAAATTCCGTGGCCACTCAGATTGAAGAGAATGCACTTCTCTTCGCCGGTTTCCTTGCATTTCAGGGCCTCGATAATCGCCGCCCGAATGGCGTGCGAGGTTTCCGGTGCCGGGATGATTCCCTCCGTGGCGGCAAAGAGCCTGGCGGCCTCGAAGCATTCCCGTTGATGGAGGGCCACAGCTTCCACCAGGCCCAGTTTGACGGCGAAGCTCACCATCGGGGCCATTCCATGATATCGCAGTCCACCCGCATGAATGCCGGCTGGCACAAAGCTGTGTCCCAGCGTGTGCATCTTGAGCAACGGTGTGAGCATCGAGGTGTCGCCGAAATCGTAGCGGTACATGCCTCGGGTGAGCGAGGGACAGGCCTTCGGCTCTGCCGCCACAAAACGCATTTCCTTTCCTGCCAGTTTGTGGCGGAGGAACGGGAAAGCCAAGCCAGCAAAATTGCTTCCGCCGCCGACGCAGCCGATGACAACATCTGGCCAATCGCCGAACTCTTTCATCTGTTTTTCGGCCTCAAGACCGATGACGGTCTGATGGAGCATCACGTGGTTGAGAACGCTCCCCAGTGTGTAATTGGTGTCGTCGTTCTTGAGGGCAACTTCGACGGCTTCGCTAATGGCGATTCCCAGGCTTCCGGGACAGTTGGGGTCGCTGGCGAGGATCTTGCGCCCGCATTCCGTCTCCTCCGAGGGACTCGGCGTTACCGTGGCTCCCCACAACTGCATCATGACACGTCGATAAGGTTTCTGGTGATAGCTCACCTTGACCATATAAACCTTGCACTCCAGCCCAAAGAAGGAGCAGGCAAACGCCAGAGAAGATCCCCACTGGCCGGCACCTGTCTCCGTCGATAGGCGTCGGATTCCCTGAATCTTGTTGTAGTAAGCCTGGGCAACCGCTGTGTTAGGCTTGTGACTTCCGGGCGGGCTGTGACTTTCGTCTTTGAAGTAAATCCGAGCAGGGGTTTTCAGCGCCTTTTCCAGATTGCGAGCGCGAACGAGGGGCGTGGGACGCCATAGGGCGTACACCCGGCGCACTTCGTCGGGAATGCCGATCCATCGCTCCTGGCTGACTTCCTGCCGGATCAGCTCCTTCGCGAAAATGCGTTCCAAAGCGGCAGGATCCAGGGGTTCCTTGGTCAGCGGATGAATCGGCGGTGGAAGCGGTTCAGGCAGATCGGCCAGCAGGTTGTACCACTCTACAGGCAGGTCGCTTTCCGGCAGGAGAGACCGTTTCAGCTCCATACATCCTCCCTTCAGCAAATTCGCGCTGTACAGATTTGTTATGATGGCTCGCATCGCGCCGGGCCGGGCGCCACGCCCGGACAGGGCCAATCGTGTTCGGGCGAGAACCGTCGAAAACCTTATTTATACCATGATGCTTCACGGATTTCCGGGGGCAAATAAAAATTTCTGGTCCGTCGGTTTCGCCTCACTTGTCGGTTGACCGGCGATTTTCTCGTGACAGAATCGCGATCGGTCGGGGTGACACCCGACCCGCCCATCCGCCCACGGGCGCGACGTGTTCCACAGCCTCCACTGGAGGGACGCCTTCCGCGGCGTGCCGTTAATCCGGGTGAAACCGGCCCTTCTTGAGCCGGCCCTGAATGCGCTCTGGATCTCTTCTGCGACGGACGGTTCGGACCTGGAAACGTGTTGAATGCTTGGCGATCTTCCGACGGAGTGGGTCGCGGAGAAACGCCTCTTGCAGTACATTAATCGAGGTTTTTACAGCCATGGTCCGACGGGACCATGCGTTAGCGCAGAGCGATTCGTCATTTTCCGATGGGATGAAGCAAAATCTTTGCGGAGGGACTGCCTTTCATGTCGCGATCACCGAAATACGGTCAGTTGGGATTAGTATTGGCGTTCGCAGTAAGCATAGCCTGGTCGGCCAAGATTCACGCGACAGAGCGAGCGGTCGATCTATCCGGTGAGTGGTCCTTCCGACTGGATCCAGAGGATCGTGGCCGGGTAGAACGGTGGTACGACACCGCGTTGCCGGATCGCATCCAACTGCCGGGAATGCTTCAGGCGCAGGGATATGGCGATCCGCCTGGACCGGAGAGCCAATGGCTGGCGGGAATCGGATTGAAAAGGGCAAACGACTCTCTGTTCGCTCCTTACTGGACGCGTGAGAACTTTCGTTCTCCTTTTTTTCTGACTCCGCCGCGTCATTATGTCGGCCCGGCCTGGTACCAGCGGGAGGTAACAATTCCAGAAGATTGGCAGGGTGACCACATTGTCCTTTTCCTTGAGCGTGTCCACTGGCAGAGCACGCTCTGGATCGACGATCGAGAGGTGGGTTCCCAGAATTCCCTGGCCACGCCCCACGTTTATGATCTCTCGGAATACCTCACACCGGGAAAGCATCGCTTGACGATTTCCGTAGATAACCGTTACCTGATTCCGGTGGGCAAAAGCGCGCACAGCATTTCTGATGAGACCCAGGGGAACTGGAACGGGATTGTGGGACGCATGGAACTGCGTCGTCGTCCCCCGGTGTGGATCGATGACGTCCAGGTTTACCCCGATGTGGCCCAGCATGCGGTGGAGGTGAAAATCACCCTCGGAAATCGGACGGGCGTCAGCGGTCACGGGCAGTTGCTCCTGGCGGCCAGGGCACACGCCGCCCAGGCGGATTCTGCTCCAGCAGAACAATTCCGCGCACTGGAAATTCCCGTTCGATGGGACGCAGACGGCCTGCGCCAGCGGGTACGCTATTCCCTGGATGGCCGAGCAAGGTTTTGGGATGAATTTCATCCCGTTTTGTACGATCTGACGGTGGAGTTAAAAACCCAGGACCGTGGAGAAGGGACGTATCATGATGTGGAAACGGTGACATTTGGCTTGCGGCAATTGGAAGTCCGCGGAACTCAGTTTGTTCTCAACGGACGCCCCATCTTCCTCCGGGGCACACTGGAATGCTGCATTTTTCCCCGGGAAGGCCATCCTCCCACGGACGTGGAGTCCTGGAAGCGGATTCTTTCTGTGGCGCGGAGCTACGGCCTCAACCACCTGCGCTTTCATTCCTGGTGCCCACCGGAGGCCGCCTTTGTCGCGGCCGACGAAATGGGCTTTTACTACCAGGTGGAATGCTCCTGCTGGGCCTCGTTCGGCAATGGCGAACCGCAGGACGCGTTTGTGTACGCCGAGGCGGCACGCATTCGCAGGACGTATGGAAATCATCCTTCCTTCCTGTTGATGGTAGCGAGCAATGAGCCGGGCGGGCCCTCTGTGGCCAAGCGGGACGCCTTTCTTACCAAATGGGTGGAAACACAAAAGGCTGCCGATCCCAGACGCTGTTACTCGGCCGGCTCAGGTTGGCCTCAGTTACCAGCCAATCAATATCACGTCACACCGGCTCCGCGCCTTCAGGCCTGGGGACCTCTGCAGTTGAATAAACCAGGGCAAACCTGGCTCGACTACCGTGAATTTATCGCCAAAGCAGGAATTCCCGTCGTCAGCCACGAGATCGGTCAGTGGTGCGCTTACCCCAATGTGGTCTCCGAACCTGAGAAGTACACAGGGTTTTTCCGCGGGTCCAATATGGAGGTGTTTCGCGACATCCTGCAAAAGAAGGGCCTCTACGATCAGGCGGCGGATTTCATCCGGGCTTCCGGCCGATTTCAGGTGATCCTCTACAAGCAGGAGATCGAAGCCGCTTTGCGGACGCCGGGCATGGCCGGTTTTCAACTGCTGGATCTGCACGATTTTCCCGGACAGGGGACCGCTCCTGTCGGTGTGCTGGACGCGTTTTGGGAAAGCAAGGGGTACTGTTCTCCCGGGGAATATCGACGTTTCTGCAACAGCACCGTTCCACTGGCTCGGCTGAAAAAGTTCGTTTGGACCAACCAGGAGAAACTCGAATTCCAGCTCGATCTGGCCCATTACGGTCCGGAGGACCTCAGAGACGCCGTGCTGAAATGGGAATTGTGCCAAGAAAATCCGGAACCGCGGGTGATTGCGGCTGGGCAAACGGTCCCCCGGGATTATCCCACCGGTCAGCTCACCGAAGGGTCAGTGCAAAGTGTCGACCTTCGCAATGTGCCCGCGCCGGCCGTCCTCAGGCTGAAAGTATGCCTTGAGAATAGTGATGTGACCAATGACTGGAAAATTTGGGTTTATCCGGCCGAGGTTTCCACGGAGATCCCGGATCAAATTGCACTGGCCACAGATCCACACACGGCGTGGAGATTTGCCCAGGAGGGCAGAACCGTTCTTTTCATACCGGAGAGGAAATGGATTGGGGGAGATACGCTGGGGACATTCCAGCCGATTTTCTGGAACCGGATTACCTTTCCCACTCAAAAAGTGCATATGGTGGGAATACTTTGTGATCCTGAGCATCCTGCGCTCAAGGATTTTCCGACCGATTTTCATGCCGACTGGCAGTGGCAGGAGCTTCTCGACGCATGCACGCCGATGGTTCTGGACGGGTTAGCCCGGGATCTCCGCCCCATCGTTCAGGCCATCGATGACTGGTGCGAAGCCCGGAAGCTCGGGCTTCTGTGGGAAGCGAGGGTTGGAAACGGTCGGCTTTTGGTGTGTTCAATGGACGTGCTGCATGATTTATCCACACGAGTGGTTGCCCGCCAACTGAGAAGCAGTCTCATTCGTTACATGCTTTCCGAGAATTTCCAGCCGGCGGTCACGGTTACCGAGGTACAGTGGCAAACCCTGTGGCGTAAGCCGCGTCTCCTCGAAACCCTTGGCGCGAAGGCCACCGCCGACAGCTTCCAACCAGGCTACGAACCGACTTTGGCGATTGACGGTGATCCGCAGACGATGTGGCATACCGCCTGGGACCCGGTGGCCGCGCCCCCGCCGCATGAAATCATCGTTGATTTGGGGCAGCCTGTGCTCATGGCCGGGATGAGAGTCCTACCCCGGCAGGACAGCAATCCTAACGGGCGAATTGCTGAATTTGCTGTCTTTCTGAGCGATGACGGCCAGGCCTGGGGCGATGCCATTGTTCGGGGCACCTGGGACGGCCGAGCGATCGAAAGAGTTATCCGCTTCCCACAGTCGATCCGAGCCCGATTCCTCAAACTCGTTGCCTTGAAGGAAATTCGCGGCCAGCCTTTCACCTCAATTGCCGAGATCGACATCATTCCGGCCGATCAGCGTTGAGAACTATTAAAGACTATAGGCTTCTGGGGCAATTGCGGCGGCGGGGTCACGTTCCGCCAGATGGCGGCCCAACAGTAGTGTCTGTTGTGTGGCCTGTACGGGACTAGCTGGTATCAAGATTACAGCTTTTCTGGAAAGTTGCACGTGGGATTTGGTGTAATTGTGCTCGAGCTTTTGATTCCGGATCCGTCGGTGGATTCGCGGGATGCAAAGTCAACGATTCTTCAGACGTTTTCTCACGCCTCCAAATTCATGACCTATAGTTTCTGCGAATGGAGTCGCTATCCGCTGGCAAGCCAGCCCGGCACTCGGCTCCGCAAAGAACAGCCAAGAAGGCCTCGACAGTTTCCGAGAGAGTCTTCTCGTGAGCCGTGTGCCCTATTTTCGACCACGTTGGCCATTCAAAGACGTCCTTTGTTGTGATCGTGTGTCAGTCGTCGATCGCGATGCATCGCGAGACGCACCCTAATGGCAGTGGTTGCGGTGAAAGTCTCAAGAACGGCGTTAACATTTCAGGGAGTTGTGAAGACCATGCGATTGCGCACCAAAGCCTATTTGCTTATTGGGTTTATTGGTTTGTTGATGGTAACGGTCTCCGCGGTGGGATGGTACGCATTAGCTACGCTGGACAGAGCGCTCCATGACGTGGCAGAACATCAAATCCCCACCCTGGTCGAGCACAAAATCAACCCGCTCATCAACGAGCAAGTGGGAGCGCTCATATCCCAGGATTTGCCGGAAGTCGCGGGACGCTACGAGAGCATCACTCTCATGCTGAATGCTGACCGGGATATGTACCAGGCACTTGTGGCGGAACGGGAAGCCCTCGCCGCCAGTACCCCTGAAGCATGGGAAAAAGCCAAGCAGGCCAGCGAGGAGAACCTCGGACAGGCCGAAGAGCGGGTGAAAAAGTCCCTCGAAAAATACGATTCGCCTACCCTCCGCGAGCTTTATCAGAAATTCCAGGAGGCTTTTCAGGCGTGGAAATCTGTGACCAGCGAGGTCGTAGCCAAAGCGGCTCACCCTGATCAGCGCGAGGCCGCCACGGAAATTAGCAGGGCTGCCTCGGTGGCCCATTTTGATGAGGCCCGGCATATCCTCGATGTGATGCAGGATGAACAACAGGCGCAGATCGAACGGGTACTGAAAGCAACTGCCGAGCGAAATAGCATGATCGCGGCAAATCAGCGCTATCCAGACGACTGCAGCGCAGACCGAGGAGATCAGCCATCGGATCCGAAGTGAGGCGCGCCGCACATTGTTCGTTTTCCTAGGTTCCATTTTGGTTGGTGGGCTCGTGTGCATGGGTGGCGTCTTTTATCTAATTCGCAAGACGCTTCGCCAGATTCGCACCACCACGGAATTGCTCCGCGATATTGCAGAGGGTGAGGGTGATTTGACGAAGCGTCTCCCCGCCGTTACGCGCGACGAATTCGGTGAGCTGGCGATGTGGTTTAATCGATTCATCGATCGCTTGGAGGCTCTCGTGGCCAGCGTGGTGGAGAGCGGCCACCAATTTGCCGAGGGGTCACAGATTGTGGCCACGCGCTCTCAGGATATTGCAGCGGGCGCACAAAACCAGGTTGAAGCGATTGAATCGGTGACCCGCTCTGTCCAAACACTCAACCAGTTGATTCAGGAGATTCAGCAGAAGGCTATGGAGGCGGCGGCACAGGCCCGGAATACCGATCAACTGGCTCACACGGGGGCTCAGTCGGTCGAGAAATCTATGGAATCGATGGAATTGATTCGGTCAAGTGCCAATCAAATCAGCGAGATCATCGGTGTGATTTCGGACATCGCCAGCCAGACCAATCTGCTCGCGCTCAACGCGGCGATTGAAGCGGCCCGGGCCGGTGAGCACGGCATGGGCTTCGCCGTGGTGGCCGACGAGGTCCGCAAGCTGGCAGAACGCTGCAACCGCGCTGCCAGCCAGATCACGACGCTCATCAAGGAGTCCACGGAACGGATTGTGGAGGGGGCACAACTGAGCGAACAGGTGGGAGGAGCCCTCCAGAAGATTGTGGCGGCCGTGGAAAGCACCTCTCAAATGATCTCCGAAATTGCAGAGGTGACACAGCAGCAGACCGCCATCGCTCAGCAGGTTGTTCAGGCAATCGGATCGGTGGCTGCCATCACGCAGGAAGCCTCCGCGGGCACCTCCGAACTTGCCTCGTGCAGTGAAGAGCTGGGCGCCCAGGCCACGGCTCTGCGGTCGCTCGTTGCTCGATTCAAGACCCGTGGCGAGCTGGCCCATCAAAGCTGATTGTTCTTCCCCCGGCAGCCGGCCGCGTAAGCCCCAAATTTCCCAAACCTCGGTACCCAAGAAGGACTGCCCGATTCCTGCCGACGAGCGCCCCGCCAGTCAACCCCGGGGCGCTCGGTTTATTTCGCAATCACGCGGGTTTGAGACATCCCCACTTTTGGTCTGCCGATGGGGACGAGGTCGTTCGAAGCGATTCACGTCGGAGCGGGATTCAGCTCGCAGGGACCTCCTTGTCAGGTGCAATCCCGGAGGGACGTGCGTGTCAGGTCCGCCATTCGACATTGGATCATCCATTTGCCTTCGGCGGGGACTGAAGTCCCGCGCTGAAAGCGGAGCTAAAGCCCCGCACTCCACATCTCGGAGGGATATGCTCGTCAGGTCCGCTTCCCAGCGTGAGATGACGCATTGCGTTTCGCCGGGCACGAGAAGCGTGCCTCTCCGTGTTCACCGGATACCGTGGAAGACGCCCCTCCAACAGACGCAGATGCCGTCCTGAGCGATCGTCCCGTTGATCTCCGAATCCTGAGAAGCGCTCGAATGTTCGGTTCCATTTGCGGGCCCATTTCATCCGGGCCCTGGGACTGGTAGGGGCAGTTCATGAATTGCCCCTACAGCACGTTGCGCCCGTGGCATCTCGTGGGTTTTTGCAAAACTGCGGATGGGGCAACAACCGGGTGGCTTGCATGCGGCTTTCTGCGGACACACAATAGGCGCTGTTTTGTGAAGCGCGCTTCCACCTTGGAAGCGACGGTGTCGGTTGGTGTTTTGAACAAGGAGACCGCGACAATGCAACGCGTGTGGCACCACTGGAGAAGTGTCCTGCTGTTAACCGGCCTGTGTTGGGTGGGATGGGCCCTCACCGCAGCCCGGGCGGACGTTAAACCGATGGCCCTGTTTTCCGACCATGCTGTCCTGCAACAGCAGATGCCGATTCCTGTCTGGGGGACAGCCGATCCGGGCGAAGAGGTGACTGTTACTCTGGGCGATCAAAAAGTTTCCACCAAAGCAGACGAACACGGGCGGTGGATGGTCAAACTTCAGGCCGTGCCCGCGGGCGGACCGTACGAGCTGAAAATTCAGGGCAAGAATGAAATTGTCCTCAAAGATGTTATGATCGGAGAGGTTTGGATTTGCAGCGGACAATCGAATATGCAATGGCCGGTGCGGGCGTCAGCCAACGCCGAAGAAGAAATCGCCAACTCGGCCAATCCCATGATTCGGCTGTTCACCGTGCCCCGCCAGGCCAAGCCCGAACCGCAGACCGACGTGAACGGAGCCTGGGCAGTCTGTGGTCCGGACACGGTGGCGGACTTCTCCGCTGTGGGTTACTTTTTCGGACGCAGCCTGCAAAAGAAGCTCGGGGTGGCTGTGGGATTGATCAACACCTCGTATGGCGGGACGCCGGCCGAGGCCTGGACGAACTGGCACAAACTCATCAATATGCCTGAGCTTTCCCCCATCGTGGACCGCTTCCGCGATGCGCTGGCCAAGTATCCCGAGAATATGAAGAAGTACGAGGAGGCCATGGCGGAATACCGCCAACAGGCTCGCCAGGCCAAGGAAAAGGGTGAGCAGTTCAATCGACGGCCTCCCAGCCCTCCGATGGGACCGGAACATCCGCACAGTCCCGGTGGCTTGTACAACGCCATGGTCGCGCCGCTCATCCCATATGCCATTCGCGGGGCTATCTGGTATCAGGGGGAATCGAATGCGGGGCGGGCCTACCAGTACCGCACACTCTTCCCGGCAATGATTGCCTCCTGGCGGGAAGCGTGGAATCAGGGAGACTTTCCCTTCCTCTTCGTGCAACTAGCTCCCTTCATGAAAATTGAAACGGAGCCGACCGAAAGTGCCTGGGCGGAACTCCGCGAGGCACAGCTTTTGACCATGCTCAATACCCGCAATACGGCGATGGCTGTTATCACTGACGTGGGTGAGGAAGACGATATTCACCCCAAAAAGAAGCAGCCGGTCGGTGAACGCCTCGCCATTGCCGCAAGGGCGCTGGCCTACGGTGAAGATATCGAGTACTCGGGCCCCATCTACGACCACATGGAAGTTCAGGGCAACAAGGTGATCCTCCATTTCACCCATGTGGACGGCGGATTGGTCTGCAAGGGTGACAAGTTGACGGGCTTCACGATCTGCGGCGAAGATCGAAAATTCGTCAACGCGGAGGCAGAGATTCAGGGCGACACCGTCGTCGTGTGGAGCCCGCAGGTGGAAAAGCCGGTCGCCGTGCGGTTTGGTTGGGCCAACTATCCAGTGGTCAATCTCTGGAATAAAGCGGGATTGCCAGCCAGCCCATTCCGCACCGACGACTTCCCGGGCGTGACGAAGGATGCCCAATGAGTCAACGTCTCACCATCCTTGGCGTGTGAGGCGCGAACAGCATCTCCACATCGCGGGGACGGCACAGTTGCCGTCCCCGTTTGATTTGGCCTGGTCGGTGCAAAAAATCAGCACTCCGGTGTTTGATTTCCGCCCATTTGACTGGCCGCCATCTGTGAGCTACTCGTTCATTAGGGAGTGCTGGCATTGCCGGCGATATGGATTTTACAGGGATAATTCCCCGCAATTTTATTGGCGGAGATCTCATCTACCACGAACTTGGTCAAGAAAGTCCCGTCCCATGGTGGCAAGTGAAGGACTCGCGGCGCCGGTGAACTCGGCGGAAGCGCTCCTCAGACGTCTTCAGCATCAACAGAGCCGATGCCGCGAGATTTTCGCGCGTCAGGAAGAACGGCTTCGCCTGGCCGGGGAAGGACTGAAAATCGCTCTCGAGCAGGCTCTCCGCAGCGCCGAGACCGTCCCGGCGTCGGCTTCTTCCAGTGATAGCGGTCTTTCTCAGCAACTGGCCTCGCTGATTCCTACATTGGAGGCCATGATTCAAAAGTCTGGCAACGGATGGCAGGAACCCCTCCAACAGCAAACCGCTTGCCTGGAACGGCTCACAGCGGAGCTGGTGGCCGTCCGCGAAGAACTGGCGTCGGTGCGAAACCTCAAGGAAGATTTGGAAACCCGCCTGACAGCACTTCAGCAGCATTCTGGGGACAGCGAAGACAGTTGGAAGGCCAGGGAGAAACAACTCCTGACGCAGTTTGAGCGCGAAAGACAGCAGTGGGCAAACCAGTGGAATGATCGCGAGGCGGCGCTCAACGCCCTTGTGCTTCGTTGCAGCCAGCTTGAGGAAGAACTGGAGGCTCTTCGCCGCGAAGGAAATGGGTCAACGCAATCCGAGCTTCAGGAAAGATATAATCTCGCCCTGGCGGAAATCCGTGAACTGAGACAGAAGAATGCAGAATTGGAGAAGAAGCTGGCGCGAGCGCAGTCCAACGGGCCGGCCCCGGGTGGTGCCAGCGATGGCCGGATTCTCAATTGGGAAGCCGAAAAACAGCGAATCCTGGCGGCTTTGGAGTCGGAGTCTGAAGATTCTTCGGATGGCACGCTTCAGAAAGAGCGGGATCGTATTGAGGAAATTATCACCCGGACGGAAGCACTACTCGCCGAAAAGGACAATGAAATCGCCGAACTTCGACGTCTGCTTGAAGAGCAGGCCACGAGTATCGGCTCTGTGGCCGTAGGTGCCGCCGCGCTGGAGCGGTTGCTCGATCAGGATGAAGTCATTCGTCAGCAACGTGAACATCTCCGTCAGTTGGAAGAGGAGTGGAAGGAAAAACTCCGCAAGGCTGAGCTGGAGATCTCTCTGGAACGGGCGAAAATCGCCCGCGAGCGCGCCCTGCTGGAGGAAAAACAGCGCGAACTCGAAGAGAAATTGCAAGCTCTGGAAAGTGCGTCGGCCTCCGGCGACAAGGCCAAGCCACCGCGAGGTCGCTGGCTTACCCGACTGGGGCTCAACGGCCCTCCGAACTCTTGACCGGCCGACTGCTTTGCCCAAACAGAGAACTGCTGTTTGCACCAATTCGTCAATGGGGTGAAGTGCCGTGTTGCAGAATTTCTCGTTTGGCCCGCTCCGAATCAGTACCGAACACGGCGGCGGCCAGCTCTGTCCATTCCGCCAGAAAATCCGAATCGGCGGTGTCTTCACGGCAAGCGGCCTGGCGGTAGAACTCGGCGAGTTGCATGTGAACAGGGTCCGTCGGTCGAAAGCGAGGAATTCGCAGATAATGGAGCAGGCTGGGACTGCCGAAACTTCGTGATCCGGACATCCCAAAGGCCTGAATAATCGCTTCCACCAGGGGACTGTTCAAAACACCAGCTAGATAATGGCCTTCTTCACTGGACTCCACCGGGACAAAGCAGCACGTTTCCTGGGGAATCACGGGCTTGGCCGGTAACCCGGCGAGACTTTCTTCCCCCAGCACCACGGCTTTCAGCGTCGCGTCCATCCGTCGCCACACCACTTTCCACGAGGCCATTGTGTACGGTCCCACGTTGTACTGGGCATACCAGGGACCTCGCGATTGAAGCTTCTTTCGTGCCGCGCGCCTGTCCAGAACATCTTGAAACCGGGCGAGATAACCAAAGGTCGCCGGAAAAAACTCGCGGAGGTAGTCCTCCGGCCATGGCGAGCGGGTAGCAGGATTCTGCACGAGGAGGACGCCGAGAACGGGGGCCTTTATCGGGGCGAGATCTTTCCACCGCACCAGGGGGAAAACCAGATCGGGCTCGAGGGTTGCCGTGACACGGGGCACTGGGGTGCGACCAAATTCCGGGCGATTCTGCACAACGAGCCGGTTTCCCTCCCATCCCAGAACTTCCAACCAGAAAATCCCGTTCGCCCCGCCCGTATTCGCCCCTAAGTAGGCCTGGTATTCAGATCGACCGCAGATTTGTTCCCAAATCTCCCACAGGGACGGTCTCATGATAATCCAGGGAGCGCCGGCGTCTGTCCTGTCGGCCGGTTGCGCGAAGAGCACCGTCCGCTCGGCCTGGATGCTGGGCCACATGCCGTCACGTAATTGGCCCCGATGGCCTTTCCTGCCTCGGCAAACTGTAAACGGTACCGGAAACCGAGGCGCAATGCCTTTCTCCGCGAACAGAATTCCCGTCCGCTGAATCGTCCCCGGAAACACCGAGACGGCACGAAGGTCCACCACCTCTCGAATCCTCAAACAGCCCTGGGACTTGCTAAACAGGAGCCGAAAACTCCGGCCCGAGGCCTGGCTATGAAACAGGCTAACTGGCAACACCATTCCAAGGCGGCCATGCTGTTCGAGAACGCGGCACGCTGCCGAAATGAATGCAGCACCGCAGTCACGTTTGCCGCCACCATGCCGCGCCATTTGAGGCGAAAGATCGAAAAGCCCGAGTTCGCGAAAAACGGTGGACATGTCGCGCCGGGCGTTTTCATCCAGCCGGTCCCATATCACCCACGGGGGATTGCCAACGATGATGTCAAACGGCTTTCTGTCAAGGACGTCCGTTGAGGTGGTTGGGAAAGAAGTTTCCGAGGTCTCGCACGCACCGCTGCCCAGTGAGGACCACAAAGACAGGAAATCTCTCCGAAGAACGGGAGGGCCGTGGCGCGTGAGGTCGGAAAGCGAAATCGGGACGTGGGGCATCCATCGACGGCAGAAAGCGGTGGCGATCACGGCCAGACTTGCGCGGGCGGCCAGAACAGCGGCAGGTTGAATTTCCAGTCCCAGGATGCCCCCACCCAGGATCGTGTGGAGCAGTTTATCGCGAAGCACGGCTTGCGCGGAAGCGTTGCCATGGACTGCGGGGGTTGAAGAATATTCTCGGTGGATGGCGATACCCTCAGCGAGTTGCCGCCGGAAGTGCTCAGCCCGTCGCCAGGCAGCCGCCACCAGAAAAACCCCACTTCCGCACGAGGGGTCCAGGAGACGCGAATTCATCTGATCAGGATATCCAAGTTTTTCGAGGATGTAATCGGCCAGGACAAAGGGCGTGTAGAATTCGCCTTTTGCCAGACGGATCCATTTTGGGAAGAGGGCCTCGCGGATGGGACGAAAGATATCCTGGGGCGTTACATTCCACGCTGGTTTTGGCTCGAGGATGCGATCCACCTCCTGCACGAACGCCGTGAGATGCGCTGTCAGTTGGCTGGGGTCCGCGTTCACATTCACAGAAAGGGCGTCGGTCAGCCCCAACCACTGATAGAAGCCCCAGAGTTCTTTCGCCTGGGGATAGCGCTCGGGTACGTCCTGGACTGCGAAGGCGACCAGCAACTGCGCATGAACGGACGGCTCTTCGGGGATTCCCTCGACATCCAAAAGCTGGAGAAAACGCACGGTGATGAGGGTGGTCACACAGGCGAAGACGGCCTCAAGGGCCTGCTCGACAACGCTGTCCGTCAGGTGGGGGTCTAAACCCCATTGAGCTGCCCATAGTCGTCCGGCTTTCGGCGACTGGCTAGCGTCGCCGCTTTTTGACGCGACGCGTAATTTCGTGGCTGAGCCGGAAGGGGAGGTTGGCGCAGGCCGCGAGAGTGAACAGGTGAGGCAGGTCAGGAGTTGCTGGACCACGGGGGGACGTGCCTTGAGCCACCGGGCCACCTTGCCCACAGCGGCTCCAAGGTTCACCGTCGCCCCCGCACCTGACGCGTGCCGTCGAGCCATGGAATTGACTTTCACGTTGCCGGGAAATTGATGGCAGCACGTTTCTTTCTGACCGGTGCAAAAACCCCATTCAGGCGGGGAGTGATCGCTGATCGCTTTGCTGAGATCGCCATAGTTCGAGACGCGGCGGCAGTTCTTCCGGTTTGGCCGTCCCCGTGGTGGCCAGTTGCTGCACTGTGATCGAAGCGACCAGGTTACCCACGAGAGCAGCTTCGGGCAGCGAAGCACCACTGGCCAGCGCTGCCACGGCGCCGGCCGTGGCACTGTCTCCGGCCCCGGTGGGGTCAGTCGGCCCTTCGACGCGGACGGCCGGAATCCAAAGGATCTCCGGGTCGCTCACCATCATGCCGTATTCACCTAGTGTGACAACGGCGGGTGCGCCATTCAACTCGCGGAAGCTCTTGAGGGCTTCCAAAAGAGCGGCCCAGTCCGGTGGATCTGCCTCCCGAGGCCGGGATCCGGTCAATTCATAACGGTTGCACTTGAGGATGATACGGCGAAATTGACGGATGCGACGTCGGCTGTCCGCCCAGAAAACAATGTGGGGGAAACGCGGTGCCTGCTGGGCGAGAAACTCCCGTAATCGTCGTCCCACCACGCCACATTCCTCTTCTTCCACCTGGTCCAGAACGATTACCGCGTCCACTTCCGACAGCAGGTTCTCCACGGAGGAAAGCAGGCGATCCACCAGCTTTTCTGGTGTCGGCGTTCGATTCTTCGTATCGTACCGGGAATGTTCACCAGCAAGTGACGGGTCGGTAATATCCCGGGGTTTCAGGTAGGTAGGGGTGAATCGGTCTGGAACAACCTGGAGATGTTCCAGCCGACAACCCAGTCTCTGCAAATCCTGGCGTAATTCATAACCTTCGCCGTCGTCGCCGATGATTCCCACGCAGTAAATGGTGCCCACGCCGAGGGCCGCCAGGTTACACACCACAGTTCCCGCTGCTCCCGGGCTGTGCCTGACGCGCACCACCTGATGCGCGATTTTGCCAGTCTCCAGGCTGGTTTCCGCCAATCGGGGATCCACATCCAGGTATTTGTCAAGGAAAAAATCCCCCACGACCGCCACACGTCGACTGGGAAAGCGTTCCAGCAGGGCAGTCAGTCGTTCCTGTGTGATTCCCTCGAAACGTTTCGCTGAAACCATGCCACGGACCTCGTTTCTGATGCACCCTGTCAGGGACGACCCAGCCTCTCTGGGAAAGAACTGCTTCGGGCGGCGTCAGTTGCTGCCCGGTCAGGCGGGGCGAGACTGCCAGCGGCGGATAATCTCCGTGTAAAGAGACGGCACCGTCTCGCGGTGGTCTCCCTGAATGTAGAAACTTTCTCCGCCATCGGCCACCGTCCGCACGAGGACCGTTTTGAACGGCCGGTAGTAGTAGCGCGGATCGTCTTTGGGCGCTTCACTGCGCCAGTCGTCGCCGATCGGTATTAGGTCAAACACCGCCGTCGTGAAGTGCCGGATTTCCCGGCCTTCCTGCCGTGCCACGTTCCGCGCCATGCTAAGGGCCTTGAGATAGACCTCCGGTCCTGCAACGGCCGACCCAATATTGAGGTACACGCCGCCTTCCAGATGGGCTACGCTCTCGGTGAAAACCAGAAAATCTGTGTACGACGCCTGGCCGGTGGCCGCTGCGTCAAAGTTAGGATGTTCGTGCACGATATCTTGCCCAATGGCCACATGGACCGTCACTGGGACGCCTAGCCGATATCCCGCCGCCAGAACACTTGTTTGCCGGTATGGGAATTGTTCTTCTTCGATCATTCGTCCCAGGGCTTCGCCGAACCCGATGCCCTCCCGCGCCGCCAGAATCGCCGCCTCATTGATTCGACCGGTCTCGCGCCACAGGCCAAACTGTCCGGTGCGGATATACCGAGCGACGCTCTCGCAGGTCGCGCCGATGAGCGCCAGCTCGAAGTCGTGAATCGCCCCAGCGCCGTTGAGGGCCAAATGTGTTAAAAGTCCTTTCGCCATCAGGTCAATAAGAAGGGGGCCATTGCCTTTCCTCAGGACATGGGCGCCGCAAAAAGCGATGATGGATGCCTTTTTTACCGCGGCCTGGGTGATTCTTTCGGCCAGGACAGGAATCGCGGGATGTCGAAACGTGACCTGAAGGTTATTCGGATCCAGAAGGATGCTGCGGTTCAGGTCATGAATTCGCTCGCTCAATGGACGCAGCGTTACCCGCGAACGATCAAACTGTGGATAGGGCATAGGGCTTTCCTTTTTCCAGCCGGATTGACAGTCTTCTACGGCTATTCTGCCACCGCGCGGTCAGCATGGAAATATCGTGGCGGCCGCGATGCGGGCATGCCAGCCTGTCATCATCCAGCGGGAATCTGAATTACTCCCCAAAGATAACCGATGAGCGCTCGCCATTCCCGATAATCGGGGATGACCACATCCGCCCCCACCCCGATCAACCTTTGACGTTTCCACGGGTCGGGCTTGCCGCTTTTGTGGGCTTCGTCACTTGCCACCGCCACCGCGGTTCCCCCGACCTCCTTCACATTCTGGATTTCCACATATCCATCCCCGAACCCGAGAAGTTCCCGGCCAGTGATTTGGTTACTTGTCAGAATCTGTTCGATGACCATGGCCTTGGAAAAACGTCTATAGTCGTCAATCGCCCCGTAGATATGGGGACCGAAGTATTTGTCCAGCCCCAGCAGCCGGGCTTCCTCCTGGACATAGACCTCGTCCGTACCACTGGCCAGGTACAGCTTTACTCTGCGGCGACAAAGCTCTTCCAGCAGCTCAATCGCGCCGGGAACAAGCATGTCCTCGGGCCTGATTCGTCCGCTGCGGAGGCCTTCCCGGCGATGCTCGATGCGCGCCATGAGACGTTCGTGATAGATCCGCTTGTACTCAGCGGGATCGAGCGGTCGACCACCCCGCCGGGCCACCTCTTCCGCCAATCGGATCATCTGGTAAATCGTCTGTTTTCCTGTCAATTCGGTGACAAAGTTCCGAACCAATTCTTCGAGCTCCTGCGGCGTCTCCGTGGTTCCAGTGGCCAGCAGGATCTCCACCATCATCGGGATCATGACGTCCGGCCAGCCTTCCCGAATCAGGCTCAATGTCCCGTCAAAATCAAACAGAGCATGTCGATAGATGCCCGGACTATCAATGGGGCGAATGATTTCGATTTGCGTTCCCGGGATGAAGATGGATTGCGGGGGCGGGGCAACCGCCGGCCGGTAGTCAGCTTCCTCATACGTGTGAGTGTGCTCGTCCATGATTTTGTCCCTGGTGTTTGCGGAAAGTGGCGAACACTTCTTCCCACCGAACGTGTCTCAATATCCGGAAGGGTCTTCGGAACGTGTCTCAATATCCGGAAGGGTCTTCGGAAGCGAGGGGGTAGAGCGGGGCTCACCGGGGTTTGACGCTCAATTGTCCTCTGGGGGAACTACGGGGCTATTCATCCGGGATGATGGCCACAGCCCTTATTGGGGAACCATCCCTGCCCACCAGTTTGAGCGGGAAACCCGCGAAAATGAACTCCTGCGGCAAGGCATCGAGATTGGTGAGGGCTTCCACGAGAACAATCTCGGCTCCCGGGGCCAGCAGAATCCGATGGACCTCGTGACCAGCAATTTTGCTCGGCGTCGGCATATCAATGCCCAACAGACTGATGCGGCGAGCGGCGATCCACTGCGCCGCCTCTACTGTAAGGGAGGGAAGATCAATGAAATACTCAGGCTGACCAAAACGGCGGTACCAACCCGTCCGGCAGATGACGCGGCTTCCCTCCCGAAAGTACTTGGCAAAGGGCTGGAGCATATCTGGGGTGATGGGTGTTTTGGGAGGCAGTTCTCCGCCGGGTGCGAGGTCCACAAGGGTGGCCGGGCCATAGAAGCGCTCCAGAGGCACCTGATCGACCGGACGGCCTTCCTCCAAAAAATGAAACGGGGCGTCGCAGTGAGTTCCTTGGTGCGTGCCCATCGTGATTTGCGTCACGTTGCATCCGTCATCCGGAAGCCGACGGTAAACCTCGATGCGGAGGGGTGGATCTTTGGGATAACTCGGCCCGCCGTCGGTCAACGGAAGCGAAAGATCAATGATTTTTGGCATGGCTTGGCGCTCCGAAAGGATGGTCGAGGATCACCGGCCGCTCCATCACCAGAAAAACCAGAACCCCGAGGAAATGTTACCCAATCTGGATCAACAACGCGCTTTACTTCGGTTCCGCCCGCGGCTTTACCGGCTCGCGGCCTGAGACGCTGCCGCACAATCAGTTCATTATTGCCGCTGAGACCGGGCGGACATAGCGGCCGGCCTGCCGCCCCAAGAGCGTTTGTGCGGGGGGCCCAAAAAACATTAGCAAATATGTCGTATTTGAACACTTGACCGCATTGGCTGCCCTGCCTATGCTTAATTCAGCAATTGATTCTGACGAAATTTTCCACCCGCGCCGGCGGATGCGAGAGGAGGGTCAACGAGAGGAGGAGAAATATGAAGTACCTAATTGCATTTGTTAGCTTGAGTGCCGGAATTATCGGGGGTTCCATCCTCTTTAGCTCCTCATCCACGACGGGCGACGAGACCTCTGGCCAGTGTCCGGTCAAAGCTGTGGCGGGCGGGTGCTGCGGTGGCGGAGCGGTTTCCGAAGTTGCGGATAAGGTTGACGGTGAAAAGTCCGCCTGCTGCGCTGGAAAGGCCTGCGATACAGATCAGTCCTGTCCGGTCGATGCCGCCCAGGAGAAGGGAGGGGTGGCCGCTCAGTTGACCGCTCTCGAAGGCGCGCCCAAGAAGGGTCCGAAGATTGAATGCCCGGTGATGGGCGGAGAGGCCAAGAAAGAAGTCTCTGCCGATTATCGCGGCGGGAAAGTGTTTTTCTGCTGCCCGGACTGCATCGAAGAGTTCAACAAGCATAAGGACAAGTACGCGGCCAAGGCCAATCAACAGCTTGTTTTGACCAAGCAGTACACTCAAAAGGCTTGCCCGTTGACCGGTCGCCCCGTCTCGACCGAGCAAAAGGCCGAGATTGGTGGATTGGAGGTGCATTTCTGCTGCAAGGGATGTGCGGGCAAGATCGAGAAAATGGCTGATGCCGAGCGTTTTAATGCTGTGTTCGGTAATGCGGGATTCGAGAAAGGCTTCGAGCCCCGCAAAAAGGAGGAGAAAAAGCAGGGTTGATGAGTCCTTGAAATTCACCGGATAAACCCGTTCCCCTTTGTCCCTCCCGGAAGCGGCCGCGTCCCGAATGGATTGTTTGGGACGCGGCTCTTTTTTTCACACTGACAGACATTTCCGGGAACTTTTTGGGACCTCTTATCTGAAGGGCCGCTGTCAGCCCTTCATTATGTGCACCGGGTGATTTGTGGGCCATCCTGCGCGGAGCGGATTAAATCCCCGACCGAGATTTTCATCACCGGCCCCCAATCGGTTTTTCGGTGTCCGGCACAGCTCAGTGGCTCTTTCAACGTTCTCCCGGGTAATTCGTCCGTGGGGAAGGTAATGCCGATTCTTCCCGTGGCAGAATCCAGAATATTTCTGTCAGGACGGCCAGACATTTTGCGTGAATGGAAAAAGTGTCCTAAATTTTCACTGGGGCCTGGTGCGGGGAAATGAGTCGGAATAAGTCGCCGGATGGGCAGACCAGTGGCAATGACACTTAGTCAACGGGATGAGATTTTCGATTGCAAAGGCCGATATGAAGGATCTCATCGAGTGGGGCGACGAAGTGTGCGTGGCGGAAACAAGTGAGGGAATCAACCATGACCATAGGCGAATCTTCCCTGCTCGAGAGCTGGAAGGAATGGGCAAGCGGTGAAGGCTCTGATGTCGCCCAAGTCTGGGCGGCGGTATGCTTGGCATCGCCGTCAGGTTCAAAGCGTCTCCGCTTTCTAGCCAAAAGTTTCGGGACCGATTTTGCTGTGTTCAAAGGGGAGACTGGGGAACTTTTGGCCAAGCCGGAACAGCCGTCGATTGATTGGGAACAGTTTGGGATACTTTGCCGGGTCGTCGCGAATCGGAAACAGTCCGAGATTATTTGGGAGGAGTCTCCCCTGACGGCCCTCGCCGTTCCTTTTCGCGCCGGGGAGGAATGGCACGTGGCGGCCGCTGTGTTTCTCACCGCACCCCTGTCGCCGCAGGATTCCCTCGACGCCCACGCCGAGCGTCTCGGGGCCAAGGCGAGCCATCTCCATCATTGGGCGGCTCACCAACACGTTTGGGATCCGCGGATTCTGCTCCAAGTGGCGGATGCGTGCCGTGAGCACTTCCGCACACTTGATCGTGTGGAGGACCTGGAAAGCCAGGCCGACGAAATGTCCATGCACCTGGCCGGCGTTTACGAAGAAATCAGCCTTCTCCACCGTTTAACCCGCAATTTGCGACTTTCCAAAACGGACGAAGAGCTCGCCAAAATTGCCATCGACTGGCTGATGGAGGTGGTGCCAGCGCAAGGCATCGGGCTGGTTCTCCTGCCTGTGGACTCAACGGATGAAAACTACCTCGGAAAGGTCCGCACTCAAAATGTGTTACTGAAGGCGGGGAATTTACCCCTGACCGACGAGCAATTCTGCTCCCTTATGGAGCACTGGAATGTTCGCAAAGCGATCGACCCTCTGGTCCGGAACTTTTCCGATCCATTTACTTTTGAAGCATTCTCGATTCGCAATGTCATCGCCGTCCCGGTGACGGAAGGTGAGAACCTGCTGGGCTATCTGGCCGCTTTCAATCATCGCCAGGATCAGCAGTTTGGCAGCATGGAGGCCAACCTGCTCCATTCCGTGGCGACGATCATTGGGGTCCACAGTGCCAACCTTGAGCTTTATCGACAGCAGTCGATGCTTCTGGCGGGTGTGATCAGGGCGCTCACATCGGCGATTGATGCCAAGGATCCCTACACGTGTGGTCACAGTGACCGCGTTGCCCGGATCGCTGTGCGACTGGCGCAGGAGATGGGCTATCCTCCCGAAATGCTTTCCCGAGTTTACCTGGCAGGACTGCTTCACGATATCGGTAAAATCGGGGTGAATGACGCGGTGCTTCAAAAACCCGGTAAACTCACGGATGAGGAGTACGACCACATCAAGACCCATGTGGAGAAAGGGCACCGGATTCTTGCCGGACTCAAGCAACTGGATGATATTCTGCCTGTGGTGCTGCACCATCACGAGTCATGGGATGGGACGGGCTATCCCCATAAATTGGCTGGCGAGGCCATTCCTCCCATCGCCCGAATTGTCGCGGTGGCCGACGCCTATGATGCGATGGCGAGCAACCGTCCGTATCGCTCCCGGATGCCCAACGACAAAATCGACGAAATCATCCGCAAGGGAGCAGGTCGCCAGTGGGACCCGCAGGTTGTGGAAGCATTCTTCCGAGCACGTGACGACCTTCGGCAGATCGCTGACGAAAAAGACCTGAAACTGATCAATCATCCCCTGCTGGGACCGATCGTGCGAAAATCGCTGGGCATGACCAACAACGGGAACGGGAAAAAGAGCCAGAACTTCTCCACCTCTCAACCCGCCGGGGAAGGTTCCCAGTCCACCAAGAGTGAATCCACAATGGCTCCCATGTAGAGGCCCGATTTCATTTCGGCGACGGAAAACGGGGGATCGCGATGGCACCATGCCGCCCAAGGTCGGTCCCGATGCCATTAATGTAGAGCCAATCGCCGCTGGACTCGACCCAGTACTTCTCTCCCGTCAGCGGATTGACAACCTCCGTGGCATTTTGATGACCCAAAGCCGCATCGAGTGCCACCGCCCACGCCAGCATATTGGCACGATCTTCCGCCTGGACCAGTTGCCCAGGCTCTACCATAGGCAGGAGGATGCGACAGGCCACCAAAACCTCTTCGTCCGCCTTTCTCGCCTGCCATTCGCTAACCAGGCGGTCAAGTGCGGGTTTTCGTTCGAAGTAGGGCTTCCGCGATAGGTCAATCACCTGCCGCATTTGGGTGAGATAATAGAGTTCGTCCTGATCCGCATGGGCGCGGGTCTTTTCCACAAGGGTGCGGAGGTCGTACTCCTGGGAGAGCGTCTTTGCTTCCTCGTCGGTCAATAGATCAAACAGGCGTCCAATGCGAACCACCTCATAAGCGTGGAGACCAAGAGCTCGGGCGGCCTTCCAGGTATCGGCGTCCTCAGGCCATGTTGCCAGGATGTTTCTCACGACCTCGTTGAGCCTGGCCGCGTCCTCGCGAAACACTTTGCCGTGGGAGAAAATTTCCTGGAGCACATCCAGAACGGCACGGCGCAGCCGAGCAGCTTCGAATCGCAGGTGGGGATGGGCGGTCTGGCTCAACCGATGGCTGATCCTCAACGCCACTCCAATGCTTTCCAGAGACCGGCCTGACTCCCCTTTGGAGGCACTTAGCAATGCCTGCAGGAGCTCCACCCGGGTGGCCATGATGACGTGATCGGCAAACCGCAGGTCGGCGGCAAATCCGGCGGTGTAAGCGATCGGAAAGACACATTTCGGTCGATGCAAAGCTGCGCGAACCGCTTTTTGCTGCACTTCCAGAGGCCGCAAGAACTCCTGCAACGCCCCGGCGGCCGCATCATCCGCCGGAAGTCCGCTCAGGACTAATTCTCGACTCCTAGCTAAAAGGAATTCGAGGCGGTCAGCGGGAAAGAGTTTGTGGAACACCGCAGCCAGGTTTTCTTCCGGGGGAGGAAGACGCGGCGTCATAAGTTCTGGAGTTCCACCTTCCTCCTCGATTCTGGCAAGCTCCTCCCGAAGAGCGGGCAGGAGGGTCTTCCGCACGCCGGGCAACTTGCCGAGTTCCTCAATCGGAGACGGGGGAGTCTCCTCCTGTCGGGATGCTTTTTGACAGCCCACGGCAAGCAAGCCAAGCAACATCCCAGCGACGAGAAAACTCGAGCTTCTAAGGCTGCGGTGCGTCCCATGGGAACGCAAGCCTGCCGAATTGGCCGATTGTGCGAGCAAACCGTCCAGGAACTGCATGCGCGGGGTGGTCATAACCGGGCCCCCAGGCATTCGGGGCAAAGTGACAGTTCTGTATTCTCCGGCGACTTCCCTATTGAACACGAAGTATTAGCGTGTGGAAATAGCGCATTTTGCTTTGCCATCGGTGTGAATGTGGACTAACAAGAGAAGATGGGAAATTAAGAATCGTTTTTGAGTGCCAAAAGAGAGGTTTAACCTGAGTGGCCGTTGGCCAGTTTTGATGGTAGATTACCGCCCCGCGCAGGGATTTTCTGACGGGGGTCCGGTTGACCTAGCCCCAGGTAATTCGAAAGGGACCGTGAAATTGGGTAACACGGTGACCCGTTGCCCACAGATCACCGTGTTCGGTACGCCGTCAACGTGATCCTTCAACGCATCCGAAATTTCTGGGGATGCTGGGCGATTTCGCCCACGGTGGGTTGCCGCTTGGATCGGCCACCCGGCCAGGGGGTTACGTCGGCCAGTTCGGGCATCAGCTCCAGAAGTTGCTGGACGAGCATGTCAGCAAGGTACCGGACGGAGGGCTGTTTCGTCCTCACCTGGATGGTTCGGGCCGTCTTCATCATGCGGAGGAGCCGTGCCCGTTGCAGAACTGGCGCCGACAGTGGCTCCTCGATGTCGGACAGCAACTCCACAAGGGGCACCTGTAACGCTTTTTGCCAGCGGTAGAGCGCAGACAGCGGGAGATCCGTATAGGGATCCTCCTCACGTTTCACCGTGCGGACATCCACTTTCATCCGCCGGGCCATCGTCCGCCGGGTGACCCCCTGCCTGATCCGGACTTCGGCAAGCCGATGGAGGGGGACCCTGTTATTCTGGCCCTGAGACGGCTCCTGATTCGTCGGCGATGTTTGCAACGCGTTACCTGGCGAAGACTGTTGCTCCTTACCGACGGGCGTGACCACGGCCGGCATCGCCACTGCCGGCAATCCCAAATCTGAGACGCGCATGAGAGCATTCCTCCGGCCCACGGGGCCGCAAGGGAATCCAGCGCCGGGAGCAGAACCAGCAGATCAGAACTTCTGTTGTGCTGAGCATGTGTGAAAAGACCACCCGGCACCGTTGGTCAAGCCGCCTGAGCCCAGATCGTAAGCAACCCGGATCAGGTCTTCCGCCAGAGTGGGCAAGAGCCCTGCGATCGTTCCCAGAAGGGTGCCGGTCCGATGTTCCCTCCCATCAGGACCGGCGGGAGTGCCGCCATGGATAACGCAACTAGTGGAGAATGACAAAAAAGGGAATCAAGATAACGTGACGTGAACTCTGACTGTCTTGGCGCCACTCCGACTGATCACCGACTCTTGCCTTGTTTCCTCTCTCCGCGGGGCTTGACACAACTTACACGACCGAATCGTCCCGAATATTTTCATCGGCCTGCGCCGTCTCAAGTGGGACGCCCTTTGGATAATGAAGATGATAACGACGGAGCGTTAAACGCGTCCCAAAACAGCGAGCGGCTCAATAATCGGGTTGCGCCGCCGCTCCATAATAATCCACCCATTGCATTATAATCGGCAGAACAGCATCGGCAAGTCAGCGCGGATGCAGGCTTGCCGTGAATCAAGCTGTGCCCACGTCGCATACCGGCCAAACCCGTGTGATGATGGCTTGTCGGGGAGTACACCATGCGCTAAGCTGGGCAAAATCACAGCCGTACTGACAGGGGTGACTGACATGAATCATCCAGGGCTTTTGCGTCCGTGGAAACTTTCCGATCTCACTTACGGATTGGTGAAAGACTTTCGCTACGAGGTGGCCGTTCTGCCACTCGGAGCCACAGAGCCTCACAATCTCCACCTGCCTTACAGTATGGATACCCGTGAGGCCGATCTGGTGGGTGAAATGATCTGCGAGGCGGCATGGAATCAGGGTGCGAAAGTCATTCTCCTTCCCACGCTCCCCTACGGTACCCAGACCAACCAGCGCGGTTTTCCATTCGCCCTGAACCTCAATCCAACGACGATCTTTCGCGTGTTGGAAGACCTCGTGGAATCGCTGGTCACGCAGGGCATCCTCAAGATTGTCCTGCTCAACAGCCACGGGGGTAATGATCTCAAGCCGTTTCTCCGGGAAATGTACGGAAAGACCCCCGCGCACTTGTTTCTGTGTAACTGGTACACCGTTTTTCGGGATGTTTACCACCAAATCTTCCAGCATCCCGATGACCACGCGGGGGAAATGGAAACGTCGCTCGCCCTGGCCTACTGGCCGGAACTGGTCCTGCGACGTGAGGACGGCCAACTTGCGGCGGACGAGGGTCGGCCCCGCCCCTGCCGGTTTGAAGCGGTCAATCGCGGTTGGGTGAGCATTACCCGGCCGTGGCATCTGCTGACCACCAATGCCGGCGCCGGCTACCCTCATGAAGCCACCGCCGAGAAAGGACGCCGCGTCATGGAGGTCCTTGTGGAGCGTCTCGCGGCGTTTCTCGTGGAACTCTCTCAATCCCCCCTCGACGACACCTTCCCGTTCTAACGCATCCCCGGCAATCCCTCCCGCGGTGTCGGTATAGAATAACCTCAAGGCCCGATAAATGTGGATCAGCGTGGAGGTCCACGCTGGCTTGCAGTGACGCGCAAACACTGGCGTGAATCAACTGCTCCCCAGATCGTGCCCAACGTGCCGACAACTTGCTGCCCGTCACGCTGGTCTCCGGTGGTGCGGGAATACGATGGATGCTCGGCCCTGGTTTTTTGGTCGTTAGGACTTTGCCCCCGATGTACGACAAGACCTTCCCCTCGACGGCTGTGATCTTGGTTCCCCACGGGACGCGGGAGCAGGCTGGTGTTAACCAGAGTCTTGAACTCTGCGTGGAGGTTTTTCAGGAGCTGAACAGAAACTTCCAGCGATTGCCGCCGTTTTACGTTGGGTTCCTGGAGATCGCAAGGCCGAGCCTGGAGGAGATGCTGGAGTCGGTTGTGCGAAATGGCAACCAAAAAGTCATCGTCGTACCCATCATGCTGTTTGACGCGGATCACATCAAGAAAGACATTCCGGATCTTACACGACGAGCGATAGAGTCCTACGCCGAGAAGTCCGTCACGGTTTACATCACTTCAGCGTACGGAATGCGATGGAGACTTCTAGGGCTGGCTATGGAACGGCAAAAGGAGGTGCTGGCCGATGGCAACTTGACACGCGAGCAGACCGCCTACGTGATGGTTGCTCGGGGCACAAGCGACGAGGCGGCTCTTCGTCAGGTTGAAACAGTCTATGAGTTGATTGGGATGACTGGTTATGCCCACAGGAAGCTGTGTTATTTTGCGGCGGCTGAGCCGCGGGTGGAAGATGTGCTGGAGCAAGTGGCGCAGCTTGAAGGGATCCGCAGTGTTTTGGTTCAGCCTTACCTTCTGTTTGAAGGCTATTTGACGAATCATCTGCGCGACCTGCTCGAGCAGTCGCGTCAAAAATGGCCGCACCTCCGATGGGTTCAGACAGATGTATTGTGGCCAAGCTCCTCCCTCGTCCATATTCTGGCGGAAAAGGTTTCGGACGCACTCCTGGGTTCCCAGCGTGATACGCTTCCGCATGATGCCAGGGTGCTTGTGGAAGGCGTTACTAAATCCAACAGTGGTTCCTATCGGATCGTTGCGCTTCCCTGGTGAAATACCCTTATTGGTAGTAGCGCAGGTGATGCAAGTTTTGGGCCCCAATTGCTGCCGAGTTGTAGCGCGGCGGCCGCCGGGGCAAAGCCATTGGCACGTGCTTCGTTCGGAAGAAGCCAACTTTCATTTAGGATGAACGGCAGAGAGTATTCCAGCCGAAAATATCAACAGCTACCACATAATAAGCGAACAGCATTTGGGCCATATTCCTTTTTTGGTGGCTTTTGCGAGTGAGTCGAGTCTCTGTGCGTTGTAGGGGCAATTCATGAATTGCCCCTACCTTTTAACCAGCAACTGAACCCAGCAGTTCGAGCCCGGTCGGTGAAATGGATAATCCAAACGTTGGAACCTGACCTGACGAGCTGCTTTCAATGAGAAATGCTTCAGAGGGGGACGCTTGTCGTCGCCGCCGAAACTCAACGTATGGTGTAGCGTTGCAGAGTGGACGTGACAAGCACGTCCGTCCGGCTTGAATTTTGCTGGCACGCGAACCCCCGTGAAGGTCCACCTCGGCAAAAGAAAAATGTCCGATGAGTCGGGCACACGACACTGATTGACCAACGGGCGGAAATCCTGATGGAATCTCAAGCGAACCTATGGTCGGATAAGCACGTCTTGAAATGTAGAGAGAGGCAGGTCGCAGGGGCAACAGGGCGTGCTGAAGTGAAAGTTTATGGCCTGGAGAAGCCTTTGCAATTGGATTGATCGCAACTTCCCTGGCACGTTACTTGCTACCGGCGATCACAAGAAAATCCTTTGACTTTTGTCGTGAAACGAGTATATCCTATAGTGGTGGCTCGAGAAGGTCGAATCTGAACCCTCTAATCTGGAGGCCGAGTCATGCGTCGAGCCCACGCACGATCCGATCCTGGCTGAGGGGCGTCCGACGGCGGAGTCGGGCGCCCAAAACAAGCGGGAATGGTGACCGTGGTCTTTTCTGTAAAAGCGAAAGGAGGGAATAGCGGAGCACAGAGCCATCTCTCTGACCCGAGGCTGCCAGCGTCAGCGATGACGTGCTGAATTGGCTTGGTCCGGCACAGGCCCGTTTGAGCCCAACTTCTCAGCCAGACGCCGGCTGGACGATCCAGCAGAGTTTCGTGTGTGGCAGGGCCATCCGCGGCATGTGCGACCGAAATAACATGCAGAGGCATGTAGCACGAGCGGGCGCCAGCAGCCTCCCGCTAAAACCTGACGAATAAACGCACGCGGGCGGCACAACTGCCGCCCGCTGTTTTTTATTGTTTTTTTTAATCACTGGCTATCACGCTATCGCGCAACAGGATATCTTCCGCACGATGAAGTACCCTGAAATGGATCAGACTTCGAGTTTCCACGGGGCGCGATAGGGTTTGCTGAGAAGGGCCGCAGCTTCGGAGTCTCCCACGATCTCCTCCTTTTCCGGATCCCAGCGGATCTTTCGCCCCAGCTTCCACGCGATATTCATGAGATGGCCGGGATTCGTCGCCTGATGTCCCACGAGCACATCCGCCGGCGGCTTCTGTCGCGACTTGATGGAGTCGAGGAAGACTCGGGCGTGCGCCTGAAGACTGGCGATGTGGGTGTCCTTTTTGAATTCATTTTCTACCGTGGTCTCGTCCTTGGGTTCGCGGTTTTCTCCGGCTTCCCACGTGATGGTGAAACCGCTGCGGTCGATGAGCATCGAGCCTTTCGTTCCGTAAAAGCACTTCGCGTGGGAGCGTCGCTGACGCCGGGCGGCACCGCTGAAGGTGTACTGGAGGACAAACCCCTTCGGTGCCACTGGTGTTGGACCGTATTCACAAATTCCGACGAAGGAGTCCGGCCATTCCGTATTGGTGTTCTCGAAGCAGTAGAAACCACCCATTGCCGCGGCCGAAATGGGTCCCTTCGTTTGCAGGAACCAGTGGACCACCTGGTAATGGTGAACGGCCCAATCCACCTGCCAGCCGCCGCCGTAGTCAAAGAACCAGTAAAAGTGGTTGTAACGGTTGGGATTGTACGGCACCTTGGGGGCAGGCCCTAACCAGAAATCCCAGTTCAGTTCGGCAGGGGGATCAGAGTCCGGAGGAGAGCCGAAGCCAGGATACATGCAGTCGAAGTCCCACACCCGGACTTCGGTGATGATGCCAAGCTGGCCGGACTGGATGATTTCCGCCGCCTTCTGATAATGCGGCCAGCTCCGCTGCTGCGTTCCAATCTGGACGATGCGTTGGTATTTGTCGGCAGCCTTGACTGCCGCCTGACCCTCGGCGATGCAAACGCCCAGCGGTTTTTCCACATACACGTCTTTCCCTGCCTGGCAGGCGTGGATGGTGGGAAGCACGTGCCAGTGATCGTTGGTGGCCACGATCACCGCGTCGATGTCCTTGCGATCGAGGAGACGACGGTAGTCATCGTACGCCGCTACCGTCCCTGTTCCGCCTGACTTTTCAAATAAGGCTTTGGCTTCTTCCAGACGACGCTTGTTGACATCACACACGGCCACAATCCGTGCGTCGGGTAACCCCTGGTGGGCGGTGGCCACGGCTCGGCCTTCCCCGCCGCAACCGATAAGCCCCAGATTGACCGTTTCACTGGGCGCAGCGGCTACAGTAGAGCCTTGGGCTGCGGGACGGCCCAACCAGAGGGCGGCCACCCCAACGGCCGACGTCCCCAAGAATTGCCGTCTCGTAGTTTGCGTCTTCATAGGTAACCTCCAGCTAAATTGGCGTTCCAACAACGACCGTTATCTTTTGCGGAAACCTGTCAACCGTTAAATCGCCCCCGGGCAGTTAGGATGCACGTGCGAGTTCACGCGCTGTTCACTATAACCCTTTTGTGCCCCAAATTATTAGCACCGAGATGGCCACAGTCAAATATTCAGCCTGTAGTGTGTGGGGCGATGGGCTTTTCCGAATAGTCTCAACGCGCGGATCTGCCGCGAAACGATCGGATACGTTACTCGGATAGGTCACTGGGACAAAGAATCAGTTTCGATGCCCCCGCGAGTCAAATTGGGAAATCCTCGCGAACGCGTGAAACGTAGCCCGAATTTCGTGTTGGCACGATCGCCATCTCGTGTTAAACTCCGGCTCCGCTAGTTCTGACGAGCCAAGCATGACAGAAGGGGATGGTGTGCAGGGCAAACCTGACACCCCGGGTCGGTGATGCGCAAACGACATTCGACGTGTAATATTGATATGGGTGATGCATTGTACGCCATCATGGTAAGGCCTTGGGCTGGGAAAAGAACTGCCAGGCGGTTGACGACGCTTTTACTGATCGGATTTCTGCTCTTTGCTGCCGGATGTGTGGAACGGCGGCTCCTCATCCGAACAAACCCACCCGGTGCCATGGCCTACGTGGACGACTATCGCGTGGGGCTGACACCGATTGGCACTCCGTTTACGTACTACGGCACCAGAAAGATCCGCCTTGTGAAAGATGGTTACCAACCGCTCACGGTCTATGAGCGCATCAACCCCCCCTGGTACGAGATCCCGCCGTTCGACTTTTTCGCCGAAAACATTTTGCGGCGGGAAATCCGCGACACTCGCGTCCTGGAATATCAGCTCACCCCCCAGCCCGTGTCACCACCGCAGCAGCTTTTAGAAAGGGCTGAAGCCCTCCGCGCGAGGGCCACGGCTCAGCCACCACTCCCAGCGGTCGGATCGTCTGGTGTCCCGCCAACAGCAGGTCCGCCCCCTGAGGGACTGGGTGAGTTCCCCCAATCTCAGACTGTTTCGACCCCCCCACTACCTCCATCCGTGCCGAACTCCGTCCCCTGACGCGGTGTGCGGTTCTGGCTAAATCTTTGTCCAGCAGTTGGCCTCGCGGCGTTTGCTTTGTAAACTCTGGTCAAGGCGGGCACGACAAGCGTGCCCCTCCGAATCTTTGGAGGAACGTGCTTTTCACGTCCGCTTTTCGAGTTTTCGTGCCGTGGGCGGATTGGAGAGGCCGGTTCCACCCGGGCCGTGGGACTGTTTTAATGAACTGCGCCTGCTTGGGGAGGCAACCTCACACTCCAAATTAGAAGAAAAACAAAAAATGACGGGGGATTCGGCATATGACGAGTGACGTATTCCATTCGGACCCACTTTACCAGGAATTAGAGCGGTTGCTGGAACCATTTGGCCAAACGCATCTGTTGCGAACCTGGTCGCAGCTCACGGAAGGGCAACGCAAACAGTTGGCCGAGCAAATTCGCGAGTTGGATTTGGCCCTCCTGCAACGGCTCTACGAAAAGCGTCATCAGGTGGTCGATGTGTCAGCCCTTCTCGAGCGGGCGGCGCCCCCACGAGCAGTGCGGCTGGGGAGCGATTATCAGGGCATCCGCTTAGAGGAGGCTAGGGCTAAGGGGGAGCAGCTTCTCAAAGAGGGGCGCGTGGCAGCGCTCCTGGTGGCGGGCGGGCAGGGCACCCGATTGGGGTTCCCTCACCCCAAAGGGATGTTTCCCATTGGCCCGGTTTCCGGGCACAGCCTGTTTCAGATTCACATTGAGAAGATCCTGGCTCGATCGAGAAAGGCGGGGCGGCCCATTCCTCTGGCATTGATGACCAGCCCTGCCACGCACCAGGAGACAGTAACGTATCTGGAGAGTCACCGGAGATTTGGGCTTTCGGCCGACGACCTGTACATTTTCTGCCAGGGGACGATGCCTTCATTGGACGCGAATACGGGGAAGATTCTTCTGGCGGCTCCGGATTCGCTGGCCCTTTCGCCGGACGGGCACGGGGGCATGCTGGCCGCCGTTATCCGGAGTGGAACGTTGCAACAGCTCCGCGACCGGGGCATTGAATACCTCTTCTACTTCCAGGTGGATAATCCTCTGGTGGATATCCTGGGGCCGGAAGTCATCGGCTATCATGTCCTCAGTGGTTCGGAAATGTCCACCGAGGTGGTTGCCAAACAGTCGCCCTTTGACAAGGTGGGTAATCTGGTACAGGTCGATGACCGCCTGTATGTCATTGAGTACAGCGATCTGCCGCGAGAATTTGCCGAGAAACGGGCATCAGATGGCGGTCTCCTGCTCTGGGCGGGTAGCATTGGCGTTCACGTGATCAACGTTGATTTCCTGTTCCGGGTGGCGGACCTTGCCGATGCCCTCCCCTACCACATAGCTCTGAAAAAGGTCGATTATTACGATCCCGACCGGGGCTATGTGAGACCCACGGCTCCCAACGCGATCAAGTTTGAGAAGTTCATCTTTGATCTCATACCCCACGCGAAGAACGCCCTTGCTATTGAAGTCGATGCCGCAACGCATTTTGCGCCGCTCAAGAATGCACCCGGGGCCGAGAAAGATACCCCGGAACATGTCCGCGCGCAGATGGTCGCTCTTCACCGATCGTGGTTACAAGCCAACGGAGCGGTTGTGGAAGACGGTGTTCCGGTGGAAATCAGTCCGCTGGTCGCCCTCGATGCGGAGGATCTGCGAGACCGTATTCCGAAAAACTGGCGAATTACGGAACCCATTTTTCTTTCTCCGGAGTTTATCTCAACGTGGACCTCGTCGCCGCAGCCGGCCACAAAAACGGGGTGAGCCATCGATAAAACGGGATTTTCGGACGTTCACGGTTTACAACCCCCATCCGGGTCCGTAGGATGGGGGCAGGGACGGCGAGAGATAGGTGAGTCTGGGCCAGCTTTTATCGCCTGCGTGGGGCGATGTGCGGACTGACGCTTTCCGTAGTGTGTGCGAAGAGTGTATCCGACCCCGACCGGTAGGTGCCAACCCCAGGTAGCCAAATGTCAGGAGGTGGAGTATGGCGACGTTCGTCATGTTCGGCAAGTATTCCCCAGAGGCACTGTCTCAAATCAGTGCTGAAAGAACAGAACGGTTCATGAAGATGATTAATGATCTTGGTGGCAGCGTCCGGGCGATGTACGCCACGCTGGGGAATGTGGACCTGGTGATTGTGGTGGATCTTCCCGGCGTGGAGCAGGCGGCCAAGGCTTCCGTCACCGCCAGCCGCGAGTTGGGGATTCATTTCAGTACACACCCGGCCATTGCAGTCAAAGATTTTGACCAACTCGTAACTTCTTAACCGCACACGCCTTGCCACCGTGCCGAGGCCGGGAAGCGATCTCGGTTTGGTGGGTCGCTGCGTGGTCACTGAAACTGGGGCAGGAGGCTGGGCGTCTGTCTCCACAGCGGAAGTGCGCTACACCTCGGCGGACACCAGGTCGGTCAATCTCGTTCCACGTCTCTCGGCAGATTTCTTATCCCATATGGGCTTTGGCCAGCACCAGGTAGACCACCAGCACCGCTGCCAGCGCGTACATCAGCCAGTGGACCTGCCGGCCTTCCCCGGCGAGGAACTTAACGAGGGGATATGTGATAAAGCCCAGTGCCAGGCCATCGGCGATGGAATAACTGAACACGATTCCCGTCATCGTGATGAAGGCGGGAATGGCTTCCGCCGGCCGCTGCCATTCGATTTTCACCACATTCTTCATCATCATTGATCCAACAATGAGGAGCGCTGAGGCGGTGATGGGTGGATAACTGCCGATCATTTCGATAACAGGAGCGAAAAACGGCGCGACAAGAAACAGCGCCGCGACGGTGACAGCCGTCAACCCTGTGCGACCGCCCTGCTCGACGCCGGCGGCACTTTCTATGAAGCTCGTGACCGTACTCGTACCGCAGACCGCACCGACCACGGTGCCCATGGCGTCCGCCATCAATGCCTGTTTAGCACGGGGGATCCGATTATCCCGGATGAAGCCTGCCTGTTCACTCACACCCACCAGTGTGCCCAGCGTGTCGAAAAGATCCATGAACAAGAAGATGAAAATGAACGGAATCATGGGCGGAGCCAGGGCGTGAATCAGGTCCATTTTGGCGAAAGTCTTGGCCATCGAGGGCGGAGACGAGAAAAGCTGACCGGCCGGTGCAAATCGCTGAACGAGAGCCGATTCCTTCACCAGAGGATTCTCTGCCAACCCGGGCACCTTTTGCACTCCCCATTGAAGCAGTACGGCCAACACGGTCGCAGCGATTATCCCGACGACGATGGAGCCGGGAATGCGACGGGAATAAAGGCCTGCCGTCACCAGCAGCCCGACGAAAAAGACGATCACGTCAGGGCTGGCCAGTCGGGGGCTCAATTTCACAATCTGGCTGGGGGTGCCGATGATGATCGACGCTCCTTGGAGTCCCAGGAGGGCAATAAACAGTCCGATGCCCGAGGCAATGGCATTGCGCATGCTGGGGCTGACGGCCTCGAGCAGTTTTTCCCGCAGGCCCAGCACGGAGAGCAGAAAAAAGAGAACTCCAGAATAGAAAATCACACCCAGAGCGATACTCCACGGGGTGGTCGCGTCGGGTGTCAATCGGCCGCTTTGAACTTCTGTCGCGATCCAGACCTGGGCGGCCGGGATAAGAGAAAGCGTGAACACGAAGTTTTCACCCATGCCAGGAGCCAGGGCAATGGGATACCGCGCATAAAGCCCCATGATAAGCGTGGCTATGGCGGCAGAAATGCAGGTGGCCGAGGTGACGGCCCCAAAGTCCATGCCCGTGTCCAGACCAAACATTCGACCGGACAGAACCTGCGGTTGCACGACGATAATATAGGCCATCGTGAGAAAGGTGGTGACTCCGGCCAATATCTCGGTGGAAACCGTTGTCTTGTTTTCCCGAAGACGAAACCACCGGTCCAGCATAATAATTGACTCCCCGTAGCCGCTCAGTTGCCGATCTTTCCGCTGCTCGTCGCGCCGCTTGATTTTTTTGGTGCTGATGCCACTTTGACGACGATTCGTGCCAGGCTGATCCGTTCATAGGGGTGGGTGTTGCCTCGTTCGTAAAGCACCAAAACAGTCCCGTCACGCGGCGAAGCCAGGCAGCTATAGGCTGCCGGGCCAGACCACGCCTCGAGACTCCACGGCCAGCTTTGGCAGGAATCAGCGCTCACGCGGACGGTCAGTTTCTTTCGCTCCCTAGCGTCGGCCGGGTTGCTGAAAGCGATCAGTGGCTGCCCGTCGAATGAAAGGCCCTCGATCCTTCGGATGCTTGCCTGGCATACCGGTTCCACGAGTGTGGTGTCATACCTGACGGCCGACCATGTGAGCCCACCATCGTGGCTTTCGGCGACGGCACGGCATGGGAATTTTCGGTTGTAGTTTCGCATGTTGAGGAGCAGGCGGCCATCGGCCAGCTCGACCACCTCACATTCGTTGGTCTGCGGGCCGACCGAGCCACCCAGATGCCATGTCTGGCCGTGGTCGTCGCTGTATAGAACGTGCGACCCCCAATTGCCAGCATCATCAATGTGATCGCACGGAATGATTAAACGACCTGACCGGGTTTGGATGCCGCATCCCGGCCCGGTGGCGTACCACGTCCAATTCTTCAGTTTGACTCTTTCGGTCATGTCGATCGGGGAGCTCCACGTTCGGCCGTGATCAGTACTGCAGGTGAGCCACACCGTTCGTGTGCCACGACTTTTTCTGGCCACGATTTCCGGCTCGCGGTCCTCGCCCAGATTGTGCGTCATCCAGAGCCAGATGATACCAGTTTGGCGATCGAGAACAGGGCAGGGATTGCCGCAGGTATTGGGACCGTCGTCCCAGACGATAGACTGGCGGGTCCAGGCTTTCTCAGTGGGGTCCCATCGTTTCACCAGAAGATCGATGTCCCCCGAGTCACCACGGCCGTGTTTGCGACCCTCGCAGAATGCGAGAAGGGAGCCATCCGCGGCCACGATGAGGGAAGGGATTCGGTATGTGTGGTAGCCCTCTTCGCCGGAAATGTACACATCTTCCTGGTCGGCAAGCTCGAGGGTGACTGTTCCATCCCCGGGGGTGTTCTCTCCCCGCAGCATTTGATTTGATTCGAAGCTCGACGCGGCGAGCAGAAAGCAGCACACCCAACCCACTCGAAGCAATCGAGCTCGTTCCCACACCGTATCCATTCAAGTTTCCCTCTCGGATTAATCGGGCAAGGGCCGGAGTCCTGGCCCTCGGGCCGTTATGGAAAATGTTTCCTGGTTTACGGATCGGCTCCAATGCTCTCGTTCAGGCCCGAACCGCAAGTGGCAACCCTTTCTAACGCCGCCGTTTCTGCCCGCATTTTGAGAACTCTCTTTTCGGAATGCAAGCCGGACGGGATGCGCAGTGTCGAAGCTGAGGCGGAAGGACTGGCTTAACACAGGTAAAAACAAAAACCGCCGCAACCCAGGAAAAGGGTTCCGGCGGTTTTGTTCAATCAAACCCCCCGCGATATTGCGACTGGATGCGTCGCTGCGAGACGAACGAGGGTCAGGCGTGCACTTGCACAAGCCGGGAAAGCGACCCTGGTTCACGCGTAAGGGTTGGCACCTCCGTCGGAATATGCGACGGGAGGTTTGATCATTGTCTCGTGTTTATCAAGGCTACCGATGCATTATATCGGCCGGACCTGTCTGAAACTCAACTCTTCTGTGTCCTGTTTCTTAGACGTCCGGTCCCGCTGCAGTCGGCAGCCGTGCCTCGTAAGCAACTCAATTTTAGCTTACAGGCCGGGCTGGGAACAGGCCGGAAAATCCCGGTTTTTTGCGTGATTTTCCTGCCAGGATCGGAACGCCGTTTGCATGCCCAAGGGCCAGCTCAGTCCTTCGGAACCAGCCAGATGTTTCGGTAAACGACCCGGTTGCCATGGGCCTGCAGATGGATGGGACGCGGGGGCGGGCCCTCCGGCTGACGTCCCGGCGTGGCTCCCGGCAACTCCAGATTGTCGTGAATCACGACGCCATTGTGACGCACGGTGATCCGCGCATTGGCCACCTTCTTACCATCCTCATACTTGGGCGGAGTGAAATCGATGTCGTATGTTTGCCAGACCAGCGGCGGCAGGCACATGTTGACATCCGGGGCCTTCACCTTGTAAATGCCGCCACACTCGTTGTCCTCGCCGGTCAGTCCGAAGGAGTCCAGAACCTGGACCTCATAGCAGTCATGGAGATAGACACCGCTGTTGGAGCGCGCCTGGCCGAGCGCCTTGGGCATCCAAGACAATCGAAATTCCAGGTGGAGATGATAGGCACCGAACTTTTCCTTGGTTGTCACCCCGGAAAGCAGGCTGCCATCGGGAAGAACGGTCCCATTATCGAAGGCGTCGGCATTTTTGCCGTCGAAGAGGACCACCGCGCCCTCCGGGGGTTTTGCCCCCAGCGTCGGGCTTTTGCGTTCCACGCGGCGGAGTTTCACCTCCCCGTGACCGTGCTTCAGCGTGAGAACGCCATCGGCGATCGTTCCCTCATAACCCTCGCCGCGGAGAGTCACCTCACCGTCCTGCCGCGTGGCTTCACCACGCAGTCGCGGCTTGGAGCGGTCCCATCCTTCGCCGGGCAACCCGCCGACGAGCACGTACATCTCAAACTTTCCGTCACCGCGTGCGATGACCTGGGCTCCCAGCTTCCCTTCACCGCCGGTCGGCAGGGCACCTTCGCCCAGATATTCTCCCTGAATGTGGAAGTCGGGATCCTGGGCGGCAACTGCCGGATCGATAATCTCGTTTCTGGCACGTCGTTCTTCTGCCACCGCCAGGTAACTCAGCGCCAAGATGGCCACGGCAAAGCCAAGCAGATGTCGTTTCATGGAAGCGCCTCCTCATCAAGTGGTACAACGACCGTGAATCGTGTGCCAACGTGTTATGTGTTACGCCTGACCCGGCAAAGTTGCCTTTTCCCACTGATCGCGCAGGAACGCCAGGGCCTTGGGGATTTCCACCTCCCGATCGCCCTGCACACCGCACTCGAAACTGCAGTAATCTTTGTAACCCACCCATTTCAGCCCCCGGAAACCGTCGATGAAGGATCGCTCGTCCTGACCGGGCAGAACACGTTTCCGCGACGCGAGATGGACATGGTGGAGCCAGGGGCCTCCCGCAACGAAAGCCGCGAAATCACTCGGCTCCTCGATGTACATGTGGTAGAAGTCCCCCATCAGGCAGATCCCCGGGCTGTTCACATCGCGACAGATCGCCGCGGCATCGGCAACCTGACGGAGGAAAAATGCCTCACCGCGATTGAGCGGCTCCAGGAGCACCCGGCTTTTCACGCTGACCGCATACTCGCCGATTCCCGGCAAGATATCCAGGAGCACCTTTCGGATTTCCTGATTGGTCAGCTTTGTCTGGCCATTAAAGGCAGGGACAAAGATGACACCGGTGGACTGTAGTTCTCCCGCAGCGGCCAGGACCTCCTTGATCTGTTGAATTCCTTGCTCGCGGCGTGCGGGATCCTCGGAGACCAGCGCCCCGCCTGCCGATCCCCAGCACACCGCGCTGATCTTCAACCCGGCGTTGGCTGCGGCTTTGGCATACATCTCCACCTTGCCGACGACATCTCCCGGCAGTTCCACAGCATCAAAGCCCCATTTCTTCATTTTGTCCAACTTTTCTTCGAGGCTTTTGCCCGGAATGACGCCTAACTGGCTAGAAAATTTCAGCTCCGCCCCTGGCTGGGGAAGGGAGAACTCCCCTGGCGCTGCGAGGACGGCCGATCCACCGGCCAGCCCCCAACCCGCGGAAACTGCCACACCAGCAGCAGACATCAAAAACTCTCGCCGTTGCAACATGGTGTTTCCTCCTTGTGGTAAGGATTGAGCATCACGAAGGTAATTCGGGCCACAAGAGCCCTCAAAGCAATGATTTTCTCTACACGAGAGGGAGAGTGTCAACAAGCCGCGTATCTGAACATCCCCAGTTGCCGTTTGGAGCTGGGAGAGGCCAAAAGCTGAACGCGTTGGAGGAGCGATTCACGAATTATCGCTACGGGAATCCGGTCCATTCGGCGGCGCCGGATGCTTTGCAGATCCCTTCGGAGGGGCACGCTTGTCGTGCCCGTTGCGAACGAAAGGATGATCCAATGTTAAACGGCGGACGTGACAAGCACGTCCCTCCGGAGTGGCGGGGCCGTTGATGGATCGCCCAACGAGACGTTGCACTGGTGGCACGTCACGTTCTCGCAACGGTGTGGATGGGTCAACCGACCCCGTTGAGAAGCGGTCGCACCATCGTAGAGATCCACCCCGAGGGTGGCACCGCTTTTAGGGGACAAATCGATTTTGCGGAGTTTTTCAAGTGGAGGGGTCTCTCTGCCGATAAGAAAGGATGTCCGGGTCACGCAACAGACCGGTCGAGCCGCGAGCGCGGGTCGCGGTAACGGAACCGGTGGACCAGGCCAAACTCGGACCACACATGATGTGCCCAGGGGGGAAGCAGCCCGGGATAGTCAAGCCATATCCCGGGCTGTTCATTTTTGTCGCGGTCGCCAACCGAGGATTTCACGTTCAGCGGAGTTTAGCCCCTCAGCACGCGCAGCCGTGTTTTTCCAGTTTTTCACGAAGTGTGTCGGCGGTGAAAGGCTTCACCAGGTAATCCGAAACACCGGCCTGGATCGCCTGGAGAACCCGGCTCTTTTCCGCTTCGGTCGTAACCATGATGATCGGAACGTTGGGGTCTTGTGCCCGAATGGCCTGAATGACCTCCAGTCCCGATCGGCCGGGCATGTTCCAGTCGGTGAGCACGAGGCTGTACTCCCCGGGCTTAAAGAGGGCAATCGCCTCGTTCCCGTCGGCAGCCTCCACAGCCTCCTGAACGCCCACCGCCTGAAGTGAGCGAATGATGATCTTCCGCATGGTGCTGGAATCGTCCGCCACCAAAACTTTAGCTCCCATGGTTCCTCCTCTGCGCGATCAGAATGTTTGGAAATAGATTGACCCTCGACAAGTCAGTCCTAAGACGAGTCTGTGCTTCAGTTCGGGTGTTCCCACCCGGCGATGCCCAGGGGTCGATCAATTCCCATTAAATTGCAACGACCTGGGCGTTGTCCCGTTTGCCAAAATCTAGGTTACGCTCGTCGATTGTCAAGAAAGACGAGCCCGCAACCCTGGCAGGATGGCTGAAGGTCGGCGCAAAGGGCCTCGGCCGTCCCCTTGCCACACGCGGCATGGTGCCCGCAGCGGGGATTCAGCCCTTTCGATCAGATCGTGCTCAGTTTGGAAAAGTTGATTGTTGCGGAGAGCGGGAATACTCCATAAATGCCACGTGTGAAGACAAGTTCGATAAAATCGTCCGCCCTCTGGATGAAACTCTTCGGCAGAATGACCACGTCGGAATCCGATAGCCAAATTTCGTCGCAGGGTGTGGCCTTGTTCCCGTGCAGGGCCGCTTCCAGATTGAGCATCGTTGCCATCAAGCGCCAGTCTTCACCTCGGCGGAAGACCACAATCTGGCGCAGATTCGCTCCTGGTTTCCAACCTCCCGCCATGCTGATGGCCTGGATCACCGTGGTTGGGCCGGTCAGCTCAAATCGCCCGGGATTGGCTACTTCTCCCAGCACATAGATGTACCGCGGCGCCCGCTGGACGAGGATCGGGATGGCCTCGATTCCCTCCACTTCCTGACGATAGAGCTCGTTCAGTTCGAGCTGAAGCTCGCGCAGCGTCAGCCCCTGCGCGCGAACTGATCCCAGGACGGGAAGCGAAATTGTGCCCTCCGGGGTGATACGCACCTTTTGGGCTTGACCTCCCTCTCCGTTGCGACGGTCCACCGTAGCCCGCAAGTCTTCCAATTTACTGTTGACCAGGATTGGCGTTACCGTGATGGACGGCACCCGATAGTACCGGCGGTAAAGCTCTTCCAGCCGCTGCTGCAACTGAGTGACCGTAAATCCTGTTGCTTTAACCTGCCCCAACAGAAGAAGCGTGATCGTGCCGTCCGGTTGGATGAGGACATCCCGATTCAGGGTCGGATCGGTGGCCGACTCAACGCGTATCTGATCCCCGACATTGAGCCGGTAGGGTTTTAAAGTAGCCTCCCGGGTGATTCGGTAGACGATTTCCAGTTCGTCGTCCACCCGCAACCGATATTCTGGGACATGCGGAGAACGGGCAAGGCCCACATACTCGCCCTGAGCATACCGTTCCCACGCAATCAGCCGAGCGCGCTCCCATCCTCCCCAATGTCTGGGATCACAGGTGGACCCATCGACGGCACATCGGGGACATGGCGATGCCGAACTGGGTGTCCAGGTTTCCGACTGGGACAACGTATTGGCAAGAGTTGTAGAGTCTGGCACCGGTTGCAGGACAGGTCCGGAGAGGGAGGTACTTTCGGATTCTGCCGGGTCAGTCCGTGCCGCGGAATTCACGACAGGGGCGGCCGACCAGTTCACCTGTTCTGTCGGTAGTTCGCGACTCTCGGCCGGGCTGCTGAAGATGCCCCAACCGAACAAACCTCGGCCGGAATTGTTCTGCTCCCTCAAGGATGATGACCTCAGAAATTGCGAGGGCCGATCAGCCTTTTGCACTGCATCCGGGGTCACCCACACGACGGGGGGTGTATCGGTTGCGGTTGGCCACTGAAGCCGGGCGGTGTCACCACTTGATTTTGAAGAATACCCGGGGGAGGCGTCACTGATACCGAGCTTCTGTCGTACTTTAGCCAGATTTGATAGCACGGTTTGATCCCCCCGAATTCGCGCCGCATACGTCAGAGCTTGATAGGCTTCCACCCAGCGGTTGCCACGGGCAAAAAGGACACCGAGATCGTTCGCCGCCATGTAGTTTTCAGGGCAAACTAGAATCGCTGCCTGGAGAAACACGACCGCCTGGGCCAGCGGTTCGCGGACACCGGGCTGTGGGGCTTCGGCCATTGCCATGTACAGTTTTCCCAGGCCGCGCAGGGCCATCGACCCCGCAACTTCGCGTCCTTGGGACTGGGCAAAAAGATCCTGGGCATAGGCCAGGTAACAGCGATAAGCATCGAGCGCCGTCAACTGGATGAACGTTTGATCCTTCAGGAGAGGAGTTTCGTGCCGTGCAATAATCTCAGCCGGGGCGGTGTTACCGATCACGGCGTTGGATGAGCCCAGAAAGTCTTCTGCTTCCGAGAGGGCCGTCCAAGCCCGTGCCAGGGCGCTGGCATGTCGGGATGTCCCCTCTTCAGCATCCAGCCCCTGGGCAATCAGCATAAGGGCCGCGCGAAACTGTGCCCGGGCGGCGAAGTAAGCGCCTCGTCCGGCTAGGTCGTACCCCTTCTCAGTCAGAGAGTCGGCCTGTTGAGCGATTAGCTCCAGTTTGGCCGAGCGGCGAAGGCCAAGCACTTCCAAAGGGAGGGGAGCTGGTGCCTGCACGCGGGCAGACGCGATCCGAATGGAGTCCTTCTCATCCGAAATGTTTTTTGTTTCGTTGAAAGAGACGGACGGCAGCCGGGAGATTTGATCGGCAGCATGGAGGTTTCCCCCCAATGCGAGAATTGATCCGACGAGAAGGAGCCCACCTAGAACTCGTTTTTGCCAAGGATGTTGCGAAAATCGTAGGGACATGCAACTCGTGCCTCCTTGCACCGTCCTGTGGCTTGCTAAAGCGCCACCGTACCGCACGCTAAAAGCGCAATCGGCCACAGAAAAGAATTTTCTCTTTCAATCCGGACATAAATGCACTTCTGCGATTATCGCTACGACCAACACACCACAGCGCAGCCGTTATTGCCGTTGTTGCCGTTACTGCCGTTTATACTATCATTTGAGATCAAATCCATCCGGCGGAAGCGGACGCGTGCCCAATCATATGCACAGACAGGGCACGTATGGCTGGCGGCGTCAGACTTGAGGAAACCTCGCGTTATGACGGTCCACTTTTGTTCCACGGTGCGGGTCGGGTTGGAATTACTGTGTCAGACGGACTACAATGACGCGGAGGGCCAGGGAATTTGCGAAAGCTAGAAGAGTGTGCAATTTGGGGGAGGGGATTGTCCCGGACTGTCGATAAGTAAATGCGGGGGGACGCCTCTTTGTCGTCGTTCAACCGGCAGCGATGGAAACCGCTCGCACGAATTGATAAAGCGTCAATCCCGGGCCCAAACGCAGGGGGCCGCGAAGTGAATGATCAGTAGTCTGACGCAAACGAGTTGGAAGGACTGTCTTGAGGTGGCGGCCAAAAGCGATATTGGCTTGCGCCGCTACAACAATCAAGACGCCCACGCCGAAGATCTTGCCGGCAGTCAGCAGGCTTTTTTAGACCGCGGACATCTTTTCCTGGTGGCTGATGGCATGGGCGCCCACGCTGCCGGGGAGACGGCCAGCAAAAAGGCGGCAGAGGTTATTCCCCTTGCTTACCGAAAGCTCCGCGATCTGCCGCCGCCGGAAGCCCTCCGAGAGGCCGTGCGGGAAGCTAACCAGGAAATTTTTCAGTGTGCCCAGGCCAATGAGAATTTTCGGGGGATGGGGACCACGGTGAGTGCGCTGGCGGTCCTGCCTTCCGGGGCATGGATCGCGCAAGTGGGGGATAGTCGCGTCTACCGCTGCCGGGGGGATGTCATCGAGCAACTTTCGCAGGACCACAGCCTTGCGTGGGAGCTGAGACGGCTTCCTGAGGACATTCGACCTCAGTACGTCCCCAAGAATATCATCACCCGATCACTGGGCCCCCAGATGGACGTGGAAGTGGACCTTGAAGGGCCTTTCCCCGTTCAGCCTGGCGATATTTTTGTCCTGTGCACCGACGGGCTTTCCGGACAGGTGTCGGATGAGGAGATTGGACAGATTGTCCGCGCCCTTCCCCCGGCGGAAGCTGTGGAGACTCTCGTCAACCTGGCGAACCTGCGTGGCGGTCCCGACAATATCACCGTCACCGTGGTGCGTGTGAAGGCGACGGCCCATTGTGCCAGTTCGGGAGATGCCACGGGGGACGCTGTGTTCCCGGCACGGAGTCGGTGGATTCGGCTGGCCGGTTACCTCTGTATCGCGGTGGGCATTATCGGTTTTGCGGTGGCCCTTTTTGGAGTGGCGCAACTGAAGCTACTTGCGCACCCATCTGTATGGGGGATTTTGATTTTGCCGCTTGTCGCCTTGTTTTTCGGTTTTTACCTTTTATCACATCCCGCACAGACCGACGGGCCAGTGCTGCGACTCGGCAATCCCTCTGCTCCCTACAGCACCGCGAACTGTGCTTTCCGCCGCGAAACGCTGGAAAATCTTCTGCAGATTCTGGCCGAGCTGGAGGATGCGGCACGCCAGGAAAACTGGGACATTGACTGGTCCCTACTTGAGAAGCTGCGGACGTCCGCCGTAGCCGCCCGAGATGACCGATTGGGAGAGGCAATTGCCGACGCGTGTCGGGCGATCAACCATGTGATGACTCGCGCCCGACAACAGAGACGACAGACTCACCCAGCGCCAAACGACCCCTTTTTCCGTCAGCTATGAATTGGAGGACGCCGCCTCATGCGGCGGACTGCCCATATAATCGGGGCGGCCGGATTCGAACCGGCGACCCTCTGCTCCCAAAGCAGATGCGCTAGCCAGGCTGCGCTACGCCCCGCGCCACAGGGCATGCCGCGATGCGTGGTCACACCCCTGCGGTATTCTTTCGTCTTGTTTTATCTTACCCCCGCCGATCCCGAATGTTAAGAGAGGATCGCGGCACTTCTCCACAAGGGACCGGCGTCCGCGAAGCAATGACAATGCCCGCGTCAGAATGAGGCCTAATGCCTGTTCCGCGTCACGGCGGGCGAGTCTCCGCCAAGACCGTCGGAAGTTGCTTTGCATATCTTTCCAGATCACGCATCGGCTTCCATGCTCAATGGCCGCTGACGCGTTGACATGCAGACGACTTTATCGACGCGAACTCGGTTACTGTCGCCCGCGCGGCCTTCAAACGGTGCGGGGCTCACATTCCCGCGGCCTGGGGGAACTCACCCCCGCAGATCCGTTCGCGCAGGCGTTCAAACTCTTCGTGATTCCTGAAATGGACAATGAGCTTGCCGCGTCCCCGACCGTTGTGCGTCAGGGACACACGAAGCCCAAGCGCGGCACGGAACTCCTGCTCCAGTAAAGCCATGTGATCATCTGCTGGAGCAGGATTTTGTCCTGACTCGGGCCGGATGATCTTCAGTTGAGTTCCCCCATCCTGTTGCCGCTGCTGGACCTCTGCTTCCACCCGCCGCACACTCCATCCTTCTTCGATTATTCGGCGGCAGAGAGCGATTTGCTCCTCTTCCGATTCCAGTCCGAGCAAGGCGCGGGCGTGGCCCTGGGTGATGCGTCCTTCCCGCAGGGCCTGCTGCACCTCCGAAGGTAGGTCGAGGAGGCGGATGAAATTGGAGATCGTGGAACGATCGAGATTCAGCCGTGCTGCGAGCTCTTCCTGCGTCGCCCCGTATTCTTCCAGATATCTTTGGAAGCAGAGGGCTTTTTCCAGAGGATTGAGGTCCTTCCGCTGAAGGTTTTCGACGATCGCCAATTCCGCGAGTTGCCGGTCGTCAGCCTGGACGATGCGAGCGGGCACCTCTTGCCAGCCGGCTATTTGGGCCGCCCTCAGACGCCGCTCGCCGGCCACAAGTTGGTAGCGATCGCCGTTGCGACGCACGACGATCGGTTGCAGCAATCCGTGTGTCGATAAGCTTTCTGCTAGTTGCATGAGCTCTTCGGTATCAATTTCCTGGCGGGGTTGAAAAGGATTTCGGTCTATGTCGTCGATGGGAATCCGCCTCACCTCCGGGACGCTCTTTCGCGGCGACAAGCTTTCCCCAGAACCGGCTCTATCCGGGTAGGGAGAATCCGGGGCGAGCGTGTCGCCCGGGACGGCAGCGGGATGTTCGTCCGCAGGCGAGACAGCATCAAGACGACCCAGCAAGGCTTCCAGACCACGTCCAAGGCGTTTTTCTCTACTCACTTTCCAAAACCTCCATGCAAAGTTCCACGTAAGCGCGGGTGCTTCGGGCCCGCGGTGCATAGGCAATGACAGGTAAACCATGGCTGGGTGCTTCCGCGCACAGCACATCGCGCGGAATCACCGTCTGGAACACAATTTCACCAAAGAATTCACGCACTTCCGCCTCGACTTCCAGAGTCAGTTCGAGGCGGGGATCGTACATCGTGAGCAGGATGCCCCCAAACTGGAGTTGCCGGTCACGCTCGATCATCACCTGCCGGATAACCTCGATCATTTGGGCGAGGCCCTCCATAGCGAAGTATTCACACTGAATAGGCATGAGGACCTCGTGGGAGGCCGCCAGGGCGGTCCGGGTCAACTGCCCTACCGAGGGCGGGCAGTCAATGAGAACGTAGTCATACCCGGCCATCCCGTTTTGCAGATGGGAGCGCAACAGCGAGGCGTACGTACCGTTATCCCTGGCGAGCGCTTCCACATCTCGAAAGCTGCGACTTCCTGGCAGGAGTTCGAGGTTTGGCACATCGACCCGCAATACGGCATCGCTGAGCGGCAATCCTGCCACCAGCGGGTGATGAGCAAGCGGTTGACGACCGAGCCCGGAAGTGGCGTTACACTGGGGATCAAGATCGACAAGGAGTGTTCGTCGGCCTGCCACCGCCAGACAAGCGGCCAAATTGATGGCGGTCGTCGTTTTTCCTACGCCACCTTTCTGGTTGGCAACACAGATGACGCGTGGCACAAATCGGCCTCCCTGCCGATGGTTGACCTCCTTATGGTGCTAGCCCGGCAGTCGGATCATATCCCCGGGAACGGTTCGCCTGCCGCCCTTGGCTTCGCGAGATCCTCTGGAAACGGCCTGGCAACGCCCGGTGACGCTGCGTCCCTTCAATCGGGACGGAGCCATCAGTTCGCCATCAAACAAACGAACTTGCCGAGAGTTCCACGTGAAACGGCTGCAGGCCTTAGGTAAAACCGTCAACTTATTCTAGCGATGAGTGAAAAAACGAGGAATGGCAGTCTGACCTGACTCATCTGCATGTTTGCCCTTAGCCTCAGTCGCAAGCAAAAAGGTACGGACCTCGAAAAGGCCTCGGTGGAAAGTGGAATTCACCGCGGAGGGACGGACCTGTCGGGTCCAAATTCCATGGGTGATTGAATTGACCGACCGGGCTGCGGCTGCTCCATTCGGTTCCCGTCTAAACGTAGGGGCCATTCATGAGTTGCGAACACCGTGACGGCACGCACGACGGCGAGTACGTGAGTAGGGGCGATTCATAAATCGCCCCTACGGCACTTGGAGGTTGGCCCAAGTGGTTTAATCACCATACGCCTAAATCACGACTGTCACCGCCGTGATTTCAGCTTGATGGATACAGATGGATCGCAACCGCCATGAAAGGCCCGACTGATGTCGTAGCCTGTCACTTGACTTGGACCATCGGGAAGCGAGGGCTCTTAAATTTGGCGGGGCGGATTTGCGGGCTCCCCCGAATAAGCCAGCCGGTTCACTGTTTTTGGGGCTTGCCTTTGCCCGCGCAGTGAGTGACTGAGCGTCGCCTGGTTCATCGACGCGTTCTCCAGAGGACGCCATTTTTCCCGAAGCCGTTTTACTAAAAACGCGCTGGGCAAAGAGCGTTGTCAGGACGCAAGCGACTTTGATTGTGGCGGGGAGTTTGCCGGATGGGTCAGGTTTCACGTGGAACAGAGCGAGGAAACCCGCCCGCAGCCGGTTGATCGGAAGGAGCTGCCCAGGTGCCTTGATCGCGGAAAAGAGGTCTCATTCAAGCGGGTTGATCACCAAACCAGAGCAAAGCTTGGGATAGAAATAGGTGCTCTTGGGCGGCATTCGGTCGCCCTGGAGGCTGACGTCGCGGATATCCGTGACCGTGGCCGGTCGAACCAGTGCGGCGAGCGGATACTGGCCGGATTTCAACCGCTCGATCACCTCGTCGATGAGGTGAACGTATTCCAGCTCCGGCGGCGAGCTCGGGCGGAGGAGATGATCGAGAACCAACTTGTGGAGCACGGCCACGCCCAGCCTGCGCCATTCCGGCGTGTGATCGGCCGCCAGTTCATCCATTTTTTCCCGACCTGCCGGGGTGATCTCGGCGACCGACCAGGTGTCGTCTTTTTGCGTGTAGAAGGCCAGGGTCGCTGGATCGGGCGATCGTTCCACCAGTTCCCATACATCGCGGGCTGCTTCTGGGGTTCGGGCGACTGTTTGCACCGTAAACGCGTCACCCAGTCGGCTGGCCAGCTCATCGGCGCCCAGGGCGGGAATTCCTCGAATGAGCCGGTGTGTGGGGAGCACGATCAGGCCCGGGTCTTCCATCGGCACGCAATGCATGAGGACGTAGTGGGCAGGATGATCGGGGCGGAGGTAGCCCATATCACGGAGTTGCTCCCGGTATTCCAGTGCCGTCTCGTACCGGTGATGGCCATCGGCAATGAAAATGGGCATCGGGCCAACAATACTGGAAAGCTCCGTAACCAATTCGGGTTTCGTCACCGGCCACATTCGGTGCGTGATTCCCAGATGGTCCACCGCTTCCACCGGGGTGACGTCACGGACGGCCTCATCGAGGACCTGCTGAGTGCGTCCCTCAGGATCAGGATACATCCCAAAAACCTGGCTGAGCTGCGCTTTGCACATTGTCATGAGCATGAGCTGATCCATTCGCGGCCCGCGCAGAGTGTGCTCATGAGGGAAGATTTGACCTTCCTCGTAACGGGAGAGCCGTACCCGAGCCATAAATCCCTTCCGCACGTACCGCACACCCTGGAGATCGAATTCTTGGTAGTAGACGTAAATGGCCGGGTCGGCGTCCTGCATGAGCACGCCCTCTGCCAGCCAGCTTTTGTAGTAGCGGCGGGCCCGGCTGTACCGGTTGTTGACTTCGTCATCTCCAGGTTCGATGCGATTGAGGATCAGCCGCACCACGTTGCACGGATGCTTCTTGTAAAGAGCGTCCTGAAGCTCCGGAGAGATCACGTCATAGGGCGGGGCGATCACATCGCTCAGCGAACCGACGTGGCTGAGATTGTAACGAATTCCGCGAAAAGCTTGGATTTCCGGCATAATCTTTCAGTTAAGCAACAAACACCACCAGGCCATCGCTGTGTTCAACAAAACCGGTCCCCGCACAGCTCGAGCAGGGACCGGTCCACTCTGTCCACGAATACCCACCACCTGCTTTGACTACCGAAAAACTGGTTCCACAGGCCGCATTGACGAAGACCGGTCTATATGCAGCAAGCGGATTCAGTAACGGTAATAATCGGGTTTGAAGGGGCCGTCCACCGGGATCCCAAGGTAAGCCGCCTGCTCGGGAGTCAGCTTCGTCAGTTTGACGCCAATCTTTTCCAGATGCAGTCGGGCCACCTCCTCGTCCAGTTTCTTGGGCAGGCAGTGAACACCCACCGGATATTTTTCTGGCTCGGTCCACAGAGCTATCTGCGCGAGCACCTGATTGGTGAAAGAGTTGGACATGACGAAGGAAGGATGGCCCGTTGCGCAACCCAGGTTGACCAGCCGACCCTCCGCCAGCAGGATGATCGATTTTCCATTCGGGAAAGTGAATTTATCCACCAGCGGTTTGATTGTGGTTCGCTTCGCCCCGGATTTGTGCATCAGCCAATCCACATCGATCTCCACGTCGAAGTGACCGATGTTGCAGATAACTGCACCATCTGGCATGGCCAGCATGTGTTCCGGCCGGATGACGTTGCAGCAGCCGGTGGCCGTCACGAAGATGTGCGCCCGGGGCGCCACCTCTTCCAGCGTTGTGACCTCGTAGCCTTCCATCGCTGCCTGGAGGGCGCAAATGGGATCGATTTCGGTGACGACAACCCGCGCGCCATATGCCCGCAGAGATTGAGCGCATCCCTTGCCCACATCTCCGTAACCGCACACCACCGCCGTTTTTCCGGCGATCATCACGTCGGTGGCACGCTTGATGCCGTCGATGAGTGATTCCCGACAACCGTAGAGGTTGTCAAATTTACTCTTGGTCACCGAATCATTGACATTGATGGCTGGGATCTTCAGTTCACCTTTGGCATGCATTTGATACAGGCGGTGGACGCCGGTCGTCGTCTCTTCGGATAGCCCCCGAATTCCCGGCAAGAGATGGGCATATTTGGGGCTGTGCACCATGGCCGTGAGGTCACCGCCATCGTCGATAATTAAGTTCAACTGTTCCCCATCCGGGAAGATCAGCGTCTGTTCGATGCACCATTCATATTCTTCATCAGTTTCGCCCTTCCACGCATAGACGGGTATTCCCCGCGCAGCGATGGCCGCTGCCGCGTGATCTTCGGTGGAGAACTTGTTGCAACTGCTCCACTGGACCTGGGCGCCCAGTTCAACCAGCGTCTCGATGAGAACCGCCGTCTCAATGGTCATGTGGAGACATCCGGCAATTCGCGCCCCTTTGAGCGGTTTCGAACGGCCGTACTTCTCCCGAAGCGCCATCAGGCCCGGCATTTCCTTTTCGGCCAGCTCAATTTCCCGTCGCCCCCATTCGGCAAGGGAAATATCCTTGACCTTGTACGGCAATTTCCCTTCCACCTTACCCTTGGTTACAGTACCCTGTGACATACGCCGATCTCCTCGAGTGAATCTTCATCAGTCAGAAATTCATGCGCCCATCAGCAAACGATCATAAGACGTCGGGCGATGACCGCCTTCGCTTTTCAAATGCCTCTTGTAAACAGTTTATGATATGCACAACAGCAGCGGGGGAAAACATCCGCGATTTACGGATGGACCGCTCGTGGCAGCAAAATAAGTGAAGCCGGAGCCGGTCCGAACCTGAGAATGCCTCCACTGTGTCATTACTCACCCCGCTATGATACGGGAACCGGGTTGAGTCCTCAAGTAGCTTGTCGCCTGACGCAATCCAAACTTTTCGCGTGGCGATGAGAACGCGAACGTTCACATGGATTTGCGTCGGCCCGCGAGGGAGTTATTTGTCAAGTTCACCTTCTCAATATTGGATGCTCCATTTCGCATCAGCGGGCAGGAGAAGCGTGCTCCTCTCGGAAGCATCCAACAGAGGGACGTGCTTGCCATGTCTGCATTCCAACCTTTGGATCATCCATTTGACCGACCGGACACAGTTGCTTCGATCTGTTGCTGATTAAAAAGTACGGGCAATTCATGAATTGCCCCTATAGTGCATTGCGCTCGTGGCAAGGCATTGGTTTTTGCCAAATTGGGGATGGCTCACGTTTGTCGCGGGAAAACGTCTCCCTACTCCCGGCTCCGCCCCCCCACGACGCCTCAAATAGCTGATTCAGGAAGCCAGTTTTTGCCAGGCGGCTTTAGCCTGCTGCACAAAGCGGAGCACTTTCTCGGCCGATTTTTTCCCGGGCGATTCTTCCACCCCGCTCGCCACGTCCACCGCAGCGGGATTAACGGTAAGGATAGCTTCTTCAACATTCTCGGGGGTCAACCCCCCCGAAAGGATTAGGGGCGGGGGATTGGAGACGAGCTTTGCGTATTCTTTCGCCAGTTTCCAGTCGAACGTCGATCCGGTGCCACCATAAGCGTCATCCTTGCGGCTATCCAAGAGGATGGCACGTGGCATCACGTCCTGTTTCACGCACGCTTCGAGAAACTGCTTCACGGGACCCAGCCCCGTTTCTTCATCCACCCGAAATGCCTTGATGCAGACAAGAGGGCGAAGCTGCCGGAGGATGTCGGGCGTCTCATCGCCGTGAAGCTGGATCCAGTCGAGGGTCACGCGAAACGCGATTTCACGGATCTCTCCCACCGGAGAATTGACGAACACGCCAACTTTGGCCACACCCCGGGGCAAACTCTTGGCAATCTGACTTGCCTCTCGGGGGGGAATATAGCGTGGACTACGAGGGTAGAAGTTGAACCCCAGCGCGTCGGCCCCGGCCTCGACGACGACTGACGCATCCTGCCGTGTGGTTATTCCGCAAATTTTGATTCGAAACATTTTTTCTCAAGGAATCCTCAGGGAATCAATGATCGGCGAGGAAAAATAGGCAAACTCGTTACAGTTTCCCGAACCCTCCTCAAGGCCGTCACGTGAATCGTCGATTCTGTGTTTGGAGCCGGGCTCGGACTCGGCTTGCCCACTACGCGCTGACGGCGTTAGGTTGTCGATTCCAGGCAGTTCCCGTGTGCACGCGAGGCAGTTCGTGAGTGTCACCCGCACTTCCGACGTCCGACGCAAGCTTTTTCCCGGGTTTGCCTTCGCGGTGGCCGCTGTTTCCGGCATCGCCGCGGGAACGCTTGTGCTCTGGCTTGTGGGAATTCCGCTCGCTGCCGTTTCAGAGTCCCCCTCGCTTCCCGCACAGCCTAACGGCACACGAATGTACCTGAGATGTTCCCCCTATTATTTCCGAATCGACCCACAGGCGCCAAACCCCGGTGAGCAACATTTCACTGTTTCCCGGTTTTTGAACGATGCCGCTGGGGGTCACGGCTCCGTTGGCGACTTTTGGCAAGCGGACGCGGAATGGCTTTCGCGAGTTCTTTCCGGGAGGGCGACCGGGGGGGTGGTCAGTCCCCAACCCGGCGCAACCGAACGGCAGGAGGCGGGCGCCCCCGGTTCTCGCGGGGAATTCAGGACGCAGGAAATAGGGGAAGTGGGAAGCGTCGGCGGGAGGCTTTCCGATAGGACGGTCCAGTCGAACGTTCAAGCGCCGAGTGACACGCCAGTGCTTGTGGTTGAATTTCCCGGTGACACTTCCCCGTCCGTTGCTCTCCGCCAGGTGAAAGCAGCCCTTGACCAGCTTCAGGCCATACGATGGGAAGAGACGGTCCGAGCAGGAAATCACCTTGCCCAGTTTCTCCAGCACGGGACACAGTTTTGCAACCGGTGGAATGAAGAGGTAAGACAGGCGATTCACCGGTATCGAGCAGCCCGCGAAACGATCTGGAACCAGCTTGCCTCACTGGCGAACGAGCGGCCGGCTCGATCAGTATCGGAGCTGTCCCAACCGGATGCAGCGCGACTCCTTGCCCAGCGTCAGTTTCTGCTGGAAAAGCGTGAGCGGCTCCTGGCCACAAGAACGCCAGAACACCCTGAGGTCAAGCAGGTGGAAGCAGCGCTGGCCGAGGTGGAAGCTGAACTGCGTTTGCGCAATCGCGGGATGCAAGAGGCAACAGGCTCGGCTAACTCACCGCTTCAATGGCCTTCCACGTGGGTGACCCTTCCGGATAAACAGCCAGTGGGTTCCAATCCGGCACCCGCTAACGGAGGACTTTCGCCAGATGACCTGCCCGCGTTGAAGTTGCCGGCCGAGTCACCGATGAAGGATCTCGCCACCAGCCTGATGCGCGTGCAGGATCTGCTGGAAGAGGCGGAACGCACATCGGAAGTTCTGGCTTCGCAATGGGGACTGACGGAGTCCCACGCCTCGGAAGCCCTCAAGCGATGGCTCACAGCGCAGCAGGCACTTGCCGTGGCTTTGGGATGGCAGATCGTTCCTGAATTCTCAGAACAGGTTCAGCCGAAGGCGGACTCTCAACCTCCGGTTCGTCTATTGTGGTGGCATTTTCTGGCCGCCTTTCTGGTGTGTTTGCTGACGGGGGAGGCGGTCTATTCGCTCATAACGGGAATAGCGGAAGGACGAACGATCAATTCCGAAGATGAGCTGGGGGCCATCACGGGAAGCCCCGTTTTCACCGTCACCGTGCCGGGCAGCCCGTCTTCCATGCTCACGAAAACACATGGCCCCCACGAGATGGATCAACAGGCGCCACACGTGGGTGCTACGCGGACAACGAGATCAATCTCAGACTGATTCCACGAGTCATCCATGTACGAGCAGTTTTTTGGATTCAAGCAGCGGCCTTTCCCCGCTTCCTGTCATCCGCGGTACTACATTCCGCTGGAGGCTATGGAAGCGGCACGGGAAAAGCTGGTTCGAACAGTTTTGCGGGCCGAGGGAGCGGGGCTTGTCATCGGTCCCACCGGTACCGGCAAGTCCATGCTCCTTCACGTGATTGCCCAGCAACTTCAATCCCGGTGCGAGGTCGTGCTCCTCGCCCATGGGCGGTTTCCGAACGTTCGGGCACTGCTGCAGGCCATCCTCTGCGAGTTGCGGCAGCCATTTCGGGGCATGGATGAAGGTGAACTCCGTTTAAACCTGGTGGAATATCTCAGGAGCCTGCCGAGCTCGAGACCCCTTGCCCTGCTGGTAGACGAAGCCGATACCCTTTCTTTTCGATTGCTGGAAGAGATTCGCACACTGCTCAATGTGATGAGCGGTGAGGACCCGGCGGTGCGACTTGTGCTCGCTGGAGGGACCGGGCTTGAAGAGCGTCTGACGGCTCCCAAATTGCAGGTGCTCAGTCAGCGAATTGCCGCGCGGTGCTACGTGGACGCTCTTAACCGATCGGAGACGTTTTTTTACATCGAGCAGCACATCAAGCGGGCGGGAAAATCTCCCTCCGAAATTTTCCCCGAAAAGACCTGCGAGGCAGTCTATCATGCGACGGGAGGCGTCCTCCGCTTGATCAACCAGGTTTGTGATCATGCCCTCATTCTCGCCTTTGCCGACGGTCTTAAAACAGTGACGCCGGAGCTCGTGCAGGAAGCGTGGTCGGATCTCCAGCAATTCCCGATTCCGTGGGATCCGGTCCCGCGGTCGGGCGGTGCGAGCGGCGTCGTGGAGTTTGGAAGTTGGTCCGATATCGGGGGCGAATCGCACCGGGACCTGACAGCCGACCTTACCGGGGGCGGATCGAGTATCCCGGCCGAGCCTGCCGAACACCAGGGGTGGCGCGATCGGCCAGGTCAATCGCTGGCAGGACCGCACGGAGAACTCGACGGTTTACCATCGGCACAGGAGAGCGGTGAGCCGTTTGAAGTGCCCACCGATGTGCTGACGGGCGGAAGCACTTCCAATGATGCATTAGGAGGTGTCCCGAATCAGGAGCCGCCAGAGGGCTTGAAAGATCGTCCCGATCCGGTCGCACGGATTGACGATGTGGTGGCCACAGTTTCGGAACTCGAAAATGAGATGTCCCCCCAAACGGTGCGAACCCCCGAGGTGGAACTTGTCTTTTATGATTGGGGCGACCCCTTCGAGGAAAAGTTTTCTCAGGAGATTCGCGTGACTCCTCGCATGCCGACGGCGTATCGGAGCGATTTCACACCCCAAACCGTCTCGCCGCGGCAGACAGGGCATTCCGAATGGGAACCGTCAAGCGGCTCCTCCACTATCCGACAGATGGATGCTGCTCTTGTTGATTCTGCCGAGATCACAGAACTCGCTTCCCGCCCCGAACTCCACGTCGCACAGGCTGACGAGGCACCTGGCCGTGCGGAAAAACCGGAAGCTCAAGAGCCTCGCTGTCCGACGGCTACGGGGATCGCATCATCTTCGATCGAGTTACACGATTCACCCGGTGAGGACGCGCCGACTGAGAGCCTCCGACGGGAAGAACTCGGCGAACCGACGCATCCAGGTAGCGGGGCCGATGGAAAGCACGAGGAGATCGGAAGCCTTCGGCTGATGTCAAGCACCGTGGAACCGAAGGGGGAACAGCGGTCTGAAAGTCCCAGTGTCGTAGGATCCGATGGAAGCCCGGATACGAAGGCGTTATCGCCGATGGAGGCAGAAGAGTTGGTGCGAGACCGCACCGAGATGACCACACCGCATGTGCGACGCCGCTTCAAGTCGCTGTTCAGTCAGTTGCGCAATGCACAGTAACCGGTTAATCGGTTATTTGCGTCGTCATTGGAGTTTTTATGGGACACGGTGACAGGCCAACGGCGAGGATTGTTGAGGCCCTCGAACAACTGGAGAGGGAACGGGACGGGGCACCGTACACAATCCCGTTCTCGGGTCACGCTTCTTCAGCAGGGAACCGGTTGAAAGCGGCTCCGCCGCAACCGGCAGCGGAAACCTCCAGCGAAACGATCCGCGTGTGGCGACGGGATGAGGCGCACCTCGGCACGCTATCGGGAAGCGATCCGCGGACCACGGCAGCGAAAACGCCTCGGCCCGAAACGCAAAGCGAGGAAGAATCTGCAGGCCAGTTTCGTATTTTTCAGCGGCACTACGGTCACCATCTTCAGGATGTGGTGGACGTGCTCGTCCTGGCGCTGGGCTGGAAGGCTCAAAAGACGGGCTGGGTGAGTGTCCACCTGATGGATGAAGCCCTCGATCCGGGAGTCATTTTAGGATTGGCGGCCGAGGTTGCCGAGAGAAGCGATGAACCTGTCCTGGTGATTGATGGGGACATGCGCAATAGCGCGCTCACCAGAAGGCTGGGAGTCAACTTGGCCGCCGGGCTGGCCGGGCTCCTACCCCGAGGAGTGCTCTCCGACGAGGCGATTCTGAAAGGCCAGCGGATTTCATTTTTGCCGGCAGGAACGGGGCTGGTTTCATTGCCCGCCTGGCTTGAGTGCCGCCGCCTTTTCGACGGCTGTCGGCAGCGGTATGGACTTACGCTCGTTTACTTTCCCCTGAAATATGATAATTTTTTGCCAAAACTTCTCCGTGCCAGCGATGAAGCCTGGCTTTGGTGTGTGAAAGACCGCACACCTAAGCACACAGTCCGGCAGATCACAGAGATCATTCGTGGAGCATCATGTCCCCTTTCAGCGTCAGTTCTGATGGAAACTGTCGCCAGCAGATGATAGGGAGAGCATGCGTCAACCCGAAACCGAGTTGCTTTTAGCCAACCGGACTGCTTTGTCGATTTTCGATAGGGTTGTCGGGCATTCTCAAGGGGTGCTGGCGTTGCGCGGCGGAACCCGCTTTGCGGCGGGGACCTGCCAGCGGGGATCCGGCCTGTGGGCCTCATCCATTAATTGCCGTGCTTTTTCCACAATATCGGGATGCTCCGCTGCGATGTTTTTTGTCTCGCCCAAATCGTCAGTTAGGTTGTAGAGCTCGATCTCGCCGGTCAGCATCGGCTTGCGAATCGCCTTCCAGTTTCCAAAGCGCACCGCCTGGGCGGAGCCTCTTTCGTAAAACTCCCAGTACAGATACTTATGCTGCTTCTGCTCCGAAGGCTTGCCCAGCAACGTGGGTAAGAAGCTTATCGAGTCCCGATCGGGCGGCAGGTCGGCTCCGATAAGCTCACACAGAGTGGCCATCAGGTCGCCGAAATACGCGACGTGATCGGACACCGTTCCGGCAGATATCTTACCCGGCCACCACGCAATGAACGGTACCCGGATGCCGCCTTCATACAGGTCCCGTTTCATCCCCCGCAGGGGACCACTCGGCCGGAACCGCTGCACGTTATGGCCGGCCTCGTTGTGCGGCCCGTTGTCCGACGAGAACATCACCAGTGTCCGCTCGGCAATCCCAAGCTCACGGAGTTTTCGCAACAGACGGCCGACGTCACGGTCCATGCGAGTGATCATGGCCGCCTGTCCCTTGTCCTGATCGGGCCAGTCACGATCGGCATAAATGCCGAAGTCAGGGACTTCCGCCCCATTCCCTGTTGCCCGCGTTGCCTCGTTGTTAGCGTGGGGAATCGTGTACGCCAGATAGAGAAAGAACGGTTTTTCTTTGTGTTCCTCAACCCAGCGCAACGCATCCTCGGTGAAGAGATCGTGTGAATAATCCACTTTTTTGGTCGCATAGCCGGGGGTGAACTCGGCGCCGTAATCGGCTTTCACGGCGACAACCTCGTTGCGCAGCATGACCTTACCCCAGTTTCTCCACAAAAACTCAGGGTAGTAGTTGTGTGCGTGTCCCTGGTTGAGATAGCCAAAAAAGTAATCAAAGCCTTTGCGCAGGGGATGCCCCGGCTCCTCGCCTTCGCCCAGTCCCCACTTGCCGATGAGTGCCGTCTGGTATCCCCGGCCTTTGAGGATCTGGGTAATCGTGATGTCCTCCTCGCGGAGGGACTGATTGGCCCGCTGGTTGGCAGGTGCATTTCCCCGAACGGAACAGTGTCCCGTATGCTGGCCCACCATCAGGACACAGCGCGACGGGGCACAGACTGTCGAGCCGGCATAAAACTGTGTGAAACGCATTCCCTCAGCAGCCATGCGATCCAGCTCCGGCGTCTGGATGATCTGTTGACCGTAGCATCCCAGATCGCCGTATCCGAGGTCGTCGGCCAGTATGAAAATGACATTCGGCAACTGGTCGGATGTGGGAGTTTCGGCCCAACTCGCACTCAGTGCGCCGGCCATGATCCACGCAACGACGGCCAAAGCAACTCGCGATTTCATGGCGTCATTCCCCTCATCGCTTGGTCGAGTTTCAACTCTGATTTGACGGCCGCTCACGCAGTCAAAACTGGCACAATTTCTGACCGTGTAATCACTCGGACGGCACACCCGCGACAATCGCTCGTCCACATGACCACAGGTTTCCGTAGTGGGTTCGGGCCGGGACCTTATTTGTCTTCAGGCTGCTAGGCCATTATGAATTCGTCCGGGGCCCCCTGTAAACTGGGGAGCGATCCGTAACGTATGCCCTAAACTCAGCGACGTGAATCGCACGGCATATCTTGTAGGTCTTGCCTCGGCAATTGGTGTGGCGTTACAGGTCGCCGCTTCCACTCAGTCCTACACCTTCCAGATGACGTACATCGTCGGCGGTAATCAGCCGCATTCGGCCGTTGGTTGGGTCCACCTCCACCGTCGTGATGGACGCGTTCTGAAGTGCCGCTGGAAGCCTGGACGCATCCGAAGAGTCCAGGAGAGATTTTAACGTGACCACCAGCAACCTCCCGTGGGATACCACCGCCACGCGCTCGTAGCCCGAAGCGATGATATCGCGGAAGGCAGCAACGCCCCGTTCGGCAAGCTGGCGGCGCGATTCACCGCCGGGGATCACGAAGTCCGGATCACCGGAAGTCCAGCGACGGTAGTCTTCAGGGAACTGTGCGAGCAGTTCGCTGCGTAGCCGGTCCTGGAAAATACCGGCGTTGATCTCTTTCAGACGGGGATCGGTGCGAATCGGAGCGCCTGTTCGCCGGGCCACAATCTCCGCTGTCTCATAAGCACGGCGAAGGGGACTGCTGAAAATGACTTCCAACCCCACTTCCGCCAGTGCTTCGGCCACGGCTTGGCCCTGTCGTCGCCCTAGATCAGAGAGCGGTACATCAGACTGTCCCTGGACGCGACCTTCCGCGTTGTAGGTGCTTTCTCCGTGTCGAATACAGTAGAGAATCATCGCGAACACGTTTTTACCGTTCTCTTTGTCGTCTTCCCTGAAATAGACTGCCTTCGGCGAAAAAAATCGACACGGTCCAGAAACCGTGTCGATCGCGATACCGTTTCCTGACGCATCCGACTCACCCGAGGACCCGTCGGACAATCGAGCGATTATCCGAGCTTAATGGTACGGTTCAGCCCTTTTTGGTCTGCTCGGCCTTGTCAAAGGCGGCGTCGAAGGCCACCTTGCTCGGCGGGAAGTCGATCCGGCGGACGAACTCACAGGCCTCCTTCGCACCGAATTCTCGATCCATACCGCTGTCTTCCCACTCCACTGACAGCGGCCCCTGATAACCGATATCGTTGAGAGCCCGAATAATCTCTTCAAAGTCCACGCTTCCATGTCCCAGCGAGCGGAAATCCCAGGCCCGACGCGGGTCGCCAAAATTGAGGTGACTTCCCAAAATACCGCCTTTTCCGTCACGCTTGACGATCGCGTCTTTCATGTGGACATGGAAGATCCGGTCGGGGAAGTAGCGAATGAACTGTGCCGGATCCACGCCCTGCCAGATGAGGTGGCTGGGGTCAAAATTGAAACCGAACGCGGGATGTCCCTTGAGGGCCTCCAGCGTTCGCTCCGCGGTGTACAGGTCAAACGCAATTTCGGTGGGATGAACTTCCAGCGCGAATTTGACGCCGCACTCCTCGAAAACATCCAGAATGGGAATGAACCGCTCCGCAAGCAGCCGATACCCTTCCTCAATCATGTCCGGCGGGACAGGCGGGAACGAATACAGAAGATGCCAGATGCTGGAACCCGTGAAGCCATTCACGATGCTCACGCCGAACTTTTGCGCTGCCCGAGCGGTGTCCTTCAATTCGTCGGCAGCGCGCTGATTGACCCCGGCGGGATCACCATCTCCCCAGACATAGTCGGGCAGAATGGCTTTGTGCCGCAGATCGATATTGTCCAGAACGGCCTGCCCCACAAGGTGATTGCTGATCGCGTAAACCTGCATGCCGTACTTGGCCAGCAACTCGCGTTTTTTGGCGCAGTACTCGTCGTCCTCGAGTGCCTTGCGGACTTCAAAATGATCACCCCAACATGCTAGTTCCACGCCGTCGTACCCAAACTCCTTGACCTTCTGGAGAAGAGTTTCCAGGGGAAGATCAGCCCACTGGCCCGTGAACACCGTGACTGGTCGCGCCATGATTCACTCCTTACCTTAACAAACTGCCGACACAAGACACCGTGACGATCCAACCTGCCGTGCCATTGCCCAGTCGGATGGCGAAGTAATGCTGGTATTTTGGGCCATTTTGCTGACGACTGCAACACCCCCGGTGCCTGATCCATCCGCACTTGTTCTAAAGATCTGTAACATGCCAAAGACTCGATGGATTGTGGCACAACTTTTTGATAGACAATCGGTGGGGGCAATTTATGAGGGGTCGGTTGGAGGATTCGGCCAGGGCACTTCATGAGGATCGTCGGTACGGACAATTCATGAATTGCTCCAATCACAATCGCGTTTGGTGATAATCGATGGACGTCCCACCTGGGAAACACCCACACGGACATCGTGGCACATGCGATTCAGGAATCCCCCGAGCGATTATCCGAGCATTTGGACCCCGGTCGGTGGGGTGGATTGCCCAAACTCCGGAATGGAAGCTCGATAAGCAGGTCCCTGGGAAAAATCATAAGGAGGGGGTACGCTTGTCGTGCCCGCCGAAACGCAATGCATGGCCTAACGTTGCAAAGCGAACCTGCCCAGCGGTTCCTCCCGATAGAATCTCGCCTCCACGCGAATCGGTGTGGACGTCCGCATCCCCAAAAGTGCAAATATATCAGCCTAAAGCAAGCCTTGTTTCGTTCCGGTCCTCCGCGATAATGGGCACTAAAGAGTGACCAGCGCGGACAATCGATGATCCGCGTCTCCTGGAGCAGTATGTTAAGCGTGCCGATCATTGCTGAACTGGAATACTGGGAGTGTCGGCTGACGTACCGAGGGATAATGATGTTGGCTCGGTGTTTCCAACTGAACCACAGGAGAATGCTTCTGTTGCCCTCGATTTCTGACCATAGGCTTTCTGATATCGAGGATTGATCGAAAAAAGCCGCGTTATAAGAGGATGCTGTTACGGAGGTTGTTCCCATGAAAATCCTGATGCTGGTTGGTGACTATGTGGAAGATTATGAGGTCATGGTGCCGTTTCAGGCGCTCCAGATGGTGGGGCTGACGGTGCACGCCGTCTGTCCCGGTAAGGCGGCGGGGGAGCAGGTCCGTACTGCCGTGCACGACTTCGACGGTGCCCAGACCTATTGCGAACTCCGGGGCCATAATTTCACGCTCAACGCGGATTTCGATAAAGTCCGGCCGGAAGAGTACGACGCCCTCTGCATCCCCGGCGGCCGTGCCCCGGAATACCTCCGTTTGAACAAGCGCGTCATCGAAATCATCCGCCATTTTGCCGAGGCAGGCAAACCAATCGCCGCGATTTGTCACGGACCGCAACTCCTCACGGCGGCTGGCGTGCTGAAGGGCAAAATCTGCACCTGCTACCCGGCCGTTGCCCCGGATATCGTCAATGCCGGAGCCACATATGTGCAGGTCGATCTCGACCAGGCCTACGTGGACGGGAACCTCGTGACCGCCCCTGCCTGGCCGGCCCATCCCGTCTGGCTGGCACGATTCCTCGATGTGCTCGGCGTCCGCATCGAACTCCCGAAGCGATGACATAGCCGTCACACGAAACGTTCTCGGCGTGCACCGGTCCCGGTGATTAAACCGCGGTAGAAATGAGTTAATCGCCGAGGGTTGAATCGGCTGTGAATGCGTAAGAACCGACGCAACCAGGCCGATCGCGAGACGTTCGCGTGCCGGCGTGTCAGTTTTCGCGAACGAAAAAGAGCATCACACCAATAGCCATAGCGATGAGGAGACTGAGCCAGCCCCACCACCGTTGGCCGGTCGAGGGGGGCAGGAGTGTCACCACGAGATAGTGCTGTTGCTCAGTGTCCACCGGAAAGACATGATGCACATAGTGAACACCGCGATGGGATTCGGACACCCGAGTCGGCTGGGTTAAGCCCTCTGCAAGCAGGCGGCTGAGCTTCACCCACGGAACTCGCCAATGCGTGGGTTGATCTTCCTCCGAGCTATCCGTGGGCACAGCCAGCACGAGTGCCGCCTCCCCGGGTATGCCCTGCGCCAGAAGCACCTGAACCGCCGGTGTCGGTAGTCCATCCTCCAGTTTGGCCAGCTCCTCCGGCCAGTACTGATGGGGCGTTTGGCGGATCTTCTCGACAGTTTGCCGAATCACCTCACCGGGTAGTTCGACATCAGGCCGCCTTGGCCAGAGCGTCCACGCTGACAGTATCAAGAGAATGGCTGTGGCTATCCAACCTAAGGCGCGCATGGCACGTTTTCCCGTTGTTCATTCGACCTGCTGGAATTGGTTGGCTGGACCTCGCGGGGTGACACGAATGTGGGCTTCCGCTTGCGCTTGGCCCAGAAGACCGGTAGGTAAATGATCAGCCCGGAACAAGCAAGGAACGCTAAAGAAACACCCACAAGGTCCGCCCAGATCCACGCCCACTCCTTGCCGAAAATTTCACCTGTGTGCAGGTCTTTGAAGAATTTTTTCAAGCCCGGTTTGGGAGGAGGTTCCGAGAGCACCGCTCGCTGCGCAGACTTGCCGGGTGTCTGGAACGACTCAGCAGCAATCGGATGGACGTATTGGCGCTCCCGAGGCGGAGAGCTTTCCACGCCCTTGACAGCCACGAACCAGCCCAAGGTCGGATGAAAGCGGACGTCGATCTGCTTGATTCGGAAACCGTTCAGCCGGTCCGCATGATCGAGGGCGGTCACAATCACTCGAGCCGTTGCTTGGGTCGGAGGTGGCGTCGGTGGGAGGTCTTCCATCTTAGGCGCTTCGTACCATTTCGGATGGACTAGAAGAACTCCGGTGATGGCCACAGCCAACAGAGGGACCATCAGGGCTAGTCCAATCCACCGATGAAACTGGCGGAGCGGTCGTGAAAGTGTGCGAATGAAGGGAAACATGGTTTTCCTTTCTCTCACGGATCGATGGTTCGCATTTGAGGAATGATCTTGACGTCGCCGTCAACGCCTCAGCAGACCAGGCGGGCAGCCCGCCGCCGGGCTTGGTCACGGCAGACCACTTTCAAATGGTCACTCAGTCGTCGTCCTTGGCGTTAGGATCTTTTCCGCGAAGCAGTTCCCACTCAGTTTTGCTGCCCACCGTGACCACATGTCCGTCCACGAAGAGCACGTTCATGTGTCCTGCGTGAAACGGCTGGACGGTAAATACGCCTCGGAGCGGAAAAGACTTGATTTCCCCGGCTTTCCAGGGTTCAAAGAGATCGCGTGCCAGTTGGATTTGATGAGACTGGACCCGGTCCTCCGGTTTGAGTTCCTTACCCTCGGCCGCCTTCTTGGTGTCATAACCCTGAATGTGGTCCTCCAAACGGCGAACAAACCACGGCTTGGACTCTTTCTTCTTGGGTTTCCAGGTGCCGGTCTTTTTGTCGTATTCCATCACGATCCGCTCGGGGAGGAACCGCTGGCTGAACGCGCGGCCTTCCAGCTTGTAACTTGTGCCCAGTGACTTCGAGAACGGGGTGGAATCTTCCCTGGTACCCACATCGCCAGGGCAGGCGAAAATCGCTCGATTGTTTTCACAGAACGGGAGCAGTGCTTCAACGGCCGACTGGCTCGGATCCGTGAGGTCCCCTTCGCCAACGTGGAATGGCATCACCCCGTCGTGGAGGTTGGCATAATGGTGGACGGCAATGCCAATTTGACGGAGGTGACTGCGACATTGGGCGCTGCGTGCAGCTTCGCGAGCCATCTGGGTTGCCGGAAGGAGCAGACTCACCAGGATGGCCACGATCGCAATAACAACCAAAAGCTCAACGAGGGTAAACGCCGGATGCCGAGACGCTTTGCAGGAGTATGCATGTTCACGATCCTCCAGGTCTAAAGAATGTCTCTTCGCTGTCCATAGTCGTTCTGAGACTCAATCTCATTATCCTGCGGTATTGTAGTACCCGGATGCGACAATCGTCAAGCGCGACTTTTTTGTTGGGGTTTTTCGCGGGGAAGCTGGTGATCGCAGGGCACGTGCCATTCCCTCAACTACCCCGCACGACAAAAACCTGCCCAGTGGAAGTGATGCACCATTCACGAGTTAAAGCCTGGGCCTGTGATCTTGAAGGCAACCAACTGGGCGGGAATCAGGGTTTTTTACTCAAAGCCTGTCGCGCGGCGCGACAAGCGTGTCGCCGTGCGCAGCTCCGCTGGTAGCCTAAATCGCTCACCCATTTCAAAATTGTGTCTCTCCCGCGGGAAAGAAGCCCAGACCTCGACGAGGTCATGAAGGGTAAAATCCATCCCGGAGGGACCTGCCTATCAGGTCCGCATTGCGTCGTTGGACAATTCCTCGCGCGGACCGGCTTCCCCGTGCTTTCCGCGGTTTCTGTTTAAACATGGGGCCAATTCATAAACTGCCCCTACAATAAGTGAGCCTTCGGCCTGTCATAGCTGCAAATAGAAAGAGGTGGGATGAGTCAGCCTGAATTGAAATTGTTCGGTTCATCCAGTCAGCCCATAATGGCGTAATCGGGGACAATCCACTACCGGCCTGAAAAAGACGCGAACGCGAATTTTCCCTGTCACGTCTGAGACACGAGCAGCTTGGGACGGAACCCATGAGTAAACCTGAACTGGCCGTGGTCGTAACGACGTTCGAGCGACCGTGGCATCTTCGTCGGGTACTTTTATCTCTGGCGGTTCAAAAGGACCCGCCACCGTTCGAAATCGTGGTGGCCGACGATGGCTCCCAGGACGAAACGCCCCGAATTGTGGAGCAATTTCGCCAGGAAACCGGGCTGACCGTCAAGTTTGTGACTCATCCCCATGACGGATTCTGTCCCGCCAGGGCCAGAAATGAAGGATTCGCGGCATCGGCGGCACCGTACGTGCTGTTTCTGGATGGCGATTGCGTCGTTCCACCGGATCATTTGGCGGTGCACATGCGAGCGCGTCACCCTGGCCGGGCGATGACCACGGACTGCCTCCGCCTGGATCAACAGGTGACGCAGGCGTTTACGGAGCAGGCCGTCCAATCCGGGGTCTTCACCCAGTGGGCACCAAGGCGAGAGATCTCGCGGCTGCGCAGGGCGCACCTGAAGGCGGTTTTATATCACGTCCTCCGCCACCCGACCAAGCCGAGGGTTCTCAGCGGAAATCTTGCCCTCTGGCGAGAGGATTTTGAGCGAATTAATGGGTTTGACGAGAATTACCGTGGTTGGGGTTGCGAAGATGATGATTTGGGCCTTCGACTTCACAGGGTAGGGGTGCGCGTTGTTTCCCTGAGAAATCGCACCTGGACGTATCATCTCTGGCATCCCCGAGTGGCAACCGCCCCCGACAAAATCCGTCACGGGGTGAATATCGAGTATTTTCATCGAGCAGGTCGGCTGACACGATGTCGCAATGGCCTGGCTAAACGAGATATTCTTGACCTGGATATCGTCGTCAACGGGCAACCCGATGAGTGTGAGCGACTTCCTGGGGCATTGAAAAATGTATTGCTGACCCTGATCGGGCGAGAACGAAGTCCCACACACCCCAGACCGGAGGTTGAAATCGTGGTGTACGGGGTGCAGAAGAGGTTTCACTCGCGGGCAGAATGCCGGGTACTTATCGTGGCACCTCGAGCCAATCCGCCAGCAACTCTTATTCAAAACGCCGACGTCATCTGTTTGACGGACCATCCCCCGCCGATGATATCGCCACTCAAGCGCGGGGCGCGGGTCATCACGGCGCAGGATGCTGGCACGCTATGGCAAGTCATTGGGTGAGGCGGCCGTTTGATGCTCCTCGAATGGACCGTTCGCGCCGTCTGCGGAGAGTTCGCCGCTACGTGATATGACGCATATTTCGGTGCCTCGGATTTCGGTAGGTGGAATTCATGCATCGCTTTTCCGTGTCCAACTGACCCGAAAAATTCCCCTTTTTCTTGTCTCCTCCACCGCCGCATTTCTCGAAGCAGATAAACTGCGCGAACAAGAAAGAGAAAGAGTGGGCGAACCGGAGGGAAAAGACGCCTCGCCCACTCTTTCAAAACGGGAAGCGGGGGTTGTGCGTGCTTCGTATCGATGTCAACAGGGCAAACAAACTGCTCGGGGGACGGCCAGCGCCCGTTCGATTCGCCTCCCCCAGACCGGTCAAATCGACGTACCTTTTTGCGTGGCCGTCGCCCCGCAGCAGTTGTTGCTCTCCATCTACTGGAATAGCTCGATCTGCCCCCAGCGCACGCACGACGCAGCAAATTTTTCCGCAGCCGGGGGATGTCCCCACGATGGCGGGCGGCAATACCCCTGAAAAAGAGATTTCAGGCTGCTTCCGCCGTCCCTGGAATGTGCAAGTTGAAGAGCGAGAAAATCTCTTCCTGGGTGAGCGCCAGTTTTTTGGGCGTGGTGGCGGAAAAAATGGTTTCAAACAGCGCCCGTTTTTGTTCAAGGATGGTATTGATCCGCTGTTCGATGGTGTCCACAGCCAAAAATCTGGTCACAATAACTGGCCCTGCTGCCCCGATACGGTGCGCCCGATTGATCGCCTGGTCCTCAACCGCGGGGTTCCACCAGCGATCGAATAGGAACACGTAGTTGACGAACTGCAAATTGAGTCCCACGCTCCCGGCTCCGTAACTCATCAAGAGAATTCGGTGCTGAGGATCCTCGCGAAAGCGGCGGATGACTTCCTCCCGCTGGCGCGGAGGAATGCGACCATGGAAATAAAGGGGCCGATACTGGGGCAGGCGTCGTCCAATTTCTTCCAGCGTCCCCACCCACTGGCTGAAGATGATGGCCTTTCGGCCGCTGTCGGCGATTTCTTCCAGGTCAGCTTCGAGTCGCTCCATCTTCGCGCTTGCACCGGTGACGGGATCGAAATTGCAGATTTGCTTCAGGCGGATGACAAGCTCGAAGACGTGCTGAATGGTGATTTCCGCACCCAGTTCGGACAGCCGCAGGACGCCTTCCTTTTCCGCCATCTCGTAGGTTTTCCACTGCTCGGGAGTCAGTTCGATCTCGGCATCGCGGAACAGCTTGGGCGGCAGGTCCGTCAGCACCTCGTCCTTTGTTCGCCGTAGTACGAAATCGGCGATGGTTGTCCCCAGGCGATGGGGTTTCATATCCGGAGTGAGAAATCCGGGGGAAAGAAATTCGAAAATCCCCACCAAATCGTCGGTGCTGTTTTCCACTGGGGTGCCCGTCAGGGCCCAACTCCGTTTGCGGGAGATGGCGCGAACTGCCTGGCTGGTGGCTCCGGCACGATTCTTAATCCGTTGGGACTCGTCGAGGACCACCAGGTCAAAGCTCACCCTTGGCTCGCCGGTTTCATCCTTTGCCGTGAAGAATTCCTGATCACGAGGTAACAGTTCGTAATTGGCGATCTTCACCGGGACGGTGGTCAACTCCCACTGCCAGCGGCGACGCTGCGGTTCACCTTCAATCACCATGACTGGTATTTCAGGAGCCCAAAGCTCGAACTCCCGACGCCAGTTGCTCACAAGAGGTTTCGGACAGATCAGCAATACCCGCCGCACTTCGCCACACCGAAGCAGTAAGCGGATGGCCGTGATGGCCTGCATTGTTTTACCCAGGCCCATCTCATCCGCCAAAATGGCCGCATGACGGGGAAATAAAAACGCGACTCCTTCCAACTGGTAGGGGAACGGCGGGTGGGGAAATTCAAGCTGGCGTTCCGCAAGAATGAACTCCAGGGGTGGCTGCAGTAAATACTGGAGTCTGTCTTCCAGCTTGATGACATCTTCAGGCGGGCAGATGCGGTGTCCGGCACCGGCCGCCAATCGCTCAAGAAGGACCGCCGCATCACATTTGACACCACATTGCGGCCGAATGCCATGACCCGTCACGCACTGCTTCCCAGAGAAGGGGGCACCCACCGGGTCGTCTGCGCCGGTTACTCTTTGGCCGGATGGCTCGCTTCCATTTGGCAGCAGACCTTCTGGGCTTGGAGCATCGTCGTGAGAAAGAAAGAAAAAGCTTTTGATCTCGATTTTGTTAACCCCTGGATTGAGGGAGAGAACTCGGAAAGCTGGGCCGGCCAGTTCCCATGTTTGCGTTTCCACGGGCAGCCCGCGTTCCAGTCCGCGATTCCAGCCGGTCACATACGGATCGATCCGGAAGCTCAGTGTGAATGGTTGGTATGTGTCCAAAGGTGAGGATTCTGCAGCCGGCATCGCCAAAGGGCTATCTGTGTGAAGCGTGAATGGCGCCATCGAATTTGGGGACTTCTCTCCGTTGGCCACCGCAGTGTGTGGACGTTCGGACTCCTTTCGGCGTCGCCAGAGAATGCGGAAGAGCATCGCGGATCACCCCCGTCGAAGGGCTTCCTCGAGGGCCGCGCGAATCCTTCCAAATGGCTCCAGTAGGTCGAACGCCCCAGCCCACGGGGAAAGATATTCCTGGACCCGGGTTATTCCCTCGACCGACGATTCAGGAACAAGGAGTGTGTTTCGCCCGATCTGCAGAGTTTGGCAGGCGGGAAGGACCCCGCATTCAAGCAGGGCTGTGCCCGCGGCCCTGGCACCAATGGGCGAGTAAACACAACGTGTAGATTCACCACTCGCCGCCGATTCATGCTCGACTGCCGCGCTCGTTTCGGGCGACACCACGAGCGCTACCGGCTCGTCCACGACCTGAGAGAGAGTCAGGGCCTCCCACTCGGAGACAAAAATGATTTCCGCTGCCGATTTGGCCTTGGCGATCAGGGCCGGCGCCATCTGTTCACCGAGAAGATACGGCTTGAGGGTGGGGCCATAAAGGATTTCCTGTGCTCGGGTGGGTCGGACAGGAGTCGTGCAGTGGAATTCAACAGGGCGCCCTACCCCATTGAGGATCAGGTATCCCCCTACGTATCCTCCGTCCGCGAGTGGGAGTGCGGTGAAAAAGCCTAGCCGCAGGGACGACCTGGTCCCCACATTATCATGCTGCTTCATAAGCCCTCGCTGCTGCCAACTCGGGGTTTGCCAACTCTTTGCTGAGCCAGTTCAGACGGGAGAACCGGCAAATCTCCCGCACGCGTCATGGTCATCGGTTATGGCTGGCGCGGAACTTTACGCTTCCGTCGGATGTTCTTGAGACAGAGAGTTTGCGGGATTTACGGGCGCGGGAATCTTTTTTCAAGGGGAGGAGAAAAACTTTTTCTCAAGTCCCGCGCCTGACACTCGACTTTTCCGGTCGGTTCTGGTTATACTGATCTGTTAAATGAAGGAGGTATAGCGACCATGAGCGAGAACCGACCCATGCGGCCGCCACTTTTTACCCAAATCGATGTCTCCCAGGCGACTCCCCCACCTGCACCTCCTCCCGCGGGGAGCCTTGCCGAAGTGGCCATGCTCCTGCGTCAGTTGCTGGCCATCGAGCAGCGGCAAACCAAGTTGCTCGAAGACCTCGTCAACCACGTGCAGAATACACAGCGACAACGAGCGATTGAACTCGGGCAATGGCGCCAAGCCAATCCGCATCTTGCCCGAAAATGCCGCGAGGCCGCCGAAGCCCTCGCCCGTGTCCAAACGGAATTTCTTCACCAACTCACTAAAGAAGTTAACGAGAACTTTGACGCCCTTCTTGACGGCGAGTTCATGTTTACCGAATTTGTCGATCGGTTCGGCCCGCGGATGGCGCATCTCAACAGCATCCTTCAGGTGCTCACCCAATTGAGCAGCCCACCGCCGGCCCCGAATTCCTCCAACAATAACTCGCCGTGATGACGGAATGCCATCGCGGGTAATTTAAACGGCCAGAAGGCTGAGCGGCTTCGTCAACGCGACGTTCTGGCCGTCAAAGTGCGGTGGTGATAGGGTAATGATCGCGCCAACGTGCTACCTGCGCGCTTGCAGACTGCCAGCGACGGTACATCGCGGTTGCACTTCTCTTCCAATGCTGGAACCGAGTATCAATCTGCTCTGCCAACCCACCTGGGCAAAATCACTCCATTCGGTAAACTCGATGGTTTCCCACCACGTATTAATCGATGGCACCCGCGTGCCGAAAAACAATATTTGAAAAGGCATGCCGTTCGGGCAAACGCGGGATTCGATTCGCTGTTTTTACCCCAAACATGGCGTGGCCTGTGAAATCCCCACGTGCGGCTTTCCGGATAGGTCGTTCATCCCTTTACAGGATGTGTGGCAAGTGGGAATAGCAGGCCGAGCTCAGGCAGCAGGGTCGGCGACAGTCACGAGGCGCGCGCCGTTTCCAGTCACGATTTCCGGAGTGTTTGTGCGCCCTCATTGGTGATTTGAGTTTTCGGAGGCAACTCGGATTTCCCAACACAGGAGGACCGATTCATGCGTCGCTGGATTTTGATCGCGGCCATGGTGCTGGCGTGTGGTTGGACCCTGGGGCTTGATCGCGATGCTTCGGCGAGCAGCCGGCGAGAGTATCGCGAGGCGATTCGGTCCTTGCCGCTTCTGGAACGTCCCAACCGCTTTGGACACTTTTACGGGAATACCGTACGCCGCATTTATTACCGGCGGCACGGGTATTTGCCCCAGCCAGAGATGCCTCTCGACAATTCCTCGGAAACCCCGGCAGCGCCGGCACCCACTCCATCGGCCCATCAAGCGAAGTGAGAAACTCCGATCAATTCTTTGAGCTTTGAGAAGAATCATCGCGTCCCACCGGCGGAATCGATTCCCACCACTGTTCGGCGGGACCGGTCGCCGGTCTCCCCCGCGAGGTCGAGGAACCCGTTTTTGGTTTTGGCCGCCATCCTGGTTGCGCTGGGCAGATGACTTCCTCGGCTCTCTGTTCTCCTTCCGGTGCATCAGAGCGTGTTGCGATCGGACAACGTGACGTGTTGCCCGATGAGCACAGGATGGCTTTCTGAATTCTCTTCACACCCGACGAGCCATGGGCCTTTTGGCTCACTTTCCTCCTATCCGACATGCTCATAATCGTTTGGCATGCAGATCGCTCTTCATTCTGCCAGAACCGAGCCATTACAGGAATTCGGGTGGTCAGGAGAAGGAAAGGAGCCAGAGGATGCAGCGCGCTGGAACGTATCTGCCGGACCCTGTGATGGAGCACGAGCAGGTGGATTGGATGCTGGTGTCGGTCAGCGAGTGCCCGAATTCAGAGGCCGAAGAGTATTTCATTCGCACCTATTTCCGGGTTCCTCACGAACCATTTGGCCCCCGGGGAGCGTTCGTGCGACCGGTTGAGGTTCGCCGGACGCGAAACTGGGTCCTCTTCCGTCAGGTGTCGGGCATCCTTTATTGAGCCGTTCTATCCATACGATCAGTGAACCGACGGAGTCGCCTGCCGTTCGTCCATCTACCACAGCTCGGTCTTTCCCGGTAAAAATGAAACGCCAGTGGCAAGCTGGCCGCTGATGTCATACGGGAAAGAATCGTCATTCCTCTCAGTTCACGCGATCTGGAACGCCGTCGGTTAATGGATGATGCCTATCATGCCCGACTGGTGGCCCACCTGAGACTCAGCCTGATCGAGGGTGTCGGTCCCCGGCTGTATCAATTGCTCATCAATCGCTTTGGCTCGCCGGAAGAGGTCTTCTCCGCGAGCGAAAACGCCCTTCTGGAAACTCCGGGGGTGGGACGCCGTCTGGCTGCCAGGCTCCGCAATCCTCCAGCCGTTGCGGAAACGGAAGAGCTCATCGAAACCTGCTTTAAAGCAGGAATCGACATTCTCTGGCCGGAACACATCCGTTATCCGCGATTACTTAAGGAGATTCCAGACCCTCCCCTGGCTCTCTTTGCCCGTGGCGAACTGAAGTCCGAAGACGAGCTGGCCGTGGCCATCGTGGGAACACGCCACGCTTCCACCTACGGTCTGGCCATGGCAGAGCGGTTGGCCGCGGGTTTGGCCCGGGCGGGTGTCACGATCATCAGTGGCCTGGCGCGAGGCATCGATGCCGCCGCCCATCGAGGCGCTCTGATGGCAGGCGGGCGTACCATCGCCGTCCTGGGAAGTGGAGTGGCACGCATTTACCCGCCGGAGCACGCAGCCCTCGCGGAAGAAATCTTGCAGCACGGGGCCTTGCTTAGCGAAGCCCCTCCTCACGCGCCGCCTCACGGCGGGATGTTCCCCCAGCGCAACAGGATCATCAGTGGCATGGCATTGGGCGTGGTCATTGTGGAAGCCGGCGAATCCAGCGGCGCGCTGATCACGGCGCGTCACGCGGTAGAGCAGAACCGCGAGGTCTTCGCCGTTCCCGGTCGCGCCGACGCGCCGAATTCCCGGGGATGCAACCGGCTTCTGCGAGATGGTGCAAAATGGGTGGAATCCCCGGAGGACGTCCTGGAAGAACTGGGACCGCTGGCGCGGCCCGTGGCTCGCTCTGATGGCACCACCATCCGTCAGCCTGCCGAACTCAAGCTCACTCCGCTGGAGCAGCAGGTCCTCCAGACTATCCGCAGCGATCCCACCCCCATCGATGAAGTGATCGCAATGACCGGTCTGGCGGCCTCGCAGGTGCTGGCCATCATCAGCGTATTGGAAATGAGAAAGCTCATCCGCCGACTGGGAACCAACGTCCAGCGTTTGTGGTGAGTGGCGATCGATCCCTCTGCTTGCCCCGCGGCATGCGACCAGCTACCTTAACCAGGCAGGATTGGTGTCGGTGTCGCAAAGCAAGGGGAAAGGGCCCACGCCATGAACCAAATCCGTATCCTGATGATGGGATGGCTGGTCGCGGTTTGTCCTTGCTCGCTTGCCCACTCCGGCGAGATGCGCTTCCGCCACCATTTCATCGACCGCCAGTTACCCGGTGATTCCTGGGGACAAACAGCCATGGCCGACCTCGACCGGGACGGCCGACTCGATTTCATCACGGGCAAAAGCCGGGGCACCATCCTGTGGTATCGACAGATCGCGCTGACCCAATGGGAACGTCACGCACTCGGGGAAGATTCTCCCTCCGATGTCGGCGGCGCGGTGCTGGATGTGGATAAGGATGGTTGGACCGACTTTGTGACGGGCGGAGCGTGGTACCGAAATCCGCACCGGCCTGCCGAACAGCCTTTCGAACGCATTATCTTCGATCCTCAGTTGTCCAGTGTCCACGATGTGGTCATCGCTGACATCAACGGTGATGGTCGCGCCGACGTGCTGACCATGTCGGACCGCAATAATGTCCGCTGGTACGAAATTCCCGACAACCCCACACAGCCCTGGGTCCGCCATGATCTCGGCCCCTCCGTCCACGCGGGCTTGGCCGTGGGCGACATCGACGGGGATGGCGATCTCGACGTGGTGCGGTCGAATATTTGGTTTGAGAATGCCGATGGCAAGGGACTCCGCTGGATCCCACACGAGAATATTCCCTTCGGAAATCCCAACAAGCCGTTTCCGCTGGCCACCCGTTGCGTGGTCCTGGACGTGGATCGCGATGGAGATCACGACCTGGTGATGACTGAAAATGAAATCCGGGGCGGTCGAATAGGCTGGATCGAGAACACCGATGGCCGCGGCGGTGCCTGGGTGGTTCACGCTTTTCCGGCTGGTGATGCGGCGGTCCGCGGGGCCTATCACTCACTGGCGGTGGCAGATTTCGATTTGGACGGCGATCCCGACGTCTTCAGTTGCGAGATGGAGGGAATTCCCGGCGATCGCCCGCCGCGCTGGTTCATTTGGGAAAATGTTGACGGAAAGGGAAGGCAGTGGAAGGAACACGTCATTCTCGATGCCAACCTGGGCGGTCATGAAGCTGTGGCAGCCGACATTGACGGCGACGGCGACTGGGACATCATCTCCAAGCTCTGGCGTCCGCGGAAAGACAACGCCAACCAGGGCGGCAACCACGTCGATTTGCTGGAAAACCTTGCCCGGTAGGTTCACTCGCCAATCGCCAGTCAGGTTTCTTGGCATTCCGCACGGCATTGCTGAGGTCTTCTCCGGCGAGCTTTTTCCCCGGGCGGACCGCGTCGGTGCGGTCACCGGCCGTTTGCCAGAGTGCGGGAAGGGCATTTCGGTCGGGGCAATTGGCGGATCGCTCGCGGAGTGGATGAAGCGTCGAATTGGCCGGGTAGGGGTAATTCATGAATTGCCCTTACCGAGACGTTGTTTGGTCTTGATGAACGCGTTTTGAGCGATTCATCAATTGCCCCGCGCGTATGGAGGGACCTGCTTGTCAGGTCCGTGTCTTCCCAGGCTGGATTATCAATCTGGCCTTCGTGTTGGCGGGTATGGAGGGACCTGCTTGTCAGGTCCGTTTCCTCGAGGACGGATTATCGATTTCGTCTCCGTTTTGGCGGGCACGACAAGCGTGCCCCTCCGACGTTTAACGGACGTCGTCGAGGGCGTCGCGCTAATGTGTACAGCTTGCAACAGGGGTGGGGAACTGGTAGGGGCAATTCATGAATTGCCGCTATTGAGACGTTGTTTGGAGTTGGTGAGTGCGGTTTGGAGCGATTGATAAACGCCCCTACCGGTGGCTCGTCCTGTCGAGTGTTTCTTAAGCTCCGACCCGGAAAAGTTTGTTGAGGCGGGCGATCTCTCAGCCGGTAGGCGTCCTCTGGGGAATTCAGAGCCCATCCAAAACCAAAGCTCCGCGCTGGCATTCGAGCCAATTGTTGGGCTTTCGGATAAGTCCTAACACTACTCGCTACTCGCCACTCGCTCTTAAACGGTTTCAATCCCAACTTGGTGCGATTAAGACGCCATGGGATCTGTCGAGGCTTTCGGTCCAGATATAGGTTTCAATCCCAACTTGGTGCGATTAAGACTGGCGGCATCGACTTCGGAAACGATGCCGTTAGAAGAAGTCTGTTTCAATCCCAACTTGGTGCGATTAAGACGGTTTTGGTGTCTATTTATGGACACGAGAGTATCAAATTGGTTTCAATCCCAACTTGGTGCGATTAAGACAGTTAGCGGTTTTGCCTTCTGAAGCGTCCTGGTTCAGGTTTCAATCCCAACTTGGTGCGATTAAGACTCATAAAGTTGGCAAACGTGACATTGGAATACCAGTTTCAATCCCAACTTGGTGCGATTAAGACGTCAAGGACATCCTCAGGATGGATAGGTGGGACTGCGGTTTCAATCCCAACTTGGTGCGATTAAGACTTTCCTTTTAAAGGAGGTGAAAAATGAAAGGTTCATTGTTTCAATCCCAACTTGGTGCGATTAAGACATGCCATATCGGAATTTAAGAATCTATGGCCATGAAGTGCGTTTCAATCCCAACTTGGTGCGATTAAGACCCGCCCGACGTCCATGTTCTGTTGAGCGCTGAGTTTCGTTTCAATCCCAACTTGGTGCGATTAAGACACATTTCCCAACCTGCTTCGGCAAGCCTGATCAGAATCGAAGTTTCAATCCCAACTTGGTGCGATTAAGACCCGCCCGACGTCCATGTTCTGTTGAGCGCTGAGTTTCGTTTCAATCCCAACTTGGTGCGATTAAGACGGCATATGAGATCATTCCGTCGATATTGAAAAAGCTGCGTTTCAATCCCAACTTGGTGCGATTAAGACTTCAAGCAAATGGGCGCAGACATCAGCGATGATATCCTTACGTTTCAATCCCAACTTGGTGCGATTAAGACGCGGAAACTTGGTCGCCCGCGATGTCGCAATTGGAAGTTTCAATCCCAACTTGGTGCGATTAAGACTCCGACGCCCGCCCCTATCCCAGCACCGATCATTCGTTTCAATCCCAACTTGGTGCGATTAAGACCTTGCTCATTTTGTGTGCCTCCATGAATCACATCAACCGTTTCAATCCCAACTTGGTGCGATTAAGACCCTGCTGCGCTGGCCGTGGAAGCCCTCGCCATCAACCAGTTTCAATCCCAACTTGGTGCGATTAAGACGTATGACGTGATGCGAGATATGCTGTAAAGTATTGAAGTTTCAATCCCAACTTGGTGCGATTAAGACGCCATCATTATGCACTATGGCATTGACAGTGTCCGTTAGTTTCAATCCCAACTTGGTGCGATTAAGACATTAATCGTCACTTCGACGCCGAGCATGTTCGCGCCCTGTTTCAATCCCAACTTGGTGCGATTAAGACTTTTTATTCCATACCTCCTCAGCACCTTCTGCGCCAGGTTTCAATCCCAACTTGGTGCGATTAAGACTTCCTCCGCCGTCACAAGAGGAGGTTTACAAGTGGCTGAGTTTCAATCCCAACTTGGTGCGATTAAGACTGCGCGAGGACGAAACACCCGTCGACAATAGACAAGCCAGTTTCAATCCCAACTTGGTGCGATTAAGACAGGAGGAATCAAGAGAGAAGGCATCCCATTCGCATCTACGTTTCAATCCCAACTTGGTGCGATTAAGACTAAGTGAGAGATTACGCATGCTAGAAGTCCAAATGACACGTTTCAATCCCAACTTGGTGCGATTAAGACTCGACTGAGCAGGAGTCGAAGACAGCTGCTGCGAAAGCGTTTCAATCCCAACTTGGTGCGATTAAGACTATTGAATTAAGATCCTGATTTTAAATTTGTTGTATGTTTCAATCCCAACTTGGTGCGATTAAGACTTTGACTGATCGCTTTTCTTTTGAGAGGATAGCTTTTTGTTTCAATCCCAACTTGGTGCGATTAAGACGGAGTCGCTAAATGCAAAGCCCTAACACACGTGCGAAGTTTCAATCCCAACTTGGTGCGATTAAGACTCATCTTTTAATTGGGCTTCTTTGCTTCCCTATTTGTTATTGTTTCAATCCCAACTTGGTGCGATTAAGACGCTTTCATTAACTTGAAAGCAAGCTGCCGCCGCGTCTCGTAGTTTCAATCCCAACTTGGTGCGATTAAGACATTTTGACGAGCTCTTGTTCGATCGATACTTTAAACCGTTTCAATCCCAACTTGGTGCGATTAAGACACAGTCAAATACCGCAAGATGCTCAGACTTTAACAAGTTTCAATCCCAACTTGGTGCGATTAAGACTCAGTAAACGTACCGAAACATTCAAGGGAATAGTCAGTTTCAATCCCAACTTGGTGCGATTAAGACCGGATTGTACCTATTCAGTACCTCTTTCTCGTCTTAGTTTCAATCCCAACTTGGTGCGATTAAGACCGGGTCCGGGAGGTTATTATTACAGTGATTCTGTAACGTTTCAATCCCAACTTGGTGCGATTAAGACCGAATGCCGAATCCTCAGGCATGTAATTAAGAACCACTACGTTTCAATCCCAACTTGGTGCGATTAAGACGCTTTCTCCATATGAGTTGGAGCGGTTGGAGAAGGTGTTTCAATCCCAACTTGGTGCGATTAAGACTGCGCATGAGTTGCTTATAGAGGTCTCCGGCATCTTGGTTTCAATCCCAACTTGGTGCGATTAAGACACGATTTTCTATCGATGCGTATGACTACATCAACAAGTTTCAATCCCAACTTGGTGCGATTAAGACCTGGCCAATCCCTGCGCCACATTCATCATTGCCTTGCTTTCAATCCCAACTTGGTGCGGTTAAGACTGTGGGCGTTCTGCGCATTGGCGCATATGTATCATCCACTTTCAATCCCAACTTGGTGCGATTAAGACATGATGCCGAGATCGCGAAAGCACGCGACGCCCTTGCTTTCAATCCCAACTTGGTGCGATTAAGACCTAGAGTGCGATTCTAGCGCACAAGAAAAAAACAACCCCTTTCAATCCCAACTTGGTGCGATTAAGACCCTCCCCCAAACGCCGCTTTTTTCCGGGCTTTTCGCCCTCTCCCCAACCCCATTTTGCAGTCGATCGCCGGTAATGCGAAAATCCCTGGAGATCGACTGCAACTAAGCGTACAAATCAAAATCCATCCTGTCAAGCCCCATTATATGGTTGGTCTAAATGCAACCCAAGTGGTGGTGCCCCCGTCAGACGGTAAATCGTGGCAAGGGAATCCGTCAACTCAGGCCGACACTATCCCCCCAATCGGAGGTGTTGTTCTGCATCCTCCGTGGAAGCCGAGGCCTGGATACTCGCTGCCGCTCGCTCCGCGGTTCAGAGCTGTCCTGGCCAGGGCGCGCCCAGGGCATCGCGGGGGTCCTCCATCGACACCCTTTCTCCCAGCACGCGAACCAGGTCCGGCAGGTCATACACCTCCAGAGCCCCGTGAACTGTATTGACCAGCCGATTCTTGCTGAAACCCAACTGGACCACGTTAGCCCAGGAAACGAGGGGACGAACCAGATGGACGTGCTGGAACAGGGCTGGCTCTCGCACAGCCGCATGAAGGGCGCTGCTATTGAGATAACCCACCGCGACAAGCTCCAGGGGACTATTCCTTGGCAGATGCTGCTCTTTGAGCCAGCGGGCGACGACAAGGATGTCTTCCGCCCGCATGCCCACGTAGGACTTTCCCAGGTGATAGGCGAGGTAGAAGTCCTGGCCATCGGGGCCATGATATTGTGGCCGGAAATAGGTTTGGCCGGTTCGCTGCGTCTCGCCCAGTCCGCGGAGATCAACGGCAAGGACGAGTTTGCCCTGCAGGACGAGTTTTTCGATGGGCCCGCCTTTTCCCGCGTCGGCAGCCTTACCGTCCTCGTGAATGTAAACGACGCCACTTTTTGGTTCCTGGCCTTTAGGGTTGAAGATGAGGGCGGGGAGTTCGATCCCTGGTTCGGGTCGGAAAATAACTTTTGCCAGGTCATAGATTTCTCCGCTAACGGTTTGACATACCGTGACCTGGGGAGGGGGCAAATCCCTTAAAGCCCGGACCCCAGCGATTTCGGCCACGCGTTCGAGGAGTTTTTCGTGGGGCGTGGTTTTCCAGAGGTTTTCCCGACGGGTTTTCAGCTCCTGGGCGTAGTCGCGATTAAGGTCATAGACTGAGCGTGCCCCTTCCAGGAGCATCACCTCTCCCTGGGGCGTGCACTGGAGCTCGGCAACTGTCGGGACATCGAGGTCGGGGGGCTCAAAGACCGCTTCGTCGCGGCCTAGCAGCCAGCGGAGCATGAAGCGGACCGAGGCCTCCCGCAATTGAACGGTGAAACCGTGCTCGGCGTCGGTCTCGGCGAGGTCCATGCGTTCCGGATAGCCGAATCGACCGTACACCCGCTTGGCCATGCGGAAGGACAGCCATGCGTCCTCGATATTGAAATAATCGCGGGTGGCCGTCAGAAGGAGTGTCGGCGCCGGTGCGTGCATGATGCAATAATCGGCATGGTCCATTCCCAGGGCAAGCTGGCCGAAGATGTTCTGTTCCGCATCCTGGGGGCCATTTTCACGGATGAGCCGGCCATAGAGACTGCAAATGTAGCAGCCTGGTGCGGCCGCTTTAATGCGGGGATCCAGGGCCATCAGATAGGCGGTTTGGGTCCCACCGCCACTGATGCCGGAGCAGCCGATTTTTTCGGGGTCGATATCGGGTCGAGATTGCAGATAATCGATGGCCCGAATGCCATCCCAGATTTCAAACCGTGCGGTGTTTCGGCCCAGCAGGATGGAACCGACACCGATCATGTTGTGTCCGGCGGTGCCCCAAAGGGTGAATTTGCCATCGGGATCGCGCCACTGATGGCGTTCTCCCTGGTCGATGGGGTCGAAGACGAGGGCGGCCAGGCCGTTCGTCGCGCACAGGGCGGCAAAACCGGCGTAGTTCTTGTAACCTTTGGCCTCATTGGAATGTCCGCAGGGGACCAGGACTGCCGCGTAGGGAGGCCGGTATTTGGCGGAGTCGGGCAAAAACAGCACCGCCGTGACAAAGTGGCGGGGCTGGCTTTCAAAGAGGATTTTTTCCACCAGGTAACCTTTGCGCTCAAGTCGGCCCACCACCTGGGGATTGAGTGGGGTTCGCTCCGGCAAACCCCCGATGCGTCGGAGAAATTCCTGCTTCAAAAACTCCTGGTGCTGCCTGATTTGCTCGACCGTGGTCCGCTTCTCGTAGGCCTCGCGCCATCTTTTTTCTGCCTCGGCAATCTGGCCGAGGAGATAGTTGGTCATCATGCTTTGGGGATCCTTGAGCTGCGAATGGCCGGGTAAAACCGCCCAATCGTCCGCCGCGCCAGCCGCAGTTACGGATAAAACGATTGCGATGAGAGTGCCCAGCATGTTTCACCTCCGATCTTTGAATGTTGAGTGCAACCGTGTGATCACCGCCGATTTTCTCGCGCGCTTTGGTAATAAGTTGGTGCCCCGTCGTCAATACCCGCGTGGTGTGATGATCACCAGTTTTGTGAAAAACGCTTCGGTGGCGTGCGCGCAGCATATCGTAGGGGCAATTCGTGAATCGCCCCGCGCGTATGGAGGGACCTGCTTGTCAGGTCTGTGTCTTCCAGGCTGGATCATCGATTTCGCCTTCATGTTGGCGGGCACGACAGGCGTGCCCCTCCGAGGTTTAACGGACGGCGTCAAGGGCGTCGCGCCAATGTTCACAGGTTGCACCAGCCCAGGGAACTGGTAGGGGCAATTCACGAATCGCCCCGCGCGTATGGAGGGACCTGCTTGTCAGGTCTGTTTCCTCGGGGATGGATTATCGATTTCGTCTCCGTCTTGGCGGGCACGACAGGCGTGCCCCTCCGAGGTTCAATGGACGGCGTCAAGGGCGTCGCGCCAATGTGTACAGCTTGCAACAGCGGCGGGGAACTGGTAGGGGCAATTCATGAATTGCCCCTACCGAGATGTTGTCTTGAGTTGGTGAGTGTGTTTTGGGGCGAATCATGGATCGCCCGTACCGATGAAATTTTGTTCTCAGCAAAAAACTGGGACGAATCATCCGCGTTTTTCAACCGCTGTTCTGCATTGCGGTGGGCACGGCGTGAGATGGTTCAAGTCCCGCGAGTAACCGTGGGCGGAGCAGGCAGCCGATCACCAATCCGGCGACCAAACCGCCGACGTGCGCAGCATTATCGACCATCGGTTCCATCACGCCAATGACAATTTGATACCCAGCCCATGCGAAGAGGGCCAGCCCGATGCGTTTGTCGCGGAGGTGGACCACCCGACGGTGTCGCCAGAAAAATCCGACGGCACATCCGAGCACTCCGAAGATCGCACCCGAGGCGCCCACCGATGGTCCGGGATGCACGAGGAGGCTGACAAAGCCGCCGCACAGACCGGCCAGAAGGAAAACGAGAACTGTCTGCCAGGGGCCAAAGGCGTGCTCGCAAGCCATCCCCACGATGTAGAGCGCCGCCATGTTTCCCAGAAGATGGGACAGATCCACATGCATAAACATCGATGTGATCATGCGCCAAATTTCCCCGGCCAGGACCTTCTCTCGAATGAGGGCCGTTTTGAGAAAAACATCCAATATTTGTTCTGGCTTTTCCGCCAAAAAAACGGGAATAAAGAAGCAGATATTGAGGACGCTCAATCCCAGGGTCATGGCGGGGGTCCAGCACATTCCCCGCTCAAAGTCAATAAGCGGCGGAGTTGGGGCCGACGGTGAAGCAAGCATGTCTTCTGTGATGACAAGCGGGGAGGGTTCGGGTGTGGGCGTATCGGGATTGTCATCGGCCATGGCCTGTGTCCCCACTCAGCGACGCTCTCCTGTATCGAGCATGACACCCAGCGCAAGGGCCACGCGGCGATCGAGCAAGCCGTCCCGATCCGCTCGCAAATCCAGCACGTAGCGATCGAAGAGCGTGAACTTGCGATTGAATTCCCCGAGCACCTCATCCGTATCGGGATCGCAGATGATGAAATTCGTGCGGAGGATACCAAATAACGGACCGATCAACCGTCGCAGAAGAGAGAGGATGAGCGAATCTTCCTTCGCCACACACCACAGGGAGCCATCAGGGCGATAGCAGGACCATTTGCGACGGATGAGGTTGGTGAGGATGTTTTTTCGCAGCCGTGCCAGGATGTTGCCGGACGGGTCGCGGACAGTGTAGGTCGCCACGATGGGCATGAACTTTCGGTCCTGGAGGATTTCCAGCAATTTTCCTGTGCGGGACTCATCGCGCCAGAATGTGACGTGTCTTTTAGGTATTATGGCGAGAAAGACGATCAGCGTGAGCACCGCGCCCACAAGAAGGCCTACAGCAAGCAGCCACTCCTGATTGAGCGCTTCTCCCAGTACCGCAAACGCACCCATACTCAAACCGAGCACAATGAGCCCCGCGAGAATGGCCAGAATTCCTCTGGCAAGGTAGACGGGCCGCTCCACAAACAGAATGGGGTTGTTATTCTCGTCGCACACCGAGTATTTTTCGGAAATAGCAACAACATGCTGCCGGAGCAGGTAGAGATCTCGGTCAAAAGGCGGGTCGCCGCGATGAACAGGGATTTCTACCTCCTCCTCTGGCGAGGGCACCAACAGATTTTGCCCACACCGTGGGCACTGCACGAGTTTGCCCGCATACTCGTCTTTAAGGTTGTACTCGCTCCCGCATGTGCACCGGACAAGAACAGGCATGGATGGCTCCTTTCCGCTTCTCGATTGACGAGCCTGTGAGTGCGACCGATTCGGTGTTGATTATGTCCGAGTCAGGGGCAAAAAGAAAGCCGCGGGTCGCTTTTCTGCTATGGCAGCTGATGATTCGGCATGGAGGGGAAATCAAGCTGAAGGTGCCATCAACGGCCACCGGATGGCCCGCAGGTTATTGGTTGCACGTTATCCCCTAGCCGACACGGCTGATCTTACTTTTTGGGTGCCGGGGCGAGTTCGTCTTTGAGGCTACCAGGTTGCCATTGCCGGGCGATTTCGATGTCTTTCTCAACGTAGGCTGTTATTTCGCGGAGGTCCACATACCCAATGCGATTGAGAAGTTGCGGTTTAAACCAGCTGAGGGCAATCCGCGCATAATTTTGCCAGTTTTCGAGTGCCTTCTGGAGGTGTTCCACGGCGGCCTGCTTTTGATCGGGTTGGCCCTCGCGGTCAAATTCTGCCAGGTTTACCGCGCCGCGAATTTTTTCGGCATAGTATTTTCCCAGATAGGCCATGGCTTCAAGATCGCCGAGCGTCCGCTGGAGTTCCCGGCCGGTGACCTGACGGGATTTCAAATCGGCCAGCAACGTCAACGTTTTCTGAGCATTGTTGTCTAGGTCGCTGGCAATCTCTAAAGGCCCGATGGCATTTTCGTTGGTGCGCTCCTTTTTATTGAGCCATTCCTGAATGTTTAAAACACCGCTGCCGGGCATCGTCTGCCCCAGAATAAAGTCTTTTACAGTGTAAAACCCTCGTGGGGCGGGATACCGCATGCACGCTTCTGGAAACCATCTCAGGTCAATATCTCCCCAGAAGAACCGAGTGATCAGCGGAAAGACCCTGGAAGCCGCTGCCCAGGCTGTGAAGAGCTTTTCGGATGGCACATCAGGAAACCGCGCCGCCAGAATTTTGCGGAAGTGCTCGTTCGAAAGTGCGGGATCGTAGCTCAGGCGTCCCCAGAGGAGAAAACTGTACCACTGTTTCTTCATGACCAATTGTCGGGGCACTTCACCATCGACATCGATGGCTTCGCGACCCCAGCAGTATCCGTCAGGGCCCATGTAGAATCCCGCCAGGCGATCAGGACCGGGCATATTGAGGATATATTCGCGGGCATAATCGGGGTCACCCCAGCGAAAGCTGTAGATGTCATCATTACGGACCGTTAGCCAGGTCTTCATTCCAGCGGGCATCCGTTCCAGGACCGGTTTAATAAACGGTGGATTGGGAATGGAATACATATGGGCAACAGAATATTTATAACTAAACTCCAGAATATCCAAAGCGTTGTGAAATTCCTTGAGAATTTCGTTCAAATCCGTCATGTGGAAGCGGTGAATTAGCCGAAAGGATCGACCCGGCTGATCGGCGAGGGCGTCGCGGACCCCTTCGCCGTAGGTTTGCCAGAGCCATTGTTCTACAGTGAGACGCTTGTCCCCGCGACCCATGTTTTCCCCGGCGGTAATCCCTATACCTGCCAGAAGAGGATAGGTTCGGACCAATTCACGCACACTCGCCCGGAAGTACTGGATGGTCACCGGATTATCACGGTCGGCAGTGATTCCGTATTTGCCATCCGTGCCCCACACGAAGATATTCCAGGTGAACCAGTAGACTTCGATACCGCGGTCGTGGGCATACTGCATCACGTGACGCCAGAAGGCGATTTTTTCATCGATCGTCATTCGTCGGACAATCTCCACGTCCCGCAGCATCTCGGGACGAACCATGTCGCTCCCCGAATGTGAAAATGAGTCATCCAATCGAACACGAGTTCGCCAAACGTCGTTCAGCGCCACATCAGGAAACTCCGGAACGCGGACGATCGATGGAAACGGGTGCAAATTCCAAAGCGTGAGCACGTTGTATCGATGTCGGGCCATTTCGTCGAGGAATTCATGCCAGAAAGCGGTGCTCCAGACTTCCGGAATGTTGGCCTGAAAACTGTCTCCGTTATCGGAATAGCTCGGTGTTCGGACATCGAGGGGGATGTTGAATTTGATGCCGCGGCGTTCGATGTACGGTCGATGCTCACCTTCAGGCAGTTCGTTCAGCGCGTGGATGCGAATTGCCTCAGCGATGTCCAGACCGCCGTACATGGCCCCCGTGGGGTCTCCTCCGGTGATCCGGAAACCAGCCGGGCTTTCCATTCGTTCGATCCGATAGCCTTGGGGCGGAAGTGCCTTCTTGTCAACGCGAAATTCAACGACCAGCCGGGGCTGCGGCGTTCCTGTCACAAACACCGATTGCAGGATTTCGTCGATCGCGAATGCGACTTGAGGGGTCCGAATGTCGCCGCGGAACTCGATACTTCCCGGTTCATCCGCCCAAATCGGATGACCAAAGCACCCCCAAACCAGAAAAGACGCCAGCACAGCCGTGGACACGACCGTTCGCAGCATAGGTCCGGCCTCCCTCTTTTGACAGACCATTTGACAACCTGCTGGAGCCGCGGCTTTCTCTTACGTGCCGAACACCTGTTGTTCTCACTGCCTCATGGTTATTTCCTCACTTCCCGGCTTTTGCAATTCCTGGCGGATAAAGGCCGGTCGGTTGGTCGTGATCGAGTCCACGCCCAGGTCGCGAAACAGTCGGGCGCGATCGCCCTCATCGACGGTCCAAACGTGGAATTCGTAGCCCTCACGGCGAAGCCGTTCCACAAAAGACCGATTGACAACTTCCGGGTTGGCTTCTGTATCCACTCCGTGGGCCCTGATTCGCGACAGAGTTTGAAATACTTCGTCCGCGGTGGGAGTCCAGCAGCCTGTTTCCTTGTCCTGTTTGTACGACACCAGCCAGTGAACCTTGACCTCGGGCAGTAATCTGCGAACTTCCATGACAGTATTCTGGTCAAACGCAATGATGACGATTTGCTGGAGAGAAATTCCGGACGAAACGAGGACCCGGCGGATCGGTTCTACCAACTCGGGGCCGCCTTTGATCTCCAAAAAAAGCTTTTTGCCCGGAGGAATAATCGCCAGCACCTCTGCCAGCGTTGGAATCCGCTCGCCGGCAAAAGACTCTCCTTTCCATTTGCCGACATCGAGCGTCCGCAGCTTCTCCAACGTGACCTCGGAGACTTTCCAATCCACCTCGCCCCCGGTTACCCGCTTGGTATCAGCATCGTGCAGGCACACGACCTGGCCATCAGCCGTGAGACGGAAATCGCCTTCAATGGCATCAGCTCCTTGGTCCCAGGCCAATCGGAATGCCGCCAGTGTATTTTCTGGGGCATCGTGCGAGGCGCCGCGATGGGCGACAATTTCTTGCGCCGCAGTCACGGAGACAAACAGGCTCCCAGTGAGAGTCAAGACAGTCGCAAAGACGCAGCTCAATACTGAAGGTGTCTGGGGCATCGGTTCTCCTATTTCTTCGCAGAGGGAGCAAACGGCGGCAGCCTCGGAAAACACCCCACCCTGTCACCACCGCAGGTGGTGAGGGTGCGTTCCCGTCGCAACACCGCTTAGCGAAGCATAGTTATAGTCTCACAAGCCTGGCGTGAAAACGAGGGACCAGGTGGAAGAAGACAACAACTATCGCCCTGCGAGATACCGGACCGAATCGCCGCGCGGCCATCGCCAGGTCAACTGGCGGACGGCCGGGGCCCCGTCAGAAACTTGAGAGGCTTCCCTGGAGGTTTTGAAGGGACAAGTGTTGGCAAAATAAACAATACCCCCTACGGGAGTCGAACCCGTGTTTTCGGACTGAGAATCCGACGTCCTGGGCCACTAGACGAAGGGGGCACTTTGTGGATTTATCTTAAGCGTTTTTTCGACTTCTTCTTGTGTTATCTTAAGCCTTTCCCCGGCCTTGTCAATAGTATCCGAAACTGACCCGCACAGGCCTCATCCAACACGATGCGAGCCTGGCCGCTTTGTCAATAATATGCGGAACTGACCCATCTCCAGTTTTTGCGAACACCTCGATATGCCGCAGGCCTCAACCATCCCCGGTGGCGCGAAAGCCCATCACACGCCCCCAATCGCAAAATGTCGCACGGGCAATTCGTGAATGGCCCCTCCAAGTGGCGTGGCCCGGGTGCGACCGGGCCCGCCCATTCAACGCATGGAGGGACGCCTTCGGAGCAAAATTGACGTGACACCGTCGGTGACCGAGCCCCTGTTCAACCTATGGAGGGGCGACATCTCCGGCGTCCGCGGAACACGGAGGGGCTCGCTTGTGGTGCCAACTAACGCGAAATGGAAGCCTCCAACCCTGAGAGGCGGACCTGACAAGCAGGTCCCCCCGAAAGATCGGAGGGGCACGCTTGTCGTGCCCGGAGAAAGGGAATAGATGATCCAGCCTCGAATGGCAAACCTGACAAGCAGGTCCCTCCGAATATGGGCGGGCGAATATGGACGTGACGATCACGTCCCTCCGAGAAAACGGAGCGGCACGCTTATCGTGCCCGACGAGACCTACCCAGCTTCAGGCCGCTTTTCAGCCGCAGGTGAAAGGTGGCGATGCTCCAACCAGCTACGTTTAACCCCGTTCTCACTCTTGGGAGTGACCTCGCCTGGCTCTGTTGGCCTTTGTCAAAGTCCTGAAAAACCTTTGAAACATTGTCGCCGGGTGAGTGTGTCATTGAGCCACGAACTTATTTGAGCCGTCGTACTGTGGTGGCGGGAATTCCGATCTCCTCCATGAGGGTTGCAATCTCCCTGAGGAACCGTCGCGCATCCTCGGGATAACCCGCCGTCGGACGCAGGTCGGGTTTCAATTGCCTCCAATACTCGTTGAATGCGCACATCGCCACTTCGCGCAGGTATTTCGAAACGATCGAGGAGGCTGCCACGATGAAATATGATTCAGCTTTTGTCTGGAAGCAGAAGCGTATATTGCGCTGCGATGCCTGGACTTCGTACTCGCTGATCTCGCGGGATTCCTGCACAACGCGGATGAAATCTCCGGGAAAAACATCTTCCAGATGCTGGGCGTAGCGATCCCGGCCACCGTGTTTGTCAGCCCAAACATGGGCCTGTCCGACCTCGGGCGTGACCTGACGTGCCAATTCCAGGGTCAAGCGGGAAAGCATGTCGCTTTTTTTTCCAAACCGCTCTAACAATTGATTGAAGCGAATCGCGGGTAAAAAGTGGACGCGAACCTGTTCCAACCGAAAATCATTCCTGGCGAGAGTCTCCGAAAGACATTGGGTGGCGGCATCGATTTCAGCCGACTTACAGGTCAAAGGGAGGTTGCGGTCGAACGCAGCCAACCACGGGACAGTCTGAAGCCATGGGCGAGCCGAGGGGTCAAGCTGGCGAACAAGGTTTTTCCAATCGCAGGGAAACTGGTACACTTGGCCGAGAATAGCGAGCGCTGCCTTCTCCAGGTTGTGCCACCCAGAATTTCCAGTGTACACCTTTTTGGAATCGGCAATCCATAACGGAATGACGCGGTCCATGCTGGTCTTCGTACAGTGAGTTTCGCACCTCTGATTCGAAGCCCTCGTCTTTTTGAGTGGTGCCACCGTTATCTCCGGGGCCAGCAGCGAATACCAGATCCCTGGTGGGTGCTCGCGTGGGGCAGACCACAAAGTTGCCGTGATCACCAAGGGCCCCAGCGTGGGACCGTAACCCGCTTCATCCGTCGCTATGTGATGAACCCAACCCATCGCACCGATCGTCACAACCGCATCTTTCACTTTGTGGGGTCATTGCCGGAAAACCAACGCTCCTGGCGAGCTGGAACCTTGTGCCTTCCGGTCAACGAGAGCAAGCACGGCAGGACGACCAGATTGCTCATAAGCCCGCCCACCATTGTCCAGCTTACAAGGATGCCAAAGTCCGCAGTAGGGAGAAACTCGCTGCGAGTCAGGCTCAAAAAACCGACAACCAGGGCGAGCGTCGCAAACACCGTGGCCGGTCCCACCGTGTTCTGTGCCTCTCTCAAAGCTCGCATGACAGTCCGTCCGGCCTTGATGGCTCGCTGGAAAGCCGTGAGATAGTGAATGGACGCATCGACGCTCAACCCCAGCGATACGGCGGCCATCATCGCCGAGCCCATGTTGATCCGAGCTCCCATCCAGCCGAGTGCTCCCATCAAAACAACGATCGGCAAAAGGTTAGCTAAAAGGGCGCCAAAAACCCAGGAGAGATTTCGGAAAGCCACCATGAATAACAGGGCCATTCCCGCTACAGCCATGATAAAACTCGGGCCCTGGTGGACCACAAGACCTCTGACAAGTTCTCCGAAGATAACATAGTAACCGGTGACGAGCGGCTTGATTGCTAAGCGTGCTGGATCATCGGTAGATGACTCTTGAGCTGCATGGTGCGATCCCGCTGAAAAGTGCTGCCCATCTGGCCACGACTTCAATATCCGCGGCCACTCTTCTTCCACGATTCGACGCACCTGCCGCACGAGGGCGACTCGCGACTCGCCTGTCTCTCGCTCCCGCGACCGCAGTAAGACGCGAAACCACCAGCGGTCCGGTTCTCGCGGATCGGCGGTGTACAGTGATTTGTACAATCCCGGCATTCGCATCTGAACAAATTGCAGAGCCCAGTCGTCTGTCCATTTTGACGAAAAGGAAGGCGAAAGCGGCAAGAAGCGGAGCGCGGTCCGGACATCCGCCAAACTGAGGACTTTCGCCAATCCCGGAACGTACCGGCCTTCACTTTCGATTCTGACCTCGTTTCGCAACCGATTTTGAAGATTCTCTACAGCCGTCAGGTACTCTGGCGTCAAACGCTTCGGCGCAGGTAACGCAATATCCCAGACTCCAGCTCCCCCAAGCTCACGATCGAGCAACTCGTAAGCCCGCACAATCTCACTGCCTTCGCGAAAGCTGCGGGTGAAGTCGGTCTCGAACTTCGCATGAAGCCAGCCCCACGTACCTACCATCATGAGAGCTGACGCCCCAGCGAGGACCAGCCACCGGTGTCGCAACGCGGTTGTCAGTATCCGACGCAGAAACAATCGCAACGGTCCCGCGTCAATGACGAAGCGTCTCAGTGCCTCAGCACGAAAAGAAGAGAAGGATGAAGAGTAACCGCGTGTTTCTCGTTGTATTCGAATCGTGATCGCTTCCGCCGCCATGAACGTGGCCGGGAAAAAGCAGATCATCGCGATCAGGAGCCAGCCCACTGCCAGCATGGCCACAAGGGCAAAGCTTCGCACCGGTGTAATTCCGGAGACTGTTAAAGCCGCGAAACCAATCGCGTCAGTCACCAGGGCCAGGGCGACCGGAAGAATGAGGCGTCGGGTACTCTCCCGGATTGCGGCCTCCGCTGAATCACCCCTTCGCCTGGCGTCTTCCACCCGAACAACCAGATGCATGAGGGTGGCCACGGTGATCACTGTAATCACCGCTACCAGCGTGGAATCGATGAGACTCCCCGAACCTCCCAACAGCCCAAATGTGGCCTTGGCCCCTGTCACGCTGGTAGCAATAAGAATGGGCGCTATCAAGACCCAGCGGAGTTCTCCCGAACAGATGAGGATGACACCGGCCAGAAGTACTCCCGCCGTCCACGTGATCCGGGAACCATCGCGCTCGACCATCCGGAATCCAGTTTCGACTACGACGGGTGGTCCCACAATCACACCTTGGGGTAGAGTCGATGTGACCGCGCTGAGTTGGTCGATCACCGTCCGGTGGTCAATCTGCCTGTCATCCGAAGCCGAATCAAGAAGCACGATGAGAGCCGCCAGATCGCCCTGGGTGTTGTGGGTGTAGTTCTCGAACAGCCGACGCACGGATTCCGCAAGGGAAGATCGGGTGACAATCGCCGGCCCCAGGAGCTGGTCTAAGCTCCAAACGTCTTTGACTCCGGAGACAGCACGAAACCGTTGAGCCACCCCGGCCAATCGTGCAATGCCCTCTCCGTTTGGGGCGAGAAGTGTGGGATCTCGATAAGCGATTAAGACGAAATCTTGCGTCCCAAAGACACGCTCAAATTCAGACCACGTTTGACGTTCCGGATCGTTTGCCGCAAGCATGCGGATGAGAGATCGGTCCACAGACAACCGGGCCGACAGAGGCACCGCCACCGCAACCAGAATCACGCCGAGAGCGAAAAACAGCCCGCGAAACCGAATCCACAGCGCGATAAGATCCAGGAAGGAACAGCACCCAAACCGGCGGAGCCCCCGTGTAATGTGAAAGCGCGTTTTCATGGCCCTCCTGGTGAAGGGGTCACACTTTGTGATGGGGTTTCAGGTTGGCGTCGTGGCCCGCGGAGCCCGCTTTTAATCTCGCGAAGGATTTCATTTTCAGGCAGTGCGCGGTAGTAGGGATCAAGTGGGTAACAGCCGCTGATCAGGCCGTTCCGCGGTGCCGTGGTGCAGTCGCTGAAGGTTCGGCACAGGCGTTTGGTCTGGAGGTTCTTTCCAGCGAGAACGTCCCCCGGCAATTCCCAGTAGGCCAGTACCAGTCGCCCGATTCCCACAAAATCCGTCCAGCCTTCTCGTACAACCGCCTGGGCGACGTGGGGCAGATATTCCTGAAAATACGTGTAGGCAGTACCCACCACAGGCAGCCGGGGTAAAGCTTGCTTGATCTGCCTGACCACCGCAATCTGCCGCAAACACCCCAGAAGCGGGTCTTCCGGGGGTTGGTATCCATCCGATGGCGGATACAGGGCGGGACGTTGAATATGAGGGTTATAGTAAGGCGAACCGGCTGTCAGATTGACCATCGCGACTCCACAAGCCTCGTGGAGTTCTTTCAGCAATCGGATTGGCTCGCTGAGGTCAATCTCCAGCGGATTCCAGCGATTGCAACCGAATCCCGGATAGGGGACGGGGTATTCGTGGGGAATGCCGGGCCCCAATTTCCCAGGTTCCGCCCGGCTGGGGTCAGGGCGAAACGGGGGAAAATCAAAAACCGAGAGTCGCACCCCGATGACGAGTTCAGGACATTCCGATCGAACAGCGCGAATCACCTCGCGGAGAAATCGCGAGCGCCCGGGTAAATCGCCCCCGTATGGCCCGGGACGCTCGAACGCCGAAAGAAATTCATGCCCCAAATATCCATGGCACGCCTTGATATCAACGAATTGAAAGCCCACGTCGCGCGCCATCCGGGCCGCCTCGACATAAGCATCGACGAGTTGGGGAATTTCTTCGTCCCTTAAAATCACGGAGTCATCCCGGGGATCAATCCCAAACTTTTCGTCCAGCACGGGATGATGGTACACGATCCGCGGTTCCGCGCGGTCCTTTCGATTGGGCCGGCAGAACCGCCCCGAATGGGTCAATTGAAGGCCTACGAAAAGGTCATCCGTCGCGCGCTCGCCAAAACATTCGCGATGCACCTCGCGAAGCCGGGCGAGGAGATGCCGCATCGCTTCCTTGTTTTCTGGCCGATAATAAAGCTGATTGGGATTGGCCCGGCCATCGCGTCGGACAGCGAACGCCTCTCCTCCCCAAATGAGCTTCGCCCCCGAAGCGCCGAAGTGTTCCCATCGCCGAATGGTGTGCTGGCTGGGCTGGCCGTCCGCGGTTCCATCCCAACCCTCCATGGGGTGGATGCACCAGCGATTTCCGATTCTGAAGCCTGCCACCTCAAATGGCTCGGCTAGCGGGGAGCCTTCCGCGGCGGACAACGGCTGATCGTCCACAGGCAATTTGTACCCCAGAGCCGCTATCCGGTCGCGAAGCTCTTGCGGCGATTTCAAGGCCGCTATTTTCACGAACTCACCAGTCTTTGGTTGCATGTCTATCAGACCTTCCCGTTGCTGTCTTTAACCCGAGGTTGGATCCATGATCGTTCCAGGAGGAACTTAGCCATGTCCGGCTGTCACCTGATTAACCGGGCGACGCCCCGCAGGCGTGGCGCTCCCATTGGTTCATCCGCCGTGCTGTCCGGTGAGTCGAGCGATCTCAGCCTCCACTGCCACAATCTCCTTCGTCAGCGTCTCAATTTCCCGAGGGTCGTCCGGCTGCTTCTTGGCTCCCGCCAGTCGCTGTTGCAGTTCTCGCAAGCGCTTGCGGAGGGCTTCCAGTTTTCGGGAATCCCGCTTGCTAAGGTTTTTGTCCGACTTGCCCATTGTAAACCTCGCCTCTCTCGTCGCGTTGGGCTGCAACGAAGTTACTTCCGTTCTCCCACGCCATTCATTGATTTTAACTTTCGCTGGACCCATTCGAGGGCTGCCTCGCGGGATTGGAGCACCCCGTCCAACTGGGCACGGCGCACTTCCTGAAGGATCTCCCGATAGATCGGTCCCGGCGGCAATCCCAAGGCGTGGAGGTCGTCCCCTTTGAGAAGAAAGGGGGGATTGAGCTTTTCCGGCGGCCACCGGAGCCGTTCCCGACACCACTCAAAGCCGGCAAGATCATTTTGGCCTTCCTGAATGGCGCGTGTTTCCGCCAGCTTGAGAAGATCGTGGATCCAGGGGGAGATGAGAAGGGGTTGCACCTCCGACCACGGCCTGAGATGAGCACGGTCCAGGTCCCCCTCGTGTTCGACCAGCCACACGATCTTGTCCGTGACCTGGTTCGACATGCGCAGCCTCTTGCAGATGGGAGACAGTTCGCCCGGCTGGACCAACTTCCTGGCCACCGCCGCGAACGCGACGGGGAAGTCCGGATCTGGTAACGCCCCCAGAATGCGAAGGTTGAGCGCCCAGACCGGTTCCCTCTCCTGCGTATCAGGCTTTAACTCTGGAAGAAGAACATCCAGAAACCCCAGTTCGCGAAATAGGCGAAGTCCCTCCACACGCCCGGGGGCCACAAAAAGCCGCTCCAACTCCATGAGAATTCGCTCCTGACTCACCTCGCGGATCTGGTGGACAAGATCGCGAATGGCGGCCGCTGTGTGGGGGTCAAGGGTAAATTGGAGTTCTGCCACGAAGCGCACCGCACGGAGCATCCGGAGCTTATCCTCCGCAAACCGCTGGTAGGGGTCGCCGATGGCTCGAATGATTCGCTGTCGGATGTCCTCGACACCCCCCACATAGTCGATGACGCGCTCCTCAATGGGGTCGTAAAACAGTCCGTTGATCGTGAAATCTCTTCGCAGGGCGTCCTCGCGGGGGGATGAAAAGACCACCCGGTCCGGATGCCGACCATCACTGTAGCCTAGATCAGATCGAAAGGTGGCCACCTCGATTTGACCGGCGCCTTTCGGTCCGTTGACCGTGATGACTCCAAAGGCCGCTCCGACGGCAAAAGTCCGCCGGTGCCCGAAAATCTCCCGTACCTGCTCGGGCAGGGCATTGGTGGCAACGTCGTAATCTTTGGGAGTACGTCCGAGAAGTTGGTCACGAACACAGCCACCCGCCCAGTAGGCAATGAATCCTGCCTTACGGAGCTGCTTCACCACCCACACGGCAAATTCGCGCTGTTTTTTCGGATCGAGCTCAGATGACATGCGGCTCTTGATGGCTGATATATGGAGCAGAAGGCCAGGCTTCCCGACTTGCCCGGCAAATATTAAAATGATAAGTGACAGTGCTTAGGAAACCCAGCCCAACGGCCTGGCACTCAGGACCGATCCGAAAACCTCTGAGTTGGCGGAATCAGCCGTCGGCTTTTGGTTTTCGGGTAGGCTCTTGGCTTTCCTGGCAATGCGGCTAGGGGTATGAGGTGTCGGAGGCCAGGAATATAATTTGGCTGGTCTATCCAATGCCCTGGTGGCGGAACTGGCAGACGCGCATGGCTCAGGACCATGTGGGGGAAACCCCTTGGAGGTTCGAATCCTCTCCAGGGCATCTTAGGGTATTTACGGGGGCTAGGCATAGGAAAGCAAATTGATGTAACGTGATGTACAGAAACAATTTACGCTAAAGTGTGCCTAAGGGGCTAGTTCGCGTTTTGTATCCCTTTGTACATCCTTGTATGCGATTGCGGGGCAACTTTTAGGTCCACCGCTCGATCTGGGGGTGCCCATTCCTCACTGATGGCTTTTTCGATATCCGCTTGTCTGATTTGGAAGTAATGACCCCGGGCCACATCGGCTGTGTGTCCAATCCACTCGTAAACCGCGGCGGGCGGAAATCTGGCCAAGAGGTCCATTTCAGCGCTTGATCGGAGATTCTGCCAAAGTTTGGGCCACGGGGCGATGCCGGCCTTGATAAGCATCCGCCTGAGTCGTTCCCGAAGGTTAATCGCCTTCCATTTTCCCTGATCCGCGTTCTTCATGGAGTCCCGTTTACGAAGCTCTTCGAAGATGTAGGTCTTCCCCTCCGCCTGTTCCCAAAGAGCCTCCAGGTGGTGGCGAACCGGTGGAAAGATAGGCACCATTCGGAACGGTTTCCCTTGTTTCGCAGTTTTGGGTGATGGTACACGGATCAATAAACGCTCCCAATCGACACAATCCCAAGTCATGCTGAACGGCTCACTGGGCACTCGCACCCCCATGTACCGTGCCATTGCCAGTAACAGTTTCCACTCCAAACTTGGGGCCCGCTCGATGAGCGTTTCAATGATTGCAGCGGGTACATAGACCCGACGGTCGCGATTGACTTGGGAACCCTTTTGGACGCCATCAAACGGGTTGTGCGTGACAACTTTCCGTTTGATAAAGTCGCGGTAGAGAGTGCCCGCCCATGAAAGATGCTTAGCCGCTGTGGCTTCGGAGAGGCCCCGTCGCGCCCGCCTGGTTTGTGCCTCGTAAAGTAACCACCGCTTATAGTCCTCAACATCTGCAACCGTAACCGACCCCAATGGCCTGTCTTCGCCAAAGAAGGTTATCAGGTATCTGAAAGCCTGGTGAATGTTAGAGAGAGTCCACGCGGCATAATGTTGCGATCTCTCCAAAAACTCCGTAACGGCTTGGCCGAGAGTCACTTGACGGACGGATTCCAGTAAACCTGCTTTCTGGAGTTTGGAGACAAACTCAGGGTGTAGGTTTTCCAACCAGGCTTTCACTTTAGGGTCAGGGGGAAGGCCCCACTCCGTAGCATCGATAAGCCGGGAGGTTACCGCGAAAAGTTGGTTGGCCACGCGCTCGCTACACCTTCCGAAGCGGAGGCTCTTTCGTTCCCCTTCCCGGGTGTACCAGCGGATTCGCCACCCCTTTCTATCCTTGGTTAACGTAGCCATCACCCCCGCTCCTGCTTTAACTCGTCAAACGCTTCAGAAACAATCACCAACCGAAAGTATCGCATGAGGGTTTCGGTGTGCTTTAATGACAAGCCTCCGCCGGCAAGTAGCCTGTACAAGGCTGGGCGAGATATCCCCGTTTCCCGAGCAATCTGGCTGTAGCTTTTGCCGCAGGAAAGAATGCAGTCGCGAAGGGCTTTGTGGATTGACTTCCAGGTCTTGGCCATAGGTTTTCAGTCTCCAATCTGCTTCCTGAGTATTGTAACAGTAATGATACAGTCTGGGAAGGGTGGTAGAGTCCGGATACTCGTCACATTTTCAGCGCGGAAACAAAGTCTACCGATAGGCCCGAGGGTTCCCGCGGCCCTCGACAGGTCGAAACCGTTGGGAAGGACCCGTGAGAGCGGCTGGGTGGTGTACAAAAAAACCCGCCCGAGTGTTTTGCTCAGGCGGGCCAACCAGAAGGAGCTGATCTGATTATGACCTGTCAGGCACCGGATGCTTTCACGGCACACCGCCAGTCCGCGGCAGCCGCTCCTATATCGATGTAGCATCGCCAGCCGGTGCCAAGCTTATCCGCTCCGGGGTCCACTGGTTCGATGGTTGGCCCCTGTTGGCCATTCAAGAAGGCCACAAGGAAGCTACCATCCGCAGGGCCGCAGAGCAGATACCAGGCAGCGGTGCTGTTACCAGGGAAGTACGTATTACTCAGCCGTGGCTCGACCTCTAACGCGATGTTCAGGCCAGCGAAGGGATTACCAGCAGGGAGCTGGTCTCCGCCCGAGCGGTAGAGTTCGACACTGTTGAGCACTTGCCGGGCGGTCGCCTCCAGTTCGGGTGGGACGAGAAGAACACGGGGCACCAGGTCCAGCGGCAAGCCGTCGGCGTCCGTTTGTTTGCGTAGGGCCGCGATGGCTTCGGCAAGGCTGGCGACACTCAGCCCAGATTCCGCACCAGTAATCAGGTTGCTGTGGGCAGCGGAGAAAAAACCGCCCGGATTACTGAGAAGCACCGTGTAAACCAGATCGGCCACCTTCCGCGCAGCGGCACGTCCGAAGATCGTGGGGATTTGGTCCAGGATCGCGATGTCATCATTGATGATGTGTTGGCGGTCCAGCATGAGCATTTTGGCGTAGGTGGTCACCTTGTAAGTGATGGTTTCCTCTCCCACATTGGCGTGCCTAATTTCGCCGTGGGCGGCCAGCTCTTCAAGTTTGAAGTCACCGGTCAAGCGGATACCAGTATGTTCCTTGAAATCCTTGGCCGACACAATCCGGGCAAAGGATTTCCATGTCGCGGGGGCTTGCTGGTAGGCATCGAGGGCGATTTTGTTGGCCGCCACACCCAGGGCAACGGGCAAGTCTGTCGTGGAGAAAGCCGCCCGAATAATCTCGTTGGTTCCCCGGGGGGCATAGCCCAAACTCATTTGACAAGCCATGCCGCAAAGATCAAGAGCGGTTCGCGGCTTGTAGCTGGCAGCCGCCGATAGAGTCTCCGCACCAAGTTCCTTTTCCGCCAATGACTCTTTACCAAGCAGTTTCAAGGCGGCGGCGGCAAGGATGGAAGCGGGTGTGTCCTTGACCTCAGCATTGAGTACTGGAGGAATCACCGGGCGGCGGCGGGTCTCAGCGAGAGCTTTCGCGGTCTCAAGTGGCAACCGGTTTTCGATGGCTTGCCTGAATGTGCTCATGTCATCTCCGCACACAGAGAGTAAGTCCAGGATATATTTCGCCTCGATCGTCTCACCAGGTGACGAGTTCTCAGGGGGAGCTGGTTGGTGTGTCATATTCCTCACTCCTGCTGCTAACGTGACCATCGTCTGTTTGTCCGCTCCCAGCGGGACAACTGAAACTTCCCGGAGGATTCCACCCTCGATAAGAAAAGTGTCTGATTCGACAGTGATTGTTTGCCCGTTGACCGTGATGGTATCCCCAGGCTTCAACGGCCGGTATTGGTTCGTTTCAACACCCACACTGGCCTGCAAGGGGACGTCATCTTTCAGTAGAGCAATGACGAGTTTGCCGGCGTCCGTGGCTTCTGTTACCGTACCGTCAATCACTAAGGTTTTTCCGTCGGTTTTAGGTATTCCCCAACCAATGGTGGCTTCGGTACGGCCTTCGTGATCCAAGAGCAGAGTAACCCGCTGCGGTAAATCAAGGCCCTGCAGATCGATGATGACCGGTCCCCACCCCGGCACAGTCATGATGCCCCCGGTGTAGGCCGTGATGCGTACCTTAACTGGCTTCTTTTCCTTTTCGGCCTCAACAATTAACGGGGCGGCTTTTAGTTGGAGGGTTCTTGTTGCGGTCGTCATTTCTCAGTTTGATTTTGCGTTGGCTAGTTGCAAAATCCGGTTTTTGTATTGGGGGTTTTGTTCTAAGAGGTGGTTCACGAGCGTGGGCTTTGCCCGCTTTGTTTTCACGCACCATTCAAAAAAGCACTCGGCCAGAGGGAGGGAGAAAAAGGTGTTTTCGGGCGTCACTGGCTCCCCGTCGCTCCACTTCCCTCCCGTGATCTCACGCAACCAATCCTCAATGTCCTGGCGGGTGATGATCAATCCACGCCCCTCAGCCTCACTGATAAGACCTGTTCCCAACATCGGCCAGCGGGCAGCCAACAAGGTTTGAATCTGGCTTTGCGTCAACCCATAGCGTTTTAATGCTAGGGTGGCGATGGCTTCGTATTCTTCATTGCTCAGGTACTGCATTGGCTTTCTCCTTGCTCTCACCGTCATTGTAGTGGGCCTCTGCACTGTTTTGCGGGCTGTTGGGGGAGTCGCATTGTACGGGTACAGTGTTTTTCTTCCCCCATCCGCAACTCCGACACTTCAGATAGCGGATGCGATACAGGCCCACTTGCTTGCTGGTTCTGACGATCACTTCGGCACCACATTGTGGGCATACCCGCCAGGCGTAGCGGGCCAAAACGATGGGGATGATCGGATGGGACATGAGAGGGCTCCTGATGCTGTTTTTCCAGGGGCGTTTTTTTGTGCGGGAACCTAGCTTCCCGATGCAAAATAGGGGTATCCATGGGGTCCTTTTTCAGCCTCGCGCCGGCCTTTTCGGTCGGGGGCACTCTTCCCGGCGGAGTGCCGCTTCCCTCACGAATCTTTCGGCAGCCTTCGGCCAATCCATGGGATCGATCTTGAGCAACCGGCAGGCGTCCAGTAGCAGGGCAACCGCGGAGTCGTGGAAAGTGTCGTAGAGTTCAAAGAGGGCCGGGAAGTCCACGGGCTGCGACGGCTTTCCAGTCGGAATCAGAACGTATCCCGGGCCGTATTCGCTCGGTTGCAGCCGGAGTGAATATCCCGCTTCCCAGAGTTTGTGGAGTAACAGCCAGCCGCCGACTTCCTCTTTGTGCGCGAGCAAGATCGCCGCTTCGTCAGCCGACAACGCCCCGGGCTTCACACCAAGCCGGAGCTTGCCGTTTTCCCATACCACCTTAACACCAGGACGATTCAGCCAGTGAAGGAAGTATGGGGGGCTTTCCGGCCTGGTTTCGGGGTGATTGCTAATGTCCAGGGTGTTCGGGTGCTTCACGTCTATTGCCTCCGCTCATGCGAAGTCCACCCAAGCATCGCCGCCGGCTTCGGCCGCTTCCGCCAGTCGGCGATTCAGTTCACCAATGTCCACCACGGGACGTTGAGGCCGTCCAGATTGCCCAGAATCCGTCCCGCCACTTTCGGGGGGTGTAGGTGTTGGGTTCTCGCTGGGTTTAGGTTTGAGGTCATTGAGCACATGGTCAAGTTCTCCTATAACTTGGACATCTTGACCATCTGCCCCTCTAGAGCGCTCAAAAAGCCCGTTTTTGACCACAGATGGACCAGATGGCCAAGTTTTTTGTGTTAGGGGATTTTGACTATCTGCTTGACCATCTGCCCTGTCGGGCAGACGCCACCACCATGGTCCAGGATTTTCTGGGCGGTAAGACACAACACCGATCGCATTTTTGGCACGGTAAAGAGTCTTGTCGCTCCCGCAATGAGCCTCGGCCCATTCTTGCCTAACGTCTTTGGCCAACCGCGGGCCGGCACTCAATGCCGTTAGCAGGAATGCCTTCGCCTCTTCCAGGGCGTCGGCCTCGGGGCCGGGGCGTGACGCCTGCCGCTCCGCTTCGAGGCCCTCATCGGCGCTCATGTTCACGGGTTCGCGTTCCCATTCCACACGCGTCCACGGAGAGTCACCGACAATCCGAAAAGCTAAGCCGGGCAGCTCCTCCGCGAGATTCTGTTTCCCGGGTAGGAATAGCCGCCGCTTTTTGTCGTTGGCATCCCTGGACACATGCCAAACACTTCGGGCAATTCCAGTGAAACCTCGCGAACCCATGGCCGTTTCATCAGCCCCACCCTCACCTGTAGATTTCCGGCGGTGCATGACCACCAGGACGGCCACCTTGCGCCGCCGGGCCAGCTCAGCCAGCGGAGTGAGCACTTCCCGGACTTCGTTGTCACGGTGGGAATCCACTTGCCTGCCAAGAAAATCCCCGATGGGGTCAATCACCAGAAGTCGGCAATCGGGGAGTGATTCCAGGGCCTTTTCAATCACGGGTAAATCAGCCAGCGTCAGCCCTCGTTGACGCCGGGCACCGTCTATATCGCGGTAGTTTACAGCCTTGAGAATTCGCACTCGCGTCACGTCGGCGTGCATAGCGTCTAGTCGCGGGCGGATAGTGTCCGCCGGGTCATCTTCCAGTGTGAGCATGAGAACCGAACCTTTCTGACAGGGTGAACCGTCCGGCCACGGCGTCCCGGTGGTCACACGGGCCGCAAAGTCACACGTCAGAAAACTCTTGCCTTGGCCTGGCTTGCCAACTAAGAGTGTGATCCGGCCTAACGGAATGCGTTTATCCCAGAGCCATTCCACCGGGGTCGCTACAACCTCTTCGAGGTTGATGATGACGGGTTGAAAATCAAACTCCGATTCTGTGTTGTTGGTTTTAGGCGGGAAATCGGCCGGCGTATCCACGGGCGGGGATTCCACCGGGGGATCCACCGGGTGGGCATCCCTGCCCTGTGTTTTTGCCTCGTGGACCGCCTCGAGGAGTACATTGAGTGTGTCGCCCATATCGATCCCAAATTGACGGTGGAATCGGTCCGCCAATTCACGCCAGGCCGTTCGATCCTTCACTGGAACAGAATGAGTGATAGGTTTGGGAAGAGGACCGCCTTTCAGTGTTACCACAATTTCGCCGTTGCTTGCTGTGGCCTTGAGAGTTGCTGGGTAGTGATCAGGCATTCACAAGACTCCGTATCAAAGTGGCATACTCCTGGGCATCCAGAAACTCACTCGGTGTAACCGGGCGGAGATTGTCCGACGCGACAACCGCCGCCGGGAGCAGAAGATCGTGCATGGTCTTGGGAATCTGTTGCGTGATGAAATCTTCAGCCAGCAACTCCGCTCGCGGGTCATCGAGGAATGCGATGGGCGGAACGACAATCCGGGCGGTGACGACCTCCCGGGGTGCCCGCACCTCCAGAGTCCAAGGGCCGTTCTCGCGGATCGGGGGCCATGCTACCACAAGCACCGGCACCCGCTGGCCGTCCCGGGGCTTTGGCGATGCTTGGCGAATTGCAACGTGACGCTCAGCCATCGGCGGTCGCGCCTCCGTGTTGTGCACCCGGCTGGCTTTCAACGGTTTCCGCTGATTGCCGGGCCATTTCGGCCACGAAGTTTTCCAGGTCTTGCGGGCGATAAAAGGTCTTCCGGCCAAGCTTGACGACCGGAATTGGCCCGCGTGGGCTGGTGAGGTTCCACAAATGCCGGGTGCTGATTCCAAGGCGATAAGCGGCTTCCCGGGGGGTGAGAAGAAGTCTTTCCAGCATGGTTCTGCGCTCCTTTGTAGAAATTGGTTCTGGAATGCCGCGGCTGGCACTGTGCCGCCGCTTCTACAAAGGAACGCGTTACGTTTGACGTAACAAAGTTACGTTTTGCGTAACTACCGCCTGTCTAACCCAGAAACCATGGGAGGGGTGGGGAAGAGAGGTAGATAAAAGCATCACCCTGGCAGCTTATGCACACCTTTAGGTGATCGGCCAGCTCAGGCATATTGCCATCATGCAAAATTTGATACGCCCGCGAGAGCGCGTTGGTGATCTGCGACCGCATCTTGTCTACGCTCCGGGCAAACTGCCGTGACTTCCCGGTGGGCGTTGTATCGACGCGGAGATGATTTGTCACTTCGCGAAATTCTTTGCGGAGCATCTCGGCAAGTGTGACGTCCCCCCGCTCTTCGGCTTGCTTGATGTCCGCCGTCAATTTGACAAGATGATCTTTCAAACTCTTTTTCGCTTCCCTGTCCAGGACCGGTTGCCAACTTTCCGCCAGCAATGTTCGCTTCGGATCCGGGGAGTGCCCTTCGGCCTTGCCGACCAACTCCGCCATCGGGACAGGTTTTCCCGCTCTTTCGATCAACACGGCCAGGTAAATGAAGCCCTTCCGATTCTTGAAGTGCCCTTCTTTGCCAAACGCGCGGATAAACCAGCCATCCCCATCCCGATGGAAGCAAAAATCCGGTTCCGGTTTCCCGGGAGGCTTGGCCAGGGCGTCCGTTTCTGTAGGTTGGGCCATCCCCACACCAGCCAGTCGGCGCTGTGACTCCACCAACGCTAAGTTTTGCAGTTGGAGTTGCGCGCTAATATCTTTCAGTCGAAGCAAATAACCCTCGATAATCGGGGCCACCTCACTTAGTGTCCATTCGCCGCGATAGACCGTCTCCCCATTTATGCCAGCGCGAGCGGCTAGCTGTTGCCAGTCCTCAATGGTTCGCGGATGCGGGCAGCCATAAATTTGCTGCCATTGTTTCTTATAGTCCTCAATCTTCTTACGAGCCTCATCCTCACATTGCTTATAAGCCTGGTTATGAGCCTCAAGGATGCGGTTCAAATCCTCTTTATACTTGAGATTTAATTGTGAAAAAGTCTCGTTGATAATCGTCAATGGTTTTGCGATCGCCCGATTGATTGCGTCGAAGGTTTCGACGGCACGGTAAACAGCTTCTCTAACTTCCGGCTGGCATGTACGCCTCACCCCGGGCGAGTGATTAGGAACAGAGCCTTCGGACACGTGCGCCACTCCCACGTGAAAGGACACCACAAAAGAGAAAGGGGCGGGCAGCCCGTGTGGCGGCGGGGGTTCGGGGCTAGCTTCCCTAGCCCGCCCTTATGGATCCACTTTTATTGTAGCGTCATGATCCACGATCGGAAGAGAGTGTGCCGGATTTTGTGCCACCAGAGTGGCCGGACTTGTCGGAAGTATTTTCTATAGCGTCACTTAAGGAATTTGGTTCGAATCTTTTTCCTCCGCTTGTTTTTTGAGCATGGTTTGGCACGCGCATCAAGCAGGAAAGACTGTAAATCCTGGTGTTCTCCGCCAGGTGATTCATTGGTGTACACGGTGGTACGAGCATTCGCTTTGACGCTTATCTTGACGGTACCTCGTAGTGTCCACAAGTACACTTCTGTCCCGGATTGGTTGCACCTGCTCCGACAGAATTCGCTGTTTTGGCTTTAGGCTGTCCGCATCATCTCTGAGCATCGGGACGATGATGCAACGCGATGTCAAAGCAGGCGGTGGGCCGTTGATCGAAGCGAGGGCCTTGGGACCAAACACCTCGACACTCACCGGTTTGAACATGTCCCCCGCCAGTTCGAGCCGGCTAGCTCTTCCCCTTCTGTGATAGCCAGCTTGGAGCAATGCCAGTAACTCCTTGACCGCCGGGTCGGTGGTGGCCTTGAGTCTCTCGGCTTCGTCTCGGCTGACACATTCAGGCCGGCCAGTTAGGATGGGCATCCTGGGCCCCGGCCGCAGAGGATGCAACCGATAACCGCAAGCAAGATAGTGGGCCAGGAGCTGATCGATAGCATACCCCTCAACCAGGCTGACCAAACTGAGGGTTCTCACCTTCCTCCGGGGCGCTCACGGTTGCTTGACCGGACTGGCTGGCAACTCTTATTCAATTCACTTCTCGACCGTGTGACGTGGAAAGCGAAGACAACGGCCAATCCGCAGCGATGGGAGTTTTCCGAGCCGTTTGTGTTGTAAACTCTTTTAGCGAGGGAGTAACTCAAGAAATCGAAACTGGGCGAATCAGGAAGACTCACAGAATAAGGTTCAAGCTCAGACCGGGCACGACAAGCGTGCCCCTCCGGTTCACGTCCGCCTTCGGAGGGACCTGCTTGTCAGGTCCGCTTATCAACGTTCGATCATGAATTCCATTTCAGCGGGGACTGAAGTCCCGCGCTGAAAGCGGGGCTAAAGCCCCGCACTCCATGGAGTGCGGCGATTCATCGCCGCTTTTCGGTCAAGGCTTTAGCCTTCACAACCGTGCCATCGGCCCGGCTGGAACCAGGGTGACCGTTCGGGAGGCACCCGATCCTCCAATCCACACAATGGAGGGACCTGCTTGTCAGGTCCGTCTGTTGGGACTTGGACGGACAGGCTGCTCCACACAGAACTGGAGCTCTCAATGGTCACTGGTAGGGGCGATTCATGAATCGTCCCGACCGATTATCCGTCATGAATTGGTCGTACCAGATATACCTATCCAACAGTCATGAATTGCCGCCGGGCCCGCGCAAAAGAACCGCCCGCGGCCAACCCGAGTGGAGGGATTGGCCGCGGATGTTGTCAGCCGGTTTCGATTCAGCATTTTTGCAGTTCACATAAGTGCTCCCGCCGCCGCGCCAAGTGTTTCTGACATCGTCTTGCCGACGGCATTCTTGTCGGATCGCTGATAAGGCGGATCGCTTTCCGCCTCGCCAATCAATTCACCACCGATCAGCGCAAGAAGAACCAAAGCAGTTCTCATGGTTTCTCCGTCGGTTGCGGTATGGATGCAGTGGGCGATCTTCTCGAAAAACGCCTGCCAAAATAGGCTCTCACTTCGTCAAGCGTCAGTATGCCGTCACTGTTTGTGTTAACAGCGTTTGCCCGCGACACAGGGGGCGCAATCAACTTTTTCTCGAAGGTACCATCGCTCCCCAGGATTTTCTCGAATCCACCTTCGGCCAGCCACTGCCTGGCTTTTTCGTCCCCGCGGAGATAAGCGTCCCAAAAGGCAGTCGTGGCGGCACAGATCAGGCGATGAAAGACCTCGTCTTTCTCCCGTGCCCGACGAAGAGACAGCAAACCGCCTCTTGTCGTTCCCGGCGTCCCAAAAAGGGGACGCTCGCGTCCCGAAAAGATCATATGATCACCCCCGGCAAAGATCACCAAATAGCGATCTGCCAAATCAGCAGAGAGATCGAACGGGACGCGGCGGTCCTCCTTGCGGGTTTCGCCGATCGGACTGTCGTCCTCCGTGCCGGTCATGTAGAAACAGGGGATGGCGATTTTTCGGAAGGCCTTTTCACGCTGACCCGGTTGCTGGGGCACAGGGGGACTGAGGACCACGGCGGCTTTGATACGCGGATCGGCCTGGGAGATTTCCCGTCCTCCGGGCAACACGGCAACCTGACCGGCCACGATCAAGGTGGTATGGGCCCCAAAGGAGTGCCCCGACATGCCGATCCGCTCCAGATCCAATCGACCGTTCAAAGGGCCGGGTTCCCTCTGAAGTTGTTCCAGCCGATCGAGCACAAACCGCACGTCGGCTATTCGCTCCAGGGCCGCGCGGGGGTTTTGCGCCGCTTTTCGAAGGGCCTCCATCGGTTGGCCCTTGTCCCGCCAGATGGACTCGTCGCTTCCGGGATGTTGGAGATGGATCGACACATACCCGTGGCTTGCCCAGTGACGACCAAGATAGGCGGCAGCCTCGCGACTCCCGCCTAAGCCGTGGGAAAACAGGATGACGGGCATCGGTCCCGGTGCCGGTTGGCCATGCTCCGTCGGATAATACACCTTGACCGGGATGGTTCGGTTTCGCTGTTGGTCGTACCAGTCAGCCAGAAGGCTTTCCACGAGGAACGGCCCGGCGGCCAAGTACGGGGGCGTTTCGGGGTCTGTCGCGGCAGCGGCGGGGCCTATCGAGATCGCTGCCTGGAAGCCGCCGAAGCTGGCAAGGCCCACCGAGTCGGAACCGGTATCCTGTTGAGCAACGGACATCGCGACGCACAGCACGGTCATTGATGAAATGACGACGCTTCTCATGGGGTGCCTCCCGCGGTTACGGACTGGGTTTGGCGGGTGATCTTCCTGATATCCTCATTCCCGGTCAGTCAGCGATGGCCGTCGCCGCCGATTTCCCGCAATTGCCTTCGCAGGCACCTCCGCACGATCTCTTCAACATCATCATACACTTATGCGGTGGTCGTGGTTGCTGATTAAAGGACACAAAGCGAGAGGATATCGCCAGTCGGACAGGACGGAACGGTGGCGAGATGAAAAAGGACCAGCGGCGGACGTGGGCAACGGCAGGTTTCGACGGCTTGGTGAATATGCCGATATGGGTGTCCGGCTACGATGGTAACCAGATCGTGGGGCAGTTCGACACGGAACTCTCAGGCGTAGCGACTAATCGGGATCGGAGCCATCGCTACCTGGGGGAACCGGATTTTGGGTATCAAATCCTGGACGACAAAACGAATTCCTCATGCGTGATGGCTCGGCAAGGAAGCGCGACAGCGTTTATTGGTCGTTTACTTCAAACGAAAACTTTATCTCGCTTCTCCTGAAACCCGTAACAGCTCACGTTCATTACCTTGGGAAAGGTGGCTACTACCGTGCTTCAGGCGTCACATGCTTATATTTTTAAAGTTTAACTGTAAATGATGGATATATTGTATTTCTACCTGCGATCGGCTTGCCGTTTGACATGTTCTTCCGTGTTGCTACATCTCATGCGTTCCGCAGCAACCGAGCGGCGGCGCGATCTACAGTAACACATTGCAGGAAATTAACTCGTCTCGGTCTATTTAACGATTGATGGTCGCTTTCCACATCGGCGGATTCCTTTTTAATAGAGTTGAAAGGATCACACACACCGACCGGGGTTTGCAGCATGGAATTAAAAGCCGATGGGTTCATAAGAACTGAGTACAGCAACGAATTTGCACGGTTTGTGCCACTTCATCCGTGAAGACACAACGGGGTGAGCGATGGTCTAAAATCTCCCCAGGGCCTACCACGGCGTGTTGAATAGAGACCGGGCGGGACGTCGGCGTTAGGACGGAAAGACTCGAATCGTGCCGTCACAAAGAAGTGTGATGATCCCCGCTGTTGAGTTACAATAGACGACGGCCAGTGAGCACAGTCTTGTATATCGGGAAAATTGCCCCTTCTCAAATAGGACGGACCGAAACTGTTCGCGTTGATAAGCGCGAGCTGAAGCGCATAAAAAACGCCCCCGCCACAGGCTGAGGGCGTTAACGGCACCCAGCATGCTGGGTTTACCGTACGGCGATTCCACACGGAATCACCTTACTGTGATTTGCGTGGAACCGTCGCTCGGATACACTGGATTCCATAGTAAAACGAATCGCAGTGGTTGTCAACTCCCCATTGAGCTAAAATGGGAGGAGTTTTTCAGTAATGTGAGTTGATAGAGGAAATGGGACAATCATGAAAACAAAGAACGGCCAGGTAGACTACGTCTTGGGAATTGACCTCGGGGTTGTATCCCTAGGTTGGGCAGCCATTGAAATTGATAACGATGGTGGGCAGTCGTTGCTCGGAGCAGGGGTTCGGTGTTGGGAACTCAGCAACGCGAGTTTGGAAGAGGTCGAAAAAGGAAAAGAGGAACCACCTGGTCAATCGCGGCGTCAAGCAAGGCAACTGCGCCGCCAAATGTTTCGCCGGGCTCAGCGTCTTAGACGAACATATCGGGTGCTTCAGGAAATGGGCCTCTTTCTAACCGGGCCGCGGTCGAGTACCGCTCGCAAAGCGTATCTTGAAACGCTCGATCAAAAAGCCCAAGAATGGCTGCGGACAAATGTTCCGGGTGCAAATAACGACGGCCTTCTAGCTCACACGTTCATTTACCGTCTCCGAGCCGCAGCACTTGATCATCCACTGCCACCCGAGTTGTTGGGCCGCGTCTTTTTCCACCTTGCCCAACGTCGCGGATTTCTCAGCAACCGGCGCACACTTGAGAAGAATAAGGATGAAGAACTCGGCGTCGTGAAGCAAGGGATTTCGCAGCTTCAGGATGAAATTCAGAAATCGGGTGCGCGTACGCTGGGCGAGTTTTTCTCGCGGCTCAATCCGCACGAGCAAAGAATTCGTAATCGTTACACCTCTCGGAAAATGTTCCAGGACGAGTTCGAACAGATATGGAACGCACAACGTTCCCATCATCCGAATTCTCTTACGGATAGCAAGAAAGCACGACTCTACAAGGCGATCTTTTTTCAACGACCTCTCAAATTGCAGCACGGCCTTGTGGGACGCTGCCCATTGGAAGTGCTCCCGCGGAAACGTCCCAACGGACAGGTCGAATATATCTATCCTTTCAGGCGTGCGCCAATGGCCTCTCTTGAAGCACAGAGAATTCGGTATATGCAGCGAATTAATGATCTTGAGTTCACCGATCCACAAGGTCAGCGCCGTGTGCTGTCGCCGGAAGAAAGGCAGAAACTCTATGATCTGGCGGAACGAAACGAAGACCTGAGTTTCACTCTGATTAAAAAGACTCTCGGAATTCCCACGGGCAAAAAAGGTGAAGGTTGGGAATGCAATCTGGAACGTGGTGGTGAGAAAAAGCTGCCGGGTAATAGAACTTCTGCCCAAATTAGAAAAGTCATAGGTGATGCTACGTGGGAGGATTTGGGTAGGGAAAGACAAAAAGCGCTGGTAGATACTTTGATAGCATTTCTTCGCGCTGATACCCTTGAGGAGCATCTGCATAGGGTTTGGGGGTTTAACCGCGAAGTTGCGTCTCAACTCGCTGGACTGCCGTTAGAGCAAGGCTACCACAGCTTCAGTCGCCGGGCTATTCGAAGGCTTCTGCCGTTACTGGAGCAGGGCGAGCGTCTCAATGCAGCGATACAAAAAGTTTATGGTGGGACACAACGGAAGATTAATCAACATGCTGAGCTACCGCCGGTTCGGCAGGTTCTACCGACGGTGAGAAATCCGCTGCTGATCAGAGCTCTCACCGAACTGCGCAAGGTGGTTAACGCGATTATCCGCAAGTATGGGATACCTCGATGCATTCGAGTGGAAGTGGCTCGAGAATTGAAACGTTCTCGCAAGGAGCGTGAGGAGATTTCGAAGCGGATGCGGGAGCAGCAAAAACGGCGGGAGGAGGCGGCGCAGAGGGTGCTGCAGGAACTCGGTCGGACAGCCGCGCCCAGGGATATTGAGAAATATCTGTTGGCTGAAGAATGCAATTGGATATGTCCGTACACGGGCAAGCAGATCACAACTCAAGCATTGTTGGGGGATCATCCCGAGTTTGATGTGGAGCATATCTGGCCGCTGCATCGCTCGCTTGACGATTCGTTCATGAATAAGACCCTGTGCTATCACCAAGAGAATCGTTCAGTCAAGGCGGGCCGCACTCCGTACGAGGCTTACGCCACTGATCCGGTGCGCTGGCAGGAGATAATCACCCGAGTGAGAAACTTTCGTGGCCCATTCGCGCGGCAGAAGCTTGTTCGCTTTCAAGCAGAAGAAATACCACCCGACTTCGCACTCCGACAGCTGAGTGATACCCGGTGGATCTCTAAGGCAGCCGCCGATTATTTAGGACATTTATATGGGGGAAGAATTGACCCGACCGGGCAACAGCGGGTCTTTACAGTTGCCGGTGGTTTAACCGGCCTCTTCCGACGTGCATGGAATCTCAACGCGATTTTAGGAGGGAGTCCCGAAAAGAATCGTTACGATCACCGTCATCATGCGATTGACGCGATAGTTGTGGCACTCACGGAACCCTCAATGATCCAGCGGTTCGCCCACGAAGCATCGCGCCTTTTGAAGGCCTGGCCACGAGTGGCTGTCCGGCTTGATCCCCCATGGAGTACTTTCCTGAGCGATGTGCAACGGCATGTGGAGGGGATTGTGGTTTCGTTCCGAGTCAGCCGGCGTCTTTCTGGAGCCCTCCACGACCAAACATATTACGCACCGCCCACGGAACAGGGGAAGACCAAGGTTCGCAAGCCTCTCAGGGAAATGTCCTCCCATGAAGTCGAAAGGATCGTCGATCCAACTGTTCGGGACTTAGTGAAGGAAAAATTGAAGCAGCTTGGGACATCGGATCCCAAAAAGGCGTTTGCCACTGACGCCAACCTCCCGATTATTCGCGGAAAAAATAACACCGCTTTGCCTGTTAAATCCGCTCGAATTTGGGTGAGCAGCTCCGTCATTGCGGTAGGGGATGGTCCTCGCCAACGTTACGTCGTGCCTGGAAACAATCACCACATCGAGATTTATGCTTTGCTCGATGGGCAAGGTCAAGAGGTCCGTTGGAAGGGCAAGATCGTCAGTTTGTACGAAGCATACGAGCGTAAGAAACGGGGTGAGCCGGTAGTTTGCCGCGATCACGGCCCAAACACCCGATTCAAATTCTCGCTGGCCAAAAGCGAATACATCGAATGGATCAACGATGATGGCCAAAAGCAACTTCTCCGGGTGGTTGGAATTTCCGACGATAATTTGGAATTGCGCTTGCCTCACGACGCTCGTCCAATTACCTTGATAAGAGAGCAACGGGAGCGAATACGCGCTACGTATCGTCAGCTTTTCCAGCGTCGCGCACGGAAGGTGATGGTGACACCTTTGGGCGAGGTCCTTCCGGCGAATGATTAATCACGTCGTCGAACTGGCAAACAAACCGGCGAAACTGTCGGTCCGTCATCGACAACTCGTCATCAAGACGGGAGATGAGCTGGAGGTGACTCTGCCTTTGGCAGAGCTTGCGGTTCTGATTGCGGCCAACCCGTGCATCACATTGACCCAGCCGGTTCTGGCGGGCCTTGCCGAGGCTGGGGCTGTCTGCGTGATATGCGATGCGACGAGCCGGCCCGTGGGAACAATGTTCCCTCTCGTGAACCATCATGTTCAAACTGAACGACTGGCGGCCCAGGCACAGGCCTCGTTGCCCACTCGAAAAAGATTATGGCAGCAAATCGTCCGCAGCAAGATTCAATCCCAGGCTGCTGTTCTTCAAGAATTGCACGGGCGGGATTATGGCTTAGCGCGACTGGCTGCGAGAGTTCGGTCGGGCGACACCTCGAATGTGGAAGCAATGGCGTCTCGTCGATACTGGCAATACCTTTTCCAGGATCGAACGTTTCGCAGAGATCCCGATCGGAATGATCAGAATCGCTTTTTGAATTATGGTTATGCCATTTTACGGGCTGTAACTGCGCGAGCCATAACAGGAGTGGGCCTCCATCCAAGTTTGGGGATTCATCACCATAATCGGTACAATCCGTTTTGTCTGGCCGACGATTTGATGGAGCCGTTTCGCCCTCGCGTGGATCTATTGGTGGTTGCGTTATTGAGGGAGTTCCCAGCAGATGCAGAACTCACACCAGAGGTGAAATCGCGTTTACTTGGGTTTCTCGAGGAGCGATATTTCTTCGAGGGTGAAAGACGAACGCTGTTTGATGTACTCAGTCGAATTGCCGCCTCGCTTGCGGACGTGTTCTTAAAAAAACGCCGTGACTTGCTGTTGCCCGATTGGAGCTGCCATGCCTCGCGGTGATCTCCCGTCAGGTTACAAGATCATGTGGCTTTTTGTTTTGTTTGATCTGCCCATGGACGACCGGAAGGCGAGGAGGGAGTACACACGTTTCCGCAAACGTTTGCTGGAAATGGGGTTTTGTCAGTTACAGTACTCTGTGTACGCCAGGCCATTTCCAAGTGAAGAGGCAATGCATCCCTATCGGCAGGAGATCCGAGCGAACCTACCGCCGAAAGGCGCTGTTCGGCTGTTACCCGTTACTGACCGGCAATTTGGAAAAATGGAAAACTATGTGGGAAAAATTCGCCAGGAGAATGAAAAAGCACCTCGGCAGCTCATGCTTTTTTGAGCATGGGCGTGTCGCAAGTTGTGTTCTTTTAACGAAGTTGGTCGCAGGTAGTGTATCCGAGCGACGATTCCCCGCAAACCACAGCAAAATTTCGCCACTCCTCCAAAAAGGCCAAAGTGTATCCGAGCGACGATTCCCCGCAAACCACAGCTAAGAGGGCGAGTCGTGTCATTTCGCAAGGAGTGTATCCGAGCGACGATTCCCCGCAAACCACAGCTGCTTTGTGAGCAATTCTTCTCGCAGGATTAAGTGTATCCGAGCGACGATTCCCCGCAAACCACAGCCGAAAGAGTAGAAAGGTCAGTCCTTCCGTGAGTGTATCCGAGCGACGATTCCCCGCAAACCACAGCCAAAGACGTGCTTCCCCTTGTAGGTGCGGGAGTGTATCCGAGCGACGATTCCCCGCAAACCACAGCGCGGTTGCGCGGGCGCTGAACACGGGCATTAGTGTATCCGAGCGACGATTCCCCGCAAACCACAGCCTCATGGGAAGCCGTTAAACGGGGAGATCGAGTGTATCCGAGCGACGATTCCCCGCAAACCACAGCGCCCCGGGAGTTCCCCATCACCCATCCCCTAGTGTATCCGAGCGACGATTCCCCGCAAACCACAGCAGATTTCCGTCCCCTCCACCAGAATCAGCTAGTGTATCCGAGCGACGATTCCCCGCAAACCACAGCTTTCTCCGCGGCAGGTGACGGCGAAAAGATAGTGTATCCGAGCGACGATTCCCCGCAAACCACAGCGGGTTGACCTCACCCTTGACCTCACCCTTGAGTGTATCCGAGCGACGATTCCCCGCAAACCACAGCCAGATCTCTGAAGCGCTGGAGTATCCTGAAGTGTATCCGAGCGACGATTCCCCGCAAACCACAGCTGCCAGACCGGCCTGTTCACTCCCCCCTTCAGTGTATCCGAGCGACGATTCCCCGCAAACCACAGCTAAACTTCAGGGGGATACAGGAAAACGCCAGTGTATCCGAGCGACGATTCCCCGCAAACCACAGCGAGTAGACGTTCCTAAGAACAAGTATTTTAGTGTATCCGAGCGACGATTCCCCGCAAACCACAGCCTGCGGCGTGGCTCGACAAAATCGACGAGTAGTGTATCCGAGCGACGATTCCCCGCAAACCACAGCACGATAACGTCGATGAGGGCATCGTCCCTCAGTGTATCCGAGCGACGATTCCCCGCAAACCACAGCCGAACAGCGAATCGAAGTCCAGTGCTCCCAGTGTATCCGAGCGACGATTCCCCGCAAACCACAGCAGTACGTCGTAGGATTCGGCGCTGGGGCTCGAGTGTATCCGAGCGACGATTCCCCGCAAACCACAGCGACACTGACCACGGAGGCCCATGCGACCGAGTGTATCCGAGCGACGATTCCCCGCAAACCACAGCACGGTCTCGTCACTGTGTCCCCAGAGTGTTAGTGTATCCGAGCGACGATTCCCCGCAAACCACAGCATGGGCCTCATCAACATCCCAATCGGCCTTAGTGTATCCGAGCGACGATTCCCCGCAAACCACAGCGCACTTCCACGAACTTGCCCGTGTTGATGGAGTGTATCCGAGCGACGATTCCCCGCAAACCACAGCAAGCCGCAATCAAGGCCAACATCAAGCGGCAGTGTATCCGAGCGACGATTCCCCGCAAACCACAGCAGCCTGGGCAGGGACAAGGACAGCCGCAGGAGTGTATCCGAGCGACGATTCCCCGCAAACCACAGCATTGTCTGGTGCGAGCGCTGCGGATGGTTTAGTGTATCCGAGCGACGATTCCCCGCAAACCACAGCACAGCCTGTGGCAGCTCGACAGAGGGGAGCAGTGTATCCGAGCGACGATTCCCCGCAAACCACAGCGTTGAAAAGCGTGTCCTTCCATGGCGGCGCAGTGTATCCGAGCGACGATTCCCCGCAAACCACAGCGCCGCCAGATTGAGCACGGCCCGGGTGCAGAAGTGTATCCGAGCGACGATTCCCCGCAAACCACAGCACAACGTCCAGTCCGGCGTGGAACGAGTAAGTGTATCCGAGCGACGATTCCCCGCAAACCACAGCAATCCGTTGTCGCAAATCGAATGGCACGCGAGTGTATCCGAGCGACGATTCCCCGCAAACCACAGCGATTCCCATTTTGAGATCCCTGGATCGCGGAGTGTATCCGAGCGACGATTCCCCGCAAACCACAGCTCGTCGGCTGCGAACCGGTGACCGGCACAAGTGTATCCGAGCGACGATTCCCCGCAAACCACAGCGATCGAAGAGCAATCTCTGCACGGCGGCTTAGTGTATCCGAGCGACGATTCCCCGCAAACCACAGCCCCCCCGGCCGTCACCGAACCGGGCACCTAGTGTATCCGAGCGACGATTCCCCGCAAACCACAGCACCCTGGGGTGCCGCCCTATTCCGGTTCACAGTGTATCCGAGCGACGATTCCCCGCAAACCACAGCCACCGGGAAATCTTGTTCGCACCACGATTCAGTGTATCCGAGCGACGATTCCCCGCAAACCACAGCGCGCTGCATTTCCTGGATGAGTGCTGCCATAGTGTATCCGAGCGACGATTCCCCGCAAACCACAGCTCAAATTATTAGACGTTCCGATCACGCGATAGTGTATCCGAGCGACGATTCCCCGCAAACCACAGCTCCAGACAGTGAATGCCAGCAGTTCGCAGTGTATCCGAGCGACGATTCCCCGCAAACCACAGCGCACTGTCGGAAGCGGTCACGTCAATCCATAGTGTATCCGAGCGACGATTCCCCGCAAACCACAGCGTCAAGGTTTATCCTTGAAAAAAGCGGCAAAGTGTATCCGAGCGACGATTCCCCGCAAACCACAGCATCATGCCCTCCAGGACTTCCCGGGACACAGTGTATCCGAGCGACGATTCCCCGCAAACCACAGCTGTTCCTCTATCCCCCAGACGTTCACGTTAGTGTATCCGAGCGACGATTCCCCGCAAACCACAGCTTTTCTCCCGCCCTGCGTCCCCCTTTTCAAGTGTATCCGAGCGACGATTCCCCGCAAACCACAGCAAGACCTACGTCATCTGGGGGAAAAGTATAAGTGTATCCGAGCGACGATTCCCCGCAAACCACAGCTCTTCGGCCTCTTCCAAGAATCGCGGGCTAGTGTATCCGAGCGACGATTCCCCGCAAACCACAGCTCTTCGGCCTCTTCCAAGAATCGCGGGCTAGTGTATCCGAGCGACGATTCCCCGCAAACCACAGCTGCCCCAGTTTCGATCATCTCGCCTCAGCCAGTGTATCCGAGCGACGATTCCCCGCAAACCACAGCCTTGTGCTTTGCCAGCCAGAGCGCGAAATAAGTGTATCCGAGCGACGATTCCCCGCAAACCACAGCAACGTCCTGTGTCTCGATCCCGATAGCCAAGTGTATCCGAGCGACGATTCCCCGCAAACCACAGCTGGCAGAACCGGTTAACTACAAACTCAAAGCAGTGTATCCGAGCGACGATTCCCCGCAAACCACAGCCATCGCTCGAAAGTAGTGGATCACGTTTCGAGTGTATCCGAGCGACGATTCCCCGCAAACCACAGCTTTCTGGTAGGCACGCAAACGCATCATGCGAGTGTATCCGAGCGACGATTCCCCGCAAACCACAGCGGTATTCGGCGCTAACACACGCAAGATAATAGTGTATCCGAGCGACGATTCCCCGCAAACCACAGCGTAGGGCAGGCGCACTCGCGACGGCACAGGAGTGTATCCGAGCGACGATTCCCCGCAAACCACAGCTAAAAACACAGCGATTGACGACAGTAAAGAGTGTATCCGAGCGACGATTCCCCGCAAACCACAGCACGCGCGATGAGAACGGGATCGACGAAGGAGTGTATCCGAGCGACGATTCCCCGCAAACCACAGCATCATGCCCTCCAGGACTTCCCGGGACACAGTGTATCCGAGCGACGATTCCCCGCAAACCACAGCTGCAGTCAATCCTGGAACGTCGGGCTCACAAGTGTATCCGAGCGACGATTCCCCGCAAACCACAGCGGATGCCTATCCCATTCCAAGAACGATAGAAGTGTATCCGAGCGACGATTCCCCGCAAACCACAGCAACAAAAGACCGACGCCGCACATCGCGTGTAGTGTATCCGAGCGACGATTCCCCGCAAACCACAGCCTTTCGGATGAACAGGCGAAAGTCATTGAAGTGTATCCGAGCGACGATTCCCCGCAAACCACAGCCTTTCGGATGAACAGGCGAAAGTCATTGAAGTGTATCCGAGCGACGATTCCCCGCAAACCACAGCACTGATTCGTCGTACGGGAGCATCCGGCCAAGTGTATCCGAGCGACGATTCCCCGCAAACCACAGCCGATGCGACCAGAGCAACTCCCGCGGTACAGTGTATCCGAGCGACGATTCCCCGCAAACCACAGCCTCACCGGCGCCCGGTCGTAGATTAGCGAAGTGTATCCGAGCGACGATTCCCCGCAAACCACAGCGCCAGCTGACGCGGGCGGAGTACGCCGCGTAGTGTATCCGAGCGACGATTCCCCGCAAACCACAGCGAAGCGGCGCGACAAGCTCAGGAAGCCCAAGTGTATCCGAGCGACGATTCCCCGCAAACCACAGCCGCAATGGCCGCAGCGAGTTCAGAGCCGTGAGTGTATCCGAGCGACGATTCCCCGCAAACCACAGCGCGTACCTATGCCACGAGTGCAGCGGCGAAAGTGTATCCGAGCGACGATTCCCCGCAAACCACAGCATTCGGGGCATCCTTCAACGAATGGGAGATAGTGTATCCGAGCGACGATTCCCCGCAAACCACAGCTTTGCGCCCGCAGTAGCACAATTCGGAGTAAGTGTATCCGAGCGACGATTCCCCGCAAACCACAGCTTGGTCGAGGCCTTTCCAGAGACATCCCTCAGTGTATCCGAGCGACGATTCCCCGCAAACCACAGCGCGTACCTATGCCACGAGTGCAGCGGCGAAAGTGTATCCGAGCGACGATTCCCCGCAAACCACAGCTTGGTCGAGGCCTTTCCAGAGACATCCCTCAGTGTATCCGAGCGACGATTCCCCGCAAACCACAGCTTTGCGCCCGCAGTAGCACAATTCGGAGTAAGTGTATCCGAGCGACGATTCCCCGCAAACCACAGCTTGGTCGAGGCCTTTCCAGAGACATCCCTCAGTGTATCCGAGCGACGATTCCCCGCAAACCACAGCAACAATCTTGTACTATTTATGGGAAAGTGAGTGTATCCGAGCGACGATTCCCCGCAAACCACAGCTCGCTTGTAACGTTCAACTTGACGCTCTCAAGTGTATCCGAGCGACGATTCCCCGCAAACCACAGCGTAGAATGCGTTCTCGTAATGACGCGCGCGAGTGTATCGAGCACTTGTTCACTATCCAGTTGTTTATCGAGAGTAATGGTCGCCATGCTTTTCCACCTATAGTTGTGCGATTACACGACTAATACCAGAAACAGGCAGACCGGAGTCAATAGCTCGATCAGGGGGTGTGCTTTTATCTTCCAATGTCCACCCTTGGGGGCAGCCAGGAAGTCGCCAGGCTCATGGGGCGAAAAAAAGAACCGCCTGTGCACGGGGGGCACAGGCGGCCTTCGTGGAGGGCAACACGAACAGAGAAGTTCAGTTTCAGCTTGCTGGATCACTCATACGAAAAGCACCGCGTCCCCACCTTCTTCCTCTTCTCGCTCCTCTTCGGCAACCTCGGCCTCGGCCTCCTCTTGTGTTAAGCCTTCCCAGAGCATCTTGTTAATAACATCTATTCGTCGCTCAAGCGGATCCGCTTTCGCGAGGATACGCTCCAATTCCTTATCTTCTTCAGGAGTTAATAGGTACTCGTGAATGAATGTATGCCTTAGGGCGGATTTCATTGCCTTGAGTTTAGGTTCGTCGTCATCTTTGATTTGCCAAAACCAAGGATTATCCTCAAAAAAACGCATAGATTTGTGAATATCATACATTGGATTCTTTTCTGGATGAGGATTCCTCACAACTGGCTTATTCCCGACCGAATCAAGAATGGACTGGACATATCGTTTGGCCTCTTCGTTAATAGCAAAAATTTTTTCCCACAATAGGTCGCGTTCCTTTTCAAGAGCTCTTATCTGTTCAGCGCTGAGTATGTTCCGTTTGTGGTTTCTGTTACTCATCGGTTAGCTCCCCGGTTTTGTCGCATTTTTCTGTGCTAATTGGGTAAACACTTCTTTCGGGACATTATGGGATACCAGCTTTAAGTAATATTCGGCCTTACTGCCGGCTATGGCCATGATGTTCTTGATGTAGGTTTCCGCAGCGTGCTCCCTATCGTCCTCCCCGATATAGTGCAATTTGCCACCATATTTCTTGAGTTTGCTACCTCTGAAATTCTCTTGAATATCCTTTTTTGCCACATCTAGTTGATCTTTGTCGGCACACAAAACAATCTCAAAGAAACCCTCATAGGGCACCACTGTCCAGCCGTAAATCCCCGTTTTCTCTTGGACTTCCCGCATGACCTTATCAATCTCCTCTAGCGGTTTGGCAATGCGGGCCGTCAGCATCCCGTATTTCCTTAGCCTGGGAATCCGCTCAAACATGGCCACGCCGAGCTGCGGCTTTTCCGATACCAATCCCATCGTACATGCCGCCAGTGTCAGTTTGTCCTTTTCAAACTTCCCAAAAGTGGCCATGAATGAGTGCTCGGGTTCACCGAATTGCCCCACCGCGTCATGCACCGTCGTGGGATGCAAATCGGCCATCCCCAGGATGCGGTGATACTTCTGAACGGCCTTCTGGTGCGTTTCCGACTTGATGCCCTCCAACGCCTCCTGGGCTGTCTTTTTCCCCTCCACCACCGGCGAGACGAACAGCCGATGCTGCATCGCCTCTTGCAGGGATTGCCAGCGGAAAACTTCAGGATTCTTCTTGCTGGGCGCCCAAATATACGACCCTTCCTTCAAATGGACAACCTGCATGGGATGGGGGTTCGGTGGGAGTCCCGGGGGAAGAGCATACTCAACCGCCGTAGCCCCTTCGCGTTCGTACTGAAAAGGCAGCGGGGCCTCCTCGCCACCTGCTTGCCCCGGCAACTGGAGTACTTCATCATCGGGCCCCGGCGCGGTCAGTCCCACCAGCTTCCGCACCTCGTCGGCCTTAATCGCCAGCACCGTGCCACGATGATCGTGTGCAGTGACCTGGAGGAGGTGGCCCAGTGGGACACACACTTGAAAGACGTGTTCGGAAAAAACGTCCAGCGCTCCAGCCTCGGAGGGTTTGTTCGATGGGTGGAAACCAAAAAGAAGCGCGATTCCGCCCAGTGGGACCAGACTCTTATCCCGGTATTCAGAACACGGTGCCGGTCGTGTCCACTCGCCAGCGCTGGATCCTCCGCTCTCATCTGGCGGGCACGATGAACGCGCCTCCCAGGAAAAGTCACCATGGAACCGGCTTATAGGTGCCGCGATCACCCTTTTTTGATCTGTTCCTTGCAGTCCGGAGTGGAATGAAAACACTATACAAGTGCGGCGACGGCCTTCCTGCAAACTTTATTCAGTTGCAGAAAATACGCACGACGAGCAAGCCGTCCTGGTTCTCGCAGGAGCGTGCATTTTTCGTCCGCCTTTCGACGTTGGATAATCCATTGTCTTCCAACGAGCACACGCTCTGTTGATGGAGGCCTTTAATCGCTGTGCATGGAGTAGCGCAAGTACCGAACTATGATCGGTCCACTTTTGGCAGCGATCTGTATTCTTTAGAATAACAGCGGCGATTAGGAGCGGCTGGTTCAGCATTACGGTCATCTAGAGGAGCGAAAGCCATGAGACTTGCAGGATCCCTCACCACCATCGGCTTGCTGTGCACACTGTGGACGCCCTGGCTGAACGGGGTCGTAGCCGAGGTGTGGGTCGAAGACGTCCACACGAAGGTTTTGCGAGATGCCCGACCGTCAGACAAGGCGTCCCAGGAATTTCAGCTCGAATCCGCCCGCAATGAGTATGAATCGGCACAGTTCGTGGTGAGGACTCCTGAACCTGTCAAAGAGCTTACTGTCAAGATTTCCGACCTTCTGCATGAAAACCAGATAGACCGAATTTCGGCAGAGCATATTCGTGTACGATTCGTGGGCTACATTCTCCTCAATAAGAATACCCCAGACTCGGAACTTATTCGCGTTGCCGCAGCACCGTGCGAGATACCTGATCCCCTCCTGGAAGACTCCACGATCGCACTGCCGCCCGGTCAGGCACAACCGATCTGGATCACGGTGTTTGTGCCTGAAGATGCCAAGCCCGGTTCCTATTCCGGTACGGTGACTGTTTCGCTCGATAAACAGGAAACACAATTGCCCATGACTTTGAGGGTTTTCAGTTTCGCTCTGCCTGGGGAAAGGCATCTTTTTGTCACGAACTGGTTTAATCTGGGCAATATTGCAAAGGCCCATGGTGTTGAACTGTATAGTGACGCATTTTGGTCGATTCTGGAACGATATGCCCGCGACATGGCCGAGCATCGGCAGAACGTCGTGCTCACTCCATGGTCGCTCATCGAAGTTGTTCGTCGGGAAGACGGCTCACTCTCCTTCGATTACAGCCGCTTCGATCGGTTTGTGGAAACTTTTTTCCGAGCGGGGGTCAGCGACGGGATTGAGATTTCTCATGTTGGTTACCCAGAGGGAGGTTGGGGCAATCGGGTGGTTCTGTCGCGGCTTCGTGCGAGGGATGCCAAGACTGGATCCTATGTAACGCTTGAGTATTCAGAAGGACTGAAGCCATTTTTGGAAAATCTGGAACGTCATCTGGAAGAAAAGGGTTGGCTATCCAAGGCCATGATCCATGTGAGCGATGAGCCGGCCATTATGAATGTGGGCTCCTGGCGTGAGGCTTCGGCTCTCGTCCATCAAGCGGCCCCTCGACTCCGCAGAATTGACGCCATTGAAACAACGGATTTTGACGGCTTTCTCGAAATCTGGGTTCCCAAGCTTTCTCAGTACGATGCATGGCGCGAAGCGTTTGAAAAACGCCGAAACTCGGCCGAGCTGTGGTACTATATCTGCTGCCATCCGTTCGGAAACGTGTATCCGAACCGTTTTCTCGACTTCCCAGGAACATCTGTGCGGGTGCTTCACTGGATCAACTATCGCTACGATCTGAAAGGGTATCTCCATTGGGGATGGAACTTTTGGGGTGAAAATCCCTTTGGGGTGCCGCGCGAAAACCTTCCTCCGGGCGACACGCATGTCGTCTATCCCGGCCGTGACGGTCCACTCGACTCCATTCGGTGGGAAATCCAGCGCGAAAGTCTCGAGGATTTTGAATACCTCTACCTACTTCAAAGCAAGATAGAACAAATTCGCACCCGTTTAGGTGAGGCCGCGCGATTTATTGATCCCCGTCAGCGACCGCTGGAGCTTGTCCGACGCGTGGTTCCCGACTTGGGCTCTGTAACTCGAGAGAGTTCGGTAATCTGGCAAACTCGAAAACTTATTGCCGACGAAATTGAAGCCCTGGATCAACCGCCTCTTGGTCTAGTTGTCACTCAACCACCAGAGGGCACGACCCTTATCCATGGTCCCATCAATCTGGAGGTCCGTGGTGTGGTGGAAACGGGAACGGAAGTCCTGGTGAATGGGACTCCGATTTCTGTGCGGGACGACGGCTGGTTTGGATGTCGCGCGACTCCCCGTGGTGAGCGCGGAGAAGTGCGCGTGGAATTTCGCAAGGATAATCACACGAAAACAATGACGCGCTACTTTACCGTGCGACGCTCATAACAAGGTGACGTTCACACGCTGCCACGCGTAAGCAAACGTGGTCCCCCGCGCTCATGTGTCGGTGCCTGTCAAGGGGAAGCGGCCCTGTATCATCCCTTGCGAAGGTCACCGGCATGTTTTTTGATTTTGTTGATGGCCAGAGCGATTTTGTCCATGGTCTGATGGTCAGTCAGTAACACATTTTGATAGAACCAGACGGAATGCTCGCACAGCTTGTCGTTCTCAGGACATTCATTTTTCTGGAGCCATGCATCGATAACTTCGCGGCCGTAAACCCGCAGATAAGGCTCTGACCGGAGTGCGTCGAGGAGGAACTTTTCCTTATTCAACGGGCTATATCCCGGCGAACAGGGGACACCCTCAGCGCGAAGGGCGTTGACGAAGCGGTTGCGGGGGAGATCCGAGAATTCCGCCGGGTCATAGCGAAACATAAAGAGATGGTAGGCGTTGCGTGTGCACTGCGGATATTGCCGTGCCGGTGAAATACCCGGGATTTCCGAAAGCAGCTTTGTGAGATAGGCGGCATTGTCGCTGCGGAGATCCGCCCGTTCTCGAATTCCTTCCATCTGACTTAGAAGCAGGGCCCCCTGAAATTCCGTCATTCGGAAATTGCCATTTCGTCCGAAGCTAAAATCGGCTGTAGGAGCCGCCTTTGGACGCTTCCGATAACAATTGTGGAAGGCAAAACAGGCATCCGCGATTGCTTCATCGTTGGTGAGGATCGCGCCTCCTTCCCCTGAACATAAATTCTTGCTGAGCTGAAAGCTGTAGCAGCCTGTGGTTCCCCAGCTTCCGGCACTTTTGCCGCGCCATTCGGCGAGGTGGGCCTGGCACGCATCGCCGACAACAGGAATTTTGTGCCGTTCTGCCACGGCAAGAATCTCATCGAGATTCGCCACATTGCCGCCAATGTGAACGGGAATGATCGCCTTGGTGCGGGGCGTGATGGCGGCTTCCAGTTTCTTGGGGTCCATCAGGAATGTTTCGAGGTCGGAATCCACAAAAACGGGTAAAGCGTAGTGCAGGAGAACTACGGTCACAGTCGCCATGAATGTGAAGGGAGGGACGATCACTTCATCGCCGGGTCCGATTCCCAGAGCTCCCAGGGATGTGAAGAGGGCTGTCGTTCCGCTGGAAGTCGCAATGCAAAACCTCGCTGAATTCAATTCCGCATATCGTTCTTCGAATTCTTCGACGGAGCGGTTACGATACCACCGGCCCGCCCGCAGCACCTCCATAATCGCATCTTCGTCCGATTTATGGACCATCGGCCAGGAAGGCCAGGAACGGGACAGAACGGGCTTACCACCGAGGAGGGCCGGTTTTTCCTGAAGCTCTGGGACCACATTGGGAACATTAACTTGTTGAGAGAACGCGGTCATCAGCGATCCGCTACCGATACTACCCAGCCCCAGAACACCCGTGTTCACCAAAAACTGCCGACGATTATTTCGGCGGGCCATAGCGATACCTCCCTACTGGTTCAAGAAATTCAGGGGACTCATCCGCGAAAGTATCTTGACCAATTTCACGTCTTACGTCAACAATGGGGTCGCGATTCGCGAAAAGCACCATGACGCAGATGCATGTCCTCGTTTTGTTTTCGACACGGGTTGGGTCACATTCACACGCGGAGTCGCCAACATGATGCGAAGATTTGCGTCTTTCGCCTTGATTGGGGCTGCGGTCCTTGTTGGGGTATTGGGCGGTCTATCGGGCCCGGCCATCCTTGCTTTCGAAGGTGTAGGCCGCACCTGGCGAGCGGGTGTGGCGCGGCAGGTGATCACGCCTCCGGTTGGCCAGTGGATGGCTGGATATGCCGCACGGGAGCGGCCGTCTGAAGGAAAGATCCACGACTTGTGGCTGAAGGCTCTGGTCTTGGAAGACCAGAAGGGACACCGTGCGGTTTTGATCACTGCGGACCTTCTGGGATTTCCGCGACACGTAAGCGAGAAAATTTGTCAGGAGCTGCACGAGCAACTTAGGCTGGAACGAGATCAGATCATGCTTGCCGCCAGCCATACCCACTGTGGACCGGTCCTGGAAAATGCACTTTACGATATTTACCCGCTGGACGAGGCGCAAAAAGAGCTCATCACCCGCTACACGCGTCAACTGGAGCAAGGGGCCGTCGCAACGGTCAAGCATGCTTTCCAGACGCTTCGTCCTGCTACCCTATCGGCGTTTGAAAGTGAAGCCCATTTTGCTGTCAATCGGCGAAACAATAAAGAGAGCGAGGTGCCAACGCTCCTGGCCCGGGGTGAAGAACCGCGGGGGCCCGTCAATCATCGGGTGCCCGGTTTCTGGGTGATGGACACATCTGGGAAACCCCTGGCCGTAGTTTTTGGATACGCCTGCCATGCGACGACCCTGGCCATCTATCAATGGTGCGGTGATTACCCAGGGTTCGCACAGCTTTCGGTCGAAAAGGCTATGCCGGGCGTCACAGCAATGTTTTTTGCCGGTTGTGGGGCCGATCAAAACCCCATCCCGCGCCGTTCGATAGAACTGTGCCAGAAATATGGCGACCAACTCGCCAGTGCCGTCCTATCCACTTGGGGGAAGGCAGGTCAAACACTCACTCCAAAATTGAAAACAGCGTTTACTACGGTCGATCTTCGGTTCGAGTTGGTGGACGACACCGCGCTGAAGCGAGCAGTTCAGGCCGGCGGGTACCAGGCCAGATGGGCCAATCGGCTTCTAGCAGAAAAGGCAGCCGGCAAGCAATGGGCGGACACCTATCCGTATCTCGTGCAGGTCTGGCGGCTCGGAGACGATCACTACTGGGTGGCACTGGGTGGCGAAGTTGTTGTTGATTACGTTAACATTTTGCAAAACACGGTTGCGCCCACAATTTGGGTGGCCGGCTACGCAAACGACGTAATGGCCTACATTCCTTCCCGGCGAGTGTGGGAAGAAGGCGGCTATGAAAGCGGTGCATTTGCAGTCTATGGCTTGCCGGCCACCCGGTGGGAACCGGAGATCGAGCAGAAAATCCTAGCGGCAGTTCAATCGCTGATAACCGAGCTCAAGACTGCGGAGCCGAGGGCTGGTCGCCTCCCTGCTTCGAATCACGCACAGTGATCCAGACAGGAGCGCACCAAATTGAGTTGCTGTCGGACTGGATAACCTTGGCCCATAGGTAGTGCGGCCCTGGTGGCAAAGCAAGCTCTTTACGCCAACTCACGTTTGGCTGTTTCGGTTCGAAGCTCTCCGCGAGTTCGTCGTCCACGTACAGCTCCACCTTCGCGATACTGTCAGTTTCATCCGGGTCCGAGATCACCAGCGAGACATCCACCTTTTCCACAGGCAGGCTGCGGATTGTCCCCATAGGCAGGCCATTGACCTCGAAGTATACGGTGCAGTTTCGATCTCCTGTGGAAAAACAACGGCGGTTCGCCAGGGCATCGAGAATATTGCGTACCGACAAACCGGGAGCCAGAATGCCCGTCCAGGTTCGCACATTCCCCCAATTGGGCGAATGGGTGTCGGTGGAGCCGTCCGGTGCCAGGTGCCAGCCCAGTCGAAGGGCCCGCCGAAAAGCCTTTTCCTCGTCGGGGTTTCGCACTTCCATCAGTTGGACCACCTTATCGCCCAATTCGGAATACGCCAGGCCGCCATGGGACTTGGTTCCGTCACCTGGATGATTGAATTTGAGGACAACTTTGGCTTCGGCCGCGGCGCGGTAAAACGCCTCCGGATCGCTTGGCCAGCGAAAAGTCGGCGGATTATAGATGCACAGATGTCCCCATTGTCTTGTCCATTCCAACCCAATGAGGGCAGTAAATTTTCCCAACTCGTTGGCCTCCCATGCCACCTCTTGAATGTCGGTCCACTCGTTTTCGTCCAGTGATTCGAGATGGTCGGTGAGACAGAACACGTCCACTTTGGCGACATCTCGGGCATAACTGTACGCGTCGGCGGGAAAGTACGTTCCATCCGAATACGACGTATGACTGTGTAAATCAGCAAACCACACCCGTAACGGATTGTTGACCGTCACCCCGACGGTGGCCGTCACCCGGCGATTATCGGTCACGATCCGGAGATTTTGAGATCCATTGGGAACGAGTGTCGTGTCGATCTCACCAACCCAGACGCTGTCTTGGTTTTTCAATTCTGCCCACGGGGGCCCACCAAACCCGGCGAACATCCTCTTTGGAAGTGAGGCGCCGGCGGGTTGTTCAACCTCGACACGGATCGCCAAATTCCCCGATACCACTGCGCCTGGCTGAGGACTCTGTACTTTAAGCACAGCCACAGGCGGGGGCGGGGCCTGCTCCGCCAGCAAATGACCGTAACCCAGCCATAACCCAGCGGCTACCAAGCAAGCTGCGATAGGACACCTGGAAAGAGCCTTCATCGACTTCCCCTCCTTTTCGCTCATGCCTTTCAATCAAACGCAGATTTAAAAACTGAGTTCAGTGTGTAGCGTCCACGCCTAATGTGCGGTTCCAGTATAGTAACGGCCGAGAGCGCGGACAATACTCTGGAAACGAATCTCAACGGCCTGTTGATCGCAAACGCAGGTGTACCTGGCAGCCTATTGCTGATACGGTGAGGATATCGCACTCTCGTCGGTCGCACATCCGCTTTTTCCGAGGACTTGTAAAAGGCCGAACACGTAGTGTGTTGTAGGGACAACTCATCAAGCCTGTCGGAGGAGCAATTCATACATTGCCCTTAAGTTTTGACAGCAACTCAACTAAGCATACGCATCCAGGTCGGTGAAATGGATTATCCAGGCTTGCCATATGAAGCCGAATAGCAGGTCCTGCCGGCCTGAGTTTCACCCCTGCGCAAAGCCGCGTTGCGGGCCGTGTCCATTCCCAGCCGCAGAGGCAAAGCGGGGAAGGGTTAGCAATCTATCCACTTGAAAAACTTGCAAGGATCATCCTAGAAAGGGAAAAGAGTCGATAATATGGTGCAGTGGATGCCCACCGTTTCGTCGTCGCACTTTGTCCGCACTACGTTCATCCGGATGAAACTTGAACCAACCATCCTGTATGAAGATCGTCATGTTCTGGTGGTCAACAAGCCGGCAGGCTGGGTCACCATGGGGCTTCCCGAGGGGCAGGAGACCCTTCTCACATGGCTGAAAAGAATGATCAAAGAGCGCGACTCCAAGCCCGGCAACGTGTTTCTCGGGATCGTGAGTCGTCTGGATACGCCCGTCACGGGGGCGGTTCTTTTGGCAAAAACGTCGAAAGCGGCTGCCCGACTGGCAGAACAGTTTCGTCAGCGAACGGTATCCAAGATCTACTGGGCGATTGTGGAGGGAAAATGGCCGAAGCCAGAGGGCACGCTTCTGCACTGGATCAAACACGATCCTCGGTTTCGCCGGGTTCACATCACGCATGCAAAAGACCCGGACGCGGAAGAAGCGGTCCTTTCTTACAGGCTGCTGGAGGCCTCCCCTCAGTGCAGCCTGTTGGAACTAGCCCCCCAGACTGGTCGAAAGCACCAGATCCGAATCCAGCTCAGCTCCTGTGGCCATCCCATTTTGGGTGACCGAAAATATGGCGCAAAAAACCTGTTCCCGACAGGGATTGCTCTGCATGCCAAGCAGATCACATTTCTCCACCCCGTTGAAAAAACACCGAAAACGGTAGAGGCCCCGCTACCACCCTACTGGCGATCGATCGCGCTCAAAGTTTTGTCAGCAGACCGAACATGAATGGAAGAACGGCTGGCGGCCTCGATTGCTCGCTCCACCCTCAGCCGAGCTGAATGCTTCGATCCTGTATTCCCAGGATTGTGTCCAGAACTCCCCGAACGTAGCCGACTGATTCAGCCAGTCCCGGCAGCGGGTCGTTCTCATCTTTTTCGTACTCGAAGGATACCATCCCACCATACCCAATGTCGATGAGCATCCGCAGGAAGCCGGGCAGATCAAGGACACCTCGCCCACATTCGACGCACTTTCCGGACGGGGCCGCCACGTTGATGTCCTTAATGTGCACGTCGAGAAGTCGGTCTGCAAAACGACGTGCATCCGCCACCGGATCCGCCCCGATTCGGGCGGTGTGCCCCACGTCCATGCAAAGCCCAATGCGTGCATCAAGGCCCTTCACCTGCTCATACACGCTCTCGGGCGTAGGGAAAAACTTGTCGCCTGGCCCGTGATTATGGATCGCCACCGCAATGGACGTCTCCCGCACTTTCTTTTCCACCAGAGGAAGCACGTCCGGACGTGGAGATGCCACAATCATCCGCATTCCCGCCTGCTTGGCATAATCGAATGCTTGAACCACCTCCTGCTCATTGGCCATCGTGATAACGCCTCCGGCGTAGAGGTCGATTCCCGCACCCGCAACCTGCTTTTTAGCTTCGTTGATTTGCTCGGGCGACGCATCAAGGGGGAGATGGAATGACTTGAGGCAGATGTGCTTGAGACCCACTCGCTTGGTCATCTCCAGGGCTTGCGGCAATGGAAATTTTCGCAAAGTGTACGAAGCGAGTGCCAGCCGAAAAGACGGCTTCTTTCTTTCTGAATTAGCAGTTTCAAAAGCCGAGACCGATTGTGCTCCCGGGGCGCCCATGCCAGCCAACACCGCCAGCACACCACCGGATTGCTGGATAAACTCCCGACGGGGTAATAAAGGCCGATGATCCATGTTAGTTCCTCCCAGACAAACTTTCGCTTTCGTCACACGCGGCTGAACGAATACGTTCTACGGAAACTAACACAACACAGAACCAACGCGGGTAATTATCATCTGCTGCAAATAATCGTCAAGGATGAGTACCCCTCGGGCAGGCCTTTTTTAGAACCGCCTTTTCTGAGCTGCGATCGATCCAGAGTCTGATTTACTGGCCTGTGGACGGTTGCAGGAAAAACCACACGGCAAGTCCTGCCAACACAAGAGCCGCCATGATACCGATGGCGATAGCCAAAGTTTGCATTCGCCGGGGCTTTTCAGCCGCGCGGATGAAGCGCATCTCGGGCAGTTCGTCCGGGGACACACGCGGAAACTCTGCCCCACCCAAGGATGGGAAGACCTCGCGTGCTTCTCGCCAATCGCGCCAGCCTTCTCGCCACACAAGCGTATCCGGCGTGATTCTCCCCTCCGCGATCCACACTCGAATAACTTCGGGTGCAGCCGGTCCGTACTGTCCCCCGGCCGGCGGACGCACATACCAGGCCACGTCCGGGTCCGACAGAGGATCTACCAGAGGCTTCTCCGTCAATAAAGGCGGCGGCTCTGGCTTATTTGTAAGCACAACGTCCGAAGCTGGTGCTGTCTCTGAAGGGCCTCGAAGTGATGCGTCAAGTGGGACCGGCATGGCCCGAAATTCACCCGGTGGCTCGGGCGGATTCTGTGTGGGAGTTGGTTCCAGAAAGTCCGTCAGGTTTTCAAAAGGAGTTGCCGGCGCAGAATCGGTCCTGGCTGGAGAAAAAGGTGCAGTCTGGTCTGGGATCTGAAGCCCAGAAGGGGAGGAGGAACCCTGCGGACCAGCGGATGACTGCAAAGCCTGGCGCTGTGCCGCCCTTTGGGCTTTCAATTCCTTCGTGCTCGGCCGGGTGCTGTGAAGGGGAATCTGGACCTTGGCCCCGCAGTAAGGACAAATACCGCGCATGCCGGCTTGAAAAGCCTTGACATGCAGCTTGTGACCGTTGGGGCAGTAAAAGCGAATTCCCATGTTACGAACGCCCGGCAGTTCCCAGCCCGTCACCAACGCGTCGCACGATACCCGGCGCGGGGCGAGGCTGTCACCCTCTTTCATTATAAACGCACAGCGTCCCAGGTACGACACTTTAAGTCGCGTGGAGTTGGTTCAGCGACGGGCTAGCCGGGGGAGAACTGGCAAAAAGGCCGGTTCTTTTCGGAACGCTCCGGAAAAACTCTCCTACCTCTGCTTTTCGGCGAATCGGCCACCTTCGACCCTCGGAGGTGGGATACAGTGTCGCGCTTGCGTCGCTTCATACTTAGCCTGTTTGGGTCATCGATAGGTCATGAATTGTTCCCGTTGATATCTGACGAGTTTGGACGTGATCAGTGTGCTGTGAAGGCAATCTGCAAATTGCCTCTACCGGGCGTCGGGTGAGACGAAAAGAGACAGAAACCGCTTTGCCTGGAAATGTCAAACCAATCCTGGGGATCCTCCGAAAAGCCGCCGAGGTTGTTGACAAGCTTGTCACGCAAACCGCTAATTTGCTCACGCCCGACTTACATTCTCATCGAGCGGCTAACTTCAAAGGGGCTAAACTTGAGTCTAACTCGCGGGGCTATCTCCCAATTGTTACAATCTTGTCCGGCGAAGGGTTGAACGGCCGTCATCTTACAGGCTTTGGGAGGAGAGGTCATGACTCACTTCACACGTCGGGAAACGCTGAAAGTGCTGGGGACCCTGGGAACCATGGGCTTTCTGGGGACTACGTCCGGCGGAATGCCAACCGTGGAAGTCCCCAAAATACCAGGAGCCAGTGACGTTAGGCGAACAATATTTACGAAAGTTTGGGAAACGCCTCTGATTGATAGCCACGAACATCTTCCTGACGAACAGGATGTCCTGCGCGGACCGGGGGGCAAAACCCAGGAGCAGTGGACGGTTATTTTGCACCATTATCTTGATTCTGACCTGCGCTCTGCAGGAATGACGCGAGCGGAATACGATTCCTTCTTCCAGCAACCGGGAGCACCCGAGGAAAAGTGGCGTATTCTCGCCCCTTACTGGCCAGCTGTCCGCAATACTGGCTATGGCCTGGCCGTCCGGATTGCCATGAAGGAACTTTACGGGATCGAGGATCTATCGGAGAAAACCGTCCTCCAACTTCCCGAAAAATTCGAAACCACGCGTCGCCCCGGTTTCTATCAACACATTTTGTGCGATCTTGCGAAGATTGACTCCTGTCAGGTCAATACCGGGACCTTCCACGAGTCGCGCCAGCCCCTCCTGCTGCTGCAGGACATCAGCATCGTGGGGATGTTTGCCGGTCCCAACCTGCGGGCATTCGGATCACCGACGGGTATCCAGGTCACGACTCTGAGTGACTGGTATCGGGTCATCGACTGGTGGTTCGAACGTTATTCACGATATGCCGTGGCCGTTAAATCGCAAAACGCGTATAGCCGTAACATCGATTACGAAAAGGTGCCTCAAGAACGGGCGGAACCCATATTCGCGAAACGCCTTCGTGGCGAGGTGCTCAGCCCGGAGGAACAAAAAGCCTTGGAAGATCACCTGTTCTGGTATGCCGTCCGAAAAGCGACAGAGAATCACCTTCCCGTGAAACTCCATACAGGCTACTATGCGGGCGATAATTACATGCCACTTTCACGACTTCTCCATAATGCCAGCGCAGCCTGTGATCTTTGCCGCCTGTCGCCGGAGACAACGTTTGTCTTCATGCATATTTGCTATCCTTATTACGAGGAACTGATCAGCGTAGCCAAACATTACACGAACGCCTACGTGGACATGTGCTGGAGTTGGATCATCAACCCGGTGGCTGCCAAGGACTTTCTCAAGAAGTTCCTCGTTACCGCGCCCGCCAACAAGATCTTCACGTTCGGCGGCGACTACCGCCCTGTGGAGCCTGTTCTTGGTCACGCCCTCATTGCCCGACAAGGGATTGCCCTGGCCCTTTGCGAACTGGTGGAAGAAGGATGGCTGAGCCTAGACGATGCGCTCCGGCTTGTTGACCCAATCATGCACGAAAATGCACGGCGGGTCTTTCAAATAGAAGAGAAAAAGCAGAATCTTCGTTCGGCACCCTGGTTCAGGCAGGACTGATTCCAGCGAGACAGAAGCCGCAAACTCGAGGTATCGCATTGCTCTTTTACAGTGTGCCCTTGGTGCTCGGAATGCCGGACCCTCGGGGATCTTTTTCCACGGCCATGCGGAGCGCCCGGGCAAAGGCCTTGAACGTGGCCTCCGCAACGTGATGGCTGTTGGTGCCGTAATGGAGCAGTAAATGCACGTTGGCACCTGCCTGATTTGCAAAGGCCTGGAAAAACTCGCGAACCAATTCACTTTGAAATTGCCCGATAAACGGCTGGGAAATGGGTACGTTATAAACGAGATACGGACGACCACTCAGATCAATCGCAGCCGTCACAAGCGTCTCATCCATCGGGAGCGTAAAATGGCCGTAGCGACGAATGTCGCTCTTATCTCCCAGAGCCTCTGCAACGGCCTGCCCCAGGGCAAGGCCAACATCCTCCACACTGTGGTGCTGATCGACGTGCAGATCCCCACGACATCGAATGTACAGGTCGATGCTCGAATGACGAGCCAGCAGGTGAAGCATATGATCAAAGAACCCGATGCCCGTCTCAATATCGCCGCAACCCTGGCCATCCAGGCAGACCCGGACGGTTATGTTCGTTTCGAGGGTGTTCCGAGTAATTTCGGCGGTTCTTTCCATGAATTTGTATCTCCTGGGGTTCAGTGCTCAACCGGAGGCCGATGCGACGGGATACGTTTATTTCCCGTCCGTGCTTAAAACTTCTTGTAATCGTTCCAGCAAACAGTCTACCTCGCTGTCAGTTCCCACGGATATCCGCAGCCCATCGCCCCAACCCGGGTAGTCCATATAACGCACTAAGACCTTACGTCTTTTGAGCTCTTCATAAATGGGTTTTACCGGCCTGTCTTTCCTCGTGCACCAAACGAAGTTCGCCTGAGATGGTACCACGTCAAATCCCAGAGCGCGCAATTCCTCCGTCATTCGTTCTCGTGTCCGGATGACCTTTCGGGTCGTCTCCAGCAACCAATTCTGATCCCGAATCGCAGCGGTAGCTCCAGCGATCGAGAGGGCATCGCAATTGTAAGAGTCCTTTACCTTGCGAAGTTGTTCAATGATATGCGGTTGCGCGACCAGATATCCAAACCGCAGGCCCGCCAGGGCATACGATTTACTGAGGCTCCGGGAAACCATTACGCGATCGCTCAGTTTCACCAGATCGACGCAACTCTCGGCAGCAAAATCGACATAGGCCTCATCTATGAGGATAGGACATGGAAGTTGTTCAATCCACCTCGATATCACAGCCGGAGGGATCATTGTTCCCGACGGGCTGTTCGGATTTGCCAGAAATATCAATTTCAATCGCGGATTAGACGCCAGAAAGTCATTGGTCAGAGTCCAATCACCCTGAAAAAAGACCTCTTCCCACGCGCCATTTTGCAGCTGCGAGAGAACACGATAGAGAATATAGCTGGGATAAGCCAGTCGAATATAGTCGCCTTCCCCCACAAAAGCCCGGGTGACAATCGTCAGAATATCGTCGCTTCCGTTTCCCGTGAGAATCCAGTCCGGCTCCACTCCCAGAAGCTTGGCCGCCTCTACCCGGAACACCGTTGCCAATGGATCTGGATATTTCTGCAGTCCGCGCCGTAATACCTCAACAATGGCATCCCCAACGGCGGGCGAGGGCGGGTACGGGTTTTCGTTTGTATTGAGCTTGACGTAACCCGCTTCCTGCGGCTGCTCACCCGGAACGTATCCCGCCATCTCAAGAATATTTTTGCGAATAAAATCAACAGCACTTCTCGACATAAACCGCTCTCGAATTAACTTCACGTGACGTCTATTCTGTGAGCACCATTCCAACCTGTGCAGCGCTCTACAGGAAAAAGGCCAATCGCAAAGAAGAGCCCCGGGCTAATTTTCTTGCGGCCGTTGACTCATCTAGCCCGCCTACGTCTTATTTCCACGCTTGCCAGGTGAGCCGTCAGTCCTTCCCTTCGAGCGAGCATGATCACGTCCTCAGCAAGGTGTTCCAGACCGTCCTGAGTAAAGTGGAGCACGCTCGTGGCGTGGAGAAACTCGTTGGCGGATAGAGGACCGGCAAATCGGGCTGTTCCCCCCGTGGGAAGCACATGGGATGGTCCGGCCGCGTAGTCGCCCAGTGCTACCGGCGTGAAATGTCCCAGGAAAATAGCTCCCGCATTATCAATTTTCTCCGCGAGGGCTTCCGGGTTCGCAGTCGCGATGTGGACGTGCTCGGGTGCAATCTCATTGGTCAGTTCACAGGCTTGCTCAGCATTTTTGGCAAGAATAACCGCACCAAATTCTTCCAGGGCCGATCGCGCAAGGTCACCCCGTTCCATATCGTGCAGGCGAGCCTCAAGCACGCTCAATGTATCGCGAAGAATGTTTTCCTCCCATCCGATAAGGACACTCGAGCCTGGCGAGTGTTCGGCCTGAGCCATGAGATCGAAAGCCACAAACTCGGGCGTAGCGGTACCATCCACAATGACGACCACCTCGCTGGGACCGGCAATCGAATCGATGTCCACTTCCCCGAACACATATTTTTTCGCTAGAGCAACAAATAAATTGCCCGGTCCCACGATCTTATCCACCTTGGGTGTGGACTCGGTGCCGTAGGCCAAGGCGGCGACGCCGTGAGCGCCTCCCAAACGATACACTTCATTGACACCCAACTCGAAACAGGTGGCCAGAATGTCGGGGTTGTAGGCTCCGAATTTGGTCGGCGGCACAAGGACGGCTATCTCCTTGACGCCGGCACATTGCGCCGGTACCACCGTCATGAGCAAGGTAGAAGGGTAAGCCGCCGCGCCACCAGGAACGCAAACCGCCACCCGCCGGACTGGACGGTATCGCTCTCTGAGGTAGCCTCCCACCGTTTCGACCACCACATCCCGGTGGAGAATGGCTTTCTGATAGTGCTCAACGTTGGCACGGATGCGACGCACCGCGGCGAGGAAATGCGGATCCGCATCGCGATGAGCCTTCTCAAGCTCATCGGCCGGCACGCGGATGCTCTCTGCGTCGAGTTTGACGTTGTCGATTCTCGCGCAGTAATCCAGAACGGCAGCGAGGCCGCGTTTCTGCACGTCGCGACAGATGCGTTCCACCACCTGGCTGGGGGTCAATTCCTCCCCGAAAACTTCTTTCGTTTTAGCCCGAGACGCAGGACTCACAATGTCTCCCTGAACACCCAGTTTTCGGCGCAGGGAGGAGAGTAAATGAGCCGGGTCCTCCGACCGACAATCGACCCAGGGGATCTTAAGCATTCGAACTGTTCTCCTGCAACTTCAATCTTGCGAGAGTTTCTCCGCGTCTCTGACACGGTTGTTCAAGCCAATATGATTTCAGCGTATTCCGCCTGAAAAACTTGGCAATGGGCACTCCCTTGCCACCGCCCGTGTGCTAGGTTCAGATAGTATTGCCCGTAACGAGTGGGAGCGTCAATTCGGTCGCGAACTTCTCCAGCAGGTTAGTCGGTGGCTGAGAGTCTTTTCACAATCGAATGTCCTACATGCCTGGCAAGGCTCCGCGTCCGACGCCTTGAGGCTATCGGCGCGATTTGGCCGTGCCCCAGGTGCGGCAGTCTGGTCCAGGTGACACCTCCGCCAGGTTGGCAACCACCGGCGTCAACCGGCAGCCGGTCGGATTCTCCTGACGGACAGCACTTTGCGGAAAGTCCGCTTGAGGAAAGTCCGAAAGCTGGCCCGTCGTTGGAAAAACATGCTGCTCAAACTGCGGAGACAGGGGCCCCGGAACGCCCAACACCATCGGGTGGTTCGGCGGAGAGCCCACGGGCGGAAACCGGTGAAAAGCCCGCGGAGCCAAGCGTACTATCATCGTCCGGCGTCGAAGAATCAGCAACGATTACCACCACAAATGAGGGGGCAAGTGGCCGCCGCAGATGGATAGCGGTCGTTGCCTTACTCGTGCTCGCGGCTTGCATTACAGGAATCAGCCTTCGATTTCTTGTGCCCCGACGTGCTGGACCGGTGGAGCCTGCCCCAGTTCCGCAGGAAGAGCGTGAACCCGCGACCGCCGAACAAATTCAAGAGGCCAAACCGGTGCCCCCGGGCCAGTGGATCCTGGAGGCAGCCGGGGAAGATATCACAGAAGTTTTCGGTATGGACGACAAGGTGCCACCGGCTGATGCACTTCTGCAATTTCTTCAGGTACCGCTAGAACTGGAGGCTTATCGGACGTTCGCGGCTGACTGCCAGCGTGCGATGGGATTGAAAACGGAAAGCCTCGCCACACACCTGGTTTTTGGCAAATGGAGACAGCCCTACGCCTGCATTTTTGAACTCGCGTCCGACCAGCAGGTCGATTCGCTCAATCAATTTGGACAGGAGCTGACGCGTTACGCCGACATTACACTCCGACGCCTCCCCGATTCAGCGCGGAACCTTGTGTTTGCGGTCCTGGATTCTCACACCCTTTTGGTGGGCGACGTTGACTTCCTGGATCGGATTTTACGGCAGCACGCAACCACCGAAAAATCCGAAAAAAAGTCACAGCATCCGCTGGCAAATGTTCTCAATGACGCCCGGCATTTCCAGGTGTTCTTCCTGGGGCAGTCTCACAGCGTTTGTTCTGTGTTCGGGGCAAAATGGCTGGCCGGTTTTCCGCAAGCGTTTGGACTTCTGCAAACCCTGCAACAGAAAAGTGACACCTTCTTTGCCGGATGGGCCCTCTCCGGCGATCAAAATAGGTTGACCGTCCGCCTGTCGTGTCGCCGAAAAGAAGATGCCGCCTCCCTCCATGATCAACTTGAGAAACTCCGACTTCAGGCCCTGGAAGAGGTGAAATCGGCTGAAAAGGAGGAAAACCTGCTTGCGAAAACGGCACCCGCAGGAATGACCCCAGAGGGATGGTCTCACACAATCACGGCAGTCAAGTCATTTCTGGAACATAGCACAGTTGTAGCGGAAGAGGCGACGGTCGCGATTGAGTGGTCTTCCGACCAACAGTCCGGTTCCATTCAAAATGTGGCGACAACCGGCGAGGCTTTCGCCCAGCTCTGGCACGCCCTTGCCACAACCCAGGCCTTTCTCCACGCAGAAACACTCGGCGGGAGTCTTAGCCGATATGCCGAACGCCAGACGAGCTTTCCACGGGCCGCGATCGGCGGGGATCTTTTGCCTCCCGAAACCAGACTGAGCTGGATTTCAGAAATCCTTCCTCACCTCGGTTACGCCGAATGGTCGAAGAGTCTTCAGCCGGGCTATTCGTGGAATGCCCCGCAAAATCAACCGGTCACCAAACGGTTTCTTCCAGAAGTGACCAACCCTCTCCTCGGTGCAACGCAACGTATTGCCGGATACTACGACGCCCACATCGTCGGTGTTACTGGCGTCGGCCCCGACTCCGGGAACCTTCCTCTTTCCAGTCCCCGGGCAGGCCTTTTTAACTTCCGTCAGGCAGTCAGAAAGGAGGATGTGAAAGATGGGCTCTCCAACACGCTGGCCCTTCTACCAGCCGAGAACCACCTTGGTCCATGGGCGGCAGGCGGAACAGCTACGGCCCGAGGGCTGACCAAGCCTCCGTACGTAAAAGGGCCTGACGGTTTCGGTTCTGCCTTGCCTGACGGTATGCTCGCCGTGATGGCCGACGGTTCTGTACGATTTATCCGCCGCGACGTTGATTCGCACGTCATGGAACAACTCGCTACTATCGCAGGGGGAGAAGCGATTAACTTGGAAACGGTGGCGCCCGCATGGCCTGGTAAACCCTTAAGCAGTCAGCCATCCGTCCAACCACAACCCGGTGCCGGCCATGAAAGTTCACCTCGCACGGTCCAGCATTGGCCTGGCGAAACACCCTGCGGCCAGAATTTTCCACCACGCGGTGATGCGGCAAACACTTCGATCGCGGGGCTGAAGGTTCAGGTGCAAATAGAGTCCTGGCCGGGGATTCCCCTCGCCCTCGCGCTTGCACGCCTGACCGAATGGAGTTCCATACCCATTTGCGTAGACCCGGAAACCCTGCTCTGGGACAATCCTTCCGACCTGGGAACTGTGGCCCTCCAGCCGGGCAAAAAGACGATACAACAGATTCTGGAGGAGATTGCCGGCCAGCACGACTGGACTGTCGTCTCCTGCGGCAATCTGGTGGTGTTGTGCCGTCCCGAAAGAGTCAGTAACAACGTCAGCTGTCACATTACGGACCCATCTGCGCTTGTTTCAGACAAGTTACTCCAAGCGATCATCACAACACTGGATAGCACGTTCGGTCCGTCTGACTCGGGGATAAAATATCAGTCGAACAATAACGAACGGATTTTCCAAGGCCCGTTTATTCACGTTTTAACGATTCGCAACTTCCTCGAACAACGCTTTCCGCCGCAATCGCTCTCGGAAGCCGCTGCGGAGAACTCGGCCCTCCAGCAGATTATCTCGATGAATTACTACGAGCCGACTCCACTTGTCGACATACTCGCCGCGCTCAATCGTCTGACGCAGGTTCAAATACTCGTTGATTGGCCTTTGCTCCTCTCTGAGGAAGTGCATCCCTCTGTGCCGGTAACCTGCTCCGCTCACGAAAAACCCTTTTTTAAAGTCGTGCAGAGGCTGGCAGAAACGATCAATGCGACCGTTTATATTCTGAACGACAAAACCCTTCTCATAACAACACACAATCGTTTTGATCGGCCATATCTTCGCGCCTATCCACTTAGGGAGGTACTCCAGCAAGGGTTGACGGTCGGGGCTTTGCGAGAACGTGTTGTCAAAGAGTGTCAGCCTCAGACCTGGTACGAGCAGGGCGGAATAGGGCGGATTTTCTTCACCGAAGATGGCCAAACCGCAATTGTGTACCAAGACGCTACGGCCCAGAATGAAGTTCAGCGGTTTCTCCAACGACTTTCTAAGGGTTCGCAATGAAGTCCGGTCTGTTCTTTAGGATCAGCCGCGTACTGTCCCCATGGTTTTCACTCGCCGCGCAACTGGTCGCACGCGGCGTCAGACTATGTCACCTTTATTTATCCTTATTATTCCGCATCGTACAAAGTGCTCTCGTCAAGGGCCTGCAGTTTATTGGTTTGTTAAGTGATGAGATCCGCAGTATTCGTCTGGCGGATTGGTGGACGGAGTACGTTAATCGACAGTTTGCGAAAATCGCCTTGTGTTTGTGGATTGTACTTAACGGAGTGCTGTGGATTGTCCTGCCTTACGGGTTGGGCTGGCAGCCGGAGGCTGCGTGTTCGCGACGAGCATGTGAGTTCCTCGTGGACATCAACTCGGCGGATTGGCCGGAATTAACGCTTCTGCCCCGCATTGGACCGATTCTCTCGCAAAGAATCGTCGCAGACCGCGAGAAGCACGGCCCCTTCACGAGAGCAGAGGACCTGCTGCGAATTCGGGGCATCGGTCCGGGGATTCTGCGAGGAATTCAACCATTTCTAAAATTCCCTGAAAACAACGGCGGAAACATTACTCCTGAGCAGCGCCACGTGGCCCGTCCGAACGGTTAGTTATTTTCATCATTCTTTTGTCATACAACGCTTTATAATGTGATTAATGAAAAAAGTGCGATTACGGATGCTCATTACAGAAAAGCAATGTCGACTCAGCTTTTCTCGAATTAATTAAAAGCCTGCGAATATGGCCGGAAGTATTAAAAACCCCATAGACTATGCGAGACCGTCCAACAAGACCAGGTTTGTACTGATCCTGGCCATTTGCCTGCCGTTGCGCGGCCTGGCAGGGACGACGTGCGCAGGCGACGTACCCGTGGGCCCACTCCCAGGTATGGTCGAATGCCGCGTGGGTGAAATCCGGACAGAGGGCATGATCCTGACCTGGAGCTCTTCCGAGATCATTCTCCTGACTCGGGATGGCTCAGTAAAACATATCCCCCGCTCCCTGGCTGCTGATTTTCGCAAAACATCGGATACTTTGGTGCCGCTGCCCATTCATGACGTTCGGTCGCAGCTGCAACGCGAATTCGGTACCGAATACCGGGTAGAGAGCACGACGCACTACCTCGTCGTTCTGCCGGCCAGCGCAAATTCGCAGTGGGGTTCCGTTTTCGAATCACTGTTTCGTGAGGCATGGCGGTTCGCAGCACAGCGCAAACTGCCGGTCACAAAACCTGTTTTCCCACTTGTCGCGGTCGTTTATCGGGACAGAAGAGCATTTGAGAATTCGCCCGAGTTTCGCCGCTTCAAATCACATGAGTCCCAGGTACTTGGCCTTTATGACGTGTTGTCGAACCGCTGCCTCACCTTTGATCGGCAAGCTACCCAAAACCCAGCGTGGTCAACTGTCGGTTCGGAATCGACAGAGAATGTGCTTCGGCACGAGGCATTTCACCAGTTCGCGGCCAACACCGGGTTGCTTGGTCGATTCACCGCGACGCCATCCTGGCTCGCGGAGGGACTGGCCATGATGTTCGAGGACAGTCCTCAAGGTGGCACCGACTTGCCCTCATTAGCCGCGAGTAATTCGCTGCGGCGAATTGCCGTTCAGTCGCTGTCCGGGCTTCCTCCAGGGTGGCTTCAGAACATCGTGGCGAGCGACGGCTGGTTCGATATCCAGCCACGAAAGGCCTACCTGGCCTCCTGGGCTGCAGTTTCCTATTTGAGCGACCGGCATCTTTCCCAGTTCGTCGGGTATCTTCGGTGCGTCCAGAACAGGCCGCCGTTTCAAGCCTACCCAAGTGCAGCCCGCATCAGGGACTTTGAAGCAAGTTTTGGGCGAAACTGGGGCAATCTGGAACGGAATATCGTCGAATACGTCACCAAGTAGCCATCGAAAACCATGAGCAGGACAGTGCTGGGGGCTGCCTGTTGCCGGGTCGCGCCGGGCTTACAGCACAACAGGAACATCGGCCAATCTCGCCGCCATGCTCGGAATGTCCGACCGACTTGTCATATCGAAAACAGGTTCTCGCACGAGAACCGTCCGAAATTCTTCGCCCAATCGATCGATCGCATACTGGACTGCGTCAGTGATTTCGTATTCCCCCCGGGGCGAAAGATCAATCCGTCGACAGGCTTCGAAGATTGATGGCCGAAAACGCCAGCAATTCATGCTCAGCCACAAAGGGCGCCGCAATTGGCTCAGCACTTCCGCGGTAGGTTTTTCCAGAATGCGAACAAGTCGCCCATCGCTTCCCACAAGTCCCACGGCAAACGCTTTGATGCGCTCCGCCGCAATGTTGCTCCGCGTGAGCATGGTGTCCTGATCAAAGAGGGCCACTCCGGCTCCTTTCAGCTCGCGGAGGCCGGTCAATGCTGCAACAGGATAGTAGTTGTCGGAATTAATCATGATGAAGTCATCATCGCCGGCAAATTCTTCCGCTGCCGCCACGGCATTAGCTGTCCCCAACGGCTTCTCCTGAACCGCGAAGGTGATTTTTAATCGCCGGAGAGGTATTTCTTCCTGATACCGGCGGCGAAGCTCCTCATGCTCGGGAGCTACCACCAGGCACGCCTCGCTGTAGCCCGCATCTGCCACCGATGAAAGCAAATAGTCCAAAAAAACCCGTCCGTTGGCGAGGGGAATGAGTGCCTTTAATCCTTTTCGGGCGGCCTGAGTCTGTTGCTCGTCCAGAACTACCGATTGATCTTCCTTTTGCATCCGCGTCCCGAGTCCCCGCGCGAGAATGACAACCTTCCGAACCACGGCCTGAAGCTCCCTTGATGATAGTGAATTACCTGCTTTTCCAGTGCCCGCAAACTCTTTCCACGTCCAGAAACGACGGTTTTTTCCAGATTCTTGAGTTCATTTTTGCCCCGTTCAAGCTTTCAACCACCTAACGGCTGCCAATAGTTGCGTGCTCATCGCGAAACGTTATTCAAAAATATCACGGAAAAGCTGCTCGTGCGAGTTCTCGTTGCGAAAGAAAGACACCCCAACGGAGGGAGTCCCCTTTGACTTAACAGGGGAGGACACGTAACAATAAGGACAGGTGACGGGCCCGAGGCGAGAGGTCCCTACAATGGGGAGCTGCGAACCTGGTCAGGGACGAAAGTCAGCAGCCATAAGCAGTGATCTCCATGTGTAGCGGGCCTCTCGCCACGGGTCGGTTACCGTGAGCGCGGAAACGCGGATCTCAACCCAGGGGTTACCCCTCGAAAGTAGACATCCCCCTGGCGAAGGCAAAAGGAATCATCGGGGGATGCAATCTCCGCGTGGCGGGAAATGCGGGGAAACATGGCAGCTCGTTCGAAACAGAAGCAAGAATCCCCTCAGTCCGTAGCGGAATCGCAACCTAGGCCAAGCAGCGGTTACCTCGTCGTCGCTCGGCGATACCGACCGCAAACCTTTGACGAGCTCGTCGGCCAGGAGCATGTCGCGACCGCTCTGAAAAATGCCATCAAGACGGGGCGAATTGGCCACGCCTATCTTTTCACAGGGGCTCGTGGAGTAGGAAAAACATCCACGGCGCGGATCTTCTCCAAAGCTCTCAATTGCGTGAAGGGCCCGACGACTGAGCCGTGTAATCAATGCGACATTTGCCGCAGCATCAGCGCCGGGGAAGACATCGACGTTTTGGAGATCGACGGGGCGAGCAACCGGGGTATCGAGGAGATTCGCCAACTCCGTCAGAATGTCGTCGTTCGTCCCAGCCGGGCCCGGTTCAAGATTTACATCATCGACGAAGTTCACATGCTCACAAAAGAGGCCTTTAACGCGTTGCTGAAGACGCTGGAAGAGCCTCCCGAGCATGTCAAGTTCATCTTCTGCACCACCGAGCCTAACAAAGTTCCGGTGACGATTCTTTCTCGGTGCCAGCGGTTTGACTTCGCAGGTATCGAGAGCCACACGATTGTTGCCCGTTTAAAACAGATCCTTGAAGCTGAGAATATCTCGGCGGAAGCCGGGGTTCTGGAACTGCTGGCGCAGCGGGCCGGCGGATCGATGCGGGATGCGCAGTCCCTCCTGGAGCAGTTGCTCGCCTTTGCCGACAAGGAGATCAGGCTTCAGGATGTTTTCGATCTCCTCGGAATGACGCGCTCGGATGTTTTGGAAGCCCTGGCGGAATCCGCAGCCGATGGAAACGTCGGCCGGGTGGTGGAGATTTTTCACCAGGCCATCACGGAGGGGGCTGATCCGGCCTTGCTGCTCGAGCAGTTTCTTACCTTCTTGCGAGACTGCATGGTGGCGGAAGTGGGAAGCTCCTCGCAACTGTTCCTCACGGCACAAACCGAGGATGGTCAGCGCGTGCAACAAATTGCCCGAAATTGGGGGCTTCCACGTTTACTCGCCGCGATGCAGATTTTGGACCACACTCTGGCGAGAATGCGCGCCGTCACTTACGACCGCGTCTTGGCAGAGCTGGCTTTGGTGCGAATCAGCCGCCTGGGCGACCTCCTGCATGTCCATCATTTGGTGGACATTCTAAAAAGCGGCCAAATTGAAAGCCTTCAACAGATCGTTGTCGGGGCTCCAACAATTGCAAGTGGCAGATCGCAGAGTGCGAGTCCTCCCCAGACCGGCACCGTCCTGCCGCGCAGTACCGGTTCACATCCCTCGCGGTCTCCGGAAGGCCTCCCGGATGCCGGTTTTCCGGCTCAACCTTTAGCCAATTCCAGGCAAGCCATCGAAAGCGCGAAACAGGAGGTTGCTCTCCAGCGGGAGAAAGCCTTTGGAGCCGGTTCTGTGAAAACAGAAGCGATGGAACCAGGCGGACATGTGACGCAACTCACCCCCGATAATCTGGCGGCTGTCTGGAAACACGTTTATGAATCAGTGGGCGGAATGGCGGCGGACCACGCGAAGGCGTATCACAACCTCCATCTCGAGGATGGCGGCAAACTGGTCGTGACGTTTCGGAAAGATCAGAAGTTCTCGTGTGACTACTGCAGTCGTCCCGAAAATCAGGAGAAATTCAACCGAGCGCTCAGGCAAATCGTCGGACATCCTGTAAAGCTTGATTTCGTGGTTTCTGAGGATGGAGGTGGGGCAACCTCATCTCGACCGGTTACCGCAGGGGAGCGTTCTCTCTTCGATGTGCTTCAGGAACCCATGATTCGGAAGACCGTGGAGATCTTCGGGGCAAGGCCAGTGGCCATTTTACCGCCGACTAAAAAACCTGTCGATCAGCCTGCCGAAACACCACCGGAAATGGAGGTCGGGGAAGCCGCCGATTCCATGGAGGATGAAAGCGACGATTTCGAGGATTAATTTGACTGACGTTTTGGCGGTGCGAAGGGAACAAACCACCACTGGTAACTTGGGGGACAATTCTCTCGCTCGTCGAACGGCATACCCAGCTCAAAAAGTGGGAATGCCCGGTTAGCAGATAATTGCCCCTGCCAAACACGCGGTTCCAACGGCTTTCTTCTAAACTTGGCTCCTGGATGACGACCCCTGCTACCTGACGAGGGGCTTTGTCGCTGAGCCATTCCCACGTTTGCGAAAACATGTGACATGCCATGAGCGCAAAGTGTTGTAGGGGCGATTCATGAATTGCCCCTACCAGTACCGTGGTCCGGATTGAACCAACCTCTCCAATCCCTTACATGATTCGGATGCAACCGGGACGCTCGCTCGGCGTGGAACCCGCGCCGATTGGAGGGACACCTTCCACGGCGCCCGTCGAACACGGTGGGGCGCGCATGTGGTGCCCGCCGATTCAAACCGGAGCATCCAACGTGGAGAGGCGGACCTGACAAGCAGGTTTCTCCGGGCTGACGCAAACCCGCGCGGACGTCCGCGTTCCCATCCCCAGAGAAAAAATGGGGACGTGTCAAGCTCTGTTGCGGGTGCCAGGCTTGTGGTTTTGCGTTAAAATATCTCCGAGCGGTTAATGACACTCTCTCCACCAAGCTGTATTCTGGAAGGAACATCGGACGAGCACCCAGTATCTGGAACTTCGCATCCAGCACCGACGGAGAAAAAGCCAGGAAGTTCTCAACCATGCTTAAAGAACTCGCGCAACTCACTGCTTTGCTGCGAAACGCGAAAGATATCAGCGAAAAGCTGGAAGGCGTCATGGCCCGGCTGAAGGAAGAGCGGATTGTGGGCAGCGCCGGGGGCGGGCTGGTCAAAGTGGAAGTCGATGGTCTTGCCGACCCTCGCCGCGTGACGATCGAACCAGCACTTTTGAAACCGGAGGACAAAGATTTGCTGGAAGAGCTGCTCGTGGGGGCCATGCGAGATGCTATCCAGAAGGCCCGAGAACGCCACATGCAGCTCGTGACAGAGTTTACGGGCGGGCTGCCGCTTCCGGGCTTGGACATATTCTCAAAATTTCTCGGGACAACGGAATGAATTAGAAGCAACCAGAGCATTGACCGAATCCCAGAGTGCCATGCTCAATTCTTTGACACATTCGCATTGCGTGTTTTAAATCCCTGAGAAGCCCTTTTGAGAATAAACAGGGTCTTTTGTTGCTTGCGTCCATTGTCACTTTATACAGGGGAGGATTAGCGATGTGGAATCCAATCCACTGGGCGTGGATGATTGGGTGCCTCATTCTTATCGGCAGCACGGGTGGGGTGAGTGCCGCCGAGCCCGCCGCCGAGGCTCAGTTGCCGAATTTCGTGATCATTTTCATGGACGACATGGGCTACGCGGATATTGGCCCATTTGGTGCGGAAGGTTACGAAACACCCAATATCGATCGAATGGCTCGAGAGGGCCGAATTTTCACTGATTTCTATGTCTCGCAGGCGGTATGTTCAGCTTCTCGTGCCAGTTTGATGACGGGATGTTACAACGTACGCGTCGGAATCTTCGGTGCACTGGGACCAGGAGCGCAGATCGGATTGGATCCTCAAGAAGTGACCCTCGCGGAAATTGTGAAGCAAAAAGGATATGTCACCAGTTGCATCGGTAAATGGCATCTGGGGCATCACCCAAAATTCTTGCCTCTCAACCAGGGATTTGACGAATACTTTGGACTTCCCTACTCCAACGACATGTGGCCCTACCATCCGACTTCGGGTAAGAATTTCCCAAACCTGCCGCTTATGGAGGGGAATCGGGTGATTGATCCCGAGGTAACCCACGAAGATCAAAACATGCTGACGACCTGGTACACCGAGCGTGCCGTGAGTTTTATCCGGAAGAACAAGGATCGTCCGTTCCTTCTCTACCTGGCACACAGCATGGTCCACGTACCTCTGCACGTTTCCGACAAGTTTCGCGGTAAAACCCAGCGTGGGCTGTTCGGAGACGTGATGATGGAGGTGGATTGGTCGGTGGGACAGATTTTGGACACCATCCGGGAATTGGGCCTCGCCTCCCGAACGCTGGTGATCTTCACTTCGGATAATGGTCCATGGCTGAGCTACGGGGACCACGCGGGATCGGCAAAACCGCTGCGCGAGGGGAAGGGAACAATGTTCGATGGTGGCTGCCGGGTTTCCTGCGTCATGTGGCAACCTGGGACGGTGCCAGCAGGGACGGTTTGTCGGGAGCCCGTGATGACCATCGACATTTTGCCCACAATTGCCTATCGCATTAATGCGCAACTGCCGCCCCACAAAATCGATGGTAAAAACATCTGGCCACTCATCGTTGGCGAGCCGGAGGCAAAATCCCCTCACGAAGCACTCTATTTTTACTGGGGCGATGCTTTGCATGCTGTGCGGATGGGCAAATGGAAGCTTCACTTTCCTCATGAGTATCCCACTCTGGGCGGACAGCCCGGCGGGAAGGACGGAATGCCTGTACCCTATGAAAGGGCTCATATCGGCCTGGCCCTCTTCGACATGGAAAAAGATCCCGGTGAAACCCAGGATGTAGCGGCAGAACATCCAGACATTGTTGCGCAAATCCAAAGGCTGGCAGACGCCATGCGCGAGGATTTAGGAGATTCCGCAAAGAAAATGAAGCCGCGAGGAGCGAGGCCTGTGGGCCGACTGGAGGAGGGGGATCCACGTTTTCACTGGAAGCCAGGTCAGCCTCTCGACGTGGAAGCCAGTTACCCGTAAGCACACTCGCAAATTGCACCCGGAACAGAGAACGCTTTATCAGCAGGGGCGATACTGCTACCATGTCCAAGTCCGCTAACCCGCCTTCGGATCCTCGATCTCCCTTTAATCCGTTCCAAACTTGGTTGGGATTTCCACCGGGTCGAATCCCAAACAATTACTACGCCCTCTTCGGCGTGCCCTTGTTTGAACCCGACACTAAACTGATTGCACAGCTAGCGGACAACATGCTGGCTCATGTGCGGCAAATTCGACCCGGAGAACATGTCGCCGAATGGACCGAGTTGCTTGACACCATTCGCAACGCCAAAGAATGGTTGTGCGACCCCCAAAAGAAAAAAATCTACGACCAGCAACTGGAGGCTGGAAACGTCACGTCGCTCCACTTCACATGGCCCACCCAAAGCCAGCGAACGGAAGAATCCCCAAGGCCTCTTGCGGAAAGCAAAGTGAGTCAAGTTGCCGCCGTCACAAAGCCCGATTCAATACCGACTCCCACCACGGTCGCCCCAGACAAAGTTTCGCCTGCGTCGCAAATGACTGTTTTGGAAGAAGGCGATTCCCTTTCTTCTGTAAGATGGCTTGCCGTGCTGGGCCGTCTGGGAGCGATCGCTTTTCTGGTTTTGGCAATAGTCGTCACTTATCGGACGTTCCGACCGCGCATAGGGTGGGTGAGCTTGCTCTTATCAAGTCCCGCGACGAGTGGCGATTCCAAACCGAGCGATCAGACAGCCGATCTCCCTGTGGCCCCTGGAACACGCCCCATCACAAAAGATGCGGCGACTCAAAAGGGTGATATCGGCGGAGCAGCGCCGCAGCGCGAAAAGCGTGCCAAAGAATCTGCTACTTTCATCGACCAACCGTCCGAGAATACGACATCTGCCGAAAAATCGAACCCCGGAGCGGAAGCTTCCAATTCTGGCTCGCACAATTCTTCAACTCCACCAACTGCTCCCCAGGCACCCACACCAAGCGAAAGCAGTATGTTAGCCATTCCGTCGGGCGTGGGAGGCGAAGCTTCACCTCCGCCGCAGGCAACTGAGAATTCGGGACAAACCACGGCCGGCGGGGCGGGGCATTCTTCGGAGCACCCCCAGGCGTCGGCCGAATCACGGAATCCGTCCGCGTTCAGCGATTTACCCGAAGAGTTTCGTACCACAATGAATCAAATCTGGGAATCGCTGGCACAACGCGATCTGGAGGGGGCCCGAGCGGGGCTCAACCGGCTGGCTTCCCAGGTGCGATCGGACAGTCATCGCCGAATTGTCGAGGCAATGGACCAACTCGTTCGGGACGTGGAGCAATTCTGGAAAATTATGGCGGAGATCGTCGCCTCGTTGCAAAGCGCCGAGGAACTTCCGGTAGGCGACACCTATGTGATCGTAGTCGAGGCTACGCGCGATTCGTTGGTCCTTCGGGCAGCCGGTCAGAATCGCCGCTACGCCCTGCGCGAAATTCCCACCATTCTTATTGAGAGCCTTGCGCGGCGGCGACTGCACCCAGGACCAGACAGCGACATCTTGCTGGCAGCATTCCTGGCCGTGGACCCTAAGGGCGATTTGGCCGAGGCTCAAAGACTTCTGGAGCGTGCCCGGGCACAAGGTGGAGATATCGAGTTGATCGCGGAGGCGCTTCGATACAGGCCGAACGGTGGTAGCGGCACCAGCCGGCTACCCGTCCCAGCAAGTGGCGCGGAAGTGCTTGAAGCGGACAGATGGTTGGAGCAACAATTCGGGGCAAGAATCAAACAAATCGCGTCAATCCCAGATGCCCAGGCTCTGGCGCAGGACCTGATGGCAGCCGCTGAGAATCCTGCGCTTGCTCCTGCTATACGATATCGGGTGTTTCGAGAGGTTCTCCGACTGGCCGAGAGGTACGGGCTGGCCGATTCGGGAATCAACGCAATCGACCGGCTCTCCAGAGTCTTTCAAGTCGACTTCTGGACGGAAGCCGCTCAACTCGCGGAATCCTGGGCAGGGCACAGGTTCCGTCCCGCAGAAAGCCAGAGTATTGCCAAGGTGCTGCTTCCTCTTGTGGATCGCGCTCTCCGAGAAAACCGCCGGGAAGAAGCCCGTAGGCTGGCCCAGGCCGGTTTGACCCTGGCAAGGCAATCGAGCAACATAGGCCTCATCCGGCAGTATTGGAGCGTCCTCCAGCAACTTCCTGGCGAGAAAACCCCGTAACTCTCCGCCGGGTATCCCATTACGAACCAGCATTTCTGGCACGCCCATTTTGTCTGTATCAAAGGGACATTTGCAGTTGGTGCCAGTTTTGATCATAATAAAGCTTGTGCTCTGTCGCAGCGCTTGACGCTCAGAATACGAGTCTAGTCGGTCGCGAACCTCGTCTCGTTGACAAGCCTCTTACTTAAGGTACGCCAACGGGGTTACGTCGTCAGGGAAGGAACTTTCCAACTACAGTTGCGACCCAAGGTGCAGATGCGGTGGGGATTGTCGTCATGACAACAGAAAGCTACGATAATTCGCAGAGGAAGTTATCTTTAGAGGAAAAGGAGGAGCGACGGATGGCGCACGGATTGTATTTCATTCAGGGATGTCCAACATGCGGACGCCGGGTCCAGGTCCGCATGGACTATCTCGGCAAGTATGTCACGTGCCATCACTGCGGTGCGGCTTTTCAGGCCGACGGTGGTGCGAAGCCAGGCGACCAAGCGTCAAATAACGGCGAGCACACCGAGTCGTTTGGTCAATCTCATCTGGTCAATTACCGGTGGAAGTCCACCCACGCGGTCACCTGGCCGTTCGGCCCTGACGTGGACATTTGATCCGCGCAGATTCGACTCTTCGGAGGCTCAAATGTGGTTGCTGCTGTGACGCCTCTTGGGTCACCAATTAGACTTTACGCCCCGTGACATCACTGCTAGCATACGATGCCGTCCGGCTGTGTTGCTTATCTTGTCTTCTCTTGGAAGCTGTTTGATATCGCCTCGCCCTGGAGTGCAGCGGATCGCGGCAGCACTCTGATACGAATTTGGCACGTCCTCCGTGGTTTTGCACACATCGTTGACCCCGCGGCTGCCCACTTTCGAACGGTCAACCCGATGCCTTGGTCGTTCGGGGACGGTAAATGTCCGTGGCCGTTCCCAAAAACACCTCGGCTGCAAAGCTGAGCGTTTCGCACAACGTAGGATGGGGATGGATCGTCTCCGCGACGTCGCGCACGGAGGCTCCCATTTCCACGGCCAGCGTGGCCTCTCCGATGAGGTCGCCGGCATTGGGGCCGACGATTCCACACCCCAAAACACGTTCTGAGACCGGATCGACCAACCATTTGGTCAGTCCCTCCGTGCGTCCGACAGATTGAGCGCGACCACTGGCGGCCCAGGGAAACGCGGCCACCTCGTAGGTGATTCCTTTCTGTTTGGCCTCAGTTTCTGTCAGGCCTGTCCACGCGATCTCGGGATCGGTGAAAACCACTGCTGGAATGGCACGCGGCTCAAAAACCGCGGCAGAATGTCCCGCGAGCACCTCGACGGCAACTTTTCCCTCGTGGGCTGCTTTGTGAGCCAGCATCGGCTGACCGACAATATCTCCAATGGCTGAAATGCTGGGATCACTGGTTCGTAGTTGATGGTCAACTGCAATGAAGCCATGCTCGTTGACATGCACTTTCGTATTTTCCAGCCCAAGTTGATCGCTGTTGGGCCGTCGTCCCACGGCCACAAGGACTCGCTCGAACGTGCTCGTCTTCTGCACATCACCTTCGAAGGTCGCCTCAATACCTTCGCTGGCCACCTTCAGCCGGACAACCTTGGTCTTAAGGTGGACGGCCTCAAACAACGATTCGAGCCGCTTGGCGAGCGGTCGCACGAGATCGCGGTCGGCACCGGGTAGAAGTCCGTCCGTCAGCTCGACCACCGTCACCCGGCTTCCCAACGCCGCGTAAACTGCTCCCATTTCCAAACCGATGTACCCACCGCCGACCACGAGGAGCGATTTTGGAACTGCCGCGAGCTCGAGGGCGGCAGTTGAATCCATAACCAATGGACTATCGATTTGAAACACACTGGGAATCGCCGGCCGCGAACCTGCCGCAATAATACAGTGCTCGAATCTTAACTGTGGTTCAGGGACTGCTTTTCCATTGACCGCATGTAACTCCAGAGTGTGGGAATCCCTGAACCTTGCCCGGGCTTGGATCACCTCAACCTTTCTCTTTTTAGCCAGTTGAGCTAGTCCGGAGGTCAGGGTGGTCAGCACCTGTTCCTTACGAGCCCGGAGCTTTTGAATATCGATTTTGGGATTTCCATACTCGACTCCCCATTCCCTGAGCTCGTGGACTTCCTGCATGGCCCTCGCTACATGGAGGAGGGCTTTGGATGGAATACATCCTCGCAGCAGACACACTCCTCCAAGTCGGGACTCCTGGTCCACGATGGTGACCTGGAAGCCAAGGTCCGCTGCCAGGAAAGCTGCCGCGTATCCGCCCGGGCCTCCGCCCAGCACCACAAGTTGACGATCCATGGATGACAATTCTCCTTCTCCTCTCTATCCCCACGATGCTTTTCGCCCTCGAAGACGGCCTGGTTGCTTACACAAGATTGCCGCCTGTCTTTTCGCAAGTGACGACCTGGATTCTCGCGCGTATTACGGTCGCTGGGCCAGTGTGATCTCTGCCGGTCAATCAGCTCACCAGCAATAGTTTTCCCGGCGATTGCAGCCAATCGATGACCTCATTTAAGAACCGGGCCGCCGTTGCCCCATCCACCAGACGATGGTCATAAGAAAGGCTCAGCGGCATCATGTAACGTGGGACGATCTGCCCATCACGAACGACCGGCATCCACCGGGAACGTCCGACCAACAGGATGGCCACCTCCGGATAGTTGATGATCGGTGTGCTGTAAGTTCCACCGACGGCCCCAAGGTTACTGATTGTGAACGTACCGCCACGCAAATCATCCACGGTAAAGTCCACATTGCGGGCTTTTTGAGCCACCGTCGCCAGGGCTCGGGCAAGCTCTGGAATCGATAGCTTGTCCGCGTTACGAACCACGGGCACGACCAGCCCTCGCGGTGTGTCCACGGCAATCCCCAAGTTGACATACTCTTTGTAAACAATCTGCTCGTTCTGTTCGTCTATGGACGCGTTCAAAAGCGGATGATGACGCAGCGCAATGGCCACTGCCCGCATAATGAACGGCATCATCGTCAACTTAATCCCCGGTCCAACGAAGTCGGGTGGCACAGACTTTCGGAGATTCTCCAGATCTGTCACATCGGCGTCATCGAAATTGGTCACGCGTGGAATGGTGGTCCACGACTTGGTCATCTGCGCCGCAATGGTCTTGCGGATCTTGCTCATCTTTTCTCGGCGGATACTGCCCCAGTTATCGCGATCCGGTTCCCCAGGCGGAACCACAGGGCTGGGCACGCCAACACCCACCCGACCGGCAACCAACCCTGTTGCGGCTTTTTGAACGTCTTCCGGAGTTATGCGTCCGAACCGCCCGGTGCCCGTAACCGTTCGCAGATCCACGCCCAGCTCGCGTGCCAGTCGCCGGACGGCCGGCCCCGCCGGAATCGGTTCCGTCGTTGACCGTCCATCATCGGCCGGTCGCCCGGCACTCACGGACGGCTCACTCGGAGCCCTTGGAACCTCGGCCGCGGGCGGTGGAGCAGGTCCTGCCTGTTTTTCAGAAACCGTTGTTTCAACGGCGGGAGCCGGTTTCTCCGCCTCTTTAACTTCCCCGGCGGCGGAGGGTGCCGAGGGGACTACCGCCGCGCCAGCCCCTTCTTCTTCAACGATTAAAATCGTTTGACCAACCTTGACTGTGTCTCCCTTTTTGACGAGCACCTTGCTGATCTTCCCCGCGTACGGACAGGGAATCTCTACCACTGCCTTATCGGTTTCCAATTCCACCACCGGCTGATTGCCGACAATGGTGTCTCCCTCTCTGACCAGCACGTTAACAATATCGCCGGAGGATACATTTTCACCAAGGTTGGGAATTTTAAACTCTACCGTCATTGCAATTTCCCTTGCATTCTCGCCGAAAACTCGTTTCAAGGGCCACCGCCAGCAAAGAACAGTCCTCCACAGGCTCTTCGCCAGACATTTGAACAAGGGGAACGTGCGGCCTGCGTCATTTCGGGCTGATCAAATTAATCAATTATAAGCCGTTCCGCCAAGACCATCTTTCCACGAAACCTCTGCCAACCATTCTTCCAATGAAGCGCTAGAACCCGATGTACCACTCCGATATTTGGTAACTCACCCTCATACCACGATCAGTTCGCGCGGCAGGTCACCCCAGAGGCCCCGACATTCGACAGTATTGCTTTTACCAGAACGCTTTCAGCTTTTCCGAACATCGCCGTGGGTGGCTTTCTGGACTCCTCACGCCGGAGAGGCGACCCATTCCTACGATGCCCGCCGGAGATTGCCGACTCCCACCTTGCGTGCCTGAAGGTCTGGGTCTTTTTCCAACGGGAGTTTCACCACCCGTCCTTCTTCCGCCGCTTTGTACACAGCGAGGATGATCTCCACGGATCGCCGCCCCTCGTACCCGTCGATGAGCGGTCGGGTACCCTCCCGAATAGCCTTCGCCACGTCCGTGAATTGCCGCGCGTGGCCATGATGACCGATCGCCGCCGGATCAGAAGCCCCACCACCCCCACTGACCCGGGCTTTCATCTTTTCTTTGATGATCTGATCGTCGGGATGCTCCTCCGCAAAATCCCATTTGACGATGTCTTCTTCTTCCATCACCGCCGAGCCGCGGTTGCCGTGAATCTCAATTCTCTTCAGGTAGCCGGGATACGCGGCGGTTGTCGCTTCGAGCACTCCCAAGGCCCCATTTTGAAAACGGAGCACGGCAACGGCGACATCCTCCACTTCGATCCTTTCATGGGCCAATAGGGCTGTGGCCGCCTGAATCTCGCTCACAGGTCCCATCAGCCAGGCCAGAAGATCCACACTGTGAATGGCCTGGTTCATCAAGGCCCCACCACCGTCAAGCTGCCAGGTTCCACGCCACGCGCCGCTATCGTAGTATTGCTGGGTTCGCCACCATTTGACGTACGCGTCACCCAGTGTCAGTCGACCAAAGCGCTGCTGATCGATGGCCCGCTTCAAGGTTTGACTCGAATCGTGGAATCGCGAAGGAAAGATTGTGGAGAGAACCACCTTGGCCTCCTCGCAAGCGCGAATAATCGCGTCGCACCGCTCCAGCGTGATTTCCAAGGGTTTTTCCACGATCACGTGTTTTCCTGCCCGAGCAGCCGCCACGGCCGGTTCCATGTGGGCTCCGCTCGGGGTCGCCACAGTCACCACGTGCAGGTCAGGATCTGACAGGAACGCGTCCAGATCGTGATAGGCTTTACATCCAAATTCACTTGCCAGTCGTTCGGCGGACTCCTTAACGACGTCGTAGCAGGCCACCAACCGGGCATCCGGAACCTCTCCAATCGCCCGCGCGTGGAATTTAGAAATCAAACCGCACCCAATGATTCCAAAACCGAGCGTCATACCTGGGCACTCCGTGTCATGAGGTTCTCGTTGGACTACTGACCCGATTCCCTTTTTGCTCCCCAAGGTTTAGCTCACCTCCCCCCGAATTGCCGATTATATAAGTTGCCCAAAAAGGGTGAAAGCGGCATAACGCCCTTTCCCGCGCGAGACGCCCGAACCACACACCATCCCCGCGCACCAACACCTCCTGAGGCTGACTCATCCCCTTTTCCTCTGCCTCCTAAAGAAGGAAGCCCATTTCGACATGCGCTTGTGCAACAAGTGAGATTCAGCCGGAGAGACCTGGCTTGTCAGGTCCAGATTACAACTTCGGATAAGCCGCCTCGTCAGGTGGTTTTCTTGTTTAAACGTGGGGGCAATTCGTGAAACGTCTCTATAACACGCTGACCCTTTGGTACTTCATAGATCCCTAAAAAGTGGGGATGTGCCCGCACTTGAGCAGCTTGACACACTCGAACGACTAATCAAGATGGAAGCGGCGTAACTACCGCAAATCTTGAAAAACTGAATCCCAAGAGGAGTAAATCCGATGCCGAGCAGAATTCCACGCAATGCCGCTTCGAAGGTTTCGCAAAGCCACGGCCAACGCTTGACCCGCCGGGCCTTTGTGGGCGGTTCGGTGAGTCTGGCGAGCTTTTTCCTTTCCCGTGCCGTCCACGCAGCAGAGCCTCCCCAACGAAAAATTCGCATTGGAATAGCGGGCGGCCGATTCGGTTCCACGTTTCAATGGCATGAACATCCGCAGTGCGTTGTCGCGGCGGTAACAGACCTGCGTCCAGAGCGACGCGCCCACCTGCAGAAAGTCTATCGCTGTGATCGAGCTTATGAGTCCTTGGAAATCATGCTCAAAGAGGCAAAAGACCTGGATGCGGTGGGGATCTTCACGGAGGCTCCCAACCACGTTCCGCATTGCCTGGCAGCGCTCCGCGCCGGAAAGCACGTGATCTGCGCCGTCCCGGCAGCCATGACCCTGGAAGAATGCGCTGAACTGATCAATTGCGTGGAAAGAACCGGCTTGACCTACATGATGGCCGAAACGAGTTACTGGCAGCAGCACACCATTTCGGCACGGCAGTTCTACCAGGAGGGCAAATTTGGTGAAATTTATGCCGCCTACTCCATGTACCGTCACCCGGGTTTAGAGTCCCTTTGGTTCGAGGACGGCCGCCCGACCTGGCGACACGGCTTCCCACCCATGCACTATCCCACGCACTGCACGGCCCATCTGATCGGGGTAACTGGAGAACGGCTGGCAGCCGTGTCATGCACAGGCTGGGGAGACGACTCTCCCCTGTTGCGCGGTAATCCGTATGGCAATCCCTTCTGGAATGAAACGGCGGAATTCACCACCGATCGAGGCCACTCGTTCCGCGTCGAAGTGTGGTGGCTGGGGGCCCACCTGGGCTGCGAACGAGCCGAGTGGTATGGCACCAAAATGAGTTTTCTCTGCGACAATCGTCTGGGAACTCAGGCCACCCTGATTTTCGCCGGCGATCAGCAGGAAACCGACAGCGGAGGATTCGTCAGATCAGCCGCCAGAGTGGAGGCTTATTCGGTCCCCAAATGGTGGGCCACAGACATGCTCCCCGAGCCGCTGCGACACGATTCCGGACACGAGGGTTCCCACACCTTCATTACCCATGAGTTTGTGGATTCTCTCATTCACGAAAGATTACCCGCTGTGGACGTCTACGAGGCGGTGGCTTACACCGCTCCCGGAATCCTGGCTCATCAATCGGCCTTGCGAGGTGGGGAGCGCATTTCGATACCCGATTTTGGACGGGCCCGAGCGCGTCCTTCGCGCGGTACCGAGGAATCCATTCATCACCGGCCGGAAATTATGCCAAGGCCCCGGCGTTCGCATCATCCTGTTTTCCCGAGGCTCTGGCGGCGACCGTGAGACGGTATTTCAAACACACCCATTTGGCTGTTGCACCTCCCGTTCGCCTGACGTGCCGATTGAAACCGCTTGGTTACCGTGCTTTTTAGAGAAAGTGTTACTGCGCACCTCCGGGGCTTGGTCGCATCCTTTAACGCTTGGCCGATTGACGGTCGGCGCTAAAATGAAGTGAAGCTGGCCGGTCGCCGTTCTGGCAAGAGATGCGGAAAACCGCGGGGACGGCGATAACACGCCCGGCAGCCACACCATCGAAGGAGGTGTCATGCGTTCAAGCGAGGGGAAGGTCTCGATGGACTCCACGGTGCCGCGCGCTCGCACGCTTAAAGAACTTCGAGAAAGCGGCTGGGTCTCGCGTTCCGTTAAAGAGGAAATCCGGGAGAATTTCATTCGCGCCCTGGAGAGAGGAGAAGAACTTTTTCCCGGCATCATCGGCTACGACGACACGGTTATTCCTGAAATCAGTCTGGCCATTCTTTCCGGCCACGACATGCTCTTTTTGGGTGAGAAAGGGCAGGCGAAAAGCCGCCTCATGCGGCTGATCACCCGATTCCTCGATCCCTGGGTGCCGTATCTCGACATCCCGGATGTGCCGGTTCACGAGGATCCCTATCGGCCCATCACACGGCGGGCAAAAGAGTTCCTCGCGACGACACCCGAAGATAAAGTGCCGATTGCGTGGTGGCCGCGGGAGCAGCGCTACGCCGAGCGGCTGGCCCCGGGGACCAAATTCGCAGATATCATCGGTGAAATCGACCCCGCGAGACTGGCGGGCGGCGTGAGCATGTCCGCAGAGGAGGCCCTCTTCTTCGGGTTGATTCCCCGGATGCATCGGGGAATTTTCGCCGTCAATGAACTCCCGGAATTGGACGAATTGGTCCAGGTCGGTCTGTTCAATATTCTCGAAGAGCGCGATGTGCAAATCCGCGGTTATCCGGTGCGTTTTGACCTGGATATTTTGATCCTGTTTTCTGCCAATCCAGCTACCTATAACCGTAGCGGTAAAGTCATCCCGCAATTAAAAGATCGAATTGGGTCCGTTATCCACACGCACTATCCACGAGACCGCCACGTTGCCATTCAGATCACCGAGCAGGAGGCAAAAATTCCTCTGGATGGTGAGTATCCCGTGGTCGTGCCATATTTTATGAAGGAGATTATAGAACAGATCAGCATCGTGGCCCGACGTTCTAAATACATCGATCAACAATCAGGAGTCAGTGCCCGGCTGAGTATTGCCAATTATCGAACAATGATTGCCAGCGCGCGGCGCCGCGCTATTATTCTCGGCGAGAAACCCGCGGTTCCCCGCATCAGCGACCTGGGGCATCTAAACTCCTCGGCTCTCGGCAAGCTGGAGCTGGACCTGATGGCCGGGCACCAGATGAACGAAAAACAGGTGCTGGACGCGATCGTGGCGGAAGCAATTCGCGATGTGTTTCAGGAATATGTTGAGGAGCACGGTCTGGCGGAAATTGCCGAGATCTTCGGCCGTGGCGTGAAAATTGAAGTGGGTGATTTACTCCCCTCAAGCTACTATGCCGAGCGAATAAAACGTGTACCGCCCGTTTGGGAAAAGGCTTTCGAACTGAATGTGTCTCAGGATCCGGCGGTTCGTGCCTCGTGTGTGGAATTCATACTCGCCGGACTTTATGTAACCGACCGAATTTCCCGCGCTGAATATCGTGGAAAGATTGTCTATGAAATCCCCTAATCGCTACGGTGGGGTCATCCACGTTTATCAGAAATACAATCCTGTTCGCTTTCCCAGCCCAACCCGCGGGATGCCCGACATGCTTTCGGCTGCCATGAACCACATGCTCATGTTCGGGTCGCTGCGGGAACTCACGGAAGAGGAGCTTGCTCAAGCGGTGGAACTGGACCCCAGTATGTTCGCGGGATTGGGGCCATCTCTCCAGTCGCTCATCGAAATGCTTCGGCAACGCAAGGCCAAGATCCTCGCGACGTACGAGGTGGAGACCGTCCACGCGGAAGCCGCGCGGCGTTACCGCGAATTTGGCCAGCAACTCCAGCCGCCAGAGCGGTTGGCCAAACGTTACGAACGGGCTTTCCGCGAAGAACACATTTTCGAGCTGGAACGTCTCTGGTATCTCGCCGAAAACGAAAACAGCGAATTCGCGCGGAAGATTCTGCACCTCGTTCAGCGCCTCGGGGATAAATACCTCATCGACGAACTGGCCGCGAAGTATCATTTCACCGGTGATCGACCCATGACCATTCCCGAAGCGCTGGAGATCAAGGAGCTGCTGGAAACGATTGATCGACTTCTCGAACAGTTGGAGGAAGCTGCGAAGAACGCGCGTTTGGGTGTGATCGATCTGGAAGCCCTCCGGCGGTTTGTGGAAGAGGAGGATATCCAGCGGCTTCGCGGACTTATGCGGCAAATTGAGGATCTCATCCGGGAGCTGGCGGAAAGACAAGGGCTGGAGCAAACGAAGAATGGTTATCGGCTGACCCCCAAGGCGTATCGACTCTTCCAGGGCCGCCTTCTAGAAAGAATCTTCAGTCAACTCCAGGCCGCGCGAAGTGGTCGGCATACCGGCCCGATTGTCGGCGAAGGTAACATCGAATTGCCGCAAACCAAGCCGTACGAATTTGGAGACTCCCTGGCCCACATGGACATCCCTGCGACGATGATCAATGCGCTGGTGCGTCAGGGGCCAGGCCTGCCCGTGAAGCTCCTTCCCGAAGACATCGTGATACACAAGACCCGCAATGTGCCGAAATGTGCAACGGTCGTCCTGCTGGACATGAGCGGCTCGATGCGCTACGGGGGGCTGTACGTGGACGTCAAGAGAATGGGATTGGCGCTGGATGGTTTGATCCGAAAAGAGTATCCCGGTGACTATCTTGAATTTGTGGAGATCTACACCTTTGCCCGGCGAGTCCACCCCAGCGAGATTCCGACCCTTATGCCCAAATTGGTCAGCGTTTCCGATCCGGTGGTGCGGCTCCGGGCGGACATGAGCGATCCTCGCATCACGGAAATGGATGTCCCCTGGCACTTCACCAATATCCAGCGCGGTCTTCAGCTTGCCCGCCAGTTGCTTTCCGTCCAGGATACGCCCAACCGACAGATTATTCTTATCACCGATGGTCTGCCAACGGCCCACTTTGAGGGTCCGTATCTTTACCTCATGTATCCACCCCATGACCGCACAGAGCAGGCCACGCTTCGCGAAGGCCTCCTGTGCGCTCGGGAGGGTATCACCATCAACCTTTTCCTGCTGCCAGGCTGGAGCCAGTCGAGCGAGGATATTCGTTTCGCCTACAAACTGGCTGAGGCTACTCGAGGTCGTGTCTTTTTCACGGCCGGTAAGGAACTCGACCGATACGTGGTGTGGGACTACTTGCGTCGCCGCAGGGAGATTATAAGCTAAACGTTTCTGCGCCATGTGATCGCACTAACCTCCGGTAGCCCGGATGACGACTGGCAGACGGGTAGAGTCTTACCGGAGGGGTTCAGAAGTTTTTCCTTTTGAGATCGAATACATGTCTGCATTCATGAACTGGATGATTTACGGGGCGACGGGCTACACCGGCCAGCGAATAGCACGTGAAGCTGTCAAGTGCGGGCTGCGGCCTATACTTGCTGGTCGCAATCCGCAACGCCTCGCCAGCCTCGCTCAGCAACTCGACTGCCCAACCAGGGTTTTCGATCTCAGTTCTGTTGAACGCATTCTGCCGAACATAGCCGATTGCAGATGCGTCCTGAATTGTGCTGGCCCGTTTGCGGAAACGGCCCCGTCCCTGGTCTCAGCGTGTTTACGCACAGGATGCCACTACCTGGATATCACCGGTGAGATCGACGTTATCGAGTCCATCGCAGCCCGACATGAGGAGGCTGTCTGTCGCGACGTTGTGCTCATTCCAGCTGTAGGCTTCGACGTTGTGCCCACGGATGCCCTGGCAGTTCACCTGAAAAAGGCCCTGCCCGAGGCGAGTACGCTCCTTTTGGCGTTCACCAGTACGGGTTCTCTCAGCCCGGGCACGGCAAGAACCATGTGGCAGGTTATTCAAAAGGGCGGCCGAATTCGAAAGAATGGCCGTCTGCGTTCGGTACCCTTGGCCTGGAAAAGTCAGCGAATTCCGTTTCCTTCCGGCAGACGCTGGGCGGCTCTCGTTCCCTGGGGCGATGTGGCCAGCGCGTGGTACTCCACGGGAATACCCAACATCGAGGTTTACCTTGCGATGCCCCGCTCGGCCATCGCCGTGCTCAAACTTGCCCAACCGATGATCTCCCGACTCGCCTCCGCCAGCAGCGGCGCCGATGTCGAGAAACTCATTCGAGCCATTCTTCGCCTACCGCCGGCCGGGGCCGGTAACAGTATCGATGGCCTCAGAAGCCCGAACGTCAGGCTTCTTCGCCATGTCGAACTGTGGGGTTGTGTCCGTGATTCACAAAGGCGCTCCATCACTGGCACCATGATAACACCGGACGGGTACGATTTCACTGTTGCGGTGGCTCTAGGTGCCGTGCAACGAGTCCTCAAAGAAGAGATTGCCCCCGGGTTCGCCACCCCTAGCCAGGCTTTCGGCATGAATTTCGCATTGGAGCTTCCGGGCGTTACACTCCACATTGAAAAATCACATAGTCGGGTGCACCGTGAACCGAGTTGCGAAGTCACCCAAGTGGTGACGTAGATTTACAGCCTTTCCCGAAAAAGGAAGGGAAATCCGTCTTATTGATAAGCAAGAAGATTGTCGTGTCTATGAGGCAGGTCACAATCTAGTAAACGCTTCGAGCTATCTTCGCTTTAAATACGATACTTAGTGGTGCGTATCCGCCACGCTGGTTATTGAAAGTTTCCTCTGCCGCGACAAAATACTGACCACCTCTGAAAGTTTTGATATAACGAACCTGTTCATTCAAACACAATCCGACGTGCGTCGAAAACGGGGCCTTCGATACACGCGCGGTGATAGTCCCAGCTCGTGGACTCGCGTTCATCTCTCACACGCACAACGCAACTGTAGCATAGCCCCAGCCCGCACGCCATCGGCGTTTCCAGCGACAAGTAGCAGGGAATGTCCTGGCCAAGGCAGATCTCGGCTACCGCCTTCATCAGGGCCTCCGGACCACAGCAGTACACGGCCAACTCATCGCGTTTGAGCTTTCCAAGTTCTTCCAGCAAAAGCTCACTGGCAACCCCTTTTTTCCCGGTTGAACCGTCATCGCTGATCGTTTTCACTTCTATACCGACCTCTTCAAATCGCCAAAGGTCTTTCGGGAGTAACTCCGCCGTGCGCACCCCGAAAAGGAGTTGGGCGCGTGTAACCGGCGGCACCTGACGCGGCGGATAACCGTATCGCCTTTGACCCATTGCTTCCCGTCCGACCGCCATGAAAGGCGTGTAGCCGATGCCGCCTGCCACCATCACAAGAATTCGATAAGAAGGAGGCGGAAAACCGTTACCCAGCGGTCCCCATATTTCCAGATAGTCACCAACAGGCCACCGAGCCAGCAATTTAGTCATTTTTCCTATCGACGAATAGACAATTTCCAGTCCCGCTGGCTCTCCGTGCTCCGCATCGCTGAATATGTCGAATAACGCAAAGGCCCGTCCTAAAAGCGGGTCATAGTGATTCGGCAACCGCAGCATGACGAACTGCCCCGGCACGATCCCTCTGGCAATCGGCGGGCAAACCAGCCGTAACCTGAACAGGTCACGTCCAATTGACTCGTTTTCGATAATAGTTGCTTTTCCGAACCAAACTTCGCGATCCCCTGGTTCGGTCAAAAGTCGCCATTGATCGTGCATCTCAATAGACCGCCTATCAGCTTTTCCTGTGTCGCAAATTGTGTGACTGGAAACAGCCGCAAGTCGTAGCCCTTATCGCCGTTTATGTTCGTTTTTTGAAGCCCCGCCATTAAGCCTGGAAGCTAACCCCGCTGCCTTATACAGCGCCGCCACCTCCTCGGGGGTCAGGCGTCGGGCCTCACCAGGTTTCATCTTGCCCAATCGAATGGGTCCCACGGCGATTCTCTTGAGGCGGTACACCTTGTGGCCCACCCGCGCCATGATTCGCCGAATTTCTCGGTTCCGACCTTCATTGAGCACCATCTCCAGGATGGTACTTTTCTTATGCTTACGGCGGATTCGAATCTTGGCTACCCGGGCAATCCCTTCTGCCAGATGCACTCCCTTTTGGAGTTTAAGAAGCACCTCCCGTGTTGGCTCTCCCGCCACCTGTACCAGGTATGTTTTGGGCACACCGTAGCGTGGATGTGTCAGCCGCTCTGCCAGGGCCCCGTCATTGGTCGCCAGAATCAGGCCCTCGCTGTGAAGGTCCAGCCGCCCCACCGTAAACAAACGCCGTTCGCTCTCGGGGACGAGGTCAATCACACGTGTTCGCCCGGCCGGATCCCGATTCGTACAAACCACTCCATCCGGTTTGTAAACGGCATAATAGACCGGCGGCTCGAGCTTGATGGGAACTCCATCCACACAGATCTTCTGTCGGAATGGATCTGCCTTAAAGCCCAGTTCTGTAACGACCTTCTTATCCACCTCCACCCGGCCCATTTTGATTAGCTCTTCGCACTGCCGCCGGCTTCCAATCCCGGCCGCTGCCAAGATTTTCTGAAGTCGCTGAGGACCGGGTTGGATGACCGTTCCGCCGGGTTGTGCAGAGGAAGCACCCCGTGGCGCACTCTTCTTCCTTCGCGCTGCTGTCATAGTCGAATTCTTTCCACGTACCAAAGGGAAGTCGCCGTCATCACCGACGGTGTAACGTTCCTGGATCCAAAGCCCCCAAATGCCGCCATTTTGGGCCACAGCCAACTTTCAGTGTTTTGCCCCTTCTTCACCAGATGCTGGCAAATCGCCAGTAAGCCTCACAATGATTGGTAATGAAGTTTCGTGGATGGCGCTACCCACCGACGCGCTACTTTTTCAGTATAAGAGACGCCTGACAATTAGCCTATCCGGGCTGCTTTGACTTACCCCGCTCTGCCACGACATGCCGCGAGCACAATGAGTTGTAGCGGCAATTCATGAATCGCCCTGGCTGTTTAATCAGCAACGGAGCTGAGCAGTTGTAGCCCGGTCAGTGAAATGGATGCTCCAAACGCTGGAAGGTAACCCGACAATTGGCTTTCGCGGAGAATCCGGTTGGAGAGAAACGCTTGTCGTGCCAGGCGGATAAAAGTGGATTATCGAACGTCGGAAGGCGGACTGCGAAACCGATGAGCGGCTTATCAATGTCGTGTGTCCGATGCACACCGCCGCATAGTTGCCGGTTTCCTCAATCCGCCGGTTGCAGTTGCGGGCGATCTTTTCCAGGGCCTCCCGATCATAGGTCACGGGCGTCCCATCCCGCAGGCGTGTGCTGTGTTCGGCGAACACCACCACCCCCGGCTTGTTCACGTATTTGTCCGGGGGAAACAGGCTGTCGGCGGTTCGGTTTTTGGGTTTGTCAACGGCCACGCTCATGACGATAATATAAGGGGTCGGTTTTCCAAAATGCTGCCACTATCATCAGGCGGCACTCAACAAGTGCGGGAGGTTGGCGCCATGAGGCTCTCAGCTCTTCTCGACCCTCTCAAGCGGCTGGCACACCGTGTGTTCTTGGCCTACGCCCACTATCGCTGGCGACGCTGGCGCTGCCCCTGGAGGTTTTATGAGGGCCGATGGTACGTGGTGGTCCGAGATAGGGACATGCACAAGGAAAAGGTCAAGGTCATCACCTGGTGCTGCCCCGAAACAGGAGACATCGAGTCAATCTGTATTCCTGTTCCGGGCCATGATTATTCAGACTACGTGCCGTTTGAGGACCGAATGCCGGATTCTGTTTACTTTCCCCTTATGCTGGGAACTTCTCCCCCTCCCGATGAACCAGACGACGTTCCACCAAGAACCGACGTATGGTTTGCCTTTGAGTGCGAAAAATCCGAGGATTGATCCAATACAAGGCCAGCAACGTGGCGAATGCTTCCTGAGGGTTTCTTAGAATGGCCTCTTTCAGTTCCGGCTGATAAACGGAATGAACAATTTCCTCCTTTTCCGATTCCCATGCCGCTTGCCATTCGTCTGAGTTGCTGATCCTGTCGCCGGACGTGTCTCGATCCACGATGTGCGCCAGCTCGTGGGCGTAAAGATAATATTCATGGACTGACTTTGGGGGGCCATTCCATACGACAATAGCTAACCTTCTTCCGTCCTTCGTTGTAACCCATCGAACAAACCCTCCGAGGCTGGACCGCTGGACGTTTTTTCCAAACACGTTTTTCAGGTGTGTGTCCCACTGGGCTACCTCCTCCAGGTCACTGCACACGATCATCGTGGCATGGTGCTGGCGATTAAGGCCGACGAGGTGCGGGCGTTAGTGGGAGCTACCGCGCCGGGGCCGGATGATGAAGTACTCCAGCTGCCGGGGCAGGCAGGGAGCGAGGGGGACGCGCTCCCTTTTCAGTACGAACGCCACGATTTAATTAAATATGCTTTGCCCAAGGGATTGCCCGAAGATCCACAGGAAGGAACGCTGGCAACGATTGACGGGAAGACCTATGCCTATCTCCCCGATGCAGCGGGCCGGCATCAATGGCAACGGGTTGATCAGGGGGCGGTAGCCTCAGGGGGAAAGGGAGGAGGATCACCCGAATCAGCGCCCAAGCCCCCGGCAGAAAAGAGATCGGCGTCCAAGGTTTCATCCGTCGAATTTGTCACCGCTGAACCAAAAAAGTTTGTGGAAGCGAGGGATTCTCTTACTCCAGATATGCGAGCCTTCTTGTCGCCGTACACTGAGGAGCAAATCGAGGATAAAATTAAGCACGGGGCTAAGATCTTTTTAACTTCAGATGGGACCGCCGGATACATGCTGGTACCGATTCCCGGTACGCCCGGCGAATACGACCTGTGTAACGTATTTCGGACGCCGAAGGGCCCCAAGGGTGCGGGCCAAGCGGCGGTGATCCAGGCCATCAGCCAAGGGGCCACGACGCTGGATTGTATCGGCGAAGGTTTAGCAAGAATCTATCACAAGTACGGCTTTCGCGTCTACAAAGTCGTGCCCTGGGATGACCAGTACGCCCCCGAGGGTTGGGACTACGAAAAAAACGACCGTCCGCCAATTTATTTCATGCGGTATGTGGGAGACACCCGGGACCCCGAGGAGATTCGCCGTCGGGCGGAAAGTGGATACTATGGGGAGTTCGATGCTGAGCAATACCCAGAGGGTTACGAGGAGTCGTCGCCATGACAGAAGACCAGAACCGACGTCGTCCACGTAGCCTTACAGAAGCCATTGAGATGGCAAAGGCGATCGGATTCAAAAAAATTCCCACCAAACTTACGGAGCCCAAACCGCCCCCGGAGGATCTCCCGCCCGAGGAGTATAAGAAGGCCGAGGCGGAATACGAACAGAAAATGAAGCAATGGCTGACAGAGTCGATCTATGGGGCCAATTACAAGGACAATCCTCTTTATCAATGGCGTGAACCTTATTGGGACAATGAGTGGGAAGCGATTAAACACCTGATTCTGTAAGGCTTAGCGTTTCATTCTGTTCTCTTCGTGTTGCCCTCCACGAACGCCGCCTGTGCCCCCCGTGCACAGGCGGTTCTTTTTTGCGGTATAAAGCTGGCAATCCTTCCTTCCCTGGTGTCCCGGCAGCGCCATCGCGTTCCAGTCAGCACACCCCCTGATCGAGCTATTGACTCCGGTCTGCCTGTTTCTGGTATTAGTCGTGTAATCGCACAACTATAGGTGGAAAAGCATGGCGACCATTACTCTCGATAAACAACTGGATAGTGAACAATTCCTCCTCATCCCGCGGGTGCCAATCTTCCGGGAGCACTACCTGCGGTTGCCGGATGGGAGAACGCTTTATTTTGACCGCGTCAAACTGCAGCAGATTGCGGAGGTTCAACGTTCAACGGTTCAACGTTCAACGTTCAACGTGGGTATCAAGAATCTCCCTTGACAGATTTGCCATTCCTGGGCCAAACTACTGCATTCTGACACAGGTGGATACATGCTTTGCACATGGTAGGCTTGGATTGGGTGGAGCGATTTGGGTCTTCGGAGGAATACCATGGATGGCGGTCGATATACCAGTTCCCGGAGTGGCAATAAAACGGGCAGCTTGAAGTGGTCCACAGTATGCATCTTTGCGGCAGTTTTGGTGCTGGGTTGCCAGAAGCCGTCTCCTCAGCCGGATGGAGCGCAGTCCACCAGCCGCCCAGCTGCCCCATCGAGTTCTGACACGGAGAAAAAGCCCGCACCCGTGGGGCAAAACGATCTCAAATCGCAGACAGCAGACCCTGTTTCTGCGGTCAAAGTGTTTCTCGAAGCCGTCCGGACCGGCGACGATGAGAAAGTCATTCAGCTTTTCAGTGAACTGGCCAGAGAGCAGGCAGGGAAACTCAATCGGCAATTTGCACCTGTTGGGAGCGACACGGCGCGATATGAGGTCTTCAATGATGTGGAGTACTTGGCACCGGATGGCGCACGGGTAAAAAGCACCTGGACCGATTTGGATTCCCAGGGGAAACCGCGCACCGATGAGATCACTTGGATGCTTCGCAAGGAAGCCGACGGCTGGCGGATTGCGGGGATGGCGACCGTCATTTTTGAAGGCGAGCCGCCCCTCCTTTTGGACTTCGAGAATATGCCGGAAACGTTGAAAAAGATTGAATTACTTTCCCAGGAAATCGAACGTCGGGCCGCTCAGTCGCAGCAAGCCGCTTCCCAAGCGAATGCCAATCCGGTTGATCAAACCACACCGCCCAACGCTGCCGACTCCCAACCGCCAGCCGCGTTGCCAGCCGCACCTGTGGCTGATAACCCTGCTCAGACGGCTCAGGATCCACAACCGAATGTCCTACGCAAATAGCCAGCCGTTAACACATATGTCCCATTAGTGCTCGGAACGCTTGGGCTGGTGGGGATCTTGCCCTTGACTTTGTGCAATTATGAGCGGTGGTTGCCAGATTATCCTCGCAGCCTACTGGTTCTTTCCTGACGATTCCAGTGGGAAAGCCGTCTCCGAAGAGCGGACATTTCTTTAATTGTCTTCACTTATCGAGCTTTTGAGGTACGCGTCAAACCATTCAGCGATCCGATTAAGGGCGTTCTCCGGCACGGAGTGTCCCTCCCGGTGGTTCCACAACCCTAAAGCCGGTGGATCTCCGAAAAGCTCGTAGACCGGCCAGGCCGCTCGAAGGAACGGAACACTTTTGTTCCCATCTGCGGAGTCACCTCCGATCAGTAGGAAGGCCCTCGGTGCGATCAGCGCCACAAGTTCGTGATGATCGTGGACGAATTCCTTCTGACGAATTTCTTGGCCCAGGTACCATGGTGCCTCCCAGTTGGAGAAGCTCAATGCAATCCCGCCTTCGCTTGATACGCTTGCGCGAATTCGCTCGTCGAATGCCGCAAGATAGAGGACTTCCTTGCCACCCAGCGAGTGTCCCACCGCACCGAGGCGACCGGAATCCACGCCCGGGAAAGACACCAGAAGGTCCACAGCGGCCTGAGCGTCGAGAAGCATCTTGGCCATGCCTTTGGCACCGGGAAACTGGTTCCTGAATCGTTCCACTTGTTTGTAATAGTCGTAAGGTGGGCCGCCCGACCAGAGAAAGCATTCCGGACAGAGCGTTACATAGCCGCGACGAGCCAGCTCAAGTCCGAAAGCCTTGGTTTTCTCCGAAGTGAGACCGGCCGGCTGCCGAATCGTGTCGTTGGTTGTGGAATGAAAGACAACAATCCCCGGAAGCCGCTTGTTCCGCTGCGAAAAGATTTCGTATCCCTGCGGATAGAGCAAATAGGCTTTCGTTTTCCAGCCTTTCTGAGTTTCGTACTCAATCAAACATCGCGAGACGTCCTCCAGGTCTTCTCGGGAGAGTGTTCGAAGCGTGCGTGCCGGCAGGTCATGATCCCGTTGGGGCAAACCCAAAAAACTCAGCCACCATTGGCGGATCTCTTCTCTTCGTTGCTGCCATTGTGACAGGTCCCGAATGGGCGAGCCATCACCGGTTGTGAGCACGTGCGGACCAGTCTGTTCATCCGTGGACTGTACCAGGGACGCCTGAACTTCATCCAACCAGGGAACGCGAGGTGGCTCCCCCATACACACGCCACCCTGGATGAGCCAGCAGACGACGACCACAGCGGTCAAATCCGCAAGCCAACAATGTGGGCTGATCCGAGGACGACAAGCTACCATAGATTGATCTCCCTCTGCTGCCGTGCTGCCTTCTGGTCATTGGTCAAGTTGTGCCCACGCCTCTGAACAAGACAGCGACAGCCATCATTTTCCGGAGCTGACAACAGCGCGATTGGGATCCATTTTCCATCGACATATCGGCGAACAAAACTGGGGGCGAGGGCTGCGGGTGCAAACCCTTTATCTGTTTCCTGGCGAGAAGCACTGGTATCAGGCCTAAAGCTCGAGGCACGCGCCCGGTGACCGTCGAACCTGCGCCAGTTTTGACGACGGAATAAGGCTTGGCGTCTCGTCTTTATCGACAAATGTCAGGTTCGTCTCGGTCTTCGGCGACACTCCGCTCCGCAGCGGGGTAAAACCTGAGAAGATAACCCAGGAAAGATGGCTCCGTAACAATCCGGCCGAGAGAACCGAAACAACGTTCGCCTAGTGCTCCGTCACAGGAAAATTTTGGGATTGTCTTGGGTGGGTGGGATGGGATAGGATGGGTGGTCGTTTCCGTTCCCTTTTGCCAAGGAGGGTTGCCATGCGAAAGAAGTATATTGTCCGGCTGACCGAGGAAGAACGTCAGAAATGCCAGGAGGTCATTCGCAAGCTGAAGGGGACCAGCCAGAAGGTCCGTCGCGCTCAGATTCTGCTGAAGGCGGACGCGGACGGTCCGGCCTGGACGGACCAACAGATTGCCGAAGCGTTCGGGTGTCGGCGACAGACGGTGGAGAAGATTCGTCAGCGTTTTGTGGAACGGGGTTTTGAGGAGACGCTGGAAGGGAAGAGCCGGTCGGGGCACCAGCGAACAAGATTCTGGATGGGGAGGTGGAAGCGAAAATCATTGCCACCCGTTTGGGGCCGCCGCCTGCGGGTTACGGTCAGTGGACGCTTCGCCTCCTGGCCCGTCGGTTGGTGGAGCTGAAAGTGGTGGAATCGATCAGCCACGAGACAGTACGCCGGGCGCTAAAAAAAACGAGATCACGGCGCGGAAGATTCAGTACTGGGTGATACCGCCGGAGGCGGATGCGGAGTTTGTCGCTCAGATGGAAGAGGTGCTGGAGGTGTATTGTCGGCCATATGATCCGTTGCATCCGGTCGTTTGCATGGATGAGCAGCCGGTGCAGTTGGTGAAGGAAGTGCGGCGTCCGATTCCGGCGACGAGAGGGCATCCCCGGCGAGTGGATTACGAGTATGAACGAGCGGGGACGGCGGCGATCTTCCTGTTTTGCGAGCCCTTGGTCGGCTGGCGTCAGGCGACGGCGCGGGAACGTCGGACGAAGAGCGACTGGGCCACGGAGGTGGCGGCGCTTTTGGACGGGCGTTACGCGGACTGTGAGCGGATCACGCTGATCTGCGACAACCTGAACACGCACACGAAAGGGGCGTTTTACGAGGTGTTCCCAGCGGAGCGGGCTCGTCAGTACGTTCGTCGCATTGAGTTTGTTTACACGCCGAAACACGGCAGTTGGCTGAACGTGGCGGAGTGCGAGTTGAGCTGTTTGACCCGGCAGTGTCTAGCGGGGCGTCGTGTGGGAGAGTTACGTCTTCTTCAGGAGGAAATTGCGGCGTGGTCGGGAGACCTAAACGCTCGGCAGCGGGGTGTCGACTGGCAAATGACCGCGGAAGATGCCCGCTGCAAACTGAAGTCTGTTTATCCCAAAATTATCCTGTGACGGAGCACTAGTTCGTTTCCCGGGGTTGCGGTGGAATCGGGGGAAACACTACAGAGGCTCGATTTTCGAGCTGCGTTCGTCACTTTCTAATGTCAAATAGCGTTGGTGATCCCGGCAAGCCTGGCTTTTTGCCAAATTGTGGGGGAAGAACGTGCCCTTGCATCACCCAGAACCATTTGGGGAGAAGCACGCGGTCCGAACCGATTAATCAGGTGATTGTCGCGCAAGATCCGTTATCAAACATGGAACTTGCCCGGGGCATTTCACACCGTGCTCACACGAGTCATTACAAAGAGAGGCATTCCGCGCGGAAGTGTTGCTCACACTGCCCCTACCGGGCGACCAACTCCATCCAGGACCTCAAGAGATGCTCAGTTGTGAGATGGGCCAGACGGTTGAGACGAACCCGACCCGCGGTTAGCCATTCTGCGATGAGCCGCTCGAATTCCGCACGGCTTTCCGGCGTCCCGTGCTTTCCGAGATAGAAATTCTTTACCGTCGCTTCTGACGACTGCCCGGCAACTCGGTTTGTGGCCGCGATACACCGAAACACGGCCACGTTCCGCCATGCGTGCGTCCCTCAGCCCGCAAACAAGCAGCCTACCACTTTTTTGAGGACCAAACACGCACGGCCGACCGCCGGCCGGTATCCGTAACCCATGATTCAGCCAAAATTACATCCAGTGGACAGGGGCGGGATCGAACCGCCGACACCTGGATTTTCAGTCCAGTGCTCTACCAACTGAGCTACCTGTCCGTTTCACACGCGGTCAAACAGACACCTTTGACCGTGCCCAATATTTCTATCGGTTCTCGTTGGTTCTCGCTGCCAGCTATCAACCCGAGGCCAAAGGTATCACCCTGCCCAGCCAACGGCCACCACGCGCCCCGCTCCTCGTACTTAGACTTCATAAATATCCTAACGGCCCGGTTTGCTGCCTGTCAATGGGGAGCAGCACCCTGTATGCTCGGCAGCTCACAGCTCCGCCTTCGCGGCATCAGGGACCCGCAGACATGGTGGTTTGTTGTCTTGCCAGACGTGAAACGGCGAAGCCGGGGCATCCAACGACCGACAAACCAGTACGGTCATTCGTTGAAAGCTCTACTCCCTCCCGTCATCGACTCAGCCAGAGCCCAATACAACGGTCCGATGGGGCCTTGATCGCCGCCGAACTCGGTACGCGCTGTAGGGCTGATGAATGTCCACCGAATTCTGCCCAGCGGTTGACGCCCTGTCGAGACTGGATGATAATCCGCTGATAGCGCGACATGGTGCTTGCAATCTGGCAGGTTGCGGTGATCCGAGAAGTTTAGCCGGCGACTCAAGTGAAAGGAGATGGATTCTGACATGCCTCGTACAAAGGTGCTCATTCCGCGAAGTGCCCAGAAAGTTGAAGACACCTGGGACCTGTCAAGCCTTTTCCCCAACGATGCGAGTTGGGAGGCGGCTTTTGCGGAATGGGAAAAGCGCATTCAGGAATATGATCGCTTTCGGGGAAAACTTGCGGAAGGGCCGGAGGTCATTGCTCATTGTCTTCGCTTTGATCTGGACATGGATCGACAGGGAGAACGCCTGGGGACGTATGCGTTCCTGAAGACTGCAGAAGACCTGTCGAACTCTGAGTATCAGCGAATGCGCGGGCGATTTCTCAATGTGGCGAGCCGTGTTGCACAGGCGGCCAGTTTTATTCGGCCGGAGTTACTGGCCATCCCGCCCGAAAGGATGGAGCAATATCTTCAGCATGATGCGCTCCGGCCGTATGATGTTTACCTGCGACGCATCCTTCGGTGGCGTCCCCATATCCTGAGCCTCGCGGAGGAACGTTTGCTGGCAATGCAGACGGAGATGGCCGAAACGCCGTCGCATGTCTTTCATCAACTCAACAATGCTGATCTTCGCTTTGGTATATTGGAAAATGAAAAAGGCCAGAAAATTGAATTGACACATGCCACGTTTATTACGTTTCTCCAGTCGCCGAGCCGGAAAGTGCGGTCTCAGGCCTTCCAAATGTTTTATGAGAAGTATCTAGAGCACCAGAACACGCTCACGGCCACTCTGGCGGGATCCATGCAAAAGGATGTGTACTATGCCCGCGTGAGAAACTTTCCTTCCTCCCGTGAGGCAGCACTCTTCGCCGAGAATATTCCCGTAACAGTTTATGATCAATTGATTGCTACGGTCAGAAAATATCTACCTGTTCTCCATCGCTATTATGAATTAAGGAGAAAAAAACTGCGGTTAAAGCGGCTTAGTGTTTACGATACCTATGTTCCGCTTGTTAAAGACGTTAAAGTGAAAAGGTCATGGGACGAGGCAGTGTCAGTGATTCTAGAGGCCCTAAAGCCTTTGGGAACGGAATATGTGGAGGTTTTGCGGCGTGGGTTTGAAAGCCGCTGGTGCGACAAATACGAGAATCGCGGCAAACAGAGCGGCGCTTTCAGCGCGGGCACATACGATGGCAATCCGTATATTCTCATGAACTATCAGGATGATGTTTTCGACCATGTTTTCACACTTGCTCACGAGGCAGGGCATTCGATGCATAGTTACTATTCAGCCCATCATCAGCCCTACCATCTTTATCAGTACACAATCTTTGTGGCGGAAGTGGCAAGCACTTTCAATGAACAATTATTAGGCAGGTATTTACTGGGAAAAGCCAGAGATGCGCGAGAAAAGGCGAATATTATTAACCACGAGATTGACGAGATCCGCGGCACTATTTTTAGACAGACGATGTTTGCCGAATTTGAGAAGATCACGCATGAGACGCTGGAAAGGGGGGAGCCGCTGACCTTGGATGCGTTTCGAAAGATTTATCGACAATTGCTACAGGATTACTTTGGTGATGAAGTTGAGATACCGGAGTTGCTGGATTTGGAGTGTTTTCGAATTCCGCATTTTTATAATGCTTTCTACGTGTACAAGTATGCGACGGGGCTCTCCGCGGCGATCGCGCTGGCCGAGCGTGTCTTAAACGGGGGTGATCGCGAAGTGAAGGATTACCTGGGCTTTTTGGCGGGAGGTTGCTCGAAGGATCCGCTTGATCTGTTGAGAGATGCCGGAGTGGACATGGAGCGGCCAGAGCCAGTGGAGGCAGCCATGCAAAGGTTCGAATCACTTGTAGACCAACTTGAAGAACTTTTGTAGAATGATAGTCGGTTTCTTCAATGATGACTGTCCGAGTGAAATGAGTAACGCGTGCACGACCAATGTTTCTTGAGAAGCCGAACGATATTAGACCAGGTGAAGTGAATGCGGTCGAGTGGTGGCAGGATTTTCGAGGGCACATGCCCATTTGTCAGCGCTGGGCATACTTCGATCACGCGGCGGTGTCACCGTTGCCGGACGTGAGCCGGGATGCGATCATTCGCTGGGCCCGCGAAGCCGCAGAAATGGGCGACGTGGTATGGAAGCAATGGGCTGGAGTTCTGGAGCAGCTCCGGACAATCGCTGCACAGCTTCTAGGGGCTTCTCCACGAGAGATTGCTCTTGTGAGGAACACAAGTCATGGAGTCTCGATAGTGGCGGAGGGATTTCCCTGGCGTCCGGGCGATAACGTGGTGGTGCCAGCCGATGAGTTCCCGGCAAATCAGTACCCCTGGTTGGCGCTGTGTCAAAGAGGCGTGGAGGTGCGCCGTGTTCCGGCCCGAGAAGGACGCGTGCGGCTAGAAGATCTGGCAGCCGCGTGCGATAGCCGAACCCGTATTCTTTCCGTCAGTTGGGTGAGCTACCATTTGGGGTGGCGGCATAACCCTGGTGATTTGGCTGAGATTGCTCACCGGGTTGGGGCCTATTTTTTCTCGATGCAATTCAGGGCCTTGGGGTTTTCTCTTTGGATGTTCGCGAGGCCGGAATAGATTTTCTTGCGGCGGACGGCCACAAGTGGCTCGTGGGGCCCGAAGGGGCGGGCATCCTGTTCGTGCGGGAGCCCCTTTGGGAAGTTCTGCGGCCGACCAGCCTCGGCTGGAACAGTGTTGAACACGCATTTGATTTTGATCGAATAGAATTTTGTCTGAAACCGAGTGCCGCACGGTATGAAGGCGGCTCCGCCAACATGGTGGGCTTTATTGGCCTGTACTCTTCTCTTCGATTGCTCCACAACTACGGCACAGAGCGGTTGCAAAACCGAGTGCTGGATCTGACTGACTATTTGGTCGAGCGACTTACAAAATTGGGACTCACTGTCGTCAGTGATCGAAGCACGAGGGAACATTCGAGTGGCATTGTTGCCGTCGAATGGCCCAGTAAATCGCTCGGCAATGTGCAAGGGAAGTTGTTGGAACGGGGCATCGTTACCAGCGTCAGATCGGGACGTTTGCGGATGAGTCCCCATGCCTACAATGACTTTTCTGATGTGGATGCTCTCGTGGACGCACTTTCCGAGATTCTCCGCAGTCAGTAAAAGCGCATTTAATCACCGCCGGCTTAAGTAAACAGAGTAATTTGGCGTAAAAAACACAGTTTGGTTGTAAGCTTTTATCTGTGGCAGAGAAACATGAGTGATTTACAGAAAAACAACGAAATTACCACGAAAGTTGAACAGTTGGCCAAAGAACTCCAAGATGCTATTGAGCAAAAAGACGCCGACCTGGTTACCAGAATCTTGCAAAAGATTCCACCGGGTGAGCTTCCCCATGTGTTATGGCATTTAGGCCTGGAGGGTCAGACCCGGTTGATGGAATTGATCGATTCTGACGAGGCGGCCGAGATGCTCCTCGAACTCCCCGAGAGCCAGGCTGCGGCTGTGCTGGAAGGGATGGACAGTTTTCGGGCGGCCGCGATCCTGGACGAGATGCCGAGCAACGAACAGGCGGACTTGCTCGCGGCTGTCGCTCCTGAACGGTCGGAAGAATTTCTCAAACAAATGAGGCCGGCCGAGGCGGAGGACGCCCGCCGTCTGCTTCAATACCGTCCGGACACCGCCGGCGGTCTGATGATCACGGAATACCTGGCCTACAACGAATCTCTCACTGTCGACGACGTTATTCGCGATCTTCGACTGAATGCCGAAAAATACAAGAATTATGATGTTCTTTACATTTACACTATAAATGGCGACGGAGTATTAAAAGGGGTTTTAAGGGTACGTGATCTTCTGCTAAGTGTACCGGATCGGAGTCTCGCCGACCTAGAAATCTGTAATCCGATTTCTGTCCACGCCGAGACATCGCTGGATGACCTGGATCACCTCTTTAGGAAATACAGATTCTTCGGCCTTCCTGTGGTGGACTCAGCCGGCAGGTTAATTGGAATGGTGCGGCGGCAGGATGTAGAGGAAGCCATGGCCGAGCGGGCCAGCCGCAGTTTTCTGAAATTACTCGGCATTTCTGGTGGCGAAGAGATCCGCTCCATGGCTCTCAAAGAGCGCATCAAAGGACGAACGGTTTGGTTGTCCATCATTCTTTTCCTGGACCTGATCGCGGCCAGCGTGATCCCCTTTTTTGAAAGCACAATTGCGCAGGTGCTGGCGCTGGTGTTTTTCTTGCCGATCATCTCAGATATGGGGGGTAACACGGGGAGTCAGTCTCTGGGGGTTACGCTTCGAGAACTCGCTGCCGGTTTGATCACCCCGCGAGACGCGTGGCGGGTCGTTAAGGCCGAGCTTCCGCTTAGCCTTGTAAACGGCTTAGTCGTTGGATTTCTGTTGGCAGCGGTTGGCTGGATATGGCAAGGAAACGTTTGTTTGGGCGTGCTGGTGGGAAGTGCATTGGCACTCAATACAGTGGTGGGAGCTCTGTTGGGTGCGGCCATGCCGCTGGGACTTGCGCGAATTGGGATTGATCCCGCCCTGGCGTCCGGGCCAATCCTGACAACAATTACTGATCTAAGCGGTTTTCTGCTCATTTTAGGAGGTGCCCAACTCGTTCTTCCCTGGCTTGTGACGTGACTAAAAAAAAGACCGCCCTGAAGGAGCGGTCGCCATAATCCGCAATTCGTTGCCCACTTGCGATTCAACTCAGCATGGCGCGGCGCATTGCGGCACAAGCGCCAAGCCGGCTGATGGTAGATCACGCCTGATACAAGCACGGATTAACCGAGCCGCGATATCATTGGCCAGTTGCGTGTTCTCTTAAGAGTGATCACTCCCAAGTATTGCGTTGGTCATGGACCGATTGGGGTCGGATTGCGCTGCAGGAAATCTCTGGGACCACGAACCGTATAGTAGGGATACGTGATGGCAGCCGTTGGGGGACCTGGCTGAATATAAGCGCCGCTACCGTGACCGTGCCCACCCCAGCCCCAGCCGATTCGCGGATCGCGCGGCGCAACATGCCAGGGATGGCCGGCACACTGAGCACAGCCGCAAATCGGGCAACACACGTTGTCGCGACCGCAGGCCGGGTTTCCCAGCCCGGATAAGCCGGTTCCGCGCACGTATCTCAATCGTTCCCCGGCGAGACTCGCCACCGTCGCCGTGCACGCTACGAGCACGGCCATTACAGCTATCACTTTCCGCAACTTCATCATTCTCATCCTTTCTTGTCTCATCCATCGGGGAATAGGGCCTTCCCCAAAAGGTCCAGTGTTCCGCTGACGTCCGCAAACTCGCTTCGAATTATACAGATTATCGCAGCCTTGGCATACCAGCCTGACAGTCCGTCAAAAATATCATCGGAAGTGTTGCTAGCAAAATCAAAAGAATCATCGGTCGGCGAACGGGTGGCCGATGGCTGGGGGGCCTGTTGCCAGACCGAGCGACCGTGTTTACTCCCGATTTTGTGTGACGGGCAATAAACTCAAAGACAATTTGGGCAGTTTCTTGAAAGTTGCCCGGTGGTATTGTTTTCGGCTTATATTTGACAAGAGGAACCGCTCTCCCACCTTGATAACCCCACTTTTGATGGCGCAAGGGCAAGGCATCGCGCGAGTGGACAGGTAAGAAATGAAACTCCGCACGCCCAATGCAGGGTTCACGCTCGTCGAAGTGTTGGTGGCTGTAGCGCTTTTGGCGACAGTCACCGCTGCTGTTGCGCTCGCTTTAGGAGTAGTTATGCAAAATAGCGAGGAACTGGTCGTTCGTGAGGCTGCCGAAGGGTTGGCCCATGACCTCATGGACGAAATTCTCAACTGTCGTTATTGCGAGCCAGGGTTATCGCCGTATGCCGCGTTGGGGCCGAGTCCCTCGGAAAAGGCCACCGGCAATCGGTCGTTGTTTGACGACATTGACGACTACGCGGGTCTTGTCGACGAGCCACCTCACGATAAGTGGGGAAGGCTATTGGGCAAGGAAGGCGACAATGGTCAGCGACCATCCCCGGCGATGGCATCCAGTTTGGAAAACTTTCGGCGGGAAGTCAAGGTTCAATACGTCTCCAGCACAAATTTCGCTCAGCCGCTTTCTGGAAGTTCGGTGAGCGACTATCGGCGGATCGAAGTGACCGTGTACTGGAAAACTCGCTCGGGCCAGCTTCGCCCCATGGCCACCGTCGTTCGCGTCGTTGGTCACGCGCCGACCGAGACGTGGTGAACTAAGTTATTCTCGTATTTCACATCCTTTTGTATGTCCTTCCATGATTATGATTAAACGTTTGTTTTTCGTAATATGTTTCAAGAGTATTCTGACTGAACACCGCCGTAACGCCCTCACCCTGGTCGAAATGCTCCTCGCTATGGCGATCACCGGCGTACTCATTGCGGGGGTGGTAACGCTGGCCAAGGTGGCGGAGGACACATTTCAGACCGCAAACACAGCGATTGAGGACGTCCAGGTTTGGAAAACCGTTACGCGGAGGATCGATCGCGCGATTCGTCGTTGTTATGCAAATGAACAATTTCCTGGCGCGATTGTAGTTTCCCGCACTGCGGAGGGTTTTACCTTTCCAGAAACGCTCGTGGTTTGGACGCCAATTGACGGGAAGCCCATCGATCCGGTCGGCCGACCGCGACTGAAGGAGTTGGTATTCTTTATGCCAGCAGGGCAGGCTGCCAATGAATTGCGGGAATACACACTACCAGATTCCCAGGCAGTGGCGCCAGCCCTGGAAGACGTTACAGGATGGCGTTCCCTCGTGGCACAGATTCGCACCAATTCCGCGTTGCCGAGTATTCTTCTAACCAACAGGTTACGATACTTCAGCTTTGGATCTGAAAAATTGGGAGCTATTCGATTTTACCTAGAAATGGCTCCTTCTATGGAGGAGTGGAAAAGCAGCTCACTCAGTTGGAAAGGTCTTTCCTGGCCGCAGGGTCTATTTGCACCCGATAGAGGACAACGGAGGGTGAGGATCCGCGTGGAGATTCAACTCGCACCGTCGCCGAGTACTACTGAGTTTGAGGCACCATATTGTCGGACTTTTATAGGATCGCTTGCCTTCTACTACTCTCTGCGCAAAGACGCTAGAGTTATCCAGTGAGAAGTCGAAATGATGATGGTTAATCACTATTCGAACTGTGACCATTCACAAAGAGAAGGATTTATTCTTCTTGTTGTCCTGTTGACCGTTATCAGCGCTCTGGCCCTGGGATACAGTGCCCTTTGTGTGATGAGTATCCATTATCGAATTGTCCGCAACGGGCAGCTGAGGGAGAAGGCGGAAGCAGCGGCTGAGTCTGGACTATCAATCGCTTTCGCCAAGATGTTTTCCCCAGGTTGGCCCGGTGTGGGTACGGTGCTGGCAGGATCGTGTGCTCCGAACGAGGCCTTCGAGGTCGTGTATGTGGCCGGTGATGCGACTCTCGAAGCTGGAGATCCCGATTTCGATCGCTACCCGCTCCGGGTGACCCTCAAAGCCAAAGGCAGTGCCTGGCTTCCGGGGGAAAGTGAGTATCCATCTGTGTGCGAGAAGACGTGGATTGTCGAACTGGAGCCGCGGGCACTTTCTCCCGAGCCGTTGGATTGGGACACCATCCAGAAATATACGATTTATCAAACCGGCTCCGATACCAATCGATTTAACATACCTTGCCAGGTTGAAGGTCCGGTGCGTTTTCAGTCTGCAGTGCGCGTTGCGCCAGACTATCCGACCAGCAATCCCAGGTACCAGTACCTGTCAGATCTGTACGCAATGAAGCAGGCCGGCTATCCTGACTATCGGCCATTTACAGGAACAGTTCGCTGGCCAGCCTACTTGCAGACCTTGGACGATCTTAACGCTCTATTGTGGCTCAATGTGTCAGTGATCCCGGTTCTTCCCCAGTATCCCGCAGGAGACCTTCAATCTCCCACCACATTAAGTCAGTATCGTGTGTACCCTGGAGGGCCTCTCTACGCAGTACCTCAGTTACCGGCTACTCTGGCAGACGTAAGCATGGCTCCCGATCCAGTGACGAACCCGTGCGGTTTGTATTTCCGCTCGGGAAGTCTCACTATTCAGGACAATGTTCAATGGACTGGAAGCGTCATAGTAACCGGTGATGTCATCATATCGGGCAGTAATGTGTCGCTTCGGGCTGTCCAGATGCGATCTATTTCAGCCGACAAAAACGCAGTAGAGTTACCGGTCCTCGTGTGTAAAAACCTGCGAGTCGAACCAGGGACGGGACGGCAAATTGAGGGACTGGTCGGGGCGTTCGGCGAAATTCAGATCAAAAAAGCGCCCGATACAACGGATATTAAGTTTTCGGGAAAAGTATTTGCAACCAGATTTCGGATCGACCCGCGAACCCCCTGGGATACTGTGGACTGGGATAAAAAATTGTCCGATTTTCAAAAGCAAAAGCCATTTGCGACGGGCGATAACAAATATTTTCCTCTCTGGTTACGTCAATTTGGTTTAGATCCGGCACCAAAGGTGCGGTTTTCGGACCGAACGGTGGCAATCGCGTACCATTGGAAGGATGCCGCAAACACGGTCTATGCTCCAGCTCCCCAGGATTATACAGCGATTGAAAGCAGCCCAGGCTTGCGATGGAAAATCGTGCGCGTTTTGGAAAACTGACAGGAGAGCTTAGACAGGAGAGATTGGCCAGTATTGGACAGGAGGAAAAAAGCACATATGTCAACTTTAACAAAAATAGCGATGATCCTTCTGGTTAGCGCTGCAGTGGGTTTTATGCTAGGTTTTGTTCAGATCGCCTCAGTGGCGGATCCAGCACCCGCCCCGCCACCGTTTGCCAACAGTGTGGAACAACGAATGGAAATGATCGCCGAGTTGCGAAAAATCAGGGAGTTGCTGACGCGTCAAAATGAGTTGATCTCGCAACAAAATTCTTTGTTGAAGGAGCAGAACGATTTGTTGCGCAAGATGGCCGTTTTTCATAAAGTCCCGGGGGATGCCCAAAGCACGTCAACGCAGTCAACGCAGTAGTAAAGTAGACATGATAATCAGAAGCTAACTTAGTCATTGTGATGAATCGGCGGTATGGAGTAACACTTCTGGAACTCATGATCGTCATATTACTCATGGCGATCGTAGCGGGGCTCGTGCTACCAAGTTCGCAACCCACTGTGCACGAGCAGTTACGAGCTGCGGCGAATTTTGTAGCCAGTGAACTGGAATTAGCAAAGAGCTTGGCCGTTAGCTATAACAGCAACTATACTGTTACCGTTGATAAGTCTACAAATAGACTCGCCTTGCGACATACTGGCACAAACACAGTGCTTCATTCGCTTCCACAAGAGTTGATAACGCCTGAGTCACCAGATGCGACTGTACGGATCATCGATCTGACAAAATTTCGCGACACGCTGGGCGATGTTGAGATAGTCGCGGCAGCAGAACTTGGGACTGTTATGCGGGCAGAAAGCAAAATCGAGTTCGGTCCCGAGGGAATGCCGACAAGCGGCTTGGGATTCATTATTTGGCTAAAAACGGGGAAAGAGGCATCCACGCGGTATGTGACCGTTATCGTCGATGGTAAAACGGGAGAAGTGACGCGGGGGCCATCAGACGCCATTCCTCCCCCGAGCGGACTTATTTCAGGCAAGTAAGCGAAACGACTAGGCGTCATGAATATCGTTGTTGTTAACCGAGCGAAAGGATAACCTGCAATGTTTCACACATTGTGGGATCGCGCGAGTCCGATTGGCCTCGACATCGGCACTTATACAGTAAAAGCTGTGCAACTGAACAGCACACGTAGTGAGGTGCTGGAAGCTGCCGAAGTTGACGTTCCGCATTTGCCCAATGATCTTCAGGCAGCGGAAAGCATCCTGGCGCAGTGTATTCAGGATTTGCTTAAGCGCGGCCGTTTCCGGGGTCGGCAGGTCGTTATGGCACTGGGTTTCGACGAGATCACCGTTCAAAGCATTCGGGTATCGCCAGTGCCTGGCAAAAACATCGCCGATGTGGTCCTGGAGGAAGCCCGAAGTCGCGCCAATCAGGAACTTGATGACGTAGAAGTTCGCTTTCTCCCAGCGGGTATCGTTCAGCAGGGCGAGTTACAGCGGCAGGAGATGGTGCTGATCGTTGCCAAGCGCGGTGCCATCGACCGTAAACTGCGCATCGCAGAACAGGCAAAATTAGTGCCCGTGGCCATCGATGCGGAACCGTTGGCTCTGGCACGGGCAGCGGGGCGTCAGTACCGACGCCAAAGCGATCAAAGTCAGACAATGATGTTTGTTCACATCGGCAGTCGTGCGACCCTTGTGGTTACCGTGCGAAATGAACGCCTTCTCTTTGCCAAGTACTTCCCTCTGGGAGGGAGAGAGTTTGACCTCACGATCGCACGACAATTCCATATCCCGGAAGATTCGGCAAAAGCCCTTCGTCGCAGTTACGGCGACCGACGAGCAGGAAACCGCGATCCGGAAGTTGTGACCACTGTGCGCGACACTTTGCGGCCGGTGTGGAATCGCTGGCTGGACGAGCTATCGCGTTGCTTCCGCTACTGCAATGTGACGTTCCGCGGCGAACCCCCGGAGAGAATTGTGCTTTCGGGTGGGGAGGCGACTGCTGAACTGCAGGAACTGGTAAGCCGATTTTTCGAGATTCCGGTCGAAATTCTGGACTGCTTCCGTGCAATAAAGTGTGCCTCGCGAATTGCAGAGTCGGCCCTGTGGGACATCGCTTTAGGGCTCGCGCTTCATTCAGGAAGGCCACAACGCGAATCGCTGGACAAAGTGACCGTAGAGGAACCATCCCGTGTTTCCCATGAGGTCAGGTAGCCGCAATGTCCGTCGCCAGCAGGATTGAGCTCGATTTTCTTCCGGCAGCCTATCGGGCATTGCTGGAAAAACGCCGCCGGGTCCTGGTCAGCCTGTGCGGGATCGGAGTCATTCTGCTTGCAGGGACGATTGGTGTTGTTCGGCAGGCCTGGCAACTGGCCGAGTTGTTGAGGCTCCGGGAAACGCTCCGTGTCGGGTTACCCGTGTTGGAAAAGGCCTGTCAAGAGGAACAGGAAGTGAAGGACCGACTCGTCAAGGCCTTGGCAAAAGCCAACGACGTATCCGTGATAAGAGGTGCGGTGCCTGTCAGTTGGCTCATCTATCGTATATTCCGTGCCGTGCCCGCTGACGATCGACTGGAACGAATTCAGATCCAGCTCGAACAGCCTCAACAGAAAAGTCTGTTACTCAACGCCACGCCGGTCGAGGAAAATAATCAAACCCCTGAGCGGTTTGAGCGTCAACTTCGAGAATCGTTGGATAGACTCGAGAATGCTGTGTATCGCGTCACAATCACCGGTCAAACTGCTGTTGTTCAAAACGTGCAAAGATTCATGGAAAACCTGCGAGGTATCGGGATTTTTGAGGCAATAGATCTTCAGACCATTGATGAAGTAAATGGTCAAAGCAATAAACGAATAATACAGTTTAGTTGTGAATGCCGACTTCCCTATCCTGTATACCGTCTTTCTGATCGCCGGGAGATAAAAGAAATCCAAGCTCACAGGCCATAAAGGCTGACGGCACTCCCGACGCACATAGTGCTGGTGGTGAGTCGATGATGAAACTGGACCTGACCTCCCGAGAGTTAATACTCCCCGGGTCCGTCATCCTGCTGGGTGTCGGATTGATGCTCTCTTTGTTTTTTTTAGGTAGAACCACACAAAATGTCAGGACGGAGATACAGAGACTGCAGCTTCGAGCGCAGGAGTTGTCCGTTGTTCAATCGCCGGGAAACGTGAGTGAACGATCGCTAGCGGAGGTGGAAAGTTTTCTGAAAGAATGGGACTCAGGCCAGGTCCGGCCGGCGGATGTTCCCGAACTGGTGTCTTTTTTGGGAGAATCTCTGCAGCGTCACCACCTTAGGTTGGTGAAGTACTCTCCGAAAGAATGGAAATCCCTCGGGTGGCTCCAGTGGTGTGACATGCGATTCGAGGTGGTTGGCCGCTCGACTGGCATTCTGGCCTGGCTGGGTGAGTTTTCCCAGAAGGGTTATCCGATCGTTGTGCACCACTGTGAGCTGGCAAAATTAGGTGAAGAAGGTGACGAGGTCCGCTGCGTTTTAGAGTTTAGCGTGTATTCCGAAAAATCCGGTTAAATGTTTTAGGGAAAATGGGTCATGTGTCCGATATGAATGACCGGCAGCCGAGCGCGCTCCGGGTAAGTTAGAGGATGCAAATAATGGGAGGTTGGGTAAAACGGATAAAAAAGGAGATCAAAAAGCATCCCGCTAAGGCGGTGCTGCTTGGCGTCTTATGCCTGGTGGCGCTCATTCTGTGGGGCCCTAAAATGGCCCGTCGTCAGTCCCCCAGGGAGGACGGCAAGACCTTAGCGGCTTCCGCCACAATGGTGCTGCTCCCAGCCTCGATCGCAAGTGAAATGGGCCAATCTGGAAAAAATGGCGAGTCTGATTCTTCGCTGGGCGTTAAAGAAAAATGGAAGGAAATCGCACGATGGCATGATGCACATCGGGGGGAACTTGCGATTGCTGACGACTTTCGGGACCCTCTCGCTGCCGTCGCAACGGGAGATGGCGGCGCACAGAACAGCGCTAGGGAGGCTGCACAGGACATGGGCGCGGTGGCCCGGTCGATGATTCGCTGCACAGGGGTCATCATCACTCCAAGACGCCGGTGGGTAGTTCTCGATGGGAAATGTTTGGAGGAAGGCAGCGAATTGGCGCTTCGTCAGGGAAGCGTCGAATGCCGTCTGCAGGTTGTGCGTGTCCATGAGAATAAAGTTGTATTCAAAGTCAATGATACAATCTTCGAATATAACATCAGGGATTTGGGAATAACGACGAATCGTTGAAAGTCGTAAGACACGGCGAATTAACCGGGGAATACGATCACAGTACATGCAGCAGGGGAGCGAAAGCAGGGAGGAGAAACTTCTTCTGCAGTTCTTAGGATCATGGATGATTCATGAAAATCGTTCGCCGCATTCTGGAAGTATTAACTGTCTGCGCGCTTGCTGTATGGTTAGCGGCCTTGTTGGTCTCGCATGTAAGGTCCAGCCACTCGGCATTTCGCTCGCCAGTTAACCTCAAGAGCCCCGCTGGCCCACTAGCTCAAAATTCAAACGAAGAGAAGTCACGGCCATTTCATGAGGGAAACACGCTAAGCGCGGTCGACCATAGCGTCGGTTCCACCAAACCGTCGTTCGATAGATCAAACTTGCCGAGACGGATCGCTAACAGCGATTCTTCAGAATCGCCCACGGCTACTGAGCGAAATGGACTACCTCTGTCTTCCGAGAATTCGAATGCCGAGGTTCCGAGAAATAACACGGCGTCGGTGAAAGAAGAAACACCAAACGACGCCTCGGCAACCCCAGCCTCACAGGAGAACGTAGTTCTCGTTTCATGGTCGGCACCCGAAATCGAAAATCAACCAGATCGGGTTAATGCAGCAGTACGTCAGGTTGTGTTTGAACCGAAGGATTACCCTGAGTCGCAATTGGTGGCCCCGCCGGAAATCAGGAAAGTAAATGAGGATAGCCAGAGTTCGCTGCGTTCCCCCGATGTTATTGTCACGGATCAAGGGCGTACGCCGCATCCGGGGGCACCAGGCAATCTGGAGGTAATTGCCCCGCCTCCGCCGATTCTTGAGGCTTCGCCGGCCGGGAACGGCGAAAACCATTTTGACAGTAGCGATAAAACACAGATCGAGCTACGCGATGCGGATATTCGTGATGCGATTCACACTCTGGCTAAAGAAGCTGGGATAAACGTCCTCCTTTCCAACAGTGTCCAGGGAAAACTCAGTCTTTCTTTGAATGACCTAACGCCCCGTGAGGCGCTTTTGGCGGTACTCAAAGCGGCAGGATATGTGTGGTACGAGGATAACAAAGTCATTTACGTGGGAACGTCGCAAGAAATAAAACTCCTTGAACAATTAAATGACCAAATCTCAACGCGGATTTACAGACCGAACTACGTTTCAGCCAAGGAGCTGGAGTCGCTGATTAAACCCTTGGTCACTGCAGATGTCGGTCTTGTCACGGTGTCCAGTGCTGCGGAGAAGGGCATTGCGCCTAATCCGGCGGATGCCGGTGGAGATGGTTACGCGGGGTCAGACGTTGTGATTGTGCGCGATTATGAAAAAGTTCTTCAAGAGATCGACCGAATTGTAGCCGAGGTGGACGTTCGCCCGAGACAGGTGGCCATTGAGGCGATGATTCTGAGTGTAAATCTTGATGACAAGGAACAGTTCGGAATCAGCTTCGAACTTCTCCGAAACAAAGGATACATCAAATTTGGATGGGGATTTCTGCCGGAAAACCTGTCGGACGTTAAATTCGACAATAGTGGTCTGAAGTTCGCCTATTTGGACGCGAGCCTTGGAGCGTTTATTAATGCATTGGAATCGCTTGGCGACACGAACGTTATTGCCACACCGCGTCTCCTCGTTCTCAACAAACATAGAGCAGAAATACTCATTGGTAAAGAGCTCGGGTATGTGAGTACAACGATTACAGAGACGTCGGCCTCCCAGACAGTAGACTTTCTAAAAGTGGGGGCGCAACTTGTCATTAGGCCGTTTATCTCCAACGACGGACTGATACGGATGGAGGTCCACCCGGAGGTATCCACTGGGGCAGTTCAGATTACCAATAACTTCACGGTACCCAACAAGGATACCACACAGGTGACCACGAATATTCTCGTTCCCGACGGAGCAACAGTAATCATCGGGGGACTTATGAGGGAAGACCTCCAGACCACGTCTTCTCAGATTCCTTTTTTGGGTAATCTTCCTTTAATTGGGGCGGCATTTCGAAACAGGGTAGAAACGACCACCAAGCAGGAAATCATTGTACTTATAACTCCTCATATCGTCGGTGACTATGAGGTCAACTCGGAAGGACAAAGTGCGAGTGATCTATGGCGACGGCGGCAACGCGTGGTAGGAGACAACATGAATCCTTTCGGAAATCACGCCGCCTCGCGGAGATGGGTTGAACAGGCCCGGGTCGCCTGTGCTCAAGGGGACTATGTCAGGGCTCGCAAGCTGGCGGAACTGGCAGTGCGGTTCGACCCCAATAATGTCGAGGCGATAGCCCTGCGAGATCAGCTCACGACGGGAAATAGTGGGACGCGCTCGCCGGCGGTAGACTCTCGCGCAAGATGAATGAACTGGGACACCGCGCTTGGGTAACCGGGATAATGAATCGACTTCAGTCCACAATGGCTTCAGGGTGCCGACACTGTACGAGGGTAAACTTTGCCCTTTTGCTAGTGTTTGTGCTGACTGTGCTCGGATGTCAAACCGGATTTCGGGCTAGCCCCGAGGGTATGGCGTTGAATGAAGCCCCTCACACAGCAGTGCCGAGGACGCTGACGGAGCAGCGCATGAATCGTCGGGAGACGATCGCACAGGACATTGAGGCCAAGACGAGGTGGGCGCGAGCTCTTTATTATAATTCTCCTGGCGATCGACTAACGAAGGAAACGGCTGTGGAGACGACGGCGTCCGAATGAAGGCGTTTTTATGATTAGCAATTTAACACCTAAAGTATGTTGGCTTCGGCCCGTCATATGAGATAGCCCGATTATATCGACTTTTCCGAGCGTATTTAAAATACATTTTCTCCTCCATTTTCCGGGAACGGCGAAGGTTGCGTCGATGGCTACTTCGCTGCCAATGTGATTGGACATCTCGCGACGCACAATCTATGGTTCCTTGAGGGGCAGGTGCACCATGGGGCTGGACAGCGAACGCAGACCGGTCCGTCAAACACCGGCCCACCGTACCACTAAAAGGATCGACACACGCTATGATGCGACAACACATGGATAGTCTTTTCAAAAATGTGTGCTGTTGGGGGGGAATATCGGCCCTGTTAGCCCTTTTATTGATTCTTGCCGTTGGGTCAGACCGATGGCAGGTGGGGGTGGCAATGGGGGCGGTGACGTTCTTCGGGATGCTGGCCTTACGAAAGTCAACCGTTTATTCGAAGGAACTGGAAGCAACGCAGCGATGGGTCGAAGCATTAACCAGGCAGCTGGAAGCACTCCTTGCTGGGAAAACGGTTCCGGAGCCGAAGACCACTGCCAATGTTCCGACGGTCTTGGGTAGCCTCGGGAAAGAACTAACGCAGCGAGTTGACCAACTCGGCGAGTTGATTAAAGGGTTGATGCAGGCCCAGGCGGTGGCAGAAATACGAGCGCAAAAAGCGGCAATGACCGCCCGACAACTCACATCGGTTCTCAACCTCCTTCCAGATCCCGTGTTGGTGGTCAACAGTTTTGAACGTGTGGAGGTGGCCAACCAGGCCGCCCGGGACCTGCTTGGCCTTGACGAATTGGAGGCAGACGAGGGGTCTTCGTCCTCAGGAAATGAACTGTTCCAGGAGTTGATGGGGCGGATCCGCCGACTGAAAGTTCGCGACGCCGAGTTCGATTGGGAGGCGGATTGCGACAATAATCAGCACTTCCAGTTCCGTGTGCTTGTGCGCGAATGGCGGCCTGATGGGCAGGAATCATCGATATCGAATCTTGCAATCGTGTTGGAAGACACCAGTTCGCTGACGAACTTGCGGAAACGCCACGCCGAGTTTGTGTCGGCCGTCAGCCACGAGATGAAAGCGCCTCTTGCCGGAATTAAGGCCTACGTGGAGCTTCTGGCAGATGAAGATGTGGATGAAACGACACGCGACGAGTTTGTGACGACTATCGAATCGCAGATAGAAAGACTGCAACGTTTGATAGAAAACCTGCTCAACCTGGCCCGAATTGAGGCCGGAATAATGAAGGTGAAAAAGCAAAATTATTCGCTGAATGAAATTCTCGAAGATGCAGCGCGGGTGATGCGTCCGCATGCGGAGCAAAAGCACATCGACTTTCAGTGTGAGCTGAGTCCGCTTTATTTAAGCGTGGTTGCCGACCGCGATCTGCTGTTGCAGGCGGCCATTAACTTGTTATCAAACGCGATTAAGTATACACCAGACGGAGGGAGGGTTGTTCTCAGAAGTCGGATGGAGGAGGAGTATGCAGTATTCGAAGTGGAGGATACGGGCGTGGGGTTAAGTCCCGAGGATTGTCAGCGAGTGTTTGAGCGGTTTTACCGCGTGGAATCCCATAAAAATATGGCTCCAGGGACTGGGCTTGGGTTGCCGCTCACCAAACATATTGTTGAAGACGTCCACGGAGGGCGAATTGCCGTCCGCAGCGTGGTCGGAATGGGGTCAACCTTCGTGGTTCAAATTCCACGTGCTGTGGCAGTGGGCAGCCCCATCAGCCGATCTGTCAGCGTGGGAAACTGAGCAGAGATTGGAGGACGCAGGCGTGTCAAAACTTGTTCTATTATGTGATGACGAGTTGCCGATTTTGCGGGCAGTCGAGTTTAAACTCAAGAAGGTCGGTTTCTCAGTAAAGATCGCCCAAAATGGAGAGGCAGCGTGGTCTATCATTCAGGAATCAGTACCGGACCTGATTGTGAGCGATTATCAAATGCCGGTACTGGACGGGCTCGAGCTCGCCAAGCGGGTACGACAGAACCCAAATACCCAACGAGTACCCTTTATTCTACTGACTGGAAAAGGATTTGAACTCGATCACGAAGAGCTGAGGTTGCGATTGGGCATCACTCGCGTCCTCTCCAAGCCGTTCAGTCCGCGCGAGTTGGTGGAGCATGCAATGCAGATTTTACAGGGCGCTCCCTGTGGTGACGAGTCCTGCACGCAGGAAGTCGCTCAAACCATTTAAATAAGGCAATTAATTTTTCCTGGACTATCGGCGAAGATGTGCTGCGGAACAAGCTTGATGCCTGAAGATTGAGCAAATTGACCGACGATGAATTTTTCGCATGAAATATTCGGCGATGTAGCTGTCGTTCATGCACCGGACGAATTGACCGAAGCCCAGGTGCCAGCGCTGATGGACACCTGCGACCGGCTCGGGTTCGCGCAGGTGGTTTTGGAACTCGATAGCACGGAGGTGATGGACAGCGCTGCCCTGACAGCGCTACTTGATCTGGACGACGCCCTTGCGGCAAAGGGTGGTGCTCTCAAGTTGGCCACGAGTAATCCGATCAATCGGCAGATTCTGCGGTTGACAAGAATTGATCAAAGAATCCTGGTTTTCGACTCGCTGGTGGATGCAGTGAAAAGCTTTCGTTGAAAGAGGCACGAGCACGTTCGATGGGTACACAATGTGAGCAATGCTCAGCAACCCTTCTTAGTTATGTGTAAATATGTTTGTGATAGGGGAGTAAAGTCGAATGCAAGAAATAGGTTGGCGATAAGATATGACGGATGCCGTCAGCAAAAGGCGACAAAAGCGGCTCGGGGATATTCTCATTGAGAAAGGATATCTTCGGCCTGAGCAGTTGGAGGAGGCGCTCGAGCAACAGCGCCTCACCGGGCGATCGCGTCTTCTCGGAGAGATTCTTTTAAGTCTTGGATATTGCACGGAAGAGCAGATCGCGGAATGCCTGGCGGAAGAACACGGCTTGCCTTTTGTTCGACTGGAACTTCGCTATTTCGACCCCAAGATTGTTGATCTGTTTCCCCGGGACTACATTGAGAATAACTGTATTCTGCCACTTTTTCGCGTCAGGGATGAGTTGACAGTAGCGGTTCATGAACCGTCGAACCTCTTCCTGCTCCAGGAGATCGAGTATTTGACGGGGCTTCGCGTGAATCCAGTGGTAGCAACCCAGCGGGATATTCGACGGATGATCGCGTCCCTGCCTAATTCGAGCGTCCTCGTGATTGACGATATCATCGATGGGGCAGAAACGGCTGATGTCACCCTGATTGAGGACGCCATCGAGGATATTGGCAACCTGGCTGAGATTGCAGGTCAGTCGCCGGTCATTCGGCTTGTAAATTATATCATCTTTAATGCTGTAAAGGAGGGAGCAAGTGATATTCACATTGAACCTGCCGAACGCTGCGTAAGAGTTCGATATCGCATAGATGGACGCCTGCAAAAAGCGTTGGAGCTTCCCGCCCATCTCGCCGCGCCCATCAGCAGCCGGATCAAGATCATGGCGGGTATGGACATCAGTGAGCGCCGCCTTCCGCAGGACGGCCGGGTTAATGTAATGCTCGAAGGCCGGAAAATCGACCTGCGGGTGAATACTTTTCCGGGACAGAGGGGGGAAAAGACGGTCATACGAATTCTGGACACTCGGGGTGTTTCCCTTAATCTGGAGGATCTGGGATTCTCCGAAGATATTCTCACTCAACTAAGGATTGCGATCCGCGCTCCCAACGGGATTATTCTGGCAACTGGTCCCACGGGAAGTGGTAAGTCCACCACACTGTATGCGTGTCTGAATGCAATCTCGTCGATGGAAAACAACATTTGCACTGTTGAAGATCCTATTGAATATCACCTGCCGTTAGTCAATCAATTTCAGGTTCAGGAGAAAATTGGTCTGACATTTTCCAAAGCGCTACGCACGCTGCTTCGGCAGGATCCGGATGTGATCATGGTAGGGGAGATCCGCGACGAAGAGACAGCTCGGACGGCAATTCAGGCAGCGCTGACCGGCCATCTGGTGTTCAGCACGCTGCACACCAATGATGCAGCGTCCGCCATCACCCGGCTTGCGAATATGGGAATCGAGACATATTTGATTTCGGCAGCGCTCAACGCTGTATTGGCACAGCGACTCCTGCGGCGCATTTGCACGAAGTGCCGCCACCCGTACGAGCCACCGAGGCCGTTGCGACGTGCTCTGGAGCGGATGGGATGCCAGTGCGAAGTGTTCTATAAAGGAGTGGGTTGCAAGAATTGTCGAAACACGGGTTACAAAGGAAGAATCGGAATACACGAACTGTTAATCATTACCGACGATATTCGCGATATGATTGTCGCCGGTGCCAGTGCCCATCAGATCCGCAAAGCGGCTGAAGCGAATGGGATGGTCAACATCCGCCAGGACGGATTTCGGAAAGTCCAGGAGGGGCTTACCACGATCGAAGAGGTGCTCCACGCCGTGGGAGACATTGTCGAACTCGCGGACATTGGGGCCGGCGGGGGATAGTCATAAATCACCAAGAAACTCATTCGCAGAATCAATGACGAATAATGAAACGACACCGAAAGAGATAGATAGGCATGTGGTGCCAGTTTTCGCATGGATTTCTGTGAGCTTCACACAATAGATAGTTAGTCTTCTAGCTTGCCGTTGAAAGTGTCGTGGTATGAGATTAGAATCTGGCTCACCAATTCCAGCCCAAACGGCTTTTAAAAGCTACGCCCGGGCGGAAACCGTGAAGAATGTTGCCCAGCGACTAAACGAAACTGGCACTCAAATTGCCCGAGGTGAGCAGCTCGAGTATGATGACGAGGACGATGTATCGCCACTGGTCAGGGTGCGGTCTCGGGATCTCATCACCACTACTCAGCAGCTGGCGATCCTTGTAGAGTCCGGCGTGACACTCGCACCGGCGCTGGCCGCGGCAATCGAGGAAGAAAGAAATCCGACACTGCGCGCTGTGTTGCGGAAAGTGAAGGAGTCTGTGGAAGGGGGGCAAGACTTTTCATCTGCAATTGCGCAATTTCCTCGGGTGTTCAATGCAACGTTCGTGGCTCTTGCCAAGGCTGGCGAAAAAACCGGAGCCCTGGGAAGCATGTTGCGTCGCGCTGCCGGCTACATGCAATCGGAATATGAGACGAGATCCAAAATCAGATCGGCAATGATTTATCCGGCAATTATGCTGATCATGTCGATTGCAGTGACGACCTTTTTGTTGACGTTCGTGCTCCCCAAATTTGTTCCGGTCTTTGAATCGCGACATGCAAAACTTCCGAAAATCACCGTCGTGATGTTGGGGATTTCAGACTTTGCGGTGAAATATGGGCCGGCGGTGATATCGGCCGTCGGTGGTCTGGCTGTGGCGGGCGTCATTTTTCGGAGGACAAAAAAAGGTCGCGAATGGTGGGACGCCTTTAAATTGCGCGTTCCCATGCTGGGAATGGTGACTAAGAAAGTCGCGCTGTCCCGAAGTGTGCGAACGTTGGGAACGCTTTTAGGTTCGGGAATATCCGTGCTCGAGGCGATTGAGCTTGCTGCCGAAATTGCGGAGAATACCGTTGTCCGACGCGCGTGGCTGAGTATCAAAGACGGACTTATCGAAGGTCGGCGAATTTGCGACTGTATGAAACAGCATGCGATATTCCCCCGATCGCTTGTTCAGATGGTCGCAGCGGGGGAAGAGACGGGACATCTCGACGCTGTACTGGAAAGAACCGCAGAATTTTATGAGCGTGAGTTGGAAACGACGATCAAAACGGTCACCAGTCTGATTGAGCCGGTCATGATCATCGTGATGGGCTTTGTGGTGGGGACGATCGGTCTCTCGCTACTATTGCCTATCTTCAGCCTGAGTCGCCCGGCGTAGCCAGGCAGTACCCGCCGTTCATGAAGAAGCTCATTCACGCGTCAATCTTCAGGTAGAATAAATCTGCAAACCCCAACCTGGGCTGCACAAGTTCAGTCAGATTGGGGGCGAGGCTGAATCGAATTTGATGCGGGGAAAGGACCTGCCAAACTATTTAGAACCATGCAGCGGTGAAGCCGCCATCTACATAGAAGGCCGCGCCAGTAATGTAGCTTCCGGCCTTAGGTGAAAGCAGCAGCAGGGCGGTTCCGATGAGTTCATGCGGTTCACCAAAGCGATGCATCGGCGTGCCGCTGATGATGTTGCGTACACGCTCTTCGTCGAGAAGTTTTCGGTTTTGTTCCGCGGGAAAGAAACCCGGACAAATTGCGTTGACGCGGATTCCTTTATCGCCAAATTCGTTAGCAATATTTTTCGTCAGATTGACCACCCCTGCTTTAGATGCCGCATAGGCGAACACTTTAGATAAGGGAAGGAATGACGTGACGGACCCGATATTGAGAATTGAACCGCCACCGGCTGCAAGCATGTGACGAATAAAGACCTGACAAGCCTCAAACACCCCTTTCAGGTTAACAGCCATGATTTTGTCCCACATTTCGGGGCTGGCGTCCAAAAACGAACTTCCCGCGTTGATACCTGCACAATTGACCAAAATTTCCACACGCCCCTTGATTTTTAATGCAAAGTCCAAGAGTGCTTCGATTGATCGCCGGTTGGTCACGTCAACCAAACAGTAACTCACCCGGTCTCCAAACTGTTTGAGCTTTTCGACACGTCTCTGGCAGGCTTCCTCGGAGAGATCAGCCACGACGACATGCGCCCCTGCCCGCATGATTCCCTCGCAGAGGGCCCCGCCCAGTTCCCCCGCACCGCCGATGACAACGGCAACCTGGCCGTGAAGTCCGAAAAGGTCTTCCAGATACTCAGCAGTAGTCATGGAATTACTCCTGCTTTTTGAATATTCAATGCCCAAAAGACACAGCGGAGACTACGTCGTGCTTTCTTTCGGCGTTCTGCGTTCAGAAAGCCAATCAGTATGGAACGGCCCCTGTCCGGGCTTGTCGATACGCTCGTAGGTGTGCGCTCCGAAATAGTCTCGTTGTGCCTGGATCAAATTGGCAGGCAACACGGCGGATCGATAGCCATCATAATAGGTCAGGGCGGTAGCAAACGCGGGGATAGGGATTCCTAATTGCACGGCCACCGTTACAACATGCCGCCATGCCGATTGTGCTTTTTCCACGGCCTGGCGGAAATAAGGTGCCAGAAGGAGATTTTCCAACTGAGGATTTTCATCGAATGCTTCTTTGATGCGTTCGAGGAACACGGCGCGGATGATACAACCGCCTCGCCAGAGCATGGCAATGCTACCGAAGTTGAGCGGCCATTTATATTCCTTGGCCGCCTCGCGGAGTTGAACAAACCCCTGTGCATAACTGACAATCTTGGAGGCATAGAGTGCCTGACGGATCTCCTCAATGAATGCCCGTCTATCGCCCTCATATCGACCACCCCTGGGGCCATGCAGGATTTCGGCGGCGCGAACTCGTTCGCTCTTCAGTGCTGAAAGGTTTCGCGCATGGACCGCTTCTGTGACCAGAGTGCTGGGAATTCCCAGGTCCAGGGCATCTTGACTCATCCATTTACCGGTGCCCTTGGCTCCCGCTTTATCAAGAATCAAATCTACAAGATATTGACCCGTTTCTTTGTCAATAACGCTGAAAATATCGCGAGTAATTTCGATAAGATAGGAGTTAAGTTCTCCACGATTCCACTGATCGAAAATATCGTACAATTCATCATTGGAAGCACCCAGGGCGTGCTTGAGCAGCCAGTAGGCCTCAGCTATTAATTGCATGTCGCCGTATTCGATACCGTTATGGACCATTTTGACATAGTGGCCTGCGCCGCGTGGCCCCACCCAATCGCAGCACGGGATATCCTTGTTCGGGCCGACCTTGGCTGCGATGGCCTGAAAGATCGGTTTGACGAAAGGCCAGGCTTTTTCGCTACCGCCTGGCATAAGGCTCGGTCCTTTGAGGGCGCCCTCTTCGCCACCCGATACGCCAGTTCCAATATAGAGAAGTCCTTTAGATTCCACATACTGGGTGCGGCGCTCGGTGTCGGCAAAATGGGTATTTCCGCCATCAATCAGGATATCGCCGGGTTCCAAAAGAGGGATGAGCTGTTCAATCAGATCATCAACGGCGGGACCGGCTTTGACCATCATCATGACCTTGCGGGGCCGGGCGAGAGCCTTAACGAGTTCTTCCAGCGTCCGGCAACCGACGATACGTTTGCCCTTTGCCGGCCCCTCGATAAACTTTTCCATTTTCTCGGTAGTGCGATTGTACACGGCCACTTTATAGCCGCGGCTTTCGATATTCAGGGCCAGGTTCCGGCCCATGACTTCCAGCCCAATGACCGCAATGTCACATAAATCGCTCATCTTTGCGTCCTCGTTCTGGTGTAACTAGTTCCTGACGTATGTCAGGAGAATCAGATGTAACTTATCGGTCAATTCCCGAACAACCTGCCGAGTTGCTGCTCTATAGAGTTGTATTTTCTGGCTTTTTCTGTGTTACACATCCGGTTCCTCCACCCAAGGCGGATTCGCCGGCAAAGCACGGTCGAATTCTGCAATCAGTTGAGCTTGATATTCGCCGCTGAAAGATCCGTTGATGAAGTGGTCTATTCCTCGTTTGTAGAATTCCTCCCAGCTTTGCTCTTCTTTGCCTGGATTGATTGGGAAGAAAAGTGCTGAGTTCGCCTCAGCTGCTTTTTGGTCTCCGGGAGCGTCACCCACCATAAGAGTATGGCCTGATGGATACTGGCTACCCAGCGCGAGGAAGTCCTTCTTTGTTCCGCTTTCCTGACCGAGAATGGCCCGCACGTATTGGTCCAATCCGTGTTCTGCCCATTCCCGTTTAAGTGCCTCTTCCGGAGTGGCGGAGACGACAACGATGTCAGCCACTTGACAAAGTCGTTGAAGACTTTCCCGAACATAAGGGAATGGAGGCACTCCCTTGACCATCCATTCGACAGTTCGGTTCACAGCCCGCGACCATTCGAGGGCCTGTTTCAGGTCTGCATCACCGGTGGCGTTAACAGCTTCCTCGAGCGCTGGATTGCCGAGTTTTTTCTCTTTTTTTATCCACTCCTTCAGGGATTCCGGGACCCGAATCTGAACCTGACGTGCTTTTACTTCCGGTCTACGACGGAGACGTTCGAGGGTCTCTATTAGTGCTGGGAAGCGGTTTATTCCTCGACTTTTCGAATAAAGATTGACAAATTCAGCAACTTCACGGGCGTATTTGCTCACGCCCTGCAGGTTGTAATAGTAAATGATGTTCGGAATGAAACACTCCTTGTGTTTCAATTCCATCGTGTCAAACGCGCAACCGTCTGAATCAATACCAACGAGGAAGTCTTTCTGTCGGGTGAATGAGATCATGTCACTCCCTGCTGCTCCAAGATGATCGCACTGGGTTCAACCTCTTCGTTTCCTCCGCACACGTCTCAACTTTTTCGGGCCCGGTCGGCCTGGGGGACATATGGCGGCAATTTCTTCTCCGCGAAAATGGGTTGAAGACGCGTCAGGCGCTGTCTGCCATCGATCATGGGGAGAGTGAGCATATCGTCGCCAATGAGAGGCCGGGCATAACGAATGAAATCGTCGGTGACGTCATTTCCGCTGGGGGCGATCCAGTGTTTGGGGAATTTGCGTTCGCTGTTGGCGACAACTTTCAGGGGCACTTTATCGTAGCGGACGGTGTAAATCGGGCCAGGATTCCGAAGAATCGTGGCCATGAATCCGGATTCTCCTCGTGCTGCCAATAACGCAGCTTGCTGGCCAACTTTATACGCCTCTTCCAGATCTACGGTGGAGGCATAGGCCATTGAATGCCTTTGGTCGGTGCCTGGGACATTTCCTCGCGCTGCGCCCTTGGTCGGAAGACCTTTTTCGTTCAGATAGTTGACCAGAATTTGGCAGACTGTCAGCTTGCTGGAACTGTACGAAGTGTGGCCGAAAGCGTCCTTGATCTCACCGAGATTACCGACTTCAAATCCCTCGCTGATGACGATCATGCAGCGGCCCCGCTTTTTGAGCATATCGTTCACTTCATCTGCAATTTTTTCTAAGGGGCACGAACATTCCGCGAGATAAATCAAAAGAGGCATTTCCCGGTTGGGATCTGCCAACCGCGCCGCTGCGGGGATGAAACCGATTTTTCGCCCCATGGCCTGCATAACGAGGACCGGGTCGGCGGGACAGGAGCCTGCGTTTTCCTCATTGGCGTACTGCACCATATGGGTCCAGTACTTTGCCGTGGATCCGTAACCCGGGGTGTGGTCAACAAGCTGGAATTCGCTGTCCCCCACGTCATTATCGATGGTCTTCGGCACGCCCACGGCGACCAGGTCCAGCCCTTTCGATTGAGCCAGATCGGCAATTTTCTGGGCAGTATCCATTGAGTCGTTACCGCCAATGTAGAGAAAGTAGCCCACGTTGTGGGCACGGAACACATCGATGACCCGCTGAAAATCCTCCGTTTGCTCGGGTTTCAATTTGTATCGGCAGGTACCGATGGATCCGGCGACAGGAGTGTAACGCAAAAGGGCAATTTCCTCGGCGGGCTGCGACGATAAATTGATCAGCTCTTCTTTGAGGACGCCTTCAATCCCGTGCCGAGCCCCGTAGACTGTTCCAATCGCGTCCAGGTCTCGGGCGGCCTCGATGATTCCACGCAAACTGTTGTTGATAACCGGTGTTGGTCCACCGCTCTGGGCAACAACGAGGTTCTTTTTCGCCATGCCGACTGTCCCTCACTCGTGGCTGTCTAAAAGAATCATTGATAGGCAGAATCGGACACACTTCAACGCAATTCCGCAGTCATGCGCTCCTTTGCAATCCGGCTCGGTGGTTTGATATTACCCGTCCCCTGCGCGTAATGTTCGTATCGAGCAATTGGCTCCGAAAGATCTGCCGCTAGTACCCAAGGCGCTATTTGCCCATTCGTGATAGCCTTTGAATTCAGTCTCGCCGACCCCGTAAACTCCCGATTGTATTGGGCTGATGGGGCTACCACAACAGGGGGTTACGGCGGGCCCGGAGCGACGGCCGTTGTCGCTGGTGATCCGGCATTTGGCATAGAGCTCGAGGCACTTCAGCAGGGCCAACGTTTCAGTTAACAGGGTGCTATGGGACTGGCGAGAAGAAGAGAAACAAGCGGTCGGCCAGCGTCTGAGCGGCTACCGTGTCATTGCTAGTGTAGCCAAAACTCAAGAAACGAGGTCTGGTAGGGAGTCCGCCACAAATTGCGGAGCCAGGAGTCAAAAAGCAGTGAAAAATCGGCAATCTACGCCGTCTGGGGAGATTTCGATCCTGACTGGACGCAAACACCGGGGACATCGCCCTTCATACGCGGTGCCCTGACGATTAAGGTAAATACGGGCGTAAACTCCGCAGCAGCGAAAATGGATGCCAAGGAAAGACCTGCCGGTAGGGCAGTTGGTTTTTTCGCCAGTGACGGGCTCGCTGGAAAGATCAAGGAGCCTGCCCGGTTCGGGAGCACTCAGTTCGTCCATCGGCCGCACAGTTCAAAAAGTCTACTAACTCACCGACGAAAGTGATTCCGACTTGGGTGAAAGACCGATTCGGCACCGTTACTCATTGCCCACACTCGTTCAGCGGGACAGCCTGTGCGGTCTTCCGCCCGGTTAACGGGTAAGCAGCTTCCCTTGCAACCTGTCAAACCGCACCCGGCCCGCGGAGTCCGTCTTCAATTTGAATCGCCTCTTCCACGGGGAGAACAAAAATCTTTCCGTCTCCAATAGCGCCTTCCTGACCGGTCCGCGCAACCTGCACAATTGTATTCACGGTGCGTTCGAGAAAATCGTCGTTCACCACAATCTCGAGGGCGATTTTTCGCAAGAGTTTCGCCTTGTATTCATGGCCACGGTAAGTGTCGGTGTGCCCTCGCTGACGACCAAACCCCTGAGCATCGCACACGGTCAAGCGCGTGACCTCGATCCTCTCGAGTGCTCCGCGAACCGATTCGAGTTTTGGAGGCTGCAGAACTGCCATAACGAGCTTCACACAACTCCTCCTTATGCCATTACCAGGCCCTCTGACAAGCTGTTTTCAGGTCGCTCTTGTATCGTAGAAACATGGGTAAGTTGCGTCAACGCCCCAAGAAAACTAATCAAGTTGGAGAGTCGGCCGAGAGAATCGGCACGGCCCGAGATTGGAAAACTGGAACAGTCTGTGAATTTGGGATATATGGAGCGACGGAATGACGGTAACCGAGACGCACGCCGGCGCATCCATTGCCATGGGATTGCCCACGTCGGGGATCTGGCGGCGGTACAATACACTGTGTACGGACAGCCATTGCCTCATTCCGGATCATTTGTCTGCGAGGGTACTTCATGATGGTTCGGTGCTCGGTTCGCGCTTTTTCAGAAAACAAAGTATCTACAGAACACCGGAAAATGAGCTTTGAGTTAGGTAATAGAATTTCGGCGAGATTTCATGATTCGAAGGACATCGGAGGTGACCGGGTATTTAGCAGAGGTCAGGCGCGGGCCTGTCAGACGTCTCACGTCGCGAGCCGGCGACGATTGAGTTGGTGGGCCTGGGTCGCTTTTGCCCTTGCAGTTTATCTGATTGGTCTCGGGCTCCCCTTGGCATGGGCTGAGGAAGCATTTTCGGGTGGTTTTTTCGCGGGGGGAAACTCGGCTCAAAAAGTGAAAGTGGAGGCTTACATCACCCGATTGCCTGAGGTCGAGCGGCCGGTACTGGTGGTCAAGGCGGTCGTCGAGCCAGGGTGGCATATCTACTCTTTAACGCAGGGGCCAGGCGGGCCGGTGCCGACAAAAATCTCGGTGTTGGCACCAGAACGGGTGCGGCTGGCCAGTCGTTTGGTCGTGTTTCCGGATCCGGAGACTCATCGTGAGGCGGCTTTCCCTGATGTTCTGGTGGAAAGCCACGAGGGGACGGTTCACTGGGCAGGGGAGCTGGAAATCAATTCGGGGGTGGGAGACTTAAGAGACCTTGTGGTAGAGGGAAGTTTTTTGGCCCAACCGTGCGACGCCAGCTCGTGTTTGCCGCCCAGGACCCAACGATTCTCAGCGAGATTTACTGAGAATCCCCCGATCGAGAAAGAAGTCCTCAAAGAGTTGGTGAAGAGGCTTCAGGCAGCGGTAACCCAAGGCAGTAGGGAGGAAAGCACGCGAGGCAGCACCGAGGAGGCCGAGGGGGGAATCAAATCGCGGGACCAACACAAGGAGTTGGCAGGACCGAGAGAAGTGGAATTACTTCCGTGGCAGCCGTTTTCTCTTGAGCGATTCAAGCATTTGGTTGGGCCCGAGTTTAATCCCGATCAGCTCAAAATCACCCTTTTTAACCAATCGTCTTCCATCTGGTATCTGGTTTTGCAGATGGCGGCCGGTTTTTTGGGAGGCATTTTGCTCAACGTGATGCCGTGTGTGCTGCCTGTTATTGGGCTTAAGCTGTTTGCCTTCATGCAGCAGGCTGGGGAAAGTCGCTGGAAAGCATTTTGGCTTAATGTGTGGTACAGCATCGGCTTGCTGAGCGTATTTGCCCTCCTCGCAGGGTTGGCGATCACCCTTCAGTTCGGATGGGGACATCTGTTTCGGTTGGCGGGCTTTAACGTAGTCATGGCTGCGGTGGTCTTTGCCATGGCGCTCGCTTTTCTGGGGATTTGGACGATTCCGATTCCGGGCTTCGTGGGTTCAGGACGCGCAGCCGAGCTTGCCGAAAAAGAAGGGGTGCTGGGGGCGTTTTTCAAGGGTGTGTTCACGACGTTTTTGGCAACACCCTGTACAGGGCCGTTTATGGGATCGGCGCTGGCGTGGGCCTTCACGCAACCGCCGCTGACAGTGTTTCTTGTGTTCATGAGTGTGGGACTTGGCATGGCGAGTCCCTATCTGGTTGTTGGTTTGTTCCCAGAGCTCATCCGGTTTCTGCCGAAACCTGGTCCGTGGATGGAAGTCTTCGAACGGATCATGGGATTTGTGCTCCTGGGGACAGTTTTGTTCATTCTGACTTTTCTGGACTGGCCTTACATCGTGCCCACTGTGGGCCTGCTCTTCGCAATTTGGGCTGCGTGCTGGTGGGTTGAACGTGCGGCCATGACCGGCATCACGTTGCGTAAGGTTCGGGCCTGGGTCGGCGCGGTGGGATTTGTTGCACTGGCGTGGCTGCTGCTGTTTCCCGGGATTCCGGTTCAGGAGCGGAGAATTGGTGGGTTGCTCCGAGTTATGGAGGCCCGTTTACGCGAGCGAGTTCAAGAACTTGCGCTGCGTGAATTGGGGCCTCAATCGGAGATTTCACCGATTGCTAACCAGTCGTCCGGGAACAGTTCGGGGAAGAGCGGTGGCTATACCGTCCTCGTTGATTGCACGGCCGATTGGTGCTTGACGTGCAAGACGCTGGAAGCGACAGTGCTGAATTCCCGCCCGGTGCGAGACGCCCTCCGCGACAATCGCGTGGTCCTGCTCAAGGCGGACTGGACTCACGAGGCGCCGGAGGTAACGCAGTTTCTCAAATGGCTGGGCTTTCAGCAGGTCCCTGTCATCGCGATCTTCCCGGCTGGCCGACCGAACGAGCCAATTATCTTCACCGGTTGGTATACGCAGAAAGATATCCTTCGCGCACTTCAGGAGGCTGGGCCATCGCGAAACATGGAGGTGCCCGGTGGGGGACTTGCCGGTTGATGATGGATCGGAAATTTTCCGGACGCGGGGACAGAGCTGCAGTTACGCTTTTGAGATTCCGGGTGGCTCTGAACTCGGGACTGGTTCGCCAGGACCGCCCGAGATTTCAGGCTGGCTATGGAGAAGTAAGGCAAGATACTTCTTCCGGTAGTCCCACGCGATCCAGGAGGCAAAGCACATTCCAGCACTTGTCAACGCGGCCAGGGCAATAAGAAGAAACGTCCAGCGGCGGTCGATCGCGGCGGGGGAAGCCGCGTCCGTGCTTTGACTTTGTACTGTGCCGGCGGCTTTCTCTTGCGGGGAGGTGGATGGAGTCGCCTGGTCCCCGGGTTTGCTTGGTGGGGAAGAAGTGCCCCCGTCTGGTGTCTGACTTAAACTGGGGCCATCTCCCGGACGGGTGTTATCATGTGCTTGTCTATTTTCCTTGCTAGGGCCATCATGTTCGGTTGGCATGAGGGCCACAGCAGATTGTGCGGTAGCAATCGGTCCTGGGGATGAGACCGAAGGAGTGTTTCTCAAGTCCGGGCCTGCATTTGGCAATTGATCAGCCTGTGGGGAGGAGGGAAGTCCCCGGGCGCTTGATGACGGCGCAGACGCAGGAAGCTTTCGAGGGAGGGGACCGCTGCCTACAACGATCCGGTAGGTTCTGATGGGGGGCAGATTCGGCGGCACGTCGCTGGCAGCAAGGATATCGCCGGGGCGAAGATTCTGGAGCTCTTCGGGCGATATCTGAATGATGTATTCCATACCGCCATCCGTGGAGGGTTGCCAGCCAACGTCCACACCGCAGCAGAGCAGCACGAGGAGAGACGCGCCGTACATCATGGGATCGAAGCGGCTCCTTGCGAATGCGGGTGAAGTTTTGCTCTTGTGTTTGACTGAGCAGGACCACAGATGTCCATCGAATTTTATCCAGGCGGATTTCTGTCAAGTGCAATTGCAGTTCAGTATTAAGCGCTCTGATTCCTTTCGTCCATTCTGATAGAGTCTGCCGGAACAGGCAATCTGAGCAGTAGGCTGACACATCCCCACTTTTCCTGAGCCGATGGGGACCCGGACGTCCACTCGAGTTCGCATGGTAGCGAGATTAATTCCGGAGAGGATTGCTTGTCAGGTTCGGATTCCGACGTTTCGATCGTGCATTGCACCGACCGGGCTCCAACTGCTCGGATCAGTTGCAGGTTAAACCGTAGGGGCAATTCATGAATTGCGTCTACGACACAGTGTGCTGGTCGGATTGGGGAGGTTTCTGCATAACTGGGAAGAGGTCGCGAGTACAGGAAGGCGGAAACCTGTGCCGTCTGCTCAATACACTTGCGGTGAACACGTGACAGGCTAGCGAAGAACGCATTCGCTACAGGAGCTCGATCGGTTCCGTGCTCACGTCTTTGGGTGAGATTTGGACACTTGTGAGTGACGGACGGCCATGGTAAATTGGCAGCGGCTTTAAAGTGTGCACCGTCGCAAAATGGTGGTCCATCTTAAGAAAGGGAGGGAGTTATGTCCGCCGCTCGCCATGCGAAGGTAACAAAGTCGCGCCGAGAGTTTCTCATTCAAACCGGTGCAGTGTTGTCGGCGGTTTCGCTGGTGAAGGGAGGGCTTATCTACGGGCACCACGTGAGTGAAGACAACACCATTCGACTGGCCCTGGTAGGTTGTGGTGGTCGTGGGACCGGGGCCGTGGCGGATGCTTTCTCAACCACGGGGGGCCCAGTAAAACTGGTGGCGATGGCGGACCTGTTTGGAGATCGCCTGGAAGGCAGTCTGAAAAACCTTCAGACTCAGTTTCCGGATAAGGTGGATGTTCCGCCGGAGCGTCGGTTTGTTGGATTCGATGCCTATCGGCACGCTATTGATTGCCTTCGCCCGGGCGATGTTGTCATTCTTGCGACACACGCGGCCTTTCGGCCAGTTCACTTTGAATACGCGGTGCAAAAGGGGGTCAATGTCTTCATGGAGAAATCGTTTGCCGTCGACGCTCCAGCCACTCGCCGTCTCATGAAGGCAGCGGAAGAATCCGAGAAGAAGAATCTCAAAGTGGGAGTTGGCTTTATGTGGCGGCATTCCAAGGCTCGGCAAGAGGTCATCAAGCGCATTCACGACGGTGCGATCGGGGAAATTCACACATTAAGGATCTACCGGGTGCACGGCCCGGTGTTCACCCCACGACTCCCAGCCGGAGCGAATGAGATCGAGTTTCAAATTCGTCACGCCGTATGCTTCAACTGGGTCAGTGGCGGATTTTTTGTGGATTGGCATTGCCACAATGTGGATGTGGCGTGTTGGGTCAAGGGGGCATGGCCGGTAGAGGCGCAGGCGATGGGAGGACGTTGCTATCCCGATGCCGGCAATCTTTTTGATCACTATACTGTCGAGTATACCTTCGCCGACGGCACAAAACTCTTTGCATTCTCTCGTCACATGCCGAACTGCTGGTCCACCTATTCGGACTATGCACACGGCACAAAGGGATCTGCCGTCATTATGACGGATTTATCGGACCCCAAACCCAAGCTGTACAAAAGTCAAAAGATGGTGGCCAGCGAAGAGATCTGGCGATATCCTGAGCCTGACGTGAATCCCTACCACGCCGAATGGCAGGTGCTGCTCGATGCCATCAGACAGGATCGTCCCCACAATGAGGCCAGGCGGGCAGCGGAGGCCAATATGGCGACGCTCATGGGACGGATGGCCGCGCATACCGGTCAGTATGTGACCTGGGAGCAGGCCTGGAACTCCAATTTCCAGTACGTTCCCGATATCGATAAGCTCACATTCGATTCGGAGCCGCCCATTCGAGCGGACAACGAAGGGCGGTATGCTCCGCCTTTACCGGGTACGAGCCAGGAGATTTGAGAAGCAGGGCCGCCAAAATCCGCTTTCTGGTGGCTTGCGGTTTTGGCAACGGACTTTTAGAATCAATCACGCCGTTGAACGGTGCGCTGGTGGCCTGTTCACCGTGCGCGGTGACAGATTATGTCGTGTGGGGTTTGGACGTTACTTTTCCTGCGCAAAGGAGGGATCATGTCTTCTGGACAGCGTCACAACTTTCCCAAGCTTCACAACGCAGCCTGGCCGGGAGTCGTGGGAAAAGGTGATGGGGGTGAACCGCCCATTGATCTTGATACAATGCTCGATCTGACTGCGGCGGCAGAAGTGGACGGAATCAAATTTGACGGGTTTGACCTTTTCCTTTACCTCCCCCATATCGATATTGATTCCACGGTCAAAAGCGATGACGCTATCAAGGAGCTCGCAGAGAAAGCCGCCCGACGCAATCTGAAAATTGGCACGGTAGTGGCCCCGATATGGCCTCCGACGGGTGGTGGTTCAGCGATGGGAGACGAGAGCGAGCGGAAAAAATTTCTCGAACAGGTTCGTAAGGGCTGCCGAGTGGCGATGGTCTTGCGTGAAATCGGCGTGCGCCCCTACGGAGTTGTGCGTATCGATTCCGCGTGCAGTGTAACCGAGTGGCTGAAGGATCCGGAAGGGAATCAGCGTCGGATAGCCGAAACATTCCGCCAGGCCTGCGACATTGCGGCGGACCACGGTGAGAAGCTGGCAGCAGAAGGGGAAATCTGCTGGGGCGGCATGCACAGTTGGCGGCGTATGATTCAGCTTTTGGAAATGGTGGATCGCCCGGATGTGCTTGGCTTCCAGGCCGATATGGCGCATACGCTGCTTTATCTTCTGGGGTACAACGCCCCTGAGGATGCGTTGCTTCCTCAGGACTTTGACTGGAAGGACCAGGAGCGGTTTTACGCCGCATATAAACAACTGACGGACGCGTTGCGTCCATGGACGATAGATCTCCATATTGCGCAGAATGATGCCACCGTGCATGGGTCTGGCTCTCACGATAAGACGGGGCGGCACTGTCTGGCGACTGATCCCAACGGAAAGCTGGATATCCCAAAGGCGGCCGGATACTGGCTGCGCGATGAAAACGGACAGCTCACCAAGAGGATGCGGCATATCTGCTGGGATGGCTGTATGTTTCCCAATGCCGTCATGATGAATCCCCAAACCTGGAACGATATTTTGCGGGTGATGATCCAGGTGCGATATCTGCATGGGTGGTACGAGGAAGAGTGAGCTTCTCTTCACGGATCACTTTGCAACAGTAACAACGAAAAACGATAAGTGTGTCAGCATTGTTCAACGTTTAACAATTGCCAAAAGGAGGAGACACTATGGCAAAGGAACTGAGGATCGGCATGCTGGGTTGCGGGTTTATGGGCAAGGCGCATTCCAACGCCTGGTTGCAGGTTCCTCACTTTTTTGATCGGGAACACAAGCCGGTCCTGAAAGCCGTTTATGCCCGGCCGGAAGATAAGGACAAGCTAGAAGCATTTGCCAAACGGTGGGGATACGAATCGATCGAAACCGACTGGCGGAAGTTGGTCGAGCGGGATGACATCGATCTTATCGATGTGTGTGTGCCCAACAACATGCACCACGACTGCGTGATTGCCGCCGCCGAGGCCGGTAAGATTGTGGTCTGCGAAAAACCCTTGGCGATGAACGCCCGCGAGGCTGAGGAAATGGTGGCCGCTGTGGAAAAGGCGGGCGTGCCCAATATGGTGTGTTTCAATTATCGTCGCGTTCCGGCAATTGCACTCGCTAAGCAGATCATCGACGAAGGGCGGATCGGACGGCCCTTCCATTACCGGGCGACCTACAATCAGGACTATACGATCTCGCAGAAGGTGCCTCAGGGCGGGCTGGCTCTCTGGAGATTGGACGCTCGCGTGGCAGGATCGGGTGTGACGGGTGACCTTCTCGCCCATTCCATCGACACCGCCGAGTGGCTCAACGGTCCGATCAAGAAGGTGGTTGCGTACACGGAGACGTTCGTCAAGGAACGCGTTCACGCGGAGACGGGACGCGTGGAAAAAGTAGAAATCGACGATGCCTGCATGTTCCTGGCCGTTTTTGAGAACGGCTCGCTGGGAACCTTTGAGAGCACCCGTTATGCCCGGGGCCGCAAGAACTACAACACCTTTGAGCTCAATGGTGAGTTGGGCTCCGTATTCTTCGACCTTGAAGACCCCCATCTGCTACAATTCTTCCGGTACGCTGATCCCCAGACCGGGAAGAAGATTGAGGACCATCTGACCGGCTGGCAGAAGATTCACGTGACAGCCAGTGAGCATCCTTACATGAAACACTGGTGGGTGCCAGGTTGTACCATCGGGTACGAGCATACCTTCATCAACACGTTTGCGGACTTTTTGGCCTCCCTGGAAGGTGGACCGAAGTTCCAGCCCGACATGCGGTCTGGGCTCCGAACGCAACGTGTGTGCGACGCAATCCTCCAGAGCGCTCGGGAAGGACGGTGGGTGGAAATCGAGGGTTGACGGCCACCGGGTTGACTGAGGATTAAAAAAGTGGGGGCACTGGCTTCACGCCGGTGCCCCTTTGCATCTTGTCCTACCTAAACGAGACCGAAGTATTACACAGGCCATTGACGAGGCGGCAGCGGGCATAAAGATTGAGCTGCAGAGTAGGGCATTTCCTCACGGACGTGACGCGAGTACCTCAAAGCGCCCTTCGCGGATGGCCCGAGCCATTGCCAGCGGCACTTGCGCTTCGGCAAGGATAACCTGGGCACGGTTGTAGGCAACCTGAGCTTTCATCTCCTGGCTACGGGCCATCGCCAGCGCCCGACGTTCCTCTGCTTTGGCGCGAGCCACGCGGGTATCGGCCTCTGCCTGATCGTATTGGAGCCGTGCTCCGATATTCTGACCGACAACGATATCCGCAATGTCGATGGAGACAATCTGGAAGGCAGTCTGTTGATCCAATCCTCGCTCCAGAACGGCCTTGGAAATTCGGTCCGGATGTTCAAGCACTTCGAGGTGTGTTTCTGACGACCCGATCGCGGTGATGATGCCCTCACCGACCCGGGCAATGACTGTTTCTTCGGTGGCTCCCCCAATGAGGGTTTCCATTTTGGTGCGGACGGTCACCCGGGCCCTGACTTTCAATTCAACGCCGTTTTTGGCAATGGCACTGAGCATGGTCCGACCGCTTCGGGGATCGGGACAATCAATGACCTTGGGATAGATGCTTGTCCGCACGGCATCAAGCACATCACGCCCGGCCAGGTCAATGGCTGCCGCCTGATCGAACGTGAGCGGCATCTGCGCACGGTTGGCTGCAATGAGGGCGTGGATGACCTTCATTACATTGCCACCAGCCAGATAGTGTGCCTCCAGACGCCGGGTGGTAATGCCGTAGCGCTCGTCGGTGAGACCAGCCTGAACGGCCATGATTTTGGCCTGCACGATCAACCGCGCGTTGACCTGACGGAAACTCATGCCGATCAGGCTCCAGATACTCACCCGGGCGCTCGACATGTACGCCTGAAACCACAGCGCCCCATACATCAGCACGACGATCACCAGGAACAAAAGGAAAAGCAGACCGATGATACCCAGGATGATCCAGATGGGCCAAAGAGAAAGTTGAGCCACCACAGAATGAGCGAGGTCCACGTGCATCATACACCTCCTTCTCTAATACGCGATTCACGGTCGAAATTATACCACGGACGAGCCATTCGTGCTAATCCCCGCGGTTGTAAAGCATAACGAGCGAACCCGCGGTGATCGTTTTGATGCTAACGCCTTGCAATCCGACCGCTTGACCTCGGGGGGGATTTCGCGCTATTTTAAGTTTCATCGCTCGGTCTATTTTCGGGCGAGAGACATGACGCCGGCGGTGCCGGCTTGTTTTCTTCTGGAACGGGAAACATTCCCATGCGCATGCAAGGCACGACAGTGGTTACGGTGCGCCGAGGCGGATCAGTAGCCATCGGGGCCGATGGTCAGGTGAGTCTTGGCTCCACCGTGTTGAAGTCTGACGCTGTGAAATTGAGGCGTTTGGGGGATGGAAAAGTCCTCACGGGTTTTGCGGGAAGTACTGCCGATGCCATTGCTCTGTTCGAGCGTTTTGAAGCCAAGTTAAAGGAATTTCCTCATAATTTACCTCGGGCGGCCACGGAGTTAGCGAAGGAATGGAGGACCGATCGAGCGCTCCGCCGCCTCGAGGCGATGCTCATTGCGGTTGATGCCCAGCACACACTGCTGTTATCGGGGACGGGGGACGTCCTGCAACCGTCAGACGGAGTTTTAGGGATCGGATCAGGCGGACCTTACGCCGTGGCAGCGGCCCGAGCGTTGCTCCGGCACACCAATTTGTCAGCCGTTGAAATTGTCCGGGAAGCCCTGCGCATTGCTGCCGAACTGGACGTGTATACCAACGAGAATATCATCGTGGAGGAGATCGCGTGCAGCAGTTGACACCTACCCAAATCGTCGCAGAACTCGATAAGTACATCGTGGGCCAGGAGGCTGCCAAGCGGGCGGTTGCCGTAGCACTTCGCAATCGCTGGCGTCGCCAGCAGCTTCCGCCGGAGATTCGTTCCGAGATTGGTCCGAAAAACATTCTCATGATCGGGCCGACGGGCGTGGGGAAGACTGAAATTGCCCGCCGGCTTGCACGATTGACCGGCTCGCCCTTCGTAAAGGTGGAAGCCACGAAATACACCGAGGTTGGCTACGTCGGACGCGATGTGGAGAGCATGGTCCGCGACCTGGTGGATAACGCCATCTCAATCGTGTATTCGGAGTACCGCGAGAAAGTCAAGGAGGAGGCGGAAAAACGGGCGGAGAACCGGTTGATTGATGTATTGCTGAAATCGGGGGACTGGGAAGCGGAACTGAACTCTGGATCCGAAGAAAAAAACCGAAAGAACCGGGTGCGAATGCGCCTGCGGCAATTGTTGCGGTCAGGTGTTCTGGACGATCGGATGGTCGAAGTGACCATTGAAAAAAAAGAGCTCCCATTCTTCGTGAGCGGCATGGGGCTGGAGCAACTCGATCTCGATTTTCAGTCCTGGGCGGAAAGGCTCTTTTCCAGCAAGCGAGCTCGGCGCCGTGAAATAACGGTGGCGGAGGCACGCCGTCTATTCTTTGACGAGGAAGTCGAAGCGCTTGTGGACAAAGATGAAATCGAGGCAAAAGCTATTGAATTAACGGAAAACTCTGGAATTATTTTTATTGACGAGATTGATAAAATTGCGTCCACGGGAAGTGTCCATGGCCCGGACGTCTCCCGGGAAGGTGTGCAACGGGATCTTCTGCCGATTGTGGAAGGAACGACCGTCAAGACACGTTACGGGTATGTCCGTACAGACCATATTCTGTTTATTGCCGCCGGGGCATTCCATCGGTCGAAACCCAGCGACCTCATGCCGGAGCTTCAGGGGCGATTTCCTATTCGGGTGGAATTAACGGACCTGACCAAGGACGATTTCGTGAGAATCCTCACAGAGCCGGAAAATGCTCTCGTCAAGCAGTATCAGGCTCTTCTTAGAACCGAAAATGTGGAGCTGATCTTTCAGCAGGATGCCATTGAGCTGATTGCAGAGTTTGCCTATCGCGTCAACCAAACCACGCAGAATATCGGGGCACGTCGCCTGTATACGGTCATGGAAAGATTGCTGGAGGAAGTTAGTTTTAACGCGCCAGACAATGTGCGTGGTGAGTTCGTTATTACAAGCGACTACGTTCGCAATAAACTAAGCGACATTATTAAGGATGAAGATCTCAGCCGGTTTATTCTATAAGGTCAGACCACAAACTGTGCTGAATATGTCACGACGGCGATCTGCTCGAAAATTGGAAGCAAGTGCACATTGGCAAACCAGAGCAAGGGCGATAATCGGTTAACGAGTTCGCCAGAATTTCGGATTCAGAATGACCAAAAGTGGAAAGAGTTCGAGTCGGCCGAGTAACATCAGGACGGTCAAAATACACTTGGCCGGCGCGTGGAAGGCACCGTAATTGGCCATTGGGCCAACTATTCCTAAACCAGGTCCCACACCATTGAGTGTTGCCGCCACTGCGGAAACGCAGTCGATTAACTTGTTGCCGGGGGCACCGTTCCAGGTGGAGAGCGGTTCAAGTGCCAGCAGACCGAGCCAACTGACAACGGAGACCAGCAGGATCATCGCAAAGTACACGAGAATGCTTTTGAGCAGGTCGGGGTCGGTAACGGGATGCTGTCCAATACGAACGACACGCACGATATTGGGACGGTAAGTCTGCTCCAACTCAAGTGCGAGGATTTTGAACAAAAAGATATAGCGAATAACCTTGACGCTACAGCTTGTACTTCCCGCACACCCGCCGATATACATGAGGACCAACAGGACGCCCTTCGCAAAGGGGGGCCACTTATCAAAATCAGCGGTAGCAAATCCTGTGTTTGTCTGGATTGACACGCATTGAAATAGGGAGTATCTGAGGGCCGTAAGAGGATTGTATCGGTACTCGGGATATTCAAAGAAAAGGCAGGCTGCCGTCGTTAGGGTTGCTACCAGGATAATCACTGCGTAGACACGGAATTCGACGTCATAGATGAGACGCTGAAGGTTTCCTTTAGCGGCGAAATAGAGGAGAGCAAAATTGGTGCAGCCAAGAAACATGAAAACAGTGATGGTCAATTCAATGGCAGGGCTTTGGAAATGTGCGATGCTGTTGTTGTAGGTACTGAAACCGCCGGTGGCAACCGTTCCAAACGCATGGCACAGCGCGTCGAAAAGGGATAGTCCCTGGAGAAGAAGGAGGCCCGTCAAAATCAGGTTGAGAGTGACGAAGACGCTACCGAAGGCAATGGCCGCCCTTCGGGTTTGCTCGTGGGTGGATGTTTGGGAAGGGGCGGCCACCTCGGCCCGCATCAACTGTTTCCCTGCTGATCCCATCCCGAGGACGGCGACGAACAGCACGACGATCCCCAGTCCACCCAGAAAGTGCGTTTCCGACCGCCAGAAGAGAACAGAGCGCGGTACGAGATTGGGATCTTCAAGCTCAGATAAAACCGAAGCGCCAGTTCCGCTGTAGCCGGAGGCAGATTCGAAAAGGGCGTCGAAGATGTTCATTCGGACGATGCGGCCATTTTCACGAGCCCGCGCAGTGCCTGAAAACAAATAAGGGAGCGCTCCCAGAATCGTTGCCAGCAACCACGCCAGAGCGACTGCCGCCAATGCCTCGCGTCTGAGAAGGCGGTCACGACGAGCATCCCGGCCGACAAACAGTAACACAAGACCCACCAAAATACTGACAAGGATGGCTCCCAGAGTTCCGGTGAAGCCACGCCAATCGAACGCATCGACCTGCCCGAAAAGTGGATGGGACCAGGGGAGGCTGGCGGTCATGAAACCGCCGACGATCAGAGAGATGATCCCCAGGATGTAGGCAATCAGTTTGAAGTTCATCGCGTCCGACTTCGCAGCACAGCAGCTGGCTAGTTCTTGGGCAAAGGCGCGAGGACTGCGGTAATTTCACTAGGGTCCACATCGGCGACCAACGCGACTTCCCCCAGCCGCTTCGGCAGAATCAGGCGCAGCCGCCCATGTTGCACTTTTTTGTCCCGCTGCATACAGGCGAGGACGTCGTTGGGCGAAAGAGGGGGGGCCTCGGTCGGCAACCCCAGAGTTTTAAGGAGATTCGTTTGCCGCTCGCATTCCTCGCGTGAGAACATATTTCTAGAAGCGGCTAACCTGGCAGCACAGGTCATTCCAATGGCAACCGCCTCACCGTGCAATAGGGAGGTGTAGCCTGTGAGAGTTTCGAAGGCATGGGCGAATGTGTGCCCGTAATTCAAGATGGCCCGGTAACCCGTCTCTTCCCTCTCATCTGCTTCGACCACGTCGGCTTTTAGACGGCAACACCGCGCGATAATCGTCGTGAGGGTTTGGGCATCCAGGTTGCGAATTCCTGTCACGTTTTCTTCGAGGAACTGGAAGAATTGTGCATCCAGAATCACTCCGTACTTTACGACCTCAGCCAGTCCGGAAATATATTCCCGGGGCGGAAGGGATCGCAACGTTCCAACGTCTATCACGACGAGAGAGGGTTGGTGGAAAGCCCCCACCATGTTTTTCGCCTTTTCCAGGTTTATGCCCACTTTTCCTCCGACCGAGCTGTCCACCTGGGCGAGGAGGCTCGTAGGAATCTGAATCAGCCGCAACCCACGTGCGTAGGTGGCCGCGATAAATCCCGCAAGATCACCGATGACGCCTCCGCCCAGCGCGACAACGACAGTTTTTCGGTCCGCACGGAAATCGACCATCGCGTTCCAAAGCTCCTCCGCATAGCGAAGACTTTTTGTTGTTTCGCCGGCGGGGAGAGTAACGCTGCTCACGCGGATGCCCTCATTTTCCAGAGCTTGCTGGCACGTCTCCAGATAAAGAGGGCCCACGTTACTATCGGTGATCACAACCGCGTGGGTCACGTCCATCGACGACGTGATCAGTTCACCTGCTTTCGGGAGAATTTGGTCCCCGACGAAAATGGGATACGATCTGGGACCAAGGTTGACGTCAATACGCGTTACAGTCATGGCTGGTTGCTGTGCGAACTGAACATTTTCACTCACGCTGACGTTTCTACGGCCTTACTCGTCTCATCGGACATGCCCAGGATTCGCTGAATATCGCCTGCCGTTATTGTAATTTCGCGTCGAAATCCCACTGGCAACCGGACGTAGGCAAGCTGCTCGGCTTGCTGGGGATTGGCGTCCAGTTCGTGCTCCACACGATTGCGAATATCCTGCGAATAATGGTCCAATTCTTTGGGCCAAAGAAAGATTTTCTCCACCACCAAAGCTTCCCGGTAGGGGTCGTATTCATTCGCCATAGAGTGCACCTCACGTCGAAGTCCGCCGGGAATACACCACTCAATCCCTAGATTAGCGGAAACGCTCTATCACCGGGTTTGGAGAAGACTTAACGGAATCGGTACACGTCACGCATTCGAAAACCACCATCGCAAGTGCACGAACGAGTGCTTGACTGTTAATTGAACAACCTAGAGTCACGGGTGTGCAATCGCGCAATTCTCCCTTTTTTCGAATTTCCTTAAGCAGGCTTAAAGACATCCCCTCGGTTGTGCGTGTCGGCACTATTCTGCTCAATGCAACGGCGGTTAAAACCGACGATTTGACGTCACTGTGGTAGTGTTAACAGACCACATCATCAGAACTGCGGGGACCGTTCCGCAAAACGGTCCCCGCGATAACGGATTTATCACTTTTGGCGTTTACCCGCGGAGATGGTTCCCGCTGAGTAAATCGGCTCGCGGCTTTCCCGAGTATCTGACGCGGGAAGAGCCGCCGCGCATCAGGCGTCAAGCGTATATCCCGGCCGATACACCGGTTTGATCAGCTCTTCGAGACCGGAAATGTTCTTGGCTTTCAGATTGGCCGCATCCCATTCTACCTTCGGCCCAACTCCCGGTTCATTGGCTACCCAAACCGCAAGGTTACCAAGGAGAACGGTTTCGGTAAGCGGGCTGGCATAGTCCGGGAAGTTAGACATCGCAGGCTTGCCGGTCTTGATTGCCAGGACCCACTCTTCAAAGTGACCGGGCGAGCGTTCGAATTCAACCTCGGGCACCGTCAAATCTTTGGGCACAATGACGAAACGGTCGCAATAGTCACCGGGGGCGTACATCTTCCCTTTGTCGCCGATGATCAGCGCGCCGCTCGCCGTGGGGGCAGACGGATCATCAAATTCCTTGAAAAGCTCTTTCGGAGGTAGCTTTCCACCGTCGTACCACTTGAGGGTCAGGCCCGGCCGCCAGTCGTTGGCAGCGAACTCGTACGTGATGATCGACCACTTGGGGAAGCTGTCCCGGTTGTGGCCGGAGGTTTCAGCCTGAACGGAGACCGGGTCCCGCAAATCCAGACCGGCGTAAGGCATATTGAGTGTATGGCACGCCATATCGCCGAGTGCACCGGTGCCGAAGTCCCACCAGCCGCGCCACGAGAACGGGTGGTAGCCCGGGGCATAGGGGCGGAACTTGGCCGGGCCAATCCATTCTTCCCAGTGGAGGTACGGAGGAACGGGTTGTTCCGGCGCGCGGGTGCCGCCTTGCGGCCAGATCGGGCGGTTCGTCCACACATGGACTTCCTTCACCGTGCCCAGGATGTTCTTCTTCAGCAAGGCGGCCGCACGGCGGAGAGCCGGATTGGCTGTGCCCTGATTCCCCATCTGGGTTTGCACTTTCTTTTCCCGAGCCACTTGTCCCATCAGTCGGGCTTCGTAAATGGTACGGGTGAGAGGCTTCTGGCAGAAGCAGTGCTTGCCCAGCCGCATCGCCAGCAGAGAAGCCGCCGCGTGGGTATGGTCGGGCGTGCTAACGGTGACCGCGTCGATCTTGTCGGCCATTTCATCGAACAGCTTGCGGAAGTCATAGTACTTTTTCGCGTTGGTAAATCGCTTGGCGGCGGCGTCGAGTGTCCTATCATCGACATCGCAAATTGCGACGACCACACCCGCGTTTCCCGCATCTGCCGAGTCACTCTGGCCTTTGCCACCCACGCCAATGCACGCAAACTGAATTTTCTCGTTGGGGGATTTGCTCTCCTCGGCGCGGACTCCGCCGGCTACCCAGTAACCGATACCAATGACGGCGGACGTCTGCAGGAATTCCCGACGACTTGAGCGAAACGCCATGGCAGATCCTCCTACACAGATGGGGACAAAACTCAATCCAGGCACACTGCCGAATACGTGCCACAATAATGACTTATCGTGCTTTTGGCAAGTTCCCGGCCAACTTTCGTGGAAAGGCAGGCAACTGGCAAACACATAATCGGAAGCACCGATAACTGGAAGGTGGTTGGCTCCGTGCTTGGGTGAAGCTGATGCAACCCGAAACCTGGCTGCGGTCCCGACTGTATTGCTGAGGCGATCCGTGCGCTTTGAGAAACGTGCAGGAATTTTCCCAGTGCCGGCACACCAGGCTGAGATTCTAAATCGTCCAGTTCTGAGGGCAGGCTGGTACTGGCGCCCAACAAAAATCGTAAATCATCGAGGGGTGGCACGTCAATCGGTGAGGCCCCTGAGTCGTCCCCACTGTTCTCTTGCTGGAAAGCGACGCGGACTTCGACAACGCCCTAACCGGGTGCGAGATCTGGCCCGGTGGGAGGTGCTCGTCCTCTCAATGTTCGCACGTCGGATGGTCCACGCCGCGGACCGATCTCCGCCAGTATGTTTAAAGGTGTAGGGGCAATTCATGAATCGCCCCTACAATAGTGAAGTGGGGATGGGTCAAGTGAAATCCTCTTCAGGTGCAGACATGTCGTGCCAGAGACGGTGCTCGGCCACCGCTTGGGAAAGCACAAGGAGAAGGACATTGCAATCGTAGGGTTTGCGAAGGTAGTAGGTTCCCCCGGCAGCCCGACATTCGCGAACCAAAGTCTCGTCGTCCCCCAGCCCGCTGAGAAATACAATGGGTATGTCTGATGTTTGGTTGTCTGCTGTGAGAATTCTTGCCACTTCCAGACCGTTGAAGTCCGGCAGGCAAAGATCCAACAGTATGACGTCAGGATGCGAGCCACGCGCGAGGGCGATGCCTTCTTCACCGGAAGCGGTGGCCAGCACCTCATATCCCTGCCACCGCAAACGGAGAGCGAGCGGCTCGACGGCGGCCAGGTCGTCGTCCACGATGAGAATTCTCCCCGGCCGCTCCCGGCCCTGAACATTTAGTTGTGGCTGGAGTTGGGATTGTGGCGTGGTCATGGAGAACCAACCGGCAGGCCACAAAAAGCGGAATCCATCCAACTTCAATTGAAAAGTTTAGAACATTCTCGCAGGCGAGGCAAACCGGCATGTGAGGAATGTTCTTACGTTCAAAGGTCACTATTTCTCACGATTGGCATGAGCGCAACATTTAATACAAGCTGCAAGCTGAAAAGACCGCCGATTCCACGGCACAAAAAGGAATTGTTAGGCTGGTGAAATCGGGAGTGCCGTGGGTACTGTGTGCGATTTCACAGCCTAATGTTCATTAGGATCAAGTGTGGTATGCCTGGGTGGTCAATTTCCTGAATGGTGAAGAACTCTGTACAATGTGTGATGTTGCTAACGGTAAACCGGTAACTCGGGGAGAGACCGTGAGTGGAGACTTCGATGCTGGACGCGACATTGCTTAACCTTTTGGCCTGTCCCGAAACGAAGCAAAGCCTTCGGGTGGCCTCGCAAGTTTTGGTCGATGCGGTGAATGCCGCCATCGAGCGTGGGGAGCTCGTCAATCGGGCCTCACGAAAAGTCGAGCGACCTGTGGAAACGTTGTTGATCCGCGAGGACAACGAGATTGCCTATCCCGTCTGGGATGACATTCCGACGCTGCTGATTGACGAAGGCATTTACATCGGTCGGTTCGTCAATCAGCTTTCCAAATCGGATCGTTCAAGCTAGCTGAGAAAACTGTGCAGCAATTCTCAGAAGTGATGGTAGACAACTGAACTGGTATGTAGACGCAGCAGGATTTGGGCAATGGGGGTGTCACGATGTCTCCGAAAACAGTTTTCAAAAAAATCATCGACAGAGAAATTCCGGCCGACATTGTGTACGAGGACGCCGATTGTATTGCTTTTAAGGACATCAACCCACAGGCTCCCGTCCACATTATCGTCATCCCAAAAAAAGAGATTCCCAACATCGAGGCGCTTCAGGAGGAGGATGCCGAGCTGATTGGCCGATGCTTCCTGGCTATGCAAACGATTGCCACTCAATTAGGCTTAAGTCAGGGGTACCGGGTGGTGCTCAATAATGGGAGGGATGCCGGTCAGGAAGTGATGCATCTGCACTTTCATATGCTGGCCGGGCGGCAGTTTGGATGGCCTCCTGGTTGAAGTCCGAAGTCCGACGAGTGGCCTCGGGATCGATAGGGCGATTCTCTCCTTCCTCACATTACTACCACGCATGGAAGGCCGAGCGCAGCACAACGTGGATGTACTCGGATGGCTCGCCGACGCTTTGGAGGAATTGGATTGCCAGTCTCTTCGGCGGATACGGCGATGCCGCCAGAGTGCTCAGGGGCGCATTATTTGGCTGGACGGACGCGAGCTCGTAAACTTTGGCTCTAATGACTACCTGGGACTGGCGAGTGATCCGAGACTGGTTGCAGCGGTAAAAGAGGGTTTGGAGAAGGAAGGATGGGGAAGCGGGGCAAGTGCGCTTGTCTGCGGCAGGTCCTCAGCCCACGCTGCTTTGGAGGAGGCCCTGGCAAAGTTTGAGGGCTGTGAGGCGACACTCGTATTTCCTACCGGATTTGCGGCGAATGCGGGGACGATTGCCGCCCTTGTCGGGCCTGGGGACGCCGTTTATTGCGATCGAAAGAACCACGCCAGCATCATTGACGGCTGCAAGCTGAGCCGGGCGGATTTGCGGGTGTTTCCACATGCGGACGTGGATACTCTGGATCACCTGCTGGCCAAACCGCACAGGCATCGGCGACGGCTTGTCGTTACGGATACGCTTTTCAGCATGGATGGGGATCTGGCTCCCATTCCTCAGCTCGTGGACGTATGTGAACGGCATCGTGCTATCCTCATGGTCGATGAGGCACACGCGACCGGCGTTTTTGGCAATAGAGGTCGTGGCGTGGTGGAGTTTTATGGTGTTGAGGAACGGGTACCCGTACGCGTGGGGACGCTCAGCAAGGGCCTCGGTTCCGTCGGCGGATTTGTCGTGGGAAGCACAGCACTGGTTGAGTGGTTGGTGCAAAAGGCCCGGCCCTACATGTTTTCCACAGCCCTGCCGGGTGCTGCGTGTTATGCTGCAATGGCGGCTCTGAAAGTCGTTGAACAGGAGCCGCATCGACGTGCGCTGGTCGTCCAGAAAGCTGAGTTTTTGCGAGAAGCGCTTAAACGCGAGGGGTGGAATATCGGGCTTTCGGCCAGTCAGATTATTCCGATTGTTGTGCGGCAGCCGAACGTAGCTTTGTCGCTCGCTCGATTTCTGGAAACTCGCGGGTTTTTTGTCCCTGCGATCCGGCCTCCGGCGGTACCTGACGATGAGGCGTGCCTTCGGGTGAGTGTGACTTTCCACCATCAACACAGCGACCTGGAACGGCTTGTGGAGACGCTCGGCGAGGCAAAACGAAAGCTGGGCCTCGGTAACTGATTCATCCTTACTTTTCCTCTGTCGCATGAATAGGACGCTGACCATCACGTGATCTTGCACGGGAGTGAGATTCAGAGCCGCTCTTCGCGCCCACATTTCGAGATTTGGATGATTCTATCAGCAACCAGTCCCGTTTGCTCAGTTAGGATCTAGCTCAGACGTAGGGGCAATTCACGAATTGCTCCTACCTCACGCTCCGTCTTTAGCCTTTTACCAATCCGTTACAAAAAGCGAGGAGGAATCAGACTCGGTAATACTTGACGGGGGTTGGAAGCTGATGTAGCTTGCTTGCCGGAGAAGCGTTTGCCACCGGTACATGGGTGGCGTTTGTGGGAGATTCACATCGGCTAGCGTTGGGCAGTTGTTTTTGAGCAAGAGCATTGCCACAAGCACCTGCCATCTGGCGCGTTAATCACCGCGAAGGAGGCATTTACCGGGTGGAATTGATGGCGCGCCGCCGATCCGTGGTCCTGAGTTTGGCCCGCAAAAGATAAGGACAGCTTTTTCGAAATAAACGATGCTGCTGGGAGGTGACCGATGCGACTTCGTTCTGTTATCTTCGCGCTTGTGAGTTGTGCTTTACTGAACCCGGGGCCGAGGTTGTGCTCGCGGTGCTTCGGTGGGGAAAGCAGCGACACCCGTACAGTCCTCTGGCAGATCGGTCAGAAGGATGGAAAGACCGAGGGGTTTGCCCTGGCCCCGAACGCTTTCAGTCAGTACCGGGAAGATCCCATTTTTCTGGTTGGTGTGTCGGATCCAGCCCGAGACTGGCCGTACGTCCAGCCAGGCCCGGCCGACGTGTGGGCAGGTGGGCGACCTCACACGGCGACGGTTCTTTTCGGCCTGGAAAGCCCACCCTCTGGAGACTGCGAACTCGTCCTTTATCTGGCAAATACTCACTACCGTTCGCCTCCCAGGGTTGCCATCAGCGCGAATGGCAAAATTGTTTTGCAGGAAACACTTCCGCCAGGCGGGCCCGACGCAACGATTATGGGCGATCTGAAAGAGGCGAAACCTTGTGAAGTGCGGGCTACTATTCCTGCCGGTGCGCTTCGGACTGGTACCAACGTAATCTCGATAAGTACTCAGGACGGGAGTTGGATGCTTTATGACGCCGTGATGTTTTTGGCGCCGGCGGGCGTTCGGATGGCACCCCTTGGCGACGTCACGGCGGTCAGGTCCGTTCAAGCTGTGCCCGCCTTGGTGAAAGCCCACGGTGAACTCCGGCAGGTGATAGAGATGGTGGTCATTCGGGCGGGTGGGCCTGAATCGGTCGAGGTTATTTGCGGGGGAACACCATGCTGGTCGGGAAGCGTTAATGATGGAACGCAAGAGGTTATCGTCCCCGTACCACGGGTGACCGAACGAAAGGACGTGAATCTCGTCGTTCGTACATCCGATAAGGTGATTCTTGAAACCAAGCTTACGCTGGACCCTGTCCGGGAGTGGGTCGTCTATCTTTTGCCACATTCTCACGTGGATATTGGATATACGGATATTCAGACGAAGATCGAGGAGAATCACTGGCACTTTTACGAACAGGCCTTGGAAACGGCTGCGAAAACCGCTGATTATCCTCCCGAGGCGCAATTCAAGTGGAACGTGGAAGTCCTCTGGGCTGTGGATAGTTATCTGCGAAAATCCTCGCCGGAGAAAAGAGCGGCGTTCGTAGAAGGGGTGCGAAAAGGAGTCATCGGGCTTCAGGCCCTGTACGGCAATGAACTAACAGCGCTGTGCCGTCCTGAGGAGCTGCTTCGTCTCCTCGATTACTCGCAGCGGCTGAAGGAACAAATGGGCGTGCCGATTGACTCAGCCATGATCAGCGATGTCCCGGGATACACCTGGGGCATTGTAACGGCGCTTGCGCAGGCAGGTGTGCGATACTTTTCCATCGGGCCTAACGGGGGACATCGGATTGGCCATACTCTGCGAGTTTGGGGCGACGAGGCGTTCTGGTGGAAATCACCCAGTGGTCAGGAACGCGTGCTGTGCTGGATTCCCCGCCGCGGATACTGGCGCGGCTTTCGAGGAAAAGCCGAATTGTTTGCATATTTGCGGGAGTTGCAGGAGAGTCAGTATCCCTTCGAGATGGTACAACTTCGCCATTGCTTGGGCGACAATGCGGCACCCGACGTGGGCATCAGCGATTTCGTCAAAGAATGGAATGAAAAATATGCGTATCCGCGATTGGTCATCGCAACATGCTCCGAGATGATGAGGGAGTTTGAAAGGCGTTACGGCGATAAGTTACCGGAAGTTGCTGGTGACTTTACCCCCTACTGGGAAGATGGTGCGGCGTCCTCAGCGAGAGAGACGGGATTGGTCCGACGAGCTGCCGACCGGCTGTCCTCGGCCGAGACGCTGTGGGCCATGCTTCGTCCTGGCGACTATCCCGACGAGCTTTTTTACCAGGCTTGGCGCAACGTGGTCCTCTACGATGAACATACCTGGGGAGCTCATAACAGCATAACCGAGCCAGACAGTGAATTTGCAAAGAGTCAGTGGCAAATCAAGCAGAGCTTTGCTCTCGAGGCAGATCGGCAATCCCGGGAACTGCTTGCCCGGTCGCTGGAGGGATTGGTCTCGGAACAAGGAAACGAGGCTGCCGATCGGTTTGTCATGGTACTCAACCCCACGGGTTGGGTGCGGAGCGACCTGGTCACGCTGGACGCCCAGGTGGGGTCGCTCATGTCGATCCAGGACGGTCAGGGTGCAGCGGTGCCGTGGCAAAGGTTAAGTGACGGTCGTGTTATATTCTGGGCACAGGATGTGCCAGCCTTTGGGGGACGACGCTTCAGGCTTGTTTTTGGCGGGCAGGGGAATGTACCGCGCGATTCCGAGAATGGAGTGCCGGAGAGTGGTACAGCGATAGAAACGCCACGCTACACCCTTGAAGTCGAGCCGCAAACCGGCGCGCTGCGGCGATTGGTCGACAAGCAGTTGAACCACGATCTCGTCGATAAAACCAAAGGCTGGGGCCTTGCCGAATACCTTTACGTACCTGGCCGGGATCCGGACAAGGTCCAGCGAATCACCGGAGCCTGCACGGTGACAAGGCTTGAACAGGGGCCGCTCGTGCGACGCTGGGCCGTGGAAAGTCGGGCTCCGGGATGTCGAACTGTGAAATGGATCTACGAGTTAAGCGACGTCAAGGCTCAGATCAAAGTTGACATGATTTTGGACAAGGAAAAGGTTCGCTCGGCGGAAGGCGTTCACATAGCCTTTCCGTTCGATGTCCCGGATGGACAGATAAGAATGGAACTCGCGTGGGCAATCATCCGGCCCGAAGCCGATCAGCTTCCCGGTGCATGCAAGAACTACTTTACCGTGCAGCGGTGGATCGACGTGAGCAATGATCAATTCGGCGTGTTATGGGGCGCATGGGATGCGCCGCTGGTGGAGCTCGGAACGATTCGAACAGATGTACCACAGCCTTTCAGTCCTGAGGGTTGGCTGACGAAGATCGAGCCCACGCAGACGATTCTTTCGTACGTGATGAATAACTACTGGGAAACCAACTATAAAGCGGACCAGGAAGGACCCACGCTGTTCACATACTTCATTTTGCCACATCGGGGAGGATACGATCCCGTGATGGCCACCCGATTCGGGATCGAAACAACACGGCCATTGATCGCTCTCCTGGTGGACAGCAGAACGCCTGCGGAATTACCATCGCCGGTCACGGTTGACTCGGAGTCAGTGCTTCCTGTGGAGTGCAAACCGAGTCGCGATGGACGGGGAATAATTCTGCGGCTTTTCAACCCGCAACAGGCTCCCGCGGAGGCAGCAGTCAAATTGGACGAAAAGAAACTGAGCAGGGTGTGGTTGACAGATTTGTCGGAACGACCTGGCGCTCCCCTCAGGGGACCGGTGACGGTACCCGGCTTCGGATTGGTGTCCCTTCGATTGGAGTAAGGAAGGACCACACGGGACAAAATGTGATTCCCGGGGCGGGGTGACCTGAGATTCATGCAGCCCCGGCGTCTCACCTCTGTGGATCCGGTTGGGGCAGCGAAGTCGATGACGCGGGTTCAGCGTTTCCGCTTCGATGCGCCCTTGGGTCGATCTGGGCGATTCTTTTGCGGCGTTCGAAGCCTCGTCGGGTGACGTGAAGAAACGCGGTGGCTTTACGGCGCTGATTCTCGGCAACGCGAAGAAGGACGAATGTAATAGCCATATACACCAGCGTGAGAGACGCGATCCAGCGAAGGGCCTGGTTGTGAACAGGGGCAAGTTGCCACGACTGAAGGTGCTCCGGAGGTGCGAACGCGACAAGCCCCGTACCCAGCGCGCAAAGAAATGCGAGTACCCCAAAGAACAGACCGGTATTCCTCGTGGTGGTCCAATCGGGCAGCGCGACGAGCACGTACACCGTCCCCATGCAGAGAACAGTCAGGGCGAGAAGGGACCAGCCCCAAAAGGGAAATCCTGCTGCGAGGGCGATAATGCCGCCCATTGTGGTCAGAATTGAAGACGCCAGGACACAACCCACGGCCAAGACCAGACCTTCCCGCTGCACGTGGGCAATCCGTTGCCACCAGGCCAGGAGTTCCGGCGTGGCGTGTGGCAGGGGCCAAGATGAAGCTGTTCTCTCCTGGGTTGTTTCCCGTTTAGCCTGGCGAGAATCCCTCTTTGCCCCATCGCTACGACCTGCCGCTGCGGACGTCTCGACAAGAGGGGGCAAAGCATTGGCCTGGGAGGCAGGCGGTTGCTCGGTCGAGTCGGCTGGGCTTTTCTCGGGTATCGAATGGCGCTCGGGGAGCGCAGAGTCGGCCCGCGACCCCCCGCTGCGCCTTGCAATGAGTTCGGGAGGATCAGGTTCCCGCGCTCCCGTTTTGTCCGGCGGGGTTAGTTCCTGAGCGTGTGGCCGGGCCTTCGAAGTTGGTCCAGGCGGCGGTTGAGAACTGGGCCTTCTCGGCGAGGCAAGCGTTTTCGGTGGGATGTGGGACATCGAAGTCGATTCGTCCGGTGCGGCGTCGCCGGGTTGTGGAACGATGGTTGGAAGCCCGCAGTACGGGCATTTCACCTCATTTCCAGCAAACGCCGAGGGCGCGAGGAATCGATGACCGCTGGGACAATAAATGGTGAGCGGTTTGGGTTTCACGGCTCTTCCAGATCACGGTGAGTGAGGGCTTCGCGGAGAATGGAGTCTGTATGAATTGTGAGATCCAGAAAACCCACGGACAACCCGGATGCCGCTAGGGTTTCAACTGTCGGCGGATATCTTCCCGAACACACGCGGCCTGCTTCGTGCTGGTTTGCACACTGAAGAATGGCCGCCGATTGGCGTTTCATACCTGCGTTGGCTTGGCAGATGGTTCGACGCCTCTCGCCACACGGAGTGGCTCGCTTTTGAGGCGATTGTGAAAAACGAAGCCCCGTGGGGGCCCGCCAGAAGAGCTGCAAAATCGCACGTCTTGGAGCGCGAGGAGAGCAAAATACCGGCACGTGTGCACTGCAAAAAGTGGTACACTTACAGAAAAGGTTCAGGATTTGGACGGGTCAGGGTGCGCGGTGCTGATGAATCCTCACATGTTTTATGGGAATGCTAGAGTTTCATGCTGATGACGTGCTGGGTTTGTCACCGGAAATCGTGCAGTGTGCCTATTTCGCGGGCTTGGACCGTGTGCCCTGGCTTACTCGGGGGGAATTTGACGGTGGTATCCTCAGGATATGGCGTGATGGGGAACAGTCGGGGACCCTTATAATCCCGGTTAAGGTGTCCGAACACGCACGGCTGGCACTGCCCACGGGAACTCTGGCGGAACGATATTCTCCGTACGATTTGGCAGTCGAGCTGACGAGGGGGCGGGTAGGCCATCTCCGCAATCAGATGGAAGAATGGCAACTCCTGGGACTTGATGTGCCGAGCCCAGTCGTGGAGCAAGTCAATCAGGCCACAGCGCTGCTCGCTCAGGCGATCACGAAGCGGTCCAGGGAACACTCGGCGTCAAAGCTGGCCTGGGATGGACTTCACTTGGCTCTGGAAGCCTCGTCAGAGCTCTGTCAGCGTTACATCGCCCAAGCCATTTCTGTTCGGAGGGTGCTTTCTCGGGGCAAGATTCCGTTTTGGCTTGGGATCACAGTGAGCGATGTTCTTCCCGACTCATCGGCAACGCAGCGGCTAATGGAGTTCGCGAACGCGGCGGTCGCAGCGTTCCCATGGAAGGCCGGTGCGACCGGTCCGCGGCAGTTTTCTTTTGATTGGCCGGATCGGTGGTTACTCTGGTGTCGAGAAACGGGAATGTATCGCGGTTTGGGCCCACTACTCGATCTCCGTCCCCAGGGAGTGCCTACCTGGATCGACCTCGAGCAGCCCTGGTCCCTCATTCAGCAAAGTGCGTTTTCGTTTGTTGAGGCAACCGTGAGGCGTTACCGCGGTCGGGTGGATTTTTGGGAAGTGGCCGGACCGCTGAATGTGGCAACGCCTTTTCCTCTGCCAGAAGACAAATTGGCAGCCTTCGTGGCCGGTGCCATTCAGATGGCGCGGGACCTGGACCCCGGGGCCGTGATCGCTTTGAGCGTTCGGCAGCCGTGGCTCGAGGATTTGCGGATGCGAGAATGTCAGTATCCGGCGCCGTTTGTTGTAGATGCCCTCATCCGGGCCAGAGTCGGTCTGGATGCTTTAGTCCTGGAAGTTGATCTGGGCTACGTTCCTGGTGGTTCGTACCTGCGGGATGTTTTCGAATGGCACCGCCAGCTCGAGTACTGGGGGCAAATGGGATTGCCCATCTATGTCCGTTTTTCTGCTCCAAGTCAGACCAGTCCTGATCCGCTGGCCACTGGCAGAACCCGTCCTGTCCACTGCGAGTGGACGCCGGAGGAGCACGCACGATGGGCAAGGAGCTATTTCCTGATGGCTTTGGCCAAACCGTTCGTCAGGGGGTTTTTGTGGTCAAACTGGGCAGATTTTCAACCGCATGAGTTTCCCCATTCGGGATTGCTGGACGTGACCCGGCGTTTCAAACCGGTCGCGGAAGTCCTCACTGAGCTTAAGCGTTGTTATCTCCTCTGATCTTTGGAAGCTGGACTCGACACTGTCCAGCCCAGATGGTGACATTCTTTGGGCATACGGCGGTTGCAGAAAACCGACCTTTGTCTCGGGCTCGGCACCTGGTCGGGCGGTGATCGGTCGAGGCGAACCGAATCATTCCAAAGATTGAAGCATCGCCCGGATGTATCCCATTGCATAGGCCATCCCCGCATGCCAGGGCGCGGCGCAGGAAAGAAGAGGCGTATGGTCAGGAATGATGACACCGTCAAAATTATTCTTCTGGAGAATCTGGAGGACCTTGCGAACCTCGACGTCCCCCTCGTCCAGGAACGTCTCCTGATAACTGGGAATCTTGCCCTTCACATTGCGAAGATGGATGTACGCAATCCTGCCTTGCCGGCTGCATGAGTCGAGAACATCATACAGATCGCCGTCTCCCTGCATTTCGGCCGTTGTTCCGACGCAGAATTCGAGAGCGTTGGCGGAACTCGGATGGAGGTCTATGAGCTTCTGGAACATCCAGGGTTCATAAATCAGTCGCGGCGTTTGACGGAGAACAGGAAACGGAGGGTCGTCAGGATGGGCGGCGAGTTTGACACCGGCTTCTTCGGCGACGGGAATAAGGCGGTCGAGGAACCATTTCAGCCGCCGCCACAATTCATCATGAGGAAAAAACGGGATGTGGCCGGAACCGCGCTCCCGGTACCACATGTTCCAGACCATCCCATCGGGAATAGGCCGCTCGTCGGGACCATCCACAAACACGGTTTCGGCTTGACCTCGGGCAAGTGGCCCCGTCTTGCGTCCGACTACACCCGCGATTGAGAAGTTGTACCCCATCACCGCAATCCCAGCCCGGCCGAGCCGCCGAATAACCTCCTGCAAAAACTGCATTTGCTCTTCTTTCCGGGGGCCATCCAGCAGAATGTCGTACCACATGCTGGGGTCAAAATTTTCGATGGCCCAGATCCTCAGCCCTTCTTTTTCGGCCTGTTCCTGCAACTGAGCCAGGAACTCTTCCGACCAGACGGGGTCATCGGGATCGCCTGCCCATCCCCACGCATCCTCGCCTACCGGCTGATTGTCGGTAGCCCTATGTCCACGAAAATAGTCCACGAGATGCACCACCAACCACTGCGCTCCACATTGCCGGGCAAAACGAAAGTTTTCCGTCGTGAGTTGGTGACGGTACAAGCCAAACCCGAGCTTCATTTGCGTACCTTACTTCTCAGTTTTCCCTAGTTTAGTCCTTGGGGGCTTGATAGCCTTCAAAAGATTTTTTCTCTAAACAGGGCCGCTCATCGAGCCAAGCCGGTCTGGAAAAACCGACGCCCGAGAACAGAATGTTGGAATTTTATTGTCCCGCCTATTGGTGTACCATCGACGGTCATGCGGCGCAAAAAAATAAGCGCCAGATTCTGGCGCTTGTTCCGAGACGGAAGATGAAGCTATTGGGTCAAGCCCTCGCGTGCGGATTGCCCTACCCGCGCGGACTCCAAGCTGCCGGGTGAAACTCCAACGCTCCGACGAGGTTGCGCTTGGAGAGACCGCATCGCGAGGATCCCCGTATCACGGCACATCCAGTTCGATATCGTTGATTGTGATATCGTTGTCTGAGCCGTTTGTATCGAGAATCCTGCTCCAGTCCACTTCGCGGCGCTCCTGGACCTCTCCCTCAAGCTCCGCCTCGCGCTGGCATTTCACGCACAATGTGGCATAAGGCAGGACTTTGAGCCGTGCCATGGGGATGGAGCATCCGCAGTACTCGCAAATGCCGTACAGCCCCTCGTCCATCCGCTGAAGGGCCTTTTCGATTCGGGCAAGCTCGCGGCTTTCAATTTCCGCTAATTGTGAGGAAATCTCATCCTGCACCGAATCGAGAGCGAAGTCGGCAATGTCCCCACCCGCCTCAGTGCGGAGTTCCCGCAACAAGCTGAGGTCCCCGGCAAGGGCCCGACGCAAGGCATCCCGCCTCTTCAGCAGAATCTGTCGCATGTTGAGAATCGCTTGTCGCCTGTTCATAGCTTTTGTACCTCGTGCTTCCTCGTTTTGCTGTGATAGGTGTGTTTCCATCCGTTCTCCCTGGTAATTTCGCAACGACCGCCCTCCCGCATGCTGACAATCGTTAACTGGTTAAAGTTCCGCAATCTTTTCTCGATACCCTTGTCTTAATGTTTCCGGTCGAGTTGGTTTCGTTGCCCGGAGTTGTTGTTTTTTGGTCCCGTGCATACTTTGCCTGCACGGCCGGATATGCGATAGCCCAACCGAGTGCGTTTTCTGCGGCGGGCTTACCAAGTATAGTACGAAAACAGGGCCGAACCGTTCACAAGTCCTAACGGTTTGGAGCGCTGGTGCTTTGGGCACCAAGTCGCTCTTTCTCCTGCCAAATCAGTTCGTTAAGCCGTCGGCCGACATTGCACGCCGATTTGGACGACCGCCAATTCTCATAGCAAATGGCGTGCCAAATACGGCAATGTCGCCCTGGCGCCCGTCGTTTTGTACGCTCCAGCCCGCTTGCCCGCCAAGCGCTATCGGATAATCGACAAAACCAAAAAATATATCCAAGATATTTCCCCAGTTCTAGCCACCCCAACGGCGAACTATTTGACAGCCCGCTTTCGACAGCCTAGATCACACTAGAACCCCGCTGCATACCGGCCGAGTCAAGTCGGTCATTTTGGACGCAGCTCGAATCCGTTTGGTTCGCTGAAAAAGCGCGGCCAGACAAGTCACCGGTAACCGCTCAAAGCCTTAGTCATGCCCATCCGGCGGCGAGCCTTTTGGATCAGGCCATGAAATGATATCCCGCCCGCCACCAAAGTGAATACCAACGAAGATGTACACAAAACCCCACTTAGTGGTGTAGTACAATGCTCCACGAGGCGAAAAATGATCACTGCAGAGATCATCCCGTCGAGAGTGCAGAGCCCTGGGGACGTCGAAACAACGCCGGAAACCGTTTTCACAATCGAAGGCTCCACCCATAACGGACGGCGTCTCGCATTGCAATCCTCGCGAATTCTTGTGGGATCCTCGCAGCGGTGTACCCTGCGTTTGGTCGCCCGAGGGGTGGCGCCCTACCACTGCCTGATCATTCGCGGGCGGGAAAGGACCATCTTCCATGCCCTAAACGGGCACTTCGAGCATAACGGTCAGGCGGCAGAGAGGGGCGTGCTCAACCCCGGCGACATTCTCGCGATCGGTCCGGTCAAATTGCGGTTCGCCCGGGGACAGAATGGCCTAAATTGCAACGCTACTCTTGGCCAATCTTTCGGTGAGGCAGTTTCGCACCGAGGCGAGCCAACGTCACGCCCGCTTGGTGTTGATACCCAATTCCAATCCCAGGCGGCGCTGGTGGCCGATGCGCACACGGGAAAAAACGCCAGCCAGGCTGCGAGCGACGAAATCAGCCAAACCGTTGGCTGGCCAATATTGACGAATAATCCTGGTCAAAACGGGAGCTCAGTACCCGGCTTCATCACCGAAACGGTCTGGAATCCGTGCGGGTTCGCGGAATGGCATTATTGTCTCCCAGAATGGAACGCCGTTAACTCGGTCGCGTGTGATGATCCTAGTTTAACGCAGACTGCCAATTTGACAGCCATCGAGGAATCGCTTGGTCGACTGGAATCGCTGACTGACCGGTTTGCCGAGAGCCTTTCCTCTGTGCGGCTGTCCGGGGACCGCTTGGCTCATTTGGTGGAGAGGTTGCAGGAATGGATTCGGTTGTCCACGGAGTCGCGATCTTCGACAGGTCGGAGCCTCAACATTGCCGAGGAAGGCGTGGAGGAACGGGGTGAGATGTCGCCTGTGGAATCGCCGTGCATTGGCGAATCCAGTGACGCGGTGCAAGCAGCCATCGAAGAACCTCAGATTGGCCAGGAAACGGTGGCCCGTGCCGCAATCGTGGAGGAACAGCCGGGTCCGATACATTTGGACGCAAAAATTGGTGGAAAGGATTTGCCAGGGTACCCGGAAAGTACTGGCAGGCCGGATGGTACGCTGGAATTATTCCGAATGCAGATACCCCTCGAGTGCGGTCCAGGAGAGGATCAAAAAGACGAAGCACCGCCAAGCCTAGAATCGTGTGTCGCAATCAACTCGCCGGATGAAGCCGCAGTGGAGGAAGGCGTCCGACGATACTCCCACTATGGGGAGGATGGAGTACAGATTTCCCCGTGCACACCGGGCGGCCAGGAGGCAGATACACCCCAGGAGCTCGATCAATCGGTTGCCAAAGAGTCCGAGGACGGCGCTGGTTGCAACGGCGAAGCCTCGCCCAGCTCAGATGGCCACTCCGAATCTGGCGACCACGAACGGGCCGTTCGCGAGTATATGCGGGAACTCCTTTCCCGACTTCGCCTGGCTTCGGGGAGAGGTGAGTCTGAGAATGCGGACATGGAAGGGCCAGAACCGAGCCCGCAAGCGGTGACCGCTCGGGAGATGTCACCCACGAAGACCCGGCGGCCTCCTGCACCGAATCCGTTGAGTCGGCCCCGTGGGGCGAGAAGGCGAGCGGTGGCCCCAGAAAAGAACCTCAATTTCGCCGCAATGAGAGAGTTGGCGAATCTGGCCTCTCAAGCGGCGATCGATCGGTACGCCCGGGCAAAGCTCCACCAGGCCCAGCGCAGTAAGGCGGCAGTCGTTTTAACAGCGATTGGGGCTGCCGCGGCCATCTTCGCCCTTGATTGGCTTTGGGGAGTCAGTCCGCTGGGCAGAATCGCATTCTTCGTTTCCATCCTGGTCGCCCTCGTGTACGGTATACAATATGCGGTACTCACCGGAAAACTGATCATTAACCCTCGCGGGCAACTTCAGCTTGCCGAGCGGCGGATCGGACGGGAAATGAGAAAATTGGTCCCGCCCCAGAAGCCACTCCTTCCTGAGAGGTAGCTCCTAACCAGTAGGGAGGTATTGGAGTGGCCCGAGATTTCCTCGAGGGGCCGGCACATGGCAGGGCGTCGAGGTAACGTGGGCATTTTTTCGACGGGGTGTCCCGGTGGGCTTTACGTGGTTCGGCTGCCACCGCCCCGATCCAGTGTCTTTTTTTCCCTCTCCGCGGGGAATACGCACCCTCATCAGTTCTGCCAAAATCACGCTGGCGATGGATGCGAGAAATTGCTACATTCCTCATTGCGCGAACCCTGCGTAGTGAAAAACACGAACAGGGACATTCGATTGGCCATTGGCAATAGACCCACAGGAACAAGGAGGTTGAGTCCATGAATTTCTTCGCTTGGATTCGTGAGGGAGTACGCCAGGCCGTCCTTTTGGGGGTGGCAGACGCCGTTGACAGCCTGGGGACATCACCAGACGGTGGGGACTACCGACAAAAAATTGGCGAAGTTCTCCGGGCAAGTCCGGATGCTGGGCAATGGAAAAGGCTCGCCGGTCCCCAGGGCGGCAGCCGGAGAAAGCTCGGGCGTGGATTGGAAGAGATTCAGGCCTCGATCAACACGCCGGCGGTCGGTCAGAAGTGAACCATACCTAGGGGTATTTCCTCCAGAAAGCCCACCCATGTTTTTGCTCACGTTCGTTTGGGATCGCGTTTCGAATTCTCCAGCCCACCTTGTCGATGCCCCTAACGCCAGAGGGTCTGTGTGAATTGCTTCTGATAAGAATCTGATAAGAAACCGAGGCCGGTGATGGTCACCGGCCTCGCTGACTTCTTAAAACCGTTTGACTGCCCCTGGCTTGGCCTGGGTTAAGGAAGACTGTAGAACCGGCCTAATCGCCGTTTCGGAGTGCTCCCACGATGAGCGACACATTGTGCCCGCCGAATCCAAAGCTGTTGGACATTGCCGCGCTGATCTTTCGCTCCCGCGCAACATTGGGTGTGTAGTCCAGGTCGCACTCGGGATCCGGGGTTTCGTAATTGATCGTCGGTGGGATAACGCCACGGCGAACCGCCAGCACGGAGATCACCAGCTCCACGCCACCGCTGGCACCCAGTAAATGCCCCAGCTGACTTTTGGTGCTCGACACGCTGACCCGTTTGGCGTAATCGCCAAACACGGCCTTGATCGCCACGGTTTCCGCACGGTCGCCCAGCGGAGTGCTTGTCCCATGGGCATTGATGTAGCCAATATCCTCCGGATTTAGACCCGCGTTTTGGAGGGCATCGGCCATCGCCCTGGCTGCCCCAGTACCGTTATCATCCGGCTGGGTGATGTGGCCCGCATCGGAGCTCACACCATACCCGAGGAGCTCGGCCAGAATCGGTGCTCCCCGTTTACGAGCGTGCTCCAGATCTTCGAGGATGACGATGCCCGCGCCTTCGCTCAGCACAAACCCATCCCGATCGCGATCGAACGGCCGACTGGCTTTTTCGGGGGCATCGTTACGTTCAGAAAGGGCCTTCATCGCACTGAAGCCAGCAATCCCGAGCGGGGTGACGGCTGCCTCCGTGCCTCCCGTGATCGCGACGTCAACGCGTCCATCCTGGATCTCTTTGGCGGCTTCCACCACCGCACTGGAAGCACTTGCACAGGCAGTGACGACGCCGTAGCTGGGCCCTTTAATGCCGAACTGGATCGACACACAACCGCTGGCCGCGTTCAGCATCATCTTCGGGATCGTGAATGCCGAAACCCGTTCCGGCCCCTTTTCCAGGAGCCGACGGTGCTGCATTTCAATTTCTCCCAACCCCCCAACTCCCGAGCCGATGATGGCGGCACATCGGTAGGGGTCCTCGCGAGAAAAATCGAGCCCAGCCTGACGAACGGCATCCATTGCCGCGACAAGCGCGTACTGGGCAAATCGGTCAATCCTTTTCGCCTCTTTGGGGTCCAGATATCCGACGGGGTTCCAGTCCCGTATTTCCCCGCCGAATTTGACTCGAAAGATGGAAGTATCAAACCCCTGGATCAACCGAATGCCACTCTCACCCCGGCAGAGCCGGTCGAACAGATCGTCGACCTGGCAGCTCAGCGGGGTGACAACTCCCATTCCCGTAATAACGACCCGTCTTTTCATGCATTCTCATCCGCGGTTGCCGTGGTGCCTTCTCCTTCCACCGCCGCTTTAATGTGATCGATGGCCTGGCCGACAGTCTGAATCTCCGAAGCGACCTCTTCGGGAATGGAAATATCAAACTCGTCTTCCAAAGCCATCACAAGCTCTGCCAAGTCGAGCGAATCAGCCCCGAGATCGTTGACGAAATGGGATGATCGGGTGATCTTCTCTTTGTCGGTAGCTAAACTCTCAGCAACAATATTGATGACACGTTCTTCAATCGAGGCCACGGCGGTCATCCTCCTTTGTTACCCAATATTGTCTCGTTAAATGTTACTTCGGCGGCAGTGTCCCACACACCGCCACACGGAAATATCCACCGACATTGAAGCTTTACCTGGACTACGCAATCCTAATACGTTACCGATTTTTATCAGCGATGTCCATATCGACTTCGCCGCCATCTCAAAAGAAATCGGACGGTACTGCCTCATCCTTTGGCTCCTTCCGCCAGCCCCCGTCTCTCCGGAGATTGCCCATAAAGGTGTGCTCTTCACAGTGCGACCGAGCCAAAGAAGCATGTCGTTTCACATCCCCGCCAAACTCGCGTCCGCAGCCTATTCCGCCAATCCACCGTCCACCCGAATGACCGTCCCCGTGATAAACGCCGCAGAGTCGCTTGCCAAAAATAGTGCAAGATCCGCCACGTCTTGGGGATCACCGAGCCTACCAAGCGGGGTGCGTTTCTTGATCTCCTCCAAAGCCTGCTCCCCAAGCGCGTGGGCCATCTCGGTAGCGATGAAGCCCGGCGCGATGGCGTTCACCGTGACCTGTCGGGAGGCCAGCTCTTTAGCCACCGTTCTTGTGAACCCGATGACCCCCGCTTTGGAAGCTGAGTAGTTCGCTTGACCGGGATTGCCCATCAACCCTGAAATACTGGCGATATTAATAACTCGTGCCCCACCTGCGCGAATGAGGTAGCGAGCCGCCGCCCGAGTGAATAGGAACGTGCCCCGCAGATTCACCGCGATCACGGCATCCCATTGTTCGTCTTTCATGCGGAGCAACAAACCATCTCGGGTGATTCCCGCATTGTTGACCAGAATGTGGAGCCCCCCAAACTTCTCCACAATGGATTCAACCGTCGCGTTGACCTGGTTACTATCGGTCACGTCGCACGGGAAGGCCTCCGCCTGGCCCTTTCCAAAACTGCGAATCGTTGCCGCAGTTTCCTGCGCCATTTCCAGGTTCACGTCCACGCAAGCAACGCTCGCACCCGCCTGCCCCAAAGTAACGGCAATGGCTCTGCCGATGCCCCGACCCGCACCTGTAACACATGCTACCTTGCCCGACAAATCCACCTGGATCCTTCGTGTCTGAGCGTCGCTCATACCGCTTCCCCGCGCTGGTTAGATTGATTAAACTCGCACTGTTGCTGCACCGTCAGCGACCATTTCCTACCTGTCGTCCGGGATATCCGACTCGCCTAGACTTCCACATTCTGGCACGTGGCGTTTCGGTCGATTCGGCGCAGTAGCCCGCGCAGGACTCGCCCAGGACCTACCTCGTAGAAAGTGTCGAATCCCTCGGCGAGAAGGTATCGCATGGAGTCCTCCCAGAGCACGGGCTGAACCACCTGTCGAATTAGCAATTGGCGAATCTCTTCGGGATCGTCGTGCGGTCGCGCATCGACGTTCGAAATCACGGGGATTCTCGGCCTGCGGAGAGTAATTCGTTCGAGGGCCTCGGCCAGACGTTCATCCGCCGGCCGCATGATGGGTGTGTGGAAAGCCCCCGCAACGGCGAGCGGGACCGCCTTGATGGCGCCAAATTGCGAGGCCAGCTCCGCCGCCCGTTCACACGCCTTCAACATTCCAGAAACGACAATGTTTCCGGGACACAGCAGATTGGCAATCTGTAGGATTTCACCTTGCCGCGCCGCCTCGCAAAGTCGTTCCACCTCGGATCTTTCCAACCCCAGAATACTTACCATCCCGCCGGGGGTGGCATCGGAAGCCTCCTGCATGGCTTCTCCGCGCTTCTGCACGAGCCACACGCCGTCCTCAAAATCAATGACCCCCGCGAATACCAGGGCCGTGTATTCCCCGAGGCTCAATCCGGCCGTCGCTTCGCAGGAGAGCACAACATCGGGGGAATCAGCACGCAGCGATTCGAGGGCGGCCAAGCTTGTCACGAAGATCGCCGGTTGGCTGATGACCGTCGAGTCGAGATCTTCTGACGGCCCTTCAAAGCAAAGCTTGGCGAGGTCGTAGCCAAGAATTTGGCTTGCGCGATCATAGAGCTGTTTTGCTGCAGGGAGGGTCTCATACAACCGTCGGCCCATCCCTACAAATTGCGCGCCCTGACCTGGAAACAAAAATGCAATTCTGCTCAAGGTTGCCTCACTCGACCTCGTCAGGATTTGCCCCTACGTGCCTGGCGCTGCTTTTTCAGCCGTTCGAGCTCCTCCATATCCGTCAGTGTCCGCCCCATGTAATGCCCGCACCGGGGGCACATGACGTGCGATGGAACCGGGGCATTGCACTGGGGACAGTAGGTGGGCGGGGGAACGATCAAATGATCGTGCGCCCGCCGCGATCCAGTACGCGCGTTGCTTTGTCGTCTTTTTGGGACAGCCATCTCGACGTTCCGTTCCTTCAAAAACGAATTCTTCCAGACCCGTTGACACCACTCAGATGCTGAGCGGCATTGAAAAGCCCACCTATCACAGTAGGCTACCCTACTATTGAGGGGCCAAATCGCGTCGATTCTGGTTGGCACTCCGACCCCTGCACCGCTGAGAGCCGCGCAGTACAGGCTTTCCTGCCTCCGCTTCGGCGCGGCTGGGCTCTCAGCGCGTGAAATTCGTATGTTACGGCATTCCGATTACGACGTCAACGTGGGGAAGCACCTGAAATTCACCCACTTGTGGGGGTGGATGACGGCGCAGGAATTACATTGCGGCGGTAATGAATTGCCCCTTCCGGATTGCAACTCAGCAATGGTACATGAACGTGGAGGCAGTTAGCGGACAGCTGCGCCGGGACCTGTTTAGGCGTGCTCAAAGCGGTGTGGGGCGATTCATGAATCCCCCCTGGCGAGATATTTCACGAGTTTTGTCAAGAAACTTCGTGACTTTCGTCAAGCCCGAATTTTCGCCCAACAGGGATTCGGAAAACGAATGGGCTCCGGCAGAGCGGCAGTGGCCGACGTTCTGGGAGGCAGGTTCTGCGTCCGACTTTGGTATTAATGACGGAGCTCGGGAGCGGTCCTCTGTCACCCGGCGGTCTGGATTTCGGGTGCATCCGCAAAAACCCCCCTCACGAGACAGAACTCCCCGAACAGTTGGTTGCCTTTAGCTCAGCTTTGGGCAGGACAAACGAAGCCCAGATTGCTAATCGTTGTGGGACGGAACGCCGGCTGGGAACTGTCACTTTCCAACATGGCCGGAAGGGTCGGAGCGCGGAGGTAGCGACGGCCCAATTTTTTGACCACAATGAGAAATTGGATGCGTGGTGGCTCAAGAATCGCAAGGCCACAGATAGGCATTTGGGCTTCCATGGTGATGTGAATCACTTGGGTGCAAGTTCAGGTCTTGTCCAGGACCGAATGCGTCGGACGAGGTGACACAATGGGGAAAAGCTCGGACTTACGAAATTTCGGTATTCCCATTTTTGGTTTTGGAGGGCTCATTTTCCTGTGCGTCGTTGTCCATATCCTCTCTGCGGAGGAGCCCCCCGCCATCAACCCGTTTGGTCCAAGAACGACGGAACGCGAAGACGCCGTTCCCGGTTACATCGAGCTTTCGAGCGGGGAAATCATTGTGGGGAAAATCTATATGACGCGTGACAAGCGGCTGAAGATTTACGATTCTCAGTTGCAGCGACAACGGGAGATTCCTCTCAATCGCGTCAAACAGATTGAATCCGTTGTGGTCAGCGAAAAAATGGAAAAAGAATGGCGGTTCAAAGAGACCACTTCCGACGTCAAGGAATACACCGGTCGGACATATCCCCTGCGCGAATACGTGCATCGCATCACGCTCACCGACGGAAGGACCATTGAAGGGCCGCTGTCCGAAGTGATCTACATCCAACCGGATCCCGGAACGGCGGCAAAAACGGGGAGCTACCGACCCGAGATCGAGCCCATGCGTTATATCCTGTACAAGACGCACAAAGGATCGGTTGGCCAGGACTTGAAGTCGCTTACCTACGTGAAAGCCATACGGCTGGGTCAGGAAGCCTACCAGGAAGGCATGAAGAAAACCGGGGGCAAAGGGGTGTATGGTCCCAGGCCCCGTGGGCAGTAGTTGGCAGGCTGTCGGTCCCCATTCGAGCGGGACTCGTGAGCTTCTGGCCGCAGCCCAAATGGAAACCTCGAAACGATATCCGGAACATTGAGAAGAGCGTGGTCGTAACGAGTGATTGATATCTCCCTTGCCAACGGTGCAAGTTTCTTCACAATGGGCCTGGTGCTCGTTGTGGCGGCAGGCCTTGTCATCTTCTTCTACTGGCGCAAATTTGGCGATCTGAAGCGCGGCCGATGGCAAACTCTGGTGGTTCTCCGGCTCATCGCCATCGTGATTGTCGTGCTGTTACTGTTCCGGCCAGTGGTCCATTTCTACCGCGAAGAGAATCGCAAGCCGGTGCTTGTGTTTTTGCTCGACCGCTCGGCCTCAATGAAGATCAGTGATGATGTCAGCGGTGTACCACGGTTTATCCAAGCCCGGGAAAAAATCGTGCAATGGGCGGAAAAACTGCGAGATAACTTCCAGCTTGTTGTTATCCCCTTTGCCGAACGGGCAGGTGAAATATTGACTGTTGCCCAATTGGGCGAGCTTTCCCCTGATGGCGAGGCCACATCGCTGTCCCGCGCGCTCGTGGCGGCGGCCAAAGCCGCACCGCGCAATGAAATGGAAGGCATCTTCCTTCTCTCGGATGGAATTCACAATTCAGCTCGTAAACCTCAGGAAGTCTCATCCCGCTTGGGAATCCCCGTGTATGCGATTGGAGTAGGCGCGAGTTTGCGGGACAGCACCTCGTACAGAGACATCCAAATTGTAGGGCTTGATTGCCCAGAGCGGCTGATGCTCAACAACCTGGCCCGGATCCGAGCCTCTGTCGAAGCGGTAGGACTGCTGGGACGTGTGGTCAAAGTTGGTTTCTATGAAGACGACAAGCTTATCGAGGAGAAGGAATTGGTCCTGGATGATCAGCCCGGGGCTCAGGAAGTCGTCTTCGAATACCGCCCCGCCGTGAAAGGCCGACACACGTATACAGTCGAGATACCGCCGGTCAGTGAGGAGAAAATTGCGGAGAATAATCAGCGGTCGGCCTCCGCGCTTGTCATCGAGGCACAAATTCGCGTGCTCTATCTCGAGGGAACTCTCCGAGCGGAGTACGGAGCAATTGTAGATCGGTTTTTGTCTAAAGATCCCAATATTGAGTTTTACGCGATGGTACAGGTTCGCAAAAACGTGTTTGTGAAACGTACAAATATCGAAGGACTTAATCTCTCAGAAATTCCCTCTGACGAAAACACACTCAGCCAGTTTGATGTCTTTCTGATCGGCGATCTGGACAGCAGCTATCTGTCCGCGGAGCAGCAGCAAGCCATCGTCAAGCGGGTGCGAGAGGGTGCGGGATTGATTATGCTTGGGGGTTATCACAGCCTCGGCCCGGGTGGTTACGGAGGAACTCCCATTGGCGAAATCCTACCCATAGAGGTTGGCGGGCGTGATATGGGACAGGTGACAGACCCGTTCCTGCCGGAGCTAACGCCCGATGGCCGGCAGCATCCGATTTTGGCCAACATTGCCAGATTTTTTCCATCTTCATCAAAAGGGCCTGAGGACTCCACGCTTCCACCTCTGGACGGATGCACGCGGGTGGGGAACGCCAGGCCAGGTGCGACAGTGCTGGCAGTCTGTCCAATTACCCCGGAGCGGATGCCGGTCCTCGCGGTGATGCCGATCGATAAGGGAAGATCAGTCGTCTTTACGGGAGACACCACCAGGAAATGGCAGCAGGTGCCACGCGTCCTCGATCAGGAATCGCCGTTTTTGCAATTCTGGGGCCAGCTCATCCGCTGGGCCGCTGGGCGATTTGAACAGGTGGAAACTCAGGCGTCCCTTGTCGCGAGTACTGACAAAGCCGCTTACGAGCCGGACGAAGTCATTCAGATCAGTGCCGTCGTGCGCGACGAAAGAGGAGAGGGCACCGACAAAGCCAAGGTTGTGGCCACGATTCGTGCCAAGTCGGGCGCCTCCGACAAGGTGACCCTGGTGAGTCGTCCGGGACCAGGAGGACATTACAGCGCCTCGTACGAACCCCGCTTCAGCGGGCCGCTTGAGATTCAAGTGGAAGCCGAACTGGGTGAGCAAAAGCTCACAACCGAGAAGATCGTTGTGGAAGTAGGCCGCCCGTATTTGGAGTTTGAGAAGCTCGACCTCGATGAAAAAACTCTGACGGCCATCGCCAGCGATACAGGGGGGCGGTATGCGCATATTTCGGCCGCCGACTACCTTGTTGACCAGCTCAACAAAGAACAGAGAAAAAAGAAAATCTATGTTGAGCAACCGTTATTCTGGCCGCCCCTGTTTTGGGCCATGTTCGTCACTGTCCTTACGGTGGAATGGATTCTCCGCAGGAGGTTTCAACTCCGATGAGCCCGCGGATCGCCTACCGATACGTCGAGCCGTCCGCACTGGCTAGGGTCAAGAATCTGCAATTGGTGGCCCGCGGAGTGGTGGAAGGCTTCATCAGCGGACTCCACGCGAGCCCTTACAAAGGCTTCAGCGTGGAATTTGCGGAACACCGGGAATATGTGCCGGGTGACGACCCCCGACATCTGGATTATAGGATGTTTGCACGAACGGAGCGACTGTATGTCAAGCAGTACGAAGAAGAGACCAATATGCGGGTCCAGATACTGCTTGACGCGAGCGGATCAATGAATTACCGGCACGACGCGCAAATAACCAAACTTGAATACGGTTGTTATCTCACGGCTATCCTGTCCTATATGATGGTCCGACAGCAGGATTCCGTGGGACTGACTGTGTTTGATGAAGACATCCGCCTCGACATGCCGGCAAGGAGTTCGCCACAGCATTTCAATGAGATGATGTATCAGTTGGAAAACCTGACGCCCGGCAAAAAGACTGGCCTGGCCGAAGTGCTTCACAAGCTGGCCAATCGGTTCAAAAGACGTTGCCTCATTATCTTAATCAGCGATCTTTATGATGATGAAGACAAGGTGATTCGCGCTCTTCATCATTTTCGCCATCGCAAACATGAGGTTATTCTCTTTCATGTTTTCGACAAGGCGGAAATCGATTTTCCGTTTGATGACCTGGTACTTTTCCAGGACCTCGAGACAGACGAACGCCTGCAGGTGGACCCCCTCTATGTGCGTGAAGAATATCAAAAGCTCCTTGCGGAGTTCATCGGCCGTTATCGGCAGGCGTGTTTGGAAAGCGCGGTCGAGTATGTCATGACGGACACTTCTGTTCCATACGATTTTATGCTCTCTCGATATTTGACTAAGCGGAACCAGCTATGACGTTCGGTGCGGCGGCCTTCTTACTGGCAGCTCTGGCGGCGATTATTCCGCCCATTCTTCACATGATCAATCGGCAGCGTGCCAAGCAACTGCCTTTCAGCACCCTGCGGTTTCTGAAAATCAGCGTCCAAAAGACGAGGCGACGGCGCCAGATCAGAGATATCTTTCTAATGATACTGCGCATGGCGGTTCTTATTCTTATCGCAATTGGGCTGGCCCGTCCCACGCTCAGTAAGGTCCGCTCGCTGTTTGGCGGTTCTCAGGCGGCCGTGGCCATTGTTCTGGACAACTCGGCAAGCATGGGGTGGATCGACGAGGGACGGCCACGTTTTGAACTGGCCGTCGCGGCAGTTAACCAAATTCTCGCGGAACTTCAGGCAGGAGATGAGGTCGCCCTGTGGGTGACCAGCGGCCGTTTTTATCCCGAACTTGGCAAATTTGATCGTGAGCATGATAAGGTCCGGCAGCTTTTGGCTCAGATTGCGCAGCAGGGCCCAACTTTCGAGCGGGGCACGCTAATGCCCCTGCTAAACCAGGCCCGGGAACAGCTCGCCCAATCGCAGGCTCCGCAACGTTACCTGTTTGTCATCACCGACAATCAGAATGTGGCTTGGGAAGGATTGGAGGAAAACCGCAATCGAGCAAGCGAGGACGCCGCAACCCGCCAGAGCAGCGCGGATGATCGGCGTTTACGCGAAATCCCGATTGTCGTTGTGGACTGTCAGCGGACCCCGCGGCCCAACGTCGCCGTACGGAAGGTGACCGTTCAATCTGTGCTTCCCGTGGCCGGTGTACCCATGAAGGTCGTGCTCGAACTCTTCAATGCGTCATCCATCCCGCAGCAACGGGTTGCCGAAGTCTACGTGGATGGCAATAAAGTCGGCACGACGCCCGAACTGACAATTCCCCCGGAGGGTGCCCTCCCCGCCGAGGTCGTTTTCACTTTGGATCGGGGAGGCATTCACCAGGGTGAGGTACGACTGGTCGGAGAAGACGGAGCACGTTTTGATGACCGGCGCTTTTTCACAATCGAAATTGAAGCGGCCATTCCCGTCGCCATTGTTATCAACGAGCGCAAAGAAATTCCCTACCTTAATGATTCCTTCTATCTGGAAAAGGCGCTGCAGCCCATCGAGGGCCAAAACTGGTCGATTAAAACGACCCTCCTCACGCCAAATGAAGTCACGACGGAACCCCTTTCCAATTACCGCATCATCTACCTGGTAAATCTGCGGTCCCTTGAGGCGACGGTTTTAGAAAAGCTTGCGGCGTTTGTCCAAAATGGAGGGCGCCTCGTGTGGATCGCGGGCGAGGAAGTCGATCCCGCAAACTACAATGCTTGGAATGAAATGGCCAACGGGGGCTTACTCCCTATCCCATTAGACACTGTAAGATCAGCTCAGGCCGAAGAAGGTCGTGACAGCTGGCGTGTGAACTGGCTCGACGTTCAGCATCCGGCCCTCACTGGGTTCGCAGAGCCACCATCGCTCTATCAGTCAATCCTGGTCTACAAATATGTTAAGCCGAAAGCCGCGGAAACCGATGGGGTAAGAGTTTTGCTGCGGCTGGATGGCGAGGGGGATCCGTTGCTGGTGGAAAAACAGGTTGGCCATGGAATAGTGTTGTTCCTTGGAACCAGCGTGCACGTGGAATGGACGAATTTCCCACTGAGACCCATTTTCGCCCCGCTCATGGCGAGACTCGCTTTCTATCTGGCAGGTGGTGAACCGACACAATTTGCCGGGCTTGCGGGGCAGCCGCTGATCATACCATTTTTGGGTCAAATTCCGCCGGGCGTGGTCGAGGTAACGCCCCCAAGTGGTTCACTCATGCGGTTTAATATTGAGCCGCAAAGTAAAGAGTTTCGATATACAGATACTCATCAAGTGGGCGTATATCAATTGCGACTTCTTGCTTCCGTTCGGCCGGTGCAAAAAGCCTTCGCTGTTAACGTGGACCCCGACGAAAGCGATCCCGGAAAGATTGAAAACGCAACCCTGGAAGAGGCCTTTTCGGGAGTTCCCCTGGTTTTCGCCGAGGATCCTGAGGATTTGTCCAAAACATTTGATTTTCTGCGACACGGTAGAAGTTTGGCTGAATTTTTCTTAACCCTCGTGCTACTCGGGCTCGTGTTTGAGACCTTTATCTCCAACTGGTTCAGCCCGCGCGATGACGAAAATCGCCCCCGGCCGCTGGAAAGCTACAGGCCGACACGACGCCTTGCTCCGCAACTCGGCTGGAGAGACCTTGCCGTCACGATAAAGTGGTGTTAACGAACCGCCAATGCTCGGCTGCGGTCCGGGGCAGGCTGTACGTCGGGCATGGATGCGGGGCCGCAGTCTAATCCAGGGTTGAATCGGTGATTTTCTTCGAGTGCTCAAAGGAGAACACCCGCCTCGACGCGCCATCACCGGGTGGCATTGCGGGTTTCAGGCGGCAACGTGAGAATCAACTCCGCGAGTTTTCGCCGAGCCTCTTCATAATCCTCCGGTGTTTCCGACCACTCGAACCAACTGGGAGTCAGCGACAGAACAAGACGTTGAGCAAGGTCGGCCTTACCCGCCCGGCGTAAGATCTCCAAATACTCGTAATCCTCAATTGAGTCTCGCAGCGCCTTTAGTCGCAAGGAGGGGACGATACCTTCATAGCCGCACGGTCTGGCAGGATACACGAGTGTTCCTTCGCCGTTGAAGGTTAACGGTCGATCGGCAGGACCAGGTCTGTATGTGTTGGCGTCCGTCCAAGGATCCTCCACCTGATCCCAATAACTCATCCCGCCCCAGTAAAGCAATCCTGTGATTCCGAATCGCCATGAAATCCAGGACGGCACACGATAATGGAGGAGTGGATAGTCGATGTGCCACCAGGGCGATTTTCGCTTTCCCTGGCAAAGCGCCGTGTATGCCCACATAATCTCCCCGAGCGCTTGCCGCTGCTTGGCGGTCGCTTCATCGTAAAGCGGAAACAGGGAACACCATATATCGACGGCACCATAAAGATCGCCCCAGGCCGGGTCCTGTGTCAGAGTTTGTTCCACGACAAGCACCTTCACTTTGGTCTGCGCCGCACGAATCGGCTTGCCCCAGTGACGAACGAACTCGTACGCCTCCGGGTCATTGGGTTCATCTTTGAGGTAGATGTAGAAGATTACGTGAGGGCGTGCGATTTCTGTGATGGCTTTGTCCCAGGCTGCCAGCCACGTCCTTAAATCCTCCGGCGACTCCGCGGGATCTTTGACCCTGCCCACCGGCGAAGGAATTTGAACCGCGTTGACGTGATAACGATCAATCCATTCCCTAAGCTGGGCGATGCTCTCATCAGGCAACTGGTACCCCTTGTCATTTCGTTGCAGTGCGAGCCACTCTGACGGTGGATAAGCATTCATACGATGTTCGCTGACCAGCGCGGCACATTGACGGTCCACTTCTTCCCAATTTTCCGGTGGTGACTCCTTCCCTGATCGGGCACGCTTGGCATAGTAAGAACGCATTCGCTGCGACGGTGAGCCGAACGCTGTCACGAGCGCCGGTGTACTGGGAAGGGTGAAGTCCCAGACCTCTATTGACAAAGGAATGTCAACTTGGTTAACGCCGCTGCCCCGGACCGTAACTTTTCCCGCGTATTTTCCGGGCGGCGTTCCTGGAGGGATAAAGAGATCCACATAGAATCCGTGTGTTTCGTCAGCGGGTAAATCAAAAGGAAAGGCCTGGTACTTACCCCGAAGTGGAACGTCCTTTACGGGATCGCGGCTCGGGATAAGGGGATCGGGATACCAACCGGGGCGAAAGGCCTCGTTGCGATGTGTCCCGTTGACGATATGGATTTGATGCTCGCGATATACTCGAAAATTCGACGGGGTTATCGTCGCGTCCTGAGGTCCTTTCGGGGCCGTAATAACAAGTTCGATTTGCGGAACCGGCTGGGAACTTCGCATGAAGACCTGAAAACCAACCCACTCATTTCTGGCCGCGGCCACCTCGATGTGACGCGCGGGACGTTGCGGGGGCAGGTCCTCGCGGCACAAGCATCGCGTCGCCGTTTCCACCCAAACAGTTAGTTCCGCCAGGAGTGATCCATAGAGTGTAATCCACACGAAACTACTCAAGATCGCCACGCAGGTTGGCGAGCAACTGACAATCCAGCGACGAGATTGATGTGCTTTCATGGTCCACCTCCCCAAAGAATACCTTCGCACTCAAGTAACCTGGCGCGGATCCTACTTCTGTCGCGAGACTGTTTCGCAACGGTCCGCACTGAAGCGATCCGAGCGCACGAAGTTATGGACCCCCTCAACGGACGCGGCATCGCGTCATGTTTCAGGACCGGTCATATTATTGCGTAAAGGAACCTTGGATGGTACTGGGAAGGCAATGGGCGCACCCGACGCGGCCGGAACCTCTCCTGCCGGAAATAGCAAAGGAAACAAACGCTCTGTTCCGACTCGCTTTAGTCTTTGCGACACATTGGTTTGCCTGAGAAAATCGACTTTCCGATTCGAGGACGGCAGCTAAAATTCCGTAAAGGAACTACCCAACTCTGTGGCCCATATTGCGTTTTGGGTTCGGAAGTTACGCAATGACCCAATCTACAGCCCCCCAGTTTACACAGCGATTCGCGGACTATTCCTGGAAAGATATCCAGCACAGCCCGCTCATGCTCTACTATGAAGTTACCCAGGCTTGCGACCTGGTGTGCAAGCACTGCCGAGCCTCGGCACAGCCATCCGCGCATCCCGAGGAGCTGTCTTCTGACGAGGCGCAGGCCCTCATTCGGGAAGCCTCGCTGTTTCCTAAAAAGCCGAACATCGTCTTCACTGGAGGCGACCCGCTTAAGCGTCCCGACATCTTTGACCTGATCGCCTTCGCCAAGGAGTGCGGTCTCAATGTGGCTTTGACGCCGTCGGCAACTCCGCTAGCAACTGCCAGTGCTCTGAAACGAGCAAAAGATGCTGGGGTGACGGCACTGGGAGTGAGTCTGGACGGTGCCGACGCGGCGACTCACGATGCCTTTCGCGGCTGGCAGGGTAGTTTTGACCGCACGATGGAGATTCTGGCGGCCGGGCGAGATTTGGGATTCTACCTCCAGGTTAACACCACGATCACCAAGCGAAACGTCGGCCAGGTGGAGGCGATGGCCGAGTTGCTGAATGACCAGGGAATCCACATGTGGTCTGTGTTTTTCCTGGTTCCTGTCGGCCGTGGCGCGTTTGAACAGCGGATTGCACCAGAGGAATACGAACAGGTGTTCAAAATACTGTGGGAACAGGCTCAGACTCGCCCGTATGCGATTAAGACCACGGAGGCACCGCATTACCGCCGGTTCGTTCTGGAAGAGCTGCGCCACCTCCCGGAGGAGAAGGTTTCACCCAGGGCAGTTCAACTGGCGAAACGCCTTACGCTAGGTGTCGGCGATGGCAAAGGAATCATGTTTGTGGGCCATACGGGAGAGATTTACCCTGCCGGTTTCTTGCCTATCCAGTGCGGGCGTTTCCCCAAAGACTCGATTGTCAAGACGTACCAGGAGCACGAGGTCTTTCGGGCGCTCCGCAATCCGAATCTGCTTGGCGGAAAGTGCGGCGTTTGTCGGTACCGCTACGTGTGTGGCGGCAGCAGGGCTCGGTCGTATGCGGTGACCGGAGATTATCTCGCCCCCGAACCGGACTGCGTGTTTTTCTCCGACACGGAAGTTCCTTTTCAGCCTTATTAGAAAAACCCTGCTGAGTGACTGCCAGGGGGTTAACCGCTGAGGCCGTCCCTGGGATGTGTCGCTACACGAGCGAAACCCGAGGGAAAGTCACTCGTTCGTCCATAGTCCACGTGTCGGGCACCTGAACGGGCTTTTCGCGGAAAAAACGCCGAAAAACTGCACAAGCCGGGGAAGTTAGCCGATGCTTTTGGACAAGATGGTGGTGCGTTGCCTCCGAAAGGGCGTTTTTTCGGGGATTTTTGCAGGTTCCCATCTTGAAATCTTGGAAAAATTCGGTCTAATCATGACAAACGTGGCTGGAGCCCGCGGTTGCGGGACGTAGGACGGACGGATTTGGTTCGCATCGTGGATCGCATGGTTTAGGAGGTACGTGGCGTATGGCAAAGGACACCGCTGAGAAGAAGCCCCTCACCAAAACACAGCTCGTGAAGGCTCTGGCAGAAGCGACCGGTCTTAAGAAAGCCGATGTGGAGGCGGTATTGAACGCCCTCACCGAGGAAGTGAAAAAAGCCCTGAGCCCTCGCGGACCGGGAGCATTCGTACTCCCCGGCTTGCTGAAGATCAAGAAGGCCAAAACCAAGCCGACGCCTGCCCGTCAGATGCCCAAGCCCGGCAAGCCGGATGAGATCATCACGATCCCCGCGAAACCTGCCCGGAACGTGGTTCGCATTCGGGCATTGAAGCAACTCAAAGAGATGGTCTGAGTCGCCCGAGTCGCCTGCGATCGCCGAAACTGTTGAACGCCGTTAGCGCGTAACTGCCGCTGGAGAAACGTAGTGGCAATCACCGGGCGGCTAAGTGGTGCTGTCCACGGTCAGAAGTCTTTACGTCCTTTCCGCGGGAGCGTCTGCGGGAAAGGATGTGTGTTGAGTTTCGGCCTGCCGCACCATTTATCATCAGATCGGCTGAGCCGGGGCACTTAGCGCAGATGGAGGTAGGATCATAGGATCATTTTCCTTTGAGCCGTACCAACGTGGCAGGGAGTTTGCCTACTTTCCCTGCCACGTTTCTCTGCTCTTACCCAGGTGGCTCCAGTACTTCAGCCAATAGTCCGCGGGTCAGTCCCAACTGGTGAGTCCCTAGTTATCAGGTGCACCCGGGGATCTTTGTTTTCCCGTTTCTTCCACCGCCGCGAGCATTTCTTGGAGAAGTTCGAGCGGCAGCCCCACGACATTACTCTCACTTCCCTCAAGGATTTTCAGCCATCCCAAGCGGTCCTGGTACCCGAAGGCCCCCGCTTTTCCCTCCCACAAACCGGTCCGCAGGTATTCTTCAATCGCGTCATCCGGGATGAAATCCATCATAAGCCGGGTGCAGGCCACGCGGATGTCAGGGGAACAATCCGGATAATCCCAGAGACATACTCCCGTGAACACACGATGCTCGGTGCCCCGCAGCAGATGCAATATCTCTCGGGCATGGTCCATGTCACGGGGTTTTCCAACAAGTTGCCCCTTACATTCCACCACGGTATCGCATCCGAGGATTAAGCCACGTCCTACCTTCTGGGCAACATTCCGGGCCTTCTGAAATGCCATTCTGGCGGCAAATTGGGCGGGATTTTCGCCGCTGCAAATGCCGCACTCGGCAGAGTCGTCGGGTGGAACAACACGGAAGGGGATGCCCAATTGCTCTAGCAGTTCTCTTCTGCGCGGAGATTGACTTGCCAGGACAAGCTCTCGGCGATGTGAGTCAGTCATGTATTAACGAGAGTCCCTTTATTCTTGGCCTAAAATTGCCATAATTGCAGCATTCAGAGCGAAACGTTTGCGTTTCCCAGGCGTCCATTCAACCATTATACTTGTGGGGGAAGCCCGCCTTGACATGGAGAGGCGTCAACGGACAGGGTTGTCCAAAACCAAATTGTGCCTCAGAATGGGGTTCCAAAATAAAGGGTCGTGCGAACGTTTATCTAGTGGGAGGCTTACCGATGTACCAACGTTTACTGCTCTGGGCTAGCTGCTTCGCGTTTGTCGCCAACTCGTTGCTCGCCGCAGCGAGCGAACAAGGGCGTCCAGAACGGCCCAACTTCATCGTTATCAACATCGACGACCTGGGTTATGCAGACATTGGGCCATTCGGATCGGAGATCAATCGAACCCCTCATCTTGACCGGATGGCCGCGGAAGGCCGTAAACTCACCTCATTTTATGCCGCGCCTGTGTGCTCTCCATCACGCGCTGCCCTGATGACGGGGAGTTATGCGAAACGTGCTCTGCCTATTCCCCATGTGCTCTTTCCGGCCGACCCAGTGGGTTTGGCACCAGAAGAAGTAACCGTTGCCGAACTCCTCAAATCTGCTGGTTACAGAACGGCTCTGATCGGCAAGTGACATCTCGGAGATCAACCGGAATTTTTGCCGCTCCAGCAAGGGTTCGATGAGTATTTTGGACTCCCGTATTCCAATGACATGGGACCCGCGGAAGATGGGGTGAAGAGCAGCCTCGGCGAGCCGCTTCCCAAACCTCGCCCTGGCCAAAAGGGACAACCTCCCCTGCCACTCATGCGGAACAACACGGTGATCAAACGTGTGCTGCCTGACGATCAGCAGGCCCTCGTGGAGCTGTACACCAAGGAGGCGGTAAGATTCATTCGTGACAATCAGGACCGACCGTTTTTCCTGTACCTTGCTCACAACGCCGTGCACTTTCCGATCTACCCAGGCAAAAAATGGGCGGGACGCTCGCCGCACGGGATTTACTCGGACTGGGTTGAGGAAGTGGACTGGAGCGTGGGACAGGTGCTCGACACGCTTCGGGAAACCGGGCTGGATCGAAAAACCCTTGTCCTGTTGGTAAGTGACAATGGTGGCACGCAACGGGCCGTGAATCGTCCCTTACGTGGATTTAAAGGAAGCACCTGGGAGGGCGGAATTCGAGTTCCGGCGATTGCCTGGTGGCCGGGCCAAATTCCGCCAGGAACGAGCACAGACGTGATTGTGGGCATGTTCGACGTTCTGCCCACGTTCGCCTACCTGGCCGGTGTTCCGCTTCCACAGGACCGCAGATTAGACGGAATCAACATCTGGCCGCATTTGACCGGCGAGGCAGACGGAAGGCCGGCACACGAGACATTCTACTATTTCAGGGGACTGGTCCTGGAAGGTGTTCGTCATGGCGACTGGAAGTTGCGGGTCGCACCTAATGCAAAGGGCAAGCCCGAACTCTATAACCTGCGAGAAGACATCGGCGAGTCTCGCAACGTGGCAGCCGAACATCCCGAGATCGTCGCCAGGCTGGAAAAACTGATGGCCGAAATGGATCAGGACCTTGGCCGTGACGGGATAGGACCCGGTTGCCGTCCGCTGGGGCGGGTTGCTAATCCTCGTCCCCTCATCGACTATGATGGCACAATCCGACCGGGATTTGAGCCGAAGTGAACGACCTTGCCAGCACAAGCCACGGCAGCGTTTTTGAATTGCGACTGTCAGGCCGGTGATATTGGTTTGGTATCGAGCGGTTTTTCCGCAAGCAGACAAGATTGGGTATTTAGGTTTGGTGATCCGTCCGGGAGAACCGTTCGGACAACGCTCCAGCGTTTGCTTTTGTCATGCGATCTGCCAACCAGGAAGCGCTTGAAAAGCTGAATCTAGAATAATCCTACAGAGCAGGGGGAGGCCGCCATCGAGTATGTGTTTTCAACTATCCCTTGCCATTTAGAAAGGAAGCAACCGTTGGCTGACGAATCGATTGTTGAAATAACCACGATTGTCGCTCTCGGCGGCTTGGGACAATGGTTGGCGTGGCGGCTGCGTATTCCTGCAATCGTTTTGCTCCTTGGTCTGGGGACCCTTGCCGGCCCCGTTCTGGGACTCTTGCATCCCGACGAGGTCTTCGGTGAATTGATCCGGCCGTTCATCGCTCTCGCGGTAGGATTGATCCTCTTTGACGGAGGGCTCAACCTGCGTTTCCGCGAGCTCCGGGGAATTGGCGGGGTCTTTGGTCGTTTGATGACAATTGGAGCGGCCGTCACATGGGGACTTCTGGCCGTTGCCGGTCGATTGGTTCTGGGGTTGACCTGGCCGGTGGCGGCCCTTCTTGCATGCATTCTGACCGTCACCGGCCCAACCGTGATTGGTCCTATCCTGCGGCACCTCCGTCTGCGCGGTCGGGTAGCCTCACTTCTTAAGTGGGAAGGCATCCTCATTGATCCACTGGGGGCCATTCTGGCAGTTCTTGTTTTCGCAGCTCTCGAACAGCAGAGCCTCAATGCTGGCGTCTGGGAAATCGGGATCCGACTGATTCAAACCCTGCTTGCAGGATTCGGTGTGGGGATTGCGATGGGTTTCGTGATGGTGGCTGCCTTTGCCCGATTTTGGATTCCCGACTTCTTGACAAATCCGATTTCCCTTATGCTGACGCTGGTGGCATTTGTCCTTGCGAACACCCTGTGTCGTGAATCAGGCCTTTTGGCGGTGACCGTCACGGGTATGGTTGTGGCCAATCAGCACAAATTCGCCATCCGCCAACTGCTGGAGTTCAAGGAAGCCTTAACCGTTTTGCTCATATCTGTTTTGTTCGTCGTTTTGGCAGCTCGCATCCGATGGGAGTATCTTCAAGGACTGGGATGGCAAAGCGTTGTCTTTTTACTACTGGTCATCCTCGTCATTCGACCAGTAGCAGTATTTGTGTCCACCTGGGGAAAAACGTTGAGCTGGAATGAGCGACTGTTTCTCGCCGGGATGGCGCCACGCGGCGTTGTGGCTATGGCGGTCGCTTCGGTAGCAGCGCTGGCTCTTTCCCAGGGCCAGTATGAGGGGGCCGAAAAGCTCGTGCCTGTCACATTGCTCGTCGTGTTTGGAACAGCCGCCGTGTACGGATTGTTAGCCGCGCCTCTGGCTCGCTTTCTCAATTTGATTCAGGAGAATCCTCAGGGCATCCTGTTTGTCGGCGCCAGTCACTGGGTGCGTGAACTTGCAGTCGTGCTTCAACGAGAGGATTGCCGGGTCGTGCTGGTGGACTCCAATAGACAGAATGTCACCGCCGCCCGCCTGGCTGGGCTTCCTGCCATTCATGGCGACGCCCTTTTGGAAGTGACACGCGAGAGCATCGACTACATGGGACTGGGGCGGATGCTGGCCGTGACATCCAACAACGAAGTCAATTCGCTTGCCTGCATGATTTACGCGGAGGACTTTGGCAGGCAGGAAGTCTATCAACTCCCTTGGCTGCCCCCCAAAGAAAAGCCTCGCGATCCTGTGTCGCCTGAGCACAGGGGACGGCTGCTGTTCGGAAAAGACCTGACCTATTCGAGGATAACTGAAATTTTTTACCAGGGTGGGCGGTTTAAAAGCACGAAAATCACGAAGGAATTTGACTTTGCCCAGTACAGAGAGTTATACGGCGACAAAGCCTATCCTCTCTTTGTGCTACGAACTGGGGGCGTTGTTTTCGTGGTTACAGATGCTCCGCTGGCAGACATCCGGCCCGGCGACACAGTCATCGCCCTGGTCTGCCCGGGGAAGGATCCGTCTTCGCCTCAGCCACCAGCAGCAGCGGCTTCGGCTGATGGCCAATCCCACCCGGGGTGAAAAAACGCTGCCCCATCCCCACTTTCTATATGGGCCCCTGAGAAGCCAAAGCTCCGACATGGAGTGGGGGTAATTCATGAATTGCCCCTACGGCCAAACCGGAAGTGAAGTTAGCAGACAAAGATCAGTCCGCGAATTGGACGACCCGCCGTCGGAGTGTGGACCTGACAGGCAGGTCCCTCCGAGCATCAATTTGACTCCCGCGGGAGGTTTCGGCCATGCCCAGACTTCTTACTGGCGTCGAGGAAAGCGGGGATAACTCGGGAAAGAACGGGGTAACTGCCGAGTCCGCTCGTGGGTAAAATGAGTAAGACAGGCCTCGTAATATGGTGTAAAAGATCTTTTGACCGGAAAAACTTTGAGCATCACCCAACACGGCGGAGGACGAGATGCACGACGAAAGGATTCCCGTTACCCGAGAAGGCTACGAAAAACTCCAGCGAGAGCTTGCTGAACTGGAAGATCAGTTGGTGGAAGTGACCAAGCGGGTGGCCGCCGCTCGGGAAGAGGGCGATTTGCGAGAGAATGCGGAATATCATGGCGCCCGCGAAACGCAGGGACTGATCATGGCAAAAATCAATTACCTGCGGGACAAGATTGCGCGGTGCGAAATTGTGGACCTTAGCCGGATGCCGCGCGATCGGGTGGCGATGGGGTGCACTGTGACGGTTCGAGATCTGACCACCGGAGAGGTCATCAAATACACCCTCGTGGGCATGGGCGAGGAGGACTTTGAGCAGGGACGCATCCCGGCCAATAGTCCCTTGGGTCGAGGTCTGATCGGTAAAAAACCTGGCGAAATGGCGGAAATCCGAGTTCCTGCCGGAATCCGACGGTTGGAAGTCCTTGAGATCAGTTACGAGGAATAATTGTTTTCTCCAGCCATGCGTCCTCTCCGGCGACAATTTTGCGTACCGCAAGGAATGGGCGTCGATGGGCCTGCCTCTCCGTCGCCCGGGGAGAACTGGTGTTCGCTGTGTCCCACACTGTCGAGAAACGTTTTCTGCCGTTCTTTGGCGGGGATCTGATTGTGAAATGATTTTGAACTGATGACGGGGTGGAGATTTTTACCAGGCTCTTGAGCGGGCAGTTTTCACATGTTATGGTAGTGGCCGGGTGTGACACCATTTTTCCCAGTAACGGAGGTGTCGCTTAACCGGCGGACCATCTGTGAATTTCCAACGCGTAGGAGCACCATCATGGCCAGGCTACATCGTCGCCAGTTTCTCAAACGCAGTGCCGCGCTCGCCTCGCTAGCATATTGTGCGCAAATTGTCCCTTCTCGGGGCGAAACCGCTCAATCGAAGCTCAACATTGCTGCGATTGGCGTCGGAGGAAGAGGCCGAGCCAATCTCGACGGTGTGAAGGACGAAAACATTGTCGCGCTGTGCGATGTTGACGCAAACAATTTGGCCGAGGCGGCGAAACTATTTCCTCGGGCCAAGCTGTACCGGGACTTCCGTCGGATGCTCGATGAAATGGGGAACTCGATCGATGCCGTGGTCGTGAGCACTCCCGATCACACACATGCCCCGGCAGCGGCAGCGGCGATGAAGCTTGGCAAACACTGCTACTGCGAAAAGCCGCTTACCCATTGTGTGTATGAAGCCCGGTATCTGGCTGAACTAGCGGCTGAGAAAAAAGTTGTCACGCAAATCGGGACACAGATTCATGCAGGTGACAACTACCGCCGCGTTGTGGAATGGGTGCAGGCGGGAGTCATTGGCCCCATTCAGGAAGTTCATGTTTGGTGTGCCGCGAGTTACAGCGGGGGAGATACGCCGAAAGATACCCCGCCGGTTCCGCCCTATCTCGATTGGGACCTGTGGCTCGGTCCCGCGCCCTACCGGCCGTATCACCCAGCGTACGTACCTTTCCGATGGAGAGGTTGGAAAGATTTTGGGAGCGGAGCCCTGGGAGATTTCTTCTGCCACTATTCAGACCTCGCTTTTTGGGCCCTGGGCCTCAAGTATCCAACTTCCGTGGAGGCTGAAGGTCCCCCGCCTCACCCTGACAGCACACCTCCCTGGCTGATCGTCCGTTATGAATTTCCGGCTCGGGGCGAGCTCCCTCCGGTACGCTTAACTTGGTACGACGGGGGCAAGCGGCCACCCATTCAGGCTGAAGTCAAGCTGCCCGACTGGGCATCCGGCGTGCTGTTCGTGGGAGAAAAAGGGATGATCCTTGCCGACTATGGGCGGCGCCTACTTTGGCCTGAGGAAAAATTCGCCGGTTTTCAGCCACCCCCGGAGACGATTCCTCCCTCGATCGGCCACCACCGCGAATGGGTCGAAGCCTGCAAAACAGGCGGAACAACGACGTGCCATTTTGGATACTCAGGCCCCTTGACCGAAGCTGCTCTCCTGGGAATGGTGGCTTTTCGCGTGGGCCAAAAGATCAATTGGGATCCCGTCAACCTGAAAGCTATCAACTGTCCGGAAGCTGACATCTGGATCAAGAAACCCTATCGCGAAGGTTGGAGCCTATGAGAAAACGCTTGGCGCGGCAGCAGCTAACCACCGCGTTGGTGCTGGGAAGTTTCTTGCTGTTATCCCCGGCCAGTATTTTCGGATTTGAAGCCGCTTCGGAAACCAACCGACCGGAAGGGGCGGTTTTGGAATCTGCACCTCCCCCGAAGTATCGCCCCAATTCTGAATATCAGGTGCAGCATCTTCTGGGATGGAAGTTGTACGTCGCCCCGGATCTGCTGGAGGATCAAGAGCTGAGCAACCGAGTGTTCGCCGAGCTGGAAAGGCAGCTCAAACAGATCACAGAAGCCGTACCACCGGAGGCTCTCAAAAAGATTATGCAGGTCCCCATCTGGATCGAGAAACAGGAGGGGCATCACCCGTGTATGGCCTACCACCCAGATCCGGGGTGGCTCCGTAATCACGACATGAATCCGGATAAGGCCAAGTGTGTGGAAATTGCCAACGGTCGCAATTTCGTGAACTGGTCCAGAACGCAGCCATGGATGGTTCTCCACGAACTGGCCCATGCTTACCACGATCAGTTTTTGCCGGGGGGCTTTGGCAACCGGCGGCTTCGTCAGCGATTTGAGGAGGTAAGGAAGGAAGCCCTTTATCAAAAGGTGAAGCACGTCAACGGGCGAGAGCAAGAGGCTTATGCCCTGAAAAATGTCATGGAATTCTTTGCCGAGAATTCTGAGGCATTTTTCGGCAAAAATGACTTTTATCCCTTCACGCGGGACGACCTGGAAAAGTATGACCCGAAAACACTCGCGTTGATCGCCGCAATGTGGGGCGTTTCGGTCAGCAGCACTTCCGAAAAACCCGAGGAAAAGACGGCACAATCCGAGAATCGGGAAGAGGCTCAGTCCCAGAGCAATCAGTAGCTTTGATGGGAAATACCTTGAACGTGGCTGGCCGATCGCGTGAGGGAAGAATGCCCATTTTTTGCGCATGTCAATGGGGGCTGGCGAAGGCGATCCGTGAACCTTCACAGCGCTGAGCTTAACCAATGACCGCGGGAAGCCCTTTGGATAACCACCTAAGTGGGGTTTCAGCAGTTGTTTGACCGATATGAGAGAAAAGGACCACAGGTGTAGAATCGCGTCGTGAAGATGGGAAGACTCAACTGAAAAATGGTGAGTAGAGGAGATCTGGCAGATCTGCGGTGATTTGAACAGCCAGGCACACTTTCGGGAAACCCGGATGAAAACAATGTACGCAAACTCATTATCACGGATGGTCGGTTTGGCAGCCTTGGTTGTCTTGGAGTTGGCTGCGACGGGTTGGGCAAGCACCCCGTTAGAATCTTTGTTCCCCTCGACAACTCGGGGATTTTTGGCAGTGAGAAACGTCCAGGAATTGCGTGAACATTTCGAGAAGACGCAAATCGGTCAATTACTGAAAGACCCCGCTCTTCAGCCATTTGTGGAAGATCTGCGACAGCAGATTCAGGAGCGTCTTTCGGGAAGCCGCGAGCAACTGGGTATCACGGCGGAAGACGTCGCTCAGATTGCGACGGGAGAGGTAGCGGTGGGCGTTATTCATAAAGAGGGTGAAGAGGAGGCCGGTTTGGCTGCCGTCATCACCATCACAGGAGAGCGCCAAAAGGCACAGGATCTTATTAACAGAATAGTGGACGACGTCAAAAAGCGTGGGGGAAGTACAGAAAAGATAACTATTCGCGGTGAAGAGGTTCTGGCCATCACCATGCCCAAACGGCCTGATGGAACGACCGGCGGGAAGGTGTTTTGCTGCCTACAGAATGATCTTCTGATCACCGCAAGCAATCAGGCGGCTATCGAGTCGATCCTGACTCTTCAGAAACAAAAAGGCAACTCGCTAACGGAAGTGAAAGGGTTTAGCGCGATCATGGATCGGTGTCGGAGGGACCTGCCTGATGGAGAGGAACCCCAAATCCGGTGGTTTGTCGACCCATTCGGCTATGCGGAGGCCATCCGCACGACCATCCCCCCTGAGCGACGGAAACAGCGCCGGCTGCAACTGGAGCGTCTCAAGGCGGCTGGGTTTTCCGTATTTCAGGGAATCGGAGGCTTTTTAAGCTTTTCCACAGAAGGCTTCGAACTCATTCATCGCACCTTTGTTTACGCTCCGCCTCCGCGTGAAAAGTCGGCCAAGATGTTTGATTTTCCCAATGGCGAAGCATTTCAAGTTCCCAAGTTCATTCCCCGGGATCTGGCCACAATAGGGATGGGGTATTGCAATCTGTTGACCGGGTTCGACAACATCGGGCCGGTGTTCGACCAGGTCATCGGCGAGGGGGAAGAAGGCGTCTGGGATGAGGTTCTTGCCGGCCTGAAAGATGACCCGCAGGGGCCGCAGATAGATCTGCGGAACGAATTGTTCGCCCATTTCGGTGAAAAAGTGGCAATATTTACGGCGTATCGATTGCCCATCACCACGACGAGCGAGCGCATCCTCATTGCCATTGAAGTGAAAGATGAGCAGGCCACTGAAAAGGGCATCGCGAAGGTCTTTGCCAATGATAAGCACTTCCGCGAACGCGAGCACAAGGGAAAGGTCATATGGGAACGGAAGCCGCCAGAAACACGGGCGGTGCCACGGATTGAATTGGGCGGCGTGCCCGGATTGGCGCAGCCCGAACCAAGTGACAGCGAGGAGACCGAGCCACTTTTCCCCAACACATCAGTCACGGTTCACCAAGGATATCTTCTCATTGCGTCACACTTCGACTACCTGACCGAGATTTTGGGCCTGCAAAGCGAGCGCGAGACGATTGTTAGGAATCCAGATTTTCTCGAGGTGATGGAAACCATCGAGAAACTGGGTGGCAAAAAGGCCTGTTGGCGCGGATTCTCGCTGACTGACGAGGAATATCGTCCCACTTATGAACTTATTCGTCAGGGAAAAATGCCGGAAAGCGAGACGATGCTGGGACGAATCCTCAATACGATCTTTGCGCCCCCAGAGAAAGGCGCTGTCCGCAAGCAACGGATCGATGGAAGCAAACTTCCGGACTACGAGGTGGTACGACGCCACCTGGGGCCGGCGGGAGTCTTCGCGGTGACGGAAAATGACGGCTGGTTTATTAAGGGGTTCACTCTCCCCAAAAAATAAAAAGCCATCCAAAATGGTTGCGGACATTACCTTGCGGCCGGCGGGCAATTGGGGCGCTGCTGTCGGCAGCGCTTAACGTTTCTGAGATTAGCATTCACAGGTTTCAGCACACGATGGTCAGCCCGGTTCTGGTTCTGCTTTGTGGGATCGGCCTTGTCATCCTCCTCATCGTGGTTGTCCGGCTCAATGCTTTTTTGTCTTTGATGTTAGCCGCTTTTGCGGTGAGTCTGCTGGCCCCCGGTGATTGGGGAGAAAAGATTTCTCGCGCGACAGCGGCTTTTGGCACGACCGCCGGCAACATTGGGGTGATGATTGCCCTGGCCGCTGTCATCGGCAAGTGCCTGATGGAAAGCGGCTCCGCCGACCGGATTGTCCGCACTTGCCTTCGCATTTTGGGCGAGCGCCGCGCTCCCATCGCTCTGATGGCAAGTGGCTTTGTGCTCTCCATTCCCGTTTTTTTTGATACCGTTTTCTACCTTCTCGTCCCCCTGGCCCGATCTTTTTCCCGTATCATACGATCGGGATATGTGCTGTCCGTCCTCGCCATTGGAGCTGGCGCCGCCCTGACACACACGCTCGTACCGCCCACCCCTGGTCCGCTCGCTGTAGCGGGGCTACTGGGAGTGGACGTGGGACATATGATCCTCATGGGAATTCTTATAGGCGTACCTGCCGCGATGCTTGTATTTCCATTCCTCAATGTCCTCGAAAAACTTTCGCCGTTGCCGGTCCGCCCGTATCCAGGTGAACAGGAAGCCCCACCTCGTCCCGATCAAGAGTTGCCCCCTTTCTGGCTGGCCAGCACCCCGGTTGTCCTGCCGGTCGTTCTTATCTCAGCGAACACCATTTTGAAAGTCCTTGCTAAGCAAAACCCTCAGTTGGGCTCCGCGGCCCTTGTGGCTTCGATCATCGGAGATCCCAGTTTGGCTCTTTTCCTTGCCGCCATCGTGGCGATGGTCACCACCGTCTGGAACCGTCGCCTGTCTCTAACAGAATTGGGCCGAATGACGGAAGAGGCTCTAATGAGTGCCGGGATGATCATTCTGATCACGTCGGCGGGCGGGGCTTTCGGTGCCATGTTACGGCAAACAGGCATCAGCGAGAACGTGGGACGGTTTGTCGAATCACAATCACAGGCCGGCGGACTTTTGCTGTTGGTGACCGGTTTTCTCGTGGCGGCCATCATGAAAACGGCCCAGGGCTCAAGTACCGTGGCCATGCTCACCACGGCTGGAATTATGGGCTCGCTATTCAAGACCCCGGAAGCCCTGGTGCAATATCTTCACTGCCATCCCGTCTACTTGGCGCTTTCGATAGGGGCTGGTTCTTTGGTTTTTTGCTGGATGAATGACAGTGGATTCTGGGTCGTCGCGAGAATGAGTGTTTGGAGCGAAACAGAAGCCCTTAAACTGTGGACAGTGACGGCCGCCCTGGCCGGAGTGGCTGCTTTTGTTGTGACTTTGCTCTTTGCCTGGTTGCTCCCGGGAGCATTCTTTTCGGGGTGAGCAGAGCCTGTAGTTGCACGATGGCAATGTGATTACCTCGCTAACGGCGAGGCCGGATAACGCGTCCGGTGCTCGTTTCGATGGTCACCCAAAAAGGATGCTGTCTGTCCCAGCGACGGGCCACGTCGTTGAGGAGGGTTTCCACATCGGGGGCTAACTCACGCGTATCGAGGCGCCGGGTGTTCACAAGAATCGTCGAACGCTTGTCGAAATCAATGATCTCAGGGTTTAAACCGATCGTTGCTTTCGCTGCTCCCACTTGAAGCATCACTGTGTTTTCGCTGGGAATTCGGCCCCGCACGATAAGTGGCGTGGGGTTCGCGGGAGGCCAGGAAAGGGGCGGCTCAACGACGGCCGGCGGCATTTCCTGGAGCTCCACGTACCAGAAGAAGTTGTCAAACAAACGCATTGTTCGAGCCGTAAAATCCCGGGGGGCAGGATCTCTCTGGTGATACGACATCCATTCGAAAATCCGCAGGATTTCGTCCGAAAAGGAATCTCGTCCCCGGCCCTGGTACTCCACCACGGTGGTGTTGAAGCCCCGGTTGAGGCAACGGTCCAGATCCCGGGCATTATCCGCCATGAGAGTGCCGTCAAGCTCTCCAAGTACCACGTAAAACGGTAGTTGGGCTGCGTTTTCCCAGTAAAACGTGCAGTACTTATCCGATCGCCCGGCAATGACAATGACCCCTGCCCAGAGACTGGGATGGGCCAGACCAATGTCCCAGGCCGCGTCTCCTCCGGCAAAATGCCCGCTGAGAAAAACGCGGTCCGTATCGATGGAAAACCGCGACAGGGCGTCCCGAAGCACTGCGAGAATCAGCCCATGCTCTCGGGCCGAGTACTGATATGCTACCTGTCGTTCCTGAGTCCATTGAGGAGCAATCACAATGTAGCCGTGACGTCCAGCCTGTCCATGCCGATAGCCGTTTTCGTCGAACGGACCAGCCCACCAGTCGATCTGCTGCTCGGCAGTGGTCTGCAGCCCGTGCAAAGTCACGATTGCCGGATAGCGACGCAGCGGATGATACTCAGGAGGAAGCTGCACCAAATAGCGGGCGGGCGGTTCCTTGGCATCCCAGTTGATCTCGACCTCAAAAAAGCCGGACTTGCCGGGAACCTCCGCGGGCAGCGGCCGAGGCGGGGCCATGCTGGCGAGGATGCCCACCGAATACACCGGCAAACTCCCTTCCTCTTTCCGCAACCGCTCGAGAATTTCCCCTTTCTTCATTGTGTCATTCTCATTAAGGTACTCGACAATTAACGCCCGGGTTCGATACATCGAAAGAGCGACCGATAAATTGCGTGTCGCTCGATCGGCACCCACCAACCAACCACTGATGGCCAGTGCCACCCGATCTTCGCCCGGTACCGAATTGTCATCAACCAACTGTGAGAAAGCTGCCAGACGGGGCAGAGTATCGGGACTGAGCTGTGCGGCAATTTCCTGAAAGATCTCTAAACACAATTGTCGGACGGCTGTTTGGTCGATCCCTTGGATCAGAGCTTCCAGCTTGGAAAGAAGGTCCTTGGCTTGTTGGGCCTGTTTTTCGTAATTCTCACGGAATTCGCGGACCTCCTGAAGGATTTCACCAGCCACGCCCTCCGTGGGAAATTTCTCCAGCAGAGTATAAACCGTTCGATGTTGGCCAGCTTTGGAACGCAACCGGAGTTCCTCGAGAATCTTTCTTGCCGATAACTGTTTGAGTGATCGGAGCGATTGCTCAATATCTGGCTTCTCGTTTGCAGGGAGTTGCGGATCGTTCAGCAGGTTCTGAAGCTCCTGCACTGCGTCCTCATAGCGGCCCATCTGTACGAAAAAACGCGCAATCCGTTTTCGGGTATCGACGCTGGTACTATCTCCTGAAGCCTTGACCAGGATCCGGTAAAGCACATCCTTGGGAAGACTCGTTGTGGCCAGCCGCATATCCCAAACATGGGTGATTCCCTGAATCCGTACCCATTGCGGCGTGATTTCCGTAATGCCCTGGATGACATCGACCTTTCCCCGCGTAGTGAGCATTGTGTAGATCCGCCGACCAAACTCGTCAAAGGGAGTTACCCGCACGGGAAATCCTACACTGCTGATCGTGGCTCCCTGCTCGGCCACCGGTTGGCGAAGGCGAAATCGTTCCTGAATTTCCGCGGTAATGCCCGGCCGAATTTCCCGAATTTGTCTTTTGGAGACGAAGGTTCGGCGAAGGTCATCATCGACAAAAACGATCAACGGAATTGGTCCAGCACCCTCTGGATCGACGAGCTTGGGTATATCGACAAGTCCCGTCACAAGACCCAATTTCCCCGTCAGGATCCGCCCATCTTTTAAAATCACCTCTTCTGCAGTGGCTACGGGCAGAAAAAGGGCGGCCAGAGCTGCCGTACAAGTCCGGATCAAAACCGAGCGCTCCTGCACGAGTGACGCAAAGTGAGCAACTTTGACCATGTAAATCATCCCTTCTCCCCTGTGTGCCTCGGTTTGCGACCCCGTCCTTTTCTTTCAGTACCATATGCCTCGGCACTCTTCTTTCATTATCCGGCCTGCTACCGTATGCGTACACTCAATTGCCCCGATCTGCAAAAAAGAGCCATGCAGGTACGTAGCCGGATGTTGAAACTATCATATTTTGCGGAAATCTCAAAAAATTTAGGTTCCATCGGTTCCCAATGGGCACGAAAGCGTGAAATATTTTTGGGGTACTCTTCGAGGGACGTTCTCGTCATTTCCGCTCCGTGGTTTGCCTCTGATCGAAATGAGGCGAGAGCCTTATCCCCGCAATGCAAGTACTTTCGAAGTCGCCGTTGGATGAAAACGTGAACCTGGCTTGCAACCCACGTCTCCGGCGTCTGGGCCACCGCTAGGGTAGCGTCGTGAATTGGTCCTGCAACATGGGGAACGTGGCCAGGCAGTTCTGATAGGGGCAATTCATGAATTGCCCCTACGCGGGGCACCTGGATGGAACAGGGCTTTTCTTTTCCCCACAGCACCCCCATGCGCCGCACATTGGCTGAATACAACCCTTATACATATGTTGACGAGAATGCGGAAACTGCTGAAGATAAACATTTCATGGGCTATTATGGTGAACCGAACTACAAGGAACGTGGGGGATGCTTCGACTGCGGATCTTGCTGGCCTTGCTGGCAATACTTTTTCTGGCGATCGTGTCGCTGGCGGCGGTGCTTTCAGTCGCCGAGGTGATAGCTGCCGTGGGAGATTCGGCGGCCGCCTCTACCTTTCGCTATATTGGCCTTGGTGTGGGATGTATCGCGGGAATCACGTTGACGGTCCTGGTGTTCTGGATTTCTCTGATCCTGCTGGGCGAACTGGTTCGCGCGGAAGCTCTTGCCGAGAAACCAGTGGTGGAACAGAAGACGGGCGAGCTCTCTCCCGGGATCGAGGAAGAGGAGGAAGACGTGGAGCCACGGGATGAACTATCCTGAGGGACGTAAGAGTCTCATGTCAGCGTTCGTTGTCTCATGCCAGCATCCGTGCCAAATTCCATACCCGCGTGATCTTATTTCGCTCCCGCATTCTTCGATGCTTTTGTGATCTTCATCCACTCCGCGCCTGAGGCAACCCATTGCCCGTTTACCACCGTTGCCTCGGGAGGCTCCTAAGATTCCCACCACCGTCCGCGTGTGTGATGACGCACACCGACTTTGGAATGTTGTGCCTGACCAGTCAAAATGTCACGCCGCGCGTCGGGGTCGGACGCCTCCCATTGCTGGTTCTGTCTGAGAGAGCGGTGCACCATCTACGGTTGTGGGTTGCTGTTGTTCGTCTCTATCTGTGGGCTGCGGATTGGTGGACACCCGGTTTTTTGCACGGATCGGGACTACGGCTGGCGTATCTGAATCCGTTCCCGCGCCTTCCGCTGTCCGCTCATCGAGAATTTCCTTGATAAATGTCGTCCACTCGGTGTTCAATGTGGATTCGGATCTCAGCAGGCCGTGGATCCACCGAAGAAAGCCGGGCATGAGCAGGGCCGTAACCAGCGTCAATCCCACCCCGAAAGTCAGCACACGCCCCAGGCTTTCCAGCCCACGATGGGGAGAGAGCATAAGTGCTCCAAACCCAATCATGGTTGTGAGGCTGTTGACAACGACCGCAACCAGGGTCGCATTGCTGGGCATCTTGTAGTCTATTCCCTGCTTGCGGAAGTCGTGAACGATGTGCACCCCGTTATCGATTCCAATACCCAATATGAGTGGCAGCGTGATCATGTTTGCCGGGTTTAACGGTAGGTTCAACCAGCCCATCAAACCGAATAAGCACACCATTCCCAGGAACAACGGGATAAGAGCCAGAAGGACATCCTTCAGGTTGCGGAAATCAATGTAAAGCACGATCAGAATCGCAAAAAATGCGTATAACGCGGCCTCGATGTAGGCACGATTCATTTGATGGCAGGCCTCATAGATCTGGATAGGATTTCCTGTGGCCGCCGGATCCACCCGCCGGACCTGCGTTACAAACTCCCGCATCGTCTCGGGATCCCAAAAGTCTCCTTTGCAGTAAATTTGAAGCAGGTGCTGGCTCGTTCGACCAACAAACCGATCAACAAGGGCTGGCGGAAGGTCAGTCAATTCTGGCGGTTCCGCTGTCAAATTCCTGACCATTTCCGGTTTCAGTGGAAATGCCTGGCTGACACTTTCCCGATATTTTTCCAAGCGTGTCGTCAACTCTTCAGAGGTAAAGTGCGCCACCTGATTTCGCATCTGACCGATCCATTGCGCCAATTGTGAGCCGCCTTGCAGCTCGGTAGCAGCGCTTGCTAGAACAGCCAGGGCCTGACTGAGTTGTTCAGAAGAAATCGCAGCTGAATTGACGAGTGGCTGAACGGCGGCCACGATAGCTTCCACATAAGGCTTTTTGGCACCAATATCCTCCGGGATGACGGAAGCCAGGTCTTCCACCCGATCGACGGTGGGAAGAGCCAGAAATTCCGCTTTGCGGCGGCGAGCCTCCTCAAGGGACGGGGCCATGGATAGGGCAAAGTAGCTGCTTCGGCTCATATGGGTCACAAGTTTTTCCTGGGTTTGCACGCTGTCCAGGCCCACGGGCTGGAGATTAAGCAGATTGTAATCGTACTGTAAGCCGGATAACCCCAGTGCAAGAAAGCCTGTCGCTGCTGCCATACCCAGGGTGATACCCCGCGGTGCCTTCGCTATGAAGCTGAACCAGGGTGCAAGCTCAAGGTCGTGGGGTAAAGAACGCGCATCAGTCTCACGATCCATCAGGCAGATGACAGCCGGAAGGACCGTCATATCGGAAAGCCAGCAAAGCAACACCCCGCCACCGGCAATAATCCCCAATTCTGCCACGCCGAGAAAATCGGTCAACGCACCTGCAAAAAATGCGGCCGCTGTGGTGATGGCACCGGTCGCGATTCCTGGTCCAACCTGTGTCGCCGTTGCAATTAACGCTTCCCGCGTTTGACGGGTCTTCCGCTTGGTGTCCAGATAGTGCGAGACGAAATGGACACCGTAGTCGCCCAGACCAATGAGCATCGCCCCAAAGGCACTCGTCAGAATATTGAGATGCCCGACCGCGGCTGCAACATATCCAACTGACCAGGTGACACCCATCAAAAGCGACAAACTGACGGCCACAGGGTAGCGGACTCCCCCAAATCCGGCAAAGAATACGAAGACGACCCCCGCCAGCGAGAGGACAGCCATTGCCGCTGATGAACTGCTGGACTTCATCTCGTCGTATTCCAGCAGGGGAAGACCTGTGGCGCCGATGGACACCCCCTGATGCTGGGATTCCACCTCGTGCAGTATGGCTCGGAGGGTACAGATATGTTCACTGAACCGCGTGAATTGCCTGCCGCTATCCGGAGTAAATCGAAGTGTGAGGAGCCCCAGTCGGCCATCGGGGGAGAAGAACATCTCCTCGGCATCCGTTTTCTCAATGGAAAAATCCCCAGTAGTGGTTTCTGCCCTCCCGTAATCGTTGGCGGGGTGTGAGGCACTTACTCCGCTCATTTGGGTCAGACCGTCACCTGACGGACTGCTACCGGCTAAAATCCGGCCGAGAAGAGAGAGACTTTCCACAAGCTGAGAGTGATATTGCAGGAGTGGTTCAGGCGAACCGGTTTGCGCGACGAGTTGCGCCAGTCCCGCAACAAACGCCGCTGGGTCGACGAGGTGTATCTGGGAGCCGAGAACAGCCTGAAAGCTAACGATCTTCTGTGCAAGTCGGGCGAGATCATCCTTCGGCAGGTAATAAAGGCCTTTTCGTTTAAGATTGCTTTTGTCTACGCGCCAAAGGATGGAATGGAAAAATTCAGGGTGTTTCTCCAGTTGGCTGGCGATCTCAGCGAGGATCGGCTTAATTTGGTCGGGAGAATCGCCCTGGACGACCACATAAACGTCTTCCTGATCAGAAAACTCTCGCACATACGCGAGCCAGCGGCGGTGGTATTCGTTTCGGGGATTGAGAAGATCCGCCCGGCTTGTGTGGATTTCAATGAACCGAATACCCGCAAATATGCTAATGGCCGCGATAAAGCCTCCGAGAATCAGTGTAAGTACAGGCCGATATGTAGCCAGCGTAACAAGTTGCCGGGAAAGATAGGCGAGGAAATGAATCTTCTGCAACTGGGGCATCCGTTCCCCTCATATGGTTTGATGAAGGCTTTAGTTACCGTCTGTCACGGGTGAAAGCAGTGTAATCGGCCACTTTCCGGATCGAGCCAGCTACGTTAACGATCTATCCTCCGTCTCGCGACAGGTGCCACGTTCAGATCGACCGACTCTCCAGGTTGCCCATGTTATCAAAAACGTGGGGCAGGCGACAAGATGAAATCACTGAAGGAGTTCATCCATTCACAAGTATCAAAGCGAACGGCGATCCGGGGAAAAGTAAGAACCGCAACCTTTTTTCGCCGCATCAGGAAGGGCAATGCATGCTTGATGGATTGAGTGGCCCATTCGTTAGGGGCAATCCGTGCGGGATCGATTGGTTTGGTGGGGGTCGTTCATGAACCTGCCCTACTGGGGTTGCCCGACCGATGTGGTGCGCGGGTGTCAACACCGGGAAGGGCATGCCGCGCGCCTCGGAGAGACTTGCTTGTCAAATCCGTTTCTCCACGATAAGTGATCCATTTCATTTCACCGGGCACGACAAGCGTGCCCCTCCGACCTTTTTGCCGACGGACCCCTCCCGGAGGGACCCGCTTGTCGGGTCCTTCATTCAACCTTCATTGACTTTCGCCGGGGACTGAAGTCCCGCGCCGAAAGCGGTGCTAAAGCCCCGCACTCCATGGAGTGCGGCGATTCATCGCCGCTTTTCGGTGAAGGCTTCAGCCTTCACCACCTTGCCGTCCGCCCGGATGGAACCAGGGTGACCGGTCGGCGGCACCCGATCCTCCAATCCACACAATGGAGAGACCTGCTTGTCAGGTCCGCTTTCCCACCATGGGTGATCCATTTCATTTCACCGGGCACGACAAGCGTGCCCCTCCGACCTTTTTCTGGAGGGACCTGCTTGTTAGGTCCGTTTGTCAACGTTCGATCATTATTTTCGTTTCATCGGGGACTGAAGTCCCGCGCTGAAAGCGGGGCTGAAGCCCCGCACTCCATGGAGTGCGGCGATTCATCGCCGCTTTTCGGTGAAGGCTTTAGCCTTCACCACCTTGCCGTCCGCCCGGATGGAACCAGGGTGACCGGTCGGCGGCACCCGATCCTCCAATCCACACAATGGAGAGACCTGCTTGTCAGGTCCGCTTTTCCACCATGGGTGATCCATTTCATTTCACCGGGCACGACAAGCGTGCCCCCCCGACCTTTCTGCCGACGGACCTCTCCCGGAGGGACCCGCTTGTCGGGTCCTTCATTCAACCTTCATTGACTTTCGCCGGGGACTGAAGTCCCGCGCTGAAAGCGGGGCTGAAGCCCCGCACTCCACATGTGGAGCCACGTCCTTCCGGGCACGACAAGCGTGCCCCTCCGATCTTTTTCTGGAGGGACCTGCTTGTCAGGTCCACATTTCCAACATCGAAGATCCACCGGCTTTCAGCGGGCAAGATAACCATGCCCCTTCGGGCTGAGTCTCACTTTCATGCGAACGCGTGTGGACGCCTGCGTGTTCACTGGCAGAGGAAAAGTAGGGATGAGTCAGGCCTGATTCAGGTTTACACCACATAGCGGCTTAAGGTTCCCCGTTGGGCTAACTTCGGCGGCAATTTCGGAGTTACCGCGCCCAGCATGAAACCGTGGCTATTGGTTTGACGTAGCGGCTTCGTTCCCCGATTCCCGTTGCCACAATGGTCTTTTCTTCTCGATCCCACGGACGAAATGGCTTGAAGCGTGTAGACCGTTGATATCCCGTACCGTGTTGAAACGCCCCGGAGCATGGCTATTCCCCGGGTTACTGGTAGCAAGAGTCAGCGTTACAATACCGGTGCCTGTTTGCTGGAGTCTCAGCGGGTTGTACGACTATCGCACGGGGTTTTTGATCCGCCAACTTACAATCGCGGTGTAGAAAATGGCACGATTATCGCGTCGCAGGTGGCTCGGGTTGAACCTGACCTTCGCGGCCGGGTCGTTCATACGCTGGCAACTCCCTCCGCAGACCTCTCTTCGGCCATTGACACGACCGCCCAGTTACCACTGGTTCGGATACTACGATAAATTCCAGTTCGACCCCAGTGATCGCTATGTTCTGGGGATGGCGGTTGATTTCGAACACCGGTCGCCGCGCCCGGACGATGTCATCACGCTGGGCATGATCGATCTTAACAATGACGATGAGTGGATACCTTTCGCCCGGACCACCGCGTGGTGCTGGCAGCAGGGATGCATGCTCCAGTGGCGACCCGGGAGCGATTCCGAGGTAATATTCAACGATCGAGAAGGGGATCGCTACGTTGCCCGAATTTTGAATGTGCGCACAGGTCGGTGCCGAACGATTAGCTGTCCTATCTACGCAGTGTCGCCAGATGGCCGGACAGCAGTGACGACGGACTTCCGTCGTCTCGGATGGGCCCGTCCCGGTTACGGGTATAACGGCATACCCGATCCGTACGCCGATCTGCCGGCGCCCGAGAACTCGGGGATCTGGCGTGTGGATTTGGAAACGGGAAAGAGCGAACTGATTCTCTCTCTCGCGGAAGTGGCGAGCATTCCCTGGCAGCATGGCTCTTTGGAAGGATGTGTCCACTGGTTCAATCATTTGCTGGTCAATCCATCAGGTGATCGTTTCGTTTTCCTACACCGGTGGAAAAAAAGCGACAGTAAATCGTGGTACACGCGGATGCTCTCGGCGAATCTGGATGGCACAGATCTGCGCGTGGTGATCGACTCGGGTTACGTTTCCCATTTCGTCTGGCGGGATGGACGTCACGTTTTGGCATATTCTCGTCGGCATCCCAAGGAGAACTGGGGATTCTTCCTCTGGGAGGACCGTCCGGAAGGACGTGTCGAACCAGTGGGACAGGGAGTCATGGGGCCGGGCGACGGCCATTGCAACTATTTGCCCGGGGGCGAGTGGATTGTGTGCGACACCTATCCCGATGCCCAGCGTCTGCAACACGTCTATCTCTACCACGTGCCCACGAATACCCGTGTTGAGCTGGCCGCGCTCCTCTCACCGCCCCAGTATACAGGAGAATGGCGGTGCGATACCCATCCTCGGGTGAGTCGGACCGGGCGATACATCACCGTGGATTCTCCCCACGAGAGCGGGCGTCAAATCTATTTGATTGACATTTCGTCGATTATCGAGAAGGCCTTGTAAACGGTTTTCTCTCACTGAGGAGGTGAGCTATGAACAATTCCAGATATGGCAAGGTTCAATCTGGCAAACATCCTTGGCCGGTTTTGACGTACTGGACAATTGCATTAGTACTTTGTCCATTAGGGGTTCGAGCGACAGGAATGGAGACTCCCGAAAAAGTTCGCGTTTTCGAACAGGAGCTTACAATTCCCACCTATCCCTGGGAAGAAGACATCAACCCCAAGTTCTGGGCTTTGGAAGGCGGTCCACGGCTTTCCACAACCGTTCACGGGAGCATCGTCTATCCCTATGTCATGCAAGACCATCTTCTGCGCACCAAAGTGGAACGGACCTACCGAGCAGTGGGCTTGGAAAATGAGTACCTGCGCGTGATCTGCCTTCCGGAATTGGGAGGGCGCATTCATTCCGTGTTGGACAAGACAACCGGCCAGGAGATGTTCCATCTGAATCGTGTGATAAAACCCGCCATGATCGCCATGCGCGGAGCCTGGATTTCCGGTGGCATTGAATGGAACTCGGGTCCCCACGGACACACCGTCACGTGTCTCTCGCCCGTTAACGTGGCAGCCCGTCAGAATCCGGATGGTTCCGCCACCCTGGAGATTTCGAACACCGAGCAAATCTTTCGGACCCGCTGGATCGTTCGCGTGACACTCCGTCCGGGCAAGGCGTTCCTGGAGGAAACTATTTCGCTCTACAATCCCACTGACGGCATGCACCCCTATTATTTCTGGAACTGCACGGCTTTCCCCAATAAAACCGGAACGCGGTTTATTTTCCCTATGAGTCTTGGAACAGATCACAATGCCCGAGAGTTCTTTCGCTGGCCGATTCACGAGGGGCAAGACTTGTCTTGGCTGAAAAACTATGACACGTACGCCTCCGTGTTTGCCGTACAGTGCACGCACGATTTTTTTGGGGCCTACGACGTGGACGCAGATCGGGGCCTCGTTCAATGGGCGGATCATCGAGAACTCAGTGGCAAAAAGGCGTGGACCTGGGGCGAGTGGGAGTTCGGAAGGGTTGCAGAACAGGATCTCACGGATGAGGATGGTCCTTATATTGAAGTGCAAAGTGGCCCTCTTCCCACACAGTCTGACTACGGCCGGTTGCGTCCCCGACAAACGGTGGCTTGGAGAGAATGGTGGTATCCTGTCCACGGGCTGGGGGATGGATTCGAATTCGCCACCCGGCATGTTGCCATCAATGTGATGCGTGGGCGAAAAGGTGTGGAAGTTCGCGCGATTGCAACGGGCGTTTATAACGGAGCGACCTGCATTATCAGCCAGGAAAATCGAGAAATCGCCCGGTATTCGGTTGACCTTTCACCCCAAAAACCCGTTCGCCTCGCCGTGCCGGTCGCAGCATCGCAGAGCTTTTGCGTGGAGTTCCGTGCCAAAGACGGTAGTTTGCTTGCCGCGTACAAGTCCCCCTTGGAAATTCCCAAAGTGGAACCGCCTGATCCATCGCAATTCCGCGAAAAACCTGACGCGGAAAAATTAGCCGATGATTTTTACAAAGCCGGGGAGAAGGCTGACCTGGCCACCGATCGTCGTCGCGCGCGGGAATTGTACCAAAAAGCTTTGGAGAAAGACCCCAAACACGTGCGGTCACTGTGCGGACTGGCGGTTCTCGATTTTGAGGCCGGACAATATGAGTCGGCGCTTACCTGGTTGACGCACGCCCTGAAAGAATCTCCGGACGATCCGTGGTCTCTCTTTTATGCGGCCGCATCTCAATATCAACTGCAAAACTGGCAGGAAGCGTGGAATCTAACCGCCCGAGCGGAAAAACATCCCGAAACGGCTGCAGCATCAGCCGACCTTTTGGGCCGCATTGCGATGCGGCGAGGCGACTTCGGAACTGCGGAGGCTGCCTTCCGTCGGGCCCTTCAAGCAAAACCCGACGATCCTGTCAGTGAGGACCACCTCATTCTGGCCCTGTATGCAAAGGGCGAACGGGAAGAAGCTCTTAATCGGGCGGCATCGCGTTCCGCCCAAGAAACAACAGCCATCGTCCCTGCATGGATTCTTGTGATTGGCAAGAGCGAGGATGAAAAAGTATTCCTCAAACGCATGCTTGATCGATTGGGGGAATTCGAGTTTGAAGTCCTGGAGGCCGTTCATTTTCTTAAGGATGTTGGTCAGGATGCCCTTGCCACCCGGCTTGTACAGATTGTCACGGCGGATCCGCAGGCCGTGCCCAAGCTTTCGGCAATGACTTACTGGACGCTCGCATGGTTACTGGATGGGCAGGGCAAAACGGAAGCCGCAAAGCAGATGCTGGCCCAGGCTATGCAGCACAGAGTGCCCAAACGGTTTGCTTCGCGTGTGGAAGAAATTCCCGTTCTGAAATACGTTGTGGCCGCCAATCCTTCGGACAGTCACGCGTGGTTCCAGCTTGGTTGTCTGTTGGCCGCGTTGGGCCGTGTGGACGAAGCGATACCTCCCTGGACGAAAGCTGTGGAGTTGGAGCCGTCAAACAGCGTGGCCTGGCGCAATCTGGGATTGGAGGCAGCAGCACGGGGCGATCTCGCTGCCGCGGAGAAGTATTATCGGCAGGCCATCAAATCAAATCCGCAGGACCAGACGCTCTATCGCGATCTGGCCGAGCTTCTCGTTGCCGCCGGTCGCCGCAGCGAGGCCATCAGCCTTGTTGAAACCATGCCGCTCTCTGGCGTGCGACGGACCGATCTCACCGTACTCCTGGCTCAAATGTACTTCGATAGCGAGCAATACGATGACTGCCTGCGGGTGCTGGAGAACGCACCCTATTTCACCAACTGGGAAGGTCAAGACATCGTGTGGCGGCTTTTTAATCGCGCCCATATACGTCGCGGTCAGCAACGCATGGATCGCGGCGATCTTCGCTCCGCGCTGGCAGATTTTGAAGCCGCTCTCACTTATCCGAAGAACCTGCATGTCGGGCGTTCCAATAAACCGATTGAAGCTCCCGCCCGATACTGGCAGGGGGTTGCCCTGGCCAAACTGGGTCGCTTGGAGGAGGCAAAAGAGGCCTGGCAGGTCGGAGCAGGCATGCCTTCTGTTCCGGGGGAGCAGGATGAATATCGGCAGAAATGTGCCGAAGCCCTTCGGGAGTTGCCACCAGGGTTGGGTGCAGAGCGAATTTTTCTCTTTGAACCCGTTTACCGGTGCTTCAAAATTGAGCGTGATCTGGAATTGACCGGCGCTCTCGACGATCCACTGTGGCACGCGGCACCCGTCGCTGAGCTAGGCGACCCAATTGCGGGAAAACCTGCCCGTCACAAGACGCGAGCGAGACTCCTGTACAATGATCGGTATCTCTATGTGGCGTTTGAATGTGAGGATGATTTCGTCTGGGGAACCCTCCAGGAACGAGATAGTCCTATCTACGATGAGGAGTGTGTTGAAGTCTTCCTCTGTCCAACGGGGAATCCCCGGCTTTATTACGAGTTGAACGTGAGTCCGCTCAACACGGTGTTCGATGCCTTCATCCTCAATGGTCGTCCCGTTGGCGGAGAACGTGTACGGTTTATCGGCCTGAAAGACTTCACCTGTGATGGACTTGTGACCAAGGTGGCTATTGACGGGAAAGTAGGTGAGCGCGGCGCCAAGGGCTGGAGTGTGGAATATGCAATTCCCTTTAAGGCCATCGTGGGAGGTCCGACGGAGATTCCGCAGCCTGGCGAGCAATGGTTTATCAACCTGTTCAGAATTGACGCCCTTAACCCGCAGGAGCGTGAATATTACTCTTGGGTGCCGCCCGGAGCTGTGGATTTCCACCGTCCGTGGCGATTTGGAATCCTGAAATTCGACTGAACAGAGGAAATCTCTCGCCGGGACATCATTCGTTAAAAGATCTCGGACCGGCGAGTCCCTGCATGCAGCGTTTGGCTCCCTTCTTTACCCCAGCGGATTATTCCTCCTCCGGAGAAATGAGTCCATACTGAACCAGCCGTCTGTACAGACGCGGACGGGATACGCCAAGCATTTTGGCGGCCAGTGATTTGTTCCCACGCGCTCGCCGCAGCGCCCTTGCTAGAAGTTCCTTTTCGACCTGGGCAAGAAACGCAGGAAGGGAAATCTTCTCTGGCTCCTTCAGACTCCGCAGTTTTTTCTGAAAAGCCCAGCGGAAGTCCTGGGGTAGATCCCCGGAAGCAATGAGCGTTCCTGCCGCACGATTATGAGCTTGCTGAATAACGCTGGCTAGCTCAGCATAATTATTTGGCCAATCGTGCTGCACCAGAATGTCCAGCACTTCCGATGTGAATCCCATCACTTGCTTCGACTCCCTCACATTACAATCTTCAAGCAACGTCTGTGCAATGAGGGGAATGTCTTCGCGGCGCTCCCGAATGGGTGGAATAAAAATGAGGAACGTACTCAACATCTGGCCAAGGTCCTCGATCAACTTGCCCTGGGAGGCTAGTGTCATCAGGTCGGACTGAGTTGTGGCAATGACCCGTATTCCGTGCGGAGGACGCCGCAGGAATTCATAGAGGACCTGCTGCGTGGGCCAGGGGAGTTGATGCAAATTCTCCAGGATGAATGTATGCGTCAATCCTGATGGGAGCGAGATTGCTGCAAATGCCTGAAGGGTGTTTCGCAGAATATCCGGGTCAAGCTCCTCACAGGGCAGGGGAACCAGGCACTGCTGGGGATCCGGGCGCGCTGCGTAAAAAATCGCTTTTGCCAATTCAGCACCATGCCCCCCAGGAGGTTCGACGACAACCACATGGTTGGCGAGACTTGCGGCCGCCGCCACCTGCTGCTGCATCCTCTTAGCCACAGCACTGGTCCCCATCAACAGGTGCGCGTGGAATCGCGTGGCAATACCCTGCCGGAATTCGCGAATCTGCTCATGAAGTGCCAAGGCCTGTAACTGTTGGTGGGTGGTCTCCGGCGAGATGTCGGTCAATCGCGGCACAGTATCGATGCCGTCCTTGTCGGCAACAACCACGAGCAGGGCCGGTCGCCCTTCGAGGTCGTGGACGCGCAAAAACCGGGCGTGCCGCCTGCGGAGCTGGCCATCGGGAGTCAGACACGCAACAGTCCCCATGGTCTCCTCTCGGTCGAAAGCCCCCGGGGGTGGGCACAGCCCGGCGGCCAGTGCGTCCCCCGGTTCCAGATCGAGGCTGCTGTGGAATGCGCATCGGCGGTCAATAATATCCTCTTCCCGGCAGGCCAGCCATTCCAAACACGCGCGATTACAAAATCGGATTCGCCATTGTCCATCCACAAAGTAAACAGGTTCCCGAAGAAGATTGAGAAGACGCGCAATCTGACTGCGTGGACGCTTTTGCGACATCATTCGTTTTGACCGCTATGCTTGATTGTTGGACAGATGTGCACCTGGATTGTCCGATGCTCTAATCGCAAGTGGTCGATATTCGCGACCTTCCGCTAGGCTAATGCCGCCGCCGTATATCCCACAAGGGGGATGACTGTGGCTCCCTCAATGACGCCTTGAGGAAAAGATTTCGCTTTCCCGGCACGCAACAATGAAAATACAATAGAAATCTAACCGCAGTGTTAACGAGTTGTGAGGAGTTGTCTGCGATGTCTGAAGTGCTATTTCGTGAGGGTCAAATCGAGGGAGTTCAGATTCGTCCTTTGCGACGTTTCTCTGACGCGCGGGGATGGCTCGTGGAGTTGTTCCGTCACGATGAGCTCGTCCCAGAACTCTATCCGGTGATGGCTTACGTCAGTGAAACCCTTCCTGGCGTTGTTCGTGGACCTCACGAACACCGAGACCAAACAGATTATTTTGCCTTTATTGGGCCGGGTGATTTCAAGCTCTATCTGTGGGACTACCGAAGGGATTCGCCCACCTACTTGGTAGCTCAGAAACTGATTGTGGGCGAATCGAACGCGGTGTGTGTCACCATTCCCCCAGGGGTGGTCCACGCGTATAAGAACATTTCTGACAGGCCAGGGCTGGTCTTCAACGCACCAAATCGGCTTTATGCGGGATGGGGCAAAAAGGAGAAAGTGGACGAGATTCGATACGAAGATCTTTCCGATTCACCGTTCGTTATCGACTGAGATGCCGAGCTGACGCTACCGAATCTTATCCAGATCGCTCCAGGAGCTTCCATCAAAGACGTGATGGATTCGCCCTCCGCTAACCTCGACACGCTGTCGCGACCAGTAGTACTCCTGTGGGCCGATTAAATCCCCCGGGCGTTCAAAGTAACGCGAAAGTTGGGATAGGTCCAATTCCGCAATGCCCCGGTTCGGCTGTTCCGTCACCGATTTGGGTCGTGCCAGGTTCTTGGAGATCACGAGCACCCAGTAATCCCCTTGCATCGGCAATACGAGACTGAATTCACCAGCTTCATCGACGGTCGTCCACGCTCCGCCGTTTTCCGCCAGCGTCTCAAGATTGCGTTGCCTCTGAGCGGAATCCCTATCCCACGGCCGAAGCCCCTCGATGGGCACGGGCGAATCGGGAAACTGTCTTGCGGGGAGCGCAATCACCACGGCGCCGGTATCTGGATGGCCCATTCCCCCAGCATCGATGAAACGAATCTTACCGCTGAGCAGGACTCGCTCGCCCGAGGCCGCATTCGCAGGGGAACTCACCGCCCTCGGCTGCCGAAAGGAAGATGCCGCCAACCAGCCGATGGCCAGGCCTCCCAGAGTACAACCCACGAGCACAAAATAGTACCAGGACAGAGCCGCACGCCTTATCAGCACGTACTCTGACAACAATCGCGCTACGTCCTGAGATGTATCTGCTCGGTCTTTAAGTGGTTGGGAGACCCCGGATTGGAAGTCGGGAGAAGCGGGATTTTCGCGTTCCAGATGGCGCATAAAAAGCGAAGGCTCCTCAAAGGCCTGCGTGCAAATGACCTATCGCTTTTACAGCAAACAGTTTGCGAAACGTGCGGATGAGGAGGATGCCGTCCGCCACTGCCGGTGTGCTGTGTGTTCCCTCACCCAATTCGCTCGTGCCAAGGAGGCGAAACTGCTCACTAGTGGCCAGAACAACCACCGTTCCCGTTCGGGAAATGCAGTAAATCTTTCCACCCAAAATGACAGGAGAACTGAAGTATTCCCCCGGCAATCGATTTCGCCAGAGGAGTGCGCCAGTGCTCAGCTCTAGACAGCTCATGACACCCTTGTCATAGAGGAGGTAGAGCTTGCCCTCGTATGCCACAGGAGTAGGTACATAGGGAATGTTGCTTTTGACTTCGTACAATACTTCGGGTCTTTCGGTGGAGGAACTGGGAGATCGAACGACGAACATTTCACGCCCAATCCCTCCCTCGCCCGAGGAAGCCGCAATAACGTCACCCACCACTACGGGAGACCCCACGGTTCGATTATGAAAGAGATTCAACTCCCATAATGGCTGACCGGATTCCGGATCGAGGCTCGCGATGCCATGCGCCCAGCTCGTCAGAATCAGTTGCGAGCTTGCCCCATCTGTTTCCATGAGGCAAGGCGTGGAGTAAGCCGTTTTCTGCGTCCGTCGCGGTGTTTTCCAGCGAATTTTTCCCGTGGCCGCATCCAGCGCCACCACGCTGCTTTCCTGATCCTGTTCATCGGGAAGGATTACCAGGTCCTTATACAGGATGGGAGAAGCCCCAAACCCATGCTGCGACACGAAAGGACCGAGATCAACCTCCCAGACCACAGTTCCGTCGCTCTGGCTGAGGGCCACCACATGTAAGGATTCCGGGACCGCCCAGGCATAATACAACCGCGCTCCGTCCAGCGCCGGAGTGGACGAGGCGAAACTGTTGAATTCGTGTTTTGGGAAAACATGGCCGGGAAGTGGCCGCGACCAAAGCTTTGTTCCGGAAAGCAAGTCCCACGCTTCCAGTATCTGCTCTCCGGTCTGCTGATTTGCAGATGCCGTAAACACCCGACCATTTGCGATGACGGGAGAAGAATGGCCAATGCCCGCCAATTCGGCAGTCCACAAAAATGAATTGGCGGAAAAAACAACAGGAAACTCGTGAGTCCTGTAAATGCCCGAGCCGTTCGGTCCCCGAAACCGTGGCCAGCTTTCATGGGCATATGAGACTAATGGGACGCATGTCAACAGACCAAAGGCGGTCGCGATCCAGGTCGCCGAATGCCGTGAAATTTTTTCCATTGTTGCCATCCCGAGAGCGAGATCAAATCAACCGGCGGTTTTGCGTTTTCCAGATTCTTGCGCCCACGCCGCCATGTGGGGTCATAAATTTGTCACAGGTGGCCTTCAGGGCAACCCGCGCTTTCTTAACGGGCAACGGTTGCTACCGCGTCCTGGCTGGGCTCCGTGTCCCATCGGACCTGGCTTTTTCCCTCTGACGGTCGAGGAGTTCCTGCATCACCTCGGCTTTGCGGCGGAGTTCCTCCTGTTGTCGCAAATCCTCCTCCGACATTGTCGGCTGGCCGGTTCCAGGGGTATCGTGAATTCCGGGAATCGGCAGAGCCTCTTCGTCGGGTGGCGAAGCGTCCTCAGATTGATCGGAAGACGCGGAGGTTGCTGGCGACAACGGACCAATTCCAGAATCCTCTTCGATGCCGCCTTCCGCTGGTTCCGGGTTTGCTCGCTCCGCACGGTTCAACTTATCGAGCGAAAGAATAAAAGCAAAGTCTTCTTTCGTGCCCAGCGACTGACCCGGCAACGTCAGCGCGACCTGGTCAACCGATTCGGGAGGCACAGTGAAGGCATAGGCATCCATCGCAGCCTCACCTGGCCCAAGACGCAGAGGGCTCCGCTGCTGGCCGTCTATATCGTACCCCTGTCTCCAGTAAGGACGCACTGGATCGGTGCTCCCGGCCCAGGTGAGTGTCGCACTCGGCTGGCTGCTATGGGCTGGGGAATATGTTACAAACCGATCACTTGTTTGGTTAGCGATTCGTATTCGAACGACAAGATAGGGCGATCGAGTTCGAAAGGACCGCTCCCCGAGACGCACACGAAGCGGTGTAATCTCCACGCCCTGCACTCGAATTTCGATGCCGTCGTGGGCATCGCGAAGCTTTTCTCCGCTTCCCCCAAATGCCCTCGCGGCCTCGGCAAGCCGCTCAACGGGATTCTTAAGAATAGCAGCGTTACCTCCCGGAGACGCAATTGTGCGATCGTTATTGGCATCCAGAGGGCCTAACAATTGCCGAAGATCCGCAGACGCGGTGCTGGCCAGTTGGGCCGCCGGGTCTCCCAGTCCAGCTGGCTGTGGCACTGTTTTTCCGCTTGATTTACCTCCCAAGATACTTTGCAACGGCCGCGTGAGAACAACGATAAACAGGATAAACAGCACCCCGATGGTGCCAACCAAAAAATAAGTAATCTTTTTTGCCCGCTCCCGGGCACGCTGCCGCTGTTTGCGAAGGAACTCTGGATCGCCGGCCAGTGGATTTGCCGATCGGTGGCTAACTGTTGAACCGGCAACTGGGGTTGGGGGTGCGGCTGGCGGAACCGCCGAAACCTGAGCCCTCGACCAATCTCGGAGTGGCGACCAGGGGCCGTTCGGAGAAGGCCCAATCAGATCGTCTTCCCCCAATCCGCCCCCACTCAGCCACTGAGCCACCTGTGCCGCCGGAATCGGACCGACGACCTGCTGGCTGGCGGTTCGATAGATAAACCATAAGGAGCCCTGGGCCACGGAACGCTCCACGATTAACGTCAAAGCCGCAAAAGGGTGATAGCACCGGCCTTCCTGCCGAGGTTGCCCGAACTGTACAAGAGGCCCCACCTCATGGGCCAGGCCTTCTCGGGCAGTTCCCTACCGTTCTGTTTCCTGTCCGGTTTGGGCCTCCCACCAGACAATGTAACGTAGGGGAAAACACGTCGCCAGACGTGCACCCCGGAGGGCTCAGACACTGGAAAGCCCCGGCGCTTTTCATGCGGCACCGGCCGACCACACCACCGGCGCGATCTGCACCACCATCTTTACGTAACTGGACCTAATATGGCAACACGCGACGGCAGCGAAAAAGAAAAGACAGGCAGGGAGTCAGCACGAACCTCTGCGAAAACCTGAGAATTGGCCTAAATTCTTGGGGACGGTTTACTTTTTGGAGAATCCCTAAAACAGAGCGCGCCTGCTGATTACGCTCAGCTATCGACGGGCGCACCGACTAATTCTCACGCAAGAAGATCGCTCACGGAAAATTGATTAGCCTGCCCCGCCCGTCACATGACCAGCTTTTTAGACGATCATTCGCGGCCTGGCGAGTTCGACAGGCCTGGCAACCGATCGCAGCACCGTCTCTTAAAGCATCGCTTTATCCTAGCGGAGGGCACGGGACTCGAACCCGCAACCCCTTTCGGGGCACCTGATTTCGAGTCAGGCTGCTCACCAATTCGCATACCCTCCAACGTGCGCCGCACCCTGAACCGGTATTGGAAAGCGTTTCGATCCAATCCCTCTCAGGGCCGCGACTATAGCAAAAGAAAAGCTGGGGTACTAGGATTCGAACCTAGACTAACTGATCCAGAGTCAGTCGTGCTACCGTTACACCATACCCCAGTGCGGAAAGGAACATTTGTAGCTCCATAGGTAAGAGTACAATCCTGCCTTTTTTCCGTCAAGACGAGGGCACATTTGGAAGAAGCGACTTCGCATCTGTTGTGCCTTGGCAAAGTTAGGATACCTTTCAATCCGGATGCACAACTTATATGTGGATTTAGACCTATCCGTGGTGGGGGCAGCAAACAGGCCCGGGTATCGCAGCCGCATAGTCCATCTGCCCATTTTCTGCAGAATGGGTATTTTTCTGTGGTGTGGCCAGAGTCCCTTTTTGCTACATCGGTGGATTGGGGTTTGAGCGAAATGGGAAAAGTTTTCCGATTAGGAAGCCGATAATGAATCTGCGGGATTAGCGCAGATTTTGTCGTGCTCATTCGAATGCCGTTTGAAAAGCTTTCGGCTCTATGGCCCATCCGAAGTTGGTTGCAATTCTGGAATGCCTCAAAACGGCTCGCGAGGAGGTTGAGGCCTCCTTTCAAAGAACATTCGACCAAAACTTCAGGCTAGGAAACATAGACAGAACGGAGTCTCTACAAGAACAGAAGGAGGTCCTGAGAAAGGCAACCTCCACGCGGGGCCTGTCCGTAGAGTTTCATTTCGAGGGTTTCCGGGTCGAGATCTTTCTCCCTGACGAGGCAGAGGTCATTCCAAAATGGGCCGAGAATCCTGATCCTACGGGAAAGGCTAAGCTGGCGACGCTCGCCCAGGAACTCGGCATCCTCCTTTTTCCCCCTGATTGGCCGCTGCGGGAGAGTGCTGCCCGTGTTGTTCCGGCCTTCACCGCGACAGAGTTGCCGGAAGACTCGCCCGGGATGCTGCTGCCGGTGAACATGGGCAACCGGGAGTTGCCGATGTTGATCAGGTTATTGGGAGAAGAGGCGACGGCATATGCCCCAGTGACGCCACAAGCACCTCCTCGAGACCAGCCAGCCTCAACCGAAAAGTTAGCTGCGAGCACAGCCGGAGTTGCGACGCCACCGCCAGCACGCACGAGGGGTGCTGGAGCTCATCCTGTGCGGGCCAGGATTCTCCCACTTTTGACCCGTAGCCTCCTGAAGATCAAGCTACCTGTCGAGGTCATTCTGGCTCGAACACGTAAGCCTCTCGCTGAAATCCTCCAACTGGCCCCAGGGACGATCATTCAGTTCAACAAGTCGTGCGATGAACCCCTTGAACTCGCCGTCAATGGTTATGTCATTGCCCGGGGAGAGGCGGTCAAGGTAGGAGATAAATTCGGCCTGCGCATTCTGGAAATGACACTGCCACCCGAACGGTACGTGGTCCTTTCCGGACGAACTTCCTCCCGAACCGAAGACGCCCGAAAAGTCTCCACCACTAAATAGGCGGGGCTCGTGGAAGGAGCCCACGTATTTTGAAGGTGGACGCGCTGTTCCGAGAGGCGTGCTGAAGCGTTAAATTGAAGGTTTGCGGCAGGCGACATTAAGCGTTTTTTCTCCCTTCCGGAGCTTGGTGTTCGTTGCGGTGGCTCGCTCAGGAGTCCATTCGGCCATCATTTCGGACGTGGCTTCCATGCCTGTGAGTTGTTAGAAAGAGGACCATCCGCGTGCGTATTTTTGTGCTGGACAATTACGATTCGTTCACCTACAACCTTGTGCAACGGTTAGGGGAAATCAACCCCGAGTTGGAGATTGCTGTAGAGCGAAATGATCAGATAACCGTCGAACAGATCGAGCGCTGGAACCCGGACCGGATCATCATTTCACCAGGCCCCTGCACCCCGTCAGAAGCCGGGATATCGGTGGAGTGCGTCCGCTATTTTGCAGGACGGGTGCCGCTTCTGGGGGTCTGTCTGGGGCATCAGTCCATCGGGCAGGCGTTTGGTGCGAGGATCGTCCGGGCGAGGCGGCTGATGCATGGCAAGACGGACATGATCTACCATGATCAGAAGGGGCTGTTTGAGGGGATCGAAAATCCCTTTGTGGCGACCCGTTACCATAGTTTGGTGATCGAACCCGAGTCGCTGCCCGAATGTTTCGAGGTCTGTGCATGGTCGTTTCTCCCGGATGGCAGCCCCGAAATCATGGGCATTCGGCATAAGGAGTATCCCGTTTTCGGAGTGCAGTTCCATCCGGAAAGTTTCCTCACTGCGGCCGGTCCGGCCATTTTGGAAAGATTTCTCATCCTGAGCGACAAGAACGTGAAGATAAGCTGATGACTTCGGGAGGTCCGAAGAGACTGAGGTTGGCCAAAATGGGCCGCAGTGACGGATCCACCGGCGCAACTTCCCACCGCCATCATTCCCGTGGAAAGAATGTCGCATCTGAGAAGAATCGCGCGTGGAAAAGCAGACTGGCTTTGAGCGCGGATCGGCAGACGTTCTTGCTGGCGGCCATTGGGGCGGTTCTGTTATGGATGGCGCTTCCTCCTCTTGATGTGGCACCTCTGGCGTGGGTGGGACCGTGTTTCTGGTGCGCACTTATCGGGCGTTCACAGCCCCTGAAAACTCGAGAATATCTCATTCTCGCGGGAGTTGGATTTGCCTTCTGGATGGCGGCTCTTCATTGGCTTCGTTTGCCTCACTGGGCCACAAGTTTCGGCTGGGTGGCCCTCTCGTTCTATCTCGCCTGGTATTTGCCGTGCTTTATAGGTTTCAGTCGAATAGCCGTGCACCTCTGCCGAATACCGATCCCTGCGGCGGCTGCCACCATTTGGGCAGGGCTGGAGGTGGCGCGGGCACATTTACTCACGGGTTTTACCATGGCCAGCCTTGCGCACACCCAATACCGGTGGCTCAGCCTGATTCAGGTGGCTGACCTGGTCGGAACGTACGGCGTAGGGTGGGTCATGATTCTTGTTTCGGGTTGCCTTTATTTGGCGGCACAGCGCATGGCAGAATTCCACCGGGCTGGGGCATACCAAAGATCGAATGAGGTTTCTTCGGACGCGATCTCCGCAAAAAAACTAACTCGGTATGTCTTGGCTGCCGGTCGTCCACTTATGGCGGCAGGGGTCGTGCTGGGGGCGGTTGTGGTGTACGGCCATTACCGTCTGGTGGTCCACGCGGCAACGCCACAAACTTCGACCGTGCGGGTGGCCCTCATCCAGGGTTCGCAGGATATTCGACTGGAGGACGGTGAGGAGAAACGGGAGCGTATCCACCGTCACTATCTTGAATTGGCTTTCCTCGCGGCCAGACAATACCGTGACCTCGATCTCATGGTTTGGCCGGAGACAGTTTACGGGGGATTGTTGATTGACGCCGACTCTCACCCCGCTGTCCCGCCTGAATGGCGTGCCAAAGGAAAGACTGATCACGAATTTGTGGATCAGCTTGTCGCGGCGAAGCGGAGTAGCCAAGCAGCGATGGAACGCCTCGCGAGTCAACTCGCGTCAAGGCTCATTTTAGGCGTCGAGACCGTCGCTTATACCGGATCCGGGATACGCTATTACAACTCGGCCGCATTCGTGGGAAAATGTTCCACGGATGAAGTTTTTCCGAAATCCGCAAATGGTGGGGCCACGAACAGGCGGGATAGCATATCAGTCTCTCCAGGAGCTTCTGAAGGAGCAACACACCACAGCTCTGAGACCAAAGGGTATTGCTATCTGGGGCGCTATGATAAGATGCACCTGGTGATGTTCGGGGAATACGTGCCCTTCGCCGACGAATTTCCCCCGATGCGGTACCTCACACCATTAAGCACGAATACAACACCGGGCAAAGTGCCAAAAGCGTTCTCGGTGCGAGGTGTGCGGTTCTGCCCTAACATTTGCTTTGAGAGCGTGATTCCTCATCTTATTCGCCAGCAGATTCTCGAGCTGCGAAAGCACGGAACCGAACCGGACGTGCTCGTCAATTTGACAAACGACGGATGGTTCTGGGGATCGAGTGAACTTGATATGCACCTGATATGTGGTGTGTTTCGGGCAGTGGAAACCAGAAAGCCATTCTTGATTGCAGCCAACACGGGCTTTTCAGCGGTGATTGATGCGACAGGCCGAATCCTCTCCCAAGGGCCTCGTCGAGATGTGGCGATTCTCGTCACGGAGGTTGGAAAATCGGATTTTCACAGTTGGTATTTGGATTATGGAATCATCCCCAACACGATCTTTGTTTCTGCTGTTGTACTGGTTGTGGCAGTAGAAATTCTCCTACGGGCGATCGACCGTTTTTGGAAACGGCTGCCGAAATCAAAAGGCACTACTCGGCAAGGCTGATTCGCGGGGGCAGCAGACTGTCCCAATCGTCAACCGTTGAGTTTCACTCTTTCTCTTGTTTTGATTCGGACTCGGCAGGGGAGGATTCTTGGGTGGAGGGCGTCTCGGCTGAGGCTGGCCGGGCCGACTTCTCAGATTGTAATTGAGCTTGAGGTTCTGAAGATTCGGTTTCTTCCGTGTCTTTCGGGGATCTGGCGGCTCGATCCTGCTCGTCGGCAGGTTGTGAGGCTTGATCTTTGATTTCCGTATTCGCACGCTGTTTTTTATCTTCCGCACGTTCTCGCGTTTCAGTTAGTTTCGCCTTGACGCCATACTGATGGACCAATATGCCGCCAAGGTGGGCTGTGTGAGCAAGATACAAGCCAGCCACTGCCATGGCCACTAAAAAAACCAGCGAAATCGGGATGCGGACGACTGCCTTGCCGATGGACGATACTGTCAAGGTGAGGAGCACAAAGATTGCGTAGGCAATCGTCACGCCGAGGTATATGTTCCGTGTAAGCAGGCCGTATTCTTCGTGTTCTTCCATCACCTCGAACATTTCGTCAGGACCTTCCTCGACGATATCCCGCGCGGCCAGCCCAGTGGCCGCCGCCACGAAGGTTCCCGCTGTGCCCAGGGCAAGCAACAACACGGCCGAAATTGCGAATCCCTGCCAGCGCGGAGCGAAGATCAGTCCGAGGAGGACGAATACTGGGGCCACCAGCAGGAGTGCGATGGGAAAGTGGACCACCAAGACGTGCATTCCGGGCCAGGGAATATCCACGGGTGGCAGAGGAGGAAGAGTTAAACCGAGATTTACCGCGAACATGAGCACATCTCCTTCGACAATCGAACTGTTTGTGTTACTTCTCCCCCGACTGACTCGGCAGTTTTTTACGACTGAAGGTCGTGGCTGTCAAGAGCAACGCTTCAATTTTAGGTCGGGTATTGGGCTCTCGGAATGAATTTTGGTATTTCTGGCTTGGCCGACGCCGACCGGGATAACCGGTACTTTCCTGGCGGGTGGCGGTGGGGAAGAGCGGAGGGGACACGGCCTGGCACAATAGCTGGCAATGCGAACCAGGAGGACGTTCAGGGCTGTAAGTGAAAGCCTTTTGGTGCCTATGCGAGAACCTCAGAACTGGCCTAAATTGCCAGACGCCGTTTGAGTTTTGGAGAGGCTCTAATCCTCGATTGGCCGAAGGGTGGTGATCCACAGGAATGGTTTCCCCGCATCATCCACCCGCACCTCTCCCTTCAGCTTCGCCTGGAACAGGCTTCGCTTGATGATCTGACTGTATGTGGTCTTTGTTTGGGGAATGTTGATTGAGGTTTTTTCGAGATCGATGCCGTATCTTACCAGCGCTGGATAGTCAAAAAGGGCGACAAGACCAAGACGCGATTCGATCGACTGCAGCACCGCACGAATGTTGACGTTTTGTATGTTGACGGTGAGAAACTCGAGCAGTTGCGGCACCGCGGTGCTTTCACCCTCTTCAGGAGGCCATCCCACAGGCCAGCAGGCAACGTTGGGGCCGCCGCGGACAATCCAGTATTTGACGCCCTGCACGTCGCCCCGTGGCACCAGGGCCAGGCCGTCATAGCGCAAGAGGTACGCCAGCACCGTGCCAGAAGCTGAATTCTTGAGTTCCTCGTTAACTTCATGTGATGACAGGAGGGACTTCGCGCGTTCATCCCAGACGACGGGGTTGTGCAATTTCGCAAGGAGTTGGTCCACGATTTCGCGGCTGTTTCGCCCCAGGGTAGAAATGGCCACCGGTTGTGCAAGATCCTGTTTGACTAACTGGAAGCGGACGAGGTCTAACCCAAACGCCACTGTTTTGGGGCGAGATTCCGGTGGGCCGCTGGTTCGCAGTTCATCAATCCACCGCACAAAACCGCCCAACTGTCGAATGGAAAAGCGTGCCCCCGGCACGACGAGTTCGTTGGAATTGTTGATGATCCCAATGACGCGGTAAGTGGGTTGGGGAGATGTGGGCAGTACTTCTACCTTCGGTTGATCTGACGGAAACGCAGTGCGGATTCTCACGCGTGTGATCCCCATTCGACCAAGTTCACGGGCCCATTCGTGCTGAGTGAGTGGCGGTAGTCTGGGATCCACGGCCAACTCGATTTCCACCTCAGGCTGCTGAGTTCCCTGATCGGCACAAGCGGTATGGTCGGGGCCAGATCGCGTCAAAAATGCCGATGCTATTAAGAAGATTATTGGCCATATGATCCTATCACGAGGGCTCTTCATTCCGCGCTTAGCTGTGCGGAATACAAAGTTTTCCCGCCACCGAACGAACAATTTACGTGTCAGTTCAAGAGACGCTATGGAAATGCTCACACTTGACACCACAGCGGACACCTCCTCATGAGGAAGAATCAACATTCTTGGAAGATGGCTTGCCTCCGCGGACTGCCCCTTTTCGGGGCTTGTCGTGCGCGGGTTCTGAAGCGTCCGATTTGGCGGACTGCAGGATGGCCCGGATTTTTTCTAAGCGTGCTTGGAGCTCTTTTTCAAACCCTCGATCGGTGGGGTGGTAGTAGGTTTTTGCCACTCCCAGATAGTCTTGAGCTGCGATCCCGTTCTCAAAGTCGTGGGCGTATTGATACCCGGCACCGTGGCCCAGTCGCTTCGCGCCGGGGTAGTTTGCGTCTCGAAGGTGCATGGGGACCGGCAGGACTCGATTCGAGCGGATGTCCTCTATTGCGTCGTCGATTGCCATAATGACGGCATTCGATTTCGGCGCCAAGGCAAGATAAATCGCTGCCTGAGCCAAATTTAAGCGGCATTCGGGCAGACCGACCATTTCACAGGCGTGGGCCGCCGCAACGGCAAGCATCAGGGCCGTAGGATCGGCGTTGCCGATGTCTTCACTGGCCAGGATCATCAGGCGACGCGCGATGAATCGCACGTCTTCCCCGGACTCCAGCATCTTGGCAAGCCAGTAAATCGCTGCGTCGGGATCGCTTCCTCGAATGCTCTTGATAAACGCACTGATGGTGTCGTAATGGGCGTCCCCGGCGCGGTCGTAAACGGCTGCCTTCCGCTGCAGAGAATCCTCTGCCAGTTGCCGCGTGAACCGTAGAGGAAACGTTTCCGAAGAGAGCACGCCTACTTCGAGGGCCGACAGGGCACGCCGAGCATCGCCGTCGCAGGCGTGCGCCAGAAAGTCCAGAGCATCCTCGTCCATGATCACTTCGTACTGCCCGAGCCCACGTTCCTTGTCTTCCAAAGCACGGCGAATGAGAACCTTGATATGTTCGGGGGAAAGCGGCTGAAACTCGAAAACCCGGCTCCGGCTGATGAGGGCGCTCGTGATGCTGAAAAAAGGGTTCTCTGTGGTTGCACCCACCAAAACAATGACACCTTCCTCCACGTGAGGAAGAAGCACCTCCTGCTGTGCCCGATTGAACCGGTGAATCTCGTCGATGAACAAGACGGTTCTCTGTCCCGTGGCTGCCAGGCGCCGGTATGCTTCCTCGATAATCTCCCGGAGTTCCTTGACACCGGCAGTCACCGCGCTGATTTGTCGAAAAACGCTTTTCGTTTCCGTGGCCAGGAGTCGCGCCAGCGTGGTTTTGCCCGTTCCCGGCGGTCCGTAAAAGATCACCGAACCCAGACGGTTGGCTTTGATGAGACGCCGCAGTAATTTGCCTTCCCCCAAAAAGTGTTCCTGACCAACGAATTCCTCCAGCGTTCGCGGGCGCATTCGCGCAGCCAGCGGTTGAACATCACGTCGTCGGGCCTGGTCCTCTGCTTCGAAAAGGGACATCGAACGTTATACCCGAGTCTGACAGGATGGCGAATAACAGATACTCCATCAATAACACGCGATTCTTGGCCTCAGAAGGTATCTGAGTCCCGTGCTCAGACAGGCTCGTAAGGTCCGCCTTCGGGAAGATATTCTCGCAGCGGACACTCTTCACATCGAGGTTGCTTCTTGTGGCAATAATCCTTTCCTAATTTTACCAGCAGAGCGTGAAACTCATTATAGAGGGCTGTATCCGGCTCCAGTTGACTTTCAAAATAATCCTTCAAAGTGTGATAGTCGATGTCGAAATCCACCCACCCATGCCGCGCAAATATGCGGTGTGTGTAGGCATCGACCACGAACGTCGGCAGATTTCCGGCGTAAAGGAGGATTGAGTCGGCAGTCTCGGGGCCTATGCCGTTGATGGAGAGTAACTCTTCGCGGAGTTCCTTGAGAGGTGTGCGAAACATCCGCTCCAGCGAACCTCCATAACGTTCGATGCAAAAGCGCAAAAGGTTTCGCAGCCGGCGAGCCTTAATGCGATAATAGCCGGCAGGTCGAATCAACTCTTCGAGCTCAGTCTCCGGGACAGAATAAAGAGCCTTCGGGTTGGTGAGTCCCGCCTCTCGTAGTCTTTCAATGGCCTTCTCCACGTTGGACCAGGCTGTGTTCTGGACTAACACCGCTCCGACAAGCACCTCAAAGGGAGTTTCCCCAGGCCACCAATGTTGGGGACCAAACCGCTCGAATAACCGCTGGAAGATTTCATAGAGAGATACGTCCTTGCCCATTATTCCGTGCGTGTCAGTTAGCAGGAGTGACGGATCAAACTTCGTTAAAGACGTTCTTATACCCAATCATCATTCCAAAACGGCTGGAAAGATCGAAATGACTGTTAAAAAACGCGTTGGAGAGACAACGAGTAATCGCTTTTCCCAGCCTTTCGCAATTGGGACGCCATTCTTCCAGCATACCAACCGGTCCGCGAAGAAAAACGAGGGGGAACCCTAAGCCATCCCCACGTTTGCAAAAAACATTGACATGCTACGTGTGCAGTAAGTCGTAGGGGCGATTCGTGAATTGCTCCCACCAGTGGCGTGGCCCGGGTTGAACCGGGCCCTCCAGTCTCTCACATGTTTGGGATGCAGCCGGGACGCTCGGTCGGCGTGGTACCCGGGCCTATTAAAGGGACGCCCTTTACGGTGTCCGTCGAACTTCAGACCCAGGACCCAAAAAGGGTCAGCACCACGTCTATTGCAGTCCGAGCGATGAGATTGGTCCCGGTGCTTCCGTAGGCCTTCACGTACGGGACGTTGCGTAACGTCACGTTCCAGTCCGACGTCACAAACGTCAATTCGTTACCGATTACCTTCAGATAGTCGTTACCGGGAGTATCAAACAGCCGGGCCTCGTCTTGGTTCGAGTTGCCCCCTTCGATAAAAACTGCATCAAAGGCCTTTGCCCGCCGGTAAGTGTTTACATCCGCGGCAATTGCCTGCCGATCGCGAAGCGTCCAGGCGGTGGCAGACAGCCCTCCTGACAGATAGGCAGTATCATAACCGGCGGTCGCGTATCCGTGGACGTAGCGAAAACCTTCGACCGTGTGACGGAATCCCGGTCCTACCATCCGTGATACCTGCGGCGAACTGACGAACGTATCGTCGCCGCTGGAGTCCCAGAGTTCAGCAGCATCCGCTCCACCGTTGACAGAACGGGCGGTTACCTCTTCGAACGAGGTCAAGATCATATTGAAGCCGGGACCACTAAAAAGTGTTTTGCCTGACCAGGAACGCAACCGATCATCACCCGCCGAGTCTGTGAGCTCTGTGATATCCCAACCGGATCCGCCATTCACAATGATCTGGGGGATCCCGCGGATGGTGATGAGTTTTTCATTCATCGACAGGCTCAACCATCTCGGCCCGGCGACGAGGCGGTCTTGCTGAGAAGACCCGCTCAGTTGAGCCACGTCGGTCCCGCCATTTCCGACGACTTCCACCGTCTTGAAAAATTTTGCCCGGGCAAAGTAACCGTCTCTCCGAATGCTCACCCAATCAGGCGTGCCTGTGAGAATGTCGGAGTTGGTTGACCCAAAGAGTTGAGCCGAGTCATTCCCGCCGTTGCGGCTGTATGCATGTACGTACCGGAAACCTTTCACGCGGTGATAAAATCCGGAGCCTGACATCACGGAGTAATCGGGGCGGGCCACAAAGCGGTCATCGCCCATGGAATCAGACAGATGGGCGACATCGTCCCCACCGGCGCGGCTGTATGCGTGCACGATGGAAAAATTTTCCACGTTGATTTCAAATCCCGGACCGCGCAATTGGGCAAAACCGGGTTGACACACAAATACATCGTCACCGGGAGAGTCGCTCAATTCGGCCGTATTGTTCCCTTTACCGGCACATACCTGTACGAGTTCGACCCCCGAGGCGGATACCGCGATTGATCCACTTGTGGCCCGAATTCCACCTGGTTCACCCCGGAGATACCAATCACTGTCGTTCAGGACCAGCGTGAGGCTGTCGTTACCTTCCAAACCATTTGCGGTGATACTCAGGGCGCCGCCGCTACCAGTGAATTCATTCGTGAGGTCATATTGGACGCCGTTTACCGACACTACCAGCCCGTGCTGAAGAGACAGATTTATTTGATCATCGCCCGAGGTGCCGAAAATCGTGACGCTTCCGGGATGAATTCCAACCAAGTTGATCAGACGGATTTCACCCTGGAGACCGTCGAGAAGGAGGTAATACTCCCCTCCGGCCAGCACAGTCCAGTCAAATCTTTGTGGGTCTGCTGAGAGTGGGTGACTACCAATCGTTTCGCCCTGCGCGTTGTACAGCGAAACACGTGCGGTAGAGGACGATATTGAGTCGGGCACCACCATCGAGAGCAGGCCATCGTGTGTGGCTATCAGTCGGTAGAGCTGGGGCCGGGAGGTATCGACGAGAATTGATTGTAGCGTGATTTCGCCCAGGTCAACCGAGGTCGAGGGAATATTTGAAATGGCCAGATTGACGTCCGTGCGCTGTTCCCCTGGGGTGAGTGAAACCGTTACCCCGGGATCGGCAGAAACCGGCCACGCCGAGGCGGCCCTTGCGCAGCGCACGGTGTAGTCGCCGGCAGCAAGGCCACTGAAGATATACGCACCGTTAGAATCTGTAACGGTGTACGGTTCTTCATAAGAAAACGTCAGCGACCAGCGGTTGAGCACGCCCGTGTCCCAGGGCGCGGTGTCGGATACTTCCAGGGACCACGTCCCGTCTGCAAGATCGTCTTTGAGAAGTCCCAGGGGATCGACAGGACGAAAAGTACCTGTAAAGGGGGCAGCGGCTTCCAGAATGGACCGTGACGCAGAGTCATCAAATACGGTGTCAGTGAAGTTATCTCCCGAACCACCCGCATTGGCGACGAGCGTGACGCGTTTTCCCGTGGGGCTTATGAGCGTGATCCGCAAATCGGCAACGTAGGTATGCGAAATATTGATGGAAACAGTAAGATTGTGAACTCGTCCTACACCGGAGACCTGCAACTGAGAAATGATGGTTCCGTTGTCTTGAAGAGGGACCGATGAATTTTGGGTAAAAGTCGTTGAACCGTGATTCCAGCGGCCGTCGCCATTCAAATCGAGATACACGAGCTGGTTGGACATTCCACGTTCGCTCGGATCCCGTTGTCTGTCTCGGTTTTGATCTTCAAACACGATACCGCTTATGAGGGCTCGCTGGGGAGGGACCCAATCTCCCGTTTGGAGGGCAAGCTCAGGATCACCAAACAATGTGGACGTGAAGTGGATCCACCGATAGGCACCGCCGGCGCTTAAACGGAAGAGGTTGTCGAGTTTGGAATCAACCAGTGCTTCACCGAGTCGTACTTTATGCTCATTGAATATCGCATCGAAAAAGGCCAGGGCGTAGTCGTGGCTGCCACCGGGCGTGTTGCCAGGCACGTACCATCCATATCGGGTGTTCATGACGACTGCCACAGCGCCATGCGGCGCGACAACGTGCCCTTCGGCAATGGCCACGTCGCGAGTGTCGAAAGCGCCGGCATCACACCCCTGCGAATACATGAAATAGGGAAAGGCGTTGCTCAGTGCGGCTACCTGAGATACGGTCATTCGTGCGACATAGGTGGAATTGGCGTGACCTAGATGGTGGACGATATTCGGCGAGGAGTTTAACGCGGCCACAATCTGGGCCGTGGTCCAGGCTTGAGTGTCCGAATCATAGAGGGTTTGCACATTCCAGTCTGAGGGAATTGTCTGTTGCCGGATAATTTCGTTTGAAATCGACCCCTGAGTGATGCTATCAAGTTTTTCGCCCAAGAGCAGGGCCGTTGTGGCATTGGGATGCGGCGTCGTTGCGTACAAGAGCGTTTTGGCAACGAAATTTCGGGCCTCTGTGGCGTTGCTCACCGGTGCCCTGCCGACGAAGAGTTCCGGAACCAGGTCGATGTCCCCACCGTTGAGTCCATCTGTTCGTTCTCCCCACAAGTTGTCGCCGTCCCGGTTCCATGGCCCATCCAGACAGGCGTAATACATGTCTGTGGCAAGCGCTGTTTCAACCGTGTTGCCTACAGCGACATACACACCGCGCGCCGGCACGACCTCGGCGTCACCTCCGAGCAGGACCCACCGTGTACCGTGGTTGAAATAGGCGTCCGACAGGAACTGACGAATGCGGTCGGCAAGGTCTCCGTTTTCCGTCCCACGGTAGTTTTCGGCTATCCATTCGGTGGTCACGATGCGCGCGGTGAGACCGCGGGCAATTTTTTCCTGGACCAGCGGTTCGAATTCCCTCGCGAGTGCCGCGCTGGTGACAACCACGTACTCATAGGGGTCAACCGGCGGGGAGGCCGTGGCGGTCGAATATGTTTGCAGGACCTCTGGATTAGCAACAAAGCCCGCCACCTGACTCGCAAGCAGCGGATTCACGGGTAAGTCGTCGGCGGTGGGAGTGAGGGTAAGGTTAAGCTCGATTTGCCGAACAAACGCCAGCTCTCCGGAAGAGTGGTCGTAAATGATCGGCGAGATGGAAACCGTGGCAAGACGATATCCACCCCAGATGTAGTTGGAGAAATGGACAATCTCTGACGCGCTCAGAGAGCGGTCCAAAACCTGGGTCCAATCGAGATGGGCGTCCTCCACCGAGTCGAAGGGCACGGGGTTGGGCGCCACGACCGGAGGTAGCCCGTGGCCAATGACGTCGATTTGACTTGTGAGAATCGGCTCGACGGCGACAAGCTCCGTGCCTGCAGGAAGCGCCAACAGCACCGATGTCACGGGGAGAACCGGATCGCCTGTTGCCAGCCAGAGATCCGTGCCGTCGAGTGAGACCATGACTCCGGCACCTAACTGCCGGATTTGCGGGTCCCCCTGAAACGTCGCACGGAGGCGTGCGATTGTGCCGTTGGTGGTGGACTCGAAACCGGACCATGACAGTGCTACCGCCCGACTTGTCGCGCTGGACTGGCTGCCAAAATTTGTCAGGGGCAGGAGTGTGTCCGTCAGGGGACTGACGGAGAAGAGATCGCGGGCTTCGAGCATTTCGAAAGAGCGACGCCGACCAGATCGTCGCGGGCGCCGAGAATTGTGCTTCTTCACGCCCCAGCTAGCCAGTAGCGGTAAAAGGCTTGACAAAGGCCGTGCGGGACAGTCAGCAGCGGGGAGGCGGTCGTTCCAGTACCACAACCCAGCCGAGAGAATAGAGCGTCGTTGAATAGTCATTGTTGTCGTACCTGAGTAGTAACCAGAAGGCTGCAACTCCAACGATGAAACAGGGTCTTTGAGTGACTGATAAGCCTGTGCAATTCCTGGAGAAAAGACACAAGCCATGACGAGCGTCGGTCAACCCAGTCGTGGGCATGCTTGGGGACGCCCCGACTCGGTCCTCGTAAAACCATAGGTCACAGTAGCTGGCAAGATGCGCCGAACTTGAGCTGATCTGCCCAGATTAAGCTGACAAAAATACTCAGGGGGTACAATTGAATTCAGGTTGTACAGAAAATGCGGACAAAACCGGCGGGGTTGGAGTGGAAAACGGGGACCGAGGCCCCTGCTCGCCATGGGGTTGGGAGCGATCAACCTCGCTCGTGTGGACTCGTGCCGGATTTCCACAGGCGCGTAGGGGATCGGACGGACTCCTACCAGGCGGCTTTGCGCACGGTTTTCTGGCCCATACAATAGATGAAAGTAAAAACCTTCAAGGATGGCTGCCTGCTCTCGGGCGCCCGTAGCTCAACTGGATAGAGCATCGGTCTTCGGAACCGAGGGTTGGGGGTTCGACTCCCTCCGGGCGCGCTTCGATAGGGCTCCGGCGTGCGTGCCGGAGTTACTTTTTTGATGGGGATGTGATCTCAGACTGTTGCCGGATTTTTGCATTTGCGGCCATTTTGGCTCGCGAAAAACTTCCGAAAAATTGGGAGCAGGGAAGGAGGCTGCTGGGCTGACTCATCCCCACTTTTGCAAAAAACCATGACGTGCCACGAGTGCAAAGTGTGGTAGGGGCAATTCATGAATCGCCCCTACGAGTGGCGTGGCCCGGGTGGAACCGGGTCCTCCAGTCCCTAACTTGATTGGGCTGCAACCGGGACGCTCGTGCGGCGTGGAATCCGAGCTTATTGGAGGGACGCCTTTCACGACGTCCGTGGAACACAGAGTGGCACGCTTGTCGTGCCCGGTCATGCAAAACAGAGTATCCAACGTTGAAGAGGCAGACCTGATAGCAGGTGCATCCTGGGCGACACGAGCCAATTGGGCACGGCACCCACTCGCCAGAGGAAAAGCCGGGCTGTGTTACCTGGGCGCGGTTGTTGGGATGATGGCCTCGGTCCGTTACAATACGTATTTCTCGACTTGTTGTGTGAGTTACGGCTTTTGTGCGGTGGCGGGCCAGTTACCTTGAGAGGACGGGTTTACCATGGCAAGTTGCGTGCTGGCTTATTCCGGAGGATTGGATACCTCAGTCATTCTGAGTTGGTTGGTTGAGAGGGGCTACGATGTCCACGCGGTCTATGTGGATCTGGGGCAACCGTGTGAGGACCGTGGGGCCATCCTGGAGAAAGCTAAAAGAATCGGAGCCAAATCTGCCCGGCTGGTGGACGCCAAAGAAGAGTTGTGCCGGGATTTCGCTTTTCCGGTCATGCAGTGGGACGCCCGGTATGAAGGTGTCTACTTGCTGGGTACGTCCATAGCGAGGCCTCTTATTGCCAAGGTCTGTCTTCAGGTTGCCCGGGAGGTTGGTGCCGATACTTTTGCCCATGGTGCAACCGGTAAGGGTAACGATCAGTGTCGCTTCCAGCTTGCCGCGGAAGCCCTCCAGCCCGGGATCAAGGTCCTGGCTCCGTGGCGCCTGGCAGAGTTCCGTGAGAAATTCCCCGGGCGGAAGGAAATGATCGCATATTGCGAACAAAAGGGAATTCCCGTCAAGGCAACGGCCGCGAAGCCGTACAGCTCGGACGAAAACTGCCTTCATATCAGTTATGAGGCCGGACGTCTGGAAGATCTTTCTGTCAACGGCGTGGAGTTGGTTGAATTTGGAATGACCACGCCACCGCAGAGGGCGCCTGACCGTGTGGAAAAAGTCACCATTGCGTTTGAATCAGGCGTTCCCACCCGGGTAAATGGCGAGAGTCTCAGCGCCTATGAAATTGTTAACCGACTGAACCAGATTGGCGGTCGGAATGGCGTCGGGCTGGTGGACATGGTGGAGAATCGCTTTGTGGGGATGAAGAGCAGGGGCGTTTATGAAGCACCAGGAATGACACTCCTGTACTTCGCCCATCGGCAAATCGAACAATTGACGCTTGATCGAGATGTGATGCACTTGCGGGACCGACTGGCTCCGGAGGTAGCGGAACTCGTTTATTATGGCTTCTGGTATTCCGCCAAAATGGATGCCTTTCTCGCGATGATCCGCGAAATTCAGAAGCCGGTGACTGGGGAGGTGACACTCGGCTTGTATAAAGGAAATATCTTCGTGGATCGCCGGACCAGTCCCAACAGCCTTTACGATGAAGGCATTGCCACAATGGAAGCGGGCGGAGATTACAACCAGAGCGACGCGGAAGGATTTCTGCGGATCCAGGGCCTTCCTCTGCGTGTGCAAGCGCGGGTACGACCGAGAACCTATTGATTCCTCACGGGCGTTGGCGTTTCCGGTCAACCGACGTCGGATTAGGCTTGGGTTCAGTGGACGCCGCCACGAAGCTGGATTTCGCTCGCGCGTCAACCCGCCGGCACACATGTCCCATCCCCAGGCCTGCAAGAATCTCCGAGTGGCCACGGCGGAACATGTTTTAGCGGCAATTCATGAATTGCCCCTCCCGTGTGGCCAGCAACTGAACCGAGGAGTTGGAGCTGGCTCAGCAAAATGGACTATCCAAACTTTGGAAAGCAGATGCAACGAACACGTCCCGCCGCAAGTGGACGTGACAATCAGCTCCCACGGGGTTGAATCTCGCTCCTACGTGAACCTTTGTGAACCTTCGCGGCTCCATCGCCAGGGAAAAAATTTGGGGACAGGTCGGCACACACAGGTCGGATGGGACTCTGATGGTTCTCAATCACGTTGCGACAAAGACTGGGGTGCTGTATCCAGTGCAGAAAGGAGACTCCTGGCGAATTGCTGGAGTTCGCGAAGGACTTCCTCTTTTGGCCGCGTAGCAGCTTCGGAAATGCGCCGAACAAAAGCCGATCCTACGATGACCCCATCGGCGACCTGTGCCACCATTCGGGCATGTTCCGGCCGACTGACGCCAAATCCCACACAGATCGGTAGATCGGTCTGCTGCCGTAACCAGGCCACATTTTCCACCACGGTGGCTGGTAGCTCAGAGCGTTCACCGGTAATCCCGGCCACGGACACATAGTAAATGAATCCCCGGCTTTTTTGGGCGATTTCGATCGCCCGAGGCCGCGGCGTGGTGGGAGTAATCAATTGGATCAAATCCAAATCCGCTTCATCGCACACCGCGCGAAGCTCGCTGGACTCTTCAACCGGCAGATCGGGGACGATGAGTCCTGCCAGACCGGATGACCGCGCAGCCTCGACGAACCTCTGAAGTCCGCGTCGGAGAACGATGGCATAACTCACCATTCCCACGATCGGAGTAGCAACCTTCGGTACAACCCGGGCGACAGTGTCAAACACCGCGTCCACCTTGACCCCACTCCGCAGTGCGCGGGTATAAGATGCCTGAATAACCGGGCCATCCGCGATGGGATCGCTGTACGGGAATCCCAATTCCAGCAGCGCGCAACCTTCCTCGGAAAGCAGTTGAATGACCTCCTCGGTAAACTCCAGATTGGGATCGCCCGCCGTAAGAAACGGCATCAGGGCTTTTTTGCCATGCTGGCGGAGTTGTTGAAAAACGGTAGAAACAGCCGACATATGGATTTCCTGCTGCAAGCTTCCAGAGTGATCGCAAAGATACAGAGGATATACCCGCGCGTCTATGCGAAATCATGCCCCAGCAGTCTCGCCACCTCCTGGGTATCTTTGTCTCCTCTTCCGGAAAGGCAGACGACGATCACCTGGTCCCGACCCAATGTTGGGGCCAGCTCCATGGCCTTGGCCAGGGCATGGGCACTTTCGAGGGCGGGAAGGATGCCCTCCAATCGCGCCAAGGTCTGGAACGCTTCCAAAGCCTGGCGATCGCTCACGTTGGTGTAGGTAACACGCCCCGTCTCTTTCCAATAACTGTGTTCGGGTCCCACGCCCGGATAGTCCAAACCGGCGGAAATTGAGTGCACGTCCGCAGTTTGGCCGTCTTCGTCTTGCAAAACGTAGGAGTAGGTACCGTGAAGAATGCCGGGTCGACCGTAACAGAGGGTCGACGCATGGTCCCCGAGACGGGAAGAACGCCCTCCGGCTTCGACCCCCAGAAGTTTCACATCGTCATCAATGAACGGATAAAACATGCCGGCGGAGTTGCTTCCTCCCCCTACGCATGCCACAATCCAGTCCGGTAGTCGCCCGAATTGTTCAAGGCACTGTGAGCGGGTTTCCTTCCCGATGACCGATTGAAAATCGCGGACAATTTGTGGAAAAGGATGCGGGCCGGTGACCGATCCGAGGCAGTAGTGTGTCGTCTCGACGGAACTCATCCAGTCGCGAAGCGCCTCGTTGATTGCGTCACGAAGCGTTCGTGATCCACTGGTGACAGGCACCACCTGGGCCCCGAGCAGCCGCATGTTGAAAACATTCGGCCGCTGACGACGCATGTCTTCTTCACCCATGTAGATAACGCACTCAAGGCCGAATCGAGCACATGCCGTGGCGGTTGCCACCCCGTGCTGACCTGCCCCGGTTTCCGCAATGACCCGTCGCTTTCCCATGCGGACCGTGAGGAGCGCCTGGCCGAGCGAGTTATTAATCTTGTGCGCACCAGTATGGTTGAGGTCTTCCCGCTTCAAATAAATCCGCGCGCCGCCGCAGAATTCTGATAGTCGTTCCGCGTAATACAGCGGGGACGGTCGCCCAACATAGTGGCGGTAAAGGTGTTCAAGTTCCGCGTGGAAAGTGGGGTCCTGTGTGGCTCGCTGATATTCGGCCCATAACTGGTCCAAGGCAGCGATCAGGGTTTCCGGCACGTAACGTCCGCCAAATGGTCCAAATCGGCCACGGGCATCAGGAACCTTTGAGAGCGAATGGGCAGTCTGCTCCATGGGATTTTGCCGCGCAATACAAATATGGGAGATTGCATTATCAGCCTGAGTGTGCTCAGGCATCCAGAAAGGTAGATGGTTGACGCTCAACGATCATTTATCCATCCTACACTAAAACCTTAAGAAAACGCAGTCCCGCCATTCACCGGCGGCAGTCTTGGTCTTTTACGCACATCCGCTGTGGGACGTCGGTCAGGTCGCACCGCTCCAATACTTTCAGCCAGCGAAATCGGCCAGGCTCCAGGAAAAGCAGCAGCGTCAACGTGATCAGCGTGGACCGCTCACCGCAACTTGATCGTTGCCGATTATCACTAGCATCGATATAGTTTACCAATAGAGGTTGGGGTGGCTTTTAGGTCGCGCATCGGTGCTGCATTCGGATCGTTTCAGAGAAACGGTGCTCACCCGGATTAAGAGGTAATGAGTTGACGCCGTGCTGATACTGCTGACAAATGACGATGGAATCTATGCGCCAGGGTTGGCTGCTTTGTCTCGAGCGCTCAAGCAGTTGGGGGAGGTGCAGGTCGTCGCTCCCGCCACAGAGCAAAGCGGAGTGGGGCATTCCATCACTTATTTGCGCCCACTCATTCTCAAGGAAGTTTTTCAGGGCGATAAGCATTTCGGGTTTGCGGTCGACGGAAGCCCGGCGGACTGTGTCAAACTTGGTGTGACGGAGTTGTGCCCTCGTCGTCCTGATGTTGTGGTCAGCGGAATCAATGTAGGACTCAACGCGGGTATTGCCGTCCTGTATTCGGGAACCGTTGCTGCCGCTATCGAAGGGGCGTTTTTCGGGATCACGAGTATCGCCGTATCGCTTCAGTTTGAGGAAAATCCCCTATTCGACCGCGCGGCAGAAATTGCAGTGCAGATCATTGCCCAACTGTTAGAGAAAAAGGCTGCAGGAAGTCGGCTTTTCAATCTCAACATCCCGACGGCGGCCGTGTTCAATCCACAGCCTGAAGTGTGTGTTGTTCCGATGGATGTGCGTCAGTTCGGCGAGCGGTACGAGAAGCGCGTGGATCCATGGGGGCGAACGTACTACTGGGCAACCGGCGAGCCGGCGCCGGAACCCGGAGACCACGGGACCGACCTTTCCGTGTTGGCTCAGGGGAAGATTGCGATCACACCACTTCACTTCGATCTCACGGCTCACAACGCGCTCAAAGCTTTGGAAACATGCCGATTCTGTGTGCAGCAGCCCCCGACGTGGGAAAACGGGACGGTGGTTTCGGCACCACTGGTTGTGCGCTCCACCCGGCGATTACAATCGATTGTGTCGCCAGAAACTGATCAATCCTGAAAACATTCGTTGAAGAGGTGTGGCCATGGCCCGATTCCGCTGGAAGAAGTTGATTTCCTTGGGTACTGGACTGGTCGGGCTGGTGTTTGTGATTGGGTGTTCAACAAGTTCCGACGACTCTTTTCGGGTGACACCGAAGCCGAGTGCTGGAGGGCAGGTTACGACGGCCCCGGCTCCCGCTTCGCCCGCGCTAGCAACTCCGAGTCCGCCTGCCGCAAGTCAACAACGCCGCCCGGTGGCGATGCCTCCAGGGATTGCGCGTCCGGAGGACGTGACAAGTGATTTTGGTGCCGCTCCATCGCCCCCAAGCCCACCTAGCTCTCCACCAAGTACAGGGATGGTGCCGCCACCGCCGACGGCCCCACAGGCACTGCCGCCCGCCACTGAGGGGCAGTACGTGAAAGCAGATGTGGGCGTCGGACAAAAGGGCAGCAGTCTCCAGCCAGGCTTTTTGACCACGCCCGTATACGTCTATTTCCGCAGCAAAGAACACATGGCGTTTCGAATTCAGGTTCCCCAGGCTTTGCAATTATTCGAGGCTGAACACGGCCGAAAGCCGCAATCGCACGAAGAGTTCTGGCGGGAGATTATTGAAAAAAACAATATTCAGCTTCCCAGGCTTCCACCAGGGCACCGATATGTGTATGACCCGCAAAGAGGAGAGCTTATGGTGGAAGTTCCGGCTGGGTCGCCGCCGCCATAATTTTTCGGGCCAAGGTAGCGGATTCGCTCCCCCTACCAAAAAGGGTTTCCCTGAGCGGGTCGCGTCGTGGCTTTTTCCCAGTGAGTTCCCTTGAGTTTTTCCCCTGATTAACCCGCTGGTGAGATCCGGTCGAACTTGTCTCGTGACCGTGGATGGTGGTGGGCCAACCTAAGCGCTGCGGATTACGGTTGCATCGCGACGCCGCGTAATTACGCTAAAAAAGGGCGATGCAATAGAAAAGCTCTTGATCGGTCGCGTATGCAAACCTTTCGAAAAGCTCTTCATCCACGCATGATTCTTGGGGTTAAACTGTCTGGGCGCGCTACGGGTTTTACGGCGATTGGTGCCCTGGTGCTGTGCGGGTACCTGCTGTTCACCGCTTCGAAATCGCGGGCTGAAAGCTGGATTTTCCAGCCTTCGTATTTTTCTCATAACGATGAAGGCCGTCGCATAGTGCAGTTTTCTCCACCGCCGCAAGTTGCCTTGCCATACGCACCCAATTATGTCGTCAGTGGATACCGCCACAGCCGCGCAACAATCCGGGGTGCAGAGAGTTATGATCACCTCCATATCGTTAAAACTTGGGGGTTAGGGGCCTACATTCGGCCGTATGAGGAGTGGGAATTTCCCTTCCGGCCAGGGGCTACCCCGTTCGGACCGTGGGGTAATCCGCAGGGGCCGTGGACTCTTCCATTTCAGTCGTGGGTCAACCCGTTCGCTCTGGGCCAGCTTCCCAACCCGCCCTGGTGGCCGTATTTCCCCTGGACGCCGGGTCTCATGACGCCTCCCCCCTCGCCACCCAACGGCGGCGCAAGCAACCCGTGAAATGGTTTTCGAGGCCGGTGACTTATCTCGCCCAGCCCGCGTGTACCGATCATGCGGCTTCTGCTCATTGTAGCGCGGGATACCGCGCGAGTTCATCCGGCCGATAAGATTGCCCGACTGATAGCTAAAAGGAGCATCTTACCCTGATAGTCCCCGCTTTTCCCGGCCTTGAGCGAGCGGTTCGAGTTACGTGATCCATGGGCGACAACGAGCAGAAACCCCAGGAACAACCCAAACCACCTCCGCCAACCCCGGTCCTCAACCAGGTGATCCTGGCTGTCATCGGGCTGTTGTTGGTCCTGTCTCCAATTGTCGTGCTTTCTGGATCGGGGTCTCTCGCGGCCGTGCTAGCCAAAATCTTATCGGGAGAACCGGTCCTCACGTCCCTCGGGATGGGCAACGGGTCCGATCAAAAAACGGTCTCCCCGCAAGAAGTGGAAGAGGCTCTGCCACCATTAGTGGACATGAGCGAAATATTCCGCTTCGATATATCCCCTGATTGGGTGGTATCGCGATTTCCACGTGTTACTACAGGTCTGGCTATTTTGAACTTTCAGGGATACCGTGTACCACTCGTCACAGGCACCGCCGAAGACGATCTGGTAGGCACGGTCACTTATTACTTTGATGCTTCGCGGCAGGTTCGAAGGATCGTGTTTGAAGGCACGACCGGTAATCCCAATCGGCTCCTCGCTTTTTTGGCGACCTACTACGGATTTGTTTACCGTCCGACGAACAATCCGGCCGTTTACCTCTACGTCGTGCCCGAAGAAGGGTCGCGGGGGGAAACCCACAGCTACTTGTGGATTCGGCCGCGAGGAGTTCTGACCAGTAGCGATCCGCAGCACCGTTTCGATCTAAGTCTGGTTCTAGAGCGCCCAGACCGATAACCGTTTGCATCGAGTGTCTGGTTCCTGGAAGAACCGACCTGGGCACCGAGACAAGGTGTTCCCAGCCCCGGCTGAGCTGCGGCTGTCTACCGCGCGGTTTCCGGATTGCCGTCGGTATCCCGCCAGACCACAACTCGTTTGCGCTCCGGCTCGATTCGCATGCGCACCTCGCCATCGTGGAATACGCGCACCGTACCGCTGGATTGGCTGACGCAAACCGCCACGGCTTTTGTCCGGCGGGTAATGGCCGCCGCGGCCCAGTGTCGCGAACCCAGTCCTTTGCTGAGGGAAATCCCATCAGCCGAGCAGTCAATGTGACGGCACGCAGCCACAACATATCCGTCTTTGCTGATAATGAACGCCCCGTCGAGCTGGGCGATTTCCTTGATCCCCTCGCGAACCTTGGCATCAAATAGGTTTCGCTCGCGTTTGCTGTATCCTCGAACAGGGTCAAAGCCCAGAGGCCGAGTATGGGCGAGAACGCGGCGGGTATCACCAATGACGAAGATTGTGCCGACTGGTTTTCCTTCCCGGCCTTCGCGACCGATCTCGATCGCCAGATTGATGACCAGCTTGAGGGTTTCGACGGGAATGTCTGTTTTGAGCTGGCGTAACTCGCGAACGGTCAGTCTTCCCAAGTAATCTGACAGGTGAAACAGACTGAGGGTGTCCAGCGACGTCGCATCGAAGGCCCCATAAACGGCAACCAGATCGTTGCCCATGGCCACGTACTCCTCCGTCACGCACTCCACAAGGGCCTCCGCCAGGCGGTCCTGGGGCGATGACTCCGGCATGTTGGTGATCACGACGTGGACTTTCGAATTATGCAGAGGCTCCGCCTGGGCAGGCGTGTCCACCGCCACAATCAGTTTTTGATCCCCCAGCAGCCCTGTCACGCGGGACCAGTCTGCCTTTCCCGGCCACAAAATGAGAATGGCTGCCGCTTCAGCCGCCTTGGCCACCGCCGCAGCATGCTCCAGGAGTAGTTTCACGTTCTCGGTCAAACGAAGAGTTTCACCACCTGGGGAAGTTGCCGGAGACTTGGAATCAGTGGCAGCCGGTGTCCGGGCTTCAGGGTTCATAGATCGGGAGAAACAAATGTCGTCTGGAGGGGAAGACGGTACTCCTGGGGAGCCGGTTCGGTCCCGCACACATGGGGATCAAACTTCATCATATTTGTTTTTTACGGGCTGAACAATGCGGACTTGGAAGCCTGTAAACTAATTTGGCTCGGGTAAGGGGTGGCGCAATAGATCACGAACCTCCGGAATGACTGGTGCGGCTAGCCAATCCGAATCCTTACCTTTAGCATCTAGTAGTAGTGACTAATCTGGAAGGAACGCGTCCAATTTACGCGACCGTGAAAAATGAGGCACGAAAGGAGCGCCGTTAACATGTTTTCGGGGATTGTCGAGGCGCTGGGGACCGTCGCGGCCGTTATTTCGGAGCCCCCAGGGGTGCGACTTGTGGTGCGTGAACCCCGGATTGCCGCGGAAACAAAGGTGGCCGACAGCATCGCTGTCAACGGATGTTGTCTCACCGTCATTGCCGTTGATGGAGACACCTTTGCGTTCCAGGCAGGGCCGGAAACCCTTTCGCGGACCAATTTGGGAGATCTCAAGGAGGGAAGTCGTGTTAACCTGGAGCGCTCCCTAAAAATAGGGGATCGCCTGGGCGGGCATTTTGTGACCGGCCACATTGATGATGTGGGGTATCTTATTCAACGGGAAGACTTTGGTGAGTGGTCGCGATTCTGGTTCCAGATTCCGCGCCGACTGGCTCGCCAAATGGCTCCCAAAGGATCCATCGCTGTTGACGGCGTGAGTCTCACCATTGTCGACAGTGAGCCTGAGCGCTTCAGCGTTGCGCTGATTCCTTACACACTTGCTGTTACCACTTTGGGACCGATGAAAGTGGGTGACAAAGTCAATCTGGAAACAGACATCCTGGCCAAATACGTGGAAAGGCAACTTGAGGCAAAAACCTGGCCTGTTTAACGACAAAGCGTTTTCAATTTGGCACAGGGAAAACCTCACACATTTCCATGAGCACCGCTGGTTCACCGCGACAAACCCTGACGTTTGTCCGAGAACGCCTGGAGGCTGCCGGAGTTCGCCCGAAAACAGACCTCGGGCAGAATTTTCTCATCGACCTCAACTTACTGCGTGTTCTTGCAGACACGGCCCAGTTGGGGCCTCAGGATGTGGTCCTGGAAGTGGGTACGGGAACCGGCAGCCTGACCAACTTGCTGGCGGAACGCGCCGGATATGTTATTTCGGTGGAAATCGATCCCAAGCTCCACGCAGTTGCCAAGGAGTTGGTCGGTCAGAAGGCCAATGTCCGGCTGTTATGCCAGGATGCCCTGAAAAGCAAAAACCGTTTCCATCCCGCGGTGCTGGAGGCAGTGGAGGAGGCGCTCGCCGAGGGCAATCGGCAATTCAAACTGGTGGCAAACCTGCCCTATAATGTGGCCACTCCGGTGCTGACGAATTTACTGTCACTGGAACGGCCTCCGGTGACGATGACTGCGACGATTCAGAAAGAGCTGGCAGACCGGATTGTTGCCAGGCCGGGTACCAAAGATTACGGGGCGTTGAGTGTTTGGATTCAAAGCCAATGTCGCGCGAGAATTGAGCGGACCATGCCCCCGCAGGTGTTCTGGCCGCGGCCGAAAGTTTTTTCGGCGATCATTCACATCGTGTTGGAGCCGGAACGGCGAAATCGCATCCAGGACCGGGAACTGTTTCACAGTTTCATCCGCGGTTTGTTTCTCCATCGGCGGAAGTTTTTGCGGGCTCAGGTGCTGAGCGCGCTGGGTAGGAAAACTGATAAGGCCGCTGTGGATGAAGTGCTCCAGAAGATGGGGTTCGATCCCCAAGCTCGCGCGGAGCAACTGGACGTGGAAAGCATCTTACGGCTTTACGGGGCGCTTCGGGATCAATTCAGAGGCGGGGCCTTTGCAACACCGGAAGTGGAAACTCAAGAATCAAGCGGTGAGGAGCTTTCTAAGGACTTTCCCGGAGATTCGGAAGACGATTCAGAAAAAGACTGAGAACAGCTGAGATTTTGGCTGGCGTTTATCGCCTGTGAGCAGCACAGAATACGGTGCCCTGGAAATCGGTGAGGAAGATCCCAGCGCGAAGTACAATGGGGTGGAGGGCAACCTGCAGGACAATACGGAACCCCATTCGAGGAAGCTGAATGCGTGTCACTCGCTTTCTCGGTATGAAGCATTCAGAGTTCAAGAAGCGGTGGTTCGAGGTTGAGAATGTGTGACGCGGGGAGTTCGTCAAACATGCAATTCATTGAGATGCTCGGACGGCAGCTCTTGAGGGTGGTGACCGAAGGAGGGCCGACGCCGGAGGAATTGGCCAAAGTCGGCCTCAAGGAAGATAGCATTGTACGAATCAATCGGCAGGGGGATATTGAGATTCGTCGTAAGGATCGTTGGGATCTCATCGGCGGCTTGATCGGTGACTTTGAGACGCGGGTGAAACGCGAGACGGGACTGGACTGGGCATAAGTCGATCGCAGGCTAACAGACGCATTGTGCTGACGATGCGTCGCGGGGGCTTTTATCTTCATGCGAAATCGTCAACGCCGAGTTGCCGTCGCACTCTGTGGCCTCAGGCTCCTCAATATCCGCCGGCGGTTGGTGAACAAGTTCCCAGGCCTGAATGAGCGCCTGAAAACCGATAAGGATGTCGGTGGTGGTTAGGATCCCCGCAAGTTTACCGTTTTGAACCACGGGAAGGCAGGAAATCCCGTGTTGGAGCAGCAGTGTAATGGCTTGGCTGATGGGGAGTCCGGGACCAACAGTGTGGGGCTCGGAAGTCATCGCGTCTCGCGCTGTGGAGCCACTACGGCAGCAGAGGTCATGGGAACTGATGATCCCCAGAGGCTGGTTGCTCTCGTCGGCCACAATCAGGTGTCGGATGCCTTTCTGACGCATGATGTGCCGAACGCGTTCCAGCGGTGTGTCGGGGGCAACGGCTTCCACCTGTTCGGACATAAAGTATTTCACGGGCAGGTCAATGACGCGGCGCTCGTCAAGAGATCGGCCGAGCACTCTGCGAAGGAGATTTCTTTTAGCATAGAGGACACGCCGGTGGATCTCTCGAAGCTGCTGAACTGCCAGATGTTTCTGTTGAGGATGCTCTTGCGTTTTCCGGTGGCGTGGCTTCATGAAGCTCATCACGAGGATCACCGCGAAGAACAACCCCAATAGCCCACCGAGAACCGTTACGAAAAAGTCAAGGCGCGTGACCCCATGAGAACCGTTCTGCACGAGTGAACCCAGCGCACGGTCGATGAGCGACTGCGAGGATGGCAGGTTGTTCTCTGCACTGACCGGCAACATCGCAGTATATGCCTGCTGAAAAACAAAGTGCGTAATTCCAGAAACGGTTACAAATCCTGCCATCGCGGAAACAGTCAGAATGAGCAGGAAAACCGCGTATTCCGTGGTCGTCGTGGCAGTTTCGCCATAGAGAAAACAAACTTTCCTTTGCTTTTGCCGGTTACGATCCAAACCGTGCAGGCTAAACGCCGAGAACATGTTCCTTCCTCGATAGATGTGACTACATGACCGAGAAGTAGTTCGCTACGGCGATATCGAAATACTCGGGCTTTAACTCGGGTGTGATCTGCAGGTAATTGCAATAATGGAGGACCTGGAGCATCAGATCACGGGGCTGGCAGAACCGGAATGGTCTTCCCACCGCCTTGTAATGCTTTTCGATCAAGTAGTTCACGGCATCTTCGTTGAACTTAATTCCGAGTTGTGGCGCGAGGATTCGGAAAAGCTGGCGGAATTGCTCTTCCGAAGGATCGATCACCTCGATTTTGTAGGGAATGCGACGGAGGAAAGCTTCGTCCACCAACTCGCGGGGTTCGAGATTCGTGGAAAAAATGATGAGTTGGTCGAATGGAACGGTGATCTTTTTCCCATTGGGAAGGTTCAAAAAGTCGTAGCGACGCTCCAAAGGCACGATCCAGCGATTGAGCAACTCGCGGATGGGCATCCTCTGGCGACCAAAGTCGTCGATGACAAGCGTGCCACAGTTGCTCTTCATTTGAAGTGGAGCTTCGCAAATCCCCGTTGAAGTGTTGAGGGTGACCTCTAGAGCGGACATTGTTAATTCACCGCCAGCTACAATGGTAGGTCGGCGAATGCGAACCCAGCGCTTGTCGATATGCCGGGTGTCCAGGAGTCCTTCCGGATCGGGAAGCGGCACCTCGAAATGATTCACCGGATCGAAGACGCGAATGATCTCCCCGTCCACGCCGATCGCCCGGGGGATCCAGATATAAGGCCCAAAGGCTGCCGTCACCCGCTCGGCAATCGTCGTTTTGCCATTTCCTGGTGCCCCGTAGAGAAAGAGCCCACGACCAGAGTTGACAGCAGGCCCCAGACGGTTAAGCATCTCCTCGCTGATGACGAGACCTTCCAGGGCGCGACGCAAATCATCTCGGGTCGGACGCTGCTTTGTCAAAGACTGCACGGCCACACTGGCCACGTAGTCTCTGAGAGACACAGGCGCGGCGCCAAAATAGGTGCAGTGCTCAGCATAACGCCTGGCCCGTTCCCGCCCGAGCTCCGTCAACTCATACACATAGTCGTTCATGGGGGCATCAGACCGATGAACGACCAGGCGATCGCCCTTCATCCGCCGCATCAGGGGGTCGATGATCTTGAATGGCAACTTCACCTGATCGGCGATCTGCCGTCCCGTGGCGTCGCCCGTGTTGAGCAGAAACTTCAAGATGAGGGCTTCGACCTCGCTCTCGGTGAGCTGCGCGTCCTCCAGGCTTTCCGGCTCGATCGGCACGAAGTCCGTTTCTGCCCACTCTTCAAGGGATTTTGAAGACAATGCGTCGATTCGGGGTGATTCTTGTTGCGGCGGCCGCGATTCTTCCACAGAGACGGTCCGTGCACCAACCAGACGGTGCAGCCGTTCCACGAGCTCGTCCAGTTTTTTATCGTCCGACGATTGGCGGCTGGCCGATTTCCCGGCGAGCGGCGTGGTTCCCATGCCTGGCTCCGATCTATCTTCAGGAGGCGTCCAAACAGCAGCCGAGGTTGACTCACCAGACTACTGTGCTACCGTGGATTTTTTCCCGTTCGCCATTTGTGAGGCTGTTCTCCGTAGTAAAACATAGCTTGTGGGAACGACCGACGTAGTTTTACGCCGGATGAGAGCCCTTTGGAAAACCGCACCGCGCGCTTCCATGCAGTCACGTGTTCGCGGAGCGGGGTGTTCATAAGCGAAGGATTTACTGAAACTGCGGGAACGATGTCGGAATTGTACCGAGAGGAAATACAAGCGAGACAGGACGATGTTGAGCCCCTGCGTGTTGGGGGTGTCGTCTACCTTAATGCGAGGCCGCTCATTTGGGCGCTGCCGTCGCTGTGTCCCTGGGCCAGGATTTCCTTCGACGTCCCCAGTCGTTTGGCGTCCCAGTTGGCTGCAAAGGAGCTGGACGTGGCCATCGTGCCGGCCATTGAAGCTTTCCGCTCCTCCGATTACGTTGTGCTCTCGGACGCGTGCATCGCGGCAGCGGATTTTGCCCGCAGCGTGGTCATTTTCAGTCGTGTTCCGCTGGAGAAAGTGAGAACACTGGCGGTGGATGCTGCTTCGAGAACCAGCGCCGCGGTTTCCCGCATCCTACTGGCGGAAAAATACGGCGTTTTTCCCGAGGTGCGCGAGTTGCCGCTCGGGGACGATCCCGCTAGCCTGGATTGTGATGCGATTTTGATGATTGGGGACCGGGCGATGACCGTCAAACGTCCTCCGCTTCCCCACGTGCACGACCTGGCGGCGGAGTGGTGTTCCTGGACCGGCCTCCCTTTGGTGTTCGCCGTTTGGGTGGCCCATTCGCCAGAACGTGACTGGAGCCACGTCGCCCGGATTTTCGCCGCTGCGCGGGACCGTGGACTGGCCGCCCTGGATATCATTGCAAGGAAGGCCGCCGCGGATTTAGGGCTTTCCTACACGTTGTGTTACGAGTACCTCACGAGAGACCTGCACTTCACGATGGGTCCAAAAGAACATGAATCCCTCGACCTGTTTGGCAGACTGGCGGCAAAGTACGGATTTGTCCCGGCAAACGGACGGCTGCGGGTCATCAATTGATCGGATTCTGGATCGGGTGATCGGTGGCCAGCGATTGACCGACGAGGAAGCGCTGACGCTCCTGGAAAAGGGGAATCTATCTCAGCTTGGGGAGGCTGCGTGGGAAGTTTCCAGGCGACTTCACCCCGAGCCGTATCGCACGTACAACATTGACCGGAACATCAACTATACAAATGTTTGTGTTGCTGGATGTCGATTTTGTGCATTTTACCGCAAGCCGGGCGATCCTGAGTCTTACGTCATTGATTACGAGTCGCTCTTTCGAAAAATCGAGGAGACTCTTGCGCTTGGAGGTGATCAAATCCTCTTGCAGGGTGGTCTCAATCCGAAACTCCCGCTTCAGTGGTATGAGGACCTTTTGCGGACGATCAAGTCGAGATATCCGCAAATCAATATCCATGGCTTCAGCCCCCCGGAAATTTATTTTTTCGCCCGGATGTCTCGGCTGAGTCTGGAAGAAGTTCTCGGACGTTTGAAAGAGGCAGGGTTGGGCAGCTTACCAGGCGGTGGGGCCGAGATCCTAGTGGATTCCGTGCGAAAACAACTCGCCCGCGCCAAAGTGGATACGGAGGGTTGGTTGGCGGTTTGCCGCGCCTGGCACCGTTTGGGCGGCAGAGGGACGGCCACCATGATGTTCGGCCACGTGGAGTCGTTGGCCGACCGGGTCGCCCATTTTCGCCGGATTCGTGAGCTTCAGGATGAGACGGGGGGCTTCACCGCGTTCATTTGTTGGACGTTCCAGCCCAAGAACACGGAGCTGGAACACATCCCCAAACGCGGGGCGTTCGACTACCTGCGAACACTGGCGGTCGCGCGGCTGTATCTGGATAACATTCCCAACATTCAAGCGAGCTGGGTCACCCAGGGTGCGCGAATCGGTCAGCTCTCGCTGCATTTTGGCGCCAATGATATGGGCAGTTTGATGATTGAAGAAAACGTGGTTGCTGCGGCGGGTACCCATTTTCGAACTTCAGAGCAGGAACTGCGTTTGCTTATCTCGCAGGCCGGTTATATTCCCCGCCGCCGAAACGTGTTTTATGAGCTCCTCGACGAGTGAACGGGATGCACGGTCATACCGGTGAGGGCAAACCCCTTCAGGAACGAAGTCCTGAAACCTCTCCCTGCCCAGACGACCTGGAATTGGCCATCCGTCACTTGCCGCCCGAGTTTATCGCGCGGCTGAGAAGAATTGTGCCAGGTGCGTGGCTTGAGGACTGTCTAATGAGCTTTCTTGCGTCAAAATGCGTTGGCTTTCGGGTCAACACTCTGAAAAGCGATCAGCCAACACTGGAAAGAGAACTGGCCGAGATGGCCGTGTCATTCGAAAAAGGGGAGTGGTTGCCCGAAGCCTATCTGGCACCGCCATCCATGCGGGATGTGCTTAGTCATTCGCCGGCGTTTACCGAGGGGCGGTTGTATATTCAGGATCTCTCCAGCATGTTGGCCGTCCATGTGTTGGACCCGCAGCCAGGTGAGGAGATTCTTGACCTGGCGGCTGCGCCCGGCGGCAAAACCTGCTTTGTGGCGGCACGGATGCAAAATCGGGGACGCATTGCGGCCGTGGAGGTGATTCGCGAGCGGATGTACAGACTGATGGCCAACCTCCGGACGGCCGGCGCACAAATTGTCGACGTCTATTTGACGGATGGCCGAACCGTCGGTAACAAGACCCCGAATCGGTTCGATCGCGTGTTACTGGACGCCCCGTGTTCCTCGGAGGCGCGAATCCACCTGACAGAGCCGGACTCTTACGCCCGGTGGAGTCTTCGAAAAATTGCCGAGTGTTCTCGCAAGCAGCGGGGACTGCTGGTGTCAGCCGTGAAAGCAGCCAAGCCGGGTGGTCTGATCGTGTACTGTACCTGTTCTTTCGCGCCCGAAGAGAATGAAGCTGTTGTTGATTACGCGCTTAAGGAATTCGGAGGTGAGGTGGAGGTCATTCCCGTTTCAATTCCCATCTCAAATTGGATGCCTGGGCTGATGGAATGGGAGGGCCAGAAATTTCACCCGGACGTGACCAAATCAGTGCGGATTCTGCCCACCTCGGAGATGCGGGGCTTCTTCCTCTGTTGTCTGATCAAGCGGAGAGAATCCACCGTGGTCCGAAACCGCCCAAGTGCCAGCCGATCGGGAAAAGGCCGCCACCAGCGGCACGCCAAAAAAGTGGGTTGGGACGATATAGAGGAGGGGAGTTAGCGAGAGGGTTCGTCCGGGCTAATTGATGTGCGACCCCGCGATTGGAGCAGAGGGGCTTGAATGAAAGTCGGATGCCGATCAGACGTGTTTTGTTGGAAAAGCAAGTTCGCGTCGCTTTCCTGGTTGTTACTCTTCGGGGTTTCTCCCTGCGCTGCTTGCTAGCGGAGACCCTGCCAACTACCGTGATAAGTTAAGCATCGCGGCGAAAGACGAAAAGAATCGGTCGAGGATCGTGAATAATTGCCCTTACGCAATTGGGGGCGCGGGATCATCCCATGGTGGAAGCAGCATCAAAAACGATCGAAAGCTGGCGACCGTGGTTGCTTGGAATTCTCCTGGCTGTAGTGACCTGGGCCTACTGGAACGCATTATCCGAGGCTGCGATTTCCTGGCGTGGCGAGCAGTACTCGCATGGGGTGTTCATGCCACTCGCTGCCGCTGCTCTACTCTGGCTGCGGCGATTGGGCGGGAAGGCAGACTGGAGACCTAGGACACGTGGTGAGTTGGGACGCATCATCGTTGCCGGAAGCTTTGTCGTGATCGGGGGAGTGACGTATCTGGGCGGCAAAGTGCTGGGTGAAACGGCCCCGCCCAGTGACCTGGCGCGCGGGATTTTCAGCTCGGGCCTGATGTTCCTGGCTGCGGTTTTTTACAGCTTGGGGCTTATCCTGGCCGTGGTTTTTGCTGCAAAAACCTGGCTGCAAGTGGCAGCAGCATCCGCCACGCCGCAGACGTTCCCGGCGAGCGGGGACCAACGTCCTTCCGCGGTCCTGACTGTCTCACTCCGGGAGGCAACTTCAGCGTCACCTAAGGATTTTCCCGCTCTCGAAATCAGCGAGGCCTGGCCGGGGTTGTTGCTTCTCGTGACAGCGACAGGTCTCCGATTGGCGTTCACGTATTTTGGGCTCGACGTGCCGGCCATGGCTACGTTTGCTCTCAGTTGTCTCGGGGCCGTGCTGGCGGTGATGGGGACTCGCGCTGTGAAGTGGTGTTGGCCCGCGGCCCTCCTCCTCGTGTTCTCGTTCCCGTTACCGTTCAGCGTGGAACGAGCCCTCCTGGTACCTCTTCAAGGCTTGGCGGCAACGGCCGGCACCTATCTTCTCCAAACGATGGGGCTCGAAGCCATCAGCGAGGGAGCCCATTTCATCAAGCTGGGGGACCTTCAGTTGGGAGTTGTGGAACAATGTAGCGGGCTTCGCATGGCCACGGTGTTTGTGGCTTTGGTGGTGCTTTATCTGCTTGTCGCAGAGATTCCGCGATGGCAGGTTCCTGTACTGCTTCTCAGTGCCGTGCCCATCGCGCTGGTTGTCAATATCGTGAGAATCACGCTCACAGGCCTTTTGTATGTTTATGCCGGTCGGGAGTGGGGACAACGCGTGTTTCATGATTGGGCCGGGTTCTTAATGCCCTTCTTGGCGGTTCTCTTGCTTATTGCGCTGCGCGCCCTTTTGGACTGCCTGATCGTATTTGAGGAAGAAACCGAGATACCGCTGGCTCAACGGTCCAGCAGGGCGGTCCGGCAACATTAATGTCACAAAAGGTTGACATTTTGCCTCTCCCCTTGAACAATCATCGGAGAGAAGCTCAGCCGTGACTTTCGCCTGGATGTGGCACTTTTGCCGCACTTGAAAGCAAGCAGCGACTTGCATCCGGATGGAGAGCAGTCTCATGGAAAATTCATTAAGCGCCCTTTCGCCGACGGTGGCTGAAAAAGCCCAGCGTTTGATCGAGCTGTTGAAAAGCTTCGGATCGTGTGTGGTTGCGTTCTCGGGCGGGCTGGACAGCACCGTGGTGGCCAAGGCCGCCCAGGTTGCCCTTGGTGAGAAGGCCCTGGCCGTGACGGGAGTGAGCCCCAGCCTGGCGGCCAGGGAACTGGACGAATGCCGAAAGCTGGCTGAGCTCATCGGCATTCGCCATATTGTGATTGAGACGGAAGAACTGTCCAACCCGGCCTATCAGCGCAATTTGGGTGATCGATGTTATCACTGTAAGAGCGAGTTATTCGGCAAATTGGGAGATTGGGCCGCGCGATTCGGAATGGCGGTGGTGGTCGATGGTTCGAATAAGGACGATCACAGTGACCACAGGCCAGGGCTAAAAGCGGCAAGGGAAAAGAATGTACGAAGCCCGCTCGCAGAGTGCGATTTCACAAAGGGGGAAATCCGCGAATTGGCGAAGTATTGGGGACTTCCGGTGTGGAACAAGCCGGCATCCCCCTGTCTGAGTAGCCGGATTGCTTATGGTGAGGAGGTGACGCCGGAACGGCTCATGATGATCGAGCGGGCGGAAAGTTTCCTGCGTGAGCACGGTTTTGCAACGTTGCGGGTGCGATACCACCGAGGTGATTTGGCACGAATTGAAGTGCCCCTCGAGGATCTGCCGCGTCTGGTGGAAAGCCCGCTACGGCAGACCTTGACCCAAAAATTCGCGGAGATTGGTTTCAAGTTCGTTACCGTCGATTTGAACGGTTTTCGCTCCGGAAGTCTGAATAACCTCTTGCCTGCGGAGAGCCTCGAAATTCTTTCGCGGAGAACGGGAGACGTGTTCGCCGCCGTCGAAACTGACGAATAGTTCTTCGGACCCATTCGGACCACGCAAGCCGTCACAAGTTCATTCCGGGAATCTCGCTGCGCTGTGAAGAGCTGTCGCCGGCGGCGGTACGTCCTTCTGTTGCCTTTTTTGGAAGCAGTCACAGGGACGTATGGAACGTCGGCGGCGGTTCTGGTTATTGGGGCGGGAATGCCGGCCAGATTTGGGGAGTCATGGGGGAAGCCACCTGGGGTGCCGGGCCTTGAGACGGCATGACCAGGGTGGGAGCGGAGGGAACCTGGGGTTCTCGGGGCGGAGATGAACTGGGCTTTGTCGCGACTTCGCCCGCCTGTGTTCCCGTGGAGTCGCGGCTCGGGGTTGACGTCCCTTTCTGCTCCTGGGAAGTGTTAGAACTTTCTTGAGACAACTCTCCCAAAGGCTCGGCATAGAATGCTTCTTCCAGCAGACTTACGGGCTCGCGCTGTGTGCTGAGGTCGATCAGCGGCACATCCGGCAGTTTGATGGGTAACCGTTCTCCGGCAAACTGCGTGCCCTGATAAATCGTCCCTTTCTGGAACGGTCCGGTACCGAAAATCCAGACATCGCTTGCGTCGCTCTTTGCGAGAACGGCTCCCGATTGCCAGAGAGGTCGACCAGTCCTGCGGTTGTAGGCAAAGAGCAGAATTTTTGTGACAGCGCTTTGCTGAGTTTTCTTGATGAGCGGAATTTCAGGAAGCGCAGTGGGTAAACCGACTGCACTTACGGCAGGGGGGAGGTTCACCTGGGGAATGCCCACAAGGACGCTGTGCATGTCTGTGCCGACGGCCCCTGAACGCACTTCCACCACGTAATCCGCCTCTTCTTTCTTTTCCCGCAGGATGGCCCCATGAGCCAGGAGTTGCTGGCGGAGTGAACTGACCAGGTAATTGGCGTCCACGACGTCCTTCAAGTAGGTGTCGTCCAGATAAACTTTCTTGCCGGACAGGGCCCGGAAATCGAGCCTGCCAACAGCCTGGTCCATGGAGTCGGAAATGAGAAGCTGTTCTGTCGCGGTGCGGCGGGTCTCCGTCCACTTTGTTGTCCCGCAGCCAACGGCGCACGCGCAAACCACTGCGACCGCCAGGCAAACGGCCGTCCATAGTGAGAGCCGAATCCAGACTGGGGGATCAGTGTTTGCGTCTTCCTTTAGCCAGGCCATGGAGCATTTTTCACACGTTATGAGCCAACGGGATGCATACCAGCACCCCTTTTTCACCCGCAAAATTGCCTCATCAGTGCGCGAGGGACGGATTATAGGGAAAACCGAGCCGTGGGAAAAGGTTTTTTTCGGCGGCACGCAGAACGCAGAACGGCACAACGGTTCTAAGTGTTGTGCAGGTGACGCGATATCGGGCAAACAACTTGCCAAGCCGTTGCGGGACTCAAGTCTGGAACAAAAGGCGCCCTTGAGCACGTTCCGACTCGACCTGGACACCTCCAAATTCCGGACCGGACTAACGATACGTCAAATAGAGGACGACCTCCGAGTTTGCGCTAGATGGGTAACAATCACTAGGAAATTGTCCGAAGCAAACGCTTGAGGGCCTGTGTCATGGCATAGCCGTAACGTTCTTTGTTCAGCACGCGAAAGATGTACCGATCCGCGGCTGCTTCGTCGGTGACCCAACGGATATGACCGCTCTGGCGATCTATAACGCGGATTTTCTCAAACTTGAAAACTGGATGGGCCGTCTCCTGAAGGGGTTGCAGTTGCCCCTCCCCGTCGACTGAGATTCCCGCAGCGTGCAAGAATCCCGCCGTGCACCACATATTTCTGTCCATGGTATTCATTCGGGCGACAAGTTCCGGATCCTCGGGTGCCAGAAGTGCTTGGAGCCAGCCCAGGGATGCGTGTTGGCCGGACAGTTCTCGCCGAAAAACATGCGCAAAAAAGTTCCTCAACCCAGCGGATAATTCGGGCAGTACTTCTCCCTGTCGGAATCGGTAATATGTCGCGTATTCGCTGACTTCAAACCTGCGAACATCTTCAAAACACGGCATCCAGTACACCGGACAGGGAAGAGCAAACATAGCCTGATAGGCCTCGAGGTCCAAAGTGACATTCCACTCCAGGGGAGCATTTTCAGTCAGCGGACGACTCGTACCCGCGTTGACGTACACTCCGGCACATTTTTTGCGAAAAGTCTCACCATCCAGATGGGCCGCCATGGCGATATTGCGACAGGTGCCCGCGACGCTGATGACGACCGGGCGTGGAGCATTCCGCATCAGCTCGAGAAGCGCTTGGACGCCCCATAACGCCCGGCTGTCGCTTGGGTTTTCGCGCCATTCCTTGAAGGGACGTCCGGACCCAACCAGTACTGGAACAAGCAGGCCGGTGAGGTAGTTCAATTGGGCCACCGCCTCTATGTCGGGGTCCTTAAGCGAGTCTGGCCGGGGGTAGTCGATCAATACAGCGAGAAGTTCGACCAGGTTTTGCTGGGCCAGGGCGTATGCCGTGGCAAGGTCCCAGTGATCATCGGGATCATCGTGCGGCCGATACAGGTCAGTCGCGACGACCAGTAATGGGCGTTCCCCAGCAGGAGGTTTGGATGCTTCTTGTTCTCTTTGCCCTCCAGGGCTGGTTGTCGGCCCAGCAAGCAAGAAAGACGCTGCGGCAGTGACGAAGGAACGACGGCTTACGGCATGGCGTGCCGGAAATAGTGACTTGCGAAAAGCCATGGCGAATTGTGACTGTTTCGAGGAAGGCTGTCGAAAAATGCTGATCCGCTGCGGCGATCCTATTCCAGTGGGGAACCTCACGCTGAGAATGGTAACCATCTTACTGGAGTAATGCAAGTTTGCCTTGGCCTTCGGCAGTCGGCGCGTAAAATAGGCTCAATCGAAGTGCATCGTGAAATAGTGCGCGACTACATCGTGACAGGGAATTTTCCCAGGAGGCTGCTGTGCCCTTTCAAGTGCCAGAAATTTTTTCACCACAAGTGGATAACAGCCGTCGGGATGGTCAGAGTGTAATCTCCGACGCTCAGTGGGAGGCGAATGCCCTCTTTCGTTTGAGCGATGAGATAATCGCCGGTCGCCGTTTGACGGCGGAGGAAGCGAGGGCGATCTTGCGGTCCCCTGACACGGCCATTCTGGAAATTCTAGCCGCAGCATACCGCGTTCGCCGGCATTTTCATGGGATGAAAATGCGACTCAATATGCTCATCAACGCAAAAAGCGGCCTGTGCGGTGAGGATTGCGCCTACTGCTCGCAATCGAAAGTTTCCACCGCCAGCATCGCGAAGTATCCGCTGCTGGATGAAGAAGTTATTCTGGCGGGGGCGGCGGCTGCCGTGGAGAGAAAGGCCTCCACGTACTGTATCGCGATTGCCGGCCGATCCCCCAATCCTCGCGAGTTGGATCGACTGTGCCGGACGATAAGTCAGATCAAGGAGCGGTTTCCCTTGAAAGTGTGTCTCTCGCCGGGGCTGCTGACACTGGCGCAGGCGGAAGCCCTCAAGAAAGCGGGGCTGGACAGGGTCAATCACAATTTGAACACGGGTCGCCGTTTTTACAGGGAGATCTGTTCCACTCATACGTACGAAGACAGACTGGCCACGCTGAGGGCCGCACGCCAGGCAGGGCTGGAATTGTGCTGTGGCGGGATCATCGGGATGGGCGAAAGTGAGGATGACCTCATCGACTTCATTCTGGCGCTTGGCGAGTTACGCCCGGAATCGGTGCCGATTAATTTTCTGATTCCAATTCCGGGCACTCCGTTGGAAGGCCGTCCGGCACCATCCCCCGTTCATTGCTTGAAAGTTCTCTGTCTCATACGGTTCGCGACGCCGACCTCGGACCTGCGGATTGCCGCGGGGAGAGAGGTCCACCTTGGGCCGCTTCAACCTCTGGGGCTATTCGTCGCAAACTCCATTTTTGTGGGCGATTATCTCACGACAAAGGGTCAACCGCCGGAAGAAGACTACCGAATGATCGCGGCGCTGGGATTCGAGATAGAGCAGGTCGTCCACGGAGAATCGGCGGCGGTCTGCGAGGACACTTTGCCTACTCCGGCGGCGCAGTAGCGGTTTTGGCGTACCTGAGGCTCCTTGACTCCTGAGGCCGTTATGGGTCCCCGTTAAGCGAGTCGATGGCGGGCGAGGGCCCGGCGGGCGCTGATTGATTTGACCACGGGCGGTATCACTCGTAACTGAGTTTCGATCCACCAGCCAGACTATCGTTTCACACTGGGATCAGAACCTCACACTGAGCTGCGTGTAATAGAAATCGCTCTGGTCCCCGCCGCCTGGTGTGACTTTAAGAAACCGGCCTGGAAACAGATGGGAATATCCAAACAACACGTCAGCCCGCGGATGAAAAGTCCAGCGGACAGTCACGTCGGCCTCACTGCCCACATCGCGTCCTGCTGCCCCGGTGGGGTCCTGCCGAATGGCATTGCCGGCTGCATCGTAGAGAGCATCGCGGGCTTCTTGAAGCCGAAACGTATGCCACCAGAATGCGATTTCCCATGCTGGATGGGGCTTCATCGTTAAAAGCAGGTTCCAATCTTCGATATTCTGTCGGCCCACAAGGTCCATCCAGCCAAAGTATTTGTGGCCGAGGGGAAATAGCTGGTTGAACGTTTCGTGACGTCCATCGGTAGGGTCTTCGTCGCCTGAAGCCCAGTCGTAATAAAACCATAACGTGGGCTCCCAACCGAGTCGTGCCAGCTTTCGTCCCAGCCCGAGCGTGTAGAAACCGGCTGAGTGATCCGCGGGGCCATATTCCCCGAACTGGTAGGCACCTTCGATTTCCCATAACCACAGATCGAGTTTTCCTTCCCAGCGACTCCCAAACGTATGGGTTTTGAACGGTCGCGGATCGTTGTATTTGGCATAGCCGAGGTAGTAAAGGTCGAGCGTTTGACCACAGCTAGCTTTTCGGGTCATGTACAGGCCATAAAACTCCTGGTCCAGGTCGGGATGGTCAAAATTGTGGTCGTTGTTGACGTGTTGAGAAAAGGGCACCGGTCGGGTCCAGAATCCGTCGATATTCCAGCGCTCGCCCCGCCAGAACAGTTTGACACCGTCAAACGTTCGCCGCGTGTTGCTCCAATCCAGAGGCGAAATGAGCCGTTGATTGCCGTAGAGCAGTTCCTGCCGTCCTCCGCGAAACCAGAGATCCCCCGAGTCGGCATCGATCATTTTAGCGTCGGCAAACAAATTGAGGGCATCAAATCGGTTTTCTTCAGTCGGACGTGGGGGAAGGTCCTCCCAGGCGCTGGTCGCATCGATGGCCTCCGCGTAGGCTCGGAGCCTCTCGCCCACATGAAGATCGCCATAAATCCGCGTTCGCTGAAGGAGGAAGTTATTATCGCGGTTCAGCATGTGCTCGTTGTGCTGTCGCAGGCGGTATTCTCCGCCGATGTCCAAAATTCCCCAGTCTCCCAGACGATTCCGTTTGAGAGCGTCACCCAAGTAGAAGTACGGATTATTAGGCTTATCGAGGTAAGAAAAGTCATTTTCGTAGAACACGCCTTTGTAGGGATTGGGCGGTTTGGGAGCAACGACGGAGGTAGGACGCGGCTCGGAAGTGGGATTGGTCGCAGATTCTTTAACCGGGGAGGTTTTTGCCTGATTGTCTTGGTCTGATCTGGAAGTCGGCTCCTGGCTCCGCGCGGTAGCGGTGTCATGCTCATCCTCAAAAGCAGTTGGCGCTAATTCCGGCTTGCCGACCGGCACCACATCTCGATCGGGGGCGAGCAATGTGGAAATGTCCGCCCCGGGCTGTTCCGGGAACACCAGAATGGGTTCCCCCGAGAGGGCTATGACGGTCAGGCCATTGACGGCGACCAGGAACATCGAGACGTGAAACGGATTTCGTACCACGGGGTAAGACTCCGCGTTGAAGAAACCAGTCGTCCATCGCGTCGCGCGGGGAAGCATGTGGGGCTCCCCCGGCTCTTGTCGCGTCTTCGAAAACATGGGGGAGGTGGCCTTCAAAAATCAAATCTCCAAGCATCTCCTCGGCTGGTCTCTATCGGGTACTCGAGGGGTTTATTCCGGTAGTGCCTTTTTTGCCTTTTTTGCCAGGTTTGACAAACATTTTTGCGGTACGGCACCTATCGAAAAGATTAGCGGCGTGCATAGATGGGATCGACGATCGGCGGAAAGCAAAAAGCCGCGACCGCACAGCCGGGCGGGAGAGCCGCAACTTCGCGGAATGCCTCTAATCTGTCGGTCTGGGAGATGGTCAAACCTGTCGCTCGGCTTGGTGCAGGGGCGCTCGTCAATTTTTGGACTCCCGCAGATTAGTGGTTTACAGACATACCGTCGGGCTAGAAACTCCCGCCGCGTAGCCGCCTTTGCTAGAATGAATCAAACGGCAAAATAGTTTCCCGTATTTGCAAATGCCCTGTGAGAGGACGAAATTCTGGACGTACCCAATGACCGCGACAGCTAACGGACCCCGGACGCTTTTCGAAAAGATATGGGATGATCATGTAGTCTACACCGATGAGGGGGGACAGAGCCTTCTCTATATCGATCTTCATTTGGTCCATGAGGTGACCAGTCCTCAGGCATTTGAGGGATTGCGATTGGCTGGGCGGCGGGTCCGCAGGCCCGAGCGGACGGTTGCCACTGTGGATCACAATGTCCCCACCACGGATCGCTCGCTTCCGATCGCAGATCCGATTTCACGCCAGCAGATTGAGACGCTTCGCAAGAACTGTCGGGAGTTCGGCATCCGGCTGTACGATATTGACAGCGTCGAGCAGGGGATCGTGCATGTCATCGGCCCCGAGCTCGGCCTGACCCAGCCAGGGATGACCATCGTCTGCGGGGATAGCCATACTGCCACCCATGGGGCTTTTGGGGCCCTGGCGTTCGGAATCGGAACCAGTGAGGTCGAGCACGTTCTGGCAACCCAGACATTGCTTCAGAGGAAGCCCAAGACTTTCGAGGTCCGGGTAGAGGGCCAGCTGCCGCGCGGTGTCACGGCAAAAGACCTGATCCTCTATCTCATCGGGAAACTCACCACACGGGGGGGTGTGGGATACTGTATTGAATACACCGGAGAGGTCATCCGCCGACTGAGCATGGAAGAGCGGATGACGGTGTGCAACATGACGATCGAAGCCGGCGCACGGTCAGGGCTGATCGCGCCGGACGAGACAACGTTCGCTTATCTCCGCGGGCGACCTTTTGCGCCCAAGGGAGAGGCTTTCGAGCAGGCGGTCGCACGCTGGCGGACGCTACGCACTGACCCGGGGGCGCAATACGATCGCGTGGAAGTATTTTTTGCCGACCAGATTGAGCCTCAAGTGACCTGGGGAACTAACCCAGCCCAGGTGGTTCCTGTGACGGCGAGGGTTCCTGATCCCCGAGATTTTCAGGATCCTGTGGAACGCAAGGCCGCGGAGGATGCTCTCCGGTACATGGGTCTGGAGCCGGGGACGCCGATGACCGAGATTCGCATCGACAAAGTGTTTATTGGCTCCTGCACGAATGGACGGCTGGAAGACCTGAGGGCGGCAGCGGCAGTGGCGAAAGGATATCGGGTTGCCAACCATGTGCAGGCGCTGGTGGTGCCGGGCAGTGGATTGGTCAAGAAACAGGCGGAGGCGGAAGGTCTGGACAAAATATTCAAGGACGCTGGTTTTGAATGGCGGGAACCGGGATGCAGTATGTGCCTGGCGATGAACCCTGATCGATTAGAACCCGGCGAGCGGTGCGCATCGACGAGCAATCGCAACTTCGAAGGGCGGCAGGGGCGAGGGGGAAGAACGCATTTGGTTTCTCCCGCCATGGCGGCTGCGGCAGCGATTGCCGGGCGTTTCGTCGATATCAGGAATTGGGACTACCGCTGACGAACCTGATTCGCCAACGCCCACACACCTTTACAGCAGCATTCCATGCTCTAGCGCTCGCGTTCAATCAACACTTTTTAATGCAAACGATAGGAGGCACAGGCATGCAGCCGTTCGTGCGACATACGGGATTGGTAGTGCCCCTCGATCGTTCGGATGTTGACACCGATCAGATCATTCCGAAGCAATTTCTCAAGCGAATCGAACGGACCGGTTTCGGCCAGTTTCTGTTTTATGACTGGCGGTACCTGGAAGACGGAACTCCCAATCCCGAATTTATTCTAAACAGACCCGAATATCAGGGGGCCACGATTCTCCTGACGCGTCGCAATTTCGGTTGCGGGTCGAGCCGCGAGCACGCCCCGTGGGCCCTCGTCGACTATGGGTTCCGGGCGATCATTGCTCCGAGCTTTGCAGACATTTTTTACAATAACAGCCTCAAGAATGGCCTTTTACCGGTCCGTCTGGATGAGTCTCTGGTGGACGAACTGTTCCGAAGATGCGTCAGCACGCCGGGCTATCGCCTCACTGTGGACCTGGAGCAATGTGTGGTCACGGACGACAAGGGCTTTCACGCCACCTTTGAAATCGATCCATTTCGGCGGAGATGTCTTCTCGAAGGGCTGGACGACATCGCCTTGACCCTTCAGCACGAGGACAAAATCACAGCTTATGAGAAAGCCCATGGAATCGTTTGATGCTTGATGCCCGGTTGGACGGGGCTTATCGCTCCAGGCACGGCGTTGGACCAGGCAAGTGTGGTGCCCGCGTTTCTTTAGCGAAATACAGAACGAGGCGTTGTTTCGCTGGGAACGACGGTTCCTGGATAAAATTTTGTGATAGAATACGCAGTACCTCACTAATCTTCGTAGGCTTCGCCGGTTTAACCTGCCGGCATCAGGAGGAGGCTTGGAGCCCTCCGACACTGGCTATCGAAATGCAAGTATTCAGGCTGTGAGAACACGTGAGGCCAACTATGGTGATATGGGATGCAATTCGGATCTTTTTTGCGACGCTGTTTGACAGGGAAACGGCTCGCCGGGTGCGAGAAGTCCTGGAAAAGCGTCGCATCGGTGAGAGGCCGAGCGAGGCTCAGCCGGCAGAGGCAGTTCTTCCCAAACCCGCGGTCCAGCCGCTGAAGCCAGCTCCAGGGAAGGCGGCGAAGAGCGAGGCATTGATCCTTTTGGAAACGCTTCAGCGTGAGGCGCGATTTGTAGACTTCATTAAAGAGGACCTTAGCGGATACAGCGACGCTCAAATCGGCGCAGCAGTTCGCGATATTCACCGAGACTGTGCCGCCGTGTTGGAAAGACTTTTCGCTATCCGACCCGCTATCGATGTGCCGGAAGGGGCAGAGTACGTAATCCCCGAAAGTTTCGACTCCGGGCGGATTCGCCTGGTGGGAAACGTGCACGGTGGTCCACCATATCGAGGGCGGGTCACACATCACGGTTGGGAGGCCACAGAGTGCCGTCTTCCGGTCTGGACAGGCACGGAAGCCTCGGCGAGGATTATCGCTCCGGCGGAAGTGGAAGTCGGTGGGCCGTAGTTCTAGATCCGCTGCGCGTCAATCCGATCTCTCGGACCTTGCTGCCCCATGCCCGGGTGTGGGACGTACCTGTGGTGCCTAATTGAGCGAAATGAATTGTTCGGCGTCGAACAATGGATGTGCCAAACACCTCCGTGCGATAGGCGTTCCGAGAGGACCCTTTATCAAGCCCGGTGGAGATTGGACGAATCGTATCGAACCACGAGGTCGCTCCGGGCTTCGGAAGAATTTCTCAACCCACGACTTTATGAGAAACAGCCTCGGGAGGTTGCCCAATGAGTCCCCAATTTGTGGTCGGGATTGACTTGGGAACGACAAATTCTGTTCTCGCATATGCTCCGTATGAGGTCGACGAACCCAAGCTGACGGTTTTGGAGATTCCCCAACTTGTGGCGCCCGGAGTTATCGAAACCCGTACCACACTCCCGTCTTTCCTTTATCTTGCCCGGGACCATGAAATCTCAGCGGGGACGCTCGATTTGCCGTGGGCGCAGGGGCTGACTTACGCAGTGGGAGAGTTTGCCCGCCGGCAGTCGGCCGACGCACCCGAACGCACTGTCTCGGCGGCCAAATCGTGGCTGTGCTACAGCCGGGTGGATCGACACCAGCCGATTTTGCCCTGGAACGCTCCTGCCGAAGTTCCTCGGATCTCGCCGGTGACTGCTGCGCAGCGATATTTGGAGCACCTGATCGGAGCATGGAATCACGCTTTCCCAGAGGCCCCCATAAAGCAGCAAAAGGTCGTACTCACCGTGCCGGCTTCGTTTGATGCCGCGGCGCGGGAATTGACCCGCGAAGCTGCTTTGGCAGCCGGACTACCGGAGGATCTGATCCTTTTGGAAGAGCCTCAGGCGGCGTTGTACGCCTGGCTGGGAGACATCGGTCCCAAGTGGCGAAAGCTACTTAAAGTAGGCAATCAGGTCCTCGTTTGTGACGTGGGAGGAGGAACGACGGACTTCACGCTTGTTCGGGTGGAAGAACAAGACGGGGAGCTGACGCTCCAGCGTGTGGCCGTGGGAAATCACCTCCTCGTGGGTGGCGACAACATGGACCTCACTCTTGCCCACTTTGTCAGCCAGAAATTTGCTGAAAAAGGGATTGCACTTGATCCCTGGCAATCCGTGGCTCTCTGGCATTCATGTCGGGTGGCAAAGGAGACACTGCTTGGGGAGAACCCTCCGGCGCAACACTCTGTAACAATCTTGGGACGTGGCAGTCGATTGATCGGTGGCACAATTTCGGTGGATATCGACAGAGAAAGTGTGGAGAAACTATTGGTGGATGGTTTCTTCCCGGTGTGCGAGATTTCGGACCGGCCGGCCCGTCGCCGAGTTTCTGGATTCCGAGAACTCGGCCTGCCGTTTGAGACCGACACTGCGGTGACCCGTCATCTGGCGGCGTTCCTCCAGTCCCACGGGGAAGGCCAGGATTTGCCCGTTCGCCCGACGCATGTGCTTCTCAATGGCGGTGTTTTCAAGGCGGCGCGATTCCGCGAGCGATTGCTCGAGGTTTTGACTCGTTGGTTTCCCGATCAGCCTCAACCGACCCTGTTGCCGGGACTTCACGATCTCGATCACGCGGTGGCCAAAGGAGCGGCCTATTACGGCTGGGCGAAAGACCATGGCGGCGTGCGAATTCGCGGGGGAACTGCTCGCGCGTATTACGTGGGAATTGAAACGGCAGGACCCGCTGTTCCGGGAATTCCACGCCCGCTCCATTTGCTCTGTGTGGTTCCAATAGGTATGGAAGAGGGCACATCCATCGACATACCTTCCGAGGAAGTCGGTCTTGTGGTCGGAGAGCGGGTCGTTTTTCGCTTCTTCAGTTCTTCGGTGAGGAAGCAAGACCGGCCGGGAGACGTGCACCAAAGCTGGTCGCCGGATGAAATAGAGGAGACTGACTCGCTGGAAGCGTGTCTGCCTGCGGAAGACGGACGGCCTGGTGACTACGTGCCGGTGCGCTTTCAAAGCCGCGTGACCGAACTGGGCGTCCTGGAACTATGGTGCCAGAGCACTACGAGTGACCAGCGGTGGAAGCTCGAATTCAGTGTTCGAGAAGACGCTGATACCGATGTGTGAGCAACTTTCAGCGGTGTTTTGCCATTCTGGCCGATGATAAGCGATGCATCACTCGGAAATAACCGAACCTGTTGCCCCGCGTTTTGTCGTGGGGATCGACCTGGGAACCACAAATTCAGCGCTGTGTTACGTGGATAGCGCCGAGTCGCCCTGGCGGGTGCGCGTCTTTCGGATTCCACAACTGGTGGCCCCCGGCCAGGTGGAGGAACGGGAGACGCTGCCATCATTCCATTACGAACCTGCGCCTGGCGAGTTTGATCCAAAACTGCTCCGCTTGCCGTTTGGTCCGGTTCACCGGGACTACATTGTCGGGGTGTTCGCTCGAGATCACGGTGCAGAAGTCCCCGGGCGACTCATCAGTTCTGCCAAATCCTGGCTTTGCCATACCGGAGTGGACCGAACAGCACCGCTGCTTCCCTGGCATGGAGCACCAGATGCCACCAAGCTGTCTCCGGTGGAAGTTTCTGCCCGCTATTTGGAACATCTCCGTCAGGCCTGGGACAGCCGCTTTCCCGGATATCCGCTGGCCGAACAGGACCTTGTCCTTACGATTCCGGCTTCCTTCGATGAGGTAGCCCGACAGTTAACAATCAAGGCGGCGGCGCAGGCAGGGTTGAAACGTGTCACTCTTATTGAAGAGCCACAGGCTGCTTTCTATGCATGGATCTATCGCCACAGCGAAGACTGGCAGCGCTATGTTCGGCCGGGGCAGAAAATCCTTGTGTGCGATATTGGGGGTGGGACGACCGATTTCACGCTCATCCGGGTCCGAGAATCCAGGGACGGAATGGTCCAATTCCATCGGGTAGCGGTGGGGGAGCATCTCATTCTGGGCGGGGATAATCTGGACCTTGCCCTTGCGCACCATATTGAACGAAAGCTCAATCCGGATGAGCCCCTCGACCCTCAAACATGGTCGGTCTTGGTCCGACGTTGCCAGTTCTTAAAGGAAAAGCTGTTGAGCGAACCGGCGCCCGAACGAGTAACGGTGACCCTGCCCGGGCGGGGTTCGCGGGTTATCGGTGCAGCCCGGCATGTCGAATTGACCCGGGACGAAGTGCTTGAGCTTGTTTTGGACGGATTCTTCCCACGGGTGGAGTTAGATGCCAGGCCAGCGCTTCGGCGGTCCGGATTCCAGGAATTCGGCCTTCCGTTTGCCCCTGATCCTGCGGTGACGCGGTACCTGGCAGCGTTTTTAACGGCCCATCGTTTTGTGGCCCTGGATGGAGAGTGCTCGGACCACGATCCTGCGCGGCCTGATCTGGTGCTGTTTAACGGGGGGGTCTTTTATTCCAGCGCTATCAGACGGCGTGTTATTGAAGTCATCACCCGATGGTTCAGTACCGACCAAAAGCCCTGGCAACCAACTGTGCTGGAAAATGAGCGGTTGGACCTGGCGGTAGCGCAGGGAGCGGCTTATTACGGTATGGTACGGCGCGGCGAAGGCGTGCGAATATCAGCCGGCTTAGCCCGCACGTACTACATCGGTGTGGCCATGTCCGAGGAGGAGTTACAGCACCTGGCCGCAACGGCGGAGGCAGCTAAAACCGAGCTCGCCGAAAGCGAACCTGCCGAACAGCAAATGTCCAGGGAGGATCAGGCAGGTGAATTGCAGGTGGCGGAAAAATTGGCGGCAGGCGTCTGTGTCCTGCCGGCAGGAATCGAGCCTGGGGACGAGGTCCATCTGGCGGAACGTACGTTCCATCTGCGCATTGGGGAGCCGGTTGAGTTTCCGGTGTATTATTCGGGAACTCGATTGACCGACCCCGCAGGTGCGCTGGTCTTGGTACGCCCTGAGGAGTTGAGCTCATTGCCTGCGGTACGCACCATTCTCAAGGCCAGTTCCCGTCGGGAGGCGCCGAAGGATATCGCTGTAACGCTGCATGCCAAATTGACCGAGATTGGCACGCTGGAGATCTGGTGTTCCGAGGTGGGGGGGCACGGTCGGTGGAAACTGGAATTCGATGTGCGGTCGGCTGTCCAGACGGATCGCGCGCCGCATCAGAGCTCCGCCGAGCAGGAAGGAATCCTAGAAGAAGGCCTGGCGGAAAAGGCCCTGGAGTTAATTGACCAAATTTTCGGCCCGGAAGGAACGGAATCCCCAGGCGCTCTCCTTAAGAAATTAAGCGAAGCAACCCGCATGAACCGCCGTGACTGGCCCAGCTCTTTTCTGCGAAGGATTTGGCAGCGGCTGATGGAAAACGAAGCTGGGCGGCGACGCAGTCCTGAACACGAAGCCCGATGGTTGAACACTCTGGGTTATGCCCTTCGGCCGGGTTATGGACTGGCCGCCGATGACTGGCGAGTCGCAGAGACGTGGCGCGTTCTTCAGGGCAAGCTGGTACATTCCACTGCTGCGTGTCGGGCTGAATGGTGGATTCTCTGGCGTCGTATCGCGGGAGGTCTCACGGCGGGTCAACAGCAAGCGCTGGCCACCCCGCTGATGGCGTCGGTGCGCTCGCTTCACCGACAGCAGGTGCAGGGAACAGGCAGCACCGACTTTCCCTACGCAAGCCATGAAGGTGCGGAAATTTGGCGGCTGCTGGGCAGTTTGGAGCTTCTACCCCTCAACTGGAAAGTCGAATTGGGACAGATCATTCTCGACCTCCTTCCCAAACGCCGCTTTCAGCAGGCGCTCTCGGCTTTGTTGTGGACACTCGCTCGATTGGGCGCCCGTATCCCGGTCTATGCCCCCTTGAACTCCGTGTTGCCCGAGGATGTCGTGACCGTGTGGATCGAACGCCTCCTACGTTTGAAGCTTCCTGAGGAAATTCCTCCGTACGTGCTGATGCAGCTTGCGCGCAAGACGGGTGACCGTTACCGCGACGTCCCGAACAAGACCCGGCAACGCGTCCTCACATGGTTTGCAGACAGAAACACTCCTGAACATCTCGTGCGACTCGTGGCAGAGGGAGGCACTCTCGAAGAGACGGAGCAAACCCAGATCTTCGGTGAAGAGTTGCCGCGCGGATTGCGTATACTCTAAGTTCGCACGGAGCTGAACTGTCAGCTACGTGAAGAAAGGAAGTCATCAGAAAAGGGCAGGAAGGCCGGGCTCGCGGATTTGTCGCCGACGTCTGGCTAATCCGTTTTTAGCGTTGCTTTTTCGTTGAGCCGTTTCAGTAAGACTTCCGTGGCAGCAACAGCCCGCAGGCGCAGTTTGTCAAGATCGTCAGCCATAAGCTGGAGAGAATGAAAATCTCGCGCCTGTTGATACATCAGTTCCGTAAGTTTTTCGTAGTTTTCATTCCACTCGAGCCACAGCCGCAGTACGTTCACGATTTCGTCTGTTGGAGAGCTCTCATCACTAACGGAGGACTGCCGAGACGCGTGTAAAGTCTGGGATGGCGGGGAGCCGGAGACGCCCGAATCGCATGGGCCCAATTGAGTCCACAATGGTGGTCCGGGATGACTTGAGGGGCTTTCCATATTGGATACCATTTTCCGTCCTCCGTGACAGACGGGAAATGTTGGAGGTTTTAGAGAACGATCCCACGTGACTGTTGGCGAAAGTTGAAACTCCGGATAAGCGGCATGCCTCGATGCCTCTTCATGAGAAATCCTACAAATTGCCGCTGGATTCGCAGAAAAAATGGATTGAGTCTCTGCTCAACGACCCCCGAGGCCTGGAAAATAGCCGTAGTAATTCATAAAGTAGCCACCCGTCGGGGCGGCACGGCCCACATAGCCACCACCGGACTGGACCGGACTTTCCATTTGCCGAAGTCGCTGAGAAATCTGGCGATTTGTCTGCTGTTGCTGGATCATGGGTCTGACAAGGGAGTAGTAGTTGCCAACCCGACCAAACGCACCTTCTGGGCGGTAAAGGTTAATGTAAGGGCTGACACTGGCTGGGGGTGAATAATCTGAAAACGGCCGTTCTATCGGTCGAGTTGGAGCGGCCCCCCAACCCCCGCCTTGGGAGCTAGACAATCCCGTCATATATGCCGGAAAAGGACCCCCAGCCAAGGCAGCTTCCCCGCTGACCCAGCCGCCTCCGCTCATTTGAAGACGTGATGGGCTCGCGGGCATTGTGGGCGGCAACGGCATTTCGGAGCGATTCGACTTACCACGCGTGCTTTCCATTCGTGAGGTGTCAGCAGGTGTCGGCAAACCGCCAGGCTGGGATGGCGTTATCACAGGCGCAGGCTCAGGCAAACCGGCGGTGGGAGACGGCACGGAAGGCGTCAGCGGTGGCGCGGGAGGACCCACGGTCCCCGGACCGGACACGGCATTACTACCCGTCACTTGGGCCGACGTGTTCTGAGCCGCAGCGATTAACGTGGCGGCGGCCAGCGCTACACAGAAAGTTTGGATGCACCACCGAGTTCGCATAATGAGTTGTCCTGACATGGTGGCCGAATGTTGCCGCTGCATGGCACCCACCTCGTGCTATCTTCAATGACCATTAACGATAATCACAGTGAACCGACGTTCCAACTGCCCGTGTGCCCTTTGCATTTTATTCCTGTCTCGTGGCACCGGTGAGATCAAACCATCTTGCCTTTTCAATCACGAGGTATCCAACTTGCTGCGAGTCGTGAGCTTTTGATTATTTGACACAGGTGTTGGCCGGACCGTTTGCGGCCGTCTACGCGCCTTATTGGCTTAGCACAAGTTTCGTCCTACTCCGTTCACCCGCCTACACCTCAGAATCCGCTGCGGGTGCGGTTATATCCACGGCCCATGGTCTGCAGCGAGCGAACTGTCGAGGCCCCCAATCCCGTGAACCCGAACAGCCGCTCCACCGGCGATACCATCTTGTCGATCCACGTACTGAAAGCGATCATGTCATCGTGGGCAATGAAAATCCGATCCCCGGGCAAAATCTGATAGTTCGTCGCCGTGTTTCCGCCCCGGGTGATGGCATTCCAGTCCACCGGCAGAATCTGTTCGCAGCCGGTCCCTGCGGGGGACGGTCGGGCAATCCAGATCCGCTTGCTGGAGACCTGCGAAATCCCGCCCACCTGGGCGATCGCGTCGAGCACCGTCTCGTTGCCCGTGCAGGGCAGGCGGATCACGCTGTCGTCTTCTCCCGGTCCCTCTGTGATCACGTAATACACTTTGCTGTTGTAGGCCAGCACCTCCAGAGACACCTCGGGAGAATCCAGAAACTGGCTGAGATGGCGGCGGATGGCCTCGCGGGCTTCCGGGATCGTCAGCCCCGCCACATACACCGCCCCATATTGCCGGAGGTTGATCGTGCCATCCGGGGACACCAAATAGACCCCGCTGATTGGTTGGAGGCCACTCGCCCGCGCAAGTTGCACCGAGACCTCCGGTGCCCGCAGAATCTGCCGCAGATGGGCCTCAATGGCCCAGCGGGCTTCCGCCACCGTCATTCCCACCACCCGCACGGAGCCATAAGCCGGACCGAGATTCACCGTCCCTTCCGCCTCCACCATGTAGTAGCCGCTGATGGGCTGATCAATGAGCGTGCCGATGACGTCAATTTGAAGTACGTCATACACTTCCAGCCGGTAGGGGGGCAGGGGAACCATCTTGGGGACCTCGATCTGCACGACGTCCGGCGGTTCCAGGCAGTAAGCGGGCAGAGAAACCTTGGCCAGCTCCCGCGGCGGTTCGAGCTCCGGCTGGGCGGCCCTCTGCTCCAAGCCGCGGTCATAGAAGTCCATCGTTCGGCAACCTGGAGAAGAGAGCAAACCCAGGCAACTGCAAAGGGCGAGCCAGAAGACCGTTCGGCCCGTCAAGCCGGGATATTTGGGTTGCCTGAGGTATTGAGGGGCATTATGGCAACGGTGTTTCATGGTTCGCATGGGGCCCTCGTGGGGTGAAGCGAGCCGGAATCGCTTCGACAAAACCATCATTTTCGGCAATGCTGCCGTAGTCGTCGCTGTCGGAATAATCGGCAAAGTTTTCCAAAAACTTGGTGGAAATTTCTCGGGTCGCCAGCTTCCGGCAGGGAAAATAGTCCATTCGTACGGTGTTGAACCACTAGACTGAGCTATTTGACGAGGAAAAGTTGGTTGGGGGTATCTGCTGGCATGAGCGCGGGTACAAGGACACCTGCTTTGACAAGCTCGCGAAATTGCGCTGGTTGCACAAAATCGGTGAATCCATAGTTGCCGGGCGAGCGGTAACGGGCAATTTCAAGCCAGTTCACGTAAACATAAGCGATCTTCTGTATTTTTAATTCATGACGAATTTCCTCGGGAGGTTTGCCTTTTGTCATACGTTCCCAGGGTTGGTCATCAAAGCAGGTCGCATACAGGACCGGCATTCTCAAGTCGAAGACGGCCGCTTCTCCAACGGACAGTAACTTAGCATCGTGGGGAAGTCGAGAATAAAGCTCATTGAGTAGCACGTGTTCCTGGCCTATGCGCCCCGGGTCATTCCATAACTCGGCCAGAGGTGCGAGGAAACGGTTGTAAACTGCGGCACCACTGGTGACGACAAGCAAGCTCCACAGAATCGCTGTGAGAACAACCAACCGACCGAGCCAACGAAGGCGGAGTTCACCCAACGTCGCAAAGCCGGGACCACACAAAACGCACAGGAAGGGCAACATAGGAAGCCAGAATCGATCAATCCGGTGTGTGAAGAACCACCAGATGAGAAAGATCCATCCAACCTGAACCAGGGTGTGAAAGACCAGCCTGTTTCTCCGGAGCTTCACGGCCCCTAGTACTGCGAACGGTGCCACAAGCGCCCCCTGCCAGTCGCTGGTGAGAGTGACCCTCAACAAGTCTTTGGCCAGAGTAAATGGTGAAAAGCCGGGCGGACTATGCACGCGATGCCAGCGCGCGGCTTTCGCGGCGTCCCAAATGTGCCCGTCAAACAAAGCATATCCCATAGGGTAAACGGGATTGCCCGCCAGAACGAGATTCTTGAGGTACCATCCCCCGCCTGCCAGACCCAGGCCGAGAACGAACAGGAAGATGCCAATTATCAGTGTTTTGACGTCTCTCACATTTCTCCACAATAGGCGACCAGCGAGAATTGCCATCGGGACGGCGCCGTACGCAAGGCCCGTGTATTTGAGCGAGGCGGTGCCACCTGCCAGGAGACCTGCGGCAAATATTGCGGACAGCTTTTGAGTTCCCTCTGGGCCAACGTCTCCCACTGCCGACTGAGGAAGTTCCAAAGTGCCTTTCGCGTCTGTGCTGGGCGAAAAGAACTTCCCGCCTCTTTTGGCCAACTCGCTGCAACCAAGCGTTTCCCAAATCACTACAAATCCAGCGAAAACCATGACAGCCAGTGCGACGTCCACAAGTCCCGCGGCGGACACCGATATGACCCAGGGCGTGGTGATGAATATGCCGGCCGCCGCCAGCCCCGCCACCGAACCGAAATAACGGCTTGTAAAGACGGACACCAACCATGCGCCAGCCACGGCATATAAACCAAGGATCAACTTCCCCGCCAGTGCCCCGGTCCAAATATCGCCCAACAACACCATCGCACCCAGGACATGCATCTCGGCGCCCAGCGGCATATTTGCGTAAACATTGTGCGGAAGAAAGGTAACGGCACCTATCTGGAAAAACTCTTTCGGAGCCTGAAGATGGTATTCCCGCACGTCGAAGTCCGTAGGCGGTAAAACCGCTGCCAGTACCAGCAGTGTTCCGAACACGATCAGTGCTCCCGTGAAAATTAACCTGTCAGGGAAGGTTGACGCATCGCCGGAGTCTTTCCGCCCCGTCGCGTTTGAATTGCTGGAACGCATGAACCACTTTAAGCCCGCTCCCCTAGGATTCCACACTCTCTGCGCAAACAGCTTGCGCAGGAGCGTCCAAGTGGCTACAGCGAGAGGGACTACCACCCAGAAGCGCAACAGCCAGCGCGTCCAGTACAATCCGACGAGGCCACTAATCAGAATCAGGTGGGATGAAACCGCAAGACCAATCAAAATGGCCAGCGGGCCATTTTCCCCGCGGATTAGCCTATTTTCAAGCCGCAGTCCCACGAGGATCCAGCTTCCCCACCAAAATGCCGCAAAAAGCATGATAAATGCCGTTGCCAGGGCAGGAATCCGGTCACCCAAGGCTATTTCGCCGTGCGATCCAGTCCACTGAGAAACAATCTGATCCGGCAGGAGAACCAGTGGAAAAATCTCGAACCGACGGACGGGACGTTGAAAAGCCTCGGAAAGTGGCCGCCATTCGCAGGCATAAAAGCCGAGGGTATAAGCTACAATTGCGAGAATGACGAACCCACGAATCGCACGGGTTCGGAAAGCGACTGCGGCCTGCCAGGGAAACCTGTCGCGGTTTTGATGCGGTATCTCTCGCTTGGATCCCGTTTTTTTCATTCTGTGCGACAATCAGGTAAAATGAGTTTTTTCGACAAAGGCATTGACTCCCCCGATCCTTTCTCAAAGTAGCATACCGGCGAGGCGTCTTCATCATGGCACAGGCAAAAATAGAGGGCATTTTTACCCCGAACATGGTCCCGTTGGATGATCGCGGGAACATCTGCGAGTCTGAACTGCGGCGGTACATCGATTGGCTTATCGACCGGGGTGTCCATGGACTGTATCCGAACGGATCCACGGGGGAATTTGTGCGTTTCACACCAGAAGAACGACGCCGCATCATTGAAATCACAGTGGATCAGGTGGCTGGGCGGGTCCCCATTTTAGCCGGGGCAGCCGAAGCTAACGTCAAAGAGACGATCGCCACATGCGAGTACTACGCACGACTCGGCGTACGTGCCGTAGCGATTGTATGTCCCTATTACTACCGGGTCAGTGTGGACAATATCTATCAATACTTTTCCGAAATCGCTAAGCACAGTCCCGTTGACATCACGATTTATAACATTCCCTGGTTGGCATCTCCTCTCGATCTCGACACGATTATTCGGTTAGCAGAGGAGCATCCGCGGATCGTAGCAATTAAGGATTCTTCGGGAGATCTCCCGCAGATGATGCGGATGCTCACTGCCATTCGCCCCAGACGGCCGGAGTTTAGCTTTTTGACAGGTTGGGATGCCGTGCTTTTTCCCATGCTGTTGATCGGATGTGATGGCGGCACCAACGCAACAAGCGGGGTGGTGCCCGAGATCACGCGAGCAATCTACGACGCTGTCCGCCAGGGGCGAATGGATGAGGCAAGACGCTGGCAATACAGGCTGCTGCGTTACAATGACTGTCTTTTTGGAGCGAGTGACTTCCCCGAGGGTTTTCGCGTAGGCGTCGCCTGCCGCGGGTTTCGGATGGGAGTAAGTAGGCAGCCCCTTTCCGAACGCCACCGGGAAAACCTCAACCGATTACGACTTGAGCTTGCCCAATTGCTGGCGGAAGACGGACTGGAGGAAGAGAGCTTCCTTGGTTCAACACCTGCGAAGGAGAGTCCCTTTGAGTACAAATCGGTGTCGCCCGATTCATCGACTTTGCCAACCGTCATTGGATCGCCCAGTCAGGTGGAAGTCGAACGGCTCGTGCAGGAAGTGGTAGCTGTTCTGACACAAAAGGCAACATGGCCCGGCCAGTGAGGGAGGGATACAATTTCGCTATGCCCATGGGAAAATAAAAGGATCATGTCCATCGGGGGCAACCCCGCCTGCGAATTTTGTGTCGGTGACGACGGTTAGCCAGCGACAACACTCAAGCCGGTCCGGGTAACAGTAATGGAATGGAACTCGGACCGGTGGACCCGGGTACCCATTGGACGTGTCTTCGAGCGGGTGCGTTGTCGCCGGACGCAGCCGGAAAAGGAGTCAGCCTTGGCAGCCGAAAACTTGTTGGAAGTGCATTGGTGGCATTGGGCAGCCTTTCTCGGTGGCATCGCCGTCCTGCTATTTTTAGACCTGGTCGTCTTTCATCGCCATGACCATGCGCCAAGTCTGCGCGAATCGTTTTTGTGGTCCGTGTTTTGGATCGGGCTGGCCCTCGTGTTTAATGCGTTCGTCTGGTGGTGGGGCTGGCACCTTCACGGATCTTCCGAAGCAGGCGTCAAGTTTCTGACGGGGTTCGTGGTGGAAAAATCGCTCTCTGTTGACAATTTGTTCGTCTTCGCGGTGATCTTCCGCTATTTTGGGGTATCCATCAAATACCAACATCGGATTCTTTTCTGGGGGATCCTCGGCGCCATCATTATGCGGGGAATCTTCGTGGCCGCTGGGGTCAGCCTCATTCAAATGTTCGAGTGGGTTCTATTGGTTTTCGGTGCGTTTCTGATTTACACCGGAATTCACCTGGCCTTCTCCAAAAAGGAGAACGTTCATCCCGAGAAAAATGTCGTGCTTCGCTTCGCCCAAAGGTGGTTTCGCATCAGTCCCGAACCCATTTTCGACCATTTTTTTGTACGGCGGAATGGTCTTCTGCATGCCACGCCGGGGTTCCTGGTTCTCCTCGTGGTGGAAAGTACCGACGTGCTCTTTGCGGTGGACAGCGTCCCCGCCGTCATCGGCATTACCCGCGACCCATTTATCGTCTATTCCTCCAACATCTGGGCAATTCTTGGGTTGCGGGCATTGTACTTCCTCCTCGTTGGCGTGTTGGACCGCTTCGAGTACCTGCATTACGGTCTGGCGGCAGTGTTGTCCTTCATTGGTTTGAAAATGGTGGGTGAGTACGTGGGGCACCACTACTTCGATCTTCATGGGCGTCTCATTGATCCCTGGGTCTCGTTGGCGATCGTGGGTGGTATTTTGGGCATCTCCTTGTTGCCGACATTCTTCGTGAAAGGTAAATCCACCGAAAGCAAGCCCGACGAACCCCGGCCACTGCAAACAACCCCATCGCCTGCCGAAGCGGTGCGCGAGGAGCGGCGATGACACCGATGAAGGCAGCCGGAAAACACAGCCCACCATGGTGATACAATTGGCATAACCTCTTTGATCATCCAAAATATCCTTGCCACTGTTCGATATCAAAATCTGGATCGAATGGGCGAATTGGTCGAGCTCGACCCGCAGCGGTTCCATGGATAGGCATCGCATTTATCTCCGGCAGCCTTGGATTGTGTCTGAGTCGCGCGAGGGAAAAATCTTGCAGCGGCGTTTTCACACTCCCTCGGGGTTGACTGATAGAAGTCGGGTGTGGCTCATTCTGGAGTCAGTGCCAGCTCCAGCGGATGTCCAGTTGAATGGAAGGATGATCTGTCTGGAGGAAAACCGGCCAAATGGGGGCGACCAATCGGTGTATCGGGCGGACATTACCGACCTTTTGAATGCGAGCAGCAATTTGGTGATCATCCGCTTTCATTTCCGGGAAGCATCGTCCCAGTTTGGAAGTGTGCGGAAAGGGTCGGAAGAGTTGCCGGGTGTGGGGGGAAAAGTTTACCTTGAAATATGGGAAACGTAGGCGCTCTGTCATGAGCTGCAATAGCCGCGGCCAGGAAGCACGCTCTTGGTTTCTCAAAATGACACGGTGAGCGGTTTTGCATGAAGAACGGTTGGTACGCACGTCTCCAGTATCGGTCGGCGCTTGTGATCTTCGCTATGTTTTTTGTATCGATAGCCCGGGGGGAGTCTCCTGGGTCGCCGGGGCCAGAGGAGGGAATGGCTTTTGTCGCGGCCATGGAATCGGCGATTATCAACGCCGTGGAGAAAGCGGAAAAGTCCGTGGTGGCAATTGCTCGGGTACGTGTCTCACGACCGGGGGAAGTGTTCAATCTAGAGCCAAGACTCGATCTTTTCGGGCGGCCTCTGACACCAGCGCCCCGACTCCAACCTGGAGATTCCGATTTTGTCGCCACGGATTATGCGGCTGGTGTTGTTGTGGATTCCGATGGGCTGGTTCTTACGTTGGCCCAGATTATCGCTGATGACAGCGAGTACTACATCACTCTGAATGATCGCCGTGTGTTCCGAGCCACTGTCAAAGCTGCAGACCCACGAAGCGATTTGGCGGTCCTGGCAATTCCTGCCCATGACCTGACGCCGATACCGCTCGGCGATGCGAGCAAACTTCGCAAGGGGCAAATTGTCATCGCCTTGGGGAATCCCTACGCCATTGCGCGCGACGGTCAGGTGTGCGCGAGCTGGGGAATTGTGTCGAATCTCGGTCGCAAAGCGCCAGCTTTTCCATCCGATCAGGAACCCACCGGGAAACCGACTCTCCATCATTTTGGCACGCTCATTCAGACGGACGCCCGGCTGAGTTTCTCCACGAATGGCGGGGCTCTCATTAACCTGAGCGGAGAAATGGTGGGAATGCTCACGGCACTGCCGGCCGTGGCCGGTTTTGAAACAGCGGCTGGCTATGCCTACCCGGTCGACGAGACATTTCGGCGGGTGCTCAACCACTTGAAGCGAGGGGAAGAGGTGGAGTACGGATTCCTTGGTGTTCAACCAGAAGGGCTGACTCTGGAGGAGCGAGCATCCGGAAAAAATGGGACGCGTGTAGGCCGGGTGATTCCCGGTGCACCGGCCGAGAGGGCGGGCATACGGCCCAACGACATAATCACATCGGTGAATGGACAAAGAATTTATGATGAAGATGGACTGGTGCTTTCAGTGGGGCGGCTTCCAGCTGATGCCTCCGTCAATCTGGAGGTTCTTCGGGAAGGTCGTCAATTCAAACTGGAAGCGCGACTCACCAAGTATCCTGTTCGAGGAAAAAAAATAGTGACAGCGCCGCGACCCAAGTGGCGCGGGATGGCGGTGGACTATGTTTCCGCCATCACGGTTGCTCCCGAGAGTTTCTGGCAATTTCCCCGCACTCTTGAGGCCGTTGGTGTGGTGGAAGTTGATCAGAATAGCCCTGCGTGGAAGGCCGGGCTTCGTCCCGGCGCCCTCATCTCCCATGTTAATGGAATTCCGGTGAAAACCCCCCGCGAATTCTTTGAGGCCGTCAAATCGATACAAGGTCCGGTACGGCTGGGCCTCGTTCCTGATGGGTCCGATGACTTTCAGCCGGTACGCACCGTGGAGCCGTAGGCCCTCTAGCCAGAATGCCTCAAAACACGACTCGGAAGAGATACCCGCTCCTCCGTCTCAATTCTTGGAGAGATCCTCAATTGCCCGCGCTATCGCCCGACGGACTTCTTCCACCCGTTCTGGATGGGGAAGCATCCTTGTGGAATATCGGCCGCCAGGGTTAGGTATCAACACAAGTTGACGGGCTTCGGTGAGCGCCTTCTCTGCTTCCTTGGTATCCCGACCGCGCGTTTTGGCTTGGTCGATTAACTGACTCAACAGAACAAAATACTCGTAGTCCTCCACACCCTCTCGAGCTTGTTCCAAACGGATCGAGCTGACTAGGCCATCATAACCGATTGGCTGACCGGGATAGATCAGGTAACCGTCGCCATTGGGATATCGTACCCAATACGATTCGCCCGGCCGATCACTTTGATGGATGAAGGAATGCCAGCCGAACTCGTAGGGGTTATAGGTGTTCCATGCGACACCCCAGAACTCATAGGCGGAAACACCATAGTGGAAACAGTAATGCGGTAAAAGGCGCTCCACAGCGCAATAGGGTGTGTCGATACACATCTGCCCATCGGTGGTATACCAGATTTTGGCTCCCTTCTCGCGGATGGCTGGAAACTTTTCCGGTGGCACTCGTCCATCGTGACCAAGGCCCCACACGGTGATACAACCATCCCATTCTGGAACATGCTCCCAGGTGCTCGAATAGATGGGGATGGACGGATCAACTTCGTGGATCATCGCACAGAGGGCCTTCATCTGCTCTTTGATTTCGGGAAGATGCGCAAATGGTTCGTCCGAAATGTAGAGAGTTATGCGATCCGCCCAACCTCGCTGTTTTATGTGTTCCCAGTACGCTCGCAGACACGCCTGGTAAGTCTCCTTGTATTGTGGCCTCAAAGCCGAACGATCCACTCCTTGATAGGGGGGAGCTCCTGGATACGGTCGTTGGCCGAACAGGTCCCGGGGCGGAAATCCCCAGCCAAACAGATAAAAGAGCTGCGGAGCATAAGATGAGGGCAACCCCAGCTTGTCAAAGTACCATTCGGCCACTCGATCGTAATCTGTAAAGTCTGCCACGACCTTTCCGTTTTCAAACCGGATCACGGGGTCGGGACGAATGGCATCCGGACACAAACGCCGCTCGGCCATGAATGCGACGAGCTGAGGATAAATCTCGTCAAAACGTTTCCCCCAGAAATCTCTGCCCGGACCCAGCCGCACGTCGTAGATTGCCGGAAGGGTGGTTCTTTCTGGTAAAGCGAAACCCCAGATTTGGCACCGCAACGGTACCTGTTTCACGATGTTGCCTCCCACGCGAAGCCGAACCTGTCCACGGTAGTCACCGGGACGTGCATCGCGAGGAATTCTGAAGATGATCCAAATTGGCTGGGCTGTTTCAGCCTTAAGATCAAATGTATTCGCAGGCAGGAGGGGATCGGGCCACCAACCCGCCCAACCGTCACTTCCTCGTGACCCCGCAGGGATTTTCCTGTACCAGGCGGGCTCCTCGGAACGAAAGTAGTTGGAGGGGTGGTCGATCGGAACAAACCCCACGACTGCCACCTGGAACTGGTCGAGTTTTTCACCGAGATTGTTTTTGGGCGGGTCGACCTCGACCGTCACTGGGCCCAACGGATCGTGCGACTTCACGACGAATTGGATGGCCTCCCATTCCCCTTTTGCGGCGAAAAGGGACAGTTCCTTCGCCGAGCGGCCCGGCGGATCTTCCCGAAAGACTTTGACGACACTCGGCATCTGCCATAACGCTAATTCGCCACTGGGAAGGGGCTTGGTTTCCCACTCGGCCGCGTCGACCAGCGCGACTTCAGCCACCACAATGGCGTCATGCCATAAAACCCCGGGGACGTTCGTCGTCAAGTGGATCGTCATGTCGGTGGCCTCAGCCGGTGCCCGTACTACCCCGCTGAGTAGTGTCCAATCTCGCGTTCCCGATATTCCTGGTCCGATGCTGGTCATCGCTCCCTGCGCTGTGAGCCGCCCCTGCGCATCGTGAAAGTGTAAATGGATCCGGACTTCACCTTGGCTGACGTTCTGGCATTTGAGCCAGCCCGCCACGAAGTAATTGCGCCCAGCCTTGACGGGAACTTTTTGCTGCCAGCCGTACCATCCCGGCTTGGTGTCATTGCTCACTTCTAAGCGAGCCGACCGCCGTTTCCCTCCAGTGAAAGGGGCGTTCTCCTCGACGGAAAACTTCACACCCGTGACTCCCTCACCGACTCGCATCCAAACCTCGGGCAGTTTTTCACCATCTTCGAACGATGGGTTTTTGACCAGATTTTTCCCGCTGAAAAGGAGCCGTTCAAAGTCACGCTGATGACCGCCTTCGGCAGGCGATCGTTGGTCATCGGCTGTTAACTTCAAATAACGATGCAAAACCGAGCCAGCCGGCAAATCGTCGCTCCACAGGACCCACGTTCCCACCACCAGGCACTCTTTTATGCCTGAGTTGTGTTGCACGATAAAGCTGCCGTCCACGCCTTCGTTTTTCCTGCGAAATTGTTCCAGAGGCAGCGCCACCAAAACATCTCTGGCCTCTTCATCGGCAAATCGAAACACCTTCGCGTGAATCCGCGAGGGCCACCCTCCGTTAATCGCCGCTTCCGCTCGCCAGGGTTCTTCTGCTGCCACTTCTTTGAGAAACCGCTGCTCCGGCCTCCCCACTTTTACGATCCAGGGCGACTGGCCAATGACCTCAAGAGACACATCATCGAACCACGCCTGGCCGGTGCCCCACAGAACTGTGCCCACGCTCAGTGTCGTTGCCTGCATGGGAGCCGAGAATTCGGCCTGAATCTCCTTCCAGTCGTAAGTGCCACCCCCTGCCGAAAATACTGGGGCAATCATCATTGGGTTTGCTTCATTTCCAGCATGCACGTACCATCCCGCGTTTCCCTGGACATTCTCAGCCCTCACCCATGCCCGCAAACGATATCTCGCACCCGGAATGGCGGCGATTCCTATCTGTCGAGTGGCGATCCAACTCGGTGCGGCACCAGGTCGAACGACCGTAGTCACACATTTCGAACCGGAATGGGGATGATCATTCGTCCAGTAGGCCTGGTGGTCAGCGTCCCTGGGGTCGTGGGCCCAGCCGAGCGGTGCTTCGCCGCTTCCGAGTTCCATCCCACCATTGGTCAGAAACGGTCGTTTGGTCCAGTGGTCCGGCACGGCAGTCGCTTTTGGATTGTCCAGGTAGACAAAAAGTCGCGTCATCGAGCCGGCACGGCACTCTATTGGGATGACGAAATACGCACCCGCTGGCAGGACGCCCGTTCCGAGGACTCTTCCCTGACCATCGACCGCTCCCCATAACAGTTCTCGACCGTTCTCCGTGCACACGCGGATTTCACGCAGTTCCCGGCCGGCAATGGGCAATGCCGGCCATGGTCCTTGGTCGCCGGACGTGTTGGCTTCCTCCGGGGAAACCACACGAAACGCCAGGGTTTGCCCCAGAATATCCTCCTGGCTGGTGTTGGAGACTGTGATCGGGATCCGTACTCTCCAGTAATCTCCCCAGTTTAGATACAAAGGGTGATGCCACGCGATCGAGTCAGTGGCCGTTTCCAAATGAGTTATTGGCTCACTTGCCAGCGACGAACGTTGGCTTGCGCTGTCGGTGCCCGTCGCTAGCAAGCAGATCAGTAATAGCCGACTCAATCGGATAAGGCTGGTATTCGTGGCTCGACCGAGCCAATTCCAAGTCAGCATGGGCCGTTCTCCGTTTTGGATTTGGACGATAGGCCACGTCCGAACGAATTTCCTACGGGTTGCCTCAGGTTTCGGAGGGAGGATCGTGAGGGCCGCCTGTCCGGGTGGCGCCAATGGACTTACAGCGCGTAGCGCAGCCGCGAAAAAGCTTCGCCTTTAAAATGCCCGAAAATTCTGTGGCCGGGTTATTATAGGCCAGACGACTGGGAGTCGTAAGTCCCTCCGCGGACCTGAATGACCCTTTGAGCGAGACATCAGGCCATGTTGAATCGTTGAGCGGTTGAGGAGAATGCCGTGAACCGTCTCTACTGGAAATCGCGTTCTAGGCTGCGAAGGTACTCGAAGACTTCTTCAAGGTCCGGAACTTTGACGCCCACCCGCCGACCAGCCCGATCGCACTTGGCAAGAAGTATCAAAGTGTCGAAGTCCTCCGAAGCCTCGAGACGGCGGCGGGCTCGCGCCCCGATGCTTCCATCAAGGATCCCCTGAGCTTCCATGTGATGCTCGATGAGCCAGGCCGTCCGCTCTGTAATAAAACCTTCCAGGGCTTCCAGGCCCGCCTTCACATGGTCTTTGGGGTCAATGGCCTTTCCCACATCGTGCAAAAGAGCTGCGAGAAGAAATTCTTCGTCGTAGGGGGACTCTTCCCGAGCACATTCAAAAACCTGGAGACTGTGGTAAAGAACATCACCCTCCGGGTGATACCTTGGGTCTTCTTTCACCTTCTCCAGCGGCAGCAGGAGGGATTCGTACACGCGGAACCGGTCCACAACCGTCTCCGCGTCGTCCGACTCGATCTCCACCATGAGTTGGGGATGCTCGCGGGCAAGCAGTTTTTCAAGTTCCTCGATTGACGCGCGCTCCATCGGTTTGCCTGTGATCGAGCTTTTGAAGCGGTAGTTTACCAACTCGCTCGGATAGACGGTCAATTCAAACTCAAATTGCCCGGAAACGTGGATGTGCGTGTAGGTCCGTTCCTCCCCGTGTTTGACAACCCGCTTACGAATCACCTCGTGGGGCAGTCCGGCCTGCTCCAGTGTTAGCCGGACCGCTTCCACGCTGTCTGAGAAGACATGGATATCGATGTCCGAGCCACGGCGCACGTGACCGGTGAGGGTGCTTCCCACCAAGCGGGGGCGGAACTCTTTCAGTAACCGCATCATGCGGAGAGCCTCCAGCCGCATTTCTCCTAACTTTTGGACCCGCTTTTCCCCCTCGAAAGCGCGGGCAACGGCCTCGATCTGTTCGCGAATCTCGCGGTTGCTGGGGAGGTCTCCCGGCCGAACGTCGGGGCCAAAAACTCGGCGGGCCGCCTTTAACTTGGCGCGATAATATTCGGTCTCCTCCCGGAAGTACATCAGGCGTGCCGCTTCCCACGCCACACGTCGCCGGAGTTTAGAGTCCCGTTCTCGCATAACTCCCCTGCTACAGGAGCACTTCTTTCCCGTCCTGATTTGTCACACTGGTGGCAGGTTCACCCGACACTCGCTACCGGGGATCATCATGAAAGTTTATCGAATTACTTGCTTTTTTCTGATCAGGTATTAAGGTGCCAATTTGTTGCAATCAAGAAGGTCCGGCTGTAAAATCGCTTTTTACTCTCAGTCCATTCACGATGGTCAACGCTCTGTTCGTTAACTGGGTTTCTTTTGTCATGATTTCTGGTTGGGTCAGGCCAATCTGGAAGCGACAGCACATCTTTCAGACACGTGTCTTGCCTTTGCCGTGCTGGTCTTTGATATCGGGGGTGGCCGTCTTTGTTATCACAGTTGGGCAACTGAGGGCAGCCCCCCCTTCGGTGGATAATCTCCCTTGTCCTATTGTACTGACACAGGTGGCAGTTGAGGGAAGCGGGGACCTGATCGCCACACCGTACCCCGGGACTCTGGTCGGCGTAAATCGGCCATGTCGCCTCGTGCTTCTTCAGCCGGGTCGCGAGCCGGAAATTCTGCTACCCTCGTTTTTTGCTACGGCCGAAGCAGATGTGTTCTTTGACGGAAAAAAGCTGCTCCTCGCCGGTAAACCTGAGGCTAATGCACCCTGGAACATTTATGAGCTCGATCTGGAAACGCGAACTCTGCGGCAAATCACACGTGAGGCACGCGACTGTCGATCTCCCAGCTACCAATCCACTCAGTATATTCTCGATGCCCCGCTTCCCTGGTTTCAAATCACGCTTTTTCGAGTGTTGAGCGAAGAAGCATCGGCACTCACAGGCACAGCGGTTTCGTCTCTGTTCTCCTGTCGCATGGATGGGTCACATTTTCGACGTCTTACGGTTAGTCATGCACCCGATCTGCCCGGGACACTGCTTCCTGATGGCAGGATTGTTTTTGCCAGTTTTCGCTCGTCATACCCGCACGATCCACAGGTGCGTTTGGACCTCCTGGCGGTCAACACAGACGGGACGGACCCTGCGAATTTTTTACCAGGCATCGGAGCCAGGTACAAGCTTATGCCAACCGTCATTCCCCACGGCCTGCTCGGAAAATTGGTCTTCATAGAAAGCGACGAATTGACACCGGATGGGGCAGGACAGATTGCATGTGTCGATTTGAGACGTCCTTTACGGACATATCAACGCCTTACCGAAGATCGGGCGTGGGTCTATCACTCGCCGTGCGCTCTCCCAGATGGGCGTCTGCTCGTTTCACGGCGCCCCCGAACCGGCGGGAGTTCGTTTGCGCTTGGTATTTTTGATTTAGAAGCACGCGCATGGACGCCGCTCTTCGATGATCCCCGTTACCACGAACTCTTGGCCAAGCCAGTTGCTCCCCGACTCCTTCCCGACGGCCGATCCTCGGGGGTTGATGACAACGCGTCTTGCGGCACTCTCTATTGCTTGAGCGTTTACGACAACGACCTGGGAGATCAGGGATTTCCGAAAGGCTCGATCAAAAAGTTGCGAGTTTTGCAGGCTATCACCGATCCGAAAACCGCCGCCAATCGGCAGCCGCGTTTTCCATTCCGCGTGCTGGGTGAAATTCCGATATATCCGGACGGATCTTTCCAGGTGGAAGTCCCTTCCGACGTTCCCTTGGCACTCCAACTGATTGACGAACAGGGGATCAATGTGCGAACCTCCGGATGGTTTTGGGTCAAGGGCGGCGTTCATCAAGGGTGTATTGGCTGTCATGAAGATCCGGAACGTGTGCCGTTTAACAGAATGGCTGACGCCCTGTGGGAAGATCGACCACGGATTGAGCCCTCGGCTTCCCTCACTGTGCCCGACTTTGTACACGACGTTTGGCCTATTATTCAACGGTCCTGTTTGAATTGCCATACTCCGCCGCGAACAAGGCCGTGGCTGGCTCCATCGGCGGATCCGGCTCATCCTGGTCCCGTGTCAGCGTCGCCAGCGTTTTCATACGCGCAGCTGGTTCGCTCTGCTGATACTCCGTCTTCGGCGGAGGCTGCCGATGCCGCGCCCGTTTACGTGGTGCCCGGCGCAGCTCGTTTAAGTTCGCTTGTCTGGCACGTGATGTCTAAAAACCTGGCAAAACCGTGGGATGGAGAATGGCCTTCCCGACCGTATAAACCCTGGCCCAACGACCCTGAGGTGCAACCCTTATCCCAAAAAGATGTGCAAATAATGATTGAGTGGATTGACACTGGCGCTTTGTATGATCGTCAACATCCATTTGCAATACAGTAATATCTTGTAAATCAGCAGACCGCACTCGGAGAGGTCGTCTACCTTATGAACACGTTATCATTTCTATACAGATTTCTATACACAAACGCACCTGCCCGGTGGATGCGTCTAGCGTTTCTGGCTTCAGTGTCCCTTTACTGGACCACGCTCAGCGTGCCGTCTCTTGCTCAGAGCCTGCCAACCTTCACGGATGTGACGCGGGAGGCAGGCATCACCTTTAAACACAGTTTTGGCGATGAAGAACTCAGCAACATCGTCGAAGGGACAGGCAGCGGGGCGCTGTTCTTTGATTACAACAATGATGGCCTGATGGATATTTACTTTGTCAACGGTGCTTGGACTCCCGGCGTCAGCAGTAATCGAGGCCGTCATTTACGCGGGCAGCTTCGCAACGCTCTGTATCGAAACAACGGAGACGGAACATTCACGGATGTGACGGATCAGGCGGGAGTCGGCGACACGCATTTCGGAAGCGGATGTTCAGCAGCAGATTACGATAATGATGGATTTGTTGACCTTTATGTCCTCAATTATGGTCCAAATGTTCTCTACCATAATAACGGGGATGGAACATTTACCGATGTTTCCCGCCAATCTGGCCTGGATGATCCCCGATGGAGCCTGTCCGCACCCTGGTTTGATTACAACGGCGACGGACTGCTGGACGTCTATGTGTGTAACTATCTGCAATATGATCTGGGGGCCTTTCGTGCTTTTTATAAGGCGGACGGCTATCCAGGCCCGCTGAGTTATGAGGGACAACCGGATTGTCTATATCGAAATAATGGGGACGGCACTTTTACCGATGTTACCAAAGAAGCAGGAGTATGGAATCCGGAGGGGCGTGGCATGAGCGCGACGGTGGCCGACGTAAATAACGATGGCCTGCTCGATATTTATGTTACTAACGATGCGATGGCAAACGATTTCTTCCTGAATTTGGGAGGCGGGAAGTTCAGCAACGAAGCCCTACCCAGGGGCCTTGCCTTTGGAGAGGCGGGGCAGGGTGTATCCAGTATGGGGCCGGACTTTGGCGATATTGACCACGATGGTTTGCTGGATCTTTTCATTCCAGATATGGATTATAGCTGCTTGCTCATCAATTTCGGTGAATATTTTGAGGATTGGACGGCACGTTCACGAATCGCCGCTGTGTGTGGACAATACACCGGCTGGGGATCGGTCATTTTCGACTACGACAATGATGGCTGGTTGGATATTTTTGTGGCAAACGGGGATGCCCACCATGAATATCCGGAAGAGGATGTGCTCTTGAGGAATGTGGGAAATCGACAATTCGTCGACGTGTCGCATCAATCCGGTGCATATTTCCACGAAAAGCATGTAGGACGGGCTGTGGCATGTGGTGACTTTGATAATGATGGTGACCTAGACCTCCTCATAATTAATCTCAATGATAGGCCAGTCCTTTTACGCAACGACGGGGGAAACCGGAAGAATTGGCTTATGGTTTGGCCCAAGCGCTCTAATGGAAAAACGGATGCGATCGGTGCCAGGGTCACAGTCCGCGCCGGGTCGCTGATTCAGTTCCGCGATGCTATTCCGACCCGTGGATACCTGTCGCAGATGGATCCGCGGGTTCATTTTGGGTCGGGAGACAACACCGTTGCCGACTGGGTCGAAATCCGCTGGCCAAACGGTAAAAAAACACGTTTGGAGAACGTCAAGGCGAACCAGGTACTCAAAGTTGTTGAACCTGACTAAAGGACTGTCGTGCGTTTTAGGATAAGCTTGTATAGGTCATCGCAGCAGGGATTGCGAATAAATCGTGAGTTTAGCATGCGAGTAGTTGGTAGGCATTTTAAACGTGAACGTCGGACGTGGCGATAATGAGTACAGCGGGATTTAGACGCACTTTGCGATCCTCCGGTAAGGGGTCAAGTTGGGTGAGGCGGATACCGTGGATCTTAATCGGGATTAGCGTTTCGGTTTTGGCGGCCCGTGATTCAAAAGCCGCACCGCCTAATTTTCAGCCTGTTTATGTCGGTGTGAAGGTATGTGCAGAGTGTCACGAAGGAGAATCTTTGGGCGATCAATGCGGTATTTGGGCACAATCTGCCCATGCCCGGGCGTATGCGGCGCTGCACAAGCCAGAGGCCAGGCAGATTGCACGACTGAGTGGAGTGGCCGAGGAACCCGATCAGTCACGGATATGTCTGGGTTGCCATGCAACGGCAGCAGAGGCAGAACCCTGGGAGCTGGATCCGACATTTTCAGTTCGCGAGGGTGTTCAGTGCGAGAAATGCCACGGACCCGGAAGTGAGTATGCGGATGCTGCTATTATGCGGGATCGGCAGAAGGCCATGGAACGCGGCCTGCGCATGCCCGGGCTGGAAGGTTGTATATATTGTCACGCTCCGAAGGAATCCCACCAGCGCGTGCTGGGTAAATCCGGCCTCGATATTGCCAAAGGTTGGCAATCGATTAAACATCCGGTTCCATCTAATGCGTCGCTCTCGCCACTGGAAAGACCCGCTCCGCCCGTAGACAAGACGCAGTCGGCCCTTGTGGGATCTGCAGTGTGTGCAGAGTGCCACGACGGTGCTCGTTCCGGATGGCAGTTCAGCAAGTGGCTGGAAAGTAAACACGCCGGGGCGTACTCGTGCTTGGGTTCGACCAAAGGGCAGCAATTGGCGAAAAAGCGGGGGGTGGAGGGGGATCCACGGACGGCGACGCAATGTTTGAAATGTCATTCCACGGCCTATCATGTACCGGCTGCTGCAATTCGCGAGAGCTTCAACCTGTTCGAGGGTGTTGGATGCGAGGCCTGTCACGGCCCAGGAAGTCAGCATGTCGAGTCCCGGCGGCGTAATCTGTCTCAGCAGGACGGATCGCTTAGGAAACCCACCCGTGAAACATGCCTCGGATGCCATCAATCAAGCCCGGATAAACCATTCGATTTCGAGCAAATGATGGCCAAAATTGCTCATCCTTCCCAGCCTGATCGTTCCACACAGAATTCGGAAGTGGTTTATAAGACGCCGGTGAATATTGCCGTATCGCCGAACTTTGACATTGCGTTGGTGGCCTGCGAGGCTTCAAATACAGTGGCTTTACTCGATTTGGACACCATGACGGTTCGCGGCGAAATCCCCGTGGGGCGTCAACCCCATGACGTAGCGTTCACGCCCGATGGCCTCTACGCATTTGTAAGTAACCGGCTGGATGATTCAGTATCGGTCGTCGATATTCGTACAAAAAAAGTGGTGCGAACGATTTCTGTCGGGGATGAGCCGCACGGACTATTGATCGATTCACAGGGGCGCTTTTTGTATGTCTGTAATTTTCTTTCGGATGATATATCCGTCGTTGACTTGAAGTCATTTAAGGTTGTCAAGACATTGAGCGCGGGACGCGGTCCTTGGTCTTTGAGTCTTTCACCGGATGGAAAGTGGCTTGTGGTTACCAATATCTACTCGCGATTTGTGCCGTTCCGCACGGAAGCTCAGACTGAGCTGACCATACTGGACACAAGCACAGTCCAAGTCGTGAATCGGCCGGTGGCGCATGGGGCTAATGGCCTCCGTGGAGTGGCCTGGGATCCGAAGCAGCGATTTGCACTTTTTACCCTGGCCCGGCATAAGAACGTGATTCCAATCACGCGACTGCTTCAAGGCTGGACGATCACCAACGGGCTGGGAATTCTCTGGCCGGACGGTCGCATTGACCAAGTCCTGCTCGATGAGCCAGGCGAATGTTTTCCTGATCCGCATGACGTTGTCATCAGCCCGGACGGTCTCCAGGCGTTTGTCACCAGTGCGGGTAACAGCCGCGTGGCGGTTGTTGATCTCAAGAAGCTGGAAGCGGTCGTTCGTTCATATCCGGACGAAACTCGAGAATCAATTCTTCCCAACCACCTGGGGCCTGCCACAGAGTTCGTTCTGAAGCAGATCGATGTCGGTCACTGTCCACGGGGGCTTGCACTCGATAAGAAACGCGGGCTGCTCCTTGTGGCGAATTCTCTCGATGACAGCATAGGGATCATTGACGTTCAGTCTTTGGAGCTCGTGAAAACAATTGACCTGGGTGGTCCGAAGATTATCACACGCGAACGGCTTGGGGAACGCATTTTCCACAGCGCGAAAAATACATTCCATCGACAGTTTTCCTGTGCGAGCTGCCATCCCGACGGACATGTTGAAGGATTGACGTACGATATTGAAGATGATATTGGGGTCAACCCCGTCGACAACCGAACTCTGAGGGGAATTCTTGACACATCCCCATTCAAATGGGAGGGAATCAACCCGACACTTTCCCGTCAATGCGGAACCCGCCTTGCCGTATTCTTTACCCGCATTCAGCCTTTTACTCCGGAGGAATTAACGGCCCTGGATTATTATATCTGCACTATCCCGCTCGCTCCCAATCGGCATCGACCTGTTGGGGCGCCGCTCACTCCCGCACAGCGTCGCGGTCGGGCTATTTTCGAGAGGATTTATACGAATGATGGGCGCCTGATCCCACCGGAAAATCGTTGTGTCACCTGCCACCCACCGCCGCTGTACACAGATCGGCGAAGTCACGATGTGGGCACCAAAATGAAGCTGGATCGGCATGGTGTGTTTGATACGCCACAGCTTCTCAACATCTATAACTCCGCTCCCTATCTTCACAACGGAATCGCCCCGACGCTGGAAGAAATTTGGACTGTCCACAACCCGTACGACACCCACGGTGTGACGAACGACCTTACGAAGGATCAATTGAACGATCTTATTGAGTATTTGAAAACATTGTGACTGATCGGAGAAGCGAGGACAACTATGTGGCGTGCAGTATTTCTGTGGGTAATGGCATGGCTACTCGCGACCGGCACTGCATGGGCCGAAACCACTTCTGGTGAAAAAGCTTCAGGTGCACAGGTGCCCAAGCTCGCGTTTGGGCAGAGTGTCGATAATCTTACAGACGATGATTTACCGTATGTGTACACGGAGTGGGAAAACTTTACGGAAGAGGATGGACTTCCCAACGACCATATTTTCGCCGTGCGTTGTGCAGGGGAGAAGGTCTGGGTTGGTACGGAAAACGGCCTGGCGTGTTATGACAAGAAGACGCGGAAATTCACGGTGTGGAGGGAGAAAGATGGCCTTCCCTGGCGTGCCGTAACTGGAATTGACGTGGATCCCCAAACCGGTGACGTGTGGCTGGCTCTCTTCGGAGGTGGCGTGGCTCGCCTGTCCGGCGGGCGATTTGACCATTTTCACCAGTTGAACAGCGGACTAGTCAATAATGTCGTCTATGCGATAGCGGTCGAACACGATAACGTATGGTGCGCCACAACTGCCGGAGCAAGCCGCTATAATACGACGACTAAAGAATGGACAATTTTCACCGAGAAAAACGCACCAATGGAAGAAATCTGGAATTACAACGTGTTTTACTCACCGGAGGTGAATAAGGTTTTCCTTGCCGTGTGGGGAAGTGGCTGCCTGGAATTCGACGTACCGACGGAAAAATGGAAGGTTTATCTCGATCCTGATCGGGAAATGGAGATCGACCTCTTCCGCGATGATGGAATCATTCATGTCATTACCACCGCGGCAAACTATGTAGGCGGAGCGCTTTGGGTATCCACCTACTTCGGGCAGTGTCGATACGACGGCCGATACTGGCGTGGGTTTTATGCTCATGAGACGGGTCTTCCCAGCGACTTCACCAACGCGCTTCGGGCTCGCTCCGGACAGGAGTGTTGGATGTGCACAGACAAGGGACTCGGAGTCGTCGCTGACTACGCCACCGATACCTACGTCTCCTATTACCGCAACGGTGATGACTCGAGCGGACGCGCGGAGGTCTTCCGTCAAGGACGAAAAATTAAAGAAGTTCCACTTGAAACGAGTATCGCACATAACTTCATAATTGCAATGGACTTTGATGGCGATGACGTATGGGTAGGAACTGCAAAGGGACTTTCGCATGGTATCGGGCGGGGCTACTACCCGGGAGTCAGGCGGCAACCAGAATGGCTTAATAAATTAAACTCAACGAGCGAAAAGTAAAATTGTGTATAGGTTGATAAGGAGTGGAGAGAGGGTTGAACTATGTGTCGGGTTACCATTATTACTGGCTTAGTTTTAGTCACGATGTTCATCTGGGAGATGGGTTTGGCTGCGGCATCCGATTCCGCCCCGACAGTGGGCGCAGACAACCGGGCTCTTCCAAATCAGGAAGACCTGCCATTTCCTGTGGATGACTATACGTTGAGCATCCTCGAACGCATCAATCGTGCGGGGGCCTATCAAGTGCCGCAACTCCCCCTGCGTGTGGACCCCGTTTATGCCGACACACCCAAAGAATTGGATCCATTCGGACGGCTGACCCAACCTTTTAAAAGGTATTTCCTCGTACAGATGGAATACACAGGACCGGGACGGGGTATTCCTGAGCCAGAACACGTGGATACTGTTAAGATCGGCTTTTTGGGGCCGATCGAGCCTACGGTGTCGGTGGCAACGGGTGGAAAAAGCCATGAGGAGAATCTGGGACAAATGATGCTCCGTGGTTGCCAGCTTGCAATCGAGGAAGCCAACGCCGCAGGCGGCTACTGGCGGCGGAAAATACCATTCGAACTTGTTGTTCGCAATGACAACGGCCTGTGGGGGTCTTCTGGAGATGAGATTATTCGCTTGGCCTACATAGAGAATGTTTGGGCGATCATTGGCACGATCGACGGAGCGAACAGTCATATTGCAATTCGCGTCGCTCTCAAGGCGGAGGTACCGGTGGTCAATACAGGTGATACAGACCCGACATTCATTGAGACGAATATTCCATGGGTTCTGCGAGTTATTGCGGATGACCGGCGTCAGTGTTATATTCTAGCGGATTATATCTATAAGAAGCTCGGCCTCAGTCGCGTCGGCATCATTCGAGCGAGCAACCGCTATGGCCGTTTCGGGGTGCGCGAATTTCGTGATGCAAGTCGTCGCCTGGAACGGCCTGTGCCTATCGAGATGGCGTACTTTGTGGGGCAACAGGACTTCTCGATGGAGTTGCAACGACTTGCTGACGCTCAGGTGGAAGCGGTTGTTCACTGGGGCGACGCGGAAGACGGTGCCCGCATCCTCAACCAGATGCGCGAGATGGGAATGAAACAGCCCTTTTTTGCGTGCGACCGCTGTTTGCTTGATGATTTTGTGAAAATCGCTGGCAAAAATGCCGAGGGCGTGGTTTGTGCTTCGCCCTGGAATCCCGCGCGTGATGACTCCCGGTTGGAAGAATTTCGGCAGAAATTTAAAGCGCGATTCGGTTGTGAGCCAGAAACCTACGCCGCGCATGCCTACGATGGGACTCAAATGTTGATCTGGGCGATCCAACTGGCCGGACTCAATCGTGCCAAAATACGGGATGTGCTGGCCACGCGGCGGGATCCGTGGCATGGGGTTACCGGAGAAATAATGCTGACGGCGGTTTTAGACCGGGCAAGTGATGCTTATCTTGCGATCCGAGAAAACAATCAGTGGAAGTTTTACTCCAGAGAAGACCTCGGCCTGCCGAAAGAGGTGCCCGCTCGGCCTGTTCAAGTTTCACAGAATTAACTCTTGATTAAGCCTTGGTGGCTGCGACTACCGGTTCCCATGCCACAGTTGTTATGCTCTGTGCTTATAAGACCACGCTTGTCCAAATTTATGGGCAGAGCGTGCGTGGTTTTTTTCGCGATTGTGGCTATATTGATCGCTTGGGGAACCCCAACCGCTGAGCTTATTGCGGACGGCCCGAATGGCGGAATTATTTATCCGTTTGATCGCTCAATCCATCCTTTTTTTAAGGCACGCGATCCAATTAATTCCACGCCTGTCCTTCGAAGTTCGGGGATAGCCTTAAGGAAAGAGGTCATTATCGGATACTTTGGTCCGTCGAAGAGCGATGACTTAGGCATGGCGAGTCTGTGGTGGGCGGCTCAACGAGGTCTTGATGATGCACAAAGAGAGCTTCACGACAAGCTGCCGCCATGCCGCCTCGTCCCTCTCATCAAGGACTCGCCGTGGTCGGATGGTGCATCCGCCCTTGCGGAATTGATTTTTCGGGAAAACGTCGTCGGAGTTGTCGGCGGGACCGACGGTGAAGCAACACACCTCGCGGAAACGATCGTTGCCAAAGTGCATTTGCCCTTGCTTTCACCTGTGGCCACCGATAAGACGACTAATTTGGCAGGTGTGCCGTGGATCTTCGCGCTTGCGCCGGGCGACCATCTGATCGCGCCGGTCCTGGCGCAACGAATTGCCGGCAGTTGTCCCCGCCGGATTGCCGTTCTTCTCGGAAGTGACCATGATTCTCAATGGTTTTGGCGTGAATTGAACAAATGGCTTCTCCGCCACGGTTGCCAGGTCAATTCGGTGATTATTCTCCCGCGAGAGGAGCAAGCCGTTACAAAAGCGGTCTGGGAATCGCTCGAGAACTCGCCCGAGTGGCTGATTGTAAGTGCCCCCCGGCCTCTCCTCGTTTCCATCATCCGCGAGATCCGTCGCCACACATCCACTGTGCAAATTGTGTGCGACGCGCGAGTTTCCCGAGTTGACGCTCTCAAATCACTCGGTCTTGACGCCGAAGGGATCATTTGTCCATGTCTTGTTCCGGATTCTTGCCATATACCACAGGACTTCCGAGAGACATTTCAGAAAGAATTCGCTGTCGAACCCGACTATGCTGTCGCGCTCACCTATGATGCCGTTCGTATGCTTCTTCATGCCGTTGCGCGAGCCGCACAAGGAGGTCGTGATAACATCGACCGTGTTGAGATCTACAACAGCCTGCTCGCCATTTCACCCTATCGAGGTGTTTTCGGGACCATTGAATGGGATAGGGTCAACGCGAATAAATGCTCGGTTGTGCCTGGGGTTATTCGCAACGGGAAGATCATCCCGGAAGTGCCGTCATCGCGTTAGCCTTATTACTAGAAGCTAAGGCGCACGTCGAAGGATTTCCCGGCTTGAGCCATGGGGTCGTGCAGATGAGACGTGGTTGAGTCGCTGCTAGCCAGTGCACTGTAAAGCTCTATTCCGCTTACAGACCTCGCAGTGGCACGTTGGTTTTCTGTTTTTGGCGCTATCTTTCACTCTTCGAAATAGAATTCGATGGCCAATCGTTTCGCGATCCCATCCATCGTACGTTATAAATTGTTCTCGCCCTGATAGTCGCCGGCGTTTCGGGAAACTTCTCCGGCAAGCTGTACGGATAAGATCGCATCGTGTGAAAGGGCAGAGGCTCCACTTGATCTCCTGCCGCGGTATGAATATCCATATCCTTGCAGAAACTGTCTGTTTTCAGGATCCATGAACGTACATACCCCGCGGGTGGTTCGGGGAGTTGACCAACATCGAATTGAAGCGTGAGTTCCTCGCCGGGGCCCATAATGACAAATGCGTCATCACGCTTCATGACAAGTTCTGTCACATCACCAAAACGCGTGTAAAATCCCGGCATAGATTTCCAGGGAAGAGTAAGATCTATACTCTCATAGTCTAAAAGTGTGGGTTGTTTTCCATCCGGCGAGTATTCTCGCGGAAAGCCGCGATATGTCAGATTAGCGAGGCGCGGGTGTATCTCTGATTGCTGGATCGCACCGTCGATTGTTGCTGCAAGAAAAATCCGGTCCCAGTAAAGGTCCATATTTGTTTTTATACGGAGCCTGCGATCTCCTTTTTGCAGAAAATGCGTCAATTCCAGCGTCATCCAATGGTTTACACCAGCCGGATATCCCGCTTCCCTGATGAGTTCTATCCATTTTCCATCGCGAAAGACTTCAAAAGTGGGAGCTCGGAGAGTAAGACCCGCCTGCGCGGCGGCGAAATTTGTCTGGGAGTAGCTGTATTCCACCCAACCATGCCCAATAAAGAAGATCCGCCTTCCCAACTCCATCCATCGATCCAGGGTGTCCGGAAATTGAAGCACCAGTGAATGCTCCTTCGCATAGCCAACGAAGCGTTTGTCCTGCTCGGTGGGCCCCACAAAGTCGCGATCAATTCTCTTCAGAAGGGTAAGCACATCCTGACCACGATCGTTTGTCGCAGCAATGGGATCCAGTTCTTCGCCAAAACAGAGAATCTCCTCGGGGATATCAGTCACCGAAACCGGCATCATCTCGTTGGGGAGAACGAATGTTCCCGCCGGGTGATCAACCGCGATGAGAGAAGCGTGATCGAAATACACAACTTCTTCCAATGGCTCGATGATTTTACAGACAATTGGATCATTATTGTGCTTTATGCGAGGCAGGGGAACAAATTCAACGGGATACGGTTGGGCGTAAATTCCCGGCCGAATCAAGTATCCGAGCCCACCCTTCCCGCCGAAATCAGATACAAATTCGAAGTGGTCACCATTCCATACAAATAAATGTGGACAGGAAGATGTTTTGCGCGGGACTTCACCAATACTGGCCACCTGGTTGGCCTTGATTGAGACCTCGGATTGGAGGACCGCATCCGGCCAAATGATCCGGAGCCATTCGACTTCCTGCTGGTGCCCAAGGCCAAAGTGTAACCGAAGAGGTGCCCAGCAAGTACTGCCGGCGATTTGCCCCACATCCCACTGCTGAAAGATTTGCCCGCTGCGAACCTCCACGCGTGCACCGATGGCGGATTCGTTGGAGCGAGACTTCTGATCTGTGTAACGGGTTCCGGCCAGATCAAGGCTAAGCCAGTTTCCTCGGGAACCGCAATTTCTAAACCACACGCTGCTGGTGCTCAACGGCGCAATAAGAACATCGAGCCCACCGTCGCCATCGAAATCAGCGAGGACTCCAGCGGTGTTTCCCTGGTTGCGGACGCCGCAAAAGAGAAATCGCGGGTCTTCTTGGCACAGGTTCACGAACCCCGGTTTTGGCCAGGAATTCAGGAGGATAACGGGTTGCCGGGCACCATTCGGCAAATATGTGTCCGCAATAAAAAGATCCGCATCTCCGTCATTATCGATATCGGCAAGTTGTGCGATTGTCCCGCCCAGCTTTCCAAACTGCCGTGCGAAGGCTTCGTCCTCCCGAAAGCGGCATGCACCTTGGTTGAGGAACAACCTCACCCGGCCGCTACTGAGTACGACAAGATCCGGCCTGCCATCACAATTGACATCCCCGGTAGTCAGGCCGGAAACACCGGGGACGTCAAGACCTGCATCCGAGCCTTTGACAATCCGAAATGCCCCGGCCCGATCGTTGAGCCATACGACAGGTGAACCTTTTCCTGACGCGAGAATTAAGTCGAGATCACGATCGTTATCAATGTCGAGCCAGCTCGTCGCGACTGCGGAGAATTGCGGTGTTTCCAGTCCCCAGGCAGCAGCCTTTTCCTCGAAAGTTCCGTCGCGGTTGTTGATCAAAAGCAAAGGCGCGAGCGCTTCACCATTCGAATTAAACCGGCTGGCATAGAGATCCAAATCCCCGTCGCTGTCGATATCCAGCAATCGCACGTGTAAGGCAGTGAAGTCCCCGGTCATGGAGGCAGCTGTTCCCGAGAACGGTTTGAAATGGCCGGTGCCATCGTTTTCCATCAAACGAACGAACCCTGCACCGCCTATCCAGATATCCACATCGCCATCGTTGTCAACGTCTCCGACGGCCGCACATATGGCTTGGGTGGCCAATATTTCACCGGGTTGAAAATGCTCGTTTTTTTCTCCAAATAAAACCTGAGTAGCATGGTCATTTGTGACACCGCTTAAAACCAGATCCAAAATACCATCTTTATTCAGGTCCGCCACGGCGACACCGCCGATTTCGATAGATATTTGACCTGCTCGCCACGGAGGCCCCATTTTTACGAGTTCTCGTGATTCGGGGTCAAAAACCGGAGTTGCGGCGTGGGCGTCCGTGTCCAGCTGTCGGACAATCGGCAACATGTCAGGTCCCAGTGCATAGTAGTATTTTCCCGCCGAGCCATATATTTTTCGTACAGTAAAACTTCCACCTGCGACTTCCGCTTGATTGAGCGCGCGGAACCTTTCGAATAATTTTGAAGCCGCATCTCGCTTTCCCAAACGCTGGTATTGCAGGGCCAGTCGATAAATGGCGGAAACGAACCCCGGATCGAGGTTGACTGCCCGTTCGAGGAGTTCTATCGCTTTTTCGTTTTGCTGCATCGCGAGGTAAGCTTCTGCCAGTTTGAGGCAAATGTGAGGATCTTGAGGGTCGAGTTGATATGCTTTTTGAAAGGCTTCCAGCGCCTTTTCTCTTTGCCCTACATGTTCGTAATAAAGACCCAAGCAGTACCAGGCATGAATGAGTTGTGGATTCTCCCTGGCAACTTCCTGAAACAATCGCTCGGCCTGGTTGATGATTTCTTTCCCCCCGGCATCCTCCATCATATTCAGATAGGCGAGCCCAAGGTTGAATTTCGCGGCTGTCCATTGCGGAAATTCCTTTAATACGGCTTCGAATTGCTTACTTGCTGCCGAGTATTCATATTGTTCGAGAAGAGCACATCCTTTGTTAAATGCCGCAAGTGCGCGGTAGACGATATCGGTCGTCTGTTGCGGGGACGGCGATGTGGCCTGCGCCCATCCAGGAGGCGCCATCAAAAAAAGATTTGCCACCATTGTGCAGCAGCCAAACGCGACATAGATTCGGGAGAGAGACATTTGCCAACTCATTGAAGCTTCTCCATGAACACTCGAATGTTTGCCTGCTTGCGTCCGCTGAAAATTGCATTGATTCCGAAACGGGAAGATCGAATTGTTCGGATAAGAACCCACGCGACGCAGGATTGTCGCAGGACGAGTTCCTTGATGAGTCCACTATCCATCTCGGGCAAGCACTTGCACTTAATAATGTAAATCAGAAAACTGCCCGGGATTATTCTTCCTCGGGCAAACTCCTGATGCTAATTCAGGTTTATTGACCGTCGTTATCTCAACGCGAAGCCGCTTGGATCGTTCCGCGAGGGGAAGTGGCGCGTACCACGCAATGGGCCGGATCGTCAGCCCTTTGCTTGCGTGGAGAGGTAAATCTGCAGACCCATTTGTTCAATCTGAGCCAGTTGCTCCTCCAGCCAATTCACGTGGTGGTCCTCGTCCTTCACGATTGATTCCAGCAACTCGCGAGTGACCGCATCACCTACCTCGTGGGCCAAAGCAATTGCCTTGTTGTACGCCTGAACTGCGGTTAATTCAGCGTTGAGGTCAGAACGGAACTGATCGGCTACATTGGGGCCGACACGGACCTCGTTCAACCGGTTCACGATCGGTGTGCCTTCGAGAAAGATAATCCTGGCGATCAGGCTTTCCGCGTGCTTCATCTCCTGAATTGCACGCTTTTCAACGGCTTCGTGCAAATGGTCGTAGCCCCAGTCGGCGCACATCTCGGAATGAACGATGTACTGGACGATCGCCGTTAACTCCTCGGCGAGCAACTCATTCAGCACAGCGATCAGTTTTTCGTTCCCCTTCATTTGGCAAACTCCTGCATCAAGTAAGGGACAAATCGGTTAGCATGTAATACGCTCCCGGTGGAATCGCTTTTCTTATTTTCCCCGGTTGATGGAAAACGTCAACAACTTGACCTTGTTCGATGCCCCACTGCCGACACCGTCCACGGCAGAACTCCGTGGCTGTGAACGATCCAAATGACTTTCCAGTTTTTTACACCTTGCCCATTTTTTAGCAAGCCGCTACCATTCACCGGCTTAGCGCGTATGCCGGCGACTGATCACTCTGTGTGTACCGTTCTGCGTTTCGTGCCAAAATGAAAAAACTCCTTGCGTGTTCTATTTTTTTGGTATTCGCGGGGACGATCGGATGTGCACCGTTGCCACCCCTTGTCGGTACGCCTGCAGAGATGACTTCCATCGAAGCCGAGAGGAAGGCACTCCATGGTTTTGACCCATTTCCCGAGGATCGCAGTGCCCCCGCGATTGACGGGGCACGACCGCCCGGTTTCGAGCATCCCGTGAGCGAGCCGGAACGTGCTCGGCGAAAGCCCTGGCTAGAGGAGTGAGTCGGAGCCTGTAAAGAATGCATTGACGAAGGGGCAGGCGTTCGCCTCGGCTCTGCAATTCAGCGGGGAACACCATCTGGTTAAGAATAATTCTGGATCTGCGGGGTAGTGCGGAGGCGGAGCCTCGTCCTTTCGGTTAGGCCCTGGCAGGCTTGATTCCGCTATTGAACTTCGGCAACATGATGTTGTCATCCGTAGGGTTTGCCAGATTCCTGCGAGAAAGGGAGACGAGTCATGCGATTATCTCATTTACTACTCGTTATGCCGATGATTCTGGCTGGGCTGGCGATGATCAGCGGAGGAGCACGGGGGGAAGGCCAATCGCCAGGGAATGCATCCGCAATCCAAAGTGGGATTGGTTCTGATGAACAAATCCGGGGAACGGTTCAGGACGGGCGGGTGACGGTATTTCTGCGGGACAGGATTGTGCTCGAGTATGTTGCTCCCGTCAATGGGCCGAAATGTTACATCAAAACGTTGTGCTCACCCAAGGGGATCAACGTACTTCGCGATTCTCCACCCGATCATGTTCACCATCACGGGCTAATGTTTGCTATTGGTGTTGATGACGTGGATTACTGGGCAGAAGGTCCGGGTTGTGGGACGCAGAGCCCGCAGGGCACTGTCCAGCTGGAAACACGCCAGGAGAACGGGCGATTGATGGCTCGCATTCTCCACCCAATCACTTGGCGAGACGCCCAGGGAAATCCACAGCTCACAGAAGAACGTGAGATTTTGCTGGTTCGCTGGAGCGAACCGGAAGTTCCCACTTTGCTCGTTTGGCATACGCGGCTGCACGTGGCCGAAACGGATACCGGTCGGACTCTTTGGGGCCGACATTACTTCGGCCTCGGCTGCCGATTTGTCGAGTCCATGGACAAGGGGGGTAAGTTCCGAAATTCGGCGGGAGGAGACAGCGTGGCGACCACAAACGATAAACCGGCTGAATGGTGTGCTTACTCGGCGGAGGCGGCAGGCCAGCCCGTCACCGTGGCGATTTTCGACCATCCGCGGAATTTGCGTCATCCCGCAGTTTGGTTCACCATGGATGCGCCGTTTGCTTATTTGTCCGCGACTCTGAACCTTGCAAACGAGAAGTACTTTGTGAAAGCTGGGGAAACACTTGATCTGCGGTATTTGGTGGCCGTTTGGGATGGTATCCCATCGGCTAGCGAAATATCAAAGGTTGCCAGCCGATTTGCCCAAGCGTCGGGGCAGTTGAAAAATACGGACGAGAAGTCCGAGTGACGAATCCGAAGTTGTGTACGATCCTGAGGTTCCATGCGTTACGTTAATCTTCCGGGTACGGATTGGAATGTTTCAGCCGTCGCGATGGGATGCTGGGCCCTTGCGGGTGACCAGACCTGGGGCCCGCAGGACGAAGCAGAATCTATCGCAACAATCCACGCGGCCCTGGATGCGGGGATCAATTTTTTTGACACGGCCGAGCTTTACGGGGCAGGTTTGGCTGAGGAGGTTCTGGGTAAAGCGTTGCGCGGCCAGCGTGAAAAGGTCTTCTTCGCGAGCAAGTTCAATTGGGAGAATGCCCGTTACGACAAGGTGATTAGTGCGTGTGAGGCAAGCCTCCGGCGACTCCGTACGGACGTCATTGACCTGTACCAGATTCACTGGGCCAATTGGGACGTGCCGTTCGAGGAAACCTGGTCTGCGTTGGAAGAATTGAAACGGCAGGGGAAAATTCGGGCCATTGGTGTGTGCAATTTTGGGGTGCAGGATCTCACGGCGATTCTTCGATTGGGAAAGCCTGTAACGAATCAGCTTCCGTATGGGCTGCTGTTCAGAGCTATCGAATACGACATCCTGCCCCTCTGCCGCGCGAAGAACATCGGTGTTTTGTGTTACAGTCCTCTCACGATTGGACTGTTGACTGGTAAGTACAGGACACCTGACGAAGTTCCACCGGGGCGGGCGCGGACTCGGCATTTTTCCTCGACTCGCCCTCTCACGCGGCACGGTGAACCCGGCTGTGAAGCCGAGACGTTCGCCGCTATTCATCAAATTGAGGAGGTAGCGAAGCAACTGGGCGTGACGGTTGTCCGCTTAGCTTTGGCTTGGCTTCTCGCCCAGCCGGGGGTCACGTCGGTGATCAATGGAATGCGGCGGCCCCATCAGGCACGGGAAAATGCGGCAGCGGCTGACCTTGCCCTCCCCACGGAAGTCGTCGAGCAACTGCGGAGAATCACCGACCCAGTCAAAGAGAAACTCGGTCCTAATCCGGATATGTGGGAGGGATCGGCTCGCTCTCGGTTTCGTTGAAACGCGCTCAATTGAGAACCGCGTGCGATCCGCACTGGAGGTAAAGGGGGATCTGAACGACTACCCGCTATTCCAGCGCCGGGAGCCTTGTGACCGTGAAGTATTCGGCGATGTAGGGGGTTCCGCGGCCGACCACCTTTTGGAAGGTTTTTTCCGCGACCTCGGGCGTGTTGTTGTGTTGTGAAAGATGGGCAAGGCACACCCAGCGGTACTGGTGCTTCCACTTTTTTACGCAGTTTGCGGCCTCAACGTTAGAGAGGTGACCGCCGGGACCGCGGATTCGCGCCTGCAAGTCGGGAGGGTAGGGCCCGTTGGCCAGCATCACCGGGTCATAGTTACTCTCGATGATGAGGGCATCGACCGTGGCGAGATACTTTTCTAACCCGGCGAAGGCGTGGCCCAGGTCAGTGAAAACGCCGAGCCGATTGTGACCGTCGTCCACAATGAAAGCGGCAGAATCGGGAAAATCGTGAGGGGTGGGGATTGTTTCAATGGTCAGGTCCCCTATCGTCAGGATTTCTCCGGGGCGATAGGCTTGAGGTGAGAATCCCTCTTTTTCCGCAAGCCAATCTTTGCATGCACGGGGGACCCACACGGGCAGTTTCAGTCGTCGGTGATAGACTCCGCTATGGTGAATGTGATCGCGATGGCCATGCGACACCACAACTGCCTGGACCTTAGCAAGCGAATATCCGTTGCTCTCAAGACGCAGAGCCACCTGCTTTGCCGTGATGCCAGCGTCGAAAAGGACCGCGCCGTGCTTTGTTTCAACGTACAGGCAATTGCCCGCACTACCAGATTGGAGGAAGAGAATTTTCACGTCCGTAACCCCCGGTCAAAAAGAACGACCGACGATCCATTCGTCGGCCGTTCGATGACTGACACATTACGCAAAGAAGACCCGGCTGAGAACTGCCGACCGTATTTTGTCGGGTACCGTTCAGTGATTATTACGGTTCACTGATTATCGGGCAATTCCTTGATCCGGATATTGCGCCACCTGATCTGGCCTTTATTGCCCGCGTGCACCTGGAGGGCAATGAAACCTTCGAGGTCGGCCTGATCACTTTCGTCGGTAAAATCGGCGCACGGAACTCCGTTCACCCAGGTTCGCATACGACGACCGTTTGCTTCGATGACGAATTCGTTCCAATCATCACGCTTGAAAGCCTTTCTGGCTTCTTCGTTTTTATCCAGTTTGAAGAGCCAACCTCGCCGGGCTTCGTCATAGATTCCACCGGACCATCCCCGATCGGAGGGATCGATTTCACACTGATACCCGTACACGCGACCAGTATCCGGCCGCTGGTGGCTCCGGATTTGGATGCCCGAGTTCCCCGGCTCATCAAATTTCGCTTCCAGCTTGAGAATGAAATTGCGGAAGGTTTTTTCCGTGCACAAAAACGTGTTGGGGCCCGGGCCAACCTTGCCCACGATGCACCCGTCCTCGACCCAGTAGGTGGCCCCGCCACCGGCCTTTCGCCAGCCCGCGATGGTTTTGCCATCAAAAAGGGGCACGAAGCCCTCTGCATCGGGTTTTCCCTGGGGGGCGGGAAGCGGGCCAAGGACTTCCGCAACATAGGGTTCGATTGCCGCTGCCCAAATGGCGTAGCCCCTGGCATTGGGGTGGAGTAAATCGGGCATGATGTCTTTGGGCAAAGTCCCGTCCATGGTCAGAAATGCCGAATTAATGTTGACAAACTTCACATGTTCCCCATCATCCAGTTTGGAGATTAGTTCGTTGACGCGCTCATTTTTTTGCCGGAGAGGATCCTGGGGATTTTCGCCTCGTGGAAAAATCGCCAGCAACAGGATTTTGGTCTGCGGGAGCTTTGTCCTCAGCTTTTCCACAATCGCCTTGACGCCTTCTGCTGTTTCTTCCGGCTGATTCGGGGCCGCGTTGTTGGTGCCGATCATGATGACGGCCAGCTTGGGGCTGATTCCGTCGATATTGCCGTTGTCCAACCGCCAGAGCACGTGTTGAGTACGGTCCCCGCCGATTCCCAGATTCACAGCATTTCGGTGGCCATAATAGGCTTCCCACACCTCCTTTCCCTGCCCTTCCCAGCCGTGTGTGATCGAGTCACCAATAAAAATCAGATCTACATTGCCCTGTTTCACGCGTTCGTTCATCGATTGATGACGTTGCTGCCACCACTGATCTGGGCGTGGGACTGGTACAACGGCGTCGTTGGCCCTCACCCCGGTTGGCGCAAACCACAACAGACCCACGACCGCCATGGGCAACCATCCAAATCCAAACCCGAAGCCGAAACGTTGCCTCCTCATAGACGCGTCTCCTCTCGAAAAACAACAGATCAAGGGGTAGGGGAAGCGAAGCGAACGTATTGACGCAATGTATGGCATGGTTTCCGCCGTGTCTACAGGGACCGTCTGAAATCTTGCCCGATCCAGCGAAGGGAGGGTTTCTTTCCACCTGCGGCGAACGGCGATATAATCGCGTTTTTGCTTGAGTGGCTCTATTGCTGCCAGCCAATTCTGGGTATTCTCCGGTACCGGCGAAGGGATTTTGCTTGGAGAACATGATTCATCTCGGCGTCAATGTTGATCACGTGGCGACGCTTCGCCAGGCGCGGCGAACCTATGAGCCGGACCCTGTTTGGGCGGCGGCCTTGGCCGAACTCGGGGGTGCGGATGGTATTACCATTCACCTGCGGGAGGACCGGCGTCACATTCAGGAGCGGGATTTGCGATTGCTCCGCGAGACGACGGCCGTCAAGCTGAATCTTGAGATGGCGTGTTCTGAAGAAATTGTCAAAATTGCCCTTCAAGTCAAACCTGATCAAGCAACTTTGGTGCCGGAGCGAAGAGAGGAAATCACGACGGAAGGAGGGCTCGACGTCGCCGGGCAGCTCGATCGCGTGACAAGTGTGGTGCACCGGCTTCAGGACGCGGGAATTTCTGTGAGCCTCTTTATCGATCCTGATATACGCCAGATCGAAGCGTCTGAAAAAACGGGGGCAAAGGCGGTGGAGCTGCACACCGGCTGTTATGCTAACGCACGGGGCGAAGAGCAGCACCGGGAACTGATCATTTTGCGTGACGCCTCCCGCGATGTCCTGCAGCGGGGATTGCATTTACACGCCGGCCATGGCCTGACCTACCGTAATGTCCAACCGATTGCAGCCATACCTGGCATGGAAGAACTGAACATCGGCCATAGTATTATCGCCAGAGCCGTCATGGTTGGAATGTGCCAGGCGGTTCGAGAAATGAAAGAATTGATGGTTTGGGCAGCCTCCCATCGCGAGATGTTTTCGCCCGACATTCATTAAGGTGTTTTTGGGCTACGTTCTCGTTTATCACCCAAGAAGCGTGGATTCATCATGGCGACGCGTGCTGAACAATTCGCTGGGCTGTCTGTTGCGATTATTACACCTTTCCGGGACGGCAAGGTGGATTACAAGGCTCTGGAAGAGCAGGTGGAGTTCCAGGTTCAGGCGGGAGTCACCTGTATCTGCCCGGTGGGGACTACCGGAGAGTCACCGACGCTCTCGCATCCCGAACATCGAGAAGTGATCTCGGCCGTCGTCAAAACGGTGGCGGGCCGAGTCAAGGTAATGCCGGGCACTGGTTCGAATAGTACGGAAGAGGCGCTGGAACTTACTCGGTGGGCGGCCCAGGTGGGCGCGGATGCGGTCCTCATTGTATCGCCGTATTACAATCGGCCGACACAGGAAGGGCTTTACCAGCATTTCAAACTTCTCGCTCAGGCGGTGGATATTCCCATCTGCGTCTACAACATCCCGGGACGCACCGGTAGGAACATCGAGCCCGAGACGTTTCTTCGCTTGGCCGAGTTCCCGAATATTGCCATGGTGAAAGAGGCGAGTGGCTCATTGGATCAGGTCTCGCAGATCACCACGCAGACCGATTTAACGGTGCTCAGCGGGGACGACAGCCTGACTCTTCCGATCATGGCAGTGGGCGGGCGCGGGGTGATCTCGGTGATCGGGAACATCGTTCCCCACGATATGAAGGCGATGATCGCGGCTTTCGAACAGGGTAATATCGCGGAGGCCTTTCGCTGGCATAAGAAGCTCTTCCCGCTTGCACGAGACATGCTAGGGCTTGCCACGAATCCGATCCCCATTAAGGCTGCGATGCGACTTTTGGGACGCGATACCGGTGAGTTGCGACTTCCGTTGACACCTTTGTCGCCCGAGCAGGAGGCCAAACTCCGCACCACGCTCAAGAACTACGGTTTGTTGTCGTAACCGGATTGACGCCCTGAGCCTGGACAACTCCCAGTTGTCCCCGTGGCCACTCTTCGATCCAGCCAATAAACGCTTCGAGGAGTTGCATTCCATCCGGAGTCAGGATGGACTCGGGATGGAACTGCCATCCCACAATCGGCAGACGCGTGTGCCGGATGGCCATAACCGTGCCGTCTTCGAGCCATCCGCTAACGCAAAGCTCCGAGGGCAACGACCCGGCCTCAACGATCAGAGAGTGATACCGTCCCACCAGCAAAGGACTGGCGAACCGTGCGAACTCGCACTGCCCATCATGCCACATGAGAGAAGCTTCTCCGTGCACGGGGTGGGATGCTTGGGAGATCCGTGCGCCAAAGGCCTCGGCAATGATTTGATGTCCCAAACACACGCCGAGAATGGGAACGTCACCAGCAATGCTACGCACAAGCTCCACGGTTCCGGCGTTCCGGGGCGCGCACGGGCCTGGGGAGAGGACCACAAGGTCGAAGTTTCCGCGGATAGTGTGTCTGTCAGGCAGTGACGAAACCCGCTGTACGCTCGCCTCGCAAGAAAGGTTGCGAAAGTAGCGCGCGAGGTTGTGGACGAAGCTATCTTTGTGATCGATGAGCAAGACGCGGAGAAAACGCTGCATAGCAAGGACCGGTGGAGAAATCTTTCGCAGTTCCCCTTTGTGTTGAGGAGCGAATGTGCAGATTATCCCCTGATCGCGCAACTCACCGAGAATTTACTGGACGTCGTTTAACGAGCGTCACCTGATTGCCGCGCTCATTAAAGCGGACTTCGTCCATGAATGTTTGCATCAGGGAGAGGCCCCGCTGCTGCTCCAGTTCCGGTGTCTGGTCTTTCTTTCGGACAACTTTTTCCACGTCAAATCCTGGCCCGTCGTCGGTTATGGTGAACACAGCCTCTTCCCGCGTGATTTTGATATGGACTCGGATTTTTCGGTCCCGGTATGGAGGTTCACGGCGTCGTTTCTCCACCAGGCTCAATTCATCGTCCTCCAGGAGACGATCCGACACCGCTTCAATCTCTTCTTTGCTGATTTGGAGGTTGCCATGGAACAGAGCGTTTAAGAGAGCCTCCTTCAGGGCGATCCCCATTTGCAGTCGGCCGGGAAAATCTGTGAACCGCACCCCAGCCAGGGTCTGTTGAACCACTGAGACCAGCGGCTGGATCAATTCCGGTTCGTTGTCCAGCAGGTATTCAAATTCGATGAATTCGAGGCATTCGAAGAGCCGTTCGCGCTCTCGGTTCTGTTCGGCAATTCGCAGAACGGAATCTGCCGTTTCGGCGAGTCTGGTGGAGAGTTGCGACTTCGGCACATAACTGGCGGCACCCCGTTCCAGAGCTTCAATGGCCAGCATGTCAGTACCAAAAGCTGTGGTCAGAATGACGGGGACCTCAGGAAAGGTTTCGCGAAGGTGCCGGACAAGTTCCAGTCCATCCATTTCTGGCATGCTGATGTCGGTAATCACCAGGTCCGGCGGGCTCTGTTTTACTCGGGCAAGTGCCTCCGCGCCGGAGGCAGCGTATTCTACCTTCCAGCCGAATTTTTTCTCGAGGAGTGATCCCACCAGCTTCCGATCGAGCGGCGAGTCGTCCACCACAAGGACCGTCGTCATAACTGTGACCTCCTGAGGTGAGCAAAACAACCTTGCACACCTTATCTTTATATCCAATTTGACAGCCCGTCACCACAGATGAGCCCGCTGTCCAGGGTTCTGGTGATAGATGCACCGGGCGAAGGCGCAACCGTTGTCCCGGTCACTTTTCGAGAACATCTCGAATTATGGGGAGAGAACGTGAGAAGGGGAATGTGCCGGGGTAACGGCCTGGCCGGAGCACGTGGCCCCGCTGTTGCGAAAAATCATTTCGTTATTCCTGTGAGAATGATTACTCCACGCGATTCGACGTTAGGGTGGTTTCAACAATTGGCGAACACGATAGCAGACTGTGGCAGAGATAATGGAGCGTGGCGTGTCCTTGAAGAGCCACTCGTCGCGTTCTACACTGAAAAGGATGCGGGCACGAAGCGGGTGTTCGTTCTGTTGAAAGCGGCCGAGGACGGCAGAACGCTTGAGTCTGTTGGTAGGGACCGAACTTCAAGCCATGCAACCTGAAATGTTGGACAACGATCCGGACGACCATCAGTGTACGATTGTCCGCACTCTCCGGAGGCTATGGGTCGGTCTTAACCCCCTGCCATAATGGATCGACACCACGCCTCCGGTGGATGAATCGGCGTGTGAAACCGGAGGCGTGCGATGCGTTATTTGCCCAGAAGATCGAGCTCCACCTCTCCAGCGCTATACAAGAGCTGCTCACCGCCCGGCACGGGGAGTGTTTTGCAACATTCTGCTCGTTGTTCTTTTGACGGTCGATCCGCCACGACCCGTGTATATTTCGGCTGTCTCGTTGGTTTTCCATTTTGCATCGCGGAGGGGGGCGCATGATGCGGGCTCTGTCGCACTCCTTGATCATTCCGTTCCGACGCCGAAATGGCACGGGTGAGGGACCGTCCAAAACCGTCACTCTCACTCCCGACGAGAAAAGACTCCTGGAAATCTGCCTCCTTACTCCAGGTGAAGCCCTCCGGCGGCTCAACTCTTCGCCCAATGGCCTGACTGACGAAGAAGTCGAGAGCCGGCTCGAGGAATATGGCCCGAATGAGCTTCCCCATGCCAAACGACTTTCTGTTTGGGCAGACCTTTTCCATCGGCTGCGCAATCCTCTCAATGTTCAGCTCATCATCATCGCCATGGTGTCGTTTCTCGTTGGAGAATGGAAGTCCACAATTGTGGTAGGGGCGATGGTGCTCCTCAGCGTGGGGCTCTCATTCATCCTCGACCGGCGATCGCAACGCGCGGTTGAGGCACTGGGAAAGCGTGTCCAACCGCGAAGTGTGGTGCTGCGCAACGGTCGTGAAACGGAAGTCAAAATCTCGGAAATCGTTCCCGGTGACGTGGTGCTCCTTCAGGCCGGGGCGATGATTCCAGCGGATGTGCGGCTTCTCAGCGCGAAGGACTTCTTTGTCAGTCAATCGGTTCTCACCGGGGAGTCCATGCCCGTGGAGAAAACTGCCCTGGTGAGTGGCGGGGAGGTTTCTAGTCCCTGGGATTTGCCCAACGCGTGTTTTTTGGGAAGCAACGTGATCAGTGGCACTGCCCGGGCGCTGGTGGTGAATACCGGGGGCCACACGATGCTGGGCTCGGTGTCCCAGCGGCTAGCAGCCACGCGGACAGAAACGAGCTTCGACCGAGGCGTTCGCAATTTTACCTGGTTGATGATCCGGATGATGGTCATCATGGTGGCCATCGTTTTCTTTCTCGTCGGCTTGACCAAGGGGAACTGGGTTGAGGCACTTCTATTTGGTCTATCCATTGCCGTCGGCCTCACGCCGGAAATGCTTCCCATGATCGTGACTGTCAACCTCGCCAAAGGGGCCCTCAGCATGGCGAAACGGAAGGTGATCGTCAAATACCTTCCCTCGATCCAGAATTTCGGGGCCATGGATGTGCTCTGCACGGACAAAACGGGAACATTGACCCAGGACCGGGTGGTTCTGGAGCGTCACGTGGACGTCACCGGCCGTCCCAGCGAGGATGTCCTGACCTACGCGTACTTGAACAGCTATTTCCAAACAGGGTTGCGGAGTCTCATCGATCGGGCTGTCCTGGAAAGGACGAAGCTCGATGTCGAAGGGAACTGTCGCCTGGTGGACGAACTTCCGTTCGACTTTGAGCGGCGCAGGATGTCGGTGGTCGTGGACTATGAGGGGGACCATGTCCTCATTTGCAAAGGGGCTGTGGAGGAAATCTACCAGCAGTGTTCGTACTATCAAATCGGCGACGAGGTCTACCCACTTATTCCAGTCATTAAAGACGATCTTTTTGAAGAGGTTGAGCGGCTCAATCGCGAGGGATTCCGCGTGCTTGGTGTGGCGTACAGGGAATTTCCCCGGGAAAAAACGACCTTTACTGTCGCTGACGAGTCAGACTTGATCCTCCTCGGCTATATCGCCTTCTATGATCCGCCTAAGGAATCAGCATTGGAGGCGATTCGGCTGCTTCGTGACGTGGGGGTCTCTGTCAAGGTGCTCACGGGCGACAACGCGCTGGTGACGCAAAAAGTATGTCGCGACGTGGGACTTGAGGTCCGCCGCGTGGTCAGCGGAACCGAGTTGGTGGATCTTACCGATGAGGAGTTCAGCCAATTGGTGGAAGAGGCCGATGTGTTCGTGAAGCTGAACCCCGGCCAGAAGGAGCAGATTGTCCAAAAACTGCGGGAAAGAGGACACGTCGTTGGGTTTTTGGGGGACGGAATTAATGACGCTCCGGCAATGCGAGCGGCTGACGTGGGGATTTCAGTGGATTCGGCGGTGGATGTAGCCAAAGAAGCGGCCGATATTGTGCTCCTCGAAAAAAGCCTTCTTGTCCTCGAAGAAGGCGTTATGGAAGGACGACGAATTTTTGCCAATATCATCAAATATATCCGGATGGGAGCAAGTTCGAACTTTGGCAACATGTTCAGCGTTGTCGGGGCCAGTTATCTCTTTCCCTTCCTTCCTATGAAGCCGATTCACGTGCTTGTGAATAACCTTCTCTATGATATCTCTCAGACGGGGATCCCGTCGGATAGCGTCGATCCCGAACAGATCGCCAGGCCGCTGAAATGGAACATCGACAATGTTCGCCGCTTCATGATCTTTATTGGTCCTATCAGTTCGATCTTCGACTACGCAACGTTTGCCCTGATGTGGTTTGTGTTCGAATGCTGGCGGTTTACCCAGATGGGTTCGGGAGGTGGCATCGACTATGAGTCGCTCTTCCAAACCGGCTGGTTCGCGGAATCCTTGCTGACACAGACGTTGATCGTGCACATCATTCGGACGAGGCGTGTTCCTTTTATTCAAAGTCACGCCTCTATGCATCTCACCCTGACAACCTTATTGGTTGCCGCCATTGGGATTTGGCTGCCGTATTCCCCGTTGGCCAATTTGCTGGGGATGGTGCCCCTACCATTGACCTATTGGCCTTTCATTGCAGCTTTCTTGCTGTCGTATGCCGTCATCACGCACTTCGTAAAAACGTGGTTTTTCCGTAAGTTTGGAGATCAATAAACATGGACAGCCTGCTAGACGCCCTGCAGGAAGGCCGCCTCATCGAGCTGCCGGAAGGAGCAGACAAGATTGCGGCACTGCGGCTGCTTGCGCGAATACTGGAAGCCATCCCCACTTTGCCGGCAGGTCTGGACATTGAAGGGTTGGTGTTGGAACGGGAGAGGACGGCTGATACGTCACTTGGAAAGGGTTGGGCCTGTCCCCACGCACGGGTGTCATTCGAAGGTGATCTGCTCTGCGTGGTGGGGTGGAGCCCCCACGGCATTCAGTACAACGCCAAAGATCAAGCCCCGGTTACGATCATCACGATGTATCTCGTCCCGGAGAACCAGCGCAATCAGTATCTTCGGGAGGTTTCCCTGCTGGCGAAGGCAATCCAGAACTATCCGGGTTGGGAAAAGATTAACGAGGCCCGGGAAATCAATGAAGTTCGCGATCGTCTGCTCGATCTGATCAGCTCAGCGAAAGAAATGGTCGGGCCGGATAGCCGTGCCCGAATGATTCGTCTCCAGCGACCGCGGATTGAACCGACACCGATCACAGATCTTTCCAACCTGATCATCGAACCGGTCATGCTGGTGGTTGGTCCCGACTTTAAACCGATCATACTCACACAACATGCGGGTTTAGCCCGGTATCTTGAGACTGTGGCGGGGTTGGCAGAACGGATCGAAACGGATGGTTACTTCCAGAATGGGGGTTGGCGAATCATTCGCAGGAGTAAAATGGTGTATCAGAATGGCCGGGTCATGTACGATTGTCTGGCGATCACGACCCGTCGCAAGGATTTTCCATCGGAAAGTTAGCAAAATCATCGTAGGCCCATGGACATAAGCACATATGAATATGACGTTATCGTCATTGGGGCTGGGCATGCAGGGGTGGAGGCGGCCCTGGCAGCCGCACGGATGGGTGCAAGAACTGCTCTGCTCACAAGCAACCTCGATACCATCGCCAAGATGAGCTGCAACCCCGCCATAGGGGGCGTGGCCAAGGGGCAAATCGTTCGCGAGATTGATGCCCTCGGTGGTGCCATGGGCCTTGCAATCGACCGCACGGCCATCCAGTTTCGGCTCCTCAATCGACGGAAGGGGCCGGCGATGCACGGTCCCCGCGCTCAGGCAGATAAACTTGCTTATCATCAGGAAGTAAAACGTATCTGCGAGTCGCAGGATAATCTATCGCTTCGGCAGGAGACGGCCGAGGAGTTGCTGGTTGAAGAGGCACGGGGGAGGACCCGCATTACCGGCGTGCTGGTCCGTGGGGGAGCCATTTATCGGGCGCCCTGTGTCGTCGTGTGTGCTGGAACGTTCATGCAGGGGCTGCTTCACTTTGGAGATAAGACCATGGTGGGCGGCCGAGCAGGGGAGGAGGCCGTCGTTGGACTGAGCCGGTCGCTCCGCCAGCTTGGGTTCGTTGTTTCGCGGTTTAAGACAGGAACGCCGCCTCGACTCAATGGCCGGACCATAGACTATTCCCGACTTGAGATCCAGCACGGGGACGAGCATCCTGTGCCTTTTTCTTTCATGACGAATGAAATCACGCAGCCCCAATTGCCGTGCTGGATTACCTACACGAACGAAAGGGTTCATGAGATCATCCGGCAGAATCTGCACCGGGCACCGATGTTCACAGGGCAGATTCAATCCACGGGACCGCGCTATTGTCCGTCGGTGGAAATCAAAATCGTGCGGTTTCCCGACCGGCCGCGGCATCAACTTTTCCTGGAACCGGAAGGGCGTAACACGCTGGAAATCTACGTGAATGGGCTTTCCACAAGCCTTCCGCGGGACGTGCAGGAAGCCATGATTCGCGAGATCACGGGGCTTGAAAAGGCGGAGATCATCCGCTACGGGTACGCGATTGAATACGATTACCTCCCGCCTGATCAGCTCCATCTATCGCTCGAAACGAAACGTGTGGAGGGGCTTTTCCTTGCCGGGCAGGTCAACGGCACGACGGGTTACGAAGAAGCCGCTGGGCAGGGGTTGATCGCCGGGATTAACGCCGTGCTGAAGCTGCGGGGAAAGGATCCCCTCATCCTGAGGAGAGACCAGGCCTACATCGGCGTGATGATCGATGACCTGGTCACCCGGGGGGTGGATGAGCCGTATCGTATGTTTACCAGCCGGGCGGAATATCGGCTGCGGTTGCGTCACGATAATGCCGACCGCCGGTTGACGCCTCTGGGGCGCGAGCTGGGACTGGTGGACGATGCACGCTGGAACCGATTTGTGCAAAAGGTCGAGGCGATTGAACGGCTTCGGGCTGTCCTGGAGGCCACGCGGCACGGCGGAGTTCCGGTTTCCCGACTTCTCACCAGGCCAGAGGTTTCTTGGGAGGATATTGTGTCAATAGCGCCCTCCCTTGCGGAGTTCCCGCGCGAAGTCGTGGAGCAAGTCGTCATTGATATCAAATATGCCGGATATCTTGCGCGGGAAGAGGCGGCCATCGAACAGCAACGCCGATTGGCGGAAAAGCGAATTCCGGACGACATTGACTACTTTTCCGTGCCGCATTTGCGGGCAGAGGCCCGGGAGAAATTCTCCAAAATCAGGCCCCGAGACTTTGCTCAGGCGGGCCGGATTAGCGGCATCACGCCCGCGGATCTGGCAGTGCTTGCCCTCTATCTGGAACGGCGTAGCCGACCAGATCATTCAGTTTCAGCAACCTCAGGGGAGCTTTTTACGCAGGTCAAAGAAGACGAGGTGCAAGCCGGTCGCATCGTCGATGAGCAATCCGCCCTGGGGAGCGAAATATCGTTTGAGGACATCCACAGGAGGGAGCTTCCCGTCTTTGATTGCCTGGACGATGGCCATTCCGACTGAATCCTTGGGTGCGTCACCCTCGATGGCCTGGACCATAAAGGAATTCCTCGTCAGAAAAGCCTCGTACCACATCTCGAGTACGCTATCTGGCCGGGTGAATATGAACACAGAGGGACTATCGGTCCCGGCCAGCGCTTTAATCCGACCCCGCACCAGTTTGTATTCCAGAGACTCTGCGAGAGACTTTTCGGGGGCGTCCGCGGTCATGAGTATCTGTTCCATGAACGCCGGGCTGTCCGTCTGGACGACGTATTGATCAATCGCTGCGAAACAGGGGACGGGAAGTCGCATGTTTTCAGGAAACCATTCCGGACGTTGTCGGCTCGAAATGTAGTAACTTCGTTGTCCGAATTCCTTTTTTTCAAAGATTTGGGAATCGGATTGAGCAATCGCCTCGACGAGTTTGGCGGCAATCTGCTCATCCTTCATTTCCATCACAAAACCGCTAGCGGCACTGTTAAGGCGGATTGGACGCTCGATCCACTGTGCGATGGTGATTCGCCCGGTGGACGCCGGCAGTACATCCCGAACCACGTCGAGCTGCAATCCTCGATTCATCTCATCGAGAACCTGTCGCTGGAAAGCTCCCTCACCGCGGAAGCCGTCGTAGATCTTGGAGACGCGCTCCACAGTAACGGGCAGATCGACATAGGCTGTGATGTATCGCATCACGGAGTCAGGGATGAAAAACTCCGGAGTTCCATCTCCTTTTTTGAATGCCGGGATATCCAGGACACCGCGACGAGGATTGTCCAGAAAGATATGGAACTCTCGGATCGAATCCCATCCCGCCACGTCCAAACTCATGGCGGCTCCGACGGAGTTCAAGCCGTCCAATCCGAGCACGGGCAGGATCGCCAGCGTCACGGCTGCGGAGGGATTCATCGTCTTGAAGCCTTCGAGAATTTGGAGAGGATCCGCGAACACCAGGCCGTGGATCTGGCCCTGTTTGGCGTATCGAATATTGCTCAGAAACTGCTGGAACTTCTTCTGTTCGGCCAGTGTCGCCGAGTCCGCTGCGGTTCCTTTGGACCTCCGTATGACATCGCGGACAACCTGGAGGTCGGCTTCTCCCGAGAAAGCAATCCCACCGATGAATCGCGAACCATCCACCGCTAACCCAATCACCTGTTTCTCTTCGTGTGGCGGAGTCACAATACGGAAGTTCACATCCTCCACCTGCTCTGTGCGAACCTTGCCGCCTTCCTTGGTGGTCTGCTGACAGACGAAATCAACGAGCTTGCCAAGGGTCTCAGCGTTTTCGCCGGCCTCCAGATACACCAGGAGTACCCAGGCCTGTGAAGAGGAAGACACGAAGCCCACGGATATTTCTCCCTGGGGAATGGTGAGCAGTGCTTTGAGAGAGACGCCGCTTTCTTTTTCAAACTCCTCGCTTCCTTTCATAAGGACACCCCAGACGTCTGCCACGAAAGGACGCAACTCTGGATCGGTGGCCATCCGTCCCACCGCGGATTGCAGAAACGCCGCTTTCGCGTCGGCGATGTTGGGAATACTTACGAAGGCCGCAGTGTTCTGGGGGAAAATTTTCGCCGCATGCGGGACGGGCTGACCCTGTGCCGCGCTGTGGAGAGCGCAAAACAGGAGGACGAGAACCGCCCACTTCCCAACTGATCTGAAATTTTGGCATTGCATGGCTCAGTCTCCTTTCCCCCTACCCGTCAGTACCAATTTTCCCGACCGCCGAGGGCAAACTAAAAATTTGTGCATCCTGCGCCGCCCGGCGAGTATCCAGAGATATTCGGCAAAGATTCTCTCAGGAAACTATACACATTCTGTCCAAAAAGGTTACATGAGTTGGCCGAAGGGCATCGGCCAGTCGGTAACAGTATCCTGTAAGCTACAGCGGGAAAGCTCTTCAATAAGGATACAGCCCTTTAAGGGTTCGTTTCTCCAGGTCCGGAAATTCATAATCCAGGGTGATCGGCTCTTTACCGACTTGAATCCCGCCCAATTGAGGATCCCACAACCAGGTCCATCGTCGCAGTTCATCGCGATGAAGGATGCAGCGGTCAATCACCCGGGTGCGACGCTCCTTTTTCCAGCCTCCATAAGCCCACGTGAATTGCCAGATTTCGTGGCGGATCGTGGCGGCCCCTGGAAAATCTCCTTCGTAGCTGGTGGGGAGATCTCGGATGAGCATGACCAGAACCCGGATGGCCTGGTCATTACCTCCGAAATACAATGGTTCTACCTTGTTTTCGTAGTGCTTCGAGTTGCGAATCTCGGATTCGATTTCTTCGCGGTGTTCATCCGAGATTTCCGCTGTGCCGGGGAAGAATGGGTCGAATTCGAGGACCGGTGGAAAATCGAATCCATCGATCCGCAGTTTGCCTTCCCCAAGGATCACGACGTCGTACCGCCCTGGTGCAAGTTTCTCTACCTGCCACACGCCTTCGGCCGTCTGCTTACCGGGAATGCAATCGGGGGCGTCGATCTTCGCTTTGGGATCCACTGGTTTAACGGGATTACCATCTTGGTCCCAGCGTTGAATGACGCCGACCAGTCGAAGCGGCGGGGCACCTTTGATGCGAAGAGTCAGAGTGCCCGCCGCCACGTCGCGCGGTGAGCCCACCGTCGCTCCTACCACTGCCGCACATGTCGCGAAAAGCCACATCCGCCACAGCATCATATCAAACACTCCCATGACAGGTGCCGTACTGCCCCTGTAACCTGAAAACCACGTCAATAAACGGTTCGCCAGATTCAATTGACCTTTTTCAAGTTTTAGCGAGTTTTCGAGTGAGACGATGTTGCCCGGAATTATTTTCGTTCAGGAGCTGCCGACTGCAGTTTGTCCAACAGTTGTTTTGCTTCGCCGACCAGCGGACTGCCCGGATAATCTTTCAGCAGGGATTCAAGCGTTGCCTTTGCCCGATCGACGCGCTTCAAAGCCACGTCGGCCTGAGCCGACAGGAGCAGAAGTTCTTCGATGTACGGCGAATAAGGATTGAGAACGAGCAACCGATCCGCCAGAGCGGTGACAACTTCGTACCGGCCACGGGCAAACCAGTATTTTCCCCATAAAAGGGGTAAATACCCCTCCACAATATCCAGGGGAAAGTCATTGGACCAGGCTCGCAGTTCAGCCGCTGCCCGATCGAGTTCCCCTGATCGCAGGAATTGCTCGGTGGAACGACTTCGTGCACCCCGCCAGGCCGTACGTTCCACTTCATTGCGACGAGCCGCTACGAGTTGCTCGGCTTGCTGGAGTGCCTTCACCGCTTCATCCTGACGTCCTTCACTTGCCGCCAGTTCCCCCTGCAAACGGTACCAGAGTGCTCCCAGAGACTCATGGCGGCTGGGATTCTGGAGCAACTTTTCGGCCGCATCGAGATGTTTTTTGGCTTCCGCCGGCGCGAGTAAATCGTTTAGTTGGATATCGCCTGCAACGAGATGGGCTTCAGCCCGCGCAGGATCTGTTTGCAAGCGGGGCAATACACCTGTCCAGAGATTCAGCGCAAGCCCTGAATCGGCAAAAACGTCGCGAGCGATTGGGGCAACCAATCGGAGGAGTCGCAGAAGTTCCTCGTCGCCCGTTTGCTTGCCGTTCAGCAGTCCGTCCCTGGCCACCTCCAATGCGCGCATCAGATATTTACGACGTTCCGATTCTCTTGTCTTTGGGTCAATTGTGGACTTTTGCGCGGGTGCCGCGGCTTGTTCCTCGTCCACAAAGACCGTGTCCGGGGGCGGTGGCGGTAAATATTCGTCGGCTTTGGTGAGATAGGCCTGGACCATTTGGAGAAGGGACTGTGCGTCCAACGCAGCGGGATTGTAGGTGTCCAGAATGGACAGAACATCGTCCAATCGGAGGGGCTTGTTTTTTCCCGTTTCTCGCGGTGGGACTGGCGGTGGGCCGATCCAAATTCTTTGTGGCATTTCAAAAGGTCGGCCCGCGCGGGTGACTGTTTGCTTAATTGTGAAGAGCCCAGGCCGAAGGAAAACGTGCACTAGCGAGGGGCCCTGACCTGTCTGCCCGTCTCCAAATTCCCAGTCGATGCGTGCCGACGAAACCAAAGCAGGGGGAGAGGCATCCCGAAACTCTGCAACCACCAGAGGGATTTCATTTTCGGGCAGAGACACAGTGCCGAGGACATTGACACGAAAATCAGGCAAGAAGCGTTGTGTTTGGCTCATAGGAGGCCCTACAGCAGGGCGGACAATTGAGGAGTCGCGAAAGACATCCGGCGGAATTGGGACGGGAGCCGGCACGTTGCCACGTGGCTCGACTTCCCAGGCGGCCACCGCCACGCCCACTTCGCTTGTGGCCACATGGTAATACTCGAACTGATGCGGGCCAGCCGTCAGTTGCACATCGCGCCGTAGACCGGGACGAGCCTGATATTCCGGCGGATGCCGCCCGGGCGCCTCTGCGACAATTTTTCCGTCAATGAGCAGAAAGCTACAATCCTGGCTCGAAGTGTAAAACCCGTAAGTCCCTGTTTTGGGAATCTGCATGACGCCGATGTAGCGGCTCATGTAGGGACCAGGGACCGTTGCGAATGGATTCCCAGCATGAAAAACTGTTGGGACGTAGTCTGCTCCAATCGGACGCGCGCTCTCGAAGGCCGCCTTTACCGATTGGAAGCTATTGAGGTTGCATTCCTTGTATTCACGAATTTCAAGGAGAAGCCCCTCCTGAGCCGTCCATTTTGGACGGCGATCGTCCGGAAAAGCGTCGCCGCCGTAAAGAATCTCGAATGGCCCCCGAGCGGTCGTCATCTGAAAAGCCAACCGACAAAAGTCTCCTGGCCCCATCTGGAGAATGCGGACAGGGAGCACCTCATTTCCCGCAGCCACAACGACGTTCTTGCCTTGCTGATCAATTTGACCATGGTGATAAAACTCCACCACACCGACGGTTGCCCCACCGGTGGCAGCGAGGTCGATGGGACGAAGAAATGAAAACTCATGGCCTGCACGTCGGAAAAGCTGCGCCTGTCCTCCACGAGACATCAGACAGACAGTGATAAAGGTTAAACTTGCTATTCCGCGGAAGAGCCACCGATCGCTCATACTTGTGAGGCGACAAGCGAATTTATCCTTCAAGCGCGCCATAGATTAATTCCGAAGGCAAGACGTTTAGGAAGTGTCCGACTCCTATTACCGTTGCCTGAGACCTTCTCTTAGACTAATGTAGGATTTTGATAGCCCGATTGGAAGGAGGTTGAAACATCATGTCCCAGGCACAGCCCATTACATCTTCTCAAATGTCCCCTGAAGAGGCCGTGCGTCGGGTAGCGCACGCGCGAGAGTTGCTCTTAAAAGAAGTGCACAAAGTTATTATCGGGCAGGATGAAATGATCGAACAAATGATCATCTGCATCTTTGCCCGTGGTCACTGCCTCACGATTGGAGTGCCCGGCCTTGCTAAAACCTTGACCGTCTCCACACTGGCCAAGGCCATGCATCTGAAATTCAGTCGGATTCAGTTCACACCCGACCTGATGCCCAGCGACATCACGGGAACAGAGATCATTGACGTCGATCCGACCACGGGAAAGCGAAGTTTTCGGTTTGTGCATGGACCAATTTTTGCCAATATCGTTCTGGCCGACGAGATCAACCGAACTCCCCCCAAGACGCAGGCGGCTCTCCTTCAGGCGATGCAAGAATATGAAGTGACGGTGGGTGGAAAGACTTATCCGCTGGAGCAACCTTTCTTCGTGATGGCCACGCAAAATCCCATCGAGCAAGAGGGAACTTACCCGCTTCCCGAGGCTCAACTGGACCGCTTCATGCTATCCATCAACATCACCTATCCCACTCGGGCAGAAGAGCGGGAAATCGTGATGGCCACCACGCAGACTGTGAGACATGAAATCCAACCGGTCCTCACCGGCCGGGATATTCTGTGGATTCAGCAGCTTGTGCGTCAGGTGCCTGCCTCGCAGCACATGGTGGACTACGCAGTGGACCTGGTTCGCGCAACTCGCCCCAAAGATCCCCCCAGTCCTGACTTTGTGAAAAAGTGGCTCGCTTGGGGAGCCGGTCCCCGGGCAGCACAAAATCTCATTCTGACGTCCAAAGCGCGGGCCATCCTTCATGGACGGTTCGCTGTCACTGCGGATGACATTCGTGCAATGGCATTTCCCGTTCTGCGACACCGTATCTTCACGAATTTCAACGCGGATGCCGAGGGGGTCGATGTGGATCAGATCATTGAGAAGATTCTGGAGGTGATTCCAGAACCGACTTACGGCGAGACGATTCCCGTCGGACCACGTCCTGCGAGGAAGGTCGTTTCCAAAGCTCCGGACGCTTCGGCAAGTTCGGCTGTTTCCGGCAGCCCGCAAAGTGAACCGGCCGCTTCGCCGATCCCATCGCCACCTCCGGCTGCAAGGCCCACTCCGATTCCTCAACCCATTACACCGCCCACCAGGAACCCATCCCAGTAAGGAGTTTCCATTGCGTCCAGAAAAGCGAAACTTCAGGCGGGACAACCTAAAAAAGCGGAAGCATAGGAGCTGGAACGATGCGGGAACAGAGAATTAGATCGATCCCTTTAAGGATTGGAATTACGGTGGGGCTGATAGTAGTTTGGGTGAACACGATTACCCAGCTTGAAAGCTGCGCTGGGTCGGAGGCAGCGGCGGGGGAAGCGGCATCCCGTCATGAAACTAAACCCACGATAGAAGAACTTCGAAAAGGGATAGCGTTTTTGCAAACGCCGGTATATTCCGAGGAAGAAGACGCGAAAATCTTGAAACTTTTCGAAGGGCTCCGCGTTGCCGATATCTGTGATGCCATGGATCAGGTAGGCCTCCGCAACGTGGGACTGATGTCACCCGAGATTCATCCCGCATGGAAAGACCCGGTGGAATTACGCCATCGATTCGTGGGAATCGCCGTAACGGTTCGCTATGTGCCGAGTAACTTGCCGTCCACGGGACCGCTTGCCGCTGAGGAGTTCGACAGGTGGATGGGCGAGTGGTATCAAAAGCTTTCCCCAGAACCTTTCGTCCCGTTGATTCGACCGGGTACTGTGGTGGTGATCGATGATGCAGAAAGGGCGGACGTTGGGACAATTGGGTCGAACAACATTTTGAGCTGGAAGAAACGCGGTTGTGTGGCCGTTGTCACCGATGCAACTGCCCGGGATCTTGATGAAATTGCCCTGGAAAAAGTCCCACTTTACCTCCGCGGGCCGGGGCGCGGGGTCCGGCCTGGCAGAAACCTGATCGAATCGGTCAATCGCCCCGTGGAGGTTGGCGGGGTGCTTGTGCGGCCCGGCGATGTGGTGGCGGGCGATAGCGACGGGGTGATTGTGGTGCCCCGAGAATTCGCCGAGCAGGTTGCCTCTTATGCTCGGAAAACCCTGGAAACGGACAAAGCGGGACGACGCCGCCTTTACGAGAGTCTGGGGATCCCAGAGGACGTCTCTGTGAAGTGACCTCTCCTGCCCAGTTCCGGAGCCGTCGACCTACTTTTGCAAAGGTCCAAGTAATTCGCGAACAACATCATCTGTAATATCGAGATCCGGTTCCGCCCAGATCACTTCCCGTGCGAGGTAGGCGAGAAGCTCCTGCGGATTTGACGTGGCGGCGGGTGGCCGGGATTGTCTCAGAACGATGACCAAGCCTTTTGCGCGGGCCACTTTTTGCACGGCCTCGTCGATTCGACCGAAGGCGGACAGATAGGCCTTTCGCTCCCGTTCAAAAAATTGTTGCTGCTGCAGTTGCATTTCCGTTTGCAGTTGGCTCATTTGCTGCTGCAACGTCTGCTGACGCTGCTGAAACTCCTGACTTTCCGGGGGGAGGGTTTGCAATTCCTTTTGCAATGAAAGTAGTTCGGACTGTCGTTTTTGAAACTGTGACTGTGCCCGCTGCACATCGCTCTGCAGTTCTGTCAGTTCAGCACGGAATTCCGGAATGCGCTGCATCACCGCCGGGAGATCAATGACACCGATTCGGGCGTTCATTCGGGTATCGGTGGCGGCCGTTTCTGCTCGGGCAACGGGTGGGAAATCATGCCAATGGTAACCAAGCCACCATCCCCCAGCACAAAAAGCCAAAATGGAGAGCAACCAGACCGGATTCGCTCGAAATGCAATCCAAACCGACTTGCGCATCGCCTGACTCCCTCAGCATGAACCCATGTCACATCTTACCTCATCGATTGTAACGGCTTGCCTCCCATAAAGCACCCGTGACACCGCTTGCCTGCATTGATTTTGCTCGACGCAGGACTTGGAGGATTGCCAGAAATACCGGTCAAACGCTCGCGCGAGGCGTCGGGAGGCTTGATTGCGACACACGGGGCCTATTGAGAATGCAGAAGCAACCACGCCAGGAGGAGACTCGTCAAATTGAGGCTCATGTGAAAGGCAATGCTCGGCAAAAGCCGCCCTGTTCGTGCATAGAGCACGCCGAGGATCGTCCCAACAATAAGAATTGTCAACGGGTCAACCACGATACTTTCGGGAACGATGCTTGATAAAAAAAACTGAAGACCGTAGATCGGTAACGCCGCAGCCGCGAACCAGCCCAATCCCAAAGCGACATCTGGAAAAATGCGTGTTCGGGACAGGCCAAGCTGTCTCCACAGCGACGACGCCCTACGTGATATGAACACGGAAAAAAACGCCAGAAACAGTGCGTAGGCGAGGGTTCGGGCCCAGAGGATCAATCGGATCGTCTCCGGATCGGGAACATTCTCAGTTGATCGCGCATGCAAGAGTGCGAAAACGGATGCGGACATAACAACTGACATGGCTCCGACGGGAATCCCGCGTCTTCGCAATGTCGGACGACATGTAAGAAATGCGAACTCATCGCCTGGTCCGGTCATGCGGTTTCTGCCCAAACGTCCCAGACGATTGCGGAGACGCCGCCAGCGGAGTTCCTGGGCATGAAGCCATCCCTGGAAAAAAAGGCGAAAAACGATCTCCTCCACCCAAGGGCCAAGAACACCAGCGCTGATGACAACTAAAAGAAGCGTGGAGACGCTCGGCCGCTCACTGAGGAGCAGAATCGCCCAGTGTGCCCGCTGGGCAGACGTGGATTTTTCATCCCCGTGTATCCGAGCGACTGTGGTGACGCTCCTGCGGTCGTCGTTGCTCCTACGCGTCGAAGTTCCCTGAACAACGCTGTTAAGCAGAAGGATGAGCAAAATGAGGGCCAGCCATACCCCGCAGACATCCACCAGTCGCCACGGGGGCGGCCGAAACGAATACCGCGGCCACATGCGCTTCCGCAAATTGGGAAAAGTTAATAGAGTCACCCAGCAAACTAGGGAGAAAAAGGAGAGAGCGAAGAAGATCACCGTTTCCGGCGGAACAGCCACAATATCACGCCTCCAGTTGCCGAAGCTGCCGCAAACCGATGACCACGTACGCCGCACCGGAGTAAACGGTCAAAATGAGCGTCCCGTATGTAAAGATGACCAAGAGAGTCCACACCGCCGGGTTTTGCGTAGGGGTGCCTCCACCCTCGAGGTAGAGAAAAGCGACAATGGCTAGGATGCATTGAAACGCCATCTTGAACTTTCCCGACCATTTTGCGGAGAAATCCACGGTCTGGCCTTCCAGAAAGCTGCGCAATCCTGTGATGAGCAACTCCCGACTGATGATCACGACCACGATCCAGGGATGAAGTCCCCCGGGCGTTTCGAGCATTTTCGGGTCAGCCGCCAGGAACACAAACGTCCCACAGATGATAAGTTTATCAGCAAATGGGTCCAAGACGCGTCCTAAAGCGGTTACCTGATGGAGCCGCCGTGCCAGAAATCCGTCCAACCAGTCTGTTCCTGCGGCGATCACAAATAGCACCAGCGATGGGAAATAACCTAACTGTGAGTGAAGGGCGAGTGTTACAAAAAGAACGATTGTTAAAACAATGCGGGCGGTGGTGATGGTGTTGGGAATATTCCACCAATTCATTTTTTCGGCGGAAGTCTGCAAAGCACGGCTATCGCTTCCATTGTTCATTCTGGAGTTTCTCCGTGAGTGATTCCCAGCCTCGCCGACGATACAGAGGCCGGTACGCTGTTGCTACTCTCACGCAGACTGCGCAGTATTACGGACTATACTCCGGGACCGAGTGGGCAACGGTGCAGACGCGATGATGAAGCACCGACGGGTTGCTGTGTTGTAAAATGGAACGGCTCGGTTTCGGAACAGGCCCGGATGACCATCAACACCCATTGGGCTGATCCTTCTTCCGCATGTTACCGGTGTGTTAATTGTAATCTACCGGGTTGCGATGTTGGCTTGCAATCGCCGCTTGAAATTGCGCGGGAACGGGAGGACGCCGGTTCTGCAAAAAACCCCCTTCGATTGGGTCAGTCCGATTGGGTAGAATGGGACAATCGAGATAGACGGTCGCTGTCCAAAAGGAGTCTGTGAATGTCGAGGTGGAAAGGACTGGAAAGGATTGTCCGTGAGCAAGAGCCGCTGGCCATGCACACCTGGCTGGGCGTAGGTGGAGCGGCGGAGTATTATGCCCAGCCGCGCAACCAGGATGAGTTGATCGACATTGTCCAGCGGGCGAACCAGGAAAACATTCCTGTTCGCGTCCTTGGTAACGGTTGCAATGTCTTGATTCGGGACGAGGGGGTTCCCGGACTGGTCATCCATCTCGATCATCCCGCCTTTGCAGATATTCGGGTCGTTGAAAATTCGGTTATTGCTGGCGGTGGAGCAAGTCTCCCGAAGGTAGTCACCACATCGGTGCATGAAGGACTTGCCGGCTTGGAAGTCCTAACGGCGATCCCGGGTACCGTAGGGGGAGCGGTCCGAGGTAACGTCGGAGCACACGGTGGGGACATTGGCCAATGGGTGGCGGAAGTGACGCTTCTCACCCATGCCGGCGAGATCGTGGTTCGTCCGCGAAACGAAATTGTCTTCGGTTACCGGCGAAGCAGCCTTGACGATCTGGTCATTCTCCAGGTGCGGTTTGAGCTCCAACCAGAAGATCCCCGCGAGCTCGCACGGCGACTGCAAAAACTCTGGATTGTTCGCCGCGCTGCGCAGCCGCTGGGACACCAGGCATCTGTGCGAGTATTCCGCGATCCACGCGGAACGGCCGCATCTGAATTGATCGAAGCGGCCGGGCTGAAAGGCACGCGAATTGGGGGGGCCGTCGTATCTGACCGAAACGCCAATTTCATCGTTGCCGAAGCCGGCTGCACGACGGCCGATATTCTCCGATTAATCGATCTCATCCGAACGCAAGTTTCCAATCGCCTAGGCGTCAACCTCGAACTGGAGTTGGAAATCTGGTGAGCGTTTTTACGGAGTCCGCCGAACTGACATCCTGCGGCGGATTCTGCGATTACTGGCTCAGGAATGCTTAACGCGGCACCTTTAACGGTAAATTGCAGGACATGACTGTTCAACACTTCGGTCAAGTCCTGAACGTTGGGCAGCCGAAATTGGACGGGGAAATCTGCGCGCGGTTTCGGTAAAGGGGAGGGGTACCTTTGGGGAGAGTGTGACCTTTATTCAAAGCGGTCATGGCCAGATCGAAGTCGAAAAAAGGACAAGCGAACGACTCTGTGCAGCGCAATTCTGTAATGGTGCGCGGACTCCGCTGGGTTGCCGTGTGGGGCTTCGTCGGTGTCGTGGGATTCATTGCAACCAGGGTTTTGTGGGACGGACACCGAGACGAGTTACTCGCCGATCCACGGTTCCATCTGGTCCCCGAAGAGATCGACGTGGGTTCCCTGCCGGCGTGGATTCACCATGACCCCCGCCCCGAGTTCCTTCTCAACGCCACTCAGGATGGGGCACTTTCCGTTGCCGATCGGGATTGTTTGGCGAAGCTCGTGGATGGGATTCAAAAGCATCCGTGGGTCAGCCGTGTCGGCCGTGCAGAGAAACGGTTTCCCGGGGTAGTGGTTGTGCAAGTGGAGTGGCGACGACCTGTGGCGATGGTCCGCGTTCCGGGAGGCCTTTTGCCGGTGGACGAAACCGGGGTTCTTCTCCCGACGCGTGACTTCACGCCACTGGAAGCCTCCCGGTACCCGCGAATCGAAGGTGCGGAGTCGGTACCGCGAGGACCAGCGGGCACCGTTTGGGCGGATCCTCTCATCAAACAGGGGGCAAGTCTCGCTGCGCATCTGCTCCCCGTGTGGGTCAAGTACCAGTTTCGCTCAATCATGCCTCTCCAGGAAGGTTCCGGAACCCGGGGTCTTGAGTTTCAAATCGTGACGCGAGAAGGAAGCATAATCCAGTGGGGGGAAGCAGGGAATGGGCCACAGGAGGACGAAAAAACCGCGAGAAAGCTCCGATGGCTCGAAGAATACTATCGGGAACACGGTTCCTTTGCGGGACTGGATGGTCCGCTGGTTATCGATCTCCGTCCGGCGGAGCCCCAAATCAGGGCGAAAGAGCCCGTCCGGTGATGGCCGCCGGTGGCGAGTGTTCAAGCGGCGGTAACGGTGTTTGGAAGCTGTACCGTAAACTCCCGGTCACCATTACCGCACACGCTGGAGCCGATATCTAAAGCAACAGGCGCCCTCTCCAGAGGGGCTACTTCATCTTCCGAGGACAGGTCGTTTGGATAGCCGAGTTGATCGTTGAAGATACGTTAGCTTGAAGCAATCAGCGTATCAGATCGCGCGTAACTTGGGTACGTGTTTCGGTGGTACCCCTTGGCATGAGATTCTTTCCCCGCTAGATTAAGTTTTTCCCAACCGTTACTGGGACCACGCCAGGTTCATCTGGCCCGCAGCTGGCGGGGTGGTTGGCAGCCCGGATTGTGGTGGCGATAGGCGTTGGGCAATTTCGTCGGAATTTCCCGTTTGTCCCGATTTTAGGTGCGAACGGGGGGTATCATGAGGAAGAAATTGGCCGTGATAAAAAGCTATTTGGCGAAACCAGGTTCATTGAAACCGAAGTGGTACGTGGTGGATGCCACCGACAAGGTGGTCGGCCGTTTGGCATCCGATATTGCCACCATTTTAATGGGGAAACATCGGCCGACGTACACCCCGCACGTGGATACGGGGGACTATGTCATCGTGACGAATGCCGAGAAAGTGGTATTCACGGGCAAGAAGTGGGAACAGAAAGAGTACACCTGGTACACCGGGTTCCCTGGCCTGCGGTCCGAAACGGCAGCCGAGCGGAAGGAAAGGAAGCCCGAAATGATCCTCTACGAGGCAGTTCGTCGGATGCTGCCGAAAAATCGGCTTGCCAAGAAAATGCTGCGCAAGCTCAAGATCTACGCTGGGCCGGAACATCCCCACCAGGCTCAGCAGCCGACGCCGATTGAACTCGGCGTCAAGGAAAAAGGGCGCTTCCGTCGGTTTTTGCCGGTGTGACGTTTTCGTGTGTCAAAGAGGCCACATCCGCTTGCTTGAGGAATTAACTTGACAGGTCAAGTAATATGGTGAAAAAGGTCATCATTGAGGGTAAGGGGACGAACGATTTTTTGGGAACCGGACGTCGCAAAGCGACGGCGGTGGCTCGGGCAAGGATTCGTCCGGGACAGGGGCGAATCGCTGTTAATGGCCGGGCCCTTGAGGACTACTTTCCCAATGAACTGTATCAGAAGCGGGTGCTCCAGCCGCTGGAGCTAACCGGCCGTCTCCAAAGTGTGGATGTGATTCTCCGCGTGGCAGGCGGCGGCATTTCGGGGCAGGCGGATGCCTGCAAGCTGGCCATCGCCCGAGCCCTCGTGCGGATGGATCCCGAATTGAGGCAAACTCTCCGTGACGCTGGCCTTTTGACTGCAGATGGCCGGAAGAAGGAACGGAAGAAGTACGGGCTTCACGGCGCCCGCCGCGGAACCCAATTCTCCAAGCGGTGAATTTCGATTTCCTCCAATTCGGCCTTCCAAAATTCCCGCAAAAAAATTGTCTCAATTGTCGAACCTTCCGCTGATTGCGGCGTAGAGTATAAATGCATAGCCCACCTCCTTCGACGATCGGCCGCGCTGGCCCCCACCGGCGCGGCCGATTTCTTTCGCCGATTCTTTCTGTTGTGCAACAGCGTTCTGACAAAACACCGCTTTTGTCCCGAGCCGCGACAACACCCCCAGGAGAACTCCATGAGATTTCCCACTGCGGGGAAGGCAACTTTCCCATGTTACTTCGTAGGATTAATCAAAATCCCCACAAAGGGGGCATGATGATGGTAGGGTTTAACGATAATGTCCAAATCGCCGTCACCATCGACGTCGGCGAGGCGCCCTTCGTGGATGCCCTGCCCCCGGTGAATCACCTCTTCGCGAAAATTCCCTTTGCCGTTACCCCACCACACAATCACGCGAGCATCCTCGCCGGCACCGGGGCTTCCCATCTCTCCAATCATGATGTCAAGATGGCCGTCAAGGTTGAGGTCGCCAATTTCGCATGTGTGGCCATGACGAACGGCTCCCAGCGCGTGAACCCGCCATTGCTCGCCGTCCCACTCGTACCATTTGGCATCCCCATCGGCATCGCCTGGAGAAAAGACTACCTCTGCGAAACCGCCCGGGATGAGCTGGCCTGCGGCGCACTGCGTGAACCGCATATTGTCGTCAATTGTGTGGGCGACGAACTCTCCATTTTTGTATTTAAACCATAGGCCTCCGCCCACGATGTCGATGTGCCCGTCGCCATCCAAATCAACCGGCTGGGACGGAAAACCCTCGTATTCTGGACCGGCAGTCCAGCGGAAGATTGCTCGGTAAGGCCAGTCGCCTGACGAGTGCACACTCTCTGGAATTTCGAAAAGCAACAAACACCGGGCACCCTGGTTCCAGCTTACAAGTTCAGCGTGACCGTCGCCATCAAAATCCCCAACCGTTTGGTCGTGGTGCTTCTTTCCACCGGTTGTCTTAATCGGCCGCCGGACCCAGGGACTGTTGAAGTTTGGAAAAGGATTCTCCCACCACCAGATTTCTGAGCCGCTTGCATCCTGCCCCAAGATGAGATCGAGGTCTCCGTCACGATCGACGTCAAATGCGACGCCACCAGCCTCCGGCCGGAGATGGGAGTCATCAACCACAACTCGCTGCCATCCTGTGTCTGTGTTGCGGAAGAGCACGACCGAGGGAGCCTGCGTTCTTTCTCCGACCACGAAGTCGATCCTTCCATCGCCGTCGAAGTCGCCCGGCACGAGGCACGTTTGTTGATCTCCCGCGTTGGGTCGTGGAAGATCGCCGGTTTGACTGCTGATCAGGCGCCAACCATCGGCGGCCCCGAGAGCGCCGGTGCAAATCCCCCATACGGCAAGGAGTGCGGGAAAGACTTTACGCATGGCTTGACCTCACGAAAACAAAATTATTCCATGCCTATCTCCCATCCTTTACGCCGCTCTCTTCGAAGCGCAGCGTTGGCTGCCGGATGGTTAACAATTTCCCCTCGTTTCGGGTCGTATTCCAGCTCTTCCTCTGGGAACAGCGTAGCGACGTTGCCGAGCATGAGAAATTCGGTGAGCGGACCGGAATAGCCGAAGTGCGACATCGTCCGCCCACGCCCTTTGCAGGCCGCCGTCCATTCCCTTTCGTGGCTCCCTCCTCGAGGAAGGACTTGAGGTGGACCTTCCTGCTCTGATGTGCGACCTGATGGCAACAAAACAAATGTTGAGTTGTGCCCTGTGGCATGGATCTTTTGTTGCGTCCCGCAGATGAGACAGCCTGCATGATCCTCCCATTTCTTATTGCCGGCGTCACCCCAATCCAGTTTCTTCCCCATGAGCTCCTCGACATGGGCTCGCCGTCCAGGTGCGCCGGCGCCGTTGAACCACTCAAAGCGGACAGGAGGAAGCTCACCTCGCGCCGGTATTTGCCAGCGAACGATTTCCCACTGGGGGAAAGCATGCTGTGTTCGGTTGTGCACCTCGGCCACCACACGGATGCGGCCTTCACTACCAGAGTGCCACAGTGAGTCGATTCTCAAGCCCATGAAGGCCATATTTGCCGAGTGCGACGCCCAGTTCCCGAGGTTGCCGGTAGCAAAATCCCGCCACGCATGCCAGTTCAGCCACTGTTCGTGGAACGGCCGATATGCAGCAGGTCCCAGCCAAACGTCCCAATCGAGGTAATCAGGAACAGGTTGTTCACCGGTGGGCAACGGTCGTTCGCCCGACCCACCGCTGTCTTTCCAGACGTACACCTCGTGGACATGGCCGATGGCCCCCGTTTGGACGAGTTCCACTCCCCGGCGAAATGCATGGGTTGCGGTTCCCTGATTCCCCATTTGTGTCACGACACCAAACCGATCAGCGGCTTCCCGGAGCACACGAGCTTCCCATACATCGTGGGTAAGAGGCTTCTCACAGTAGACGTGCTTCTTGAGGCTCATGGCCGTGTAAGAGATCATGGCGTGATTATGGTCCGGCACGGCCACCACAACCGCATCGATGCGGTTGGCCACGGTGTCGAACATCCGCCGAAAATCTCTAAACTTGGGGACGGAGGGGAATTTCGCGAAAGCGCTTGCGGCGCGGCGTTCGTTGACGTCGCAGAGAGCTACCACATTCTCGCCAATCTGGGGAATCGCCTCCACAAACCAGGATCCACGTCCGGATACGCCGACCAGGGCGATGTTGAGACGGTCATTGGCCTGATACGTGGTTGCGCTCGCCGCAGACTTTAAGATGGTCACCCCAGAGACGCTCAGCCCGGCACGGGACACCAGGGCCAAAAAATTGCGACGACTAACACGGCGACCCATCTCTCAATCCTCCCCTAAACACTGAAATGGCGAAGCTGATCACCGACGGCGATCAGTGTAATACTCCCCGGTGCCAGTTACAAGCGTGTGCAAGAGATCGCTGGCCGATAGACTGATTCCGCATCGCGACGAACACTGGAAAAGAGCGGGCCTGTGTTCGATGCCTTGGGGCACGACTTGTGGATCGTCTAGTGCCCTTTCCGGTCGAACAGTTTCGCGCGTGTTAGGCTGCTGCGCGGCAGGTGGATGGGGCGTTTCTTCGGAGGGAGGATCGCCAAGGCTCGACGGCTATCGCACGGCGGCCGTTGCGCCAAGCCAAATACCTCCGGATAGCTTGCTCCTGTTCTTCATGACTCCGATAGTCGCTATTGTCCAGGGCAAACTTCTTCAGTCCCGTGAACTGGCACTCGATCCGATTCAGCCATGACGCATTGGACGGGGTAAGGTAAAACTTCACATTGTTCGCCCGGGCCCATGCCCAGACCTCTTCCTTCAGATGGGGACTGTAGTTGTCCATCACGATGTGTAACGTTTCGCTCTGCGGGTAACGCCGCCGGAGCCACCGGAGAAATCGCAAGAACTCGATCCAGGTTTTCCGGCTGTAGAACCGGCCCAACAACGTGCCCGTTTCCAGGTCGTAGGCCGCCAGGAAATGGCGAACTCCACTGGTGCGGCGGTAGGTGGCTCGCAAACGCTCGACCCGCTTGGTCCCCGCTTTGGCCAGGCAACGGCCATGGCGTGGCTGGAGATTCAGGGGGCCAAACTCATCGACGCAAATCCGCCGACCCACCGCCGGCCGACGCTGGTAAAGTCGGCGAATTCGCCGGTATTTAGGCCAAAACTCCGGGTCCGTTGACTCCTTCCACGTCTTGGTCCGCCGCCAGCGAATGCCACAACGCTTCAGCAACGTGCGCAGCCACTCCAAGCTGATGTACGCAACGATCTTCTGGCTCACCAGATACTCCCGCAACTTGCTCAGCGACCATTGTGTCATCCCGATCAAGGCCTTCGGCGAGGAAAGGGCCACCTCGACGATCTGCTCGACCACCTCGGCGAGGAATTTGCGTGGGCTGCCACCAGCCTGGTAGTACGGATGCCAACTGATCGCCTCCAGCCCGCCTTGGTTAAAGCGGTGAATGATCCGTCGCACCCACTGCGGCGTGCAGTCGACCCGCTGGGCAATTTCGCGGTTGCGAACCCCGCCGGCGGAGAGCAGCACAATCCGCGCATGACGGCTATTGACATGATTAGACAATTGTCGTTTCATTCTATGGAGCTCTTGTCGCTCGTAGCAGGTGATCGGGCGAACATGAACCTTGTCCATTTTCCGGTCTCCACGTCATTGAGAGTCTTTTTGAACCACGCGACGTGGAGACCCTTTTTGTCTAAACTCCCCGAATTCTCCAAGACCAATTCTTGCCCCTACCAAAAACGCGAAACTCCCGAACCGGAAGGGGCACTAGGTCTGGTGATCTCCGGGGGCTGCCCAGCCTGAGCCTTTGTAGAATTTCCGATTGAGCACCGAGCAATAGGAAGTCCACGTTCCATCCGGGAGCGGGTCGCTTTGGATCCTCTCCAGGCATGCTGCCATTCTCGAGTCCAAATAGTCCAGGCAGTGGAGCGCCACTGCTTCAGGAGTCATTGGAAGTCGAAAACTTCCAAATTCGTACTCCCCGTGATGGCTCAGGATCATATGCTTCAGACGAAGCCGCAACTCGCTGGGAAACTGTTCCCCGACCAACTCTTCTGCTTTGGGAATTGCCTCATTGAGCATCTCCAATCCAAGGGCTAGGTGGCCCACCAGTTGACCTTCATCCGTGTAATTGGATTCAAAATCGGCAGCCAGCTCAGCGGTTTTTCCAATATCGTGGAGAAACACCCCTACCAGCAGAAGATCCCGATTGACCGCCGGATACAGCAGGACCATGGTCTGTGCGAGTTCCAGCATGGTCACCAGATGAACCACAAGTCCTCCCGGATAAGCGTGGTGGAAGCTGATTCCGGCCGGGACCTTGGCGAGCTTCGCCATGAACCCCTCATCGGTAAGAAAGACCTCCAAGAGCGCTCTTAGATGCGGATTTTCCACGGAGCGAAGAATCTGGGCTAAATAGTTAAGGTTCTGGTCCAGCTTCTGCTGGGTCAGCGGAAGGAAATCGGCAGGGTCCACTTCCTCGGCCGCCACCGGTTTCACTCGAGACAGAATAATTTGGAGATTCCCTTGATAAACCTGGGTCACGCCTTCCACTCGGACATAACCACCGGGAACGACGCGCTCAAGGAGGCTCTGGTCGGCGTTCCACAGCCGAGCGTCCACGGAACCCGTGCGATCCGACAATCTCATCTGAAGATACAAAACCCCGTTGCGATTGGGCCGCAGTTGACGGCTCGAGACGAGGTAGATCTCATTCACACTTTCTTCCGGCCGAAGATGACTGACAAATTTTCGAGTCATTGGCTCCGCCTTGCAGTTTCTCAACATTTACAAGCCAGTGGACCGTGAAAGAAAAACCCGGACCAAAAGTCAGCGGGCAGCGAAGTGCCGATATTGGCCAAGCCCTCCGTTTGCTGGCTTTTCCTGCCGGGGGAATCCCTCAGTGTAGAGGAGGCATTCCCGGGTGGTCAACCCACGTGACTTCCGACTCATTCCCTCGTCCGCACTTTTCCACTGCAAACGGGGACGGGAACGCGGACCCCCACAGGAGTTCGCTTGGGAGCGAGATTCAACCGGAGCGACCTACTTCTCAGGTGCGCTCGTAAACCTTGGTTGGCCCAACTCCAATTCATCGGGCACGATAAGCGTGCCCCTTCGAAGGATTTCTTCAAGAAACCCGCTTGTCAGGTCACGTTCCAACGCTTGGATTATCCATTTGACTGAGTGGCTCCAACTGCTTGGTTCAGTTGCTGTTTCAACGGTAAGGGCAATTCATGAATTGCCCCCACACCACGTGGTGCCCATGGCATGGTATGGATTTTCTGAGAACGGGCATGGCGCAGCCGTGACCTTGTACGAACATCCGCCACTGGTCTAAAATCACATTTTCTTAAGACTCGCCGCGAAGGGGGAGCGATCGAAAAGTACCAACAATTCCTGAGTTTGGTTGTGGAGGTGTTTACGACCGAACTTAGGCCAGGCAAAAAGGCAGTTGCAAAACTGCTGCGTCTAAGAAAATGATCACGATTTTTCGATACTTCATTTGAAAACTTTAACCGAAGGCGATTGTGGCATGTTGTGGTCCAAGACTTTCATCCCAACACTGAAGGAAATCCCCGAGGGCGCTGAAATTCCCAGCCATGTGCTCATGTTACGGGCGGGACTCATCAATCAGGTCATGGCTGGTGCCTACACTTACCTGCCACTGGGACTGCGTGCGCTGCGGAAGGCCGAGCGAATCGTTCGTGAAGAAATGGACGCAGCGGGGGCCGTGGAGTTGCTCATGCCGAGTTTGAGTCCCCTGTCTCTCTGGGAACGAACCGGCCGCGACAAGGCCTTTGGAGACGTTCTCATTCGGGTTGAGTTGAAACGGCAAAACCGGAAGGTGAATTCCGTGCTGGGGCCGACCCACGAAGAAATTGTCACCGATTTAGTGGCCCACCATATTTCGAGCTACCGCCAGCTCCCCATCACGCTCTATCAAATCTCTCCGAAATTCCGCAACGAGGAGCGACCGCGTTTCGGTGTTCTGCGGACCAGCGAGTTCCTCATGAAAGACGCCTACAGTTTCGACACTTCACTGGAAGGCCTCAACCGCAGTTACGAGGCGATGTATCGCGCCTATTGTCGTATTTTTGACCGGTGTTGCCTGGCGTACATTCCGGTGGAGGCCGAAAGTGGTCCCATCGGAGGGGAAGCCAGTCATGAATTCATGGTGCCAGCCAATAACGGTGAGGACAAGATTGTCCACTGCGCTGCGTGCGGTTACGCCGCGAATCTGGAACGTGCCGAGATCGGTCCGCGAAGACCGGAGCAGCCTGCTGTAACGGAACCGGCTCCTTTAGAACGAGTTCCAACTCCCGGTGCCAGCTCGATTGATCAGGTCAGCCGGTTTTTGAACTGTCGTCCCGAGGATTTGATCAAGACACTCATTTATTTGGCTGATGGTCAACCCGTAGCCGTGCTCATCCGCGGAGACCACGAGGCGAATGAGAATAAAATCCGTCGTGCTTTGCGGGCAAAGGAGATCCAGCTCGCGGATCCGGCGACCATCGAACGTGTCACCGGCGCACCGGTGGGATTCGCAGGTCCTGTAGGACTTAAGGAAAAGCTCACGATTATCGCGGATTATGATATTCAGTTCATGCGCAACGCGATCACGGGGGCGAATGAAGCTGACACCCACCTGAAGGGGGTCAATCTTGGACGGGATTTCAACGTTGAGCGTTTCGCGGACCTTCGTTGTGCCCAGGATAACGACCCCTGCCCCCGGTGCAGCGGGATCCTTCGGCTCAGGCCGGCCATCGAGGTGGGTCACGTATTCAAGCTGGGGACGAAATACTCAGAAGCTCTCTCCGCCCGCTTTCTCGATCCCAGCGAGCAACTTAAGCCGATTATAATGGGCTGCTACGGTATCGGCATTAATCGCATTCTCGCAGCTCTCATCGAGACTACTCACGATGAAAACGGTATCATCTGGCCGGTGGCACTGGCACCCTACGAGGTGGTCATTGTGCCTGTGAATGTGGCCGATGAAAAATCGCGCGAAGCGGCATTCCAGCTTTATAATGCCTTCCAAAAAGAGAATATCGAGGTCATTCTGGATGACCGGGATGTCAGGGCCGGGGTCAAGTTTAAAGATGTCGATCTCATCGGATTTCCGATGCGCGTGGTGGTGGGTGAGCGAGGTCTCGCGCAGGGAAATGTCGAGGTGAAATGGCGTTGGGAGAAGGCCCCGCAGCTCATGCCCCTGGACAAGGTTGTTGCGGAAGTTTCCGCGTGGATTCGCGAAGAAAGGGAAACCGGTGCTCGGTTTAAGGCTGCTTTGTACGGCAGCAACGGATGAAAAGTGGGACAAAATCGTCGTGTTTTCTTCCTTGATTGTTAGGCCCCATCTTACCGTATTACGCCGATTATCGCGGTGGTAGGGAAAGTTCTCAGGAAGGTGAGCGGGGAAAAGAGGCAGGATCATTCATAGGCCGGGAACCACTGTTAGGTCAAACCGTCCAGGAACGGAGCACGGTTCGGTCGTGGGTACGTTTTGGGCAGTTGACAGCTTTAAATTGCGCGCGGGAGTGACGGTGACGGGTGCCGGAGCGACACATGGATTTATCGCTTGAGCGGCACGCGGGATCCGCCAACCTCAACGACGATTCGTCCCATCACTTCCCCATTAAGAATTCGGTCGAACCACATCGGCAAGTCTTTGAGCGGGACCATCGTCCGGAGTCGATCAAGCTTTTCGATTCGCCAGGGTCCGGCAAACCTTTCCCAAATGGCCGCCTTTTTTGCCAGGGGTTGCCAGGCTGCATCGATTCCCGCAAGCGTAACACCACGCAGGATGAATGGATAGACCGTCATTCGGAGGTGAGCACCACCCGCCAGACCACATGCAGCCACGCAACCAGAATGTTTCGTGGCGCGGAGAATACTGGAGAGCATGTCGCCCCCTACAGTATCCACCCCGCCGGCCCAGCGACCGGATAGCAGGGGTTTTTCAGGATCGGCCAGCACAGCCTCGCGGCCCACAACGGACCCGGCTCCGAGTTCGCGTAACAACTCATGGGCATGGGCCTTTCCCGTCACGGCAACGACGTCAAATCCCAGCTTGCCTAAAATCGCCACAGCAATTGACCCGACTCCCCCTGATGCCCCCGAAACGACAATCTGTCCTTTTTCCGTGCTGATGCCATGGCTGAGAAGAGCATCCACGCAGAGACCTGCTGTAAGGCCTGCCGTCCCCAGTGTCATGGCGTCGACGAAGTCCAAACCTTTCGGCAGCGGAAGTACCCAATCGGCGGGGACGCGGACGAACTCCGCGTAGCCGCCCCACCGCTCCGCTCCCAATTCGTATCCGGTAACGATCACCGGGTCACCCGGCACAAACTCGTAGACCCCGCTCTCCTCCACGGCTCCAGCAACATCAATTCCGGGCACGTGTGGGAATTTCTTGACAATGCCCGGATGGCCTCGGGCGGCAAGTGCATCCTTGTAATTGAGCGACGAATAGGCCACCCGAATTACCACTTCTCCCGGCGGAAGTTGTGAGGATTGTGCCCGTCCAATGGATATACAAGTCTGCCCGTCGCTCGACTTGGTGACAAAAAGCGCTTCAAAATCCATAAAGACTCCGGGATGACAAAGTTGTGCTGGCACAATCGGAAGATTGTCTTGTGCTGTCTCCCTCGGCAGGGTCGGACGTCCGGTCGAGAGGCTGTTTTTCCCTTGTGATGGCAATCGCGGTCCGCATACTCTGGGAATTCCCCGCGAACCGTCGTCGATGAACATACAACAAATAACGGACTACCAAGGGACGTCAGAGCCCAAGTACGTCTCGCATTCCGTAAAGCCCTGGCGGCTGTTTGACCACGAACCGGGCAGCGGCCAGGGCTCCCTTGGCGTACGCATCCCTGTTGGTTGCGCGCACCGTGATTTCCAGCGTTTCGCCAAGCAAACCGAAGATAATCGTGTGCTCCCCCGGGTTGTCTCCCACTCGCACAGCGTGGTAGCCGATTTCCTCGTGCGGTCTCCGGCCCGGACGTCCCTGGCGTCCATGACGATGGACAATTTGGCCCATGATTTGAGAGATCAAATTCCCGAACTGTAGCGCGGTCCCACTTGGGGCATCTTCCTTAAAGCGATGGTGGCGTTCAATGATCTCGACGTCCGCATCCTTGTCTTTGAGAGCCTCGGCAGCCATCTGGCACAGCTTCATCGCGACGTTGACCGCGAGGCTCATATTTGGGGAACGAATGACCGGTACAAATTCCGCCAGCTCTACAAGGGCGCGCTCTTGCTCGGGTGTGATTCCCGTGGTGGCAAAGACAAGAGCGAGACGGTTGTTGCGACATGTCCTGACGACACTGTCAAACCCACTGACGTGGGAAAAATCAATCAACACGTCCGCCTTCCCTTGAAATTCCGCTGACAGCGGAACGCCTAGAGGCTCACGCCCCGCTACAACTCCCGCGTCTTGTCCCAGTTTGGGATGATTGGGAGCTTCCAGAGCCCCAACAATGGCGAGATCGGGCTCCTCCGCGGCGAGAGTAATCACCCGTTGTCCCATCCGACCGGCCGCCCCTGAGACGACAACACGTATCTTCTCCATAATCTTCCCTTCGCGGTTCTAGAAACTCCTCACGAAACTCTGTTGAGCAACCCGTTTTCCCGTACAGGCCTGTGAGATCTCTGAAAGTTCTCCCTGCAACTCAGCGCTCACTCTGCAAAACCAGAATGCAATAAACTACAGAAAACAGGTATGTTCGCGCGAACTCGCTTTTCGTTTGCTTTTGCGATAGGTTCACCCGTACAGATGAATGGCCTTGATGATTTCGTTCAAATCATTGGCCACCGTCACCGCGCGATTGGCGAAGGTGGCTCTACGGACCCCTCGTTTACCGAGCACCTCGTTAAACATTTGCTGATCCGTGGTGTGATAGGCAACTGTCGCGGTTGGATCCTTCAACTGATGTCCGGTGAGGATGCAGACGACCAGCTCGTCTTTCGTGATAACCCCCTCGCTAACTAGTCTTTTGGCACCTGCCACGCTTGCAGCGCTGGCCGGCTCACAGCCCAGACCACCGGCACCAACCTGGGCCTTGGCATCCAGGATTTCCTGATCCGTTACCTCGCGAACGACTCCCTGACAGACTTCCAAGGCCTGTAAACATTTCCAGAGGTTGACGGGTCGATTGATTTCAATGGCGCTGGCAATGGTCGAAGCCCGGCGTCCCTCGCGATCCATTTCTCCGTAAAACTGGGAAAGCTTCTCTCCATCGACCCGGCCCCCGTTCCAGCGGAGGCCCTCACATTCGTAGAGGCGGTAAAGGGTGTTGGCACCAACGGCATTAATGACTGCCAGTCGAGGCACCTTTTTGATCAGCCCGAGATCCCGCAATTCGCGAAAAGCCTTGCCAAAGGCGCTGCTGTTTCCCAGGTTGCCGCCGGGGACGACAATCCAGTCGGGAACCTCCCAGCGAAGGGCTTCCAGCACCCGGAGCATGATCGTCTTCTGCCCTTCCAGCCGAAATGGATTGACACTGTTGACGAGATAGATTCCCAGCGAGCGGCTCACCTCTTGGACTCGCTTCATCGCGTCGTCGAAATCTCCGGCGATTTGAACCGTGAGCGCCCCATAGTCGAGAGCCTGCGCCAACTTTCCATAGGCAATTTTTCCGGAGCCAATGAAAATGATGGCTCGCATCAGGCGCGTCACAGAACAGTAGAGCGCCAGTGACGCGCTGGTGTTTCCGGTCGAAGCGCACGCTGCGCGGGTGGCCCCGACCAATCGGGCATGAGTGAATGCGGCGGCCATTCCGTTGTCTTTGAAACTTCCCGAGGGATTGAGCCCCTCATATTGGAGGAAGAGAGATCCCGGCCGAAGTCCCACATATTCAGCCACCGGATCTGATCTTTGCAGCAGAGTCTGCCCCTCGCCGATGGTCACGCACATTTCGCGGGGGGCAAAAGGCAAAAGGGCGTGGAACCGCCAGACGCCGCTGAAGGAATGGGGATCTGCACGTCGGCACCAATGCTCTTCAAAATCTCGCAGGGCCGTGGGAAGCGGCAGTCTATCCCAATCATAGGCCACTTCCAGCAGCCCGCCGCACTTTGGACAAGCAATATGTGTTTCGTCCACGGCAAAGGTGGCTGCACATTGAGGAAATATGCATCGTTGGTAGGCGGCATCTGAACGAGCGATGGCAGACACTCCTTCTCAAACCGCGATCTGTGTGCGACACATTCCGGGAACCATGTCCAACACAGCGGGAAAATCGGTTTTTAATCCCGATTCTGCCAAAACGCAAGGCCGGCAGGCAAGGGAGGTACCGGGACGGCAGGAGATGTGGTGACCCCACGAGCCGAGGCAAGCTCGGCTGCGGTACTATCGGCTCTCGTCGAGCCAATTGAAGTAAAGAAAATAGTTATTTCACCGTGAAGGGGTGGGGTTGGTCCGACTGCCGAGCGGCAAGGGGGCTGTGCCGGCCAAGCCCCGAGTTTGGCTGGCTCATCAATCGACAGCAGATTGCCATTCTGGTAGAAAAGCCCGTCTTCGGGGATAATAAACCCCCGGAGTGAGGCTTGTCCGATTCCTACAAGGTATTTGACTATGGCTGAATTGCGTCAAATTGAAGGTCCCGACCGGGGGCGCGTTTTTCCCATCGATGCTGATTGCGTCGTTCTGGGACGGCATCCGCACTGCAATATTGTCCTAGACATTGGTGCTGTAAGCCGACAGCACGCGCAAATCGTGAGGACCCCCACCGGCTATTTTGTGGAGGATCTGAACAGTCGCAACGGGACCTTCCTTAACGAGCAGAGGCTCCACGGGCGCCGGCCTCTCCGACATGGGGACAGAATCCGCATTTGTGACCTTGTCTTTGTGTTTCATGACGCTCCCTCGAGTACCGGCGAGGGAGGACAGAGCACTCTCACAGAGGCCGCGTGGGTGGAAGACGAAGAGCGTTTTCGGACGGGGTCCACCATTATGTCCCGGCTGGACGCCACCTCCCCGACAAATCGCCTCCAGGTGAACCCCGAGGCGAAATTGCGAGCACTTATGGAAATCAGTCAGAACTTGGGGAAGGCGATCGGGTTGGAGCAGGTTCTGGACAAAGTTTTGCAGAGCCTCCTCAATGTTTTTACCCAGGCGGATCGCGGCTTCGTCATTCTGCGAGACCAGAGCACCGGAAAGTTGATTCCGCGAGCGGTTCGTTCACGACGACCAGAGGATCAGGAGAATCTGCGAATCAGCAAGACGATTGTCAATGCCGTCGTGCAGAGCAAGCAGGCTGTCCTGTCGGCTGATGTGGCCACCGATTCGCGTTTCGACCTCAGCCAGAGTATTGCGGATTTTCCCATTCACTCGGTGATGTGCGTTCCTCTCATTGGCAGTGACGGTACTGTCCTGGGAGTGATCCAAATGGACACACGCCAAAGGAGGGCGCGCTTCACACAGGAAGATTTAGAGGTTCTCGTGAGTGTCGCCAGCCTGGTGGCGGTTGTTGTCGAGAACGCCATCCTGCATGAGGTTTCCGTGCGGGAAGAGTTGCTCCGGCGGGAACTCGCGCTTGCTCACCAGGTTCAGCAAGGATTTTTGCCGTCCTCGCCTCCCAAAATTGATAATTATGAGTTCTTTGACCATTATGACCCTGCGCATGAAATTGGTGGCGATTACTTTGATTACGTATCCCTTCCCGCCAAGCGACTCGCGATTGTCCTGGCCGATGTTTCCGGAAAAGGGATTGCAGCGGCTTTGCTCATGGCGAAACTCTCGGCCGAAATGCGGTATTGCTTGGTGAGCGAGGGAAGTCCCCAGGCGGCCCTGAAACGTCTCAACAACATTTTCTGCAGCGAGCGGTGGGAAGATCGCTTTATCACAATGATTTTGGCCATTCTCGATCCGATCACACACCGATTTTGGCTTGTCAACGCGGGCCATTATCCGGCAATCCTTCGGAGGGCCGACGGAAGAATTGAGATTCTTGGTGAGACCAACGCCGGATTGCCCATTGGGGATCCAAAAAATGGAGAATATGTCGCTGAAACTGGAGTATTCGAACCCGGGGATGTTCTCGTCCTTTACACGGATGGCATGCTCGATGCCCTCAATGAATTTGGCGAGAGCTTCGGCCAGGATCGCTTGCTGGAGGTCATTCGACAGACATCGGGTCCAGTCACGGAAATCGGAAATGCTTTGGTCAATGCCGTTCACCGTTTTGTGGGTCCACGGGCACAGACCGACGACATCTGCCTTGTGATATTGGGCCGCAGTGCGAATCAGGGTTCCGCTGACCAGTTCTCGGAAGAAGATCACCAGCTGCCTTCTGCCAAGCTGTCTGACTGATTCCGCCACGCCCCGTGGAGATCAGTGACCCACGATAATTCCCGAAGCGGGGTCAAATACGGGAAGACAAGAAAATCTATCCACCCGTGCAGCCTCCAGGATGTCGTGTTCCATCCCCGCAGCGACGAGCTTCTCTCCTGCCCGGCTGCGACGAAGTTGACTGGCGAGAAGTTCCGGAGGCAGAGGCTCAGCTCCCGACACGTACGGTTCCACGAAACTCGCCTGCCAATTCTCCCGAGCGGTCAAGGCCTGGGCGTTCATCTCATATCGGAGTCCACTGCGACGTTCCAGGCGGTCCACCAGATAACCTGCGAAGAGCACGTCGTCGCGGGTTACTTCGCCGTCGGCTCCCGCGCACAACAGGTGAATAGCCGAGGTTTCTTCAAACAACTCTTGCAGCACCCGCGATGCGTTGACGAAGGCCCCTGCGATGACCTTGGAAGCCTTACGACAGCGACGAAAGGCCTGTGTTCCGTTTGTGGTGGTCATGATGACCACAGAGCGAAAGACCCGATCAGGTTGAAATTCCGTCGGTGAATTACCCAGGTCGAACCCTGGGATGGGCAGGCACTCCCTTTCTCCCGCCAGTAAGACATGGGCGTCGGGATCGGTTTGACGCAGCATTTCCGCGAGCCGCTCAGCTTCTTCAACCGTGCCGCACGGAACGACGGCGGTGGCTCCGGCGGCAATGGCATGCACAATCGTTGTGGTCGCCCGAAGAATATCGATGACCACCACGGTGCCCGAGGCGAGCTCCTCCGGTTCCACAAGATCTGGCAAGGCGTAAACATTAATGCGCGGAATCATGGCTTAAGGTAAAGGTATGAGTGCGCGAGCGCAGCGAAACGTGTTCCGGGCCTGGTTAAGCCGTGGTACACACAGCGATGTCATTAACGCACGACCGCCCGTAGGATCCTCCGGATTGGGTCCTATCCATGGGCGTGCGGAACGTTTGGCTACACAATACGGAAAAATTGGACACCGAACAAGACTGGATCGGTGCAGTTTGCTGGCGGGGCAAACTGGGCATGTCCGTTCCAGCGCACCGTCTTGCCGATAACGTTATTTTACCTGGGGGATACAATAACGTATCGGCAACGTATCGGCCATTGGCGAACGGCGCGACCGGCTAAACCGTAACCCATAAGATGCAGGGAAATCCAGAAGGACATCCGTGAAAATGACCATGCCAAGTGGCCTTACGGACGAGTTGCGGCTTCTTAAGGTACGACTTTGGGGAGACGCATCCATTCGCCTGTGGCTGACCGGTAGTTTGGAAAATAAAGAGAGCGATCGATGGGTGGAGTGTCGTTAGAGGTGCAGGATGGTCGTGGGGTGAAGGTGGACAAGCAAGCGGATCGGATCCGCGAAATGTTCGCCGAGATATCCCCCCGGTACGATTTCCTCAACCATTTCCTCTCCTGTGGTCAGGATGTGCTCTGGCGGCGCAAGGTGGCGCAGCTTTTGACAGGCCTTGGACGGGGGCCTGTACTCGATGTGTGTTGTGGTACCGGAGACCTGATCCTCGAGTTTTTTCGCGTGGTCCGACACCAGGTGCCGTTGGTAGGGATTGACTTCTGTCGTTCCATGTTGCGACTGGCGCAAAAGAAAGCTCAGAAAAAAGGGGCAAAAATATGGTTTATTGAGGGTGACGGCTTAACCTTGCCCTTTCCAGAGGATCAATTTGCCACAGTGGCGGTTGCGTTTGGTTTACGCAATATGGCCGACATGCGACGAGGTCTTGCGGAAATGTATCGGGTGTGCCGTCCGGAAGGGCAGGTGGCCGTTCTGGAGTTCACACTCCCCCGTGCCCCCGTGTTTGGGAAGTTCTACCGCTATTATTTCCAATACGTCCTTCCACGGATAGGACAATGGCTGGCACCCAATCGGCACGAAGCCTACGGCTATCTTCCCGCGAGTGTTCTTGAATTTCCGCAGGGCAACTCCCTTTTGCGCGAGATGGAAGCCGCGGGATTAAAACATCTGTGGTATCGTTCGTTTACCTTCGGTGTGGCAACACTCTACGTGGGGACCAAATGAAACGACAAATTGTTGTCGCCATTACCGGTGCAAGCGGGGTGACGTATGCGGTCAGGCTGATCGAAGTTCTTCTGGCGGCCGCCTGCGACGTGCACCTGACCATCAGTCGCGCTGGACGGACGGTGCTCAAGGAGGAACTCGATCTTTCCGTGGACTTGGAAAACTTTGCCCCGGGGATGTTGTTGCTCGACAATGCAGAAAGAGCCGAAGACCCCAAATTAAAGGTCATGCGTGCGATTGCCGGAATTACCGGGGAGTCGAGTCATGTTCTGGCGACCCCGGTGGGCGAACCAGGGCAACTGACGTACTATCACTATAAACGCTTGACAGCCCCTATTGCGAGCGGGTCATTTCCCACACATGGAATGGTAATCTGTCCCTGCTCCATGAGCACCCTGAGCACGATCGTCCATGGGGGAGGTACTAACCTGATCCACCGCGCCGCTGAAGTGCACCTTAAAGAACGACGTAAGCTCATCTTGGTCCCGCGCGAGACCCCCTTGTCACTCATTCATCTACGAAATATGGCGCTGGCGGCCGAAGCTGGTGCTGTGGTCCTCCCGGCGATGCCCGCTTTTTATCACGGGGTGGTGACGGTACGGGACTTGGTCGATTTTATCGTGGCCCGAATTATCGACCAGCTTGGTATTGAAAATGAACTGATTCGTCGGTGGGGAACGTAAGGTTGACGGGGTGAAATCAGCGACTTGGTATTGCGTGCGGTCTGATGACCTCCAACTGTCGCGGAAGGAAAGAAGGTCCTGCAATCGGCAGAATTCGGCATGGAGCGTAAACTCCCAGGAGTTTTCATCACCATTCGTCATTACCTTGAACTGATCCGGTTCAGCCATACGCTTTTTGCGCTGCCATTCGCAGCGCTTTCGGCAGCCATGGCCTGGGCAGAGACACCTTTTCGACTCCGCGATCTGGCAGGATTTCTCCTTTGCATGGTGTTTGCCAGAAGCACAGCGATGGCGTTCAATCGCCTGGTGGATCGGGAAATTGATGCCCGGAATCCGCGGACGGCAATGAGGCACCTGCCGCGGGGGATTCTCACGGTATCCCAGGTGGTCTTGTTCACTGTAATCTGTGGCTTGGGGTTCGTTGTTTCGACTCTGTTGTTTCTCCCGAACATCTGGCCGGTTTTGGGAGCAGGGCCGGTTTTACTGTTTCTCCTGGGATACAGCTACGCCAAACGATTCACCTGGCTCTCTCATTTTTGGCTCGGGACAGCCCTCGCCCTGGCCCCGGTGGCGGCCTGGGTGGCGATCACGGGAAACTTCGCCTGGCCTCCTTTTGTGCTTGCCGGGGCAGTCATTCTTTGGGTAGCGGGGTTCGATATGATTTATGCATGTCAGGATTATGAGTTTGATTGTCAGGCCGGGCTAAAAAGCCTGCCGGCATGGCTGGGAGTGCCCATGGCCCTGCGGTGTGCGGCGATTCTTCATGCAGGGATGGTGATTGTGCTGTCCTGTTTACCGTTAGTTTATTCCCGATTAGGAACTGCGTATTATGCAGGTATCATTGGGATCGCGGGACTGTTGATTTATGAGCATCTGATCGTGCGCCCGACGGACCTCAGCCGCGTCAATGAGGCCTTTTTCCATGTGAACGCAGTCGTCAGTTTGGGACTGTTTGCCGTCGGCGTCTGCGATATTTGGATCCTGTGACAACACTTTGTGCATTTTAATATGGAAATCTGGCCATGAGCATCGCAACCCTCACCACACCTTCTTCCATTCGAAAGAGATTGGAGGAAATCCAGAGCAAGGTATCAACGGGCAAGCGATTGTCCTTTGAAGATGGGGTGTTCCTATTTCAGCCGGAGGTCCCGCTTCATGAGCTAGGCCGACTTGCCGAGGAAGTATGCCTGAGGCGGCACGGACGAAATGTTTTTTATAATCTGAATATGCATCTCAATCCCACGAATGTTTGCGTTTATCGCTGCAAATTATGTGCATTCTATCGAACGGGAAAAGAACCCGACGCCTACTACATGACGGAAGATCAAATTCTCAAGCGTGCGGAGGAAGCCGATCGATCGGGCTGCACTGAAATCCACATCGTGGGTGGCTTGCCGGGCGACAAGCCGTTTGAATGGTACGTGGAAATTCTGCATCTCATTCACAGCCATTTCCCGCGACTTCACCTCAAAGCCTGGACCGCGGTGGAGATCGCCTGGTTCTGTCGAATTTCTGGATTGTCTGTTGAAAAGGTCTTGGAACGCCTTCTCGAGGCAGGTTTGGGAAGTCTTCCCGGCGGCGGTGCGGAGATTTTCCATCCCCAGGTCCGTCAGAAAATTTCCGCCGGCAAAGCCGATGGCGAAACTTGGCTGAACGTCCATCGAATAGCCCACCGGATGGGACTGAAGACCAACGCGACAATGCTGTTTGGCCATATTGAGGCACCCGAGCACCGCGTCGATCATATGTTGCGGTTGCGGGAACTACAGGACGAAACAGGGGGGTTCCAGGTTTTCATCCCTCTTCCGTTTCATCCTCAGGGGACGGCCCTCAGTCATCTCCCCAAACCCTCTGCCTTCGACTGTTTGCGGACCCTTGCGGTGGCAAGGCTCTTTCTGGATAATTTCCCGCACATTAAGGCGTACTGGATTGCGTTGGGGGTTGGACTGGCCCAGACGGCGCTCGCTTATGGGGCGAACGACCTCGACGGGACTGTGCGGTACGAGACGATCTATCACGATGCGGGGGCGGAATCGCCAGAGGCTCTCAGTGTAGGGGAACTGTGCGGACTGATCCGGGAAGCTGGACGAGAACCTGTCGAACGCGATAGTCTGTATCGCCGTGTGCGGAGGGTCAGCCCGACCGAATGGGAGATTGCGGAAGATAGTCAATCGCATGGGAAATGAACAGCCCAGCGTTCGCCGGTCATCGTCCCCGGCAGAGGAGAGTCCCCTCCACCAGCCGGTGCAATATGTCAAAGGGGTCGGCCCACACCGGGCTGAACTTTTGCGACGGCTGGGCGTGGAGACGGTGGCCGATCTGCTCTTTTTCTTCCCACGCAGCTACGAGGATATTAGTGACATCCGCAGAGTAGCGGAGCTGGAAGAGGGCAAACTCCAGTCGGTCATCGGAGTTATTGAAGACATTGACAGCCATGTGAGCCGCAGTGGGCAAACCGTTGTAGGAATGGCGGTGGCCTGTGAGGACGGTTATGTCCGTGCGCTATGGTTTCAACAGCCCTATCGGCGTGATCTGTTTCGCGTAGGACAGCGGGTGATGCTCTCTGGCCGCCCGCGTCGAAATGGCCTGTTCTGGGAAATAGCTCATCCTCGGGTGATTGTACTTGGGGAAGCGGAACGACCGCAGGTTGCTCCTCTGCCGGTGTATCCGCTGACAGAAGGGCTCGCCCAGTGGCAGATGCGACGGATCATGGAACATGCCGTGGCTACCTATACATCCTATCTGGAAGAGGCCTTGCCCCCTCAACTGCTTGCCAAGCGACACCTGTTACCGATCCAGGAGGCTGTCGAGCAGATCCACTTTCCGACCGATCGAAACCGCCTGGAGGAGGCGCGACGACGATTCATTTATGAGGAGTTGTTGATTCTCCAATTGGCCCTGGGCATAAAGCGGTATCAGCAGATCACTTTGAAAAAGGCACCTGTTCTGCAGCTAACTCCCAAGATCGACGCTCGCATTCGCCGGCTGTTTAAATTTCCCCTCACAAAGGCCCAGGATCGTGCCGTGGCGGAAATTGCCGCTGATATGGCGCGGCCCGTCCCCATGAACCGACTTCTGCAGGGTGATGTGGGAAGCGGCAAGACAGTCGTGGCGCTTTATGCGATGTTACTGGCAGTGGCGTGCGGATATCAGGCGGTGCTCATGGCCCCGACGGAAATTCTAGCCCGTCAGCACTTCCAGACCATCGACGAATTGCTGGCTGCCAGCCGTGTTCGCCGGGCACTTCTCGTAGGCGGATTGCCCCCTGCGGAGAGGACCAGCATTCTCGAACGAATTGCCGAGGGGGCTCTCGACTTGGTGGTGGGAACTCAGGCCATTATTCAGGATGAAGTCAAGTTTCATCGGCTGGGCCTTGTCGTGATTGATGAACAGCACAAATTTGGGGTTCGGCAGCGTGCCGCTCTGAAGGGGGCGGGGGAAGAACCCCACTACCTTGTGATGACTGCCACACCAATTCCCCGCACGATCGCGATGACTCTTTTTGGAGATCTGGACGTGACCGTTCTGGATGAGGCCCCGCCGGGCCGGAAGCCAGTGCGAACATTTCTTGCCAACTCCGAACAACGGGGCCAGTGGTGGGCGTTCTTTCGCCGCAAATTGCAGGAGGGACGGCAGGGATATGTGGTTGTGCCCCTTGTGGAGGAAGATGAAGAGGCTGAAGTGAAAAGCGTCGAGGGGACGTTTCGCGAACTCAATCAGGGAGAACTGGCGGGATTTCGGCTGGCGGCCATTCATGGCCGGATGAGCAGTGAAGAAAAAGAGGAGGTGATGGCTCGCTTTCGACGCGGTGAGATCGACGTGCTGGTTTCTACCGCTGTAATCGAAGTCGGCATCGACGTCCCTAACGCGACGCTGATGACGATTGAGAACGGTGAGCGATTCGGCCTGGCCCAACTCCATCAACTGCGGGGAAGGGTAAGCCGCGGGCCAGTGCCAGGCTACTGCTGCGTGTTCTCGGATTCCACAGCCCCCGAGACTAAACAGCGATTGGAAGCGTTCTGTCGCACGGCCAACGGGTTTGAACTGGCGGAAATCGACTTTCTCCTGCGGGGACCTGGAGAAATTCTGGGCACGCGGCAACACGGGCTGCCGCCGTTTCGCATCGCAGACCTAGTTCGCGATCGAGAGGTTGTGGAACTGGCTCGTCAGGACGCCTGGGAATTGATAGCAGGGGACCCAGGCCTGGCCCGCCCCGAGCATTGCCGCTTGCGCCGCCTGGTGCTGGCCCGATACGGCAAGAGTATGGCCCTGGCTGACGTGGGTTAACCGACGTTCAGTTACGACGTTGCGCCCCCTTGGTGATCGTTGCCCGACCAGAACACTCAGCCGGGGCAACTGGGTTGGCTGGCTCCTGCCGTGCCTTTCTGCGATTGAACAAGCCCTTGATAGGCCTGGACTGCCAGGCGGTCGCACAACTCGTTTTCCTTGTGGCCCGTGTGGCCTGGAATGTGCTGAAACTCCACTTCATGAATGGAAAGAAGCTCATCGAGCCGCCGCCAAAGATCTTCGTTCTTGACGGCCTCGTTTCCAGAACGTTTCCAACCTTTGGCTTTCCATCTGGGCAGCCATTCCGTAAGTCCTTTTCCCACATAAACGCTGTCGGAAATCAAACGGACACGGCTGGGTTTGCGGAGCGCCTCCAGGCCCTTGATGACGGCCATCAACTCCATTCGATTGTTTGTCGTGCTGGCCTCTGCTCCCGAATTGATCAGCTCTTTCCCTGACGCGGGATGTCGTAGGATAAACGCCCAGCCTCCCGGACCCGGATTGCCGCTGCACGCACCATCGGTAAACAGGAGAACTTCCGGAAGTCGGTTAGTCAGGGCGGGAGTTTTGCCTGATCGCGGGGTGCTCATTTTTCTTCACGAACCGATGACGGGCGAGTTGAATGGGATGACATCTGCGGACCACCGAGTTGCCCATCACGCGTACTGGCGCACATCAACTCTTGCTCCCTCGTGGCGCATCGAACAATTGGGCGGTGCCGCATGACGACCTGCGAACTCCGACGACTTGGAAGTCAACCTCGACGCACCGGACGGCTTTATGCGATTCTTTCAACCCGCTCGACTATCGGCGGGCGCTGATTGGGCGCGACGAACTGATCTGGCGCGATCGAATCGCATTTTCTCAAAATCGGACAGCCGAAGCCCCAGTCCAGAATCCTCTTGTTGCTGGGGAGAAAGCCTCCAGGGCAGACGGACGGTAAAGACACTCCCTCTTCCCAGTTCACTTTCCACAGAGACCTCACCGCCCAAAAGACGGCACAACTCTTTCACAATGCTCAATCCCAAGCCGGAGCCGGGGTATTCACGCTTCAGCGGGTCTCCATCGGGCATGGCCGTCCGCCCCTGACGAAATTTCTCAAAGATAATTTGTTTATCTTCTTCGGCAATCCCGACGCCGGTGTCTGCGACGCGGAGAATCAGATCCCCGTTGGTATCCCGGCGAACGGAAACCCGAACGGCGCCGCCTTCCGGTGTGAACTTAATCGCGTTGGACAGAAGATTATTGAGGATTTGTGCCACCCGGTTCTGGTCCTGAAACATGGGAGGAAGATTCGGAGGGACGTCCACGGTAAGCTGAAGGTTTTTCTTTTCAGAGAGCGGCCGGGCCATATCACACTGGGCGTGCACAACCTGCTCGATGGAAAACTCGGTAGGCGTGATTTCCATTCGGCCGGCTTCCATCTTCGCCAAATCGAGAACGTTATTGATCATGTCCAGGAGGATTCGCCCCGATTTTTGAATATTCTGGACGTACCGGCGCTGCTTTTCGTCCAGTGAATCAATTGAGGCCAGCACCTCGCTGAATCCCAGGATGCTATTGAGCGGTGTTCGCAGTTCGTGGCTCATGGTGGCCATGAAATCGCTTTTAATTCTGTTCAGCTCGTAGAGCTGCATGTTGAGCTGGGCCACTTCGTCCAGCTTGGCATCCAACTCAGCGTTTACCTGCCGCAGTTCATCCTGGACGGCCACAAGGTGGCTGAGCATGCGATTGAACGCATTGGCTAGCAGCTCAAATTCGTCGCGTGTGTGGATATGGGCACGCAAAGCGGTATTGCCTTGGGTGATCGCTTCGCTGACCGCCCGCAAATGCCGCAACGGCCGGATGATCACGTACCGTATGGTCACATAGAACGCGATCATTGCGAGAAAGGCCGTGACAATAGCCACCGCGAGAAGCATGCTCCAGTACTTCATGATGGCCGCCTGGGTGGGCCCGTTGGGGATGGTCACCTGAAGCACCGCCATAAGGTCCCCTTCGCGCAGGGGACTTCCCATCCCTACATTGGCGGCAGGATTATATCCGGCTCCTTCCAGTGCGAGATGGCAGGCCACGCAGGACTGTTCCGCCCAGATCGGTTGGTAATATTGATACGTTCTCCCCTGATCAACAAGGCGTTCCGCGTACAGGGGCGTCTCACTCTGGGCGCGTTCTTCCGGTGACATCTGCATGAATCGCTGCACGAGTTCGGCTTCCATTGCGTCGGCGGGAGGTCCCACATCCTGGGAGGGGCGCACGGGCCGACCTGGCGGCTGGACAAATCGCCATTGATATCCGTGTTGGGTCCGACTGCGGATCACTTCTGTCAAGTAATCCACAAAATCTTTGTTTGGCTCCATGGCGGCGTAATGCTTGGTCAGCATCACCTGATCGGCAAGCAGGCGAGCGGTATCCGGGTTCTGGCGGGTGACCACCTCTCCCGTGACCCGCCAGTATAGAAGCACACTCACAGCAATGACCAGCACCAGGAAAACGCCAAACAAGAAAAGGCATTTGACCTCGAGGCTGGTTTCCACGAGGGCCCTGTTGAGACGCCGTTGAGGAATTCGCGGTGAATTGACGGAAGAGGCCATTGCTGCTACAGAGGGAACATGGTTTACCTATTCTACGCTTTTATCTTAGTCAATCCGCAACAAACAGAAAACACGAGAATTTTTGCTCTCGACGACACGTCGGCCATGATAAATCGCTTTTAGATCACTCTTTTTAGGTCATTTTGCCACCCCTTACAGCATATCCACAGGGTCCACGTCCACGACGTAGCTCACGTGGCGTGCGTCCTCGAGCGACTGAAGGCCACAGCGGACAAGTGCGCGGACGAGATTCTCGTCTTTACCCAGAATTTGAATATGATAACGGTATTTTCCCCGCAATTTCATGAGAGGAGCGGGCGCAGGACCGACCAGTCGGACGGCATCGGGACGGCCTGTTTGGGAGAGGGCCTCCAAGATCGCCCGGGCTACTCGCTCCGCCCAGCCAGCTGCCTCCACTTCTTTTTCAGCCGAGATGACCAGTCGAACCAACCTGGTGATCGGCGGATAACCGAACGCCGTTCGGATTGGCAGTTCCTGCGCAGCAAAACCCTCGAAGTCGTGCCGCACCGCCGATTGGATGGCAGAATGTTCGGGACTGAAAGTTTGAACCAGCACGAGACCTCCATGCGGTCCCCGACCGGTCCGGCCTGCCACCTGTGTCACCAATTGAAACGTACGCTCCGCCGCACGAAAGTCTGGAAAGTGGAGGGCCGTGTCGGCGTTGACCACACCCACAAGTGTTACGTTAGGAAAGTCCAGGCCTTTAGCAATCATCTGGGTTCCCAAGAGGATTTGAATCTTGCCCTCGCGGAAGAGCCGGAATGCCCGCTCGTAGGCCTCCCGGCTCCGCATTGAATCGGCGTCCATCCGCAAGCATGTGGCCTCAGGGAACCGGGCCTTGACCTCGGCCTCGAGTCGTTCCGTCCCGACTCCGCTAAACCGGATTGCCACCGACTGGCATTCAGGGCAGGTTTTTGGAGAAGGGGCCTCATGACCGCAATAGTGGCACAGGACTTTGCCGAAGCTCCGGTGGTGCGTCAAGGCAATCTCGCAGTCGGGGCACATCAGCACGTAACCGCAGGCCGAACACTGCACATGCGTTGCGAACCCCCGGCGATTGAGCAGCAGAATCACCTGCCCGCCGTTTTCCAGGGCTTCGTGGATAGCCGCGTGAAGTTGTCGGGTGATCACACCCCGGCTTACCCGGCCGTGCTTGGGTTGACGGAGATCGATTGGCTTGACGGCCGGCAGCGTTCGGCCACCAATGCGCTCAGGCAAGCGAATCAGCATGAACTCGCCTTGCTGGGCGCGATACCAGCTTTCCAACGACGGTGTTGCCGACCCCAGAACGAGGGGAATGCGTTCGAGTTGGGCACGGTGGAGAGCCACATCGCGTGCGTGATATCGGGGAGCGGCTTCCTGCTTAAAGGATGTTTCATGCTCTTCATCCATCACGATAAGCCCCAGCCTGGGCGTAGGGGCAAAAACGGCACTTCGGGCACCCACGACCACCTGCACCTGCCCGGAAGCGATCCAGTCCCATTGGGCGGCCCGCTCGGCATCCGTGAGATGACTGTGGAGAACAGCGACATGGTCAAATCGGCTGCGGAAGCGTTCAACGGTCTGCGGAGTGAGACTGATTTCGGGGACAAGGACAATGGCCTGCTTTCCCCGCTTCACTACGTGCTCAATGGCCTGGATGTAAACTTCGGTCTTGCCGCTGCCCGTCACGCCGTATATAAGAAAACCCCGATATTCCTCGCATCGCACTGCTTCGAGGATGATTTCCAGCGCCTGTCGTTGCTGCTGGTTGAGAACTAACCTGTCTTGCCGTGGAAGAGTTGCGGCAACCGGCTCGCTGTGCCGAACTCTTGCCATTTCCTTGACCAGGATTCCACGTTTGACAAGATTGTCGAGTACGGCCGCGGTACAGCCAGCGTTTCGGGTGAGTTCGTCGCGCGGAAGCCGGTGCTCGGATGCCTGCAAAAGAACAGCCACCACCCTGGCCTGCTTCTCCGTGAGTGATGGAAATGCATCGACGGGGCCAGCCAGGCGATAATGGGGAACCAGGCGTGTGCCGGCCTGGTTACGCACGCAGGCCGGTATGACGGTTTCCAGAACAGTCCCCAAAGGACAGAGGTAATATTCCGCCATCCACTGGGCCAGTCGCAACAGAGCGGGCGTGAGAAGCGGAGCCTCATCGATAAGACCCGCGACGTCTTTCAGTTGGGGGCTGTCCGTCTCTTCGCAAATTTCGAGACAGTACGCGACCACCGGGCGGTTGGATTTTCCCAGAGGCACGCGGATCCGCTGGCCGGCAGCGATCTTCCCCACAAGCGTTTTTGGAATCCGATAGTCAAAAACGCCCTCGGGGCCGGATTCAAACACAACTTTGGCTACCAGAACACGCTTCGCCGGGGAAGTGTCTTCGAGGCCGGAAAAAAGCGAAAGCTGTTTCACGTTTCTCACTGCATCCGGCGTCAATTCGCTTGACCAGGCAATACATCCAGGACCGCGACTCCTTCTCCCTCCAGGGTGAGTTCCACCTGACGGTTCTGAACAGGATGGGCCGTTCCCCGGAGGAGTTCTCGTATAGACGGGCCGATCTCGACGTCAGGGTCGAAAGTGACCAGCACTCTTGTTTTCTCTGAAGTGTCATTAAACACAGTGAAATACCGATTGCCGAAGCGTTCCACATAGACCCGTGGATGAGAAGACCGCGCGTTTGTGATCGGTTCCCAGCCTGCCTCGGCGACGAGTTTGCAAAGCGGCACATATTTTTTGAAAAGGGGGCGATCTCGGTTGTACAGCTCGGGGCGCGAGAAGTAATGCCCGGTGGACGCATTCGGGCTGAAGAAACTCGGAAACATGCCATACGCGAGCGACCTCGCCATATATTTTTCCACGTGTTGGTAATCGAACTGATCAAAGTTCGTGTTCATGAGAAAACAGTAGGGCTTCTTTCCACAGAGAGCCCGACGATACAGCAGTTCGCCATCGCTCATGGGCTGCCACTTTCCATTGCGATTCCAATCAGTCTCTGTTCCCAACACGTCCAGCCATGGAACCAGCCAGCAGAGCTGCGACGGGGTCCCATTGGCCATCATATACTTTCCCATTCCATGCACATCTTCAGCAATCGCGCGAACGTATTCGAACACGATCAATCCCCGAAAGACCGCGGGTTGCAGAGAATCGCCGTCGTAAGTGAGTGGGCGTTCGCCAACAAAATGATCCCGACGAAAGTCAAGCTCGTCCGTGACATATCCTTCACTGGAGTCGATGTATTCACCATCCAGATCTGCTTTGCGATTTGGCCCGTAGAGACGCTCGCGAATCTCCGGGTTCCACTTCAGCCGGAAATCGGTGATTTCCCCTGGGATTTGCGGCAGAGAGTTCATGCTCCAAACGGCTCCATTGCACCATGGAGTGTCGAGCAGCCGCACCGGAATTCGTCCGTACTCATCCCGAAAGCTGCTGGTCTGCCATGCTCGGGCCTGAGGCCGTCCCAGGCTGGCAAGACGCTCTGCCTCCGCCACAGCCGCCTCATAGGTTCGTGGCAGTTCTGATCCCATCGGCATCCACCAGGTCATCGGTTCCGTGTATCGGAACGTGAGAATTCCATGGGCGTCATCCCACGCTGTTTCGTTATCGCCTTCCTTGAAGCGAAAACCAAAATCTTCCCAAGCCTCTACGGACGAGATTTTGGCGAACGGCATCCATAAACCCTGTTTCTGGATTCGCACACGAAAAACTTCGGGAAACATTTCATAATACGACTGAAGGGCTCCGCGAAATCCCATCTGGCCGGGAAACTGCCATTTGACAAGCCGCAAATGCGCTTCACGTTTTTCTGGAGTGAGTGCAACGTCATAACTTACAAACAGACATCGCAGGCCAGCGTGGTAGCCGACCCGAAATACAGCAGGTAACGTCATATCAATTCCAATGGCATGGCCTGTGTCTCCGCTACGTATGGCTGCAAAAGGCCACCGAGAGAGGCGATGTGCCACCCCAGCCCGTGTGCGGGTGGCCACGGTGTATTCACCGATGCCCGAGATGGCTTCCTCTCGCCGCGGATCCGGATACCAAACAACGGGCAATTGGTCATTGCCGGACACAGAATACAGATAGCTGAGGGTGAGAAGCTTATCACCCGATCCTCTCCATTTCAAACGAACGTCAATTGAATCACCCGGGCCTAGTTTTTCTACTTTTTGCTCGCACTCAATTCCTAATGCCGATTGATGGAGCGCATAAAAGTCCGTTCCTGCTTTGACATCCCGGATAATAAATCCAGAGTAGCCCTTTTTATGCCAGGTGCACGGCACTCCATCAAAGAATCCACCCTGGGGGAGCGACAACTGATAGAGTCGAGGTGCCCGAAATGCCGCCGTGCCGGAATGACGTCGGAACAGGAGATAAAAGGAGAGCCGTTTCACCGGTTTTTCGGGAAAAATAATCACTCGTTTTTCTTGCCAACCGTGAGTTCCCACATCAAACGGCGCCGCCTGTCCCCACAATGGAGTGCCATCCGCGTATTGAAGATCCAAATACAGGGAATAATCATTGTCACGCGAACCGCCCACGTTTTCGGCCGCGCTTTCGGCGATGGCCAGAAGCGGTGCAGGCGTGGTCTGGTTGAGTTCCACCGTTTGCACGACTCCGCGGACGGCGTTTGGATCGGCGCCGTTATCACAGACGAAGGTTCCGTCTTTGCTGACGAAACCTTCCCCGTAGCTCCGCCAAGCTGTTTCATTGAGGAGATTCCGCCCCAAAGCGGGCTCCCGGAGCACTTCCAGAATGACGGTCTCCTGGGAAGAGACATTTTGAGCTTGTGACGCTTCACCTGCGAAAAGTGTCGCCGAAAAGGCAAGCAGCAAGCCCCCCGTCAGAGTCGCCGCGAATAACGCACGAATTTGCCGGCGGACCAATGTAACGCGAGAATACGCCATAGTTCGTTTGTGCGGTGAGTACATGTTTTTTCTCCCGGAATTGCGTGCTGTTGCTCGAGTTCTAATAGGTCAGAATAAAACTTACTTTTTCTCCGGCGTGAAGAACAATTGGCTGGGCAAGGCGGCAAACCACCCGCCCCTGGTCAGTCTCCACTTGTACAGGAATCGATTCGCCGCCTTTTTGACACTCGCCGTGCTTGGGAAGCGCGTTATCTGGAAGTGTGATGAACTTCGCCAATGGCAATTGGCCCAAGCGGAGTTCGATGGTGTCCACCTGCCGACCGGGTTCTCGTTTTTGGTAAAAGACGCCCCAACCCTCGGCTGCCGTGAAAAACGAGACATGGTCGTCCGGTTTCCAGGTGGGACAGAATCCGATGGTCTGGGCGGGACCATCATAGATAAACCCCTGGCACGCAAGCAGCAACGACCAGGAACTCATCGCCCGGGCGTAAAACTTGCCGCATTCATCGTCGCCAAATGGATTACCGGAGTAGCCCCAACTTGTGAAATTCCCCGGCGTCAATCCAACTCTTTTTCGGCCATCATAGCGCAGGGCGATTGCCCGCACCACGGTGAAACCTTCCCGTACCAATCCGGCCTGAATCATCGCTGCCGCCGCAGCGTATTCAAAGCCGGTCATCACTTCACTCGCATAGCGAATCACCTTTTCCGGGGGTTCGGTCCCAGGGGGCCATGTGAACATTTGCATGCCGGCGTCTTCATCGGCCACAAATTTCCTTGGTTTCTGCGGCAAACCTTTCATGAGCCCGCGAAAATTGTAGCGGAACAGACTGGCCAGTGCGGTCCGCACGTGTTCAGACGGATACACCCAGCCCAAATCCAACTGATGCGCCCACCACTGACCGAGGACCTGATCGATGGCACAACCCTGGCCATAATCTTCATGGGGTTCGGGATCGGGAATTTGAATGTAATACTTTCCATTGAAAAGCATTGTGTCTTGCTTAACCTGTCCGGACAAACGGATGCGGTGGTAGCGTGCCGCCACATCGTTTTCTCCCTGCAGTTGCGCCATTTTTTCCGCAGCCGCGAGAGCTGCCAAATAGAGGCTGCCCAACCACGAAGAAGCACCCCCCAGTTCCCCATCGAGTGTGTTCCACTGGGGCCCGCTGGGGACGCCATCCTCGTCGGAGTCCCAACGTCGAATGATGTAGTCCATCGCCCTCTTGATCGACGTCCAATTCTTCGCCAGCCATTCCGAGTCACGAGAAAGCAGATGTTCGCGATACGAATTGAGAACGGCGCCACACTGGCCGTCAAAAGCGGGAAACTCGTCAGGCTGACGGTGTGGAATGGCCCCGTCTTCCTTCTGGAAACGAAACTCCTGTTCCCGCATCAGCCGTCCGAGCTCTGGGAACAGTCTGGCGTGCGCCTGGGCATAGTGCCACACATGGTTGCAATTGCCTGGGCAGCATCCCGCATCAAGATTACATCCTTCCCATCCGCCGAAATAGCCATCGCGGCACCAGAAGACTGTGGGGCTTCGCAGAATCGCCACTTGAGAGGTGATCCGATCAACAAACCAGTAAGGAAGATTCGTTTCGTAAAGGGAGTCGGCATAAAGCCGGGTGGCCGCTTCGAGTTCCGGCAGACGAGCGTCCAGTTCCGCAGCCACTTCTTCCGCACCGTGCCACCAGGCTTCGTAGCGACGGCCTCGGCAACTCCATTTGCCGGTGCCGGCTGGCAAGTCTGAAAAGAACCAAGTCAGCACACAGGTCACCGTTTGGGTCTGGCCTGGCTCGAGATCGAACGAACGCCATAAGGCTCCTTTCAGGGTCTCTCCAGCAGGGGAGGGTCCCGCTGAGACTTCCTTCGCGTCGAGTTGTCCAGCGGTCTTGGCGATCGATTCGCGAAGTTGTGCAAGATCTGTCCAGGCGGGCACTCCGTGCACTCGGTCGCCCTTCATGAACAAGACCAGCCCGTCGCCCGAGTTCGCTGATTTACTCTGCCCCATCATGAGCCAGGTGGATCCTTCCTTGCGGACTACTCGATTGACATTACCCCCGAAACTCGGGTGACGGACGCCTTCGATGGTTCCATCGCCACGGTAGCCGGTGGCATTGAGTTGACTGGCGAGGACAGTCACGGAAAGGCGGTTCTTCGTGGGATTCGTGACCGTCATCCGATAGACCGCACACGGAATTGCGGAATCGCGAAGGTTGGTTGGAATGAAGGGATTGAATGCCTCCAGAGCGACCTGCGCTGGCATCTCTGGATCAACAAATTCATAGCGGGCCAGGGGGTAGCGAGCCACCAGTCGGACCTCGGCCATAGGCGGAAGGCCTTCCTCGGGAATAGTCTGCAGGATCCTTTCGACCGTGCGATTGTCCCCACTGACCCGTACAGCAAAAAAGCTGTGCGGAACGAATCGGTAGGCCACCTGTCCAAATATCTGCCAGGCGTGCCGTCTGGCGGCTCCGTCCATGTGGATGGCGCCGACTCCAATGCCACCAACGGGCAGATCGACGGCCGACAGATGTTCCTTTTCATAAACCGTGGGTACCCCCCGAGCAAAGAGTGAAGGGTCCTCCATCAGCTCACGACGACGCTTTTCGCGAGCCTCTTCCAGTCGCGCCTGCTCTTCTGCTTCCGCACGACGACGTTCTTCGTATTTAGCCTGCTCAGCCAGCCGAATAGCTTGGAAGCCCATTGCATCCATGTGGGCGGCAATTTCCTGTTCGGTGAGAGCCCTGCTGTATACGGCGACGTGACAGATCACGCCGACAAAAAACTCGGCTCCCGCCGGTTGTGACGAGCCGATGTTGAGCGAACGATTTTTCTCCGAACGATTGATCTGCCAATTCTGCCGCGGAGGCAAACAGGGCACGCCGTTCAAGTAAACTGTAGTTCCCGCCTTGGTACTCACAACAACCAGGTGATACCATTGGCCCGGTTTTAACGGCCCCGTGGCCGGCTGATAGGACGCCACCTCTCGACCGTTCCACAAATCGATGCCCGAATAATCTCCGTGCACGTGGATGCTCCAGCGCGTCTGACGATGATCACCCGACTCCCGTTTGGCAATCAAACAGGGATTGAACTGCGCGGGAGCCGTAAACTCGGGTCGAAACCACAATTCGATGGTGGCCTCCTCGGTGTCCAAATCAGGAGTGGGTCCAAAGATGAGTGTGGTTGTGCCGGAAAAACGTAAGGCCGTACCTTCATCAGGCCCGGGAACAATCTGGGGCTGATCACCCTGCACACGCCCCTCCCTGGCAAGGACATCGTCAAGTGATTGCAGCGGAAGATACCAGGTGAGTCCTGGGCACGCCTCGACGAGTTTGTGATAGTTCCCAGCCTTCTTCGCAGCCACTTCGCCGCCCAGAATGGTACTTTGCCAACTCAGGGCGATGGTCAGACACGTCGCTACAAATAGACTTGTGCTGTTCATTTGCGGCACTCCGAATTACAAAGTTCCGCACATACTTTTTGGCAGTCGATTATCCCGTCCCCGACTGATGTGGTACACTAGGAACAAGGTGGTGAACGAAACCACGGCATTCGCGGAGGCTCCACCAATGTTCGCAAGAATTAAGCTGGTTCTACTGATTTTGCTTACGCTGCTGGTTGTCATTTTCGTCGTGCAAAACACCGCCACAATGGCAATACGCTTTCTCTTCTGGGAGTTTTCCAGCAGCGTGGCGACTCTCGTCATCCTGATGTTTGCACTGGGATTCTGTGTTGGACTGTTGGTGGCCGGATGGCTCGTAAGGGGCATGGCCAAAGGCCATTCATCAAAACATACTGCGGCTCAGTGAAGTGCTGTCCTGTTAAGCTGCCACGGCATTAACCAAGGTCTCCGCTCGATTCAGGTTATGGCAAGGTATTTTGAAATCGCGTCTTTTCTGTGAAACGCCGTGAACGGTTTTTACTCTTTTAGCGCATCAGGTGGTTGCTTGCTGACGTAGCCGGTCGATGACCACAGCCGCAATGATAATCATCCCGATAACCGTCTCCTGAACCCATTTGGGCCAGCCCATCTGCTGACCACCCATATAAAGGATTGTGATAATCAATGCTCCGATGACACTTCCCAAGATGGAGCCCTGGCCGCCCATCAAACTTCCTCCGCCAATGACCACGGCGGCAATCACGAACAGTTCGTAGGCGATGGCCGAGGTAGGCTGTCCGATGCCCCCGATAAACGAGAACTGCATGAGACCTGCCAGTCCAGTGAAAAGTCCGCCCAGGGTGTAGGTGACAATCTTCACACGACCAACCGGCACACCACACAGGCGGGCTGTCTCCTCATTGGAGCCGATGGCGAAAATATACCGCCCAAGCTTGGTATACCGGAGGACGAGCGCCGCCACGATAGCGGCGATGATTAAAATCCACACCCCCGGAGGGAGAATCCACGCGCGCCAATGAGGATCATGTGAAGTAAGCGTGGGGTCCATGAGGCGAGTGAGCCAGGTATCTTCGCGAGGGTAAATGTCTTTCTCTTGCGCCAATCCCTTTGCCAGGCCCCGAAAAATGCCCATGGTTCCCAGCGTTACGATGAACGGTACCAATCGCAAACCGACCACGGTTATGCCGTTAATGAATCCGGCCAAAACGCTGACCAGAACTCCTGCCACGAGGGCTATCCAGGGAAGCAACACCGGCCATCGATGGATGAGATACACGGTCTCCACCTGGCCCTGCGAACCGGGGACGGCGTAATGATAATCGAGGATCCAGGCCACTGTCACCACACTGAGTGCGATCATCGAGCCAACAGAGAGATCAATCCCCCCCGCGATGATGATCATCGTCATGCCCAGGGCCGCGGTGGCGTAAACGGCACTTTGTCGCAGAATATTTTCCAGATTGCGCGGTGTATAAAACTTTCCGCCTTCCACAAGGACAGCAAAAAATAGGAATACAGCAACAAGGGCGGCAAATCGCCCAATGGCCGTCACCCAGGGTGACGACCACATATCCCGAGTAAAACGAAAGGAGTTGGCAAGGTTGGGGAGTTTCATGGTGTGCTAATGGAATTCTCCTGATCCTGACCTGTTGCTGCCAGCATCAGCGTATGTTCCGTCCACTGCTCTGCCGGGCGACACGCTACAAGACGCCCGCGAGACATGACGGCGATTGTATCGCAAAGGCCCAGTAGTTCGGGTAGATAGCTGGATACCATCAAAACGGCTTTTGGGCTCGTTCCGGCACTCCCATCAGCGGCCTCCGCAATCAGCCGATAAATCTGCGCTTTTGATCCCACATCGATTCCGCGGGTAGGTTCATCAAGGAGCAGTACGTCCACATCGGCAAAAAATAGTCGCGCCAAAGCGACTTTCTGCTGGTTTCCCCCGGAAAGGGTCCACGTCGGCTGTCTTAAGTTTTCACAGCGGATGGAAAGGCGATCGACCCACCGTGCTACCATGCGCTCTTCCCGGCCGGGAAAAACGAGCCCCAATGGTCCCAGGCGATCCACCCGGGATAAAGTGATGTTTTCGGCAATGGAGAGGGACAGCGCAAGTCCTTCCCGTTTTCGGTCTTCGCTGAGAAAGCCCACTCCCTGTTGCCATCTTTGGCCAGGGGTGGCAGCTCCGCGAAAGACACCCACTCGGATGTCCCCCGCGCGAACGGGATCCAACCCAAAGATTGCCCGCAGAAACTCTGTGCGCCCGGCGCCTACCAGTCCGGCTATTCCCAGGATTTCTCCCCGATGCAGGCGCAGACTTGCCCCGACTGGCTTTTTGATCCCCGTGAGTCCCTCCACTTCCAGGATGCAAGGGCCACGAGTTCGGCGGCGTCTGGGGTATAGCTCGCTTACTTCACGTCCTACCATGAGCGCCACAATTTTCGGAATCGGCGTCTCGGACGTGATCCCACTTCCCACGGTTTCGCCATCGCGTAATACGGTGAAGCGGTCGCTGATTCGATGAACTTCTTCCAAGAAATGGGAAATGTAAATGACGGCAAGACCGCGGTCACGCAGGCGGCGAATGAGCGTGAATAATCGCTCCACATCCTGCTGGGTGAGGCTGCTCGTCGGCTCGTCAAGGACAACAATCTTGGCCTGAGAGATCACCGCCCGCGCGATTTCCACCATCTGCTGATGCCCGGGGGGCAGATTGTGCACCGGCGTTGCCAGCGGCAGGTCGGCCAGTCCTAGTTCCGAAAGGGCGGCATACGCCTGCTCACGAAGTCGCCGCCAGCGAATAATTCCCCAGCGTGCCGGCTCCACACCAAGAAGGATGTTTTCCATGACCGACAGATGGGGAGCCAGCGACAGCTCCTGATAGATCATGGCGATGCCCCGTCGCCGGGCATCCAGGGGATGATGGGGCATGAAGGGTTCCCCGTCCAGCCACATCTCGCCCCGGTCCGGACGGTAGGCACCCGCCAAAATCTTCATCAGGGTGCTCTTTCCCGCCCCGTTTTCACCTACGAGGGCATGCACCTCTCCCGCCGCCACCTCCAGATTGACTCCGTTCAACGCCTGGGTGGTCCCAAAACGTTTCGCAATATTGACCATCTTTAATCGGGGTGGCGAGTCCCACATGGCGTTCCACACCCTTACCTTGCGGGACGCAATGCCGTACTACTCATTTGTCAGCGCTCGAGGGCTCACCCTGGTTGCCGGCAGGTTTTTCAGACAATCCCACTAACTGCCGTACCGCCGGGTCGGTCGCCAGTTTTTCCCGCGTCACGAGAACAACGCCGGTGTCGATATATTCGGGAACTTGTTGTCCACGGAGGTACGCAACAAGGGTTTCAACGGCCAAACGCCCCATTTTTCGCGGGTTTTGGGCAATAAGCGCGTCAATAAGTCCTGCCTGAAGTGCCTCGATGAGCCGCGGGGTAAAATCGAACCCGATAAAACGGGCATGGACCTTCACGCCGCTTTTGCGGAGATCTTCCAGCGCGGCCAACATCCCCAGTGTGGAGCGATCGTTGCACGCAAAGATGCCGTCAAGGGCCAGCTCGTTCGCTTTCACAAAACCTTCCAAAACATTTGTGGCTGTCTTCTTGCAGCCTTCCACGGTAGCGTCTTCCGGATAGGGATCGGCCACGATTTCCAGGCCTCCGGCTCTGGCTGTCTCAATGAACCCTTCCGCACGAGCTTCGGTGCTTCCCGTCCCCTGCACAAACCGCAGTACCAGGACGCGGCCTCTTCCTCCCAAAAGTTCGATCATATGCTGAGCCCCGAGACTGCCTCCCTGTTTGTTGTTGGTGGCGACGAAACTGACGTGAGCATGGCCATCGATTTCCGAGTCGAAAATGACGACAGGGATACCGGCCTCCACAGCCCGTTCAACCGTTCGTCGCTGAGCCGACCGGTTGAGCGGGGCCAGGGCGATCCCATCCACCTGCAAGGTAACCATGTTCTCGACAATCTTGTTCTGCTCTGCCAGTTCGGTTTCCGTAAGGGGACCATCCCACTTCATCTCCACCCCCAATTCCTCTGCCGCCTCCCGAGCCCCCATTTCGACTGTTTTCCAGAATTCACCACCAGTGCTCTTGGGAATCACAGCGATGACAAGCTTCTTACCCTGATCGGATTTCGCCTGCGACGCGGCGCGTTCTGGCGGTCGGCACCCCGCAAAACTCAACACGAGACCGGCCAGAACAATGACGGCACTCCCGCGAACCACATCAAGCATCGGATGGATCCTCCTCGACCGACACTAACACGCGGCGCTGATCTCGCCTTTTTGCCAGTGTACAACACGTACTGCTCTCCCGAGCGATAACTCTCCAGTTTAGAAGGTCAGCCCCGGAAACTCCACACGGTGGTGTTGTGAGCAAGCTGTACCCACGATCAATCCTCGCGACGCCTGACTTATCCCCACTTTTCTACTCACGGGGACGTGGACCCACACATAGGTTCGTGTGAGAGCGAGATTCAACCCGGAGGGACCTGCTTGTCAGGTCCGCTTTCCAGGCCTGCACAATCCATTTCACTTGCCGGGCTCCAACTCTTCGTTTTAGTTGCCGGCGAGACGGTAGGGGCAATTCATGAATTGCTCCTACAACACATTGTGCCCGTGGCATATCGTAGTTTTTGGCAAAAGTGGGGATGGGGTAGTCGCGATGCCTGTTGACACGTTGGCTGCGGGCTAGCGTATTCCGCCTTGGGTTGGAGACAGATATACTCTTGACGTGCGGAAGCGGCAACCGGAAGGATTGACCGACGGATTACGGCCCGCCCGGCTTGTGCATTTCGCACGGAAAAACCTTTTGGCGACAAGTTAGCCGAGAGGCTGATACTTCAGCAATGAGCTTCCAAATGAGGAGCACTTCAATGAGAGAACTCAAATTGGCAAGGATTGTTCCAATTGTCATGTTGGCCACGTTAGCGCACTCTTTGTCTGTGCTGGGCGAGGAGCATCCGGCGTCGCCTGAGAGTCGCTGGACGGTCGTATGGAACCAACCCACTGTCGTGGAGGAAATCCAATCCCGTATCACGCAAGTTAATGCGGAGCAGATCCGTCGTCACCTTTTCTACCTGGCCAAAGACCCACTGCCGTTTCGAAAGCTGAATTACACTCGACCGGGGCAAAGCAAGAACTCGCTTCATGAAGCGGACGATTACCTGGCGGCTCAACTTACAGAATGGGGCTACCAGGTCGTGCGAGAACCCGTGCAGGTCCAGGCTTTTCGACGGGATCCGAGCAAACCAAAGGCGCATCAGTACTCGCCACCACATCCCGAGGATCCCTGGTACACGGCTTACAACCTTTATGCCGAAAAACAAGGAAAACGCCACCCCGAGGAAATCATCCTTCTCCTTGCACACAAAGACTCGCAAAGTTGGGTGGATTCGCCCGGTGCTAATGACAACGCCATCGGCACATGCGGTCTGCTCGAAATGGCACGCGTTCTGAGGGACTATCCGAACGACCGTACCATCCGCTTCCTCTGGTGTAACGAAGAACACTGGCCGTGGACCAGCGTGACAGCGGCGCAAAAAGCTAAAGAAAGAGGCGATAATATTATTGCCGTCATCAATCTGGACGGGATTGGGGTGAAATCCGCTGAAGACACGGCTGCCGGAAGAAAGACCAACGTCACGGTTTTCACGGTTCCCGAGGGCGAGGCCCTGGCGCGTCTGGTTAGCGCAGCCAACGAGCGCTTCCGGATTGGCCTGGAGCAGAGAATAGCTCAGCGGACACGTCCCGGCGATGACGACGGATCATTTGTGCGGGCGGGCTATCCCGTGACAATCTTACAAATTGGATCATTCCCCTACGCAGATCCCAATTACCACACCGAAAATGACATACCGGAACGCACGGATGTCGAAAATGCGGCAATGACCGTCCAGCTAACCCTTGCCACGGTCGTCACGCTCGATAGGACACCGTAAACGGGCGACAGGCTCCGGCACCGAAGGGTGAAGTAGGGAACTGTGACGTCGATTCTTATCCTTCGATAAGATCTACCCTGGCAGGCCACAGCGAGATCGACTCGTGGCCATCTTTTCCTTTGCCGACTGAAAGAGCCGCCGCCCTCGACAAGGTCTCGCGCGGCAGTGAGATTCAGGGCACGCTGACCTCCTTGCCCGGCCGCATTCCAACGCCGAATCATTTATTTCACAGCCCTGATCCGTCTGCCCAGTTCGGCCGCTCGGACGCAGCGGCAATTCGTGAATGGCCCCTACCACACGTTCCGCGTTTGGGCTCTTATGGATCGTCACAAGAGGCGGGAATGGCCCGACCACCCAATTATGAACCATTACCCGGTGATGAATTTAGTCGACAGACGGAACTCCGAGAGCGGGCAAGGGTTGCTCATTTCCAGACCTGAATCCACCCTCGACCCGGTATCTCGTGTTCTTGGCCGTTGAGCGCAGCCTTCACGGGATCATTGTTGAAATTCTCGATTACGTAGCTGCCGTCCTCAAAAAGATAGAGCCCAACCTTATTGGGAGCCCTGAAAGTGATACCGAACGGTCGGAGAAGGGCCATCCGCAAGGGTTCCAATTCGTTTTCCGTGAGTTTAAGAAGCCGGTGGGGGTCGCCCAGCACAGGCAAGATCTGAACGTTCGGACGATTGAGTAAATCTTTATTTTTGAGTTGTCCGGCGAGCGCATCCGTCAAAAGGATCGGTGTCCCACGGTCAACCAGCCGCACAAGCCGTTCTTCAAATTGTGGGTCTGTCAAAGCGTGGACAGGGAAAAAGGCAGCCTGAGCGTTTTCCGGAAACTCGTGGCAGGGAACCAGAGGAATGCCCAACATTCCAACGAAATCGTACACATACGGTTCCCGTCCCGGCGAGCTGTGGGGCGGTTTGTAAGCAGCGACACCGATAATCCGTCGGGTTTGGATCTTTTCGGCAACAGCTAAAAGCTCGGGAATGTGCGTTCGAAGCACTTCCACGTTCCGGGGACCAGTTCCGCGCTGCAGTGCGCCGTAACAGAAAAGCAGCGTCTCGCGGGCGCCACCCAGAATTGTTTGTCGCGCTTGCTCCACATAGGTGTGTTCGGTCGTGCCAAATGGATCAAACCACCCGCCACCGCATTTCTCGCCACCAATTCCGCCCAGCCAGCGCATGATGAAGTAGCCCTCGTACTGGACCGTGCGTCCCCAGCGAGGGTCGTCGTAATCACGGGTCTCAGTCCCCACCCAAATGCGGTCAAAATCGGCAGTTTGCCGAATGACCTCGTAGCCTCGTTCATGGAAATAGTCATACCACTGAGGGTATTTAATGATGATCCGCACGTTGGGGTTGACTTTGCGGGCGGCTTGGAGAATCTTGATCCGCGACAGTTGCACCATCAATTCACATCGATAAGCGGACCAGGAATCACCATTTACGGGGAATTCTTGATCACCGATCCTGACGGTGCGCTTTGCTCGGGCCTGCTGACACTCCGGGCACGTGCAGTCAGTAAAAAGGAAGTCGTCGATCATGATCTCGTCAAATAGCGATGCGGCGTAGGCAAATATTTCTGCCAGTCGATCCTGCGTTTTAAGATCCGTGTAGCATGAGATCGCCTTCCAGCCGGTGGAGAGTTTGCCCACGTTAGTCGGCGTCACACAGCCGGAGACTTCAAACCCTGCCTGGCGAAAGGTATCTCGAGCGGCTGTCAGAAGATCTCGGGGGGCTTGATAGCCATCGCGAAAACTTTCGATGAACACATGGGTGACCCCCGTCGCCCGGCACCATTCCATCGCCTGTTGTCGGCCTTCCTCCGTGGCGAGCCGGTCGCGAACGTCCTGGGCCGAGAACAGCGTGGCAAAGCGGTGAATTGAGGACTTTTCGCGACACAATTCCCACAGATTCGGATGGGCTGCCTCCGGTGCTTCCGCACCATCGACTGGGCGAAAACCGTGGAACGAAGCCAGAAGTAACGTTACAGCGCCAAACGCGGACGCGATTCGATTTGCCGTGATCACGGGTCACCTCCGAAAGATTCAAGAGCAATTTGCGTGGGGCTGGAAGCAGTCTATTATCCCATGCCCCATGATTAAACCTGGAGCGCCCCGCGATTTCAATACGTCCCGAAGAAATGAGGAAGAGCCGTGGGCAACAAACGGGTTGGTGGGCCTTTCGGATTCTCTTCGTTACCAACTCCCGAAGAAATTACGTACTGCTTGTACAACTCGCTCTAAATCCGTCACTTCATACCGGAAGTCTGCATGAAAGAAAAGAATGCGTTCCGAGAATTCGACCGCTTGGCAATCGTTCATCATGTGGCAGTTTTTGGGCCAGAGGACGGCTGGATAAATCTGCCGCTCAATGAGGTATTGCCGCAATTGGTCCCGAACCGAGTTGGTCGGACATCGAATGACCACGCCGAATGAGCAGCTTTCGGCCATGCGTGGTGGATTGAGAACCTCGACTTGCTTTATTGTCCGTAATAGTCCGGCCAAATACTCGACATTTACTCTCCTTTTACTCCGCCATTGATCCCACGGCAATCGATCCAAGAGATGAGAGGTGATTTCCAGCGGTTTGGAAAGCGGCAGCGTTTTGAAGAGATTCTCTCCCGAGGTTTGAAGACTCCGGAACAGGCTTTTCTCTACGCTGCCTCCCCTGAGATATTCGGCCTTCAGGAGCATTCCCGCCAACTTCTGAAGGGCTGCCCGCTGGTGGTCGGGCTCTTCGATTGATGGTGGCTCGATCGGATGCCCGCGAGGCGACCATATTGCCCCACCGTCGGGAAGCGGCAATGTTTTGCGCAGCGACACAATGCAAAAATCGGCCGATGAATTGCTGGCCCAGGCGCTCCACGGGTCGTGTGTGTGATCTTCGATAAGCCCGGCCGGTGTCGTGCGAACTAACTGAGAAAACTGCGGCGAGCGCCAACCGAAGTGATTCACAATCAACACACAGTCGGAAGGCTGAAGGTTCCTGTAATTCAACTCAGGCTGGCCTATTGGCAGATCGGGGTAGGGGATACATTCCAGACCGGTGGCAAGAACCGCGTCCACGACGCTCTGGCAGATATAACTGGGCACGTAACAGCGGTGCCACCCTCTCTGTTTTTTTCCTGCGAGGAGGGCAGCCGCCAGGGCCTGCCGACCGTTTCCAAACAGCACCGCATTCGCCGGAAGTGCCCGTTTCGGATAGGGATAATCCAGCGGCAGAATCCACCCAAATTCACTTCCGTGTTCCCAGGGAATTGAAGTTTCCATTGAAACATTGGGGATTTGTTAGACGTGTTCGCAAACCATTTCCATACCACCTTCCAATGTTAATATCGAAACCATGAGGCCCACAGAGAGGGGTATCGACGGTCCGACGTTGGCATGCGGACATACGTGACAGGTGTCAAAACGAGACAAAATCCATCCAGTAGCTCGCTTCAAGATGGCGCTCTGGCAATTATGGCGAATATGCCATTGTCACGGAGGCGCAAACGAAGCGGAAGTAGATGAGCAACCATTCCCTGCCAATAAACTCTGCCTTTTACTGTGGCCCATCCGCTCTGCCTATCTTCGCGATCAGCCAATCAATCCCTGCTTCATAAAGAAAACCCTCTTTCACCGCCTCTGCAAAAAGGCTGCATGCCCAGGCCTTCTGCTTTGCGGTAAGTTCCCAGCCTCCCAAAGGAGAGCAGGACTCTCCCACTTTGTATAGAAACTGGCGCGCCGTGGGAGTAAATAATCCTTTATCCTTCGCCCAGGCCGCGAGTTTCTTCCATATTTTGTCGTCATCAGGAAAGTATTTGTCGATGACACTGGCCAGGGCTGCTTTTGGAGCGGCCATCAGGCTGTCAATGAACTCATGGACTGCAAACGAACCCGAACCTTCTGGGGGTTGCTGGACGTCCAAGTGGTAGCGAATCGTGGGTGGGTCCTCTCCGTCGATATTTTCTATTTCTGGAGCTTCCCGGGGCGTCGCTACCGTCTGTACAGAAGGCTCAACTCGGCCGGCCAAAAGCGACGTCGCGTGACCGGATGGCTTTGGCGATCGAGTTGATGCTCCTGGAACTGGCCCCACTCGGTCCACGGAGTAGCCACCGTTTTTCGGCCGCCATTTTTGTGCTCCGCCATTTCCTGGCGTCGATTGTCGTGCCTCAGGTGGTTCGTAGACACGGTTTCGAGTTTCAGATCTCGCTTCTCCATCACCATCGCGCGGATGAGCGTGATCATGACACGATTCGTTCTCCTGCGCCGTTTCCGCCTCGTTCTCGGTCCAGGGGCGAATGTTCAGTTCCCGGCATTTGTCCAGGATGTATTCCAGACAACGTTTGCGGTTGGCGTAAAACTCTGATTGCCGCACCCTGATGATGGTCCACCCTACGCGCTCCAATTGTAACTGGCGATGCAAATCTTGCAGAAACTGTTCCCGACCATGCCAGGAGTCACCGTCGCATTCAATTCCCAGGCGTTTCTGTTGACCTTCCACAACGAGGTCGATCCGGTATCCGGCAACGGCCCATTGAGGTCGGATTCGGTATCCCAGGCGGAGAAGCTCAAGGGCCACCTCCGTCTCGAACCAGCTTTCAAATGGCGTTGGCGGTGGATTCGTTTTCCGATTACGAACATGTTTGAAAAACGTTTCCAGGGTCTCGCGCTGCGCGTAGACACCGTCTGACAGTGCCTGCTCGGGCGAGTAAAAGAACTGGCAGAGCTTGTAGCGAAGATCCTCCGGAGAAAGATCTTCCAGCCGAACGCTGTGGAACAGCCAGACCTGATCACGGGCGCGACTCATCGCCACGTTAAATCGCCGTTTTTCGTCGTCTGTTGTCAAAGCGCGAAAACGCTGGTTCGGTGCCACGACGAGAGAAAGGAAAATGACATCCCGCTGATCTCCCTGGAAACTGGGAGAGGTGCCGCATGTGAGTTTCCGTTCTTCCAGTTCCCGCGGCTCAATACGCTCGCTCAGCAGTCGCTGGATCAGTTCCATCTGGGCCTGTCCCTGGAGTGTGATCACGCCCATTGTCTTACCTTTGTACGCGGGATCCTTCAGACACTGCTGAATTTTCTCAACAATGGCCTCGGCTTCGGCGCGGTTGATAATGTTCGGGCTTTCGCCTTCTGTTCGGCCGGTACAAACAAAAACGGCCTGTAGCGGTGGAAGTGCCTGCGGCGGGGCCTGGCGAAGAGGAATGAGCGGCTCCTCTTGGTAGCAGAGATCGTTGCTGAAACGAATGATCTGGGGAACACATCGAAAATGCTCGCGCAGAGTGATGGGCAGACCGAAGGCCCGCAGAGCATGATCGTAAAGACTGAAGTCGGGCTGGTAGCTCTCTGCGAAATCAAGTACGCCCTTGAGATATCGATCGATGAGACCGTTGATCCGTTCCTGTTCGATGAATTGCTTCCCTGGACTATTCTGCTGGTCATCACCCACCACAATGAGTCGTTTGCCCAGCATGAGAAGGAGCAGCGAATCGAGACCGGCTTGAGACGCCTCGTCCACGATAATCGTGTCAAAGATCCCTGGTTCAACGCTGGTTGTTTCCCAGACTCTGTGGACCGGCATAATCCAGACGGGAATTTTCGGAAGACACTCAAACAAATAGCGGCGTGCCTCCCGCCGCAGCCGCGGCGCGCGTTTGCCGGTTCCCTTCCCAATTCGCTGAATCGTCTTGACCCAGGCCTGAAGATTCTGCCGCGTGCGATCGTCGAGCCGCAGCATAAAAGCTTGCCATGCCTTAAGACTCGCGAGTTGCTTGATGATATCCCGCTCCTGTTTTCGGAGTTCCTCTAAAGAGAGTTTCAGCTCTTGATAGCGGCCGGGCTGGGTCACCCGGCGAAGCCATGCGCGAGCCTCCGACCAGTGCCACGCCTCCGCAAGCTGGCCGATCAACGGGCGGGCGGAAGCCTGGCCCTCTGTCTCACTTAGCCAGTTCTTCAGTGCCGGGTATGCATTCTCGATACGCTCGCGCAGGGCAAGGTATCGCTCGTGAGAAGAAAGCAGCGACTTTCGCGAGGAGTACTCGGCGCAGCCCGACCGCCAGAGTTCAGCCTCAATGTTCTCGAGTGCGTGACAACACTTGGCTATCGCGGGATCGCCGGACTCCTGGTACTGGGCTCGCAATCGCGAGGCGAGTTCCTCAATCTGACGCTGAGTGCGTGCCAAGCGTCGCCATGCCCATTCTCTCGCGATGGATTGCTCCCATATCGGCAGGGAATTATCCGAAAACAGTGTTCGCCAGTCCTGAACCGGGAGCATGGAGAGGACGGAACGCCCGGTCTCGAACGCGCGAAACAGGGCCACAAGTTGGGCTTGCCATTGCCGGAGTTGCACCGCCGCCGCCAGGACATCACTGGCAGGAAAGTCAACTTTGCCCGGCCACATGGCAAAGGCAGAGAGCACCAGCTCTTTTAGTTCTAGATACCTGATCAGGTCATCAAGCTCACTGAGATTTGCCGGCGGGCCACCATTCACCCGACAGAGCTGTTCGACGAACTCTGTTTCTTTGACGACGCGCGGTGAGAAGAATAGCAGCCACCGTCGTTTACCACCCCGTCGAAAATGCTCCGCTCTCCGCCTGGCGGCTGAAAGAAGCCCCTTTAACTCCATATCTTCCGGATAGGTAACGCTGACGGTCTGCAAAAATGCGCTGTGTTCCGACAGCCGTTTGACGGCCTCTGCCCAATTTCGGATCAGTGGCAGCCAGCTCGGCTGTTTCCCCTCAACAAATTCGTGGATCACAAACGGAAGGGACTCCCCCAGAACTGCCGAGGCTTCTCGAATCGTACGATTCAATTGAGTCAGGCACCGCGAAAGCTGTTCGACGGTCTCATCTGGGAGCTGCTTGAGGCGGTTGGAAATAGTGCCATCAACGACCGCTGCGAGTTGCTGAAGCTGGGTCTGGAGGGCAGCCCGTTCTTCAAACAACGCTTCAATCTCTTCCGGGCTGGGAAGGTCTATGTCGGTTTTGGCCCAGGCCAGGCTTTGCTTTCGATCGGGAGTCAACTGGACATGCCAATTCGCAAAGAATTCCAGTTCGTCCTCAGAGAGCGGAAAATGGTCCTTCGGGCCTTCCTTCGGCAGCCATCGGTATTTGGAAGCACGTTTGTTAACCTTTTGAGCGATATGAGCGGCCGTCCCGGTGTATCCGCCAGGCAGCGTACGGTCCACCCGAGTTTCTGCTTCGCGAACGTCGCAGAGTTCTTTTTCCAGCCGCGCTATTTGATCACGGCACTCCCGAAGCTTCTCAGAAAGCCTTGCAATTTCGGCGTTCTGAAACAGTTCGTCCCACTGTTCGGCCCGGCGGACAATCCGTTGGACTGAGTCTTCCATCAGTTTGAGCTCGCCGCGCGAGTTCCCCAACGCAATCACGCAGAGATCCCTGATATCCTCCGGCAACATGTCGCGAAGAACAGTCAACGCCTTCGCCGACTGGGCCGTGATCAACAGGCGATGGCCCTGGGCCAGGAGATGGCAAATGAGATTGGCGATCGTTTGGCTTTTTCCTGTTCCGGGCGGACCTTTGACCAACACGCACGGCTGTTCGGAAAGCCGTTGCGCAATCCGACGCTGCTGGTCATTGGATGCTAAGGGAAAATAGAGTTCTGTGTCCGGGATGGGGGAGCGAGATCTCTTAGAAGTTTTGCGATTGCTTTCAGGTCCAGAAATGAGGTCGGCTTCCTCGCGGGCCGCGGGTTTTCCCTCTAGAAGCAGCGTCTGCCATGGGCGCGTTTCGCGCAGACGGCCTTCTTCAAATCCCTTGATAAACTGAAGGACCGTCTCTTCGTAACCTGTGAAAACACGACGCCGGAGGGCAAGCGCCGGGGCAAAACGAAGACTTAAGGAGTTCTGTCTTTCGGCCCGCGGCGACATCGCCGTCACATCAATCAGGATTTCCGGAGAAAGGTGATTACCTACCAGATTCAACAGCTCTTCGATGAGCTTCTGCTGGGTAAGATCGCAGTCGAGTTCTTCCAGTTTTTCCTGCAGGGAAGCCTCGGTAAAGTCCGGCCGAAGGTGAGAAGGGAGAAACGTGAGATCGAGCTTGAACTGGGTGAAGTCCCAGGAAGGCCTTACCAGAAGCTTTCCCCTGATGGGCTCGAGGACGATGTCCGCCGGTGCAACGAAGATGTGGCGGCAGTAAAACTGGCCGTCGATCACTCCTTCCAGCAAACCGAAGGCCATAACCAGTTCGGACGTCTCGTCGGTACTGCTGGAAAGACGACGCATTAAATCGAGTTGCGAATACAGCCGCTGACTTCCCTGCCACAGACGGTAGTTGGCGTACCAGGGCCGCCATTTCTCGAGATAATTGGCGAATGCCTTCTGAATCTCCGGGTGATCCTCCAGTCGCTCGTAGGCTATTGAGTCGTCTTCTTCTTGTTTCGCAGCACTGCTGAACAAGGGCCCCAGGGTGTTTGCTGGGGAAGGAATTTCTGAACGGAGTTCGGGCTCGTTCCCTGACGGATGACGCAGGGAATACGGATAGTCCGCGATCCAGAACCTCAGTTGTTCTGAGGGCTCCGGCATTGCCGGTTCCTTCGGTTTTTGCATCTCCAGCCAGAGCTCAGGATCTGTATCGCCCCTGTCATTGTCATTGAGCAAAGGGGAATAAATCCCCTGGGCACCACGCCTCAGTTCCGCAGCCAGATCTCCCCACCACAGGACACGATCATCCTTTGTGTATGTGGTGCCACTGCGTCGTCGCAGTCCAGAATAATCTCGTAAGAACTTGAGAAGCGCCAATGTTTTTTCGAAAAGAGCGGGCATCGTCATTGGCCTGTCCACTTTTTAGAAGGTTTTTTGGTTCGATAAGGTCGGCCACTTTTGTGGCTCGCAAAGATAGCCGGACTAAATACACTATAAATCAAATACGGCCGAATCACCAAACTGCAAAAACGAACTCATCAATGTCATGGGATTGATCACTCCGCGATGCCCTCGGAAGAATCCATACAACCGTGCTGGATGCTTCGCGCCCAACCGAGAGAACAGGTCGCACATTTCCTTTTTGCCCGCTTGATTGCTTCCTGTCGGGGAGTTACCAAAATTGACGCTGAGCTTCCGGATGGTACGTTCGGTGCCGGAGCTTTTAGTAACAAGAGACTAACCGTCGATAGGAAAGACCATCAAACAATACCATCTGGGGGATCATCGCACGAAGAAACGTTGGAAGAATTGTTGGAAAGTTCCATCTGCTAAACGAAAATCATGAATTGAGCGGAGCTATCAAGCAGTCGTTGGGATGACTGTCTACCAGCAGCAAACGCCGGTGGAGAGCGGCGCCGCGACGCTCGCCGTTCGGACTGGATTTGGACCGGTACGAGAAATCCGGCTATCGTTTGCGGGAAGAACGGAAGTTGAATCGACAGAGTTCTCCGACTCAGGTTTGACCGCGGTGCAATAGGGCGTTTTCTTCAAAGGCCGGGTGCAAATCTACAAGCTTACCAGGTTGACGTTTATGGAGTGGAACCATGATTCACCAGAGAACGATTGTCCGAGCTCTCACGTTTTTCGTGGCATTCGTTGGTGTCGTGATGGCCTGTGCCCGGGCTGACGACAAGGCGCGACCAGGGGACGGCAAAGAGGTGACGCCTGTTTTCGCTGTGCGCACGCTCTATGCCCCAGGGCATTTTGGCAATAGTTATGAGGTGATGGGCGAAAACGAGATGCGAGAAATGCTCCAGGAGGCACTTTTCTGGGGGTTCAATCGCTATGCCGACTGGTTTGATATGGAGGACTGTTCCGATCCATTTTCAGCGAAACGAGAGTACCAACTGGGGCATGCTTTATGGGAACGAAAAAAGGCACATTTCCTGGCCGCCCAAAAACTGGGATTGGCATGCGGCCTGGTTATCACCCCGAATCACGTCTATGTGGACCAGTGTCGTGCTGATTGGCTGGCCACGACGAACGCAAAAATTTTCGGGCAACTCATTTGCCCTTCCATTCCAGAGGCAAGGCGCGTCATTCTTCGCAACTACGAAAACCTCTTTGCAGACCTGGCGGCGAGCGGTGTACGTCTTTCTACGCTCGTTGCAGCTCCCTACGATTTCGGTGGATGTGCCTGCGAGAAGTGTCGTCCGTGGATTCTCACGTTTGCGAAGCTATCTCGAGAAATTTACGAGATAGGGCGAAAGTACCACCCGGAGCTGAGGATGGAAATGATTGGCTGGTGGTGGCAGCCGGAGGAACATCAATTATTCGCGACGTGGTGCGAGGAGCACGCCCCCGGTTGGGTGGGACAAATGTACCTTCACATCCCTTATGGACAGACCGATGTGGCTTCCGTACCACTTCCCCAGGGATGTGCACGCTCAGCCTTCGTTCACATCGGATACGCCGACCAGGCAGCTCCCCGGGATGTGTACGGCCACCTCGGCTCGGTGATTGCCCCAGCACGTTTGGAAAAAACGGTCCGTGATCTGGCTGGCCACGGCTGTCAGGGCGTGATGGCCTACTCAGAAGGCGTCTTTGACGATGTCAACAAGGCGATTCTTGCGGGTTTGGCAAGCGGTCGGTACTCCTCGACGGATGAAGCGTTACGTGCCTATGCCGTGCGTTATCTCGGCGCCAGTGACGACAACGCCGCTGAATGGGTCGCCTGGCTGAAGCTTTGGGGACGTCCTTTTGAAGTGGATGTCGCGGCGGCGGAAAAAACTCTCGAACAATTGCTTCCGGCGGACTGGGAAAGAAACTGGCGAGTCGTGCAGTGGCGGTACAAGTGCGAACTCCTAAAGTATCACCACGAGGTGATGCGGGAAAAAGAGTGGAACCCGAAACGTGTGGCGGCGGCCGAGCAGTTCTTCGCAACCCAGGAAGAACTCCAGCGAAAGGTGTGGGGGATCGGACCCTTGCGACACATTTTTGCCCGGCGCTTCACACCCCTACCGTGGTACGGCAGTTGGGCCGAATTTCAAAAAAAGCAGGCTTCCGCGATATCCGATCAGCAATAAGGCCAATCGTTCAGATTGGCTCAGTGAAACCTAACGGACCGGTAAAGACTGGTAAACGTCTGGCAAACAGGATGAATGAGACTTGCAGAGTCGTCGTATTTGCTGTGCGTTTGCGCTAGTGAGTGTTTACGGGGGGGCCGACGGGCTGGCTGCTTCCACACGATCGAAGAGTGAACGTTTCAGTAAAAGATAGTTCTGGCCCCGGAACTCGGTGACGGTCCCCCAAACTTTCCAGAACACATTGCCGGCGTACGTGTTCTGAACGCGAAGCAGCCGCTCGAGGGCGAGGTTTTCCAGGACGACCAGTCGATACCTGGCGTCTTCAGAGAAGAAGACGTAGCGTTCACCGGCAGGCCGAAGCGTACCTGTCACTGCTTCAAGGGCGGTGCCCTCGCGGAGTCTAGGGACGGAAGGGCTGGCAGTCCGTTCAGCGGAACTGGATTTCGGCTCGGGATCGGTAGACGGGATTGAGGAATTGGATGAATTTCCCGACCAGGCGTCCCTGTCCGCGCTGTTGGAAGCCGGATTTTCTGCCCAGACTTTGCGAGCAGCCGTGAGGATGCCAAGTGCGGCCAGGCAATGTCCGATGGCCCTCCAAAAGGAGCGTCGGTCCATCGGCTGTACGACCTCTGCCGATGAAGAGGTATGGATAGATTGAAGCCGCTGGCTGTTTGTCGTCTGTGCTGACCGGTGGTAGGGCAATAGGGCACCAACTCGGATTTGAGCAGGGGACATGACCACTGATTGCCATCTTGTTTTCAGCCGCCCGGCTTAGGCAGCGCCAGACTGTAGAGCACGAGAACGGAACCCGCGGAGAGCATCGCGTAACCAAGCCAGTCGGGCGGACGCACAGTCTTTGGAGGCAGATTGGTCTGCACACCGGTGATGGCGGCAACGGCATCGCTGGCGGTAGCGACGGGATGCCCGGTCCGTTCGGCGAGAAACTTGGTCGCCTCCGGCGTGAGGACCACGGAGTCGATCATCCGTAGTTCCAGCCCAAAAAAGAGCAGGAATAAACCCAGCATGTAGTAGTGGTACCGGTTCAATTCCATGGCCTGCCGACCCTCGCCAGACTTCTATTCCCGCTCACTGTGAGCCAGGTGCGCCCGGAAGACAGCCGCAATGCTTGCCTGAGACACACGCACTCGTAAATACCAAAGGAAACTCCGGGCGTGAAGTGCCTTGATACTTCATCGGCGGGGATATTTTTTGGCGATTACGATTGCCGACGGATATCGGTAAGGGTTGATTGTGACGCACGTGGTGGTTGCTCGGGACGCGATTCGGGTATTGGACAATCGGTTTGTATGGGCAAGAAACATCGATACGGTTTTGACGCAAACTTCAAACATGCGGAGGGGTGGCGGCTCCGCGGCAAGTTTTCCCAAGTGCCGGCAGGCTCCGCAAGGCCGTGTGCCAGGTCGTGAGCTAAATTTGGAAAAGAAAGAAGCGATTGTTCTCGAAAGCACAGGGAAAATTTGCGGCCGGCGTTGCCCTGTGTACTGAAACTCGCAGTTAAGGAAGTCTGGTGAATTGCCGCCGTAGAGACGCGGAGCGTCTCTGCATAGATCAAAGTCCATGGACGATGATCACGAGCAAGAGCCAACGAATCTCGAATCTTAGATGCTGACAGAAGGAGAACAGAGATGGCCAAGCGGGTCCTCATTGCAGACGATTCGATTCTGATTCGACGAATGATCGCCGAAATCCTTTCCCAGGCGGGCTGGGAGGTTGCCGCCGAAGCCGGCAATGGTGCCGAAGCGGTGGCAAAATACATCGAGTGCCGTCCGGATGTGGTGACTCTTGACATCGTCATGCCGGGAACGGACGGGATGTACGCCCTGGAGGGAATTCTTGCGGCGGACCCTCAGGCCAAGATTGTCGTGGTGAGCGCCCTCAATCAAACGAAGCTCATTTCAGAGGCTATCCGCAAAGGGGCACAGGATTTCATAGCCAAACCGTTCCTGCCTGAGCAGCTTCTGGAGACGGTATCGAATTGCGTGGGCGAAACACCGATTGCCGTATGAGCGAGTGAAGGGCACCGGTTGGTTTGAAACGGGCGGCACACGCCGAGAAACGGCTGTCATTTGGCGGCCTGAGTGCGAAGTGTGAATTCGATTGTTCCCTGGCCCACGCGATTGGTGATCAGATCGACCACGGTGAGTCGCAACACATACCGGCCTGCCGCGGCATCTCTGGGAAACGACAGTTCGCAGCCTATGAAGAAGTCCCGCCGTGGACGACGGCAATACTCCTCGTTGGGAGCGTATTCATAACGGGCCACTTCTTTGCCGGTGCCATCAAGAATCTGGTAACTGCTCCGCCACGCCGTGCGAAATCCCTTGGGTGTCGATTCCGCACTGAGGTTTTCCACTTCCGCGTACAGCAGGACTTTTTGACCAGGGACAAATTCGTATTTGTCAAAGGCCTCGTAGACACCCCAGCTTTGCACGGCTGTTACGAAGGCCAGCCCCGTCACCTCCAGAGGGCACTCCTCTCCCAGACGCCGAATGCCGTTTTGAAGATGCCGCCGAGCTTCGGCAAGCCGGAGCTTGGGATCGGGATTGAGGTGTGAATCTTGCAGAAGCCCCAATGCGAAGAGCGTTTCGGACCAGAATTCCTGGAGTGCGGGGCTCATGCCCGGTATCGGCTGCAAGGCATTTTCTCGATTGGCAAGTGCCAATTCCAAAAGACGCAGACGGATTTCGTCAGCGTCATCCCGGCGAGAGGTCTCGTTGAGACTTTTCACCGCCTGTCGCAGGTACTCCTGCCAGCTCCCATTTGATGGGGTCGTTGCGGTCGTGATGGGGGAAGCTCCGCGGATAGACACGTCACTCACGGTCGCTTCACCCACCGGTTGCAGGGAGGTGGGGGTGCCGGGCGAGACCTGGTCGAGAGAGTCGGACAGTTCTGCACGCGTTAGAACCGTGGCAGGCTGGCCCGGCTGTTGAGTGAGCGTGGCTGGCCTAATGGCAGAGGCGTGATCTTCGGCGCGACCATTGACACGATCGTTCCCATGCAACGCGGCACTCTGGACGTCTGGAAAGGCCGGACGCGAGTCCGAGCCCTGCGCTTGCTCTGCCAGTGAAGGCAATGCTGAATGGCCAGGCGGAGTGAGGGACGAATTTGCAGGTAGTCCCTCAACCGGACTCGCTGTGCTTGAGCCTCGCTTGCGACGCAGCTCAACACTGGCGCGAAAGAAATCGACGACGGCCGGCCAGAGATCCGGGGGAGTGCGACAGAGATCCTCGACAAGCTGGGCTTTGCTTTGGGGAGTCAGGATCCCTTCGGCCTCGAGCTCTTCCACGAGGAGGTTGATCGAGATGGCGTTCGGCCGATTCGCCTCCGGGGAAGGGACACCCGAAGGGCTTTGCCGAGTGTTCTGGGCCGGGTTGTCCCTTTTTTCCGCGGCGACAGGCTGGGAAGAAATCCCATCGTCCTTCCCGGAGGGCTTGCTGGTATCTTCGGGCAGCCCGTGAGCAGCGTCCGTGGGTTGGTCCTGCCGGATGCTCCGTTCCGCGCCATGCAAAGCAGCAGAGGAGACAGCATTGGTTTGCGAATCTCTGGAACGTAACGAGATCCCAGGCTGGAGCGGCAAGGACGCGCAGCCGACCAGCCCGGCGCAAGTCAGAAGCGTCAGGAGAACGCAGGGACGTTGCAAGTGCTTCATCCTTGTTGCCACGCGCGGTGACTCCGGTTCTGCGGCAGAATCTTAGCAAACGCTGAGGATTTGGCTCAAGACACGATCGGTGATTCTCAAACGGTGCAGCTGTGTCCTGCGCCTAGGAAAATCGTAGGACTTTTTGTCTCGGAGCTTCACGAGATAAGATTCGCATTGTGGTAAAACTGCGCATTCTGATGAATATGCGCAGTTTAAAGTAATCGCGCTTTGGAGAAATAGCGAGTCGGTGAATCAGCGATACCAAGCTTGGGAACTGATCCCGAGTTTGTTGCGACTCCGTCTCAGCAAGGTAAGCTGGGCAAATTCGCCGGGATTCGTGCTCGCGTGGCCGAGCTATGCTTGTTCAGGGAACCTTGACAGTACGATGGTTACAGAATTTTCCGAGGAGGGACAAAGAATGGTTTACGTCTGGGACGGCTCAATGACCACCGGAATTCCGCGAATCGATGCACAACATCAGGAACTTCTCCACAAGCTTAATGGGTTGCTGGCAGCCATGAAAGCCAGAAAGGGACAGGAAGAGCTGGCGAACCTGATCGGATTCCTCGGGGAATACGCCGTGAAACACTTTTCTGACGAGGAAGCAGTGATGGAGCGCAGAAAATGCCCTCTTGCCTTAACCAACAAGCTTGGCCACCAACAATTTGTGCGGAAGTTCCAAAATTTTAAGAAACGGTTCGAAACAGAAGGGCCCACGCCCAGCCTGGTTCTCGAACTCCAGAAGGAGCTGTGTGATTGGGTCATCCAGCATATCAAACATGTCGACACGAAACTGGCGAGTGTGGTCAACCAGTCGGCCCCGTAAAGGTACCACCCCGCGCAACGTTTCAATGCAGGGGTCCCACATCATTTGTCCGCTCTGTCTGCCAACAGGGTAGGCAGCCTATTAGGGTTCGCCTACCTTGAATTCTTTTTTCATGGCGACTCTCTGCAAAAGCTAAGCCCTCTGCGCCGTTGTCCAGCCATTGGTCTTTCGCTCCTGTTACACTTTTCCCGGAGTTTAAATCTTGCCTGTTTTAAAGTGGGAAAGCATTTTTCGGGCATTGGGTCCTTGTAGAAAACTATTGGAGTTGGCTGCGAATTTGGTACGATAGAAAAAGGTTCCGGGCGGGAGAGGAGTTTCTGGGCGGTGATGCTTGAGGAGAGATGGATCAGTGTTTCGTTATTTCAGCCAGTTCGTCACGCGCTATTGGCCACTGATCTTTGTCGGCTGGGGAGCGATTTTTCTTATCCTTCACTTTGCCGCCCCAGTATGGGACGAAGTAGCTCGCGACGGTGATTTTGCATACCTTCCCGATCAGGCGGCAAGTGTTCAGGGTGAAAAACTTCGCGCGGCAGCATTTGGAAAGTCGGAATCTCAAAGTGAGGTCGTCGTCGTTTTAGCACGGCGGGACGGCCCGCTTTCTGCCGCGGATCTCGCCTTTTCCGAACGCATCGTGGAAACCTTCCAGCCGAAGGAGGGAGAGCAGACACCCATTGTGAGCGTGACCGGGCCGACCGCTCAAGTTGTGGGCAAGAAATTGAAAAGCCCGGTAACGGACCGCGGCCAGGCAGCCCTTGTAATTCTCCAGATGCGGGGGGAAATCATGGCCATCGAGAATATGAAGCCCCTCGCAGAGATTTACAGAAAACTTGACGAATTGGCGCAGTCGCCCGAAAAGCCGGCAGGTCTGGAAATCGGTGTTACCGGTTCGGGGGCTGTGGGGACGGAAATGCTCATCGCGGCTGAAGAGAGTATCCGCAACACCGAATGGGCGACCATAGGGTTGATCATAATCATCTTGCTTGTCGTCTATCGGGCGCCGCTTCTCGCGGCAGTGCCGCTCATCGCGCTGGCTGTGGCGGTATTTACGGCCTTTGATGTCCTCGCGATCTTGGCGGGAATCAGTCTCAAAACAGGCTGGTTTGAGTTCGCGGTCTTCAAAACGACCAAAATTTTTGTGGTGGTGGTCCTTTTTGGCAGTGGTACGGATTACTGCCTGTTCCTGATCGCCCGGTACAAGGAGGAACTTTCCAAAGGGGCTGGTATCATTGATGCGGCGGCCAGTGCCCTCGACGCTGTGAGTGCGGCTCTTCTTGCCAGCGCCTGGACGACGATCCTGGGGCTTGGAATGATGATCTTTTCCGACTTTGGAAAGTTCCGAAACGGAGGGCCAGCGATTGCTGTGGCGCTTATTGTGGCCCTGGCGGCGTGCTTCACTTTGGCCCCCGCCATTCTTTGTGTGCTGGGCAAAAAGGTGTTCTGGCCATTTCGCGTGGACCTGGATTCCGGAGAGGAATCCGACGATATCCGGCTGGGGCGGCGGTCCATTGTGGGGGCCAGATTTCAAGGCTTGTGGAATTTTCTCGGAGAGCGCGTGTTGCGTCGGCCGGGCCTCATCCTCGTCGGGTCCTTACTCGTGATGGCTCCTTTCGTTTGGAATGCCCGCTCTATTGACCTCACCTATGACCTGCTCAGCGAGCTAGGTCCCGATCGCCGGTGTGTGCAGGGAACGGCGCTTCTTCGCGAGTATTTCCCGGCAGGGGAAACGGGGCCAGTCACGATCCTGGCTTATCATCCCAAAGCCGACTTTTTGGAGGGCCCCGATCGCTTTCGGTTACTACGGGAACTTACGCAAGCGATTTATTCGATGGAATACACGGCGTCCGATGGCACGCGATTCAAGCCGATTCAGAGTGTGAGGAGTCTGGTAGATCCGCTGGGAGAGGGGGCCGGTGGCAGTGCGTTGGTGAGTGGTGTGGTCCGGGCTCGCGCCAGGGCGATGTACGTCGCGCAGCAGGAGCCGTATCGGGGCAAGGTCACACGCCTGGACGTCATTTTTCCCTATGATCCGTTCTCGGTGGAAAGCATTTATTTGCTCGATGCCCTGGAAAATTATCTCAATCAATGGGCAAGTTCTCATTCCGACTGGAACGGGGCGCGGTTTTATTTCATCGGGACGACACCTGGAATCCGCGATCTGCGAGCGGTAACCCTCAGCGATCAGCAGCTTATTCAGCGTTTGGTTCCCCTGGCTGTGCTGTTTGTCCTCATTCTTATCCTGCGGCGACCGGTGCTCTCTGTTTTTCTCGTCCTGTCGGTCATCTGGGGCTATTATGTGACGCTGGGGATCACTGAATTGGTGTTTTCGTGGATTCGTGGGGCTACTTACCATGGCCTGGATTGGAAGCTCCCCACCTTTTTGTTCGTCATCCTCGTGGCCGTGGGCGAGGATTACAACATTTATCTTGTCACCCGCGTGCTGGAAGAACAGGCCAAATATGGGTTTGCGGAAGGTCTTAAATCGGCTCTGCGGAAGACGGGTGGAATCATCACCAGTTGCGGGATCATCATGGCGGGGACATTCATCGCCATGATCAGTGGTTCACTGCGTACGATGCACCAACTGGGGTTTGCCTTAGCACTGGGGGTACTGCTCGATACATTCGTTATACGAACCATTCTTGTCCCGTGCATTATCGTGCTATTGGCTCGATACTTGCCTGGATGGCCTTGGAAGAAAGCAGCCGAAACAACCACTGGCGCGAGAGAAGTCCACCTGGAACCCCACCTCCAGTCGGAAATCCCTGTGCAGTCCCGTCGGTGAAAAAACACAGAGCAGCCGACGAATCTTTCCGCAACTGCTAACGACTACTGGTTTTGGGGAACCTGGGAAGAAGTTGGTTTTGGCTGGGATGCGAGAAGACTATTTGAACCGGATTCGCTGAGCATGGGCTGGACTTCCTCAACGAAGTCCTTGGCATCTTCAAACTGGCGGTAAACGCTGGCAAATCGGACATAGGCGACCTGGTCGAGCTGGCGAAGGTACTGCATTGCCAGCTCGCCGATATATCGGCTCTCCACTTCGTTATCGAAATTGCGTTCGATATCCTCTTCAATGGCGGAAACAACGGCCTCGATCTGCTCGTCACTGATTGGACGTTTCCAGCAGGCCTTTTCAAGCCCCGCTTTCAGCTTGTTCCGGTCATAAGGAACGCGCGATCCATCTTTTTTGATGACCTTCAGCCGGCGCTTTTCGACCCGCTCGTAAGTTGTGAAACGTCGGCCGCACCGATTGCACTGGCGCCGCCGGCGGATGGCAGCCCCGTTTTCCGCCACCCGGCTGTCGGTGACACGGTCGTCGTCTTGATGACAATACGGGCACTTCATGGGCGGAAACCTGATCAAGCGTTCCCAGCGCAAAAGCTCTCTTTAGGGTAGTATAGCGACTTCGGTAATTCGCCGAAATGGACCGGGTGGCAGGGAGTCTCAAAAAAAGAACCGACCCTCTCAATGGAGGGTCGGTCGCGAGTTACATCACCGTGATGGGGTACGCACAGGGTTACGTAGCCCCAAGAGAAAGCATTTCAGGGTTGGCATCCACTGGCCAAATGCACGGAGGCAATTAACGGGAGGGGCAATTCCAACCTGAGCCAGGTCGGGGCGGGCATCCGATCCACATCAGCAGGCACTCACTTCTTTTCCTCGGGCTGAGGAGCCGGTTTCGGGGCTTCCGCGGGTTGCGCCGGCTGTGCCTCAGCGGCCGGCTGGCAGCATGCCTCGTCCACGATCACCACCCGATGATGCCGACGGAACAGGCGGCAATGATGGTGAACCGGGGGCGGGCACTCGGGTTGGCAGGCCGGTTCGACCTTCACAGGCTCGCAGGGCTTCGGCGCTTCGCAGGGAGCCGGCTCGCAGCAGGCCTTGGCAGCCCTCCGAGCCTCGCAGTGAGCCCGCAGCCGGGCCAGCAATCCAACGCGTTGAACGGGCTGGCAAGCCGGTTCACAGGCCGGGGGAGCGGGTTGCTCGCACGCCGGCTGGCAGGCTGGAACAGGCTGGCAGCACGCGTTGGGTTCGTGGGCATTCGCCACCCACGCCGTGAACAGTCCCACACACACAGCAGCCACACACAGGATGCTTAAGCGATTCATCTTCGGGTCCTCCTTTTCAAGGCTGAAACACCCAGACAGCAACGGACACACCAACAACTCAGCAGGAGCAACGAACTCCTATCGGGCGGATGCCACCCCACTACCGGCGCTCATTTGCGACCTGTGGCCGCCTCCCTGTTTTGTAGCCTGCGACCACACCTCCCGTGGGGCATCCCCATCCCTAGGTTGTTAAAGATACCAACTGGAGAACCGTTGTCAAGGGCGTAGGTGGGGTAAATTGTTCCTTTCGGAGCAAATTTGTCGTTTGCGTTGTGATAATTAGATTGGACAAAATATATCGGCTGGGACCGTGGTTGAGATGATCACCCAACAGATAATTTCCGGCAATCGCAGGCGTTTCGAGGCAGGAGACCGCGAGAACGTGTCGCTTTTCTCAAATCCTGGGTGGCCCTGTGCGCTCGGGCGGAGGTCTGCAATCATACTGTGGCCGGATAGGAGCAACATCGCAAGTGTTTGCCCGAACCGACGGAAGGAGCGCGAGAGAGAAATCCTTGCAAGTCCCGCTTTTGTCGAAACGGCCAGGACGGATAATTTTGACGACATCGAGAGAGCAAACGACAGTAGGAGGAGACTACATGATTTTTTCTCATTGTTTCCCTGCAAAACGTGTGATAATCCTTGCTATTTTCGCTATTTTGCCGTCAATCCTCATCGTTAGCCGTCCCGTCGCCGCGTGGGAGACCCCTTCCCCGTTGGCGACACTCCGAAGGGAACACCCAAGACTCATAGTGACGCGTGAAAATGAGATCCGGGTAAAGCAGCTTCTCGCCCGTGACGCCCGAGTCCAGGCACTTTTTGAATCTCTCCGGAAAGAAGCCGATGAGGTCCTGAGTCAATCCCCGGTGAAGCACCGTCTCATAGGTCCCCGTTTGCTTGATCAGAGCCGGCGCTGTCTCTCCAGAGTTTACCTCCTGGCCACGGTTTACCGGCTCTCGGGAGAGCGGCGCTACGCCGATCGGGCCATCAAAGAAATGCTCACGGCCGCGGGCTTTCCTGATTGGAATCCGTCCCATTTTCTAGATACCGCGGAAATGACGCACGCACTCGCCATTGGCTATGACTGGCTTTATGACGTACTGGATTCACAACAGCGTCAGACCATTCGACAGGCAATCGTAGAAAAGGGCCTCCGGGAGGGGGAGAAAGTTTATCGGAAAGGAACGTGGTGGACAAAAACCCCGTGGAATTGGAATCAGGTGTGCAACGGCGGGATGACCCTGGGGGCCCTGGCAGTTGCCGACGAGGAGCCGGAACTAGCACAATACATCGTGGCGCAAGCCATCAGGTCGGTTCCAATCGCCATGGCCAACTACGCGCCTGATGGAGCCTGGGCGGAAGGCCCGGGTTACTGGAGCTATGCTACTCACTATACGGTTTACATGCTGGCAGGACTGCAGAGTGCCCTTGGTACGGATTTTGGCCTGTCCGATTTGCCGGGATTCGACAAAGCGGGCCACTTTCGGATTCACGTGGTTGGTCCGAGCGGGTTGGCTTTTAATTTTGCGGATGGGTCTGCCCGGGTGGGATCGGCGGCGCCGATGTTTTGGCTGGCGACGCGCTTTGGCAAACCCCTTTATGCCTGGCATGAGCGAGAAGTGATTAAGGGCCGCACGCCTCTCCATCTCTGGTGGTATAACGACCAATCTGCTGACATTAATCAGGAATCTGTGGCCAAGTGGTTCCGCGGTGCGGACATCGTGACCCTGTGGAGTGACTGGACAGATCAGGCCGTCTTCGTGGGCTTTAAGGGCGGGGACAACGCCGTCAACCACAGCCACCTGGAGCTAGGGACTTTTGTCCTCGATGCCCAGGGTCTACGGTGGGTCCTCGATCTGGGCCCCGACGATTACAACCTGCCCGGCTATTTCGGAAACCAACGTTGGACGTACTATCGCTTGGGTACGCAGGGACAGAATACCCTTCTTTTGAATGGGCAGAACCAAAACCCCCGCGCCGAAGCACCTGTCATTGCCTTTTGGAACGGCTCCAATGGTTCCCATGCCGTCGTCGATCTTTCGGCAGCGTATTCGGATGACGCCCAACCGGGGACCGGCCCTTCTTCGAGAGTCCTCCGCGGGATAGCGGTGTTCGGTCGCGATGCTGTCCTCCTCCAGGATGAAATCACCGGGCACCGGGGCAAGGAACTTCAATGGCAAATTCACACCGAAGCGAAGGTCAGACTTCGCAGCAACACAGCCACGCTTACCCAGGGTAATCGGCAAATCACAGCGGAGATTCTTTCGCCGCCTGATCTCACATTCGAGACGCAATCTGCCAATCCGCCGCCACCTCAGCGGCAGAATGAGGGCGTGACCAAGCTGGTAATCCGCACGAAGCTTCCCGATCAACCATTCAGGCTGGCTGTCGTTTTTTGGTGCAATCCCACTGCAAAACGTGCACCTGTTTCACTCCGCCCGCTACAGGAATGGGAAGGGCAGGTGACGCCGAGAAAGTAGTTGATCACTTTGAGTTTGAAACGAACTCCGAGAGTTTCGCCCGAGTGGCGGATAAAAAGCTCACTCTTCCGGCGTTGTAGCTCTTACATGCCAACAAACCGGGCATAGATGGTTCGCCCGAGCACAGGGTCCTCAATCCCGGTGATGAGGGCTCGCCCATCGGGAAAAAGCGTCAGTGTCCAGTCGGGGGTTCGCAACCGTAGGAAATAAGGGGAGCGTTCGACTTCCCCCAGCGCGCTCCACCGGTTGTAAATTTCATCCAGGTCGCATCGTCCTTCGGCAGGTGTTACTTGCACGGTCTTCCGCCCGCAGAGGGTCACGCTGGTGGACTCGCGTCGGTGTTCAAGGAACTCGAACCGGCCCTGCCCGCAGGTGGGACACAAGGGATCACGCAAACCAGCCAGCGAAATCTGCCGAAGTGTTACCGGCCACAAGTTGACAACGATGAGATCACGTGTGACGGCCTCATGTCGGCCGGCGAGGATTTTGAGGGCTTCCATTGCCTCCAGCGAGGCCACGACGCCCACAGTTGGGCCCAGGATTCCGGCCGTCTCGCAGGTCGGTACCGCTCCGGCCGGAGGAAGTGTCGGGATCAAACAGCGCAGGCACGGCGTTTCTCCGGGAAGAATTACCATAACCTGTCCCTGGGCCCCGAGACACGCAGCAAATACCCAAGGGATTTTCTCGCGAATGGCGTAATCGTTGAGAAGAAATCGCGTTTCAAAGTTATCCGTCCCATCCACGAGCAGATCGATATCCCGGGCTAATGCGCCGATAGTGTCCGAACGGATGTCAGCCACGATCGGTTCCACCCGGACCTCGGAATTAATAGACTGAAGTTTCTCCGCGGCCGCCACAGCTTTGGGGAGTTCCTGATGGGCGTCTTGTTCGTCGAACAGGCACTGCCGGTGGAGGTTGCTCAGGTCGACGAGGTCTCGATCCACCAGACGCACGTATCCCACCCCGGCCCGGACCAAGTGGTTCGCCACCATTGTTCCCAAAGCGCCACAACCGCATACCAGTACTCGGGCCCTTGCGAGCCGTTTTTGCCCCTCCGTTCCCAGAGCGGCAAACTGGACTTGACGGAGGTATCGGAGAGATGTTTCGGAATCAGGTCTCGCAGTTGGCATGTTTAACGTAAGATCCGCTTTACTGGGGTGTCATTCGACACGTTGTGTCCGTGATCGACTTTCCGGGCTACTCCGTCCCTCCAGTATTTTAAGAAGGAATTGCCCCGTAACTGAGTCTGGGCAGGCCGCGATTTCTTCGGGCGTTCCGTGGGCAACAACGCGGCCGCCCTCGAGACCTGCGCCCGGGCCGAGATCGATGACGTAGTCGGCGGAGGCAACCAGAGCAAGATTGTGCTCGATCACCAGAAGAGAGTGTCCCAGGGATATAAGTGTGTCAAAGCATTCCATAAGCTGGTGAATATCGTGGGGGTGGAGTCCCCTTGTGGGTTCGTTGAGAATAAAGAGAGTTGGTTTTTTTCGTGAGCGGGAGAAATACGAGGCCAGTTTCAGACGCTGGGACTCCCCACTGGATAGGCTTGCCATTGGTTGGCCCAAGCGAACATAATCCAGCCCAACGTCCATCAATCGCCGCAGTTTGCCCTGGATCTGCGGTTCCCCGCGGAAAAAAAAGTACGCCTCGCGAACGGTCATGTGAAGAATATCTGCGATGTTCTTTCCGCGGTACGAGATGGCCAAGATCTCCTGTCGATAGCGGGTGCCTTCGCATTCCGGACAGGAAATCTCCATATTGGGCAGAAAAACCATATCAATTTCCAGAAAACCTTCTCCTTCGCATCGCGGACACTGGCCTTCACGGGAATTGAAACTGAAGTGACTCACCCCATACCCGCGGACCCGGGCATCGCTGCTCTGAGCGAAAACTTTCCTGATTTCGTCAAAAGCTTTGATAAAAGTGGCGGGGTTAGAACGCCAGGTTTTCCCGGGGATAGTCTGGTCAACAAGGACGACGTCACCAATCTGTTTTTCTCCCAGCAGATCCGAAAACGGAAGGGGCTGCGGACCCACGCCGCGAAGTTTCTGCACGAGGGCTGGATAAAGGGTTTTCTCCACAAGAGTGCTTTTCCCTGCCCCGCTGACCCCTGTCACCGCACAGAGAACGCCCAGGGGAAATTCCACCGTGATGTCTTTGAGATTATGCCCGGAGGCTCCCGCCAGCCGAATCCACCCCTGGGCCTGACGGCGGGGACGGGTGAACGCGATCTGACGCCGATGGTTGATGTATTCCGCGGTCAAAGTGGAGGCGTTGGCCAGATCTTTCGGCGATCCCTGAAAGACAACTTCACCTCCACGCTCTCCGGCTCCCGGTCCGAGTTCAATAACGAGGTCTGCCTCACGGATAAGCGCTTCGTCGTGTTCAATCACGACCACCGTGTTTCCACGGTCGCGGAGATGATGGATCATCCGGCGAAGTGCCGACCGATCCCGTGGATGCAGTCCTGCGGACGGCTCATCGAGGATGTAGACCACCTGTTTCAGGCCGGACCCCAGAGCCGCCGCAAGAAGCGTTCGCCGCAACTCCCCGCTACTGAGGGAGTTACCCGCCCGGTCGAGATTGATATGGCCAAGGCCAAGCTCACGGAGTGAAAGAAGTCGTTGAAGGATTGCTTCCCGGCAGTAGACCGCCTGGCGTGTTTCCGGGCGACGAGAAACGAGATGGTGGACGAACTCAATCGCTTCATCAACGGTGAGGCTGCAGAACTGCCGAATGTTGAGCCTTTGTACCAAACCTCCCCCGTCTTCGTGGTTCGCCGCGGGAATTCTCAGCTCATTCTTTTCGCCTGGCCTTTCAACCTTTTGCCAACGGCTTTCTAAAAAGACGCTCAAGGCCTCACGTGAAAGCTGCGTACCGCGGCACTGGGGACAGCGGATTTCGATCTTCCATTGTTGCATCCAGGCCCGCCAAGCAAATTGGTGACGCTGCCTTTCCAATTTCCGCAGAATTCCTTCAAGCCCAGCAACCCCCCTTTCCTCGCTCCCGTAGAGAACCAGCCCCAGTTGTTCAGGAGTCAAATCACAAACCGGCTGGTCCACGGGAATCCCGAACTCCTTAGCTTGACGAAGAAGTTCCTCCTGAAATCGGCTCAGTCCAGCCCTGCGCAGCGGGGCGATTGCCCCTTTTTCCAGGCTCAAATGGAAATCCGGAAACACCTTGGCGGGATCCAGCGTGGCGACTTTTCCTGTGCCCTGGCAGCGAGGACACGCACCGATTGCCGTGCGGCTGTTAAAGAGGTTGGGTTCGGGCCTCGCGAAGACCTGCCCGCAGGTAGGACAAACGAACTGGCGGGCAAACTCGGCTCGGAGCCATTCCCGATCATCGAGCCTGCACGATTTCCAGACAACCTCCCCAACCAAAGTCCCCCGCTCAGAACAAAATTCCCCTGGTCTCCCTGTGCACGATGCGGAGTCTCTTTTCTCCACAAAAACAAGGCACTTTCCGGTACCCTGCGCGAGGGCCGTCTCCACGGACTCACGAAGTCGCGACTCGGGACAACTTCCCAGTTGGATCCGGTCCACGATCACAGCCAGGAGTTGGTCATGGCCATTCTCTACCGCTGCTTGTCCCCCTAGAGAAGCCTCACGATTGCTGAGGCCCGCTTCCGTGATCAATGCCGGAACGTCTTCAACGGCGAAGATTCGGTTGCCCAGGAGGACTCGGGTCCAACCGTCCGCTGCCAGTTTCGCTGCGGTTTCCTTTAAGCGATCAACGGGGTCTGAGGCCGTGGAAAATCCCTCCGCCACGTTAAAGGCCACTATCGCGCGACGGCCTTTCAGCCAGTCCGCTTGCAAGGTTTCGGCAATGGCCTGTGAATCCCAACTCCGGACAGGCCAACCGCAATCAGGGCAGAAGATTTCCCCCAGGTGCGTGTAGAGCAGCCGAAGAAAGTCGAAAATCTCCGTTAGTTGGGCGACGTCTCCCCTTATTCCCCGAGTTTGCGTCTGGTTACCCACGGCCACCGTGGGTGAAAGATTGCCGATAAAGTCCACATCCGGGCGGGGTAAATCTTCGAAATGCTGGCGAATTCGCGCGGACAGACTTTCGATATACCGGCGCTGCCCCTCAACGTAGAGCGTGTCGAAGGCGAGACTGGTTTTACCACTGCCACTGGGCCCACAGAGGACGGTCAGTTTTCCTTTTGGTATTTCGACATCGACGGACTTGAGGTTGTGGGTGCGGGCACCGCGAATAATGATGCTACGTCGTGGGGAAGACATAAACGTCCGGATGGTAGGTGATCACTCCAGATCCCACCACCGTGGAAGACCGTGTGCTACCGTGATTGCTGACGTAACTGTCATTCATTCCATGCGGCTACGATGGCCGCCGAAGCTTGCCCTTGCGGCGTCACGTTCACGTTCACAAAGACTGGGCGCGCAACCTCCCGGGGTTCACGGACGACATCCACGGGACAGGCGGGATCGGGATCATCGCAGTTAAGCGTGGCAAACAATTGTTTGTGGTTCAGTGCGAGGACACCCAGGGCCAGCTCCACCAGCCCTGCGCCGGCTCCCAGGTTTCCGAAATAACTCTTGGCCGCGATCACAGGTACGCCTCTCGGACCGAACACTTCAGCCAGAGCTTCTGCCTCTTCCCGGTCGCAGCTTTGAGTACCCAGGCCGTGGGCCATGACGAAACCAATATCGCTGGGCCGCATTCCGGCCTGCTTTAGAACCGCCCGCAGAACCAAAATGAGTGCGGCTTTTCGATCCGCGACGCAGTGACGTCCCGCTACAGCCGCCGAGGCCGCAGCCAGAACCTCGCCGTAAATTTTGACACCCCGTCCGACGGCGGAGCGACTGTCTTCTAAAATGACGGCTGCTGCGCCCTCGCCGGGGACCATGCCGGGACGGACCCTGTCGAACGGGCGACAGGCCGTGGTGGGCTCCTCATCCCCCAGCGCCACCTCCTCCTGTTGCACGGTGTGAAGGGCCTTCATCAAACTGAGCCGCGTGCCGGTTACCCCCACCACCATGCAGTCTGCACGCCCTGCACGAATGGCGTTGAGTCCATCTGCCAGGCACACGCCGGGACTCGCTTCCCGCAAAGTGAGTGAGTTGCTGGGCCCCCGTAGGTCGTTATAAATGGCCAGATGGCTCGCCGGCATGTTGGGAAGGTATTTGAGAAGCCACAACGGGAAGAGACGCGGCATTCCTTCCCCGGCCCATCGCTCAAAATGGAATACGCCATCCCCATCCAAACAGGCCTTAATGCCTTCCAGAAACTCTTGGGGCTCGCTGACCATGTAGTCGCTGCCAAAGCTTGTCCCGATTCGCTCGGGCTCAAATGTCCCGATCCGAATCCCGGCATCATTGAGCGCGAGCTGGCCGGCAGCCACACCCATTTGGCACTCGCGGCACATTACTTTGAGCGCCTTTCTGAGGTTTTTTTGCGCCTCCTTGTCCATTTCCCCAAAGTCTTTGATGTTGCCCGTGAATTCCCTGACTTCACCGGCCGCCCGCAGGGGAATCACATCGCGGGGGAGACAGGTTGGGCGTGCAAGACCAGACCGCCGCGCCACCACGGCTTCCCAGATTTCCTGGGGGCTTCTTCCGATGGGGGAAAGCACCCCGATTCCTGTTATGACAACACGCCGCTCTGAGCGATCCATGGATTCGCCCTCAAGCTTGTCTCGGTCTGCCGGACTACAGTCGCGAATTTCTTATCTTAACTGATGGCCCATGCGGCGTCGAGAGTTCAATTATTTCACACGTCTGACATGTGCTGCTAGCAAAATGCTTGACAAATATTTGCGCCACAGGTAATGTAACAGCGCGGGAAAAATAAAAGAACAGGAAATGTTCCGGCCGCATTGGCGCAATGCTTTTTCCCTTGAAAAAGGAGAGGCCCTATGCGCTGCTCAACTCGCCGTGATCGCCCGGCGTTTACTCTCGTTGAATTATTAGTCGTCATCGCCATTATCGGTATCCTCATTGCTCTGCTGTTGCCCGCCGTTCAGGCGGCGCGCGAAGCCGCTCGACGAAGCCAGTGTAACAACAATCTCAAACAGCTCATGCTTGCCTTCCATAACTACCACGACAAATGGGGTCGGTTTCCGCCGGGCTTGGTGAAGATGGGTAATTGGTTCGTCGCCAACAATTGTCCCGAGGGCCAGTGCGGCACATGGTCGTGGGGAGCCTTCATCTTACCGTATTGCGAGCAATCAGCATTGTTCGACACCCTTCGCCCAACCATGATTCCGGCGGATGCCGCGATCCAACCTGATCAGGTGTACGCTCTCGTACGCAAACGATTACCCCTCTTCCGGTGCCCTTCCGATACGGGACCCGAGACCAACCCCGAACGCAAGGTCCCCCGCATCGGCTTTTATGGGGATGTGGACTGTACGACAGGGTGTGTCGAGGTCTTTACCGCGAACTACGTGGGATCGAACAACAGCTATGATCTGAATCGCGAGTACACGGGTACAAATCAATTCAACGGGCTGATCGGTTACGGACAGACTGGAAGCAATCCGCCGCGCTGCACGCCCATTGGAGACGTGACGGACGGGACGAGCAATACGTTTGCCCTGGGAGAACGAGCATGGCAAATTCAGGGCGTTATGCTTCGTGCTGCTGTTCCTATTATGGCGAATGGCGATACCGGTAATCACTCCCGACAGGGCCAGGTCTATGCCATGGCCTGTGGTCGCTGGCCGCTGAATTGCACGTCGGCACCGGAGTGTGATCGGGGATTCAGCAGCATGCATCCCGGTGGAGCTAATTTTGCCATGGTCGACGGCTCAGTGCGTTTCATTTCGAATACGATTGACCATAACAATGCCACCGCGGCAGTGGATAGCATCTACGAGCGTCTGATCGCCATCGATGATGGTCAACCTGTGCAGTTGCCATAGGAGGGTCAACGAGGGGAGGCCAACGGTGAAGCAGATAGGTCTCATTTTTCTCGCGTTATTGGGCTTTTGTAGCTTGAGCGGGTGTGGTACGGGTGGGCCCGCGCTCGGACAAGTTGAGGGGACAGTCACGCTCGACGGCGTCCCCCTTCCTGGAGCCCGCGTCATCTTCAGTCCTGTGGATGGCGGCCGCTCGTCCATGGGTGTTACCGATGGAAGTGGCCATTACGAACTGGAGTTTGCCGCGGGCAGCAAGGGTGCCATGGTGGGCAAACATAGGGTGAACATTTCCACCTTCGAAGCCGGCGAAAAAGACGACAGCGGACAACTTGTAGGGTTCGTGCCAGAACGCGTCCCCGCAAAGTATAACACCAACACTACCTTGGAAGTGGAAGTCAAGCGCGGCCATCAGGTGATCGATTTCCCACTCCAATCACGTTGACCTTTCATGGTGATCACGGTTGGGACAATACGCGAGTTGCATGAACCGGCCAGTCACATCCAGCTATGAGTCTCGTTAAGAGGAGGTGCCCGTATGCGTAGTACGAGAAAAGCCTTTACGCTGGTCGAGTTGCTTGTTGTCATCGCAATCATCGGAATTCTCATTGCTTTGCTGTTGCCCGCCGTTCAGGCGGCGCGGGAGGCAGCTCGCCGATCGCAGTGCAGCAACAACCTCAAGCAGCTGATGTTGGCTGCCCACACGTACGTAGACACCTATCAGCGACTGCCGGCGCGGCAATCTGGAACGGGTAATATCGCCACTGGTTACCAGCGATTGCGAATCAGCGGCTGGCTCCAATTGGCACCGTTCTACGAACAGAAGTCGGTGTACGACGCGGCCATGCAAGCGAATGACAATCCCTGGTCTGATAACGCGGTTTCCCACTGGCAGCTAACAATTATCCCGACGCTCAATTGTCCGAGTGACGCGGGAGATATTCCACCGAGGGGAAGCAAACGCGGAACGACGAGTTATGCCTTTTGCGCGGGCGATAATTATGAAGCTTCGGTTCACTCGCCCACCGAACGCTCGGACGCCAATCAAGCCGCAGCTCTTATGAATACGCCGATTCGCAATCGGGGCTGCTTCGGCCGGCAAGACTATAATTCGCTGGCGAACATAACCGACGGAACCAGCAATACCATTGCCTTGGCGGAACGCTCTCGTCCCCGCCGGGACAACGATCGTGGCTCTGTGATCTACGACACGAGTGGAGATCCCTCTGCCTATATCCCGCTGACCTGCCGAGCCTATTGGGCAGGGAATGCCTACATCTCTGGTGCTCCGATCTTCACGTCCGACACCTCTCCGGGATACCGCTGGTCAGACGGAGCCGCGTATTTCGCTGGTGTAACCACTATTCTGCCCCCTAATACAGCGGTGTGCGCGATTGCCGGTGGCGGCTGGAGTGGGATTTCAGGGCATTTTGCCCCGGGAATTTATACCGCAACGAGCGAACATCCCGGCGGCGTCAATGTGGCCTTCGCCGATGGGAGTGTGCGCTTTATCAGCGATACGATCGACACCGGTAATTTGGGTGTCGTGGCGCCATCGCCAACTGCCTCTGGACCCAGTCCTTTTGGTGTATGGGGAGCTTTGGGAACGAAGGCTGGAGGCGAAACGATCACGGGATTCTAAATAAGTGACTGATTAAGCCTTCCGCGTGCGCATCGGCTGCGTTTGACGGCGGGGTTGTTGACTCCATTCCAAGGATCTGTGGGTATCACATGAGGGCATCAATGGGCCGGCGATTTATTCTGGCAGTTTTGCTGTGTTTCGTCTGTGGTTTGGTCGTTTCTCAGGGATGCGGTTCGCGTAGCCGGGGAAATATTCCGCAAACAGCACCGGTCTCGGGAACGGTGACTCTCGACGGTCAACCGGTCGATGGGGCCACGGTCGTGTTCGTACCGACGGGAACGCCTGCCTACGGGGCGTACGCCGTGACAGACTCCAAGGGCCATTTCTCGCTGAAATCGTCAGAAACAGTGAGCGGGGCAGTTCCCGGCAAGTATCTCGTCCAGGTTACCAAACTCGTTACCGATACCTCGGGGAAGCAATTTGTGGTCGCGGAGGACGTGGAACACGCGGCCCTCGCCTCCGGCGGTTCCGCCCCTTCGACGGGTGTTAGTGCAACACGGAACGTGCTTCCCGAAAAGTACGCCAATCCCAAGACGTCCGGGATCGAGGTCACCGTCCCGGCAGAAGGCCTTCAGAATCTCGAGATTAAGCTCAGTTCCCAGTGATGCCGTCTACCCTTGCAAAAACGGTTCACTCCCGAAAACCGTGGCTTAAAGTGGGCAGGCCGGTTGGAGGGAATTGAACTTGCCATGGGGATTCACAGCCGCCACGCTTTGCAACCAGGGTCTCTGACCACGAAGCGACTTTCCACAGGTGTCGGACGAGGTAGATGTTCCACGTGGGTTTGGGCCCTGGCGTATCTCTTTTTTGCCTTTTGGAGCTATCGACATTGCCTGTTCACGGGTGCGCTTCCAGCTAGTCGCCCCGCCAACGGCGTGGTGACACTTTTCAATGTCTGGACGATCTGGTGGAATGCGGATCGTGTCTCCTGTTGTTTTCAAAATTATTGGGACGCTCCGATATTCTGGCCCGAGAAGGGCGCCTTCGCCTTTTCTGAACCCCAGCCGCTGACGGCCGCCGTGGCGCCTGTTGTCTGGATGTTCGATCCGGTGGCCGCTTACCATGTTTACTTCGTTGGATCTCTCGTCCTCAATGGAGTCGTTGCCAGGAGGCTGATTCACCGGTGGACCCAAGATCATTGGATAGCCGGATACGCAGGGGCTCTCGTTGTGTGGCTGCCGCTGATTCTCCAGCAACCGGAGCTGATTCAGTACGCGCCGCTCTGGCCGGTGCTATGGCAGTGGGATGTCGTCCTGCGAATGCTGGACCGCCCGATCTGGACACAGGCCCTCGAGCTTGGCTTCGCATGGGCACTGACATTTGCAACCAGCATCCAGTTGGGACTTTTCGCCGCACTCATTCTTGTGCTGATTGTACCCTGGTTTTTTATGTCCAAGAAAGGTGAAGGCGTGGGCGTGTGGATGGGCGGTATTGGCCTCGGAACGCTTCTCATTTTGGCCGTGGGATTGCCAATGAGCCGAATCCTCTCGCCCCATGCTGTTGTCCGTCCACCTGAGGTCGTCACCTCGCTATCCGCGAGGGTTGGCGAGTGGTTGACGCCACCTCCCCACGGGCTCGATTTTTATCTGGGCGCGTGCCATGGGATCGGGGGCCGGTGTTTGAATCCGGGATGGCTGGTCAGCTTTTTGGCCGTGGGCATCACGGCTGCCGCAATATGCAGACGCTTACAGGAGTCACCCCTTCGCCGGATGGTTTTATTCCTCGCAGCTATCGCTGTGGTGTCGGTGATCGGCTCGCTGGGCCCGAAAATTCGAGTGGGACAGGTTTCCATTTGGGATTTACTTGCCAGGGTCATTCCCCCTTTTGCCGCCGTGAGAAGCCCCTACCGATTTGCGTACCTCGCCCAGCTCACCATTCTTTTGTTGAGTGCACTCGGCCTGATGGGCGTGCGAACCTATTTTCAAAAGATTTTGCCCGGGGTTCGCAAAGGAGTGCTTTCAGGCGGCATTTTTGGGGTGCTCGGTCTTGTGTGCTTGCTCGAAGTTTTGCCGGGAGCGCCGTTTCTTGTTGTTCCTCCGGACTATTCGCGTCCACCTGGATGGGCCCGTTATCTCGCAGGGCGTGCGCCGGCCAACACGGTTGTTCTTGTTCTCGATTTCCCTGTCCCCGGTCAACTTATCGAATATGAACCAACAGTCCGTGTGATGCTCTGGCAACCCGTCCACAGATGTTGGCTTGTCAACGGTTATTCTGGGGTCTTCCCGGCAGGCTGGTGGCGATTGGCAGAGATGTGGCGAAAGAAGCCGTATAGCGAGGAAGTGTGCCAGTTTCTCAAAGAAAACGAGGTGCGTTTTTTGCTTCGGCCACCCACATTCCCCGCGCCACCGCGGCATTTGCCGCACGGTTTAACTGCCACCCGGCTTTTCGTTGACAAAACCGGCTGGGAAGTGTGGAAGGTGGAATAGGCGAGAACAGGGCTGGTGGCGAGACAAGCTCTCGAATAACTGTTTATACGCTATCCTCTTGGTAACTGTTTCATGAAGGCCGGAACCGATCAGGGGGCGTATCACACATCCAAGTCATCAGACGCTTTGAAAAACCCGCTCAGCCGTGCAACTCGCCGGAGAAAAGGCCACGAATCTTGGTCAGCGAATTTGAAATTTTCTTTTTAAATTTGAAAATTTTCTTAGATCATTTTGGCATTATTGCATTAGCCCCATTTGGAGTTCCTCCAGCAGGGCACGGACAAATTCGCAGTGATAAGCGATTCTCCTGTCTATAGGATCCTGACGGGTGGACTCCAGAATGAAGCTCTGACATCCAAGGACCGCGCCGGCGGCGCGCGCCAGGGAACCGCGGGCTGGCCAGCGCAACACGACGAACCTTTCGTCCAACTCAGTTATTTGGGGGTTCACTTTTGCCAGAAGTTTTTTCACCACCTCGAGGGTTTCCTCTCGGGGGTAAACGATGAATGTGTTGCCCACTCCCCGATCTTTGTGAAACCTGACAGATTCGTGGAGATCGACAAGCCAGTCGGGACGGATCTGCGCAACGTGCTGCCAGAGTTGCTGGGCGAGCGTGCCTTTGGGCCGACACTCTTTGCCCTCCACCACAAAATTGCGGTTGAGATCAGCCTCCTCCTTCGGCACACCAGGGATGGTTCGTTGACGGTGCTCAACTCCTGGGGGGTTGGCAGGCGACACGACGACAAGTTTTCCCCGCCGGACGGACCAACACGCCATGATTTGCGCAGCCTTAACTCCGGCGGGTTCGTTACCGTGAATCCCGGCCACGACCAAAACCGTTGGTCCCGGCTCGCTCCCCGTCCGTACAATCGGCTGGGGAACGGTTGCTTTTTCGCCGCTCTGCTGATCGGACCCAGGCACGTCGCTACCTGTAAACCATTGGATAATTGAGGCAATTGCCAGAATGGAGAGCGCCCGTTGCACAGTTCGGTTACGTCGGGAAAGGCCCATGACTCGCCAGCGTGTCATCGTTTTGCCGCCGCTACCGGTGCTTTGGTAATTCTGAGTGAGCATGAGACGCCTCCCAAATCCAGGGCGTAAAATGCGCTCCTAGCCGCCGAGTGTTAACAGTCATCGGTGAATGGGCTGGTGGAATGGGTGACACGGCAAGCGTCTTAACAACGTCTTTCTCTCGCTGGTTGACCAATCCGCGATACACCCGCCATCTCATTATTGAGCGGTTGCTTTGAGACGCAACTGTTGCTGGCAAATGCCGAAGACCCGAGCTCGCCCGGTTTTCCAAATGGTTAAGGGCATCGAATGCGGACAAGGTGCGCCAGGCCCAGTTCATCGGGGATTTCCGGAACAAGCTGGTTCGCACCGCAAGGAATTTGAGGGGAGGCCATCTCTCGTGACTGTAATACCTGTTTCGACAGTCTAATACTTGAGTATTTAGGAGACGTGCGCAAGTTTTAACGGCGTCAAGAGTTGCGGAGTGGCTTGAATCTAGCGCGCAAGGTCATAAAATAACAGAGAATAGAGGTGGCTTATCGCCTCGCGTCTTGTAACCTGGTTCCCAGGTTCGTTTGGGAGGAGCCCGGACCGTAAAGCAAATCGCGGTGTGGAACCGACCCAAACGGCCTTTTGGCCGGCTCAGCCATCAACCGGCGACCATCCGCACCGCTGCAGGAACGGTCTGGGTGGGAAGCTGGTGCATCGGGCGCCTCAACCGCCCGATGTGTGGAATGAGGATCCCCGTTTCGGGTTGTTAGCTTTTTCACCTGAAATAGGGAGGCCGGCTATGGCAGTGGGAACCCACGTTCTTGGCGAATTGTATGGTTGCCCACCCGAGTTGCTTCGGCGTGTGGAGTCTGTCCAGCCGATTCTGTACTCTGTAGCGGAGCAGGCCCGTTTTCACACCGTCGGAGAGCAGTTCCACCAGTTTGAACCAGAAGGTGTGACAGGCGTTCTTCTGCTCGCAGAATCCCATTTTGCTGTGCACACCTGGCCGGAAAAAGGGCTCGTTGTCGCAGACGTCTTTACGTGCGGCCAGGAAGGCAACGCCATCAAGGCCTTTGATTTGTTATGCGAATACTTCAAGCCTCAACAGGTGAACAAACGGGTGATCACGCGCTGACACGCACGGAGTTTCAGATTCTCCGCACGCTTGTCGATCACGGGTGTACTGTGTGGGATCTCCTCGCCGCCGTGGATGGTACGGTGATGGAGATCTACGAGGCATGTCGCGCGCTTAGTAGCCGGGGGTGGATTGTTCTCAAAAACGATCGACTGCAGGTCGCTGAACTTCCCCAGCGGATAAAAGAGGCGTGCCATCCAGATTTTGAGTCCGTACTGGCCAGGTTCGAAAAGCTCCGTGCAGAGGCTCCCTGGCCGACCACAGAATTTTTTCAAGAGCCGATCGTAAGCTCCGACGTTATCAAAAGAGTTCGATTTCTTTGGGAACGGGGAGACCTGTTTGACCGAACCATTCTCGTTTTGGGAGATGACGATCTTTTCTCACTTGCCGCAGGGCTTACGGGATTGCCCAAGCGCGTTGTGGTGGGAGAAGTCGACTCTCGCTGGGTGGATTTTATCCAGGGCGAGGCAGAACGAGGTGGGCTTGCCGTCGAAGCTCGCATCTATAACGTGGCTGATCCCCTTCCGCGCGAATGGCGAAGGGCCTTTGATGTGTTCGTTATGGATCCGGTTGAGACTCGTCAGGGATTTAGGGCGTGGCTGTCGCGGGGACTGGCGGCCATAAAGCACCCGGGGAGCATGTATTTTGGCCTGACTGAATTGGAGTGCCCGGCAAAATATTGGCACGAATTCCAGCGGCTCATCAACGAGGGAGGGCTCGTTCTTACAGACATCCTGCGGGATTACAGCTATTATGAAAACCGTTCGCTGGCCAAGCCGGAGACCTGGCAGCGTACACGCCTTGCCCGTCAGGCACCCTTTCCCGCGCGGCCCGAAGAACAGTGCTTGTGGTATCGCAGCAGTTTTTGTCGTGCTGTGACCGTGAAAACCCCGCGACCGCCACTGCATGGCAAGATCCGGTTCGGGCGTTCTTTTTACAAGGGACCTTACACGGTGACACTCGAAGAATGAATTGTGGAACAGCCCTTCTCTTTGGCCGGGCGGTGGTTCACCCAGCCCGAAAAGTTGTCACCGAAACTGTCGGAGCCTGATAGAAAGTTGCACCGCTTCTGAGAGTAAATCGCCCAGGCTCCTGAGGTTTTGAGACATGCCGCGCTCCATGACGCTGCCCCAAAACTTATCGCCGCGTCGCTCCTTGAACCCGTGTTTCCGTTAGTGTACGTTGATAGCCGACTCAAAGCGGGTTGGGACTTCTCGCTTGACGTTCACGTCAAGTATCTGCAGGCTGCGCGGAGGACGGACAATGCCCCGAAAAGTTGCGGTAATTACCATGTTGAGCGGTGTAATGACGTTGGTCGTTTCTGCTCAGCCTTTGCTCGGCGAAAGCAGCCAATCAGTGGGGAATTCAAGCGCAGCTCAGCAATCAAGTCAGGGGCCGTCGGGCCAGAATATCATTGCCTGCTGGAAGTTTCTGCCGGGCCAGGAAACCGCCGATAACTCCGGACACGGTCATGAGTTACGGCTCCGAGGGGCGTCGCGATTCGTTCCCGGAGGTGTGTCTGGCAACTGTTTGGAGTGCTTCTCCAGTGCCAACAATCCGGAGGTTGGAAATGGAGCGGTGGTGAGAAATGATCCACGGCTCACTCCGGAAGGAGCCTTCACGCTGGAGTTATGGATCAAACCCAAGGCGGAACTCGATACGTGCAGCGTGGCTTTTTTACTCGACAAAAAATATCTTCATTACCCGCGAGAAACTCCAGAGGCAAATTGCGATTATTGCCTTTATTTGCGGCGGACCAATCCCGGAAAATTTCGCCTCGTGGCGTATCTTGGGTTCGGTCAGGATTCGGCTGAGTTCATATCACAGGAAGTCTCTCTGCTGCCTGACTGTTGGGTACACCTAGCTTTTGCCTACGACGGTGCGGGGGTGGGGCGATTCTTCCTCAACAAGCAAGCGATTGGCAGAACGGTCCATCCCGGACGGGGACCGGTCTCGCCGGGAAAATACGACCTGGTGATTGGAGATCGTTACGGTTCTTTGTACTCGGGGTTCCCCGGCTATATCGACGAGGTCTGCATTCACGCGGGAATTCCCAATTGGGCACAAGGTGGCCTCGAAGTCGAACTCGCATCCCTGGCACGTACGGCCTTCCTGCGAATGGAAGATACGGCTTTTGTTCACCTCGTCCTCCGCAATGAAACACAGCGTGAAGTAAGCGACGTAAAGATTGCCTGTATCTCTAAAGAATCGACAACATCTCTACGAGTACCGAAACTTTCTCCTCACGAAGAAATTCCTATAAAAGTGCCCGTGGATACTCGGTTGCGAACGGGAAGCTACGCTCTCCGGGTGCATGTTGAAGCCACTCAGGAATCCACAGTATTGCACCAGGAACGGGAATTTAACATTTCCATTGTGCCACGACCGATACCTGATATGATGCCTGTTATCTTATGGGGCACAGGTGATCTCGAGCAGGTCAAAGAAATTGGCTTTACTCATCAGTTAGTCAGTCTGACGGACTATGCCCACATTTGGAAATTGGATAAACCGGGAACCGCTGTCGAAAGTTCTCAATTAGCGGAAAAAGCGGAAATGCTCAATGCACACCTGGTTCGGGGTGTGGGTGCGATCGTAAGCTTATCACCCGGGTCATGGATTGTGAGGAATCCCGAAACGCAGTCACGATTCCAGCGGGTGGATAGAAACGGGCAGCCTTACAAGGACCCAAACCCGTGTGGTCTGTTTCCGGAGGTGCGCGAATTCTGTTACCGAGTCGGGGCATCGGTGGCAGAAACATTCCACGATTTCCCATCGCTTGAGGCAGCGCTTATTCATACAGAGGTTCGTGACTCGACCAATCTGTGTTTCCATAAGCATGATTTGGAAACTTTTAGGACAAAATACGGCTACGACATTCCAGATCAAGCCACCAGCAAATGGGGCGTGCGTTACGATCGGATTCTCGGATTTCCGGAAGACCGGGTTATTCCTGATAACGACCATCTGCTTGAGTTCTATCGATGGTTCTGGACAGAGGGCGATGGGTGGAACGGATTGCATTCAGCCGTCCACCGTGGCTTGAAATCGGCAAGACCCGATCTGTGGACGTTTTTCGATCCGGCGGTTCGTGCTCCCAGCATCTGGGGTAGTGGAGGCGAGGTGGACGTTCTTTCCCAGTGGACGTATACCTATCCCGACCCGATCAAAATCGGCCAGGCAACGGACGAACTCTTCGCGATGGCTGAAGGGCGACCAGGCCAGCAGGTCATGAAGATGACGCAGATTATCTGGTACCGGTCTCAAACGGCCCCAAAGCTGCTCGAGGAGGAAAGTCAACGGGCACCGTGGGAAAGGGAAATACCCGACGCGAAGTTTATCACGATTGCCCCAGATCACCTGCGTGAGGCGTTTTGGTGCAAGATGGCACGTCCTATCCGGGGCATCATGTATCACGGTTGGAGTTCGCTCGTGCCGGCTCCTCACGCAAGTTATCGCTACACCAATCCCCATACCAGAGAAGTGCTCCAGGAGCTTATTCACGACGTGGTTCGACCTTTGGGGCCGGCTCTTTTGAATATTCCGGATAGTCCCGCCGATATTGCCATTTTAGAAAGCTTTGCTTCCCAAATGTTCGCCGGTCGGGGGACCTACGGCTGGAGTCGCAACTGGGAAGCGGACATGCATCTTGTACTCCAATGGGGACGATTTCAGCCACGGATCATTTACGAAGAAAGTATCCTGCGAGATGGACTGGATAACTACCGGGTGCTTGTTCTTCCAGCCTGTGATGTGCTGCCCGCGGCTGTCGTCAAAGCGATCAAAGAATTTCAATCCCGGGGAGGATTGGTGGTGGGGGACGAATTTCTCTGCCCGGCAATTCGGCCTGATATTCGCGTGGAGTCCTACCGACGAACGGGAAAGGCCGAGGAAGACAAGGCAGCGCTGCAACGGTTGGCTGAAAAACTGCGGCAGGAGCTGGCAAACCGTTATCCCCGACACGTTGACTCATCAGATCCAGACTTGATTGTTCGGACACGACAGTATGGCTCTGCCCTATATGTTTTTACGATCAATGATCGCCGCACGTTTGGGGACTACGTCGGACATCATGGCCTGGTGATGGAAAAAGGCCTGCCTTTGGAAGGGACCGTCTCGGTGGTCACACAAGGGAAAACTGTTTATGATCTTGTCGCACATCAGGAAGTTAAATCGCAACGAATGGGTGAGGTTTTGACGTGGTCGGTGAAGCTCGGACCAGGTGACGGGCGGGTGTTCATGATCACGGACCAGGCAATTGAGGGGGTCCAAGTGTTGGTTCCGCAAAAAGCCGAGAGAGGTCAACGGGCATCCCTGACGATTCGCGTTGTTGGCAAGAACGGCTTGCCTTTATCGGCTGTGATACCGATAGAACTCGAAATTCGCGATTCTCAGGGGCAGACCGCAGAGCCTACGGGTTTCTATGCGGCGCGAGATGGCGTTGTGAACGTATTTGTGGATTTCGCGCCCAATGATACGCCGGGCGAGTGGCAGGTCCGAGTAAGAGAACTGGCCGGTGGCCACGAGGTTGCCGCGAAAATACAACTCCAGTAAGAGCTGAACAGGAAATTCTGAATAAGGCACCAAATTATGGCATTCCGGATCGCACGCTTTATTCCATTAATGGTTGGCATCTTAGTAATAAATTACTGCCCGCTAGCTCTATCGACTGAGGCTCCAGAATCCGTCGCCTTGGTCCAAAATGGTTCGGCATCTGCCCGCCTTGTGTTTCCTGCAGGGCGACAAAGCGAACTGAAACTGGTGATTGACGAACTTCACGACGCGCTGTCCGCGGCGACGGGAGCCTCCTTGGAACGCCTCCCCTGGGAGCCCGACCGTCCACTCCCTTCCCCTGCGATAGTTGTGGGAACGGCGATGGATTTTCCAGAGGAAGCAAAAGCGTTTGGGCTTGATGCGATGGGGCCTGAGGGAGTGGCTGTGTGCACCAGTAGGGGGCGCCTTTGGCTCCTGGGCAACAGCCCGGCAGGGGTTTCTCACGCGGTATACATGTTCTTGGAGGAACTGGGATTCCGCTGGTACTTTCCGGATCCGGTGTGGACTGTGACGCCGCATTGTCGGGATATCACAGTGCAAATTCGCAAGGTGGAACAACCGGCTTTTGCCTGGCGACGGATCTGGTATGGGTGGGGACCTCGAACTCCTCAGTTACAAAAAGATTACGATGCCTGGATGCGGCACAACCGCCAGGGCGGAGCGTTCCGCGTGGACTGTGGGCACGCCTGGGAGCGATATATACCGGTCAAAATGTTTGACTCCCATCCCGAATGGTTTGCCCTGGTGAAAGGAAAGCGGCAACCGCCTCAGCTCTGTGTAAGCAACCCTGAAGTGCAGCAGCAATTTGTGGAGGCCGTCCTGGAATATCTCCGGCGTCACCCGGAACAGACGATGGTTTCCGTCGAGCCGAATGATGGAGGCGGCTATTGCGAATGCCCCAACTGTCGGGCAATCGGGAACGGCTCGGTAAGCGATCAAGTATTCTTTTTAGCCAATTTGGTCGCCCGAGCTGTACAAAAGGAGTTCCCCGGGAAATATGTCGGTCTCTATGCCTACGCTCACCATGCGGACCCACCGAGTTTCGCACTTGAGCCCAACGTCTACGTCCAAGTCACAACGGGCTTTCGTTACACGAAATTGTCGTGGGAAGATCAAATTCGTGCCTTTCGCCAGTGTGGCGCCCAGGTCGGCGTGTATGACTATTTCAGCGTCTATCCCTGGGATTGGGACCTCCCCGGTGCGGCAAAAGCTGGGAGAGATTTTGAGCTTGCGACAGCCATTCGAAATTATCATAGCCTCGGTCTTTCGACCTACGACGCAGAATCCTCGTGTAACTGGGGGCCCAATGGACCTGGTTACTGGATGGCAGCCCACTTGATGTGGAACCCCCAACAGGACGCGCAATCCCTGTTCGAGGATTTTTGCACAAAAGCATTCGGTGAGGCAGCGGCACCTATGCGGCGACTCTATACGCGCTGGAGCCGTGGTGAGCGATTTTCGCCACGATCGTTGAAACTTGCCATGGAGGATCTCGACGCCGCCTATCGGGCTACATCCGCGCCGGAAATCGTAGCACGGTTGGATCGCGTGGCCATGTATCTGCACTGGTTGCGACTGTGGTTGGAATATGATCAGTCCAGCCGCCACAACCAATGGAACCGCCTCGTGGTCGCGCCCCCCGAAGAGATCATCGCGCGGGCAAAGGAATGTGTCGTGTTTTCCCACCGGATTATGGATACTGGCTTGATCCACACTTTTCCAATGCTGTTTTCGTCGTGGTTTGATGAGCGATTTCGGGCACTCACACTCGTTGAGGGTTTCAACCTCAGGGAAGCTCACAAGGCGTGGACCGCCCAGAAGCAGAATATTCCAACTCACGAGGAGGTCACCCAATTCCGACAAGAGGACCTCAAAAGATATGCGGACCTTCAGGCTGTTGAGATAGAAGGCCGGATCTGGCGTGGTCCGCTGCGTCCGGTGACAGACTTGGTGCCCGACGCCGTGGCGAGCTGGCAGGAAACAAAGTCGGCGCTGCCCGCGATTGAAAGCGGGGAAATTGTTTTTCAGGGGCGAGCAGGGGAAGAATTGACCATTTCCTGGCAACCGTTCGACAAAGGGCACACAATCTCATGCGATTGGACGTTGCGAACGGAAGAGACGATAGTTGCCACGGGACACGTGGAAGCCCCCAAAGGCGAGCCAGCGCAGGCGACGGTGAAACTTCCTCAAAACGGTGTTTACACTTTGAATCCCGGAACCGATTTCTGGCGCGCTGCCCGGGTGGACATCGGTAATCGACCGTTTGTTTTTAGGGCAGCCCGGGCAGATACGCCCGGTGCCCCCAAGGCTGTACCGCTTCGTTTCTGGTTGCCCGCGATGAACGAGCGGCTTTACTTTTACGTCCCTCAAGGCACTCGGCACTTCGTGGTGGGGATCGTATCGGGAGGCGACCCGTGGACCCAGCTCCGAATTAATACCCCCGATGGACGAGTTATTGTTGACGACCGAGTACTTGCCGGGAGCGAGATTTCTGTGATCGTCGAGGAAGACCAACGGACGTACGGGGCTGACTCCGCGATGGCCAATCACAGTATCCTGCCGTCCGCCCAACAGAGCGTGGAAGTCCCCAACGGGACCGACGGCCAGATCTGGAGCCTCCAACTTTCCGGATTGCGATGCGTGGTGGAATTGTATGATGTTCCACCGTATTTGGCGTGCAGCCCACAGACGTTGCTCATTCCAGAAGACGCCGTTTTCCATTCGCAGTCGGACGGGAGCCGCAAGGTGGATTACGATTAGTCGGTGCAGAAGTGAACAGAATAATGATGGGGATTCGACCATGATCACTCATGTTCACCGGCATACGGCCTGGATAGCCTTAATGGCCTTCCTTGCTGCAGTTGCGACAGAAAGTGGCGCGGAAGAACGTCCTGGGGTGTTGGTACCCCCCGACGATCAAGCGATTCGTGAAGTGGAGGCTGGTCAACGCGAAGTGGCGAACGCAGCGTGGTGGGGATTTGACGCGGAGGACTCCACGAAGGCCCTGCAAGCGGCGCTGCGTTCGCCTGCCAGGAAGGTCATCGTCCCCAAGATGCCGCACCCATGGATCGTCGACAAAATCGAACTCGTTGGCAACAAGGAAATAATCTTCGAGCAGGGGGTAGAAGTCATAGCCAAACGGGGAGCCTTTTTAGGAAAAGGAGACTGTTTATTCACAGCCACAAACCAGGAAAATCTCACCATCGTTGGCAATGGCGCTGTATTTCGCATGTGGCGGGAGGATTATGCTCGACCACCATACGAGAAGGCAGAATGGCGGCATTGCCTGAGCTTGCGAGGGTGCGAGAACGTCGTCGTTCAAGGACTGGTGCTTCGCGAGAGTGGCGGAGATGGTATATATCTGGGGGCCGGTCGGAACGGCGAACCAAACAGGCACATCATTATTCGGGATGTCATCTGTGACAGCAATTACCGCCAGGGGATTAGTGTCATAACTGCCGAAGATTTGCTCATCGAAAACGTGACGCTCCGCAACACCGCGGGAACGCCACCCCAGGCGGGAATCGATTTTGAACCCAATCGGCCAGGCGAGGTTCTCGTCAACTGTGTGATGCGAAATTGTCTCATCGAGAACAATCGCGGTTATGCGATCCATGTCTACGCCGGAGCGTTAAATGCTGATTCACGCCCAATCTCCATTAGATTAGAAAACTGTCATACGCAGGGGACCAACGCCGGTTCTCTGAGTATCGTCGCCAGAAATTCCGATGCAGAGGCCGTCCGGGGCGTCGTCGAGGTTATCAACTGCTGTTTTGAGGACTCCGGGACCGCGGGAATGATTGTGCGGTCGAAGCCGGCCGGGAGGCTGCAAATTCGTCTTAAAGATTGCAGAATTGTTGAAAAAGCGGAGCGTCCCGTTTCTCCATCGCCGATCCTTTTCGTATCTCGACCTGGTGATGAGAATGACTTAGGTGGACTGACTCTGGAAAATGTGATTATCACCGATAGAATCGACCGACCTTTTTTGTCTTTTCAAAATGCGGGTGGTGTTTGCCTGACTGACATTAAAGGAACGATCACGCTTTCTCGGGAAAAGGGCCAGGAAACCATCCTGGTCGATCAAAACTGGCTCAACAGATCGTTTCCCTGCGATCCCATTCGTCGTTTGCCCATCATTTCCACGGATAGGTTGCGAGTGGAAAAAGAACCGGTTTCTCCCAAGACCATCCTTGCGGTTCCTCCACACCGGTTGCGCGAAAATGCTCAATATGCAATTTTCGCTCGGCAGGGAGAGCGGGTCGTTTGTGAGCTTGCCTATGAAAAGGTGGGTCAGAATACTGGCCGCGATCTGCCGCTTCTTGTCCGTGGACCATCTGGTGAGACGGTTCAGCAAGCCAAGCTTAGGTTTCAGGCACAGACCCGCATTGAGTTTTTCGCATCCAAGACGGGCGTCTACAAGATAGAAGCGGAGCCGGGGCCCAATAGTCTTCGCCTGGTTGCAACAAGCCATTATGCAGGAATTGTGGGGAATAGAGGCATCATCCACATGATTGGAACTCGAGGGCGGTTTTATCTTTTCGTTCCGCCTGATACTCCGATAGGGCTAGGCGTCCAGGGGGACCCGCCCGGAGAATGTGTCGGTGCGCGGCTGACGGAAGGGGCGGCAATCCTTTGGGAGATACAAGGATGTCAGGATGTGCGTTCCTTCGTGAGTGAGGCGACAAGTTCCTCGCGAACGCTCTGTCTGGAATTAAAGCAACCGACACAGGGAGTTTTAGAAGACGAGTATATTGCCATTCGCGGAACCGTCCCTGTTTTGAGCTTTTGGCAGGACGTATTGTTCGTGACAGGTCATCCAAGTGATGAAAGACATAATCCGTAAAGATGTCGAGTAATTCAAGCGATATGACCCGAAAATTATTATTTATTGGAGGACAACCATGTGTGGGTGCTTCGTCTGCAATAATGGATTTTATCTGAAGAAAAAAGTTTTTGCTCACATGCTATTCGTTATTGCGCTTGTTCAGTTCATTGCCATGGCTGCGGAAACGGGGAACTTATCGGCTGACGAGCTTTCCGCGACTGGTCGTTCCACAATATCTGTTGAAGTAAAGGGAACAACAACGCGAGCGGAAACTGCGTCGGACACAACGGCTACTTCAGAATCGCGAGGCCGCCAGCCAAATATTGTGCTCATTCTGGCTGACGACCTGGGCTACGGAGAAGTGGGTTGCTATGGACAGAAGAAAATCCACACTCCCAATCTTGATCGTATGGCAGCGGAGGGAATGCGATTTCTCCAGTTTTACGCGGGTGCACCGGTTTGTGCCCCGTCCCGATGTGTTCTCCTGACCGGTAAGCACCTGGGGCATGCAGCAATTCGCGACAATTCTGAGGTCCAACCGGAAGGCCAGTGGCCGTTACCCGCAGAGGAAGTCACCATTGCGGAGCTCCTCCCGCTGGAAAATGCTACGAAGACGGGGGAGGCAAGTTTTGCACGGTTCCAGTCTCCTGGAATTTCGGGCTGAGCGGAACAGATGGAGGGGATAGCGGCGAGTTCCAGGCCGAATTCGGCACGGTTGGTAAATCACCATATCCACTTGGATTAGGAGACAACGGCGGCTGCGCCTCGATATTTTCCGACCCGATTGGCAGTGAAGGCTGAGATAAACTGCCCACTCCTGCTCCCGGTGTGAGAGGAATCAACTCTGGCTTGCCGAACATCTCCGGGTCAGGTCGCAAGGTGGGACGAGAAAAATCTCCGTGCAAGTTTGAGGCTTCAGAAGACCCAGCGGACGGTTGAACAGGTTCCTTGGTCCACTCCGCCCGGACTTCGGTCGCTGCCGCTGGCTTGCTCTGATTGCGCGAAGTGGTATTGCGCAAACCTTGCTGGGACCACCAAAGTGCAAAGGCTAATATGGCTACAAAGCTGACAGCCACGCCACTACAAACTATAAGACTCGCCCACGTCCTCTTTCTTGACATTCCGACTGGCCCTCCTTCCCCTTGAGTCCTGCCTCGAACGCATTGCCCGAAAATCAACACGCCCCATTTGCGAGCGGCCGTCAATTTAGCACGGTCGGGGTGGTAAGTCAAGCCACGCGGTTTCTGAATTTCTAAACCGTACTTACTTTTGCAAAAACCCGTGGCATGCCACGAATACAAACTGTTTTAGGGGCAATTCGTGAATTGCCCCTACCAGTGGCGTGGCCTGGGTGAAGCCGGGCCCTCCAATTCAACCAATGGGGAATGCCTTCCCCGGAATGCGGCCAACACGGAGCGGCACGCTCGTCGTGCCCGCCGGAACGTAATACATGTTCCAACGTTGGAAAGCGGACGTGACGAGCACGTCCCTCTGAAAGTAGACTTGACAGCATGTCCCTCCGGGTTGACGCGAACTTGTTTGGACGTGTGCGACCCTTCGCCGGAGGAAAAGTGGGGACGGCTCAGACGCGATTTCGCTTGTTTAAAGTCCCAGTATTATCCAGGTGCACGTTTATTGGGCACCGAGAACAATTGGTTGCCGGAGGTCGGAAAAATCGGAATTTCCGGGAACGGGCTTCCAGCCTGGAGCCAGTTGGCCAGCAGTCTTCCGAGGCCGGTTACGGCTGCGCTGACGGGGCCGCCGATTGCTCACCCTGAGATGCGGCGCTATTGCTCCGCCGAGCGGCCGCTCCTTCCCGCATTTTTTGGATTTCTGCTTTTTGTTCGGGTGTGAGGACTGCCTCGATCTCCGCATCACGCTGCGCGATGAGTTTTTCGAGTTGCCTCTGTAGCTCGGCTATCTGGGCGTGATACTTTCGTTGGATGTCGTAGATCTTTTGCCGCTGCTTTTCGTCGACCACTCTTCCGTAATAGGCCGGTAATCGTGGTCGAAAAGGCGGCACGCTTTCCTTCTCAGCCGCGGCACTTGGAGGCTGCGTCGCGGCTGGCTGCCCTGCTTGTGGATTTCCTTGAGCCTGCGCGGCGGGAGGTGCGGCGGAAGGTCCACCAGATTCAGCCACCGCAGAATTTATGTGATTTCCCGACAGTGCCGCGCCAACGATGAGCACGAGGGCTATCATCCAAACACGGAGATTCAAACCATGTGTCTTTCGTGCAACCCCCATATTGGCCGCTCCATCCCGATGGTGACGTTCCATCAAAGGTGACGAGCCATTATGCAGTGTCGAAAAGTCACAGCGCTGTCTCATTGTCAAATTCTCCCAAGGGCAAGAGGTGCACATGCCTAGTCCCGGCACTCCGGCTTTCATTCCGGAATGCCGCCCAACGCAAAGTGCTCCTACTGTGTTCACGCCAGGCGTGCTTGTCAAGAGCCCACCGGAAAAGTCGTCAAGTGTTTGGACAAAATTACAAAATTAGAAGTCTCCTCGAGTATTTGGTGTGCAGGCGGGTGGGAGCCGATGACAGCCCCTCGCTGGGTCATCCCCGCTTTTCCTCTCCCGCCGGTAACGAGCCCGGGCCTCGCCGCGATCCTGCGTGGGAATGAAGTTCAGCTTGGAGGGACCTGCTTGCCGGGTCCACGTTCCGACGCTGGGTAGTCCAATTCAACGGGCCCATCTTTGTCCGCTCACTTCAATACCTGGTTAACCGTACGGGCAATTCATCAGTTGCCCCTGCCGCACTTCGAACCTTTGGCTTCCTACAGGCCCATACAAAAAGTGGGGATGGGGCAGAGTCCCACGGTCTGGACATGCGGCAAGCCCGGTTCGATAATCGGGGCGTTTGCCTGCATGTTTACAATCTCGCACTTTTGTGGCGCCTGTACACAATTCACGTTTCGGATGGTAACGCAGAGGACGGGTTTAGAAATGACACACAAGAAGCCCATGTCTGGAAGTTTTTTGCAGGGTGGTTTCTGGAATGTCAGAAATACGAGGTGGGCATTGCTTGCGGGGATTTGGATCGCGGTTGTGACGGTGCTTTTACCCAGCCAGGCGGACGAGGCCGACTCAACACTCGCTCCTGTCCGCACGGCCCGGGTGCGCGTCATCGACGGTATTCCTCGCCTTGTGATCAATGGCCAGCCAGTTGCGGCGCGGATTTTTTGGGGAGCCCCGGGCCGCGGTGTTGTTCGCACGGGCCCAGTCGGCCGGGAGATCACGTTCGAATTCACGGCCCTGGAAGATGGCGAGGGTCAAGCAACGCTCCATTTGCGATTTGGCTCTTTGCCAGGGTTGATTCTCATTGACAGCGTCCGAATCGTGGATGCTGCCACTGGCGAAAAGTTGTTTTCGTGTGATTTTGAAAGCGACGCCGAATTTTCCGCGAACTGGCATGTTTGGCCACCAGATAAGCGAAATACGGTCGGACATGTGGAGCGTCGCAAGGATTCGGGCGAGAATGGAACCGGGTGCCTGGCTGTGCGTCTCCAGGAGCCACCCGGCGGCCAATGGCCCGACTTTCATCTTTACTCCCGGCCGTCTCTCCCGATTGTCCGCGGCCACCGCTATCGTGTGACCCTCTGGCTCCAGGCGGACACGGAACGCAAGGTCAGTATTGCTGTATATCGGCCAGGCAATCCTTTTGTATTTCTGGGGGGACCACCGGGCCCGTTTCCTTCTCAAGTTCGGCTCGCTGCGCGGGCAGGAGTGAACCTGGTGAGCTTTCCAGTACCAATGCCCTGGCCAAAGCCCGGGGAAAAACCTGACTGGACGGCTGTCGACGTGATCTGTCGCGAGGTTCTGGAGAGCAACGCAAACGCCCTGCTCATTCCCCGAATTCCGATGGATCCACCGGCCTGGTGGATCGCGGCACATCCTGATCATGCGATGAAATGGGATCAACCGGGCCAGGACCGCGTGCCGGCATCGGTGGCCTCGACGCTGTATCGGGAGGAGGCCGCCGCACGCCTTCGAGACCTTGTACTCCATTTGGAACAAGTTTGGGGCGACCACGTGGCAGGATATCATCCCTGCGGACAAAACACGGGTGAGTGGTTTTACGAGGATACGTGGGGAAATGCCCTGAGCGACTACTCACCGGTCACGGTGGAAGCATGGCAACAGTGGCTCAAGTCAAAATACGCCACCGACGAGGCATTGCAGCGGGCCTGGGACAATCCAGCCGTTCGACTCAGCACAGTGGATCTCCCCACACCTCAACGCAGACGCTCCCAACCCTCGGGTCTGCTGCATCGGCCGAGGAGCGAGCAAGACCTGATCGATTTTGCGGAATTTCAGCAGGACATGATGGCCGACTGTGTCTGCCACCTCGCGAAGACGGTTCGAGACGCCTCCGAGGGGCGAAAGCTGGTGGTGTTCTTTTACGGGTACACTTTCGAATTTGGCGCAATTCACAATGGAGCCGCAACATCGGGTCATTATGCGCTCGCAAAAGTCCTTCGCTCGCCGGATATCGATATTCTCTGTTCACCGATTTCCTATTGGGATCGAGGGCTTGGCGGAAGTGCCCCTGCCATGTCGGCAGCAGAAAGTGTCATGCGGGCAGGAAAGCTGTGGTTGTTCGAAGACGATACCCGAACGTATCTGGCCAAGGATAGTCGTTTTCCTGGGTGGATCGATGGTGCCGACACACTTCCTGACTCGCAGTCGCTGCTTTTGCGGAACACAGCAGAGGTTGCCCTGCGGCATTTTGGGACATGGTGGATGGATCTTGGGGCCACCGGCTGGTTCGACGATCCTGAGCTCTGGAAGGTGATGTGCAATCTCCAGCAGCTGGATAAAACAATGCTTACCCTTGGCCCAGCATTCACCCCGGAAGTAGCAGCAGTGGTGGACGAGAAGAGCATCTTGCACGCGGCTTTTGGAAGCGATGTGGTGACGCGTCCTCTGATTTACGAGGTGCGACGCCCCCTCGGCCGTATGGGTACTCCCTACGGACAATACCTCCTTTTCGATGTGCTGCACGGCGAAATCTCAGCAAAAATGCTGGTGTTTCTGGCCGCCTGGCATCTCTCGAAGGGGGAACGCGACCAATTGCGCAAAACAACCGCGGGAAAGCTGAAAATCTGGTGCTACGCACCGGGATTTTTGACTGAACGCGAGGATCCAAAAACGGCCATGCAGGAATTGACGGGATTTGAACTGGAGGAACTCGTTGGGACACCGGCTTGGGCGGAACCTACGGACCGCGGACGACAGTTGGGCCTGACTGAAGCCTTTGGGGTGAAACGCCCAATCCAGCCGTTATTCGCGGTGGTCGATGCGAGACCAGGGGAAATTCTTGCTACTTATCCCAACGGGGCAGCGGCGGTCGTTTTGCGACGGCTTCCCGATGGTCCTTCCCTGTTTGTGGGAGTTCCCAATCTCACAAGCGAACTGCTCCGGCTGGCTGCCAGGCAGGCGGGGGTACATCTTTTCTGCCAGGAAGATGCCAATATTTATGCAAATGGGCCCTTCATTGCTGTACACGCCGCTCGTGATGGGGTTCTGACAATCGATACGGGAATGCCTACGCACGTTTGGGATTACCTAACCGGGGAAAGTCTCGGTCAAGGCCCCAGCATTCCTCTTGCCATGAAAAAAGGTGACACGCGCATTCTCGTATGTGGCGAGCGGATTGTCGCCACCACGGCGGAGAGCAGCAGGGCAGGGGAGTGATTCGCCAATCGAATGAATGGGCTGATCTGCTTTTGGGAAAACGGAGCCAACCGTCTTCCGGACGAGTTTCCTTGTACTATTTACGTAGACCGCGCATTTTGCCTATGTTTTCGGTTTCCTAGCCGATGGCGCCGGGAGCCGTCCCAATCCGACTTTCTTTTCCTGTTTGTCCGGTGGTTTGTTATTTGTCTGCCGATTCGTGCGTAGATACGTCAAGGACTGTAAGAGTGAAAACGGATTAGCCATTAATAGAATTCCGGCAAACATGTTTCAGCGTAACTCCAGGGGCGACTGGTACCATCACCGTGGGTGGCACCTGCCGTGCCAAAACTGGATTGGTGTTACCCGACACCACTGTGTTGAGCTATAAGCAATGAAATATTCAGATCTCGGTTGCGTCATGTCGGAGGTAGCCATGCAGTGCGGGGACTTCGAGCAAAAACTTCGCACCTACGAAAATGCGATGGCTCAGTTGCTGAAAATGATTCCGCGCGTCCGCCATTTGGTGGTTAACCGACTGAAGCGCGACACGGACGTGCCAGGCTTCGATGCGATGAAAAGTCGCTATGAATCCTTTTGCCAGCTTCGGCAGCGAGGACTGCAACCCCCGCTGGTGGTGACCATGTTTGGCCCAAGCGGAGCGGGAAAAAGCACTCTCTTCCGCTGGTTAACAGGAATCGATGTTCCCGCAGGAGAGGTCATCCGCCCCATGACCTATCATTCGGTTGTGGCCGTTCCCGAGAGTTTTTCCAAGCCCGATGTGTTGCAGCTTGTATTTCCCAATAGGAGGGTGGTGCCGCTTCGAAACCCGGAAGAAGTGGCTCAAAAGACGCAAGGAGACGGGCGAATCTTTTTCGCCCCCATGAAATCTCGGGCAAATTCGCTGCCTTTCATACTGGCCGACGTGCCGGACTTCAACACTGTCGAATGCGCCAATTGGGAGCAGGCCAAGCAAATGCTGTCTCGGGCAGAGCTGACCATTTTTCTTACCTACCCAGAAAGCTACCTTGATAAGTGCACGGTGGAGACGCTTGCTTGGTGCTGCCAGCTGAGCAGTAGGCTGGTGTACGTTTTGACCAAGATCTCCGATCAAAACCCTGCGGAGATATGGCAGGACCTCCTGAAAAAAACTGGTGATCAGAAAGTCTTTGGCGAAACTCGCCGGGACGGTCGGACCCTTCACGAGTTTCTCAAGGGGAGCCTCTGCTATTACAGCCCGCGACTTACTGGCGAAGGAGACACACTTCGGATCGAGCCGCTCGAGGCGAACCAGCCCCCCTTTCTGGATCTGATCCGCGGTCAACCAGCCGAGGAGTTGATTCTCGCCGGGTTGGTCGAGTCCATTTATGTCGCGATACTGGCCTGCGAAGAGCTCTTGAAGCTCGGGCAGCTGTGTATTGAGCAGATCAGCAACGCTCTCGAGGATGCCAGGACATCATTAGACGAATTGGTGAAAAAAGTGGTAAGCGAAATCTATCCCCTACAGGACCTTATGAACTTTATTGCAGAGCTCGCTCGAGAAAAAACTTCAGGGGTCGTTCGTGGGGTCTTACGGAGCATGAACAGAGCTGTCGGCAAACTGGTGACTCCTCAAGCGATAAAAGATAGCACTGAGGCCGTAGCAGAGGTCATCCGAGAACAGGGAAAACCGCTCGTGGAACTGGAAAAGGAGAAGTTTCGGGGCGGAGTCAAGGAATATGTTCAAAGAATACGGGGAGAATTTTCCCAAAGCCTGCCAGAACAATCATTCGGAGATTCGAATTCTGGTCAAAGGCCATTTTCCACCGAACAAACTCATGAACTCATTAGGTGTGTTCTCGCCCGACCTTGGCCAAGACCATCCAGTGGCTGGCAAGAGGCCGTGCGAACAGACGTGGAGAAGTTTCTCGAGGAGAATCCAGCGTTCGCGCGGTGGATGGCCACTCTGGACGACGCTGTCTGGACTGTGGGGACCGGCCTGTTCGTGGTGGACCTGTTGACCACCGGCGGCTTAATCTGGACCATCGGGGCATTGACCTTAGCAGGAGTTGGGGGCAGCGCACTGGCCCATACGGTGCGGGAAACCTTGCTGAAGAAACTGGACGAGATTGGCCGAAAAGCTCACGAAGCCTGGGTGGCTCAGCGATCAAACAAATTGCAAGCTTTTCTGGAGGAGCACTTTTTTAAAGCTCTATTTAAGCCGTGGCTCGAAGACGTTCGAACGGTCGCGATTGACGAAATCAAGAGAAGCCTCCAGGCGTGCGAAGAACTGAAACAACTTGTGAATGCCACACAATGAAGCAGGTTACTGCGGGCCCGTTGGGCAGCCGGGGGCAAATAAACAGTGGGGTGCACTTCTTCTCGGCAAGGTGCACGCATGGGCACGATTTAGGAACAGAACCGGAGGTGTGTTGCGAATGACGATGCAGCAATCCTCTCCATCCCACAGTGATCATCCCATCTGGGTCGAGCAGCTTATCGCCGAGGCGGAGGCGATCCAGCGGATGGTAGGAAAAATCCACGGGGGCAGCTGGGTGAGCGACCTTTGCGACGCACTGGACCTGGCGGTGCGGGAGTTGCGGCAGGGACGTCCTCAGGGCGTCGCCCTCGTGACGTTGGTGGGCGGTACCGGCGTGGGGAAATCAACGCTCTTTAACGCCCTCATCGGCAAAATTAATGCCAGCCCGGTGTCTCATGATCGACGCTGCTTTACCGACAGGCCATATGTGGCCGTTCACCCGGCGGACCGCCCCCTGCTTGATTTCCCGGAAGAATGGCAGCCAGTCTACGTGGATATCCCCTTCAGGGGTTGGGCGATTTGCGATGCACCGGACATCAATGGCATTCTTGAATCAAACCGGCAACTGGCAAAGCAATTGATCGAAAAGTCACACTTTTTGATTTACGTGACGATGTCCGAGCGCCGGGCAGATTTTGATGTCCTCAAGGAGATTCGCAACTACGCAATCGCCAAACGCTGGTTGTTTGTTCTCAACAAGGCGGACGAAATAACCGATTTGTCCGCAGTGCGGGAAGATTTTTGCCGGCGCCTAACCGAGATCGGCTTTGCCCCGGATGAAGATGTCGTGTTCGTAACGAGTGCTCGAGCCCCGGAAAATAGCGAGGTTGCTCGGCTGCGCCATTTTCTGGTCGAACGCGATCCCCGGGAGGTGGCCCGCCTTGGCGCGCTGGATGCCTTCCTAGGCCGGTTGCAGGATGCCCTGAGCCACGAGCGGTTGCGTCCCTTGCGGGAGGCCGTGGATCGACTCAGTAAGTTTCAAGAAGAGCTCACGCGCGAGACCCGAGAAGTCTACCGAGAGGGTTTGCAGGATCCCGTGGCCGCCATGGCGATTCAACGGGTCATGAATGAGGCCATCTGGCAATACGTGGTGGACAAATCATGGGGGTTTGCGGCCCTCATCGCTTGGCTCCGCTGGCGCTGGAGTCGGTTTCGGTTGGCCTACGCCTTGCTGCGTTTAAGCACGACCCGGTTTTCCCTCTTTCAGTTGCTTCACACTCTCGTCACCACATCCGCCGTCGTTTTCACCAATCTCCTGCCGATCTGGCAAATCACCCAGCACCTGGCCAGCCACTGCAAGGGGAAACTGGAAGACATTCGCTTAGGTGTGAACAGTCTATTAAAAGAACTGGGGCTGCTCGAATGGAGCGAAGAGTGTTCGCGGGACTCATCTCAACAAGCGGGCGCACTTGGGACCGAGCCTGCCATCGTTCCGCGTTGGCTGGCATCCCTGAGCACAGTCTGGGACGTGGACGACCCGTTCGGTTCGGTCGCAGCCCTACGAGCAGAAGTGGAGCGGACTGCTGTGGACGAGGCCCAAAAAGCGGTGGGTTCGGCCTGGGTCCAATTCATGGTCAACCTCTTGCCCTTTGCTGTGTCGATCGACTTTGCTGGCCGGATGGTCTATTTCTGGTGGCAGTCGGCCCCCTACTTGAGCGCCGAACCAGTTTTCCCTTCCAGCCACTTTTACCTTCTGACAGCCGTGATGCTCGCCATGACCCTTCTGCCCGGCGCGATTCTCATGGGGCGCCGCGTGAGACGTTCGAGCAAGTCCCTGCACTGCGATCGGATCGTTGAGCAAGTAAAAGACTTCCCCGTTCTGGAACCGCTTGCGGCGGCTGAAAAATTTTGCCGTCAGGTCCTGGAGCGGTGCGAGAGCTTGCGCGACACGGCGGCCTGTTTCCGGCAATCACTTCAACTGGGTTTTGCCACTGTCCGGCCGAATTTTCATGGGGTGGCATTTACTAACGTAGAGAGATCGCTCGAGTCTGGTGTGTCAATCATGGAAGAGCCAGCCAACGGGCAACCTCAGCCGGCGGAAGTCAGCGACCACTGACAAAAGCGCGACGCGATAAGTCCTTTCCTGACCGGAATTTGCGGTAGTTGCGGGTCCTCACGACCGGGTGCCCCATCTGCCCACATTGGCAAACTAGGACTTGTGAAATCGTTGCCCACGGTGGCAACCACAGCGTGGGGAGCGATCAATCAAGAGAAGGGAACACTGCGCGACATGTTTGTCACTTTGTGGGGGGATGGAGAACTGGCAATCTCTGCGGTTAACGCTCCGGAGAACCGATTTCTGCCATTCTTCCAGGGTGGTGGCCAACTCGCGGACACGGTTTGGTTGCTCGGCAGATGGGGCCCGGGTTTGTTGAGGGGCCTCCGCAACGTGGTAAAGTTCCCTTCGAACATACCGCTGTTTCGTGCTCTGGTGCGGCTTGAACGGCCAATCGAGCGAGGGGGACATCCGGGGAACTGGTGCCCGGGCTGAGCCATGCCCAGCTCTTTCTTGGGCCTTTGAACGTCCAAAGGCTCGGTCCGGGGTACGGCGATTCGTGAATGGCCGCCACAATAGTTTGCGGTTGTAGCGCGTCATGTTGTTCGCGACAGGGAGAAAAGCGCGGCTCACGGTCTCGGTCTCGTGGTATTCTGCTGGTCAGGAGCGTCCTTGGATTTGCTGGAAATTTTTTTAAAAACCCCCTCAGGTGGGTTATTGACAGGGTTGCGCGCGTTGGTAGTATTGAGCGTGTCGAAATGGTGGTGTGAACACCGGTAGCTGGTTTCGAAAAGGTGCGAAAAATTTTGGTGGCGGGCTATTGACTGGGAGAGTTGGGCAATTACAATAGCCCCAGAATCGGAAGGAGCCGGGAGCAAGCGCACAGTGGAAAGGGAGCCACGGGGCAAAGCGTACAGCGGGGCCAGCGCTTCAATGGGTCGTGCAACAATGGTGAAAATACCCCGGCGAACAATTGCGACGCTGACGATCGCCAGCCTGGTGCTGGTATCTTGCGCGTCCACTTGTCATGCCGGGTGGATTTCCACTCTCGACTCCGCCAGCGTCTCGCAGATCCTCTTTGGCGACGACTTCGACGCTACCCTGGGCCAGAATGGCGCCGGTTCAATGTCTGGCGCGTCACAGGCACCGGCGGAGCATTCCGATAGCAAAGCTCCATGGCCTTGGCATCTGTCGCCGACGCTTGTGCAAGTGGCCGCCATGCAGGCCGGTCAATCCGCCGGGATGAGCGGCACGTCGCTCTCGATCATCGGCAGCAGTACCAGCAACTCCCAAGCGGCCTTCATCGGCCCACCGCTCGATCTCAGCGATCCACCTCTCCGCGATCGCATTCTGGATGAACCCAAACTCATCTTGCCCAGCGGCCCGGTTTTTGAACTGCTCCGCCCTGCGTAGTTGGGGCGTTGTTATCAGTGACTGGGCTTGGCGGTCTTGAAGTATACGATTGGTCTAACGAACAAGCGGAGGATTGAAATATGAGGCGTTATTTAGTTTCTGTGATAGCAGCAGCGATCGTTGTTTGCGCGGCATCCCAGGCTTCGGCAGCCATTTATCCATGGGAAGCCATTGACTGGACGGGGCAATATGTGACGACAATTAAATTCATCAATTATGAAGTCGTCTGGAATCCAGCTACAGGATTCAAGGACGCGGCGTACCAACCCCAGGTTAACGATGTTGTGTACCAGTTACTAAAAGCTACCGAAATTTATTGGGAGGTGCCCGGCTCTGGACTTGTGCTGAAGTGGCAGGACTCCGTGGGTGATGGCGAAATCACGGCCTATGCAGTAGCAAAAGTCACTGACGTTGTTGCATCTGGAAACAAACGTGAGTACACGTTTGGGCCAGTTACGACTTCATCGGATTACACGGACCAGCTTGGTTACACATGGAAAGCCGACGAAGTGGTCGCGATTTATTTTGATACAAATGAAAACTTCGGGGTCAATTACTTAACACGGCAGCAAGATCGAGAAAGTGCTACGGATGGTATTTTATTTGCAACTTTTGGGTTCGGGGCTGCCGTGGATTTCAATCGTGGGGGTGCAACCGGAATAAACACGGAGCTTACCTCCACTCTCAACTTAAACACGGGTACGATTAGTTCATCTGGTGTGTTGAATGTTAAAAGCGTTGGCTCGTCATTCGTTGATGTGGTGTTCTTACCCATAGGACAATATAGCGCTACCTTTGAGAATAGTGTACAGTCGGGCGGCAATAGCAAATGGCCCTTGAGCAGTAACGATCCGTTCCGCATCCGGCCGACCCCCGAGCCAGGAACCTTATCGGCGCTGCTCGGCATCGTGGCTGCTGGCGCGATTGGTTTCCTCCGGCGGCGACGGATCGGCGCCTGACTTTGGCGTGGTACGCCGGGAAAACCGACCGGTGGAATTCGATTCCATTTAGGGAATCTTAGATTAAACGCAATGAGGCCATCAGACTTGGTGGAAGGTGTCAAAGCCTTCCACCAAGTTTTGCAAATTGAATGATTGGCGGATTGCTTTAAGCTGCGGCTATAGCTGCATATTTAACGCTCTTAGGGGCAACCCAGGGCAGGTGACGCGCAGGAGGGCATGCCCTGTGTGAGAGACGTTTTGATAGAACAGACTTCCAGTCCGTGAGATGGATGCTGGAATAACGGTACCGCATCTTAGAGGGGTGAAACAATGGGGCGTTGTAACAATCGGTCCCCGCAGCCTTCATGCTTGTCAGGACTACAACCGGCAATTCAGTGCGCCGCTTTGCCAACCGATTGTGTTGCAGATGCCTTAAAAGAAGCGGTGGTCGCCGCAAGTGGAAGGTCATCGTTGCAATTCTCCTTTAGAAACCGCGACGAAAGATGGGAACTAGGTTGGCAACGCGAGGCGCCATATCTTGGCCGAATTCCTAGCAAATCCGCTGCGTGCCGCTCTCTCTGCCTCTTTGGCGGGATTCGCGATTGATAGGTGGTCCCCATCGAAGTAGGCACGCCTTTTATTTAGGTGAAGTGGTGCGGCACACGAATTGCGGTCGAACCGCTTTTATGCGGACTAACCCAACCGAGGGACGCCCGGTGGTGGGCAAGGGCGTAGTATTTCAATCAACTGCCGCGATGGATGGCTTTGGTCTGGCTGAGAGCAACTGAATGTCGCGGCAGCAGGTCCTTGACTCACGAGGCTGGGCTGCTCTACCGGGACGCATCACGTGGGCTTCCTGCGCAACCCACAGGAACGGAGTGCGCGCGGAGGTTGGCTGAGTTAAGCAGCAAGAATTACGAAATGATCGAAAACGCAACAGAAGTGCAGCGACAGGTCGTCAAAATGCAACACAGCGGAGAAGATCGATCCGCTCAGGGGGTGAACAAACCGCCCCATTTCCGGATCTGGGTGGCTTTCGCGGGATTGCTTATTGTTCTCGTCGTGATCTTCTGGGACGCCCTTCTCGTCCTTGTTCAGAGATGGGCCAAAGAGGCCGACTATCATCATGGATTTTTGGTGCCGATTTTCGCGGGATATCTCTTGTGGAGACGGCGCAAACTTCTCGGTGACTTCAATTCTTTAGCCGTCACTCCATCCGCGCTGGCGGCCGGGATCCTGTGTCTCGTCCTGGCTGGCATGACGCGAGCAGTTTCCGTGCTCTACTATGTACGGATCGTCGACCCCGCGGCAATCATCCCAGCTTTCATGGGAATCATCTTGTGTCTGTTTGGATGGCGCGGCCTCCGCTGGGCCTGGCCGGCAGGGGTGTTTTTGGTCTTTATGCTGCCCATGCCGGGGGCGGTAGCGACCCTCTTGAGTCATCCGCTTCAGCGAGTGGGAACTCTTGCCTCAACGTTTATCATCCAAACCTTGGGAATCCCTGCGATTGCCGAGGGCAACGTCATCACACTCCGAGAAGGACAGCTCGAAGTGGTGCGGGCATGCAGTGGTTTGAAAATGATGAGCCTGTTTTTTGCCGTGTGCTGGGGCGCCGCGTTTCTCACCGATCGCCCCTGGCTGGATCGTGTGTTGATGATTGTCAGCGCGCCACCGGTGGCCCTTGTTGCCAATATCCTACGAATCACGTTGACAGCCGTCCTGGTGGAATGGGGGCTGACCAGCGCGAATCTGGATCACGAACTGGCCGGCTGGCTGATGATGCCCATGGCGGTCTTCCTTCTTTACGGTGAAATGGCCCTGTGGGACAAGATGTTCCTCCCCGCGGAAGAAGGCCCACCTCGTGTGATCACGGGAGAGTTCCCTCCCAAGGCTGTCACAGCGCGAGCGAGTGAGTCCCGCTGAATGAATTTGGCACAAATCTTGCACCGGTAATGGATCCTAACCTGGTGGCGTATTTCCCCCAGGCAAAAGGTTGCGTGCAAGTTTTCCGCTGTACATAATAGGACACTGAGGCTGGTTCGGCACCTGTGAGGTTGCTGACGTGACACCGGAACGAGAAGCAGGCATGAGTGAACATCAACACCTCCCGGCACCAGTTGGCCAGGATCGCACCGGGGCGGCCAGGCCGTCTGCGCCGGCACCTCTTTACTTGGACGCTGAATGGCAACCCATCCCGGCGGCTGAAGCAGGGCAGGGGTTCGGAGCGTATCTGCACGCATTCCGCAGGCGGTGGCTCGCCGTCGCATTTTTGGGAATGCTTTGTGGAGCAGCAGCGGCTGCAGCCGCTTGGTTCCTCTTCATTCCTCAGTACACGGCGACGGCCCTCATTCGCGTTTCCTCGTCGGTTCAGTCGGTGCTATTTCCCACGCAACAGGGCGCGGGTCCGAGTTTCGATATCTATAAGGCGACGCAGCTTGAATATCTGCGCAGCCGTTTTGTGTTGGTGGCTGCACTGCGGCAGCCGGAGGTAGCTCGGCTTCCCTCCATTCGCGAGCAGATCGACCCGGTGCAATGGGTGAGCGAGCACCTGAGCGTGAGATTTCCGGGAAATTCAGAATTCATGAACGTGAGCTTCACAAGTACGCGCCCTGATGAAACCGCGGTCATCGTGAATGCGATCGTGGACGCGTACATGCGGGAGGTTGTGGATACGGAACAGCGCGAACGACGGCAGCGGCTGAGCGAACTGGACCAGCTTTATTCGGAAAAAGAGGCTGATGTCCGAAAACTGGAAAATGATTTGAAGTCCTTGAGCCAGCAATTGGAAACCGGGGACAGTCAGGCCTTGAGTCTTAAGCAGCAGATCACGCTGCAGCAGTTTTCAACGTATCGTAACGAGCTGATCAACGTACAGTTGCGGATGCTGCGGCTTCAGGGCGAACTGTCCATCAAGAAGGCCATTCGGGATAAGGCCGCCCAAATTCCTGTCACTGATCGCGAGATTGAAGCAGCCGCGCGGACCGATCCCGTCATTCTTCAGCTCCAGCTTCGCGAAAGCGAGTTGAAAAACCTGGTCGCACAAACCCGCGATGTGCTACGGCCGGAGATCGCGGCCCGATACGGCAATCGGTACGTGCAGGAACTAGCCGATGTGCAGAGCCGGATCAAGGCCCGCCGGGAGGAGATTCGTCAAGAGTTGGAGCAGCGACGTGTCCGCGATCTCGACGAGGAGATTGAAAACCTCAACTTTGAGCTTTCTATCCTGGCACAACAGCAGGATCAGCTCCAGAAAGAAGTCGAGAATGTCCGCCGTTCGGCTGAAACGTTTGGCAAAGGTTCTATTGAGGTGGAATTTCTGCGGGCGGAGGTCGAATTAGCCAGAAAGACCCTGCAAACGATTGCCGAAGAACGCAACCGCCTCGCTATTGAACTCCGCGCCAAGCCACGGATCACCGTTGTTCAGCGAGCAGAAGTCCCCCGGGTGGCTGACAGTGACCGGCGGATTCAGCTTGCGATTATGGGTGGGCTAGCGGGTTTCATTCTGCCCGGTGCGGTGCTTCTCTGGTGGGACGTGCGGCGGAAGCCGGTCAATACCGCTCACGAGTTGCCGCACGCAGTCGGAGTCGATGTGTGGGGCACAATTCCGCTGGTCCCGACGCGAGCCCTGCAAATGCTTCCCGAGGAAAATGGTCGGTCACGCCGATACCAGCGGTGGCGAGCGCTGTTCAGCGAGTCGGTTCGCAAGGTGGCTGCCAGGATCATCCGCGAGTCGGAGCATGAACGTTTGCAGGTGATCATGGTGACTAGCGCCGTCCCGGGAGAGGGCAAGACCACGCTCGCGTCCCAGTTGGCGGCCAGCCTGGCGCAAATGGGCCAAAAAACCGTCATTCTGGATTTTGACCTGCGACGGCCCTCACTCCATGAAGTATTCAATCTGCCGATTAGTCCGGGGGTGAGTGAAGTCCTGCGGGCGGAAATCTCGCTCAAGGATGTCGTGCGGCCCACTGAGTTGGAGAATCTGTTCGTGGTCACAGCCGGCTACTGGTCGCCGCATCGGATGGCGGTGCTTGCCAACGGTGTCATCGGCGGACTGTTCCGGCAACTTCGTGAAGATTTCGATTTCGTTATCGTCGATGGATCACCGGTGCTTCCGGTAGCCGACACACGATTCATCAGTACGCATACCGACGGTGTGGTCCTTTCGGTCGTGCGAGACATCAGTCGGGCTCCACAACTGCGGGCGGCCCGGCAGGTCCTTGAAAGTTTCCACGTGCGGGTGCTGGGAGCGGTAATGACCGGTTCCGCCGAGGACGTGTACTATGCGTATCCCTATCACTCGCCAATTGTAGAGGGCGACTCACAGCGGCAGGAAGCCCCAGAAAGGGGATGATTGGGTACACATCTTCATATCGATCTTGACGGTATGCAGGAGCGGCCTGGAATAGATTTCGGGGCATGGAGGATGCGGGGCGATTCTTTGTTCTGCTGGCGAGCAAACCGGACTACGGCGACGCCTCTTCATACGGCTGATTGGAAAGTCGCGGCGCGATTGAAGCGTCTCTTATCTGATTCGCGAAAACGTTTGCTCGAATTTGATAAACGAAGTGGAAAAAAGCTGGGCGAAATGGCGGCTTAAATTCGGCGAAAACCTCCAGGGTCGGCAACTATGATCACGCAACCAATGGTTATCTATGCTGGGGTTAGCGCCGCAGCAGCGTTGGTCTTGAGTACTGTTCTCACGGCTCTCCTGTATTGGCTGGCTCCCAAAATCAACCTGCTGGATCATCCCGACGCCCGGCGAAAACTGCACAGCCGGCCTACCCCACTGGGAGGCGGAGTAGCGATTTTTCTCTCACTCTGCCTTGTTCTGGCGGGCAACTTTCTGCTCCCAAATCCCTGGGGCTTTCACATCCAACGAGATTGGAATGACCTGCTCGTTCTTCTAGTCGCCTCCGGCTGGCTTGTGGGAGTGGGTCTCTACGATGACCGCTTCAATCTCCGCGGCCGGTACAAACTCTTGGCGCAGATTCTTGCGGCGGTTCTCGTGGTGGGAGGAGGTTACAGTTTCGGTCGGGCAGATATTTTTGGGATCTCTATCGATCTTGGGGATTTCGGCCCGCTGATCGCCGTGATATGGTTTTTGGGCACCATCAACTCCATCAATCTCCTCGATGGCATGGACGGTCAAGCGGGGACTTTGGGAGTCATTTTCAGTGTAACAATTGCCTTGATGGCCTGCCTCACCGGACACTTTGCTGTGGCCTTCATTGCCATCGTGCTTGCTGCCGCGATTCTGGGGTTCCTCATTTTCAACTTGCCTCCCGCGAAAATCTTCCTCGGCGATGCCGGGAGTATGTTCATCGGCCTGATTCTCGGTGTTTTGGCCGTGCGGGCGTCTATCAAAGGTCCCAGTACCCTCATGGTGGCCACGGTACTTCTTCTCTGGTTGCTCCCCATGCTGGACACCGCAGCCGCAATTGTCCGGCGGAAGCTTTCACGAAGGAGCATTTACGCAACGGATAGATTCCACCTCCATCACCAATTCATCGAAAAGCTGGGCAACAATACGCGTGCGCTTCTTCTCATCACGGTGCTTGCGTTCTCTATGGCTTGTGCATCCGTTGCAACCCTCGTTGTGGGTAATGACCTTCTCGCCCTGGGATGTGGCGCGACAATGGTCGTCGGGTTGGTCGCCACAGGCCTGTTCGGCCGGGCAGAATGTCGCCTGTTGTGGGCGGCGTTTCGCAAAGTTGGCCGACGCCTGAAAAGGGCCTTTTCACGACAAGAGGATTGCGTTTGTGAAGGGCTCCAGTTAAGCGGCCGCGGAACGTGGCAACACCTTTGGGAGCAGCTTATTCGGCCTGCTTCCGAGTACAACCTCGTGTATGCCCGTATCGATCTGAATGATTCGCATCTGCGGGAAAATTACGTGGGGGAATGGCAAAGAAATGGCGTTCCGGTTGATTCGCATCAACAACCGCTCAGCCACCACATCATTCCGTTGTGGGTGCATGATCGCGAGGTGGGCAGAATCGAGGCCGTCATCCTGCGTCAAGGTGAGACGTTCCAGAGGGATGTGGAGTTTGTCCTGTCCCTGGCCGACCCCTTTGAAGCCCGACTGCAGCAACTGGCAAGCACTCAGGGCGTGAATACACCAATACAGAAACAATCACCAGTGGCCTCACCTCACATCGTGAACCGTGTGGATCATGCCACGCACGAATGGAATAACGGTGGTAATGGGAATGGCCATGCCCGCAAAGAAGTGACACCCGATCCCCTTCAGCCGACGACTGTTCGGCGGTCCCAATCCAAGCAGGAGGTTTCGCACTGACATGGCCCGAAAGAAAAGATCCGTCCCAGTACTGGTCTCGGCGTCTACCCCCAAGCCTGAGGAGAAGACCGGCCGACCTTTGAAACATAAGTCTATGGTGAACATTAGCTTGCCGGTGCGGGTTGGCGTGGCGATCGGGTCTCTTATTCTGGTGGGACTTGGGGCTCGGTGGGCCGCTTCTCAGGCGGTTCCGAGTGAAGTCCGTTTGCCAAACCGCGACCAACTGCTCGGCTTCCCCTATCAGCTTGGTCCCTGGAAGGGCGAGGATGAGGTGGTCGACGAGAAAGTTCTCCAGGTCGTCGGGGCTGAACTCACGCTCAATCGCACGTATCGCCAGTCGGCGGAGCGGTTCGTCGGTCTCCACGCGGCCGTTTTCACGTACACCGACTTCTCACTTCCCCACCCCCCGGAATTGTGCTACGGAGGCACGGGCTGGAGGGTCCGAAGGACCCGCGACGTCCCGCTTAATCTTTCAGATGGCACAACCGGGACAATCCGCATCCTCACTTTGGAAAAGGAAACCGGCCAACAGACGGCGACCGTGCTATACTGTTATCAGTTGGCCGGGCCGTTCGCTGCCGATCGAGACGCCGTGCGGCGACTCTTCTGGCGTTACCGAGGCCAGAAATCCCGGCCACCCCTGGTTAAGGTGATGTTCCACCTGCCGGGCTCCGACAGCACGGCTGAGGACGACGGTCTCGACTTTGCCCGGCGGACTTTGGAAAAACTCGCCGAAATGGAAAAGACCTGGTAACCGAAAGACCTTTGCCAGCGCGGAAAGGACGGAATATTTCAGGGCGCTCCATTGAAAAAATCCATGCGAAAAGATCCGACAGCCTCTGATTCGATGTCCGACGAACTGGCCGCTGAAAACGACTTGCCCGAGTCAGACACGCCAGCCGCCGAGCACACCGCGGTGGTCGCGGACGAACTGACCACGGAATCGCTGGACCTGGGCGAGCGGGAGGACATTATCGAGCGGCCCAGTTCACAACCCACATCGCGGCCTTTGGCGGAAGATCTGCCGGTCACGATCATCCGTCCCACCAGCGGGTGGCGGGCCCTCGACCTGCGCGAAGTCTGGCGCTATCGCGAGCTCATGCTTACACTCGCCTGGCGGGAAATTACAATAAGATACAAACAGACCTTTTTAGGTGCTGCCTGGGCCATCATCCAGCCCCTTATGACCACGGGCATCTTCAGCGTTTTATTCGGACTGCTCTTGGGAAAAGGGAACGAGCCCAGCGCAGGCGACGTTCCCTACGCGGTGTCCACTTTTTGTGCCATGCTCCCCTGGCAGCTTTTCGCAACCTCGCTCAATCAATCGGGCAACATCCTCATTCAGTACCGCAGCATGATCACGAAGATCTATTTTCCCCGGCTTATCTTGCCGATGGCCGCGGTGCTTTCCTCTCTGGTCGATTTCGGCATCGCCTTTGTAGCGCTTTTAGCGATGATGGCGTTTTACGGGATTTTTCCCGGCTGGGCTGTGCTCACTCTGCCATTTTTCGTCATCCTGGCGATCATGGCCTCCCTCTCCGTGGGACTGTGGTTGGCGGCTCTCAATGCGATTTACCGCGACTTTCGTTACGTGATTCCATTTATCATCCAGGTTGGAATGTTCGTCAGCCCCGTTGTGTACAGCATGGAATCCATCCAGGGCCGCCTTTCACCCTGGGCGTGGACGCTCTATTCGCTCAACCCTATGGCGGGCGTCATCGAGGGATTTCGCTGGGCCCTCCTGGGCACCTCGCACGGCCCTGGACCGATGCTGGTCCTTTCCACCGTGGCGACCGCCATCATCCTGGTCGGCGGGATGTTCTATTTCCGCCGAATGGAACGCCTGTTCGCGGACGTCATCTGAGAACGCAAATAGGTCGCACGTTACTTCGTTTGCCGACCTATTGAGTGCAAGCTAAGTTACAACATGATCAGAAAACTTTTGGAGAAAGGGGTTCCGCGCAACCCACGGGACCGAAGGCTGCGCAGACGTCACAGCGAAATCGCCGGACGAAGCTTTCCCCAGCATTTGGACTCCGCATGATCAGTCCACCGCGGCGTATCTTCTCCCCTATTGGCGCGAGTTTCCCCCGATTCTAACCTGCCATCATGAGTGACATTGCCATCCGAGTCGAAAACCTCACGAAAAAATTCTTCCTTGGCGAACGTGTCGGGATTAAGACCTTCCGGGAGGCCCTTCAGGACCTCGTCACCGCCCCCTTCCGCGTGTGGCGGAAGAACGGCCAGGGTGACGGGCAGGACAAAGTGGACACCGAACGCGAAATCTGGGCCCTCAAAGGGGTGTCCTTTGAGGTCAAGCACGGCGAGGTTCTCGGGATCATCGGGCCAAATGGGGCGGGCAAGAGCACACTCTTGAAGATCCTCAGCCGGATCACCGAGCCCACCGGCGGTTACGCGGAAATCCGCGGTCGGGTGGGAAGCCTTCTCGAAGTCGGTACGGGCTTCCACCCCGAGTTGACCGGCCGGGAAAACGTGTATCTCAACGGGGCGATCTTGGGCATGTCCAAGGCCGAAATCCGCCGCAAGTTCGACGATATCGTGTCCTTTGCCGGGGTGGAAAAATTCATCGACACGCCAGTCAAGCGATACTCCAGCGGCATGCAGGTGCGATTGGCGTTTGCCGTGGCCGCCCACCTCGACCCGGAAATCCTCATCATCGATGAGGTGCTCGCTGTTGGCGACGCCGAGTTTCAGAAGCGCTGTTTGGGCAAGATGAACGAGGTCGCCCGTTCCGGCCGCACCGTCCTCTTCGTCAGCCACAACATGGCGGCCGTGGAAGCGCTGTGTGAACGGGGAATACTTCTGCGAGGCGGTAGGGTAGTGCTTGACGGTCCTGCGGATCTAGCGGTTCAAAACCACCTTGATGCCAACTATCCTTCTCAGGGCGAGTTTGATCTTTCCCACGCGCAGCGACCTAGTCACCTGAAGCCCCTAATCAAGAAGCTGCGTTTGGCGGATGCAAATCATCGCTCTACGGGTGTGCACCGGTTTGGAAACGACTTGCACATTGAGTTAGAGCTAGAGACAACAGAAACGATCAATCACGCACACTTCAATGTGCGCATTTTGACCTTGTTGGGCCAAAGGGTGGTAACCTGGTCTAGCCTCTATAGTTCGCCCCGAGGCCTGGAAATTAAACCCGCATCAGTCTTCCGACTAACCCTTGAAGAACTCCGCTTGGCCCCGGGACAATACAGATTATCCGTGTACGTCTCCAGCGAAGGAAGGGCACTGGACCGAGTAGCAAACGTTCCCCTCGAAGTTGCAGACGCGCCAGAAATGGGACAGGTTCACCGTGTGAATTACGAAAAGGCCCTGTATATCCCAAAATGTCGCTGGGAGCTTGCTCGAGCCTCCCCGAGGGGCTAAGTCCCTGTGTGTCCTTGCCTACCAGCACCAATACTATCGGTACACATTTGTTGACAGTTCACGGCTATGTATCATATGATTCCCCGACCGCTAAAAATGGTTCTGATCCGTTGTATTTCGCCCTTTGTTTTCAGAAAAACAGACGCCGTCTTCGTACTTTCCACCGGTCGAAGTGGAACTTTAACACTCACAAAACTACTCGCAATTGACACTCGTATCGCCGCATACCATGAACCACGTCCACACTTATATGCTGAGGAGCTTGACGCATACGCGCACGAATGTATCCCACTTGCGCGTTTTGCTAAAATACTTTACCGAGCGCGATCGCAACTCGTAACGAGCGCGTATTTGAAAGGCCGCCTTTATGCCGAAACGTCCAACTGGCTCACGTTCTTCGCCCCCGCCATTCGCACTACCCTTCCGCGGAGTAAGTTTATCCATTTAGTGCGCCATCCCGCCGAGGTAGTTGCGTCAGGTCTGGCCCGTGGATGGTATCAGGCGGCTAGCCTTGACCGCTGGCGCATCCGGCCCCGAACGTTACTGGTCGACTCACAAGGTACAAAACCCAATTCATATCCCAGCCTCCAGATAACTGCGGACGAATGGTCCCGAATGAGCCCATTCGAAAAAGCATGCTGGCTGTGGTCAGAAATAAACACATTTGCGATTCATTTTGCACAGACTATCCCGGAATCGCGGTACCTCTTAGTTCGTCTCGAGGACCTTATCGCAGATCCGAATCAGCAACTGCAGCGACTGTGGGTTTTCCTAGGACTGACTTTCGAAACGCACATGCTCGACCAATGTTTAGCCGTCCTTTCCGTTAAGCATAATGCGTCCAAATATCCTCGCTCTGCATACAATGAGTTATGTTCCGAGAACCGGTCGCTCCTGTGGAATTTGTGCGGCGATACTGCGAAGCGCTTGGGCTATGCGCCATAACCCGTCGCTACGACAGTGTGCTCCTTAGGATAAATGGCACTTACGTGTAATGAACGCACTAACGATTGAACGAATTAGCAGGCATTTACACCGCGCCGTTTGTACGCTTCTGCAAAAGGGGGTTCGTGTCAGCGTTAGCTTGACCACGCTGACTGTAGTTACCACAGTGTTGGGTGAACCAGTCGTCAACCGCTTTTGTGATAGGACCCGTGCCTCGCTACCTGGCAAAAATGTCTCGATCGATACTGAAATAGCGCGGCTTCTCGAAATGGAAACCGTTTACAGTCTTCCGCGCGAAACGTTGGCGCTGCTTTCCAGGCTCTGTCGGCAATATACACCCAAGACCATTTGTGAATTCGGATCCGGCTTAAGCACAGTGGTGTTTGCAAATTACGCTCGATCCGCCCAGGCCCCCTTTAGGGTTGTTGCGTTTGAACACAGTGATCAATATGCGCACCAGACCAGGAGTATACTAGCGAGTTTTGGTTTGCAAGACTTTGCACATATTCTTAAATACCCCACTGACATACCCGAGTTCTTGGAGTCCGTCCACGATAGTTTAATAGATATGGTATTGGTTGATGGGCCTCCTCGTACCTTTGGCCAAGGCCGCGTGGAGACCCCGCCGTCCCTACGGCCTGCTTTGCAACACAACGGCGTGTTTGTTTTGGATGACGGCTTCCGACGCCACGAAAGGGAATGTGTTTACGTCTGGCGCAACCGACGATTGATTCGAAGCGCTAGACTGTACTTTGTACCGCATGGCGTAATAATAGGACGATTTACCGGGCGTTAGAATATCGCCGGACTCACAATATGCCTTCGTTCCTTGTAACTGTCTTGACTGCAGGGTTTAACGCACGCAAGTACCTCAAACGGTATTTAGAGGGGCTCGTACTTCAAGATTACACACCCCTTCAAATTGTCTTTGTCGACGATGGGTCCACAGATGGTAGTCTGGAGTTTATCCAGTATTGGGTGACGCGGGTCAACTTCGCGGCCGAGCTCTTTATAACGTTACGTCAAGAGAATCGAGGACCTCACGTCGCGATGAACCACGGCTTGCGATTTGCCACAGGAGATCTTATCCTTCCCGTGGATGCGGATGATATGTTGTTGCCAGGGGCAGTGCACGCTTTTGTGAAGGCTTTTGAGGACAATCCCACTGTTGATTTGGTCTACGCTGAGCACAGAAGGTGTGATGAGAACTTCCAACCATTGCTTCGTCCGAAACTTAGTCCTCGGTTAAAGGACTCAAGCAACCTGCTTTACAACTTGCTCCGATATGGTATGTTCATTCCCGCGGGCGCTTATTGCTATCGACGACGCTGCCTGGATTATCTTCCGAATAAACAATTTACTCCAGAATATCAAGCCCAAAATCTCGAATTGCTGCTTCACACGGCTGCACGAGGCAGATGTTTGTACTTAGACGCGGAGACGGTGGAGTTAACTGTGCGGAGCAACAGTCGCTCACGAGCGAAGAGTCTTGAGCGACTTAAAAGAAAAGTGTATGGATCTCATCGTCTTCAAAGGGAAGTGGCGCGGCAATACGCGGTGCCGTGGAGCGTTCGAGCAAAGCTTGAAGCACGCCTGTTGCCGCTTGAACTCGACTACTATTTCCTCTCAGGAATGAGGCAAGCGTTTTTCAGGGCGTGGCTGAAGGCCCTCTGCCTGGGTGTGGCTTCCCGAAAGCATGTCATTCAAGCGTTTTCGCTTTTGTCTCCGCGCTGGCGTAGCAAAGTAGTTGACCGATATTTCTCTGGATATGATCTTGCGACGGTGTCATGAGGATTTTCGGCATATTACGTCGCGCTTTGCCCAGGATCAAGCAAATTTTACTTCAAAGGGCAGAACCCCTCCGTCTGTTGGTCAGAGAAAAAAGTGCAACGACGCATGGGATTGCGATCTATAAAGCAACAATAGGTAGTCCAGGGTTTGTTCTCCTCCGTCGCAACACCCACCGGCTGGAAAAAGGCCTCATTATGCGGCCGAGACGCGATGTCTTCGCTCTCGATTACATTGAAGAAACAGTGAAAGCATACGAAGCGGCCCTTAAAGCGGCCCAAAACGGCAAGCATGGTCTTCCCGCAGAGCAACTGCAGTGGACCCATGACGTACTCGCCGAGTATTTCGCGGTCACTGGCAGTCATCCTAAGATTGACCCGCTTCGGGAACGCTTCCGGCGTTTGCCCGCTCCCCCGCGGATTTGCGACGAGCCGCTCATTCCCTATCGTAGAGATTTATCCCAACCGCCACCGGTATCGTATGGAGCGCTCGCTGCACTTGCACACAGGCGGCGATCGGTGCGGTGGTTCCTGCCCAAGCCCGTACCCCGGGAGCTCATCGACAAAGCGTTAGAAGTTGCTGCCCAGTCACCCAGTGCGTGCAATCGACAGCCCTTCGTCTTCCGCATTTTTGACGATCCGGAATTGGTTCGCCAGGTGGCGTCAATCCCTTACGGAGTCATTGGTTATGAACATCAGATCCCTGTTATTGTGGTGATCGTGGGACAGTTGCGGAATTTTTTTGACGCCCGTGACCGCCACCTCATCTATATTGATTCCGCGCTGGCAGCGATGAGCTTTATCCTGGCATTGGAAACGCTCGGCTTGAGTTCCTGCTGCATCAACTGGCCGGATATTCCGGAACGAGAAAAGAAAATGGCCGAGCTTTTGAAGCTGGAGCCCGACGAACGCCCCGTGATGCTTATCGCATTAGGCTGGCCGGACCCTGAAGGTATGGTTCCCAGGTCCGTGAAGAAACCGCTCAAACTTTTCCGGACTTACAACTTCGAGCAAGAATGATCCTCCTCCACGGTACGGGAACACACAATAAAGGGGCTGAACTCATGGCGATCGCCGTGCTTCAGCACTTTCGGGCAAAGCCCAACCCGCCCGAGTTCGTCGTCCCAGCCCAATTTGGCCCGTTTCGCGATCGGGCAAAATACGGCCTGTGGACGCTCCTCGCGGAAAAACGCTTTGGTCGATCCAAGCTGGTTGCCTCGCTGGCCCATCGCTCGTTCCGAAAAAAATACGGGCTGGCCGCCGAGGAAAACATCGCTGCCGTCATCGATGCCTCTGGATTTGCCTTTGGCGACCAACACGGTCCTCGGCCTACCCAGCTGATGGCCCGAAATTGCCGACGATGGAAAAGACAAGGTAAGAAGATCATCCTCCTCCCGCAGGCCTTTGGCCCCTTCACAACGCCAGCTATTCGAACGGCCTGTCGGGAGTTGGTCGAGAACTGCGATCTTGTTTTCGCCCGGGAAGAAGAGTCGTACCGCCATCTGGTGGATGTCGTGGGGGAGCGGGCCAATATCAAGATAGCACCCGATTTTACGCCGCTTGTACAGGGCATTTTGCCCGAGGGATTTCAGCCAAGGAACGGCACAGTGTTTGTCGTGCCCAATATGCGAATGCTCGATAAAACCGATCGCAGCCTGGCCGAACGGTATATTCCATTTCTCGCGGAAGCAATCAAAGGCGTCATCAACCACGACCTCAACGCCAGTCTCCTCATCCATACACCAGAAGACCGGGCATTGGTGGGACCCATTCAAAATGCCTGCGGCTTTCAAATCGATGTGGTGGAAGAGAGTTGCCCGCTGCGGCTGAAAGGGATTCTGGGAACGGCCTACGCGGTGATCAGCTCCCGTTTTCACGCCTTGGTCGGGGCTTTATCGCAAAACGTCCCCGCGTTGGCCGTGGGCTGGAGCCACAAGTACGACCAGTTGATGCGCGAACATGGTTGCCCGGAGGCAGCCGTTCAGGCTGGCGATCAGAACGGACTTACAGCTATCATGGGACAAATTCTCAAAGAGCCAACGCGATCAACCATAATCGACCGAATCCGGGAGGCTAACGATCGGATTCGGCAAGAGATCGACGCAATGTGGTCCGCAGTGGATGAGGTCCTCGCTCCAGTACAATCCTTGGTGAGGCCCACAAGTGCAGTCTGAAGTGGGTACGCCTTTTTCCGCCGTATTTCTCCAACCCACCGCGAAGCCATCCGGCTCGCCGACCAGCGGGCTGATGGTGGTTGAGGCCCTACAAGAATTGGGGGCGCAGGTGCACGTCATCTTTGCCCAGGACGGCTCCATGCGCTCGGACTATGAGGCCCGCGGTTGCACGACTGAGATCCTGCCCCACGGTCAATGGCTGGCCGGCGGGCCAAAGCACCGTCGTCTTCGTCGCTGGATACGCGATTGGCAGGCGGCCCGGCAAATCGCACAACGCCTGCGGCGGTTGCGTCCGGCTCTGGTGTACGTCAACACATTGACGGGCCTTTCCGGGGCGTTGGCCGCCAAGTGGTGTCGCGTGCCCTGCATTTGGCATATCCGTGAACTGTTTGACGACGTCGGCGGCGAGATGCACGACCCCTGGCCGGGCGGACGCAAAGCGGTGCGGTGGTGCCTCGAATCCCTGGCCGACCGGGTTGTGGTCATCTCCCGGGCTGTGTGGGAGAACGTGCTCGGATCGAGCTGCGCGGGCAAGACGGTACTTATTCCCAATGCCGTGGAAGACCGGTTCTTCGAACTTACCCTGACTCGCGAGGAAGCCCGCCGCCAACTCGGCTTGCCGATCGAGCGACCTATCGTGGGCGTGCCGGGAACCTTGCGACCCGTGAAGGGCCACGAATTCTTTCTGGAAGCATTACCGGGAGTGGTCGCGTCCGTGCCCTCGGTCTTGGCGGCGATCACTGGGGACGGCGATCCTGCTTACCGCCAAAAACTGTTGGACCTGGTGGCAGCCAATCATTTGAATGAACACGTCGTATTTCTCGGCACTGTGCCCGATATGGCCGTGTTTTACCGGGCGTGTGATGTCATCTGTATCCCGAGCCGTGCTGAGCCGTTCGGCCGAACGGCCATTGAAGCCATGGCCGTAGGAACGCCGGTGGTGGCCACGCGGGTGGGCGGCCTGGGGGAGACGATCCAGCACGGCGAAACCGGCTTTTTGGTGGAGTTTGGGGATACTAGTCAAATTGCGTGGACGGTCAGGGATTTACTTGTGCGCCCTTCATCAGGAAGCATCCATAGGCGGGCGGAGTTAATTCGCCGCCTATTTGGAAGCCAAAGTTACCGCAAAGCAATCGTTGAGTTGGTAAGCCATATCCGAAACCTCGGCAAAAATGACTAATCTCTATCAATATCTGCGAAGATCCGCCAAACGAATTATTCATCGGATCAGGATTTACTCAACGAGCTGCGTTTCATGTCCAGCTGAGGTTCCGTTCTTAATAATTGGGGAGGCCAGAACTGGAACCAATTTCTTGGCTGATTTACTTCGCAGTCATCCGGATATCTCGGTGGCCGGCGAAATTTTAAATCCATACAATCCCGAAGGGATTCGGCTCCATTTTCGGAGAAAAACGGCAGTGATAAAGCATATCAAACGAAGCCTGCTGGCTCAACCGGGCAAATGTCGGGGGGCTCAGACTCATCTTCTCCATTTTAGAATGCACAGCATCCCGTTATCTTACTTGGTTGAGCAGCTTCCGGATTTCCGCTATATACTACTCTACCGCCGCAGCCTGGCAGAACAATACGTCTCGTGGAAGTTGGCAAAGCAAACCGGGAAGTGGGTCGGGACGACACAGACGGCTGTGCACACCACAAAGTGTCGAGTAGATCGTGAGGAGTTCATCGAATGGTGTACCGCGGTGAAAAGCAGGTATATGGAGGCGGTTAACTGTCCCGAATTATGGCGAAATAGTGTATCCTTATCTTACGAAGCACTTGCGGCAAATCCCCAACTCGCTCTAGAGGAGTCAATATTCCCATTTCTCGGTGTTCGGCCGGTTAGAGTCAATTCTCGCTTGAGAAAACAAAACCCTCGCACTCTAGCCGAATGTGTTGAGAATTTTGCGGATGTAGCAGACTTGCTCAACCAGCAAAACCTAGAACTCAGTAATCTTGTCATGCCGAAAGCGAAAAACTGAATGGACGAGATAACTGTAATAGTAGCTGCACATCAGGGTGACCCCTGGCTCAAGTGTTGTCTTGAGTCGCTAGAAGTTGTGTCGTCGGCAGATTCGAAGATAATGATTGTCGATAACGGCGGAAATGAAAAGTTACTTGAGCTTGTGAACGCCACAGAAGATCTTTCGACGATCGCAACGCCATGGACGATGCCCTTCTCCGAGGCCAACAATTTCGCACTCATCAACGGCGGAATGGACAGCGAGTATATCTGTTTCCTGAACCAAGACACCGTTTCCCGCGAAGATTGGCTGTCGGCCTGCCTGGATGTGATGAAACAGGATGAGCATATCGGGGCTGTAATCCCACTTATCGAGAACTACGACGGCACGGCCTGGGACGAGGCCTTTCTGACCTGCTCGCGAGCCGACCCTGCCCTAAATGCAAGGGTGCGAGAGGGACTCAAGGTTAGTGTCGATGATCTTCCGGCATTTATCGAGGTTCCCGAGATCACGGCCGCCGCGATGGTCGTGCGCACGGAAGCCCTCAAAAAGGCGGGGCCATTCGATCCCATTTATGGCAGTTATTACGAAGACTATGACCTTTGCCGGCGCATTTCGTCGGCGGGATACAAGGTGGGCATTTGCACGCGGGCTCGGGTGGGCCATTTCGGCGGGTCAGCAACCACAAATCGCCAGGCGTTCCTCCGCCGGGCCAGGTGGATTGCCCGAAATCGCATAATCTACGCAGCCCGGTGGAAATGGAAAAGCCGTATCGGCGGATTTCTGAAATATATCAGCTGGGAAATGCCTCGGAATGCGGCACGGGCGGCCTTGGGACGATCCGCGATCCCGTTTCGAGCGTTCCTTCGTGCCCATCTAGACCTTGTCTCTATTCTGCCCCGGCTCCTTTCGGCACATCGTGACAAGCTGGCTTGGAGCTGCTATTTGCGAGATATTGGCTGGCTCGCGGTGGTCGAACAGCGTTCCGTGCAGACATCCCAAACGAGCAGTGCGACACGATAGCCGTGCGAATCCTTCACCTAAATGAACATCTCAACTGGACCGGGGGAGTCGAAACCTATCTCCTCCACTTAATTCCGGCGCTCGAGTCGCATGGGCTCGAACAGTACTACGCCTTTGCCAAGGGCAATTCGTCTCTTCTCCCTAACTCGTTTGAGGTACCGGAGCTCGGCCACTTCGGAAAGCGCGCCGAACAATTGGGATACGAGCGGGTAAGGTGCATTCTGGATCAAATAAAGCCGGATGTGATTCACGTCCATCGCGTTTATAATTTGGGAGCGCTGCGAGCATGTCTCGAATCTTGCCCCACTGTCGTAACCTGTCATGACTATTTGTATCTGTGCCCCGCCGGAAGCTTCTTTTATCGACGGACAAAAACGATCTGCCAGCGGCAAGCCGGCCTTGCGTGTTTCGCAGTGACGCTCTTTAAACATTGTTTAACCCCAAAACCCAGGTACGCACTGGCCTACTATCGACGAGTCAAAACGTTCCTTCAATGGCGAGAACGCTTTGCGAAGATCATATGTCCGAGTGAATCAGTACGGGAGCGACTTCTCAGCGCTGGCTTCCCCGCGGAAAAAACGCAAACCCTGCCCTACTTCTGTCCTATCGAACCGTTGGATGAGCCGCGGCCGACGCCCCCTAAGCCGACAATCCTTTTTGTGGGGCGGATTCGCCCAATAAAGGGTTATGATGTCTTCATTAGAGCCCTCGGCCAGCTCGCAGAAGTGCGAGGGATCCTGGTAGGTGATTTAAATGGCGACACATCAAGGCGGATCAATGAACTTGCAAAGAAATGGGATTGTGCGTCAAGGTTGGAAGTCCATCCCTGGGCATCCCGTGGCCAAATCCCGGAACTATTCAAATCCGCGACGATATTCGTCTTTCCATCTGTTTGGCCTGAAACCCTCGGCATCGTTGGTCTGGAAGCTATGGCCCACGGTGTGCCCGTTGTTGCCAGTGACGTCGGCGGAGTTAGACAATGGCTGCGGGACGGAGTCAACGGTGCTCTCGTTCCCCCGCGCGATGCGACCGCCCTAGCCGATGCAGTCCGACGGCTTCTCAACTCGCCCGAGAGCCTTCAACGGATGAGCCAGAACGCCATTCGGACAATTAAGGAAGGCTTTCTTCTGGGGCAGCATGTTGAAAATCTGATGAGCCTTTATTATCAAGCTGTGAATACAACAGCGGCGGCAACGATTGAAAGCAAATGATGTCGGACAACAAAACTCCTGTTCGCGTGCTCCATTATTTCGCTTTCCCCGGCGGAGGAATTGGGCGCTACGTTCATGAACTGCTGACCCGCCTGCGGGACCAGCCAGAAGTCGAAGTTGAGCTTGCGTGTATTCCCAGTTATCACTATCTGAAGCAGGCAAACTATCCGACTTGGCCGGGCCTCCGCGAAATAACGCATCCTGTACCACTCCGGCGGCGATTGCGGTTCGCAATCAACCTGTTCGTGAACCCGATTCGGGCAATAAGGCGGGCGCGACTGACAGGAGCCCAAATTCTGCACCTATCGACGATTCCTCATGTAACCTTTGCGCTGTGGTCTCGAAAGTTAAAAAAAGCCGGGCTTCGGCTCGTGGTCACCGCGCATGACGTGCGCCGTTCCCAGGGCTTAATCTGCTATCCCTACGAGATCGAACAACTCAAACGTCTTTATCGAGCGTGCGATGCCCTTTTTGTCCATAGCGAGTATCAGAAACAAGACTTGATTAACTTTGCAGGCGTTTCCCCAGAAAAAGTGCATATTGTGCCTCATGGTCCATATTACCATGGACTACCCGCAGGCGACAAGCTAACGCTCCGCAAGCGTTACGGAGTACCTTTGGACAAACAAGTGGCCCTCTTTTTTGGTGATATTCGCCCGGATAAAAACCTTGATCTTTTTCTGCAGGCCATGGTGCCTTATAAAGATCGGCTATTCCTCGTCGTAGCGGGACAGGCTAAACGCAGTACGTCGATCTCCCAACTTCGGTCACTGGCCGAGCAATTGGGGCTTCACGATGGCGTTCATGTCAAATGGATGACGTACTATATCCCGTACGAGGAAGTTCCAAATCTATTTACCTTGGCAGATTGGCTCGCCCTTCCTTACAGCCGTTCCTTTACTTCGCAAAGCGGGGTGTTAAACGTCGCCATCGCGCACAACTGCCCCATGCTCGCATCGGCGTTGCCCACTTTCAGGGAGATCTTTAAGAAATATCAGGTGGGAGTTCTCGTGCCACCGGATGATGTCGAACACCTGCGTGAGGGGATACGGGAAATTATCCAGGCAATTGAAGGCGATAGGCAGTGGGAGTGTGAACGCGTTGCCCATGAATTCTCGTGGGAGCGGAACGTGCTCACTACTAAACAATGTTACCTGGCTCTTGCAAGCAGTGCAAAGCCGTTTTGACATGTGGGACATACCGGGTGGAGACTTGATGTGAACTTCGCGACAACAACACGTCCCCTGGTATTTTTTCCTGCCGTCATTGCAGGGGTTTTTCTCGTAATTGCACCGTTGTCGTTGGCAACCCAATGGGAGTCGTCATCGCAACTGAAATTGCTTCGAATCGGGTTGTGTTTCTTAGGTGGAATTGCAGCATTGCTCAGTGGTGCGTTAAGACGCAGCGGCGGAGCAACCCCAGCGATACTTTGGTTTGCCTTCATTTATGTGTTAGCCGCTACGTGGTCAAGATACCCGCTTCAGGGCATCGCTTACAAGACCCTGTTTTTAAGCTCGCTGTGCTTCGGTATTGCGATGGGGTTGTCCTCCCCAACTTCAGCATCTCTCCGACAACTGATGAAGTGGCTGGGAGGGATTGCCACAGTGGCCGCTGTCGTGACCTGGTACGAGTATTTGAGAAATCCTGCAGAAACGACGCGTCTTGGCCGGCTGGCTATTTATGGAATTAATGCCAACGCGGTTGGAATGACAGCCGGAGGCTATCTATTTCTTACGTCATATTTAGCAATAAACGATCGAGGCATTTGGCGCCTTCTAGGTACTTTAGGGACAGCAATTTTGATACTGTTGGTCGTGGCAACTGGGTCGAGGGCTGCATTGGCGTTAGCGGTTCTTGGTGGTTCACTTCAATTAGTCCCTTGGATACGCCGTCCTGCAAGATTCTTATTGCCGGTTGCTGGTGTGACGCTGATATTGCTGGTTTGGAGCGCTCAACTTCCGGTTGAGGCCACCGAGAGATTGACTGATTTCGAGAAGAACACGCGTGCTGGAATGTGGCAAGTTGGAATCAAGTTAATTCTCAGTCAGCCTGTTTTCGGTCACGGCTGGTTATCAAGCTCTGGCAGAAGTACAGGGAATTTGCAAAACCTCTATTTGCAAACAGTTGCGGAATCTGGCATTTTCGGGGCAATTGCGCTTGTGATAGCAGGTATGTCTATTCTCAGCACGGCTCGACGTGTTTACAAATCTTTATCGCCGGAATGGGCTCCGCAGTTTTGGTTCGCTTTGGCAATCGTGATTGGGCTTGCGGTTCATGGGATGGCGGAATCGGCCCTGATTTTGGGATCGACCATCAACACCTTCCTATTTGGATTCGGACTGGGGGTTCTGGATTTCTTATCCCGCATTGGCACGACACAGTCCCGCCTTGTAAAGACGAGAACTCCCGAATATCAGTGTGTTGTTATTGGGCATTCTTGATCCGTGCGTATCCTCCACATCATCCACAGCATTGATCCCCGGTCCGGTGGTCCAAGCCACGCGTTGAGGGGCCTGGTCCAGGAGCAGGTGCGGCGTGGCCATCAGGTGAGTATTCTCACGACCAATGCCCAATCTGCCGAACCGTGGATGCCGGATGATCAATTTCGCGAGCGAATGAACAATGATCCAGCCTTTTCAGGGGCCGAGCTGTTCATTGCCCGTGGTTATGGTCGTACGCGCCCCGTTGCTCGATTTACCTGGACCCCACAAGCATATCGGTGGCTTCGGCGTCGGCTGGCGGATTTAGATGCTCGACCCGATATCGTCCACATCCATGGGGTGTTCAGCCACCTGACGACATTCGCCCCCCGGCTGGCCCGCAGGTTCGGCGTCCCCTATATCATGCGCCCCGCAGGTACCTTCGCCCCCCGTTGCATGGCCCTTGGCCGCACCGCAATGAAAAGGTGGTTCACCACGCTCTTTGTGGCGAAGGACCTGCGACTGGCCGCGGCGGTTCAGGCAACAACTCCCGCCGAGAAAGATGAGCTGCGCGAACAGTTTGGATTGAACAATGTGGTGGTTATACCCCATGGAGTAGCCGGCGTGAAGGATGCGCAAACCGATGCTCCGGCAGCACGCCGGGCGTTAAATATACCGGAGCGGGCGAAAGTGCTTCTTTATCTCTCCCGATTAACTCCGAAAAAACGTCCTGATTGGGTCATTCAGGCCGCGTCTAAACTTCTTTCAGAATATCCAGATTTATTTACTATCTTTGCCGGGCCTGACGCGGGTGCCGAATCACAACTTGCTGCCGCCATCGCATCAAGCGGACTCAATGGACAGGTGAAACGCTTCGGTTTTGTGACGGGCGATCAAAAACGACAACTGTTCGAGGCGGCTGACGTTCTCGTGCTTCCGTCTCAGTCGGAAAACTTCGGCGTGGTGGTGGTTGAGGCCATGGCCCACCGCTTGCCAGTTGTGGTGACACCGGGCGTGGCCAGCCACATCTACGTGGACGCTTCAGGCTGCGGGCTGACAGTGGAGGACAGCGTCGACGCGCTGACCGACGGGATTAAAAAAATCCTCCAGGCCGATAAGACCGAACTCGGCCAACGCGGAAGGGAGTATGTGAGACAACACCTAACATGGATTGTAGTGAGCGAGAAGATAAGTGAAGTCTATGCAGCAATAATTCGAAACCAAAGGACTCGCAGGAGAAACCGGTCTGTAAACCAACAGATACGGTTAACAACCAAATAAATCCTTGATTTGGAGCACAATAGCCGGAACCATGGGCACAATTCGGGAGTTCCTACGCTCGATCAAAGCCTTGGTCACGCACGATGCGATGCGGCCCTCAGGCCCATTTAACTACTGTTTAATCCACCCTAAACCTCTAATTATTATGACATCCGTGATGCGGTCGCTCTGGAACGTTGCTTGGATATCCAATCAACTTGAGAGTGTGCCGGTTACAATTCTGGTCGCATTTTCCTGGTCAATGGAATCCTTATATCACGCTGTACGATTACGGCGGCAGGCGAGGACTTTAGAGCGAAAATCTCCCCATCATGCTTTGATATTCCTTTGTAATTCAGAACAAGAAATGATATTACTTAAGAAACTAGGACTCACAGCAATTCACATCAATAAGAATTGCTTTTTAAGTGAGTACGAATACTATCCAGAGCGGACTAAACAATTGTACTTAGCTTGCTTAAACGCCAGACCAAGCCCGTTCAAGAGACACTACCTGGCAAAAAACGTATCCTCTCTGGTTGTAATCCATCTGCGGCCAAGTAGCCCGAGCGAAGTACGGTATCTCGATAGTACGAAGAGCCTTCTTAGCCACGCGACTTGGGCCAACTGGGTTACTGGAACATATCGAAAACTTGTAGGTTCGGAACTGCGCACCGTTATCTCGAGTGCCAAAGTTGGCCTCGCTCTTAGTGCCACAGAAGGACAGTGTCAGGCTGTTGGTGAGTACTTGCTATGCGGCATACCGGTGGTTTCCACGCATTGTCGGGGAGGACGAGACACGCTTTTCCCAAAGGGTTGTTTCTTGATAGCAGATGACAATCCAGAAAGCGTAGCCCGTGCTGTGGATGAGCTTGCGTCGCGTAACCTCCATCCAGAGTGGGTGCGAACGTGCGTCCTGGAAAAAATCGAAGAGTACCGTCACCGGTTCTGTACGCTGATTAATGGTATTCTTCTGGAGAACGGCAGTGGACCGGTGGCCGCCGCAGAGTTATTTCGGCATATACCAAATAAAGCAAAACGGTTCTGTCAGCCAGATGATTTCCTGAAATGTTTGGAAGCTGACCTTGAAGCCTACAAGAATGCGCACCGCTAGGTCCCAATGGCGAGGTAGAATCCGAAACTTCATAGCCTACTGCCGCGAATTCGGGTTCAGAGGAGCGGTTGAGATCGTTTGGCACCGACTCTGCGCATCCAAGGAGTTTGGTGTGCGCGTACGGGGTATTCCATCACGTGTGTGGATTCGCCGAGATGCCAGTGACTTCGCGTTACTTCGAAAGATTGTTAGAGATCGAGAGTGTTTGCCCAGTCTTTCTTTTGAACCTCGTTCCATCGTCGATTTGGGGGCAAATGTGGGGTACTGTAGCTTGCTGTATGTTGCAGTATGGCCACGTGCCAAAATCCTGTGCGTGGAACCCCATCCAGACAATGCTAGGATACTGCGGCGCAATCTCCGACCATATACTAACGTACATGTCGTCGAAGCAGCATGTTGGCCCCGAAAAGAAACAGTTGTTATCGAGAACCCAGAGGCTCTAACAGTGTCTTTTCGCACCAAATCAGAACACCTCGGACTTACGGTGCCAGTTGTCACACCAGATGAGCTCGTCCATGCTGTAGGTGGACCGGTGGACCTTATAAAGTGCGATATCGAGGGTGCGGAAGGGCTTTTGTTCGACACTACCCTATTTACTACTTGTCGCGCTTTGGTTATTGAGCTTCATGAGCGTTATTACCCGGGTGTCACAGAACTTTTTCGGCGGTATGTTCACAAGAGAAAGGGTTCTATTCTTCCACTTGGGGAATACTTAACGGTGATTTTTCATTGACATGCATAGAATAAATGATTGGTGCAGCATCGTGTTCTTGCTGTCTCAGTCGGAAAACTTCGGCGTGGTGGTGGTTGAGGCCATGGCCCACGGCTTGCCAGTTGTGGTGACGCCAGGCGTGGCCAGCCACATTTATGTCAATGCCTCTGGCTGTGGGCTCACGGTTGACGACAGCGTAGAAGGACTGACCGAGGGAATCCGAAAAATCCTCCAGGCCGATAAGACCAAACTCGGCCAACGCGGAAGGGAGTATGTACAACAGCACCTAACTTGGCAGGCGGTGGCAGATCAGTTGGAACTGGTGTATTGCAAGGTTGCCCAATGTCGGAAGGTATAGTTGCTGAAAGGTCGAATATTGCCGAAGAACCGGATCGGCCGAAGCAAGACACTCTGCCGATCTCGGTTATCGTGCCCGTTCTCAACGAAGAACAGAATATCGCAGCGTGCCTCGAAAGTGTCCGTTTTGCCGATGAGGTGTTTGTCGTCGACTCGGGTAGTACGGACCGGACCGCCGCCATCGCGGAGTCAATGGGGGCGAAGGTGGTCCAGTTTAGATTCGTACCCGGCGGGCCTCGCAAAAAGAATTGGGCCCTGGAAAATTTACCTTTTCGCAACGAATGGGTTCTTCTACTGGATGCCGACGAACGGGTTACCCCCGAGCTCGAACGGGAAATACGACAGGAGTTTGTACAAGGTCCCCGGTTCGACGGATATTACCTGAATCGGAAACTCATTTTTATGGGGCGGTGGCTCCGCTTTGGCGGGAATTACCCCAGTTGGAATTTGCGACTATTTAGACATGAGCTTGGCCGATATGAAAAGTTAGATACCGAGGAATTAGAGTCGGCGGGCGATGTAGAAGTCCACGAACACGTCGTCCTTCAGGGTAAAGCGGGATATTTGCGGGAGCCTCTGCTACACCTCGACTATAAAGATCTTTCCCGCTGGATTGTCCGGCATAACAACTATTCTACCTGGGATGCTAAACTGCGGCTCAATTTACTGCAGGGGAAGGATCTTTCACATTCGATCCCTGCACGGTTGCTTGGTAACCCGGTCGAACGCAAACGATGGCTGAAAAAGCTGTGGATTCGGCTGCCTTGCCGGCCTCTTCTGAGATTCATTTACATGTACGTCATCCGCCTGGGCTTCCTCGACGGTAAACCAGGTTTCATTTATGCCGTGTTAAAAGCGATTCAAGAGTTTCATATCAATGCAAAAATGTGGGAGATGAGGACCAAGTTATCAGAGTAATTTCGGAAAAGGTAAACCATGCTCTTGTCACATCGCCCTAGCCTGCGGGATTGGCAATCTTGGTCCTGGGATGAATATCTAAGTTACTTTCTGTGTCGAAATGCCGCATAATCGCGGGCCAAGCAACGCGAACCGAATGTATGTAAGCTTATTGGCGAGACTGAGTTTAGGCGATTTTGCGAGCCGATTCGAGAACGAATTACGGCTAAGTTTAGCGACAGCTCTCCTGTCGTCTCAATCCAGATGCCAACACGAAACGACGCGATGGAATTACTCGCTACTCTCGTTTCCTATACGCTTTTGGACGTGGTTCCCGGCGAAGCGGAATTGATTGTTGCTGACAACGCGAGCACAGATGAAACACCCCTCGTCATTGAAGCTTGCGGTGTTAAGAGGGCATTTGCGCCCATTCCCGGTATGGGCAAGGCCCGCCGAGCGGCTTACGATTGTATGGCTCCGACAGTTGAGTTCGTGTGGCTTACCGATTGCGATGCCCGAGTAGTTCCACCCTTAAATCGAAATCAGCTGGCTGCACACATTACCATTTTGCAAACGAACTTAAGAACCTTGAAAGAGCGCGATAACGTGATCGCCCTTTCCACGGGCATCGTTTATGAGTACACGCATCCGTTGTTTCGGATTCTTCGCACAGTTGCCTTAGTTTTTGGTAAAGCTCCTCGTATCCATGCATGGACTGGTCCCAATCAGTTCATTCGTCGCTCCGCAGTCGACGGTATCGGCGGGATCCATCCTGACATTCCGTATAGAAGCCGCGAAGACCATCAGCGAATGTACGAGATAGCACGATATGCGAAGCAGCGAGGCTTGCACATGCTGAGCGCCGCCCAGGATTCGTCTCTTTATGACCCTGTTTATCACAGTGGTAGACGCCGCGGAACACTTGGCGACATTATCAAGCTTCTATTAACGCCCCGGCAAAAAACAAATCTGCCTAGAGACCGCTATGGCTGGCCGATTCATCCTCTCGATAGGATTCGGTGCTAAGCTTTGCATATATATAACAACTGTTTTCGCGTAGGTTTTCCTTTTGTTTAGGTCGCTGGCTGCATTGACGATAAATAGATTGGGAGTGCAACTTGATGGGTAACCCTAAAATGGGAAACCGTCCTATACGAGTGCTTCATGTTTTGCCCAGGTTGTCCGGAGGGGGAGTCTCTAAATGGCTAAGCCGCATTAGGGATCGCCTAGATCCAAGACGTTTTCATTTCGACTTCGCAGTGCATATGGAATGCTCGTCTGAGGCTCCAGAAAACCTTCTTGCGCAGGGGGCCCAGATTTACCGATTGCCAAATAGGAAACATTTGCTTGGATACCGAAGATCTCTTAGCAAGATTCTCAAAAATAATGCGTATGACGCTGTGCACACCCATTACCATTTTTTTAGCATTGTGCCCCTGCAAATTGCTGCCTCAAATCACGTGCCCGTCCGAATAGCGCATGCTCAAACAGCGGGCAGACAAACGACGACTGTTTTGCGGGTTGTGCCTACAGTTGTCAGCAAGTTGATCAACCTGTTTCCTACCCATTGGCTAGCGTGCTCTCAGGCGGCGGCGTACTCGCTATTTGGATGCAAATTCTCAAAGAAGGCGAAGGAGCGTGGAAAACTGCATATCCTTCCTGGAGGTATCGACCCCGCGATCCACAGCCCTCATCTGAATCAAGACGACATACGGCGCGAGCTCAATATTGACCCAAACGCTTTCGTAGTGGGTCACGTTGGAAATTTTTTAGAGGCAAAGAATCACGTATTTCTGCTCGAAGTCTTCAGAGAGTTGGTTAATCGTCGGAAAGACGCATGCCTGCTACTGGTTGGAGAGGGTCCCCTTCGTCAGAAGGTCGAAAAAATGGCTAGGAGTATGGGAATATCCCATCATATCCGCATGATGGGTTATCGAAATGACGTTCATACGCTCTTGGGTGCCCTCGATGTAATGGTTTTTCCCTCCAAGTGGGAAGGTTTACCAATTGCACTTGTTGAGGCACAATTGTGTGGCATTCCCATCGTGGCTTCTGACAATGTCACGAGAGAGGTAATCCTATCAGAGAACCTCCAGTTCTTGTCTCTGTCGGCTTCCCCTTCTGAGTGGGCGTCGTGTGCTTTGAATCTCGCGAGGAGGCGGGGCTATTACGTCGATCGGGACATCCGACAAAGTCAAACCCTTCACCATCGGCTTTCACGTCAGTGTTTTGACTTCCATTTACGAGCAGGCATTGCTCGGATCCCAGAAATGATGAGGTATCAAGAGGTTTTACTCAGAGCGTTTGCTTTTTCTACAGTATCGAGGTGGCCTCGGCACAGGTGGTACATTCTGCTATATCATGATGTGCCTAAGAATTGTGCCGAAGCATTTGAAAAGCAGGTTAAATGGCTGAAAGAAAGGTTCGAAGTCGCAACCATTTCTGAAGCTCTTAGGAGACTCGGTGACGCAAGACATACTTCACCGTTACTGACGATCACCTTCGACGATGCAGAAAAAAGTGTTTATGAGACCGTTTTACCGATTTTAGAAGGCCATAATCTGAAGGCCTGCACTTATATGCCGTGCCGGGCTATGTAAAACAGCGGAAATTCGAACTAGGAGGTAAAATCGGTTTCGCAATGCATTGGTCAGAATTAAAAGAATGGCTGGCGCGTGGGCACGAGGTTGGAGCACACTCTCTCACGCACATTCCTCTAACATATTGCAGCGATCAGAGATTGTGCCAGGAGTTGCTGGAATCAAAAAACATCTTGGAAGACAAGCTCGGAATTGAAATTTTACATTTCGCGTATCCATTTGGGATATTTAATCGTAGAATCGAAACGCTTATTCGCGAACAAAATATTTATTACACCGTGGCTACAACCCGACGTGGAACTAATTCTCCAAAGTCATGCACTTATCGACTGTATCGAATTCAAGTTCACCCTGGTTTCCGGCCACAAGATGTTGCGCTGCGAATGCGGGCTGCTGAGCGATTCGGCTGGGTGTGGCGCTTACGAAGTGCCGGCAAGTACGCCCCTGCAAGGCCGACACATTTATTTGATGAAATTCCCCAGGAAGTTATTAGCGACTATTCTGCATGAACCTTAGATGGCACTCAAAGTCCTCTTGCAGCGGTATGTTTGCCTTGTGTTGGGCTATGATTGGATGACGTTGTAACGCATTTGAAATCCTGCTATTAGTCGCCGAGTTCCACGTAAGCAGTGGCTTGGTCCTTGGATCAAGGTACTCTTTTCTCCCCATGTACCAACTCCTCCAAAACGTTCGTAATGGTCGATTAGAGCTTGCGGATATTCCGCTTCCGCAGGTCGGTGGGAATAGACTGCTGGTCCGCACGGAGGCCTCGCTCATTTCCGCCGGCACCGAGCGCATGGTCGCCCAGCTTGCCCGGAAGGGACTGCTTGGCAAAGCCCGGGCCAGGCCTGATCTCGTCAAGAAAGTACTGACCAAACTCCAGCGCGATGGCCTCTGGGCCACGCTCCGAAGCGTCCAGCAGCAGCTCGACCGCTGGATGCCGCTTGGCTATAGCTGTGCGGGTGAAATCGTCGCCGCGGGGCCTGCCGTGCGGCATTTCCGTGTTGGTCAGCGGGTGGCATGCGCCGGGGCGGGAATAGCCAATCACGCCGAATACAACGCCGTGCCCGAGCTCCTGGCCGCTCCGATTCCCGATGGCGTCGCCTGCGAAGACGCGGCCTACGCCACGCTGGGCGCCATCGCCCTGCAGGGCATTCGCAATGCCGATGTGCAAGTCGGCGAATACGTCGTCGTCATCGGCCTGGGGCTTTTGGGCCAGCTTGCTGTGCAGATTCTGAAGGCTGCCGGCTGCCAGGTCGCGGGCCTCGATCCGGTCCCCGCGCGACGCGAGCTCGCACTCACCGGGGGCGCCTCACTGGCTCTGCCGCCTGACTCGGCTTCCATCTCGGCCGTTCGGACCTGGACACACGGTCTGGGTGCCGACGCGATCATCATCACAGCCGCCACCTCCAGCAATGCCCCGGTGGAACTGGCCGCCGAACTCGCACGGGACCGTGCCCGGGTCATCATGGTCGGCGTCACGGGAATGAATATCCCGCGAAAACCCTATTACGAAAAAGAGCTGACGTTTATTGTTTCTCGCTCCTACGGACCGGGTCGTTATGATCCCGACTATGAAGAACATGGCCACGACTATCCACCGGGATATATTCGCTGGACCGAGCAGAGAAACTTACAGGCATTTTTAGAATTAGTCGCGGCCGGTTCCGTTCGACCGAGTATCCTCACCACGCATCGTTTCCCCATCGATCGGGCAATCGAGGCCTTTGAGCTCATGCTCCACGGCAGGGAGCCCTATCTGGGAATCGTCCTCACGTATCCCTCCCGTGAGACGGCTTCTGCCCGGCGAATCGAACTGCTAGCTCCGGCCCGCCCGATCGACAAGGCCACGCTGGGTGTGTCCTTTATCGGGGCGGGCAACTTCGCCCAGGCAGTCCTGCTCCCCATTTTGAAAAAGCTGCCCCAGGTGCGGTTTCGGGGAATTGTGACCGCCTCGGGGATGACGGCCCAAACTGTGGGCAAAAAGTACGGCTTCCAATGGTGCGCAACGGATGTCGACGAAATTCTGAACGACTCAGACACGGACGTCGTGTTCATCGTGACCCGGCACTCGCAGCACGCGCCGCTTGTGTGCCGGGCCCTTGAGGCCGGTAAGGCGGTCTTCTGCGAAAAGCCCCTCGCCATCACTCCGGACCAACTCGAAGCTGTGCAGGCAACTTTACAAAAAACGGGTGGCCACCTCATGGTGGGCTTCAACCGCCGCTTCGCCCCGCTGGCCCAGGAATTAAAACAGTTCACAAAAGGCCGAGGGCCGCTCAGCGTCACCTATCGTGTCAACGCCGGTCCAATTCCGCGCGACCACTGGCTGGCCGACCCGGCCGAGGGTGGCCGCATCATCGGCGAGGCCTGCCATTTCTTCGACTTCTTCGCATTCCTGACTGACTCGGAGCCATTGGAACTGCAGCGCCTTAGTCCCCAGGGTGTCTCACCGCGTGACGACGGGCAGTTTTTAGTGCGTTATAAAGACGGTTCCATCTGTCATCTCATTTATTCGACTAACGGTTCACCGGGCTTCAGTAAAGAGCGGATCGAGGTCCACGCCGGTGGCTGCTCGGCGGTGCTGGAAGATTTTAAGACGCTGATCCTCGATGACGGCATCCGGCGGCACAAAAAAAATCTTTGGACGGCGGATAAGGGGCACAGTCGCGCTATCGCGGCGTTTCTGGCCAGTCTGGCAGATTCGCGGCCGCTCATCGCCCCGGAGACCTTCATCCATGTGACGCTTCTCACCTTGTGTGCAGCCGGGGTTGTGGAGCGACTGCCAGCGACGGGGTGAAACCATGACGACGCTTGCTGATTCCGTTCTGCCTGAGTCCTGTTTTGTGGTCGTTCCAGCATTCAACGAGGCCCCGCGGATTGGCCGAACCCTGGAGAGCCTGCTCCAGGTGGCCCGGTCGGTGGTGGTTGTCGATGACGGCTCGGCCGACAACACGGCGGAGGTCGCCCTGAACTATCCCGTTTGGGTTCTGCGTCATCCGGTCAATCTGGGTGCTGGTGCTGCAACCCAGACCGGTATCAGCTTCGCGTTACGGCAAGGGGCTGAATATGTTGCTACATTCGACGCCGATGGTCAACATCGAGCGGAGGATTTGCCCAAGTTGATGCAAATTCTATTGAATAACAAAGCCAATATCGTGTTTGGATCGCGATTCTTGGGAAAAGCGATTGATATGCCATTCCACCGGAAGGTCATGCTCAAAGTTGCATCCGCGGCCGTTTGGGTGTTGTGCGGAATCTGGGTTACCGATGTTACAACAGGTCTGCGTCTCATGGATGCTAAAGCGGCTCGCATGATCAAGATCACGATGAACCGCTTCGAACACCCAATTGACCTTTTACACCAAGTTCGTGTCAAGAAATTGCGATTCGCCGAGGGGCCAGCCACGATCTTATACTCAGCGGACTCACTGAGAAAAGGACAACGCACGAGCGACGTTTTCCGGTTGGCCCTGCAGATTATCGCCGAAAGGGTCATGCGATGAACCTGTTCCAGATTGTGTTTGTGCCGCTTTGCGCCTTCGCCGCCCTCAGCAACCTCTGGCGACTCCGCCGCGGGCAAACGAGCTGGTTGGCCGGCCTGTTCTGGTTTGTCGTTTGGACAGCCGGTGCGGTGGCCATTGCCTACCCGCCGATCACGTCCCTGGCCGCCAGCGCTTTCGGAATCACCCGAGGGAGCGACTTTGTCCTGTACCTTGTGACCCTCGGCCTGCTGTTTTTCCTCCGGGTGTTCTACAATCGCTATCGCCGATTGGAGAACATGGTGACGCAGTTGGCACGGGAGATGGCTATACGGCAGGCACTGACAGGCCGCGAATAGGGGACAAAAGAACCTTGTCATTCCATGTCCCTTGACCCACTCGTTGGTCTTGAGCCCTTACGTGACAGACTTATTCGAAATGGATGACAGACCCCTTTACGAACAACAGTATGAAAAAATGCTTTACGAACGCTCGCGCATTGCCGAGCGACTGGCGTGTCAAATAATTGACACCTGTTCGCCCTACCTGTCGAAACCCGTGAGCGAATGGGAGGTTCTAGATTGCGGCTCAGGCTATGGATTCACGGCGGCGGAGTTGGCAAAGCGCTGTAAACGTGTGAAAGGAATTGAGCCTAGCCACACGCTCTATGTCGAGGCTGTGAGGATTCAACAGGAAAAGCATCTTGCCAATTTATCATTCGCGAACATCGGGGCTGAGACTCTTTCGGATCATAACGTTTATGATCTTGTAGTTCTGGATAACGTACTCGAGCACATTCGAGAACAGCTCCAGGCCCTACAACGCATTTTCCACGCTCTGCGTCCTAATGGGGTGTTATTCATAGTCGTCCCTAATAAGCTTTGGCCAATTGAGGTTCACTACCGACTGCCCTTTCTGTCCTATTTGCCACTTTCCCTGGCGAACATCTACCTTCGGCTGACGGGCAAGGGTACAGATTATAGTGATGCATGCTATGCTCCAACATTCTGGACCCTCCGCCGACTTCTCAATGCGGCCGGATTTCGCGAATTTTATTTTGTCGTACCAGCTAATTTGGCTAACACCATGAAAGGAGACGTGTGGTATTATCGCCTAGGAGCGCGGCTGCTTCGTCGAATCCCGCTGTTGTGGATAATTTCTAAGGCTTTCGTGGTCGTTGCGATAAAGAGGTGACTTTCTATGGGAAAGTTATTAATTTCTGTCAACATGTGTGTTTACCGGCCGCATCCAGTTTATTTTCGCGAAGCGGTGCAGAGTGTCCTCAATCAAACATTTGAAGATTTTGAGCTGATCATCGTCGAAGACCCTTCGGAAGTTGATGGCCGGGAAATCATTTCCGATTTGCTTTCAGACAGCAGAATACGCTATATTCATAATGACCAACGAACCGGCCTGATTGCCCAGCGAAATCAGGCCCTCAAAGAGTCACGCTGTGACTGGGTGGCAATCCTCGATGCGGACGACGTGGCCAGGCCAGAACGTCTGCAAAAGCAGTGGGAGTTCCTCCATGTGAATCCGAGTATTAGGGTGCTCGGATCCTGGATTGAGATCATCGACCAAAATGGGCAACTCGTAGGCCTTCGCCGCTATCCGGAGTGTCACGATGCGATTATGCGGACGATGCGGCGATACAACGCGATCGCCCAGCCCGCTGCCGTCATCCACAGGCCCTCGGTAGACCGGATCGGCGGGTATTCCGGTCAGATCTACGTGGAAGATTACGAACTGTGGTGCCGAATGCTAAGAAACGGCGCCCGATTTGCTAATATTCCTCAGGCATTAACCCGGTATCGAATTCACTCATCGGGCGGATCCAAAACGACACACCTTCGGCACGTTCTTCGCGAGACAATCCGCATTAAGAAAGAGTATTTCGGCACGGAAATGGACCTCGGCGATCGGCTACGTATTTTTCTTGAGTTTTGTCTTCTCTTTCTGCCGCCGCGCTGGGTTTATCGCTTGTTTGCCGTTGTGACCTTCACACGTTCCAAGCGTCCCGATCGTTATGAACGACGACGCATTCACTAACACACAGTCCGAGCCGACCATAAGCCACCCAGAGAACCAGGAGCCACCGCTCGCCTGGGTGGTAGTATGCGTGTACAACTGACCGCATGACGCAATACGATGGACCGACAGTCTTTTGAGCCAAGTGTATACGCCCTACGAGATAGTCGTCACCGACCACCCGGCCCAGCGCCATCCAGAAGAAATTCCATGCGGCCAACCTCGCCGCCGGGGTGAGGTGGGCCCGTAATGCACGCACGATATTGAGGTTTTGCATAGTGACCTAAGGCCTCCGTCCGGACAATCCATCGTCCTTTGATGGTAGCTAAAGAAAGCGAAGTGGTAAAGTTTAGGCAGACCGGTTCTCAACATGTCACATCCGCAGAAGTCCAGAATCAGAATTTTTAAGCCTCTCACCAGCTGTTTACAAGTAAGCAAGGTACCCAGATCGCAACTAGCCGAGTGTAGCCCTTCGCCCACTGTAGCGAGAAGATTTCGACGCCGGACCGAAAAGTACGGAAAGAAAGCAACCGGAATGGTCTGCATGATCGCAAGTTTTCGCAATTTTTTAGCGCCCTGATGTAGAAATTAGAGTATATTACTCGTGGAACTTTCTTTCGGAACGACACCAATAGGCAGATAGGGTAGGCGAGTATTGAGCCTCGGCGCCGTCACATCACGTGCGAATTGGTTAATGCCTTAGTCAAAGACGGCACCACACGCCTGCCACCTACCCGGCCCAAACCATTAGATGCTTGTGAGAACCGAAATTCGCTACCGGTTTTCCAGCTTCTTGGAAAGACGACGTCAGCTTGGCCTGTCTAATATATCCTTTAAAGGTCGAAGTCTTATTACCTGAATTCTACAAACAACAACAGTGACTAAAATGGACACTCGCAGAGATTTCCCTTTTTCTCAAGCCCAATATGGTACCCACAGCTCGGTTCAATCCGCAAATAATCTCCGGCCCGCCACTACAAAGGTCTCACCGTACACACGTGCATTCCAACTTGTTTGCTTGACGCTCCTTTCCATAAATCTAGTGGCATTGCCCCTTTTTTATTATCGCAGTTACCATCCCGATTTCCACACCGTGCATAATTTCGGACGCGATTTTCTCGAAGGAAAAGATGTGTACTCTGGAGGCAATCCCTATCTTCCATCGTCAATGCTACTCTGGGCGGCTTTTGCTTTGTTCGAAAAGCCGACCGGATGGGTGCTTTTCAAGATCGTAACGATTGGCGTTGCTTGTGGCACCCTGGTACTGGTGTATCGAATGTGCCATGAAAAACTATCCTTACCGGCTGCCGTAACCTGGCTGTGCCTACTGCATATAGGCCTCCTGGCAGGATTCACTGCAAAGAGCGGGAACCCCGGCAATATTGCCGCACCACTTGCAGTTATGGGAGCATTATTCGTTATCCAACAAAAGCCACATAGCGCAGGCATCGCAATTGGACTGTCCCTAGCACTCAAGTATCCGCTGGCCCTACCAATAATATTAGTGCTAGCTTTCGGGCGACATACCAGGCCGATCATTTTAGCTATAGCGATATTCGCAACCCTTAACATTCTGGCCACTGGATGGCTTATGCTGACTGGGCACGACGTGAGCAAAGTACCGCATTCAGTTTTGGCCGGACTATCACATGTTGGCGGCTACGACGAGTCCGGCTTTCACAGCTGGTTTTCAGCTAATACCCGTGGTAAATATTCAACATTGGCAGCCGTAGCTTTCTTTAACACGCTCGGGATTGACCGCACGATCGCGCACACGCTCACCCTAGGCCTGCTCTTTTCGGTCACGATCCTGGCGTGTTATGTCGCCGCCGTAAGAAAAGACGGCGTACTAATATCGCTTGCAATATTAGCTCCAGCGTTTTTAACATTTACCTACCATAGATACTACGATTCGGCTTTGCTGGCGTTTCCTATTCTTCTAGCATGGACCGTAGCGGTACGTGGTATCGGTTTAACTTGGATTGGTAGCGTTCTAACGTTATTCATGTCACTCTTTCTATTGCGTTCCCTATCTTACAATCTCGTCTATCGATTTGGGGCATCGTCTGCATTTTTACAAGGCGCATTATATAATTTCGTTTTAGGGCCGCTGCATATTTATGCGCTTTTTATGGCGATCGCCTTTGGGTTATATTGCGCCGTCTGTGTCAGAACACGCGCCTTGTACGAGATTCCATGATCCCCTTCAATAAGCCGTTTATCGCTGGGAAAGAGCTGTACTATATTGCCCAGGCGGTGACGATGGGAAATATCGCCGCGGATGGGCATTTCACCAAGCTCTGCAGCCGATTCCTGGAAGAACGCTTCGGTATCAAAAAGGTCCTCTTGGTGCCTTCCGGGACGGCTGCCCTCGAGCTGGCCGCGATGCTTTGCGATCTTCAGCCGGGCGACGAGGTCATCATGCCCTCGTACACGTTTGTCTCCACGGCCAGCGCCTTTGTGCGTGTCGGCGCCAAACCGGTGTTTGTGGACATTCGCCCGGATACTCTCAATATCGACGAAACCAAGATTGAAGCCGCCATTACAGAGCGAACCCGGGTGATCGTGCCCGTCCATTATGCGGGCGTTGCCTGTGAGATGGACACGATTATGGATATTGCCCGGCGGTATAATTTACTGGTTGTGGAAGATGCCGCCCAGGGAGTCAATGCCTTCTATAAAGGGCGTGCCCTGGGGTCTATCGGGCATCTTGGGTGCTACAGCTTTCATGAGACGAAAAATTATATCTGTGGCGAGGGTGGGGCCCTGTGCATCAACGACGAGCGGTTTATCGAGCGTGCAGAAATTCTCCGCGACAAAGGCACCAACCGACAGAAGTTCTTCCGCGGAGAGGTAGATAAATATACCTGGGTGGATGTGGGTTCGTCATACGTGATGGCGGAAATTCTGGCCGCCTTTTTGTGGGGCCAGCTGGAGTGCCTCGACTCGATCACCAGCCGCCGACGGGAGATTTACGAGTACTATCGGGCTGCTCTTCGCCCTCTTGCAGAGGCCGGGTTGCTGGGACTGCCGCACATACCGGCGGACTGTCAAAGCAATTATCATTTATTCTATATTCTCGCGCGGACAGGGGAGGAACGGGACGAAATGTTGCGGTACCTTTGCGATCATGGCGTCCTTGCCATCTTCCATTACGTGCCGCTCCATTCATCGCCCATGGGGAGCCGATTAGGATATAGGTTAGGGGATTTGCCTTTGACGGAAGATCTAGCATCCCGCGTGATAAGGCTGCCCATGTTTCACGAACTCTCGATGGAACAGCAGCAACGGGTTGTGAATCTAGTCAATGCGTTTTGTCGAGAGTCTGCATCTATTTCTGCATAGTGATTGGCAAATTGGCTGCGGAGTTTCATGACACCCGTTGTGCTGGAATGGGATAGTGACTTTTTCGGATTCCCGGTCGCGCGGACGGACTGGTCAGGGAATCTGAGCGAGATTGCTGAGGCCATTGCCGATGCCCGAAAGATCAATGTGACGCTTCTTTATGTCTTCGCTCCGCCCAACGCAGCCCCACCAGCCAGTATTCTCAATAATGTCATCAGCGTATTTACATGCCAGCGTGTGGAACTTGAAAAAGGGCTGACGGATGCTCCTAATCTCCGTGAAGAGCGTGAAAGTATCGTGGCACTTACCGAAATTAATTGTAATGTTGAAGAAATCTCGGAATTGGGGGTTATTGCGGGCTCACATTCGCGCTTTATGTGCGACCCGATGATTCCTCGAACGATTGGAGAAAGACTTTTTCGCATTTGGGCGGAAAACAGCCTCCGGGGCATCCTCGCAGACGCAAGCTTTGGTTATTTGAGCGATACTCGGATTATGGGATTTGTTTCGGTTCGACGGCAGGAAAGGGCTGGAAGAATCACGCTCATTGCCGTTAGACCGGAGGTTCGAGGAAAAGGAATTGGATCGCGACTGGTTCGCGCCGCGGAAAGCTACGTGGCAGCAACTGGCGGTGATAAAATCACGGTTGCAACTCAGGGGCATAATGAGCCGGCTCTTGGTTTGTATCGCTCGTCCGGATACAAAGAACTGGCTCGCTCTCGGGTGTGGCACGTGTGGCTGAAACCGCCGTCGTGGAACACAATGGCATGATGCCCTCTATTTCGGTGGTTATTCCCGTCTATTGTGGGGTAAACACCGTTCAGCAGGTTGTCGAGGGGGTTGTAAGAATTCTGGCAGAGGCCGGGATCGCCTTCGAAATCATTCTGGTAGACGATGGCAGTCCCGACGAGACTTGGTCAATCCTCCATCGCATACACCAAGAGCGACCGAACGTGATTAAGGCCATTCAATTGATGCGCAATTTCGGCCAACACAATGCAATCATGTGTGGGCTTCGGCATGCAAAGGGGGATTACATCATCACCATGGACGATGATGGGCAGCATCCACCGGAGGAAATCCCGAAGCTACTTCGGGCCATTGAGCAAACGGGGGCGGATGTCGTTTATGGGGTTCCTCGTGAGCGCAGCCACGCGCCATGGCGCAACCTGGGGTCCTGGATTGTGGTGACGTTTTATAAGCTGGTGTTTCGTACACACGTGACTCCCAGTGCGTTTCGGGTCATGCGGCGGCAGGTGGTGGAGGCGATTCTTTCCTATGACCTGAATTACACTTACATTGATGGACTGCTCGCTTGGAACACGGATCGGATCGCACAAATTGAGGTTGAGCATCGGCCGAGGAAGCTCGGCCAATCGGGCTATAATTTCGCCAAGCTCTTTACTCTGGCGATGAACCTTTTTACGAATTTTTCGCTTTTGCCACTTCAAATAGTCTCGGCCACCGGGTTTGTGGTGGCTCTTGCTGGCCTGGTTCTGGGGCTATATTATTTTGTCCAGAAGATCGTTGGGAATATCGCCGTCCCTGGCTATGCGTCGCTGATCGTGGCGGTATTATTTCTCGGCGGGTTACAATTGCTCGCTTTGGGGATTATTGGTGAATACCTTGGAAGGATACATCTGAACATTAATAAACAGCCACAGTATTCCATTCGGGAGGTATTGATGGCGGCAGTTGCTGGAGTGAATACAACGAGCAACTCCTGTAATTCATCTAGTTCTATAGACAACGATAATAGACAGCTTTAATACCAACCGATGGAATATTCTGATCGCTCGAAAATCAGCCTCTGTGTCGTCACACCTCAGCCGACGCCGTACCGCGATCCATTTTGGAATACGGTCGCCGAGCAACCAGGCGTTGAGCTGGACGTGTTTTACTGTTACGCCAAGGGCGATGATCGGCCATGGGAGATCGACTGGCCATTTAGGTTCCATGCAGAGGTACTTCCCGGCCGCGCATGGTTGGGCCAGCATAATGGCTACTGGAACCCGTCGATTCTGAAGAAACTGCGTGCGAAGCGGTATGATGCGATCATTCTCGGTGGATACAACCACTTCACCATGCTGGCTGCGGCGTGGTACGCGAGAAAAAAGCGGATCCCGTATCTTGTGATGTGCGAAAGTTTTCACGGCTTGAAGCGGGCCCGGTACCGGAAGACCCTAAAAACACCGCTTGTCCGATGGGTTGTTGGTGGGGCTGCCGGAATTCTTCCGACAGGGCAACTAGCGCGGGAATACCTCATCTCATACGGTGGACGGGCTGATCGTTGTGCATTTGTTCCGAACTCGCCTGATTTGGACTCTCTTCGCCACACAGCTTTTGCTCTTTACCCAAATCGGCAGGTTATTCGTGAAAGTATGAATTTGGGAAACGAGCCTGTGGTTCTTTTCGTGGGGCGGCTCATTAATAAAAAGGGTGTGGACATCCTGTTGGAAGCCTTCGCGCGGGTGGTTCAAAATGTGCCCAGTCAGCTTTTGATCGCCGGTGATGGCCCAGAACGGACGAAGCTGGAAGAGCAGGCGGCTCGGCTCCGTGTGAACGATCGCGTTCATTTCGTTGGATTTCAGCAGCCGAAAGATTTGCCAAGGTTTTACTGTGCTGCAGACCTTTTTGTCCTCCCCTCCCGGACAGAACCCTGGGGGGTAGTGGTTATGGAGGCGCTGGCGTCGGGGTTGCCGGTGGTGGTCTCGAACTTGGTCGGCTGCTATCCCGACGTGATCAACGATGATCAGGTTGGAAGAGTTGTTGCCCCGGAGGATCCTCATTCTCTGGCCGAGGCTATGAGAGATTATTTGTTGAAGCGGCCCGACAAAAACAGGGTGCACCAAATTTGGGAACCTGTCTACCAGAGGATGCGTCACCCGGTTGTGGCGTCTAACCTCGTGGGGTTGGTTCGAGCTATATTGAAAGAGGACGGTTTGAACAAACAGGTGATATTTCCTGACCTTAAGAACTGATTGCGAGATATAACATGCGTATCCTCATTACCGGTGGTGCGGGGTTTATCGGTTCTCATTTGTGCGATGCCCTGATTGCCAGTGGCCATTCCGTGACGGTGCTCGATGATTTTTCCACGGGACGCCATGAAAATGTCGCGCACCTGGAAGGCCACCCGCTGTTTGAACTTGTCTGTGCCGACATCGCTGATGAAGGCATCGTCCGCGAGTGCGTGGCCAAGGCTGATCGGGTCTACCACCTGGCATCCGCGGTCGGGGTGCGATTGATCGTGGAACAGCCGGTCCGCACGATTGAAACAATCGTCCACGGCACCTCAGTGGTGATGAAGGCATGTTCCCGATATCGCAAGCCGGTCCTAATTACATCGACCTCCGAGGTGTACGGCAAATCCACCAAGGTCCCATTTTCAGAAGATGACGACCTGGTCATCGGCCCCTCCTACCGTCGCCGCTGGGGATATGCCTGCTCTAAAGCCCTCGATGAGTTTTTGGCCATGGCCTACTGGCACCATTCGCGGATGCCCGTGGTGATCGTGCGACTGTTTAACACGGTGGGACCGCGGCAGTCCGGGCAATACGGGATGGTACTGCCCCGTTTTGTGCAGCAGGCGCTCAAGGAGGAGCCGCTGACGGTGTATGGTGACGGCAGTCAGACGCGTTGCTTTTGCCATGTGAAGGACGCCGTGGGAGCACTGGTGAAGCTCATGGAATTGCCGGAAGCCAGGGGGCAGGTGTTCAACGTAGGCAACCGGGAGGAAGTGTCTATTAGGGAACTGGCAGAGCGGGTGATCAATATTACAGGAAGCCGCTCGCAAATTCGCTATATTCCATTTGAAGAAGCTTACGGGGCTGACTTCGAGGACATGCAGCGCCGCGTTCCTGATTTGACGAAGATCGAAAAAGCCATCGGCTACCGACCTCGCTATTCGCTTGATGATATTATTCGCGATATTGTGGAGTACTATGCGAACAAGCTTGGTTTGAGCCTACGCGCAGGAATAACGCGGTAGCGACCAAGTGGGCATATTTGCCGGACTATGCACATTTTGTTTCTCACTCATTATTTCCCGCCGGAAGTGAACGCTCCGGCCAGCCGCACCTATGAACATGCTGTGCGGTGGGTTCGGGCAGGACACCGGGTTACCGTCATCACCTGCAATCCAAACTGTCCCACCGGCATTCTCTTTCCTGGCTACAAAAACAGGCTCCGACCTCAGCGGGAATTGATAGACGGAATCGAGGTAATCCGGGTGTGGACCTACCTCGCTCCCAACGCGGGAACAGTGAGACGAATCATCAACTACCTCTCATATATGTTAAGTAGTGTCCTTGCGGGCCTGTGGGTCGAAAGCCCTGACATCATCGTCGCCACCAGCCCACAATTCTTTTGCGGCTGGGCCGGGGTGATCCTTTCGCGACTGCGGCGGCGGCCGTTTGTGCTGGAAATCCGCGATATCTGGCCGGAGTCGATTGAAACCGTCGGGGCCATCCGGTTTCGACCGATCTTACGATTCTTACAGTTTCTCGAGAGAGTTATGTATCGCTCGGCCGACCATATTGTGGCAGTGGGTGAAGGCTATCGCAGGAAAATCCTTGAAAAGGTCAACATTCCGGAGCGGATTTCCGTCGTGATGAACGGCGTGGATTTGGAACGTTTTTGCCCCCAGCCAGTCGACAGCGAGCTCCGCCGTCGATGGAACGGAGAGGGGAAATTCGTCTGCGCTTACGTGGGCACAATCGGCATGGCCCATGGACTGGACGTCGTCCTGGAGGCCGCCGAAAAGCTGCGGGACAGTGGTCGTGACGATGTTGTGTTCTGGCTGGTAGGGGAGGGGGCCAGAAAAGAAGAACTGGAACACGAAGCGCGGCGGCGGGGCCTGGACGGCAGGGTCATCTTCACTGGTCGGTTGCCGAAAGAGGAGATGCCCCGGGTCATCGCCAGTGCTGACGCCTGTTTGGTCCATCTCCGCAAGACGGAACTGTTTGAGACGGTCATTCCCAGCAAGATTTTCGAGATGATGGCGATGGGCAAGCCGATCATCATGGGCGTCCGCGGCGAAGCGTTGCGAATTGTCGAAGAGGCTGGGGCAGGGGTGGCAATGGAACCGGAATCGGCCGAGTCGCTGCTGGCGTGCATTGAAAAACTTCGCGCGGGCAATTTCTTTCCTGCGGACTATCCGCAACGTGTGCGCGAATATCTCCAGCAGAACTATTCCCGAGACGCTCTCGCGGAAAAAATGCTCAACGTCGTTTGCGAATCGGCGGGCATGGCAAAGTGTGCTCAGGATTCCCGGGGTACACGTCTGGAATCTCCCTGCTTCACACGGGCTGGTCAGTAATAAGCCCCACCTGTTGTGCAGCCTACCATCTCTCGCCTTTATCATACCCTTCGATACTACCGACCGCGACAGATTTTTTATCGCTTTGTTGCGAGGAGTATGGCTCATCGGGCGCCGGGGCTGGTGCGAAGGCTTTGTGTCCAAAGGGGTTTAGAAGTCCGTGGACCGCTTGATGGAATCGCTGAGCCGGTCGCCGAAGGTGCCCGCCTCGTGCTGAACGACCGCGGAATCACGCTCCGGCTTCTCAACCGAGAGTATTATACTTCTTTCCACTTAGAGTGGCGGGTCATCGAGAGACAGATCGTCTCACGTCTTGGCCGATTTCATCTTCACTACCACGAGTTTTTTCTACCCAAGTGCGGGGGCGACGTCTTGCCTGCGGCACCTCACCAAATTTGGAATTGGATTGGTAATTGGATAGAAAGCTACAGCCTTCCTTCAAGTGCCTATTCGCCCGACGCGTGGCATCCGTATGTCGTTTCCAGACGCATTCCCGTTTGGGTTAAGCTCTTCTCTGTGTATCCGCCCGAAGGCCTTTTAGCGCAGCGGGTGCTCGACTCGCTGTCTGCCCAGGCGCGGTGGCTGAGGAAGAATCTGGAATTCGATGTGAGGGGCAACCATCTTATTCAAAACCTTCGGGGGCTGGCGGTGGCGGGGGCTTTTTTTGCGGGGTCTGAACCCGACGAATGGCTACGCACCGCCTCTAAGGTGCTTTTTCGCGAGTGCCAGGAACAGATTCTCAGTTCCGGAGAGCATTTTGAACGCTCGCCCATGTACCATGTCGATGTTCTGCTGGCGCTCGCCGACATGCGAGATGCGTTCCAGGCCGCCTGGGGAGGTGCTCCCGATTATCTGGATGCGGTAATCGCCAAGATGGCGGAATTCCTAGGAAAGGTGCTCCATCCCGACGGCCAAATCCCTCTTTTCGGCGATAGCACACTCGATCTAACACCTTCGCCTCGCCAGGTGTTTGCGCGACTGAGAATGGACTTTCCCAACCTTGAGCCGGAGCGAGCTGTGTCGTACCAGGTGGGCGATTACTGGGTCTATCGCGAAGGTGGAAATTTCCTTATCTTCGACGCCGGTCCCGTCGGTCTGGACCACTTGCCCGCCCATGCCCATGCTGATTTGCTGACTTTTGAGGCATCCTGGGGTGGGAAAAGGTTGGTGGTGGATGCCGGGGTGTACGATTACGAGGATTCTCCTGAACGAGCCTATTGCCGAGGTACTCGCGCACATAACACGTTGGAAATCAATGGGCAAAATCAGTGTGACGTTTGGTCACGCTTCCGGATGGGGCGCCGTGGCTGGCCGGGAAACATGCATTGCGATCGGGCAGGGCCCTTCCACTATGCGTGGTGCACGCACAATGCGTACCGTCATCTGGGTTGCCCCGAGGTCAGACGTCTGATCATCTGTATCGAGAAGGGACCATGGCTGATCGCGGATTGGGTGATGGGGCGGTCCCAGGCAAGCTTGGCGAGTCGGCTCCACATTCCAAGCGAGTGGAATATTTGCAGTCCTTCTGAGAACGGGGCACTGCTGGAACTCCCACCGGCTCGGTTGATGATCGAGCCCGGATCGGCTTCGGGGCACACCTGGAAGCATGGAACGGCAAATTATTTTCCCCAGTTTGGTGTGAAAGAATCGGCCCACGAACTGGTGCTGGAAGGAACCACGCCCAACGTCCTCATTTGGCAAATCCGTAGCCACGATGTGGAATCGGCTGGATGCGTTGTCAGCGATAGGGCAGCAAGTATCGTGCATTGCGGGCACGAGTGTATAGTGTTTTTCTTTGAAGAAAGAAATTGACATCACATTTCTATAATCCTAATTATCTGATAACCCGGGCTCTATGGACTGTTTTCCAGAGGATCTTGGCCTGGGCAGCGGTCTTGATCGTGGCTATTCCGCAAGGTAGGTTTCCTAGCGACTGAAGTGGAACTTTATTTATGGACTTGCTGAGACAAACGGGGTGACGATGAAGGTTTTTGCCTGCGTTGTCGGTGCGCGACCGAATTTCATGAAGATGGCCCCGATCTTGCGGGCATTGCGGGCGTACTCCCAGATTCGTCCCGTTCTGATTCACACCGGTCAGCACTACGATCCACAACTGAGCGACGTGTTTTTTCAGGATTTGGAGATGCCGCGACCGGATGTGCATCTCAACGTTGGTTCGGGGACACATGCCCAGCAAACCGCAAGAATTCTGGAAAAAATGGAGGAAGTGCTCCTGGCGGGCACGCCCGACGGCCGAAAATTTGACCGCGTCATTGTGGTGGGCGACGTGAACTCAACAATGGCAGCGGCCCTTGCGGCCATCAAGCTGGGGATTCCGGTGGCTCATGTTGAAGCGGGGCTGCGGAGCTTCGACCGCTCCATGCCGGAGGAAATCAATCGCATCGTGACCGACGCAGTCGCGGACATGCTATTCGTCTCTGAGCCGTCCGGTGTGGAGAACCTCGTCCGGGAGGGGCATCCCGAGGAGCAAATTCACCTCGTCGGCAACGTGATGATCGATACGCTGCTGGCTCTTCTGCCGCGCGCCCGAGAAGTTGGCACCCCGCAGCGTTTGGGACTCCCAGTCGGCAGATACGCAGTGGTGACGCTTCATCGGCCGAGCAACGTGGACCACGCCGAGACGCTCTCAGGTCTCCTGGAGGTTCTCGCAGAAGTGGCGGCCGAGCTTCCCGTAGTCTTTCCGATTCACCCCCGCACACGGCACAGGATTGAGGCATTCGGGTTAGGGCACCTCCTGGACGGCCAGGGAACAGGACGTCGAAGGATCTGGGCATTACCACCACTAGGATACTTGGAGTTTCTTTCATTAACCTCGCAGGCCAAGGTGGTGATCACTGATTCAGGAGGGTTGCAGGAAGAGAGTACGGCCTTGGGCATCCCCTGTCTCACTGTGCGGCCGAATACGGAGCGGCCGATTACGGTGACTGAAGGGACCAGCACGCTGGTGGGTAGCGACCCGCACAGGTTGCGTCACTGCCTAGAAGAAGTCCTGGCGGGACGATACAAAAGCGGAAGATGCCCTGACCTTTGGGATGGTCACGCCGCCGAAAGAATAGGTGAGATTCTGGCAAGGGAATGAACCGATACAGGCTGATATTCCAGTTTAACCGCTATCAATCGCATCAGTGACCTACGAAAACGTGCAACTATCAGGCAGGCTCTTATCACTTTTCGCCCATGCCAATGTTCTCATCCTGAAACCTGGCCGACATAACGGATTTTCAGGCAGGTAACAAGGGTTATACTGGGAGGCCATTCGAATTCAAAAACCTCAAACTTGGCCTCAATCCCCGGACGCCGTTTGGTTTTCGAAGAGGCTTTCAGGGCCAGCTACGAGTACCGCAGCCAAGGAGCAGGCGTTATAACGCATTGCTGCCGGTCAATTAGTAATACGCAACAATCTTTTGTGTCCCGTTAAGGTTGCCGGGCAGGATAATCCACTCGCGGTCTTTATCGAATTTGTCGTGGGATTGGCCATTGACAGTGACCCGCTTGAGCGGTTTCGCGTCAGGATGGCGAATTCGGAGATAGATCGTTTGTGGTGGATTTCGCTCTGGCGGCAGCAAATCTATTTCGACGCGGCCGTCCCTGGCATGGGAAGTTATAATGAGGGACATTGGCCTAAAGTATGTGGGCGCTCTTTCAACGCGGACCCGTTGGCCGTCTCGCACCCAGTATCGCGGGATTGCCCGCCCCAGGTACAGGTCGTCACCATCTTCCTGGATGAACATGAGACGCAGCCAGAAGGTGACATTGGATTCATCGGACGATTTGAAATGGTCACCAGCGGGATATCCGAGTTCTGGGTTTGAATGCTCGTTGCACATCATGACCTCTGGATAAAAGGCCGAGGCGAAGCCATTGAAGTATGCCCGCAGAAAGTGTTTAATCTCGTCTCGATACAAGTAAGGAAGAGGTCCATCGAGTAAATTCGCCTGCATGGAAAAGCCGCCCCGGGAAAACCAAAAGCGTTCAAAGACGGGAATAGAATAACCGTACGCATTGGAAATATAAAGATTGTCTTCGTAGTCTTTGAGGATCCACGTGCCCTCCGGGCTTTTTGGTGGGAGCAAGCGGTGGATCAGCAGAAAAAGAGAGCCTTCCAGCGTTTCGCGGATCCAGCCCAAAGACCGTCCTCGCTCGTGCAGGTGGGATGGATACTTCGGGACATACGTGCCATCGCGAAGTCGAACCACGGGGGCGCGGATGCGGGCCTCTGTTAATCCGCGAAGAATGTCTTCGCGATAGGCCGCGGCCTCGCGAAGCAGACGGGCTGCCTCAGGATGGCCGTAGTCGGCGAGAGCCTCGCTTAAAGCTGTGAACCCCCAGGCGGTATTGACGTTGGTCGCCAGCCAATACCAGTAGTCCTGCACGTCTTCCAGTCCCCCGCTGGGCAGAAAGCCGTATTCAATGGGTCGTGTGCCGTCGGGGTTCAGTTGCATGGTTGCTCGGCGTTCCCGAATGACCCAATCACAGGCTTTGACGAGCTTGGGGGCAGCTTGAGCCATCCATTGGCGATCGCGGGTGATCCACCAGTGATCCGCCATCCCGAACATCACGTATCCGTGGTGTTTGTTGTACCCACCTGATTCGTACCCTCCCGCCCCATAGAAGAGCCCTTCCGTAGACTGAAAATTTCCGGGGAGGGGAACTGTTCCCTGGAAATCGAGGAACGTCTGCAAACACTGTCGAGCGGTCTCGTGGCGCCCCCGCCGGTCTAGGTCCATGATCATCATCACCGATTCGTTGGGAAACACCCCATAGCGCAGAGAGCCCACCCGAGCATAGCGCCGCGGGGCCGCAATATCCCGCGTACAGTTGATTTCATTGTGGTAGAGAACTGCCCGATAGAAATGGTTGAGCCACGGCTCAGGAGTTTCCACCTCAGTTGTTTCGGCAGCGAGTTTGCTCCAGAAATCGAGGATGCGGCTGCTGTCCCGATCAAACTGCCGTGATAAAACGCTCGCAATTTCCTGGTCCGAGGAGAGAGTGATCGAAGGCACAAAGAGGTAGACTTCGTGAGCTTCTCCCGGTTTTAAGGAACACGTCCACACGAGGGCGTTTTCCTGAGCGGATAGAGTTCCCCGGCCGCGGCTGTCAAAAAGACAACGAAGGAAACGGTTCTCACCAGCCACGGCATAGACTCGCGGACCATCTGCCTGCAGCTTTTCGGTCTGATCAGCCCGAGATGTAAGAACAAGCCGGGCGGTCGCGGATTCGTCGGCCGACGTGTTAACGATCCGCACCCGCATCAATAGCAGGGTAGGATCGTCCATCTGCACGTCATTCAGATCCCCGTCGAGGGCGTCGAGCACAGTCTCCTGCTGGTAGAACAGGGGACCTTCCGCCCACCAGGTCCGCAGGAGCGGAAGATAACCATCACGCAATTCCCGACCGCCCCTCCGGTCATCGTTGGGAAATCCAAATCCCAACTGGAGCATGGCTCCATTCCAGTTTTTTCTGTCAGTATCCTTTGGACTTCGCGGGAGGTTGAACCACCGGCTCACGTTGGAAACGGCGATATCGCCGTTGGGCGTTTGCATCATCAAGTTACGATTACCCGGTAAACCATGCACAAAGTAAAGAGGCCGTTTGAGCGGCATGTCATTCCACGCCCGTGCAAGTGTCTGCTCCGGTTGGTCGAATATACGATCGTAAACGCAGCGACCCGGGAATTCCCGCAACAAGTGACGATATTGGGACAGATCGATGGGGTCTTCGGCCTTGGTTACGAGAACGCCCAAATCGTCAACAAGGATCCGCTCACCTTTGATAAGATCGGCCACTGCGAACGAAAATGGATTGTGGAGGGTCCGTACCGTCACGATGGTGGGATCCTGATCCTCGCTTCCGGGAACCGTGCTCATCGTTGTGAGAATCTCCGCATCGAGGGCCCCCGTGGAATCGGCGGGAAGTACAAACTGACCGTTCTGGCTTATAACGATGGGGGAACCTTCAACGTGGCGCAAGCTTTTTAAGATTCCATTAAATATCTCAAGACGGCCTGCGTTCTCTCCCTGATATGCAAACTGAGGAACCCCCGGAACACCCCAGTAGATCCGGACGGTCAAAGGGCGATACACCGAGTCGGTGAAGACGCGGAAGGCAGTCACCCGGGGGAGATGATCTTCCGCCACAATGCGGATCTTAAGTGTTTTTCTGTAGGTGACTCCTGATTGTTTCAGATTGGAGAACTCCTTTTTGTGAGTCGGGGCAAAGGTCCAGCGAATACGGTTTCCCTCTTGAGTCACACGCGTGTCGGCGAGCTTCCAGCTTCCATTCGTCCAATCATCCATGGGCTTCCAGCCGGTCCGCGCGACATCCGCTTCCGACAGGATGGGGTCGGACAAACCGTCCCACACCCGGTGCCAGTATTGCACCTGTAACGACTGCGGCGACACGCAAGAACCGGGATCAAATTCCGCCTCCACAGCGCGAATCCTTCGCCATTCGGCCCACACCACACCGTAGGTTTTCCCGGGTTCGTCGAGAATCGACGCGGCGAAAGGTGCTGCGTCGAAGGGGATTGGGGATGGGCTCGCGTTCGGGCCTGTTTCAGCGAGGCAGGACCGATGTCTCTGCCAATCCGCGTCTAATCCCACACAGATCACACTCCAGAGAGCGGAACAAATCCAAAACAATCTTTGCAGGGGACTGGTCATGACCGTTCTCCTCAAGTTTTCCGACTATTGACCGCGCAGGTAATATACCGGAGTCCGCCCCTCGTCACCATCCCCAGACGACTGTTCTTCAGAACGGAAAATCCAGCGCGGCTGCGTGTTCATATTGTTGCCCGTGCCCAATCGCCAGCGTGGGCCCTTGCTCAAGGTGAATCATGTCGACGAATTTCTCGGCGGGGCTCTTGCACCCATTGAGGGACGAACGACAATTCGTGTGGCGACTGGAACGCTGTAATTGGTCGACGGGGGCTTTTTCTGAGAGTCTTGCTCCGCTTCCGTCGAGTTTCTGGAAACCATTTCCGCTGCGGACGCGTGACGGAATAGAGTTTGGCTGATTTGAAAACTCTGAAAGTGGTCGTTTTCCAAGGAGGTGGTCCATGAGACACGTCATTGATCCTATCCGGCTTTCTTCGTGCGACCCGGTAATTTCACCTGGGAAGAAAATGCAGACAGGACTGGCAGTAACGCTGATGATTACGTTCATGATGGCAAGCCACCTCGCGTTATCGGGAGAAGAAAGCCGCGTCCAACCACCCTGGTTGGGCAGCCCAGCGGGACAGAGCGACGAACTTCTTCCACCGTGGACACCGGTTGCAGTCGAGGGCCATGCCGTCCACGTTTGGGGACGCGTGTATCGATTCTCTGACCTTCCTTTTCCCTCTCAGATCACCTCAGCATCCCAGGAGATCCTCGCTGGGCCCATCGCTTTAGGTGGTACGTCGGCCGGCCAACCGCTCTTATGGAAGGGCAGGGAACTGACCGTTCTGGAGAGCTCTCCAGTGCGGGCAAGGCTTCGCATTCAAGCGGCGACGGATAGCCTTGAATGCAACGGTACGGTCCTCATCGAATATGATGGGATGGTCCGCTGCGACTTCGAGCTGAAACCTGCTCATCCTGATGTGGCGCTGGAAAAACTTGACCTGGAAATTCCTTTTCGGCCAGAGCGGGCCAAGTATCTCCACTTTTGGCCGGGCCGGTGGGGGAGTGTTTTCAATTCCCGAGCCATTCCACCCGACGGATACCAAATCTCGTTCAAGCCGTTCTTCTGGATTGGTGACGATGAGCGGGGATTAGCCTGGTTTGCGGAATCAGATCAAAACTTTTGGGATGTGGATCCGAACCGGGTTATCGAAGTCCGTCCGGAAAAGAATTCCGTGGTTCTGGTTATCCATCTCGTGGGCAAACCTCGTAAGCTCAACACACCGCTGGAATACACATTTGGCTTTCAGGCAACGCCGGTTAAACCGATGCAACCAGACGCCTGGGACTATCGAATTTGCCACATGGGAAATTATGGAATCGAAGAGAATCCGCCGGGAATTCTTGATCGGTTGGCGGAGTATGGCGTAAGGACGATCTGCTTCCATGAACATTGGACTGATATCCAAAATTACCCCCGGACAACGCACGGAGAAAAACTTCGCAAATTGGTCAAAGCATGTCATGACCGCGGCATTCAGCTGCTGCTCTATCATGGATACGAGATGAGCACCCTCGCACCAGAATGGGACCAATATCATGAGGAATGCCTGGTCTATCCGCGGGCTGGAGGATACAAGCGGCAGCCGGAGCAGACCGCCTACATTGTCTGTTACCGCAGTCACTGGCAGGACTTTATCTGCGATGGGATTGCCAAACTGATTGATGAATACGACATCGACGGCGTCTACCTGGACGGAACCTCGGAGCCGTGGGGGTGCAGGAATCAACTCCATGGCTGCGGCTACGTGAAGCCAGATGGGTCGGTGGGGACAACGTATCCGATCTTCGCCGTCCGCCAAACTATGCGGCGAATTTACACGATCGTGAAAAAGCATAACCCAAATGGCCAGGTAAACGTTCATCAATCCACCTGCATGGTTATTCCGACGCTCGCCTTTGCCACGAGCTATTGGGACGGTGAGCACCTGCAAAGCATCAAGCGTCCGGAATCACCTGGAGAGGTCCTGCCCCTCGACGCATTCCGCGCGGAGTTCATGGGGCGCAACTGGGGTGTGCCGGCAGAGTTGTTGTGGTATCCCAGCGGACCGTTCCAACGCCGGGAAGCAGTGGGGCTGGCCCTTCTCCACGACGTGCCCGTCAGGCCCAACAGGATGGAAGATGTCGCCGTCTCTGCCCGCATGTGGCGGGCATTCGACGAGTTAGGACGCCACGAGGCAGAGTGGATCCCTTATTGGGACAGCGCGAGGTTCGTTCGCTGCGACCAGGATGCTGTGAAGGTAAGTCTCCACAACAGGCCTGGCGGGGGTTTCATCTTGGTGGCCTTTAATCTCGCGCAGGAAAAATGTCGTGCCAGGTTGACGATCGACTTTTCAGCGCTGGGTCAATCGGAGACGGTCACTGCTCGGGAGGTCGTCAGTGAAGCCCCGGTGAGCATTGCGGGAAACATCCTGGAACTTGAGTTAAATGGGTTGGATTACGCTATGATTCGTGTCCAACCTCGCTGATGAGTTCCCCCGGCCAGCCATTGTAGGTCGCCATTCCGTCCGACCGGATGCGGAGTTCTATGCCCCTGGCGAAACGAGGATCGTATTCCAAGCCTGGCTGATATCGATCAGTTAAAAAATGGAAGCGCTGGTTGGTGGAACCGACCCAGTGACGCTTCGTCTCTGGACAATGGGCAAGGTACGGCCCGTCGACCAAAAGATCAGTGGCTGCCAGGAGTTGTTTCACGCCGGGGAGGGAACAGCTACCCAGGTATTCTAGGGTGAAGCCGGTGAAGACCATGACTGAAAGGCCGGCGCGGCGTGACCTTTCCGCTACCAAGGCAAGACCTTTGGCCTGGAGCATAGGTTCTCCACCGAGGAAAGTCACACCCTCCAGATTCCAGCGTCGGTGCGCGTGCAGAATCCACTCCGCAACTCTCTCGGCGGGCACAAGATGTCGGGGCACAAATTCCAGCATGTGCGGATTGCAACATCCTGGACATCGAATATGGCACCCCTGCACCCATAGAGCGAATCTCCGTCCGGGACCCTCGACTTCCGTGCAGTCCAGCCAGTGGGCGAGGTTCAGCCAAGGTGTATTCATACGACTTCAAAAGCAAATTTAGGCTCGTTGCCTGCCTGATGTACTACAAGTGTGCGCCCCACGTAGGCCGCCGGTTCATCTTCCTCGAATAAAAAGATGGCAAGGGGATCGAGAAGATGTTTCACCAGTTGATTGAGAACGCCTCGTCCCCCCATTTGGCGATCAACGCATGACACGATAGCCCGCAGAGCTTTTGCCTCGTCATCAAAAACGAGATCCTTAAAACGATATTTTTCGCGGAGACGTTCGCGAATGGGTTGCAGTTTTGCTCGTGCAATGGCCACCAGAAACTCTTCATTCGTGATGAATTGGAAGGGAACGATGTTATCGCCGATCCGATTGAGGAGTTCTGGCCTTTGGGCCACATGAATGAAGTGATGGCGAACCTTTTCTAAAAACTGCTGACGGACGACCTCGGGATCGGCCTGACAAGTGATTTCTGACGCCCCAATATTGGATGTGAAAATGATGACGGTTTCGGCAAAGGAAACCGTTTCTCCCTTCCCGTCGGTAAGTCGCCCGTCCTCCAAGATTTGCAAGAATTTATCCAGGATCCGGACATGGGCTTTTTCGATTTCGTCGAAAAGGAGTACGGAAAATGGGCGTTTTTTCACGGCATTGGTCAGTTGTCCCCCTTCCTCATAACCCACATAGCCGGGCGGAGCGCCGACGAGCCGCTGGTCGCTGTGTTCGTGGTTGAACTCGGACATATCGAAACGGATACAGGCGTCCTCATCTCCAAAAAGGAATTCAGCAAGCGCTTTGGCAAGCTCGGTCTTGCCTACCCCCGTCGGTCCCACAAAAAAGAGAACACCTTTGGGGGTCTTCTGTTTGATCGAGTGCTGGAGTCCGGACAACCCCGTGTAGGCGCGGATGATGACGCTCGCCACTTTTTCAACAGCCTCGTCCTGACCTTTCACCCGTTTTTTGAGTTCCTCACGAATGGTTGCCAGTCGCCCTCGACTGAGGTCTTCCCAGGGGCTTTCCCGCTGCCCGTACTTGTAAAGATTAATAAGATGTTCGAACGACAGTGGCTCTGAGGAATTTACCCGGGAGAGTTTGAGGAGTTGATGGAGATCACGGATGGTCATTCCGTCGAGGGAATCGACAAATTGAGAGAATCTGACTTCACCGGGCCGTGGCAAGGACTTCAGGCACCAGGCATGGAGAGTCCGTTGTAAAAAGCCTTCGCGTTCGGGACGTCCCGGTGGGGGGATGAGGACGTCGGCAATCGCTGGGTTGCCCATATAAAGGGCGGGCGGCAGGGCGCCCAGTTGCGAGCACAGCAGGACGATGAGATTCCCGGGCCGGGTCAGCGCTTCCATTTCGGTGACCGAAATAGGAGCATTGCGAATCGCCTTCGACATCACAAGCAGCCACTGCCGTTCCTGTTCGGAAAGAGCATTGGCGTTACCGAAGAGATATTGTGACCAGTCGATGAGAAAGGCGTAGCGCTCTGCCGAGGGATGCACAAGATTGTGATAAACCACGGCAAGGAAATCATCGGCCTGTGGAACTGTTGTGCTGGGTGGCATGGTGGAACCGGCGCCCACATCATATGCTTCTCCCTGCATGGTAAAGTTGTTGCGCGATTGTGAGGCCGCTACAGTATTTCGCACCAGTCCCTGCCATACATTGTCCGAAACTCCTTGCACACCAGAAAATCGGTCCCAAACCACCACATGGTGAAAACCCATGTTTTTGAGGGTGTTAACGAGCACTTCGCTGACACACCGGTATTGCTGCGTATAGGGACAATAGCAGAGATCCTGAACCTCGCCGTGGACGATGAGGGCGCGTCGGATCGCGGCCTGTCGAGTGAAGTTCTCCAGCCACCGGTTTTCGCGATGGTTAGCCATGGCTTTCTCTCCGTTGATTCCCATCCAAAGGGCGTGCTGACTTGGACAATCGGTCAGGATTTCGCCAGAGGACGCGGGCATCGGACAGCCGGATGCCGTAGATCTGTTCCAGTAGGGGTAGGACTTTGTCGATATCGTCCTTGCACTTCATGCCCTCGTAATGATCGAACTTGTAAATCATCGTCCCATTGAGGCGGACCGAAAAATTGGCTTCTGCTCCGGCTGGCTTTTTGGCACGAATCAGAACTTCGTCTGTTTCCCGAAGAAGTCGCGGCTGATCAACAATGAAACCCGAACGGGTCAGGCTCTCCATGATTGCACGGACCACCTGGCGGCGGGCCTCTTCTCCGCGCGGAGCCGGTTCTGCGTCTTCCGTTTCTGCCACCAACCGTGCCTGAAACTCTTCGAGCGATAATCCTTGCGCCTCGGCCAACTTATAAAGATTTTCCAGACGTTCTCGCTTCTGCTGAGCCTCAACCTGATTAGGGTGCCTTGCCAGCTCGGCACTGTAGAAGTCGAGAAGTTTTCGGCGAGCTTCGCTCTCAATCTGGCGTGCCTTCGCGTCCCTCCATTCTTGCGCCTGACGCGCTCCTTTCTCTCGAAGAAGCCGAATCCTCTCGCTGATCTCATGTTGAACGGCGGGCAGTTCCTCGGGAAGGACGGAGCGCTGCGCAAACTCGTCTCTCAGAGCCTGCAAGTCTTCCAGGACGAAATCCTGCTCCACGGGATCGGTTATCTGGGCGATGGCCTCTTCAAGATATCGGCCGAGCTCGGATGTGGCTTCGGCCCGCAGTTTGGCCAAACGCTCTTCCTGACGACGGCGTTCCTCCTCGTATTCTCGCCTGGCCTGTCGGGCACGTGCGGGTAGCCGACTGATTATAGGAGCCAGTTCAAAACTTAAATCGCGAGCGGCCAGGGGATCAGTCTCGAGAAGTTCATCAAGCTCGTCGAGTTGCTCTTCAACCCATGCAAACTCTTGCGGCAGGTATTGATCGAGACCTTGGGCGAGGAGATCCTCATAGGTTTCCACATAGCGGTCCCGATATCGGCTGGTAGTCTCACGAACTCGCTCCAGGTATTGTGCTCGTCGGGCTTCTTCCGCGTGTCTGTCACGACGACGGTCTTGCGAAGGACCACCAAAAATCCACTCGAAAATACCCAGTTCGCTCATAGCAATACCCCATACTCCTCGTGGTTTCTCTTGTTTCTTTACGAAAGACGATGCAACCAAATAACAAATTGCACGATTTGCCGGATTGCGTTACGTTCCCCTCGCGAAATTTTCGTGCAACTTTCGGTCAACATCTCGGACCACCCGGTATAAGTTTTTGCTCCCAGAGAATCCGACGCTGATCGCAAAAAACCGGAGCGACTTCCCGTTTACTGCGGCCTTCCGTCACGTCTTTAGCGTGCTCCCCTCCGTTTTTGGATGTTGGTAAATCGAGTTTCAAGGCGGGCAATGAGAGCCTCTGCCTCGCTCATGGAATAGCCTGCCTGTGCCAGGGTCTGTCGCGTTTGAGTCTCAAAGGTCTCCCTTCTCTGCCACCAGCGCGGGATCACCAGGCGGTCTTCGTCCGGCACCTGGCGCAACCTGGATGCGAGATCGCGGAAGACATCAGCTTCTCCTGGTGCCGAGGTTGTATTCGCTGTCCACACGCCGACCGGCAGGAGAACTTCCTCATCCTGCACTCGCACTCGGAGGCAATGACCGATCAAGGCCTGGGTCTCACAAACACAGAGTACACTGTCGGGAAATGGCCAGTCACCGCGTTCCATCACCTGACACCCAGCCCCATCGGAGTTCCATCTCACAGCAAGATCGTGCGACAGATTTGGATCATAGCTGACGATAAGCCGCCCCTGGGCTTGGACCGAAACAGCCAGGGAAAGGAGCTTGGGATGCACAATGCACCAGCGTACTGAATCGGGGATCGTTTCGGCAAAACGGGGGAGGGCCACCCATTGACCGCCACCCGAATCGCCCGAGGATGAAGACACAATCGGCCACGTTTCCAACCTTTCCCCACGTAACTTATCCAAACCAAGGGCCGGTGTGAGAAATCGTCCCACGATTTCCGCGGCGGGGAGGCAATTGATGTATTCGGTTTCCGTTTCATTTGGCAATTGCAATGCGATCCGCCCATCTCGCAGGTCGACGCTTGCCATGACCTCCCGCCATAGAATCTCGGGTTCCGCGATTGGTCTAAGCCCCTGAATACGAGCCTGAGGGCGCCACCATGGAAAACGGGCATTGGGAATCCATTCCCTGATCAGGTTTTCAGGGAACAGATTCTGAAAGACTTCAGGATTGACTCTAATGGCCGGGGATTGAGAAGAGTAGCGGAGAGCGTCTTCCTCGCTAAGGATTCTCGGCCCGATGGGATCGAAGAGAAACGATTCCTCATGGACTTGGCTTCGCGCTTCGATTTGGTTGTCCGCCAGCATCTGTTGGCCCGCCGAGGTTATCTCCAGTTCTTCGAAACGGAGCCACTGCGGATCACAGTCTTTTCTCCGGGGAGCGACAGCACCTACAGTGATGAGCTCGTTGATGACGGCATTAACAAGCGGGGCGGCATCCGGGACACAGAGGAAATCTTCGAAGGCCCTCACGAGAGGGAGCCGTCGGAACAGGGGGTCACCGGACAAACGGTCGCACATGACGAGCGTGATCCGCTCGAACGCCGTGACGATCCGCGGAACACTGTGCGTGATTTGCACCGAGAATCGCAGGGCCGGCAGCCCAACGCGAAACTTGGTCAAACTGATGGTCATGGCTTGCTTCCTCTCACAATTGGCTGCACGGCACGTCCCATTTGTCGCTGAAACTCTTGGTATGTCTCCGCGGACAGGATCTCGGCTGCGGAACAAAAGCATCCCCACCGCTCGATCTCCTCGATGATGTGCCGATAAACCTCGACTTCCCGGTACCCTGGCCGGTCAAGATGAGGCAGCCTCACAGGATACTGGCGAAAAGTCTGCTCCGCACCAACGATTACCAGCAGTTCCTGCGCCCGCGAGAATGCCACATTAATGCGTTCAAACTGAGCCGTGTTGGCACGCCGTGATAATCTGTGGGACGGGTTGCGGACCAGGCTCACGAGTACAATGGGACGTTCCTGCCCCTGATAGCGATCCACCGTGTTGATATCTACGCGAATCGCCTGAAAGTTGAAATTCTGTTTTCTTTGGAAACGACGAAGAGTTTCGCGAATTGTCCGCACCTGGCGGGTGTAAAAGGTGATCACACCAACTCGACGCGGAGGCTTCTTACCGGACCCGAAGCCCATCTCTCGATAGGCCATTTCAATGTCATACAGGCACTGCGCAATGAGCAGCGCTTCTAATGCGTTTGTTTTGCCCCCTGACCCCGTCCGCTCTTCAAAGTGTGGTTTTCCTAAAGGATCGAACGAGGAATCAATCCACAGAACATGTTGATCCGGTACAAGATAAGTGCGATTCTTGGGACCGCGCAAAGTCAAATTGTGAAGGCGATGCTCCCGAGGATCAGAATTTGGGTCCCTACCGTCGGGATCACGGAGACCACATACCAGCCGGTTTTCGTAGAAATGGTTGATCACCTTCATGATCTGAGGGTGCATCCGATACTGTGTGAAAAGGAAAGACTTCAGCGTGTCGGATGCGTTCTCGAAGTGCTCTTTGAACAGCGAGGCAGTCACTAACTTACGAAAGCGTTCGAATGTTTCCCGAGTCAGAAGCACCGGTTCCTGACCGTTTTCCTCGTCTCCCGCTTCGGTCTCTGCCACCATTTCTTCCCAAGGCAGTTCCCGCTCGCGGAAAAGGGGTGGAAGTTGCCGGTGATCGCCCACGAGAATGGCCGTGCGGGCCAGCAAAAGTGGCATGACGATTTCAGGTGGAGTGGCCTTACTGACCTCGTCCACAATCGCCACGTCGAATCGGACAAAGCCGTACTTTTCCAGGGTCTGAGGATTCTCGGTGCATGTCACACCCACGACATTGCACGCTTTGAGGTAAATGGGAAAGAACTGGTGGTGGTCACGCTCCGCTACAGTTGGATCCATGAGGGATTTGGTCCAACCCTCCAGGATCTCGCTCCAGGCCTTTCGGATCGGCTCTTGACGCTGAAGGAAATGCTTGAGCTGTTCAAGTTGTTCCGTGACACGGTGCCGAATGGCAAGCAGATCCGCCCGGCTTGGGGCGTGCTCGGGGCTTTCCCAGTGTTTGCGCAATAACTCCCCCAGACACGACTCTTTTTCCGCCATTTGCCGCTCGAGAAGCGCCAGTTGATCCCTCACATTGGCCAGCTCAATTTCCCAGCGGCGTGTTTGTTCGGCGGAAGGCCCGCCTGGCGCCGGCGCGTTGACGAACTCTTCCACTCTTATCCGGCAATTCTCATAAACACGGGCCATTTCGTCACGCACTTCGCCGATCGTGCGAAGAGCCTCGTAGAGACGTGAAAGAACCTCTTGTCGCCGGGCATCGGGGTTGGTGAACTGATGGGCAACTGGAATACCATCGACTGTCGCAGTGAACACTGCCTGGTAAACTTCGGCATTTAGGCCACTGCCACGCTTTCGAAGTTCGCGGATCCGTTTCTGCACTTCCTGCCACGCAGGGAGCTTGCTCGCGTCCTCCGCCATCTCTTCCTGCAGCTGCCGCGCCTTCCGTTGAAGTTCTTCCAAGAGGAGAGCATCTTCCTGCGAGAGGACACCTTCGGCATTAGAAGCCTCCAAACGCTTGGCGTCTGCCTCCAACCGAGGAACGAGCCTCTCGACTTCCTGCCACCGGCGAAAGATCTGTGCAAGTCCCAAAGATTGCTGGGAGGTAGGAAGCGGTGCGATGGTCACCTGTCCAGGATCGAGATCAATTCCCACGGTCCGCAGTTTTTCGACCAGTGGGGAGACCATTCCCACGAGTTCCTCGGCAATGTCCGCTGGGAGTTGCCCCGGACCATTGGCCCCGTTGTTCAGGAACGCCAGAAACTCTTTTGCCCGCTCCCGTTCCATAGCAACCCGGCGGCTCCGTTCCTCGGCCTGATACGCGTCATTCATCGCCGCAATGATCTCGTCACAGCGATCCGCGAGCGACCGATGCCTCAGCTCCATCCCAGCCAGGTCAGCCGTGAGAATGTCTACCTGGGCAAGCCACTCTTGAAGTTCCCGCAGCATTCGCTCCGCCTCTGCCCACGGCTGAAGAATCCCTTCCCGACAGGTTTTGGCAATCGCTTGGTAATACGTTGCGAGAGCCTGATTCTCGCTGAAAGGGCCACTTTCATCGGCCCGTTGTCCCAGTCGGATCGCCCTAATACTGGGAAATCCCGCGAGGCGTTCCAGAGCATTGTCCACAGCCAGGTTTGCCTGCGAGGCCAACAGAACCGTCTTTTTCTGTTCCACCAGTTGACAGATGGCCTCTGCGATCATGGTGGTCTTGCCTGTGCCGGGAGGCCCCTGGACGAGCGCCAGGTCTGGAGCACTGATCATCTTGCAAACCGCCAGCTTTTGATCCTCATTGAGATCTTTCCGGAACCACCGGTCCTCTGGTATGGAGACGAGCTCGGCCGGCTCGTCTGCTGCCTTGATGTCGAACAGATAGCTCGATAAGAGGGGGGCATAGCCCGACTGTTCCTGCAGACGATCCAACGCAATGCGCTGTCGTTTTACCAGCGCGAGATCTCCCACGATGGAGAGAGAAAGAAAGCCCTGACGGGGGATTTTTCGAAGAAGCACCTCTTCAATCCGCTGCCAACTGGCTCCTTCCTCGCGCATCCGATCGAATTCCTCTTGCGCTGGTTCGGTCAGCCGGTACATGGCCCACCCCCAGATAGGGTTTTCCCAGGGCATGCCGGTCAGATCCACCTCGTTCGGCGGTTCAGACGCCTGCTCAAGACTCACGAAATCGCCCAGTTCCGTCTCCTGAGCCCGGCGATCATCGTTGTACTCAAAAGTCCACGGATCCTTCGAATAATCAAGGGAATAGGCCCGCACTTCATCCTGTCGCAGGATGCGACGCATCCTTTCCCAACTCTCGCGGCCTGGAGCCACCACGAGAAAGCGGAGTCGCCCTTGCGGATCTTCTCGATCCAACGTCACTTGGACGTAGCGGACTCCGTCCAGGCTCTTTTTCGCCAAAGTTTCTTTCCAATCGAGATATTCCCGCCAATCAGCAAGGCGTTTCTGGGTGTCCACTGAAATGGGTGGGAGGGCTTCGATAAAAGACCTCGTCAGCACGTTTTGGCGTCGTTGCCGGCCGGGATACACTTCGTTTGTGCGTGCTACCACACGGATTTCGCGTTCGAATACCCGCCTGGGGCAGTGTGACAGATCGACGATTCGTTGGACGAGCAGAACAGGGTTGTCGGGATCGTTGCGGTTATCGATAAGCCGTCCCCAAACACCCAATGTGACCCCCGGCGGCAGTATTTCTTCCATGCGGGGAGTTATGGTTGTAGGCCGGACTAATAAACGAGGCTGGTCTTCCCGGTAACTGATGTTACAAACGAAATAACTGCGAACCAGGCCATCCGGAAAAAATGTCGGCAGAAACCACGAGAGCGGTTCCTGCAATAGCTGGGTGTCAGTTTTTCCATAGCGCTCGAGCAACTCCTTCAACTGGGTATTCAAACCGTCCCATTTACAGCCTTCGCGGTCTGAATTATCCTCTGCGTTTCTATAGAAATCGAGGTAGAGAGTGCCTTCGGCCACCGGACTCTCTTCGCTCGACGTGGCACTGCGTCGAGCCACAACTCTTCTCTCCACCCGATCACTTTTCGCCCATGACTCGCGATCCCCGTGAGTCAACAGGCGCGACACCTCCTCGCGACGATTGGCACAAACTTGGGCGATTTCCTCAGCCCGCGCGGATTCTGGGAGCGTGACTCCGCACTCCTGCAATCGAAGAGCGATTTCGTGCCGCAATCGCTCGCATTGAGCCCGGCATTCCCTCAGGCGACGGTGTGGTTCGGCCAAGCCGGATTCCAGAGCCTCATGCTCTTGCTCTTTCAAACGCTCGAGAAAAGCTTCCGCTTCGACAAGATTTTGTTCCGCACCAACCTTGTTTTCATGCGCTGCGTCATACTCCTTTTGAGCTGTCTCCAGGGCCTTTTCCGCTTCTGCCAGCAGTTTCTGCCATGCATCCTCGATTGCTTGTTCCCGTGCTCGGTCGCGCGCTTTCTCGCATTCACACAGTCTCATTTCCGCATTCTGCAATGCCCGCCGTGCCGTTGCGAGCGACTCTTCACACTTCTGAAGTTCCGCCGGAATCTGGCTTCTTTTTTCGACGAACGCGCTGTATTGACGGTCCTGCTCGTGGCGGCGTGCCGTGGTGATTCGCTCCTCCTCCCGCGTAATCAAATCACGGCGTTTTGATCTAATTTGCTCGAGGGAACTGGTGATCTTCGATTCTTCGCTTACGATTTCGCCATACCGAGTCTGAGCCCTTGCAAGCGCCGCCGGGGGGTTATACAGAAACCCGACAAGCAAACGCCACAGGCCGCTCGTTCCCCGGTATTGTTCAACTTCCTTTTGGAGTCGCTGTATTTCTCGCGTCAGATTTTCTTTCTCTGTGCGAAGGTCAGACAACTTCCTCTCCGACGCGGCAATCTCTTGATCTAATTGGCGGACTTCCTGTTGGTGCGCAGAACGTGCCTGTTCGGCAGCCTTCTCGACCGCCTGCTCCACTTCCGGCGGCAAGTTTCCACGGCCCCAGTAGTGCGCGTCCTCTTGAACTTTCGCCAACTGGGCTGTCAGGTCGGCCTTTTGCGTTTCCAGTGATTGGATCGCGTCTTCGAGTGAATCCCGTTCCCTGTGCAGTCGGGCCAGTGTTTCTTCAAATGGCGCGCACTTCTCCCGCACAGCCTGTTCCAGAATTGCCTGATCCTGCGGCGTGAAGTCCCTGGTACGCAGCTGCACAACCCGTTCCCTGGCAGCCTCCAAGGCTCTTTGCGCTCGGGCGACAGCCATCTCGGCCTGCTCCAGCTCGCGCTGCGCAGCCCGGCGCCGTTGCTCCCCGTCCGTCCGCCGTTTGTTCCAAAGGTTTCGGAGTTCGCGCTCGGTTCTGAGAAACTCCTCTTCCACCTTGGCCTGTTGCTCTTCGGCTTCAGCGAGAAGCTTTATGGTGGGCGTTATTGCCTCGAGAGTGCGTTGCTGCTCGTGGAGTAGTAGCCACTGATAAGTTGGAGAACGGGTCAGACGCAGAGACTGGCTGATCTCTTCTGGGGAACGCCAATGCCAACGGTCATCATGAATGCCGGTTTCAGATTGCCCCAAGGAAGGCCCGAGCATAACGTTACCCCGCGAAAACGGACCTCAAATTGACCCTTGTACTTCCTCCTTTTCAGGAGATACGCTGGGGCGGACCGCCCGATAACAATGGTCCACCCGATATTTTAACAACTCTCGTAGCGAAGAAAAGAACTAACGGACTGGCGTTCGAGAAACCAATGCTAAACCATCCATCGGCGACCGTTAGTTTGAGTGTCGCCCCCATCGACGCCAATAATTAAGATCGCGAATTCCGCCTGTTTAAACTCTCTACAAACAGCCCACGAAAGCGGTGATAGTTAAAACCAGACTTTTTTGAAGGCTGCTTACCGGTTCAGTTCGCATCGCAACAGGTCGGTCGCGATTCCGGCGTTAAGGGTGCTGGTCGTCACCAGGGATGGGCAGGATGAATGCCATGGTGCCGCCCGAGTTGCGGACTCCATACCTGTGTGATGCCTAAAGGACCGACTGTTTTTTGTATTGGCCGGTCGTGCAGAACTCTGTGGTGGGCAACGTTTTACAGCAATATTTGGCCCGATTAGAATAAAGATGGCATTGTATCGGCAAAATGACCAGTTCGTGATCAGAGGTTGCGACCCAGATTGCAAAGGTACACTCCACCGTGGACTGTCCTCGATCAAGGTGAACGCGGTTACCGGCCAGGTTTCCAGATTGCGTACATCCGCAGCCGAGCGAGCTGGGTTTACACGAAGTCGTGGCAGACGACAACCCAGGAAATGGCGACAGAGATTTTTAAGCCTATAAAAGAAATCAAAAAGACATATTGGGCGGCGTGTTCAGCAATTCTGAACACAATTGGCACAGGCCATTCCATGATAGAGACGCGTCTCAATCAGGCATGTTAAAAAAGTTGGGAAAATTTTCGTTTCGGGAGGTGGATCGTGGCCGGCCGAGAGAGACAGATGCGAGAGCTGTCAGAGCATCGTTGGACACAAAAAAGGAGAAGATGCGTAAAAAAGAAATCCTTTACGCGGCGTAGAAGGCCTAGCTTGGAAGTACTCGAAGAACGCTGGCTCCTGGATGCCAGTCTACCGAGCATCTTCCCCGGGTTAAAACTCCATCTCGGAAATGTCGAGCCGGCCTCGGTCGTGATGGGCGACCTCAACGAAGACGGGAACCCAGATCTGGTGACCGCCAACCGCCTGGCAGACGCGGTCAGCGTGTTTTTCGGGGAGGGGGATGGACGTTTTACCGTAACCCAGTATCCCGTAGGGGATCTTCCCAGCGATATCGAAATGGCGGATTTTGATGGCGACGGTCATCTGGACGTCGTTGTTTCAAATTCCGGTGACAACTCGCTGTCGCTGTTTTTTGGGTCTGGTGGGGGAAATCTTGGAGATGGAATTTTGTGGTCTCTGCCCTCGTCTCCCCGCGACCTCGCAGTTGGTGATTTTGATGGCGACGGAAATCCTGATATTGCGGCGATCCTCGTCAGCGACGGCGGCAACAGCTTGGCCATTTTCAGCTATCAAGGGGATGGCAGTTTCGAGGTCTTGTTCGAATCACCGGCCGGCATTTCGCCCCGTGCCCTCACGGTCGCAGATGTCAACCGCGATGGGCATCCGGACTTGCTGGTTGGGAATCTGGGCAGCATTGATGTGTACCTCTTCGAGGAAGACGAGGCATTTCAATTAGTCAGTACACTGGTGCCCATCCGCACGGATTCCATCGCTGTGGCTGACTTTGATGGTGATGGTCTCGTCGATATCGCAGCCTGCGAGAGGGGCTCCCCGTATTTCCTTGTCGCGCTCGGCGAGGGCGACGGTAACTTTGATGTTCTGTCCCTCCAGAGCCTAGACAGAACCCTCCAGTACTTGCTGGCCGGGGACTTTAACACGGACACACGAATAGACCTAGCACTCGTTGATGCTGAAGGTACCATTCTCTCGCTGACGGGACACGGTGACGGATCCTTCGAGACGCATATTCCACCTGGCCCCTCGGCATCCTCGGGAAGCGCTGCGGGCATCGTCGGCGATGTCAACAGCGACGGACACCTCGACGTGGTGACAGTAAACACCTATGACGTTTCCATTATCTTCGGTGATGGAACTGGGGTGTTCCCATCCCGGCAGTCGCACCCAGCAGGACTCAGTCCGTCGCGAGTTCGTCCGGCCGATCTCAACAATGACGGTTGGCCTGATTTGCTGGTGGCCAACTGGTCGGGCGGGTACGTTTCCATTTTTCTCAACGATCGCACTGGCAACTTTGTAGAAATGGGGCGATATCCAATCGGCCCGTACATGGGGGCTGTTGCCGCCGCCGATTTCAACGGAGATGGTCACGCCGACTTTGTCGCAGTTGACCGTTTCAACGGGGAAGTGGCCGTGTTCCAGAACATTGGTGGCGGTCAGTTCGTTTCCGATTCCCGATTTGCTGTCGGGCAGGGCCCATCGGATGTTGTCGCTGCTGACTTCAATGGCGATGGGCATCTTGACCTGGCAGTCTGCAACCAGGGGAGCAACGACGTCTCTATCCTTCTGGGACTGGGTGATAACACCTTCCAAGCGCGAGGCCGCTTTACCGTGGGAAGCAACCCGTTTTCTTTGGCGGTAAGCGATTTCAATGGTGACGGCCGGATGGATCTGATTTCCGCCAATTGGGACAGTGACGACGTATCGATCCTTCTTGGCAATGGCGACGGCACTTTCCAAACCGAGCTGCGCTACACGATGGGCGACGGATCGCGTTCGGTAGCAGCAGGGGATTTTAATGGCGACGGGTTTGTGGATATCGCTACGGGCAATCGACAGAATCATTCGGTGTCCGTCCGTCTGGGCAATGGTGACGGGACATTTGGGACCGAAAGCCGGTACTCTGTGGGAAACTTTGTCTCGCACTTGACAGTGGCCGACTTTGATGGCGACGGCCGCCTGGACATCGCCACGACGAATAGCGGGTCAAACGACGTCGCGATTCTTTTCGGCAACGGGGACGGGACCTTTCTTCCTGAAGTGCGTTTCACAGCGGGAGATAGCCCCGAAGCCCTCGTCGCTGTGGACGTCGATCGCAACGGTCGCCTCGACCTCGTGGTCCTCAATCAGGTTTCCAACAGCATCACGATCCTCCATAACCTCCTGCCTGGTCGTTATTCCGTCCGCGACTTGGGCACCGTTGACGATTTGACAATCTCGGATTTAGTGACCTTGGAACCGACGGACCTCGTGTTTCAGGTGTCTCCCACACGGAATGGGATTTTGACGGTCATAGGAGAGAGTCTCGACGTCCCGGGGTCGATAACGCTTCAGCTTTATGACGATAACCCCTTTGAGAATCCGGAGGCGACGCTCCTGGCACAGTCCCAATTCGCAGACAACCAGACCAGACTGGATTATGAATTCGCCGAGGGAGGGCGACTCTATTACGTGATCGCGTCGGGCAGCGACACGAGTTTTTCCCTCCGATTTGTAAATCTTTTAGCCGTCCAATTCCTAGGGGAGTCGGGGGCTTTGGTATCGGTTTTCGGTACTGAGCACGATGATTTTTTGGTTCTGCGGCCGGGGACCTCACCTCAGGTGGTGATCAATGGCGTTTCCTATGGATTGTCGGAGACGCCCGATTCCCTCACGGTGCAAGGCGGCCTTGGATCTGGTGTCGACATCGTCGTGGTCTACGATGGTCCTGGTGATGATATATTTCATCTCCGTCCGGGCTCCTTGAAAGCAGTCATTCCAGGCCCCATTCCAGTCAGCGTGGATCAGATCGTGGGGTTCGAGGAAGCTCACGTTTACGCAACCGGTGGTGGCCAGGACACAGCATACCTGTACGACTCGTCGGAACACGGTCTGGTCGATCTCTCCGTGAGCCTCAAATCTGAGCCGCAATACAGGCACGTGAAGATGATCGGTCCCGGGGTGTACCACCGGGTCAAACTGGTTGAAGTGGTTCATGCCTTCGCGACCGGCGATAATGATCGAGCGGTGTTCTTCGACTCTCCGGGTGACGACGTGTTCCTCGGCGGCTACGGCCTTAGCCGCATGGCAGGGCCCGGGTACGACGTGACGGCCCACAACTTTCGAACCGTCACAGCCTTCGCTTCGCAGGGATACGATAGAGCGGACCTGGTGGATTCCATCTTCAAAGACGAATTCCACGTTAAGAGCCACAAGCATGAGATCTTTGACCAGGTTACCGCGGGGGCACGATACCGGATTACCGTGCGGGCCTTCGATCACGTGTATGCGGAAGCGAATACAGCCGGTACCAGTCGCGATACGCTTAAAGTCTGGCCGACGGGTGGCGATGACCTGGTGGCTATCAGCGGGGATGTCCTGGACCGCTTCGTGGTTAGCGGAGAGGAAATGCGGTGGCTCTTCCGAGCTGTGGGTTTTGAGGTTGCCAAGCTCCAGCCTACTACTGACAGCAGCGATCAGGCGCAACTCACTGAGCCCATTCAAATGAACTTGGAGATTGGTAGCGGCTGGCAGGTGAATTGAGCGTGACTGCTGTTGCCGCAAGATTCACCACGCAGCGCGTCGGCGATTCTCGAGTTTCGCGCTTCTTCTCGTTTCCTATTGACGGGATGCCGTTTGCCATATGTTCTGGATGAGGCTGACGCACTGGTGAGCCAGCATGCCATGAAACGGCCTCTCCTTGGAATTCAGATAGGGCACCCTTGGCGGCAACCTGTTGATAATGGGCTATCCAGGTTGTATAAAATTCGCGGATAACGGTTGCACCTGCACGTTCGAAAAACATCCGCCGTGGGCACCAAAACCTGGAGGATGGCCATGAATGGGTATCGCTCGTCTGCCGCGGGAACACTTATCGCGAGTTTGTCCATCGCGTGGGTCTTCGCATGTCCATTCGCTTTGGGCGAGGGACAGCCGGACTGGATCTTCCACAACGCGAAAATTGTCACTGTGGATGAGCATTTCCGGATCATGGAGGCGATGGCAGTCAGCGGCGACCGGATAGTGGCGGTCGGGCCCAACGAGGAAATCATGAAGCTCGCAGGTCCGAGCACCCAAGTCGTTGATCTCCAAGGCCGGATGGTTCTGCCCGGCCTCATCGATTCTCACTCCCATCCACCTTCCGCCGCGGTGTACGAGTTCGATCACGAAGTACCCTCCATGGAGAGTATCGCGGACGTACTCGCCTATATTCGTGCTCGCGCTGCCGTGTTGCCCAAGGGAGAATGGATCGTTATCCAGCAGGTTTTTGTGACACGTTTGAAAGAGCGGCGATTTCCCACACGCAAGGAACTGGATGAAGCAGCGCCGGAGCACCCAGTGATGTTCCGAACCGGCCCGGATGCAGCGCTGAATTCTCTGGCGTTGAAACTCGGCGGAATTGATCGAAATTTTCAGATCACTGACGGTCAGCCGGGATTTGTCGAAAAAGACCCTGTGACTGGTGAGCCTACCGGGATCCTGCGGAGCTGCACCCGACTGGTCAAGGTCACATCGTCCGCCAAATCCCCCAGTGAGGAAGAATCACGCGAGGCGCTCCGTAAGTTACTCCGGGCGTACAACGAGGTAGGCCTGACCAGTATCGTGGACCGGAGCGGGAATGACCGCACTATTGCGCGTTACAAGGCACTCCTGGATCAAAAACAGTTGACCTGCCGCATCTTCATCACCTACTATGTCGATGCGCAAGCCCCGATCGAGAAAATCGAAGCCGCCATCGATCGGGCGGTGGCTCATCCGCTTCATCAGTATAATCCGTGGATCTGGGTCCGCGGTCTGAAGTTCTTCCTTGATGGGGGAATGCTCACCGGAAGTGCCTACATGCGGGAGCCGTGGGGAGTAAGTCAGATTTATGGGATCACCGACCCTGACTATCGCGGCGTTTTATTCGTGGAACCAGAAAAACTTTACCAAATCGTGAAGCTGGCACTTGCCAAAGGACTCCAGCCAACCGCTCATGCCGTTGGGGATGGCGCCGTGCTCGCCCTTGCCGAGGCCTATGCGCGGGTGAACCGCGACTTTCCCGTGCGCGAGCTGCGACCCTGCATATCCCACGCGAATTTCATGAGCCCCGAGGCCATCGCCCTGATGGCCCAGTGTGGAATTGTCGCGGATCTGCAACCCGCTTGGTTGTACCATGATGGGGCGACCCTTGTTGCACATTTCGGCCTCCAACGCCTCAGGTATTTCCAACCTTACCGGACTCTTGCCCAGCAGGGTGTGATCGTGGGTGGCGGTTCAGATCATATGCAGAAGATCGGACGGCGTCGCTCGATCAACATTTATGATCCCTGGCTCGGCATGTGGACGGTGCTCACGCGCCGGCCTCGGGGGAGTGATGCGCCATTGCATCCCGAAGAGATCATCACGCGTGAGGAAGCAATTAAACTGTATACCATCAACAACGCTTATCTGACTTTCGAAGAGAAGTTAAAAGGCAGCCTGGAACCAGGGAAGTATGCAGACTTCATCATCATTGACCGCGATATCCTGACCTGTCCGGTCGACGCTATCGCTGACACTGAGGTTCTGGAAACCTGGGTGGGTGGCCGTAAAGTCTTTCCATGAGGCCCAAGACTTAAGCCGCTGGCCCCGGTGCTCCCGGCAAAAAATGATTCTTACTGGCAGACGTTTCCAAGCAGTAAGGCCGCCGCTCGCAGTTGGTTACTGTCCAGCCTGCCTGAGTTGCCTGAGAAGATCGCTAATTCCCTGATGGGCTTCTTCGTTAGCCCGTACGACGAGAGCATGGCCTGGCCGCCAGTAATACACCGCTCCTGGTCCCCCGGCAGGGGCCCAATGAGACGGCGCGACGTGACGATGAATCAGGTCCACCAGTGCCTGTCCCTCGTTCGCCGTATTGGTTGAGTTTCCTGTCCAAGAGTTGCTAACTCCGCTCTGTAATCGTCCGCGCATCCCGGAGTTAAATCCACCAGGGGGCTGGACAAATCCACCTGCCGGTGGCCACCCGCGCTGCGGAAGCATCCATGGTGGCGGTTGCGCCGCGACGGGGGAAGCTGCGATGCTGGCCGAAATCACAGCCAGCACAAGCAGCAGCCCCACACGTTTGTCCCACCATCCGCGGATTCTTCGGTGCATTGTAAGCCGGTCCATCCTTCCCGCTCCTCCGCCTTCGGAAACGGTTCGCCCGTAGGCGATTTTATCCTATCACGGACCCGCAACCCCGGCAACGCGTTTGCCTTTCGAGCCGCCTCCACGATTTTTAAGGACCGGTCAAACGCCAAAAGTTCGGCGTCTCGAATGGGCAATTCATGAATTGCCAGTACCTCCAAATTTGGACTGAATGAAGCAGGTAACGCGCGAACAATGAAATGGATCGCCCAAACTGAATATCTGGTCGTCGCAGGCAAGTCCCTCCAGGTAAAATTTCACTGCGGCACACGGTTTACCGAGGTTTACGTGCCTTTCCGACGGCCGAGGAAACGTGGACATGACCCGTTCCCGTGTCGCTGCGCTGCACGGCACCGGTTTTCATTGATCGAGAAGCACGTCGAGCAATGTTGACGTCCTGAAGAAGTTTCCGGGCACAATCCCTGAAGGAGGAATATCGGATGGAATCACGCGGTCCCGTTGTTCACGTTTTCAAAGCGATCTTAGCAAGCGCGCTGGGCATGCTGATGGCGAACGTCCCGGGCGTAAAAGGTTGGTGCGAAGTCACGGCGGTATGGATGGGCCACACACGGCCGCTGCCGGAGGAATTGACTCTCTCGTGGATCACGGATAATCCGGAATCGAGCCGTGTGGCCTACCAGGATGGCGCGGTTTGGCGGGAAATTCAGGATTCTCAGCCCACCACATGGCATCGCCTGCAGATACCGCTCTCCGATTCCACCCGTCCCTGTTCGATTCGCATTCTCAGCGGATCGGCAACGACTGAGGTGTTTTTTCCGGGCTATCCTGCCGATGGTTTGAGAATCGCAGTAGTAGCCAACTGGCAGAGCCGCCCCGATCTAAGTGCTATTCTGGCGGACAAACCTCATCTTCTCCTTACGGCAGGGGACCATGTGGATAATCTTCACTCGGTGTGTGGGGAGGGCCGCACGGAGTGCGTGGAACCGTTTCTTCGACTGATTCGGCAGTATCCAGAACTTTTCCGTCGGGTGCCGATCCTGCCCGTGTTGGGTAACCATGACCGGGAAATCCGCCCACGTATGGGGAAGCCGCCGGAGAATCCTGTGTATGACATCGAGGCACGGGCGTTCCGACGTGTTTTCGCCCTGCCCGATGCCGGCTGGTACTGGCACTTCACCCTTCCCCAGAGCGGATTATGCCTGGTGGGACTGGACCTCAACCATATCAGTGACCGGGGCACTACCTGGCAGTCCTGCCACGATTTTGGGCCAGATTCTGAGCAATTTCAGTGGTACAAGAAGATTGTCACGGAAAACACGATGCCTTTCCTGATCACCCTCCACAATGAGCAAAACGCCGCTATGCGGAATCAGTATGGTGGCATTTGGGAGCGGCTCTTCCAGAAAAACACGGCCGTCATCTCGGGGTTTGGCCACTTTGGCGAATGTGCGTTGAAAGACGGAGTGGCATATTTCAATACCTCTCTTCAGGGAAAGGGTGACCGATACCCCGACCCGGCGTCGGAGTTCGTCGCCAGCGAGCACAATTATCTCCTTATTACCGTCAATCGAAACCCGTCCTCGATGCAAATACGATTGAAGTCCCTTCTCGGGGAGACGCTTTACACTTCCGCGAGAATGGTTAGGATAGGCGGCAGAACGAACGCAGAATAACATCCCGAGCCATCTGGTGGCGCGCGATCCCAAAGCCTTGCCCTGGGCTTCTTTTTCATGTTCAGGTGGCCTTTTTTGCCCGCTGTTTCTGTGGGCGAGCAGGCTTGGGCGAAGGCTGCACTGGATTGGACTTTTCACCTGTGGCTTCCCGCCACTGTTCGAGAATCCGGCGGTGCTCTTCCAACACCGGACGCATGTCCGTCTTGCCTGCCAGATTGTTTAGCTCCGCTGGATCGCCCTCCATGTCAAAGAGAAGCTCCACCGGCTCACTGTTAGCCTGGGCTAGGCGGATGTACTTGTACCGCGCTGTTCGCACCATGAAACTCCGCCCCAGGGCAGGTGTGTGGGCAATTTCAGAAACCACAAAGCCCCGCCACGGGGCACCCGGATTCTCAATAATAGGACGAAGGCTTTGGCCACGTACATCGGAGGGTGGTTTGATGCCCGCATAATCACAAATTGTGGGTAGCACGTCCACGGTGGAGACAAGGTGTTCCCGATCGATGCGTGTCGGAGTCACTCCTTCCCAACTTACAATAAGCGGTACTGCCGCCTCGGCATCAAAGAACATCATTTTTCCTGTCCATTGATGGCAACCGAGCCCCTCTCCATGGTCGCTGGTGAAAACAATCAGTGTATTGTTCTGTGCACCAATTTCCTTGACGGCATCGAGAAGCTGGCCGATCTGAGCGTCTACGTCTTCTACCATCCGATAATAGGCATAAATGTACCGCCGCCACTGCGATTCGTCCCAATCGGGATGCTTGGGGCGCCGTTGTCCCAGCCATGCCGGTTCGTTGTCAGCAAGCTTAAAATTCGGCGGAAGAGGTGGCAGTTCGATTCCCGCTGTCGGACCGTACCTTTGCCAAATCTGTTCCAGGAGTGGACTCGCCTCGCCCGCTGGGAGACAGATGTCATGTGGGTTGATCAAGGAAACCACCAGATAGAATGGCTTCTGGCGTGGTTGTTTAAGAAAGTCGATGGCGGCTTCGATCGTGGCCGCGTCCACGTCCCGGGCCAGTTTTCCCTGGCGTGTTGTCCGATTCAATACCTGAAAACCAGGAATCCCTTCCGTGGGATACACCGCCGGACAGTGCCACTTTCCTGCATACGCGGCCTCATATCCAGCATCACGGAACAACTCACCTGAAACCGGAATCCCCGGACGAATCGCCATATTGTTGTGGTCAACGCCCATCTCGTGAGGAAATCGCCCGGTGTGAAGGCTCGCACGAGAAGGGCTGCACAATGGGTAGGAGCAATAAGACTTGGTGAAATACACGCCCTGAGAAGCGAGGCGATCAAGGTTGGGCGTTTTTAACCACGGATTGCCCACCACGCTCGCAGCATCCACACGCTGCTGATCCGTCGTGATAATGAGAACGTTCGGCCGTCGTGGAGCTTCCGCCGCGGTCCATCCCGTTGTCACGACAGAGCAGGTGAAAACGGCCAACAGAGCGATCCACCTGACTTGCCAGCTCGGGCAAGGTTGACCCTTCGCATTCGGTCGTTGCTCGGCAAATTGTTCAAGTCGCGCTGTCATTTTAGCATCCTCCCCAAACTGGTCTCAAAACGACTTTTCCGAAAAATCTCAACAAACCGCGACTGTTGGTCATGCAAACAGCAGAGGTTTACCGCCATTAAAAAGCTTCTGTAATACCAATCGCTATGTATTTGAACCTGCGCCCGGTTATTCCGTCTACTATTAACGACAGTTCCATTCTTATCTATTCTTATGTTCAATGACACCTGTGGTTATTCATTCCACCACCCCGCTCTGACGCGCTTTCCGCTGTCCCCGGCGCGCTTGTGGTGTCGTGCTGTCTGGCGTAGAAAACTGCGCCTTCACCTTCTCGTCCAAGTCGGGTGGACGGATTCCTTCATGGCGTTTCAGAACGGAGAGTAGCACCTGATAGGACCGGGCGGCCTCCCCAGTCAGCGTATTGACGTCTAACGGCGATTTTTCCTCGGGATCATTGATAATATCAAAGAAACGCCCGTCTTTGTAAAGTTTAAACTGTTTATTGAACGCAAACTCCGTTGCGGCGAGGTTATTATTCTGCCGTGGCGAATACCAACAGTAGATCCATTCCCGCGGCTTTGCCGGCTTGCCGCACAACTGAGGCCAGAAGCTTTGCCCATCTAAAACGAGATCAGCAGGAAGTGTGATCCCGGCAGCCTCGCAAATTGTGGGGAAAATATCTGTGCTATCAATAAGATCACCACACACCTTACCTGATTGAATTAACCCCGGTCCGTTGACAATCAACGGCACGTGCATCCCGGCATCGGTGGTTTGCCCCTTGCCACCCACAATCTCGCGGTCACCCATTTTGGAGCGGATGCCTTTACCGGTTCCGTTATCGCCCAAGAAGATGATGAGCGTACGGTCCCGCAGGCCCAGGGATTCCAAGTGATCCACCAGCTTCCCGATCAACTTATCCATGTACTCGACCATCTCTCCAAAGTGGCGGGGATGCTGGTTCACATTTTCGCCTACTGCACGTGGATCCCAATCCGGACTGTCGGGGGTCGGCTGATACGGGGCATGAGTGAGGGTCAGGGGATAGTAGAGCAAAAATGGTTGGGCTTTATGACGTGTGATAAAATCACACGCGAACTGGTGGAGCAGGTCCGGCCCATACTCACCGTTGGAATAGTCCCGTTCCACCCCCATGATCTCCAGACCAGGGTTGGCATAACGTGGGGGACGTCGGGTGTGCTGCCAGAGGTAATATTCCTGAAAGCCCAGCCGTCGAGGCAGGTCCGGCTCGCGGCCCAATTGCCATTTGCCAACGATCCCGGTCGCGTATCCAGCCCGTTCGAAAAGATGAGCAAACGTGGTGACGTTCGGATCGATGACTCCGAACCGGAGATAATTTCGGGCATTGGACTGGCCCGTCATCAGCTGGACACGGGTTGGCGTGCACAGCGGCTGAACGTAGCAGCGCTCGAAACGGACGCCCGTGGCGGCTAGTGAGTCCAATCGTGGAGTGCGGTAAGACGTCCCGCCATTGGCACCAATTGTTTCATACCCCAGGTCGTCGGCCAGAATAACGATAATGTTCGGTCGTTCCGTCACCGGAGCCCCAGCGACGGCCTGTTGACTCGACAGTCCCGGGCTGACCACGAACACCCCAAAGACGAGGACGCTCAGTGCAAATGCCGCGCGGTTCATTGGATACCTCCCCACCGTAATAGCGATGAGCCGATGGTACTCCACGTCAAATTCGAGCCCGACCCATTATACAATGTGCCGCCTCTTTCCGCGCGCACCGCCTCCATGAAATTAGCAACCCTACGGCGACAGAAATCAGGACGGCCCTTGCTGGACAAAAATTACACTTTTTGCCATATCCGGCGCTGGGCCGATGCTCGCACCCGGAGATGCACCGTCAAGGCTGGTCCGGGAACACTGCGTCGAAGTTCAATTCGCGCTCCGTAGGGGTAACTTCGCAGTACGCGTGCCCGGAGACCATCGGGGCGAACAACTCGAGCAATGACCTGGGGAAGATGGTCAAACGGGGGGCTAAACTCGCAATGGACAACACGCACACGCTCACCATTCTCCAGCCCAACAAAGTGATCGGAAACCCATCTTTCCTCCTCCCGGCCAATTGCTCTCCACGCTTTGAAGAGGACGCCCACCTTCGCCCTAGCTCGTATCCCTCTTTTGGGCCACCTACCGCCTGGGAAATCAGAGGCCTGCCGTCTTTTGCTACCTCTCCGCAGGAGTGAAAACGGGATGCCGCCGATAACCGCAGCCACGACGGCGACATCTCCATCGACCGACCGCCAGCAAGACACACTCTGTTGCCTCCACAACGTCCTGGGGGAGAAAATCGGCCGTGGTTGGCAAAAAGCTGCCCACGTTCGGGACATGTTTGCAATCAGGGAGCGGGCATTTCTTGCCGGATTAAAAATGTTTCTGATGTACACGGCAGTTAAGGTGACGAGAATAAGCACGACTAGCATGCCCCACCATTCGCGGTAACTTTCCGCCGTCAAACCGCGCAGGAACAGTACGAGAGCACCGGCCAGGGCCGCTCCTGTCGAGAGGACCAGCGCGCCACCGACCACCAGGGGACTTTTGCGGCGGCAGGGGATCGCCCTCTCGACCGCCGTCCACAGAAAATAGTGGCCAGCTGCCAGGAGGACAAGCACAAGAAGGAATACCTCCGCGATGCCGGAGACAGGTGAGCTGTGCCCCAACCACACAATACCCGAAAACACTATGACAGCCAAAACACCACAGGCCGCGGCCAGCGTCACGCTTCCCCCCTCAAGGGCGGTCAGCATGCCTTCAGTCACAGATGAAAGCAAAACTGGTGCCGCTTGGCCTTTTCCGACCGTGGTAACTCGCTGTTCGGTAGGCCGTTGGGGCTCGGTTGTGGATGTCAGAGAAACCTCAGGAGGCGGTTGCGACTGCCGCATGAACCAGTCATTTGACGGAGACATGACCGACAGCGTCGAGGAGGTCCGCCGTGCGGTGGGTCTTCTCCCACGTGAATTCGGGAAGCTCGCGTCCGAAGTGTCCGCCAGCGGCAGTCTTACGATAAATGGGGCGGAGCAAGTCCAGATAGTCGATAATGCCTCCCGGCGTCAACGGGAAGACGTCCCGAATCGCCTGGCACAGAAGGGCTTCTTCCACCTTGCCCGTGCCATCCGTATCCACATAAATGCTGACCGGATCAGCCACTCCGATGGCATAAGCAAGCTGGACCTCGCATCGCTCGGCCAGTCCAGCGGCTACAATGTTCTTAGCAATATGACGGGCCATGTACGCTGCACTGCGGTCCACCTTGGTTGGGTCTTTGCCACTGAAAGCTCCACCCCCGTGCCGAGCCCAACCGCCGTAGGTATCTACAATGATCTTTCTGCCCGTCACGCCGGTATCGCCGTGGGGACCGCCGGTTACAAACTTGCCTGTGGGGTTAATGAAGTATTTGATTTCCCCATTCACCAATTCGCGCGGCAAAATAGGCTCCACTACCTTTTCGATCACAAATTCCCGAATTTCTTTCTGGGTCACCTCGGGCGCATGCTGGGTGGAAACAACCACGGTATCCACTCGGACAGGCGTGGGGCCATCGAATTCAATCGTTACCTGGCTCTTGCTGTCTGGTCGCAGCCAATCCACTACCTTCTGCTGTCGCAGAGTCGTTAAGCGATCCAGGATGCGATGGGCCAGCGAGATGGGCAGCGGCATGAACTCCGGAGTATGATTGATCGCGTAGCCGAACATCATGCCCTGATCACCGGCCCCAATTGGTTTGCCACGCGAGGCATCCGGGTCTACACCCATGGCAATGTCCGGGCTCTGCCGCCGCAGCGACACCAGCACGGCACACGTTTCGTAATTGAACCCCATGCTGTCGCTGGTGTAGCCCACCTCTCGAATGACATTTCGCACGATATCTGCATAATTGACGGCCGCTTTTGTGGTGATCTCGCCTGCCACCATGGCAAGTCCCGTGGCAACGAGCGTTTCACAAGCGACGCGGCTTTTGGGATCTTCTGCTATAAGGGCATCCAGGATCCCGTCTGAAATTTGATCCGCCAATTTGTCGGGATGCCCCATGCTCACAGATTCACTGGTAAACAAATACCGGCCTTTAACCACAGGACTGACCTCCTCTCCAACAAAATCCAGCGATAGCCATGAGACCAGCGAACACCGGCCGTGTCCTTCGCGTCGGGCGTTCCAACGATCTACTCGGTCGAACTTCCGATTATAGGCCATCGGATCACGCAAGAGCAAGAACCACTCCACCTGACTCAGCCCCACTTTTCCTTTGCCCACGAATACGCGGATTTCCACAGGGCGCGCGTGGGTGCGAGATTCAACCCTAAGGGGAACCCCTTGCCAGTTCCACTTTCGGAGCTTGAAAAATCCATTTCACCGGCCGGGCTCCAACTCTTCAGTTCATCTGCCGGTAAGACGGGAGGGGCAATTCATGAATTGCCCCTACACCATTTCGCGCCCACGGCAGTTTTTGCCAACGCAGGGATAGGTCAGCCACTCCACTTGCCTTTCGCCAAAACTCCCCCCGTGGATTTACCGCACGACGGCCTCCATCCAGCCAGTCTACCGTTCGAAAGTGCCTTGCATCTCAACTCACGGATGCAATCTGGCACACCTTTAAAGGGCCACCCACAGACTACATTTCTGTGTGCTGAGCCACGTTTGAAAGTCTCACTGGAATGGAGTATCATCTGCAATGACTCTTTTTTTTCGATGTGCACGGAACTGGTTTGTTTTACGATCGCCTAGGGAGCACTGACATGTCCATCTCACAACTGCGCGACAACACACCCATCAAACGGCGGCACTTTCTCAGTTTTGGAGTTTCACTCACGGTGGGAACGGCAACCCTCTTTCATCGGCCCGGACGCGTTTTCGCCGCGGCCGTGGAGGCGGTGCAGGAAAAACCACCCCTCTGGCCTGTCACCTGCCGCGATGCCATGTTACGGCGCTCTGGCGCTGCCGATTGCTGGAGCGCGATGACGCTCTACGGCGTCGACGGCGTTGAGTCGGACATCACCGATGAGTGCGTTTTGCCAAATCTGTACGGAGGGGATTCTCCCTTTAGCGTGGGGACACCGGAGGACCGGAGCCGCCTCCGTGCCGCTCTGGAAAAGGCGGGCAAGAGAATCACGGCGTTCTGCATGCACAATCGCTTCGATGAACGCCCTGAATTTGAAGTGGAATGGTGTACCCGTGTGGCCGAAGCGGCCCAGGACCTGGGGGTCCCGGCCATTCGGATTGACGTAGTTCCGCGGAAAATACCCCGTGAAGAATTTCTGACCTTTGCTGTTGAAATACTTCGCAAGGTGATGGCAGCCACCGAGAAGACGGGAATTCGTTTTGCCATTGAGAATCACGGGAACACCACCAACAATCCTGAGTTTCTCGATGCCCTTCTCAGCCAGGTTGGTTCGCCGCGACTGGGACTGACGCTCGATACAGGCAATTTCTACTGGTATGGCCATCCGCTCAGCCGCCTCTATGAAATCTATGAGCACTTCGCGCCCCGTGTCTTTCACACTCATTGCAAAAGCATCAATTACCCTGCCGAAGAACGGGAGAAACAGCGTCCAATGGGCTGGGAGTATTCCAAGTACCATTGCCCGATTTACCAGGGAGACATCGACTTCGGAAAGGTCCTGGCCATTCTGAAAAAGGCCAATTACAGCAACGATCTCTGCATCGAGAACGAAATGCTGGGACGGCTTACGGCGGAAGAGGCCATCAAGACGGTCTCCCAGGAGGTGACCTTCCTGCGGAAAAAGCAGGCGGAACTCGCTTGACGGTATCAGTGTGCCCTTCTGTCCCTGCCGGGTGTAACGAGTGCTCGGCTTAAGGGCATAGAAGATGACAAGGGCGTGTTTTCTCAGTAGTCTAAAGGACCTGTGCTGGCATACCCTTCAGGAGGTGCCTCAGCGGCCAGACATTCTCGGAGGAGGCCTGTAGCCCCTCTCGGTGCCGTAACAGGCGGAAAAGCCGGCAAATTTTGCAAAGTGCGCCCAGATTTAGCCCGATATCAAGTAAGGGCTAGTGTGGGCCTTATTGTGTAATCGCATTCGGCTTAATGTAACCCGCTGGCAGGTCTCTGCGCTTGCAAATGCTGCAAATCGGTCAAGAATTCACAGCTGAAAAGGCCCTTTCATCCACAGGCAGCCCGCTATCCCACGAAGCGGGTTTGCGCAAAAATGGTAGCCATTTGGATGGCAATCTCGGCCCGGAGAATAACGATCGGATGGCCCTGTGGCGAATTGACGAGGAACTGGCGACTGCCGAATTCAAGCTCGCCACACTGGGCAATCTGATTTATCGAACGCCAACGACGCAGGTGCTACGAATTGACGGCCCCCACGCCAAACTTGATGGCGCAGCCCTGCGGAAGGAGGCTCCTTCTTCGCCCGAGCCGGGAAAGAACGTCGAAGGAATTGATCACCGGTGGACTGTGTTTCTTCTTGGACTTGGCAGCGCGGTTTGCGGTGGGACGGTTGTCGGATGGGGAATCACCCTGTCCGAATCGAATCTCATTTACTGGGGTATTCCCATCTTGTTTGTAGGCATGGCGCTCATCGTCGCAGGCTTGGTTTTTGTACCGGCTAAAAGACCTGCCGCAGAGGCAGGTTCCGGCCATTATGATCCCCCGCGGGAAATAGTCTCCGTCCAGCTTGCTGGGGAAAGTAGCGGGGAATAGTTTTCCTGTCCGACGCAACTACTATTTCTCGCCGGGCCAAATGCCGACGTCCTGATTTTGGGGAGGATTGCTCGTCCTTCTCAGGCTCACCCTGCATCGGATGAACCGTGCTTTCTCCGCGGAACTTTCTCGCAGGGCGGTAACGCACGGTCGTGAAATGGCGGTTTTCCCATTCAGTCCACCGCCGGAAACAAGCTCACCAACGGTGCCACGGATGACGCCGTTCGCGCCTGCCGGAAGAACTCCCTGGCCTCGGCCACTCGATCGTCACAATAAAGATGGACGGCTAACAGGAAGAGAAGTTCCGGATGTGCAGGGTTTTGTTGAAGGGCCTCTGCCAGCTCGGCACGATGATGCTTTGCATCAAGGTCCCGCTCTCCGTAGAGCATTGCCACCTGAAAACCACGTGTCGGCCACTCTCCATCCAGTGACAGCCCCTTTTGGAATGCCTCGAAGGCCATCGAATACTGCCGCGTTGCAATTAGGGCAAAAGCCTGACGGAAGTACGTGTCTGCCACGTCTGGAGCAGCCTTTTCCGCCTCCCGGTACTGAAAGTAAGCCGCTCGATACTGTCCTTCCCGAAACAGTTTATCTCCAAACCCGATGAATCGCTGAGCCAGCTGATGTTGCCGGGGGTTTGTGGCACGAACAAAGGACGGGGTAGGAGGCCGCTCAGATTGTTGGCGCTGCCCAAGGTCTTGAAGACCAGAATTGGGGGTCACCACCTCGCTGTATCGCTCGTTAAAACCTGGCAGGTCCGGTGATTCGCCCAGCGGACCATTCAGCATCGGCCTCGGCACGGCCGAACGCACGACGCCCAGATCCCGCAGAATGGGAGCCGCGGGGTCATAATAGATGACCGGTGGTACTACAAAAACGGGTGGACAGAAAGCACAAGGAAGGCATGCACAATCACACCACGGAGCCGGTACATCGCAATGGCTGCACACAGGTGGATTGGCCCAATAGAAAACACCGCTGTAACATCCAGACGGATGGGGTCCGTACGACAACACGATCAGCGACTGGGCTGATCCAACCGATGCCAAGGAGCGCTGTCCACCGACCCCTGGGAATGCATGCCTGCTTTGGCACCGGGGAGGAACGTGATCGCCTTCCACGGTCGTCCTTGGCAAACGACGGTCCATCCCTGGACGAGTTGGGTGCCAATTGTCGGCCGCATGAAGAGGTATCGCCACCCAACCGAGAATCGCGACGAACACACTGAGTTGGATAATCTCAGGACGCGCAGACATTCCAGGAAGTCTCCTTCATTGCGGCGGCAAGCGTCTGCGCAGCCTCATCTCCGGTGTTTTTGCCGCCTTTTTGTGTGCCCGGTTTATTATATGAGCCCGCAGGATGCCGACCAAGCCCGCAGCTTCCAAGGTCTAACAAATGGGCAGCCGAAGATCAGCCAAAATGAGAAGGCTGCGGAAGAGATGTGGGTTCCTCGCTCATGTCCTGGTTAGCGAACAGGTTCAAGGAGGTGGTAGGAGAAGCCTCGTTTTCCGAGTGTGATTCGCGAGAAAGGGCGTCCTCGGAGCTCTGTTTATTCTCCAATGTTTTGACCCTTTCCAACAACGCATTAAACTCTTCGGCAAAATCTTGCCAAAAGTCGTTTTGGCGGAAGCGAATGGGTTCGACAGACTCGCCTTTTGCCAGAGCCCGAAGCGAACGCCGAAGCCGAATAAGCGGACCGGCAAAGCGATTGCTGACGCGAATAACATCGACAACCACCACCGGCAGAATGATCAACGAAGCGACGAGCGCAGGCCCCAAATAGACGCTCAACTCCTGGATGTGCCAGGTAAAAGGTCGCGCCGGCCCCGTGATGATCCGGTAACAAACCACCATAAACGTGACTGTTAGAAGGCACATCAGCCAGTAGAGGCAGACGCGCCAGACGAGCTGTCCTTGAACCTGTGGATCGACGAAAAGCTTTTTTCGAATATTTTTCATAGCGGGGGGCATGTTGGGCGGCCTCGATTGGCTATCGTTTCACTCACTCTCTCCGGGACGTCCGCGTTTACCCAGGCTAGTGATGTCTCTCAAAAAACGCACTTCATCCACCTTCTGTTACAAGTCTAGCGTGTAAGTTGTATGCCGGCGCCATGGATGGGGAATCCGGCACAAAACTGTAGATTTAGGGATCATCACCCTCCCCGGATGGCCGTTCATCGCTGGTGCGATCGTTAAAATCCCGCGCACCGTCGGCTTAGAGAACCAGCGCAGTCCTGTCGCAAGGTTCCGACGGCTTATAATTCTTCATGAGTCCCACCCGTATTCAGATACTAGTTTTGCAACTTCGTGCTGACTAAAATCCTTCGTTCCGGGAGAGAAGACTTACCCCATGGTAGGTTCGCTTGCAGCAACACTTCCGATTCCCTCCAGCGTATGGATTGCCCGCTGGAAACCGCTCCTCCAAAAAATTTCCGCCCTGGAACCGGAACTCCAGAAACTTTCGGATTCTGATATTCGCAAGAGAAGTCTCGCCCTGCGGTATCGGGCACGGAGTGGCGAACCGCTATCGCGACTCCTGGTGGAAGCGTATGCCCTGGTAAGAGAAGCCGGGCGGCGAAAACTCAATATGCGGCATTTCGACGTGCAAATCCTCGGTGGCATCGCGATGTTTCACCACGCCATCGTGGAGATGCAGACCGGAGAGGGAAAGACGCTCACGGCAACACTTCCAATGTACCTCTACGCCCTGGCGGGGCGCGGGTGTCACCTGGCCACGGTTAATGATTATTTGGCCAAACGTGACGCCGAATGGATGGGCCCCATTTATGAATTGCTCGGCCTAACGGTCGGCGTGATCCAAACACAGATGTCCCAAAACGAAAGGCGCAAGGCCTACGCCGCCGACGTGACCTACGGAACCGCCAAAGAGTTCGGCTTCGACTTTCTCCGCGATCGACTTCTTTTACGACGCATCCGTGAGGGTCAAACAGACGTCATTGGGGCAATGCTCGGCGACAACGGAACGGAATCCGGCGAAAAGCCGGTTCAGCGCGAACCATTTTTCGCCCTTGTGGACGAGGCCGACAGCATTCTCATTGACGAGGCCCGCACGCCGCTCATCATCAGTGCCCTCCCCACCGAGGAGGAGAAGCTGGCCGTTGAGTGTTACAAGTGGGCTGCCAAAGTGGCTGACCAGTTCATCGAGGACGTGGATTACGAGTACGATCACGAGAAAAAAACAGTGGAGCTGACCCGGGAAGGGCGGCGGAAGGCGCGAGCACTCCCGAAGCCCGAAGTCATGGCGTCGGTGGGAATGTTTCATATCTACGAATACATAGAACGGGCCATCAAGGTCGCACGGGATTTCATTCGCGACCGCGAATATGTGGTAAAAGATGGCGAGATCGTGATCGTGGACGAATTTACGGGTCGCCTCGCCGAGGGACGAAAGTGGCGGGACGGTATTCACCAGGCAGTGGAGGCCAAAGAGGGGGTGGAGGTAACAGTCGCGACGGGGCAGGCAGCGCGGATTACCATTCAGGACTTTTTCCTCCGTTACCGACATTTGGCAGGAATGACGGGGACTGCCCGAGACTCGGCGTGGGAACTCCGCAAGATCTACAAGTGTCCGGTGATCGTGATTCCCACCAATCGCCCCGTCATTCGCAAGCGGCTACCGGATCTTGTCTTCGGGACTCAGGAGGCGAAATGGCAGGCCGTGGTCGACGAAATCTGCGAAATGCACGCACAGGGGCGCCCGGTGCTGGTGGGAACTCGCTCGATTGACAAATCTGAATATCTGTCCCGTTTGCTTACAGAGAGGGGTATCGAACATCAGGTTCTTAATGCCCACCACATTGAAGAGGAGGCCAAAATTGTGGCTCAGGCGGGACAGAAGGGGCGGGTCACGGTCTCTACAAACATGGCAGGACGCGGCACCGATATCCGTCTTGGTCCCGGTGTTGCGGAACTCGGCGGTCTCCATGTCATTTGCACGGAGATGCACGATGCCGCCCGCATCGATTGGCAACTCCGCGGTCGCTGCGGCCGACAGGGAGATCCCGGCACGTTCCGACAGTTCCTCGCGCTCGACGATGAACTGCTGCTCAAGGCGTTCGGCGCGAAAAAGGCCAAAAAATATGCAGAAATCGGCAAGAGCCGGCCGGGACTATTCAACGAATATGCCCCGATTTTCCGCAAAGCCCAGAAAATTATCGAGCGGCGACACTTCCGCGAGCGGCGTGCCCTCATGCATTTCGAGCGGGAACGCAAAAAGATGCAGCGACAGATGGGCCAGGATCCCTACCTGGACACACCCGGCTGAAAAAGAGCTACCCTGATTGCGTACTTCCGGATGACTGCTTGCCCCGCGACGCGCGCGATGGCGCGTCATCCACATTTACGGGCCCACCGGCACAGCGATCATATCAACGCTCAGCGATCGGTCTTTCCAACCGACGCCGTGCACGGTCACTTTCGAGGCCGCCGGTGGGCGATCGGGCGCAAAGAACTTCGGCCGGATTGCATCGATGGCGGAACTCGCGTCCTTGTCCGTGACAAAGTAGGTTGCTTTCGCGAGGTGCCGCCAGTCACTTCCCTGGGCCCCAAGAAGGTCGCCCAGTTGCTTGAAAATGTTAGCCGCCTGGGCATCCGCTGGCCCCGCTTCCCGGGAAACGAGACCGGGCAGAAAAACCAGGCGATCCGTTTGGACAAGCACGACGCGAGTAAAAGTTGGCGAGGGCTTCACTCCAGGAGGATTGTAAAACCGCAATGGAGCAGATCCCTCTACGGCTTTTTCGGGCAGCCGTGCTACCATTTCGATCTCCACCGGAGCGGATGCGATCCACTCCGTATAAACCACCGGCGGAATGGCTTTTCCCGAGAATGCCTTCTCGATCTCATGAAAAACTTGGGCAGCCTCGGTCGCTGGCTGGACGAACACCCGAAGCTGAAGTATGTCGCCTGCCGAAAGTTGCAGTGCCTGGGCAGTTTCCAATAAGCCGCGGAGAGCATTTGCCGCCGCCTGGGGCAGGGGACTTTTATCCGGTTGCCCGCTGAAGAAGACAAGTCCTCCCGCCGGAGTGACGGCCGCATCAGTGCGATTCAGGCCATCTGGACTCTCGGCTTCCCAGCGGTTAACCGCATCGACGTCTTCTCCAGGCACAGCGACCGCGTCTAGCCCAATTTTGACGCCCTTGAGCGGTAGCGGGCTTACAACATACGTCACTGCTGGCTCAAGCCCCGGGCGAAATACTTTAGCAAGAAATTGAAACGCCGTGGCCAGCGTTTCTTCTGTCGTTGCAACGACATTGAGCCGAACTATCCGATCGACGTTACAATGAGCTTTCGTCAAAACAGAAGTCAATCGCTGCCAGGCGCCAACCATTTGTGATTGATCATCTCCGTCCGGCGGGCCAAAAACCTGCCGCGTGAATACCAGGGGGCAACCCTCGGTGCGGGTCACCGACCACGCGGGCCCCGCTTCCGAGATGCGGATATGTTCGAGGATGCGATGTTCGGAAAGCAGCGCACTCGTTGATGCACTCGCCGCCGACGGTGTGCTTTCCGAACTTTCCGCTTTTGCTACTCCGGCCTCTTTTCCTGGTGGTGCCGAACGGGAACAGCCTGCCAGCGTCGCAATGGCCACCAGATAGGCCACCCACCCGACCGGTTGTATCGCTTTGGTGAGCTGTCTCATCGAATATCACCTACGACATCCAGAATATGTTGTCGAAATATTTCCTGCACGACACTATATTCCAACGGTCGCTGAAATTGCCTGTTAAATCTGTTCCGGGATTTCGTAGCCTTTTCGTTTGGGACAATCCAAATACTGGTTTGCTTCGTCGTCGCCAGGAAAGATCTCTTTTTCCGGATCCCATTTCAGACGACGGCCCAGCCATCTGGCAATATTCCCCAGATGGCACAGTGTGGCAATTCGATGGGCCACTTCCACATTGGCGATCGGATCTTTACGAGTCTTGACGCATTCAAAGAAATTCTCCATATGGTTGTTGCTTTCATAGACCCGAACCGCGTTCGACGGCAGAGGATCTTTATCCAGGTCTGGAGGATCACATTCATATCCCCCCCGGAAGATGGTGATTTTTCCCTTATCGCCGATGAATGTTCCACCCCCGCCCAGCCGCTCGTCTGTGCCTTCCAACTTCAAAATGACATCGTTGGGGAACCGATAGTGAATGATACTCTGACTCATCAGAGTATCGCCACGTTTTCGATCTTCAGGCTTTGTATAAACAAGTTTTTCAAGTTTTTGGGGTGGTTCAACCCAAATCTCAACGGGTCCGGAATGATCCATTCCCAATCCCCAGAGAACCATGCTCAGGCCGTGGCATCCCCAGTTGACTAGTTCGCCGCCAGAATACGGGCGCAGAGACATCCATCCTGGTCCCACGGCCGCCTTTTCTGCTGCCTCCGCGGGATAGTTTTCACGATTGTAGGGGATTCGCGAGAGGTAGATATTGATATTGAAGGGGATGAGTTCGTTTTGGCCACACCAGTGATCCCAATCCAGGTCGGGGGGAACGTCTTCCGCAGGAAACTGGGCGTCCCACGGGCTCGGATAGTTATAACCAATGACCGTGTGAACCTTTCCGATCCGCCCATTGAGAATAAGCTCCACCGCATGGCGTGTCTTAGGATCAGACCGCTGCTGTTCCCCCACCTGGAAGACCCGCTTGTATTTCCGCACGGCCTGAACCATTGCCTGGCCTTCACGAATCGTATGGCTCAGTGGTTGTTCACCGTAAATATCTTTCCCGGCCTGGCAGGCGTGAATGCAGGGAAGAAAATGGGAATGCTCGGGCGTGGCATAGAAAACCACTTCCACTTGCTTTAATTCCAGCAGTTTTCGATAGTCCTGAAACGCCGGGCATTTGTATTTTTCGCCCCACTGATGAGCTCTTTTTAAATTGACATCTGCCACCGCAACGATTGTTGCTTCCTTGGGGGGCTTTCCCTGGCCTCCCTTTCCGATGACAAGCTGTCCGTTGCGTCGGCCACATCCAATGATGCCCACACCGATCCGCTCGTTCGCCCCCTGGGCGGAGCTGGGGATAACCTCTGGAACGGGGACTTCACTCTTCTTGGGACAGCCACCCACCATCCCCAAAACAAGCCCTGACCCAACAACGAAGGCAGACTTTTTAAGCAATTGACGGCGCGAAAGTTTCGACATACTAACTCCTTTTGTCCTGTTATACTTTTACCTGCTGAACCTCGGGAATACTCTCTGATGTTGTTTCCAACGGATTACGCCTGCCTCATCGCCAAATAGACCTTACGGATAGCTTTCACAATGTCTTTCAAGTCGTCTTCCGTAAAATTCGGGTCGATAATCACGCCACCGAAACGATTGATAATATCAATCGTCTTGGGGCAGCACTCTGCACCGTAGCGAAGCTCCCCCGCTCGCTTGGTCCTGAAAGACGGCCACTCACGGTGAACAGTCGCCTTAGCCTCGATGCGACGGTCGGTCGGTAGGATGACAGAACCCACTGGACCCACCGCGGCAATACCTTCCGCACGCAACGCCCGGAGGAATCGGTCCCGATTCTGGCGATTCCCCAAATCGATATAGACGGCGTATCCAATATCCCCCTCGATGTCGGGCGACTTGCGGAGCTTGATTCCCGGAAGGTCCGCGATGTTCTCGCGAACAAAGCGGGCATTCTGTCTCAGTCGAGAGCAAATTGTTTCCAGTTTTTCGAGTTGGGCCTTGAGCACCGCTCCTGTAAACTCACTCATTCGGAAGTTACAGGACGCATACGGTGCGACGATTCCTCCCTTCAACATTTCCTGGTAGGGGGATCGAAGGGACCCCACGTCGTGGAAACGAAGTGATCGCTCGAAGAGCACCACGTCATTGGTGACAACAGCCCCTCCTTCTCCGGACGTGATCGTTTTGCTCAACTGGAAGCTATTGATGCCGATATCTCCGAGCGTCCCGACATATCGGCCTTTATATTTACCACCCACACATTGTGCAAAATCCTCCAGCACCCGCAGGCCATATTTTTTCGCGATATCCATAATCGGCTCGAGATCTGCTGGTGTTCCCTGCAGGTGACATACGATGATTGCCTTGGTTTGGGGCGTGATCTTGGATTCAATATCCGTGGGGTCAATATTGAACGACTCGTCCACTTCCGCAAATACCGGCAACCCACCCGCGAGAACAATCGCGTCATAGTCAGCGTACCACGTCCAAGCCGGGAGAATTACCTCATCGCCCGGTCCCACTTCCAGCGCTGCCATAGCCGTTACCAGCGCTGTGGTACCAGAAGTAACTCCCAGAGCGTATTTCACCCCCAAGTGTGCCGCGTAAGCCTTCTCGAACTGGAGCACTTTTGATTTTTCGTGCCACCAGCGGAACGGTTGCCGGGACTCCAAAACTTCAATCAATTCCTGTTTTTCGCGATCGTCATAGAATTGCGGGCCGTACGGTCTGGCAGATAAAAGCGACTTTCTAACGGGCTCCCCTCCCTCGATCGCCAGCCGTTCAGAAGAAGGTTGAGTGGCTTCTCCTCCTGCCAACCTCGAACTTACCGCTGCCCCGCCGAGAATACCCAATGTCATCAAGAAATCCCGCCGATTTGTGTTTTGAAAGAACATGGCAGGTCCTCCATTTAGTAAGATGCACCGATAGGCGGTTAATGGCAAAAGGCGGATCGATCACCCTCCCGGAAATTGCCAGGTGTATTGATTGCATGCCTCTTCGTTTTCTAAGCGGCATAATACTTTGCCACCTTGCGTATCGCAGCACCAACCTGGCGAATATAATCCTCTTCCATAAACTCTGTAATTGGCAAACGGACACAGGTGGCTAAAATGGCTTCTGCCTCGGGGCAACGATGCTGGGTGTAATCCATCTTTGTCAGCCCCATTTCTTTAACCGGCCAGTGCCCCGCGAAAAAGGCATGCTTCTGGAAGACCGGTTCTCCATATAACGGCTTACCGATGTAACCGCCGTTGGCGGGCACGCCCTCTGCCTGGAGTGCCCGAACAAACTGTGACCGATTGCAGCGTAATTCGTCCAGTTTCAATCGAAACATGTAAAACCAGTAAACCGCTCTATCTTGTGGATGAACTTGGTGTGGTATGATGCCGGGACAGCCGCTGATAATCTCTGTCAGCAGATTTCCCAGGCGCGATCTTTTCTGTGCGATTGCTTCCAGACGTGTGAGTTGTGCGGCAGCGACCGCTGCCTGCGGTTCACTCATCCGATAATTCGTGGCGAACACCTCCAGCCCCAACCCGCGGGTTCGATCATACCCCTTGTCACCAAAACGCTGAATATTCGGACCGTATTGGTCGCTGTTGGTGCCTACCACTCCGCCATCACCGCACGTGACGTGTTTACTATTCTGAAGAGAGAAGCAGGCAAAATCCCCAATCGTGCCGATCGGTTTACCACGATACTTGGCTCCCCAAGCCTGGCAGCAATCCTCAATGAGCACCAATTTGTGGCGGTCCGCGATTTGGCGAAGAGCCTCCATGTCACAGGGATTCCCCATCAGATGCACCGCGATGATTGCCCGAGTTCGCGGCGTGATTCGCCTTTCCACGTCCGCCGGATCGAGGTTAAAGGTCGCGGGACCGAGGTCCGCAAACACCGGTACGGCTTGCTGATAGATAACGCCGATGACGGTACCGATATCGGTGACCGGAGACGTTATGACCTCATCTCCCAATCCGATCCCCGCTGACGCGACCGCAATATGTAACGCCGCCGTGCCCGAGGAGCAGGTCTGCACATACTTCACCGGGCAAACTTCTTGGAAGCGTTTTTTGAGGAGTGCGGTTTGGGGCCCGCCCCAGTAAAACAACGTTGATTGGTTGAGCATTTCCTGCAGTTGCCGGAGTTCGGGCTCTCCCCAGCGTTCGCCGCTTCCAGCCTCAGCGGTGACGGCCTTCGGCCCCCCGTCGATCGCCAACTTGAAGCTTTCCTCGGCAGTGGCCGGATTAAAAATCCCGTTACTTAAGAACATGCCCAGCGCAACCGCCGAGGAACCCTGACGAACAAAATCACGGCGGTTCAAACGGTTTTTGGGTTGGCGGTGAGACATCCCACATTCCTCCAGAACCGAAAAATCAGAGATTGACCCGCCTGAAGACTTCGCAGGCTTTGCACGGGATCGCCTCCCGGGATGGCGCGACTCAATTTAAGACGCCCCATTCAGCCTGTCAACAGTACCCCAGGAAAATTTTTGCCCCCTCTATGCGGATCGCCTTGCAATAAGGAGTCAAACATGCTCCTCTATTACCCAGAGTGCCAATCCAATCCCAAATCGAGCCAAACTGCCTTGTGCGTTAGCGCGCCCACACTGATTCGCTCGATACCTGTTTCCGCCACCATGCGGACATTGGACAGATCGATGCCGCCAGACGCTTCCAACTCCACTTCAGGCGCTACGCTATTGCGGAGTGCAACGGCCTCTCGAAGCATCGCCGGACTCATGTTATCGAGCAGCACGATGTCCGGCCGTTCGGGAAGAACTGCCTCAAGCTGCTGCAGGTCATCCACTTCGATCTCCACCATGACAGGTTTAGCCAACCGAGAGCAGAACTCCCGAGCTAGCGACACCGCCCGCTTGACCGCCAGAACGCGGTCTCCGCGACACGCTTCCGTCAACCAGGCCAAATGATTATCTTTAATAAGCACCGCCGCATTGAGCCCTAAACGATGATTGCGCCCCCCGCCGCATCGTACGGCATATTTTTCGAGCAATCGCCATCCGGGTGTGGTCTTCCTCGTGTCGTAAATCTTCGCCCGAGTGTGTCTCACCTCGTTTACGTACTGTCGAGTGACAGTTGCTATTCCTGACAGTTTCCCCAGAAAATTCAGGATGATTCTCTCTGCGGCGAGGATCGTACGCACCGGACCCGAAATTCTGCCGACGACACTCCCCTTGGTTACAAGGGCTCCATCCTGAAGGAGCGGTTGCCAACTCAACGAGTTTCCCAGCTCTTCAAAGACAATAGGGACCACCGGAAGACCTGCCAGGACTCCATCGGCTCGGCTGACAACTAAGGTCTCTCCACAGGCATCGGCGGAAACGATTGCCAGGGTGGTGATGTCGCCTTCACTTCCCAGGTCTTCGCGAACTGCCATCCGTACGAGTTGGCGGCAATTTTCCTCCAAATCTGGCCCCCAGGTAATCTGTGAGAAATCGTCCATGGCACAGTCCACTCTCTGTCGTTAACTGAAAATTCGATTCCACACGTAAACAGTGGAAGTTCGTGGAGATGGTTGTGTGAGAGTTGATTCAGCCCGCGCTGCACTAGCGGATCACGCGCTGTTTCAACATCTGCAGGGCCGCCAGGCTGAGGATTCCGTAGAAAGTATATTCCACGTCGCGTTGATCATCCCTATGGTGGCCAAAGAATCCCCCAGACGGATTTGCCAGAGAAAGGCAATAGTTTTCCGTCTGATTCCAGTCAAACGGGAGATTCTTCTCGTGAAGATAACTCAGGCTGATAAGGGCCGAACAGGTGCTCAGCAGATCGCTCTCGCCCACATGGGCTGATGCGGCGAATCCGCCGTCCGGTCTTTGAACCGAGGCAAAAAATTGACGGACGCGGTTAAGATCGATGGCCGCCAATCGTTCAAGTTGCGCCAGCGCAACCACAGCAGCGGCAGTCGGATTTGTTCCCGACTTTCGCAAAAATGGCAATTCTACAAAGCCACCATCCGACTGCTGACGTTCCGCGAAAAAACGAGTTAACCTGTCCTGGTCGGGAAGGGGAAGCTCCAACAGGCGGGCTGCAAGGATGGCGAGATATGTATGATAGGTGCTCCCCATCGCACTTTGAGGAGTTTTAGCAAAACCACCATCTTCACGCTGCAATCCGCTCAAGAGCACACGACCGATTTGGCAAAGCGCGGTCCCCACATCTGAGAGATCGTCTTCCACGAAGAGGGTGGCCAATGCATAGAGTGCCACCGCGGAATCGAGATCGACCAGAGTCTTTATCGACCGGTCGTCGCGTAGTTCTCTTTTCAAATAGGTCACCAGACGCTCCCACTGCGAGGCGTGAGAACATCCGATCAACGCGAGGAGTCGAGCCGCAAATGCCGAATAGTAAAGACTCGAACTGCCACTGCGGCCGGGAAATCCTCCGTCGTCTTGCTGAAGCCGTCCGAGCCAATCTCGATGAACATCCAGAAAGGAAAATGGTAGCTTTTGGACGGCGGTCAATATTCTTAGCGGAATCCCTGGTAAGTTGAAAAACATTGCTTGCTTGTAGCGCTGAAGTCGATTTTATCCAGGATCCGACGACACTCTCACCGAGGCTGACCATTCCAGGCTATCACACCCTACCTGTCCTGAGCACCGCCTCCGCGAGGTACACAAGAAATTGCCGAACCTCTTCATGAGGAATCGCACTGGCCAATGCCACGGCCCTGTCCCTCTCTTTGCGAAAGATTTTTTCGGCTGCGGCGAAGACTCCCCGACGTTCAAATTCCGACCGTACCGCGTGAACCTTTTCGAGTACTGCGTCCTTGCTCACATCAGGAGGCAACGCCGTCATCATGTCCGCGAATCGCATCCCCAAAAGGTGCCAGCCAAGAGCCCAGAACAACGTCGGCCGTCGGGAAAGCAAATCCGTGCCGAGCAACTTTTTGTTGTCCTCCTCCATCTCCCAATCACTGAGATCGTTCTGGATTTGAAACGCAATGCCAAATGCATGAGCGAACTTGCGAATTTGCGAGACCCACTTGGGCAACGGACCAGCCAGCCGCAGACCAGCCAGGATGGAGACTTCGAATGCCGGTCCCGTCTTCATTGCATAAATGCGAAGGATTTGAGGGACGCGAACCGGCTCCAACGGATTGCGAGCCAGCCAGAGCTCTGCCCCCTGTCCAGAACAGAGTTCCACGTGAGCCTGAGAAAACATTCGCACCAGGTCGGCCGTAAGCTCCGCGGGCGCACCGCTCGATGCGATGGCCGAGTAACCCAGCCCAACCAGGTAATCGCCCACATTCAGGGCTATGGGGATGCCCCATCGCTCATGGAGCGTCGTTCTTCCATAGCGATAGTGGTCGCCGTCCTCGATATCATCGTGGACCAAAGAAGCCTTGTGGAACACTTCTACTGCCAGGGCCACGCGCTGAACGTAATCCGGGATTTCAGGTTGCCCACTTCCCGACAGCCTTGCCAACCTCCCGCCCTCCATGGCATCATACACCCCGAGCGTGATAAACGGACGATAATACTTACCACCCTCTTTGAGGTAGCCGTAGCCGATGTCCTCGGTGACACTCAGAGGGTCTTCAGCGGTATTTCCTGCACTGGTTGTCGCTGGTTGCCGCGGGAGGAGTTCTTCCGCACTGTCCCGAACAATCCGCACGGCGAGTCGCATGAGTGGCAGATAAGACCGGCCAACCAGTGTATGCGGGACGTACGGCGTTTCAATCATTTCCACAATCCAGTCCTCATCCGTGACCGTATCCTGACACCGATCAACCAGCAGCGGGACAGCCATGCAGGGGATACCGGCCATCAAAATACGCTCGAGAGACCGTTCCAAGGAATTTAAACATGCCACTCCCAGCAAGGCATCCGCTTCACCGCTGAGGATCAATCGCAGCACAACGGGTGATCCCTCAGCAATGAGGATTCGATATCCTTTTGCCCGAGCGATTTCCCCGAGCCAGCCCAGGCTGCATCCTCCGCAACCCAGGCACGCCAGGCCTTCTTTGGAATAAGAAGCCGCGCACAGGCTGACATTACGCATGCAGTGAGGGAGGAGCAGGAGCCGTCTCTGAAAAGGGACGTTCATCACCTGGGGTTGCCAAAACGCCGAGCCGATGGCCACCATGGTCCATCCGAGATAGCCTCGTGGCAAATTAAGCCGCTTCAAAAGGTCCTCAGCGGCTTTCTCAAGGCGCGAACGTGTGAGTGGCAGCGACTGATCGAACGTGCCCGCCTCCCTGATTGCTTCACCGCGAATCAGCTCCCGCACCCTCCTATCCCCCGGGACAAGCTTGATTGTTGAGGAGCTCTGGGAAGTTGCTGACTCAATTCGGGCATTTGCCACATCTTCGCGATCTACCATTCGTGCCTCAGTTTACCGGAAATGATTTCGGAGCTGAGCAAGGACCGTCGAACCGTTTCTCTGGAGATCCTGTCCTCTGAATTGCCTAATTACTGGTCGCCGACCGCAGGTACCGTCCCAGTGCCTCAAGCGTAAAAATTAGCGGATACAGCTCTTCAAAGTACCAAAGTCTGGCAAAATACAGGCCGATGGGGGTTGCCTGAGTCACTTTTCCTTCTTCCACGGCTCGCACAAGCCACATCACTCCTCGGCTTCGCGCCTCGAGCCCGTCTTGATGTGGGAGGGCAGAGAGCGCTGCCACCGCGAGAGCTGTCTCCTCTATCGAGCCGGAATGATCCCGGTAACTTGCCTGGCCCGGCGTTGGCAGATTGTCAGTCCAGAAACCCCAGCCCCAGCTTCCATCGGGATTCTGGTTTCCAGCCAGCCAGCAGACGGCCCGCCTGCAACAATCCGTATTGTGGGCATCCAGGTCTGCAAAAGCAAGTAAGCACTTCGCGGTGCCATAGACGGGATTAGCCTCACCGGGAAGCCACTCGTTTCCGAACCAGAGAGGTAACCAAAAGCCTTCCTCCGCTTGACAATTCACGAGGAATCGCATCCCCTTGTTCAACGCCTGGATCAACCGTTCCCTGAACACGACTCGCCTTTTCCATAGACGCTCAATGAAGCGGCGCAGCGGCGGTGAAAAGCGTTCTGAAAAATCCAGACACTGAACTTCCTCCGCCTGGGCGTCCAAGTGCTCGAAGACTTTGCTCCAACCGTGGAGTGCCCGAATCGCATGGGCTGTCAGATCGACAGCGCTGCGGTCAAACGGGAAACGGCCCCAGCCACGACAAAACGTTGGCCAGCCCCCATCCCGATTCTGCAGGCCCACCAGCCAATGCAGCCCCAGAATGACGTGTGGCCAGAGGCGGGCCCTTTCTGCGGCACTGATTTGTGGCCAAATGTGACACAGCGCCAGCAGGGCACCAGCAGTATCGTCGGCATCTGGTACCGCACCCGTTTGATCAGTCCACCCCCAGCCTCCTGGTGCAGCTCCGGTGAACGGGTGGATCTCCAACCATTGACACCGCGCAAGCCAATCCAGGGACACAAGAGAGCCGAACGGGACGTCTGACGCTGTCTCTTCCGGCCGACCAGCATGCACCGCATTTATTGCGAGCGTGGTCAACCACGTTGCCAGGTCAACATCGACCGGCCAGCTCCCGTCTCCGCGCTGATTCCGAAGAAGAAAGTCCAACGCCCTCGCCGTGATCGGATGATGCGCCAGTCCCGCTGTGCAAAGGCACATCGCCACGAACGACGTGAGAGGAATGGCCTCCAGATAGCCCCCGCTGTTCGGTTGCATTTTCAAAGCAACCTGGAGACATCGTGATTGAACTGCGTCGCGAATCAACCGAAGAGGCGGGAAAGAGCTTGGACATTTTTTGTGGCGTGCTAGCCCCACGGCCACCAGGGCAGGAATCGCATAGCTGACGACCGGCATCCTGAGAAACCGGTAGACGGACTGGGGAAACGCCGCCAGTTCGAAGGGAAGCTGAGGGACGTTTTCCCAAGGAAAGATCCCGGCAATTGCACAGTTGGTGAGGATCGGAGCGACAAACGTCTGGTCAGCCCCGTAGCGGTTCCTCAGGCCTTGCAGTTCGCCTTGAGACCTGAGATAGGCTTGAGCTGCCGCCAGAACGTCCTCGCAGTATCCTGCTTGACCCGCCAGATGGATAGCTGCTGTGACAAGATAGGTTGTCGCGATATTAGATCGGGAACGCTCCGTATCCCCCCAACCCCCATCTTTTTGCTGAGTTTTCTTAAGATAATCGAGACCCGCGGAAATAGCCCCGTCCAGGCTGCCAGGGCTCGCGGAAAAGATCGCCTTGTCGGACGTATTTTGTCTATAAACCGCCAGCGCGGAAATGGCCGTTGCGGTGGCTAGTGGTGAAGAGCACAAGTGCCCACGCCAGAATCCCTCGGGCAACCGCCTGGCAACCAACAGATCCCAAACAGATCGAAGAGCTCGTTCGATCCGAGCCACCGTTAACGCTTCACCCATTGCCATTCCGAACTTGTTCAGTCACCCGCCGAAGCAAAACCGGCCGACTGCGGGACGGGGAATCAACGTTCACTGAAACAATTTCAAACCAATCAAACTTCTCCGCCGTACACTCCGTAAGTGCCGATTGAGCGTATTATAATCGGCAGAGATAAGACGTCTGCTATTTGATGGACATGGTTCCGATGACGTTCCCTCCGCTGCATTACAGGAAGCGGTTGTATGATAATCCCGCGATTGTTATTTCGGGCAATAACGAGGGTTTCCCCGCGCAATCTGTACAACGCCTGGCGACTGTGGTTTGTGCCGGGTTTCGCGGCGTTGCGGAAGTTCCGCGAAAGACAGGCAACAGGGCAATTCTTTCCACCTTTTTTCTTCATTGCCCTGACGGACGCTTGTAATCTGCAGTGTCGGGGATGCTGGATCACCAGCCAAGGGAAACCTCGACAGTTGTCGCTGGAAGATGTCACAACTTTTATCAACTCAGCCAAACGTCAGGGGAACCGATTCTACATTTTGCTGGGCGGGGAACCGTTTCTTTACAAGGACCTTATCACGCTTTTGCAAACTCACCGTGACTGCTATTTTCAGATCATCACCAATGGCGTGCTGATTTCGCCAGAGAGCGTCCGAGAGATTGCTCGCGCTGGAAACGCAACCCTGCTCATCAGCGTCGACGGTTTCCAGCCGGCCAACGATTTCCGTCGAGGGGAAGGCGTGTTTGAGCAAATTATCCATGCCATGAAGTGGCTCAAAGAGCATCGGGTGCTGTTTGGAATCGCCACAACATTGACCTCTACCAATTGGGAGGAGGTGTTAAGCCACGAATTCATTCGCTGGGCCGATTCGCAGGGGGCGATCTATTTGTGGTATTACATCTACCGCCCTGTCGGACCAACCCCTACACCGGATTTGGCCCTGAACCGTGAGCAGATCGCTGCGGTTCGCAGGCGTCTGCTGGCGTTGCGGAAGGAAAGTCCGATTATCCTGATCGACACCTATTGGGATGCCGCAGGTCGAGCCGTGTGTCCGGCAGCGGCAGGATTGGGTTATCACATTGGACCGGCCGGAGATATTGAGTTGTGTCCGCCGCTTTCCTTTGCCACGGCAACGATTCGAGATAACAACGGTGATCTTTCCCAGACGATCCAGCATAACAGTCTCCTTAGAGATTTCCGGCCGTTTGTCCATGCCCGTACGCGCGGCTGCGTCATTCTTGAGCACCCGCAGGACCTGATCCAATTCCTCAGGGAGCATGACGCCCGGGATACGAGCGGCCGTGATGCGTACCTTGAACTCGGCCAGCTTCAGCCGCGTCCCAGTCATCACCTGCCCGAGGCTGAAATTCCTGAAGACACCTGGCTCTATCGCTGGCTTAAGAAAAACCTCTTCTTTGGCCTGGCCGCGTACGGATAATCCGTCGGGTGCTGGGAAAAAACCGCTATAATGCACAGAAAAGTGGCGAGATATGCCAAACCGTCAGGTGGGTCCAAGTCCATTTTCGAATCCATTTTCGAACCGTCAAGCTGGAATCCCGATTCATCACCATCGTCGAGAGAGGAGATGTCCATGATTGTTTACGTCGTGCGACACGCATGGGCGGAGAAACCCGACAGCTCACGGTGGCCTGATGATAGTCAGAGGCCCCTCACCGACGAAGGAAGGCGTCGCTTTCGCCGCTTCGCCCGACGACTTATCAAACGGGGCCTCAAAATAAGGTTGATCGGCACCAGCCCTTATTTGCGGTGCGTGGAGACAGCGGAAATCCTCATGTCTGCTACCAGGGAAACAGTCTGCGTTGAGGCGGTGCCGGCACTGGCTCCCCAGGGTAATTTCGACGAACTGATGGAGTGGTTGGCAAAACATTCCTCCGATCCGGGGCAAAATATCGCCCTGGTCGGCCATGCTCCCGATGTCGGTGAACTGATCAGCCGGCTCGTCGGTGGCGGAAAATTCGACTGCGCCAAAGGTTCCGTGGCAGCGATTGAATTCAAAGAGCAACCGAAGCCGGGCGAGGGCCAACTTCTTTTCCTCGTCACAGCCAGCCTGCTGAAGTGTTAAGGCGGGACGCTCATCAGGCATAGAACGCAGAAACCGCCGGTCTTTTCGGGTTCTCCCACAAGGGGGATAATGATCTGCAAGTGACGCAGCTGCGAAGGGCTACGTCCCGAAGAACCAAGACCACGGAGAACGTCGCGGATGATTGCTACTTTCGAATATATCGAGCAAGTCATCAATACGTGCAAAAAAGCGGCGCAGGCCAATCTGGAAACACCCAGCCGTCGGGGTAATCTCATCATGCTGACGTCGGAAGATGGCACCGACGTGATGATCACGGGGGATTTGCACGGGCATCGACGTAACTTCAACCTCATCAGGCGAATCGCCGCTCTCGATAAGAATCCCGGCCGCCACCTCGTCATCCAGGAGGTGTGTCATGGAGGCTTGACGTATCCCGATGGCGGCTGCATGTCTCACACCGTTTTGGAAGACGTCGCAAAATTGAAAACCCAGTATCCCGATCGGGTCCATTTCATTCTCGGCAACCACGAGCTCGCCGAAATGACTGATTACCCCATTCAGAAGAACAAACAAATGCTCAATTTTTTGTTCAGGCTGGGCATTCAGCACGTGTATGGTCCTGCCGCCGACCGGGTCCGTCAGGCTTACATTGAGTTTATTCAAACGTGTCCCCTGGGAGTCGTTATTCCCGGAGGTGTGGTGGTGACGCACAGCCTCCCTGAAAATGTGGACAAGCAAGGATTCGATGTGAGTGTTTTCCATCGCCCCTTGGACATCCTGGAATTTCTCGAGCATCGCAGCGTCTTCCGATTGGTTTGGGGGCGCGACTACCGAGAGGAAAATGCAGCGGCCTTCGCGCGACTCCTTCATGCCAACGTCCTCATCCACGGTCACGAACCCTGTCCGGAAGGATACGCGGCACCGAACAAAGTGCAGATCATACTCGATTGTTCCGCCGAAAAAGCAGGATACGTCATTCTGCCACTTGACCGCCAGGAACCATGGACCCATGAGGAAGTTTTGTCACGGGTCAAACTCCTGGCGTGATGGTCCAGGCCCGGGGCATGACGCCAGTGATGAACCCGGCTCTCTGATGCCCGTGAGATCCGACGGTCGGGACCATACCTTGTGAGCGGTCCGCTCCACCTGTGTTAGCTTTTCTTTAATTCCGCTTTCCGGCCTTTTCGATTCCCGGAATCCGCCTAAAATTCAACCGGTTCAACGCCGGAACGGTCCGGCAAGAGGGAATAATTCAGCTCGAGGAGGATATCACTTCACAGCGTTTTGGAGGTTCCACGATCATGGTTTCCATTTCACGTCGTGATTTGTTGCGGGGGCTGGGTGCTGCTTTCGGGGCTCTCCTGACTGGGAAGTCTCTTACCAGGAGGGCATCGGCTGAAGAGGGGGCAAAAGCAGGGACGTTTCGATTCGTTCATTTGACTGACATCCATGTGCAGCCCGAATTGAAAGCCGCTGAGGGCATGGCGGCTTGTTTAAAACACGTCGCGCAATTAAATCCGGCCCCCGACTTTATCCTCACCGGAGGCGATCTGGTGATGGATGCGCTGGAGCAGGACGTCCAGCGGACAACGCTCCTTTTTAAGCTGTTCACGCGGGTGCTTCAGGACAACACAAGCCTGCCGGTACACCACTGTATTGGTAATCACGATGTGTTCGGCTGGGGCAAAAAGCACGGGGTAACACCGGAGACCCCTGGGTACGGAAAAAAGATGTTCTGTGAGGTATTCGGCTACGAGAAAACCTATTACACGTTCGACCACAAAGGCTGGCGATTCTTCCTCCTCGATAGCGTCCAACCGTCGGAGAAACTTCTTTATGAAGGAGGCCTCGACCCGGAACAATGGGAATGGTTGGAGGAGCAACTTCAGAAAAAACCGGCCGGCATGCCCGGCATTATCGTGAGCCATATTCCGTTTGTGACAGTAACTGTCCTGCCAGATGCGGTACAGGACTCTCAGTTCCGCATCGGGGCGGGCAGCCTCTGCACAGGCGCCCAGAAATTATCCCTGCTGCTTTCCCAGCACAATGTACGTTTGGCGATTTCCGGGCATATTCATATGGTTGACGAGGTCGAGTACCGGGGTGTCAAGTACGTCTGTGATGGCGCTGTTTCCGGTCGATGGTGGAAGGGCGCTAACAAAGGGTTCCCCGAAGGGTATGGCGTCTTCGATCTCAGTCCTGACGGTTCCGTGAAGTACCAATACGTGACGTACGGTTGGCAAGCCGCTCAAACATGACCGCTGTGGTCACATAACGTTTGATGGGCCTTCGGGATGAAAGGGCCTCTTTGACGCTTTGCGACTAGGGCGGTGGGCCGCGCTTCTTAATTCAGCGACCAGAACAGCAGGCGTGTAACCTGTTAGGGATTACCCCCGTAAAGTTTTCGCACGCCTGAGTGTTCCCGGATGAGAACACCATTCCTTATGTCATCGCGACATTGGGCCACAGGGAACCGACACTCAGGTGATGGGACTGGGTGGTTTCAGGAACCGCTGGTAAACCCGCGGCCCTCCCAGAACCGCCAGCAGATAGGCGATGTCTGACTCCCGCCACCAGCCGAGGCTTGTGCGGCTGGTTTGCAGTTGCGGGAAGTACGGAGGAAAACTGGGAAAATCGGGCAGATTCAGAGTGAGAACGAAGAGCGAACCACGTTCCCCGCTGGGCTGCGTGATGTCAAAGACGACCGCGCGGTTCGACGCAACGGTAGCCTGCCGCCAGGTGATCGTGCTGCCTAAATACAAACGAATTTCCCGACTGAAACGGGCATGAGCCGGTGGCGGATGTGAACTGACGGGCTGACCGGTACCGAACTCGTCGAGCGTTTGCTCGAAAATTCGTGCTACTTCGTTTGCGATTTCTACGGGTGAAGGTGGTCCAGTCCGCCTTCGCCTGCGCCATAGCCAGAGGCCGACACCTCCGAGCACGCTGGCGCAAATTGCGGAAACGCCCGCGGCGATCCATACACGACGTGAAATTTGCCGCTTCGCGTGCAACTGATCTCCAGCAAGTGCGCGCGCTCCATCACCCACCCATCCTGGTTGTACGTTATCCGGAGTTGTGGCGTCGTCGCTTCCCGAGGGAGTCGCAATTCGCAGCTCGGTTCCCAGCCGCGAGATAATCCGCTCTTCTAAGCCCAGCCGGGGGGGGACCGTTTGTAGGAGGCGAGCGAGCTCAACATCCTGTTGCTGCAATTCCCGCCAGACCGACGCCAACTCGGGATGCGCTGCGATCCGCCTCTGCAATTCCTCCATAAAGGGATCTTTGGGCGATCCCTCGTGCGGTCGCAAACATTCCAGCAGTTGCCAGTCGGGGATATCTTTCGGGTCCCAATCCATCGAGTTTGATGACCGCTCTGGAAATTCTTTCTGATACTATTCCTGCCAGTTCGAGTCAGCCTTCACAGATCACTATCCTGTCGAGTCGCTGCGAGCACTTTTTTCCGAAGCGCTTCCTTTGCCCGGGATAGGCGACTCATGACAGTTCCGATAGGGATTCCCAGTTGTTCGGCAATTTCTCGGTATGAAGCCTCCTCGAAATAAAACATCAGCAAAATGACCCGTTGTTCATCAGAAAGCGCATTCAGTGCATTTTGAATTAACTCGCCATCGACCTCGTCACTGTCGCCAGATTCCAATACCATGATTTCTTCTGCCTGGTCACCGAGCGGGCGCACTACTGTTCCTCGGCCTCGGCGGTGCCTGACCAGGAACTGGTTTCGAGCAATCGTGAATAACCAGGACCTGGCCGACTCCGGGTTTGCGAGCTGATGGATGTTCTTAACCGCAGCCAAAAAAGTCTCCTGCGTCAGGTCCTCGGCGTCCGCCGCTGAGCCCGTCAGTCGGTATGCGTACCGGTACACGTCCTGCGCATACCGCTTCACGAGTTGCTCGATCAAAGGCGGCACCGAACCCTCGCCCATGACACTCGTCCTTACAAATGATGCGCCCAATCTCGCCATTATTCCTTGCTGTATTATCCTCTTTGAGCCATCAGAGGAAAACCGGCGGCGTCAATCGCTTTTTTGTTTTTTGCCGCCGGTGCCCATTTCACTGCAAAACGGTCCCAAAATCGGTGGGAATAAATCTGGCCCGACACGCATCCATACGGATATACGCCCGGCGAATGGCGCCGGGCAGGTCAGGAGGGTTAGGTGTCTTTTAACGAAAGGGTTTACTTCATGAAGCGTTTGGCTGTGTTGCTTGTGGTGTTGGGTCTTAGCGGTCTGTTCGTCGGCTGCCAAAAGAAGGAGGCAGCACCTGCGCCAGCACAACAACCTGCTGCCACTTCCACGGAACAGGCAGGTGGTACTGAACAGAAGCCCGCCGAACAGCAGGCACCCGCGGGCGAGCAGGCCCCGAGCGGCGGTGAATCCAGCAGCCAGGGAAGTGGCGCGCAACAGTAAGCCGTTGTTCACGGGTATGGGATGAGTTCCAGGTCCTCATAACTGGGAACCTGCGAAACCCGCTTGCAATCAGAAAGCACTACAAACACCCCTGCAGCCTGAAACTCGCAGGGGTGTTCTCTTTATCAAAAGCGCACCAGGTGAGGACGCATTATTTACCGTTTTCGACGACGGGATCCAGTAATATTGATCCCCGGTGAGGGATGAATTGTGTTTCGTCGCGGGCCCCGCCGCCCCCGCTTAACGGCGATCAATTTCACTTCATCCAGCGGCTTGCCAATCTGTTTTCGCAGGAGTTGAATCCGGTCGCGAATGGCCGCCGCTCGTTCAAACTCCAGGGCTTCCGCCGCTGCCATCATTTCGGCTTCAAGTTCGGCAATGTATTCCTCGGTTACGTACTCTATCTCGTTCGTGCGTCCCACCATTGCGTTAGCACGAGCGTGAGCCGCGGCTTCCGCTTCGATGCCAGCGCGAAGATTCTTGCGAACCGTTTCCGGGGTAATTCCATGGGCTTTGTTGTACTCTTCCTGGAGCTTTCGACGCCGCCGCGTTTCCTCCACCGCCCTCTGCATGGAGTCGGTAATTCGGTCTGCGTAGAGAATAACCTTTGCATTGACATTGCGGGCACAGCGGCCGATGGTCTGAATGAGCGAGGTCTCACTGCGGAGAAATCCCTCCTTATCGGCATCCAGAATTGCCACCAGGGAGACCTCTGGGAGGTCAAGCCCCTCTCGCAAAAGGTTGACCCCTACAAGCACGTCAAACTCCCCCTTTCGGAGATCTCGCAAAAGTTCCACCCGCTCAAAGGCGTCGAGTTCGCTGTGGAGCCACTTGCATCTGATATTCTGTTTGGTCAGATAATCCGCCAGGTCTTCCGCGAGACGTTTGGTGAGTGTCGTCACCAGGCAACGTTCTCCCTGAGCCGCCCGCTCACGCACCTGGGTAATGAGGTGTGGAATCTGATTTTTCGCTGGAACGATCTCCACCTCGGGGTCAAGCAATCCCGTGGGACGGATCACCTGTTCCACCACCTCTCCCCCCGCCTGCTCAATTTCATACGGCCCGGGTGTTGCGGAAACGAAGATCACCTGATTGATTTTCTGCTCCCACTCCTCGAACTTGAGCGGCCTGTTGTCAAGGGCGCTGGGAAGCCGGAAACCGTGCTCAACGAGCGTCAGTTTTCGGCTATAGTCCCCCCCATACATGCCACGGATTTGCGGCACTGTCACGTGGGACTCATCCACAAACAGGAGAAAATCATCCGGGAAAAAGCTAAAGAGGGTCTCCGGGGGACTCCCTGGTGGCCGACCGGCCAGATGGCGACTGTAATTTTCGATCCCGGGACAGTACCCCACTTCCTGCAATAACTCCAGGTCGTACCGGGTCCGGGCGCTGAGCCGCTGAGCCTCGAGGAGCTTTCCCTGGCTTTTCAGTTCAGCAACCCGCTGCTCCAGCTCCTCTCGAATACTCTGGATCGCCGCCTGGATGCGCGACTCCGGGAGGACAAAGTGCTTCGCCGGGTAGATGAACACCTGATCGTGCTTTTGTAGCACCTGTCCCGTCAGGGGATGGATGGACGCAATCTGCTCCACTTCATCCCCCCACAATTCAATTCGATAGGCAAACTGCTCGTAGCTGGGAAAGACCTCCACGCAATCCCCGCGGACCCGGAATCGCCCCGGCTGGAACTCAAAATCGTTGCGTTCATATTGGATGTTGATCAACTTCATGAGAAGCTGGTCACGGTCGACGATCTGGCCGCGCTGCACGCTGACCATCATGTTGCGGTAGTCCTCGGGTGATCCCAAGCCGTAAATACAGGAGACGCTGGCAACAATGATGACGTCCCGGCGTGTCATCAGCGCACTCGTAGCCGCCAGCCGGAGGCGATCAATTTCTTCGTTGATGGAGGCATCCTTCTCGATGTAAATGTCCCGCTGAGGAATGTAGGCCTCCGGCTGGTAGTAGTCGTAGTAGCTTACGAAATAGTGGACCGCATTGTAGGGAAAGAACTCCTTGAATTCGGCGTAGAGCTGTGCGGCGAGGGTTTTGTTGTGGGACATCACCAGGGTCGGTCGCTGCGCGAACTGAATGACGTTCGCCATCGTGAATGTCTTTCCCGAACCAGTGACACCCATGAGCACCTGAGCCCGCTTCCCCTTCCGCAAACCTTCGCAGAGGGCAGCAATGGCCTTGGGTTGGTCTCCCGCCGGTTTAAAGGGGCTTACGAGTTGGAACATCGTTGGCTCCCACCCCGTACATACAAAATGTGGGCACAGGCTTTGGGCTGGCAATCAACCGAATCGCAGCTCTCGCGGTCGTTCATACTCCATCGGGAGTCCTGGTGCGGTGGCGATCGGCGGCGCGGCGGCCTTCTTTCTTTCATTGTACCGCGAGACGATGGTGACGGAGGTGTTCGATTGCCCCATGGCATGGAACCACCTAAAATGGGGTAGATGACGAAGTCCCTTATATTCAAACTTGCCCACGTGCGCTATGGACGACGATATCTACCAGGAACGCATTCTCGAACACTACGAATGCCCCTACCATAGAGGGAAATGCCCGGGCTGTACGCATTGCCATGAAGACCGCAATCCGCTTTGCGGAGATGTGGTTCGAATGGAGTTACGAATTGTCAATGGAGGAAAGATCGAGGACATCTATTTCGACGGCGAAGGTTGCTGCATCAGTCAGGCGGCGGCCTCGATGCTCACGGAACTGTTTGACGGGAAGACGGTGGAGGACGTAAAAAAGTTCAGCGCAGAGGACATGCTTCGTTACTTTGGTCCCCGGCTGACCCCGAATCGCCAGAAATGCGCGCTCCTCCCGTGGCGAGTTCTCCAGGCCGCCATTTACTCTCCGTGTGCCGAGGCCCATTCGAATGGAACTCCCCAGCCCCTACCAACTCAATAACCAATTGAAAGTTCTGGGCACCGGTGAATCAGGCCGGAAGAGCTGAAAGGTCATCGACTCTCCGGGGTTTGTCACTCTCAAACGGGTGAACCTTCCGGGCACCTTCACTCGGTTTTCGATCCTGATGCGGAAGAAGCCAGGAACAACCGACGAACTTTTCAGCCCATGCTGGAAATACTCTGGCGGGTTAGTCTGTGCTTCTCTGGCCGCTACAATTAAACGACGTACCTCTCGAACGTGAGTCGCGACACTTGCCCGGTAGAAGAGTCAGCTTCCGGATACCGCCAGGTTTGGGCACGCTAGGCACTGTCCAAACGCACATTGGCCAAGAAACCACCGCTTTCTACCGGCTTCAGCTCATTGAGGGCATACCAGCTAAGCGAGGCCAAAGATGACGATTTCCGAACCGGCTGTTTCCTTTGATCCACTGGTGTATCGCCAGGACTTTCCCATTCTTCAGCGAGAAGTGCATCCAGGGCGTCCGCTGGTCTACTTTGACAATGCTGCCACGACGCAACGGCCCCGGCAGGTTATCCAGACCATCGTTGAGATGTATGAAAAGCATTATGCGAATGTGCACCGGGGTATCCACACTCTTGCCGACGAGACGACCGAGCTCTACGAAGAAGCACGCCGTCGAGTCTGTCGGTTCATTAACGCACGGTCGGAAGAAGAAATCATTTTTACCTCTGGCGCAACCGCCTCCATCAACTTAGTCGCCCGGGCATGGGGAGATGCCAACATCAGACCAGGCGATGAGATCCTGGTGACCGAGATGGAACACCACTCCAACCTCGTGCCGTGGTTTCAGCTTGCTGAACGTCGAGGGGCCACGGTTCGCTTCATCCCCATCAACGATCAGGGGGAACTTGTTCTGGACAACCTGGATACACTCTTGACCGAACGAACGAAAATCGTTGCCGTCACCGTCGTCTCCAATGTCCTGGGTACGATTAATCCCGTGGAATCGATCATTCGGGCGGCACATTCGGTCGGAGCCAAGGTTCTTGTAGACGGAGCTCAAAGTGTCCCGCACCTGGTAACGGACGTTCAAAAAATGGATGCCGACTTCCTGGCGTTCAGCGGCCACAAGATGCTCGGTCCATCGGGAATTGGGGTCCTATACGGAAAGCGCGAAATTCTGGAAGCGATGCCGCCCTTCATGGGCGGTGGGAGCATGATTCGGGAGGTCCGGCTCGATGGCTTTGTGCCGGGCGATCTCCCGTACCGCTTCGAGGCGGGAACGCCACCGATCGTGGGAGCAATTGGTCTTGCGGCCGCCATTGATTATTTGGAACGAATCGGCCTGGAGCGTATCGCAGTCCATGAAAACCAACTGACCGTCAAACTCCATGCCGCCCTTGCCGAAATGCCGCGGGTTCGCGTCTTCGGACCGGCGCCTGATAAAAAAGGGGGGATCGTCAGTTTCGTCGTCGATGGCATTCACGCGCACGACGTGGCCCAGCTGCTGGATTCCGTGGGTGTTGCCGTTCGGGCAGGACATCACTGCGCGATGCCCCTTCACAAACGGTTGGGGGTCGTGGCCACGGCACGCGCCAGTTTCTATTTCTACAACACACTAAACGAGATTGATCAGTTGGTGGAAGGTCTGGAAAGGGCACAACGTATTTTCAAGAAGCGGAGCGAGAGGCGGTGAAGCGGGCCAATCAGCATCTGATTCTGACGTTCCGGCGGATCCAAAGATCGCTGTAGGTCGTCTTCGTCGTCTTTTTGGCGATGTGACCTACGTTGGTCACTTCTCGCCCAATGTGAAAGAAAAAGGCCTGTCCCGAGGATGCTTTCCCGCAGCTCATGGGACAGGCCTCTGAGCCCTCGATATCCACAACGTGGCTGGGGCTCGCATGTCGCTCGCGATGACTTCCCTGTCATCAATGGGAAGGGGCACAACCGGCACGTGGCGAACCGAATTCAGTGCTGGTCGGTGGCCAAGAACCAACACTGAAGGCCCCACCCCTCGGCGACAGCTCGGACGGACAAACGTGCTATACTCATCACTTAGGACAGAACGCAGTGTACAAAAATACACGTGAATTACGTCCTTTCTGTCACCCTGCGTTTCCATCATGCGCAGGGGCTCTCCAAGAGTCAAATGGACTATTTGTGTTGCCAGCCGATAGACCGGACACAAACCTGCCGGGAACCGAGAAATGCTGTCACTCCCGAAGAGGGGTATGGCAGCTCGGTGGAGCCACGCTTAACGATCAGACGTCCCGAGGCGAGTTGAACGCACCAGTCCGCGACGGTAAGTTCAGCAGGTTTTTAGGAAGGCGTTCCACTTTTTTGGAGTCTCTCCTGATACCGTAGTAGTAATATCCATTTGAACACTTTCCCGGGCAACCAATGGTAGGAAGCCGGTGAAATCACCGCCTATCTCGTGTAGCTACATAGCATCGTATTTGACCATCTTACAGAGGGGGAATAGCCGCAGGCTATTCAGAGCGTTGTGTTCTACCTACCGTGGTAAGTAAGAACCAGTATCTGGGCAGGTCAATCCCATCAGGTGGGACAGAGAAGGTGACACACTTTCCGCGTGTCATGCGAACAGCCGGTTAGCATCGGAGCGAAAACCATCGCGTAGGAGGGAAATCACCTCCCAGAAAGTATGGCTATGGGAGCCTTTACCCAGCTATTTGGGGAGAAAGATAAGAGAAATAAAAAATTATGTCCTTTTTGTGTAGTGGTAGGCTCTTTCCCGTCCGCCGAGGGATGCCCCGGATCGAGTGGTCGCTCACACTGGATCTGCGCCGTCACGCGTTCTGGAAGCCGACGTAACTCTCGCTGTGATCTAGCGTAGGAAGCTCGCCCACAGGCTTTCATATTGCTTAACGACGCGCCACCAATTGAAGTGTTCTGCTACCCGTTTCTGATTGCGGCCTCCGAGAAGAGCCCCGTACTGGCGGTTATGATAATGCTTCAAGATTGCGCGCCGAAACTGTTCTTGATTCCTGTCGTGGACAAGTTGATCCTTGCAAAGGGGTCCAAGAACCTCACGCACACCTTCCGCTTCCACGCACACGACTGGTTTGCCGGCCGCCATGGCTTCTAAAAGGGCATTGGGCATTCCTTCCCATAGAGAGCTCAGCAAGAACAAATCGCAGCTTCGAAGAATTCCCAGAACATCATCCCGAAAGCCTACCAGGCGAACAGCCTTTTCGATTCCCTCTCTGCCGATGATGGATACCAACCGTTCTTTTTCCGGACCTGATCCCACGATGACAAGTCGAAGGCCCGATAACTCTCGCAAGAGGGGGGCCAGTGTCTTCAGCAGCCAATCGAACCCTTTTTGCCGCTCCAACCGCCCCACCGCAACCATATAGAACTCGTCGTTTTCAAAAACAGACGATCCGGTATGTGCGTCCCCTTCTGCCGCCCCTTTAACGCGTTCAGACACTCCACCGGCCAACCCAGCGCAACAGCCGGCGGTGTCCCGCCGGAATAGTTTTCCTAGATCCACGGGTTTCTGAGAACAGATCGCCGCGACATCCACGGCGTTGGGAATAACCATCAATTTTGACTCAGGGAGCATTCCCACTTCCGCGGAAAACCTGGCCACGGCCTCACTCACGCAGACGTATTTGTCCACCCAGGCAGCGGTCAATCGATCGAGCCACAAATGCCAGGGATGCTCCCGCTCTGCTACCCGAACACCGCAGATCACCGTGGGAACCCCCGCTATTCTGGCAGCCAATCGCCCCACGAAGTTCGCATGAAAAAGAAAACTCTGGAGAATCCTTGGACGGAAGCTCCGAAGGTGTTTCACAAGTTTCGCGATCCCTGCCGCCAACTCGACGAGATTTCTCACTCCCAGAAACGCAACGGGAATTTGGCACTCATCGAGGCGGTCGACAAGGTGCCTGCGCTGCGGCATTTCAGACAGGACAACCACATACGGATCGAAGAATTGCCGATCGAGCCGACATACCAGTTCGACCATGAATTTTTCCGCACCCCCAATCTCCAATTCGGTGATGAGAAACGTTATGCGCCAAGGAGGAGACATTGGTCACTTCAACTTCGCTGGTCATCCGAGCCGTGGGATCTGCCGCTTTCGGGACAGCACCTTTGTTCCTTTGTACCTCCGTATTATTTAACCGGCTCTCTCCGGCTACAATGGGAATAGCTGCTGAATAAGATGACGGTGTGGGTGTTTGCCTGATGTTTTCAGATCACCACTGTGTCGCGACGATTCTCATCGGTCCGACGGGGTCCGGCAAGACACCGCTTGGAGAGTTAATTGCGGGTCGTGGGCTGTCGGATGGGCCTTATGTCCATTTTGATTTCGGTCATCAACTCCGGTTGATCAGCAGCGGGGAAAGTGCGGCACACGCTCTCATCCCCCAGGATCGGCAGATCGTCGCTGAGGTTTTGTCTACCGGGCGGCTCCTAAAACCGGAGGAAGGCCACCTCGCAACGAAAATATTGCGATGGTTCCTTGACAGTGCACGTCGCCAGGTCGCTCCCAAAACTCCCAAACTGGTACTCAATGGACTACCGCGCACTGTGGACCAGGCGGGCCTCCTCGAGGAATTCATTCGTGTCGAGAGAGTCATCCTTTTGGATTGCGACTTGCGGACTATTCTGAAGCGTATTCAGAAAAACACTGGCGGGGACCGAACCGGCCGGCAGGACGATACCCCGGAGCTTGTTCGCTTCAAATTTGAGCAGTATCTGGCAGAAACGAAACCTGTCGTCGACTACTATGCGCGTCGGCAAGTTCCCGTTTTCAGGATAGGAATCCGCGAAAATACATCTCCCGAGGAGCTCTACCAGGTCCTGCGGGAAACACTTGAAAAGGCCTCCCCGAACATGTCTCTCTGTGCCAGGACAACACAGCACCATGATGGCCCTCTCTCCAGAAGTTAAGGAATGGTGTGAGCGGCTGCACGCCGCAGGGTTGGCCGTATCGCGAGAGGCGGTGGCGCGGATCTGCGAAACGGTTTCTTTCCGGACTTTTGAAGATTTCGTGCGGCATCTGGAGCAACTCGGTCAGCTCACCCACTGGCAGGCTCAGCAACTGCTGGCTGGACGCCCGCGATTTCTCATTGGGAAGTATCGGCTTCTGGGGACCCTCGGTCGTGGGGGAATGGGAGAGGTATTTCTCGCCGAGCATGTGACGATGGAACGTCGCGTGGCAATCAAACTCATCGATCCACGCCTTCCGCCTCCTGCTCTAGAGAGGTTCTTCAATGAAGTCCGCATAATCGCGGCTTTGGACCATCCGAACATTGTCCATGCGTACAACGTGGACCTGGAAAACGGCCAATATTACCTCGTCATGGAGTATGTGGAAGGGGTTGATCTGGAACAACTTGTTCGAAAAGAGGGACCGTTGCCGTGGCGACGGGCCGCGGGTTTGGTCCGACAGGCAGCCGCTGCACTTGGATATGCGCATGATAAGGGGGTGGTCCACTGTGATATCAAGCCTGCGAACCTGATGGTTACTCCGCAAGACGTTGTAAAAATACTTGACCTCGGGCTGGCCAGACTTCGCAACAGTCCGGCGGGACAATCATCCGAGACAGCCGTGGTGGGAACCATTGATTACATGGCACCGGAGTTGGCTCTTCAGCCTGAGTCCGTCGATGGACGGGTGGACATATATTCTCTCGGCTGTGTTCTGTTCTTTCTTCTCGTTGGAAAACCACCCTTTCCTGAAGGGAGCCTGTCCGAGCGAATTGTGAAACATCAGACCGCGCCCCCGCCCGATCTTAAAAAACTCCGGCCTGATGTCCCCGAGGAATTAAATCTGCTCTATCGGAAGTGCCTGGCCAAGTTGCCCGGCGAACGGTTTCAAACGGCGGAGGAACTTGCTCGGGCACTGAAGGCCTGCCTTGACCTAGCGTCCCCGGGGTTAGTCCGGGCAAAGGCGTTACCAGTCGCTACCCCGATTGAACCGGAGGAACCGTCCGTCCCTTCGGCGGCCAGCGGTCAAGGTCAAAACCCCATTGCGGACCAGGCTAAGACACTGCTTGCCGGGGATCAGAGAACTTCCAGCTTGAAGTCTGAGCCCGAAACTTTCCCCATTTTTCCTGTCTTCTTAAAAAACAGCCTCTTCCGTGTTGCAATCATTCTCGTTGTGGCTTTGGGCATTGGCGGTCTGCTCATCTTGATAAGCTCTCAGGTGGGTGGTCCCAGCACCTCCGAAGGCCTGAAGAAGCCTTCACAGTCTGGAAGCGTCTCAACACAGACGGATAGCAGCGCCCCGCCCCAGCGCGCTCCCGAAGATGATCCGGAGGAGTTCCGACGACGGATCGAACAATGGATGAGATCCCAGGCGGTGAAGCAGAACGAATCTGGCTTACGTTCTCCGAAAGAAAAGACTGGTCAGGAGTCACGCAAATAGGACCGGTCTTCATCCGGGCCACCGCATTGAAACCAGCTAAAAGGCCAGTTTTTGTTGGATCGCATAGTCGCTCCCATTGCTTTCGCTACTCACGGCAAACCCGCTGAAGCAGTGACCTCGGAAGTATTCTTGACCGGGAGTGGTAGAAGTCCTTGGCGTCTTTGATTTACTGTCCGCCAATGGTTGACGCCTGTGATAGTCACGTGGTATATTGGCCGCTGGTAGAGCATCTCGCACGAATCGCAGCCCAAGTAAGGAGGTTGGGCCGAATGATTCAAACTTTGGGAATCGTCGATGCCTGTTTTCGTACCGACAAGGAACGTCGTCGGTCAGCCGGGCGATTGCAGGGCAAGTCCGTTCTGGAATGGGTCTCGCGTCGCGCCACCGATTGCCAGCAGCTCGACGGTGTCATCGTCGTGACGACGGCCGATCCAGCCAATGAGTTCGTCAAAGACCTCGTTCCGTTAGACGTTCCTGTCTTCGCCGCCGAAGCGGAGGATATTCTGTCGCTGTGGGCAAAGGCACTCGAAGCCTATCCGTGCGAAAAATTTGTGCGATTCGAGACGGTGTGCCCGTTTGTGGATCGGTTCCTGGTGGATCGGCTCGTGAAAGAATCGCGTCGCCTTCCCGAACCGGCCGATTATGTGGGTTACCGAACTCAGGACGGCACACCGGCCATGCTAAGCTCGGCAGTCCTTTATGGTGAACTTGTTCTCACCAAGACTCTCCATCGACTGAATGAAAAACTTCGGAGTGCCGAGGACCGACAGCACCCAACGCGGTATATTTACGCTCATCCGGACCGATTTCGAGTCCACTGGATCCCGGTTCCGGAAAAACTCGACCGCCGCGACATTCGGCTCGTGCTGGTCAACGAGGATGACTGGGAGGTGCACCAGATTATTGTTGATGCCCTCGGCCCGGACTGTGATGGGCATCATATTGCCGGACTCATCGAGGGCTGCCCGTCCTTGCGGCGGCAGATGGAAGCGATCAATCTGGGAGCAGGACGCGAGGGACCTTCTTCTCAACACAATTTAACAGAACCCCATTCGATCCGCCGTCCTCGGTAAATGGGATGACCCGCACGGAGCTCAGTTCGAGGCTGAACCCCCGCTTTCCGTTCCCGAAGGGCTTCTGGGGGGCAACCGCGGTTCGGGCATTGTCTTGTAGTATGAGCGTTCCACGTGGTCCACATACTCGGCCGGCCAGCCCGGGGCTTCGACGTCGGTTAAACGGACATCCACATTCTGATCCGGTGGGATGACCTGTTTTGCCGCCGCCATGACGGCATTGATCCGCGCCTGGTTGACCTCTTCGGTCAATGTCTTCTTGACGTAGATCGTGCGATGCTGGAGAGGTGCCTGGGTCACGATCCACTGCACCTTGCGACGGCCGGCTTCCGTGAGTCTCTGCCCCGACTCGTCAAACAAATGATCACTGATCAGGTTTTGCTTCATCCAGCCATTGGCCACCATGGCGACAAAGGGCAGTCGCACACTTGCGCGGTCTGACGGCACGAAGGTATCCGGCCAGCAGTTGTTTCGTGCCGTGTCCACACCGATGCTATGGAAGAAGCCTCCCCCCGCCCAGAGTGTGTTCGCCATCCCAATCACAAAGCCTGCCGATATAACCAGTTGCCACAAAGTCTTCATGGATCACCTCGCGACGCTTGCAGCCGGAAAGGCTGTCCCAGCCTTTGCCCGGGAGTTGCCTGATTGTTTGGTTGCATCTGACGGCAAAATGACGAAAATGACGGACGTTGTGCGGCTATAGGATGTATCGGCGACTCTGCTCTACAATTCCCACCGAATTCCACGTAAGGGAAGAGTCTCTCGACGCTGTCAAACCCGCGGGAGGCTCCATTGACGGAAGCCGCCCCCGGAAAAGTCATCGCATCTTGTCTCGTTGCACAAATCGGATTCAACTTATCTGCCGGTTTTGCCGATTTTAGGTGATGGATCGATTTCCCGCGCGAGGCTGGGGGATCGCTCCGCGCATGCGTCCAAAGTTGCATGGAGAATCCAGTCATGATTCGGGTTGGGTTCCAACTCGTTCATCCTTTGGGGTTTTTCCTGGTAATCGCGCTGTTTGCCGGGTGTCGAAGTACCTCTCTTTCGGCGAACAACACACGGTCGGGAACCCTTTCCGAGGCCCCTTTGTTCAACCGCACCACCTCCGCTAAGCCGCCGACGGCTCCTTTAGCAACACAGGCTGGTGGAGCAAATGGTGCCAATCCCTCCGGCGAGTTTGACCTTCTCGCGGGGGTCAAAGACGGATTAGAAAAAGTTGGTGAATTACTCACATTCTCCGAGCCGGTCCACCAGGCTCCCGACCCCACGTCGCTGCGCACCAAGGCCAAACCGAGTCCCCGACTTTATGTGGCCATGGCGAGATTGGCGGAAGACGCTCAGCAGCCGGAGAACGCTGAGCAGTACTACCAGAAAGCGCTCCAACTCGATCCCAAATATCTCGACGCCCTATTGGGATTGGGACGCTTGAAAGATCGGCAGGGAAACATGGAGGACGCTCTAAATTACTACTCCAAAGCCGTGAAAGCGCATCCCGATTCCGCACCCGCGTGGAACCACCTGGGGCTCTGCTATGCCCGGCTGGGCCGGTCTCGCGACGCCATCAATGCATTTGAGAAAGCCGTCAATCTCGCCCCTCGGGAACCACGGTATCGGCATAATTTGGCCACCGTGCTCGTACAGATTGGAGATCTGAGCGGGGCGATGAGGCATCTCTCCGCGGTGCATGACGAAGCCACGGCCTGCTACAATCTGGGCTACCTGTTGGCCAAAAAGGGAGACAACGTGGCCGCGTTGCGGTATTTCAACCGGGCCCTGGCCATACGCCCCAATTTTCCTGATGCGATCGCCTGGCGCGATGCGCTCACCAGTCGGCTTAAGACGTCAGCACCCAGCACTGCGAATACCGAGAGAATCGCACCCGATCCATCCAAGATCGGTCAGCGTGTAGATTTCGGTCAGAATCGCAATTTGTCGTCTGAAACCGCCGGCGCGCCCACGATTTCACCCAGCCCTGCTCCTTCGCCATCCCTTGTAGCACCTCTGCCCCCTATCGATGAGGCCCCTGGCCTTTTCACCTCGTCACAGGAACAATCGGCGTCGGCTGTGCAGCCTTTTCCGCCCATCCGCTGAAAACACGACCAGGCACGACCGGCCCTCCTTCAATCACATGCCCGTTGCGTAGTGCATCTGGTTTCGGAGCCTCACCAAAGATGCTCTCTGCCTGCCGGTAGAGAGTTCCCGGCCCGGGACAAGGGCTCGCACTCCCGCCCACGGACGCCATGATTGAGAAATCGCGGTGGAGTCCTCAGCTGTCGAAACCGCGGGTTTTCTATCGATATTGCGCATCAGTCCGCGGCAGAGAGGTGCCGGGGAGTGCGCGCGTCGAGTCCGCCAAAATGAGCGTACTGGAATTCGCACCCGATGAGCAAGTTACGCCAGATGCGGACCGACACGCTGACGTATTCGAACCGAATCTCAGTTTCACAGACGCCTTCGCCGAGGCTTTCCAAGTCCTGGTCTGTTACGGTGTCTAAACCGTTGACAAATCGACAAGTGGGAGAGCACAATCATGGCCAACGACCAACAAACGATTCCATTCTCGGGAGCCCCTCCGATGCGTTACGGTTTCTTGGCCGCGCTGATCGCGTTGTTCCTTTCGGTTCCAACCCCTCTGTGGGGGCAAGTGTGTAACATCAAAGTGGTCACGGATGCCAGTCCGGATTGTCACGACATGGAAAGCTTCCTTCGCAGCGCCACAGGAGCCTGGTCAGCTCCAAAGGATCGCTGCTGGGCGCTTTTCTATTGGGTTCATGTCGGCCGTCGGCAAACCAGTCCGATGGTTTTCCATGGCGTCGAGGTGACCGATCCCATTCGCCAGTTCAATGACTTTGGATACACCATGTGCAGCACTGTGGCCGGAATGAATTGCGCGCTGTGGCACCATCTGGGCTTGCCTGTGCGATTTTGGGACGTCACCCTGCATACCGTCTCCGAGTGCTTTTACGAGGGCCGGTGGCACATGTATGACAATTCCATGTCGGCCCTTTATACGCTCTGCGACCGCCAGACGATCGCAGGCGTGGAGGATTTGGGCGATACCAGAGCGTGTGCGCTTTCGGGCGGCCATAGTGAGATGGGCCATGTTGTGAAGTATCACTGCCTCACTGCTACCAGCGCGAACGGCTTTCTCACAGGTGCTGACTGTGCACGGGATTTGGATCAGGAGGCCCGGTGCTTTCATCCGAATGGTCTTAAGCTCCGCACCTACTACAACAACTGGGACTGGGGGCACCGTTATATCCTCAATTTGCATAAAGGCGAGTCATATACTCGTTATTACTACAACCTGGGTAATTCACGTGAATACTTTGTGCCAAATCGAGGAAAAGATCCAGAGTCAACTAATCCGCGTTATCGCATTCGCGGCAATGGGGTTTGGACATTCAAACCGCTGTTGACTCCCGACGAATTAGCTCGATCGGCCTATTCGATCTCAAATGTCGCAGTATCGCCAAGCGGGATGGTCTGCCCAGTCGAAGCGGGGAAACCAGGGGAAATCGTCTTCAAAATCACGCCAGCAAACATTGCCACGTCGCAGATCATTCGTGCCAGCGCCCGAATGCAAAGTCCTGATGATCACCTCACCATCGCGGTCAGTACCACATCGGGGACCAATTGGCAAACGGTTTATGATAAAGTGGGCCCAGCGGACGAAACCATCGAAAAACTGTTAATTGACGAAGTAAACGGGCAGTATGAAATACTCGTTAAGTTTATACTGCTGGCGAATAAAAATGCTGAAGATGCGGGCGTTTCCGACATTTCGATTGAAACGCGGACAATGCTCAATACAAAAATGCAGCCGCAACTTCGTTTGGGACTTAACACCGTGTTTGTCGACGTGGGAGAACCCACCGATTGCGTCGTCATCTGGCCCGATCTTCAGGGAGACTCCTATCGGCAGTTTATGCTCGAGGAGCAGAATATCGCCACTGAAAAAGAACACGCTGGATGGCGAGGAGTGATGTTTGCCCAGAAACCTCGCACTGAGGCGTTTACGATCTACCGCGTCCAGTGCCCCAGGCCAATTACGAGCCTAATTTATGGCGGCCGGTTTTATAACCGTGTCCCCGGCGGCAGAATATGGTTGAGTCATTCTTTTGACGGAGGGCAAACCTGGCATACCGACTGGACGCTGACCGACACATCTCAACCCTGGGACGTGATCCATTATGCAACTGTGCGGGATGTTCCTGCAGATTCACACGAGGTACTGCTGAAATATTCACTTGAGGCTCCTCAGGCCGGCCCGATGGCATGCAGTATTTACAGCGTTCGCATGGAGGTCCGGCACCAGGCGACAGGTCCTGCCTTCGAGCCCTTTGATGTGTGTTTCACGTGGGAAGAAGTGCAGAGTGATCGCGCTCGCATCACACGGTCCCACCGGCAACGCATCGACCATGTGCCCATGAGATACACGATCGACGTGGGCGGGGTTGACCATCCCATTGTTAAAAGCCTCTCCGTGGAATGTCCCACGAATTCTGGAACGACTCACTACGGCTATTCGGACAACCGCCTCGGGCTGGGGCAGCGTGTCAGTGATGTTTGGCAAGAGTTAGGTCGAAATCTTCTGGTCGGTAAGCCCTACCGAATCAATGTTGAGCCTACCGGGGCTTGGGGTGCAGACGACCCTCAACGCAAGAAACTCACGGATGGTGTGGTCGGGCCGAATTATGCGGGCGGAATATCCATGAAATACGCAGTGGGATTGGATGAGAAGGTCGGCCCTGCGGAGATCACTGTCGACATGCAAGAGCCTCAACAAATCGCTGGGTTTGGGATCCATCTGACGGCCGGGTGGCCATGGTGGGATGCTCTCAAAGGAGAGGTCCGCGATGAGGTGGAGGTCTGGACGTCGCTCGATGGTCAAAACTTTACTCGACAGGGGACATTCAATCTGAATCTGTGGCGTCGGGAGATTCCCATTAATCACATGCTTCCGGATGACGAAACAGCTCAGGGTTGGAATTACATTCTCCCATTGTCATCGCCCGTCACCGCACAGTTTGTTCGCTTCCGCGTCGCCCCGCGGCGTAGTTTGGGCGTGACGGAAGTCCAGGCCTTCGATCGCATCGACATCCGCCCCTTTGATTTGAAAATCCTTTTACCAGATGAATCACCCTGACGCGAAGTCTGGAGCGTACACTGTGGGGGCATCTTACCCCTTAACAGTTGCCACCCGGCGCCCGGGATTAGCTCCTCCTGCAAGTCAAAACAGCTCCATCACACAAGCGGAGTGTACCCAACTGATCGAGTGACCGATCTTCTTCCCGTAACGCCTTTCCGGTAAGATAAAAACTTGACAGCAAGCGAGAAGATCTCGGACTTAGGCTCCTGACAATCCAAAACCATGGAAACTCGGAGGAGCACCCGGGTTGCCATTCTCGCGGCAAAAGTGGATTCAAAATTGGATGAGCGCGTGAGGACTGCAGGTCAATGAAACGAGAACGACGGCAAGAGCTGAAAGAAAACGAACTGGCCGAGCTCATCGGGCGTTGGATGCAAAAAATCGCGCCGTATTCCCAGGCCATTCTTATTGGATTGCTCGCGATCATAGTGCTGTACGTGGGCTGGATTGTCTGGGCAAACTGGGCGCGAGCCGTCGAGCAAAACGCATGGAACGCCCTGTACTCTGCCTTGGAAACAGGCGGTCCGGCGGACCTGGAAGCCGTCGCCGAGCAGTATCCGCGGACCGATGCCGGGCATTGGGCTCGTTTGCTGGCGGCAGATCTTCACCTCCGGTTCGGGTGCCAGGAAATCCTTTCCAACAAGGCGAATGCCGCTCAAGAACTCCGCAAAGCGATCGACGGATATCTCGCCGTGCGGGGGGTGTCTGGGTCTCCGTTTTTCCAGCAAAGGGTACTTTGGGGACTTGCGAGGGCGTACGAAGCCCTGTCCGGAACCCGACAGGGTCAGGGAGAACTGGAAAATGCCATTAAGATCTATCAAGAGTTGGTTGATCGGTGGCCCGACGGTCCCTATGCCGAGCAGGCGCGTCACCGTATTGCATTCCTGAACAAACCAGAAAATCGGCAGTTCTACGACATGTTTGCAGCGTATGAGCCGCCCAAGCCTGCAACCAGCACGGAAGGCACTGGTAGCGTGCTGCCTCCGCCAGTCAGCCCGGGACCGATGGAGGGCACACCACCGACACCACCGGCTCCTGGGGGGGCTGCAGAGTCGAATAGTCCACAATCTCAAAGTCAGCCGCAGCAACCCGCTGCTTTCTCGCAAACCCCTGGCCAGTTGCCCGAGTTGCCCGCTCCGAATGGCGACAAAACCCAGGCCGGGCCTGCTCAGCCATCGGCTGAGGGAACTGCCCCCGCGGCCAATCCACCCCGGCAATCAGACAAATCATCAGAGCCGAAAGCCGAATTGCCAGCCAGTTCAGGTAATGAGGCTTCCAGCAACTCCGGGAAATAATTAAGCGGTGCTCGGGGGCAACCATATGGCCGATGCACGGCTGAGTGACACCCCTGTCGAGCTGACGGTCACCTCTCAGGAAGCAAACTGGCGTCTGGACGCCTTTCTTGTCTATCACTTTCCGGCGTACAGTCGGAGTTTGCTCCGCCAGGTCATCACGGCAGGCGGGGTGACCGTGGACGACAAAGGGGCCAAACCCGCGTATCGATTAAAACCCGGCCAGCGCGTTCGGGTAGTCCTGCCGGAATTACCTCGTCAATGTCCCAAACCGGAGAATATTCCGGTCGAGGTGATTTACGAAGACGATTGGCTGGCGGTTATCAATAAGCCACCTGGAATGGTCGTCCACCCTGCGCGCGGCCACTGGTCGGGAACTCTCGCCAGCGCCATCCAGTACCTCTATGGTGGGAAACTGAGCACCTTGGGAGGTCCAAACCGACCTGGCATCGTCCACCGCCTGGACGCCGACACAAGTGGAGCCATTCTTATCGCCAAACACGACCTGGCCCACGGTAAGCTGGCAGCGCAGTTCGCGGAACGGACGGTGGACAAGACATATCTCGCCCTCGTTTCCGGCGTGCCTGACCGCGATGCCGACTGGATTGATCAGCCGATTGGGGTCCATCCGCGGCAACGCGAAAAAATGGCCATCCGCAGATTCGATCCGGAAGCGCGATCGGCCCAAACACTCTATCGGGTCCTAGAGCGGTTTGACGGTTTCGCGTTGATCTCCGCGCATCCCAAAACGGGGCGCACCCATCAGATTCGGGTACACCTTGCCCATGTGGGTTGTCCGGTTCTGTGTGACCGTCAGTACGGAGGACGGGCGGTTCTCACACGCGGCGAGATCCGGCGAGATCCTTCCGATGAGACCGTTCTACTTTCCCGACAGGCCCTTCACGCCTGGAAATTGGGATTCACCCACCCGGGAACCGGGCAGCGAATGGAGGTGGAAGCACCCCTTCCCCAGGATATCGCACAAGTGCTCGAAGAACTCCGCCGGTATCGGTCTTTGGAGAATATTCAAAGGTGACCGTGCGACAGCGACCAGATGACCGTGGCATCCGCTCACGTTGTTAAACATCAAGCGGATTTATTCACGCCGATCCCAGCATCCCGGCGAAAAGGTCGTTGAATCCCCAGCCGGTCGGATGGCTGATAACCTCTCCCGCCGAAAAACCAACACTTTGCCCTAACTGCTGGCAGTAAATGCGGATCCTATCCAGAATTTCAGGGCGGTGAGCGAATTGAGATTCATAGGCCGCGATCGCGCGGAGCTTCGGTTCCAGGCTGTCACTGATATTGACAACCACCGGATGCCGTCCTGGAGGGACTGTATAACGAAGGGCCAGAAAATAATGCAGATAGAAATCGATGGTATGAGGCGGCAGCCCTTCGAAATACTCTTCCCATTTAGAAAGACGGCTGTAGAACACTGCGGCTTCGGTAATTCGGCCAGCTTGCTCATGATCTGGCGAGGCCATGGGTGTGGATGCACCTAATCCCAGTACCCACCGCGGTTTGAGGACCCGAAACTGGTGCGCCAGCGCAATGCGCGCTTCAAAGCTATCAAACAGCCGGCGATTCGGCAACGATAGGACTACTCGGACCTTAACCTGGAGTTCCTGGGCCGCTCGGGCCGCTTCGGCAAGCCGCTGGTCGGGACTGGGACAGTTCGGCGTTGGCTCGCCATCGGTGAGATCGATAATGCCGACCCTATAGCCCCGCCGACTGAGTGAATGCAAAAACCCTCCACACCCGATCTCCACATCGTCGGGGTGGGCACCTACGGCAATAACGTCAACCGTCTCCTGAGTTGACTGTCGGATATCGTGAATAATACTTGCCTTCTGGATCATTTTGTCATCTCGCTCGGATGCTCTGCTCTCAAGACCCATCACGCCCATCTGCGATCTATGGTCGAAAGTACGAGGGTATTTTTTGAACCTGGCTGAAAACCTTCTCTTGCCCCTTCAGCTCTGCCCGAAACCTCACGCCCTCGCTTCCCTGACTTTGACCGTGGAAACAAGGAAAGTGGGGTTGAGTGCCTGAAACCGCACACGGTCAAACTGGTAGAATCCCCGTGCCAGATTAATCATGAGGACATTCACCACGCGCGAGAGTCGGCGGAGCCTCTGGTGGACATCCACGACGTTTTCCAAACTGCCCATCGTTGCCACCAGGCGTCCCCGCTGTTTCAGTCGCTCAAACGCCAGCTCACATAGCTCGGCAACCTGACGCCCGCTCCCCCCGATGAACACACAATCGGGTGCGGGTAGGTCAGCCAACGCCTCCGGGGCACGCCCCAGAATTGTGACCAAGTTCGTCACACCAAACCGTTTGGCGTTTTCCTCGATCAGGCGAACGTCTTCGGGATCCATTTCGATGGCGTAAACACGTCCGTCCCTGGCAATTTGAGCGGCCTCGATGGCCACGGCACCACTTCCGGCGCCAACGTCCCATACCACACTCGCCAGCCCCACATCAAGTTCCGCCAGGGCAATCGACCGAATCTCTGCGGGAGTTAAGAGGCCGCGCTTGGGTTTTGCCTGTAAGAACGCATCGTCCGGATTTCCAAAAAGCCGTTTTCCCCATAAGCTGAGGGGACGGTCCGGGACGTCAGGTTTCCGAATGAGAATCAACACATTGAGCGGCGAATAGGTGTGCGACGCGATATCCTGCAATTCACCGCAAGTCACACGCTCGTTGGGTGCTCCGAGATTCTCACACACGTAGGCTGTGAAGTAGTCAAGGCCCACATCAAGCAGCTTTTGCGCAATGACGTTGGGCGGGAGTTCTTCGCTGGTGAACAGCCCGACCTTTTCTGCAGAGCGAATTTGATTGAAGATGTCTTCCAAAGAAGTTGTTGACAAATTTGCCAGAAAGGCATCTTCCCAGCTTTCCTTCACCCTGGCAAACGCCATTTGCATCATGCTGACGTGGGGAATGATCTCAAAACGCTCTTTTCCCAGTTTTTCCCAGAGGTACCGAGCCGTTCCGTAAAAGAGGGGGTCACCAACGGCCAGCACCACGATGCGTTTGTCGGAGTTTTCCTCGATCCGCCGGACAATCTCGTCCAGAGCACCGGAGACAGTGAGCATCTGCACCGGTTTCGCAAACTCAACATTCCGCACAAGCTCAAGGCAGTGGGGCTCACCGACAATAACATCCGCAGACCGGATGGTATTTTGGGCATACTCGGTAAGCCCAAGAAATCCGTCTTCACCGATTCCCACGACGTAAATCTTATCATTCTTATCACCGATGCGTTGGCTCATCGCGTTTCTGATCCCTATCCGTTGCTCACCTGTCCACTGTCGCCTGCCGTTGAGCGGCTATTCCAGCGTCCCAGTCCCTGTTGATTCGATTCGTAAGGCCCTTTGGGCTGATTCTACGGGACAGCGTCAACCCACGGTAGTGGTGGCTTTCCTCGGGCCGCTGTTGGCCGTCAACTCTCAATCGTCGTACCGGTCCGGACAATGGCTTCCACACCCCAACCTTCAAGAGCGGACTTCGCCTGCTTGACTTGACAACCTCGATGGGCGATGTTTGACTGGGGATTGCCAAAGTCAGGTTGGAGGTGAACAAAAATCTTTCCGCGCCATCTGTGAGATAGTGACTGGCCGGAGGTCCTGTCTCTGCGGGAACGAGGGATATTTCAATGCCAGAAAAAACACTTGACATTAAGCTGGCGAGAATCAAGGCTGATCGCTCCTGCCGCGATTTTATTCTCGCGGATGCGAAAGATGCGGACATGGCTTTTGGACTGTCCGCTCCCGGCAAAAGCCCGGAACATCATGCTCACGAAGCCCGCTTTCGAACGCTCGACGAATACCGCCAGATCATCCGCGAGATTGTGGCTCAGGGTCTGGTGGACATCATGCTCATGAGCGCCAGCACGAACGAGGTTCTGACAATCCGCGAAAGAATTTTTGACAACAGTCACGTCACTCCCGCCGTACGAGCCAACGACGCCACTGATATTTGGCTGGCGGGGGGTGGCCTGGGCATCTACGATCGCGAACCATCGCGACCTTTTCGTACGGCGACTCTCGACCATATCATGTGCGGCAAGGTCGAATGCACTCCGGAGGAACGCAAATTAGGGGCGGATTTAGGATTGTATTCCGTTACGTTCAACAACGACGTGGAGCTTGATCTGCGAACGCTCGAGGCTTATCGCGAATTCCGACTGGAGGCAGAAAGAAAAGGCTTTCGGCATTTTCTGGAGGTGTTCAGTCCCAACGCGCCCGGTCAAAACGCCCCGCGGGACGTTCCGCGGTTCGTTAACGACCACATCGTGCGAACCCTGGCGGGAGTGACAAGCACAGGCCGTCCTTTATTTCTGAAAATCCCCTACTATGGCCCCGAAGCCATGGAGGCACTGTGCCGCTACGACAGCTCGCTGGTGGTCGGCATCCTGGGTGGTTCAGCAGGCACCACCTACGACGCGTTTCACATGTTGTGGGAGGCCAAAAAGTACGGTGCCCGGGTGGCTCTTTACGGACGGAAGATCAACAACGCGGAAGACCAGTTGACTTTCATCAAGTACCTGCGGCTCATTGCTGATGACGAGATTTTGCCTGCCGAGGCGGTCCGTGCCTACCATGCCGACCTGGAAAAATTAGGCGTGCCACCTCATCGGCCATTGGAGGACGACCTTCAGCTTACCCAGACCTCGCACAGTTATTCTGGACGCGGAGGTAGTACAGGGCGCGATGCTCGGCAACTGAGTACCGATCAGGGCCCCAGTAAGCCACGAGTCACCATCGCCACATGGCGGCAGCCGCCTGACGACCCAGATTTCAGCAAGATGACTCCCCTCGAAAAGGCGCGGTACAATATCGAACGCTGGAAGCGAATACTCGGTTAGGCCTCTGCTGGAATTTCAAACGGCCCCTGAGACCTTCTGGATCCTTACCCCACAAGGTGGTGTTTGAGGAGGCATCCCATGCGACGTGCTTCAATGTGGTTGCTGCTGGTTGGTGCTCTTTTTGTCTTTTTGAGAGAAACAGGGGGGATTGGTCTTGCGCAGGAATCGTCCCGACCAAATGTCCTGCTCATCATCTCCGATGACCAGGCATGGACGGATTATGGTTTCATGGGCCATTCGGTGATACAGACGCCCCATCTGGACAGGCTCGCGCGAGAATCGCTTGTTTACACCCGAGGCTATGTCCCGGATTCACTTTGCCGTCCTTCTCTCGCCACGATCATCACGGGATTGTATCCCCACCAGCACGGGATCACGGGAAATGACCCTACGCTCCCCGACCCGAAGGTCAATCCGATGGCGGGCAGGGCCCGTCCCGAATTTGCCCGGTTTTACGAAACCCTCATGCGACGAATTGAAACGCACCCAACCTTGCCCAGACTCCTCGGTCAAGCTGGGTATATCTCCTTGCAGACAGGAAAGTGGTGGGAAGGTGCCTACACCCGTGGGGGATTCACGGAAGGTATGACGCACGGGGATCCCAAGCGGGGAGGGCGACACGGGGATGCCGGGCTTGCGATCGGCCGAGAGGGGTTAGAGCCCATCTTCGACTTTATTCAAAGAGCCAAAAAGGCGGGGAAGCCGTTCTTCGTCTGGTATGCCCCGATGATGCCTCATTCTCCTCACACTCCACCGGAGAAGTACCTCCAGAAGTACCAGCGCCCCGACCTGACCCCAGCGCAATCCCGCTATTACGCCATGTGTGAGTGGTTCGATCAAACATGCGGCGATCTCATAGCGTTCCTTGAAAAAGAAAAGCTCAGAGAATCGACGCTTATCATTTACCTGGCAGACAACGGGTGGATTCAGGATCCGAATCGGCCCAATCAGTTTGCACCGCGTTCCAAACGGTCGCCGTACGACGGCGGGATTCGCACTCCCATCATGGTGTCCTGGCCGGGGAAGATCACGCCTCTGCGCGATGATGAGAATTTGGCAAGCAGTATCGATATTGCACCCACCGTGTTGACGGCGTGTGGCCTTCCGGTCCCGGCCAATCTTCCAGGTATCAATCTCTTGAATCGCGAGGCGGTACAGCAACGGCGGGCGATCTTTGGTGAAATCTACGAGCACAACGTGGCCGACGTGGATCACCCGACCAAGAGCCTGTCGTTCCGATGGATTATTCACGAAAACTGGAAGCTGATCGTGCCCGCCGACCAGAATGGCAAACCGGAACTGTACGACGTTGTGGCTGATCCACTTGAAACTCGGGACCTCGCGAGTGCGCATCCCGAACTGGTCAAGAAGCTCATGGAAGAGCTCGATCACTGGTGGTCCGGGAAAGAATAGAACCTCGCGGAACAGGCCGGTTCCGAGGGCAGAACGGCGCGGAATATTCGCGGGTGCTTCACCGCTCTACCTATGTCAGGCTCTGTGCTAATTCCTTCCAACGTCTCGGAAGGAGATAATGCCACCAGCTAGACAGGGTGTCGGACCATTCGCTATTGGCAGACACCTACCTAGCCACGGAAAAGTGGTGGACAGTCAGTTCGTGGTATGTTCCGCCCGGTCGGAGCACCGTGGATGGAAATTGCGGCCGATTAGGCGAGTCAGGAAAGTGCTGAGTTTCCAGACACACGGCACCGAATTTGGGATAGGTTCGACCGTGCGCGCCCAGGCGGCCGTTCAGGCCGTTGGCTGTATACACCTGAACGCCCGGCTGCGTGGTGAACACCTCCATCACACGGCCCGTTTTCGGATCCTCAAGCCGAGCACAGAACGAGAGCTCGCCCGGCCGGGACTTATTGAGGACAAAACAGTGATCATAACCCCCGCCCGTTTTTTCGATATCCCGCCCAATCGGTTTGGGCTGACGAAAGTCGAAGGGCGTTCCCTCAACAGGGGCCATTTCACCCAGGGGGATCAACGTGTCATCGACGGGCAAATATCGATCCGCGTTGATCTGCAGAATGTGATCCAAAATAGTCCCCACGCCTGCTCCCGCAAGATTCCAATAAGCGTGATTCGTCAGGTTCACAACCGTGGGCTTGTCAGTCGTCGCGAAGTACTCCATCTCCAAACGGTTGTCTGGAGTGATTCGATAGATGACCGTAGCAGTTAAGGTCCCAGGATAGTTTTCTTCCCCATCAGGACTGACATAGGTGAACTTCACGCCAACAAATCCGTCTCCCTGAACCGGCTCATGCTGCCATAGTCGTTGATGAAATCCCACACGGCCTCCGTGTAAATGATTGGGACCGTTATTCGTCGCCAACTGGTACACGACACCATCCAATTCAAATCGCCCTTTCGCAATTCTGTTCGCGTAGCGCCCACACACGGAACCGAAGCACGGGTGCCCCCTGAGGTAATCCTCAAGTGTCTCCAGATAAAGAGTCACGTTTTCCCGTTTGCCTTCACGGTCCGGGTATTCCACTGCCGTGAGTGTAGCCCCCAGGGACATCGCCCGCACGGTCAGTCCCCGTCCATTCTCCAGTTGATACAGGTAAACTTCCTGACCCTCAGGCGTTTTTCCAAAAACTTCTCTTGTCACTTTCATCGCTGAACTCTCACTCGCAAAACCGGAGCACGACCCCAACGCAAGCCACACAACCGATACCAGCACGCCCCCAAACCGAATGGGTGAATCTTTCTCGCATTGCCCCCGATTACGCCTCGCCCTGTGAAATGTTTCCCGCAACATGGTTCGACCCCTCCACAACCATTAAGAATGGGAAGAAGCGACTACTTTTCCGACGCCTTCACCGATGCGACATCGGTTTTTTCACGTTTCTCAACCAGCCGCTTGGCTTCCCGTGCCAGAATATAGTCTTCCCGCGAGTGGATCACAAGAATCCTGCCGGACGAACTGGCAGCCGAGATTTCGGCATCGGGAGTGGCGTGGGCATTGCGCTCTGGGTCCAACTCCAGCCCCAAACACTCCAGACCACGACAAATGTCCGCCCGGAGTTCCCTCGCATTTTCCCCGATACCCCCGGTAAACACGAGGGCATCCACTCCGCCCATCGTGACCGCGAGCGCTCCCAGCATTGCTCGCACCCGATAGGCATACATTTCCAGTGCCAACTTGGCCCGCGGATTACCGGCCTTTGCTGCCTCATACACCTGCCGATAATCGCCAGAAACCCCGGAAACTCCAAGTAATCCCGAACGTTTGTGAAGGATTTCCTCCACTTCCTCGACTGTAAGCCCGTAGTGCTTCTGGACGTACGTGATGATCCCCGGGTCCACAGTACCGGAGCGGGTTCCCATCATAAAGCCTTCCAGCGGCGTGAATCCCATCGTATTGGTCACCGCTTTACCACCTTGAATAGCACTCGCCGAGGAACCCTGTCCAAGATGGCACGTGATGAGCCTGAGACTTGTTAAATCACGGTCGAGCATTTCGGCAGCCCGCTCGCATGCGTACCGGTGGCTTGTGCCGTGATATCCGAATCGCCGAATCCCCCACTCTGTGTACCACTCATACGGAACCGGATACAGATAGGCCGCCGGCGGAATATCGGCAAAAAAACCTGTATCAAACACCCCGGTCTGCACAGCCCAGGGGAATAAGGATTCAGCCGCCTCGATCGCTTCAAGGCCAGCGGGGATGTGGAGGGGAGCCAAGGGCCGAAAACTGCGGATGATTTTTTTGACCTCTTCGTCAATCACCACAGGCTCGCGGAGCGTCTCGCCACCGTGAATTAAGCGGTGCCCCACGGCACAGATTTCTGTGTTGGACTCGATGACCCCTGCGTTTTTCAGAGAATCCAAAGCGGAGAGCAGGCCCTCTCGGTAACTGGTTGCGGGAACCCTTGTCTTCGAGACTCCATCATGATATTGGAGGCTAATTTCCGCCGACCCCGCACCCACCCCAAAGTCCACCAAACCCTGCGCGATACAATTGAGATCGTTCCAGGTGTACAGGGCGAGCTTGATACTGCTTGAACCTGCGTTGATGACGAGGATTTTCATGGATACTGCCACTCCCGCCGGCCAATTATTCGCCTCGTCCCCGGCGACGTTGCGTCACGACTTCCCCGCCACGAGAGCTGCCACAGCCTGTTTCAGGTTCTCTCTCGTCACCCGACTGTATTCGATATCCAGCCACACAATCTTGCCCGAGCTATCCAGGAGGTAAAGGGCAGGGGGAGCGTGCGTTGCAAATTGGCCGTAATATTTGCCGTCGCGGTCAATGAGCACGGGAAACTCGGCCTGGGCATCCTTCACCACCGCCGCAAGCTGCCCCTTGTCGTCCCCCACATGAATCGCGACCACCGAAATCCCGGAACTGCCGCTCACCTTCGCAATGTCCTCTTGAAGATCAGCTAGCAGATTCGACGCCAGCAGTCTTTTTCTCTGGCTCTCACCTGCAGAGAAGAAAACCAAGACAGTGCCCTTGCTTCCCAACAATTGTTTCACGTCGGTTTCCTGACTCTCGAGATTGGGAAGTGCTGCCAAAGCGGCCCCGTCACCCACAAACAGTTTGCACTGCGCCCGATCGACTTCAGCCATCACAACCGGAGGAATTTTCGGTTCTGTTTTGGGCGCCGGTTCGGTCACCGGGGATGGAGGCGTCGCCGGTTGCTCGGTTTCCGTTGAAGGTTGACCCGCGGCTGATGGATTGGAAACAGATTGCGACGTGACTTGCGGCTGCCCCGAGACCTTCGCCTTCTCCTGAGAAACCGGTCGCGGACATCCGAGAGACACCAGCAGGCCAAGCCCCAGAACCATGGAGGCGATGGAAATAAGTTCTGTCCTCCGGTGCCATTGACATCTCATTGCTTACCTCCTGCTCTCAACGAAAATGCCACACCTGACGCTGTGCGTGGGCCAGGCCGCCGTCTCTCAGCCTGCCTTCAAGCCTATGATATCTTACTCATTTCTCGATTTTTATCCCCAGCTCTTTCAGTTGCTTCGGATCAACCTCGCTCGGGGCACCCGTCATCAAATCGACAGCCCGCTGAGTCTTGGGGAAAGCAATACAATCCCGGATCGAATCCACGCCTGCAAAAATCGCCACAAGTCTGTCCACTCCTAGTGCGATTCCCCCATGGGGAGGCGCACCATACTGGAGCGCCTCCAGAAGAAATCCAAACCGATCCTTTGCCCGTGCTTCGTCAATTCCCAGAATTTCGAACACCTCCTGCTGGAGCTCCGGATTGTGAATACGGATCGTCCCGCCGCCCACTTCAGTCCCGTTCAGCACAAGGTCGTAGGCCTGTGCTCGGCAGCGGCCGGGATCGCTCTTAAGAAACTCTCGGTCCTGTGGTCGTGGAGACGTGAACGGATGGTGCATCGCCGTCCAGCCGCCATCTTCCTGATCGATGGCAAACATCGGGAACTCCACAATCCACGAAAGGTGCATGTCACGGGGATCGTAAAGTCCAAGCTCGGCGCCAAATCTTTTTCGCAAACCGTAAAGGGCCTTGCAGGTGACATCAAACGTGTCAGCCACAAACAGGAGCAAGTCCCCCGCACGCGCCTTCATCTTTTCCCCAATCGCTTTTAAATGCGATTCAGAAAAATTCTTGGCAACCGTTGAATTAAGGACGTTTCCTTCTTCCACTCGAAACCACACGAGGCCTTTCGCTCCAAAATCCTGCTTCACCCACTCCGTCATTTCATCGATATGTTTTCGGGAATAACGCGTCGCGCCACCGGGCACAACCAATCCGCGCACCCGCTGACCGGTCTCGGCAGCCTCCCGAAAGACACGAAAATCGCACTCGCGGGCAATATCCGTGATATCTGTTAACTCCATGCCAAAACGAAGATCGGGAGCGTCGTGCCCGAATCGCTCCATGGCCTCGTCATAGGTCATGCGGGGGAGGGGAAGCGCGAGTTCCTTCCCAAGAATCTCTTTGAACAGACGAGCCATCAAGCCTTCCACCACCGTCATGACATCATTGGCATCCACAAAGGACATTTCAAGGTCCAACTGCGTGAACTCCGGCTGCCGATCCGCACGCAGGTCTTCGTCGCGAAAACACCGGGCAATCTGCACGTACCGGTCGTATCCGGCCACCATCAAAATCTGTTTATATAGTTGTGGAGATTGGGGTAGTGCGTAAAAGGTACCTTTCTGAATCCGGCTGGGCACCAGATAATCCCGGGCTCCTTCCGGCGTGCTTCGCCCCAGCATCGGAGTTTCCACCTCGATGAACCCCAACTCGTCGAAATAATCTCGCATAATCTTGACCATCCGATGCCGCAACATGAGAATCTGCTGCATCATCGGTCGACGAAGATCCAAGTACCGGTATCGCAACCGAATTTCCTCGCCGGGCAGATCCGGGGCGCTGGGAAGAAACGGAGGCGTCACCGCCCGATTGAGAACCTCGCATTCCTCTGCCCGAACTTCTATTTCACCTGTGGCTAACTTCGGATTCTCCGTTCCCTCGGGCCTGCGTTCCACAATTCCCGTCACCCGGATCACGTACTCCGGACGCAGCGATCTGGCGAGTTGATGGAGTTCCTCTCCCGCATCGCAGGAAAAAACGATCTGCGTCTTGCCGTAGCGATCGCGAAGATCAACAAAGAGAACCCCTTTGTGGTCCCGATATGTATCCACCCAACCGCAAAGGGTAACGCGCTGACCGACGTGCTGAAGACGAAGTTCTCCGCAAGTGTGTGTTCTCAGCAAAGCTTCGACTCCTTTTCCGCAAAACAGACGCCCTTGGAGGCCATCCATCCCCGCTCTGAGGGGAGTCTATCGCCAACCGATCAATGGAGTGGTAACCGGCTTTTGAGCGTTGTGTGCACCACGGGTCCTTCTGAGCGACAAACACAAACTTTTTATTTTAACCCAGCGTCGTTTGTTTCATAGGCAGACTGATTCCGGCAGGCCAACCACGGAGATTCGCAAGGGGATGTGCGATAAGTCCTGTCCCATAGCCTCGCGGGTGCAGCGCAGACCCTGATGAACCTACCCATCCCGACCTTTTTTTTGCAGGCGCAATGCATGAATTGTTCCCACCACATATCGAACCTTTGCCTTCTCACAGGCCCATGCAAAAAGTGCGGACGGGTCAGCCATCAAGATGCTTGACAGGGACCGGAACAGGCTTATATTAGCTGCCGTCTCGCCATGTCGGTGGCTGCCTGCCACCGCAACGCGAGAGAATACTCATCGGCTTCCACGGCCGCACGCGATGCGGACCGGTGTCACTCACCCGAAATTCGCGAGTGACCAGCGAGGAAGAACCTTGATGCCGTTGCAGCAACGTGATAACAATTCCGACAATGCCAATCCCGTATCTAGAGGAAGTATGCCCATGGAAGACATCCACTCCGTTCAGCCGGTTTTTGAGCTCCAGTCCCCGCAACCTTCAGCGGTCGTGCCGTTATCAGGGGTCACCGTGGTCGTGTACAAGACGGCAGAAGAGATGGGCCGCGCCTCGGCAATTCGACTGGCACGGGAACAATTCCGACTTGTCGAAGAGCAAGGCAAGGCCAGCTTCATCATCATGGCGGCCCCTTCGGCCTTTGCATTCTATCGCGCCTATGTGCAACTGGCCGAAATGTCTCCCCAGCTTCAACGGGCATGCTCCCGCACGCATTACTTTCAGTTCGATGATTACCCGCTCCCGGCCCACCATCCCGCTTCGTTCCGGTATCTGCTCTTGAAGCATTTCTTCATACCCTTGGCATCATATTGCGACCCCGGTCGGGTTCATCTTTTTGATGCTGACTCCGAGGATACGGACGCCGCAGCCCGTCGCTACCAGGAGTTGCTTCTGACTCACGGGTTGGACCTTCAAATCATGGGGATTGGGGAAAATGGCCATTGGGGATTCCACGAGCCCGGAATCCCAGTCGATACGCCACCGCAGTTCATGAAAGTAGCGCTGACCGCGGAAAATGTGGACCAGCAAATGCGGGACCATCCGCACATTTTCACCAAACCTGAGGATGTTCCCAGGTCTGCCTACACATGCAGCGTTTCCATGTTTCTCACAACGCGACACGTCATCGAGGGAAACGTTCCGCAGGGCAGCAAGGCCTTTGCCCTCCTCGCTGCCTTTGGGTCGGATGTCGTTCACGAAGCTGTCCCCGCGAGTGCTCTCAAGCGGTTTGGAAAAGGTGTCGTCCGCACAACGGAGGCCGCCGCCTGGGCTCTCCTTGAATATCGCAACAAGCATATTGTCACCCGCGACGCCTTGGTCAAACTGGCGGAAAGCCTTCGGGGCCCGCAATCCAGCGACGTATCCGCCATCATTTCGCGGATATGCAGTGTCTTTGACACAATGAAGATTAGTTACGAACGTTAACAGAGCTGCGGTGTGCTCCTCGGCCACGGCGGCCTTGCAAGACGCTATCGCGACGGCTCCGGTTTGCGTTTTCGAGCCAATCACTGAAAGGGAGGGTCGTGTCGTGCGGCGGATCACACAGCTTCTTATCACAGGCTTGGCTGCCGGTTTGACGGTTTTTGTCGGTTCCCGTATGACGTTCTCTGGTTATGCCGAGGAGCCGGCGCCTTGCCCAGCTCCTGTTCGCTTTATGGGCTACCACTCTTACCTCCGCGATCTCACAACCCTCAAGGAGTTTGGAGCGCTCGGCATCGACGTGGTCACCTTTTTCCCTGCCAACACGCTCTCCTCGGTCGGTGTACCGTACAGTCCGTATCCGCCGATCTGGATTGGACCTGGGATGCACCGCCTGGACTGCGTCGATCAACAAATCCATGACATACTCGAGGCCAATCCGCGAGCGAAAATTATTCTGGAAATCGATCTCAATACACCTGTGTGGTGGCCTCGCTGGCTGGGAGCAGCAGCCGATCGTGACGATAGTTTCACGAAACTGGGAAAAGTGGCTGCACATCCCGGATGGCGGCAGGACACCCGGGAGTATCTGCAAACTCTCTTAAAACATTTGGAGGCCAATTATAGCGAGCGAATCATAGCCTACGTGCTTGTGGGAGGTATGACCCTTGAATGGCAGGATATGGCGCGTGGCGAAGAGAGCGCAGTTCGCCGTAAAGCGTGGCGGGACTGGATGATTGCGCAGGGTTTACCGGACCCTGTGGACATTCCCCCTGCCTCGGTCAGAGAGCACGTGACCCATGGTTTGTTTCGAGATCCAGTTGCCGACCGTCAAAGCATCCTTTACTGGAAGTTTAATGCCGACTTGATCGCCGATACGATTTTGTTTTACGCGAAAGCCGCCCAAGAGGTCATTCGGCATCGCGTTCCTGTTGGCGTGTATTATGGATACTGGCTGGAACACGCTGCTGGGCGGCTCCTTTACGAAGGGCATCTCGGGTTCGAAAAGGTCCTCAACTCGCCCGACGTGGACTTTTTTCTCGCTCCAGGTTCTTATTTCGATCGGCAAATCGGCGGGGCAAGTGGATTCATGGTGTGCCTGGCGTCTATCCGCCACCACAGAAAAGGGTTTGTCCATGAAATCGATCACCGCACCCACACCGCGAAAAGCGTCACCCTGTTGGGGCGCCCCGTACCGGGACATGAGTCGGGATTTCCCGACGAGCAGTCCACCATCGCTGGACTACGGAGGGAATTCGCCTTGGGGCTGATCAACGGGACTGCCCTATGGTGGTTCGACATGTTCGGCCACTGGTACGATGGTCCCGCGGTCCGGCAGGCCCTCGCAGAAATGGCCAGCCTTTGGCAGCGGTTTTCCCCAATTCAAACGCGTTCCGTGAGCGAAGTTGCTGTTCTCGTTGATAGCGAAAGCTTTTATTACCTGGATGGCCACGCCAGTATCTACAACGATCTGCTTTCCCGCCAGCGATTTGGCCTGGCACGCATGGGCGCACCGTACGACATTTACGTCTTCAGCGATCTGGCCACCGTGGACCTCAGCCAATACAAGATGGTTATCTTCCCCAATCTATTCGTGGTCGATGACGAGAAAATCAATCTTCTTTCGGAAAAAGTCTTCAAAGACCATCGCACAGTGGTCTGGATTCGCTCACCGGGTATCATTTGGAACGGCCGGTATGACCCGGACGGAGTGGAGAAACTCACCGGGTTACCCGTTGGGGCACAGGAGATCACGGTGAAGGATTTCTCTGCCTGGCGATCGGTCTTGGCACCCAAGCCAAACCTGTCGGGAGCAACGCTCCGAGAAATCGCCCAAAAGGCGGGCGTGCACATCTACTGCGAAGAGGACCAGGTCTGCTACGTAAACAGCCACTTCATCGCCTTTCATACAGCCCGGCCGGGCGAGTGGCAACTCCGCCTGCGCGAGCCCTGTTCCCGTGTGATGGAGCTGTTCAGCGGCCAGGAAGTTGGCCACAATGTGCAGCAGATCACATGTCGGGCAGACGGTCCGAACACGTTTCTCTATCTTCTCGAAAAATAATATCGACCACTCCTTGCCGATCTCCGGTGCTTTTTCCCCGCGAGCATGAAAGCCCACGGTACAGTTGTTCGCCCGCGGTGTGGGCTTGCCGGACGATGCCAGCCGGCACGCCGCTGATTATCATGGGTTTAAACCAGCGGCGTTGCCACGTCTGTTCGTCCCGATTGCGAGGCGTCTCTGCCATTGAGCACGTGAAGAGCTCTCCCTTTAAACTCGCACGGCTGATGGTGTATGCCACAAACTCCTTGCCAAGACAGTAACATTCAACTCCTGACGGCGGAAGATCTTCCTGATGCCGAGGCTGCTTTGGAAACCTGTTATAAAGCGAGCGGCACACCTTTCCTATCACGCCATCCGCGGTGGTTGCAGGTACTCCGCGAGGCTTTGGGACATCGACCGTTCTGTTTGGTCGCCTGTGATCGGCCAGGAAGTCATGATTCCTCAGAGAGGCAAACGTATCTAACAATTCTTCCCCTCGCCCACGTCAGAAGCCCACTGTTCGGGTCACGCTTGGTAAGCCTCCCATATGTCAATTACGGCGGGGCGCTGGGAAGACCAGAGAACGCGTCCGGGCTGATTCGTGAGGCTGTACTGCTGGCGGAGCGGCTTGGGGTGCGGTACCTCGAATTGCGTCACGACCGCCCCGTGGAGCACCCGGCGCTCCCCCAGGCGGTCACCGACAAGGTCCACATGCGGCTCGCACTTCCTGACACGGTCGAGGCACTGTGGAAAAGCCTTTCACCCAAGGTCCGTAATCAAATTCGTAAATCCGAAAAACTGGGCCTTGTCGTGGAGTGGGGTCGGGAAGAGTTTCTTACGGAGTTTTATCGCGTCTTTTGCCACAATATGCGGGATCTCGGTACGCCCGTTTTTCCTCGAAAACTTTTTGCCGGTATCTTGCGTGCGTTTCCCGAAGCCGAAATTGCTATCGTGCGGCTCAAACATCGGGCACTGGCCGCGGGGATCGTTCTGCACGGGTCGGGCGTCACCGAAGTCCCAAGCGCCAGCTCGCTCCGCAAGTGGAACTGGACCTGTGCCAATATGGGACTTTACTGGGCGATGCTGAAGCGGAGCATCGAACGAGGACAAGCCGAATTCGATTTTGGACGAAGCACTCTTGAGAGTTCCACCTACCGTTTCAAAAAACAGTGGGGCGCACAGCCGCACCCCGCGCACTGGCAGTACCACGTTTTTCGCGGCTCCGCGCGTGATCTCCGTCCCGATAACCCCCGTTTCCGTTTCGCAACTGCCGTGTGGCGGCGCCTGCCCGTCTGGTTGACGCGGTGCTTAGGCCCATGGATTGTTAAAGGAATTCCGTAGTTCGAGCACGGCCAATCTTGGTCAGCGTGTTACCGGAAATGGAAGGCCTCGGCATTGATTGACCGTCTCATACAGGGCCAGGAGGTTTTCCACCGGAACCCTTGCCTGAACGTTGTGCACAGTGTTAAAAACAAACCCTCCACCGCGTCCGAAAATTTCTATCCGTTCCCTTACTTCCCGGCGGACATCATCAGGCGTTCCAAAGGGCAACGTTTTCTGTGTGTCGACACCTCCACCCCAAAAGACAAGGCGGTCGCCGTATTTTTCCTTGAGCATTCGTGGGTCCATACCGGCCGCGGAGCACTGCACCGGATTGAGAATATCGAAACCAGCCTCGATGAAATCGTCGAGAAAGGCCACCACCGAACCACACGAGTGGATAAACGTTTTCCAGGGAGTGTTTTCGTGTACCCATGCGTTCACTCGTTGGTGGAACGGTTTGAAAAGCCGCCGATACGTTTGGGGACTGATGAACGGCCCATGCTGTTGGCCGAAGTCCGTCCCCGTAATGAACACGGCGGTCACACGATCACCCACCGCCTCGTAAATTTTTTTGAGATTCGCGATACCGATCTCGCACTGTCTTTCAAAAACCTTCCACACATAGTCAAACCGCGTCACCGTGCTCATGTACCACTCCGCTACATTGCGGATGCCCTTGGGATGCTTCAGAAATGGGGCCGGCACAAGGGCAATGTCTCCAAAGGCGGTTCCACCAAAATTAGCCAGAATCGCCTTATCAGTTTCGCGATACAACCGATCTGCTTCAGTAGCCAGCCATTGCAGCTCATCGTCATCGATCGGGGTGAATTCTTCCAGATTATCCTCAGGGTTGAGCTTCTCCTCATCGATTGGTTCCTGACGGATGATTGTGTCAAAATAAAAGCCATTTTTTGGCATTCTTCCGCTCGGGGGCGCCGATTTATCTCCCTCGGGATACATCAGGAGATCCCCATTTGGTTCCGGCTCGGTGTTGAAGTCTCCGGGAACGAGGACAGGCGTCCCATCCCACAATTGCCAGGGTTTCCAGTTCTTATTCTCAAAGCCGAACATATTCTTGCGACGACCGAGCGGCACAACGTCCACGCCCAGCGCCGCCTGGAGCCGTTCGTCAATTTCACCCAGCATCTGGTAAGGTTCGACAACCTTAACCGGGGTCCCTGGTGGATCGAGCCCCAAGGCCTGCCGCAAGAGGTAAACACTGCTAACGTGCATTCCCGTGACGGCACTACCACCCAGATCAAGCGGAACGTAGTCTGGCTCCTGGTGCGAAAGCGCCATCTGCACCCGCTGTCGCGAGGTCAATCCCATCGTTGCCGCTCCCAGTTAAACAAAATTTTTCAGTCTCAGCTCTCGGGCGCCCATGATACAATCTCGGCAATCTCGGTCAATCGGCACCTCATACCGAAGAACACCCCGCTTAGCCGGTCTCTTGCGGAAGTTTTCGGGTTAGACTAGCCTATTGGTGAGCAACATGCTGCCACACTGAGCATGAGTGAATACCGCGTTGGGAAAGTGAATTAGCATCGGAGGAGAATCCATGAGTTTACACCGAATTTTGGTCGCTCTTTCACCACTATCCGTGGTTCTCGCGTGGACGGTCACAAGCTGGGGGGCCGACGTCACGTTCAAGATGCACCGCATCGGCCAGTTTCGCAGCGAAGCCTGTGGAGTTGCAGATTTCAACGGCGATGGCAAACTGGATGTGGTCGCTGGCCCGTTCGTCTATCTGGCACCCGACTGGAAAGCCTACAAGATTCGGGATTTGAAAGGGGAGGTAGACAACTCTGGAAAAGGCTACATGTGGAATTTTGCCGATTTGCCGCTCGATGTGGATCTCGACGGCCGCCCGGATGTCATTTCATGCGACTGGTTTGAAAAGTGCCTGGACTGGCATCGAAATACGGGATTTGACGGCGACCTCTGGCCGCGGACGGTCATTGATGTGAGCCTCAATCATGAAACCGCTCAACTGGCGGACGTGGATGGCGACGGAAAGGCCCGGGAGATCGTTCCCGAAGTTGCCCCAACGTGGTGGTGGGAAATCGTATCACAGGCTGATGGAAAGGTGCAGTTTATCAAACACGTGGTGAGCGAAAAGCCAATGAACTTTGGTTCTGGGGTAGGGGACGTGAATGGCGACCGCCGCCCGGATATCATCCGCCCCAATGCCTGGTTCGAGGCCCCCTCTGACCCTCGCCAGGGCACCTGGATTGAACACCCTATCGCCCTGGGAGGAGCCGAAGAAGGAACTGCCGAACACACAGCTCAGATTCTTGTCCACGATGTGAATGGCGACGGACTTAATGATCTCATCGCGAGCTCTGCGCATCGCTACGGGATTTACTGGTACGAACAGGTCAGGGATGGGCAGGAGATCAAGTTCAAACGCCACGTTATTGACAACACATGGAGCCAGGCCCATTCGCTCACACTGGCGGATATTGACCTCGACGGTGATCTTGACCTTGTGACCGGCAAGCGGTTCATGGCACACAATGGTGGGGACCCTGGTGCCTTCGAGCCACTTGGCGTGTATTGGTACGAATTACAGGCCAAGCCCGAAGTCAAATGGATCAAGCACGCCATTACCTACGATCAGGGGATTGGGGCGGGCCTCAACATCCCTGTGGTCGACATGGACGGGGATGGAGATCTCGACATCGTCGTCACGGGAAAGTGGGGGGGCCCTGTTTGGTTTGAAAACCAGTTGCGTTGATCCTGGCTTCGTCGTCTCGCCGCAGGTAACTCTCAAACCTCGGTTGCCTGCGGTTTCTTCATCGTGAGAGATAAATTAAAAGGGAATTGGGAGGGTATGTGTTATGCCAACCACAAGAACCAGCCGTCGCTCGTTTCTGCGGTTGTCACTGATTGCTTCGGCCTCCACAGTGGCTCCCCTGTATATTCCGCGGCACGTGCTGGGCACGGAAAGCGTTCCCCCGGCCAATGAACGCATCGGCATCGGTGGGATAGGTATCGGCCGTCGGGGACTCCAGTTGTTTGATGAACTCCCCACGCTCGGGCGGATCGTGGCAATTGCCGACGTGAACCTCCCGCGGGCAGAAAAGACGGCCGAGCCCTATAAGGCTGCCGCTTACCAGGATTATCGTAAACTGCTGGAACGGAGAGATGTCGATGCGATCATCACAGCCACACCCGACCACTGGCGGGCCATTGTTTGCATCCATGCATGCCAAGCCGGGAAGGACATCTACGCCGAAAAACCGATGACACTTACGATCCATGAGGGGCGGAAAATCGTGGAAGCCGTTCAGAAATACAAGCGAGTCTTCCAAACCGGCAGCCAGCAGCGTTCGATGGCAGCCAATCGGCTGGGATGTGAATTGGTACGAAACGGACGTATCGGTAAAGTACACACGGTCATAGCGGCCAATTATCCAAGTCCGTGGGAATGCAATTTCCCCGGTCAGCCGGTACCACCGGGCCTGGACTGGGATATGTGGTGTGGGCCTACAGAGCCGGTTCCCTACCACATCGACATTTACACCCCCCGCGCCCGCCCAGGGTGGATTTCGTTCCGGCCCTATTCGGGAGGCGAAATGACCGGCTGGGGAGCCCACGGATTGGACCAGATCCAGTGGGCTCTCGGTACCGACGATACCGGCCCGGTGGAAATCTGGACGGAAGGCCCCAGGTTTAATCCCCCCACTTACACGGAGCCAGAATCCCGGGCCCGCGGTGAGAAAATCTGCAGCCAGCCCAAGGTGTTTTTCAAATATGCAAACGGGATTGTCGTGAAGTTCGACAACGGTCCGCCGGGAGGTGCCATTTTCATCGGGGAAAAAGGACGGATCACGATCGACCGCGGGAAATTTGTGGCGGAACCGAAAGAGCTCGGAGATCCCCCGTATGACGATTTCACGGTGCATCTACCGGTCAGCAATCACCATTTGTTGAACTGGCTGGAATGCATCAAGACACGCGAAAAACCGGTCGCCCACGAGGAAGTGGGTCACCGTTCGACAACGTTGTGCCATCTTGGCAATATCGCTCGCTGGGTCGGTCGGCCCCTCAAGTGGGATCCTGTTAAAGAACGTTTTGTAGGCGACGAGGAGGCAAACCAATTCCTGGATCGTCCTCGCCGAAAGCCCTATCTGCTGCCTGAGGTCTAACGCCCCAGAAAACGTAAAGAAAAATAACTGCGCGGAGGGCCGCCGAGATCATCTTTTTCTGGCGGCCCGTTTTTTTCCTGCCGAGCCTGCTGGACGCGGTTTTAGAAACAAAATGAGCAGAATGAGAGGGGCAGCAAACAACAAAAGTTTTGGTCGGATCACCACCACGAGCAAAAAGCAAGGAACCGCCACCACGAGCCACCGCGGCAACTCGAGAATGCGGTAGTACGCAAGCCAGAGCAGGGCAGTGACCGGCGCCATCCGCCAGCAGGCGGACTCGCACATGATTTCAAATGAACTGCGCGGCGGGTGAAGTTGAAAGAAAACGGCTCCTAGGCACAAGAGAACTGCGAGCACGCCAAGGGCGTGACGACGCAGATGAATCGTTGGGTCGACGGACTCTTGGTTCCTATGAAAGGCCATTTCATGGAGGATCACGTGGGAAGCTGAGTTTCTTTCTACAGCATTCCTCATTGTGTCCGATTTGGGAAACCGTTCCAACCTCGTCGAGAAGATCCATACCGCGAGTTGATGCCAGCGAGGGTTAAGCCGCCCCGGATATGATCGCCAAACTGTCAAGCGTGTCTGGGGCGATCCTTCGAGGCCAACCCAACGGCAGCGAGATCGGGTTAGGGCTCCAGCACGATCTTGCCCACCAGCGTCCCCGCCCCACGCAGGGTGTTGTCTTCCTGAAGTTTATGAGCCTCGGGCGCCTCCGCGAGTTTGAAAATCTTACCAATAACCGGCCGCAACTTCCCTTCGGCGAGCCAACGGTTGATATCTTCCGCGGCGCGGCGTTGCTCCTCGGGCGGGGCATTAAACATCGCAAACCCGTAAGCCTTGCAATCCTTAACGTAAAATGGTCCCACGGGAAATGGTGGCCGAGATTCCCGCCCAGCCATGAGGACCAACCGGCCCCGCATGGCCAGCAGTGACACAGCCATTTCCAAATTCTGTTCACGAAGCGTTTCGAACCAGACATTCACACCGTCGGGGGCAAACTGACGAATCGCTTGCTCCTCGTTCTCTCTCTTGTAATTGATCACAAGATCTGCACCCAACCGGCGACAGAGTTCGGCTTTTTCGTCACTCCCCGCCGTGGTGATCACGCGGGCTCCCACGGCCTTGGCCATTTGAACGACACAGGATCCCACCCCTCCAGCCCCACCGTGCACAAACACAGTCTCGCCCGGCTGAAGTCTTGCATCGCGGAACAATCCCAGATGGGCCGTGATTCCTACCAGAGCGATGGCGGCTGCCTCGCGATCAGACACCGTTGGCGGCGTGGGATAAAGCCAACATTCGTCGGCCACGACGTATTCAGCGAAAGTTCCCTGTCTTCCGAGAAGCCCTTGATTCGAGCCCCACACGCGGTCGCCGACCTTGAATCGCGTCACTTTCGCTCCCACGGCCTCCACCGTCCCGGCAACATCACACCCTAAGATATAGGGCTTTGGAATCGGCATTGGAACAATGCCCGCCCGAATGTAAGTGTCAATGGGATTGACAGAAACTGCCCCCACGCGAATGAGCACCTCGGTATCGCCGGGCCGTGGTTGCGGCAGATCCCCATATCTGATAACCTCCGGAGGACCGTAATGTTCGATATAAGCCGCCTTCATAGGAACCTCCTCGCTGCTTCTCCTGAAAGGCAATCCATGATTCGGTGCGTCGCCGACTTTCGACCGAAATATTCAGCTTCCGATGACACTCACCCTGTTCCGGGACGGATGTGCAGGCAACAGCACCCTTCGCCTCCTGGCTGCCATGTGTCGGCAAAAAACTTAAATCCAGCCTCCTGAAATAACCCGTAATCCACCTCAGCAGCAATTCGACAGAGAGTGGCCACGAGATCGTCGGGCAAGCCCGCTTCCACCCAGGCTTCTCGCAGGGGACAACGGTGGAATTTGATATCCAGACGCGTCTCATCGTGGGCCAGGACTTCAGGCTCGAAAAGCCGTCCCTGATCGGGCAGATGGCCCAAAAATGCCTCACGCAGTCCCGCAAGATTGGCGGGGGCAAACTGGCGGAAGGCCTGCCCCCGCTCCTGCCCGCGGCGATAAATGGCCCGTTTCATAATCTGCTCAGCACGCTCCGGCCCAAGTTCCCGGGATAGCTCTTCGTAGATATGGTAATAGATCATCGCCCGGTTTTTGTAGGCATCTCTCAACTGCTGGCGAAGTTCTTCGATTTCACTCATGGGCTTCTCCCTCGTCGAGCGCTTCCACAAGCTTCTGATAACCGTTTTCCCAGAATTATAGGCCCCAAGGGCGCGCAGGAAACACAAGAGCCGCGTTTGCCAGCGGATCAGTTTACCTAAAAAGTGTCTCTATGATGTTCACATGAACACATCGATGCAAATTGACGAAGATAGGGTACAGATGTACACTATACATGGAGGTGACAGCATGGCTAGCATCGATGTCTTTATACCTTCGGCAGACTCCCTCGGGATTCCTCAAGAGAATACTTCCCTGGGAAATTATGGAGACCATGTGAAGGCTCCTCCGACTTCCTCGCAGCAGGCAGGGGACTCTCGGAGTCTTCTCGTGGCCGCTCTTCGCCAGCAAATAGAGGCGGTTTCGCGTCGGCAGGTGCATTCTCCCTCCGAAGGGATTTCCACAGGCCTGCCGGAAGTGGACGCCCTCCTTCCCCAAAAAAGAATTTTTCCAGGCGGTTTTGTTGAATGGCTGATCCCCACAGAAGGCACAGGAGGAGAATGTCTTTCTCTGCGAATGGCCTGGTCTATCGCAGTGCAGCGGAAGGGCCATCTCGTCATTGTTGACCCAACTCAGGAAATCTATCCTCCAGGCTTGGTGTATCTGGGGATCGATCTCCAACGAACCATCTTCCTTCACCCCGCTTCCACAAAGGACGCTTACTGGGCCATCACTCAAGTGCTTCGCTGTTCTGCCACAGGGGCCCTTTGGGCACACATCGACCGCCTGGACACGAAAACCGCTCGTCGCTTTCAACTCGCCGCTGAACAGGGTTTCACCGTGGGAATTTTCGTTCGGCCGTTCCAGGCAATCAACGAGATTTCCTGGGCCCAGGTACGCTTTCTTGTTCAACCCCAGCCGGCAGCCTGTGCTCGGGACACTTCTCAGCGTCGGCGTATCCAGGTGAGCGTGCTTCGGGCTCGCGGTCAATGGGAAAACATTGCAGGGGAGGTGCTGATCGATGATCCGGCGGATCCTCTGTCTCAGACTTTTGCAACCCCATCCCTCTCCCAAAGCCCATCCTTCAAAGGAGCATCACTTCGGGCATAATCCCCCTCGCAGCACGGACCAGAACAACCAGGAACTCCTTTTGCTCCATCTTGCGGAATTTTGTACTCGATATACTCCTCACATTTATTTTGACTCGCTTTCCCCTTCTGACACATTATTCCTCGATCTTACTCATGTGCCTCACCTCATTAACGATGAACAGGCATTCATCATCCATCTGATAGGAGAATGTTATCGGCAAGGATTTCATCCAGTTGTGATTGCGATCACCGAAACCGCGTCGGCCGGCTGGGCCTTTACCCATTTCGTCTCCCTTGAAAGAAATCATCACCTATCTCAGGGATGGATTATTCCCCCGGGAAAGATGCGATACTGGCTGCACTCCCTTCCTGTGGAAGCCATTCGGGGCAAGGAGGAATGGCATGCTACCTGTCATGAGCTGGGATGTCATACGATTGGAGACGTTCTCCGCATCCCTCTCTCTGAATGGGAGGAACGTTTCGGAAAAGACTTTGGCATTCGCATTCAGCAACTCCTGGGAGAGCGCGAGGAAATTCTTCCTCCGTATCATCCCTTACCCAAATCCGAATACAGTGCCTATCTTGAATATCCCACAGCACTGGCCGAAATTATCGATGGACACATATCGGCACTTTTGCACACATTAACAAACGATCTTCTCAAAAAAGGGCAGGGGGCCTTGGAGTTAGTCATAACTTTCTTTTGTGACGATATAAAGCCTTTATCCATCACGATCAATCTGATCCATCCTACGGTAAATGCGGACAAACTGTACAGTCTTTTCCAGTTACACAAAGAGCATCTACGTTTACCAGGGCCTATTACGCAAATCTCGGTTGCGGTGACGTGTGCTGCCTCCCTCGAATGGGGACAATCGACTCTCTTTCATCCCTCGGCCACCTCCCCATCCCGGGAGTGGACAGAGCTTCTCGAGCGATTGGCTGCCCGGTTGGGAAAAGAGCGAATCTCTGAGGCCTTCCTTGAACCGGATTATGCACCGGAATATGTGACCAGATGGAGGAGTTGTCTCGATCGAGAGCGAAAACAGAAGAGCTCATCCTTATCTTTCTCATCTCTTCCCGGAGCGCGTCCTTTGCGGCTTTTGAACAATCCTGCACCGATTGAGGTGGTCATGGGGATTCCTTCAGGACATCCCTATCGATTCTTTTATCGGGGGGAAAACAAAGAAATCGTGCGTTTTTGGGGGCCAGAGCGAATTGAAACCGGATGGTGGCGCGGCGACACGATTCTGCGTGACTATTATCGGGTTGAAACGACTGCCGGAGAACATTTCTGGATTTATCGCTGCCTTTACACCGGAAAATGGTTTCTTCATGGCATATTCTAAAAAAGGGGAGACGTATATGGATTATCATATTCATGTCAAAACAAATTTCTCTTTCCTTCAGGGGGCTTCCCATCCGGATGAACTCTTTCAACAGGCTGCAGAATTGGGGCTGAAAGGATTGGCCATCACCGATGAAGCCAGTGTGGCGGGAGTTGTTCGGGCCCACATCACCGCAAAAGAGCTGAGACTGAAACTCATCGTGGGTGCCGAGATTCACCCACAGGATAGTTTGCCGGTTGTTCTATGGGCTACTGATCGCCGTTCCTATGGACGGCTTTGTCGTCTCATCACAAAGGGCCGGTGCCAGGCCGAAAAGGGGCAGTACAGCCTCACCTTTCAGGATATTGTCGAACACAGTGATGGTCTTCTGGCGGGAGTGATTCCAAAAGCCCCAAAAGGACTGCCCCTTCTTTTCCATCTTCAACAGTATGCGAAAGTCTTCTCAAAAAGAGGCTATCTCTTGGGAGAACTTTCCCTTGGCCCGAACGACCGCCGGCGCCTGGAGTGGCTGCAAAGTCTGTCGCAGCGATCCCATTTACCGCTCGTAGCCGACGGGAATGTTTTTTATCACCATCCTTCTCGCGCTCCCTTGTACGACATCCTCACAGCCATCCGGATGGGAATAAAGGTCAATGAACTCGGAGAGCAGCGGTTTGCCAATGCCCAGAAATATCTGAAATCACCTGAGGAAATGCGAGCGTTGTGGCACCGCGCGCCGGACGCTTGCGAGCGAGCCGCGGAAATTGCCGAGCAATCCCACTTTTCACTTGATGAACTTCGGTATGAATATCCCGAGGAATTAGTTCCACCTGGATACACGCCGCTGGAGTATCTTCGCCATCTCACGTGGGAGGGAGCCCGCCAACGCTATCCTCGGGGAATTCCTGAAAAGGTTCGCTCGATCCTTGAACATGAACTTCGCCTTATCGGGGAACTCCACTACGAGGCATACTTTCTCACTGTGTGGGATCTTGTCCGTTTTGCTCGGAGTCGGGGCATTCTCTGTCAGGGCCGGGGATCCGCCGCCAATTCAGCAGTGTGTTTCTGCCTGGGCATTACTGCCGTGGATCCTGACCGCATGGATCTTCTGTTTGAACGTTTTGTCAGCCGAGAACGCAACGAAGCTCCCGATATCGATGTGGATTTTGAGCACGAACGACGGGAGGAAATTATTCAGTATATTTATAACAAATATGGACGGGAACGTGCGGGGATGACGGCCGAAGTCATCACCTACCGTCCTCGCTCTGCGGTCAGGGATGTGGGCAAGGCCCTGGGCTTTTCGCTGGAGGAGGTGGACCGCCTTGCGAGCACAATCGAGCGGTTCCACGAGGAGCCCGATCTCCTTGAACGCTGCCGCGAAGCGGGATTTGACACCCAGTCTCTTGCCACCCGACACCTTGTGGAATGGGCCACCGCACTGGTGGGATTTCCCCGACATCTCTCCCAGCACACGGGCGGGATGGTCATCACACATGGGCCGCTGTGTGAACTTGTTCCGCTTGAGAACGCGGCAATGCCCGATCGAACGGTTATTCAGTGGAATAAAGACGACCTTGATGAGCTGGGCATTCTCAAAGTTGATTGTCTATGTTTGGGAATGCTGACTGCTATTCGTAAGACATTTCAGACAATTAAAAAGCATTATGGTCGGGAAATCACCCTCGCCTCGGTTCCTGAAGGAGATGAAGGGGTTTATCAAATGATTCGCCGTGCCGATACGATGGGTGTCTTTCAAATTGAAAGTCGCGCCCAAATGAGCATGCTGCCCCGACTTCAACCTCGGTGCTTCTACGATCTTGTCATAGAAGTGGCCATTGTGCGTCCTGGCCCAATTCAGGGAAATATGGTTCACCCCTATTTACGCCGCCGTGCCGGTGAGGAACCTGTCACGTATCCCAATGAGGCCATTCGTGAGGTGCTGGGCAAAACCCTGGGTGTGCCCCTTTTTCAGGAACAGGCGATGCGACTTGCCATGGTGGCGGCCGGATTTACTCCGGGAGAGGCCGACCAGTTGCGCCGGGCTATGGGAGCATGGCGGAGACCGGGCCTCATCGATGCATTTCGCCGTAAACTCATTGATGGCATGCTTTCCAATGGCTTTAGTCCAGAATATGCCGAAGCCATATTCCAGCAAATTCGTGGTTTCGGGGACTACGGTTTTCCAGAATCCCACGCAGCCAGCTTTGCCCTGCTGGTCTATGTTTCTGCATGGCTCAAATATCACTACCAGGCGGCTTTTACGGTGGGACTTCTCAACAGCCAGCCGATGGGATTTTACGCCCCGGCCCAACTCATTGAAGATGCCCAGCGTCACGGGGTCGAAGTCCGGCCTGTGGATGTGAATTTCAGCTTCTGGGATAGCGATCTGGAAGACGCGGATGCACCCACGAAACTGGCGACCGAGGCAATCTCTGCATCTGATCGTTCTCAAAGAAAGGGAGAGAATCCATGGCCGTTGTCAAAGGAAATACCCTGGGAGGGTCCATGTCCATGGCACGCTTCTCCAAACCCACATCTGGAAAGCAATACCAATAAGTTTCCACTCTGCCCTGAATCAACGTTCTTCCCCGTAAAAGCCATTCGTCTGGGATTTCGCATGGTCCAGGGCATGCGACAAGCAGACGCCGAAAAAATCATCGAAGCCCGAGTGAAAGGCCCCTTTACAAGTCTCACTGAGTTCGTGAAAAGAACCCAACTCAGTAAGTCTGCCGTGGTCCGTCTTGCCCGCGCAGATACTTTTGCCTCACTGGGCCTGACGCGCCGCGAGGCCCTCTGGCTGGCCATGAAAATGGCTCCTGAAACTCCTTCCCTTTTTACCTCCACCGTGGAGACGAGTTCTGCTCATTATCCATCGGACCAATCCTCACACCAGAATACAAAAGATCAGTCCTTAGAAAAGTCTCTTCTGCCGCAAATGTCAATGGCTGAGGAAGTAGTCGCTGATTATTCCATGCTTGGTGTGTCCTTGAAGGCGCATCCTTTACGATTACTCAGATCGGAGCTCAACCGCCTACGTGTCGTTCCAGCAATTAAATTGAAGGACATTCCTGATGGTCATCCTGTGCGCGTGGCGGGAATGGTTCTCGTGCGTCAGAGACCTTCCACTGCCCGAGGAATCACGTTCATGACCCTGGAAGACGAGACTGGGATGATTAACCTGATCATCCGCCCTGATGTATGGCAACGGTGGCGGCTCATTGCCCTCAACGCACCGCTCATCCTTGCGGTAGGACGGCTTCAAAAGCAGAGTGGGGTCATCCACGTTGTTGTCATGCGGTTAGAAGATCTTTCCAGCAAACTTGCAGGATTAGAAGGACAATCTCGTGACTTCTGTTAATGCCTGTTTAATCATAGTACCATGTGCTTACAAAAAAGCCCGTTCCGTATTCGGAGCGGGCCATTATTGGTTTAACAAATTGCAACGACTAATAGCGCGGAATCACTCACGGAAAACGCTTCATGAGTGCTTCCGCCCGGGCGCGAACCTGCGCGTTGGTGCCATGCTGCAGAACCGCTTGCAGAGCCTCTTTCAATCCCGGCACATTCTGATTCAATTTCTCGGCGATCGTAACCACAGCATCACAAGCCGCTTCCCGGACATCTGGTTGCGCAACCAATTGCGCTGCCAGTGCGAGCGACTCCGCTGAGGGATTCCGTCTCAAAACATCCAGAACCAAACGTCGCTCGTCTGGACGTTCCGCCACGGAAAGTGCCTTCCGGCACATCTCCAGACGTTCCTGGTCGGGGACACTCAACTGCCGGGCCACACGAATATAGGCGCGAATCAGCCGCACCCGATAACGGGGCGCCGCATTACTCTCGATCAACGACCAGATAACCGGAGCAACATCCGCAGAGAGCCAGTTTCCAAGCACAGCCGTGGCAGCATCCTGCAAGTCAGCATCTGAGCTTTTGGCAGCTTCTGCCACCGCTGTCAGCGCTGTTTTTCCCCCTAAAACGCCGAGAAGTTCAAGCAAGCTGGCCCGAGCCGGAGCGGGGGCCGATGGCAACTGGGCAGCAACGAGTGCCGCCACTTTCTCCCTATCCCCCACTCGCTGACAAGCCGTTCGGAGGGCCTCCATCAACACAGCCCGTTCGCTTTCCGACTCGGTTTGTACGAGTTCCTTAACAAGGGGAATTATGTCATCATCCCGGGCCACCTTTCCTAAAGCAGCAACCGCGGCCGCCCGCACTTCTTTATCGTCGCTTCGCATCGCCTCGCGAATGGTTTTCAAACCTTCGGACGCCCGTCGCTGGCCCAATACATTCAGAATAACAAGCAATTTATCCCTAGATGCACCACTTGCCGCTTGCACCAGGGCCTGATTGACTTCCTTCCCTGGCAAGACCTCAAGAGCCTCACGCGCTGCCGTTGCAATTTGTTCGTCCGAGTCAACACTTGCAGCCAAAAGTATCGCAATGTCCGAGGAATCGCCGATTTTTGCAAGTGAACGCAGAGCCGCCTGCCGCACTGCCTGCGGCCCTTGCTGGGCGAATTGGCGAACCATCGGCAGTGACTCTTTTGATGCAACCTCCGCCAGAACCTCGAGCGCAACCGCGGCACGTGTCTCGGGCAGTTTGGTCACCGCCTCAGCGAGAACGGGGCGAGCAGCTTCAACAGGCAGTTTTCGCGCTACCTGCATCCCCAGTTGGAAAAACTTTTCGTTGTCAGAGAACACCTGCTCTTTCCACAAACTAATCCCATCAGCCCCTCGAGCGATAATCAGAGACTGGAGTGCAGCCACGCGAATTGGTAGCGGCACGTCGGCGGCTCGCAGCATATCCCAAGTTGCCAGAGCGAGATCGCGTTGACCAGCGGCGTTCAAACGTTCCGCACATGTCAAGAGCGCATCTCCAACCGCCTTCCGTGTTGCTGGGCGAGTATCTTTGAGCGCCTTCGAGAGAATTTGTGCTGCCTCGGGCGTGGCGATGCGTCCCAGTGCGGAGGCTGCCGCATCCACAACAGCCAGGTCGGAGTTCTCCAAGAGGGGTGCGATGATTGAAATGGCGCTGCCATCCCGGCGATTGCCGAGCGAGTTAAGGATCCCCAGGCGCACAGATCCCTCAGCCTTAATGAGGGCCTCTCGAAGCGCCTGATCTACCGCGGGTGAGGGAATCGGCTCCAGCGCATATCGCGCGTAGTGGGAAAACTTAGGATCGAGGAGCATTTCCTTGAGAACGGCCACAGCGTCCTCGCCTCCCAGAACTGCCAAGCGTTCACACGCCACCGCTTTCTCGTGATCTGTTGATGCGGGATTCTTCAGCGCCGCCACCAACTGAGAGACGTCCTGTGTGGTCGCCAAATCTTGCGCTTTCAGCAGATTGGCACCGAACACAAGGAGCAAGCCCAAACCAAAATACAACACGCTTCCGGCACGCATTGTTTTACTCCCTGTTTGTTAAAACATCATTGTCGATTTTTGCTAAAGTCCCACTCCACCAAAAGCTCCTCAAATATGCCAAGGTTCGCGCAGCGCCCTGGAGCGCAAGCGATTGGCTTCATCATCACCGATGAACTCCTCCTTGACCGGGTCAAATCGCACCTTGCGACCCAGTTGCCACGCGATATACGCAGCGTGACAGGCAATGTGCGACTGGGCCACCACGCTCGCATTGGAAGCTGGCTGCTTACGGCTTTTCACACAGTCCAGAAAATCACGGATATGCGTCGAAGGATCTGTTCCCGCCATCGTAAAAACGGGCATTTCAGAGCGCAGGGATTCCGGAAAGACGGCAACCTGGCCGCTGTCGCCCGTTTCCACCCAGCCTTCGTCCCCCTCAAAGCGAACACTGCACGTGCCCAGGCCCAGCCAACCGGTGTCGCGCATAATTAGCTTGACCCCGTTGGCGTAGGTGGCATGGACATGATTGCCCTGCGGCTCGTATTCAATGGGGGCTGTGTCGTCGGCTTGGTTAGCCCATTGACAGAGATCGACCGTGTGCGATCCCCATTCCAGGATCCCCCCACCGTGGAAATCGAAGAACCCGCGCCAACCTCCGTTGACGTAGCGCTGGTTGAACGGTCGCCAGGGGCACGGGCCCAACCAGAGATCCCAATCGCAGACATCTTTCGGCGGCTCCGGCTCTGCCGGCAGCCAATCCTTTGTGGTACGGGGATCCAGGGTGTTGGCATGAACAGTATGAAGTTTTCCTAACTTGCCACTGTGCACAAGATTAATCGCAAAAATGAAATTGCCAATATTCCGCCGTTGAGTGCCTGCCTGATAAATCCGGCCATAACGGCGAATCGTGTCCGCCAGGGCCCGGCTTTCCGCGATCGTCATCGAGCAGGGTTTTTCGCAGTAAATATCCTTGCCCGCCTTGGCCGCCAGAATAGAAGCCAGCGTGTGCCATCGGTCCCCGGTTGCGATGAGAACAGCATCAATATCCTCCCTGTCGAGCACGTCAAAGAAGGAGTGATAAGTTTGGCAATCGCTGTTTTGATAATGTTTGTCGACCATTTCCTTGACGAGCTTTCTTCGGTCGCTCTGTGGATCGGCCACGGCGACGAATTGCACATCGGGGTTTCTCAAAAAGCATGCCAGGTCGGTCCTTCCTCGCGGCCCAATGCCGATCCCACCCATCACAATCCTTTCACTCGCCGGCACGCTACCGTTAAGCCCCAGCGCTCGGCCGGAAACGAGTAACGGTACTCCCACGCTCCCTATGAGAGCGGCACTTCTGGCTAAAAACTCTCGCCGATTTACCTGTGAAGCATGCTCAGGCCTTCTCATCGCTTGGATCTCCCTATGTTACACCACTCGGCTACTCCTCTAAACTTTGCCATTACTTTGTAATTTTCTAATCCCATGTCGAGGAATCACGTAACGAGATTTTATTTGTATTACTCTCGCCGCACGCGAAACACCGCTTAGAGCAATCTCATATCCCTCGCTAAACAAAGCCTCCTGACCGATTGAAAACAAACAACTGTTAACCCGGGTTAATTAGCTCGCATTGAGTTTATTCACTCCACTCGAAGTCCGCCGGACGAAGACCTTTTTTGTAGCCGTTGAAACCGAAGTAATTCGGCTCATAGGGCCCCACAAAATCAACATTGGCCTTTTCTGGGATGCGATCTTCCAGCCCGACACACCAGTAGGCCGCATTGACCAACAGGCGGCGCAGTCCCTCACTCTTGAAATCCACGGCGGCTCCCATCGTGGTGGTGAATACCCGTCCTTTCTTGCCGGGCGCGATTTCATACGTCTTGACCCACGCAACGGGCATCATCGGATCGTTTTTAGGCCCTGTGACAGGCGGATCAGTGGGATTCATTCCGACGAGCACCTGCCCCAGCACCAATGATCGGGAATCCCCCGGGAGGGGAAGCCGCACACGATAAACATCACTTGGCCCCCAGATGTCCTGGCAACCCCGTACAATAGGCTCGTTCTCTACCCCGGGGGCAATCACGCCGCGGGTGCTCTCTTTATTGTGTGCTCCATGATGGGCGATCCATGTCTCGCCCAGCACAACCCGTCCGAACCCGCCTTCCCAGCCGGGCTCCTGGGAGTTCCAGCTAAACCGCGCATACATCCTATCCCGAGGAATATCGAAGGCATGGGTGGCCGTCCGAATTCCGATGACAGGCTTTCCCTCTTCAAGATAATCCACGATGTATTTCATCTGTTCATCAGGAAGATTTCGAAAACGGGTAAAAATAATCATCAAATCCGCATGTTTGAGTGTTTCTAATCCGGGAATATTATCCCTCACGTTGGGAGCGATTTCTCCCGTCGCAGGGTCGATAGCAAAGAGCACCGTGCACGTGAAACCGTGATGCTTGGCGAGGATTTTCCCAAGCATCGGTAACGCTTCCTCGGATCGATATTCTTCGTCGCCCGAAATCAGGACGATCCGCTTGCCCACTCCCGGACCGGTCTTGCCCTCATACACAACCCATGACCGCTGATTTGATCCTTCATCTGAAAAAGCCAGAAATCCACCGCCAAGCCACAGAGTGCAGATCAAAGCCACGGACAAACACAACCCAGTCAATGGTTTCATCGGTGCTGTCTCCCAGTTCCCGTAGCTCTGTTAAACTCTACACTTCGAACAATCAGTTTCTATACTCGGCAACTTTTGATAGTCTACCGCTTCTATGTTTCAGGGAAGATGGAGCACCTCACGACCTTTCCCCTGTTGAATCAGCGGAATGTAATTCTCGAGATATTCCACCGTCGCCGGATCAGTTAGATCCACAACTGCCTTCCTCTCGGCCGACAAGTAGGCGGCCATTGTGAGTTTAACCACCTCACGGCCAAAACGCCAATCCATGAGCGCCGGCCGCCCGGTGAGAATTGCTTCCACGGCGTCGATATTTTCATCCACATAGCCGTAGAGGTCTGCTTCATTAGGCTGAACAGTGAGTAACCCTCGCGTAGCTTGTTGCTTTTCCAGGGCCGCTTCAGCGTCGGCAACGGCTGCCGCGGCGACATCCCCCACAAATACGTCGAGCGGTGAGCGGAGCGTGTTGAACTCGAACGCGTAACCGGGACCAAGACCGTCGATCATCACCCGCAACCCCTGCTTGTCGTACATCCATGAAACAGTGAACTGCGCTTTGCTGAGAACGTTAGTTTCGGGATTGCGGAAAGTAATCAGCCCGGTCGCAAAGTCGTCCGCGGGAGTCTTCGTATAATCGACACCAAAGCGGGCCTTGAGCTGTTCTCGCCACTCGGGACGGCCCCATTTCAAAAGTGAGAGATCCGCCTGAACAGACACCGGCTGCAAATATCCCAACGGCTTTCCGGGCGGGGTCAGTAGGTACCATGCGACCGCCACACTGTGGCACCCCATGTCCGTCATCACTCCGCCGCCCTGCTGCGTGGGATCCCAAAACCATGCGGAATGCGGACCTGCATGCTCTTCAGAGGCGCGAACCAGCGCAAGCGGTCCCATCGTGCTCATAACAGGTTCGAGTTGCGTCCTCGCCGCTTTGACAGCCTTCATATGGAGCTGATTTTCATAATAAATGAGCGGCACACCAAAGGGTTCCAAGCGCGAAATCATCTGGTTGGCTTCGCGGAGATTCCGTGCCAGCGGTTTATCGCAAATCACTGCCCGAAGTTTTGCCCCCTCTTCAAGCGCCTTCGCTATTTCTTCAACAATTGCGACTCGCGCAAAATTGGGTGCGTAAATTGCCACGACATCCACATGATGGGCCATTTCCCGAACGCTGGGAAAGATTCGCCCTTCCCCCAGCCTTTTTTCACGGACATACTGGGCGATTGCCTCTGGCGGTCGTCGTGATACGAGGCCCGCCACCTCCACACCCCGAACCTGCTCGAGTGCCCGAAGTTGAAACCGCGCGTAAAAACCGCCTCCTACCAGCCCAAATCGCAGCGCACTCATCTCTTCCCTCCGAAATCAAGAAGGCAAACGAAGGAAAGGGCATGAAAACCCCCGGGTTCCTTGCGTGGGGACGACTCGGTCTTCCGCCAATCATTGCCGGTTATATTACGGCACGGCGGGCCGGGCTTCAAGCTTCCCCAAAAGACAGAGCCACGACTGAATCATCCGTGAATCTTCAGAAAATCCTCAATTTCGCGCCGAAACGGCATCGATGGCTGTGCCCCTGCGCGCGTCACCGAAATGGCGGCGGCGGCTGATGCCCATCGGAGACTGTCCCCCCAAGCACGCCCTTCAGAGAGGGCCGCAGCGAGCGCTCCGTTGAACGCGTCCCCTGCACCTGTCGTATCGACAGCTTTTACTGGAAAAGCAGGAAGGAATCCGGTCCCCTCGGCTCCCGCGAAAAAGCACCCACGAGCTCCAAGAGTAAGAACGACATTTCGAACACCCCGATCCAACAACCGCGTCGCCGCATCGCGCACACCCGCCTCATCTTCTATCTGTGGCAAGTGCAAGAGCCTTGCTATCTCATGCTCGTTCGGAGTCATGATGTCCACGTCGGAAAACAAATCGGCAGGAAGTTCTTCGGGAACAGGTGCTGGGTTGAGGATGGTGGTCACCCCGAACTGTCGGGCACGGCGCATCCCAGCTCGCACAGTCTCCACAGGAATTTCGAAGCAGGCCAGCAGGACAGCAGCCGATTCGAAAACCGAATCAGGCACCTCGTTGACATCCGCTGGCGAAAGAGCGGTGTTCGCACCAGATGCCACCGCGATGGCGTTTTCACCACCCTCATCCACCATGATGAGTGCCACTCCTGAGGAGATGCTGTGCTTTACCTTGACATGCGTAAGATCGATTCTATCTCTTTGTAACGCTGCCAGGCTTTCCCGCCCAAAAACGTCGTTTCCCACTGCCGCGATGAGCGTCACCGGTTTTTCACCCGATCGGGCAGCAGCCACCGCCTGATTGGCCCCTTTTCCGCCCTGGTTCTGGTAGAAGGTACCGCCAATAACAGTTTCTCCCGGCCGGGGCAAGCGGCGCACTTTGACCACAAGATCCGTGTTTACGGAGCCCAAGACGATAACGCGGTCTTTCATTCACAGTCTCCTTGCCGGCTCAACATGCTCGCGACGATTTTACTCGCGGCGAATCCTACCGAGAACCGGCCCTGCCGGGAGACGAGATGATTTACTTGCCGATGCAGAACCGCGAGAAAATTCTGGCAAGGATTTCTTCCGAATAAACCTCACCCGTGATTTCACCAATCGAAGAGAGAGCGGAGCGGAGAGCGGTCGCGATGAAATCTTCAGATTCCCGCCGGCGGATAAGTTCGTGGGCCTGTTGAAGAGAATCGGCCGCCCGTTGCAAAGCATCCCGACAGCGCATAGCCGTCACTGCGACGACCCCCGCGCTTGTTTCCTGTCGCGATACAAGGCGGTTTACAATGGCCTCCTTGAGCGTCTCAAGCCCCCTGTTACGGCGAGCACTCACCAGGATCGCACTTTCCGGCCACGAGCATGATTTCTCCGTCGGCAGCAGATCGGCTTTGGTCAGCACGAGAAGCGTCCGCGAGTTATGAGTATTCCGGTTCAGCCGCACCGCCTGGGGGGAATATTGGGTAACGTCCCAGCAAACGAGTTGTAAATCAGCCGTTTCCGCTGCCTGTTGGGTGGCCGCCCGCATCTTTCCTGCGATAAAAGAATCCGCATCTCCGGTTGACGTCTCCGCCTCTGTCATGTTTTCGGATGCAGAAAACGACTTCGTCCCAGACCAACTTTCTACACCGGCCGTATCGACCAGCTCAAAGCTCACCCCGCGGTAAGTGCAGACGGCCGTCAGATAGTCACGCGTCGTTCCCGGTACCGGCGACACGATGGCCCGCTCTGCTGACAGAAGTGCATTAAAAAGCGTGCTTTTCCCGGCATTTGGTGGCCCAACCAGAACCACCCTGGGAAGTTCGGTACTTCCTCCTCGCTGTTCAAATTGGTGTCGAATCTCCTCGAGCGTTCTGCCAGCGGTGGCTACTCGGGTTTCCAACTCCTCCCAGGACAGAAACGGCAGATCCTCCTCCGCGAAATCGAGGCCTGCTTCCACGTCTGCGACCAGGTTGAGAAGTTCTTCCCGTAATGCCCGTAAAGGCCCACCAATGCCTCCCGCAAGTTGCTGAAGCGCGATCTGAAGTTCCCGGACCTCGCGAGCTTCGACGACTCCCAGCACCGCTTCCGCTTGGGTTAAATCAAGTCGTCCATTCAAAAACGCCCGTAACGTAAATTCCCCAGGACGGGCAGGTCGGAGCTTGAGCCTCGCTACGATCTCTTGAGCAAGCGGACCACAACATACCGTATGAATTTCCACCACTGCCTGACCGGTGTAACTTCGGCCTGAGGGCCAGTAGAAGACATCGCACGGCACCTGTGCGGGTAGTCCTTCCCAAGCCAGATATGCTGCAACGACCACTGGCTGAAGAGGTTCCTCTGAAGGGAGGCTCTCCGGAAAAACAACGCGCCTCACCGCCTGCCACGCCTCAGGGCCAGAGATTCGAATGATTTGCCGGGCACCACGCCCAAAGGCGGTTGCCACTGCGGCGATGGTATCATGGGCCTGCTGCCACATGGATTTCTTGATATTCAGACGCGTGTGCGTTTTGCGGGGGGACGCTGCCTTTCACGAGGCATCTTTTCCGCGTACCGCTTATCCGCGGCTTTGACGAGTGCTTTGAGCCAGTCGGGGATTGCACTCTGTATCTTCTGCCATGTGTTTTTCCAGTCGCGTTTTGCTTTCCTGGTCTTGTCAGGTTTCTTTACCGTCTTCAGTAGAATTTCGCGTTCTGCCATGCCCCATAAACTCGACGCAATAAAGTAAAGACACAACCCGCTGGGGACTTTATAGAAAAGGATTCCCATAAAGATCATCATGAAATTCATGACCTTCTGCTGCACCGCAGCCTGCTCATCCGCGGGCGGCGGCATCATCCGCTTCTGCTGCCACAGAAAAAGGGCTATTGTGAGAACCGGTAGGATATTGAAATACGGGCCGAGTCCAAACATCCCGTGCCCGCGGTTGAACCACTCCGGCCAGAGAAAACTCCAGTCGAAAAGCATGTCGGGGGCTGCCAGATTGGAACACCAGCGAATGCTTTCCGAAATCAATGGTGCCTGACGCAACTCCACGTCAATGGCAAGGGCTTTATACAAACCGATAAAAATCGGCAATTGTATGAATAAAACCAAACATCCGGAGAATGGGTTATAATTATGCTGCCGAAACAGCTCCTGTGTTGCGCGATTACGTTCCTGAAGGTCTTTATATTTTTCCTGGATTTTCTTAATCTCCGGCTGGAGCTCTTGCATCTTCTGGGCGTTGAGAGCCTGCTTGCGGCTGATGGGAAACATCAGGAGCCGCACAACCACCGTCAGCAGAATAATCGCCAGGCCATAGTTAAACACGAGATAGTCATGAAAAATATGCAGGAGCCTTGTCATCGGGTCGGCTACGAACCAAAACCAACCGTACTGAATCAGACCACCAAGTTCATAATGAGCGAGAAGATCAGACCGCTTGGGCCCAGCAAAGACTTTGAAGGTATGCGATAGCCGATCGCCAGGCTTCAGTTCTACCGGAACAGACTGGAGACGGCAGGACACGTTCGTGAGATATTCATAGTTCGGCTCGACGGCTCCAATACGGATTGGCCTCGCATCAGCAAACCAAATGTCACTCGGCTGTTCCCGCTGGGGTAGAAGAATCACGGAAAAATACTGGGCGTCAACGCCAAGAGCTGTAATTAACTGCTTTTCCGTATCTTTCCAGGGGGCTCCCCAGCGATCCCGTGCAATAGCCGGACAGGCCACTAGTTTAATCCCATTGTTACCAACGCGGACGGCCACATCGCGAAGCCCCACAGCACTCCAGCTATTGCTCATTTTTCGGGCATACCAGGCCCCCTCTGTAGGTAGACCGTTGGGTCCGTCCACTTCGTAAGCCACGCTGGTTGCGCTCTGCCCGACGTTAATAACCGTGATCCCAAGGGTGAAGTGATACGACGGATCATCATGATCATCCCGCTTTCCAGGTGACACCCGCGCCAACTCGTACCGCTTCACGATGACCAGATTCTTGTCCGGGAGCCATTGCGCAAAACGGACACTTTCCCGGGGCACAACACCGTTATTGTCTGACTCGGCCGTCCATGTTTCGGGCTTGGTCGGGTCGGCCCCGTCGGGCAGAAGATACCAGTTCTCGCTTTTCAGGTGAATGTCCGGTAATTCGGAATGCAACCACTGAAGGTACAGAACCTCCTTTTGTAGCGGATCGTTTGTTTCCTGCATCCGTTCTTCGAATCGAGATCGGACGTCAACAAGCCGTTCCTTGCCCAATGCGGCGAGCGTCATTTCGAAAGAGTAGGGCCCCCCTTCCTCTCGGCGAATAATCGCCATCGGCGTCCTACGCAATCGGGCTTCCAGGGTGAGCTGTTTATCGCCCCGCCGGATTGTCAGGCTCACCGTCTGGCCCGGACGTGTTTTGTCCATGATTTGCCGGAATCCAAGAATCCCTTCCACCGGCTTATCGTCGATGCTCAAAAGCACATCACCGGCCCGGAGACCTGCAAGAGCGGCCGGAGTACCAGGCCCGACAACGTCCACCTGGAGCGGTCCTTTGTCCAGGGGAGGCTCGAAGAACAATTCTCCCAGGTATCCTCCCCGGGCTTCCGTGTCGCAGTACTTGGGGCTATTCAGCTCAAGCCGAGAGACCGCCGCTCCCCGACTGGAGAGGGTTACCAGCATCCGATACGGGCTTTCGGGATCCAGGGAACCCAGCGTGACGTAGCGAACCGGTGGCTCGGGCAGGTGGGACTTCTCAGTCTTGACAGTTTCTTTTTCTTGTTGGATGGCAGATACGCTGGGCTTCTCGGAGCTGCCGGTTGTTTTTTCAGCGCTTACACTCTCTTTTTTACCCTCGGTCTCCCCAGAATGCGTTTCTTCCAGTTGAGAGACGTTGGCTGGCGGTCCTCCGGGGGGGTTCGGCGCCCAGAGGCTCCCGAGATAAAGATTTATCACAATGATGAGCATGGACACGGCCAAAAAAGCGAAGTACCGTGCCCACATCCGATTCTGACTCTGATCGAGCATATCGCTTCCTCAAGCAAACACTCTAGCTATGTGCAACCCCCCAAATTGACGACAGGAACAGGAGATCCATCATACGCGGCGAACCAGCGGAGCTTGCCCGGTCTTTTGCCCATTTGACTCATTTTCACAACAGGACTCTTGCCGGCCTTTGTGCACCCCGATGCCACTTCGGCGACATTACTCTGTTCCGCTGTGGAAAAACCGACATTTTATCCTATTTCCAGCAGGAGCCAAAGGTAAAAATCACGTGGTTTTCCGCCTGGTCAAAACACGATGGAAAGGCCGGCGTCATCCCCGTTCGCGTGGTCCGTGCAAACACTCCTGGTGGTAATCGCGGTCAGGGATTTAATCAGCGTTGATCGGTATTGGCACCTTCGGCTATTATGTCCATCTATTTCGCAACTCCATCCCAAGTTTATCATTTTAGCAGGCCCGATAAATTCCGTGCATGGGTCGCGGTGTGGAGGACCGTGCGCGTGGGAATTCAAGCGAGCCTACTACACCATCTCGTGGATGAGCACAGTGTCTCGCCGGCGAATACGGAGATCGCCGAAGCCAAACCGACTGTTCCGCAGCCTGGACGAGACTCAGGAAAAGAACGATTCGCGCCGGTCTTGTCTTTGGCATTTGCCATCACCGTCCTTTTAGTCTCGTTCTTGGGAATCAACACGCTGCCCATCATAGGGGAAGAACCGCGACGCGGTCAGGTGGCGCGAGAAATGTACTGGGCCGGCGACTGGCTGGTTCCTCGGGAACAGGGCCAGCTTTACTGTACGCGTCCTCCGCTCCAAAACTGGCTTATTGCCGTAATTGGCGTGTGGCGGGGCGAGTTCGATGTTTGGGCGGTTCGTCTGCCCAGCGCCCTGGCCCTTGTCTTTGCCGCCGGGATCTGCTGGACGATCGCCCAACAACACATCGGACCAGTAGCGGGCGTTGTCGCCGGGATTGCCTACTTGACCGCCGGTCAATCACTGACGATCGGGCAACTTGGAGAGACCGACTCGCTCTTTGCCGCTTTCCTTGGCAGCGCTCTCCTGGTGTGGTTCTGTGGTGGATTTAGATCAAATTATGGGTGGCGCTGGACTACGGCTGGTTTTCTCGCTGGGCTGGCAGCGCTCACAAAAGGGCTTCAAGCTCCCGTTTACTTCATCCTCTCCACCGCGGGTTTCCTCCTCATTTCGCGACAGGGAAATCGCATTGTTGGCAAGCAATACCTCGCTTCCATTGGGGCCATGGCACTGCCCATCGCCCTGTGGAGCATTCCGTACTGTCTGACCACGGGCTTGCAGGCCACGCGAGAGATCTGGTTGGGCCAGGTGGAGGAACGTCTTGCCACCCGCGGGTTTTTAGCCCACTTTTTCTCTTTTCCGGTGGAAACGATGGGGGCCATGCTTCCGTGGTCCCTGTTGTTTTTGGCATGGACAGATAAACGCTTTCGCCGCTGGGCGACGAAGTATCGGTCGCTAATCACTTATCTGATACTTTGCGTAACAGTCGGATTTGTGAGCCTCTGGGTCATCCCCGAAGCCAAAAACCGATATCTTTTGCCGCTTTACCTGCCGGCCGCTCTTCTGTTCTCATTACCGTGGCAATATGTGTCCGAGACATCAGACAAAGCCGGCAACTTTTCTGCCCCACAACCGCGAGGCTTCGTCATTTTTCTCAGATTGATGCAAGCCCTCGCAGTCCTGGGGACTGCCGCGGCAATTTTCCTTTGTGTTGTTAGATTCTTCTCCGTTTCGACGGATGTGTTTAAGGGACTCCAACTTCCCGTTTTATCGACGGTCATTATTTGCGTCCTGGCGGTTTCGGTCGTTGTGGCCACCCAATTGACATTGAAAAATGCTACCCCCCACAATCTCGCTTTTTCTGCTCTCGCCGTTGGACTTTTTCTCGGTGTGGGCCATCGCGTGGGAATTCTGCCCCTCCAACGACAACTCCTGTGGTCGCCCCGTGAACAGATCCAGAGTCTCGCAGGCGAGCTACGGGCACCAGAAAAGTTGGCCAGCCTGGGGCCTGTTCCGGCCGCCTTTCGTTTCCACTACCCGTACTTCGTCAGACAGCTTCCCCGAGGAACGTCCGTCGAAACCCTGCTAGATCCCGTGTTTTGTGTTGCGGGATCAATGTACTCATCGCGCGCTCGCGTCGAACAGAAAAGTGGTCAACAGGTCGTTCAGTTTTCGTGGAACGGCCGATTAATTGTTTGCCCTCGGTTGTCCTTTTGCTGGACACCCCGAAGAGTTATTCCGCTCGGTCGCACGCCCGGCCGGGATCCTCAACCGGTGGTCATCGTTGGCGAAGCGATCACCGTCGAACGCGAAGATACAACTTCCAACCCTGCCTGTGCCCCTCTTTTTAAACCGGACCAGCATGCCGCGCACGATACAGTGCCTTAAGAAGCATGTCAGGGAACTTGTGATCCTCCCCCCAAGCTGGGAATTCTGAGGACCGGCATCTCCCGATTGTAGCGTTTTTCCAGTTCCGCCTTGACCTCGGCCCCGCGGGTATTCACGAAGTTGATAAAGTCCTGAAGAGGCGCAATGAATGCAAGTGGCGTGAGCTGGCCGGCCGCCTGATCAAGCATTTTGTCAGGCGGGGCACTGGCGATGTCGAAAGCCAGCTTCGGACCAGCCTCTAACGCACGCATCAAGTTGCGGAATTTCTGAGCAAATTCTTCTTTGAATTCGATCGCAAGCGGGTCTACGTCCTGTGGGTTAAGGGAAGCCACCTCCCGCTCCCATGCCGCCAACTTCTCGCCCGGGTTTTGAATTCCGGCGCCCCCAATGAGGATCGAGGCGAGGTCGGAACCAACAAGAGCTTTTCCCGTGGCGTCGAGCAATCCTTGCAAATACGCGGCTGTGGCTTCTCCCCTTCGGACCAAATCTTGATCCATCTGAGGTTGCGGAGGCGGTTGAGGGGGTGCCACAACTTGCTGCGGAGGCGCAACCGGCTGTGGAGCCGGTGCAGGACGCTGCCATGCCAGAAAAACAACCGCGATCACCAGCCCAACGATGACCACCAACGCGAATACGAAGAGGCCTCCCAAAACAAACCACCAAATATGCGGCGGTGCTTTGGTATGTTTGTCCTCGGCGAAAGGTCCTCTGCTTGCAAGATGCAAAGGTTGTTGCCCAAAGTCTGGGCCGTCGGTGCCTGGCGCCCCGGTGGCAATGCTGCTGTCGGGGATTCCGCCTGCTTGTGATCCGAGATTGGGAGCCGGGCTCGGTTCGCCTCGGGGGGCAAGTTGCCAAACCGCATGGCAGTGTGGGCACCGGACCCGCGTCACCGAAATCCCGGCCGGGAGCCGCGAAAGTTTGCCACACTGGGGACACCGGACCGCTCCCGAACTTCCTTTAGGTTCCATCGCAGCCCACTCCGTCTCCCGGAAAAATAATTCACACCTTTGCCAACTCTCTGCCTATCATGATAACACCCGGCCGCTCGACGGGTATCGCTGGCCCCGGAGTATGCGTCCCTCCGCACTTTCCGGAGTCGTCATGCGACTGGCAAGACCGATCGGCAAATTCGCCGACGGTACTATAAGCCTTGTTCTGCCAGCCGCTGATCACAGGCGGACTTCTTTTTCTGCGACCTCTGCGCAGTATCGATTCCTTTCATTTGATGCCAATTCGATGGATTTCGCCCCCCACGGGGCAACTTCAGAGCAGGTTTCAAAAAGGTCCTCCAACAGTTCTTGATACGTGATGCGATGAAGTCGGCAAAGTTCGTGGTGTGTTCGCAGGGCCACCAGGTAAGTGGTGAATTGAGATCGGCAGGAAATTGCCTGTTTAAACACAGTGTAGAGGTCCTCATGATAACGAGCATGCCGTTCTCCCGCGCGGTGCCAGCGGGCAAGTTTGTTCCGCAAACCCTGCCAGTTGACATGAAGTGCAATGCGAACGGCGCGAAATGCCTCCCGGCCTTCTTTTGTCAAAGGATTCGGGTCCAGCTCCGAGAATTCACCAGATTCGAGGCAGTCCATGAGTTGTTTTCTATCGCGCGCTGCCCGCTGCATCAGGCGGACGAATCGCATCGGTCGAAAATTTCCAAACCCCGCCCATTTGAGGTCGCTCCAGACGTCGTATCCCAGGCTGCCATCAACATATTCCGGATCAAATCGTGCCCGAAGATCGGTAGCCGCCCAAAACAGGGGCACCAAAAAATGGTCGAGCATGCGTCGTCCTTCTTCGAGCGACCCAAAAACCCGGTTGAGCAGCCTGGCCCGCTCGCGCAGGAGTGTTTCCCGGGCATTCGTTCCCATCTCCGTGACCCAGGGCTCGTCCGCCTCCTCCGGCCAGAGAAGGGCCTGGGCATTGAAATAATCGGTGCGGAAGGTACGGTTAAGGCAAATCACCGCTTCCCCTACCCGCATGGCAACCGCCCGAGTGATCAGCCGAAACCAGATTTTGGAAGAGATTTTCATTGGCAGGTCGGCGAGCACATCCCAAAGATGATAACCTGCCAGATCGCGTACCCTTTCAATTGGGAGTGCAGCCGATTGCTGCTCATAAAGCTTGACATCGTTGGGATCAAAGTAGCCCCCATTGTACCAGTCCTCGAGGAAGCGGAGATCAATGCCCAAATAGTAACGCTGTCGCGGCTCCGGTTGTGGCCGCGCGAGCGCAAACCTCCCCCACCGCAAAAATTTGATTCTTCCCCGTTCCATCGGGTCGTCCGGCAAACCTTCATCACTGCACAGCTCGGGAGGGCATTCCTCGGCATGAGAACGAAGCCGAACCAACGCCGTCCCTAATTCCCACTCAAAGCGATACACACGATCCCAGAGAGCCTCCAGGTGTTTGTCCTGGTTCCATTTCCGGTAGTTTTCCATCAGGTCCAGATCAGCCGCTTGGGCCACGTTGAGAAGCCGGGATTTGAAGAGGCTGGGCAGTAGCTTGAGGAGCAGGCCCCCGGTGAGCATACCTCCCCCTACGCAAAGTGGCATAAAAATGGCCACCTGAGCATCATAAGTACGAACTCCAGGTATGAAGTTACCGAGATATCCCAGCAACGATACCACTGCCGTGGCCAACGTATAGCGGAGACTCCGGCGATAAAGAAAATTTCCCGCCAGGTAAAGGGCATCCATCACACTGAAAAGGCGATAAGCAGCGGAAAGCCAGTTCATTCGCGCAGCCGACCTCCCTCAAACATGTGAGCCTCACCCCATTCAACGTCTTGCCCGAACTTCATGTGCTGGATCCTGGCAGCCTTGCCGTGGCGCAGAAAAACGACGGAGCAGAGGCTCGAACCCACTGTTGTGCCAGCATGCCAAGCATCTTCTACTATAGCTGAACACTGCTTTCATTTCACCTTTCCGAAGTGCTCCACGCACATTGGCCCTGCCGCATCGAAGCTCTGGCTCAGGCGTGGAACCCGCATTCCATCTCCGCGGTTGGAGTCTGAAATGATGAACTTGCGATCTCAGCGAGATCAGAAAGACAGGTGCGAAAGCAGATTAGAACAATTCAGCCGTCAAGCGAGATTCGACGCCCTGCTGCAGCACTTTCCTCGGCCTTGTGAATGGTGCTCAGCACGAAACGCAAGTCGTCGATGTCGCTGGCACGCTGTACCAGGCTGGTCGCCGCTCGATAAAAATGAAGGAGCAAGCGCTCTTCGATCGGGCGTTCATGATCGAGGAGTTCCTGATGGCGGCCGGCTTCATCGAACCAAACAAGGGTTGTCGGAAGATCAACGAACGCCACACCACGTTCACAGACTACCTGCAGCTCCGCCAGTGGACGGTAGCTCACGGCTTCATGCCAGTGCGGAGGGATGTAGCGGCCGCAGCTAATCTGCGCCGTTGGGCCCCTTCCGAGTTGCCCCGGAGGACTGAAATCAAGGTTGAGCATTAAATAGTCGAGTTCTCCTTTCTCCGGGCAATGATGTAAAACCCCCATCACGCTCGTAGCCTGTTCGCCCACGACGAACCGGCACCAATCCACAAGCTCGACGAGATCGAGCCGGATGGGGTCCACTGGTTGAGGCCCCGATGTGCCGTTTGCTTTGAGATAATGAGACAGGCGCCGGTGGCAAAACAGAAGTCGTGGAGGTCCCAACCGCGTCGCGATCAATTCCTTGAGGCGGATTGTGGCGGGAGCATACCGGCGGTAGAACTCCACCATGAAAGCCACCCCCGATCGAAACACGGCCTCCCGCAATTCGGTAACCTCTTCGAGTGTCAAGAGGACAGAAGCCCCTAAATACACGGCCTTTCCAAACTCACAGGCCGCCAATACCGGCAATGGCCCCAGCCAGCGGGGATTAAGCACAAGAACGGCGTCCACGTCATTTCGCCGGCAGAGTGTCCAAAAACTGTCGTGAACAGCAAGGCTCGATTCCCGCGCTGCCATCCGTGCCCGCTGGGAGACCGACTCGAAGACAGCTACGAGGTTAAAACGATCACTGAGCACACGGAGAGCGGGCAAATAGCGGCGTTCCCAGCCTTCCCCCAATCCAATGACTCCTAGTCGCAGCTTCATCAGAGGCTATCCCTGATACCCTTTGTCTCGTGATCCATGTTAGGTACCGGTCGGTTCGAGTGCCCACCTCTATTCGCCTGAATTCATCTTTGCCAAAGGCCGAAAACTTTGAGAAACAGTGTCGGGATGACTTCCTGTCTCCGCCACACTTCAGAACTGGCCCGGCCGATTTCGATTGGCCCCTTCCATGGCCATGAGCCCACTTCCTGTCACTTTCGCCCGAGTTAAAATCAATCGGTCGTGCAGGAAATTCCGGTCAAAGGTACTTATCACCAGCGGGCACAAATTGGAATGGTCCCTCACAATTTCCCAGGTTGACGCATCCCACAAATGCTCACGATGCCAGATCCCAGAGTGGCGCCGAATGCTGTACCAAATGCTCCATACCTGTATTCTTCGGTGCATCCGCAAAAGTGGGCTTTACGCCGGTGAACGCCAGGTCCGCTACCAGTTTCCCCTGCGGAGAGCGGCCCACCAGCCGGGAAACAAAAAGATCCCGGAGAATATATCGGCCATCATTGTCTAAACCGGCCACCTCACTTACCTGGGTGATCTTCCGTGATCCATCTTCGGTGAATCGGGCAATCTGGATGACGATGTGAATTGCTGACGCCACTTGCGCCCGCGCGACGTACACGGGAATTTCTACATCGGACATCAGCGAGAGCGTCTCCAATCGAATGAGGGCATCCCGCGGAGAACTCGCATGAATCGTGGAAAGACTGCCTGAATGGCCGCTGAGCATGGCTTGAATCATGTCCAGCGCCTCGCCACCGCGCACCTCTCCCACAATCACCCGATCCGGGCGCATACGAAGCGAATTGCTGAACAGATGGCGGATCGTCAGACCACCGCGTCCATCACGGCCGCCGTGCCTGGCCTCGAGATAAATCGTGTGTGGCTGAACGAGACGCAGTTCGGAAGTATCCTCGATGACGACGATCCTTTCTTCCGGCGGAATTGCACGCGATAACGCTCCGAGCAGAACCGTCTTCCCAGTACCGGTCCCCCCAGAAATGAGTATATTTTTCCGCAACTTCACACAGATTTCCAAAAACTCCTTGGCGATCTCGGATAGAGAATTGAGTCGAACCAAATCCTCCAGGGTCATCGCTTCCCGGGTAAATTTACGAATCGTCAGGCAAGGTCCAATCCGGGAGGTTGGCGGAAGAATAGCGTGGACGCGCGAGCCATCGGGGAGGCGGGCGTCCAGAACCGGGTGCTCCTCGTTAATTTCTCGACCAACCCACTGGGCCACATTGTTGATTGCAGAAATAAGGGCGTCTTCACTGGGGAATCGCGCATCCGTTTTTTCCAGTTTGCCGCCGCGCTCGATATAAACCTCGTATGGCCCGTTGACCATAATCTCGGTCACGCTGTCGTCCAGTAAATAAGGCAAAATGGGCGACAGAAAATATCGGGTGCTGGCTTCAAATATGGCTTCCCGCGACATGGATGGGTCCCCTCCGATCCGGCACACGACGCGCATGTTGTGAAATCATGGCATCTCTGCCGAGGATAATCTCTGGCGAAAGTCGGCCGCATCTCAGCTCACCTACCCGTCCATCCATGATAGCGAAAAACTCGCGGTGCTAGCAAAGCCGTTGGGATTGAGCCATCGCCATTTTTAGACGATTGGAAAGGGGCGTCGACCTTCGCAAGGTCATGAAAACAAGCGGAATACAGTCCGGAGGTACGTGATTGTCACGTCGAAATTCCGTCGGTGGACAATCCATTTCGCCCCCTGGCCCCCATTTGCTGGTTCGGCCCTTGTTTATCTAAGGCAGGGGCAATGGACGAATTGCCCCAACGATACATTGGCGTACTGGCGTCTTACAGGTCCTCACAAGAAATGGGGGTGGCCCAGGATCCGAAGGGATTGGAGGTGTTCTAAGGACGGGCAGACCCAGGAATGCCGAGCGACCGCATCTCGTCCTGTTCTTAACCCGCCGTAAGTCCGGCGATCCGCCGACACACGGCCGCCCTTGGTTACCCGTAAGCCGGATATCAGCCTTTGTGGAAAAAGTACCAAATCGCCCCGATCATGAGGGATAGGGGACTCCTCCTAATTTAGTACTGACTTGCGGTCGCCCTTGCCAAAGTAGTTCTTTTTGGTATGTTAATTTTCAAGGGAGCGTCCCCTCGTGCGGGGCGGGTTTATGTTTTGCACCCGGGTTTTAACTGCCAGCGTAGCTCAATCGGCAGAGCACCGCATTCGTAATGCGGGTGTTGGGGGTTCGAGTCCCCCCGTTGGCTGTTTCTTTGGACACCACGTGACGGGGCACACTCTTTAGATCGCGGCACGGAGCTTCATACATTGCCACTCCTTCAGGCTAAGGTGGGGCTGGTTTTTCGGACGGGAATCTCCCAACGAACCAACAACAAGGACTGATAAGATGTCGCAAGCGGCGTTGGAGACTGACGTCAAGCAAATCGTCCTCAGCAACTCTCTGTTTGGCCCACGAGAGGTTCAGGCGCTGGCCAGTGCCATGGCGGAGGACCCCTCCCAATATAGAGCACTCCGCGACGCAGTCGCTGAACTGGAACTTCGCGAAGAGACTCCGGCCAGTAATGTCCGACTCGGCTGTTGCCTCTATCTGCTGGGGCGTTTCGAAAGCGCTATTTCCGTCCTCAAACGAGGGGATAACGGTGCGCTCGCCCATTTCTACCTTGGAAAGTGTTATCTAGCTACTCAAAGGTACGACGAGGCACTGGAGAGTTTTCGGGCGGCAAGAATCGCTGGCTACAACCCGGATGATTGCGCTCTCGGGGAAGTGGAGGCTCTGCGGGGGAAAGGAGAGCTCAAGGGGGCGATGGAGATCCTCGATCGGCTTTCTGGTTCCGCCGCCGAAAGTGCCGAGTATTACTACCAGCGTGGTGCCACGCTGGCAGCGTTGGGTGCTCCCGCCGAAGAAGTAGCCGCGCTTTATGAAAAGGCGATTCAAATTGATCCTAACCACGTGGGCGCACTTTTCGGATTGGCGTGGGAAAATGACCGTCATGGCAACGACGACGTCGCTCTCGAACTTTACCAAAGATGCGTATCGCGGTTTCCGCCGCACCTGGGTGCGCTCATCAATCTGGGCATTCTTTACGAGGATATGGAGCAGTACGAAAAGGCTGTCCGCTGCTATCAGAGGGTGTTGGAGGCCTTTCCGGGGCATGAGCGTGCGCGGCTGTTCTTGAAAGACGCCCAGGCGGCCGGGCAGATTGTTCTCGAAGAGGATACCACCCGACGTCGAGATCGCCTCGCTCAGATTCTCGCCACCCCTGTCACAGATTTTGAACTCTCCGTCCGCAGCCGTAACTGCCTCCAGAAAATGGGCATCATGACGTTGGGCGATCTGTGCCGCTGCACCGAGCAAGACCTCCTGGCCAGCAAGAATTTCGGTGAAACGAGTCTCGCCGAAATCAAAGAGATGCTGGCATCCAAAGGGCTCCGTCTCGGGCAGCTGCTCCCCGAGCGTCCAGGCGCGCCTGCCGCAGAGGGCGTTGGGGAAGAGGAAGAAGCCCTGCCTCCCGAGGAACAGGCACTCCTTGCCAAACCGGTCTCCGAGCTGAATCTTTCCGTGCGTGCACGGAAGTGTCTCGCCCGGCTGGGAATCAATACAGTTGGAGAACTGATCCGTTACAGCGGCGATGAATTACTGGAGTGCAAGAACTTCGGCGTAACCAGCCTCAACGAGGTTCGCGAAAAGCTGCGAGCGTTAGGACTCAAGCTTCGCGGGGATTGATTCCTTCCGCACGTTTGCAGGATGCTCGGCCAACGATTCATCCCGGCACTCAGTGGCCAGGGTTGGCCTTGCTTACTCACAATGTAAGGTAAGGTGCGAAGGTCAGTGGGACGTTTCGACAGCAGTCGTGACCAGGCAATGCCGACTGTGGCATAGGAGAAGATGAGCACCGTTGGCGGGGAGATCTTTTCAGTTGTCCGCACAGATTCGCAAACACTCGCCCGGTGCGGCATTCTCCGAACGGCCCACGGCATTGTTCACACGCCCGCCTTTATGCCTGTCGGCACGCAGGCAACCATCAAGGGTTTGCTGCCCCATCTGGTTGAAGGGACCGGCACGGAAATCATTTTGTCGAACACATACCACCTCCTTTTGCGTCCGAAACCGGAAACGGTGGCCGCGTTAGGGGGACTTCACCGCTTCATGGGATGGCACAAACCCATCCTCACAGACAGCGGCGGATTCCAGGTGTTCAGCCTCGCTCAACTCACACGCATCGAGGAACGGGGAGCTGTTTTTCGGTCGCATCTGGACGGCTCCCTTGTCGAATTGACACCAGAACGCGCCATCGAAGTGCAAGAGTTGTTGGGCAGCGATATCGCCATGGTTCTCGATCACGTCGTCGCCCTGCCCAACGAAAGGTCGGTCATCGAGGACGCGATGGAAAGGAGTCTCCGCTGGGCGGAACGCTGTCAAAAAGCTCACCAGCGTAAAGATCAATGGCTCTTTGGTATCGTACAGGGAGGGCTGGAACCAGACCTTCGACTTCGTTGCGTTGAAGAGCTCGTTCAGATGGGGTTCGACGGATACGCGATTGGCGGCCTCAGCGTTGGCGAACCTCCCGCCGAAATGTACCGCATCCTGGATGTTGTGGCTCCTTCCTTGCCGGCCGAGAGGCCTCGCTATCTCATGGGTGTGGGACGTCCCATTGATCTTCTGGAAGCGATCGCCCGGGGCGTGGATCTGTTCGATTGCGTGATGCCGACGCGCAACGGCCGGAACGCCATGGCCTTCACGGAAGCTGGACCGCTTCGCATGCGCAACGCCTGCCACGAGCGGGATCCCCGTCCCATGGACCCTACGTGTCCTTGCCTCGCGTGCACCTTCAGCCGGGGATACATCAGGCACCTTTTCATGGCCCGGGAAATGCTGGGACCAATTCTCGTGAGCCTCCACAACATCGCGTTTTACCAGCGGCTTTTAAGGCAGGCGCGAGCAGCGATTGAAGCCGGCTCGTTCGGCGATTTTTTGGAAGAAAAACGGGCCACCTGGTCCCGGACAACGATGGAAGATGAGGACGAACTTGAGAACCGATCGAGCTGAGGATTTTCCGCGGAAAATCTTGATCTCATCTGTCGGAGACAATCGTTTTCATTTTTGAGCGCGAGAGACAGCACTCTTCATCCGACCTCCGAGAAAAGGCTCCTCTTGCGGGAGGGCCGCCTCAAAAATGGATTTGGGACTGGAAAGCGTCAGTGTTTGATCCTCGTTATTGGGGTTGTAAATCCGCGCCATTTGCTCCACCTCATAACGAATCCGCTCCACCAGTTCCGGTGGCTCAAGCACTTCCGCGTGACGCCCGAAGCTCAAAATCCATCGTTCAAATTCTTCCAGGCTTTCCAGGTCAAACTCTGCTATAAGGCTGCCATCTCGCTGGTGATGAAGTCGCTGACTGGCGTGCCACCGCGCTTCACTGACATACCGCGCCACCTGAGCAGAAAAACGAACGCGGATATGATAATCACCGTCCCCCTGATACACCCCAAAGCTTCCAGCAAAGTGTTCGTCCAATCGGAAATCGTTGGGTATTTCGAACCGTCGGTCGGTCACCTCCGCCCGACTTATCCGATTCACTTTCCAGTGTCGTATCTCTTTTTTCCCGGGGGACCATCCCACAAGATAGAGAGCCCCCCGATGATACGTCATACCGTAAGGATGGATTTCATACGTGACCGGCTCCGTGGCTTTCAGCGATTGATATTCGATTTCCAATGTACGATGATCTTCCAGTCCAATCATAATCTGATCGATAATCTCAGCCTGTCGCGAATAGTCACAAAAGCCCACGCGGGTTTGGTAAAAAGCCTGGGCCATTTTCTCCACATATTTCAGCGCTCGCTCGTTGAACATGCAGCGGATTTTATTGAACGCCCGCTGTGCGGCTGACCAGAAAATTGTTCCTGCCAGCGGCTCCATGAAGCACCGCGCGACGTGGAGAGCAATGGCCTCGTCATAGTGGAGCGGCACCCCCTTGACCGTCAGATCCCCGGCCAGCTTCCACTTCTTCCTCCCGTGTTCGACCACGGTTTCTTCCAAAGGGAATCCTGCTTCAGAAAAAGCGTCCAGATCGCGACGCACGGTTTTCTCGCTGACGCCCAACTCCTGAGCCAGCTCTTTCACTGTCACGCCATAGTGACGGCTGGAGAGGATCCTGAGCATCATCCATTGACGGACAAGCGGAGAGTGCTCGGACATGCGCAACTCCCAGGTCTCCTTCCAGGTGATTCCCCATCCACAGCATCGTCGCAAAAATCGATAAACCGGTTCCATCATTCCGCCCCCGTGTTCGATTATAAAACGTCTGGGGCGTCAGCGCCAAAGTGTTCTTCGGATTCCGCCCTCTTTTCTGAAAAACGGCCCCCGACACCTCGTGGCCACTACCGACTTTCCCACCAGGAAGGAGTAACACGTCACATGTAGCCAGTGTTAAAACCCTGCCTGTTGCCAAAACCCAAGGCAGTAATTTCTACAGTCTCCAGGCGGCTGTGTCACGTTGAAGTAAGCCACTTGGAAAAGGCGGCCCGGCGCTGGTGGCGGCATTCGGGGCAGTGCCGCCGTTCTGCCCCAAGAAACCAGGCGCCGGGCCATCCCCTGTCCAACCTCCGAAGCTCATCCGGGAACTTTCCCTTCCAACACCAATGTAACCGACAGGTTGGACAAACCACGTCCAACCGTTTCAACTTTTCGCGCTGGGAACGACCGGTTGGATCCCGAGTGAAGGAAGGATCGGAGACGGGCTCATTCGCGCCGCATCGGCTTTAAACAACCAGGCGAAACCAGATTGGGAACGACGAAATCCCGGGGACAAATAGCGCTGGCGAGCCAGGCGATGGGCCGCTGATATTCACGGCCTGCGCCGCAGCTAGCGCGCGGCTCTTTCTCAGAGAATGGGATGAGGATTATTCGGTCCCAGTGCTATTGAGATGAGTCAATGGGAGTGGTTCGGGGCGTTCTTCCTCGCCGGTCATGTGATAGGGAAGGCGGTACACAACATCAGCGTCTTTCGTGCAGAAATAGAGACAGGAAGGGGAAAACGCGTCCGGATTGCCATCCGCCCAAAATGCGTAGAATCCCTGGTCAGCGTTAACGGGTCGCCGTACATAATTGTGATTAAAGGGACTTCGTGCGGTGAGCTGCCGGACCATTCTCCAGGTATGACCTTCATCTCTACTCAGCCACACGGCAATCTCGCCGCCCGCACCGATGGGTTGTGGTCCCGGTTGAGTCGGACCGATAACTCGCCAACCATCTTCCTCGATATAAAGGGCTCCCGTGCTGTAATTGTGGTTGGCTGGCGTGATTTCTGAAAACTCCCAGGTCTTGCCATTCCAGTGAGCTACCGTCCACCAACGTGGATGCCCCTCTGGTCCCGGTTTGTAACTGGCAGACGTGATGTAGAGGATGACCGGATATCCATTTCGATCCAAATCGATATCGTGAATATAGACAAGACGGTGTTCACCCTCATAGTGACGGACGAGCGCATTATTCACCGGATCGGTCAACGGAATTTCGATTGGGTCACCCTGGACGTTTTTCCATGTTTGTCCCATATCGTCGGTTTGCAGATAATAAAGATTCGTCCGGCGATCAACATTTCCTCCCGGATGATAATTAAACGCGGTGAAGACGAGATGTTGTCGTCGCCAACTTGTCTGGTAATGCCCGCCCATCCCGGCAAATTTCACATCCGCAAGCCACTCTCGCCCGTCCAGGCTACGGCTGAAGTACAGCTCGCGCCCCCTCGTGTATTTCGTAAACAAAAAGAAAAATCCCTCGCCCGGGAACCACCATGGCTGTGGATAAGTAAGTTCTCGCTCCTGAACGAGTTCGAAGTCGTCGATGGAATATGGCCTGCGGCTTCTGTAGATAAAACCGGGGCGAAGACGCGCCCTTCCGCTGATAAAAACCCATAGATATCCCTGGTCATCAACGGCCAGCGCCGCGTTATCATGCGGATCATCCACCCCGCCCTTGTCATGAACTATGACTGGTCGCGGAACCGTCCCTGTTTCGTGATCGTAATAAGAAATCATATTCAGTAAATGTCGCTTGCCATCTTTTGCACCGCCGTAGACAAAAAAGGTTTTTTTGACCTGAGGACAATAGATCGCGATCGGAACATGGTTCGCTGTATATGTTCCGAGTCCGCCAGAATACTTGTCGCCCCACTCAGTCATCTGCCCAAGCGTGAACCAGATACCGCGGTAACCGCTGTCCCTCTCGGAACCCAAGACCGGGGTGCTAAAAAAGAGGGCAAACCCCAGAAATATCGATAAACCGATCCTGCCAGCACTACAAGTATAATGGCCTGAAGACTTCGTCATCGGAACCTACCTCGTACCTGGTCTGATCGTGTATTTGTAAACACGGACATCATCAACACTCTTTCTGCAGCTCGGAGGCAATAATCCGCTCGATGCCTTGTTCATAATCCGCGCAAAGAAAAGACATGTTATATCGGTCGACCAACCGCCGGTTGCTGATCATTCGCACCGCGTTATCTCCTCTCGCTCCTCGGGACAAGTGTGTACCTTCCGGCGACGGTGAACAAAAGACGGGTGGTGGTAAGCCGAGGTACTGACATACTCTCTCGTAAAATTGCCTTCGTGTGACCGGGCGACCATCAACAACATTGACCACCTCCGGAGGCTCTGCCGCGTCAGCCACAATAATAACGGCGCGGGCGGCATCGTCGACATATATCAGATTGAGAAGCGCGTCCGAATCGGTGGGAAGCGGTTGCTGCGTGCGAATGTAACGCAGAAGTGGCAGTCGGCCGGGACCATAAATCCCACCCATGCGCATGATAATCGCCTTGCTCCGCCATGCCGGCGTCAGAAGGATATCCTCCGCTTCTGCCAGCGCCTGCGAGGCTTCCCGGAGCGGCCTTCTGGGAGTCGACTCATCAATCACTTCGGATGATGAATTTCCATAAACTCCTGTCGAACTGACGAGAACAATTCGATCGGCCTGATGGCCCCAACGATCGAGGACCGCCACCAGACCGTCACGATACAGGGCAAATCGCGAGACCTGGCTTTGGCCGCCGGGCCCAACGCTGTAGACCAGAGTGTCACAATGAGGGATATCGCCCAAACTCGCTGGCACTAAAACATCGGCAATGATGGGTTTGATCCCCAATTCTGTCAGCGTGGCGGCCTTTGAAGACGATCGCGTTACTCCGTAGACGTCGTCTCCTCGCTCTTGCCATAGCTTGGCAATACGCAGGCCTACATAACCGGTTCCAACCACAATGCGTCGGGCCATTCAGTTGACTGTCCCCCGGCAATCCCAGTCTGTTCATTCTTCGCTGCTGGAGGAATCATCCAAAGGGGAGGGCGTCCACGACGGCGGAGCATCGCCCCGCTTTAGAATTGCCAGATAGGAGCTCAGAATAATCTGAGCGGCGAGTTTGTCCACGCGTTTCTGCCTTTCCTTACGACTCAGATTTGCGGTCCGAAGCCACGTTTCCGCTGTCTGCGTGCTGAACCGCTCATCCATATAAACGACCGGCACGCGGGTCACCGACTCCAACCATTTTCCAAATTCTCGCACCTCCAATGAGACCTCGCTTTCGGTTCCGTCACAATGGACAGGCAAGCCCAGGACAAAGAGGACGATTTCCTCCTGTTGAACCAGCTTCTGAAAATAAGCTGCGTCCTGGCTGGGTCCCCGTCGCTGGTAAACCGACCAAGGAGTGGCCAACACCCGGCCTGGATCGCTCAAGGCAATGCCGATGCGTGTCTTGCCGTAGTCCAGTCCGGCGATCCGTCCCCGCTCGGGCAGCGCCGTTCTTTTCAGGCCTTCTTCTTGGCGCTGTTCTCCTGCTGGCTCGTTACTCATGATGGTTTTTTACATTGCCAATATTCAATATCCTGGAGCCCCTGGCCGCTTCTTCTGGACCCACAGATAGTAATCAAACAGCTTCAACTTGGATGCAGCTTCGCGATCCAAAAAAGCGATCGTATCCCGATGAAGCTGCAGAGCGCTGGCCGTCACCATACTCGTCACCGGTCCCTCAATGGCCGCCGCCACTGCATCCGCCTTGGCAGCCCCATGCGCTAGCAGGATGATTCGCCGTGCTTCGAGAATCGTACCCACCCCCATCGTGATGGCATAGATCGGTAATTCTTCGCCCTCGTCGAACAGATCCTTGATTTCCGCCAAACGTCGTTCGGACAGGGTCTTGATTCTTGTCCGTGAACCAAGCGAACTGCCCGGTTCGTTGAAAGCAATATGTCCATCCGTCCCGATTCCCAGAATTTGCAAATCAATCCCGCCACACTCCTTAATACGCTGCTCGTACCAAGCACAAAAAGCTCGGTAATTCTTCGCCGTTCCCGACGGCATGTAAATATTCTGGGGTGATAGATTCACATATTTAAAGAAATTTTCATGCATGAAGTAATACTGGCTTTGAGGGTGATCCTTACCCAGGCCGACGTATTCATCCAGATTAAAGGTTGTCACCTGGGAAAAATCGAGGAGCCCCTCTTTAAACATCCGCACAAGTTCGCGGTACAATCCGATGTGCGTATTTCCCACAGCCAAGCCGAGAACGGCGTTGGGTTTGGCATTGAGAACACTGGCCACAGCCTCGGCAGCCGCCCGACACATTTCCTCGTACGTGTCCTTGATGACTACTTCCATAATGTATCTCCCTCAATAAACCACGGCCAATCTTTGACCCCGTTGCCTCTTTCCGTAAACAGAGCCACTACCCGGTTGTTGACCGATTTGCTGGATGGTGCTTTCAGCCATTCTGACGCCCTGCGGAACGATATGCAGACCCGCGTTTGACTCCTGTCGAACGATTCTTCATGATAATAATACTTGAGTGTCAGCCTTGGACTGAGCTTTGTCAAGCTGCGTGGCAGTGACCCCTCTCCACATTTGCAGAAACCTATGAAACGCCACAGGTTTAATGGATTGGTAGGAACAATTCCTGAATTGCTCCTACCCTTTTGAGCGGGAGCGGAACCGAGCAGTCGGAACCCGGTGGGTGAAACGGACTATCCAAGCTTGGAAAGCGGACATGACAAGCAGGTCCCTCCGAAAAATCCTTCGGAGGGGCTCGTTCATCGTGCCCGGAAAATAGGATAGATCATTTAACCTGAAGAGGTCCACCGGAGGGACGCCGTCCAAAGCGTCCCATGGCTCCGGGTGGAATCGGGCCCTGCAGTCTGTCCCATGACGTGCAAAACCCGAAAATCGGACCTGACAAGCAGGTCCCTCCGAAAAATCCTTCGGAGGGGCACGCTCGTCGTGCCCGGCGACGCGAAATCGGCTTTCCAGCGCTAAGAAGCAGATCGGGCTTCGTCAAGCTGATGGAACTGTCTGCGTCACATCGCAACTTGCAGCTTCACCAATTTTGCTGAGGTCGTTCACTCCCAGGGGTTCAGGAAGGATTTAGGCGAAGAGGAGGACAGAGATGACAAGCACCACCGCACCTTCGCTGCCAGCGGCTCTGGTCACCGGGGGATCTCGTGGGATCGGGGCAGCGATTGCGCTGACACTTGGGGAACTGGGATATCACGTCTTCGTCAACTACGCCACGCGACCTGAGGCCGCTCAGACAGTTGTGGCGTCCATCGTGGCGAAAGGAGGATCTGCGGAAGCCATTCAGGCAGATGTCGGAAATGCCGCGGACCGAGAGAGGATGATCGCTTGTCTTGAAAACTACGGTCGCTGGGACGTGCTTGTCAATAATGCGGGGATCACCTCGGTGGGCAGAAAGGATATTTTGGAAGCCACCGAGGAGAGTTGGGACCGGGTCTTCGCCACCAATCTCAAAGGTCCGTTTTTCCTATCGCAGGCCGCCGGTCGCAAGATGATTGATTTCATTCGGGCAGGGAGACAGGAAAAAGGCTACATCATTAATATTTCTTCCGTTTCGGCGTTCGCCGTCTCCACAAATCGAGCGGACTACTGCCTGACCAAAGCCGCAATGCACATGATGACGCAGCTTTTCGCCCAGCGGCTCGCGGAGGAAAAAATCCAGGTCTTCGAGATCTGTCCCGGCGTTATCGAGAGCGATATGACGGCGCCCGTGAAAGAGAAATATGACCGGTTGATCGCCGAGGGGGCATGGCCCATTCGGCGATGGGGACGTCCCGAAGACGTCGCCCGGGCAGTCGCCGCCATTGTTCAGGATTATTTCCCCTTCAGCACCGGGGCCCGCTTTCTGGTGGACGGCGGGTTCCACATTCGAACCCTGTGACTGTTGGATCGCCTTAACGTCTGGTGGTGATACGGTCGGTCAAGTGCCGAAGCCGCCCGAGCGCCATCGCCATCACCAGCCCCGATATAAGTGCGACGCCGACGGACGGCTCCGGGACCACGCTCGCTGTGATTGTGATCCCATCGAACAGCCCCCACCATGTCATGAGACCAGTTTCTGTGGTGTCGTCCATGGCGCGTAACTCAAGCGTGTAGGTTCCAGCCGCGGGGGCCGTCCACGACCAAAATTGCCAATTGAGCAGGGATAGATCGTTTTTAAGCTGATCCACAGTCAAAGTCTTTGAAAAAAGTACAGTGGAATTCTGAAGAATACGGACCGCCGCGTAATCGCTGTCCGCATATGTGTAGGATGATAGATAGGCGTCAATCGCCATCCAACCCGATACAATGTCCCCTAAGGAAAGGACCACATTCTGCGTTAGGATAGTGTCTGTGGGAGGAACTTCATCACTTTTGATCATGAGTAAATAGTTGCCTTCTTTCGGAAGAATAGTCTTTGTCGGATCAGCCAGGGCCGTCCAACTCGTCACACGTTGGAGTGTGCCGCTATCGGCCAAACTCACACTCCAGTTGGGCGTCACCGAGAAGTCGCTCTCAAAACCACCGTTATAGATAATCCCCGCCAAAACACGCTGGCTTGCCAAACCCGCTCCGCAGAGCGCCAGCCATACACACAGGTGCTGAATCGCCGAAAAATCTCGACGTCTCATCACCACGTACCTCCTTGCGCAAAACTTATTGACCGAAGGAAACTACACTTGATGAATCAGCACAAACCCCCGTCGTGAAGCCACCGCTTGCTCACGAGGGAAACCGCCGGCATCTGTGCGTTCGCCGAGACTGGCTTGCCGCCTCGGTCATCCGCACGGGCCAAGCCTGGCTGCCAGTAACACCTGGACTTGAGATAAGCCCTGACACGTCCCGGAGACTGCTTGTCGGTCCCGCGGGACTTTTGCCCCGTCCATCAATTGACGAGATTACCCGCAAAGCCTATTGTATTCAGGTGCCCCTTTTTAAAGTTAAGGTGAAATGAATGGAAACAGTTCGCGGATTTCCTGTTCAGTCGGTTGTCGGCCATACTCACACACCTCGAACGCTTCCGCATAATTAATCGCTTTTCCTTTTTCCGGCCCATAGAGCTCGATGAGTCGGTCACGACATTTGTCGGCGATTTGCGCAAATCTTCGGCGGAAAGCCTCACGAACCTCTTCCCGCTTTTTTTGACGATCGGCCTCCGTCTGCGGGGCGGTCTCCAGCGATCCCAGCGCCCCGCCTTCAATAAACTGCGACTCAATGGCGAGCAAGGCATCCAGCTTTTGCTCAATGACGTCATCAATAGCCACGACAATATCAGGCCGAAAGGGATTGGGGCGTTGAAAATTATCGTACGAGTATAAAAACACGGGGTTTCTCTTAAGCGGAGGAACGTCGGGACAGAAAAAGGGAACCGCCACCATAAAGGCCGAGTCCTGCATCAGCACGCCCGTGTAGCGATGATCGGGATGATAATCATTTGGTCTGTGCCCGATCACGATATCTGCTTGCCACTGGCGAATGAGGCGAGTCATCGTTTTTCGGTTTTCCAGAGTGGGCAAAAGCTCGCCGTCGTGAATGTCCAATACTTCGGTTGTGATACCCAGGATTCTGGCGGCTTCCTGGACTTCCGCCGTTCGTCGCTGAGCCAGAGGACCGCCAGCCATCGCCCAATGCCCAATATCACCATTCGTCATGGAAACAAACTTCACCTGATGTCCGGCCTTTGCCCAAAGTGCCGCCACACCACCCGCCCGAATTTCACAGTCGTCCGGATGGGCCCCAAACACAATGATTCGAAGAGGTCGATTCTCGGCGGCACGAAGAGGACGCTGGCTGAGACACGCGATACCGAGTACGACGGCACAAATGACACTAATAAATCGGACCATCCCGAAATACCTCGCCAAGAATTGTTGGTTGAGCTTCATAATGCGGCTCCCGCCTCCACATGCTCAAGCACTCAAGGTCGCAACCAGATGGCGGTTTGGCCACCGAGCCAAAAAGGTGCCTGACCTGGCCACCATTATTGGCAATCCAGTGCTCAGAATCAAGCGAGAGCAATCCGGCATGGAGCGTATTGACAGTCATCGGGCACGGACTCGAAGATAGGAAAGTGAATTGCAAACCATGAACTCCCAGCGATAATCTGGCAACTTCTATGTCTCGGAGTCTCGACACATGGCGAAAAGATGGTCTGTTGTTTGTGTTGCGCTCGCGGTGGTTTTCAGTTCAGGGGCCATTGTCTGCCAGGGCGAGCCTCAGGCCGAACCCGCCCAGCCGAAAATGGGGATCAATCTTGCTGGCCCGGCCGACTGGAACACCGAACTGCCGTTTGTTGACGTCTTCAAACTTTCCCGCCCCTGGATCAGCCAGCAAAAAGGAAAGCCGTGGGGGCAGGGACCGCGCCTCGATCTCGACGAACACGGTTGGGTGCGGAGCCTGCAACCTGACTGCTGGGCGGAAACACTTATGTGCACGATCGACGGCGGGCATTATCCGTCCGGCAAATACACCGTTTTTTACGACGGAAAAGGGAAGATCGAGGTCGGTAACGCCGCACGAATTGTGGAAGAACATCCGGGACGACTGGTGATCGAGGTCGATTCAACCAAAGGAGCAATTTTTCTGCGAATCACTCAGACCGATCCGGCGGATTACGTTCGAAACATCCGGGTGATCATGCCAGGATTTGAAGAAGTCTATGAGAAAGAACCTTTTCATCCCGATTTCCTGAAACGCTGGGCAGGGGTGAGGTGTTTTCGTTTCATGGACTGGATGGAGACCAATGGCTCACGAATTGCGCGGTGGGAAGATCGGCCATTGTTAGAGGATGCCACATTCTGCGCAAAAGGCATCCCGCTCGAGCTTATGATCGACCTGTGCAACCGCCAAAAGGCGGACGCCTGGTTCTGTATGCCTCATCTGGCCGATGACGAGTATATTCGCAAATTCGCACAGCTTGTCAAAGATAGGCTGAACCCGGAATTGAAGGTCTATCTTGAATACTCCAACGAAGTCTGGAACGGGATGTTCGAACAGAGCCCATGGGCGGGAGAGCAGGGGATTCGCCTCGGCTTTGCGGAAAAGCCGTGGGAAGCGGCGTGGCGTTACACGGCCTGGCGATCGGTGCAAATCTTTCGCATTTGGGAGGAAGTGTTCGGTGGAAGAGATCGCTTGGTCCGGGTGCTTCCCAGTCAGGCGGCGAACCCTTACGTGTCTGAACAGATCCTGTCATTTCAGGATGCCTATCGACATGCCGACGTGCTGGCTATCGCACCATATATCAGCATGAATATCCACTCGTCTGGGAATGGCCCCACGGCGGAGGAAGTCGCCCAATGGTCATTGGACAAATTACTCGACCACGTAGAAAACCGAAGCCTCCCGCAGGCCATTGAATGGATGAAGCGACAGAAAGAGGTAGCTAATCGGTTTGGGGTCGGTCTTGTGGCCTACGAGGCAGGGCAGCATCTTGTGGCCGTCGGTGACGCCAACCGGAACGAAAAGCTCGTGGAACTGCTTAAATAGGCCAATCGCCATCCCCGAATGGGAAACATCTACGACAAGTATTTCCAGGCCTGGGAAGAGATTGGCGGTGGATTGTGCTGCCATTTTTCATCTGTGGGACGGTGGAGTCAGTGGGGAAGCTGGGGGCTCCTGGAGTATGCCGACGAATCACCCACGCAGTCGCCAAAATTCCAGGCATTCCAGCGGTGGCTCAAAAAATGGAATTCGCCGGTCCCCTGATAAAGGAGCAAAATCAAACGCAATTCAAAGCGAGAGCGCAACTACCAATTGGACATAATCTTCTCAGCCACTCGAAAAACGTGTCCGAGCACCAGGCGGTGTGCGGCGATCGATGGCGAACGGATATTTTGGGCGTGCCAGTCGGAAAGCAAAACTTCAGTGCGGCTGATGTCACCTTGAAATGAGCCAGTTTAATTCCAATCTTTCCACTTCCGGCCAATCGCACCTGCCGCCAGCCGTGATATTTCAGCATCCCGGCCGGGTTTGGCAACTGGCCCTCTCCAATGCTTGGAAGGTTCTTCAACAAGTTGGACAAGTCTGGCAACCTTTACCGCGCATTCTCGTCGCTTCCACGACCGACAAGATCGAGTCGATCTTGAGAAGCCGACCAGCGAGCTTCGCCATCCTCTCTGCGAAAAGCCCACATTACCAAGCTTGCCTTCGGAGACTCCCGGATTGGAGGACCGAGTTTCGGTTGGCGACTTTCTGCGTGATCCATAGCCCGGGCATCAACCTTTCTCCTCCCCTTTGGGAGTTAGGAGTACGGTGCGTTATCCAGTCCACCTGGGAGATGGAAATCCTCGCGCTATGGCTGGCCTGGCACCTGCGGCGTCTGGACGAGCCGCCCAGTGAATGGCTGCAAGGACTGTGGGATCGCCTCCCCTGGCCACAATGGAGCGGAAAAGAACCCGTGTCCAGATAGAGCATGTTTCCCACCGTCGGCTTGAACCCCCTTATTGTGCCGGCACGTGCTTGCTCATGACGGTAGAATGGAGAGAATGTTGACCATACTGTGCTTGCCAATACTCGCACCTCCGACGAGTTCACCAAAATTGCAAATTGCGGCGATTGCCGTGAGCTTCACTTTTAACGAGGCCGATGTATCTTGCCCGACAGTGAAAAGTGGGCTCAGAATTCGGATAAGCGCACGCTGATGACAAAAAAGGAGCCAACCCACCCATGAGTGACGCCGTTCTGACACGTGAAAACATCCTCAAGGTTCTGGACCAGTTTCTTGACCCAGAACTCGGTCGAAGTGTCGTCAATCTGGACCAGGTGCAGGATATTAAGATTGCGCCCGGCCGGGTGACCATTCAACTCGGGTTGACAACCTTCTGTGCCCCATTATGGGACGAACTCGCCCAGGAAGTCCGCGATTTGGTCCGCAAAAATCTGGACTCAGCCGTGGAAGTGGAAGTAAAGATTTCCGAGTTTCCGCGGGCAGCGGAAAAGCTCGGCCAGATCGGTCTAAAAGCCAAATACGTCGTGGCAGTAGGATCGGGGAAGGGTGGTGTGGGAAAAAGCACCGTGGCTGCAGTCCTGGCGCTCGGTCTCACCCGGGCGGGCTGTAAAGTCGGCCTGATGGACGCGGATGTTTACGGCCCGAGCATTCCGCACCTCCTGGGAACCGAGGAGAGACCTACCCTTTATGAAGGAAAAATCGTCCCCATTGTTGTCCATGGGATGCGGGTGATGTCGATGGGCTTCATTGTGCCCCGGGAAGAGGCGGTCATCTGGCGTGGTCCGATGCTCCATCAGGCCGTCCAACAATTTCTCCGAGATACCGACTGGGAAGACCTGGACTACCTCATTGTCGACATGCCACCGGGTACCGGCGACGTGGCGCTGAGCCTTTCCCAGCTTCTTCCCGTCTCCGGGGCGGTGGTTGTGTGCACTCCGCAGGAGCTGGCGCTCCTCGATGCGGTCAAAGCCATCGCGATGTTCCGCAAAGTGAATATCGAGCTTTTAGGGATCGTGGAAAACATGAGCTACTTTGTCTGCCCGAATTGCGGAACCAGGCACGACATCTTTAGCTCGGGTGGGGCGAAAAAGAAGGCTCAAGAGCTCAAGGTACCATTCCTTGGCGAAATACCGCTTAATATGGCAATCCGTGTTCGCGGGGACGAAGGAAAACTTGTTGACTGCTTTGAAGACCCCGTTCTTCAGCCATGCCTGAGTGCCCTGTGCAAAAACCTTGTGCGTCAAATCGTGGAAAAGCGTCGGGCATCGCCGCCCCTTCCTTCGCTCTCGATACTGTGATGTCTCTCAGGTACTCCGTGCATTCAACACCTTGAAAGAGCCTGCGGGACCTTCTGAGCGGTCCTGGTCTGCACCTGCAGCCGTGATCGCGAGGCAGCAACCAGGCAAACGCTGGGGCCTACGCACCATGGAACCTCGAACTCGCGGCTATGACCGTCCGTGAAGAGTGGGGCACCGTGGCGATCAAAATTGCGGTCATTCGTACGCTTCAATGTCGCCCCAGTCGTCCTCCACGTCTCCCTCGTCGACGGGAATGTCGTCACGTTCGTCCAGAGCGGGAACCGCCACTTTGCCGGGCTTACTTTCCCGTTTGCGCAAAAAGATTCGCACCGGCACCTCCGGATAGGGAAGCTCTTCCTGGAGGGCATTGACGAGGTAGCGGCGGTAGGCGTTGGAGAATGCCTCTGGCTCATTGCAAAACATGACAATGGTGGGCGGCTGAACTCCCACCTGAGTGGCAAAGTATATCTTTGGTCTTTTTGTCCCGGACAACGGCGGCGGATGCCGCTTGAGAATGTCCTGAAGTGCTCGATTCAGTTGCCCGGTCCCCACTCTTATCTGGGCCTGCTTGTGGAGAGATTGGGCGAGGTTGATAAGCCGTTTAACGTTCTTTCCCGTCTTTGCAGTAATGAAGGCGATCGGCACATAAGACATGTTGCCAAAGGTACTGCGGAGCAAATTGACCCACGACTCTGTTGGCGTTTTGTTCGCCAGGAGATCCCACTTATTGACCACAAAGACGCACGGTTTCGTGTGTTCCGCAATGTATTTGGCGAGCTGCTTGTCCACCCGGGCAATATCCTGGGTGGCGTCGAAAAACAGGAGCACGACGTCGGCCCGGCGGATACTCTCCTGCGCCCGACAGACCCCGTAAAAATCAACATTTTCACGAATGCTTTTACGCCGCATCAGCCCGGGCGTGTCAATCGCCACAAAAACCTGCCCGTCCAGCTCGAACCGGACGTCAACACTGTCCCGTGTCGTGCCCGGGATTTCGCTGACAATCATCCGCTCCTGCCGGGCGAGAGTGTTGATAAAGGTGCTTTTCCCCACGTTTCTTCGACCGACGACAGCCACTTTCATGACGGGCTCCGGCACGTCCTCGGACGCCGAAGACGGCAGCAGGCGGAAAATCTCCCCAAGCAACTCTTCCTTTCCACGATGCTGCTCGCAACTGACGGTTACCAGCGGCCAGCCCAGCCTGGAAAACTCTTGAGCTACGACATCCCATTTGGGAGCATCGGCCTTGTTCGCCACACAAATCGTCGGACGCACCAGAGTGCGAAGGCGGCGGGAAATCTCCTCGTCCATGGGCGTCAGCCCCGCCCGCGTGTCCACCACGAACAAGATGAGCGTGGCCTCATGAAGGGCAATGTCAATCTGCCGCGCCACATGCTCTTCCAGTTCGGCTGCGTCCACGATTCCGATACCGCCTGTGTCCACGAACTCTAACCAACGATCATCGATCCGCGCCAGAGCCGTGACACGGTCCCGGGTTACACCTGCCCGTGCGTCAACAACGGCCACCCGCCGCCCCACCAACCAGTTGAGAAGGCTCGACTTGCCCACATTCGGTCGACCGACAATGACTACTTTAGGAATAGGCATGACGTCTTGTATCTCCAAATACCTTTAAACACGTGATCCACAGTTCACTTTGGTAGTTTTATGGCGTCTTCCAGCCACGGATGCCAACAAATGACCACCACAACCGTGTCAGAAGTTCTACGTAGTGTCCCTGCTTCTTATGAATTGTAAGGGAATTAGTCAAAAATGCGACGGTAAAGCGGGACGAAAAGCATCACAGTCGGTTCCCAGTGGTCAGACTACCTGCGCGGCCACCGCAACTGCCAAAAAACTGAAAGCCGTGCAGTCCGACTTGCCTCGGGTACAACAGCACGTCCGCCCGCAGCGTCTGTGACGTGGTTACTTACCAGGTTGTCCCGCCACGTGAAGCCCCCATTCCCCCGCCGGGATCTAACGGCGCACAGCATATTCCCGCGGTGCGGACCTGGTCTGAGCAATTTCGATCGCCTTGAGGAGTCCCCTGGCCTTGTTGAGCGTTTCTTGCCATTCACGGCGGGGATCACTGTCCGCCACAATCCCTGCACCGGCTTGGATGTATGCCTTGTCGCCCTGGACCACGATGGTCCGAAGCGTGATACAGGTGTCCATGTTTCCGCTGAAATCAAAGTACCCCACCGCACCTGCATATGGCCCCCGTTTGTGGGGCTCGATCTCGTCGATGATTTCCATCGCTCGGACTTTTGGCGCTCCCGACACGGTGCCGGCGGGCAGGCACGCCTGAAGGGCGTCAAAGGCCGTGCGACCGGGTGCCAGCTCTCCAGTAACATTGGACGTGATATGCATCACATGGCTGTACCGCTCAATGGTCATAACGTCGGTCAACTTAATCGAGCCGAATCGACACACCCGCCCAAGGTCATTTCTCCCCAAATCCACGAGCATGACATGCTCCGCGCGCTCTTTCGGATCGGCCAGCAACTCTTCCGCGAGCCGTCGATCTTCTTCCTCCGATTTACCCCGCGGGCGAGTCCCCGCCAGCGGCCGAGTCGTCACCTGACGACCTACCACCCGCACCAGGATTTCCGGGGAGCTCCCGACCAGTGTGACGCTCGGACTCCGCACATAGAACATGAACGGGCTGGGGTTGATAACCCGCAGTGCCCGATATACCTCAAACGGGTGAGCTTGCAGGTCGACCTCCAGCCGCTGACTGATGACCACCTGGAAAATGTCGCCCGCTTCAATGTAGCGAATACACTTCCGAACCGCCTCCTCGAATTGCTCCTGGGTGAAATTGGATCGGTAGTTGAGCGTCGGCTCCCCTTCAATCGGAATGTCGAAAGGCTCGAGGTCCGCTGGTGTATTTCGCAAACGATCAACGATTTCGTCGATTCGTCGGCACGCATCGTCGTAGGCGTCAGCGAAGCTCCAACCGGGATGGCGGACATGTGCCAGCGCCACCACAATGAGGGCTTTGGTGACGTTGTCGAAAATCACCATCCTGTCATAGAAACCGAAGGACAGATCCGGAATGTTGCGATCGTCCGGCGGCACGTTCGGCAGACGCTCGTAATACCGAACAACGTCATAGCCCACGTAGCCCACGGCACCCCCACAAAATGGGGGAAGTTCGGGCAACATCCTTACTCGCAGGCTTTCCACGCGTTTACGGAGTTCCTCGATTGGGTTCTGGCAGACATACTGCCTCGTTTCCAGGAGAGGGGCCCCCGAGGCGGAAACGCCCGTGTACGAATTGACGATGACACGCCGGTCCCAGGCTTCAACTTCCAAAAAGGGGTGCGTGGCGAGGAAACTATACCGGCCGACCTTTTCACCCCCGGTAACGCTTTCGGCAAGGCACGCACACCGACCGGCATCCAATTTGTGGAAGGCCGAAACCGGCGTGAGAGAGTCACTCACCAGGCGGCGATAGACTGGAACAAGGTCAACCCCGTCGGCAAGCTCTGCGAATTTTGCAAACTCCGGGTAGTATCGCAGTGCGGACATGTCTCAACCCGTTTTTAGTATCTGGGCACGAACCGGCCAATTTCCTCTATTATGACGCCCACGAGTGTGTACTTCAGCCCCAGCAGGCGCTGATTCATCCCGACTTTTCTTCTGTCGCATGGATAGGGTGCCGATCATGCCGTTGACCTTGCACACGAGGTGAGATTCAGCACCGAGGAACCGCTCGTCACCTCCACATTTCGAGATTGGGACAAATGTTTCGGCAACCCGGCCCCCATCTGGCCGGTTAGGTTCTTGCTGAAGCATAGGGGCAATTCATGAATTGACCCTACCTCACGATTTACACATCGCTAAAAGAAACGACGAATCGGTAGCGGGCGGGGTTTATTGCGTGTTTACCACCACCATGGTTTATCCAAAAAAACGCGTCCACAGAACAGGCAACAAGACTATTTGGCCCAAAACGCCCGAAAACACGGAACCTTGAATCGCCATTGAAGCCGCCTAGCTGACCCCGACTGCACTCCTCCTGATAGACACCCAGTCGTAGGACAAGGCTCACAAAAGGCGATTGAGACGTAATCTCAGAAGGAAAGCGGGAGCGCAATTCCGGCAGGGGAAGCACGCAACATTGCCCACCCAACCCGAATGGGGAAGGTACTCCCCGGAGACGAGCCAAAAGGAAACAACAGCGCGGTCTTTGTCAGCACTACTGGGCAGACGCCGTCAGCGAGGCCTTCAAGCTGTTCACTTTAGCCGCCAGACGTGCTTTTGTTCTTGCCGCGGCATTGGGGTGGATGATGCGTTTGACGCCTGCGCGATCCAGGAGCTTATAGGCTTTCCGCAGTTCCTCTTCCGCCCGGGCCAAGTCACCTGCCGCCACCGCTTCCCGCACTTTTCGGCACTGGGTCCGGGTGGCACGTTTGATGGCCCGGTTATGAAGCCGCCGTTTGATATTCTGCCGAAGACGTTTTTTTGCGCTTTTTGTGTTGGGCATATCCTTCAGAGCACCCAAAAGCCGTTCTGGAGACGAATTACCCCGTGGACCTCCATACCTTAATGCTTAAGTCGTCGAAAACATCATTATCAAAACTATTCTTCATCTTGTCCAGGGGGCAGTTCGACTTCCACCGCCTCTTCCTCCGCCGTTGCGGCTCCCCGCTGAGCTTCCAGCCGCTTGGCAATCTTATCCAGAAGCTCTCCGACATTCCGGTAAGAGTAATCCATCGCCGCCAACGCGCTCGCATGCTGTTCGGCCTTCCGATAGTCTTTCAGACGATAGGCCAGCACGGCGGCGGAGTAAAGAGCCCGTTTCTTGTTTTCGGCGTCCCGGTCGGAAATCTCCTGGACAGCGTCCTCAAAGTGCTTCATGGCCAAGCGATGCTGCCCGATTTTCTCAAAACACTGGCCCAGGTTGAGAAGGCACACGCCCTTCCGCCGTGGATCTGTCTGGGCGATCTGGTACTGTTTGATCGCCTCTTCATACATTTCATTAAGCTGGTAACGGACCCCCAGCTCGAAACGGAATGCCAGATTGTTCGGAAACCGTTCCACGCGATCCTTGTACACTTCGAGCTCTTTTGACCAGAGAGCCTTCTGGGCAGCCACCATCTTCTGCTTCGTTTGGTCCGACGGATTGCTGCGGTATTCTTTTTCCGCCTCCGCCAGGGCTTGACGGAGTCGACGAAGCTGGAGGTCCTCAAGCTTTTCTTTCGCGGCCACGTCTTTTGTGATTTCGTATGCCTTGGCCATCAACTGCTCAGCCCTGGCATACTCGCCGTCGCGGACATAAATTTCGGCCAATTCATAATAAAGCGGCAAATTCGTCGGTTGCCGCTTGATTTCCATTTCCAGCCGATCTCGACGGCTCAAAGCATCCGGCGTCCGCACCTCGCCACCGGCTGCTTCAATCCGACGCCGGGATTCCCCAGTCTCGTCGTATCCTCCCACTTCGATCGTTTTTCGAACCGTCAGGTCGGCAATGGCCTTGGGAGCCTCTGGATCGTTCGGCTTGAGCTGCTCCACCTTGTGCCACATGGCGATGGCCTGGTCATAGAGCTTGAGCTCGGCCAAGGTCCGGGCACAGCGGCGGCACATTTCCACATCCTTGGGGTTGGCATCGAGCGCTTGCTTGAGATAGACGAGTTGTGCCTCGTGGTAGCCGCACTGTTCGCATGCCTGGGACAGCGCCGTAAGCACACCGGTGTCCCACGGATTGATCTTGAGCGCCTCGGCGCCAATCCGAAACACGTTCACCCAGTCTTTACTGTGAACGGCTTTTTTTAATGCCGCCTTGAGAGGAGCCAGCTTGAAAAATCCCAAAGCCTGGCCGCGCTTGTTATTATTGAACTTCTTCTTAAGATTGCTTAAGAAGGCCTGAACATAGAGAGCGTTACCCGGCTCTCCTACTATGCACTCAGTGTAAACGTCGGCGGCGTAGTCGAAATTCTCCTGAGCCGCAATGCGGTTGCCGTACTCAAAGCATTCTTTGAGTCGCTTTCGCTTGGCCGGGCTTGGTTCCGGCGGCACATTACCGACAGCCTGTGCAGGAGTTTCGGATGCCATTTTGGCCTCGACGAGGAACAGGAAATTTTTCACTCCCCCGGCGGTTTGATCCCGCCCGATAACCACTTCTTTCCATATTTTGCCTATTACCATTTTAGCCACAACAGTTCCAAACTCAACAGAGCAAACCGTGGCCGATTCGGGGGCCTCGATGCAATGACTGACCAGGATAAACAAAAGGATGTGCCAAACGCTGGGCTAGGCACCGTTTATCTCGTTGGTGCCGGGCCAGGTGACCCCCGGCTGATCACTTTGTGGGGTATCCAGTGCCTTCAGAAAGCGGATGTCGTCATTTACGATTACCTGGTCAATCCTGCGCTTCTCGAGTATGCCCCGAAGCACGCGCGGCGGATCCCCCTCGGTCACCACAGTCAGGGCCGGGTTCTCTCCCAGGAGGAAATTAACGACTTGATCCTCGCAGCGGCACGCAACGCTCAGACGGTGGTACGGTTGAAAGGGGGGGATCCGCTTATTTTCGGGCGATTCGCTGAAGAGGCCTCCTTCCTGCGGCGGCAGGGCATCCCGACCGTCATCATTCCGGGGATCACCGCGGCCCTGGCGGCCGCCTCGCTAGCGGAAATACCCCTGACGCACGCGGATCAGGCTTCTGCCGTGGCCTTTGTCGCGGGGAATGAACACAGTTACAAAGGTGAAAGCCACCTGGACTACCAAGCTCTGGCGCGGTTTCCCGGCACGCTGATCTATTACATGGGGGTCCGCTCTGCCGGGGAATGGACGCGACAACTCATCGCTCACGGCAAATCGGCCACCACTCCTGTGGTGCTGGTGCGGCGCTGTGGATGGCCCGATCAAAAGGTTTACAAGACGACTCTTGGCGACCTTCCACAGCTCATCGCCAACGCTCAAATCAAACCGCCGGCTGTCATCATCGTGGGCGAAACGGCACGTGAAGCTCCAACCGACGCGTGGTATGTGCGCCAGCCACTGTTCGGGCAATGTGTGCTGGTCACGCGGGCTGAAGAGCAAGCCACCGAATTGCGGGACTTGTTGGAATCCCTTGGCGCCCATGTCGTCATTCATCCAGTCATCGAGATCCTCCCAGTGTTCGACTGGCGGCCCTTGGATGAAGCCATTTCCTCTCTGGAGTCCTATCAGTGGATCGTTTTCACAAGCGGAAACGGGGTACGTTTTTTCATGGAACGGCTGTTTCATCTGGGTGCGGACGCCCGGCGGCTGAGAGGCGTGCAACTTGCGGTTATTGGTCCGGGAACAGCAGCCACATTGCGGCAGTTCGGCCTGCGTGCGGACCTCGTTCCCGGTCAGTTTTGCGCGGAAAAGCTGGCAGAGGAGCTGAATCGCCTTCCAACCCGGGGAAGAATCCTGCTTGTTCGGGCAAGCCGGGGCAGGCCGGTGTTACTGGACGAACTGCGAAAGGGCGGCTGGGATGTTAATCAGGTCACTGCCTACGAAAGCCGCGATGTCACCATAATTTCACAGGAAGTCGAGCGTCTCCTCACGGAGGGTCGCATTCATTGGGTGACCGCAACAAGTCCCTCCATCGCCACGGCGGCGGTTCGTCTCTTCGGCAATTACCTACCACGCGTTCGGATTGCCAGCATCAGTCCAATCACCTCGGCTGTCCTCCGTGAGCACGGTTTTGAACCGGCCGCGGAAGCGCAGACTTACACCATCCCCGGGGTAGTGGACGCAATCGTCGAGGCGGTGAGGCGAGAACGTGACGCCCAGCGCCGAAACATCGACAATTCCTCTTGAAACCGATCGTCCACATAACGTGCATTTTTGTCGTTTTTCTTGTGGAAAGACGAATGGCGGAAACAGAACGTTCGATCGACAGAAGACGGGAGTGAATCCTCAAGCAAGAGGCGAGAATAGAAGGCCGAAGATCGAGTCAGGGGATTTCTCGAAAAGTAAGAAAGCCGGCGACTCCCAAGAGCACCGAAGCCACGATAAAACCGATGTCCATGACGACACTCACGCGGCCAAAAGGGATTCCGAGGGCCAGGTCGAGACCAAACAGGAGGATTAATAGGGCACTTCCGACCATTCCGAAGATGCAGAGGCCTTTACCCATTGATGTACGTCCTCAAGGTGCTCGTCCCGTAAGGTGCCTCACCTCAACTCATCCGAACTGGGCAAATGCGTTGTCTCGAGACACTTCCCTATAAGAAAGAGCGTCGCCTCTTGAATGGACCTCTTTCTCACCTCGCCGAATCCCTCACAGGAGCCAGAAAGTGGCCTATTATAGCTGCGTCGAAAAAAATCTACCACACGAAGATCATCCCGGCCCATGGCGGCCAAAAATGCAAGCCGTCCCGGGGCTTACCCCATTCCGGGTGACACGAATACATTCTCCAGTTTAATTAGAGTCCCTCTATTCACAAGCGCGAACCACACCGCGGGCTGTGCTCACGCCAGAGGCCGAACCACAGAAGTGCTGCGCAGATAGTCGAAAAACGTCTGTTCGGAGAGCACGCCGCCGCCCAGTCCGCTCTTTTTTATCCCAGCGTAAGGCACTCCGTGAGGGAAGAGGTTATGGGCATTGATCCAGCTATTGGCAGCCTCCATGGCCTCGGCCACGCGACGAGCTCTTTCCAGATCGGCTGTCCATACGCTATTGGCCAGACCGTAGTCCGTGTCGTTCGCTTTGGCAATGGCATCCTGCTCGTCCTCGAAGGAAGTCAGGTAAGCCACCGGGCCAAAAATCTCCTCCTGAGCTGCAACGTTTTTGAGCGACCCAGCCAGCAAAGCTGGCTTGACGTAGAACCCCTTCTTACCTGGCACTTCCGCTTCACCCCCCTCAAGAATCACCTCAGCCCCCTCTTGCCGCCCACGCTCGATATAGGAAAGGATTCGCTTTTTCTGCTTTTCGTTGACTACCGGTCCGATATCCACCCGGGGCTCCAACTCATGACCGATCTTCAAAGACCGCAGCCGCTCCAGCGCCTGCTCCACAAATTTGTCATAGATCGATTTCTGAATGATCCATCGCGTGGCTGTACAACAGACCTGCCCACAATGGAACGTGACAGCTCGTACCAGTTGTTCCACGGTGTCGGATAGATCCACGTCGTCGAACACGACGGCGGCTCCTTTGCCGCCCAATTCCAGCTTTACCGGAACCAGGTTTCGGCCACAGGCCTCGGCAACCAATCGGCCCACTTCTGGCGATCCCGTGAAGGACATTCGCCTTAAACCGGGATGCCGAGCTAACGCCGCCCCGGTGATTTCACCAATGCCGGGAATTACATTGATCACGCCGTCGGGAATACCGGCTTCCTTCGCCAGATGAGCCACAAACAGCGTGGACAATGGTGTGTCCTCCGCTGGTTTGATGACAACCGTGTTCCCAGCAGCCAAAGCCGGCGCGATTCCCCAACCCACGAGCAAAATGGGAAAATTCCACGGAAAAATGAACCCGCAGGGCCCCCATGGAGCGCGATAGGAGTACGCCTCATACCGCGGCACCGCCAGAGTAGCGCGGCGCTCGATATGGAGCGACATCTCGATGAAGTAACGCATTGTGTCAATAAAATTCTGGACATCCGCCTCAGCCTGGCGATAAATCTTTCCGCAATCGAGGGACTCGATCTGGGCAAGCACCCGCTTCCGCTTCTCCACCGCTTCGACCCACCGATGAAGCAACGCACCCCGCTCGTGGGCGGTCATTGTAGGCCAGCCGCTCTCGCGGAACGCCTTCCATGCAGCGTTGACGGCCTGGTCTACCTCTTCTGGTTGCATATTATCGACCTCGGCCAACACCTCACCCGTCCCGGGATCGCGGGTCACGAAGGTTTCTCCCTTCTGGGAGAAAACCTCTTTGCCACCGATCACTCCGCCAAAGCGCTTCTTTTCGAGAAACTCTCGAACTTCCGGCAAGAGATCGAATTCCGCAATGGCCATGAGCCAGTCCTCCGTCACAAAATTTCAACCCAACAAGCCTCGCAGAAGAGAGGTTGCCCCAAAGGTCTCCAACCGATGGTTCGTCCACAATATAACAAAGTTCATTCGACAAAACGAGTCGGCTGCCAGAGATTGGGCATAAGCAACGTGCCGAACCGTGCCAATCTGCCCGTTAGCAGGGTTAAGCCAGCCTCTGATCCTGGTTTCCTTATTCAGTGACACGTGGCGGGAACGGCTGCACCCAAAGATCTGCCCAAAGCCTCCGCGACTTTTCGGCAAAGTTCCATGGTAGCCTCAAACTGCTCGAACGTAAGAGACTGAAAGCCGTCGCTGAGAGCCGTTTCGGGCCGTGGGTGCACTTCGATGATGAGGCCGTCCGCCCCGGCAGCAACCGCCGCCGCGGCCATCTGGGGCACCAGCGCGCTGTGTCCTGTACCGTGACTGGGATCCACAATGACGGGAAGATGTGTTCTCTGATGAAGCCAAACCACCGTTGCCAAAGAAAGAGTGTATCGTGTGTGCGACTCGAATGTGCGGATTCCCCGTTCGCAGAGAATCACATTGTGATTGCCTGTGTTCAGAATGTATTCCGCCGCCAGCAAAAGCTCCTCCGCGGTAGCTGCCGGACCGCGTTTGAGAAGAACCGGCTTGCCTGCGTAGCCGGCCTCCTCCAGAAGCCGGTAATTTTGCATGTTGCGGGCCCCGATTTGCAGAATGTCCGCGTATTGAGCCACCACCGGAACATCGGCGGGGGTGATCACTTCTGTCACAATCGGCAGGCCGGTTTCTTCCCGAGCTAAAGCGAGTATTTTAAGGCCGTCTTCCTTAAGCCCCTGAAAACTGTAGGGGCTCGTCCGCGGTTTGAAGGCGCCACCCCGAAGTGCCGTGGCTCCCGCAGCTTTAACCGCCCGCGCCGTGGACACAGTCTGCTCTTCACTTTCCACAGAGCATGGCCCCGCAATCACGCCAATGTGCAAATTTCCGGCAATGAATGGCCCCACACGGACCACCGTACGTTCGGGTTTGACCTCCAAACTGGCCACCTTGTAGGGTGCCAGAATCGGAATCACCTCGGCAACACCGGGACAGCTTTCCAGCGACGCACGGTGCTCGTCCCGCTTGTCGCCTATCGCCGCTATGACGGTGCGTTCTGTCCCGTGAATGACATGGGGACGTAGTCCCAGCGATTGCACGCGCTCCACGACGTAATTGATTTCCCGTTCTGTTGCTCCCCTCTGCATGACCACAATCATGAATCGATCTCCTTTCGCACTTCACGGGCTCGCCAAGTCAATCACTGTTGGACCAGAGTTACCATTTCAAACAAAAAACCCTGGTAACCTTTTTTGGTTGCCAGGGCTGGGGTTGTCTTCGGTTAGGGTTCGAACCGTTTATGGACCTCCACCGGCCCCGCAACCAGGCGGGCTAAAGTAAAACCGGTAGTAGGACCACAGTCGATTCATAGGACGTACCAACACAGAGCGTTTCGAAATCCACTCATATCTTAAGATCGTACCACTTACTTTGCAAGTGGAGAGAAAAGTCAGTAACCCCCACTATTCCTCGGCTGAGGGGGACGCGAAATGTCCATATCGGCTCGGGGAGTATGCTTCAACTTGGGAGGGGCGAGCCTGTCAGGTCCGCTTACGAACGTTGGATCATGCATGGCGTCGCGGTGGACACGACAAAGGGACCCGCCCAACAACTTCGCCGAAATGCTTACTTGTCAGGTCCACATTCCAAGATTTTCATCGTTTATTTCAGCGACCGGGCTCCAACCGCCGGGTTCAGGTTGTCATTAACGGTAGGGGCAATTCATGAATTGCCCCTCCAACACCTCGCGCCCGCGGAATCTCACAGTTTTTACATGCGTGGGGATGGTTCAGCCGCCAACCAATCTGGACCTCAGAATTGTTTACCGCAGACGTCAGGATTCCCATATCTCGGGCCGAGCGCGATTTTGCTGTGGATCTCTTTCGGTACTGCTCAACCTGGTCTCGGTGGCGCCCACTATTTCACAACGCCCCTTTGCCCTGTTCTCTATAATTCCACAAGTCAGTGCAAAGACCTAAAGGGGATTGTCGGACCGAGGTGGCGGGCAGTCCCCACGAAATTCGTGAATCGAAGAATTCATTGGCCGACGTTCTCTCAGGAAGTTGTCGACGCTCGTGCCGCTCAAGAGGTTGTTTGAACCTAAAGTAGATCAGCCAGCAACCCACAGTAAAGTTTCTCGAAGTGAGCCGGAGGACAATCAATGGCCGATTGGCTTGAAGCGGGAGTGGAAGCCCCTGATTTCACGCTGCCCTCTGATACAGGTGAAACAATTCATCTGAAAAGCCTTCGCGGTCGCCCGGTGGTGCTCTATTTCTATCCAAAAGACGACACACCAGGATGCACCCGTGAAGCCTGCGCATTCAGGGACCTTAAAGCGGAAATGGAAAAGCTCGGAGCGGTCGTGTTAGGGGTGAGCACGGATGACCTCGACAGCCACAGAAAGTTTCGTCAGAAATACAACTTGAACTTCCCCCTGCTTTCGGACACCGACCACAAGGTGGCCGAAATGTTCGGGGCCTGGCGAGAGAAGGTACGCTTCGGCAAGAAATCCATGGGGATTCAGCGCTCCACATTTCTCATCGACGCTAACGGAATCATCCGGAAAGTGTGGAAGAACGTCAAAGTTGACGGGCATGATGAACAGGTCCTTAGCGCTCTCCGCGAGCTGGTTGGGGGATGAGAACCCCGTGGAAGTGCCCCACTCTTCGGTGATGAAAGAATTTCTTTCAAAATTTGGGGTACTTAAAATATGCACAGTTTGCGGGCAATCAGAAAGAATGTGAGGTGTCGCTCTATGTCTCAGCTCAGATTCTCGATGAAAGTAGCATGGATCAACGTCGCAGTTTACAGCGCTTGCTTCTTGGCAGTGATGGGGTGCCAGCAGGCTCCGCAGGAGGAGGTTGTGATCCGTCCGGAGAAAACGGTGGTGGTTCAACCCACGGGGACGAGCACTCCCCGGCAGCCGACCTCGAACGAAAGCGGGCTAATGGCGTCTCAGAAGGAAAACGTCGAATCGCCCGCCACGCAGCCGGAACAACCCGAGGGTAATGCCGGGGAAATTGTTCTGGCGGGAAAATACCGGCTCACAGTTCCGCAAGGATGGCAGCGGCGGACACCGGCGATTTCGATGATTGAGTATGAATTCTCCGTGCCGGCGGTGACAGGCGATCCGCGGGATGGTCGCGTCACTTTCATGGCTGCCGGCGGATCCGTAGAGGCCAACATCCAAAGATGGATCAACCAGTTTGAACATCCTCAAGGCCAGCCGGCGTCGAATCATGTAAAACAGGAAACGCTGGAAATCGCCGGAACACGCGTACACTTCGTCGATATAACGGGAACCTACATGGAAAGTTCCGGCCCCATGATGGGAAATGCAGTCCCGCGTGAAAACTACCGCATGCTGGGGGCCGTGATCGAATCGCAGGACGGCCTAAGCTACTTCATCAAGTTCTACGGTCCCGAAAAAACAGTGGCCGCGAATGCGGAGGCGTTCCGAAAAATGATCGAATCTCTCCACCGGTGAGGCCTACTCGAAGCGATCGCAAGTGGTGGCCGTGAGATTTATGAACAAGCCCGCGACCAGTCGCGGCGCCGTTGCCAACTTTTTCCCGATCTGAGAATTCCGCGCCGTACCCCGAGCCGAAACGGCTCTTCCGAACAAAAAAAATGCCCCACGTCGGGGGCAGACAACGGTCCACCAGTGAAAGGTTACACCAAACCAAAGAGCGGGAGACGGGATTCGAACCCGCGACCCCCAGCTTGGGAAGCTAGCGCTCTACCCCTGAGCTACTCCCGCATGTGCATCTTCGATTATCAATGTATCGGTTCCCCATGCCCGTGTCAACTACGAGTTTCGTAAGGAAGTTGTCGCTCGTCGCACGATTGGAGTCCCGAGCAAGACGCGGGCATCGCCGTTCAGCCATGGAATTTCCGCGGGGTATTTTTCTGGAACGGCTACTTTACTTGTCTAAAGGAGAAAATTAACCTATCGGCAGTGTGCGGCACGGGGCCGCGCAATGTGGTGCACCATCCTGTTATCGCATCGGGAAGGAGGTCTTTATGAAAAGGCTGTGGATTCTGTTGCTCGGAGCATGTTTGTTGGCAGTCACTTCCGCAGTGCTCGCGTTCGAAGCAGCCACGGCAGAGAAATCCGGTCAGACCGCTGCCGCGAAGGAAGAAGAACCAAAGTTTATTCGTACTCCCGACGTCATCTACGTCCCCACCCCGTATGAAGTTGTGGAGAAGATGCTCGAGGTGGCTCAGGTCAAAAAGGGTGACGTGGTCTATGACCTTGGTTGCGGCGATGGCCGTATCGTCGTCACGGCAGCCAAGAAATACGGCGTCCGGGCGGTGGGGTTCGACATCGATCCTGAACGCATCAAGGAAGCCCGGGAAAATGTCCGCAAAAACGGAGTGGAGGATCTCGTGCGGATCGAACAAAAGGACATTTTCACTCTCGATCTGAGTGAGGCGACGGTGGTGACCCTTTACCTGCTTCCGCAATTGAATGTGAAGCTGATCCCACAATTGGAAAAACTCAAACCCGGTAGCCGAATCGTCTCACATGACTTTGACATGGATGGAGTCATTCCTGATAAGGTGATCCACTTTAAGCCAAAAGGCCAGCGTGAACACACGATCTATTTGTGGACCACACCGCTCAAAAAGGAGAAGAACTAAAAGGTTGCCGGGGCTGCCAACCGATCTCCGCACGCCGGAAACCGGCCTTAATCGTTTCAGAGCGGGATGATTCATTCCGGTTTTTAAAGCCGGAAGGATTCGCCCTCTGTAGGTGGAGAGTTGGTCGGCACCGTCGTTACCACCCCAGCACTTCTGGGACTTGTTGTCTCGAAACCGGAAGTAGTGCTACTTCCCTGTGGCAAAGAAGTACTTCGGGGAATGTAGGTTTTTGTGCTGCCCGGCCGATACTCTCCGGAGTTGGACGGAGCAGGCACCGAGGCACCTGTTCCGGCCGGGGCTCCCGGAACCCCGTTATTCTGTACTGCATAAGGTGGCGTATAAGGTGGAATGCCGGGCGGCTGGTATCCGGTCTGGCCCGGCTGGTAGGAAATGTTGCCTGGCGGATTAGGGGTCTGTCCGGGCACGTAGCCCGTGTCACCCGGAACGTAGCCGGTCGCCCCTAACGGGCTGTTTCCACCGCCGGCAGACAGGTTGGCGTCCGCATTTGCCGTTTGCGGAGCTTGACGATACATTTGCGCATAACGATCGCCCACCAGTTCGCTCCAATCGTTCTGTGGAGCCAGGGCGTTACCCGGCAGAGCTGAGCTCGAACCTGACGACAGCCCCTGTGAGGTGGTTTTTGTGGCTGAGGTCGGCTGCTGCGACATCAGTCCGGTATTGGAACCGGTGGGCAGCGCCGGAGAGGATGCCGTGTCGTAACTCACGGGGAGGCCGCCGCTGTACCCCGAAACAGGTGAACTGGAGGCTGGCGTCGCAAGTCCTACGGGGCTTCTTGTCGGCATCCCGGCCGTGTTTTGGGAAGTCGGATATCCGCCCGCAGTTCCGCCCAAGTCAACGGTGCTGGTGTCTGATGCGACAGCCGCGCCGACCGGTTGCGCTTGCACCGTCTGATTCTGATTGCGGGTAAACGCGTTGGGATCGTACCGATTCACCGGGGAGTAAGGCGAGGAACTTTGCCCGGGATTGCTGGACAACTGCCCGGAAGCCTGCTGTAAAGATGAAGAATTCAAAGCGTTCTGGCTACTCGTTGGGCTGGAATAGACTCGCGGAGTGGTGCTGGGATACAGAGGTCCACCCTGCGTTGGTGCGCTGGCAAGGCTCGCCCCTTGCTTATCGCCGGGCACTGCGCTTGGTGTTGCAAAGGCCGACGGCTTTTGCGGATAGGGCTCGGCAGTCTGAGCTTTCTTGAATGGGTTGATACTAGCGAGCGACCACTGGGATCCCGTCTTATTGGCAGCACATCCACCGCCGACAGAAAAGCAGACGATAAGGACCCCCGCCAAACCGTATCTTGCCGCTAGGGCCATGGTATTCCCCTCCGTGGGAAACTTGAGAAATCCAGCCAGCGCTACAACTTTTCTGGGCGAGGAACAGACTCCACGCCGTCCCGGAATTCTGGCCGACCGCAATTGTGATTCTTGAAACCTGCATCGGCTGATTCGGCCAGAAAATGTGTCACCTACGGAAGATCCGTCACGGTTACTTTCATTTGCGTATTTTTCCTAATGTGCGACTCGAGCGTTTTGGGTAAAAACTTTCGCCACGAGCGGCACCGGGGACACTCGTTATCTACCTTTTTCTGTGCGGTCGCTCAAGCCCAAAAATTTTTCGATGTCCCCACTTTTTGCCACGCTCTCTTGGCGGCCAGACGCGCAGCGTATGGTAGGACAAATCATGAAATCATGAGTTGTCCCTGAGTTTGAACGGGAAGCAAACCAAGCGGTTTGGCTCGGCTGTTGTGAAACTGTCCAACTTTGGAATATGAACCTGACCACTAGGTCACTCGCGGATACCTCATCCCCGGGCAACGGCGTCTCGTGATCCGCTGCCCTGTCTAGCGAAGCTCAAAACTGGATGACTCAGCTTCCCCCCTCATTCACCACGTTACTGTTTTGTGTACAATGGGTATCCTTTCCCGTAAAATGTAGGCTCTTTTTGACGAATTTACGAATCCTATGATTATTGGCGTACTGAGAGAGCGGTTTCCCGGGGAGAAAAGGGTCGCCGTTGTCCCTGCGAATGTCCCTGGCCTGGTAAAAGCGGGCCACACCGTGCGTGTGGAAAGCGGAGCCGGGGAACGGGCTGGATTCCCTGACAGCGAATATTCTGCGAGAGGTGCAACCATAACATCCCTGGCGGAGGTCCTCGAGGCCGAGGTGCTGCTTGGTGTCCGATGGGATATTCCGCCCGAGGTCCGAGACGAAATACTCGCGGGGATCCGGCCCGGTCAGATTCTCATCGGTGCCTGGGATCCGCTGAGCAAAAAAGGGGATTTACTGCCGTGGGTAGAAAAAGGAGCGACGATCTTCGCGCTCGAGTTGCTCCCACGCATCACGCGGGCACAGAGCATGGACATCCTCTCATCCATGGCCACTCTCGCCGGATATCGGGCTGTGCTTCTCGCCGCGCTGACGCTTCCCAAGATTTTCCCGATGCTCATGACGGCGGCTGGCACACTGACGCCCGCCAAGGTGTTCGTGGTGGGGGCAGGGGTAGCGGGACTTCAGGCGATCGCGACGGCGAAGCGGCTTGGCGCTGCGGTGTCCGCGTATGACGTTCGCCCTGCTGTCAAAGAGCAGGTTCAAAGCCTCGGCGCCAAATTTGTGGAATTGGAGTTGCCAACTCAGGCAGCCGAGGATCAACGCGGGTATGCGAAAGAACTTGGTGAAGAAGTGTACCGCCGCCAACGTGAACTAATGACTCAGGTGGTGGCCCAGAGCGACGTGGTGATCACGACGGCCTCGGTGCCCGGTAGGCGAGCTCCCGTCTTGATCACCCGCGAGATGGTTGCTGGCATGCAGCCCGGTTCTGTCATCGTGGATTTAGCGGCTGAGCGAGGGGGGAATTGTGAACTGACCCGGCCGGGAGAAACCGTGGTGGAGCACGGAGTTACCATTCTCGGCCCCGTGAATCTCCCGGCAGAAATACCGCACCATGCCAGCCAGATGTATTCCAAAAACATCACGACCTTTTTCCTGTATGTATGCAAGAATGGCCAGATCGCCCTTGACTCTGAAGACGAGATTATTCGGGATACTTTGGTAGCTCGGGGCGGCCAGGTGGTCCACGCAATGTTGAGGGAACCTGCCGGGCAGCCGTCGCAATGAAAAGCCTCGGCACACCAATCGAGTTAAAGCTTCAACACGCAGCGCAGTCATCCAACTTATTCAACAAATAAGAGTTGGGGCAAGAAAACTTGGAAATTTGGTCCAGTTCTCAATCGCATCGGGCAAAAAGGAATCCCAAACGGTTGGCCTGCACACGAAGCATTAAGGCGAGACCCTACTGCGAAAGTTAACCGGTCGGCAAAAGGGTTTTATTTATGGAAAGTTTGCTTCTTTTGGCTAACGAAATCGCTGAGCAGACGGCAGCGCGGAGCCACTCCGACCTGCCCTTCGTCATGGCACTCACAATCTTCGTGCTGGCTATCTTTGTGGGGTTCGAAATTATCACAAAGGTTCCACCAACCCTGCACACGCCGTTGATGTCCGGATCGAATGCGATTTCCGGCATCACGATTGTGGGGGCCATCATTGCGGCCGGAGCCGGGCATTCGACACTGGCCACCATTCTGGGAACCCTGGCGGTCATCCTTGCAACAATCAACGTGGTTGGCGGTTTCCTGGTCACGGACCGAATGCTTCAAATGTTTAAACGCAAATCGTAATTCCCCAGGGACGTCGACGGACGGTATTTCCACGGAGCGCCCCAGCACATTCAATTCGGTGTAAACAAAGCGTTCGGTATCCGCCACAATCCCGGACTAAGTCGGAAGTAGACTGAAGGAAAGGTGAGACGGACGTGATTCCCGAGAGTGTGATTGTTCTGGCCTATCTATTAGCCTCGGTCCTGTTTATTCTGGGCATTAAAGGTCTCACCCACCCCCGAACCGCAGTCCGCGGAAATCTAACGGGGGCCCTGGGGATGCTCATTGCTGTTCTCGCCACGCTCTTTCATAGCGGAATCATCGAGTATCACTGGATTATTTTGGGACTGATCGTGGGGAGTGTCATGGGGGCCGTGCTGGCGCTCAAAGTGCGCATGACCGCCATGCCGCAAATGGTGGCCCTTCTTAATGGTTTCGGTGGGGCAGCTTCTGTCCTAGTAGCTGCCGCGGAGCTGATTCGGACTCCTCCCCCACCCGTCAGCGACATTGCCATTGCCACATTTGCCTCGGCAATTATTGGGGCTGTAACCTTCTGGGGAAGTCTTCTGGCCTTCGCGAAACTGCAGGAATACAAGGCGTTTCGAGAGCCGATTCGATATCCACTTCTCCAGCCGATCAACGCCGTTCTGGGCATACTGGCCCTGGGAGCGAGTGTGTTGGGGGTCCTCGATCCATCCGCCCCAGGGTGGTACTGGGTGGTGGTGGCCTTATCCTCGGTATTGGGCTTAACGTTGGTGAATCCGATTGGTGGTGCCGATATGCCTGTTGTCATCGCCCTCCTGAACTCCTACAGCGGACTGGCAGCGGCGGCAACCGGATTCGTTTTGGGAAACGCCGTGCTGATCATCTCGGGTTCGCTTGTCGGGGCGTCTGGCATCATCCTCACTAATATCATGTGCAAAGCGATGAACCGCTCGATGTTCAACGTCTTGTTCGGCGTACTTCAGGAAGGTGAGCAGGCTGCCAAGGCGGACGAGGTCTATCGGACGGTGAAATCCGCCACAGCCGAAGAAATTGCCATGCTCTTCGATACCGCGCGCCGTGTTGTGATCGTTCCTGGCTACGGGATGGCTGTGGCCCAAGCTCAGCACGCGGTTCGGGACCTCTATCACTTGCTCGAATCGCGAGGGATCGAGGTTCTGTTCGGTATTCATCCGGTAGCGGGTCGCATGCCCGGACATATGAACGTTTTGTTGGCGGAAGTCGAAATACCTTACGACAAGCTCAAAGAATTGGACGAGATCAACGCCATCCTTAACGAAACCGATGTGGCGATCGTCCTGGGGGCTAACGACGTTGTCAATCCCCTTGCCAAGACAGATCCCAAAAGCCCCATTGCAGGCATGCCGATTATCGAAGTGGACAAAGCGAAAACCGTAGTGGTGATCAAGCGGAGCCTTAGCCCTGGCTTCGCAAACATCCCCAATCCTCTGTTTGCCGCTCCCAATACACTAATGTTTTTCGCGGATGGCAAGCGTGCGGTGCTCGACCTGGTTGCCGCCATCAAGGAAAGCTGACACAATAGGCTTCAACCAACACCCGTCAGGTTTTTGGGTGAGCGTCTGGATCGCCAGCCGATTTGGTCAAGACCTGAGCGGCAAAAACGTGGACGAGGGAGGGCCACTATGCATCGCACGCTTACCACATGCCTGCTAATCCTTCTTTTCGGAATTTCGACCGCGCCAAGGCGGGCTTCCGCGCAGCCTCACACAGTCCTGGGAATTGAGGGATCGCGTTTCACAATTAATGGTGAGCCGACCTTTCTGCTGGGCATCAGTTATTACGGCGCGCTTGGTGCGCCACGAGAAATCTGGACTGAAGATCTGCAGGAAATCAAAAGACTGGGATTCAATTGGATCCGAATTTGGGCAAACTGGGCAGCTTTTGATCAGAAAGCTTACGCCGTCGACGAGGAGGGCCACCCCTGGGAACCGGGGATGGCAAAGCTCCGCGAAATCGTAGGCTGGTGCGACACCCAAGGGATGATCGTGGATATCACACTCTCCCGGGGGAATGGCGTGACCGGGCCCCGGCGGCTGCAGTCCCTCGATGCGCATCTTCGGGCAGTTCGTTCCCTGGTGGAGCACCTGAAGGATTACCGAAACTGGTACCTCGACCTCTCCAACGAACGGAACATCCAGGATTCCCGTTTCACTTCCATTGAGGACCTGGTCGTGCTCCGACGTGAGGTTCGCTCCCTCGATTCCAGTCGGCTTGTCACGGCCTCGCATGCTGGGGACATTCCGCCGGATATGTTGCGTGAATATGTCATGCGGGTGGGATTGGATTTTATCGCGCCGCATCGGCCTCGGAACGCGAAATCAGCCCAGCAAACGGAGGCAAAAACACGTGAGTATCTGGACACCTTACAGAAGATAGGCAAGATTGTCCCGGTTCACTATCAGGAACCATTCCGACGCGATTTTAGCTCGTGGCAGCCATCCGCCAAAGACTTTATTGCCGATCTGGAGGCCGCTTTCCGTGGAGGGGCTGCCGGATGGTGCTTTCACATTGGAGACTGCCGCGCTGCAGCGGACGGGCGGCCACGACGGTCGTTTGATCTCAGAGATGGCCCTCTATTCGCTCAACTCGACTCTGAGGAAAAAACCGTTCTCCGACTGATCACAAAGTTCTCCGCAGAGACTGTTCTCAAAAAGTAGATTCTGGGGCCGGTTACCACTCTGTTCCGCGGACATTTGAGAAGTTCGAAATAATTTCTGGCAAGTGAGCTCTTGCTATTCCGCAGCCTCAGGGGCCGTCCGCCAGGTAAGACCGCTACCGTCCATTTCTCCCTCATCGCGGGAAAATCCTGCAAGTTCGGAGTAGATTCTCACGATAAATGATGTAGCCGGTCTTCCAAATGGCTCAGCCACGCCGGCTCGCCAGAATGAGGGTGTCCGGCGACAGGACGATCGGTCTGAGGCGTCATTAAGCCTGGCAACCCAGAATCGAAACGGTAACGATCGCTAGTTGAGGAGCGGTACATGGCGCGAGGACTACAAACACTGCAATTGTGGGGACTCCTGGGTGGCGGACTGCTGTTCCTCACAGGCTGTGGGACCGCAATGAGCCCCCTTGATTGGGGAGTTCTCAATTATCCAATCCCGGTTTCCCCGTATTTTCAGAAGAAGTTCGAGGATAAAGCTTGGGAAGAAGAGCGGTACAAGAAAATGCCGATTCTTCCACCATTGGTTGAGGGCGCTCCGCATGCGGCCCTCGATGAGCCATCCGACGACGAGGTGATCCGTGCCTTGGAAAAGGCCCGTGGTGTGGAAGGCGGTTTACCCCTCCTTCACGAGGTCCAGCGCGGTAATGTGCGAATTGTGAAGGAACTCATCACCGATTCGATCGATCCACCGCGTGTTTATCCGCTGATAGGCCCGGCCCAACTGCACCACGTCCACTGGAAGTGCACCATTTATTTCACGGAAACAGTTAAAGTCGGCTGGCCGATTCCCTACACCACACAAAACCAGGAAGCTGTCGAAGTGGTTTACATCGACCACGACCACCTGCACATGGTAGGAAATGTGGAAGGCGGCGCGGGGAGCAACTATTGATCCCGCAATCGATCCTCGCTTTACCACGAACGACCTATGCAATACAAGGCCCCATTCCGTCTGAGGGGCCTTTTTTATTTCGCCTCGGTGGGAACAGGGGACGTTTTTTTTCCAACCCCGAGGTCTTCTTCGATCGCTCGCGCCTCGTTACTGAAGGTGAATGGTTCGCGGTTTGGATCAGCGGGGCGAAGCTGGCGGGCAAGCTGAGACAAGTCCGAAGCCGGTGTCAATTCGTTCTGGGGCGGCACCGAAGTACAGCCAGCGATGCTCAAAAAACTTGCCAGCAAACTCACAACGATTCCCATGCTCCGGCAACGACGCGACAACCTGCTGGTCATGGATGTTTACTCCAGCTCAACCACTCTTTCAGAACGCTTCTGCCCGGTCAACAATCGCTGGGTTGAAATTCCGGCAACGTGGAAAGGCGGGAGAGTATGACAAAAAGACGCTTTCCTATCAAGAGCGAAAAACCGCCAAACCAGGCCAACTGGAAAAAACGCACGTTGTTCGATAAACTTGCAACGTTACATTAATGTGTGGGTCACCACCGCAATCAGATCCGCGCTGGGCCATACCGGCATTGCTCGCGACTTGTGTCAATGGGGAAATTCTTGGGCACGTCGAGGATCCTGCGTCCCGATTGCTGTTGCACCCAACGTGGTGACCGACCAGCCGCACTGAGGTTCCCGAAAGGCGAAACCGGTGCCATCGGTCACTCTCAGCGCGGTCTTCGGATTTGGCAGACCAAATTAACAAAGTTGCCCGGGTGAAAAATGGCCACCGTCCTCATCACATCAGGACCAACGCGGGAATTCCTGGATCCGGTGCGATTCCTATCGAACGCGTCTTCAGGACGGATGGGCAGGGCCCTGGCCGAGGCGTTCTGTACTGCTGGCCATCGTGTCATCGTGGTGTCAGGACCTGTGGCCATTGATTATCCTCCGCAAGCGGAAATCGTATCGGTGGTAACGACGGAGGAAATGCTGAAGGCCTGCCAATCCATTTTTCCAGACTGCGACGGCGTGATCGGTGCCGCCGCCCCTTGTGACTTTCGCCCGGAGCAGATGGCAACTCGAAAAATTGTCAAATCGGGGACTCCGCTGACACTCCGCCTCGTGGAGACCCCCGATATTTTGGCCAGCCTTGGCATGATGAAAAGGCATCAATGGATTGTGGGTTTTGCCCTGGAAACACACAATGCGAGGCAGCACGCCCTGGAAAAAATTCAGAAGAAACGGTGCGACTTGATGGTCGTGAACCGCCCCTCGGCGATCGGCTCGGATTGCTCGTCGGTGGAGGTTCTCGATTCGGAGGGCACGTGTCTCGCCGAATGGACCGGGACAAAAACGGATATCGCCCTTCGCCTGCGGGAATTGATCGAGCAAAAGCTCTTGAAACTGTCCAATAGCGTCGGTGGTGGATGAATTGAAGCCGGATCCATAAACTCAGCTTCGGCAAAAGAAAACGTGATCAAGGTGACGCGACGCGAGCGGCTTGTGGTACTCGACGTCGGCCGCTCAGGGGGTGAATAAATCCAGGAGGAATGAACATGTCCCAGGCGCTCCAGGTCATATCGGCCGGTATTCTTTTCGCTGATATTGCCTGCGAACCGATTGAACGGCTCCCTAAAGCCGGTGAGCTCGTTCCAACGTCTCGCATCCAGCTCGGATTGGGGGGCTGCGCGGCGAACGTGGCCGTGGATTTGAGAAAATTGGATGTTTCTGTGGGCGTGGCGGGATGTGTGGGGGAAGACTTCTTCGGCCAGTTCATTCAGGAAGCACTCACAAGGTCCGGTGTGGCTACGGCTGGAATCCGCGCTGTACCGGGATACGGTACGGCGGCCACCATGATCGTCAATGTGCAGGGTGAAGACCGACGCTTCATCAGCACGCCGGGGGCGAATGTGGTTTTTCACACCGGCGATATTCCAACCGCTTGGCTGGACGGCGCTCGGGTTCTCTACGTCGGCGGGTATTTGATGATGCCAGGTGTGGAAACCGATGACTTCGCTAATCTGCTGGCAACCGCCCGCCAGCGGGGAATCACGGTTGTTCTCGACGTGGTGCTCATGGAGCGCAAGGACTTTCAATCCATTTTGAGGAAGGTCCTTCCCCACGTTGATTATTTCATGCCTAACGACGACGAAGGCGAGATCATCCTCGGTGTATCCGATCCTGTCGAGCAAGCGCGGCGGTTTCACGACATGGGAGCCCGGAATGTCGTCATCACACTGGGCGAAAAAGGCTGTCTCTTTGTGGGAGAACGTGGGAGTTTCCGAGCGGGAGTTTATCCCACCACGTTCGTCGGGGGCGCCGGCGCAGGTGATGCCTTTGACGCGGGATTTATCATGGGATTGCTTCTCGGCGAGTCGCCCGAAGGCTGTGTACGCTGGGGGAGTGCGCTGGGAGCCAGTTGTGTGCGGGCAATCGGGACCACCGAAGGTGTCTTCAATCGGGCGGAAGCAGAGGAATTTTTGGCAAGCCATCAACTAGAAATCACGCCGCTTTGACCGGTCAGCAACGGCTTCATTTGTTTTTTGAAATAAAAGCAGAGCGTCTGGGAGGAGACCATGCGGATTGCAGTCCTGTGCAGTGGCGGTGATGCCCCTGGCATGAACGCATGCGTGCGGGCGATCGTTCGGGCAGGGATTTCAGCGGGTCACGAAGTGATTGGGATCCTCCGGGGCTATTCCGGTCTTTTGCGGGAAGAGTTCTTCCTCAACGAGCAGGGACAGCCACGCATGTCGCTGCGGAGCGTGTCTGATATCGCTCGGCGAGGGGGGACCATTCTCCACACCAGTCGCTGCGAGGAATTTTACACAGAGTCGGGACAAAAAAGGGCAGCCGAGATTTTGCGGAAGTACAAGATTGACGCTCTCATCCCGATCGGTGGCGACGGAACGTTTCACGGCGCAGTAGCGCTCGCCAAGTATTGGGATGGCCAGATCATCGGGTGCCCTGGAACAATTGATAACGACCTCCTGGGAACAGACTACACAATTGGCTTCGCGACTGCGGTGCACACGGCTGTGGATGCGGTTGACAAGCTGCGCGACACGGCCGATGCACACGAGAGGATGTTCCTCGTGGAGGTGATGGGCCGACACAGTGGGTACATCGCTCTCTATACGGCAATCGCCGCCTCCGCGGAAATTGCATGCATCCCCGAAACCCCCACCGAAGTATCCGAGATCATCCGCCAACTCCACGAATTGAAATCCCGCGGCAAGACTTCGGTGATGATGATCGTGGCGGAGGGGGACGAGCGTGGGGGTGCCGCCGCCCTTCAAAAAGCCCTCTGTGAAAATGGATGTCCGTTTGAAACCCGGGTGCTCGCTCTCGGTCACCTGCAGCGAGGAGGAAGCCCCGTCCCCCAGGATCGACTGCTGGCTGCCCGGCTGGGAGATTTCGCCGTTCGCTCAATTCTGGCAGGAAAGACCGGGTGTATGGCGGGCGAGCAGCGGGGTGAGCTTGTCCTCGTGCCATTTGAACAAACGTATGCCGCGCACAAGCCGGTTCCCCAGGAGCTGGTACGTCTCCTGGAAACGCTCGCCTCCTGACGCCGGCGCCCACCGTTATTCCAGAAAATGCCCCTCCAGCACCCAGCCGAATTCGTGCGCATGAACCGAGGGGCAAAAACGCGCGACAACGATCAGTTGCGACGTTGGCTTGCCGCTCCCCGGTAATCTTCAGCGCACCTTTCAGCGTTTAGCGGGAAAACGAATCAGCGTGACGCTGTAGGGTGCCACTTCAACCTTCCCCGCGTCGGGAATTTCTCTTTCCACAATGCTGACACGCGGAGGCTTTCCCGGCTCATTGAAAAGCATCGGATCATCCCCGGCAATTTCCCATGCACGGCCGGGCGATTCCAGCTTTACCGCGGTGGATTGCAGGATCAGGTGCTGCCGTTCGGCAGTCGGATTGACCACGGCAAGCACCACCGCGTCCTTTGCCTCACTCAGAGCGGCCTGGACATCGAGGACGGAGTTGGAACATGTGGTGGCGACGGGGACTTGCCCGAAGTGCTTTCGATACAGGGCCAGGACGAGCCCGGTGGTCTCGAAGCTGGCGGCCGTTTTCGTCGTCTTGATCGCTCCGATCACATTCACGGTTTGGGCATAATTGGCCATGAAATAGACATCCGTGTTACGAGCATACTCATTGAGAGCCTTCGCGACTCCAAGGCCATCGCGGAGGAAATACCGCGTTCCCAGCTCGCCGTAGAGATGCTCTCCGTACCAGTAGTTCCACTCATCGAGCGCAACAGGAATGGCCTTGCCGCCCAGGATTTCTTTCCGATAGCGGCGATGGGCGTCGGCGATCTCGCGCACACGACGTGCGGCCTGCTCGACGTGCTCCAGCAAATCCTTTTTTGCCCCGACGTAAAAATGTTCACTCATCAGGTCGATAAAGTCCGCACAGTGGCGGAACATTCCCTCAGTCCATGGTCCAACATTACCAACCGCAATGGCCACAATTGTGGGGTCGAGCTTCCGCATTGCGGCAACAAACTCGTTATGCTTTTTGACGTACTCCTCCAAAGGCATGTGTCCAAGCTGCCAGTTACCGTACATTTCGTTTCCGATGCCCCAGTATTTGACACGATAGGGCTCGGGGTGACCGTTTTTGGCCCGTAGCTGCCCCATTTTTGTCTCAACAGAGCCATTGGCGTATTCCAGCTCCTGGAGAGCCATCTCCACATCCCCAAGCCCCGTGTTCACCACTACCAGCGGCTCGGTATTGACAATCCGGCAGAACGTCATGAATTCATCGATTCCGAAATCGTTCGAATCAATTCCCTGCCAGGCAGGGTTTTTGCGCGGCGGGCGCTTATCGCGGTCGCCGATTCCGTCCCGCCAGTCGTAACCGCTCACGAAGTTGCCACCCGGCCAGCGATAGATGGGAGAGTCCAGCTCTTTTAGCAGAGCAATGGTGTCCGCCCGCATGCCATGAATGTTGTCGGCCGGCATCAGGGAAACTGTCCCCACATAAAAGTAGCCTCTACCTTTGGACACGATTTCCAGCCGGGCATCGTCAGTAGACTCTGCAGGCCGAAAACGAAAAGTCACCTTCCGATAGTCTGATCCCACCTCGGGGATGTCCATCTCGCCCGCATTGCCAGGATTATTTCCCGACACCAGTCTCACCGTGATTGGGGCTGCTTCCGGAGCGCCTTTCACCCATATGTAACCGACGTACTCTTTCCCAGCGAGAACGCCTAAACCGCCATGAGCGATGCCCGCGACGGTGCCATCGCCCCTCAACGCGACTCGCGGTGAATGCACCCCCACAAAGGGCTGATGACGATCCATTGTTACGCTCCCTTCTGGCCCAATGACCGTCCACGGGGATTCCTTGCTACCGACAGGATAGAAGAATTTCCTGTCGACGAGCATTTCCGCCCAAATCCCGCCGTAAATACACCGGCCCAGGTGCTCGATGAACTGCCCGTAGATGTATTTGGAAATGGGGGCAGCCGTTTGAGATGCATCAATCGTCACGCGAGCCTCTTGTGCATGCCCACCTCCACAGGCAGTGAGTAGGCCAACGGTTGCAATCGCCGCAAGCAAAGAGTTTGTGGTGTGACGGCGTGTGGTGGCACGGCTCATAACAAGGATCTCCTTCAAAGCTCGTCGAATCGTCCACAATTGTCCTCGTCTTTGCAGAATTATCGACCAGTGTAGCGACTCGATCCTTGGGGAACAATCCGCCCTAACTGTGACTCGTCCGCACTTTTTACACGGGAACTTTGACAGGCCAATGGCTGAATCTGTTGCAGGGGCCATTCATGAATTGCCCCTACACCACTATGGCCTGCTGGTATGTTATAGGTTTTTGCAAAAGTGGGGCTGGGCAAATCCCTGACTTACCAAACGTCCCGGGTGTGAGTATACGAATATTGCGGTATAATGAGCCGCCTGAGCCCATTTCATAAGGCAGCGGGAGGAGATGTCATGACTCTCAGGCCGGAAGAAATCAGCAAGTTTCAGGAGGCCCTTCAGTTCGCCGAAAAACAGGTGGCCGCCCTGGTCGAAAAACATCCTGACTTCTTCCCCATCTACACGGTCAACGGCCGATGGTATCACGAAGGCGAACTGTGGACGGACTGGACCGGCGGCTTCCTGGCTGGAATGATGTGGCAGTTCTATCTGCGTGCGCGAGACCCTAAATGGTGGGAACTGGCAACGCACTATTCACGTCTGCTCGAGCATCGCAAACACGATCGCAATGTTCATGACTTGGGATTCATCTTTCTCAACACGTATCTTCCATGGTACGAACTGACCGGCGATCAGGCCTTGCTCGATGTCCTCATCACCGCTGGCCGCACACTTGCCATGCGGTTTCAACCCAAAGGAAAGTATCTCTGCTCTTTTATTGGCCCACACAGTCTGTTCATCGACATTATGATGAACGTCCCTCTGGTGATCTTCGCGGCTCTAAAAACGGGTGATCAAGAGTTGCTGGAGATCGGCCTGGCCCATTGCCGGACTACCCGCGATTACCTGGTACGCCCGGATGGTTCCACCGCCCATGAGGGACTTTTCGACGTGGAAACCGGGCAATTTCTTGGCCAGAGCACCCATCAGGGCCTTAGCCCCGAGAGCTGCTGGGCGCGTGGCCTGGCGTGGTCGATGTATGGATTCAGCAAGGTTTACGCCCTGACGAACAACCCCGAGTTTCTGGAAGTGGCGGAACGTAACGCTGAGTATTGGATCACCCATCTTCCCGAGGACAAGATCCCATACTGGGATTTTCACGCTGATCTGTCGCAGCCCCCGCCGTGGGGTCGGCAAAAAGAAAGCTCGGCAGCCGCCATCGCAGCCAGTGGTCTGTGGGATCTGGCAAAACAGACCCGATCTCCCGAACGTGGGCTTGTCTACCGCAACATAGCCCTTGTGATGTTATCCGCTCTGTGCGACCCCGAATACCTCGCCATTGAAACCCCGGGTTGGGAAGGCATCCTCAAACACGGCGTGTATCACACGCGAAAGAACCTTGGCGTGGACGAATCCGTCATGTGGGGAGACTACTTCTTCGTGGAGGGGCTGACCAAGGTCCTGACAGCCGAGGGGAATAACAGCTAGAGACGGTATTCCACGTCGAAGCCAGGCTGCGGGGGCGTGACTCCCCTGTAACTCCAGTCCAGAAGCTCAACCGGATGTGCCAAAAGCAGGCGAAGCCGACGCCGTCTTACCTCGCGACCAATGTGGAGAAGGCAACCGGCATTGGCAGCTGCCACGCCTTGAGCGCCTGTTTCCAGGATGCGATCCACCTTCCGCTTCACCAATCGCATGGCCATCGCATCCTGCAGAAGGTTATAGCTCCCTGCGGAACCACAGCAAAGCTCACTTTCATACAACGGTACAAGCTCCAGCCCGGGAATTTTTGAAAGCAGCGCTCGGGGTTGTCGGCGAATTTGCTGCGCATGCGCAAGATGACACGCATCGTGGTAAGTCACTCGCAAAGGCAATGGGTTTTCTGGGGCCTTGATTCCCAGGTCGTCAAGAAACTCACAGATATCGCGGACTTTCCCGCTAAATTCTGCGTATCGCTCACGATCCCCATCTGCCCAGTATTGGGGATATTCCTTGAGCATCGCGCCGCAGCCTGCATGATTGACAATCACCGCATCGAGGTCACGGACAGGAAAACTACGGACGTTCTGCTCAGCCAATTTTTTGGCGCCACGGTCGTCACCAGCGTGATAATGAATCGCTCCGCAACATCCCTGACCGCGGGGTACCAACACATCGCAACCGTTTTCCTGCAGCACACGGAGTGTCGCCCAGTGAATGTGCCGGAACATTGCGTCGCCCACACACCCCACAAACAGGGCCACGCGAGCCCGCCGACGTCCTTTCCCAGGAAGAAAATCTGGCAGACGCTTTTGTCCCGGTACGTGAGGATTCACAAGGCTGGCCATTTTCCCCAGAATGCCGGGGAGCACGCGAAAAAGTCCCATTCGTTCCAGGCCATGGTAGGCTCCCAATCGCTGTAACAGTCTGACCGGCCATAGAGCCGCGCGAACTCTTCGCGAATAGGGAAAGACGTGAAAGAGAAAGAACCTCTCACCCCACGTCAGGGAAACCGCCCGCTTGTTGATTAGGGACAGACGCACGGGTTCGAGGATGCGGCTATATCTCACTCCCGACGGGCACGCAGTCTCACAGGCGCGACAATCCAGGCACAGTTCAATGTGTTGAACAGTTTTTCGATCGATCGATAGCTGTTTCTCCAGGATCGCGTGCATCAAGTAGATGCGTCCGCGAGGACTGTCGGCCTCCTGACGTAACTCCACAAATGTAGGACACGCCGAGGTGCACAGTCCACAATGGACGCACCGGTGAATCTCCTCCATCGAATGTTCGTGCACTTGCACCGCCATTTTCGCGTCGAGTTTTCTTTCTTCTGGTTTATGTGAATACGTATCGACCCGGGTTGAGAATATGGGCCGGATCGCAGATGTCTTTCCATCGCTGGACATACACATGTCGCGGATGGGGCAACCCCCACACGACCGACGAGGGCCAATCAGGATTGGCTGGCGTCCGGAGAACCACCAGACAAGCCCTCTTCTCCTCGATCTTGGTTCTCAGCGCCTTGACTTTCTCGATGGTGAATTCCTTAGCAGCATCAACGAGGAGAACCTGTCCACTGAAAAGGTAGCCCCACCAAATCGCCCCAGGAAACACCTCTTTGATGTGCGCCGTTATCACGGCCATTTGTTCTGGCAACCCGCTGATCTGACAAACAGCGTCACCACCGGTCGTCAGCTTACTCTCAAACGCGGTGTCACTGATCCTGGAAGTGGGAATCACCTTCCAACCCTGCTGGCCTGCCAAGGAGGTCAGGGCATCTCGTGCCAGGTCTACCTCCAGTCGGTCGCCTTCCAGCAGAAAAGTCGCCGCAATCCAGCGGCGTCCCAATTCTTCTGCAAGGTCTAAGTCGAGATTGGAGTCGATCAAACAGGTTTGTTCACAGATCATGACATCCGACAGACACGGCAAGGGCAGGGCAGCGAGACGTTGGAGAAACGTCTCACAAAAAGTAGCACGCCGCATTCCCACCGTGAAAAATTCGGAGACCTCGGGCCGGGGCCGGGTCATGAGCGTGGCCCGCGTGATGATCGCCAAGCTCCCCCAGCTTCCGAGAAATAAACGCAAGAGTCGATACCCAGCAGCATTCTTGACAACAGAACCGCCCAGGACCAGACGTGTTCCTTCACCAGTGATCACTTCAAGGCCCAGAACGGCTTCTGCCAGTCGGCCCCACCGCCAATCGCGAAGGCGAGGAAATGGGCTGGCCAGAAGCCCGCCCAATTGGAGGCCGCCCGGCAATCCACTCAACCCGGGAATCCATTGCCCGGAGGCGGACAGCGTCGCTTCGAGCTGGGCAATGGTGACTCCCGCCTCTGCGGTCAATGTCAACTCCGTGGGCTGGTAATCGATGATTCCGTTCATAGGAGCGCATGAAATTGCCAACCCACTCTTTTCAGGACGGCTTCCCCACCTGGCCCGGAAGCCACTTCCCACCGTGTAAACAGCTCGGCCACGGCGCGATGCTTCGCGCACTACCTGACTCATTTCCTGGGAGGTGGCAACCTCCTGCGCGGCCTCGATCGGCAGCCAGTTTTGGAGAAAGCTCTCGGATGTCGAAATCATGCGTTCTTCTCACCCTCGACGATGGCGGACTTCTCCTGACCGTCCCGCGGAATTACTTTACCGGGTGACAGGATGGCATCGGGATCAAAGACACTCTTGAGTGCTCTCATCGCCTGCAATACTTCCGGCGGATACAGTTGCTCCATGAAGTCGCGTTTCTCCAATCCCACGCCGTGTTCCGCGGTAATACTTCCGCCCAGATGAATACAGGCAGCAAGGATTTCATGACTCGCGGACACCGTTCGTTTCACTTCATCTGGATTTTTCGGATCGTAAAGAAAAATGGGGTGAATATTACCGTCCCCGGCATGAGCCACATTGACCACGCGAACATTCCAGCGACGTGCGATTTCCTTCACACGGGTGGCCACCTCAGGCAATTTGGTCCGCGGGACGACCCCATCCTGGATAAAGTACGCGGGGCTGAGCCGTCCTACCGCTCCCACAGCCGATTTACGACACTGCCACAGGCGAGCCCTCTCCGCTGCGTCGGAGGCACTCAGGACTTCCCCGGCACCACACTCCCGGCAAAACGCCGCAACCCGCTCCGCCTGGGCTGCAATGGCTGGTCCCACTCCGTCGAGTTCCACAATCAGCACTGCTTCGACATCGGTGGGAAAACCGAAATGAAAGGCCTCTTCAACGGCCTGAAGGATCCCCTGATCCATGAGTTCCATTGCCGCCGGAGTGATGCCGGCACCGATGATTCGACTGACCGCGAGACAGGCATCTTCAATTCGCGAAAAGGTCGCACGGAGTGTGATGAACTCTTGATAAGCGGGGATCAACTTCAACCAGGCACTGGTCACAATCGCCAAGGTGCCCTCACTACCGGTCAGCACCCCAATCCAATCAAGATCACCCGGGTCCCACCTCGGCTCCACCACAAGTACCTCTCCCTCACCAGTGACGCACTCCAGTCCCAGAACATGGTTGACCGTCACACCATATTTCAGCGTATGGGGTCCGCCCGCATTGGTGGCGATATTTCCCCCCAGGGTGCACGCCACCTGGCTGGATGGGTCTGGAGCAAATTGGTAGCCCGTCCCCGCGAGACGTTGCGACAGTTCGAGATTGATGACCCCGGCTTCTACTTGGATCCGCCGGTTGACAAGATCAATTGCAAGGATTCGGTTCATCCGGGCCAGACTGACAACGATCGCCTCATCTATCGGCGTGGCACCGCCGGCCAGCCCAGTTCCCGCACCTCGCGCCACCAACGGGACTCCATATTGCCGACATATACGAACCACCTGCTGCACATCGCGCGTGTTCCGCGGGAATACCACAGCCTGGGGCATGCACTTGACGAGAGTGTAGCCGTCACATTCGTAAACCAGTCGGTCAGCGGGGTGGACCAGGACATTCTCACGCCCAAGTCGCGACGTGATTTCGCGAAGAGCTTTCTGACGTGGAGAGAGGTCTTGCATCGTGGGCTCTCTCGTTACCCGGTTGAGTCATTTTTGTACAACGTGCCCAAGTTTTTCTTCAATGCTGCGAACCTTTCCGGAGATTCTGTCCTGATATCCCTTGCGATAATCCAGCTTCATGATGCATTCGATGCGATTACAGTCCTTTTGAAGGGCTTCGAAGCACTTGCGTACCACTTCCATGACCTGGTCGTACTCTCCCTCGATGATGGTGCCCATCGCGTGGCACTGATATTTCAAACCGCTGGTGTGCACAATCTCCACGCATCGCGCGACATACGCGCTCAAGCTTTCCCCCTTATCCAGCGGGTAGATACTGAATTCCAGCAGAACCATCGCAGATCTCCCTCTCAGCACAGGTTTTGTCGTTTTCAGCCTTGGGCGTTCAGCTCCAATTGCTCTAGACCTGAGGGCACCGCCTCTATCCGCTATTGATCATGTCGCCCCCAAACGTCCGGACGCATTCGGAAGAGCGCACTTCCGGCTTGTAGGGCGGCTTGTGCCTTATTTATATTACCACTCCCGGCAAAAAGCAGGCCAGCGGCATGCAGAATCACGAAGAGACGCTGGGCCGAGTATCAGCCTCAAAAAACGCCAGGTGGTCGCCTCATTCCGATAACCGAAGTCACGCATGCTGCATACCAGGGAGGAGCTTGAACGATGAATCGGCTTATTCCCGTTGCGGGCGTGCTGGTCATCCTTTTTGTCGCATGGCTTTTCTCGGAGAATCGCCGGGTGATGAACTGGCGGTTGATTCTCAGCGGCCTGTTTTTGCAATGGATCATCGCCTTCATCTTTCTTCGCACCGACATCGGACAAGGGGCCTTTTTTGCCAGTCGCTTGCTCATCGAGCGCCTTCAGTATTGCGTGGATCAGGGAACGGGTTTCGTGTTCGGCCCGGAAGCAAAACACCACCAGGTAGCCTTCGTGGTCCTACCGCTGATCATCTTCGTGTCGTCCCTGACCGCCATTCTTTTTCACCTGGGAATTCTCCAACTCCTCGTTAAAGCCATGGCGAAAATCATGGTATGGGTCATGGACGTTTCTGGCACGGAATCTCTGGCGGCCGCCGCCAATGTCTATGTGGGAATGACAGAAGCTCCGCTGGTGATTCGGCCCTATCTGGAAAGTATGACCCGCTCGGAGTTGATGGCCATGATGAGCAGCGGAATGGCAACCATTGCGGGAACTGTCATGGCCGCTTATGTCGCCATGGGGGTAGATGCCGGGCATATTGTCACGGCATCTCTGATCTCTGCACCGGCAGCGCTTGTGGTCGCGAAAATCATGGTCCCCGAAACCGAGATTTCGCCGACCAAAGGGGTGGTTCGCGTGGAGATCCCCAGGCAGGACACCAACATCCTGGATGCCGCCTGCCGCGGTGCTAGCGAAGGTCTCACCCTGACCCTCAACGTGGCCGCCATGCTTATCGCGTTTATCTCTCTGATCACCTTTGCTAACTGGCTCCTTAGCCTGCCGGGAAACGTGGGTGGGGAACCCCTCAGTTTAGAGAGATTGACCGGCTATCTCTTCGCTCCGTTTGCTTTTCTCATGGGGGTCGACCCAAAAGACGTGTCGACCGTGGCAACACTCCTGGGGAAGCGACTCATTCTCAATGAGTTTATTGCTTATCAGGAACTCACCACTCTCAAACAGACTTTGGCACCACGCTCCTTCACGATTGCGACATACGCTCTCTGCGGCTTTGCCAATCTCGGATCGATTGGCGTGATGATTGGCGGGATTGGCAAGCTCATCCCTGGGCGGCGGTCAGAACTCGCCCAACTGGGATTCCGTTCCATGATCGCCGGTACTCTGGCGTGTTATCTGACAGCGTGTGTCGCGGCGATCCTTATTTGATCGTGGAGTAAAACCGGCATTCAGGAGACGGCAGCTTCAAGACGCTCCTTGACAGTCCTGAGCGCCTTAATTCTGGCAAAAAGCTTGCAATTTGCTTCCACCACCGTCCAGGGAGCATACGTGGTGCTGGTGCGTTCCAGCATTTGAGTTACGGCCACCTCGTACTGTCGCCACTTACTGCGATTCCGCCAGTCTTCCTCAGTGATTTTCCACTGCTTGTTAGGATCGCTTTGACGGGCCTGGAATCGGCGAAGTTGTTCATCAGGGTCGATGTGCAGCCAGAACTTGATGACCACGGTTCCGAAGTCGGCAAGCTGTTTTTCGAATTCGTTGATTTCCCGAAATGCCCGCTGCCATTCCTCCTCCCGACAGAAACCTTCTACCCGCTCCACCAGCACCCGCCCGTACCACGAGCGATCAAAAATCGTGATATGGCCCGTTTTCGGCAGCCGTCGCCAGAACCGCCACAGATAGTGATGAGCCTTTTCTTCGGCGGTCGGTGGCCCAATGGGTACCACTTCATAACCTCGCGGATCAAGGCCCCGCGTCAGTCGCTTGATCACTCCGCCTTTTCCCGCCGCATCCCACCCTTCAAAAACAATGACCACCGGCACCTGTGCCAAATGGCAGCGATGCTCAAGCTCGTAAAGGGCCTTTTGGAGCCCTCTCAATTCCTTCTCATATTGCCCGCGCTCCAGTGACTGAGTAAGGTCCACTCGATCGAGAATCGTGGGACGGAGAAGCTCGTCTTCTCGCGGTTCTGGCATGGGAGACGGAGGCTCCGCGAGCTGTTTCGAACGTCGCTGAGCCTCCTGCTCGATCTTCGAAATGAGCGTGCGGAACACCTTCAGGCGAGTAAAACGGGCCTGATGAGCTTCCACGATCTGCCAAGGGTTCTGGAATGTACTGGTGGCTTCGAGCACCTGGTTCGCCAGGTTGAACCATTTCTTGTACTTCTTGTTCTGTTTCCACTGTTCTGGGGAGACTTTCCAACGGGTGGCTGGAGAGGAAGCGAGGGCTTTCAAGCGTTTTTTCTGCACCCGCGGGTCAATGTGGAGCCAGAACTTGACGATTAATGTTCCCGCATCCGCGAGTTGCCTTTCGAATTCCAAAATATCGGCAATCGCCTGACGGAACTCTTTTTTAGAAATCCGCCCCTCCGCAAAATCGTCGAGCACGCGCTGATACCAGGAATGGTCGAAAATAGCAATCTCGCCCGCCCCGGGAATCCTATTCCAGAATCGCCACATCCATGGGTGCCGTTTCTCTTCTTCGTTACGCGGGAGAGTCAGATGGACACGAAATCCGCGAGGATCCAGCACCTGGGCCAGACTATTGATAACCATCCCCTTGCCGGCAGCATGCCACCCTTCAAACACGATGATCACGGGTATGCCAGCCGCCCTGGCCGCCCGCTGACATGCCGCCAGCTTTTGCTCGAGGGTTGGAAAGACGTTCTTGTATTCTTGCTTTTTCACCTTCTGACAGGGATCGACCAATTCCAACATCGTCAGTTCCCTCGTATTGTGGTTGGGGAGAAACCTCCTCCTGCCATTGAAGTGGCTCTGGCCTCATCACACGACATCTCCCGAGAAACACTAGCTTTTTCTTGCCCGTGGGGATGGTAGTGAAACAACGAGGAGTCGGATTGTTCGCGATGCACGGCCTGCGCAAGGACCAACCCGGCCGAGTGTCTGCCGCGCAGCCATTTCCCTATCCAAATTCGGCCACGATGAGTTTTAGGCTTTGGGGGTCAAAAGAATTGATCTAGCCGAAAACTGAAGAGCAGTGATAGAATCCCCCCACGAATGGTTCGAGTTCCCCGATCAGCGCCTCGGAACAACGGCAATAATAACAATGTGGTGCCCAGCTAATATCACCGCACCCATCGTGTTGGCAAACGTGCTGGTAACGTGTTTACCAGTAATTGGGATTGCGCTGGCGCTTTGCACCCGGTTTCCCAGCACTGGAAGATGGGCAATCCCCGCCTACAGAGGGGCCATGGCCCTTCTTTCTGGGGTCATTCTCGGTTCAGCAGGGCAGTCACCCCGAATCTGGTGCCTGTGCCTGGTGACTTTCTCCTTGATGCTGCTCATCGGGATTACCGACTTCTCCCGGCAATTCCATCGCCGCTCAGTGTAGCCCGAGGCCTTTCTCGCCGTCCCCTTCCGCACTAAAAGGGGGAGCCAGCCCATCTAGAGCGGACCGAACAGGCTCGGGTGATCGGCTTCTTCGACATAGCGCACCTTTATCGAACTTCTCCACCAACTTCAGCCACCCGCAGGGAAGACGTCATAGGATTTCGCCGACCGCACAATCCATAACCGCGGCAACTCTGGCAATATGGGAAGTTTACAGTATGTACGGAGCGACCGTTGAGTTTGCTAAAACCCGAAAAAAGCTCCGGTTTCCGCGACCGTTTTTCCGAATCCTATAGCTAGGCGAACTCTTCCTGCCGGAAGAAAAGAACCCAAACCGGCCGGATAATTGAATTGTCGCCGGAGTTCGCGTTTACAACAGTTCGTGTTTACGTGGTGGATTTCGGTTTGTTGAGAGCCTGACACAAAACGGTCACAAGATCCAGGCGGGAATCGATTCGGCCTTCCGAGGGAGATGCCGACCGTCGGGCGATTTCCGAAACAGGAGGACAGGCATGCGAGGTCATTCGTTCACATGGATTGCCGCGGCGTTCATGGTGTTCGCGCCCCAACTGGTGCTCGCAGGCAACCAGGAACTGGCCCAGGAGATTGCCAGTGCGCTTAAGAACAGCGGGCAGCTCAAGGGGTACAAGATTGGTGTGCGTTGTCAGGATGGAACTGTCTGGCTACGGGGGACAGTCGCTGATCCGGAACAGCGGGCCATTGCGGAACGCCTTGCCAGCCAGGTTCAGGGCGTCAAAACAGTGATCAATGAACTATTGGTCGAAAGTGGAGCTCCGGCGGAGCAACTCGGTCTGCAACCGGTCACGGCAGCGGTGGCTCCCGAACGGGTGACTTCGCCAATCGGCGGCCTGCAAGGTAGCGACCGCCCAATGGCGGCGCCGGCCCTGGCGGGCAAAGTGCAGAAGGCAGATCCTGTTCCCTCTGTGTTCGCCAATCAGCCTGTGCGTCCGACGGCCGCTACCGCAGTCAGCGAAGGTCCCGCGTTTGCCGCTCCAGAAATCCCAGCGCTGGAACCCCCGGTTGAAGCCACACCTGCTTCCGCCACAGTAGCTACGGAAAGCGCCCCGCGGCCGATTCGACCTCTGCCGATCGCTTACGCCCAAGCTCAGGAGCCGACACCGGTCGCCCCTGCGACTCAAGCATCTCCAGCGGCACCACTTGGTCGTCCACTTCCAATGTACGCCGGCCAGGTCGGAGCAGCGGCACCGGCCCGGTATGATCAGCCCAACATGCCGAATTACGCCTGGCCAAGCTACGCGGCTTACCCGAATTACGCCGCGGTCACTTACCCCAAACAGTATTCCGCAACCGCGTGGCCCTATATTGGTCCGTTCTATCCCTATCCGCAGGTGCCGCTCGGATGGCGGAAAGTGACTCTTGAATGGCACGACGGTTGGTGGTTCCTCGACTTCGATGACGGATCAACCAAGGGACCGTTCTCTGGGTTGTTCCGAGCGATCACGGGCCACTGAAGCTTATAAGTATCCTTCCCGCCTGATTGATGTTTGGGCCCCGCTTCAATGCGGGGCCTTTTTTATTGGTCTAGCACGTAGCCTACTCGCGTAACTGCCCGTCCCCGCGATTTTAGGCTGCACCTCCATGGCTTGACGGAAAAAGGTGTATAATCGTTACAGGAACGGGCAGCAGATAGGCCCTGCTCCACCCAGGGTTTTACGATGGAAGAGGTGGATCGGAAATGCCAAACCATACGAATTCTTCGAGGAACTGGCCCATGGAGCTACTTTCACGTTTCTTATTTGCCGTGTTAGTTGTGGGTACTTTTGGGGTTTTGCCTCCTGTCGAACATCTGCGAGCATCTGAGTGTAAGTCGAAGATCCCCTTATCGACCTATCCCTTCCGCCTGGAAGACGTGCGTCTGTTGCCCAGCCCTTTTCTCCATGCAATGCGGAAGGACGCGGAATACCTGGTGTCGCTCGATCTGAACCGCCTTTTGCACGTGTTTCGGGTCAATGCGGGACTTCCCAGTGATGCGAGACCGCTCGGCGGCTGGGAACGACCTGATTGCGAATTACGGGGACACTTTGTGGGCCATTATCTGTCAGCCTGCTCGTTCATGTACGCGAGTACTCGCGATGCCCAGTTCCGGGACCGAGTCCACTTTTTGGTCCAGGAACTGGCGAAGTGCCAGGAGAAACTCGGTAACGGCTATCTTAGCGCGTTTCCAGAAGAGTTTTTTGACCGGGTTGAAACTACTGGACGGGTTTGGGCTCCCTACTACACGCTCCACAAAATTCTGGCAGGGCTGCTCGACGCCTACGTGTACTGCGGCGATCAGCAGGCACTAGAAGTGGCCAAGAAGCTCGGGGATTGGGTGATCGCGCGGAACAGCCGCCTGACCGACGAGCAGATGCAACGCATGTTGAACGTGGAACACGGCGGCATGAACGAGGCCCTGGCCAATCTGTACGCCTTAACCGGGGAAGAAAAATACCTGCGGATTGCCGAGCGCTTCAACCATCTGGCGGTGCTCAAGCCTTTAGCCGAAGGGAAGGACATTCTCACCGGTTTGCACGCCAATACGCAGATTCCTAAGTTTATCGGTGCGGCCAGACTGTACGAATTAACGGGAACGCCGTGGTATCGCGATGCCGCGTTGAACTTCTGGAAGTGTGTTGTCCACGAACGTTCCTATGTGATTGGTGGAAACAGCAACAACGAGCATTTCACGCCCAAAGATAGGCTCTCGGAAGCCCTCGGCCCCAACACTGCGGAAACCTGCAACACATACAACATGCTCAAGCTCACCAGGCACCTGCTGTTCTGGGAAATGGTACCCGAATATGCCGACTACTACGAGCGTGCCCTCTACAACCACATCCTTGCGTCGCAAGATCCAGAAACTGGAATGATGTGCTACTATGTTCCTTTACAATCGGGATCACATAAAACTTATTCCACACCCCTGGACTCTTTCTGGTGCTGCACGGGAACAGGCATCGAAAACCATGCGAAATATGGAGAAAGCATCTACTTTCACGATGGCCGCGACACTTTGTATGTGAATCTGTTTATTCCGTCAGAACTCCAATGGCAACAAAAAGGTGTACGAGTCCGACTGGAAACGCAATTTCCCGATTCAGACACGGTGCATCTCTACGTTGAACCGCAGTCGCCCGCGCAATTAACCATTGCGATCCGCTGGCCAGCGTGGTGTACTCAGGGATACTCGATTCTGGTCAATGGGACTCCATGGGCGTTGGAAGATCGTCCGGGCCAGTTCGTTCGCGTCACCCGTACGTGGACTGCCGGTGACCACGTCGAAATCCGGGTGCCCATGCAGTTGCGGACAGAATCATTCCCCGATAATCCTGACCGGTTTGCCATTCTCCATGGTCCCATCGTGCTTGCGGCTGTTGTACCGGACAGCGTGCTCCAATCGCCTGCCGTTGCCTATTTCCCGGCCAGGGACATCGGCCGCAGTTTTGGAGGGCTGCTGGCGGCCGTGGCGGATCATGTCGATTTGACGACGTTCAAAGTGGCGGAGGGGCGTCCCGGATGCTGGACGGCGCCCAGGGGATTATTCCGATCGCTTGTGGATAGCGCGGACCGAGAGATCATACTTGAACCGTTCTACAAGATCCATGGTCCCCGGCGTTATGTGGTCTATTTCGATCGAGTATCTCCATCACAATGGGAGAAAATCATTAGCGAATATAATCAAGCAAAGAAAAAATGGGAGGAAATTGAAAAGCGAACAGTCGACCGAGTTATTGTTGGGGACCCCCTTAGCGAAAAAGAACATTCCCTTGCTGGTGAAAGGACCGAGAGCGGGACGTTTGCCGGGCGGCGGTGGCGGCATGCCGTCAACGGTGGATGGTTCGCCTACACAGTGAAAGTAGGCAAGGGCAAGGGGCAGTCCCTCCTTGTGGAATACTGGGGCAGCGACGTTGGGAATCGGGTTTTTGATATTGTGGTCGATGGATCGAGGCTCGCTACACAGCGATTGGCGAACAATCGGCCCGGACGCTTTTTTATTGAGGTTTACCCGCTGCCGGCCGAACTCGTAAAAGATCGCGAAGCGGTCACCGTGCGTTTTCAGGCCCATCCGGGGGCCATGGCAGGTGGTATATTTGACTTGCGGGTTGTGACCACATCAGCCGACCCAAACGGAGAGTCCACTGGTCACGAATCCGAGCGATAAACGTCTTCCGTGCTAGTGGCACACACCACTGACAAGGATGGTGAATGTGCATCGGTATTGCTCGGCTGATGGTTGCTGTCCTTCTTTTTGGTTATGGCATTTGCACACTTCTGCAAAAAAAGGCTGCCCACCTGTGCTGCTATTGTTTTCATACTTGCAGTATATATTCCGTATCTTTTTAAAGCAGGTTGGGTTTGCGACGATTGGATGATCATCGACCATTGGCGTGTGCACCGTCAGTGGTGGGATGCCGTGCGGTCATGGTTTCCACTTTTCTCTGCCCGCCCATTAGCTCCCGTTGTGCTTTCCAGTATATCCGGCGTGTATGGCGGCACTCCTCGCTGGTACGTCTGCTCTCAGTTTTTGTCGCTCAGCGTGGCATGGGGAATGGTCTGGTACGTCTGGCGTCGATTGTGCGGCGAAAAGGCCGCGGCTTTTTTCCTGTCGGCCGTATATTTGCCAAGTATTGCTTCCACACTTGTGTTTTCGCCAGGAATGCAACATCTCGCGGCGACGGCGTACGTTTTATGGGCAGGGTCACTCGTATGTCACGAAAGGGCGATGAGCCGGCAGGGCGGCTGGCTGTTGTTGTCCGGTCTTCTTATTTTCATCGGGATGCTGATCTACGAGATTTTTCTACCCCTGCTCGTTTTGCAGTGTTTGATGCCGCTCTACCATGCTGCCTGCTTTAAGGCGGATCAATCTGGAAAGCTAGCCACTCTGGGCTCAGCGTCACCCACCTACCTGGGATTTGATCGGCACACATGGAAAAGCGTTGCCAGGACGACAGTTCCCCTCGCTGTTGCCGTTTTACTGGGGCTGGTCGTGCAGAAATTGATCATGCCAAGTTTTTTTCCGGACATGTCTCGGCTGACGCCGGGCGGCCTTGGAATGATGCTCCGGACGTTTCTTTATTGGGTATTTGCAGTGTCCGTTCAGACGCCTATTCTCTGGGCCGATGGTCTTTTCCGAATCCATGAAGCGTGGGATGCATCAGCTTTGGCGGGTGCTCTGCTCGTGACGATTTCCCTTGTCCTAGCTCACTCGCGAACCACGGGTGCTGGGGAACCTCTAAACGCGCAAAACACAGCGCGTCAATCGGGCGACAAGCCAGATGGCAGTGTTCATCTCGAAACACGATCAAATGGCGAGGACCGTTCTCACCGCAACCACTTCGCTACCCAATCTTGTCGAGTCGGCGTGCTCAGGAGGGTGTGCTGGATCTCCGCGGCAATGAGCGTTCTGCTATTTGTGCTCTCTGGCAGTTATGCTGCGGTTTATGGCAACGACAACCGAAAACTTTCCTCCCTGTGGGTAGCCGTTGCTCTCGCGGCGAGCACCTATTGGACTGGCCCGGCTCATCAACAATCTTTTAAAAGAACGCGCTGGCTGCAAGTTGGTCTGTGTGTGGCCTTACTCGTCAATGCCACCTCCTTTTTGTTGCAGCGCAACAATTACGTTCAGTCATGGCAGGCCCAGGAAATCATTTTGAACACAATCAGGAGGGAAACACAGCGCGCCGAAGTGCCCCACGGAGCAGTCCTTCTCGCCGCTGTACCACCTGTTGTCCCGACGAATCACAACGACGAATGCGTTTTCACGCGTTCCTGGGACATTGCTTCCGCTCTGCGAATTGCCACCAATGACCACATCGCTGACGCAGTCACTCTCTATCCCTGGCTTCTCGTCCAGGGCCGATTGATGGTCGATGGTCCGCGGCTGGTGGTCGATAATCTTTGGCAGACTGATGTGAGCCAACAAAGCGTTTTTTTTATCGGTTGCGAATTGAGACAATCACGACCGGCGAACGTGAAAGATTTTTTCGCCCGATCGTTGGGAAAGCTGCCTCCTCTGACTGTTGAATTGCGGGCACCATGCACGCTGGTGAGAAACGATGAGGAATTGCTGCACTCTGTGCGTGTGGCGACAGAATCCTTGAACGTTAACCCACCAATGTCCCATGCTGCCAGAGCTACTCAGTGGTGGGCGGAGTGGATGCGAGCGGCCGTTCTGGGAAAACCGGCCGTTCCTTTGCAGGAGCGGCTTTTCCACCCCACAATATTAGAGCAGGAGCATTAGTACGGTGAGCACAGAGGGATCACCTATGGCTGGCAAACAACAATCCAACGAACCGAATTTCGTTGCTGTCGATGTGGGAGGCACTAAAATTCTTGGCGTGCTGGCCGATCGGCGCGGGGTCATTCGCGCCCGGGAGCGGCTTCCCACACCGCGGACGGACAACCCCGCAGAGATTGTTGAGGCAATCGAAGGCGTCATCGAAGCGGTGCTCAAAGAAGAGGATCTGAGCCACCGCGACGTGACGGCCATTGGTGTCGCCATACCGGGAGTGGTGGATCCCAAAAAGGGGACGATTGTACGTACTCCCAACAGTTGCCTTTCCGGCGTCCATCTCGTCCCTCGCTTGGAATCCCGTTTTGGCTGCCGAGTTATCCTGGGGAATGACTGCAATCTCGGTACGCTGGGTGAAGTTTGGCTGGGCTCTGCCCGCGGGGCCAAAAGCGCCATGGGGATCTTTGTCGGCACGGGAATCGGGGCGGGATTTGCACAGAAAAAGAAGATCTGGCGAGGTGCCCGGGAAGTGGCGGGTGAAATCGGTCATATCGTCATGGAGATTGGGGGCCCGCTGTGCGGATGTGGGAATCGCGGATGTTTTGAAGCCCTCGCTGGTCGGGCGGCCATTGAACGCGACATTCGAGATGCGGTGGCGAAAGGCGAGTCCACATTACTGACCGAAATCCTCGACGGAGATCTCAGCGTTATTCGGAGTAAAGCCCTCAAGCAAGCTCTGGAAAAGGGTGATCCCCTTGTCGAGCGGATTATGCGGCGGGCCGCGGAGATCATCGGTTATGCATGCCTCACCGTACGGCACCTCTTGGATCCGGAGTGGATCGTGCTGGGAGGCGGGGTCATGGAGGCATGTGGGGACACTCTGTGGCCGACAATTCAGGCCGTCGTGAACTCCGATCAACTCCCCGGCGCCCGGGAGCGTGGTGGCCTCTGCCTGTCGGCTCTCGGGGACGATGCGGTTGTTCTAGGAGCAGTGGCGATCGCCGCCAGAAAAGTGGGGATCAACGTCTTTAAATCTCTGCGCAACATCAAGTATCCCTGCGTGGAAGAGTGCCACCCTGGTAGTATCACAATTGCTGGTAAACAGTACGAGGAAGATGTTGTCATTCTGAGCCATGGACGTGTTAAAAAGGCAAGTTCGAAACTCGTGAATGAGAGTGACGCATGGCTCTCCGAAGAGCTTCTAGAGATGCTAACACGGGGCGGTGTTGAGACCGTCATCCTTGGGTTAGGCTTCGATGTGAAAAATACGGACATCAGTAAAATCTATGAGTTCTTCGCTCGAAGACGGATCAGCTTGTTGGCTCTACCCACACCGCAGGCCGCGATCGCATATGAGCGATCCAACACGCGGAGGTCGGCCTATTTTTGCGTCTCTCGATAAACCGAATATCGTCGATCAAACGGCGAAATTGCTCCATCCACGCCCTGCCACCAGACACTGTTCATAGAAGGAGTCACCATGACGGCGCGATTTTCAGGCCGATTGCTCAAAACGGGGTTTTTCTGCGCATTTATGCTTCTGACGGTGCTTCTCAGTGGGCAAGTCCGGCCGGGAGAATTGGAAATCGCCGACTTCCAGCCCGTCCGGCCAATTTATCGTGCAGGATGGCCTTGCACCCTCTCCGTCACCCTTCGTAATCGTGGAGGCCAGGACCTCGAGGGCACACTGGAACTAATTCTTCCGCCCGAGGTGCGTCTTGTCCAAGGAAATGTGCAACAGTCATTTCGCTTCGAAAACGGGGTTGACGAAATCAATACGTCATGGACGGTGGTGACATCGGAAGCAGGACGCCACGATTTGGCGGTCCTTGCCAAATACCAGCAGGCCGCGGTGCGCCGGTCTCTTTCCGTGCTGTTTCTCCCGGCTCTTTCGATCCCTAAAAACCGGGAGATTCCACCACCTCAGCCGGTGGCCACCGATATTCTTGTCGGCGCCCACAATTGCCCGCTTTGGGAGACAGACAGGCCTGAAATCTGGCGCAACCTGCTCAAGCATCCCGAAAGGACGCCGGCACTAGGGTTCTACGGTCAGGAAAACCCTGAAGTAGCCGATTGGGAGACAAAATGGGCCGTTGAGCACGGGATTTCATTTTTCGTTTATTGCTGGTACCGGGCGCGACAGGGCGGTCCAGTTGAGATGCGGTACTCCAGTGCTCTTCACGAGGCCTTTTTTCATTCCCGATTTCAGGACAGGTTGCGTTTTGCCATCATGTGGGAAAATCAGGCCCGTGGTCAGGCCGGTGTCGCCGATGAGCGTGACTTTTTGGACAACCTCCTGCCTTTTTGGATCAAAAACTACTTCCAACGGCCCAACTATCTGGTAATTGATGGCAAGCCTCTTCTTTTTATTTATCGTCCCGAGTTTCTGGTGGACGACCTGGGCGGTGTGGATAAAGTTGCGAGTGCCTTCGAAAAAGCACGCCAATTATGCCGGCAGGCAGGTTTCGCGGGACTGTACCTTCTCGGCGAATATCGAGGTACCGACGCCCGCCATCTTCAACTCATGAAAGACCTTGGGCTGGACTATACTTTTGCATACGTCTGGCCAGTTCCTAATAATCCCACGCCGCGGCAAGCGATCGAGGCACAGTTGTCGTACATCACGCGCACACAGGAGCTGGGAATCATTCCCCAGGTCATCACCGTGTCACAAGGCTGGAGTGGATGGCAAGACGAGGGGTCTATTTGGAAGCTGCCACCAAAGGATTTCGAGGAACTCCTCCGGCGTGCTAAGGCACTGGCAGCAACTTTTCCCAGGGAGCAATTGGGAAGCCGGTTGATTCTTCTTGACAACTGGAATGAATGGGGGGAAGGGCATTACATTGCGCCTCACCGTGAGTTCGGCTTTGAATATCTGGATGCGGTCCGTCGCGTCTTTTCCACCGAGTCTTTTCAGCATATTGACTTGCTTCCAGAGGACGTCGGCCTCGGTCCGTACGACGCGCCTGTCCGACAGTACTTTGAAAGGGAGCGCGCACTCATTGCGCAGGCTCGACGCCGAGTCACCCTTCCGGGAACCGATCCCGCCCTTGTCGCCTGGTGGACTTTTGACGAGCCTCCGGAGCAAGAGGTGGCCTTCGATTATTCCGGGCATCGCCTCGGGGGAGTGCTTCACAACGTTGCCCGCGTTAAAGGACGGCAGGGTTGGGCCCTCGATTGCCACGGGGGATGTGTCATCGTGCCCATGGACAGGCCGCTGACAAATTGCTCGCAGCTCACCGTGGAGTGCTGGGTTCGCACTGAAACTCCCAACCAGAACAATCGGTGGATCGTCAACTGTGTTTTCGGTGGGGTTGAAACAACCGGATTTCGAGTTGGTGTGCTCGAGGGCAAGCCGTGTTTTCAAATTCCCGTCACGCCCTGGAGTCACCATCTGGTCGGGCAATCACCGCTCCCTGTTGGGCCATGGGTCCATCTGGCGGCCACGTTCGACGGCAGTACGATGAGACTCTACATGCAGGGCCGGGAAATCGGTGAACTCGAACGGCGGGCCCCCATCACTTTCAACAGCCGTTATTTGGTACTGGGCAACTATGAAAAAGGCCATTCTGCGCACTTTACCGGAGCGATTGACGAGGTCCGCATCTACTCGCGATGCCTTTCGCCAGAAGAGATTGCGGCTCACGCGCGGCCCAATCAACCTTGAATCGTTTTCTGTCTGCCACGATTCCTGTTCCCTTCTCGGAACGGTTAGATTAGCACACTGCGTGGAGCGGCTCATTTCGGTTTCCCAATACCGAAACTGATACAAACCATTCCTTGCGGTCTCGACAGAAGCGCTTAATGTGTGACATTACGACGATCCATGGAGAATCCAGCGGCAATTCACCCTTGAACTTGCGGTCTTGAAAAATGATGTTCGCGCTGTTTCTTGGAGGCCTGTTCCTCATAGCTTGCCTTTATTCGTCTGTGGGACATGCGGGCGCATCGGGTTATCTGGCCTGGATGGCCATTCTCGGTTTCGCCCCTGAGGAGATGCGGCCAACTGCGCTCGTGCTCAATGTGTTTGTGGCCACCATCGCGACTGTCCGTTTCAGTCGTGTGCGGCCGCGCTGGTTGTTCCTGTTGTTCCTGCTTGCAGGCTCCGCTCCCCTCGCATTCATTGGGGGATTTGTGCCCGTATCCCGCAATGTATACCGCCCACTTGTTGCAGTCGTCCTGTTCGCTGCCGCAGTGCGAATGCTTGTCGGAAAACCTTCAGAAACAGGGATGACTAAGCCGTCACCCTCACCCTTTGTCCTTTTTGTAACGGGCGCCGTTCTCGGCCTCCTCGCGGGACTTACTGGAACAGGCGGAGGCATATTCTTGACGCCTGTTCTCATTCTTTCGCAATGGATGACAGCACGTGAGGCGGCGGCGATCACGGCCCCGTTTGTTCTCATCAACTCGATCTCCGGTCTCCTGGGGGTGATGGCTGGTCTGCAATCAGTACCGACCCATTTGCTGCCTGCAGTAGGAACGGTTGCATTGGGCGGGTTTCTTGGTTCCACACTTGGGTCCACCTGGTTCAGTGACGTCTGGCTGCGACGGGCCCTCAGTGTGGTGCTGGTCATTGCCGCTCTCAAGCTTCTTTTTGTTCCGTGATGAAGGTCACGTTCAGGGGGACGCGTCAATTCTGCGCTTTCCTGACTCATCCCCAATTTTTCGTTGCCGATGCGGACTCGGGCGTCAACACAGGTGCGCATGGGAGCGAGACTCAATCCGGAGGGACCTGCCTGCCAGGTCCGCACATCCGAGGGACCTTGTCCGGGGGGACCTGCTCGTCAGGTCAGCCGTATGACGTTGGATCCTCCATTTTCTTTCGCCGCGGACTGAAGTCCCGCGTGGAAAGCGGGGCTGAAGCCCCGCACTCCACATGTGGAGTGCGGCGATTCATCGCCGCTTTATCGTGAAGGCTTTAGCCTTCACCATCTTGGCGTTTGCGGTGTTTTGCCGCAACCACGAAAGCGTTTCACCGGTAGGGGCCATTCATGAATGGCCGGTACAACACATAGGGTTCGTGACACAGCGTGGCTTTTTACAAAAGCGGGGATAGCTCAGCCTTGACACCTGCCGACAATCCGCATAAACTTTATTGTTCATTTAGCCAAATGACTAAATATGCCTGACCGGTTTTCCGCGACAGGAGCAGCAGAATGTCGCATTCGATCATGACAGTGTCCCGAATATTAAAAAGCCTAGCCGAGCCCACTCGCTTACGGATTCTGACGCTGCTTCGCGATCGGGAGTTGTGCCTCTGCGAGATCACCGAGATGCTTGGATTGACGGGAGCTACCGTATCCCGTCACTTGAGCGTCCTGGAAAGAGCTCAACTGGTCCGCAAACGGGTGTCGCACCGGTGGCATTTTTTTAGCCTCGAGCTGGATAAACTGCCCTCGGAATGGCAAAAAATTGTAACTGAAATTCTTAAAAAGGTAGAAGACGATCCACAAGTCGCAGCGGATCGACAGCGGCTGAAAAGCTACCTCTCGCGCAACCGGGTAAACATAGCCTGCGGGCCTCCCGGTCACCACAGCCGCCCGTGTCATTGACCCGAAGCGAAAATGGTAGCCGATCGGGGTCTGGCGTTTCGCAATGGGGCATTCTTCTTGGGGTGCGAGAGACCTGCGTTGAGTGGAACCAGCGAATGATGGAATCAATTTGGAGGAATTGTCGATGAATCGGGATAATCTCTTGCCATCGCCGCAGCAGGATCACCGACCGGAAGAATTCATGGACAATTCTCGCAGTTCGTCCGGCTTCTCTGCGGGTGGCTTAACCACGAGGACGCATGGGGGCGGCACGGCCTGTCCAACGGACGCGAAACGGCTCAATCTTTTTGAGCGGTATCTGACAGTTTGGGTGGGCCTGTGCATGATAGCGGGGGTTCTGCTGGGAAAAGCCCTTCCGGACATCACCAACATTTTCCGTGAGTGGGAATTCGCGAAAGGGAGCCAAATCAATGTTCCGATCGCGGTTCTCATCTGGCTCATGATCATCCCCATGATGATGAAGGTGGACTTTGCATCCATCAAGAATGTGGGACGGCGTCCCAAAGGGCTGCTCATCACACTGTTCATCAATTGGGTGGTGAAGCCGTTTTCCATGGCCCTCTGGGCCTGGCTGTTTTTTCGCTATGTGTTTGGATACTGGATGAGTCCCGACGATGCCAATCAGTACATCGCGGGAACGATTATTTTGGCAGCCGCTCCGTGCACGGCCATGGTGTTTGTGTGGAGCTACCTGACCGATGGTGACCCGGCGTACACGCTTGTCCAGGTCTCGCTGAATGACCTGATCATGCTCGTGCTGTTCGCCCCAATTGTGCGATTTCTTGTCAGCGGAGCATCGTCTCTCCAGGTACCATTCCAGGTCCTGTTTTATTCGGTCCTCGTATTCATCGTGATCCCCCTCACGACAGGTGTTATCCTGCGCCGCGTGTTCATAACCTATCGGGGACGGGACTGGTTCGAAAAAGTCCTGCTTCCTCGCTTGGCTCCCGTCAGCATGGTGGCCCTCTTGGTTACTCTCATCCTGATCTTTGCTTTTCAGGCGGACAACATTACGAACAAATTCTGGCACGTGGTTCTGATTGCCATTCCCATCCTGGTGCAGGTGTATTTCAATTCGTCGCTGACCTATGCCCTCATGTGGTTTTTCCGCGTGCCCCACAATGTGGCGGCTCCGGGGGCGCTCATTGGAGCGAGCAACTTTTTTGAGCTGGCTGTCGCAACCGCCATTGCGCTTTTCGGACCGGGCTCGGGAGCGGCACTCGCTACAGTGGTTGGGGTTCTCATTGAAGTACCCGTTATGCTTTCCGTATGCAGCTTCTGCAATCGGACACGCCATTGGTTTGCCGGCTACCGGTGATTCGGTTACGCCGGAACACGTATCTGTGACGGGGGGTTCCCTATGCCGACACTGACGATCACCTGGCAGCGTGTTGTGGACGATCAAGGGAATACCTGTAGCCGCTGCGGTGCTACAGAACAGGCTGTTGACGAGGCGGTCCGCCTACTGAATCAAACTCTAAAAACGTTGGGAATATGCGTGGTTGCGGAGAAAAAGACGCTCACTCCCGCCGAGTTTAGCCGTGATCCTCTCCAGTCCAATCGTGTGTTCATTCAGGGGAGACCCCTTGAAGATTGGCTTGGGGCCACTGTGGGAAAAAGCCCGTGTTGCTCCGTGTGCGGCGACGCCGAGTGCCGAACGCTCACCGTCGAAGGGACTACCTACGAGTCGATCCCTAGCGAACTGATTATCAAAGCGGGCCTGCTGGCTGCGGCCGAAATAGTCGCGCCCCAGAAGACGCAGTCGTGCTGCTGTAGAGCCGAGCCCCCTGGTAGTTCCCACTGCTGCGGCTAAGGAGAACCAGCACCACTTATTCCACCACAGCGGTCGCAACGTCTCGAGAATTCGACAAGCAGTCCGAATGTGCTCTCGCCGGAACGAACACGCCACGCCGGGGCATGTCACCGGACGACTTACCCCTTCGTGACTGCGGCTTAATCGCTTCGCCACCCTACGGAGTTCAGTCTGTCAAAATCCACAAATTGAAAAATACACGCATACTGGCAAGGATCAGCAATCTAGTGAACCCACAAAAAAGATCAGCTTGTCGCCTGCGCCTCAAAGTATCGGGTTATCCGTGGCGAAAAACGCACCTTCCGTGGTGCCAAAACATTGGGTAAAGAGAGAGAAACTTGCAAATTTATCCACCGGGATGAGTCGAAGTTTTCTTTAACCCCTCATGTCGAGGACGCGACAATGTCGATTAGAGTGTGAGACCCTTTGCTGCGTCAATCACCAGACTTGAAAGTCAATTTGATGCTGCAATGAAAGAGGGGTTGCTCGAGCTGATCCAGTCAGAGAACCGGTGCACGGAATGAAACGTCTCCTCATCATCGCCGAATCTTTTCCGCCACGGCGGACAAGCGGCAGTTTTCGCATTGAGGGTTTCTTCAAGTACCTGCCCGAGTTTGGAATTCAACCGGCCGTCTTCACAGCGAGTTCACCCACACCCGAGCCATACCCCGGGTGTGACTTCCATCCAGCCTCCCACAGGGTGTTTAGCGTCCCGTGGTATTCTCCCGGAAAACGCTGGAACTCATTTTCTGCGAAAGCGATCTTACGAGCATTCCCGGTGGGGTGGTGGCTTGTCCGGCACATCGAGCGGCGAGAGATTCTCCGTCGCCTGACGCCTTCCCTTCTTGCTGCGGCATCGGAATTTCGGCCCGATGCAGTGCTGGCATCAGGACCTCCCCCGGTTGCTTACCTGCTGGGTGAGTTGCTCCATGACGCTTTGAACATCCCACTTATTCTGGATTTTCGCGATCCCTGGAGCGCCTTTCACAACACGTATTATCGGCACTGGGTCGACTATCTTTTGGAACGCCGCTGTGAAGCGAGACTTCTTCGCAAAGCGGCGCTCATTCTGGCAAACACGCCAACCTCCGCCAAAATGTTCCGAACCCTCCTCAACGTTTCCAGCGACAAGCTGGCCGTTTTGACCAACGGCTACGATGAAGCGGCCTTTGTGTCCGCCGAAACGATTCCCCCGATTTTTCCACCCGACCAGTTTACGATCCTCTATTCCGGGGTTTTCACCAGACCAGACCGCCACCCGGGAATTCAACCTTTCTTTCAATTCTTGGGATTCCAGTATCAGCCTCTGCGGACATGCAACAATCTCCGCTGGCCCGGGTATTTTCTGGATGCCCTCAAGCAGGTTCTCAACGATTATCCGGACTGGGCCAAGACATTGCGCGTGGTTTTCGTCGGGTGTTTTTCCCAAGAGATTCGTCGGTTGTTGAAAAGTTTTCCCATCCCATCGGTGATCGCGGTTCGCTCTCCCGTATCCGAGACGGTCTCCGTGCGGATGATGCTCGACGCAAATCTCCTTCTCCTGCTCCAGGTAGGTCAATGGCACCACGGCCGAGACTTCCTCCCCATGATCCCAGGCAAGCTCTACAGTTACCTTCGGTCCGGTACTCCCATCCTCGCGCCTGTCCAGAAAAGTGACATATGGAACCTTATTCGGCAATTTGATGCGGGTGATGTGATGGAGCCCACCGACGTGCAGGGCATTGCCGAGGCAATCAAGCGTCGCTATTTAGCCTGGCAACAAAGAGGAGCAGTCCACCGCCTCCCTCCGCCCGGCATTCAAATGTTTGAGCGTCGTGAGCTCACCCGTCGGCTCAGTGAGCTATTGCATCGGCTTTGGGGATCTCAACGGTCATCACCGTCGGCAACTGCGTATCCCACCAGTTCATCCGCACCGCATCTGGTCTTCCGGAACGCAACCGCCAGCACCGGGCCGGTTTCGCCCGCAGAAATTCCCGGTCACTGAAATTGGGCAAAATGCAGAAGCATGGCGACGCACGCAAACCGATCTTGCCGGGTCCAACAATGGTGGATAGGATTGGCCTCCCAGTGGGCCAAAATGCGAAGCGGCTTCTGACGCCTTTAAGGCTGAAGAGAACAGGTCCAAATGAGAACCTTTGTGGAAACTGGGGGAGGCAACCTTGGCAGATAGGATCCTCGGGCATGGTACGATTCTTGAGTCAACTATCCCATAAACTTCGCACTACCGTACTCAAGAAAAGCGCCGCATTTTACCATCGGGAACGAGTGCGCCAGTTGTGTGCGGAATCAGGCATACCACGCGATCGCTACCCTCTCGAGCTTTTGGAAACACTGCTCTCCATTCGCGCGCTGGTCACGAATGTTCCCGCCGTGCTGCTCGACGTGGGCGCCCATCGGGGCGTTTTCACCCAACTGGCTCGCCGTCTCTTTGGGTTTCGCCGGATCGTCTGTATCGAAGCAGACGAAGACCTCGTTGCAGAAATTCGCCAGCGCAACCCATCCAGCAACGTGACCGTAATCTGTGCCGCACTCGATGAACAGGAATCAACGGTGCCGTTTTACATCCACCATGACCGCACGATGAGTTCCCTTGTGCCGGCTGAGGGCACTATTCTTAAAGAAAAGTTTCCCAACGATGCTCCCGAGCCAGTCGCTCTGCGAATGGTGCAGACGAAAACACTCGATCACATTGTCGAGGAGATTCCGGACCTGCGTGGTTCCTTTTTCCTCAAGCTGGACACCCAGGGCAATGAATTGCGCATCCTTCGGGGAGCGCCACACACCCTCAGGCGAACCGAGGTCATCCTCACTGAGTTCATGTTCTGTTCACCGTATCGAACCGACTACTCTTTTCGAGATCTCGTGGATTTCCTGTCCGACCGCGGTTTCGAATGTGCTGGAGCCCTTTCTCTGACGAGGCGGCCCAGCCACGAAATATCGGCCGTCGATTTTCTCTTTAAGCGCCGCGTTATCGCAGAGAAATGCGAACCCGCCGCCGCATAATGAGTTGCCCGCGGCCACGGCAGGACGGGGCAACAACTTGAAACGATTCACGCCGCGAAGCCTCCGATGGTGTTTTTTTAAAAAAGACTCCGCTTCGTGAAGTGATGAAATTCGGTACCGGGTTGCCTTCTTTCGAGATGAACCGAGATTTCTTTGGCGGGAAAATCCATCCTGGCAAGGTGTGTGATTTGATATTGCGGCTGAAAAGGGTTGCTGGCGGACACCAAACAATGGACGCACGGAAGAGGATCCAGGTGCTTAAGCTCACACCGCCAACCGATCGATGGATTCCCACCAAATGACATGCGAAGAGTATCGCGAAAGCGTGTGCGACCCATGTCCCATTTGGGCCTAGCGGCACCCTTGTTTCCTCGCCATGGGCTTGATAATCTAACTGATGTTTTTTTCCTAAATCACACGACACATGTTTCTCGAAAAAGGAGGAATGCTCTTATGACACAGTCACGGCAAGGCTCAAGCGTGCTGAATCGACGGTCGTTTCTAGCCAAGACCGGTGCCGTGGGATTGGCGACTGCCGTTGCCGTGCACCGATTTGCCCATGGAGCTTTCAATGAGGATATGGAAGTCAATATCGGGCTGATCGGCTGCGGAGGCCGCGGTACCGGCGCCGTCCTTAACGCACTGGGAGCCGCGACCAAGGTCATCTATCCGGCCACGGGTTACCACACCGAAGACGTGGCTGAGAACGCAACGGTTGTTCGGAAAAATATCAAAGTGGTGGCCCTGGCCGACCTGTTTCCAGATCGTCTCGAGGCCTGTCGTGCCAACCTGCAAAAGCTGGGGAGAGACGTACCGCCCGACCGTTGCTTCGTCGGATTTGACGCATACAAGCAGCTTCTCGCCGTCCCGGAAGTCAATTATGTAATTCTGGCTACTCCTCCGCACTTCCGTCCGATGCATCTGATGGCGGCAATTGAGGCTGGGAAGCACGTATTCATGGAAAAGCCGGTGGCCGTCGATGTTCCAGGAGTCAAACTGGTTTTGAAAGCCGGTGAATTGGCCAAGCAAAAGAAGCTTGGAATAGCGGCGGGAACTCAGCGTCGGCATGAACGAAGCTATCAGGAAACGATCCGCCGCATCCATGACGGGGCAATCGGTGAGATCATCTATGCCAAGTGCTACTGGAACGGGGGAGAAATCTGGGTGGTGGAACGGCAGCCGGGTTGGTCCGATATGGAGTGGCAATTGCGCAACTGGAATTACTTCACCTGGCTTTCCGGAGACCATATTGTTGAGCAACACGTCCACAATCTCGACGTGATGAACTGGGTGCTGGGTACTCATCCCATCCGCGCGGTGTCTGGGCTGGGTGGTCGTCAAGTGCGGACGGATCCGAAGTACGGAAACATCTACGATCATTTCGCTGTGGAATTCGAATATCCAAACGGCGTCACCGTGTTCAGTCAGTGCCGACAGATCAACGGGTGCCAAAACATCGTGGGCGAATTCGTCAAGGGTACGCTCGGCGAAAGTGACTGCCACCAAATGATTCAAACGAAGAATGAACGCTGGCGTTACCGTGGTCCTAACCCCAATCCATACGAGCAGGAACACGAAGATCTCATCGCAAGCATCCGCGAGGGGAACCCCATCAACGAGGCGGAAAACGTGGCCATCAGCACCATGACGGGGATCCTCGGACGAGAAGCGGTGTACAGTGGCCAGTCCATCACCTGGGACGACGCCATGCAGTCCACCACGAGATTGGGGCCCGAGAAGTATGAGTTCGGGTCATATCCTGTCGCACCGGTCCCCATGCCTGGGCGGTATCGCTTCCTGTGATCTTTGGATCGGCCATTCGAGAAGCAGTTCCCCGTTGACTGATGTTCACCTCTGGCTGCGCAGGGCGACTACAGTCAATCTGTCGTCTGTTGTTGGCAGGGAATCTGAGGTTATTCGCGCCGTAATCCCATGGCCGGGGGTTGGTGTGCGACCCATCGGCCAGCCATGTGGCCTGTGGCAAGGCCGATCAGCAACATAAGTCCCCCCACGACCATGGCTGTTTGCCACGGCACGTGGCCGCGGCCCGAGAAAAGCTGCGGGGCCACAGCCAGCAGGGAGGAAATCACACCGATTCCGAGCCCGAGCAGAAGTACGGCCAAATTTTCAAGCAGTACTATTAAGTGTACCCGACCGGCCGAAAATCCTACGGCACGGAGCAGGGCTATTTCCCTCTGCCTTTCGACTAGCCCGCGAAAGACGACGGCTCCCAGACCGATGGTGCCCAGCAGAAGTCCTAATCCGCCCAGGGACTGGAATGTGGACAAATAGGTATTCTGTACCGCGTAGAGCGCCCGCAGCTTCTCTCGGGTGGAGACAATTTGCAGGCCTTCGGCGGAAAAGCTTTTCTCCAAAAAATCTTGGACCTTTGTCACCAAGCTTGTGTTCAACTCGTGGACATCAGATGACCGGATTTCGACGAGAAAGTATCGGTAGCCAGACACGTCCGGGAAAAGCTCGCGAAAGGTCTGCTCCCAAATGAGAATTCGCCCCTGAAAAATGCTATTATCCAAAAGTGCCACGAACTCAAAGGCGACTCGCTTACCTGTGGGCAAGGCAATCTCAAACGTTTCCCCAACACCTCGCCATTTCTGAAGGGCATACTTCGCTGTTGCATCATCAACGATGGCGGGCACATGAATCACGCCACTTCGATCGAAGATAGGTGGCCGCTTGAGCAACTCCCAGGCATTGCCCGCGGTTACTCCTTGGGCTGGTTTCAGCACGGACGTGAAGCGGAAGCCGCCGCGAGCAATGAAATCATCCCCGACCCCCAAAACGATGGGTTCGCGCGTGCGATAAAGATTCAAACAGCTTGCGTCTTCTCCTGCGCGACGACGCAGCGCGTAGATACGGACATTCTTCCACTCGGCCAAATCCGCTTCATGTAAACCCAGAGAACGTCTGACATCGACGCTATTTAAATTGGAAAAAATTGGGTGATCGCTTTCACCAATGAGCCAGAATCCGCCATCGCCACTGGTGAGATTGGGTCCGCGGTCGCTGACATCCATGTGAAAACTACTCACCGAAATGACCAAAAACACCGCAAGGCCCATTAAGACGGTGCTCAGCGCCGACCGCGTGGGATTCCTCCCGAGGTTTCTGACAGCAAGACCGGCAATCCGGCGGACGAAGGCCCTCGTTCGCAGGCAACCCCTGAACCACAGGACCAGTGCCCACCACAGACCGAAAAGCATCAGTGCCCCCGATCCGAAAAAGGCGCCTGCCTGAGTCCGCTCGTCACCAACGAACCCCACTCCAGCCAAAAGGATGGCCCCCAGAAGAGCAATGACGGCGAGCAGAATCCCGATGGGTTGTCCGTACTTTCTGCCACGGTTTGCCCCGACAGTTTCCGCCGTGGCCCACGTCCCCATCAAGAGGGCCTGAGGCGTGAAGTGGAGGAACCGCCATGTCATGAAGGCTGTGACTACAAGAGAACACGCAACGCCCAGCAGAATGCCGAGTATCACCGCAGAGGGCGTCACGGCGAGGTGAAGAAACGGGGTGCCTAACGCCGGAAGCCATATCGTATGCAGTCCCCAGATAAGAATTTTCGCATACCCCACCCCGAGCAAAACTCCCCCTAAAACTCCGGCCGCGGTCAGAATTGAAGATTCCGCAAGAAGCCAAAGGAGAACTCTTGCGCGAGGCCAACCCACGGCTCGCACAAGTCCCAGTTGGTTGGCACGCTTCTCCACATTGAGCACGAACAGGAGCCCGGTCAGCAGTAAACTGGCCACCACTACAAACAGGTTGAATGCCAGAAAGAGCACATCAAAGGGTGTGGTACCCTGAGAAGCGTCGAGGGCCTGTTCTTTGACCGGTTGGGGTTGCCAGCCCAGCTCTCCAACAGATAACGTCAGCCGAGCACGCAGCGTCTGTTCATCGAGCCCGTCGGTCGGAAGAACACGAATGCCCGTGGTTTTCCCATAACGACTGGCCCAATATTTTTCGGCAAACTTGGGCGAAACAAAAATCTTGGGGGTCGCTCGGTATCGCGCCCAGTAATCCTCGTCTTCGCGCGTGACGTGAGCGGGGTCGAATGGAAATGGGGGATCCCACTCCGCGATGGTTCTCTTGTCAGTCAGGCCACGCACTTCGGGCACAAGCTCTGGATCCGCAGCGGCGCCCTGCAAACGGACGATGGCTTTCACTCTCAAAGAAGCATTTTCCCGCCGGATATCGCCGCCCTGGGTTTCGGGCGCGAAATAGGTAATCGTGATCTTTTCGCCTGGTTGAACTTTCAATCTTTCTGCCAGCCATTCGTTGACAACGCATTCGTCCTCCGCGGGCGTGGTGACTGTGTGGCCCGCCATATCCAAAAAAGGACCAAAGGGCGGATCAGACACAATCGGAACAGCCGCCACAGTCGCGTACCAGGCCTCCCCATCGGGCGAAGTCACTCGCTCTGCCAAATAGATGAATACCCGTTGGATCTTCACATCTGTCAGATGGCTTGTCACCGCCTTCTCGGTAACTGGATCGAAGATCAACCTCTCCGTCGTAAGAAGGAGATATCCCCTTCGTGTCCTGGTTATTTGGAGACCGTAGTCTTCGGGTAAAAGAGGAAGCTGCTCCAGTTCGGCAAGGGCCCTCCCTGTATCGTGTGAAAACTCGGCTTTTCTCGAGAACAAAACGACGTTGGCGCGACCGGGCTGATCAATTTCCTCCGCCAGCCATGCCAGGTCGACGTACGCGTTACGAGAAATCTCCTGCGACCCCGCCAGTTGGAAGGCCCCCAGATTCTCATTCGGCACGATGTCCACGACAGCTACGGCTGAAGGCTTGACCACATCGGCGCGCCGCCCAAAGCTACTCTCCGCCGGAATGCCGCGAACGACCGGCAACCACACGATGATTCGATCACCGATCTTCGCGTGAAGTAATTCCGCGGATTTTTCGTTCAGAACGATTTCCCGTCCTTGCGGATGGCGAGCGGGTTTTGCCACACCCAACGTCCAAAAATCTGCCGAACAACCGATAATCTGCACGCCGTTGGCACGGGCAGTCCTCTCGCCGTTGCCCGAGGAATTCTCGAGTGAAGCCGCCACACGAATGATGGGCACGATCTGCGAATATACATAGCTCCGCTTTTGCCACTCACTCGTGCAATGTTGACGGAGGAACCCCGCAGCGAAAAGAGCGTCGTCTACGGCGCCAAGGCGATCGATAGCCTGGTGGCGCAGACTCTCGCGAAGAGAATCGCCCAGCACAAGGGTCCCCACCAACACGGCTGTGGTCACGGCAATCGCTAGAACCACACCGATGAGCGGCCGAGAAAAATACCACAGTGTCTGACGAACCAATTTTCCGATCGAGAAAGCTGGGGATATCGGGTTCATAAAAGGCGGTCTCAGACGTTCTCCCACCTGAGCTGGCCGTTCTCCAGTCGACACTGCTTTCCGATTACTCCAGCCAAATGTTCGCTGTGAGTCACCACAATGAGGATATTGTTTTGCTCTTGGTGAAGTTCAACAAGCAATTGGGCTACTTGCTCCCCGGTTGAACGGTCGAGATTGCCGGTAGGTTCGTCTGCAAGGATGAGAGCGGGACGCCGGATGAGAGCCCGCGCTATCGCGACGCGCTGACGTTCACCCCCCGACAGTTCACCCGGCCTGTGCCAAACGCGGTCTTTCAGGCCTACCCGATCCAAAAGTGCCAAAGCCCAGTTGACGTCATCCTGTTGGGGTGATCCGGATGCCAAGCACGGCACTAGGACGTTCTCCAGAACTGTGCACTGAGGCAAGAGATGATGGTCCTGAAAAACGAACCCGACGGTTCGGTTTCGATAGCGAGAAAGCTCCCTCTCGGGCATCTCCGAGACGACCTGGCCGTCCACCACCACACGGCCTTCCGTGGGCTGGTCCAATCCACCGATGATGTTCAAAAGAGTGCTCTTGCCCGAGCCGCTTGGTCCCAAGATCGCCACGCGGTCTCCCGACCGAAGTTCAAACTCCACATTATTGAGAACGCACAGGGGCTGTCCCGGAGAAGGGTACACCTTTTTGAGTCCCTGGACCGCTAACACCGTCATATCCGCTGTCCGGTTCCTGAAAAGTGGTCACGTGGGCAATCTCAGCTACCGCTCACTATACAACTATCACAGCACCTGTGCAAAACCACTTCCTGTTCCCTCAGTAGGGCTCCCTGACTCAATGTCACGCCAAGACGTGCAAGAGATAACCCGAAGCAAGACAAATCGCCGGGCAGGGGAATAACGCGAGGAAATAAACAAGAGGCGGAAAAGAACGTTCGGAGTGCACACCGATGGAGGCCTGACCTGGCAAGAAGCTCCCGTGTTACCAATCGACAGGCGAGGCCCGGTTCCCCGAAACAAAAAGGCCCCACAACGGGGCCTATCAACCTGATCTCTATCTTTGGCGGGCACAATCCCACCGGAATCCGGCGGACGCTGTTAAGCGGTCAACTCACCCAGCGGGGACAACCATGTTCCTTCGAGCGCCGGCGAAATCGCCCGCACCGCTGGATTGTTGAGAACCACGCCACCTTCGGGATACGGTGGACTTCCATAATCGGCCACTTCCAGGTACAGAAACACACAGCCGATGATCACGGCCACCAGCGCGATCGCCAGCAGCACGGTATAAATGTCTACCCGAGGCGGCCGATATTGTAATGGACTACTGGAGGCTGCTTGCAACGCGATCTCCTTGCTGAATCGGACCTTTCTGGTACTCGGGAATGACCTGACAGACAGCCCGGTCGGGTTCGGTTCTGACGACCACCACTCGACCGAGATACTTATTTTCCCCGTTACCCAGGCGGAATACGTCCAGTTTATGTCCCTTCATAAGCCCATCATCGGAACCAATTGAGATCTCCAGCAATCCATTGCCGGGAACCGCCAGGACCACGCCCTCTACTTTCGGGGCCCGGTCCTGATAGAGCTCCGGCTCGGGCTTGAGGTCGAACTTCGCCAGCACTTCTCGGGCCTTCGCGAGATCATCGGCGAGAGTCACGGAGCGATCCTTCAACACCCGCAATTCGTTTGCCACCTGATGAAGTTCATCGGTTCTCTGGACCAAACGTAGAAGCGCGTCATGCCGCGCTTGTTCAGCCTGCCGCAGCAGATTGCGCAGATCATCTACCTCCGCGGTTCTCTTGGCCAGGGTTTGGTGAGCCGCCTCCATCGCCGCAACCGCGTCGCGAGCCTGTTGTGTCAACTGCGCCACCTGCTGCATAAGCTGGTCGCGTTCCCGTTGAAGATCATCACGCTCCTGCTCCAGCTTGGCCACCTGCGCTCGCTTGTCAGCGATTTCCGCGTCGAGTTTCTTCGTCAGTTCATCGATCTGGGCTCTGAGAGCGTCATTCTCCTTTCGGAGGTTTTGCACCTGGAGGCGCAATCCCAAAGGCTTGCCGGGGGCCTCCTTGGGGTTCTCAACGACTTCGCGCCAGTTGACATGGGCAGAATAAACCATGAGCGCAAAGCTCATGAACACAATGCTCATCACAAAGATAAGAACCACGAAGATCTTGCCGATGAGATTCATAAGCTCAACCTTCCTTCAAATCCCCTGGCTGCAAATCCACGCTGGATGGGAACAACTTCATCGTCCGCGGGAATTTTCCCCGGCACAACATCTTTCTTCTCATACTCGGTCTACGTTCCGAGTATAATCACACCCCGGTCGGAATGTCAAACGGCTGCCGTCTCGTCGACTGTGCAAACACCGCTCGATTGCATCCCGGCCGGGGTGTTGCGAGGTACACCCGGGCCGCTGAATTATGAACAGATCATTCAGCGGCTTTTCCTTCCGGCTGTTGCGACTGTTCCAGTTTTTTCTCGAGTGTCTTCAGTCGGTTTTCGAGGCTCTTAACTTTCTCTTCCAGTTTGTCCATGCGTCCTTCAGCCTCTGTGCTGGGTTCCCGCCAGGGACGGATAAGCGCCCTGGGCACCCCCTCCTGAGGCACCGCCGGCTTCACTTCCACAACCCCTGGACGAGCACTTCCGCGGAGCATCTTTTCGACATGGGGTCTCACGTCAGGCGGAAGTTTGTCCAGTTCATTCTCGGTCACTTCCCATTTTTGATTCTCCTTCTGCACCACAATCTTCGCCGGTTTGTCGCCCTCTTTGGTAATCACGATTGTCATGTTTTTGGGAATGTTGAGGGACTCGCCCGGCGGAACGATCACCCCAGGATGATAAAATCGAAACACAAGCGGCGGCTGCCCGGGAAGACGCTGGCGGAAAGATTCCAACCATTTCTCCCACGCTTTGGGGTCTGCGAAAGTTCCAGGAAAAGGTGGGGGAAATTCCCAGGCCCCGGCAGGCCTAGGCGCCGGCGTAACCGTTACGGTCTCGGTCGTTCCCTTCCGAAACACTTTGATTTCGATCGGCTTATCCTTTTTCTCCTGAACAAGATTAACCAGATCACTAGGTGTAGTCAGCGGCTTTCCGGCTGCCTCCAGCAGGATATCGTGTACCTTGATCCCGGCTTTTTCAGCAGGGCTGTCTTTGGCCACACTCGTGACCAACAGTCCCTGATCTTTTGGCAGGTCCAAATGGGCCCGCAGGGCTTCCGGGACTTGCTCCACCACAACGCCAATCCAGATTTCAGAAGGTGCTGCCACTACCCGGGTGACCGAGATTCCCGGGGCAGGTTCGGCAGACTGCGCGAGACCCCCGGCTACCATTAGACCCGAGATACTCGCCAGCACAAAAACCCACGTCATGCCCCTGGTCATTCTAATTACGGCTCGACTCATGGTCATTCCTCCTTTCCTGAACGTCTGCAATCACACATCTAGCGAACCTAGCGAACATTGTGCTCCGGCATTTGGATCTCCACCTGGTCGACAGGAATGATTGTTTGCCGGCCGTCAGGAAGCGATACCGGCATCAAGTGACGTTGCTGCCGGATGATGTGTCCACTTTTTCGGAGAACATCGAGCACCTCCGGGGGGACCACACTGTCCGGCCAGAGATTGATTTGTTCTCCGTCGGCTACTGGAATGACGGGAATATCCACTGATGTGAGAGTACCGTCATTGCCGACCGCTACCGGAACGGCCACCATTTGAAACGGGGTCGCAGCAGGTTTCCCCGCGCTTGCGACCTGCCCCTGACTCGGGGCACTCTGGGCGATTAAGCTTTGCCCCGGGCTGAGCGCAGCGCCTGCTGCCGCGGCAGTAGCTTCTGACCCTGCGGAGACCGTTTTCTCCTGGCGCGGCTGCGCCATCCACCAGACAGCTCCAAACACAAGGGCAAAACTGCACGCCATCGCTACCAACGTGCCAAGATAACGCCGCAGTAAGTTCTGAGCCGGGCGCGATCGAACGTCGGTGACGCCTGACTTTTCAGGTGCGGCGAGCGCAACCGCGAGTCCGGTCGGTCGAGCCCCGGTTACCGTACCCTGCTCCGAACTTAAAGCACTGGCCGCCGCATTCAAGATCCGACGCCATTCCTGCGCTTCTAAAAAGGCCAGTGCAACCCGTCGGGAGAGTTCTGGGTCATGAGCCAGGGCCGACACAATGCGGCGCCGCTCGTCTTCACTCACCTCGCCATCAACCAATCTGTCAATAAGGTCTTGATCTATCTTCATCCGAGTCATCTCGCACAAACCGCTCACACGTCTCACTGCCGTTACGTTGGATTTATTTGCTCCTGAGCATTCACCCTCGCACCGATGTGGGACCCAGTGCCCAGTGTTGCACTCCAGGTCAACATGGATCATCAACGACTCTACCCTGACCGGACGCCTCGTCGGCCAATCCAGTCTGGGAAATTCTGTGAAGCTCCTCGCGAAGTCGCCGCCTAGCGCGATGAAGCCTTGTCTGCACCGCCGAAAAACTTATGCCCAGGTGGTCGGCAATCTCCTGATAGCTCCAGTCCTGTCCATATTTGAGTAAAAGCATCTCTGCATCTTTCGGAGGGAGAGCTCGCAATGCCGCGTGGAGAATCTCATCACGTTCCGCCGCCAGCAGCCAGTCAAGAGGATTTGGCTCGGCAGGGGGATGATTTCGCCGCTCCTCCCCGTACCGCTTGAGCCACTTGCGCCGTCGCCCCAGCTTACGGCGATACATCAGGGCGTTGAGCACCGCAAGACGGTAAAGCCACGGGGCGACCTTGGTCGGGTCCTGCAAGGGAGCTTTCTGACGGACGGCACTCAATGCGACTTCCTGCATGACCTCGTCCACTGCATGGGGCTCCTTGACCCGCGCATAGATAACCGCCCGCAACCAGCGCTCATGTTGTGCCAGTGCGGCCTCCCAATCGACAGTTGCCGAACGGTGGGGATTTCCACCGTCGGGTGGTCGGTGATCGAGTTCGGTACCCATTGTCGCCTTCTATTGAGTTGGTTGCCGAACGGCCCTGAGGTGTTTCACGGCCGATCTTGTGACATGCCACGTCCCCCGGGGTCAGTATGCAATGAGAGACCGCCGTACTGCCACCCTGCAGACGGCATGTGGGCGACAAGGCAGACCACCGCGCACGTTGAAAACCACGCGGGGGTAAAATGGCCACACCGGTGACACCCAAGATACAAGTGCCTATCGAAAGTTTCATAAAAAATATGCACAGAATCTGCACCATAAGAGTATTGCATAGGTGCGAATGTTCGAACATAATTGAATAGAAGTACGTATTAGCTACAAAAGAGGATCGTTGCCCATGCTTCCCAGCGACGAATGCCAGATTCTCGCCAACTTCTTCAATCTTCTGTCGCATCCGACGCGACTGCAGTTTTTTTGTCTGCTCCGGGAAGGGGAAAAAACTGTGACTCAACTGGCCGACGCAGCCGGAGTTGCATCCCAGAACGCCTCGCAGCATCTGCGTTTGATGCGGGAGACAGGCGTGGTCAAGACCGCACGCCGGGGTCAGCAAATTTTTTACCGTCTTGCTGATCCTCGCCTGGCAGAAGCAATCGATCTGCTGCGGCAGACCGTTCTCAGTATGATTGAGCAATCGCTTCCTCGGGCCGTTCAGGAGCGATTCAAGATGCCCGCAGAAAACAGCGAATCCGGAGGAGTTTTCCCGCCAGCATCGGGCAGCTTGTAGAAACACATGAAACAAGATATAAGCAGCGCTGGATTGAAAACCCCTGAAGGAATGAAAAAGGAGAGCAACGGTCATGCGGGGTGCCGTCCTTGTCGGGGTTTGTATCGCGGTGTTCATCTCTGGGCTGGGCCTTGCGGGCTGGCAATTTTCCCGACTAGAGAAGCGGGAGCGACCTGATAATCCCTGGAAGCACGTCCCACCCCCGCCCCATCATGTGGATCATACCCCGTTTATACCTGCAGGGTTAAAGACGGGGCCCGAAGTCACCAAGGTTTGTCTTTCCTGTCACCCCAACTCTGCCCGGGAGGTTATGGCGACAGACCACTGGACCTGGGCCGGTCAAAAGGTTAAGGACCCTAAAACCGGGGGAACGATTCACGTCGGCAAGTTGAACCTCATCAATAACTTTTGCATCGCGGCCCTCCCCAATATTCAGGCGTGTTCGGCGTGCCATGCAGGATACGGTTGGAAAGATCCTCATTTTGATTTCAGCCGGGAGGAAAACGTGGATTGCCTGGTGTGCCACGACCAGACCAACACCTATCAAAAAGGACTCGCGGGGCTTCCCAAACCAGACGTGGACCTGATGGCGGTTGCGCGGAGTGTGGGGCGCCCCACTCGACTCAATTGCGGCCAATGCCACTTCAAGGGAGGTGGTGCCGATGCCGTCAAGCACGGAGATCTTGATGGAACGATGTACTATCCTCCGGAGCGAATCGACGTGCACATGGGGCGTTTGAAATTCCAGTGTGTGGATTGCCATCGAACGCAGAAACATCAGATCCCCGGTTGCGCCATGTCAGTATGTATCGAGAAACCCGCTCGGGTTTTCTGCACGGATTGCCATAGCGAAAAGCCGCACGGCAATGAAAGGCTCGATTTTCACACCGCCACCGTAGCATGTCAGACATGCCACATCCCCAAGATGGCCATCGATGCGCCGACCAAGATGTACTGGGATTGGTCGGCTGCCGGTCGCGACGATATCCCCGAGGATCCGCACGTCTATTTAAAGCAGAAAGGGCGATTTATTTACGCACAGAATATCAATCCCGAGTATTACTGGTACAACGGTCGTGGAGAGCGTTATCTGACCGGGCAAAAAATCGATCCCACTCGCGTGGTCCAGATCAATCGGCCTCTGGGAGGTCCCGGAGATCCCGAAGCCAAAATCTGGCCCTTCAAAGTACATCGGGGAAGGCAGATCTACGACAAACAGTATCTTTATCTTCTCACGCCCCGCACCTGGGGACCGGGCGGCTACTGGACAGAATTCAACTGGGACCTGGCCTGCCGCCTCGGCAGCCAGGACACGGGTTTGCCGTACAGCGGTCAGTACGATTTCGTGGACACCGAAATGTACTGGCCACTCTCCCATATGGTTCAGCCCAAAGAACGGGCCCTGCAGTGTGCCGATTGCCATGGACCAGGTGGGCGACTCAACTGGAAAGCACTGGGATACGATGGTGACCCGATGTTTCGGGGTGATCGAGAAATGACGGGACTTGTGGAACGGTAAGATTGTGAACACTTGAGCAAGACAACTCGCGATCATTCCTTCGACCATTGAAGGATCTGCCACCATGGGGACGACGAAGCGAAACTGGGTCCGGCGAGTCCTCGAGCGCAGCGCCGTTTGGGCGGCGGTGCTCCCGTTGATGATGCTTTCATCAGACCGGTGCATGGCCATTGCTGAGGTAGCGCAATCGCAACGCCAGGAGAATCTCACTGAGATAACACACCGGCCGGTGCGTCTTCTCGATGCCAACGGCCAAAACGTCATTGCCAGCGGGCAACCTGTCTCTGCAGAGCGAACATGTGGGGCATGTCATGATGCGCAATACATAAGCAATCATTGTTATCATGCGGATTTGGGAATCAGGCGGTGGTTTCGACCGGGCCAGTCGGAACGTGTCGCTCACGCCTGGGATTACACAAGCGGTGGGGTAGGGGGGTGGACACCGTTTTTCTATCAACGCTTGTCCCCACCCGGCGAAAGCAAGCCTGATCTGGGACTTGCGGACTGGCTCCGCACATACGGCTTCCGATATGTGGGTGGTCGGCTAGGGCAATTCGGGTTTGGCCACCAACTGCTCACGAAGCGGGGCGGCCATTCTCCAGAGCAAGCAGCAACACCAAACGACACGCCCGCTGGCGGACCTCAGGTGGAAAAGTCTGGCCCTGACGCGATGGCTTCGTCATCACCTGGTAGCCAATCAGAATTAACCTGGGATCCCGACTTGATCTCCACGCTGTCCGGTAATCAACCCGTGCGATGGGATTGGGGCAGTTCAGGCACACTGGAGATGAACTGCTTCTTGTGCCATCTTCACTCGCCAGATAGTGCTTCCCGAATCGAAGAAATTAAAGCCGGGCGTTTTGCCTGGGCTGTGACGGCCACTCTCGCCAGTACCGGTGCGGTGGTACGCAAGGGTACCCAATGGGAATACAACAAGCAGGCGTTCGATCAACGCGGTGCGGTGGTTGCTCAAGCTTTCCGAATCGAACGCCCCACCGCCGAGCAGTGCGGCCAGTGTCACGGAAAAGTCGTCAGCGCCCACGAACAACTCTCGTGCCTGGAAATAAGCTGGTCTGATTGGTCGACACTCACAAAGGGCCAGATATTCTCGCCGCAGCGGATTAGTGACTCGGAACTGAACATCGCTGGGAAGGAGACACTGGTTCGTCCGTGGGATATTCATGCGGCATCCCTTCTGGATTGCCGACACTGTCACTTTTCGCTCGACAATCCGGCCCTCTTTGAGCCGCCCGCGCGGGGTCGGCCAAAGCACCTCCGATTCGAACCTCGGCGTTTGTCATTCGCGGAGTATCTGGAGCGTCCCAGTCATCAATTTGCCAAAGGTGATACTGCCCAGGGAAAGATTGCTCCCGAGTTTACCGGCACAATGCGAACGTGTCGGGACTGTCACGACGCCACCGCGGCCCATGAGTGGTTGCCTTTCCGAGCAGTGCACCTCGCCCGACTGGAATGCGAGACATGTCACATTCCCGCGGTTTATGCGCCTGCTCTGGAAGCGATCGATTGGTCTGCCCCCGCCAACGGTCAACCGTTTTTGGAGTGGCGAGGAGTCACCTCGTCGACGTCGACCACCGTCCCACTGATCACGGGTTTTCGGCCTGTGATTCTTCCGCGAAAGGCCGTGGACGGCGAACTCAGACTTGGACCATACAATCTCGTGAGAGCCAGTTACTGGGTTGAAGGTGGCGCAAGCCCCCGACCGGTGAGACTGCGGGACCTGGAGGCCATTCTCTCCGGCGTTTCTCACAATACCGGCCACAGACGCAGCGAGAGCTCTGTCGTTTTTTCGACGAATCAGCAAACCCGGAGCCTCCAGCCGCATTATTCCACCACAGAAATTGGCGGGAGACTGAAAAACGCCGGCGTGAGCTCTCCGGAATACACGGTCGAAATATGGCCGTTCGGCATTCACCACGGTGTGGCGCCGGCACGGTTGGCGATCCGCCAGTGTGAGACGTGCCACAGTTCGTCCTCGCTACTTGGTCAAAGCTTTTCACTGGGCAAGGTTCAAGATGACGATAAATCGCGGGAGGCCCGCATAGTTTCAAGCAGCGGAATTCCGCAGGCTTACAGTCTTCAAATCTCTTCGTCAACTCAAAACCCCGTGTTGATTTTGACTCCGACCCCGGAAAAAGCAGGCTTTTACATTCTGGGGAAAAGCCGGCATAACTGGGTGGACTGGCTTGGATTCCTCGCTTTGGTCGGGATCGTGCTGGCAATTGTGTTGCACACATCATTTCGAATCGTTCCATACCTGTCGTCTGTCAGAAGTATTGGTCGCCAGGATTGATATAGCAAGGTGCGACAAACGTGGCATGGTTATTCACGCGCAAGAGGTGTAATCATGCATAAAGAGCTCATTTATACGCTGTATGAACGGTTTTGGCACTGGTTTCAGGCCGTCATGATACTGACCCTCCTTTTGACTGGATTTTCCGTGCATTATTCCGGAAGCGCTGGGGTCATTCCGTTTGCGACGGCTGTCCGCCTGCATAACGTCGTGGGATGGCTGCTTGTGATTAATGCTTTTCTGGGGTTTTTCTACTACCTGACGACGGGCATGCTCCGGCAACTCATACCGGAGCCGCGTGAGTGGCACATTTTGGCCTGGCGACAGTTGCGCTACTATCTCTATGGGATGTTCCACGGTGAACCGCACCCCCTTCAGCGATCACGCCAGCGGAGACTCAATCCGTTACAACAGATTACGTATCTGGCAATTCTCAATATCCTATTGCCCGTTCAGGTCGTTACAGGTGTGGCTCTCTGGTTCATGCAGTATTCTCCAAAGCTGATACACCTCGTGGGAGGGATCGGCAACCTGGCGGCTGTCCACATGCTGGGCGCATGGTTTTTTGCCGCATTCGTCCTCGCACACATCTACCTGGCAACGACGGGTCCTACCCCCTGGGCACATTTTGTGACGATGATTACTGGGTACGAAGTTGTCGAGGGACCTTCTGGCAGTGATCCCCTGCCGGTTCAGCAAAATGAAACTACATAGGGACGATGCAACACCGTGGCACAAAGACCCCAGATAAAAGGTCCATGTGTCTTGAAGGAGAATAGTGAAATGGCCAACCGACCGACTCCAAAGGATCAAGTTACTAAACGTTACTGGAACCCATACGTGGCCGGGGTATCTCTCGGAGGTGTCCTGTTTCTGGCCTTTTTGCTTACTGGAAGTGGCCTCGGAGCGTCCGGTGGAATTGCCCGATTGGTCGTCCAAGTTGTCAAGGTGGTGGCCCCCAGCACGGTTGATCGCAACCCGTATTTTGCACCGATAGGAGGAGGATTTGCCAATCCGCTCAATAACCATATCGTGTGGATGGTGGCGGGTGTGCTGCTTGGCGGTTTCGTCTCGGGAGTTATTTCCGGTCGCAGCCGTGTGGAAATCTGTCGCGGACCACGGGTCAGGCCAGCCCAGCGACTTGTTCTGGCGTTCATTGGAGGGGCCTTCATGGGATGGGGCGCCGCCATGGCACGCGGTTGCACGTCGGGACAGGCGTTATCGGGCGGTGCCGTGCTGTCCCTGGGAAGTTGGGTGTTCATGATGATGATTTTCGCTGCGGGATATGCACTCGCCTATCCTTTTCGGCGATTCTGGCTTTGATCCACAAATCCAGCGAGCGGCAAACATTTTGGAGGCGGCACAATGTTCCCCTTGCATGTGACGGGCATTGCCGACGTGTTGGTCACGATCGTCATCGGGTTCTGGTTTGGGTTCATTCTCGAACAGGCCGGTTTTGGCGACTGCCGCAATCTCGCTGCGCAGTTCTATCTTTCCGACATGCGTGTTTTGAAGGTGATGTTCTCCGCTATTGTGACGGCGATGCTCCTGGTGTTTGCTGGGTCTGCCATCGGTTGGATCGACTTCGAACAGATCTTCGTTCCCCCTACATATTTGGCCGCATCAGTTGCTGGAGGGTTAGCACTGGGTATTGGATTTATTATTGGCGGCTACTGTCCTGGAACATCGCTTGTCTCTTCCGCGACATTGAAGCTCGATGGCCTGGCCTTCCTCGCCGGTGTGGCGGCAGGCATCTTCCTTTTTGGACTAACGTCTCCTTATGTGAAAGAATTCTGGACTGTCACCGGCGCGATGGGACGGGTGACAATCTTTGAGTGGCTCGGGCTTGATGCCGGGCCGATTGTGCTCGCGGTTTTCCTCATGGCCGTGGGGGCTTTTGCCGGGGCGGAATGGGCGGAGAAGCGGTTTCCGTGGGCCAAACCACCCGTGCCCGGTGTGGCTAATTCTCCGGTCGTATTACGCGCGTTTGTTACGGCGGGCCTCGTCCTGGCACTGGTCGCGGTGGTCATTGGCCAGCCAGACGCCGAGCGAAAAATCGCTCTGCAAAAGGCACGACTTGACGCAGCCATTCAATCGCGCAGGGTGTTCATTGATCCGGCCGAACTTTTGGACCTCATGTACAACAACCAGGTGGACAGAATCCTGCTCGACGTTCGAAGCGAATCGGATTACAACCTTTTTCATTTGAAAGACGCGATCCATGCGACAATCGAGGAGATCGATCGGTTCTGGCGTCCCCGGTTAACAGCGGAACAGGTCGTCGTGGTCATGTCTAATGACGAGCGGGATGCCATCGAGGCTTGGAAGCACCTGGCCGTTTCCCGCAACATTAACGCGTACATTCTGGCCGGAGGCGTTAACCGCTGGTGCGATGTGTACTTCGCCGGCAATCTCAACGTTCCGGGGCCGGAATTCGGGTCGCAGGGAGACGAGCACTTTCGCTACGCCGAGGCATTCATCAAACTGCGGCAATGTCCGACCGGCGCCGTGCCCGTTGGCCTGAATATTCCCGGCACCCCCGGGACCGACATTGACGTGTCGCGGCCAGATCAAAAGTCTGTGACTCTTCGTCAATTCACCCCCAAAATTCGCCTCCTGAAAGCGGTCAAGGCCCCCGGAGGTGGCTGCGGCGGATGATGGATTTTAACTTTCGGCGACCGGTCGAATCTTTTCGTAAATCGCCAGCAATTTGTCTCGATAAGCCTGGCGAAGCGTGCCTTCGATCTCAGCAAGCGGTTTCACAGGAATCAGGTCCAGCACATCCGATTCTGACAGAGACGATTGTTCCATCACAGCAAGAGTTCCCAGCAGCATCTGATCCATGGCTGTCTCGAAATAGTGAGGTGGCAAACCGAGATTTGTCAGAATGGATCGAAGTTCATAGAACTGGGGCCAGAAGTACGTCGGGCCCATTCCGGTGAGAAGTGCATACAACTCCAGATGCGATTCTGACACGAACGGCGCTTTCCCCAGGATTTGCAGGAGGCTCATCAGGCGGACCATATGAGCATCCGGGAATCCCTTGGCGAGGCAGACCGGGTTGTAGCCCATTCCCACAAGAGAAGGTGCGTTTGGAATGACCCGAGCAACGTTCGGAAATCCCCCCAGCTGGCGCTGAAGCTGACTGATCGTAACTTTGGGAGCCAATGAAACGACGACCGATTCTGGCTTCAGTTTACCGGAAAGCTCCGCGGTAACCGTGGGAATCGCCGGTGGATGGACAGCCAGAAAGATAAACTCGCAGTCAACGAGCTCTGATACCCGAGAAACCCTTTCAAGGGGGCCAGGCACACGGGACAAAAGCAGCTCCGCGGCACTGTCGTCCGGTTCCGCAAACTTAACGCGGGTGATCGCAGCCCCGTTCCGGACCCAGCCTCCAAGCATAATCCGCGCGATTCGTCCACCACCAGCAAATCCTAGGGTGTACGCCATTTTTTGCTCCTTCTTAGTAAGCGAGCCAGTACTTGCAACATTTGGCAAGTTTACAACAAACCGTTTCCGTGTCAACACGGAGGCCCCCGGCCCTTTCGCCCGGAGTTGTTCTCGACGCGTCGATCTATTGTTCCGTACAATTTTTTCGGGCTAGAATGGTAGCGACACTGACACACTTGCTATAGCGAAACGGTTAACGAAAAGCCTCAGCGAGCGGAGTGAATGTCCATGACACTGAAGGAAATTCTTGCGGCCAAAGGTAGCCACGTTTATACCATTCACCCCGAGGCCACTCTTCAGGACGTGGTGGAAGAACTCGTCCAGCATAACATCGGTGCCCTCGTGGTCTGTCGGCGTGATCCTGGCGAGGGCCGCGAGGAAATCCTGGGCATCATCACCGAGCGTGATATCCTTCGCCGCTGCGCTTTCTCGGATCACCCGCTGCGCTCCGTGCGGGTGGAAGAGGTGATGTCCCGCAACCTGACCGTAGCCCATCCGGACTACTCCGTCGAGCAGGCCATGCAGCTTATGACCAACAACCGCATTCGTCATTTGCCGGTGGTGGTGGATGGCCGATTGGTCGGAATTATCTCCATCGGCGATGCTGTTAAGGCCCAGTTGGAGCAGCTTGCGATGGAGAATCGTTTTATGAAGGACTATATTCAGGGCTGATTGGCTTTGGCCGGTTACTTCCCGGGAGTCGCACGACCGAAGTGTTTATCAGCAAACTTGATGTACTGTTCCCAGTCGTAGGGCGTGACGTCGTGCTTGCCCGTGCGGATGTGGTAACCAATCTGGCCCATGACAGGGTGATCGGGGGGCGGCATCTCATCGGCAGGGAGTCCCTCTGTCCCCAGTAGCCGGTAAACGGGATCGGCAGCTTTTGCAGCCAGGAACTCGCCGCGAGGATCGGCCCACAGATCTTCGGTAGCGCTCGCCACATAAACGGGGCGGGGAGCGATCAAAGCAATCAACTCGTGCTGATCGACAGGGAGGGCCGCCTCGTTCTCGTTGTATTTCTTGAAGTTTTCACAGAACCAGTGGGGAAATGCGGTGTTGATTCTGGCCACAGTTTCTCCAAAGTGTCGACGACTCAGGGCAGCGCCACCGCAGCCAGAATTATTCGAGATGACGATCGCAAACCGCGTATCCTGTGCCCCCGCCCAGAGTGCCGTTTTGCCCAGTCGGGAATGTCCCATCACTGCCACTTTTGTTTTGTCAAGCTCCGGATCTGTCTCGATGAGATCCATGATCCTGCTTAAACCCCAGGCCCACGCACCGATAGATCCCCATTGATCCGGATCCGGCTGGGTTTGACCTGGCCTATAAAACAGGGGATGAACTCCATTTTGAAATCCATCATCGAAGTCGGGGTCAATGTCGCCATAATAGGCCGTTGCCAATGCGTAGCCGTGGGAGAGAATCATCTCAACCGGCCAGCGGCTGCTGGCCGTTCCCCGAGTGGCTTCCGTCGCTTTGTGGTCCACGACGCCCGGTCCGTCACGAACCCAGCTTCGACAGATAAAAATCCCCGGATCGTTGTGGATCGCCTGATTGCCGCGAAAATTCAGCCCCAGGAAAACGGGCAGCGGCCGCGGAGCATCCTTAGGTAGGTAGAAAAGAACGTCCACCATAGGGCCATCCTGTCCTTTTGGTGTGAAGTGGATCGTGACCTGCTTTCGAATGGCTTTTCCTCCCAACGCATTGGGGTCGACGTCGCGGACTTCAAACCACATCCCCTCGGGTCTTCCTGGTGCCTTCCCATATACGTGTGTTTCAAACAGTCGCAGAAGCTCTGGGCGACGCTTTGAAAACCACGTGCTCGGGTCGCTCACCCGCGTGCCGTCCTCGCACATCAAAGGGTCTGGCAGCGTGTAGGAAGGCACCTTGTTCTCGTCGTAATTCACCGGTGGCAATTCAGCAAAAGTAACGGAGTTCGTCAGTCCGACAACGAACACAAAGAGTAACGAGTACCGCGTCTTCATGGCGATCACCTTCCTCAGAGTACGTCGTTGTGGGTGAACCTTGAGCCGATTTCCCGTCGTTTGTGTGCCCAGTGTAGCCTGATGGCCAAGAAACAGCAACTTCCACCCTCGTGATTCATCCCCACTTTTCATCTGCCAGTGGGAAGGGGCACCGACCAGAATCAGGACTTGCCCGAGACGGATTCAACCGGAAACGCCTCACTATGAGGTCCTCACTTGTGCAATGGATGATCCACCTCACCGACTCGATTCCGTCTGCTCAGCTCAATTGCTATTGAAACGACGGGGCAATTCATGAATTGCCCCCGCACAACATCGGGACTTTGGCGTCTCACAGGTCCTCGCGAAATCGGGAATGACCCAGCGATCCATCCCTTTCATCGCCGAAGTGGATTCCCGTCCGCGCTGCAGGGAACTGACGGATCAAGTTTCTGCCGCGGACGTGTCGCCATGCTCCACTTAAGCCGCTCTCTTTGCGATTCAAAAATCAGGAATCACCGGTGAAAAGGCCAAATGAGCGGGGCGAGTGTAACAGTGAGCACTGTCACGAGTATGTTCATGGGAATACCAATCTTCAGGTAGTCCGTGAACCGATAGCCCCCGGGTCCATAGACCATCAAATTGGTTTGATAGCCAAGAGGAGTCGCAAATGATGCGGAGGCCGCCGTGAGGACGCTGATCACGAACGGCATAGGATTGACCTGCAACTCCTGGGCTGTGGCGAGTGCGAAAGGGAACATCAGCGCAGCGGCTGCATTGTTGGTCACCAATTCCGTTGTGAGCGATGTGATAGCGTGGATCGCCAACAGCGTTAAACGCGGGTTCTGTCCCACCCAGTGAATGAGATGGTGAGCGACAAAGGCCGCTGCACCAGTGCGTTCCAGGGCGGTCCCGATACCAAAAGCTGCTCCAATGGCCACGAGAACCTGCCAGTCAATCGCCCGTCGAGCTTCGCTTAAAGTGCAGCACTGAAAAGCCAGCATGGCGGCTGCCGCCAGAAGGGCCCCTTTCAGCATCGTTATCTTTCCGAAGACCAGCTCCCATGACCCGATTTTCAAACCCAGGTCGCCAAAGGACTCGCTCACAGTGACCACGAGCACCATCGCCGCGAGGATCAGAAGAGCTGTTTTTGACTTCTCAAAACGTGGAGGTTTGGAATCCTCCAGGCGGCTGATGAGATAAAAATCTCGACTGTGCCGATGGATTTCCACAAACGAGGGATGCGCTTCTAACAACACCGTATCGCCGCGGCGGAGAACGATATCGCCAATTTTGCCTTGCAAGCGTTCCCCCTCCCGAGCAACCCCGATGACCACTGCGTTATACCGCGAGCGGAATCGGCCGTCGCGAATGCTTTTTCCAACGATTGGACAGCGTTCGCTGATGACAGCCTCGATAAGGCAGCGCTGCGAACGGGGTGCGTCGAGTTTAAACACCTGATTCGTGGCGGGCACCAGACCGCGAATCCGCTGAAGATCACGGACCGATTCCACCACTCCCACAAAGATCAGTCGGTCGTTCGCCCGCAGGCGTTCCTGCGGAGAAACCGCTGGAAGAACCTGCCCATCCCGATTGATCTCGGCCAGATAAAGTCCCGGCAGATGACGCAACCCCGCCTCTTCAATCGTTTTGCCGACCAACGGACTGCCTGGCTCCACGAGCATCTCCGTAGTGTACTGCTTGGGATCCTCACGGATCGGTGTGATCGGATCGCGTGCCGGTAGCAACCACCGATGGCTTATCAGTACAAAAGCGATTCCCGCCACTGCTATAGGTAGGCCCACCCATGTGGGATCGAACATCCCTAGTCCCCGCGTCACGTGAGGTGCCCAGGCTAACTGGCCCTGGTCATAAGCCCGAATGAGAAGTCCGTTGACGACCAAATTCGTGCTCGTGCCAATCAGAGTGCACGTGCCCCCCAGAATGGCCGCGTAACTCAGCGGCAGCAGCAGTTTGGACGGGGGAATTCGGTTTTGCCTTGCCCAGTCGTTGATTGCGGGAATCAGCATACTGACGACCGGCGTGTTGTTGATAAACGCGCTGAGCGCTGTCGTGGGGATCATCACCCGTGCGATGGCCCCTGTGACCGATTTGGCGCGGCCGAAAAGGGTATCGGCCAGTGCGGAAACCGCCCCCGTTTCAACAAGTCCCGCCCCAACCACAAAAAGCACCGCGATTGTTATCATTCCTTCGTTGGAGAACCCCTGGAGGGCCTCCTGACTGGTGACACAGCCGGTCAACAAAAGGATCGTTAGCCCCCCCATCAGGACCACATCCGGGGCAAGCCGAGTGGTCGCCAGCAGGACAAAAATCAACCCGACAACGATTAGGCTAATGGCGGCGCCAAACTCGAGCATGTCCGTTCACATCCGTTCCATCAATTCTGGTTTAGATGACATAAATGGTACTTCCGGTCCGGATAATCAGCTGGCTCAAGTCTCACCCCGCACAGTACATTCACCCGATTCCGGAAACACACTCCGGTCAACTGGAAAACTTACCTTCATCATAACTTCCCCGCCGGTCATAGCACTTCGTCTTTCCTCTAATCAAGCGATAAGGCCCGCCGCACCATTCCTTTTCCCCTGATCTTTTTCCAGTCCTTCGACTCACGACAGTTCAGCAAACATAAATCACTTAATTGATCACTTTAATAATTATAACGGCACGTTCCTCCGACGGCCAGTCGGTCCCCGAAGCGGAATCCCAGCTCCTTTTTCGGCAACCAGCTTTTGGCGTGACCTGGGTTGAGAAAAACGGCCATCCGACGTTACAGTCTGGGCTCAACGTGGCGATAATCGCGAAACTCCCATTCGTAATGCTAATTCTTGATTCGTTCCGGCCCGGGCGCCACGTACAATCCCGGTTGAGCATTTGCGAAATCTTGCCAGACGGCAGAATCCAGAGGGTGTCGAAATTTCCTGACTGTCCTACAATGAGCGTAAGGTCCGAACGTGCGTTTCAGCAGAGAGCGGTCACCAATGGGCGAGCGTCACTGCCGGTTATTCTCGGCTCGGCAGGAAAAAAACCATCGCGCTACGAGACGGGGCCGACTGTAGGACGATTCTTCCAGCACGGATTGTGAAGGTTTTTTATGAGGGAAAGCGGCATCCTCCTGCATCCGACATCGCTACCCAGCCAGTATGGCATCGGCGATCTTGGTCCCAGCGCGTACGCCTTCATCGATTGGCTCGTCGAGGCGGGTCAGCGTTACTGGCAAATTCTCCCGCTTGGTCCTGTGGACGGCTACGGCTCACCGTACAGTTCGGTCTCGGCCTTTGCCGGCAACGAATTGCTCATCTCCCCCGAGCTGCTGGTCGAAGAGGGGTTGCTCCCCCTCTCCGCTTTGAATGACGGTGAAATTCCCCGCGCGGCCGTCGATAGCCCCGTACATTACCAGACCGTCGCGAATGCGAAACGAAAACTCCTCCAGCACGCCTTTTCAATGAGCGGTTTCGACCGGTCCGAGGGGAATCACCCCTTGTGGGAACACTTTGCCCGATTTTGCAGTGAAGAGGCGTGGTGGCTCAAAGTCTACGCCGCTTACCAGTCGCTGGCAGAGATGTTTCCCGGAATTCCCTGGGCGGAGTGGCACTTAAAGGCGCCCGGAATACCCCTGGAAATGCTGCGGAGAGGAGAATTTGATCCTCTCGGCAAAGATCTCCCTGAGGTTTTGCAGAAAAATTATCGCTTTCACTGTTTTGTGCAGTTTTTGTTTTGCCGCCAGTGGGACGCCCTGCACCGCTACGCAGCCACTCATGGCATAAAAATATTCGGAGATGTGCCGATCTACGTGTCTTACCACAGTGCCGATGTCTGGGCCCATCCGCAGTACTTTTTCCTCGATGACGATTACCGCCCGATTGAAGTCGCCGGTGTTCCACCCGACTATTTCAATGCCACGGGCCAGTTGTGGGGCAATCCCGTTTATCGGTGGGATATTCTCTGCCGGGACGGTTATCGCTGGTGGATCGAACGGTTTCACTCCGTTTTCGAACGTGTTGACCTGGCAAGAGTTGACCATTTTAGGGGGTTTGCAGCGTACTGGTCTGTCCCGGCCGGGCATCCGACGGCGGAACATGGAAAATGGGTCCCAGGCCCGGGGGCCCACTTCTTCGAAGTCCTCCTCAAATCCTGGGAAGGCCCATGGCGAGAAACCGCGGCCAACACGCGAACCCTCCCGATCGTCGCCGAAGACCTCGGCCATATCACACCAGACGTTATCGCCCTTCGGAGAATGTTCGGATTTCCGGGCATGGCTGTGCTCCAATTTGCGTTTGGCCCCGCGAAGGTCGATCAATTTCTCCCCGATAAAGTGGCCCCTGACACCGTCATGTACTCGGGAACCCACGATAATGACACGAGTTTGGGTTGGTTCCAGCATGAGGTGAGGGGAGACCCAGCGCTCCTGGCCCGTCTCCGCCAATATTGCCGTGCAGAGCCTGACAGCATCAGTTGGGATATGATCGAACTGGCTTTTCAATCCCGCTCCGAGATTGCCATTGTGCCTCTTCAGGATGTTCTGGGACTCGGTTCAGACGCGCGCATGAACATCCCTGGAACTCCCTCCAACAACTGGCGGTGGCGGTTTTCACCAGCGTCGCTCACCAAGGCCCTGGCCGAACGGCTTCGACAAGTCACCGAAAAGACAGGTCGCATCGCAATCTCGCAACCCGCCGCTGCATCTTCCCCACAATCGCGATGAGCCAGTGGGAAGTTCGATCAGGCCAAAACAAGTCATTCGGAAACTACTTCACTTCGAATACTATTTCACTACGGTCTGTGCCCGCTCGGGGCCGGCGAGAGCCCGACCCAATATTGCGGCAATGGTCTCCTTGTTAACGGGCCGGATGACGCCTTTCTCACAGATGATCGCCGTGATGAGCTCAGCCGGTGTCACGTCGAAAGCGGGATTGTAAACGTCGATACCTTCAGGAGCGATTGGAATTCCGAACGGAGACGTGACTTCTCGAGGATCGCGCTGTTCGATCGGGATCAGCCCGCCATGCGAGAGCTGCAGATCAAATGTCGAACTGGGCGCAGCGACATAGAAGGGAATGCGGTGATACCGAGCCAGAATAGCCAGACCGTAGGTGCCAATTTTGTTGGCGGTATCCCCATTGGCAGCGATTCGGTCCGCCCCGACAATGACTGCCTGCACTTTTCCTTCCTTCATGACTTCCGCTGCCATATTGTCGCAAATCAGGGTGACCGGAATGCCGTGTGCCTTGAGCTCCCACGCTGTTAGCCGTGCGCCCTGAAGAAGCGGACGGGTTTCATCGGCAAAGACGTGGACGCGTTTTCCTTTCGCAACCGCCTCGTAGATGACAGCCAGGGCCGTGCCATACTCTGCGGTAGCCAGGCCGCCGGCATTGCAGTGCGTCAAGATCCCTGATCTATCTTCGATAAGGCTTTCCCCCCATCGCCCGATCGCGTGGCATAATGCACGATCTTCTTCGTGAATAGCACGTACCTCTTCCAGCAATGCCTTGCGAATCAGGTCCAGCGGCTGTCCCCGAAGAGTCTCCGCCCGGCGACGCATGCGATCGAGCGCCCAAAAAAGGTTGACCGCCGTAGGGCGAGACGATGCAAGATACGATGCGACCTCGTCCAGCCGCTGGAAAAAAGCTTGCTCGTCATCAGGCGCAGATTTGATTCCCAAGCACACCCCGTAGGCAGCGGCGATACCGATGGCCGGAGCCCCACGCACCTGAAGCGTCTTAATCGCTTCCCAAACGGCGCGTTCGTCGTGGCATTCCCGATAGACTACTTCCCGGGGTAGCCGCGTTTGATCCAATATCCGTAGGCTCCCGTCAACGTCACCGATCCACTCGAGCGTGACCACTTCTTTTGTCATACCGCTAGCCGGGGTGCCTCTCTTTCCTCAAATCCAAAACTGGTATCACCGCCGCTGGCTGCCCGCGCGATCTCACCTTTTGCTCCTCATTCCTCATTGATCTTGGTCTGCAGTGCCTGATCCCTCGCCGCAACTTTTTCCACCAGTCGCTTTCGGAAATCTTTCAACTTTTCTGCCAGTTTCGAATCGGAAAGTGCGAGGACTGAAATGGCCAGAAGCCCCGCATTCCGCGGCCCGCCGCTCCCAACTCCAACGGTAGCCACCGGGATGTCCCCCGGCATCTGGACCATCGACAGGAGCGAATCCAACCCACCAGCTAAATTGGTGGGCACTGGAATGCCAATAACCGGAAGTGTGGTATGTGCCGCAACGACCCCGGCTAAGTGCGCCGCCCCACCTGCTGCCGCAAGAATGACTTTGATCCCACGCGATTCAGCCTGCGCAGCATACTGGGCCACTTTGTCGGGCGTGCGATGGGCACTCATGACGTGGGCCTCGAATGGGACCCCGAACTCTTTCAGAACATCGGCCGCCGCTTTGACGTGTGGCCAATCGCTGTCACTTCCCATCAAGATTCCTACCAGCGCACTCATAGTCTCCTCGCTCTTTCGCTTGAGGCTTCGTCGATCCTTATGCACACTTTACTCTGGATATAGTATGATACCCCGACGTCAAGTGCGCCGCACGTTTGCCTGAACATGTTGGCTGGCCACTTCACGGCCCCGCAACGACCAGGGCCACGGCCTGCCCGATGCGTGAGTGGTTGAGGACAACGGCCACCGGCGGTGCTGCCGGCACAGGCGCCTTATTGACAACGTTGATGGGGCACCGCGGATCAGGCCGTTCACAGTTGAGCGTGATGGGCACCTGTCCGTGCCTGAACGCCAGGAGAGAGACTGCTAATTCCACGGCCCCGGTTCCCGCTGCAAGGTTGCCAAAAAAACTTTTTGGGGCTGTCACCGCTACATCGCCAAGTTCGGAGCGGATCGCGCGGGCTTCAGCGATGTCATCTTCCACTGTGGACAGTCCGTGGGCGTTAACGTGCCCCACATCGTGCGGTTTCAACTCCGCCATCCGAAGCGCATCGCGGATCGCCCTTTTGATGGCTTCTCCAGACCAGGGCTGATCAGGCCGCCGAGCCTCGAATGCACAGGCAAATCCAAGGACTCTTGCCAAAATTGGTGCGCCACGGGCCTCGGCGTGCTTTCGGCTTTCGAGTACCACCGCTCCGGCACCCTCGCCGTGCACCATTCCGTCACGATCCAAATCGAACGGCCGACATGCCCGTTCAGGCTGGTCGACGCGGCTGGAGAGTTGATACGCTCCGGTTCTCACCCAAACTGCGGGATGAATCCGACAGCCGGTTCCTCCAGCCACCATGACGTCGGCATCCCCCCGCTGGATCACACGCACAGCCTCCGTGATCGCAGCCAGGCTGGAAACCTCTGCGAGAGTCAGCGAATTATTTGGCCCGCGGGCATCGTACGCAATTCCAATGTGGCACGCGGGCATATTGGGAAGGTATTTCAGAAGCCAGAGGGGATATAGCTCCGAGAGTGCCCGCGTTCCCCACAAACTAAAATCAAATCGGCCATCGACCATGCAACTACGGATCGCATTGGCAATTTCGTCCAGTTCGCACGGAATGAGGTCTGCCCCAAATACAATGCCGAACCGCTCCGGCGACACACCCGACGCTGCAATTCCAGCCTCTTGCAGGGCCATATCAGCCGCCACGAAGGCGAGCTGAATGTCTCGGCTCATCACCTTCAGCGCCTTGCGGGGACGAATCTTATCGGTGGCGTCGAAGTTGACTATCTGCCCCCCAATTGCAAACGGAAAAGGCTGCCCGTTAAGTGCCGGAATCCGCCGAATCCCTGATCGGCCTTCGGATAGAGAGTGCCAAAACTCGTCACATCCCGTTCCGATCGGGCTGACAACTCCCAGACCTGTTATGACGACCTCTGGCACATTGCTCATCTTTTTGAGGCGACTATTCCCGACTCTCGCCACCACAAAGAACCATGGAGCGCACCAGCAAATGCCGGCCCACCGCCCGCAAAACCCACTCGCCAGCGCAAAATGGCACCTGGGGTGCGTCCCTCTCGCCACCCGTAAAACTGTGATACTACCCGAGGAGTTGTTTTTCGACAAGAGAACTCCGGATTCATCCCAGGTCATGCGTTGGTGGCGAGTTATGGATCCCCCGTGCAAGATTCGGAACCCGGCCAAATCATTCGGGTAGGAGCAATTCATCATTTGTCCCCAACAAGACATTCATCTCTAGGCCAGTTGCACATCATTGAAAAACAGGCGGATGGGCCGGGGAAAGATTCTTGCCAAGCTTGAATTGACGTGGCACAATGACCCACGCGGGCAGGCCATCACTGCTAAGTGCCAAATTTTGAAGCCCTCACACCAGCCCACGCCTAAATCATCGCAACAAAATTGACGCCCGAAAATCCCGAATGAGGTGACAACCATGTCTGGCACGTGCATCTTACGGAGATGGCTCCTTATGGCGGTCGGTTCCGTGGCCCTGGCGGGAACCGTCTCCGGAGGCGAATTCGCAAATCCGCATCTTTGTCAAAAAGGGCAACAGCTTCTCCTGTATTTTCGCACTATTTATGGCAAGCAAATCCTCGCCGGGTACAACGTTTATCCGCACACCCCGGACGATTACCAGCAGACCGGGCGGCACGCGGCCATTTGGGGCCGAGACATCCAGTGGTTAGGAGATGTAGATGAGGTTATCGCCCACGTGCAGAGGCACGGTTACATTTTGACACTCCACTGGCACTGGTTTTTTGGCGGGGATTCAGCGTGGACCCGCGAGCGAAAAACTCCTGTCGTCTTGGACCAACTTCTCAAGCCGGGAACGCCCGAGCACGACACCCTCATGAGAGAACTTTCCAAAACGGCGGACGTGTTGGAAAAGCTTCAACAGGCCGGCATCGTTGTTTTGTGGCGGCCGCTCCACGAAATCGACGGCGGCTGGTTCTGGTGGACGGATCTGCAGCACCCCGAGAACACTGCAGAACTATGGCGTGTGATGTTTCGCTACTTCACTGAAGAGCGCAAGCTCAACAACCTCATCTGGGTGTACAGTGCCGGGGTGGGCGACCTGAAAAAGAAACCACCAGAATGGCGCCGCCGGTTTTATCCCGGAGATCAGTACGTCGACATTGCGGGGATCGACATCTACGGAGTTGATCTGCAGCAGGATGAAACACCCTATTGGGATTACTTCCGCGCGATGGAAGAAATCTGTCCCGGGAAAACGTTGGCCCTGTGTGAATGTGACGCGATCCCCAATCCTGATAAAATGGTGGCCGGGAAGACCCCCTGCTGGCTCTACGCGCTACCGTGGTGGGGATGTCCGCACCCGCGGCGTTCGGTGGATTGGGCCCGGTTCACGATGGGTCATCCCCAGGTCATAACACTGGACGAACTACCCCTTTTTGACGATGCCAGCTACGCCCCTGAGTTGGGAATTCTACGTCCCGCCGACGACGGTGGTGCGTGGTTTCCAAACTCCGTGCCGGTCATCGAGGGCTTCGTCGCTGGCAGAGGTAGCCCGGTGGATCTCCTTCAATTCTTGGTGGACGACAAGGTCGTCGCTGAGATACGCCACCCCCCGCGAGATTTCTCGTGGACCTGGCCTGGCGACCTGCACGGCACATTCGAGCTAACTGCTCGGGCCTACGACGCCGCGGGCAAACAAAACCTCTCCAACCGAATCCACATTGCCGTGGGGGTTCGCAACGCTGCACGGAGTCGGTCTGTGCGTGCCTCTTCCGGCACGAATCCCGAGGCGGCGGTTGACGGAAGTTATTATTCGGGATGGCATGCAGCCAAGGATGCCGAAGATGCCTGGATCGAGGTGGACCTTGGCTCTCCCGTGGAGATTTCACAGGTGAATTTGATTTGGGGATGGAAAATCCACCCGGCAAAGTTTGCCGTGGAAATCAGCAGATCGGCCCCGGACGATAGCGAGCGATCGTGGGAGACGGTGAGCCTACTCGAAGATTTACCGTGGCAACCATGGAAGGCCACTCATCGGGTCCGATTTGCGCCGCGGATCGCACGAGCTGTGAGAGTCCACGCCTATCAGCGAGCCGCTCATCAGACCTGGGCCGGATACGACTTGGCCGAGATTGAGATCCCCATTCCAGCCCGTTGATTGCAATCCGGTTTGATCGCCTTGCGGTCAGTCAAAGCTCTCTTTGGCGCCGCTGTGATTCACTCAGTCTCGAAGCGATCCAGAGACGATGGCGTGACTACGGCGGAACGTCAGGAGGAACCTGTGTCTGGTGCTGCAGATCTGGTGGCGTGAGATCATTCAGGTCGGTTTCTGTGGCGAATGCTTCTTTCAGCCACGCCCGACCGGCGAGCGCGACCAGAATCAGGCTCGCCAGCACGCCACATTCAGTGAGTTCGACCAGCTGGTGAAGACCACCACCACTGACAGGTAACAGGAGGAGCTTCAATACCATGCTCACCCCAGCAACAGACGCCAGCGCGATGAGTCCAAACTCCAAACGATCACGATTCAAACTCATCGACATGCGCCGGATGGGCAGCAACGGCGGTGCAGCCGTTTCTCTGGCAAAGCTGGGGCCCGGCTGTCGATTGACGGTGACCACTTCTGGAAGCGCTCTTCTGAGCCGGGTTTCCGATACCGGCCGCCAGGTTTCCATGTTCACCGTCCAAACGAGCGTACTCGGTTTGAGCACGCCCTCCCGAATCAGGGCAATAACGCGGCTCTCTGGAACAGGCCCCACTCGCTGTTCACCGTCCGCATAGTACCAAAGCGCTTCGGCCGTGCCCCCCGTGGAAATTGTTCCGGCTTGAGTTTCATGACCACTCGACGGTTGTCCCGGTACAGAAAGCGGCACCCCGACAGGTGCGCTCACATCGTCAATGCTTCCGGGGAGGTCATCTGTGTCCAACTGCAAGGGCAGACAAGCACTTCGTATCAGAGCCTCCAGTTCGGTGATCGGACGCCAGGTCTGTTTGTCCAGGGATATTTGCCAGGTGGAAGCTGACCGACCACGACGGATCAGATCACGGAGTTCATCCGGCGTGAAGGGGCCGAAGACGTTTCCTCGAAACCGTACGTGGATCTGGAGGTCCTGAGGAGATGAACTCATCGACGACTTCTCCCAAACCAGCCTACTGGCACAATGGTTGGCAAACCACCTGGTATTTTCCGTGCCGGCGCGGTTTAGTTGTGGGCCGGAGGCACAAACGCCACGACTGGCCGTCCATTATACAATCGCAAGGAGCCTGCTTTTTGGACCACTCCCCGCTGGCCCTGCCACATCCCGATCCGCTGTAAAAAAAGCCCCTTCCCACCCGGTGGGGCCTCAAGAATAAAGAGTGGTGCTCCATCCTGAACGATTTCACCGCGAATACCACGGACATACCAAACCCGCTGGTCATCCTCAATCACGATGCCCACCCATTCCAATCTCGGCCAGGGGATCCCACGGTACTCCTGCCGTGTACTGGCCACCTGTTTCAGAACCTCTTCGGGCGACGGCAGTTTGTTGAAAAATGCACGCAGGTCATCAAAGTTTCTGCTGCTATTGTCCTGGGCCACACGCGGCCAGTCGTAATTGGCAGGATATTGATCTCGCAGCTTTTGGAGCGTATCCTGCCACGTGTTCCAAAAAACCTGCCAGCCCACATCGCCACTTTTGGCGACAGTTAGTGTCTCCCAAAACAGGTGAAAGAGGAGGGGAAGCTCGGGAAGTTCGGGCGGCTCCTTGCGTGAAAAACGAATAATCTCGGATAAAACCGTGTCGGCGGATGCCTCCCAGGATCTGGCACTCCAGTCCGCCAAGGCCTTTTCAACGCGGTTGTACAGCACCGTATGCGGAGCACGTCCTTGATACTCCACCATACTTTGTACGATGGGCAATTCTTCATCTTTATCGGATTTTAGGCTCCGCACCACCTTGATAAGCCTGCCGGGTTGTTCCCGGGAGTAGTACCGCCGCCCGTTTTTCAACTGGACAAACCACGCATCGCTGATAAGGGGCTGTTTCCACTCCTCATTGAGGGCAGGGACAATTGTCAGAGCCAGTTGATCGCGCTGGGAAATAATCGTGAGATACGCTTCCAGCCTCTGACGCTCCTCCATTTTCAGCGGGAAAGCATCAACCGGCTCGACCTGGAGGGAGTTGATCTGCTCGAGCAAGGTTGTGCGGGCCTGGGCCGATAACACGGTTCGCGAATCATTCCACAATGCTGCCGCATTATTCCATGCAGGTAGCGCATCCAGCCGTGGAAGCTCTGCTTCGACCATCGTGAGGTCGGTCAGACCTACCGAGTCAGCACCAGCCGCGATTTTTCGAACGGCTGCCAGATAGGCCTGCGTGCCCTGGGCGGCTGCCGAGCACAACTCACGGACGGCCCTTTCTCTTTTGGACGTCTTGGCCACCTCCATAAGCCGCGCACTGGCACGGTCACGAAGTTGATTTAACTCCCTGTCGAACGATAGGCCCTTATCGCGGTTTTCCGATTCCAAACGGTTGACACGTTCGACCAACTGTGACAATTGGTGTAATTCCTCTTCCACCGAGAGGTTATTGCTGTGGACAATCTGATTGAGATCTTCCTCCAACTGATTAATTCGTTTACGGAACTCTTCTTCGGCTTCGGCACGCAACGCAGCCCAGCGCTTTTCAGCCTGCGTTCTCAGGGCAGCCACGCGCTCTTTTTCTTCCGGGGTCCGTGCGAGACTGGTGGCCTGATCGAGCGCAGGGGCATTAGGGACGCTCTCCAGGGAACGCTCAACCATGATCAAAAGATCGGCGAGTTTCTTTTGACGAGAGTTCTCTTCCTGATGGGCTTCTTGCAGACGAGTTTTGATGGCGATCAATTCGGGCCGTTCCAGCAGTTGGGGATGCTTTTCTTCGAGATCCGCTAGGTAGTTTTCCGCCTCCTCAAACTGTTTGCTTTCGATGTAGGCTTCCACCACTGCCACAGCGTTCGCGGCGATCTGGTTAGTCTGGATTTGAGCCTGGACTTTCCACACGATCACGCCCGCCGCAATAAAGACCAGCGTCATAACAACGAGCAGGATATTTCTTCGCAAAGCCGCGCGGCGGCGGTACATATCGATGACTGCCGCGTAGCGTTCCTCGACATCCGGAGGCAGAGTCACCCCCGCCTCTTGGAGTGCCAGATATTGCTTTTCCAGCTCCGTTCGGGAAGGTGGATTCACGAGCATCTGCTGGAATTGGTTGAACAACTGTCGGCGGCGACGCTCAGCCTGTCGTTCGGCCTCCAATTGTTTGGCTAGGAGCATCGCAGGCTGCACCTTGTTTTGCAGGTCCCAATCCACCCATTGAGGAGCCGTCGCAGCTCGCTCCTGCCAGACGCGAAGCAGTTCTTCCACGCGAGACACATCTCGCCGTTCCATGGCCTCACGAATGAGCGTGGCGAGATGTTCCATCTCGCGACGGAAAGCCTTGTTGCGGAGCATTTCCACGGCCGAACGACATTGGGAAATCACGGACGCTGGCGGAGCACAGCGCCACTGTCCAGATTCAAGCTCCTTATGAATGTCTTCCAGGGCTGAGAGGTCCTCCGCCTTTACGCATTCCTGAATCTCTTGGGAAATCTGATCCAGCCAGAATTTTTCCAGTGTTTGCAGGTCCTCCACCCAAATCGGGTTTTCTGGTTCGGCCTCCGCAAGCTGTCTGAGCACCGCCGCACGTTTGGCTAGCGGCGCGCGGGCAAGCGCTAGCAGCCGATGCTGTCGCAAAAGCCCCGCCAGCCCCTGTTCGCTCTCATATGCCTCATTGAGCTCCGCGACGTACTGCGTCAAAAGTTCGGGCGGTTGCGGAAGTCGCTTCAAGGTGCAAATATCCACCCATGCGTCGCGATCGGGTAGATCCAACGCATCGACGGCATCGAGAAGTCGAGGCGCGATATCGGCACGGCGGATGGCCTCGCTTCGCTCACCCGCCTTGATGAGATGATGGATGTCCTGAAGACGCTGATTGACCTCCTGACAGGCCCTCGCGTAGGTTTCTGCGAGGTCGCGCAGTTCCTCGTCTGAAACGTTCGAGAGCGACGCCAGAACCAGTTCAATCTTGTCCGCAATCGCTTGGTAATCCATCGGGCCCACCTTATTGTCCAATCAGCACCAGTTCTCCCAGCGAGCTACTTCGACTGGGAAATTTCCAGCTCCACCATTGTCACCCAGACCCGCCGTGGCAACTGTGCACCTTTTTCCACCCAGAAACCCAATTTCGCCGGAATCGGTTCACGCAGTTCTTCTTTCGCATCATCGGGAGGCTTTGTCTGAATGGTTACACCGTTGCCCTTTCCCTCAATGGTCAGAATCACGAGAGTTTTATCACTGCGTCGATACCGGTACTCCGGAATATTTCCTTCCCAGCCGTGTTCGGTTTTCAACTGAAGGGCAATCCCTCCCGGGACAGCCGGAACCTCTTTTTGGTCCTTCAAACCAAGTCGAAACCGCTTGGGCCAACCGTCAGGTGGAATATAGAAAACATCTGCATCCGGCACCTTATTTCGATCCGAGTACTGCACGACATAGAGCCGAATACGCGACTCAGTAGAGGGTCGACTATCGAGCCGAGGGGCGACAGGCACCACCACGAGCTCGTTGCTCACCTCGGACGAATGTGTGCGTGGTTCGACATGCAATTCAACTGAGTTAACAGGGCCACCTACCAGCTTTGTGAGCAGGCGTGCTTCGTTCGGATCGCCGTTGAATTCCCTCTCTCGTTTGCCGTCGGCGACTGGTGTTCTTGGGGTTTGCGACGTCTCAGATGACGGGGCAGGGGGTAACGTGGTATTGGCCGACGAATCTTTTTCAGGCTGTGCGGGCGGTTTCTCCGGTTTCGACTCCGAAGGCCCTTGCGGTTGTTCGCTGGCAGAATTCCGCTTATCTGGAGCCGAAGTTCCGGGCGCCGCCGAGGAATTCTTATCGCGAACTTCCTCATTTTTGCCGTCGGTTTGCGAGTTTGGTCTTTCGGACACTTTCCCCTTATTATCAGAAGGGCTGCCTTCTGTCCGTCGGCCATCGGGTGATGGAGCCGTCTTACCGCCCGCCATTTGTTGCCGCTTTTCGGGAGCAGCTTGGGGAGGGTTCCCCGCGGCCGGCGGCTTTTCTCCGGGCTCAGGGGCGTTCTCGGCTTGATCACTTGCTTTTCCGCCGAAACCTCCTCGGCTGCTGAACTTAGACGCAATGAGCCCTGGAATACCACTGAGCACCTTACCCGCCGGGGTGAACGAGATCCCCAGTACTGTTCCGATAGACAGCACCAGCATACACGCCATACCGGCTGCGAATCCCAGCCAAAACCCTCTTTTATTTCCTCGATTCGATGGTACTCTGTTCGACGGGAAACCAGTGAGGGGCGGGGGGCCCTGGCGTTCGGCAAGCGGAAACACACCGCTGTCCGGAGGGGCCAATACGGGAGGCAGGTCGGGCGGTTGAACTGTTGCGCCTGCGGATGCGGTCTGAAGGCCTCTCGCCTGGTCGGAGGTTGCCGCGCGGGATGTGGAACCCCCATCGCGTTCCCCAGAGGGCTGGAGGATCCATCCTTCTCGCCCAGCCAGAGCCGCCCCATCCGAAGGAGCCTGCCCTCGCGGCTTTGTGAGGTCCCAGATTTCCAGACCACGGGCTTTTCGCCAGGCAATGGCCTGAGGCGAACTGGCGGGGCATGCCCGCCATCGGCAAATCGCCACGTCAGCCAGCCCCAAGTCATACGTGGTGAAAGTCACTCGCCAGCGGAATGCCTCGGGCAACAGCGCGAGTGACTCAGCGAAAAGCCGGAGCATGGGAACATCGTCAGGATAGATAAAATGGAGCAGATCGTCGGGGCGTGAAAGCGCCCGAAAAGCGAGAACTCCGCCCCATCCCGAATCTCCCCATGTCTTGGCCCAAGAAAGGCAAGGCTGAGGCTGGGCCGTTATTGAAGGAATGGAAACTTCGCGGTCCAACCAACCCACCTGGCCGTCCCAGTGATCGCGCATCACCCCCGGGCACATGAGCAGGGCAGCCGGTCCGCCGGGCGGACACTCCCCCGGTTTCAGCACCACATGATGAGCGACTTTATTGGATCGCCCAGAGTAATCCCGCCCAGCGTCCGCCACGCGCGAGAGCACGTGATAGGTCTCCGTTCCCAGCCGGACAATCGTGTGGCTCCAGACCACCGGGTTACGCCCCGTTCCGCTTCCAATCTCCTGGTGTCGATAGCCGCTCAGGGCTTCGAGACGGTCCAAAAGATTCGGCGGAATTCCCCGCGTAGCCAACACCGGGCAAAAACCGCTTGAGCCGGGCTTTAGCCCCTTGGGTGCCGACGTGATCACGAGTTCCCAGGCCATTGTCAAGATTCTCCGCTCAGTGTTTCACCGACTTTCTCCCTGTCATGGCATCAGGCGTCGTGTTTCCCAGCATGGTTTTGCCGAAGTGTGCCACCTCATCCGGCAGCCCCCCGAGAAGTGCTTCCGACGAGCCGCCCTACCAAGCCAGGCATCCATCGCACGAGCGTATACAGAATGGGTGTTTCCACCCAGATGGGCTGAATCTTGCTCGGAAGAAATCCAATGATCTCGCCCCGTTCGTTAGTCTCCGGAGAGCAACCGGTCGCACTGACGGGAATGTAAATGACGTCCCTGCTCAGTGTCTCGGCGGCAGCCACAATTTCCGGCACGTACTGCTCCATCAAGGACCGTACGGCACTGGAGACCTCCACGATGCGTTCGATACTCACTCCTGCAACCCCTTTAGCTGTCATGCGATACGGTTCTGGAAGCGGCCAGCAGGGGAGTAGCGGCCCCCAACAGTCTGCCTTGGCCACGATGACGACGAGTGGCGGCATGCCCCTGCGAAGGGGTGCTTCGTGATGTCGCAGCACCCTCTCCCAAGCTTCGCGAAGAATCACGTCCTGACGGTAGGGAACCTCTCGTGCAGGCCGATCGAGGTCCATTCGGACCTGCGGATCGTCGGAAATGCGACTGACTTCCCGCCGAAATCGTAAATCCTGGGTGGGGTCGAACACGAAAAACCAGGCAGCCGAGAGCGCCAGGTGACGCGTGACCGGGCTTCTCGCGGAATCCGCACCTGGAAGAAAACTTTCGCCTGCATTGTCATACACCACCAACGCCCGGCCTCCACGAAGCCCCAAATTGGCCCGCGGGTGTTTTCCCACCGGCTGAATAGAAAACAAAAAGGGTTTTATATACTGAACAGGTGCACCCCCGAGCATAACGAGGTTATAGAGGTCGCCGGTGGTTTCGGTTTTCGGAAGCTCCACGGGTGTCTGACCATCACGATTGAGGAAGAGAGTATTCTCGTACTCCTGCAGCCGATGATTATGGATGGCGTCGAGATCGGTGAGAGCCAGTCCGAATTTCTCTGGAAGAAGTTTCCGTAAACGCCAAATCATCGTCGTAAGAAAATAGGACTTTCCCGAGGCTGGAGCTCCCAACAGGGAAAAAAACACCGGCCGCAAATGAAAAATGCCACGCGGGATTTCCAGGTGACAATGGGGACAGGCAAGTCGCGAAGTAGGCATGCCCCGGCTGTCCAAAGCTTTACCCTGAAGAGTGAAACGATTAGGGAGAAATCGTTGGGGAACGTGAGGGCCGAGCAGCCGATCGCCCAAAAGATCGGGATGTTCCGAAATCCAAAGGGTGTCCGCAGGCTGAAAAACGTGCCAGCAGTGGGGGCAGGTGATCTTGGACAACAAGGGTCCCAGCAAGTCCTGCTCATCCAGCATTCGGTTGCTCATTTACAAGTTTCCCCATTTCCTCAATACGCCATGCCAGCTGATTGCCAAACAGGAGCGCCGCGGGGCCAGGTCGCCATGGGCCAGGAGAACCAACAGGCGACGAAAACGACGCATCGTGCACCCCTTTTTCGTATTATCCCCAAAATATGGGCGAAATTCGCCAGGGGTATGGAAAAAGCGAGCCAGGGCCATCGGGCACGTCTATCCCGCAATCCCGATTTGCCGTTCCGATCTGCCCGCAAACTGTCAAGCACCATGAAAAGCACGCCCCTCGGAGCGAATGATTCCGGTTTGCCAGCATCCTGCAACAAGATTATCCCCGGCCGAGCCGGAGTGCAACTCCTCTGACGCCCCGTAGAGCCCTATGACCTTTTTTTGCGGCTTGGTCAGTGCTTTGCCCGACGACCAACCGCAGCGCCCGCTGCATTTTTAGTAGCAGGTGGCATGCCGAGATAAAACTGGGGTCTCGCTCCGTTTTGTTTTCACTTCCCCGCAGTCCGCAGGACACAACGTCCCGCTCTAATCAAGTTGCGCTGTAAACTGCCGCAAATCGTTGATTCCCACTCGGGCTTCCAACTTGCCCACCCGGGCAACCACCTTTTCGAAGCCGCCGCTCCCGAACAGTCGTTCTTCCTCCTCTTCAAATCGTTCTCCCAATTCAGCAAGTTCCTTGGCAGACAAGATGTGGTGAAGAGCCGGAAAGACCTCCGTATCTTCTCGCGATTCGTGCGGGCGATACATTCGTATGAAGGCACGACACGCTCTCGCAAAGCTGCGCCGGTTCTCCGACTGCCGCCAGGCAGGCGCTTCAGTGACTTTCAGAATTCTGTCTGTTACTTTTCGCCCTACAGCATGCTGTTCACGCAACACAGCCACGACATCCGTCAACCGTTGATGTTTTTCGAGAACGGGGAAAATGTAATTCTCTTCCAGTTTGGCATGGTAGTCCTCCACGAAACTCCGGACAATCGTCCCCGCTTCGTGCACGACCTCCGCGACGTCTTCCCCGGCTTGAGGCAGCCGCGCTAAAGCCGCCTCGTAGATCAACAAGATGCGATTAAGAACTCCATGCTCGCGCATGAGATCTTCGCCGGCAGGTACCGGCGACTCTTCCAAGTCTTCCCCGGATTCCGCTGCACTCACGGCCGTCTTCCCACAAACAATCACCAATCCCAGACCGGCCGTTTGACTAAGGAATTGCCGACGACTTCGAGACATGGCCAACCTCCTTTCCTGGATCGCGATGGAGCAAACAGGTAGCGTTCCTTCCACGGCTGCCGACGACGCACTCTTCTGTGGTACCCAGTCCCTCTGGTTGGCGACGTTGGCGGCGAAGTGGCCGATTTCCGCCACCGTTAGCTTGACAGCATCAAAAAGCCATTTCAATCTCAACTGCAGGAGAATCTCCGACTTCCCACGTCGACAAGAATTCTAGCAGTTCGGACAAGTGAATGACTTGCACCATGGCAACCCGATCGCTGTGAAGAACGCGCCACCCTGCAAACCACAACGAGTCACTCGACATGGTTGCCGCTTGAAAAGACCGCAGCAACGTCGCCGACCTTGCCATCCCACGAAACCGGGTATGGGCGACAGGACACCGTCAAGAATTGGGTTGCACAGATCCCCCGACTTGGGCCTTTTGGATTGCACCAGCGAGCCGCTGACTCTCTACTTCAATTGGAAAGCGGTGCGAGTTCGACGTTCTTTCTCGCCTCAACAGCCAGATATTTTCCATCCGTCGACACGGTCACCGTCCCATGCCACGGCGTGACATACACGCCAGTCCCCACCGGTGCAAATAGATCAACAGCATGAATCCCCGGGACGTTTCGCGTGGGATGATCCAGGTAGTCAACGATGCATGAAGCGATCGCCACCTGTGCCTGAACCGCCTTGGCAAAATCGGCATTACCAAAAAATCCGTGATGGGGCACAACGACCACGTGGGCTTTGAGCTTTGCAGGAGATTCTCTCACCAGCACGGCCGCCGCTTCGTTACCGAGATCTCCTGGAAGCAGGAATACCGCGTCCTTGTACTGCACCCTCAAGACAAGTGAATTGTTGTTGTAGGTTCCGTGCGGCCGGGGATTCGCAGTCAAAAAGGGCTCTTCGGGCGGCCAAAGGACTTCCACATGCACATCGGCTCCCCACTCAAGACCACTTCCCTGGGACACTTCCCTGACGCGAGCACCCTTTTGCTCGGCCAACTTCTGTAGACCCAGCGAGAACTCCGTCTCGGATGTCTTGAGCTTTTCAGGAACTTTGCGGACAAACGGGGAAACGATCAACTCTTTCACCGGCCAGCGATCGAAAACGGCCGGGACACCGCCCTGATGATCGCCGTGCGGGTGAGAAATCACGAGTCCCTCTATTTGTTGCACATGATGCTCGGTGAGGCATGCCGCCACGGTATCCCGGTCTCCACCACCCCCGGTATCAATAAGGTAATGCCGACCTTCCGGAGTCTCCAGCAGCATCGCCAGACCATGCTGCTTCAACTCGATCACAGTCAGCGTGAGGGGTTTTTGATCCCGATCCTCACCGGAAACAGTCAGACCAAATAGGAACGCGAAGGAAATCCCAATTGCCGCGGATGCTTTTTGCAAGAACGATGTCGATGGTTGGAACTTCATACATCACCCTTTTGCAATGCAGTCAAGTTTGTTGTAACCTCACCTGTCAGCAACAAGTATTTTGCCGAAATGTTCCTTTTCTGGCGCAATCCCTCTGCATCAACGAACATGTTACGACTCGCAAGGCACACCTCACTGTCCGAAAAGAGCATTGATTGCTTCGACGGTTCGGTCCACCAGAATCTGTCCGCCTTCCGGGCTCACTTCCGTGCTCTCCACGACGGCACTGTAACCACCCCCCGCCACGGCGCGATCCGTCGCCAAATACGTTCCCGCGCCGGCAAGCTGAATCACGAACGTTTGTGTGGCTTTGCTTCTGGCCTGAATTTGCAGACCAAAGTCCACGAAAAGTTCAAAGGGATTGGTAGCAATAGCAACATCCCCGATCCGCAACACATGAATCTCGTACGAGTTTGTCCACTGGTCACGGGCAATCTGTTGTTGTTTCTCGTATCGTTCGGCGACGCGTTGATGCCACAGCATCTTCATGCGGAGGGCAGGATTATCAGCGAGCTTGGCAGCCTCTTCCCGCGCCGTCCGCGCTTCTTCGTCGGTCACCACGCGCAGCGGCAGGTCCAGGTTCAATACCCTGTGCTCAAATGGCACCTCGGGATAAAGCTCCTGCCGTGCCACATTATAAACATCCATCACCGTCTCGCTGATGCGACGAGCAATTTCCTGGAGCGAATCGAGGCCACGCAGCCGCAGCATGCGTTCCTCGGCAGCCTTCCGCAACATGAGATGGGGTGACAGGTCTCCCGCTGCCCCGCACCACGCCAGGATGTCAACCTTTCGGCCGAACTGGCGCCAAATCTCTTGCCGTACGAAATGCCAGAAATCTGCGTGGACGGTGGATTGACCTTCAACCTCCTGTGACGGGCAGGCCACCTCAATCGCCATGGTCAGTAACGTTCCGGATCGATCCGTAAAGAACAAAACTTGCACCGCCGGATCAGTTCCACTTTCCAGGTGGCGAAAGTCTGGTACATCTGTACGGCCGTACATGACGGCATGCCCGTCTGCATAAACCGCCCGCCGATTGTGTCCCACCACCGCATAGCCAAAACCATAGCCGAGCTGCGCAACCTGGCGGTTTTGCCAGGCCGTTTTCACAGCCTCAGCGACCCGATCCACCAAAAAGGCCACGTATTCAGAAACCGTCATGACGCCGTGATCGGGAATGACGTACTTTCCCTCCGTCACCACCGGTGCCGTGTGGGTGTGGGTCGCACTGAGGATGATCTTTTCTGGAGAAATCTGCGGAATAGCTTGTGATATCCGCTCTCGCACTTTTTGAAGGACCGCCTCCGGTATTCCGACCAGGTCGCAAGACACCATGACAGCGTGATCCTTCATTTGGCCGTTCTCGCGGGATTCCAGCACCAGCGCTGCCGCAACCAGAGGTGTTTCAACCCGATTCGCGACTCGCGTGTGAAATTGTCCCTCCAGTGCCACCGGCCGCGGAGGTGTGATATCAACGGTGGCTGAACCCACCCACAGTTCCACGGCCCAAGCCCTCGGCAAACCCGAAGCCAGAAGCAGACACACGGCCACAGCTAGCCACCACATTTGGTTTTTGATCATGTCTTTTCCCTTTCCCTTCCAGAATGACCTCGGCCGGTTGGATGGTTATTGAAAACTTACCCGGCTTCTGTCCGGGACACGGCTATCCCCGGTGATCCGACCGGTATTGTACGAAAACTTTCGAGCAACTTCGACAGATGCGGCTTCCTGTTTGTTAAACTGTTGAGTTCCTCATCTTAGACGCGGACTTTGAACATTCCGAGAACATGTCCCCCGGTCCATATTTCCTTGGCAACCTCTGGACCCTCACTTTCTTGAAACGATGGTGGTATGATTTTCCAACAGCCCAGCTTACAATGACGCACAGTTCAAAGTGAGTCATCTTGAGTCCCACGCAGAGAGGAGAACGATCATGGCAGGCGACAAACCCTTGGCCGTACAAAACACGTCCCGAAGAGAATTTCTCAAGCAGGCCGGAATCCTGGCAGCAGCGACGAGCGTGATCTCCATCGAAAGATTTGCCCACGCCGAGGGGAGGGAGGGCTTCCGCGTCGGTCTGATCGGTTGCGGTGGACGCGGCTCCGGTGCAGCGGCTAATGCCATGAATGCGGGCAAGGATATCAAACTGGTCGCCATGGCGGATATCTTCGAGGACCACCTTCGTGGTGCGCGGGAACGTTTGAAAAGCTTGTATCCGGACCAGGTTCAGGTGGATGATGACCACTGCTTTGTGGGCTTCGATGCCTACCAAAGAGTGATCGCTTCCGATGTGGATGTTGTCATCATTGCCGCCGCCTCCCATTTTCATCCTGTGATGCTCAAGGCGGCCGTGGACGCCGGCAAGCATGTCTTCTGTGAAAAGCCACACGCCATCGATGTCCCCGGTCTCAAAATGGCCATGGCCGCCTGCGAGGAAGCCAAGAAAAAGAATCTGGCTGTGGTTTCAGGGCTCTGCTGGCGTTACGACTACGGTGTTCGCGAAGCAATGAAACGCGTTCTGGACGGGGTTATTGGTGAGATCGTGGCCATTCAGGAAACCTACATCACAACTCCTTATGTCGTCCGACCACGTGAGCCCGGCTGGAGTGAAGCGTACTACCAGTTTAAGAACTGGTATCACTTCAATTGGCTATCGGGGGATCAGACCAGCCAGCAACTTATTCACAGCTTGGACAAAGCTTCCTGGGCCCTTCGCGATAAGCCGCCCCTGCGGGCGTGGGGGCTGGGTGGCCGACAGGCCTGTCTTGACCCCAAATATGGCGACCAGTTCGATCACCACGCGGTCGTATTCGAATATGACAATGGCGTGCGCGTGTTCGGATACTGCCGCGATATTCCCGGCTGTTACAATGAAACTTCCGACATTATCTTCGGCACCAAGGGACGCTGCTATTTACCCAGTAAGCCGCGTATCGAAGGGGCCGTGGAATGGCAGTACACAGGTCCCAAAGTTAGCATGTATGACGTCGAACATAAGGAAATGTTTGATTCTATTCGTGCAGGCAAACCCATTAACAATGGCGATTATATGTTCACAAGCACCATGCTGGGTATTTTGGCACAGATGGTGTGTTATACGGGCCAATTGATTACGTGGGAAGAAGCCATGCAGTCCACCCGTTCGTTCAGCCTCCCGCGGTATGGTTTTGACATTGATCCACCTGTCAAACCGGGTCCGGATGGCATCTATCCCACGGCAATTCCGGGTATTACAAAATTTGCCTGAACAATCGCTTTTTAATATTCAACTTTTTGCCGGTTAGCGCTTGCTGGGAGCGCTGGACCAGAAGGGTTGCCGCCCCGCAGGGGCCTTATGTTTTTCGACAATAGCCATGCCGGGTGGCGGTCAGCGCTCTAAAATAGTCCTGAAGTGTCAAGCGATAATAATCGTTCGCGTAGTCGCCCCTTTTATCTATCGATCATTCGGAGAGCCTCATGGACGTTTGGAGCGACGGAGACATCGTTTTTGAAGCACCGAAGTTTCAGATCGTGCGAAGAACAGCTTCGCAGGCACCCGCACAATCTCTTTACTATGTGAATCACCCTGGGGCGGTCGCGATTCTGCCGATTTTAGATGATGAGCGGATTGTCCTCGTGCGAAATCGACGCTGGGCGATAAACAGGGAATTGCTCGAGATCCCGGCCGGCACACGGCGCCCCGGCGAGCATCCGCAGGCGGCTGCCATACGCGAACTCAGCGAGGAAACGGGATACTCGGCAAGGATCTGGCAGGAGGTCCTTGAGTTTTACGTTTCGCCAGGAATAACCAATGAGCGAATGACCCTCTTTTTTGCCCGGGATCTTATTCCCGGTTCACCCCATTTGGAACCGGATGAGGATCTTCGTGTCGAAATCGCCACAGTGGAACAGTGTAAGACGGCCCTCCGGGAAGGACTTATTTGCGATGCCAAATCTATTATCGCACTGCTCGTTTTTTTCTCGCAGGCTCAATTCATTGGCTGAATCACAACGACGCACCCACGGAAAATCTTCTCCTTGGCAAGAGGTCTTTGCCAAAACTTCCTTTTCTTTTCAACAGTTATTTCGTCGTGCGGAAGCGTTTCAAATATTCTTGGCAGAACGCGGGGGCATAATTGCGGTCGGAGATAGCACGGTCAAAATCAAACGCCGGTCGGGGGTGATTCTGTTCCCACTCTGCCCACTTTACGCAGCAGGAGGACGCAATATTCGCGCTTAATTCGTGAAACTTACGGGCCCAGGCTTTCGGCGTTCCATCAACTCGGAACAGACCGGTCAACTGCGTGACGTCCCGCGCTTCCGGATGGTCGTAAAGTCCCCAATTCAGCCACCCACATGCCAGCCCGCGTGTAACACCGATCAACTCAGCGCACCAGGTTGCCTGTTGTTCCTCGCTCGCGGGTGGATGCCGTCCATTGTTGATTGTCAGCTTGCCGCCCCCGTACCAGCCGAACTCGGCCACCACAACGGGCTTCCCCGGTCGCGCAACCTCCCGAACCACCGATTCGGCATAGGCCAAATTGGCCAACCGATCTTCCTCACTCTGATACTCATAGAAGCCGCGTGCAAGTGGATAAAAATGCACTTCCAGAAAATCCAGCAACTGTGCCTGACGGCTGGGCCGAAACGCGGAATAGCTTCGCAAGTCTGGCAACAGCACCGGCACGCTCCATTGAATCAGACCCACCGTCACCAATGCCTGCTGATCGACGCTCTTAATCGCCTCAGCCTGGCGCCGTGTCCATTCGTCGGCCACCTCCTCGCGAAGATTTTGATAATCGAGGATCGCCTGCCGTGGACCGTCCAGCGATGGAACCTGCGGCGTGAGCCAGGCCTGTTCGGTGATCTCGACTCCCCAGGCTTTTGCCAGCCCTTGAGGTGAACCGTATTTTCGATGCAAAAAGTCAGCCCACCGACGTGAAAGTTCCGAGTTTTCCCATGGCACGCTCGGTTCGTTGCGCAAATCGTAGGCAAAGATGACGGGCCGTCCGCGATATCGGCCTGCGAACAGCTTCCAAAATTCGACAAGCGCCGCAACCGACTCCGGATTTGAAATCGTGTCTTTTCGGGCCCAGGCTGGAAGGCCTTCCCAGTGGTCCGGCCCGGTGGGGTGAACATAGATCCCATATTCCTCGGCGATGGCGAGGAACTCTTCCCACCGCTCTAAACCAAATGTCTCAAGCCGTCCTGGCTCGCGGTAAAAGGAATCAAAGGTAAGAAAAACTCGCACGCAATTGACGCCAAACTCTTTCATGCGGCGGAAATCCTCACGGACAGCCGCCGCATCGAATTTCTTCCAGACCTGCGGAGCCCAACCGGTGCCGGGCCGGAAATAATTCACGCCGAACGGAACGAAGATTTTACCATCTTCGGTCACAAAACACCGCCGCTCCCCATCAACCCGAATTTTTTTGAGTGACGACGTATTTTCCGGGAAGGCCGGTGTGCCGGAACTGAACCACATCACCAGTGTGAAGGCACCTATGAGGCAATACTTCAAACGGTTCCATGATTGCTTCACGTCACGCTGGCTCATCGAATCACGCCTCCGTTACAGGTGTGTCTTGAACAATTGCTCCCAGCCTCGCCATGCTTACGCTTGTCGAGTCCTATTGTACTGGAAGCGCGAACTCAGAACAGAAGTCGCTATCGTGGAGCGAGTTCCAAGCTCGTGGCCCATTGACGTTGTTTCCACTCGGCGTGAGTTCAAGAACGGGCATGACAGGCACGTCGCACCGCGAAGTATTTTGGAGGGACACGCTTGTCGTGCCCGGTGATGCAAAACGGGGTATCCCAGCTTCAGAGGCGGACCTGACAAGCAGGTCCCTCCGAAAAATGCTTTACAGCGGCACGCCCATCGTGCCTGTTTAAAAACCGTGGGCCATCCAACTGGGGAAAGCGAACGCAAAAGGGAGGTCCCGCCGCATCAGGTTGCTCCGAAGTGGTGCGTCCGAGCTGAATCGCGTGGCGCACGAGTCCTTTTCCAGGATGTGGCTCTTTTGAGCGACACAAAAAACTGGGTCAAGTGGGTGGAGGAGAAAGCGGAGATGGGTTTAGATTGTCTCGGACTTGCCCCAGCCCGCGGGTTGGGATAATGTAAGTACCGGGAATACCAAGTGAGTGAGGCAAGTTAGAATTTCGAGTTTCAGCAGGGGACATGTCACATGCTGGTCAGCACGCCGCGGCATATTCTCGTCCTTACCTTGGCACTCACATTACCGCGCATCATGGCGGGCCTTAGCTTGGGCCAGGAACGCGTATCAACCGAGTTTAAAGTGATTGACCGCCCGCCTGCGGAGCTGGGAATCCATCACTATCCGGCGAATCGACCACCGCTCCTTCCCAGCCCGCTGGTGAAGCTTCCCGTGGGGGCTGTGAGGGCGGAAGGATGGCTAAAAACTCAACTGGAATTGGAGGCCGACGGCTTCATCGGCCATTTGCACGAATTGAGTCGATTTCTCGCTCCGGAAGGAAATGCCTGGCTGGATCCACATGGGGAAGGCGATCGTAGCTTTTGGGAAGAAGTTCCCTACTGGCTCAAAGGATATGGTGATCTGGCTTATCTTCTGGAAAGGCCTGAGATGATCGCTGAGGCCCGGCGGTGGATTGAACCCACACTCCAGGGTCAGCGGGAGGACGGATGGCTTGGTCCGCGACGGAATCTCGAGATGATCAATTCACCGCGCGGTAAGAAACCGGACGTGTGGCCCAACATGATCATGCTCCATGTCCTCCAGTCCTACTACGAATACACCCAGGATCAACGCGTCATCGAGGCGATGCGGAGATACTTTCAATGGGAACTTCGCCAACCCGACGAAGATTTTCTCCTTCCGTACTGGCAGGCCATGCGGGCAAGCGACAATTTGGTCAGTGTCTACTGGCTGTACAACCTGACAGGTGACAAATTTCTCCTCGAGTTGGCTGAAAAAATTCACCGCTGTGGTGCCCGCTGGGACCAAGGAGTCATTAACTGGCACGGCGTCAATATTGCCCAGGGATTCCGTGCACCGGGCATATTTTATCAGCAGGCCGGGGACTTAAAACTCCTCCAGAGGGCTTACGATAACTACCGCGAAGTTCGCGAGCGTTACGGACAGGTCCCTGGAGGGCTTTATGGCGCAGACGAGAATTGCCGGCCGGGATACAGCGATCCTCGCCAGGCTGCGGAAACCTGCGCCATGGTGGAAATGATGTATTCCTGCGAGTTGCTCGTTCGGGTCAGCGGTGATCCGCTTTGGGCCGACCGATGTGAGGATGTTGCGTTTAACTCGCTGCCGGCCTCGATGACGCCGGATCTGAAGGCCCTCCGCTATCTCACGTCGCCCAATCTCGCGGTGTCCGACGCATCCAGCAAAGCTCCAGGCGTTCAAAACTCGGGGCCGATGTTTTTGTTTGACCCGTACGGTCATCGCTGCTGCCAGCACAATGTCTCTCACGGCTGGCCGTATTTCACAGAGCACCTCTGGATGGCGGCTCCAGGCGATGGATTGGCAGCAGTGCTCTATGCCCCCAGCCGGGTTAAAGCACGCGTGGGGCAAAAGGGTGTGGAGATTCAAATTTCCGAGAAAACGCTTTATCCGTTTGATGGAACCATCGAGCTAAATATGCAGACGCCTGAACCCGTGGAGTTTCCGCTTTACTTGCGGATTCCTACGTGGTGTCGCGCGGCGGAGGTCAAGGTTCACTCCGGGAAGCACGATGAGGCATTCCAGTACAACGCTTCTCAGGGCGGTCACTGGATTGTTTTGCGGCGAATCTGGCAGTCGGGCGATGGGGTAACCCTCCAACTCAAACGCGAAGTGACTATCACGCGCTGGGAGAGGAATCAGAACAGCATTTCAGTAAATTATGGGCCGTTGACGTTTGCCCTGAAGTTTAATGAGCGTTATGTTCGCCATGGCGGTACAGACAAATGGCCTGCCTGGGAAATCTACCCTGAAAACGAATGGAACTATGGCTTGGTGATTGACTGGGAAAACCCAGAAGGAAGTTTTGCAGTGGTCTCTCGCCCTTGGGATGGTGTTTCCCAACCATTTACACCGGAAGCCGCTCCGATTGTCATAAAAGCCAAAGGTCAAAAAATTCCACAATGGAAGCTGGATGAATTCGGATTGGTCGCCCCGCTTCAGCCCAGTCCGGCGCGAGGCGAGGGACCGGTGGTCGATCTAGATCTGATTCCGATGGGTTGCGGCCGACTGCGGATCAGTGCGTTTCCGGTAATTGGGGAAGGCTCGGACGCCGTCATCTGGAAGGAGCCTCGCAAACCGCCCCATCAAGCGTCCCATTGCTTTTCGGGCGACACCGTTGCTGCTCTGAGCGATGGTTTGGAACCGAAGCACTCTTTTGATCAGGATATCCCGCGCTTTACCTGGTGGCCCCATCGCGGAAGCGAGGAATGGGTCACTTACGAATTTGATGCCCCGCGTGCAGTTTCCAGGGTAGCCGTCTATTGGTACGACGACACGGGCCACGGCCAGTGCCGTGTTCCAGAGCAGTGCCGTGTGGAATGGTGGGATGGAGAGAATTGGCAACCCGTCAGGCCGCAGGCACAGTGTGGTGTGGAAAAGAATCAATACAACGAGCTTGTTTTTGATCCCGTGAAAACCACCCGACTGCGTCTGCTCGTCAAGCTCCAGCCTGGGTTTTCTGCGGGAATTCTTGAATGGAAAGTGGAGTGAGCAAGGCGTCGCTCGTCGATCAGCAATGAATTCCGCTGTGTGCGTCAAAATTATTCGTGACACGCGCTGGCAACTTCTTGTCAGTGCGGCCTTGCTCTTCGCGTTCGCCTGGCTGTTCGTTTGGATGAACAGTCTCATCAAAATGGGGCTGTGGTCCGCGGTTCTCGACATGCTCCCCAACTTCGTGCACAAGTTGATGCCGGTACCCGCGAAGGAACTGCTCAGCCCCACGGGAAGGATCAGTTTGGTTTTTGTGCACATTGTGCCGATGATTCTCTTTGTCGGCTGGGCCCTTGTTCGGGGCTCGGAGATGATCAGTGGTGAAATTGAGTCGGGGCGATTTGAGGTACTGCTCACGCTGCCGGTACCTCGGCCAGTTTGGGTTTTCATCCCGGGTACCGTGACCTTTCTGGGAGCGGTGATTTTGGCAATGGTGCTATGGGCGGGCCTGTGGGTAGGATGCCACCAGATCCGTGTTGGGGAACCAGTCGACACGACGCGATTCCATCTGGCGGCGCTTAATCTGGCGATGATGGCATTTGCCTTCGCTGGCATCACCTCAGCGATTTCTGCCTGCTTTCACAGTCGGGGGAAAACCCTGGCAATCGCGACCGTTCTTTTCGTCGCAGCAGTCATTGTCAAGTTGGTGGCACGCCTGTGGACCGCGGGGGAATGGTTAAAATACCTCTCCTTCATGACCCTTTTTGAGCCGCAGCTTCTCATTTTCAGCCAGGAGAGTGCTCGGATTTCCCTGCATTACAACCTCGCGCTGGGCGTCATCGGCCTGGTGGGCCACCTGATAGCGGCAGCCATTCTTGCGTGGCGGGATATTCCCGTACCCCGGTGAAAAGGTAACCCTGGATCGGTTCTAGCGGGCCGTGGACACATTTCCGCTTTTCCTCTGCCGATGGAGGCTCCGGGCGTCCACACGGGATCGCATGTTAGCGGAATCTAAACCCGAGGGAGGTGCGCGTCACGCCCGCTTTCTCAACCTGGATAATCCATTTCATAGACCGGCTCCAAGTGCTCCGTTCAGTTGGCGGCTAAACAGTAGGGACAATTCATGAATTGCCCGCACTCTCATAAGAGCATGCCTTTTTCCGACTACCCGTGCCGCCATCTGTCCCCGCAGTGGGTGAACGTCAGGCTATTCAAATCGGCCGCGAGAGACAGGCACCCTCGTTTCGGTCATTGACAGCTCTTCGGCCGAGAGCTAGCTTGATCCCGTCACGGCGAGACACATGTCCCTTGCAGAGTCCCGTTCACGACTTGAGCCTACATGCAAATGAGGAGAACGCCATGGGTTGCCGCCATGTTTGTTGGGGAATCTTGATTGCTATCGGTTTTCTCACCCATCCTGCGCTGGATTGATTGGGGCCGGTGGTGACGTAACGCCCCACCTGATGCTTGGCAAGGCCGCGGATGAGCGAATTCGTCAATTCCGAAAGCTCAGCCGACTGGACGAAATCGCACGGAGAATTGTTCGCGGTTGGGAAGAGGCCTTTGAAGTTGCCAAGCTTGACATTCGAAGTGATGTGGTTTTGAAACATGTGGTGAAAACGATCGAGCTTCCGTATCGCCAGGTCACAGCCGCCGAAGCCGAAGAAGCCCGACAGATGGCTGCCCAGTATGTCGATAAGCCCTCTGAACGATGGAACTATCTATGGTATCAAAGAGTTGTTGACCTCTACGAGAAACAGCAGCGCGGAGAGAGTGGCTCATTTCCCATGGAGTTGCACGTGATTCGTCTTGGCGATGTCGCCATCGCGACGAATGAATTCGAGCTTTATACGGATTATGGAATCCAGATCAAGGCACGCAGCCCAGCCGTTCAGACATTCGTTATCCAGCTCACTGGATCGGCCGGATACCTGCCGACAGAACGTGCCGTCCGCGGGGGTGGGTATGGTGCGGTCATTCAAAGCGGACGGATTGGCCCCGAAGCTGGCCAGGTGCTTGTCGACCGCACTGTGGAAACCATCAGCCAGCTATGGTAACCAAGAACACGCCAGGTCTTGGTCAACCACACACAAGAACCAAATTCGTGGATTCGTCGAGCAAATTAGCGACGTTTGTAGAATTGTAGCTGCACGGTTCCGATTGCGAATTGTTTGGATTCGCTCTCATTGGAACTTGACAGCCTCAACATGGTTTCCTATTTCCAACCGGTTTGATTCCTTGTCGAGTCTCTCGCCGAGGATGACAACGTTTTCGAATGTCACATCCTTCACATTGTGTTCGGCATCCGCTCCGTGAAGTTGCACGCGATAGGGGCCGGGGGCACCGTAGACCGTGACATTTCGGAATGTGACGTTGCTGACAAACCCGGGTGTCTTCTTCCGCATATACTGATTGACGACAGGACGAAGACGGATCAATTCTGCTTGCCCCTCTCCGTGAATTCGAACGTTATCCACAACGACATTCTCCAGACGCATGTCCTCACCCGGCTCAAACAAGAAAGGCGTCATGGAAAAATGGATAATGTCCAAGTTTGTGAGGGTGATGTCGCGCATGAAAGGAGCCCGGCTTTCGTGGCCAAGCAGGAAAATCCTCGCCCGATCACACCACAGAATGCAGTTTTCTACCCGGACACGTTCCACATTGTTGTTACCTTCCACAAATTCCAATCCCTTCATAGCAACACAGTCATCGTCGCTGCGGATGAAACAGTCCGTGATCAACACATCCTGGGAGTTGCAGGGGTTGATCCCGTCATCATTTTGAACACGACCACCACAGATCTTGACGTTGCGAATCGTGACTCGCTGACTGTGGACCGGAACGATCGTCCAATGGGACGCACCTCGGACAGTAATCCCGCTCACTTCAACGTCCGAACCGCGGATGGAGATAACCGTGGGCGTTGGGCCTTTTCGCCATTCCCAGTCGGACCCGTCGAGGATTCCTCGCCCCATGATTCGGATGTGGTCACCTTGTGCCAACACACCACCTTTAACGACCGCGCCACCTGCCAGATAAAGAGTCTGCTGACTTCCGAGAACAATCTTTTCGGGTTTGTGGACACCCGGCCCAAAATAGACCACATTTGGATCGTCTGGCTTGGGCCGATCTTTTTCAGGCGGATTAGCGAAGAGAAGTAACGGCCCCCGTTTACCTTCAGGTTCCACGCTGATCTTGCGCGGTCCGGGAAGGCTTATGATGACCTCATGCTCATTAACCACCCGCATTGTCACGTCGGGGTAGGTAGGACGAATGACGGTGTTTGCGAGGTTTCTTGGTGACGTAATTCTCACCTCCACCGCTTCGTCAGTATCGAAATTGGCAAACGAGTACGGTCCACCATAGTCCCACTGTTTGCCGGCAAAGGGTGGATCTAAGGTTCGGGCAGTGTAAACGGGCACGCTCTGCCCCGCGACAGAAACGTTGTAGTCGTCCGAAAGCCTTTCGTCAGGCGGAGCGGGATAGACCACCACCTCACCATAAGTTGAACGTGCCAGTATCACAACCACGAATGAGAAAATCATCCACTTCATGGCAAACTCCCTGTGTTCGCGCTTCCAGAATGTTACAAAACATCACCCGGCAAAACTCTGCTGATTCGACCCGCTCTTGATGCTTTTCGCGCCAACGGTCATACCCTGCGATGGTGGAAAGCCCTTCCGGGTATGGGCACGCCTCCGCAGATTCCGCCAGCTAGCCGCGGGGTGCCGGTGGACCCGCCCACTCTGGAACACGCACATCCTTTCCGGTATCCAGTCCAGGCGTGAACGGTTTCAAGTCCAGAACCGGCGTTCCGTCAAAGGCATCGATATCTTCAATTTCCACGACGTTCTCTTCGACACGAAGGATTTTGCAAAGCGTCAAGCCGATCAAATTCGGGCGGACCGGAGCACGGCAGGCAAAGACCCCGGTCAGTGGGTTGTTCGGGTTGCCCCGGGGATGAACCTGCAAAATCGATCGCTTTTCTGGTGTGTCGTTCTTGTCGAACCACCAAAGCACCTGGATGTGAGACCACTTTTCCAGACCTAATAAACCGGGCTGGTATTTCTTGTCGAGAATGATGCGGCATCGGCCCTCGGTTTTTTCCACGTGGCCAATCGGGTACACGACAAACTTGGGCTCTTCAGCGTTCGTTAGCCCTTCAACTGACCAACATGTTTGCACGAACAGGGCAACGGCAAGAAACTTCATGATGACCGCGCGTTTCATAGCTGGTCTCCTCAACTTCTGCAGACGGTTTCAAACTTGTCTCACCCCACGGCACTTCATTGTGCCCTCTCTTCACGGCAGACACAATGTATAACTTCGTGTTTTTGCGAGTAACACGGTTTCACAAGTTCATCGGTTGGTGTTGGGGGATTTTGGGCTTTGGGGAAAATGGCGGAGATGGTTTAATGGGGAAGCGAGTTGTCAGGAAATCACGGAAGCTTTTTCCTTGTTGCATGGAGTGCTCCCTATGGCTCGAGCCCCTACGATCCATCTTTCCCCAGAGGAGGCCCGCCAGCTGCAAGGCATCGTGCGGGCACGATCTTCGCCACAAGCGGCGGTGTTTCGCGCACGGATCATCCTTCGCTGTGCCCAGCCGGACGATCCGACCAACTTGCAGGTGGCCGTGGAGTTGGGTTGCCATCCCGACACGCTTTGTAAATGGCGGGGTCGCTTCGCGCGGCTCCGCCTGGATGGTTTGCAGGATTTGCCTCGTTCCGGTCGGCCGAGGACTTTTTCCCCCTGAGGACCGCCATCGGGTGCTGATCTTGGCCACGGAGAAACCGGCGGAGCGGAGCGTCCCTGTGGCCCAGTGGTCGCTGAGCGAGTTGGCTGCGCAGCTCGTCAACGAATCTCCTGCAGCGGCGATGAGCCGCAGCACCGTGTGGCGGATTCTCGATCAGGTGGCCTTCAAGCCGCACAAGAGCCGCTACTGGCTGAACAGTTACGTGAATCGAAAGCGAAGCTCTTTACAGGTTCTCGGGCGGTTGGGAAAATTTTTGGCAGGTGTCTATTCCTTTGCAAAACAGTGTTTTCCGTACGCCGCTGAGTTACCAGAGGGAGAAGCTAGAAATGGGCAGTTCCAGCGGTTCTGGTGGAAAAACGGGGACACGCGGTGGTCCGCGGCTTCTCTTGCGCTTTTCCTTACCCGGTCTTCCCACCGATGAAGTGTACGTCGCGCGGAAGCTGACGATCGGGCGGACGCCCGATAACGTCTTTGTGATTCCGGAAGACGCCGTGGACCGGCATCATGCCATCGTCGATTTTAGCGAGGAGCAAGGCCAGTTTGTCGTTCGTTGTCTGCAGCGGGACGGTTATTTGGAGACTGGCGGCCAGCAAGTGCAGGAGCTGGTGCTCCAACCGGGAGTCCGCTTCCGAATTGGCTCCGGCGAGTTTGAATGTCTGGCATCGCCAGAAGTGACATCCTCGAGGGAAGAGCGGAACTGGTCCGTTTGCCCACATTGCCGCTCCGAAAGATGTGGGGAATTGGCACTGGGAACGGGAAGTTGCCCATCCTGTCAGCAAGAGGTCATGGTGGTGCAGGATGGGCTGGGTCGGCGGGTGATCCTTCCTTGTCGGGTGGGGCCCTGCCGACTAGTGCGGTTGGTGGGTCAGGGCGGAATGACGTGGGTGTTCGAGGGCCAGGTGGATGGCCAGAGCGAACCGGTGGCGATCAAGATTTTGATGCCGCATTTACTGAACGACGATGCGGCCCTGCAACGCTTCAAGCGCGAGTCGGAAATCCTCCGTCAGGTGCGGCATCCTCGGGTCTTGCGGCGGCTCGGGCAGGGGCGGTGGAAGGGGTTGCCCTGTGTTCTGACGCCGCTCATGGCGCAAGGCAGTTTGCGTGCGGTGCTGGACGAGTTGAGGCGGCAAAAGCAGGTCTGCCATTTTGAGGTCGCCTTGCGATGGTTTTTGGATGTGATGGCGGGGTTGGAGGTCCTGCATCAGTTGGGCCTCGTGCATCGAGACCTGAAGCCTTCCAACATCTTGCTGGATGGGGCCAGTCGCGCGGTGGTCGGGGATTTGGGAATCGTCCGGCGATTGGGCCAGGAGACGGCCTCTTTGACGGCGACGGGTGCAGCCCTGGGCACCTACCATTACATGGCGCCTGAGCAATGGGAGAACCCGGAAAGTGTGGACCAGCGAGCTGATTTATATGCCCTGGGGGTCACGTTCTACGAACTGTTGACAGGTCGGTTGCCGACGGGTCGCTGGCAGGCCCCCTCTCAGATGAACCGTACTGTGCCGGCGGCGTTTGATCGGATTCTGGAGCGCCTGCTGGAGCCCTGGCCGGAGCGGCGTTTCGACTCGGTGGCGAGTCTGCGGCAGGCCCTCCTGGAGAACGGACTGATAAGACCAGCGGACGCGGCAGAGGAGACTCCTGGCCCACAGGCAGACGACCGTCCGGCGAGTCCTCATTCCCCGCCCACGCCACCTCTGGTGCCGAAATTCGTTTTCACAGCGGCCGACCGCCAGGAGGAATCTGCCTCCAGCTCAGCTCAGGCAACACGTCCTGGGGGCACCACGTCGCTCCCCGATTTGCCTGTCAAACACAGTGCCATGCCATCACTTTCACCTTCAGGCACGCACTGGATTCCTGTACCGAATGAAGCGATTGCCCAAGAATCTCGCCGGTCGGGCCTCTATGCAGTCATTGCAGTTGGACTGGGTGTTTTGGTCCTTGTGGGCGTCGTGCTCGTTGTGACAAAAAGGCCTCCGTCAGGACGCATCCCCAGCAGGGATATGCCCTATACACCTGATACGCCGCCGGAAGTTGGCCCGACGACGCCTTTTGGCGTTAAGGGGGACGTGGCCTTAACTTCTGATAGGCCCCCGGCAGTTGGGCCCACATCACCTTCTTTTCCAAGGGTGGTTGTCACCACAAGCTCAGGGTATGTCACGTCCGTGGCCTTCAGTCCGAACGGTCGGCAGGTCCTCACGGGGTCGTGGGATGGCACGGCCCGGGTGTGGGATGCGGCCACGGGGAAAGAATTGCGGCAGTTCGAAGGCCACACCGGTTGGGTTTTGTCCGTGGCCTTTAGTCCGGACGGGCGGCAGGTCCTCACGGGGTCCGGTAATCCTTTTGAACGAACCTCCGATAATACGGCCCGGCTATGGGATGCGGCCACGGGGCAGGAGTTGCGGCGGTTCGAAGGCCACACTGACCCGGTCACGTCCGTGGCCTTCAGTCCGGACGGGCGGCAGGTCCTCACGGGGTCGGGTGACAATACGGCCCGGCTGTGGGATGCGGCCACGGGGAAAGAATTGCGGCGCTTCGAAGGGCACACTGAGGCGGTCTTGTCCGTGGCCGTCAGTCCGGACGGGCGGCAGGTCCTCACGGGGTCGGCGGACAAGACGGCCCGGCTGTGGGATGCGGCCACGGGGAAAGAATTGCGGCGGTTCGAAGGGCACATTTTGCCGGTCTTGTCCGTGGCCTTCAGTCCGGACGGGCGGCAGGTCCTCACGGGGTCGGCGGACAAGACGGCCCGGCTGTGGGATGCGGCCACGGGGAAAGAATTGCGGCGGTTCGAAGGCCACACTGACTGGGTCACTTCCGTGGCCTTCAGTCCGGACGGTCGGCAGGTCCTCACGGGGTCGCGGGACAATACGGCCCGGCTGTGGGATGCCGCCACGGGGGAAGAATTGCGGCGGTTCGAAGGGCACATTTTGCCGGTCTTGTCCGTGGCCTTCAGTCCGGACGGGCGGCAGGTCCTCACGGGGTCGGGTGACAATACGGCCCGGCTGTGGGATGCGGCCACGGGGAAAGAATTGCGGCGGTTCGAAGGCCACACTGACCCGGTCACGTCCGTGGCCTTCAGTCCGGACGGGCGGCAGGTCCTCACGGGGTCGCGGGACAATACGGCCCGGCTGTGGGATGCGGCCACGGGGAAAGAATTGCGGCGGTTCGAAGGGCACACTGACGCGGTCTGGCCTGTGGCCTTCAGTCCGGATGGTCGGCAGGTCCTCACGGGGGCCGGTCATTTCGTTGGAGTAGCCCCGGACAACACAGCCCGGCTGTGGGATGTCACGACAGGGCATGAGTTGCGGCGGTTTGAAGGCCACACTGACATGGTCTCGTCTGTGGCCTTCCGTCCGGATGGGCGGCAGATTCTCACCGGTTCGCAGGATGGCACGGCCCGGCTGTGGGATGTCGCCACGGGGCGGGAGCTGTGCCGGTTTTATGGGTTCACCGACGGCCACTGGCTGGTCCTGACGCCGGAGGGGTATTTCGATACGGACATCATCGACCCGATTGAGTTGCCCGTGACCTATTATGACCCTGTGACGGGCCAGGATTTGCCGATGGAGGAGGTCATCCGGCGTTACCACAGGCCGGACTTGGTTCGGGTTAAGCTGGGCGGTTAGAAGCTGGATCAAGTGGAGCGCAAACCCACCGTAACCGCTTTGGCTGCGAATGGGATTGCGCGGTAGATGAGAAAAAAGGTCAGACACAGAAAAAAGGATGAACGGCATGAAAACAGAGCGCATCCCTGGGCAACGAAGGTACGACCAAAGAAGAGGTTCACGAAAAGGGGCCGCAGACGCCGTGACCAAGGCATTACTGGGGGCGATCCTGATCGTGTTGCTGGTGATCTTGGTGGTCGTGTTGTGGCCGCACGGTGAGAAGCAAAACACACAGCGAGGGCCGAGCGGCGGCAACACGCCGATAGCAAAGCCGGGGGAAAAGGTGCCGCGTCCCTCCGAGGCGCCAGCGCCGCCGCCGACAGTTGGCTCTCCTGACCGGATCCGCGACGTGTTACAGGAGGGGAAGACGTACGAGGTAATCACGACGGCAGAGATCACCGCTCCCGCCCGCGACAAGCAATGGGGTTTTCAGCGGACAATTCATGTGGCGTATCGTGCCGAAATGAGAATGCGGCGAACAATCGAGAAGAACGATGGCCATCGCGTCGTCGAATTGCGGCACATTTTGGAAGCCGCGGCTGTGAAGGTTGCCAGTCAGGTCGAAGTCCGGTTTGTCCCCACGGAACCGGGATCCCTGCTCCTGGGAGCGTTGGTCGCACTTTTGGATGCAACAGTTACTGGAGGTGGCGCGTCGCAACTCGCGCCAGCAGTCATTCAAGGGATCTGTGTGGGTTACCAGGCGGGGACCGAGTATCTTCTGGACCAAGCGAACACAAAGGTGACGGCCGCGGTGGATTCACTGAAAGGGAAGAAGGTCCGCATCACCTTTGTTGATGGTCAAGGTGTGGTTGAGCTGGAGCCTGTGGATTGTGAGTTGACAGAAGAGGAACGAGATTTGCTAATGGCCTCGGCCGTGGTCACCGATGCGTATTTGCTGCCCGATATGAAGAGCCAACCGGGCGACGTGTGGGATGTGGACGGAAGAGCCTTCAGTGATTTTCTGCCGCCATCATGGCGAGGTACACCGCGGGGCAAGGTGAGTATTCGGCGGGAGAAGGATTTTCAGGAAAACGGCGAGAGGTACGCCTTGCTTCGCTGCTATTCGGGATCGATCACTGTTGACGCAACCGACAGCAGCCGTACCCGGCTGGCCAGCCTTACCCCGCGTGGTGAGCTTAAATACAACATCACAAAAGGCCACATTGAATCGGCGAAATTACAGGCGACCGGAACGATGGAGGAGGCTTCCCGGGATCACCTGTTGTTCGAAACTCGGTTTGAGACCAGTCCCGAAGTGAGATTGACTTACCATTGCACAATCATCAACACGCCTTGAGGGAAGCCATGTCGAAGCTGGAACCGAATCCCGGCTTTGTGCCACTGAGTGGTCTTCCGCTTCAGGTTGGTCGCGGAACTCAGGCGGATCTCTGTCTCACCGAACCGACAGTCTCGCGGCAACACGCCGTGCTTGAAGTGCGGGATGGCCGATTGCTTGTCCGCGACCTGGAGAGCCGGTTTGGGACATTTGTGAACGGTTTGCGAATTCGGGAACGGCAACTCAGGCCTGGGGATCGCGTCCGATTTGGGGAGGTGGTGACGTATGCCGTGGAGGAAAGCGGTTTACGTTTGGTGCCGGCGGAATCCGCGGGGCTGTCCGTCAGAGGTTTGGAGGTGAAAGTCGCAAACCGGGTGCTGGTGAGTTTTGGCGGTTGGAGATGGTCGTTGGCGTCGGGACAGGTCGCGGGGATTTTGGGGCCAAGTGGAGCCGGGAAGACGATGCTTTTGCGGACGCTGGGCGGGATCCGGCCGCCGAGCTCCGGGATCATCGCCTGCGGGGACCTGCCCGATGTCTGGAAGGATATCGACAGTTATCGGCGCCGCCTTGCTTTTATTCCGCAGGACGATGTCGTTAATCCCTTGCTGACGGTGCGCGAAAACATAGCCCTAACTTGCGAGCTGCGTTTGGCCGACAAGCTACCTGCACCGGAGCGGCAGCGTCGTGTGGAGGCGGCCCTGGAACTCTTCGGTTTGAAGGAGCACGCCGAGAAGTTGGCTCGATATTTGAGCGGCGGCCAGCGAAAGCGGACGAGCGTGGCCATGGAGTGGATCCGCCGGCCGGAACTGTTCCTGCTGGATGAACCGACGGCAGGGCTTGACCCCGCCAATGAGGCCCGGCTGATGGAAAATCTCGTGGTGGTGGCCCGCCAGGGCGCTACGGTGATTTGCACCACTCATCTGATGGAGAACATCTATCTTTTGGACTCGGTTTTGGTCCTCGGCGTGTTCGAGCGGCAGGGCAGAGTAGCCTACGCCGGACCGCCTGACGCTCTTTTACCGACTCTCGGCTGCCGGAATTTTGCCGATCTTTACGAGCGACTGGAACGGGGAGAGTTTGAGCCATTGGGCGGAGCCGGGCGAGAATCGTCCAATGAGGACGGACAGGGATCTCCTGCCGGCGCGTCCCCCGAGGAGATCGAGGAACTCGGCACCAACACAGGAACGCGTCGCTTGGCCTTACGCAAGTTGGCGATTCCGCCCACGCGTGAGGTCGATCCTTTGTCGGTCAGGGTGGTCGCGCAGCGAACGGCCTTGGGCATTTGGCGGGATAGGTGGATGCGCTGGATGACAATCGGTCAACCAGCGATTCTCGCGGTGGTTGTGGCCCTGACGCAGTTCAGTCCCGGCAAAATTTTTGGATTGCTCTTTTTCACAACTGTGGTGGCCTGCTGGCTGGGAATGAACAATTCGATCCGCGATCTCGTGCGAGACCGCCGGGCTTATATCCGCGATCGATTGGGAGGACTGGCTCCCGGTAGCTATTTATTGGCAAAGTGGCTGTACGGTCTGATTGGGCTGGCACAACTCGTATTTTTTCTGGTCTTGTTGAGGCTTCTCTTACCTTCGGTCCTCCCCGAGAATCTGAGAGACGAGGTGACCCAACGATCCCTGGTTGCCTGGTTAGGGGGCCTCTGGCTGGCGTATCTGGGAGGTCTCGGGTTGGCATTCGTTATCTCGACTGTGGTGGGAAGCGAGGAGGCTGCCGTGGCATGGTTGCCGATTTTGATCCTCCCCCAGATCCTCTTTAGTAGCACGGCGACAGGCGTCAGTATTTTGCAGTATACGGATGCTCGCCCTTTCCGCCCGCTGATAGTGACCCTGCGTTATCCATTCACGGCGGCTCAAGAGGCGTCTGAAAAACGGGAGCGTCTCAAACGGATCGAAGTATTGGTGGACAGTATATCTCTGGCACTCGTGTGCCGTCCAGCGGTTCTGGTCGTAGAACGACCAAAAGTCAGTGGTTTTGGACCACATATTTGGCTGGGCGATTTGTGCCATCTCCTTTTCCTCATCGTGATTCACGGATTGATGCTGTGGGTTGTGTTCCTGAATCAGGAGCGGCGCTGGCCGGCATTGGTCGGATACTGAGAAGACAGCCCCGTGGCCAGGGGACACCGGGCACGACAAGCGTGCCCCTCCATTTCGGAGTTGGAGGGACCTGCTTGTCAGGTCCGTTTCCCCTCGGAGGGGCGTGCTTGTCAGGTGCGTCATTCAACGTTCGATCATCCATTGCCTTTCACCGGGGACTGAAGTCCCGCGCCGAAAGCGGGGCTAAAGCCCCGCACTCCATGGAGTGCGGCGATTTATCGCCGCTTTTCGGTGAAGGCTTTAGCCTTCACCACCTTGCCTCGGCCCGGCTCGCACAACGACGATCGGTGGGGCCGATTCATAAATCACCCCAATAACACATAGACCATGGCCGAACCGGATTCCAGTAGGGACAATTCATGAATCGCCAGTACGAACGCAGTGCGCCGGTGGCATCTCATAGATTTCTCAAAAAGTGGCGATAGGTTCCAGCGAGCCGTCATTGACTTTCTCCGCCATGGGAATTCGAATATAGTTAGAAAGGGGAGGGGCGCGTGCGACCGGCAGTCTAGATTGCCAGGCAAAAAGCGGAACTACCACGAGATTAGATAACGTATCACGGGCCAGCGCTGAGGTTGGAGAAAACCGACGTGAATGGAGGTCCTTGCAATGGACGATCTTTTCAAGCGTGGCCCGGCTGAAAACGCTCTTCAAAGCTGTGCGATAGCTATGACTCGCTTCCGACGTGCCGGATTCACTCTGGTGGAAATTCTCCTTGCCACGGCGATCTCACTCATCATGCTGGGGGCGGTGGTCGCGGTATTCGCGTCTGTCATGCAGAGTATCAACCAGGCGCGTGCAATGCTGGAAACCTCCGATCGCTTACGTTCAGCTGCCGAGTTACTGCGATCGGACTTGCGGGGCCTTACTGTAATCCCCATTCCACCGCGGGATCCGGCCAACGATGAGGGCTACTTTGAATACACGGAAGGCCCGGTAGGGCAAAATGGTCAGGTCCGTCCCATCATGCAGCTCAACGATCCACTTGTAGCGGTTAATTTGGACGATGTGGATGGAAACGGCAACCCACTCCCTGACCCCACAGTTGGCGACAACGACGACATCCTGATGTTTACCACGCGTTCGACGGGAGAGCCATTCGTCGGCCGATGTCTCATCAATGGTCAGCCCAGCACAATTTACTCGGATACAGCCGAAGTGGCGTGGTTCGTGCGGGGAAATCGCCTGTATAGGCAGGTTCGGCTGGTGGCCCCCAAAGCCATGGAACTTTGCGACGTTAACAAGAACGGTATTTTGGATCCGGGGGAGTGGGTACCCGCGGGTGACAGCGGCGCCCAAAACTTCCGTCGGTATTACGATATTGCTGCCCATTACGATGTGAACCGGGGAGGCTGGGTGTTCTCCACGCTGGGAGACCTCACCAAACCCGAGAACCGTTATGCCCATCGGACGGGAGACCCTCGTAACGTCGCATCGTTTCCATTCCATCCCCATCGGATCGCTGGTTGGCAGGCTTTGGGGCTTCCCACCCTTGCGGAAAGTGCCTCGGCTAACATGGGCACGGCATGGCTTGGCAGCGGGGTTCTGCCGCCAGTCACGCTGACCCGGCTTTCCGGGCCGATGGGGGCGTTCGATTTTTGGAACAATCCTTATCCATTCCAGGAAGTTGACACACAGACCGGTCTGCTCAACAACGCCGGTCAACTTTATCGCGAATCGGAGGACCTCGTCCTCACCAATGTGATTGCGTTTGATGTGAAGATCTGGGACCCGACAGCCCCTGTGACCGTCACCGCCGCCGGAGCGGCACTTCGTCCGGGCGATCTTTCTTACCTTGTAGCGCCGCCGCAACAGCCGGTGATTGGTGGGGCGTACGTTGATCTGGCCTACCGTCCCCAGTCACCCGCAATCGGGCCACTCTCCACGTTTTCCGACTACCCGCTCGCCAAGGCGAAGTTGGGCCCCCTTGCCGTGTACGATACCTGGTCCATCCATTATGAGAAGGATGGCCTGGACCAGGACGGGGCAAACGGCCCCGATACGGGCACTGACGGCTTCGATAACGACAACAACGGTCTTGTGGACGATTTCGGAGAATGGGAGGCTCCCCCGCCTTATCCTGCGCCGTGCCGTGGCGTTCAGGTCACCATTCGCGTTTTCGAACCTGATAGTCGCCAGATCCGTCAGGTGACAATCGTGCAGGATTTCCTCCCCAAATGAATCGTTTTCCTGGCGTGCGGGAATCACCTTTTGAAACGACAATTGCGTGAAACTTGGCCCGGTCATTTTCTGAGCTATGGGCCAGGCCAGCTATTCCCTCGTGATCGCGCCTCTTGCGGAAGGTGATCATCTCTGTACCATGATAGGACCGTGATTGCGGGCCTTTCGTCTGTCAGCTTCCAAAAGCCTACCAGGATTTATAGACACCGGACTCGATGGTTTGCCACGAGGGGAGGCTCAACATGTCAAGAAGAAGTGATCTTTGGATTTTCCTCACTGCGATTTTCGCGCTTATCGCATTTGCGGCTCGCGGGGGAGAGGTAGAGGTTTCTGTCATCCCTTCCAGCCGGGTGCGTGATCCGAACATTCTTGTTCAGCGGGATGGAGGCGGTTATGCGTATCGCACATATCTAGATTTCATCCTGCAGAGACTCGATATCCAGCCCGGCGACCGGATCCTGGATTTGGGGGCGGGCGACGGCTGGTGGACGGCCCATTTTGCTGAAAAGGTCGGAGCTGAAGGGACCGTGTATGCCGGGGAAGTGACGCAGGAACTCGTGGATCGACTCAAGCAGCGCCTGCAGGACCATCCGAATGCAAAACCTTACCTTTGTCCGCGCAATCGCCCGGGGCTCCCTGACCAATCCGTGGACCTGGTGTTTATCTCCCAAGTTTATCACCACCTGGAAGGTCAGACCCGGATCGATTACTGGCGAGAACTCGCTAAAACGGTAACGCCTTCGGGCCGCGTGGCCGTCATCGAAACCTATCCCCAAATTGCCCTGCAAGGGAAGGACCATGGAACACCGCTGAGCACTTTGGTGCGAGAAGCGGAGGAAGGCGGGTGGATTCCCGTGGAAGTGTGGTTCATCCCCGGCACTCAGCACTACCTGGCGATTTTCATCCAGCAAAGAGCCTTTTTCCCGAAGCCAGCTTCTCAGCAATGATTTTGACCAATCGAACGGTCGCGACCTTGATCGCTGACCGTCTTGAAATGAGGCTGCTAAGAAGGGTGAAGGACGCTTAATTTGCTCCGTAAATCTTAAGTTTCCCGGATTGATTTCGATAGCCGATTGACCGCATATTCCACGCTTTTCGGCCGGTCCCTCTTGCGAGGCAAGTGCGAATATGCCAGGATATGGTCCATCCACCGGACGCAAGGATCAATGTCAGGTCGTCCCATATGTCGGACCTATTGACTTGTGAAGGGTAAAGAAGGAGTCGCAACGATGGCAGCTTTTCCAGAAGTGTCCAAGATTCGGTACGAAGGTCCCGATTCTCGCAACCCGCTTGCCTTCCGCCATTACAATCCTGACGAACTGGTGGAAGGCAAACCAATGAAAGAGCATTTTCGGTTCAGCGTGGCGTTTTGGCACACAATGCGCGGGACGGGTGCCGACCCCTTCGGTGCTCCAACGATGATCCGGCCGTGGGACACCGGCGAAAACACCATTGAAAATGCCATCAACCGAGTCAAAGCGTTTTTTGAATTCTGCGAAAAGCTGGGGGCCCCATTCTTTTGTTTTCACGACAGGGACGTCGCTCCCGAGGGCAAAACCCTTGCAGAGACCAACAAGAACCTGGATGCGGTTGTGAAGGTTATCAAGGAGGAAATGGACCGCACGGGCGTCAAACTTCTCTGGGGAACTGCCAACCTCTTCAGCAACCCGCGGTATGTCCATGGAGCGGCCACGAGCTGCAATGCCGACGCCTTTGCCTACGCTGCGGCGCAGGTCAAGAAGGCCCTTGAAGTCACTAAGGAACTGGGTGGGGCGGGTTACGTGTTCTGGGGCGGCCGGGAAGGTTATCAATCGTTTTGGAACACGGATATGAAGCGTGAACTGGACAACCTGGCTCGATTCCTCCATATGGCTGTCGATTATGCCAAGGAAATCGGATTTACAGGCCAGTTCTACATTGAACCCAAACCGAAGGAGCCCACCAAACACCAGTATGATTTCGACGCTGCTGCCTGCATCAATTTCCTGCGTACCTACGGGCTTGAAAAGTATTTCAAGCTGAACATCGAAACGAATCACGCAACACTGGCCGGCCACAATGTGGAGCACGAACTTGAGTACGCAGGAATGCAAGGTTTTCTTGGCTCGGTGGACGCCAACACAGGCGACCTGTTGCTCGGATGGGACACCGATCAATTCCCCACCGACGTTTATCTCACGACCAAGATTATGCTCGTATTCTTGAAGTATGGTGGGATCGCACCGGGTGGCGTGAACTTTGATGCCAAGGTCCGCCGCGAAAGTTTTGAGCCCATCGATCTGTTCTATGCCCACATCGGCGGGATGGATTGCTTTGCGAAAGGGCTCAAGGTGGCCGCCGCTATCCGTGCCGATGGTGAGCTTGCACGCTTGCTCAAGGAGCGCTACTCATCCTGGGACACGGGGATCGGCGCCGAAATCGAAGCCGGCAAGCACAACTTCAAGACCCTCGAAAAGTACATGCTGGAGAAGGGCGACGTCTCGCCGAACAAGAGCGGTCGGCAGGAATTGTTCGAAAACATCGTGAACCGGTACATCTTCTGAAACCGGTCGTCCGCAACCGATTTTGGCACCTCCGTGGGATGCCGGGCGTTTTGCGGATGCTCAGTAAGTAGCGCGTCCCCGATGTCGTCGGCTTCACACAAGCACGAGGACAAACGGTAGGGGTATTCCGCCCCTACCGTTTTCATTTTCCTGATGGATGATCACAAGAGGTGTAGCCGCTAAATACCGCTAAATACCTGGTGTCTCCAGAGGAAAAGCGGGGTTGTGTCGGGCGGTTTAGTAGTTGAATTGCACGCCGCGTCTGCGAAGCTCCTCAGCGATCTGTCGCGCAGAGATGAAAGGGACGGCCTGAAATCCCACCCGCTGGGCAGCCTCAACGTGCGCGGGAATGTCGTCCGTAAAGAAGATACGCTCGGGCGCAACGCCTGCCTTTTCGGCCGCGGCCAGAAATATCTGGGGATCGGGTTTCATCAGGCCAAATTCACAGCTCAAACCGTAGACGCGGAACCCTCTCCGAAGAATGGCAAAATGTTCAAGACACCACTCAAAATGGGTGATGCACGTGTTTGAGAGAATCCCCAGGGGAAAGCATCTCGCCTGAAGCTGCGCCACCACGGGCAACATCGGCGTGTTGACCCAGAATATATCCGACGCGGCCTGACGAAGCCGATCCCATGGCACAGACCGTCCGCTCAATCGACAGAACTCCTCATAAAACTGCTGGGGCGAGATTCGTCCCAGCTCGAACGCCCTTTGAAGCCCGGTTGAGAACAGAATTTTATGGACGCGATCCGGCGGCACGTCGCTGACTTCTCCAATTTGCCGGCACATCCGGTCGTTATCAAAATTGATGATCACGCGTCCAAGGTCGAAATAGATAAAATCCACGGTGCTCAACATAAACGCTCCTGTTGCCACTCAATGATTGATCCTCAATCCGCCGAGGATGGCCCATCTTGCTTTGGACCGAGCGGGCCACTAAAAACACATCGGCTACTGGAGTTGTTTGCGACGTTTGAATCACAATGGGGAAAGTGTTAAATTCGCAAACAGAACAGAGCGTGTCAAGGCACAGCACATCAGTCCAGCTCGGGAGGGAAAGAAAATCATGGTTTCCAAAGGTCTTCGCCGGATTTTGTATTGGTTGCGTATGGGAATGGCCCTGGCTTTTCTGTTTTGGCCAGTTGCGATGCCGACAGCATTCGGCCAGGAACTCAAGACTATTGCACTCTCTGCTCTGGACCTGGCACACATGTCCCAGGGTTACGGCCAGCCGCAAGTCAATCGTAATATTGTCAAACAACCAATGCGGATTGCTGGCCAGGCGTTCGCCCATGGGGTGGGAACGCACGCGGTCTCGGCACTGTACATCAAGCTCGACGGCAATGCCGAACGTTTCACGGCCAAGGTTGGTGTGGATGATTCGGCGGGCACCCGGGGTAGTGTGGAATTCCGCGTCTATGCCGACGGCAAGAAAGTTTTTGACAGCGGAATCATGCGCGGTGGTGAACAGGCCAAGATCGTCGATGTCCCGCTCCAGGGAGTGAAGCAACTTCTCCTATACGTGGGAGCAGCAGGAGACGGAATTGATTTTGACCACGCGGATTGGGCCGAGGCAACCATCGCCTATCGAGCCGATCCACCATCAACCGTCCCTGCGCCCGAGGAACCCCGTGTCCGACTCACGCCGTCGCCGGGCCGCGAACCGGTCCTTAACCATCCGCAGCGGTACGGCTGCCGGCCGAATCGCCCGGTCATCTTCCGCATCCCGTGCACGGGCGAACGACCCATCCATTTCACTGCCCGGAATCTTCCGGAAAGTCTCCACCTCGACGAGACCACCGGCATCATTACCGGTCGCGCTCCCGAGGTCCGTGGTGAATACCGTGTGACACTCAGGGCGGAGAACCGCCACGGGGTCGCTGAAGGTGAGTGGACGCTGGTCGTCGGAGACACACTTGCGCTCACACCTCCCATGGGCTGGAATAGCTGGTACATCCATTATCACCGGGTTTCTGATGCGGACATCCGAGCGGCGGCTGACGCAATGGTGTCGTCCGGGATGGCCGATTTCGGTTATGCCTATGTAAACATTGATGACTGCTGGATGGTCAAGCCTGGTTCAGACGATCCACTCCTGGGTGGTCCTCCGCGCGATGAACAGGGCGCAGTCCGTCCAAACAAGAAGTTTCCAGATATGAAGGCGCTCACGGATTACATTCATGCCAAAGGCCTTAAGGCGGGAATCTATATTTCGCCTGGCCCGCTCACCTGTGGTGGATACGTGGGAAGCTACCAGCACGAGGAAATTGATGCCAGGAAATTTGCGGAATGGGGATTTGACTTCCTGAAGTACGACTGGTGTTCGTACGGTCGCGTCGTTCAAGCCAAGACCCGTGAAGACTTCATGAAGCCGTACAAACTCATGGGCGATATTCTGAAAACGCTGGACCGGGATATTGTGTACAACCTGTGCCAGTACGGCATGGATTCCGTGTGGGAATGGGGGGCCTCAGTGGGCGGCAATTGCTGGCGGACCACCGGCGACCTCGGTCTCGAGGGCGGATCGCTCAACCGGGGAATCTATCAGGTGGGCCTAAAAAACGCCAAACTCTGGCAGTACGCTGGCCCCGGCCACTGGAACGATCCCGATTACATTCTCATTGGCTGGGTGGGTGACGCGCGAACTGGTGGCGAGGGGCGGCCCACTCCATTAACCCCCAATGAACAGTACACTCACATGTCCATGTGGTGTCTGATGGCGGCGCCGCTGATCTTTTCCGGAGACATGACCAAACTCGATGACTTCACGTTAGGCATCCTGTGTAATCGAGAAGTGATCGCCGTGGACCAGGATCCGCTGGGCAAACAGGCGCGGATCATTCGGGAAACCCCAGAGGAATTAGTCCTCGCCAAACCGCTGGTGGACGGGTCCCTGGCAGTGGGATTGTTCAATCTGGACGAGTTCCCGCGCACGATGACGATCTCGTGGCAAGATCTTCAGTGTGACGGTCCCCAGCACGTGCGGGATCTTTGGCGGCAAAAAGACCTCGGAGTGTTTTCAGAACGCTACACAGTAGAGGTGGGGCGCCACGGGGTCGCCCTGATCAAAATCAGGCCCGCTGCCTCGGAACAGAAATGACAGAATGCGGCACATCTTGTCACGCCGCGGGCTCCGTCAACAATGACCGCCCAGGGCAAGAGGCTGTCGCCTGACTCAATCGGCGACAAGTCGAAACGAGAGTACGCTCCGGCCAAGGGTACCAAAATCACCCTCGATTCTGGTGACCGCAACTCCTGACCAGCCAGACTTCGGGGGAACAAGTTGCAGGGTGTGTTCTACGCGTTCATGAGCGGCCAGGCGGCAGTGATCAATGAATTTTGCCTCCCATCCGGTTGGTACCGTCACGCGTATTGTGCCCTCCGCACCCGTTTGCCCGAAGTTGTAGATGAAGATTGGGAACGACAGGTCCTGCCCGTCCAATTTCACCCTGTAGGCTGATTGCCGCAAATCGATCTTGTCGGAGGGCCACAAAGTTTGAAGCACCACAGGGCAAGGGCTGCTTACCGGAACAGGGTTCGCCTGCGGTGGGTTGACGAGATCAAACTGAGCCAACGAATCTTCGTCGAAAACGGCAAATATCGGCGCAGCCGTCAGGGGTAAACTCTCGGCTGGTAGCTCGATCGAACGGCCAAAGTGGTCGTACAAAGCCACAGGCTTTACTGGAAGCGGCAAATTCCGCTGGTCTTTGCTCCAAAGAACCAGCACGAGTCGCGACTTTCCATCCGGTTTTGCCCTAAACAGGTAACCCCACACGTCCTTCTCTGCCAATTTTCCACATGGTCGAGCGTCTGCCAAAAGTCTGCCCACCGCCGCCAGTGACACGTAGGCCGGACGTGGCGTTAGATCCCTGCGGATGATGCCGAATTGAGTGGGCCCTTCCACGTAATGAGGCAGAAGAAAATAGAAAGTGGCGGCCGTGCCCTCGTGAAGCGAACACGCAAAAACCTTGACCAACCGTCGAGCCTGCTCAAACAGATCCTCGTCGCTCAATTCCTGTTTCTCAGGGTCGCCCGACCAGCGAAGTGGGAGCGCGCACTCCGTTACCCACAATGGGCGCGGCCCGGCAATTTGCCGAAAACTTTCGTACAAGGAAGGATAATCTTCGAGAGGTCGATAATGATGAAAGTTGAAGGTGTCGCAGTAGGGAAGAATGTCGTTGGCTGCAATATCTTCCAGATGGGCAGCATTGTTGGTTGCAAACACGCTCCAACACACAATCGTCTCGGGTGAGGCTGACTTGACCGCCCAATAGGCGGCTTTCTGCAACGACGCCATTTCTGCCCCTGTGTGTCCGCCGAACACCTCGATGTCGGCTTCATTCCACGGTTCGTAAGCAAGTACTTTCCCCTTCCATCGTTCGGCAACGGCTTTCAGAAAATTGTGGCAATTCCGCCAATCAATTGGAAAACGTTTTGTTTCGGGGTTCGCCCATTTTGGAGAAGCGTGATAAACCTGCAATACCTTGAGGCCGCAGGCAGACTGAATTTCGGCCGCGGCATCGTAGCGGGTTCGTGATCTGAATTCTCCCCTGTGTGGCTCTACCTCCCCCCAAGACAACCGGTCCCGCACCCAATTGACTCCGGCGAGAGCACAGAGGCTCGCCACATCGGCCATGCGGTCCTCCCGATAAAACCAACTCATCGCCACATCCAGCGCGATGGGCGACGTCTGAGGGGTGGGAACTTTGAGCGGGGCGATCACCCCCAATGACACCCAGTCTGGATAATCCTCATTTTTCAGCCGATAAAAACCAACCGGCAATGAACCAAGTTCGACCAGATTGTCATTCGCCACCACCGTTTTTACGGAACGATTATCGGCATCGAGAAGTTGCCAAACACCCTGTTTGGGCAACGAGATTCGGACCGATTCGCCTTCCAGAAAAATATTGCCGGGATGGTGCTCCAAGGGCCTCGGAATCGCCCGCTCCACAGCTTGCCCTAAATCACTTGTCCCAAGGGCATGCGCCAGAGCCACAAACAACGCGGTCACCACGAACCGCGGCGATTTTCGGTTCACCCACATCACGGGGAGTTCTCCTCCGCTGATCCCAAAACCACAGTCAGCCTGAAATATTTCCAGGATGAAGAGCATCCCGAAACTTATGCTCCAACTGCGCCCCGACCATGACCGGCACGGACGATCGATAAGACCGTCCGTGCCGCAAATCCTCACGCACTGAACCGCCATTCAGATAATTACGGGGCCGGGATAGTATAGGTTACCGTGAGGCCCTTCCCCGGCTCTACCAGGAAATTCGTCACTTCATACTGAAGCTCGAGGGGCTTGGACGTATCCGGGGCGTTGATTCGGACAAGGGTCGTTGTTCCGGCCTTCAGTGTCAGTTCGGCCGGACCGATTTGACCCACACGCCGGAGGACAATATCGACCGCACTCTTATTCGTCACGTTGGTCCAGACACTGGTCTTGGAACGCAGATGTGGTGGGGCGATGTCCACACTTGCTTCGAGAAGAGCCTGCAGCCATTCAGGCTTTCCGATCATAAACTCGGCGCACCAAACCGCGGTGCGACCAGCACGGAGTGCTTCGCGGATGCCATCTTCACTCCGCTCCGTGACGAACACCAGTGTGATTGTCCGGTGCTCAGCGGCCGTGTTCTGCGTGAGGAGATCGGGCTGATGAATGTCAGAATTTCCGACCATCGTCAGTCCCTTCTCCAGACACCATTTGTGGGCCGTCGGGTAATAGGTGGGGCCGTTGGCCACTTCCATACCGTGTAAGAGCTTCTTTTCGTACAACTCGGTATGAATATCCATCCAGCGGCCCAATTCTTCCCCCTTCCACGCCTGGTGATTCCAAAACACGAACGCACCTTGTTCGCAGGCGGCCGAAATAGCCTCAACCAGGTCGGGCTTGGCCAGGGGATTGATATCCTTCAGGAATATCGCGTTGAAATGGCCGGGCGGGGTATCACGCGTGATCTCGGCAGCTCGAATAAGGATAATCCCCAATTCGCGCGCTCGCCCCACGGCCAGTTCATACGAACGGTTGAAATTAGTTGGCACATCATCCTTATGCGGCTGATATTCAATATGATCACTGATCGCAATCGCATCGAGTCCTGTTCGGTACGCTTCATCCACACGCACTGTGGGCCAAACTGTTCCATCCGAAAAAACGGTGTGCATGTGGAAATCGCATTTTAACGTCTTGTAACCCGGTATGTCCGGAAACGCAATTTCATGCCGGACCTGGCTCCAGCCTGTGGCAGCAAGAGCCATTAACCAGAGGGACAAAACCCACACCTGGAGAAATCGTCTCATCATACGGCACAGTCCTTTCTTGGCTAGGTTGATACCACAGAACTACCCAAACGACCGCGGTGTGTTCAACCTTTTTGAGGCGCCGATCGGCAGGTTACGCGCTGAAATGATGCACCTCTGCCCCTGGCAACTCCCCTTTCACCCCGTAACTCCCACCCCGCTCGCCGAAAGCCAAACTTCACCAAAAAACATCCGCACCGATTGTATTCGGGATGCTCAAAGTGTCAATCGTTGCACACCCTGTGAAAAGAGCAAATTTTTGGTTAAGGTTTTGTGATCTCAACCCGTCTGACACTTCGCACGGGGCGTCCGTCGTCATCCGTGAGTTCCGCTACCAGGTAAAAGATCCCAGCGCGTGACGGAACCTGAATGGACACAGTGAAACTCTGGCGATCCACGGGCTCCAGTCGGCAGGATCGCTCCGCCACCACGGGCGCTAATTTCTCGGCCCCATCCTGAAAACCACTTTCCGGTACAAGAGCCAGGCGAACTGTTCCGGACCAATTCTGCCACCGGTCATTAAGGACCACCACAGGCACCTCAACAGTAACACCAGCGGTCACCTCTTCATTCCAGAAGTCGAGAATGGCGATCACCGGGGAAAAGGCATCCCCAACACGACGGACGAAATGCGGTTCCAAAACCAAATTGTGCAGATCGACAAAGTTATCGCTGGTTTCGCCGTCCGGGCGGGAATAGCCCAGCCCACAAAAGTGCATGACCCCCGCCACCTCCCGACCGGCACGCCAAAACTCCGTCATCGCAGCAATCGTGTAAGCGTAAAACCTTCGGCGTTCCTCGGTTGAAGCATTGGGTCCTAAAAACGCATCGTAGTTAGGGCGCGAAAGGGTGGTGGGGCTCCCGTCCCGATTCAGCCACAGCCAACCATATTCGTTGATGATGACGGGATTATTGCCTGCGTTCAGTTGCACGCTTCCCCGCAGACCACCTTCCACGTCCGGCCGTTTCGGCTTCCCGGCCAACTGACTGAGACGAAATTTCGAAGGCTCGTTTTTGCCCTTTGGGCTGAAAAACGGATAGGGGTGCGATTCGAATACATCAAGCGGATCCTGCGGGGCCGCCCATCCGTTGTCCCACGGTCTTCCTGAGCGATCCAGATGCCGCACTTCACGGATGGCTTTTCCAGTTTCCTCGGTCCGTGTTTCATTTTGCGCATCCCAAATGACCACAGACGGATGATTCCATCGTTCCCGCATCCATGCGGCGTACTCGCGGGCTAACTCCTCGTGGCCCAGTTCTTCCGGCCATTGCCCGAGATACCAGATCGGAAATTCGTCCTGGATGAGCAACCCGACTTCATCGGCGATGTCGTACCATTTCTCTGGCGGAAAGCCAATGCAGTACCGGGCAAAATTCCAATGCATTGTGCGGAAAGTTTGATGCAACCGCCGAATCCAGTCTTCTTTCCACGGTAAATTGCCTCGCGCGGGATCCTCGAAAAACCGATAGATACACACGTTCGTCCCGCGCAACGGATAAATGCGGCCGTTGAGCATCGCCATTTTCGTCTGCGGATCAAACCGGAACTCCCGCATTCCGAAGCGAAATCGTTGGGTATCACCGGAGGTAGAAATCACCGCCTCATAAAGGAAAGGATCCTCGGGAGTCCAGGGATGACACTCAGGAATTGGGACCGTGAGCTCAACTTCCCTCTCCTCACCGGGCGCTATGTGAATAGCCGGTACCTCTTGTTCTGCCACCACACGCCCCGACCGAGCCTCGCGAATCGTACACTGAATGACAGTCTCCACAGGCTGTTTCTGCTGGCCGAGGGTAACATACAACCGCACGCGCTCGTGGCGAAGATCGGGCACCGTCTGGACGTGAAGAATCTCCGGTTTTTCGGAAAGGATAAGCTGGACGGAATCGTAAATGCCCGGAATATAGCGGACCTTTTCAAAATCCCAACCATCCGGAATGCCCGGCGGTAAGGCGCGGCGATGAGCTCCCACCCGAACGACCAGTACGTTCTCCTCTGCTCGCCCTTTGATGTACGGAGTCACGTCAAACACGGCCGGGGTGAAACTCGGCAAATGCTCACCGACCAACTGGCCATTAAGATACACCCGCATCCCATAACACGCCTTGTTGATTTTTAAGCGCACCAGGGATGGAACCTCACCGTCCAAACGAAAGCTCCGGCGATACCAGAACGCTTCGCGATAGCGAAAACTTTCTTCTGTACCGACCTCCTGGAATTGGGGCTCTGCCAAATCGACCAAGCCGGGAACGGGCACCCGAGAGGGAAAATCATTCGGTATGGTGTCCATTCGTCCCTTGGCAAGTTCCCACACGCCGTCGAGGGAGATCGTTTCTCGGTGATTCCTCTCCTCCGCCCCCGCACTATGGGGGAGCAGCAACAAAACTGCCAGAAGAAGGACACGGCACAAACTGGACAGCATGTACGGCCGTTCCATAGTCGGGCTCCTCGTCAGCCAAATTGTTTGAATCGATCTCTCGCACGGTGCGAGCCTCCAGGGGCCACGCCTGAAAGGCTCTTCATCGCCCCGCTGGTTTATAAAGCTGTATTGAGTTTATGTCAATAAACGGAGGCGTTTCCAACTGGAGCGCGAACGATTCTGTTGCCACTCCACCGTGAGTCAATCCGCACTCAATCTGGGCGCGCGATCGCATGCCGCCACTGGAAAGATTGTTTTTTCAGCTTCGCCGTCTAACGTCACGGGGAATGGCTACGTAGCGCCACTGGTGATCACTGTGTTCATCCCCCTGGCGTTCCGAGCGAAGATTCACCACAATGGCCCTTTGAATGACCGCCGGGAACGGCTCTCTTCCACACTGGTGTGGTGCGCAACCGGATCGAAGAAATCACACTGTATCGGAAACCGAGGAGTACGACGGAAAATGATCTCCAACCAAACCGCCCAAGCCTACCAACTTGCCCGAGAGCGCTATGCCGAATGGGGAGTGGATACAGAAAAAGCGATGGAAACGCTTGCTTCCATTTCGATCTCCATGCAGTGCTGGCAGGGAGATGATGTAGGCGGATTTGAAAGCCCCCAGGGATTAACGGGCGGGGGCATCCTGGCAACGGGCTCCTATCCCGGAAAGCCCCGCACACCCGACGAACTCCGCGCGGACGCCGAAATGGCCTTCCGACTGATTCCTGGAAAACACCGCTTCAATTTGCATGCGATTTATCTGGAATCGGGCGGGAAAAAGGTGGACCGCGATGAAATTGGGCCTGAGCATTTCCAGGGGTGGGTTGATTGGGCGGCTGAACGCGGGATCGGACTGGACTTCAATCCCACGTTTTTTTCCCATCCGTTGGCAGCGAGTGGTTTCACCCTTACCCATGCCGATGAGGGCATTCGCCGGTTCTGGGTACGACACGGCCAGGCGTGCCGCCGTATTGGATCGTATTTTGGCCAGCGCCTTGGGAAGGTGTGCGTCACCAATATTTGGATTCCCGACGGAATGAAGGATCTTCCCGTTGATCGAAAGGGCCCCCGGGAACGGCTCATCCGGTCGCTGGATGAAATCCTGTCGGAGCAAATTGACTCAAGATTCCATCGCGATGCCGTGGAGGGAAAACTATTTGGCATTGGTTCGGAAGCCTATGTTGCCGGGTCACACGAGTTTTATCTGGGCTACGCCATCACACGAAAAACTCTGCTTTGCCTGGATTCAGGTCACTTCCATCCCACGGAGACCATCGCTGACAAGATATCCGCTGTGTTGTTTTACGTGGACGGTTTGCTCCTCCATGTGAGTCGAGGCATTCGATGGGATAGTGATCACGTGGTCCTGTTTACTGATGATGTCCGCGCCATTGCGGAAGAGCTCGTGCGCGGTCAATACCTCGATAGAGTGTTCATCGGATTGGACTTTTTCGATGCGAGTATCAATCGGTTGGCGGCATGGATCATCGGCATGCGAAGCATGCTCAAGGCCCTGCTCTGGGCTCTGCTGGAACCTCTGGCTGCCCTGAAAGATGCCGAAGCGAGGGGTGATTACACCGCGCGTCTGACACTATTGGAAGCCGAAAAGACGGCCCCCTTTGCCGCCGTTTGGGAAGAGTATTGTGCCCGGCACAACGTTCCTCGGGATGATCTGGTCCTCAACGAGGTACGACGCTACGAGCAGGAAGTTTTCCCCAAGCGGCGGGGCTGAGCTTGCGTTCTGTTCTCGGCTGGCAAGGCACTCTTCAAGTCGCCTGAGTTTAAGCTTTCCTAGCGGCAAGCAGTCAAACATCAGTTGGCGTGGTCCGCTCACCCGTCGTGGCAGGTTTGCTTGGGTTTGTTTGTGATTGTCTATGACTCGCCGCCTGGCGGAGCACCAGAGGACACGAGCGTCCTGAGTTCCCGGAATCGCTTGATGAATCAATTCATCTTGGTACTTGACAGCATTTGTGATGAGGGTGCATACTGTGGCAAGTCGTTGAGGATGCTTCATGCCTTCCTTGTCATCATTCAGGGGTGTTTTGGGTATGGCTACCACAGAAGAAGCAACCGGCAAGAAAGAATCCATCTTCGCGCGGCTTGACAAGCTCAATGAATTTGAAAGGCGCCCCGTAACATCGGATAAACTTCAAAGTGGGCGATATTTCGCTGGGCTTTACGCGGGCGAACACGTGGCGGCCACGGAATTCGTGATCGGGGCCCTCTTTGTAATCTGGGGTGCCCGCACGTTCGACGTGGTTGCTGGTCTTTTGCTGGGAAACCTCTTGGCTGTGCTTTCCTGGACGCTCGTCTGTGCTCCGATCGCCGTCCAGACGCGGCTGACACTGTACTGGTACTTTCGTCAGATCGGTGGCCCGGTCTTAACGGTCATCTATAACCTCCTCAATGCTGTTCTCTACTGCATTCTGGCGGGTTGCATGATCACAGTAGCAGCCTCGGCGGTGCGCATACCGTTTGGCATCCCCCCGCAAACTGGTTGGCTCCCGCAGGATCCTTTATTTGTCGTCGTGGTTGTGGCGGTGGGAGCCGTCGTCGTCACGCTTGCTATTCTTGGATTTAAGCGGCTGTCCCAGTTCGCTGTGGTGTGCTCACCCTGGATGCTGCTGATGTTTGTGTGCGGGGCCCTTGTGACGCTTCCCACAGTCGGTCACGTTTCCAACTGGAAGACCCTGTGGAACGTTGCCGAGGAGCGAATCTGGAGCGGACCAGGCCCATCGGTCGCGGTCGTCAAGCGTGAGGGAAGCCAGATTGTCCTGGAGTTGGAAAATGTCAAAGGACATCTGCAGGTTCTTAAAGAGGCGACAGGTGTGGCAGCGGCCGCCGAAGCTGATCCCACCCAGGTGTCCCTGCCGGGGTTCTTCCTGGCACCAACGGCCACTCCGAAGCCGGAGGATTTTGTTCCCGCGGAAGCCCGGCTGGAATACATCTACGGGAAACTCGAAGAGCAGCCGGCATCAGGTGGAGAGGGAAAAAACGAGTCGGAAGAGAAAGCAAAAACCGACCCTTCGTCGGCGCAACCTAGTGATACTTCATCCGTCAGTACAGTCACTGCTGCCGCCACATCGATCGCGGAACAACCTGCAGCCGGTTCCCCAGCGGAACAGGCTAGGTCGCAAAGAGGTCCCCGCTCCCAAGGAGGCGCGAGCAGCCAGGGACCGGGGGGTGGTGGGGGATTCATGCCTCCCGTCGCTCCTGTAGTCGAAGTCCCGCCCAAACCGCCTATTCTTGGCTACCGCATTCGTGTCGAAAGCAAGTCGGTTCCGGAACCCGCTGCCGTCAAGTATGTGATGCCCAAGAGTCGCGGTGGTGTCATCTGCAACGAGAACTTTGTCCCTCTGCAGAGTTTTCAAGCCGCCGTTAACTCACAGCATTTGAGCGCGCGCTCCCCCATCGGGTTTTGGCACATCGTATTTTTTGCCTGGATATGCAATCTGGCCATGCACTTGGGCCTTTCGGATATGGCCATCTTTCGATACGCCAAAAGTGCCTGGTACGGTCTGTACTCGGCGTTCGGAATGTTTCTGGGACATTATCTGGCCTGGATGTGCGCTGGTATCATGGGGGCAGCAGCCGCCCGAGCATTTATGCAACCGCTGATGCAACTGGATTCCGGGCAGGTCGCCTATTTCGCCCTCGGGTGGGCAGGGGCCCTGGCGGTCATCATCGCGGGATGGACAACTGCCAATCCCACTCTCTATCGTGCTGGACTGGCCCTCCAGGTCATCACTCCCAACTGGCCGCGCTGGTTGGTAACATTCCTTGCGGGAACAATCACCACCGCCATTGCATGCTTCCCGTTCGTCTTTCTGTACCTCTTGGACTTTGTGGGAATCTATGGGATTCTGCTTATGCCTGTGGGGACGATCGTCGTCGTCGAACACTGGCTCTTTCCCATTCTTGGGTGGCAGAAGTTCTGGTCTACGCGGAAGGGTCAGTTGCTCAACGTGGCAGCGCTCATAGCATGGGCTGTGGGGTTGGGGTTGGCACTTCTACTCTGGCGAATGCAATGGCTGCATCTGTTCTTCCTTGTGATTCCCGTCTGGTTTGCCACGGCCATCACGTACATTATTCTGGCGGGTTTGCTGGGAGCTCCCAAAAGGCAAGAAGCCTCCGGGCAATCGGAACCGCTCTATTCGGCATCGGAACACTCAGTTGGCGAAACAACGGAAACGGCAACTCCGGCACCATCGCCGGTACCCGTCAAAAAAGGTATTGGACAAAGTCGTTTTCTCATGGTCATTTTTGGCCTTGCAGCGCTGTTGTGCCTGGTAGCAAGCGTGACTTTCGCCTGGTTCGTATTCGCAGGCTACATGTCGGCCGACAAAGTTAAACCCACGCTGCTCTACCTGGCCCTTGCCTACTTTGTCACGGGAGTGCTCTACCTCAACTACCGGGAACGGCTTCAGAGCGCGCGGCAATCGGCTTAGCAAATTTCAGCAAAAAGCACGCAGTAAATGCAGAATTCGGGTTATTGTGTCAACAAGTTTGCTCACAAAATGGAGTGTTGGCCATGAATTGGTTCCTGACTGTGTTTGCAGGACTCGTCCTCGCGTTGACGGGAACAACCTCAGTGGAGTCAGCAGAGGTACAATCCCCGGCCCAGGTTAAGGGACTCCGTTGCGAATATCGGGTTAATCCGCTGGGGATCGGCACCCGTAAGCCACGGTTGAGCTGGACCATCGACGATCATCGCTACGGAGCTGCGCAGACGGCCTATCAGATCCTGGTGGCGTCATCCCCCGAGTTGCTGGCACGGGACGAGGGGGATCTCTGGGATTCCGGAAAGGTCGAATCGTCGGAAATGAACCAGATCGAATATGCAGGAAAGCCCCTCCCATCGCGTCAAACTTGCTATTGGAAAGTTCGCATTTGGGACCACCAGGGCCAGGTGAGTCAGTGGAGCGAGCCGGCCATGTGGTCGATGGGGCTGTTGGAAGACTCGGACAGGGTGGCTCAATGGATCGAAGCTCCCTGTCCGCTCGTGCACCCAGCCAAGGGGGGAATCCTCGATTTTGGAAATTGCCCGTGGGCGTGGTACCCAGAGCAGGGGACCAATCCGCGGGAAAAAGCCCCGGCGGGGCCACGGTATTTCCGAAAGATTTTGGAGATTCCGGAAGGACGAACCATCAAGCGTGCCCGATTTCTTATCACAGCCGACGACTCGTTCGAGCTTTTCTGTAACGGGCAGCCTGCCGGTCGGGGAAGCGGACACACTTCGCCGCAGCTGGCGGATATCACCAATCGAGTGCACTCCGGGCACAACGTTCTGGCTATCGTGGCAACGAACGCGAGTCCCTCACCCGCAGGCTTGGCCGGGCGGATTCGCATTGAGTTCGATCAGGGCGATCCTGTGGAGTACGTCATCGACGGCACGTGGAAAACCAACCAGGAAGCTCCGCCGGGATGGAACCAGGCCAACTTTGATGACAGCGCATGGTCCCAGGCTCTCGTCATTGGTCAGATGGGAGATGCCCCCTGGGGCAAAATCAGCGCTGAAGGACTGGATGTCCTCGGGTGTGTGCTCTTTCGTAAAGAGTTCCGCGTGACCAAGCCCATCCGCAAAGCCACCCTCTACATGAGTGCGCTGGGAATTGGCGAAGCCCATATTAACGGTCATCAGGTCAGTAATGAGTTCTTCGCCCCAGGGTGGACTGACTACCGGAAGCGGGTTTATTACAACACCTACGACGTGACCGGACTGGTGCGACAAGGGGAAAATGCCATCGGCGCGATTCTGGCTGCCGGGTGGTACGCCGGTGCGATTGGTTGGAAAAGCGAGCGGTTTCACTTCGGACGTGATCCCAAGCTCTGGATGCAGCTGGAAATTGAAACCGCTGATGGCGAGCACCAGGTGGTGATCTCCGATGGTTCATGGAAAATGACCTTCGGGCCACATTTGGAGGGCGAGTTCCTCGCAGGAGAAACATACGATGCTCGTCTGGAAATCCCCGGCTGGTCCGAACCTGGACTGGATGTTTCGCAATGGAAGGCAGTGCGAGTTGCCGAAAATGTACCGACCAAGCTCGAAGCGCAACCCGGCGTCCCGGTTGTGATCACAGGGGAGTTGAAACCAAAGAAGATCACCCAGCCACGCCCGGGTGTTTACGTGTTCGACCTGGGGCAGAATTTCGCGGGAATCGCCCGGCTGCGGGTGAAGGGACCGCGTGGGACGGCTGTCCAGCTTCGGTTTGCGGAAGTTCTCAATCCTGATGGAACCATTTACACCGCCAACCTTCGCTCAGCACGGGCTACCGATACATACATCTTGAAAGGAGAGGGAGAAGAAACATGGGCTCCCCACTTCACATTTCACGGTTTCCGCTACGTAGAGGTCACCGGCTATCCCGGTGAGCCTGGCCCGGACGCAATCACTGGCCTGGCAATCAATTCGGACATTCCGCTTGTCGGTTCTTTCCGCTGCTCCAGTCCAATGGTCAACCAACTGTACAGCAACATCGTGTGGACACAGCGGGCCAATTTCATCTCCGTACCTACCGACTGTCCGCAAAGAGATGAACGGCTTGGCTGGACGGGCGACGCCCAGATTTTCATTCGGGCGGCCGCCTACAACGCCGATGTGGCTGCCTTTTTCACAAAATGGTTGGTGGATCTCGAAGATGCCCAGGGACCGGAAGGTGACTTTCCGGACGTTGCCCCCCGCGTCGTGGCCCTCGGCGGCGGAACGGCCGGCTGGGCGGACGCAGGGGTGATTTGCCCGTGGACCATCCACCGGGTTTACAACGATCGCCGTGTCCTGGAGGAACACTTCGACGCGATGGAACGATGGATCGCGTATTGCGTCGCCCACAGCAAGGACCTTCTGCGACCCGCGCAAGGATACGGCGACTGGCTATCAATCAATGCCGATACGCCGAAAGACGTGCTCGCCACCGCCTACTTTGCGTATAGCACCTTTTTGACGGCGGAGTGCGCACGGGCTTTAGGCCTGAAAGACAAGGCGGCCTATTACGATGAACTGTTCGGGAGAATTCGTGAAGCCTTCCAAAAGGCTTATGTAGCGGCTGATGGCCGCATTCAGGGCAATACGCAAACATGCTACGTTTTGGCCCTTCGCTTCAACCTGCTGCCGGAAGAGCTACGGGCCAAGGCAGTGCAATATCTCGTGGAGGACATTCACAGCCGCAATGATCACCTCTCCACAGGGTTTATCGGCACAGGCTATTTGATGCCGGTGCTCTCCGAAGCAGGACACACCCCACTCGCCTACCGGCTGCTTCTCAACGATACCTTCCCGTCCTGGGGATTTTCCATCAAACATGGCGCCACCACAATCTGGGAACGCTGGGACGGCTGGACACCTGAAAAAGGGTTCCAGGACCCCGGGATGAATTCGTTTGCCCATTACGCGTTCGGGGCAGTGGGACAGTGGATGTTTCAGTACGTGGCCGGGATCGACACGGACGGACCAGGTTTCCGAAAGCTGGTGCTCAAGCCTCATGTGGCGGACGGTCTTGATTGGGTGGAAGCCCGCTACGGTTCGATCTGTGGAGAAATTCACAGCGCTTGGCGTAAAGACAGAAACTCCTGGCAGTGGCGAGTGGTCATTCCCGCTAACACGACTGCCACCCTCTACGTGCCCGCCGGACCTGGGGCCACAATCACGGTAAACGGTCTGCCACTCTCGGATACAGCGCTCGTCAAAACACTCGGACAGCAGGACAACTGGCTTGTGCTACATGCCCCTGCAGGCCGGTATGAGTTTGTCGTCACCGTCCCTTAAGGGCTGGACAATCGAAGGTAGTGAAAGCGCGCATGATCACCAAAAAAATTGGCTTTATCGGCGCGGGACAAATGGCACGGGCTCTAGCCGAGGGATTGCTCCACAAAGGCTTGCTCGTTCCCGATCAGGTGCTGGCCTCTGACCCAAGCGAGTCTGCCCGCCAAAAATTTCACGAGGCAACCGGCGCCGAAACCACGCCCAACAATCTGGACGTGGTACGCCGACAGGACGTGGTAATCCTGGCTGTTAAACCCCAGCAAATCCCCAAGGTACTCGAGGAGCTGAGAGGACGCGTCGCCCCCGAAAAACTCGTTATATCGATCGCGGCGGGAATTGCCCTCCAGCAGCTTGAAGAGGGCCTGGGAGCACATACCCGCGTGATCCGTGTGATGCCCAATACGCCTGCCCTGGTAGGATTTGCTGCGTCGGCGTATGCACTCGGGAAAAACGCAGGGCCGGACGATGCCAGCCTGGTGCAGCAGCTTCTCGAGGCGATCGGCATCGCTGTTCGGGTAGATGAGAAGCTGCTCGACGCAGTCACGGCTCTGTCAGGCTCCGGACCGGCTTATGTGTATCTCATGATCGAAGTGCTCACCGATGCAGGAGTTCGGCATGGCCTTTCCCGCGATGTAGCGCTGACACTCGCTGCCCAAACGGTCCGCGGTGCCGCAGAAATGGTGATGAGAACCGGACAGCATCCGGCCGTCCTGAAAGATCAGGTAACAAGCCCCGGAGGAACCACCATTGCAGCGCTGGCGGCGATGGAGAGTCAGGGTTTCCGGGGGGCGGTCCTCGCTGGTGTTGAAGCCGCCTGGCGGCGTGCCCGCGAGCTCTCTCAGTAGCTGTACCGCACTGGAGAATAGGTATTCGGGTGGGTATCATTGCGGTGGTAGGGAAATACCTCCAGGAGACACCGCGAGCCTTTGTCCCAATCCTGCCAATTTGAAAGGGCGAGACCGTCCTGCTCATGCTTTCAGAAACAAGATCGAACGGAGCGGAAGCCGCTATGAAAAAAGCGAGGATTTTGCATTCTTCTGCTGTGTGTATTTTAGTTGTCTGCGCAGCTTTGGCGAGCAGAAATGGCCTGGGGAATGAATTTGTCCAACAATCGGCTCGCACCCTGCCCGTCGTGGCTGATGTAGACGTAGCGGTTATTGGGGGAAGCACAGGGGCGGTTGCGGCGGCAGTCGCAGCCGCCAAGGAAGGTGCCCGGGTTTTTCTGGTGGCACAACAACCTTACCTGGGCGACGACATCACGGCCACACTTCAATTGTGGCTGGAAGAAGGCGAAGAATTGGCGACCGATTTGGCCCGCAGGGTCTACACAGATCCCGACCGTCCCAAACAGGAACCCAATCGCCCACGTTACCAGTTCACCTATAGCGTGGATGTGCCGAGCGATCCCAAGCACCGGGATACGCAGCCGCCCAGCATGCTGAATGACGGAAAATATTTCGAGGCCCCGACGCAAAGTGTCCAGTTCAACAGCGATGCCACGATTACGGCAGATCTTGGAGAACCGAAGCTCATCGACCGCGTCAATCTCATTGCGTTTTGGCGAAACGCCGCGCCTGACGTTGGCTTTAAGGTGGCAGGAATCGACGTAGCGATCAGTGACGACGGGAACACATGGAAAGAAGTCGGCTCTGTGGAAGCATCACCTCCGCCTGCAGCAGGCGCGGACATGCCGGTGCCCGTCTTTCTGGATATCGGCCATCAAACAGTGCGATTTGTGAGAGTTCATGTACGCAAGGCCCCCGACGTTGACCGCATGCTTCTGGGAGAGCTAGAACTGCTCGGTCCGCCGGAGAAAGAATCTTCTCCGCAGCGAGCTCGCACTCCGGCGCCGCGTCCTCTCCATGTGAAGCAAACTCTGGATGCCTATCTTCTGGAAGCCAAAGTTCCTTTTCTGTATAGCTGCTACCCGACCGACATTGTCCGCGACGAGAACGGCGAAATCTGTGGCGTGGTGATCGCCAACCGGGCAGGGAGACAGGTCATCCTGGCCAAGACAATTATCGATGCGACACCCCGCGCTGTTGTTGCCCGCCTTGCTGGAGCTCCATTCGCTCCCTATCCCGCTGGGCTCCACACATTCAAGCGTGTGGTGGTCGGTGGCGAGCCCGTTCAGGCAGAGAACGTCACAGCGCGGGTGATCGATCCTCCTTTTATCGGCCCGTATCCAAATCGTGCTCGCACATCGAGCGGTGTTTTTAAGATCATCGAATACACTCTTCAGCTTCCGATGGAAGACGGTTCATGGCGGAGCTGGGCCAAAGCCGAACAACTGGCCAGAACGCTCACCTATCACCCTGAGCAGCAATTCACTTCGGACATGCTTTTTGAAGTTCCGCCCGATCCCGTCATACCGCAGGAGCCGTGCGACGGTGAGTGGCGCGGAGTCGAGGCCATTCCTCTGGCGGCGCTGACACCCAGGGGAATCGACCGCGTGTGGATTCTGGGAGGTTGTGCGGGTGTATCTCGACAGCAGGCAGAGAAGCTCCTGCGCCCGGTGAACCTGATGGCCCTCGGCGAGCGTTTGGGAACAGAAATCGCCCGGAAAGCCAAAACCCTTCCTGCTTCCAAAGCACCACGAGTGGTGGCAAGTGCGGCAGACACATATTTGCCGGGTGATGTACGGGAGTTTCTGTATGGTCTGCGGCCCGTTCACGAGTATCCCAGAATTCCTCAGGATGCTTCAGCACTCCCTGTTCTGGGGCACTTCGATGTCGTCGTGGTAGGCGGTGGGACGGGGGGAGCAGCCGCCGGAATCGGTGCGGCCCGACAGGGAGCGAAGACACTCGTCATTGAGTATCTCACAACGCTCGGCGGGGTGGGCACATCGGGGGCCATTTCATCCTATTACTGGGGCAATCGGGTGGGATTTACCGCGACTGTCGATCAAGGCCGTCCCACATGGGTCATCGAGCAAAAGGCTGAATGGTGGCGAAGCGAACTGCTCAAGGCGAACGCTGAGATTTGGATGAGTTGTCTGGGATGTGGAGCCGTTGTCACCAACGATAGAGTGACGGGCGTCGTCGTGACCACGCCTTTCGGTCGGGGCGTTGTCCTGGCAGACGTTATCGTGGACTCTACCGGAAACGCCGATATTGCGGCCGCGGCCGGCGCGGAAACGATGTACACGGATGATACTGAACCTGCCGTGCAGGGAACGGGACTGCCTCCGCGGGATCTTGGGGCAACCTACGCGAACACAGACTTCACGATCACGGACGAAACCGACGTCATGGATGTGTGGCATGTCTTCGTGTACTCCAAGCTTAAATACAGCAAAGCATTTGATCAGGGACGGCTCGTGGATACACGAGAGCGCCGACGGATCGTGGGTGAGTTCACCATGACGATTTTGGATCAGATGCTGCAGCGAAGCTATCCCGACACCATTTGTGTGGCTTACAGCAACTTCGACACGCATGGCTTCACAGTGGATCCCTATCTTGAGCTGGAGCATCCCGAAAAGAAAGGCTTCCGCGTCAATATCCCGTACCGCTGTCTCATTCCCAAAGGGTTAGAAGGAATTCTGGTAACGGGACTCGGTATTAGTGCCCATCGGGATGCGCTGCCGCTCATCCGGATGCAAGCCGATATTCAGAATCAGGGCTATGCCGCTGGTGTTGCCGCCGCCTGGATTGCCGCTCAGAACATGTCGGTGCGCGAGCTCGATGTGAAGGCCCTTCAGCGTCACCTCATAGAGATGGGCAATCTGCCAGAAGAAGTACTCACCGAGAAAGATTCCCTTCCCTATCCGCCCGAAAAGGTGCGTGAGGCAGTTGAGCGTCTTAAGAATAACTACGAAGGCGCTGCCGTGGTGCTTGCCCATGCTGACATTGCCCGTCCCATGGTGCGCGAGGCGTACCAGCAGGCGAACAGCGAGGAAGAGCGTCTTATCTACGCACATGTTCTGGCCGTGCTGGGGGACGCCACCGGTCTCGATACCCTGATCAACGAAGTCCGTAAGTACACAGACTGGGATAAAGGATGGGATTACCGAGGCATGGGCCAGTTTGGAAGCGCTCTCAGTCGGCTGGATCAACTGATCATCGCCCTTGGTCGAACCCGCGACCCCCGAGCCGTTCCCGTGATATTGCAGAAAATGCGTTTGCTTAAACCTGAGTCGGAATTCTCGCACTTCCGCGCTGTGGCGCTGGCTCTGGAGATGATTGGTGATCCCCGTGCCGCGCAGCCTCTCGCTGAGCTGCTCACCATTCCCGGCATGACAGGCTACGTCCACCGTACCGTCGAGGATGCCATCCGTTTCGATCAAGAGAGCCCCGGCGGGACCGATGCCGTCAAGACACGGCGGGACTCGATCCGGGAATTGTCACTTGCCCGAGCTCTCTATCGCTGCGGGGATTACGGGGGCATTGGCGAGCAGATTCTTCGGGCTTACACGGAAGATCTCCGAGGGCATTTGGCCCGCCACGCCAAGGCCGTCCTTGAAAAAGGCCCTCAACACAGAAAGTGAATCATCCCTAATTCAGTCGGGCATCTTGCGATTGTTTCCGGGAACAATCCAGGCTGCTCAGCGGGAATAAGAGCCTATCCAAAAACCGAACTGCGCCCGGGGAATCACGCCAATTTTGAGGTTTTCGGATAGGTTGCAACAATCACGCGAAAAGCCGCATTTCCGGGCGACCTTTGCCATCTTGGGTGACGTAGAACGGCCGTCGTTCCACCTCCATCGCTGTTTGTGGCGAGATACCCATGGCTGTGTAAATCGTCGCATGAAGGTCGGTAACACCGATGGGATCCTTGATGGCGAGACACGGCCGCTCCGGTGCCGATTCTCCAAATACCACGCCGCGACGAATTCCTCCCCCGAATAGAAGCACGGAGCTTGACCCGGTAAAGTGACGGTGGAGCCCGTAGTGGATCATTTCCTCCATCCTATCCGCCGGCGCCCGTGATTGATCCCGGGCGTTACTGCCGGGAACACCCTCGATGAGCATGTCTCGACTGAATTCGCTGGCAACAATGACAAGGGTTCTATCCAGCAGCCCACGTTCTTCGAGGTCCAGAATAAGTTGGGCGATTGGACGGTCAATCAGCTCCTTCATCTTCGCGTAACGCAGATGGCCGTTCTCGTGCGTGTCCCATCCTTCAAACGGCACATATTCTGTGCTGACTTCGATAAAGCGGGCACCGGCCTCCACCAGACGTCTTGCTAAAAGGCAACCCAGCCCAAACCTGCCCGTGTTGTACTTCTCGTAAATTGACTTTGGTTCCTCTGAGATATCGAACGCCTTCCGTTGCGGAGACGAGAGCAATCGGTGGGCGTTTTCCATGGCCCGCAAAATCGACGTGCGGTGAAAATCACTAGCGTCCTTATAGCGGGGATCCAGCTCTGCCAGCTTTCGGTAATACTGGTAGCGGCTTTCAAACCGGGAAGGCGTCATCCCCCGCGGAGGCTGCACTGCTTCGAGAGCCTGTTCGGGATAAGGGATGAGAAACGGGTCATACTCTGCGCCGAGAAAACCCCCCGTATGGAAAGCCTTCAACTCTTCCTTCTCGCCGATTCCCTCCAGGCGCTGACCAATCACGATGAACGGCGGGATGGCAGGATTACGCGGCCCGAGCAGCCGTGCCATCCACGCTCCCATATGGGGCGCCGCCACGGTTTGCGGAGGCACATATCCCGTGTGCCAGTGGTACTGATGACGCGAATGGAGGATGTGCCCCAGATCTGGCAACACATGGGAACGGATAAGCGTGCCACGATCCAAAACCTGTGCAATGTTTTCCAATCCCTGTGAGATTTTGACGCCGGGAAGCACTGTGTCGATGGCCGGAAAGGTACTCAGAATCTCGCTGGCCGGCAACCCTTTGGCAAACGGCGCGTAACGCTTCGGATCAAACGTCTCTGGAGCCGCCATTCCACCCGCCATCCACAGCAGGACGCAGCAATCGGCTCGCGGCGCCGGGGCGTTAGGTGCAGGGTTGGCCAAAAGACGTGGCTCTCCCAAAAGGTACGTCGCTGCCGCTGCCCCAGCCGTCCATTTAAGAAAACTTCGCCGCGTTAATTGCCTTTCGGAGGGAATCGTATTTGACTTCATCTCCGCACCTCCTTTCGATCCCCTGCGACACTGTTCCCTTCCTTGCCACAAGGACATTCACCCGGTGCCGCTTCGTGGGTCAAACTTCCGCACTCCGCACGTTCAACGGATTGTTTGAAACTCGGGCAGCATGACGATCATCCACAGCAGGTCTTCCACGTGCGCTGCTTCCAGGTTTCGCGCGGGAATATCGAGACTTTCAATGTTAAGCACGCTTGTCAGAACCTGCTTTTCCGCTGGAGTTGGCTCTCGCGTCAACGTCATCAGATAAATGTGCCGGACCAAGTCATCAGCGGGTTTGTCGGCAAACTTTTGTAGGAGATTTCGCGCCCCAGCTTCCAGGTCCTCGTGCAGCCTGGGACCAATGGACAGATTCAAGGCTTGAAGGGTGGTAATGACTTCCGGCCGAGTGGAGACCACCACATCCCGCTGCGGTCGACCCAGGGCCAATTGAAAGGCATCGGCAGCCGTCAGCGATGCCCGTACAAAATCGGCTTTTCGATCGGCAACCGGTGGATTAAACGCCGGCTTGGCCGGGCTGTTCCCCGTCAGCCGCCACACGGTATCACAGAACTGCTCTGCGGTGATGCGACGGGGCAGGGGACCACGAAACACATACTTTTCTTCGCCCGGCGTCGCCGACTCATCACACACCGCCTGATAGATTCGCGAAGTACAGATGTGGTAGATCAATTCTTTCAAATCCCACTTATGATCAACGAGGTAACGTGCGAGGTAATCCAACAGCTCTGGTGACCAAGCCGGCTGGGACATCATGTCCACTGGATGGACCAGTCCCCGCCCCATCAGACGATGCCAAATGCGATTGACGATCGTCCGACTGGTGCGACCGTTGTCGGCAACGGTCAGCAGTCGGGCATATTGCTTCAACCGTTCCTGGGGTGGCGGGTTCGGATCGATATCGCCAAGCTCTGGATAGAGAAAGTGCGGCGTTGCCATCTGGCCAGTAGGCTTATCGCAACGGTGAATTTCCAATGGCTCTTCCGCCACGATCGCTGCCAGCCCATACGCATCTGTCAGTTTCCACCGGTCGATAAAGCTATCATGGCAAGAGGCACACTTCATGTTGATGCCCAGAAAGACTTGGGACGTGGTCTGGGCAAATTGCAATTCCACCCGTTGACTCGCGTTCACATTGCCCCGCCATTTGATGCCCCGCATGAAACCCTCGGACTCAGGGCTGGAGGGAGCGACGAGCTCGCGCACAAATTCGTCATAGGGCATATTGTTATACAGAGCTTGATAAAGCCAGGCGGAGATTTGCTTTCGACCACCATCGATGTAGCCGGTGCCCGTGTAGTCGTTCCGCAGTAAATCATTCCAGAAAGACATCCAGTGGTCAGCGTAAGCCGTTCGGTCATCGAGAAGCCGTCGCACCCAGCGATCTCGTTTATCCGACGCCGAGTCAGCCAGAAAGCCCGCCACTTCTTCGGGTGTGGGAGGAAGCCCGACCAGATCGAATCCTACTCGCCGAAGGAATGTTTGATCATCCACCACTTGCGGGAATGTCATATTGTGCGTCCGAAAATACTCACGAGCCAGCCGATCAATCGGATGGGTGACCTCATCATCCGCGGGCGGGATCGTGACCTCGGCTAGCTTGAGCGGCGGCTCGGTCTGATTCTCCTGTGGACTGAGGGCGTAGCCCTCTTCCCATGGGGCACCTTGAGCGATCCAGAGTTTGATTTTTTCGATGGTCTGCGGATCCAGCGGCGGCCCATTCGGCGGCATTCTTTCATCAGGATCGTTCGACGAGATGCGCCGCACCAACTCACTCTCTTCCGGATGGCCGATGACGATGACCTCGGCCTTAAGAAGGGACTGCCGCGTATTGAAAGAGAGGCCTGCTTCCGCGCGATGACCAACGTGGCATTCACCACAGCGTTTCTGGATAACGGGCGCAATCTCGTGAACAAAATCGACACGGGTTTCGGTCGCCTGCACGTGAGCATCGCCCGTTGGCTCACCCACGCCCCACTGAGTGCCTCCCAGGACAAATGCGAGAGTGCCAACAAGTAGCAGAGCGCCACGGACCGCAACACCCACGGAGCACGACCTTCTGAACACTGTCAAGCACATGAGTTTTTTCCCGATCCGACTTGGAATGTCAGAATTTCTGCCACTTATTATAGGCATTTTTGGCATTTGTCAATACACCGTGCGTCACGTCCTCGTCGGCTACACGGGTTCGCGCAGACCGATCAACCCCGCAGCCGCGGACGGCAGTGGCGAAATCTTCATGAGCACGGGCGACGAGTCATACGCCCGGTTTGAGGAGCCCCGTGTACTGCTGAAAGATATACGTCGCCATCGGCGATGCCTCGAAGCGATGGGGAGGTGGATAATGCCGGTAAATCGCTGCCAGCAGTTCCGGTTCGGGAGCGATAACAACCTCGATTGGGCGATTAAAAAGAATCTGCAGTTCCTGGAGCCGACGCGCTGTCGGGGGTTGCGCCGTGGCAATTACCACCGCGTCGCCCTCCATTCCCAGCGGCAGCAGACCGAGATGGCGTGCTACTGCCACGTCCATGAGCTGAAGAGCTCCTGGCGGCACCTCAATGTCGTGAAGTCGCATGAAGCGACAGTTCGCGCTCACGGCCAGGGCCTGCGCTGTATCCAAAACTCGGGGATCCTGCCGGAACTCCACTAAAGCGGCCAATCCTCCGGGAGTGGCGACGAGTCGAACGGCTGCCCTGACCGGTTGACCGGCGACTGAGGTTTGCCATTCGGCATGGTCGATCAGACAACACATGAGACGCGATAACACGGGGAAGAACCAGCATACGGGGAACCTGGTTGTCGCGAAAAGCCGGTTCTGCACCCGATAAACAATTTCCAAATACTCATCGCGCGGCAAAATCAGCATATGGGAGGCGCTGTAATGATGAGCCTCCGCCACAAACAAATGGAGCATTGCTTCCGGAATCCCACACTTCTCGTCGATGAGGTCCCGGATTACAACCTGGCGCGAGAGATTTTCCAACCACCGTTTGGCAGCGCCGACATCCTGAACTAACGAGGGATCTTCGGCAATTTGGGCCACCCGCTCGGCAAACTCTTCCGAGTGGTTCGTAAGATAGTTTAACAGACCGGAATTACTTTCCAGTGACGGATTTAGTTTCAGCGCGTAGCAGAACAGAAAATTGAACCATTCATCAACAAGCAACACCGGGTCCAGGGGAACTTCACGTTCGCCCTGTGACATGCGGCACGCAGCTACGTACAGAGCGTAGGCCAGAGCAATACTGCGCACCTGTTCCTTCTGGGCAAGAATGTTAAACAGTCGCGCAATAATGTTTTCACGAACCAGCCACAGACGATTCTCCAGGTAGGATCGTAGCGACGCCGGCAGTACAGAGATCATCTCGGCTCGAGGAATGACCACATCCACCTGCCATTTTTCCGCCGACCTGATACACAATTTCGGCCGTCTCCGAATGTCCTCGAACAAATCGAGCAGCTTTTCTGTGGCAAATTGCCGCAGGTAGTGAAAAACGGCTTCCGCCGGATGCCCCGACGAGGGAACAGGCCGAGTCCATTCTGCAGGGCGTGGCGTTTCCACCACAGGCAACGGTCGGGCCAGCTCTGCAAGAAGAAGAGCCACCACTTCAGGCTCCGCGGGGCCATAAAGCCTTTCCACAAGTGTTCGAACTCTGCCTTCGGGAGCCAGAACGATCTCAAACGGTCTTCCCAGGGTAAATCGCAACTCATCCGATAGCTGCGGGGTCGGCGGCTCCACGAATGCTAGGGTGACGATATCCCCTTTCAGCGAAAGCGGCAGAATATGATAGGCGCGGGCAATATCCGCAGGAACAGTCGCCAAAACTTCGGCGGGAATCTGAACACGCTCCAGGTCATCGAAACCGTATCCCAGCAACACGGCCTTTTCCCTGGCCGCCTGCACAGCCGAATCGTCCTTATCAAAATCCAGGATCAGCGACAAACCATAAGGGGTGGTTCGACACCCAACCCGAATTTTTCTTTCCGTGCCGCGGGCCACGACTTTGACGTAACCGTAAAAGTTGACCATTGCCAGCATGCGGGCGGCCATCGGCGCCAGAAGCTCGAAGGGGATATCGGCGCGAGTGCAAATCCCGTCGTGCACTTTGTACCCCACTTTGGTCGTCCCATGATAATGGACCAGCGCCGCGCGGGTGGCTCCCAGCCGGATGGCCTCTCCGACCACCGATTGAATGGCCCGAGTGATTTCCGGGGACTCCGGGTCGACAGCAGCCGCCTCTCCGGGGGCTTCCTCTTCCTCTCGAACTTCCACGAACTCGACCGATGCGCTGGGCGGTACCTCCGCGGCTTCCGCACCCGGACTGCTCTCCTGAGCCGTGCCCTTTCCGTAAGCCCTTTCGATCGCCTCCATAAGATGTTCTTTGACGGCCAGTACCACCCGGACCGGATGATCCAGCGCAAACCGAAGTCGATCAGACATCTCCGGCGACGGCGGATCACTCATTGCCACCACGAGGCGATCCTGATCGAACTCAATCGGAAGAATCTGGAACGATCGCGCAAAATCCGCGGGAACGAGGCGGAGAATCTGGGGGGAAGGGTGAACAGCCCGCACGTCCACAAAACGAAACCCCAATCGGGCGGCTTTCTGCTCGGCCAGTTCCACCAGACGAGCGTCTTCAGCATTTGAAAAATTCGCCGAAGCCCCAAATCGGGCGCGTTCTTGATCGGGCGCGTTCATATCGGCACCTTCTAAAACTCAGAAGACGAGGTTGTACACCCCAACCCGACAGTACTGGCACACTTTGACTATTGCCCCATGCATCAATATCACGACGGGTGGGCAAAAGCCCGTCGGAGAGCGAACACGGTCACTCAATAAGCAACGGCCAATGCGAAGCAGACCCGCTGTAATGTTTACCACCCCGTGGTGCGATACCCCAGGCCGCCACGACTCCACGTTTTACCCCGTCCTGAACGATTCCATGTCCCAGGGTGCAAATATGATTATACCGGGGCAGGTATAACACCTGCAAACACCTTAGAAGTGCGATTGAGGCGCTTTGAAGTGCCGCTATTTTGCCAGTCGCGGTTCAAGGAGCGTCTTGCCGCCCACATTTCGGAGCACGACGTAGTTTCGGCCTGAGCGCCGTCGAACGACAACTTCCTCGGCATGCCGGGGTCTTAACCGTTTCCCCCCGATGGACCGCAACCTCACTTGAGGGGGCAGCCTGGCCTCAGTCAGCAATTAAGACAGCAGAGTCTGCTCTTCACGTGACGGGAATACGTCGCGGAACCCCCGCTACACCGCCGCCAAGCCGTACCCACGTAACCGCGGCAAGTTACAGGTACTGAAAAAACAAGATGTGATGCGTTGATCACCGCTGAGGAGGAATGAACGGCGGAGCTTCCTCGGTTTTCGTCTGGGATTCCTCGCGTGTGGTAACACCGGGAACGGCAGACTGAGCCGCTCGGAATAATCCCCTTACCATCCGGCCGAGACGAACATCGCCCTCATCATCCTCTGAGGAGGCCGCCCCTTGCTCGGGCTGAGAGGGGCTTGACGGGGCGGGCGGGGAAGCCGGTTGGACCATTGTGTCAGAGGGTCGGGGCTGCGTCCGTTCGGCGGGAATAGCGGCAGAATCCAATCCACGGCTTTCCTGCGAACTTGGCGTACGCTGCTCGGGCGCCGACAAGTTTTCCTGAGCTTGAACCGACGTCGCAGGCCCGGTCATTCGTCCTTCGCCGGTACCGGAACCTTTTTGGCACCCAATGGACACAACGGCAAGTGCTAACACCATGACGGACAAGATCCAAATAGCAGTTGTCTTCATCCTGAGCATCCTTTCCTTAAAGGCAAAACCTAATCTCTCGTTCTTCTGTACACGCCCCTCGGAATACCACTTGAGTGGATTCTAGCACAACACATCCCATGCTACTATTGTTTCTCTGTTCTTTTCGGCTCCGGACGGTACAGCAGGGCTGAAATGCCATCGATCTCCTTCCGCTGAAGAGGGGAATAGAAGCGAAACGTGGACAGCTCTTTTAGCTCGAACAGTCTTCCCAACTCCCACCTGATGTTATCTTCCGTGACACTCGTCAATCCGGGAAATTCCTCCGTTCCACAATAGCTTACGGAAAGATAATACGATCCCGGCTTTGTCACACGCCATAGGAGATCGAGAAGCCTCGACAACTCCCAAAGACGAACGTACTGATAAAACCCACAATCATAAACGAGATCGAAGGTCGCTCCCTTATAGTTGTACAGGAAGACATCCTCGAGAACCAGACACAACCGCGCCCCGGCCCGCTGGGCCCGCGTCCGGGCCCTTTCAATTGCCGTGGGTGCAAAGTCGATGGCCGTGACATCAAATTTCTTTTGCGCAAGCAGGACCGCGTCGGCTCCCGTACCACAACCCAGTTCCAGGACACTTCCCTTACGAATGAGTTCCCGCTTCAAAAACTCTTCGAGTGCAGGGGACGGTATCCCCATTTCCCACGGGGGCAAGCCTTCTCGATAAACAGTGTCCCAATCAGCAGCGGAAGGCGCACGGAACTTTCGTAAACTCGCCGCCATAGCTGTGGTCCGTTCTTCTCTATATTGGTAGCGTGAACGATTGCCTCGATATTCAACCGTGTGAGACATCTAACTCACTCGCCCCAGGACGTCCCTGCGGCGTCTTGCAGCAATCATCGGGTTATATCGCTGGATTTTCTTATGGTAACACATTAGCGTGGCCGCGAAACCACTCCGTAAGTAGCAACAAGTCCTGACTCTTCACCAAAGACCCATTTCGCCCCCGGCCCTGCCTTCCAAGCAGCAGGCAGCGCTGGCTTCACTTTGGGGCTCCCAAAAGAGCAGGCGCGACGGCGTCGCAGTAACCAGACAGTTGAGATTGGCCTCTTTTGGTTCACGATGCATCTGTCAACTGCCGTATACCGCAGTCAGAACTGATCCGCCTCGACAGGAAACGCCCCGGTGGCGGCGTGGCAACCAGCATATGTGTGAGCGAGGCTTCCCTTCGCCAAGACACAATACACGATAAGGACACTTCTATGCATGCATATACGATGGAAATGCATATAAAATGCGCGCGAACATCTTGCACCGGCTCTCTTTTCCCACCGCGTTTGCCTCCTTTTGCCCACTCGGAGGGTAGGTTGACAACCCACCGTTGCGTAACTACAAGGGGGAATGGGGGTATGCACGAGCGGCCAAAGACGTGAGCGCAGGGTATGGTTATGGCCAAAGGCCTGAAATCTGCCAAGTCCTTCGGTGTCAGCGGGAAACCGACGGCCAGCAAAGTCCAACAGGCACTGCAGGCTCTGGATGAGCATCTTCTCGCGCTCATCAATCGCCGGGCCGAGCTGAGCCTGCAGCTAGCTGAACTCCGCAAAGAGGAAGGAGAGCCCGATTTTCAGCTTTCAGACGAAGATCGGCAATTGGCGGCGGTCCTCGAAAAAAACCCCGGACCGTTGAGCCGGGCAGCGACGCAGGCCATCTTCCGTGAAGTTCTCAGCGCTTGCCGGGCGCTCATCAAGCCTCTTCGGGTGGCTTACCTCGGCCCACAGTACAGCTACAGTCACCTCGCAGCCCTTCACAGATTTGGCCAGCAGGTGGAATATGTTGCTGTGGGAAGCATCTCGGCCGTTTTTGAGGAGGTGCTCCGGGGGCACGCCCAGTTTGGGATCGTACCTCTGGAAAATTCCACGGATGGCCGTATCGCTGATACGCTGGACATGTTCATCCGCACCCCGGCGCGAATTTGTGGCCAGGTCGAGCTGGAAATTCATCACACGCTGCTTGCGAAATGCCCCCGCTCTGAGATTCGCGAGGTCTACAGCCGCCCCCAGGCCTTGTCCCAATGCCGCAACTGGCTGGCCAAGCACCTCCCAGGCGCCCGCCTTATTGAGGTGACGAGTACTTCAACTGCCGCACAACTCGCTTCGGAGAAGCCGGGAGCGGCTGCCATCGCAAGTCTTCAGGCGGGTGTTTTTTACGGACTGACACCACTTGCGGAGAATATTGAAGACAATCCGGGAAATACGACACGTTTTGCGATCATTGGAAATCAAATCTGTGCGAGAACAGGCAACGACAAGACCGCCTTGATGTTCCAGGTGGAACACAGACCCGGAGCCCTGGCTGACGCGATGAACGTGTTCAAGCGGAATCGCCTCAATCTTACGTGGATCGAGTCCTTTCCGGCCCCGGGATGCCGAGGGGCATACTACTTCTTTGTGGAACTGGAAGGTCATGAGTCGGAGCAGCGGGTACGGCGGGCTTTGAATGCCCTCAAAAGCAAGACCCAACGATTGGAGATTCTCGGCTCGTATCCTGTCACCGCTCCGGTAAGCACGTGACGTGACGAGAAATCAACGAGTGCTCCAGAGCAAGCGACACCCAAAATGAGAAGCAGCAGGGATCTCACGTGCACACCATGGAAACGGGTTTTCAAGCGAACTCGGTGAAACGGTCCGGGAGTCCCGGCTGCTTCCGTCAGCCTATCCCGCCCTGGTTAATGACTCAAGCGCCCTTCGTGGTCATCAGCGGGGGCCAAACGGGAGTCGATCGGGCTGCCCTCGATGCCGCCCGCGAAAGCAATCTCGCTCACGGCGGCTGGTGTCCTGCCGGCCGACTTGCCGAGGATGGCCGAATTCCCGAGATTTACGCGTTGATCGAAACACCGACGGCCGAGTATGCGGTGCGCACCGAGTGGAATGTACGAGATTCCGACGGCACACTCATTCTGACGTCTGAAAACCTGACGGGGGGCACTCGCCTTACGGCCGTAATCGCTTTGCGGTACAACAAGCCTCTGTTAGTGGTCGATCTCGCGCGAATCGGTGATCCGGAGCAAATCGCACAGCGGATTCTTGAATGGCTTCGTATGCATAAAATCCGCGTGCTCAACGTAGCAGGCCCTCGAGAAAGCACTTGCCCGGGCATTTACGCCCGGGCTAAGCGCGTGTTGGACGCTGTTTTGACGAAACTCGGGCGGCCTGGGCCGTGACCGCCTTCGTCCGTCGAATTTCTCACTGAGCCTCTTTATCTTTCACCCGAAAGTCGTAATTCGGGTTGCGAATATCAAAGTCCATGTCGGTGAAGCCATTATTCAATTTGATATTCAAATAAGTGTACTCTTCGATGAGTTGAGGTGGCCCATTCGGCTCTGTCGGCCAATCGTACGACTCATAGCGGATTGGGAGGTTGTACTCGGTGTCCACATAGATGCGAGCGAGATGGAAGCGGAAGTTGCGCCGTGGAACCGGATGCACCACCTGGATACATGTACAGGTGCGGTCGTTGATTTTTGCGCCCTCGAAAAACTTGACCTCACATTCTCCGTATTTCATGTCCTGTTCGCCCACCTCGATCAACCGCCGCACGAGATTGAGAATTCCTATTTCTGTGATAGGGTATCGACTATTCTGCATGGCAATTGGTCCTGTGGGATCGAGCGAGACCGTGCCGATAAGCTTGTTCCGGATCCCTGCGGGATGGGCCCACATCTTGCCTCCGTTCGCGCCTTCCACATAGATCACTTCCTGCCCCTTAACTGACGCGGGTTCCAGGAAATACATGTAAACGCTGAACGGCTTGTGCCGGATCTTGACGAACGCGTACTCGGGATCGTTCAACTTTCCGTCTATCCGCTCCCGTTTGACCATGATCGCCGAGTAATCCTGGATTTTCTGGATATCCTGAAGGCCCTGATACGCCCAGCGGATCGCAGGCATGAGGGGGTGTTCCACGACTGTGTTTTCCTGCGGAGCGGATCGGTCGGCAATCCTTAACTGCGCCTGGGGACCCGACGACTGTTTTGATGGGTCATTCGCCTGCTGGGCTGCCAGTCCACTGCAAAGACTGATTCCCGCGATGACCGCGACCAGAGAACAGGAAGAGAGGAGAAATCGCCTCGTTAACATCCGATCGCCTCCACTTCAACACACAAATTGTGGTGCTATCCTTACCGAAAAAGAAATCTCACGACGCTTGCACGGCACGGTGCGCCGTGAAAATGTATCCTTTAACCCGTCTTAATGGGTTATCGCGTTGGCACGTGCTTCTTATTAAAATGGTTAAACTCCTGCGACTGATTTCTCTAATAGCTATCCCATCCCCATTTTTGTCCAACTTCCCAGTTTGCATGTCTTTCCATTTTAAAGGAGAGCGGAGTGGAACAGCGAGATCCCAAAGTGGTCACGATCGTCTCGGCCATGTTTGGCCAAAACTGCTACGTGGTCTACCGGGATAACCGTTCTGATTGCATCATCATCGATCCAGGTCTGGACTGGGGAAAAATCATCCGAAAAGTCACGCAACTCGATCTCACGCCTGCGGCGATCTTGATCACCCACGGTCATGCAGACCATATCGCTGGAGTGGAAGCCGTGAAGCAGCGGTGGCCGGAGGCCGAGATTGTCGTTGGGAGACGCGACGCGCAAAAACTGACCGATCCTACCCTGAATCTGTCAGCAGATTTCGGATTCCCCCTAACCACGCCACCTGCTGACAGACTCGTCGAGGACGGCCGTTTTTTGGACTATGCGGGTATGAAAATCCTTGTCCGGGAAGTTCCCGGGCACTCCGAGGGGCACGTAATTTACCTTCTGAACGACGCCACCCCGCCCCTGGCATTCGTCGGTGACGTGATTTTTGCCGGGAGCGTCGGGCGTACCGACTTTCCGGGGGGCGATTTTGAACTCCTGGCGGAAGGGATCAGGTCCAAGATTTACACGTTGCCCCCGGAGACGCAACTCTGGGCGGGCCACGGCCCACCGACCACCGTGGGGCACGAGAAAACACACAATCCTTTTGTCCGTGGATAGTGCCAGGACTACGTCACGCTACATCCGGGTGCGGAGGCCGGAAACCCGACCAACCGGTCACCACTGGATGTCGTGAAAAATCGTCTCCGCAAAAAAACGGATCACTTTTCGTCGACAATCCGACAGCCAATATTGACGGTAACCTGATACTGTGCGACTTTGCCATCCGCAATCGACCCTCGCAACTCGACGACCTCAAACCAGGAGGGATTCTTTTCCATGGTGGCAGCCTTTTTGACGGCCTGCGCCACGGCGTCACTAAACGACTGTGTGGAGGTTCCCACAAGCTGAATTTTTTTGTACACCGCGTCAGCCATCGCAAGCTCCTTCACTTCGGTTGTGGTTCCACTGATCGAAAAAAGTTTGTTACCTGGGAGCGTTTGATTGTACACGATTATGCCTGGTGCATGGGAGAGAGGCACCCTCTCACAGTGCTTTCGGTCACAGACGGCACACGCGTACTCGCCGTTATCTCCAATCCCCGTTTCCCCTGAGCCATTTCCATTTATTCTCTACCGCAGAAAAGGCGCGCGGGTCTCACACGGTCTCGCGCAGGCGCGAAATTCACTCGAGAACGGTTTGCTCGTGACGTCCGCCCATACCACGAGGTATAGGTGATCCATTTCACCGGCTGGGATCCGCCTGCCTGGTGGGGTTTCTGTTCGAATGGCAGGCGCCATTCGTGAATCGCCTGTATAACCTTGAGCTTTTTTCGCTCGCCGGTCCTTAAAAAGCGGGCATGGGCCAACTATGCGCCGACTTGAAGAAGCACGGCAAATGTGTCATATTACAGGTTTTACACTCCCGCATGCGACGGCTACCTGTGAGGAGAAAGCATAGTGGAGGTCTGGCCCGCGATCGATATCAGAGGCGGCCGGTGCGTTAGGCTCTGCCAGGGGGACTTCAACCGGGAAACTGTATATGGCGAAGATCCGGTTGAAATGGCGCGGCACTGGCAGCGGCTAGGAGCAATGCGCCTCCATATTGTGGACCTCGACGGGGCCAGGACGGGAAACCCTACTAATTTTCCTGTAATAATCAAGATCGTTCAGGCAACGGGCCTGGTCTGCCAGGTGGGCGGGGGACTACGGCAGACTGAGGCGGTGGCGGAACTGCTCGGGGCAGGAGTGGCGAGAGTGGTCATCGGCACTCGGGCGATCAAGGATCCCCAGTGGTTCCGAGAGTTGTGCCGCCGATTTCCAGGGCAAATCGTCCTGGGGTTGGATGCTCGGGATGGATTGGTCGCCACCGATGGGTGGCTTGAGACCACACGGGAATCCGCCGTCGAGGTGGCGCAGAGATTCCAGGACGAGCCGATCGCTGCGATCGTTTATACGGACATTGCGAGTGATGGAATGCTGAAAGGCGTCAATGTGGCTGCGATGGCCGCGTTGCAGCGATCCGTCAGCGTCCCTGTGATCGCCTCGGGCGGAATCACCACGCTCGAGGACATCCGCGCCTTAAAAGCCGCGGGCCTGGCGGGTTGCATTTTGGGCCGGGCCCTCTATGAACAGCGTTTCAGCCTCTCGGAAGCACTGGAGGCCGCTGGAGAACGTGAAGCAACCGAAGGGGGATCCGTGTCGGCCAACTCGGCGCGGTGAAGTCTAACCGCGGATGAAGAGTAACCCTCCGGTTTTTTGGAGGGGCCGTCGTGGGAATTAACGGAGAACATCCACGCATAACTGTCACTTCTGTTGAGGGACACACTCAAGGAAGCACGATCGAGCGTTGTGGACCCTGAGAAAGCGAGGGAACAGTGACTATGGCAGAACTGTCCGTCAACAAAATTCGCAATATTGCCTTATGCGGTCACGGTTCGGTGGGAAAGACCACGCTTCTCGATCACCTTCTCAATTTCACAGGGGCCATCAACCGACCAGCGAGCGTGGATGAGGGCACCAGCTTCTGCGATTTCGACGAAGAGGAGAAGGCCCATCGCTACACCATCGAGGCCAAGGTCACGTTCTTCGACCACAATGGATATCACTATCACGTGCTCGATACCCCGGGTTACCGAGACTTCATCGGCCAGGTCATCGGGGCGTTTCGAGCCGTGGACATCGCTGCCATCGTCATCAACGCGCAGGCGGGAATCGAAGTCAACACGCGACGCGTTTTTCAAGAGGCGGAAAAGGCAGGGCTTGGACGGTTGATCATCCTCAACAAGCTCGACGCTGAGAACATCGACTTTCCCAAGTTGCTCAACCAAATTAAAGAGACATTCGGTGATCGCTGTGTTCCGCTCAATGTGCCGATCGGCCTGGGACAGGAATTTCGTGGCGTGGCGAGCACTCTGCGTGCGGAGAGCAACGTCGCCGGGGCGGTGATCGACCCGAGCAGCATCAGCCAGTCTCTTATGGAATCCATCGTTGTCGCCGACGAGGAAGTTCTCGGGCGCTATTTCGAAGGCCAAATGCCGACGGATGAAGAAATCTCGCGGTTGCTCGCCCGGGCCATGCTGGACGGTTCGCTGATCCCCATCGTGTGCATCTCAGCGAAGACTGGTGTCGGGATTCCCGAGTTGCTCCAGACGTTTGAGTTGTGCGGCATTTCCCCCGATCGCCTTGTTCGCAAGGCGAAAAAGGTTGACGCCGAAGAGACCGTTGAACTCCATGCCGATCCGAACGGCCCCCTCGTCGCGCAGGTGTTCAAAACGCGGGTTGACCCCTTCGTGCAGAAGATCAGCTATCTCCGCGTTTTCTCGGGGACACTCAAGGCGAATACTACCGTTCCCGTCGTCGGTGAAAGGAAAGGTGTAAAAATCGCGCAACTCTTCCATGTTCAGGCCAGTGAGATGGTGCCCGTCGAGGAGGCCATCGCGGGTGAAATCGTCGCCGTGACGAAAGTGGAAGAGCTTCGCACAGGTATGTCGATCGGCGAGTTGTGCATGCCTCCCATCGAGTTCCCCACGCCTATGACGGGTCTTGCTATCTCGCCGAAGAGTCGGGGCGACGAGCAGCGACTCTCAGGCGCCCTCGCCAAAATTTGTCAGGAAGATCCGACCTGCCGTTTGGATCGCGATCCCCAGACCAAGGAGTTGGTCATCACGGGGATGAGCGAGTTGCATCTTCAGGTTATCCGAGAGCGACTCAAGCGGCGTGACAAGGTCGAGGTGGACGTCAAAGAGCCGAAAATTCCCTATCGGGAGACGATCCAGGCCAAGGCCGAAGGGATGTACCGCCACAAGAAGCAAACGGGTGGTCGCGGCCAGTTTGGGGAGGTCCACATCCGGATGTTCCCGTTCCCACGTGGCACAAAGATTGAGGAGTTTGCCACCAAGGAACGCTTTCCTGAAATGAAAGAAATCCACTACCATGAGGAGTCGAATTTCCTGTGGATTGACTCCATCGTGGGCGGAACTATTCCGAGTAACTTTATGCCCGCCGTCGAAAAAGGCTTTCTTGAACGAATCGCCAAGGGAGTCATCGCCGGGTATCCGGTTCAGGATGTGTGCGTGGAAGTCTTCTTCGGAAAACACCATCCTGTGGACAGTTCGGAACAGGCTTTCAAGACGGCAGCTTCGATGGCGTTCCGGAACGTCTTCCAACAGGCCAAGCCTGCCCTGCTGGAACCGATTGTGAAGATCGAAGTGACGGTACCGGCTGACAAAGTGGGGGATATCAACAGCGACCTGTCGGGACGCCGCGGTCGGGTGCTCGGTATGACCTCCGCGGGAGGTGGCTTTCAAACGATTGTAGCGGAGGTGCCCCTGGCGGAAGTCATCAATTACAGCCGGGCCCTCTCGAGTATTACCGGCGGACAGGGGAGTTATACACTCGAGTTCAGCCACTATGATGTCGTGCCCGCCAATATCCAGCGGGAAATCATCGAAAAAGCCAAGCTGGAAGAGGAAGAAGAGGAATAACGCTCCAGACTTGGCGGACGGATATTCAGACATTTTCAAGAGAGAGCGCGGCCCATTTCTTGTGGGAACCGGGACGGTTAGGATCTGATTTGTTCCGGCTCGCTTCGGTCAAGCCTTTGACACCGTCACCGCGCCAGGGCTCGCAGAATGGAGCCTTTGGATTATGCCCCCTCTCGCGTGCTGGGGTTCTATCGCTTCGCAAATGGCCACGCGGAGCTTTGTTGCACCGGAATCATCTCGCCCTCGCGCATGCCCGCACCTCGGCGCATGCATTCCGGCACAAGTTGGCAAAACGCCTTGCAGTCTTGGCAACGAAAGCTGATACGCAACTGTCCAGGGCTTTCAGTTTGGCACTGGTCTCGTTTTTATCGTTCCGAGGTTTCGCTGGACGCCTGTTCCCGGTGTAGTGGACGATAGCGAATGTCCCTGGGAAGAGATGTTTGGGCCGCCTCGACGGCTTTTTGGTAAAAGTATTCCTGCGCGCGGATCCGGGGATGCCCCGGCGCAACACGGCGATAGGTTCCGTCCGGACAGAGTTCCCAGGCCTTAGTGTTATCTGAAAAGTAAATGTTGAGAATTTCCATCAACCGCTGTTGCAGAACAGGGTCCTGCACGGGAAAGATAATTTCGACACGCCGTTCGAGATTGCGTTCCATCCAATCCGCGCTGGCCAGGTACACTTCTTCTCGCCCGCCGTTTGAGAAATAGAAGACTCGGGCATGCTCCAGAAATCGATCCACGATCGATCGCACTTCAATATTGTCCGAAACACCGGGAATCCCGGGACGCAGGCAGCAAATACCGCGGACATTCAGTTTAATCTTAACACCCGCCTGACTTGCCCTGTAAAGTGCGGCGCAAATATCTTTATCCTGGAGAGAGTTGATTTTTGCGAGAATCAGTCCCGGATAGTCGGCCGTGGCTGCCTCGATTTCTCGTTCAATCAGGGAGATGAATTTTGCCTTCAGTTCTCCTGGTTCAACAGTGAGTTTGTTCCACCCCACTGCCTCAGAATATCCTGTGAGGAGATTAAAAAAGCTTGCTACATCCGTGGTTATATCTGGGTCTGCAGTAAACAGCCCGATATCCGAGTAAATCCGTGCCGTTTGATCGTTATAATTGCCAGTAGAAAGATGCACATACCGTCGAATTCGTCCCTGTTCCCTTCGGACAACCAGCAGGGCCTTCGCGTGAGTCTTGTAGCCGGCCACCCCATAGATCACGTGGCATCCGGCATCTTCCAGCCGTCTTGCCCACTGGACGTTTCTTGCCTCATCGAACCGCGCTTTGACTTCGACGATCACCGTGACTTCTTTGCCTTTTCGGCCAGCCGTTTCCAGGGCTTCCACAATGGGTGATTCCCCGCTCGTGCGATAGAGAGTCTGCTTGATCGCCAACACATCAGGATCGTTGGCTGCTTCGCGGAGAAATCTCACCACGGGTTCAAAACTTTCGTAGGGATGGAACAGCATCACGTCGTGGTCCAGGACCGCCTTCCAGAGGTCCTCCCACCCCAGCAGATCGCGCGGAGGTTGCGGTGGCCACTCGGGATCGCGCAGGTGCGTATAACCTGGCAGCCCCACAATTTCCCGCAGAGATGCGGCGGAAATAAATGATTCCACCGCGAACACATCTTCATCCGTCAACTGGAACAGATTCAATAGAAATTCATAAAGTCGTTCATGCGTCCCCGCGGCCAGTTCCAAACGCACAGCCGCCCGGCGGCGACGGGCCAGAATCGCTTCCTCCACCGCGTTCAGCAGATCACTTGCGTCATCGTCCTGGATTGAGACGTCGGCATCCCGAGTTACACGGAACGGCCCAGCATACACCACCTGATAGCCGCGAAAGAGGTTTTGGACAAACGTTGCTATCACATCGTCGAGCAGGGCCAGGCGGTGTCCCTGCGTCGCGGGCAGAAAGACAAACCGGGGATGGCGTGTGGGGATGGGAACAAACGCAATTTTCCCCTCGCTCCCGTTATCTTTTTTTCGAGATCGCAAAACCACACCGAGATGAATCTGTAGCCCCGGAATCGCCGGAGGAGGCGATAAATCGCTCATTGCTAAAGGGGTAAGGATGGGGGCTATTTCTCGCTCAAAGTACTGCCGCAAAAAGACGCGATCTTCTTCGGACCATTGGGCTGGTCGGAGCCATTGTATTCCGTGCTCAGCAAGCTCTTCGAACGCGCGCAGGACGCCGCGATCGTGGTCCTTCACCATCCGGCGAACTCTCTCGGCAATTGCCTGAAGTTGCTCCTCAGGCGTCATACCCGAAATATCACGCCGTGATTTTCCAGCCTTTTGAAGTTGCTTGAGGCTGGCGACCCGGATCATGTAGAATTCGTCCAAGTTCGTGCTGACTATCGCGAGAAATTTCAGTCGTTCGAGAAGAGGAACATCCGGCGACAAACCCTCCTGGAGAACCCGCTCATTGAATTCCAGCCAACTCAATTCTCTGTTGATGTAGAGCGAAGGATCAGAAAAGCTCTTTTTCTTCATCGACCGTCCCCGAATTGGCTCCGCAAAGTTATTCAACTGACCTCAAGTTGTGAAATCACCCAGCCATAAACGTTCAAAATAGTATTTTATTGTTCGAAACGGATCTTCATTCCGTAGACATCCTCAAACATGTCGCTTTTGGCTGCCACCGATTTCTTTTCAAGAACCAGATTCTCAGCACCATGGACCACGATACTCAATTCGTCGCCCTCATGGTGAAATTCCACCTGTTCTGCCTGGCGAATCCTGCCTCGTGCCAAAGCGTCGGCCACACGCAGGATGGCAGCCAGTTTATTGATGATCACGCGAGATTCCCGCGGCAGGGCCATGTAGTCCAGGTGAGAAACCTTTGGCGAACTTCTCCGGTGATACCGGGCCACGTGGGCTACCAGTTGTGTCTCTCCTCGTGTCAATCCAAAGATTTCTGAATGCGCAATGATGTAATAACTATGCTTATGATGAGCACTCAGGTTGATGTATCCCCCAACCTCGTGGAGAATTGCTGCCACCCGCAATAGAAGCCGCTCCCGACTTCCCAAGCCGTGGTCAGTGGTGAGAGTGTCGAACAATCGGACCGCAATATCAGCAGTAATTTGCGCGTGTTCCAGGTCTGCACCATAACGCTGAGCCATCGCCAGAGCCGCGTGAATGATGCCCTCCTGAAGAGCGGTATCTTCCTTGCCCGTGGTCTGTCGGGCTAGTTCCAGCAGAAGCCCATCCCGCATCGAGACCTGGGAGACAATCACGTGCGGAGCGGAAGTATGGCACAGCAGCTCCCAGTAGGTTAATAGCGCAGGGAGCAGCGTCTCCGCCTCGGTAAGGGGAAGATTGTACTGCCGGGCCAACTCTTCCGGTCGGTAGCGCTGACATCGGCGTATCAATTTTTGGAATTGTTCCTTTTCAACAATGAACAGTTTCTCTGAACGGCTGGGATATCCCACCACGCGGGCGGCAAATCGAACGTCTCCCCCGACCGCGACAAACGTGTCACACGCTGCCAGCGGCAGTGTGCGCTTTGCCATCGCGACCTGGCTGCGAATGTGTTGTTCCAGAACCTGGGCGGCGCGTTCGGGCGGTTCGGATTGCAATCCCAGGGTTTCCAGGAGCCGCACAGATCCCAGACGCCACCCAACTGAATTGACAATCTCGCCCTCTTCAAGAATCGTCAGGATGGTACTTCCGCCCCCCACATCGACAATCAAAGTTTTTCCCTGGTTGACCTCTGGAAAGGCTTCGACAGCCTCCCGCACCGCTGCCACCGTCAGCCGACCTTCTTCGGCAATGCTGATTACTTCCACGGAGAGTCTGCACGCCAGAAAGATACGGTCAAGGACGTTGTCGGCATTGGCAGCATCGCGAAGCGAACTGGTCGCCACTGCCCTGACTTTTTCCACCCCGTAGGTCTCCATTATCTTCTGATAGTTTCGGAGTATTTCCACAGCCGAGCGCATGCACTGGGCCCCAATCCGGCCGCGAGAAAACGTATCTTTTCCCAACCGAATGGGCCGTTGGACTCGCTCCAGCACTTCAATCTGCCCATCTTCAAAAACCTGGGCGATCACCATACGAATAGCGTTCGTGCCGATATCAATAACGGCCACGGGGTGTGCCCGACCAGTCGTTTCCTTGCTTTCCTCGGAGGGTATCATCTGATTTGAGCGGCAATACTCGAGTTGAAATAGTAGTAACCCACCGTCGGCTTACGCAGCTTCCAACGCGTTCCCCGGCTCAGGGTGTATTCCCATTTCAGGCCCAAAAGTGCCAAACAGCCACGCATTTAAACAGGTGGCGCACTGGGTAACTTACTAAACCAGTTAGTCATATATCCAATTAGCTACGCTGTCCGTCCAACCCATCGCAAACAGGTGCTGCGGATGTCTCACCGGATTCACGGCAGTCGCCGTGAAAATGTGATTGCTCTAACGACCGCCAAAGGTTGCGCAACTTCTCCTGAGTGCAAAATTCTCGCAAGCGATCGAAGACCTGTATTCGAGCCTGCCGGTAATACTCGTGGAGTGCAGTCAATCCCGGTACCAGCCGGTGCGGATTCAGCCACCGGGGCGCCATCGGGTCTCCCGATTCAACCCGTCTCATCGCCTTGTCCAACCGTGCCGACCACACATCGTAGTCGTGGATCTCCCCCGCCCATCCTTGAATTTGCTTTAAAGCCTCCACGGCAACTTCCGCAGTGCTTCCCAGAACCGGCAAAAGGGCTTCCAGCGAGTACCGAAGTTTCTTAGCCCTGATCCGGAACACATGATGCCCCTCCTGGTCGGCCGGGTCGCTCAGGGACGCGGACGCCTTTTGAAAGGCGTCCAGACGCCGCTGGAGAATGCAAATCTGGAGTGCCATTTGCGCAGCGTCGCGAGTCCGATCGCTTGTCGGTTCGCTCTGACAGGCGGGTGTGACAACCGAGCGTCTCCACCACCGTCGCATATTGCCCAATGTACCGGAACGCAGAAATTTTCGCACCGCCCGTCGCACCTTTGGCTGAAGCCGGGCCCGCTCTCGCTCCAGGTGTGCCAACCAGTAGGCCACACCGGGAATCATGTGCACATCGTGAATCTGGGCAAGGCGTTCCAAGGTGGCCTGGATTTCGACATCGAGGTCGCGAGCTTCACCCAGTTTCTTCGCCAGAAGACGAATGCTCCGCCGCCACCGCCGTACCCGTGTCCTCCCCAAAATGTCGTGAAACACCCGAAAACCAGCGCGCAACCGGCGACACGCTACACGCACCTGATGGATGGCTTCGACATTTGCTCCGTCGAAGGCACCCCGCAGCGAGCGAGCTAGCCGACGAGCATGTCGTCGCAGATACTGTTGGGTGAGCAGAAGTAAACTATGCTGGAACTGGGCACCCATAACAATTCGACAGCGATACGGCAGTGGTCACTCATCCCGCGTGCCCACCAGGAACGTCGTTTCCTGACATGCCTCATGATCCGATACAATGCAGCATACCGTAACAAGCATCGGCCCCAAAAAGCCTTACGAGTCACGGAATTGCTTTCCGCCCAGCTTGAATGATTATCCCATACGGCAGTTGCTGGCTGCCTCAACAGTGTCCTCGCGGCTATTCGTTAAATCCATTTCGACCGGAATTCCCACAGGCGTTTCGGCCAGGCGATGGCCGACCAAAAACGGTCGGTCTTTACTTGACATCCAATAACTATAGCCGATAACTCACCCTAAGAGGAAAGCGCGGAGGTCCCGAAGACACAGTCCTTCTTTGACGGCAAACCCCTCTCCATAGGCACACCCACCAAACCATCCGAGGGATGCCGCGATCGCCTTAAGTTGGTCGAGAAAGGAGATAGGTTCTACTGGCCTGCCGACGATGACCTGACTCTCATAACACCGTACCACGTCCAATTTTCGATCGATTACATCAGAAATGTCAACAATGAAATTGGGTGTGAACGGTTTCCGAAGATGCGTGCAATAGTAGTAATACAATCGCGGCGGATAATATGGATCGCCCGGAAGATTCGTTTTGGTCAACTTTGCCCAAAAGCGGGCGGCCTCCGCGATTTCGGTAACAGCCCAATGGTCAGGATGGGCATCTTCCCAATAAGGACAAAACACCACTTTTGGGCGACCGAGCCGAAAGACGCCCGCCAGCAGTGCGCGCGCTTCCAGCGTTGGTTGGATCGACCGATTGGGCAGTCCCAAATTGACTCGCCATGCGAGCTGGAGAAGCTCAGTGGCGCGGGCTGTCTCCCGAGCGCGGATCTCGGAACTTCCGTGAGGGGTGGGTTCGCCGTCGCTCATGTCGACAATGCCCACCCTTAGTCCCTGAGCCACCATCTTGAGAATGGTGCCCCCCATCCCAAGCTCCGCGTCGTCCGGATGCGGAGCCACAACAATCACGTCCACCTGAGTAACTTCCTCGGGCTTTTTCTGAAAGGCTGACAACACCTGTTCACTCATACTTATCGCTCTTACTTATCGCTCTCGGAGCAAAAACCAAACAATGCTAAAATGCAGAATCTTGAAGCAGGAATGGAACGGCGTCACCGGACGTCCAGCGCGGTGTTAAACTTCGTTTTACAACTGAGCCGACCTAAAGGAATGAATCGTCCTCTCTCTGCCCACAGTTCCGCATCTGCCACAACTCGATCTCTTCCAACCGTGGGAATTGGGGTATTTCTCCTCGCGATTGCTCCTTTCTGTTTTGCCATTGATCTAACCGTTGCGGAGTGTGCCCGGGCCAATCTGTTCCCCAGGTGGTTGGTCAAAGCTGCCAATTTAAGTGAGTTTTTCGCTCACGGCTTTGGGATCATAGTGATCGCGATCCTGATCGCAACGCTCGATCCCCGGCGAATACACGCACTTTATGTGGGATGTACGGGTCTTCTCGCTGGGTTGTCGGGTGATCTCATGAAGCTTGTGATATTCCGGATCCGTCCCCGCGACTTCGATTTCGCCGGTAACGTCTGGACCACCTTCCACGAGTGGCTCCCGGTTCTGAGCCTTCATCCTGCAAAACTCAGCGGTTCTTTCCCATCTTCACACGCTGCTACGGCTGCTGGTTTGGCTTTTGCTTTGACAACCCTCTATCCAGACGGGAAAACCGTGTTCGCCCTCTTAACTGGCTTCGCTTGCCTGCAGCGGGTTTTTGCAGGGGCCCACTTCCCGAGCGACGTCGCTTTTGGAGCCGGTCTCGGTTGGTGTGCAGCCTGGTTTTTTACCCGGTTCGTACTCCCAGTTCGATGGTGGAAGTCGACCCCAGAAACGTGTACGCCGTCGTCCTGAACTACCCAATTTCCTCGACGGATCCCTACGCTTCATGCAAAGCCACCTGGATTGAGGGGCAATCGGAAGACGTTTCGACCGTAATCGTTGCGTAAAATCCAGACGAACCGTGTCCACAGTTAACGATCTGTGTGCTTCCCTCACTGGCCAAACCCCTTCCTTCGTGAATGTGACCGCAGATGACAACCGCTGGCTGATTGCGCTGAATAAACTCTCTGAGGGCGACGCTTCCCACATGGCACCCCCAGTAAACACGATCCACAGCACAATTGCGGGGTGGTGCATGGGCGAGTGTGATCCGGCATGATGCACTCTCAAGCTGGGTCCACCCCTGCTCAAGCATGTCGCGGAGTTGATCCTCGCTGAATTGATACATGCCAGGCCGCCAGTGCGGAATTCCTGGCAGACCGTGTACCCCCACCCCATTGACGACTGTGCCGCGAGCCGCCAGGTTTACACCCAGCTCATCCAACCGAAGTGCGACCTCTTTGGTGTCACAATTACCAGCGACGGCGTAAACAATCGGCGATTTCTCGCGACATCGCTCGATGAGCGGATCCACGTCGCGGCCGGAGCCGAAATGCGTCAAATCGCCCGCAAGCAGGATCATGTCACACGGGCCGGACTGCTCCAGGATTCGATCTAGTGCGCATCGGTTGCCATGAAGGTCGGAGATTGCCAGGATGACCATGCGGCCACTCACAATTTCGATTCAAAATGGAGACCTCACCTGATTTTCTGGGATTGGAACCTGGCCACCAGCTCGCCGTCACGGCGAATTAAGCGAAATGCGGCCGTTTTTTTATCTTAGGCCGGGAACTGGGGAAAACAACATCGGTACCAAACTGACTCACCCTCACCTTTCCTCTGCTCATGGCGGGGCCGGCATCCATACGGGTTCGCGCGGGAGCGACATCTGCCTGGAGCGACCTGCTTGTCAGGTCCACCTCTCAACGTTGGATGCTCGTTTCGCATTAGCCGGCACAATTAGCGCGACCCTCCGTATTTGATAAACACCGTGGAAGGCCTCCCCCAAATAGACCCGGTTCCCATCCCGATCAAGCGTCTTGGTCGCATTTGCATCATGTGAGGGACTGGAGGTCCCAGTTCAACCCGGGCCACGGCACTTTACTGTCTTTTGCCGCGATCACGGAAACTGTCTGCGGGTAGGAGCAATTCATGAATTCTCCCTACAAGACTCTGCGCTTGTGGCATCTCATAGTTTTTTGCTGAGGCGGGGATGGGACAGGAGAGACCCCGCTTGCGAGAAGGGCAGGGCGGCGTCATGATAAAGCCCTTCGGGCGTCGTATCTTTCCACGAGGTATGCCAGGATGAGAATTTCTCGCATCGATCTTTATCTGTTAAATATCCCTTTGAATTCCCCACTTCGCTTTGAAACCGTTCCATACTCGCCAAACGTGCAGGAATGGCCCGAGTTGCAAACGGTTTTGGTGTGCCTTTGGAGCGGCGATATCTGTGGCTGGGGAGAGGCTGCTCCAGGCAATGGGCCTTTTTGGACCGCTGAGTGGTCGGCCGGTGCCTACCGTGTTCTCCGCGACTGGATCTCCCCCCTTGTCTTACACAAGGAGTTCAATGCAAGTTCAGAATTGGCGGAGTGCCTTGCGATCATCCGTGGGCACCGGGCCGCCAAGGCAGCCCTGGATATTGCTTTTTGGGATCTGAAAAGCCGTATCGAGGGGCGGCCGCTCTATGCCGCTCTCGGCGGAACGAACAGGGAACTGCCGCTTGGCACCATCATCGATCGCCCTAACTGCCCGGATCTGGAACGTTTCGTTCAGGCAGTGGCAGACGCTTTCCAGAAGGGGTTCAGCCGCGTAGCCGTTAAGATTCGGCCGGGCTTAGATTTACAACTTCTCAACGTCCTCCGTCATGAATTTCCGGTTGCGGATATCCACGGCGATCTGGAAGGGGCGCTGAGCCTCGGTCAGATGGAAATCATCTATCGATTCGACGATTTTAACCTGCGGATGCTGGAACAGCCGCTGTCCGCGGATGACCTCGTCGGACATGCCATGGTGCAGGAGGCCCTTCGGACACCTATTTGTCTGGATGAATCGATCACGACCCCCGCGCAGGCCGACATGGCACTTGAACTTCATAGTGCCAAGTATTTCAACCTTAATCCTGTCCGCGTGGGCGGCCTCACCCCCGCACTGGCCATCCATCAGGCGGCGCACGAACATTGTGTGCCATGTTATCTCGGCATGTATCCGCAAACAGCCGTCGGAACTCGGGCAGCGCTCGCTCTCGGCACGCTATCGAATTTTTGTTATCCCGCCGATTACTGGGGGCCCAATCTGCTGGCCGAAGATGTTGGCGAGCCAGTCACGTTGGAAAGAGACTCCGAAGATGGCAAGATTCGGGCAAAACTGTGGGAAAATCCTGGACTGGGCATAACGCCGGATCCGCAACAATTTCGTCAATGGATTCTGGAGGAAGCCCACTTGGATTAACTTCCTGGATACGCCCGACGCTTCAATTCAGGCATGAAAAACGAACGCCACTCAAGGATGCTTTAAACAACGCTTAAATTCATGGGAGAGAAAAACAATGATTCACGTCCTTGCTCAGATTATTGTGAAACCTGGCCAAAAAGAAAAAGTTCTTGAGGAATTTCTCAAAATCGTTGATCAGGTCCGTGCCGAACCCGGATGTTTGGAATATGGTGCAGCTGTGGAAATACCGAGCGGGATCCCCGTGCAGCCCCCCGTTCGGGAAAATGTCATCCACGTGATTGAAAAGTGGGAATCACTGGAGGCCCTCCAGCAGCATCTCCAGGCCGCGCCGCTGCAAACTTTTCTCCAGCAGGCGGGACCTTCTATCGAACAAATTGTGGCCAGCGTGTTGCAGCCCGTTGGGCCCTCGGTCTACTAGTGGTCGGGGTTTTCTCACGTGAATTTTTATTCCGCCAAGTACGGAGGGTCTTTCAAACTGTCCGGTAGGGTGAAAGCATCCTGCTGCCAAGTTATTCCAAACGCCATCGAGTGCGAGAGTGGTCCCGTTTGAGATCGACCACACGAGGTCAACCCACCATCTATTCCCGGAGCGTCTATTTCGCAGAGGCTCGCTAGCAACCGGGTGCGCGATTCTTCTTCTAACCTGTAACCACTCTTGCGGTGTCACCCGACGGGTTCCAAGCGCACGTAGGTATCATAAAAGCTGACGCTTCCTCCCACGGGATCAAGCATGCAGGTGTTCTTCAAAACTGGGTCCACCCACATCACTGCGTTCGCATGGAATCCGGCTTTTCGGCGGGCCTCGCCTCGCACGATATGGCCATCAATTTCGATGTCTGAAGAACCCGTGGCCCAATGTCCAAAGCCCAGCGCGAAACTTACAATGCCTGGCCGGATGGTTTGCGTGGCGTGGAGTTTGGCGATGACCGCCCGGCGAGTTCCGTTTTTGAAATCCCATTCGCCCTGGGGATTTGTCGCGCTCACAATGCGCACCCGCTGGCCACTCTTTAATCCCAGCTTGGCAAGGTCGCGTGGATTTATTAGCAACACGTTCTCCGGCAATAAGGGCGTCAACCAGGGATCCACAATTGTTCGGCTTTTCGTCTGACTGATCACCCGATGTGTGATCAGGTGAAATTCATAACCTTTCTGCAATTCGGAAGGCTCTCGCCCGAGATAGTCTCGGACCGGAATGTATCGTGCGAATCCGGGATGCGGTACCCCGGTGCCAGAGTGAATAGTCATAGCTGTTTTTTCTTGATAAATGTTTAACAGACCTTTGAAGGCGTGTGTATGATGAGTATCACTGAACGCCTTTTCAAAGGCTTCGAAGCGACCTCCACGGTTCAATACATAGACCACCTTTCGCCATAGATTTTCACCCACGATCCGTTTCCAGCGCGCGGCGTCGAACACCGATTGCGGCAGATGCCGTCGCGCTTTGAGAAAGATTTCTACCTCCTCATCGGCCGCGTCGGGGACAGCCGTCGAGCCATCGGGCTGATCACCCCACGCCAAATTGGCAACGGCCCGAAGATAAAAGTCGTCCGGATGATTTAAATCGAGCGGCTGTCCGTTCTTGTCTGCCCCCAGTCCACCGGGTCCAAAGCCCGGCAGTTTTAGGTACTCCGCAATCCCAAAGATCATCGCCTCAAACGAAAGGGGTAATTTTTGTCCGAAAACGGCACACTCCTCGGGAATCGGGGCTATGACCGGCTGCCTGATGGGTTGTACCTTGTGGGGAATATTGGGATGACTGCCATGGAATTCCCACCTTTCCAGGAAGGAGAGATCCGGGAAGATGTAATCCGCATACATCGATGCACTGCCGACAAGAATATCGTTCGCAATAAACAGCGGCAGCTTTTCAACGTCGGCAAGGATTTCTATATTCGTATGCCCGGCCGGCAGTGCATAGGGAGGCGCTCCCATATATAAAAACAATGCCTTGACCGGATACGGATACTTATCGCCAATGGAAGGTATAATCTCTTCATAAACATCCGAGGAGAGTGGATACCACGGCCTATTTGCGGGATAACCATCAAAAATGGTCGTTTGCTCATACGATACTTCATGACGGATGCAGCTTATACCGAAGGCTACAGCTTTGCTGGGATGCTGCGTCAGATCGAAAACTCCTTTTTTGTGATCGTATGTCGCGGCTTTGAGCATCCCCCCTTTGGCCCCAATATTCCCAAGCAGGATGTTGACTGTCATCCAGGCAAGAACGTTATAGAAACCGTTGGTGTGCTGTGCCGCTCCACGGTGGATATCCACTGCGCTTTTACGTCCGTGCGAGACCAATTCTCGAGCCACGGCCGCCACGTCCTTCGCGGGCACGCCACAAATTTCGCACCACTCTTCAAAGCTTCGTGAAAAAGCTTCCTCTTTCAAAATTTGCAGAGCCGATTTAGCTGGCGTACCATCGGGAAGTTTTGTATCAACGAACAGATCGCCGAACACGGCCTCCTGATCGTCATTGGGATCAACGGCCTTCAATGTACCTTGCGACATGACGACCATGAATTTTTCTTCATATTCGACTTCTTTCTTCGACGTCTCGTCCAGGTAGCGTCTTTTCTCCGAAGCGCGTAACGGCGTTCCATCGATCGAGATATCTGCCGCCCGTACAAACTTTCCGGGTTTTCCGTCCGGACAGGCGACCAACCACGTGGCATTACTCCATGCCGGGTCGCCGATCTGGGCGGCCGCAGCCCGATTGGCTGCCGAAAGGAACTTCGCGTCATACCCGCCATGCTCGAACATCCACCGCATGACGGCCAGGGCCAGCGCCGCATCCGTCCCCGGTTTTATCGGCAGCCATTTCCAGGCTTTGCTGGCCAACTTGCTGAATCGCGGGTCAGCCACCGCGATTTTCGCCTGCTTCGTGGCAAGTCGTTCTGTGATGCGCACCGCACGATTCGGGGGACCATAGTTCGCCTCGAACAAATTGGCCCCGACAAACAGCACAAATTCCGCGTGGTCCAGATCAGCCTGCCAATAGAACTTCGCCCCTTGGGAAAACTTCCCTCCCACGTATTGTTCACTGATTGCCTTACACGTGAAATAAAGCGAGCCCTGACAGACCGTCGTATGGCCATGGGCATTGACCGTCCCCAGGGCTGCCGCAAAACGCTTATAGAGATCACCGCGTCCATCTTTCAGTCGGCCCCACGCCAAAACGATTTGATTATTTTTTGGCCCCAGGTCCGGATGATCTGGGTCAATCAGGAGGTCAAGATGCTCGCTAAATTTCTTTTTAAAGGCTTCAACGAGCGCGCGCTTCTTATCATGGTCCTTCTCATTCAGAATACCGTCCACATCTTTTTTCATCTCAACGGCCAGTCCTGGGTCACGAAGGGCTACAAGGTCTTTCAGGCCCTCCACGTACCTCTTTTCCTCCCCCGGCACGTGTTTGAATAAATATCCCCCTTCACAAATTTCTTTGACTGCCTCCTCAAAACTGATCGTGATCCAGCGATTTTCGCCGCGTTTTCCTGCCCGCTTGAGCACCTTGCGAATACGATACGGATCATAGGCCGTCTGCAGGCCAGCTTGCCCCTTCGGACAGATTGAACCATCGACCAGCACCGCTTCCGCCAGCGGCGTGTCGTACGGCAAGTGGGGATGGAGTGTCCATGGATTGTATGGATTGCCATCGATTTTAGTTACAATCCCGTCAACAAGTTTGCATTTAATTCCACAACCCGTGTTGCACTGCAAACACACAGAATGGATGATATGTTCACCCTTGACCAGCGGATAAGCTGCGTCCGGCCGTGCCGTATTGAGAACCCGGACCGGCTCGTCGTTTTCCGCCGCCGTTACTGCCGGCCCGATCATTCCGGTGCCCAGCAAAGCGCCACCAGCCAGAAATCCCCTTCTTGTGAGCCTGCGTTTCATTGCGTCGTCATCTTTCCTGTTTTCCATGATACACCTCGCGGATCATTTTAGCTCGTTTATTTGCTTGCGCGCCATTACTTACATAACGACTGTTACGCCGCAGCCTGAAGATTCTGTTTGTCTTTTACCGGTATAAGCGGCAATAACCAATAACCCAGGAAGAATAGCGTCATCCCCACGGCCACAACGAAAAACGTAACTTTCCATTCGAAAAAGCTCGGCACATAATGGAAGACCAGTCGAGGATGCACGTAGGCAGACTCCAGGCCACGGACATGGGGCACAATCAGTCCTGGAATGACGATATTCAAACGCACCGTCATGAATGTGACGGCGATGAGGAGACCTGCCAGCCCCACCGCCGCGGGACGATTACCACCAAAGACCAATAGCAGCAGAGGCACAAGCGTTCCCAGTCCCAGGTGAATAATCCAGAATACCCACCAAAATTCGCCAAACAGCACTTTATTCAATAGATCGACCTCATGTCCCACCCCGTACCACATCGGGATCGAGTATTCTGCCCATTCCAGCACCACGTCAAAAATGAGGAGCCCTAGGACGACCTTTCCCAGAAGCGTGAGCATTTCCCGATATTCAGCGTCCCCGTTTTTCCAGAATGCTGCCACAATAAATGTCATCAAGGCCCCTCCAGACACAAGCGCGCCCGTCAGAAACAGGATCGGCATCAGCGGCGTGTGCCAGAAGGGGCGTGCCGCCAGGGTACTGAAAAGCGCGCCCACGCCACCGTGAAACGTAATCGCGAGAGGTACTCCGGTGATGGCTAAAATCCGAAGATAATGCAGACACCGCTCCTCCTGCTCCGGGGACAGCGGCCCGCGAGAAAACGCGAGAGCCCGGGCTATCATACCCTTAATTCCGCCAACCGATTGCATTCGCGCAAGGTCAGGCCGCAAAGAAAACCACAGTTCCAGAATCATAATGATCGTATAAATGGTGTACAGCCACACCATCCATGCCATCATGGAAGTAAAATTTGGGTACAAAAAGACGTTGTAAAATCGGTCCATGCGCCCAAGGTCGAACCAAATAGAGAGAAGTGCCATAAATAGGGTCACTATCGCGACGAATAGCGACAATCGCCCGAGGTTTTCCAGTTGCTTGAAATCGAAAACATAGATCAAAGAGGACAGAAGAAAAGCTCCCGCAGATAGACCGATGAAATAAATGTAGGCCGAGACCCACAATCCCCACACCACATAGCTCCCGTAATTGGCTGCATGATGCCCATGCCACAAGCGCTCGGCGATTCCCTGTAGTCCGAGCACTGCAAAGAAAATCCAGGCAATTATTACGAGCACCTGGAAAATCCTCACGCCGAGAAGTCGTGCACTTTCTTTTTGCATGGCATCCCTCACTCAGTAGCTATTGCGTTATTGGATACCTGGTGTCGCCTTGATCAAATCAAATAGCGTACGCGCGGTTCTGTTCCCAGATGTTCCAGAAGCCGAATAACATTTGGAGCTGCCATCAACTCACTGACCAGGGAGTCAGGATCGTTGGCATCGCCAAAATATGTCGCTCGTCCGATGCAGGTGGTGACGCACATGGGAAGCTGGCCCACTTCTAAACGATGCAAGCAAAAGTGGCACTTGCGGGCGTTTCCAAGAGGCGAACCTTTAGTCCGATCCCATGACTTGGCGTACTCATTGGAGGCAATTTTTTCCCAGGGTGCGTTTTGCCCAAGAATGGGGAGTTCACTGGGAGTGTCCGCTTCCGCAGCTCCGTCCAGCCAGTATTCTCCCAGGTCCCGTGAACGGGCGTTGTAAGGACAGGCCGTGATGCAGTAACCGCATCCGATGCACCGGTCATAATTGACTACAACGACGCCGTCCGGGCGTTTCCACGTGGCATGAACTGGGCAAACTGGCACGCAGGGTGGTACGTCACATTGCATGCAGGGCCGCGGAAAAAAACGCATCTGAACATGCGGATATTCCCCATACTCTTCAGTGACGACGGGACGATAGACTACCCCTGGCGGAAGATGATTTTCAGCCACACAGCCCACGGTGCACGCATGACATCCCACACACTTGCGCGTGTCGATGATCATCACCCACCGCCGCTGCTCCATAGGCTTGGCCATAGCGCGGGCCAGGTCCCGCTGCATGCGGATGAGAACATCTTCCTCGGGTGATGGCTTAACACTGGGAAGCACGTCAATGTGGCGAACCGTCTCTTCCCCCACCGGGTCGGTCGTCCGGTGGTCAAGCCGGGCCGTTACTGCGGCTGTCGCTGCGACGGCAGCACCGGCCCCAATGATGGCTCCGGCTTCCAGAAACTCACGGCGAGTAGCTCCCATCGCTTTTTCTCCTCTCTCTTGTTGAACCACTTGTTTTGCGCTGGCGGCTTCTCCTGGGGGACTGCAATGTCGCGCAGTCACACCATTCCAAATGCACCTGCCCAATCACCGGGGAAGAGGCTGTCAAATCTGCAAGCGTGGTGCTGCGGAGCTTTTCCCGAATGACCTCACGCTCGCGCTGCCAGAAATCATGGAATGGGCAATTCCGTTCGCCCTGGCAATCTTGAAAACCCAGCAGGCACCGGGGTGGCCATTGTCTCTCCAGAACCGCCGCGATATCTTCCAAAGTGACCTGCTCGGCCGGACGCCGGAGCTTGAAGCCGCCGCGATAGCCCCGGCGCGATTCGACAATGCCGTGCTTTTCCAGAGTGTGTAAGACCTTTGACAGATAAGCCCAGGGAATACCGGTGCACCTGGCGATATCTTTGGCCAAAACATACGAATCCGGGGTGCGGCTCAAACACCCCAGCGCCAGTACCGCGTAGCCAGTCGTTTGAGAGAGCGCGAGCATCCCAGTATCCCTCCATCGTGCTCAAGTATATACCTTTCTGACATTCAGGTCAACAATTTTTCTGACACAGACATCTTAAAAGAATTTCTGTCTATTTCCTTTGGCAAAAATAACCGGTCCAACGCCGCACGCGTTTGATCTTTTATGGCCGACGAGACACCGGATGAATATGGAACCGCTCAAGTGGTTTGCCTTACGGAATCGGCTACCATCGGGCACAGCCGGCGACGGGGTGGTCCTGTTGGAAAGTCACGCTCGGCTGTTCATGAACAACAAGGTGTGTCGGCAACCAACAAGAAATGACGAATGCCCGAACTTTCTTTTACGCTTCGGGCATTCGCCCACAATAACGCGTTACGTGTGACTTCCGCGACGGCCGGTCAAGCACTCCAGGCCACGTGCCACGGTGCGTTCCGCAGCGTGCGAAGCCGACCGCGTCCGTCTCGTTTCAATCCTGCTCTTGCGGCCAGGGATAATCAGCCCGTCCCGCTTCTTTATCGAACCGCCCGGGAGGGAGGGACTTCTGCCACGCGATCCCTTTTTTCATGAGTTGCTGGACGACGTCGGGGTGCTCTGGGGCAACATTGTTGTACTCGCCGGGATCACGAGGAATGTCGTAGAGCTCGACTCGTGAGCCATCCGGATTAAATAGAAGCTTGTACGGTCCTTCGCGCACGGCAAGGATTGGACTCCGATTCCAGGGGTGATTGAATATTCGGAATCGCCACTCCCAGAAGAGCGTTCCGCTCCTCTGAACATTCTTGTCCCCGCAGAAGGCCTGGGCCATGCTTTCGCCGCGGCAGGCTGCTTTCACCTCGGCGGGCAAACTCACTCCGGCCAACTCGCACAGCGTGGGCAGCAAGTCGACACCGCAAACGACGGTGGTATTATTCACAAGGCCAGCGGGAACTTTAGCGGGCCAGCGCACAATGAACGGTACCCGGATGCCGCCTTCGTAAAGGCTCCTCTTGCGACCGCGAAGCGGTCCTGCACTGCCATAAGCCGACCACGAGGCGTTTGCGATATCAATATCCTCCGGTCCGTTATCAGAGGAGAAAATAACCACCGTGTTTCGCGTCAGGCTGAGCTCGTCGAGCGCAGCGAGGAGCCGCCCTATTTGGCGATCCATTTCCACGACGGTGGCCGCATAGACCATAAAGGGACTGGTGAATCCGTCGGGCACCCGACGGCGAAACGGCGCCATTTGCGCCGGTGAAGGTGCCAAAGGAGCGTGGGGATCATTAAGCCACAACTGGCAGTAAAAGGGTTTTCCAGAAACGCCTCGCAGGGCCTCGATTGTGGCGTCAACAAGTTCCCTGGCCGCAACCGGCCGTTCCTCCACACTCCAAAGATTTCTACCGCCCTCCTGACAATCGATCCATCGGGCCACGTCGAAACCATATACTTCCAACCCGCTCCCCGCCGCGGGCGGACGCCCCAGGTGCCATTTACCCACGTGGATCGTTGTGTAACCCGCCGCTTTCAAGAGCCTGGGCAACGTGGGGACTTGCGGGTCCAGATAATTTGGCATATCTCGGGCAGCGTTTTGCTCGGGCGTGGCCAGATGACCATGAATCCGCAATTCCGCCGGATAACGCCCCGTCATCAGGGCTGCCCGGGTGGGAGAACACACCGATCCCGCCTGGTAGTACTGGGTAAAAAGAATGCCCTCCCGTGCAAGCCTGTCCAGGTTGGGGGTACGAAACTGGCGATTTCCATAGCAACTGAGATCACCCCATCCCAGATCGTCTGCCAGGATGAAGAGAAAATTGGGCCGCGAGGCTTCATCCTCCGTTTCACCAGCCAGGACGCTGCAGCGGATGCTCAGTGCCCCCACTATCGCGGCAGAAGCAACCAGACCCCACACTATCTTCATCTTCGGCACGTGCATATTACACCTCCATTCCCAGACAAGACCACGCGATCTCACTGTTAACGCCACGCCAAAGTATTTATAACTCCCGACCTTATGGGCGCACGGGTTTCGGAAAGACCTCCACGTCTGGTCGATGCTGTCCGCCAACCTGGGAGTCTCTACGATCGCTGTTTTTTGACGGAGAGTTCCCCAATGCCTCAGCCCGACTTGATAGAAGTGTCATCGCAAATCCTTGATCTTCCCAGCCGCCATGTGCCGTGACTGGATGCCATCCAAACAGTTAACGACGTATACTTTTCAGCGATGATTGCGAGGAAAGAGCTTCTGCTCACCGGATTGTCAGCCTAAAATCTGCTAAGGACGTTTACAAAGTCAACCAAGTTTCCAAGATGAATCATTCTTCGGCTTCCTGGCCATATTTCTGGTGGGACGTTTCGAGTCGAGAGCCGCCGTGACGAATGCACGTTTGCGTTTTCGCACATTGAGCGAGCACCTGAAAGCACATTGGCAAATTGCGTTGGTTGTCGGGCTTTTCAGTGTGGTGGTTGCGATTGCAGGCGTGATTTTTCTGCCTGGAGCCCTGGCCGCCGACGCACGCCGCCGTGCCGCAGAAGCGATTCGGCAAGGCCAGGTGACATCTGCGAAACAATGGCTCGATCGGGCGGAAAAACTTGCGCCACGCGATGGGCGTGTTTTCCTTCTCCGGGCCACACTCTACCGCCGCCTGAATCAACCGCAGGCGTTCGGCGAGGCAATTTCACAGGCCAAGCGTTTGGGTGCACCTTCCGGTCTCATTGAGCAGGAACAGCGTCTCGCGCTGATCCAGGCAGGTCGTTTAACGCCTGGCAAGGGGAACGATGTGGGAGACCTCATCGCCCAGGGTTACGATCCAAACCAGGTGGCGGAGGCTTTCATATACGGAGCTATTGCCAGGAAACACTTTGAGGAGGCGGAGCGGGTTCTGACTGCGTGGCGGGCGGACAGGTTGAATGATCCGAATGTCATTTACATGGAGGGTGTTTATCACCAGCACCGGGGAGACCTCGTCCAAGCAGAAAATGCCTATCGCAAAGCGCTGGCTCTGGAACCCCATCATGAGCTAGCCCTGCTTGCGCTGTGTGAATTGCTGGAGCAGCAGGATCGGTGGGGCGAGGTGCTCGCGGTAAGTCAGCAGTGGTATGAATCCCTTCCCCAAAGCGATCTTGCCAACGCCTGTTTTGCGCGGGCTTTGCGCTCCAACGGTGATTGGGAAACAGCGCTGGCCATTCTGCGATCTGATGTCGGACAGCTCTTCGCCTCTCCAGAGTTGATTCGCGAGATAGCGGAACTCGAGCTCGAATTGGGCTGTGCGGCACAGGCACGGCAATGGCTCCGCCACATTGATTATCATCACACATCGGATCGAGCACTCCTCCATACGGCGGCCCTTGCGGAAGGGCTATCCGGCAGCGCCATCGTCGGGCTCCAGCTCATGGAGCGCGCCGATCAACTCTTCCGCGAGCTATGTCGCCGTCAAGAATCCCAGCTCCGAAGTTCGATGGGCGTTTTGGGACCGATTCAGCAGCAGACAGAAGATGCCGGGGAGTCCACTGCGGGACATGCAGCGTCGTTCTTGGTTGCTCGCGAGAATGAGCGGACCCCATCTCAGGATCGAAAGTTCGGCGATTCCCGAACACCCGAGGACCTCTACGCTCGGTTTTGTGCTTCCTGCCATGGAGAAAAAGGAAATGGTGATGGCGTGGCATCGCGGTTTTTATTTCCGAGGCCCCGCAATCTTCGCCGCGACTTCTTCCGTATTGTAAGTACTGAAAATGCCATTCCCAGCGTGGAGGATATCGCGATTGTTATTCGCTACGGAATGCCTGGGACCAGCATGCGGGGTTTCGACGAGCTTTCTCCCCAGGAACTTTTCGGCCTTGCTCAACTTGTTATCAAAATGCGGCGTGAGGGGGTTCAGGATCGCCTGTTGGAAGAGTATCAAAAACTTGACGAGGAAATTTCCCCCGAAGAACTCAGGTCTGTGGCCGAAATTCAGAGCACTCCCGGCCCAAGAGTGGCCATTCCTCTTGCGCCGAAATTTTCCGAGGAATTACTGGCGCGCGGCCAAGCTGCCTACCATGAGCTGGGTTGTTCCAACTGCCACGGAGTGGAAGGAGCGAATTATTGCGATCTGGCCCTTTGGGACGACTGGGGATTTCCGAATCCACCGCGAAATCTTCGCCACGATTCATTTAAGGGCGGGGAGAGTTTCGCGGAACTCTATTTAAGAATTCGGCTGGGAATGCCCGGCACTGCCCATCCTGCCTGTTTGAGTGCTCCGCCTGATCAAGCGACTGCGCTTGTCATATTCTGCCAGAGTCTGCGGATGCGACCGGCATCGTATATGACCAACTACGAACGGTGGCTTCATGCCGAATCACTTGCGTGGTCACCGGCCTACGTTTCTTCCAGTCCCGCGATGAATGGACAAGATTGAATTCAGTGCTTTCCAGGAGATCCCGCAACAGATTTCATTTCATTCCAGTACACACAAAGCGGAGCAGCCACGTCAGAGGCCCCGCCGTCGAGGCCGGAATGTCGGCCAGCAACGATATCAAGATCGCCGTCCTCGTCCAAATCCGCAAGCAGCAGAATCGGAAATTGCGGCCAGCTCCTATCGACAATATGGCAGCTAAACGTCGGCCCGGGTTTCTGTTCCAAAATGATCAGGGAAGGTATTTCCATCCGCTGCAACTCCTGCGGCCGAACGCTTTTCGGTAGCCAGGCCGAGGCAACGATATCCAGGTCACCGTCCCCATCGAGGTCTCCCGTCACAGCGCGATAGGCACCAGGCCAATCCAGAAGTCGATGGTAGTGAAAACCTTCGGGCGACTCGGAGTTTCGATTTTCCAGCCACTGCACTCCGTGAGACGGATTCGCGTAGAGGTTATCGAAGCTGTCTCCGTTGGTGAACAAAATGTCAGTATCGCCGTCTCCGTCGAGATCCACCAGTTCCAGCCCACTGGAACCGAACGTCAGGTCCGGTCCCCGCCAGAGGGGACGACAGAGAAATCGATTATTTCCCAAGTTGACGAACCATTCGACTGCCTCCCACTCATTACTGATTAGCGCGACAAAATCGGGCCGACCATCGGCATTCAAATCCGTTACTGGGATGTGGATGGTTCCGGGGCGATGATCAAGGCGATGTGGAACAAAACGAAGCTGTCCCTCTTTGGTAGTCTCGTTTTCCAGCAGCAGAATTCCACCCGTGCGATAGTGCCCGAATTCTGCCACTAGAACGTCCGGGTCGCCATCGCAATCAAAATCGGCAACTCTCACATCGGCCACGCGACCCAGACCTTCAGCGAGCGGAATCACCCGAAATTGCAGTCCCATTTCTTCTGGACGCAACCAGATCACCTTCCCATCGTGGTGATCCATTGCAAAAAAGCTACCTAATTCGGCAACCACGAATCCAACTCGCCCATTGCCTTCCAGGTCGCAGGGCTCAATCCGGCAGGGGAATTGAAGCCTGGCAAGGACGCGCGATTGTCGTGACCTTATGTTCAAAGCCGTGATTGTGCCGGTGGCCATGTCTGAAATAACCAGCCAGGGCTGATCGCTACCTGGAAGCTTGTGGTAGGCAAGCCCCGAAACCGCCGGTGCCACACGAGGCCGTTCCTCCCAATCCACATCTTCCCGACGAAATGACAAGGGCAGGTTCTGCGCCGAATCTTGGGGAAGATGAAAGACCAGCTTGTCCGGCGCCCGTTTGCGGTAGTAGTCGACAACTTCTGCGATTGGCGGTGGGGTCAGGTCATCGCGTCCTGAACGGACGTATTGCTGATAGCCGATTCGAACTTCCTCCGCCCAGCGATCGCGGGGAAAAGACTCCGGCTGCGGTACAGCATGGCAATCGCCGCAGAACCTCCGGATGTGCTCCTCCACTTCCGCAAGACTTTCGGGCTGCGAGCGGGCCGGCCCCGTAATGGCACGAGCATTGAGCGGAACTTTCCTGCCACAACCTGTTGCCCCACAAAAAACAAGCGTGAGGGATATGCTAACGCAGATCCCCCACGCGCTCTGGAATCTCAGGGATTTCAGCGCTGTCTTCACGTATAAGAAACTTTGATTTCAGCAGCCGAGACGGTCAGATCACGGGGCTTGGACCGATTCGCCGCCGTCCTTGCTCCCCAAAGCTCCCCATACCCCGTAGGGGCTGGGTCCTGATTGGACCTCGATCAACGTGGGGTCACCGGCGTTGATAGTTTCCGAGATGAAGCGAACGGAAGCATCCGCCATCGCCACGTTCACACCTCCTGGGTGATTGCTGGTCGCCGTGATGACAGCGTTCCGCTCATCCCAAGTGCTGTCGTTGCAAGAGGGATTGTTGGGCGGCAGCACGGTGTTAAACCGTGTATACTGGGGAATGCCGCTTGCCCAGCGTCGTCCTGACCAGTTGGCCGTGCCATAGGTCCCCGTCAGGTACTCGTTGGGACGGGCAGGATTCCTGGTTTGCAGGCATTCCGCGGGGGCAACGGCGGCGTTGGGATTCAGGCTGGTCACATTGGTGGCCATCCCCTCTTTGATCAAATTTGCGTTACCGCCGAACAACCGTTCGGAGAACATGACCGTGTTGCTGGTGCCGTCGGTGATCGCCGCGAAAGGAACGCCCTGACGAAGACCGAACAGCCCACGACACGTTTGAGAGTTACCATCCCGCGCCCATCCACGATAAATGGAATCACCCACCGATGTGCGGTAGTTTGTACGGCCTTGATCGTTGACTCCTTTTTGCCTCACCTTACCGTCGGACGGGCACAAAAGGACGTCAATCTGCGTGGTCCAGGGTGGATAAAACCGGCTATTAGCTGGATCCCCTGGCGTGTTGGTGGATGGATCACGACCCCATGCCGGTAACACAGTGCCTCCCACGTTTAGCGGCCCGCTGATTTGCTGGTAAAGCGCCTGCTGTTCATAAAAGGGCAGGAGCAAGACCCACGTGGACAAACGCTCCGTATTGGTATTCACCGGGTCACCGCCCCACATGATACCCGTGCCAATTTCCCCCGGGGGTAGCATCTTGTGGACGTCTGCGTAATTGTGCGCCGCCAGAGACAGTTGCTTCAAATTGTTGGTGCACTGGGAACGCCTCGCTGCCTCCCGGGCCGCCTGCACCGCTGGTAATAGCAGCGCGATGAGAATGCCAATAATGGCAATCACTACGAGCAATTCGACGAGCGTAAACGCCTTCAGCTTGACCAACCTTCGCATAGGTCACCTCCTAGTGCTCCGTCACAGGAAAATTTTGGGATTGTCTTGGGTGGGTGGGATGGGATAGGATGGGTGGTCGTTTCCGTTCCCTTTTGCCAAGGAGGGTTGCCATGCGAAAGAAGTATATTGTCCGGCTGACCGAGGAAGAACGTCAGAAATGCCAGGAGGTCATTCGCAAGCTGAAGGGGACCAGCCAGAAGGTCCGTCGCGCTCAGATTCTGCTGAAGGCGGACGCGGACGGTCCGGCCTGGACGGACCAACAGATTGCCGAAGCGTTCGGGTGTCGGCGACAGACGGTGGAGAAGATTCGTCAGCGTTTTGTGGAACGGGGTTTTGAGGAGACGCTGGAAGGGAAGAGCCGGTCGGGGCCACCAGCGAACAAGATTCTGGATGGGGAGGTGGAAGCGAAAATCATTGCCACCCGTTTGGGGCCGCCGCCTGCGGGTTACGGTCAGTGGACGCTTCGCCTCCTGGCCCGTCGGTTGGTGGAACTGAAAGTGGTGGAATCGATCAGCCACGAGACAGTACGCCGGGCGCTAAAAAAAACGAGATCACGGCGCGGAAGATTCAGTACTGGGTGATACCGCCGGAGGCGGATGCGGAGTTTGCCGCTCAGATGGAAGAGGTGCTGGAGGTGTATTGTCGGCCATATGATCCGTTGCATCCGGTCGTTTGCATGGATGAGCAGCCGGTGCAGTTGGTGAAGGAAGTGCGGCGTCCGATTCCGGCGACGAGAGGGCATGCCCAGCGAGTGGATTACGAGTATGAACGAGCGGGGACGGCGGCGATCTTCCTGTTTTGCGAGCCCTTGGTCGGTTGGCGTCAGGCAACGGCGCGGGAACGTCGGACGAAGAGTGACTGGGCCACGGAGGTGGCGGCGCTTTTGGACGGGCGTTACGCGGACTGTGAGCGGATCACGCTGATCTGCGACAACCTGAACACGCACACGAAAGGGGCGTTTTACGAGGTGTTCCCAGCGGAGCGGGCTCGTCAGTACGTTCGTCGCATTGAGTTTGTTTACACGCCGAAACACGGCAGTTGGCTGAACGTGGCGGAGTGCGAGTTGAGCTGTTTGACCCGGCAGTGTCTAGCGGGGCGTCGTGTGGGAGAGTTACGTCTTCTTCAGGAGGAAATTGCGGCGTGGTCGGGAGACCTAAACGCTCGGCAGCGGGGTGTCGACTGGCAAATGACCGCGGAAGATGCCCGCTGCAAACTGAAGTCTGTTTATCCCAAAATTATCCTGTGACGGAGCACTAGCGTGTCACAGAAAGAACCGAAACGGACGCGAAGAGCACGGTACGAGTTTTTCGCAAACCCCCTGTGGAGCGACCGTAATTCTAGCATCCAGGCCACACCTCCGCAACAAATTGGTAAGTGAACACATCTTTTTGTCCTCCCGGCTTTTACCCCACAGTATGGTTGAATGATACCACTCACTACTGGCACGTTGCGTTCTCGCGCGTAAGCGAAGTATAATCCCCGGTGTGATAAACACTCGTTTCGCAGTCAGGTTCCGTGAGGAGGTGTGAGCCATGCGTTTTCCAAGGTCTTGTCTGTTGCTTTCTGTGATCGGGGCTCTTTTGGTGTTTGGATGTGGTAAGACGTCGGCAAACCGGCCGAAGACGGTCAAGGTGAATGGGGTGGTCCTCTACAACGGGCAACCGGTCGAGGGGGCTCTCGTCATGTTGGTGTCCACAGATCCTAACGGCCGCGGAGCAGTGGGCAAAACGGACGCTTCAGGGAAGTTCACGCTGACGACCTTCGATCCCGGTGATGGAGCTATTCCCGGAACTTACAATGTGGCCATTTCAAAAACCATTCTGGAAGGCGAACCACCACCGGAGAATCCGCAGAACACCGGTGGGGTCGAGCCGGACAAACGTGTTTCCAAGGACCTGCTTCCGCCGAAATACAAGGTGGCGGCTACCTCCGGTTTGAAAGCAGAAATCAAGGAACCGGGGCCGGTCGAACTCAAGTTCGAACTTACCGATTGAAGAAATGCCACTGCGGCCAGGCCGCCTGTAGCAGCGAGAATCTCGGGTGGGCTGCATCGCTCTCGGCGTGGATTCGCCGCTATCTCCTCCGCGCACGGCCGATGCGTCAAAGTTTGAGCCCGTAGGAAGGACAGAAAGCCGTTTTATGGCCTCATTACAGGCTGAGGGCGCTCAGCCTTCCGGGCCTGACCCAGCAAGCTGGGAGAATCACCCGCTGGGGATTTTGGCCGCGGCCGGCCGACGAACTGGCTTTTTCTGGAGAAAATCCTCCCGGTATTTCTGCAACTCGTTGGCAAGTTGTGCGTCACTTCTTGTGCAGTGCTGAATGGCCTGGTCTATCGTTTTGAGAGCATTTTCCCAATCACCTAGTTCTGCCCAGGCCGCCGCCAGACTCCGCAGACAGACTGGATCGGCATGATTGGTGGCCTCACTGGCGGCTTCTGCAAGCACTTTGGCGCGCGGCCCATCGCGAATGGCGTCGTCGGGACATGTCGCCAGAAAGAGGGCGACCAGCGATTGACAGTACGGATCGCCTTTGGCTTCCGATAGGGCACGTTCAAACTCAGCTCGGGCTTCCGGATATTTCCCCGACCGGGCCAAGGCCTCGGCCAGTCCCAGCCGTGCATCAATCAGTGAAGGCTCCAGTTCCAATGCACGCATGTAGGCGGTTGCCGCTTCCTCGTACTTTCCGAGCTCAAGATAGGCATTCCCGAGATTCAAATGGGCCGGTCCATAATTAGGAGCCAATTTGGTCGCCGCTTCAAATTGTGTGATTGCCTCCTGGAGCGATCCTGCCTCGGCGAGTGCGCGGCCGAGATTCAACCTCGCGTTGAGGTTGGTCGGCATTAATTCCACAGCCTTGCGGAAGTGCGACAGAGCTTCCGCTTTACGCCCCTGTCTTTCTCTAATAATGCCCAGATTAGCGTGGGCAAACCAGCAATTGGGATCAAGATCCAACGCCTTTTCCAGCTTTGGAATGGCTTCTTCCCACCGTCCCTGATCCATCAGAATGACTGCGATGCTCACGTAAGCTTCGAGGTAGTCCGGCTGTTTTTGGAGGGCCAACTCGAACCGCTGCAAAGCCTCGTCCAGTCGGCCCTGTTCATACAGTTTGATCCCCTGCATGCCGATCTCGAGATACTCAGTGGCAGGAACACGAATGGCGACAAATTCTTCATACGGGCGGTTCACAAATTCCGGGAGATTGACCGCACGGTTAGCGGCCGTCGAATTGGGAATCAAAATCGGTGGGCTGTCGTTACCGTTCTCGTCAATGTGCGTGAGAAACATCTGTGTGTACGGGGTGTTGACCTTCGAAGAAAAAACCAGCCAGCGGCCATTTGGTGAGAAGCTGTGCCAGGAGTTCATCAGACTGGTATTACACCGCATTCGCCGGGCCTCACCACCACTGGTGGGAACAATCCACAGTTCACTGTCGGGGCGCAGAAGTTGACCGTTCCGACATTTCACAAAAACAATCCACCTGCCATCGGGCGATACCTTGGGGAAGGTATTGCTCATTCCGTTGTGAGACGCCCCAGGAATCGGCTCAGGCACTCCGCCCTGGCCGTTTCGAAACGGAATGCGATACAGACTGTACTGAATCTGAGGTTCGTTAGGATCATTTGCCCGAGCAGCAGGGCGGTAACCCGGCGGATAAGGATCTCGAGCCTCCGCGCGGGCAAAAATGATTGTCTGCCCATCGGGAGTCCACACCGGATCACAGTGCACATATCGAGGATCATCGGCTCCGGGCAGCGGTTTGATCTGCTTCGTCTCCCGGTCGTAATACCCGAGTATTCCCCGAGTAGGATAAAAAACCTGAAGGAAACGATAGTCGGCAAAATTCTGAACGTAAACCGACTCATTCAAAGTCGTGATGACATAGCGTCCATCTGGCGAGACCTGCGAAAGGAATCCAATGGTTTTCTGGCCCGGCGGTTTACCTTCAAATGAGTTCCAACTGATGATGTCTTTTTGCTCGATGACCGTCTCCTTCTTTATCGGAACGATGGCGTAGGCGCCTTTATCCCCGGCAGGCCCATCCACGTCCATACCCAGCGTTTTTCCATCTGTGGAGAAAGAATGGCAATTCGCGCAGGTTAGCAGTCCCGTCAAAACCAACCGGCTTTCCGGTTGTGAAATATCACGCAACCTCCACGCGATTAGCGGGAGAAAGGCTTCGCTGAGGGGCTTGATGACGCCGCGTTCCGTCTGCGACGGGGCAAGGGGGACATCCCGGTAAAAGATCGGAGCACCTACCGGGTCTTTGGATGTCACACACGTTATGCTCCCGAAGGAAAGAACCCGTGTGGGATTTGCACTGGAAAACCCCACAATCTGCAGTTGATACGGAACTTCTACGGAGCGTCGTTTGACTATTTCCCACACCTGCTTGTGAACCGTCCAGGCCTTTGCCGTTTGCTGATAGGGTGTTCCCCGGTAAATCTCATTCGTCTCGGTAACACACCGGGGGTCGATTTCACCTTCTGGAGGTGAGTCACCGGGCACTAAAGCGCCCAGCCAGGACCTGCCGTCGGCCAGGACAAACGCTACCAACCAGGAGTCTACCCCGGGCGTCTCGTCATGCCAAAGGATCGTTGGCGGCACAATTTCGGGCGGGAAGATTGAACCATCGAGAGGATAGTCGATGGTTAGCTGGGCACCGTCGGCCCCAGGTACGCTTTCGTGAAGTTGCGCGGCGACTGCTGTCCAGGCCGTGTCAAGTGGCAGAGCATCGGAATCGGTTGAAGCTAACCTTCCTACGAGGATTTCCCGCAGCGTTTTGGAAAACATCAACCGGGAACGACCAGACCCGGCCGCCCCATTTCTCCCCTCATCGTTGGACCTCTCGTGTGTACTTTTCGCAGCCGGTGCCGAGTATTTGTCCGCAATGGGAAGCTGATCCCTGTTGTCTGAACAGCCTAACCAAAAGAGCGTGCAGCACCAAAAAGGGACAAGTACCTTCCTGAGCATATCCACGGTATCCTGCTCACCTGACGCGGGTGAAACTTGACACCCCACTGGCCGCAGACGTTTTGTGTCGCCTATTCTCGCCGCACTCAAAAGATTCTATGGAGTGACGTCACAAAAGAGCAAGCGAACCAGTAAGTCGTGGATCACGGCTGGTGACCATGCATCTCACACCTGCTATGCTTCGCGACCGAAGTTTTTTCCGCAGCGATGGTTCTCCTGCAGCATCACCGCCTGGGGCACTGTCTTTTACCGGCACTCCCTTCCCTTCACTGACTTCGGCTCCGGCGGCCATCTTCCTCACCCAGTTGTGGCCCGTTGTCCTGTGGCATGCTTGCGTGCCATTTGAGCAGCTTTTCTCGCAGCGACGCAACCACCGCGGGCTGTGCATCGGCCAGATTCGTCTTTTCTCCGGGATCGGTCTCCACGTCGTAGAGTTCCGGGCGGGAACCATCGTATTCGCAAAGGAGTTTCCAACGTCCTTCGCGGACCGCCAGATCCGGATACGGGCCGGTGCCGGCAAAAAACTTTCGATCCGGTGGCCTCCGCCAGAATAGGGGTGAGCTGCGGGAAACAGTCTGCTTACCCAGCAGGGCAGGGGAGATATCCTCGCCATCGAAAGAGATTTCCTTTGGCACTGGGATTCCTGCGATAGACAATAAAGATGGAACTAAATCCATGGCGGAGAAAACAGAAGTTCTGTTCCAGGTACCGATCGCTTCTTTTACCACCAGTCCGGGGCCCCAAACGATTAAAGGTGACCGTATGCCACCCTCGTACAGCGTGGCTTTCCCACCGCGGAAAGGACCACTCTTTCCCGCATTGACGTCCGGACCGTTATCTGAGCAGACGAGTATCAGGGTATTATTTCTTAGGTTGGCATTATTCCTGACGAATTCGAACAGGGGCCCCAGTTGTCGGTCCATCTCTTCCAAGACCGCCCTGTAGAGTTGAGGCCGGGTCCCGTCCCCCCACTTGTCCACCGGCGGCCAGAATGGCGCATGGACATCGTCGGGCCAGATATTGACATAAAACGGCTTGTTTGCCCGAATCGCCCTGCGCATGAACGCCATGGCGGCATTCACATATCCGCTGGTGATTTGAGAACGGGGCATCCACACGACGGGCCCTCCCAGAATCTCGGCGTCTGCCCAAATTCTGCCATACTCCTTATCACCCGGGCGAAGTGTGAGGGGGAGCAGCTTGGGGCCCATCCCTTCGAAATTTGTCAGTGATTCGTCGAAACCGTAAGCAGTAATTGGTGGGGCATCATCGACATCCCGCTGCCCGCCGAGATGCCATTTTCCAAAATGCCCAGTGGCATAGCCATTTTCCTTGAGAATCCGCGCCAGCGTTGGTGCGGATGGGTCCAGCCAATCGGCCATCCCGCGACGAGCATTGTCCGCCCGATTGTTCAGGTACGACGTGATCCGCCATCGTGTGGGAAACTGGCCAGTGGTGATCGCGCAGCGCGAGGGCGAACAAATCGGCGAATTGACGTAGAACTGATAGAATCGAATCCCCTCGGCCGCCAAGGCGTCCACATTGGGTGTTTTCGCTTCCGTGTTCCCAAAACAGGAGAAATCGCCCCAGCCCATATCGTCAATAAACACCACAATGACATTGGGGCGGACCTGTCGTTCTTCCCCGGCATAAGCCCAAGTGCTAACCGCAACAAGTCCGGCGAGAATAAAGATCATCGATCGCGGCATGGTACACACCCTCCCCGAGCTGGTTGTTGCGACCAGTGACCAGCCAAGCACCGCCTGTTTCGCCTGTCTAGGATAATGTGCTTCTCATCTCGACGGCAACCCGGTGAAAACCAGACCCATCCCCGCACTTTTAGCGATCTGCCACAAGCCAAAGGCCCAACGGGCTGTCGGGGCAGTTCCCGAGTCGCGTCGCTCAAATGCCTCGTATCGACGAATCGCATTCCCTCATGGGCAATTCATGAATTCCCCTATAGGTTCAAGTAGATAGAGCTCGGTGGGTCAAAGCGACTATCCGCCGTTGGAATAGGGACCTGGCAACCAGCTCCTTCCAAGCTGAATCTCGCTCCCACGCAAGCTGTTGACGAGGTCGGCATCCTTTTTCACCGGTAGAGAAAAATGGGGGATGAGTTAGATTCCGTTCCGCCGTGCGTGCGATTCGGGAAACAAATATTTTGCAAAACCAGTTGCCATCTGTCTCGCAACCCGGCCATAATAGGCAGCGACTTTCGATTCGCAATTTGGTGGTTCCCGAGGTAACAAGGAAACAGAATCATGGGGTGGTACCGACGTCCCAGGCGATCATCGGCCCGGGTTATGTGGACGATTGCACTGCACCTGAGTCTCGTGGCGTACCTCGTGCCTCCATCTCTATCACGGCTTCCCGCACAGCAGCCTGAGTTGCCCATCGCCGCGGCAGTTATCCGCGTGGCCCCGCCATTACCGCCACCAGCGGAGCCGGTCGTTGGCGTCCAGTCCGTGGAGGAACTCTTTCGGGCTGTGGAGACCGCAAAAGAAGGAACAACGATTCTTCTGAGTCCCGGTCGCTACATGCTCCCTCGTCGGCTGGAAATTCGCACCGACAGGCTGACGCTTCGCGGTGCCACCGGTCGACGGGAAGAAGTCATCCTCGACGGCGGGCCGCACCAACTCGGCGAACTTCTCGCCATCCATGGTTGTTCGGACGTCGTTGTCGCGGATCTTACGATTGAAAACGTTCGATGGAACGGCATCAAGCTGGATACAGACTCGGGAGTGCATCGCGTCACCATTTACAACTGCATTCTGCACAATATATGGCAACGCGGGGTCAAGGGTGTCCGGGTTCCAGCCACAGTCGCTCGTCCGGAAGGCTTCCGAGTCATGTATTGTCTCTTCTATAATGATCGCCCCAAAAGTTACGCAGATGATCCCGCAGATACGCCCGAGAATTTTCAGGGTAACTATATTGGCGGTATTGACGTCATGTTCGCCATGAGGTGGACTATATCGGACAATGTTTTTTACAACATTCAGGGCCGTACACGAGAGGGTCGCGGGGCCATATTCCTGTGGCACGACAGTCGGGACTGCATCGTGGAACGCAACGTGATCATCAACTGTGACGTGGGTATTGCGATCGGTAACTCATACAAGCCGCCAGACGTTCCGGTACACGCGACCAATATTGTTGTGAGGAATAATTTTGTCGTTCAATGTCCGGAATCAGATATTGTCGCCGACTATACCCGTGACTGCCTTATTGCCAATAATACGATTTTTGATCCCGAAAATCGCCTTGGAAGGCTCATCAGGTTGGTTCATGATAATTCAGGCACCGTAGTGGCCAGCAATCTTCTCGTGGGAAGTCCTATTCGGAACGAATCCACCAGCGAAATACGCTTATTGCAGAATCTGGTACTGCCACCCAGTCCAGACTTATTTGCGGATCCCAAGCGTGGCGACTTGCACCTCAAAACCCCTCAATTAGCAGTCTGCGACGGGGGCACCCCGTTACCTCAGGTGACCGAGGATTTCGACCGGCAACCGCGTGACAGCCGGCCAGACATCGGAGCCGATGAATGGCCGAAAGAGTCTCCGCTTCAAAAAAGCAATTGAAGAGTGAGAATTGATGTACTCACTTCCATTACCTTAACAATCGAAAGGTTCCCACGGATGAAAACCTGGTTGACGCTCACAGGGATTATTCCTTTTTGCGCATCTGTGCGGAAGACACGCGTGCACACGGTTATTATTCCGATCCTGTGGGGCGTGATCTTGTTTGGGCCATGTCGTGCACCGGCCAATGAACCTGGCTTACAGCATGTGACGGTGTTTACGTCCGGAGAAGGAGGTTACCACACGATCAGGATTCCCGCTCTGGAGGTCGCTCCCAACGGTACACTCCTGGCTTTTGCCGAAGGCCGTCGCAACAGCAGTGCTGACCCCGGCTGGCCTGGCCAGGAGATTGACTTACTGTTGAAAACCAGTCGCGACGGGGGCCGCACCTGGTCGCCGATACGTGTGATTGAACATTCGGGCGCCCAGTGGTCCTCTGCCAATCCTGCCACGGTGGTCGACAAAACCACGGGGCGAATCTGGCTTTTTTACCTTCGCTGCGCGCCGGGAGCCAATACCCACCGTGCCCGCCCGGGTTCACGCGATGTCCTCAATCTCGTCCGATTCAGCGACGACCACGGGGAACACTGGTCCGATCCTGTCGATTTGACGCCGGTGGCTAGGGATATGGCGGACAAGGAATGGGGCACGAGCGTCCCAGGGCCGGGGGGTGGGATTCAACTGTCATCGGGGAGGCTCGTCATCCCAATGTGGCGTTACCGTCCTTTCCGGGATTTTGTCCTCTTCAGTGACGACCATGGGGCAACCTGGCAGAGAGGCGGATTTGTCCCCGGTGAAATGGGGGTGGACGAGTGCCAGCTCGTGGAATTGGCTGACGGCAGGCTTGCCCTGGATATGCGGCAGCAGAATGGTCCCCACCGTTGGGTTAGCTTCAGTCGCGATGGTGGCCAAACCTGGTCAGAGCCACGGCCTGGCCAGGAGGTTACTCCCGTGTGCTGTGCCGTGGAACGGTGGACCTCGGTGAAAAGGGGGGATGATCGCAATCGCATTGCCTGGACGGGTCCACGCGGTCCTGGGCGAAATAACCTCACGCTTTGGATTAGCTATGACGAACTGCAAACGTTTCAAAATCCACGTCTGATAAGCGAAGGACCCGGGGCCTACTCCGACCTGGCGGTCCTCCCCGATAAGACCCTCGGCATCTTATGGGAGAAAGCGTACCAGGAGATCATTTTTGCCGCGGTCTCCCTGTCATGGGTGGAGCCGCGATGAGGAACGGGCAACGCGCTGATTGATCGACGGCCCTTCGGTAGAACACAATGAGTAGCGGATGAGGCGCGGCCACAGTGAGTGAGTTTTTGCGCCCACTGCGGCTGGCTGCTGAGATGAGCAAAAAATGTTGTTGTCTGAACGGGTTCCAATTGACCGGGAGGCTTGATCATGAACGACGTCCGCAAGACAGATCGGCGGTGTTTTCTTGCCCATGGATTAGCAGGCGCGGCGGGTTTGGGGCTGGCGTACACAAGTATCGAGGAAGAAATCCTTCGTGCCGCCGTAGCAGAAGGAAAGGCACAACCCGCCTCGCAAACGGAGAGCGTTCCACCGGCGACACGGCGACCCTCGGAACCTCTGCCGGGACCTTTGCCAACCGGAAAAATTGGGAACGTCACAATCAGTCGCCTGATTATCGGTGGAAATCTCATCGGTGGGTGGGCGCACAGTCGAGACCTCATCTACGTGTCTCGCCTCTTCCGCGAGTACAACACCGAACCCAAGGTGTTCGAAACTTTGGACCTTGCCATGGCCTGTGGGATCAACACGATCCAACTTGACCCAGCTTGCTGGGATGTCATCGCCAAGTACAATCGACACCGCAATCCTCCCATTCAGACAATTGTGTGTGTGCCCGTCATCCAAGACCGGGCTGAAATGAAGAGGGTGATCGAGCAGCAGGTTGAGCGTGGGGCCACCTGTATCTATTCGCACGGCGGATCGACGGATTCCCATTTCATGAATGGCGGCGGTCTCGATGCTCTCGCTCAAATGCTGGACCTGATCCACGAAACGGGCCGCCCAGCGGGGATCGGCTGCCACTCCCTGGAAGTGGTCAAGGCGTGCGAACAGGCAAAACTTCCCGTCGACTTTTACATGAAAACGTTCCATTCGGATCGTTACTGGTCGGCAACGCCGAAGGAAAGACGGCAGGAGTTTGACTGGATGCGGGGCAACCCCAGCGACCATGACGCCAATAACGACAACATGTGGTGCAATAACCCAGAAGAAACCGCCGCTTTCATGAAAACGGTGCAAAAACCCTGGTTGGCCTTCAAGGTGCTTGCCGCTGGCGCCATCCATCCGCAGCAGGGTTTCGCCTACGCTTTTCGAAACGGGGCCGATTTCATCGTGGTGGGAATGTTCGATTTTCAAATTGAGATGGACGTGCGATTAGCCATCGAAGCTCTCAACAAGGTAGGACAACGTGAACGCGCCTGGTATGCGTGATTGCGAAGTGACGCCACAACCGCTCTGCTTCGAGACGGTGGCGGATCGCAGGGGGTGAGCCAACCACCCTTGGCAGGCGACTGGCAAACCGGTTAATATTGGAAGCGCCCGGGAGTTGAGGGGAACACTGCCCGGCAGGGTTGGAGGCGAGTCCTGACAGATCCGGTTGGTCGGACTCACTTTGTTGACCGCATGACGACTTTTGGCCCACAGCGACTCGGAGGGGTCCATGAGCGATTACTCTAAACTCTATGACGCGATCGTGACCGGAGATCATCGAACTGCGGTGGAGGTAACCAAGGCCGCTTTGGAGGCTAATGTAGATCCCTCGGAGCTGATCTCCAAATACATGATCCCGGCGATGAACGAAGTAGGGCAGCGGTTTGCCTGTAATGAGTATTTTGTTCCGGAACTTCTGATTGCCGCTCGGGCAATGAAAGCGGCTCTGGAACTCATCACCCCGAAACTGGCAGAAACTGGTGCTAAACGCATCGGGCGAGTGGTGATTGGGACAGTCAAGGGCGACCTCCACGACATTGGCAAAAACCTGGTCGCCTCCATGCTGGAAGGTGCCGGATTTGAAGTGGTGGATTTGGGGGTGGATGTGCCCCCAGAAAAGTTCGTGCAGGCTGCCCAAGAAAGACCGGGCACAATCGTGGCGATGTCCGCGCTCCTCACCACCACCATGCTCAATATGAAAAACGTGATCGAGGCTCTTCAGCAAAGTGGTCTTCGCGATAAGGTCCGCGTCATGGTCGGCGGAGCCCCCATCACCCCGCAGTTTGCCCAGCAAATCGGCGCCGACGGCTACGGCGAGAACGCCACCGAGGCCGTTGATGTCGCGCGACGGCTCGCTGCCGAACTGGGATCCGTAGCGGCTACCACTGGCTGATACCCGCTGGTCAAGCACCCGATCATATCAAGCTGGTTGGTTTTGAGGTCTTTCCGCGGGGAATACTGTGCTTTTGTTCAGCACGACTGGAAAGCAGCCGCCGGCTTCCCGGAAAAGCGAACACACACCGGGAACTTTTGGGGCAGCGATCGACAAAATCCCATTTATCTTTGGAGTCGAACCATGACAGGTGGGGCGACCGCTGAGCCCTCCGGGTTGAGCTTTCGACGCCTTCTGGAGAGCGGTGGATTCCCGATCGGGGTGGAGATTGTTTCCACGCGAGGCTTCCCGGCGAATCCCGGTGATGCGCCCCCGATCATCTTAGCCCGGGAACTTCTCTCGCATCCTCGTATCGGATGGATCTCGATCACCGATAATCCTGGCGGTAACCCCATGTTACCGGCAGATTGGATAGCCCAATTTCTGTTCAACGAGCGGGATCGGATCGTCATTCACATGACGTGCAAGGACACCAACCGAGCCGGGTTGGAAAGCCTCGCGTGGCGGCTGGCGGCAGAAGGACTCCACAACGTGCTGGCCCTGACGGGCGATTATCCCACAGCGGGTTTCGGTGGCAAACCTCAAGGGGTGTTTGATCTTGACTCGGTTGGTTTGATCGCGCTGCTTAAGGCCATGAACGAGGGGCTGAGTGTCACAACTCGCCCAGGAAAACGTGAGACCCTTCCGCCCACGCGATTTTACATAGGTTGTGCCGTTTCTCCCTTTAAACGTTACGAACGCGAACTTGTCCCACAATACTTCAAGCTTGTGCGTAAAATCGCCACCGGGGCGGAGTGGGTGATCACCCAGCTCGGCTACGATATGCGGAAATACCACGAGGTGAAACTTTTCCTCCAAGCAAGAGGTATTTCGGGTATTCCGGCCATTGGTAACGTGTATCTTCTCACCAAAACCGTTGCCAAACTTTTCCACGACCGCCAACTCCCCGGATGCGTCGTCACAGATGAACTGTGGGAACTCTGCCAAAAATACGCCGCCGGTCCCGATCGCGGAAAGAAATTTTTCGCCGAACTGGCTGCCAAACAACTGGCCGTGCTGCGAGGGCTGGGCTTCGCCGCAGGCTACTTGGGAGGAATCCACAAGCTGGAGTCCTTAGAGGAGGTCCTCCGACATCTGGACTCTTTCGCCCCCGATGATTGGCGTCAATTTTTAAAAGAAATCCAATTCTCGTTTCCCGACGAGTTTTTCTTCTTTGAGCACGAGCCCGAGACGGGGTTGAGTGGACCTGAGAAAATCAATCGGCAATACCTTGAATCGTTGAGAAAACCGAGGCGTTCCCGGTACGTCACGCTAGGATACCGCCTTTCCCGCTTGGTACATCGACTGGCCTTTACAAGAGGGAAGGGCCTGTGGAATCTTGCGCAGAGGCTCTACCAACGCTGGGCCGGTAAACCGCGGCCGCCTGCTCCGGCTCGTGTTTTATATGGTCTGGAAAAATTCTCCAAATACGTGATGTACGGTTGTCAGGACTGCGGAGACTGCAGTTTGCCGGACTGTGCCTATATTTGTCCCAAACGCTGGTGCTCCAAGTGCAGCCGGAATGGACCATGCGGAGGCTCCGTGGATGGCGAGTGTGAGCTTCGCAACAAGGAGTGCCTGTGGGCTATTGTCTACGAACGATTGAAAGCGTACGGGGAATCCGAAGAGATGCTCAGCGGACCACCCGTTTTGTACAATGCAGAATTGGCCCATACTTCTTCCTGGGCAAATACCTACCTCAATCGCGATCATCACGGAGTCACTGAGAAGAGGGATCTCGGTCAAGATACCTCAGGTGGGGCAAATACGCATGGTGAGTAAGGGACCACGTCGAGATTCCAAGTCGGTCAAAACGGAAGTGCCACAGGGTGATTTGACGCCCCAGCTTCGAGCAGCCGGCAAATCCCGCGATTTTCAGCATATCTTTTTGGGTTGGTCGCGGCCAGTTGTTCAACTCGTCTTGGATTACATATGCCAGAACAACCCGCCTAACGCCGGTGGGAAGCTCTGGGACCTTTCTCGACTCGCTATCGTATTGCCGACCGGTTGGGCCGTTCGACGCCTTTTAGCCCAATTGGCGGAAAAAGCCCAAACTCACAGCGTGATTTTGCTTCCACCGGATGTCATGACAGTGGGGCAGCTTCCTGAACGCCTTTATTCGCCGGAAAAGCCACCGGCTAGCGAGCCCACCTGCCTTCTGGCATGGTGCATCGCACTGCAGGAGCTGGCATATCGAGATGAATCGGCCCTGCGACGGCTTTTCCCCCACTGGACAACCTCCACGGAGAGCCAGCGGTGGTTGTCCCTGGCTCAATGCCTCGCTCAGTTGAGGTACGAAGTAAGTAGTGGAGGATTCTCATTTCATGACGTCCTCCAGATCGCGCTTCAACGTGATCCAGAATTCCCTGACCGTGGCAGATGGGAGACGCTCGACCTCTTGGAACGGCTGTATCTGGAAACTCTCGACCGGGAAGGCCTTTGCGATGTGGTGGCCGCCCGTTTTGAAGCGCGTTCCCGTAATGCATGCAGCTTGGACCGGGAGACACTCCTTGTCGGGCTTGTGGACCTTCCGCCGATTGTCCGCCAGCTTTTGGCTCAGGTCCGCGACCAAATCAAGGTTCTGACCGTGGCTCCGCGGCAGTTCGCCGATCGCTTTGACGAGCTTGGCTGTTTGATCCCGGAATGCTGGCAGGAGTTGCCGCAGCCCATCCCCGATGATCGAATCGCGCTTTGCCAGCAGCCGTCAGATCAGGCGTATGCCGTCGTCCGGTTTCTTTCACGTTTGGATGAGCGATACGGCATCGAAGATATCACGGTGGGGGCGCCTGACGAGTCGCTTGTCCCCCTGATTCTGGATGCCCTCGAGCACCACGGATTGCCTGCCCGGTACGGTCCGGGACGGCCTGTCATTCGTACTTCGGTGTGGGGACTTTTCGAGGCACTGGGTGATTTTTTGGAGCAAAAAACTGTCGAAGCATTTGGTTCGCTCCTCCGGCACCCTGTGGCGGAACAGTGGCTGGCTCGACGCGCTGGCGGAAACGTTGATCTGCTCACAGAGTTCGACACCTGGTGTGCTGAACGACTCCCGCTTCTTATGGACGAGTGCGACATGCAGGGTGAGAAAAACGCCGTCACAGAGGCGTGGCTGAGTCTCTGGCAACGTTTCTCGCCCCAAACCTGGACTCGTGCTCAGCCGATCTCAGCATGCGCGGAACGACTCCGCGACATTCTGCTCGAATTCTATGGGCCAGTGCTGGATGCCTCATGCCAGCCATCCGGAAACGACTCCGATGTAAAGGAAGAGACTATTCAAGTCTGTCGCGCCATTGTGGAGACTCTTGGGGAATGGATGCAGGTACCCCAGCGAGTGCAAAGTTTCTTGGGATGGCAAACAACGCCTGGGGAGTTACTGCGGTGGGTTCGGTATCATTTGGCCAACAGTCGTGTCCCTGCTCCCCTGAAAGGGCCGTCCGTGGAGATTATGGGATGGCTTGACATCCCTTGGGATGATGCACCGGTAACCGTTTTGACGAGCGTCAACGAGGGTTTTGTGCCTTCAATCACGCGCAATGAAATGTTCCTGACGGCCGAATTGAGAGAGTGGCTGCAACTGGAGGGAAGCGCTCGGCGTATCGCGCGGGATGCCTATTTGCTGAGTCTGATCACTTTCAGTCGGGAGGAGTTCCATCTCGTCGTCGGGCGGCAGGACACAGAGGGAAACCCCCTTTTCCCCAGCCGATTTCTTTTTTCCTGCGACGATGGCAGCATGGTGAGACGGGTGACGGCCTTTTTCGGGGGTGTCGAAGGACCGCCACGTCGGCCCCCGCGATGGTGCAAGTATTCCCCAAGTGGCGAGGCACTCGCTCCCCCCGCACCGACCGTCATCGTGCCCTTTTCGGAAATCCGCGTCACTCAGTTCCGTGATTATCTTGCCTGCCCGTACCGATTTTATCTACGCCACGTGCTTCAATTGGGGACGATTTCCGACGACGTGGAAGAATTGGACCCGCTCAGCTTCGGAAATCTGGCACACCGGGTGCTTTGTCAATTCGCCCGATCTCAACATCGGGATAGCACCGCCGCCGATGAAATCGCTGAGTTTCTCATACGGGCATTGGATCGCACGGTTGAGAAAACCCTGGCACACACCCCGCGGCCGTCCGTACCACTTCAGCTTGAGCAACTCCGCGAGCGACTCCGGGCCTTCGCGAATTTTCAGGCCTTCCATGCGCAGGAATGGCAAATCCTTCACTCCGAGTACACCCCCAGCAAAGAGGTTACATTCACCGTTGATGGTGAACCCATCACACTTGTCGGCCGAATCGATCGCATTGACCGACGGCGGGATGGCTCGGAATTCCTGATTATCGACTACAAAGTGAGTGAAGACCCAATGCCGCCAGAAAAGACTCACCGCCGGCGCGAAGAAGGTGTTCTCAAATGGGTTGATCTTCAGTTGCCGCTTTACCGTCATCTCGCTCAATCGGTAACCACACACGCACCACTCAAGTTGGGCTACATCGTTCTTCCTAAGGACGTCCAGCAAACCGGCCTGTACGAGGCGGAGTGGAGCGAGGAAGAGTTAGCTGAGGCCGACGCCACGGCGGCGGAGGTTATTCGGAAGATTCGGCAGGGAATCTTTTGGCCGCCGGAGGATGATGCGGAGGGGCGGTTTCCGGACCTTTTCCCTATTCTTCCCTGACTTCTCTAACTCGTCCGCCAAAGTAATATTGTCCACGCCACAGTCGCTGAGCGATCCCCTTTTTCCTTTGCTAACGAGGACGCGGACCTCCACAGGTGTTCGTGTGTGAGCGAGATTCAACCTGGTTTCGGCGGGCACGACAGGCGTGCCCCTCCGAAGGACTTCTCCGCAAAACCCGCTTGTCAGGCCCCTTCGTGATTGGCCGCCGTCGGCCCTTGGACCTATACTAAAAGAGGGGCATGAGGGGAAAGTGTTCGATCCGCCCCGGAAGCTATTCTGAAGGTGCACCGCACGATGAAAAACATGTACCATCTCCTGACAATTCGGATATTGAGTGCTGGCATTCTCCTCGCCTGGATTGCAGCAGCTGGTACCATTCCCGCGTTTGGCGACACCATCATCCTGAAGTCGGGCGGTCAAGTGACAGGAGCGGTGCTTTCGGAAGAGAATCCTGGGAATGAGGATGCCGTCCGCATACAGACCAAGGACAACATTGTCCTAAGCATTCCCCGCGAAGAGATCGCCGATATCATTCGGGTCAGTCCAGTGGAAGCAGAATACGAACAATTAAAGGCCCAGACGCCGGATACCGTGGAAGGCCATTTCAAACTGGCCGATTGGTGTCGCGATCATCATCTCCCGGAGCAGCGTGAGGCACACCTCCGGCGAATCATCGAGTTGGACCCGGAGAACGCCCGGGCGCGGGCGCTTCTCGGTTACCAGAAGGTGGGCAACGAGTGGAAGACCCGCGACGAGATCATGAAGTCGATGGGCTATGTCCTTTACAAAGGCCGATGGATGCTCCCGCAGCAGGTACAATTGGAGCAAGAAAAGGAGCAGCAGTCGGCTGTGCAACGGGAGTGGGCCCAGAAAATCCACCGGATGTTGACCCGCTTTGAGGCTGACCCGGTGGGCACAGAACACGAACTCCGCTCCATCAAAGATCCGGCCGCCGTCAAGCCGCTGGTGCTTGCAATGAAGGATGAACGGCGGGATGCCGTCCGCCTGTTGCTGGTGGATGTTCTGGGGGGAATCGGTTCGCCAGAGGCCCTGCGGGCCCTTGCAATCATCGCCCTCGAAGACCCCGTGGAGGAAATCCGACTCCGGGCCCTCGATTTCCTGGCTCCAACCAAATCGGGGGAAGTGGTCTCCTACTTTGTGAGTCGCCTTAAGGATAAAGACAACGTGATCGTCAATCGCGCGGGGGAGGCCCTGAAAAAGATGGGTGACCCATCTGCCATCCCGGCCCTTATCGACGCCCTGATCACACGCCACAAGTTCGTCATACCGGGTAGGCGGCCCCCCGGCGCTATTGGCGCGGGATTCAGTAGTTCCAGCACGGGCCAGTCAGGCATGACGTTCGGTGCTGGGGGCGGCGGTGACAGCACAAAGATCGTCGAGCGGGCGATCCCGAATCGGGGCGTGCTTGAGGCACTTGTGGAGCTGAGCGGCGGTAAGAATTTCAGCTTTGACGTCCGTCTGTGGAAGCAATGGTACGCGGAGCAAAAACGATCGGAAGCGGCCAAGGCCCTGCAGTAACGGCCACTGTATGAAGTCTCACTTCACGGCGAGACGTTATTGAGAAAAGTTTTCTTTCTTCTCCAGAACAGCTCATTTTCCAAGGCTCTTTTCATCTCCAAAGCAACGCAGTCTTCCTTCTTAAAGAATCGGCATTGTCCAGGCAGCGCGGTATCCATTATGATCGCCGCCAAGCAGCTATAACCGCCAATGGGGCTCTGCCTGGGTTGAGGACTCGCGGTGTCTGTTTGCTCACGGAAGAGGAGATGGCGCGTTGCTATGAGAATCCTGCTTATCAACCAGCATTTTGCAGTTCCCCGGTTGGCAACCGGTACTTTTCCTTTCGTGCTAGCGTCGGGCCTTGCGCGCCGGGGCCATCAGGTCACGGTGTTGACGACTGATCAAGCGGCAGGACGCGGTGGGAGTTATGTCACGAACGAGGAAGGCGTCGAGGTTCATTGGGCCCGGATCGCCTATTCAAACAAGATGCCCTACTGGCGCAGGATTGTGGCTTTTTTCGCATTTGCCGCCTGGTGCATCCGGCACATTCGACGGCTTCCGCCATTTGATCTGGTGTATGCGGCCAGCTCACCGCTCACCGTGGCCCTGCCCGGCGTTTACGCCTCCCGGCGCTGGCGCTGTCCCATGGTTTTTGAGGTGTGTGACCTCTGGCCGGAGGTCCCCATCGCTCTGGGGGCCTTGCGAAGTCCCCTCAGCATAGCGGCGGCCCGATGGCTAGAACGGTTCGCCTACCGCAACGCTGCTTTCGTGATCGCTCGCTCGCCCATGATGGCTGACGGCGTGGTGGCCACGGGCTATCCGCGAGAGCGGGTGCGAGTAGTGCCCAATGCCTGTGACTTCAAGCGATTCGACGTCCCTGGTGAATGGGGGCGCTCGCTCCGCCAGGAGAATCAATGGCTGGCCAACCGGCCCCTCGTCCTGTACGCGGGCGCTTTCGGGTTGGTCAATGGTTGTTCCTACATCGTTCGTCTCGCAGCGGAAGTACAAAAGAGCCTTCCCGAAGCCCGGTTTCTTCTGTTAGGACGCGGCCGAGAGGAATCACTTATTCGCGAACTGGCCGAACAACTGGGGGTTCTCAATCGGACGCTCTACATCCACCCACCGGTCCCCAAGGATGAAGTACCGCGGTTTTTCTCAGCGGCCGATATGACAATGTCAACCGTTATCGACGTACCTGCGCTTCATAAGAACTGTGCTAACAAGTTCTTTGACAGCCTCGCTGCCGGGCGCCCCATTGCCATCAACCATGAAGGCTGGCTGGCGGACCTGATCAGAGAGCATGACTGCGGGCTGGTGCTGCCGGCCAAAAAGATTTGCAAGGCCGCTCAGATGATGGTCACGGCCCTGAAAGATCCGACATGGCTTCGCGAAGCCGGGCGCCGCGCCTATCAACTGGGACGAAAACAGTTTGACGCCCAAAAGTGCGTGGATGAGGTAGAAGCCACGCTCTATGCTGCCATTGGAGATCACGAGCTGAAACGTCACAAAGCGGCTGCTTAAAGAGGATATTGGCTCCTATGGCACAAATGCAAATCCTTCAGCCCTATCAACGGCAAATCTGGTGTGATGTCTTGACTCGCTGCGGCTGGTTCGACGTCTATCATCTACCCGAGTATTATCTGGCCGTTCGAACGGTGGACGAGGGAACCGCGCTTTTGTTGGTATATGAGGAAGATCCCTACATCGCGGCACTTCCCATCCTGATTCGTGGCCTCGGCAGTATACCGGAGCTAAACGCCGATCACTGGTACGACGCCAGTTCGGCCTATGGTTATCCCGGGCTTCTGACGAACTGTCGCCCCGAGGCGCCGGGAGCGGAAGCCTTTCGCAATAACTGGCAAAAGGCGTTGCAGCATGCGCTGAAAAGTTTGCGAACCGTCGCCCTCTTCGTCCGCCAACACCCACTGCACCCAACGGAATGGATGTGGCAGGGAATCGCCACTGTGAAACCTCTCGGGCAAACGGTTGTGCTCGACCTCCACCTAACCGAAGCCGAGCAGCTCCAGATGATTCGGCATGACCATCGCAGCGACATAAAGAAAGGCACGAAACGAGGCATAACAATCGTCGAGGATCAACACCTGAACCGAATGCATGAATTTCAGAAACTTTACGAATTAACGATGCAGGCAGTCAACGCCGAGCCTTATTACTTCTTTCCAAGGTCATATTATGATGATCTCCGTCGGCACCTCAATGGAAGAATCAAGCTCTTTTTTGCAGTACATGAAGGCAGATCAATCGCCGGCTCTTTGTTCTTTCACTGCGGCAGCGTGCTTCAATATCACCTCAGCGGGGCAGATCCCACACTCGGCCGGGAAAGAGCCATGGCAACCAAAATGATCATCGATACCGTCCGACGCTGGGGAACGGCCAATGGTTTTCGGTGGCTGCATCTGGGAGGCGGACTCGGGGCGCGGCAAGACTCGCTCTTTCAATTCAAAGCAGGATTTTCCCACCTGCGCTGCGACTACTCGGTGGTTAACTACATCGTAGAACCAGAGGTTTACAACGAGCTTGTGCGACGCCGTTTTGGAAACGACGCGGCTCTGTCTACGGCCAATGGTTGGTTTCCCGCGTATCGCTCTCCAAGCGTGAAGAAGGCCGCTTAGTAAAATAACAGTTTTTAAATCGCTAAAGTAATGTAGATTTATTGGCGTATGAGCGAAATAAGTTTAATCGAGTGTTTTCATACAAGCGGATCCGATCAATTAGCGATCTTCGGCGGAGCCCCAATTCGCGAAACCCGCTTTCCACCTTGGCCGGTTTTTGAAGAGGACGAGATTGCAGCGGTGGTTGACGTACTGCGGAGTGGCAGAGTCAACTACTGGACCGGTCAACAGGTTCGCCGGTTTGAAGAGGAATTTGCTCAGGCCGTGGGTTGCCGTTATGCCGTGGCGGTTGCCAACGGGACGGTGGCCCTTGAGGCGGCTCTCGAAGCTCTCGGCATTGGTCCCGGCGATGATGTTGTGGTGACCTGCCGGAGCTTCGTTGCCTCCGCCGCTTGTGTTCTTCGCGTGGGGGCAAGACCTGTTTTCGCCGATGTCGATCCGGACAGCCAGAACATCACCCGGGAAAGCATCGAAGCGGTCCTGACTCCAAGGACTCGTGCGGTTATTTGTGTCCATCTGGCCGGCTGGCCGTGCGACATGGATCCCATCATGGATCTTGCCGAGCGCAAAGGCCTCTTTGTGGTAGAAGACTGTGCCCAGGCGCACGGCGCTGGTTACAAGGGCCGGTCAGTCGGATCCCTGGGTCATATCGCGGCCTTTTCCTTTTGTCAGGACAAGATTATCACCACAGGCGGGGAAGGGGGGATGGTCACCACGAACGACCCCGCTCTTTGGCGCAAGGTGTGGAGCCTCAAAGACCACGGAAAAGATTTCGACAGGGCACACCAGCCCGCTGACGGCACTTTCCGCTGGTTGCATGACAACCTTGGAACGAACTGGCGAATGACGGAGGTGCAGGGAGCGATCGGGCGGATCGCGTTAGGGAAGCTCGATGAGTGGGTCCGGACGAGGCAGACCAACGCGCAACTTCTGCGGCAATATCTGCTTGCCATTCCGTCCCTGCGCATTCCGCAACCTCCTACTTCCATCGAGCACAGCTATTACAAGTTCTATGCATTTCTTCGCGAGGAATATCTGAGACCGGATTGGAACCGTGACAGGATCATCGCGGCCATTAATGCAGAGGGGATTCCGTGTGGCTCGGGTGCCTGTCCCGAGATTTACCGGGAACGCCTCTTCCAGCAACGCGGTCTGATTCCTGCCCGCCCATGCCGGGTGGCGCAACAGCTTGGCGAAACAAGTCTCATGTTTCTCGTGCATCCCACCCTCGGTGCACGGGAAATGCTGGAGACAGCTATGGCCGTGGAGAAGGTTCTCCGTGTCGCGACGGAATGGTAAGTCTTTTCAGCGCAACGCACCATTCAGGGCGACGGGCGCTGAGCACCCCTCCAAATCGTTACTCGCCTGATTTCCCCCTGAAATTTCGGCGTACCCGGAGGGACAATCGGGCTTCCTGTGTCAGCCCCGATCTGCATCGAGTCATTGGGATCCGTAACGATGAAATCCGGCAGGGGACGCCGTGCAACCAGTTTGCCGTTCATGTAAAGCTCGGCGGTGTGCTGCGGTGTGATGACGCCCCGTAATGTCACCCACCCTTCCACGGATTCATTTGCCTCAACGGAAAACGGTTTGTTCTCGATGACAACAGTCCACACCGGGTGTCCCTGACGAAGCCAGAGGGCGTATCCGTGCGACTGTCCTCCGCGTGCCACGAGTACCCCATCAGGCTTTTCGGGATGAAAAGTCACTTCCACGGTCCAGGACATTCCTGCGGGATTGAGACTCGATGATTTGGGGACCTCGATATGGGAATTCCCGGCGAAGACACGGACGGCCCCGTTTCCTGGCACAGACCGTACGGTCGTACCATGGTTAACGCCGTGATTGCCGTGCGGGGATTGATCAAGAATCCTATCTACCGAAGAGGCGGCATCAAAACGATAGTCGAGGCAGATTTCCGGTGGTGCGTTGGGGTCGGGCGGCGTTCCTCCCCACCAGTCGGGCCGGTCCACATACTCGGGCACGCGGTATCCCAGCTCCTGCCGCAAGCGAGTCAATTCAGCTTCCAATTCGGCCCGAAGTTTTGCAGCCGACGGCTCGTTATAGAGGTTCTTTGTTTCGTAAGGATCTGTCTTCAGATCAAACAACTCGGTCCAATCCTCGTGTCCAGGATACGTGATCAGCTTGGCGGACTCCGTGCGCACAGCCACGATGTCTGGAACCCGGCTGTTTCGCTGCTTTTCCGCAAAATATTCATACAACCAGGCTTTCCGCCAAGGGATTTGTTTTCCTTCAGCCAGAGGCCGCCAGCTTTGCCCCTGCATCTCCCGGGGAATTGGAACACCGGCGAAGTCGAGAATCGTCGGAGCCAGATCGAGGTTGAGCACCATTTCGTTGCGGACTAACCCCTTCGGAATGGCTCTCGGATAGCGGGCCAGAAGAGGAATCCGCAGACTCTCCTCGTAAGCGCTGCGCTTGTCCCCCAGACCGTGTTCGCCCAGGTAGAATCCGTTGTCACTTTGAAAGATAACCAACGTGTTGTCTGCGACTCCACACTGATCGAGTGCCTCCAGAATTCGTCCCACGCAATCATCAACGGCGCTGATGCAGCGGAAATAATCCAGATTCACTGGTACCTCACCCGGCGCAACCTCATCGGCCACCGGTTTTGTCGGGTTGCGGCCGGCACCCAGGTAGGGCGGCCGAACATCGAAGTTTGGCGTGCGTTTGGCCAGACATCCAGCAAAGCGTTCTTTTGCCCGCTCCGGTGGTGTGAAAGGACCATGAGGACTCTTAAACCCCAGGACGGCCAGCCATGGACGTTCTTTCCGAGAATTCTCGCGAATGAACTGAATGAGGTGGTCGGTGGTGACATCATCCACCCAGCCCGTGGTGGCAGTTTCCACACCCTGAACCAGGAGTGGGCAATCGAAGTATTGCCCCTGGCCAACTAAACTGGCAAAAAAGTCGAATCCCGGTCGCTCCCGCTGACTGTCCATGTGCCATTTACCAAAATAACCTGTCACGTAGCCGGCGCGCTGGAGAAGTGTGGCATAGGTCACATTATCCACTGGAAAGGGGCGAAAATTGGAAGCGACGCCGTTCAGATGGTTATAACGACCGGTCAACATCACAGCGCGACTGGGCGCACACAGCGAATTCACGACAAACGCATTACGGAATCGCACCCCCTCGGCCGCCAGGCGATCCATATGGGGAGTTTCAAACCAGGGAAAACGGCCGCGCTCACCAAGTTCCCTCTGAACCACGCCGAGGGCGTCGTACCGTTGGTCGTCGGTGATGAGGATCAAAAAATTGGGGCGATCCGCCGCCATAGCTACGCCGCCCCATCTACCTTGTAATCCGCCTCCAAGCACACACAGCAGAACATACAAAAGGAATCTCTTCATCGGATGGCCCTCCCCAGTTGCGGGTGCATTCGACGAATCTTCGGTCCGCGCTCAAGTTTCCTGCCACATAGTTATTGCGTCAATGGGCTGAAGGGCACTGGAATTGGACATTAATTACAATGGAGAGGGGAAATCCAAAAACGAAACTTTTCGGCCGCCAAGCCGTTTGACACTAGGGGCGAACCAAAACAAAGGATGAGAAGCACGCAGCATGTCAATTTGCGATTTTTAGATAAATTGCGTAGCTTAGGAACACAAAAATGCTTCGAGGCGTCATAGCGATTTTTCGGATCAACGTGGTGTTGGCTGGTCTGCTACTCGCCCTACAAGGGGGACTACTGGTTCACGCCCAACCCCCCTGGATGATGGGAGGTGGACCTCCGGGCATGTTTGGTGGGGGGCCTCCTGGTATGTTCGGGGGGCCGGGCGGCCCACCGGGTATGCCGAGCCCTCAGCCGCAGTCGATCACCGGCAACCCTGAAATCGATCGCCGGGTGTCGTTCTACGAAAACATGATTCGCCAGTTGGACACCAATCAGGACGGAACCGTGTCTCCGGAAGAACTTAACCAATCCCGGATGGGCAGTTTCCTCACTTCCCGGCTGAGCGAGCGGTTCGGAGTAGACGTCTCCCGAGGTTTCCGCATCGACGAAGTCCGCCAAAAGGTCATCGACTACTACAAGCAACGGTACGAAGGCGGCCAGTCACAGCAGAGCACACCTACTCCGAGCAGCGGATCAACGCCGACTAATCAAGCTCAGTCGCAGCAGGTGGCCGTTCTGCGAATTGGTCCCAATGTGCCGGTGCCGGGATTCGGGCCACCCGGTGCAAGTACCACTTCTACCACTCCAACCGTCCCGGGATTTGGACTTCCCAGCGGGGCAACGACGACTTCAGGAACCGTCCAGAACACAGGTGGGACGGTGGCCGCGGCACCACAGGGTCAAAGTGGAAGTGAAAGCGGGCTGGGCCTTCCCCCGCCACCTCCGCTCGATGAAAGAATTCGTCGATACGCGGAAAGTCTCATGCGTCAATACGACGAAAACCGTAACGGCAAGTTGGAAAAAGATGAGTGGTCGAAAATGCGGGGGAGCGATTGGGCGAAGGCAGACCAGGACGGGAATGGTGAACTCACTCTCGAAGAAATTGGCCGACATCTCGCCGGCGAATCGGGTGCTGGTTCGTCGCAGAGCGGACAGCCCACCGCCACGCAGGTGTCAAGCCGCACGGGCAAACGATTCATTCAAAGACTGCCCTGGGAGCGGCTGCCTCCAGATCTTCCATCCTGGTTCAAAGACCGCGATAAGGATAAGGATGGCCAAGTGCTAATGGCCGAGTTTGCAGATAAATGGACACCCGATAAGCTTCGCGAATTCCAAAAGTACGATCGAAATGGAGACGGGGTTATCACGCCAGAAGAATGCCTTAAAGCAAAGTGATGCTGGCCGCTCCTGCTAGCCCCGCATTACGGCCGGTGCGGTAGATGGCACCTTCCTTATCCTATCGCGACTGTCAAAAGCAGCGCTGGAAAGCTTTTCGCAGAGATAAACGAACCACTACTCCGCAGAAAGAGCGGCAATTCCCGGGATTGCCCCCCGTTGGTAACGGCCTGGCCGTTTCCGGACCGTGGAAAGCCTGACTATGCCCCAGGGATACTGGCAATAGGTTCCGGCCGGGTTGTGAGGGGCATGTACTCGTCCAACTGGGGAAACTCGCTGAGGTCTTTGGCGATTGCACTCCGCAGAAAAGAGTCCACCCACCAGAAAATATCCTGCTTCCGAATAGACTGCCGCAGTTTTTTCATTCGCCGCTTGCGCTCTGTGATCGGCATCGTACATGCTTGATGAATCGCGGAGGCAACCTGCTGGACATGGAACGGGTTCACAAGGATGGCCCCATGTTGAAGTTGAGAAGCTGCTCCGGCAAATTCACTCAGAATCAGCACTCCGTCATTATCCACGTTCGTCACGCAGTATTCTTTGGCGATCAGGTTCATACCATCTTTGAGCGGCGTGATGAGCGCCACATCAGCCGCGCGGTAATACCCCAGAAGCTCGTCAGGAGCGAGAGAACGGAAGATATAATGAATGGGGACCCAGCCCGGTTTGGTAAACTCACCATTGATGGTCCCCACAAGCCGTTCGATTTCTGCACGCAACCGGCGGTACTGCGGAACGCCCGTTCTGCTGGGCACCACAACCTGGATCAGCGTGGTCTTGCCTACCAGATCGGGATACTCCCTTAATGCCTCACGGAATGCCTGCAGCCGGTGAGGAATCCCCTTCGTGTAGTCGAGCCGATCCACTCCCAGCAGGATTTTACAGTTGGCCAATGTTTTGCGGATCCCATCTCTGACTGCCAGGACTTCTTTAGAGCCTGCCCGGCGAACAAAAGACCGATAATCAATGGAAATGGGGAAATCTCCAATCCGCACGAATCGGTCGTTGACCTGTCCCACGACCACGCGACCACGTCCGTGCCATTTCACGTCCGGCATCAGCGCACGGAAGCAATCCAGCAGGTTTCGCCTATCTCGCGCTGTCTGCACGCCCAGGAGATCAAACTGGAGAAGGGCATTGAGAATCTCCAACCGCCAGGGAATTTTGAGAAAGACGTCGAGCGGCGGAAAGGGAATGTGAAGAAAAAAAGCCACATAGCTGTTCACGCCCAGAGCACGCAACTCCTGGGCCACCAGCATGAGCTGATAATCGTGGACCCAGACGAAATAATCGGGTTGTGATTCTGCGGCGATAGCCTCGGCGTACTTGCGGTTCACCTGGTGGTAAGCAAGCCAATAAGTTGGATCGAAGTTGGCTAACGTCGGCAATTCATGGAATAATGGCCAAATCACTTCGTTGGAGAATCCTTCATAGAAAAGTCGCTGTTCCCGGCGGGACAATCCAACTGGTGCAATGCGGTAGCCGAGGTCGCGGCCTGCGCGATCGAGGAGCTCACCGAGATTCGGGGGCGCTTTTTCCTGGGGAATGCCCGGCCAGCCAATCCACACTCCCCCTCGGTTCCGCAACACCGGGGCCAGGGCCGTCACCAGACCGCCGCTGCCGCGGTCGAGCCGCCAGGTCCCGCTCCGTTCTCGGGTGAGTTTGAGAGGCAAACGGTTGGAAACGATGAGCAACCGTTGACCTTTTTTATTGCCGGTCATGATCTCCTCCTTTCCTCGCAGCGTTCAGCCAGCGACGAAGGAAGTCGTGAACTTCCCCTTCATTTTCCAGACGAACGTCTGCGTACGTCTCTCGTGGTGTCGGACTGACAAGCACGCTCAGCCCCGCTTCTCCCAGAGCACGAAAGGCATCCTCGTCCGTCCGATCGTCTCCCAGAAAAGCCACCGCCGTTCTCCGATCCCCCAGTTCCTGAAGAATTCCCCGCACGGCGTCCCCTTTTGTAGGTCCCGATATCTGGAGTTCCACTCCAAGATGGAAAGCTCTCCTCTCCAAAAGGCCGCTGGAATCCTGCCGATGGAGAAAGTCCGCGATTGACTGCTGCAGCCGTTGCACGTCCTGGTCGGGCAGGCCGCGGAAGTGGATTGCGAGGCATCCCACTTTCCGTTCCATCCGCACATCCGGCCATTCTCGAGAAAGCTCCGTTTTAATAGTGTCGAGGAGTTGCTCGGCGTGTGGATCCGGTTCCCACACCCACCGTCGGCCATCCGGAAAAAGCCGCTCGCGGCCATGACTGCCCCAGATTTCAACTCCTGAGAGGGGAAGAAGAACCGTGAGATCCTCAGCGAGCCGTCCCGTCACTACAATCACTCGGGTTCCTTCTCGCTGAATCTCCCCCAAAAGGGCAGGAACCCAGGAATAGGGAACGGCCTTTCGTGGGTCCTCACAAAAAGGTGCCAACGTCCCGTCGTAATCGCAAAGGAGAACCCCCTGAGCCCCTTGTGCCAGCAAATCAAGGATCGCTGGCAATTTGTGAGGGTTTTTCAGGATCTCCATTGGGTCGTGTCAATCCTTTCGATTTCCCGGCGGAGCAGGGCCACCATCAAGGTCAGATGGTCGCGCGCCAGCCGAGTCATGAGGAAATTTTCTCGCACGTACTTCCGCCCTTTCTCGCCCATACGCTGGGCCTGATCAGGGCGTTCCAGGAGGTAGCGAATTCGCATGGCGGCCCCCTCCGGAGAACTCACCAGGAAACCGGTGTGGTGGTTGATCACCTGGAGTCGGATTCCCCCTGCATTCCCCCCAATCACCGGTTTGCCTTTCCAGAGAGCTTCGGTCACCGTCAATCCAAATCCCTCCCGGGTGGACTTCTGAAGGACAATCGTGGCCAGACGCTGAAAGGCGTTAATAATGCGGTGGGCATCACTAGGAAGTTCCAAAACGTGGATGTTGGGATCGCCCGCGGCTGCCGCGCGAACTTCGGCAAGGACCATGCCGCCCTCGGGATCGTCGGTAGCTCCACCGCCCGCCAGCACGAGCTGAACAGACGGGAAAAATCGCTTGGTGATCTGGTACGCGCGGATAACCCCAAGCGGATCCTTGAAGCGATCAAATCGCGACACCTGAACAAGCAAGGGACGCCCCCTGTCCAGGTTGAAATCGCTGGCTACCGCGTCAATGAAGTCTTCCGAGAGATCACAGTTTTTTCCACTGAACGGGTCGATCGCTGGCGCAATCAGGTATTGAGGGTGAGGAAGCGCCCGTGCAAAGTCCGGAAGGGAAAAGATGCTGGCATCGTAGTCTTTCAGAAATTGACGCAGGTACCGCCACACGCTTCGGTCCGGATGACTGGCATCGATGTGACACCGCCAAATCCATTTCCCTTTCCGTTCAGGAAAGTGCCGAATGAGTGCTGCCGGCTGCGGATCATGGATGAAAACGACATCCGCTTCCTTGAGCACGGGAGCCAACCGCTCGGCATTCTCCGCGTTGACCTGCTCGTAAATCGCCAGATCCTGTTCGCTGGGTCGATCCACAGCGCCCTGAAGACAGTTATGAAATTTCTTCGTACAGGTGAAAAACGCCGCGTTCCCCTCGATTACATGCCATTCCGCATTGACGCCAAGTTCGCGGAGGAGAGGAACCAACTGATTGAGAATCTCAGCGACCCCTCCACCCACTCTTGTCGAGTTGACGTGGACGACTTTCATCCCCTTGAGTGGCTCAGCCAACTGTCGTAACTGGGCCACCGCGTCGGGACCAGCAACCTCTGCATAGCGTTCAAGTAGTTCCGTCATACCTTCTCCGCATGCAAGAAAGAGTGGAATGCGTTGATCAACTGTGAGCGTAGATCGGTCAGACTGCCGAAATACGGATCAATTTCAGACAGAGCATGCCGTAAAGGCTCATAACCCTCCCCTAACCCCTCCAGCCAGGCCGAGAAGTCGTCGCAGCACACTGGAGATCGTCGTCTGGCGTCGATGACATGGTAGAACACCGAGCCCGGCGAAAGCTCCGGCAGCAAAGCCGCCAGGTCCTCGACGGTCTCCGCCCGGCGCCCCGTATCGAACACCACAATTTGGGCTCGAAGGAAATAAAACGGCCGGGTCGCGGGGATCCACGCCAGCCACTCCTTCTGTTCGATTCTCTGTTCGATCAGCTCAATGATTTCGCCGCGAAGGACCTCCAGGTCGCTATAATCCGCCGGATCAATGATCGCCAGCAATTCTGCCAAAACTTCGTCTCGGATTTCCCGATACACCCAAACCGCGAAGTCGTTTTTGAACTCCGGGTCGTCAAACCGGGGCTGAAGCAGGGCACCCCAGAAATGATGGTAGATGCACTCGGTCGGCGCCATGGCCAGCGCCGCTTTGAACTCACTGAGATTGCTTGCCCTGAGCCCTGTTGAAAGAGGAATCAGTGCGCAGTCTTTGACAATGAAAGTCATTCTGGGTATCTCCTTTTCCAGTTGTGCTCGCTGCCGGTGGCACAGCACTCGAGGATCGATTTTCTAGGGGATGACTGTCCAAACGATGCGTATTGGTTGCCGCGTGAATCATTCAAGCGTTCAGAGTGCAACCGGCCACCGGCGCCGCTCCGGAGGTCGCCTGGTACGGTGAATATACGTGCGAGGCTCTCCACCGACCACCTACCGCTTTGGGTGAGTGATCTGAATAGACATTAAGAGGTCTAATAATTGCGGCATGAGGTGAAAACGATAACACTTTTTTGCCAGACTGTTGCGGTGACTTTATTTTGGGCCCCAAGATTGGCCGAGTCAAGCCTACCGAGACCTTCGCCGCGATCTCACCCCCGCGATCTCCATTCGCTATGTGGTGAATAGACGTCCGCTCCGCCTCGAGGTAAATTAGAGCGTTTACGCGGCCATTCACAAACCCGATCGCTTCGGCAAACCGCCACTCCGAAGGGCGTCCGCACTGAGAAAGAGTGCCCATCGCAACCATTTGGAGGAAACACGGACATGAACATGGATGCGCTTGTTGCACTGTGCAAACGGAGGGGGTTTCTTTTCCAATCGAGTGAAATCTATGGCGGGATTAACGGTTTCTGGGACTACGGTCCGCTGGGGGTGGAGCTCAAACGCAATATTCGCGAAGCGTGGTGGTACGACAACGTGACCTCTCACAACGAACTTGTCGTGCCGCCGGGTGCGCCGTCCGCGTTTCAAATGGTGGGCATCGACTCGACCATTATCATGCATCCCCAGGTGTGGAAATGCTCCGGGCATTACGACCTCTTTCACGATTACATGGTTGACTGCCGGGAGACAAAAAAACGGTATCGCTATGATCAGGTTCAGGGAAGATGGGTAGAATACAACGGCCAGCGAATTTTTGTGACTACCGAAGCCGTGGGCGACGAGGCCCTGGCCGACGTGGAGCACAAAGCCCTGCGTTTTTTCAATCTTCGGAGCAAGGAAGCCGATCGTCTGGTGTGGCATTCGCCGCTGGTGTCGCTTACCACAGTAGAAGACTTTTCGCAGGTGCTCGCCCCGGATGCCAAAACCCTGGGCACACTCACGCCTCCCCGGGAGTTTAACCTGATGTTTAAAACCTATGTCGGCGCCTTAAGCGGGGAGGAAAACGTGGCTTTTCTTCGGCCCGAGACAGCTCAAGGCATTTTTGTGAATTTCAAAAACGTACTTGACAGCACCCGGGTAAAGATTCCCTTTGGAATCGCCCAAGTGGGCAAGAGTTTCCGAAACGAAATCACGCCGCGGTATTTCACGTTCCGCTCGCGAGAATTCGAACAGATGGAAATCGAGTTTTTCTGCCGGCCCGAAACATCTCGGGCCTGGTACGAGTACTGGCGGCAGCGCCGATTCAACTGGTACATCAGTTTGGGCCTTGCCAGCGAGCGGTTGCGTCTGCGGGATCACTCACCAGACGAGCTGAGTCATTACTCCTGCGGCACAGCGGATGTGGAATATGCTTTTCCGTTCCTTGCTCCGGGGGATTTCGGAGAATTGGAGGGAATCGCCCACCGCGGTGACTTTGATTTGCGGAGTCACATGGAAGGAAAACTCATCCGAAAAGGAAATGAGCTGGTGGTCGAACTAGGACCAGATGGTCAGCCAAAATACCGGGGCAGCGGGAAAGACCTTACTTATTTTGATGAGGAAACTCGGGAAAGGTTTATTCCGCACGTGATCGAACCCTCGGCTGGGGCAGACCGGGCAGCCTTGGCGTTTCTGTGCGAGGCATATGCCGAGGACATGGTACCCGATGAAAAGGGAGTCCCCACAAAACGGGTGGTGTTGCGACTCCACCCCAGGTTGGCTCCCATCAAGGTTGCAGTATTTCCTCTCGTAAAGAAAGACGGCATGCCGGAAATTGCCCAGCGAATTTACGCGGATCTGAAACCGCATTTTAACTGCTTTTATGACGAAAAAGGGGCTGTGGGGAGACGCTATCGGCGCCAGGACGAGATCGGCACGCCCTACTGCATCACTGTGGACAGCCAAACTCTCCAGGACGATACCGTAACTGTGAGGGATCGCGATTCCCTCCGGCAGTGGAGAATTAAGGCAGATGACTGCGTGGAGGTCATTCGCGGGCTCATTCGGGGTACGTATGTGGTTCCTGAATGACGCTATTGCCAAGGGATCCCTCCGAGTGGGAAATGGTGATTTCTGAACTTGGAACGGAACCGGTACCTGCCGGTTGGACGCCCGCGGTTAATGACCATTCTTTGCGATAAGCCGTGGCCCCCGGGCTGCTGGTTCTCTGCGATTGGTCACCTTTTGGAGTTGCATTTTCGGTCACTGTAGGCTCGGCGGTCTTTTCAAGGGCCTCCCTTGAGCGTCTCGTTTTTTGAGACTCTCGGCTTTCGTGCACTCGTGCCGTCTCGCGCTATTACTCTCTGGAGGGAAATGACAGGTGGATTTGTTTTCCGTCTTGCTGGCTTTTGAAAAAGGTATCTCATGCGGAACCCCGTCCCGATCGGTTTCCTCTTGGCTGCCTTGACAGTTACGGCGACGTTTGCCGCCATTCCTCCCGAACCGGTTGAGCCGTTCGACAGCAACCAGGAGTTCAGCGTCCGCAATCGGATTGACGAACTCTTGGCGGCGAGGTGGAAGGAGCAGGGCATCACTCCCGCACTCATCTGTTCGGACGCAGTCTTTCTCAGACGGGTTTATCTCGATCTGATTGGCACATTGCCCACGGAAAGCGAGGCGAGGAAGTTTCTCGAAGATCGCGATCCGCGAAAGAGGGAACGGCTGATTGACGAGTTGCTCAATCGGCCGGAGTACGCCGATTACTGGACCATGCGATGGGGAGACGTTCTCCGAATCAAGGCAGAATTCCCCATTAACCTGTGGCCTAACGCCGTGCAAGCGTATAACAGGTGGCTGTATTCTTCTCTGGCGAGAAATAAGCCTTACGACCAGTTTGTGCGGGAACTTCTCACGTCGAGCGGCAGCAACTTTCGGGTGGGGCCTGTGAATTTTTATCGCGCCACGCAAGATCGAAGTCCCAAAGGCATTGCCCAGGTTGTTGCACTCACTTTCATGGGCGTTCGGACAGATCAATGGCCGCGGGAAAAACTTGAAGGCATGGCGGCCTTTTTCTCGCAGATCAGTTTTAAGCCGACAATGGAATGGAAAGAGGAGATCGTGAGCTGGGATCCTTACGCTGGCAGCGCCGCAACACAGCAGGCTCCGCCCAGGGAAGCGATGTTTCCTGACGGGGTCAAAATTCAATTGCCGGCCGATCGTGATCCCCGCCAGGTGTTCGCGGACTGGTTGATCTCGCCAAAGAATCCGTGGTTCGCTAAGAACGCGGTTAATCGAATTTGGTACTGGCTGTTCGGCCGGGGGATCATCCACGAGCCGGATGATATCCGAGACGACAATCCTGCCGTGGCTCCCGAGGTTCTTTCTTATCTGGAGTCGGAGCTGGTTCGTTCCGGCTGGGACCTCAAACACATCTATCGTCTTATCTGCAATTCCGCCACGTATCAATTGTCGTGTATCTCCAGAAGCCAGAACCCTCAAGCAAGCATTTACTTTGCCTACTATCCGATGCGCCGTCTTGACGCCGAGGTGCTCATCGACGCTATTTGCCAAATTACGGGGACCAGCGAAGAGTACTGGAGTATGGTGCCCGAGCCTTACACCATCATTCCCCAGGGAGAACGAGCAATCCGTCTGGGGGATGCCAGCATTACAAGTGCTTTCCTGGAGCTTTTTGGACGACCACCGCGCGATGTGGGACTCGTGTCCGAACGAACGAACCGCATGACGGCATCGCAGCGGCTCCATCTTCTCAACTCCAGCCATATATTGCGAAAGATCGAGGAGGGGCCGGGGTTGGAGTGGGCCCGTACCTCTTACGCAAATCCTCGGCAAACGGTTACCCGACTCTACCTCACGATTCTCTCTCGGTATCCGACCGAGAAAGAGTGGCAAATTCTTAAACAAACCACCGCAAAGTCTTCGCGGCTTTCACGGGAAATGGTCGTCGATCTTATTTGGGCCTTGATGAATAGTACGGAGTTTCTCTACCGCCACTGAAATGGAGGGAGGTTCGCTCATGAGCGATGTCGCCAATACCCATGTGGTTCTCAATGCGGAAGGGCCTCAACTTTCGACCCGATTGAGTCGGCGTGCTGCGCTCAAGCGGGGAATCTTCGGCGCGCTGGCCCTCTACCTCGGCCGCTCGGGAGTTCTCCCCCGTCATGCTTGGGCCTTTGATCCGACTCTTCCGGCCACCAAACCTGCAAAGGCAAAAGCCGTGATCCAAATTTGGATGTGGGGCGGTCCGCCACACTTGGACACGTTCGACCCAAAACCCGAGGCGGGCAGCGATTACTGCGGACCATTCACAAGCCCCATCGCAACGAACGTCAGTGGCATTCGGATCAACGAACTGCTCACGGAACTGGCAAAAATCGCGGATAAGTACAGTCTCATCCGCAGCATGACGCACGGCGTCAACGCCCATGAAACGGCTTCCTACCTGGTGCAAACAGGACGCATGCCGGGAGACCGGATCGTCTATCCCGCCGTGGGGGCAGTAGTGGCCTACTTCAAGGGACAACCACCAGAATACGAGGGTTTGATTCCTCCGTATATCGTGCTGACCGAACCGCAAGGGCGGTTCTCTGAGGCGGGATTTTTGGGCCCACGCTTTAAACCGTTCGCCACGGGCGGCGATCCAGCCCGAACCCCGTTCACCGTGGAAGGGATTGTAACACCCGGAGTGACTGTGGCCCGGCAAAAAAGTCGCCGGGAACTCTTGCAAAACTTGGATCTTCTGCGCCAGGTTATGGGGGATGATCCCCAAATTCAAGAAATCAAACAGGCCGAGGAACAGGCCTACGACCTGATTCTGGGCACCAGCGGTAAGGCCTTTGATCCGAGCGAGGAACCGCAGGAAGTGCGGGAGAAATATGGGACGACCACCTTCGGTCAATCCTGTTTGGTGGCTCGGCGGATGGTGGAACGCGGTGTCCGTTACATCACAATCAACTACAAAGGCTGGGACACCCATAAAGAGAACTTCGTGGTCATGCGGCGTAAGCTGCCCGAATTCGATCGCGGACTGGCCTCCCTGATTCAGGACCTGGCCGATCGCGGCCTGCTTGACTCGACGATCGTCTGGTGCTGCGGAGAGTTCGGCCGGACTCCAAAGATCGCATGGGAAGCTCCGTGGAACGGCGGTCGGCACCACTATGGCCCGGCGTTCTCTGCTCTTGTGGCGGGCGGTGGGTTCAAGGGTGGCCATGTGGTGGGGGCAACAGACAGGACGGGCTCCGAAGTCAAAGACCGACCTGTGCATCCAACCGACCTGATCGCCAGCATGTATGAGCTTTTGGGAATTGATCCTGGGACCACCATCCGCCATCCGCAGGGATACATGGTCCGACTGATCCCCGAGCCGGAAAACGGGGCCACATCAGGCGGCCTGTTGAGAGAAATTATGTAACCCCAGGTCTGGGTCCTCCATTCGGGGCGTTAAGCAACGGCGCTGATCAAGAAGATCAGCGTTCGGATTGAGGCTTGCATGTTTTATTTCCCTCAGCGGGAGTCAGCCTTATGAAGTGCGTGAAGGCTTATTTCAAACCGACACCGCGCGGGTTGTTTCGGTTATTCCGCCGAGAATCCGTGTCCACAGCGTATAGAATCACCGGCGTCCTTACAGTAATCGCGGGTCTGTTCTGGTCCACGACGGCTTGGGCGCAGCAGATGAGAACGCGACGAGAGCCGCACATTGGGTATGCCTATCCCGCAGGCGCGCAATTGGGGACCAGCGTGCAAATCGTTGTAGGCGGCCAGTATTTAGATGGCGTGACGGATGTGTTGATCGCACCGCTGTCGCCGGAAATCTCAGGCACAGAACTTCCCAAAGGGACGTTCGTGAGACTGACCAAACCGCTCACAAACAAACAGGCCAACGATCTCGCTCAAAAATTGCGGGAGATTCAGGACAAGGTTCGGCGCGAGTTGCGACAGCGGCGTGCCGGTTTCAACGTGGTGGCTTATCGCCAGCTTCTCGTCAAGTTCGCGGCAGAAGAAGGCATCACAGAGGAAATGTTGAAGGCCCTGGAGGAATTCCGAAAGTATCGGACCGACCCCAAGCGGCAGTTCAACCCGCAGATTGCGGAACGCGCAACAGTGCAGGTATCGCTGTCCCCGAACGTCCAGCCCGGTTGGTACATGCTCCGCTTAAAAACGGTGAACGGCATTTCAGATCCCGTGCGGTTCCACGTCACTTCGTGGAAGGAAATTCTGGAAAGTGAACCAAACGACAAGGAATCGCCCACCGTCGTTAATGAAGAATTCCCCGTGGTGCTTAATGGTCAAATTCAACCGGGAGATGTGGACTACTTTCGCATCCATGCCAAAAAGGGGCAACATCTGGTGGTGGCAGTTCTCGCCCGGGAACTGATTCCCTACCTTGCAGACGCGGTTCCCGGGTGGTTTCAGGCTACGTTACGAATTCTGGATTCTTCAGGACGCGAAATGGCCTATGTCGACGACTTCTGGTTCCATCCCGATCCCGTGCTGGCGTTTGATGTGCCGTCTGACGGCGATTATGTCATCGAGATAAAGGACGCCGTCTACCGAGGGCGGGACGACTTTGTCTATCGCATCGTGGTAGGAGAAGTTCCCTACGTAACCGGCGTCTTCCCCGTTGGTGGGCGAGTCGGAGAGAATGCCACGCTCCAGCTCATGGGCTGGAACCTGCCCGAGAAACAGATTTTCTTGCGGGGACTTAAAGGCCAACCGGGCATCCGGTCACTTGAGCTTCCCGCCTGGGCCCGTTGGGCTCACCCGGTTCAATTCGCACTCTCCGAGTGGCCAGAAGCAATGGAGCATGAACCCAATGACACTCCCGAATCTGCGGAAAAGATCTCTATCGGCACGGTGATTAATGCGCGGATAGATCGGCCCGGTGACCAGGATGTATTCCGATTCACCGGCACCAAGGGCCAAAAATTGGTCGCGGAGGTGATTGGACGCCGCGTCTTTTCGCCAGTTGATTCTCTTCTTCGCATCCTCGATGAGCAGGGCAACGTGGTAGGTGTCAACGATGATTTTGAAGACAAGAGCGTGGGTCTCCTGACACACCACGCCGACTCTTATTTGGAAGTGACACTTCCCCGTGATGGTGCTTACTTTGTCGAGGTCACCGATATGCAGCATCAGGGCGGTGAGGCGTTCGTCTATCGCCTTCGGCTCAGCCTACCACGGCCGGATTTTGAACTCCGTGTGGTTCCCTCAGTTATCAATACCTCTCCGGGAACGGTGGTACCGGTGGACGTGTATGCCGTGCGTCGTGACGGGTTTGATCAGGGCATTGAGCTTTTGATCACAAAAGGTCCGGAAGGGACTCGTCTCAGTGGAGGATGGATCCCACCGGGCACCGACCACGTTGTCGTCACGTTAACCGTGCCACGGAACGCGGATTCGGGATTGGTGGAAATCGAGCTGGCGGGTAAAGCCACGGCTAACGGACAGGAAATTGTGCGAAAAGCCGTGCCGGCCGACGATATGATGCAGGCCTTTTATTACCATCACCTGGTTCCTGCCGAGAGATTTGCCCTCAATCTGAGCGGCCGTGCACGCTATCCTGTGCCGTGGACCTTCGGGGCCAGCGAAGCAGTGCGAATACCAGCAGGCGGGGAAGCGGAGTTCCGACTTCCCCTTGGCAGTGCCTGGTTCCCGGAAAATACGACACTTCAGCTAACTTCTGCTCCCGAGGGAATCACTTTGGCGAAGGTCGATCGCAGACAATCGGGATACGTGCTCGTTTTTCAAGCCGACAAGGAGAAAATCAAACCGGGCACGCGGGGCAATTTGATATTGGGAATGTTCGTGGAAAACAGGCCTCGCACCGCTGGTTCGACTGCTCTACGCACTCAGCGATTCTTCGCCGGATGCTTGCCAGCTCTTCCATTCGAAGTGGTATCGGAGTAGGATAGGACGCGTCCTTTCTCCGGCAGCAGTCGAGCATTTTCGAAATCCATTATTCTGCGCTACAGAAACACGAGGGCGATGATGCGTGGATTATCGGCGACGATTCGGTGCTGCAACAAAAGAAAGCACCTCGCTTTGGGTTTGGCACTCGCACTTTGCTGGGGTTGGATGCCGCAGGGCGGACAAACCCACGCCGAAGAATCACGGAAGGCCAACCCGCCTCACATCGTGCTGATCCTGGCGGACGACCTCGGCTATGGGGACCTCTCCTGTCTCAACCCGGAATCAAAAATTGCCACGCCCCGGATTGATCAATTAGCCCGGGAGGGCATGATCTTTACCGACGCCCATACGCCATCCTCCGTGTGCACTCCCACACGTTATGGATTACTCACCGGGAGATATGCCTGGAGAACCCGCCTTCAGCGTGGGGTCTTGCTTGGGTTTGACCGCCCCCTCATCGAACCGAACCGAATGACTCTGGCTTCGTTGCTTCGATCCCACGGTTACCGAACGGCGTGCGTCGGAAAATGGCATCTTGGTCTGGGATGGCAATCTCCGACCGGCCAACCCGTCACGGACTCTGACGGCACAACGAATGACCCCGGCGTTGACTATTCGAAACCTCTCACCGAAGGGCCTCTTACAGTGGGATTCGACTACTTTTTTGGCATCGCCGCCTCTCTGGATATGGCACCCTACTGCTACATCGAGAATGATCACGTGACCCAGCCGCCCACCGAAGACACCAAGGGAAGGGACTTTCCCTTCAACTGGCGACCCGGGAAAAAGGCCCAAGATTTCGCCCACGAGGAGGTGCTCCCAACGCTGACTGAAAAGGCCATAGCTTGGCTGCGGAGTTGCCGCCGCGAGTCTCCCGACCAGCCAGTTTTCCTGTATTTCGCCCTCACAGCACCTCACACACCCGTCCTCCCGCTTTCCCAATATCATGGGAAGAGCAGGGCAGGGGAATACGGGGACTTCGTCGTGCAGGTGGATGACTGCGTTGGCAAGGTTCTCGATGCCCTCGATGATCTTGGGATGCGCCAGAATACCCTCGTCATCGTAACAAGTGACAACGGGTCCACGATGACGATCCGCCCCTTTTTCCAGAAATTCAATCATGCCACGAACTATCACTTCCGGGGCCAAAAGTCGGACATCTGGGAAGGGGGGCACCGCGTGCCGTTCATCGTCCGCTGGCCAGGGCATGTCCCACCGGGAAGTCAGTGTTCCAGAACGATCTGTTTGACGGATTGCCTGGCCACCTTCGCGGAGTTAATGGGCACATCCCTGCCGGAGAATGCCGGCGAAGATAGCGTGAGCTTCCTCAATCTGTTAACAAATCCTGAGGCATCCTGGGAACGCCCGCCCGTGGTCATGCACTCCGTTGATGGCCACTTTGCGATACGCGAGGGTGATTGGAAGCTCCTCCTTTGTCGAGGTTCGGGAGGCTGGTCATTGCCGGAAAACAAGGTGCCCGAGAGTGCTCCCCCCGCCCAACTGTACAACCTCCGCGAAGATATCGGGGAAAAGAATAACCTTTTCCACCACTATCCGAACATCGTAGCTCGCTTGAGCAAACTCCTGGAAAACATCCGCGAGAGTGGTCACTCTCGATAGCGGTGACGTTACAAGCGCCCGCATTGAGCGGCAGCGTTTACCACCATGACGCGAGCATTCTAACCCGCCGGAGGGCGTGACGGGCGTGCTTAGACTTTCTTCGAAAGTTCGCCTAACTTGCGTCGTAGAAATCGCGCCCGTTCGATATTCCTGTCGGCGCTGTCGAGCTCGCTACCCGCCAGTTTCTGTAAGTGAGCTGGTTGGGTGAACAGGAAAAGTTCATTGAGAAGTTGGATTGGAATCTCCTGAATGAGTCCCAGATGGATTCCCATGCGGACGCTCGACAGCAGGTGAAGCGTTTCCTCGGCGGAAATTGTTTGGGCAGTCTTGAGAATTCCATAGGCACGACTCACACGGTCATGGAGATTTTCGTGCCCTTCGGCAAGGAGGAACTCCCGGGCTTTTCTTTCTGCGGCAACCACGGCCGGTACGACCTGGGCCATCTTATTGATGAGTTCTTCCTCACTCCTTCCCAGCGTGACTTGGTTGCTGACCTGGTAAAAATCTCCCATCGCCTGGGAGCCTTCTCCATAGAGTCCCCGCACGACCAACTCTAACTTCTCGAGGCTGCGCAGGGTCTGGTCCATCTGGCGGGTGATCACGGAGGCGGGAAGGTGCAGCATCACGCTGACCCGCATGCCCGTCCCCACATTGGTAGGACATGCCGTCAGGAAGCCCCATTCTTCGTCGAACGCAAACACGAGATGCTGGTCGAGATAATCATCCCATTGCTTGATCAACTCCCAAGTGGCCTGAAGTTGAAAACCGCTTTGCACAGCCTGGATCCGCAGATGATCCTCCTCGTTGATCATGATGCTGAAGCGCTCTGCCCGATCGATAAAAACTCCACGCGGTCCCTGTCCCTCGGCCAGTTCCCGGCTGATCAACTGTCGCTCCACCAAAAAATGGCGATCCAAATCCGACAGTGCGTCCACGTCCACGTAAAATACTTGCTCGCGAAAAGGGCTGTTGTTGACAACTTCCTTCACGCGATCCAGGATCTGACGCCGATCCGCTTCAGTGGCGATGCTCGTAAATGGAAAATCTGCGAGGTTTCTTGCCAGTCGAATTCGCGTAGAGATGACAATATCGTTTTCCGGCCCCTCACCGCGGAGCCATTCTCCACAACCATGCATCAGGTCATCGAGTGTTGAGATCATAGATTGCTATTCTTTCACAAAACTAACTTTTCGCACCAGCAAGCCAATCTCCCCGCTTCCTTCCGTGCTCGTCGCCCCCACGCTTGTGGTTCACACTGAAAGCGGCCAAACTCGGGTACTGCGGTAGGCCTACGGTCAACGCCTCCTTCAGCCAACGGCTGAGCACCACACATGTTTTCGAGATTCTAAACAGCCTCCGACTCAATGCGACGGATTTCGTCGCGGATCTGAGATGCTCGCTCGTATTCTTCGGCTTCCACAGCCTCACGCATCTCGCGCCGCAGGCGAATCAGTTCCGTGCGCCGCGCGGCAAGCTCGGGAGGTTTGGATGAGCGCTTCCCTTTATGCCGCGTCTCCCCATGAATATTAGCCAGAAGGAACTCTAGCTGTTCGCGGAAGGCCTTGTAATCGTACGGACAGCCCAGCCGTCCCTGACTCCGGAACTTGTAGAAACTGATCCCGCAGCAGGGACAGGTTTGTTGATCGGCCCGCTTCATCTCCTCGGCCGCCTGTCCCACCGCCATATGTTTGGCATAGTGCTGAGCCACCTGCTCCGCCACTTGGGTCATTTCGACAGTGGCCTTGCTTCCCCCCGACAAATATTCGTGCGCGTGCTGCTCGCACAAGTGCACCTCTACCGGGGTTGGCCCCGTCAACTCCGTGATATGGTAGGTCGCCGGTCGATCGCAGCGTTGGCACTTCATACAGACAATCCTCTTTGGAAGATTACAGAACGGGACACCCGCGATGTCTGTTTCGCATCCCGGGTACCTCGCACGTCGAACTCTTCATCGCGGGTCTTCAGCCCGCCTCTCTCACACGAGGATAGGCAAGTTATACTCAGCCCGAGCGATTCAACTGGATTCTAACACCCTTGGCCACCGTGTCAACATTGCTTGATTTATCCCCTTGCTGTCCCCATTTTGCCGCACGGCATTTCTCTTTCCTCACCCCCAGTCCACGTCAACCCACTCGGATATCGTTTCTGGCCGCGAGGCGGGCCGACCTTCACCAGGGCCGCGCTCGCAGAATCTGCGTAGCATTCCCAGGAGGGGAACCCGGAACCCACGGGACAATTCCAAGCCGCCTTGGCAAAACCGTCACTTTTTGATAAAGAACAACATTCCAGAAAGTGGCCTGATATTGTTGCGCGCATCATGGCTGTTTTTACTCGCTATGTTACCACCGAGCTACTCAAAATCTTCGGGGCCGCCCTGACGGTCCTAACGCTGCTGCTTGCGCTGGGGATTGGCGCTCGGGAGGGCATCAGCCGTGGCCTGCCCCCTATCTTAATTGTTCGCATGTTGCCCTATCTGATGCCCGAAATTCTCGGAATCACCATCCCGATTGCCGTGCTCCTCTCTGTCAGTCAGGTTCTGGGCCGCATGTCGGGAGCCAACGAGATCGTCGCTCTCCGTGCCCTGGGGCTGTCTCCGATCCACGCCGTTCGGCCTACCATTGTGTTCGCGTTTTTTGTCAGTTTGTTTACCGTTTGGATGTACGATGTTGCGGCCACGTGGGGGCGGCCCGGAGCCCGCCGGGTGGTCGTGGAGTCGGTTGAACAGATTGCCTACAGCATGCTGCGGACGCGACGGAGTTACACATCTCCGAAGTTCTCCATCGTCGTGAAGGATGTGCAGGGGAAAACCTTGATCAATCCTCTCATCACGATCCAGACCCAGCCTGATATGCCGGCCATCGTGCTCTCCGCTGAGGAAGCCGAACTGACAACGGACCGCCAGGCGGGCGGCCTTATCATCACGTGTCGCAAACCGGAGGCCAGGATTGAAAATTCCGCGGTGGTGCGGGCGTCTGATATTTATTCCCAGCTCATTCCCTTCGATAAACCGATCGAACCACTCCATCGGGACTGGCTTGCCACGTGGCAGATCCCGGAGGCAGTGAAAACACTGGAAAAGGACGCCCACCAGCTTGAGATGCTCATCCGCCATGCCGAAGCCACGGACGAGCAGAAAAGGACCTGGCAGTATCAACTGGAACAACTGAAAATCCAATGCCGCAAGCTCAAGACAGAGCCCTACCGTCGGTGGGCCAACGGATTCAGCAGCCTGTGTTTCGTGCTCCTCGGTTGCCCCCTTGCTATGTACTGCCGCAGTGAAAATTTCCTCGCGATATTCTTTTTGTCGTTCTTGCCCATTGTGATCGTTTACTACCCGTTGCTCATGCTCGCCAATGGCCTGACATCTTCCGGAGCCATTCCGCCTCCCGGGTTCTGGCTTGCCAATCTCGGAATAGCCATTCCCGGAAGTGTGCTCTTGTACCTCTACTGTGAAACCTGACGAGGTCTCCCCTGGTGCCCTATTAAACCGCTGGTAACCCTCAACGTTCCTTCACGGCTCATTCATGTCGTTTTTTGAATCCGGTCCCATGGCAATTGCAAATGCCGTGGCATGGCTCCGGCAGTGCGAAATCGAAATCCAAACCTCCTTCACACCCAGTTTGTCTGCTACCTCCTTGGCACCGTCCCGGAGTATCACCTCCGGCCGCCCACCGGGCCGATTGAGAATCTCAACATCCAGCCAACTGATCCCTTTCACCCAACCAGTTCCCAGCGCCTTCAAAACGGCCTCTTTGGCTGCCCACCTTCCCGTGAAATGCTGCACAGACTGCCGGCGACTCTGACAATAGGCGATCTCCGCCGGTGTGTACACCCGCTGCAAAAACACCTCCCCATGCCTTTCAATCATGCGGGCAATCCGGAGGCATTCGGTGATGTCTGTGCCAACCCCGAGTACCCTCATCGTCGGCGATTATCGAACTCCATACGGCCAGAAATGGCCGCTACTCTGAGCAGCTGCAAGTCTTGCTGGTGTCCTGACGATGCAAGTCAATCAATGCCGATAAATCTTAGCGGTATCCTGTTTCCTCAGAATGAGCCAAGTCGTCACCGGCCATTCATCGAAACCAAAACTCAAAAAATCGAAAAAAATCGGTCCTGCCGCAATTGCGCCCCTTTGGGGACTCACCGCGGCTGGTGCAAAAGCCTGTGCATCCTCCGGTCACACAATATCATGCATACTTGATCCCACAAGCTGCCTGCGCACGCGCCAGAACCTCCGCCGCCTTTTTGCGCGCCATCGCCGCCCCATCTCCCAGGACTTCTCGAACAAACTGCGGCTTCGCTTCCAATTCTTTGCGGTACTCGCGAGCCTCTGCAAAGTATTTCTCGGCGGCATCGGCCAGGGCCTGCTTGACCTCTCCGTAACCGAATCCGCCTGCGCGATAGCGCGCCGCCATCGCTTCTCGCTCTTTTTCTCCCACAAATAGGGAATACAACTGGAAGAGGTGATCTGTCTCCGGATCTTTCGGTTCGTGGATGGGACGCGAATCCGTGACGATTCGCATGATGGTTTTGCGCACCACCTTGGGATCATCAAAAATACCGATCGTGTTGTTGTAGCTTTTGGACATTTTTTCGCCGTCCGTCCCCGGCACGCGGGCCGCCTTTTCCATGATTTTGGCGCGAGGCATCACGAAGACTTCGCCATAAAGATGATTGAAGCTTCCCGCAATGTCCCGACACACCTCAATGTGCTGAATCTGGTCCTCGCCGACCGGAACGGTGTCCGCATCGTAGGCGAGGATGTCGGCAGCCATCAACACCGGGTAGGTAAACAGACCGGCATCGGCCGGTAGCCCCTTGGCTTTTTTGTCCTTGTACGCGTGACACCGCTCCAGAAGTCCCATCGGGGTGCAGGTCATCAGTAGCCAGCAGAGCTGGGTCACTTCCGGCACGTCGGACTGGACGAAGAGCGTGGCCCGATCTGGATTGATCCCCAAAGCCAGAAGGTCGATCGCGGCATCAATGGTGTTCCGTCGCAGAACCTCAGGATCGCGCACGGTCGTCAGCGCATGGAGATTGGCAATGAAATAGTACGAGGCATCTGCCTGGTCCTGCAGCTCAACATATTGCTTGATGGCACCAAAATAATTCCCCCAATGAAATCGGCCAGTGGGTTGAATGCCAGAAACGACGATCATATCTCTCGACCCATCTTTCTCCGTGTGTATCAATCCATTCGCAGTGATGAAACTGCCTGTGTTTCCCGAGCGACCTTAAAAACACTCCCCCTCTTCATCATTTTCCCTGTCAGCAGTTTCAATAAAAAGCCCGGAGCCCACCTCAGGAAAAGCCCTGAACAATCTCAGCACAGAAACAGTCGCTAACACTGAATTTCACAGGAGATCCTCGGGCTACCAAAGCTGCCCACGACCTCCCGCAACGAACGTGCCCCCAGTTCCATGAGCGCCCCAGGGAGACCGTCGAGAATTTCCCAAGCCGCGGTTGGACGATAAAACGAAGCCGTTCCCACCTGAATCGCGCTGGCACCGACCACGAAAAACTCCATCGCATCGTCCACTGTCGTGATTCCCCCCGCCGCCACCACGGGGATGCTCACCGCCTGGGCGACCTGGTAGACAATCCGCAAGGCCACCGGTTTGATCGCCGGCCCACTGAGACCGCCAAACACTTGCCCCAGCCTCGACCTTCGGCGACGCCAGTCCACCGACATTCCCAGCAGCGTGTTGACCGCCGTGATGGCCGAGGCTCCCGCGCTTTCAGCCGCTCTGGCTACCGCCGCCACATCAGTCACATTGGGGGTCAGTTTGGCAAGGATTGGCCCGTCGTAAACTCGTCGGACGGCCGCCACCACCGCGGCACAGCGGGCCGGATCGGTCGCAAAATCAATTCCTCCCGCCACATTGGGGCAGGAGAGGTTCAGCTCAATCGCCTTAACCCCTTCCAATTCACCAATAGCCTGGGCAAGCTCCACGAATTCTCCGTCGGCTTTTCCCGCGATGCTCACGATCACCGGACATTTAAGGGAGGATAATCTGCCCCACAGACGGGTGCGAAACCCCTCGAGTCCCTCGTTGTCGAGACCAATGGAGTTCAAAAGCCCAGCCGCCGTCTCCACGGTCCGGGGTGGAATGTTCCCTATTCTTGGGGACAGAGTCACCGTCTTCGGGATGATAGCGCCTAATCGGTTCAGGTCAGCGAACGCGTAACAATCAACGGCGTTCCCGAAGGTGCCCGAGGCCAGCATCACAGGATTCTTCAGCCTCAAGCCACCTATCTCGATACTGAGGTCCGGTTCCATCAATGTCACACTCAACCCAGGCGAAAATATGCGAGAAAAACACGGAGTCCGACGGCTTGCCGACAAGCCATCGGGACGTGCAGGCTGCGTCCGATTCTTTTCAATCTATTACACCGCGGACGAGCTAACAACGCGGGCTGGCTTTACTTCGGCGGTTTGCGACAATGCTCGCCTCGGCGGGAGATCGGCTTCTGTCAAAGGCCGGAACTGCGTTCCGATTTCGGCATCGCACTTAATTTCGAGTCGGTTTCTCGCACAGGCCTTCGTGATGCCGCTTGGACTCGATCGGAGCGCCGCCAAGGCGACGTCATGCGTGCGGGATTGGAAAAGCGAAAAAGCGATAGGACCAACTTCATCGCCGGTCCTATCGCTTATGCTGACTCCCGCGCGGTGCAGGGCGCGCCATCAATAAAACTACACCATCGTGGTTCTGTTCCCGAAACGTCAACCCGACGAACATCCGGAACTCCGGCCGGCTGTAACGGCAGGGCCGGCCAGCCGTCAAAGCAACATTTGGTTACCGGCTTCCCCCGGCTCTGACGGCCCATCCTGGGCGGACCAGCAACCCACCAGCCGATCGGTTATCCGGCGGTTCGTATGGATCAACATCGGTTCAGATAATACCGCCGTGGGTACGGTACGGCGTCATATGGTCGGGATGGTCCAGCATCCACGCCCGTTCCCATTCATCCAGCAGCAACCGCAAGTCCTCAGACGTGTAGATCAACTGCTGGACTCTCCGGTCCGGGTCGGCCGAGTAGATCGGCACCACACACCCGACAGCCATCGTCAGCAAAAGACAGGAAATCACAGCGAGAACAAGCTTTTGCATAAGGCGCACTCCGTTGCACCAAAATCCAGATTTGGCCCTCTGAAGACCGTGGTCGCGGCTAATTTGTTTTCCCTTGCCTGCGGTGTTTGTTATCATTCAAAAATCAGATCCAACCCTCGCAACCCCCACTCAGCCCCATTTATCCATCCTGGTCATATTTCCATTGCTTCAAGCCCGTTTTTCCCAATAACTGCCCTCGGACTGGCCCCACTGCATCAGGCGGGCGTCCTGGGAACGCTTTCCTTAGTCGCGGATTTGAGCTTTTTCGACATCGCCTCCAGTCGTTTTCTCAACTCCTTGCCGGGTTTAAAGCGGACCACAAACTTCTCTGGGACCCGAATCTCCGTTTTTTTCTTCGGATTCATCGCTCGTCGCGATTTTCGCAGCTTAATCTTGAAAACCCCGAAGTTTCTCAGCTCAATTTTGTGTTCCGTCGTCAGGATATCGATGATGGCGTCAAATGTGCGCTGAACAACCTCTCGCGTCTGCGACTGGGGGAGTCCTAGTTCCTCCGCAATCTGTCGCACGATATCTCGCTTAGTCACAATTGGCTCCTCCGATTAGCTCCGGTCAAATCGCTTCCACGCCGTTTCGTGTTGCTACCAGCCAGTTGTAACATTAGGCCAGAGCGAAACTAGTGTCAAGCCCCCGATTTTCCCGAAGCTAACCTCAATCCGTCCTGGAGGCACGCCTTGGCGGTTCCAAGTGGACGCTGCCGGGCACTGTCTTAACCTCGATGGCGAGATACCAACGCATTTGAGTCGCACGTGGAGCTACTGCGTCGGGCATGGTTGCCGCTTCTCTGCTCAAAATCATTATCGGCGCAAACTTCGGAAAACTCTAACCAGATTGAAAATTCCCCGCGACTGCGATGGGGCAACGGGAAGCTGGATGGCTCGATCCCGCCGATGTCAGACGACACGCGATCACGACAAGAACGCGGTGGCGACAACTGCCAGCGCGGGTTGTAAATCTTCCCGAAAAAATAGTGGCAAAAATCCGAACCGATTGGGCCGTGTTCCAAAGCCCGCGCGAACCTCGCAAAGTGCCGCAATTAACTAATTTACACCAATCGACATAGCAAACCTGAGGCGTTAGATATCGATGAGGCTCGCCCACTGCTCAATCTCCTCCCGGGAGTAGAGCCTTCCCCGTCCGCAACCGGGGCAAGTGCGGCATACCTTCTCCCAATCTCGCTCGCTCCGTAATTGAGAGGGCCAAAAAGGGAATGACCGGCATTGCCGCGGACGGACTTCGTACACCAGACATCGTCGGCTGTAGAGGTCCAGAAAAACACAGTCTCCATTGGGACGCTCTACAAGACTCTTCTCTCCGCCGGGTAATTCGCGGACAAACAGGGCTTCAAACTCCTGCACTTCCATCTTCAACCGATCGGCAAGTACACGAATTTCTTCCTCCGTGACATACACATAGCCCGGCTGTCCCGAACAACAATACCCACATCCCGTACATTCAAATCGGAGCCCGGCCGCGTACCAGGGCTCGGGAGCAGTCCGGGGTTTGGAAGTCCGTCTGGCTTGCGTGCTGGTCTTTTTCATCCTTTCAGGTCCCGAAAAAAACGTACGAAAATTTTGCGGTCTAATTTTCGGCCAATGTGCGTTCCTGGCTCGGTCGAAGCAACGCATTCTTTCCGCCCGGCCAAAGGCCATAGGCAACCGCCAAAATCTTGATTGGGTGAAGCGTGGGCTTCGCCGTGGCCTGCTCCATCTGGATCCGGCAGGTGCTGCATTCCGTCACTCCGGCTTCCACCTGGGCGTCGCGCATTGCATTGAGAAGTGGCCAGCCGACCCGGAGACTGGTTCGGTAATGGGCATGCTTCAATCCGTACGTCCCAGCCATTCCCGAACATCCGTCCGGCCCCGTTGTGACGCGAAGCTCGGGAATCAGTTCAAGGAGCTGACGTCCAGGCTGTCCCACACCCAGCGCACGAAGACGGCAGGGCCAGTGATACGTCAACCTGAGCGGTATCTCTTGGAAGTCCAACCTCAATTTGCCCGCTTCATACAGCCGGTACAAATAATCGCAGGCGTCAAACGTGTGAGCGGCGACAAGCCGTGCATCCTCTTCATCAAGGATCTCGGGATACTCCCGGGTCAAGCTGAGGGCCGCCGCCGGTTCGGTCGTCACCACGTCATATCCCTGACGAACGGCTTCCGCCAGTACCATCACGTTCCGACGTGCCACCCGCCGGGCATAATCGGCATCTCCCGATGTGAGGGCCGCTGTTCCTGCACCTCGCTGGTCTAGAGGGACGTATACCCCAATTCCGTTGTGCTCAAATACTTCAATTAAAGCCTCGGCCAATCGGTGATCGAACCAGGTCGCGAAGACATCAACAAAGTAGGCCACCTTGGGACCACCGTGGCGCGGGGGTCGATGGAGGTGGCGTCTTGCCGCAATGCGCAGAAAGCTTGTTTTTTCCAGCCGAGGCAATTTCCGTGCCTGAGCAATGCCAGTAACCTTTTCCAAGAGCCACCGCAATTGTTTATTTTGCAAGGCCCAATTGACAAACGGCGCTACACGCGCGCCCCATGCAGCCACTATCTCAATCCGATTAAGCAACCAGTCTGAAAACGGAAGGCCATGTGCGGCGGTGTTCGCTGTTTTGGCCTCCATCATCAGGTGAGGCACATCCACCTGCGCGGGACACTCTACCCGGCACATGTGGCAGTGTACACACAGGTCGGCGATCGCGCGAAAGGTGTCCTCGGTGATGGTCTCGAGCGGCAAGTCCCCCGTCAAAATGGCCCTCACCAGAGTCACCTTGGCTCGAGGCGACGCCTCTTCGAAGGGTTGTGCACGAAAAAGCGGGCACATGCGTAGTCCGGGCCCCTGCGTCCGGCAATGACCGCAGGCAGTACATTGAGACACCACGGACGCAACCGCCTGGGGATGCCAATCCAGTTGCGAAACAAGGATGTCTGGCAGCCGTTCATCCGGCCTGTCGGCCTCGGGAGGAGAATCCGAATCATCTCCTTCTACCGAGTTCACACAATCTAGCGCCGTCCCTCCATTTGTGGCTCCAGATCCTTGCTGCTCCTGAGGGACTGTGTCGATGGGGGGACAAGACGAGGAGTTCCTTTCCGGAGTCGGCCCATAGTCACGTGTGCTTCCATGGTCGAGTGAGTCTTCCAGGCTCACCGAATTGGTCACTGCAACAGTAGAGGCGGTCCAGTCGGCTCGCACGTGGCGGCCCAGGAATTGCCACCATTCACGGGTGTAGGAATCCGCGACAATTTTTCCGGGATTCAGAAGTCCCAGGGGATCAAATATTCTTTTGAGCTCTACAAGGAGCGCGTATTCCGGTCCCCACTGCCGAGCCAGATAGGCACTGCGACTCAGCCCACAGCCTCGGCCCAGGCCCACATTTCCTCCACAACTGAGGACATGCTCGTACACTGCATCGCAGACCTGGCGGATCCGCTGGGCATCACTTAGTTCCGACTCCTGGAGAAACGGCTGGAGATGAATCTGTCCCTGACTGACCTGGCAATAGACGGCGGCAGAGACTTCCAGCTTGTTGAGAAGGTGTTGCAGGGCGAAGACGCAGGTACCAAGTTGCTCAGGCGGAACCGCCACGTCGTCCGCCACCGGCAACGGCCGCGATTTCCGTGATCCGAGAGATCGGATCGGTTGCGGAATTCGCGCCAGCTTCCACAGGAAAGTGATTTCTGACTCGTCAGTTGTTATCCGCGCAGAAAACTCCAATCGCTTGCGCGTCCGCAGGTTTTCAATTAGGCCTTGAAGTTCTTGACGGGCTTCCTCGACATCCAATCCCTCAATTTCGATCAATACCGCGGCTTCGACGCTTTCGGGAATCAAACGCTCAAACCATGATTCCGCCTCCCGAGCAAGTCCCAGGTGACGGCGGTCCATCAGGTCGCACGCCAGCGGGCGAAAGCTCAATATCTCAAGCGCCGCATCAAATGCCGGTTCCAGTTTGTCAAAGAGCAAAAGTCCCACCGCTCTGCCCGGCAGTGTGGGAACGGTTTCCAAGGTCGCCTCGACAATTACCGCCAGAGTCCCCTCCGATCCAGCCAGCAGTTTCGGCATGTTAAGTTTGCCGTCCGCGAGAATGCCTTCCAGCCGATACCCGGAGCGGAGCCTCGGTCGTCCTTTTATGGTGCGATTCTCTTCATAGGTCCGAAGCAATTGGGCAACCTGCAACACAAGACGACTTTTGGGTGCCAAAGTCGGCGACGCGGCATGTTCCGCGAGAGATTCCTGGCCAAAATGGACGCGGGTACCGTCAGCAAGACACACGGTCACCTCGCGCACATAGTCACCCAACAGTCCGTATTTGAGAGATCGACTGGTCCACGCTTCCCGGGCGATGGAGCCGCCCACAGTGGTCACCTCGGAATTGAACGGCTCTGGCGCCACTTTTCTGCCAAAACTTTTGAGATGCCGCTGGAGACGTTCCAACACCACCCCTGGTTGGACGCGAACGAATCGGCCGCGCTCTTCAACAGAAATCAACCGCCGCATGTAGGCGGAAAAATCGAGCACCACGCCGGGTCCCAGGCACTCTCCTGCCAACCCTGTCCCCGCGCCTCGTGCATGGACCGGGAGACGGTGTTCGGCACAGTACTGGAGACACGCCGATACATCGGCCGTGGATTGAGGCCGAACTACCACGAGGGGACGAATATGAAAGATGCTGGCATCCCGGGCAAACAATTCAAGCAGAACAGGCTCCGCCAGGACCCTTCCCTTGACCAACCCGGAAAGGTCCTCGTAAACGCGGACCCGCTGTTGCTCCCAGGCTTCGATCGCCATGCCATAACCACCGGAGAAGCACACCTTTACTGACGGCCATTATAAATTAGGGTCATGACCTCCGCTCTGGTGGAAGGATTTGTGCGAAACGCCCCTCGCAACGCTGACGTCACACAGATGGCACCCGGTTTGCGAATTCCCCGCACCGTCATGCAGGTGTGAATGGCCTCCACAACCACAGCCACCCCCTTCGCGTCAAGCTCTTCGATCAGCAGATCGGCAATGACTTCCGTCATGCGCTCCTGGACCTGCGGACGCCGCGAAACGTCTTCCACCACCCGCGCCAGTTTGCTCAGGCCAACCACTTTTCCTCCTGGTAGATAAGCAATATGGGCCTTGCCCATGAAAGGCATCAAATGGTGCTCGCAAACACTCTCGAAGCTGATGTCCTTGACGACAACGATTTCGTCGTATTTTTCGGTGAAGACTTTTTTGAGATGCCTACGCGGATCCAGTCGTAATCCGCGGAAGAGCTCAGCATACATGCGGGCCACACGTGCGGGTGTCTCCCGCAGACCTTCTCGATCGGGATCTTCGCCTACAGCCAGAAGGATTTCCCGCACAGCCCGCTCGATGCGGGGCAAATCCACCTGATACTCCTGCGTCGCCGACAGTTTGTCTCTCGGCTCTTGACCCGCCTGCTTGGCATCCCGACAAGATCGCGTTGCTTCAATATGATCAACTTCACGATTCATTGGCAATCACCCTCGACAACAAAGCTCCATGTGCTTCGCCGTCAAAAAACTCCTTTAATACCAGCCCAGTTCAGGCTCTGACTATTCGATCCGGAGGTAATTCAGTCGGGAATTCCTTGCTACCGCTGTCGCGGTGCCCGCCTGGTTTCTGGACGGCAGCAACACCTGTGGCCCAACTGTCCCAAACCAATAATCATACTCCCCAGAACACTTCCGGACAGCTCCTTTTGGAAAGGAAGCTTCAGCAGTTCGACGCGGACACTCATTTTGGATCAGCCTTCATTTCGCCTTTCCACAATACTTTACGGGCCCGTGCGCTATCATACCGCCTCGCCGGGAAACTCTGTAGGCATTGACGCTGCAGCCGTGGTGTGCCAAAGAGAAACATCAAAAAAGGGCCGATACTGGACAAGACCGATGTCGGCCGGTATCCTACCGCAAGCCGGTGCTGAGTGATGCGAAGAAACCATCATTGAGCGCAGACTTCACCACTTGTGGGGAGTACGTCGGCTGCGCGAACATTGAACAGACTGGAGCGCGGCAACTTGTACCGAATTAACAGCAGGAACGCACTACCGTTCTGATAAGGGAGTTAGCTGTCATTACATCATGCGAACCTTACGAACTGGTTGACTTATCGCAAGATGAGGAGGCACGCCATGCGCAGACGCGATTTTCTCAAACTGGGAGCAGCCGGCCTAACACTATCCACGATGCCCGGCTATGCCGTGGGCTTGACCCGAACCAAACCTCGCCGCATAGGTCTGATCGGATGCGGATGGTACGGAAAGAGCGTCCTCCTTCGCTTTCTTCAGGTAGAACCGTGCGAAGTTGTGGCCCTGGCCGACGTGGATGGCCGAATGCTTGAGGAAGCAGCGCAGATTGTGGCGGAGCGCCAGAAATCCGGCAAAAAGCCACAAACATATCGCGATTTCCGCAAGATGTTGGCGGAAAACGAGTTCGATATTGTCCAGGTTTCCACTCCCGATCACTGGCATGCCTTGGCCGCCATCGAGGCCATGAAAGCGGGAGCAGACGTCTACGTGGAGAAACCTATCAGTGTGGACGTCATGGAGGGGGCCGCCATGGTCGCCGCCGCGCGGAAATACAACCGTGTGGTGCAGGTCAACACGCAGCGACGCAGCACTCCTCATCTCATTGAAGCGCGGGATCGTTTCATCAAAGAGGGCAAACTTGGTAAGATCGGCCATGTGGAGATTTATTGCTACTACCACATGAGACGGCGGGGAAGTGTGCCCGACCAGCCCCCGCCTGAGTACCTGGACTGGGACTTCTGGTGTGGTCCCGCCCCCTACAGACCGTATAACCCCGCCATTCATCCCCGGGGATGGCGTTCCTTCAAAGAATTCGGCAACGGAATCATCGGGGATATGTGCATCCATATGCTGGACATGGTCCGCTGGATGCTGGATCTGGGCTGGCCAAAACGTATTTCTTCGGCCGGTGGTATCCTCGTAGACAGGGAGAGCATGGCCAACGTTCCGGACACACAAACGGCCGTGTTTGATTTCGGAGATGTCACGGTCGTGTGGGAGCACCGCACATGGGGCAAGGCTCCCAATCCAGACTATCCATGGGGAGCTACGTTCTACGGGGACAAAGGCACGCTCCACGCGAGTGTCTTCCGCTACGACTTTATTCCGGAAGGCCAGGGGGAACCGGTGCACCAGGACGTTCAGTACGAGCTGGATCAATACCCCGAGGACCGGACGGAAAAGGACCTCGAACGTCACGTAGCGCCGGCGATCCGCAGGCACATTCGAAACTTCCTGGACGCCGTGGATTCCCGGAGCCGCCCGGTGGCCGATATCGAGCAGGGTTTCATTTCCTCCGCTTGCTGTATCCTCGCCAATGTGTCCCTAGAGCTAGGGCGCGATATCACCTGGGATCCGGAAAAGCTCCGGGCGGTTGGGGACGAAGCCGCCAACCAACGGCTGGCACGCCCCTACCGGGCCCCGTGGCAACATCCCAATCCAGACACGGTGTGATGCGTGCAATCCGCTGAGCGAGGACTGGCTCGCATTTCTCAACCCATCTCAACCCAGTGAGCCGCAGGGTGCGAGCAGAGGGTTACACGGCCTGATGTTTGACATCTCCGTCAAGTGGTCTACGAACCACAGCTGGAGTATTGCTTTAAGGGACGACAGTCACTTCTTTGATTTCCTCGAATAAGGAAAGTTGCACCATGCTTGCTGAAACAAAAGGCACTCTTGTCCGCTGGGCGATCTTGAGTTGCCTGATCACCGGGTGGCTGTTGCCACAAGGGGCGATCGCATCTGGCGAGGAAGCAGCGTCGGGCCAGGTCACCTTCTACGTTTCTGCCCAGGGAAACGATGAGTGGTCCGGGCTGTCGCCTTCTCCGGATGCCAAAAATCGCACCGGACCATGGCGGACACTTGCCCAACTCCGCCAGGCCTTGAATCAAGTTGCAGAAAAAGGCACTGTTGTCAGGGTCAAGGTCATTTTCGAACCTGGCCGGCTGGAATTGTCCGAACCCGTTACCCTCCGTGATCTACCGAAGTCGATCGCCAGCCTCGAATTTGAAGCAAAGACGCCTGGCGCCGTGGTATGGAGTGGCGGACGACTCGTCACGAACTGGAAACGTGCGATTGAGGTGGCCAACGTGTCGCCGCTCCTCCCTCAAGAGGCACGCGAGCACGTCTTCATTGCCGATCTTAAAGAACTTGGGGTGTCCGACTACGGCTCGGCGGGAGGCGGAGGTCTCGAGCTTTGCTATCAAAATCGCCGAATGACATTAGCGCGATGGCCGAACCAGGGTTTTACCAAAATTGTGGACGTATTGGGTGAACAGCCCATCGACGTACGCGGTAAAAAGGGCGACAAAGTCGGCAAGTTTATTTACGAGGGCAATCGTCCATCCCGCTGGGTGAAGGAGAAGGACCCCTGGGTTCATGGCTACTGGTTCTGGGACTGGTCCGACCAGCGGCATCCGGTCGCCCTCATTGATCCCGATCGTTCCCTCATTGCTGTTAAACCACCTTACCATTACTATGGCTACCGAAAAGGACAGTGGTGGTATGCCTTCAATCTCCTCAGTGAACTCGACACACCGGGCGAATATTATCTCGACAGAGTAACGGGCCAGCTCTATTTCTGGCCGCCCGACTCTCCCACCGATCCCGCCCGCCTTGAAGATGGCCAGCCCACCGTTTCTGTCAGTTCTGGAATTATGCAACTGGTTTCAGTAAGAAATGTCACCTTGCGGGGTCTGCGGCTCGCCCATTGTCGCGGCACGGCACTGGTGTGCGAGAATTGTGAAAATTGCACCGTCGAAAACTGTGAATTCCTATTGACGGGTGGCTGGGCGGTTCAGATACGTGGAGGTCGTCAGTGCGTCGTACGCCAGAGTCATCTCCATGAACTCGGCGAAGGGGGCGTCTCCGCCACAGGGGGCGATCGGGCCACGCTCTCGCCCGCAGGCCACATCGTGGAGGATAACGAAATCCATGACTACGGGCAAATCCATCCCATGTATCGCGCGGGAGTCTCGATCGGCGGCGTTGGACAGCATGTCCTCCATAATCACATCCACCATGCGCCCCATCAGGCGGTCGGTTTTTCCGGTAACAACCACACAATTTCATGGAACGAGATCGACCACGTCTGCCTGGAGTCCAACGATGCGGGAGCGATCTACGCCGGCCGTGACTGGACCATGCGGGGGACCGTCATCTCCTGGAATTACTTTCATCATATATCGGGTTTTCAAAACCGCGGCTGTATGGGAGTGTACCTGGACGATATGTTCTGCGGCACACAAATCACCAACAATATCTTTTATCAGGTAACACGCGCTGCATTTATCGGAGGTGGGCGAGACAATCTCGTAGAGAATAACATATTCATTGACTGCCGCCCGGCAGTGCATGTCGATGCCCGCGCTCTCGGCTGGGCTTCCTACCACGTGCCCACGACAATGACGGAGCGTCTCAAAGCCATGCCCTATAAGAGTGAACTCTGGCGAAAAGCCTATCCGACACTGGTCAATATCCTCGAGGACGAACCTGCGGCACCGAAAGGCAATATCATTCGCAAAAACCTTTGCTTCGGGGGAACCTGGGAAAACATCGAGAATCGTGCGCGGTCGTACCTCGTCATGGAAAACAATGTGATACTTCCGCTGGAGGCCACAGCCCGTTTCTTTGTCAATCCCGAGACCGAAGACTGGCGGCTGAAGCCGGATGCCCCCCTTCAATCCACACTTCCAGGATTTGAGGCGATTCCTTTTGAGAAAATCGGCCCGCGACCTGCGAATCGCGCACTGCTGTCATGGCGGCGTGCGATCTCCGCGAGGCTTGCGAGTTACGAGGAGAAGAAAAAGGACACGGGGCCCGAACGCTGGGAATCCGCCATCAAGAAATTCGAAGAAGCAGACAAACTTCATCCGCCACCCGACGGAGCCATTCTCTTCGTGGGAAGTTCCAGCATCGTGCGATGGGATGTGTCGCGATGGTTTCCCCACTGGATCACAATCAATCGGGGCTTTGGCGGCTCACAGATTCATGAGGTTACCCATTACGCGAAGCGCATTATTGCTCCCTACCACCCTCAACTGATTGTCTTCTATGCCGGGGACAACGACATTGGAGCCGGGGCATCACCGGAGATCGTTTGTCGGCGCTTCGCCGATTTCCTGCAGGTCATCCGTTCCGAAGGTGTCACCGCCCCGGTCATCTTCATCGGGATCAAGCCATCGCTTGCCCGATGGCATCTGATCGACAAAATTCGAGCCGCCAACCATCTCATTGAGGAATACTGCCGGGCCCATCCGGAATCCAAAGTGCATTTTCTGGACGTCGAGAAACCCATGCTGGGCCCCGATGGCCATCCGCAACCAGACCTTTTCGTCAACGACGGCCTTCATCTGAGCGACAAGGGATACCAGTTGTGGTCGGAACTCCTGAAACCGGTGGTAGAGCAACTGCTGGGCGACAACCTACCCAAAAAATCCGGATGATTTTATCTGTCTTGCGGCGAATGTCTCTGGCATTCGTCTTTCAGGGACAAGATTTTCCCCCTCAGGGGCTCTCCTCCCAGGTCAGGGTGGAGAGTTTCAAGCAGACTCAGCATCTCCCAGGCATCGCGTGTTCTCCCTAAATTGTGGAGCAACCAGGCCGTCATATACTTTGCCCGAAACCACCGAGGAGATCCCTCCGGCGTTCGCCGAGCAATTTCCTGAAATTTCTGGAGAGATTCGTTCCGTAGCAAAACGTCGTCCGAATAAGCCAAAAGAAGCGCAAGGTTTTCCTGAATTTCACCATGTTCAGGAAATTCCTGCGCCAGGCGGCGCATCCAGCCCAGCGAGTCCTCATGGAGGTTTGCCATCACGAGCAGCCGGGCATACTTCAAACCGGCTTGGACCTTCCAATCTTGGGGATGTGTCGCGTATTGCTGGACAAAGTCCGGGACCGCTGCCACAACCCATCGGGCGATCGCCTGAGCTCGATTCGGTTTTGCCTGGGAGAGTTTCTCGGTGACGCCGCTCGCCCATTCCCAGCGAACATCAAACTCCAGATGGCGAAGTTGTTCGCACCAATACTGTGCCTCTCTTTCTCGCCCCAATTGAGCCATGACCTCCAGCCAGAGGGTTATCCACCCGGATGTGCTTGAGACGTCATTGCTTAGCGTTCGGAATTCTTTCCAAAAATGATCTGGATCGGGGAACCGTGTTAGGAGAATTTTTTCCGCGAATACGGGATCACCGCATTCCCACAGCATCAGTCGGATGGCGCGCTCCTCGGCCATGAGTCGATAGCGCTGATCCGTGCGATCCCCGTTCCCGACGATACTCCAGGCATGAAGACGCTGCGCAACCTGGCGAGCCTCCGCGGAGAAATCCTGCCTTGTCCCCGCGCAGAGAACGGACAGGCACCGATCGAGCCCCAGGAAGACTTTTTCAAGCACCTCTTCTCGTTTGGTCTCCTGCAGCAGGTCACTCGTACTATCCCCCTGCTGAGAACTACCACTCGTTTCTCCGCCTTGGTCGGCAGGCAATTGCTCCAGGGTGTCCAGGTACATGCCAACGGCCTCTTGTATCCGGGATTGATACTCAAGGAGTTGCGCCAGGCGGAATCGCACGAGATACGCCTCTTTCCCCCGGGGGAATCGATCGAGATACGCGCGGAGTTCTCGTTCGTAAAGAGCGAGGTATGCTTTCTCGTCTTTTGCTACCAGTTGGCCAAGATTGACCAGCGCCAGAAACGCAGCTTGGGACGCCTTCGCCTGGTGGGGAAACTCCTGGGCAAGCGTGTTGAACCGCTGCCACGCTTCCTGATGCAGCGACTGTTGTTGGGCAATGGCCGCAGCAGCCCAACTGCACTGAAAGGCCACATCCTCCTGCCCGGCTTTTTTTGCTGTTTGAGCAACACGGTCATAAGCCTCGATGGCCTCTTGCCACCTTCCAGCTCGATAAGCGTTCTCCGCCACATAAAGATCCAGAGTTGTGCTGTTTGCGCTTGCACTTGCCGACGCGGCATGCGCCACGAGGAGTTCTCCCCGGTGGGTCCAATACGTCGAGCCGCTCTGTCTGAGGACTTCCACCAGCTTTTTGATCTGGACCTCCCACTCCTCAGAACTTTTGTCGCCTTTTTCCCCTGCTTTTTTCCAAAACCAGGTAGCGGTTTCGAGCATCGCGAAAGCCAAAGGTGGCGAAAGTGAAACCTCAACTGTCATGGCCCTTTCAAACAGCGTTTTGGCCAGTTGTTCTTCTTCAAAAGTGGTGGCCCATTGCAACCGACCCGCAAGGAGTTCTTGTTGTCGATCTTTGGAGAGTTGCTCATCATCGAGACCGGCGAGGATTTTCCATGCCGCTTCCTTCTGGCCGAGCAGTCGATTGACATCCGCATAATAGAGCCGGGCGGGAAAGCCGAGAGGATGGTCAAGCGGCAGTTCACTGAGGCCCCGGAGGTTGCTCGCCGCATCATTGAGCATAGCCAGATAATCTTCCGACCCAGCAGGATAGGTCCGTGCCAGTTCACATGCGGCAAGCGCTGTCCAGAATTGGGCCTGTTTTTCGAGGCTCAGAAGCTGTTGCTCGCCAAGTGGAAGGCCGTCAGTCTCCGTCACTTTTTGCGCGCGCCTGAGTGATCGCGCGATTTCATCGCGGAGGGCCTTCAGTTGCTCTCCAGCCTTCCGGAGAACTGTGCGCGACGGCTTCATCATCTCATCCCACAGCGAGGACGAAGAACGTGTGGCCAGAAGAGTCAACTCGGCCTCCTCCCGCAGGATTTTTCCCTGCTCCACGAGAACTTTCACGCCCGACAGGCGCACGACGAGGCTCCCATCGGTCTCTTCGTGATCTTTCTCGAAGCTGCTGGTCAATTCCTGAGCCCGTTGCCAGCAGGCTGTCCGCCGGCCAACTTCGGCATAAAGGGCGTGTTCATTGAGCGTTTCCAGAAACTGGACGGTGAGTACTGCCTTGTCACCGGTACTTAAGCCCGGCCGCTGCAACGCGAGCTCACACTGATACTCGGCCAGCCGAAAGAGACGACGAGACCGCAACGATTGAATGAACCGCAGGTCTTCAGTAACATCTGCCGTGCCCTCTAACGGCACCAGGCCCAACTCCAACAGAATAACCAAGAAAGCCAACAACCGTTTCATGGACGTGGCGGAGCCGCAAGATGGATCTTCTGGAAACCAACCTTCCGGCAGAGATCATATGCCTGGACGACGTCCTGCATTGGAACTGCAAAGCCTGCATCGATAACCACGGGAACATCCACGCGAACACGTGCAACAGCCTGAAGCGTCATCCCGAGTTCGTCGAAATCGCTCACCTGCCGACCATTAAGAGTGATCCTGACCGGCTGACCATCAGCCAGCTTGATGACAACTTCCGTCAGATTCACAACTTCTGGTGGAGGCGACTCCACTCTTCGCGAGCCGCCGGACTCATCGAGTGGGGTTGGCAGGACTTGCTCAAGCGGTGTAAATCGGGTTGTGCAGAGGAAGAAGATAATCAACTGAAAGACGACGTCAATCATTGGCGTCATCGGCAAATCCAGGTCCTGTTTCTGGTTCAACACTGATTGCCGTCTCATGACGCACCCTGACTCACGATCAATCTTCTGGAGCCTTTAAGGGGATGTCTCTTCACCGATAACTGCAAAGGAAACATTCCAGATCCCGCTCTCCGTGCAGCGAATGAGAAGGGGTGCGATCTTGCCGTAAGGTGTCCGGCGATCAGTTCGAATCCGCACTTCCAGGGATTCGCTCGTCTTCCGATCCGCTGAGAGAATCTGGCCCAACCGTTCGAGATCAATCATCTCACCACCAACGATGAGGGTTCCATCTTGGGCCACATTGATGACAAGTCGTCGCGTGGGACTCTCCATCGCTTTGTGGCCGGTTTGTGCCACCGGCAGATCCAGATCCACGGCGCTTTCCTGTTGAGCCAAGTGTCCGGCAAGCAAAAAAAACAAAATTAGCTGAAACGTCACGTCGATCATCGGCGTGAGATTCAACTTCACGGGCAATCTGACCGGATGAACGCTCGCTCTCATCCGCGGACACTTCCAGACGGTGGTGCTCCCGAGGAACTGACAGGAGGCTTTGCGGCCACACGCCGCCGCCGCAACGGTGCCAAAAGTTGTTGCAGGGTAACGGCCACTTCTGCCATCAATTCATCCACGCGATTGCGAAAATAGGCGTAGGCGGCAAGCGAGGGGATGGCGACGATCAACCCCTCCACGGTCGTCACAAGGGCCAGATAAATCGCCTGTGCCAAATCGGCGGCCCGTGCTGCCCCCTGAGTCTCGGCCACTGTTTTAAACGCCAGGATCATACCCACCACCGTTCCCAACAGCCCCAGCATCGGCGCCAGGTTACCGATCACAGACAAATACTCCACTTTGCGGAGAAGTTTGGCGGTGTATTCCGTAAGGGCATCCTCCAGCGCTTTTTCCACTTGGTGCCATCCACCTTCCCACTCAGCCAGCCCGGCCTTCAGTACATCTGTGAAGACGCACGGATGGGCTTCACAAGTGGCCATCAGTCCCTTTGAATCGCGAGCGGCCATCGCCTGACCCAGTTGGCTCACGACCTCCGGGGGCATAAGCACCGATTTACGAAGCGTGATGAGCTGCTCGACAACCAGGGCACCAGCCACCAGGGAGAGGCCGATGATGATGAACCCCACCGTCCCGCCTGCTTTGATGATTTCCCATACACCGAAGGAAGACTGCTGCGATGGCAGTCCGGCGTCTTTCTTAACAGCTTTAGATTCCGCGACCTCGGGTTGTTGCGGCTGCGCTGTCGTTTGGTCTTTTTGAACAGTTTTTTCACGCGATTCACCCAGACCTTCCTTCACCTGGGCGGACGGAGGTCCGGGTTCAGGGAGTGGCAAAAACGGTGCCGCCTCGAACCCCACCAGGAAGCCACTCCGCTGTTGTTGTGGGGCTGCTCGAATCGAACTCGAGTCCAAAACAACGGCGCAGAAGATCAACGCTCCAAACAAGCCCAAAAGACCCGTTGGCAAGCGGTTCTCTATCTGAGTGCCTAGACGGAGAAGCGTTTGCTGCATGTTGACCGCTCTGCAAAGCTTTGACGCGTGCCTTCTCAAAACAAGCGCGACGTCTGTCGATGACCAACTCCGATACCGCCTCAATCGTCGCCTATCCTACCCAACGCCTATGGACCTTGTGATCACCCCGTCGTAACCACCGCGTTGGTCCGGACAACGTTCCGAACACATGGAACATTCTGGGCCCGTTGCATCATATTCGTTGGTCTGGATGGACGGGTTCACCATCTCCGTGTACTTCTTCGACACGACTGAGAAAGCTTCCCTGGTGCAGGCGAGTCTGTACCATCGTCCCTGGAGAAAGTGACGCGGCCTCTCGGACAACACGTCCTTCGGGGTGCGTCAACGTCATTGAGTATCCCCGAGAAAGCACCCCCAGGGGACTCAGCGATTCCAGTCGCGCCGCCATCGTGGTGAGCACCATACGGCTCCGCTCCAGAAACCGGTCGCCAGCGTGCTCCAGGCGCCGTTCCCATTCATCCACCTCCTGGCTGCGAGTATAGACCAAATCTTTCGGAAAGCGGAACACGGGCCGGGAGGCCATCGCGTCAAGGTGGGGCCGTACCGCCTTCAGCCGCAGATCAAGATGAGCCCGAAGCCGCATTGCATACCCCGCCAGGACGGCTTCCAACTCTTCCTGGGAGGGCACCACTTTGGAGGCGGCGTCAGTGGGTGTCAGTGCTCGTACGTCCGCCGCCAGGTCGGCCAGCGTCACGTCTATTTCATGCCCCACTGCAGACACCACCGGAATCCTTGAACTCGCAACCGCCCGAACCACACTCTCCTCATTGAATGCCCAAAGGTCCTCAATACTTCCTCCGCCGCGGGTCAGGACAATCACATCCAGATTCCAATCATATTTTTCCAGCCATTGGAATGCCTGCGTGATCTCTTCAGCAGCTCCTTCCCCCTGAACCTTCACAGGAATGATGAGCACATCAACCGCGCGAAAGCGTTCGCGCAGGGCCGTGAGAAAGTCGTGAATCGCCGCACCTGTGGGACTTGTGATCACGCCGATTCGACGCGGCCAGCGGGGCAGGGGGCGCTTCCTGGCCGCATCAAACAGTCCTTCGCGTGCCAACCGTTCCTTGAGCCGTCGCAGGGCTAGCTCCTTGGCCCCCCAGCCGCTCGGCTCAATTTCCTCCACAATCAGTTGATACCGTCCATGGGGTGGGTAAACTTCCAGCCTTCCACGACACAACACCTGCAAGCCATCGTGCAGATCAAATGTGAGTCGTTCGCGGTACGATCGCCAGATGACCGCTGGCAATTGTGCCCCCTCGTCTTTGAGTGTCAGATAACAATGGCCTGATCTAGCCACAGACAAATCGGCTACTTCGCCGATAACAGCTACACTGGGGAAGATGTTTTCCAGAACCTCTTTAATAAGAATTGTAAGCTCAGACACCGTGAAAACATGCGAGCGGTTTTCAAATAACACCGATTGAAAAACATATTCGTCTGACATAGACATCCGGTAATACAATGAGAGCGCTACAGCCCGGACAATTCCGCGGGATTTTGATAATCAATCAAGATCCATACAGCTTTCTGGAAGACTATCAATCACCACTCCTCGGCTAGCATGCCGCGCGATTTACCAGTTTCAACCCTATTTCATGGCCTTCTGGATGACATTCCCACGGCGGATGAGCGGCCCGGGCTTTGAATAAGGCCGTCTCGTTCTCACGCGCAAGGCCACTTTCAGCCCATTTCTCCGCCTCTTCCGTCAGCCCATTCAAGCGGCTCTCCAGCATTTGGCGATAATACTCAATGCCTTCTCGGTCCAGGTCCTGAGGAATCGTGATGGGAGCGCTGGTGATTGCACGGGCTCTTGAAAATGGCCGCGGAATGGCGAACCGATCCCAACTGTTCAACCGCCACGGCCTGTGATACCCGAACCCCATCAGCACAATCGGTACACCCAATCGAGAGGCCACGTAAACGGCACCCGGTGCCATATGGCGGCGGGGTCCGCGGGGACCGTCGGGCGTAATCGTAAGATGCCGGCACCGCCCAATCTCGATTAATTGTCGAAGGGCCTGATCGCCCCCCCGGCGGCTTGAACCCCGAACGAAATCAAACCCCAAGACCCTGGCCACTTCGGTCAACAAATTCGCGTCTCTGTGCCGGGACACAAGCATTGTCAGGTAACAATGCCCACGTAAATAAAGCGGAAATAAAATATATTCGTGCCAAAACAGATAGAGTTTTGGACCCACACATTCCGGATATACCGGGTCGATACTCCGATCCTCATAACAGACCCGGTAGTTCAATGTACTCATCCACGTACGGAGGAACAGCGCTGTGACACGGGCTGCTGCCCTCACTGGCCATTTCGGCGATCCGTCCATAGAAAGCTTAGCTGGCTCCGCCATGGCGTTTATCGCGCCGGCTCAATTTCGGCCGGCCATTCGCCGGTGAAAACGGTGGTTGCCGGCCCTGTCATGAACACACTTCCCGACGGTGCCCATTCCGTGATTAGTTCGCCCCCGGGAAGCCGAACCGTGATTTTCCGCTCTGTTCGCCCGGTTAGAGCTCCCGCCACACAGACGGCGCACGCACCGGTACCGCAGGCCAGCGTTTCGCCCGATCCGCGTTCCCAAACTCTCACCTCCACCCGTTGGGGCGAACAAACCCGAACGAACTCAACATTGACACGCTGGGGAAAAGCGGGATGCTTTTCGATAATCGGGCCAAGCCGACGGAAAGTCTCGTCTGTAAGGTCCTCGGTGAAGATCACGCAGTGGGGATTGCCCATGGACACGCATGTCACGTTGACGGACGTTCCATCATCCAAAGTTAGGGGCGCTTCAACGACCGGACTTCCCGGCAACGTCGTGGGAATCCGCGCGGCCTCCAGAATCGGCTCGCCCATGTCGACGGTCACTTCCGTAACCCGGTCTCCTTGGATCTTGAGCTGAAGACTCAATATGCCCCGGCCGGTTTCAATTCTCAGCGGATTCTTCCGGCTCAACCCTCTTTCGTAAATGTACTTGGCGACGCATCGCACGCCGTTGCCGCACATTTCGGCTTCGGAACCATCGGCGTTGAAGATTCGCATCCGCGCGTCAGCCACATCGGAGGGAAGGATCAGGATGAGGCCGTCGCCGCCAATTCCAAAGTGACGGTCGGAAAGTTTCGGTGCGAGAACCTCGGGGGCCTCCGGAAGGGACTGTTCAAAGCAGTCGACGAAAATGTAATCGTTTCCAATGCCATGCATTTTCACAAATCTCATCCGTCCGCTCCTTCATGCATGCGACGTCCTTCGCGCAAACATTGATTTTACAGGCAGGTCGCATTCCAGTGGAGCAGAATTCGAGCGCGAATCGTGCCGGAACGCCAATTGGAACAGTTTCGGCGATGCTATCACGCGACATCGCTACCGGCCGGCCACCGCCAGCGAAGATTCACCTCCGTTCTTCTGCATCTCTTCCCTCCCTCATGTCACCCACTCAGATCGATGAGGCGTCCCAGCTCACCGTGCGGATCAGCGGGAGTTTTTTTCTGATCGTCGCCTTCATCTGTCTTCTTCGAAACGGGCGGCAATTCCCAGGGACGACGACCATCGGCATCGCGCTCTTCCGTTTCGTGATTCTCTCCATCCGTCTCGCCAATTCCAGCAGCGGCTTCTGCCTGCCGATCTGCTGCCACACGCCTCTCCTGGCCCTCCCGTACCACTTGACTGGTATCAGTCTCACTTTTTCCCTGGGCCAAAGGCGTACCCGCAATCGCGGAGATAATGGGGCCAAGTGGTCCAACACTCATCGTGCAACCTCCTCATTGACATCGGGCCGTCACAGCCGAGGAGGAAGAACCCTTTGCCGCGTTCTCTGGAAGTTGTCACTCTCTTCCTCGTCCCATCAAACCTGTGCTTACTCCACCTGCTCAAAGCTCGTTTCAACACAAACTGTAGGACAACAAGGTCCTGGAGATCGTCGGCTTTTCACCGCTCCCTGAGGATTGCCTCACCCTCGCGAACGCTTCTGTTTCCCAGTTGGAACCTTTGGAGGGCCTCGTTCACCCCGGGGAAAGGCTCTCGCCGCACAATTGGTTCCCTCAAGTTGCCTCCCACGTGAACAAGCACAATCTGCTCGCTCGCGCCGCGGAACAGCTCCTTGACCACGGGGACCTGAATCTCGCGGCGTCCCAGCATCGCCCGCATGATCAATCGCAGGTTCCCGTCCAAATCTACTTCACCCTGGCCGGTGAGGCTGAAGGCATCCCCCGAAAAGGTGATGCTGTCCAGATAGACGTGTCGGCCAGCGATTCGAAATTGCCCTGAACTCTCGCTGAACGCCGTGGTCTCCGGTTGTCGTATGCTCAGAATCTTCAAAAGTGCGATCATCAAAGGAAGCTCGTAGATATTCGCTTCCCGGAGCTGAAAATTCCCATAACCGGCCAATCCCTGGATATCGTCACCCTGACCTTTAAGTCGCACGGCTGCATCTAGCGTCCCACGGATGATGGACGAGTTACTCTGGTATTCTCGTACAAGCTCCGTGAAATCGGACTTCAACAACGAAAGCGCAACATCGTACTCGAATTTGTCGGAAAGACGCACCCAACCGGTTCCGGATAACGTGCCTCCAAAAATCTCCGCCGTTAAAGGCTGGCGGGACTTTGCCGGTTGACCCGCCATCGGTGTCTCTCGAGCGGATTCAGCGACAGCCCAGTCCCCCCCAAAAATGACAAATTCATTGTCAACCCGAAATGGTCCTCGTAACCGGCTGATCGGCAACCCGAGCACCTGCAGGGCGTCCAGAGCCAAATACCCATCGGCTGTAAACCTTCCCTCCGAATATTGCCCCTGGAAAAGAATTTTTCCATTCAAATTCCCGAATACCAGGCTCGTTCCCATACTGTTTTGAACGAGGGTGATCACCACATCCCACGCTGCCTGAAGCGGGATCGACCCGCCGACCGAGTCGCTGGCAGAAGCAACCATTTCAGCTCCTGGCCCCCGATCTGAGGCGTCGTGTTCTCTGATCAGTCGGAACTGCCCCCGCACAACGAGAGGCCCTTGAATATTGAGACGGGCGAGAGGGCGGCTCAGGGCTTCCGGCAAGGCCATAAGTAACGCCCGATCCACTATCAAGCGGTCAATCCACAAGTTCCGTAGATCCAGTGACCAGCCTCCGTTTTGTGAGAGTCGGCAGGATCCATCCGCCTGAAACTCGGTGTTTTCATGATGTCCGCGGAGCCCATGAAATGAGAGAGTTCCAGCCTCGTATCTCAATTGGCCCACGATGCCCTCCAAACGGTAGGGAAAAGATCGGGGCTGAAGGGTCAGCCCCCGGTCAATTGGACTTGCCCATAATTTGACGTCGAGAGGCTCACCTGAGGTATAGAGGAGCGTCCCCCGTACCTGGACGGTGCCTGCCGGATCTAGCTCTTCCCATAACTGACGGATGTGATTTTCGCGAAAGGCGCCCTTCAATTCATTGTCTAACGGGAGATGTTTCGCTTCAAAATCGAGGCGTAAAGTGGAACTTCCATTTTGCGGAAGGAGCGTACCGTAGGCAGAGATCTCTGCTGGACCGCTTCTTCCGCGAAGTTCCTGGAACGACCAGGCATCGTCCCGCATCACGATGCGGCCAGTGATGTCGGAAATCGGATAAGGAAACGCTTCATATCGAATCGAGCATCCGTTGAGGGTCGCCTCCATCTGGCGATGGAGCACGCCACCCGGCTCATCCTGCCACAAACCAAGCCACACATCAGCCGAACCAGCCAAATGCAAGGCCCGCAACGTTTGACGGCTCTTCGTATCGAGCACAGCGTTCACCAGCCGCTCATCGAGAGCTATCCGCTGACCGCTGATGCTGATTTGCGTCACAGGGGCCGTCAGAGGATTGAGAACCTGCCCGCGAATCTCCACGGGCTGAGTTCCCGCCATTGCCACGAGCTGAATTCCCAGCCGCTCGGGCGTGAGTTCCAGTCGCCCTTGAACCTGCTGAAGCCGGTAAGGAAAGCGATAATAGGCAAACGATGCATTTTCCAAATTGGCAGTGACGTGAAAGTGACGCTGGTCATCGAGTGAGGTGAAACGCAAAGTAAGATGAACCGTTCCTTCCGGAAAGTATTTCGGCCATTCCTCCTGAAGTTTGGGTGGCAAAAGGGGAAGAAGTGCTGGATCAAACTTCAAATTGTTGATCTGCATGTCGAGGTCAGCCAACTCCGCCAGGTTCCAGTGCAAGAGTTTGGCCGAGCGCACCACAAATGCCGTCGACCCCGAAAACGCCGTCACATCGGTCAATGAGACTTCATCCCGCGATGCGGTGAAATAGCCGCGGATATCCGTAATGGCATACGGCAGTCTTGGATCATCGAGCCGTCCGCGACGAATCTGGCCCGAGACGTCATAGTCCACGACTGTGCTGCTTCCGCCCGCCCAGAAAAGGTGGAATGTCAGTGAAAGCTGAGCACGAAGATGTTCCAGCGGACGCAGGGTGCGTCGCACTTCCCGGGGAAATGCCGCCTGACACTCGGGCGAGAATTCCAGGGAGTCGACCGCGCCGGCCAGTCTCACGCATGGTGCTTCGGAATCAAATGTCCCCTCAACATCGATTCGGCGTACATAATCACCTGTCATTGTGCCGCGGAATTTTCGAATCCCGGCGGTCGATCCGTCCGATTGTGGCAGAGAGTCGCCAGAAATCTCCATCTGAATGTCCCGATATGCGATGGCGGTGGGAATCGGGCCGCGAAGATCGACGATCTCCACCATGCCGTTTTCTATGTGAATCGGGGCATGCTTGCTCCCTGCAAGCTTTGGCAGAGGAAGTAAACGAGAAATATTCCATTGTCCATCGCTACCACACGCGATGCGCACCTGCGGCCGGCGGACAACGACTCGTTGAATGGGAACTTCGCCAGAAAGCAACCCCTTGTAATCCACTGGCCCAGCCAGCATGATTTCCTCAATTTCAGCGATTGTAGCCGTCACCTTGGGTAAATCCGTGATGGTGATGCGGACCCCGCGAAGCTGTATCCCCTCGCCGGGCAACAACTGAGCTGATCGAATTCGGATTCGCAAATGAGGACACAGCTGCGCACATCGCCGCTCGATTTCGCTGCGGAGCTCGTCATCCACTCTTTTGTAGAGCCAGATGGCAAAGAAAAACCCGGCAACCAGGGCAACAGCAAGGCCCCATTTTAGGAAGAAACCGATCTCTCTGATCAGCCGCTGCCGCCAGGTCATATTTTTCCCGGGGTCAATATGGGCCGGTGAACTTACCAGCAGTGTGGTACCCTTTGGTTCGAGACATCACGTCCCTTTCACCTTCATTTTGCTAAAAGGATGATCCATTCCTCTTCCGCCGCCACCTCAGGCATTTTTCCGCAGGGTCGCATGATTCGCTTCCAGGCCCTTCGTTTTCCAGCAAGCTAATTCTTGTCGGCACTGCATCTTTCTCCCTCAACAATCGCCACCTCACCCCTTTGACTAAGCACCTTTATCGCCGGACGCCACAAAAAACCTCGATACCAGTGTGGCACTCGCCAGGACGATCAGTCCTGGCACTACCGGGATGCGATATCGCAGTGAAGACACAAAAACCATGTGCAAAAGTGTGAAATACACGGCGGGCAACACACATGTCATTGCTACCACGCGTTGTTTGGCCCACCGCAAGGCACCCACAATCGCCAGAACGAAGGTGAACACCGCGGCGACTGCCATTGTCAAATTCACCGGAAAGACATTGAAACCCGGATCGTTGGGCACGATATTCCAGAAGCGACGAAACTTCACGAATGCAAGCCGAAGGACAGCCGTAGGATTTTGGATTGCCCACGTCACGGCCTCGCGTTTCAGTTGTCGATCCAGTTCCAGTTCCCAGAACAGCGGATGAGCGTCAGGATATTGGCGTTGCACTTCCCTCAACTTATCAGGCACAAAATTCATGTTGCTGCTGCCGCTGGCCTGCGGGTTCCAACCGTCGTAGAGGCTTGCCCCCACTTGAGTGGTCGTCAGAATAACTTTCCCGGTCAGCCAGTAGTTCCGAAGCCACCATGGCAACATCACCAGGACAAACCCCACGACAATGCTTGCCCAGGCCCGCCAGGAAGGCAGGAGACGCCGCCAGACCAGGAGTTGGACGACCAGCAGAAAGGGAAGCCAAAGAAGGGCGCTGGGGCGAATCAGTGTGGCCAGCCCGAATGCAAGACCAGCACCTAACGAAGACCTCCAGGCACAGAGTTCACCGGAATCTCGCTGATTGCAACTGCGTGCAAGGAGATACATTCCCAGCACCCATGCCGGGGCGAAGCCTGCTTCGCTCAACACGGGGACCGACCCCAGAATCAACTCAGGGTGCAGAGCCGCCAAAATTCCCGCAATAATCCCCGTGTGCCTATTGAATAGTTCTTTCCCCCACAAACAAACTAACACGGCCGTCACAGCACCGAAAACGGCACCTTCAACGCGTGCAATCCAGATGGGTGGATCATCAAAAACGAGAAACAGGGGGGCCAGCATGAGGGGATATCCAGGCGTGCGGAAAATGGCCCCTGTGATCCCGTACCTGTAGGGCTCTCCTCGTGCGATCGTCCGCGCAAGATGCCAATAGCTTTCGCTATCACCAAAGATGAATCCGCCACCAAATCGCCATCCCCAGAGATAGACCGCCACCAGTCTCACGCCCAGGCCCAGCGAAAAGATTCCCGCTAACGTCCACGCGGAGATCCCATCTGAAGGCCCAAGTCCACCTCGGGATGGATCTAAGGCACTCAAACATCGGGCTGAATATAAGTATCCATCCATGGAATCGTCTAGCGTGTAAGATGCGAACTCTCCAGCACCCGTCAATGTGAGGAGAATGCCTTGACGCCCGTATGCTACAGGACCTCGTCGAGTGCGTCAACGCAGAACATTTGAAGAGTGGGCAAACTGTTGAGCGCAGACATATACGAAAACATAAGAAGTCTCCACAATTCTTTCAGGATGAACAAAACCAGCAATTCGCAGCGAATAAGCTAAACAGGAAAACTGGCGACTTCCGGTCTTATCGAGATTCCGGCCAGTGTTACCCTAAAAACCCTCCACAAAATGTGGTTCGGTGGACTCCCGCTGGGGACGAGCTGTCACGAATTTTGCCAGACAATGCTGTTATCTGTCCGTTATCCAAAAGTGCAGGGCGGTAATGGACAAGTGGCATTTCGGAGTTATACTCAATGCCAACTGACAGTGCTATCAGTGCATGAACCCGAAACGTGGAGGTTTCGTTGGCGTTGTCTTCCAGTAAGGAGGAACATTCTATGTCAACACAGTTGCCAGATTATGTTGCGAGCGCCCGTCCGGTGCCCAAGGATCAACGGACCCCCTGGTATGCAAGTACAGCGCCTACCTACGCAGGTATCTTCCTGTGGTTCGTTTTTTGGCATCAATTGCCCATGCTGGAAGAGCTTGCCAAAGGCAGTGGCATACCGCTTGCAGCAGGTGGCGCGCTCGCCCAGGGACTGGGGATTGCTATCCTGGCTCTCATCGTGTCCGCCCTGGTGTGTCACTACCTGTTTTATCTCATCCCGGGAAAGCTCGGTGTTCAGACGGGACTTCCCCTTTACATCGTGGGCACCTCCACGTACGGCGTACAGGGCGGATTCATCATGCCGGGATTTTTGATGGGGGTTCTGCAATTCGGATGGTTGGCGGTTAATGCATTTTTCACCACTCAATTGTTGTGTCAGCCGTTCGGGGCGGGACCGGGTTCGGTCGCTTTCTCCGTGGTTGCCATTGCTTTTGTGCTGCTGGCCACGCTGATCGGCATTAAGGGAATTCAATATGTGGGGCGTGTGGCCACTTATTTGCCCCTGTTGCCGCTTTCGATCTTGGTCATCCTCACCCTGGCATCGCTAGGCGGCGTCACCAAGATGGATCATACGCAGCTTGTGCAGGACGGTCAGACTCCGGTGAAGGTCACTGCCGATGGTGCCCTGGCGACAGACCAGGCGTCCGGTGCCAAAGAGGTCAAGGCTCATGATCCACTGACAGTCTGGGGCGTTTTCCTGGCGGTTGCCACTTACGTGGTCGGGTTTTTCGCCACAGCAGGAGCCGCGGGCGTCGATTTTGGCATGGGCAATCGGGATGAAAATGACGTCAAATGGGGCGGCCTGGTGGGAATTGCCGGGGCCATCATCTTGACCGGTGGGCTTTCGCTCGTGATCGCGGCCGGAGCGGTTGGGGCACAGCTCGCGGGGAAACCTCCCGTCCTGCAAACGACGTTGCTCATGGAAAAGCTTTCGCCCGTTCTCGGCGCAAAAACCCCTGCCGTTTTCTGGTATCTGCTTGCCATCGCGGCCTTCCCGCCCGCATGTTTCTCCAGTTTCATCGCGGCTAACAGTTTCAAAACCACGCTGCCCAAGGTCAATCCGTTCGTCTCCTGTGGCATTGGGGCCCTTTGCTCCATTGCTCTGGTGCTCTCTGGGTATGCTGGTAATGCCGTTAAGGTGTTCTCAGTGATCGGAGCGTCATTCGGTCCCGTATGCGGCGCGATGGCTGCCGACTACTTGCTCAGTGGCAACCGCTGGGCAGGACCGCGGGCAGGCTTCAATCCGGCAGGCTGGGTGTCCTGGATTTTGGGCTTTTGCGTTGGTGCGGCCAACCTGGTACTCAACACCAACATCATCCCGTGCCCACCGGTTGCTGCCTTTCTGGTAGGATTTGTAGTGTACCTCGTCCTTGCGTTTGCAGGACTGGAAAGCCGGACGCTCGAAATGCCTCGGGATGTGCACTGAACTCTAACGGCAGCCCGGCAAGTAAAATGCCGGCGCGCACCCGCAGGATAAAATTCGGGATCCAAGTTTTGTCAGTTAACCTGGGAGGGCCCCAAAAGGGCCCTCTTTTGGTAAACTGGTTGCACGGTGAGAAGTTTTCCTGGGAAACAGCGATCAGTGTCGTAGGGGATTGCCACACATGGACGGACATCGCTGCCAGCGCGACTGGTTGCGTCATGTGGTCCTTCCCCGACGGTGGGTCCGGGAGCTCGACCGAAGGGCCATCGAAGAATTTGGAATCCCAGGTCCGGTCCTCATGGAAAATGCCGGCCGGGGGGCCACCGACGTACTGGAACGCCTGGGAATCCATGGCCGCGTCGTCGTTTGCTGTGGGAAGGGTAATAACGCGGGGGACGGATTCGTGGTCGCCCGGCACCTCGATTTGCGAGGGTTCGATGTCCTCCTGTTACTGGCCTTTCCGGGAGAATCTCTTACAGGGGATGCCCTCCTCAATTACCAAATTGCCAACCGTGCCGGATTGCCGATGAAAGTACTGGGGATGGACCTGAGTAACGACGAATTGAAGCGCTGTCTCACGGAGGCCGAGTGGATCGTGGACGGACTGTTGGGCACGGGGGCTGTTGGAGATCCCCGGCCGCCGTTTGACGCCATCATTGAGGCAATCAACTTCGCCAGGGATGCAGGGGCCCGCGTTTTCGCCCTCGATCTTCCCAGTGGCTGGGACTGCGACAGCGGCGAACCAGGAAAGCCATGTGTTCGTGCGGATCATACGGTAACCTTCGCCGTAATGAAACCAGGTTTTCTGAAGCCCCATGCCGCGCCCTTTGTGGGCCAGGTGGAGGTGGTGGACATCGGGGTTCCGCGACGGCTGGTGCTGGAAGTGGCCGAGCAACATGCGCGGGGAGTTCCCAGCCCAGGATGACGTCAAGTGAGAGAAAGCCATGGGCGCCCCAACTCGACAATCAACTGAGAATTCCGACGAAACGGGGCTGATCATTCGTCCCGCTTCACGAGAAACTTTTCGGCTCAATCTATGGTTGCTGTGCAAGGACCTTCCGCCGGGCGATCGCGACGCCCAGGTCCAACGGCTTCTCGACCATCTCCGCAAATCGCCACCAGGCACCGCTGGGATCCTTCAGGCCCAACGCGGAAGCGATGTGGTGGGAGCCATTCTCTGGACGATGTATCCCGGCAGAACGGCGGTCATTTCCGCCCCGGGACTCCGCGAGAATGAACCTCTCAGCACGGCCGAGAAACTTTTCAAGGGGATAATCTCTAACTTGCGTAGCTCTCAAACACGCCTCATTTTTGCCAACCTTTCGGTGGACCAAACGATATTTCATGACCCATTAAAGAACACCGGATTCTCGCCTCTCGCACGGCTTCGCTATCTTCTCTCCCCGGCCCGCGATTTTCCACGCCAGCTTCCCTCTTCGGAGCTATCTTTCGTTCCCGTAACATCATGGAACGAGAAAGAATTCGCGGAAATTGTAGAAGAAACGTACGTGGGTACTCTTGATTGCCCTGAACTTAACGGAATTCGAGAAACCGAAGACGTGTTGGCCGGTTACCGCGCGGCGGGGGTCTATTGTCCCGACTTATGGTTTGTCATCACCCACGAGAATGAGCCGGTCGGGTGCCTGGTTCTCACCGATCATCCGGATTTTGACCAACTCGAGCTGGTCTACATGGGTCTGATTCCGCGATTTCGGGGACACGGATGGGGCAGGGAAGCGGTCCGTTACGCCCAGTGGATGGCGCAGATTCGGAAACGGAGCGGGCTACTGCTGGCCGTTGATACCCGAAACACACCGGCCATTCACGTGTACGAGTCGTTGGGAATGCAACCTCTTGAGGAACGCGACATCTTTCTGTTCGTTTTCAACGACGATCGCGGGGCGGCAGGTCCCGTCACCGGGTGACGCCGGATTGACACGGCAAGATCTCTTCAGTTCGCCACCGTTTCCGACGTCGCTGAGAGATTTCGCAATAAATCGTAACCTGATACCAGTCGATTAGTTACGACAAATACATCGAGCCTTGAAGCCCAATCGGACTTACTCCGTAACAATCTTTCCCCACGCCACGGTTGAGGGATAACCCTTTGAAAAGTTTTTGGACGGCGAAGACGTTTTGCGTTTTGCGGAGTGGTTCAGCCAACGAAAAATGACCACAGAAAATTCCGCTCGCCAACCCAGTTGTGGGGCTTTGACAGCAGTGCTGTCAGCGGTAGAATCACGCTCATCGGGTGACACACATGCAGGCTGAGGATGATGCGGTTCATCCCTCGTGCGCAACTCATCTGATTGCGCAGCCTGTTCAGCGTCAATCATATCGCACGATCGCTGAAATCATTGCGCTGAAGGTACGCGCAGCAGGAGCGGTGGAGCAGTGACCAGGGATGATAAGGAAGTCATATCGGCCCTCCGAAAGGTGTTGGCCGATAAGGTCGGATATGAACGCTATGCCTTGTGGTTCGGCCGACGTACGCGCTTCCTTTGGGATGGTGCCCAGCTTACGCTCCAGGTGGCCAACAGTTTTTATGTCGATTGGATTCGAACAGTCTTTCACGACGCAATCGAGGAAGCCTGCCAGGCGGTCTTCGGCAAAATCCCCCAGGTTCACTACGAGTGGAATGAGAATCTGAGTACTTCGGAAGAAGAAGAGCCCGTGCTTGCCAGGCCGACCACTCGTCCGGGCAAGGGCAGTACTCGGTCATCTGCCGCCGCAACTAAGAGGGCCACTTCACGCGAAAGCTTATCCTCTCACACTCAGACGTTTTCGCTGGAAGACCTGCCCCTCTTTGCTCATTTAGCGCACGCCCGTGAGTGTTCCGCGGAGAATGACGCCTCATGCGCTGAGTGCATTACCTCCGATTCACTTACCGCGCCAAAGCCGATTCTGTCAGCGGTGGGGAGTCGGGAAACAGCTGGCACCCTGGAAGCGCTCAATGATGCGAGCCACAAACCTTGCGGTTTCGCACCGCATATCGCAGGCGAAGCACCAGCCGATCCCAGCGATGATGAGATCGAACCTACGTGCGACGGCTGCGACTCGTCAGGCGATTTTCTTCGCGTCCTCCCTCACACGACGGTCGAAGCACCTGATGGCCGTGAGGCGAATGGCAACACGAAGGAAAAACGGGAAGAACCACTGGACGCCACGCATGTCCATGGCACCCAGGGTCGCCCCAATTCCGCCGGTTCGGAACCGCGTGCCGTGAATCGCGCCAACGCACTGGGCCTTGGCGATCTGGAAACCTTTGTGGTGGGAGATTGTAACCGACTAGCATATGCGGCTGCCGAGACGGTCACCCGAAAATTGGGGAGTTATTCCCCGCTGGTGATCCACGGACCAAGCGGTGTCGGCAAAACACATCTTCTGGAAGGTATTTGGAAGACAGTTAAAAAACGGAATCCACGCGTCGCCGCGCTCTATCTTTCTGCCGAGCAATTCACGAGTGCTTACGTGGAGGCCCTTCAATCGGGAACGATCCCGGTTTTTCGTCAGAAATACCGGGGCGTCCAGCTCCTTATTTTGGATGACCTTCAGTTTTTCGGGGGCAAGCGACAGACGCAAATCGAACTTCTCTACACACTTGACACGTTGATGAAAAATGGCTGTCAGGTCGTGTGTGCCGCGGACCGACCGCCCTCGGAACTTCGTGAATTGACACCTGAGCTACGCAGCAGACTGGAAAGTGGGATCGTCTGTCGTATCGATCCGCCGGACTTTGCCACGCGGGTGAAAATCGTTGAGAATTTCTGCCTCGCGACCAATTTTTCCCTGGATCGCGAAGTCCAGCAGTGGATTGCTGAATCGTTTGCCCGAAGCGTTCGTCAGATCATTGGTGCCCTCCGACGTTTGGAAGCCGCTGCGAGGGCCCTCAAGCGGGTACCCGATCGGCAGCTTGCCGGAGAAATCCTTTCCGACCTTCTGCCCGAAGGTACCAAGCAGGTGACGCTCGCCGATATCGAGAGGGAGGTCTGCCGAGCTTTTGCCCTTCCTCCCGGCACGCTTCAGAGTGACCGGAAAGATCGCATCGTCACGCAGCCACGTATGCTGGCCATGTGGCTCGCTCGCAAATGCACAAGGGCCAATCTTTCGGAGATTGGTCGATTTTTCGGACGACGCAGTCACGCGACCGTGATCTCGGCCCAAAAGCGTGTGGAGGAATGGCTTTCGGGCCAAGAGGCCATGGCCTCTTCAGAAGGCCAGCGACCTCTTCGCGAAACAATTCGTGAGATTGAACGTCGTCTTCGCGCAGGATAATCGATTTTGCGTTCACATGAACGGCGATCCCAGATCCTTGTCGTACTGCCACGCCGCCGCGCCATATTTGACGCCATATCTGACGTAGCTTCCAACTGATTCATCGCCACTTACTTCCTGCGGGAAAGCGCCAGGGACCGCGAAAACGCCCTGAGCAGGAGCGAGATTCAGCCCGGCACGAGTTACTTGTCCTCTCCCTGTTTCCACCTTGGATAGTCCACACCAACTACCGGCCTCCGCCTGTTTATTTTTAAAGGTGCGGAGGCAATTCATGAATGACCCTTAAATACCAAAGTGGGGATGGCTCAGAGCTTCCGAGCATTGCTTGCCCAGTCGGTCGGGTTATACTATCCGCAGACAAACAAAGGGCGTCGATCGCGCCGCAAAGTTCCAAAGAGTCCCGTTGACGCACTCGACGCAGGCATCGCTAAGGAACCGGGAGGTTCACCCATGGCCCTCCGAATGACTCGCCGAAGCTGGCTCAAACAGTCACTCGCAACAGGCGCTGCATGGTACATTCTGCATTCCACCAGGGTAGCTTTCTCGTACGAGGCGAACGAAAAAGTGGCCTACGCTGCTGTGGGACTTGGAAAGCGAGGAAGTTACCTTGCGCCCACCTTTGCCCGAATTGGAGCGACGCCCGTCGCGTTGTGCGACGCTAACACAGAGCAGCTAGGAAAGCTTGCGGAGAAACTGCCGGGAGCTGCCTTGTATCAGGATTTCAGAAAAATGTTTGATGAAAAAGGCAGCCAGATTGACGCAGTGGTCGTGGCAACACCGGACCATACGCATGCGGTCGTTTCGGCAGCAGCTCTTCATCTCAATAAGCACGTCTATTGTGAAAAGCCCATCAGTCATGATGTTCGGGAGGCACGCATCCTGCGCGACCTGGCCAATCAGAAGGGGGTCGCAACCCAAATGGGCAATCAGGGGATGGCTACCGATTCATTTCGCCGTGTCCTCGAACTGCTGGAGGACGGCATGATTGGGGACATCCGGGAAGTACACGTGTGGTTTGTATTTGGGGGAAGCGGCCCACGCGTTCCTCCGAAAGATCAGCCACCAGTTCCCGAACATTTGAACTGGGATCTCTGGTTGGGGCCAGCAGCGGAGCGGCCGTATCATCCACAGTATGTCTCAGGATGGGGTGGCTGGTGGGACTTTGGCACGGGATGCCTGGGTGGAGGTGGGTCGCATTCGCTCAACCTGGCGTTCAAGGCGCTGAAACTTCGAGAATTATGGGATCCTCCTGCAAGCTCTGGCAAACGAATTCGCATTGAGAGCGAGATTCCCGAGAAGGCTCCTCATGGCTTTCCTCGCTGGCAGTTCGTGCGGTTTTATATTCCCGCGAGATCTTCCCAGCCTCCCGCGATCATCCACTGGTACAACGCCGACGAGGATGAACTGCGACGGCAGGGTGTGTGGAGAAAACTCCAGGAGATTGCAGGTCGAGATCTGGAATGGAAGGATAGGAGCTGGACGCCCCGTTCCGGCACCCTGCTGGTGGGTGAGAAAGGCGTCGTCCACACCAATGCTCACAATTCGGTGTGCCAGATTTTACCCATCGAGAAGTTTCCCGAACAAACGGAGCCACCGCAGCGTTATCCGAGGGTAAGGGGCCACGAATACGAGTGGCTCGACGCGTGTCGCGGCACGGGCCGGCCGTTTTCCAACTTCGATCACGCAGGTCCAGTCATTGAATTGCTTTTGGCGGCCAACGTGGCCGGTCGATTCGACGAACCCCTGGAATATGATCCCGTCGCCTGCCGCATCGTGGGCAACGACGAAGCGGACGCGCTTCTTCGCCCGCCCTACCGCAAGGGATGGACGCTGTGATGCTCTCTCCCGTCATCGAGAAGCTGTCCACACGGACGAGAAAAACTTTAGGCTCAGGCTTGTCACTATCTCCTGAACAGCAAGGCACTCGCCCGGCCTGTTTGAAGAGACTGGGCGTCACTGGTCGATTCCGAATCGGCGCAAGACAACAATCTTTCCCTGCCCGGTTTGATGACAGGGGCGGATGTAACCTCCATACCACATTTTTGGCAAGTCAGCGGGTAACGTCGCCAGGGGAAGTATAGCGCATCCCCGACCGACATCGGCATTTCCTTCGACCGCGTCAGCCCACGCCCCGTTTGCCAGGGTTTCACACCGTTTCGCCCGGGTCTCCTCACCGATCCCAGAGCTGCGCACTATTACGACAAAAACCACACGACGGACTGCGCGCTTTATATTGAGAGCTTCAGCCTGCGGGGAAATTGAATCCGCCGTGTGAAGAATGGCGCAATTTGTCCGCCAAATGAAACTGTTTTTTCTATTTGGCCTTGAAATCCGCTATTTATTGGCTTCGTCTTCCCCCATCAGATATCTGACCCGGCGTGCCACTTCCCCCGGTGCATTAAACCAGGCGGCCGAGCGCAACGGTGTCAGATCAAACTTCAGCCGGGATGGCCCATCCTTGAGAAGCACAACCGTGTTCAAAATCAGGTTGGCCTCCACGGGATCGTCAGTCTTTTGGAGGATGTCCATCAAGAATGGTCGCGGATCTCCCTCGCCCGTCAGCCCCAGAAACTCGGCCGCCCGCATTCGCACCAATCTGTCGGGATCGCTCGCCGCCATTTTGCGGATGGAATCGGCCAGTGCCCGAGCTTCTTTCCCGAACGCACTACACGTGATGACGGCCCAATACCGCTCCAGAGGATCGTCCGCTTGTAATGCTTTTTCCAACATCGGGACAACCTCCGGGAAGGGCCGAAGCTGCCAGTCAGCAATTTCAACCAGTCGTGCTATGCGCTGTTTATTGTGCTGGCAGTAGGAGTAACCATCACCCTGGCTTTCCCGCACGAACACGGGTTCGGGAATAAAACCGAGATCTGGCAGTCCAGTCACCCAATCGTGCATCGTCGTTCGAATGTCTGCGAGGACCTCGGCGTAGTGCGAATCATTCGCCAGATTAACGGTTTCATGGGGATTCTTTTCTATATCGAAAAGGCACTCGGGCGGTTTTGGTTCAAAAAACGCTCTTTGTACCGGGTTGAGCTGTCCCTTCTGATAAAGATCCCACCATTCTCGGTAGGCGGCCTGCTTATTACGATACTCATTGTAGAGGCCGTCAAAGTTGAAAGGTTGATAATTTCGCCAGTAAGTATATTTGCCCTTTCGCAGAAAACGGACGAGATCATATTTTTCATCAAAGCGATCGGCGTAGCCGAAGGCCTGGTTCCTCTGATTGAGTTCTTCCAGTGTGACACCGGGTCCCAAGAATGGTTTACCGTCCATTCCCTCCGGGATCGGCACGCCGGCGAGGTTGAGTACCGTGGGCCCCAGATCAACGAATTGAACGACCCCATCCACCTGGGAGCCACGCGGTGCAGGGACCAGGTGCTGCCAATTTTTGGGAACATACACAATCAAAGCAACGTGCAATCCGTCCTCTCGGGCATACCCCTTGCTGCCGGGCAGGACCCCGCCATTATCACCAAACTGAAAGATGAACGTATCATCGAGTAGTCCATCCTTTTCGAGCTGCCGAATAAAATCGCCGATTTGCCAATCGACCTCGCGCTGCAGATCCAGATAATGCGCGTATTTATTTCTAAAAAGGGGCGTATCGGGATGGTAGGGAAACAAATCAACGGAGTTGGGATCCGTTTCGAGCTCGGAATTGTCTTTATTGGGGAATAACTGACTCTCGTGGGTTCGGCCGAAGTTTTGAACATGAAAAAATGGTTGGCCCGGTCGCCGGTTACGGTAGCTGGCCCGCGGCGAAGATTCGTCCCAGACATCCGCCTTTTCGGAAGGGGCAAAATTATAATCCTCCTTGCTGTTATTCGTCGTATAGTAGCCGGCCTGCCGCAGATACCAGGGAAACATATGGAGGCCCGGGGGAAGCTTCACTGGCAGGATTTTCCTGTGCCACTGAGCTCCTAACCGCGGCGCGTAACAACCAGAAATGAGGGTACTTCGGGCTGGCGAACAAACGGGTGAGCATGAATAAACATTATTAAAAACAATTCCCTCTTTCGCCAAACGTTCCACGTTGGGCATCGGTGCCCCTGCCGGATCATAGAGCCGATACCAGCATGCGGCGTTGTCCTCTGTAGTCAGCCACACGATATTCGGTCGCGGCGCAGCCCCAAATGCCAAAGTGGCCACCGCACACAGGCCCAAACCAACGGCCACCACTCCCTCCAACAATACGAGCACTTTGGGACGCGCCATTTTGCCGATCTCCTCCGTACCAGGTGCAACCAACGCTACGTCCGCAATCCTTAGGGGTCCAGCTTATCCCTGAGACACCGCTCCTCACAACACTTGCTCTCAGGGTAGATACGAGGGATTATTCTTTTTCGGTAGCCGCAAGATATTGGGCCAGTACACTGATATTTCTGATGAAGGTTCGCGTGGTGATAATCCGGTCCCCCGCTACGTCTTTTCCGCTTGTTTTGAGATTTCCCTTTTCGACCCAACGTCCCTGGTCATCCATTTCTTTCAGGATGCGCTCCACAGTTTGCACGAGGGCGGAAGAGAGAACAGGGGCAGGAGATTTTAGCCCCAGCGACGGTTGAGGACCCGTTCGCCGTGCATGTTCATACATCTGCCGGATAGTCCCAATATGATTGTCTATTTTAAAGGCATAGTGTGTGGGAACGTCTGCGTCACTGTAGGTTAATTGATAATCCCGCGTGAAATAGAGCGGCCGATTCGTTTTCAATTCATAGAATCGTGCCAACTTTCCATCCGGAAGCGTAGACCGTTCAAGATAGGCAAGAGCCCGGGGAATAGGATCGAGGAAGCGGGGTTCGGCAAGCTCGTGAAAGGCCAGAATGAGTGTCTGCAAAACACCCTGCGATTCGCCACCGGATATAGCCGGGGGCTCGAACTTCCGTGCCCAGCACGGACGCATCTGCGCGTCGTACTGCTGCGCCCAAGCTGGTTGCGGGTCTGGCATCTGGACTTTCAGGAGAAACTCTACCGCTCGTTGGGCTGCCGCCCGGTATTTTTCGTCTCCGTAAATTCGCCAGGCCAAAAGCATTGTCTTCAGGGCCTCGTTATGGACGTTATCATTGAGGGTGTAGCAATCGTAGTAAGGTTTGCCCGGCCACTGACGCGGCCAGTCCTCGGGGTAGGAAGCGGGCACGTCCGGATAATCCTCAAGGCGAGGCAGTTCCCTAAATCGCTGAGGCCAACCTCCGTTAGGACGCTGCACCGCCAGGAGCGAATTCAGCCCGTAAAGAACCGCCTCGTGCACCTGTTTATCGGCCATCCCCGTTGTGCGGTCGAACTCCATGAGGAACCTTAGCGCCGATTGTGTCGTATCATCGTCCAGCGTCGATACGTTCCGTGCTTTTTCGCCGCCATTCGGCGGTTGACGGTAACGGCAATTCCTCCGCAGTTCGGGCGAAAATTCGATCCGATAATCCCATCCCCCCGAAACAAGCTGGCCTTTCACGAGTGCATGGGCCGTGCGGGTCGCCGCTTGCAAACACGTCGGCTCCTTTGTGAGGCGATACGCGACAAGGAACGCCATTCCCACACTCGGAGTGCCCGGCGGTTGTACCCAGGCCGTCGAGGGTAACGCGGGGGCTTCACCTTCCCGAAAGCGCAAATCCTCGGAGTAAGCCCAGAGGTAACCCCCTTCTACCGACACTTTCTCGTCGAAGAATCGGACTGCCTGGACAAGGGCATCATGAGCTTTTCTGGGAAGGTCTAGCTCCTGCCCTGTGATTTCAATTGCGTAACTGCGTCTGGAAAAGGCGTAAAGCCCAATGGCGATTCCTATCTGCTGGCAGAATTCGCGACGTCGCACAGGATGCCTCCCCCATGCCTGATACCGAGATTTGTCTTCGGGTTTGTCATGGATGCGTACCGCCTCGATCGCCTCCGGCGGGCATCCACATTGAAGACTCGCAAGGTCCATCCCAAACTCACAGCCGGGGCGAGGTTCCGCGTCCCCAACCCCGGCTGCCGGTCATTATTCAGCCGTCACTGAAACGGTGATGAAGACAATCAAATAAATTTGGTGATGCCCGGAATCGCCACGGGATAGCGACCGTTCTCGTCCGGGACGATGGGCGGTGTCGCGTCCCACGTGTATGCCGACGGGGCAAGCACCTCCTTGGAATTGATCGCCTCTTCCCAGGTGATTCTCTGCCCTGTGTACGTGGCCATCCGCCCCATAATGGCCATCATCGTGCTGCGGGCCATGTACACGCCGTTGTTGATCGGTTCACCCTTGCGGATCGCGGAGAAGAGTGCGCGGTGTTCTTCAACATACATATTCGGACTTTCGCCCTGATATTTCCAGGACTGTTCTCCGTCGATTCGCCATTGATTGAGAATGATTGCCCGGCCTTTTGTGCCGAAGACGTGATCTGTTGTGTCGTTCCAGCAATTGGCGTGCTGACGGCAATAGGAGTAGACGCGAACTCCGTTGGGGTATTCATAGCAGACCGCGTGGTGGTCGTAGATGTTGCCGTAACGGGGCATCTCTGTTCTTACCTGGCGTCCCCCCATCCCCCAAGCCACGGCCGGCGGCTCATCGTGCATCACCCAGAGGGCTTTATCCAGACTGTGGATGTGCTGTTCCACATTGTGGTCCCCGGAAAGCCAGGTGAAGCAGTACCAGTTTCGCAATTGAAATTGCATTTCCGTCAACTTGGGATCACGATCGCGTCCACCGATATGACCTGTGTTGTAAGTTTCCTGAATCGCGATGATGTCACCCACCGCTCCGTCCTGAATTCGCTTGACCGTCTCGATAGTTGCCCGGTGGTAACGCCAGCACAGTCCTGAGACGATACAAAGCCCTTTCTGCCGTGCCAGTTCTGTGCTTTCAAGAACGGAACGATAACCGGCGGCATCCACCGCCACAGGCTTTTCTGCGAAGACGTGCTTTCCGGCTTCTATCGCGGCTTTGAGATGAATGGGGCGGAAATGCGGTGGCTCGCACAAGAGAACCACGTCCACACCCGCTGCGATGGCACTCTTGTAAGCCTCGAAGCCGACGAAGGAAGTTTCGGGAGTCACCTTGACGCGATCAGGAAACTGCTTTTTCAAGGCCGCGAGGCTGCCCTTCAAACGGTCTTCAAAAGCATCTGCCATGGCTACGAGGACAGTTCTTGGATCCGCCTCCAGGGCATTGGCCGCCGCTCCCGTTCCACGGCCACCGCATCCGATGAGGGCGATCTTCAAAATCGGATCCTCTCCCGCCGCATGGGCCATGCGGGCGATCGAGACACCGGTCAGCGCGGCGCCTGTCACCAACCCGGTCGTTTTCAGAAAATCTCTTCGAGTGGAGGCAGACGGCTTCGTTGTTCCGCGACATGCTTGCTGTGAACGTGTCATGACGAACTCCTTCCTTCAAAAACCGGAACTGACGCTTCTGCGTTTGCAGGGGGACACGACGTAACGCTACAACGGATGTGTGGAACACTCTGGCGAGAATTGTGCAACCCGAATTCGCCCCTTATCTTATTTCGAACCCCCTCAAGGAACAAGCATCCGGCCGTAATTGGCTTAACTCGGTGAGAGGAGTCAACGCAGACGCGAAACGAAACGGACAAGCTGCGCGTCGAGGGCTTCAAAATTCCCTAAGATTTCCGTGAACTCGCGGATTCGTTCTTCTGGGGAGTCATAAACCAGGGGCGGCTTTTCTCGCAGCCGCTTGAGGTATTCCAAAAAAGCGCTTCGTTTCTGCTGGAGCAGGAAATACGTCAAGGCCCAGGCTTCGGCGTACGCGTCCAAGGCGGTTTCCGTGCTCTGGAAGCGTGCATTGTCGCGAATGAGCGTTATCAGCGAATCATCTGGCCTTCTGGCAAGATAACTGCGAAAACGGTCCAGCCGGGATTGATTGACGGCTCCCACCGTGGACCAGCCGCGGGCGCTTCGCAGATCGGGGGTCTCAAAGAACATGGCCAGCCCCTCCGCCACCCACTGAGGCGTATCGGTCCAGCGGCACGTGATTCCACAGTTGTTGGCCAGTTGATGAGTCGCCTCATGGACGACCGTGGCAATGCTTTGCCGCACGTTGGGGTTTTGCACAAATCGCGCGATCTGGGCTGCGGTGGCGGTCCCGCCGCTCCCGGTCAGGTCATACATCGTGACGACGTTGGTCACCAGGTTGTAGTGACCCTGAATTTTCTCGATGCCATCGCCCACCTCAGCCCGACAATGCGCCACGTACTGCTCCCGAGTTGAAAAAATAATCACCACAAGGGGAAACTCCGGTTTCTCAATGGTGACCCCCTTGTTGGCAAAATACGCGGTAAAACCAGCGTAAAGTCTTTCCAACAGACTGCCACACCAGCGGGCATAATCGCGAGAGGTATTATGCAAAATCAGGTAGTGGGCAGTTTGATACATTTCAAAGCCGGAGGGTAATTGCTTCAGCCACCACCGCGCGACCTCTTCCGGATCTGCTGGCTTGAATTCCGCAGAGTCGCGGGAGACGGAGACGATCTCGGCCGGCGCAAGGGGAAGCAACCGCCCTTCCGGCGTGAGCAAGAGAATTCCGCCATCCACAGCCTGAACAAGAATTCGGCCATGATAGGTGAGGACGCTCTCGCCCTCTTTGACTTGCACAATGTCCAGCGAATAGCCGACAGCGGAAAAGCTCCCCGGGGACAGCAACAGGACTACTGCGAGCCAATAGACGGCAACTTTCGAAAAGTTGGCTGATTGAGAGACACGTGTTACCACACTCATCCGATCAGCACCCATTTAAAATGGGAGGCGTCTCAGTAAATGTCCTCTCCGCTCAATTGTTCCTCTACTCGATCGGCTTGCCATGCGAGGGCGGGGAGTATTCGGGCGACATCGAAAACGGTCATCGTCGCGGCCGGAACGGTGGTCTGGAGAATGATGACTTCCTGACCATCCAGCTTGTCGTACGCAAAAGCTCCGATGGCCAATTGGGCATTGAATCGCAAGAGAGCGACAGCGTTTTTTTCTGTGGCCGGACCACACACCGACCAAAAACGTACCACCTGCCCACCAGTGGACTGTGGCTGATAAACACCACACCAGACAATTTGCTTGCGGAGATTTCCCACAGGAACGAGCACTTTCAGTTTGTCCGCCGTCTCTTCCACCTGATAGCCGGACCGCGATGCAAATTCCCGGACCAACGCGATGGGATCGCTGGTGGCCTCAGCCGCGTCTTTTTCTGGTTGCTGCACCGTCTGTGCACCTCCCGACATGACCGAATTACCGACGGCACCTGCGGCCAGGGGGGAAGTTGACGGTGTCGAAACGGGCATCGCCGAAGGCGGTGCGCCCGGACTAGGGGAAACGGCGCTGTCCCGCATCGCTTCGCGAATCATCGCAGGCAACATCATGCCGAAGCCGGCACCATAGCCCATCCCCATGGCGCTGCTGCCCTCACCCTGTCCCTCAGCGAGCTTTCCCAAACTCTGGGCAATTTGGAACTTTAAATAGGCATCCAGATTGCCGATAACCCCCATGCCGCTGCGGGCGTCGATCATACGTTGCACTTCCTCGGGCGGAGTTATGGCGTTAATGAAAAAGTCTACAATCTCCAGACCGTACTTGGCGAAATCTTCTGCCACTTTGGCTTTCGCCCCAGCCGCCAGTTCGTCATACCGCGAGGGAAGATCAAGCACGCTGACGTTGAGGGTGCCCAGAAAATCAGTGAGACGAGCAACGATGAGATCTTTTAAGAAATTCGTAGCCTCCTCGGTCGTAAACTTGCCTTGTGTCCCAACAAGCGTGTTGATGAGAACGACAGAATCCCTCACCCGGAATGAAAACTTGCCGAAACTCCGTAGACGGACCATTCCAAGCTGCGGGTCACGATAGACAATAGGTTGGCGGGTCCCCCATTTCTGATCCAGAAACGTTTGCTTACCGACAAAATAAACGGAACATTGAAAAGGGGATTTCTCCCAGGGAATTGTCAGCAGTCGAGTTATCAGGGGGACATTGGCCGTTGTGAGTGTGTAGCGTCCCGGCCCGAATCGGTCCAGGGCCTTGCCGTCACGAAAAAAGACGGCTTCCTGATTTTCATAGACAATGAGCTGTGCCCCCAATTTGATATCCGCCGATCCTTCCGGAGGAATGCGCTGAATCAGCGAACGGTTTGTCTCGTCGAAGAACTGGATGACTTCCAGGCGCACGCCCATTGAACAATCTCCTCAGTCAATTCTTGCGAGATAACACGCCCGCCTCGGTAATTTCGGTTGCGCGGAAAACCTTTTTAACTTCTCGCGTGCCAATCTCATGAGGCGTGGACAATTCATGAGTCCTGACTCATCGCCACTTATCGCAGACCAGCGAGAATCTCTTCGCGGGCATCCCAGAGGTGGTGGAACTGTTGGAGCGAAGCGACCACCTCGTCGATTGCGCAGGATAGGTCAGAGGGGCATTTGGGCAAGCGCTCGATGGCCGTTGCCAGTTCCTCCACCTTCTCTGCGAGGGACACATCATATTCATAGACACGATCGAGCACCGCTTCGTCGATTCTGACAAGGTCAAAGAAACCGCTATAGCCCTCCATCGCCCCCCGGACGCGCGCGATGAGATGATCGATCCGGCTGCGGACCTGATCCAGCTTGGCGAGTTGGTCCACGTGTCCTCCTTCGGCCAGTAACCCCATCAGATTGTCAATGGCCCGCTTGGCCCGCTCCAGGCGACCTGCCAGCCATTCACGCTGGAGGTTGTCGCTTTCTCGACGGTACTCCTTTTCCAAGTATCCGCGGAATCCCGGCACGTATCTGAGGATGGTCTCGACCCAATTGCGTCTTTTCGTATGATCGGCAGGTTCAATCATGACACTCGCTCCTTCCCTTTGCGCCCAATGGACCGTAAACCACCCTGCGATAAACATCCGTAGGTCGAGACCACTCGAGGAACATGCGCAGGGGATGGCCATTACCACCTGTTATCATATCACATCCCCATTCGGAGGGCGAATGGTCGCCGCCAATTTGGCAACGCTCTTCCGAGATTATCCTAATTCACGTCCGTTCGCCGGCCCAGCGCGAGTCTTTTCGAACGGATTCCCAGGGAGCCGGCCTCGAGACACAGTCAGGCCAGCGGTTCTGAGGATCACGGCGCACATTGACCTGGTTTTGGCCCCTCCATCAAAAAGGAAGCAAAATAAACCTTGGCAAACTGAACCGAATTGGGTAAGTATTCTCCGAGGGTATCTGGGTGGTTGTTTCGGGCGAGAGGGATTCTTGGGCCGTACGGCGGGCACTTTAGGCGCTGATGGAGGAAGCATCCGCAAGTCATGTCAGCAAGGGCGTCTGCGGACAGGGATACCGTCGGCCCCCTGCTTGTCGACAATTTGTCGGACGTCGTCAGGCATGGACGGAAAACCCTTGACCTCGCGCTGTGGCAGACCCGTTCATGTGTGTCTCCCTATCCAAACTGGAAAATCATCTGATGAGGCGTAACAAGCCACGAACGCCTGCGCTCACAAAATACTGCGTCTTTGGTGGAGTGCTGATCATGCTTGTGCTAGCCGCAGGCTGTAGCGGCTCGAACAGCTTTTTGCGAAAGAAGAAAACATCGCAGGATATTCCACTGCCTCCAGGAATCGTCGCCCCGCGGGAGAAGCTTCAAAACTGGCAAAAGCTGGTCAAAAGCGCGACAAGTCCAAGCGCCAAATCAAACGTAGCCCGACAATTGGAAGAAGCCTTTCTTAAGGAGGACGACCCACAATTGAGAGCCGAGCTTCTTCGTCTCATGGGGCAGTTGAACCTGCCACCGAGCGACACACTTGTGGAACGTGCCAAGAGCGACGAGGAGCCAAGCGTACGGATCCAATTGTGCCATCTCCTTGCCAAAAGTCCCTCTGGTTCCGCGGTGTCCGTGCTGTCTGAGTTAGCCCTCAACGACCGGGATCAGGACGTTCGCCAGGCGGCAATCAAGGCGCTGGGCCGACTCCACGATCCCAGGGCGAACCAAGTTCTAGCTCAACTTCTCCGCAATCGCGATCCGGCCATCCAGTACCTTGCCGTGCAATCCCTCAAACAAACCACCGGCAAGGACTTTGGCATGGACCTCAAACAATGGGAAGCGTATGTTTACGGCGGCACCCCAGCCGGAGAAAGCCAGCCCGCCTTGGCGGAAAAAGCTTCTCCGCGGTACTAACCACTGGCTGCGCTGAGTATCCTGGCGTTCCACTTGCAAACAAGGTGTGTGGCTCATCAATTTAGTCTGGTAGAAAGTGCTATGGCTTAAAGTTTGGCTTTTTGAGGATTTGTGCCGGCCTCTGGTAAAGTGGGACGCCCTGTCTGGTCGTCATCGCCGTTTTGCATCACAATATGTGTTTTAACCCCGGGGTAGGGAAGGGCCTTAGAGCGGCCGCATGCGCTGCGTAGGTTCGTATTCGAGGGGAGGTCCACTCAGGACCTTCTCGCTGCTGACAGGTGTTGGGTGGAGAAGCTCCGGGAGGTCGAGACCCGAATAAAGCGTTTGAGGGCATGTCCTGAAGTCACAAGAAAGGATGGAACAATGAGCTCCACGATTATTGACATTGTTGGTCGGCAGATTCTGGATAGTCGCGGGAACCCGACGGTCGAGGTGGACGTGCTCCTCGAGGACGGCTCGTTCGGTCGGGCGGCGGTTCCCAGCGGAGCCAGCACGGGTACGCGGGAGGCGTTGGAACTCCGCGATGGTGATAGCACTAAATACCTCGGCAAGGGGGTGACCCAGGCGGTTCGTAACATCAATGAGAAGCTGGCCGACGAAATCTGCGGTATGGACGCCCTGGACCAGGCCGCCATCGACAAACTGATGATCGAACTGGACGGTACGGAGAACAAGAGTCAATTGGGCGCCAATGCCATCCTCGGGGTCTCTCTGGCCGTGGCCAAGGCCGCTGCCCAATTCTGCAATCTTCCCCTCTACCGCTACCTGGGGGGAGTCGGCGCCCGAATCCTTCCGGCGCCGATGATGAACATCCTGAACGGAGGAGCTCACGCGGATAACGACGTCGATATCCAGGAATTCATGGTCATGCCCCTGGGCTTTGACAGCTTTCAGGAGGCAATCCGGTGCGGCTGCGAAATATTCCACAATTTGCGTAAGGTTCTAAAAGCCCGCGGTTTGTCAACGAACGTTGGTGACGAAGGGGGCTTCGCTCCCGATTTGAAGAGTAACGAGGAGGCCCTCGAGTGCATTCGTGAAGCGATTGAGAAGGCCGGATACGAACTCGGCAAGCAGGTGTTTATCGCTCTCGACCTGGCAGCCAGCGAACTGGCCGTTGAGGGCAAGAAGGGCGTCTACAAGATTGGGGGCAAAGAGATGTCTGCTCAGGCGGTCATCGAAATGCTTGACTCCTGGATCGACAAGTACTCGATTTGTTCCATCGAAGACGCTTGCGCCGAAGATGACTGGGACGGGTGGGCACTCCTCACCGAGCGGTTAGGCCAAAAGGTCCAGATCGTCGGGGATGATGTGTTCGTGACCAACACCAAGATCTTCCAAAAGGGTATCGAATCGGGGGTTGCGAACAGCATCCTCATCAAACTCAACCAAATCGGGACGTTGACGGAAACCTTGGAATGCATCGACATGGCACGTCGGGCGGGTTACACGTTCGTCATCAGCCACCGCAGTGGCGAGACGGAGGACACCACCATTGCTGACCTCGCCGTGGCCACTGGATCGGCACAAATCAAGACCGGGTCTGCATCTAGAACCGACCGGATTGCCAAGTACAATCAGTTACTGCGGATCGAAGAGGAACTTGGTTCCGGGGCGATCTACGGCGGCAAGTTGTTTCCCCGTAAAAGGAAATAGCTTCTCGCCCGCTGCACTTTTGTGCGGTGGCTAGGAAGCAAATCCGTATTTGGGGCCGGAAAAGTCCCAGAAGTCTTTCCGTAATTGATGAGCGTAAATAGATCCAAGGCGTTCCGGAGGGAGCGCCTTGCTTCATTTTTCAGATTACAAGCCTGTTAGGGATATTGAAGTTTTGACGCGGTACGAAGAAGCAACGGCTGGTAAGCTCCGCACTCATGTGAAAGGAGTGAGACTCGGCGAGTGAGGGGCCATCTTTCTTTTGGTACCGATAGAATCTACGGGATACGATGAGCGTAACTGACGAAAAAATCCTGGTCCTCGATTTTGGTTCTCAATACGCGCAGCTTATTGCGCGGCGGGTCCGCGAGCAAAACGTGTATGCGGCAATAGTCCGACACGACATTCCTGCAGAGAGAGTCCAGGAAATCGCGCCCCGCGGTTTGATCTTTTCGGGTGGGCCAGCCAGCGTGCACTGGAATGACAGTCCCCGTTGTGACCCCGACCTTTTTCAACTGAACCTGCCCATCCTGGGCATTTGCTACGGAATGCAACTCGTCTGTCAGAGTCTGGGGGGCAAAGTGGAAAGTCAGCGGGGGCGTGAATACGGCCCGGCTCTGTGCCGCATTCGGGAGCCCAATGAGCTGTTTGAGGGATTGCCCAACGAGTTTCAGGTGTGGATGAGTCACGGCGACCAGGTGACCGCCATTTCTGAAGAATTTACTGTCCTGGCTTCCACCGACAGTTGTCCCTTGGCGGCCGTCAAGCATCGCCGTCGGCCGATTTATGGACTCCAGTTTCACCCAGAAGTGACGCACACCTCATACGGCTCGCAGATCCTGGCGAACTTTGTGAAGCGTGTCTGCGGATGTCAGGGGACATGGAAGCTTACAGATTTCGCGGAAGAAACGATAGCCGAGATCCGACAACGCGTGGGTAGTAATCGCGTCATTTGTGGCTTGTCCGGAGGTGTCGATTCTTCGGTGACGGCGGCCCTCCTTTCCCGCGCTGTCGGCGACCAAACGGCGTGCATTCTCGTCGACAACGGTCTGATGCGGCGAGGAGAAATCGAATCCGTCATTGAGGAATTCAGCAAACACTTCAAGACGGATCTCCATGTGGTGCGGGCGGAAGATCGCTTTCTGGCCGCGCTGGCGGGGGTGACAGATCCTCAGGAAAAGCGAAAAATCATCGGGCGGATATTCATCGATTGCTTCGCCGAGGAAGCGGCCAAGATTCCGCGGGCACGGTTTCTTGCCCAGGGTACACTCTATCCCGATGTGATCGAAAGCGGCGGTTTGCGTGACGGTCCAGCCGCCACAATCAAACTCCATCATAACGTGGGTGGTCTCCCACAGGACCTGCAGTTTGAACTGATCGAGCCACTCCGCAATCTTTTTAAGGACGAGGTTCGACAACTCGGCCTTCAATTGGGCTTGCCGGAGGAGATCGTGTGGCGGCATCCTTTCCCCGGTCCCGGTTTGGCGGTGCGATGCCTCGGTGCTGTCACCAAAGAACGGCTGGAAATCCTTCGTCAGGCCGACGCCATCGTGGTGGAGGAAATCAAGAAAGCAGGATGGTATCGCAAAACAGCACAGGCGTTCGCCGTCCTGTTGCCGGTGCAGACCGTGGGGGTCATGGGCGATGCCCGGACTTACGAGGAGGTTATCGCAGTTCGCGCGGTCGATACCGAGGATTTCATGACAGCCGACTGGTCCCGCCTGCCCTATGACCTCTTGGGACGGATTGCCACACGTATTATCAACGAGGTTCCCGGTATTAATCGTGTGGTGTACGATATAAGCTCGAAGCCTCCGGCGACAATTGAATGGGAGTGATCTCGCAATGGTCCCTTTGACCGGTGATTCATGCAACGACGGCGAATCGGCGCTGAGCAAGAGCGACCAGGCCTGCGTGCCGAATGCCGCTCAGGATAGGGCTGAGTCTTCCAGCCCGGAAGAAGAGCTGTCGTTCGAAAAAGCGATGGGGGAGCTGGAACGCGTCGTGGAACAACTCGAGCGGGGCAATCTCGGTTTGGATGAGGCCCTGGCAGCCTACGAACGCGGAATTCGGCTGATCAGGCGATGTCGGGAACTTTTGAAACGTGCCGAACAGCGAATTGAAATCCTCACCGGCATCGGCGAAAACGGAACTCCCATCACAAAGCCGTTCGCAGAAGAAGAAATGTCTCTGGAAGAAAAACGGGAAAAACGTAGTCGAAGGCGGGGTGCAAAAGGGGAGGAAAGCTGAATCCGGTCAGGAACTAGCGAACTTAAAATCTCGGCGTTCGTTACGCAGTAGGTCTCTCTTTCATGTCCAACGTGAGAATTCCTTCCTACGACTGGCAGGAAACCGCCGCGCATCTAGAGGAAATGCGGCAGCGGATCGATGCCGAGCTGGACCGTCGCACAAATTTTCCGGAAGGATGTCCTTCCCGACTCAGAGAAGCCATCCGATACAGTCTCCTGGCCCCTGGCAAAAGGTTCCGGCCGCTTTTGGTACTTCTTAGTACGGAAGCGTGCGGGAAGGAATGGGATCGGGCGTTACCGGCGGCATGCGCCGTCGAAATGATTCATGCGTACTCCCTCATCCATGATGACTTACCCGCTATGGACAATGATGATCTGCGGCGGGGCCAGCCGACGTGTCATCGAAAGTTTGACGAGGCGACGGCGATCCTAGCTGGTGATGCGCTTTTGACGCTGGCATTCGAGACTTTGGCGAAGGATATCCATCCTCCTCGTTTGGCCGCCGAATGCTGCAGGTTGCTGGCGGAGGCTGCAGGGCCCTGCCAGTTGGTGGGTGGCCAGGCAGATGACATTCAGGCGGCCACAGCCGAGGGCTCGCTCGAGCTGCTGGAATCCATTCATCGCCGAAAAACAGGGGCTTTGATCGAAGCATCCCTCATGCTGGGGGGCACCCTCGCCGAAGCCACGGAGGAGGTTTTGCGCGGATTGCGCGAATATGGCAGGGCACTGGGGCTCGCCTTTCAAATTACAGACGACTTGCTTGATCTTGAAGGTGATGAAAAATTGGTAGGGAAACGCTTGAAAAAGGATGACGCCCAGAAAAAATTGACATTCCCACGTTTTCTGGGAGTTGAGAAAAGCCGCGAGATGGTTGGCCAGCTCGTTTCTCAGGCTGCCGAGGCCCTGGCAGAGTTACCGATCGATGGACGCCATCTCGTGGCACTGGCCTTTTTTGTGGGGACTCGGAAACACTGATGGTCAAGATCCTCAACCGCATTAAGTCACCCCAGGATCTTCAATCGCTCAGTCTTGAGGAGTTGCAGGAACTGGCTGGCGAAATTCGAGAGACGATGTGCCAGCTTCTCGGCACACGCTCGGCCCATTTTGCCTCCAATCTGGGGGTTGTCGAGCTGACGCTTGCTCTCCACACCGTCTTTGATTTTTCCCGGGACCGCCTCATTTGGGACACCGGGCATCAGGTTTATCCCCACAAAATGATTACCGGACGGTTCGATCGTTTCCACACGATCCGAACCAAAGGTGGTTTGATGGGCTATCCCAACCCCGCGGAAAGTCCCTACGATCTTTTCATGACTGGCCATGCGGGATGCAGCATTTCCACGGCCGTTGGGCTGAAATGCGGCGATGATCTGGTTCGACCGGAAGAGCATCGTCATGTTGTGGCGGTTATTGGCGACGGAGCGTTTCCTTCCGGAATTGTCTCCGAGGCCATGAACCACGCGGGATGGCTCAAAAAGCCGCTGATCGTGGTTCTCAACGACAACCGGATGTCCATATGCCAGAGAGTGGGAGGTATCGCGGAATATCTCGATCGCCTTCGCATGGCCCCGCTGTATTCCGGCATAAAGAACGAAGTTTATAATCTGCTGTCCAAGGTGCCGCTGGTGGGAACGTCGATGGAGCGGCTTCTCGATCAACTCCGCGATGCGATAAAGGCCGGGATGCTGGGCGGAATGCTATTTGAGGAGTTGGGATTCCGCTATATCGGACCGGTTGACGGGCATAACATCGCCCAACTACAGAAGTATCTCCGAATGGTCAAGCAGTTCCCCGGGCCGGTGCTGCTGCACGTATTGACCGAGAAAGGGCGTGGATTCCCGCCGGCAGAGCGCGATCCTCGAACATTTCACGCCCCCGCACCGTTCCACCGAATTAATGGCACCGAGGTCGCCTTCAAAAGCAACGGCTCCTCGGTGACGTTCACTGAAGTGGCACGAAACGCCATTCTGGAACAGATGCGCAAGAACAAGCGGGTGGTGGTGATCACGGCCGCCATGTGCCAGGGGAATATGCTCGAACCGGTCCGCGATGAATTCCCCGATCGCTATTTCGATGTGGGAATTTGCGAATCGCATGCGGTTGGGTTCGCCGCAGGTTTGGCAAAGGCGGGCGTCCGTCCCATCGTGGATATTTACAGCACATTCCTCCAGCGTGCCTATGATCAACTTTTCCAGGAGGTATCCCTGCAGAATCTGCCCGTTGTGTTCATGATGGATCGCGCTGGCGTGGTGGGAGCAGATGGTCCGACTCACCATGGCGTGTTTGATTTCGCGTACTTCCGACCTTTCCCGAATGTGACAGTCATGGCTCCCGGCGATGCCGCCGATCTTCCGGCAATGCTGGAATTCGCCCTCAGCCACGATGGGCCGGTTGCCATCCGTTATCCCAAGGCCAAAGCAGAAAAAGTGCCGCGGACATTCGCACCGGTGACACTCGGCAAGGCGGAGCGGATTCGGGACGGTGCCGACGGAACAATCATCTGTTGCGGGGCGCTCCTACCCGCATGCGTGGCTGCCGCCGAGCAATTGGCTCAGGAGGGGCTCAACTTCGGGGTTATCAATGCCCGATTCGTGAAGCCGCTGGACACCGAGACCATTCTTTCCGCTATTGAGGAAAGTCCGGTCGTGATCACGGTTGAAGAAGGGGTACTCCAGGGTGGGTTTGGAAGTGCGGTACTGGAAGCCGCAAATGACGCGGGCTTAAATACGTCTCATATCAAGCGACTGGGGATTCCCGACCGATTTGTGGAACACGCCGAGCGAGGGGAGCAACTTGCCGACCTCGGGCTTGACGTGGAGGGGATCGCCCAGGCTTGCCGACAAGCAGCAGAAAGACGATGCCACCGGAGAGCATTTTCCTGATCCACGCCGGGGTGGCGTCGAGGCCTCAACACGTGCTCCCGCGAGAGATTACGCTATGAAGGTGATCATCCTTGGATATGGGGGTCGGCCGGACGTCGTGCGGGAGGTCAACCGCCTGAAATCGATGATCGAACGGTACGCGGAGATCCTCGTCATCGACCTGACGGGCGAGGTCGATCTGTCGCAATTTCAGGCGGATTTTGCCATCGTCTTCGGTGGCGACGGCTCGATTTTGCGGGCAGCACGACAAATGGGGAACCGGCAGCTTCCGGTTATCGCCGTCAATCTCGGTCGGCTGGGCTTTCTGGCGGATATTTCGCCACACGAACTGGAAGCCGTGCTGGTTCTCGCAGCACGCGGCCCACTTCCGATCATCGACCACCTCATGCTGCATTGTGAACTGATGCGCGACGGCTTGAGTTGCGGATCATGGTTGGCACTCAACGAGGTGGCTATTCTCAACGGGCCACCGTTTAGTCTCCTAGACGTGGAACTGTGGGTGGATCACGACCTGGCAACGGTGTACTCTGGGGACGGCCTGATCCTCGCCACCCCGGTGGGTTCCACAGCTCACTCGCTGTCCGCGGGTGGTCCCATCCTCCGGAAAGACCTGGATGCGGTTGTCATTTCGCCTATCAGTCCCCACACGCTGTCCAATCGGCCGGTGGTCGATTCCGCGGATCGCACGTACGAACTCCGCGTTCTCAATCCCCAGCCCAACACGATGCTGGTGATCGATGGGCAGGCGATCGATACACTCCGCGGAGAAGACTGCGTACGGGTCCGTCGGGCCGAACCGAGATTTCAACTCGTCAGTGCTCCCGGCCATAGCTATTACCGCACTCTGCGGGAAAAACTTGGCTGGGGAGGTCATACGCGTTCCTGTGTGCCAGCGATCGAAAACATCTCCTGACAGCCGTTGCGGCATTCGCGGAAGCGCGAGCGACTCCCCAGAATCACGCCCGATGGGACAGGAAGTAATCCGCAAAGCTTAGCTCCGGTGGTCACGCTTCTCGAAGCGATGGAATTATCGCTTTCCTACCTTTTGAAACCGCCCGCAAAACTTTGCGCCTTTTCCTCAAGAATCCCAAATTTCCAGGTGAGGGGGATTTCCAAAAAATTGACCTTTGCGACCGAGCGTTCTGCTTTTATAACAGTGGCGATCTACGCCGCGGCCGTTGACAATGCACGGCTACAAACCGGAGTCATAAACGTGAGCGCGGTCGTATCGCGTGGGCTCGGATTGTTTGTTGCCACGATAGCGACAGGGACGTCATCATGTTCATTAGAAAACACCATGTCTTAATGAGTGCGTTTGTAGTTTGCTTGGTAGTACCGGGTCTGGGGAGGCTTTGGGCCGCGGATCAATCGGAAAAACCGTCGAGTTCTCAACCCGGTCGCTATCGGCTCCGTTACAGTCTTCAGCCCGGTGAGGAGCTTCGCTGGCGGGTCGTCCACAGAGCGAGCGTTCGCACGGTTGTGACGCAAACAGAACAAACAGCCGAGACGGTAACGCAATCAGTTAAAACATGGAAAGTGCTTTCTCGGCGGCCAGACGGAACGGTGACTTTTCAATTGCAAGTGGATGACGTGGACATGACACATCGCATCGGGGGGCGTCCCGAGGTTCGCTATTCAACCCGTGAGAAACAGGATCCACCGCTGGGATTTGAGGACGTCGCCAAAACGGTGGGGAAGCCGCTTGCCAGGATCACGCTGGATTCCCGCGGCCATGTCCTTGAAAGAGAACAACTGGAACCCGATGCCTTCCAGACCCATGGCTACCTGACAGTCCCATTCCCGGAAGAGCCCGTGGCCATTGGTGAATCGTGGACTTTCCCCGATGAAATCATGGTGCCGCTGCGCAATGGAACAGTCAAAAAGGTCAAAGTGCAGCAGAAGTTCACGCTTGTGTCTGTGAAGAATGACGTGGCCACAATTGAGGTAAAAACCCAGGTTCTGACGCCGATCGATGACCCCGAAGTGGAAGTTCAGCTCGTCCAACGATTGAGTGAAGGGACCATCAAATTCGACGTGACGGCCGGACACATTCTTTCCCAGGAAATCGAGGTAGATCGGCAGGTTGTCGGCTTCCAGGGACCGGCAAGCAGCTTTCACTACCGCACCCGATTTACTGAGGATTTTCTCGTCGACAAGGTGGCCGACCGCCAGAAGTCTGCGGACCAACTCGGCCGTTAGAGCGGCACGCCCCGCGCAACCCGCGGGTGAGCGTGTACTACAGTCGGGCTGCTTCGTACTCGTAGTGGTCGGTGAGGAGCCAGCGGTTGTTGACCTTTTCAAAGATGACGGTAAATCGGGCCGCGTAGGCTTCGTAGATGTGTTCCGCTGTTTTCTCCCGAAATTCGTAGCGAAAAACCGCAAAAAAACGTGCTTCTGCCGTGGGCGGATTCGTCCGGGGATTGACCTCGATCTTCAAATCGGAAATGTGAATCCCGGTGAAGCGGACGAGGTTCATTGCCCAAATGGCTCTTTCCCGCGTCTTGACGGCGGAGGGGGAGAGAAACGTCAGGACCCGTTCCAGATCGTTGTCGCGGAGGGCGGAAACACCTTCACGGATCGTCTGTTCGACGGCCTCCCGGTCCGTTATTACAAGGTAGTCGGCCAGGAGCACCAGCCCCAGCACCACGGCTGCTCCACCCATCCCCCACAGGAAAGGCTTCTGAACGGTAGCAACAAAGAAAAGGCCGAGGATCGCCTCCACGATCACAATAATGACCACCACAGGAGTGGGATCGTCAACAATCCAGCTCAGGTTCATTTTGGCATCACATGCTTGACAGCTAGAGTTCGCGAGATCCCCGCAGAACTCCCAATCTTCCACCCAGCCAGAGACTCCCCAGCGCGGAGTTCGCTTCTATTTTGGCCAATTCGGCGGGAAAACGAAACAACCTCCAGCGGGTTCGTCAGAGAGGATTCGATACGTGTTTCGCCTCTCCCGGCGGGAAAGTGCCAGACTCACAAAAAACGGCAGGCTTGCGTCAAAGAGGAAGGAAAAACGTGGGTTTTTTCGTTCAGGCTGATACAATGACGATTAGGGAAGGCGTTCCGATGCCCTATCGATGAGACATTGCCACCTGGTCCGATGCGGGATTTTTCTCAAAACTCGGAGCCTTTAGCGGAGTCCCCGTCAGGTGTGGAGACGGGCTCCCCGAGCCACGAAAGCCGCTCGTCCCTGCAACCTGGCCAAATATGGCTGGACGGTGGGGTTCTGGCTTGTGCGTGTCCCGATTGCGGGGCACCCATGTCGATTCGGCTGTGGTTGCGGTTGGCGGACTGCTGGCGGTGCGGGGCCAGCGTGGAGCTGACAGAGGAGCAGGAAGCGGAAGCGATTCGCCTGCTCCAGCTTTGGGAAGCAGAACGGCTCCAACAGGTGCAACAGGCCGCCCGCTCTATCCAACCTTCGCTTCGCGCCAGGAGCACTGGACAAGGGCCCAAGGTTCCAACGCCTCCGCGTTGGACGGCAGAGGTGCCGAAATCGGCTGGTCAGCCGATGCGCTCCCCTTCTCGCCAGGCTGAGGAGCGACGGGAGTTTCTCCGCCAATCGATAGCGCCGCGGAAAGTTCGCAGCCTTTGGCAGGTCATTTGGGACGACGCCCCTGCCTGGCTGATCAGTCTCGTGTTTCATCTGGTCGCATTCCTGCTTCTGGGAATGCTGGCCGCGCCAGGAGGCCTGCCTCCGCCGGCCATCACGCTTTCGACTTCGATCAACTATCGAGACAGCCCTGGTGAGGAAGGGTTGCTGGAAGAGCGTGAGCATCTCCCGAACGAATTCGAAGAGGCCGGGCTGGTGACCGACGTCCACCTGCCCGCCGAGCAGGATGTGGGAATCGTGGATCAGTTTGCCCCCGATTCGCTGGGGGAATCGCTGCAACCCACTCTTCCCATGGCCGCGGTAGCAGATCGCCTCAGCGACGTCCTTCTTTCCCGGCCGGTGGCCGCCATATTTGCGGGTCGGGATCCGTCAGTGCGATCACGGCTCCTGGCTGAACAGGGCGGAACGAACGAAACCGAAGCCGCCGTCGCCCGCGGACTGCGATGGCTGGCCAAACATCAGAATGCCGACGGGAGTTGGTCGCTCCACGCCTTCCATTTGGCGCCCGGGGCCTCCGGTGATGAAGACGGACTCGGCCAGCAGGCTGACGTGGCTGCCACCGCTCTGGCCCTGCTGCCTTTTCTGGGAGCCGGTCAGACACACATCCAGGGGGAATACCGCCAGGTCGTTTTGAAGGGCCTTAACTGGCTTGTCAGTCACCAAGGACCCGATGGTGACCTGCGGGGAAACGGCATTGGCGACATGTACGCGCACGGACAGGCGGCCCTGGTCCTCTGTGAAGCCTACGCGATGACTCAGGACCCGCAACTGCGAGAACCTGCGCAAAAAGCGATCGATTTTATCATTCGCGCTCAGCATCCGGCGGGCGGGTGGCGCTATGAACCTGGACAGGAAGGAGATACGAGCGTACTGGGCTGGCAATTGATGGCCCTCCGCAGCGGAAAGATGGCGTATCTTCGCGTACCGGACACCGTGTTCTACAAAGCCTCTCAGTACCTCGATTCAGCACAAACGGATCAATATGGCGGCCGCTACGCCTATCGGCCGGGGCATGCCGCAACTCCCACTATGACCGCTGAAGCCCTTTTGTGCCGCCAATATCTGGGCTGGCCAAGGGAACACCGAGGAATGAAAGCGGGGGCGTACTATCTCCTGGAAAACCTCCCGTCCCCCAAAAAGCTCGATACTTCTCAGCCCTGGTTCTATTACATCTACTATGCCACTCAGGTGATGCACAATATGGGCGGAGATTTCTGGCGTAAATGGAACGAGGCCATGAAAGCGACGCTTTTGCCCACCCAGCGGAAAACTGGATCGCTGGCGGGAAGCTGGGACCCCACGGAGCGCTACGGCCGACAGGGAGGTCGCATCTACACCACAGCACTAGCAATCTGTACGCTCGAGGTATACTACCGACATATGCCCCTCTATGACCCACTCCCAATCCTGGCCCAAAACGTTCAACCGGCATCTGGTAATGCCAATGAAACGGCTAAGCCGAACCGGTCTTCTCCTGCACAGAATACTCCCTGATTCCGAGCGATCACTCGCCGGTTTTCCGCAACAAAAATGCAGGCAACATGGGAACGACGCGGAAAATCATCTGGCCGGCCCATCAATCTGCTCCGCCTGAGCGAACATCCCTGCAATCGGCCACCAGATCGGACACACGAAGTGAATCTCGCTTCAGCGTTTGAGCCACCATAGTTTTTTTAAGAATTCGTGATACGCCAGGGTCTCAATGTGCTGTCGGCGCAATTTAGGTGTTGACCCTGCATTTGAGCCAGAACTGAATTGAGCAGACGGAGTCCGATCGGTGAAGTCGATTATCCAACCTTGGAGAGCAAACGGGCCAAGTGTATCCCTCCAAAGGATCGGAGCGCTACGCTCGTTGTGCCCACCGACAGCGAGGTCCGCCCCCTTTCTGTCGCCACGCGGAAAGTGGAGATAAGTCGCAATTGGGGGTGATTGGCCAGGACAGAATGCCTCCATATAATCTGGGCAATCTTTCCATCGAAAAGTAATCGAGGATGATGGTAATGAAAACAGAATTAAGTCCAGCGACAGGGAATTTTTCCATGCAACCTTCAGGTCGGCTTTTCCGAACCTGTTTACTCGCATTCGCAATGACGGCCCTCGGTTCCGTAACTTCCTTGCACGGTGCCGAGTTTTATGTTGACCCCGTTCAGGGCCGTTCGGAGAACGATGGAAGTAAGGAACGCCCCTGGAAGAGCCTCCAGGAACTGTTCGACAGAGGCCTGATCGAGTCTCAGACGTGGGAATCCTTGCCGTATCGGGAGGGAGTGAAACTCGTCCCGAGAAATCCCGGCGCTCCTGTAAAACCGGGGGACACCATCTACCTTCGCACTGGTGATTTCGGTGAACTCCGCATTCAAGGGTATTACAATCCCAGCGCGATCACGATTGCCGCTGAACCCGGCCACACTCCCCGGTTTCGACGCATCCACATTCAGTCGGGTTGTCACTGGATCCTACGAGGTCTGCATGTAAGTCCGGAATACGGGGAAGGGGAGAGGCCGCGCGTCTTGATCCGCCTGGAATCGCACGGTTGGCGCGGACCAGTTCACGATATTGTGGTGGAAAATTGTCATCTTCAATCCGCTGCCGACACTTCACGCTGGACAGCGGACGACTGGAATAACCTTTCCTGCGATGGGATTCTCGCCGATGGGCCACGGATTACACTTCGGGGCAATTACCTCAAAAACGTCAATTTCGGGATTTCAGTGAGCGGGGTGCACTGCCTTGTGGAAAGAAATGTTGTGGAAAACTTCGCAGGCGACGGCCTCCGGGGACTGGGTGATCACACGGTGTTCCAGTACAACATTGTGAAAAACTGTTACGACGTTAATGCGAACCACGACGATGGTTTTCAAAGCTGGTCTGTGGGACCCGGCGGTGTGGGAACTGGCGTGGTAAAAGGCGTCGTCCTGCGCGGCAACATCATCATCAATTACGAAGATCCCCAGCAACCCCATCGAGGTACTCTTCAGGGCATCGGATGCTTTGACGGCATGTACGAAGACTGGCTCATCGAAAACAACGTGGTGGTTGTGGACCACTATCATGGCATCACATTGGGTGGTGCGGTGCGCTGCAAAATTGTCAACAACACGGTGATCGATCCCAACGCCTATCGTCCGGGACCGGCCGCCATCCGCATCGGGAACCACAAAAACGGCACACCCTCCCGAGATTGCGTGGTGCGAAACAATTTGGCCAGTGCACTGGACGTTCGCGGCGAAAATATGACTGTGGATCACAATTTGGTCGTGGAACGCCCTGAAGATTTCTTCCTCAACCCGAACCGGTATGACATGCGTCTCCGGCCAGATTGCCCCGCCATCGACGCGGGTACGGCGGAGCTGGCACCCAGCATTGACATCCTGGGTGTCCACAGACCTCAAGGAAAGGGCATCGATCTTGGGGCGTACGAATACCGTACTGCCGAGCCGGGCCAGGACCGATAAACAGACCGATCATTGGTAAGGCATCTGTTAACTGGAGGGAATACCTATGAAAACAACGCGTCGTGCATTTCTCCAAAGTGGCTCCGTAATTGCTGCTGCCACCACCATCCCCAACTTTTTCATGAAATCCGTGCATGCGGGAGTGGAGTCGCCCCTCAAACTGGGCGTTATCGGGGTGGGTTGGTACGGAATGGTTGATGCGCGTGCCGCGCTGAAGGCGGGCGGCGTGGTCATCAGCAGCATCTGCGACGTGGACTCGGAACATCTCGAAAAATCCGCCGCGGAACTGGAGCAACTCCAGGGCACGCGTCCTAAGACGTTCAAGCTCTACCAGGATATGCTCGATAATTCCGACCTTGACGCGGTGATCATTGCCAGTCCGCCCCACTGGCATGCCCTTCACCTGCTGGCGGCTTTGGATCGGAAACTCCATGTATATTGTGAAAAACCGCTCGCCTATGATATTCGCGAATGTCAAGCACTTTTGAAGGCTGTACGGGATAGCGGACGTATTGTCCAAATCGGTTTTCAAAGACGACAGCACGCCAGCTTTCGACAGGTGCGGGATTTCATCAAAGGCGGCGACGCTGGAGATATCATCCAGGTTGATGCGCAGATTCATTATCGCGCTGGAACCAAAGATCCCACACCTAAAGATCCCCCGCCCAGCCTGGATTGGAACCTCTGGTGCGGTCCAGCGCCGCTCATTCCGTACAGCGAGCAGGTGGGCCATTTCAACTGGAGGCTGGAAAGAACAACCGGCCACGGGCATCTGGTGGACTGGGGTATTCACCTGGTGGATGCCACGCGGATGATCTTGAATCTCATGACGCCCCACAAGGTCGCCGCTACCGGAGGAATCTACAAGCTCAAGGGGATCATCACCACACCTGATACGCTCACCGCGCATTTTGAATTTGCTGAGGGACCGCTCGTGTGGCGGCACCGCTTATGGGGTGCTGAGGAGTACACCCCCGAAGTCAATAACGGCGTGTTCTTCTTTGGCACCAAGGCCACAGTGTTCGTCACAGACAACCGATGGGTCGTGATACCCAACGGCAAAAACGCCGATCGCAAGGAATACACCCCCGCGACCGATGCCGGTCTGGAACACATGCGAGACTTTCTGACGGCCGTTCGAGAAGGACGTCAGCCTGCCTGTCCGATCGAGGAAGGATACCGCTCCACCGTCACTGTGAAACTCGCGATGATCGCTTATGAGAGCGATTCGGTCGTCCACTGGGACGAGGCCAAAGGCACCATCGTGGATAATCCGGCGGCGGAGAAGCTCCTCAAGCGAGAGTATCGGGCCCCATGGAAACATCCCTATTCAGGATGACGGGCCGAAAATCCAGCTTGCGATTGCCTCGATTCTGCACAATCATACCCTTCTATTGTGGGGGTTGCCTCCAAAAGGTGCCGTTCCGCAGTTTTCGCTCTTTCGCTACAATAGGCATTTTGGCAATCTGGCATCTTATGCCCCTAAAGTTGGGCGGATTACCCGGAGCCGGGAGCCATTTTGCCCGAAATAAGCTAGAACGGGTGCTCCTTCCAATTGCCAAATTATGGGTCAAAAAGGATAGGTCCAGAAAATACTACGCGAGACTAGTAACGATCGACGCTTTCGGGGGGATAACACGTCTGGGAGAATCGCGCTGTGCCATACGACATCGTCGTCTGTGTCAAACAGGTTCCCGACACCGCGAACATCACTGCTGAGGCCATGAAGGAGGACGGCACGGTCAATCGTGCCGCATTGCCCGCCATTTTCAACCCGGAAGACCTTAATGCTTTGGAGGCCGCTTTGGAGATCCGTGACCGCTACGGCGGAACCGTCACGGCGATCAGCATGGGACCTCCCAAAGCGGCAGAGGTTCTTCGCGATTGCCTCTACCGGGGTGCCGACCGAGTCATCCTGATTACGGATCGCCGGGCGGCCGCGTCCGACACCCTCGCCACGAGTTACATTCTTGCTCAGACTATCCGCACAATCGGCAGGTTTGACATCGTCCTGTGCGGTCGGCAGGCCATCGATGGTGACACCGCCCAGGTGGGCCCCCAAATCGCGGAAAAGCTTGGCATTCCCCAGGTGACCTACCTCGAAAAGATCGACTGCATTGAAAACGGAACCGCCCGAGTGCGCCGAAATGTGGGACGGGGTTGGGAAGTTGTGGAGGTCAAACTGCCCGTCCTGTTTACGGTGATCGGGGGGGCCAATCAGCCGCGGCCTCCAGCCGCGAAAAAAGTGATGCGGTACAAGCGGGCTCGTATTCCCGCGGAGATTGAGGCTGAAGTGAAGGCCAGCCTGGGCCAGGTCTCGGACGAGGAGCTGTTGGACGCCGTTGAGCGGCGCAAACAAGAATTGGCCCGGCAGGGGCTGCTGATGGAGCAATGGAGCCTCGATGATATTCACGCGGACCTCAATCGTTGTGGTCTGCCAGGCTCGCCTACCAAGGTTTATCGTGTCCAGGCCATTGTCCTGACCAAGAAAGGCTTCACAAATATTCCGCCGACCGAGGAAGGAATCCGCCGTCTGATCGACGAACTGGTTGTGGACCGGACCCTTGGATAAACAGTAAAAACCTCCACCCGCCAGAAGCCAGGTGATCGCCTGAAAATCCGCGGATTAAAGGTAGCCAGGTGACCGCCGAATTAGATACCGAGAAAGAGAGAGCTAAAAGATCAGCCAACGGGAGTGTGTACTCAGGGAAACGGTTTCAATCATGATCGCACCAAATCGCCAAGGAGAAGTTTGGGTTTTTGCGGAGCAGGAAGACGGCTCGTTGCACGATGTTGTGCTTGAACTCTGCGGCAAGGCACGGCAACTCGCTGACGTACTGAAAGTACCCGTCGGAGCGGTTCTTCCGGGACACCAGATTCGCCCTCTCGCGAGCAAGCTCATCGCGCATGGCGCTGATCGCGTGTATGTCGTGGAAGATTCGCGATTGGCCCATTTCCAGACAATCCCCTATGCCCGGGTCCTCTGCACCCTGATTGAAAAATACCGACCACAGATTGTGCTTTACGGGGCAACTCCCCTGGGAAGGGATCTGGCACCGCGTGTGGCCTCGGCCATTCAGGCAGGAATGACCGCGGATTGCACGGATCTCCAAATCAGCGATGTCACCGACCCGAAAACAAAGGAAGTCCATCGCAATCTGCTTCTGCAAATTCGGCCGGCGTTCGGGGGCAATATTATCGCCACGATTGTCAATTACGACCGCTGGCCGCAAATGGCCACCGTTCGGGAAGGTGTTATGCCGCTGCTACCGCCCAATCCCTCCCGCAATGGCGAAATCATCGATGAAAAAGTGGAGATCGACGAATCGCTGTTGGCCTTGCGGCTCATTGAAAGACATATCGAACCGCGGAAGGTGAACTTGAAGAGCGCCCGAGTCATCGTTGCGGGCGGTGGGGGAGTGGGGAGCAAAGAGGATTTTCGGCTGATCCATGAGCTGGCGGGAGCGATTGGAGGAGCCGTGGGGGCAAGCCGTGCGGCGGTGGATAGCGGTTTTATCGGCAAGGAGCACCAGATTGGCCAGACGGGGACCACTGTCCGGCCTGCCCTCTATATTGCCGCCGGCATTTCTGGTGCGGTCCAGCACCGGGCAGGAATGGAAGAGTCTGCCAAAATCATCGCGATCAACATCGATCCAAACGCCCCGATTTTCTCCATTGCCCATTACGGGATCGTGGGTGATCTGAAAAAGGTCATTCCGATGATGATCAAAGCCCTTCGTGAACGACGAAGGTGAGCTGATATTGTTCGTGTGGAGGCACCAACGGGCAAGGATACAACTGGCTGGGTTTTCAATCGCAATTCAGAAGCGGCTTTCGGGAATTGGTAAACGGGAGAATCATCTGTGGGGAACTACTTTCTGGATAACGAAGACATCCAGTTTTTGTTCCGGCACATCGATCTGAAGGAACTGGCGCGGCTGCAAGAGGCGTATGCCGCCAACGGCGATGCGGATTATGTCCCCATCGATGAAGAAGATGCGGTGGACAATTACTGGCGGGTGCTGGAAATTGTCGGCCAGATTGCCGCCGATATCATCGCGCCGCATGCGGAGCAGATCGACCGGGAAGGAAACAAACTCAACGAGGACGGCACCGTCACGCTCCACCCCCTGGTTCGGGAAAATCTTCGCCGCATGGCCCAGGCTGATCTCATGGGTTTCACCCTCCCGCGTAAGTACGGTGGTCTGAATTGTCCGAATCTCATTTACACAATGGCCACCGAGATTGTCAGCCGCGCAGACGCCTCCTTCATGAACCTGTTTGGGCTCCAGGGCATCGCGGAGACCATCAACGCATTCGCATCAGATGACATCAAAGATGAGGTCCTTCCGCGGTTTGCCCGGGGCGAAGTTACGGGGGCCATGGTTCTGACCGAACCGGATGCGGGAAGCGATCTGCAGGCTGTGCGTCTCCGCGCATATCAGGACGAAACGGGACAGTGGCGACTCAATGGTGTCAAACGTTTTATCACCAACGGCTGTGGTGAGATTTTGCTCGTCCTGGCCAGAAGTGAACCCGACATCCAGGACGGCCGGGGACTCAGTCTTTTCATCACCGAGCGGAACGAGCGGGTGCGTGTCCGGCACCTGGAAGAAAAGCTGGGAATCCATGGCAGTCCGACCTGCGAGCTTGTGTTCGACGATACGCCCGCGCGGCTCATTGGCGAACGTCAGCGCGGCCTGATTACTTACGTTATGGCGCTGATGAACGGTGCCCGGGTAGGAATCGCCGCCCAGTCCCTGGGAATCGCGGAAGCTGCTTTTCGCCTGGCCCGGGTGTACGCGCACACACGTCAACAATTCGGTGGGCCGATCGAGCGTCTCCCCGCGGTGGCCGAGATGGTCACTGAAATGAAAATTGCCATCGAAGCCGCCCGGGCGCTCACGTACGAAACAAGCCGCATTTGTGATTTGGAAAACAACAATCTGCGAATCCTGGAAACCGTGCCCGATCTTCCCAAAGACGAACAGAAAGAGCGGAAGCAACTGGCCCGGACGCTGAAACGCATCAATGGCATGCTCACCCCGATGAGCAAGTACTACGCTTCGGAAATGTGCGTCCAGGTGGCCAACGATGCGATCCAGGTCCTCGGGGGATCGGGTTACATGAAGGATTACGCGGCGGAGCGCTATTTACGGGATGCCCGGATCACCACAATTTATGAGGGGACCAGCCAACTCCAAATCGTGGCCGCCGTACGCGGCGTAGCTTCCGGATCGTTTGAAAGTTACGTCGCTGATTTCGAAAACAGGGTGTATGGCGACAAACTCCTTGATGATTTGCGGAATGAGTTGATCGAAGCGCGGAAGCGCGTCCAGGAGGCAATTCAGTTCACCAAGACGCAGTCCACCACCTATCTCGATTTGGCGGGGCGCCGATTGGTGGATTCCGCCATCATCTGCATCGTGGGCCATCTCCTGCTGGGGCAGGCTACCGCCAACGAACGCAAGCGTCGCGTCGCTCGCCGCTATATCGAACATCGTCTCCCCGAACTCGAGGCCAAGTGTCGGCAGGTCCTCTCGGGAGACATGGCACCTTTGGAAGAGTACGATGTGCTGGCGGGCCCAGTCCCGGCTCTCGCATGAAAACCGTGAAATGCAACAGCGGGCCGCTTCCGGTCGGAACAGGCTACGATCAACGAAGATTCTTTAAACGGGCAATAATTGTCGGCCGAGGAGATTTCCTTAAAAGATCACATCCTGCTTTCCGGAGGGACAAAGAAGAATGAGTTTTCCTGCTGTACGACAGTTGTATCCAACTCCGGAAATTTGTAAGGGATGCTGACAACCATGGGATTGTTCAGTGGCAAAGTCGGTTTGATCATGGGTGTGGCCAACGACCGGAGCATCGCCTGGGCCATCGCTGAGGCACTCCATCGCGAGGGCGCGGAGCTGGCCTACACGCACCTGCCGGGTCCATCCAACGAACGCCGCGTTCGCCGGCTGGTCGAGGCCCATCAACCCAAAGTCTTTCTACCCTGCGACGTACAGTCTGATGACGACATCGCGAACGTGTTTTCGGCGATTGAAGATCAGTACGGCCAGCTCGATTTAGTCGTCCACGCAGTGGCATTTGCGCCACCAGCCGAGCTGCGGAATCCTTACGTGGAGACAACCCGCCAGGGCTGGCACGTCGCGATGGACATTTCGGCCTACAGCCTGGTGGCGGTTTCCCGTGCCGCGCGAGGGCTCATGGAAAGCGGCGGCTCCATTTTGACGATCAGCTACTTCGGCGCGGAAAAAGTGATGCCCGGCTACAACGTCATGGGAGTCTGCAAAGCGGCGCTGGAACACAGTGTCCGATATCTGGCCTGGGACCTGGGGCCGAAAAATATCCGCGTCAACGCCATCAGCGCGGGACCGGTGCGGACTCTCAGTTCTGCCGGAATCGCGGGATTCGATGAGATGCAGCGGCACGCCGCACATAAAAGCCCGTTACGGCGAAACGTGGACCTCCATGAGCTAGCCTCCACCGCTGTTTTCCTCCTCAGTGAAATGTCAAGCGGAATTACCGGGGAGATCCTTCACGTGGACTGCGGCTACAATATCGTGGGATTGTAAAGACTTTCGGCAGCCGCTGTCCGTTCCGCGCTCATTCATGGCGCGTCAGACTGCCTCAAGAGGGGCTCTTCCGGAAATGTCCGCCTGAGGGCATCAGTTTGGCCATGTCATCATGCAAGTTCTGCACGTTGAAGGCATCCGAAAATACTTTGGTCCCAATCCAGTCCTGGACGGAGTCACCTTTGATCTTTACGCCGGAGATCGGGCCGGCCTTGTCGGACCCAACGGGTCGGGCAAGACGACACTCTTGAAAATCATTGCGGGTCTCGAATCACCCGACGGGGGAGAGTGCCAAATCACCACCGGCATCCGTCTGGGATACCTGGAGCAGCATGCGGAGTTTTTGCCCGGCCGCACCGTGTGGGAGGAGGCCCAGAGTGCTCTGCAACATTTGCTCGAGTTGCAACACGAAGCCGAAAGAACGGCGGCTCTTCTGGCGGAGATCCAGCGCCCCGACGAGCGTGCCCGACTGGCAGCCCGATTCGACCGACTTCAACAAGAACTCCACCGGCTCAACGCTTATCACCTAGACCATAAAATCGAGCAAATTCTGGTAGGTCTGGGGCTGGGGCCTGATTTCTTTGACCGACCTGCCTGCGAACTGAGTGGCGGCGAGCAAAACCGACTTTTGCTGGCGAAGCTCCTGCTCTCCGAACCGGATTTCATGCTCCTCGACGAGCCCTCCAACCATCTCGACATTGAGGCCACGCGCTGGCTGGAGGAGTTTCTCGCAAACCACCGTGCCGCAATGATCATCGTGTCCCACGACAGGTACTTTCTCGACAAGGTTACAACTCGGACACTGGAACTTTTTCGCGGAACGGTGGAGACATTTCCAGGTAATTTTTCTGCCTACCGTCGTCAAAAAGAGGAACGGCTTCTGGTCGCCCGGCGGACTTACGAGAAGCAACTCGAAGAAATTGAAAAGGCAGAGGAGTTCATCCGGCGCCATCACTACGGCCAGAAGGCAGCTCAGGCTCAGGATCGCCGCAAAAAGCTGGAACGGATTGAGCTTGTTGAACCGCCGCGGGAAATCACCGCGCCGCCGATCCAGTTTCCCGCTGCAGAACGAAGCGGCGATATCGTGCTGAGAGTCGAAAACCTCGGCAAGAGTTTTGGACGGCCGCTTTTTAAGGGACTTACCTTTGAAATCGCGCGTGGTCAGCGATGGGGTATCCTGGGCCCTAACGGATGCGGCAAGAGTACTCTCCTGAAGTGCCTGCTCGGAGAAGTCGAGCCCGATGAGGGGCGTGTCATTCGAGGGCACAATGTCATAGTGGGCTATTTCGACCAGCATCTGACATGTCTACCTCCCGATCTACCCGCCATGGACGCGGTTCTCCCCACTTCAATCGTCGGTGACGACCTGGTCGAGCAAAAGCGTCGAGATCTTCTCGCAAAATTCGGTATCACAGGGGACCGTGCCCTCACGCCCGTCCGGAACCTGAGCGGGGGTGAACGCTGTCGAGTGGCACTTGCGCGACTGACCGCGGCCAAAGCGAATTTTCTCGTTCTGGATGAGCCGACCAACCACCTCGACCTCTGGGCACGCGATGCCCTTGAACAGGCGCTACGCCGCTTTGACGGCACCGTTCTCTTCGTCAGTCACGACCGCTATTTTATCGATCAGGTGGCTGATCACCTCCTCGTTTTCGAGGGGGCCGAGGTGCGGGTGATCCATGGAAATTACGCAATGTACCAGGCCCTCGCGGATGCCCGACGTGCGGAGTCCGCACAAAAGATAAAGGACACGGCTCCAGACGAATCCCAAGTCAGGAGGCCCAGCAAACGCGCTGACGATCGCGGCGAAGGTTCAGGAAAGCGAAAGAGACGATTCCCCTATCGCAAAGTGGAGGATATCGAGGCGGACATTCTCCAGCACGAGGCCCGCCGCGAAGAGATTCACCGCGAACTCAGCGAGCCGGAAACGTATCGCCACGGCGATCGGGTGAAGCGGCTCAAACAGGAGCTTGAAGAATTGGAGCAAAAACTTCAATCGTTGTATGCACACTGGGAGGAAGCGATGGAGCTGAATGGCTGAAGTGGGGCCCAGCCAGTCCCGTCAATAGCTTTTGCCCTAAAGTCGCATACTATCGGCAGAAAATCATTGCAACACTCCATCATTCCAGAAATAATGATCGTCATTCCAGAGGCTGTGAACATTCGTACTCGCACACGACCGCACCGAAATCCTGCCATGGCACGATTCTCGATCCTGCTGGCATTTTTCTTTGCTGGAATATCGTTTCCTTTACCGGCGGAGTTGCCTCCACCGCCGGGGCCAGCGTACAGGGTGCCCGAAGGCAAGTCGGGCCCGGGCGTGCCTGTCATTTCCTCGTGGACGGATGATGCAGGTCCGGACGAAACCTTCCTGCTGGTTGGCGAAGGCCTTACCGAAAACGTTTTTATGTGGGGATTGAGCCCCAATCGGGAAGATGGAGCGGAAATTCGTCCCAAAATTCAGTTTTGCACTGGCAAGATGTTGGCCGCCACAATCCCCGAACGCGCCTATGATGGGCCGTTCGTGGTATGGGTTGAAAATGCCAATGGCCGATCGCAGCCTTTGGTTCTCAACCGCCCACAATTGTGGTGGTGTTATCCCCGCACGTGCACTCCCGGCGGCACCGTGCGGGTGTTTGGCCGGAACATCGGCAGGCGACCCCATTTTGCAGAAGTGTTCGCCTATCTTGAGTCCGAATCGGGAAGTGGGTCGTGGTTGCCTTCGTTGTCTTCGGGGAAATACTCGGCCACACTCCGTCTGCCCGATGATCTTGCCCCGGGGCGGTATCAACTTCGAATTCACGCCGGTGCCGGGGGACAGTGGGGATGGAGCGATCCAATAACCATTCAGGTGCAGGCACAGGCACCAGCCCAAACAGGGATACAGCTTACCGGGACAGACATTCAGGCCGCAGTCAATGCTTTGGGTGCGCAAGGCGGAGGCATCCTGACGTTACCGGCGGGCCGATACACGCTTTCTGGAACCTTGGTGATTCCCGCTGGGGTGACTGTGAATGGGCAAGGGAAGGGCCGGACGATCCTTCAAGCACCGTCAAGCCCCGCCGTCAAGTTCGCCCAATTTCAGGGCAGTGCGTGGAATCAGGGGCCTGCCGCGGTTCACACTCCCGGCGACACCATGGTGTACAAGGTGACATTCCCTCGGGCGGGCGACTGGCACGTGTGGTTGCGCTACGCCACGGACATGTCGCCCTGGGGACAGCCGGGAGTCTCGGGCAGAATGACGCTCACTCTCGACGACAATCCTCCCGTTCGTCTGGAGAATCTGCCGAACACGGGAAGTTTCGGCACGTTCCGATGGAGTCTTTCCGCTACACTCACGGCGTCCGCGGGAGAACATGTCCTCAAATGGAAAAACGAACAGGGAGGCGGGATTCACATCGACGCGTTTGTCTTCACGGATGATCCGTCCTGGCAACCCCAGGAAGGCGAATTTCCCGTCTCCGGGCCGCACCTGGTCGTGCTCCAGGGAGAAGACGTGGTTGACTTTCAAACCAAGGAGGGAAGCTTACCTGGTGCCGAAAAGGCGTGCGTGTGGCTGGCCGGTGACGGCGCTTCCGTGCGTAATCTGACGGTGTTGGGAAGTATCCAGACCAACCTGGGGATTGTCGTTCGTCATCCCGAGTTTCCTCAATGGATTTACAACTGCCGCATGGAAAACGTCGAGATGCGGGATTGTCAAGGAAAACAGGCTGAGAACTGTGGGGTCCGGCTGTTTCATGCGTTCGGTGCCGTGGTCAAAGGCTGCGAGTTGTGGGCCCGATCTCCCCTCTTTCTATCGGGGGTGAGGCAGTGCGACCTCTCCGAGAATCGCCTGGTCAGCGTCACACTTTGGGGCGGGAATGCAGAGGGTTACATTAACGGCCGAAATGAGCCAGTGGAGGAGTGCATCATCGAAGGCAATGTCTGCGCCGTTCCACCGGGGAGTGAAGGAGGTGGCCCCACGGGGCGACGCATGATCTGGCTATCCACCGGGCGGGGCTCCGTCACGCACAACTGGATCGCGGGGAACCGTGAGGAGCGGGCAGTCTTCGGAGGGGTTGCGGGAACCGACCAGAACGTGGGCGAGATGATTCTTTTTGAAGCCTGCCAGCGCGTGGCGTATTTCGGCCCGATTGCGGGCGCGGACGTTGATCGAGTGACGTTACCATCCTTCGTAAAGGACACACCACAAGAATGGTTGGGCGACGTCAAACGCGAGGATCTTCCGCGTGATGATAAAGGCCGGGAAACACCGTATTGGCCACCGGAGAAAGAGAACGATCGGGAGCCGGTGCTCACAGAATATTATGTTATCGTGCTTGACGGTCCCGGTTGGGGCCAGACCCGGCGGATTGTCGCCCGCGATCAAACGACCTACCGTCTGGCCTCGCCGTGGCGAGTCGTTCCACCGCCGGGTAGCCGGGTGGTGATTTCCACCGCATTTTTCGAAAACCACATCGTCAACAATCGGACAGTCAACGGCATGACCGGGATTCAGCTCTGGATCTCCTGCATCGGGAACATTGTGTCGGGGAATGAAGTGGCCCGGCAAAGAAAACCGGCAGTCTTCTTGTATGGCACCTGTACCACACTGGCCTCTTCCATGCCCATGACGTGGAACCGGGGGATTGGTCCCCTGTTTTTCAACCATGTGGAGGGAACTCAGGCGGACGAGACGAGCTGCGGCATCCTGCTTACAACCGGCGAGCGAGCCGATTTGCCGCTTCTCTTCCCCCACGCTCTCGGGAATGTTCTCCGCCACAACGGTTGCGTCAAAAGCCGCACCGATGGCGTTTTGGTCATGGGAAACCGAAGGGATGGCGAAGACTCGGGCCTTGCGGCTGTCATGGGTACGATAGCCGAGTTCAATTTGGTGCGGGATGCTCTCTGCGGATTTCGGTTAGCCTCCTCCGTTGAGGGGGTCGTGTTGCGCCGCAATCACGTGTACTTCTGGTATCCTGTGAACAATCGGGCTGGGGAGCGTGTCGCTTTTCAAATTGACAGTCCGCAGACTTTGTGCACGTTGGAAAACAACTCAGTCGAGGGGATTCAGGGTGTATTTGAGAGCGATATTATCCCCGTCCGGCGAGGGGACATCAAAGAATCCCTTGACAGCCAGTGAACGCGGGACTCCCTTTACCGTAGCCGACGAGCAACCAGCTCATGCCTTTATAACGGCGTATCTCCGGCAAAACAGTTTGGGCGGGGGGTCCAGTGATTTCGCGGAGCGGCGGTTATCGGCAGAGTGAAGGCCGGTAAAATAATTAGTTTGCTGCCCAGGGAGTCCCACCGGCTGGGTCGACGGAGCACGGCGTGAGCGACTCCGGGGGTTTTGATGGCGTTCAGAGCCCCCGTGAAAGTTCAGGCCGTTGACACGGTTCCTCGGGCATGCTTGGGTCGAACCTAATGGCAAGGTCGTGACGTTTCGCAACCAGATTCTTTGAGGAAATAACGTGATGAGCGATAAAACTTCCACTTCTACAGATTCGATCCCACCGGCCGGCCCGGATTTCAGTCGCGGCGGGGGTATTCTTCCGGCCATCGCCCAGGACGCCGTGACTGGTGAAGTCCTCATGCTCGCGTATATGAACGCGGAAAGTTTTGCCGAGACGGTGGCCACCGGCCGGGCGGTTTATTTCAGCCGGAGCCGAAACAAGCTGTGGCGCAAAGGGGAAGAGAGCGGGCACGTGCAAATCGTCAAGGAAATCTTCATTGATTGCGATAATGACGCAATCCTTCTCAAAGTCGAGCAAGTGGGTGGGGCAGCGTGTCATACCGGCTATCGCTCCTGTTTTTATCGACAACTCACTCCCAATGGTCTGAAACCGGTGGGCGAGCCGGTTTTCGATCCGCAAAAGGTTTACGGTCAGAAATCCTGAATGTGTGTGGTCAAGCCGTATTCGCATAGTTTCGCACGGTTCAAAGCTTTAACAACGCTCATTCTGCGAGGTGAACGAAGGAATGTCTGAGTCTGGACAAGTATTGCGTCTGGGTTTACCGGCCGGTAGCCTTCAGGAAGCCACGGCCGATTTGTTTCGTCGTGCCGGTTACAAAATTACTTACACGAATCGGAGTTATTACCCGGCGATTGACGATCCGGAGATTGAGTGCGTTCTTATCCGAGCCCAGGAGATGGCCCGATACGTTCAGGACGGCGTCCTTGACGCGGGACTGACGGGCTACGACTGGATCATCGAGACGAAAGCGGATGTCGTGGAAGTTGCGGAGTTGGTATTTTCCAAAGTTTCCCGCCGACCGGTCCGATGGGTTCTGGCCGTTCCCGAGGACTCTCCCATTCAGTCGGTGAAAGATTTGGAAGGCAAACGCATCGCCACCGAAGCAGTGGGCATCACCGAGCAGTTTCTTGCTCGTCACGGGGTGAAGGCAAAAGTGGAATTCAGTTGGGGAGCCACCGAGGTTAAACCCCCACGGTTGGCGGATGCCATCGTGGAAGTGACAGAAACGGGTAGTTCCCTGCGCGCCAATAATCTGCGGATTCTGGAGGAAGTTCTAGTCAGCACGCCGCGGTTTATTGCCAACCGGGCTGCCTATCAGGACCCCTGGAAGCGGCAGAAGATCGAGGACATCGTACTCATGCTTAAGGGTGCGATGGCGGCTGAGGGCAAGGTCAGCCTGATGATGAATGTTCCGCGAAACAAGCTGTCACAGGTAGTGGCGATCTTGCCGGCCCTGCAAAAACCGACGGTGGCCGACCTTTCTGATCCCGATTGGGTGGCGGTCATCACCGTTTGCGACGAAAGCGTCGTGCGACAGATCATCCCGCGGCTTAAGGCGGCAGGCGCGCAGGGGATTGTGGAACAACCCATCACCAAGCTGATCGACTAACCCGGAACGCCTCGACTTGAAACCGAGAATTTCGTCCTACATCACACCATGACCCACGAAGAGCGGCTGCAACTGTGGTTGGAAAAAAATGGCCTTCGGCTTCCCTCCCCGCCGGAGCCAAAAGGTTTATACCGGCCCGTTGTCCAGACCAGCACCTGGCTGTGGACCTCGGGCCACCTGCCCGTCACTGACACCGGCGAGTTAATCCGGGGAACCGTGGGTGCGGACATGACGGAGGATAAAGGGCGAGAGGCCGCCGTTTGGGCGGGATTGGGAATTCTTGCTTCCGTGAGAAGTTATCTAGGCAGCCTTGATAAAGTGAAACGACTGATCAAGCTCACCGGTCTTGTTCAATCGGCTCCCGGATTCCACGGACAACCGTCAGTTATTAACGGGTGCAGCCAACTTTTCGCAGAGGTATTTGGAAACGATGGCGGCATCGGCGTGCGTACCGCTTTTGGAACTCCCACGCTTCCTTTAGGTGCTGCAGTGGAGATCGAGGCCGTGTTTGAGCTTGCTGATTCCCAGTGACCCGTTCTTCCCGTAACTGCGGTGATGCGATGAGACACGAGAATCCTAGAAAAGGCCGGCAGGCCGAAGGAGTATTTCCCGCTCGTTTGTCTTGTTGACAAGATGAGAAGGCTGTAACCCTGTCCGGCTTTTCTGGGGATCAGTCAGCGGAAGGGGGGAGGAATAACGTAAAACAGGAAGATCGATCTTCAGAAGGAGGACTTTGACCCAGAGCATGTCCGTGCGCCAGTACTTGAGCTGTTACAGCTCGATAAAATAACGGAACTCAGAGGGTGGAGCGCTCAGCGCACGACGCCTCTTTTCGATCGTTTTTTTGCTGGCGGGACTGTGCATGGGGAAATGATGCATGAGCACTTGTCAGATTCTGGTCGTTGAAGATGACACTCGCATCCAGGAACTTCTTCAGTACAACCTCACGCGGGCGGGGTTTTCCGTGGTTTCAGCGTATTCGGCCGAGGAAGCTTTGTCTTTCCTCAGCCAGAGACCGATCGACATCGTCATTCTGGACCTGATGCTGCCGGGGATGGACGGCCTCACATTCTGTCGTCGCTTAAAAAGTCAGCCCGATACAGCGAATATTCCCGTCATCATGCTCACAGCTCGAGGAGAGGATCAGGCCATCGTGACGGGATTAGAAACCGGGGCTGATGACTACATTCCTAAGCCATTCAGTCCAAAGGTGTTGATCGCTCGAATTCGCGCTGTTCTCAGACGAAAGACGCCTGACAAAGAGCAGGACGAAGAATGCTATTCCGTTGGGGAAATCACGATCGATAGATCCCGACGGGAAGTGCGTGTGCGGGATAGGTCGATCCAACTGACGCGGACGGAGTTTGAAATACTCGATATTCTCGCCAGCCGTGCTGGTCGGGTACTTTCGCGAACGGAAATCGCCGAACTGGTTCACGGAGAGCCCTTCGTGACAACCGATCGGGCCGTGGACGTGCACATTGCGTCTCTCCGCAAGAAACTGGGGGAAGCGGGAAAAATGGTGGAGACAGTCCGTGGTGTTGGTTATCGGATTCAGCCCCACCAAGCCAGCCAGCCATCGCAAGTCGAGCCGTGAGAAACGCTCCCCCTAATTTGGGCAAGCGATCCAACGTTTTCCCCTTTGCAGGAAGATAATCCCCACTGAGGGGCGTCCGCCCTCGGGACAATCGGATACTGCGGCTCGTTTTGGTCCGACAGCTCTGTCTTTCGGGACTTGCAGGCACGGTCTAACATAAAATGGGAGGTTGGGGAGCGTCGACCGAAGGCAGAAAATGGGGGCCGGAGGAGCAGTTCGGAAATAGCAAGGAAACACGCCCCCGGGATGGTGTTGCTGTGCTGCGCGCGGCGAATTGCCGGCGTGTGAGACGTTGGTTGTTTCCAGTCACGGCGACCCCCACACTGGTGGTGCGAACAATGGCCCCAGATGGGGCAGGGGACAGGGGTTTAAAGTAGAAGCAGAAACCGGAGTGAACACCTCATAAGGCTTATTGGGAGCACCAGGAGAAAGCTTTGTTTGCAGGGCCGATATTAACTCGCGAAATGGCCGTTTGTCCCCGCCGCTGGCAATTCTTTCTTGCCAGAACGGCCTATGCGGCCATTCTCCTCTTAATCATGTGCACGGCATGGCTGGTGGTCACCGGCACGCAGTACATTCGAGATGTTGGGGACGCCGCTCGGTTTGGGGAAACGTGGTTTCAGATCGCCAGCCCGCTACAGCTTGTCCTGGCAATATTCTCGGCTGCATTGGTCGCCGCCTCGAGCGTCTGTCAGGAAAAAGACAAACGCACCCTCGATCTCCTCCTGGTAACAGAGCTCGCAAACACCGAGCTTGTTCTGGGGAAGCTTTTCAGCAGCCTTGTTACGCTTCTGACGACCTTGGTGGGTGGAATTCCCGTGTATCTTTTTGCTGCCCTTTTAGGTGGCATTTCTTACGGCCAGATTTTTCGCGTGTTCCTCGTTACCTTGGCAGCCATGCTCGTCGCCGGAAGTATCGGCACGGTTCTGGCTTTCTGGCGGGAAAAGACCGTTCAGGCAATCACGCTGACCATTCTCGCGCTTGTATTCTGGCTGGGCATCGGCGAGGTGCTGGCCTGGCAGGGGGAGCGATCGCTTGCGGGAATACCCTGCTCGTCGCTGGCTGTGATGATCAGCCCCTGGCGGGCAGTTCTGGAGGCGTCTCGCCCGATTCTCCGGGCAGAAGGCGCGCTCGGCATATTACGATATAGCTGGGCGGGGTTTCTTGCCGTGGAGCTAGTCTCTTTCCTGGTCCTGAATGGCATTGCCATTGCCGGAGTGCGAGTTTGGAACGTAGTTCGAGATCCTCGGCGGCAGCCGGCGGAGGAGGACTGGGCCACAGCCCAGGAAGCGGAAGTGCTCGAGCCAGCTCTCGCCGCTGTCGGGACAAGTGCTCAGGCCCAGACCAGGCCGTCTCAAAGCGAGACAACGGACCAGGATGGCGTGAAGGAGGCAACGGTTCCAACTCCAATCGCTCGAGGGGCAAAGTCGGTGGAAGAATTGAGCCGTCTTCACGCCGCACCGGGCAAAAAGAGAGAGGTGTGGGACAATCCGGTACTTTGGCGGGAGGTCTGCACATGGGCGTACGGAAGGCGCGCCCTTCTCGTACGGATTGGATATCTGGCCCTCTTTTTTGCCGCCTTTTTCACCCTGGCCCAGTATGGGGAAACTGCTGAGGGGGTCAACAAGGGCCTCGTCGCCGCAGTCACGGTGCCGGTTTTATTGATCAGTCTCATCCTCGTCAACACCCAGGCGGTCATCGCTCTGACGACGGAACGTGACGGTCGAACACTGGATCTCCTCCTGGTCTCAGACATTACCCCCAAAGAGTTTATCTTTGGCAAACTGGCGGGAACTTTTTACAACTGCAAGGAGTATGTGCTTTTACCCACGGTTCTGTGCCTGTGGCTGGGCTGGCGCGGCTGGCTGACGTGGGAGGACACCGTCTATCTCGTTGTCGGTCTGTGGGTGCTCTTTGGATTTGTGGCGATGCTCGGAGTTCACGCTGGCTTAAACTACGTCAACTCCCGCCATGCCATCGCGACCAGTCTGGGGACCGTGTTTTTCCTCTTTCTCGGTGTCGCCGTGTGCATGCGGGTGATGCTGGCGTTCAGTGGGTCGTTCCAGGCCCAGCTTCATCCGTTTCTGGCTTTCATGATCGGAGGCGGAGCGGGCCTGTACCTAGCGCTGGGGATTCGAAACCCGTCGAATGCATTGGCTCTCGCTTCGTTCGCCTGTCCCCTGGCCACATTTTATGCTCTTACCAGTCTTTTTTTGGGACAAACCCATCTGGTTTTTGTCACGCTGGTTGCCGCCTACAGTTTCGCCACGGCTGCGATGCTCATTCCGGCCATCGACGAGTTCGATGTGGCCACCGGCCGCACTACACTGGATGAGACCTGAACACGCAGGACGGCTCGAAGTGATACCGTTCCACTTGGAGGTCAGGGCGCCGCTGTGAGCATGCTCTCACTGATCCCGTTTCTGATCGTGATGGGGGCATTGGCAGTCCTGTCGGCATGCTTTTCTGCGGCGGAAGCAGCTTTCTTCTCGCTTCGTCGTCAGGACACGCAACGGCTGGCCACTTTCGGCTGGACAGGTCGCCTCGCTTCCTATCTTGCGAACCGAGGGGAACACCTTCTGACGGCCATTTTGTTCTGCAATTTGCTGGTCAACGTGGCCTACTTCACGATGTCTTCGGTGATCACACTGCACTGGCAGCGACAGGGGAATATCCAGCAGGCCGGTGTTTTCGCGTCGCTTTCCATCTTGGTTCTCATTTTCTTCAGTGAGATGCTGCCCAAAAGCCTCGCCGCCCAGCGTCCGGTAGCCTCCGCACTAATACTGGCCTTTCCCATCTACATGGCCGTCAGGTTGACAAACCCCCTTCTGCCGGTGTTACGTGGAATAGCCATCAGCATTCGACGAGTGTTCTGGCCCGGGTTCAAACCGGAACCCTTTCTGCGTGTCAGGGAGTTGGAAAAAGCGGTCCGCTTCTCCCAGGAGGCTGCGGCGGTACTGGAAGATGAACAACACGTCCTGGAGAACCTCGTCCAGCTTTCTGATCTACGCGCTGAGGATGTCATGCAGCCTCGCACCGAGGTCCGGATTTTCCACCGACCGGTATCACCCCCCGAGGCCAAAGCGGCATTCTCAGTGTCAAAGTATCTCTTCATCGTGGAGCAGGAAGACGAGGCTTTCACGGCAGCGATTTCTTCTCGGACCCTTATGAGAGCGGCACAGCGCACTGTGAGCGCTGACGAACCGCAACCGAATGTCCTACCGGCCTCAGATCAGAGTAACACAACCGAATCAGAAGGTTTGGATTCCGTGGACCTGGCTGTTTGGGCCGAGCCCGTTGCCTATGTCCCCTGGAACGTCACGGCTGCGCAGGTCCTGCAAACCCTGGTGGATGAGCATCGAGACGTGGCAGCGGTTGTGAATGAGTATGGCGAAACGGTGGGCATCATCACTCTTGAGGACCTTCTCTCCCGCATCTTCACACGTGAGACCAGCCGCAGCGAGCAGTTCTTCGGACGGCGTCCCATCCTCCCTGTACAGCCGGGCGTCTGGCACGTAACGGGGTTGACGAGTGTTTATCGCCTGTGCCGTTATTTCGGTCTGGAACATCCCGAGGAGGCCAGCCGTACAGTCGCCGGCATCTTTCAGGACCAATTAGGACGACTGCCCAAGCCTGGCGACATCTGCCGGTGGGGACCATTTGAATTGCGTGCCATTCAGGTGGGCCGTCGTGGTGTCATTCTGGCTGAACTTCGCCGCTGTGATCACGCGAAGGAGACCGGTGAATGACCCTCGTTTTGCCACTTGCTTTATTCCTCATCGGCCTTGCTTTAAGCGCACTTTTCAGCGGAACGGAAACCGGCTTCTATCGCGTTTCTCGATTACGACTCCAGGTCCTGGCGGGCACGGGTGATTGGCTTGCGCGCATCCTTGCCTGGTTCGCCGAGCGGCCCGCGTTATTCATTAGCACGACTCTTGTAGGCAACAATCTAGCCAATTATTTGGTCTCTTTCGCGGCCGTTGTTCTTTTACAGCAACTGGCCAGTGCGTCGACCACAACGGTCGAGTTTCTCGCCACGTTCGTCACGACTCCCATCGTCTTTATTTTCGGAGAACTCATTCCAAAGCGACTCTTCCTTCAGGCTCCTTTTCGGCTGCTTCGCATCACAGGGCCCGTCTTTGCCGTTCTGGCCGTCGTGCTGTTGCCCGTCGCAGTGATCCTCTGGGCGTATAGTCGAGTCTTGGCTTTGTTCCTTACTGCTCCGCTGGACGAAGCACGCTCCGAGATCACCAGTCAGGAGTTACGACGGATCATGGAGGAGGGTGAACACGCGGGACTAATTGTGGGCATGCAGCGTCGGATCGCTCGAGCCATTCTGGAGAGCGGCGCCAAACCGGTAAGCGCGTTCATGCAGGAACTCTCGGCTATTCCCCACGTTTCGCTCGACATCACCTGGCAACATCTGGCTCAGCAATCATCCTTTAAAGAAGAGGAGTTTGCCCTGGTTTGCGAGAGCACCGGTGATGGAAGATACAGAGGCTACGTATGTCTGGCGGAACTCTTTTTGAATCCAGAGACACCGGTGCGTGCTTTTGTTCGGCCGATTTTTCGCGTTTATGCGGAGGAGCGATTGGTGTCCGTCCTTCAAGAGCTGTTTCGGACACGGGAACCTCTGGCGCTGGTGGTAAATGCAAAAGGTCAGCCTGTGGGCGTGCTCATCGAGCGGGCATTGCGCCGCCTCTATCTTGTGGATAGCAACTCTTAGAGCTTGTTCGAAGGTGCCGGAACACCGAGCGCATCCCAGCGGACCATCATACCGCTGGGAAGGAATCGGCCATCCGCAGTAGGAATCGCCATCATCCGGATTTTTAATTCCCCATACTGCCAAATCTCTGGACGAATCCCGTGGATCAATCGTGTAACCTGCTGGGTACCGTAACCAGGCGTGTGGCACGTGAAGAGGAAGAAACCCCGGTCGGGGGCCATTAGCTCAAAACACATTCGTACAAGGGCCTCAATATCTTTGTGAAACTGAAAGGCCTCGCCTCGGGGACCATGACCGTAACTGGGCGGATCCAGAATGATCCCCTCGTAGCTTTTGCCTCGCCGCAGCTCGCGCCGCACAAATTTTCGCGCGTCTTCGACAATCCAGTGAATGGGCCGATTTTCCAGGCCCGAGTGCTCGGCGTTACGACGTGCCCAACCCACCACATTCCGAGCGGCATCCACATGGATGACCTCGGCTCCTGCCAGTGCCGCCGCCAGAGTAGCCCCTCCCGTATAGGCAAAAAGGTTGAGAATCGGCTTGGTGGGAGGAGTGGCGCGAAGCCGATAGTAGAGCCAGTTCCAGTTGGCAGCCTGTTCCGGAAAAAGCCCCACGTGGCCAGAATCGTTCCGCTTCAATTCGAACACGAGCGGGCCCCATCGAATCGTCCATCGCTGCGGGACGTGAGTCTGGTCCACCCACCTGCCCAGATTCCCACGAACCCGCTCGAACCGACTGTGAGCCATGCGCCACAACGGCGGCCGAACCGGCGGCCCTTCCGCCGCGGGACTGGGCCGGTCTAAAACCCACGCTCCAAAGCGTTCCAGGCGACGTCCTTCTCCGAAATCGAGGAGCTCGTAATCCTGAGTCTGAAAAGGAGTTGCACCCCATTCTTCGCAGTCAACCTGGAACATGTGAGGAATCGCACGCCCTTATGCCGACGCCTCCGGAACTACCTTGTACACGGTATCGTGTTCACGCGCATGTTCCGCAACTTTGATCCCCACGTTCTGCCCGGCCTCCGCCTGCTGAACGGGCCGCCTGTCAATTTGAATCGAGGTCACAGGCTGGTAAAAGTCAGTCGTGTGCCCTTTGATGTGGATGGTATCTCCTACGGCCAGAGTGCCATTCGTAATCTCCACAGCCGCCACGCCCAAATGGCTGAAGTAGTGTGTTACGCGTCCCACTGGAATCTCTGCCATGGCATGTCCTCCTTCTTGCAAGAAACGAACTGGTTGGGTGTGACCGGATCGTACATCGATCCACTGGCCGCACTCACACCTTATGGAACGACCAAACGCGAACAAGGTTACATCGTAAGCCGCACCACAGCGCGGGCACATGATTGCCATGGCATGGACTCCCCATTCCAGTATGGCATACCCACGCGGAACCTGCAACGAGACGCAGCTATGTGGGAGCGTTTCCACGAAAATAGGGCCGCTCAGCCTCGTGCTTCGCGGCCCTTTCTCGTCGGGGTGAGCGGCGTCAGCCGACGCTGAGACCTTTTGCCTTTCCCCGATCCGAGGACAGGCTTCCAGTCTCTCAAATCTCGGTCAGCATTTCTTCTTGCACGATTTCTTGGTTGCCTTCTTGGCAGCAGCCTTCTTGGTTGCCGCACCCTTCGTCGCTGCTTTCTTGGTCGCCACGATACGTACCTCCGTCCAAACAGTACCCGCGGGATGGCTCCGACCGCCGAAGCCGTTTACAGGCCACCTTTCCCGCCTGGGCACATACAGCCACACCCAGCCACGTTTTCAGGGCCGCCATCGCTCAATGGCCACCATCGATGGCACGCCGCAAGTGGTTTCATCGGCTTTATATCGAAGGTTGCAAAAATTTCAATGCCCCCGAGGCACTTTTTTAGGTCCCGGTTGCTTGAAAGAGTGGTGCTGGTGATCGCCGCGATTCAGCCCAAGGCACGTTCTGGAAAAAGGTCGAACAGTCTTCGCCAGGCGACGTCCCCACGGGAAAATTTAAGCCCAAGACTGGACGACGAGCTTCCGTCTTGTTTTAATGTTGGCGGGCTTCGAGCAGGGCGCTCGGTCCGGTTCCATCCAACCTTGGAAGCACACCAGAGCCGGAGATACATCTTTCCAAACCGCGAACGATTCACCAGCAAACCATTGCACGATCCGTCACACCCTTTGATGAAGGAGGTCAAACCTATGCGTGTTCATCGTCGCTCCTTTCTCAAAACATCGGCTGCCGCTGGGGTGGTCTTCACTTTTGCGATCTCGGGCACACGCAGCTCGGGTCGAATCATCGGCGCTAATGAGACGATCAACATCGGTGTGGCGGGCATCCACGGACGCGGTGGAGCCCATATTGATGCCTTTGCCAGTATGCCCAATGTGCGGGTCACGTATTTGATCGATCCCGACAGCCGATTGTTTGCTAGTCGCATCAAGCAGGTCGAAAAACGCGGTGGTAATACCCCCAAGTGTGTCCAGGATATCCGCGAGGCTCTGGACGACAAGAACCTGGACGCAATCTCTATCGCCACCTGCAATCACTGGCATTCGCTCATGACAATTTGGGCATGCCAGGCGGGCAAAGACGTTTACGTGGAAAAGCCGTGCAGCCACAACGTGTTCGAGGGCCGCAAGTGCGTCGAGGCCGCCCGCAAATACGGCCGAATTGTGCAACATGGCACGCAGAGTCGGTCGAGTGCCTCCTGGGCACAGCAGGTGGCCGCCATCGCTTCAGGCAAATACGGCAAACTGTTGGTCTCGAAAGGCTATGCCAGCAAACCACGGTGGTCCATCGGATTCAAAGAAGATAAGGATCCGCCGCCTGGGCTGGACTACAACCTGTGGCTCGGACCCGCTCAGTGGATGCCGTACAACGAAAACCTCGTCCATTACAATTGGCACTGGTTCTGGCCAACTGGCAATGGGGAAATCGGCAATCAGGGAGTTCATCAGATGGACATCGCGCGTTGGGCGATCCCTGGCGCCACGTTGCCGGACTGGGTCATCAGCGCGGGTGGCCGATATGTCGACGAGCCCAACCACAACTGGAAGGACCAGGGCCAGACGCCCAACATGCAGATCACCGTCATGGGTTTCGGAGATGTGCTCTTGCTCTTTGAGGTGCGAGGTCTCGTGGGAAAAGCAGGCCCGGGCGGCAAAAAATTTGACCCCATCGTCACCAACGAATTCTATCTTGAAGAAGGCGTCATCAAGGACGGTAAGTTCTATCCCAAGGGAAAGGACCAGCCAGAACCGCTGGTGAAGGTGGACGTCAAAATGGGTCCGGGCGACCAATTCGAAAACTTCATCGCATGCATGCGCAGTCGCAAAGTCGAAGAACTGCACGCCGATATCGAGGTTGCCCACTACTCTTCCGCCCTCTGCCACCTGGGTAACATTTCTTATCGCCTGGGCAAGGAAGTCAGCTTCGCCGAAGCGGCCGCCGGATTGCCAAACCACGAGCTGGTCGCCGCTGCATGGAAGATGCTGGAAGACAACATCGCGGGCGCTTTGGGCGTGGATCTGACGAAGCTCACGTGCATTTTGGGCCCCAAATTGGCGTTCGACCGAAGTAAAGAGCGTTTTGTTGACAACCCCGAAGCGGATAAACTCCTCACGCGAGATTACCGGAAGCCGTTCGTCGTTCCGGAAAACGTGTGATTTCGAAGAAAAGCTCCGCGTTGTGCGGTCGTAATTCCGATCCATGCTCAACTGGGCGAGGGATCCTCGCTCAGGGCGGTTGGAGATTCGCCCTTGGATCCTAAGAGAAATTACACCATCCTGGCTGAAGTGTTCACCTTTACCCCATCCATCCTCCGTCCGATGACAGGAGATCCAGCCATGAACAAGCCTGATCGTTTGTCCCGCCGGAGTTTTCTCGATCGAACAGCCCTCCTGGGCGGCGCAGGAATGATGGTGCCCACCTTCATTCCCGGTGCCGTACTCGGCGAGGGAGGCACCTCGGGCGCCAGTGAAAAAGTGAGGGTTGGCCTCATCGGTTGCGGCGGAATGGGCCAGGCGAACCTCGCAAACACCGCACAGCACCCAGATGTGGTTGTCGCGGCCGCCGCCGATCCGTGGGAGTCCCGTTTAGATGCCGTGCTCAAGAAATACCCCGGTTGCAAAGGTTTTAAAGACTATCGCGAATTGCTGGATCAAAAAGATGTAGATGCCGTGATCATTGCGTCACCACCCCACTGGCATTGTCTTCATGCGATCCACTCTTGCGAAGCCGGCAAAGATATCTACCTGCAAAAACCCATGACGCTCCATCTCGGGGAGAGTCTGGCGGTTCGCAACGCCGTAAAGAAGCACAATCGCATCAGCCAGATCGGCACCCAAATCCACGCATCCGAAAACTACCGTCGTGTGGTGGAAAAGATTCGGGCAGGGTTTATCGGGCAGGTCAGCGTCGTTCGGACGTTTAATGTCATGAACCAGGGGCCGGAAGGAGTGGGACGCGACCCCGGCACTCCGTGCCCCCCAGACCTGAACTGGGAGCTCTGGATCGGCCCGGCGCCCATGCGACCGTACAACCGCATCCTCGCCAGCAGTTCCTACTACCATTGTTCCTGGATGGACTACAGCGGGGGCTGGACACCGGGAATGGCGCCCCACATCATCGACCTCCCCATCTGGGCGCTGGATCTCAAATATCCGCTTCGCGTCCACTGTTCAGGTGGTCGCTACATTATTCGTGACGATGGGGACGCCCCGGATGTTCAGGAAATCCTGTGGCAGTACCCGAACCTGACGATGACCTGGATGTGCAATCTCGTGAACAGCTACGGCTTCGACCTCCACGGGAACCCCGTGCCACAACGTCGTCTGGGCATTTATTTCCATGGAGTGGATGGAACGCTGTACGCCAATTACACGATGCATCAGGTGGTGCCGGAAGGCGATCGCATGAAGGACCGTGAGCCGCCGCCTGCTTCCATCCCGCCCTCGCCTGGACACGAACTGGAATGGATCAATTGCGTGAAAACACGAGAACAGCCATCCTGCAGCGTGTTCTATCACGTTCGCGTGGATGTCCCCATCGTGTTGGGAAATCTCGCGTACCGTTTGGGACGGTCGCTCACCTTCGATCCGGATTCGGAACAAATCGTTGGAGACGAGGAAGCGGCGCGTCTCGCCGTTCCGGTTTATCGAAAGCCGTGGCGTTTCCCGGAGGAGTATCTGAAGGGATAGCCTACCGCGTGCCCGAATGGGTGCCGGTCCCGTCCGATGGCAACCATTCGGGGGTTCGGCTCAAGCGTTTCGCGCGTCGTAGGAACTCCCTAAAGCGTGACAAGAGGGAAAGGGGGTGCGTTCGGCTTCTGCAGGCCATTTTATCGCAGTTACACCCCCCACATGAGTGATGCATTTTCGCACCTCACTCTCAGCCATTTCCCACCAATAGATCTTATAAGCTAGATTTTCCCAGACAGGGAAAATCGGAATGAGTTGGCCGAGCCGGCTACCCGCTGCTCAACGCAGATCGGTATTCGCAGCGAGTGGGTCGGTAAGGCGAGGAGACCATCGCTTCAACGTTTTTCTACGCTGACTCTGGTGGGCGAGGCTGAGAGCATGCCATTCTTCACCCAGAAAAAAGTTCACGAAGTGCAAAGTTTCGTTCTCAAATTTGTCAACAGCCACTCGGAAGTGGCGGAATCCGTTGAACTCGGACAAAGGCGGGAGTCGCGTACCCGGTTGTGCGTCGTGGCGGTTTTGATTCCTTATGACGCCAGGACGATCCCGGTCCGGGAAAAGTTACCGGTGATCACAAAGGAATTTTCCTCCACTGGGATGTCGGTCATTCTGTCCGAGCCACGTGGATACGACCGCGTGGTGGTGGGACTAAAGTATCAGGGGGAAATGCGATTCATCCTTGCCAGGGCCGTGCATCTGACCCCCATGGGCGGCGGTTTCTTTCAGCTCGGTCTGGAGTTCCTCCAAATGCTTCACCCAGGCGATCACCCCGAGTTACGGGAGGTGGTTTTCTAAACACAAAAAAGGTGTTACCAACTACGGGTAACACCTTTCGTCGCCGGGGGCTTAAGCTCTTTTCTGCTCCGCCGCAACGGTGCTATTACCACCGCAGGCTGAAACCAAATCTCGGTCCGTAAATACCAATTCCGCCGTGACTGTGCGAATAACCATAGTATCGAGGCCTGTGGCAATCATCGTGCCGCGGAGGCACAATGATCACCGGCGGATGACCAGGGTACGGTTTCACAATCACCGGCGGCGGCACATGGTGTGGATGATGGTAGCCGTACCAGTAGTCGCGACCCTCGTGGACAAACGAGTAAACGCCACCACCGAAGGTTGGACCCCGACGGTCACCTCGTCCCCAGTCGTCGTGCCCTAGGGCGGCTTGAGCGCCAGCCAGTCCTATCGCACACACAACAGCCAGTAGCCATTTCCCACGCATGACACCCTCCTCTTTTCTGCAAGGCGTTCCTGATCCGGGCCACGCAACCAACCGACGTGAGGATCCAGAGCATATCCCGTGCCAGAACTTTGCAACTTTCTCTAAGTGATGAAAAGAAAGGAAGATATGGATGAGCACAACACTTAAGTACGCCAGAGAAGTCGAGTCAAGCACATTCAAAAAGACTGCGCACGCGCATCCTAAGCGCAGCGCTTCACGGGTGCGCCTCTTCAAATGGTCGCAAAAAGCTCATTCCTCTTAGTATCACATCGTCCCCCAAACGAGAATTTACCAATTTTTCCGATTGGGGAGGGTCAAGCTACCGGAAAAACACCTGGATGGATGGGGGCCTTCCGCTCTTACGGGGACAGCTATTTTGCCGTCGTTCGTAGCTCCTCGATCTTTCGGCAGATTGCGTCGGCCATTTCCTGGGTTCCCACCGCCGTCGGGTCATTGCGATCTGGTTTGAGATCGTACGTCACGTATTTCCCCTCCCGAATCACCTCGGCCACTGCCCGTTCGAGCAGGTCGGCGGCCTCCTTCTCGTTCAGATAGCGGAGCATGAGAACCGCCGACAGAATGAGTGCGGTGGGATTGACCTTGTTGAGCCCCTTGTACTTTGGAGCGCTGCCATGTGTAGCCTCAAAGACTGCGCCGTTCTCTCCGATGTTGGCTCCTGGTGCCACGCCCAGTCCGCCCACCAGTCCGGCTGCCAGGTCACTGATGATGTCTCCGTAAAGATTGGGGAGGACAAGTACATCATACAGATCCGGCTTTTGGACAAGCTGCATGCACATGTTGTCCACAATCCGGTCCTCAAATTCGATATCCGGAAACTCCTGGGCGACCCGCCGTGCCACATCGAGGAACAATCCGTCGGTGAATTTCATGATGTTGGCCTTGTGGACGGCCGTGACCTTCCTGCGATTGTTTTCTCGAGCATACCGGAAGGCGAATCGCACGATCCGCTCGGTCCCGGAGACGCTGATGGGCTTGATTGAAATGCCAGTTTCCTCAGGTCCGGTCTTTACTTTCCGATCAGTGGACAGGCGGTTGATTGTGCTGATCAGTTCGGCGGTATTTGGCTGGCCCCGTTCAAATTCGACCCCCGCATAGAGATCTTCCGTGTTCTCGCGAATGATCACCAGGTCCACGGGTACCCGCTCGAAAAACGTCCGCACCCCTGGATAGTATTTGCACGGACGCACGCATGCATAAAGCCCTAATTCCTGCCGGAGATACACGTTGATACTGCGGAATCCGGTTCCGACCGGTGTGGTGATCGGGGCCTTTAACGCGCAACGTGTTCGGCGAATGCTCTCCATCGTTGCCTCTGGGAGCGGGGTCCCGGTCCTTTCCATAACGTCCACGCCGGCTTCCTGAACATCCCAGTGAATTTCGACGCCCGTGGCATCCACACAGCGACGAGCAGCGGAGGCCAGTTCCGGCCCGGTTCCGTCACCGGTAATGAGGGTCACCTCGTGAGCCATGCTTATTCCTTTCCCACCGTGCAACCGTGTTTGAAAACAGCAAAATCGGCAACAATTCTCTCCACGGAGAGCTAGGTTCGCGCCCACCGGAAGTGGGGCAAATGCCCGGTTTCGAGTCGAAGCAGAGCCTCATCCGGACAATTAGCACAACGGGATGTGGCGAAATTTAAATGGTAGCGTGTTTTTGTCGCCTAGGGGAGCCGCCCCCTATCCCAGCTTTCACGCCACGCACCCGCTCGCTGATGATAAATGTCTCTTGGCAAATCGCCCGTTCTTGTGAAGCGCCCTTCGCTGCAACAGTCACCCGACCACCGGCAACCAAACATATTGCGTTAATTGGGCTGTGGTAACGGATTTTATCCGGAGTGAACACCCCGCCGTGGTTCTGGAGCGAGAAAGGCGGGGGGATTATAATGACACTCTCACCGCTCCATAACTGGGCAGCACGTTCGGTCCTCAGCAGCCCCACCCAACGCGGGGAAAAAATACGCGTCAGATTCCCGCAAGGTCAATGTTCAACTTTACGCCAGGGCGGGGAATGAACCGCGGACATGGAAAGGCCGTAGCTTTCCGTAAAACGATTGTTTCGGTGACGAATCGGGGCTGGTCGTTTGTTCTCAATTAGCCTGTCCGACGGATCGACCGGACATGTTCGCGTAGTTTGGCAAAACGCAATTGTCACCGTGGAGCCAAAAAGTCATGAAGAAAGATGGTCGGTTGATGATTGAGGCAGATGGCCTCTGTAAGTACTACGGAGACTTTGCTGCCATTGAGAATGTCACGTTCCAAATTCGCGAGGGAGAGGTGGTGGCTTTCCTGGGGCCAAACGGAGCCGGGAAAAGCACCACCATGAAACTGCTGACCGGCTATCTGGCTCCGAGTGCCGGGACTGCCCGGATCGCCGGCTACGACATGACGACTGAGGAGCGATTGGAGGGAGCCCGGCACCTCGGGTATCTCCCTGAAAACGGTCCGCTTTACGCGGACATGACCCCCATCGGGTTGCTTCAGTTTTTCGCGGAAGCCCGGGGAATCCCGCCCGCCCAGCGGCAGCAGCGCATTTCGGAGGTGGTGGAGTTGTGCGGCCTGGAAGGCGTGTTGCGGAAACCGATCGGGAAGCTGTCGCGTGGGTATCGGCAGCGGGTAGGAATGGCCCAGGTGCTCCTTCATCGGCCGGATGTCCTCATTCTCGACGAACCCACTGCGGGACTTGATCCCAATCAGATTCACGAGGTTCGGGAAACGATCCGCCGCCTGATGGGAGAGCGGAAGACGATTCTGCTTTCCACCCATATTCTCCAAGAGGTGGAAGCCATGGCCACCAGAATTCTGTTTATCAACGAAGGCCGACTGATCTACGATGGGCCAGTTGAGGATGTCATTCGTACCGGCAAGCGACTGGACGAATGGTTCAGGGAACTGTCAATGGGTCAACAAGTCGCTGTTTAATGGCGTGGAACGGGGCGATTTCAGAGGGCTTTCTCAAAGGGAAAAGCCCCACGCCCTAGAAATCCAGGGGTTGTCCACAAGGCACTGATCAGCAGCGCAAGAAAGTCGTCAGGAAATTGCGAAAACTAAATAGACACTGTTCGGACACTGAGGTGTCGAGCGTATGAATACGAAAGTCTTGCTGGCCGTTGCTAAACGGAATTTCATCAGTTATTTTGCCAGTCCAATTGCCTACCTCTTTATCTGCGTGTTCGTCGCTCTGAGCACCGTGGCCGCTTTCTGGCCCAATGAGTTTTTCGATGCCAACCTGGCCAATCTCGATCAGCTCAATAAATGGTTTCCCTACGTAATGCTGGTCTTCATTCCGGCTATCACGATGGGCATCTGGGCGGATGAGCGCCGCCAGGGGACAGATGAACTCCTCCTCACGATGCCCGCAACAGATTGGGAAGTAGTACTCGGCAAGTTTTTCGCCGCAGTAGCAATTTTTACTGTGTCGCTGGTCTTTTCGTTCATTTGCAATTACGCCGTGTTGCGGAGTCTGGGCAACCCGGATTTCGGCCTGTTCGTGGCAACCTACCTGGGCTACTGGCTGATGGGTCTGGCCATGCTGGGGATCGGCATGGTGGCCTCGTTTTTTACAGCCAATCTTACAGTGGCGTATATCCTGGGCGTGCTGCTCAACGCACCTGCCGTCTTTTTGTCCTCAGCGGACGTGATCATGCGTCAGGACCTCGCCATCCGGGCTAAAGCGTGGAGCATCGCCGAGCAGTTCGCCAACTTTGGACGCGGCCTCATTACGCTTTCCGGCCTGGCGTATTTCGTCTTTATTGCCGCTGTAACACTCTACGTGGCCATGGTCCTGATCGGCCGGCGGCACTGGCCGACAGGGGAGTCTCGATTGCCTTCCGGACTGTTCTTCGCGGTGCTGCATCTTGCCTGGCTGGGGAGCTTCGCACTGTTGGGGAGTATCCTTGCCAGCAAATTGGGCGGCTCCACACTCTGGATAATTGGTCTTGTAATTGGTTATCTGATTCTGCACGCCGCGCTCCTCTACATCTGGCAGCAATTCCCAAGGAAGGAAACGATCACGCCCATCCACTTTGTGGCGCCCGGCGCGCAGGTGGTCACGATCATCGCGGGCGCTGTTGTGGCTATCCTTTGGGGAGAGAAGCTCAGCTCTGGCTGGGTCTTCTGGACGCTCATGGCGATTCTGATTGCTCTCCATGTGCTTTTCTTTGTGGGTTGGGCCACTTTCCCTCGCGCCGTCGCGCTGATGCCCGCCCACTTCACACTGCGGACGCTCGCCCTGGCAGCGGCGAGTTTGGGTTTGGTGGCTGTTCTTCAGGCGGCTGATGTGCGCGTGGACATTACCAATGAAAGGATCAGTTCGCTGTCGCCGCATACGCTTCAGATTCTTCGCTCGCTGGATCCCAAGCATGTTGTCCAGATTGAAGCCTTTATCAGTCCTGAGGTTCCCGAGTCGTACATACAGACGCGTGCGAACCTCATCAATTTGCTGAAAGAATTCGAAGCCAGGGCCAAAAACGTTCGTGTGAGAATCAATAACACGGAACTGTTCACAGCGGAAGCCCAACGGGCAGCGGAGCGATTCAACATCACACCGCAACGTGTGTTCGCCCTGCAGCAGGGCCGGTGGACCGAACACAGGATCTTTATGGGCGTGGCCTTCATATGCGGTTTAGAGAGAGTTGTCGTCCCCTTTATCGATCGAGACATTCCCGTGGAATATGAATTGATCCGGTCCATCGCCACGGTCACGCAGCAAAAGCGAAAACGGGTGGGTATCCTGACGACAGATGCCCAACTTTTCGGACAGTTCAGTTTCCAGGGCGGAGAGGAGCGCTGGCCCATTGTGGACGAACTTCAGAAGCAGTACGAGGTCGTGCGGGTCGAACCCGCGGACCTTGTGACGAACGACGAAGAGTGCGAAAAGGCGGGCATGAAGGTGCTGGGCCTTGCTGATGCCAGCGAGAGCAAAATCATTGAACGTGGACGGGAACTCCTCGGCCTGAATGTCCCGACCGACAAGCTTACAGACCAGCAAAAAGAGCAGTGTAAGGCCAAAGTTAAAGAGGAAGCAATGAAGCTGGGACGGTGGGACGTCCTCCTGGCTGTGCAGCCCAGCACGCTTGCGCCAGAGGACATGGACCGATTCATCGCGGCCATCAGTTACGGCCAGCCCACCGTCGTCTTTGAAGATCCGATGCCCTTATTTGCGTCCAACGTGGCGGGCACGGGTCAGGAACGGCGGCCGCCGCAGCAGATGATGATGTTCGGGATGCGGCCCTTGCCGAAAGGTGATATCACCAAATTGTGGCGGAAGCTGGGAATCGATTTCACAGCCAATGAGATTGTCTGGCAGAGGTACAATCCTTATCCGAAATTCCAGCTCTTCGAAGAGAACCCTGAGTTCGTCTTCGTCAACTGGAGCTGCGGTGCGGAGGAACCGTTCAACCGACAAATTCCGGCGGTGGGTGGACTGCAACAGGTTCTGTTCCCGTTCCCCGGAGCAATCACAAGGCTCAACAGCTCCACGATGAAGTTCACCCCCCTGGTGCGAACCGGCCGTGTGACCGGTCTCATCAACTACGATGACATTTTCCGAATGGACTTTCTCACCGGCACGCGGGAGCTCAATCGAAATCGCGAATTTCGCCCCACCCGTACCGAATACATCCTGGCGGCCGCCATCGAAGGCAAACTGCCAGAAATGAAGATTACCAAGACCGAAAGCAGTTCCAACAGCGACCAGAATTCCGAGAAAGTTGAAGAAATTCCCAATAAACAACATGACTTCAAAGTTGTGCTGGTCTCGGATATTGATATGCTTCACGAGACGTTTTTCCGCCTTCGCCAGCGTCAGGACCTGCCCGGTCTCGATGTTAAGCTTAGCTTCGACAACGTCACCATGGTGCTGAACCTCATCGACTGGGTGGCGGGAGACGATCGATTTATTGATATCCGTAATCGACGCCCCAAACATCGCACCCTGACCACCATCGAGCGGGCAACCGAAGCGGCTCGGGCTCGCGCGGCCGAGGAACGCCAGAAACTTCAGGAGGCATACAACAAAATCGAGCGAGAAGAAAGGGAAAAGCTCGAACAAAGTATTAAGAAGCTCGAAGAGGACATGAAGAAACAAAATATCAGTCTGGACGAGATTCTCAGGCGCGTCGCGATAGCTCAGCAGCAGGGCGAGCGGCGCCTGAATGCGCGAATGGAAGAAGAACGACAAAAGCGGGACCGTGCCCTGGAACGTATCGAAACCGAGCTCAGCCTTTACGTGCGACGTTTGCAGAACTTCTACAAGATGGTCTCCGTGATCATCCCGCCCCTTTTCCCGCTGGGGCTCGCCGTCATCGTGTTCATCTGGAGACGGGCCAAGGAAATGGAGGGAATTCCCGATATTCGGCGGGTGCGGCGATCCTCGACCACCCAGACCGCCAGCAGTGCCGTAGTCACGAGCTCCGAAAAAGGCTGAATCGTTACCTCAGTCAGCAACACTTGGTATTTGGACCATTGAGTAATAGAACAAAGCGAAAATACGAGTTTCACGCCAATCATCGTAACATAAGCCTTTTATTCCTGACAACGATTTCCTGCAAGGGAGTTGAGGAGATAGCCAGCAATGAATAACGAAATTAAAAAAACCCTGGCCTTTATTGGCGCGTCCTCGCTCATTCTCGTTATCGCATGGTGGAGCCATTATACTCCGACAACGAATATAAAAACTGAGTTGAGGGGACAATTACTTTGCCCGAACCTCACCGACGCCCTCGCGGCCACTAGTCTGGAAATCTTCGAGTACGATCCCAACGCAGTGCGGATCAAGAATTTCAAGGTTGCCCAGATCAACAACCGCTGGTGTATTCCCAGCCACGAAAATTATCCTGCCGATGCGAAAGAGCATCTGGCCCAGGCGGCTACTGCCCTTATCGGTCTGAAGATTCTGGATGTGGCCAGTGAGTCGCCCACGCAGGATGAGCTTGTCATGTATGGCGTCGTTGAGCCGACCAATGACGTGATTAAGACCGTCACGCGGGGCGTCGGTAAACGCGTGATTTTTCGTGACAGCAGCGATAAAGTGCTCGCCGATGTGATTATCGGTAACAAGGTACCCGACCGAGAGGAACTGCGTTATGTGCGGGTGAAGGGCGCAGAACCAGTTTACGTCGTTAAACTATCGGACGATAAGTTCTCGAGCGAATTCGGTGACTGGATAGAAAAGGATCTCCTCCAACTTAATCCCTGGGATATTCGTGATGTGCAATTGCACGATTACTCGTTCGATCCGGTGACGGCTGGCATCACCCCCCGATCGCAGGTCGTGCTTTCCTATGACGACTTAGGAAATCCCCGTTGGAAACTCGTCCGCGGCTTGATTTTTGACCTCGACAAAGGCACATGGACACCTCGCGAATTGGCCCAGGATGAAGAGCTCGACACAGCCAAGCTCGATGGATTGCGAACAGCACTGGACGATCTGAAAATCGTGGACGTGCGGCGCAAACCGCAAGGTATCAGCGCAAGCCTAAGCGCCGATGGATCAGTCAAAGCGAATAAAGAGACGGCCGCTTCCTTGAGTGAAGCAGGATTCTTCCTTGCATCGGCGCAGCAATTCTATCAGATCTTCCCAATGGTCGGCCAACGACAGATCAAACCCGGCGATGTGGAAGTGATTTCCAGCGAGGGAGAAGTTCGCGTCGGGATGAAGGATGGTGTGCGGTATCTCCTCCGGTTCGGTCGCGTTGTTGAGGGGCAGGGTGAAAGCACGGGGTCGGCGGGAGTCAACCGTTATCTCTTTGTGGTGGCGGAATTCGACCCTGAATTGATTCCGAAACCCGAGCTTCAGCCCCTTCCCGAACTACCCGCGGATAATGCGGGCAGTCCATCGCAACCGTCGGGACAGCAGTCTACTTCCAGCAGCGAGCAAAAAAGCACCATCACGGCGGAACAATCAAACGAAAAGTCGAGTGTAACCAGTCATTCCGGGGAACACTCCGCACCAGCAGACAGCGTTCAGACGTCCCCCGAAAACGCCCAAAAAACAGCCCAGGAGGCAAAAGAGGAGACCACGAAGCCCACACCTGATCAAGTGAAGTCCGATGCCTCGGCTCAAGGTAGCCAACAGGATGCCCAACCTCAGAAAAAGCCGGAGGACATCAAAGCTGAACGGGAGCGGATCGAAAAAGAGAATAAACGCAAGCAAGACGAATATCAGGAAAAACTTAAAAAGGGGCAGGAAAGAGTCACAGAACTCAATGCTCGTTTTGCAGATTGGTACTACATCATATCCGACGAAGTCTATCGCAAGATCCATCTCGGTCTGAGCGATATCATCAAAAAGAAAGAGCAACAGACTGAACAAAAGTCCGATCAGACCGGTGAGAAACAACCTGCGACCAGTGAAACAGACCAAAAGCCTGGTGAGCAATCTCCCGCGCAAAGTCCAGCAACTCCATCCGCAAGCAAACCTGAGACAGGAGAACAACAGCCCGCCAGTGGCAACCAACCTGACCAGCAACAGGCCCCGGAAACACCGGCAAAAACGGGGAATGATGCGGCTCCGTCTCAGCCGGCACAACAGCAAGGCCAGTCCGAAACACCTCGGCAAGGTGGACCTGCTTCAACAGCCAATTCCTCCGCGGAACAAAAGTAAGGTTCTTTCCATGACCTGTGCTGATCTGCGCTGCGATAAGTCTGGTGGTTATACGCCGCCGGACGTTACAGATTTTGCTGGCGTTTATAGCGGATTCTTCGCCTGGGCTAGAGGTGCAGGCGAGTCAGTGGCCCCGTATACGGGAGCGAGACCATCTGCCGCCCGGACTGACGGTGATAATCTGATCGGCAGGAATATTTTCGATAATGTCGTGACCACCGCCATGCCAATGGACTTCGAGACGATCCACCCGGTCGTGGCTACCCAATCCGAAATGCAGGCGTAACCCCCAGTGGCTCTGATATCCCCGACCAGCGTGAACCTCATCATACTGAACAAGTTCACCCGCCACGACCTTCACCCGGCTACCGACTCCGAAGCAATTTTTTCCCGTTTGACGGAGGTCGATCTGGATCCAGTGATTGTCTGTGTCTGTCACATTTCGCAGAACATCGGCGGTATCCTGCGAGTTGAGGATAACGACATCCACACGACCGTCCAGGTCCAGGTCCGCGAAAGCGACGCCCCGCGTTGACTTCACCAGATTCGGCAAATCTCCAGCGGTCGCACTCACATCCACAAATTTGCCACCGTCGTTGCGGAGAACAGCATTTGCCACTCGATAAGCCGTCGTATCGTCTATCTCACCAATTCTATCATTAATATGTCCGTTTCCGATAAAGATATCTTTATCGCCATCATTATCAAAATCCACCAGACCAACTCCCCAATTGACATACGGATACGCCCTTCCGCCTGCCCCTGTGCTGAATGTTACGTCCTCGAAAAATCCGTTCCCGGTGTTTTTATAAAGAACAGGCCACTCGTTTTGATAGTCCGACATAAACAGGTCCAACCAACCATCATTATCATAGTCTCCACAATCAACTCCCATGCTTGCGTTCTCGTCGCCGTAACCGTTATAGGCAACACCCCTCTCCAGAGCCGATTCTATAAAATACCCCTTACCATCGTTGACAAAAAGAAAATTAGCTCGAACATCGTTCCCCACAAAAATATCGGTATCGCCATCGTTATCGAAATCCCCCGCCACCATACCCATGCTTGTGCCTGCCACTTTTCCAATCCCCGAAATCTCCGTTACATCTCGGAACGTTCCGTCCCCATTGTTCTTAAAAAGGGTATCTTTGTCAGGGGGATACTCCTCAGGACTACCATACACGGGAATACCTGTCAATTGATGGAAAACGTGTTTGCTTTCATCGAACACAATATAATTACCCACGTACAGGTCGAGCCATCCATCGGCATCAATGTCCAGAAAAAGGGCGCCGGCTCCGACCCGTGAACCGTTGTCCACCCCGGCTTCGACGGTTACATCAGAAAACGTTCCGTCTTTATTGTTACGGTATAGAACATTCCTGCCGTAATTATTTACAAACAAATCAAGAAAACCATCGTTGTTGTAATCCCCAGCAACCACCCCCAACCCATAACCGGTATCACCTACACCCGCCTGGGCTGTCACATCAGTAAAGTGAAGCCCGCCGTCATTTCGAAATAATTTGTTCGTGGGTTTTTCCTTTTGTGGGCAACCGACAAGCGGAGCCCCGTTGAGAAAGTAAATATCGTCATCCCCGTCACCGTCGTAGTCGAAAAGACACAGGCCGGCTGTCACCGTCTCCACGATGTAATATTTGCCACAGCCGCCGTGAGTATGTCGAAAGTTAACGCCACTTTGTTGTGTGACGTTCCGAAAAACCAGTCGGGCGGGCTCTTTAGCTTTCGAGTCCTCCGCAAGGACAAAAAACCAAAAGACGACACCGACAATAGCGATCCCATTAAACCAACGGAGCCTACAGATATCGATTGAGGCAAAGGATAGACAGTTAAATTCCATGTTGCAGAAACCGAGCTAGTTTTCGGGCGAGGTCGTGAGAAGGATTGATCGCCAGGGCTTTTTCGACATTTCGTCTGGCCTGCTCCCAGTCCCCGAGTTCGGCAGACGCGACGGCCAGCACCACGAAGTAATCCGGCTGGGGAGATAGTTGCACAGCGGTTTCGGCGAGCCGTCGGGCTTCCTCGAGGTTTTCTTTTTTTTGTAAATACGCTTGAGCCAGTCCAGCATATGCCGCATCCATCTTGGGGTCCAGGGCAAGTGCCTGTTTGAACGAGTCGATGGCCTTCTCGAAGTTTTGTATTTGTAAGTAGAATACCCCTTCCGCCACGCGATGCGAGGGATTGCGAGGTTCCAGTCCAACGAGCTCCTCCACGATTGCGAGGCCTGCGGCGGGCCGGCGCTGCTGCTGATAGAGAACCACCAGGGCTTGGCGGCACACCACATCCTTCGGCGAAAGAGCGGCTCCCATCAACCAACATTCCTCGGCTCGCTCGGGAAGCCCGTGATTCGAAAAAATGACCCCCGCCTGCTGAAAAATACCGGCCACGGTCCGGCGTACGAATTCATCGCTCTCCACCCGCAAGATAGCGGCATTCGCTTGCTGATCGCGCTCCTTCAGTTTTTGAAAAATCTCGCGATGCCGCTGAGCCCCGGCCTGGTCCCCAAGCCTTGCCAGACTGACAGCCAGCGCATAGTGGGCCTGAGTGAACTCTGGTCGCAGTCGCACGGCCTCTTCCAGGACCTCTCGAGCACGGTCGTGCTGCTGCTTCCGCTGGTAAGCCTGGGCAGCTAAAAAGAGACCTTCAGGCGACTCCGTCCCGAGAGCGCGCCCTGCCAGGACGGTGGTGATGACCTCATCCAGACGCCCCTGTTCCAGAAGGATGCTGGCCAACAAATTCCGCAGCGAGACGGCACGGGGATGGAAGGCCAGCCCCTGCCGTGCCATTTTCTCTGCCTGCGCGTGATCTCCCCGCCGCACGAGGATCTGGACAATCTCCTCGTAAGCCGGCAAAAAGTCTTTTTTCAGCTCCAAACAGTGATGCCATATTTTCAATGCCTCCTCCGTATCGCCAGAAAGACGATACACCTGAGCGTGAACATGTTGCGCATACACATCGTTTGGAAATTTCTGCGCAAGCTCGTCCGCGACGTGATGTCCCTGCTCCTTCATCCAGTCGCCCGTCAAGGGCGAAGGGAGTTTAGGCCATTTGATCGGGACGGTCCCCTGCGACTCACCGGATTGGTCGGATGGCGCTGGTTCCCACACAGCCGCGGTGGCGCTCGGAGTTTGTTTTTCCGGCCGGGCTGACGCCACTGGCACGGAATAGGTGGAATGGCGCGAATCAGAAGATTCGTCCTGCCCGCAACCGGAACAGAACACCAGGCCAAGTACTGGGGCGATCGCGAAGAAAACAAACGATCTCCGAAAACCGCCGGTTTCGAACTTGATATTCTCTGTGCGCATAAAGCACCCCGAGTCATACGCTTGGGGGTCGTCCCGGCTCGACGTGTCTCTCGGGGTCATTTTACTCCCGGGCAAGCTCCGCGGAGAACGGCCCGGCCTCATCGGCTGGTCAAAATTTTCGCAAAAAAGATAATGGATTGCATCGTGATGTTCACGCGCCGCTTCCCGGTATGGGACGCGTTTCGCTGGTGAACCGGACATGGGTGTCCTCACCGATAGAGGTAAGTGGTAAATATCGATTGTTCTCAAATTCCGGGAGGAGCGTCATGGAATGCCGGAAAGATCGGAATCTCTCGTTTTGCACGTGTACCTACGATCCCTGTCCGCGGAAAGGACTTTGTTGCGAGTGTCTCCAATACCACCTGAAGAAACGCCAGCTTCCCGGCTGCTGCTTCCCGCCTGCGGCGGAAGCGACCTACGACCGATCGTTTGAACACTTTGCAAGGTTAATTCAGGAGAAAAAAGTCTGATTTTTTGACGGCCGGGGCGACTTATCATTTGGAAGCTCTGCACAGTTCGTTTGACGAATCGCCCAGATCGGTATCGTGTGTGCGGTGTTCGGAGCACCATGCACTGCGTTTGTAGGGGCAATTCATGAATTGCCCCTACCCAACGCTTTGCCTTTCAGTTTTTACGCTCCCCAGTTGGTTCGGATTGCTTGTCGCAACGGAGGGTGTCCCCAGTCCCAGACGCCACCGGGATCGGACAGGCCGGCGGAGCAATATTCTCCCCTTGCATCCCTCATATGATGGGGATCATCTCCATCTGTCATGGCAATTTCTGAATGCTATAGTTCCAAGGGGAGAAGTCACCTTTCCGCGCTCGGCCAGGCCAACGGCTCAGGTACCGAGCAGACGCCCAAATGTGTGCCGCTCTTTTGTTATAGTTGTGATCCCAGGAGAGCCCGGAATGACGAGAAAATTCAGAGCTTCGTTCGCAGGAGCACTCGATCGAAGGGGGCGAGCTGGCCTACTGGCGATTCACTACGCCATGGTCTTTTTCCTTGCGACCGCCGTGGTACTCAGTTTAATCGTCTCGCTCGCACCTTACCTGGGCTGATCTCGCTCCTGCTTCGTAGCAAGCCGTTGTCGATAACTGGCACGCCTGCGTCATCGGGGACCGGCCCATCGGGGTGGGCACCGGACGCAACTTCACATTGTGTAACGCTGTTCGAGAACAGCGGTAATTGAGTCATATTCTAACGCCGTTTCCAGGGCGGCCTTTTTGAAGATTTCAAAGGCCTCCTTTTTCAGTGCCGAGACATCAATCCGACCTTTCAATTTGACCGAGAAAAACTCGGCACTATCCATGATCTCTTGTTTGCACTCGTTGGCGAGACCGATGAAGCCATCCAGATCCATCCCGAAGTGTCTTTCCAGCCATTGCCGGGCCGTCGGTAGAAGAGCCGAGCGGGCTACCCACAGTACATCACTCAGCATGGTTCCCGCGTGAACCGCCTGCAGCAGGGGGGTATCGCATCGATTTGGTTGGTGGTGGCAAGCCGCCGCCAGAGGCAAAGGACTGGGTAGCCCCCAGCGCTCGAGCAGGCACGCCCCCAGGGTCGCGTGATCGAATCCGTAGTGCTCTTCCTCTGCCGCCAGAAGATCTTTGCCATGGCGGTGTTTCAGGTACAAGCCGGGATATTTTCTCGTGTCAACCTGAGAGAACACCAGAACGCCGATTTCCGCAAGAAGCCCTGCACAGTACGCGTCTTCAGGATTGACGGCCCTTTCTCGCCGGATGAGTTTTCCGGCCACGACGGCCGTCGTTAGCGCCCGTCTCCAAAAATCGTCGAATACTTCCCTGGGCGTTCCCTGCGTCAGCCTGTTGACCAGCCCAAAACTTAACACGGCCAACCGGAGCGATCGGGCACCAAGCAGGGTGATCGCCTGCCGAAGATTGGTGACATTGCGGGGCAACCCGAACGCGGACGAGTTGACCAGCTTTAGGATGGACGCGCACAAACCGGGATCCGATTCTAGAATGGACTCCACTTCGTGAACATCGTATTCGGGATCTTTCAGAATTTGAACCACTCGCCACGCGACCCCCGGTGAAGAGTGAGGGATCTCCAGTCGTTCCACAAGCTGCTCCGGACTGGCCGATTGCGCTGCGAAACCTCGGGATTGTTGTGTGCTATCACCCGTACTACCCGCGAAGATCTGCGATTCCCGCATATGGCCACACCTTTAATAGCGGTATTGACGTGGCGGAAACGCTGTCACGCGAATTGAGGCAAAACGTCCCTCGCTAAAAGTATAGCTCACGGACCCACCCGGCAGTGGCACATGATCGCCGCAAAAGGCATCATGCTGAACCGTAAAACCCGTCGGCGGTCCTTTCACGCGCCGACGAGACCTGACTCATTCCCACGGTTTCTTCACCGACGGAAAACTTACCTCCCCGGGGCTTCGCATGGGAACGAGATTCAACCCGGCGAGACCTGATAATCAGGTCCGCTTTCGGCGGGACGTGCCTGTCACGTCCGCTTTCCACGCTTGGAGAATCCACACCAGCGGGGCTTCAACTCTTCGGTCCAGTCGGTTAGACGGTAGGGGCAATTCATGATCGCCCGTACAGCACAGTGTGCCCGTGACATCTCATAGGCTATCGCAAACGCGGGAATGGGTCAGCGACGAGGCAGGTTGCAGTGTACCCAGAATTCAGGTCTCTTGTTTTCCTTGTGAGCAGGAATTATCGTGATGAAAGTTTCCATCGCGATGTTCATGCCCGCCCTGAAAACGAATCGTCCCAGGGGCTGGCTGTGTCAGGACGCAGTTGCTGTAAACGCTGTGCAGTTTGGTAGCATCCCGCCGTTAGGCCCCCGAATGAATGGAGGAAACCGCCATGAGTCGGAGGAATGCATCACTCTCTCGTCGCGACATGTTAAAAGCGTCGGCAGCCGCTATGGCTCTGCCTACCATCATTGCCCGTTCCGCGCTGGGTTCAGCGGAGCAACCAGCGCCCAGCGAACGCTTGACCCTCGGTTTCATCGGAATGGGAAAACAGAATCAGTATCATCTCGATGCGTTCCTTCGCATGAAGGACGTGCACGTTCTGGCCGTCTGCGAGGTGGACACCACGCGAAGAAATTTCTCCGTGGAAAAGGTCAACAAAGCCTATGAAAACACGGACTGCGCAGGTTACAACGATTATCGTGAGTTGATTGCTCGCAAGGATATTGACGCCGTGGTCATCGCCACGCCGGACCACTGGCACACGCATCCCATTGTGGATGCCTGCAAGGCCAAGAAACATATTTACTGCGAAAAACCGTTGACGTTGACAATTGCGGAGGCGAAACTCTGCATTGATGCTGTCAACAAGTATGGTGTTGTTTTTCAGACGGGCAGCCAGCAGCGTTCCAGCCGAGAGTTCCGAATTGCCTGCGAGGCCGTCCGAAACGGTCGGATCGGAAAGATCAAGCAGGTCTACGCGGCAGTGGGAGGGCCGAGCCGCTTTTGTGACCTGCCGGAAGAACCCATGGAGCCCGGTCTCGATTGGAACATGTGGTTGGGTCAAGCCCCCATGCGGCCGTACAACTCTGTTCTCAGCCCTCGCGGGGTTCATAACCACTTTCCGAACTGGCGGGCCTATCGCGAATACTCAGGCGGTGGCATGACCGACTGGGGTGCCCATCATTTCGATATTGCCCAATGGGGTCTGGGCATGGACGATTCGGGACCGGTGGAAGTGATTCCTCCCGATGACCCCGAAAAAGGCCAGGGGGTTCGATGGATTTACGCAAATGGCGTCGAGCTCATTCATGGCGGATACGAAGGTCGCGGGGGAGTCAATTTCGTTGGGACCGATGGAGTGGTGTACGTCGATCGTGGAAAGCTCCAAAGTTGGCCCGATGAAGTTGTCAAGGAACCACTCAAAGATAGTGAAAAAGTTCGACTGTATGAGTCCCCGGGTCACCACCGCGACTGGCTGAATGCCATCCGCGAAAATCGTCAACCCATTTGCCCGGTGGAGGTAGGGGCCCGCTCTGTAACGGTTTGCCACTTGGGTAATCTCGCTTACTGGACGGGCAAGCGTCTCAAATGGGATCCACAAAATTGGAAATTTGTAGAACCCGCCGAGGCCAATGAGTGGCTGGACGGGATTCGAAAAGAGCCTCGCCGGGATCCCTGGCAGTTACCCACGATCTGAGTTGGAACTGGCGAGATCAAGAGACTCCATGAGGCTGCGCCCCCTGATTTCAGCAGGGGGCGTGTTTTTTCGGGATCGATTCGGCGACAGTTCGTGTGTTCTTGGGGCAAGTCATGAACGGCCCCTACCGTTTAACCAGCAACCGAACCCAGCAGTTGGCCTCGGGTCGGTGAGCTGGATAATTCAAACGTTGTAATGGGACCTCACAAGCAGCTTTCTCGAAGGAGTCCTTAGGAGGGGCACGCTTGTGGTGCCCGGCGAAACGCAATGCATGCCCTAACGTTGAAAAGCGGACCTGACAGTCCGCTCCCCTGGGGCCGCGCTCTCGCGCGTATCCCTGGGGACGTTTGCCTCCCCATCGGTAAAGCAAAAGTGGGGATGAATCGGACGGATTCCGGGTTGCAGAACGCCCGCCTTCCCTTTAAGCTAGTTGAGCGAGGAGGTTTAACTGCTTTTTCGAATCTTGAGGATGTGAGGAGAATGCGCGCATGGATGAGCCCTGGCAGGGAGGCGACAGTCTCAGGCCGAGAGGTGAGAATCGCCTCCGCTTGGCCTACACCACCCGACCTCGCTCCACGCTTGAATCTCAACTCCGGCGGAGCGTCTCTCGAGGACGATGGTGCCTGCTCAATCGCCAGTATCCTGATGGCCATTGGCGGGCGGAACTGGAAGGTGACAGCATCCTTCAAAGCGAGACTATTCTCATTCTGGCGTTTTTCCACCGCGAATCGAGCGAACTGGTTTCGCTTCTGGCCTCACGGCTCCTGGAAACACAGACGGCGGAGGGCGGGTGGTCTCTTTATCCTGGCGGTCCCCTGGATATAAGTGCCACCGTAAAGGCCTATTTCGCCCTCAAAATCGCGGGATTCGACCTCCATGAGGAGCCCATCCGCCGGGCACGGGATGCCATTCTGGCGCGAGGCGGTGCTCAGTCGGTCAACAGTTTTACCCGGTTTTATCTGGCTTTTCTGGGGCAAATTCCGTACTCGGCGTGCCCCGCTGTTCCGCCGGAGCTTGTGCTCCTGCCTCGGTGGTTTCCGATCAATCTTTATTCTCTAAGCGCTTGGTCGCGCACAATGGTGGTGCCGCTGTCCATCATTTGGGCATTGAAGCCCGTCCGCACCCTTCCGCCCGAAAAGGGAATTCGGGAACTATTTCTCACTCGTCCGGAGAACTGGCCGCTGACCAGGGGATCGCGGTCCGCACGGCTGGAGTGGTTCTGGAGCCGATTTTTTTCCGCCGTGGATCGCCTCTATAAGCTTTGTGATCGTCATCGTTTGGTACCTTTGCGTCAAAAGGCCCTCCGTGCCGCTGAAGCCTGGATTCTTCAACATCTTGAGGGAAGCCATGGTTTGGGTGCCATTTATCCTGCCATGGTTTGGAGCCTCATTGCTCTCAAGGCTCTCGGCTATGACGAGGAAAGTCCCCTGATGAGGACCGGATGGCGGCACGTGGAAGAGCTTATCATCTCCGACGAGAACAATCATACAGCCCGGGTTCAACCCTGTCTGTCCCCCGTGTGGGACACGACACTGGCCGTCCGCTGCCTGAGAGAATCGGGTTTGGGGATTGACCATCCAGCTCTGCGGCGAGGCGTCCACTGGCTTCTGGGCCGACAGATTCTCAAACCCGGCGACTGGGCCCTTCACACCCAGGCTCAGCCCGGGGGATGGTGCTTCCAATACGCCAACGATCATTATCCGGACTGTGATGACACCGCTGCTGTCCTGCTCGCATTGGCAGCTCTATTCCAGACTGAATCGCCTGCTGACGGCTTGTTCCCTCCCCAATGGGAGCTGGTCAACCCGCCAGACAAATGTGAGGGTCGGCTCAATCATCCAGGCGATGATCGTCTATCCCATGGGCGTCTGGAGAGGTTGTCCGGCGAGGAAGCTCTCGCCGACGCAACCAGAGCGATCGATCGCGGGCTCAAGTGGTTGCTGGCCATGCAGAACGATGACGGTGGCTGGGCCGCCTTCGATCGAAATAATTGCTGTCAACTTCTGACCCAAGTTCCCTTTGCCGATCACAATGCCATGATCGACCCGAGCACTCCGGATGTGACGGGGCGGGTCCTGGAGGCTCTCGGTAATCTCGGTTACCGCGTGGGTCATCCGGCGGTCGATCGCGCTGTGCGTTATCTCAGGGCAGTTCAGGAGCCAGATGGAAGCTGGCTGGGAAGGTGGGGAGTCAGCTATATTTACGGTACATGGCTGGCCCTTGCAGGGTTGGACGCCGTAGGAATTCCCGAACATGATCCCAGTGTACTCGCCGGCGCGACGTGGCTCATCGGCCACCAACTCCCCGACGGCGGCTGGGGGGAAACGCCCGAAACGTACGACAATCCTGCCAAGCGCGGAGCCGGCCCAAGCACTCCTTCTCAAACCGCCTGGGCAATCCTTGGGCTGTTAGCCGCCGGCAAGTCGCGACACCCTGCCGTCCTGCGAGGTGTGCGCTACCTGCTCGATCGCCAACAGAGCGACGGCACATGGGCGGAAGAGGCCTTCACCGGAACGGGCTTCCCGCGCGTCTTTTACCTGCGCTACCATCATTACCCTCTCTATTTTCCGCTCATGGCCCTGGCGCGGTTTGCCACCGTAAATGCACCTTATCTTGAAGAACTCGACCTTCCCGAGCTGCGTGTGCTCGTTCCCAAACAGGACCACCTATCCTCAGAGTCGCGAAGTGCGTAAAAGCCCTCAAGAAAGGACCTCTATCTCGTGCGATTTCCCTGGTCACTTGTAAAAACAATGAGCCTACATCTGCTCCGCTCGCGAATGTGCGGGCGAACACGACCGCCCCTCGTGCTGATGCTTGAACCTCTTTTTGCCTGTAATCTGGCGTGCGAAGGTTGTGGCCGCATCCGCGAGTACGCGGCGATGGCTCATCGCCAAATGCCTCTGGAGGAATGCCTGCACGCGGCACGGGAATGTGATGCACCCGTGGTCAGCGTGTGCGGAGGAGAACCGCTTCTGTATCGGGACCTTGATCGTTTAGTGTCGGGTTTGCTGTTGCAAAAACGATTCATCTATCTGTGTACTAACGGGTTGCTTATTCCGCGCTGGCTGGACCGGCTTCCACGCACGAAAAGGCTCGTCTGGAATGTCCATCTCGACGGCATGGAAACGACTCACGACGCCATCACCGGTCGACCTGGCACTTTTCGTGAAGTGACCCGGGCTATCCGTCTGGCCAAAGAGGCGGGAATGCGGGTAACCACCAACACCACCATTTACGCCTCCATGGACATGCATGAAGTTATCGTACTGATGGAGTATTTGACGGAATTGGGCGTGGACGGCATGTTGCTTTCCCCGGCTTATTCCTACGAATGCCTCCAGCCGGCTACAACATCCCTCCCAGCGGCGGCAGGAGCCGTCCCTTTCACCCCTGAAGGCTGCGCCGCTAAAGAAAATGATTGTGCCACACCGTTAGCCCCCGTGGAACAGAGGACCAAGGATACCGCGATTGCTCGGGAACAGTCACTTTTTTTGACGCGCTCCCAGGTAGCCGAGAAATTCCAATCGATCAAAACTGAACTTCGGCGGTTTCGGTTGATCAATTCCCCCCTGTATCTCGACTTTCTCATGGGCTTGCGAGATTTGCCGTGTGCTGCGTGGGCTTCACCGACACGGAATGTGTGTGGCTGGAAGTCGCCCTGTTACCTCATTACTGATGGACATTTCGCCACGTTTCGAGAATGGCAGGAAAAGACCCCGTGGCAGAGGCTGGGCCCGGGTCGTGATCCCCGCTGCGAGAATTGCCTTGTCCATTATGGATTTGAAACCGGGGCCGTCTTCGCTGCCCAAAAATCCCTTCGCGATAGCCTGAGCCTGGCCATCTGGCAGTTCGGCCGATAAAAGAACGTTCAGGGATCGCCGTGGCAAGCAAGAATCGATAAAAGCCAGCGCTTGGTGGTGCCCGGCGCAGTTATCGACCCGTGGAAGGATACAAGGGGACGCTGGGAAACCATTCCGAAGGAGACACAGCCTGGGGACTGGGCAACGCTTGATCGACAGGTGGCAGCCGTTGTGGTTTCTCTGAGGGAAACCACGGGCTTTTGACGATAGTCACAAGTGGCAAGCCCGCTCCCACAACGGGCGATTGTTCCATCTTGCGGGCCACACTCGGTTGGGTATCTAGCGTTTGAAACTCCTCTTTCGCAGACCTCGGCGAGCCCTCGTTCGACCTCGAGCGAAATCCTGCGATCGGCACCAGCGGAGGCATGTCGCCACCGGCATCGGCTGTGGCCATCGGTTCCTGGCCTGTTTGCGGCTTTGGCACCTCGGGCGACGCTACTTCTGAATCACCCGCAGTCGTACTGGATTCCCCCGCTGATGGTTGCGTCCCTACTACGGGGTCTGCTGGTACCGGCTCCGCCGCGGCCGGGCTGGCGTTCTTTTTCGCGTGAGACATCTCCGTCACTGATGGTGGAACCGTTATCGCCATCCGCGGGGGAACCGCCGTTGTGATTTGCGGGGAACGTACTGCCTCGCCGTTGGGTCCGGTGTGGGATGAACAACCGTTACTTGCCGGTTCTCCACCGGAATCATCGTGACTTTCTGCCACGCTAGGTGTGATTTCCAAACTAGTCCACCCCGTCGGAGAAATGGGTGCATCCCCGTTATCCGATCCGGTGATCGTTTCCCGGCTCGTCATGGTTGAGGGCGTGCGGAGGGAGGCCGCCGGGGCCGTGTCCGAACCGGTGTTCGTGGTCTCGGTCTGATAGCCCAATGGGTCAGAAGTGGGTCCGCGTGACGCAATTCCCTCTTTGACTGAGCGCTTTTGCGCCTGTACCATTTGCCATATGCGGTCGTTAACGTTTTGATAGCGATAAATAGCCAGCCCAATCAATGAGCAAAGGGTGACAAGCGGAGCGATTTGGAGCCAGAATTTCGGCATCACCTTTTTCGACTCCCACTTAAGAAGGGGGTGTATTCAAGGCGGGATTTCGCGAGGCACGGGGGGCTATTCAACCATACCCGCTAGTTAGCCCCTGCGATGCCTGTTTATTCCTGTTTTTGGCTCACACAGGCGTGAAGACAAACGGTTGATGACGTCTGGGAAAAGTTTGTGGCACTTACCGGCCTAGGCGAAAACCGAGAACCACGAGATGATCAGCCATGGCTCACGATCACACACCAACCGAGCAATCGCCCTGCAAAGTAACGGTCGGGAGGAAACAGCCATCAGCACCAGCGACTTCCATGCGGTGGAAAGTTTTCCTGGCAGGCGTGATGCAGGGATCCATGATCGAGAAGGGACTGGTGCCGCAGGATTATCGGGCAGAGCTCAAACACCTCCTGCGGCAACACCTTCCCGAGGCCGACGTTTACGATCCCCTTGCCGATCACAGAAATTCTCTGGAATATGACCGGCGCACCGGTCGCGAAGTCTTTTTCTTTCACAATGAAATGTGTCGAACCGTGGACCTTCTCATCGCTTATCTGCCTCAGGCTTCAATGGGGACGGCCATCGAGATGTGGGAAGCCTATCGCCATGGAGCGGTGGTGGTCACTATAAGTCCCATGCGGCACAACTGGGTCGTCAAGTTTCTCAGCCACCGAATCTATTCAGGCCTGGATGCGTTCAGGGTGGCCCTGGAGACGGGCGAGATTCGTCGGCTTTTGCAGGAGAGGATTGGAAAAAGCTCACTGCAAAGATGAGAACTCTTGTCCAGGCCACCCCACCAGCCGTCTCCCAATTTGGCTAGAACTGATGGGTGATTCACCTGACTCATCTTCGCTTTTGCAGAGAACGCACCACATCCCACGAACACAATGTGTTGGTAGGGACAATTCATGAATTGCCTCTACCGCTCGACCGACAACGGAACCGCAGAGTTGGAGCCCGGCTGGTGTGGATTGTCCGAACGCTAGAACGCGACCTGACACGCGGCTTTCGAGGAAGAATCTTTTGGAGGGGCACGCTTGTTATGCCCGCTGAATAAAAATGGACTATCCAACATTGAAAAGCCAACCTGACAAGCAGGTCCCTCCGGGTTGACTCTGGCTGCCGCGCCAAGGGGTGTGAACGTCCGCGGCCCCATAAGCAAGGAGAAAGTGCGGATGTGTTTGGCGATTCACTCACCATTTCGCCTAGCCTGTGGACTGGACTTCTTTTCTGGCACCGTACAATATCCAAAGGCAGTTCAAATGATGACGATGAGTCAGTCGATGGGGGAACCTTTCCCCGCGCTTATTTGAAAACGAAAAGGAGGAGGATAATTCGATGGTTCGCACAGGCAGTACCATGATGCTCCCGCTTGGGGCCAAGGCGCCGGATTTCGCTCTGCCAGACACCGAGGGTCGCATCGTCCGCCTTTCCGATTTTGACGGCGCCCCGGCGCTGCTGGTCATCTTCATGTGCAATCACTGTCCGTACGTCAAACATATTGCCGATCACCTGGCACAATTCACTAAGGAATTTCAGGCTAAGGGGGTCGCGATCGTCGGAATCAACTCCAACGATGCAGCAAGTTACCCGGATGATTCTCCGGAAAAGATGCGGGAAGAGGTCAAACTTCGCGGCTACACATTCCCCTACTTATACGACGAGACCCAGGAAGTTGCCAAGGCGTACCGGGCGGCCTGCACTCCTGACTTTTTCCTCTTCGACAAAGAGCGTCGATTGGTGTACCGAGGGCAGTACGACGACAGCCGTCCGGGAAACGGAATCCCTGTGACGGGAAAAGACCTGCGAGCAGCCATCGAAGCCGTTCTCGCCGGCCGACCAGTCCCGCCCGATCAAAAGCCCAGCCTCGGCTGCAATATCAAATGGAAACCCGGCAACGAGCCGGAGTATTTCTCCGCGTAATGTGGTCCTGTGACCCAGGCCGCCCGGGCCATACCTGCCTTACCGGCTCCCGCTAGCCGCTGGCACACGGTGAACCCCGGCCAGTGACAGGTGGAGGCCTGTTCAGGGCACATGATGGCATCGGAGCCACGTCAGGCTGAGCTCCGCGCTCAGCGTCCCCACAGGATTTTCGCAAATTCCTCCAAAAGATCGTATTTCCTGGTCCATGGTGTATACATGAACCCCCGGACGCCCGGGACACCTTCCACCACCTTCGCCCATCCTTTCACATCGTCGAGGTTGGGGGCGTCATAATAGCAGGCAATGAGGATGGGGAATCCCTGCTCGGCAAAGAACTGCACGCTCTTGGGACGCGGGGCTCCACCCCACACCGCAATGACAAGGTCTTTAGGAACATGTTTCCAGCTTCCCGTAAAATCGCCCTCCACAAGGTAATAATCCCCGTGGGCGTTGTGATTGGGGTCGAGCATATCTGACCAGATATAGACCTGCACATCGGGCATATATTTCCGCAGAATCTGGACCTGCCGCGTGATACACTCGCCCAGTAGTTCGCCCATATCACGACCTCGGCAGGCTTCACACGTACCGCCCATGCGGACCTCATCCATGCTGAGGATCACTTTTTTAGGATTGACGTATTTCGCGAGAAGAGCTGCCTCGTGGTCGAAAATCTCGTACAGCTCGGGCTCGGCCATGCAGACTGTGACCTGCGAATCATGGATTTTCTGGGAGTGATACCAGCTCACTCTAAGTCGCTGCCCATCTCTGATCCGGCTTCCCGGCATCAGCCGCAGCGGAGGAGCAGGGCGGTCCACCCGAAAGGGGCTGTAATTCGGGTCTTCCAATCGCTGATAATCGCGACCTTCTTCGTAGACGATCGAGCCGTCTTCGCTCTTGACCGTCACGGGGGTTCCCGGGCGGCGCAGGACGTTGATCGGCCCCATCTCTTCGATGGTCCAGTCATCAATCCAGAACCGCCCACTGCGACCACCCCACACCCCGGCATACACCCGGACCACATCAAATTTGTGACTGTTGAAGATGAGCACGAGCTTCGTCCAGTCGGTGGTGGGAGACAGATTGAATTCAATGGGGGCCAGTGTCCGATTGTCTGCCAGCACCTGGACCATGAACGCGCTGGTGGGCTGCAATTCCTCTGTTTTGACCCACAACGTCATTTTGTAGCAGCGATAGGGGTGGACCCGAACTTCCTGCATGACTCGGCCGTGGCCGTGAGGATTTGCCCGAAAATTCTCCATTCGCAGCGACGCCCGGCCAGTGTGCCTCACGGCAGTATCGACAAAGCTCACTTCTCCAGGCTGGTCGTGAAAGCGCCAACCGGTGAAGCGATTTCCCGAGAATTCTTCAAACCCTCCATTTTGAATCTCGACTGGCGGATCGGGGATGAGCCGCGCCTCGTTGCCGCGGACTTCGAACAGGGCATCCTTGACCGGCAGGCCTTCTGCCAAGTACTTATTGTGGGCCAAAATACCGCCCCCATAGCCCACCGAGAAAATGGAAGGGACTATGTCGAGATGATTCCGAGCGCAGGCCGCCTTGACTTCTTCGAGCCGTCTGAAGAAGGTCTCATCCCGTTTGCAGAGACTGTCCAGTCCAAAAGAAACCGCCGCACCGGTGTACCCACTTTTGCCTGCTCGATCGAGCAGTTTAATCACTTCGGCCACATCACTATCTCGTCCCAAACCGTAGCCGAACACCCACACCCAGCGGTCGGGGTAGCGGGCATCCTCTGCAGCCACGAATTTCTGTTTAACAGAGACGATGCTGACGCTCCCCAACATCACTAGGAACGACAAAACCACATGGCGCCGTAACACAGACCGCATGGCAGATTCCTCCTCGCAAAGCTACACCCTCTCGCTTTTCGCCAAAGGGCAGAACATAATGGGGCTCGACCGACGAGAATTGTCGTTCCTTCGCACGCAGCACACAAGTGCCCCCGTGCGTTTGTACGTCGCCTTTCAGCACCCTAAGTTCCCTTTCCTCCCTATGATTTCCCGCAAAGGGCAGGCCGGGACGACGATCAAACTGTACTCGTTGAGGGAGATGACCATGCTTCACACCCTCTATTTCAGGTACTTGACGCTTTTGGGAATTCTGCTTGGAATACAGTCCTACTCTTTCCTTTGCGAGGCAGAGGAGGTTGTAGGAAAGCGTCCGTACGAAATGGACTGGGCCGGCCGCACGGAGGATACGCGGCCGCCTCTCATCGACTTTGAAAACCTTGACGGATGGACCGTGGAAACCAGAAATGCGGTAGCCGAGTTCATCCGCTCCCGCGAGCAACAGATTTGGGGAAAGTATGTGGGCAAGCTCACCTATCGAGGAACTGGCCCGAATCCCGCAATCATTGTCAGGCCGCCGCAGCCTGTGCCGTTTGCCGGGCCGGTGGACTGCGTCAACGTGTGGATCTACGGCAATAACTGGGCATGGGTTCCAGACCCAAGCACACCTCAGGTGCAAATCACCATCCTCCTGAAGTCCCCCGACGGCCGGTCTATTCGAGCCGATATGGGACGTGTCAACTGGCGGGAATGGTTTCTCGTCCACACTCGCCTTCGTCCGGAAGATGCCAAGGCCCTGGAGCAGGGCGGGCTCGTCGAAGGTATCGAGATCAGCGGGGGTACAAACGCGGAGGACCGTGTTCTGTATTTCGACAACCTGACGCCCTACCTGGAAGCGTTGCCGCCCCTAGCTTTTGCGCCGCGACCCAGGCGTCCCCTTACTCTCCCAGAAGGCCAAACAACCGGCACAAACACCGGCCCTGGCGTTCTTCCGTTCCCCACGCGGGAAGAAACTATCCTTCCCGATCAGCTCACGCAGCCATATCGGACCGAAGTTGTCCACACGGGCGATGCGTTTGAATTCCGTTACGAAGGAACCGACTGCCAGTTCGCCTATCGCTACCAGCCGCGGGAAGGACACTGGGGTGATGTCGCCGTGGTTTGGTCAAATGGGCTGACGTTCCGGCCGATGGTGAACGGAGGGATTCGACTTCGCCTCCCTGACGGACGGCTTGTAGAGCCGAAATACACGCTCCTTGACTGCCGCAAAGAGGACCAGCGCGTGGTTTCCCGTTGGCGGGCAGAGGCCGACGGTCTCAGCACCGAGGTGACCTACACGTTTCGACTGTGGCAGAAAAGCCTCGTCATCGATGTCGCGTGTCGCGGCGGTGTGGTGGGTGAAGTGCAATTTGGATACGCAGAGGGAATTCCTTCCCCACGATTGATCACGCTGCCGTATCTGACCTGCGACGCCCACCGACCGGCCGTCGTTGTGGCGGGGGATGATCACATGCCACTGTTCATGATGGGGCTTGTGGATTACTACCGTTCCAACGCGTCGGCCCTTTTCGCGATCAATGATCCTTCCCCTCAGCATCTCGTGTATAACGGTGGTGCCCGCTATCTGCCCAAAACAGACGGCCAACTCAATGACTGCTTTGAACGCATCTTCCTGACAGTCTCACCCCAGTTTGAAGAGGTATTGCCGAATATTCCTAATCCAAAATCCCCCTGGATGCACGTGGCCGGAGAGCGAGTTTGGCGGGCTCACGGGGCGTCGAATCGCCAGCGTGATTATGAGCTGTGGAAGCGCGTCGCCCGCTACGGTATGACGAACATCGTCGTCACCGACCACGAGACAGGTTGGCGAGATGGTGGCGAAAGTTTCACGCTGCGTACCCGTGCGGCACCGGGGAAGGGGGGTGATGAAGGGCAGCGCTGGTATGCCCAAAAAATGCAGGAACTGGGATTTCGCTACGGCATCTACAACAACTATACGGACTACGCGCCAGTCAATGAGTTCTGGAATGAGGACTGCGTCACACGGTTATCGGACGGTAACTGGCGCCGGGCGTGGCCACGCTGTTACAACCTCAAACCAGCCCGAGCGGTGGAATTCGAGGCTAAACTGGCCCCCATCATTCAGGAGAAATTCCATCTGAGCACCGCGTACTGCGACGTCCACACGGCCGTCCGCCCGTGGGATTACTGCGACTTTGATGCCCGTGTACCAGGAGCAGGGACCTTCGCCGCCACATTCTATGCCTATGGCGAGATCATGCTTCACCAGAAGGCCACCTGGAATGGGCCGGTGTACAGCGAAGGGAACAACCACTGGTACTACTGCGGTCTGACGGATGGCAATTACGGTCAGGACCAACTCGCCCGGCTCGATATCAATCCCTGGCTGGTCGATTTTGACCTGCGGAAACTCCACCCCCTGTGCTGCAATTTCGGGATGGGAAATTTGGGGATGTTTTATCCGCAGGGCCACCCCCACCTGAGCGACGAGCAGGCACTGGATCGGTTTCTGGCAGCGACACTCGCCTTTGGTCACACGGGCTTTCTTGTCATGGAAGGCGGAATGGGCAACGCCATCCGAAGCTACTACTCAGTACAACAAATTCACGCCCGATATGCCCAGGCCACAGTGGCGGATATCCGTTACTGGAATGCTGAAGGGCACCTGGAACCGACCAGCCGAGCGCTCCTCACAGGAGCGTACCGCCGGTCACAGGTGTACGTGAAGTACTCCAACGGCCTTGAGCTGTGGGTGAACGGCCACTCCCACGATTCATGGCATATTCCGGAAATGGACCTGACTTTACCGCCGAACGGTTGGTGTGCACGGGGAGAGTTTCCCGACGGTCAGCTGCTCGCGTATTCGGCCCTCATAGAGAATCACCGTTGCGACTACGTAGAATCCCCAGCTTACATCTATGCCAACGGGCGGGGAAAAATCACACGTTTTCCGCGTGTGCTGTGTGATGGCCAATTGGTCCTGCTGCCAAAATCGGACGGAAGTTTTGAGCTAATTCCCCTCGATTGCAGCGTCATGGCTGTCAAGTTGAATGGCCAGTCAGCCAAGGCAACCGGCCTTGATGAAGAGAGCAGGGAGGGCCAACCGGTTGAGGTCAGGTTTGCTCGGGGATTTGTCCACGTGGTTCCCCAGAACCCATCTTTCAGCTACCGACTCATACCTGAACCGCCGCCTTCCACCAGCCTGAACTGCGATCGGGAAACGGTCGTACCCGGCGAGACCGTTAAGATCGAAGGGAAACCTTCTGGGTCCTGGATTGTTCCCCTCGACGCCAAACCAGGAAGTCTCGTGTGGCACTCGCATAATGGACACTGGTTGGATTTTCGCGTGGTTCCCCTGGCGGATGTTGATCTCCAGGTAAACGCCGCTGAGCAAAAATGGTCGCTGTCACTGCGTGCCAATTTGCCGGACGAAAAACCTTTCCTGGTTAAAGTTGGGGAAGCCACTCAACAGGTTAAACTCGCTCCGCGGAGTTGGACGGTGGTCTCTCTACCCTTCCGACCACCGGAAAAGAAGGGCGTCATCGATGTGCCGGTGGAACTCAGTGCAAACGGTTTCACTCTTCGCCAAATGTGGCGGCTCGCTGTGGACCGCCGACTCGTGGAAGTTGTGCCGTTTCCTGAAATTGAATCCACCATGCAATGCGTGCGCGGTCACAACGAGGCCCCTGTGGACTCGGCCACAGGGGCGATCGTGGACAAAAGGAAAACTTCCTGCGGGGGCGTGGAGAAGGCATCTCTGTTCATGCATCCGCCCTATCGCGGAGGTGTGGGCTACGTGGCGGCCGTCCTCGAGCCAGTTCATCTTCCGCCGAATGTGCCTGCCTGTTTGCGATGTGCCGTAGGCAAAGGCGACGGAAGCGACCCCGGAGACGGCATCCTGTACCAGGTTTATGTGGTGGACGATGGCGGCCAGCACACGCTCCTTGGAGAAATCATCCAGCGCGACCACGCTTGGCATCCCTGGGAGCTCGATCTAAGTCCCTGGGCAGGGAAGACCATCAAGCTCAAACTCGTGGCAGACGTCGGACCGGCGGGCAACTCCGTCGGCGATTGGGGATGTTGGGCGGAGTTGCGCATTGAGAGCCGCGCGCCTCAGTGGGCCTACACGGTGTCTACAGCGCCTCAATCTTCCCAGAACTCCGGCGAGCGTTGACAACGCTCACTGAGCTCACACATGAGCTTGGTTTTTTCGCTTCCCGCACAGCTCGGGCGGACGCCTGACCTTTGTTGGTGGCGGCTCGGACACAGCGCGGCAGCGGCCGGGCGTTGTACACCCGATCTCACCGCTTACCGCCTGAATCGTGCACGGAACGGTGGTTGGGAAAGTTGGTGGAAGCCATCCCCGCCGCTTTCCCAATGGACCAGTCGGTCAGACCTCCAGCTTCCACGGCGGCCTCATTGGCCGGGATAGCATCTTGGCGGCCTCCGGATCGCCGACGATTTCTTCTTTCTTGGGATCCCACGTGATTTTCCGGCCAGTGCGGATGGCAATATCGCACATATGGCTGATGATGTCCGATCGCACAGCCTCATCGATCGGGGCAATGGCCTTTCCACCGGATTTGATGGCTTCGATGAAATTCTGGTCGTGTCGCGGACTGCGGGTCAGGTGCACGTCATTGGGACCCAACTCCAGCTTAAGGAGCGACTTCGGTTCGGCATCAATCCCTGCGCGGCGCACGTCCACCCAGCCTTCTGTGCCGATGAATTTCGTTGAATCGCTGCCCGGCTTGAAGGTCATCACCACCCCATTTCCCATCTGGACGGTCACATCCCAGTGGATCACGGTATCGTAGAGTCCCTCTTTCGGAATCTCACCAGTTCCCTCGAAGGTCATCGGGCCTGCCAGATCTGCGTCACATCCCCAGATCATGATATCCAGCGGATGGGCCCCCCAACCGGCCAGGAATCCGATGGAAAAATCATAAATCCAGTAAGTCCCCGGTGGATTGCAACGGCTCACCGTGTACGGCTTCATGGGGGCTGGACCGATCCACATTTCGTAATCCAGCTCAGGCGGCACAGGAGCCGGTTCAGTGGACCCACCTGCTCCACCATCAGGGGCAATCACCTCGATCCTTTTCAGTTCGCCGATTTTCCCGCTGCGAACCAGTTCGCAGCCAAATCGGCCGTGGGCCATGCTCCGCTGCTGGGTTCCATACTGGAACACACGGCCGGTTTCGCGGAAAACCTTGCGGCACAGCAGGTCCTGCTCCACTGTCAGTCCGAGCGGTTTCTCGACGTAAGCGTGTTTGCCGGCCTTGGCCGCCATGATTGCGATGGGCACGTGCCAGTGATCAGGAGTGGCAATGACCACCGCATCGATATCCTCGCGGGCCAACAGTTCGCGAAAGTCTCCGTAGGCCTTTCCTTCAATCATTTCCGCCATCGCCTCGCGACGGTCGCGATAGGCGTCGGCAACCGCTACGGGTTGCGCGCCAGGACAGGTCATGAAACCTCGAAGCAAATCCCGTCCACGTCCTCCCACTCCGATGTGTCCGACCGTCACCCGTTCACTGGCCGGTGTGGCTCCTTCAAGCCCCAAGGCCGTCGCCTTGACGCATGAGGGAATGGCCAGCGACGTGGCCACAAGGGATTGCAACGCGCGTCTGCGTGAGATACGAGGCTGCTGCATAACATAGTCCTCCCGAAATGCGTCTGAAGGAATACCCAACACGAGTCACGGCAGTTGATTCTTTGATCCCGAATTGAGCGTCCGGGCATTCAGTCCGGATTGGGGGGAAGCCAGAGCCAGGGATTGACGCCGCCAAGCTTTTCTGCACAGGGCGACACCTTCGTGGCCCGGTTGGAGGACGGCTCCTTTCGAGTGTGCCCAGATTGTCTTCCACTTCGCCGCTACCATGTTAGACCGGCAAGCCTGATTCTGCAACAGGAATCCGATCTACACAATCTGAAAACCCAACGTAAAATTGGGTTGAAGCCTGTCATCACGACGGGCATCTTCCGACATTCAAGGGGTTTGCCCGGTGAACACATCGGGGATGGTGTCAACACTGGAATGGATAAATTTTTGAGGAGGTGAACGCGTCGTGCCGATGTTTTTCTTCGATCCGTTTTACCTGATCTTCATTAGTCCGGCGATCATTTTGGCTCTGTGGGCCCAGTTCCGGGTGCGCAGCACCTATGCGCAGGCAAGGCAAATCCCGGCGCGACTGAGTGGGGCAGAGGCAGCTCGGTTAATTCTCAACTCTGCCGGGCTCACGGATGTGGACGTGGATATGGTCCCCGGTGAATTAACTGACCATTATTCCCCAAGCGAGCGCGTCATCCGCCTCAGCCCTGACGTCTATCGGGGCCGAAGCCTCGCCTCGGTGGGAATTGCGGCTCATGAAGTGGGTCATGCCCTTCAGCATGCCCACGGGTATGCGCCCCTCATGATTACCCAAATCGCCTATCCGGCTGCCAATTTCGGAAGCAGCCTGGGTCTTCTCGCCCTTCTCATCGGTTTAGGGATGGGTCTCACCTGGCTCGCCTGGGTGGGTGTTTATCTGTTCTCGGCGGTGGTCATCTTTCAAGTCATCAATCTGCCCGTCGAGTTCAACGCAAGCCGCCGGGCCAAGCAGCTCCTGGTGGAACGCGGCATCGTCTCCCCTGAGGAACTTACTTATGTGAATCGAGTTCTCAATGCAGCGGCCTGGACTTACGTGGCGGCCACGCTCCAGGCGATCCTCACTCTGCTCTATTACCTGTTGTTGGTTTCCGCCCGAGATCGTGACCGGTAAACACTCCTGACTCATCCTCATTCTTTCTGACGGGGACGTGGACCTCGGCATGGCTTCGGGCGGGGCGGGATTCAGCCCGGAAGGACCTGCATGTTAGGTCCGTTCTTGGAGCTTGCACAGGCCATTTCACTGGCCGGGCTCCGAGTCTCCGGTTCAGTTGCCGTCTAAACGGTAGGGGCAATTCATGAATTGCCCCCTGCAACGCGCATTGCGCCCGCGAGGTGTCGTAGTTTTTGCAAAAGCGCGGATGGACAGGTAATCACTCGGCGATCACCAAACGGAAGCCGGCATTGAGGAAAACGGAGATCATCCCCACAGGCAAATGCCGTGATGAGAGAGAAAAGGGGCGCTCTGGACTAGCCGCTCCTCGGTCCATAGCGCCCCGAGTGACCTCCTGTCGGAAAGTTTCACCAATCTCCAGTTGACCAACGTCCCGTCACCATTTACTCGACGCGACGGGCTCGAGGTCAGTTCAGTACACCTCTTCGAGCTTCACCGGGCGCCGCTCCCGGGCAGAAATCAAAGCGGCCTCCAAGACCCGCTGCGTTTGATAAGCGTCCTCGAAGTCCGGAATCGGCACCACAGGCTCCTGACCGGCAATCACTCGCAGGATATCATACGCCTGGTTCACAAAGCCGTGTTCGTAACCGATGATGTGGGCGTCCGGCCACCAGTTGGCGATATACGGGTGATCCGGAGCATGTGTGACCATGATGTTCGTCCAACCCTGGACCGCGCGAGGCAGCGTGGCATCATAGAACAGCAGTTCATTCATCCGCTCGAAATCAAACTTGAGCGCACCTTTTGTGCCATTGATTTCGAACATGTTGCGGTTCTGATTGCCGGTGGCCTGACGTGCCGCCTCGAAGCTGGCGACGGCACCATTGGAGAATCGTGCCAGGAAGAGCACCGTGTCATCCACAGTGACGTCGCCCCACTCCTCCTTGCCGGCACCACCCGAAACGATTGCACCAGTCGAGCCTGCACTTGGCAGTCTCCGCTTCTTGATAAACGTTTCTGCGATTGCGCCGGCAATTTCAGTGATTTCCAAGCCGGTGACGAAACGTGTCATGTCCACAATGTGAGCGTTCAGGTCCCCGTGGGCGCCGGAGCCCGCGAGATTCTTATCGAATCGCCAAACGAGGGGTACGTTTTCGTCAGCCCAATCCTGGAGATACGCAGCACGAACGTGCCGAATTTCACCGAGCTTTCCCTGCTTGACCAACAGATGGGCGAGTGCCACGGCAGGGCATCGGCGATAGTTGAACCACACAAACGTCTTCACATTCGCTTTCTTCGCCGCCTCCACCATTTCGCGGGCATCGGCAAGCGTCCCTGCAATCGGCTTTTCACAGGCCACGTGTTTGCCCGCAGCGATGGCGGCCTTGGCCACCGGCGCGTGCATGTAGTTGGGCGTCACAATGTCCACGAGACCGATTTCGGGGTTCTTCACGACTGATTCCCAATCGGTGGAAACATTTTTCCAGCCCCAATTCGCCGCGAAACCCGCCGGGTCGGGGTCCACCCCTGGTTGACCAAAAGACGTATGCATAATCGGCTTGATGGGCGGCTTGAAAAACTTGGCCACCTGACCCCACGCATTCGAGTGGGACCGCCCCATAAACCCCTGACCGATCAACGCGACATTGATGGTGTCCATAAGCTGTTCCTCCATATGCCGACAATCACCGTGTTGCACGATACGATTAGTCCTTTGGTTCGCCGTTATAACTTATTCTGTCAACTTTGCAAGAGGCCCGAAGACCAGTTCCGCCAAGCAACAACCCATCACTTCGGCAGAATCAGCCTGGTTTGCCAACTTTACCCGGTTGGTATCGGGCGCCCAAACAATTCGTTCGACGAAAAGCCTGGCGCTGCTGCCCTGGATAGACCACCACCCCATCGTAGCGGACAATCAAGGTTATCGGCATCGGGTCTCGTGAGTTGGCGTATTGCGCGGAGTTTTCCAAGATTGTGTTTTCAGCGTTGCGCAGCCTGAAGAACCAAGCCCAGGTGAGAGAGTCCAGGACTGGGGATAAACACAGGGGATAGGCCAGATGTCGGACACAGAAGATTTTGATCTGTCTTCCCTTGCCGCGTACCTGCACCTCACACCTCAGCAAGTGCAGCGGCTGGCTGAACGAGGCAAAATTCCCGGGCGGAAAGTCGCCGGTCACTGGCGATTTTCGCGCGCTGAAATCCACCACTGGCTGGAGCGCCGCATTGGGCTGGCCACAGAGGATGACGATCTGGCGGAAATGGAGCAGCAACTCCGTGGCAGAGCGAGCCCCGGAAGCGAAATCTCCATTGCCGAGATGTTACCACCGGAAGCGATTGAAGTCCCGTTGGCGGCAAAGACGCGGATCGCAGTCATTCAAAGGATGGCGGAAGTGGCCGCCCGAACAGGATGGCTCTGGGATCCTGAGGCGATGGCCGAGGCGGTTCTCGCTCGGGAAGAAATGCACCCCACAGCGTTGGAAAACGGTGTCGCCCTGTTGCACCCGCGACGTCCCCTTAGCCGGATTCTCGGCCAGCCGTTCCTCGCATTCGGGAGGACAGCGAGCGGTATCCCGTTCGGAAGTGAGTCTGGAGCCCTGACAGATTGTTTCTTTTTGATATGCTCTGTGGACGACCGCGGCCACCTGCGGACGCTTGCCCGACTTAGCCGGATTCTTGCGCAGCCAGGTTTTCTCCCCCAACTGAGGGAACTGGACGACCCTGAGGCGATCCGGCGTCTCATCGCGGAAACGGAGTCGGGGCTTTAAGAATCGCGCGAACCATTGACTCGGGAAAGGCTGTCCTATTGGACCAGGCGTGAGAGTGTTATCGCATCTGGTGCAGCCGCGTCCTGCCGTCGGGGCATTATTTTCTGGCCGAGTAATCATTGAAAAGGGCCCGGCGACGCCGTATCTTTGATCAATGCAGGGAGATAAGACAAAGCGGTATTCGACACTGAATTGGTGAAGATTATTGCAATTTGTGCTGAACTCGCCCTTACGCCTGCGGAGCGGGCGAGGCGGCCTATCTGATTTGGGGAAAAACCACGACCAGAGCTGAAAAAAAGGAGTGAAAACCAGTGAGCACGGCAACAAAGGCGCCTCAAACTCGAAGCCCTCAGATCGAAGTGAAGCGTGAACCGGTCAGCGGCGCTGAAATCGTCGTGCAGTCGCTCGTGAATCACGGGGTTGAGGTCGTCTTTGCTTACCCCGGGGGGGCCAGTATGCCCATTCATCAGGCCCTCACGCGATATCGGGATAAGATTCGCGTTGTGCTTCCGCGACATGAGCAGGGCGGCGGTTTCGCCGCTCAGGGGTATGCCCGGTCTACAGGTAAAGTTGGCGTGTTCATGACGACGAGCGGTCCGGGGGCAACGAACGCCATCACTCCCTTGGCCGACGCCAAATTGGACAGTGTCCCGATCATCGCAATTACGGGGCAGGTGGGGACATCCGTCATCGGAACGGATGCTTTCCAGGAGACGCCCACCGTTGAGGTCAGCCGGAGTATCACAAAGCACCACTATCTGGTGACGGACGTCAATGATCTCGCCCGTGTGTTCAAAGAGGCCTTCTACGTAGCCAGCACGGGACGCCCCGGCCCAGTTTTGATCGACATTCCTAAAAATGTGCAAATCGCCCAAACCGTGCCCGATTACGACGTGCCGATGGATCTGCCCGGCTACAAGCCGGTACCCCGTCTGGCGCGACCGGAAGAACTGCGTGAAGTGGCGCGGGTGGTGAAAAAGTCACGGCGTCCAGTTATTTACGCGGGAGGTGGCGTCATCACTTCGGGTGCGGCTGACGCCCTCCGTGAGTTTGCGGAGAAGACATCCATCCCTGTGGCCATGACTGCGATGGGCCTGGGTGGATTTCCGGGTGACCACCCGCTCTCGCTTGATATGCTGGGCATGCATGGCAGCATTTATGCCAATTACGCGGTGGCCGAGTGCGACCTGCTCCTTGCGTTTGGTGTGCGATTCGACGATCGTGTCACGGGCAAAGTCAGCGAATTCGCAAAATATGCTACCATTGTCCACATCGACATCGACCCCTCCGAACTTAATAAGGTGAAGCACGCCCACATTGGCATTGTGAGCGACCTGAAATACGCCCTTGAGGAATTGAATAAGATCATTGAGCCGCCTGAGGACATTTCTGAGTGGCATGCCAAGATTAAACACTGGAAGGAGACGGAACCTTTCCGGTATCGGGAGCATCCCGAGGCGATTCTTCCCCAACAGGCGATTTACGAGCTTTGGAAACTGACCAAAGACCGTGACACGATCATCACCACCGGCGTCGGCCAGCATCAGATGTGGGCGGCACAGTTTTACAAATTCCGCAAGCCGCGGACGTGGCTATCAAGCCTCGGTCTGGGAACAATGGGATTTGGGCTGCCCGCGGCCATCGGTGCCAAGATTGCCCATCCGGATAAACTTGTCATCGATATCGATGGCGACGGTAGTTTCCTCATGAATATTCAGGAGATGGCCACCTGCTACTGCGAGAAGGTGCCGGTTAAAGTACTGCTTCTCAATAATCAGCACCTGGGCATGGTGGTCCAATGGGAAGACCGCTTTCATGCCCGGAACCGGGCGCATACCTATCTCGGCCCAATCGACGAGCCAGAGGCCGTCGGACAGGGGCAGGGGCTTGCTCCGCGGTATCACTATCCCGATTTTGTGACCATCGCCAAAGGCTTCAATTGGAAGGCTCGGCATATTCGGCACAAATCAGAACTCCTGGATGGCCTCAAAGAGCTGATCGACAGTGAGGGCCCCTTCCTCCTGGATGTTCTTGTCCCCTATCAGGAACACGTGTTGCCAATGATTCCCGCGGGAATGACCATTCGCGAACTCATCCGCGAGTGACATTGCCGTAGGATGAGCGGGACACAAACACTATCACTGGTTACCACGCCGGAGCCAATCCACTCATTAGGACTGGCCGATTTAGTCAATATGAGGGGATTGACAAACCTCTGCGCGTTGGGATAGAAAACAGAGTCGATTCTTAACTTTATTCTCTCCTACTCCCGATGAGCGCAAACACGCAGTAGGCGTGGGGTGTAATAACCAGGGTCTTTTCAATGAGGAGGTTCGAGCCATGGCTCGGTCGGCCAAGTGGGCTCCAGCAGTCGTGCTGGGAATCGTAACGCTGGCGTTTGTGGTGGTGTGTTTCGGGAATGTGGCGCAGGGCGGTGACGGCTGCCAATGCGGGCCAACCAACACAGCAACCGAAACAAGAGGACCGTGCGTTTGCCTTTTTTATGAGTACTGCCTTTATGTGCCGCCGCCCCCGTCGAGCCCGATTTACTATTACTACGGCATGGCCTGCCCGGTTGAGGGGAATCCAGGGACGGTCGTGTATTCCGACGCCATCCGCCGCACCGTAGGTTCCTGTCATTGCTCCAGCCCGTCGGCCTGTCCGGATCCTCCCAGTTGTTCTGACGGTAACTGTTTCAAGCCCAATGGGCGACTCATTCACCTAGCGCATGAGGTGACACCCCGCCCACCGTACGTGATCGTACCTCCAGGGGTAACCAAAAAGTGCTATCCAAAAATTCCACCACAAGCTCCTCCGATCTTTCTTTCTCCGCACGTGCCACCGGGTTTCTCTGCGAAACCTGAAGGCGATCCGTGGTTTGCCAAGCTCTATTTCCTGAAAGGAAAGTCTGCGATCGTGAAACTTCAAAAAATCCGCATGGTCGCTTCGGCAGAGGGATTGCCAGAAAGCATAAAAGGCGAAACTACGATCGGGCACGGTGTTGAGGTTGTCGGGAAACCGGAAGGTCAAATCGTGGATATCCCGCGGGATAAAATTCACTGTCCCTCCTCGGATTCTGAAACGTCAACCTCGTGCGTGGTGCTGGTGGAGTACGAGGGCACAATTTACATCGTGCTTCTCGGGGAGCCCGTGGAGTGCACACCTACAAAGGCGGCTAACCTGTAAACCAGACTCGAATTTGAGCAGGGCTCCAGGAAAGCCAACGGCGTCCGTCTTTTCGCCGTTTTCCGTGGTCACGATCGTCACCCCCAACCGGTGGATTCTATCGCTCAACGGAGCGTATAAAGTCTTCCGGGGCGATCCTGGGTTTAACGCTTCGCGCGCACCGGAACCCGAGGCCGGGCTTCTTGGTGCCCTCATGAAGGACCAGCCGAGGAGTGCTAATCCCTGCGATTTCGAGTGCTTCCGGCTTGCGATCCAGAATGGAGAGCGTTGCGCCCCATACGACACGACCGCGGATGGTCCTGCTCGGAGAACCGCTCAGGTCGGGTAACAGGGCTACCGTGATCGTCCACTCAGCCACGTTGGAGAAAAGTCCCCTAACCGGGCGTTGCGGGTCCACAAGGAGGAAATCCCCTTTATCCTCAGAAGCCGCACTGAACGTCAAATTCACTCTCTTTGCACCAGCCCTGGATCGTTCACGTTCTAAATGCGTTGCCGCCAGCAGGAACTCCGCTTCCGTGGGAATCCGTTTGCCAACAACTTCCGCGAAAGCAATGGCTTGATCGAGCGATATGCATGTGAGGGCATCGCTGTCGTCGGGCTTTTCTGTCAAGCAGCTTGTAGAATCTGGTAGCTCACCTTCGTTGCCGCGATACTTTTTGCAGGTAATCTCCTCAGTGTCGAGGAAAAAGCTGGGCACAAACTGCCGATGGGGTGTGGGAACTACGTTTCCTGAGACAGAGGGTACCCTTGGAGGAACGGTCGTGACCTCACCCCCGGGGATGAGTGCCATGTCGCGAGCCACAAAGTGATCAGGAATTTTGACCACGGGCAGCGTGACTTTCTTGCCGTTCCATTCCCACGAACGGTGAGGATAGATCGTGGGAACTTCTTGCTGGTCACGTGGCACATGCCGATAAACCTCGTGGAACCGTCCATCAGGTAGGTAAGCCACCACCAGATAATCGCCGGAAAGAAGACTCTGAAGTACAGGACTTTTCTTGGGTACGGTGGCGTTTTCTGGAACTGGCTCGCCTGATTCCTGATCGATTGGAATAAAAACCACATTGGCCCCCGAGGGAATGGTATCGATCACAACCTGTCGGAACTGCGACCAGTGCCGGTACACTTGGGTAGCAACCAGTGTTGTCACGAGTAACGCCAAAAACACCAAACCGCATAAGGTGATCGCGAGCGGGCGGTTCCTCTCAATCCAGCGTGCTGTCCGCCCCACCCAGCCCACCCGTCTTGCGCGAATGGGCAATCCCGCACGGAACCGCCGAAGATCCTCGGCAAACTCAAGTGCACTCTGGTAGCGAGCCGCGGGGTCCTTGGCAAGGGCTTTCAAGCAGATTGTTTCCAGGTCCCTGGAAACTTGCCTGTTAAAACGGCGGGGAGGAGTCGGATCCACATATCGGATCTGGTCCAGCAACCCATGAACACTGTCTGCACTGAAAGGCAGCTTGCCAGCCAGCATCTCGTACAGGATGACCCCCAGCGAAAACACGTCGCTACGGGCATCGGCGTGGCATGCCCCTCCTTTGGCTTGTTCCGGTGACATGTACGATGGCGTGCCCAAGACGAGCCCTTCGGCTGTCACGGTGGAGTCAGTGGTCAGCTCTTTTGCCAGTCCAAAATCGGTCACATAGGCCCGTCGCTGGGCATCCAAAAGAATATTGCTTGGTTTCAGGTCACGATGGATTACCCCCTCCTGATGGACATAATGAAGGGCATCCGCGACCTGGATACAAATGTTCACAATCTCGCATAATGTCGGCCGGGTCGCTGCCAAATAATTGGCAAGTGTGCACCCTTCGATATAGTCACTTGCAATGTAGATCCGGCCGTCCGCGACACCCACCTCATGAATGGCCACAATGTTCGGATGGCGGAGTTTGGCAGCAGCCCGGGCCTCTCGTAAAAACCACCGCCTTGTTCCCTCGTCCATCATCTCCGTGCGGGGGATCTTGAGAGCCACAATGCGGTTCAACCTGATATCCCGCGCTTTGAAGACTTCCCCGAATCTTCCAGTTCCTATGTGTTCGAGGAGCTGAAAATGGCCAAGGGCGATGAGATCTTTGGGATGGATCGAGAGAGTCGCTGTTTCAAAAGGATTGTGTCGACCGCAGTGTGGGCAGACCACATCGTCGGGTAATTGACCGTCCCCCACTTCCAGCGTGCCCGAACAATCCGGACAGCGGATGATCATGATGGCGCCCCCGCCGATGTTGGCTTATAAGAACTTCACATCCAGTTCGCTCTCCATTAATTATACCAATCTCGCATGGACATGCACCAACCGAAAAAACGAACAGACGAAAAAAGTTGCCTTGTGTAGAGATCAACAATAAGCACTTCCCAGGCAACCAAACGTTTTTCGGGACTTACTTATCATTCTCCACGTTTTCTGGCAAAAAACCACTGACAGGTGTTCAGTAGTTCATTGGTCGGGAATGAGTTGGTTTTCCAGGTTTTCCTGGTCGGTATTGGTGGGTACGAAAACGCGAATAGGCCGGGCGATCCCCACGTTCACTGCGTAATTGCGCAAGCGAAAGCGAATCGCCGGGGTGATTTCCTGACCTTTGCTGCAAAGAAGCGTTCCACTGACGGAATACACGTTATCGGCCAGGATCAAGCCGTCCACCAGGTCGGAAACTTTCATTTCTCGTACCACGCACACGCGATTCAGGTTGAGCGTCCGCCGCAGTGCTGCCACCACAGCCGGATCATACCAGCCGCGACGATCCATGATTTCGGCCAATGCCATCTCCGGAGAAATCCCCGCCTGCAAAAGGTCATCCCAATCCATCGCCAGTTTCAATATCCGGGATCCCAGTGGAATCGCCTCCTCAGCGATCAGATCGGCCGGAAATCCACGGCCGTCAAAAAGCTTTTCTTGATAGGCCACGATGAGAGCCACCTGTTCAAGCCGGGGAATTTTGCTCAACAAATCGTAGGCGATTCTGGGATGCGTCTGATAGGTCAACTGCTCGTGATCTTTGAGGGCCTCGCCCCGAAACACCTTCCGCACGATCTCGTCCGGCATGGCAATACATCCGATTGGTGCGAGCATCGCTGCAATCTCGATCTGCCAGGAATCGCGAACATTGAGTTCCCGACACAAACGGGCCGCAATTTCGCGCACGCGGAGCGCTCGCCCAAAGGCTTCGGGGGCCACCAGGCTCAGGATGTCTGTGAGCACGCGGATGCAGCCAGCCAAGGTTTTGGAGAGAAGCTCGCGCTCTGCCGTGATCAGACGGTACTGTTCCAGTCCCGCTTCCAGCGCACGCGCCAGGACTTCCGGCGGACATGGTTTGGTCAGGAACCGGAAGATGTATCCCTCATTGACCGCGTCAATAGCCGTCTGTTGATCGGCATTGCCGGTTAAAATCATCCTCACCGTGTCGGGATTGATCTCGCGGACTTGCCGTAGGAATTCCACTCCATTCATGTTCGGCATCCGCATATCCGAGACGACCACCGCAAACGGCCCCCTTTCTCTGACACAGCGCAGTCCTTCCTCGGGTCCCAGCGCCGTCTCAAGATTGAACTTGCGGCGAAGCGTTCTCTGGAATGCTTGAAGGATATGCACGTCGTCGTCCACAAAAAGAATCTTGTCACTCATATCTTTCTCACTCTGTTGCTGTCTCTTGAAGGACCGGCTCGCTCACATTTCCCTCACGTTCCTCGTCCCGGAATGTCTCTTCGACCACTTGCTCCACTTCTTTCTCCCAGCTTTTTAGGCGGTCCTCCAGACCGATCGTGCGAAGATAATCCTGGTTCAGGAACGGTTGACCCCCACCGATGCTTCCCACCAGCCGCTGGACCAGTACCTCCGCTACATGAACCGCTGTGGTCGGAGTAAATCCCCCTACCGGGGACGCAGATGGCCGATCCGCATACATCACGGCGTCCACCACGGGTTCCGGCAGGCCCCAGAGTGCAAAGAGATATGCGCCCGCCTGGGTCCGAGCAACGCCGTAGACCTGAGTTTCCAGTTGCCTGAGCGATCCGTGCCCCTCCACAGCGAGTCTGAAGATCTGGTGATATTTGGTGATATCCAGCGCTGCATAAATAACCACACCCACTTTAGCGAAAAGTCCGCCCAGATAGCTGTACGTGCAAAAGGGTTCCCCCGCGTTTTCCATCTGAGCGATTCGCTGCGCGGCCCGTGCCACTGTGCAGCAAAGACGATTGTAAAATCTCCCCAAATGACTGAGATCTTCCTCGAGCGGGATGGGCGTAAACAGGTCCTGCGACAGCACCAGCGGCCGAATGACATCCATCCCGAGTACTCGCACTGCTTCCTCCGGCAGACACGCGCTGCGCTGCGTTCCAAAAAAATTGGAACTGACAAGCTGCATCACCTTGGCGCACATACCAACGTCAGAAGCCATTAGCTTGGCCACGGTTCTGATACTCACATCATCCTGCGTCAGAACACGCCGCAACTGGGTCAGTGCTTCTGGCACGACCGGGAGTGCCGCTATCCGTGAAATCTCTGCCCGAACCTCCTCGTTGATGACGCGGTCCCTCAGTTCGCTCAATCGGGTGAGGGTTTTCCGCAATGTCTCCGGCTCACATGGTTTGGCAAGAAATTGATGGGTGGGCCTGATAGCCCGCATGACGGCCGCCCGATCGCACTGCCCACTCAGCGCGATTCGGATGGTGGCCGGTGCGCGCTCCTGAACCTGCGTCAAAAGCTCGGCACCGTCCATAACAGGCATCCGAATGTCGCTCACGACGACGTCTGGTGGCTGCTTCTCGATTTGCTCGAGGGCCTTGAGGGGGTTGTCAAAAAATTCCATCTGCCACTGGGAGCGGAATCCCCGCATCAACCGCCGAAGACCTTCCAGGACTCTCGTGTCGTCATCCACGAAAATGATCCGCTTCATTGCTTACTCCGATAAACACCGCGCACTCGATTCGTCCGAATCGGAACTGGCAGCGTCTTGCCATTCCCCGCATAACTGGGTGTCCACACTCGCCAGCCACCCTTCATTGTCCGCAGGAATTCTTCGAAACCGATCGCTGAGCTTGCGAAAGACCTCCTCATGGCAGCGGAACACTTCAACCATCCGCGGATCAAACGCCTTGTGCGCCTCTTCCGACGCTGGCAATACCACGAGAGAAGAGAGATGTGCCCAAGCCACCGGGCGGGTTGCATGGTCGATGGCATCAGCAATGGCGACGATCCGTCCCGGGAGGGGTATCGCTCCGCCTTCCAACCCGTACGGGAACCCCGTGCCGTCCCATCGCTCGTGATGACTAATCGCAACCTGGGCAGCCGTCTTGACGATCGATGATGTCCCGGAATCGCTGTCTTCGCCGGTTGGCAGCATGCCTGACCAGGGCGTGCGCCCCCGCAAAATCTGCTCGCCATACTGGCAATGCTTTTGCCAGATGGTTATCTCCCCAGGACTGAACATGCCTGCCCGCACAAGGAGAGCATCGGGCAAAGCGATCTTGCCCACGTCGTGGAGCATTCCCGCCCAAAAGATCTCGCGACACTGACTGTCCTCCAGCTTCAGCAATTGCGCGAGCACTTTGGAATACACAGCAACCCGCATGCTGTGGAAAGCTAAATCAGGATTGCGCTGCTGGATCACAATCAGCAGCCGCAAGATGGTTCCCATTCGCTCAGAAGCAAGCTCTCGCAAGTGTCGGTCCAGAATCCGACGCAAACGCACGTTGAGTGCGGCGAGGATGTCCTGCCCCTCTTTCCATCGCAGGACCTGCTGCAATCGGGTGACCAGGTGCCGCGGTTCCACGGGTTTTTCCAGCAGATCCATCGCCCCCAATTCAAGGGCACGCAGCTTGGTTTCGTAATCCCCCCATCCCGTGACAACCACCACAGGAATACAGGCCGTGCGCGGGTCCATCTGCATCCGTTCCAAAAGGGTCAAACCTGTGACTTTGGGCATCCGCACATCCGTCACCAGGACATCAAATCGGTCACGCTGCAAGCGCAGCCAGGCTTCTTCCGGATCGGTGACGGCCTCAAGTTCCCAATCACGGTGGAACTGGTTGATGATCCTGGCCAGGGAACGGACCACGGCCGGTTCGTCATCGAGCAAGAGAATCCGCTTTTTTCTGTTCTCCAGGAGCACGGATCTTAAAATCTCCACAGTCTGTTCACTCCTATTAACGGGAATGGGCACGGTTGATGTCGCGCAAACCTGGCCAAAGGCCTTGTACCTGTCATGCGATCACGGACTCGGGAGACCCGCCAGGCAAATCGGAAGCATTCTTTTCCTCTTCCTGATCGTGAATAGGAATGCGCACGATAAAGGTCGTCCCTTTTCCTGGGGTCGTTTCAACATCGATCGTGCCATGGTGCTTTTCCACCACGATCGAATGCGTGATCGCCAGGCCCTGTCCGGTTCCCTTACCCACGGGTTTGGTTGTAAAGAAGGGATCGAAGATGCGGTCGCGGATGGCCTCTGGAATACCGGTTCCCGTATCACTGACGCGGATCTCCAGCCAATCCCCCTGGCAGCGCGTCGAAATCGTAATTTTTCCCCGTTCATTTGTGACCCCTCCCAGTTTGTCCCCAATGGCATGGGCTGCATTCACAATCAGATTGAGTAACACCTGATTCATTTCACCAGGCGAACAATACACAGGTGGAAGTCGCGGGTCTAAATCGAGCTCCACATCCGCCACATATTTCCACTCGTTTCGGCACACTGTCACCGTGCTCTCCACACAGCGGTTGAAATCCACCACCTGCTTCGCCTGCGCCGCTGGGTGCGAGAATTCTTTCATCGAACGGACAATCTTGGCCACCCCGCGCACGCCTTCCATTGCTTCATTGAGAGCGCGTGGAACATCCTCATACAGGTAGTCCAGGTCAACCTCGCGGATTGCATCGTAGAGAGCCGCCAGGTGTTCTTCCTGGATCGCCTCTTCACTGAGCAACCGCCTGCGAATTTCGAGACAACCCTGAAAGATGGGATCCAGTTCCTTCCATGCTTCCAGGACGAAACAAATATTGTCCCCAATGTATTGGGTGGGGTATTGATCTCGTGGGCGATTCCGGCCGCCAACTGGCCGATCGATTCCATCTTCTGAGCCTGGCGCAGCTTGGCTTCCAGCATTTGCCGTTCTGAAATATCGCGAAATGTAATGACCTGACCGGTAATCCTCTCATCCTCCCGGATCGGCTGGCTGCTGCATTCCACAGGAAACGTGCTTCCGTCGCGCCGCCGAAATACGGTCTGCGTCAGTGCAGGCGTGGCCGAATGTGGCAAGCCCTTGACCGGGAAGAAATCTCTCATTCCGTGGTTTCCGGCCTGCGCCACAGGCTGATGCACAGTCTCCCGAAACGACCGCCCCAAGAGTTCGTCGCATTCCCAACCCAGCATCCGCGATGCAGCCGGATTGACAAACGTGATGCGTCCTTCATGATCGACGCCGACGATGCCATCCCCGGCCGCATTCAGAATCATCTGGTTCATCAGATGGAGACGGCGTTGCTGCTCTTCCAATCGCTTGCGAATGGTGATATCGCGAAAAATGACGATGTACCTGCGTTCCTGCCCGAGGGACACCTCGCTTACCGAGAGCTCGAGCTCGATGGCCGTTCCGTCTTTCCGCTGCCCCTGAATTTCGCACACCTGTCGTTCACTCTTGAGGGCCTGGCAGAGAACCTCTAAAGAGGACGCCTCCCGATGGTCACACCCCAGAAGCACATCCACCGGTTGGCCAACAAGTTCATTCTCGCGAAAACCAAAGATTTCTTCCGCCGCCTCATTGATCGACTGAATCGTTCCCGATTCGTTAAGCGTCACAATGGCGTCGGCCGCCTTGCGCATGATGGTTTGAATTTGATGGTAGTGCTCCTCCTGCTCCCGAAGCCGCTGCTCGCGCTCAGCCACCACACTAGCTACCGCCTCGGCATGCGAGGTCTTCAACGTGATCCGTTCGTTAAGGAGCTGCTCCACATGCTTTTCGGCCTGGAGAAGTTTCTCCTTCTGTTGCCATTCCAACTCCAAGAGCAACATCGTGAGAATCTCCGCGGCCGGCATGGCCGAGTCGTCTTCGTACCAATCTCGCCAGCCATCCTCAGCATCTTCTTTCAACCAGTCGTTCTCAAGAACAGCAGCCAAGACTTGAGGGGGCAATGTCCCCCGTAGCGGCCAGACAAGAAGGAATGAGGAGGGCTCGTTGGGAACCGCCAGGCGGTGCGCTCCGACTGTGGGGTCCACATGTTTCACCAGGTCAACCAATTTGTCCCAAACAGCCGGGGCGAGTGTGTTGATAAGTGTGGTTGAGGCCGTCGGTCCATCCCCCGGGCAACCGAGTGACTGAACCCACAGGGCTTTGCACCGTGCGAGGAACCCCGAACCAGATGCTCTGAAAGGCTGGGAGAAATTTCCCACCTCGGGATCCTGCCACTTTTCTAAAAACTCAGTCAGGTTTTCGGGGACGATGCCATCCATTTGTCACCTCGCTTTCGGCTGTCTTTGCCCCTCGGCCACATTTGCGCGATCTATTCCGCCGCGGTCTTCACGCTTCACACAACCGATTCGTTCCCCGTCCGTCAAAGTTCATACAACATCGCGTTTTGGGCTATTTCCCGATCCAGGTCTTCAGCCAGCACAGCAATATCTGCCTTTGTGAGATTCAATCCCTGGAGGGCCCAAGTGGGTACGCGGACGAGGTTGATTCCCACAGAAGGCATGCCTTTCAAAGTACAGATGAGGTTGGCCACGGCGACGCAGCGAATGATGTTAATCTGCTCGCCGCGATAAAGGGCCGCATTGTGATGAAAGGCAATGGAAGTCCGCACATTTTCGGGGAATCCCCATGCTCGGGCGACCGCCTCGCCCAACTCTGCGTGGTCAAAGCCCAGGAACTGCCGTTCCCATTCGCAGAGCGACTTTTCCGGAGTCAGCGCCATAATCATTTGACGAAACTTGGGGTGCACATACTGATCTTCAAGGATGATGCCAATATCGTGCAAAAGGCCGGCCAGAAAAACGTCCTCGAATGCCGCGATTTTGCACCGCATGGCGATCAACCGCGCGCAGATCCCGACCGAAACGAGATGTTTCCAGAGACTGGAGCGCCGGTACGGCTCCACCCCCATGTCATTTCGAAACATTTCCGCCACGCTGGCCGTTAGCGCAATATTGCGGATCTGTTTCATTCCAAGATAGGCAATCGCTTGCTGTAGATTGGTGATGCGGGTTCGCACCGCGTAGGCAGACGAATTAACGTACCGCAAGACTCGTGCACTTAGGGCAGCGTCTGTTTCCATAACCTCTTTAAGGTCACTGGCACTTGAATCGGGATCGTTCGCCACTTCAAGTACCCGCAGGGCAACTTGCGGAATGCTGGAAATATCGTGCACGCGACGGACCACATTCTCCAGCGCGGAGCCGGTTGACGCAGAAACGGCAGCCATCTCCAGAACCCCCCTTATTAACGCTCAGAAACGAATGGGAAATCGGGAATCGATACTACGGGCCATAAAAAGTATAGGTCACGTGGTGGAACAGCTGGGGACGGCGAGAGCAGGTTCTTAGCTCTCGATCCCACGTGCACAAGTAGTTCCAAAGCCTTTCCTGGCCACTCGTTTCCTACCAACGGCGTTTCTTCGGCGTCTTCAGGGCCATACCAGTGTTCGATTCCGTTTGTTCCGCGTGTGGAGATTCGGTGGGATATTCGAAAAATGCCGACGGAGCTTCCACCGGTTCGAACGGCGTAACAAAAACGCAGCCCGTGAGGCGCGGGGACCTGCCACCTGAGCAATTCTCGCCATCGCACGAGGACCTACTTCTGTACTGCTACCCCTCCCCAGCCCGCGGTGAAAGGTTCCCCGAACGTCGCTCACTGAAGATGCCCGCCGAACGAACACGTCCCGACACGCCGCATTTGTGACCTATTGTTTTAACAAAAGGCAAAAGCCAGGAGGCCTCAATTTTCCTAGTAATGGCCAGAACCGCTCCCTAGCAGTGGCAGCCCTTGCATTTTCCTGTCTGGAAGATGGTCGGAAGTTCCGCACAGCACCGCTGGGCACGAAAAATCGCGAACGTCGATGCCGAGTCATTAACATTGAAGGGTCTGTCCCTTTGAAGCAGGCCGCGGAGGTTGCTCATGAACGAGCAGAATGAAACGGTGAAACCTGTCACCCCGGCCCCGCCACTCGGCTTTGCAGTCATAGAGGATTCCGCTCGAATGGGTGCGGCCAACAAATCCTTGGATACACAACCCTGCGCGGACGCCTCGGCGGCCTCCCTCGTTGAGACACTGACTCGGATCAACGAATGCTTCCTGCGACTTTCCAGCGACGACGTATACTCTGAAGTTCTTGATGAAATCCTCAAAGCTCTCAAGAGTGAGTATGGCATCATCGGCTACATCGATCGCTCTGGCCGCCTTGTTTGTCCCAGCCTGACGCGCCACGTGTGGAATCGCTGCCAGATGGCAGACAAGAAAATTGTGTTTGAGTTGGACGAACTGGGCGGTGTCCTCGCGCAGGTCCTCAAGCAGCAACTCACCGTGTGCGTCAATCAACCGGTTGCGACTCCCCCTGGGCACGTGCCCATCACCCGGTTTCTGGGTGTGCCTCTCATCGTCCAGGATCGGTTGGTGGCGGCAATCTTTTTGGCCAATAAATCTAGCGATTACACACAGGAGGATGTGCGTACCCTCGAAATGATCGCCCGATTTCTGGCCCCCATCGTCGATGCCCATATTCGGGAGGAGCAGGAAAAGGAAAAGCGAGTTGAGTACGAAAAAAGACTAGCCATCCAAACACAGCAGTTAAAGCGGCGCAATCGTCAGCTCGAATGCCTAGCCGGGCTGAGCGATCTGGCGGAACGTGGTGCCTCCATCGAAGAGATGGTCGAGCTGACCAGCCATCTCCTGGCTGGGATATTCCAGGACCTTCCAAATGTCTATTCGCGGATCATTTTCGGGGGCAGGTTTACCAAGCTGACTCGTACGAAGAAACAGAGCACAAACTGAGTGCCGCCATCTTTCTAGGAGATGATTACGTGGGCGCCGTGGAAATATGCTGCCCCAAGGAGCTTCTTGATGACGAAGGCTTCTCCGTCTATCGCATGTTTGTCAACGAACTGGCGGAACGTTTGAGCACCGTGTTGACGCGCAAAAAAGTGGAAGAGGAAATCCACGCTTTCCGACGGCAAACAGAACTGGTTCTGGAGGTCACACGCACGGGACTGAGCATCGTGGACCAAGAATGTCGCTTGGTTTATGTGGACCTTTGGCGGCGGGCTGTTTATGGCGACTATCGTGGCAAAACCACGCACGAGTATTTCTGTGGAACGACCGAGCCCTGCTGGGCTTGCCCCACTGCCAGGGCGTTGCGAACCAAAATGCGGGTGACACAGGAACGGATCCTGCCTCGCGAAGGCAATCGCCCAGTGCAAACCACCGCGATCCCTTTCCTGGCACCCGACGCCAAGTGGTACATCAGCGAAATCACGGTGGACCTCACCGATCGGAAGCGCTGGGAAGACCGTTTGGTGCAGGCCGAGCGACTCGCAGCCATCGGTCACCTGGCCGAGATCCTCTCCCACGAGATGAATTCCCCGCTTCAGTACCTGGAACATAATCTCCATTTCCTGCGGGAAACCTGGCGCGAGATCAGCCAAAACCCGCAAGGACTGGTACTGCAAAAAGAAGGATTTTCCACAGGGTCTCAGGGAAATATGCTGGACGATGAACTGCTCACTCGGGAATTCCCGGATGCACTGGAAGAAACCCTCACAGGGGTCCAGCGCCTTGCGAAAATAGTGAAAGCCCTTCGGACTTTCGCCTATCCGGATGAAACAGAAAAGACGGTTCAGGACCTCAATGCTGTTATTCAGCCCGCGGTGGATGTGATGCACTCCCGTGTGTCTAAGGTCGCCGACGTCATTACAGAATTCGACAGCACCCTCCCGCATGTCCCACTGATGGCGGGGGCCTTCAGCCAGGCCGTGTCCAATCTTCTTCTGGGCGCCGTGGAAGCCATCGAAAAGCAGCAAAACTCAGGGGATGAAAAGGGCCTCATCGTGATCCGTACGCGTCGCCTGGATACAGATTGGGTGGAAATAGAAGTCTCTGACAACGGCGTTGCAATGGATTCCCAGGAACGGAAGAATTTCCTCGAACCGTACTTTGCCCACCAGCCAGCATCCGTTACATCCCGCCGCTCCCTGGTTCATCTTTACAGAGTGATCGTGGAAGGACACCAAGGAAGCATCAATGTGGAAAGCGAAGAAAACACAGGCACGCGGATTGTCATTCGGCTTCCGACGCAAGATCTAGAGAAGGCAAAGGCGCACGGCTCCCACCTGACTCCTATCATCGCCAGCGAGCAGGCCGCCGCCTCGCCAGACACAACGACTTTTTTGAACGGGGACATCTCACGATTAAGCTATGGCAAATAAAGTATTGACGTCTCCGTCGCTCTGAAGAATCACCTGGGCGGACGATATGAGCACCGAACGCGACGCACTGGTTTTGGTTGTGGACGACGACGTGAATCTCTTGCGGGGATTGACGCGCGTTCTCCGGCATCAAACCTTTCAACTTTTGACCGCTCGAAGCGGCGAAGAAGCCCGCGAAATCCTCAAACGGTGGCCGGTCGATGTCGTCATCTGTGACCAGCATATGCCGGGAACACGCGGCACGGAACTACTCGCATGGATCGCGGAACATTGTCCTCGTACGGTGCGAATCATCCTGACAGGACAGCCGGACCTGAAAACCGCTGTCGACGCGATCAACCGCGGGCAGGTTTTTCGCTTTCTCACAAAGCCGTGCAGCGACTGGGATCTTGTGATGACGATCCATGACGCTCTGGAAGCTGCACGCTCACCCATGAACGTTTCTTGCCGCCGGCCCGATCATGCGACTCCCTGAGACTGGACTCGCGTTTGGCATGACAATTGGATCAGGTTAATTCTCCCGAAGATTAAGTCCGGTATCATCGTCTGGTCGATAAGTACACAACCGACTCTTTGCGCTAACTCGCGGGCACCGGATGTGAAAACACTATTGGTGATCACCGCACATCCGTGGCACTGGTAAAAGGCCTTGCCGGAGTACGCCTCCTGCACAGCGTCATTGCCCACACTATGGGTGTATCCCTTCACCTGCACAGCCACTCTGTAGCCGTCCCGCTCGCAGATGATATCCGCGCCCTGATCTCCGCTTTTCCCCGTATGATGGACCCGGTAGCCCAGTTCGTTGAGAACCTGCACGAGAAATCGCTCGAACATTTCACCCCGGAACGACCGCCAATCGGCCGAGGCCAGAACGGCGAGACGGTGGAGCCGGGATCGGCGTATCTCCTCCAAAGTGCCGCGAATCGTCGCCACCTGCCGTTCGGTTTGCAATAATTCCTCCTTTTTTTGGGCCAACTCAGCCAGAAGCTGCGTATGCGATTCCAGCAGCCGGGGTAAATGATCCATTAATCTTTGTCTGAGAGCCTCCAGGGTGGTGTCACTGGGGAAAGCAGATAACAATGCGACAACGCACCCTGCAAGGAGCGCGCCAACGGCTACTTTGGGGCCTACTGTGATTGCCAGCCCCACGGCCAGCGTGATTCCCGCACTCAGCCACACGAGAAATCGCATCCACTCGGGCAGCGTCAACCATTTCCGAATGGCGCCCGCGCAGCGCACATAACGCAGCCTGAGCTCCGCCCAAAACCTCTCGCGTTTCAAGCCTGCAAGCGATGAACGTAATGTGTCGATCTGCCGCTTGATTTGAGAACGCTCTGCCTCCACCAGTTGCAGGCTTCGCAGCGTGGCAGCCTCCATCTCCATCAGTTGTCTTGGATCGTCCGGCAGTTTCATAGCTCGCGATGTCCTTTCACGATACGCTTTCGTCAAAAAGTGTTAGACCAAGCCATTCCCATGAGAGTTGGATGGACGCCGTGAAAGGCGTCCTTTTAACAGGTCCGGCTTCCACGCCGACCGAGCATCCCGGTCGCACCCGAACCATGCGAGCGACCGGAGCGCCCGGTTGCACCCGGGCCACGCACTGGTGGGGGCAATTCATGAATTGCCCCTGCGGCGCTTTGCGCTCGTGGCGTGTCATGGGTTTTTGCAAAAATGGGGATGGCTCAGGGCCATTCCCGTGTGGATCTTTCCGCCACGGGCGGGAAGTGTCATAATCCAACGCGGCGGAATCGTGGCACGTTTTCCCATTCTCGAAGAGGTCTGCTACGGTGCAAGGACCTCTGGCGGTCAACCATTTCGTTTTTCCGAAGGAGTTCAACCATGCGGTCATTGCGAAACTCCCGGTCAGTGTTACCGGTGCACCAGGGCGGTCTCCTGGTCATCGTCGTCGCTCTCTGGACCGGCCTGCGTGCACCCTGTCTCAGCCAGGAAATCGTCCTGGAGAACGAATTCGTCCGGTATGTCGTCGGCCCCGATGGTCGAAATCTGAGCTTAACGGACAAAGTCGGCCAGGGCGAACAACTCATCACGACTCAAACCGGGTACATCGTGACGTACCGCCAGGCGGGGAAAACGTTTGTTCCTCGGCGATGCACGAAAAACGGTGACACACTCACTGTGGAATTCGAAAATGGGCGCGTCGTGCTGGAAGTTACGTCCCGGCGGCATCATTTTACGTTTGGCATTAAGTCAGTCGAAGGTGACGCAGATGAAATTCGCCTGCTCAACTTGCTCGTCAAGCCGTCACAGTTGACAAGCAGCATTTCGGGAATTGCGCAGGACGATAACTTCGCCGTAGCCGTGCGATCGCTCAACTTACTCGTGCTCGGCCAGGTCCACAGTGTGCGGCTGACAACCGGTCAGTCTTCCGGCGGCCAACCAGGGAGTTCGCAGGAACCTTCGCAAGCCGCGAGTATCTCTGCCGTGGCCTACCGTGAACACGGCTTTGGCGGGGCGGCGGTGGCCCTCGTCGGATGTCCAACGCCAGGCCTTCGAGACGCGCTTCGGGAAATGCTGGAAGCAGAGGAGGCCATTCGCTCGCCACTCGGCGGCCCTTGGGCTTCGGATGCCCCGGAAACCCAGGGCTCCTACGTTTTTGCGACCGTCTCCGAAGAGAATGCGGATGACTGGATCGAACTCGCCAGGAACGCGGGCATTGCCGAAATCCATATGATCGGGTGGGAGCAGACCCTCGGACATTACCAACCGCGAAAAAATCTTTTTCCTCACGGAATCGAGGGATTGCGCCAGGTGGTGGAAAAAATCCATGCAGCAGGCTTGAAGGCCGGCATGCACACGCTCACGGGCTGTATTTCGCCAGCCGATCCCTGGGTCACGCCACACCCCGATCCTCGGTTGGCGGTGGACGCCCGATTCACCCTTGCAGCGGCGCTCGATGAGAATGCCGATCGGATCATCGTTCAGGAAAAGCCGGGTGACCTGGATACGGTCTGGGCTTACGGCAGTCGAGGAAATGTCCTTCGGATTGGGGATGAGCTCATTCAGTACAGTGGCCTGGCCCAGGAACCTCCCTACGGCTTCACTGGGTGTAAGCGGGGAGCGTTCGGAACAAAGCCTCAGAGTCACGCGCCTGGGAGTTCGGTTGATCACCTCTTCGTGCGTTATGGCTGCTTTTTGCCCGACGAAAAGTCCACGCTTGTCGACGAAATTGCCCAGGCCATCGCCGATGTGTACAACACCTGTGGATTTGACATGATCTACATGGATGGGGCCGAAGGCATGCCCGGTGGATGGTACGGGATCAGTCGGATGCGCGAGGCTATTTTCCGGCGACTCAAGCGTCCGGCACTGGTTGAGGCCAGTTGCTGGGACTACCATTCCTGGGCTTTCCATTCTCGCCTGGGGGCGTGGGATCATCCCAATTGGGGTCTGAAACCGTTTGTGGACTGGCATTGCCGATCCAATGAAGAGCACCGGCGAAGTACTTTACTGCCGGCGCAGCTTGGTTGGTGGGCGATCCTCGGCCCCACCCAGGATCACGACGCCGAACTCCCCGACGAGTTTGAATATCTGTGTGCCAAAGCCCTTGCCTACGGAATGCCGCTTTCATTTCAGGGAATCGCTCCCGGTCCTAATCCTCCCTGTGCCCGGCAGCCAGAATACCTGAAAATGCTTGCCCACTACGAGCGGTTGCGGCTTTCCCAGCAGGTTCCTCAGACTATCCGTGATCGACTTAAAGAAGAGGGCCAGGATTTCCATTTGGAGGTTCGGGCAGACGGTTCCTGGAGGTTTTACCCCGTGGATTACATGTCCCACAAGATCACGGCGGCCATTCCGGAGAGTGACACATGGCAGGTGACCAATCGTTATTCGGCCCAGCCGCTGCGTGTCCGGATCCAGGCCCTCTATGGCGTAGAACCCTACGAGGGTCCGCGTGCTCTGGAAATTCTCTCTTTGAAGTCGGCGGACGAACTTGGTCAGGCGGCTCAGGCAGCGAACGTCACAGCACAGTTTGAACTTGTTCAGGACGACGTCAAGGCTGGAAAGCAAAGTGGAAAGTTTTTTGTGCGCAACTCGGGCAATTCGCCAAGAGGTGCCTGGGCGAAGGTCACAAAGGCCTTTGAGCCCCCAATTAATTTCGAGGACCGAGCGGCGCTGGGAGTATGGGTGCGGGGGGACGGAAGTGGGGCAGTATTAAATCTCCAGTTAAGCAATCCCCTCCATTACTGGCCCACATGCGACGAGCACTACGTTCATCTCGACTTCCAAGGTTGGAGATATTTTGAGCTGCTTTTGCGGGAACGCGACGCCGACGAATTCCACCGCTACGTGTGGCCATATGGAAGCTATTATGCCGTCGTTTACCGATCTCCGCTCATCCGGGACCATGTGAGTGAGCTCAACATCTACCTCAACAATGTGCCAGTGCAGGGAAGTACGACATGCCTCATCAGCCCCGTCCGCGTTATGCCCATTGTTTCAATAAAATTGACCCGCCCAGCACTGGAGCTGAACGGGCGGCGCATCACTTTCCCGGTACCGCTTGCCAGCGGGGATTACCTGGAATTTGACGGCTCGGGGGACGTGCGCGTGTACGACGCCCGAGGAACCCTCACTCAAACCGCGCAGATAGAAGGAGAGATTCCCGAGCTGCAAAATGGCGTCAACACAATTCACTTTAGTTGCGCTGCGGAGACTCCCCCGCAGGTCCATCATCGGGCGAAGGTGACGGTCATCGCCTTTGGCGAGCCCCTCCAACCGTGAGCGCATCGGACTGAATGACAGCCAGACAAACTGGCCAAGTGGGGATCGGCCCACGGCCAATTTGGCCACTAAGGCCGAAGCTCCTGGAACATCTCCAAGATCGCCTCGGTTATCTTGACCGAGGCCTGTTCCTCGACTTTGCACGTGCCCAGCCAGGTTTCGTAGCCGCCCAGTTCGTGCTGGCGAGGAGTGGGCAGATAACCGTATGAGCCGTTTGCGTGGGAAATGGTGAACGTCGGGCGAAATGGACTTTTTTCCCGGATTTCCAGTCCGATCTCGGCGAAGACTTCGAACGGAATTGCGGCGATGCCGAGATCTCCGATGCGAACGGCCTGCAAGGGGACGGAAATGGTTTCAGGGGCCTCCTGTTGCTGAATGACGCGATGGGCGTAAATTTCTTCATGCGGCCGCTCCGGAAGTGGGGGCGCCCCGGCGAGAATTTCCTGTGCCCGCTTCAGTTGCTCAGGTGTTGGTTTGCGCACTTTCAACACGAGTTCTCGCTGTCGCATCCCCAGGGGCACCCAATTATGCCATTGAAGCGACTGATGAGCGTCGAAGACTTTCTGGGCCAGGTCATAAGCGACGTAACGCATCTGCTCGTACGGCTTTTTCGGAGGCCGCGGCTGTCGGAACGAGATGTTGTTGACGTCCCCACTCGCTCCGTTGGAAAGCATTCCAACAAAGGGGGGATCGAGACGGTCCGCACCAAGAAGTTGCTGGATCCGATCAGCAAAAACGCCAAAGTAGTCCGCAGAAATGTGGTTGGAGCCAACTCCTCCCACATAGTGCAACGAGTAGTTTGCCAACAGAGCAATCGGCCGACCGTCACGGGACTGCACAGAAATGAAGGCAAGTTGGGGATCCACCGGACCAGCAGGCTCCACCAGGTCCGGACTGCCCGCTGGCGGATTCATGCGGACTTTGTCCTCCCCACCAAACGGGTTCACTAACCGAACACCAGGTTTCATGAACCATCGGCGATTGTTGAGGTGCTCGGGAACGTCCAAGGTGGCCCAGGCGATGCGAGCCGGTTCCAGACGGGCCACTGCGCAGCGAACTCCATCTGATATTCTCCGCGCCACAAATGTCGCGTAGTCGGACATTTGAGGATCTGGCTTGAGAACGCTCGCCGGCCTTGCACTGATCGAAGAGTGCGTGTGTGTTGCTGCGATCAAAATATGATCTTCCGGAATATCCGTCTGTTCCCGAATCCACCTTTTGGCCAGATCGCATACCTCCCGGGCCAGTCCGAGATTATCCACCACGACGATCGCCACCTTCGTCGTTCCATCATCCAGCACAAGGGCACGCGCAAATAGCTCATCGTGGATGTATTTTCCCGGGGGTGACGACCATCCACCCACGATCGGCTCATCGAGCCAGGGTGTGATGTTGCTTGCAGCTGCACCCGCTTTGAGAACCTTAGATTCTGGGACATTGGCTGCTTCCGACTCCCAGGCCAAGGTCTTCACCACTGCCATCCAGCAAAGAAACCCTGAGACAAAAGTCACCATAGTGCGAGTGCCTATCACGGCGATTCCCTCCAAATAACGAAGGCCCAACGACCTGTCGGTCTTTCACGACCTGTGACCAGCCCGCCGTTAGGATACTGCCCTCAGCGGCCGTTTGCCAGTGGCGCGGACAAGTCTCCGGATGGCAATATGTCGTCACACACCCGGCTGATCTTCGGGGACGATTCCTTCAACAGGTTGGCCGGTCGCCCAACTTTAAACTCTCGTGATCTTGTTCTCTACTTTACGCGGATTTCTCGTCCTAACCTTTTTATTCTTTTGTAACTCACGTTTTCCACGGCGATCTTGCCCCGACATTGCTTTATTTGTTATAAGCCCCACGAGCCATTGTCTTCTCAGTTGAGCTAACATCCTCAGTTGTCAGGAAACCGTCCCATGGAAGGGTCCCCAAACCGACCTTTCGTCAACCGGCAACATCGAAGCGCGGTTGTAGCGGCCTTTCTCCCGCAGGCTGCCGATTTTCCCACGAAGCAACCCGGCTTTAACTGGCCAGCTCAGCGCGGATGGCGCAAAAACCTCGCCGGACTTGTGAGGCTGGCACTGCTGGCTGGCTCTGTCGTTCTTTTTGCCTCGCTGCTATGCCGCGGCGAGGTGCCTCCCGACCAGGTGTGGCGAGAGGTCAACCCTGCCATGCCGGGAATATCCATCCCAGGGCGAACTGGTCCCAGCGAAACTTACCCTTTCGCCGCGACGATTGGTGCCGGGGACGTCGTTGAGTGGATTGTGGACGATCCCGGCGGTTGGTCGGCCGTCCGATTGGCTGACGGCCAAACCGTATGGATAACGACGTCCCAGTTAAAAGAACTCACCGTGCCTACTTCCGCCCCGTCAGGATCGTCAAACCAGGGTGGAAAACCATCGCGGGACCCCTCCTCCCGTCGAGGAAACGACGCTACGGAAAACACCAGTACCGTCGAGCCAGCGTCGTTTCTCTTGCCCGGCATGATGGGCGGGGCAGGGCAGGGCGACGGGTGGCGACCAGCGGGAAACGCCTCAGCTCGCTCCAGTGTCCTCTCAAACCCTCACGCCCAACCCGGCGGAGGTTCCGAGAACCGCTCCCTGAGATCCGCAACCGCGGGCGGTACGAGCTTCGATGCACTGGGGCGGGTATCTGTGGACGCACGTCTGGATCAAATCGAGGCCCAATTCACAAGAATGCTGACACAGGACCCAACAACATGGGATCTGAAGCCCCTTGAAGACGCTCTGGCTAATCTGGCCGCGCAACCGCTGTCCCCCTCCCAGGTGACCCGTTTGAAGGCCCTCGCCGAGCGTACTGCCGAAGCCAGGCACATCGCCCAGGCCGCCAAAGCCACGTTATCTTCTGGCGTCGTTTCCGCGGGTTTCCCGGGTATGCGATCGCCCACGATACCACCAACTCCTGATACTTCGGCGACCGTGTTTTCAGGTCCACCGACTTTGACGGAGATACCCCCACCCGCCACCCGGGTCGTGATCCCTGCTGCTCCTCCAACTCTGGCCACGTCTTTCCAGACCGTGGCCGGCCCCGCGGTTCCCCGCCTGCCGTTCGCACCGGAGTCTCCCCCGGCCGCTCCCGAAGTGGCGCAGGCGTCGTTTGTCACGCAACCGCTGAGCAACGCGACCAATGCAATTCAGCCGCTCGCCCAGCACCAGGCGCAGGTCGCTCCCGAAATGGGGCAGGCAGACCGGCCTATCCCGACCAGAGAGGAGATTGCCCAGGAGTTGAACGAACTGCGCCGCCAGCGCTTCGACGCGGTGGGACGCCTCGTTCGAGCACAGGTGAGACGTCCGTCCGACCCACCTTATCAGGTCATCAACGAGCGGGGGGAGATCGAAGCCTATGTCCGTCCTGCTCCGGGGACGCTGCTCCGCACCTACATTGGCCACCAGGTCGGAATCGTCGGCCGAAAAGTCCGGTCCGCCGATGGGCGCGGCCCTCTCCTCGTGGCAGAGTCGGTGCAACTCCTGGATCCACCGGAGAAGAGACGGGAAAACTCAATTCTGGCCCAGCGGTCAGCCCCGTAGCACTCCTGGGCCACACAATTTTGTGGCGATTTCGCCTTCAACAACTCTTCTTTTCTTTTGAACAGATAGCCGCACAGAAGTGCCAGTGTGCCTTATCGCATCATGCTGCCAGGGGGAGTGACTGGGAGCGGCTCCTCCGTTTTGTGTGTCGTGTTCATTGATAGACCATGTGTGCCAAGGGCGCCGGTTTTTGATGGGCCTACGCAGCACGAACCGGTCTCGGCGGGTTCGACGCTCCCCTTGGGAGAGAATTCTCAACGGCCGGAGAATGGCAATTGTTACAGCCACTAGTTGCACATCATTATGACTTGTTTTATCATGATAGTTTAGATCTGGCCCGTGTCAAATCGGCAAGCTTGCCGATTCCGTCGGGCTTTTGTCGGGATTTTCGGCAATCAGTCGGGCAACCTGGCAAAGCGGTATCTGGTCGCAGGGGTTATTGCGCCGTAAAATGCTGTTTTTTGGAGCAAAGTGTTGGTCGCAGGGAGGGGGGAAGGTCTGCAAACCGTTTACGCTATTTTCTCTCACCGAATGATTGGGAGCGTCTATGGGAGAGGTCGCAAAGCTGATTCTGGACGGCAAAGAGTACGAACTGCCTATCCGCGTGGGTACGGAGGGTAACCGAGTCATTGATATATCCAAGCTCTATCAGATGACTGGTTACATCACGCTGGATGACGGCTTTGCCAACACCGGCGGTACGACCAGCAGCATCACGTATATCGATGGTGAAAAGGGGATTCTTCGCTATCGCGGTTACCGGATCGAAGAGCTTGCCGAGCGTTGCGATTTTCTCGAAGTGGCGTACCTGCTCATTTACGGAGAATTGCCCACTGCCGACCAACTGGAGGAATTTCGCGACAACATCCGCCGGCACACGCTCCTCCACGAGGGAATGAAGCAGCTCTTCGCGGGTTTTCCGCCCGATGCACACCCCATGGCCATCCTCAGTTCAGTGGTGGGGGCTCTGGCCATCTATTGCAAGGATTCGCTGGATCCCCTCGATGAAGCCCAGCGCCAGCTCTCCATTTACCGTCTGATGGCGAAGATGCCGACCATCGCGGCGTTTGGCTACAAGCAGTCGATCGGCCAGCCGTTTGTTTACCCGCAGAATCACCTGACGTACTGTCAGAATTTCCTCTACATGCTGTTTGCAGTCCCCAGCGAACGCTACCGGATGGACCCGGATTATGTGGAGGCCCTCAATCTTCTGCTGATCCTGCATGCTGATCACGGTCAGAACTGCAGCACGTCCGCCGTGCGGATGGTGGGTTCCAGCAACGTGAATCTTTTCTCTGCCATCTCGGCGGGAATCTGCGCCCTCTGGGGACAACTTCACGGCGGGGCGAACGAAGCCTGCATCAACATGCTGGAGCAGATTCTCGCAGACAACCGCAACATAGGGAAATACATCGATAAGGCGAAGGATCCCAATGATCCGTTCCGGTTGATGGGTTTCGGACACCGAATTTACAAGAACTACGATCCTCGCGCGAAGATTATTAAGAGCGTGGCCGACCGTCTGATCGCCAAGAAGATCGGCACTGATCCACTGTTCGAGTTGGCCAAGGAACTCGAAGAAATCGCACTGAAAGATCCGTACTTCGTGGAGCGCAAGCTCTATCCCAATGTCGATTTTTATTCAGGCATTATTTATCGCGCCATGGGTATCCCCAAGAACATGTTTACGGTGCTGTTCGCACTGGGACGGCTTCCCGGCTGGATTGCCCACTGGCGTGAAATGCACCTCACACCCAACAAGCGTATTCACCGTCCGCGGCAACTTTACATTGGTTATCCCGAGCGCCCCTTTGTGCCCCTGATCAAACGTTCGCCCAAGCCCACGCAGGAAGTCTCCATCAAACGGCCGGTGGGAGGTCCGTTCCCCGGTGGCGAATTCGAGCTCTGACGAGAGCTCGTTTTCACTCATCCGAACCACGGGATCGAATCGAAAGCAACATCCCGTGCGTTGCCGATTTGCCAGTCGCATGATCCTGCATTCCGAGAGCTGGATTGCAGGATTTTCGACAAAATGATCACGGCGCTGTGCCGCCTTTTGTGGCCGTGGGAAGCACACCGGAATCTTCTCGCGTGGCCTCGAAGACATTCCACACAGGAATTTCCTCGCGGAGCTTCGCAAGATACTCATTCAACTGCTTTTGTTTCTCTTCCTCTGCCAGACGTTCCCGAATTTTCACCTGGGCCTCGGTGAACGGGATCCGGCTGGCCTCGCGGCGCTCCAGGACACGGACGATGTGGAATCCTTGGTCGTCTTCCAGGATGGGGCTGAGCTGGCCGACGGGCAGAGAGAATAGGGCTTCCTCGAGGATGCGGGACCGCAAACTCCCAGGCTGCACCGGTTCTCTCATGCCCCCTTCGGAGGCGGTGGGGCCTTCCGATCCAGAACGGGCAACCTCTTCGAACGGCTCGCCCCGCAGAACTCGGTTGCCCAATTCAGCAAGCTTCGCATAGGCCTCTGCATCCGAGCGGTCCGGCCGTTTTTTCACCATGAGCTGTTGCCAACGGACCTCGGCGGGTTGCTCAAACTCATGTAAATGGGTTCGGTAGTACTCCCAGAGAACTTCCGGCGATACGGTCTTCGCCGTCGAGCCGGCCGATGCCATTTGCTGTTTGATCCAGTCACGAGCGAGGGTTCCCTCAATGAACGCCCGTTTTTCATGCTCCAAGGAACTCCCCACACGACGGAGGCGTTCATCCCACTCCTTCGCAGACTGAAGGCCCATTTTGCGAAGCCGTGCCGGAATCTCCTTTTCCTCAAAAAACTTGGCAATTTCCTGCTCGATTCGCTGAAGATTTTCCCGGGGGATTTTGCGTTTGATGTCTTCGTAGACAAGTTTCATTTCGATCCGTTTATTCAAAAGTTGCCGCATCAGTTGCTGCTTGTATTGCTCGTACACGACGACGGGTACTTTATCCTGATAGGGCAGCAAGATTTCGTTGACGGCACCAAGGATTTCACCAGCGAGAATCACCTCAGATCCCACGCGTGCCAGCACCCGAGTTTGCTCGTTGATTTCCTGCCGAAAATCGCCCACGCGATCAGTTTGGAGGGAAGCCGCTGTCCTGGCCCATTCGGAAAGAGAGGAACGGTCATCTCCTAAGCTATCCTGATCCGATACCGTCACCTCCGCGGGTGCCACAAAATTCGCAGGTCGCGCCGCGGAGTCTGCGGAAAACTGCGGCGGTGCGGCCTGAGGCATCACTGGCCTCCCGCTCGGCAACGACCACTCGCCGGCATCCGTAACGTTCGTGCTCCCCGGCGCCAGCTGTCGGAAATCGTTATCTGCGGCAGTCGCGTTGGAAACCCGTGAGCCGCCAAGACCGGCAACACCCGGCAACCGGACAACCTGAGCTTCCATCGGATCAAAGACAGGCCGGATTTGTGAAGCCTCCCAACTGGCCACGGGCCGAGAAGTGGCCGGGTAGACCTGGGGATCATTTCCCAGCTGCTCGGGTAGCGAAACTGAAGAGCCCGCCACATCAGTGCGCTGGGATGGCACAAGCGTTTTCGGGAGCACCGGGAATTGAAGATTATTCTCTTGCGCTGGCTTCTCCTCGCTCTGCGTGCTGTCGGAGTCCGGCGCGTCTTCAAAGCGAGGAGGCCATGCGGGCCGCTTGAGATGGGGCCCGATCGGCACCCCGCCGAATCCTTTGCCCTCGCTGAAAATACCCTCGCCGGGTGAATCGGGGCTTGACACCTGGGACTCCGAAGCTTTAACCCGATTGACCAGGGTGTGCCCCAACTCGCCTCCCAATTGCCACAAGAATCGCAAAAAATGAGAACCTTCCTCGGGTGCGCAACACAGAATCAACCCGAGTGTCAGACATAAGCCGAGGATGATCGTTCCGAGATGTTTGCCCGTCACGGTAAGGCTCGAATAGAGACCGGCTTTATCTGCCTTCCAGTTCTCAATCGCCGAATCAAGCCCGCGGATTATAAGGATCCTCGGGACGCTGCTGCAACAGCGATTTGAGCGCGGAGAGAAGCTGGTCGATATCGCCCACCCAATCGTCGGCAACCAGATAAGCAGACTCGTGGTCCACGATTCGGAGACGTCCTTTCGCCAGTTTCTGTAAATTTTCCATTTTTCTGCGGGAGACATACTGGAAGACGACAAAGGTCGCTTCCTGATGGATGTTACGAATCCGCCACCAGTGAGCATGGATCCGCAATTCGTGCAGCTCTAACAGCCGTTCCACGGGTGGGGGTAGGGGACCAAAGCGATCTCGCAATTCCTGGGCGAAATCGGTTAGCTGAGCAACTTCGGTAAGACGAGCCAGCTTCCGATAAAGATCAATCTTCGTGCGAATATCCGGAATGTATGAATCGGGGAGATAAGCCTGGCACGGCAGGTCCACGTCCACGTCAATGGAAGTTGCTGGCGGTAACTTCTTGAGACGGCGGACGGCCTGCTCGAGAAGTTCGCAGTACAGCTCATATCCCACCGCCGCGATGTGGCCACTCTGTTCGGTCCCCAGAATATTGCCCGCCCCACGGATTTCCAGGTCTCGCATGGCCAGCGCAAACCCCGCACCGAGCTCGCTGTATTCCTCAATCGCCTGCAACCGCCGCCGGGCATTGGGATTGAGCCGCTGATGAGGATGGATCAGCAAATAGCAGTAGGCCCGGTGCTTGTAACGGCCGACCCGACCCCGAAGCTGGTGCAAATCGGCCAGACCGAAGCGTTCCGCCATGTCAATGAAAATCGTATTTGCCGATGGGATGTCCAACCCACTCTCAATAATCGTTGTGGTCAGAAGAAGATCAAATTCATGACGCACAAACGCTAGCATGATCTCTTCGAGCTGATGATCGGGCATTTGCGCGTGGGCTACCCGGATACGTGCCTCAGGAACGATTTGGCAGAGAATGCGGTAAACCGCGTCGATATCCTTGACTCGATTGTGAACAAAGTAGATCTGGCCGTGGCGGTTCAACTCCCGCAACACAGCCTGTCGAATCAAATGGGGATCAAATCGGCACACGTGTGTCTCAACAGCAAAGCGATCCTGAGGAGGTGTCCTGAGCGTACTGATATCACGCAGTCCGACCAGCGCCATGTGAAGCGTGCGGGGAATGGGCGTGGCCGTCATGGTGAGCACGTCCACGGTTTGCCGGAACGATTTCAGACGCTCTTTGATTTCCACGCCGAATCGCTGTTCTTCGTCGATGATCACCAATCCCAGGTTGTGAAAGCGAACATCCGGTTGGACCAGTCGGTGCGTTCCGATGACAATATCGATCGCCCCTTCGGCAAGCCCTTGAAGGATCTCAGTTTCTTCCCGGGGCGTACAAAAACGGGATAGGCACTCGATCCGGATGGGGAACTCCGCCATCCTTTCTCGGAAAGTCCTCACGTGCTGTTCGGCCAGGATCGTCGTCGGAACCAGCATCGCAACCTGGTAGCCAGCATCCACTGCCTTAAAAGCCGCCCGCATCGCCAGTTCCGTTTTGCCAAAGCCAACGTCCCCACAGAGGAGTCGGTCCATGGGCCGCGGACTCATCATGTCGCGTTTGATGGCGGCCATGGCCTCCAACTGGTCCGGCGTTTCTTCAAATGGGAAGGAGGCATCGAACTCCTGCTGCCAAATGGTATCGGGAGGAAAGGCGATGCCGGGACGGGTCTGCCGGATGGCTTGCATCTCGAGCATTTCCGCCGCCAGATCAAAAACTGCCGCCGCCACCGCCTGCTTTTGCCTGGTCCAGGTTCGTCCGCCAAGCTTGGACAATTTCGGCCGGGCCCGGGCACCGCCGATGTATTTCTGAACCAGACCAATCTTGGAGGTCGGCACGTAGAGCTTGGTGCCCTCGGCAAATTCGAGCAGCAGATGCTCCTCGAGCTGATCACCCTTCTGAAGGAGCTTCAATCCACGATACCGGGCAATGCCGTGTGCCACGTGAACCACCAGGTCTCCCTCTTTCAGATCCAAAAAATCTTCGATGGGGCGAGACTCTGGCCGTCGTGCGGGGATGCGGAGTTCGGTTCGCTGGAAAAGCTGATTGACGCTGATGAGAACGATCTTCTCAGGCCGAAGTCGAAATCCCCGCGAGAGGCGTCCAACCACAAAATGGAGATTTCCGGAGCTGGCAATTTGCGTGCTGGCAAAAAGCTCGCGGAGTCGCTCAATCTCGGCAGACGCGGTGCATACCAGGTACACGCGGGAGTCACCGGCCACCGCGTCCAGCTCGTCCCGCACCCGCTCGACATCCCCGGAAAACCGCTCCACTGATTCCATCTGCCCGTGGAAAACATCGCTTTCGGCTTCCGGCGCGATATCCCATATTTCCAGACGCGCGAACTTCTGGGAATCGCGAACCACCGTTTCCCAGGTGTGATGAAATGCGGTCTTCTCCAACCGCGCGAGGTAACTCCGTGAAGAGGACTCAATGCCCTGGGGATCAATCCAGACCGTCCAGGTTTCGGGCGGCAGATAATCGAGCAACGATCCTGCCGGCTGTTCGGTGAGGGCACAAAGGCTAAGCGTGATTTCCTCCACCCGCTCCACACTTCGCTGGGACGAAACATCGAAATGCCGGAGCGATTCGATACGCTCGTCGAAAAGTTCGATGCGGAGAGGAGCCGTCCACTCGGGAGCAAATACATCGAGAATTCCGCCCCGCAATGAGAACTCGCCCGGCATTGCGACCGTCGGGACGCTCCGGTAGCCATGTTCCCCGATGGCCCTTAAAAATGCCGCAACGTCCAGGTTCTCACCGGCTTTCAACGTCCACAGTCTTTCTTTGAGCACATGGACGGGGGGAACGGCCTGGAGAAGGGACTCCCCGGAGGCGACAATCACCCGTGGGAACTCAGCGCGAACCAGACGTAACAGAATCCTTAACCGCTGGCCCAACGTCTCGTCGTCCGGACGGGGAGCTTCGGTGGGCGACGTCAGCGCGGGGAAAAGAACAACCTCATCAATTCCGAAAAGCTTGAGGTCCTCCAGAATCGCATCGGCGAGCTGCTCGTCAGGCGCGACCACGAGCACAACGCCCGGGCATGCCGCGACAAGGCTGGCCACCAACAGCGCAGACCCTGACCCGGCCGCTTCGTCAGCTACCACACTTTGACCGAAGCGGAGCGACGCGAGCAACCGAGCGAAGTCATCGCGGGCACGGACGAGGTCGACGAGAAAGCCCAAATTCGTCGCGATCGCCTCCGTGCCCGGCTGAACAATTTCCATGCCCTCAATTTTAGAAATGAGTTTCGGGAATGATAAGACCATTTGGGGGCGGCGACTGAGTGAACCGCGCAAAGTGACGGTCGTGCCCAGATGCGTCCGGGCTAGTTTTTCCCGGTTGGTGTGTTGCGCTTCAATTGTAGACTTTTCAGACCGGGGTAAGTGCCAGGTCCCTCGCCCCCGGTGGTACGGATCACACGGGATGACACGAAAGCAAGATTGCCCGTCCGGGAGAGGTCGATTTCCAGCGGGCATGGGGACAACTCCCGGGAATCAAAACGCTGTCACCCCGATTCATTGGGAATGCCGAGTCACCCACGAGAAGTTCGCCGCTGCCAAGCAGCACCAGCCAGACCGCCAGCATATGGCGGCTGATCAAAAGACCGGCCCCCGGCGAAAGGATCCATCGCCGCAAAACAAATGTAGGGCCTTCGACGAGGAGTTCTCCCACCGCACCCGTATCGCGATAGATTTCCCGCGGTTTCACAACGGAGCAGGGGCCCTGATCCCAGTTGATCGCGCGAAGAGCCTCTTCAATGTGAAGGGGTCTTGGAAGCCCATTTCGGTCCGTCCTGTTCCAATCATAGAGCCGAAATGTTGCGTCACTGGGCGTCTGCACCTCTGCCACCAGGACCCCGCCCCCAGCGGAATGGACGGTTCCCGGGGGCATGACGACCACATCACCCACGCGGGGTGTCAATTCGTGGAGGCACGTCTCTGGTTCTTTTCGTTGAAGGGCGTCACGAAGCTCGTCGGGATTCACACCCGCCTTAAGACCGGCAAAGATCTTCGCCCCTGGCTCCGCCTCCACGACGGTCCACACCTCAAACTTACCTTTCTCAGGCGGGCACAGAATCCCGGCAAGGGCATCGTCGGGATGGACCTGAACGGAAAGATAATCCCGGCAATCCAAAAACTTGATGAGCCAGGGAAACTCCTCCGGTGGTTCGCGTCCCTCACCCCACAATTCCCTCTTGAAGGCTGACCAAAGCTCGGTGAGGGACCAACCTTCAAAACGGCCTCCCTTAACCTGACTGACGTGAAACGGATGGGCGCTTATCTCCCACGACTCTCCATACCAACCCTCATTCGGAAGAGGCTTCCCCAACACCGACCCGAGCTGTCGGCCCCCCCAAATCTGTTCCCGTAAAAACGGTTCAAAAAAAAGCGGCTCCATAGTCTCGTCCCGCCGAATGGCCTCAATTTTTTAAACATCATAGCACAGAATCGCCCGCAAAAACTTGACTGTGAAAAAAGCAGTTGCGGCGCTGCGCTGCATCCACCAACCGACAGAATCGGGCCGACCCGCGCGCGGGAGACCCAAGCGTCACTGCGGTTCCGCGGAGACACTCAAAAATCAGCCGGGATCGAGTCACAGACATCAATCCAAAGCGGCGTTGAGCCATCCCGGAATGGAAAACCGGCCGTTTTATCGCTCACCAGATTGATGAGGGGTTGCCCCGTGTGCCACCGCCGAAGGTTTTCACAAATGAGTCGGGTAATATCGTCTGCCCGGGTTGCCGACTGCCCACCCACATGAGGGGTAATGATTACGTTGGAGAGTTTCCACAAAGGATGTCCGGGAGGCAACGGCTCCGGGTCAGTCACATCGAGCACAGCCCCCGCGATGGGGCCTTTTTGAAGGGCCTCAATAAGGGCGTCGGTTCGCACGATGGGACCCCGGGCGACGTTCACAAATAGCGATCCCGGTTTCATCCGCGCGAACTGGTCTTGGCCAAACATCCCCCGAGTCTTATCGTTGAGCGGCAATGCCAGAATCGTGATGTCCGCTTCGGGCAAAAATTCTTCAAGAGATTCAGGGGGGCACAATTTTTCCACGTACGCGGGTTTATCCACAGGGAAAAGATCCGTGGCCCAGATGTGCGTTTTGAAAACATGGAGCACCTGGGCGAGGCGACGCCCGACACCCCCGAAACCCACAATCAGGATGCGGCTCCGATGCAAATCCCGTGTGGGGCGTCTGATAAACTCTTCCCGCTGCTGAGCCCAAAAGAACGTGGGAAGGCTGCGCAGCCATGCCGTCATCAGGGCCACTGTGTGCTCCGCTACCTGATCCGCCAGGACACCAGAAGCACTTGTCACCACGATGTTGGAGGCAATGACGGAGGGGACCAGGCAGTGATCCATCCCGGCTGCCGACGATTGAATCCAGACCAGACGACCACGTTTGACCACGGCGTCCCAATCCACCGGGACTTTCGCGTGCCCGCAAAAAATATCTGCCTCCATCAACTCTTCTGCAATCTGTTCCTGGGGCACGGAGACAACATTCCCCCACGGAGCAGCAGCCGCAATGGCCTGACGATGACGCTCCTCATGGGGAAAACACAGCACGATTCTTGGTCGCATCGGGAAATGTCCTTCACAACACCGGTGCCGAAAGACCAGTTTGGCGGGTGAATCTACGAAGCGACTACATCGGTAATCTCTGACAGGGAGTTAGAAAAACCGTAAGCGTTTTCCCGCGAAAGCTGTCACGACTACCGGACGCGCCGAACGTGTTGGTAAAGGCTTGGCGCCTCCGTAGGCTTCACTTTTCAGCATAATGTTTTTTCTCACAAAGAGAAGCAGCACAGTGATTGTGCCACGGCGGTGTCTGCCTCTTCAATTCTTCTGTTCTCCCGTGATAACCGCTACCCACGGACCAGCTGCTGGTGCTTTTAATATCACTCTGCTGGTTGTAGGCAGCGAGTCCCTGCTGGCCCATTCGCCCGTGCTCACATTAATCCATCGCACCGCCAGGGTTTTGGGAAGATTGGACACGTCCACTTCGACGCTGCCGCCGTTTGTGAAGAACACAACACACCCCTTCCCAGGTGACAGTGCCGCATACGCCTCGTTCGGTTCTCGGTCGCGGAGAATCGCCAGGTTGGGCTCAAGCTCCCACCAGGGCAGAACGCTCTCGACCTTGCGTGCTGCCCGAATGGAAGCCTTGGCCTTCTCTGACAGCCCGAGCCCCGAATCCGGACGATGGAACCGGACAGCCGCCGCCCCGCCTAGCAAAAGCCGCCAGAAGCGTTCCACACCGTCTTGATCTGTTCCATATCGGCCGGTGTCCGCACCATAGATTTTCACACTGTTCAGCGGTCTGGGTTGATTGGCCACATAATCACGAACCCACAGGAAATTTTTCCAGTGAGTTTCTCCTTTTTGATGGTTGTTTTGCGACACTTCAGCGAATGCGTAAAGCTCGGGATGGTCCAGGGTTCGCCGGTGCCGTGGCGCGGTTAGGTCCCGGTCATCCCACATTTCCGTAATGCAAACTGTTTTTCCCAACTCATTCGCGCATTTCTGAATATACTCCGCCCAGAACCGTGCCCAAGCTTCCTCGCCCGACGTCTCATTATCAATACAGTACAACACATGACCGTACTGCAATGAATAAGAGAGGAGTTTATCCACAAATCGCTGCTGATAAGGAAAAACGACCCTGTTATTTCGCTGATAAGGGGTTGTAAAGAAAAATGGTTGTTTATTCGCACCGGGATGCTCCGGATAGTGCTCGGCGAACCCGGATTCTTCGTACGAATAATTCACGTTGTTCTTGGAATTGTAGGGATGAACCTCCCAGTTGTCCCGCGAATAGTCGAAGCGGTCCCATACCTCAATCTGGACAATAATATCACGTTCGGCAGTCCATCTGAGCATATTTTCAAACCGGTTCCAGTATTCCTCGTTCCACTGGTTCAGGTCATACTTCCCATTGGACAGCTTTTTAAACGGATAAACTTCGAATCCTTTATCGGGGCGGTCGCTCATGGTATTGCGAATGTAATTGGCCCCCACCTGGACCATCTCATCCAAATGCTCTCTTAAATCCGGGATTTGAAAGAGGTTGTCGTCTTTACTGCCCCCAATAAGCATTACCGGTTTCCCTTTGTATTCCCAATAGCGCGGGTTCTGTGACCACGGGCGAATACTGTTGGAAACTTCACCGCCATGCGCGATGCCAATCAGAAAAAGGATTAGAGGCCACGACAGAGCGCTCATTTGGCGGAGCGATCGGTCCATAGCACCGGCCTCCCACAGCAAAGACTCAGCGAGTCAGTGAGCTTCTTCAGCAGACTTTCCCGACTTAGTCGCTCTTCCTCGTACCGCAAACCAAATATGGTTTTTACAACGATTTTATTCTCTATTTTTGTTCACACTAAGCAGTGCTTCGGGTCTGAAAGGTAGAGCATCGCGTCCAGATTGCCCGATTCCTTGGACACGAGAGGGCAGGGGAGCACAATCTTCAGAAGCCGGTCGAATTTTTCCTGGTTTCGCACAATAAATTGTCCGATCACCAGCGCATACATGTGGATCATCGCGGCGGGATTGACGCTGGTGGCTGCCAGCAAACCGTCGCGAACACCCAGCAATCCGGGACGTTGACCATCCACGCCCGTGACGACCATCCCCTCATGGCGTGTTCCCTTGAGAGACGGCACGCAGGCCAGCGCCATGTCATCGTTATGGAAAAACGCCCCGGCAATCCGGTCTTGGGTTTGTTCCAGGAGCACCTCGAACGTATTTCGAGCTTTTTCTGTTTGCCAGTCGCACCAGCGGACTCCCCCACCGACCACTTCGATTTCCGGGTATTTGCTGATGACGTTCTGAAATCCTCGGGCACGGTCTTGCGCTCCGCTGTGCTCACTTTGGCCGCCGATGTGAATAACCTTTCCCTTACCACCAATTTTATCCACCATGTACTGCGTGCTTTGTTCGGCCATTTTCACGTGGTCAGGGGTCACATAGACGAGGACCCCTGTTTCAAAGAGCTGGTTCTCCGGGACGATGAGAGTGTCCATTCCAATGATGGGGATGCCCCGAGCCTTAAGCCGCCGACACGGCTCCGCAAGGATGTCGATCTGATGGGCCTGAAAGGCACAGAAATCCCAGTCCTCCGCGGCAGCCAATTCGATTTTCTCTCTCTGCCTTTGACCGTTAAACTCGCCATCGAACCAGACGACTTCCACGTTGAGTAAATCACCCCAGAGTTTCGCCGCGTCGTAACCCAATTTGTTCCATGTCCCGGCCAGTCCGGCATTCGAAAACGCGGCTCGCAAACGGCGGCCTTTTTGAGCCTCCTCCACAACCTTAGCAGGTTGGCAGCCCAGAACACCGACCAGCCCAAGCATGCCGCTCACCCCCGCGGCGGCAAGCCACTCGCGACGGGATACATCCAGCGAGGTTGTCTCGGCATTTGTGTCGGGCCGGCACTGGCAAGTATCATTGCGCATGCTGAACGATCTCCCACGAATTATCCGTTTCCACAGAGGACGTCCATCGGCGGTCAGTTGCCTTGTACTTTACCCCCCGCCAAGCGAAAATCAAGACCGTGCACCTTTCCGGTGGCGGAGCAAACAGTGTGCCTCTGACGGAGAAGACCTCCTGTCCACTCCCACCAAGGTTGCGGTGGAAAAACCGCCTTGGCCGACCATTCTGTCGTCAGAAGGCCTTTCAAGAACGTTTTGTGACCAGTCGGGACCGGGTGGTCACAATGCCCGACCAGTTTATTGAGCTGCGGATCACGGGAAAACAGCCCTTACCGCTGCGCGGCGGCCTCGTGCCGGGTGTTAGGTTCACCTGCAGGCAAGCTCGGCTTGGCGGACGGAGCCGACTCAGGGGGACTGAGCAGTGCCGCCAGAACGGTACCGAGAAGGCATCCCGCAGCCGCAATCCAAAACGGTACCAGCCAGGCTTCCAAACGCTGGCTGCTCTTTGCAAGATCGCCGAAGAAACCGCCGAGAATCGGCCCCAAAATGCCCCCGATGCCGTAGGCAGTGAATACCCACCCGTAATTGACACCCACGTTTTTATTACCGAAGAGGTCTGCCGTGGCTGCCGGGAAAAGGGCGAAATTCCCTCCGAAGTTGAAGCCAATCCAACACGTGCCGACACAGAACAGGGCCGGGCTGGCGGCCAGCCAGTAGAACCCTGCCATCACAATGGTCTGGGAAATGAGCATTGCCACCAGCGCGGCCTTTCGACCGATCCAGTCCGAGATAATTCCCCAACCGATCCGTCCAAGTCCATTGGCCAGGGCAAAGAAAATGGCCATTGCCAGTTCGGCGGTGACTTCGGCCCGTTTCATGGCCTGCTCCGGCGGCAGGTCAGTCGCTTCGTAGTAGCTCGTCAGGCGTTCGATGCCAAACAATTTGATGATGCCAATCACCATGAGGCCCGCCATTGCCCCGGCAACAAACATCAACCACAGCATATAAAATTGCCGTGTGCGAAGCATTTGCCAGGGCGAAAACTCCCGTGTTCCGCCCGTTTTCTTCGCCACCCTTGCCGCGGTTTCCGATGTCCATCCAGGCGGAGTATATCCTTCCGGGGGATTGACCATCCAAATCGCACCGACCGTGACTAGAAGGGCGAAGAGAATTCCGTATACGAGAAACACATTGGCCACGCCCAATCGCGCAATAAGCTGGCCAAGATTACCCGCCAGCTGAATCCAAAGGAATGCTCCAAAACCAAAACCTGCGACGGCCAACCCCGTAAGCATTCCCTTGCGATCCGGGAACCATCGCACCCCGACCGCAATCGGAATCACATAAGCTAGCCCAATCCCCGCACCACCGACCAGTCCGATCGTTAAGACGTGACCCCAGAAACTGGTCCCTACAAAACGGGCCAGAATGTAACCGAGGCCCAGCGTCCATCCGCCCAACAAAGCGACGGCGCGCGGCGGCAATCGCGATTGGAGCTGCCCAGCCACAACCATGACAAACGCGAATGTCGCCAACCCGACGCTAAAAATAATCTGCGTCTGGGTTTTACTGAAGGCATAAGGTTCGGAGGTCAACGCTTTGGTGAACACACTCCAGGAATAGATCGCACCAAGGGCCAATTGGATGAGAATTGCCCCCAATACAACCCACCAGCGGTTCATCGTTTTAACCGTTGCCATTGTTTCTCCTCCCGGAAGGAAAACGACCATCCGTCACGGCCGGCGGCTGATCCTCAGCCGCGCTGACCGTTCCAACTCACCCGACAAAAACCCTTCGTCCCAATCACAATGGCCAGACAACCTGGCACGAGATTTGGTCTGTCAACACGATAAGCCCGTCCGCGTGCCCTGCTCCAGTCCGCATCATCCAGCAAAGAGCTGGAGGACGTAATCACGCCCTTTCCGGTGAGCTTCCCGGGCCCCCATCGTGTTGGGTGATCCCTGCTCCACAGCCTGCTCGAGGACGAGATGGGGACGGACGCCCAAACGCTTGAGCTCATTTGCCAGACGGACGTAGTCAATATCGCCTGGCCCAAAAGCTTCGGTCCAAATCCCATCTTGCGACTGGCGGAGGTGCAGTTCGCGCACCCGAGACCCGTAAAGCTTGATCACGTCGAACAGAGCCACCTGCGAATTTCCCGAGCCGCGGTAAATCCAGTGCGCATCCAAGCATAAACCCACATTCTCGGGATTGGTTGCCAACATCATATGGTGGAACTCGCGGGCAGCTTGCCGGAGTTCCATGTCGTGGTTGTGATACGCCAGCCTCAGCCCACGTTCTCTCAAGGCCGCACCCAACCGGTCCAGGGCACGGGCCTGGATTTCCAGTTGTTCGTCGTTCTTATCAATGTTCGGTTCCTGCCGATTCCAGGAAATCGGACTGGGATTGGTAACCACAAACTGGGTTCCCAGGCGTGACCGTGCCTTTTCCGCAACCACGAGGACATGCTCAATGGACTGGTCCGCCGCCTGAGGATCGTGAAGCACTGTGTTCACATAAAACGATCGCATTTCCAGATGATGTTTTTCCAGGAGCGGCGCCAACCTGTCCACTTCTTCCGGACTGTTGAGAATGGGCTCGAAGCCGTCCAGACCAGCCGCTGCAACTTCTGCGAGGCCGGCGTCCAGGTCGGCGTTGAAGTCTTTCTTCTCCCGGCGATAAAACGTAAACCACGGATACACGTTTGTGGCTATGTGGAGCTGGCTCTCTGCCGCAGCCAGATACTCGGTCGTCCGAGCTGTGAGCCAGCCAGTGCCATGGGCCGCGCAAACGGCGGCGGTTGCTGCTTTCAGAAAGCGACGTCGAGATAGCTCAGCCATTGCATGATCCTTTGAAGCAGTGATAATGTAATCTTTCGCACGGTACAGCCACCCACCCAGGCAACACGCCGGTTCTTCGCGTTTGACTGCAACTTCGCCCATAAAAGGTAAAATAACTGCCTCCCACAAAACGAAGCAGTTTTTGATTGGACAAAATATACACTGGAACAATTTGCCCACGCAAGTAACACACTCTCACAAGATGCCGAAGGATCGAGGAGGATTGACCATGCGTCGCACCACTTCCGCTTCTTTTCTTATTCGGTTACTCCTGGGGATAACAGTGTCGGGAAGTATTCTGGCCGGAGCACTGCCCCCGAGCGCAGCGGAAGAAAAGTTCCCGCCCCCTGTTGTGCCGCAGGGTTTTGGAGTCAATATCCACTTCACGGATGCACGCCCGGGTGAAATGGAAATGCTGGCTGCTTCCGGAGTCAAATGGATCCGCATGGATTTTGTCTGGGGCGCCACCGAGCGGAAACGAGGAGAATACGATTTCTCAGCCTACGAGCGGCTCATGAACTCGCTGGAAAAACACGGGATCCGGGCCCTGTTCATTCTCGATTATGGCAATCCTCTCTATGACGATGGTCTGGCCCCCCACACTGATGAAGGGCGTCAGGCCTTCGCACGCTGGGCGGCAGCGGCTGCCAAGCATTTTCGCGGCAAGGATATCCTCTGGGAAATGTACAACGAACCCAACATCGGATTCTGGAAACCCAAGCCCAACGTGCAGGATTACGTCAAACTGGCCGTGGAAGTGGGTAAAACCCTTCGTCGAGAAGCTCCGGAAGAGCTGTATATAGGTCCCGCCACCTCCCAGATTGACCTGAAGTTCCTGGAAGCCTGTTTCCAGGGCGGGTTACTGGAATACTGGGACGCCGTTTCCGTGCACCCCTATCGTCAGACGCCCCCCGAAACCGTTCTCCCTGAGTATGAAAAGCTGCGCCAGCTCATCGATAAATACGCTCCGGCAGGCAAGAAGATCCCCATCATTTCGGGAGAGTGGGGATATTCGGCCGTATGGAAAAACTACGATGAGACGCGCCAGGGCAAATATCTGCCTCGCCAGTGGCTCATCAACATCAGTGCGGGAGTCCCGGTGTCGATCTGGTACGACTGGCACGATGACGGCCCAGATCCGAAAGAACCCGAGCACCACTTCGGAATGGTGGCCTATCCATATCATGCCGGGCGGGACCCCGTGTACGACCCCAAACCTGCCTATCGGGCAGCGCAAACACTCTGTCGAGTGCTCCAGGATTTCCGATTCGTTAAAACCTTGGAGGCCGAGGGAAATGATGCGGTCCCCTGCTGGGTGCTCCTTTTTGAAAAGGATAAAAAGCCAGCCATTGTCGCCTGGTGTCAAGAGGACGGCAAGACTGCTACCATCCGATTGCGGATACCCGAGGGACGGTACCGCATGACAGACTGGCTGGGACAAGATAAAGGTGTGCTTGAGGTTACATCCCAGCCGGTTGCCGTGGAGGTGGCCGACAGTCCGACCTATCTGGTCGCCGAATGAGTGCCTCCAGGCCAGCCTCGTGCGGGCAGGAACTTTTTCGGCAACCCGGGCACCTGGGATGTCCCCGAATTGGTCCCATTTGCTTCCGTAAGCTAAATTTTGAGAGGAGCGTTCACCCCACGGCAGGGTGAACATTTGTGGTACCGTCGAGCGTATCAACACAGATGTCGGTAAGAGCAAGGTACGTCTTGCCCTTGCCCACCGTTTCCAGAGAGGATCGGATGTCCCGCGTGAGGAATGGTCAGCAGGTCTTGATCGTTCAGCCAAGCGTGAGCACTCGTCGAGGATCCCCGTGAAACTTCAATTTCTTGGCGCAAACAGGCAGGTCACAGGGTCGCAGTATTACCTGCGGGTAGGACAAACTCGTCTCCTAATTGACTGCGGCATGTTCCAAGAAAGACAGTATCTTGATCGCAACTGGGAACCCCTCCCTGTTCCCCCCAGAGAAATTGATGCACTCCTTCTCACACACGCCCATTTGGATCATTGCGGCCTGATCCCCAAATTGGTTCGCGACGGCTTCCGCGGAAAGATTTACACCACGGCGGCCTCGGCCGATCTTGCCGAGATTATCCTCCGCGATTCAGCCCATATCCAGGTGGAAGATGCCGCCTACAAAAAGAAGCGCCACCGCAAGGAAGGTCGCACCGGCAAACATCCGGAAATTCCCCTCTATGATGAAACCGATGTGGAGCGGGCCTTGCCGTATTTCCAGCCCATCCCGTACCACGAACCGATTCAGTTGAATGGAGTAACCGCACGCTTTCTGGATGCGGGCCACGTGCTCGGCTCCGCATTTCTCGTGCTTGATGCGGTCGAGAACGGTCGGCGACGGCGGATTGTATTTTCCGGGGATCTCGGCATGCGAGACCGCCCTATTCTCAGGGATCCCGAAACCATCGACCAGGTTGACTATCTCATCATAGAGTCCACCTACGGTGATCGGGAACACGATCACGGTCCGAGCGTCATGGAACAGCTTACGCGGGTGGTCAAAGAAACCTCGGCCCGAGGAGGCCATGTTGTGATTCCCGTTTTCGCCCTCGAACGGGCACAGGAACTCCTCTTTTACTTCAGTCGCCTCTACCGTGAAGGCAAACTCCCGCCCTTGCCGATTTTTCTGGACAGCCCAATGGCAGTACGTATCACCGAGGTGTTTCGACGCCATCGAGAATGCCTCGATGAAGAGACGCAAGCCCTGATTGACGCGGACGAATCACCGTTCAGTTTTCCCAACCTGCATCTTGTTTCCACAGTGGAGGAATCGAAACAGATCAACACCATAAGCGTTCCCTCTGTCATTATGGCGACATCGGGAATGTGCACGGCAGGGCGAATCAAGTTTCACCTGCGGCACAATATCGTGCGGCCGGAATCGACAATCCTATTCGTGGGCTACCAGGCAAGGGGAACACTGGGACGGCAAATACTCGACGGTAACCCTCAGGTTCGAATCCACGGCAAAGAGTGGCCGACTCGTGCCCGCATCGAGCAAATCCACGGTCTTTCTGGACATGCTGATCGTCCTGCCCTGCTGAGCTGGCTCTCGGAAATCAAGCAACCCCCAAAATCGGTGTTCATTACCCACGGTGAAGAAAACGCGTCGCTCTCTTTCGCCGAGACGCTCCGCAGTCGGTTCGGATGGCGAGCAAGCGTGCCAGAATACATGGACGAGGTGGAGCTGGAATAGAGCAAATTTCCCACGGGGACGTTTTTCTCCGCCGTGGAAAATCAACTCATCAGCCGACGAGGTCCTTCGCCCCCTTGAGGTCAACTTGGGGAAACCGCCAGCCCCCCAAACCGGCGCACCCGTCGCGCATAATCACGGATGGCCTGCCGCAGCAGGTTTTCATCAAAATCTGGCCAACAGACGTCGGTCACCCAGAGCTCTGCGTAACTGATCTGCCAAAGCAAAAAATTACTGACTCGCAATTCGCCGGCTGTCCGAATCAACAAATCAGGATCAGGCATCCCGGCCGTATAGAGATGGGCGGAGAAGGTTGCTTCGTCGATGTCGTTCGGGCTGAGCTGTCCTTCAGCCACCTTGGCCGCGATTGCACGGACTGCGTCGAGAATCTCCGCACGCCCTCCGTAGTTAACTGCCAGACACAGACACAGCCCGGTCTGATCAGCCGTCATTTCGACTGTTTTATCGATCTCCCGCTGAACATGAGATGGAATCCCTTCCCGCTTTCCGATAACCACCACACGCACGTTGTTTTCCAGAAAAGTTTGACGTTCTTCAACGATGTATTGCTCCAGCAACCTTAGGAGAAAGTCGAGCTCGCTTTTGGGCCTTTTCCAGTTTTCGCTGGATAGGCAATAAAGTGTCAGATATTCAATGCCGAGCCGGACGCACTCTTCCACGGTACGCCTAACGGCAGCGACACCATGGCGGTGCCCTTCAATCCGCGGGAGACCCCGGCGTTGGGCCCAGCGCCCGTTTCCATCCATGATCGCCGCTATGTGGCGGGGTCGCTTTTCGGGCGGGACCTCAAAGTTAGAATCGCTTTTGCCTGGCGATGATTTCATGGAGCACCCACCTCGGTCAAAAGACCCAAATTTCGGGCATTGACTTGCTCACGCTGAGAACTGCTCGGCGCGGCAAAGATCCAGAGATCTCTCTGACCCAGATTTTCTCTCCTCGCACGCTCATTTTGCCGATCGGAGATTTCAACGCCTAGAGCGACTGCCGGTTAGTTCGCCGCAAATACGCTACTGACAAAAAATCGTTTCCTCGCGATCAGGCCCTACTGAGATAATCTCAACCGGTCTTCCCACCAATTCGGCGATCCGGTCGACGTATGCACGGGCAGCTTTCGGAAGCTCCGCCAACCGCCGGATGCCGCGAAGCTCCTGCTCCCAACCGGGAAGTGTTTCATAGACTGGCCGCACGCGCCGCAACTGTTCGGTGTGGCTGGGAAATCGATCGATCCTTTCGCCATCCAATTCGTAAGCGACGCAAATTTTGACTTCAGGAAGTGTGCTCAACACATCTAAAAGCATGATGGCCAGGCTGTCCACACCGCTCAGTCTTGCGGTGTAGCGAACCGCCACGGCGTCAAACCACCCACAGCGCCGCGGCCGCCGGGTTACTGTGCCGTATTCGTTACCGCGATCGCGAATCAGTTGGCCAATTTCGTTGTTCTGCTCGGTAGGAAAGGGCCCGCCGCCCACCCGCGTTGTGTACGCCTTAATGACCCCAACAACTCTGGTGATATATTTGGCAGGCAGGCCTGACCCAGCGGAAATCCCCACCCCCGAGCTGTTGCTACTCGTCACATAGGGGAAGGTACCGTGGTCGATATCAAGAAGGGCCCCCTGCGCACCTTCGAGAAGAATCTTTTTCCCGTTTTCAGCAGCGTCGAGCAAAAACGCGGTTGTGTCCGTCACATGGGGCCGAAGTTCTTCCGCATAGGTCGCGTATTCCCGGTACACAGCTTCCCCATCAAGGGCGGGCGAGTCCGGCGACAATCCGAGCGGAATGAGGGCTTTGGCCTTGCTCGCCGCGATGGCCAGGAGCCGTTCTTTCAAGCCCGGCTCAAAAAAATCGCCTACCCGTACCGCGAGGGAGCGCCCCACCTTGTCTCGGTAGCACGGCCCAATTCCGCGCAAGGTCGTACCAATTGCCTCTCCCCCGGGACATTCGTTGAGGATCCGGTCCTCTTCGATGTGCCAGGGGAGAATGACGTGCGCTCGGTCGCTGAGCATCAGATTGTCACCAATAGATACCCCCTGAGCCCGGAGACTGGCAATTTCTTCACAGAGCGTTTTGAAATTGACGACCACACCGGCAGCAATGACGCATGTCACGTGGGGGCGAAAAATTCCGCTTGGCACGAGCGAGAGCTTGAACGTTTTTCCACCCGTCACCACGGTGTGCCCGGCGTTTGCTCCCCCCTGATAGCGGACCACGATATCGTGTTCTTCAGTGAGAAGATCGACAATCTTCCCCTTGGCCTCATCCCCCCACTGAAGTCCAATGACGGCGGTAGCACTCACGGTTAAAGTGTCCTTTTCTCGTCAGAACGCGACGTTCGGATTCTGGGTTACAAGCTCCTTGGCTGTAGCCGGCACCCGATGACTCGGATTTCAGCCGTTGGCAAAACCCAAATCATGCAGTCTAACCCCGAGGGAAAGCCTTCGTCAAGCATGTGGGACACCGGAGTCCCCCCGGCTATTTTCCTGCTGGAAACCGGCACTCACCTAGACAACGCCTTGGGCAGGGGCAAGCTTCAGCCTGGAGGGACCTGCTTGTCAGGTCCGCCGCTCAAGGTCGGATCCTCCATTTCGAATCGTCGGGCACGACAAGCGTGCCCCTCCGAAACATCCCTTGGAGGGACCCGCTTGTCGGGTCCGTGGTTTGACGTTCGATCATCCATTCCCTCTCGCCGGGGACTGAAGTCCCGCGCGGAAAGCGGAGCTAAAGCCCCGCAGTCCCCATATGGAGTTGGCCCGCGCACGACAAGCGTGCCCCTCCGGGTTCGACGGACCCCGTGGAAGGCGTCCCACGGCTGCAATACCGCCTAAGAACTGTCCTCGCAGGCATCTCCAAACATTCCATGTTAACAAATTCTTAACAATTCCTTAACAAATGCCTAACAGAGTGCCTTTAAAATCAAGGCAAACGTGGCCACGACCGCAGTGCACAACAAGAGTAAAGGAAAGGCGCGGTAGGGACGCAAGCTCCGCGGATGCGACTCTGCGGTCAGAAGTGAGGTTTAACGAGGTACTGTGGATGAAACTCTTCGGCACCCAAAGGAAACCAGTTATGACGATGAGACGATTACTTGCAGCACGCTGGTTGGCCAGACTGACGCTGGCCGTTTACGGTATCTGGGCGTTTCATGCGGCTTGTTTCGCGCAGATACAGGTAGATCCCAAACTTCCGGATTATAAACCCGTTCAGGGTGTGTCCGGTAACCTGAAAAGTGTTGGTTCGGACACCATGAACATCCTCATGACCCTTTGGGCCGAGGGATTCCGCCGTTATTATCCTAACGTGCAGATTGAGATCGAAGGAAAAGGCTCATCGACGGCACCGCCCGCCTTAATCGCGGGCACATCGCAATTTGGGCCGATGAGTCGCCCCATGAAAGAAGCCGAGATCGATCAATTTGAGGCCAAGTTCGGTTACAAGCCAACGGCTCTGTCCACGGCCATCGATATGCTGGCAGTTTATGTGCATAGGGACAATCCCATTAAAGGATTGACTCTCCAGCAGGTGGACGCCATTTTCTCAAAGACTCGTCGTGGCGGTTATCCCACGGATATCCGAACCTGGGGCCAGTTGGGCCTGACTGGAGATTGGGCTTCCCATCCGATAAGTCTTTACGGCCGAAACTCGGCATCGGGAACCTACGGATTCTTCAAAGAACACGCCCTATTCGGCGGCGATTTCAAAGATGAGGTCAAGGAACAGCCTGGTAGCTCCTCGGTGGTTCAAGGGGTTGCGAGCGATCGCTATGCCATCGGATACAGCGGGATTGGGTACAAGACCGCAGACGTGCGAGCACTCCCTCTCGCTGCCAAACAGGGAGCACCCTTCGTCCCCGCGGAACCAGAGCATGCCTACACGGGGGATTATCCCCTTGCCCGGTTTCTCTACGTGTACGTGAACTATAAGCAAGGAACCCAACTCGACCCCCTTCGGGCTGAGTTCATCAAGTATATCTTCAGCAAGCAAGGGCAGAATGACGTCATTCGTGCCGGTTACTATCCCGTGCCGGCTGTCTTCGCTCGAAAAACACTTCAGGCTGTGGGGCTACCCGTCGACTTTTGATCTCGTGGAGTGAAAAACGATAAATGAGTATTTTGAGGATTACCCGTGAGCGATTGACCTTGGTGTGCTGGTCCGTCCGCAGGACAGTTGGCGATTCAGGGCAGGGGCGCCGACAGGAGGCCCCTGCCTTGCCATACAGCCACGAGTCGACTGTAGAAGAAATGTGCAGTACTCGGCAAAATCAGCACATATTGTTAGGCTATTTCCTCGTGGTTTAGCCCGTGCGACGTGACCTCACTACAGAAGACGCAGACGACAAATTTCATCCATCAAGCCACATTTATGAATCACATCGTGGGCATTGTCATTTGGGCGAGTATGAAGGAGCATGATGGATAGTGCGTCGAGGCGAAGAACTCGCATAGTCCACTCAATCGATCGAATCGCAGCCTGGATTATTTCCCTCGGAGGCGTCAGCACAATTGTCGCCGTTCTGGCGGTTTTTGTCTTTCTGGTCTGGAGTGTGCTCCCACTTTTCCGGCCTGCATCTTTAACTCACCAGGCAGTCGTGCGACTCACCATGGAGCGGCCGACTGCGGGCTCAAGGGCTGCAAGAACGTCCGGCGAACCGCCGAGTTCCGAGGAGCCGCAACAAGAGCTTCAGAGCAGGCAGACTCGCCATGAATCGCTTGACGACGCCCTGCCTTCAAATCCTGTGGCATTCGGTGTGGATGAGTCCGTTTCCGTGCTCTGGGGTGTCTCGCGAACGGGTATCCTTTCCGTCTGGGAGTTGGCTCAAGGACGGATGGTTCACCAGATCCCATTAAGTGAATCGGAAAACATCGTCTGCGCCACGGTGGACGCTCGACGACGATCATTTGTGCTGGGAACGCAGGACGGCAAACTGTTGCCGGGAAGTTTCACGATCCAGATGACTTCCGTCCCTGAGGAGGAAGTACCCGCGCAAATCAGATCTCATCGGCCGAGCCCGGCCGCTGAGACCAAGGTAGTCATCGAGGGCGACGCCGCCTGGTGGACTGCCGGGCAGGGGCTCTGGCGAAATTCGCGTGTCTCGGTTTCGCGGGAAGACCCGGTCGTCCTTGGTGATCGGGCCGTGGTCCTGGTGGACTCTTCTTTCCGCGGTGAAACCCGACTTCTCGCCGCCCTCACTGAGGATAGAGTTCTCCACGTGGGAACCTCAGAAAAGAAGCTCAACTTTCTGACAGGCGAGGAAACGGTGACCTTTTCCGGGGGTTCCTTGGAATTGGACGCGGAGCTCGGAGAGAGTTTTCCGAGTTATCTCTGCATGTCGGGGGTTGGCGATTCGGTCTACCTCCTGTGGCAAGACGGCCGACTCCTCCGCGTTGACACCCGTGTGGTGGATGCCCCACAGGTCGCAGAAAGACTCCGAGTCACTCGCGGAAACGATACCATTACAGCATTCGGTCAACTCATCGGAAAGAACACCCTTCTCATTGGAACCCGCGATGGTGAGGTCTCTGCCTGGTTTCCCATTAAACCCGAAAATGCTAAGACTCCCGATGGCGTCCAGCTTGTGCAGGGACATATCTTTCGCAAAGGGCCGGCCGCGGCTGTGTGCTTCGGTCCCTCCCAGCGGAGTCGTCTCTTCTCCGTGGCGTACTCCGACGGAACGGTGAGAGTCTTTCACGCCACAAGCGAGCAGCTCGTCGCGGAAGATAGGTTTGTTGCAGAGGTAACTGCGTCATCCGCTCATGGTTCTAAACCACTCTCTGCCGCAAGGAACGCCGCAAAATCGTGGGAGACACACATTTCGGCTGTGGCGATTGGCCCTAAAGAAGACGCCCTCATCGCAGTCGAAAAGCACCAGGCCCAACTCTGGCGGCTTGCCGCCCCTCATGCCGGTATCACGCTCCGCTCTGTTTTTGGACGGGTTTGGTACGAGGGGTACCCAAAACCGGAGTTTGTCTGGCAATCATCGAGCGGTACAGACGACTTTGAGCCCAAGTACAGTCTCACTCCACTCATTTTCGGAACTATCAAGGCCACCGTATTCGCCCTTCTTTTTGCCGTGCCACTGGCGTTCCTGGCCGCCGTTTATACCAGCGAGGTGCTGCACAAGAGCGTGCGGGCGTATGTCAAGCCCAGCCTGGAACTGATGGCGGGCCTGCCCAGCGTGGTGCTGGGTTTTCTGGCGGCACTTGTGTTTGCCCCCTGGGTGGAAACACGCCTTCCCCAGGTTCTAGCCGTGTTCTACACAGTACCATTCGCGCTCCTGCTGGGCGGACACGTTCTTCGGGTTCTGCCGAGGTCCTGGCAGTTCGTCGCGGCGCGGTACCGGTTCTGGACAATCCTAGTGGCCTGCGCGCTGGGCATTGCCCTGGCCAACTACGCCGGCCCACTGGCTGAAAAGGCCTTTTTTCACGGGGATATCAAGGCATGGCTGAATGGAAGGGTAGGCTCGGGAACACCTGGCTGGGCGTTTGTATTGTTGCCTCTCGCGGGCGTATTCGTGGCGATGACCCAGATCTTGTGGATTGGGCCAACTCTTGAAAGATTTCTGCCACTTGCTTCTCGTCAACTTTGGGCATGGATCAAGCTCGGCTTATTTCTGCTGGGCGTCGTGGCAGCCTTCTTTGCCAGTTTCCTTCTGGGGTGGCTTTTGACGCATGTCTTGGGCATCGACCCACGTGGATTGTTTCTTGGTACCTACGTGCAGCGGAATGCCTTCGTCGTCGGTTTCGTGATGGGTTTTGCGATCATCCCCATCATTTACACGATCGCCGACGATGCCCTGACGGCTGTACCGGATCACCTCCGTGCTGCTTCCCTTGGCGCCGGTGCCACGCCCTGGCAAACCGCTCTCCGGGTGGTTATTCCGACCGCCATGAGTGGACTTTTCTCTGCCCTCATGATTGGGCTGGGGCGGGCTGCTGGGGAAACAATGATCGTCCTGATGGCCGCCGGAAACACGCCCATCATGGACTGGAACATATTCAGCGGTTTCCGAACGTTGTCGGCCAACATCGCGGTGGAATTGCCCGAGGCGGTCCAGTACAGCACGCACTACCGGATGCTGTTCCTGGCCGGGCTTTGCCTGTTTGTTATCACGTTTATCGTCAATACCGTGGCGGAGCTCGTCCGTCTACGGTTCCGCAAGAAGGCATTTCAATTGTGATTTCAGACCGCTTCCATCACTTAAACCTGGATGGCTTAACGGTTCCAATTCGATGACACAGGTTATAACTTCGAGAAACACAAGAATTTCTCGTGAACCGCCCGCCTTGCGGGACAGCCCCGCACGATTGCTCTCGGCCTATGCCGAGCCCTCTCTGTGGCTGACTGGCGGCGCGCTGGTCATCGCACTCACGATGATGTTCGGTTTGCTGGCCCTCATCCTGGTAGAAGGGACGCGGACTTTCTGGCCCCTTCGTGTCGTTCGGTGGGAACTGCCGGATCGCGTGGTGATGGGTGAAATCACTCGAAGCGAATGGTTTCGTCCAGACCCTCAATCCATCCAGAACATGTCACCGGAACTACAAAAATCCTTCCAGGAATATACGGATAAGCACAAAGGCTGGGTTCTGCGGTACCTGGTGAGAACAGGTAATTACGAACTCACCAATGAACACTTCCAGTGGGTGTCGGCGCCTGAGATTCTCCTGGGTAAGACCACCTGGCCCGACTGGGTTATTGTTTTGGAACGGATGGCATGGGGACGGTTTTATGGAATTCCCGTGGCTTTCGTGATCGATGGTCAGCCCCAGGTCACCACGCCCTCCGAGGCATGGGAAAACTTTCTTCACTGGCATCCAGAGGTACGCCGCCGGTTCAGGGTGATCAGGCGATTGGAAACTCGGGTCCTTGGCGACATCAATCACGATCTTGAGTCTGCCCGTCTGCGTCTGCGCTCTGTGGAACTGGAAGAAGGTAAGCAATCCCCGCGGTATCGCCGCTTGGAGGCAGAGGTTGCTCAGGCAGAAAAGAAATTAAACGAACGTTACGAATCGGTGCGGCAGGAAATTGAGCGCCTGCGAGCTGAGAACGCTCGGTATGCCATTCGCCTGAAAACGGCCGATGGTCAGGAGAAAGACATCGCTCTGGCGGACATTGTTCGCGCGTATCCGGCAAACCAACTTGACCTGATTGCGCGATGCCAGGTTTACCTGAGCCGGGTCTGGGAGTTTTTAACAGACGAACCACGAGAGGCCAACACCGAAGGTGGAATCTTTCCGGCGATTTTTGGGACAGCATTTCTAACGCTCTTGATGACCATCGCTGTTGTGCCCATGGGAGTGCTGGCGGCACTTTACCTGCGGGAGTATGCCAAAGGCGGCGTGATCGTCAGTGGTTTACGGATTGCCATCAACAATTTGGCGGGAGTACCCAGCATCGTCTTTGGCGTGTTTGGTCTCGGATTTTTCTGCTACCTGGTCGGCGGATCGATCGATAGCATTTTCTTCCAGGCTCGGCTCCCCAACCCGACTTTTGGCACCGGGGGAATTCTCTGGGCATCTCTTACGCTTGCGCTGCTCACGCTCCCGGTAGTCATTGTGGCCACTGAAGAGGCACTGGCCGCAGTTCCTCGATCTGTCCGCGAGGGCTCCTATGCCTGTGGTGCTACCCGCTGGCAGACGCTGCGTCGGGTGGTTATACCCCAAGCGTTTCCAGGAATCCTCACCGGCACGATTTTGGCCATGGCTCGTGGCGCGGGAGAAGTGGCTCCACTCATGCTGACCGGCGCTGTCAAACTGGCTCCGGAGTTGCCCATCGATCATCGCTTCCCCTACATTCACCTGCAGCGGAGTTTTATGCACCTGGGTTTCCACATTTATGACCTCGGTTTTCAAAGTCCCAACAGCGAAGCCGCCAAGCCGATGGTATTCTCCACAACACTGGTGTTGATTTTGCTTATTCTGGCACTCAACCTGTGGGCGTTCGCACTGCGTGCGCGGTTACGGCGGGCCTCACGCGTCTTGCATTTATGATGAAGCGTGGCTTTACTAAGATGAGCTACTGGCAAACTTTTGTGCCAATAAACTCCGGCCGTAAGGTTGCCGCTTTGCGAGAGAAGAAAGAGTCGCAACTGGCCAGTCTGGCCAGTAATCCGTTTATTGAGCGCGTGTCTCCCATGGATTCCAAGTCTGCACCGTCATCTGCGGAAACAACCTCAACTCGGCTAAGCTCGGCCGTAAAAGTTCAGCCCTCCAACTCCCAAGTACGAGCGAGCCGTGACGGAAAACTGCTTTCCTTCGAAGAATCGCTGTTGCAGGGCGCGTCGCGATTGGCAGCGATCGCCCGAGGTGAACCTTTTGAAAGCGAAATCCATCCGCAGGTTCTGGCAGAGCCCGCCGTCCTTGAAATAGACCATTTCAGCCTCTGGTACGGGAAAAAACAGACCCTCTTCGACATTTCCATGAATATCCCGAAAGGGAAGGTAACCGCCATCATCGGTCCCAGTGGATGCGGCAAATCCACGCTGATCCGCTGCGTCAACCGCATGAATGATCTGATTGATGATGTGCGTACGGAAGGAGATATCCGGTTGGATGGCGTCTCGGTATTTGATCCTACCGTGGATGTGACCCAAATCCGCAAGCGGGCAGGCATGGTGTTTCAGAAGCCCAATCCCTTTCCCATGAGCATTTTTGAGAACGTCGTCTATCCGCTGCGGATTCAGGGCATCCGAAATCGGCAGTACCTTCAGGAACAATGTGAGCGGTGCCTCCGGGCGGCCGCACTTTGGGATGAGGTCAAGGATCATCTCAATCAAAACGCCCTCCAGCTTTCCGGCGGGCAGCAGCAGCGTCTGTGCATCGCCCGAGCTTTGGCAGGCAACCCGGAAGTGCTGTTATTGGACGAGCCCTGCTCGGCACTCGATCCCATCGCGACGAACAAGATTGAAGATCTCATCCGAGAACTCGCTGGGGAATATACCGTGGTCATCGTGACTCACAATATGCAGCAGGCCGCCCGGGTGAGTGATTACACGGCTCTGCTCTATTTGGGTCGTCTTATCGAATACGGCCCGACCCCAGACATCTTCAGTGCCCCACGGTTGCCGGAGACGGAAGCGTATGTGACGGGACGGTTTGGATAAGGTTCGTCCCCATTGGAGGGGAAATCCTTCGGAGGGGCACGCTCGTCGTGCCCGCCGAAACCCGATGGGTGATTTAACGTGGCAAAGCGGACCTGACAAGCAGGCCCCTCTAAAAGCGGACCTGATAATCCACTGCCTCCGGAGCGAATCTCGCTCCCACACGAAACGGCACGAAGGTCCGGGGCGCCGTTGGCGGAGGAAAACTGGTGATCAGGCAACCAGTCGCCAAATTGGCAGAGACGGCGTGCCGGTTTATAATCGAACAGTGTGGCCATCGCGGAAATGTCATCTACCACTGAAAACACGCAGAGAAGTGAGGAGCCCGCGTGATGTGCTTGTGGCTGGCGGTTATCAATCTGGGGGAAAGCTTGCTCATCGCTGAAGAGGCGAGCGGGGGAGGCAGTCCAGCATGGGCACCGGGGTATCTCGTGGTCATCCTGGCCACAGTTTTCGTGATGATGATCGCTTTGGCCCCGAGTCGCAGATCCGACAAAGTCAAGGGAATTGAGTTTAAGGGCACATCCTGGGGTAAAGTCGTGACGTCAGAAACAGAAAAGAAGAAGGCGCCGGAGGGCCCTCCGCCCGGCGTCTTTGCTCCTGCTCAGATGGCGAAAAAGCGCGGGTGAGCTCGTCGGGTCTCCTCGCCGTACCTGCCCAACGGGCCCTGGCAGCCGTGTCCCGGTGGTTGCCGTTGTGCATTCCTCGTGAATTGGGCTTCGCACGTGCGATCCGCCGGGCTGCGTCGGATAGTTGGCCGCACACAGCGGGAGTGCAGTTGGAGGCTCTCGGCCGCTGTGGGAAGAGATTTCGAGCTGGCCGTTACCGGCGTTCCACGTGTGTTTCCGTCGTCGGTTGAGATGTTCTTTCCAGAAATTTGGGCGGCCCAATCCGGAACGTATGCGATTGTGCCCCCAGAAACTCCGCGATCGCCCGAACCACTGTCCGCTGCTCTTCTTCGGTCAAATGCGGAAAAATGGGGAGAGCCAGCACCTCTCGGCTGGCCAGAAATGTTTCCGGCAGGTCGGTGGGAGCGTAGCCCAAGAATTGAAAGCATTCCTGCTCGTGCAGGCCAAGCGGATAATAGATTTCGGTCCCGATTCCCTGTTCTTGGAGGTACTTGCGAAGAGCGTCACGCTGTCCGTTGCGCACCCGAATGACGTACTGATTCCACACGTGGCGCCCTTCCACGGTTCTCTCCGGCAAAACAATGTGCCGTTCCAAACCGGCTTCCAAAAAGAGCGCGGTGTAACGTTGGGCAATTTCCTGGCGACAGGCCACCCAATCCTCCAGATGGCGAAATTTGACCAGGAGAACGGCTGCTTGAAAGGCGTCCATCCGGCTGTTGATACCAATTTTATGATGATAGTACCGCGGATGCATTCCGTGGACGCGGAGGATGCGAAGCTGATCGCTGAGCTGCCCATCGTTGGTGGTCAACATTCCACCGTCGCCCATCCCGCCCAAATTCTTGGTGGGATAGAAGCTGAGACATCCAATTCGGCCCAGCGAGCCGACGCGTTTTCCGCGGTACTCCGCCCCAATCGACTGGGCGGCATCTTCGACGACGGTTATGCCGAAGCGTTCCGCCAGTTCCAAAATCGGCGTCATGTCGGCCGCCTGACCGAAAAGATGAACGGGTATGATGGCTTTGGTATTCTTCCTGATCAATCGCGCTACGTGCTCGGGCGATATGTTGTACGATCGCGGGTCAATGTCAGCGAAGACTGGCTTGGCTCCAAGCCGTGCGACGGCACTGGCAGTTGCAAAAAAAGTGAAACTCGGGACGATCACCTCGTCCCCCGGCCCGATGTTGAGAGCCATCATCGCAAGCAGCAGAGCATCACTGCCCGAAGCACAGGCAATGGCATACCGGCAATGACAGTACTCTGCAAGGGCCTGTTCAAGGGTCTCCACCTCGGGGCCGAGAACAAACACTCCAGAATCGACGACCCTCGCCAGCGCTGCCACAATCTCGTCCCGCAGAGGCGCCTGGGCACGACCGAGGTCGAGAAAGGGGACCATGCGTCGGGGGTGCGACGAGGCTTCCGTGCTCTCCATTGGCCGAGGAGTTGGTGCCATGTGATTTCCTTCTTCGCTCACCGTCCGTGGGTGTCTCTCCAGATGTCCCAACATCCGTCAACTTGGACGCACCATCGGAAGTAGCGTAGATTGATTGCTTGAAAACAGTCAAGATCAATTTCAGGGGAATGAGAACATAAGAAGCTGAGACTACCGATCTCGACGCGCTCACCTTGGAATAAAGCTCCGTCAGTCAGATCGGTTAAGCCACCATTTTGATCCAGACATCGCACTTTGGGAATCGCAGTCATGTTTCGCCTGTCTCGATTGAGGTTACCTTTCGTGCTTCTCACTTTTTGGGCTGTCACGACTGTTCCAATTGCCCTGATATGGTTACTCACGAGTCCGGCCACCCATGAGCAGCTCGTGAACATGTGGATCGAAGAGCGGGCGCACTATCTTGCCCGGACCATTCTTCCAGACGAAACGGCGAAACAGATGACGGACCTCCAAGCCCTGACCAACGTCTTGCGTCAAAAGGCCGGCGCTTTGGAACTCCAGCTTGCGATTTTCGACGCAGGCGGACGTGTCCTGGTAGCCACAACGCCGGGAATTACCCGTGCCGCCACGGAGCCGTCGGAGGTCCAACTGTGCCGGAACTCGGGACGCCCGGTGTTTCGGTGGCAGGAGGTTCGGTCGGGCGGCCATCTCCGCTGCGTGGCGGCTTTTCCCGTAACCGCGCTTTCCGCGCCCGCCGTGCTATGGCTCGAGCAAGAGATTCCTTTGAGTTCGGCAAATCTGTCGGGCACGATTCTCTGGAGCGGCTTGCGAAGTATCGGTTGGGGGAGCCTCCTGGGTGCTATGGGATGGTTGGTCGTAGGCCTCTGGGTCGACAGAGTCCTTGCTGGGCTCTCGCCCGAAAAGCTGGTCAAGGAGCGTGGGCCATCCGTGCCACGATGGTACCCGCAGGAAATTGTGCAACTGGCGCAACAGTGGCGGGACTACACGGTTCAGCGTGAAAATGAGCGTAAAAGGCTTCGCCAAATTCAGGCTGAGTTGGAGGCCGTTCTGGAACATCTTGCCGACGGAATCCTCATCCTGGATCGAGAGGGAAGGGGACAGAAGTGGAACCAGCAGGCGGCTCAGCTCCTTCGTTTCCCACCCCATCTGTCTCCCGGCCAACTCATCCTCTCCGAGCGAATTCGACACCCGGCCTTTCCACCGTGGTGGCAACGGGTCCTTTCCGGCGAGGCTTCGCCACCGCTTCGGCTTACTCACGAATTTCCTGAACAACACCTCGAACTAAGAGCCGTGCCGCTTCGCTTTGATGACACCGGGGATGTGCACTTTCTGGTGGTCGTTCGGGATGTTACGCGAACCGAAGTGCTTGACCGGGTGCGCCGAGACTTCGTCGCCAATGTCAGTCACGAATTGAAAACTCCACTCACCACCATGAAAGGTTTTCTCGAAACATTGCTCGACGGTGCGATTGAAGAGCCGGACCAAGCCCGACACTTCACGCAGATCGTCTTCGAACAAACCGAGCGACTGGAACGAATTGTGGACGATCTTCTGGTGCTCACACGACTGGACAGTGCAACGGATCAGCCTCTTGAACGCCAGCAGGTTAAGGCCAGCGCCCTGATACAAGGGGCAATTGAGCAGTGCCAGCTTGCCGCGGAAAGAAAGAACATGACCTTGAAAGCGGAGATTGTGACAGATCCCGACCTCGATGTTAATCCCCGCCTGTTCCAGATGGCGATTGTCAATCTGATCGACAATGCGATCAAGTACAGCGATCCCGGAAAAACGATCACAGTTCGGGTAGAAATGCAAGATAAAGAGATTCTCTTTTCCGTGATTGATGAGGGATGGGGCATTGAAAGCCGGCACCTTCCCCGCATCTTCGAGCGTTTTTACTGTGTGGACCCCGGGAGAAGCCGCGAACTCGGCGGGACAGGGCTGGGCCTCTCCATCGTCAAACACGTGGCGCAGGTGCACGGAGGATACGTGACGGTCACAAGCGAAGTTGGCCGAGGAAGCACCTTCACCATCCACCTGCCGAAATGAGCCGCGGCAGAAATCCCGATCGAGCATTACTCGGGGGGAGTTTTTTCCTCATCCCCGTCCTCGGCCTCGGCCACCCTCTTCTGGTGCCGCTGTTCCCACCATTCTGCAACGGTGATTCCCGCCACGAGGATCGCGCCCACAATGGCCACGAGGATCACCAAGTCCCACAGTCCCCGCCAGATTCTTTCGTGTTCGATAAAGTCTCTCTCAAATCGCGGCATCGGCCCATCGACTCCCGTGCGGAGGACGCGAAAATAATTATAGACTACCGCGGGGGGAACCCTGTGCAGATCGGGCAGTGAGGGCATGGTTCTATACAGATAGAGCATACCCAGCACGGCCAGCAAGATGAGTCCCAGGCCCAGCCATCGAAAACCGGTGACCCAGCCTGCCAGAGGACTGTAGGAGGCCTGTTCGCTAGTTCCAGCGACTGCGACCCGGGTTTCCTGTCGTAAGAGTTCCCCCCAAGAAGGCACGGTCACCTGACGGCCGCACTGGCAGACAAGGGTGGTTCCCGACTGGCCCGCGGAAACAGAGACTTTCCGTCCGCACTCGCAAGCAATTTCGTACTGTCTGTTCATGGCCCTATATTTTTCCGGGGGAAATTGTCATAATTCTAGGAAAGATGCGTGGGAGAACGTATACTTTTCAACAGACCTTTTGCGAACTGGCCGGACCTGTCTCGTGCGGCCGGGAGGACCCACGTCAAAATTGCGTCTTTAATCGAGTATAAATTGTTGACATCGTTCGGTACACACTTTGGCCTGTGTCCAAGCCGTCGCACTCATTGAAAGCAAGGTGGCACCAAAGCGTTCACATTTTTCTGTATGTTGCGACATGCAGGTGAGAAGAATTACCATGGTAGTGCAGATCCTTACAGCACATTCAGGCGGGGCGCAGCGTCTGTGGGAGGAGTTGTAGAGATGGACAATCTACTCGGTGACAACCTGCGGCGCCTCATGTCTCAGCTCGGGCTCACCATCAATGAGGTGGCGGAACGCACCAAATTGGACAAACGGACAATCCGGGGAATTCTCGAGGGAAGCAAACGGCCCCATCCTCGGACGATCGGCCAACTGGCACAGGGGCTGGGGGTCCCCGTGGACGAACTGTTTATCGACCCCACGCGCCTTCTCTATCGCCGTTTCGATCGTCAAACAAATCCCATTGTGGAGCGCGTCATCCAGGCCCATCCAGAGCTGTTTCAGGATTGGACAACCGCTGAATTCGAAGAGCTTTACAGCCGGTTCGGCACTGGTGGCGCACTCACCGAGGAAGGGGTCATCGCCGTAGCCAAGAAAACGAACCGACGACGCGACCTCGAGCGAAAGCTGGCCATTCTCCTGGAAACCAACCAGGCTGAGGTCATCGAGGGGATCATCAATCTGCTCTACGAAAAGGTGCGTGCCCATCCCCCATCAACTGCGGGATCATCACCCAGCCAACGCATCTAGCGTGATTCCCCTCGCCGATTGACTGGGTGGACGGGGACTTTTTCAGAGCACACCCATTCGATAAAGCACTGATCACGCGGCTGCCGTCTGTTCCGCGTGAAACCACATGTCAGCACGTTTCGCTTTCCATTCCTTCGGCGATTGCGACCCCTTGCCCGCCATTTGCGGCGCACAGTTCGCGAAGTTTCTGGATCCCTATTCGGTGACAGAAATCCCCCAGCGTCTCGCCGTTCTGCCGGTGCTGGGCAAATAGCGTCAGTACTGGCCTAAGGGTAGGGATAATTTCCCCCAACGGCACGGTGTCCAGGTACAACTCGCCGAGCCGATCGCCTAGTAATCGCCCACCTAAATAAATCGCATATTTGTTAACCGTTCGTCCAACCAACCCGATATCGGCGTTGTACGGCCGGGCGCATCCATTGGGGCAGCCGGTCATCCGCACGGTGAACCGCTCGTTTTCTAGCCCTAGCCGCGCTAGTTCAACCTCGAGTTGGTCGATCAGCCCCGGCAGAACGCGCTCGCTCTCGGTGACCGCCAGCGGACAAGTCGGAAGGGCCACACAGGCCATTGACCAGCGTCTGACCTGCGAGATTTCTTCGCTCAAAGGTACGCCGTGTTCGCGGAGAATTCCTTCCAATTCCGGCCGAACGTTTTCCGGCAGGTCGCAAAACAGAATGCTTTGATGGGCTGTAAACCGAATCCCTGGCTGGAATCTCTGGCAGATTTCGCGAATCGCACTCTTCAATCGAAAGCCGTCGCGATCCAGAATCCGCCCATTCTCCACATTCAATCCGTAAAACCACTTGCCGTCGCCCTGGTCATGCCACCCGATGTGATCGTCAAATCCGCGAACACTTACCGGCAGCGGATCTCGGATGGACCGACCGTAATACTGTTCCAGGGTCTGTCGGAACCAATCGATGCCACGGTCGGCAATCAAGTACTTGAGGCGTGCCCGCTTCCGGTCTCCCCGCTCGCCGAAATCGCGGAAGATCTTCACCACTGCTTCGGCAATCGGAATAACCTCGTCCTTACTGATGAAACCCACCGGTTTGGCAAGGGCCGGAAAAGTATTCTTGTTACTGGGGGTTACTCCAAGGGATCCCCCGGCCAAGACGTTGAAGCCGGCAATCCGGCCGTCCTCCACGATCGCCACGAAGCCGAGGTCATTCGCGTAAACATCGACACAGTTATCATCCAGCAGTCCCAACGCTATCTTAAATTTGCGAGGAAGATAGGTCTTACCATAAATCGGCTCAACTTCCTCCGGATCGGCCTGGCCGCCGACAAGTTGTTTCTCCTGAGTCTCGGGATCGGTCAGCCAAATCTGGTGGTACGCTGGGGTTCGAGGCAGCAAGTGTCGGGTCACAGCCCGTGCCAACTCCTGGAGTTCCTCGCGAACCCCATCGTGTCGCAAGGGGGCGGGACAGCAGATGACGTTCCGAACCACGTCCCCGCAGGCGCCCAGCGTGGTCATCTGGACCTCATTGATCCGTTGGATCGCCTCCCGCAGATTCCGCTTCAAAACCCCATGCAGTTGCAGGTCCTGGCGGTCCGTGATTCGCGCCGTGGCGTTGCCCAGCTCGTCGCACAGATCGAGTTGCGCGAGCAATTGTTGCCAGGTAAGCACACCACCCGGCACCTTCACGCGCACCATCATGATGTACGTTTTCCCTTCCCGCCGTCTGTCGCGGTCGTCCTGCTGATAGGTCCCATGGTGTTTGAGGACCTGGACTGCTTTCTCGCTGAATGCGGGTTGATCGTTGAAAACTTCCTCGGCCAGTATGCGGTAGAGAAACTGACTGGCTTCCTTGACTTCCTCAACACCGCTCCGTTTCCGCTCGGGCTTTTGCTGGGGAGAATCACTCATACCACGTGGATCCTTGCTTGACCTGCAAATGAGATTTAGTGTCAAATTCGCCGTTGGCTCATTCCCAACTCAAATCGTCACTAATATGAGCAATTTACTGCATCATTATATATCCAGCCTGACGAGCGGGGCAATCCCAAAATCGCAGGGGCTCCACCAGAGAAAATTTACCTAATTTGTTACTTTTTGCCATTACCTCACTGTCAAGGGCGACAATGGAGTGCCAAATTCTGCCCTCCCTGACACCGTTATAGGAATGAAATACTTCCTAAGGAACGTCGGACTAACAAAACACCCCCGAAATCGGTCGGCAGGAATGAAGCTCTGCCCATCCGACGTTGTGGCATTTCTTTTTTGCGGCGGGGAGAATCAGAGAATGTATTTTACGAGTTCTTCGAGAGTCATCGTTCCCAGACGAGACACCAAGGACGAAGCGTTTGGTAGCCGGTTAACCGACTTTCCATGCTCAGCAGCGATAGACGTGCGATTCAGCTCCGACTTGTCGCACTCGGGCTCGGCATCCTTTGCTGGCTCCTCGCGATCCATACCTACCAGGCGTTAAAAGGTGATGCGAGTCTGCCCGTTCTGGTGACGGTCTCCTGCCGGAAACCTCTCGAGCGCGGGATCATCGAACTTTTCCAGATTACCCGCAGTAACGCGGTCATCCCGGTGTGTCTCGAATTTCCCCGGCATTCGCGAGATCACCAAGACGCAATTCGTCCATCCAATGCGTTCGGCCAACAGGCTTTCCAAAACTTTGCCCTCGATGGTTTGGAAAGCTCTTTGCCGTCTACCAATGAACCGGTCAGCTTAAAAGGGGTACCGGACAAAACCACCATCCCGGCCTGGTGGACCGCACCAGCAATGAGTGAGCAGGAGTGGCAGTGGACGATTAAGGGATCCTGGGTCCGATCACTCCGCTTACAGGTATTAGCGGGATCTCATCGAGACATTGAGAGCGTACTCATTGTTTGCGGGAGCACGTCACTTCGAATTCCGGGAAATAAACTCACATGGGAGCGAAACAACGTTGCCGAACCGATTGTCGGGCACGACCCACCGGCTCACCAGGAGTTCTTCACGTGCAACTTGCCCTGGGGGGCGGATTGCTCACGTTCCATCCTGCCGCGGTTCAGCGGTCTTTGGAATTACCCCGGCGACTTCGGCCTGATACGCCACATTTTCGCAAACTTTGCGCAGCATCCGAGCACGTGGTTCTTTGTCCTTTGGGGGATCATAGCCCTGGGTGGGCTTTACGTGAGGAAAGGCAGAAATACGCCAGACGTGGGCTTTCTGGCCGAAAATGCCACTCTAATATCTGATTCCGTGCGCGGGGGCCTGCCATGGGGAGCAGGAGGGTTTCTCCTGGTCGTGCTGGCTGCCACGTATCTTGAGACGCGCGACCCTCGCTATTTCCTTCAGGACGACAACTTTGCCATCTTCTACCCCGTCATCAGCCGGGCGTGCGAAATCGCGGCCGTCGGTCAATTTCCTCAGTGGGCAACTCACCAGTTTCTGGGCATGCCCCTGGCGGAACTGGGAACCTTTGCACTCACGTATCCTCCCACGTATCTGGCGTACTTTTTTTCTCGGGACGTGTTAGGGGATCCCACCTGGTTTGTCGATGTGTTTTGCTGGTCCCACCTTTTCCTGGGATACTGGGCTTTCTTCTGGCTGTTGCGGCAGGAAGCGGTCATTCCCCCTCTTGGCATGTGTGCATCGGCCTGCTGGTCCCTGTGTGGATACGCCCTGATCGCTTGTCGTTCCTGGTATTACATGTCCCCAGTGTTCCTCTTCGTCCCATTGCTGGCCCTTCAACTTCGCAAACTGGAAAGCGTTCAGGAGCCGTTTGCCCATTCCAAACTCCAAATCTGGAGATGGATTCTCGCCACGGGTGTTCTTGCAGGACTTTTCTATCATGCGGGAAATGCCCAAATGTGGCTGTACACAATCCAGTTGCTGGGTGCGGCGATTCTTGTGCGGGGTGTGGTGTGCCGGTGGTCTGTTCGCCGCTGGGCGATATTGGTCTCAGCCGCACTCGTCGCGAGCGCCGTGGCGGCTCCGCTTCTCGTTCCGCAACTCCTTGTGGTTTCGCAGGTGCAACGTCCCCCGGGTCCTCACGAAGGCATTTTCGACGGCCTGTTGTGTCTCGTTCTTCCGTATCCGCTAGCGCGGGCGCCGAGCCCCTGCAATTGGGCCGATCCTACTAATCCCCATCACGGACAGTTTTATTTTGCCGGCGGTCTATTCACGCTCCTGTGGCTGGGATGTGTCACCTGGTATGGTCTTCATGTCCGCAAGGCCGCTTCTTTCCTCGCATCGTTTTGGCAGTTGATCGCCGTCCTCGCTTTGGTACTTGCCCTGGGGAATGTCGGCGGGTTATGGTGGCTTCAGTCGCGTTTTCCGATCATCGGGCAGGCATACCACCCGTTCAAGTATCTTCCCTTCTTCCACCTGGGAGCGCTTGTGGTAGGGGCGAAGTTCTGGCAGCACATTTTCATCGAGCGAAATGGCCAGAGACCCTGCACACTCAGCAACACCTCGCCGGAACAGCGTCAAGCGCTGTGGATCACGATAGGCATGACACTTGTCTTGCTTGTGTGGCACGTGTTCCTTGTCGACACGTGTTTTTACCAGTATGGCGACAGAGACTATCGTCCTCTTCCGCCGCGACTGGCAGAGCTTTTGGCCCCAGGCGACTGCGCAGCCCGAATCGCCCCCATAACGCCGTTCCGCTCCCCGGCCGAGAACTTCGTATGGGGATTGGGCCTGGACTTTCCGATGGTCTACGGCGTAGAGTCCCTTGACGGCTACAGCGAATTCGTCCGCCAGACGAATGAGTACCGCCGCGTACTTGACGGTTTGACCACCGCGCCTTTGCAGACGTTTCAGAAATACGGCGTGCAGTATGTTGTGCTTCATCGAACGGCCGCTCAGCCGGTTCGCAGCCCAAGTTGGGACGCCCGCTGGGCCGAAACGCAAAGTTTGTTCGACGACTTCCGCATCCGTGCGTGGTGCCGCAGCCAACGACCGGCATATTTCGATGAATTCGTAGCCGTGTTCCCGGTGGAAGATGCCGATCCCCCGGCCTTTTGGGAAGAGCCTGGGCTGGAGCAGGCTGCCGTCTGCTCACAATCTGCGCGGCTCACTCGGGCGGTCGCAACGGAAAAGAACCGTGTGCACAATGTACATCCGCGCCGGCGGCCAGCCAAATTTCGTTGCCCGAGTGGTGCGGTCCTTGTGGTGGACTGTGAGGATAAACCGGAAGGTGGACGACTCGTGCTCAATTATCTTTGGCGGAAGGGATTGGTGGCAACAGCCGACGGCCATTCCCTGCCAATTGGGTCGGACTCGTGGGGACGAACTGTGGTCTCCGTTCCCGCGGGAACTCGTGAGGTGCGGGTTTCGTATCAGTCGCCTTGGAAAGGTGGTATTTTGGGAGGGCTCTGCCTCCTGCTTCTGGCCATTTTGGCAGCCACGGCCGCGGTAACGCCTCCCATCAGACGAAGCGACAGCACGCGGTCGCAATGAAGTTCGTCCGCCGTGGGGGCGGTGTTGCTCAGTGGGCGGGGCAATTCATGAATTGGTCGTACTGAAATCGTCGGGTGATGCTTGACGGGCTGGACGGGCGATTCATGAATCGCCCCTACCGTGGTTGGCTGAGAAACGCAGCAATCCGTATCACTTTGTCAGGTTCCTGTTGAACCTTTCTCACGCTCAGCCAGCAACGTCACGGGCCTGTTCGACCGGCTGGCCACGCAAATCGGCCGATCCTTTTATCCGGAACGCAAATTTTGCCCAACGGGTATGCGGAGACCAGCTGCGTCGCGGGCTCCCCAGTCTGCCTCTCGCGCGTCATAATAGATCAATTACGCTGGCATAGATTGGCATCGGATCAACACCGCAGCAGGAGAAAACAATCACCCATGCCCTGGTTTTATGAGCGAGCTTCGCAGATTGAGTGGCCCCGTATTCGCGAACTGATGGAACGGGCGTTGGATGAGGCCCGGGCGAGAATTTGCCGCTCTCCCAGGCGAGTTCTCCTTCTTCCGCCCGACATCACACGCATGCACTCCGGTGCGGGCAAAATGACCGAGATGCTCTATCAAATGCTGGCCAAGGACGCCGACGTGCATGTCATCCCCACATTGGGCCAGCATGAGCCGCACAGTCGCGAACAGAACGCCCGCATGTTTGGAAGCATCCCCCATGAACGGATTCACGCCCATCATTGGATTGACACCGTCGTCCCCGTGGGCGAGGTCCCTGCCGAATTTGTTAAGGAGGTCAGCCGAGGTGCGGCAGACTGGGCGATTCCCATCGATCTGAACACGATGCTCATGCGGGAAAAGTGGGATTTAATCATCAACATTGGGCACGTCGTTCCCCACGAAGTGTTGGGATTCGCCAATCACAACAAGAACTATTTCATTGGTCTGGCGGGAAAGCGGACCATTTGTGCCTCGCACATTGCGGCGGCCTGTTGTGGAATAGAAAACAATCTGGGGACGCTCATCACGCCGGTTCGGGCGTGTTTTAACAAAGCAGAGGAAGATTTCCTCGGTTCGCTGCCGGACTTTTACATCCAAATTGTCATGGCCCGCAATCCAGAGGATCAGCTTGTTCACACGGGCATCTACGTGGGCGATGATTTGGACACCTATTTGATGGCGGCGCGGCAGTCCCGCGAAGAGAACATCAAGGTGTTTGAAGAACCGCTTCACAAAGTTGTGTGCTACATGCAGGAGGACGAATTCGTCAGCACCTGGGTGGCGAACAAGGCGATCTATCGTACCCGGATGGTCATGGCCGATGGCGGCGAACTCATTATCATCGCCCCGGGCCTAAAACGATTTGGTGAACAGGAAGAGGTGGATCGATTAATCCGAAAATATGGGTACGTCGGAACCAAGCGGATTATGGAGCTGTATCGAACGAACGCGGATCTCCAGGACCTTGCCCATGCCGCGGCCCACCTCATTCATGGTTCCTCGGAGGGCCGTTTCACCATCACCTATGCCCCCGGCCATTTGACGCGCGAAGAAATCGAGGGGGTGAATTTCAAGTACGCGGATCTCCAAGAGACGCTTCGCCGCTATCCGATTGACAAGCTCCGCGAGGGGTGGAATACAACCCCAGACGGCGAGACGATTTATTACATTCCTACACCTTCTGCCGGTCTTTGGGCCACTCGCAAGAAACTTTACGAACGGCCGCCCGGATTCGAATGCTGACCGCGAGGCGGTGCCGGTCCCGGGCTTTCGAGCGGGGATACGCTCCGATTCAGCAATTGATTTTTCGGGATCTATGGTAACCCGCCGTGATCTATTTTGTGGGCAAAGCTCGCATGGCGTCGGGTTACGGCCGGAAAATATGCTATACTCTTCACAGAAAACCTATGCGGCGCAACTAAACCGCCTTCGTCTTTTCAGGTTCGAGCCATTTTCCAGCGAGGTTTGCTTGTGGCGCACGGCGAAAAGTCCTCAATGCGCTCGTCTTCACCAGATAAAGGGAACGGTGTTTCGCGGGGCACGCACCCGATCCCGCCGGCTGGAGCGCGCACCCCTTCTGCCGTCGCACCGCGTCGCAGGCTGGTCTGGGTGGAAGTGCTGGCCGTTTTTCTGGGAATTCTCCCTGCCTTTTTTATCGGCCTCCTCGCAAGTTCCCATACGCACTGGAGCCAGTGGCTTGAGAAGCTGGGAATGGGCGAAGCCTGGGGGGCGTCACACTCCCGCCCAGCCCCGGCCGCCAAATGGCTGGGCAATGGCGAAGCCGATTTTGGGGACTTTTGCGTCCGCGTTTACGATCCAGCCAGCGGCCTGATTCGCGAAGCCAGCTTTCAATTCCGGGTAGTGACCACCTTCGACGATCCCGACAGTTTTGGCCGATTTATCCAGTCCTTCGGCCAAGTCATCCGAGACGAGGTCCTCGTGACCGTTCGGGCAACCAGTCCCTCTGAACTCCAGGAGGTGGACTATTTGGCGAGAAAAGTCGTCACCCGGATCAACCGCCTGCTCGGGCAACCTGTGCTGAAAACCGCCCGCATCGAAAATTTCTCCCTTGCCGAACGGGCCATTTCCAAAGGTGGGGGCGAGTCCGAATCCAGTCCCTAACCTCGTCGGTCTTCTTTGCCGATCCCCCAGACACGCAACCTGATTCCCGCCGTTTCGCAGCGATCTTCCAAATTGTGAGTCGCTTCTGCTTTCGCCAGACGTGTCCGTCGCGGCGCTTGACCGAAGCCAGACAGTTACCGAGGGAGTAACAAAACCATAGACCACCCGCTAGATCGCATCATTGAAATGGGTTTTCTCCCACCGGAGGAGTCGGAGCTGGAGTTGCGGGTTGCGGCAGGGCCTGCGGCTGAGCCTGCGCTGGCTTAGGCGGCTGTTTGGGGGGTTGGGTAACAGGCACCATATGTTTGATGGGCTGGGTCAATCTGCTTTCTCGCAGGCACTGAATCAGGCCCTGTTCGTTGGCGAGATAGATTCGGTCGGTCTGCGAATTCATGTATCGAAGCGGGTAACGTGTCACATCAAACTGTCCCTGCCGGGAACCAGTTTGGATATCCATGATGACCAACTGGTTGATCCCGTCGATTCCGTAAACGCGCTGGTCGCTCGCAGCCACAAACTGTCTGATTCCGCGACTGAACCAAACCAGTTCCCCGGTGGTGGCCTTGACGCGATAAAGCCCACCGGTTTGTGTCGTAAAGTAGAGGTCATCCCCCACAAGGGCTGGTGATTGATTAATGGGCTCGCCCGTGGAAAAACGCCACAAAACCTTGCCGTCGTATTCCCTTAAGGCGTGGATGAATCCGTTGGTGGTGGCCACAAATAACATCCGGTTGGGATCGTTGGAGAGCGTCGGATCACCGGGACGGATACAGGGAGGCGCGACGATATCTCCGTTGGTCTGCAAAAAGTACTGAACCTGGAATCGCAATTCTGCACGGACATCCAATTCCGCCACGAAAAGCAATCCCTGGTCAGTCGGCCAGGCCACCCGTTCCCGATTGGAATCCGCATAGGTGAGCCGAGGCTCCACAAGAGCGTGCCCCCAGGACATCACAAATAACCCCGGTCTCTGTTTCGTGGAAAGGCGGAGTTCCTCTTTTCCCACCGGTTGGGCGGTCACGGTAGCTTCAGGTGGAAGTGTTTCCGTTTCGGCTTGTGGGGAAGTCTGCTGAGCGCCCTGACCGCCGGTTCCCCGATTGTTGCTCGTCGGCTGGCTGCTGCCCGTTTGCCCAAAGGTAGCTGTTTCCACAAGCGGTGTGCCAGTAGCCGCTGCCATCTCAGGCGTGGCCCATTCAAATCGGTAAGACTCGATCTTTCCGCGAATAAGCGGCACAAACACCCGAGTCGGACTCAAGGCCGGCCCCGCTCCTACAGCACCTTCGGTCTGGCGTTTCCAGAGAATGACCCCGGTGTGTCTGTTCAGGATATAGATCGTACTCCCATTCACCACCGCGACCAGATGTTCACTAGCCGTCGGTTTCAAGGTGAGCAAATCGGGACTCCCGACAGTTGTTGCCCACAAGGAACGACCGGTCTCGGCGTCGAACGCCTGGAGCACGGCTGTGTCGGTCACGACAAACAGTGTCCCTCGATCCAATAGCCAGCTCGTCATCCTACCGACACTGGGATCCATCTGCACCTGGTTGAACCAGGCGAGTTCCAAACCGTACGGTGCCAGTTGCTGGGGCCGAATGAGATCCGGCGCCACCGCCTCGGAGTTTCGGGGACCGGAAAAACTTCCCAGCAGAAGAGCTGCCATCATCAGGCACAGTCGGGCACGTTTCATCGCGCGTTGCGTCATCTCTCTGCCTCGTATGTCGATCTGGCGTTCAACGTCAGGTGCGTCCTTACGACAACCGAAAAGCTGCCACACCCCGCCCGCTCCCCGCTGACGGCGTTCGCTATCCCAGGAGAGCAAAGCGGGAGCCCGCATACCAGCAATCCGTGCGGAATGCATCGCCTGTCCGGCTATTATCCATGATAATTAGGTGGTTTGGAAAAGAAACGCTCTTTTTCTGGGATACTTTTTGACAGCTGTTGGCCCGCGCCCTGAATGTACTTTGTTCCCAAAGTTTATTCACTTTTGACAGAGCCCTTGGGCACGAGTTTGGGCCCGGCGTGCAAAATGCGCTGGTTGTCCGGCCCCCGAGACCACGCCGAACCTGAGCGTACCGAGATTCACAGAGGGACGATTCACGAATTGTGCCCACCACACGTCCGATATAGCCAAATGGTTTGGGCAGGGGCAATTCACGAAGTGCCCCCAGCCTGACCCAAATGTTGCGACACCCTGGCCGACCTTCACACCTGATGGCCCGCCACAAAACGAAACTCGCCGGCTGTTCCAGGTTTTCGTGCATCGGTTATAAAAGATGAGCCTCTGCGGTAGAATGCCAGATAGTCGACGCTCTTCCGGACCTTGGAGCGGATTCCCGACTTACCCGCCACAATGGGGGCCAGTTGGTCGGCTAAAGGAGGATCAGCCATACCGGAGTTTCGCGCTATGACAGACCCGCGGAAGTTCAAGTCCCCTGAAGAAATCATCCTGGGGTATCTCAACTTCTCGGATGGTGTTCGGGATCCCCAGTTTTTTCAGGCATGGAATGCGCTTTTTCTTTCACTGGGCCTGACAGAATCGGCCAACAGGGAAGCCGACAGCCAACCACCGCGACTTGAGAAACTCCGGGAACACCTCGTTCGCAGCAGTGAGGAACTCGCGGAACAGAACGCCGCATTTTCCGACCTGACCCGAGCTCAATTCGTGCTCAATTTTCTTTTTGACACGGTCATGCCGGCGTACCGTGATTTTCACCGGGATCTGTTAAGCCACTGGAGTGCCGACGATTATTGTCATCCGTTTCTGCTTGCGCGATTCTGCGAGGGGATTCTGGCAACCCTCGCCAGCACGGAGGGTGAACCCTGCGTTTCTGACACCCTGGTGAAGGCCACCCTCAAGCAACTTAACGATTATCTGGGGTACCGGCCGGTAGCCGTTCTCGAAGGTGACCGTCGGTGCAAACCTTACGATCATGAGTATGTCTGTGCGGTCCCGCTTTGGGTGAGGGGAGCCGGGGCTGCCGTGGGGCGGTATCAGGCGCTGATCGAAACGGCCCTCAATATCCTGCGAGAAACTCCTGAAGAGTTGCGGCGGGCAGCGCTTTTCGACCTGGAACAACTCGAGGAAATCGTGCTTGATCCTCGCGGGTATGATATGGATCACCCGGTCCAACAGCGGCCGAATTACCTCTATGGATTGTGGGACCCTCACAAGCTCAACAGGCGGGGCTACTACTGCCGGTTCGTGCTCCATGACGCCCACCTCGAAAGTGTTTTATCACGCGTCGCAGAAGCGGACCCGGCGGATCGTGAAGAGCGCCTGTTCGAAGCGGCGGCCGTCCTTGCCGGGACCACTCTCATGGCCTCCGGTATCTGCGGTGACCGGCCAGGCGGCATCCTTTCGACCGTGCAAATCGACCGCTGGCTGCAGGGTATCGCCAGGCTTCGTGATCAGTTTTACGTGGATCTGTTGAACCGCTGCAGCGGAGCAAGGCGGACCCGATTGGAGGAAGAGGCACGCCAGCTTCGACAGCCTTTTGGTGGAACCCGGCAGGCGCTGAACCAACGATTGTCGGCGTATCGATCCCAGGAGTTATGTGCCGCTGCGTGGGCATACTGCTTCGCGCGAATGGGGGCAATCCAGGAGGCCCGCCGTTGGATGCACCGAATCCACTCAGGTGCCGCCCGCATCCGCTGTGAAATTCGATGTCAGCTCAGCGAATGCGAGTGGCTTCTGCGACGCGGGCGAATTAAGGAATCGGCTACTCGTTTGGCTGAGGCAGTCGATCTGCTTCACCGCGCTATCGCCTGTGGAGCAGTGATTGATCCCTGGTGCATTCTGGGATTCGGTGGCCTGTTTCCCATTTTCGAACATACCCGGGATTCGATTTACGACCATCGTGTGGACCAGTTGATCGGTCTCATGAAGGAACTGTTCCAGCAGTTTGCTGCACTGCGGCGAGAGGCTGCCGCTTCCGGTGATCTCGAACTGGACGCCCGGATCGCCCAACAGGCAAGAGCGCTGGCGGAATGGTGGGACCAATTCGGAACCACCGCCATCTCGGATATTAACAGTTTTGTGGCGCATGAAGAATGCGAAGCTTCCGAGCAGGTGGCGGGCGTTATTCACGACTGGCGACAGCAACCGGGTCAAGCCCACAATCTCGCGTTCTGGCGCGAACATGCCGAATCGCTCCGATCGGCGATCAGCTACGGGCTCCTCGTCGATACCCTTGTCCAGCACGGCGATCTGAGAGCTGCGATGGCTCTTCTGGTGCATTGGGCCTCCCGGGCACACGAAGTCGGATTGGGAAGCGGCGAGATATCGTTCCAGGTCATTGTCCTGCGGTGGTTTCAGGCTTTTTGGAAACAGGAGAAAAACCCCCACCATCGATGGGATCAAACCCGGAAATTCTTGGACTTTCTGGAAGCCAATGCGGAAGACTTTTTTCGCGTGCCGAAACTCTCTGAACTGCTCGGACGGACGGAACGCCAGGCCGCTGCCCTCCCCGGAGAAGAGGAGCCCGAGGGCGGAATGGAAGACCTCTTTGAAGCGGCTTACGAGGGCGTCGTATTCCGCGATAGTGCCGATGACGGCCATGAAGGCTCGATCGTGGATGACGACATTCCCACCGACTTTGGCCTGGCCGCTGTCCACAACGAAATTTTTGACCGCTGTAATTTTCTCAGCGCCATAATGCTGATCCGCTTTGATTCACTCCTCGGAACTCTCTATCAACTCCCCGAGGATGAATTCACCGGCGAAACTCTGATCAACTGGTATCGCCACAGCTATCGCGTGCAACAGGACCTTCTTCAACTGGCTGAGGATTTGCGGCGGTTTCCGGTACCTCCTCCGGGCACCTCGTTGGACAGCATGATTGAATTTGAACGCCGGAGGAACATTCGCGAAACGCTTCTGGAACGTGCCCTCCATGCAGCGCTGGACATTGCGAACCTGAGATTTCTGATCAGGGCCGCCATGGGAGATCGTTTCCCGACCGAACCAACGGTCCGCGACGAATGGGAGGACGTGTATTCTGGTCTTCTTCGCTCCGTCCTCTTCTCACAGCCCGAAATCTTTGAGGAGAGTCTCGAAAAAATTCCTGCCCTGGTCAACGAAAGACCGGTGCTCTATCAGCCCATCACCCGCGGTGGGTCACCAAAAACTTATTTCGAAGCCCGCGTTCTCCATCGTTCTCTCGGATTGTTGGTTTACCTGGCATCCCGGGCAGGTTGGGTTCTACCGGCGCTCAGCGTTGTCAGTTTTGTCAAAAGTGCCGAGCAATCCCAGGTGGAAAGTGGTGGAAAAGTTTCGGAAATCGAACGGCTGTTTGAGGCCCTCGCCGAGGGCATTATGGCAGCACTGGTGGCTGCACCTCAAAATCCAAGAATCTCCGCCGAAGAACACCGGCATCGCATTCTCGAGAATTTGATTACCGTCGCACAGGTGCTTGCCGATTTCTGGATGGCCCTGTCTCAGGAAATTTACCTTTCCACTTTAGAAACCACGCCGTTTCAAAAACAGTGGCGAGACCTTCGCAAGTTTATCATGGACTATGGCCAGGCCATATTTACTCCCACGTTCATGGCCCAGGCGAACCTGCGCGGTGTCCTGACCACCGGCCCAATACGCTGGCTCGAAGCGGCGATTGAATCCGACGAACCTCAGTTTCAGAAGCTGTGCGACGATGTGCGGTCGGGAGAACTCCCGCTGGCCAAGGCTGGCGAATACCTTCGCCTGATTATCGAGAGCGTTTTAGAGAATTACGAGGACTATCTTGACTATAACAGCATGACCGTCCAGTCCGACTATGGTCAAAATCTTTACATTCTTCTGGAGTTTCTTAAAGTCAAGGCAGAGTTCCTGCGGCGTCAGTGGATGCTCAAACCCTTTATTGTTGCCCATCGTGTCCTGCTCCTCCATGAACAATGGGAGCTCGCCGAAGCGTGGGAAAATGAACTGGCAACCCAGTTCCGTGGCTGGGATGAGGTCTTCCTTAAAAAGTACGAGCGGCTGCGCAAAATGCATGGTATTCATCTAGCCGGCTTGCATGAACTTTTGAAAGGTGGCTGTCTGCGACCACTGCAGGAGGCCCATATCGCGGCACTCGTCCGTCCGGCCATGCGGGAGCTTTCTATCGGACAACCAGGCCAACATTTTGAACAATTCACGCAACGTGCTGAAAAACTAGGGTCGTTTCACATTCCATTCGGTTACAGACGGCCGGACTGGATGGAAGACCTTGAACAGGCAATCGACCGGGCGGAAATCGATCTGGAGGTGCTTGAACGCCCCTGGGAGTGGGCAAGGCCAGCGTGGCAGGCGGGAGCTTTTCCGGTCGCAAAATCGGACGAAATCGTCAAGCAGGTCACCGACTGGGGACGGGCGATTCGTCGTGGATTCCGCGTCCTCTTCTCCTTCCCGCGAGATGAAGAATGAATTCCGCTGGCCGCCAAGGATACGTTACTCTGAAATTCTGGCCAAGCAAACGGACACGGCCCTCTCTCAACAATCTGGTGACTTTACACCTGAGCTGATACCCCTGAAACCATTCTCTGACGACGGGCTTCATAAAGGAGGACGGCTGCCGCTACGGAGACATTAAGGCTGTCTGCTCGCCCGAGCATCGGAATGCGGACAGATTTTACCCAACCCTGGCGCCATATCGGGCTTAGGCCTTCCGCCTCGCTGCCCAGAACAACTGCTGTGGGGCCGGTGAGGTCTTCCTCAAAGTAGGCAACGGCTCCATCTACCCGAGCGGCCACGCATTTCAATGCATGTTGTTGTAAAAACTCCAGAACTTCGGCACTGCTGGCCGCCACAACCGGCAAGCAAAAGATGGTCCCCAAGCTCGCGCGAATGGCGGCGGGATTGTACATATCACACCGTATATCTGCCGCCACAACTGCGGCAACCCCCGCGCCGTCGGCCGTGCGAATCATCGCCCCAAGGTTCCCCGGCTTTTCGATCCCTTCCACTACGAGGACAAGGGGCGCTTCTGGACCACTCTTGAGCGTGAGCTCCTTCAGGGAAAACGTGGGAGACCTCGCAATAGCGACGATTCCTTCCTCTCGCTCACCATACGCAATTTTTTCGAAGAGGCGTTTTGGCACCTCCAGGATCGTGACGTTCCGTCCGGCAAGCATCTCGACGAGTTGCCGCGCTTTTTCGGGGGCGAGAGTCGGGGAGTAAAACACCTCCTCGATGAGCACCCCCGCCTCACAGGCCCGCTCGATTTCGCGTACGCCATCGATGATGATACGGCCCGTGTTGCGTCGCTCGTCCGATTTGCGAAGGGCGATGGCCTCTTTCACACGACGGTTTTGAAAACTCTCAATCCGCAACCACATATGATTTGGCATCTTTATTCACACACTGATGTCCGAATTTAACAACAATCGACAGTATTTCGCATCCTGCCATTTCCAAATGCGGCGCCAATTCGAAATACTTGAGTCCTTCGTTTATTAACAAGAGCTGTCAGTCTCCTTCGCAATCTCCACCACACCCCTTCCACTGTATGAATTCCCATTCACAGGATGCAATCCCAACCACATAGGGACGAAACGTCTTTGTGCCCTGCGGGCGAACCCTGGGAACTCTATGACACGGGAGCCGATCACACCGAATAGCGCAATCTTGCCGCGCAGTATCCTGAATGGTTCGTTGCCGTGGCAGTGCTTTAAGACGCCTGGGCTCAACGTACCCGGGTGACCATCGAGGGTATTCGCCTCCATTTTGGCAGACTGGTGGGAAGGCCTGCCGGTCATATTCACACGTAGCGACGTTCAACGTTGGCAAACCCACGGGCTAATATGCCCCCGACACCGATCCTCGCGGCACGCAGAAAACCACATCGTTTCCGCGATCCGCCGGATTGACGTCTAAATACACCAGTTGTTCATCTCTAAATTCGCCAGTGATGGCCGGGCGAGAGGGCGTGTGCAATCGAGACCGCACGTTCCAATCCTGCGGCGAGGCCGGTAACCTGTCCTCATCTTCCTGAAGCACCATACTCAGCACCGTGATCATCAGCACAGCTCCGTGATCCTGGTCCGGGACCCAGTCGCAATCGGCTGCCAAAAGGCGACAAGATACGATGCAGCGATTTAGGCGATTCGCCAAGTCAATTGCGCGAAACTTCCCCGGGGCGACAAGTTGTTATAATAGGTCACAAAACCAGTGTGCCAATATCCCTGAAAACCCAAGTAGTGGGGAACCGCCATGGCGAGGAATAAGATTTTTCTAGCGCGCCGCCAATCACAATCCGCTGTTCCTGCGGTGTCCACCTCAAAACGCCCCTGCAAATCCAGACCTTTCTTCGTGGCGGCGTATCAACGATTCAGTGTCCTCATGTTCGTGGTTTTAGTGGCGAACGTCAACCGCTTTGTTCTGGGCGAGCAGCAACCCCGGTACAGCGTGACGGAAACCGACGACCGAATCACTGTGGTGACGCCCCATTTGGAGTTGGCCATTCAAAAAAGAGGGTACGTGAGTGGGATCGCCGCACAGTCGTTTGTGGATCGAAAGACGGGATTCAGGGACGCCGGCTTCGGTTTGGATATCGTGGACTGGCTCATGGAGCCCGGCTCGGATGAGTCATACCGAAACACGCTGCCGCCCGACTTGGTCTATCAGTTTAATAATCTCTATCATGGTCAAATTCCCAAGCGATCTATCGAAGGTCCGCAAATTTGCACGAAAGCCGGAGAGCTGCATCCTCGGGTTGTTCGCGGGAAGGACTTTGTCGCGATCCAGCAGGAATTCCAATACTATTTGGCGGCACCAGGGAAAAACGCGGGTTCTCTATGGCGTCAGTGGATTGTTATACCCTGTGATACCAGGTACGTGTTTACTATGGATAGTGTGGAAACTGTCAACAATAGTCCCGCGTTATTCCTCCGCATTGATATGCCCGGCCACATCCGACACAAGAACGGTGATACATTCGACCTTATTTACTTGAGTTACTTCGGTTTTATTCCTGCGAAAGAATTCTTTGAGGACTTTCCACCGGATGCTCGTTTCCGATACTTCCGTGGAGAGCAACCGCTACCTGATCGCTTCATCCGCGCCTACCGACTGCGCGACCCCGAGACGGGTGCCCAAGGGCCGTGGTTGGCGGGAATGACGCTCGATCCCGCCGTGGTGTACGACGCCTGGTGCCACCAGCGAGGATACGTGTGCATGATTGAAGAAATTGGTGGCTATCCGATCAAGGCAGGCCAGACCTTCAGTGCTGCGTTTATTGTCGGGTATTTCGACACAATCGGAGAGATGATTATGACCTACGATCGTTACGCCGGCGCTCGCGCGATTGAGGTGGATGAGTCCGTGCCGCAGTGGCGTCTGATGCCAACCCAATAGCGGGCCATCTCTGGATCGCTGGGGGGACCGTGACATGATCAAGGGGCAGAATGATCAAAAATCTAACCATTTCCTTGACTTCTTGTCACGCCCCCTACGTTCACCGGCGAAAGTGCGACAAAATGAGAGGTTTAGCAAATCCTTGTGTGGGGTGAGAGATAATCGGCATCATATTCCGCAGAGATGGACTTGAAACCACTCGCCCTGTGCCGATTTGAAGGGCATCTTAGCCGCTGCGGCATACTGGACGTCGATCACGACGAAGTGATGGAAAGGATCCTCGTATGAAATTGCCCATCGAATACACCACATCGCTGGTCGAAGTCTCGCACCAGGCAACTGCTATTGAGAAGGAAACCGGCGTTTTGCCCGAGGACATTGCTTGGTTATGGCCGAGGTTGCTCTCATGCCGCGATCAGGTGCTTGCGGATGTTGAAAACAAGAAAAATCGTCGGCCGTCCCCGATTTTCCCGGAGCCTGTGGATTCACGGTTCTTGGACCTTCCAGAGGAGCTCCTGACGACATCGCGCTCCGAAGTTGAGCGAATGGTGGAAGTCGCGCGCAATTTCGGACAGAAAAATGATTCCGTCGTAGTGCTGGGTATTGGGGGCTCTTACATGGGTGCGCGGGCACTGTTTGAAGGGTGCTGCCATCCCCACCACAATGAACTCCCGCGGGAACAACGGGGAGGGCATCCCCGGCTCTACTTTGAGGGAAACAACCTGGACAACGACACGATGGCTGGGCTTATCGAGCTGCTAGAGAATCGCCCGGATGAAAAATGGGGCATCGTCGTCATCAGCAAAAGCGGGTCCACGATCGAGACGGCCGTCGCCTTTCGGATATTCGTGGAGGCCCTCCGGCGCCACTGCCAAAAGAAGGAGCTGTCCCTTGGGGAGCATATTTTGGTGGTGAGTCAGGAAGGAAGCAATCTGTGGCGATTATGTCAGTCCCTGGGTGTTCCAGAAGCTAACATGTTCGCATTCCCCAACGATGTTGGGGGCCGGTTCTCCGTCCTCAGTGCGGTTGGACTGATCCCCAGTGCCGTCGTTGGTCTTGATGTAAAGAGGCTTCTGGAAGGAGCCGTGGCAGCCAATGAGGCGTTTCGGAAGAATGATCCGGCTGAGAACCTTATCCTGAAATACGTGGCGATCTGCCATCTCATGGAAATGCAGCGGGGCGCTTCCATCCGCGTACTTGCCACCTGGGGCAAGCGTCTGGAGGCCCTCGGCCTGTGGTATGATCAGCTCCTCTCGGAAAGCCTGGGAAAAAACGGGCAGGGAGCCACACCACTGACGGTTGTCAACACCCGTGATTTACACTCGCGGGGCCAACAGCATCAGGAGGGACGCCGGGACAAATTGTTCACAAACGTCTGGCCTACCCAAGAGCGGCTTCCCACTCTTCGCATTCCCCGCTGGGATACCGACGAGGATGGGTTGAACGAGTACGCCGGCCGAACGGTCCACGAACTTCTCAACGCCGCTCGGCAAGGTACCAATCAGGCATACGCGGAGGCTTTGCGAAGAACAGCGGAGATAGTGATTCCCCAAATCGACGAACGCACGCTAGGGGCCGTATTTCAATTCCTCATGCTGGCGACTGTTACGGAAGGCTATCTGATTGGAATCAATCCCTATGGCCAGCCGGGCGTGGAGGCGTATAAACGGCATATGCGGCAGTACTTGCGGAAAACCTGACGGGGTTTTTCCCGACGGGGCAGGGCAGGGGAGGGGGACTACTTTCCCACCGCGAGCCGAGGAGAGCAATCACCAAGGCCTGCAAAAACCCTCACCCTTTGCACTCAAGCTGGTCCGCCCTCTCGCTTGAGGGTGTTTTGCGCTCAAATCAACACGCGATCCCCTGGCGTGGAAGAGTGGCAGGGAAGTCGCCCGTGGGAGATTCTGCAGGAGTTTCCGACGCCTGTATAATAGAACATCGCACGTAGGTCTAAAATAACGGGCGAGACGCTTTGGTGATCGAACGACAAGTCCGCTGACCAACATCGAGGAGGTGCTGATCGAATGGCCACAGAATTGCAATGGCTAGGTCACGGCAGTTGGCTGATCCAAACGAATGGGACGCGGATTGTGCTCGATCCCTTCCTGGATGATTCACCGGTAGCTCCCGTGAAATCGCATCAGGTACAGGCCGAGTATGTTCTCGTGTCGCACGGACACTTTGACCACATTGCCGATGCCGAGAAGATCGCCAAGGCGAATCAGGCAACCGTCATTTCCACTTACGAAATCTGCGAATGGCTGGCCAAGCGGGGAGTGGAAAAGACCCACGGTATGAACATCGGAGGCAGTTACACCTTCCCCTTTGGCCGTGTGAAAATGACTCCCGCGGTGCATACCTCGATGCTTCCGGATGGCAGCTACGGAGGTGTGGCGGCGGGGTTTCTTCTCACCTTGCCAGAGGGAAAGGTCTATTTCGCCTGCGATACGGGCCTTTTCCTGGATATGCAACTGATCGGGCAGGAAGGGTTAACTCTCGCGGCACTCCCCATCGGCGACAATTTCACGATGGGGCCCGAAGATGCACTCCAGGCCGTTAAATTCCTGCACCCCAAAATGGTGGTCCCAGTTCACGCCAATACCTGGCCCCTCATCGCGCAGGACGTGCACGCCTGGGCGGAACGCGTGTATAAGGAGACCGCCGTCAAGGCTGTTGTGCTGGAACCTGGCGAATCTTTGACGCTCCAATAGCACATTCCCGGTAACAGGTTGTGCGCGGTCGCGCGAATTAACAAGTTGACGACGGCGGTGCGCGTCAAGTGTTGACCGAAAGAAAGAGTACTTTTCCGCGCCCACCACTTCTGGGAAGTTCAGACCTGGGGTACACCGTCGCCATGCAACCCCGCACGGATCTGCCAGCACTGCCGGGAAGGACCATGCTTACTGTTGAGCGGCTGACTGCTTGTCATTATGGTCAGTGGGTTTCTTGACAAAAACCCACCCGTCGCGGATGGCCACCTGGTAAGTTCGCACGCGAAGAGAAGCCACATCCAGACACTGTCCGTCGGTCAGGCGAAACGCCCACATATGCCGAGGGCAGATGACCGCCCCCTGATAAATCTGTCCGGCAGAGAGTGAGTCGCCCATGTGCGGGCAATAATCGTTCACTGCGAAGACTTCCTCTCCCACACGAAAAAGGGCAATGTCATGGCCGTCTGCCGAAAAAAGGAATCCTGCTCCCTCTTTCAGGGAGCTGAATTCGACTGCTCGCCACCACTCCTCATCGTGCCACTCGAAACTTCTATTCGCCACAGTCAACTCCGTGATTGAACTGGTTTTTCCAAATTGAATCAGTCAGTCTGGTTTTCTCCGTCGGCTTGGCCGGAATGATCGGGTGCCGAAGGCCCAAACATTGTCCTGTCAATTGATGCCATTTCAGGCGTCACCCTCGTGCGAGCAATGACTCTCCACTAGAATGAGCCCGATCTGGCGGTGTATCGTTTAATTTTAGTGTCTTTGACAAGCAAATGTTTTTCGCCTCTTGTTCGAGACGAAGGTTACAGACATAAAGGCGAATTTCTCAAAATCACCCCGGGGAGCGATCTCGATGCGAACCAACGCTGTCAAGCGCAAGATTCTCCAAGGCCAGGTCGCGTGGGGAACGTGGATCACGTCGGCAAACTACCATGTAACGCGTGCTCTTTTGCCGCTTGGTTTTGACTGGTTGACAATCGACATGGAACATGCCGCCGTGGATTGGTCGGATGTCGCTCGTCTGGTGGGAGCCATTGCCGACAACAACGTCGTCCCGTTTATCCGGATTCCGGAGGGCACTCCATTTTATCTCAAGCGTGCCCTCGACACAGGAGCATTTGGGATCATCGTGCCGATGGTGGAAACACCGGAAGAAGCACAGCGGATCGTTCGGGGAACGCGGTTCCCGCCCGATGGCGACCGCAGCGCTGGAGGAACTCTCCATTTCCTCCACTGGGCAGCCACTTTGGAAGAATATTTAGCCCAAGCAAATCAGGAAATCATGCTGGTTCTTCAAATCGAAAGTCCCCGCGGCGTCCAGAATTCCCCAGCCATTGCTTCCGTCATCGGATGTGATGCGCTGCTGGTGGGTCCCCTCGATCTGGAGACGCGTCTGCGGGCGGAATCGCCTGGGAGCGAGATCACTCGGGCCTTTGCAGAGCACGTCCAGCAGGTCATTATCGCGGGACAACGTTTCGGTCGGGTCACAGGCATTCACGCGAGAAGTCCCGAAGAAGCCCAATTTTGGGCACGGCAGGGCATGCGGCTGATCGCGGTGGGAACGGACATCACCATGCTCACAGAACGAGCCCGCGAGTACATCGCCGCACTTTCAAACTCGCTCCCCGCTGGTTAATTGCGCGCCACTCGTGCTACATAAGCGAAGCGCCACTCACGTGGCTTTCTACGAACCCCTCCTTCGGAATACGTGTATTTCTGTGACCGTTCAGGAGGTCATGCCCTTGGTGAGCATCATAAACGCGGTCTCCAGATTGATTTCCTCTTCCTTGAACAGTTTGATCGCGTAGCCCCCTTCGAGCAAAAGACGGGGCAGTTCCCGATAGTCTTCCACACCTTTTTTGAGAGTCACATACAACCGGTTTTGACGAACGTCCACGCTTTCCACCAGTTCGTGTGAGTCGAGAAGACGGGCGGCTCCGTCCGGCTGATCCCACAATTCGATGCACAGAGTGATCTTCTCCCGAATTCGCCGCATCACTTCCTCAAGCTCTCCGCAGACCTTGAGAACGCCCTGCTCGATGATCCCCACTTTGTTGCAGATGTCAGCCAACTCGGGCAGGATGTGGCTGGAAACCATGATCGTCTTGCCCATTTGCCGGAGTCGTTTGAGGAGCTGCCGGATTTCGATGCGGGCGCGGGGATCCAAACCACTCGCCGGCTCATCGAGGATGAGGACCTGGGGATCGTGGAGCAGCACGCGGGCAAGTCCCAGACGCTGCGTCATGCCACGAGAGAGACTTGTCACCAATGCATCCCGCTTGTAGCCCAGCTCGACGAGCTCGAGCATTTCCTCACACACACGGCGACGCTTCGGCCCATTGATACGGTAAGCGGCGGCGAAGAATTCCAAGTATTCGATGACCTTCATGTCATCGTACACGCCGAAGAAATCTGGCATGTAGCCAATCAACCGGCGAATCTCTTTTGGGTGCGTATAAATGGAATGATCGCAAACGTAGGCCTCGCCCCAACTCGGCTGAAGGAGCGTCGCCAGAATTCTCATTGTGGTTGTCTTGCCCGAACCGTTCGGCCCGATAAACCCGAACAAATCCCCCTGCCTTAATTCGAGCGTCAGATGATCCACAGCCCGAATCTGGCCGTAAATCTTCGTAAGACCAACCGTTTTAACAGCGACGGGGCGATCGTTGGTGTCCGACGACTTTTCGACACTCATCGACGTTGGGGAAGTGGTCGTCACGGGGGAAGATGTTTCTCGGACCATTGTCATCACACTACGCGTGTTCTAAAACTGAAGGACGTCCTGTTTTTTCTAACTGTTATTTTTTTCGGGACTGGCCGTTTGCATCGCCGAAGTTTCGCCCGGGGAACGAAGCACGGGCAAGATAAATCGCCAGAATACGTCGTTGCTCCACCTCATGGAAACGGGATTTTCACCATTGTCCAGTGTAACTCCAAACTCGGGCCATGGGGCTTCTGCCTCTCCTGGTGGACGCATCCGCCCGACCAACACGGCCCGTCCATTCAGAACGGCATCCGTCAGATCCAGGCTGGGCCAGTACTCGTGAGAGAGCTGCGTGTAGGCTTTCCCCCCGGCCGCCTGATAAAGCCCCATCATTCGCATGATGTAGCCGACATCACGGGATGCTTGATCGTAAGGCTGCACTTGCTGGTGTGTCTGCAGATGGGGGCCTTTCCCCTCGAAGAGAACATGTTGCCCGTTGAGCCACGAGCGTAATTCCCGGCGGTCCTCGCCGATTCCCGCTTCCCAGACCTGGCCTGGTTCCAGCGTACCGACGGGATATGCCCAGTTACCGTACACGATAACGCAATCCTCCAGTGTGATAGCTGAGCGATTGATGATCCGCCCGCGGAGCGTACCATCACGGTCTCTCAACTGCCAGTCGAGCGGCAGGTCACGGAGCTTTCCCGTCCAGATGGCCCACAGTCCCCGCGTCACCCATTGTCCTACGGGCAGCCCCTGAAAAACATGGCCATCTTCATTGACGTACGCACCCGGCAACAGCATGACGTTGGCAGGACTTTCCATCCCACCCAGGCCATGACCGGGAATGCCCAACCAACCGAACTTCACATCGTGCATGCTGATATTCGCGGGAATATCAGTCCGCAATTGTGCTCGGTATGCCGCCGGCCGCGGTGAGTACATATTGGCCCAGCAATTTCCGCGAAGCTGACCGTCCTTCAGGTCAATGTCCACGCACACAAGTTGGCGGACATGTGGAACATTTCCTTTGTGGGAAGCCAAAGCCATCCCCACCAATCCCGCCAAAAGAATCAGCGTGGGAAAAGTCACCCACGTCCACCGCCGATGTTTGCCAAGGAGCCCGCAAAGCCAGTAATCTAAAGGGCCAATGATCGCCAAGTAGAGGACCGTCAAACCGGCGACCCAGGCAAAAGGCACGAAGGGAACGCCAGGAAACACTTCCAAAGCGGCCCGCAGTTGCCCCGCCAAATCTGTGTAACCATAGTGCATCAGGGTTCGTGATTGGGCCACGCTGGCCTCCTCTTCCCGCGAGGCCTCTTCGTTACCCACCAGCCAAGCGATGAAGCGATCCCATTGAGGCCAGTCCACAAGGGCCCGATGGCTCACGTCGATCGTTACTGCGACAACAGTGCCCAGGCCCAGGCCATGTCGAATGACAAGCGGCACGTTTCCTTCCCGTACGGTGATCAGGCCGTCCTCAAGCTCGAATTGCTGAGCCACCAGCGGCGCGTCACTACGGCGGAGGATCACCGGTCGAGTGGCTTTCACCAGGCTTTCCAATCCCGTGGTCCTGCGCAAGGTGATTGCGCCAACGACAGGTCCCGGCGCAACCCAGGATAGCAGTCCTTCCTTCTCCAGCAGCGGACGGACCATCGTTCCGCCAGAAAAAACAATTTTTCCGCCCGCTTCCACCCAATGGCGCAGTGCCGACACAATCTGAGGAGAGTCGGCCAGTTCCTGGATGAAACGTGCATCATCTCCGGTGCACAGGACGACCGCACGAAAGCTCTGATACGCAAGCCAGTTCCGCGGGAGCCGTCCGACCTCGGTCACTTGGCACCAGTAATTGCCCCGCCGTGTCCAATCCCGGAAAAACCGCCCCAAGTCGCCCGGCCCAATCCACAGAAAAAGCGGCACATGGGCAGGCACAACGAGCGGGACCTCTCCATTCCCCATCGCCTTGCCGCGAAAGGTCACAGCGGCGTTTGAGCCATCCTCCCCTTTCCATCGGACTTCCAGGGAGGTGAGAGTCTGCCCGATCTGGACGAGCACCTCCACCTCTTCCTCGCCTCTCCCTCGTAATGAGACCTTCGTCAGTTCGTAGGAGCACAGATTTCCAAATCCGTCGGGCACGACGACGGCCAGTCGGCCGGTTATCTCTCGCGGGCTGCGGAGCGTGATCTTTACCGGCGTCCATAGCCCGAGTTTGTACACCCCGCCGACGCCCACTCGACACGCCACAATCTCCACCGAGGCCTCCTCGAGCTGCTGCCCCGCCGCACGATTTGTCGGGATGTTCTCAGGAGCCTCGTCCGCAAGGGCTGGGACGCCAAATAGCAAGAGTGCCAAGAGGAATCCTGGCATACACTTCAGCCGAGGAGATGTTTCATAAATAGTGCGGTAGCGCCCACTGCTAAATCGCTGTGCCATCGTCAAAATGATCCGGAACGAACGGGAAAAGCCCACGGATGTTTTTCAGTCTCTTTCAATCACGCTGAAAGATTTTGGCCGAATCTGAGTTCGGGAATGGCCGTGTTATGGTTTTCCTGAATCGGGGCATACGCATACAAACTTCCCACATCCAGGACATCCCTGCCCATATTTATGCCGAAGGGCCTCCGTGAGGTCCACCTCCGCCACGTTGGCGATGGTCGTCAACCAGGCGATGACGTCGGCGAATTCCTCCGCCCGTTGCTCCCGTGTCCCGTTGCGGAGGGCCTCCGCGAGCTCACCTATCTCCGCGACGAGCCACATGAAGGTTCCTTCGATCCCCCGCGCAACGTCCTTCTCATGATACATGTTACGAATAAGACGCTGAAAATCGGAAATGGTAATCTCCGCCGACGGAGTCGGTTCGGGTGTTCGACTCGGCACGTGATCTTCAGTCATCGCGATTTTGTCCAGATTTCCCAAACGGGGCCACGTGCATGGGTATGGCTTCTAAGGATACTCAGGCGGTTTGCGGCACGCGTCCCTCCAGAATCAGGGTGATGGCATGGGCCAGACCGTCTTCCTCGTGGGATGGGGCTACCCAGTGGGCGGCAGCCTTGACCTCTTCACACGCGTTTCCCATCGCAATACCCAGGCCCGCCCCAGAAATCATCGCCAAATCGTTGACATCATCGCCCACTGCACAAATTTCGCCAGGTGTTATTCCCCACTGATCGGCCACCCGACAAACTGCCGACCACTTGGTTGTTCCGCTGGGCATCATTTCGCAGAAAAACCCTTCGTAGCGGGGGCTTTTGAGGACGTTGGTGGTCAGCAGGCCTGGCAGCGTGCGGTGCAACTCCGCCGCCAAGCCCTCCATCTCCTCTCGCGTTCCCAGAGCAAAGGCAGCAAAGACATCGGGCGGGGGATCCTTTTGGAAGTCATTCCACACGCGATGACACCCAGGATTAAGCTCCAGGTAGCGGTCCAAATACCCATTTCTGGGCCCGCGGGACTCCACGTAGTAGTCGAAGCCGTCGGTGAACGTGTCACCCAAAAGTGCCAGGGGAAACCCCGCCCTGCGGACAGCCTGGACCACCCTGCGCAAAAGCTGAGGGGGAAAATCGGCCCGCCACAGCGTCCTGTGGCTCTCGGTCTCCTTGATCAGCGCTCCACTGGAGCTGATAACCGGCGTGGACAACCCCAACTCCCGGGCAACGGGTACAACCCGGCTGTAACGCCGGCCCGAAGCCAGCACCACCACCATCCCCGCGCTCATGGCCGCTTGAATGGCCTGCCGGGTCCGTTCGCTTACATCGTCGGTGCTGTTGACGAGGGTCCCATCAATATCGATGGCCAGCAGCCGCAACTTTGCTCGCACCGATTTGGTCTCAAACTCGTTCTGCACGGGTATTCCTGTAATCTGCTCACGCGAATCGTCGGAAGTCTCGTTCCAGCATTTCCGCGGAGAGTCCACCGATTGGTATTTCGAGCCCTTACTCCCAGAAGGGGGGCATTGATCAACAGTTGGCCCGACCCATAGCGAGGGCTAATCCGTAAATTCCATCTTACCGCGCCCCTTGCAAAACTACACCGGAACGGTCAAGGTCGAGCGGCTCAGTACCCGTTGACCCGTTTCGAAGAAAGGCCTTGACAGAGCGTTTTCGGAGCTCGCCAGTGCCTATGCTTGCGTGCCGACCAATTGGACCAGTTGCGCGGCGGATCGCTGATGTTCCCGTTCCAGATAAGCTCGCCCCTGCCGAATGGCAATGTGATCCCACGGCAGCAGGGCATCCGTGTCCCAACGCCGGTGGATGTATTCTTCGGGTGAAAGACCCAGCTCGTGAAAGACTTCCCACCAAATCTGGGGGTTAAATTGGTCTGTCCAGCCGTCAAATCGTGCTCCCCGGTGCCACGCCAGCTCGATGGCTTGGCCCATCCGCCAATCTCCGCGAGTTAACATTCCTTCTACGAGGCTGCTCTCGATGGAGTGGCATTTGATTTCCAAGCTCCGCATCCGACACCGACGGCGCAGAAACTGGTGCGCGGCGGCGAAATACTCACGACGCTGCATCGCCTGCCACTGGTAGGGTGTGTGTGGCTTGGGGACGAAGTTCGATACGTTGGCCACCACTGTGGCGGGGCGGCCCAAATATGGCCGGGCCAATCTGGAAATCTCCTCCGCCAGGTCCACAATTCCCGCCAAATCCGCCTCGCGCTCCCCAGGAAGGCCACACAAAAAGTACAGCTTAACCCTTTGAAATCCTTTCTGGAAAGCCCGTTTGCACCCCTCAATAAGGTCCTCATTCCGGATCGGTTTGCCGATCTGCTGACGCATGTCATCCAGTGCCACCTCCGGTGCCAGTGTCAAGCCCGAATGCCTTTCCGGCGACAGGAGTTCAGTTACAACTCTCAACTGTTCATTCACCCGAAGGCTGGGAACCGAAATAGCCACGCGCACAGGATCAAACACTCTTTTGAGTTCCCGGACGAGCTGATCGAACAGGGGATAGTCGCTGGAGGACAGCGACAGCAGTGCAATCTCACTCGTGCCTGTATTGCGGTACGCCTCCCAGGCGGCCTCGACCAGTTTTTCCACAGGCCTATAACGCAGAGGGCGTTTGATCGTGGTGCTTTGGCAAAATCGGCATCGCCAGGGACAGCCCCGCATAATTTCCAGCGAAATGCGATCCTGAACGACCTCCACATAGGGGACAATTGGGGCCCGCGGCAAGGGGTACTCCGCAAACTCTGTTAAGATCGCGGGAACAATCAGTCCCGGAACAGTGTCTTCACGCGGGAAAACAGCGGCCAACCCTGTGGAGGGTTGGATCTCCCGGCGATACAGGCGCGGAACATAGGCCCAGGGAAATCGCCGCGCTAAAAGCAAAAGGGCTTCTTCGCGGGAACATGCCGTGGACCGGGCTTCCAACCAGGCGTCGCACACTGCCGGCAGGCTCTCTTCACCATCTCCCAGAACGAAGAGGTCAATGAACCTGCTCATGGGTTCAGGATTCTGGGCGCACGGGCCTCCCGCGATGACCAGAGGATCCTCCAGATCGCGGTCCTCCGCGCGGAGAGGAATCCCGCCCAGATCGAGCACCGTCAAAACATTGGTGTAGGAAAGTTCATACTGGAGCGAAAACCCTACCACGTCAAAATGCGAAAGCGGCGTGAACGTCTCCAGCGAGTAAAGGGGCACGCCCAGCTCTCGCAATTTCTGCTCCATATCCCGTGCCGGAGCGAACACTCTCTCGCACGCCCAATCGCTCCGTCGATTCATCGCATCGTAGAGAACTTGCAGACCGTGGTGACTCATCCCAATGGAATACATATCCGGCAGGCACAGGCATACCTTGCCGCGGACTGTCCGGTGGTCTTTAACCACGGCGTTCAGTTCGCCCCCCAGATACTGGGCGGGAGTCTGAACATTCGGCAAAATCCTCTGGGCCACAAGAGTTTTTAGTTCCTGGTTTATTGCCATGGACATCCCCTCATCTATCCGTTTGAAAAGTGTATGTGTGCAAGAGAGCAGTGACCGACGGGGAACTTGGGCACTGCCTCCACGCATCCCCTCCTCATTTGGAACTACTCTTTCATTGTTAGGCCATGCAGGAATAAAACAAGGCGAACGGAACCAAAGGAGATCGCTCCAGTAAACGGGAAACCCGCCGCACCTGGATCGACACGACCCGTCATTGGTGCTTCTCCCAAATCTGGTGTGTACACTAAAAAGTGATCTGCGGATTCCGGTATGGTCCCTGCTCAATAGACAAGCTCGGGCTGGAGCAGCGGCTGTGACCGTGAATCAAAGTTTTTGGGAAGCGTTATGTATGGGAAGTCATATCCGCTGGTGCTCGATGACAGGGAAAGTTCTCAATCCATGGATAGCCGGTCTGGCAATTCTCGGCCTTTCGATTTGCCTTGTTGACGGTCCGGCGGCAGGGCAGGGGGGGCCTCGCGGAGCAGTCCTTTTTGACCGTCTTCGCCAGGAGATGGTCAAACGGGACATCATTGGCGGCGGCATCACGAATCCCCGCGTCATCGAGGCCATGCTTCGCGTCCCTCGACATGAATTTGTCCCACCGGACCAACGGCGGCTGGCTTACATGGATATGGCGCTACCCATCGGTTACGGGCAAACAATTTCGCCGCCCTACGTCGTGGCCTTCATGACGGAGAAACTCGATCCCCAACCCACGGATCGGGTCCTTGAAATAGGCACCGGAAGCGGCTACCAGGCCGCTATCTTGAGCGGACTGGTCAAAGAAGTGTACACGATTGAGATCGTCGAACCTTTGGCACAACGGGCAGCCGGCACCCTCAAACGACTGGGCTATTCCAACGTCTTCGTGAAAGCGGGAGACGGCTACCTGGGCTGGCCAGAACACGCACCTTTCGACAAAATCATCGTGACCTGCTCCCCTGAAAACATTCCTCAGCCGCTGATCGATCAGCTTAAAGAGGGTGGGAAAATGGTCATCCCGGTGGGGGAACGCTACCAGCAGATTCTGTACCTTCTGCGAAAGGAGAACGGCAAACTCGTCAAGGAAGCACTCCAACCAACGCTGTTCGTGCCCATGACGGGCCAGGCCGAGGCCCAACGCCAGATCCAGCCTGATCCTGCAAATCCGCGGCTTGTTAATGGAGATTTCGAAGAGGAGTTGGATGAACTCGAATCCCCGCCGGGTTGGTATTACTGCAAGGAATTCGAGGTTCGCAGGGGAGGGGGTGCGCCCTCAGGTCAGGCTTACATTGCCTTCCGCAATCAGCAGCCGGGCCGACCCGCCCGCGCACTCCAGGGGTTCGCCGTGGATGGCCGGGAAGTCCGGGAACTGATGCTAACCTTCTGGGTCCGTGGTGAAAATATACGTCCTGGGCGAAGTTTGCAGGAATCGGCGGGTGTGGTGATCACGTTTTTTGGAGAAAGCAGGGCACCGGTCGGGGAAAAGGCCATCGGACCATTCCTGGGGAGCTTCCCCTGGCGAAAAGAAAGCCACCGCATTCCGGTGCCCTCGGAAGCGCGGGAAGCCATCCTTGCTATCGGAATGACGGGGGCAGTCGGGACAGTGGCTTTCGACGCCCTGGAACTCCAGCCACTCGCCACTCGCCAGAGGTAGCGGTTACACCGCTGTTCGTAAAACGCCGAAAGCCCTTATGGGACTATCACCGAAACAAAGAAGGACGCGCGAACTGTGCGACCGCACCACAAGCTGTTTTAAAAGGCGCAGCTCACAAGCCGTGCAGGCGTGACGATTGGCAAATTTTGCGCGACCTGCTTGAATTTCGCAAGCCTTCCAGACTATCTTAGGAGAAGTGCAAGGCGCACAGGCCTCGCTGGATTCGGCTCGAGAGGTTTACATCTGCGGTGAGCGGTTACTTTCATGAAAGGAACCCTGGAAATGTCACGGATCAGTGCAAGTGCGTTGCTGGGGACAATGCTTCTGGGATTGGCAGTTGTGCCCAACACAGCTCAGGCGTGTTGGGGATGCTGCGGCCACCGAGTTTGGTATCCTGGCCCGCTGGCGGTGGTCAGCGCATGGACACCGTGTTGGAGCGCTTACGACCTGTGTCCGCCGTGCGATGTTTGTGTGGATCCGTGCTGTGATGTGGAATGGGTGCTGGGAGTTCGTCCAGGCCCGATCCGACGGCTTCTCTTCGGTCCTTACCGATGGTATCCGGTAGTAGGTGGGGCGTGCGCGGTTTGTGGTGTTGCCCCGTGCGAGTGCGAAGCGCAAGTTTTGACCATGCCTTCCACTCCGACGCCGACACCTCAACCGGCGCCGCAGCCGACTCCTGGTGTCTCACCAGCGCCTCAACCGGCTCCGGCCACTCCCGGTCCCGCCCCGGGAGTCTCCCCCGGTGAGCCACCCATGTCGCCATCGGCGATCAATCCGACAAGTTACTCCGTGCCGCTGGCAAGCCCCACTCCTAGCCGGGCGGACAGCGGACTGATTACCGTGTACGTCCCCGCCGAGGCCAAGGTCATCATCAACGGGATGGTGACAAAAAGTACAGGAACCCGCCGCGAATATGTCTCCTACGGTCTCGCCGAGGGGCTTCAGTACAAGTACACCATCACGGCCCAGGTAGAACGGGATGGAAAAGTTTACGAAGAAACTCGGGAAGTGATTCTTACGGCCGGGTCGAAAAAAGGCGTCGCTTTCTCCTTCCAATTTCCGTCGGAAAACCTGGCAGGAATCACCAGTGGCGACCGCCTGTGACGCCTCACTGAACTTGGCCGGACTTTGCTCGGCTAAACGAATTTCCCATGGCACCAGAGACGTCTGGTGCCTTTTTGCTTTGTGTCTCCTGAACCATCCCCACTTTTGTAAAAGCTACGAAATCCCGCGGGCGCAGAGTTTCGTTGGGGCAATTCGTGAATTGCCGCAGCCATTTTGACCAGCCACTGCACCCAGCAGTTGGGATGCAGCCGATGAATTGGGTCATCCCAGCGTTGGGCTGTGGTCCAGGCAACCCGTTCCTCCGGGCAAAGTTCCGCTCCCATCATGCCCGCGTGGGCCTTCGGGTTCCTATTGGCGAAGGAAAAGTGGGGATGTGCCAATTGTTCCCCGCCTCCATAGCGATCAAACCTTCGCGTAAAATGGAAAAGTTTTGTGGATCCGGTCTTCGAAAATGAGGCCCTCTAAAAGACACCCGATCGGAACGAGCCGACAGTGTTTGTCGGATCCCACGTGAAAATCTGACTTTTACCGCACGAACTGAGCGAACAATTGCCCCACTCGTGGTGTCAGGTGGTGGCAGGGACATTGGTGAACTGGAAACACACGAGCCGTACCGTGAAAGAGGAAGGAGGATCCATGTTTCGTTCGCTGGCCGTCGTAGGTGCCACCGGCGCTGTTGGCCGAATTATGGTCGAATTATTGGAAAAGAGCGCGCTTCAATTTGAGAATATCAAGTTTTTAGCCTCCAAGCGCTCGGTGGGCAAGACGCTCACGTTCCGGGGACGCGAGTACTCGGTCGAGGAACTCCGGCCGGAGGCCTTCGACGGCGTCGACCTGGCTGTCAGCAGCACCCCTGACGAGGTGGCGCGAGAGTTCATCCCGGAAGCCGTCAAGCGTGGTTGCGTGGTAGTGGACGAGAGCGCCGCCTGGCGAATGGATCCCGAGGTGCCTCTGGTCATACCAGAGGTCAATCCCCACGCAGCGTTCCGCCACAAGGGGATTATTGCCAGCCCCAACTGTTCGACCACGCAGATGGTCGTGGCACTCAAGCCGCTGCACGATTATGGACGTGTCAAGCGAGTCGTGGTGAGTACCTATCAAGCGGCAAGCGGTGCCGGGGTAGGGGGGACAAAAGATCTTATCGAGGGTACTCGAGCCTACCTGGAAGATCGTCCTTATCAGTACACCACGTTTGCGCATCCCCTTGCTTTCAATCTCATTCCCCAGATCGGCTCCCCCAAACATGCGGGATATACTTCAGAAGAGATGAAAATGGTGCTGGAAACCCGCAAGATTATGGAGGATGAGAGCATCCAAATTTGCGCCACCTGTGTTCGGGTTCCGGTTGCCAACTCCCACAGTGAAACCATCCTCGTGGAAACAGAAAAGAAGATCACGGTAGAAAAGGCGAGGGAACTTTTTGCCAGCTTCCCAGGAATCGTCGTCGTGGACGATTTGCCCAACAAGAAATATCCCATGCCAATGGACTGCACTGGTCGTGATGAAGTCTTCGTGGGGCGAATTCGGGAAGATCTCAGTTCACCAAACGGATTGGTGTTCTGGTGTGTGAGCGATAACCTCCGCAAAGGTGCGGCCACCAACGCCGTGCAAATCGTTGAGCTGCTGATTCGCGGTAGGCCCAACTGACAGCCCTGGGCAACAGAGGCGGCACTATCCTGTTGTCATAGCAGGCCGGCGGTCGATGTAGGTTTGACGAATCACGTGGTGCACCAAGACAGCACAGTGCAGGGCGCGGACGACGCGGTACGTTGCATCAGGCTCACCCTTGCGTATGATGGCTCGCACTATCTGGGCTGGCAAAAGCAGCCCCAGGGAAAAACCATCCAGGGCGTTCTGGAAGAGGCCCTCCAGCAACTGACCGGCGCTCCGACCCGGGTGCTGGCAAGCGGTCGGACTGACGTTGGTGTTCACGCCCTGGGACAGGTCGCTGCCTTTCGCACCAAAAGCCGTCTGGGCTGTCCGGTCATCCAGCGGGCCCTCAACGCCCTGCTGCCATCGGATATCGTTGTACTCTCGGTTGAAGAGGTCCCCCTCTCGTTTCATCCAATCCGCGACGCCCGCCGCAAACGTTATCGCTACCTCATCTGGGACTCGCCGCTCAAGCCGGTCTTCCTTCGCCAGTATGTATGGTTTCTTGGAAAACCTCTCGATGTGCAGGCCATGGTCGCAGCGGCGGCTTACCTCCTGGGAGAGCACGATTTTTCCGCGTTTGAAACAGGCGGAGCAAAAAGGAAAACCAGCGTCAGAACCGTGTACGAACTCACTGTCACCCGCCGCCATCCTGGACTCCCGAACCTTATCACCGTGGAGATCGAAGCCAACGGGTTCCTCTATAACATGGTTCGGAACATTGTAGGGAGCCTGGTTGAGGTTGGCCGGGGAGCATACGCCCCAGCTTGGATGCAACAGGTCCTGCTTCGCAAGGATCGGCGGCTAGCCGGACCAACAGCCCCCGGCAGCGGCCTGTTCCTTGTCGGCGTCTCGTACAGCGACACCCCTGTTGCCTCGAGTCCTGATCCCTGGGACCTTTTCACCACGCGCGGGCACAGCTCTGCATCGTGCGACTGATCATTTCAGCTTCAGCCACTACTGAAATCGCCCCCTGCTTACCAATCGCGTTTTTTCGGTTGGATAATCACAATGGAAGTAAGGTCAAAACGGAAGCTTGAACCAGTCTGCACTCCTTAGCCGTCGGTTCGAAGATACGGTGCGCATCCTTCACATCATTACGCGATTGATCCTCGGCGGGGCCCAGGAAAACACCCTTTTAACTTGTGAAGACCTTATCCGAACGTACGGGGATGATGTCCTGCTGGTCACAGGCCCGCCACTCGGTCCAGAGGGGAGCCTTCTGGAGCGGGCAAGGGCAGGGGAAGTCCCCACGGTCGTTGTGCCCTCATTGCGTCGGGCGATTAACCCCGTCCATGACATCCGTGCGTACCGGGCAATTTTTCGCATCATTCGCGAATTTCGCCCGGACGTCGTCCACACCCATAGCGCTAAAGCGGGCATACTGGGACGGGCTGCTGCCTGGAGGCAACACGTCCCCGCGATCGTCCACACGGTGCACGGTGCTCCTTTCCATCCCTATCAGCCGCGACTGGCGAGGTTATTCATCGCGGCCTGCGAGCGGTGGGCGGCCCGGCGGTGCCACCGCCTCATCAGTGTTGCCGATGCCATGACGGAATTGCTTGTTAGCGCGGGAGTCGCTCCCCGTGAAAAATTCGTGACAATCTACAGCGGGATGGAAGTCGAGCCCTTTCTCCAGGCCGGGGAACACCGCCATAGGATGCGTGAACAACTCGGTTACAGCGAGACTCACTTTGTCGTGGGCACCATTGCCCGGCTTTTCCATCTCAAAGGACACGAGGACATCCTGCGGGCGGCCGGGTACCTCATCCCGCGTTTTCCCCAGGTCCGCTTTCTTTGGGTAGGCGATGGCCTGTTGCGAGCTCGGCTGGAACGCCAGATTCGCCAGGCGGGCTGGAGTAGTTACGTCCGTCTGGTGGGTCTTGTCCCTCCTGAGAAGCTACCGGAATATCTGGCAGCCATGGATGCGGTGGTTCATCCCAGCCTGCGGGAGGGTCTCGCGCGCGTTTTGCCCCAGGCGCTTCTTGCCGGAAAGCCGGTCGTCAGCTACGACGTGGATGGTGCACGAGAGGTTGTGCAGACTGGAGAAACTGGTTTCCTTGTCCCAGCTCGCGACTGGGTGGGCATGGCCCACGCGATCGCGCAACTGATCGAAACTCCAGCGCTGGGGTCCCAGTTCGCAGAGAGGGGACGACGCTTGTGCATGGAGCGTTTTTCCCATGAGCGGATGACCGCGCAAATCAGAAAGGTATACGAGGATGTCCTAAAAAATCGGCAAGATCAGTAGGTCGGGCATGATACTTAGAACAGACAGACCAGAAAAAATGTGCCGGCGTTGCCTATCTTTCGTCATTGTTTCTTTCGGAAAAAGCCGTTAAGATGATGCGGATGGTAAGTTGCAGGGGTTTCCCGGGCAGCCGCGCCCCGCAGCCAGCAACCGGGTGTTGACAATCGGGCCAAACGAGCAGGGTATTGTTACAGCAACAGTTTCAGGTCATCCCGTGACTTCGGCAGCTACCTTCATCGGGCCTTACCGGCTGATCAATCCCGTCTATTTTGGGGCAACGACCCAACTGTGGCAGGCTTACCACGACGCCACCCATCGATACATCGCGCTGAAATTCCTCCAGGAAAAATTCCGCACCGATCGGGAGCAAATTCGGTCGTTGCGGTGGGAGTACCAGGTCGCGAGCCAGTTCGACGACGAGCGAATCATCAAGATCTACGAATTCAACATCGATAAAGGCATCCCGTACCTCGCCATGGAATGGTTCAGCGGGGGGAACATGAAATCTCTCATCCGCCGCGGGTTGCCCGAATACGCCCATCTGGTCCGCAAAATCATTTTCCAGTGCATTGAGGGCGTCTCCTACCTTCACCGCCAGGGGTATGTGCATCGGGACATCAAACCCGAGAATTTTCTCGTATCCAACCAGGGCGATGTGAAGCTCATCGATTTTGCTTTGTGCCGCAAAATGGCTCCCCGGATTCTGTGGTATCTTCGGCCGAAGGCCAAAATTCAGGGCACGTGCAGCTACATGTCGCCGGAACAGATTCTCAACAAACCGCTCGATGGACGGGCAGATCTGTACAGCCTGGCTTGTACCATCTTTGAGCTGGTGTGCGGGAAGCCCCCGTTTACCGGACAGAATCAAACCGAGTTGCTGAACAAGCACCTCAAGGCCGCGCCGCCGCCACCGGAGGCGTATAACCCCAATCTGACCCCGGAGTTCTCGCGAATTTTGCAAAAGGCCCTTGCGAAGAGACCGGCGGACCGGTTCAAAACGATAGGGGAGTTCGCCGGCGCACTTTACGACGTCCAGATTTTCAAAGAACCACCGGTGGGGGAAGTAACGCCGGAGATGGTCAGTGTTTAGAAAAGAGTATTCCGCATGCATATTTGTCGGAAGTTTTTTCGTTGGGGAATAAGAGTCGCGTCTGTTTGTTCGGACATGGCAAACCAGTGACGATTTAACAGCAGTCCAGATTGTTCAGTATTAAATTGATAGCTTTAACCCCAATTTGAAAAGGAAGAGTTGTTCTATGAGCGAATATCGACTGGCTTTTGAACGTCCAATTTACGAACTGGAAGCTCGTCTGGAAAAACTGGAACGGCTTGCTCAAACGGACCCCGCGGCGCGGGAAGAACTTCAGCAGAAACGCAAGGAACTCATCGATCTGATGGTCCAAATATATTCCAACTTGAAACCATGGGAAGTTGTGGAGGTTGCTCGGCATCCCGACCGGCCTAAGACGAGCGACTATCTCCAGCTCACCTTCGACGAGTTTGTAGAACTTCACGGGGACAAGTGTTTTGGCGACGATCGAGCCATTCGCACGGGCTGGGCCAAACTCGACACGTTTAAGGTGATGGTCATCGGTCACGAAAAGGGCAAAAACACCAAGGAACGCCTGGCGTGCAATTACGGCTGCGCCCATCCTGAAGGTTACCGTAAAGCGATGCACAAGATGAAGCTGGCGGCTAAGTTTCGGCTGCCCATCGTATGCCTGATTGATACACCGGGAGCATATCCTGGCATTGGCGCCGAAGAACGTGGCCAGGCCCAGGTGATCGCGGAGTCGATGTTTCTGATGTCCAAATTGCCGACGCCGATCGTCTGCGTCGTGATCGGCGAAGGCGGCTCCGGGGGAGCGCTTGCCATAGGGGTGGGCGACCGCGTGGCCATGCTCGAACACGCCTATTACTCGGTCATCAGCCCCGAAGGATGTGCCGGCATCCTCTGGAAGGACCGGCAGTACAAAGAGGAAGCCGCGCGGGCGCTGAAAATGACCTCCAAGGACCTCATTCAGCTCGGATTGATCGACGACGTCATTCCGGAACCGCTCGGCGGGGCTCACCGCGATCCCTTCCAGATGGCCTCGCGGCTGAAACTTTACCTGCGAAACACCCTGAAGGAACTGACCGCCATACCGATCCCCGAACTTCTGGAAGCCCGCTACCAGAAGTTTCGCCGCATGGGCGTCTATCTCGAAGGTGGTGAGGCGGTCAGTACCGCGATGCAACCAGCCGCCGCGAACAGCGACGCGTATTCTCCTGCGCAGGAAATTGCCGACGAGGGAGCAGCAGGCGACGCGTGACCCCGGACCAACGCAAAAGCCAAGACTGGGCTGGCGCGGATCCGACAAACCTAGCCGGAACCCCGGAAACGTGCCCGTGCATTGAACGGGCACGACAGTCGTGCTCCTCTGAACATAACTTGGGTGCCACCTGTCAGAGCCGGCTTTTCCACGTTGGATCATTGGTGTCCTCGCAAGAGCCGTGACTGGCGGGCGATCGGAGGGAAACTTATGGCCAGGAGAAACAGCCGAAGACCGTCACAACACCGGCTTTACAACGTCCGATAATGTTTCTTATGTTCGGTCAGATAGGCCGTTTTTCGGCCACTTTGTAAGCTTTTTGGACCGTCGCCCATTAAAAGTCCTCGGCTTAACGCGTCCCGCTGAACAAGAGGCTGTTCGGTGCCGATTCTGCGGCCAAACCGCTCCCGATTCGCCTGAACAATTCAGCGATCTCGATCAGAGTGTGACGACAAGCCAGAAGTTTTTCACGGTACGGTGGGCGGGAACGCCGGCGGCTCTGAAAACTGTTCCTTGAATTTGTGAATGGTCTCCCCTACCGAGTTCCGCACCTCCGGCGGAAGAATTCGCACCGCACGCGGCAACAAGGCCGCCACCCAGGGTCCGGAGTGCGACTCCAGCACCAGCCGCTTCGTTCCCTCCGACAGTGTGATCGCAAAGAAGGTCAACACAAAACACAAAAGAATCCCTTTTGCTAACCCCAGCAAAGCCCCCATTTGCCGGTCAAACCCCTCCAATCGCACCCGCTGAATCCACTTGGCCACATAACGGAACACAAGCCAGATGATCAGCGAGCACACGACGAAAATGAGCAACATCGCGAGATAACGATTCCATGGTTCCTGGCGGCTGAGATGGGGCGCAACGGAGGGACTCCATCGCACGGCTGCCCAGGCGCTGACGACAAGTGAGCTCAACGAGGCCACCTGCCAGGCGAATCCGCGTATTGCTCCGTAGACCGTCGTCCATAAAAGAATGAGGCCAATCACCAGATCATAAATAGGAATCCCGCCTATCACCGCTTCTTCCCTCCTTTAACCGTGAAGCGATTCGCTTCAGCCCTCTCAGTCATTCTACCACACCCGGCCCGGCCCTTCGGGGACGGCTCAATTCATCGCTATCCAGGAGGATTGTCACGGGACCATCATTGAGCAGTTCCACCTCCATGTGTTCGCGAAAGCGTCCAGTCGCGACCGGCAGGCCATACTCCCGCAGGATCTGCACAAACTGATCCACCAGTTTTTCGGCATCCTCGGGCGGCGCGGCCTTTGTGAAACTGGGACGACGTCCTTTGCGGCAATCCGCCAGCAGTGTGAACTGGCTGACTACAAGAACGGCCCCTCCCACCTCGGCCAGGGACCGATTCATTTTGCCTTGTGCATCCTCAAATATTCGTAATTGAGCCACTTTGTCAGCAATCAGTTTTGTTTCTTTTTCGGTGTCTCCGACGGCAACACCTAAAAGTACAAGGATCCCTTTCTTTATTTCGCCCACAATTTCCGTATTGACTTTTACTCGCGCCCACTGGACGCGCTGGATACACGCTCTCATGGCATCAATCCTCCGCTAAAGAACTCAATCAGGAGAAAGCAGGGCGGTGGTCAATGCTTTCTGTTTCAACCAAAAATACCCAGCTAAAAACATCAGCCAAAAACAGAAGACGGCACCGCCAATATAGGGAAATACTGTCTTGGTCAGAGGCACGCGCTTTCAGGGAGTCGGAAATAGCCCCGTTTTCTCAGTGGTCGCCAATCACCGCGGGTTTTTTGACCGATTTTTCATCCTGTGTTGCCGCCCTTTGATCACTCTTTGCTACTTGCCATGATAAAATGAGGGGCAGAAATGTGGGAAGATCGCCATGAGAGGCTGTCCGGCATCGAGGAGCCGGGGGAGGGTATCATGAGCCCGATTGACGAACGACCGATCATCGCCATCACGACGGGGGATCCGGCTGGCATCGGTCCGGAAATTGTCGCGGCTGCGTGGTCCGATCCGACCGTTCACGAAGTGTGTCGGCCGGTGGTGGTCGGGTATTCGGAGTTTCTCCGACGGGCAGCGGCACTGCGACGCTTGCAGCTTCAAATCACCTGCTGTGACGAACCCGCGCGAGCCCAACCCTCACCGGAAACTCTGGTTTGTATTCCACCGGGCAGCGATCGGGCACCGGCTGTGCAAATGGGTCGCATCGATCCTAAAGCCGGTCAGGCCGCCTACGAAGCGATCTTGCTTGGCACAGAACTGGCGCTCGCCGAGAAGGTCGATGCTCTCGTGACGGCTCCGATCAACAAGGAGGCCCTTCACGCAGCGGGGCATCGCTATCCAGGACATACCGAGCTTCTCGCCGAGCTGTGCGGCGTCAGTCAGGTAGGGATGGTGCTCTACCTCGGGCCAGGGGCACCGCTGAAGGGGCCGGCTGGGCTGGCAATCGTGCACGTCACCCTGCACATGGCGATGAAGGAAATCTTTCGCCATCTTACGGCTGAGGCCATCCTCAACAAGATCCGCCTCATCTACGATTTGACCCGGTGTCTGAAAAACGGCGCGCCACGGATTGGAGTGTGTGCTCTCAATCCCCATGCTGGCGAAAACGGTCTATTCGGCAATGAAGAAAACCTCCTCATTACACCCGCGGTGCGTCGTGCCCAGGACGAGGGACTTCCCGTGGAAGGTCCGGTCGCCGCCGACGCCCTGATGGTGCAGGCGCGTGATGGCCGGTTCGACGGGGTGGTGGCCATGTATCACGATCAGGGCCATATTACGCTCAAATTGTTGGGCATGCACCGGGCAGTCAACATCACGGCGGGACTCCCCATCATCCGGACCAGTGTGGCGCACGGGACGGCATTCGACATCGCCGGGCAAGGGAAAGCCAACCCGGGAAGCCTGATCGAGGCCATTCGCGTGGCCGCCCTTCTCGCACGGCACCGGCGTCAGAGTAGATCGCCCTCCGGCACAGCATAAAAAGGATGTCGCAATTCCTCGCCCGGTGGAACCTGGCCGCGCGTGCGCGAACCGGATGACTCCAATCCGATTCCGTCAGCTTCTCGCTTCCCCAATCGACTGTTGTTATGCGGGCTCCTCCCGTCGGAGCTGCGAAACGACAAGGGCGATAATCTGGCTAATGTGTCGTTAAGTGAGCAAATTTGGCCAAAGTATACATGCTGCGCATCGGCTCTGGTATGCGCAATGTGACGCATTTGCCGGATTTACCAAAGAGAACCGCGCGGGGCTGTCGAAGAATACCCTCAGGAAGACCGCGTTGAAAGCATCCGGCTGTGGACCCTGCGTGGCCCTACCGAATGCGGAGAGTCGTCAATTATTGTCGCTCAGCGCGGGTCACCATCGAGAGGAACGAGCAGTTACGGGATCACCGACATCCTGGTGTGTGAGGGGGATAACCCGATGAGATGCGGAGCTGCCCTTTGTGTGGTGTTAGCGGTCGTTGCAGGTTGCAAGGGCCCGTTCCAACAAAACCTTCCGCCTACCCAGCAACTTATGGAAATGGGTCCTGGGGTGGGAGGCCCGGGTCCTGGCGTCCAGCCACCGTACGCCCCTATGCTGATGCCGGCGCAAGTGCCGGTCTCACAGATTAACTTTATTGGTCCAGAAGGAATGCAGGTCACCTGGGACGTTTCTGCACCCGGCGCATTTGACTCGGAACCCCTGGTTTGCCCGGGGCGGTACAACTTTCCGCAAGGCGCCATTTATCGGTTGAAGTTGACAAATATTCCCGGTCGGCCGGGCGTTGAGTTGTATCCCACGTTGGAAGTGGCCCCCGCAATGCCGCGGACCGAGGCATTCATCGCCCACAATGCGATTCCCGTGCAGTTCACGGATGAGGACTTCGATCAGGTCCTGAGCGGGAATTTTGTCACCAAGGTGGTTTACCTCCCTGATCCCAACTATCAGGAGCTTGCCGTTGCAGGGGCAGAAACCCTTGTGAGCACCCGGTTGGATCCAGGAGTGGACCCGATCGTCGAGGCCGATCGCCGCGGGTCGATCCTTGCGATCATCCGCATGGGAAACCGCGACCTTCAGGTGCCCGGGGATGTGGCAAGCGTCGGACAGGACGTCGTTCCTGCGGGTGGTCAGGCCAACGGAATGGGCCTCCAGGGGACCCCGTTCGCCGCTGGTCCTGCAATGGCCGGGGGCGGCACAGTCCCGATGAACTACATTTCGGGCGTGACGGGGCCTCAATACGGCATGCCCATGAGTGGCACACCCATCGGTCTACCAGGACCACCCCATGTGCCGCTGGGAGGTCCAGCCGGTCTCCAGAAACACGTGATGCGGAATCACACATTCGTCCACATCCCGCATCCTACCCAAAAAGTGCGGATTGATGTCAAGCAGTCTCCGGGAATTAACTACCCGAAACCCGCCAATCACGCCTATATCCATGAACAGACAACACCGGGTATGACCATTTTCCGGCAACCGCACTCTTATGGGCATGAGGTGATCGATGCCACGGGGCAACCGGTTGATCAGCCCATGTACGTCGATCCCGGCGTAGACGCGAACGGCTCCACGGCGAGCAGCCCCCCTCAGCAGTAACCCGGCACAGCCCTTCACGCACACCCTTTGATTATCCTCCGACGGGAAGCACCAGCCCGTCGTGCCCGTCCGGCACGACGGGTTTTTTGTTGGCAGTCGGATGCCACCCGGACGCTCGCTTGGCGTGAAACTTGGGCCTGTCGGTGGCGCCTTCCCCGGCGTCCGTCGAACCGGAGGGGCACGCTCGTCGTGCCCACCGACACGGAATGGAGCATCCAACGTTGACAGGCGGACCTGACAAGCAGGTCCCTCCGGCCTCCGGGCTGAAACTCGCCCCTGCCCAAGGCGCTGTCCAGGTCCGTGCCTGTTTCTAGGAGCACACAGGTGGTGATGACTCAGGTGCTTCTGAGGTTGAACAACCGGAACTTTTCAAGACGCATGGCAATTGGACGAGATGAGAGGACACTCGCGATGGACGCAAATTTGTTGATGGAAAGGCTCCACTTTTGCCGACTTTAAGGGTGAATCCGGTCAAAACAGTTCTGCCGCGAATGTCCAACAACGGAGAGGTCTGACCGTGCAGGCGGTTCATACAGGCACACGTCCCCCCCGGTTCAGCCACCGGAGCCCGACTATCGTCGCTCTCCTGGTGATGGGGTGGGTCTGCTGCCTGGTAATTGCCCCATTCTGGGGCGTCGCCTCCGCTCAGACGACCGGCTCGCAACCAGTTTTTTCAATTCAAGCGCCGCCGGGGCTGGTGGGGGCCACCCGAGCGGCAGGGCCCGGGCCGGTGGCCAATTATTTTCAGCCGGTGGAAATTCGCGGTCCACACGGCTTACAAATCGCCTTCGCGGATAGGAACGGCTTCACCGAGTTCCACAATCTCCCCGTCACCGTGGGGTTGCTGGTCGGTCGCGTTTACCGGTTAAAGGTCGCAGGCATTCCTCAGGCTGAGGGCGTTGAACTTTTCCCTTCCCTGGAGGTGATTGATCGGCTCTATCCGCCACCGGGGCAGGAACGTCATTTTCCGATCATCGTGGAGCTGCATCCCGACGACTTGCGGCTGGCCACGGCGGGGAAATATGTCACCCGAGTTATCTATTTGGAGGATCCGCAGCAGGCACTTCCCGTAGCGGAGGGAAACAGCGGCCAACTCTGGTTCGAAGTACGTCCCGACCAGGATCCTCTGGCGGTGGCAGATGCGCTGGGGCGTCCGCTGGTGATTGTACGGCTGGGCGGTCGCATTCCGCTTCCGGAAGAGGAATCCGACCCGGCCTTTTTGTTTGGCTCACCGCCCCTGGTTGTTTTCCCACCCAAGGTGAAGGTGTTGCCTGGTCCTCCATCGCGGAATTCCCCGGCCACGCTACCACAGCCGACACCGGAGGGCCGTCGTCCATGAATGGGAGCGTCAATCGGACTGACGGGGAGACAGGCATGTCGCCTTGGCTACGATTACTGTTAATCGCGATTTGCACGCTCATTTTCTGCTCTTGCAGAACCGTGTCGCAAGACACCGCTCAGGTTGCTGGACGTCCTCCCCTGCCCTCCCCCGACGCCAAGACGGCCCAACTCGCCGCAAATTCGGTTTTCAATCCAGTCCAGCAGGTGGCCTATTCTGGCGGAGATGTCGGCTCCGCAAATTCGTCGACGGTAGGAGCTGCGGAAGCTTCTGACCGAGGTTCCCCGCTGACGGTGGCTGCGCCGTCGGTTCCTCCCCCAATCCAGGGACCGATTTACGTGGATGCGCAAGGAAATGTGCTTCCTCGTGGGACACCACCGGGTGTGGTAACCGGTGCGTGGACTCCCCCCGGTATTGCTGGTCCCTGGCCGCAGGACGAGTTTCTGGCAGATGGGGGCGACTTACCCCCGTTTGCCGGACTCGCCGAGAACGGTGTGACCGGAATTAACCCCGAGGATACCGTGGCAAGGTTTCAAACGGCTGACGGCAAAAGCCGCGTCCAGCCCTTTAATCGGGTGTTCATTTACAGCCCACGTTTCGCTTCGGTCCGCCAGGTGGTGGGCCTGCGGGCGGATGAACAGGCAGAAAAAGTGATGGGGGTTTCCACCCCGACCCACATGGCTCGTATCGAAGAAGTCCAATCCGTGGGAATGGGAACGCAAAACTACCAGGCCCGGGCAGAGGTGCAACGTCGCGGTCTGGCGATCTTCCAGAGTGGCCAGCGCGATGGAGCCGTCTCTCAGGCACTGGGACCGCGTGGCTTCTCCGACGCTTTCAAGCCTTACGAGAATTTCAGCTTGATCGTCAAAGGCCAGATGGTGGCCGACGAAATGCCCACACTGGCCCAGAGTGTCCAGGCCGCCGTCGCTTGGACCGCCGATTCCCAGGTCCAGGTGGTGGTGGACGGCCGTGCCGCGTCTGAGGAAGTCGGCGTGAGCCGGGTGCACAGCCTCTATCGGGTGCAGAGCCGTTATGGCGAAAGCAAACTGCGACTGGTCAAAGTCGCATCGACGGCAACCGCGCTCCCTGGCGAGACGGTTGATTTCACGCTCCGATTCGACAACGTGGGCACAGTCCCGATTACAGACCTCCTCATCATCGACAATCTCTCCACGCGATTGGAGTACGTCGATGGATCGTCGCAGGCGAGCAAGGCGGTGGAATTCTCCGTCCAGCCCAACGAGGCAGGTTCGTTGACCCTCCAGTGGCGTTTGACCGAACCACTGCCACCCGGAGAAGGCGGCATCATTCGGTTCCAGTGCCGGGTGAGATAGTCCACCCGCTTCTCCCGAACACCTTCCCGCACAGAAACTTGAGACTGTCAGCCACGCGAGACAGCTGACCGCCACTCCTAGCGATGCCAATGAGTTGGCCCGTCGCATCGTTTTTTTTCCAACACTGATCGACACTCACCCGCTCCGAATAGGGTAACGCAAGCCGACCTATCCCGAGCTTTTATAAACGCCTGGGAGACGTCACGCCGCTAATGTGTCGCAAGGGCAACTCATAAATCGCCCCTACGTCCAAATAGAAATTGCCACACGGGGAGCGTAGTGAGCCAAGCTGCGTGGTGGTAACATACAGAGTTTGCATGTCAACCGGGTTTTCCCTTTTGGTGGATAGAGGCACGGCTTATGCTCGACTCCTGGATCGCCCACCGTATGCGTCAGTTTGATGCGTCCGGGATTCGTAAGGTTTTTGAACTGGGCGCTCGTTTGAAGAATCCTATCAATCTCTCAATTGGACAGCCCGACTTCGATGTCCCCGAGACGGTCAAGCAGGCTGCGATTGAAGCCATTCGAACGGGAAAAAACGGGTATTCGGTAACCCAGGGGATCGAACCCCTGCGGGAGAAGTTGCAGGAGCTCATCGCTCGGCGCTATGGACATCCGGACCGCGAGGTGTTCGTGACAAGTGGGACCAGCGGTGGTCTGGTGCTGGCCATCCTATCGCTGGTGAACCCAGGCGAAGAGGTCATCATCTTTGACCCGTATTTTGTTATGTACGAGGCGCTCATCCACATCGCGGGAGGAGTGCCTGTGGTGGTGGACACATATCCGGATTTTCGGATCGACGTCAGCCGAGTAGAAGCCGCTCTATCCCCGCGGACAAAAATGGTTATCGTGAATAGTCCGGCCAATCCAACCGGCGTTGTGGCAAGCGAGCAAGAGCTTCGAGATCTCGCCGATTTGACGCAGAGGCGTGGGATCGTGCTCTTGAGTGACGAGATTTATCGCGATTTCTGCTATGACCAGCCGTTCGTTTCCCCCGCCCAGTTCAATCCCTCCACGATCGTCGTGGAAGGGTTCAGTAAAAGCCACGGAATGCCGGGGTGGCGGGTAGGAGTCGCGCATGGGCCAAGCGCGATCATCCAGCAAATGCTCAAGCTCCAGCAGTACAGCTTCGTCTGTGCGCCGCAACCATTTCAGTGGGCGGCTTTAACGGCTTTGGATGTGGATATGTCGGCCTATTTTGCCGCCTATCGGCGAAAGCGCGATCTGGTCGTTGAGGGGCTCCGCGACCTCTATGAACTGGTTACACCTCGCGGGGCCTTCTATGCCTTTCCAAAAGCGCCCCGGGGAACTGCTACAGAATTCGTCATGGAAGCAATAGAAAAACACCACCTGCTGATCATCCCCGGTAAAGTGTTCAGCCGGCGTGATACCCACTTCCGCATTTCCTATGCCGCACCAGATGAGGTCATTGAGCGCGGCATTGAGGTCCTGCGTCGAATGGTCAGGCAGGTTTAAACCGTCAAGAGAGGATAGCCTTCGTTACGCCAGACAGCGGCCCACCAGTTAAAAAGCGGCGACCAACCTGACGGCGTTCTCAGGCCGTCTTCTGCCTTGCCACGGGATGTCCCAGAAGTGGCTTCCGCCCCTCCACGACGTCGACGTCCACAATGTAGCGGTAGCCGGGCGGCTGATCGGGAAGAGAGTACAAGGCATCCAGCATGATGCCTTCGACGATCGAGCGTAAACCGCGGGCGCCGGTACCCTTCTCGTAGGCTTTCTTGGCAATGAGCTGGAGGGCTTCGTCGGTGAACTCCAGCTCGGCGTTCTCCATGGCGAAAAGCTCCTGATACTGCTTGACGAGGGCGTTTTTCGGTTCGGTCAGCACCCGGACCATGGCCGGAACATCCAGCGGACGAAGAGCCGTCACCACCGGTAGCCGACCGATGAATTCCGGAATCATTCCGAACTCCACCAGGTCTTCGCTTGTTACGTGTGACAGGAGATATTCGCGCCGGAGCTCGTCTTCCGACAATCCCCCCTGCTGGCCCGGGACTCCGGAGGCAAATCCGATGGATCGTTTCCCCAGCCGGCGGGCGATGATTTCTTCCAGCCCTACAAATGTGCCACCGCAGATGAAAAGAATATTTGTCGTATCGACCTGGATGTACTGCTGTTCGGGATGCTTGCGGCCGCCTTGCGGGGGCACATTGGAGATCGTCCCTTCCAGCATCTTGAGCAGGGCCTGCTGCACTCCCTCCCCTGACACGTCACGCGTGATTGAAAGGTTGTGGCTGGTTTTGCGGATTTTGTCGATTTCGTCGATGTATACGATTCCCCGCTGAGCCGCCTCAATGTCAAAATCTGCCGCGTGAAGCAACTTGAGGAGCAAATTTTCCACGTCCTCTCCCACATAACCTGCTTCGGTAAGCGTCGTCGCGTCCCCGATGGCGAAGGGAACATCGAGGAGCTTGGCCAGCGTTTGCGCGAGGAGTGTTTTCCCTGATCCCGTCGGACCGATGAGGAGAATGTTGGACTTATCAATCATTACGTCCGACGTCCCGCGATGCATCAGTCGGCGGTAGTGCGTGTACACCGCCACCGCAAGGACTTTTTTCGCTTCCTCCTGCCCAACGACAAACTCATCGAGCTTGGCCACGATTTCGCGCGGTGTGGGGACCCGGGCAAAAAGAGGCCGCGCTGTCCCGGTGCGGCGCCGCTCCTGCTCCAGGATCGACTGGCAAAGATCGATACAGTCGCCACAGATGTAGACATCACCGGGCCCCTCCACGAGGGGGCCGACGTCCCGATAGCTTTTGCGGCAAAAGGAACAGAACGCGCTCTTTTTGCTCGCACTGGCATTTCGTCGACCCGAGGTGAAGTCCCGTCCTGTTGGCATGCTCATGATCCCCGGTGATTACGGCAATTCTTATGGACTCCAGACCCGACCTCGCACCACTCGCGACAGGACACCGCTCCTCCGATTGTTCTGTGCCGGGCCCAACGCTCCAGGTGTCCCCCTGACATTCATTGGTCATCGGCTATCCGGTCGCCAAATCGGGTACGCAAGGCGGACAATGGATGTTATTTGACTAATCAGAACGTCGGGCACTCCCCGAAAATATTCACACACTTAATGTTGATCTCATCCCCCCTATGAGCAGGGTGACCAATTTATGAGTTTCATTTCTGAACCACTTTTCCCCGGCCTTGGACCGAATTCTTCAACCTTTCCGCAATTGCCCGGTATTCGGCATCGCTCAATCGGCCCTCTCTTTTCAAGCGTTCCAAGTCGAGAAGTGTATCCCCACGGTCCAACACGTCGTCGCCGGTCACTTCCCGCCGAAGTTTTTGCAGAACGTAGATCCCCACCGCGATCAAGGCAACGAGCGCCGCCAGCCACGGCAAAAGAGTCACAATGAGTTGAAAGGTCTGAAGCATAAGCAACACCAAATTGGGCAAAATATTCGGAATGCCTGCTGCAGCTCATGGAGCGCCGGTTCGCAGCGGTGGGCGCCTCGCCTGCTTCCCTCCCACCAGGATCACGGTAAATCGGGGCCATTACGAGCCTCATCTGAATTGTACCGTATTTCAGGCTGCCAGCGTGTCAGGTGCTGCGCGAGCGGTTTCACACCAAGACGAGATTCTCGGCGTCGTGTGCGTTAGTTGCCCACCACTTCGGCTTGTCCCCGTGCCAAAACGCGGCTTGTTGACATGGATGCTCAACAAGGGCTATGCTCAACGATCATTGGAGACACGGCCTAAGTCGAATAGGGCTGAGTACAGACGAGTACAACGGATGATAAGGAGCCATATATGTCGGCGGTGCTGACGCGAATTCTCGATTGCGGCGTGGTGGCAGTGATGCGATCTGATCGCGGGGACGTCCTGGCGGACGTGGCGGAACGGTTAGCCGCCGGCGGTGTCATCGCTATAGAGGTGACCTTCACCGTGCCCCAGGCACACCGAGTGCTGGAATCGGTCGCGAGCCGGTTGGGGGATCGGATCGTGCTTGGCGCTGGAACGGTCCTTGATCCTGAAACCGCCCGCATCGCAATTCTTTCGGGGGCGGAATTCATCGTCAGTCCAACACTCAACGTGGCAGTGATTGAAATGTGTAAGCGCTATGGGAAACTTGTTTTCCCTGGGGCATTCACTCCCACAGAGATTTTGACCGCCTGGCAGGCGGGGGCAGACATCGTGAAAGTCTTTCCCGCGGACGTGGGCGGGCCAGCGTATTTCAAGGCGATTCATGGTCCTCTCCCTTCCATTCGACTCATGCCGACCGGGGGTGTGGACCTGGATACGGCCGCTGATTTCATTCGGGCGGGAGCCTGCGCTTTGGGGGTGGGGACCGCTCTCGTTCGCCCCCAACTCGTTCGCGCGGGCAATCTGGGAGAAATTGAGTCGCTGGCGCGACAGTTCGTGGAGATTGTGAGACAGGCCCGCAGCGAGAGCGCGCAACGAGGATAAATGGATCTGCTCTGCGTCTGCAGAACAATTCTTTACGAAACCGTGGGCCTAAGCTGAACTTGGCCAGACCAGCAGATACCCGTTCTTGACTACTTGAACGATTGCATATGCGACCCTCAGTTCTCTCTGCCCTCGAATTTCTCCTGCAGGAGAACGTCCCGGAGAGCTTTATCTGGGTGACTTACGGAGATGATGAATATCTCCATACACTCACCCTGCAAAAGCTTCGGAAGGTCTGGCTGCCCCAACCAGAGGATGAGCTCAATCTTTCAGAGTTTTGTGGAGATGACGTAACCTGGGCAGACGTCTATCGTGAACTGGTCACGGTCAGCATGTTCACCACGCATCCCCGCGTGGTGATCGTTACTCAGGCTGATAATTTTGTGACTCGGCACCGGGCGGAACTCGAAAAATGGGTGAGCGAGAGTTCCCGCCGAAACATCCTTGCGATCTCTGTGCACCAGTGGTCGCCACAAACGCGACTCGCCAAGCTCGTTGCGGAAAAGGGCGTGGCCGTCGAGTGCTCTTTCAGCAAGAAAAAGCGTCCGGAACTCGTAGCGTGGATCAGGAAATGGGGGAGGCAGCAATATGGGCTGACATTAGAGTCCGAGGCTGCGGAACTCCTCCTGGAATCGGTGGGGCCCGTCTCCGGTCTGGTTGACCAGGAATTGCGGAAATTGGCCGGGTTGGGAAAGAAAACCATCACCACAGAGATGGTGCGGGAACTGACGGGCACGTGGCGGACGAAGACGGTGTGGGAAATCATTCACGCAGCGCTGGAGGGAAAGACAGCTGCCGCACTGACCGAGGTCCACCGGCTGCTCGAAGCCGGAGAAACACCTCTGGGGATTCTGGGAATGATGGCCGGCACGCTCCGACGCTACACCCTGGCCACCCATCGCTATCTGCATCCCGTCCCCGGTCAACCTCGCGTGACACTTCAGGGGGCGCTCTCGGAATCAGGCGTGCCTGCATTTGCCTTGAAAGATGAAGAAATGCGGCTCCGTCGGTTGGGCCGCCACCGTGCCGCGCGGCTTGTCCATTGGCTCCGCATGGCAGATGCCGCCATGAAAGGGGGTCTTGCAACTGACCCCAGGATCGTGCTGGAACGGCTCATTGTTGTATTGGGACATCCCGAAACCGCGGACGGCCGGGCAGCTCCCGTGTGACGCGGAGTCAGCCCCACGCGGTCTCCTCGTGGAGTTATTTCAGGGTGTCGCTTTCTAGACACAGGCCCTCAAAACGAGTAGACTTGAGCTTTTAGAAAAGGCATCCGGAATGCCAAGGCGTCGCGATACGTTCGTCGCTCCCCCAGAAATGTTTTGATCGGTTGTGATCGAGGAAGGATCAGCGCTATGAACCGTGTGACTCGTCGTGCGTTTATTGGGACCTCGTTGGGGGCACTTGCTTCGGCCTGGGCTGTTCCCACATTTGTGAGAGCTGAAGGAGCCAACGAAAAAATCGGGCTCGCCATCATTGGGGTTCGCGGTCGGGGAGGTGAGCACATCGACGCTTTCCTCAGCGATCCACGTGTGCGAATCCTGTACATCGTGGACGCCGATGAGAAAGTCGGTCAGGGCCGCGTCGAGCAGATCTTCAAGGCCAAGGGTTTCCGTCCCAAATTCGTGCGCGACCTTCGTGAAGCCCTGGACGATAAGGCGGTCGATGCCATCAGCACGGCCACGCCGAACCACTGGCATGCCCTCTGCGGAGTATGGGCGATGCAGGCCGGGAAGGATGCTTACATCGAAAAACCCATTTGCCATGACATCGCAGAGGGTGCAGCGCTGGTAGCAGCGGCGAAAAAGTACAAGCGGATTTGCCAGGTAGGGACGCAGTGCCGCTCGAATCCGGCAATTCGGGAAGCGATGGCATTTCTTCACTCCGGGGGCATAGGAGAGGTGAAATTTGCTCGCGGGCTGTGCTACAAGCGGCGGAAATCCATCGGTCCGAAAGGGGATTATCCTATCCCACCTGAAGTGGACTTCAATCTCTGGAGCGGTCCAGCGCCTTACACCACCCCGCGGTGCACGCGACCGAATTTCCATTATGATTGGCACTGGCAGCGATTGTACGGTAACGGCGATCTGGGCAACCAGGGGCCTCACCAGACGGACATCGCGCGCTGGGGACTCGGAATTAACAGTCATCCAATCAGCGTGATTTCCTACGGGGGCCGTCTGGGGTACCAGGCGGAGCGGAACGACGATAACTACGTCGATGCTGGCGATACCGCCAACACCGAGGTCTCCATTTACGACTACGGCGACAAGTGCATCGTCTTTGAAACTCGTGGTCTGTCAGTGGCCAACTCTGCCGACGAAGAAATCAACTTCTTCTTCCAGGGAATTGCCGAGAACAAGATCGGCGTAATCTTTTATGGGTCCGATGGATATCTCGTCCAGCGGACGTACACCCACTGCGTGGCCTATGACAAAAACAAGAAGCCGATCAAGGAATTCAAAGGAGCCGGCAATCACTTCGCCAACTTTATCGACGCCTGCCTCAGCCGCAACCCCAAAGATCTCAATTCCGACGCGTGGGAGGGGCACCTTTCGGCGGCCATCAGTCATCTGGGCAACATCTCGTACTACCTGGGTGAAAACAACAAGGTTTCACCCGAGGAAGCCAAACGCGTGCTGGCCAACGTCAAAAGCCTGGATGACAATATTGCGACGCTGGAACGGACGCTCCGACATCTCGTGGACAACGGCGTCGATTTGAAGAAGTATCCCATCTCCATGGGACCGCTGTTAAAGTTCGACCCCGAGAAGGAAATCTTCCCGGATTCACCGGAAGCGACGGCGCTGACGACGCGGGAATATCGACCACCCTTCGTTTGTCCTACAGCGGACAAAGTGTGAAGCACTTGGCAGAACCGCGTTCTGCCCGAAATGCGATCCGGGGCCCCGTCGCGGTGAAGGGTATTTGGCGACCACGTTAGCCGGGTGAATGCGAAAGCCACGGCGGGGCCAGGTGATGCTTCGAAAAGTGGTGGGTGGTGGCTTCCAAGTCCAGCTGGGAGGATCGCCATGCTGGACAGATCGGTCGGGCGATTTACCGTATATGGCGTCGTGATCGCAGGAATCATCCTGACGGCGGGGGGTGTCCTGAGAGCCGTTTTCTTTCCACCGCAGCAAATTGAACAAATTGAATTAGTGTCAGATTCTGAGCCGGCAATGACCTGGATGGATGCAAGTCATGACTCCTCGGGAGGAGCATCGGAACAACCTGCGGAATCCCATCCGCACCAATCGGCGACACACGGGAAAAGCTCCACCGCGGGCGGCCAGAAGGAAACATCCGAGCTGAAGCCGGGACCGTGCCATCCCGTTTTTCCGCCTGAACCGGAGGCTTTTCGCCTGGCTCGGCAGAAAATGGTCCAATTTCAACTGCGTTCCCGTGACATCAGCGACCCGCGGGTTCTCCATGTGATGGGCCGCATTCCGCGGCACGAGTTTGTACCGGAGGACGTCATCGTAGAGGCCTACGACGACCATCCCCTGCCCATCGGCTACCATCAAACCATTTCTCAGCCGTATATCGTCGCACTCATGACGCAGTTGGCGCGACCCCAGTCGCACCACCGAGCTTTGGACATTGGAACGGGCTCAGGTTATCAGGCGGCGATTCTCGCTGAATTGTGTCGGGAAGTGTACAGCATCGAAATTGTGGAACCACTGGCCAGGGAGGCGGCCGAGCGTCTCAAACGTCTCGGCTACACGAATGTGGTCGTCAAGACCGGTGACGGTTACCGCGGCTGGCCGGAAAAGGCTCCGTTCGATGTCATCATCGTGGCAGCGGCGCCTGATCATGTACCGCAACCCCTCTTGGACCAGCTTGCGGTGGGCGGACGGCTCGTGATTCCCGTGGGTCGTGTTGAACAACAGCTCCTCGTGATCGAGAAACAGCCGGATGGTTCCATTCGTCGCGAGAGCGTGGCACCGGTCCTGTTTGTCCCCATGACGGGCGAAGCCCAGCGGCGGCCGCGATGATCGTTTTCCGTGCCTTCCCGGTGCGTGGACCCATAGGTTCTTGGGAACAAACTCTCACACCTTGCCGGACTCTCGGGTTCGCGACAATTGCCCGTCAGCACACGAAGAAAACGGAGGGTACTCATGGTGGCGCGGCATCGTGACCGAGCTTCGACCTTCCGGACATGGTACGTCCTGGTGATCCTTGTCGGACTTGCAGGCTGGCAAGCGTCTTCGCTTCTGGCAATGGAGAGCGTATTCAACGGCTCTTTCGAACAGGATAGCGATGGTGACGGCGTTCCAGACGGATGGAGAACGGCCGGCCGAGGGACGATTGTTCAGCGCTTGGAACGGGTACCCTTGTCTGAGGGCGGTTACGTGGCGCGACTCACGTGCACAAAATTCGAAGGCGGCTTCCCCGACAGCCACGCCATGCTTTGCCAGCTCAATGTCGTATCGGTGAAACGTGGACAATGGTACCGGCTGCGGCTGCGGGCCAGGGCTGAGGAGCTTGTCGCGGGAAGTGTCTCCGTCGCACTGGTCAACTATCGCAACTGGACTCCCACCGGCCTGCAGGAAATCTTTTCGCCCACGAGCGAGTGGGAATCGTTCGAGTTCTATTTTCGCGCCACAACCGACCTCCCGGCCGAGGAGAGTCGGTTTCAAATTTACTTTCAAAGCACCGGCACACTCTGGTTGGACGATGTGGAGTTGACTCCGGTTCCAGATTTCCGACCGCGGAGACTTCCGCAGCTTGCTGCGAGCGTCGATCAGAATTTCCTTCCCAACAGCAGTTTTGAACTGGGAGGTTTCGGTTGGGGAAGTCTCGGCCAGGGCAGAACATCCTGGGCAGCAAATCTTTTTCGTCTGGAAGGTGAGCTTGACGAATCACAGGCATATCACGGGCGCCGAAGCTGGAAGCTGACGGTTTCCCGCGAGAACCGTTTGCTCACCTACTTCGACTATTTTGATCCCTCGGTCACGGAACTTCGACGCATTCTCGTCGCCCATGAAGGCTGGGTGCCACTCGAACCCGGGAAAACCTACGAGTTCTCGGCAGCGGTCAAGGCAAACCGCTCCGCCGTTCCCGTTATACTGCAGATCAAACAGGATGAGCGCACAAGAACGTGGAATCTTCAAGCGGGAAGTGAATGGCAACGGTTGAGTGTCCGCTTTACAGCCGAAGGCGCGTTCGCCTATGGCGCCATTGGGCTGGATGCGAGCAATTCTGACGAGGATACAACTCTCTGGATTGATGCCGTTCAATTCCGATGCCTGTCTTCTCAAGAAAGTTCGCTCCCCTATGCCCCCGCTCGACTGGTCGAGTCGTGCATGGTGACCGATCAGCCGGGTAACATTTTCACAGCCCCCGACCGAGGTTTGACCCTTCGGCTGCGGGCCTACAATGCCGATTCAAAAACTCAGCAACTGCGCGGAAAGCTCTTGATCGATGATTACCGCGACCGAACAGTTCACACGGAAACCGTGGCTGTGGAAATCCCACCCGACACACGCGTGGAAAAGGTCTTCGATGGCCTCCTCGTCGGTAAGAAGGGCTTCTACCGCATCACCTGGCAGCCGGAAGGGGCACCCAGTCAGGTGTTGCGGGCGGCACTTATCGAACCATATCGCGAACAGGATAGCGTCTTCGGAATGAATCACGCCTTCCCCGTGGATTTCCTAATTCCGCTGGCCCATCAGGCCGGCTTGAGGTGGTGGCGGGATTGGTCCTGTCAGTGGCGGCTTGTCCAACCTGACTCTGCCGCTCCGTTTGATTTTTCCATTCCGGACCAGCAAATCCACCGTGTGCTGGCACTTAACGGAGAGGTCCTCATGCTCCTCCCCTTCCCTGCCACTCCGTGGGCTGCGGCCGCCGATTTGGAGCGCATCGCACAAGAAGCCCAGTCGAATTCCTACCTCAAGGAACGTCTCGTGGTCGCTCAGAAGCCCAAAGACATCTCAGCCTTTGGGGCTTATGTCCGCGCCGCCGTGACGCACTACCGAGACCGTGTGCGCTGTATTGAAATCCTCAACGAACCGCTGTTCACAAGTTACGCCCTGCCCAATTCCTACGGGTGGCATGTTTCCGACTACATCGATTTACTGCGATCAGCGTACCAGGCAATAAAAGAGGTCCATCCGAATTGTTTGGTCGTGGGTGGGATCGCTGCCCCGCCCGAATCCCGCTGGGTTCGCGATTTCATTGAAGCCGGTGGCCTTGCCTGGTGCGACGTGATGAATCTCCATCTTTATCCGCACCGCGGATCGCCGGACGCTTACGAAGAAGCCTTTCTTCGCTGCCGGGACATGATGCGTCAGGCAGGTTTTGCAAGCAAACCAATCTGGGTCACCGAGATCGGCTGCTACGCGGATGATGATCCACCGTCCCTTCCATTTCGGGTGGGGGACGAGGCCATGAACCGGAGCCTGCGCCCCAGCGAGTGGCGGGCCTCCATCGATCTGGTCAAATTCGCTGCCGTGATGGGATCTGCAGGAGTGACGAAGATCTTCTATCACGCGGGAACCTGCGGTCCGCTCAACGAGAATACCGCCGGAAATATCTTTTTCGAGTACGGCGGATGTGCGCGGAAAATGTATGCCGCTCAGGCCTCCCTGGCGCAGTTCCTCGGCCCCGATTTGGTATTCCAGGGAAAAGAATCGTGGCACCCCTCCCTCCAGGTGTATCGTTTCCGCAGCCGAGGGCGAGAGGTTGTCATTCTGTGGGCTAAAAAGCCTCTAAAGTGGCACGTGCCAGCACGCTACGAGGTCTTCGACTTGATGGGCAATCACCTTGCCCTGTCGGAATTGACGCTGGACGACGAACCGGTCTATCTTGTTCGAGAAGGCCTTTGAGACCTTTTTTCTGCTTCGACACTCACACGGGCAGTGAACCTATGGCAAAAAAAGGCGGCGGTGGACTGGCGACGGCTCCGAAGAATGTGATCATTCGGGCGAGCGCCGGGTCCGGAAAAACCTATCAACTTACCAATCGCTTGCTTGCGATTCTGTTCGCCGGAACTCCGATAGAAAGCATCCTTGCCACCACGTTCAGCAGAAAAGCGGCTGGGGAGATCCTCGATCGGCTGATGTCGCGGCTGGCAAAAGCCGCTCAGGATAGCCAACAGTGCGAGGAATTGAGCAAGGCAACCGGCGTGAGTGTTACTCCGCAGGAATGCCTTGCCATGCTCCGAAAAATCATCAAGTACTTTCACCACGTCCAAATTCGCACGCTGGACAGTTTTTTCGTTCGCGCGGCACAAGCGCTGAATTTTGAGCTAGGTCTCTGGCCAGATTGGCAGATCGACGAAGGAGCCGAAACGGAACGCACCAATCGGATCATCCTCGCAGAAATCCTTCACCAGCGGGACCGAGTGCGTCAGTGGATGCAGTTCCTCTTCAAAGGGCAAGCGGTCCGCACAATCACTACCCAGCTTCGTGATATCATCGCGGCCTACTACGAAAACGTGTTTCTGGAAGCGGAACCGACGGCCTGGCAGGCCGTTCCCAAACGGCCGACACTCTCTTCCAGTGAGCTCACGAACGTGTTGGCCCAGCTTAGAAAAGTCTCTGGCCGCGATTATAGCACGTCACTGCTCGACGCCCTGAAGGCAGATCTTGAGCGGGCTTCCAGCGAAAACTGGGAAGAGTTCCTGAAACGCGGGATCGCTGCAAAGGTTGCTGTCGGAGAAAACCGGTACAAACGGGTAGAAATTCCCCCCGAGCTAAAAATAGCCTATCAGCCTCTGGTCGATCATGCGAAGGCGGTCATCCTCAACAGGCTTGTGGAGCAGACACTCGCCACTTACGAACTCCTCCACGAATTCCACCAACACTATACGGCGGCCATCCGCGAGCGGGGGACACTTCGTTTCAGCGACGTAGCACGGCTGCTGCGGGACTACGTGCAGACCACCGGCTCCGCTGGGCTTTCCCTCTGGCAGCGGAGGCTCGGCTGGCGAATCCGCCATCTGCTTCTGGACGAATTCCAGGACACGTCCACTGTCCAGTGGGCCGTTTTAGCGCCGTTTGCGGAGGAGATTTGCCGGTCGCAAGACGGCTCGTTTTTCTGCGTTGGGGACGTGAAGCAATCCATTTATGGCTGGCGGGGAAGTGAACCGGAAATCTTCGCACGGATTGAATCCGAGTTACCCGAGGTAGATGTCCAAAATCTGGACATCACCTGGCGGTCGAGCCCGGTTATTGTGGACGTTGTTAACGATGTCTTTTCCACACTTACGGAGAACCCCGTGATTACTCGCGGGGATAACCTTCCTTTCTGGCGGCGAGCTGCGGAAACCTGGGTCTCCCGGTTCAGTACGCACCACACCACGCGTGTGGAGTACCCCGGTTACTGCTGCGTCGTGGTGCGTCAAAAAGCCGGTCAGTCGGAGGAAGATCAAACCAATGACGAGGACGTAACTCTTGAAGATCCCATTCTGGTGAAATGGATTGAAGAGGTCTATCAGGCCTCCAGCAAGCCCACCATTGGAGTCCTCGTTCGCAAGAACGCCGCAATCGATCCGATCGTTGCGGCCCTGCGGGGGGCTGGGTTTGAGGTCAGTCAGGAGGGACGCAATCCCGTCACGACTGCCGTTTCGGTCCAGTTGGTTCTGAATGTTTTGCGGATTGCCGATCATCCCGGCGATACCGCGGCCGCCTTCCGGCTGGGCCATTCACCTTTGGCCTCCCTACTGGGCTGGGACGAGTTTCCCCGGTGGGATATACCGACCCGGCTTGAAAGGTCGGTCGAAACGTCTCGTCGACTGCGGGAACGGCTGCTGGACGAAGGGTACGGGAAGGTGATCCGCGAGTTCGCCGATGCCATCAGCGAACACACCCCCCGCGAAGAACATTTGTGGCTGGAAAAACTCGTAGAGCTGGCGCATGCGTATGACGAGCAAAGGACGCTCAGGGCGGATGATTTTATCAGATGGCTGGAACATCAACAGGTGGCCGACCCGCAACTCACCCGCATCCGCGTGATGACAGTTCACGGCGCCAAGGGCCTGCAATTTGACGCCGTCTTCCTTCCCGACCTGGATGAGCCAGTCGGCCGCCGCACGGGTCAGCTTGTCTACACTCGACCAGCTCCTGGTAAGCCTATCGATTGGGTCTTCCGGGGTCTCAACCAGGAGCTCATTAAGGCCAAGGTTTTTGAATCCGACCTGGTTGAGCGCTACTATGCATTCCAACAGCGATGTGTGGAGGAGGATTTTTCACTGCTGTACGTGGCCATGACACGGGCAATTCACGGTCTGTACATCTTCGTGTCGCCTCCGGGCTCGGGCCGCTCGGGGCCTCCGAAAACACTGGCCAGCATCGTGTGGAATGGGCTGCGCACGGATCCTCCCCAAACACCGGGCGATATTCTGTTCGAGCACGGCCAGCGTGACTGGTTCAAACGGTGCCCGAGCAGCGTATCCCCTCCACCGGCGGAGCAGGAGACAAGTCCTGTTCTTTCGCACATGAGAACCCGGCTCGGGCGTCTTCGCCGCTCGACCCCGTGGAGGACGCCCCACGAACTGGAAGGAACAGGGCTTTCCGCGGACGTCGTGCTGCGATTTCAACCGGTCCAATCCCTGGCAAGGGGAAGTGTTTGGCACATGTGGTTTTCCCGGATTCGCTGGCTGGATCAACAAGGAGTGCCCCCGCCAGAGGAATTGCGAAAAACACTGGCCCCGTATCCGGAGCTGTCCCAAACCTTTGAGACGCTCTACAGCGAGTTCCTGGAAATGCTCTCCAGGCCGCAGGTCAAGCTGGCACTCAGTCTTGCCGAATACCAGGCAGTGCCATTGCCAGCGAACAACCCGTCGGCAAACAACCTGCCTACGCAGGGTGCCGGCGAGTTGACCCATCCACGATGGGAGGTTTTTTTGGAACAGCCTTTCGTCGTCGATGTGTCCGGAACTTTCTGCCGCGGTCAATTCGACCGGATTGTCGTTCTTTTCGATGGTGATCAACCCATCGCGGCTGATGTGATCGACTTCAAGACCGACGATATCACAACGGACCAGCGAGAGGCACGAGTCGAGTTTTATCGGCCGCAGCTCATTCTGTATCGGGAAGCGGCCGCTCGCTGGTTGCACGTGCCGGAAGAACGCGTCTCAGCACGTTTGGTATTCACGCAACTGGGAGAGGTCATTCGCGTTGTTTAGAGGAGGCACAGAAAACCGTTGGTAAACCTCAAGAAAAAAGATCATGGCAGACCGGTCCATCGATCTGCCATGATCTTCATCCTGAAATCGGGGACATCGGCAGGCATCCCGCCTCCCGGCAGGTTATTATCTGTATCGGCTACTGCCGTATCTCTCTCCAGCGAAAAAAGTTTTTAGGTTCTGCTGCATCATTCGCTCACCTGAACAGGCGCGATCCTTCCACCAGTCACACCCCCCTGGTGGAATTCGACATAAGTCCCCTGTGCCTCGCTTGCCTTTCCCCCATACTGGTTAACGGAAACCGGACCACAGCCACACGGACCAACGCATTCCCAACCGCCAATGGGCCTTGCCACTCCCCACCGGTGACATGCCCGGAGTGTTTTCAACTCGCAGTAGCCTGCCCAAACCTGGCTACAGCAGCTTGGGGTAAATTCGCAGCACCCCTGCTGGTAAGCGAGCATGCCATAGGAGGGTGCACAGCACGCAGGAGCGCCCAGATGTTTGGCAGCGGATTGCGCCCACGTCGGCGTAGCCGTGAGAACTGCAAAACCCACTAAAAAAATGAAACTCTGCAGGAAACGCATCTTCGCAGTCCCCGTGTTCTTTCCGCACAGCGTACCACAATTCGCGCACGGCATTCCGACCGCCGCTCGTCCTCCTCGTTATCGTCGCAAAAACCCGGGAGTGTTACGAGAACCCGTTGCTGCCCGCAGGACGCGCACCGTCGGCAATGTCATTGCTCCGGCCCTATCCCCCCATTTTGTGAGAGAGTTGCGGAAGATGCCGCAATCTCGATGTGTTATCGCGACAATTCACGCCGATGGATTGAAATGGATTGAAACTCTCGCCCGGTTACGGCAGCCGCGCAAAATACGCTGGGCCGACGCGATTCATGAATCGGCCCCAAAACCCATGGTGCCCGTGGCATGTCGTAGTTTTTTACAAATACGGGGATGGGTCAGCCCTGCTCCTTCGTGTGGTATAAAACCCCGGTCCGCAATCAGCCACCAACAACGGGAAGAACGAGTAACTCCGTCACGGTCTGACGTGTGGTCGGATGACCTCGCAGTGGATGGCTGCCATCTCCGTCTTGAGTTTCTGGAACGTGGCATCATCAGGACAGAGTCCGACAATGGCGCCACCTGAACCGGCAAATTTGGCCGGAACTCCTACACTGCGAGCGCGTTCGACCATCTCGATGTGCTCGGGTGCCAAGCGCAATATCGAACGACGGAGATCGAAATTGGCATCCATCAGCTTTCCGAAGGTCAGCCAATCCCTTTCCAGCAGGGCCTGGCGTCCCTGCTGTGCGAGGTCCGCGAATTTCTGCATGGCCTCCACCACGGCAGGCTCTCCGCGGAGGTAACGACCGCGAAGATCGTTATGAATGACCTCCGTGGGCTCGGCGATGGCCGTGTTGTAGGCCAGATAGAGCGGCGGGAGGTAGTCGAGATCCAGCGGTTCGTAGACGCCGCAGGTGTAGCCGTGAATGTTCTCCATTTTGTCACGGCTGAAATCCATGAATACGAGCCCTTCATAAACCTGAATGACGCGGTCCTGTAGTCCCCCAGCAATGCCGAGCTCCTCGGTTTCCACGGCGAGGGCCAGCGATGGTTGCACCCGCTGCGGGATCTGCACACCGTAGAAATCCATCAAACACCTCAGCACGGCCACGATGATGGCGCTGGATCCCGCAAGCCCCACCTGTCGCGGTATCGTGCTGTGGTAACGGATGGAGAAATTCCTTTCATGGAGTTTGATCCCTTGTGCCTGGCAGTACTCGACGAACTTCTTGATCGTGGCCTTCACCAGGCGGATCCCACCATAGTACCCGTGGAGGCGGACGTCTCGCGCCAGATCATAGACACTGTCAAACCGACTGCGGTCTTCCTGGCTGAGAACCAGCTCCACCTGGTCCCACTCATATAGCACGGCCTCGGCGTAAAAATTCCGCACAATCACGGAGATGGTCTTTCCGTAATAACCGTCTGAGGGATTTCCCAGCAGACCCGCCCGAGCGTAAGCGCGACGTTTGATAATGATCATCTCCAACACCGTCCCCGTAAAGTCACTCACTCCCCTGCCCCGCCCCGGTTTATTCTTGACCTTCGAGTAATCGTTTCAGGAATTGTCGCAATCCTGGTCCGCATTCCTCGTCGGCCAAAGCGAACTCCAAAAACGCCCGGAAATAACTATCGAAATTGCCGATGTCGAACCGCCGTTCCTGCGGCGGGAGACGAATGCCAAGAACTTTCCCTCCCGCTTCAATCATTCGCTGGATGGCATCCGTAAGTTGGATTTCTTCACCCTTGCCGGGGGGCGTTCGGCGAAGATGGTCGAAAATTGCTGGTCGAAAGACGTACCGTGCCGCCACCGCCAAACAGCTTGGTGCATCCTCCGGGGTCGGCTTTTCGATAATCCCCGCCAGCCGAAAGTATTCCTTTCCATTTTCCAAATCATTCCCCACGGGCTGCGCAATTCCATAATGGACCACGTCCTCGCGGGGGACCGTTTCAAACGCGATGACCGCGTCCGCCGATTCCGCCTCGAAAAGCGTGATCATTCGCCGCACCACATCCGATTGGGCCTGGAGACCTATGATCGAATCTCCGAGGGCCACGACAAACGGCTGGTCCTTGACCATGGGTGCGGAACATAATACGGCATGGCCCAACCCCAGTTGTCGCCTTTGCCTGGTGTAGAAATAATCCACCTCCGCCCGCTCGAACGACAACTCCTTGAGGAGTTCTTCCTTCCCGGTTTCCCGGAGCATCTGGATCAGTTCCGGGTTAAGGTCGAAGTGGTTTTCAATAGCGGTTTTGCCCGGCCCCGTGATGAACAAAAACCGTTTGATTCCACACCGAACAAGTTCCTCCACCACATACTGCACGACCGGCTTGCGGCCGACAGGCAACATCTCTTTGGGCTGACTCTTGGTGAGTGGGAGCAGCCGGGTGCCCCGTCCTGCTACGGGCACAACAGCAAGATCAACAGTTGCATTTGACATTGTTCTCGAACTCTCCTGAAACGAACCGCTTCGCTGGCATTTCGACAGTGTCGCGCGAAAAGGCCTCGCAGCCTTTGATGGCCCTTCCCCAAACTATAGCTTTTTTGAGAAGTTTAGGAATTCCAGGCCGACGCCTGAGGCAATGGAATCGCGCGTCCTAAAGCTGACACCAGCTTTAACGTAGTCCCGGACAAGAAGAGAAGAAACCCCCGGCGAGATAGCCCAGCGGGTAGGCGTAAATCACCACAATACGGTGGAAGATTCCGAGACAGCAGTGGCAGAGTGACAAGATGGTATCCGGGCGCCACAAGAGGGCCAAGCAGGGCTATTTGTGGTAGCCCAGCGACTTGATCACTGCCAAGAGCTCTTCGTAGTTGATAAATCGGCGGTGATGCCGCAACTTGTAGGCGTCGATGGCTTGCCCCAGCTCGCGGGCTTCCGGAGAGAGGTCAGCGTATGAATTGCCAAACTGGCGCCTTTCCCTACCATCGGGAGGCGCTCCGTGCGGATTTTTGCGTCTGTCCACGAACACCTGGACCGGCCCTTCCTCGGAAGGTTGGGAAATTGCGCTGTCTGGGGAAATGGCATCGGGATTCATGGCGGGTCCTCGCATTGAAAATCAGCTCATCCCTAAGAATCGACAGCAATTCCCCTCGGACCAAAAGTTTAAAAGCCGGTCCGGTATGACCGGCATTAGTAGAATAGCTCACCTGTAGAGAGATGCAAACTCCGTCCCGTATTGCCGCTTGCGGGCCCCAAATGGACCGTCATTTGGGCATGCCAACGCCCAACCAGGGGGGAAGCTCCCCACGCGGAGGCAAAACGACCACTGTTGCCCGATGGATCGGTTCCAACTTGAGAATCTCGGCGATAGCCTCCGCCGGGGGATAGCTGTCGAGGGCCAGAACGCCAATTGCCTCACCGCCCGGTTTGTTTTCGGCCCGGCCCAGCGAGAGGAATGCGATATTGACGTTATGGCGACCGAAGATTTCTCCGACCCGCCCGATCACTCCCGGGACATCCCGGTGATACATGATGAGCATCGTCCCCTCGAGGGGGCTTTCCAGCCTGAACGCGCCTTTCTGAACAAGGCGAGGCAGCGATTTGCCGAACAGCGCGCCGGCCGCCAGGGCGGACTTGTCATTCCGAAAGACTTCCACCGTCACTTGAGACGCGAAATCGCCGATGTCCGTGGTCCGCTCTTCGGCAAGCTCAATTCCGCGTTGCTGGAGCAGGACGGGAGCGTTGACCAGATTGACTGACTGTTCCAGGGCATGCTGCAGAAGTCCCGCAGCAAACGCCGCCGAAAGCAGGCGAGTGTCGCGATTGGCCACTTCCCCCTGATAGCGGATCTTGCAGCGGGTTGGTGGCTCGCGGTCAATCTGCGCCATCAGAAGACCTAAACGGTACACAAGGTCCAAATACCCTCGCAGCCCTTCCAGGGTCTTCGGATCGAGGGGGGCCATGTTGACGGAATTCCGCACGGCGCCCGTGGTGAAGAAATCAACGAGCAACTCGCACGCCTCGATAGCCACGTTCGTTTGGGCTTCCTCGGTGCTGGCTCCCAGATGGGGTGTGCACAGCACATTCGGTTTTCCGAAGAGCGGACTATTGGTGCAAGGTTCCTTCGTAAAGACGTCGAGAGCGACACCGCCGATATGACCGCTCTCCAGCCCTTCCAGCAATGCGTCTTCGTTGATGATGCCTCCGCGCGCACAGTTGATGATCCGCACCCCCTTTTTCATCATCTGAATTTGCGGCCGATCAATCATGTTGCGTGTCTGTTCATTAAGCGGCGTGTGCACCGTGAGGTAGTCCACCTCCGGGAACAGGTCTTCCAGAGTTCGACAGGTACGAATGCCCAATTCCCGCGCCCGGTGCTCCGGCAGAAACGGATCATACCCCAGGACCTTCATTTTGAAAGCGAGAGCCCGTTCAGCCACAGCCTGACCGACGCGGCCCAGCCCGATGATGCCCAGGGTCTTGCCACACAACTCGGTTCCCATGAATTGATGGCGTTCCCATTTTCCCTCCAGCAGGCTTTTGTACGCGGGGAAGATATTGCGGGAGAGGGCAAGCATCAGCGCCATGGTGTGTTCCGCAGTGGCGATTGTGTTGCCACCCGGAGTGTTCATCACGATGATACCCTGGCGTGTTGCCGCTGCTGTATCGATATTGTCAGTCCCCACCCCTGCCCGAACGATCACCTTTAATCGCTTGTTGCCCTCCAGCGCGTCGGCGGTGATCTTGACCCCACTGCGGCAGATCGCGCCATCGAATTCGGCGAGGGTCTTGCGAAGGTCTTCACCCTTTAGACCCGTGCGGACTTCGTATTCGATCATTCCTGCCGATTCCAGGAGCTTAAGACCCTCGGGGGAAATCGGATCGAGCACGACAACTTTAACCATGGGTGGGTCCTCGAATGTTAATGATCAGCGCGTTAGTGTACAATTTCGGGCTCACCGAACCGTAACCTTTCACTTTTACGGCACCCGGTTTGGGCCGTCAAGGACCGGCGGAAACGGGGTTCTCCCCACTTCCACCCCGGGTATCGGAAGGACACCCGACTTCGGCCCTTGATTGACGACGTCCTCGCTCCTTTTGATTGGCACAAAGTAACTGGGATGCTGGCAGGGGCGATAAATCGATCTCGCGTCGCAGGATGCCACATGGAACGCGGAATGCACCAGGAGACGCAATTCATGAATTGGCCCCACAACACATTGAGACTTCGACCTATCGCAGGTCCTAACAAAAACAAGCGGATACGCCCGGCCAACGGACGTTTGCAGAAACGGCCAATCAGGCGTAAGATGACGCAATAAGCGTCCTTGATTGAGTGTCTCAAAACGCTCGGCACGAACGCGGAGACAAGTCTTTGGAAGAGCGCGACGGGGAGTGTTGATGTCGCCTTTGTATGGCGTTCCCAGTCACCGATCAAGTCTACCGGCCGCCGCCAGATACCTTAGGTCTGTCGGGAAGATAGCGCTCAGCAGGCAACTTTCACAGGCAATCCATGCTCCTCAGTAGCCGAATCACCAAACGTCAGCTCGTACAGCTTTGCCATCGCTTCGCAACCCAGATTGAAGCCGGGGTGGACCTCCGAACCATTTGTCGGCGGGAAGCGGAACGCGCTAGTCGCGGCGCCTACCGCCGCGCGATGCGACTGATCGCGGAAGCAGTCAATAAGGGTTACGCCTTGGCCGACGCACTGGTCCTCACCGAAGATTTTTTTCCCCGACTTTTTCTGCAAATAGTGCGGATTGGGGAAGAGACCGGCAAATTGCCCGAGGCTTTTCGCCTTCTCGCAAAATATTACGAGGAAGAAATTGCCAGACGGCGCAGGTTCTGGTCGCTCCTCGTTTGGCCCCTCTTTGAACTCACCTTTGCCATCATTGTGATCGGGTTTCTCATCTGGATCATGGGCGAAATCGGCAAGAGGGGCGACATGGTGCTGGATCCGCTCGGCTTTGGGTTGGTCGGCGAGAGGGGTCTCCTCATCTACCTGACGATTGTGGGAAGTTGCGCGGCGGGGATCGCGGTCCTCATCTGGGCTTCCCGACGCGGCCTGCTCTGGACCAGGCCGATCCAGATGCTCGTGGATTTGTTGCCCATCCTGGGGGATATTGCCCGCACACTGGCCCTGGCACGGTTCACCTGGGCACTTTCCATCACTTCGCGATCATCGCTGGACGTGAGAGTTGCGGTGGATTTAGCCCTTCAGGCCGCGGAGCATCCCGCGTTCACCGCGCTCCGGCGTCCTGTATGGGCGTCAATCCAGGCCGGACATTCCCTGTCTCGAATCTTCGAAAGCACCGGGTTGTTCCCGGTGGACTGGCTTGATGCATTCCGCGTGGGGGAGGAGAGCGGTAAACTGGACGAGGTCCTGGAAAGGCTCAGCCGCCTCGGCATGGAGCGCGCGAGTCGGGCTATGAAGGTCCTCAGTGTGGTTGGTGCTGTAATGGTCACCCTTCTGATCGCGGCAATTATCATTTTCATGATTTTCCGGCTGGCCATGTTTTACGTGGGGCAAATTTACAGCGCCATCCCCCAGTGACTTGAAAGTTACCGTGATAACCAGTCCGCCGATATCGCCTGCTCATCCGGATTCGACAACCACCCGGTCCGCACCGACCAGTTCTTGAAGCACTTTCACAAAGGCCTCGTAAGCCGGTGTTCCGAAGAGCACGAAACGCACCAGGGCGGGTTTCCCATGGTTTTTGAGAAAGTCGATTACCGTACTGAGTGCCACACGGGCAGCTTCTGCCAACGGATAACCGTAGGCACCAGCACTGAGGGCGGGAAACGCCACGGAGCGACAATCATGCTCCACGGCGAGCTCCAGTGACCGACGGTAGGCGCTGGCGAGCAGTTCTGGCTCCCCGTGCTGACCATCGCGATAAATGGGTCCCACCGCATGGATGACAAATTTCGCGGGGAGCCGGCCGGCACCTGAAATAACCGCTGACCCCGTCGGACAACCGTGCGGGTACTTCGCCCGGGTTTCGGCCATGATTTCGGGCCCCCCTTTGCGATGGATGGCCCCGTCGACTCCGCCTCCACCTGCCAATCGACTGTTGGCGGCATTGACGATCGCATCCACACGCTGTTCGGTGATATCTCCTTCCACTAACTCCAGCACACAATTCCCAATTTCATATTTGGCCGTCATGAAGAACCTCTCCCGATTCCAAGAACATGCTCGTTACGAAACGAATCGGCGAGTTATTGTCACTTTTCATTCCGCACGCACCAGCTTGTTTCTGAGACACTCCTGTAAGATAAATTACCATGGACCGTCGCTAACGTAGAAGGTCGCCGACACAGTGGTCCGACTTGGCTGGCTGAACCGGTCTTTGGCTGACACGTTTGGAACATCCCACAATGTGTCGTACGTCATCGTGAGGTGCAATTGAAGTTCTGTCCACGTTGTCGAGTAATGAACTGCGGACAATGCGGTTCTAGGAACAACCTGCCCAGCGCGATACAATAGGCTAGCCGTGGAGGATTACCCGCTAGTCCCCGTTCCTTTCTCGTATCGAACGGAGAATCTCGTGAAGGATGCGGCGCGGTAAAAGGAGTGATTCCGGTGAATGTCCAACAGACTGATTTTTCGTTGACTTCGACAAGTGAGCGATTGCTGCGCGAGATCTTAATCGCGGCATGCGATGCAAACGAGACCCGCACCTATCTCCAGGCCCAAACCCCCACTCTCCGGGTGGCGCTCGGAGCTGATTTCGTGGGGCTTCTGAGCATCGATCCAAAACGTCACACCTGCGGCTGGATCTCGGAATCCGGACACGCCGATGATAAACATCAGCACCGATGGGCCAGTCTTGCCGACCGTAGCGAGCCCTGGATCAATGGATCCTGGTGCGCTCTTCCTATCCCAGTCGATCGCCCGGCAGTCGTTTGGCTGGTGGCCAGGTTTCCGCAGCCACTCCCCACAACAGCCGTTCTGGACACAATGCGGGAAGTCGCCGAGACCCTCGCCGCTGCCGTCGGGTTTGTCAGCCAGCGCGAGCGCATCGCGGAAGAGTTGAAGAAGCAGGAAACGCTCCTGCGTATCACCCAGCGATGGTCACAGGTGCGACAACTCCGGCCGCTGCTCACGGAAATTGCCCAAACGGCGGCCGAGTTCCTCCACGCAGATCGCGCCACCATTTTCCTTTGGGACCGTCAAGCTCGACTTCTCATCGGTCGGCCCGCTCTCGGCGTGGAGGATGAATTGCGAATACCGGACGACGCGGGCATCGCGGGACGGGTTCTCAATACGGGCAGACCAATGCGTGTGGCACGGGAGTCACCCGAGCAGCGAGCCATCGATCGGCGTGTGGACAGCCAGCTCGGTTACCACACGGAAAACCTCCTGTGTGTACCTTTGAAAACACGGGCAGGAAGAATCCTGGGCGTGTTTGAGGTCATGAACAAGAAAAACGGTGAGTTCACAGAAGAAGACGAAGAGTCTCTTTTAGACCTCGCGGAGCAGGCGGCGGCTGCCCTGGAAAGCGTCCGCGATTACGAGCAGGTTTTGCTGACGCGGCGGCAGATCGTGGACGAAATGGCCGGTCGAATCCAATTGGTGGGGCGCTCTCCCGGGATCCTGCGTCTGCGGCGGGAAATCGACCGACTGGCCGAGACGGACCTTCCCGTGTTGATCTTGGGAGAAAATGGTACCGGAAAAGAAGTTGTCGCCCAACTGATTCACTATCTGGGCGAACGCCGTGAGCATCCCTTTATTGCCGTCAATTGTGCGGCCATTCCGGAAAGCCTCGCGGAAAGCGAACTTTTCGGCCATGAGAAAGGAGCGTTTACCGATGCCCATGAAAGCCGTCCCGGCAAATTCGAGCTTGCCCATAATGGGACGATTTTTCTGGACGAAGTCGCCGAACTCAGTCCGGCGGCGCAGGCCAAGTTGTTGCGCGTTCTGGAAGAAAAAATGGTGACCCGGGTGGGAGGAACCCGCCTGATCCCGGTGCATGCCCGGGTCATCGCTGCCACCAATCGTGACCTTCACCAATGGGTGAAGGAAGGACGTTTTCGCGAGGATCTGTTTTACCGGCTCAACACGGTGACCTTACAGATTCCTGCCCTCCGCGATCGCGGCGAAGATATCATCCTTCTGGCCGAGCACTTCCTCCGGGAATTCTCCGCCAAAGCGCGGCGACCCGTGCCCGAACTCTCGCCGGAAGCGAAACAGTTTCTCCTCCAGTACTCCTGGCCTGGAAATGTTCGAGAACTGCGAAATGCCATGGAGCGAATTGCCTATCTTTGCCCGCATTCCCAAATCGAAGTCGCAGATCTCGGCTTGACGGGTGAACTCCGCCGTGAGGTCATGCCGTTGCAGGGAATCGCTCCCGGGCTGAAGCTCCGCGAGGCCACCAAGCAATTTCAAATCGCTTACATTCGTCGGACCATCGAATCTACACAAAACAACGTCACGCTGGCGGCACGCCAACTGGGACTCCATCGGGCCAACCTCTATCGAAAGATGCGCCAACTAGGGATTCGTGTTCCTCGTGGCGAGCAGCAAGGCGATGAAGATCCCGACACCGGCTGAGCCTCTCACCCTCGGTTCACAAGTTCACACAAATCCGAAAAAATGCCAGCGCCGAGATAATGGGCTCACCCACTATTCAATTAGGTGGGGTTTGCTTTTCCACCTCGCAATTCGTCCGGAACTCATTCGAGGTTGATCTTCTGCTCCGCGGCCGTTCCTCGAAGAAAGGCGATCACTCGGGGGACATCGTCCTCCGCCACGCTATGGATCAGAAGTGGCCCATCGAATCCGTGATCATGCAGTAATCTTAAATAACGGGAATAGTTCACGAGCGGTTTCCCGGGTCCCGTGGCCATCCCGGTCCGGACAACGTCCTTTGCATGGGCCGCCACAACGGAGGGCGCTAACAACTTAATGGCCTCCTCCAGGAAGTGGTTTCGATCGATGGGGCCAGCTTCGGGCAGAATATTGACGGGATCCAAAATCACCCGCAACCTCGGATGCTGGAATTGTTCCAACAGCCGTTGTGCCTTTTGAGGAGAATCCACCACATTATTTGTTTCCGGCTCAAAGGCCAGGATCACCTGGTACCGGTCGGCCAGCGAAAGGGCCTGCTCCATTGTTCGTGACATGTCGTCCCATGCTTGGGGCGTCTGGTTATCCGGATGAGCTTTCCACATGTCGTGACGATCGCGGGTTCCGGAGCACAGGGCCACGGCTGTTCCACCCAGATCTCGGCACACGGAACACACCGTCGCCAATCGCCTGAGATACTCGCCCCGATAACCTTCATCGGGATGAGCCATATTAAACGTCCCCGAAAACGTTGCAATTCTCAGATCTCGCGCGCTCAGTTCCCGGTGAATCTGATCAATCGTCCGGGCGTCCACCTCCTGGGGCAGGGCCTCTCCCAAAATCGGCTGGAGAGTGAAATGAATCCAGCCGATTCTGAGCTCGGCAATGACGTCGAGAGAATCCTGCCACCGCGGGCGGACGAAAATCTTCATGAAGACACCAAGTTTCATAGCCTTTTTCGCTGCTTGCAAAAGCCGGGGGCTCTCAACCTGAAGTTGCGGCCAAACGCTAAAGAAGTATTCCCCCAAGACGGACAAAAGTAACCCCATTCTCAACCGACTCATGCAATACCTCAAGCTACACTTTTCAATGGGGGGTCATTTCACCATCCCTGTCGAGCGGATTCCCACTCGGAGGCGAATTATTCTTTTTGGAAATGGTATCACGTTCCGAGAGATCCGACCGATTGAACTTTGACGCTTTTAACAATTGGGGGTTTCATGCGGGCGAGGACGGTCCATCGCCACGTGACGGCTTTCTTGGTGGATGAATCAAAAACCAGCGGGGAATTTTTCAGCACAGGACCAAACTTTTGGGGCGCGCGGATGACACAGGGAAGGAACCGCAGTATGTCACAGCTTGATGTGGCAGGCTCGAAAACAGCCCAGAAGCTCGCAGCGATCGCAGGCAATCTCTACACCCTGCCCGCGGTCGCTCTCAAGGTCCTCGAATTGGTGGAGCGTCCCGACGTGGACGCCGCTATTCTCCGAGAGTGTATCGAGAAGGACCCCGCGCTGGCGACGAAAATTCTGAAGGTGGTCAACAGCTCGCTTTATGGCCCGGCTCAACCGATTGGTGATTTAGGGCAGGCCCTCGCCTTTTTGGGCGCAAAACCCCTCAAGCTGCTCGTGCTGGGGTTCAGTCTTCCGCCAAAACTGTTTCACGGTCTGGAGGCTAGGGTTCTTGCCTACTACTGGCGCCGGAGTCTGACGAAGGCCGTGGCCGCCCGGGAACTCAGCGAACATCTCCGACATCGATCCAGCGATGAATGCTTTCTGGCCGGCCTATTACAGGACCTTGGCCTGCTGGTCTTCATCCAGGCGCTGGGTTCGCCTTTTCAGCGATTTGTAGAGAAGGTGCTCGAACAGCGAGAGGACCTTTATCGACGGGAGCGCGATGTCTTCGGGTTCGACCACCGTGATGTCTCCGCGGCCCTTCTCCGACATTGGGGAATGCCCACCAGCATAGCCGACGCCCTGATTTCGCAAGCCGCGTCAACTTCCCCGGTGATGGCCGAAATTCGGACCCGGCGGACCATTTTGGAAGTCGCGGAGTCCGCAGCGATGCTGCTGGCGGAGGGTCGGAGCGATGTCTGGCCCACCTGGCAACTGGGTGTGGAGTCGCTGGGCGACGGTCAAACGGTTGTCAAGCCGGACGACCTGCTCAGACAAATCCATATGAAGGTGTTGCAACTGGGCGAAGTTCTTTCCCTCCGCCTGCCGGCGGGCGAAAGTGTGGAAAAAATCCTTGCCCGTGCCCACAACGCTCTAGCCCGCGAAGCCGAAGCGGTGGCTGGGGTCCTGCTTCGCCCTGTGGGGACATCTGCCGCCGAACCGAGGACTCGCTCCATGGAAGACGACGAGCTCGAACGGACACTGAATCTCTACATTGAGCGGGCTCCGGAGAACGCAGCATGTGTCTCCGAAAAAAACTCGACAATTGCAACCCCCGAGAAACGTTGGACCAGCGGCCCGGACCACCGTAAACTTTCCGAAACTCACCGGGGTTTCCGGCTGGAAAGCCAGGAAGGTCTCGAAAAACACGACGTCATATCGCCTGGCAGCGACCCCGGTTTGCTGGGTACCTTGAGGAATGCCGTGACCTGGTGCCGCACGAACCGTTGTGGCCTGAGCCTGGTGCTGGTTGATTATCTTGAACTGAGTGATTTGGTCGTGCACCTCGGCCCGGGAGTGCTCGATACCCTGCAAAACGTGTTATCCAAGGCCTGCCAGGCGTTGGAACACCCGGGCAGTGTCACGTGGCCGTATGGAGATGCCGGCTGTGCGTGGATCTTGCCTGACTGCGAACGTGAACTGGCCGTGACCTACGCCCACGAAGTGATGCGACAGCTCCGCTCGGTCTTTGCGGCGTCCTGGAACGTACCGGTCCGGCTTCGCGTGGGTGTCTCCTATGTGGCAACCCCCGCGCCCAATTTTCCACCTGAAGATCTTCTGGTCGCTGCGCAGCGGTGTCTTTTTGGATCTGGCGCCTGTGGTGGGGGCGTCGTTAAAAGCATCGAAATCTACTAATCGCCCTCCGTGCGCCCACTGACTCCGCGTATTCGATCGCCACAGGTTGCGAGGCTGTCCCTCGGCAAATCTTGTCTGGTCTGGCCCTGAGCCATCCCCACTTTCTTGTAACGACTCGTGAAAGGCTAATGGCTCAATGTGTCGGAGGGGCAATTCGTGAATTGCCCCTATCTCCAACAACAACGAACCGAAACAAGCGGACGTAGCTCGTTCGGGAAAGTCGACTATCCGACGTGGGAAGGTGGAACTTGCAAGCCGGCCCGCCCGGGTTAAATGCCGCCTCAGCATAAGGCCTTGCCGAGGTCCGCGTGTCTTCCCAGCGGTAAAGGAAAATTGGCAACCAGTCAGGGCCTGGCCAGATTGCGACCGAAGAATAAAATGGCCAGCAACTAAAAATTTCGCCAGCTTGGGTACCTGCTTTTGCCATCGAAATGAGAAGGACAATCGGCATGAAACACACTGGCTCCCGTCCCTGGGAAACAGATGCTCCTATTCGGGTCGGCATTTCTGCCTGCCTCCTGGGACAACTCGTGCGGTACGACGGTACCCACAAGCATGATCCTTTTCTCACCCAGACGCTGGGGCGGTACGTTGAATGGGTTCCGGTATGTCCGGAGGTCGAGATTGGCCTCGGTGTTCCCCGCCCCACTTTGCGTTTAGAGTGGCGGGGAAAAGAGGTCGCCCTGATCATGCCGAGCGAGGATCGAGATCTGACGAACGTCATGCGGCGATTTGCGGCTCGGCGTATCAAGGATCTGATCGACGCGGATATCTGCGGATACGTGCTGAAAAAGAATTCCCCCAGTTGCGGAATGGAACGCGTCAAGGTTTACAAGCCGGAAGGCCAGCCGGCGGGAACCTCTCGCGGAATCTTCGCCGATGTCCTCCTCGAGAAAATGCCCTACCTGCCCGTAGAAGAGGAGGGCCGGCTCCATGACCCTCGACTTCGAGAAAACTGGATCACGCGGATTTTTGCTTTTCACCGCCTCAAAACACTTTGGGCGTCGCGCTGGACACTCCAGGACCTCGTGGATTTTCACACCGCTCACAAGTACCTTCTTCTGGCCCATTCGCCTCAGCATTACAAGTCCCTGGGTCAACTCGTTGCCCGGGCAAAAGAGTTCTCCCGCACGGAATTGAGGTTTCAGTATGAGGCGGAATTCATGACCGCTTTAAAGCGGCTGGCCACCCCCGCCAAGAACTGCAATGTTCTCCAACACATGCTCGGCTTTTTCAAAAAGGACCTTCCCGAAGATGTCCGGAAAGAGATCTTGGAGGCCATTGACGAATATCGTCACGGGATTGTTCCGCTCATCGTTCCGATCACGCTGATCGCCCATTACGCCAGACGGCTTCAGATTGAGTATCTTCTCAATCAGGTCTATCTCTCGCCACACCCGAAGGAATTGGCTCTGCGGAATCATGTATGAGGGTGTCTCGAATGCCGCTTGCCACTTCTTGAATCAGGCGAAAATCCCCAAGCGGGTTCTCATCGCTGAACAGTGTTTCCAGAGATGGCGCGAATCACGCGGAGGAGATACCACTCGCATCGCGCTTCTTGAGCAGGTGATTCGGTTCGAAGGGAAATCTGAATCGTCACTTTCCGGCCTTTGAATTGGGAAATATCCACCCGGAAAGGCTCCGGGAGTGCACCCCCACCCCGCTCGGGAACAGTGATGTCACCTAGCGATTGGCCGTCCGCGAGAGCTTCCAGCCGCACTGCAGAGGTTCCTGGAGGTCGGCAGACCAAGACTTCCAGGGTTTGTCCATCGGCTGCCAACAAGATCGTTCGCTCGATAGCGAATTGACCGCGAAAAACGTGCAACCAGCGAAATTCCGCAGGGTTTCCCGATTGATCGAGATAGCTCACAACCTGCGGGCCCTGGAGGGCATCTGTTTCCGGTGCGACAATCCGCCATCCTTCCCAGCAAGGAAAAAGCGACATTTGCCGCCGACGGACTTCGGGAAGAAGTTTTTCCGTATCAACCACCAGAGTTGGCTCAAGCCAGTTAGCCAGGTCTCGAATATTCCATGGATCCGCAGCGGGGGGCCGACCGTCTTCTGCTTCGTCCACTTTCAGGACGAGCTGCGCGTTTTGTAGATTCTTTCCGGCAAGAGAAATCTCGCCCGGCTCGAAGACTTGGCGGGAGCCAACCAGCACAGGAGAACGAGCGAGAGTTTCCGTGGTGGCACCGGTGAGTGCCACCTCTCCCCGAATGCACCCACCATCGCCCGCTTCAGAATCAATCCCCAATTGAACGCGGACACTACTCACCCACGGATGGAGGGGATAAGCAATCTGAGTCCCCGAAGTCACTCCGAGTCCCCACCCATAGAGCCGTCCAGCGCTGTGAAGAGGGCGACCCAGGAGGTTCGCATCCAGATGATAGCCCCATCGTCCACCCAACGTACTTGCCTCTTGATAACTCAGCTCCTGCAGACGCGTTAAAGGCACTTCGCCGGGGCCGTAGAATCTTCGCCATACAACCGCTCGATATGGAATCCACAAAGGTTGCACGCTCCACGGTGGTTGCACCATGTGGTACCAATTATCGGGAACACTCTTGTCGCCCCGTGCCCGCGGCACAAATCGCTTGAGCGACGTCGTCACCCGCATCCCGTCCGCGCAGTCGATCTCCATCAGAATATCATCGGGTTCGGTGATCAGCCCCACCCGGGCACGGATGACGCTCTCCCAAGGATCCAGGCCAGGCAGATGGAGTTCGGCCAATTCATCGAAGGCCAATTGCTGGATTCCCTCGTCAGTGAGGAGACGAACGCCTTTTTCCGTCCATTGAACCGCCCGATAGCGAATCCGGCGTCCGTCTGCCAGAAAGGCCCAGCCGGGTTGATACTCCTTCTCCACGGATTTCCAAACCACTCGTTTTACCGCCGTCGCGAACACGTCCACATGATCCTGGAACTGTCCATCAGGCCAGTAAACACGCGAATAGGGATAAACACTGAGCCGAGCCGGCCAAGTCCGGTTGTCTTTGATCTCGGCGGGTCGGGCACTCACCACTTTCCCCGGCAACCGATCGCCACCTACAAACTCGACAAAGCCCTCGGCGGGCACCGTCTCCGGGCCAGCTTGGGTGTCCACAATCCAGCGGACGCGGATGTCATCTGCGAACAGTTTTCGGCCTGCCAATTCCGGCACATCGCTGGGGTCGCCCCAACCCAGAATTTCAGGCCCCGTAAGCAAAGAACCATCAGTCCACTCCGCGACAAAGCGCTCATACTGAACCGGAGTTTCTTCAAAACGTGCCAGGAGACGCTGCGCATCCGGTCGCCGACTGCGGTACCCAAGGTAGCGGTATATAGCCAGAAGGTAATTCCGCGTGGAAGAAGACAACTCCCTAATTTGGCGAACATTTCGAAACGCCAGCTCATCGGCAACAAGATTCATCACCAGCGTGTTCAGGGGATCAAAATAGTCGGGTTTATCTTTTTCCGCGTGCAGAGTTTTCTGGGCGGGATTCATCACGCTGGGGACATCGGTGACGTCCACGGCCCCCAAGAAATGTCCGAAACTGTGAATCAACGTCATCAACTGCATCTGTGCCGTGTATGTCTGTTGCACGTCCGGTATCACCAAATGGGGCTCGAAGAGCGCAAGCGGATAATGAAACTCACCGTTACCGGCCACGCGAAGCTGGCTGCTCACCCCAAGGACGAGAAGGACGCCGTCTGGCCTCACCTTGCGGCGAAAATCGTCCAGCAGCGATTCCACCGACTGAACGGTATTATCCGACGTCCACGTCCCCACCGTAACAATCTCAAAACGAACCCCGCAAAACCATTCGACAAACCTCGAGGCCTCCTCCACCTGTCTGCGAAGTCGAGGCTCCCACACCTCCCGGACGGCTGGTTGTTCCTCATCTACAAACAGGGCCACGGGGATTGTTACCCTCCGCTGATCGATCTTTTGGGAAGGCGCAATCCATACTCCGGGGCGAAGATTCCCCACATGCACCTGCCGCAGGACGATCGACTCACCGCGTAACGCCAGTTCATAAATCGTGTTCAGTTCCACACGCTCTTCCAGGGCAGAAGAACCCGCCCTGACTTTGACAACGGGAGACGTCGTGGCAAAGACCGGGACCAGGCCCCCGCTGGGTATCCGAAACGTGCGTGGATCGGAGGTCCCGTGCCAGATTTCCACCTGGGCTTCCGACTCCAGTTTATTCACGAGTACGACCACGCCTGCCCAAGCAGTGGGGGCCGTGGCCACAAGTGCTAAAACAGCAAACAGGAGAGGGTACGATGACAGTGCCCGCATGGACCACAATTGTGACGACGAAACGACGTGGGGACTTAAAACCGGCCGGATGAATCTAAGACTCGATCCAGCGGCATGGGAATCGTCCCAAAGTCTGCCGTGGTGGACAATTCTTTGTGCAAAGTTCCGTGGTTGGAAACCCGGGTAAAAGGAAATCGCCCGAAATATTACAATAGGCGAGCCCTCTCGCGATTTTCCCGTCCGCTGCGTGGGGCCCGCCGGTTGGCTGGGCGAGGTTACTCCGCTCGGGCCTGATGGGTGGCAGGCTGGAGTCCCAGTCTCCCCAGCAACCGGTGGAGAGCCGCTATGAGCGTCTCTTCCACATTTTCCGCAAATGGTCCCGGCATTCCATAGTAGATCATACTATACTCAGGCTCGTATCCACCACCCAATAACACGTTTTTCGACGGAATATAGCACATGACGTCGTTGGCATAGCCAATAACCACCAAATCTTCCTGAGGAAACTCTTTTTTCAGCCGCAGGGCATACTCCACGCACACCTCACCGCCGATCGCCACGAGCGTGAGGGTTTGATCAAAGCGAACGGCTTGAATCGGAACAGCCACCGTACGGATGGGCGTGCCGGCATCATAAAGCTCAAGCATCCGGCGAGCTCTCCGCTCGCGATACACATCCTTGGCTGCAAGCGCCTTTTCCAGCTCCTGCTCGAATTGCTCCCGGGTGTGGGGACGGAGTTCCAACTCAGCCACATCAACGACCGACTGGAGCGGTCCGCGAACAGCCTTCATGGGCCCAGCCAGCACCCGTTCAACCTCGCCCGCCAGAGCCTCTCCGTGCTGCCGCACATACGCGATCTCCCCGCGGGGATTTGGATTTTGATCACCTCCGCAGAGGATCGTGAACATGGCCGTCACGCCGGGATGTGCCTCTTCAATCTTTGCCTGGGCAACTCCCGCATAATCACCATGAATTTTGTAAAAATCCTCGCCTGTATTGCCACCAATTGTCGTGCAGTGACAAGCATATCCGAACAGCACCGCACGCAACGCGCCGTCTGGGGCGGTGACTTTGATCACCGGCACATCGTGATCCACAGGCCCTTCCGGATTGACCCCCAGAACGACCGTGTCGCCGCGCTTTTCCCGACGATTAACGGCGAATCCCACCTTCCCGTGCCCCACACTCAACTGGGCCGGCTGAAGGTTTTCCAGGGCCTGCCCAATGACCATCACCAGCTTGTCCAGCAATTGAGTCGTGTATTCACGGATGGTTTCCGCTTCTTCCGGCGAAAATTGATACATCACACGGAGATTTTTACCCACAACCGGACCACTATGGGTGTGGGAGCACGTTAACAGGATTTCTTCGCGATTTAACCCATATTTCTCCTTGGCCCGGGTAAAAAGCTCCGTCGAAAATTCGTTGTTATAGCCGATCAGGTCGGTGGTCAGGATGACGATTCGGTGGCCTTCTGCATCGCGGATGGCCAGGCATTTCGCCCAGAGATCCTGAAGAACGCCCACTGAGGGCTTGTTCCGGGATGCATATCCCGACATCCGGATGGGTTTCTCTGGAGTGATCTTCACTCGCGCAACACCCACGGCAAACTCCTGGGCGGGGAGCATCCCCGCACACAGGTCCAGACAGACACTCAGCACGAGTACACACGCCAGCCTCATGAGAGCCACTCCTTTCTAGTTCTGCAGCAGCTTAGCGATTACGTTTTTCAACACTTCTTCGCTTTTCGGGTCGAGGAACGTCGCGGTGGGCTCATATCCACCTTCTTCGTACGCCTTGGCTGTACAGATGTATCCGGGCGCAAGATCGCCATAGGCTGCCACCGCGACGAAGCGATTCGGTCGTAACGACTGAGCGTAGAGCTGATACTCGACGAAACATTCCCCGGGCAAATTCAAGATCGCGCCGTCGTTGATTTCCAGAAGCTGAGCGAAGAAAGGTTGCTTTGCCCGGGCGAGAAACGCCAGTCCTCCTGCAGCGCGAATTCTCTGCACAGGGTCTAAATCTTTCTGACTGACGCGGGCTCGCAGATCGGCTTCCGTGTAGCCTGAGTCAGACCGTGGAATCGGGCAAAACGGCTCAACTCGCCAGTTGAGCCGGTGGACACGCTCATACCGGGTGTTCTTGGAAGCCTCGCTCATCGCTCGGTAAAGGCGTTCAACGAGCTGTTCACGGGCCTCCCGCGTGCCGTCATTGTACTTCCCCATCGTGATATTTCCGGCACACCCGGTGAAGTAGATCTGCATCACATTCTCTTCCTGCTCAAGTCGGCTGCGGGCAAAGCCGGGGACATCGGCGCTGGCTCGGGGATCTCCGTAAAAGCTTTGCGGATGTGTGGCGTAATAATGCAGCCGGACAAGCGGTTTCCCATCCCGAGCGAAAGTGACCGTCCGCACATATGGATCGATTAACCCTTCGGGAAGCGCCCGAATTTGTGGATCCTTACAGGCGCTGTACCGGACCACAAGCTTCCCCTCGGGGGTCCATGCCCGCCGATTGGAGGCCACCTGCTCCACGATCGCCGAGCCGAATCCTACCTCGTTGAACGGTTCGAGTCGCTGGATCGCAGCTTTGACTTCCGCGGCCAGCTTGTCCGTTACTGCTTCCATAAAAGCAAAGTCCACGTAGGGAAGTGTAGCCCCGGCTTGGTCGAGAATCTTTTGGGCGTCCCCATTTGTGTATGGAGCAGTATGCTGATGAACGGTCTGCACAGCCACATGGGAAGGAGGGACGCCCAAAGCACTGGCGATCTTCTCCTGAAACTGTCGGTAGCTCGAATTGCACAGGCCGCACCAGTCCACGGCACATAGCACGTAGCGGGAATGACCATCATCCAGAACGACCCCGCGCGCTTCCAACGGTGTTTCCACTTCTTTGACGGGCACCAGCCAGATGAGTGGGTGACGACCATTAATGGGTGGAGTCACGTCGCACCGAAACGTGGCCAACCTCCATTCGCTGGTGTGCGGGATCTCCTCTCCCCTTCCCCACCCTGGTTCCAAGAATCCGAGACAGCAACATAGAACCAGGACCAAACGCGGAACGATCGACTGCACCATCGCGTGGTTTCTCCCTGCTGCCGAAGTCTGCACAAAATTCACAACCCCACCAACAGAGCAATGATGGTCGCAAAGCCGCATTCAGTATACCCTCGTTTAGCAGGTTGTCCACTTACCAATAGAGCAGAATCTACCCAATTCGAGACCGGGAGGCGGGACAGAGAGCACAGACAGCGGAGACTCCTTTCGGGATATCACGCGAAAAGAAGCGAAGGGTCAGTTTTGACACATGTCGCGGCCGCCCCGGCCAACGCCGGGGGCACGGTCGAACGTTACTCTTTATGTTCCATGTGTCGTAGGGGCAATTCATGAATTCCCCTACCGGAGTCGCTGGTGCCCTCAGGGGGCAGAACGACCGACTTTTTTCACCCCAACCACGAATATTCACCCGACGACTGCTGCGATATTAGGTGAGATCCATACTAACTGACAGGCTCTGTTATCGACGGACATCAAGCGACAGGTGCGACACCGTCGCCCGGATCCGTGTAAACCGGAATGACCGCTAGTCTTCTCGATCAATGCTTTACGTTTGCCTGCAACTCCTTTAGAGTAATTTTTATTTGGAAACAACCGTTTACGGACCCTTCCGAGGAGGCAACAGAATGCCAGTCAAAGGAACGTCTAAATCCGAAAAGCTACTTCCTATCGCGGTGCTTATTTCGGGAGCGGGTACAACTCTCAAGAATCTCATCGAAAAAAAGAAAGAGGGAAAGCTTCCCGTGGACTTCAGGCTTGTCATATCCAGCAATCCCCAGGCGGGCGGTCTGCAACACGCAGCGGCTGCACAGATCCCCGCGATCGTGGTGGATTGGAACAAGTACCGCGACCCTCAGCCGTTCAGTGAGGAGATTTTTGATCATTGCCGACGACAAAACGTGAAACTTGTTGTGATGGGCGGATTCCTGAAAAGACTCGTCATCCCTCCCGACTTTGAAAACCGGGTGGTTAACATTCACCCCGCTCTCATCCCGGCGTTTTGCGGTCAGGGATTCTATGGCCTGCGTGTCCATCAGGCGGTGCTGGACTACGGGGCGAAAATCACCGGGTGTACCGTCCACTTTGCGGACAACCTCTACGATCACGGCCCCATCATTTTGCAAAGAGTGGTACCTGTGCTCGACGACGATACGCCCGAAACTCTGGCGGCTCGGGTATTCCAGGAAGAATGCAAGGCCTATCCGGAGGCAATCACGCTGATTGCCGAAGGCCGGGTGCAGGTGGAGGGCCGCAAGGTGAAGATTCTGCCTCCCAAGGATGTGGATTTCGAATTGTGATCGCCCTGCCTTTTTTCTGCTTTCACCGAAAATGCAACTCCAATTTGTATCTCGGGAGCTCAACTGGGAGGGTGTCTATGCCGCTTGATCCGACTGAACATCCCGATTGGGAAATCGCTCTGGAGGCCGAATCGCGGATGAAAACGTGTTACCAGCTCGGCGAAGAGCTGGGCCTGACGAAGGAAGAGCTTCTACCCTATGGCCATTACATTGCCAAAGTGGATTACCTTAAAGTCATGGAGCGACTGCGTGATGCCCCCGACGGAAAGTTCATCGAGGTGACAGGCATCACCCCCACACCGCTCGGGGAAGGCAAATCCACTACCACCATCGGGCTGCTCCAGGGACTGGGCCGACGGAAAAAGCGGGTCACCGCGTGCATCCGCCAACCTTCGGGAGGGCCCACAATGAACATTAAAGGTTCGGCTGCCGGAGGGGGACTCTCCCAGGTCATCCCCCTCGCGGAGTTTTCTTTGGGATTGACCGGGGATATCAACGCGGTCATGAATGCCCACAATCTGGCGATGGTGGCCCTTACGGCGCGACTCCAGCACGAGCGCAATTACGACGACGAGCGACTGGCTAAAGTGGGACTGAGACGCTTGAACATCGATCCCACCCGCGTGGAAATGGGATGGGTCATCGATTTCTGCGCCCAGGCGCTCCGCAATATCATCATCGGCATCGGCGGCCGGATGGACGGCTACATGATGCAGAGCCGCTTTCAGATCGCAAGCTCTTCCGAGGTCATGGCTATCCTTGCCGTGGCCCGAAGCCTCGAGGATCTTCGCCAGCGTATCGGGCAGATCATCGTGGCCTACGATAAAAAGGATCGTCCCATCACGTGCGAAGACCTGGAGGTGGCCGGGGCCATGACCGCCTGGTTGCGCAGCGCTATTAATCCAAACCTCATTCAAACCATCGAGGGCCAGCCCTGTTTTGTACACGCTGGTCCGTTTGCCAATATCGCGATCGGGCAGTCCAGTGTGATCGGCGATCAAATCTGCCTGAAACTGGCGGACTATCACATCACCGAATCGGGATTTGGAGCGGACATCGGCTTCGAAAAATTCTGGAATGTCAAGTGCCGATACCTAGGCAAAGTCCCCCATGTCTCGGTCATCACAGCGACAATACGGGGATTGAAACACCATGGAGTGACAGCAGGAGCCCCGCCCTGCCCTCCCGGCCGACCGATCCCCAAGGAATATTTCGAAGAGAACTTAGCGTGGCTCGAAGCGGGAGCCGCCAATCTCCTCCACCATATCAATATCGTGAAGAAGTCGGGCGTTCACCCGGTGGTGGCCATCAACGTTTTCCCAACCGATACCCCCGCGGAAATCCGGCTGCTGCGTCGAATTGCCGAACAAAGTGGTGCGAGGGTCGCCGTGTCCAATCACTGGCGGTACGGTGGAGAAGGAGCGCTGGAACTGGCTGACGCCGTCCTGGATGCCTGTGAACAGCCCGTCTCTTTCCGCTATCTGTATGAGGATGACACACCCCTGAGTGAACGGATTGAGAAAATCGCCCGCGAGGTGTACGGCGCCGATGGTGTGGAGTACTCCCGCGAGGCAGAAGCCAAACTTAAGGAATTCGAAAATAACCCCAAATACCGGGATTTTGCCACGATGATGGTCAAGACGCACCTCAGCCTCACGCACGATCCGACCATCAAAGGAGCTCCCAAGGGCTGGACCCTTCCCATTAAGGACATTCTTGTCTACGGGGGCGCCCGGTTTCTCTGCCCGATGGCCGGTGAAATCTCGCTCATGCCAGGAACAGGCTCGGACCCGGCGTTCCGGCGGATCGACGTGGATGTAAAGACAGGCCGTGTGACCGGGCTTTTCTGAAGCCGCGTCATCGACCATCGCCTCGTGCAGATGTCGATGATCCATGTGAAAACCCTGGCAGGTAAAATCCGGCGGACTACCTGCCAGGGCCGATTTTGGGAACAGCAACAGTCACCTGGCCGGATTATCAGGCCCGGGTGACCTCACCATGCGGTCGAGGCACACACCAGGAACCTTCTCACACGAACCTTGTCACGAGCAGCCCAAGCTGTGCCCACAGTTTGGACAAACGTGGCAAGAGCCGGCCCGGCGGGTGATGGCACCGCACAGATCGCACGGAGGCCCGTCGTCCTGGAACGGAAGATAGCTCTCCAGCGTCGCCGTTGCCGCAGGTTGCACAGCCGGCTTGGCGCCATGAAGCTGCCCGTTGCCGGCGGACGAAGGCTGTGTCAGCGTCGCCGCGAGGGAGGCCAGCCGCTCGGGAAGTGGTCCGCCCAGCGACTCCCAGGGGTCACTCCGCCGTTCTCCACCCCCGGACGTTGATGGTGCTTCCGCCTTAGAAGCCCCGTTACTCCCACCCGTCGCGGGTTCCGGAGCAGGTGTCAGCCGTTCCAAAACGTGCTGGGAACTTTTGAGCTTTTCTCTATAGCCGGGAAGAAATGTCATGCCCAGCCAGCGAAAGATGTAATCGACGATACTCGTCGCAGTCCGGATTTCCGGATTCGTTGTGAAGCCCATCGGCTCAAACCGGGTGTAGGAAAACTTGTTGACGTACACTTCCAGCGGCACACCATACTGGAGGCTCATCGATACCGCCGTCCCGAAGCAATCCATCAACCCACCGATGGTGCTCCCTTCTTTGGCCATGGTGATGAAGAGCTCGCCCGGACGACCATCCGGATAAAGCCCCACCGTAATGTAGCCCTCATGTCCGTTGACCGAGAATTTGTGGGTGATGGATCGTCGTGTGTCGGGCAGCCGTTCGCGCCGAGGTGCCGGCACCGCTTGCGTGGTTTTTTCGGTAGACGCCTTCGAGACCAGCGGCTGCACTTCCTTGGAGCCGTCTCGATAGACCGCCAGAGCTTTCAGTCCCAACCGCCAACCTTCCATGTACGCGTTGGCGATGTCCTCGGGCTTCACATCGCGGGGCATGTTGACGGTCTTGGAGATTGCTCCCGAAAGGAACGGCTGGGCGGCCGCCATCATCAGAATGTGCGCCTTCCAGTGGATGTACCGCTTCCCACCTGGTGGTGGAGTGGCACAGTCGAAAACGGGCAGGTGTTCGGCCTTCAAATGAGGGGCCCCTTCGATGGTGTCGTGCTTATCGATAAACGCCACGATCTCGCGGATCTGTTCTTCTGAGTAGCCCAGAGTCTTCAGAGCCAGGGGAACGGTCTGATTGACGATCTTCAATGTGCCACCACCAGCCAGTTGCTTGTATTTAACCAGCGCGAAATCCGGCTCGATACCGGTTGTGTCGCAATCCATCATGAAGCTGATCGTGCCTGTGGGCGCAAGCACCGTCATTTGCGCGTTGCGGAATCCATACCGCCTGCCGTTGGCAAGAACCTCATCCCACAGTTTTCGGGCGGCGTTCTTGAGGTATTCCGGAGCGTGTTCCAGCTCCTCCACCTTTTCCCAGTGGCGTTCCATCACCCGCAGCATCGGCTCCCGGTTTTTCTCGAATTCCGCAAACGGCCCCACGGCCGCCGCCAATTCTGTGCTCGTCCGACAGGCTGCCCCGTGCATGAGGGCCGTGATGGCACCGCACAGCCCGCGGGCTTCGTCCGAATCATAGGGCAGGCCAGATGCCATAATCAGACTGCCCAGGTTGGAATAACCCAAACCGATCGGTCGGAACAGATGGCTGTTCCTGGCGATCTTCGCCGTTGGATAGCTCGAGTGATCAACGAGAATTTCCTGGGCGATGAAGATAACCCGGCAGGCTGCGACGAAACGATCGGCGTCAAACGTGCCATCCTCGCGCCGGAACTTCATGAGGTTGATGCTGGCCAGATTGCACGCCGTATCGTCGAGGAACATGTACTCGGAACAGGGATTCGAGGCATTGATTCGGCCCGAATTCGGGCAGGTGTTCCAGCGATTGATAGTGGTGTCGTACTGGACGCCGGGGTCACCACAGCTCCAGGCAGATTCGGCCATCTTTTGCATCAACTCCCGCGCCCGGTAGCGAGGACCTTCGCGAGTCGGATCGGTCACCCAATGGGTGACCCATTCCCGGTCTGCCTCCACCGCTTCCATAAATTCATCAGTGACGCGGACCGACAAATTGGCATTCTGGAAAAGCACCGAGCTGTAGGCCTCCTCGGGTGTATAGCCGTTCTGAATGAGGATGCGTGCCTTCTTCTCCTCCTTGGCCTTGCACTCGATGAATTCCAGGATGTCCGGATGCGTCACCTTGAGGGACTGCATCTTCGCCGCTCGCCGGGTTTTTCCTCCGCTTTTCACCACAGCGGCGATTTGATCGTACACCCGCATGAAGGAAAGCGGCCCCGAGGGCTTGCCACCGCCTGAGAGCTTTTCCCGACACGATCGGAGGGTGGAGAGGTCGGTCCCCGTTCCGGAGCCGAACTTAAAAAGCATGGCTTCGCTTCGGGCCAGCTCCATGATGTCTTCCATATTGTCCTGCACACTTTGGATAAAGCAGGCGGAAGACTGAGGATACTCGTAGGGGTTTTCCGGCTGCACAGCCCTGCCCTCTTTGGCATCCCATCGCCAGTTGCATGTGGCCCCCTTAATTCCGTACTGATGGTACAGTCCCACGTTGAACCAGACCGGGGAGTTAAAAGCCGCGTACTGATGCAGGCACAACCAGACCAGTTCGCGATAGAACCGCTCTCCATCTTCCGCTGAGGCGAAATACCCGTCCGCGATTCCCCAATCGGCAATCGTGCGGCACACACGGTGGATCAGTTGCCGTACGCTGGATTCCCGCTGCGGCGTGCCGAGCTCTCCGTAAAAATACTTGCTGGCGACAATGTTCGTGGCCAGCTGGCTCCACGTCTCTGGCACTTCACAATCCGGCTGTTCAAAATGGACCCCTCCCGTGTCACTTTTGATGACAGCGGTCCGACGCGTCCATTTGACGGTATCGAACGGCGATGAAACGTCGGGAGGGCAAAAGACAGGATCAATCCTGATCCCGCGAATCCCCGGCCGAACTGGTGCATTGTTTTCGACGACCGAGTTATGCGAAAGGGCAGCGTGATTTTCCTGTGCCATCGCAGTCACCTCCTGATGCTTGGGTTTTCCTGATACCTCGCGGTCGCACCGAGCGATTCCGGCCAGCCGCCGCACAACCACACACTTGTATGTTGAGTCCGTGCATGCAAGTGTACTAATGTACACTGTCCCCTCGGCCTCTTCAACCCCACCGATTGGTCACCGAAAACTGCTTTCACGGATGAGAGCACCTTTCAGCCAAAAAGCCCTGCCAGTCAACCGATGCGGCTCCGGTGTCAATTCTTACGCAGTTTGAAAAGATCGCTCACATATCCGGAGCCCACCCATCCTATCCAGTTCCAATTCATCCAAAACGCCGCAGCCTCCCCTGGGTCAATCAGCTTCGTTGCATCACCCCATCCTGTGGGGGGAAAGCAAACATCCGCGGGTAATAGCCGAAGCCAAAGTAATCTCGCCACTATCTATTGTATTCAATGGTCAATGCATGCACAACATAGCGTAAGAGTTTACCGCGATCCTGGCCGATGTCAAGCCCCGAACCTGGTCGTTGTAAGTGCCGATCAAATGGTGACCTGCGTGCGACACGTTTTTCGAGTCCCCACGGCCGGTCTGCCCGGAAAAAGACGCAACTCATTGCCAGGAAAGTGGTTCGGCAATTTCGATCGCCTTTTGCTTTCGCCTGGCACATTGTTCAAAATTTCAGGCGGTTTTCTTTCGCTGCCGTGCGAGACTTTCCAGCCCCAGTCGCACCCAAGCTGTTTGATCTCCAGCATCGCGTATCATCCGAATACCAATGGCGTCCGAATCGACGTACACTGAAATCGTGGCCGGAATGTTACGCCAACCTTTGATAAAAGTGGCTGTCGGCCGTTCCTTTACTCTGGCACAAGCGCGAATGGTGCTGACCATGTCAGTAAAGAAGAACTGGCTTTACCTTGCTGTCAGCCTGCTGGGGCTTGCAGACGGATGCATGAAGGGTGCGGACGACTCGGCCTTTCGCGTGACACCGCAAAAGCCGTCCCCGCCGCCGGCGATCGCCAGTCACACATCGGGCGTGACAGGTGAAACAACCCCGCAAATTGCTCCGCCACCCCCACAATCCGCGGTGACACCTGCTGGTCCAGCAGGGGACCTGGCGGCCGCGAATTCCCCAGCGGCATTACCCCAGCCTTTGTCTGGCTCTCCGCCCTCTGGTGGCCAAACCTCGAGGGCCTCCCCGATCAGCCCCGTCAACCCGACCGATCTCCCTGTCCAGCTCTCCGCTGCCGTGGCCCTGCCGATGACGGGCCCGGAAGGAACAATGATGGGCTTCAGCGTGGATTACCAATTCCGCGGGGGAACAGCACCGGGAGGTGGCTCGTTTTTCTGGTTGATCGAAGGAAGCAACGGAAAGCAGTACCGTGTTGCTGTCAAACTCGATGCCCGCGGCAACCTGATGCTCGTGATCCCCGGATGGCGACCGGAGGATGGGCCTTTCCGGTGCCGACTTGAAGATCAATCTGGCCGGGCGATTTCGGCTACCGTCGATATGCGGTAATCTTCCACTGCCATTTGCGAGACAGCCGCCTCTCGGTACGCTGCGACGATTGCACCTCTGTTGATGGGACGAAAAGGAACGCTCATGCTTCGGGAACATGAAATTGAAATCCGGGTGCGGTATCCCGAGTGCGATCCGATGGGGTTTTTGCACCATAGCCGGGTTTTCATTTATTTCGAGATGGGACGGACCGAGTTGCTCCGCGCCTCCGGAGGAAACTACCGCCAGTGGGAAGAACGGGGGCTGTACGTGGTCGTGGTGCACGCAGAATGCCGCTATTACCAGCCGGCTCGGTACGACGACCTCCTGCGATTACGAACCATCGTCAAACGCGTCACGGCGTACAAAATTGAACATGAATACCTGCTGTACCGTGATGGAGACCTTCTTTGCCGCGGGAATGTGACGCTGGCGATTGTCGATCGTTCTGGACAGGTGCAACCGGTGCCGGAGGAGGTCCGCAAGGAATTCGAAGCGAGCGAGTCAAAGGTGGGCTGATTGACCGCAAATGTTTTTGCTACCGCAACCCTGCTGCCCTTTCTTCACGCCGAACGCCGAAGTGTGAAACCGGCTTCCTTTTCTTCCGCAAACAGCAAGCGTCGCAGGATTTCGAAGGTTTTTGTGGTGGCCCCCCGGTGCGAAAGAACCAGATTTTGTGCCCGCTGGCCGAGTTCATTGGCGTAAGTGGGATCTTCCAGGCACCGCCGGACAAAAGCTTCGAGCTCCCGGGCATCGTGCACGACGACGGCGGCCTCCGCCTCCAGCAGCGATTTCACAATGTCCCGAAAATTCCACGTGTTGGGACCAAAGCTGACCGCGGCCCCGTAGCCAGCCGGTTCCAGCATGTTCTGGCCCCCTCGGTTCCCGAAGCTTCCTCCCACAAACGCGATATCCGCCAGGCCCCACCAGGCACTCAATTCTCCCACGGTATCCACCAGGATGATAGGCCGCAACGAACAACTCCGCGGCGACCCAGATGATATGTGAAGGTGACTTCGACGGTCGAACGCCGGTTCGGCTTCTGTTTGCTGTCCATGGGGCCAATGCACCGGCAGAGAACGGTCCGGAGCAAGCTCGGAACGTCGCAGCCACGGCAGACCACTTGCGCGAAGCAACTCGGCGACACTGTCGAACCGCTCTGGATGGCGTGGCACGAGGATGAGTCGCAGGTGCGGAAAAGTCGGCGCTAATCGCCGAAACACCTCCAGTGCGGCGGCCTCCTCGCCCTCCTGGGTACTCCCTGCCAGAAACACCGTTTCGTCGCGAGCTATCCGCGCCAGTTCCCGTAGCGACTGAGTGTGGGGATTGCCGCGATCACACTCGGCGCCGTCGAATTTCAACGATCCCGTGACAAACACCCGGTCAGGGGGCACACCCAAGGCGATGAATCGCTTGGCTGTACGCTGATCCTGGGCGGCGACCGTATCAAGTTTCTGAAAGGTTGATCTCAGAAACGGCATGGCCGCTCGATAACCGCGAAAGCTCCGGTCACTCAGGCGACCATTAACCACGGCAACCCGGGCGCCGGCGTTTTTGGCCTCCGCGATGAGCTGGGGCCAGATCTCGAGCTCAGTCAAAACGAGCACCGATGGGTGAATACGCTCCACGGCGCGGCGAACAGCCCAGCTCCAATCGAAAGGTGTAAAAAAGGGGGCCAATTCCGCGTACTTTTTGTTTGCGACTTCGAAGCCGCTGCGGGTTGTGGTGCTGAGTCGAATATCCACATGCGGGAGTCGGCGCTGGACCTCGACCAGGAGTGGTCTCAGGAGATTGACTTCCCCGACGCTCACCGCATGGAACCACAGGCATGGTTGAGCATTTTCTCGCGGAGGCACGTCGCCCCACAGCTTGGCCCGCCATCCCTGCCGATACTTCTGGGGATGCCTCAACAGTCGCCAAACCCAGATCGGCGACAGCAGGCCTAACCCGGCAAGGTAGGCAAGATCCATGAATGAGATCATCGGGGCCTCCTTTCCCCGCAAACCGTGGTCACATCAAAATACCCCGCTCAATTTCGATTCCATTTTAGTCTGATCGAGAAGCCGCGACTGGTGCCCCGATCATCACCGCACGTGGGCATATTCTCAGGCAGCGCCGCGGTTCCGCATGCAGCAGTGTTTATATTTCTTGCCACTACCACATGGGCAAGGATCATTTCGACCCACATCCGGGCCTGTTTTGCGGATGGGCTGGCGTTTGCCTCCCGTCTGTTGTGTGGAATCAATGGTTTCCTGCTGCTCCTTCATCGTTTCCTGGATGGCTGAACTCGATGTGGTGCTGTCGTGAACCGCCCGCGTCTCCCGCCACAGCGAGCGCACGAACCGGTCATCCAGTTGTTCCATGCGGTAGATGAGGTCCGTCACGCGACGGGCCACCGACTCCCACATCAGTTCAAATTGCCGCATTCCCTCGCGCTTGTATTCCACCTTGGGATCCACCTGAGCGTAGCCCCGCAGGCTCACAGCACTCCGCAGGTGATCCATGACCAACAGGTGGTCCTTCCAGGCGCTATCCAGCGTGTAAAGCACGAGGAATCGCTCCAATTGCCGCATTTCGGGAGAATAGCGATCGTTGAAGGCGTCGCGGAATTTCCATTCCAGATCGCGACGTTCCATGCGGCTGACTTCGTCAGGAGTCAGTTCCATCCCCAGGTGTTCATGAACCCAGCGGCAGAATTCCACAAGCCGGGGATGGTTGCGCGGGCATTTCGCCCTTGCATCCTCGCCACTCCCTTCGAACAGACTCGCAAGCAAGGATTCGCCTTCGGCGCGAAGGGTCTCCGTCCTTTCATAGTCACGCTCACTGGCTTCCCACAAAAGGGCGGAAATTTCTTCCCACGATCGCTGCCGCAGGTCTTCCTCGGTCAATTCCAGACCAAAGCGTGCCTTCGCCCATCGCGCCAGCGTTTCCCGATCGTACGTTCTTCGTCCCAGGGCGTCTTGTGTCACGAATCGGCTCAGCCCCACCCTTAGCGGCAGTTCGATTTCCTTCTGACGATAGGCTTTGAGGGCCGCTTCATAGACATAATCCTTGACGGCCGCCGGTTCCCGATCGCGGAGGTCCTCGAGGGTAAGCTCGATCCCAAACTTGCTGCGGACCCAGTTAATCGCCGACTTGAGTCCGAAGTCAGGATCGAGGAATTTGGCTCCCTCGCTTAAATCAACGGTGCGAATCGACTCCTGGGCCTTTTCGATGAGGAATTCGGAAAGCTGGTCGCGGGGAATCCGCCGCAAATCCCGCTCTTTAAGATTGAGACGCCACCGGGTGTTCACCGATTTGGTCAAGGCTTCCCAGTTCCAGTCGCTTTCCTCGGCTTCCTCAGGCAGGTTTTCCTCGATCAGGTCGAAAATCTGGCTTTCGGCCATTCGCTCGGCGTGGTCTCGGGCATAGGCTTCTGCGGTGGGAAAATCCATCCCCCGGAACTCCCGTGCCCGGAATTCCACTGAAAGTTGTTTGCTGATCCATTGGGCGAACGTCTCTGCCCCGTAATTCTTGTCCAGGAAGGTGTTCAGATTTTTTTCGATCTGCTCCCGAATCATTTCGCGGATGAGCAACCGGCAATCCGCCCCTTCCAGGATCTTCTGTCGATAGCCGTACACTCGTTTCCGCTGCTCGTCCATCACCTGATCGTATTCGAGCAGGTTCTTGCGGATTTCAAAATTCCGTTCCTCCACTTTTTTCTGGGCGGCTTCGATACGGCGCGTCACCATTGGGCTTTCGATGGCCTGCCCCTCTTCCATGCCAAGTCGGGTGAGAATGTTTTTCACCCAATCGCCCGCGAAAATGCGCATCAGATCGTCTTCCAGGGACAGGAAGAATCGGCTGCTCCCTGGATCTCCCTGACGGCCCGCACGTCCGCGAAGCTGATTGTCAATCCGCCGCGACTCGTGCCGCTCGGTACCGATCACATGAAGGCCGCCCAGCCGAGCTACCTCTCGCCCCTCGGCCTTCATTTGCTCCTTTTCTTCGATTTCCTTAACAAGCGCTTCCCACTCTTCGCGCGGCACGTCCAAACGACTGCGGTACTTGTGCTGAAGAATGGACCAGGCTTTGGCCTCGGGATTGCCACCCAATATGATGTCGGTTCCACGACCAGCCATGTTGGTGGCGATCGTGACCGCTCCTTTTCGTCCGGCCTGGGCAATGATTTCCGCTTCCCGCGCGTGGTGTTTGGCGTTGAGGACCTGGTGCGGAATTCCCCGCCTTGTGAGCATCTCCGAGAGCATTTCGCTCTTCTCGACCGAGACCGTCCCCACCAAAATGGGCCGCCCCTTCTTTTCGATGTTATGAATCTTGGAACGAGGGATGACCTTCCGCTCGCCTTCTTTGGTGCGGAAGACAATTTCCTCCTCGCCCTCCTCTAAAATCTGTCCCACTTCGTATTCGTAGCGGGAATACCAAACCGTATCCCATTTGTGCATGCGTTCGATTTCGTCGACAATCGCTTTGTATTTTTCCCGGGCGGTGCGGTAGATGACGTCCGGGTAATTGATGCGGCGGAGCGGCTTGTTCGTGGGAATGGCCACCACTTCCAGCTTGTAGATCTTCCAGAATTCGTTGGCCTCCGTCATGGCCGTTCCCGTCATTCCGCAGATTTTGTCATACAGGCGGAAGAAATTCTGGATGGTGATGGTGGCCAGCGTTTGGGTTTCTTCCTTGATGGGAACACCTTCCTTGGCCTCCACCGCCTGATGCAGACCGTCGCTCCACTGCCGCCCATACATCAAGCGACCGGTGAACTCATCGACAATGATGACCTGGTTGTTTTCCACGACGTAGTGGACGTCGCGCTTGTAGAGATGGTGGGCTTTCAGAGCGTTATCGATGAGGTGAGGCCATTCCAGATTGCCGGCCGTGTAAAAGCTTTCAACCCCCGCCAGTTCCTCCGCCTTGCGGATGCCTTCCTCCGTCAGGTGGCAGGTATGATCCTTTTCATTGACCACAAAGTGCACATCTCGAATGAGCTGCCGGGCAATCTGATCCGCCCGCTTGTATCGCGAAATATCATCGTGGGCAGGACCCGAGATAATGAGCGGGGTTCGCGCTTCGTCGATGAGGATATTATCCACCTCGTCGATAATGGCGTAGTGGAGCCGCCTTTGAACCTGCTGATACTCCGGCGGATAGCGAGGGTCGCCTTTAGCGGCCAGCCGCATGTTATCGCGGAGGTAGTCGAAACCGAACTCGTTGTTGGTTCCATACGTGATGTCGCAACTGTACGCTTTCTGACGCTCCACCGCTCCCATGTCGTGCTGGATGGCGCCGACAGTCAACCCGAGGAACATGTACAGTGGGCCCATCCATTCCATGTCGCGGCGAGCGAGGTAGTCATTGACGGTGACGACATGGACCCCCTTCCCTTCCAGTGCATTGAGATAGGCCGGGAGCGTTGCCACAAGGGTCTTCCCTTCACCAGTCACCATCTCTGCAATGGCCCCGGCGTGAAGGACCATCCCTCCCATCAATTGCACATCAAAATGCCGCATCCCCAAAACCCGTCGCGATGCCTCCCGACAGACCGCGAAGGCCTCGATGAGAAGGTCGTCCAGAGTCTCGCCGGCTTCCAGACGTTTGCGGAACTTGTCCGTCTGCTCGCGGAGTTCCGCATCGGTCATTTTCTGATAACGAGGTTCCAGGTCATTGATGGCCTGAACCTTGGGTTGGAGTTTCCGCAAATAGCGGGCATTGGCCGAGCCGAACAGGGACGTGAGCGTCCTGTCCACGGCCTGGCCAATCACCACAAACGTATCCGTCGCAAAATCCCACAGTCGTTCGAGAAGTTCCATGGCTTTATACGGAAATTCTTTCTTTGGTTGCTTGCTTGAAGTACTCGTTCCGGGTCAGGCTTTCCAGACGAACCTGCGCCGGCTACGCGTCCTCTGACCAACAGGCACGGTCCGCGCCCCGATTGTATCACAAGGCAGAGATTTCGCGCAGTCTGGCAGGCTGATGCAAAAGCCGCGCCAAAAAGCTCCCTAAGATAAAAATCCGCCAAATCCTACTTTTATTGTAGGCTTTTCGTCACGCCCTGTTGTGAAGATGATCTGCCAACCGTGTCCGAAAAACGGCACTTTGCATCACAACTTCACACGAATTCGCAACTTAGCACCAACACGGCTGGGCGTCAACACGTTTTTCCAACGGACTTGCCCCGATTTTTCGTTAACATCCGGGAAAAGTAACAGGTCCAACGTCTTGCCGGGGCAATCCATGAATCGCCCCCACGGCGGGCTAAACACGAGACAGCAGCGTGCCTCCGGACTGAATGTCCTCCACCTCCAAACCTTGCCGCGATCGGCGTCCCTTATTGGCGAAAACACGGCGAGGACAGGGTTTTGCCCCCTCGTTCGCCCCCAGACAGCGGCAGCTTCCACAAATCAATATGCCCCCTGGACCACCTGCCAGGCTCATCGCACAAAAATCGGACCAATAATGGAAATCTAGCTGGTGCGACCGAGCCGTCTGGCGCGCCGATAGCCATCCCAGCCTTCCCGCCTACCCGCTGAATGGACGATAATTCTTCCACGCGGCGACGCAGGAATCAGCCTTAGGTCCATCTGCCCCCATACTTCCGGAGGGAACATAATAGGACGAAAATCGTATCTCTTATTAAACGAAAAATACCGCATGTGCATTACGGTTTTCCTGACGGAGCCGCCTTATGACCCCTCAACCGACCGTCGCAGACCTCTGCAGTGCCTGCCGGGAGATCTGTCCGCCCGACCTTGCAGAAAGCTGGGACAACACCGGCCTGCTGCTGGGCGACCCCGCGCGAGCCGTCGGTCGGCTCATGACGTGCCTCACGCTTTCGCCAAGAACGGTGGCTGAAGCAATCGAGAAAGGGGCTGACCTGGTGATTAGTCACCACCCGGTGCCTTTCACACCTTTGAAGGCTATCACCACAGAAACATTGTCAGGCTGGATACTGTGGCAACTGGCCGCTCAAAAGATTGCGGTATTTTCACCTCATACCTCGTTCGATTCTGCCGCACAGGGCATAAATCAACTTTTGGCGGAGCGGTTGAAGCTCACAGACATTCGGCCTCTTCGACCGTTGCCCGCGGAGCCTTCCCTGGGGACAGGGCGTCTAGGAATTCTTCCCGAACCGCGACCATTTTTGGAATTTGCCCAGTATGTGAAGACCGTCTTCGGTTTGAAGCACATTTCCGTAGCGGGCACGCCACGCCTTCCCGTAGAACGGGTGGCCATCGGTTGCGGAGCGGCTGGTGAACTCCTCAGGGATGCGCACCAGGCCGGCTGTCAGGCCTTTGTACTGGGTGAAACCCGTTTTCATACTTGTGTGGAGGCCGAATTCCTTCAAATTGGGTTGTGCATGATCGGTCATTATCAAAGTGAAAGGCTGGGCGTGGAACACCTGGCCCATCTCCTCCAAGAGCGCTTTCCGCAAGTCGAGATATGGGCATCACAGGCTGAATGTGACCCGATCCGGTGGATTTGAAAATCTTTCAGCCTGAGAGGTTGCGCACAGGATCCGGGCCAAGTGCAGGAGAAGCCAACAAACGAAGGAGGCCAGTCCATGGAAAGTTTTCCCCGCAATTCCCGCGTCGCAGTGGTGACTGGGGCCGGTAAAAAACGCGTGGGCCAGGTGGTAGCCCGGGCGCTGGCCGAGCGCGGTTATGCGCTGGCGCTCCACTACCGGGAGTCCCGCCGGGACGCGGAGGCATTCCGCGACGAATGCGCAGCCGCGGGGATCACCACGGAATTATTCCAGGCGGACCTCGCGGATACTTCTTCCGTGGACAGGATGTTTGATCAAATACTGGACCGCTTTGGACGAATCGATGTCCTCGTGACGGCGGCCGCCATTTGGATTCCCACTCCTCTTGAATCCCTCAAAGCCGACGACGTGATACGACACTTCCAGGTCAACGCGATGGGGACGTTCTGGTGCTGTTACCGGGCCGGACTGGCCATGATCAACCAGCGAGAGGGAGGCGTGATTATCACAATCGGTGACTGGGCCGTTAAGCGCCCTTACCTCAATTATGCCGCTTATTTCCTATCCAAAGGCTGCATTCCCACCCTGACCAGAACCCTCGCCGTGGAGCTGGCTCACCGAAATCCTGCCGTTCGCGTCAATTGCATCCTGCCAGGTCCGGTGATGATGCCGGAAAATCTCGCTGAGCACGAACGGATTGAGGCGATTAAGAGCACGCTTTTGAAACGTGAGGGTCGCCCAGAACACGTGGCCGCAGCAGTATTGTTCCTCATCGATAACGATTACGTCACAGGCATTTCACTTCCTGTTGAGGGCGGGCGCCTCCTGAGTTGAGCCAAAAGGAGCCTGCTTCTGAGTCTTGAGGAGAGAACACGCCAGATACACAACCCGCTGCTCCTGGAGAATTATTTCTCCCGACCGCCCTGCTGCTGTGTGAGAATCTGCCGCCTGATGTCAGCAAGACTTCTTTTTTCCAGGGGTCTGGCCGCAGACGACTCTCGCCGATTCTCTCGCTCTGCCTGTCGCTTTTGGTCCGATGATCCCGGGTTGACTTTACCATTGCCGGTCGAAGATAGGGTGGGCTTACCAAAGAGTTGCGACATCCCGGTAAACCAACCCCCTAAGCCACTTTGCGGAGCTGACCTGGACTCGGCTTTCTCTTCCGAATTGGCCATCGCAGCCGGTTCCGACTGTTTGACTTGCCCCGTCGGTTGAGCAGCAACCGGTTTGTCGGGGATTTGTGAACCAGCCGCCGACTGTTCTGGTTTCGATGGACCAGAGCCATCGGCCAAACGCGCCGACTGAATGACCGGTGCGGTGCCCGGTATCACCAATTCCGGTCCCATGGGGGCGGATTGATTTGACGGGTCTGGCTTCGCAGTCTGCGGGGCGTCTGACTTTCCGGCACCAGGTGCAGCTTGGAAAGTCGGCGGAAAACGTTCTTCCGGCATTCCCAGGCCCTCTGCACGAGGTGCAGGGGAACTCCCTGCGATTCGCTGCCGCAATTGCTGAACAATGTCTTCCAGCCGCTTTCGCAACTCCGCCCCACGCTCTCCCACCGGCGCAGACGACCTCTGAGAATCGTTCCGCATTGTTTCCCGCGAACGATCTCTCCACTCGCGAAGTGCCTCACGCCGAGCCCACAGACGCTCGCGAAGACTCTCCGGCCCGGCACGTCTCGCGCCTGGAAACGACCCAGCTTCGGCCAGATCCGATGGCTCGGGTGCCTCAGCTCCGACAGCCGAAAATGTGGCTGGGCCATTGCCAGAAACGAGTTGAACCACCGGCGGCGTGGTCCCTCGCTCCCCTGCCCTATTCGGCGTCAGGTCGTTCCAAAATATGCTGCACAGTACGCAAAGACCAACGGCCGCCCAATACGGATCCCGTCGCATTCTCTATTCTCCAGGCAGAAGATCACATGTTCGTCCGCTGCGTTTTCTCTGACTTACCGCATTTTATCCTGCTCGGCAGTTTCGGCCAGCGCGGACGTGCGTGCTTGTCGATCGGCGACCAACGCGCGGAAACACTACTTAATGACCCGCTTGAGTTCCCGTTCCAGCTCGGCCGCGGTGACATTCCGATTGACGACCCGTCCCTGATCATCCAAGAGGATCATGAGCGGCAATGTGACGACTCCAAGCTCGACAGCCGGACGGCTTTCCAATCCCCCCGGTTCGTAAATCTGCGGCCAACTCAATCGGGCTTCCGCCAGGTAGGCCTGCATGTCTTCCAGTCGGGTATCCACGTTGACCCCCACAATTGCCAATTTGCCACCGTAGCGTGTGATCAGGTCCTTCAGAATGGCCATGTCGGTCTTGCACGGCTCACACCAGCTTGCCCAGTAGTGGAGCAACACCACCTTTCCACGATACGCAGCCAGATCGACAGTACCACCTTGCGGGTCTTTCCCTCGGAATTCGAGGACCTGACCTTCCGAGCTCAGGCGCCGCAGCGCCCCCTGAGCCTTTGGTGCCTCCGGCGCGTTGGGAAACCGCTTCACAACTTCTTGATACAGCGATTTCGCCCCTTCCACGTCATCCAGATACTCTCTTCCGATGGCCAACTGCATCAGAGCACTCGCTGCGTCAGGCGCATCAGGATATTGTTTCAAGAATTCTTGAAGGTTCTCCGCCCATTTCTTCTGCAGAGCGTCGTAGCTCGCCCCGGGGGCCTGAAGAGCCAGCGAGTACTCGGCTGTCAATTGGCGGAACCGCACGTAAGCGGCAAGCTCCCGCCTGGCGAGATCCTTACTGAGCCGGGCATAAAGAGCGGCCAGGCGCTCCGCCCCCTGTGGATACGTCCCCGCTTGGACAGACGCCGACACAAAGTCAGCCAACTGACGAATCCACATCGCCTTGTCCTCGGGACGCTCGCTCTGTGCTTCCAACGCCTCCAGAATATCAGCACGCTTGGCGTTGAGGGCCGCCTGCTGTTCCAGGGTTTGTGCTTCTTTTGCGGCGGCCTCCAGTTTTTCCAGCTCATCGAGCAGTTTCTGCATCTCTTCAGTAACCCCAGCGGTCGCCTCGGACTGGGAAGGCACCACGGCAGGCGGACGGAAAAAGAGATTGGCGGCAGAAGCCAGCACCGCCTGATCCTCAATGAGCTGCGGAGCGGTGACCAGTTTCCAGGTGGACCCTACCTGAATCACCGTCCCTAACAGAAATTGCACCGTGCCCTTGTCCGTCTCGGCAAAAGCGAGGGCATTTTCATAAACGACCAGATCGGTCTTCGGTCCATCGGCACTGGCCGGTACGACACCCGGCCGATGTCCGCTGAATTGAACCCACTTAACGGCCCCCAGCGAAGACGCCTTCGTGGCCGCTGCCGCGAACTGAGCCCCCGCCTGGGCAAGCAGCTTCTTGATCTCGGATTCGGTTTCCGCACTCAGACCGAGTCCAGCAAGTTCGCTCGAGGTCAGCAACAGAGATTGAAACCTTCCCGGGTTGTTGGTGACCAGAGACCGAACAGCTTCCTCCGCAAGCTCTTCCGGGGATAACTGTTGCCAACGATCGATGACCCCGTCCTGGTTGCTATCAATCGCCCAACGGGTTCCCGCCGTGGTCAGCCACCGATGCTGATCGACTTTGCCATCCCCGTTGGAGTCGATATCCCGATACACCTCCAGCCCGTTGTGGAAATAGCACCAGGTATCCACCCGATTATCACCATTTGTGTCCAGGAACCGCCGGAGAACATAGCCACGACCGTCTTTGACAACCCAGCCCACATCTTTCCCAATCTTCTCCGCAGCGACGGTACATTGCGCCATTTCCTCTTTCGTGGGGGTATCGATCTCCACTCCTGGCTGTATCGGTTTAAGTTGCAGTGTCTGTTCCACGGTGGGAGGGGCCGACTCGAGCCGGGCAGACCCGGACAAAACTCCCATCAAAGCGAGAGTGAGACTCGAAAGCATCAACGGACGCTGCCGCAGAGTCATTGTGTACCTCCTTGCGGATCGGTATCTCTCACCCAAGCCGTATGTTTACGGGAACCTCTGGCTTGTAGATCGGTCGTGTTCTAGGGAACCGCTCAACCCCGCGTTTGATCCAAGTTTCCCAAGCATCTCGGCCATGCCGGGGGGCCGGACTGGCAAGGCCTATCCCGGACTTTACACACTCCCGGCCAAGGCTACAATAGGAAAATGAAATGCACGCGACCGACGTGTTTGAGGCTCGCGAAACGCGAAGGAGAGGATGTGGATCACGCATCCGGGATCAGAGGCCGCCGGACGCCTCTGATGATAAGCGGTGAAAGACTCAACCGAGCAGCGAAGACGGAGAAAACTTTTTCCGAAGGGTTGCCAACCCCAATTTGATAGGCTGGGATAATGTTGACGAACCTGTCCGGAAAACTCAGAATTGGCGTGATTGCCCGGGGGTAGCTTGGTTTTTGGAGTAGGTGCTTCGTTAGTTAATTATTGTGAAGAAAAACGCGCGCATAGCTCAGTTGGTTAGAGCGCGTCCCTGATAAGGACGAGGTCCCTGGTTCGAGTCCAGGTGCGCGCACTGCGGCGCTGTGTGTGGCGTGCCGCTTCGAAATCTCTTGTGGTGTTCAATTGACTAACTAAAAAAATCAGCCGAGCGTCAAAAAGCTGACAGGGGCTTACACGTGGTCCTTGTTGGCTCATTTCATGTTGGGGTAGCGTGGGGATGTAGCTCAGTTGGGAGAGCGCCTGCTTTGCAAGCAGGAGGTCGTCGGTTCGAGTCCGATCATCTCCATTAAGTTAGTTTGCAGCAATAAATTACGACGCGCACCGAGTTGCATAACGTGGCGATTGAACAGGTTTTGTGATTCGCTTTTCACTATCTTGTCAACCAGTGCGGGAATGTTCTGCACTGCTTTTTCTGCCACCCGCGCACCGGATTCCGTGCGACTGTTCGTTTGAACACTTCCGGTGTTCATTTGCCCACTTTCATGGGGCGGCATCCAGTTGAGAGCCTGGGCATATGCTGCATCCGCGGGGTCCAAATAACGCCGTAACGCGATGGAGGGGGAGTTTCCCAGCCACTTGGTGATTACGGCCAGCGGGAAGGCCTGGGCCAGGTCGCTTTCGCAGCTTGCCCGCAGGTTGTGCCACAACCTGGGCCAGGACTCCAGCACCACCTTGGCAAGTTTCTTCTGGAGGGCCAGACCGATGGTATTCAGCGAAGTGGCAGTGGCTGTCTGTACCGTAAGCCGCTGATGCAGGCCGCCACAACGCCCCCACGTGGACGCGGATACTCTCCGCCGTCTTTTTGGCCACACGGCCAAGGCAGAGCGTTTTTCGATTGTCATCCGGCGCCACAAATTGGATACGCCAGCCCTTGCCGTCTTTTGCTACACTTGCCATAGGATGCTCCCTTTCTACGCCACAGTGCGACAGCCGTCACTTCACTTGCCAAGGTATCTCCAAGCAGCCGGCATCCGTCTGACTGATCCTTAGTTTTCGTTTGGAGCTGTGAGGGCGAAAAGGCCCAACGTGTCGTAGGGAACAATTCATGAATTGCCCGGGCCAATGTGTTTTCGCAATGTGTGTAACGCTGCTAGGGGCGATTCATGAATTGTCCCTACCGAATGCGACGTTCAATTGATGAGCATGAATTGAACCTACCCGTGAACCCTTGCCGTGCACGATGAAATGGAACAGACCATCCATCTCGAAAAAAGGGACCTGACAAGCAGGTCCGTCCGAAAAAGGATCGGAGGGGCACGCCTGTCGTGCCCGGTGAGATGAAATGGATAATCGAACCTGCAAGAGCGGACCCGACGAGCGGGTCCCTCCATTGTGTGGATTACAGGATCGGGTGCCGCCCGGCCGGTCACCCTGGTTCCATCCAGGCCGAGGGCACGGTGGTGAAGGCTAAAGCCTTCACCGAAAAGCGGCGATGAATCGCCGCACTCCATGGAGTGCGAGGTTTCAGCCCCGCTTTCAGCGCGGGACTTCAGTCCCCGCTGAAAGGCAATTCATCATCGAACGTTGATAAACGGACCCGACAAGCGGGTCCTTCCGAAAAATGATTCGGAGGGGCACGCTTGTCGTGCCCGGTGTCGCTTGGCCACGTGGCGTCACTAGTCTTCCGTCACAGGAAAATTCTGGGAGTCTGTTGGGTGGGTGGGATGGGATAGGATCGGTGGTCGTTTCCGTTCCGTTTCGCCAAGGAGGGTTGCCGTGCGAAAGAAGTATATTGTCCGGCTGACCGAGGAGGAACGTCAGAAATGTCAGGAAGTCATTCGCAAGCTGCAGGCAACGAGCCGTAAGGTCCGTCGCGCTCAGATTCTGCTGAAGGCGGACGCGAACGGTCCGGCTTGGACAGACTAACGCATTGCCGAAGCGTTCGGCTGCCGGCCGCAGACGGTGGAAAAGGTTCGTCAGTTTTTAGGACCAAGAGCGACTAAGCGTGGGAGGCGTCGGCGCTTTTGGCCGGGCGTTACGCGGACTGTGAGCGGATCACGCTGATCTGTGACAACCTGAACACGCACACGAATGGGGTGTTTTACGAGGTGTTCCCAGCGGAGCGGGCTCGTCAGTACGTTCGCCGCCTTGAGTTTGTTTACACGCCGAAACACGGCAGTTGGCTGAACGTGGCGGAAGTGGAGCTGAGCGTTCTTACCCGCCAGGGGTTTACCGAGCCCGGCCGATTCACAGGAGGCCGTGCAAGCGCGCTGCATTGCCTGGGCCAGTCGGCGGAACGCCAGCCAAACCGGGATTGCCTGGCAATTCACCACCGCGGATGCTCGCATCAAACTGGAGTATCTCTACCCGAAAACTGAGACGTGACGGGATATAAGGGTCCACTTTCATAACCTTCATTTTTACCCGAGGATGCGACCGAGTCGGTACTCTCCCGCGGGCTGTTGCATCGTGATTGCCTGCCAAGTGTGCCGGATTGTGTGCCACCAGAGTGGCCGGACCTGTCGGAAGTATTATCTGTAGCGTCACTTACGGAATTTGATTCGAGTCCGATCATCCGTTTGTGGTTTATTCGTTTCGGAAAAAGAGACAGATCGCTTCCGATAGGCTCTTTGGGTTGTCCGCGCTGTCTTTTTTTTGTGAGAATAATGCTTTTGATCAGGTCCGTGTCACCGAAGGCCGCTGTGGCACAAGAACAATGGGCCTTGGCAAGGACGTCTGGTCACTCTGTGGGACGAAGGGTGGCTCAAGGGATGACGTGTCGAGTTGTACACCCCTACGAATGATGCCAATCGTATGATTCCTTTTAATCAGGAAGGGCTCATGATGGCGAACGCGCGGTGGATGATTCTTCTTGTGTGCCTGATTGTGGCACCATCATCTCGGGCAGAAGACGGAACAATGCCCCCTGGAGGGGTTCTCCTCACACCAGCACCAAAACAGATTCGATGGACCGACGATAAGCTGCAAATAGGACCTTTTCCCACGATTCGGGTCACTTCGGCTGAGTTAGCCCAGGTTGGTCGAGTCCTGTGCGAGGAAATGAGGCGACTTTATGGTCTGCGGCCTAACATTGTTGTCGTGACAGCCCAATCCGCTGAGGCCAAGGTTACGCCGAAGAATGGCGAGACGGAATGTGAGGAACTTGAAGTTCCATCCAAGCACGACGAGCTTGAAGATGGTGTGATCGAGTTGGTAATGAGTGATTCGGCAGAGGGGACACAGCAGGTTAGGGAGCTTTCGCCGTGGGTGAAATGGCCACCCCCGCGCAATCCTGAGGAAGGATACATTCTCACGGTCTCTCGGGAGAAAGCCACAGTGTTGGCAGCCACACCGCAGGGTTGTTGGTATGGGTGCTTAACCCTTCTGCAATTGATGCAGGCGGTGTCCAAGGAGAAAGAGTCAACTGCTGGGGAACACATCGAGACCTCGACGAATTCGGAGGCGAATTGCCAGGGAAACAATGAGGGACTGGGGGGCAAGATGGGGTCTTCAGCGGGAATGTGGCTTCCCGGAGTATGCATCTGTGATTGGCCACAGCTCCGTTTTCGTGGGGTTCACCTGTGTATTTTTCCCAACACGGAGCTTGCTGCCATTCGCCAGGCAATCTTGTGGGCAGCCCGATTCAAATGCAATACGGTCGTGATAGAACCCTGGGCGTCACTGAAGTCGAGTCGCCACCCCGAAATAGCCTATACGCATGCCTATTCCCCGGAACAGATACGGCCACTGATTCGCTTGGGGCAAGCCCTCCATTTGGACATGGTTCCGATGCTCAATTCCTGGGGTCATGCCAGTGGGATGCGGAGCCGGTCCGGCGAACACGTGGTGTTGGATCGTTTTCCACAATATCGCTCTTTGTTTGAAGCTGACGGCTGGTCATTTCGGCTGGCCAATCCTGAGGTCTACTCCCATTTGTTCGATCGTTACGAAGAACTGCTGGAACTTTTTGGGGACGTGCGGTATTTTCATATTGGAATGGATGAAGCCTGGGGGCATCTGGGTGCTGTAAAGCTGGATTTACCGCCGGAGAAACAACCTCACGAGTTGGCCGCCGAGCATCTGTTGAAGCTTCACCAATACTTCGCGGATCGGAAGATCCAGGTCCTTATGTGGCATGATATGCTCGTCCGTAGGGGAGATCCCGAGGTAGGAGGTGCTGGTCCGGCAGGAAGCATTCCTCCATACAACACGCACCTTGCGCTGGAGAAGCTACCTCGCGACGTCATTATCGCCGCCTGGAACTATGATGTCGTTGGTGACTGGCCAATCCCACGGTATTTCCAAAAGAAGGGATTTCGTGTCGTTGTGTGTCCCTGGAAGAGTCGCAGAAACACCATCAGTCTGGTCAATCAGGCGAAAGAGCTGGATTTGCTGGGTGTATTGGCGACCACATGGGATTCGCTGGACGTGAGCTTGCCATCCGTGGCCCAGGCAGCAGTCCTGGCCTGGGAGGAGCCTGATAGTGACTTGCTCCGGATCCCGTTTGATCACTGGCTTGCCGAGTTACGAAGACTTCCAATTTGCAATCTGCCGTCCCTTGAGACGACATTGGAGCCGATCCAACGTTAAATGGTCTCGCGAGGAAATCGGATTATCCCTCATCCCAGGATTATGGGAGCCAGTCGTGAGTTGTCCCCCACCCGCGGGAAACGCGTTCGCATTGGTCCTGGAACCTGTGGCAAATGGCGGTGCCATTGTGGTATCGAGTCATCCAACACGTGCGATGGCCCATGTCCACCCGCTCGATGGGCATCCTGACGACGCCTCTTAAGCCGCTGGTTCACAAGAAGTAAAATGTGGGGCAAAGTTCACAACAAGAGGCGTTTGCTTTTCTTGTAGGATGATGCGATATTCTGTCGGTCCTGTCGTGTTTTTTGCCGTTGTGGAGGCATTGCACTTGGTCAATGGAACGTAGGGCGAGCGGGTTATGAATAGCCAGAAAAGTCTTTGGATCATTGTCATCGCAACATTCGTTCTTGGGATATCCTCGGCAACGGGCCTCGCTCAAGCCCTGCCCCTCGCCTGGGAGGTCAGTTGCTTTGAGGCCGACATCACGATTCCTGTCGGTCATGCTTGCATGGGTGGCGGGGTTTCAGATGCGAAGGAAATCCTCGATCCTTTGTACGCCAAAGGTTTTGTTTTGCGGCCAGTTGGGGTGATTGTTCCGGGAACCGATCGATTGGAGCCGATTCCTGCGGGGAAAAGAGAGACCTTTCCCATTGTGGTGGTTGCTCTGGATTGGTGCCAGTGCAATAACGAGGCGGATATTCGCTTTCGAGAAGCCCTGGCCTCGGCCGCCGGGACAACCCGTCAACGCGTACTGCTGGCCTGTGTGCATCAACACGATGCGCCGATTTTTGATCTCCGCGCACAGGAGTTACTGGACCAGTATGGACTAAAGGGATGGCATTGCGACCCAAAGTTTTTTGAAGAGGCAGTCAACCGGGTGACGGCGGCTTTGAAAGAGTCACTCAAGAAAGCGCGACGAGTGACACATCTGGGGATCGGTCAAGCCCAGGTCGAGAGGATCGCTTCTAATCGAAAAATCGTGATGCCCGATGGCCGAATTCACTGGGGCCGAAGTAGCGCAAGCGGCGCGACTTATGGAGACTATCCGGAAGGAGAGATCGACCCCTGGTTAAAGACACTGAGTCTCTGGGATGGCGACGAGCCGATTGTGGCGTGGAGTTGTTACGCCGTCCATCCGATGAGTTATTACGGCAAGGGGCAGGTATCGGCAGACTTTCCGGGGATCGCGCGGGCACGGCGGCAAAAAGACGATCCGCGGGTAATGCAGATCTATTTCACGGGGTGTGCGGGGGACGTCACGGCAGGGAAGTACAACACAGGTGACCCCGCCAATCGGCCCATACTCGCAGACCGATTATATCAGGCAATGGTGCGGGCATGGAACGATACCCAACGTTACCCGCTGGAGTCTGTGGTTTGTCGATACGCCCCGCTTTTTCTGCCCCCACGAGACGAAGGAGATTTTGCCCTCGATCGTATGCGAGCCATCCTGGCAGACAGTAAAGAAACCCGGTGGCGACGGATTTCGGCCGCTCTGGGGCTAAGCTGGCGGGAGCGCGTGGCGGCTGGTCGACCGATCGAGGTACCATGTCTCGATTTCAACAACGGACAGGCGTTTTTCGGAGTTCTGCCCGCGGAGAGCTTTGTCGGCTATCAATTGATGGCACAAGCGTTGCGGCCGGGGTCCTTTGTTGTCATGGCGGGCTTTGGAGATGGGGCGCCGGGCTACATCCCCACGGACGAGTGCTGGAAGGAAGGCTATCGCGATGATTACTGCTGGGTCGCTCCGATGACTGACGAACTATTCCGCGATGTGTTGTCGCAGGTCTTAGCTGTCGGCGACGATTCTGCAATGGCCGGGCAAAGCCAGCGCGAATCTGAAAAAACGGATAGTCCTCACAAACGACTGAAAATTAGGCAGGAGGTTATCCATCAGGAGTTGACGCCCGATTATCTCTGGTTTCATCCCCGGCCGGTGGCCATTCCCGGGCTGGGCCACGATGGCAAACCAAAGGTTGTTCTCACCCTGCAAAAGCACCTCCGGGTCTCCGATTACTATTCAGGCCTGTACTATATGGTCTCGGAAGATCTTGGGGAAACATGGCGCGGTCCGACACAGATACCGGAGCTGGATTGGATCCCTCAACCGGACGGGAGCATGCTAGCCGTGGCTGATGTGACACCCGGCTATCATCCTCAGACAGGTAAAGTGTTGGCCATTGGTTGTTATGTTTATTACAGCAAGGCAGGAGAGCAACTTCACGATCGTCCTAAGTTCTCGCAAACGGCGTATGCTGTCTACGACCCGGTGAAAGACACCTGGTCGGGATGGCAGTTTCTCGAACTGCCGGAGGATGGAAAATTCAACTTGGCGCGAAACGCTTGTTCGCAGTGGCTGGTGGAAGACAACGGTCGGCTCTTGTTGCCCATTTATTTTGCCCCAAGTGTTGATGTCCCGTTTGCGGTCACAGTGTTGCGATGCCAATTTGATGGGCAGAAGCTTTCTTACATCGAGCATGGCGACGAGCTACATCTCAATGAAGAACGAGGCCTGGCGGAGCCGTCCCTCGTCAAGTGCGAAGGTGAGTATTACCTGACGCTCCGGAGTGATTCCCGTGGTTATGTGACCCGCAGTAAAGATGGACTGCATTGGGAGCCCATTCGTCCCTGGATGTTTGATGACGGAACCGAGCTTGGCAGCTACAACACCCAACAGCACTGGCTGACGCACGGCGACAGGCTCTATCTCGTCTACACCCGTCGTGGAGCGATGAACGATCATATTCCGCGACACCGTGCGCCACTGTTCATTGCGGAGGTGAATCGGGTGGCACTGTGCGTCATGAGGCAAACGGAACAGGTTGTCCTTCCAGAGCGTGGGGCCATGCTTGGAAACTTCGGTGCGGCGAGTATCAACGCGGAAGAATCATGGGTTACCGTTGGAGAATACCCCTGGCCCTTGCCTGCCGAGACAAAACCGCACCCCAAGGGTGCAGACGGCAGTATTCTTTTGGGACGTATCCGCTGGTAGCTCATGCGGTCTCATAATTGCAGCGCCTGGGTGGAGAACTACCCATGCCCTGTATTAGCCACGAATAGAAACGCCCTTTCACCCTCACGAATATTTCAACTCTCGATACCGTTCCGTTAACTTGATCAGATTCGTCATTAGTTAGAAGTTTTTTCGCGCGACACCTCCCAAGGCCGAATGCAAACATTCGCCACTCCAACGCATGGAGCACCCTGTCAAAACAGCTTCGCCCTTACATTGACAGACGACGGGTTCCGGATAGCTCCGGACACCCCCATCAACAAAGATCTTCAGTGGTTGCTTGGCCGTGACAATCGGCTTATCCAAGATGACCGCCGCGATTTCCTCGGCTACCGTTGCTCCGGGGTATGCTCCTGCAACCAGCGGGGAATCGCGCTGGTCAACGCGGCATCTGCGGGCAGCGGCCACATCATTTCTCAAGCATCAGATCAATGCCGGGCGGACACGTGCAGCAGAGCCATCAATCAGAAGTCGCGCGTTGGATTGCCTCTCGTTCCGTCCGGCAAATTGGACAGCGAACCTCTTCCACGTGGTAGCGGACGTCGCGCAAATTGGCGTCATCCGGATTGGCAAAGTAGGCCGCCAGCCGTTCCGGGCCGGGACACATCGCGCCCAGCTCTGCAACAACCCACCGTACCACGTCGCCCAGGGTCTTTAATTCTGGCGTTTTACTTTCGCTTCTTTGCATGGCCGACTTTTCACCCAAAACCTACTGCCCTGCATACAAGGTGAGAAAAACGGAGCGTTCAACATCTCGTTCCGCGACTCGCTGCCGTACCCATTCCCGGGCCTGGTGAAGCCACTGATGAACACTCGCCGGTGGCACTCCCATGGCCGCGGCAATCTGGGCAGGACTTTGACCATGCAAGGACCGTTCGTACGCCTCCTTGATCGCCAAGCGCTGGGGTCTCTCTTCACACCAGCGACAGAACTCCACCAGCACATCACTGAGGAGAAGCCCCTGCCGGCGACGCCGTTCCTGTTCCACGGCATGGGTGGCTGGTGACGGTCCGTTGTCCTCCAGTTCCACTCTCTCACGGCTCTTGGAAGCATCCCCCCTCGTGTTCGTCAGACTGAGAAAAACCTGCCGTTCCATGGACCGCAGTCGATCAATGGCTCGACTGCGGACAAGCATTCTCAACCAAGTCTCGCAGTTTCTCGGCGCCTGAAAATCCGACGACACGACCTTTGTCTGGAGCTCCAGCCAAATCTCCTGAAGCAGGTCATCCACGTCGTGCGCCAGGCGGGGAAAGGCTGTCCTGGCGAATCGCTCCAGCCCTGGTCGACAGCGCATGAATACGTTGAGGACTTCAGCCCCGTCAGTCACCCATCACCTCCCCAAAGAACAGCTCTTGCTCGTCGTCGCAATTAACATTGGCGAAAGACCAACGTCACATGCTCAGTTTGTCGCGGTTCGGCTATCATCCGTCCCAATCGCTCCGCCTCATCCCACTGGGCCTCGATAATCAATCGGCTGGGCAAATAAACGTACCGATCGCTGGAGGTCCACGTCACCCCTGGGATCTCGGCCCAGGCCGAGCCACCCTCGACATCCCAGTGTAAGCCTTCCTTTTCCCATCGCAAGATGAGTCCCCGACAGGGAAGGTCCTCACGCACAATATGGGCCGGTGCAGAGGGGCGAACCGAAAGTTCGTCCACTAAAAAAACGGCTCGCTTCAGGGTTTCACCGGTGCTCGGAACCACTACGCTCCCTGTGGAATCGGGCAGTGCTTCCCACAGGGCAGTCAGCGAACCGCTGACGGGCAACCGAAACCGCCAGCGACACTTGTCTTCTCCCAGTTGCACCACGTTGCCATCCGCCAGCCGGCACACGTCGCTCACTTGGTGACCATCAACTTTGACAAGACAAGGTTCCCCGTATTTATCACGACATGCCACGAGTTGCCAGCCCTGCCGGTCCCGCAGCAGCACCGCATGACGCCGATGAATGCGTCCCAAAATGGGCAAATGAACTTCCTCCCGAGCCGAACCGAGGACGACTTCCTCGCCCAGCAGAATTATGCCCACTCCTTCCATCAGCAACTTCTCCGAGCGACCCCGTACTGGCCTGCCCCGGTCCCCTGCCGAGCGACTCCCTCGAGCGGCCAAACGGGCGAGTTCCCCGGCAAGTCGCTTGACCTGGGGTGCCTCAGGCGCGATCTGACGAAGCGTGTTCCAGTGATGCCGGGCCAACCCTTCGTCCCCCCGCTCGATGGCCTCCTCGCAAGCCCGGACCGCCGTCCCGAACCGCCGTTCGCTAAGCCGGATTTCCTCAATCGCTGCCGTTACTTCTCGCCCACCCTGCGTCTCCCATCTGGCGAGTAGCTCCAATGCCAAGGTGAACTCTCCACTGGACGCGAGCCGTCTGGCCTCACTCACCTGCTCGCGGATTTTCACTTGTTCCTCAAGCTGCCGTTCCTCCTGGCGTTTTTTTTCGGCCAATGCCCGGAGAGCGCGGTTCTGCAATGCCAAGGCTTCGCCCTCCAAGGTGATGCACTGGCTGGCGATTTCAAGCGTTTTCGCGACAAGCTCCCACTGGTCTGCCTCAGCCTCTCGAGTAGCCCGAGCCACAAGATTTCTTCCCACTTCCACCAACAACCGCCGAACCGCGCGATGCTCCCGGTTTTTTGATGTCAGCAGCACACGCGCGGCCTCTTCCAGTTGGCCCTGCCGCAGGCAGTCGCGGGCAGCCTTGCATTCCAGTGGATCGAGCCAGCCCATCGCCATTCACCCCATCAACCAAAAAGCCAAAGAGCGCTAATCCAGATCGCCGAGACCACACAAGCCAGGACCAGTAAGACCACCGTGACAACCAATCCGCGATAATAGCCCCGCGTCATCCGGTCCAGCCCCACCATGGCAACCACCGCGAGAACCGCGCTGGCAATCGTTGCAACTGACGCCGCCACGCGCTTTTGCCAGTACCACGCTCGATAAGCCTTCAATCGGACCGACCATTCGCTGAGCACGGAATAGGGGATCGTCACTGTGATTTCCTGCTCCGCAATCCAGCCATAGTCCCTGACGTCGGAAGTCTTCTTGACCTTTTGAGTCACGCCCGGCTGAGATGTGAGCCAGGCCCACTCCGTCACGACTGCAGAGGAGGACAGATCGGCCCCCGCAAGCTCCCGCGCCATTTGACGGACGATTTCGATGCGCTTCTCGGTTGCTACCCGCTCTGCTTCACTTTCGGCGTCTGCCTGCGTCACCCCCGGACACCGTCCGGTGACGATCACCAGCCGTCGCCCCTCCACCTGGGAAGACTCTTCCTCCTGCGCAGAACGCGATACACTTTGCTCGTCCTTGTCCGGTACTTCGACCGAAATCTCACCACCGATCAAAACTCCGGCCAAAACAATCGGCCAACACAAACAGAGGACGAACAAAACAACCTTGCCGCTGGCCATGGCGTTTCTCCCAAAGTTGTTTTATTCCGGAAAATCGGGCGACAGGGACCGCCCCTGTCGATCCCTGCCGCCCTCTGGAGCGTCGCACGTGAGGTTTCACGTGCCCTGGTTGACATCCGCGGGCTTGTCGGCTTGATCTCCAAACATCGCGTCGAACCGCTCGGTGACCGGCCGGTCATCCACTTCCACAGGGATCTCACCCTGCGGATTCTGTTCGTGCTCAAGCATCCGCTGGGCCACCCGAATCCGCGTCTCGATCTCCTTCGCGAGTTCCTTCGCCCGTCCCAGCCGGGATTGATCGATGGCCACAGTTCCCACGGCCTGGGTCGCCTCCAGCGCCTTCAACTGGCCTGCCAGCGATTCGGCTTTGAGCTTGAGCTGGTCGTATTGCTGACGATAGGCGTCCACCTTTTTCTTGGCATTCTCCAGGTGACGCTGTCGCTCCGCCAGAAGTTGTTTTTTCGCCTCCAAATCAGCCTGGCGTATCTGATAGTTGTCCATACGCCGGGCAAGGTCTGCCTCCACCTCGCTCCGTTTATACACCTGTCCGGCGAACTGGTATTCGGATTTTCCCTGGCCCAGCGCCTCTCGCAACTTTTTCATCTCGGCAAAGGCCTGAGCCTGTTCCTGTTCCATCCGTGCAATGTCTTGCTCAAGATTTTCAGTCTCCACTTCCAGTTGGGCCACCACCTGCATGTTTCGCCGGATCTCGGGTTCGAGGTCCTTCAATTCGCCGTTCAGGCGTTCGAGGTCAAACGCAATAGGAGTGGCGTCCCGGATGCTTTGCCCCACTTTCCGCCACCCAGTCTTGATATAACTCCACGTTGTGGCAACGCCCAAACTTCCCACCACCAGAATTCCCACTCCCGCAACAATCCACCACGGTGTTTTGAGCTGCAACATGGCTCACACTCCTCTTCTTCTTACAAAACAATTCGACATCGCCAGAACCCTCTTCGCCATCCTTGCTGACCCTTCGTTCGTCCTCCGCCTATCCTAATTGACGAATGACCGACCCAAATCTTGGAAAGAATTTTCTGAATATTTCCAAATACCCTTCTTGACACGTTATTGCAAGTTGATTTCACCATGGCGAAAACGGACAAACTATTCCTCGATGTTTGACTGCATCCCTGCTTTTCGCGAGGGCCCATGAGAAGCGAATACCTGCCGAGGTACTGGGGCACTGGAACACTTAGGCCACACGAGTGGCGCTCAAAGATTATTTGCACCCCACTAAAGGTTTATGAAACCCCCACCGAGGCAATCGACTGCTAGTCACCCACGGAAGATCCTCCCGCGCCATCAAGCAAATAATGTCGAAGAATTCAGCAATTAATGGCGTAAAAATCGGCCTGGCAATTTTGACAAGACCCGAAAGACAGACAAGGCAGAGAGAAGTGCGTCAGAACTGCTTCCCGCAAGCGAAATTGGGCAGTCCTATTCCAGTGCTAACTTCTGTTCGCGGAACAATCCAGTGGAGGCGGCGGAATTCGAAACACTTGTCATAAGTTATTTCTAGGAAATAACTTGCGACTGCACCATATCCTCTGGGTGTGCACAGGGGTGTGCACTTGGCCAAAGTACTGTGTCGGCGAGCGGACGCCGACGGGCCACGTGCACGTTTGTTTGGCTGATGCAAAGGAGGCCCAGTTATGCGTTTTAAGCTAGATCGCTTCGGCTGCCTGTGGGGCAGCGACGGTGAGCACCCGCAAGGCGAGTGGCTCCAGAAGGTTTGCCCGTTCTCCAGTGACGAGATTAGTTGCGGGAGCTGGTGTGCCCTGTTTGAACGCCGCGGACGGACAGTCAGGCTCCACTGTGCACGGGTTCAATACTCCCTCGATTACGTTGAGACCGCGGAACAGGAAGCCGCTCCCGCCACGAGCCTGGACAAGCGGCAGAGCCGAACAGCACCGGCTGCGGCTAAGGTGTGATGATGGAAGGCCCGGGGATGAGCATGAAAAGGTTGCGGATGCGTGCGAGCTTCAGGAAGTGGGAGGGTAAACATGGAAAGCGGACTCCAGCAAAGCACACCGAGAGACTCCGGAAGTGATCCGGCCTTTCTCTCCTTAGCCTATCTGGTAATCGACGGCCATGTTGTTGTACTCGGGGCGGTTCGCCAGCCCGATGGCTGGCACGTCATGGCGACGACGCCCTACGGGATGAAGGATACCGCGGTTGAGCCGCAACCCAACCTGATGGGCTGTTATCACGCGATCCGGCGATATTGGGCTGGAGCCAAGTTATTGGTGCGTGACGTACTCCCCCCGTGGCCCGCGGCATCGCGGGGGTGATGGGTGAGTGGTGTTCCAGTTAGAGGAGGCTTGCTCATGTATTTCGACGTGCACAGTTATGCGGCTCTTGATGCGAGCCAGAGCGTCGCCAGTTGGAACTCTAAGGATGGGACGGAGCGGCTTCACAAGAGCAGGAAGGGCAATTACTGGCTGGAGATTCTCTCTCCCGGCCGCCCCGCGTGCGGCAAGCTCATTGACGCCGAACAGGCAGCGGGTTGGCTTCTTGCGGAAGGCTATGAGCTAGAGGAGCTGCCCGCTGATGTGAAGAAGATCGCGATGGAACTGATCGCGTGACGGATCACGGCGGCCGGTGTGCGGGGACGGATCCCCGCCTCCGGACGTTAGCAGCCAAGTGGGGCGGAAATGTGCACGCTGCTAAGCTGCGATGCTCTACCAAGTCCTGTTTTTCGGGTGCTGCGTCCGATGAGCATATTTTGCAACGCGAGTTGGCGAAAAAAACATCGCGACATTTGGCCTATAAGGGCCGATTGGCTGCCTGCAAGGCTTCCGAGTCATGAAGCCAAGAGGGGCCAAAATAGGGCCAAAATTCGCGTTCTCCAGATTAGAGCACAGATAGAACCCACCACCCGGTGGGGATGTATTGCACCGGGGGAAAAAATCTTGCCTCTACCGCTTGTATTGGTTGCATGGCGTGGTACAATTAGAAGCGAGATGATTAGGGGCATTCGAACTGTAAGGCGACTGACACAATGGGGCGGTCTAAAACCACGCTCTTCCGCAAGCATCCGCTCATGTTCTGTTCTAGTCCGCCCGGCTTGGAAACGCACCGCAGAAAAAATGGAGGTGCTCATGAGTGCTGAAGTGTGCGATGAGAAGAATTCCAACTCATCAGTGGCTGATGCCAAGAGCCGACTCCGGCAGTTACGCCACCTTTGGGGTGATGCTCTTGAGGAAATCAGACAGTCAGGTTTGTTACTCACCGTGCAGCGAAACTCGGGGCCTGTTAAGCGGTTGCATCCACTAATTTCTGCGTTAGCGACATTGAATAAGGCCATCATCCAATTGGAGAAGATTGTGGCCGCACAGGATGCGGAAGAAGAGCTTGAAAAGGCAGCGGCCACACTACCAGTAGATCCCGAGTTGGTTTTGTTCCAGAAGCGAGTGGAGTCAGAATCCGTTAAACGAGCGCGAGCGAGACGGCTCAATAAATAGAAAGGAGGGCGCAAATGACAAACATTCGCGGTCAGATTAAGCAATCGATTGAGAAACGCGGACTGAAGCTCAGTCAACTCGCTGAGGACTGTGGTATCCATGTATCCCATTTATCTCGCTTCCTCAATGGCGAAGCGGAATTGTCGCCGGAGAAATTGAGAAGGGTAGCCGCACGCCTCGGTATCGCTCTCACTATTGCCGACGGCAACCCATTTGCTCTGCGGCGGGTCCAAATTCCACTCCTTAATAAGCTCCAGCCCGATTTTGAAGGCGGCCGAGTAAGTGCGGTGTACGAAGCGTTTTATGACGGCGTGAGATTATCTATTCCTTTTCGCTTTGGCCGTGAGGTTCAACTCGAGCCGGGCATGGGCATGCAGGCTATCCTGACTGGGCCTGCTGACCTGTGCCGGATTACGGCCACGGATCCGACAAGTGGGCCGCTTCACACGGTTACGCTGCAGGAACAACAGGCAGGCGTGACTCACTGGGCACTAGCACGCCTAGAGATCAGCCCACGCCGCATCATGGCTGGGCCGCTCCTCGTATCGCACGCGTTCTGGCCGCCGGAGTCAGAGGCTTCCCAAAGCTTTGTGGCGGCACTGTTGGGCAGTGCTTTAGCCCGAGCTTATGACTTACTCTTTGATTCCGAGCTTCAGTCACTACCGCAAGCCCAGATCGCAGAGTTCACCTATGCGGCCGTGGCAAACGCACTGGCACAGGAATCGAGAGCCGGGGTATTTACGACGTTGACGGACGGCCAGCCGCGGGCGTTATTCGTGGTAAGTCCGAGTCGTTATCACACTCTACGTGAGTCAGTTTCCGCGGGCAGTGCCGCGGCCATTGAGCTGGCTAATGGCCGGTTTATGGGCTTGCGAATTTTACTCGCCGAGCTGCCGTCGCTGGCGGATGACGGCGACTTTGTGGCGGCGGTAGTGGCCCGCGATCGGCTCCTTTATACGCTCTCCGATCCGGAAGTGTTACTTGGTGAAGAAGCCGCAGCCGCGTCGGGCGAGTTCGCGAATCTGCGGGTCACCTGCCGCGGTGATGTGAAGATCGCGGTGACAAATGAGGAGCGATTGAGTTTCACGCTGAGAATTGCCAGTTCCTGAGTGGTATTCTGCCCCCTTTGGTGGCCGCTAGCCTCGGCTGGCGGCCTAGAAAACAAATTGTCGCCGGATACTAACTATATGCGTGCGTCAATGGGTTAAGCGTGGAGGCATTGATGGTAATCAGGATTCCTCTGGGTGGGTGGGGTTGGCACATGCTGAACGCTCCTGAGAGTTACGATTATCTTCTTTGCCTTGCTCTGGCGGGGGATCCGGAATACTGGACGGACTACCTTAATCTGCTTCGCGTCGCTAGTAAGTCACTGACATCGATTATTGAGATTCTAGAGAGACAGCGGCAACCGACGGAGGCAGATAAACTGCAATTGGCAACGCTCGAGGTTAGCACGCGACGGAATTACGATAAAATCACCAACGCATTTCGTGCCATTACGTGGGCCTTGCCACATTTATCTGAAGACACGAAGCGGGCAGCGATGGCGTTTATTGGTTCGGAGCCAGCCCGGCTTTCTCCGGAGGACATTGCGGCGTTGTATCGCCGCGTCTATGACGAGGTACTTGCAAAGGTCGCGGGGCTTCAGAACACGCAACCGAGCGGGACACCGGCGGCAAATGATGACTCGCTCATGCGGCTTGTCCAGTTCTTCGCCCCCGGGTCGGATATCATCCAGCCGGTGCTCAAAATTCTCGAAGGACCTGGCACCGTCGACGAAAAATTGCACGCGTTGTGTGATCTAAATGATATCTTCGCCGAGCGGCTCAGCAACGCCAATCTCCGCGAGCTTGCGAGGCTTCTCCGTTGTTCGCATGAGGCTATCCGTCGGAGCAACTGGTACCGGACGTATGCGATCCCGCGACGAGAAGCCCGGAAGGACAAATACCGCGATCAGGCTTCGCGGTATGACATGCCTCGAACAGAGAGGTGACACGAAATGGCGTAATATTGACAACTCCAAAACAACGACGTCGCCTTAAATGGAGATATGATGACATGTTGCGTCATGTGACGTGTGGACAAGTTGACACAGAAGGTTGACAAGGCGGAATTAAGTAGAGGACTTAAAGCTGGGTTCTTTGGTTGAGGAGGTGTGAGATGGACGTGGAGCCATTAATTCTGTCCGAAAGAGAGGCGGCACACGCCCTCCGAATCTCAATCCGCCATCTGCAAAGGCTGAGAAAGAATGGAAAGATTCCCTTTGTGCGACTCGGAGATCGCAGAATTGGTTACTCCATCCACGCCATTGAGCGGTGGGTGGCTGAACAGACAACCGGGAACAAAAAGAGAGAGGTGCCGGACTGCCCGGCACCCCCCGAGCTGGCTCACAGTTAAACCAAGTTAACCATGAGCCGCTGCCGCGAAAATGCACCCACAAAGAGTTTACTCCGCGGCGGCGGCAAAAGCAATCGGAGCCCGCGCGATTATGGCCGCCGCCCAACCCAGTCAAAATCCGGGGAGGATCAACCTTCTCATCATCGCTTGGCCACCAGCCCGCCCTGGCGGCCCATGGACTTTGCAGGTCCGTGGGCCACGAGATCGTGTTGTTGTTCGGATAATCAACCCGCCAATCGCTGAGCTTGACGATCCGAGGGCCGAACTACTTGGGGAGGAATTTGTTGAAGGTCAGCTCCCCCCGTCGCTCCGCGACTTTATGTTGCCACAAGCTGTGATCGCCGAGGAAACACTCATGCCTCTCCGGCCGTCCGACTGGGCCCGCGCACGTGCCGATGTTGAAGTCATTAGGGCTGTTTTTACAGCTTTTCGCCCATCAGGGACAACCCGCCCGCCGGATGAGACGGCTGCTGTTGATTGTGACGCTGCTTCCGGGGGCGATCCCGACCCGCGGAGTGAGTCTTTTAACGATGCTGAACCCGTTAGCTACGCAATGAGACGAGCGATGCAAAGAGTCGTGCGACAAAGGCTTAGGAGGCGGTCTCGATGATTGATTTATTTCGTGAGACGCGTGTCGCCGTAGGGCCAGCCGAACGTAGTGGCGTCCGAATTGTGGAGGTGTACTACGGCGGAAAACAGATTCGCGACCGGGTTAACTGCGACAGCTACAGGAAGGTGTTAGAGTTTGCTTCTGCTGCCGGTGAGTATTTGAACATCCCGTCGGAGTTGCATCATGAGTTCGGTAAATGGCTGTACACGCGTGTGACTGAGCTCGCCGAGGAGGCAGATAGTCGCGATAAAGAGCAAGATAATCAACAAGCTCTGGCAATGGCCGCGGAAGCGGCGGATTTTTCCGCCGCTGACGGATTGTCGGGGACTGGACGCCCATTACAGTTACCGGTTTTGGACCCATGGCCGGAGCCGGTGGACTTAAGAGTGGCCCTTGACGAAGCCGTGGAACACATTCGGCGGTTTGTGCACTGCACGACTGAGCAAGCCCAAGCAGCCGCATTGTATTCTGTGTTTACGTTCACCTTTCGGTATTTCGACATTGTTCCGTATCTCATAATTACGAGTCCCACAAAAAGATGCGGGAAGACCACCTTTTTGCGCGTCCTCCTCGATCTAGTCTGCCGGCCAATTCCGGCTGTCAATATAACGCCAGCGGCCATCTATCATGTGGTCGATGCCGTCGCACCGACGCTGCTCATCGATGAAGCTGACACTTTCATAAGAAGCAATCCGGAGATAGCCGGAGTCCTTAACTCGGGGTGGAGTAGGGATATGGCCTATGTGATTCGCTGCGATCCGGAAACGGGAGAGCCACGAACGTTCTCGACGTTTGGCCCGAAAGTTATTGCCGCCATCGGGCGTTTAAGGGACACCGTTGAGGACCGCTCGCTGATAATCCAGCTTGAACGTCGCCCGCGGGAATGTTCAATCGCCCGTTACAGTAAATCCGGAAGAGCGGCGGGTCGGGCTATCGCAAGTAAATTTTTAGCATGGGCTATGGACAGCCAACCCATGTTAATACAAGCCGCGGAGTCGGAGCCAGATCTGCCGGATGTGCTGCACGATCGGGCATTTGAGAATTGGCGACCACTTGTCATCCTAGCCGACTTAGCGGGAGGTGACTGGCCCGAGCGTGCACGTCATGCCGCCGTCGTAATATCGGCCGGTGGGGACGAGACCGACTGTGCAGATCTGTCAATCCGCATGTTGGCTGATATTAGGAACGTGCTCGGCGGGGCGTCCGAAATCGCCGTCTCCGAGTTGCACGAAAAGCTCATTTCTTTGGAGGAGTCGCCCTGGGGGACGATCGCCCACGGGCGGCCGCTCTCCGTGCATCGAATGGTGGAGATTCTTAAGGCATTTGGTGTCAAGTCGATCCGGCGGAGAAACGCCCGAGTTTTCACCGCTGACCAGCTCGCAAAACTTTTCGAGCGGTATCTACCCACCCAAACCGTCACAACCGTCACACATGACGTAAGTCATTGTCAATTCAAGGACTTACGGCGTGACGATTTGTCTGACGACTACTTCCACGAAAATTCAAACCGTCACGCCGTAAATCACGCTCTAGACAGCACTTATGACAAGTGTGACGATTGTGACGATTTGAAACGGGAGGGGGATGACGATTACGAAATTTTGACGCTATGAGTGACATCACTTTGACGACACTTGCCGCTAAAGGGGTATCTTTCAGTCTGGTCGACGGACAACTGAAAGTGCACTATAAAAGGGGCACTCTAACCCCCCAAGAGACTGACTGGCTGAGGCGGCATAAATCAGAAATTATTGAGTGGCTTAGATCACAAAAGGTGCATAATTCAGCCAGTGCCGCTCCCGGTAACGACGCTGACAGCGATGGTGGCCGACGGCTGCTCTACGCTCTTTGGGACGCTGGCTATTCCCTCCAATTGGTGGCAAGTGAGTTCAACCCTACGGGCTACGTCATACTTCCAGTTGGGGCAATTTCGCCCAGTGAAGAATTGATGCAACTTTACGATGCATTTCACGATCAGGCAGTGGCTCTATTGGTTGACACGTGCCGCTTCGCCGGGATCCCGCCAGAGGAGTGGGCTAGTTGGGCGGCACAGGTAGCCGCTCGCTCTAGAAAAATCTTGGCCGCTGAGCGTGCAGCGGCAGAAAAAGCTGCCAACAAGTCGCCAGGAGCTGCCCCGGAGCCTCACCAGCAAGATTCGCATGGCCAGCCGGGGCGGATCACCAGCCATAGGCGGCTCGTGGAACATAACAGAGAGCTTTGACAGAGCGTTAAGCATCGGATGTTTTCCGAAGTCTCGGGGCAGTTTGATTTACGAAAGGAGGGCAGGATGAGAATCACCCGTCAATCACTCTCCAGTATCATTCGCGGACGGCCGTGCACGTGCGGCTCACGCAAATTTCACGAAACACCGGTTGGCAAGTTTGTGGTGCGACGCACCTGTAGGGAGTGCGGGCGAAGCAAAACAGTCCGGGTGAAGTATCCACCGCGCGACGAGGACGTCGAGCTCATATCGTTCGACGCATTATTTGCGTGCGTGATGGATGAGCCGGGGTTGCCGAAAATCTTCCGGTTCGTGGGCCTAGATGCTAAGGATGAGCAACCGCGGACGGAAACAGCCCGCGGGGGATCTGCGTGCGAGAATGCAAAAACTCGGTTGGTGTAACGAAGTGATGGGTTTTCCAGAAAAGAAAGGGGGTTGTTATGAGCGAAGCATTGACTAAGCAGTTAGAAGCGTCACTGGCTGAACAGTACCGCCGCGTAGTTTGTGACATTGTCCGGGGCAAAACCGTCGATCGCGAGAAGGTGGAGGCCTTGCTGGTGGCGGCCGGTAGGACGCCCGCGGAGCTGGAAGCCGACGTTGCCAAGGAAAAACGGCGGCTGGAATTGATTGAGAAAGTGCTCACCGAAGCATCGCTGTCTAAGGAAGCGGCTAAGTTGCACTCCGAGCTGGAACAGCTCCGGGAAGCGTACCGGAACAAGAAAGAGGAATACGAGCGGCGGATCCTTGAGACAAACCGCCGGTTGCGACGCGTTTCGTATTCGCTCACCGAGAGCCGCCAGGCTCTCCAGGAGCTTCTGGCGTTGTTCCCCGAGTTAAACCAGCAGTAGCAGGCACTCGACGGCGAACGTGGTGCACTGGTTAGCGAGCGGTGCGTGCTCACTCAGCGGCTTGAGTCGCTGAAACAATGGAACGAGGCCAAGGTGCGTGAATTCCGGGCCGGGATCCTCAATACCCGTGAGGATGTTTTGCAAGAGCACATCGACCGCAACCGGGCGGAAATAAAGCAGGGGGAGCAGCGGCTTCAGGAAATTGAAGCCCGTATCAAGGCAATTGACGCTCAATTGCAGGCTATTAAGAAACGCTTGCTGGATAAGAACACGGTCTGCATTTAGCGGCAATTCGAGGAAGTCACGGGTTGGCTGCCCCGGGGCGGCTACCAGCTCCGTCAGCATCGGGTTATGGAGATGCGGCATCACCCCCGGGTGGGCAAACGGCTAACGGAGGAAATTCCGGACGCTCTGACGCTCTTCAACCGGGCTTTCAAGCGACGGCTGACAAAGCCCCGGGGTGGCCAATAGCTTGGGGGTTGCCGCCCCGGGAGGGCAACGCTTCTTTGGCTTTACGCTCATCTAGGCGGTGCGTCCGAGTGCCCTGGAGTGCGGCTCTCCGGCCATGATCTCGGTGGAGTTCCGCCTCTGGGATGAATAACGCCGCTCTCTGTGCGGAAGGATGCCAACCGCGGGGCGGCTGACGTGCTCTAGCAAGATAGAGTGGGCAGCCCTTAGACGCACTTTGAAGGCGTGCGTGGGCTGCCCGCGGTTCATTGCCCCAGCCGCACTTCTCTTGTTTTCTCGCCCGTTAGGGCAGTTTCATCATCCAGCCGTCCCCTCTCATCATCCAGTCGCCGCCTCTCATCATCCAGTCGCCCCGATCATCCATCGGAACGATCCGGCTTCCCGGTCTATCCGCCCACTGCACGCGGGCTGGATTACCAACAATGCTGAAGAACAGCGGTGACTCGTCAACATTCAGGTGGCGGTAGTCGCTCGTGAACATAATCCGCCGCTGAGCGTTGACGCCCCAGAAACACTGCCCCCGGTGGCCTAACCTGACAAGGTAGCACTCAGCGAGACTCCAACCAGCCATGGAGAAATACGCTCCGTAAGCCGTAATCAGCACCGTGAACTGGTGACGCTTCGCGAGCGATTCGATTGGCTTCAGTATGTCGCCGAGATCCTGAGCGGTGTACACATCGACACCAGGCGGCAAAAAGTCGTAGATCGGATCCACAATCACCAGCCGGACGTTTCCGACTGTTCGCACCGCCCGCTCGATTGCGTCCACATCGGCCAGCGTGATAGCCCGCCCCGCGTTAGCGGTGCGAGAAACAACGTGCTGAATCAAGGCGACGTTTTGCACATTCGCCGCCATCGCCTCAAGACGCGGGCGGATAACACTGGCAGCGTCATCTTTTCTTGTCAGCAATAGGACGTTGCCCATCGGACAGCGTGCCCCGTCCGGCCATCGCCGCCCCGTGGTTACTCGTGTTGCAAAATCCAGCGTCAGAATGCTCTTACCAGCTCCGCTCTCGCCGATCAGATACACAATCCCGCCAAGCGGTATCCGTCCGCTCCAAAGCCAGCTCTGTGTGCGGTTCCTGCGGCCAAGGGAAAAGATTGCGTTGATCATCACTGCCCCCTTTCGTGCACGTGCGGTGTGTGTTGCCAAGCGATTCAGCTTCTGCCATTAAGTTTACGCGGGCTTGCGTAAAGGAAAAACCCGCGGGGGCGTCGGAGAAAATGTTCGGTTGACCAAACCTTTTTCCGGTAAAGCCGAGCGTTTTCGCCGCCGTCCATGAGCGGCTGCGAAGCGCCGCCGAGGTACTGCTTTGCTGTGAAAAACTTCGTGGTCGACCACGAACTTTTTCTGATAAGGCCCAGCACCTCGCCGAGGTGTACAGGCTGCCGGGGGGCGGCCGCGGGATCACGGGAGGACTGCGGGAATACGCTCGGAGGATTGGCAAATCAGAGGCATATATCAGGCAACTGCGAGACGCAGCGGAGGTGCTGTGCTACTGCAAAAAATGCGTACTGAAGTACGCATTTTCTCGGACAAGGCCAAGCATCTTGCCGCCGCGTACAAGCTACCCCGCGAGCGGTGGCCGGAGTTGGTCGAATGGATTGCCGAGGCTAATCTCACGCTTGAGCGTCCAGGAACCTAATGAGCCGAGTCGTCAGCTTTCTGGCTTGCACAAAGACAACCCGACGGAGCGTCGGCTATGGCTCCCTGCCGCGGGCAGCTCGGCGGCACTGCCCCCGCGGGGCGACTGCCGACCGCGAAAGGTTCCGGAATTGTTTCCGGAACCTATCACCGGGAAATCTCAGAATCGAGCGGAACGGGAGACCCGCACCGCGCGCGCCCTTTCTGTCGCGATTATGCGGCTGAGGTGGAGAAAATCAAAGAAGACGCACGGCGGCGACAGATCGAGGGAGGAAAAACGGCCGGGAAGGGCCGATGAGCCACCCCTACGTGGCCGAAAAGGCCATCCGCCACGGGTGCCAAGGCCAGAACACGGCTCGCACCCGGGGGAGCTCGCGATCGCCCGCGGGCCTGCTCTCGGAGCTTCCGAAACGGAGCGGCTATCGGCCAGTTACGGCCGTTTATCCGCCCCTAGACGGCGTCTAACCGACGGTTGAGGGAGGAGAAAGGCCATGGGGACCCCCGGGCGGAAGTTGCCTTTGCGTGCGGGCCGGTGCCGCTGCGGTTTGGGGGGAAGCCCCTAGATTTTCCACCCCCTACCCCCCGTTACTCAAGCCGGCATAGGGCAAACACTCTAGGTGGCATAGCAACCCGATTTCCACCAGGCTGACCGCAAGAGCTGGTTTTCGGTAGTCAACCAGCCCCGATGTGTTGCGATGGAAGGATGAGCGGGGCACATACGGGGCGTTAGCTTTTTGCGTACAACTTACAAGGTGCCTGGTGTTTTTGCCCTAGGCCAGCAACGCCTCACCATTTCGATTGCCAGTTGGTGGATGGCGTGACGACGACTGGCTTTGTCCAGAAGGCCTACACGTTGGCTTGTGGTTATGCAGAATAGGTCAACAGGTTAGCGGAACATGGAGAGCTTCAGTACGATCGCAGAGCATCCCACCCGAGACCGGCTTGGCAAAAAAGAGAGCGGCGGCTCAACTGTTACGCTGAACCGCCGCTTGCGTCCCCCTCAATGTCACCCTGGGGTTGGCTAGAAACGCTTGGGGTATCTTGCACGTCAGGGGGTTTTGGCTCATCCACTCCCGCCCACATCATTATTGTACACCGCTCATATTATTTGCACATTTCCACCATTGGCTCAGATGTGCGACGGGAGTGGACGCTCATGAGTGTATCCCCGCCGTGTGTCGCGTCAAGCATCCCGTGACGCTTGCTGACGCCGTCTATCATGCGGTGACGGCGACAACGCCTAGTCAGTTGGAATTCCGGTAGGACTGGCCAACGCCCGTTTGACGCCCCGATCGTCAACGCGGGGCTAGGTGCTTAGTGGCAGCCCAATATCTTGTTGCTCTCCGGCTCATCACTACCACCCGTAGTGGCCTACGGAAGCTGGCGGGTCTATGCTCTCGCGTCAAAAATTTTTCCTTATCCCCCGGACGGGTTATTGCACGATCGCTTGCGATCGCGGTATACTGTCGGCGTGATCTGGAGCCACGAATCCTTGCAAGGGAGTCAAAAGAATGCGTCGCTGGAAGTCGCTTCGACGTGCTCTGATGGAAAAACTGGTGTTGAGCGGATTGACTTGGCAGGCGGTGGCGGATCTGACCGGTGTTTCGCGGGCGGCCGTGAGTCGCTTCATCGCGGGGCGTGACTTGCGTCTGACGAACATTGAGAAGCTGATGCGGCACTTCCGGCTTGAGGTGGTGGAGTGCGATTCTTCCGATGCGGCTGAGGAACAAGCCAAGGTGTGAGCGATGGCGAGTTTGTCCGCGTCTAAGAAAGGCTACCGCATATTCTGGGTTGACGGTGATAAACGCCGCTCGCTCTCACTGGGGAAGATATCCAAGCGGAGTGCGGAGCGGTTTCTCACGTACTTTGAGCGGCTATTGGAGGCCCGTCGCCTTGGGCTAACGCTCGATCCGGAAACTCAACGTTGGCTGGATAGCCTAGATGCCGACTTGCTCAATCGCCTTGCCAGTTGCGGGCTTGCGGAGGCTAAGCAGCGGGCCAGTCTTAAGCAGTATCTAGAGGACTGGCTGAAAATTCATGAGCATTACCCGACTGGTACCAGGGATGCCTGGAGTCGGAGTATTGCCGACCTGCTGGCTTTCTTCGGAGCGGAAAAACGGATTGCGGACATCACCCCCGCGGAGGCAGAGCATTATCGCCAGTGGTTGCGTGATGTGCGACGGCTGAGCGATTCGACAATTGCCAAGCGGTTAGGGCACGTGAAGCGGTTTTTCACGCACGCGGTGCGGCTGAAACTGATTGCGGAGAATCCATTCCGGTGGGTAACGCACCGGATCTCCGAGACGAAGCGTAAATGGCGGTACGTATCGGCCGAAGAGATTGATCGCGTTCTCGCGGTATGCCCCAACGCCTATTGGCGGCTGCTTGTGGTGTTGTGCCGGTACGCGGGCCTGCGGTGCCCGAGTGAGCACTTCGCCCTCCGGTGGTCACACATTCACTTTGACGAAGGTTATTTCGTCATCGAGGCACCGAAGACGGGCGTGCGTCGGTGCCCGCTTTTCGCCCCGGTGAGGAAGGCTCTGCAGGAAGTGTGGGACCAGGTGACGGCGGATGGGGAGCTGCCCGGTGATAGTTACATCTTCCCGGAGTCCTGGAGAAAGCGGGCCATGACTCCCCGGGGATTCAGGAACGCCAACTTGCGGGTCCCATTCACGAAGATTCTGAAGCGGGCCGGGATTGAGCCATGGCCGGACATTTTCCACGCACTCCGCAAGAGCTGCGAAACCGACTTGGTTCACCAGTTTCCGCTGCCCCATGTGGCCAAGTGGCTGGGTAATTCCAGCATCATCGCCTATCGCCATTACATCGACGTAACGGAGAACAGTTTGCGTGATGCAGCGGAGAGAGCATGGGCGACTCCAACGAGCGGGCTAGATGCCCATGAGGCCTGGAAATAAGGTGTGCACGGGGGTGTGCAGTCTATGCACGCCAGAGGGTGTCAGGACATGACATATCAGAATACTAACCATTGCCTAAGTCGCTTCCTGTCGTCAACTTACGTCGTATGTCAATTTGGTGAAAATACACCGGATGGAGGCGGCGGGAATCGAACCCGCGTCCCGTGACATTTCGGCACCAGCTTCTACGTGCGTAGTCGGTCTTTGCAATCTCGCCGCCGGAACTTCCGACCGACAGGATCTCCAGCGGCCAGCCGAGGACAGGTTCTGATCCCGGGCGTACTCGGCGTGACCCGGGACGAGTCGGATAGGGTCGGCCGACTTTCAGGCCCCTCCGACGAGAGCCCTCAGTCGGGACTGCCGTTTGCGATTAGGCAGCCAGAGCCAAGCTGTGGTTGGCACTTATTGTTTGATCGGCTTTTAACGTGGGCCACCGATCAACCACGGCACGCCACTGGCACCTCAACCTGTCCGGTCGAGTCCAGTTCGCCCCCATGGCTCTTCTTTATTATATACCCCGCGGCGATCGTCAATTAACACGCGAGCCAGATTCCGCATCCGCATGTCCTGCAAGGGCGGACAGACCGAGAGATATTCTGAATTTAGGCTTTGTGAAGGCCCTGGGAAGGTCACCCCCCTGATAGCGGAGATCGCGTTGGTTGCTCTGGCGTCGCAGCTAAGTGTAGAATTAAACCGTTGTCCGACCAGTACCGAAAAAGGTCACTGCGAAATCCAAGTAGTGAGAGGTTTGCCCAAGCAGGCTTTTTCGGTTCGAGTATGAGGGATGGAAAGTTGAAGCCGGTTATGCTCGACCCTCCGTTCGTAGTGAGAATTCCGCCCACCCTGTGAGCACCGTCCCTTGGTCCATCCTTTCGCCGAAACAATTTTCAGGTGGGGATTCAATATCTCTGAGTCTTGTCCGTGCCGCGACCTAACAGATCAGCCCCACACGGAATGTCCCTAGTGACCAGCAATTACGGAGTGTTTCTTGCCGCAGGGAGGATTCAACTCTCCAGCCATGTGACACTTCCGCCATCAGATCTGAGCACGAAATTGCCCCGAGGTTTGTGAATAAATCCATGGATGTACTGATGAAAGAAAATCAACGGTCCGTAGGTCATTCTCCCGCTTCACGAAATGGGGGTTTTTTCTCACGCTATAACTTGGCTATTCTTTGCTGCGTGTGCTTCCTGATTCCCTTCATGTGGCTGGGAGCCGACCGCGCACTTCTGAGCAACAAGAATGATGTGAAGTCGTGGCTACCGGACACCTACCAGGAAACCGCCACGTTTGAGTGGTATCGGAAGCACTTTGAGAGCGACATGTTCATTCTGGCAAGCTGGGAAGGATGCACCCTTGACAGCCCCAAGCTGGAGCTCCTATCGCGACGCTTAGCGTTAGAGTTGCAGCGACCGGAGGACGACCCCTACCGATTTTTCAAAAGCGTAATTACAGGAAAACAGGTTGTCGATCAACTGGTAACCTCCCAGGGACTAACTCGCGAACAGGCGATCGAGCGCCTGCGGGGATTTCTTGTTGGGCAGGATGGGCAGCAAACCTGCCTCGTGCTGATCATCGATCCGAAAGCGGAAGAGCGGTGGGAGAGTCACTTCCATGGCAATCCCCGCAAAAAGTTCTTGCACGCCGTTGTGGAAAGCGTTTACACCGCGGCGAAGGAAATCTGCGATATTAAACCGGAGCAGCTTCACCTGGGTGGCCCCCCCGTGGACAACGTCGCCATCGACGTGGAAGGCCAGCGGTCGCTCGTCCGCTTGGCCATCGTTTGTGGCGTCGTGGGTGCCGTCATGGCATGGTGGTGCCTGCGGAGCTGGATTCTGACGCTCGTCGTTTTCTCCACAGGGGTTTACAGCGCGGGCCTGAGCATGATTCTCGTCTGGCTGACGGGCACGGACATGAACGCGATTCTTCTGACCATGCCGGCCCTGGTCTATGTGGCGGCGGTATCCGGTGCCATCCACCTGGCCAACTATTATCGAGACACCGTCAGAACCCATATGTCGTGGGGACTCCCCGACCCGACCGTGGGTGCCCCAGGCAAAGCCCTGCGGAGTGCCTTTCTGCCCCTGTTTTTGGCGACGTTTACCACGGCCTTTGGCCTGGCATCATTGGCGGTAAGCGAACTTGTGCCGATCCAAACGTTTGGGATCTATTCTGCAGCGGGCATCCTAGTCAGTTTCCTGTTTTTGTGTCTCTACGTGCCATCCATGCTCCAGGAATGGCCGATCCCCGAGATCGCGCGATCGCGGCAAACCTTCAAATTTGACCCCGGTCGATGGGCTGGATGGAAAAAGGTTGGTGATTTCATCATCGGCAGGCCAAATTGGGTAGTCGCTGGGTGTGTTGTGCTCATGCTAATTGGGGCGATTGGAGCCACCCGCATCCAGACCTCCGTGAAATTGATGCGACTCTTCTCGCCTGAGGCCACAATCATCCGTGATTACGCTTGGCTGGAGGAGAAGTTGGGGCCACTCGTGCCCATGGAAGTGGTGATCAAGGTGGATCGGGACAAGGCAAAACTCGATCTGCTGGATCAAATGAAGTTGGTTTCAGAGGTGCAAAGGGCCATCAAGCAATTGCCGGATGTGGGAAGTGTGATCGCGGCCCCGACGTTTGCTCGCCCATTGCCGTCACAAGCCGGACTGATAGAGAAACGCACGTGGATCGTTCAACTCCGTCGCCATCGCGAGGACCTGCGGGATTACTGGTCGGAAGAAGGGAATACGGAACTGTGGAGAGTCAGTGCACGCGTGAAGGCCCTCACCGACCTCGATTATGGGAACTTTGTGGAAGACATACGGCGGCAGGTCGAACCGATCCTGGCGAAATATCGCAGCCAGGGCGTAGATGGGATATCGGCCGTTTACACCGGCCTTGTCCCCCTGGTTTATAAGGCGCAGCACTCGCTGCTGAACGGATTGCTGACCGGTTTCGCCGGTGATCTCGTCATCATTGCGATTGCCCTGATGTTCGTGATGAGAGACTGGTCGGCAGGCTTACTGCTTGGCTTCGCCAGCGTCTTTCCCATCGCTATTGTCTTTGGCGTCATGGGACTTCTGGGCATTGTGGTGGATGTGGGCACCGTTATGACCCCGGCGGTAGCACTGGGGGTAACTGTGGATGATGCGATTCATTTCATGCTGTGGTGTCGGCATGGACAGGAGCGGGGGCTCTCCCGCGCGGATTCTATTCGATTTGCCTACAGCGACTGCGCTCAGGCCATTTATCAAAGCTGGGGTGTGATTGGTCTGGGACTTTCCGCTTTTGCTTTGAGCTCTTTCACGCCAACCCAGCGTTTTGGGTATCTGATGTTTGCAATGCTGACGGCATCATCGTTTGGTAACCTCGTGCTTTTGCCGGCGTTGCTGGCCAGTCCGCTTGCCAACTTTTTCTGGAAGAGTGGCGAGAGAATCGCCGCTCGAAAGCGCAGCCGGGGCGAGGTTCATCACGCTCCCGATTTGCATCCCCACCTTGTGGCGGATCGAGGAGAGGAACCTGCCGAAGAGTTGGTGGGAGTCGGTGCAGGATCGGAAGCCTTGGAGTTTTTGGGGCTACCCACGGAAAGGGGCGCCGGTGCTGGAAAAGTCAGTCCGCGGCACGGCTCTGCTTCACGGCGGCCCGACCGGAATCAATTGCCCCGTCGGCCGCGCTAATGGTCTCTTCGCCAGTTTCTCGAAAAGGGCCTTCGGCGCTCGTTGCCGAGTGCAGTTGCTGCATCACAGGGACCCGGGAGTTCCGCAGCTCTCGAAGTGCCGGATGAATGAAAAAATTGGTTTCGCCGTCAAGAAATGTTCGGCGCTTTGCCATGGGGAGTACGGACGCATCCATTGGATTTTCATACGGGCGATTCAGCAATTGCTTGTCCAGCCCATCGGGCATGACCGAGCCGTAGCCCGGTGGGAGCAATCCATGAATCGCCCCTACGGGCAGGACTGGCCGGGATAATGCGACGGGACCAGACGTGGCCAGCAGCAAACGGCCGCCGACTTTTCCTGAACTGCCCCGAATTAAAGGCAACATTTGCGTTATTTCTTGCACTGCCTTCTGCCCCCAAAGTGGGTAAACCTCGTCAGAAAAAGAACCACTTGCCGCCAGAGGTAAAAAGTCTTAGGTTTAAGGGGATGTCGTTTTTTCTTTAAGAGAGAATGGCCTCTGGGTGAAATCACGAGCGGTCGACATTTTCACGACAATTGGTTTTCCGGTTAAGGTCCGCCCCGTCTATGAATCAGAAAACAAGCGCACGAGAAATTCCCTACCTTGCCCAGCGTTCCCGCAAAGGAACCATTACGGGAGTCCAGATTCTGGGAGTAGGGAGCTACGTTCCCGATATCCGCGTGCGGAATGAAGATCTCGCATCGCTGGGATACGACGCGGAGTGGATCGTGCAGCGCACAGGAATCCTGGAACGCCGGCATGCACCGCCGGAGATGGCCACGAGCGACTTGGCCGTCGAAGCGGCACGGCGATGTTTGGCAGATGCCGGAGTTGACCCCGGAGAGGTCGATCTTGTGCTGCTGGGCACGTACACCCCCGATATGACGATGCCGGCCGCTGCCAGTCTGGTGCAGGAAAAATTGAAGCTGTGTGCTCCGGCCATGGATATCCAGGCCGCATGCACTAGCTTCATGTTCGCCCTTCTGACGGGGATGCAATTTGTGGCCTCGGGATGCGCGAAACGACCACTGGTCATTGGAGCAGACTGCAATTCACGGGTGTGTAATCCGGCGGATGTTAAAACTTATCCCATTTTCGGAGATGGTGCGGGAGCCGTGCTCCTCGGTCCCGGCGATCGTTCCCAGGGATTCATCGCGTTCTCTTATGGCTCAGACGGTGCCGGGTTCGATCTTCTCTACCGGCCCATGGGCGGATCTCGCTGCCCCACCAATCAGCAGGGAACACTCAACGGGGAGCAATACGTGGTGATGGAAGGTCGGCCGGTTTTCAAATGGGCCATCCGCATGCTCAATCAAACAGTGCACGACGTGCTGGAGATGGCAGATCTCACCCTGGCTGACATCAGCCTGGTGATCTTTCATCAGGCAAATATGCGGATTATCCAGGCTGCGGCGGAGACGATTGGCATTCCCAGTGAAAAACTCTACAACAACCTGGACCGTTACGGGAACACGTCCTCGGCAAGCATTCCCATTTGCTTGGATGAAGCCGTGCGGGAGGGAAGAATCCGAAAGGGGGACCTCATTTTGCTGAGCGGGTTTGGTGGAGGCCTGTCCTGGGCCACCGGAATCCTCCGCTGGTAGTTCCCCCTCTTGGCCACGTGCTTCCTTGGTAAGGCAAGGGGACAAAAAATCGGTTCCGGACGTCCTTGGGCATATCCCGGAGGGCCTGGCGAAGAGGTACGAGGAGACGCAGGCCGGTCCTCGCTATTTATTCACCCTGCGAATCTTTCCTATTTTTCCTACTGATCTGAAAAGACCTTGTCAGGGAAAAAGAATCCCGCTATTCTCTCCCCGCTGTTTTGAACTGGCGGAACCTGTCCCCCCGAGCTGCAATTATGTCCTCTGCCCAATCTGAGAGGACTGCGAACGTGTATGGCGCACCCATCACAAACCGAGAAACAACATTAATTGGAAAACTTGCGGGCATACTGGTGGTGGGCCTTGTGTTGGCACCTGGATGCGCGAGCATGACGGCCCAATCGCTCAATGCCGAGGGGGTTCGTCTCTACCAGCAGGCGCGATACGAGGAAGCACTCCAGCGATTTGGCCAGGCGCTCATCTATGACCCCAATGACGCAGCGGCCTATTACAACATCGCGGCCGTGTATCATCGGTTGGGCGACCTTTATCATCGGCCGGATGACTACGGTCGCGCGGAATCTTATTACCAATTGGCGCTATCCAAGAATCCACACCACGTTCCCGCGCGGAGAGGTTTGGCGGTTTTACTTGTATCCCAGGGACGATCAACCGAGGCTGTGGCCATGCTCCAGAACTGGGCTAACTCCGCGCCCAATTGGGCAGAACCAAAAATTGAGCTTGCACGGCTCTACGAGGAACTGGGAGACCGTTCGGCCGCCCAGAAACAGCTTTTGGAGGCCCTGGCCCTTGATCCGAACAACGTGCGGGCCCTCAATGCGTTAGGACATCTCCGCGAAATTGAGGGACAAAAGCAGTTGGCGCTGGCCAACTACGAGCAGTCATTGCAACTGAACCGGCAACAGCCGGAACTCGCCCTACGAGTTGCCGCGCTCCGGAACGAAATCGGATTGGCGCAGAGTGGAGGACGAAATAACCCAGCCTTGGCCGCAGGTACGAGCGCTCAGGTGCGCTAGGCGAGTGTGAAAGTCCGCCCAAGTTTTCATAAAAATCCCCGATAAATCCTGTGGAATCCTGATACGATTTCCAGAGTAACTTCGGCATGATGCGACGATCTATCTCCGCCGCGATACTGCTCCTGGTCTTTTCATCGACGCTCATGTCGAGTGGTGCTCTTTGCGCTGGGAATCAAGAGGGTTCCAACGCCGGTGATCCGTCCCGCAACGCTGTGTATTCTTCACCTCGCGCACCCCAGCTCGACCATGTTGTTTTGCTTCTGCGTAACGGGCACGTGATCGAGGGAACGCTTATCGCCACCGATGACAGCTATCATGTGAAGGTACCCCACGGCGAGATTTATATTTCTCGACGGGATGTCGTGGCCGTTGCGACCACCATGCGTGAGCTTTACTATCAGCAGCGGTCACGGCTCTTTGGTCAGGATCCGGAACCTCATCTCGAACTGGCCATCTGGTGTGCTGAACATGGTCTGTCCGAAGAGGCGCGGGCCGAACTGGCAGAAGCACGCAGACTGGCACCGAATCATCCGGGACTACCACTTGCCGCACGCCGTGTGGAAATGGCACTGCTCCGTCAGCGGGAAAGCACCTCGTCGACAGTCCAATCCTCAGCGCACAGTATTGGTACCGGACCAATTTCTCAAATTGCGCCCAACGTCCCCAACACCGGCACAAAAGCCGCCATTTCGCCCCGGAACACGGTTTCCCCCGTCCCTGACTTGGGTGTGCTTCTCCGCGGGCTGCCGGAAGATGCACGGGAGGACTTCGTCAGAGTGATTCAACCCATCCTGAGCCACAATTGTGCGGCCGCCACATGTCACGGTGGCCCCAGCGTACCACCTGAAGCACGCTTGTTCAGGTTGTCACCCGATCGTTTCGCTCTGCGGGGCCAAACCGCCCAGAACCTGCGGACGGTACTGGGCTGGATTGACTTCAATCAGCCAGGCGCCAGCCCAATTCTCACAAAGCCTCTCCAACCTCACGGGGGGATGCCGGGACCGGTCTTCTCAGGAACAGACATGAAGCAATACCGGGACCTAGTGGACTGGGTTTATCGCGTAACGCAGCAGCGGACACCTCCGTCACCGGAGGAATTGCGTCCTGGAGAGTCACCGGCCAGCACGGCACTCAACGGCGAACCGGCTGCCGGCATCAATTTGGACGATGTTCTGCCCCTTCGCGATAACGAGGTGCAACCCGCCACTTTCGTGCAGGATTTGAATGCTCGCCCCAATTCCGTTGTAGTGGCCGGGGGAGCGATGTCCACAAAGGGCAGCCGGCCTCTCCAATCAGGCCAGAACTCTGACCCACCTCCGGGCAATTCGTCGAGTGTTTTGAGATTCCCGGTCGGGCAGTTCCTCCGCCAGATCGACAGTCCGCCCGTTGATGTTCAATTCACATTCGGCGATCCGTCAGGAAACAGTGAGCAAGAGAGAAACGCTCCTTCTGCCACTCTTCGTTGACTGCGGGCGCTCTTAAGCAGCGATGGGTTCTACTTCTTTGGGGTAGCTTTGTGCTGTCACGTCCGCGGAGAGGCCTCAGGGTTCCAAATCGAGCTGGATATCTCCGGCAAGAACCTTTTGCAAGAACTGGCGATTGCTCGACAGTAAATCGGATAGGCCAAGAATTTCGGGAATCGTGTACCAACCGATGTGGCTTACCTCGGCCGCGTTAGGAACGATTGGGGCATCATCTGCGAGACGTGACTGCCACCAGCTTAGGTGAACACCCCATTCTGTGCAACTCTCCCATACACGCCGCACGGGTTGAACGCGGACACCGAGTTCCTCCCGAAGTTCCCGCACGACCGCTTCTTCCTCCGTTTCCCCTTCCTCAATGGCCCCGCCGGGGAAACAAAATTTTCCGGGTGCTGACACCTGATCCGAACGGCGGATGAGCAATAGCCGACTTCGTCGGGCAACCACAGCGACCACGCCGTGCTTCCGGATCGGACAAGCCGGCCTTGAGCGAACCACTTGCTCAGAGTCTTGGTGAGTGCCTTCCATTTCCGACATTTTCTTGAGAATGTCCGTAAAAAAACAAGTTGAACGAATAGGCCTCGCCGTGAGTTTACAATTTCTCCTGAGACTTTCGATTCTTCAAACCTCCCGACACCATCCCTTCTCTCGTTCTACACAGTTGCTTGGTTAAGAGAAAGACAGGCAACGAGAAAAAGGACGGTGCAACGTCGGCCTGAGCTTTGCTTCACTTGAGCGTCACACGGTTTGCCCGCGCTGCTGCGGATCCTCGGCGGCGGTGCGACACAGTTTGCCGCGAGTACAATAATAGACTGTGTGCCGTTGTCCCCATCGGTTGGGTATCGGCGGCTCCACTGGAGCCGAAGGCATATTCATCTTTTGACAGGTTTGAAAATGTCCACTGAAAATAACTCGGTAACACCAAATAACGACCCGCCCGGCGAAAATGGGCTTTCCGTACTGACCGGATTTCAGGTGTTTCTCGAATCGGGGCTACGCCAGATCGGAGGAGTGTTGCGGCGATTCGAAACCACCCGCTGCGAAGTTCTCGCTCTGGAAACGGTACCTGGCAATCCCGCGGCACTGCTCAAAATTGTTGTGACCTATCCGAACGATGGCCGGATCATTTTGGAGAGGGCGGGTCTGCCGTTCACCGATTACAGGCTCGTTGGCGTGGTTTTGCCCGACGGAGTCCAGCCCCTGCTTCGCATTCTATTGCCGCTGGCGCAGGGGAATGTTTTGGTTCGCGCAACACACACCGTGCTTCTTCCGAATAAGAAACGTGCCCTGGTCCTGCTGGAAGCTGAGCCAGTCCCCCGGGCGGTAGAGATTTTGCTCACCCACGGCTTCAATCTCGTGCCGCCCGAACTGTTCAATGAAGAGACACAGGCATGAGCGAGAAATGGTGCACCCTCACTTGTTCGAATTGTCTTCCTTCTCGAAATTTGGCAGAAAAACCCGGCTGCCCCCAGCCGATACTTGGACGTTTTCTTGGCAGAAATCTTCCCAAAAGGCATTTGGGAACCAGGAGAAGTTAACGATGAGACATCGCACGGTGAGTCTTTTTGATCTCTTGGGTCATAAACCGCGGATTGATGGGAGCTGGAGAATCTTTCTGATTGCAATCGCATTTGCCTTCGTCAATTTGCCGACGGCGCGTGCGGTCGATCCAGCGGCAGAGAATTCAGCACCGCAACAGAGCGATTATGTCCGGCTTGCGGAACAGATTGAGTCCCACTTTCTGGGGCAGGTCCTGCCGTTCTGGTTCCCGCGATGTATCGACGAGCAACACGGCGGTTTTCATCCCCACTTTCGGAGCGATGGCAATCCCGGTCCCCGGAACGAGAAAACGATTGTGTTTCAGGCCCGAATGACCTGGGTAGCGGCCGAGGTGGCACGCCGCTATCCCGATCGAAAAGCAGAATTCCAGGCCTACGCGGAGCACGGTCTGAAGTTTCTCCGCGACGTCCTGTGGGATTCTGAAAAGGGTGGATTTTTCTGGGGACTCGACGAAAACGGAAATCCTCTGCCCTCCTATGGCACGGAAAAACACCTATACGGAATTGCATTCGGGCTCTATGCGGCGTCGAACGTCTACCGACTAACCGGCAGCCACGATGCGCTGGCACTTGCCCAAAAAACGTTCCGCTGGCTCGAGGAACACGCCTATGACAAGCAGCATGGCGGTTACTTTGAGGCATACCACCGTGACGGGACGCCAATCCTCAGCGTCCCCCCGGACGGCGCCAACGGTCGGGCTCGACCTACCCGGGACTTGCTCGGCACGCCCTATGGGTTCAAGTCCATGAACAGTCATATTCACATTCTGGAAGCCCTCACAGAACTCTACCGCGCGTGGCCGGATCCACAGGTCAAAGACCGGCTTCTTTCCATTTTTCTTGTGGTACGGGACAAAATCGCGGTTGAGCCTGGGTGTCTGAACCTGTATTTCACACCAGACTGGCGGGCGGTCCCTGATCATGATTCGTTCGGGCATGATGTGGAGACCGCGTTTCTGCTCCTCGAAGCTGCTGAGGTTCTCGGCATCCCCGATGACCGCACCACACGACGCGTGGCGAAGAGCCTGGTTGATCACGCGCTGGAGTACGGCTGGGACTCGAAGTTCGGTGGTTTCTACGACAAAGGCGCGGCTTTTGGGCCTCCATATGGCCTGGAAAAAATATGGTGGACCCAGGCGGAAGGCCTCAACGCCCTTCTTCTCATGCATGAGCTGTTCGGCCAGCAGGATTCCCGTTACTGGACGGCATTCTTAAAGCAGTGGCAATTCATCCGAAAGTATCAGGTCCACCCACAGGCGGGTGAATGGTTTGACACTGTGCTGCCCGATGGAAAGCCTGTCGAAAAAGATCTCGGGCACATTTGGAAGGCCGCCTATCATAACGGGCGGGCACTCATGCTGAGTGCATCCCGGTTGCGGCATCTGGCGGGGCTGAGTGGCAAAGAGTGATGAGCCTGGCAATTGGTGCCTAAGCAAGAGGGAAACGTTCGCCATGAAGTTACGCATGCCTCTGAAGAATCGGTATTGTCAATGGGGATTTTTTGTCCTCGTGTGTGGTGGTGTCCTGGTGCCCGGGAATTTCACCCCTGCCGAAGAGCCGGGCGTGCAGAGTTTGGAACGGATCAAATTGTCGGCGGATGGCCAGCACTTGGTCCTGGCACAATCAGGAAGTCTCTTTGTGCCGTGGGGCTTTAATTACGATCACGATTCAAAAGGACTGCTTCTGGAAGACTACTGGGACAAGGAATGGGACCGGGTGGTGGGCGACTTCCAGGAAATGAAAGCGTTGGGCGCGAATGTGGTGCGGATCCATCTTCAGGTGGGAAAATTCCTGATTTCGCCCAATAAAGCCAACGAAGCAAATCTGAAAAAACTTGAGGCGCTCGTCAAGCTGGCCGAGGAGACAGGCCTCTATTTGGACATCACAGGTTTGGGATGTTACCACAAGCAGGACGTGCCGGAGTGGTACGATTCTCTCGAAGAATCAGAGCGATGGAACGCCCAGGCCTTCTTTTGGCAAACCATTGCACGGAGGGTGGGCCATTCTCCGGCCGTGTTTTGCTACGACCTGATGAACGAGCCGGTTGTACCCGTGGGATCCGCCCAAGAGCAAGGTTGGCTGGTCGGAGAGCCTTTAGGGGGAAAATATTTCGTCCAGCGGATTACACTGGAGCAGAAAGAGCGATCCCGAGCGGAAATCGCCGCGGCATGGGTGAAGCATCTCCACTCGGCCATCCGGGAAGTAGACAAAGAGACCCTGATCACCGTCGGCCTCCTGCCCGGTACACCAGACCGAGCCGATACCTGGTCCGGTTTTCGCCCGAAAGACCTTATCCCCATGCTGGACTTCATCTGTGTCCATATCTATCCCGAAGCGAAAAAAGTGGACGAGGCGATTCAAATACTGTCCCATTTTGCGGTCGGCCGACCGGTGGTGATCGAGGAAACCTTCCCTCTGCACTGTGGAACCGAAGAGTTCCAGAAATTTCTCGAAGGTTCCCGTAAATTCGCTCAGGGTTGGATCAGCTTCTACTGGGGAACTCCCATACCCGAGTTGCGAAGAATCAACGACCTCCAGTCAGCCATTCTGGCGGGTTACCTGGAACTGTGGTCAAAACTCGGCCCTTCCTACCGTCGCCCGTGAATTGGCTCATTGCCAGCAAAAGTCGTGAGAAGCGGCAAGCCACGTTGCGTGCTGCTCTTGGTCTCCCTGGTCGCGGGGGTCAAAATGCGATAATTTCACGATGTCGGCCAGTCACACGATTCGTGTTTTTCCAGTGTGATCTCATGACTGGGCAATCGGCGATGACTGACGAAACTTGTTTCCATTGTTGACGAATATGACGGCGACCTCCGAATTACCCACTCTCGAAACAGCGCCCGCGCGACACACACAACCGTCCGCTGGTCAGTTTTGGGGACCAGCGCTGTGTCTTCTGGCAGCGATGCTCTACACGGGGACCAACATGGCCCTCCGGCGGCTAGCGGAACCTGGCCAGGCAGCCAACTATACTTTCGTCCTGTTTGTGAAGGAGACGATGACCGTCCTTTGCGTCGGTCCGTGGCTTTTTGCGCAGGTTCTTCGTGGAAGGATCACCCTGCCCCGCCCCGCTCATTTCTGGCAAGTGGTAGGAGCAGGCGTCCTCACTCAGACAATTGCCAATCTTGGTCTTTTATGGGCTTTCGGCATTGTGGGGATTGCTATTGCGGTACCGCTGTCACTAGCGATGAGCCTTATCACGGCAGCCTGGATGGGTAAGTTCTGGCTCGGGGAAGCCGTGTCGCCGAGGCTGTTTGCAGCCATGGTGCTACTCATTGTGGGAATTATTCTCCTTCACGGAGGAGCCGACACATTGGAGGGCGTGGCCAGCAGTTCTTCTTCAATCGCTCTGGCTGCTGTCTTAATGAGCTGTGTGGCGGGCTTCATTTATGGTCTGCTTACGGTGGTCATTCGGAACGTCACAACGGGGGGAACTTCGGGCTGGTTCGTCCTTGTCCTGGTGACGGGTGCGGCGACGATCACGCTGGGGCCGTATACCTTTTATGTCCACGGGCTAGAGGTCATCCAAAGTTGTTCCGCGGAGCAATGGTTGTGGATGATTGTTTCTGGCATACTTAACCTGGTGGCGTTCTGGGCGCTCACCAAAGGTCTGCAGCGAACACCGGTTGCCCAGGCCAATTTGCTCACATCCTCTCAGGCGGTGATGGCCACAATAGCCGGCTGGATTGTGTTTAGTGAGCTTTTCAATCTCCAGGTGGCAGTAGGAATTGCCCTGGCACTGGCAGCGATTGTTCTGAGCACGTTGCGATAGCGTGAAGCCGAGCATCCGCTCGCGGAATGGTGGAACATCCATAGGAGACAACATATGGATCCTTACCAGGCACTCGTTCAGGAATTTGATCAAGAGATGGCAAACACCCGAACCGTTCTCGCCCGAATTCCTGAGGACAAACTTGACTGGAAAGTCCACCCAAAATCAAACACACTGCGGTGGGTGGGGAGCCATCTGGCGAGTATTCCCCAGTGGGTGGATCTCGCTTTCCGTACGGACAGTCTGGACGTGGCTCCGGTCGGTGGTGAACCGTACAAGAACCCGGAGGCAGAGTCAGTCGCGGCAATGCTGCGTATTTTCGATCAGAATGTGGAGACAGCACGGGGCATTCTGAGTAGTGTCAAGGCAGACGAGTTTTGGAAGCCGTGGTCGCTTCTCCGTGGTGGAACAGTCCTATTCACGATGCCGCGATGGCAGGTGGTGCGGACATTTGTCATCAACCACACGATTCACCATCGCGGACATCTGTGCGTGTACCTGAGATTACTCGACGTCCCTGTACCTGGGATGTACGGCCCCTCCGCGGATGATCCGGGCTGAGCATCATTGAGAGGAAGATAGCCCCTCGGTCCTTGCTCTAGCTCCAGCAAGGCCGGTTGCCCCGTATTATTGGGAAGCGGAAAAAGAGCGGTTGGCCATGGCGCAACAGTGGTTCATCCAGCGCCGTAGCGGTGTGAAAGACGGCCCGTTCAGCCCACGTGAGCTGAAAAACCTGGCTCACCGGGGTGAACTCAGCCCTGAGGACCTTGTCTGGAACGAGGAACTTGATCGCTGGGTTCCTGCCGGGAGAATTAGCGGCCTTTTTGAGAACACCTCCGGTAATACCGGTGAATTGGTCCTGTCGGACGATCAAAGCAATCCCGAGCAAGTTGCCGTCCCTTCAGGAGCTCAGGAACTCGCCACCCAGGGCACTCCCCCGCCTGACCAGTCGGAAGTCCACCTTGAGAACACAGGCGCGGGCTCGGGCTGGGAATCTGGACGCGTCGGACCGCGGCTTCGCTTGGGCCGACCCTCTCGACGGCGTCCAACCTTTGAAGGCTCGCCCACCACTTTCGCGCGATCTCGGGAGACCCTGGGCCGCCACGTCCTGGATCGCTGGCTGGCTTTTCTCCGAACACGATTTGGCAGCGAATTCCTTCAGGCCAGCCAGCAACTTTTTCTGCTCTGTGGGCGGTATGGACTCCTTACTGCCGTGGCCCTTATCCTCACCGACAATCTGTTTGTTTCACAAGTGAGAAATGCGAGCGGTCTCCTTTGGACCCTGAGCATCTGTTTCTTTCTTTTCGTGGGCCACTATCTGTCCGCCCGAGTGATTTTCGTTCTGGATCGCTGGGAACTGCGAACCCGAGCTCAACTGGCCTCGTCCGTGGTCCCCGACGGCATGTCGCTTTTGAGTATGCTCATCGCTGTGGTGAGTATTGTTATGGGGACCGTGTACGCTCTGTCAACTGGATTTGTCGATCTCATTTTTTATGCGGTGGCACTTTCTATTTGGGGTCTGTTCACATCGATTCAATTTCTTGATCTGGACGACCTTCAAATTGCGATCAATCCTGATCTCTCGCCGATGGAGGAACTGATTGGGCTGCTCTATCTGGCCGGTAAAATGGTGGCTCGTCTCTGCCCGGTCATTTTTGGAGTGCTGGTGCTCCTGGGCAATCTCCATCTCGCTTTAGGATTACTCTTTACCGTGACCGGAAGTCCCACCGGGGAACTGAATAACCCGGGAAGCGATCTCATTCCTCACGAGCTTGCTGCCATCTCCGCAGGACCGGCCGTTGCAGGCTGGGGATTGGGGCAAAGCGGCCTGGTGATGGTAGTGGCTGCATCCCTCTGGCCAGCAGTGAGCTATCTCCTGTACCTGTTTGGGCAGCTCATCATTGCGTGTTTAGCCGCACTGCTCGTTTTACTTCATGTGGAAAACCGGAATCTGCCCCATAGCAGTGAGCTAAGCAAAAGAGAATTCACCGACGGGTGAAACTCCACTCCCTCGAAAGCCCGTCCACCAGCCCACCTTAGAATATCCGGTATTACCGAGTTCCCTTACCGGAGCGCTGAGGCCCGGGCGGAGCCTGCTCCTGGCCGGCATCACCGCGGGAGGCCCTTTCGCGTTCTTCCATTTCCTTAAGTGTTACCCCGCTTGCGAGAGAACGTCGGGGATCTTTCTTGCTCTCTCCCGGAGAAGGTGGAATGATCTGTTTGATCACGATGTCGTCGAATTCCACCGTCCCTTCGCCCAGATAGGCATACAGCATGACACGCCCCCAGGTTGGCGTGTACTGGGTGTGTCTTGGGGTGAAATCTTCCGTATGGATGTTCCAGGTATTGAGCGGCCCTTTCAGGTTTTGCTGACTGCGGTAGCATTCCCGCATCTGGCTCCAATCTGGATAAGTAGTTCGCGTCTCCGTTCTGGAATTTGCTCTGCTGGTTGCGGAGGAAGCACCTGGTCCTGCCGCTCTGTTGCGGCTTCCAGTTCCAGGCGATTCTGTCCGATACTCACTGGGCATCTCTGCGTAACATTTGATGAAGACTTTGACCGCCGGTCCGTTGCTTCGCCAGCGACATTGAAAACGATATGTCGCTCCTTCCTGCACCTGGAACGGCAGGCTGTAGTACATCACCCCGGTGGTGTCCCCCACACTTCGATCAAAGCTGAAACGAATAACGTGGTTGCGCGGATTTCCGGGTTCGGGAACCCAGGCAACAAGCCGTCCCAGCGGTTCACGATCCTGACCCGCACGATCTTCCCACCCCACCGGAACACCGTTCACCGCCCGTTCAAAATCGCCTCCGACAATCAGGTTCGGGTTTTTCTTCCAGTTTTCTTCTGCAATGGGATCGGGCGGGGGCGGACTGCCTGGTTGCCGGCCGTAGAGCGCATCAAGCAGTTGCTGGACATAGAGATGGGGAATCTCGCTCACGGAATTCGTGCGAGCGGACTTTTCATAGATGACAATGGGAGTTGGCGTCGAAAAATCAACGCACTTGATCACAAGATCGTAAACATCGGTGCTGTGCCCGGGAACCCGCTCCACGCTTCCCCATATGGCGATGTCGGCATCGAAGCCACTTTTCACAATATCCCGCACCTTCTCCAGGGGTGTCTCGGGACCGACCTTGATACCGTTCATCTCGCAAAAATCGCGGACGTCAGCCATCGAATCCGGAATCAGAAAGCCCCCTTCCCGGTGAAGCTTCTGCCAAATCATCTCGCCGACCATTTGACCATAACGACCATTGTCAAATCGCGATTCGAAGTCAAAAGGAATAACAACTTTCTGACCGCTCTGGCCAAAGCTCGGCCCAGCGAGCAAAATCCCCCCACAGGTGGCTAAGAGACCTAGTAGCGGCCAAAATTGATGTTTTCTCTTCATGGCAATCACTGCGCGCTCGATTTCAAGGATTGGATTTGCCACCGCTGATCAGCTGCCGGTAATACCCACGGACAATATCTTCCCAGCCCGGAGGCGCCGGTTCCTGAACACTGCCGAGGATCTCTTTCTGGATATCCTTGGGGATATTCACCGTCGTATCCTCCTTGACTTTAAATTCCCCGCCCACGTATTCCTTCTGCCGCTGGAGTCCTTGCAGAACCACTTCACGCTTTCGCAGGGCGTTTTGATAGCGTCCTGCCTGAAGATCGCGTTCGATCTCCCGCATCAGCTCGATCAACTGTTCCATATCAGTATGATGATAATTAAGGATCTGCATCTGCGCGCTGATGGACTCTGCTTTATTGCGGAGTTCGGCCTGCTTGCCCGCCAGACGCTGGAGTTCGCGCGGCCCATGAGGTGGCGGTGTTGGCCCCTCCAGTCCCTGCCCGCCCTGGCCGCTCTCTTTCCCACCACCTGTGGCCCCACCGGTGGGATCTTTACTGAAGTCCTTAATTTGTCCTTTCATGTAGGGATCGGGTGTGAGCCGACTGGGCGTTTTTCGTCCTCCCTTGCCCACCGCCTCGTCGCTCACAAACTCGCCGCTGGATTTTCCACTGCGACCTTCGCCCGACCGCCCACCAATCTCGCTCGCATTGGGCAGGCGATTTCCTGTCACGCCCTTGGCGCTCATATTGGAGATTGGGCCGTCGGCAGCATCCCACCCTGCTCCCTTGTCCAGCGAATCCGCCGCACTGGACGAGACATCTTCCATTTCGTCGAACAGGTCCTCTTCCTGCTCCATGAGTTCACCAATGAGGTCTTCCAGTTGACCCGGCAGGTCCGCCATCGGGGCTTCCTTGTCTTTGTCGCTGAGCGATTCTTCTTGGCTCCACCGTTCGCGGTCGGGAGTGTCCGGCAACCATTTTTCCAGATTACTCGTCAGCTCCTTGGCCATTTCGTACCCCAGTTGCTCAAGTGGCACAGCGATATCCACCGAGCGCTTGAGAAGAGCATCTTCCGCCATTTTCAGCTCGGTCTGGATCTCGTTCAGTTCCTGGCAGAGTGAAGAATTGGCAAAATCCTGTTCCGGGAGTTTGCTCAGGTCGCTGTGCGCTTCCTTCATAAAGCGCGACCAGTCGTCCTCCAAGGCAGCCAGCTCTTTGAGCTTTTGTTCTTCCTTTTCTGTAAAATCCTCAACGGGTGTCTTGGCCAGTTCTTCCGAGGCTTCAATGATCTTCTTTTGCTGTTCAAGGAATTCCTGTAATTTGCTCTGGATTTCTTCGAGCTTCTTCTTGACATCGTCGGGCAGGTCTCCGCCCGGCCGCTTCTGAGCTTCTGCCAAAAGCTCCGTTTGGGCCCTTCTGGCCACATCGAGAATTTTTCGCAAGGTCTCGATGATTCGATCCTGAATTTGCAGCAGTTCTTGACTTTCCTCGCCAAAGGTCGCTTTGTCCGCAAGTCGGGCCAGTCGGTCGCATTGCTGCACCGCCTGGAGCATCTCGTTGACCGCAAGGCTGTTGAGAATCCGCTTGATTGTCCGCCGATCCTCACTATCCGTGTCTTTTATTCCCGCCACGACATCGTTTGTCGCTCCCTGAATGTGAACCTGGCGGCCGCGAACGTTTCGCAAGCCCGTTTCGAGCACCGCGGGGTTCTGTTTTGCCGCGTCGCGCAACGTGACAAGCTCGGTTTTTGCTCGAATCTGCTCTTCCAAAATGCGGAAGATCGCGGCGCGGAGGTTTTCCAGTTCTTTCGTTTCTGCAGCGACCTTTGCATCGGGGGAAATGATCTCAACAAAATGCCACGCGGATGTCGCCTGCTGCGGACGCAGGTCAAGCCCGTATTTCGCGAAGTTACGCTTGTCCCATGCGATGGCGCGAAGGGCCACCTTCTGCCCTGGGGAAAACCGCGCAGGATCGAGAACCAGCTCGTAGTCCAAAAATGGGCTGCTGGGACTCTCCCACTCGTGAAGTCGTACCGCAGTCTGCTCTGGGTTGTCGGCAGAACCACCCGCGCCGGAATAACCATTCTGTTCCCGATTCGCTTCCGTATCGCTCGCCGAATCCCCGACCGGGGTATTCTCCTGGACAATTTTCATTTCCAGACGAGCCCGACCAACACCATAATCATCGGCAATTCGAATTTTCACGGGGATGCGATCTCCCAAAGCCGCGGTAGACTGTCGCCCTGGCTTGACAATTTCCACCGTGGGAGGTTGATCCGGAATGACCGTCACCCGGTTGACGCGTGGGTTCGGATCGACCTGGCCGGCCTGGTTCTTGAGGCGCACCACAAACTGCCCATCTCGAATTAGTGGAATTTTTACGGTGAAAGTGCGTCCATCGGATGCCACATTGCCGACGATCGGCTTTCCATCGAGCACAACTTCCCCAGCGGAGATAGGCGCAGACGCGAAAATCTTCAAAGTGGCCTCGCTGTACTGCGGGCCCCGCAAGTCAGGCACCCGTTGCCTGAACGTTTCGCTGGGGCGGCCCAGGTAAGCAGGATAATCCAGCGTGACCTCCACCTCCGTGATCGCCGGAATTTGCGTGACGCCCAACCGGTAAATCGCGGACTGGCTGTCCCCTATCTCCACCCGATACTTTACCGGTTTGAGCACCGTCGGCACCGTGAACGTGTACTCCGAGAGGTCCTTGCTGGGCGTCATCGGAAAGCGTTCCTCGGGCTTTCCCTCCTCAGCCACAAATAAGTACGCGTCGTACGTTTTTTTCTCCGGCAATTCCACTCGGGCTGTTATGGTCACACTCGAGCCTATGAGCACCTCCGTGTTGCCGGGCTCCACCGACAGGATTTTGACCCTGCCCACACTGGGGACGAACTGCCAAGGCTGCATCAAGCGAGAGGCTGCAGAACTCCAATTGGGCAGGAGCATTCCGAACAAAACGCTTATCAAGATGAGCGTAACAAGGATGCCGCTCCATTCCAGCAAATCTCGAGACGTGTGCATTGCAAACCGGAAGCGCTCCCAACGCGACTGTTTTTCAGCGGCCTCCTCAAAGCGAATCCGCGCCGCCTGGGCCGCCGCGTGGTTCACGGCCGCCAGGCAGAACGCCGGATTGGCCTGCCGGGGATCGTTGAGCAGTTGCAGGAGATTGATCAGAGCACTCTGCAACTCAGGGAACTCGGCCTCGATGCGACGGGCAGTGGCTTCCAGGCTCCGCTGGCCGCGGATCACCCGCCGCACGATCCAAACCAGAATTGAAAGGGTGAAGGCAAGCCAAATAAGAAACGCTCCCGCCAAAACAACCCGGGAAAACTGGAAAAGAGCGTCCGCGAGCATGAACAAGAGGAAGACACTCAACGAGAGCGACGCCCCCATCACGCAACTGGTGAGAAGCGTGTAAAACCACCATCGCTGTCGCGTGGCGTCGAGCCGCCGAATTACACCTTCCGCAGCCGGAGACATCATGGCCGCACCTCTCCTCTGTTCACCCGACGTATTTTCTCAGGCCTCTCCCTTCCCTTTTCATTGTTACCCACCCACAGGGGGAGAGTCAATTCAACTCAGTGCCGAACCATCTTCACGTTCGTGGAAATTATGAGATGCCGCGGCGTAAGGTGTCGCAGGGGCAATTCATGAATGGCCCCTCACAGGGAACCGTTTTCGTCGTTGCGGCAAACACCGGCAGCGCCAAGTAGTGAAGGCTAAAGCCTTCACCGAAAAGCGGCGATAAATCGCCGCACTCCATATGGAGTGCGGGGCTTTAGCCCCGCTTTCTGCGCGGGACTTCAGTCCCCGGTGAAAGGCAATGGATGATCGAATCTTAAACGGCGGACGCGACAAGCACGTCCCTCCGATAAAAAATGGACCCGACAAGCGAGTCCCGCCGTAAGAGGTCCCGCCGGACTGAATCGCACCCTTCTCAAAACGTTGCCGAGATTCACACGCCTTTCCCCACGCGGAGATAAACTGGGGATGCGTCAGGCTCGAACCATATAGCCACGGATGGCGGGCGATGCTACGCTATAAGCTTGATAGGTCTGTGAGTGCCAATCTTTCTGGGCCCCATTGAGGAGGAGTGCATTTATGACAAAACGGTCGCGATTTTCGACTCTCACCGCACTCATAGCAATCTGTTTTTTTGCTGTGATCGCCCGATGCGCCAAAGCTGAAGGACCTCAAAAAATCCTTCTTTGGCCGGAAGGCGCTCCCCTGGCGAAAGGCGACCGACCGGAAGACAAACCGGGACTGATCGTTTATCTTCCCCCTGCCGAAAAGGCCGTGGGGACCGGCGTGGTCGTATGTCCAGGTGGGGGGTACGGGGCGCTGGCGATGGACCACGAAGGCGATCAAATCGCCCAGTGGTTCAACAGCTTTGGCGTGGCCGCCTTTATACTCGACTATCGCCACCGCAACAAAGGATACATGCACCCAGCGCCGATGCTGGATGTCCAGCGGGCAATCCGGCTGGTCCGGGCACGGGCCGAGGAATTTGGGGTCAAAACTGACCGGATCGGCGTCATGGGATTTTCTGCGGGCGGACACTTGGCATCCACGGCGGCCACTCATTTCGACGCGGGTCAGCCGGATGCCCCTGATCCCATCGACCGAGTGAGTTGTCGACCGGATTTCGCGATTCTGTGTTACGCCGTGATCGCTTTTGATGAACCGTTTACCCATCGGGGGTCAATGCGGAATCTCCTGGGCGATAATCCCGACCCCGAACTGGTAAAAAGCCTTTCCAACGAAAAACAGGTCACCCCGCAGACGCCGCCGACTTTCCTTTTCCACACCAACGAGGACACGGGGGTTCCTCCGGAAAACAGCGTCATGTTTTACCTCGCACTGCGAAAGGCAGGCGTCCCGGCAGAGTTGCATATTTTCGAGAAAGGTCGGCACGGCCTCGGCCTGGCCGCGGGCGTTCCTGGGACTGAACTTTGGCCGGAGTGTCTTAAGGCCTGGCTGAAAGTCCGCGGACTGCTGGACCGTTCGTAGCACAAGGAATAGCCCGCCACCGAGCGCGGATCGAGAGCGAAGAATTGAGTCGGATGGAAGGGCCAAAGCGATGGGCCAATCCCTAATTCTGGGACTGGGGGAACTTCTGTGGGATTGCTTTCCCGATGAGGAGCGCCCCGGTGGCGCTCCCGCCAATTTCGCTTACCACGCCGCACAACTGGGTTACCAGGGAGGCGTTCTTTCCCGCGTTGGGGCGGACGAACGCGGTACAAAACTGATCCACTGGCTCACTCAGAAAGGCGTGAGAACGGATTGGATTCAGCGCGATCCCGACCATCCCACAGGCACGGTGACTGTCGATGTGTCCCAGCCCGACCATCCCCAATTTATCATCCACCAAAACGTCGCCTGGGATTTTATGGAAGTAACTCCCCAATGGCGAGGTGCCGTACAGTCGGCGGTTGCTGTCTGCTTCGGGACGCTCGCGCAGCGGAGCCCTCGCTCCCGAGAAACCGTCCAGACACTTCTTGCGGGAGAAAAATCAAAGCGGCTCGTCGTTTATGACATTAATTTGCGCCAGAGTTTTTATAGTCGGGAAATCGTTGAGGAGTCCCTTCGACTGGCCAACCTCGTCAAGTTCAATGACGAAGAAGCCCGCGTCCTCCACCAATTACTGGGACTTTCTGGAGCGACAGAACTGGCGTGGTGCCATTATCTTTTGGAGCATTACAGCCTGGAGGGAGTGTGCGTGACGCGGGGTGCCCGGGGATGCTTGATCGTAGATCAAACAGGCTGGGCCGAAGCACCTGGCATCCAGGTTTCGGTGGCGGACACCGTCGGCGCCGGAGATGCATTCACGGCGGCATGGATCGCGTCGCGGCTTGCGGGATGGAATGTGACGAAGCAGGCCGACTTCGCCAACAGAGTTGGGGCACTTGTCGCCTCGCTTCCGGGGGCTATGCCCCCCGTTGCTGAAAAATACGGGGAATTGCTGCGACAGTTCGGCCAAAAGTGATCGTTTGCGGGGAAGGCACGTCGTTGCCGATCCTTATTGATGACTGAACGGGTTGTGCGCGGTCACGTGCAGCCAAATGGACTGGGGAAATTGGACAACATACTGGGTGCTGTCGGAATGGGCGATCCGCCTTGTGATGCTCCCGGTCATCGTTCTGCGGAAAGAGCGCCCTTCCACCTGCCTGGCGTGGTTAACTCTCGTGTTCTTCGCCCCATGGTTGGGAGTGATTCTTTATCTGGTCTTGGGAGAAACGCGATTAGGCCGGAAACGGTTGCGATTGCGGAAAAGCCAGTGGCAGAGCCTGGAGAGTCTCAACGCCCCCCGCGTGGGGTCAAGGCTTGTCGGCCCAGAAAATTCCTCATTACTTTCTGTGGAGCCCCCTGACGAAGATGAGGACGCGCAAGGAGAGTTTGCCGAAGCGGAGGATTCTCAAGCTGTTTTTCATCAGCGACTCAGCCGGCGGGGGGAGGAGTTACTCCCCGGGCCGCTCCGATCTTTGGCCAATCTTGCCGCCCAGCTCACGGGTTTTCCTCCCACCCCCGATCACGAGATTTCGTACCTTTCCGACTCACTTCTGACAATCGACAGGCTGGTCGCGGAGATCGATTCGGCGACAGATCACGTCCACCTCCTTTACTACATCTTTCGGGATGATGTGGTGGGCCGGCGCGTGGTGGAGGCGCTGACCCGGGCACGACAGCGTGGCGTGGCCTGCCGTGTTCTGGTGGACGCGGTGGGCTCCCGGCATATGTTACGAACACTGGCCCCTGCCATGCGACGCGTTGGCATCGATGTGCGGGCAGCACTTCCCGTGCGGATCTATCGCATACCCTTTTCTCGCATTGATCTTCGCAACCACCGGAAGATTGCCATCGTGGACGGGCGGGTGGCGTATGTGGGCTCGCAAAACATTGTGGAACCGCGCTACGGCCACCGAAAAGCAGGGCCATGGTACGATGTGACCGCGCGAATTGTTGGCCCCGCTGTCCACCATCTGCAACTTTTGTTTCTGGAAGACTGGTTCTACGAGTCTGGTGAGTGGCTGGACGAGCCCCGCTTTTTTCCACCGATCAGCGGCGGAGGAAACACAATTCTGCAGATACTTCCCAGCGGTCCAGACCTTCCCACGGAACGCTTTCAGGACCTTCTCGTGAAGGCGATCTTTCTCGCTGAGCGAGAAATCATTCTGACTTCACCCTACTTTGTACCGGATGAACCTCTTTCACTCGCCCTCCGCCTGGCGGCTTTGCGGGGCGTAAACGTGCAGCTCGTACTACCCCGGCGATCGGATCACCCCATCGTCGATGCAGCGGGCGAATTTCACTGGCGGCGGCTCCGCGAATATGGAGTACAAGTCTATTTCTTTCCGGACGGCCTTCTGCATGCAAAAACGCTTACCATCGACAACCAAGTCGCCCTGTTCGGATCGGCCAATTACGATATCCGGTCGTTCCACCTCAATTTCGAGGTGAACCTACTCATTTACACACCCCAAGCGGTCGAGGAGCTTCGTGAGCTGCAAAAACGGTATGTCGAGAGATCGACACAATCCCCGCCGGGAGAGTCAGTGCCGCCTAATTGGGCGCGGAATCTCGCGATTCATTTGGCAAAGTTGCTCAGTCCCCTGCTCTAACAGTCTGGAAAGAAACCGCATCAGGATGTTGCGAGTCAAGGCAGTGCACGGATTCTACACGGTGCCGGGAGCGTCTTGAGAGATCAACGAAACGTAGGGAAACAACACCAGAAAAGCGCAAAAAAAATTTGGTAGCGTGAGGTTCACAGCCCTTTGGGCGACGGTCAACCGCTCCATGTCCCCCGAGCAGAGCTCGAGGTGGCTGAAATCCTTAGAAAGGAGGTGATCCAGCCGCAGGTTCCCCTACGGCTACCTTGTTACGACTTAGTCCCAATCGCGGAGTCCATCTTCGGCGCCTGCCTCCCTTTCGGGTTAGCCCGGCGACTTCGGATGTCCCCCACTTTCGTGGCTTGACGGGCGGTGTGTACAAGGCTCAGGAACACATTCACCGCGGCATGCTGATCCGCGATTACTAGCGATTCCGGCTTCATGCAGGCGGGTTGCAGCCTGCAATCTGAACTGGGGCGCGCTTTTTGGGATTTGCTCCCCCTCGCGGGTTTGCTTCCCTTTGTACGCGCCATTGTAGGACGTGTGCAGCCCCGGTCATAAGGGCCATGAGGACTTGACGTCATCCCCACCTTCCTCCGGTTTAACACCGGCAGTCTCGCTAGAGTGCCCGGCATGACCCGCTGGCAACTAGCGACAGGGGTTTCGCTCGTTAAGGGACTTAACCCGACATCTCACGACACGAGCTGACGACAGCCATGCAGCACCTGTGCACGTTCCACCTCAGAGAGGCGTGGCCCCGCTTTCACGGGGTTAATCCGTGCATGTCAAGACCGGGATAAGGTTTTTCGCGTAGCCTCGAATTAAGCCACATCCTCCACCGCTTGTGTGAGCCCCCGTCAATTCCTTTGAGTTTCAGCCTTGCGACCATACTCCCCAGGCGGAGCACTTAACGGTTTCCCTACGACCAAGAAACCATGGAGAGTTCCTCGGTCTAGTGCTCATCGTTTAGGGCTAGGACTACCGGGGTATCTAATCCCGTTCGCTCCCCTAGCTTTCGTGCCTCAGCGTCAGGAGAGACCCAGTGAGCCGCTTTCGCCTCCGGTGTTCCTTGCGATATCAACGCATTTCACCGCTCCACCGCAAGTTCCGCTCACCTCTATCTCCCTCGAGCCCCGCAGTATCGAGCGCAATTCCTCGGTTGAGCCGAGGGATTTCACACCCGACTTGCAAGGCCGCCTACGCACCCTTTAAGCCCAGTAATTCCGAGTAACGTTCGGACGGTCCGTCTTACCGCGGCTGCTGGCACGGACTTAGCCCGTCCTTCCTCTGGGGATAGGTCAAGCCGGCCCTGAGGACCGACATTTCCTCCCCCCTGACAGCGGTTTACAACCAAACGGCCTTCGTCCCGCACGCGGCGTCGCTCGGTCAGGCTTGCGCCCATTGCCGAAGATTCTCGACTGCAGCCACCCGTAGGTGTCTGGGCAGTGTCTCAGTCCCAGTGAGCGGGGACATGCTCTCACACCCCGTACCCGTCGTAGCCTTGGTGAGCCGTTACCCCACCAACTAGCTGATAGGACATGGGCCCCTCCTCGGGCGGACTCGCACCTTTGGTCGCAAACCCGAAGGCTTGCGACGTTATCTGGTATTACCCGCAGTTTCCCGCGGCTATCCCAGTCCCGAGGGCAGGTTACCCATGCATTACTCTCCCTTTCGCCGCTCGAGCACCCTTGCGGGCCTCGTCGCACGACTTGCATGCCTAATCCACGCCGCCAACGTTCACTCTGAGCCAGGATCAAACCCTTCACTTGATTGTTCGCTTAGTCCTCCCGCGTTGACCGCGTTCGGACATGGCTAGCAATAAGGAAAGGCTTGATCACTTGCTGCTCCAGGTCGCCCAGAGCAGCTCTGAAAGCTTTCGGCTGAACCGTCGCTTTCAGGGGCTGTGAACCTCACGCTACCGAATTGTCAAAGATCGCGTTTGCTTCGCCCTCCGCATTCTCGCGTCGGGCATCTTTCATTTTACCCCTCGACAATCTATCGTCAACCGGGGTGTTGATCTTTCATTTCTCCTCGCCCCCTCGATCGTTCTATTCAATCTTAACCCTTACTCGTGACCTGATCAAGGGGGGTTCGGCCCCAACCCTTTGGCGGTGTCGCTCTGTTTTGGTCAGGGCATTTGTTATTCTTATCCGACACCGCTTTGTCTGGCAAGCCCCCACGTCACCCGGCTCCCAAAATTTTTCACCCCGCACCTTTTTGGGAGCTCCTAGGGGTTCCATGCGCATCATAGAATATGGGGTGTCAGCCCGAATCAGTCAAGGGAGCCCCCAACCCCGAAAAACTGGCAACACCAGGCTGGAGGCCAACACCATGCCGTTCCGCTGCTCCAGGACTGATCGTTTGTTGGATCTTGCCCGCTTGCAAGCGGTTTGGCTTCGGCTATTCGCCGCTTCCTGGGCGCTTCTAGCCTCCAGAGGTTTCGCCCAGAACGTCGCATCCTCACAGGCCCAAACGACCCTCTCTGTGCAGGGATCCCGCATGTCGGAAGGATTTTTCGAGTATTCCGGCACAAGCTGGACCCTTATCGGCCCAAGAGGTTTCGTTCGCTTCGGATCGCCCTCGCCTGTTGTCAGTCCACTTGTTTCCTTCGGCGATCCAGGTGCCGGGCTCGGCATGGGATTTAGAGGCGGGGGTGTCCACGGGCAGTTTTTCGGGCAATGGAGCCAAGGATATCGACGATCTTTCGTGGCCCAGTCCATGCAGATCACGCTGCCGAACGGTTCCTGGGGGACTGTGGGAGATCAGGCTTATACCCCGTTCGTGATCGGTTTCGTTCCCGTGGTCGGTGATTGTTCACGATGCCCCGCGCTAAGCCCGGGATTACCGATTCTGGCCGATCCATCTCTTCCCCTGGCAACTCCCGGAATGTTCGCCAAGCCGGTCAGAACCTCTGAAAAAAACGCAGCGATGGCCAAATTCCTGCAAAACCCAAACCGGGATCAAGACGAGGCACCTACCCAACCGGGCTTGCCGAACGAAACATCCCCCCTACAAGATAAGAACGCGCTGGTTCTGTCCGGAAATGCCCCAGGACACGCAAGCGCTGAGGCTTCTCGCGGGGTGGTTTCCACGTTCGCAGAACGGGTCGTGTACGGGGTGGATGAGGCCCGCTGGCGGCGTGAGCAGGAACTGGCCCGCGAAAACGAGATTGCCCGGTCGTACCTCAGCCGGGCCGAAACGGCCCTGCAAAGCGGGAAGGTCGAGGTTGCCAAGACATATTTGAGGCTTGCCGTCGAGCATGCCTCGGGAACGCTTCGGGAAGAAGCCGCACGTAAGCTCCAGACGCTGGAACAAACCGGCAAGCAGTGACGGTGGCAAGGCGGCTCCTCCGAGAGGGCAAGAGATTTGCTGTGCGACGGCGGCGCGACCCGGCAAGTCTTTTACCCGGGAAAACTCCGTGATATCGCCGAACTAACCGTTCGATCATGTTGTCAGCGCCACCGCAGAAATTACCAGTCACCAGCCGTGGTCAATCGTCCCGAACAGAGCGAACAGGTCTTTATCGAGCGCATCCGGGCAAAAGACCCGGCAGCGTGGGAACAACTCATCACCATATATGAGGGGCGACTGCTGGCATTTCTCGAGCCTCGCGTGGAAGACCGCGCGACAGCCGAAGATTTGGTCCAAGAGACATTCACCGGGTTTCTCAGGAGTCTGCCCCACTTTGATGATTCACGCTCCCTGGAGAAATGGTTGTTCGCCATTGCGGCGAACAAACTCAGAGACCATCTGCGACGGGACCGGCGCGTCCAATCGATCGAGGCCGGCAATGAAGGATACGAATTTTCACAGATCCCTGTAGCGGCCAGAGCTCGCGGACCCAGTACCATCCTGGACAGCCGGGAACGCCGCACCAAGAGGGAAGCCCTTCTGGTCAGCATGCTGTCCGAAGAACTGGAGCGACTTCGCAAAGATAACGAGTGGAAAAGGCTTGCGTGTTTGGAACTTCTGTTTGTGGGAGGATTTCGCAACAAAGAGGCGGCTGAAATCCTGGGCATCTCGGAACAACAGGTGGCCAACTGGAAACACGATTTTCAATCCCGGCTCAAGCGACACCTCGAAGCGGCGAGAGAAGACGGAGTGACGTTCTGAGGATGTCCATTCGCGAGGTATTACATGAATTGTTGAAGGTTTTCAGCTATCAACGTTCATCACGAAACCTCGTTGAGCACAGTTGACCGGAGTGCGCCATGGGCAGCCAAAAAGCAGAAATTCGCTTGGAAGAACTCGAGGCATTTCTCGACGAAGCGCTGCCCGCCACTCGCATGCGGGAAATCGAAGAGGCAATTCGCCAGGACAGGAATCTCGCTGAACAACTGCGTTTGATCATTCAGCGGCGGGACTCCGGGGCAGTCTCAATCGCCGAAGTTTGGCGTCGCCACCGCTTGAGTTGCCCCACCCGCGAGACGCTGGGGGCGTACCTGCTTGATACCTTGCCGACGGAGGAAGCGCGATTTGTACGCGTCCACCTGGAGCGGGTCGGCTGCCGCTACTGTTTGGCCAACTTGGCAGATCTTCAGTCGCGCATGGAGGCGTCGCAGGAGCAGAAAGAGGCAGCGCAACGCCGTTGCCTGCGGTATTTTCGTTCCAGCCTTCATCATCTCACCCATTCTGGAGATCCATGAGCCATAATTAAGAGACGGCATCGAGGCAAAGGTTCATCGTCTTTTTGTCTTTCCCCGAGCGCAAATGGCTCCATGGTTCCTCCAGAAACATCCCCGGAATGGTTGACGCCTTTGTTCCTGGCCGGCAAGGAAGCAGACGTGACCGCGCTCTTTGGCCGGTTGGGGATGGCTGCCCTTTTGGGTTTTTTGGTGGGCATGCAACGGGAACACACTGAGGGGGGCATGCCTGGCCTGCGGACCTTTCCCCTCATCACATTGTGTGGAAGCGTCTTTGCCCTGCTGGGGCTCTCCTTTGGCGGCTGGCTGCCCGCCGCGGCCTTATTGTGCCTGGTTGGTCTGCTTTTCTTTCCCCATTGGTTGAGGATTCGCCGAGCCGATCCCGACCCCGGCCTGACGACCAGTGTGGCCGTCATCCTGATGTACGGCGTGGGTGCTCTTCTGGTCCTCACCCGCATCGAAATTGGCGTCGTCCTCGGAGGTGCCGTGGCGGTGCTGCTCCAGTTCAAACCGGAGATCCACCATTTTGCCGAACGGCTGGGGGACGAGGATCTGCGGGCAATCATGCAGTTCGTTTTGATTACCTGTATCATCCTTCCCGTTCTACCTACCCAGCCCATTGACCCCCTCAATGTGGTGAGCCTCTTCAACGTGTGGTTGATGGTGGTTCTGATCGTGGGCATCAGTTTGGGTGGGTACATCGCGTACAAGTTCTTCGGGGCACGGGCAGGGATTTATCTGGCGGGCATTTTGGGAGGAGCCGTCTCCAGTACGGCCACCACGATCAGCGCGGCCAGGCAGGCCCGCAGTGACACCACCCAACAGAACGCCGCGGCAGTGGTCATTCTTCTTGCGTCCACGGTCATGATTGGCCGGATTTTTGTGGAAATAGCCGTGGTCAATCCCGCAATGTTGGAGACGTCGCTGATACCTCTGACCATTTTGGCTGTTGCGACATATCTGCCGGCACGTTTCCTGCGTTTACCGCAGGATCGCGACGGAACTACCCTGATTGCCGAGCATCAAAACCCGACGCAACTTCGCTCGGCCATCTATTTCGCCGTGCTGTACGCCCTCGTTTTGTACCTCATCGCCTGGCTTAAGAACAACGTGGGAGAGTCCGGATTGTATCCGCTGGCCATCCTTTCGGGACTTCACGACATGGATGCGATCACCATTTCTGTCAGCCGGATGGCGACCGGCGACCAAGAACTGGCACAACATGGATGGCGGTATATAACGGCCGGAGCGCTGGCCAACATGGGCACAAAGACTGTGTTGGCAGGAGTGATGGGCAATCCACGACTGGGGATTCGGGTGGCCCTTGCTTTCCTACCCGGACTGATCACAGGACTGATCCTCATTGTGTTCTGGCCGTAAAATTAATGGCGAAGGCTCTGAATCCCCTGGAGGCGGCACAAAACGTCTGCTCGTGCATGTTCGAAACGCCGAGATAACCTTGATCCTGTCTTTGGCCTTCAGAGGGGTCTTTGCTTTCACCGGGAAAAAGATTCTCCTGGCTCGCCGTCGCGCCAGTCACATCCACTTGTGAACCTCAAGAAGAGGAGGGCCGTATGAGCCGCCGAGTTGACATACCTCCCCCTGCTTCTCCCACGGCTTCGGGAATCGTACCAGCCGGGTGGTGGCACGAAGAGGACGGGAAACTCGTCTGTGACTTGTGTCCTCGATCATGCCGCCTGGGCGAAGGACAGCGGGGTTTCTGTTTTATACGCCAGAATCTCGGTGGGCAGATGGTGCTCACCAGCTATGGCCGAAGCACGGGATTTTGCATTGATCCGATCGAGAAAAAGCCTCTCAATCATTTTTATCCGGGCACGGCCGTGTTGTCGTTCGGAACAGCCGGGTGCAATCTCGGCTGCAAGTTCTGTCAAAACTGGTCGATTTCCAAATCACGAGAGATCGAACGGCTGAGCGAAACGGCATCCCCTCAGGCAATCGCCAGGGCGGCGAAAGCGCTCGGTTGCAAGAGTGTTGCGTACACCTACAACGATCCCGTCATTTTTGCCGAATACGCCGTTGACACAGCCAAGGCCTGCCACGAACTGGGGATCAAGAATGTCGCTGTCACGGCAGGCTACATCTCGGAGGCAGCCCGGGATTACTTTTTTGAACACATGGACGCTGCCAATGTTGACCTGAAAGGATTTTCAGAGGACTTTTACCACCGTCTTTGCGCCGGACATCTGCAACCGGTACTGGACACACTCAAGTACCTGGTTCACAGGACGCAGGTTTGGGTGGAAATCACCAATCTTATCATTCCTTCGGAAAATGACGACCCTGGCGAAATTCGGGCCATGTGTGAATGGATCCTCAAGGAATTGGGGCCGGATGTCCCGTTGCATTTCACGGCGTTTCATCCCGATTTTCGCCTGATGGATCACCCGCCCACGCCCGTGGATACGCTTATCCGCGCCTACGACATCGCGCGCGAGGTTGGCTTGCACTATGTTTATACAGGGAATGTCCTTGACATTGCCCGGCAAAGCACCTATTGCCCAAAATGCGGCAATGTGGTTATAGAGCGCCAGGGCTACTGGATTGGAAGGTATGCTCTTAAAGGGTCAAACTGCGGTTACTGCGGTGCCCCCATCGCAGGCCGGTTTGATCCCCAGGGTCTACGCGAACAATGGGGTGCCAGGCGTCAGCCCGTCCGCATTGCCAACTTCGCGTGATTGGCAGTACAGATCTTCGATCGGAACTAAATGACGGAAACACTACTGGGGCAGCGGGGACCGTTCGGGCAAGCCAATTGCGAACTGCTCGACGGGCGGCATGCCTGGCGCTGACGTAAAGGAAATCGGAGAAAGTCCATGGAAACCCATCGGCAAGACGACGTATCGTCGCAACAACCTGAGACGGAAAACCCGGGAGTACACGCCACCGGTGTCTCGGTCCCTGAAAAGCCGGAGCTTTCCGAGGAGCAGAGGGATCGCGTCCTGAAAGCTGTCGCCCGACGAGTCGCGGAAGCTGTGATCGGCGGTCCGCAATCCGGGCTGAAAGCGCACCTGGGCGAGGCAGGTGAAGTCCCGGTGTGGGGAGCATTTGTGACGTTGAAGGGAGCCGGTGGCACGCTGCGCGCCTGCTGTGGGCAGGTGGGAGACGCGTCGCGCCTCAGTAGCGCGCTCGACGCGGCAGCGGACCGAACCGCGCGGTGGGACCTTCGCTTTCCCGCCATTCAGCGAGGGGAGCTAGCAGAACTCACGCTGGAGGTCTGGATTTTATGGAACTGTCAGCCGATCGTGGCGGAGGGAGAATCTCGCGTCGGGGCGGTGGAAGTCGGTCGCCACGGTCTTCAGGTTATCCGTGGAAAACACCGGGGTTTGCTGCTCCCCGGGGTGGCAGTGGAACATCACCTGGACGCACGCCAATTCCTGGAGCACGTCTGCCGCAAGGCGGGCTTGCCGCCGAACGCGTGGTTGGACTCCGCCACGCAGTTGTTTACCTTTGAGGGTTACTCGCTGGAAGCCCCCATGGCGTCCCTCTTGCCGCCGGAGCTGCGGGAACTGGCCACCGGAAGGCTGGCGATGGGAGACGTTGTTCGCCTCGCCGCGCTGGCTCATCACAATCTTCTAGCGATGTTCCAAGGGGCAACGCCCAACTACTACACTTCGGCCGCCTTCGATGGGCCAGTTCAAGGAGTGGTGCTCACCATCAACAAACTAAACGACGGAACTGCGACGGAGCGGGTGATGGAAGCGAGCCGGGTCTTTCCGCGGGGGGAGCTTCCACTCCAGGCAACACTGATGGATCTTCTGCAAACAATCGTGGCGGGGTTTCGAGGCCAGCAGCTCGATCCGCGATTCGTCAGTTCCTTGCGGACCGGTCTAACAGTCTTTGTGGAGCCACATCATATCGGAACCGCCGTGGACTGCGCCCTGGATGGGGTCCATCCGCGCTTTCACGCGTTGTGCCTCGTTCAGGATGATCGCTGGGCTGTGCGGTATGACCCGTCGCAGAACTCCACCGAGCTATTCGAAGCGGTCATGAAACGCCTCAAGTCATCGCGTCCTTCTCAGACCCAGGTGTATCGCCTGACAGCACTTTCCACGGAGGACAGCGTCGAGGCGTCTAATGTGAGCCGCCCTGTCGCGGGTCCATCGGTTCGCCCTCCCGCCGTGGCCGGTCAGTTTTATCCCGGCACGGCAAACGGTGTGGACGAGTTTCTCAATCAGATATTCCCTCAGAATGTGGGGCGCGAGGAATGGGCCGCCGCCTTGGTTCCGCACGCCGGCTGGAAATACTCGGGAAAACTCGCGGCAGAAGTTTGGGCGCGGCTGCGAGTGCCCCAGCAGGTGATCATTTTCGGTCCCAAACACCACGCGATCGGCTGTGATTGGGCTGTTACCCCCCATCGGACATGGGCGTTGCCGGGACTCAGTCTTCATGCTGACCCGGAATTGGCGGAGGCTTTGGTGAAGGCCGTTCCGTTAATGGAACTCGATGCCGCCGCCCACGCCATGGAACATTCCATCGAAGTGCAGTTGCCCATGGTCGCCCGGGTGGCCTCCGCGAGCCGAGTGGTGGGCGTGGTCATGCACGGAGGGGATTATGATGTTCTGCAAAAAGCCGCCACTGACTTCGCGAAATTCCTCTCCGCACTCGAGCCAACTCCTCTGCTGGTGATTTCCAGCGACATGAACCATTACGCGGACGAGAGGACAACACGGCGGCTTGACCGGCTGGCCCTCGACGCCCTCCAGGCGTGTGATCCTCTCCGACTCTGGAAAACTGTCCGGGAGAATCGGATCAGCATGTGTGGCCTCGTCCCTGCGGTGTTTGTTCTGGAGACTCTGCGTCAGATGGGTCGCCTCAATGAATGCGAGGTCGTTGGCTACACGACAAGTGGCGAGGTGTCGGGGCGTCAGGATCGCGTGGTCGGCTATGCCGGAGCCCTGTTCAGGTAATGCGTCAGAGGATGCCGCTGGGCACCTTGCAGAATTGTCAGGATTTCCTTGGGGTGCTACATTAGACCGCAGAGGTCAGCCGACAACGGATGGCGCTGAACCACGGCTGGAGCCGATTATAGAAACGGGAAATTTGTCTTTTCGGCATCGTCAAATCGTCTTCGCCGAGTAGCAGCATGAATAATTGGGAGCCAGCGACTCCGGGGATAAGAGTGTAATGACGCCGTCTGCTCCCCAGCCTTTCCAGAATCCGCGATCGCCTGGAGGACCTGAGGGCCAGGAACAGCTTCGGAACTCTCCGGTCCCGCCATCGGGTGCATCACCCGACCAAACTTCCCGTATTGCCCCGCAAACTTCCCCGGGAGCTGCACCGCTCGCTTCGAACGTCAATCCTGGGATCGGATCTCCGGCGCGACCTGTGCCGATTCCGGTGACTCCTCCGGGTACTTCGATAACTCACCCTGGTGTGGTTACGCCCCAGACCGGAACTCCCGCTCACGTCGCTTTTCCCCGAACTGGTGTCAAGCGTTCGGTCGCGCCAGGAAGAGGAGGCCAACCGCCGGACCAAGAGAATGACCAGACCGAGGATCTGGGCGACACTCTGCTGTATTACGCCCAGCCCTGGCTGATCAGTGCCATTGTTCACATGATTCTTTTGATCATTCTGGCGCTCATCGTCATTCCGCAATTTTTCCATCGGGAAGTGGATCTCACGGCGGAGATTTACGCTGAGAAACTCGGCGATCAGCTGGAATTCGATTCCCCATTTGCCGGGAACGACCCGGAGAAAGTGGAGGAACCACTTCTCACCCCGCCCGACCTCAACCGTGTGGAGAACCCCTTCGCGGCGCCACCTCCGGCCGAGATCATTCCGGAAGGTGTCACGTCCACAAGCGATCTCCAAGCGACCGTCATCGGTTATGCCTTGAAAGGGAGAGATGAGGGGGCCAAGGAAGCCCTGTTGGCGGCGTACGGCGGCACAGCGACGACGGAAGCCGCGGTGGCGCTCGGACTGGCCTGGCTGGCAAGACAGCAGCGCAAGGACGGTTCCTGGAGCCTTGTGGGGCCTTACCCCAATGGAGCCCAGGACGAGAATCCGGAAGCCGCCACGGCGATGGCTCTCCTCGCGTTTCAGGGCGCCGGCATCACACACAAACGCGGCAAGTTCCGGGAGAATGTCGCTCGAGGCTGGGATTGGCTCCTGCAACAGCAGGACGCCGACGGAAACTTTTTCCACGAAGGAGCGTTCAATCACCGCTTTTATACCCAGGGACAGTGCACCATCGCCCTCTGCGAGATCTACGGGATGACGCGGGACGACCGATTCCGGGAGCCTGCGCTCCGTGCGGTCGATTACCTCATCCGCTCGCAGAGCTCGGAAGGCGGCTGGCGATACAGTCCCAACGCGGACAGTGACGTTTCCGTGACGGGTTGGATCGTGATGGCTCTCCAAAGCGCCAGAATGGCTGGCTTGGAAGTCCCCGCCGACGTCTTCCGCAAGGTGACGCGGTTTCTCGATCGGATCGCGCTCGAAGGCGGAAGCAAATATCCGTATCAAAAAGGACGCGAGGCCACTTTGGCTATGACGGCGGAGGCCCTTCTCATGCGTCAGTTTCTGGGTTGGTCACGTGACGATGACCGCCTCATAAAGGGCGTGACTTGGATCACGGAACCCGCCAATCTCATCAATTTTGAAAGAGACCGGGACGTCTACTACTGGTACTACGCTACCCAGGTTTGTCACCACATGGAGGGCGATTACTGGAAGAAATGGAATTCCGTTATGCGGCAGCTTCTCCCGGAAAACCAGGTGAAAACCGGACGTGAGGCCGGCAGTTGGGACCCCCTCAAACCTTCTCGTGATGCCTGGGCTAATGAAGGTGGGCGTCTGTATGTGACCTGTCTTTCCATCTACTGCCTGGAGGTGTACTATCGCCATCTGCCGCTCTATTCGTCCGGTGCGCTTCGATTGATCTCGAGTACTTCCCCTGCCCCCCCGGCTGCAGCGCCGTCGCAACCGGCCGCCCCGAGCCAGTAAAATGGCACTATCAACGCTCGAGCCCGGCGTGATGCAAGCCACCTTGCTGCAAAACCGTCCGCGCGAAAGTTTAACGGCCTCGTTCAGCACAGAATCAGACACGGAGACTGCCAGCGATGATCTATACGATTGTCATTTTTGGGGCCTCAGGCGATCTGACCCGGCGAAAACTCATCCCTGCGCTGTACGAACTCCATCGAAAAAAACGCCTGCCAGGCGCGCTCCTCATCGTGGGCATGGCACGAACGGAGTATTCCCACGATCAGTGGAGGGAGATCCTCAAGGAAGCGTGTATGGCGCAGGTGGGAAAACATTTCGACCCGACCTTGTGGGAGGAGTTCGCGAGAAACATCTATTACCACCCGGGAGACGTCAGTCGCGCTGAGTGTTTTCCAGAACTTGATCAATTCGTTTCGGAACTGGAAAACCACCAGCCCTCAACGCGGATTTATTACCTGGCACTTGCCCCAGAGTTTTATGAGTGCACGGTGGCCCATCTAGGAGCCGCTGGAATGGCCGTCGAGTCTTCGGGACCGCGGCGAATCGTGGTGGAAAAGCCGTTTGGACGCGATCGCGAATCGGCGCGGCAACTGAATGCCAAGATCCACGAAGTATTCGCCGAACATCAGATTTACCGCATCGACCACTATTTGGGAAAAGAGACTGTCGCGAACGTTCTCGTCCTGCGTTTTGCCAATACCATTTTTGAACCCATTTGGAACCGAAATTATGTCGATCATATTCAGATCACCGCTGCGGAAGACTTGCCCATCGGTCGGCGGGCAAGCTTTTACGAGTCCGCAGGGATTCTCCGCGACATGTTTCAGAACCATCTTCTTCAGCTTCTCACGCTGACCGCGATGGAGCCGCCCAGCCGAGTCAATGCGGACGACATCCGCGATGAAAAGGTCAAAGTGCTGCGGGCGGTGCGTCCCTTCACTCCGGCCGATGTTGCGGCGAATACAGTCCGCGGTCAGTATCGCAAATATCGGGATGAGCCGAACGTTCCGCCCAACAGTCAGACAGCGACCTTTGGGGTGGTCAAATTGTACGTGGACAACTGGCGATGGCAGGGCGTGCCGTTCTATCTCCGCTCGGGAAAAGCGATGTCCTGCCGCACCACCCAGATTGTTATTCAGTTTCGTGAACCTCCCCACATGATGTTTGAGGGAGGCCCCAAACACATTCACGAAGCCAATCGGCTGGTTCTCCAGATTCAACCCGCAGAGGGGATTCAGATCCATTTTCAGACCAAGGTGCCCGATGCGGGCATGAAAATGCGTCTGACAGACCTGGATTTTAACTTCCGAGAAAAGTTTGCCGGCGAAATGCCGGAAGCGTACGAGCGGTTACTCCTCGATGTGATGATTGGCGATCCCAGCCTCTTTGCCCGCGCAGATGAGGTCGAACTTGCCTGGGGCATCATCGACCCCATTCAGCAGGTATGGGACGCCGGTGGGCCTCCCCAACTGGAGCTGTACGAAGCAGGCGGATGGGGGCCGCCCTACTCAGAAGAATGGATGCAGCGACAGGGACGCCGGTGGTTCAATGTGTGCCCGGTGTTAGAATAGCTAATTTGAACATACTAAAGAACTGACAGTGTTTAGGAAAAGAACACGCAAATTGTAAAGTCACATACTGCGGTAGTCTACACAATCTGAGAAATCTGAGACAAAGACAACGTCCAAGCAACTTTCCATATCCTGGTGCATTTTGTAGTTTTCCTGCGGGTAACTCCAAAATCCACGCCTCTCTCATTCTCGCGTTGCGGCTTCCTGGAAAGCTGGGTAGAATTGCGGAGCCTGGCGGGAGATTCGGTGGACCGGTTCCATGAAATTCGCAATCAGGTCGTCGCGGCCTCCAAGCCTGGTCCACGCCGCCAATATGGAAGGATCCCCAATATGGGCACGGATGCAGCTCTCAGCAAACACTCAGAGTTTGAACAACTCCGCTTTGCTCGGGATGTCGTCAGTACCATCGGCCGGGCGGTCGTTCAGGCGGCCGGTTGTCTCGGTCCTTCCTTTTGCAAGGCCGTTGCCATCATCCATTCCTGTTCCGGGAATGTCATTGTCACAGGAATCGGAAAGGCGGGCCTCATTGGGCAGAAAATCTCCGCCACACTGGCGTCCACCGGCACGCCGAGTCATTTTCTTCATCCGGCCGAGGCTGTGCATGGAGACCTGGGAAGAATCCGCCGCGGAGACGTGGCCATTGTGCTCTCGTGGAGTGGAGAAACCGAAGAAGTTGTTCGGTTACTTCCCTTTTTCCGCGAAATGGATGTCCCCATTATCGCGATTACCAGCCGCGAAGAGAGCCGGCTCGGTCGCGCAGCGGCCACGGTGATCGCACTGGGTAGTGTGGGCGAAGCTGGGCATTTACAACTCGCACCCACCACCACGACGGCCGTCATGCTCGCCGTGGGAGACGCGATCGCTCTGACGCTCTCGTACCTCCGCGGATTTCGGCCGGAGGATTTCGCCCGGTTCCATCCAGGTGGGAGTCTCGGTCGTAAACTCGGCCGGGTCGAGGACCAGATGCGTCCTCTTTCCCAGTGTCGTTTGGCTTCCGAGCGACATACCATCCGCCAGATCATCGTGGAGACCCGACTCCCCGGCCGTCGCACGGGAGCGATTATGCTTCTCGACGATGAGGGGCGATTGACCGGCATTTTCACAGATAGTGACCTGGCAAAATTGTTGGAGAGCCGTCGCGAATCCGTTCTCGACGAACCTGTCTCCGAGTATATGACTCGATCTCCGATCACCGTCTTGCTGGGGACTCCTCTTCGGGAAGCCGTGGCCCTTCTTGCCCGGAAAAAAATCAGCGAACTTCCCGTTGTCGATAAGGATAACCACCCGTGTGGTCTGCTCGATATTACCGATGTGATCGGCTTGTTTCCCGAGGCTTCCAGTGCCATCGAAGCCGAGTTTGCGGCGGATGACGAATGCGTCCGGCATCCGCAACGGGGCAATGTGTCCGCACAATCCATCGACAGGACGAGGGATTTACCACCGACAATCATTCCCCTCGACCACGCTAAACGGAGTGGCTCTAATCAAACGGACTGAAAATTTTCGGGCTTTCTCGTTTTCAATAAAACCAACGAAACTTGCATGCAGCACGTACGTGAAATCGTAACGAGGTCGATGATGCCGCCCCTTCACTCAATGGATACCGCCCCGGACCTGCCCGATGATCTCCGCCAACGCTGTCTGGCAATTCGCGCGATCATTTCCGATGTGGACGGGGTTTTGACGAACGGCCAACTCTGGCTCAGTGAACGCGGTTACGAACTGAAGGCATTTCACGTGCGAGACGGAATGGGGTGCCTGCTCTGGAAAAAAGCGGGCTACCGGTTGGGACTGCTCAGCAAACGACGGTCCGTTGTTGTGGAACAGCGCGCCAGAGAGATGGGCGTCGACCAGGTGATTCAAGGCGTTGGGCCGAAATGGCCGGCGGTAGAAAGCGTCCTTAACATGTGGGGGTTGTCCCGTTACGAGCTCTGCTACGTAGGAGATGATTTGCCCGACATTTCCGTGCTGCAACAGGTGGGACTCGGCGTGGCCGTGGCTGATGCCGCTTGGGACGTGCGCACGGCGGCCCATTATGTGACGACCGCACCAGGCGGCTGGGGGGCACTCCGCGAGGTGATCGAATTGGTTCTTCGAACTCAGCGTCTCTGGTCCACGCTTCTGGATAGCTATCTCGCCGAAGAACGGGGAAACGCGGGATCGGATCGGAAGAACTGTGCCGTCATTACCGCTTCACACATCTTTTAAAAATGCTGAGGCACCGCTGGGCACAGATCATTGTGAGCCTTTTGGTGACGGCCGCGGCCTACCACCTGTATGCCGTGTTGGCAGTGCCTCTTATCGAGCCTCAACCAGACCTTCACGGAAGTTCCCAGCGAAGTGTGGATTTTCCCGCTGACCAGCGGCTTCAACAGCGACTGCAGGCACTTTCGGCTTTCTTTCCCGGTCGCAGTCAGCTCATCAAAAATGCCAAAATGCTGGAAATTGACCAGACGACGCTGCTTTTCCAGGACTACTGGAATCTCGGTGAAGGGCGTGTGCTGGTTCGGCCGTGCCTTTTGGTCTTTGATTCCCGCACGTCAGCGTCCCCAAAATGGCCGTCGAATCTACCGGAAATACTTATCCTCGAAGCGCTCGATGGCGCGATTTTCCAGTTTGATCGGCCCCTTGACCTGAGGACAGCCCGAATCGGACGTTTCATCGCTGGCCAATTGCTGGGCAATGTCGTCGTGCGAGGTGAAAATCCCACCCAGGATCATCCGGATTTCCGACTCACGACTCGCGACATCACAGTCACGGAGCACCGCGTCTGGACGAATCATCCTCTGGAACTTTCCTGGGGAAAACATCGTGCCCGGGGAGCGGGAATGGAAATTGTTTTCCGGGGGAGGACGCCGTTCTCGCGTGGAGGATTCGAGCAGGAACCGCTCAATATCGATCGGTTTTTGCTCCGCCATGTGGATCGCCTCCACATCGATCTTGAGACCGTCAGGAGCTCCGACAAACCGCAAGCGAAGGGGGCCATGGATTCCCCATCCCCGCCTTCGCGAGATGAGGCGCTCGATATTTCGTGCCAGGGGCCCCTGCTCTTCGTTCCGGCACAGAAAACACTGACCCTGGAAGACCGGGTAGAAATTTCACGGACCCAGAACAGCCAAAGCGTGTTACAGCTTCGATGCCAGCAGCTTGTGGTCACTTTTCAGGAGGCAGGACCGTCAAACAGCACAAGTGCGCCGCCCGCGGAAACCCCAGCGTCGCCTGATCCGTCGAGTGTGAAGAAGCCGATTCCTGGGTCATCGAGATGGTCTATCCACCTCGTCCGGGCCATCGGCCGTCCCGTCCGAATCGTGTTTCCCACCTGGAATGGCGAATTGCAGGGCGAGGACCTTCGCTACGACGCCGCTTCCGGGGCCATGTCTCTGGGTGGTTCCAACGGCGTGCAGGGAAAAAGGGGAAAAGATCAGTTTTCCGCACTGGCGGTGCAATGCCAACTAACCTCGGCGGGAGACATTGAGATGCTGGCGGCTGTGGGGCCCGGCAAGGCCCAGTTCACGCCCACCAACTCTTCTCAGGAATGGATACTGACCTGGGGACGCAGCCTGACATTTACCACCGGGTCCAACGAACGCGTCGCCGCGCTGCAGGGAGGCGTTCAAATTGAGGCTGGCGACCTGGGGACTCTCAATGCCCAGGAGATCTGGTGCTGGGCAGACGCCGGTTTACGCGCGACAGATTTTGCCTCGCTTCGGCTTCGCCGCTTCGTGGCCCAATCGGCTGTAGAACTTACCTCTTCTCAGTTCGCCGCTCAATCTGATCGCCTGGAAGCCTGGATCAAGTGGGACAATGCCCTACCAACACAAACTTCTCGAGCATCGCATGGGATTCGTCCCCAGGCGGTTGAACAGTCCGCCGGAAAGGATGACAGTTCAGCTTTAATGACGAATACCGGTCAGATAGCCTTGCGGGCCAACCTGCTGCGAATGGAGTTCGCGGCTTATCCAGGCCAAGCGGCAGAATTAACAGCCCTTTCCGCGGACGGCAGCGTCGTTGCCGACGAACGGCCCCAGCAGGCAGACCTTCACCCGCTGCAACTCCGCGGCGATCACCTCGAGGTGACCCACCCCACGCGGCCTTCCACGATATTCTCACTCACTGGTAATCCCGCCTACGTGGCTGGCCGCGGGCTGGCCCTGACGGGTTATCAGATCTTCCTCGACCGCGGTCGGAACCTTCTCTCCGTTGCCGGCGTGGGACGCCTCGACATAGAAAAATCTGCTGAGCAGATGATTCCCGTCTCCGCGGAGGACCGAGTTGCCATTCAATGGAACCAGGGCATGGACTTCGCCGGGCGAACGATTTCCTTCCACGGAGGCGTTCAACTTACCTCCGGTCCGAGGCGTCTGCAGGCCGATGCGCTGGGAATTGAACTCGAAGAGCCCGTCATCCTTTCCAGTCTTTCCAGTTTCAAAGGACATCAGGTGCGGTTAGCCCGAGCAATCGGAAATGTATACGTGGAGAATCTCGAGCTTGATCCATCCGGCAATCTCGTTGCCCGGGATATGTTGCGGGTCAGCGAAATCAGTGTGGATTTCTTGAGCGGCCGGGTCTCCGCACCCGGACCAGGCCGGTTCGGAACTGTCCGCCAGGCGTCCAGTCTCACCGGGATTTTTTCGGCTGATGGAGTAACACGCCCCGTAACACAGGGTCAGCCTGATCAAGGACGGGAAGATAACTCACAGGAAAACCCCTCACCTAAGACAAACCCCGATCAGGACACTGGCTCTCCCCAAGCCAATCCACCGAATCAACGCCTCGTCATGCTGGACATCAGTTTCCACCAGCGATTGGAGGGAAACATCCAACAGCGGCAGGTGGGTTGTTATGGCCGAGTCAAAGCTCGGTATGGCGGAGTGACCACGTGGTCTGCCCAGAGTTTGCCTGACGATCCCGCGCTGCTGGGTCCGGATGGCATGGTGCTTAACTGCCAGGAGCTCACCGCGTTTCAGATTTTCGGACCGGGAGAGCAAAGACCCCATCTCGAGCTCGTGGCTCTGGGAAACGTCACTGTAGAAGCCCAATTCCACGCGGCCCGGGCAAGGCGTCTGTCTCTGGATGAATCGAAAACGCTCCTGGTTCTGGAAGGTGACGGGGATGTTCCAGCAGAGCTGTACCGGCAGGAATTTCTCGGTGGCCCAATTCAGAAGACGACAGCGCGGCGAATCTACTTCTGGTATTCCACCAAAACGGTCAAAGTGGACGATGCCAAATCCCTGGAGATTAGCCGCTCGCCAACTGTTCCTCTGGGCGGGTGAACTTCCTGACGGTCCAGCTCTCATTTGACGGCCGGACGAAATTTTCGCCCGCACCGTGAAGATTCAGGGTCCGATTTTCTTGCCCCGGCGACTTTACCCTTCATTTACCGCCAGCGGCACGCCCCCGTCCTGCTGCAAAATTCAGGGGCGGTGCTCCAAAATCGAGCTGAGATCGGCGCTGGAAACGATCGTTACACCAGCCTCGCGAAGCTGCCTCAAAGATCTCTCCACGTCGCCCGGCATCAATTCCACGCCCCGGCACGCATCTTCAAGGAGAAAAGTCTGATAGCCCAACTCGGCCCCATCCAAACAGGTCCACTTCACGCAGTAATCGGTCGCCAACCCACACACAAAAATGCGTGTGACGTTGTTTTCCTGGAGGTATTCATGGAGCCCCGTGGCACGCCGTCGGGCGTTGTCGTAGAAACCACTGTAACTGTCAACAGCCGGATCTATGCCCTTGCGAAACACAACCTGGAACAACTGCGTATTAAGCCCAGGATGAAACTCAGCTCCCGGAGTCCCCTGAACACAATGCACAGGCCACAGGATTTGTGGCACTCCGTTGAGTTCCACAACCTCTCCTGGCTGCTTGCCGGGGTGATTGGTCGCGAAGCTGCAATGGTCGGGCGGATGCCAATCCTGGGTGGCCACCACCAGTGGAAAAAGTGGCATGAGCCGATTGATCACAGGGACCACCTCGTCCCCCCGCGGTACCGGTAGCGCACCGCCTGGACAAAAGTCGTTCTGAACATCCACCACGATCAGTGCGTCCATAGGCGGAAATCTCCTCTCCAAGCCCCCGTGCTACCCCATTTTTATTATCGAAGCCAGTAAAGAACCTGCCCTGCAAACTTCCAGACTACGCATTCGCACCGTTTGGACTACCATCTTTGCTTTAAAACGACGATGGAATTTTGAACGGTAACTCCCATCCGGCAAACTGATGCCAAAAATTGCTTACATTCCGGCAAATGCTTCGGGTGTAAATCCGCTGCGGGCCAACTCTTCGTAAACTGCTGAACAGAACCGAAACAGTTTTCTGCGACGACCTAACGTGGGTGTTTCGACGGGGGCCGAATGGGCCTGCTCGGCCGGCTCAATCACTCCCACTTTGAGCAGAAAACTTTGAAGTTTTCTCGCCGAAACCGGGCAGCCCAGCATGATCTCATAAACCCGCCGAAGTTCGCTGATGGTAAAACTGTCCGGAAGTAATTCCCGCCCAAACGGTCGCGTGCGGATGTCACGGCGGAGATTCTCGGTGATTTCTTTTACGATCTGATTATGATCAAATGCCATCGGTGGCAGGGCAGAAAGGCTGAACCATTGAGCTTTTGCGGCGTCATCACCACCCTGCGGTGAATGGGCCGACTTCCAGACGAGGGCGCGGTACACGATCGAGATCGTACGGCCCCGCGGGTCCCGGCCCGGTGCGCCGTAAACACCAGCAACCTCCAGCGCTGCCCCCCGAATTCCTGTTTCCTCTTCCAGTTCACGTGCCGCCGCTGCTTCGAGAGGCTCGTCAATGTCCACAAACCCGCCGGGTAACGCCCACATCCCTGCAAACGGCGGTCGGCCACGCTGGATGAGGAGAACGTCTGGTGACGCAGGAGGGCGGCTGGTATCCGTTTCGGGAAGCCCAAAAACAACACAGTCCACGCACACTGCAGGGCGCGGGTATTCGTACGTGTAGCCCATCGAAAAAATTACTCCGTGATGTAGGGAACCCCTGGTGTTACAAACTGCCGTTTTCTACTGCCTGGCGAAGTTCCGCCAACTCCCGTTCGAATCCTCCCGAAAGAATCGGGAATCGGCACCAACTGCGTGGGTCAAGGTCTTCGTCATCCACGTGAAAAGCCGGAGCATACCGCTCGCGCTTCCACTGGTTGCGGCACCATAAACGGAAGAACCGCTCGACCCACGTGACCAGTTGCTCAGGCCCATAATCGGGGAACTCGTGCCGCATGAGACGATAGATCTCCTTCGGCGATAGTTTGTCGCGAATAGCCGCCTTTTCAATAAAATCGAGAATGGGATAAGGCATCAAATCGGCTTCGTCTGTCTGCTGTTGTTCGCTGGGACGCAATTCTGCGGTCGGTGTGAGGGCGTTGACCTTGGCGAGGGCCGGCACAGGATGCAATCCCTCGGGGCCCACCTGCTCCAGCCACTTCAACCACTGCCGCAGGTAGGTCTTATTGATACCAGCAATCGGGCTGATGCTCCCACAGGTATCGCCGTCCATGGTGGCATACCCGACGGCCGCTTCAGATCGGTTACTGGTGGTCAAAAGTAAGGCACCCTTGACGTTCGCCAGCAGCCAGGCACTTGGGCCACGAGCGCGGGCCTGGATGTTCTGCAAAGCGATGTCATGCTTGTCCCAGGTCAGAGGGTGCCCGAGAACCTCTTCGATACGCTTCACATAGAGCGCGACGATTTCGTCCACGGAAATGCAGGACATGGTCGCGCCGAGGGAGGTCACCACGGCCGTGGCCGCCTCCCGGGTAGCGGGACTATTGTTCCGCGTAGCCTGGTAAATACAGTGAAGGAGTTTTGCAATGCGCTCCTGATGAGTTTGAGTCGTTTTCAGCTCGGGAATGTGGCTGAGGGCCTGGCAAAAGGCTTCGTGACCCAGTTCCTGATGGGCCGCTTCGACCATGAGAGCCGCGAGGCAGGCCACCGCTGAGGAATCGGCTCCCCCGCTCACGCTGACAACAAACCCCCGAGCTTTGCTTTTGCGCAGGTAATCGAACAGCCCGAGCATCACGGCCCGCGCGAATTCCTCCTCTTTAAGATATGGTCCCGTTTCCCACGCCGGCCACCGCGCCATTTCCACGGAAGGTTCGATGTCCGGAAAATTCCAGGGAAAATTGACCACCCCGTCATTGCGAAAAGCTAAATGAGGATCAAAGCCAGCCGAACGGGCCCTGTTCACGCGGTTGAGCTCCACATCCACCACACCCGTAGTCACCGTGACCGGCCGAAAGCTGAATCGTGGGCCTGCAGCGATAATCCGTCCCTGCGATGCAATCAAAACTCCCCCGTCGTAAATGACACGCCCGGCTTCATTGCCCATCAGGTTGGTGTAAATGTATCCCACATGGAAGGCTCGGGAACCTTCCACCACGAACCGCTTGCGGATCTCGTACTTCCCGAACGAAAAGTGGCTGGCACTTGGATTGAGAATCAGATCGACTCCCCGTGAGGCCAGCTCACTCCCCGGTCGCTGAGCCACCCAGGCGTCCTCGCAGATTTCAAAACCGACTCGAATCCCACCCACGCTGAACACGTAATCGCCAATCGGGTAGTTGCGACCGGCAATTTCAATTTGATCGCACACACCCGCCGGCCAGGGCTTGAACCACCGAGGTTCGTAATGGAGGCCCTCCGATGCCAAAAACCTCTTGGGGACAAAACCGAGGATTTGCCCGTCTGCGACCAGGCAGGCCGAATTGAAGACGGCGCATCGGTGAAACACCGGAAGTCCCAGAGAGACAATCATCCCTTTGGTATGGGGCAGACACTCCATGAGCACTTCCAGCGCTGTCTTGTGAACGCCTGGGGAAAGAAAAGCGTCCTCGCACCCATAGCCCGTGATGCACAATTCCGGCAGACAAAGGATCGTGGCCCCTTCGTTCCGGGCAATTTCGATGGCACGAACGATATTGGCCAAGTTGTTGGACCAATCGAGGGGCGTCTGATTGACGGTCGCCCCTGCCACGCGAACCCGACTCATGCTGAAGGCTCCTCATGATGATATCGCAGTTGTCGGCGGCGGATGGCAACACCGCGAGCCATCTTTACCGGAAACGCTTTTGCCCGTCGCAGCGAGAGGTACTCCGAGGCAAAGGCGCCGAGCTGGCGCTGAACGTATTCCCGGATCTCTTTGAGACTCCTGACCTCTTGAACCGGTTCGCCCCCTACCCACAGGGGTTGAAGTAACTCCACGGCTTCGTCAAACGTGAACTCCTTCCCTCGCTTCGCGGGAAGCTGAAGATCCTGGGGATCGCGTTCGTCGTAAATGACATCCATCTGGGACTGGCCTGCGGCATAATACCGGCGAACCCGCAAAATTCCCGGCAGTGTTTGTTTGGCCGTCTCCGCCGAGATCTTCATTCGGTCGTGCCAGGCTCCATTTCCATCCTGGATGGCCGCCAGTTTGTAGACCACGGAAAGCGCCGGCTCATCGAAGGCCGTGGTCAGCCGCGTACCCACTCCCCACGCATTGATTTGAGCCCCAGCCGCTTTGAGACGGCTAATCCGATACTCATCAAGATCTCCGGACGCAAGAATAACCACATCGTTGAGGCCCGCCTCATCGAGCATCTGTCGGGCCTTCTGGCTCAGCGTCACCAAGTCGCCGGAGTCCAGACGAATCCCAAGCAATCGATGTCCTTTTTCCTTAAGCTTCTGTGCTACCTCGATCGCGTGTTTGACTCCCTGGATTGTATCGAACGTATCCACCAAAAGCACACAACTGGAAGGATAACTCTCGGCGTAAGCCTCGAAAGCCCGGCGCTCGTCACCAAACGCGAGAATCCAACTGTGAGCCTGAGTGCCCCGAACGGGGATATCCCACAGTTTTCCGGCCAGGACATGAGAAGTGCCCACGCATCCGCCGATGTATGTCGCCCGCGCTGCAATGAGCGCTGCCTCAAACCCCTGTGCTCGTCGCAAGCCAAATTCAATGACCGGATCGGGATGGGCAGCTCGCGCCACCCGTGCCGCCTTGGTGGCCACCAGCGTGGGAAATCCCACCAGATTGAGGAGCGGTGTCTCCAGCAACTGCGAGACCAACAGACCCGCCTGAACCCGCAAAAAAGGCTCGTGAGCAAAAATGATGGTCCCCTCCCGCACGGCCAGGAGTTCCCCCTCAAAACGCAGGCCAGCCAGATAATCGAGAAATTCTGGACAAAAAAGAGGCCGACCATCAGGGGCCTTGAGTGTCGCCAGATAGCCGAGGTCTTCCTCGGTGAATCGCCATCGCTTGAGAAATTCCACCACCGCTTCCATCCCGCAAGCGATAGCGAATCGGCCACCAAACGGTGCCCGGCGAAAAAACAGATGGAAAACAGCGCGGCGGTCGGCCCAACCCTGGCGCCAGTAACCCTGGGCCATTGTCAATTGATAAAGATCGGTCAATAGCGCTGGGTTGGAAAAGATCGCCTTCGCGTAGCTCGTCATACAGCAACCATCCTAAAGATTTTGCATGTTTTTCCTATTATAAATCTTTCGTTTTTATCTGCCGGTGCAGGCCACCGTGGTGCTCAGTCACCATCACCAGCGTCAGAAAAACATTTCCCCGTGTTGAATGTTGTCGGATTTTCACTGCCCCGGCCAGGCAAGTCTGTTTATACCCAACCCCATTTTTGCAAAAACCTATGACATACCGAGGGCACAACGTGTAGTAGGGGCAATTCTTGAATTGCCCCTGCCGTTTAACGAACCACGCAACCAACCAGTTGGGGCCCGCTCGGTGAAATGGATGCTCCAAATGCGGACCTCACCCACCGAGAAGTCCTTCGCATGGGCATGCTTGTCGTGCCGGCCGAAACGCAACGCATGATCCACCGTGGGGAACCGGACCTGACCAGCAGGTCCCTCCGGATCGAATGTCGCTTCCGCGCGAACCACTCTGGACGTCCGCGTCTCCGTCGGCAGAGGAAAAGTGGGGATGAGTCAGAATTTCGCTGAGTTGTGAGCCCATCTGATCAGGCATAGAATAAGTTGAGAATCACCAGATCGGGCTGAGGATTCTTTCTGCATCCCGTGACCTTGCCGCGGCTCCCGCAAACGGGAAGTTTCCACTGTCGGTACGTTCAGCGAAAGGGACGTCCTATGTTCTCCCGCCATCTTCGGACTTGTCACCAGCAAGTCCCTCGCACGAGGCCGCCCCGCCTGTTCCACAGGGTTTTCCTCGTTTGGGTGCTGATGGCCCTGGTCAGCGTCGCATCAATCGCAGCGGGCGAAGAGAGCCAGAAAGTTTTTGGCTTCCATGGACCACTCGTCTCGCGCTGGCTGACAAACGTGAGCTGGCCAAGCCCATGGGAGTATCAAAAGGCCGGGCTCGGTGGCGATGTTCGCATCACAGTAGAGGCCGATCCTCAAAACCCGCACCAACGCGTATTGCGCCTGCGAGCGGTTCGCGCTTCGTTCGTCCTCTACCAGGACCTCCGTTCCCGTCCGTTTGCTGCCGACCGCTATCCTCAGCTTTCCTGGGGCTGGAAGGCCCTGACTCTCCCGCGGGGCGGAAATGCCAACTACGACTCCACGAACGATCAGGTCCTTCAGGTATATCTCGCTTTCCGCCGCTCCGACGGATATGACGTCATCGGCTACGTGTGGGATAACCCCGCCCGGGAAGGGGATAAGGACGTCATCCACCGCACCTACAATTCGCTCATTTTCGGTCGTGTAGAACTTTATACCCTCGTCCTACGGCGGGGTACTGCTGAAGACTGGTTGACAGAAACCCGCAACGTCGTGGAAGACCACGACAAGTATTTTAAAGGCTCGCATCCCCATGTGGTGGCCATCGGGATCTGGTGCGATTCCGACCACACAAGCAGCGTGGCGGAGGGGCTGATCGGCCCGCTTACCTTTTCTCAACCTCCCGCGAAGCCCTGATAACCGGCACAGATCTCGATCGAGGGTGTAAAAAGAACAGATAGGCCCATCGATGAGTCCTAAACGAGCGACCCGTTTCCGCCGTACCGTGATGACACCCACTCAGGAGCTAACTCCTGACCTGTTCCAACAGGCATCTCAGGAGGGCTTAACCCCCGCGCAGACGGAGGATGTCCTGACGGCCACATCAACTCCGTCGCCAGCCACAACCCATGAATCAGACGAACTCTTTCGGGGCAAACGGGTGTTCGTGGTGGATGCCCACTCGCTCATCCACCAGTTGTTTCATGCTTTGCCGGAGATGACCGCCCCTGATGGACGCCCGGTCAATGCCGTGTTCGGATTCGTCCGGGATATGATCCATCTGTTGACCAGATACAAGCCAGATTTTCTCATTTGCGCCTTCGATGCAAAAGAACCAAGCTTCCGGAAGGAGATTTACGCGGAATACAAAGCCCATCGGCCGGAACTCGATGCCGACATTATCCCGCAAATCGAACTCATCGAGCAGTTTCTGGAAGCCCTCGGCATACCCGTGCTACGTCGGCCGGGGTTCGAAGCCGACGACATCATGGCAACACTGGCGTCGATTGTCGAAGCGCAGGGCGGTGAGTGCGTTCTCGTCACCAACGACAAAGACTGTCGCCAGCTCATCACCGATCGTGTAAAACTCCTGAATCTGCGCAAGGAAACATATATCGACCGCGAGGCTCTCCTCCGCGAATGGGGCGTCACTCCTGAGCAGGTCGTTGATTTTCAGGCCCTCGTGGGAGACAGCAGTGACAATGTGCCGGGCGTCCCCCTAATTGGTCCCAAGGCGGCCCAGGAACTCCTTCAGCGTTATGGAACGCTCGAGGCTCTTTACGAGCATCTCGCGGAGCTACCCCCCGGCAAAAAACGTGACAACCTCGAAACTTATCGCGAACAGGCCTTTCTCTCTCGAGAGCTGGTCCGCCTCAGACGAGACGTCCCGCTGGACCTCCAGCCCCAGGAACTCACGTTGAAGCCTGTTCAAATAGACCGGGCCATCGAACTGTGCCGCCAGCTCGGCTTTCGCCGACTCATCGCAGATCTCCAAAAGCTTGCACCGCAACAGGAATCCCCACCTACTCCCCCCCAGGCTATCTCCTATCGTTACCACGTTGTCCAAACAACTCGAGAGCTGAAGGACCTGGCGGGCCGGCTCGCCCAGGCCAACGCGATGAGTCTGGATACAGAAACCACGGACATTCGTCCTCGCTGGGCCGATCTGGTGGGGATCTCGCTGGCAGCGGAGCCGCAGGAAGGATACTACATCCCCATCCTCACACCAGAAGGAAGTCCAGCCCTCTCCCTGCAGGATGTGCTTATCCATCTGGGACCAATTCTCGGTAACAAGCAAATTGCAAAGATTGGGCAGAATTTGAAATACGATCTCGTTGTTCTGCGCTCCTGCGGATTCGATGTGCAGGGGCTTGGATTCGATTGCATGCTCGCCGACTATCTTCTGGATCCCGGTTCGCGATCCCACAGTTTGGATGAGCAGGCCGCCCGCCTGCTAGGCCACGAGACAATCAAGATATCCGAGCTTATCGGCACCGGCCGCAAACAGAAGCAAATGAATGAGGTGGCGATTGAAGATATCGCGCGTTATGCCGTCCAGGACGCCATTCTCCCCTGGCACCTGAAGCAAAAACTGGAGCCGCAACTCGAGCGGGAAGAATTGGCGAAACTGTTCGCCGATGTGGAAATGCCCCTGGTGGAAATCCTGGCGGAAATGGAGTATTACGGTATCCGTGTGGATACCGAACGCCTGAGAAAACTCGGCGAAGAGTTTGAACGACGCATGCAGATCTTGGAAGAGGAGATTTACCAGCTTGCCGGGCAAAGATTCAACATCGGCTCTCCGAAGCAGCTTCAGGAGATCCTTTTCGACAAACTTCAATTCCCCAGCTCGAAGAAAACGAAAACCGGGATCAGCACAGACTCCGAGGTCCTGGAAGAGCTCGCGGCCATTCACCCGCTCCCTGCCAAGATAATCGACTATCGCCAGTACGCCAAACTGAAGAACACCTACGTGGAGGGCCTGGCCACAATGGTGTGTCCGCGAACGGGCAGGGTCCACGCATCATTTCACCAGGCCGTAACCGCCACCGGACGGCTCAGTTGCAGTGATCCGAATCTCCAAAACATCCCGGTGCGGACGGAGGAAGGTCGCGAAATTCGATCTGCTTTTGTCGCCGAGGAGGGTTGGCGCCTGATTTCAGCCGATTATTCCCAGATCGAGCTCCGCATGCTGGCGCACTTCTCTCAGGACGAGCGGCTGTGCGAGGCATTCCACCGTGACGAAGATATTCACACGGCAGTTGCCGCGGAGGTGTTTGGCGTCCCTCCCACCCAAGTGACCCCCGAGATGCGGCGGAAAGCCAAGGCCGTCAATTTTGGAGTGATCTACGGACAGACGCCGTTTGGCCTGGCCAAACAATTGAGAATCTCGAAAGAAGAGGCCGCAGCGTTTATTGATGCCTATTTTGCCCGCTATCCCGGGATTGATCGTTTTCTGCTGGGCGTGCTCCAGGAATGTCGCCGCCAGGGATTTGTTCGCACAATCCTGGGAAGGAAGCGGAGGATCTCCGGAGTGCGGGAGCACCCCACCCGCCAGCGCAATCTCCCAGAACGGACGGCTATCAACACGGTCGTGCAGGGTTCGGCAGCCGACCTTATCAAGCTGGCCATGATCAGAGTTCGGAATGCCCTGCGGGAGGCGGGCTTGGCCGCAAGGATGATCCTTCAGGTCCACGACGAACTTGTGTTCGAATGCCCAGCGGACGAGGTGTCCGCCACAGCCCGTCTTGTCCGCCAGGAAATGGAATCGGTCATGAAACTGAATGTCCCGCTCAAGGTAGATGTGGGTGCCGGGCCGAACTGGAATGATATGGAACCAGTATAAACCAGGCCCCTGTATCAAATCTGACACAGCCCGCCTGCCACGTATTGTTTTCACGGAAAAGGACTCACTCACACTCAGTCGCCATTAACGAAACACTTCAGGAAAGCATGTCAAGCATGATCACGGTGGGGTTGTTGGGACCTCCAGCAACGGGAAAGTCGCTAGTTGCCACGGAATTTGCCCGGCTGGGGGCGGAAGTTTTTGATGCCGACGAAGCAGCGCACCGGGTGCTTGACCAGCCAGCTATTCGTGCCTATCTTGGGCAGGTTTTCGGATCGCCCGTTTTCCCCTTAATGGGGGAAATCGATCGAAAACGAATTGCAGAGTTGGTCTTCGAGGACAACGAGCTATCGAGAGAGCGGCGGCGGATCCTGGAGCGGGTCATCCACGAGGCCGTGTTGGCGGATTGCCTGTCCGAGCAGGAAAAGCACCGGCAGAACCAGCGGCCGGTTTTTGTCATCGACGCCCCGTTGCTCTTGGAGGCCGGGTGGAGTAAACTATGTCAAAGATTACTTTATATTGACACGCCAACCGATATACGTTACCATCGGGCGGGCACTCGAGGCTGGAAGCCCGAAGAGCTGGATCGCCGGGAAAGGTGGTTGATCTCGCGGAACGTCAAAAAAGTCCGGGCGGACTTTGTGATCGACAACTCCGGGAGCATCAACGACATCCGACAACAGGTCACGGACGTCTGGCGGAGCCTCATCGCCGATTTAGCTTCCCATTAACCCCTGACAATCGCGCTATGCTTGCCGGTCTCGAAGGGGTGGCGATACAGATTATGCGTTGTCCGACGTCCGCGCCTTGGAATGCGGCGAACCGCAACTGGAATTGATGAACACGACCACTGCCCGGCCAATCCTGGTTGCGGAAGAGTGTTGAAGTTTTTGATTCGACGACTCGATGGGATCGTCCTCTCAGCTACGAGCTGGTGCAGCATAAAACACTGAAGCGGGATAAAAAAAGACGAGTCGTGTACGAAGCTTTTGCACAATGACGAAGGAGCCAAAGATTTCGCGCTGTGCTGCGTGAATGACAGAGTCGGGAAGATAGGCACCAGCACGCTGCGAAGTCGATAGTATGTTCGTTGTGTTTCGTTTTGATTTTGGAAAAATCTTTCGCATCTCGAGACTTAGCCACTTGAAACGGGAGTGATTCATCCCATAAAAATTGGTTGGGTGCAGTAACGGCTACTCCATCCGTTTTAAAATGTTGAGTCCCACCTTTTGGCACCGTTCGCGTGCCGCCGGAAAGTCCTGACCTTGTCACAGGAGACTGACGCCATGTCCCAGTCGAAAGATATCCGATCTTTTTCCGATTCCCGAAGATTCGGTGAGGAAGAATCCAACGGGAAAGGTGTGCCCGCACAGCGTGGTCGGCAGACCTTTCGTCGCCGCCGTCACGACCGTGACGAACCGCTTTCCATTGCGGAACAGCTCATGGACGGCCGCTTTGAAGAGGAGGAAAACGACGAAGAGGCTCAGCAGTTCGAACAGGCGAAGCGGTCGGGCGACACGCACATCGCCGAACTTCAGCGGATGTCGATGGCGGAACTCATCGAGGAAGCCCGCAAGGAAAACCTCTCCGATACTGAAATCGCCGGCATGAAACGGCAGGATCTCATCTTCCGCATCCTGAAAGAGCGGGTGAAGATGAGCGGTCTGATGTACGGAGAAGGGACTCTCGAAATTCTTCCGGATGGCTTCGGCTTTTTACGGAGTCCCGATTACCATTATCTCGCCTGCCCGGATGACATCTACGTTTCCCCCAGTCAAATCCGCCGTTTTGGCCTGCGAACGGGAATGACAGTCTCGGGCCAGATCCGGCCGCCCAAGGAAAACGAGCGGTATTTCGCCCTTCTGCGGGTGGAGGCCGTTAATTACGAAGATCCCAATCTGGCAGCCAAGAAAATCTGGTTTGACGACCTCACCCCTTGCCATCCCGACAAACGAATCATCCTCGAAACGACTCCGGAAGAAATTGAATGCCGGGTGGTGGACCTCATCGCACCCGTCGGATTCGGACAGCGGGGCCTAATCGTAAGCCCACCCCGGGCGGGGAAGACGATCCTCCTCCAGAAGATGGCCAAAGCCGTTCTCAAGAATTATCCGGACTGCTACGTGTTTATGCTGCTCATCGACGAGCGTCCGGAAGAGGTGACGGACATGGAGCGTCAGATCAAAGGCTGTAACTGTGAGGTGATCAGCTCGACATTTGATGAGGCTCCAGCCCGACACATCCAGGTGTCGGAAATGGTGATCGAGAAGGCCAAACGGATGGTGGAATACGGCAAAGACGTCATCATCTTCCTCGATTCCATCACCCGACTGGCCCGGGCATGGAATGCCGAGTGCCCCGCCTCTGGAAAGATCCTTACAGGAGGCGTGGACGCCAACGCCCTGCAGCGACCGAAGAAATTCTTCGGGTCCGCGCGGAAGATCGACGAAGGCGGTTCTCTCACCATCATCGCCACGGCTCTGATCGACACCGGCAGTAAGATGGACGAGGTCATTTTCGAGGAGTTCAAGGGCACCGGAAACATGGAAATTGTGCTCGACCGTCGGCTGGTGGACAAGCGCATCTGGCCGGCCATCGACATCAACCGTTCAGGAACACGTCGTGAAGAAATGCTTCTTGACCCAGAAGAACATCGCCGGATTTGCATTCTCCGCCGTGTTCTGAACGAGATGAATCCGCCGGATGCCATGGAATTCCTGGTGAGCCGTCTGGCCAAAACCAAGACCAACGCCGAGTTCTTGATGAGTCTCAACGTCCGTTGATTTGAGCATGTTCAGGGGGACGGCAAACGGCTGACCTGTTTTCCGTCTTGATGCACGAGCGGGCAACCACGCTTCCGCGACAAGGAGCCCCGTTCAATCACAAACCGCCCTGATGGTTGGCGCGGGCTCAGATGCAGTTACTACCCGGGCGTGGACGATAGACAGCCAATTCCATGACCAATCCACACGCTGCCATGAATCTTCGCGAACGCTTTCCCGGCATTCGCGTCTTCGAGGGAACTTGCGAGTTACCCCCGGGACGGTTTGCTGTGGTCGTTTCCCGTTTTAATGAGACAATCACAAATGGGTTGCTTCAGGGGGCCCTGGAAACACTCACCTCGGCCGGTGTTTCCAACGAAGCCATTGACGTCTTCTGGGTTCCCGGCGCGTTTGAGATTCCCACCGTTGCCCAGTGGCTGGCCAGCTCGCGGAAGTATTTGGCGGTCATCTGTCTGGGTGCGGTCATCAAAGGGGAGACTTCCCACGACCAGCACATTAATCGCGCGGTGAGCCTGCAAATTGCCGAAATTGGTGTAAAAACAGGGGTTCCAGTTTTATTCGGGGTGATCACATGCGACACGCTTGAGCAAGCCATGGCACGGTCCGCGGGGAGTGACGTCATCCGGAGTAAAGATCGGTCGGGGCGAGCGGTCAGCAATAAAGGGGCGGAAGCCGCCCAGGCAGCTCTCGAAATGGTCCGTCTCATGGAGCAAATGGAGCAACATCTGCAAATACGCCGGAACGAGGTGACAACCGCTGAAAAAGCACCATCGGGAGGGGCCTACAGTGGGTGACGCGATGGAGCATATGAGCGGTCGCAGGAAGGCCCGGGCCGTGGTCCTTCAAATTCTTTATCAGGATGATCTCAATCCCCAGCATAACCCGGCCGACGATGAACAGACATTGCGGCAGCGCCTCCGTCATCCGGAGTTGGTTCGTTTTGCAAGCGAGTTGCTCAACGGAGTGCGAAAATTCCGACAGGAACTGGACGCCAAGATTGGGGCGGTCACCGAGAACTGGTCCCTGAGCCGAATGGCCGTCACCGATCGGAATGCCCTGAGGATTGGGGCCTACGAGTTGCTTTACACCGATGTACCCCCCCAGGTGGCAATCGATGAGGCCGTGGAGTTGGCCAAAACATTCGGGACGCAACAATCGGGGCCATTTGTGAACGGGATCCTGGACCGACTGTACCGGGATATCGTTCTGGGCTGCGCGCGGACGCCGGAAAAGTCGTGACAGTTGGTCGTCCATCGGGCGGTGCATCCATGGCGATGGCGCCAGTTTGACCGTGCAAATAACCGCTGGCAAAATTTGGAGCTGTTGGGCCGGTGTTCGGGAAGCCAAACCGATTAGATATCCGGCCCTTGCGAGACAAAAAAGAGGGTGTTTCAGCGCAGGCAAGAGAGAATCCGGTGAGTCGCGACCATGGGACTGCTTGATCGTATCAAACAAGGTCTGAAAAAGACCGCCCAAATTTTACAAACAGACATCCGCGATCTGTTCAAGACGCGGGGAAGGCTGGTCGATCAGGCTTTCCTGGATGAGCTCTTCGAAGTTCTGGTTCGCACCGACATGGGGGTTCAAGCGGCCCAGCAGCTCGTCGATCAGATCGCCCAGAAGTACCGCAATCGCGTCATCGAATGGTCAGAGGCGATTGAGGAAATAAAGAAGGGCCTTAAAGATCTCCTGCGGCAACCGGAGTCCCCCATCCGCTTCGCCAGCCAGGGCCCAACGGTCATCATGGTTTGCGGGGTCAACGGGTGCGGGAAAACCACGACAATCGCCAAATTGGCGTACATGTTCCAGTCGCAGGGGAAGAAAGTCCTCCTCGGAGCGGCGGATACCTTCCGCGCTGCGGCCGTGGAGCAATTGAGTATCTGGGCTCAGCGTTTGGGGGTGGAGATTGTGACCGGCCCGCAGGGAAGTGATCCCGCGGCTGTGGGTCATCGAGCGGTCGCCCGGGCGATTGAAACCCAGGCCGACGTCTGTATCGTCGATACCGCGGGACGTCTGCAAACACATCAGAATCTGATGCGGGAACTCTCCAAAATCCACCGGGTGTTGGGAAAACAGATTCCCGAGGCCCCCCACGAGGTCCTTCTCGTCCTCGACGCCACCACTGGTCAGAATGGGATCAGTCAGGCCAAGCATTTCAGCGAGGCCGTCAAGTGTACCGGGCTTGTTCTCGCAAAACTGGACGGCACAGCCAAAGGCGGGGTTGTGGTGGCGATTCGACAGCAGATGGGACTGCCCGTGAAATTTGTCGGCGTGGGGGAAAAACCTGAAGACCTCCTGCCCTTCGATGCCGATAGCTTCGTGGATGCAATGTTTGCTGAAAGCTGAGTTCCGCCCGTGTAGCGAGAAAACTCCTTTTTTTCCGGTTCGGGTGGGGCTCCATTAGACGGGATCTCTTCGAACGTGGCAGTCCGTTCCCACCGCTGTCATAACTTGGCGAGTTTGAGCTCATCCAGACACAAGGGGCGCTCCCGTTGAATGAAAACACCGAGAACCCACCAACGAAAATCTCGTCCCCGCAGTCATTCCCGAAGTTGGCGAACCCAAAAATCGAGAGCATTGGCAAACGGGCTGGATGGGTGTATTCTATTGCCAGTGAAATCATGTTTTTCGGCCAGTGGCGCATCCTCCTATACAAGCGATTGCCGCCGCACCAGTCGATTTTGACGCCTTCCAACTCGTGAAAGGAGTTTGCCATGCGAGAGCACCAGATTTCCCGTCGCTCTGTATTGAAGCTGGGTGCCGTCCTGGGCATCCCGACGTTTGTCAGCAGCCGAGCCCTGGGATTGGCGGGTCAGGCCCCGGCATCCGAACGGGTCAAAGTGGCCATCGTCGGCCTGGGCGGCCGAGCGCGATCGATCGTCAATGAGTCCCGGGAAATCAAAGACATGCAAATTGTGGCGGTGTGCGATTGTTTCAAGCCCGCCATCGATCGTTTCGTCAAAGATGTGGGACAAGACCAAAAATGGGGCACTTACGAAGACTTCCGCACCATGATTGAAAAGGAAAAGCCCGATGGTGTGATGGTGGAAACCACCACTCATGCCCGGGCTTGGATCACCGTGATCGCCATGCAAATGGGGATGGATGCCTACATCGAAAAACCCATGTGCCTGACAATCCGCGAAGGCCGGTACATGGTGCAGGCGGCGCGGAAGTACAATCGGGTGACACAAGTGGGAACCCAGCAGCGTTCCATGCCCATCAATAACTGGGCCAGCGATTTGGTGAAAAACGGTGCCATTGGCAAAGTCCTCACGGTAATTGCCCCTAACTTCGTGGGTCCGGAGCGCTGGCCGGGGAAGCCGCCGATGCCGATGCCCGAAGGGGGAAGCGCGAACTGGTGGGACGTGTGGACGAATCAGGCAGAATTACGGCCGTACCACCCCGAACTGCATCACGGTTGGGAGCGCTGGTGGGACTATGATGGTGGGGGATTGTGCTACGGCGTCACTGGTTGGGGAACCCATTCCTACGATCAAATCCAGCGTGCTCTCGGCACCGACGAAACAGGTCCGGTGGAGATCATGCTCGAGGAACCTGTCCGGGTAGAACCGTGCGGCAAGTTTGAGACCATCCCCGAAGATGATCCCACTTATCTGGAGTACCTCAACCGTCTGGCTCGTCCGGTGGTTGGGCCGCGGGCCAAAGTGCGGATGTGGTATGCCAATGGGACAGAACTGCGTCTCCACTTGAATGGCGATTGGGGCCCTGGGTTGGGTGCGATCTTCATCGGTGAAAAGGGGAAAGTGGAAATCAATCGCAACAAGATTGCAACCAATCCCAAGGAACTCATGCAATCACCGGATTATCCAGGCCCGATCACACGGCCGGAGACGGAATACCACATCGCCAACTGGATTGAGTGCATTAAGACACGCAAGCGGTGCAATGCCGACATCGAATACGGACAACGCTCCACAACACTGTGCTATCTCGTCAACATTGTGCGCGAAGTGGGCGAGGTGGGATTCAAACTTCGCTGGGACCCGACGACGGAGCAATTCACCAACCACGACGGAGCCAACAAGTCTTCCTATATGGAGCGCCCGCGGCGGAAGGGCTACGAACTGCCGGCTTTGGTGTGACGTGTGATCCGCAAGCCTCAAGACTTCGCCACCTGAGATTGTGGCAACGCGGGAGAGCGATCTGATGGACACGCGGGGGCGGCCAACTGGTCGCCCCCAATCGGTTTTGATTGCCTTATTCCGCCAATGGTGTTTTCTTGTCTGAACGCCACGATCTGGTGGCACAACGAACTGTGGTCAATTGTCCTCAGGGCGTGTCTTGCCGCACGTATCCAGATATGATAGTGTGATACCTACCGCTGGTGAGTTATGTTTTTCGTCGTAGGGTGGCCCAATGAAGCTGATCATCGCCATCATTCAGCCCCATCGACTGGAAGCCGTCAAACAGGCCCTTGCGGAGGTGGAGGTCTTCCGCCTCACGGTCATGGACGTGCAGGGATTTGGGCGGGAAAAGGGTCATGCCGAGGCCTTTAGGGGCCATGAGTATTCCGTGAATCTCACCCGCAAGGTCCAGCTCATGATCGCCGTCAATGACAACTTTCTGGAACCGACCATTGACGCCATCATCAAAGGGGCACGGACCGGACCGCACGGGCAGATTGGGGATGGCAAAATTTTCGTGTTGCCCCTGGAGGATTGCATCCGAATCCGAACCGGCGAGCGCGGCGGGGAGGCGATCTGACTGTTTGCCATTCGTCGCGGCAACCGCCCGCAGATTCTTTCCCATGCCATTGATTGTTGATTCTTCGCTCAAAAGATGAGAACAAACCGGCAGAGGTGATGGGGCCAACCCCTGCCGGTTTTTTGTTGCTGGGTTTTCGCTAGGGACTTTCACCCTGGCTGCGGGCAGAAGTTCCCCACGCCAGGAGGAAATGTCCGGTCAATGTTTTTTCACCGACACCGATACCCCCGAGGCGTCCATGTGCAGGAACACCGTCTCGTAGTCTGGATTTGTCGTGATTGCCTTCACGAATCGCGGGTCGGCCATGCTCGGGATCATGTTATGGGCGATAACAACTCCCCCGGGACGAACCAGGGGTGAAAGCTTCTCAAAATAGTCAAGATACCCGGTCTTGTCTGCGTCGAGGAAAAGAACATCGATCGGTTCCTTGACCTGTTTGACGGTTTCGTGGGCATCCCCAAGCACAATCGTCACAATGTCGCTGACCCCTGCTTTTTCGAAATTCTCCCGGGCCATGGCAGCACGCTTCTCGTTGATTTCAAAGGTGGTCAACTTTCCTCCCGTCTTTTTTAGCACCAGGCAGAACCACAGTCCGGAATACCCCACCGAGGTACCGAGTTCCACCACGTGCTTGGCCCCCACGGCCTCGGCCCATGCACGGAGGAGACGTCCGTCTTCCTCGGGAACAATCATATTCCCTGCCCGCTGATTTCGACCTACCTCTTCAATGACTTCCAGAATCCGTTTTTCCACGTCGTCCTTCGGTAGAGTTTTCACCTCAAAGACCGCGCGAGGATTGCCTCTCTGCCGCGGGCCTCCCGGCGGTTGGGCACGACAGACGCTATCGGCAAAAACCAACATTCCGCAAGCAGCCAACACAAGCACGCTCGAGCGCAGCATACCGAATCCTCCTCCTCGTCAAAAAGGACCACACCAAACACACTATCCCTCAGTCGCTACCTCTTCCCTTTGGCCCTCCGGTCCCCTCCTTATCCCGCCACGGCGCCCCTTTGCCCTAAAACGATATCTTCAGAAAATACAGGGAAGCAGCAATCCTGCGACTGGCGCGTCGTATCATTATAAACCCGGCAGAAAGCGCAAAGGACCGCTTTTGGGAGTGTCCGTGATGCAGCCGAACTACGACTGGGAGAGTCTCAGCCACGATCCCATCCACGGCTATATCCCTTTTGTGTCGCGCCGCGGAGCCGCCCCGGGGGAAATTTCCGAGCAGGATATTATTGACCATCCGTGGGTTCAACGATTACGCCAGATTCACCAGCTTCAGACGGCCTGGTGGGTCTTTCCGTCTGCAACACATACGCGCTTCCAGCATGTTTTGGGCGTGATGCACCTTGCGGGGCGTGTCACGCAGCACCTGTACCCGAGCCTCCAGGCCAGCGATCCAGACACGCCCAGTTTCGGCTACGTGACAACGCTCATGAGGCTTGCCGGGCTCCTTCATGACGTGGGGCACGGTCCGTTTGGGCATTTCTTCGACCAATTCTATCTTGCCCGCTATGGGCTCAATCATGAGCGATTGGGAAGTGAGATCATTCGGCGGGAACTTGCCCCCCTGCTCCGCCGAGTGCGCCGAAATCCGCTGGGGGAACTCCGGCCGGACGAAGAGATCGACCCCGAACAAATCTGTTTTCTGATCACCCGCCCCAAAACCTCGGAGGAGCCAACTTCCCCGCTCTGGTTGCGACTCCTGCGATCCCTCTTCAGTGGGATCTATACCGTGGACAACATGGACTTTGTCCTTCGCGATGCCTACATGTCGGGTTACAGTCAACGGGCCTTCGACCTGGACCGGCTCATTCATTACAGTTTTTTCACGCCCCAGGGTTTGACAATCCATGAACGTGGCCTGCCTGCCCTGGTGCGGTTCATCACGGTAAGGGCGGAACTGTTCCGATCGATTTATTTCCATCGCACCGTGCGTTCCATCGACCTTTCGCTGCAGGACCTTTTCCGCGATAGCGCTGATTATCTCTTTCCGGGAAACCCTCTTGACCATCTGGATCAATATCGCCGCTTCACGGACTGGTCGCTGCTTGTGGACGTGGAACGCTGGGCGGACTCTCCAGACGAACGGCTGGCCACTCTGGGTGTCCGCTGGCGGGAATGGCTGGGACGGAAGATCCTGTGGAAGATGGTATGTGAAAGAACAGTGTTTTTCGGCCCGGGAAAGTCGGAGGAAATGAGCGTTTTTAGCGACGAGAAACTCTTTGAGGAGGCCATTCGCCGTCGACTGCCTCCCGGTTTGCGAGAAATCCCGCTTCGCTGCGATCCGCCCCGCCATGTCCATCGCCCGGGCACCCGTGCCCCCGCCGCGGGCCAGAACTATCTTTACGATCCTGCCACAAAGTCCGTCCGCACGCTGGATGCACGGGAACTGTACCGCCAGATTCCTTTCAGCTATCGGATCTGCCGGGTCTATGCCCTTGATACGCAACATGCTAATGAGATTGCGGCGGCCATGGATGCCCTGCTCAATGGTGACGCCGTGGATGATGTCACGAACATGTAAGCTTTTGGTGCTGCTTCGAATATCGGGAGTAAGCTAGCATTCATTGCCTGCTGATCGAGAAATTGCCTATGACCACACAGAGCGACTACAGTATTTGCGACAACCCTCTGATCACCCGGTACGCTTCGCGAGAAATGGCAGAGCTGTTCAGTCCGCAGCGACGTATTTCCACCTGGCGACGGCTGTGGATCATTCTCGCGGAAGCGGAAGCTGAACTGGGCCTCCCCATTTCCCAGGAACAAATCGAGGAAATGCGAGCCCATGTGGACGATATCGATTGGGCTAAGGCAGCGGAATATGAGCGCCGTCTCCGCCACGACGTGATGGCACACGTGCATACCTTCGGTGACGCCTGTCCCAAGGCCCGACCGATCATTCACCTGGGCGCCACGAGCTGCTACGTCACCGATAATACGGATCTTCTCCTCATGCGGGAGGGGCTGCAAATCCTGGCCCCGCGACTCGCCGCGGTCATTGATCGTTTGGGACGTTTCGCACAGCAGTACCGCGACCTGCCCTGCCTGAGTTTCACCCACTTCCAGCCCGCCCAGCCGACAACCGTGGGCCGCCGGGCATGTCTTTGGGCTTACGATTTTGTTCTCGACCTGCAGGAGCTTGAATATCGATTGTCACAACTTCGGGCAAGGGGCGTTCAGGGCACCACGGGCACGCAGGCCAGCTTTCTCGCCCTCTTTCAGGGAGATCATGAAAAGGTCAAACGCCTCAACAAACTGGTCTGCCAAAAGATGGGGTTTCCCGGCAGCTACGCCATCACGGGCCAGACATATTCCCGAAAAATTGACGCGCAGATCCTCGCTCTCCTCTCACAGATCGCGGACACCGCTCACAAGGTGGCGACCGATATCCGACTGTTGGCCCATCGCAAGGAAATAGAGGAACCCTTTGAAAAGGATCAGGTGGGTTCCTCGGCCATGCCCTACAAGCGCAACCCGATGCGGTGCGAGCGCATCTGCGGACTGGCTCGATTCGTGATGTCCCTCGAGGCCAATGCCCACATGACGCATGCCGTTCAGTGGTTCGAACGCACCCTGGACGACAGCGCCAATCGACGGCTCGTAATTCCGCAAGCCTTCCTGGCCGTGGACGCCATCCTCATCCTCTGCTGCAATGTTTTTGAAGGTTTGGTCGTGTATCCTCAGGTAATCACCAAGAATCTCCGCGCGGAACTACCGTTTATGGCCACTGAAGAGATTCTCATGGCGGCCGTCCAGGCCGGCGGAGACCGTCAAGACCTTCATGAACGCATCCGCCAGCACAGCCAGGCCGTGGCAAGAGTCATCAAGGAACAAGGAGGAGAGAACGACCTCATCGAGAGACTCCGCGCTGATCCTGCCTTCGCCAAGGTTAATTTTGCGGAAGTGACCGATCCACTCCGCTACGTAGGGCGGTCTCGGGAACAAGTCGACGAATTCCTTTCAGAAATTGTTGAACCAATCCGCCGACGCTACCCAGCGTGTACCTCCATGGAAGCCGACGTGAGAGTGTGAGGCTGATTGAAATCGCAACGTTTTTCACATGCGTTTGCAGAGAGGTCAATTCACCGCCCGTGGGGAACGACGTTCCCTGCTGACCACTGCGGTGAACCCCGTGATCGGCTACGTCGCAAGATGGCAAGCGGGAAAAAGCCCAGCCAACTGGTTCATCCCCACTTTTCCGCTATCGCATGGAGAGGATGCGGACTGTGACCGAACCCTCCACAGAAGTAAGATTCAGCACGCGGGAGCCGCTCCTCACGTCCGAATTCGGAGATTTGGATAATCCTTTTAGCAACCCGGGGGCCGTCTGCTCAGTTCCATTCCCGTTTAAACGTAGGGGCAATGCAGAAATTGCCCTTACATCATGTTGCATCCTTAGCCCTTTACGGATCGTTACAAAAAGCGGGGATGTAACAGGCGGTGCAGGAGCGGTTCATCTATCCTCGGGCGGAATGTTCGGATCGAAACCCTCATCATCCTCATCAAAATCGTCGTCAAAATCTTCGTCCAAGTCCATGCTTTCATCAGTTTCATCTGCGTCCAGGCCAAGCGAGTAGATCGCTTCGAGGTCCTCGTCGTAACGGCGAGCCCCCTGCCACACGACTCCCGGATGATCGAAAAACCCACCTTCTTCCACCGTCGTGCTGACAAGTTCGGCAGAAAGATCAGGATAGCATCGCGATTGGGCCTGCAGCACGTAGTGCTCAGCTTCCTCGCTATTCCGCGCAAGCACACCCCAAAAGGCGAAGTACGCCGGCCACGAGGCCTGATGCGGCCAGCAAGCGGGATGCTTCGACCAGGTTTCCTCCAAAGGCTGGCGGCACACGCAAACGTAGTAATTGAGGTCGCTTACCTTGGGACGATTCCTGCGATCCGCCTCAAAAACATGGTCTGGCACAATACCTGCTTGGAACAGCCGATCCTGTAGGCCAATGAGCACTTCGTCCTCAGGCGGCAGGGCCTGTCGCGCAACTTCATACAATTGCTGCAAATTCTTTTCGATGCCGGTCTCTGACAAATCATTAATGTCCTGAATTCGCATCTGAAGGACGGCCTTGATATGGTCACGAACTTGATCGGGTAACTCCAGCAGCTGGGCGACCCAGGCGTACAGCACGTGACCTGCCAACCCCGGGGCATCTCGTGTCGCCATGAAACGATCAATGTCTTTCTGGGCATCCTCTACTTGCTTAAGATTCAAGTGCGTCCACGCCCGGTAAAAATAAAGCCAGGGGCTGTTCCATCCCCACTGCTCACTTTGATTCAAATATGTCAGGGCTTCAGGATAGCGTCCCAGGCGGAATGCCACCAATCCCGCCTCCCACGCCACCTCTGCATCCTCGCACTTACCGTCCCGCAGACACAGATCAAGAACCGCCAGCGCATCCTGTTCGCGATCCGCATCAGAGTAAATTTGCGCCAGTCCCAGCACAGCCTGTGGATTATTTCGGTTCAAGGTAAAAGACCGGGCAAGGCACCATTCGGCCATTCCGATGTCACCCGTCATCCGAAAGAACTGAGCCGCCCGGGTGTAATGCCGGGGATATTCCGGCGACAAATCCAGCGATTTTCGGAACCAGGCGCCGATCTGCTCCAATTTTGGAAGAGAAACGTTTCTGCCCGCCTCGCGCGGAGAGGACTCCGAGGACTCTTCCTCACCGGCTTCGCGGACTGCTGACCAGGCTGCCAGAGCCGCCGTTGCCACCAAGTTCAGCACATCCCCGTTTTCGGGGAATCGCGTCAGCAGACGCTGGGCCCAGTCCCACACCTCCAATTGACGGTCCAGCATTTCCGAAAGCTGCCCCGCCAAATAAATGAGCCGCGCTCCATCGTCAGGATCTTCCACACTTGCTGGATCGACGGCCAGCATTTTTTCGAACACCTGGGCTACATCATCCGGCTCCAGGCCCTCTTGCAGCAGTCGCTCCAACCACTCGTCGAGCTGCTTGCCCAGTGCCGTCTTGGCTTCGTCAGCCGGCGTTTCTGGCTGGGACTCCCCAACGACAGCATTGTCCGCCTCATGGGCGGCTTGCCGAACTGATTCTTCCACAGAGATACCGTGCTCCTCGCTCGCCGGTGGTGTCTTTTCACCTTGGGTTGCTTTCGACGCTGCCCGGCTGAGAGGCCCACTTTCCGGCGGCTTGAGAAACGCCACAGGCGAAAGCGGGACATCGCCTCGTTCCATCGCGGCTAATCGCGTAAGATACAACCAAGCCTTGCGACGCCGGGCTTCCTGCCGGAGAGGACGCGCCAACGATTCCGCCGAAGCCGCGTCCTTTGCCAGCATCGTCAGAGCGACCCGCCGGAGACGTACTTCAAACCACTCACTCCACACCTCTCGGGACATCAGCCACTCATCCCAGCGGCGAAGGATCTCCAGAGCGTCTGCCAATCGGCCGGCACACGCCAACTCCGTGGCCTCAAATAGATCGCGACGGAGCCACAATTCAGGATTTTCCTCTCGCGGCGGCAGCAGTGTCCAATCCACCGGTTCCCCGACCACTGCGCACCGTTCCTCCAGTTCTTGTCTCCGCCCCAGCAGAGTTAGGATCTCTCCCAACTGACATTGAGCGAATACTCGCTGCTCGAGCGGTGTGTGATAATACTTAGCCAGCCCGACGGCAGCCTCCGCCATCTCTCGGGCTTCTTCCAGACGTCCCAACATGGTCAAATGCCGAGAATACTGGAGGGCCCCCACACTTCGTCGATCGTTTTCCTCGACCAGCGGCAGCTCCCGATAAACAGACCGTGCAAAATGCATCGCCAGGTCAAGATCACCGGCGGCTTCATAAACGTTCACGGCGTATTCTCGAAAGCAAGTGAGGCACTGCAGCTTACCGGTCCGGCGGCACACATCATAACCTTCCTGAATCAAACCCTGCAGTTCTTCCCGGCCGTAGCCCTCGCAGATGGCGTGGTGTTTGGCGAGATTGTCGTAGGCGCAGGCGGTCAACCAGTGGATGACACCTTCATATTCATCGATGGGTAGATCGGGTTGAATTTCCCGTGCCTTTTCTTCGCTTTCCAGCAGCGCAATGGTTTCCACGGCGCGATCGCGCCCAGTACGATGATCAAAAAGCGCCTGCGCACAGTTCATGCTATGAAAATTAGCATAAAGATAGGGAATGATATTCTTTTCTTCCCTAGCCCGCCGCCTGATTTCTTCAGCCAGTCGAAAGGCCGAGCGTTTGTATCCTTTGTCATTCAACTGAAAAAGCCTCTCGAAAAGGGGCTCAAAGAGGTCTTGCGCTGCATCTTTCCCGTTCATGATCACGCTCCCCGAAAGCTAAGGAATGAGAAGAAATATTCACTAAATTGTCGCCTTATACTCTGCTTATTTTTGGAACTTTTTATTCCTGCAACTTTTATTCTGCGCTTTGAATATATTCAGGATTGCCCCCAGAGAGCTTCCTCTATCCAGGACAGATCGTCTTGCTCACGCTCTCGGAGGGTGGCATCCAGGACCAGCCCGGCCGTTTGCAGGGCCTTATTGACCAATAAACGCAACACGCTTGCTAGAGGTGATCGAACGGACTGGCTGAGTGCTCGGTCCACGATCGGATGCCGCCGGTTGAGGATGACCTCATGCGGCTGGGGAGTATCCTGCTGAAAATGGGCACTGATAAGTCGTTGGAAACCGACAGGCATGGCCCCCTGTTTCTGCAACACTTCGAACGTGCGGTGCAGTTCTGATCGTTCACTCAGGAAGGCCAGAACGGGGATACTCTTGCTGTATTCCCCGACGCTCACATGGATCCGATCGGTCCCCAGGAAATCCTGCCATTCCGGTGGCGCGTCCGTCAGTTCCCTCATCCCCAGGATACTGCTGGCAAACCCCGGGCTGCCGGGCCCGGCGACTCGAAAATCCACCCATTTGCCATCGGAAACCGCATCCGCCACCATGAGTGCCAGCAGCGCCTCTTCAAAACTCCGCAAAGTATGCACACAGGGTGCCGGATGCTCGGCAAACACTTCGTTCAGCCACGCTTCCAGATGGCGACTGGGATTATACCAGATGACCGTCTCGTACACGTCCTCCGAAAACCCGTCGCAGGTGCTCGCCTTCATAATCTCAGGAAATGTCATCTCACCCCGAGATGTGATAAACCGATACGTATCTCGAAGCAGATATCGGAGGGGAACCACCTCGAGAGCGGCCCCGGCTAGCAGGTATCGATGCCAGGCAATGAGCGATTGCCACCGGGCGGGGGCTTCGGTGGCAAGATTCTGAAAGTGTTCCAGAATGAATCGGTCCAGAAAATCCCGTACCAAGTAAAACGTCGTGTCCCGTACCAGGTCCTCGCGACTTGTTGTGGGCGAACACTCCGAGAGCTCCAACACCCCTCGCACAAAGCTTGCCCAATCCGGTAACAGTCCGTGCAACTTGCGAGAAATAATCATCCGCCTGACGGTCACGGTCAGTGCCGGAGCGTCGGTAAACCCGGGCGTACGTTGAGGCGTCACGTAGAGAGCACCACGGATGACAACGGGCTTTTCCTGACGGATGGCAAACACGTCCAGGGGTGTTTCCCCGAAATAGCTCTCCAGTTCGAGTTCCAGAGCTCCCATGTCTGGAGTTGGTTCGAGCCATGTCGCTGTCCCCACGTTGACACGGTGCTGTTTGCCGTTGATGTGAATGGGCAGGGGTAAAAACTCTGCGTATTCCCTGATAGCCCTTTCCAGGAGTTCTTCATCTTCGGCAAAAGCTCTGTGCTCTGGTTTGAGATACAACCGTACGGTTGTGCCCGGTGTCTCGCGTTTTCCCGGCGTGACGATGATATCGGCCTCGGGGCCTGCTTCCCACCGGGTGACTTCTCCCGTCACGCAGTGGCGCGTACAGATTTCCACCCGATCCGCCAGCAGAAATGCGCTGAACAGCCCAATTCCGAATTCGCCGATCAAATGGCCGACGCTTTCGCCAGTTCCTTCCCCCTGTCCTCTGAGTAACCCACTCAACCCGCTGCCGAGCGTTCCCAGATATTTTTCGGCTTCTTCCCGTGTTAAGCCGACGCCGTCATCTGCCACCTCCACCACGCCTTCCCGGGGATACTGGTAAAAGTCAATCCGCCCCTGGTACTGCAGGTCCTGCGCGCGCCGCCGCATGACGCCGTCATGGGCATTCTGAATGAGTTCTCGAATCGCTGCATCGGGCCGGCTGTAAAGCGAGCGGCCCATCAGGCGGATGATCCCCGCCACGTCCACCTGAAATGGCAACCGCTTCACCCAAGTGGGGGCCGTATCTTCGGCAAAAGACTCTAAACGATGGTCGTCCATCCCGACAAGTCACAGCTCTAAAGGACAGCAAACGTTTTCAAGGACTTTTCCAGAAATTGCGGCACCCGCCAGAATTAGCCTGACATAAACAAAAAAACATAGACAAAATAATGTGGGGTTTAAATCTGGGGTTGCGTTCGTTCAGGGGATTCCTCCAAGTGGCAGCGCTGCAGGAGCCTCTTTCGGCGGACAGAGCCACCTGCCGTTATTCGCCAGCGGCCGTCTCACCAGCGACTTCCTCTCCAGACCCCGGAGCCAAGGCACCAGGCGAACACACTGCCTATTAAACTCCAACATCACAATCAATCGCCTTTGTGATTATTACGGACCGGTTTCTCCCAGTCAATCAATAACCCTTCTGCTGAGGGGGAATGCCAAACGTCCTCAGTGCGTTGTGCGTCGTCTGAGCGGCCAGCTCCTCGGGCGACACATCTCGCAGTTTTGCCAAAAAGTGACCGGTGTCTTTTACGTGCGAGGGAACGGAGGTTTTAACCCGGCCACGATGCGGCTCCGGAACAAGATAGGGACAATCAGTCTCCACCAGGATCCTGTCTAAGGGCACGCGCTGCGCTGTTTCTCGAATGGGCGCGAATTTCATGTTTTTGTACGTTACTGATCCAGCAAAACTGACAACGATTCCTTCCCAGTCGAGCCATCGGCTGACAATTTCCCAGGGTGCAGCGCACGCGTGCATGACTGCCCGGACGGTCCCTTCACGTGTCCAGCGGGAAAGGATCTCCGTCATATCCTTTTCCGCGTCACGACAATGGACCACGAGCGGTTTTCCCACCTCCTGCGCGAGCGTCCAGTGCTTTTCAAACCATTCGACCTGCACGGGAGGCGGTGTAAAGTCACGATACCAATCGAGACCTGTCTCACCGATGGCGACGACGGAATCATCCCGTGCCAGTTCCGCGATCTCATGCCAGTCTGCTGAGGACGCCCCGTTTGCTGAATTTGGATGGATTCCCACGGCAGCCCATAGCCGATCGGGAAACTGATGCGCGAGATTGACGCTCCGGCGGCTTGTTTCGACATCGATCCCCACACAAAGGATCCGCGTGACACCATGATCGAAAGCCGCCTGGATGATCTCTGCAAGCAAGGCTGGGGAATTAGCTTCCGAAGCGTGATCGCTTTCGAGCAAGAACAGATGCGTGTGGGTGTCGAACCACATGGGAGCGCTCCCGAGTCCCATGGAGAAGTCGCTTTTCGGTGTGAGTGTCAACCCGAATCCGACGTGCGAGGGGTCAGGATCTTGGCCTGCATGAGCGCCTTTTCCAGGTTGCTCGCCTGGTCGCTCAGGCCGCTGCGAATGCGTGTCAGGACAGCCGCCAGCTCCGGCTTGATCCCGGGAAGACGTTCTGCCTCTTCAGCCAGCGATCGCAGTTCTCGCAAATCATCGAGAATACGGATGGCCAGAAAGTCGACACTGACATCATGAAAACGTGTGTAACTAGAGGGGAAAGGCCCCAGTTCGATCATCTGCCCCGCCGCGGTTATTTCCTCCCCCAGCCGCTCGGCCCATTCGCGGTGCTGCGATGCAATTTCCTCCAACAGTTCCCAGAGCTCTTCCCGTCGGTACGGGACCCACGGCCGGGCCTGCATCGCGTAGACCGCCAGCGACCGTCCCAATCGTCGTATCAGGTTCGTCACAACGTGCGTGAGAGGCGGTTTGTTGTTGGTCGCGCCGTCGGTCATTGCCAAGAATGTGTCCGATTTAAAGTTGCCAACCCTCGCCATTCGTATGTCCGGAAGCTTTTGAGGATCGCGTTTTTGACCTGCGGGAAGATTATTCAATTTTTAACCATGATGCGTATAATCAATCACTTAGAATACAGAAATTTCTATCATTCCGTTCTACTGACACCCGGCCGCCCAACATACCAACTCGAAGGCCGGTTGCCACAAAATCCCCAGGAGCACAACTGGCACCGTTGCCAGTACCAGGAACATCCCCTGGGGAGACGACAACGGCAGGGAAAAACTCAGGGATTCTGAGGCTGGATCCAGGACCATGACTTTCACCACACGCACGTAATAAAAGAGGCTGAAAACGGTATTTAGCGCGGCAACCACCAGTAGTGCCCAGAGCTGTGCGGACGCCAAACTGGCAAAGATGGCAAACTTTCCCGCGAATCCACCCAGTGGTGGCAGTCCCACCAGACTAAACAACGTCAGCGTGAGACAAACAACAAACCCCGGCGCTGCCCGGACCAAGCCGGAATAATTCTCGATTTTCTCTCCCGGGGCTCCGCGTGACAGGAATGCCGCCCCTGCGAACGCAACAATGTTCATGAACATGTACACCACCAAATAAAACAACATGGAGGCGACAGCCCATCGGGCCATTTCCCGGCTGAGGGGCAACACCGCCACCGCAGCCGCCACCGGCATCATCAGATAACCTGCATGCGCGATGGTGGAATAACCCAGAAGACGTTTGAAATTGGTCTGACCATAAGCCGCCAAATTCCCATAGGTACAGGTAACGGCGGCCAGAAGTGAGAGTGTTCCCACAACAAACGGAACGAGCGGCCCGGGCAACCCCGCGGCGGCTGCCTGGTCGGCCCCCAAGAGTGTCAGACATAACCGCGTGAGCAGCCCCAAAGCGGCGGCCTTTGAGATCACCGAGAGGAAAGCGCCAACTTCCGCAGCGGCCCCTTCAAATACGTCCGGCAACCAGAAGTGGAACGGCACCGCCGAAAGTTTGAATCCAATGCCGGCCAGGACCATCAGTGTCCCGAGAATAAGGCTCAAACCATGTCCATGAAAGTCCCGACTGCTTGCCATGGCGATCAAGTTCGCACCCATCGTTGGCAGATCGAGCGAGCCCAGCGCTCCCCCTAGAAGCCCCAGCCCATAAAGCATCACTCCGGCCATGGCAGCCCCGAACACGGCGAACTTCATCGCCGCTTCACCGGCACGGCGTTCTCGCTTTTCAAACCCGGCCAAGATATACGATGGCAAACTGGCCATTTCCATGCCGAGAAACACCAACAGGAGATTCTCGGCGGCAACCATGGTGGACATGCCGATGACCGAACCTAAGAACAATACATAGAACTCGCCCCTGTCTTCCACGCGGGGCCAGCGAGTCAACCAGGTGAGAACGCTGAATAAGACAGCAAAAAGAAGGATCAATCCTCGAAAAAAGGCTGCCAATTGGTCCAATCGCAACAGGTCCAGAAACGCTCCAACGGTACTCGCATGAACCGATGGCGATGCCGCCTGCCAGATGAGTATCGCAAAGGCGGCGACGGATCCCACGAACATGATGAAAGATGCCCCACGCCGCCAGGCAGGAAACACCATCCTCTGCAGCAAAAGAGCGATCGCCGTCAGCCCCAGACATATCTCGGGGAGCCATAGCCGCAACGAAACGGCAAGGTTCTGCTCGATCTGGGTGATTATTTCAAGAAGCTCATTCATCTTATTCAGTGACTATCTTTCCGTTAATACCATTTATATTCACCGCTGCGAACCGACCTCCACAAATTCGCCCGTCAGATTGTCAGAAGTCACTGTCGATTCACGTCCGGTTTTTTCGAGAGTTTCTTCTTTCGCCGATTGCACCACATTCACCGAGACGGCTTTCATCCACTGGGCCATCTCATCAACGGTGCGATTCACACTGGGCGCCATATAACGAAACACCGTTTGCGGGAATACTCCGAAGACCACAGCAGCTACAGCCAGAGTCGCGCCAACCGCGAACTCCCGCACCGACAATGGTGTGAGGGCGTCGGCGTGCGGTCCCCGATACTCCGCACCGAGATAGACACGTCGCACAGTCCACAGAATATATCCCGCCGTAAGAATGACAACAGAAGCCCCAATAATGGCCAGCACACGACTATAACTAAATGCCGCAAATATAACCAAAACTTCTCCGATAAAGCCGCAAAGGCCGGGCAGTCCAAGCGCCGCAAAGAAAATCACGATCGCCAGCGCCGTGTATGCGGGCATTTTGCCGAAAATACCTCCAAATTTATCGAGATCGCGATGATGAACGCGGTCGTACAACACGCCGACCATGAAGAACATGCCGGCCGACGAAATCCCGTGTGCAATCATCTGGAACATGGCCCCGTTCATTCCCATCTTCCAGTATTGTGTATCCCACACCCCCGGGACGAGGCTCCACGCACCGAGGCCAAGCACCACGTAACCCATGTGGCTGACGGAACTGTAGGCCACCAGCCGTTTGAAATCCTGCTGCGCCATGGCCGCCAGGGCCCCGTACACCATACTGACCACCCCCAGTCCGCAGACAAACCAGGCCAACTCATAAGCGCCCTGGGGACAAATCGGATAACAGATGCGGATAATACCATAGCCTCCCATTTTCAGAAGCACCCCGGCCAGAATCATCGAGATCGGCGTGGGCGCTTCCACGTGCGCATCCGGAAGCCAGGTGTGAACCGGCACCGACGGCACCTTGATGAGAAATCCCACCAGCAGCAGTAAAAACGCCCACCAGGCGATCGATTTTCCCAACCATGCCGGTTCATTAAATGGGGAATCCGGCAATTGTCCCAGCTTTGCCAGCGCAACCAAGTTGAAGGTGTGAAGCGGCTTTTCGCCGGGAGCCAGCGACTTCACCATCATCTCCGAGGAGAGAAGGCTTTCCCGTCGGGCGTCTTCGGGCAGTTTTCGCACATCGCTGGCAAAGTAGAGCATCAGCAACGCGATGAGCATGAGAACACTTCCCACCAGCGTGAAGAGAAAGAACTTAATCGCGGCATATTCCTTCCGTGGTCCGCCCCATATACCAATCAGAAAGTACATCGGCAACAGCATGACTTCCCAAAACACATAGAAAAGAAAGAAATCCAGCGCCAGGAAAACGCCGAGCATTCCCGTCTCCAAAAGAAGAAACAGCACGCTGTACGCCTTGACGTGCTTTGTGACAGACCAGCTCGCTGCGGCGGCGAGAAGGGACAGGAACGATGTCAGCAGTACCAGCGGCAGGCTGATGCCATCAATTCCGAGAAAATACTCAATATTGAAAGATCGAATCCACGGCACCGCCACGGCATGCTGGTAGCCAGATTCACCCGCCACGAACCGCACATCGTGGATGCTCCTCTCCAGGAGCGTCTCCCCCGCTGGGCCGTCCCCCGGAAAGACCAGCCGCAGCGTCATCAGAAAAACCACCAGCGTAACGCCCAACGTGATCCGCCGGATGGCAGTCTCTGCGGAAGCCGGGAAGAACAGCAGGATCAATGCCCCAAGTGCCGGCAGAAACACAATCATGCTCAGAAAGATCAAACCCGCCATGAGTAACCCTCTGTGGATTCACGATCAAACCAATATGGAACTCCTGAATTTCATCCATCAATGACCATATTCGTGGCAACACACAGGATCATCCTCGGGAAATGTTCGCGCCAATTCCCAAATAAATCGTTCCTATGATAAAGAGTGCTACAATTCCGATGACTATCCACATGATATAAACACGGATTCTTCCGACCTGCCACCGTCTGAGGCGAATTCCGATATCATAAATGCCCGCCGCCAGGGCATTGACCGCCCCATCTACAAAGGTGCGGTCGATCCAATCATCCCATTGCGAAAGGCCTCTCACCGCAAGGGCCGCATGATCCGCGAGCCAGTCGATAATATTTCGATCGATCCACGCGGCGATGGCGGCCAGACGAAGCACGTTGCGGACAAATACCGCTTCATAAATCTGGTCAAAGTACCATCGATGAACGAGTAATTCCCAAATGCCCTTGAATTGCTGGCGGACATCTTCCGGATCCAGCCAGCGGATTGCATAAAACAGCGTGGCAATTGCGAAACCCAGCAGAGCGGCGAGGAACGCCAGTCCGGAGACCCAGGCGTGGATGGTCGGTTCATGCGACGCGTGTTCCTCTGGTATTCGCAGCGCGGTCACAGTTTGTAAAGTCCCCATTTCCGTGGCTGGCGTCACGCGAGACTGTTCCAGAAGAGAAGTGATGCCCCAACTGGTTCCCGGGACAGACCACCCCGATATCACGGAGAGCACAGCTAACACCACCAAAGCCGCCACCATGGTTCTGGGTGACTCATGGACATGGTGGGCCACCTGCTCATCACGCGGCTCCCCCCAAAAAACGAGAAACCATAGCCGGAACATGTAAAACGCCGTGATACCCGCAACACCTAGGGCTACATAGAACATCCACCCGAACAGTGGATTTGTTCGATGGAATAGAAAAGTCTGCGCCAGGATGGCATCCTTCGAATAATAGCCGCTCAGTCCAATAAGTAAGGGAATTCCCGCCCCTGAAATGGCCAAACACCCGACCAGCATTGTGGCGGCCGTCCACGGCATTTTCCGCCCCAGGCCCCCCATCGACGGCATCTCATTTGTGCCACAGGCATGGATCACTGATCCCGCACCCAGGAACAGAAGGGCCTTGAAGAATGCGTGGGTGAAAAGGTGAAAAAGTCCCGCCACCCAGCCGCCGACTCCCAGGCCCAACATCATATACCCCAATTGGCTGATTGTCGAATACGCCAGGACGCGCTTAATGTCCGTCGCCGCCACCGCCATCGTCGCCGCCAAAAACAGGGTCACCGTCCCCACCAGCGCGACGACCAGCAGCGCCTCCGCAGTCAAAAGCGGATAAATGCGGGCAACAAGATACACGCCGGCTGCCACCATGGTCGCTGCGTGGATGAGCGCGCTGACCGGAGTGGGGCCCTCCATCGCGTCAGGCAACCACACATGGAGGGGGAACTGGGCGCTTTTTCCGATGCAACCACAAAAAAGCGCAAGCCCCGCCAGAGTCAACAGAACGGGCGTCAGCTTGTCGTTTTTTTGGCTTTTATTCGTTATTGCTGACCCTGAATTATCGCCAACCTTCCCGCGACCGGGAATGGTACTTGAGCCCTCATGAGATGGTGCGCCATTACTTTTGCCCTGATATTCGCTGGTCGCCTCTTTCACGATCGCGAAAAGCCCCTGATGGTGTTGCGAGGCAGTCTGAGGCGTCGCGTAATGGAGTGTTCCACAGGCAAACAGGAACGTGGCCAGGCCAACAATCATTCCGAAGTCGCCCACCCGATTCACGATGAAGGCTTTATTTCCGGCCAGTGTTGCGGAGGGCCGCTCCACGTAAAACCCGATGAGGAAATACGAGCAAATCCCGACTAATTCCCAGAAGGCGAAGACCATGAACAGATTGTTGGCGACCACCAGGCCAAGCATACTGAAACAAAATAGAGATAAATACTGATAAAAACGATGGAACCGTCCGGGCCTGATGAGATTCCCCCCGTCGGCCGCCGTAACCAATGGGTCCCGAACATCATGCAGTTCTTCATGCATGTATCCGAAAGAATAAATATGGATCCAGAAGGCTATAAATGTGACCATGACGAACATGCCCAGTGTCAGCGAATCCACGTAATAGCCAACACTGAAACGGAGCAATTCGAACTGGGCGAGCGTGTACCACTCTCCCGTCAGAATTTCTGAGTGCCCGCCATGTCCACCAAGCGGATGGTGCACAAGCCACCCCACCAGCGCAATGATCGAGAGAAGACAGGAAACTCCGATTGCCGCGGTCGCCAGATAACCGGCACCGCGTCCGCCTTTTCCCATCCTCGTTCCTGCCAGCAGAATGAGAACGAACGACAGCAACGGTAGAAGCCAGGCAGCCAGCAATAGCTGCGGTAGAATCGCTTCCATAAGGTGCTCAGCACTCCGCCAATCAAAGTTCTTTCAGCCGCTTAACTGACCACCCTGGTCAACATCAACTGTTCCAAACCGCGAATAAAACTGGAGGGCAATAGCCAGAGCCACAGCAGCCTCCGCGGCTGCTAGAATCATCACAAACAGGGCAAACACCTGACCATCCAGGACCAGGGGCGCCCTCCCTGATGGAAACAGTGACGGACTGGAGAACGCCACCAGATTGATATTGGCTCCGTTCAATATGAGCTCCACTCCAATTAACATCGCGATGATATTCCGCTTAACAACAAGACATACAATTCCGCAGACAAACAGTATAACGCCCACCACTAAATAATGCGTTACTGTAATCGGGCTCAATATATCAGCAAGCAACATTGTGTCCACCATGTCTCAGTAATTGCGTTTATTGTTCCGTGACTGGTAAATATCTCACGTGATACTGTGGCGTGGCTGTTCGTATTCTTTCTCGATCCTCTAGTATGCTGTCCCTCTTTAACCCACTATTTATTCGATTCGCCGTCTGGCGAGGTAGGCTGCTCCAATCATTACCACAAGCAGGTGGAGGGATACCAACTCGAAGGGCAGAATATAGCCCTCCATATTCGCAAGATTTGACGCCCCCCGGTCGTCTAATTGATTTGCTCCACCTGCCTGTGGACGGACCCCAACCAAGGCAAGGCCGAGATCTGTCGCTGAGACAGCCTCCGCTTCCGCACGTGTTGTCTCGGATGACAACTGGGCCGTTTTCAAATGGCCATAGGCCCACGCAGACTGGAGCAGGATGATGGTGAGCGGAGCCGCAAGAAGAATGGCGATGACCCACTGGTCGGCGGTTGTGCGCATGCGCACAAAAGCCAGCCGAGCTGTAAGCATCACACCAAACGCCAGCAAAACGACCGTGCCGCCCACATAGATCATGATCTGCATGGCGCCAAGGAACTCCGCACCGGCCAGAAAAAACAGTCCGGCGACGGCACTCAGAGTTAAAATGAGCCCGACGGCCGCATGCACGATGTGCGGCGTTATCACAACCACCAGAGCGCCTGCCACAGCCAGGGCAGCTAAAAGCCAGAAGAAAATAGCGTTTGCGTCCATGACCATCGTATGATTAATGTTCTGCCATGCCTTTTACAACGTACACAACAAAGTCGGCACTCTCCGTCTTGGGATGCCCAACACCCAGCAGACCATCCGGAAATGCGAGCATCCAAACTGTTACCCCAATTAAGCACAGTGCCGTCAGTGGAAAGCAATATTTCCAGCACATACTCAATATTTGGTCGATTCTCAGCCTGGGAAGAGTCCAACGAAGAGCCATCATGAACAGAATTCCGATCACACATTTTACGAGAAAGTTAATCGCCCCGAGAAAATGGCCAAGGAAGCCTGCCCAGGGACCGGTTGTTTCCGTCAGGCCCAGGATGGACGCCACCGGGATTGGCCCATTCCATCCGCCTAAAAACAGCACAGCCCCCAAGCCACTCACCGCGGCCATGGCCGCATATTCGCCCATATAGAAGACGCTCCAACGAAATCCCGAGTACTCCGTATGAAACCCGGCGACCAGTTCGCTTTCCGCTTCAGCCAGGTCAAATGGTGCCCGATTGGTCCCGGCGACGGCACACGTGACAAAGATCCAGAACGCCGCGAAGGTGAACGGATCATGAAAAACAAACCAATTCCAGAACCAGCCACGTTGTGCTTCGCCGATAGCCACCAGATCCATCGTCCCGGCCAGAAGAATCGGGATGAGGGCTGCAAAAGTCAGGGGGACTTCGTAACTGACCACCTGAGCGGCTTCGCGCATTCCGCCCAGGAATGACCATTTGGAACCGGAAGCATAACCCGCCAGAATGATTCCAAAAACTTCCAGGCCGAGGACCGCGAGGATGAAAAAAGCGGCGGTATTGAGACGTTGGGCCACCCAGCCATCTGAAAACGGCATCGCCATAAAGACGGCAAAAGCAGGAGCAAAAGCGAGATAGGGCGCTAGCCTGAACAGAATGCGATCGGCATTGAGCGGGATAATGTCCTCCTTGGTGAGCAGCTTCAGGCCGTCGGCCAGCGGCTGGAGCCAGCCGAATCGCCCTCCCACCCGCGTGGGCCCCAATCGATCCTGTATTCGCCCTGCCACCTTGCGTTCCGCCCAGGTGGCAGCTGCCACCAGCGTCATGACCACGGCCAGGAGCACCGTTACCTGGAGGAGTGCTACACCAATGATGATGAGCCACCCCTCAGTCGCACCTGCCTGGAGCCATTGACCGACGACTTCGTTCATAGATCCCCCGATAACATATTCGACTATTTCCAGATTCTGTCAGGAAATTCCATCAGGCTGGGAATACTGCGTTCGAGATTTTAACATTCTTATTACTAATCAGTCCTGCTTCGTTCTAACCGTCAAGTGCTATCGGTCGACCTCCCCCAAGACAATATCAAGCGAGCCGATGATTGCCGGCACGTCCGCCACCAGGCAGCCCCGACACAACTTGGGAAGTACCGAGAGATTGCAAAAGCTGCTGCTGCGGGCGCGAACCCGCCAGGGGATGGCCTCGCCCAAACTCACGATCATGAATCCCATCTGCCCCTTGGGGCACTCTGTTTCGAGATACACTTCGCCGGCTGGCAATTTCTGGTTGAGTTTGATTGGCTTGCCGATGTCGCCTTCGGCGGCTCGGTATTTTTCGATGGCCTGCCGAACCAATTTCACCGACTGGACAACCTCCACCATCCGAACAAAGAACCGGTGCCAGCAATCGCCGAGAACGGTTTCCCGCGGAACGTCCGGACAGGGACCTGGATATCGGCCGTCCTTGCATACGGCTACATCGAACTGATAGCCGTCATACATGCGAGTGTAAAAAGGATCACCATCCCGGCGCAGATCCCAATCCACTCCACTGCCGCGCAGGACTGGCCCCGTGCATCCGTGATCGATGGCCATTTCGGGTGGCAAGACTCCCACCCCCGCCGTTCGTTTGATGAAGATATGGTTCACCGAAAGAAGTTCATGGAGGTCGTCGATGACTGGTTCGAACTGATCTAAAAACTTTTCGCACTCTTCAAGCCAGCCTGGCGGCAGATCCGCCATCAGACCACCCACAGTAATGTAGCTGTACGTCAGGCGGGCACCGCAAACCGCTTCAAAAAGATTGAGTATTTTCTCGCGTTCTCGGAAGCAATACATGAACGGGGTGAAACTCCCCAGATCCAGCCCATACGTCCCCGCTGCCACAAGGTGGCTGGCGATTCGCCCCAGCTCCACGATGAGTACCCGAAGGTGCCGGGCCTTTTCGGTGACCTGAAGCCCCAACAGTTTTTCCACCGTCAGGGCCCAGCCCAGGTTCATATTCATCCCCGCCAGATAGTCCATTCTGTCGGTATAGGGAATCCACTGCCGCGGGGTGACGTTCTCTCCAATTTTCTCCGCGCACCGGTGAAGATAACCGATGTATGGCGTCGCCTCGAGAACGAGCTCCCCGTCGGTCCGCAGCACCACCCGTAACACCCCATGAGTGCTGGGATGCTGGGGCCCCATGTTGATGAGGAGCTCTTCCGTTCGTAGCTCCCCATCGGACTCCTGTTGCTGACGTTGAAGATCGGCTTCCGCCATGGATATTCACAATTTCGCGGGAATGAAGGTCACCCGGAGTTCACCACTTGGGAATCCGGCATTTAAATTTTTCTGCCTCACCGATTAACACGAAAGCTTACAGCCATCAAAGACTTTGCCCGGTTTTTGTTCTCCACTGCCCTGGAGCTCTCTGATGTCCCCATCATCTGACTCTTATTCCGTGATACTCCTTGGGCATTTGATAGTCCTTGCGGAGGGGATGCCCCACCCAGTCCTCCGGGCAAAGAATCCGTCGCAAATCGGGATGTCCCACAAACTCCACGCCCGAGAGGTCGTACACCTCACGCTCATGCCACTCGGCCGCGCTCCAGATGTTGCTTACCGTCGGGACCCGCGGCAACCGCCCTTCCACGTCGTCTTCCCAACGGGGCAGCATCACCTTAAGAACCAGACGATGTCTCTTGCTCAGCGACGACAGGTGGTACACCAACTCCAGATGTGGTTGAAATGGAGCTTTGGCGGCTTTCTTGGGGTCCGTCTCCAGGTAATCCACAGCCGTTATGCAGTGAAGCATCTCGAACCGAAGCTCTGGATCGTCGCGGAGGAAGCGGCATACCTCCGAAAGCTTTTCTCGTGCGACCTCAATCCAGGGATCGATCGCCTGAAGGTTGCCCAGGCGTACAGCTCCCCCAAAACGTTCCTCAAGTCGTCGAAATATCGCTTCGATGTCCATTGGTCTGCCACGCCCCGATTGGGCCTAATTGCTGGGATCCCCCTTTCTTATACGCGCCGTGTTCACGTCTCGCCCACCAAGACGGAAAGACTCTCTGCCTTCTGTGGGCGGTCCTCCGGAGGGGAAGCAGTTCCTTCCGGAAGGGCGCGAACCCACTCCAGATCCCCTCGATGCCACAGATACGCGAATCCAACCAAGAGGATACCAAAGAATATCAACACATCGACCAATGCCATCCACATCAGGCGGTTGCCAAATTTTCGTATGGCCTTGCGATCTTCCCCCCGCGATGAAGGAATGCTCTCGCTGCGCGGGACGGAAGTCGATTTTCCCTCTTCCACTCGGGAACGGTCTGACGGCGTTTGCCCCGCAGCGTGCCCAAACCCCAACTCCGCTAGCCTCGCTTCAAGAGCCTGATCCGACGCACTTGCGCTTCGCAGGTGGCTGGCCTTACCGAAGACCACCGCCCAGGGGAAAAAGACAGCCACTTCCACATCGAAAATGAGAAACACCAGCGCCACCACATAAAACCGCAAATCAAACTGGACGTCGGCTGGTCCAACGGCGGGCTCACCGCATTCATAGGTTTGCAGCTTTTCCGCTGTGGGACGATGGGGACGCAATAGCTTCCCGAGGAGCAGACCGCCGAAAACAACGGCCACGGCTGCTCCCATAAAAAGCAGCAAGTACCCAACAAGGAATGCTGAGGGCATTGTCCAATTGCAGCACGTAGGTGATGAATTTAGTCCAACTGCTGTATGAAAAATTCCATTGTAATGTGTTCCATGGGGCATGCAATCAATCGGTCTGAGGAAGCCTGCTGCCTGCCACGGCGGCCCCGCGAAAGATTGTTCTGACAACGCATTTTCGGCACCGCAAGCGAATCTTGGGGCAGGCGATCTGGGGCTCTTCCGCGTGCCGGCGGAATACTGGCAACGAACGAAGAGCAAATTCCCTCTTGAGCGGCGTCCAACCGTACCGGGTGGAGGTCTTGCGGATCCCGCGCACACTGTTGATAGACGCCAATCCCCCGCAATCCTCCATCGGTAGCGCTTTCACGGCGAAGATTATCGCCAACACGGGCAACCGAATGCAAAACCGAACGGCGGAGCCGGAAACGGGCCGAACTGTGATCCATTCGACCGCTGTTCGACTAGCGCGAGTCACCTCAATTCTTCGCTTCAGGTAGTGGACGATTCGAGCAATTCGCAAACCGGTCGTCGGCCCGCAAAACCAGCATCAACTTCGTGCCAGAACTCGATTTGCGGCTCCCCTAAACGCCAGCAGAGGAAGATCTCACGCCCATCGTGCTGGGCATAGAAATCGATGATCCCTTCAACGGGGCTTTTGGTAATCGCTCCCAATGAGGCAAGCTCTTCCACCCAGTCTTTAAGTTTCGAGAAATCCCGCTGAATACCGGCCTCGATGTCTGCCACTTCGTCCTTGTACAGGGGGTGCCGCTCCCTTCTGGCAGCCGGGAGCGCCGCCAACCGTTCATATCGGGCCTGGAGATCCCTGGCCAGGTCGACCATTCGCCGGACCAGCGGCTCGATTCGGGGAATCAAAGCATTGGCCTCATCAAGCGACAGATAGATTTTCCCCTCTCCTTCCGAAATTGAGCCTCGATTTTCGTTTTTCTCGCTCATAGGCGTTCTTTATCACAGACTTGAAACCACAAGGGTCACGTCAGAAGTGCATCATTGGGTTGCCCCGGGGCCTTCATCGACCGGCTCGGTGACATACTTGGAAAGGGCCACGGCGGTCGGATTAAGCGTCGCCTGCCCCCACGCGACTTCCAGGGGCAACTTGGCAAAATCGACGAGGCACCCGTCACGCAAATAGCAACTCAAATCGTACGTGGACCCCATAAAGATGCAGTCCACGGGACAGTTCTCCGTACAAAAAGCGCAGAACATGCACTTCGTGTAGTCAATAACGAAGGAAGTCACGCGGAAGCCTTTTCGGCCCGGCACACGCTCTTTACTGATGTAGATGCAATCGACCGGACAATCCCTGGCACACCGATCGCACCCAATGCACGTTGTTAAATCGTATCTGTGGAATCCCCTGAATCGAGGAGCGATAACAGCAGGTTTTTCGGGATACTCATAGAGATGGGTAAAGGTACGTCGGCGAGGGTTATAAGTACCGAACCACGTGCCCAGGGTAACCCGAAGGGCTTTGACGGTCGTCCAAACGGCACGTGCGATATTTGCCCACCAACCAACAAAACCGGTAGCTGCCTGCGTGATTGACATATTTTAACGATTTCCTTCAGGCAACCTGATTTGCCTGTTTAGCAAAAACCGCGTGAAAACCTCGCAACGCAATCCTGCTGACCGAATTATAGAGCCGCTCGTCGGTGCCCGGCAACGAGTCCGATGTCGCCCCTGATCCGTTGCAAAAACGCAACTTGGGATCACCTTGATGTTTCCTTGGATCTCAGTGTGGTTATGATAGAGAAAACTTGCACAGCACATTGAAGGATGTTTTCCCGTCGATGACATAATAAACATGTCTATTTGATGCAAAATCGCCCCGGAGATTGGATTAGGAATCCGGCGAAAGGTTTCTCTTCGAATTAGAATCTTCGGTTGGGCACTCGATTTGCTTGATTTTTGCCCAAAGGCAAGTTACAGTAAGATAAAGGGAAGGTGTGCGCGACGTATTCGGTGCTCCGGGCCGATGGAGCCCGGGCCCCCAGCAGCAAAGGAAGGAATGGAGGATGCTGGTTCTCTCGCGGAAAAAGAACGAAAGTATCATTATCGATGACCAGATTGTTATCATGGTCGTCGATATCCGGGGCGATCGCGTTCGCCTCGGCATCGAAGCCCCCAAGCACGTCACGGTGCATCGGCGGGAAGTGTACGAGATGATTCAGGCGGATAAGAAGCGGGCGCAAGAGACGACGGCCCCGGAAACCGCGTCGGACTCCGCACCCAGCGAACAAACCCCTGTTAAGTGAATCACCTCTTTCCCGCCGTGTGTTGATCCCACCTTGAGAACTCTTTTCTGTTTTCTCGGGTGTTCCCCCGTGATGATTGGCCCGGCCCAGTGGGGTTGGAGTTCGCGCTTCACCAACCCCCACATGAGTCCCGGGAAAGCCCAGAAACTACAAACTCAAAGGCAAGGAAATCTCGGCTGGGCCCCGGCGAAAGGTTTTCGATAATCTGGGATTAGAAACACGCATGCCAAGACAGGCCTTCAAAAAACGAAAATAAAAGCCGGCCGGGAGTGCGAAGATCGGCCGCGGGTCGATTCATTCCCATTTTCCCAAAAACCGCTGAGACGGTATAGACGCAATGTGTCGTAGAGGCAATCCATGAATTGCCCCTAACGTTTAACCAGCCGCCCAAGTGAGGAAATGTCGTCCGGCCGGTGAAATGGATCGTCCGACATTAGACCATGGACTTGAGGAGCAGGTCCCTCCGGGGTTGATCTCGCTCCCACCCGAGCCCGTGTGGACATGCCAATTCTCCTCGAGCGTTAGAAAAGTGGGGATACGTTAGGGTCCCGGGCGGTTGACGCGACGCCAGAAAAGGCCTAATAATTAAGTTTCACGACGGCCCCGTCGTCTAGCCAGGTTAGGACACAGGCCTTTCAAGCCTGTAGCACGGGTTCAAATCCCGTCGGGGTCGCTGGATATCCACGAAGGCTCATCCTAGACCTCCGCTGAAATCCAAGCACGGCGGTTTCTCAAAAACGTCTCGCGGAGTATGTTTATCTCCCTGCAAATAAGCTCTCGGGGGATTTCCTAACTGAGTGTGCAGTCTTGCCGTGAGGTGCTCACCATCACGCCGCCACGGACTGGTTAACTTTTCCACAGGTCATCAGGGCGGCAGATACGCGGCGGAACGTTTGAGGACTTTTGGCGATCCATTCGCACCCCCTGGTTCGACGCCCTCCGGAGCCGGATTTGGAGCCCACCAGAGATCAATTGTGGAAGACCAGACGCCCGACTTACACGCCCCTGCTGGGCCACTTTCCAACCAACTTTAATACGCTGCCCACAAGTTGTGTTGCGTTGATCGCCTTCGGCCCGATATTATTGCGTGGACACGCCTGCTCGCCACCTGCACGAGGGACCTCCATGGACACGGACGCCGCTCAAAACCTCTTACCAGAATGGGTCGATTCCACTCTCGAACCGCTTGATGCGCGGGAACGCAGCCGGTCAGACATTTGGCGGGCTGTGGCCCTGTTTACGATTTTTGCGGGAACCATCGGCCTGGCTCTTGTCCCACCGACGCGGCTTCCCGTACTCGTTTCTGTGTTTTTCTCCCCGGTCGAAAAAGAAAATGAAGAGCAAGAAACCAAATCAGGGAACCTTTCCGTCAAAAAAGGCAGTTTTGAGACTTTGCCCCTTGCAAAAGAACCTGATGGCCAACATCGCTTCGCCGGGGAGGCCTTTCGGGACCATCCCGCCCAAGTTGTCCAGGCAACTCCGGTGCCATCCCCTGGTGCGGCATCATCCGCGGGCTTCCTTCCTGCTCCAGGCGAACCCGCTCAAGGAGGAAGCTCGCTCACGGCAAATTCGACTCTCGACCAGGACTTAAGTGGTGCTTTTATTTCAAGAACGAGTAGCGGCGGCCCCGGCACCGCGGTCAATATTTCCACAGACGCTTTAGGAGATCGCCGCCCGCCCTGGCAGTCGGCGAATTCTGGGCTGGTGGGTGGGGAGGTTGCGCCTTGGGAAAAACCGGCCACTGCTACGCCGCCCGTTCGGGAAATGGCAGCTATTTCGCCCACCGTTCCAGCTCCAATCGGAACACCGCCCCAGGAAGAGCTGCCCTCGGTGGAGGGAATTGAACACCTGAAACAGCTTGCGCTTCAGTTTCGCGCCCTTGGCGCCGTGCGCTATCGTTTGGAACGGTGGGGGGCCGATGGCCAGCTCTTTCGATTCACCTGCGAAATGCCGGTTCGCGGAGTCCCCCACATGACGCGCCTCTGGGAAGCTATTGCTCCCAGCCCGGAGGACGCCATGAAAAGGGTTCTGGCTCAGATTTCTGCCAACTCCTCTGATGTCCTTCCCAATTCGTCCCAGGATTTCTAGCCAAGCGTCGAGCGAGTGTCTCGTGCGTCTGGGCAAAGATCAGAATCCGTAGATTGACGCCCAACGGGGGGACTGTCTCAAGCTTTCCAAGCTTTCGGCAACTAATCGTGGCCTCGCCAGCCAGAACCCGTATGACGGCTGATCGATTCGTTCGCGTGCTCAATGACCCAAGGTGAAAACGCCCCTTGCACGTAGGCCGCAGGGAGCCGTATCCTTGTTTTGTGCGTTTGCTGGAGATAGCCCGCAACGTTGGCACGCTTGAACCACGGACATGCAATATTTTTGGCGAAAGAGGTTACGCCACAACATTGCTCAGCCGCAACGCCGTCGTCCCGATTGGCGGCTGTTTCTGGGGCCATTTCGCTCGACTTCTTCGCACCCCGCATCCCACCAACTCCAGGAAGGTCCCATTTGGGGGGAGGGCGTGCGACGCGTGGAGGCAGCGCTCTTTCTCGCCCGTCAGCCATTAACGCCAAGGAAAATTGCGCAAATTTGCGGATTTGAAAGTGCCGCCGAGGTCAGAGGCTACCTCCGACGACTCGGAAAGCTGTATGATGAGGTTGGAGCCGCTTTTTGCCTGGTGGAAGTTGCCGGCGGTTTCCAGCTTCGCACCCGGCCTGAGTTCTACCCCTGGGTGGCGCGACTGGCACGCGATGAAAGGCAAATTCGCCTGTCGCCACCAGCGATGGAAACGCTGGCCATCATTGCGTACAGGCAACCTGTGCTCCGTGCCGAAATAGAATCCATCAGAGGTGTCCAGTGTGGTGAGATTCTCCGGCAGTTGATGGACCGTGGGTTGGTCAAAATTGTAGGTCGATCGGAAGAGCTGGGACGACCGTATCTTTACGGAACGACAGAGACGTTTCTGGAAGTTTTTGGGCTGCGGGGACTGGACGAACTTCCTCATGCTGAGTATCGTAACTCCGCAGTCCGTCGGGCCTCGAGCCCTGGGACATCGGAGAATGCACCACTTACCGGCGAGGGACGCATCTGATATATTAAACGTTTTTCCAAACTGTCGGGCGGCGAGAATGGTTAGAGTTCTCGCCCAGCCGGGAGTGACGGAAAGTCAATGGTTCGCGGTGCGGTGAGGGCTCTCACTCCATCGCGAGGGGAAATATCTTAAGATCGGTCCTTTTTAAATCAGGGGTGTTCACCGTGAAACTTGCTTTCGAAGACATTGTGGCTCGCCTGAGCGCGACCCACGCGTTCTCCGAACTGCCGACCCGTACGGCAGAGGCCGGCCCTGGCAAATTGGGCCGTCGTGCTTATGTCCTCGCCCAGGACGAAGATGATGAGGACTGGGATGACGAAGAGGACGAAGATTGGGAGGATGAAGACGAAGACTGGGACGAAGACGAAGACGATTGGGACGAGGATGAAGACGAATGGGAGGACGAAGAAGATTGGGACGATGAAGATTTAGAAGAAGACGAAGAAGAAGAAGATTACGACGAAGACGAGGATTGGGAAGACGAAGAGGATGAAGATTGGGAAGATGAAGAGGACGAAGACTGGGAGGATGATTACGACGAAGACGAAGAGGATGAGTGATCTCTTCCAGGCCTGACCGCTACGGTGCACGTCCGCGGACAGCATGCCGGAAATGGGCTGTTCAGGCTGTCTTTGAAATGACGGCGTCCCGAATAAAGAATCACCCGGTGATCTGAACGGAGATCACCGGGTGTCGGTTTTTTTTCAGGCAGAGGGCTGGCTGCGTTTACTTCACGCTCAGGCGAACCACCACGCACGACAAAGCTGGCAACTCCACTGTTGCCGCGCCTTCGGCAAGTGCGACGTCCGCTTTTTCCGGGCGAACGGCATCGGGACGGTCAAGGGTGTTTCGCGCGCGGAGATCTCCCGGCGCCACTTTCTGCGCTGTCGCTGATTGAATAGCCTGGCCCGCCACTTGGATGGAAACCTTCCGCGATTCTCGGCCGGGATTGACAACCTTCACAATGACCACGCCCTGCTGCGGATCCCGGGTCGCGACAAGGTTGAGGTCCTCGGGCACGCCCTCCACCGCAATACGTTCCGGTGCGAAATTATCCCGCCAGAGTTTCATAACCACATAATTGGGGGCCGGGAACCATCGCCGATGATCGAAGTTGATAAAGGCGTTGTCCCACGCCGTAGCCGAGATATGCCGCAAAAACAGCGCCGGCGATGCGATTTCGACCACGCCACCAGTCCGTTCGAAGGCGTTGAGAATCCCACCACAGTAGAGCCCCGTTCGCCAATCCGTGCTCTGGGCATTCCATTCTGAGACGAACAGCTTCAAATGCGGATTTCGCGATTGGGCGATCACCTTGGCGGTTTCCTCGAAGAACGCTTCGTACCGATACGGTCCCCGGGCAAATTGATCCGGATTCTCGTAGTGGTGGAGACTCAGGTAATCGATAAGATCCGCACACTGTTCGATGATCACCCGATTCCAGCGATGGGCACTTTCTCCCATTCCACCGCTACCACAGGCGATGAGCTTGATGGAGGGGTCTTTCGCCCGCATGAGCGGAGCAATCTTGCGTACCGCCGCTGCATAGTTTTCAGCACCCAAGCCCCACGTCTCATTGTCGATTTCCCAGTACTTGACGTGGTACGGTTCCGGGTGGCCATTGGCAGCCCTCACCCGACCCCATTTGGAATCGGCCGGACCGTTACAATATTCAATCCAGTCCAGGATATCCTGAAGGAATTCCTCGGGATCAGGATCGGGATTCCACTGCGGGGTACCGATATTCACAACGAGGCACGGTTCTGCTCCGACACGGCGGCAGAGTTGTATGAACTCGTCGGTACCGAACGAGTTGACATCCACATCATCCCAAATCTCGCGGGGATAAGAAACCCGATTTGATTGCGGACCGATGCCGGACTTCCAGCGATACGCCGAGGCAAAACAACCGCCCGGCCACCGAATGAGTGGCGGTTTGAGCTCGGCCACTGCCTGCAGCAAATCCGGCCGAAAACCGCCGTTTTGTTTCCAGGATTCCGGCATCAAGCTCACCTGATCGACCCACAGGGTACCGGGCCCACGCAGGGCGATTTGGAGTGTGGCGTTATCGGCGTTGCGAATTGCACGGAGACGGAGGGGAACTTCCTGCCACTTTTCGCTCGGCCAGGGGAGGCTCTGCATGGCTAGGGGCTGCACACCGTCCATGAGTCGGACAACCGGTGCTTGCTCCGTGGTACCGCGAATCCACAAAGAGCCCACGTACCACTCATTGGCCTTCAGAGCGAACGGCGTTTGCTGGATCCCGGTCTCTCCTGGTGCCCCTTCGATTTTGACCGAGAACTGACTGTTGGCGGCCGACTCATCGTCCAGTGAAACACGCCCCTGTCCAAACGCTTCCCAATGCCGGGCCAAACCGCTGACGGGTGAAGAGTCAGGAATGCCGCTGAAAAGGACTTTCCCTTCCAAATCGGTCACGCGAAGATTGCGGAAGCGGGCACGGGTGGCCCAGGTTCCAATGCCGACGGCACCCGCCAGATGGCCTTCGCGATCGGTAAAATCGATAATTTTCTGTTCGTCCAGCCAGACCTGGATGTGAGGTCCCTCGCAACGAACGCGAATTTTATACCACCGGTTACGTTCGATCTGCCCACTGACACGAGGGCCGACCGGATACCACCGCCCTTCCCCGGATCTGCCGCGTTCCAGTTGATGCCAGCGATTGCCCCAACCGCCGAGGTTGCACCAGTAAAAATTGTCATTGTCCCGCACCCGGAACAGGATCAGAAATCCCTCCTCCCCGTCGATTTTTTGTGCCTCGAGAGTGAACTCGTAGTCCTGCCAGCCTGGATCGCCAAACACCCAGCGGCGATTGACATCGCGACTCCTTTGCACGAGGGTATCGCCTTCCACACGCCACTGTCCGGCATCATTATGTTCAAAGCTGCGGTTCCATACGAGTTCGCCCCACAGTCCACCATTCACGGAGTGATAAATGTGTTCCAAAAAATGCCCATACACTTTGACGTCAATTTGATTGACCACCCTGTCCGGGTGCACAACGATGGTGACAGCCTTCTCCTGGGCAAAACCCACGCTTGCCCAATGACAGCCAAATGCTCCCAAAAATACCAGAACAACTGCACAACTCCGCGGCGAAACACCCTTTCGCGCGTGTCGATTCATAGAGGCACCTCCAACACCTGCGTTAAACCATCGCCAAACAGCACAACCCCGCCTCATAACCGCAAAACCTTTGACCATTGCCTTGCGCGTTCGATGCCATGCGCACGGCCGTCCTATTACGTGCCGCTCCGAACAGCACCAACAAATGTGCCCACTCGTTGTTGAGCAGACTGCGACGTTTGGGAATTCCATCAGCCACGGAAGTACAGGTAAGCCGCGATAATGCAGGCCAACACAAAGGCCGATGCCGCGACATCCCGCCAGTTCCATGTCGCCCGCGATTGACGGCGTTGTTCTTCGGTGATTGTGCCGAACGTCAATCCCTGGATTTTGGATTCATCCGGCGGCGCTGACAGGTAACTGGCGACAATCATCACGGTCACACTGACCACGAAAATAAGCACCGCGAAGTACTGGAAGAAGATGTTATTCACAATCCACAGGAAGGAGCCTTCCGGATACTGCACGCCAAACAGCTTCACGGGAGTATCCACAGCAAGCCGGAATACGCCGAGTGCAAACCCCACAGCCAGGGCCCACAAGCAGCCTTTGGCGTTGAGACGTTTCCAGAAGACTCCCAGGAAGAACACCGTGAAAATGGGCGGAGCGAGGTAGCCCTGAACACTCTGCAGGTAGTCGTACAGTCCCCTCGCCCCCTGGATGACCGGGATCCATGCCAATCCGATAAGTACCATCGTGGTGGTGGCCACCCGGCCTGTCCACACCAGTTCGTGCTGAGAAGCGCTCGGCCGAAGTTTGCTGTAAAAGTCCATTGTGAAGAGGGTGGAGGAAGCATTGAACACGCCGGACAGCGAACTCATCAGGGCGGCGAGCAGTCCGGCCACCACAATCCCGCGGAACCCAGGGGGCAGCACATGCCGCACAATGAGCGGAAAGGCAGCCTGCGTGGCCTGGGAGTTGACATACACCACACCCCTGGTGACAGCCAGGCCGCCCTCCACAGGTTCCACCGTCCCTCCCACAACAGCAATTTTGCCGTTTGTCACGACGGACTGCCCGGCAATGATTTTCTGCTCACCGTTGGGAACGACCACCCGTCCGATGGCGATTCGCTTTACTTCCGCTTGGGAAGCACCCTCACTGCTTAACACCTTTTCCAGATCGGCCTGGAAGAATTCGTTCCGCAGGGCTTCGGATCGGCCACTGACAGAGAGGGCCAGGCAGATCATACCTGGGATGATAAAAATGAAGACGGGAAGCAGTTTCAGAACGGCGGCCCAGATCGCTCCCCGTCTGGCCTCCTTCTCGCTGGGAGCGCCCAGGCACCTCTGAACGATGTACTGATCCGTGCACCAGTACCACAGCCCGCTGATCGGAGCACAGATCAGCATCCCCAACCAGGGATAGTTGCTATTGAAATACCAGGCCATCACCTTAGCCTTTTCATCGAGGACCGGTTTCCATGTTCCGGTCCATCCCTCGGGAGCGAGCGGCTTCCAAAGGTTGAACATCTCCGAACCACAGATTTGACGAAGCTGTCCCCAGCCTCCCAGGGCCATGAGTCCATAGATCGTCACCAGAGCGGATCCGGCCACCAGAATGAAGGTTTGCAGCGCCTCGGTGTAGGCGACGGCTCTCATGCCCCCCAGCACGGTGTAAAGCCCGGTCAGCACGATGACGAGCACCGACCCCACCCAAAAGCTGTTGAGTTCAAAGGACCCAATGGTCAGATGGACTTCCGGGAGCAACGTTTGAAACACAACTCCCCCCGCAAAAATACCCACCGCAATTTTGGTCAGAACATAAGCCACCAAAGAAATAAGGGATAGTAACCAGCGTGCACCGGGGCTGAACCGCTTTTCCAGGAACTCCGGCATGGTAAAAACTTTGGACCGAAGATAAAACGGCACGAATACCCAGGCCAAAATGAGCAGACACCAGGCGTGGAGTTCGTAATGGGCCATTGCCACGCCGTCCGTGCACCCGGATCCGGCCAGTCCCACCAGGTGTTCCGATCCGATGTTGGAGGCAAATATGGAAGCCCCCACGATGAACCAACCGAGATTTCGACCGGCCAGGAAGTAGTCGTCCGCCGTGTCTTTACCTCGCAGAATGACCCACCAAGCCAATCCGTAGAGAACTGCAAAATAGGCTCCGATGATCAACCAGTCCAATCCCGTCATGTTGCTCACCCTTCAACTGGTTCCGAAGATCATCCAATACGGCATGGAGACTATCAACTCCCGAAAGCTGCTTCGTTCCACCTGAGTTCTTTTTTGAACTGGTGCAAATCGGTGTGCGGACCGATGTGCAGAAACTCGATCCCCGCCATCTCAGCGAAATCTTCCAGATACTCTGGCGAGAGGGCCTGAGTGAAGGCTGTATGATGGGGCCCCCCTGCCAAGATCCAGGCAGCGGCCGCTGTCTTTAGGTCAGGAAGCGGCCGCCATACCGCCCGGGCGACAGGAAGCCGCGGCAGATCGCGGTCCGGTGGAACCACCTCCACTTCGTTGATAAGCATTCGAAATCTGTTTCCCAGATCGAGGAGCGCCACATTGAGGGCGGGTCCGGCCGCCGCGTCAAAGACAAGCCGCGGAGGATCTTCCTTGCCGCCGATGGACAGGGGATGGATTTCCAGAGACGGCCGACCAGCAGCAATCGTGGGACACACCTCCAGCATGTGGGCCCCCAGGACCTTCATGCCTGCCGGATCAAGATGGTAGGTGTAATCTTCCATGAAGGAGGCTCCGCCGGGCAGCCCTTTTCCCATCACTTTCACCGCTCGCACCAGGGCTGCCGTTTTCCAATCACCCTCCGCCCCGAAGCCGTAGCCCTCCGCCATCAAACGCTGAACCGCCAGACCAGGTAACTGCCGCAAACCGTGCAGGTTTTCGAACGTATCGGTAAACGCCTTGAAACCGCCTTCCTCGAGAAATGCGCGCAGCCCCAATTCAATCCGAGCGGCCTCTCGAAGATCCTCGTGACGGCTTCCGCCCGGCCGAAGCTCCGGAACCACGTCGTACTGTTCCTCATATTCACGGATCAGGCGTTCCACCTCCAGATCACTCACATCCTGGACCTTCTTCACCAAATCCCCCAGCCCGTAGCCGTTCACCGAATAGCGGAGGCGGATCTGCGCTTCGACCTTATCGCCCTCGGTTACGGCCACCTCCCGCATGTTGTCTCCGAATCGGGCAATGCGCAGATCCTGAGCATCGTCCCAGGCCACCGCAGCCCGCGCCCACACACCAATCTGCCGTCGGACTTCAGGGTCCTCCCAATGGCCCACGACGACCTTACGCCGAAGCCGCATCCGGGCACAGATAAAGCCAAACTCGCGATCGCCGTGGGCCGACTGATGGAGATTCATAAAGTCCATGTCGATCGAATCCCAGGGAAGATCGCGATTGAACTGCGTGTGGAGATGAAGAAACGGCTTGATGAGATCGCGCAATCCAGCGATCCACATCTTGGCCGGGGAAAACGTGTGCATCCAGAAGATGAGCCCCACGCAAGCGGGACTATTGTTGGCATCCAGGCAAACCCGCCGGATCGCCTCCGGCGTTGTCACCACCGATTTGGCGAGTATCCGGCAGGGGATTTGGGGATCAGCATCCAGACCGGATGCGATAACTTGCATATTCCGGGCCACTTTTTGGATGGCTTCCGGCCCATAGAGATGCTGACTTCCTGCTACGAACCAGACTTCTTTATCAGGATAGGGTTTCATCGCTTCCATAGTTGCTCATCGCTTTTCACGAATGACATTCGTTTTTTCCGCCGAACGCTGCGCGCCGCTGCTGTCCATAGTAGGCCGCCGGACCGTGTTTCCTCTCATGATGCTTCTGAAGGATATAGCCCTCGAGTGTCATGGGATCGGATTCCAACACCAGCATATGCCACGCGATGGCAGCCACCTCCTCGAGAGCCACGGCGTTTTCCACGGCTTCCTGGGCGGAACGTCCCCAGGTAAACGGCCCATGTCCCGCAACCAGCACCCCCGGCGTGACGAGAGGGTTCAATCCACCGACGCGAAACCGCTCCACGATGATTCGTCCGGTGTTGACCTCGTAACCTTCTTCCACTTCAGTGGGAGATAAGACTCTCGTCAGCGGAACAGGGCCGCAAAAGTGATCAGCGTGCGTCGTGCCAAAGCACGGGATTTCCCGCCGCAATTGAGAAAATACTGTAGCAAAACGGCTGTGAGTGTGACAGACCCCGCCAATTTCCGGAAAGCTGCGGTAAAGCGCCAGATGGGTCGGTGTGTCGGTGGACGGGCGCAACTCTCCTTCAAGAATCCGACCGCTCAGATCCACCACCACGATATCCTCCGGCCGAAGGCTCTCGTAGGAGACACCGCTGGGCTTGATGGCAACGGCCTGGCGGTCGTCACTTATTCCGCTGACGTTTCCCCAGGTCAGTGTCACCAGTCCCAGGGCCGGTAAGCGGCGGTTAGCCTCGGCCACCTGTGCTTTCAACTCGTCGAACATAGAGGTCCTCAATTTTCCGGGTCAGCAAATCGGGCAAGGGGCCCCGCGTCTGTGCCCGCTATCCCGGCCGCCTGCATGGTTCCAGACGACTCCGGAACAGGGCCGACCAGAGCTTTCGATATAGTTTGTCAAGATAACTGCTCCCCGGGGGCTCTGCAAGCGACAGGTGCGCAAATTGGTTGTAAAATTGCGCAGAGGTGTGGGTGGCATGGATTGTGATGGAAATCGTTCCCGTGGTGACACTTCCTCAGCGGGAGTCCGTGCGCCGTGAAGAGAATATTAAGACGGGATTCGGTTCCCCGCGTGGCCTTGCTCATCGAAACATCGCGCGGTTACGGCCGACAGTTCCTGCGGGGCGTCATTCGGTACGGACGGCTTCATGGACCTTGGGGGTTTTACATCACGCCCGGGGATCTGGAACAGGCCCTCCCTCGCATGCGGCGCTGGGGCGGAACCGGGATTATTGCTCGGGTGGAAACTCCCCAGGTTGCGCGGGCGATTCTCGCCACGAAACTGCCTGCCATTTTGGTGGGACTTTCTGCAGCGCGGGTTTGCCACAATCCCTCTCTTCGCAAGTTCAGTCAGGTGCATTCGGATTCAATCGGTGCGGGCAGACTCGCAGCGGAACATCTTCTCGAGCGGGGATTTCGGCATTTCGCCTATGTTGGTCTGCCGGGTTACTTATGGTCGCAGCGACGCCAGGAAGGCTTTTGCCAGCGAATAGCCGAAGCAGGGTTTTCCGTGGAGATTTATCCCCTCCCTGAACATCCGCAGGTGGAAACCAGTTGGGAAAAAGAACACCGCCGACTCGCGCGCTGGCTCGCCAAGCTTCCCCGACCTACCGGACTCATGGCCTGCAATGACGACCGTGGCCGCCAGGTCCTGGAAGCGTGTCTCACGGCTGGGATTCAGGTCCCCGAGGAACTCGCCGTGGTTGGCGTGGATAACGACGACCTCTTTTGCGAGTTGAGCGATCCACCCCTTTCCAGTGTGGCGCTCAACGCCGAGTCCGCCGGGTACCGAGCAGCCGCCCTGCTCGACCGACTGATGAAAGGAGAAAAAATTCCTCCGCAGGAAATCGTTGCCGAAGCGCTCTACGTCGTGACCCGACGGTCAAGCGACGTGGTGGCCGTCGAAGATCCCGATCTTGCCGCAGCCCTCCGGTTTCTCCACGATCGGGCAGCCGACCCCATCACCGTCAACGACGTGGTGGCAGCCGTCCACATGTCGCGGCGCAGCCTGGAACTTCGCTTTCGACGTCGCCTCGGGCGGACTATTCACGAAGAACTCGAGCGGTTGAGACTGCAACGGGCGGAACGTCTTCTCCTGGAAAGCGATTTTCCGATTCCCTATGTGGCCGAGGCTTCAGGCTACCAATCGGGCAACTACTTCTCCCGTGTTTTCCAGAAAAAATGGGGATTGACGCCCCATCAATTCCGTCGCCAAATGCGAGGAGAACGTCTGCAAACGGAGAGAGATCTGGCGGCATACCTGTGATGCGGGGCCACTACTTCCCGTTGCCTTCGCCGATCTCTTATGCCGCCGAGTTTTCATTGCCCGCCTCGTTCCACCAGCGGCGAACCAGGTCCCGGCTGAGAAGGAGGTAATCCGGTTCTGGAGCGAAAACCTCCAGAGTGATCGTTCCGTCATAGGGCAGTGATTTGAGCTGAGCTATCCGCTGCGACCACTGCCAGAAGTGACCGGGCACTGCTCCTAGCGGCAGATGCTGGTCGCACGAGCCGTCGTTCTCAGAAAGATGAACGTGCACCAAATAACGCCCCAGGCGAGCAAGGTATTCGTTCCAAAGGTCGCCCTGCGGCTCAAGTCGCGCGTGGCCCGCATCCAGATGAAACCGCAACCCGGGCAACTCCGTCAACAGGCGCTCCAGGATGTCGATCTGCCGGCATTGCGGAAATGGACTCTGCTCCACCGCGACCACTGTGCCGGTTTGTTCGGCCAGATCGCACAGAGGGGCCAGAATCTCGCGGTGCCATGCAAAAACGTCCTCTTCAGAAAAAAATTTGGGCGGTCGGCAAAAGTGCACGGTGACCAGTCTCGCTCCCAGTTTCCCAGCCACCTTTACAGCCACACTCAATTCTTCCAGGCAGGCCCTGCGAATCGTGGCAAAAGGTGTGGCATAGGGGAGATAGTAGGCCGTATGGGCCACCACCGGCAATTCATACTTCTCGAGAGCGGTGGCTACCCGAGAAAGCTCCAAGGTTCGCGGATCGGCGGCCGGTGGTTCCAGCGTGAGGTCGATGTAATCGAAATCGTGTTCCGCAATCCAGCGGATCTCCTCCACCACGTCCTTGGCGGGATGGTTCATCGCCCCCAACTGCATGAAAGTTCCTCCGGCGTAAGCCTGTCGATCGAGATCGGGCGATCACTCGGCCGATGCGCCCTGCTTAGACAGCGATGCTTTTTCTAACGCAGAGAATCGATGATTATACAGGGGACGCTGCTTGAAAGTCACGCACTCAGGCGAGGGGCGGAACACAGAAGCGTTGGCCAAATGATCCTTCTAAAAAGAAAGCACGGCGGAAATCTCCACGCCGTGCTCCGTTCATTGCCTTTTGTGTCGAGGCCGAACCGGTTCCGAATCGCCCCGGCCGAATCAATCCTCATGCATAGCGGCTCAAATCGGGCTTAACACCTTCTGGAGTTTCATCACTATCGATATCAAACCATTCCGGCTTGAATTCGATGCGGCGTCCCTCGCGAGCCGCTATGTTGGTCGTCAACGCAAGGACGGCGTCCGCCAGAGCCACCTTTGGATAGCATCGTGGGTGGATCTCCGGATCGGCAGCATTGGGATTTCGGCGGATGCACCAGGCCCAGTGCTCGATTTCCTCTCGGTAGCCCCGGCTCACCTTGGCCGTCGCCATCTGCCCAAGTCCCTCCGCCCGTTTTTGCGCGGGGCCACTGGCCTGGGTGTCGAGCACAGCCCCGCCCGCACCCTGGCTCACACCGACCGACGCTGTCGTGTCGGAACCGGCATAGAGCATGGCCTCTTGCTCGCGTTCCAGAATGAGTGTTCCTTTGGTACCGAAAACGATTTCACCGTAACCGCCGAAACCATTGCCATTGATCGAAGCATACTGCACAGCAATCTTCTTCATCTTCCCTACCGGATCTTTTGGATCATAACCCGGTGCGGGAAATTCGATAATGCAGTAAACATGATCTTCGATCTCCCGGTCGAACGGGAAGATCGGGCGGTTCCCCGCCGCTGCCACATTGAGCGGCAGTTGCTTTTGTCCTCCGTGCATGGCGGCAATAAAGATTGACGCCGCATCAAGCTGATGGCTTCCCAGTTCCGCCATGAGGCCGCCACCCGTTCGCTCCCACAGCCGCCAGCGAATGAGCTCTTCAATGGCAGGCCGGAAGTATTTCTGATTTCCCGCCACCAGGGTTTTGTCCTGGTAACCGTACTCCTTCACCTTGTCGATAATTTCCTGGTCACGAATCTGGGCCTCCACCTGGGCCAGCATCTTTTCCAGACGCTCAATCTCGGCAGTCACCGGACGCGCTGATTTCTTGGCCTCTTCTAACGCCTGTTTCAACTGCCGCTGCTGGGCAAGCAGGGTGAGGTGGCTTTTGTCGTCCGGCTTGGCACCGGGTGGCAAGGGCATGGCCCAACTGTCCCGACCGGGAAGATTACCACGGTGCCACTGCGCTCGGATGTAGTGCAAATCCCCCAGCAACCCCCGCCGAATCATGTCCGTTGCATCTTCGTAAAGAATGTTGTAGTGACGTTGATGTCCCACGGCAAGGTGAACTGAGGCCTGTTTGGCCATGCGTGCCATTTCCTTGCATTCGTGTACGGAATGGCCCATCAATTTCTCCGTGAGCACATGCTTGCCGAGTTTCATAGCAGCGATAGCGGCGGGGGCATGCAGGTGAAGCGGCAGGGCGATGATCACCGCTTCGATATTATCTTTCTCCGCCTTCAGGAGATCCTCATAATGGCCATAAACCTTAACGTGCTTGCGGGCCTCGTCCTCGCTTTTCCAACCGTACACCTTCATCAGACCCGGTCGAGCTTCCATGGCCGCCTCGCTTGACCAGTCGCCGTGGAACGCCCGATGGATGTTGTACGGCCGGATATCGGCGATCGCCACAATTTCAATGAATTCCGGGTTGCACGCCCCGATGAGGACCTGACCCTCATCGCCGGTTCCCAGCACGGCCACACGAAGGGGCTTTTCGATAGTGCTTTCGTAGCCGAAGTAGAACGCGCCCACACTGCCGCCGGCCGCCATGGCCGTCAGCAACCCCGCCTGGAGAAAGTCGCGGCGAGTGACCTCCAGATTGTTGCCCAGCGCGCGATGGAAATTAGCCTTACCGATTTCGCGTTCTTCTGGTGTCAGATTCATCGTGCCGTTTCCTTTTATCGATAACCTTTGCGACAATGACCGGTGTGGATCCTGACGTTTCTTTCCGACATTTCAACTGACGAGCGTCCGGCTCGTCTTGCGATGATCAATTTCCTTTCGATGCCGCATCGGGCGTTGTTTCGCTCTTCGACGCACAACAGCAACAGCATTTGCTCAGACATTCACGAACGGGCAGGCAAACATAGTGATACAGGAAATAATCCAGACCTGCCCAGCGCCCCACCGGCATGGCGGCCAGTGCAAGCAGCGCCATCATCTCCACAAAGTTTTTATCCACCAGCAGGGCGTGCCCCACAATCTCGGGCGTTTTCGGCACCACGGTGGGCCACGGCCATTGCGTCATCACCACGAAAGCGAGAAACGCTGCTCCTCCCAGGGCGGCCAGACGTGTGAACGCCCCAACCATCAAACACAGACCGATGGCCGTCAGCGAATAAGTGACCACCACGTTGAGCAGTTCTGTCCTGGTCGCGGCAAACGGCAACCGAACAGGCAGCCGCTGCGTTTCACAGAGGGGGACTTTAATCATACCCCGCGACTTTTGCTCCGGGGTGAGAATCCCCCACAAGGTACGAAGATATGCCCGACCCATGTTGTCGATCTCTGCGAACCAAACGGCCACCTCGCCCCGCAGCTTTTGCTGCCGTTCCCAGAGGCGTTCCCTTTGAAAGTAAGCCCCAAGGTTGCGCGAAGCCTTTTCCTCTTTCTCGAATCGCTCGAGACTGTCAAAGTACGCAAGAATATCGTCCCGCTTTTGCGCCAGGTAATTGTTCAGGGCTTGAACGAAACGATCCCGGGTTGCTTCCGCCTCCCGTTTCTGCTTCTCGTCCATGCGATAGTAGCGGACGTACTCATCGCACGCCTTTTTCCAAGCTTCCTCATAAGCGGGAGAGACGACAACGAGTTCCCCTTCCTTAGTCTTAACAATCTGGAACCGAATCTTCCCGTCTATATCGGGAACCATGGCGTAAAAAAAGGAAGCGAACGGACCCTTGGCCTGAGTCAGGAAGGGCTCCGCAGAAAACTTATCCCGATTGGCAATCTTCCAGACACCCTCATAGAGAAAGTGCCAACCAATCGTGATCCGCAAAAGCACCAGGAGCACTACTGCTCCCAAACCGATGGTGAAGCTTGACCGGTTCAGGGCTAACCTCCTTCCCGTATGCGACCGACCACTCGCCGGTCCAGACCTCGATGACGCCCGATGATGATTTACAACAGGGTAGGACTATTTGGCGAGGCGAGGAAATCCCTTTCGGAAAGTCTATCCCGCTCCTAACCTTTCTGCCATTTTAATTCGGTTTTTTCTAATCTGCTACCTACTGGCCGGGGGATCCCTCAAATTTGCAGGTTCGCGGACCGTCCGCGGTTTTCATCGCCGTCCACGCCGCCCCATGCCTCTAAACTTCGGGGAGACTGTCCCATTTTTCTACGCCCGACCGATTCGATCGGTTTTCCGGGTTGGCCGGATCTTGCTCAACGTCCCCTATTTCCCCAGAAACACAGATCACTTCCGGTCGATTTGGCCTACGAGCCCGCCCCAAGTCGCGCCTCGTTGTCCGCGCTGGGATTATATGTGTAGGAAAACGGCCCGCATATCTCTCGGGGCGAGGTAATTCACCACGTGACTGATGCGTCTCTTCTCGGCGTTTTGCTAGGTGGGGCCGCCCGCCTGCTAATCCTGAATGTGATGCCCCGAAGCGTGCAAAAAGGCCATTTTTTGTTTAGTGGCGGGGCTGGCGTCGAAATCAGCCCACACCAGCCCACATCAGAAGAGCCCCCGAGGCGTCGGCCTCTGCTATCAGAAAGTACATACCGCTCGCGAGAACCCGAGGATGATTCTTTCCCCGCACGGGCCAGTTCGCCGATAAACTGGAAAGTCGCGTCCCATTTTATCCGTCGCGCTGTCAGTCCCCAGGGGTGGGTGAACTTCTCCATGCGGGCAACCCGGCTGCCGTCCTCAGCTTACCCACCGCACGCGGCTTGCCGGGCGGGGACCAAGTTACGATAATGGGGCGTCGATGCGTCTCGACCAGGCGATCTATCGGCCGTCAGGCCGAAACGGCCAAGCAGTGAAAACATGCTTCGGTGAGGAGACCCACTCATGCCGCGGAACTGGAAACGCCGGGATTTTGTTTCGGGATTGCTTATGGGCGGATTTGCCGGAAGCCTGGCCTGGAATTGCCTGGGCCGAGCTGAAAACAAGCCGCGGTTTGGTGCAGAGGCGGCGTTTTCCGCCATCCGCTCCGGCAGGAAAATCCCCGTCATTCTTGATACCGACATCGGGGACGACATTGACGACACCTGGGCTTTAACACTTCTTTTGAAATGCCCGGAATTGGATGTCCGCCTGGTCGTGGGTGACAATAGAAACGCGATCTACCGCGGAAAACTTATCGCAAAGTTGCTCGAGGTGGCGGGACGCACCGACATACCTGTTGGTCTTGGCGTGGGATTGGATGAACGGCCCGGGAGGCAATCACGGTGGGTCGCGGACTACGACCTCAAAAAATATCCCGGCACCGTTTACGAAGATGGTGTGGCGGCCATCATCGAGACAATCAGGAAAAGCGAGTTTCCTGTAACGCTAATCTGCATCGGGCCTGTCCAGAACATCGCGGAAGCTCTCAAGCGCGATCCAGGAATTACTCAAAATGCCCGTTTTGTGGGAATGCACGGAAGTATCTACAAGGGTTACGGAGGCAGCACTGAAATTTCGGCTGAATACAACGTCAGAGTGGACCCCAAAGCCCTCCAGGCTGTATTCGCGGCAGACTGGGAAGTCACTATTACTCCCCTCGACACCTGTGGGCTGGTACATCTTACTGGCGAAAAATTCCGCCGCGTTTATGAGTGCACGGATAAATCGGTACAGGCGTTGATGGAAAACTATCAAATCTGGCGTGAAGAGGGCGAGAAAAAGAAACTGCCTCCACCGGACCGCAGCAGTACCCTGTACGACACGGTCGCAGTCTATCTCGCCGTGGAAGAGCAGCTCGTGGAGATGGAAACTCTCTCCCTGGTGGTCACCGACGACGGGTTTACCCGCATTGATGCGTCAGGGCGACCTGTCAGGGCAGCAGTTCGCTGGAAAAACATGGAACTTTACGAAAACTGGTTGGTCCAAAGATTGGTGGGCCAGTGATCCGGTAATCATGCGGTCGTCGCTCCATTCACGAACAGTCCGTTCGCTCCTACCGGTAGTCTCTGAGAAGGATAGAAAAACTGAACGTTCCGGAAAAACTTTGCGGGAAGGACAGGGCAATTTCCCGTCTCCGGCCGCAGATTTTGGCTGGTATCGAGCCCTTTAATTTGCTAGGATGACGGGATCGACATGGCGATGGCGCCTGTTGGAAAAGGCCTTGCAAGGAGCTCGTTTTTAGGGGTGGCTGCGATGTCGCCGGGAGAACGCACGATGGTCCTGGAACATGTTCGAACCTGGACGCTGGTGTTCGGAGTGGGAGTGGTGGTGGGAATAGTGGCCGCACGATTCTGGCCCCAGACGCCGGCCCATGCGGTGGCCACCGATCGGGGGCAAAATTTTGCGATCTGCACCGGTCCCGTGGATGCCGGTGTGGAAGCCTTTTTCTTCCTTGATTTTCTCACTGGTCAGTTGAAGGGGGCGGTCCTTTCCAATCAGACGCGGAATTTTCAGACGGTGTACGAGGCCAACGTTTTCGCAGACCTGACAACGGTCATCCAGGCAAAAAATGCTGAGATCGCCCAGGCCAACGCCCAGTTGCGGCGAACCGGTGCACCGCCTCGCCCGGAAATCCAAATCCCCCAGTCGCCCAACTATTTGATGGTCACCGGCGTCGCTGATATCCGGCGGGGACCAAGCGTGGGGGTTCGGCCAGGCCAGACGATGCTCTACGTCGCTGAGACCAACACGGGAATTGTACTTGTGTACATGGTGCCCTGGTCCCCGGAACGGCATTCTGCCAATCAGCCGTTCGCCACACCTCTACAATTATGGGCGGCGGAACAGTTCAGCTCGGTCGTGCTGAGAACCGAGTGAAACTGCCCATCCAGCCGCAAGGGCGACGACCGCGTGGGCTGCGAATGGTCGTTGTCCCTTCTCCCCGATATACTGAACGTGATACCGCCCGCGGGCAAAGGCGATGGGCTCCGGAGAGGGTTAATCGCCGCGCGGGGCCGGAATTGACCGAAAAAGATTAACCTTACACGGCCAAAACTGAGCGTTTTGGCGGTTCTTTTGGGGCCCTATCGGAAAGTTTTTGATTCTCCCTTTGAGATTACCCACGTAATCCTATGAGTTCTCCCCAGAACACTTCTCAAATCCGCGTTTTGATCAACGGGGAGTGGCACACAGTTCCTGCCGGGACCACAATTGGGGAACTTCTCCGTCAATGGGGCCTCGCCGAAAAGCCAGTGGCGGTGGAACGCAACCTGCAAGTTGTTCCCCGCGCACGTCATGAGCAAACCACCCTTTCAGAGGGTGACCGCCTGGAAATTGTAACCCTCGTAGGTGGAGGTTGATCGTCATCATCATGGTTTCCGCACAGATTGATACTCCGCTCGACACCCCTCTGCGTATCGGTTCCCACGTCTTCACCAGCCGACTCATCGTGGGAACAGGGAAGTACAGTTCTTTCGAGGTCATGCAGCAGGCGCTCGAGCTATCGGGCACCCAATGCATAACGGTGGCAGTTCGTCGCGAGCGCCTTTTCGATCAGCAGGGGCGAAATATTCTGGATTTTATTGACACCAAGCGATACACGATTCTTCCCAACACGGCGGGGTGTTTCACGGCCGAGGATGCCGTCCGTGTAGCCCGACTGGGACGGGAAATCCTTTCGCAGCTTGGTAATCCCGGGGCAGACTGGGTGAAGCTGGAGGTTTTGGGTGACAAGAAGACGCTGCTTCCGGATCCCATTGCCACCGTTCAGGCCACGGAAATTCTGGTCAAAGAGGGCTTTCAGGTTCTGGTTTACACCACGGATGACCCGATTGTGGCGAAGCGTTTAAAGGATGCCGGGGCCACCAGCGTGATGCCCGCCGGCAGCCCGATCGGCTCCGGACAGGGTATCCTCAACCCAAACAATATCCGAATCTGTCTCGAGTACCTGAAGGAAAACGATCCGGACTATCCCGTCATTGTCGACGCTGGGGTGGGAACGGCGAGCGATGTGACGGTGGCGTTCGAACTTGGCGTCGACGGAGTTCTCCTCAACACAGGCATTGCCCACGCTCGGGATCCGTTACGCATGGCGGTGGCCATGAGACACGCCGCGGAGGCGGGCCGACTCGCGTATTTGGCCGGACGGATTCCTAAAAAGCTTTACGCCACCGCCAGTAGCCCTATGGAAGGGACTATTGCCCCCGTGCGATAATTCCCTCGACGAGTAGTCGAAAGGCCTGAACACGCCGATGAGTGACGGCGGACTGGCCGTGTGCGCAATCTTTACCCTGCTGAATTCGAGGGGGTGTCGCCATGCGTCCCTACAGTTGCGTTTTTGCCGTGCTCGCCTGGACAGCAGGCGTTTCATTTGCGGTGGAAGGGGCAAAAACCGCGAGTGAAGAGGTGACCATTCACCGGAAAGACGGCCGATGGGAGCTGGAAAACGGCGCCCTCTCGGCCACGCTCAACCTGGAAGGCCCATTTCCCCTTCTCGTACAGGTGACGAGCCTCAAGGACGGGAGCGTGTTACCGGCGAAAAATATTCCCCTCTTGTCGGTCGAAAGCCATGACGGTTCGACCTGGCAGCCTTTGGCACTGTCCAAACGCGGTGCTCCGCGGGAGACAACAATCCCTGCGGAATCCGGCGCTGTTCGCATCGAGGACCGCTTTCCAGGATGGCGCGTGGAGCAGGAGTTCGCTGTGCAGCCCTCAGGGGCCACTGTGACGTGGTGGGCGGAATTGCGTGAGGGCGCACACTATTTGGTCATGGGGGTTCGCTGGCCTGCTTTGCACATGGATCGGCCAACACGGGTGATTTTCTTTCGGGAGGAATTGGCGGCGGCGCGGCCAGCCGGTGCCGTCAGTGGCTCGCCCATTGTCTGCGGAGAATGGTTCCTTGGTTGCGAACATCCGATGGCCAGCAACGAAGTCACGGAAGAAACGGTACTCGCGGCGGTGGATGCGAGGAAGGTTCCCGGCCGAGATCATTTCGTGTACACATTCGCGCTCGGAAAGACTGCGCCCGGGCAGTTGCGACGGGATTTTCAGCGGTATGTGGAACGGCGTCGGGCTCGGCCTTATGGGCTGTTTGTCAATTACAACTCCTGGTGGGACATTGCCGATGGCGGCAAACAGATGACCGAGCCCGAGTGCCTCAACGTGATCGAGCGTTTTGGGGAAGAGCTTACCCGGCGTCGCGGTGTGCGAATGGACTCCTTCGTATTCGATGACGGTTGGGACGATCCTCGAACGCTATGGGCATTTCATGAGGGTTTTCCCAATGGATTTGCCCCTTTGACGGCTAAAGCGAGGGAGTATCAGTCGGCGGTCGGGACGTGGCTCTCGCCCTTCGGTGGTTATGGAGAGGCCAAGAAGAAACGCCTGGCCTACGGGCGAGAACAGGGTTATGAGGTAGCTGATTACGGTTTTTCTCTCGCTGGCGAAAAATATTTTGCCAGATTCAGGGAAATCTGCCGTGAAATGATCGAACGGTACGACGTCAACTATTTCAAGTTCGACGGCATCGCCGGAAACAATGCCAGTGGCGCCGGAGAAAAATTTGCCGCGGATGTCGAAGCTCTGTTGCGATTGTGTGAAGACCTCCGCGGAATCAAACCCGACATTTATCTCAGCATCACCACCGGCACCTGGCCCTCGCCTTACTGGTTATGGTTTGGGGATTCTGTATGGAGAAATGGCGATGATTGCGGGATCGCAGGTTGGGGAACGCCCCGGCAGCGGTGGATGACCTATCGGGATGGCACGGTCAAGCGGATGATCGTTGATCGGGCACCTCTTTATCCGCTGAATTCCTTGATGACCATTCCGGTATGCTTCGCACGCCGAGGACTGGTCGCGCGGTTGGGAGTCGATGGCCTCAGCGCCCCAGACGAGGCGGACCTTCGAGACGAAATGTGGATGGGGTTTGCCAGCGGTACCCAATTGGCGGAACTTTATGTCACGCCTGAGCTTCTCACGCCGAACTCCTGGGATCATCTGGCCGAATGCATTCGTTGGGCCCGAGCCAACCAATCCACCCTGGCTGATGTGCACTGGGTCGGTGGCAATCCCATGGAAGGCGAAATTTACGGGTACGCAGCATGGGGAGACGGCAAGGGCACCCTTATTTTGCGGAACCCTGCACCAGAGCCACGCGAAATTGTTCTCCAACCGCGCGAGGTTTGGGAACTCCCTCGCGAGATGAGCGGGCTGATTACTCTTCGAATTCGCTATGCCCAACGGGTGACTCCCGAACCTCTCACACTTCTTCCCGACGCCCCCTGGCGTGTGTCGTTGCCTCCCTGGGGCATCGTCCTCTGGGAAGCTTCTCTTGCGCCTTCGGCGCCTTTGGGCGGCCGGTCTCCGTGATCGACCAAATGGACCGTTTTCGCCGCGTCACGGCAGCCCTCTACCCCCTCAAGAGAGCCTGCCTCATTCCGAAGCCGTCCCGGCGAATGCGTCGGCTTTGACCAGTGCCCGTTCAGCCCGCTGTCTCATCTGAGAGTTGCATGCCAGACCTTCCGAACGGTTGGCCCGGGATCACCTGGCGCACGGAAATGGAGTGAGCCGTCGCGCAGTTCCGCCTCACTCATCGTTCCATCATCCCATTGGAGTTGGACAGGCTTCCCACCGAATTGTCCAGCGGGGACCGCCACTACCAATCCGGGCCGGCAGTATATCCACAGTTCCCTTTCCTTCCCGTTTGACGCGAGGGCAAAGCAGACGGGATCTTCTCCAAAATCACGCCCACCCACCTGTTGCAGCGAGCCCGCCATCGCATTTGGTGCAGTGGCCAGAAATCCAAACGGCGCCAGCACCAAAGAGCCTTCGGAATGCGGTCGCGTGTTGAGATTCGCCAAGATGTGTAGTGCACCATACTGTGCCCGAATGATCCCCCCGTCGCGATCTCCGCTTTCGGCATCATGCCTTTCGTGGGTGAAACTATTCATCGGTTCGCCGAGATACTGTGCAACGACCGTTTTCTGAAGAACCGCCAGCCACTTAAGCCATTCCTGGGCGGCTTGGTCTTTGGTGAGAGTGACAGCGTTCACCCGGTATTGCAGCGCGAATCCCAGTCCCAATACCCAGGCCAGGTCCTCGAAGTCATTGACGCTGGCCCCCAAATCGTGCATGACCATGGAGACTTTCTCATGAACAAGGATCTCCGCCACCGGATACACCCGCCAGAGGTTCGGCGGATACACCTCGCGGAGAAGGCGGTCCCAGGCCGGGCGAGGCTCGGTGGGAACGATACCAAAGCTCATTCCGCAGAGCTGTACCTGATACTCCGCCACCCAATCCCATCCCCCTTCCGTGGAAAGCGGCACACGCCGGGAATCTTCCGCAACCATGGAAAGGATCCCCTCCGTGTACGCAATCGGTGATGGTGACGCCGGATTGGTGTCATATCGCCAACTCCGGGCAGCGCATTGATCTTGGAAGAGGATATCCACCGGAAGTTGTTGCGTGAACAGGCGGACCGTTTCTCGATTGTACTGCTGAACAAGGGGATGCCAGAGGCAAATTCCGTATCCCGTCGCATGGCCGCCGCCGTAGCTTTCACGGTACGGTTGCCCCTGAAGGTCCAGTGCCAGGGCGGATTTGGCGTCCTGCTCCCTCTTCCAGATTGGCGATTGATCGGGAAACCACGTGGGATTGGTGTAGGGCATGACCAGATGTCCAAGCTCGCGTGCTTCACGCATGAATTTGGCCAACTCTTCGGCCGTGCCGTACCATTCCGGCGGCGGGAAGTGGATGGGATACGAACGGTCGAACCCCAACGGCAAATGCTCCGTGCAATGGACGATGCTGGGTACCGGCAAATACGGCAGGGCGGCCCTGTGCTGCTCCACCTGCCGCTGGCCGCTCGCCGTCAGCCGAACCAGAACAGCGCTTTTGAACTTCGCGAACACATCGGCCGGAAGTTTCTCCTCCAGCCGACGCTGAAGCCCATTGAGTGCGGCATACTGGCGAAGGGCCACCTCGGGTGCGCTGCCGACCTGAAGACGAACTATCGGTGCTTCCCAGCATTCCCGGGCTGTTACAAAAGTCCCGAATTGGCGTTCGAGATACCCGCCGTGTTCATCGGCACCACAGCTCACTCCACCGGGAACAAAGAGAGCCGTTTTGCGGGTCCGTCCCTCCCACGGTTGCCAGTTCCGCGGCTGAATCCGGTACACGGAGACCGAACCAGCCGTTGTATCCAGATGGAGAAAGTCGGCAAATGCAGGCGGATAATTCCAGAACACGCGGCGGTAATAAAGACTTGGCGTCAAGGCATAGTGAAAAGGATAACCGCCCACTTCAAACCAGTGACCACCCCGTTCGAGATAGCGTTCGAGAACGCCGATGGCCTGATCAAAGTCTTCCTTCCGGTCGACAGGAAATCGTTCGGCATAAGGGTTAACGACGGCGGCCACCGATCCGTCGGTCAGCGCAGTTTGTAACTCGCGTCCATTTCGCAGCTCCACAACGGTCCCCAGCGTGGACAAAGCATCCCGCCACTGGTTCACAGATGTGGCGGTCCATCCTCCCTGAGCCGTTTCGTTGGGCAGGTTGATCAGGCCGATCGGCTTTCCCTGAAGTGCCAGCCGGTCGAGCGTGCTTTTCACGAGTGCCACCTGGAGTGCCGCGAGATCGCCGCGACCGATCTGCCCTCCCATCAGCCAGAGGGTGCCCTGCCCCACCTTTTTCCCCACGTAAAACGGTCGCCCGTCGACAGACTCCACAAGGACTTCCATGCCGGCAACAGGCCGCGGGGGTCGATTGACGATGACCTGCCGTTGCGTCACCAACCGCAAGGCCTCTGGACTCAACCACTTCTTGCCCGCGTCTGTCGCACGCAAAGCCACGGCCGGTTCATCCATGGGACGAATTTCCAGCGGTGCCCCAAACAAACGCACGAACGCCCTTGCCCCGACACTCTGCCGCTCCCATCCCGCCGGACGGTCCGGTGGTTGGGCTTCAAAGAACCCGCGGAGAAAGGCAATCCCCACCGCCGTGTTGCCGCCCATCGGGAAAATAAGGCGGCTCACCGCTTGAGGCTCAAACCGCAAACGTGCCGGCAGGGCAAAGTCCAGGACCTCTTTCTTCTCCGGGCTGATCGTGGCGTGCAAATCGACGGCATCCGCATTTGCTGCCACTACAACGTTTACTTTGACCTCCGGATGGGAAAAGACGAGCCGGAGCTGAGACTTTCCCACCAACTCTGACTGTACAGTCGTTTGTCGGGCGGTCAGCTCCGTATTGTCCCGCCAGCGAATCCGCCACAGCCCATCTTCACCGCTCCGCGCAATAACAGACGTGTTGTCGCCCTGACGAATTTCCAAAAGACTTCCATCCCGAGCGCTGATCTGAAGCGTGTAATGCTCGGACGCTATTCGCCAGACATCGCCCTCCCTATGAATGGATTGTCCGCAAGCTGGTTTCAGGATTGGAACAAAGCTCGTCGCAAGCAAGGTGGCTGTCACCAGCAGGATGGCTATGGTTCGCACGATTTTGTCCCCGTCTCTCGAGTGGAAGACCAATTTTGAATCAACCTCAACGCGACATCACACAATATAATGCCGTCCGCTTGATAGCAGGAGCTGGCGCAAGAGATTCCCGCTCGCCGCGGGGGCATTTTTCCCGGAAGATAAGCGGCCAGGATTCAAAACGGGAATTCTTTTCGCGGAGCCCCCAAGCGGAGAGATACTTGCTCAAGTTCAAGCCCGGCCGGTTCTCCATTGGCCAGTGATGATATTTCGCTGAGATCGCACACTGGGAACCGGTCGGAAAAATCGGTTGGAAAGAAAGTGGGTTTAGCCCTTTTTCTTTCGTTTCGAAGTAGCCGATTGGGTGGACTTCTTCGCTGACGCCTTTTTGGAGGCTTTTTTCGCGGGCTTCTTGACGGCTGCCGCACTCTCTTTGTGAGCCGCAGATGGTGCAGGCTCTGTTGAAGGTGCGGCATCGAGATCGTAAAGAGTTTCTTCCCGCTTGGGGGGCAAAAGATGCTGAACGATTGTCTTGAGCGACCGCCCTGACTGCTGAAAGATCGGTTCCTCTTCCTCCAGAAGGTCGCCCAAATCCTCTTCGATGCTTTCAGGATCCTCTCCTGCCTCCAGGCGTCGGATGGCCTCCTCCATCGCCCCGCCGAATTCCAGGCCTGTGGACTGGGAAAGCTTCCGCATGAGACGCGCCATCTGGCGGGGATCCTCCTCGTCCAGATTCTCCGCCTCAGAGGCCAATTCCATCATCGCCCGTTCGAACTTCTCTTCATCGAACCCCGGCGGCAACAGGTCGTCGTCCTCCTGCTCGCCTTCTCCTTTCTGCGACTCAGATTTTCCTCCGCGACCAATCGCAAATCGGGAAACCCGGCGCTCTAGCTGAGGTCGGCCACAGCGCGGGCAATCGGGCCGTTTTTCAGTATTGATTCTGCGTGAAAAGAAGCTGTACACCGTGTGGCAATCGGCGCAGTAAAACTCGTAGATTGGCACGGCTGGCTCCTTTTCTCTGGCTATTCTCTGTCCAGGGTCTTCACACAGGTTGACTTGGTACTGGTCTCAACGTTTTGCTGAAAACCGGTTCCGGTAGAAAGGCAGAACCGATTTTATGGGTTGGGGTCCAGAAGTTTCCCCATTTCTTCTATAACCTAGTTTATACTAGCTTATCAAAAGCCGGACGAGAGAGATTTGACCTTTTATTTGACCCGGGTTGGAGGAGCGCCGTGATTGCCGTAACCGGTGCCAAAGGCCAGTTGGGGGGAGAACTCTGTCGCCAGTGGGGGTCGGAGGCCGTCGGACTGGACCTGCCAGAATTCGATCTCCTTGACTTCGACGGGGTGAGAAGAACTCTCCGAGAACTCCGTCCCCACGCCATTGTCCATGCGGCTGCCTACACCGCCGTGGACAAGGCCGAAGAGGAGCCCGACAGATGCTTCGCGATCAACGCCACCGCCACCGGCGTGCTGGCTGAACTGGCCAGGGAGCTGAACTGTCCGCTGCTCTACGTCAGCACCGACTACGTGTTTGGTGGAGAGCCATTTCGGACGGAACCGTTCCGCGAAGAGGATCCCGCTTCCCCGCAGGGAGTCTATGCAACAAGCAAATACGAGGGGGAGTTGAAAGTCCTCGCCTGGGAGAAGCACTACATCGTGCGGACGTGCGGCCTGTACGGTCGTTTGGGGGCCAATTCCCCAGGCAATTTTGTAGAGACCATGATTCGCCTGGGCCGCTCGGGCAAGTCTCTGCGGGTGGTTGATGATCAGTTCTGTACTCCCAGCTACGTGGTGCATGTGGCGCGGGCGATTCGCTACTTGCTCGGGACATCCATGTTTGGAACGTTTCACATTGTCAACGATGGTTTCACCACCTGGTATCGCTTTGCGTGCGAGATTTTTCGGCTACTCAACTGGGATGTCGAAATCTCGCCAATAACCACTGAGGAATATGGCGCAAAAGCGCCCCGTCCTCGCTTCAGCGTGCTGGACACCTCGAAATATCAACGATTCGTTGACGCACCACCGTTACCACACTGGAAAGACGCTCTTGCCGAGTACCTTCAGGAAAGAGAAAAACTTTACCCAAGAAACAAAGTCGCGGGGTAGCGTCTGGAAAGTGCCAGACCGCGACTCCCTTGCAGTCGAGTACCAACTCGCTATCTCGGAGCACAAAGTGGTGCTCTTCTAATCAATTGGCCTTACTTGGCCAGTGTGGCATCGTGCAACACTGACAGGACGTCAGATTCCCAGGCCGATGATTTCAAAACTGGCGGCTGATTGACATCGCAGAGGGAGTGGGGCTATACTCCGAGTGGCTTTGAGCTTTCTCTTGCCACGAAGGAGCCTTGTCCGTGTCGCAGCCGCATTCATCCTCTTCGCGCGGAAGTTCGCTTTCAGCCACTGAGTTTCTCACTCTGCACAGGCAGATTGCGTCCCTGGTGAAGCTGGGGCTGCCCCTGGAAGGTTTTCTGGCACGTTGGAATGTGGGTGGCAGCCGCCGCTGGCGAAAAACCGTCCAGCAAATCAGTGAGGCCCTCCGCCAAGGCATCCCCCTGGAGGAAGCCCTTCAGCGGGTCGAAAAAGATTTGGCACCGGTTTACGGCGCGGTGCTTCGGTTGGGAAACAGGTCTGCCCAGACCGGGGCGATTCTGGCGGACATTGGCCGATTTGGAGAGCGGGCAATCGCCATCCGCAATCAATTGGTTGCCTCCCTGGTCTACCCGCTCGTTGTTTTTCTCGCGGCTCTAGGACTGCTTGCGGGATTCCTCGCATTCATCTTCCCCGTCCTTTTGGAGAGCATGCGTGACTGGGGGGCTGATGGGTCAGGCCTGCTCCGCTTGCTCGAGGCGCTGCGTGCCGGCCTGCCTTACTGGGTCCTGGCGGGGGCACTTGTTCCCCTCGCGCTGTTTCTTTTTTGGACACTCTTGATTCATCGGACCCGCATTTTGATGCCGGATTACTTTGTCTGGCGGCTGGGATGGTTCCCGGGGGTCCGGGGGATCGTCCGGAGCGAGCAGGTCGCGGTGTTCACGGATCTCCTGTCTCTGGGAATACAGCATGGTGTGCCGGTAGATGAAGCCGTCCGACTGGCGGGCACCATCCTGGGTGATCGGACCTGGCGAGAAGAGGCAAACCGGCTGGCGGACGCGATTGGTGCTCAGAATTGGTCGGCGGCACTGGCCAAGGACTACAGCAGAATTCCTGCTGGCGTGCGATTGACAATTGTGCACGGGATCACATCCCCACGGCTGGCGGACTCTCTGAAAAGTCTGGCTGAGCAATGGGGTAATCGTTGTCAGCGCCGCATGCAGGTGTTTCGCACGGTCACAGTCCCTTTGGCCATCATTATTCCGAGCGTGATCATTGTTCTTGGGATCATTTTCATTTTCGGCTGGCCGTGGTGGTCATTGCTTCTCAAAATGGCGGAATTCCGGCCGTAACATGGCGGCTCCCCTCACGGCCAGACCGAGCAGGTACTTGCTGAAGCATCTTGGTCGGTAGAGTGGTAGAGAGGTCCGTCAACAGTAAGACACACGGATTTGGCCAAAATTCAGGAGTTGCCGTATGAGCCCCGCGCGACGCTGTCGTTCCTGTAAGGACGTGATCGAAGAGGACTGGTGGACCAAGCCGGCGTATTGCCTCAGTGAACAGCAGAGGGCATTAGCGGCAGAGTATTGCGAGGAATGCGGTCGGGAGAAGATTTTGGGCATTTTGGAGGCCCCTGATTCGCCCTGGAACCGCATGGCACGGGGGAGTGAGGAATGGGCCGATTTCTCTGGCCCCGGCTCAATGGACAGTCAGGAAGACTGATCGGGACAACAACCGCGCGCACCGTTTAAAAGCTCGCAACGGACGAACAGAGACGGTTATGGGAGAGAACATGTGTCCTGGAGCACGCTTTGACGGCAGTCCGGTAGATTGGGAAAGACTGGCAGACGTCATCTCTCAGAGTGTACGGTCCGGTCTTCCCCTGCCCAATGCTCTGGAGGCCCTGGCTGAGGACTGCCCCGATCGAGCCACAAAGTCAGCCTTCCGCCAGCTCGCCAGACTCATTTCCCGGGGCATGTCGCTGCAAGATGGCCTGCGGCGCATTTCGAACGCACAGTCCCGCGAATTGCGGGCCATTCTCGAGGCCGGCACACTCTGTCCCCAACCAGGCGAAGCGCTGTCAAGACTGCTTAAGCTAAGAAGTCATTATCAGGAATCACTTTTTGATCTTCGCGCGGTGCTGGGATATCCGATCCTGTGTGGCCTCGTGATCATGGCGGGGTTACCCATTTTGCTCTCTCAGTGGTTGACGTCGGGGTTTTCACTCATTAATTTGGCAAATTATCCTGATATCTGGTCGGTTTCAGCGCCGGATTGTTCCTCTACCTCTTCCGCTGAAATTGTCGTTCAGGTATCGGTCTGGTGGCTGGCGTCACTTCTTTTTCTGGTCATCTTAGTGTTAGCCACGGCCGTCTTGCTGATCATTGCACTGGGGCCTACCAGGCTTTCCTCCGCCAGTTGGATCTACAGGATGCCCTTGGTAGGCACGTACTACAGGACGGCAGCGCTGAGCTATCTTGCCGGAGTGATGGCAGCGTTGCTTGATCAGGGAGTGCGGATGCCTGCCGCTTTATCCGCAGCCGCCAGGGTTTCGCGATGGCCCAAGTTGAAGAAGGCCCTGGAGGAAGCGAGCCGCCGTACAGAAGAGGGGATTCCACTCGGCGAAGCGATGGCGAAGTGCCCGTGGATGTCGGCCACGTTCCTGGCGTTTCTCGCGGATTCTTCCCAGACTATCCCGCTGGAGGAACGCTTTCGCGCTCTCTGCTCGCTGTTTGATCGCCAGGTCAGTTCCCTGCGGGCAGTTTTAGAAAGAAATCTCACAGGCATCATGCTATTGGGACTTATTCCGGCACTGATGCCCCTTTTTGCCTGGTTTGTTGCGGTGCAATCCTGCTTGGCCACATTTACCTGGTAAGCGCAAGATACAAAGCAAGGGCCGCCAATGATACCTGAGGTGTATCTGCGGGTTATTGAGAACGTCCTCCTGCCACTTGTCGGTGGACTGGCGGGGATCTTGATCGCGCTTTTGTGCCTCTGGTGGACCCGTCCCAAAGGGAAGGACTTTTTCCGGGATACTGCACCCTGGATCCTGGCGGTTCGGCTGGCTGCAGTGATTGTGCTCGCCGCGGCAGGTCTGGTTCTGTTTGGGCCGTTGGGAATAGTCGTCCTTTTTGTCGCTATCAGTCTCATGTACACCGGCACCTCCCGATCATTCTGGCTTACTTTTTCGTCGGCTGTCAGAAATAATCTTCCTTTGCTTCCCACCTTGTCTGCATATCTAAAAGACCGGGGAGCACTCGATCCACACCCAAGTTTGCTGCGATCCCTGGCAGCTGGGCAGCCAGTGGAAAAAGCGATTCGCACACTCCGCCTGAAACTGAGGGATCGTATTGCGGTGCATCTGGGAGCCCTCACCGGTGCCTGGAACAATGCGATTGACACTGCCGATGAGAACGAACTGGAGCTCAGCGACGCAGAAGAACTTTTCTATGGACGATTTGGGCTGGTCCTCGTGGCGACTGTTGCGCTGTTTGGTGCTCTCTTCATCCTGGGGCGAGTTATGAGGATGTTTGTGTTCATCGCCGAGGACTTCGGCCTTGGGGAGTTGATTACGACCCATCCCGTTTTGTCGATTATGGCGTTCGTGGCCAAGACGGTGCCAAACTCCCTGTTGTTCCCCTTGGGTTTGCCGCTTCTTGTCATCATTTTGATCGGACTGTACTGGACGGGGGGACTTAACATTCTGCGCGACTTTTTCCCGTTGACCGGGTGTTCTTCGCGGGTCCGGAGTCTGATCCTGCAAGGGCTGGCTCTCGGAACACGTGCCCAAAAAACCTGCCCCGCGATTCTGGAAGCATTGATCCATGCATTTGCGCCACGATTCTGGGAAGGGATCACGGCGAGGGTGCCGCTGGGTATTTGCTGGCGGTTGCGGGGAGTTCACAACGCGATCCGACGAGGCGACGATCTCGCCGAGGCCCTGCTCCGCTGGCGGCTCATCAGCCTTACGGACGCGGAAGTGATCAGAGCCGCCGAGTCGATGGGCAATCTCCCGGAGGCTCTGGAAACCCTCGCGGCGTGGTATCGCGACCGAGCGGCAGCTCGACTGCGGTGGTGGGGCATTTATGGCTATCTCATAATTGTGGCCATCATGGCGCTCTTGGTCGGCGCAGTTTACTTGGGATGCTTTGTTTTCCTGGTTCAAATTGCCTACAACCTCCTGTGAAATGTGACAACCGTGCCAGAAATAGCTCGCATGCTTCGGGATTTTTCGATCATGCAACAGACTGAGCCGCAGCGTATCGTCCGTTCACCGGGTAAGAGAAGACGCTCTGGCACGACGGCCGTCGAGCTTGTCGTCGCCGTAACCCTGCTGGCCGTCCTGACCGGTATTTGCGGCGAACTGATCGTTTCCACCGTGCGATTGCGGAGGGAAGAACGAAAGCGAGCATGGGCCCTTCAGGAGGCTGCCAATGTCATGGAAACGCTTTTCGCAAAGCCGTGGGACGAGTTGTCTGTGGGCAAAAAAGAAGTCCGCCCGTGTTCTCCCGCCGGCCAATCGGTTCTGGAATCGGCAGTGGTGCGGCAGGAGGTTTTCGCTGCGGGCAAGGGGCGACGCCTGGTTGTGACTGTCGAATGGCCTAATGGTGAGGGAAAATTGCCAGGAAGTGTCTCGCTGGTGGCATACCGGTTTCCCACCGTCGGCGCTCCACCGGCATCACAATCTTCACGCCCCAGTGGCCCCACAAGGCAACTTGTCCAAGATACAAACGTTCAACGGGTGGCCAACGATAGAGGTGAATGATGAAAACGCGCCGAGGTTTTACTTTACTCGAGATGACGCTCGTGTCTGTCATTTCGATCGTGCTCTTGGCGATGGCTGTCGCCCTGACGGGTGTCGTCATGGGACTCTCGTCCGTGACTTCCCGTCAAGTCGAAGGTGAACGGACGCTGGGGCGACTGAGCCTCGTTTTTCGCAAAGACGTACATCAGGCCGAAGGTGTGATCATCCCAAAACCAGAAAAGACGGTCTCACTCGCGGATAAGGACGAACTGATCTGTGAGCTGCGTCTCCCTCGCCAGGAAATTGTGCGCTACCGGGTTCACGGGGGAATTTTGCGGGAGCGGGTCAGAGATGGCGGCGTGGTGACCAGAGAGGGATTTCCTCTCGATCCACGCTACCGGGTGGGTCTCCGTCAGGAGAGTGACGGCACCCACACACGTGCTGTCCTCACGTTAGAGCTCGGCGCAGCCGATCCGGTCACCGGCCAGGAGCGTGGATCCCGCCGCACCTGGCAGATCCTGGCGTATGTCGGTCGGGACCAGCTCAACCCAGCAACCGTGTTTCATGATTCCACCGAGCCCGCACCAACAACCCAGAAAGGGGAAGGACAGCAATGAACACGTTCGTTTCAGTACCTTCCGGCATTTTTCGCCAATATCCGGATTACCGTCAAACGGCGGAGACGTCTCGCCAGACACGCTGGGGTCGGGGGATCGCGGCACTGGGAATCCTTGTGTGTCTGGTCGTCGTTTCGACGCTTGCGGCAACCCTCGCCCACCAGTTGTGGTTGCGGGTACGCGATGCACAGCAAGAGCGATTTCTCATCCAGGCCGACTGGTTGGTAGCATCGGCGATCGACCGTGCTGTTTCCACCATCCGCGAAAATGCTGCCTACCAGGGTGAAACTTGGGAGATACCCGAGAATGAGCTGCCTGGCGGGCTCCGGGGAGTGGTCCGCACGACCGTGAAGCACGACGGAGGCAAATCGCGATCTCTTGTACTGAAGGTCAAGCTGTTTCTCAACCAGAAACTCGTGGTGAGCGAAACTCGGCGGTTGACGCTTCCCTGACAGAAGATCGGCTGATTTCGAATCCCAGTGGAGCATCCTGTGGTCATGTAAATTGGTTATGTAAATTTCCCCGATTGTCCTGGGACGAGATTGAAATGATGCGGACTAATTTGAATACTGCGAGCGGCTCGTCTTGTTCGGCAGGGAAAACGTTCTTGTTCCCTGAAGATGACGTGGCGAGAGATTCCCCGCGCAGGGATGGCGAATATGACGGCAGAGCACGGTTCTGCGGGGTTTCCGGTGAAGCTCTTGACACCTTCGAGCTGACAGCCGAAGCACGTGCGGCGAGATGGATAGATCGTGCTAGCCCTCACGAGCAGCGGGGTATAACCCAAATCGAGCTGTGGTGTGTGGTTCTGATCATCGGCACTCTCATCAGTCTGCTCTTGCCAGCGATCCAGGCCTGTCGGGAAATCGCCCTCAACACCCGGTGTCAGCACCATTTGCTTCAGCTGGGACTGGCGATCCGAAATTACGAAACCTTTCACGGCCGGTTTCCCGCTGGGGTGGTGGAACCGGGTGGTCCTGTTCGCAATGTGCCGATCGGTTATCACCATAATTGGCTGATCGCCGTGGTGCCCTGGATTGACCCTGTTCCTGCCCGACTGATACGGGCCGATCTGAGTGTTTACGACCCTCCCAATCTCGAAATGCTGGCTACTGAGGAACATTGCGATTGGATACTTCGCTGTCCATCATTGCGCTACACAAGCGGCGCCAGTCCCAGCTACGCAGGATGTCACGGCGAGGAAGACAAACCCATCGACGAGAACGATCATGGGGTTTTTATCCGCAATCGGTTTTTACCACCCGATGAGATCACTGACGGATTGAGTCATACGATCTTTCTCGGCGAAAAACTGCCCTTCGGGCTTGAATGGGGTTGGCTGAGCGGAACCCGAGCGACACTTCGCAATGCGGGACTGCCCCTGGAGAAGTTTTCTCATGGCACTCCTCCCCCTCACGACTCTCACGCTGTCAGTACAGAAGAGATCATTCGAATCATCCAGAACCCGGAACGGGAAGACGTACACCGGTTCTGGACCTCGTGTCGGGATGATCGGGGCGTTTGGGGGGTGCCTCCAGACGTTTTGGCCCGCATCCCTGAGGGACCGGCGACCACCCCCGCAGTCAAACAGGCACTCCTGGAAATCCTGGGTTCCCTTCCCGAAGGCGGCCCAATTATCGGGGGCTTCGGGTCTGCACACCCTGGCGGCGTCAATTTCCTGTTCGGAGATTTATCCGCAAGAAAATTGCGATTTGACATCGAGCAAAAAGTTCTTAGGAGTCTGGCGCATCGCAGCGACGGCGAAGGCACCGACGATGCGCTGCGTTAAATGACCGACATGCCCGACGAACAGATTGGGATGTGAGGGCGACCGAGAAAATACAGGAGACAGATCATGCAGCGAAAAAATGGTCGTGGGTTCACACTTATCGAACTTCTCGTGGTGATTGCCATCATTGGGATACTCGTCGCACTCGGCCTGCCCGCCATCCAGGCCTCCCGAGAAACGGCTCGCCGAGCCCAGTGCTCGCAGAATCTGTCTCAAATCGGATTGGCATTGTCCCGCTACTACGCCGGCTACGAATGTTTTCCCGCTGGTGTTGTCAACGACACCTCGCCGATTCGCAACGAACCCGTGGGCCGGCATATCGGTTGGGTCTGTCCGCTGCTCCCCTACCTCGATGCAGAGGTCTACTATCGAAAGCTGGACCTATCGAAGAGCGTTCACGATCCCAGGAACGACGCCGTCCGAACCACCACGTTGAGTCCGGTCGTTTGTCCATCTTTTCCCCGGACACAGGCCGCCGCAGCCAAATGGGCGCCGTCCAACTATGCGGGGTGTTACCATCATGAGGAGGCCCCCATCGATTCCAACACGCAGGGAGCTCTCGTACTCAATCGCTGGCTGAAAGAAGACGATTTTCCCGACGGAGTGACCTACACACTGTTTGTGTCGGAAAAAGGAGTTGATCCGGACGATCTGGGATGGGCCTCCGGTACGCGGGCAACGCTTCGGAACACCGGTAGTCCGCCAAGTGTCTGGGGCGCAAGATCGACAGTCTCCAGTCCTCCGGAGAAAAAACCGGGCGCGGAGGCGGAACGTCCTCAACAAGCGGCGGAAAAGGCGGCGAACAATGCTGTCCCCTCCACGGAAAAGCCCTCTCCCCTTTTTGTGGGCGGATTCTCGACGATGCACCCCGCGGTCATCCAAGTCCTCATGGGGATGCAAAGCGTCAAACCCATCGGGCTGAATGTGGATCCGCGGGTATGGCGGCAACTGGCCCACCGTGCCGACGGTGCCCTGCCAGAAATGTTCGAGCCGTAGTACGGAGTGCGTTTTTGCCGTGGTTTCCGGCGGCCGAAGAATCCGAAATTCGTTTTGCTTCTGTCGTGTTTATGGCCTAACTTTTCTTAGAGGAATGGGAGATTCGCCAGCGCGAGGTTGACAACTCGCGCAATGGTCGCACGCGCACCATCCCGTCGGAAGTGCGGCAGTAGGAGGCTAGAATGACGCTGGCAACCGCAAAATCTTTTGAAAAAATTCTTGCCAATGCCAATTTACCGGCTCTTCCCCAGAGTGCCATCCATATGTTGCAGGTTTCTCAGGACCCGGATGCTGGCCCGGTGGAATACGCCATTCCGATCGAGACTGATCCCGGCCTGACCGGTCAGGTGCTGCGGTTTGTCAATTCGTCCTACTTCGGTTTCTCCCGCGAGATTTCCAGCGTTCGGCTAGCGATCACGCTGGTCGGCGTCAAGACGATCAAGAACTTCGTACTCTGGTCGGCTGTCTTCAGCCTGATGCCCAGTCCCAAGTGCGGGCCTTTCGATCTGCGAACGCTGTGGCAGGATTCTCTCCGCCGTGCCCTGTTTGCTCGACAAATGGGCAACCTCTGTCAGCTTAAGGACGCTGAGGAACTCTTCGCGGCGGCACTTCTCCAGGATATGGCGGTGCCGTTGCTGGCCAAAGAGGATCCCGACCTTTATACGCGTCTGTTGACCGCTCGCAAGCAGGGTCAGAGACGGCTTTCCACGGTTGAGATGGCCTGCTGCGGATGGAATCACGCTCAGGCGGCAGGGTGGGTCGGACGGCGATGGAATCTTCCCGAGCGTTTCGTCGAATTGATCGAGAACCATCTCATGGATGTGATGACTTTCCGCCCCAACGAGACCGACCTGGGTTGCGCCATCGTGGCGCTGTCGGCAGCCCTGCCCCCAGTCAGTGACGCAGTGTGGCACGAGAAACCGCTCTTCGAAGCCGGGTATCGCAAACTCTTCCGACAGGGCTTTCCAGAACCCGAAGAGGTTCTGGCAACAGTGGACCAGGCCTACGCTGAAATTGCCCCGCTTTTGCGCATCACAATCCCCGGCCGATCTCTGCTCGAAGTTTACCAGGGCAAAGTCAGCGAAGAGAAGGCCGCCGCAGACGCCTAACTGCTCGCGCCCCAAACAAGGGCGCCCCTCTGGTAAAAGCGTTGAACAAGACGCCTGCTGATTTTTGTTGTTTCGGACAATCTGGGCCGGCTCACCGAGAACGACGTAAAACCGACCGCGACAACATTCCCGTGGTAAAAACCAGCAACTGATGGATCATCCTGGGCTTTCCAGCCGAAAAGGGAGAGGATGCACTCCAACGGGTCCAGCGTCGGTAAGCAACATTTTGCCCAGGATATCGAATTCCCGGCGAATATACCCCAATCCCACGGCCAAGTGAGTCCCTGGTACATTGGCCACGGAAGTCAACCATCCCGCCCTCTTGCCGTCCACAAGAATTTCCGAACCAGGTGCCAGCTTAGGGCCCGCGGGAAGGCTCAGGCCCCGAAGTCGCCAGTTGACATGCCCCCGGGAAACAATTCGGGCCACCACTTCCTGTCCTGGATAACAACCCTTGCTAAGCCCAATGACACGCTCATCATCGGTCACTTCAGGGCCCAAGCGTTCCTCGGTCACATCTCGACCATAACTCCACATGCCGAAGAGAACCCGCAACCACTCGCATGCATCCTGGGACACAACCTGGGCGGTAGTTCGCAGCCGAGACCACACATGCTTTTCCTGCGACGCCGGACAGACAAGTTCCAAAGTGGGCAGTAAAGGATGGTCAAAACGCCTCGCCCAGGCCGCGGCGTGGTTCTGTAGCTCCCGGGTTCCGAGCGTTGAATTTGTTTGTTGATCCTGTTCGGTCAAGAAATCCAGATCGATCCGTGTTTCCGCAAGTCCAGCAGAATTCACAGCAAATTCCGGCTGTGACTTTGTGATGCCACGAACTGTGCTTTCGGCCTCCTTGCCCAATAAGAGAATTTTCCGCGAATTTTGCGAGGTATTTCGGATTTCCAGGCGTTCCCGGATGTGAAACCATTCAAGATGCTCAACAAGGTTTTCCGCCTGGCCGAGCTCGGTCTCCAAGGCCCATCCTTCCGCACGCTTCCATCCTGTTGCGGCGGCCTTCACATGTCCTTTGGCATCCAGGAAGAGCATGCGTCGGCCGACTCCCGTCGTCAGCCCGCGGAGCGGCGCCGTGGATACCCGGTGGAGAAAATCGTCGGCGTCGGGCCCGGAAACGACAACCTCCGCCTGGTGCCAGTGTTCAACAGCCAGACATGCAGGCAGATCCCGAATAGCCCGAATAATTGTCTCCACATGTTGCCTGAAATCGTCGCTGGTCATCGCGGGTCTCTTAACACCAAAACGCGCACCGGTACCCGATCGTCTATCCTCACCACGAGAAGCACCACTACAGAGTTTTACCATCCCCCACATAAGGTGTATGTCGCCGTGGGAACCGGACGATTAACACATTTTGATATGTGGCAATTGACATTTTTTGGTCGGGGTCTAGGATTGTCAATGACGAAGATTCACTGAGCCATCTTTCAGGCCGTAAAAAGTGCCCGCCGAGCTGGGTTGTGCTCCCACCCAGTACCCGGCTTGATAGTGGGCTTTATCAATCGGTCACAAATGATCGCTGACTTGGATTGATAAACTGGCGATAAGGTCTGGATGAAGTGTGTGGTTCCAAAGAGGAGTGAGAAATGAGTCAAGTGTTCCTAACTGAATCGGCTGCTCAAGAGGTCAAGCGGCTTTTGGCGGAAAATCAACTTGCGGCTGATACAGCCCTCCGCGTTTCCGTGGTCGGTGGGGGCTGTAGCGGGTTTGAGTACAGATTGGATTTTGAGACCAATCCGGATGCGGCGAACGACGTGATTTGTGAGTCTCACGGCGTCAAAGTCGTGGTGGACAAGAAAAGCCTTCAGTTCCTAGCCGGGACAACCATCGATTATCAAAACGGCATACTTCAGCGGGGATTTGTGTTCCACAATCCCCTGGCGGTCCGCACCTGCGGTTGCGGGACCTCGTTCTCCATCTCGTGAGCGGACAGTCCTCACCTCGCGAAAGCGGACGCTCCCAAAGCTTGAATTCCGACCAATAACTTGATCGGAAATGGGCCCAATTTGGCGCGGGTCGCCTCAAAGTTGACCTGCGCCATTTTTGTTGCAGCACAATGTGGGTTGTCCCCGGTCCGGCGATCGATCGCGGTCGGGTTCATCCTTTTCCGAATAAACCCATGACTCAATCGAAACAGTTACTACCGAGCGCACTCCTTAGAGGGCGAAGCATTCGGCGGATGGGTGCGGGCATGGGTAGTCCCTCGAGGGCGTCGAGCGTCATCCAGGCTAGCTCCGACTGTCCATCCGAGTGGTGCGGTTTAGCCTTTCCAGAAACCCGAATAAGAAAGCCGTCCAAGACAATACGAAAGCGCGTCACCTGGTGGCGGAGCCGTGCAAAGTGATGACCGCTGAGCGGCTCAAGGCCTGCGAAGAGCCCGGTCTGCCGCACGAGTTCTGGCAGGGCGATCTGCTCAGGTGTTGGTACGTCACAACCGCCCTCCTGCAATAGAATCCTGGGAAACTCCCACAATCCCGCCCAGCGTCCTTCCGAGCGCCGCTGTACGAGAAGTCGCTGCTTCCAAACCACAACAAATGCCACTTCATGGCGAAGCGTGTACGACTGCCTCTTTTGGGAGCTTTGCTCTACCGGTAGGCGATTCTGAAAAGTTTGGCAGGTTGACTGGAGTGGGCACTGCTCACACAGCGGTGCTTTCGGGAGGCAGATAACGCTTCCTACATCCATGAGCGCCAGGTTAATCCTGCGCGCCCGGCGGGGGGCGAGGAACATTTCGGCCACCTGCCAGAGAACTCGATCCGAAAGCGGCGTTCCATCGTTGAATCCGCCCAGCCACCGGCGAAAGAGTCTCCGCGTGTTGGCTTCCAGGATCGGAACGCACTGGTTGAACGCGAGAGAAAGGATGGCTCCCGCCGTGTACCGGCCAATCCCTGGCAACCGCATTAGGACCGCAGGATCTCGAGGAAATTGCCCGCCAAACTCTGTTCGGAGGATGCGGGCTGTTTTATGGAGATTTTGAGCGCGGCGGTAGTATCCCAGGCCTTCCCAGATTTTGAGCACATCGCTTTCGTCGGCTGACGCCAGACTTTCCAGCGTGGGAAATCGCTCCAGAAAGCGCCGGAAATACGGTTCCACTACCTGGGTTGTGGTTTGCTGAAGCATGATCTCGCTTACCCAGATCGCATAGGGATCTCGGGTTCGTCGCCAGGGAAAGTCCCGGGCGTGGCCACGGAACCAGCGAAGGAGTTCCTCACGCGCCAGCGTTACGAGCTGCTGATCCACCGGCGAATCCGCCATCTTTTCGGGATGTGCCGAGCGATGATTTTTTGTTTTCATAGAAACAAAATTCACAGCTTTCGAGGCCTGAGCCGCTCAATGATCCGTGCGATTACCGTCAGTGTGGCCTTCAGAAATCCACACGTGGTGGGTACAGCGGGACCGCTCTGCTCCGGCCAACGTCTGGACAAAGCCGCCGAGCGGCTGGCCGGTGGTGTACGGTGTTTCGGATTGGTATTTGTCGAGAGCACGAGTTCTGAGAGCTGCCAGGATTTGTTCCGACCAACCCCGTCCAGAGCGCGTCGCGCTTCTATCGAGTTTCATTCTACCCGGTCGAACAGAAAACATTGCGATCGTGCCCCACAGGACACTCATCCAGACGCAGAAAACAGAGCTGGAGAAGATTTCTCATCTTGCAGGGGCTTGACGTGACATGAATTTCCGGCCACTATTTCCCGTTGACAGGGTGCAAGATAACGCATCAATACTCCACGCGGGGCTGTATGTCGGTGTCCAAGTTAACGGCACCGAGACGCGTGGAAGTACCGTTCTGCGACCCTACGGACCGAGTTTGGGGAGGTGGGGAGGACCACCGGTCACAAAGTACGAGCACCGGTGGCCATTTTGTGCGGACATGACGAGAATCCTTGGCCGGTTAGAACGGCTTGTGTTTCACGTCATCAGGCAATTCAATGACCCCGCAAGGGACGGACGAGGTTTCGGAGAGAACTCCCCAGAGACAGGTGATCGACCATGTCCGACAAAGCCTTTCTCGCCATTGACATGGGGGCATCCAGCGGGCGCCATGTGGTGGGCCTTTTTGATGGCCGTCGGGTAAAGCTGGAGGAAGTTTACAGATTCCAAAATGGGCCGGTGGAAGTGGGAAATCGGCTCTACTGGGATGTGCTGGGCCAGTGGACGCATATCCGCAATGGACTCTATGCGGCCGGGTCCCGCGTCAATACGACTGTGGCAAGCGTGGGAGTGGACACGTGGGGGGTTGATTTCGGGCTGCTTGACCGCAACGACGAACTGCTGGGCAACCCTTACCACTATCGAGACCACCGCACCGACGGCATGATGGAAAAGGCCTTTCAAATCGTGCCGCGAGAGGAAATCTTCCGGCAAACGGGGCTCCAATTCATGCAGTTGAACACGCTCTATCAACTGCTGGCCATGAAATTCGCTGGTTCCCCGCTCCTCGAAATCGCGGACCGGCTTCTCATGATGCCGGACCTCTTTCACTGGATGTTAACCGGCGAAAAATGCAACGAGTTTACCGACGCCACCACCACCCAATTTTTCAATCCCGTGGAGCGCCGATGGGCGACCGAGTTGCTTGAGCGATTCGGACTGCCCACGCACATCCTGGGTCCGATCGTGCAGCCGGGAACAGTCCTGGGCCCGCTCCGGCCAAGTGTGGCGGCCGAGACGGGTCTCACCCAGACGCAGGTGGTGTTGCCGGGCACGCACGACACCGCGAGTGCCGTCATGGCCGTACCAGCACGAGAGCCTTGCGAGGATTGGCCAAACTGGTGTTACATCAGCCTGGGGACGTGGGCCCTGATGGGAGTCGAGGTCAAGCAGCCCGTCATCACGGAAAAGTCGTTGGCCCTCAATTTCACCAACGAGGGCGGCGTGGGAGGCACGATCCGGCTTCTCAAGAACATCACCGGCCTGTGGTTGGTTCAGGAATGTCGGCGGATCTGGAATCAGGGAGGCCGGAGTTGGGATTGGGAAGATCTCAATCGGTTGACGGCCGAGTCGCCGGGGTTGGTCAGTTTCATTAATCCCGATCATCCCATGTTTTTGGCCCCCACCGACATGCCAGAAGCCATTCGTGAGTTCACACGTCGCACAGGCCAGTCGGTGCCGTCAACAGAGGGGGCCGTGTTGCGATGTGCTCTCGATAGCATCGCCATGAAATTCCGGCATGTGTTGGGAATGTGTGAAGAACTCATTGGCCGACGGATCGAGGTCATTCACATTGTCGGCGGGGGAACCAAGAATCGCCTGTTGTGTCAGGCTGCAGCGGATGCCTGCGGTCGCCCGGTCCTGGCGGGTCCAGTGGAAGCGACCGCGCTGGGAAACATCATGATGCAGGCCGTGGCTGCCGGAGAGGTGGGCAGCATTTCCGAAGCCCGCGAAATCATCCGGCAAAGCTTTCCGCTGGATGAGTATTCACCCCAAAACACGGCAGCATGGGATGAGGCATTTCCGCGGTTCCTCCAGATCCTGGAGGCAGATGTGTGATTCATTCACGATTCGGATAATGGTCCCCGGCAGCGGCGCAGACCGGATGTTTTTACAATGGCTGCGCACAAACCCGGACTTGGCCCAGGCGAGTGAATCGGCAGGTTCGCGGAACACCACCTAAACATATCGGCATCGGCAAAACCTGGCTGCAATAGCCCTGGCGTACACGCAAACCTGTTCTGGTGAGTTGTAGAAGAACACTCATTGACGAAGGAGGACGAGATGGTTCGCGTTGGGATCGTGGGCATCGGCTTCATGGGAATGATCCACTATCTGGCTTATCAGAAGATCAAGGGTGCCAAAGTCACGGCGATCTGTGAGAAGATACCGGAACGACTGGCTGGAGACTGGCGATCCATCAAAGGGAATTTCGGACCGCCCGGCCGGAAGATGGACCTGAGAGGCGTCGCCAAGTATTCCGAAATCTCGGAGCTTCTTAAAGATCCGAATGTGGATGTGGTGGATATCTGCCTGCCACCGGCCCTCCATCCCGAGGCGACCATCGCAGCGCTGGAAGCCGGTAAACACGTGTTCTGTGAAAAGCCTATTGCGCTTACGGTTCCAGCGGCCGACAAGATGGTCAAAACGGCGGAAAAACGGGGCAAATTGCTCCTGATCGGCCATGTGCTCCCTTTCTTCGCAGCTTATCGCTTCGCCTACGAGGCTGTCACTAGCGGAAAGTACGGAGCGTGCCTGGGGGGCCACTTCAACCGGGTTATCTCCGATCCCCTGTGGCTGAAAGACTTCTACGATCCGAACGTTTGTGGTGGCCCTGCCATTGATCTTCACATCCATGACGCTCATTTCATCCGACTTTTGTTCGGCATGCCGAAGGCCGTGCAAAGCGTGGGACGCATGCGGGGAGAAGTCCCCGAGTATTTCAGTACACAGTTCCTCTATGATGACCCCCGTCTCGTGGTCACGGCAACCAGTGGGGTGATCATGCAGCAGGGTCGGCCGTTCACCAACGGCTACGAGATCCATCTGGAAAAAGCAACGCTCGTTTTCGACTCGTGGATGAATATGCCGGTGACAATCCTCACCGAAGATGGAAAAGTGAAGCGGCCGAAACTTCCTGCCCGCGATCCTGTCGATGACTTCGCCGCGGAACTCACCGAAGTGATCCGCTGCATCAAAAGCGGAGAAACTTCCACGTTCCTCGATGGCCGTCTGGCGCGGGATGCCCTTGTCCTGGCCCACCGGGAGATTGAATCTGTCAAGCGGCGGCGTGCCGTTAAAGTTTGAGCGACTGGTCCGTCGAGTAATAGCGGTCTTGCCTTATCAAATTCCCCATCTTCCCTGGGGATGCAGCGAAATTTTACCAATCTGGCGCTGCCGCTTCCTGTGGCATGGCATGTTTTATCGTCAACTTTTCTGCCATGATCAGGTTCGGCGTGTCCGTCTCGTGAGGTTGCCGGTTTTAACGGACAAATCGGGGAAAAACACCGCTGGGGTTTTTGCCCGGAGTCGATGCCTGAGCTATACTCATCCGAACAGAGTAATGTGGGCTTGGCGGCGCGTCATTTGACGCTGCCAGGCAGGAATTGCTCTGGGAAGATCGCCACGTAAAGAATTCACAACAATTGCTTTTGCCTGCTTTTGGCAGGTGGGCGTCCGCAGGAACTCGGCGAGGGAGCACTGTGAGGACAGGACGCATGGAGCACGCAGGCCCGGACTCATCCGTCGAATCCATCCATACGATCTCCGGCACGGTTCGTCATCGTTGCCCGAATCGGTGGCGAATCGCGCTGTTGAGAGTTGCCGTCTGCATAGTCGTCATTGGCATCTCGCTCCTTTCGATGAGTTTCGGACTGGCCGCTCCAGATGGCGGCAAGCTCAACAATGCTCCGTCTTCTGACCAACTTTCGCTCTCAGCAAACGAATTGGAAGAACTGAAAGCGGTTTTGGAGCAGGGGCAGTCCCTCGAGCGGCAATCCCGCTGGGGCGAGGCGCTGAGCCTTTATGAAGAAGCCATCCGTCGCTTCCCGGGCCATCCGGAGCTGCAAACACGCTTCCACGAAGCGCGACTCCATTATGACCTCATCCGTCGGTATGCCGATAGCACGTTTCTCACAACCGTTCGCAATCTTTCGGCCCGAGATGCACTCCAACTGTATGACGAGGTGCTCGTTAAAATCCAGGCCCATTATGTGGACTCACCCCATTGGAATGAACTTTACAGTCAGGGTGTCCATGGTTTGGCTCTCGCGTTAAACGAGCCCAAGTTTCTCGCCGCCTATCAAATCAGCTTGTCTTCAGAGGCGGCAGCCAGCGCCGGGCGCGATCTGGAGTTTGTCGTTCCGCAAATTCGCGTGCAGTCTCGGACGACGGCTCTGGACGCTGTTAACCGTTTGGCACAGTGGCTGCACGAAAAGGTTGGGCTGCCGGCCAGTGCGGCCGTTATGGAGATGATATGCGGAGCGGTGAACTCCCTGGATCCTTATTCTGCCTTTTTGACTCCCGCCCAACTGTCCGACCTTTACTCCCAGATCGAGGGTAATTTTGTAGGTCTCGGGGTTGAGTTGCGTCCTCAGGAAGATGCCCTCATCGTTCTGCGGGTCATTGCGGGAAGTCCCGCAGAGAAGTCGGGGATCCGACCCGGGGACCGAATTATGGCCGTGGACGGACAGAACGTGCGAGATATATCTCCAGATCGCGCGGCAGAGCTGCTGAAAGGACCGGAAGGAACAAGTGTGTCGCTGGAAATCGCGGACCGCGCAGGCCAGCTAAGAACGCTTTCTGTAGTCCGCACGCGGGTTGAAGTCCCTAGCGTGGCCGACGTGCGGATTCTGGATGAGCGGGCAAAAATCGGATATTTTCGACTGCTCAGCTTTCAGCGAACCACAGCCCACGATGTGGAAACGGCCCTCAGTCTTCTGGAAGCTCAGGGCGTGCGTTCGCTCATCATCGACCTGCGGGGCAATCCCGGGGGGCTTTTGGGAGCGGCTGTGGAAACGGCGGATCTGTTTTTGACCGGCGGAACCATCGTCTCGACACAGGGTCGAAACTCTCAGGAAAACCTCGTTTACACCGCGCAAGAAGCTCGTAAATGTGCCCTGCCCCTGGTGGTTCTCATCGATCATGAAAGTGCAAGCGCTGCGGAGATCTTTGCTGGTGCCCTCCAGGACCAGGGCCGGGGCACGATTGTGGGCACCCCCAGTTACGGAAAGGGATCGATCCAGGGGATCTTTCCACTGGCCATCACCGGCGCTGGCCTGCGGCTGACGACCGCGCGATTCTTCTCCCCGCGAGGCCAACCCTACGCGGGACGCGGCGTCATCCCGGATATTCGGGTCCAGGTCGCAGCACGACCTCTTGTCGCCCGGTCGCCCTCGGATTCAGGATCAAACACAGATGGCAATCCGTTCTCGGTTTCTGGGGACGCAGGCTCGCCGGCATTGCTGTCAACCTCGCGAGATCCAATTCTCGAGGCTGGCCTTCAGGCTGCCCAACAGATCCTCGCCCAGCGAGACGGCGCGACGCGCTAAGGCCGATCAGTAAGTAGCAGATGGTCAGTGCACGGTCTTCTAACTGGGCATGAATACCCGCAGCAGCCTTTTTTCCACCTGGCCAGTGATAATCGGCAGGCTTTGGCCTAAATGAGGACCTCCCGGAAAAATGCTCGCTGGGAAGCGGAGTTTCATTAATGACAGAGCAATTGGCTATGGCCGCCGGGAAAGATACACGAACGTCCCTGCTCCCACGATGAGTCCTCCGATCACCGCCAAAATGATCATCCCAAAGAGAGTGGACCAGTCATAGACAGTCCTTAGCATGAACTGTGCGAGCATAAGGATAATGACTGTCAGGTTAAATGCCACAATGGCATACTGGAGGTCCTGACGAAAACGTTCCGGGGAACGCGGGGCGAAAGTTTTTTGTGTGGCGGCTGCTTTTTGTGGAGCGGCGGCAGCCTTTTGGCCCCGCCCGTCACCCCTGCCAGACATGTACCGTGTGATCGCCGCGTTGATGCCGATTGGCGTGGTGATCACGCTCCGCACAGGCAAACCGTACAGGTGACGAAGTGTCTCCTCCACATCGGGATTGAGCGGAAAAGGTGACGCCACCAGCAACTGATTGTCGTCCACCATGACGGGCAGGCAAGAATACTGGCGGGCGAGCGCGGCAGGCATCTTGTCCAGAAGGGCCATGTCGATCGCCGTTTCCTGAAGATCAACAAAGGGTAAACCCTGTGATTCGGCGTAGGCCTGCATCACCACATCCGGCGGCACCAGCTTTTGCTGGATGATGGCGTCATGGATGGGCAGCCCTACCGCCTGGGCAAAGCGCCTCGCCCGCTCCAGAGCCTCGGGTGTGATCGCCTTGTTGGCGAGGAGAATCTCCTCAACGGTGCGCCGCACGCCCTCACCAAAATCCTTTCGCCCCAGCATCGCGTCGTATTCGCGCTTTCGCTGGGCGTCGGTGAGGCACAGCATGGCCTTTGCCAGTTCATTGAGAAGCTGCTGGGACTCAAAAGCATAGTCGCCCGTCGCATACTTGCGGACATATGCGTTCAGTTTCCGGTACTGCTCCCGGATCTTGTTGACGTCGTCTTCAAAGAGGGGAAGTTTGAGAAGCTGATAGTAATTGAGCGGGCGCTGGGTTTCCTCAATCCCCAACCAGTCGCGATAAACGTCGATCGGCTTCTTTGCCATACCCGGACTTCCTAATCGACTTTGTATTCGTCAGCCAGACGCTTGAGGGCGTCAACTTCCTCTTCAGCGAGCACTCCCCGCCGTTCAATCTCAATGCGTGCTTCACGCCCGCTGGTCTTGTCGCGTGCCGTCACGATGACGCGTCCCTGAGCACTGAACGCATAGGTCACCTCGACCGGCGAGCCCTTCGGCAAATTGGGGGGCAGGTCGGTAATGCGGCACTTTCCGAGGAGCGAACACGCGAAGGGATCCGGTGCGTCTCCCTCCAAAACCTGCACCGTGATCCGTTCCTGGTTATCTTTGGTGGTTTTGAAGATTCTGCGGACTTCGATCGGAATCCGGCTGTTACGAGGGATCATCACATGGTTGATCGTTTTCCCCGTCTTCGGGTCGAGGGCCACAATCCCCAGCCCATGCGAGTTGACGTTCTCCTGCTGCACCAGTTGCAGCCGTCGACGGATTCTTTCCGCAAGCACGCTCTGCTCCCCGCGGTATTTGGCTTCGAGAATTGCCGCGTGGATCGCTGCGCCCTCGGCTACCGCCGTGTGCGGCGAGATGCCGCGATACGGTTCGCGATTGAGAATCCGGCGGATCATGGCGGGCACCTGCGGCATCAATGTGGAGCCACCCACCAGCACAATCGCTTCCAGCTCCTCAGGCCGTACGCGGGCTTCCTCTAGGACGAGGAGCGTTGTGTCAGCTGTTCTTTGCAGCAGGTCAGCCGTTAGCTGATCGAACAATTCGCGGGTGATTGGCACGTCGATGGCACGACCTTCATACCGGCAATGGATCACCGTCTCAGTCTTTTCCGAGAGCTCAATCTTGGCCAGGTCGCAGTCGTTCCGCAGGATCTGAATCATTTGGGGTGATTCCCGCGGATCGATGCCGTGCCGCTGCTTGAACGTGTCCGCCACATAGTCGAGGAGACGGTCATTCCAGTCCACGCCACCGAGCTGCACATCACCGTCGGTCGCCAGGACCCGGAACTGGGTGGGGGTGTATTCCACGACGGTCACGTCGAACGTCCCACCACCCAGGTCGTACACGAGAACCTTCCGGGGTTTGTCAACCCGAACTTCCGGGTTCCCGAGAATACCTTCTTTATAGGCGTATGTCAGCGTGGCGGCAGTCGGCTCATTCATAATGTCGATCACATTGAGCCCGGCGATCCGCCCCGCGTCCTGGGTGGCTTTGCGCCGCGCATCGTTGAAGTAATACGGTACGGTGATAACCGCGTTGCCGATCTTTCCGATCTGCTTTTCTGCGTCCTGCCGTAACTTTTTGAGAATCAGGGCTGAAATAAATTCGGGAGAGATTTCGCGCCCGTCGAAGGTACGGCGATAGTCGGGCATGCCCATGTATCGCTTGATCCGCTCAATGACGTTTTGCGGATCTTCCATAGCCGCCCGCATTCTGTTGGGCCCGACGATCACGTGGCCACTCTCTGCCAGCAGAATGACGCTGGCCGTTTCGATTTCTCCGTCATCGTTGGGAATGACTCGCGGGCGTCCTTCGTCATCCAGAATAGCGATTGCGGAGAACGTTGTTCCCAAATCAATGCCGACCGTATGCCCAGGTTCGAAATGCATCGCTGGCCTTTCCCACCAAACACAATTGAGGAGACACCTGTAACGTGACTATGCACCTTCGGCACTCCATGCCCCCAAACCCAAGGTACCGTCCTCCGAATGCCGGGCACCTCCCGCCGTGCTGTTCTACCAATTTGGACCCCAGCGCGGCTTGTCTATCATTGTGATTCAACCAGAGGCGTCTGTCGATATCCCGTTCGCCTGAGTTATCCCCACTTTTCCTCTGCCGTCGGGAAGGAACCTGAACCTGGTGGAGACTTTCGGCGGCAGTCAAAATCACCTCGGAGGGACCTACGTGTTAGGTCCACATTGCGACCTTGCACAACCCAACTCACGGACCGATTTGTATCTGCCAGGTTCAATTCCCGCAAAACGAAGGGACAATTCATGAATTGCCCCTGCCGCACCCCATGCCTTCAGGCTCCGACAAATCCTTCAAAGAAGTGGGAATGGGTGAGACCGTTCGCTCCATGTGACTCATCCGGCATCCCAGATCGGCCTCACTGAAGCAGCTTGTCCACTTCTTTGAGCAGGTCCTCTGCCGACTTGCCCTTTTTCTTTCCGCCGTCCTCGGGCTGAGACTGCTCCGGTTGAGCCGGGGAAGCCGGTTTAGTCTGCTGTGCCGTGGTCTCCTCTGGGCGGCTTGCTGGGCTGGACTTTTCCGCCGTGGCAGGTTGTTCTGGCTTTTGCTCTGGCGTTTTCGCCTGTGGAGCCGGTTTTTCCGGCTTTTGAGACGCAGCGGTTTCTTTTTCCGGTTTCTGCGGTGCTTTCGAGGCGGGCGCGGGAGCCGTTTTCGCTTCCGGCTTGGAAGCATTTTCCTCGGAGGCGAGCGTTTCCTCCAGTTCTCCCACCCCAGTTATTTTCGTCCCCCGCACAATGGCCAATAGATAAGGCTCGGCCAATCCCACGGTTTCCGGCGGAGAGCGAAGCTCAAACTGGTATCGACGGCCCGCCACCACCGTATCAAAGAAGACCCGATCCACGATCCCGCCGAGGGCGTCTTTTACCTTTGCCCGCCGGGTGTACATGACTCCGATAAGCTGACCAATTTGCCCCGTCTTCACGGTGGTCTTGACACCCGCGGAAGCAAGCTCCGAAGCCACGAATTTGGCAAACGCACCCACATTGCCGGCATCGATGTTTTTGAACTGCGGGCAATCCTGGGCTGTTACGATCACGGTGGGGTAAGGATTCCCTTCCCCTGCCTGGAATCGGACGATGTACCGGCTAGACCGCGGTGACACCACCCAATCCCGCGGAGGACTGATCTCCAGGCGGCCTTCATCAAGCGGCGGAAGTGGATCACCGAGACTGGGAAGCTCGCCGGCGTCCAGTCGGGCCACGGATGGCGATCCTCCGTCACTGGGGGCCCCTGATTTTCCACATCCCTCCGATAGGACAAGTGCCCCGATCACCACAAAGGACACACCTATTCGCACCCGGCGCAGGTTGGAATTATGCAATGCCATCCTTTCGCCCTCTCGGTACCAAACAACCATGCCGAGAAGTCTGCCGGTACGGCCTCACTGAAATGCCAGCCGACTGGAAGGCTCCGGCCCGGACAACATTTTAAGGACGGAGTCACCCGCCGCCAGTCACGCCTCGTCCTCCACCGGCATCTCTACTTCAACTTCCCGTTTGACGAGCTGAACAAAGTGGGGGATTTTCTTGCTTTCGGAGAGCTCCCTTGCCACACGTTCGGCGTCTTCCCGATGAGCATAATCGAATGTTTGCACTTCGACGAGGGCCTGGCTGAATACTCCCCACAAGGCAATACGCTTGACGACCTTTTTGACTTTTGGACGACTTTTCCGAGAAGACTTCGCTTTTGAATTCGCCTCCTGGGAAGCCGCCTCTGCCGCCTCCGCCTGCTGACGGAGGGCTTTCCGGTCCAAGATCTTCCGAGCCATTGCGGTCACCTGTTAGAAAACGACAGATCCGACTTGTGAGGGGCTGCCGCTGGCGGCAGATCCCGGCAATTCGCACTAATTTTTATGATAATCGTTCACGATTCATTTGACCAGCGACAGCGCTGCTCTTCGGAACTGCCTGTAGGCGTCGGCATCCTCCCCCTTATTTAGGGGGTGGATATAAACCTGCGAAATGAAAACTACGGAAGTCAGTTACCAGGGACCGCGGGGCGAGCTTCTCCAATCACGGCCAAGCGCGGGTGAAGGCTTCCATGTCACACCAACTAGTGACTCTTACCGGATGCTGTTCTGGGACCACCAGCTTTGAGTATGAATCGCGCCGGTGTGTGCGTTTGTTCACGTTAGCCGTATCCTCCAAAGCCAAACGAAAGTTGTTTGCTTGCTCCTGATTGGTTTCTTTCGGGATCGTAGTTTCGCTGCAATCGTGAGTACCAGATTCAGCCCTCTCCAAGTCTCAGCCGGTATAATCAAAACAGGGATCGCTGGAGGTGTCTGAAGATGGCGTCCATGGAAGCGGATCACACACGTTCTCCCGCCGCGTTGAAGGTCAAAAGCTTTCCGCACAAGCCCGGCGTATACCTCATGAAAGATGAGGCAGGCCGGGTTATTTACATCGGGAAGGCCAAAGACCTCCGCAATCGCGCAAGCAGTTACTTTCTCAAGGCTGCTGCCGAGGACCCGCGCACGGCAAAACTTGTCCAGGAAATCCGGGACATCGATTATATCGAGGCGGAAAGTGAAGTGGATGCCGTGCTCATGGAGGCACGGCTGATTAAGGACATTCAGCCCAAATACAATCGCGAGCTCAAAGACGACAAAACATTTCCTTACCTGGAAATTTATATCCGTGAGGATTTCCCGCGGGTGGTGTTCACGCGGGAACCTCAAGAGCGGGGCACCAAGCTTTACGGGCCGTTCACAAGCCCCCGTGTCCTGCGGGGCGCAATTCAGGTCCTGCAAAAGATTTTCAAATTCCGCACGTGCCAGCTTGACATACGAGAAGACGACCCGCGCTGGCGGCATTTCCGCCCGTGTCTGCTGGCAGCAATCAACCAGTGCTCGGCCCCCTGTAACCTGCGCATTTCCAAGGAGGAATACCGCAAAGATATCCGACGACTTCAGCGGTTCTTGGAAGGCGACAAACAGGAGCTTCTCAAAGATTTACGGCGAGAGATGAAAGAAGCGGCGGAAGCGCTGCGGTTCGAAGAGGCCGCCCGCTTGCGGGATGAAATCGAGTACCTCGAGAAGCTGGACGAGCGGGGCAAGATCGACATCCATGTCCAGCCCGAGGTTTTTCATGTGGATCCCAAGAAAGGACTGGCAGGACTCCAGCGCGTTCTCAAGCTGGCCCAGCCGCCGAGGACGATTGAAGGCGTGGATATCGCCCACCTTTCCGGGTGCGAGATGGTCGCCAGCCTGGTCCGCTTCATCGACGGTCTCCCGTTTAAGCCCGGTTACAAGCGGTATCGGATTCAAACAGTGGAAGGGATCGACGATTACGCGGCCATCAGGGAAGTCGTCCATCGGAGGTTCCGCAGACTGCGTGAGGAGGATGAATCTCCACCGGACATCTTTCTCATTGATGGTGGCAAAGGCCAACTCCACGCAGCCCTTTCTGCTCTCGAGCAATGGGACGGTCCTCGCCCCGTTTTTATCTCGCTGGCCAAGCGAGAAGAAGAAGTATTTGTGCCAGGGAAAGATGAACCTCTTCGCCTCAGCCGGCATTCCTTCGCGCTGCGACTGCTACAGTACGTGCGGGACGAGGCCCACCGCTTTGCCCAGCATTACCACCATATCCTCCGCCGAAAATCCACACTTGGCGATGAAACGAGTTCGTGAGTGGGCCGGGATTTTCGAAATCACAAACGTTTGAGGTGTCGCGCAAACCAGGCCTTTGTGCGCTCCCACATTTCTTCTGAGAGGACGTGCCCCACGCCCGGTTGGATGAACACGCTGAAATTGTCCCGGGCCCCTGCCCTCTCATAGAAAGCACGGATGATTTCAACTCCCTCGCGAACTTCTTCAATCGGGCTGCCTTCGTCGAGCTCGCCGAAATTGAGAAGAAGCGGCCGGGGTGCAATCAACCCGGCGATGTGGGGCGTATCTCCGTAGCGCAGCCAACCTGGAATGAAGTTGGGAAAGCAGTGGAGAAGATGTTTGCGGTGAATGGCCTTGTACGTGGGCAAGCAGCAGTTTCCCACCAGGCACACCAGCCGCTCCTCCCACGGCCCCACAAGCCAGGTGAATGTTGATCCCATAGAATGGCCATAGCATCCCAATCGGGAACCATCCACAAAAGGCAACGAGCTCATAAAGTCCACTGCCCGCCGCATATCGAGAATGTTTTTCCAGGCGAGGCATTTCCCTTCCACCACATACTTTAGAAAGACAAATCGTTCGTAATCCCCACCCTTCAAATGTGGTGACTGGCGATCCTCGAAGCACAGGGCATCGGGGCAGAGGACGACGTAGCCTTCCTTAACCAGTGCCACTCCTGTGTGGTGCATCGGATTGCCGGCCAGACCCGCTGGCTCGCTCTTGCCGAGATGCCATTCCCCATTGTGCTGATGCCAAACCAAAACACCCGGTGCAGGATTCTTCTCGTCCACTCCGTCAGGAACCAGGAGGAGCGCCGGGACCCGGTCATTCGGTTCTACCTGGTAGGTCACACGCGTAATGGTGTAACCATCTCGCTGGATTGGCTGTCCCCACTCGGGTTCGAGATGGCAGGGTGACGGCCACGGCCCGCCCAGACATTCCAGTAGCTTGGCCTTCAAGAAATTGGTCTGGTCCATGGACGTGATCTGAACCTCCTCTTCAGTTACAAACGTAACATTCCACCCAAACGCATTGGCGAGTTCCGGCTGCCTATCACTCCATCGGTGAACTCCCGGAACGATCAACCGCAGGCTTTTGTTCCGGCACACCGGACTTGTCGGCCGGTGGATGGGCAGGCCCTTTCTCGCCTGCCGATTCGGCAGGTGTCGGCGACGTTGCCGTGGCTCGCTGTTCCGAGGGCTTTTGCGATACGTTCGTCCCTTTTGGTTTCAGAATCACGGTCACAGCGGTTCCCAGCGGCGGAATATTCTCGGTAAACGCCTCGAACAGGAGCGCATCGTTACTGTCGCTGCTGCGAATGGGCAGGTCGAGCACCGCTGACGGAAAATTCGAGACGCAGATAAGCTCTCCTGTGGTGTCGGCATAATAATACTGCTTCCCGGTCTCCTCATCGGTGAGGAGCTGGCTGCCCGTGAAGATCCATGGGTAGCTCATCGCCTGTTTCGTCCGGACGTCCCTTACCCACTGTTGTGCCGGTGCGGTGTGGACCTTACCTTCAGGATCCTTCCAGGCCACAATCACATCGATTTCCGGTCCCTCTGCCGGGCGGTATTCGGGATAGAACTGCACAGGGCGTCCGGGTTCCACTCCCAGCGCCAGAAGCCCAGCATGGACGATGTAGGCGCGGGTATCAATGGACACCACTGATTCGTGTTCCTTGGAGTTCTTCAAACATGCGAATAATTCCAGGGGGGCCTGACGCTGACACACCTGGCCGATCATTACCACTGCACGACCTTCTGCATCCAACCAGATGGGAGACTCGGGGTGCAGCCGCTGCAAACGTTCCGGATGGTCAACGAGCGGCGGACCGAGCGACACGGCCTCCTTCTCAGGTTTTTCGGATGGTTTCGGGGGTTCCGTTTCCCGAATATAGAGCGTCCTTGTCGTCGCCTTGATCAATTCACCTTTTTGGTAGATGGCCGCCGCGACATACCAGATGCCTGGCTTTGTAGAAACATAGCTGAGCACCGGCGAGACGGTTTCTCCAGCCGAGAGCCGCCCCACGGGAAATGTCCATCGTGCTTCGCTGATCGTATCCTGAAGCCCGAACTGGATCGTGCCCTGAATCTCAATTTGATCAACGGGAACCTCTCCATGGTTCCGCACCTCCACATGAAAAGTGACCTCATTCCCAGCCTGCCATTCTGTGGCAGCCTTGAGCTCAATGTCCAGGATGTCCATCAAATTCACCGCAGACTGCGCTGCCTGTCCGGTATCCGCCTCCGGTGCTTTTGCCACAGACGGACTGGCGGGTTGGGCACGTTTCCCCTCATCCGCCCGAACAACCGCCATTTCATGGGAATGAGTATGCGATTGAGAAACAGCGGACCCCGGTCTCTCCTTGCGACATCCGGTCTGAAAGGAGATAACACTCAACACAATAACCAGAAAACCTACCCGTGTCTGCGGTCTCATCGCCATCTCTTTTCCAAAAGAAGCGTACGCTTAAAGGGTGCAACCTTAAAAGCTAAGGCCAAGTCTCTCCATCAGCCGCGATCTCCAGGGTTCTCTCCCGGAGTCCCATCAATCCGAGCGCCACTGGCGGTTGAACTTGCTCTCCCCTCACTACGATAATCGATGAGATCGAGTGGGAAAAGGCAGCGAATAGCCCCACGCATGGGCACTTTCCCCTTCATGGAAAAAACGCAAACATGGACCAGCAAGCACCTCAGACAATGGAGCAGTCAGGGCAACCATCGCTTCCCCGCCAAAAAAAATCAAGCGGATTTGCCCGTGTCCGCCTTGGGTCGAGGAGGACTCGGGAAAGCCTCCGTGTGGACCTGGCCGTCACTGAGCATGAGATGGCCTGCACGGTCACCCTCGCTGGAGAATCTGTCATTGTGGGAAACTGGCATTCGTCCGTCGAAGTTGATGGGGAAATTCCGGAACCAACCAGTCCGTGGAAGGAAGTATGCCAATTTGCCGATCGTGAAGCCCATCACCGCGAATATGAACGGAAATTGGCCCCAGGAATTCGTCAGCAAAGACAAATCACCGTTTGCCCCATCGACGGGTTTGTCCTCTTCGCGGAAACTTTCTTGAGTCCAAAACAACGAGACTGGGTGTACAACCTCCGTTTTTCAGTTTCGGAAGACGTCGAATTACGGACCGCCCGGGAGACCCACGAGATTCTTGTCAGCGGGGCTGGCGTGAAAGGGCTCATCCTGCCCCTTGCCTTCCCCGAATGGAAACAAGGATTCAACCAAGGCAGCATCACGATCATCGACAACGAAATCCGAATGGGTTACCGGATCACGGGGCGGCGGTTTTTCTTCCCTGTTTTTCTGGCGCTCTGGCGGGTGGAACACAAACTCGCCACTGCGGAGGACGGGGAAAATCAACCGGACGGCCTCCCGGAGTTTACCTGGCGGCATCTTACGGTCAGTGAATGCCTACGGAAGGTCACCAACGAGGAGGCAGTTGGATATCGCATCCAGATTGGCGATCGCCAATGGGTTCTCTATCGCTCGTTGACTCCCCCGGCAAATCGGGCCGTACTTGGAAAGAATCTGATCAGCGAGTCACTCCTCGGCAGGTTCAAACTGGATGGGACCATCTCGCCGCTTGTGGAAGTGGAGCTGGACGATGAAAAGGAGAGCGACTGAGAAGGCCCCCTCGCCAGACCACGGCCACATTGCGCGAGGCCAGAAATCTCCACTGCGGGTGACTCTTTCACTCTTTGGTGGCGAGCCCCGCCGTGTTCAACGGCTGGTAGAGGAATGAGTCCCAGTACTCGCGGTCCACTTTGTAATAGTCGATGGGATCATTCGGCCCTAGATCTTTGGGGAGAAAGCCGAATCGCTGCATTTCTCGGATGTAATGGCGATTGGGCCGAAATCCCGGCATATCAAACCGCTTTCCTTCCTGCAGGCGGCGCTGGGCGTCAACGATGGCCGCCAGTGTCTTCTGATAAACGGGATCGTTGGTGTCGGCAAACACTGCCTGGCCACAGGCTTCCAAACCTCCTGCCGATTTGGCCAGCGGAGCCCGCAATATAAAGGACTTTTCCGGTCTGTCCAGATTGCAAAGGGGCTCCAGGGCGCCAGGAAAACCTCCGTTAAATACAGGCGTTTTCGTTGGTCCCTCCGGCGTGGTCACCTCTTTGATATGGCAACTGCCGCAGCGCTGTCCCAGATCGCCCCAGGGGAGGTTGACCGGATAATAACCGCAACCGAGCGCGGCGTATGTTCCCGGATAACACGCACTCGTGTCGATCCACAGGCGAAGCGTCTTCAGTTCGAACGGGCTCAGTTTGACCCCGTAATGACTTCCATCCACGAGCTTCATGAGACGGCTGGCAGCACTCCCGTAACTGTAAGGCGGTCGGTTTCCGCGGGGCTCATTTCGCCCATCTGAAACGAGGTTGTGCACCCGAATCGTCCAGTAGCTGATGGAGTAACGAGCGGTGTGATCACCGGTGAGGTCGATTTTTCCTTCTCGCCTGTCCGGGTTGTGGCAGGCCACGCAGTGCCGATCCAGAATAGGCTGAATGTCCCGTGGGAAGTCCAGTACTTTGGGCACATCCAAAATAGGCTGGATCTTGTCTGCGGGACGTCGCAGGGCCATAAGATCGGTCCGAACAACGTGGGGGGAATGGGTCCGCACTTCGTGACACCCAACGCAACTGGTTACTTCTCCCGGTTGGAGCGTGACGAAACTGTGCATCCGCTTCACAGAAATGTCGTTCTCATCGAGTGCAACAAAAAACAGTGATTGGAGCGCGGGCACCTCGAAATGCGCCGAGCCGTCCGGCTCCACCGGAACTTCCCCCACCACTTCCGCCAGCGTGAATGACCCGCCAATCGTCAAAGGCTCCATGCCACCGGAGAAATTAACCGGCTTCGGCAGTTGTTTGAGAACCAGAAGTTTCTTGATAGTACCGCGGGGAACTCCCGCCATATTGCGCCCCGTGTAGATATCCTCCAGGATGAGTGTGCCGGTCGGCTTGGAAAGATCCACACGCGAGGCAAGCACTCGCTCTCGAGGCCGGGAAACAATCGGCCGCGGCTCATGGCACTGAAACTTCGTGCGCTCTTCCGGGGGAAGCTCATAAATCAACTCACTGTTGCCCTCCCCATCCATGATGAAAAGCCCACGCGGATGGGCCACCAAAAAGCAGTCTTCGCTGATCGGATAAGGATCTTTCCAATCGCGCCCCTTTCCCAAAATTTTCACCGCTGCCTGGTTATCCGGACCAAGACTGGGATCCACGATGGCCACGGGACCGAGGTGCTCCGGCCGACCGTGTCCAGGAGACCAGGAAACGACAACCTTATTCGTATTGGGAATCGGCTTGGCATCCAGCATGGCGACCCCGCCGTACATATTGCCAAAGAACACCGTCTGAAATGTTCCATCGGGGTTCATCGTCCACAAATGATGGAAGTGCACCTGGCTGCGATCGACATACTCCCATCGCATGTAGAGGACGCGACCATCCGGAAGCATCCAGGGCGTGTTGTCATGATCGTTGTTGCTGGAAAGCGGACGGATGTTTTTTCCGTCCGCGTCGCACCGGTACAGGACGGCCACCCGGGTGTACCAGCAATTAACGAACCGCCTGCACCGCGAAGAGCAGAAGATGATGCTTCCGTCCGGGCAGTACGTGGGCTCGATGTCGTCATCTGGCCCGTCCGTCAATTGCCGGAGCCCCGTCCCGTCAACGTTGATTTCATAAAGATGAAAGGGATGAGTACCACCTTTGCGGTACGAGAAAAGGATTTTTTGGCCATCATAATGCACCTGGGGATCACGGACGCCACCGCGTGGGTCATCTAGCAATACTCGGACCGCACCGGTCCGCAGGTTCAGCGCGCAAAGCCGTCCTCCCTCCCCATAGCCCCAGTACACGCCGTCTTCGAATTTGAATCCCAGCGCCCGGGGATACTGGGAATCGTCCGAATAATTGCCGAAGGTTACATACCAGTGGTCGCGACCAGGAACGCGCACGGCGAAGACAATCTCTTCCACGTTGGAGAGCGGCCCGGCCAGCATCTTTTGAAGTAATGGCCCTGGCTTCCAGGTGCCGGGAGAAGCTTGGACCTGCTCCGCCCTTGCCCCTGTCGCCCAGCATGTGCTGAGAAAGACGGCTCCGACAAGGCTCCAGAGCAGTCGTGGCCGCGGCGAAAAACGTACCGTCAAACCGCCGCCGAACCCCTGCGATGGGCTACGCCAGGCGTGTTGGACCATTCCTAAACTCCCGGAAGCGATGAAACCACGAATCGAGCGTCGGCCCTCAAGATTTCCGACCGACCTTCCGGGCTTTTAGTGTGACCAACCTTTCACGAAGAATCAAGTGCGGGAGGGATCGCTTTCCGAGCTCGTCACGGGGTTGCTCAGCACTTTCTGGACCAGTTGCAACAGTTCCACCCAGTTCTGCGGCGTGCCTGCCGGCGGCGGCTCTGACCGCGGAGCTTTATTCGAGCCCCAGCACGCGAGAAAGCCGGAAGAATGAATGAACCAGCCGGGCAGATGGGCAGCCAGCGGTCGGAAATCAGGCTCGGTGAACGGGGCAAACCGCGCGATTCCCAGATTGTAGCCCTCCTGGTAGAGCACGCCCACCGGCCGTGATTCCTCGCCCTCCTGATCAGAAATCACCTGAAGCGACAAATGCGGGTCGAGGTTCTCCGAGTCCACCCGCAGGGCAAAAGGCCACGCTCCGATTTTGATGAGCGTCACCTGCTTTGTTCGGCGCTGCCGTTCTAACCGAGCCAACCCACGAATGATCGGCACCATACACCGCAGAATGGCCCGATCCAGCCCCTCACCTTCCAAACCCTGGGCTTTGAATTCGGCGCGCAGAGCGGTGATGAGTGTCGCCAGATTGTAGCGGGGAAATGACCACCCATAGGTGTCCTGATAATCAATCTCTCTCAACAACGGAGAATTAACCAGATCCGCCACTTCCGGCATCAACAGGCACGCTGCATGGACCAGGCCACCGTCTTCTCGCGCCCCCTTAATACCCAGCGGATGGTCGAGAAAGCGAGCACTCGCCAGTTCGGGCGGTCGTTCGGTGATATGGCTGGGAAGAAATTTCACGTGTTCCACGTCCGCGCCTGCAAAAGCCACACAAGCGCAGGCGTCCAAATCCACGTACGGATGAATCACCACGACTGATTTGGCCGGGATATCTCCTGACATGGGCTTCAGTCCTGCTGATTTCAGTCCGGGCTTTTATTGCAGGAGAAAAAGCACAAAACACTCCCGAAGCCGTCTTATCCTATCGACCATGGCCCGGACTTTTCCAGCCCACCGGCACCAGTACTTGGGTCAGTGGGTCAACCACAGAAAAAGACATAGAAACCGTTTGAGCACCGCGCGCACAACGATCCTCGGTGCCGTTGCCCATCCAATTCAAACGCAAACGGTGCCAGGCGAGCTCAAGGCTGGTGGCAGAAAGGCGGGGTGAACAGAAACTATCGCTCGCGATAAGTGATCCGCCCCTTGGTAGGATCGTAGGGAGAAAGCTCGACGCGGACTTTGTCTCCGGGCACGATCCGAATGAAGTTCTTCCGCATCTTCCCGGCCACATAGGCCAACACCGTGTGGCCGGTCTCGAGCTGTACCCGGAAGTTCGTGTTCGCGAGTGCTTCTGTCACCACACCTTGAACTTCAATACCTTTTTCCTTTTCTTTCGCCATAGTCACCTTCCATCTTTTTCCAGAACCATAGACAACACCCAGTTCCTGGCAAAGGAAACCCAAACACAAGCCAACCGTTAATCAACGCACGTTGACACTTTATCCTACCGCTGTTGCAGTTCCGGTCCAAGCCTTGGAAGAAACCGATGGGGCAACCACCAGTCGCCAGGCGATTCGGCCAGTCAGTTGCTCATCGAATTTGATGGAATCCCTGGCCTTGCCTGTCGTCACTTCCTCCCTGCTTGGCCGAAACTGCTAAGCCAGTTACCGATGCAGATCCCGCGGCTGAGAATCAGGCCACAATCCTGGCCCCGCCGCAGGTATTGGTGAGAGTCGCACCGGCGTGCGACCGCTAATGGACAAGCTCCGCCCCCTCAGCCCAAAACATTGCCATCCTCTCCCTGCCTTATTTTACGAATAACCCGGCGTGATTTCCAACTCGGCCGAGGATCCGTCGCGACACTCGGCGGTGCCACCTTGGGAGAGCCTGCGCCGCTTTCGTGCACCTGGAACTGATCTTGCGGTGAGGCAGGTCAGTCATCCAAGTTGAGGCCCAAACTTAGCCGAGCCGCACGGAGAGTGTTGCGCATGAGCATCGTGATCGTCATGGGGCCAACCCCCCCTGGAACAGGGGTTATCTTGCCCGCAATTTGAACCGCCGATTCGAAGTCCACATCGCCGACCAGTTTGGCTTTACCGGCCTCCGTGTATCCGATTCGATTGACCCCCACATCAATGACGGTGGCCCCCGGACGGATCATGTCCCCTGTAACCGCTTGCGGTTTCCCCGCGGCGACGATGAGAATATCCGCCCGCCGGGTATGGAACGCGAGGTCTCTCGTCTGGGTGTGGCAGACGGTTACCGTGGCATTAGCGCCCTTTCGTTTTTGCATGAGCATCAGGGCGACGGGTTTGCCAACGATGTTACTTCGCCCGACCACAACAACCTCCGCCCCTTCAACCTGCGTACCGGATCGAATGAGGAGTTCCAGGATTCCTGCGGGGGTGCATGGGGGAAAGACCGGGTCTCCCAAGGCGAGAAGCCCCACGTTGTACGGATGGAAACCATCCACATCTTTTTTGGGATCGATAGCGCGAAGGACGCGATCTTCGGATAAGCCTCGAGGCAGTGGCAACTGCACCAGGATGCCGTGGACCAGGGGATCTGCATTCAGTCCCGCAATCAGCGACAGTAATTCGTCCTCGCTGGTACTTTCGGGAAGTGTGTGCTGGAACGATCGCATTCCCAGTTCTGCGCAAGCCCTGTTTTTGGCTGACACGTAAGACACCGACGCTGGGTTGTCTCCCACCAATACCGTCGCCAACCCGGGGACAACGTTGTACCGACTCTTCAGTTCCTCCACAGCAGCACGGATTTCCTCGCGCAGCTCCTGGGCGATTTTTTTACCGTCGATGATCTCCGCAGGCATTCGTTTGCTCCCTGGCACTCAATTTTTCATCGCTGGCACCCAATACGTTTTTTTATCGTTTTTTTATCGCTGGCAGCTTACCGGTCCTTTCAGGGCCACATTTTGGAATCATCTGATGTCTACCGCTTTTCCGCAATTGCCGCCCGATTTCCCCCGTGGACTTACACTGGAGGCGCAGACCGTCTCAGCCGCATGAGGTTCGCGCGGAAAACACTATGTTACTGCGTCACGGGAATCCAGGTTAGTCCTGGGGACGAGGAGATTGTGCCCGCGGGCACCGGGCAGCCGGAAGCAGCCCCCGCAACGGTGACCATGCCCGCAAAATTCCGCGGATCAGCCAAATTGACGAGTGGGTAGCCCTGGTAAACCGGCATATTCCAGGCCACAGAAGGGCTGGGAATGGGTTGATTAATGCGGGCGTTACCGAGGTACAGTCGGAAAGCCATTCCCGAGGCGGGCACACTCACTTCCACGGACCGCGGCAACACAAGGCCGCTGACAGGTTCCCTGCGGTGATCGTAGCTGAGGGCGCTCACCAGAAGCCGCCCCTGGGCGTCGTAGAGGTACTGGGCCAGGACGAAGCCGTACTGACCATCCACGACGACCACCTTTGTCATGGGACCATCCACGCTCTGCCGCTGTTGTCGAATTTCCCACCGCTGCCCCGCCAAAGCGACAGGGCCTTGGGTGGGCACATTCAGATCGATCTCCGTGACCCCCAACGCCTCCACCAGCCAGCGTGGATCGATTGGCACGACACGCCTGGCGATACTTGCCGGTTGGTCATAATCGGCATATCGACAGAAATAGAAAGCGGGCGGCTCATTTCGCTTCACCCAAAACCAGAAAAGCTCGTCGTTGCTTCCCACGTCCATTTCCAGCCCGCTCAAACTGGTTTCCCCCCGCATCCTGAGACGCCACGGCCGTTCGAAAAGGATTTCCGTCCGAAGGGTGGGCATCCCCGGTGCGGACAGCGACCCCTGGTCGGCGATGATCGTTTGAATCTTGGAGCTGTTCCCATTGACGAAAGCCGCAATCTGCTCCAGGCTCGGATTGGGCGGCAATTGCGGCCCGGTGTAAGGTTCCGGGGGTGCCGGGAAGACCCGACAGCCCAGCATCAAAGTAGTCAAACCAAGTAACATGAACCGCCCCCACACCGGTTGCCTTGAGCGACAGTCATCGCAGGCGTTCTGTGCACATTTTCCGCGCTGGTACAGCATACAGGTCGTCCCTGACCTTCCTTGACCGACGTCTCTGTCCTTTTCCGAACTGCCGTCCGCCTACCTCGCCGGACACTGGTTTGATGCATGTGCTGAATCTGGGTCAATAGTCAATTCCTGTTCATCGCCTTCCAAAAGGTTGAGGAGTTCCCCCTCTATCTCCTGCAACCGTTCCTCAGGCGGCACCACCGCCGGAATCTCGTATGCGGCATCCGTGAGTGGGCAATAGACCCGCAGAATTTCCATCCCTTTTTCTCTTCGCGTTTCTTCCAGCCGTAGGATCCGGCGTCTGATCATGAGGAGTGCCAGCACATACCGGAAGTCCGCCTGATCGGGCCGCTCCGCCAGCTCTTCCAGGCATCGGATCATGACTTCGCTGGGCGCCCACCGCCGTTTCTGCTCCGGCGCGGGCATCTGGGTCCGCCACCAGGCGATGCAACCGTCGGGCGGACCGTGCCAGGACTCGGCGGAGTAATCAAGGCGTTTCCAGGAATTGCCATCGGGCAGTAACACGGAGTAAAAAATCTCGCCGGGTTTGAACTCCCGACCGGTGACCGCACAGTGTCGGGTACAACGCTGTATTTCGAAGTCGATCATACGACCTCTCCAACGCGTGTTCGCCTGCCATTAAGCCTGGCCGCGATTTCGGAGAGCCATCGGATAGCCTGGCGAGTTTCCCAACCTTGAGGTTGGCGCTCGCTTACCGCCCTATAATTGGGGGACCGAGACCACCGTCGCCTGGATGCCATGGAAACGGCGGCTAAACCCTCGCCCCACGAAGGGGTGCAAGGGTACCGAAATTCGCGACCAGGTTCAACATCAGCCGTCTCGCCATCTTGACACCCTTGGCACTTGGCACCCTGGTGTCAGGTTCTCGGCTCCAGCTCCTTACGCCAACATCATAAGCGCGTAACTTTGCGCCTGTGCGAGAATTTCCCCAGCCATCCAATTTCTCCCAATTATCCAACGAATAGGAAAAGGCATTCATGAAAACGGAACATCCGCGTGCCAGAGAGGCCGTGAAAAGCCACGAATTTCCCCGGCCGGGCCACGCCATTGCTGTACCCCGCGAACGAATTCGCCTATTGCGGGATGCCCCGATTCCACTCTCCCGACCGATCATCTACTGGATGGGTGTCCAGCATCGTCTGAGCTGGAATTTTGCCCTGGATCGGGCGGTCGAGATCGCCCAACTGTGCCAGGCATCTCATCTGCTGGTTGTAGAAACACCGGCTCCGTTTCAGCGGTTGACGGCCCGACACTTTAAATTCTGGTGGGATGCTGTCCGCGAGCATTCGAGCGACCTATCAGCATGGGGTCGAGATTTTGTGGCTGGCTGCCCCCACCGTTGGGAAGTTTTTTTGGAGCGGCTTCTTCAGGCTGCGTCGCATTGCGGCGCCCTCATCGTGGATGACTTTCCCTACCACGAATACCGGGAACTCCTCGACCGACTCGGTAACAAAGCCCAGTGCCGGGTGGAGGCGGTGGATTCCTGTGGTCTCCTGCCCCTGGCGGTTCATCCGAGATGCTTTCCCACGGCGCGAGGTTTCCGCCGCGTCGTTCAGGAACTCCTTCCATACTGGCTTCAGCACCTCCCTGATCCAAGACCTGTCGGCGATCGATGGCAGCGAGCACACCACGTCGCGAGCGCTGACTGGTGGCCGCCGTTTACTCCGGAGGAGATGCCGGATCTCTCAACAGATTCACCGAGCTGTGATCCTGCATGGGTAGATCACACCGTGCCGCCTGTTAGGGAACGGGGTGGTTCCAAGGCAGCGCATGCCCGCTGGAGGCATTTCCTGACCCACAAAATTGAACACTATGACAGCCAGCGCAATCATCCCGACGCCGAAGCGACCAGCGGTTTGTCCGGGTATCTTCACTTTGGCATGATTTCTCCCTTCGAGTTGGTTCGCGACATCTTCCGCAGGGCAAATGAGTCAGGTTGGCCAGAGAGAACAAACAGCCCTTTGCCGGCTGCCCAAAAGCCTATTCCGACGAATTGGTGGGGACTCCCCTCCGGCTTCGCGGAATTTTTGGACCAACTTCTGGTCTGGCGAGAAATTGGTTTCAATTTTTGTGTCTTCCAGCGGGACTATAAATCGTGGAACTCGCTTCCGGAATGGGCGAGGCGGACGCTCACCGCTCACCGCCGCGACCCCCGTCCAAAAATCTACACCGAGACCCAATTGGCCTGCTCCGCCACAGACGACATCCTCTGGAACGCAGCCCAGACCGAACTTCGCGAGCACGGGCGGATGCATAACTATTTGAGAATGCTCTGGGGCAAAAAAATTCTGGAGTGGTCACCCACTCCAGAATCGGCACTCGAAACGATGATCGAGTTGAACGACCGATACGCCCTGGACGGCTGTGATCCCAACTCCTACACCGGTATCTGCTGGATCCTTGGCCGCTACGATCGCCCGTGGGGTCCCGAAAGGCCCATCTTCGGCACAGTTCGTTACATGAGTACCGCCAGTGCCATGCGGAAACTCCGAGTTAAGGCTTATCTCCAAAAATACGGCACCGCACCTGGCAGCTCATCCGAGGGTCCCGGTTTATTCGATCGTCTTTAAAATCAATCCCACCACCAGGCATCCTCGGGCACATCAATCCGAATGCTCTGCTTAGTTTTCTGGACCTCGCCTTTCTCATCGGGGAGCAGGTTTTCGGACTGGAGGGCTTCTTCCGGTTCGATCTGAACCCCGCCACCCACCGGCGTGCTAACCCGGCCGGGCCGAATGACGGCGGTCACAGCCGACTCGGCCATTTTCGGGGCAGGATACACGCGAACGGGAAACTTCTTCTCATCACGGAAGAATTCCATTTTCCACTGCGCCCGTCCGTAATAGTCCTGCTTTTGCATGTACGCCGCGACAACCGCCATGTCGATGAGGTTTCGCAATTCGGCATACACCGGCACGCGAGCCGCCAATTGCGGATAGTTCTTGGTGAAACTTGTGGTGAATGCCTTGCTGGCGAGGCTCGCTGCCGACGCCGTCTTGCGTTCCCCACTTGCCGTTACGAGTTCGTCTTCGCCCACCAACTTGACCCCCTCGCCCACCAACTCCAGCGCCGATCCGTCGTCGCTAACACGCAAACACTGATAATCGGGCACAAAGTACCAGCGGAAGAGCTGATTGGGGGAAACGGAGGAGGAGAGGGCGCGATCCACGAAACTCACCATCCGCACGGGAGGGCGTTCCAAGCCGATCCCGATCAATTTCATCCGATAGTCCGCCTCCACCAGCACGTGGGCAAAATGCGTGTCTGGCGGGACTCCCGTGATCGTGATCTGATGCATTCCCAAACTCTGCTTGACTCCCGCCAGCATCTTCGCAGCGACTTCCTGCTCTCTTCCCGGCGGAAAGAAACTTCCCATGCTCCGCAGGAACTCCTGCATTCGGGCAAGTCCCTCCTGAGTCGGATCGATGGAGCAACCGATAACGGCCGGGCCTTCACCATCCGGCGGATACGCCCGCAGGGCCGTGACCAAATCCTGAAGCTGGATCACAGGCCGACCCGTCGTCAGTCCGACCACGTGCCCAGTTGGATCCTCGACCCAACCTTCGGCCGGCCCGGCCAGCACAATATCGCCACTTTCCGGATAAAGGAACACATAGCGAATCCGCAGCAACCCGGCCAGATATTTCATGTCTTCCGTCACGACTCCCTGCTGACGGATGATTGCTCGCTCCAACCGTGGCAGCGAAACTTTCCGCAGCTTGCTGAACCTGGCGATGTCGGCAGGGAGCGTGCTTCGGGCGGCGGCAATCCTGTCCCGCATGATCTGGCCGGTGGGATCGGAAACCACCTGTGTGCGGAGGACGCCGTCAGGGCTGACAACCACGCCTGCCATGCCGGCGTTCTGATCCTGCTGGGCAAAACTCCTCCCGACGAGCCCACCCCACCAAAGGAGCAGGACAACGCTCAACCCCAGGCCTGCACGAAAAGCTGACTGATACATGAGACTCTTCTCCATCACCAGTGCAAACGCACCAACAAGTTGAATCGACTTCGGTGAACGATCAGGACCCGGCCTCCCAAACGGTTTAGAAACAGGGGAGCCCATTTTGGTTCCAGCCCCCCAACCTATTCGCAGCCAGTGGCCATCACCTGCGATCATACTCGATAATAATTGGGCAACATAGGCAAAGCAAGCAAGCGCCGCTGATTTCACCGTTGATTGGCCCCACGCCCAAAAAAGATTCATATCTTCACTTACCTTCAAATGCCGTTTGCATGGGAAGCTCGTTCTGCCGGAATGCACGGCGAAAAAAATGGAAGAACTCGATCAACTCCGGAGTCAACATCGCATGGATGCACTTCCGGAGGATGCTTGGCGACAGATGCTTTGCGGAGTCCGCCTTCCAACATTGGGGAAACCACGTCTATTCACTGGGCACCAGAACTGCTCCCCGCCGCGGGGAACCAGCCGAACATCTCCCCCTTGAGGCTGGCGACTGGACACCTTGCGGTATCCCGCGAAAGAATAAGGATTTCTTGCTCACATTGGCCAGATAACTCTGCAAACGAGGATGGCGCGGTCTAATGCGGCTGATCATGATTGGTACAGGTCCATTCGGCGTTCCCACATTTGAGGAGCTTTACCGCACTCATCATTCAGTGGTGTGCCTGGTAACGGCCCCTCTTATTCGCCGGGGAAAGCCTGTTCCTCCCAGCCCGCTGCGGGAAATTGCCCTCGCTCATGGCACGCCGATTTTTGACCCCGAGGACATCAACACCCCGTCCTCCCGAGAATTTCTCGCCAGTCAGGACGCCGACCTGCTTGTCGTCTGCGATTATGGGCAGATTCTAGCGCCCGAGACACTGGCCACGGCACGGTTAGGGGGGATCAACCTCCATGCTTCCTTGCTTCCCAAGTATCGCGGCGCCGCGCCAATCAACTGGGCCATCTATCACGGCGAAAAGACAACCGGCGTGAGCGTCATCCACATGACGCCCCAGGTGGATGCTGGCCCGATCATTGCTCAAGGGGAGATCGAAATCCTTCCCGATGAAACAGCTCCCCAACTCGAACAGCGGCTGGCCAAGCTGGGCGCGTGGTTTGTTCGCCGCGCCCTGGACAACCTGGAAGCGGGACTCCTCGAAGCCCTGCCCCAGGATCCTCGTCTGGCTTCCCGGGCACCCCGGCTGAAAAAATCCGATGGGCTGGTGGATTGGAGTCGGCCTGCGGAGGCCATTCGCAATCAGGTACGGGCGATGGAACCCTGGCCGAAAACCTTCACCTACTGGCATCGGCCGGGCAAGCCGCCACTCCAAATCATTCTTGGCCCCGTCTCGACGACCAGTGAAATCCCGCCTGACGCCCCACCGGGAACCGTTGTGAAGGCCGATAAGTCAGGAATCGTGGTGGCTGCCGGTCAGGGGGGCGTCGTGATCACGCAGCTCCAACCAGCAGGAAAACGAATGATGTCCGCCGATGAGTTCCTGCGAGGTTACCGACTTCGACCTGGGGACCGCTTCGGTCCTCCGGAAGAGCCGTCCACAATCAATGGGGCAACGACTTCAGAGAACGCTGTGAAGCAAAACGATGAGGAATCGAGACGTCCGGAAGTCACTTGATGGAGACTTGCTCGACCATGGTCTGAAAAGTCGGACGCTCCCAGGCCACCACGGCTGGCTGGGGCACGAACTGGACGTGACCGTCGGCGAATAACCAGTTCTCACCCCTGCCCATGTGATTCCAGGATCGACTCCCGCACACGCTGGCAACGCGTGCATCGCGGCAGATGACCGTGCTGGGAAGACTCACCATTTCTCCGTCGATCTGTGGGGAGGAAGGACTCAAGCTCCAGGGAGCACAGGCGTACCCCATGGGACTTCCCAGGCTGGCCAGCTCGGTTTCTCCCGGAATTTCCCGACCCACCTGTTTTACGGACCAACCCGGACAACCCTGCGGCTCGTAACCGAAATGTACCAGGGAAGGAGCACCGAGGGCGACAAACGGGACATCTTGTCCATTCAAGGCGGCCAAACGAACTTCCGGGTGAAGTGTGTGGTAATGACCGAGCGCGGTGTACAGCCGGTGAAGGTTCTCCTGGCAGGCAACCACCTGGTGGTGGAATCGTGTCTCCACCAGAGCCGGCAGAAGGAGGGTTGCCAGCAAAAAGATGACGACGCAACTGGCGAGAAGATCGAGAAGCGACCACGAAGACCGTTCCCCAGCCCAGTGGTCGCCCAAAGGTGCCCACCGGAAACCGACCTTGCCTGAGCGGTAAGTGGCTCCCGAGGCGTTTCCGGCTACGGCACGGGCCGCTACCGGACCGCTCCGCCCATTCGGCTGACCGCACCGCACCCGATCCCGAGCCACAAGGGCACAGGTCCGAGTAACCAGGCCCTCCGGTGGTATCCACTCCTCCCGGGTTTTGTCGAGAACCTCAAAAAACTCCTTTAACTGTCGCAGGCGCCGCCGTAATCCTGGCCGTTGAGCCAACTCCGCTTCCAGTTGCTCGCGCTCCTCTTCATCCAGTGCATTGAGGAGGTAGCCGATTAACTGGGCTTCCAGATGGTCAGGCATGGCTTGGCGACTGAGGCAGCTTTAAATGATGTTCAAGTTTGCGAATCGCGGAGTGCAGGCGACTTTTGACAGTCCCCACCGGAATATTGAGAATTTCTGCAGCCTCCCGATATTTAAGCCCCTGATAGTACACCAGAAGGATCACCTCCCGCAGAGCGGGCGGTAAGTGTTCCAGGGCCTGCTGCACATCCTCTTTACGCTCACTGAGTTCAAGTCGTTCTTCGGGGTCGAGCTCCGCCCCTTCCACGATGTCCACCAACGCGCCTGTCTCATTCTCGGTCAGCTGGCCGAAGGTTCGCTGATCCAGACTCACCAAGCGATGACGGCGGCTCCGTCGCTGGGCATCAATGGCCTGGTTGGTGGCGACTGCGTACAACCACGGGCGGAACCGTCGTCCTGCGTCAAATTGATGACACTTGCGGTGGACCTGAAGAAAAGTGGCCTGGAAAGCGTCCTCGGCCATTTCCGGGTCGCGCAGGTACTGGCACAAATAATTGAACAATTCGCGTTCGTACCGACGGACCAGTTCCTCAAACGCCTGCGGAGAACCAGTCATCTGGTACTCGCGAATGAGGTCCTCATCGGACCATTCCGGTCGGGGCGGCCCCTGACCTTGCCAATCTTGGTGTCCAGCAAGCGCGTCCATTTTCAGTACGGCTTTTCGAGAAAGCACGTTCGGCAACAAACCGCGACGGCGGCCAACCGAACGAGCTCGCTTGCGAAATTTTCGGACACAGATCATTGTACACACTCCTGACCACAAGCGCTAAGTTCGTTTCAGGCGGGTCGTTGGTGGGAGGGCTGCTTTGGTTTAAGCAAATTGAGCGCCAACTGTGCCACCGCATTCCCCACAGAGTCCCGGGCAAAGCTGCAAGTTATTCTTCGACAATGAGTTACGACAAGCCTGGCGAGTCACAGCCGGCCCGCTTCATCAGGCTCCGAGATTCCGTAAGGAGCTTCTGACCGGCGGTTGACCCACGGAATTCCGTGACCGCCGCCTGTGGCCAACGGCGCAGAGTTGCCCACCAAAAGGGGGGGATTTTGTCACGCACCCTCCTTCCCGGTTGTTGCTACGCGCTGCTTGAGCGGATAAAGTAATGCCGTCGATCGCACCAGCGCCAAAGGCCTCCCCCAGCCCGCTGGCCGTGTTCTTTAGCAATGGAGGATTTGTGATGCCCGGTAATGGAAAAAGAGTCAAACGCCGCGAGTTTCTGAAGACGGCCGGACTAGGAGTGGCAGCCGGAAGTGTGGCCATTCCAGAACTGATCTCCCCCGGCGCCCTCGCGTCCAATGGGAAGCCCGGCGCCAATGAGCGAATCCGCGTCGCGCATATCGGTATGGGTGGGAGAGGACGAGGGTTATACGGCGAAATGAGAGGGCTGCGAGACGCCGGCCTGTGCGAACACGTGGCCATTTGTGATGTCGATGATACGCGACTCGAACAGGCTTCCAAACTCGTGGGTCCCCAGGCCGACGTGTACCGTGACTATCGCTACATCCTGGAACGCAAGGACGTGGACGCCGTGGTGATCGCGACACCCGATCACTGGCACGGCGTGCAATTCGTCCATGCTGCTGAATGTGGCAAACACATCTATTGTGAGAAACCCGCCTGTTGCACCATCGAAGAAGGAAAGGCCATGATCGAAGCGGCCCGGCGAAACAAGATCGCCAGCCAGATCGGCTCCCAGGGCCGTTCGCAGCCCGAAGCGTACCTGGCACACCGGTATCTCGTCAACGGCAACATCGGGCGGGTTTATCGGGTCGATTGTTGGCATTATCCAAGCCCAGTCGATAAAAGTCACACGCCCGATTCCGATCCACCACCGGAGCTGGACTGGGATTTGTGGCTCGGCCCGCTGCGCTGGCGACCCTATAACAAGCGGTATTTGCATGGGGTGTTTCGCTGGCTGTTGGAATCAGGTGGCGGACAGATTCGGGACCGCGGCGCCCACGTTATGAGCTGCGCGATGTGGTGGCTCGGAGCGGACGGCACAGGTCCTGTGGAAGTGGAAGCCACCGGAACTCCACCCGAAGAAGGTCTGTGGGATTCCTGCGTGGAAATGAAGGTGACGTATGTCTTCAAGAATCCCGACTGGATACTCACCTGGAACCAGCCCGGAGAACCGGTCCCGCCGGAGGAACGGACGGGAAAAGAGCCGGGTGGCAAGATTACACGGCCCGGCTATGGCGCCGTCTATCGCGGCGAGAAAGGCACCATGGTCCATTGGGGTGGCGACGGTGGTACCTGGGTGGAAAGAAAGGTCCGTGAATGGGTCCCGCCCCCGGGGGCCAAGGATGTCTACAAAAGCCCTGGCCATTTTGAGGACTGGTTTGAGGGAATTCGCACCGGCAAGAAAACGATCATGGATGTCGAAGCTGGCGTGGGAGTCGCCTTCCTCTGCATCCTTGGCAACCTCTCCTACATGCTCGGGCGAAAGCTGCACTGGGATCCCGTCAAACAGGAGATTATTGGTGACGAGCAAGCCCGCCGCCTGATGGTGCGTCCCCAGCGGCACCCTTACCATCTCTGATCGGAACAGGTGATCAAGAAGCGCCGTTCGTTTTCGAGCCGAAAATGAACAGTTTAGCAATAAAGGGAAGCCAACAATGGAAGAATTGACCGTGCAAAAACTGGTTGAATTGCTCAAATCGCCGGATCCGTTTGTTCGACGTGACGCCTGGCTGGCTGCGGGGCCTCTTGGTGCCGCCGCCCTGCGTCCCCTGGCCGATCTTGCCGCCGAAGGAGAGCTGGAAATCTCTCGAGCAGCGAACCGAGGGATGTGGCAGATTGTTCGCTACGTGGGAGCACCCGGTAGAGAAGAACTTCGGCGTCCGGTGGTGGAAACCCTCGGAGAAATGCTGGGCGATACCCGGCTCCCTCTGCAACTCCGCCGCGATATCGTGTGGATGCTCTCGGAAATCATTAAGGATGAGGAGATCGATCAGGCGTCGGCTTTGCCCTTGCTCCTCGATGCCGATCTCGGTGAAGACGTGCGGATGGCTCTCCAGCGCGTCGCCGGCCCCAATGCGATTGGCGTCCTCAAGGCCGGATTCGCCCAGGCGCAGGGTGAACACAAAACGGCCATTGCGTGCTCTTTACGCAAGTGCGGTGTGGCCATCGATGAACCGCCTTGCCCGAAGCTCGTCCCCCGCAAGACCACCACGGTAAAACCCGTCGGACGCAATGCATAGGGCGTTCATCCCTGGGCAGGATTCTGCGGACGGGCTACCAGAACCGCCTTCACATCGAGCATCTGGCCGTTTCTGAGAACTTGGAGCGTTATTTCCTTGCCCACCTCACTCATGTTGACAAGCGTGATGAGGTGGGCATCGTTTTCGATGAGTTTCCCGTCCATCCGTAAAATGATATCGCCAGGCTGAAGCCCCGCCTTGGCGGCCGGGGAGTCCGGTGTGACCGTCACAACTCGCGTCCCTACAAGTTGTTGTAAACCCGCCTGCTGCGCGGCCTGATAGTCGAACCGGGCATCAAGCGTGACCCCTAAAAAGGCCCGCGTCACGGTTCCCTTCTCGACGAGTTGCTTGGCCGTAAACAGAAATGTGTTGATAGGGATCGCGAAACCCACACCTTCATTTCCGCCGGAACTACTCGCGATGGCCGTGTTGATACCGATCACCTCGCCGTTGAGGTTGACCAGCGGTCCTCCGCTGTTTCCCGGATTAATGGCCGCGTCGGTCTGGAGAAAGTCCTGGAGCCGGACGTTGGAGTCACCGAGGTCCAGGTCCCGCCTACCCTTACCGCTAATGATGCCGAACGTGACGGAATGACTCAGCCCAAAGGGACTTCCAAACGCCAGGACGAAATCGCCGATTTCCACCTCATCGCTATTACCCAACGGTGCCGTAACGACATCCTCCACCCCGACTTCCATCGCAGCCACATCCGTTTCTGGATCCGACCAAATTCTTAGCGGTTGAATGATCCGTCCATCGGCGAGCGAAATCCGCACCTTTTCCGGAGACGCCCCCGCGATGACGTGGCGATTGGTGAAAACGCACGTCTTTCCGGCCAGTTTGACAAGGATGCCGGAGCCGGCCTCTTCCACCGGCCGGGCAGCCCCATGCTGAAGGGCACGTCGGCCAAGAACCTCTGCCTCGATATGCACCACGGCTGGGCCGACGAGCTTGGCAATGAGTCGGGTGGCGTTCGCCTGCGCCTGGAGCACTTTGACCGCGTCGGCTAACTGCTGCTGTAGCGCGGCTCGGGCCTGCTGATCCATCGGACCGTAGCGATCGACCGCTATGGTGATCGTTCTGACTCGACCCGCCTCTTCAGCCTCAACCGCGTAAACCCCCCCACTGAGCACAAACGCAAAGCTGACAATAGCCCAGATAAACCTTTTTCTGATCATTTTACTTGTCATTACATCAGACCCCCGACTTGGTTTTCCGGTTTTTGACGGACCACCTCTAAATATACAACGCCCCGAGCCGAGAGAATGGGCCTGACCAACGCAGTTTCTGCGGGAAATGGCGCAGGCCGGAATTCTCGATGGGATCAATCGTCTAAATGACTTTGAGACCAACCTGGCATATTGCACAATTTGCATGGTGTAAGAAACATAAAGAAACGCTTTCACTCACACGGGGGGAACTTTTCCACGGGTGCAGCCGTCAAAATTCAACGAGGCTGTCTCGCATTGACTTGTCAAAACCGAGATAACCCCCCATTAGAAGTAAACGATCTTCGCATTTTCTGCATTCAATCCCAATTTCTCATTCTCTCTTGATTCACACGAGAAGGTTTGGTTAATATGGATGAGTTAGTGGAGATGAATGTCGCACGTAAAATCAGTTAGATGGGCAGAACGTTTTCCGGAACAGAGCTCGAGAGGCATTTGGAGAAGAGTCATGAGAACGTTTCGAGTCCTGGGTTTGTTTGTCGTCCTTTCTGGTCTGTCATTCTGGGGCAGCCAGGACGCCCACGCAGGAATCGTGTGGGTGAACCCTGATGATTACGCGGTGGGCTCACAAATTACGCCCCCGTTTGTGACTCTCACCGCAGTGCTGGGCAACACAAACCAGAATCCCCCCGATGGCCGGGTCCTCGCTCTCGTGGACGATAAAGGCCACTACCCCAGCACGATTCACTTCTTTGGTTGGCACGTTATACCACCAGTGAACACCGATCAGGTTTCCTGGCGGGGCAAGTGGGCCAACCTCCAAGCCGTTTTTGACAGTCCCGTCTCCTACGTCGCCATGGACTTTTACCGGAACGATTTTTACGGCGGGGCGAATCCAGATGAGATCGGCTTCATTCTGGCCTTCGATGCTGCCAACAACCTCATCTGGAATGAATGGGTCTATCTGGAAGAGTTCGTGGATTGGAAAACTGTGGAGATTTCTCTCCCCAACCCACAGATCAAAAAAGTCGTGGCGGGGGGTGTCTATGTGAAAAAGGCCATCGATCAGGACATCCTCATTCGCCGGTTGGGATACAGCATTGAGCCCATCCCGGAACCCTCGGCACTGGTTGCTCTGGCGGGTGGTGCAGCCGCCCTGGCCATTCTCAGACGGCGAAAAACGACACGGCCCGCGTGAAAAACCTCTTTCTGCAAGTCAAAACTAATCGAACAACCGGAAAGATAAGCCCAGGGACCCTTAACAGTCCCTGGGCTTTTTCTTTCTCGAAAACAATCACACGATCAAACAAGGAGGTTCAGACACCCATCTTCCGCAGGTTTTCGCGGCACTTCCGGATTGCCTCCAGCGGCGGCACGGCGTAGCTTTCCTGTTCCACGATGTACCACTCGGTCCCGCCTTTCGTCTCGCAGAAATGGAGAACCCACTCCCATTTGACCTCGCCTTCTCCAATGACTGCTCCCTGCGGTCCACCGTGTTCCTTGAGGTGAATCGTCTTGGCCCGGCCTGGAAACTTTTCAAGAATCGCGTAGGGATCCCCGCCACCGCCCAGGCAGTTACCAATGTCCATTTGCATGACGACCTCGGGGACAGTATGGCTGAAGAAGATCTCCCACGCCGTTTCACCATTCAACTTCTTGAAGTCCCCCCCGTGTGCGTGATAGCCCACGAGCATTCCTTTTTCCTTCACCTTCTCTGCCAGTTCATTGAAACGTTTGGCAAACTCAATCGTTTTTTCTTTGCTGGAAGCAAACTCAGCCGGGTTCAGCCACGGGCAAATGAGATATTTGTTTCCGAGCGTTTGATTGAATTCAACGGTGGCTTCCAGCTTATCGGGCTGAAGTGTGTCCCAGCCCGTGTGCGTTCCGCAACATTTCAGGCCGTTGTCATCCAGCCATTTGCGAATGGTCTTCGCGTCGTGTCCATAGTAACCCGCAAATTCCACGCCCTCGTAGCCCATCTCTTTGATGGCCTTGAGCACTCCCGGCAAATCCTTGGCCGCATCCTGGCGTACGGAATAGAGCTGAACCCCGACCGGAATCTTTTTGCGCTCCAGTCCCGCAAAGGACGTTTTCTTCACCGCCACGGTTAGGGCGGCTGCGGCCCCCAGCTTAAGACATTCGCGACGTGTCAGATCCATAGCTGTCTCCTCCTCGCGATTGATCCCAGAAGTGTCATCTTGTGGATAACAAGTCCAAACGCCCCATCATGATAACCTCTTGCTAATCCATTTGGCAAAGGGGTCCCTGGGCCCGGTGACTTTCTTTCGGCCATCGTCTCCATTACAATGCCGTCGCGTACTGAACCAACACGTGCACCACACTTTGTTGATGGGAGACGATACCATGGCCCACACGCATCCCTCCGCGATGTCCCGCCGCAGTTTTTTGGCGGCAGGTTCTGGCGCAGCCGTCGCGATGTACGTTTCAGCGAAAACACTGGGACTCGAGCCGGGTCAACCCTCCGCAAATAACAGGCTCAATGTGGCAGCGGTCGGTGTCGGGGGAATGGGACGACACGACATCGCACAGGCTGCCAAAACGGAAAACGTGGTGGCCATCTGTGATGTGGATAGCCGCTTTGCCGAGCAGGTCGCCGCTCAGTATCCTGGCGCCAAAATCTATGCCGACTTCCGGAAGATGCTGGAAGAACAAAAGGACATCGACGCCGTTATGGTGGCGACTCCCGACCACAATCATGCCGTGGTGACCGCCATGGCACTCAAGCTGGGCAAGCACGTGTTTTGCCAGAAACCGTTAACCCACAGCGTGGGTGAGGCCCTCGCCATCAAAGAGCTGGCCGCTCAGGCCAAAACAGCCACGCAGATGGGGAACCAGGGTCAGGCCTCGGAGGGAGCACGCCGCATTTGCGAGTACATCTGGTCGGGAGCGATCGGCAAGGTCCGTGAAATCCATTCCTGGTCCAATCGTCGTCCCGATATTTCGCCACGAGGCATTCCCCGGCCCAAAGAAACTCCTCCTGTGCCCGATTACCTGAACTGGGACCTGTGGCTGGGACCGGCACCGGAGCGTCCTTACCACCCGTGCTATCATCCCTTCGCCTGGCGGGGCTGGTGGGACTTCGGCACCGGTGTTCTGGGGGATATTGGATGTCACAATCTTTCCGCCGCATTTAAAGCCTTGAAGCTCAAGTGGCCGGTCTCCGTGGAGGCCTGTTCCACGCACTGGAGCGCTCCGCCGGAAATCACTCGTGAAACAGCCCCCATCGCCTCGATCGTCACCTACGTGTTCCCTCCAGAGGGAGATCGCCCGGAAATCGTCCTGCGGTGGTACGACGGAGGAATGATGCCACCGATTCCCAAGGCGCTGGGGGATCAAAACATTTTCGACGGGGACGGCACCCTGATCGTCGGTGACGAGGGGATGTTGTGGGGCGATCGCCTCCTGCCGGAATCGCGGGCCAAAGAAGTGGGGGACCCACCCAAGATGCTTCCCCGTTCGCCCGGCCACTACGAGGAATGGATCCAGGCCTGTAAAGGTGGCCCAGCGCCGGGAAGTAATTTCGTCGATCATGCAGCCCATCTCGCAGCCGTTGTACTTATGGGAAATATTGCCATTCGCACCCAGAAAAAACTTTTCTGGGATGCGGAAAAACTGCGGTTCACCAACTCCGACGAAGCTAATGCCCTCCTGAATCCACCCTATCGCAATGGCTGGAGTTTGTAGCCTATAATCAACTCTCGCATGCCACCTCTTGCCTGCGGCAGCACACCGTGCGTCCGCCGTGAGAATGTTGTGTCGGATCAGCAAACCGTCAAATAAGATCCTGCACCCAAGAGAGGTCCCACCATGAGGCGAAACGTTGCGTTCGATTGCATTCTGATCCTGCTACTTGGGCTACTGTGCTTCGGAGCAACACCCTCTCGGGGAGAAGAAACGGCAACTCCAGGCAAGCTCTTTCCGTTTGTCCTGAGCTACGAACCAACGGACAGCATCACAAACATCTCAGAATGGCTTGACCGTCCCGCTGGGAAGCACGGGTTTATTCGGGCGGAAAATGGGCACTTTGTGACAGATGCCGGGCGGATCCGGCTGTGGGCCACTAACCTCTGTTTTGAAGCCTGCTTCCCAACCAAGGAAGAGGCAGAACGCCTTGCCAGGCGTCTCGCCAGCCTGGGGATCAATTGTGTGCGAATGCATCACATGGACAATCGGCACATCTGGGGTAAAAGCCCCAATAAGCTGACGATTGATCCCGAAATGCTGGATAAGCTGGATTACCTGATTTATCAATTGAAATTGCACGGGATCTATACCAACCTCAATCTGCATGTGTCCCGGGAGTTTGGCCCGGCCGAAGGCTTTCCCGCGGTGGAGGGCCTCCCCAACTACGATAAAGGGATCGACAACTTTGAACCCCGGATGATCGAGTACCAGAAAAAATATGCCCGCGATTTGCTCACGCACGTCAATCCCTACACCGGCACGGCGTACATCAACGAACCGGCCATTGCGATGGTCGAAATCAATAACGAAAATGCAGCGTTTGACGAGTACCGCAAGGGAGCGTTTGATCATTTGCCCGAGCCGTACGCCAGCCAACTCCGCAAGCTGTGGAATGCCTGGCTGAAAAAGAAATACGGCAGTGACGACGCGCTTCGCAAAGCGTGGAATGCCCAGCGTCAACCCCTGGGCGAGGAAATCCTGAAAAATCGTGACTTTTCCGGCCAGTGGGAAAAGGTGTGGAACCTCCAGCGTGACAATCTCTCGGAGGTCGTCGCCGAGGTCATTCCGAATGGCTTTCAGGGCAAACCCGCCTTGCGTTTGCGCGTCATCCGCAACGGACAAGAAACCTGGATCCCCCAGTTAAGCCAGGGCGGTTTTTCAGTTCAGAAAGGTCAGGTGTACACTCTCCGATTCTGGCTGAAAGCGGACAAACCGGGCCGGATCGACGTGAACTGCATGATGAACCACGATCCCTGGCAGCGTCTCGGCCTTTCCGCGGATGTTCAAACCTCGGCCGAGTGGAAGGAATATCGCCTCAGCTTTGTGGCGGATCGCGATGATCCAAATGCCAGGATCACGTTCAGCCAACTCCGTCCCGGGACGTACGAACTGGCAGACGTGTCACTCCGGCCGGGTGGGGTCATCGGCCTGGAAGAGGGCCAATCCCTCGCCGATCAGACGGTTCCCATTGTTCCTGCTCGCGGACCGCAAATGACGGCCGCCGCCCGGGCCGACTTCGCAGATTTTTTGTGGGAGCTCGAACGCGACTACTGGTGGGGAATGTACCGATTTCTGAAGGAGGAACTCAAGCTGAAGCCGCTGGTCGCGGGAACGCAACTCTCCTACAGTCCAGTTCACATTCAAGCTGGGCTGGACTACATCGACTCGCATGCCTACTGGCAGCATCCCGTTTTCCCCGGCAGGCCATGGGATCCGGAAAACTGGTATGTGCGTAGTCTGGCCCTCGTGAATCAGCCGGGAGGCACACTTTCCGGACTCGCCAGTCGGCGTGTCGAAGGTTTGCCGTTCACCGTGAGCGAATACAACCACCCGGCTCCCAACGAATACGCCGCCGAAGGATTTCCGATGATCGCGGCTTTTGGGGCTTTTCAGGATTGGGATGGAATCTTCAGCTTCACTTACAGCCACAGTCGAGATTACGAGCCGCGAAAAATCACGGGTTTCTTCGACATCAAAAGCGAGGTGACCAAACTCGTTCACATGCCCGCCTGCGTCGCCATGTTCTACCGGGGTGATGTGCAACCCGCCACCCAGGCTGTGGTCGTGGGCATGACCCGTGAAAAGGAACAATCCATCCTCCGAGAAACACTCAATCCCTGGGCGCTGACCGCCGACCGTTTGGGTATTCCCGCCAACCTGAGCTTGCTCCATCGGGTGGCCATGGCACTGAAAGAACCCAGCGATAGTGTGCCACCACCCACGCTGTCCGCGGAGCAGAAGGTTTTCCTGTCCGATACGCAACAAATCTGCTGGGATGTCTCTCAGCCCGGCGCCGGGGTGTTCCTGGTCAACTCGCCGAAAACGAAACTCGTGACCGGTTTCCCCGCCGGAAGAACTTTCAATCTGAATGGAATCCAGATTCAGATTGGAGAAACGGAGCTGGGTTGGGCGACCGTTTCGCTCACCGTTATCAAAGGGGACGGATTTGATCGGCCTGGCCGAATCCTCCTCGCTGCTACGGGAAAGGCCCAAAATACAGGCTGGGACTTCCGTAAAGAGGGCGATCGGGTGACCGTGGGACGCCGCTGGGGCGACGAGCCGATCCTCTGCGAAGGAGTGCCGGCTCGCATCGTGCTGCCGGTTTCGTCCAGCCGCGTGAAAGTCTATGCCCTCGACGAGGCGGGACGCCGCAGGGACGCGGTGACGGTTTCTGGTGGCGATCAGGCCGTTGTCGAAATAGGGCCCCAATTCAGGACGCTGTGGTACGAAATCGAAATCCAATGAAACAACCCGCCTTATTGTACATGGCATTTTGACCGTGAGGCGGACAGCCAATCCTGTTTGGCTTCTGTCCGCAGGATGGAGCGTTCCCGCTGCGCACCCTGCAGGTTTTCCCCGATTTCCGTATGTCCCTTGACCGTGAGGAGAAAAAACCATGAGCACGCGACGCGATTTCCTCCGCCAGATGGGAACTTTGGGCACGTTAGCACTGGGTGGGAAGAGTCTTGCGTCCCTTTACGGGGCAGAAGCTCCCGCGGTTTCAAGCCGTGAGATTCCCAGACACGTCCTGGCCTTCTACTACCCGTGGTATGGTAATCCAGCGGCCACCGGCGGAAGTGGACGATGGAGTCACTGGCGAGATGTTGACGAGAACGTTAAAACGATCGGCTCGAGCACCCATTACCCGGAGCTTGGCCCATACGATTCCCACGACCCAAAAATCATCCGCCAGCACTGCCAATGGGCGAAGGAAGCAGGGTTAACGGGTTGGATTGCCAGTTGGTGGGGGCATCGCTCCTTCGAGGATCAGGCCGTGCCGCGGATCCTGGATATTTCCGCTGAACACGGCCTGGCGGTAACCATCTACTACGAAACGATTCCCGGCCAGCCAAAAACCCCGGAAAATGCGGCCAAGGATATTGTGCGGCTCCTGGAGAAATATGCGGCTCATCCGGCCTGGCTGCAGGTCAAAGGAAAACCGGTCGTCTTCATTTACGGTCGAGCGGTCGGTGAAATCGGCGTGGCGGCCTGGGCAGAGGTCATCCAGATGGTCAATAAATCCTTCAGCCGAGGAGCAATTTTCCAGGGCGATCAGTTCTCTCCCAAGGCGGCTGAGGTGTTCGATGGACTCCATACCTACAGCACGGCGGGACACCTTCGCGGCAAATCTCTCGAGCAGGTGAAAGCCTGGTGCGAAGAAACGTTTCCACGGTGGGTCAAGCTCGCCCGGGACGCCGGCCGAATCAGTTCCCTCACAGTCATCCCGGGATACGACGACACCAAGATCCGCAAGCCCGGCCTGAAAGTGGAACGTTACGACGGGCAGAGCTACACCGTGCAATGGGAGGCCGCCATCGCTGCCGACCCCGATTGGGTTCTCATCACTTCCTGGAACGAGTGGCACGAAGGAAGCGAGATCGAGCCATCCGTGGAAGACGGACGGAAATACCTCGAATTGACAAGGCAGATGACGGCACGATTCGTCAAACCCGTCTGACAAAGTCACTGGTCGGCTGTTTTCCCGCTCTTTTTGGAAACATCCACCCAAATATCCTTTAGGGGATGGATGTCCAAGACGTTGCCGTAATATCCGCGCACATATGGGCGAACCATGGCTCGGGTAACCGGAAAATAGAGCGGCAGGATTGGCATTTCTTCCAGGAGGAGGGTTTCCGCCTCCTTAAACAACGCCAATCGACGCTGCTCGTCCACCTCCACCTGCGCCCGGGAGATCAACCGATCATACTCGGCGTTGCTCCAGCCCCCATGATTGTTGGGATTGCCCGTGGTCATCATTTCCAAAAACGTGTTCGGATCAAGATAATCAGCAATCCATCCAGCGCGGGCCACCCAGAACTCGCCCTGTCGTCGGCTGGCCAGATACCGGGCCCAATCTTGATTCTGCAGCCGCACGTTGATTCCCAAATTTCTTTTCCACTGGGCCTGAACAAGTTCGGCAATAGCCTGGTGCGATTCGTGCGTGTTGTACAGGATTTCGATCTTGGGAAAGCCCCTCCCGCCAGGATATCCGGCCTCGGCAAGCAACCGGCGGGCGGTTGCGGGGTCGTACTCCGGCATCTGCGGTGGTTGATAGGGAATGTAATTCGCAATTGATGGGGGAACAAAGCTCATTGCAGGTTCCTGGCCGGTCTGAAGAATCCGGTTGATGATTTCACGTTTGTCGATGGCCAGGGCTAGCGCCCGGCGCACGCGGGGATCATCCAGCGGTGGCCGACGCGTGTTGACGATGTAGTACTCCACTGCCAGATAGGGAGCGGGCTGAAAGTCCTTCCGCTTCTGCCGGAGGAGTTCTCCCACAACTTCGTTGGGAACCACGGGAATCCAGTCCGCGGCACCGGTCATGTACAGATTGAGTCCCGTAATGGCCGATTCCGCCGCCAGGACATCCACCGTATTCAGCCGAACATTCTCGCGATCCCAATACCATGGATTCTTGACCAGCCGAATCCGGTCGCGAATCCGGCGGTACTGCAGCACGAATGGCCCATTCGAGACGATGTTTTCGGGCTTGGTCCAGGCGGGATAACCATATTTCTCAAGACAGTGCCGGGGCACCGGCATCATCGGGAAAAAGCCAATGATCTGAAGAAAGTACGGTACCGGATGGTTGAGTGTCATCTGAAGCGTGAATCGATCGAGCACCTTGATCCCCACATGCTCAAAGTCGAAAAGTAACCACCGATAAGGGCGGGCCCGTGGATCGCGTGGCGGCTGGCCCTCCCGCTCGGGTTTCTGGAAATATTCCTTGCGACCGTCGATCTCCACCACGTAAACCGGCGATGCCTCAGCTTGATTCTCCATCCTTCCGGTTGGCCCAGCTTCAATGGCGACAAGCCTGCCTCGCAGAATCACACCAGATGCATAAGGACGAGCTCCCGGCGGTTTTTCGTTCAACTCGATCTCGACGGGATCCCCCACCTCGACCTGCCCGGAGGTGTATTTTTCCGCGTTGACCACGTACCACAGCTCATAGGCATATTCCGAGGCTGTTTCCGGATGGAGGAGGCGGCGGAAAGACCAGTGAAAATCCTCGGCCGTCAAAGGCGTGCCATCCGACCAGTAAGCGTTTTTGCGAAGGTGAAACGTGTAAACTCTCTTGTCTTTGGAAACCTCCCAGCTTTCGGCCACTCCGGGACGTGGCGCAAGCGTTTTTGGGTCGTAGGTGGTCAGCCCTTCAAAAATCGCCCAAACCACCCTGCCCTCCGGCTGCCCGGTCACAAGCGCTGGGTCCACGGTTTTGATTTCCGTGCCATTGCAAAAAGAAAAGTCTGCCGCGGGCTCTTTGGGCCTCCAGAATGCCCAAACCAAACCCACCAACCCAAGGGCGATCACACCATAGGCAGCGATGAATCGACCTGTCATGCTTTGCCGCGGGTTTATGTGTTCCTTGAGCTTCCTCAAAGCCCATTCCAAAGGGACGCTTGGATGCGCTCTGCCAAATTTGGTGCATGGGCCAGCCGGCGGCTTATCGTGACACAATCCCTCTGTGATAGGAAATTGTTGTCCGAATGGCCTTCTCATGCTCCTCATTCGCCGCGCCAGCGGCCGGACGTCACCAGCCGTCTGATGTGGTTCACCATCGCCTGGGCAGCGCGGGCACGATGGCTGAGACACCCTTTCACCGCAAGCCCAAGCTCCGCAAACGTGCGGTGATATTCGGGAATCTCGAACACTGGATCGTAACCGAATCCATGATCACCACGTGGTGCGTCGGTGATCCGTCCTCGGCATAAACCCGTGGTTTCGGCGACAATCTGACCGGCAGGGTCGGCCAGTACCATATGGCAGACGAACTGGGCGGTCCGGCGTTCCGGGGGAACATCTTTGAGTCGCTGGAGCAAAAGTTCAATATTTCTGCGATCGTCCCGCGGTTCACCAGCGTATCGGGCGGACAGGACTCCTGGTTCTCCCCCAAGGGCATCCACCATCAGACCGGCATCTTCCGCCAGCACCCACTGTCCGATCGCCCGAGCATACCCGACCGCTTTAAGCCGGGCGTTTTCGGCGAAAGTCTGTCCGGTTTCTGGCACTTCGGGAATTCCCGGAAACTCGGCCAGGGAGCGCCACAGTACGGGAGTGTCGGCAAGTAGTTCCTGAAGCTCTCTGACCTTATGCGCATTGCCGGTGCCCAAAACGCCTGTTGGTGGTGTCATAATATCTTGAACGCCTCCGTTGCCATCCGCAGTTCTCGCCGGGACAACGTTTCAAGTATTACCAAATAGCGCGCAATCAAAAATATATTCTTCCTCGATGTTCTTCGACATGACAGATTTAGGCCGCGTCGGTCCTCCGTTTTGTCTTATGGTAACAGAATCTCCCTTGGCACGCAGACGTTGCCCGATGCGGGTTGCTTGAATCCATTTTCACACAGAACCAAGATCGCAGGCTGCCGGTGCTTGCAATCTTGCTTCGATAGGATTATCCTATCCGCGTTGTCCTTTCTTCCAAGACTGTGCAGACATCGGGAGACACTTGAAAGGCCCTATTTTCCTAATTACGATGGCCATTAGACCGGCGGCGCAGGTTGGGCCTTTTCCCCGATGACAACGGGTGGATGGAATGCTTTGACATCACCCGAGCGGGCGCAGTTGGTTGGCTTGGGAAGAAAGTGAGGGGAAACTTGTTGGCACGGGACGTCGGCTTTTAGCACCGGTCAATTGTGGGAAACATTCTGCCTCGGGAGTAAGCTCAATGTTGCGGACAATCCTTTGCGTCCTCGCGGCAGGGGTTGCTGTCGGTGCTGCCTCATTGATGGCACAGGACAGCATTCTCAGTCAGTTCTATGGTCAAGGCGTTCATAAGTTTTTTGCCAGAGACTACTCCGGCGCGTTCGAAGATTTCAATGCCGCTATCGAAAATGGCAGTGACGACCCCCGCTGTTATTATTTTCGGGGCCTGACCTATCTCCAGTTGGGTCGAGAGGATGAGGCGAAGGAGGATTTCAAAAAAGGGGCCGAGCTGGAGATGAAATCCGCCACAAAGTTCTTCAATGTCAGTCGGGCTTTGGAACGGATTCAGGGACGCCAGCGACTCCTCATCGAGGAATACCGGACACAGGCCCGATTGGCGGTGATGGTCGAGCTGGAAAAGCAGCGACGGGCCCGCTACGAAGAGCTGCGACGGGAAGAGGCCCGGGTGCTTGACCGATCAACTCCTCCGGTGGGAATCCCCGAAGTGACCTCACCGGCCCCGAGCACACCCGCTGAAGCCCCCGCTCAACCGCCAGCCACGGCTCCTGCTCAACCGCCGGCCCAGCCTCCCGCGGCGACGCCGCCTGCGCCCGCTCCTCAGCAGCCGCCTGCACCACCGGCCCCGGCGCAGGAGAATCCCTTCAGCACGGAGCCCGCTCCGGCCGCACCGCCGCAACCCCAGCCAGCGCCTCAACCGGCTCCTCAGCAGCCGGCACAACCTCCTGCCAACGAAAATCCATTCGCCACCTGAACCTTGCCGACAGGCACGGCTCTCCAAAGTCGAGGAAATAACACAAGGCGTCAAGCGGTTCCCCCGTTTGACGCCTTCTCTATTTTTTCCATCCGCCGTCCAACCGCCCTTTGAGGAGTCGGTCAAGCACCCGCAACGTCAACAGACTTTGCTGCCCGGCCATCATAAATAACCTGGCCACCCAAATTGCGGGTTGAAAAAGTCTTTCCTCCGGACTTTTGCGCGGGCCTTCTGAGTCCTCGTCCGCGGAGACCGTCAGAATCCTCTTGCGGCCCGAATGTCCTCGAAATCGCGGAGGTGGTAGCCGATTCCTACATAGTCGAGAAGTCGGCAGAGACTTCGCAAGGCGACGCCCATGCCATCTGGTCCACTGAATCCACCGAACTGGCCGCCCCCTTTCACGTGCGGCTCCAAATCCAGGAAGACCCCCGGAACACCGAACGCGCGAAGCCGCGTCTCCAGCTCGGGGATGTAGGAAGCGAAATCTCGCAGAATGACCTCATGACCGCTATCGCCCAGGTGAACGGGAACGAAGTTTTTGAGCATGTCCTCGTCCACGTGTCCCCCTTTGGCGTCGCGTTGGGGACGCCGATAGTCCTTGATGTGCATCCATCCGAGACCCGGCTTCATGGCCAGGTACTGATCGTAGATCTCCGCGGCCGTGTATCCCTGCACCACAAGATTGGCCCCATCAAAAACGAGAACCAGCGAGGGGTGCTGCAACTTCTGATAGATTTCCGCAAGCAGATACCCATTTTGGCCGACCAGATTGGCCTCGACCTCCAGGCCAAAAATCAGCCCGGCGTCGCGACACACGTCGGCAATCCGGCCCAATCGATCGATGACTTCACTGAGGTAGGGTCTGGGATCCTCGCCTTTGGGATGGTAGAAAGAAAAGCCGCGGATGAGCTTTGTCCCGAAGGTTTGGGCCAGTTCGCATGCCCGGCGGACATCTTCCTGCAGATACTTGTCAAACGGGATGTAGACGTTTTTCGTTCCATCCTCCACATCCTTCAGCTTGATCTTGCCGATGGGAGAGCCGAGCGAGGACACCTGCAGCCCGTAATCCTTTTGCAGTTGACACACCAGCTTAACCTCATCGGGCGTCAGCTTCATGACGTTCTTCACGCCCTGCCCCACATCGATGAAACGAATGCTGTAATAAGACAACCCGAGAGCTGCGAACGCGACAAATTGCTCGATGGCAGTCTTGTTGATCGCCGCCTCATCGGCAAACCCGGAAAGAATCACCTGGGGATGCACGCCCGTTGCCATGGTCAGTTCCTCGACTCCTTTGTTAACTTTGTCAGCATGCTGATGGGCCATAACAGATCGCCGAGTCGCTTTTACCCCGTAACCGGGAAAAGGCCGGCCCACGAACCACGGATGGTGCTATTGTGCTAAACCGAAATACCTATGGCAATCCCCTCTTGAAGCGGATACCACCAAACCACTGCCATTTTTGAAAAAACTACGTGGGATACTGTGAACGCGAAAGGAAAAGGGGAAATGTCTCAGTGGGCACCATTATTGACAGCCGTTTTCTCCACTTCTAGAATCAAGCGGAATTGATTAGCGTGGTGGTGTCCAATTCTCGTTCTATCTTCCGAACCAACGCGGAAGGGAGGTGTTGCTCATGTCGCAGGCCGGGATTGTTAACGTGATGAAGGAAACCCGGGTATTTCCGCCCCCGCCCGAGTTTTCAGCCAAGGCCCGCATCAAGTCGATGGAACAATATCGTGAAATGTGGCAACGGGCCAAGGATGATCCAGAGGGCTTCTGGGGCGAGTACGCCAAAGAGCTCCATTGGTTCAAGCCCTACGAAAAAGTTCTGGAATGGAACGAACCCTTTGCCACCTGGTTCAAGAACGGCCAAACAAACGTCTCCTACAACTGTCTCGATGTGCATCTCAATACGTGGCGGCGCAACAAGGTCGCCTACATCTGGGAGGGTGAACCCGGCGACGTCCGCGTCCTCACCTATGAAATGCTCCATCGCGAGGTGTGCAAGTTTGCCAGTGTCCTCAAGAGTCTGGGTATCCAGAAAGGGGACCGCGTTTCCATTTACATGCCGATGGTCCCTGAATTACCCATCGCCATGCTGGCATGTGCGAGGATTGGGGCCATCCACTCGGTCGTGTTCGGCGGATTTGCTGCAGAGGCACTGGCGGAACGGAACAACGACGCCCAGGCGAAGCTTCTCATTACAGCCGACGGTGGCTGGCGGCGCGGCAAGATCGTGCCGCTGAAAGAGAATGCCGATCGGGCGATGGAAAAGTCTCCCACGATCCAGAAGTGCATCGTTCTCAAGCGGACGGGTCAAGAAATCAACATGGTGGACGGCCGTGACCTCTGGTGGCACGAACTCATGAAGGATGCCTCCGCGAATTGTCCGGCCGAACCGATGGATAGCGAAGCCCCGCTCTTCCTTCTCTACACGAGCGGTTCCACGGGAAAACCGAAAGGTGTCAAGCATACCACGGCGGGTTACAATTTGTATGCCAAGAAGACCATGGAGTGGGTCTTCGATATCCGCGATGAGGATGTCTACTGGTGCACGGCGGATATTGGGTGGATCACAGGACACACGTACATCGTCTATGGTCCTCTCTCCGCCGGGGCTACCATCGTCATGTATGAAGGTGCTCCAGACTGGCCAGGCTACGATCGCTGGTGGGACATCATCGAACGGTACAAAGTCAACATTCTCTACACGGCACCCACCGCGATCCGCACCTTCATCAAATGGGGCGATGAGCATGTGGAAAAGCACGACCTGTCCAGCCTGCGGCTGCTGGGAAGCGTCGGTGAAGGTATCAATCCGGAAGCCTGGATGTGGTACTACGAAAAGATCGGCGGTGGTCGTTGTCCGATCGTCGATACCTGGTGGCAGACCGAGACCGGCGGGATCATGATCTCTCCGCTGCCGGGTTGCACTCCTCTGAAGCCGGGCAGCGCGACATTCCCATTACCGGGTGTGGTGCCGGAGGTCGTCGGTGAGGACGGCAAGCCGGTACCTGTGGGTGTCGGCGGCTGGCTTGTCATCACGCAACCCTGGCCGGGAATGCTCCGCGGTATTTGGGGTGACGACGAACGCTACAAGCGGCAATACTGGTCCGATGTGCCCCACAAGTATCTCGCCGGGGATAACGCACGGATCGACGAGGACGGCTACATCTGGATCATGGGCCGGATCGACGATGTACTCAACGTCTCCGGGCACCGTTTGAGCACGATCGAAGTCGAAAGTGCTCTCGTCAGCCATCCTGCCGTAGCCGAGGCAGCAGCCGTCGGCCGTCCGCACGAAATCAAAGGCGAGGCCATCTGTGCGTTCGTAACCCTTGCTGAAGGGTATGAGCCCTCCGACGCCCTGCGTCAGGAATTGAAGAATCACGTGCGGCAGCAAATCGGGGCGCTGGCCGTTCCCGACGATATCCGCTTCACAACGGCTCTCCCCAAGACGCGAAGCGGCAAGATCATGCGCCGCCTGCTGCGGGACATCGCCGCGGGTCGCGAGACCGTGGGCGACACCAGCACGCTGGAAGATTACAGCGTCCTCGCCCGACTGCGGGCCGGCGAAGAATAATGGGCCGTCCGCCCAGGACAAACCGGTCCGGGAATGAGGGTCCTCCCTCTAAGGGTGTTTCCAGCTCCCGGCGTAACGGCGACATCGGGAGCCCATGAGGTGGTCATTTTGGCACTGGGGACTGCGAAAATGGCAGTGCCCGCTTTTTTTCGATTTTCTCACAAACGGGAAGGAGATGTGTAACGTCCATAGATTCTTCACCTCGTGCGTGCTAACGCGATAGCAGGGAAATTTGTGTGCGTGATCCGTGGCATTCCACCCAGGTTTTCAAATGCCTCATTGCGACTCTATGGCGGCCCCCCAGAGGGCGTTGTGACATCTGACAGAAGAACTCGTCCGGCAGGGTCACGAAGTGACGCTCTTCGCCAGCGGCGACTCCGTCACATCGGCAGAACTCGTCCCCTGCATTGATCGTGCCATTCGCTTGAATCCACGAGTCAAGGAACCTCTTCCGTACATGCTCATGCAACTGGAGCGTGTGCGGCAGCGAGCCAGCGAGTTCGACATCCTGCATTTTCATGTCGATTTAATCCACTTCCCCCTGTTCCGCGATATCGCCCACAAGACCGTGACCACGCTTCACGGCCGCCTGGATCTTTCCGATTTGAAACCGTTTTTCTGGGAATTTCAGCACATGCCGGTGGTTTCCATCTCGAACGATCAGCGGCGGCCAATACCGTTCGCGAATTGGGTAGGCACGGTTTACCATGGTCTGCCTGCAGACGTGTGCCTCTTCAATCCGAATCCGAAGGGGGACTATGTGGCCTTTCTGGGGCGAATTTCTCCGGAGAAACGACCAGATCGCGCGATTGAGATCGCCCGGCGCGCAGGCATGAAAATCAAGATCGCCGCCAAGGTGGACAAGGCCGATTTGCAGTATTTCCGAGAATGCATCGAGCCGCTCCTGTCACAACCCCACGTGGAATTCGTCGGCGAGATTGGGCAGAACGCAAAACCCGAGCTCCGAGGGCTTCGCGAATTGGGTAAACGGAGATCGGAGTATCAGCGGCGGCTGCGGCCATCACGCGTCTGCCAGTCGACTTGCCACCACCGGGTTGCTCAGCTTGCCGATCCCTTCGATCTCCACCTCCACAACATCGCCCGCCCTTAAAAAGACGGGGGGATTTCTCGTAAAGCCAACACCGCCGGGGGTCCCCGTGAAGATGAGGTCGCCGGGCTCCAGAGTGCAGACACGGGACACGTACGCGATAAGCCGCGGAATCGAAAAAATGAACTGGCTCGTCCGCGAGTCCTGCATGACGTTTCCATTGAGAATGAGCCGAATGCCCAGGTCGTGCGGATTCTCGATTTCGTCCTTGGTCACCAGGTGCGGTCCGGTGGGAGCGAACGTGTCAAAGGATTTGCCGAGCAGCCACTGGCCCCCCGGCTTTTTGAGTTGCCAGTCCCGTGCCGACACGTCATTGCCACACATGTACCCCGCCACATAATTCATGGCCTCCTGTTCTGGAATCCGACGGCCACTCCGCCCGATAACGACGACCAGTTCTGCCTCATAGTCGACCTCGCGGGAGTCGCTGGGCAGATGGATGGCTTCCTCTGGCCCGATGATGGTGGTGGGAAACTTATTGAAGATGACGGGCTCGGGCGGCGGTGTGGCGCCCGTCTCGGCAGCGTGGTCCGCGTAGTTGAGACCCACACAGATAACTTTTCGGGGTTTGGGAATGGGGGCTGTTAGCCGCACGGTTTCGCCAAGAGCCTTTCCCTGGTCCTCCACCCTTCTGAGAAACGACCAGGCATCTTCTCCCATGGCAAGAACCGCGCCAAGATCCGTGGGCAGAGCCGGTTCATTTTGATGGAGATCCACAATCTCGCCATCACGGACAATCGCTGCCCGAGGCCCCTCGGGTGAGACGTAGGAAACTAACCGCATGGCAAAACCCTTCGATAATCCGCAGTGTTCTCTTTCTTCATCACAATCTTCGAGACTGGAGTGATTCGTTTGAATATATCAGGCCAGGATGAAATATCCAGCCTCTTTTGAAAACCGCTTTCTTTTCCCGGCCGCCTTTTGGGGAGTACGTATCGGCGCAACAAAAAACCCGGTGGAGTTCGCGGCTCCACCGGGCCTGCGGGAAACTCCCGCCTTCAGGCGGCTTTTACACAGGTGCTGGACTCACGGGCTGCTGGCCGCTGAAGGGGCGGGCGAATCCTGCGCCGAAGCCCCCGCAGAGCCAGCTTCGGCGCCGGAGACGTTTTCGGCCGACTGAGCGGGCTGAGCTGGGCTCCCCGATTCATTGGCAGATGGGGCGGCCTGGCTGGGAGCGGCTGACTCCGACTTCTTTTCAGCCTCCGCTTTGGCCTTTTCGGCTTCGGCCTTCAGGGCCTCGGCCTCCTGACGCGCCTTCTCCACCGCCGCCTTTTCCTTGGCCAAATCGGCCTGGGCCGTTTCGAGCTTCTGCTGCTCTGCTTGCAGCGCCTGCTGAGCTTTGGCTAGGTCGGCCTTGGCGGCTTCCACTTTTGCCATCTCGGCCCTAGCCTGATCCATGAGGGCCTTGGCCTCTGCCATCATCTTGGCAGCCTCTGCCTTCATCTTTTCGGCTTCGGCTTTGGCCTGATCGGCTGCTGCAACGTCGGCCTTAGCTTTGGCAGACGCAGTCTCCGCCTCCGCTTTCGCCTTCAGAGCAGCTTCCGTCTCCTGCCGAATCTTTTCAAGGGCCTTGGCGGCTTCCTCACGAACCGACGCGAGAGCCTTTTCCACGGCGGCTTTCACGGCCTCAGCCTCTCGCTTCGCGGCTTCCGCGGCGGCCTTAGCCTCTTCTGCCTCTTTCTTCGCTTGTTCGGCTTTGGCTCGCTCCTCCTGCAGTGCCAGGACGGCGGGATTCACCCGGCGACAACGCAGCCTGGCCAAAAGCCCTGGACCCGGGCGAAACAGCCCGGCACTCGCCACCTCGGCGGTCAGCGCCATGACCAGCACGGCGCCCACCGCTCCCCACACAACTTTGCGCGTCATCGGTCCTCCTCCTTTTGGTAAAATCGGACGAACCACTCGGAACGCCGGGAGGACCATCCTCACCGGCCAACACGTTTCCTGTGCCAGGTTAGTTCCGAAGCCGCTGCACCACCGCTAAAGGACAGGAAGCCAGATTTCAAGGCGAGAAACGCACTTTCCCGGAAACTCTCGAAGGCTGGCAAACTCCCCTGGGGACTTCTCACCACTCGGTAATCTATCATAATTCGTTCTTGTCGCTGTTGCACGGTTCGCGAAAACGAGCCACCGAGCAAGGACCGATAGCATGATGTCCCAGAGGTTTTTCATTATTCTTACGGCGCTGATCGGACTTGGCCTTTCTGCACTGCCTTCAGCCGTGATGAAAAGCGTGTACGCAGACGACTGGCCTCAATGGCGGGGTCCCAATCGGGATGGCGTCTGGCGGGAAACGGGGATTATCGATCGTTTCGATGGCCCGGAAATCAAGTTACGCTGGCGGGCCAAAATATCCGGTGGATATTCAGGACCCACGGTGGCCGATGGCCGGGTCTTTGTGACAGATCGTCTCACAGAACCCGAAGAACAGGAGCGCGTATTGGCGTTCGATGTCCGCACGGGAAGACCTCTTTGGGTATTTTCCTATCCATGCCCTTATAAAAACGTCACCTACCGGACCGGCCCCCGCGCGTCTGTCACAATTCACGAGGGTCTGGCCTACGCGCTGGGGACCATGGGCCATCTCCTATGTTTGGAGGCGGCTACGGGAAAAGTGGTTTGGAAGAAAATACCAGGCGTCGACTGGGAGGTCCGTGTGCCTACCTGGGGCGTGGCCGCCGCTCCATTGGTGGTGGGTGACTTGCTCATCGTGCAGATCGGGGCTCGCGAGGGTTGTGTTGTCGCGCTGGATCGAAAGACAGGAGAAGTCCGCTGGACCGCGCTGGAAGACGACGCGTCCTACTCCGCCCCCATTGCCATACGCCAGGGAGAGCACGATGTGGTTGTCGTGTGGACTGGCGAGCGCCTGGCCGGATTGGAAGCTCACACCGGTCGAATCCTGTGGGAGGTCCCTTTCACCCATCGTCGTTGGATTGACGCCATCATTTCGCCTGTGTTTGATCCTGCCAGCGGTCGCCTGTTCATCAGTTGTTTCGATGATGGGTCGCTGATGCTTCAGCTCGACCCAGAACGTTTGACCGTAAAGAAACTTTGGGCGCGGAAGGGGAAGAACGAAATTGAGACTGACGCCCTCCACTGCCTGATGTCCAGCCCGATTCTGGAATTGAACTGGATTTACGGAGTGGACAGCTACGGGCAATTTCGCTGTCTGGACGCCAAAAATGGAGACCGAATTTGGGAAAACACCACATTAACCTCTCAGTTGCGGTGGGGCACGCTCCACATGGTCCAGCAGGCGGATCGCGTGTGGATGTTCAACGATCAGGGAGAACTCATCATTGCACGCTTGTCCCCCCAGGGTATCGATATCATCTCGCGTGCCCGGCTCCTGCGTCCCACCAGGGGACAACTTCCCCGGGGAGAGGGAGTCACCTGGTCTCATCCGGCTTTCGCAGGCCGACACGTGTTCAACCGGAATGACGAGGAACTGGTGTGTGCAGACCTGTCGGCCGACGCTCAATAATCGCCTGCCGGGGCTACTTACACTCGGGTGTGGTGTCGTTAGCCGCCGTAAAACAAATTGAAAGATAATTGGCGCGTTAATGCGCCCCGGTTTTATTGCCAGAGCCATATTAAGAAGACGCTTTTTCAATAAACATGCATACTGAGCATCGACAAGTCGGTGTGTCGGATGTGCCACCGAAGTGCAGACCGAACCAGCCAGGCTGGTAAGGTTTGGTGCAAATCCGTGGTGAGCTACTGATCTTCACCTGCCCAATTGCTTGGGACTGACCTTCCGGCAGCAAGACGAGCCCACTGACTCATCACATGGCGTCATGCGCAAAAACGCGCTTCATGTCAAGTTATCAGGAGAAATATTCTATGTTTCTTATATGATTGCACAGTGCACGTATTATGACGATTCTTTTTTACTTCGGCCCGCGGAACTTTGTGCGAGCCAAACCGTTTACATCATGGAGAGTATAAACTAGAATAGCGTTAGAAGCAGTTAAACCCGCTCGCTCACGCCTAACGAGTCCCCCAAAACGGAACAGAAAGAACGATCGTCTTTCTCGTGAGCAGCTCACTCCGGAAGCCATCGTCTTTCTCGTGAGCAGCTCACTCCGGAAGCCCTCGTGGGCCCGTTGCGCGCAGGTGACATGCCGTCTTTGTATTTGTACAGGTTGTCTCATGAGGTATGGAGGTAGTTTCATGACGAAGTCTCCGCAACTCTTATTACGCAAAGGGTTTACGCTCGTCGAGCTCCTTGTGGTGATCGCCATCATTGGGATCTTGATCGCCCTCCTGCTGCCGGCGGTCCAGGCAGCACGCGAAGCGGCGCGCCGGAGCCAGTGCACCAACAATCTCAAGCAACTGGGTCTGGCCATTCACAATTTCCACGATGTGAACAACGTATTTCCGATCGGTCAGCCGGACGACGACAACGACAACTACGCGTGGGGTGCGTACATCCTCCCCTACGTGGAGCAGAAACAGATGTACGACACGCTGGTGAGTGGCGGTGCGGCCCTGGTGTACATCCCCGGGGGTGACAACCTCAAAGTACACGGGGCCATTCGGGAGATTCCGGGAGTTTCCCCGGCATTACCCACTGGCCACCCGGTGCGTAGCACGGACACCTACAACTGGTGGACGCAGGTTCGTAACAACCACGGTAATCCGACCGGTGCCAACAATCAGGGTGCTAAAACCATCATCAGCGTGTACATCTGCCCGAGCGACGTTCTGCCTAAGCAGGACAACAACGGCTACGGGAAATCCAACTACTGCTGCTGCCTGGGTGGCGATACCCCCTGGTATGTTCAATTGACCACGGGTGGTGGTCCAAGCTGGTCGCAGCCCAGCGGGGCTTCTGGTCAGAACGGCATGTTCCGGCTGGCACAGACGAACGACTACCATTACGTGACAACCTTCGCAGACATTACGGACGGTTCCAGCAATGTCATCGCGATCGGAGAAGTATCGGAATCAGGGAACGTTACCCGGACGATGATCGACCGCGTTTTCCCGCTGTGGGCAGGTGGTAACAACGACTGGGCGGGTCAATGGCGGATCTCCTCCTGGGCTCGTGTCGCGGGTCAGTACACCCCGATCAACAGCAAAGATACCACCCCCGTCGTAAACATTACCCTCTCGGACTTCGCGTTTGGCAGCAAGCATCCGGGTGGTGCTAATTTCCTGTTTGGTGACGGTTCCGTGCATTTCCTCTCCGAGACAATCGACACGGTCCTCTACGAGCGGCTGGCCGCCATCAACGACGGTAACCCGGTTCAGGTTCCGTAACGGTTAGAAACAACTCGCAAAGCAAACGGAGACCTGGCATTATTTCCGCCAGACGGTCAATCGCGCAGTCGAACTGATCGATCGGACAGTTACGGGCGGGTGCACTCCTGCATCCGCCTTTCTCATTCCCTTAAAGGGCGTGTTGCCAAACCCGCCCTGGTGTGGTAGCTTTACCGCCAAGGTAGATATTCAATCGAGTTGAATTTCGAAAGAGGCTGATCAGGTCAAGGTCTCACCATCGCCCCAGTAGGGAGGAGTGTCTGAGATGAAAGTGCGATCACTGGCAGTTGTATGTGTGCTGTCCGTGGCGACTGGCCTTCTGATTTTGGCCGGTTGTGGACGAAAATCTGGAGCCGAGTACAAGGTGGCGCCTGTCCGTGGTAAGGTGATTTACAATGGCCAGCCGGTGACAAGTGGCGGCATCCGCTTCCGTCCGATCGAGGTTCCCGGCGCCAAAGAAGGCTCACTCGGCAAACCGGCCACAGGAGAAGTCAAAAGCGACGGGACGTTTGTCCTCAGCACGTATGCCGACGGTGACGGTGCCGTGGTAGGCAAACACGAGGTCTCCTATATTCCCGTCTCCAAAGGGGCTGAGACCTACGAGGACAAACCGGAGCCCTCGCCGTACGCCGGTCTGGTCCCCAAGGAAAAGGTGGTGGAAGTTAAGCCCGGTCAAAATGAAATCACAATCGAATTGGTGCCTATGCAGAAATAACTCGGCGGCAAAAGCATTGTCTCACTGAAAGACTTTCCGGACGGCGTGAACCCCAGCTATCGGTTCACGCCGTCTTTTCTTTTAGAAAACCTGGCCCCATTCAGCGCCTGGCTGTTAACCAATCATCAGACATACAAAACGTCGGTCCCGGGTAAGCTGCCGCGACATTCACCCGGGACCGGCGAAACTTCAATGGTTATTGGGGCAACAGTTTGGCAGGGGCGTCGCCCATTGAAAATCAAATATCCGCGTAGAGGCAGAATTCATAGGGGTGCGGACGCAAGCGAATAGCGTCCACTTCGTTCGTCATCTTGTACCAGATCCAGGTGTCGATCACGTCCGGTGTGAATACATCACCCCGCAATAGAAATTCGTGATCATTCCGCAGGGCGTTGAGTGCTTCTTCCAGCGACCCTGGCGTCTTGGGAATGTTCTGAAGTTCCTCCGGCGGAAGATCGTAGATGTCCTTATCGAGCGGATCCCCGGGATGGATCTTGTTCTGAATCCCGTCGATCATGGCCATCAGCATGGCAGCAAAGGCCAGATAGGGGTTGCACGATGGATCGGGACATCGGAACTCGATCCGTTTGGCCTTGGGATTGGCACTGTACATGGGAATGCGGATGGCCGCCGAACGATTCCTCTGGGAGTAGGCGAGATTGACCGGAGCTTCATATCCCGGTACAAGCCGCTTGTAGCTGTTGGTGGTTGGATTTGTGAAGGCGCAAAGTGCCGGCGCGTGTTTCAACAGGCCACCAATCGCGTAAAGTGCGATATCGGACAGCCCAGCGTAACCGCTTCCCGCGAAAAGCGGCTGCCCTTTCTTCCACAGGGAGAGGTGGGTGTGCATCCCGGAGCCGTTGTCCCCGAAGATCGGCTTGGGCATGAAGACAGCCACCTTGTTATGCCGCCGCGCCACGTTCTTGACGATGTACTTGTAAACCATCACGCGGTCGGCCATGGTCACGAGCTCGTCGAAACGCAAATCGATTTCAGATTGACCAGCCGTGGCCACTTCATGGTGCTGGGCTTCCACGGGAACCCCGCATTCAATCATCAGTTGCATCATTTCATTGCGGATATTAAACATCTGGTCGGCGGGCGGCACCGGGAAATAGCCTTCCTTATGTCGCAGCTTATAGCCTAAATTGGGCTTCTCGTCTCGCCCGCGGTTCCATTCACCTTCCACACTGTCCACAAAGTAATATCCACAGTGCGAGGTCTGATCGTAGCGAATGTCGTCGAAAATGAAGAATTCCACCTCCGGACCAACGTAACAGGTATCCGCAATGCCAAGGCTTTTGAGGTAGTTGACCGCCTTGCGGGCAACATTCCGTGGATCCCGGGAATAGTCCTCGCGGGTCACGGGGTCCTGAATGTTGCAGATCATCATGAGCGTGGGAATCTCCGCGAATGGGTCCAGAGCGGCCGTGTCGGGCTGAGGCAGGACCAGCATGTCGCTCTCGTTAATCCGCTGCCATCCCCGGATGCTCGAGCCATCGAATCCAAGCCCATCTTCGAAAACATCCTCGGTAAGTGCGGTCACCGGGATTGTGAAATGCTGCCACACGCCCGGAAAATCCATAAACCGCAGGTCAACTGACTTGACGCCTTTCTCCCGGCAGAATGCGATGACTTCCTTAGGGGTCATACCTTCTCCTCGCTTTGCTCTTGGACAACAGAAGTACCCGATCGGTAAACGCTGAAAACCAAACTGTACCTTCCAACTACCCCAGCCGCAGCCAGGATGTTGATGGAATTGCAGGTTCTATGCCAAAAAATTCGACAAACGCCGAAGCATGGTCTAAGCATGCATGGCGACAGCAGAACGTCAATGTCATGTTGTTTTCGCGCGCGAAACAGACAAGGTCCGGAAAATCACTGCCTAAGATAGGGACTTTTGTGCCCAGATATTGGGCAACGCGGCGCCATTAAGCAACCAGGAGGGAAAGGCGGTCGACGGGAGCGGGTTGCGTCGGCCGCCACGAATATCGCCAGCCGCGACGAGTACGTCCCAGGACCTGCACGGCTCCCGTTTCCCGCAGGCAATACGCTACCTGCTGCGCCCGCCACCGGGGAACTGCGAGTACCGCGGCAAGGTCGGCACTGTCGAACACCTCAGGAAGCTCCGGCAGGAGCAGACGCATATCATCCGGTGTCATAAGGGTCACCGTCTCGCGCACCTGCACGAGCTGGCGGTCGGCGAGCTGATACGGGGGACGGCGCCACGAGCGGCGCTGCCGCGGATAACGGTATTCCACCACATCCACGAAAGCCACGTCGATACGCAGCCTGGGATGGGGAAACACCTTGGCAAAATGGACAAGATCCTCAAACACATCCCACCGGTGTCCCTCTTTTGGACTCTTGCGGTAAGAGATCACCTGGCCTCCCTCTCCTTCCAGCCGGGCAATCGTTCTGGTCATCACGATCGGCTTGACGACCAGCACGCGGTGTTTGTCCAAAAGCGCCTGGGTTTTTCTTCGAATCGCCCAGAGTGGCCCCTGCTGAATCTCAATCAACCATCCATGGCTGGTGGCGTCGATGCGGTAGCCGTCAACAACAACCTCCACAGACGGCGCTGGACCTGCATAAAAACGCTTCAAGTCCGCATGCAGTGAATGTTCCATGGAACGACCCTCCGTGTCCCGAGCCCAAACATTTCACTGACGAACAGAACACCTACCTGTCAAAACCCGAGCGCTTCGATCGGCAATCCGTTCAGATATGGCGAGCAGGCACACTCCTCGTTGAGAAGCTCCGCCGCGGCTGCCTGTCTGCCGTCCGTACGCACGATTTTATGATGGTCTATGCTGGTTCAATGCCGAAATCACGGATCGTAAAAAGACTGGCAAACGGTAGTCCCCGTCGCCGGAACTCCTCCGATCCTCCCTCCAACCTGTCGATGATCCCCAGCACCTGGACGACTTTCAAACCGTACGCTTCCGCCCGCTCAACCGCCTTGAGCGCGGAACCTCCCGTGGTGATGACATCCTCAACGATAGCCACTCGATCGCCCGGAAAAACTGGTCCTTCGATGAACTGTTGGGTGCCATGACCTTTCGGTTCTTTCCGCACCATAAATCCGCGAATGGGTGTTTTGCGAACCGCCGACATCGTGACCACCGCGGCGGTGATCGGATCGGCCCCGATAGCCAGGCCTCCGATGGCGTCCGGCCGAGACTCGGAAAGCAGGTCCAGAAAACCTTCCCCAATGAGCCGGGCCCCTTCGGGGTCAAGCGTGACCTGCTTGCAGTCCAGATAAAATGTTGATGTTTTGCCCGATGCCAGCGTGAATTGGCCGAAGCGGAGTGCCTTTTCACGAATCAAACGGTGCAATTGTTCTCGATCGTACATTCGTCGAGCCTTCCCTTTCGATCAACCGGATGCTTGGTCTCTCTCCCGCATGTTCACTGGTCCTTCCTGATTGTGAGGTCCTTCGTTCGGAAAACCAAGGGCACCGGACAGACTCGGACAATCGTGCGGCCTGGGGCAGCGCTGACTGGCGCCGAAGTTGCAGGCTCGCCATACAGCATCACATTACGGCAGCACGGTCACTCGCGATCCGATCGTCAGAATGTCAAAAAGGTCCTCCATGTCCTTGGCGGAAACAAAGATCGAACCAGGGGCCTGGGGGTTATCAAATTGGGCGGGATCGTCTGTGCTGTGAATTCCCAGGCGTCCTTCCAGGCCGATCCACTTCGGCCCCAGCGGGTTCCGCGGGTCTCCCGCCTCATAAACACCAGAGTCGCTGAAATACCGGGGAAACCGAGTCTTCTCGCGGACCTGATAGCTCCCTTCACACTGACGGGCATCGGTTCCGATTCCGATGCGGAATCGACCAGCATATTTGCCCTGCAACATGAGAACGAGTTCCCGTCGGTGGAGATAAATGACGGCATCAAACGGTCCGCGAAGAACTTTCAGCGTCATCCCGGGAACGAGGTCTTCTGGCTTGGCGATGCCGTTGATTTTGGCGAGCAGTTCGGGCGTGACGTTGTAGCGTTCGGCAATCGACTGGAGGGTATCCCCCGGCTGAACGATATACGGCTTTTCCAACAAATGCTGGCGGGAAAAAACGACGGTGCCCGCCACCTGGTCAAGTAAATCCGTCAGTTGCGCGTCTTCCTGGGGAGTCAACCGGGGATCAGCGTACCAGGCCGTGAGCACCGTATGGACCTGAGAGAATTCTCCCCGATCCAGTTTCCGGTAAGCGGCTTCCAGGAATTCAGCAAATTCTTTGCGGATCCCGCTTTGCCCAATGTCACCCGCTGATGGAGAACCCGAAGAATCCGGCGGTTGCTGTTCCCCGGTCCTGGGATTCGCATTCCCTGCGGTATTAGAAACGTCGGGCATCCCGATTGCTCCCGCCGGGCTCAGGACGTCTGCGGGTGGCCGGCTCATCGCGCTGGCAACGGCTGCTTGCGGGGTCAGGGAAGCCATCTGGCCGTCTTTATTCCGACTTCCATCTCCAGCAACATTCGGGGAGGAAGCTGGAGATGGGTCGCTCGAGGAAGGAACTGTTCCTCCCATAAACGCCGGGGGTGGCTGTCTGCCGGCCGCTACCTGATTTGCATCGGAAGCGGCCCCGCTCATTGGTTGACTGCCTGCGGCGGGGGCATTTCCCGAGTGCTGTGCCAGTTCCGCGGGCAATTCCGGGATGGGTACATTGAGATTACTCGTGGCAGGTGGCGGATGGGCGTCATCGTCACGGGGAGGCGTTGGCGGGGGAGTCGTTACGGCTTTGTAACCGAGATACCCAACGACGAGCAGAACGACCAGGACGCCGATGGTTTTGATCGTTTCCATTGACGGTCCTCCGTGACATGTGGCGATGGTTCGCTCCCTGAACCCCGACCCGCGATAAATGTCCTGTGCCTTCGTTGTCCCGCCAGTTTTCCAGCCGGATGTACCGAAGAGGTGCCGAGACTCCCAAGCGTGCCCATGATACGAAAATGGTAATCATCGGCCAAGAGCAGTTTTCAGTTTTTCGGCTCTCGACGCGTGGCGCGTGTCCGTGGCGCAGCGCGTTACTCGGTGGGGGATTGTTTTTGCCCTTGAGCACAGCCTCCGCATACTGCTAAACTCCCCTTCACGTCTTGTGAGCACCGAGTCACTTCGGTGTAGAGTTTGCACAGGATGAGACGGAGCATATGAAAGTGGGCACTCGACCACGAGCCTGTTGAGCTCGACAAGGTGCTTCCGAGTGCCACTCTTAAAAGGGAGGTTGCCAGTGGTTTCTGCAAAGCAGCCGTCGGGCGGTTATCTGGTCGATTTCGAAACAAGTCAACCCCAGCAAAAACCTGGACCAGATTCCATTCGGCGAGCGAGAAAGACCGCCATGATCGATGTGTTCGCAATCACCGATCTGCATCGAGAGTGCACCGAAAGATGGCACCACGCTCCGATTGACAACCCCTACCGGGGCTTCCTCAATCTGGTTTGCGAACAGCACCAGAGGAATTTTCTTTTGTGGCACGAGGAGGACAAAGCCCGCGATCCCACCGCCAGCGATCACGAAATTGCCGCCGTGAAGCGACGAATCGATCGGCTGAACCAGGAACGCAACGACTGGATTGAGCGTCTTGACGAATACATTCTCAACAACCTTGCCGCTTGGGGAGTGCGTCCTCTTCCTCGGGCCAAATTGAACACGGAGACGCCGGGTGCGGCCATTGATCGGTTATCGATTCTTGCGCTTCGCATCTATCATATGGAGGAGCAAACGCAGCGAACCGACGTGGACGAGGAGCATCGGGAACGGGCCAGGGCCAAGTTGAGCATCCTGCACCAGCAGCACGAAGACCTCAGCACGGCACTGGCGGATCTGCTAGCCGACCTCTTCTCCGGCAAACGCGTGATGAAGATCTATCGCCAATTCAAGATGTACAATGATCCGGCCTACAACCCGTATTTGGCCCAGCGGCGCCCTGCTGCCTGAATCGCATCGTTGCAGATCTGAATAGCGACGAATCGTGCGATACGGCCCCGCTCGATTTCACGAGAAACTGTGCTCCGGTCCGGGAAACTTACCTTCCTGGACCTCTTGAATGTACTGCCGAAGCGCTTGGTTGATGATCTCCCCCAAATTGGCATACTGTTTAGCGTGCTTGGGCTTGCGTCCGCCTGCGGCGTAGCCCAGCAGGTCATGGAAGACGAGAATTTGACCGTCACACCGGGGTCCCGCACCGATACCGATCGTGGGAATCTCGACACTGGCGGTGATTTCAGCGGCGATATCTACCGGGATACATTCGAGGATGACCGCAAAAGCTCCCGCCCGTTCGACAGCCTCCGCGTCGGCGAGCAAACGTTCTCGATCCCTTTCCACGCGGTATCCGCCCACAGCCCGAACGGCCTGCGGCCGAAGCCCCAAATGGGCCAGTACCGGGATCCCCGCCTGAACCAGTGCCGCAATTAACTCTGCCTGTTCCCGCCCCCCTTCCAGTTTCACCGCCTGCGCGCCGGTTTCCTTGAGAATCCGCCCTGCGTTGATAAGAGCGTCCCGCACTCCCGTCTGATAGCTCATAAACGGCATGTCCACCACCACCAGCGCACGGCGCACCGCCCGGCATACCATCTCCGCATGGTAAATCATCTGGTCAAGTGTGACGGGCAAAGTAGTGCTTTTCCCCTGGACCACCATCCCCACACTGTCGCCCACGAGAATCCCATCCACACCGGCCAGGTCGGCCAGCGCAGCCGACGGAAAATCGTACGCCGTTACCATGGCGATTTTTCGGCCGGCGCGCTTCAGAGCGGAGAACTTCGGAACGGTTAAAGGACCGGTATCGACGTTCATCGTCGCGGGCAACTTTCCTTAAACCAGGAACGCGCTACAGCTTGCCGAAACTATCTCGGGAAGGACTCCGCACTCGGGACACCCCTCAAGAGTTGGCTTCTGGGATGACCAGCTCTGGCCCATCCGTGCTCTGGCTCTGGGAAACCGCCGTCTCTTTGAGAAGCCGTTGAACTTCTGCTTCGATCCGTTCGGGATCCGGCTTTTCAGCCTCCAATCCGAAGGTCACTGCCAGCGTGCCATCCCGGCCGAACAATTTCAGATGAGGGAGAGCGCCACTGGCGATGTTAAATTTCGTGAATGCTTCTTCGCCAATTCCGTATCGGCTGACCAATGCCCGTACCTGGCCCGTTGCCCCGTGTTTGATGAGCACGCCTCTAACTTCATCGACCTTCCGCGGATCATTGATATCCTCGATCGCCACAGTCACCACCACCAGTCCCTGGGAGCCATATTTTTCGGCAAGCTCCAGGGTATGGGGCAACAGTTCCATGCACGGCATGCACCACGTCCCCCAGAAATCGACCAGCACGACTTTTCCTTTGTTTTCCTTGAGAATCGCGTCGAGATCCTTTTCGTCGCCCACCTCGACCACCAGGTCGGGCAGTTTCACGGCCGTTTGCTTCACTTCCGCGGACGATTGCTGGGCCTCGCCTTTCGCCGGGTTCTCATTCCTCGAAGCCTGGCAACCCACAAAAGCCAGAACGACAACCGGCATCAAGATCGGAAGAATCCTGCGGGAGAGACTCATGTCGGGGCCTCCGTCGTAGGCATTCCCCAGAGACGCTTCAATGAGTGAAAACGGACCGCATCCTAGCAACCGCGTGCCGCAATCCCTGTTGCGCCAGCACAGTAATTAACCGCTCCACAACAGCCATTTGCCTCATTATTGACGCCGCTGCCAGGCCGATCAAGCCGCGAACTCACCGTCCTCAACACGTGCCAGGGCCAGGTCATCCCCATTTTGGCAAAATCCTATGACTCATCGACCGCCGTTGATCGGACCTGCCAAGCAGGCTTCTCCGAGAAATCCCTCGGAGGGGCACGCTTGTCGTGCCCGGGACAAAAGAATGGGGCGTCAATCGGTGTTCATCGGACGTGACAGGCACGTCCCTGCGAAAAAACCGGAAGGCGGACTGTACCCATGGCATGCCATGGCAAATTGGGAACGAGTGGGGATGAGTCAACTACGCTTGGGCTTGTTTCGCCCCAGGGGTCGTTTAGAATCAGCAGAAGATTACAACCGGTTCCAACGGTCAACCATTCTCCAGGAAAACGAGTTGTCCACCTCTTGTGCGCTGCCGATCAGCAGCGGGTAGACTCATTTTCGATGTGCACTCCGATGAAAACTGCTTACTTCGACTGCTTCAGTGGGATTAGTGGCGACATGGTCCTTGGTGCGCTGGTGGACGCGGGTGTGCCCATCGACGCCATCCAGCAGGTCGTCGATTCGCTGGGGCTGACCAACTGCCGTCTAGAAACTAGGGAAGTACGAAAGAATGGTTTTCGGGCGACCCAGGTTGTCGTCCACACTCCGCACGAGCACCATCATCGGCACCTCCACCACATTGTGGAAATGATTGAGCGATCCTCACTCTCTGACACGGTGAAGGAACAAGCCGTCAAGGTTTTCACCCGATTGGGCGAAGCGGAGGCCCGCGTTCATGGAGTGCCGCTGGAAAAAGTGCATTTTCACGAAGTAGGCGCCGCTGACTCGATTGTCGATATTGTGGGCAGCGTGTTCGGGCTCAGCTATTTGGGAATTGAGGCCGTTTACGCATCGGCCATTCCTACCGGGGGCGGGACAGTCCGCATCGCCCATGGCGAGGTGAGCGTACCTGCTCCGGCGACGGCGGAATTGTTGCGAGGTGTTCCGCTTCTTCCCTGCGACGTGCAAATGGAAATGACGACTCCCACCGGCGCGGCCCTGATTACGACGTTTGCACGGGAGTTCGGGCCCTTGCCCGCCATGGAAATCCAGTGCATCGGGTATGGGGCCGGATCTCGCGACATTCCTCACCGCCCGAATGTCCTCCGCCTTTTTGTGGGGGAACTCGCCTGTGCGAAGGCAACTTCGCCGTCAGTTCTGCGGGACCGCATCTGGGTCGTGCAAACAAACTACGATGATCTTTCCGCAGAGGTCCTCGGTTACACTCTGGAGAAGCTATGGGAGCTTGGAGTTCTCGATCTTTTCACTACCCCGATCCAGATGAAGAAGAACCGTCCGGGAGTGCAACTCACCGTTCTCTGCAATGAGGAACTTGTGCCCGCCGTGGAATCGCTTTTATTCCGGGAAACGACCACGCTGGGGGTACGGTTCTGGCCGGTCGAACGCCACGTGCTCCCACGGCAGGTGGCAAGCGTGCAGACACGTTGGGGGGAGATCCGAGGTAAGGTCCGCGTCTTGCCGGATGGCGTTCAGGAGTTCTCGCCGGAGTTTGAAGCCTGCCGCGAGATCGCACGACGGCATCAGGTCCCCCTGAGGGAAGTTTACGAGGCCGCAGAAGAAGCATTCCGCCACCAGGGTGCACAACAGATGGCAGACGAGCATTCCTGCAAAGGTGGTTGATGGGAGGGGAATTATGGGGCCTTTGCTTCAAATACCCATTGCCCTGGACAACAGCACCCTGTCGTGGATCGTGTTGGCATTGGCGATCGTCTTCATCTGGTTTTCCCTCATCCGGATGCAGCGTCGCGGCGGTCGTCAAGTCCCTCCCTCTCTTCGCGATGAAACACAGCGGAGTGATCTCACCGGCCAAATGCATGAGCCTGGCCACATGCCCCATCCTTCCACTGTCACCGATTGGGAAGTCCGAATGCACGAACTCGCCCGGGACATCGAAGGAAGGATCACCAGCAAGCTGGGACTTCTGGAAAACCTGGTCCGCGAAGCCGATCGGGCGGCCGCACGCCTTGAAGCTGCCCTCCGGGCGAGCGAGCAGCTTCGACAAACGCAGGCGGCTGGAGTTTTGTCGCCAGAGCCCCCGCATGTCCCACAGGGTTCCGCCAGTGGAGAGCCGGGCCCCGTGCCGCCTGAGGTTACGGCTCGGCCTGCCAGCGAGTCAGACAATGCTCCAGCGGACGCTGAGCAGTCGGGGGAACACGACGCAAAAGTTGTGGCAGGGTCGTCACGCGAAGCCAGACCGGCTGAAGAAATTTACACTCTGGCAGATTACGGATACGATCCTGACGAGATCGCCCATCGAACCGGTCTGCCCGTAGGCGAAGTGCAACTGATCCTCAGTCTCCGCAAAACGCGAAAATCTGCCGGCCAGGAAAAATCACAGGAGTAAGGCACGTCTTGCTGCACATTCGGAAAGGGAAGCTGCGAAACTTGATCAGTCGGGCTTAACTCTCTTTGCCCACGCCAGGTGTCTGCTTTGACCAGCCCATATTGAAACTGCGCATGCCAAAGCAGAAGTTTTGTAAAATCAAAGGATAGACACGCCCGGTGAATCGCCGCGGAATGATCCGTGGGCAGGTTCTTCACGCCATGCCCGAACCAATGGTCGTTACCTGTCCCGTACCGACTTTCGACCAATTTCGCAACCGATGCGTCTTTCGTATCAATGACAATAGAAAGCAATCGCCGCGACTTTTTGCGACGGCTGACTCGCGGACAACTCAGCGATGCCGTCGAGCCCACAGCAGCCCCCGCCGACGCAGAGACGCCGAATCCGCAGACGGCCGGCGCTCGACCTACCGTTCCGCGACGCGGGACCTACAAGTTGCAGTTAGGCCGGCGGGCTATGGCCAGCGAATTTCAGGTCATTTTTAACCTGGGCCAGTATGAAAACGCCGTTGAAGTCGGGCTAACTGCTCTGGATCTGCTGGAACCACTGGAGGACATGATGTCCTTCTTTCGACCTCAGGGAGAACTTGGGCGGATCAATGCCGAGGCTTTTCAACGGGAGGTGGAGGTGTCGGCCGAACTGTGGGAACTGCTGGTTTATTGCCGCCAGCTATGGGAGGCAACAGACGGGGCATTCGACATTACGGCAGCTCCTCTTTGGCAGGTGTGGGGCTTCGCCCGGCGGGAAGGACGACTTCCAAGTGACAGTGAAATCAGGGAAGCGCGGGAACTCTGCGGGTGGCGATGGGTGGAACTCGACGCTCGGCGGCAAACCATCCGCTTCCACAAGCCAGGGGTGGCGCTCAATCTAGGAAGTGTGGGCAAGGGATACGCCCTAGATCGCCTAGCGAAGGTGATTATTGAGGCAGGCATTGGGGACTTTGCCCTCCACGGAGGGTTGAGCAGTGTCTTTGCCGTGGGGGACTCCTGGGAACTTTCACCAGCCGAGGGCACGGAAGGCCCACAGGGATGGCCGATCGGCTTGAGCGATCCCCTTCACCCAGGGCGGCGGGTCGGACGTGTCTGGCTGAAAGCTCAGGGATTAGGTACCTCCGGTACAGCCCTTCAGTTTTTCTGGCACAAAGGAAAACGGTTCGGCCACATTTTGGATCCCCGCACCGGATATCCTGCCGACGAGGTGCTCAGTGTGACGGTACTCGCCCCCACGGCGGCCGAGGCGGACGCCCTGGCTACAGCGTTTTTCATCCTCGGTCCGAATGACGCCAGACGCTTCTGTCAACAACGAGGGAATGTCGCCGGTATCTTCCTTCTCAATACCCCTGCAGGGATTCCCCAGGTGGAAATAGTCGGCGATCCACAACCAGCGCTGGAGTTTGGCGAGCGCGGCGGCGATGTTCCATGAAGTGGCCCGCCGGCTGCTCTGGACGGGCAGCCGACTTGGATGTCACTTGTCGATTCGGAACCGGTGGGTGCCGCGGGATTCCAGATCCCAGATTCTGTGGCAATTCGAATGGCATACGATACTTATAACACTTACGTGGAGAAGCGAGACTTTGACGTTGGCGAGGAATAAACCGCTGATCCATATCCATTTTTCGCTGGGATGTGTCAGACACCAAAGGTTCAATATGTTGTAGGGACAATTCATAAATTGCCGCCACATTTTTACGGCAATTGAACTTGGCAGATAAATCCCGCATTTGGATTGCCCAACGTCGCAATGTGGACCTGACAGGCAGGCCCTCCGAGCTGGTTTTCACTCCCGCGGAAGGTCTCGGCGAGGTGCGATTTGCGCGTGACGGCAGTGGAAAAGTCGGGATGGGGCAAGCCAAACCGGAGTTGCATGGCGTTTCGCCTTCGGCTCATAATGACAATCTAAATTGGCAGGATGGCCTTGGCCAAAGACGATTGCACGTATTTTCGGGAGGCTAAGAGGACTGAAGACGTGACCAAACTGACCGGAACTGCGGGATGCCGGGTATTTGATGGTTTCACAGGAGCCGGCATTCGATAGGTGACTCAACAGATAGGGAATGGCTTACTGGTAATTGGCCGGAAGACGCGTATAATTTCCTCAAGCCTTTTCCAGCCGGGCGATCGTGAAGGTCGGTCTGGTCTCGGCGGAGGTGGGTTTTCAGGTGTGTGACTAGTGGTGTTTATGGAGGTTTTCCAGTGGAATTACCCAAACGTGCCAAGAACGACCGTTTTACCCTGCCCGGAAAGTACCGCGAGCTCGAACGCAGCGTGCGGGAACGGGCTGTTAAAGAAGACATCCCCACGCTGATCGTTTATGCTTTTGACCGCAGAACAAGTATCGGACCATTCGTGATGGTCCAGGACATCATGATTCCGGGCGCGCCCCGGGCGCTGGCCTCGGCCATGTATGCGGCTGGATTCCGCAAGATCCGCGTGGTGATGCAGCAGTGGAATCCGAATATTCGTCCCAGCCAAGCCCGAATCGATGGCGAAGTCCCTCAATTGCTTTTGGTTTCCAGCATGCAGATCCATAGCGCCCGGGCGTACGATCTGATTCGAGATGCCTGGACGCTGGGCGACCAGCGCCCGCTGATCATCGCCGGTGGTGCCAAGGCGATCTACGAACCATGGGATTTCTTCGGCCTTTCCAACGATGGAACGGTAGGTGCCGACGTGGTATGCACCGGTGAGGAGTACGTCCTCCTCGAGCTGCTCGACCGAATCCTTGAAAACAAGCTGCCCGGCGAGCACATCCGGTCCGCATTTGAGCGGGTGCGAGAGGAGGGCCTGCTCAATGACATCCACGGATTGGTTTTCCGGCCAGATCCGCCACGTGGCCATCCAGAGTACCTCATCGACACGGGTGTGCAGCGCCTGGTGCAGAATCTGGACGAACTTCCCCTACCGTTCGATGCCCTGGGACTGTTTGAGCCACCGCACAAAAAGACGACCCTCTCGCCTGAGCCACTCCCCGCGGAGAAGCTTGGGAAATACGCAAAGGTCCTGGCGGTAGTCACAACCCACGGGTGCAAATTCCATTGCCCATATTGTCCCATTCCGGCGTACAACCAGGACACGTTCCGGTTCCGCAGCCCGGAACGGTTAGTTGAAGAATTCACAGGAATTTACAAACGCTCGGGAATCCGGTTCTTCTTCGGCACCGACGACAATTTCTTTAACAATCGGCAAACGGTGGAGGAAATTTTCTCCGTGATGGCCAAGGCCGAAATTGATCGTAAGCCGCTGGGTGACTCGATCATTTTCGCCACAGAAGCCACGGAATTCGACGTGCACAAGAACCTGGATCTCATTCCCCTCGCCCGAAAGGCAGGCCTGCGGAGCATCTGGTTTGGAATCGAAGACCTCACCGCCGATCTTGTCAAGAAAGGACAGTCGCCGGAAAAGACCATCACGGTCTTCCGTGAGCTCATCAAGCATGGGATCGCCCCTATGCCCATGATGATGCATCACGATAATCAACCGCTGTGGACCTGGCGGAGTCTCCGTGGGCTGATCAATCAGGTCGGCTTCCTGCGGAAAGTGGGCGCGATCACGTGCCAAATCACTCTCCTGACTCCTTCCGTGGGAAGCAAAGGATATGAAAAGCCCTATCAGGATGGCATCGTCCTGAAGCGAGTGGCGGGACAACCCGTGGAGGACTATCACTACGACGGCAATCGTGCCATTGCGACGGCGCATTCCAGCCCCCTGCAAAGGCAACTCAACATGCTTGCGGGATATATCGCGTTCTATAATCCTCTCAATCTGCTGCGGGCCCTGCCGCGGTTCGATCCCCTGTGGGCCGAGAGAGTGTTCACGCAGATCCACGGCATGATTGGCGTCGTGAAATCGGTGTGGAATGCCCGACACTGGCTCTACCAATTGGCAGTGGGTCCGCTGGAATATCACGACGCACCCCCGGGCCCCAAGTACCCGTTGATCACCCCGACTCGGGCCACTCAGCCTTTGCCGGTGCCCGTGCTTCAGGGCTGATCCATGGAAGCCGCTGCTGAAAGCGGTGTCAAACGGTGGGCACTCGCCCTGGTGCTGTTGTTCCTGATGGTAACCCCCACGGTATCCGCCGTGGGGTATTTTGTTTTGGCCGAGGAACTGCCCTCTTGGATTCAGCAAGCCCTTTACGCCGCAGCGAAGCTGGTGATGCTCCTTCCCGCTGCGTGGCTTGTGTGCGTGGATCGGATTTCTCTCCGGGTCCCTGGTCCAAGACGTATCGAAGTTTTCGCCGGCTTGGGGTTTGGGATTGCGGTGGCAGCGGGTATGGGGCTGCTTTATGTCTTTCTTTTCAGGCCCATGGGCGTGTTCAGCGAGGCCACCGCAGCCATTAAAAACAAAATTATCGGTTTCGGAATAGACACGCCGAGCCGATTTTTAGCCTTTGCGGCAGTCATTTCGGTGGCACATTCTTTCCTGGAAGAGTACTACTGGAGAGGATTTGTTTTTGAAAAATTACGGCTTTTTCTGTCAGCCGAAATGAGCGGTCTCCTCTCGTCGGTGGCGTTCACCGGGCATCATGTCATCATTCTCGGCAAATACTTCGGCTGGGGCTCGGTCTATCAGATTCTTTTCTCAGCCGGCGTAGCCATTGGTGGTATCGTCTGGTGTGTCATGTTCCACCGCTGGAGGACGCTCTACGCCCCATGGATCAGTCATGCCTGCATTGATGCCGCTATCTTTGCGATAGGCTACGACCTTTGCCGGCAAATCTTTTAGGGGACACGAAGCCGCCCCGAAAAAGACTCCTTAAAAGACTCCTTTTCGCTCACGGCACGAAACCGACAGCCAAAAAATCCGCGTGGATTACCAAACCAGAACATTTACGCAGAGACAAATTGATCACCACCCTATCGCACACTGAGTAAAAATATCGCACAATTGCACTAGCAAAGTCATTGACATGTCACTTCTCCCCGGATAAGCTATTCTACACGGGACCAGGCAATTGGCTGAGGGTGTTACGGCTTTGGCTGCGGTATTGGTTCTACTCTAGCTGGAGGTGACTCATGCGGATTGGTGGTTGTTCTCATCGGCAGGCGTTTACGTTGGTGGAGTTGCTTGTCGTCATTGCGATTATTGGGATTTTGATCGCTCTTCTGTTACCTGCCGTTCAGGCCGCGCGAGAGGCCGCCCGGCGAAGCCAGTGTTCAAACAATCTGAAACAGATCGGCCTAGCCATCCACAACTTCCATGATGTGAACAAGGTTTTCCCCGTCGGGCAACCCGACGACGACAACGACAACTACGCCTGGGGGGCTTATATCCTCCCCTTCATCGAACAGAAGCAAATGTACGACACGCTGGTCAGCGGGGGAGCCGCCCTGGTCTATATTCCGGGCGGAGATAATCGCCTCGTTCACGGGGCGATTCGAGAAATTCCCGGGGTCTCCCCGGCCCTGCCCACCGGTCACCCCGTTCAAAACACGGACTCCTACAACTGGTGGTGCCAGGTCAGAAACAACCATGGCAATCCAAACAATCAGCGGGGTGTGGCAGCCAAGACCATTCTTCCCGCCTTTCTCTGCCCCAGTGATGTTCTTCCCAAGGAAGATAACGACGGTTACGGGAAGTCCAATTATTGCTGCTGCCTGGGAAGCGACGAGCCCTGGTCGAGTTACTTCATCGCCAACGGTGCGACCAGTTGGAGTCGGCCGTCGGGCGCCACTGAGCAAAACGGCATGTTTCGGCTGGCCCAGACCAACAATTTCCACTACGTCATGACGTTCGCCGATATCACCGACGGCTCAAGTAATGTCATCGCAGTGGGAGAAGTCTCGGAAACTGCCAATGTCACACGGACGATGATCGATCGGGTGTTCCCGCTTTGGGCCGGTGGAAACAACAACTGGCAGGGACAGTGGAGAATTTCTTCCTGGGCCCGACTCGTCGGTCCTTTCGCCTATTTAAACAACAAGGAGGTGAATAACATCATCAACAGCCTGAGCCCTTCCGATTACAGCTTCGGAAGCAAGCATCCCGGGGGAGCGAACTTCCTCTTCGGGGACGGGTCCGTGAAATTCATCTCCGAGACCATCAACACCACCCTCTACGCCCGGCTGGGTGATATCCGAGATGGGAACCCGGTTCAGGTGCCGTAAAGCCACCGAGTTCGCGCAACCGCCAGGCAAATCTTCTCGGAGGGAGCGTCCGGCTCACACATGACTATTTGGAAATCTTGGGAAAGGACGCCGCTTCACTGTCCGGTTTTGCTGCCTTCCAGCCGGCTTCGAGCTGCTGATGAAGCTGGGCAACAAGATCTTTGTATTCCGGTCGCCCAGCCAGGTTGACATTTTCGAGCGGGTCTGTGGTGTGGTCGTACAGTTCGACCGCCACAGGCTCGCCTCCGCCCGACGGTCGCCACTCGGTGTAGCGATAACGGTCCGTCCGCATGGAATAGCCCATCACCTTCCCCCGCGGATACTGGCTGAAGGCGGCCTTCTGCCAGGGGCGTTGGGGATTCTCGAAGAGTGGAACGAGGCTGGTTCCTTCCAGCCCCTCTGGAATCGGCAGGCCGCAGAGTTCGCACAACGTTGGATAAATATCCACGAATTCGACGAGCGCATCCGTCTTGGCCCCGGGATGTGGCTGGCCGGGCACCCGGAAAATGAGGAGACTCCGCGTGGCAGTTTCGAAATTCGTGTGTTTACACCACAGACCATGATCGCCGAGGTGCCAGCCATGATCGCCCCACAGGACCACGATGGTTGAATCGCGCAGCCCAAGGCGATCCACCTCGGCCAGCAGACGGCCAATCTGGGCATCGACATAGCTGGTCGCCGCATAATACCCGTGTACCAGATCCCGGGCCATCGAGTCCGGCAGAGGGCCCGCGGCAGGAATCCCCTGGTAGGCGCGGAGTTCGCCCCAGTTCGTCAGGGCGATGGGGGGACAATCCTTGGGCGGAAACGGATTCGCCGCCAGAGGAATGTCCTCTTTTCGATAGAGGTCGTAGTATTTTTTGGGCGCCACAAAAGGAAGGTGCGGCTTTAAATATCCTACCGCCAGAAAGAACCGGCGATCTTTAAGCTCCTGCAATAGTTCGATGGCGCGGTTGGTGGTCTCGCCGTCTGGCAGGGCGTCATCGGGGACATCAGGGTCTTCCCACGCCGGACCATACACCCGATACTGGGGTGCCGACAACCGCAACGGGATGCCGGTTTTGGGATCCTTCTCTAAGACCCTGGTAGCCGGTCCCGCCTTCTTTCGCATCTCTTCCCGACGCCGATCCAAATCCGCCAGCGTCTCAGGTTTGCCATACATCGGCTTGCTCGGGGACCAGTGAGGAACGCTCCAGCTTGCTGGGTCGTCCAGCCCACCGTGATAGATCTTGCTCAGGCCCTGTGTGTGGTACCCATGATTTTTGAAGTGCTGGGGTAACGTGATCACGTCTGGTAGCGTTTTCCGGAAATGTGTTTGCAGGTCATACACCCGAGTCGTGTCCGGTCGGCGCCCCAGCAGCAGCGAAGTGCGCGAAGGGCTGCAAACCGCCTGCTGGCAATAAGCTCGATTGAAAAGCAATCCCTGGGACGCCAGCGCGTCGATGTGGGGCGTCTTAATGATGGGCACCCCGTAACATCCCGCTTCCGGCCGCAGATCGTCCACCGCGATCATCAAGACGTTATACTTGCCGGACGGCTTGTTTGCCGTCTCCGAAGCGAAGGTTCCCTCTCCACCATGGCGCACCCCCGCCAGCGCCAAGGTCAATACTGCCAGCAGGGGGCCAGCAGCCCTCAAAAAGTTCTTCATGGCGACACTCCTGCGAGAAAGTTTACCCAATGGCCGAATCGGCGACTGCCTCACAATTCGTGTTTTGTCCGTCGGCCTGTCAAAGACAACATTGCAATCCTGGTTGCCCCAATATCAATAGCGCGATAGAGTGCCATCGCACGGCAGAAATTTCCGGCCGATTCCGTCAGGCATGAGACATGCTCCCCCGGTGGCATCCTCGGCTTAAAGTGTTGCACGCAAAATCCACTGGGAAAAGCATTGACCTCCCAGTACGTCGGGGCGACACTTTCGCGATTCTTCCCTTATGACCAACCCCGGATAAAAAAACGCAGCGGGCTTTTCGTCACCACCGAGCGGTTGACGCCCCGCCACTCGGGGATTACTGTGTTATTGGCCAAATGATCACGATGGCCGGCGAATGTAGATTTCTTGAACATGTAGTTGTCCCAGAGAAAGCAGCAGACGGAGGATGCCCCATGAAGAAGCTACTCGTCGCAGTGACTGAAATGTTTGTGCTGGCTGTTTCCCTTAATTTGCTTTATGGCACCTGCGTTGGGGCCGAGGAATTCCGTGGAAAATGGAAACCCCTCTGGGACGGCAAAACCTTTAAAGGGTGGCATACAATCGGCGTCGGCACGTGGACTATCGAAGATGGCGCGATCGTCGGCCGTAAGAAAGCGGAAGAAAAAGAGTTTGGACATCTCGTCAGCGACGATGTGTTCAAGGATTTCGTGGTCCGACTTAAATTCAAGGTCCTCCAGGGAAACAGCGGATTCTATTTCCGCGTGGAAGAAAAAGGCTACAGCGGTGTTTCTGGCTTCCAGGCGGAAATCGCACCCGACGCCAACACCGGCGGACTTTATGAGACGAATGGTCGGGCATGGGTGGTCCAGCCTTCACCGGAAGTCGTTAAAAAGGCGTTCAAGCCCAACGAATGGAACGAGATGATCGTGGCGGCCAAAGGTGGGGACATCACTGTTTGGGTGAATGGGGTGAAAACCGCCGAGGTCAAAAACGATCCCGGCCGGCGCGAGGGTCATTTTGCCCTCCAGCTCCATGGCGGCAACGACATGCTCGTGATGTTCAAAGACATTAAAATCCTGGAACCTGAGGAATAATCACGGCAAGTACATTAGCGGGACGATCGCACATCGCCGAGCATCGTTTCGCTATGACACTGAAGTTGATCATTCCATGCGGCTCGCACGGCAGAGGAGGTTGTCTGTGCGCACACCTCATACGCTCACTGCGTCAACCCTGATGGGAGCCCTGGTGTTTTTGGGACCGCTCGCCCTTGGCCAACCCACACCTGCACCGGATGAATTCGCAGCCCGCGAACGATGGCTGGCAGAGCATCGTCCCGGCAAAGGCTCTCGCTTGCCCTTCTCGTTCCGTTATGGCGGGCAACCTTCCGACGACCTATTGCCGCGATGGAACCTTCAGGAGGAGGCCAAGCCTGCGGAGGAGGGACGCGAACAACACGTTTACACCTGGCGTGATCCCCTGACGGGTCTGGTTGTCCGCTACGAGCTCACCGTGTATCACGATTTTCCCGTCATCGAATGGGTCCTGGAGTTCAAGAACGACGGTTCGGACGCCAGTCCGATCTTAGAAAATGTTCTGGCGATGGACGAGTCGTGGGCGCGACAGGGCCAGGCCGAGTTTGTGCTCTATCATCATCGTGGCTCTCAGGCTTCACAAAGGGACTATGAACCTCTCGTAACTGTTCTTTCCTCCGGTGAAGCCAAGCGATTGAGCGGAGCCGGCGGCCGGCCGAGCAACACCGACTGGCCGTACTTCGACATCGCCTACGACGATGGGGGGCGAACCATCGCCGTGGGCTGGCCGGGACAGTGGCTGGCGAACTTCACCCGTGAAGGCGAACGCCAGCTGCATCTCCAGATCGGACAGGAAGACTGCCATTTGCGGCTTTTGGCTGGCGAATCTATTCGCACGCCCCGTATCGTCATCCAGTTCTGGCAGGGAGACCGCATTCGGGCACACAATCTGTGGCGACGGTGGATGATGAAGCACAGCATGCCCAAACCAGGCGGTCAGCTCCCGCCGCCTCAATTTGTGGCCTCTTCCTCCCGGGCATACGAAGAGATGATCCACGCCAACGAGGAAAACCAGATCATGCATATCCGCAGGTATCTGGAAGAAGGCCTTAAACCCGACTACTGGTGGATGGATGCAGGCTGGTACATCCAAGAGCAGGGCTGGCCACAGGTCGGCACGTGGGAGGTGGACCCACGCCGTTTTCCTCGTGGTTTTAAGCCCATCAGCGATTTCGCTCATGCCCATGGCGTAAAAATCCTCGTTTGGTTCGAGCCCGAGCGTGTGATGCCCGGGACCTGGTTGTACCAGAACCACCCCGAATGGCTGCTTTCGCCGAGCGGCCGAAATCACGCCCTGGCTGGGATGCGGGCATGGCGCAGCCGATCTTTCACAACTCCCGACCCCAACGTAAGTTGCAACCTCGGAGATCAAGTATGCCGCGTCGCTGGGATCGAGTGGACGCCGGGACGCCTTTCGTTTCATCCCGGCCCGAAAGGGGAATTCAGCGTCGTCCGATTCACCGCCCCCTCTCCGGGCGAATACCGTATCAACGCCCGCTTCCTGGCTATCGACCAGCAAACCACAACTTCGGTTCATATCATCCGGAACAACGAATCCCTCTTTGAGGGCAAAATCCGTTTGGATGGTGCCGGGCCTGAAGCCTCCTACCAGGGCACCGTCACGCTCCAGTCGGGAGAGACGCTCGACTTCGTGGTGGGCTTCGGTAACGGCAGCTACATCTGCGATTCTACCGGTCTGGAAGTTCTCGTCGGCGGACCGGATGGGCGTGTGTTCCACGCAGCCAAGGACTTTAGCCCTGAGAAGAACCCAACGGGCGTGTGGTCCTACGGATGGATGGCGGCGGGTGCTCGACCTGATCCGACGACCTTCAAACTCTATGACCTGCCGGCTCAACCCGAACACGAAGGTCCACGCCTGCTTGACCTGGGGAACCCTGAAGCCCGGGAATGGTTGACGAACCATATCGATCGGCTGATCACCGAACAGGGAATCGATCTCTATCGAGAGGATTTCAATATCGATCCCCTTCCCTTCTGGCGAGCCGCCGACACACCCGACCGCCGAGGCATCACGGAGAATCACCACATCACCGGGCATCTTGCCTACTGGGACGAATTACGGCGTCGCCATCCCACTATGCTCATTGACTCGTGTGCCAGTGGCGGCCGCCGAAATGACCTGGAAACGATGCGACGGGCAGTCCCCCTGTGGAGAAGCGACTATGCCTATGAACCCATCGGCCACCAGGGCATGACTTACGCGCTGAGCTTCTGGCTTCCTTATCACGGCACTGGCACCGTGGCCTACACCGGCGCCCCGTATTATGGTTCCGGGCCAACCCCAGTTCAGCCCTATGCCTTTTGGAGTAACGCGGCTCCCAGCTTAGGATGCGGCATCGACATCCGCGTTAAAGAATTGGACTACGAGACGCTCCGCCGACTCTATCGACAGTTCCGCGAAATATCTCCCTGTTACTACGGAGATTATTACCCACTTACTCCTTATAGTCTGGAGAAAAACGTGTGGATCGCCTGGCAGTTCGACCTCCCAGAAGAAGGCCGCGGCATGATCCAGGCGTTTCGCCGCGACGAAGCCCCGGAGCGGTCGCCGCTATTCCGACTTGGCGGCCTCCAATCTGATGCCAGCTACAATCTAAAGGCGTATGATTCGGACTGGAATCTCACGGAAACAGGCCGCACGTTGATGGAAAAGGGCTTTTCACTGTTCGCCAAGGAAGCTCCCAGCGCCATCGTGATCGTGTACCACAAAGTTTCACACCAGGCCAGCGGACCGGCGCGGGCGTCAGAATAACGTCTTCTGCGTCGGACGGTCGAGCAGGTACGCCTCCCATCCCCGCACTTGAAGGTCCCGCACAAAACATTCCGGCCCATGGGTGGTGTAGATGACACGTGGGCGAACCAACTCGATGAGTTCCAGTAATCCGTCGTAATCTGCGTGATCCGAGAACGGAAACGCCAGATCCACCCCCAGCCGGTAGCGTGCCGAGGGGTCCATAGCCCATCCTGTCACCGCGATGCGGCATATGTGGTCGTTGACGAGGTCCAGCTTCGTACCAGGCGATACAACCAGCACTTCGCCCGGACGCATTGTTCCATCGAACACTCGGTATCGGCCCACATTGACGCCAAATGACTCGTAGATACGACTGATGTCGGCCACATGTCGATGAACGGCTAAAGTTAACCCCGCATCGCTGAGGCGCCGAGTTACCTCCTGCGCCTTGCCCAGCGCATAAGCAACAATAACGGGTGTTTTCCCCTCCTCGAAAAGCCTGAAAATCGTATCCACCAGATCACGAAAAACCACATCCTCCGGTGGGAAGCGGTACATCGGGTGGCCGTATGTACTTTCCATAATCAGGATATCGGCAGCGACGGGCTCTGCCGGTGGGACCGTGAATGACCGTCGTAACTTGAAATCGCCGGTGTAGAGAAGTCGCTCTCCGGCATATTCCACCAGGAGCATTGCCGAGCCCAGGCAATGACCCGCGGGATAAACCGTCAACCGCACTCCCGCCCAGTTGATGGACTCGCCATATCGCAGAGTGCGAACGGTCCGCGGACCGAGACGATGGTTTAAAAGAGCGGCCGTCTCTTCCGTGCAGAGGACATACTCGTGTCGGGCAACATGATCAGCATGCGCGTGCGAGACAAAGGCGCGGGCCTGACGAAATCGGGCATCAACCGCCAGATCAACCGGAAGGAGTTTGAGGGCTCGATCGTAGTAAAAAAGAAACTGTTTGGGCATAGCTCCGGCGTCTATTTTCGCACCATGACGAACCGCACCGGTCACCATCTCCCCCGGTTGTAGCTATCAGGTGGCCGCACGTTTTTCCCAATGGTCTTGTCCATTGGACATACTGCTCTCGAAAATGTCGGACCCGCGACCTCCGACACATTCTCGCGTTTCATCTACTGTCCGGGACGCGGACGTCCACACGGGTTTACGCAGGAGCAAGACGCAGACCGGAGGAATCCGCTTGTTATGTCCGCTTTCGGAGGGACGTGCTCGCCACGTCCGATTTTAGCATTGGATGAACCATTTTGCTCTCACGGGCATGGCAAGCGTGCCCCTCCGAAGGGCTTTCCGAAAGGAGCGGTTTGTCAAGTTCATATCCCAGCCATGGATGTTCCACTTCATTGACAGGGTCCGCTTGCTTATTTGGATTTCCATTTAACCGCAGGAGCAATTCATGAATTGCCCCTACAGCCCATGGGCTCCCCGGCATCTCATCGCTTGCATAAGAGTGGCGACGGATCAGTCGCGGCCTCGGTTGACCCCGGAGAAATCGACGGCCAAAATTAATTTTAGACCCTTGGTGGAATGCCTGGGGTAGGACCGGTGGACGACTTGCGTCCACGCGGGCAGGGTGTAGTTCACGAGACCCGCTCCGGATTTCTGGGCGCCTCGACGGATGGATTGTCGCGATGACCTGTTCTCGCCGTGAGTGCTTGGCGCACGGCTAATTGGTAAACACACGGGTTAGGCAAGATTCATCGCGGCGGTCGCTCCCTGCAAGCGAGCGATTGAGGGCGAACAAATTGAGAAGAATATTTAGGGCGATTAGCTCAGTTGGTTAGAGCGCCACCCTTACAAGGTGGAAGTCGGCCGTTCGAGTCGGCCATCGCCCAATGGGGAAGTGGGCCAAGAGAAGTCGTGCGGCGCAAGTGGAGGCATAAGTTGCCTATTTTCCAGCAGTTGCGGCGCTGTCTTCGCTTCATTGCGCTCTATTGCGGTCGGTTGCGGAGCCGGACTTGGAGCCACCGTGGAGCCGGATTTGGAGCCACCACTTTTTCTAGGCGTCTGCGCTCGGGAACGTTTCTCGGCGAGTCTATCGTACAAGGCCGGGTTGTCTGTGGGGATTGCCCTTTCCATGGCAAGCTCCGCGTCAGACTGCGAAAAGGAAGCGTTCATATTCGCCGCTTTTGCTCTCTCGTCTCTATTGAGAGTGGTTGGGCTGTCCGGGGGTGTTGCCCTTTCCATGGCGAACTCCCCTGCGGCTTGTGAGACAAGGTTCAGGTCCAGGGTTTGCTCGCTCGCGGTCGTTTCCTGTGGTTTAACTCCTCTTTCCTGGCCGGTCGTGCACAGGCCCGCGGTTTCCAAAGAAATTGTCTTTTCAGTGGCAGGCATCCGGTGGGTGGCTGCGGCTTTTAGAAGGGCACGGTGCGCAGGGAGCGAAGTTTCGTTCTGAGCAGTCGGCGTCACCTCTGCGATTTCTTCACGGATGTGACGGCCTGCTTCTGCCCATTTTCCACGCATGGCGAGTTCAGCCTGAGTGGGTTTCTTCTCTAAGGAAGATTCTGCGTGAGGTGTTGCCGTTGGTTGTCCTGGATGCCAACAGAGGGCTTGCTGAAAAGCGGCGTCGGTTGGGTCAACGTAGTGCCGCAGGGCAATGCTGGGAGTATTTCCCAACCACTTGGCCACTACTGCCAACGGAAAGGATTGAGCTAGGTCGGATTCACAGGATGCCCGCAGGTTGTGCCACAATCGTGGCCAAGGTTCCAGCCCTGCGTTGTGAATAATGCGTTTGAACTGTGTTCGGAAGTTACAGTTCACCCAACCGGTTGCCCCCTGAGCTCGTTGCCGCCATAGTTGAGGGAATAAGAAGGCGTCTCCGTCCTGGGCTCGTTCGAAGGCTTCTTCGAGGTAAGGCTTTAAAAGGGGGAACATGGGGATGACGCGATAGGGCTTGCCAGTGCGTTCCGTCTTTGGACTGCGAATGACCAGACGGTTGCTATCCCAAAGCACGTCTTGCCAGCGGAGAGAAAGGGCTTCGGAAGGGACTCTTAGTCCGGCGTAACGAGCGAGGGCAATGAGGAGCCGCCACAAGTAATCGGGGGCTGCCTCGATCAGTTGTTGTGTCTCCTCGAGGGTCACGTATCTACGGCGATCAGCCGGGTTATGGCTGGGGGGTCTGACAGCCTCGAATGGATTGTTGGTAATTAGCCCTCGTCGTTGAGCCTCGCGAAAGACATGGCGAGCATGTTGAATCCGGCGGGACACCGTTGCTGGACGCAGACCCGAGGCGAGAAGCTCATCTCGATACCGGAGGGCGTCTTCCATGGTAATCGTGGCGGCCGGTCGATCGCCGAACAATTCCAGGAGTTTGGCCGCCCCCACTCGCATGGCTGCCAACGTGGAGGGCTTAGCCTGGGATTTTTGGGCCTCACAGAGCCAGAAATTCACTAAATCTTTGACTGTGAGCCGGTTTTCTCTGGGCGGAACAAGAGCAGCGCGGACGAGGCGGTCGTACAGTTCGTCACTGATTTCGCGCAGCCAAAGAGCGAGATCCGGAGGGAGGGGAGTGCCGGCCAATTTGGCTGCGATAATGGTTTCCACCCTGAGTTTGACGGCTTGGGCCCCTTTTTTGTCCAGTCCGCGAGGCAGCCGGATCGTCTTTCGCTTCCCGGCAGTATCCCAGAAAAGGATTCGCCAACCTTTGCCATCGCGAGAAAGACTTGCCACGGGTGTGTCTCCTTTCGTCTTCCAGTGTAAAGTCCTTGGGAGCTCATTGGCAACGACTGAGAAGCGGAGGCCTGTCTCCGCCCGCAAGTATTCCACACCACTGCACGCCGGGGTGGTGGGGATCTGTGGGCAGTATCTGAATCTGAAGCAGCAAAGCCACTGCTGCGTCGTGGTAGCGCTCGTAGGGGTTCGCCAACCCCCGCTCTATTTTCCCTCCCCTCGGGGCGTCAGGTGTAGCCGCTAGGGTTAATGAAGGACGGCACGAGTTCCACGCGAAAACCTGCTGCCCAAAGGGACTCCAGCAGCCGGCGAGGGCCGCTGCCCTTAATTTATGCATCTTTTGTGCTCTTAGACAGTCGATCATCATCCCGCGGTTGGTGGCTATCCATTCCATCTCCTGCTGGGATACAACCCCTTTTTTTCGCGGATTCTGAGTTCTCCAGCCCTGAGAAGAAATTCCAGGCCTTTGGCCAATAGTGTCGTCAGAATAGCATCGCTCATAACTCATATTCCTCGTACAGATCCCTGTTTTCACTGGGCGAAGTTCCAGAAGTTCCATCGTAGTCGTAACGTATTCTGTCAAAATCACTTAAGGGGTGGAACTTTGTATTTGAAGAAGAAGGTGAACCAGGCAAAGTTCCACCACCTAAGTTGTTGTGTAATTCATGACTTAGGACGACGGTGGAACTTGTGGAACTTTGAGGTGGAAGGTAGAGTGTGAAGACTCTTTGCAGGTCGTCGCGGAGGTAGTGATTTGCATTTTTCCGCTTAACCGGTTTGACACCAAATCGTCCCAAGATAGACGCCACTTTATGGGGGCTTATAGGTCGGCCATGGGAGAAGGTTGACCAGGGAGCTTCTTCCAGGTTTGTTAGCCGCTGAATTAGTTCACTTGATGTCAAAGCGTCTGCCTCGCCAAACACCTCCCGCACGTCGGCCAGCAGGCGGGTCGCTAAATCTTGCGGTGGTGATTCCGTCTTTCCAGCGAACACCTGCAAGGCCGCCTGGCGAGCCCGCTCGGGCCAATCTCCTTCGGCCAGTTCCGCGAGTATGACCAAGGGTCGCCAGTTCTCATAAGCACGGTCGTCCAATTCATCGGGCAAGTGGGGTTCGCGTTCGGCGGCTTCTTTGATTTCTGGTTGGTGCTCGAGCACCCAGGCGAGAAATTGTCGGGCAAGAGTTTCTCCTTCCATTTTGGCGGCCTTTCTGACCCGAGCGAGATGGACGTTCTTTGGCCGGCGCTCCATCGTGATGACGATGGAGCGATCCTCGATGGTGTCGGAGAGTCTTCCGATGGCGGCAATCACCTTGGGGCAGAAGGTGCAAAACATCCGTGGCTCGCCAGTTTCGGGGTCGCAGCGAAGGGTGTAGGCGTTGTCTCGCATCCACCCCGAGTTGACGATGCCCGTCAACTCCGGATTACGGCCGAGGAAGGTGTCGGCCTCGTCGATAAGGAGCGTGGGCAGAAATGCATCCACGACCCGATAAATGCCGGCCGGGCTAATATTCACGGCAGGGATCGGCCGATTGGCCACGTGGAGAATCAAGCGGAGAAGGGTCGTCTTCCCGCACCGTTTGGTGGGACTGGTGACGACGAGGATGGGAGCCACCTCGAAATGTTTGAAGCAGTAGGTCCAGGCCAGGTAGAGGGCAACCGTGTCGGCCTCTTCCGGCTGACAAAACACATATTTTTGGATGTACCGAGCGCACTGGTGGAGAGTTTCCTTGAGATCTACCGGGTCGGGCCACGGTTCCAACTCCCGAAGCTCCACGGGGCGTCCCTGACCCGGGATGATGTTGCTGGGCAATTCCGTGGCGGTTGCGGCGAGATGGCGTGCAGCCGCCTGTAGGGCCTTTTCATCGGCGGCCTCAGCGGCCTGGGTGAGGGTGCTGTAAAACCAGCGAAAGAAGTCGTCAAAGTTGGCATCGTCTTTGATCAAGTTGAGATAGTCCGCGATGTATTTTGCGAACTTGCGGACGGCGCTCATCGAATCGGTATCGACACGCTCCCGAATCGTGTGGGGACCGTGGTAAACTTCGACCAGCCGGGTTGATCCCCGACCGGCGGGAGCGACCAAGATTTCCATGCTGCTGTGGGACCAACTCATGTTTTGCCTTCCTTTCTCGGTTTGGAATGAACTCTCAGGGAAGCTCGCCATGCCCGTTGCATAGCGACACTTCGGGAAAAGGTGGCGCATGCGATGGCCGGTGGATACCGTGACACACTGCGGGCAATGGCCAGGACTTCGCGTTCTGGCAGCGGTGGCCGGCAGCGGAATGAGTTCGCGGCTAGGAGGGCGGACTCCAGTTCAGCCTGACTAAGCCCAAGCCTTCGCAGGCGGCCAGCCAGTCGGGTTAGTCCGATATTCCGCGTGCCCTCCAACAACGCTTCCAAGTCCTCGCTAACATTACTTTGGGCGGACTCTGGGGAGCGAAGCCGACCCGGGGCTTGGGCGTTCAGTTCGACGACTTCGGCTTCCAGCCAGACTGGCGGGGCTGGGAGTTCGTCGATCGTCACCAAGGGCCGGATCCACACGTACGGCTGAGCATGGACCGACGAAGGCGGCACGAGGACATAGCCCCGTGAGCCCTTGGTGTCGACGCCGGAAGCCACTCTCCCTGTGCTGTTCGGCCAGCCGGCCCGAAAGTACAAGTGAAAGCCCCCGCGGGGCGTTTGCACCAGTGGGCAACCAGTGGCTTTCAGCTCTCGTCGACGTTCCTCACCCGGCCAGCCAGCCTTCAGGGCGGCGGGATCGATATCCAGCACGGAAAAGCCCTCGCCCGTCACAATCGCCCAATTGCAACCCGGGTATTGACGAGCCCATTCACGGAGCGTGGCCGTGTCGTTGGTTGCCTTGTCGGGCCAGCCGGGTAAAAGGGGAGTTTTTTGCCCCGGGCAGATCGGATGCACACGATAGCCGAGGGCAAGATATCGCTTTAGATCCACACTGGTCTCAGGATCGACGGCGCTCATGAAAAATCTCCTCCATAGAACGTTGAAGTTTGGAGTGCGAGGCTTTAGCCCCGCTTTCCACATGGAACCTCGGTCTCCGCCGCAAGGGCGAATAGCGAGCGGCGAATGGCGGTGGGCAAACACCAATGGAAAACCCCAACGGGGAGCGGGAGCCGCCACGGCCGCGTGGCAGGTAGCCAATACCAAATGGCGGTGATGGAGAGCCATTGTTCCGTGCGTAAGTCATACCCAAGGCCTCCGTCGCACTGCGAAGGCTAAAGCCTTCGCCAAAAAGCGGCGATAAATCACCGCACTCCACATGGAGTACTTCAGTCCCTGCCGTTTTCCGGTGTCGAGCCGTAATTTGCTTGGGCCCCTGGGTGGATGGATTCGGTGCGGCTTTGCAGCCACTGTCGAACAGCAAATTCAGGAAAGAGAACCCGCCGACCCAGGCGAACGAACGGCAGACCCTCAACGGCCTTGAGCCGATCCAAATGGCGACGGCTGACACGAAGGAATTGGGCACATTCATGGGCGGTCAGAAGGCGTTCAGTCATGCGAATACCTCTCCATACGTGTTGAAAGAGTGGCCTGCATCGTCTTTCTCTTGGAGTCTACCGGAAGATTCGCGCGCACAAATTCCTGGTGTTACCGGGCCGATTTTGTGCGCCGCAGAAATTCTGCGCAAGTCGATTACAGACAAGAGGTTACGACTCACACAAGAAAATGGCGCACAAATTCATGCCGCCCTTGACAGATTTTGTGCGCCGCTGCGTGCCAGCACGCCAGCCGAAGCAGGCAGGAGAAGGCGTTTTGCAATAGGCGTAGGGCGCGTGTGGCGGAGGCGGCGGGCGAAGCCGTCGATGAAGTCGTACTGGCTGCGGTAAGCTTTATCGGCGAAGCGCGGGTGTAACGCCGTTTGAACAAGCAGACGTGCCTGTCGGCCTGTTTCTCAGGCGAGAATTCCGGGTGGTGTGTGAGGATCACACCGTTGCCCTGCCCTGACTTAGCCGGGAGCAGGCGGTGCGGTGAGACGCCTGCTACCACTTGAACTGCGCGGTGCGGGATTTGGGCAAAAGTGTTTAAAGTCGCAGGCGACGCAATCTCGATCCAAGCCAGTTGCCGCCCAGTTTGACAGGATGTTCCCTGAATTATGTTCGTTACAGGCGGATGTCTCGATTTGCGCAACTACGGTGTCAATTTGCGCAACCGCGTTTGTCAAACTGGCCTGGGATACGGCAACGATCCAAATAGCTCGCTCGATCCGGTAGTCGTTGGAAAGGCTGGGAATGGCGGCACCAGGTTGCCACCGGGTGATGGCGTAGTAGTCAGCGCTCCCACGCGAAGGAATCACATCCGTTGTGCCGTTTCTCACCTCTTGCTGAAGAGTCTGAAAGTCTTCCTGCGAGGGAACAAGTTCGTTTACGTAGACGATCATCGCCGCACCCACCGGCGTTGACTGGGGCAGCCTCGTGAGAAGCCAAGCGTACGTCTGGACCTGCCATTCGTGGTGCCGGCGCCGAGGATCGTTGATCGGAGGACGCCGCTCTGCTTTGTAGTCAATGATGATCTCAAACGGCGGGTTGAGGCCCGGACACCGTGTTTGCAGCGTCCGGACCAGTCTATTTTGGGGGTTTGCGGTCATGCTGACATGTGATATGACGTCAACCACTCCTGTCAACTCGTACCGATCACCCCGGGCGGGGTGCTGCTGAGGCAACTGGGGCATAGGACGTGTCCCTGAGATGCGTCGCTCGGCATCGGTAATGAGGGGAAATAGATCGGGACCCAGGAGGTTAATGGCTTCTGTGGCACGTTGGTACGCAATGTCACGGGCTTTGGTATTGCGAGGTCGCTTTCCATCGGCGGCCAGCCTGGCTTCCACAGCATCGCCGATCACTCCGATGTCATTTGGTGCCCTTTGGCTAGGCAGTGGCTGAGGCGGCCATGGTGTGAGAGTGCATGGCCAAGGAAATGGGGGACGATGCTGCTGCCAGTGGCGGTACGCCTCCTCCAAGACCCCGTGTATGAACTCACCGGTCCAGAGTTGGACCGGTCTGGAAGGTGGCAGCGAAGTTCCGTTGTAGTAACGATACTGCAACGGACAGCGCTGAAAAGACAGAATGTCGCCTGTTAAGCTGTAGCGTGGTACCTCGAAAGGCAGTTCCCTTCGCCCAAGAGCCATGATGTAACTCCTTTCAAATAAGTGCCACGACGTCCGGTCCCATCGACGGATCCCATCTTGACGCAGGTACGAATTGCATATAGCTTCCCCCACCGCTGAGTGCCCCACACCCAATCGCGGGCACGGGATTTGGCTCTCGGATTACACTGGTCAACCCCACAAGCAGGAGAACATTCTGCGCTCGGCTAAAAGCCACGAAGTAGAGACGCCTCAGGTCGTCCCATGCTCGGTCTATGCCTGAGCGAGCCGTGCGGAGACTGCCCACCGGCGAACACGGGGCAACGTCATCTTCCACCTCGTGTACCGAGTCGGGCCCGTCAGGCGCCCGTAGACGCCGTTGGGCATGATGATTCATCCGAAAATCGCTGCCGACGTCCACGATCACCAGAGGGAATTCCAACCCTTTGGCTTGATGAATGGTCATGATCTGAAAGTAGTTTCTCGGGACATGGGGCATGATCTCCTCGTTAACGTCAATGGCACCTTGCGCAATCGGTTCAAACACGGTGCGAATCGCCTCTTGTACTGACCGTTGCTCATGCGGAGGCTTGAAAACGATATGGGAGCCATAGCCCGCGAACTGGGAAGCTTCCGCTACCGTGCGCGCTACTGCCTCTAGGTAAACCTGCCCTTCCGGATCCGTCTGAAGAAATGGAAACCATGTGGTCAGGGTAAACAGCAACTCCAAAAGTGGCCATTCGCTGGGCCATTTGGTCATTCTTGACGCGGCGCTTGGCTGCCGGTTCTGCCAGTCTCGGATAAATGTCTCAAGACCGCCGGGTGGTGGATTTCCTCGCATGAAGCTCTGCGCGTCCTGGACCCACTGGTTTATGGCATTCCGAGCGTTTTGGGTCATCGTCTGAATTCCGTTCATAATCCTTAATCCAGGATCAATACAAAGCAAGGCAAGGCCAAGGAGCCTACGAATGTCCGGGATTTCATCGAGCCTCCGTCCTCGCGGGTTGAAAACGGGCACTTTGCGGTTTTCTAACTCCTGCCGCAAGAGCAGCGGCAATCGCTTTTGAGGTGGCTGCTGTGGCTGTGATGGTGGCCGCTGTTCCCGTACAGAGTGCGCGAGTAAAACGGCGTCACCGAAGTCGCCGCCCTGGGCAGGCTGAATGTGGTAAGAGCCTCCATGATAGCCGATGACCCGGCCACCTCCGCGGAAAGTGTCCCAGAGAAACTGCGCCAGATCCGTAGCAAGCGTTTCTATATCATCCCGGAACATGCCAAGCACGGGGACGTTGCTCCCCGGCAGCGTAGCGTGAGGAGCAGAAGCGACTAATGAAGGTTTTCCCCTTACGCGGACAGCTTGGTAAACTGGATCACACTCCGCGAAGCGTTGACAAAACTCGACAATTCGTCTGGTAGAACGATAGTTTTCGTGTAAATACACAATTCTGGGCTGCCAGTTCGGGCCCAACGCCGAAGCAATGCGGTTCGGGAAGTTAGAGAATATTTCGACCGTGGCTCCACGGAAACGGTAGACGGACTGGTCATCATCTCCAACAACGGTGAGACTCGCTCCAGTCTGGCGACAAATTTCATAATAGATTTGCTCCTGCAGGTAATTCGTGTCCTGAAACTCGTCAACGAGTAAGACTCGTATGTTACCTAACATCTGCCCCAGATTGCCAGCCTGCAAGCGTTGGAGGAGCAACTCCTCTAGGCGTGCGAAATCCGCCAGATGGTTGCTTTGCAAGTAGGCTAGGTAATCACTTATCGCGTCGCAAAGCACTCTGTGTCCTGCAGTTCGTTGCCGATATGTCTGCAAATCCACATCATCGTGTCGTACGCGATCTGCGAAGCTCATAAGCGCTGAAACCTTCGAGCCAATACTTGGAGCGTACGCGGGCAGCAAGCCTAAGTTCTTCAAAAGTTGTTCCAAGTCTTGGTCCCGATGCCGGTTCTGGGGAAAAAGGCCTTGCCGAAGCATAAGGCTGGTTGCCAGGTATTCCCCCGCGGTAGCAGGTACGATTTGCCCTGGCTGTCTCTCCCTGATGAGAAACTCTTCGGCCAACGAGTCCAGCGTGCCCGTATAGACCTGGGTCATGTCAAGCCCGCTAAGCCACCGCTGGCAACTCTGATTCGGGGCATGCTGGATAGCGTAGTCGAGGACGGCATAGCCCCAAGATAAAATTCGAGACCGCAGTTCGCCAGCAGCCTTGCGGGTAAATGTCGTCGCGATGATCTGCTCTGGCCGCACACCGTCAACGAATATATGCTTCAGTAGTCGAAGTACGAGGACGGTAGTCTTGCCTGTGCCAGGACCCGCAACAATGAAGGTTGGGGGCGTTAGCGGCGTGCTTACGGCCTGTTCCTGCTGTTGGTTGAGCCACTGATTGCCGAAGCGGTGCGGTATTGCTGCCCGAACCAGTTGGACGAACTGTCGATAACTGTATTGGCACATCGTTGCCACCTATTTGCCACAGCAAACCATTTGGTAAAGCATCAAGGTGTTGTGGGCCCCGCGCCGCTTATTACGATTCACACCGCGGAACACCACGACGTTTATCCCCAACTCCTTGCAGATTCGGCAGGAACAACGTTCCCAAATCCGCGAGGTTAAAGTCTCCCGGTATTTTTCAGCCAACTCGGTGGTGTCAGAATGCGTTCGGAGAAGCAATCGATCGTAGGCAAGCACGGCCTGAAGCACGCGCTCAACGCTCATCTCTCGGCGCTCGTAAGCGTCCAACGATCGTAACGCTGCTTTTTCTAGTTTCCGTAACCGATCCTCGCTCTGTCCGCAGGTTTGAAGCCGCCTGCGGGTCCGTGGGTCATCAAGGGGCGGAACGCGAATTGCCGCGTACCATCTTCCGTCCGCCCCTAAGTAGTTTTGGTCAGACCGCAACCAGGCCTTTCGAAAATATGTTGCACTGTCGAAACTGGCGATCCCGTACTCCCGAAACAACGCTTGGAGCTTCGGGCGAAAAATGCCCAATAGGTGTATCCAAGGCCTCTTGCGCAACCGGCTCGCAGCATGCGCAACCGCCTTGACTATCTCCAGCACCTCCGCGTCAGGACGTGGCACCAGACCACCGATCGCCAAGTAGGAGTACCCCATGTCCACGTAATCGGGTACTTGCTTGGCATAGTCGTCTGGCGTGACTCCTTGGATCACACCAACAGGGATGAATTGTGCCTCCCACTCCTGGTGAAGCCGGAGGAACTGCTCAGCGTTTTGGCGTGTCAGGCGGATACGTGCAAGCTGCTCAGTTCGTGTCAGCCGGCGCTTCCCGCTGGCAGTTCGCAGTTCACTGACTGGAATGTGATCAACGCTTGCGCCCAAGTCAAAGCCGTAAAGGTCGTACAGTGCCACTGCATGTTCTACCGAGATGGGCGGCGTCTCTTCGCCTACATAGGAAAAAGCGCCACAGTCACCGAAGGCCCATTGGTCTGGACGCAGCTTGAAGTGTTCTCGAACAAGCGACGGAGCAAGTGCCTGATCATCGTCAGGGGCAAACTTCTTCAAAAGCCCCTTGCTGGTCATATGCTGTGCCAGGCTGACGAGGATACCGTCGCACAGTTTTAGCGGATGAACGAGCTGGCTTACATGCAATTCGCGTCGATCAGAACGCCGATTTGCTGAGAAACACTCCGTTTGGAAATCGAATTCGGAATCAATAAAGTCGTCCCAGTCTGGTAAAAAATATAAAGGCCGATCGATGCGCTCCGGTTTGCGCACCCCCGGGTGTTCGACGCGTCCCAGTTTCTCCAGCGTATGCTTTAACGCGGCAAGCTTTCTCCCAATGCCACCCTCTGGAAGAGTAACACCGGGGCGATTATTCAATACACCGTCGATGGCACGCGCGTAATCCTTCCCCAAAAGCAAAAAGATCCTACCGTGCTGACTTGCCCACCGCGTCAATATTGTCGTTACCTGGGGAGAAAGTTCGTCGGCACGCTGCGCAGACATCCTCTGATTGTAATTGGCAATCGGGGACAAGCCACCAATCAGGCCGTACTTTGCGGATAGGATCGCCAGGGACAGCCTCTCCGGCCACCGGTACTTCCTCAAATAGCTACGCAGGACGCGGAAGGCAGGGCCGTCGTAAAGGTAGATCGCCGGCACCTTCCCTGAAACAGGACGCTTCGTGGCCGAGCACCCAAGAATGATCAAATCCTTTTGACCCGACGGCATCTCTTTGCACTCCCGACAAGTATGCTCCGAGGCCCATGAAACGGGCGTTAACTGGTATGTCACCGTCCGTCCACACATGGACTCGCTGTACTTCCGGCGGGGATGGTCGGTGAGCCGTTGGCCGCCCCACTCGCTCATATTGAAGAGCGGATTGGCGAGATTATAGTCGGCCTTGAAATCCTTGTGCAGGTCGTCGTGCAAGCTGTCCGTGAGCACGGAGGGATGGAGCGTCATGTCGGTTGGCCTCTTCCCAGCGTAGAACGACGGAGCTGCCCACACTTCACCTCACCCGTGTCGCTCACGTTGTCGCGAGTCCTCCTCCCCAAGCACAAAGACTTCCTCGAGCGTCAGCGCCTTCGCGCCCAAAGCAAGAAGATTGGTGTTCTCCGGGGCGTCGATGGTGAAAAGGGGCTTGCCCAGCGTGATGATCTCGCGGCAGAGAGCCTCGGTTTTTCCGCCCGGCGCGGCGTGGGACACGAAAATCCTGGCTGCCAGAGCCGCCACGAAACGGTTCCGCTGGTCCGCCAGCTCAGCCCTGGCCCGACGATGCGCGGTCCCGAACATGGAGACAAGCAGGACGCGACCGGATTGAACGCCCTCCTTGACTTCCCGCGCCAGTCGGATTCTCTCCAAGCCGCGCGCCGGGCAGATTACGATGGGCTGGGTCCCACGCAGGAGAAGAGCGAGACACTCTTTTTCCATCGGCGTATGGAACCCCCCGATGACGGGAATACCTGAGTCCCGCAACGCCTTCGCCACATCGTAGGTTTTGAGAATGATACTGCCCGGGCACTTGATCGAGCAGAACAGCCCCAGCGAATCCCTCTGGAGGAGCTCAGGGTTCCCCTGAAGGAAAATGCACTCCGGGGCGCGTTCGCCGAAGAACGCCTTGACCGAAGCGGGATAGGCGTCGTCATTCCGCTCCACGCGGATGGGGCGACGGATGTCTCTGGCCGGACGCGAGCGGTTCATCAGTCTTCGTCCCCCACGGCGTCGCCTCCCATGCGGTACTTGATGTCATAGTTGATGATGAAGTCGAGTTCTTCATCCGTGAAGCCGTAGTGCTTGGCCAAGACGCAGTCGATCTTATCGATGATGGGCTTAGAGTGTTTTGGGTAGAACTCGTCGTACACCACCTTGCCGGTGGACTGATACTGGCACTCCTTGCGCTTCTTGTGTCGCTTGAAGTCGGTCATGAGGTCGCGGGTCAGCTTCGCCAACGCAGCTTTGACCGCTTCCGACATCCGGTCCAGGCCAAGTGGAAAGTTCTCGATTTCGCGCATGTTCAGATGTCGGCAGTCGGAAAGGATCACGAACCACCAGTAGAAAAGCGAACTATTCAGAACAGCCACGACGACAGCGGCGTCGGTTCCGTTCGGCAATCGGAGAGTCTTGACCTGCGTTGAAATCTGTTCGCCGTCGCGCTCGTTCCAGAAGTAGGGGCGGAAGTCCATGGCGCGGATCCAATATCTGGGGGCATTATGAAAATACACTAGTGCACCGTTACGGGGCACGATTACGTTGCCCAGGGCAAGGAAGTCAACTAATTTTGACCACAGCACAATTTCGATTCCGCTGTGAACTTTCGGTATAGAGTTCGGGAAGCGCGCCAGCGCGACATCGACGTATTGCACCAAAGAAAATAAGTAGGGCCGAAAGTCCTCATGCCAGCGATGATAACGCGAAGCGGCCAATGCAGGAGACGCGGCCTTGTGCAGTGTAAGGTAGATTGCTAGTCGCTGGTCGACCCCGACGAACAACTTGGCCGGCCGAATGCAATATGTTGAGATCCAAGTCGCATTGGGCATGTCTTTTAACAGCGATTGTACCGGGGCCATGCGGTCCGTGCAAATGGAGGAGTGTGGCACAATCATGCCGCTTCTACCGCTTGCGTGCGCAAGAATCGCGTTTCGCTCCATCACGAACGCATAGAGATTCCCACACTGTTCCGTTGCGTATCCTAGAACGGTGTATTGTTTCTTGACTTTGCTATACTCCACATACGGTGGATTCCCAATCACCACATCGAATCCACCCGCCTGCATAATGCCATAGAACTCGGCGAACCAGTGGAAGGGCTGGTGGCTGGCCTTCCACTTGGAGAATGCCTCCTCGTAAGCCGTTTGCGATCGGTATTTACTCTCTGAGATGTCATACTCGGCTGCCAGAAAGCGGTCGAGTTGGTCGGTTAGTTTTCGCAGCCGTTCCCGGAGCTCCTGCTTGTCTTGGACGGTGACCCAACCACCGTGAGTGGTCTGCTGGGCGCGGAACTGGTTGAACGCCCGCTCGACCAACTCGGCCTCCTCCTCAATACGCTTGACGGCCTTGTCGAAGTCGAATCGTCCCTGCATCGCCTTTCGCACATCGTCGAGCGTCGCAAACCCGACAAGCGTGTTCCCGGCGCGGATGTTGAAGTCGATGTCCGGCAATGGTTCGATTTGGTCGATCGTCTCGACCTGGGCAACGAGTTTCAGGAAGAGACGCAGTTTGCAGATCTCGACCGCCTCCTCCATGATATCCACGCCGAAGAGGTTGTTGATGATGATGGACTTGAGAATGAAGTAGCGTTCGTTGGGGTGCTTGGCGATCTGCTGAAGAACCTTCTTGAAGTCGCTGAACTGTTCCGGGTGATGTTTCTTTCCCTCGAGGTCCTCGACGAATCGTTCCATCCGCTCGAGGCAGTCGCTGTAAAGGGTCTCCAGAATGCGGAGGGCCGCGAAGAGGAAGGCGCCGGAACCGCAGGTGGGGTCGAGCACGCTCACGTGCTGAATTGCGTTCCAAAAAGCACGCAAAAGTTCTGGCCCTTCGCAGTTGATGATGGCATCCCGTGCGAATTGCCAGATATCCAGATTCAGCGTGATCAGGTCGTTGATCTCGTGCACCCCGCCACGCTGAAGTTTTTCACGGATTTCCAGACAGCGGTTGCGCCGATAGACGTACTCGCGCCAGGTCTCGGTGACAAGCCGGATTGGGTCGCCCGCCGGGGCTTGCTCCAGGTTGTAGCGTTTGTCAAACATCCGGGCCCGGGGGTCGTGCATTCCTTTCTGGACGAAATCCGGCAGGTCCGATTCCGGCACGACGGAGCCGTCGTCCCGAATGACGCCATGGCGGACGGCCGGATAGATATACCGGTCCGGGTCGTCGCGCAGGAGGCGCCAGAGGGCGGAATCGGGCTGGAAGGCGATAGCGCACTTTGCCTTCGCGGCCTCGAACAGGAAGGGAATGACCGTGTTCTTGCTAATGTACTCCGTGATGTCCTCCTTAGTGTAGTAGGCCCCCATCTGCTTCTGGTTGACGTACTTTTCGAAGATGTAGCCGACCACGTCCGGGTTGATCTCGTTGTCGGCGCGGAGGGGACGCTCGTCGAGGTGCCAGGCATACTGGTCAAAGAAGTCGAAGAGTTTTTCAAAGGCACGGTCGGGGATGTCGATGTTGCGCCAGCGTTCTTCCAATTCGTGGACCTCGAAGAAACTGCCGTTCAGAAACGGCACCCTGCCAAGCAGTTTTTCAAACTCGGGATCGAGCTTTCGTTCCTCGGGGGACTTACCAAGTCCTTCATGGAACAGGCGCAGCAGGAAGTAGCGGTAGAAGGAGTGGAACTCGTCCTTGCCTCGGATCTTCTGTACCATCGAGAGGCGATGGCGCAGGTAGTCCGTGTCGCCGTCCAGAAAGCCCTTTTTTTGAATGAAGTACACGAACATCAGTCGGTTGAGCATGAGCGACGTGTACCACCGGCGGTCGTCGTCCGAGGGGATCCCTGTGATGAGTTTTTGGAAGGCTGCGTGTTCGGCCTTGAAGCGGTCGTAGAACCGCTTGGTGACCTTGTCCACGTCGAATGCGGCCCGGGCACGGCCGGCTATATCCACGACGGTGATTTGCTCCTCTTCCTCGAGGCTCACGGCAATTTGGTTGAGCCTCTGAATGAGAGGGTCACCTGTTTGCTGGATGTGAAATCGATGGTCCCGGCTGGCGAGAGGCTTCCCTGGTTCGCGACGTACCCAGTGCCAGACCTGCTCGCCGGCCTTCTCGTCCGTATAGATAACAAAGTGCTCGCGGACGGATTTGGTCACCCGTTGGTCGATCTTGAGGCGAGTGGCTCGGTCGGGGATTGTGGGGCACAAGAACGCGACGAATCCCCGTTTCTGAGCAACTGCTGTAAGTCTGTACACGTTTCCTTCGACGGAGACATCCAGCGTCGCGTGATGGTTGTCCCATCCCAGGTGTTCCCGAAAAAGGGTCTTGAAGTCGAAGGACTTGAGGCACTGCCTGACGGCGGCAACGTCGAATTTCATGTGTTCACACTTCTCCTTTGTTTCCTGGTTTTCCGGCGTCGCTTTCCGGTCTGCGGAGTCCGAGCGAGCAAATGACCTGGGGTTCGCCTGACTCGCCCTTCTCTTCCACGCGGCACAGGCGGCCGTCTTGCCGCAATCCGATGACGAGGGCCGCCAGGTCTTGGTCCGAGATGCCGCTTTTGAGCTGGCGGTTGAGTGTATCGGTGGCGGATTGGAGCAGGGGGTATTTGTAGATGTCTTCGATGGCCTTCAGCAGTTCGGAAGATTCAAAGAGCGTTCCTTTGACCTGCTCTGCATACCTCTTGAGCCGCTCATACGTGCGAAACCGCGCGCCCGATGGGCGGCCTAATTGCCCGCCGACCGACTTCTCAGTTTCCACAATCAGCCTGACCCCCTTGGCGACCAGCTCGTGATGATCCCCGGCACGCGGCAAGGCGGGTGTGTCGGGATCGCACTCGGCCGCCTTGAGAATGGCAAATTGCGACTCGGTGACACTGTTCCCTTGCCTGTCGATCCAAGCCAGCGCGTCGTTCCCATCGGCCGTCCGAAGGTAGACCAACACGCCTTCCGGCCTGTCGGCTGTCGGTTGATGGGGCTTTGTTGAGTACACCACATTGGGCATAGCGGAAATGATTTTTTCAAGGGAAGGGTCCCGGTCCACGGCATTCTTCCAAATCTGATAAGCGTAGGACGCCAGGTCAACTTCCGTGTCTTCCTCCTCGTCAAGGATGCCCGCTTTCTCGTTGTACAGGTTAATGAGTGGCAAGTCGTCCTTCTCGCCTTCAAAAAACGCTTCGTCCGCCCCCACGACCTCCGCGTTCTCACGCAGCCGCGCCCTCACGCGCTCGCGGAGGCGGATGATTCGCTCCACGCCGTCCGCAGGAAGGAACGAGTAGCAGACAATCTTGTCCGACTTCTGGCCAATGCGGTCCACGCGGCCAGCGCGTTGGATGAGCCGGATGATGGCCCAGGGCAGGTCATAATTCACGATGATGCTGCAATCCTGGAGGTTCTGCCCTTCGCTCAGAACGTCCGTGGTCAGCAGAACCCGCAGTTCGTCCTCTGGCGCGATACAGTCGCGCCGTTCATTGCTCACGGGGCTGAAACGGTAGGCGATAGATGTCGGATCATCGGTTGCCCCTGTGACCGCTGCGACGGCTGCCAGACCCCGTGCCTTCAGCTGTTGTTGGAGGTACTCGACCGTATCGGCGAACTGGGAGAAGACAAGGACCTTGTCCTTCGGATGCTCCTTCGTGAGAAGGGTTACGAGTGCGTCCAATTTGGCATCCCGCTGGGGATCCCATGTCCCGGCACGATCCAGAACCTCCATCAATGCCTTGGCGTCCCTGCGCAGGTCCTCGGCCAGTGCCTGATCGAAAAGGTCCGGCCTCAGCCACTTGAAGCGGCCTCGGAATCGGGAAGCATAGCTTTCATACACAGCGGCCGCTCGGCTGCGGGCCTCAGCCTCAGTAAGAGGGCCGTAAGTCGGCTTGTCCAAGTCCTCGGGCGCGTCCTCATTATCGTCCCCGGCCGTCGCCTCCCAAAGGTCGTTGTCCTGATCGTTCGCCCACGTATCGAGTAGTCCCACATCCTGCGTCCCGATGGGGAGCGGCAGCCCATTTTCAATGGCGTAAAGATAAATGTAATTGCGGAGGATGTGACGCTGGATCGATAGGATGAACGAGTGCCCACTGCTTTCAAGACGCTTGAAGAGGTTCGTCCGGCAAAAGCCCTTGAGACGTGTTCCGGCGCGTGAGAGGTCGGCCAGAACCTTTGCTTCTTCGGGCGTGGGCGGCTTACGGGGCGACGGCTTCAGGTAGTTGCCCAGGGCGTAGCGGGGTAGCTTAAGGTCGTTCACCGTCTGTACAACGTCATCGGCGAAGAGCCGCGCGTACTGGTCTTTGGGGTCCCCCTGATTGATCTTGAACTTAATCGTCTTCGGCACGCGCACAGGGAAGTACACTCGCTGGCCATCCTCAAACTCGAGGTATTTGGAGTTGTTAACAGGATCGTACTTGGCATAGTTCTCTTGGATGAAACTCCGGGTACGGCGGACCAGGTACAGGCGCATGAGTTCACGCCAGTCGTCGGCGTACTCGCTCTTCTCGAATGCTGCTAGCGAGCGGACAGGGCATTGGTGTCGGCGGATGAATTCAGTCTCCCCTAGTTCCCGGAGAAGTCTTTCCGGTCGGATGCCGATGTCCTCATTCTCGTCAACGAAGAGCCGGAGCTGGTTCGAAAGGTCGAGATAGGTCTTGTTGTAGGGCGTGGCTGACAAAAGGATGACACGGCTATCGTTCGAAGCGATGTACTCCGCGATGGCACGATAGCGCTTGCCCTCGCGATTGCGCAGGTTATGACTTTCGTCGATAATGACCAGGCGGAAACGACGCAGGTTGGGAAGTTCCTGGAGAACCCGCGTGATCGACAGCACCTTGGCCCGGAGTCGATACCGCTGCCGGTAATCCTCCCACATTGACACCAGGTTCTTGGGGCAGATGATGAGTGTCTCCAGCCCGTAGTCGTCCTCGAAGATACGCGCCAATGCCGTGGCCATGAGGGTCTTGCCCAACCCTACGACGTCGCCGAGGATCACGCCACCGCGCTTATTGAGATGATGTGCAGCGATCTTCACGGCCGCCTTCTGGAACTCGAGGAGCTTGTTGCCAAAATCGGCCGGGATCCGGAACTCGCTCAGCCCCGCCCTGGCCTCCTGGGAAAGATGGTAGGCAATCTTGAGATAAATGTGGTAAGGAGGGATCGGCGCCGGCCGTGCCCAACTCTCGTTGATGATCTTCACGAGTTCCTCGGAAATGTCCCAGCAAAACCGGTCATTCCAACGATCCTCGAACCACTTGGCGAGCTTATCGCAGGCATCGTGGTCAAGGATGTCCACGTTGAGCTCTCCCTGCTTGGAAAGCCCCGCCAGGGTCAGGTTGCTGCTGCCGAGGTAGCCGATCTTGGGGTTGAGCGGGTCTTGCCGAAAGAGGAGGTAGAGTTTGGCGTGGAGCGGGTGGCGGAGGAACACCTTGACCACCACCTTCTTGGCCTCGATCTGAGACGCCAGATGGCGAAGTGCCGCTTCGTCCTCGTTGGTCGGAATGCCCAAAGTTAACTGGTCGCGGAATTCCTGGGCTAGCTTGCGCTTCATCATATTGGCGGTGGCCTGATCGGTTTCCTGCTCGCCCCTGACGGGATTCAATGCCTGCTTGAGCTGATCGTGCGGCATCTGCTGCATCCCCACCAGGATCCGACAGCAGTGACCGTCGCCGCCCGGCCATCTGTCAACCAGGGACGACACCTGTTTCCACCCGCGAAGGTTGAAGTATCCGACGCAGAAGTCCGCGCGTTCCGAAAGGCCCATCGCCTGGGTGAGAGCAGAAAGGAGATCCTTCTCGATGTTGTCGAAGATCTGGGGCATGATCTAACCTACCACCTCACTTTGTGGGGCTGTAGGGAAAAATCTCGTGTGTTCCATTAAGTCAATATTCTTCTTGTAGACATGCCGTTATACAAGTACGAGGGCGAAATCGTGCGAAGGAACATGTGGTCTTGAACGAGCGGCGCCACTGTGCGCGAGGTGGTGAATGATGTGCTGCAGCCAGAGAGGGAGGTGCTGCTCCGGTTTTTGAGCGGGACTTACCTCTTTTTTCATGATTTCTTGCCCACTTTATAAAGAAAGCAGTTAAGGCATCCGGGACTTCGCCCGTCTGCTGGCGGAAGGCCGTAGGGGAATTATGCCGGCTGGGGCAGTCGCAGGGCGCCTCGCCAGGTGGCCAGCGGTCCCGTGGCTAACCAGACGTGGAGGGTATGCAGGTGGCCCTTGCGTACCTTGTCGTCTTTGCGGGCGTGCTGAGAAATTACCCCGACGGGCATCTCATCGGTTTCGATGAGGCGGCGGATTGGCTTCTTTCGGCTTCCCATAAGCCATCCTTTCGGATGGTGTATTCTCTTGAGCAGCAGGCCGCGCAGGACCCGGGCGCCCAGGTCAAATCGCCCTTCTTGAGCCCACCTTGCGCCGTATCCCAGCCAGCGATGCATTCCATGCTTCCCAACAGTATTAAATCGTTTCGGGGTAACGTATGAGCCAGTACGCGCTTGGTGCTGCGCACTTTTGGTGAATCGTCGCTCAGATCCACCGTGGAGCCGAAAAGATCCACTGCTTCCTCCCAGAATACCCGCTGGAGGTGGCCCAAGCCATAGCGGATATCCCCTCCGACGAAGATTTCGTCAATGTCCTTGACCTGCTCAAATAAAGGTGTGTCCTTGCAAAAGAGGTAGCCCACCATGGCCACCGGTTTCAACTGTCCATCTCCATCCTGCCAGTAAGGACTGATCAGCTCAAATCCCCGCAAAGTGCCTTCCTCCGCGGTGTCGGATTCGGGCGCAATGGCCGTACCCGGACGAGTGCTCAAAAGGAGCGTCCGGAGGCGCCGATCTTCTAATTCAGCTTCTCCGTCTTCCCGATGCCACACGAGCCCTTTCCCTTGCCGGTATTGGGGAAGCCACACTTTCCATTCACCGTCCACCAACTCGGCGGGGAACAGATAGCTGAAGCGGGCGTCTTGCTGGAGTTTTTCCCCAACCGTCTTGTAATCCGGGGGGTCAGAAGTTTGCCTGTGTGCCAGTTCCGCGGTCAAGGCGCCCCAAAGAGCACGGGCGGGGATATACAGTCGCGTCCGGTTGAGGACGCCGGCCGGAAGCCATCCAAGGTGCAGAGGCGACCTCAATTGCCAAATCCAGCGATACATCGTCCAACTCATGATGAGCCATCTCCCCTCGCTTTCAGGTGATACCGCGCGTAGGAAAGGGCCATGCGCAGGAGGTCTCGGGCAAAAAGCAGATCGGCCAAGTTCTCCGCCAAACGTTTTATGGCGTCTAGGATGTCATTTGCACCGTCGAGCCGGTTATGGAAAACATCTTTCAGGAAAGAGAGCGATTTCCCGCTGATTGGGTCCGCTACTGCGCTGTGCTTGGCCTTTAGGTAGAGGAACATGGCATACGGCCCCTGTCCTTCCAGGACTGTGAGCGCCGCATTGAGGATTTTCTCTTCCATGTTGGGAATATTCGCCAACTCACGCCCCAGTTCGGCGCATCGGATGTCCAGGTTCGTCATCTGAGTGCTACTCATGGCTGGCCTCCTCCCTGGTTCGCAGGTGAATTGCAGTTGGCAGTCCGAGGCGATACGGGTTGACTCTCATACACCACATCTACACGCCCCATACCTCGTGAGCCCATACCACCAATGCCCAGGTGCTTGAGATAATCGTGGGCCTGTGCCGCCTTCTGGTATACATCATTCAGCCTGGACACGGCTGTAATGGATTGTCCATTTATGCTGAAGTGCGCTGGATTCTTGGCGATGATCTCCCACACCAGCACGGTGCCACGCGGTAAAGCCTCATACGAGAAAAGTGCCCGCTCTTCTGCCGCACCGGTAGCCGGATTGATAGAGACCGAAGTGCGCACCTCCAGGTTGCTGTTGACGACGTGGGCGAAAAGGCGGTCGGGCACGAGAGCCAGGCGGTTCTGAATAAAGTCGAGGATTTTGAGATTTTGGAAGGTCGTCTTGATATCGTGCATCTGGGCGCAACTTCGCGTTTCCAGCAAGAGCCAGCCCAGGTTGAGGCAATTTCCCGGATTTTCCACATAGACAGCGTCGTCGCATACGCCCTTCACCGGAAAACCGATCATGTCAAGCGCCATGGGACAGCTCACCCACATCGGTCCCTGGCGAGTGGGCACCGGGAAGAGGAGCACGTGGGCGTCGGTGAAGGCGGCCAAGCCGGCAAAACCGCCCTCCTGGCCGGCCCCACGGGCGAAGCCGAAGACGGTGCAGATGGGGCAATCGGGCTGACGGCAGTGGCCACGGTTCTTATCCAACCCCAATCCGGCGCAGTCAGGGTAGTAGGGTTTCCGGCGCCCCTGAGATTGTTGACCGGAGGAAGACGCTCCCTGCTTGCGCTGCCTCTCTTCTTCACAGTGCATCGCTACATAAGTGCGGTATACCCCAGCCAGGCTGGAACCGGGAATTTTGGGCACTTGGGTGACCGGGTCGCGAACGATGGGCAGGTCCACCCGACCAATGCGAGCAACCCCGGTGCCCACGTGGATGGGGTCCAGGGCAATGCCGATCTGGACAAACCTTTCATAACTCGCCATGGCTTTGGCTCCTTTACACACTTTCTTTCAACGCAGTCATGTGCCAATCTAGCGCCCATTGGAGAGTGCTTTGCACGGCGGCCTCGGTAAGCGTCTCCAACGCTACACGTTGCACTTCCAGATGATTCGCCAGGACACCGCACAGGGTGTCCCGCCAGAGGTCAGGTGGAGCCGCCGGGCCTCCAGCCGGCGATTGCCAATCCATTTCTAACCGCGCCAGCTCGCTGCGCAGACGCCGAAGAGCAGTCTGGCTCGGCGCCACCCGTTGCAGAAGCCTCCAGACCTCACGCATCTGTGCCCAATCCTCGAGGTAACGTGAACGCTTTGCATCAAAGCGGGCCGCGGTGCTGTCCAAAAAAAGGGTCTTCACCCGAGCAGGAGACACTCTAATCCCATCGCCGGGGCGCAGGTTCGCCACATGGCGGTAAACCTGACCTTGGGGATGCTGAAAGTCGCGGGGGAAGCGCACCTCCCGATCCTCCACGGCCACGTAGGGGTAGAAGACATCCTCCCGGCCGTCAGGTAGGGTGAGCGGCACCACCCGGATGGTTTCGCGGCCATCGCGACGACGCAGGCGCAGGGCCACTACACCCGCCCGCCGTTCCACTTCCTGCACTTGCCAGGTTTCTTCCTTACCTATCAGGGCATCTTCCACATTTCTGACCGCTTCCACGACCGCCTGGTAAGGGACTAATCGCGGGAAGGAGACTACACCCACGTGCAGGGGAAAGCGATCCCAGAGCCGGGCGAAGTGATCCCGCCACCAGGCCACGGAGAGATCCACGCACTCGGAAGCCGCCTCCAGTGGCGCCAACACCCGGAAGCGCAAGGGGGAGATTTCCACTGGGATCACCGGGTGGTAGACGGCCAAATGCGCGTAAGGTTGTTGCAATTCCCGAACTTGGTTTACAGTGACGGTCCCCTGCTGGCCAAAAGAGTCTTCCTCTTCCAACGTAATCTGCTCATTCTTAAAAGCATCGTGTGATTCCTCCGGTCTGAGCAAACGCGCCAGATTAGACGCGGTTACGAAGCCGCCCAGGCTGCGCACATAGACCAGGCTGATCTGTCGTCCGTGCCAGCGGCCATCATAAAGGGCCATATCTTTCCAGCCGTTATGGTCCTTGGGCACCAGCACGCGCCGCCGCACCCGCCAGGGATTGTCGTAGCGGGCGGCAATTTGGCGGAACTCTCGCAGGAGATCCCGAAAGAACTCCTCCGCCTCCCGCCAGAAGCGATAGACCCGGCCCGGGGAGGGGAGTTTAAGGAAGAGTTGATGAGCTAACCACGCCGCACGCTGATCGTCGTCTAAAGCGCCCCATGAAGGCGCGTCGGCACGGTCTTCGACGATCTTGTGGAAGAAAGAGGGCCAGTCGTTTTCATTTTCATGCTGATATCCCTCTTGGAGATTTCATAAAACTTGATCTTAGAAGTGCAGCGCGTGTGTCACCGTCGATCGGAGTGTCTTCGCCCTCGCTTGCGTAGATGCGCACTACTCAGCGCTGTCGCAGCACCAGAGCGGCACTTTCAGAGGTTTTTCTCCATTCCCAGGGTTCACTTTCAAGACTCGTGTCTTGGCTGTCCAGTCATTGGGAGGGAAGGCATGTAAGCAGTCGCGTTTTGGGCCGAGGATCTGTGCAAACATGCGTTGCTGCTTCAAGGCTCCATTCGAACTCATCCCACCTCGCCTTCCAGAAGATGGAGAGCCACATCGGAGCTAGTCGACCTTATCCTAAACAAAAACAAATTCTCCTGAAAGATTAACGTAAACCTTTCATAGCCAGCAGATAGTAGACTGCGAGTGCAAGGACATTCCGGTCGCAAGAGATATTCTGCAAGTCGTTAGAATTTTGAACTTGCGCTCCTGCCTGCTGCCACAATCTGACCAACTCAGAAGTAACCGCAGGGGAATGAAGAGCCATTAGCTCCCGAGAATCTTTATAACCCGCTTGAGCTGCCATGCTATCAATAAACCCTTCCCTCAGGATAGGATCCCAGGCTCGCGAAATAGCACCCGTCCTCGGTGCCCAGTCCACAAAGTATTGTGTACACCTTAGGGAAATAATCGCGGACGGTACCAGGTAACGCTCGTTGGTTTCCCGCTGTGTGCACAGGATCGCTGCGACATCGCTAGAGAGTCCTGATCCGGACAAGATGTTGATGAGTTGCGATGGGGAATCGATGCGCAAAGGTCGCCCATTCATAAGGTCATCGTAAACCAAAGAAGCCGGCGAAACAACGCCTGTGGCGCCATTAAGAGCAACATAACGGCCGACGAGGCGCTCATGGACAGCCCTGATAACGGATCCTCCACATGATCCGAGATAAGACCGGACTACCTTTGCACAGAGCTGAAGATGCTTCTGTGAAAGGTCTTCGAGCGTTGTTCCCGAATTGAGGATGATCTCTTTTGCTGGCGGTGAGCAATCTCGGAGGATACTGCTATAGATATTTCCAGCCCTCAAAAGAATGCACATTCGTGCTATTTCAAAGCGAGCTGCCTCGGAGGACAAAATGGGATAAGCCGCACGCACTTTTTCGACCGTGGAGGGACTAATTTGGTCGAGATAACCGTCGCTCACCAGCCTCAAGTAGTCCGCGTTCTTTTTCGGCGGCTGAGAGTGTACATGATCCGTGGCCTGGGCCAAGTCTCTAACGCCGGATGTTTCGGTGATCGGTCCAGATTCGGAAAGTCCGGTCAGAGAATCTCAACCAATAGTATCCAAGGGACCATTCTCATTTCCCTTTACATCACACCATGCATAATTTCTGATCAGGGCCAGGGCCGTCAGTGTTGCCAATACGATCGGTACAGGAAGCACTCTTGCGATCATTGCGCCCACCTCCGATCTTTTTTAGATGCTGGCCGATATCCTTCCTTAAAGACTTTGATTACGAGCCGATATTGCAATCCGGGGACAAGTCACGCGTCAGAGCTTCGTGATTTTTCACGGCGTCATCATTTCTATTTTACCCAGCGCGACAGCCAGGCAACCGGCCGACGGTGGTTAGATTAAAGCGGGGACTTGAATTGTCAAGAGCCCTCCCAAGAATTCTGCAGAGTCCTCGAGCAAAGACCGGTTAGCTGATCTAGTCTGAGAAGCTTGTTATGCACAATTTTCCGACCACGGGAAGGCGCGAGAAACCAGCCGCGATTTCGAACCGCGGGTTTGGGACGTATGTCGCCGCATTGGTGGAAAACTTGGTCGCGGCGATAGAACTCATCCCTACGTTGGAGGACAAGAAAGCACGCCCGCGCGAAGAAAACCCGCAACTGTGCGAACGAAACGAACACTTCGAGCAACAGTTGGCTCCAATACACAAGGCCACCCCGGCCTGGGGGTCGCTCTCAAGTGGCATCGTCACCCCCAAGAACTCGTTGCCCAAGGGCGACAAGAAGCGGAAGAAGGACAGACAGGCGGGACACGGACAGCACCTGCGGTCGCCGTTTCCCCCGAAGGCAATCGACCACTTCCAGCCGCAGACGCTCGAGTATTGTTCTGATTGCAGCGGCAAGCCGGCCGCTTCCCAATCTAACCCGGAACTATTCCAGTAGGTGGAAATCCCCGAGCCCCACGGTCATCTTCTCCCCAGCGGCTGATTGATCATGCATCCTTCTCGCGGCCCTCCTCCAAAGCCCTCCTACGCCGTATCCAACTCAGTGCCCGTGTCACAGCTCGCGCACTCCACTTCCGCGGCGCAAAGTGTGTTTCGTACAGTTCGCCAAACCGCCCTCTGGTCTCCTCTACAAAATCTTTGCGAGAGTTGTTGGTGTGCCGCCTATAATATTCCCAGGCCTCGTAAATCTTCTGGTACAACTCCTGCTGCGACTCGCTCAAGGCTTGCCGTCCACGCCTTTTGGCAAGCTTCGTGGGCCGTCCATCATGGGAAGCGTTGGACTCGATCTTGTCGCCGCCCGCTTTTCCCAAAAGTGCCGCACGTAATCGCTTACGAGTTTCCTGCCCCCACCACTGCCGATATTTCTCCCAGCCAAAGGCCAGAACCGCCATGTCGTCATCCCAGCGCCGGGGAGACGGATCCTCACCCCTGGTTCCCCAATCCGGGCCGATCATCTCGCACGCCAAATCCGCAAAAAACCACGCATTCCTATCAACAGTTCCCAAGATACCCAGCAACTCGGCCGTCCGCCGTCGTAAATAAGGCAGCGCGTTAGGAAGATGCAGCATGGGATCCCAAGGGGCAAAAGGCGGAAACTCTCTTTCTTCAGGCCAGGCCTTCTCCACTTCCAGAAGCGTCTCAGAAAAAGCATCCACGGCTTTCGCAAACGCCTCATAATACTGCTTCCATTGCGGTAGCAAATACCCTCCAGGCAATATCCGCCTCCGCAGCTCCATTTCCCAAAAGCCCCGCCACGCCTCAGAGACCCCCTGCCCCCGCTCCAGGAGACGTTCCAAAGCTCTCAGAAAAGCCTCTGGCCCCTTGCTGATTTCCTCGCGATTCACCATTTTCGCCGCTCGCCTTAATCTTGCTCCCTTACGCCTCTCGGCGTGGACCATCGCGACGCCACTGGATGAGCACAAAGAGAAAAACTCCGACCGCCGACCCGCTCTTGCCGTCCACAAGAACAAGCCAACGCGCTTCGCTGGCGAATTATAACCCGCCTCTCGCCGCAAAGCTACGCACAGGGCAGCAGAAAAGCATCAGGAAAAGACAACTGACCTCTATCGAGGTCTCATCCCTTTTACGAGCCGAATTGTACCAGTGCCGGCCACCCACCCCGGCGCTCGTGCAGTCCTCCCCGCCGCCGCCTGACCGTGTCCTCAACGGATCCCCATTCAACCAGGACCAACGGCCAGATTGGGGCAACTCCTCCGTCGCTTCACCCCCCAGCCTGCTGATTCCCCCTCTCTCCCCAATACCGCCGCAAAGCCTTTTCCACCTGCTCGTCCGACCACCGTGAAAACGGATAACCAGGCGTCTCTGTCTTGGGATCCAAATTGGCCCCATAGAGCCCCACACACTTCAGCACGTGGACCGCCGCTGACTGCCGCAACCGGCGATCCTCCTCTTGCAGCAGATCAGCCTCCAGCACCTCCACTGCCCGACCGGCAATCTGCCGCAGCCGCTCCACATGGGCACCCCAGATTTCCTTCCGCCGGACTTCCAGCGCCGTCTGAAAAAGGGCGTCCCGGTTCCGCCACACCGTCACGGTTTGCCGACTCACGCCCACCGCCTCTGCCACCTCCTGGTCTGTCTTACCGGCCAGCAGCAGTTCAATGGCGTTCCGCTGCGCAATTCGCAATTGTCGGGTTTTGTCAGATTTTGGCATAGCGTTCACCTTGGTTCTGAGCCGCCCATCATCTCGGCCATCCTTCAACCGTCGGCCTTCGCTATTCACCACACGCCGAACTCGGCCGCCCGGAGCGGACTTCCCCCGCGCAGTCCGCCGCTCAAAGTCGTTCTCCTTATCATAACCCGCCACTTTCGCCAAAACCGACCGCAGGAAAAGCAAAACTGACAAGCACCGCTCCCTCTAATCGCATGCCATATCTGAAGGTCCTCGGGGTCAAACTTTCTACGCAGCAATGATTCTTACCCAGTAGCCATATTTAAATTCAGCCAATTTATGTCCATAGAAATGATTGGAACCGTCTTCAGGGGCGTGCAAGATGTCCTACAACAGTTTCCAGTCTATGCTTGAAAATAGTTTTCCCGCCGGCCGCCATTTTGCGAGGACCTGGCAGGCGGCTGCTGCACCACAACCCAGAAGGCCTTTCACCCTGACCGCCATCCCAAGCTTTCGAGGGCCCGCAAAACGGCTTGGCGTTGTACATCAGTGAGTGTCTGCCAAATCGCGACGAGCTCGGGCGGCAGCCCTTCGGGCATGGCAATGCTGCGTCCCAAGCCGACGCATGGACAGCAGTCCAGCAGAGCCTCACCGCAATCCGAGGGACGGCATCCAGAGCCCCTAGACGTAGTCCCGCCACAATCCAAAGCATTACCGGCAGAGTCAGCAACTACAGTGTCGGGATCATCCAGGCCACTCCCCGCAGAGTCAGCAAGTACAGTGTCGGGACAATCCAAAGCACCACGCCCGTGGTCGCCACTTGGTCCAGGGTCACAATCTAGAGCGTTCGATGGAGAAACTCGGGGTGCAAGTACGCAATAATCCGGAGCGCCGCATACGGAGCCACCAGAGTATGGCGCCATGCCACAACTCCTTTCCTGATCACAGGTTACAGAACCACCTTCGAGTCGGCCATCGCCCAATAAATTACTTTTTATACGCAAGTTACGACGTCTGCCGCGCCGCACAACGGCGTGATTGAATACCCCTTGCGATTCAAACTTGTCTGGCTTGCCACTTGGTGTGGGAACCTTCTTTGCCGCATTTTGTGCCACCCGTGCACCGGGTTCTGTGACACTGTACGTTTGAACACCAGCAGTGTTCGAATGCACACTTTTCGAGTCTTGTGTGGCCTTGGGAATCCACTGGAGGGCAACCTTGTATGCCAAATCTGTGGGATCCACATAATGCCGTAGCGCGATGGAGGGAGTCTTCTCCAACCAGTTGGTAACCACGGCCAGCGGGAAGGCCTGGGCCAGGTCGCTTTCGCAGCTTGCCCGCAGGTTGTGCCTCAACCTGGGCCAGGACTCCAGCCCCACCTTGGCAAGTTTCTCTTTGAGGGCCTCGCCGATGGTATTCAGCCAAGTGCCGGTGCCTGGCTGTATCGGTAAGCCGCTGATCCGTGAAGCCAGCAACGCCTCCACGTGGATAGCGCGGGACTTCAGTCCCCGGTGAAACAGAATTCATGATCGAACGTTGATAAACGGACCCGACAAGCGGGTCCCTCCGAAAAAACGAGTCGGAGGGGCACGCCTGTCGTGCCCGGTGGGATGAGATCGATAAGCGAACGTGCGAGAGCGGACCCGATGAGCGGGTCCCTCCGAATATGCGGACCTGACAAGCAGGTTCCTCCGAAGCAGGTCCCACCCGAGTCCGAATACACTTAGACATGTGAGGGTCATAAGCATTGGTACGGGCGATTGGTGAATCGCCCCTACTATACGGCGATCATGGCCAAATGGATCGGATTTCGCAGGGGCAGTTCATGAACTGTCCCTACTCGGAGGACTGGCCTTTTTGCGATTTCCCGCGCTATCATTTGCCGCCATTCTGGGTGAACTTCAGCGTACTCTGGAGGCCACCTGCCAAATGGTCGCCTTGGGGTTTTCCGGGGAAGTGTGATCACGTTGAACGGTTAACCTCTTCGGTGGCAAAAAGCGAGGCCCAGCAGGCCCGCGGCAAGGAGGTAATAGACCGTTGGGATGATTGTCTGGCGGATGATCTTTCCTTCCTGGCCGACGAGGCCCACCGTTGCCGCGGCAGCCACGACGTTGTGGACACACACCATATTTCCTGCCGCGCCACCGACAGCCTGAAGGGCAACGATCCAGAGCGGGTCCAGGGCCGTCTTCAGGGCAACTTCAAATTGAAAGAGGGCAAACGTCATGTTGCTGATTGTATTGCTACCGGCAATGAAGGCCTCCAGGGCACCAATTCCCGCAGCGAAGGCCGGCCAGATCTGTCCAACCCACTGCGAGACGGCCAGGGCAAGCTCCTGCGGCATTCCGGCCAGGCCGGCCCCGTTGACATTGGAATGAATGAAAATCCGCACTGCCGGGACGGCAAAGATAAGGGCTAGTGCCGCCGCCAGTGTCTTTTGCCCTGCTTCAGAAAATGCGTTCAGAACCCCCTGGCGTGGAACCGCGAACACCACCACGGTAAAGAGGACGGCCAGGAGAAAAGCCGTCCCCGGTGATGTGAGGACATTCCAGCGTGCCACAATTGCCAGACTGGCCACGTCCGCAGAGGTGATGGTCCATTCCCAGTTTGCCCGCGCCAGGAGATTCTTGAGGGGACCCCATTGTTCCAGGACCAGCAGTCCTGCAACAACGGCATAAGGAAGCCAGGCCATGCGAACCCCCAGGCTCCAAGAGGGCATTGGTGTTTCCTCTGCTCTGGTCTGTCCCGAATTGGGCGAAGCTGACTCGGCAAAATTCCAGGGGACCTTCGGTTGGAACCAGCCGGCGCGGGCGGCCAACGTGCTCAAAACCAGAGCCACGGGACCGCCGAGAAGCGAGGGGAACTTCGGCCCCAGCGTCCAGGCAAAGATCGCATAAGGGATACAGAAGGCGAGTCCGGAAAACAGGCAGAACTGCCACACCGCCAGGCCTTCCCGCCATGATCGTCGGGCGCCGAAAAAGCGAGTCAACAGGCAAACGACAAAAAACGGGATGAGCAGGCCGATCACCCCATGAAGCAGCGCGACGCGCCGTCCGATCTCGAAGAGCAACTGTTCATAGGCCACCGATCCCGTCAAGCCACCTGTCATGGCGTGATCCGCAAGATAGTCGAGGACCGCTGGTTGGTCCTGAAGGCCCTTATTGACGCCGACCAGGATAGGTGTCCCCACTGCGCCGAAAGAAACGGGAGTGCTCTGGATCGTCACAGAGGCGGTCGCTGCCGCAAGCGGAGGAAATCCCAAGATCACCAGGAGCGGACCGGCCACAGCCGCCGGAGTCCCAAATCCCGCGGCACCCTCGATGAAGCTGCCAAAGGCCCAACCGACGATCACGGCCTGAATGCGAGGATCCGGTGAAATCTTGCGGAAACCATCACGAATCGCCGAAACTGCCCCGGAATGCTTCAACATCGCCAGCAGAAGCAATGCTCCAAACACAATGTACAACAGCATCGCCGCGATGATCAGGCCCTCGACTGTCGCCGCAAGGATCCGCGACCAGGTCATCTGCCAGTAAAACAGTCCGATCAGCAGGGTGGCAAGGTAACACAGCGGCATGGTGCGTCGCGCAGGCCATTGCCAGCCCACCAGAAGCACGAACACCAGAAACAACGGAAACATTGCCAGAAGCGCAGCCGAGCTACCCATTCTCTTTCTCTTTCATCGAGAAAGGTCCGCGATTGTGCAGGACCAGGATCCACGGTGATGCCGCAACCAAGGCATCATACCCAGAAGATGTGGCCTTTCTCAACGAGACGGTCGGGCGATTTCCGGGCCCATGAGTCGCCTGTAGGTCTCACATAAACGTTCCGTGCGGCGGTCGAAGCTGTGATGGCGCTCGACGTGTTCGCGCCCGGCCTGACCCAGAGGTGACGCCAACGCGCGATCATCGATCAGACGCCGGACAGCCGGCACAGTCGCCTGGACATTATGCAGGGGTACGAGCAGCCCATTGTGTTCTGGCTCAATGACCGCCGGAATGCCACCGACCGGCGTGCAAATGGCCGGGACCTCCATGGCCATGGCCTTAAAAAGGACATTGGGCAGCCCTTCGCTGCGACTCAGCAGGACAAAGGCATCCATCGCGGAGTAACAGGGGCAAGGATCGGCGGCGTAACCTGCCAATGTGACGTGATCCGCAGTGCCGAGCCGCTCGGCATGGGTACGAAGAGCCTGGCATGCCGGCCCATCTCCCACCAGCAGGACGTGCACAGCGTGCCCTTGCCCAGGGAGTTCCCGCGCCGCATCGAGTAACATCGAGAGATTCTTTTCTGGAGAAAGTCGCCCCACATATCCCAACACGAATCGGCCCGGCGGAATGCCGAGCCACTGTTTTTTTTGATCGCGAGCGGTCTCCGGTCGGAAATACTCGCAGCTCGGGGCGACGTGGCAAGTACGAGCTTGCTTATTTTAACGAAATAAGCCGCCATCGCGCGCCCCGGCGAAAATAGGTAAACTTTTGGCCGCGCGTGAGAGGCAACGAAGGCCACGGACCGCGTCCCATTGCCCGGTCGAAGGTCAGGCACAACCAATGGAACGCCGTTGTGGACGATGGCTATGGATATGCTTTTACACAGAAAGAATCCCTTCGATTTCCGCCAGGATCTCCGCGGTGGAGAACAGGTCCTGCTGGGCTGCTCCGGACGGGCAAGCGGCCACACACGTCCCGCATCCTTTGCAGAGGGCGGGATCGATGACCGCCACCTGTTTTTCCTCATCGGGAGTGATTGCCCCAAACGGGCACAGGGAAACGCAAACGCGGCATCCGGAACACACTCCTTCGTTAACCCAGGCGATGTTGGGCTCCGTTTCCACCACTCCGTGGTCGATGAGGGCGAGAGCCTGCGCGGCGGCAGCGTCGGCCTGCGCCACCGTATCAGGAATGTCCTTGGGCCCCTGGCAGGCGCCGGCCACAAAAATCCCATCGCTGGCCGTATTGACCGGGGCAAGTTTGGGGTGCTTTTCCAGGAAAAAGCCTTCCGAAGAACAGGACAGATGCAAGAGCTTCCTGAGCTCCTCGGCCCCTTCCGCCGGTTCCAGGGCTACTGCCAGAATGAGCATATCCACGGGAATCTTGCGAACGCGTCCCACCAGAGTGTCCTCGACCGTCACGAGCAGCCGCCGCCTATCGCCGTTGTCCGCCAGACGTTCCACTTCGCCCACTTTTCCCCGCACAAAGTGAACACCTTCCTTCTGTACCCTCTCGTAGAACTCTTCGAATCCTTTGCCGGGAGCACGAATGTCAATGTAGAAGTTAAAGACGTCTGCTCCTGTCCGTTCCCGAATGAGGTGCGCCAGTTTAATGGCGTACATGCAGCACACACGGGAGCAATACGGATGAGCGTTGCGGTCGCGGCTGCCCACACAGTGGACGATACCCACCGCCTGGGGCTTCGCACCGTCCCGAAGCAAGACCTCGCCCCCGGTGGGGCCAGCTGCGTTAAGAAGTCGTTCCACTTCCAGTGCCGTGTACACCTCGGGAAACCGGCCGTAGCCGTAGTATGCAAGGGGCGTGGGATCAAACGTGCGAAAACCCGTGGCTACGATGATCGCTCCAACCTCGTATTCTTCCACCCACTCCTGTTGTTCGAAGTCGATAGCCTTGCGATCCGTGCAGGCTTCCAGGCAGGTTTGCTTGCATTTTCCGGTTCGCAGTCGCAGGCACGTTTGGGGGTCGATAACGGGGAGGCGCGGCACAGCCTGGGGAAAGGGCAGATAAATGGGTTTTCGCTTGGACAGGCCCAGATCGAATTCGTTGGGAATCTTGAGGGCCTTAAAGAGGCAGGCCTCGATGCACTGGAGGCACCCGACGCACAGATCCTCGCGGATGTAACGGGGTTTCCGAAGAACCCTCACCAGGAAGCGGCCCACCGAGCCCGTCACTTCCTGAATTTCTGAAAAAGTGAGCAATTTGATATTAGGATGGTCTTTAACGGCCGACATCTTGGGGGTCAGAATGCAGGCAGCACAGTCTAGGGTGGGGAAGGTCTTGTCAAATTTCGCCATGTGTCCGCCGATGGTGGGTTCCCTTTCCACGAGGATGACTTCCTTGCCGGCGTCGGCCAGGGTGAGCGCCGCCTGGATCCCAGCAATCCCGCCGCCGATAACCAACACTCGGGGCACGACGGGATACGACCGCGGAGTGAGCGGCTTTTGCACCGCCACTCGGGCCACCGCCGCAGCGATCTGAGCGCGAGCCCGGGTCTGCGCAACCGGTCCCGCTGGAGCCGTCCACGCGACGTGTTCGCGAATATTGGCTATGGCAAGAAGATAGGGGTTAACCCCAGCCTCCCGGAGGACGCGGCGGAACGTGCTTTCATGGAGATGGGGAGAGCAGGCCGCCACCACCACACGGTTGAGACCATACCTCGCCACATCCTCTTTGATGAGATCCTGACCGGGTTCGGAGCACATATATTTGTAGTCCCGGGCCACCTGCACGTGGGCCAGAGTGCTGGCGTACTGGGCCAGCTCGGCCACATCGAGGGTTGCGGCGATATTGGTGCCGCAGTGGCACACGTACACACCTACTCGGATTTCGCCCGTGGCCTGCACCATCGTCCCACCTCCGCCGCCAGGTATTTTTGTGATGTTTACGCTTCGAAAACGGTTGGCTCGTCCGGATCAGAAGGGGACTTTCCCAAGACCGCCTCTCCCAAAAGCACGGTGATATCCACGACGCGGAGTTTTTGCTCGTAGCCAAGAGATTTAACAGCGTCCTGGAACATGACGAGGTCTTTTGGACACGCCACCACCAGGTCTTGCACGCCGACGAGATTGATGGCCTCTCGAATTCGGTTCTCCGCGGGACGCTCCCGGGTATCAGGACGATCTTTCATCCAGATCCGGCCTCCGCCAGCCCCGCAACAGAAACTGTGCCGGCCATGCCGAGGCATCTCCACAAGAGTGCATCCGATTGCTTCGAGGATCGCTCTTGGGGCATCGTAAATCCCGTTGTACCGTCCCAGGTAACACGGGTCGTGGTAGGTTACCCGCCGCTTTATTCTTCTCACCACCTTAAGACGACCTTCCTGGAGGAGTTCCCAAAAAAGCTCCACCAATGGGCGTACCAGGCCAGGAGCGCTTGAATTGATTGTGCCAGAACTGCTCGAGTGGGACTTCCTCGATAAGGCTGGTCCTGATGCGCCCTTCGTGCTGGATGATTCCACAGGCTGCCATTCCCTCGCCGAACTCGGGCCTTTTTGCCGTGCCAATCCCGCTTGCTCAAGGCCGTACTCGTTCCGCAGGGCGTGGTAACTATGCGGGTCTCCTGTGATGATGGCGCGGAAACTGGCTTGCCGGAAGCTGGCAATGTTTTCTTCCCGAAGATATTCGAAAAGCCCTTCCTCACCTGCTCGGCGAGCGTCATTGCCGCTGTTCTTCTCCTTGTCAAAGAGGATCCCGAAATCAACCCCAGCGAGATGGAGAAGCCGTGCAGCGGCCTGGGTAGCGCTTTGAACCCGCGGATCGTAGGATGCGTAATCCCCCACAAACCACAGGTATTCAACCGGTTCCTTGCAAGCGTTTTTGACAGGAAAGCCAAGCCCTTTGGTCCAATCTCCCCGTTTGCGCGGGGATTGCCCGAAGGAATTTCCGTACCGCTGGAGATTGATGAAGACTTCCTCGAGTCCGCTCCCCAGTCTCCCGGAATCCACGAGGGCTCTGCGGTAAGCGCCGACCAGCCCGGTATGTCGAATCAGGACTGGACACACCTCTTCACACAAGCGGCACGTGTAGCAGGACCAAATGGCCTCCTGACGTAGCCATTCGCGTTCTTCCGAAGGAATACGCGGAACAAGTGGCAGCCAGCGGAGTTCTGCCAAAAGCTGCCCCTGGGCTGCCCACACGAGTCCTTTAGGAGTCAACGGCTGACCCAGGACATAGGCCGGGCAAAGTTCCTGACACTTTCCGCACGCCGTACAGGCGGTAATCTCCATCCTTTGCCGCCAGGTCAGAGCCGGGAGGGAAATCCCTGGGGACGAAGTCGGTCCGTTTTCCGAGGCCACCGGCCATTCATCAGAGCGGGGCAAGACCACATGGGCCAACCCAGCGACAAGATGGATCGCTTTGGTGAAGGGAATTAAGATGAGGAACGCGAAGGCCGCCAGAGCGTGGAGCCACCAGACGATCAGGTGCGTGCCTCGAATTGCAGAGAGGGACAGGCCTCCGAACAAAGCCGCAAAGCCATTGCCAATGGGCGACCATCGAGCGATGGTCGCGGCGGCCACGGCTGTCTGATCCCTCGGGTGTTCACTGGAGGCCGTTGCTCGTACCTCGCTGTCATTTGCAAACGTTGGGCTGAGGAGTCGGCCGCCTTCGATCCGGAGTCCCTCCAGAGCAAATCCGGTAATTCCAATAAACAGAAGGAGCCCCACCAAAACGGGAGATTGCCAAGCGTCCCGGGAAGAACGCGGCCTGGACAGTCGAGGCGGCCGCAAGATGTATCGCCGATAAAGCGCCAATCCGGCTCCTATCACCAGGGCGACCCCTGCCAGATCGAGGACCAGTTCAAATATCTGATAGGTCACTCCCGAAAGAAGTCGCCATCCCCAAATGAGGTGAAATACATCCCAATCGATCGTGGCCAAAGCAGTCCCGATCGCCAACATGACCATGCCCCAAAGCAGGAGGCTGTGCGTGATGAGCGCGAACGGGTCGCTGTGAAGCCGTTCCGGAAGAACGACGTAACGGAGCAATCGGTCAACCGTCGATCTCCAAGTTTGCCAGGTCCATGGGACGCCGTGTTCGGAAGCCCCGCGCCGCCACGACCGAACGTGGCTCACAATGCCCCACACAAGAACGAGCATCACCGCCAATCCGAGAACATATTGGAGTGCTTCGCTCCATTCCGGAATGTTCCAGAATGTGGGGCGGACCGGTACCATTCAGGTCTCCTGACGTCGCGCAATAAGAGCCTCTTTCAAGGCAGGAACCACATCGAACAAATCCGCAGCGATTCCGTAATCAGCCACATGAAAGATGGGCGCCTGTTCGTCGCGATTGATCGCCACAATCAGATCGGCGTCTTTCATTCCCTCCACGTGTTCTGGGGCCCCACTGATCCCCAGCGCCAGGTAAAGTTTCGGTTTGACGATCATCCCCGATTTACCCACTTGTCGCGTAGGTGGTAGCCAGCCCTGATCGACCACCGGCCGGGAACCGCACACGACGCCTCCCAGGACCTCTGCCAACTCCTCCGCGACCTCCAGGTTTTCTCGCCGCTCAATTCCCCGGCCTACGGCCACCAGAATCTCCGCCTGGGTGATGTCCACATCTTCTCGCTGCGGCTCAATCCACCGCTGGAAACGGACCCGATCGTCCCATTCCTCCGGCGCGACCGTCTCTCTTTCGATCACAGGCTGCTTGTTCCGGGGGGCCACTTCTTTGCGGAGAAAGCTGCCCGGCAACAGCAGGACCACAGCCGGCCGGGCCTCGACCTCCACATCCACCATGAGTTTCCCAGCGCAGATCCGACAGGTGGCCCATAACGAGTTTTCCCGCCGTTCCAACCACTGGCAATTGGCGACAAGTGGCACACCCCAGTAAGCCGCCATCAAGGGGCCCAAATCCAGCCCCCACGAACTGCTACCCACGAGGACCAGCTCGACTTCCGCCCGATCCAGCTTCGAGCAAAGAAGCTTGGCCTGGGCCAAAGCGACCGGCTGGCCGACCTGGCCATCCTCGAATGTAATAATTCGATCCGCAAGCTGGAGCACTGAATTCCCCTCGGCCGGGATTTCACCAAACATGTAGGCCACCACCTCGTCCTGGTCACCAGCCAGGAGGCGTGCAGCAATCAGACACTCCCGCGTCAAATCGGTGATCTTTCCCTGGTAAGCTTCCACCGGGACAGCAATGCGGCGGCTCATTTCAGAATTCCTTTCTCCAGCAAGAGTTCGACCAGTTGACGGGCGACTTCTTCTTCCGAACCTCGAAGCATAGTGGCATGGGCTGTGACTGGGGTAAGATACACCCGTCGGATCGCAGCCGGTGGTTCCTTCAGTTCATCGGGCCCCTCTATAGTCTCGAACTGCACCTGCTGGGCCGCTGCGCGGATCCGGCTTACCGGCACATACCGCGGGGGTTGACTGGCCGTGAGGATCCCCACGACCGCTGGCAACCGGACTTCCATTTCCGCCAGGATGGCTCCTGGATATTCCTTGAAGGCCCTCCATGCCTCAGAACGACCAGAGCCCTCGACCCCCCGCACCACGCCCACATAACTCCAGCCGAGTGTAGCCGCAAGCTGCGGCGCTGCCATCCCCAAGAACTCCGTTGGAGACTGACATCCCATGAGTACCAGATCAATCCCCAACGCCGGTACGAGGCGGGCAAGGGTCTCTACGATCTCCAAGCTGTTGGGTGGCTCTCGATGAGGCCACGAAATCTTGATGATCCGATCAACCCCCTTGGCTGCCGCCATGTAAAGGACCTGGTCGATCTCACCAAAATCGAAGGCTGTTACCATGATCCGGGCCCGATGCTTCTCCTTCAGCAGGAGGGCCTCCTCCAAAGCGTGGTCATCACTCTCATTGAGGACCAGCGAGGTCTCTTCCCAGTCAAGGTTGTCCTCCTGCGGGGTGACGACCAGGGGTTCCACCAGGTCCGGCACGAGCCGCACCGTAACCAGCACGTTCATGGACCACCTCCTTCACTCAGTCCCATGGATTCCGCCAGCAGCTCAAGGATGTCGCGCACCCTGAGCCTGTCTTCTGCCCCAGCCACTTTCACCGCGTCCTCGAAGCGGGACAATTCGAAGGGACAAGAAACCGCCAGAATCTCCGCGCCTGTCTTGAGCGCATGCTGGACCCGCACGTCGGAAAGCCGCCGCCCCCCATGCTGTGTGATGAAGGCATCCAGCCACATCCCGCCACCACCCCCACCACAACAGAGGGCGTGCTCCCGGTTCCTCTCCATCTCCACCAGTTCGATGCCCGGAATAGCGGTCAAAAGCTTCCGCGGAGCATCGAAACATCGGCACCGCCGGCCAACACAGCAATTGTCGTGGTAGGTGACCCGAGCGTTGATCCGTTTGACCAGCCAGGGGCGAAGCTGTTCCAACCGGGAGGCTAGAAAAGTCGTGTAATGCTCGGCCGGAAACACCGCCCCAAAACGGGGATAAAACTTCTCCAATGCTCGAAAGGCATGGGGATCGAGAAGGACGATCTTTTCGAACTGGAATCGTTCAAACAGACGCCGGTTGCTTTCCACCAGCATTTCAAAAAGGCCTTCCTCGCCGAACAAGCGGTCGCAATCCCCCAGCGCCCGTTCCTCCTTGCCCAAGATCCCCCAGCGGATCCCCAAGGCGGTGAGGATGCGGGCCATCTCCCGCGCGACCACCTGGTTCCGAGGATGGTAAGAAGGATAACACCCGACCAGCCAAAGGACCTCGACCGGCTCCGGGGATTTAGAAAGGTCCCGCACTGTTACTTCCAGCCCCCGCGTCCATTCGAGCCGCTTTCGGGGCGAATGTCCAAACACGTTCCCGTAAAGGTAGAGGTTTTGGAAGGCCGTCCGCAGCTCAGAGGGCGGCTGAATACCCTCCTGGAGGGCGTAATCCCGCATCGCCGGCCACACGGTGTCTGTGAGATCGATCTGGCGGGGGCAGCGGAGAGAGCACGTATAACACCCCACGCACATCCAAATCGAGGGGCTCCGAATGACCCGCTCGAGCGTACCGCTCCAGGCCTCGGCGATGATCCGCCGGGGCGTATACTCCATGGCGTCCCCCAGGGGGCACGAACTCGCGCACAGACCACATTGCATGCACGCCCAAACCGTGGAGCCCTCCGGGGGCGAGAAGAGCATGCCGTAAAACTCGGCAATCCGAGAAGATGAGCCCGCTGCCATTTCCCCGCTCATCGCCGTCCCTCCCGTGCGAGTACGGCCTGCCGGAGGCCAGGTTTATTACGGCCGGCGATTCTTTACTGGCCCAAAGAACAATTTTCACCCATAAATTTAATGGCACGACTATCCGTGTCAATAACCAGTATGGGGGATATTTGTAGTCTGCGACTAACGCGCGAATATGTATCCTTTGTGTAGAACAAAATGCCCTCTTTTTGCCGGAGAGTATGAGCCGCAAGAGTACATATCCGCCGCTTTTACAACGGTTTTGTCCGTCGTTCGACAGCAGCGCCATGTTGCTCTTTTGCTCGAACAAACGTTCGTTTATGGGCCCATTGCGCAGATCAGAGAGGTGGGTTCCGATGATCAGAGCCACCGGCTGCCGTGGAAGGCGTCCCTCCAGGGACGGATGGAGGGTCGGGTTCCAGCCCGGCTGGTCATGGTCGTGCCAGGGGGGACGGCAAGTTTGTAAAGGCTAAAGCCTTCACCGAAAAGCGGCGATGAATCGCTGCACTCCATGGAGTGCGGGGCTTTAGCCCCGCTTTCAGCGCGGGACTTCAGTCCCCGCTGAAATGGAATTCATGATCGAACATCGAACGTTGATAAACGGACCCGACAAGCGGGTCCCTCCGAAACATGGAGGGGCACGCTTGTCGTGCCCGATGTTACTCGGCCAAGTGAAGTGACAGGCCTTGGTAGGGGCTATTCATGAATTGCCCCTACCCGGAGGTCCCGAAAATAAAGCTGTTCCCTTTTTGCTCTCCCGCACGTCGTGGCGGGGAACGGTCTTTTCAGCCCATTTTTAAGTCCCATCACTGCCGCCATATGGGAACAACGCAAACGGCTCCCATGAGTCCCGAAGAAATTGCGTCCGGTCGCCGACAAAAGTAAAGTGTTATTATGGCGCAAAAGACGTGGCTTCAAAGCAGGGACTCAACACGCTTTGGAGGAGAGGGATCCATGCCAGTGGAAGTCGCGATTTGGCGGCTGGACGAGAAACCCAGCCCAGTCGGCTTCTTGTCAATCGACAGCGAAAGCCGTCTGGAACAGCTTCTTGCTGACAATATCTCAATCCTGGATCCGAACTTGCTGCTCATCGGGCGGCAGGTTCCCACGCCCTATGGTCATTTCATTGACCTTCTGGCAATCGATTCCGATGGCAATCTTGTGGTCATTGAGCTGAAACGCGATCGTACGCCACGGGAAGTCGTCGCCCAGTTGTTGGACTACGGCTCCTGGGTGCGGACACTGAATGTGGATGATGTTGCCGGGATCTTCAGCGACTTCCTGACGAAGTACTATCCGCAAAATGCTAACACATCCCTGGAATCAGCGTTCTGCGAGCGCTTCCATGTGGAGGAGATGCCGGAAGGCATCAATGAATCGCACGAACTCATGTTGGTTGCCAGTGAACTGGACGCGAGCACCGAGCGAATCATCACTTATTTGGCGGACGAATATGGCGTGGCCATCAACGCCGTGTTCTTTCGGTATTTTCGTGATGGAGAACGCGAGTACCTGAGCCGTGCGTGGCTGATTGACCCTGGGGACGTGGACATCAAGGTTGAAGAGAAACGAACGAAGCTTCCGTGGAACAACGAGTACTACGTTTCCTTCGGGCACAAGGATAATGGGAGCAGCCGCCACTGGGAGGACGCACGGAAGTACGGGTTCGTTTCGGCTGGCGGGGGCGACTGGTATGTTCGCACGCTTAAGCTGCTTGAACCAGGCGGCCGGATTTGGGTGTACATCCCCGGCCGAGGTTATGTCGGCGTCGGAAAGGTTATCAATGGGCCCGTTCTCGCCAATGAGTTTCTTGTTCGCAACGAAGCCGGACAGGAAGTCCCGATCACGCAGGCTCCTTTGAAGGGGAATTTGACGCGACCGGCAGACGATCCACCGGGAACAGAGGAGTATCTTGTGCGAGTGGAGTGGATCAAAACTGTCCCAGTCGACCAAGCAATTTGGGAGAGAGGGTTCTTCGCCAACCAGAACTCTGCTGCGAAACCACGGAGCAAGAGATGGGTTTACACAGTCAACCGCTTAAAGAGTCGTTTTCAAATCCCCGAGTGACGCAGAGCCGTTTGCGTTGCAAACTCTGTTGGGTAGTGAGTGGGTCAAGAGATTGAAACTGGATAACTCACGAAGACTCACAGCGGAAGGGCCAAGTGATCGCGTAAGGCAGGGAGGCGGGAAAAGGTGGCGTTTCAGGGGTAGGAAGATGGAAGGAAAAAACGACTCGGTTGAGCGTTTTGTGGGCTTATAACGTTATCTCCGCGCGGAGCGTCCTCTCGCAAGGCCCATTCGGCTCCGAAAAGTCTCGGAGGGACCTACTTGCCAGGTCAAAATTCGGAGGGACGTGCTTGTCACGTCCGTCATTCAACGTTCGATCATCCATTGCCTTTCGCCGGGGACTGAAGTCCCTCGTCGAAAGCGGGGCTAAAGCCCCGCACTCCATATGGAGTGCGGCGATTCATCGCCGCTTTTTTGGTGAAGGCTTTAGCCTTCACAACCTTGCCGTTTGCGGTCATTTGCCGCAACCACGGTAAGCGCTCGCCGGTAGGGGCAATTCATGAACGGCCCCTACAACGTCGGAGGGACCCGCTGATCGGGTCCGATGACCACCAATTGATCGCCCATGCCTCCTCATCGGGCACGACAAGCGTGCCCCTCCGAACGACTTCTCGGAGGGACCTGCTAATGCCCCTTCCAGTTCGGGAGTTTCGCGTTTTTGGTAGGGGCAAGAATTGGTCTTGGAGAATTTCGGGAGTTTAGACAAAAAGAGTCTCCACGTCACGTTGCTCAAGAGGACTCTCAATGACGTGGAGACCGAAAAATGGACAAGCTTGATGTTCGCCCGATCACCTGCTGCGACCGACAAGAGCTCCATAGAGTGAAACGACAATTGTTCAATCATGTCAATAGCCGTCACGCACGGACTGAGCTGCTTTCCGCCGGCGGGGTTCGCAACCGCGAAATTGCCCAAGCGGGTCGAGCCCCTGCGAGCCACCTACCGCCGCACTGGTGGAGTTCGCCATTTCCTGGCGGCCTACGACCTGGAAACGGGCACGTTGTTGGGTCAGTTCTACAGCCGGAAAACCTGGATCGAGTTCTTGCGATTTCTCCGGTGGCTCCGGCGGCGTTACCCGCAGAGCGAAACGTTACACATCGTGATGGACAACTACAGTCCCCATCTGAAGGAAGAGGTCTGGGCGTGGGTCCGGGCGAACAATGTGAAGTTTTACCTTACCCCGTCCAATGCGTCATGGCTGAATCGGATCGAGTGCCAGTTCACGGGGCTGAAGAAGTTTGCCCAGGACAATAGCGACTATCGGAGTCATGAAGAACAGGAGCAAGCCATCCGCAGGTATTTGGCTTGGCGCAACGGCCGCCGCGCGATAGCCGTCGAGCCCTGGCGTTCGTCCCTCCGGAGAAACGCCCCATCCACCCGCCGTGCAGCAGCCTAACACGCGCGAAACTCTTCAACTGGAAGGAGCGCTAGCGCGTGGCACGGGTAGAACCGGGCCCGCCAGTGGTTATGGACATTCGAGCGCTTCTCAGGATTCGGACGTTGCCAGCGCGATCGGTCGGAGTGGAAGTGGCGTCTATTGGAGGGACGCCTTCCACGGCATCCGTCGCGCACGGAGGGGCACGCTTGTCGCACCCGACGGTAGGGATGGATCATCGAACGTTGCACGGCGGACCTGACGAGCAGGTCCCTCCGAAACTGCGGCCACAACCGGCGAACCTGATCCGCATCCATGCCCTGGCCTCCTTAACAGCGGCAATGGAACGTAGATTTCCAAATAGATTCTTTAAATTCACCGATTTATAAAAGATCAATATTGGGCTGTAGTATTTAGTAGTATTTATTTGCAATCTCGTCAACTTCACCGAGAGGTGAGTGCGTGGGGGAATATTGAGATTCGGCATAACGACCCTTCGGACTTTTCAATTTCCGCGCGAGTTGAGAGGCACAAGCTGGGTTAAATCAGCCTGAGAGGCGAGTTTCCACGTCCGCCCGCCATCGGGCGACACGAGCAAAGCCCGCCGCGTGCCCGGGTAATCGTTGCGATAGAACCAGTAGGTGGACCAGCAATCGTACGACAGGAACAGCCGCCCCAGCCGGTCAATGGTTAGTCGGTGGTAAAAAACGCTGTATTCCGAAAACGGCGGAATGATAAGGACCTGCGGGGACTGCCAGTTTTGCCCGGATGGTTTTTGTTGATGCGAAAGCGTGGCGAAAATACTCAAGGGATGCGGAGGCTCTTGAGACTTCCAGAGACGAAACACCGTATGAAGGGTGTCATCCGGTCCGCAGACTAACCCAATATAGGTCTGCCGTAACCCCTCACCCAGGATCGCTGGTTCGGTCCAACCACCGCCTGCGTCATTGGGGACCAGCGATCGAGCGTACGGAAATGGTGCCCCGTGCGTCCCCCCAAGGGTGTGCAAATATCCCCGACTATCCATAGTGATGCTGGGGGTGTTATGGATGTCGTTGGCAGGCGGACCATATCCAACGAATGCCCGCGGACCAAGTTCACCTTTTGCGCGATCATACGTCACGACATAGGTCGGTGCGCCGGGCACCTTTTCTGCCGGATCAGTCGCCTCGGACCAGATCACGTGCACGCGACCTTCCCGAGAAACGACGCACGAAGGGCTTCCTGAATGTGCAGAATGTCCCAGCACATTCTCTGAAATCACGATTGGCGGCGCAAACGTGATCTCTTCCCCACGCAACTCCGGCAGGATCAGCTCCAACCGGTAAAGGCGTCGCCAAAAGAGCTTGGGGTCTGCCTGCAAGAACGTGTATCGCAGGATCGGTGGCGGCCCATCCAGGACGTTATGCCCGGTGAAAACCTCCATATCAAATGTGCGACCGTCCCCCTGGCCTGAAGGTAGTTCATGCGCTGAGAATGTCCGTGCCCCGTCGTGGGAAACGAGCAGAGACGGTTGTCCATCCACCTGGGCCACAAGATACACCCTGTTGTTTCGATCAAAGGCGATTTTGGGCGTGAGGGCACTCACGGAACGAACAGTCGTTCCGCCAGCGGCCCACCGGACAATGGCCGACAGATCACGCGCGTCCCATCGCTGACCGTCCCAAACATACAGTCTCCCGCCGGAACAAACATAAGGCCGGTTTTCCATGTCGAAATAGACCTGGTTTTCCACCGGGTAATCCGGCAAATACCCCAACTGCTCGTTTTCGTGTTCGTAAGGACGGAGGATCAACGGCAGCGCCAAAGGCTTTGCGGCAGGCGCTTCACCTGCTACAACCGTGAAACTCGCGTAAGTTGTGATGCCCGACTCATCTTTCGGACGAACCCGGATGAAACAGGTACGGTTTTGGCCCGCAGGACCAACCTGATAGCGGACCGAAATGCTCCTCGCCTCGCCAGGCTTCAACTCAAGGGAATCCGGGCCTTCGAGGCTTGCCGGCCAGGATTCCTGCGGAAACTCCAGACTCACCAGAAAAGCCCGTGCCTTTGGTGCATTGTTGTGGACCCGGAAAACCATCGTCCCGTTCTCACCTGGTCCACCATACACAACACGGCGATAGGGAGTGATCAGCCAACGATTGGGAAGCCAATCGAACCATGCGCTCGGTTGAGGTGTCCAGACCGTCAGATCGCGATAACGATCACCCGATTCCCATTGAGTCACACCATCAATGTGCAGAATGCCCTGTTGCCTGGGGAAATGAATACGCCAGGGCACGGCATCCCGAGAAACCTTCGCCGGGAAACGGTGGCTGGCTGTGCCCTCGGCGGTCACTGGAATTTCAGCCAGAAGCTGCCCCCGTCCGTCGAACACCTGCAAGGCCTTCGTATCACGAGCCAAACCGGTGGCCTCAAGGCCGAACTCCCCAGGGCGCGGCAAAAAGACCACGTCGCCCGGTTTTTCGGGATGAAGCAGGACAATCGGCTCGCGGTGGGCTTCATCCCGATGACCCCGCGCTGTTTCAACCACATAGTGCGGGCAATTCGTGCGGAAACCCCAGGCAATCTCCTCCCCATAACGATCCTGAGAAATTGTGATATTCAGGCCATAGACACCAGGACGGTCCACCTTTGTTTCTAACCGCACCATTTGAAAAGGGCCCAAACCCTTTCCCGTCGGTAAACCGTCGTCCGGAATTCGTGCCTCGTCCAGTACCCGACGATCGGGACTCACCAGAATCGCCCGAAGCTCCGTTACGCGGTTGTAACGGTGGAGGTCACGTTTGTAAACTTCGATGGTCAATGTCCCCTCGGTGGCAAAGAAATACGCCCCCCCAGCCCCGCCGACGGCCCAGGTAACCTCTTCCTCGGGCAAGACCGTCACCGTCGACTCTGCGATGGCGAAACATTCACCAAAACAAAACAGACAGGTCAGACCTGCGAGACAACACCAGACACAAAAACCCGATCGCATGACATTCCTCCTTGGCTTTGAAACACTGGCAAGAAACCTGAGCGGAGGGCATTCTTGTGCGGCCAAGGAATCTTTTTGGTGCGGTCCTTATCACACCAATTCCCAAAAGATTCCACACCTTCTCGTCACGGGGAGTTCTCCGATTTCTTGACAACCAGATCGCGGATAACGCTGTCTAAGGCATCGCGCAGGATTACCGGTTCCTTGCCAGGGTCTTCTTTCACACCCGGGGGAAGGACCAGTGTGAAACCGTCCAGCGTGAACCCGCGAACATGGGCGGCCACAAACCAACCGGGCAGACGGGCAAACTCCGTATCGCGCTGTCCGGAGACCGTGCGACGCCCCCCAATGTGCTTTCGGCGATTGCTCCAATCCTCCGGATCGCGGACATGGAACACAAGGTTCTTGACCGTCAATCGTTCGATGGGATTCTCGGGTGTCCCCTGCACGAGGGCACCAAATCCGCTTGTAACGGTGATGTTTTCCAGCGTGATATCGCGAATATGACCGAGCGGCGAATCGGCATGGCGTTTTTCAATGTCCATGAAAATCGGAAACATCGCCCCTTCGACATTGCTCGCGCCTGTCGGTTTGTAGTTTTCCAGCGAGATATTGGCAAACCGGATATGTTCGACAGTCGCACCATCTTTGACATAAATCCCGATCCCTACAGTACTGTTGCGCACAATACAATCTGTGAACTCCATATCCCGGAAATCGCCCGACGACTCCGTCCCCAATTTGATAGCCGTGGCGATGGACTCCAGCTCGCAATCGCGGACCTTCACATCTTCGCACGGCTTACCATCAGCCGTTTTGCAGACAATGCAATCGTCGCCCGCTGAGATGCGACACCGGGCAATTCGCACATGCTTGCAGGAGACGGGGTCAATGCCATCGGAATTGGTATGAAAATAGTGATTGCGAATTGTGACATCTTCAACCGTGACGTTCTCACAGAAGCGGAACGTCAGTGTCCATGTGTCGCTCAGAACACAACTAATCTGTCGGACGGTCACGTCCCGACAGTTCTGAAAGAGGACAAGGCCCGCGCGGAATTCGGGCATTTTGGCATCGCTGCGGTCGGCCCGGCGTCCCAAATCACCGTCACCGATCCCGCGAAGTGTGCCTTCGCCCGTGATGGCCACCTGTTCAGCATCCTGGGCAATGATCAAATACCGCGCCCTGGGATGATCCTCGGGACGCCGGCTTTGCCGAATCACGGCCCCCGTGTCGAGGTGCAACGTCACATGGCTTGCAAGGTGAAGGGTACCGCACAGGTATTCGCCGCGCGGAACAAGTACCGTTCCGCCCCCAGCCTGAGCGCAGGCATCAATGGCCCGCTGAATGGCCGACGTATCGAGTGTCTGCCCATCACCCTTGGCCTGGTAGTCCTTCACGTTGAAGACGTCCGCCTGAGCCCATCCTGCGAGGATCCACGTTATTACAAGAAAGACGCCCGTAAAGCGATTCTGAGATGCACCCATGGACTGGCTCCTTGTGAAGCGTTTCAGGCGAAAACGCTGCCGGGGACAAATGCAGAGCTTTCATCATCGAGGACGTGTTTCAGGATTGCCCCCCCATTCTATGCGGGCCAAGAGCGGTTCGCACCTGGGCGGAAGGCGAATTCCTCCGCCCTCACCTCATCCGGGTGCTCACCGTTCCTGAACAAAGCGCGCCCAGATGCACAGCATCTCCCCTGAACCCCTGCCGAGCCCGCCCTTTGCGTTGTTGCCATCTAGCGTAAGTCACTGGACTCAGGAAGGCTCTGGAAAAGGCATTCCCCGCAGGAGGTGCAGGACGGTTGAAAAGCGAACCATCGGTAGGGGCCATTCATGAATGGCCCCTACCGACACGTTGTTTAGCCCTGGTGGATGCGCTTTGGGGGCGATTCATGAATCGCCCCTACCGCATATGGAGGGACCTGCTTGTCAGGTCCGCCTTTTGGAGGGACCTGCTTGTCAGGTCCGTTTCTCCCAAGCTGGATTATCGATTTCGTCTTCGTCCTGGCGGGCACGACAAGCGTGCCCCTCCGTGTTCGACGGAGTCCGGAAGATTGGCGGACCAAATAGCTCAGCAGATACGTAAGCAATAAGGTCCGTCCGCGTCTTGACAGGGGAGCGAATTACGGATATTGTGGATATCGCTTATCCGATTTATCCGGGATTTGGGTATGTTGACAAAAACCACCATCTCCGGCTTGAAAGCACTGGTGTTTCTGGGACTCCACCCAGATCACCAACCAGTCTCTCCGCGGGTGATCGCCCAGGCGTTCGGAGAGTCTCCCACCTATTTGGCGAAGGTGCTCCGCCAGTTGGTCAAAGCGGGGATACTCAAGGCCCAACGAGGAGTGGCCGGGGGAGTTTCCTTGAATCGTTCGCCAGAACAGATCTCGCTTCTCAGCATCGTTGAGGCCTGTCAGGGCGTGATTCTTGGCGACTTTTGCCGGGAAACCGACGACCTCTCGCGTACATGCGCGTTTCATCAAGCGGCCGCCGAACTTCACCGGGCCATTGTGGGCGTTCTTTCGCGGTGGACGCTGGCCGACATGATCAAACGGCCCTGCCCCGACCCGTCGCTCCCCGAGAGGGAGAAATGCTGGTTATGGCCTGGCATCGAGATAGTGGAGCTCGTGCCACCGGAAAAGAAAGAGTGGCCGTCGACGCCTTCGCGATCTCGTCCCGGTCGGATGACGAAGGCTGGAGAAGCGCGGGGACAGGAGGTGTAGCCTTGCAGCCAACACTCGCCGTTTCCGTACCGGGTACCGACTACCACCGGCAACTCATCGCGTGTCAGGTGGCCTGCCCGGTCCATACCGATGCCCGGGGATATGTCCGCGCCATTGCCGAGGGACGTTATGAAGAGGCATATCTCATCGCTCGAGGTCCGAATCCGCTCGCTTCGATTTGCGGGCGGATCTGCGGGGCGCCGTGCGAGGCGGCCTGTCGACGCGGACGTGTTCCGCGAGTAGACGCCGATGGTCATTTTGTGGCCGAGGACCGCCCCCTTGCAATTCGTGCGCTCAAACGATTTGCCTGTGAGTCGGGCGGTTGGGAAAAGCGAGATCCAGTGGATTACTGGAAGAATCTTCGTCAGGCAGCCCCACCGATTGCGATGGATGCCGAGGAACTGGCCGCGTGGATCAAAGCGGAGGCGGCGGGCCGGGTCGAGAAGGCCGCCGGTCAACCCGTGGCCATCGTCGGCGGCGGCCCTGCCGGACTGGCTGCCGCTCACGATCTGGCGTTGATGGGTTTTCGGCCGGTCATCTTCGAAGCCGAACGCATTCCGGGGGGCATGCTGGCACTGGGAGTGCCCGCCTATCGTTTGCCGCGGGAACTCATCCGCTGGGAAATTTCGGTGATTGAAGCCCTGGGTGCAGAGCTGCGATGCGGGCAGAGCGTCGGGGAGCATGTTTCCTTCGCTCACCTGCGGCGCGAGTACGCGGCTGTTATCCTGGCCGTGGGAGCCAAGCGCGCCCGACGATTGGGAATCCCCGGCGAAAACGGTCCTGGCGTGTATGGCGGCGTTGATCTGTTGCGCGCGGTGGCACTGGGAGAACCCTTTCAGATCGGTCGCCACGTCGTGGTCATTGGGGGTGGCAATGTGGCTTACGATGTGGCGAGAACTGTCCTGAGACAGGTTGCCTGGGATACCGCACGAACAGCCGCACGGATGGAACCCGGCACCGGAGTCAAGCTGGTGTCGCTGGAAACTCTCGAAGAAATGCCGGCGGATACGCAGGAAATCCTGGAGGGCGACGAGGAAGGGATCGAACGTTTGGGGGGATGGGGTCCTTTTGAGATCGAGCGCGGCGCCAACGGCGAAGTCACCGCGGTCGTCTTTCGGCGATGTTTGCGAGTTTACGATGAAAACCGTCGCTTTGCACCTCTTTTTGACGATAACGATCGGATACGCATCCCGTGCGATACAGTTCTTCTTGCGGTGGGCCAGACGACCAGCCTCGACTTTCTTGCAGAAGGTGGGGAAGACATCAAGCAGCATCGCCCAGGCTGGCCGGTTGTGGATCCGGAGACCCTCGCCACAACCGCACCGGGGGTTTTTGTGGCGGGCGACCTTGCGCATGGGACAAAACTTCTCATTGATGCAGTTGCCTCGGGGAAACGTGCTGCCCGGTCGGTGTACGAGTATCTGACCGGCCGTCGCCTGGTCCCCGAAGCGACAACCGTGTTCTTGGAGGAGAAACGCTATCGGCGAGAACGCGGCTACGAGGGAGTGCGACGACAGCCGATCCCCACCACTCCGGTTACAGAAAGGCTGAAGGGGTGGGACGTGCTGGTGGAAACAGGATACGACGCCACTCTCGCCAGGCGGGAAGCATCACGCTGTCTGGATTGTGCCGTTTCCCCGGTTTTCGACGGATCACGCTGCATCCTCTGCGGTGGTTGTGCGGACGTATGTCCCACCCGGTGTCTCAAACTGGTCCCTCTTCAGGCCATGGAGCGCAACGAAGAACTGGAAAAACTTGTGGCGGCACTGCTCGGTGAAGGAATCGATTGGACCCAGCAAAGCGCGATCCTCAAAGATGAGGACCGCTGCATCCGTTGCGGGCTGTGCGCGGCCCGGTGTCCGGCTGACGCGATCACGATGGAAAGGGTCTGTCATCACGTGGAGTGGAAGACGCTATGAAAGACGATCACACGACGGTGCTCGCGCGGCTTGCTCCTGAGCCGGTACCACGCAGGGATTTTCTTGGTTTGTCGGCCCTGGGAGCCTTTGTCACCGCGCTGTTTCTGGCATTTTTGGGTATCATCCGATTGCCCCGGGTTGTCGTATCGGCGTCCCCATCGCGCAAATTTCGCGTGCAGTTACCCGAGTCACTCCAGCCAGGTGAGCCCTTCGTGCCTCCCGGTCGCAATGTTGTTTTGTTCCGCGATTCCGAAGGTGTGTATGCCATCTCGCTGGTATGCACCCATCTGGGATGCATCGTGAAACCCAGCCCGAATGGTTTCGAGTGTCCCTGTCACGGCTCGCGCTTTGCGCCCGACGGGCATGTGATCGGAGGGCCTGCTCCCAAGCCTCTTCCCTGGCTGGCAGTTTCGCTTGAGGGTAACGAAGTGTGGGTGGATGGCAATGTGACCGTTCAACCCGGGACTAAGGCACGAGGTTGATGCGTATGGAGCCCAGACAAGCCCCCCTCAAGGAATTGTGGTCCCATTTGCGGGAAGCGCCCCGGCGGTTCAAGGAATCCGCCTTCCGTTCCGGACCGCCTGTGACCGATCGGGCGCGTTCAGAATTCGTTTTCAACAATCTGTTTCTTCATATTCATCCTGTTCGTGTGCACCGCTGGAGTCTCCGGTGGCGCACAACCTGGGGACTTGGAGTGGCCGTGACTGCGGCGTTTCTGCTGACGCTCATCACGGGCGTGTTATTGATGCTTTATTACAAGCCCTATCCGGATGTCGCCTATCAATCGATTAAAGATATTCACTATGTCGTCCCTACGGGACGATTTATTCGCAATATCCACCGCTGGGCAGCCAACCTAATGGTGGTCACCGTATTCCTCCACATGGCACGCGTCTTTTACACCGGTGCTTATCGTTACCCGCGGGAGTTCAACTGGCTGGTGGGACTGGGACTTCTTGTGCTGACACTCGGACTATCTTTCACAGGTTACTTGCTGCCCTGGGATCAACTGGCCTATTGGGCGATCACCATCGGTGCGAATATCGCTCAGTCGCCGCGGGAACTGACAGATGCCCTCGGGATCACGCCCTACTTCGATCCAGGCGGCTGGATGAAAACGCTCCTGCTGGGCGGGCCCGAGGTGGGAGATGAATCGCTGATCCGTTTTTACGTGCTGCACGTGGCTGTTCTCCCGCTGGCGTTGGTCATTTTGATGGGCGTTCATTTCTGGCGAATTCGCAAAGACGGAGGGCTGGCACGGCCTGAAGATGCCGATGCGCTGCTGGGACCTCCCCGCGACCTTTACCCGGTTTTCACGGACGTTCCCACCAAAACGTATCACCTGGCCGCGATCGTTCGAGGTCGCTCACCCGCAGTGAACAGAGGGCCGGAGAATACAATTCCTTCCATGCCTCATCTGTTCTATGCCGAATGTGCCGTCTTCATGTTGACGGTTTTCCTTACCGTCCTGGCTGCCATCTTCTGGAACGCTCCGCTCAAAGAAATCGCCAACCCGGCGGTCCCGGAGAATCCGGCAAAGGCCCCCTGGTATTTTCTGGGGGTACAGGAGCTCGTATCTCATTCCGCATTCATGGGAGGTGCTGGAATTCCCCTGATCGTCATCATCGGTCTGGGACTGATTCCATTCCTGGACCGCGAAACCGAGGGAACGGGAAGATGGTTCGGTGGCCCAGGCGGCCAGCGTCTCGTTCTCGTGTCCGCGGTCTTCGGATTGCTTTCTGTCATCGCTATTGAAGCCTTCGCCATTCAGTTTGGCTGGCTGCGGCAGTGGTTCCCGGATATTCCCCAATTGATTATCACGTTCGTCAATCCGGGCACGCTGTTGGTCGTTGTTTATGCCATATTCTCGCTGGGAATAGTCCATCGCTATCGTTCTGCCCGAGCCGGTGCGGTGGCACTTTTCACTTGCTTTCTCTGTGGATTTGTCGTGCTGACGATCATTGGTGTTCATTTTCGTGGACCAAACTGGGGATTTTACTGGTCCCCGGCGGACTGGCCGAAGCATTGATCGCCTATGGAGACAAAGAATAAACACCTGCTGTTGTGGTCCAGTCTGGGGGTCGTGGTGGTCCTACTGGCAGCTGCCCTGGAGGAAAATGTGCTGCGCCAGTGGCGACGCCTTCAGGCGGAAGTGGCGGCCTCGGATGGACCTTTTTCAACCGGGATTCGGCAGATCGTGGGAACCACCACCGCTACCATCGACCGCTGTACCACCTGTCACGTAGGGATGGATCCCGCCGAACGTCTGACGGGTCTGCATCGGCTGGCGCGTCCCCATCCACCCGTTCCCCACGATCTTGGAGAGTTTGGATGCACCGTCTGCCACGGTGGACAGGGACGAGCCACGGAGAGTGCTGACGCCCATGGCGACGTGCCATTCTGGCCGGAACCCATGATCCCACTCCGATTTGTCGAAGCTGGCTGCGGAACCTGTCATACGCAAGTGGGCGTCCCGACACTGGAACGTCTGGCTCAGGGTCAGGCAGTTCTGGAACGTTCTGATTGTTTGAGCTGTCACCGTCTGGACGGACGCGGCGGAACAATCCGGCCGGCGGGTATCGGCGGCATGGAGGGCCCCGACTTGTCTGTCGTTGGACGACGAGGGTTCGCCTCGGACTGGTACGAAGTCCATCGGCAACGGGCACGGGAGAACAAGGACCCGGTTTGGCGCGATTGCATTCCCGACCTGTCGCCCGACGAACGCCAGCTCCTTGAAGAATATTTGCAAACCCGCGTGGGAACGCCGAGCGTGGTGGCGGGTCAGGCGCTCTTTCATTCGCTGGGCTGTCGGGGGTGTCACAAAGTTTCCGGCGTCGGAGGGACCGAGGGCCCCGATCTGACCTCGATCGGCCTTCGAGATCCCGCCCGGCTGGACTTTACCAACGTTCCAGGCCCCCACACGCTCGCCAGTTGGCTCTCCGCCCATACGCGGGATCCTGCCAGGATCGTGCCGGGTTCGAAAATGCCGAAATTCTTCCTTTCCGACGAGCAGGTGGAATCGCTGACGTACTATTTGCTCTCTCTGCGAAGAGATCCTTCCAACAAGCGGGCGGAGCCTATCGACCGGACACTTGTTGAACGCATGCAGCGCCGGGAATTTGCAACCGATGGCGAAACGCTCTTTGCCGCGTTTTGTTCGAGTTGTCACGGTCCTCAGGGAGAAGGACGGCGATTTCCCGGCCAGCCGCCCGCGCCAGCCTTGGGCAATCCCGACTTCCTCGCTGTAGCCGACAACGCCTTTTTACTGGCCACGATTCGAGAGGGACGCCCGGGACGGCGGATGCCGGCCTTCTCCGATGCCGAGGTTGGACTGCATCCCGAGGAAATCAATTCTGTTGTGGAATACTTGCGAAGACGAAGTGGCGTTGCCCCGCCCCAGCCCCTGCATTCGGAGCGGCGCTGGGTTTTGGCAGACCCCACCCGCGGACAGGCACTTTTCGAACGGTGGTGTGCCGGCTGTCACGGCAAGGACGGGAGCGGCCCGGAGGCCCCAGCACTCAATCATCCCAATCTACTGAAGACGGCAAGTGACGACTTTCTCGTAGAAACGATCCGCCGAGGCAGACGCGGCACAAATATGGAAGGTTTTGCTTTGCCGTCCCTCAACCACCCTGTACTTCCTGATCAGGAGATCGAAGCGATTGTCGCCTATATTCGCACATGGGAGACCGCGAAATGAATAGTCGAGAATTATCGCGTCGTGATTTCCTTTCTATTCTTTCTGGAGCCGGATTTGCCGCTTTTGCCCACTCCATCAGCCGGGCGTGGCAACTGGAAGCACTGGATAATCCGCTGGCGAATTATCCGAACAGAAAATGGGAGGATGCTTATCGCGATCTCTGGCGGTTTGACGAATCATTTACTTTTACCTGCGCGCCGAATGATACGCATAATTGTCTCCTCCGGGCGTTTGTTCGGTCCGGGGTAATTGTGCGAATTGGTCCGACCATGCGATACGGCGAAGCCGAAGATCTCGACGGCCGCCGGACAACTCATCGCTGGGATCCGCGGATCTGCCAGAAGGGATTGGCGCTGCCCCGACGCTTTTATGGTGATCGCCGAATCACTCAATGCATGGTGCGGGAGGGATTCAAGCGCTGGTACGAGGCTGGATTTCCACGCGGGGAAGATGGACGTCCCCCGGCGGAATATTTTCAGCGCGGCCGTGACAACTGGATCCGTATGTCGCACGAGGAGGCGGCCACCATTGTGGCGGCAGCGCTGCAGAACATAGCGGAGACCTATTCCGGCGAAAAGGGTCAGAAGCTGCTGACAGCCCAGGGCTACGATCCGGTCACCGTCGAGGCCACCCAGGGGGCGGGAACCCAGGTGCTCAAATTTCGAGGCGGCATGCCCTTGCTGGGCATCACCCGCGTCTTTGGAATGTATCGGTTTGCTAACTCTCTTGCGCTGCTTGATGCGGCCATCCGTAAAGTGCCACCGGAAAAGGCCCTCGGTGGTCGCGGTTTCGACAACTACAGTTGGCACACCGATTTGCCGCCCGGTCATCCCATGGTCACTGGGCAGCAAACGGTTGAATTTGATCTCTCTGCCGTTGAACACTGCAAGACGCTCATCGTGTGGGGCATGAATTGGATCACCACCAAGATGCCTGACGCGCACTGGCTAACCGAGGCGCGACTCAAGGGCGTGCGGGTGGTAGTGATCGCCTGCGAATATTCAGCGACGGCTTCCAAGGGCGACAATGTTATTGTGGTTCGCCCCGGCACGACACCGGCACTCGCTCTGGGACTCGCCCATGTCATCGTCAAGAACAAGCTCTATGACACTGACTATATCAAACAATGGACCGATCTCCCCCTCCTGGTCCGGATGGATACTCTTCAACGTCTCCGGGCGCGTGATGTTTTCGGGGATCCCCCTTCCCAATTATCGAATGCGACCAGGGTGCTTGCCTCCGGCGAAAAAGCCCCGCCCCCGGGACAGCAGGTCGAGATGCTGATTCCCGAAAAACTCCGAGAGGAGTGGGGCGACAGTGTCTGGTGGGATGCTGAAAAGGGAGCTCCCCGCCTCACTACTCGCGACCAGGTGGGGAAATTCAACAACATCAATAACGCCCTTCTGGAAGGCTCCGTGCAGGTCAAGCTTCGCGATGGAACGGTCGTCACGTGCCGGCCGATCTTCGATCTCATCCGCGAATATCTGCTCCATTTTGATCCCAAAACTGTAGAGAAAATCACGTGGGCACCGGCCGAAGCGGTAGAAACCCTGGCGCGGCACATCGCGGCGGAGCCGGGAACAACGCTTTTTGCCCTGGGCATGGGCCCCAATCAGTTCTTCAACAATGACAACAAAGACCGCACAGTATTCCTGGTCGCTGCACTGACCGGAAATGTAGGTCGGATTGGCGGCAACGTCGGGTCGTACGCCGGAAACTATCGCGTGGCACTGTTTAACGGTTCTCCGCAGTACATCAGTGAGGATCCCTTCAATATACAACTGGATCAGGACAAACCCGCCGTGGTTCGCCAATACTGGAAGCCGGAATCCGCCCACTATTACAATCATGAGGACCGCCCCCTGCGCGTGGGCAAGCGTCTGCTGACCGGGAAAACGCATATTCCCACCCCCACCAAATCCCTCTGGTTCGCCAACGCCAACTCGATCCTGGGAAACGTGAAATGGCACTATAACACCGTGGTGAATGTGCTGCCCAAGATCGAGATGATCTGCGTCAATGAGTGGTGGTGGTCCGGCTCCTGCGAATGGGCGGATGTCGTCTTTGGCGTGGATTCCTGGGCGGAATTGAAACATCCCGACATGACGGCCTCCGTCACGAATCCCTTCCTGTCCGTCTTTCCGCGGACTCCGCTCAAGAGAATCTTCCTTACTCTCGGTGACATTGAGGTTTTCGCGCTTGTGGCCTCCAAATTGGCAAAATTGACCGGTGACACACGCTTTGAAGATTACTGGAAATTCGTGCGGGAAGGACGCACGGACGTCTATCTCCAAAGAATTCTTGATGCGAGCTCCAATACAAAGGGATATCGATTTACAGAAATAGAAGAGAAAGCCCGCCAGGGTATTCCGGTCATTCTTCAAAGTCGTACCACGCCCAAGGTAGTGGGCTATGAACAGATCACTGATTCGCGACCGTGGTACACGAAAACCGGACGTTTGGAATTTTACCGAGAAGAGCCCGAGTTCATTGAGGCGGGAGAGAATCTTCCGGTCCACCGCGAGCCGGTGGACTCCACCTTCTACGAGCCGAACATCATCGTGGCGGCTTCACATGAGGCCATTCGGCCCGCAGGGCCGGAGGACTACGGAGTCGAAAGCACAGACTTGTCTTGTGATTTGCGGTGCGGGCGCAACGTCGTCCTTCCTTGGGAAGTGGCTGAAAAACATCAGCATCCCCTGCTCGCCAAGGGATATCGCTTCATCTTCCACACGCCCAAATATCGGCATGGCGCCCATACCACCCCGATCGATACTGACATGATCGCCATCCTCTTTGGCCCGTTCGGCGATATTTATCGTCATGACAGGCGGGCACCATTCGTGGCCGAGGGATACGTGGACATCAATCCGGCTGATGCCAAAGAACTGGGAATCGAGGATGGAGACTATGTGTGGATAGACGGGGACCCCGAAGATCGTCCCTTCCGGGGCTGGCAGCACAATTCTCGCGACTATCAATTCGCACGCCTTCTTTGCCGTGCCCGGTATTATCCGGGAACCCCGCGGGGGGTAACCCGCATGTGGTTTAACATGTACGGAGCCACACCAGGATCCCAGGAAGGGCAGCGCACCAGGGCGGATGGCCTCGCCAAAAATCCCCGTACCAACTACCAGGCCATGTTCCGCTCCGGGTCGCATCAATCGGCTACCCGAGGCTGGCTCAAGCCGACCTGGATGACAGACTCACTGGTGCGTAAGGAGATCTTCGGGCAAGCTATCTCGACCGGTTTTGCTCCCGACGTGCATTGTCCCACAGGTGCTCCGCGAGAAGCCATCGTGAAAATCACCTGGGCGGAACCGGGCGGCTTGAATGGCCAGGGGTTGTGGCGTGTGGCGCAACTGGGGCTCCGTCCGACCTATGAGTCACCGGCCCTCCAACGCTACCTTGCCGGCGAGTTTGTGCGGATTGAAACCCCTAATCGTTCTTCATGAGAAGGATGCGGAACCATGGCAATCGTTTACAACTGGCAACTGGGACGCACCATGTCCTACTGGTATCCGGAACACCGCCCTCAGCGACAGTACGCCGCGGTGTTCGATCTTAATAAGTGCATTGCCTGCCAGAGCTGCACACTGGCCTGTAAAACGACCTGGACCTCAGGAAAAGGCCAGGAATACATGCTGTGGAATAACGTGGAAAGCAAACCGTACGGCAGTTATCCCCTCGCATGGGATAGCAAACTACTTGAAATGCTCGGCCCACAAACATGGAAGGACGGAAAATATCTGGGGCGCACGATCTTTGAAGCTGCTCCCGCTGGAGAACGCGTGCTGGGATGGCGGCCGGATGATTATGATTACGCATTCCCCAACACAGGGGAAGATGATTGCGCCGGCCAAGTAGAGCGCGGGTTGGCTTTGAACCTGCCGCACGCCGTGTGGTTCTTTTATCTTCCCCGGATCTGCAATCACTGTACCTATCCGGCATGCCTGGCAGCGTGCCCACGAGGCTCCATCTATAAACGTCCGGAAGATGGGATCGTGCTGCTGGATCAGGGACGCTGTCGGGGCTACCGGGAGTGCGTGAAAGCCTGCCCGTACAAGAAAGTGTTTTTCAATCCTCTCACGGGAACCTCCGAAAAGTGTATCTTCTGCTTCCCCAAACGCGAACAGGGGTTGCAACCGCAGTGTTTTGTCAACTGCATCGGGAAAATCCGCCTGGCGGGCTACATTTCTGTCCCGGAATCTGCGAACCCGGACAATCCCATCGACTACCTCGTTCACGTGCGCAAGGTGGCCCTGCCCCTTTTACCTCAATTAGGCCTTGAGCCCAACGTTTACTACATTCCGCCGGTACATGTGCCGGTGCGATTCCTGGAACAGCTTTTTGGTCCCCATGTCCAGACGGCAGTCCAAACATACCTGAACGCCAAGGATGATCCTGATCTGGCGGGATTGATCCAACTCTTTGGCTGTGCAGAGAAAATTGTCCCCCGATGGAAGCGGCAAAACGATTGGATCATCGGAATGGAAGAAGACGGCGCAGAAATTGTCCGTGTCCCACTGCGGGAACCCGTTTTCGAGCGACCTTTGTTCGACGAACGTTTTCAGGTGGCTCGGCACAACTGTCCCTGACGGAGCATCTAACCATGTGGAAATTACGGCTACCTTTGACCGTGTTGGTCGGTGCGGCGATCGTGGCAGGGGGATGCCGGCGACAGGCTGTGGCGCCTCCGCCACAGGAGATCCAGGTTCTGATGGTGAAGGAACTGCCCACCGATCCCACCGATTCTATCTGGGGCCAGACTCAGGAATTGCATATTCCGCTTCTTCTACAGGATCTTGTCGAGCCGCGATTACTGCAGCCTTCCACGCCTTACGTCGCGGTCCGCGCGCTGTACGACGGGCACCGGCTGGCATTTCGTCTGGAATGGGAAGACGCCACCGAAAATGCGGATCCCGGCATAGCGGCCTTCTCCGACGCCTGCGCCGTGCAGCTTCCGCAAAAAGTGGAGGCCGTCTTGCCAGCTCCGCAGATGGGCGAGAAAGGCCATCCGGTGCAAATCACTCTCTGGAAAGCGGTCTGGAAAAAAGGGCCACTCTTTGAGAAAGGCATTCAAGCCGTGTATCCGAATGCGGCGGTCGGCCACTATCCCTTTCAGGCAGCGTCACTGGTTCCCGGATCCACCGCACAGGAAGAAATGGCTCTCCGGTACGCCCCTGCACGACGGTTGGGCAATGATGTGGCGTCAGTTCCTGAAAAAGGCGCTCAGGATATCGTGGCGGAAGGCCCCGGCACCATCACCCCTGTCCAAAAAAATTCGCAGGCGCAGGCTGTCCGCACTCCCCGGGGTTGGGCCGTGGTGATTGTCCGGGATCCGCCCGAGGGATTCTCTCCCGATAGCGGAACCCATGTGGCTTTCGCCATCTGGGACGGCGCCCACCAGGAAATCGGTTCACGAAAGATGCGGTCAGCATGGATTCCTCTGCGAGTCGTTTCCAACCAATGAACATGGACATGCAACAAATGTCTGAGCAGTCGTTTTTTGAATTGATTCGTGACGCGGCGCAATGGCACCTGGCCGCCCTCCTCCTTCTGCCGCCGTCCGCCAGCAGAAAGTGCGAAATTCAGAGTCTCCTTCGGGAGATTCAGGATCCCGCTCTATTTAGAATCGCTGAAAATTGGTGCAGCGATCCGACGACGGAGGAGTATTTTCGAATCGTTTATCCCGGTGGCCAGGTCTCCCTCCGCGCGGTCAGCTATTTACCGCTCGTTTCGCCGGGGGAAATGCTTGCCACGCTCGAGGAGCTCTACGATCGCATGGGCTATCGGAATAGCACGGAAGAACCTCCTGATCACCTTGCCGTGCTAGCGGATTTCTATGCTTTTTTATCACTTCGGGCGGCTTACATGGTGGCAAACCAGCGACAGAACGAGTTTTTGTCTTTCATCCATCTTCGCGACGATCTTGCTGTTCACTACCTTTTACCGGTGCTTTCTTCCTTGGTGGAGAAGCTCCAGAATCATCAGACATCCAGTCTGCGTGCCACCGTTGAATGGATGCGGGATGTCCTCCATCCATCAGCGTGTCACAATCTGAGCCCGCCATCACAAGTGTCCGACTAACTGAACAAACTTCGGACCACGGTCGGCCTTTTCTTCACATTTCACACCGAACAAGCTTGCTCAGAGACATTAGAGAAGCACAGATTAAACGACGGAATCGAAATACTGAAGCGGTGATCACGCCTGGGACGACTTTTGTACAAATGCGATGGTGTCTTACTAATCCGCGACACAATCCGGTGGTCATTTTGCACCCATTGGACCAGCACAACTTGCGTACCGGAATTTGAAGTATTGGTTACATGGCCGTTTAATCCTGTTAATTCTCTTTTTCCAATGGAAGATGGCTTCGGGCGAGTTCGCACCACGGGCCATCAGGCACCAACTCGAGAAACCTCTGCCAATGCTTTGCCGCTTCCTGATGTTGTCCTATTTCTTCCAGGAGTTGGGCCAGGAGGAAATGCGCGTCGGGAAAGTTTGGATGAAGCTGGAGCGCACCTTCAAATGCTGCCATCGCCAGTTCTCGGTCACCCAGTTCCACAAGGACCGAACCGAGATTCAGATAAGCTTCCAGATATTCCGGATCCAGCTCAATCGTCATGAAGTATCGCTCCCTGGCACCGGAAAGATCACCTGCCCGATAGAGCAAGTCAGCCAGGCGAAAGCAGACCTCGGCCTGCGGTCCGCCTTTGGCCAGAATGAGCCGGTAAGCCTCAATGGCATCGGCTAGCCGGTTGGTCTCTTCACACACTTCCGCGATCGATAGCAACTCCTCCCTGCTGCAACTGTCTGCTGCAAAGCCGTGTGCGAGCGATTTCTCCAAGGAAATGATGGCCGTTTCGGAAAAACAATCCCCCGTGCTGGCCTCGGAAAAGTCAAAATGGAACTGGCCGGTTGGGTCAACAAGTTTGTCGCCGTACCGGAAAAACGCCTGCTGCCACCGGACGACGAGGGGCCAGCGTTCCAGCGCCTCTCGCAGAAAAGGTGATCGCTGCGCCAAATTCCGCCATCGTCCGAGAATCCGTCGAACTGAGACACCGGCTTTGGTAAGTTCGGCCAGGTTTTTCGCCCGGATCACGGCCTGGTAATCAAAATAGGCCAGGCGGCGAACGATTTGGGAAGGCACCAGTAGCCCGAACCGTTGCCACTGCCGAATGGTTGACACGGGCACATTGACCAGCCGGGCTATCAAACCAGGGGTGTACAGACTGCGGACACCCGGCGTCTGTTCCACCAGTCCCAGCCTTCGCCAGAACTCCGACTCCCACAGAATCTCGGCGTGCGATCCTCTTTGATTTTGAGCAAGTTCCTCCGCGAGCTTCTGCAGTTCGCTCTCCTCGACCGAAAACAGCGACTGCTCACCAATGACGATCCAATCCGCCGGCTCATCAGAGGATGCCAGCTTCAATCCTCTTGCCGTCACCTCTCGCCGGAACTCCCAGGAATTCATCGCTGCCGGACTTCCCAGCAACAGGATTTTGATCCCGGCCAACGGCGAATCCGGCTGATCGATGCCTGTCATGCAATCTCCTCACCTGCTGAATTGATGGCCCTTCCCAAAGCATGCTACCCTGCCCGGTTTGTCGAAATTCTCAAATAGATGGAGCACACACCCAGGTATCATGAGGTGTCAAAAACCATGGGGATGATCGCGGTCAGACCGCTTCACACAAGGCCCCACCGCTTTCTCAGATACCATTCCAGTGTATTGAGGAAAGCAAAAAGCAGAAGTGTAGGCCAGGTATCCCACAAACTGCGACGGGTGGCCACGGGTACTTCGAGCGATTGGGTCCTTTTTTCAATTTCTTTGATAATCCGCGGAAAATCTTCCGCAGTGACACATTCGCCACCGGATGTCCTGGCGAGTGCCGAAAGGAGAGCGATATCGGCGGCGGGCTGATCCATCTCGAGATCACGCTTCATCACCAGAAAGCGGGCAGTCTCCCGACCGATCAGGTGGCTCCCCTGGAAGGCTTCCACTTCTACCTGGTAATCACCAGCTTCCAGCGTTTGCTGGAATTCCCCCACCCAGTTTTGCTGACGCGGCTGAACACTGACCGGAATCCGGCTCTTGCTGGGCGTCACGACGGTGACCTTCCACGTGACCCCGGGTATGGGTTCTCCCAGCGGATCCCCGGCACCTACCTCGAACTGGAGTTTCTCTCCCATGGGCACACGACGCTGTGCCAATTTCACCCACACAGGGTTTTGCTGGGTCTCTTCCTTTTTGGCCAACCACAGGACAAGCTGCCGCCAGAATTTTTTGTGGGCATTTTCATATCCATGAAGACACCAGCGCCATGTGGAATCACCTGCGAAGGCAGCCACCCGACCGACCCCGTAAAATTGCACAACCAAGAGGGGATGGCCCTGGGCGTCTTCGGCAAGCACGATCGCCCCCGGCTTTAAGCCCGACCACCGATTGGCTCCATCGAGAGGCGGCAGAGATTCCCAAATCCGCTGGTTTTCCTGTGGCGACGGGGCAAGGGCCATGGCAAAGTGCGACAGGCCGATTGAGGTGGGCACCATCCGTAACGGTCCCGGATAATGCAGGTCAGGCCGAATTGCCTCTCCCAAGGGTTGCCGTTCCAAGCGGTCCATACGAATGGGCAGGACATCCGCCAGGGGCGTTTCCGCGTAACCACCTGCTCCGAAGCTCTGCAGCCCGCCAATCATGAGCAGGCCTGCACCGTCGGCCACCGTGTCAGCAAGGCGTTTCAGTTCACCAGGGCGGAAAAACGACGAGTCAATATCTCCCAGAATGAAGACGTCGTAACTTTCTGGACTCAGACGTTTTTCAAGATCGGCCGGACGTGACTCGGGTCGATTGGGATCGATGCGAACGTAGTCCACGTGGATATCGGTAGCGGCATCGAGGGACCGGCGCAAAAACCGCTGCTCGACCCGGAGGGCACCCTCCAGATACAAAACCCGGATACCACCAGCAATCACGCGTACAAGGCCGTTTTGCTCGTTATTTGTGGTGAGGGCTTCACCGGGAATCGGCTCCACGACGACGCTCACCTTCCGCTCGCCCGTCACCTCCGGAATGTAACTGAAGCGAACCGGGATCCGCTCATCAGCCGTTTCGATGGTAATCTCTTGAGCGCTGACGACTTCTAACTGATTGGGCTTGGTCTCGAACCACAGCTCCACCCTGATCTTCTGATTGGTGTATCCCATGGCGTGAAGATGGGAGGTAATTTTGAGCTCGTTTTTAACAAATATCCGATCGGGAACGATCAGGTCCTCAAGGGCCAAATCGCGCGATTCGGCAGCCGTTCGGGATTTGCCAAAGCGCACTGCGAAGAGAGGTTGATCCAGAGAACGCATCCGCTGGGCCACCGGCTGAGGCGGTAAATCCCGGGGGTAGAGAGCCCGTTGGGCACCATCACTCAAGAGGATCACGGCCAGCAACCGCTCACCGCTGGTTTCCCTCAGAATGTCTTCCAATGCGGCACCAATGGCCGTTTGATCTCCCGCGGGTTCCGAGGGGAGCTCGATCCGGCCGTCCTTTATAGCGAGCGGATGCAATTGAGCATCGAACGCGTAGACTTTGAGATCCACATCCCTGGCCAGTTTCCCCAGTGCATTTTGATTCTTCTGGAGGGTTTGCCGAAGGGCCTCGAAGCGACTGACACCGCGAATCTCGTCCGGCACCGCCATACTCCGTGATTGATCGATAAGAAGGACAACCGTCCCCGCCTGCTTGAGACGGCTGAAAAAAACGAGCGTCGGTCGCAGGAGAATGAAACCAAGGACAAGGAAGATCAAAATCCTGACGATCAAGAGGCTTCTTCGGCGTGAAGGCGACAATTCGCTGCTGATGGGTGCGAGACGCCATAGCAGCAGGAGCAGCAGGAGAACTCCTGCCACCAGGTAGTAGCTGTCGGCAATGGGCTGAAAGTTAATCGAGGGAGTCAATGTCCTGCAAGGAAATCAATATCCTGCAATTTCTCGGGAAATTTCCACCTTTGACCCGCTACGTTCGTCAGCAAATTCACGGTTTGTCCGGCCCCTGTCCGCTGCGCTACGCCGGCGCGGTTTTACTCTGTGTGGAAGGCGCTGCCGGTGATGATCGATAAAACCGATTGGCCAGGACCTGTTCCAGGGCCATGATCAGGGCCAGCAAACCAAGCAAATACGGTGTGATTTCAAGCCCGGTTCTTCCCGCCGTCACCTGGCGGAGCAAATGCTCCTTATCGCGGGCGATTTGCATTGGCACATCCGCAAACGTTTGTTCCAACAGCCCCGCGGAAACGCGGTCGAGATTCATGATGTGGCTCGGGCAATTGACGCTGAATCCCGAGTGAAAATCAACACCAGCTTCCCGAGCCACCACACGGAAGTTGCCGATCTGGTCCGTGGCACTGATCAAAATCTCGTGGCTTTCAGGATCCACGTTGACGCGCACCGGCAGTGTGGCTTCCTTTGTATCCGAATTGAGCACATCTGGAGGCGGTTCCAGGAGGACCGACGTGAGTCGCAACTCGGGGTCCAGCTCCAATCGCACAGGCTCACCCACGAAGTAGTTACTCCGCAAATCTCCAGCCCCGGCAAGATACAGGGCCATCTGATTGGCCAAAATCACAAACGGCCAAGCCTGCCCCATCGTCAGCATACTCCACGGCGATTCCTCCGGGAGGTCGGAAATTGCGGTGGCCACAGTAATCGCCCGACCTTTTTGAACCGACCTTTCCACAATAGCGGGATGCCCGTTGCTTAATGGAACGATCACGTACGCGTCGCTTGCCAGTGGGTCAAGCACCCAGTATCGATAGACGGGAAACATGTCCCACGGAACCGATCCGGCCACGGAGCGGAACGGCGTTAAAAGGTAGTGGTCATAAAGGGACGGTCGAAGGTGGAGCTCTCCACCCGGATCGCGGGCCTGGACGAGAATTTGACCGGCCAGAAGGTCCTGAACAGGCCCCGCATTCCATTTCTCAATTGACCCCAGAGAACGCCCGAGAAACAAGGCCACTCCTTTTCCCGTACGGACCAGGTCGCGAAGCTTCGTCCAGAACGAGTCCGGCAAAGGCGGCGGATCCAGCAGAAAGTACGCTGCATACGGTGACAGATCTTGTTTTTGCAATTCTTCGTAGGAGACCACGTCGCACTGATAACGCGAAATGCCGGCACGCCGAAGCGTTTCCGGGGCGAGTGCCTGAGAAAGATACACCGCGTGCTGTCCCGCAGGCTGGGGAGCCGCAATGAGAACGCGGAAAGCGGGGCGCACCTGGATGGTGAAATACCAGCGATCATTCACTCCCAGAGGTGAATCCCCTTCCAATTGGAAATACCCCTGATACACGCCCTGGGTGAGCCCCCCAATCCGCACATTAAGAGTCGCTGTGCCATTCTGGGCAAACTCCACGGTTTCCTGCACTCGTTTTACCGGCTCTGTTTGCGCATTGGACTCGGCCTTTCCCAGTGGACCCGAAAGATATCCAACAAGCGCTCGTGTCTCGGCCGGTCCCCAGCGGCGGCATTGAATTTCAAAACTGGCCGGCATCGCGTCCACCATCACTTCGCTGGCAAGTTGTGCATGCACGATGCCACTATCCGCCGGATTCTGGATTCCCACGTCAAAGATGTAGTAGGAGATCCCGCGGGCAGCCTTCAGCCGCTCCCGGAGTGCTCCAAGGCTTTCTTCCGGCCAGGCAGAGGTGGTGAGATCGGTGAAAAAATAGACCTCGCGATGGGTTTTATCGCTTGTCTCCAACAGGTTGATTGCTTTCTCGAGCGCCTTTGGAATGGATTCCGTCAGGGCGGAAAATTGGAGTCGTTCAATTTGAGTCTTGGCGGCTCCCCGGTCCACGGCGAAACGGGGTGGCATCGGTCGCGTCTCGAGGACCGCAATATCGCTGTCCCGAGGAAGCTCTCGCAGCAGCCACAACCCCAGCGACTGGGCGGCCTGCAACCGCGTCTGGTTCTGGAATCGGTACGCCATCCGCGGCGATGTATCGAAAATAAGCACCGCAGCCACCGGAGCTTCCTCACTGGGGAGTCCCTCGCCAAAGTTGATGGTGGGCCGGGCTAGCGCCATCCCCAAGAGGAACAGCACCAGTGCCCGCAACAGAAGCAGAAGAAGATGCTGAAGACGCAGTCGTCGCTTGCGAACCTCGTACCGCTGTTGGAGAAGCCGAAGGGCCGGAAAGACGACAGTTTTACCCCGCTGCCGGAAAATGAGATGGAGGATGACCGGAATTCCGATCAATCCCAAACCGACCCAGAAAAACAACGGGGTGACAAATCCCATACGATTCTTCAGTCAGCAGCTTTCCACAACGCGAAGCGTATCCCGCGGAAGCGAATTCAAAACCGAGCTTTGCGTCGCATCAGGTATTCAAACAAGGCCTTATCAAAGGCCATGCTGGTGTCCAGCGGTAAATAGTCGATTCCTGCCCGAAAGCATTCCTGCCGATATTTCTCCCTGAATTTATTGAGGGCCTCCAGATAGTCGGCGCGATAAGCCGCTGCGTCAACTTCCAGTTTCTGGCCCGATTCTGGTTCTTCCAGCTCCACCAGTCCTTTAAAAGGAAAATACACTTCCGCTTCATCGAGAATATGGAAGACGATGATGTCATGCCCGCGATGCTTGAGCCGATGCAGACCGTGAATGACGGGCTCGGGATCGGCGAGCAGGTCGGAAAAAATCATGATCAGGCTTGCCCGACGAAGAAAGGCCGCGATCTGGGCAAGGCACTGCGCGATGTTGGTCTCGCCCGACGGCTGCAATTTCGCAAGGATCGAAAGAACCGTGCCTAAATGATTGCGTCTCGATTTTGGTGGTAACGAATGGCGGATTTTTTCATCAAACACCCACAATCCCACCGGGTCCTGCTGATGGATCATCAAATAGCACAAAGCGGCGGCCAGACAAATGGCGTAATCAAATTTGGTCATTTCCTGGCGGTACGTGTAGCCCATGGAGCGACTGGCATCCACCACAAGGTAGCCGGTAATGTTCGTCTCGGCCTCAAACTTCTTCACGTAATAGCGGTCGGTTTTGGCATAGACCAGCCAGTCGATGTCCATGGGATCGTCGCCCGGGACGTAACGCCGGTGTTCACTGAACTCCACGGAAAAGCCGTGGAAAGGACTGGCGTGCAAACCGTGCAAAAATCCTTTGACAATAAACTGAGCGCGGAGGTCGAGCCGTTTGATCTGCCGAGCGACTTCAGGTTTCAAATACTTTTGAATATTCGCCATAATTTACTGTAAACGTCTCGCCTCTTTCCCGGTCTGGAAAATGCCGCCGCGGCTTTTAAAGCCTGGAAATATCAGGAAAGCGGACGCAGCACATCCGGGCTGACCTGCGGCGCCGGCTGCTCGAACTTCGGAATTGCCGGGGCGGGCACCTCTTTTACCAGCCGCTCGATAATGTCATCGGTGGTGAGTCCCTCCGCCTGAGCCTGAAAATTGACGCTGATCCGATGCCGCAACACAGGAATGGCGAGTTTTCGCACATCTTCGATGGAGACAGCGAATCGGCCGTCCATCGCAGCCAGGGCCTTTCCTCCCTGAATCAAAAACTGCCCGGCACGCGGTCCGGCCCCCCAATCGATGAAATCGCGGATAAACTGCGGTGCCGAGGGGTCTCGGGGGCGAGTGGCGCGGACAAGTCGAGCCACATACTGGACGATGTAAGGACTGACTGCCACCGAATTCACCAATCTTTGTAAATTCAAAATAGCTTTGCCGGAAAGTATCTTGCGGACTTCGACTTTCTCGTTCCGCGTTGTCATGGCGAGGATCCGTTCCTCTTCCTCCAGCGACGGGTAATCCACCTTGATGTTGAACATGAAGCGGTCAAGCTGCGCCTCGGGAAGAGGATAGGTTCCCTCCTGCTCGATGGGGTTCTGAGTAGCAATCGTTAAGAACGGCTCAGGGAGCGGATACGTCTGCTGGCCGACCGTCACTTCCCGTTCTTGCATCGCCTGGAGCAAAGCGGCCTGCGTCTTCGGAGGGGTGCGGTTGATTTCATCCGCCAGCAAAATATTTGTGAAAATGGGTCCCTCCACAAACCGGAAATAGCGTTTTCCGTGTTCGTCCTCCTCCAGAACGTTCGTCCCCGTGATGTCGGAGGGCATCAGGTCGGGAGTGAATTGAATCCGTTTGAATTGAACGTCGAGAATGCGCGCCAGCGTGTTGACCATCAGCGTCTTAGCCAACCCCGGCACGCCGACAAGAAGACAATGTCCCCGGGTGAAGACGGCGGCCAAAAGCTGCTCAATAACCTCCGTCTGCCCCACGATGACTTTCTGGAGTTCCTCCACCATCAAACGGCGGTAGGAACTGAACTCCTGCAGCACATCTCCCAAGGTGCGAGGTTTTCCGGTGGACAACGTATCACCTCATCGATACAAAAGTTCCTTGTGAAAGACCCCTTGCCTGGGCCAACTTCCCACCCGCGCTGCGATGCCTCAAAGGTCATCAAACTTCGCCGGATTCCGACACCGCTCCATCAGCCGCAAAGAGACTTCATTCCTTGTTCGTATTCCCGATGCCCCATCGCGTTTTCGTCTCACCCCACCGACGGATTATTCCCAGCCGTGCTGGTATCCCAGGCCGCGATCGACTGGTATCATGAAAGCTAAACCTAACGATCAATGGGCAACCATTTCCGTGGAAAGCGCTTGCAATTCACTGTGCCTAAAGCGAGTTGCCGTTCGGGCTTCCGGAAATGACAGTCGCCTTCTTTGATTATATGACGCAACGGGGAGCCATCCGAGTTGGGCCAGGAGACAACTCGCGGCACGAACCGTCAAACTTTCTCTATTTTTCACATGACAAGAGAGATCCAGTGCACCTGCTGGCAATCAGGGAGAGTTCAGAGCACGGCTGAAGAGCATGAGGGCATGGACGGATGATGGGTAACACCTGGCAAACGTGGGAATCGGCCTGTCCGGCTAGGCCACGTCGCTTGACCGCGAATGCGAACCTCCTCAAGTTAATCGCCTCCATCCTGGGCTGTTTGCTGCTGGGAACGTTTTGCCCGATGGTCGAAGCTCAGGTGCCCGGAGAAAAGTTAGCGGCAGCCCTGGAAGAATCGATCAATCGGGCGATCGAGTTTCTCAAGCGTTCCCAGCAAGCCGACGGCTCCTGGCCCGACCCCGTCAATATGCCGTGCGGAATGACGTCGCTGTGCACCCTGGCCCTTCTCAGTGCCGGTGTTCCCTCGGACGATCCGGCCGTGGCGAGGGCGCTTCGATACCTTCTGGAGCACTCGCCCGAAGACATCAACAAGACATATCCCATCGCGCTGCAAACGATGGTTTACTGCCGGGCCGATCCCAGCCGATATCTGCCACAGATTCAGGAAAATGTGCAATGGCTGGCAAAAACCCAGATTCAGGGAGGTGCGGATCGGGGCGGATGGTCCTATCCCGGCTCCAATGCCGACAATTCCAACAGTCAGTTTGCGGTACTGGCGCTGTACGAAGCCGAGAGGGCAGGCGCTCGCATCCCTGATGCCGTTTGGACCGCAGCTCGACAATACTGGGAGAGCGGCCAGAATCCAGACGGTTCCTGGGGTTACCGTCAAGGCCAACCCGGAACCGGCAGCATGACCTGCGCTGGCATCACGTCGCTCATCATCATCTATGACGTTGTGCGTCAACCGGCCGCTCAGGTAGACGACCAGAACCGCATCAACTGCTGTCAGCCCGCTCCCGGAGGAATCGATCGCATTCAGCGGGGCTTGAACTGGCTGGCCCGGCACTTCACGGTCCGTCAGAATCCTCAGGGCGGAAACATCTGGGTTTTTTATTATCTCTACGGTTTAGAGCGGGTGGGACGGCTCAGCGCGTTGCGGTTCATCGGCCAGCATGATTGGTACCGGGAAGGTTCTGCGTTTCTTCTGGAGCTAAAGGCTACCGTCGCAGCCGGGGGCGTTCCCACCGATTACTGGGTGGGGCCCAATATGGAGAGCGATCCGCTCCTGGCAACCTCGTTCGCCCTACTGTTCCTTGCCAAAGGACGGCGGCCGATCCTGCTCAGCAAGGTTCGCCTGGGACCAGAGGGAAGCTGGAACAGCCATCCTAACGACGTGTACAACCTGACGACATACACGGAGAGTCGATGGAAGATGGACCTCGGATGGCAGATCGTGGACATTGCCGCCGCAAGTGTGGAAGATCTGCTCCAATCCCCGGTTCTCTATCTCGGGGGCGTGGATAGTCCCCTTCCGAGTGACCCCGCCGCCCAGAAACAACTGGCCCAGAAGATCAGGGACTACGTCGATCGCGGGGGATTTCTTTTGGCGGAGGCTACCTGCCCTCAGGGAACCTTCGATAAAGGTTTTCGCCAGCTGATGGCGATGGCATTTCCTGAGCCGGAGTATGCTTTGCAAATGCTTCCCCCGGAGCACCCCATTTGGCGGGCCGAAGAGGCTATCCCTCCACAGTTTCTCCGACCGCTTCTGGGAATCGAGTTCGGCTGCCGAACGAGCGTCGTTTATGCACCTGCCGTGGCGGGAAAAGACGGACGTTTTCTGCCGTCTCTTTCCTGCCTCTGGGAACTCCATCGGTTGGGTCGGGGAGTAACGCTCGCCCCCGCTGTGGCCGAAGAAGTCAAAGCGGGCGTCAATTTGGGGGTCAATATTCTGGCTTACGCAACCAACCGACAGCTTAAATACAAGTACGAATTCTTCGAACGTCCATCCCTGGTGGCTGCCCAGGATACAGTCGCCCGGGACAGAATCGCCGTGGCCCAGTTACTTCATCCCGGGGGATGCCATGTGGCTCCCCGAGCCCTCAACAACCTGCTGGAAGCGGCCGCCCAACAACTGCGTCTGCGTGTCGATCTAGCAAAGTACGAAATCAACATCACTGACCCGGCCCTGTTCAACTTCCACCTCGCGTTCATGCACGGAAGAAACGCCTTTCGGCTGACTGAAGATGAGCGGCAGCAACTTCGGCTTTATCTGGAACGCGGCGGCATGATCCTCGCCGATGCCGTGTGTGCCAATCGGGCGTTTGCGGAGTCATTTCGCCGGGAATTCGGCACACTGATACCTGAGCATCCCCTTCAGCCCATCCCTCCCGACGATCCCATTTACACCACGGCATACGGCGGGTTTGACGTGCGGTTTGTTTCGCGTCGGGACCCTCAACCCGTTGGTCCGGACAGTCCCGCCGCAGAGGCGATGCGACGCGTTCCACCGGAATTGGAGGGCATCCGCCTTGACGACCGCTGGGCGGTGATCTTTTCGCCTTATGATCTCAGTTGTGCTCTCGAGCGTCAGCAGACCGTGGGATGTCGGGGCTACATCCCCGAAGATGCCGCCCGGCTTGGAATCAATATCCTCCTGTATTCGCTCCAGCAGTAACCGGTCATTTCCCGGCTTTTCTTGAGGCCGCCAGCGCTGCCGAGACCCCACACCTGTAAACTGAAAGGGAGTTTTCCTTCGCGTCGCCAGAGCCTCCGGTTGCGTGTGATTTCCCGCTTCGGCTCATGCGCCGTCGGATGTCTCATGCGGATCGCTGGCAGCACTGCTTGCCGCCGGGGTGTCGGCATCGGGGTCGGGCGACGCTAACTTGTCCGCCATTTCACCTTTTTCGCGCCAGCGAAGTTCGGCGCGATGCCGTTCGATAAATGCTCGGATCTCATCGCCGAATTCCAATAGGCGGAACCACTGGTCGGCATACAAAGTCACCGGCATCCTTTGCAACCCATAAACACTCACGGCTCCCTTGGGACTGACTTTGCACGTCAGTGGGGGCAACTCCGGTCCCAGTTCAGCCAGCAGCCGATCCGCCTCTTCCAACGTGATCTCGCCCGCCGCAAGTTTTGCCAGGATCTCCTTCCGGTGCATGGCGTCCTCACTCCTCTCAAAACGGTTTTTAGGGGTCCAAGCTGTCACCCGCGACAGCCTCCTTCGCCTTTCTTGGCCAGTTCATGATGACAAGTTCAGAAACCCAACCCCTTCGTTTTCGTTTTGACGCGCAACAAGTACATGTCGGCTGTGATGTAGAGAGTAGACCCATCATCGCCAAAAGCGCAATTCGCCGTGGGAACCTTCACGCGGATGCGACCGAGAAACGTACCATCCGGACGAAAAATGTTAACCCCCCCTGGTCCGGTCGCAAAGAGATTGCCTTTCTGATCAACTTTCATCCCGTCAGGCAATCCTGGCAACCCGGATTGTTGCCACGGTTTTGCGTCGAAGAACACTTTACCCTCGCCCAGCGTTCCATCTTCACGCACCGGAAACGCCATCCACAAGGGTCGCTGGGGATCCGACTGCGCGACATAGAGAGTCTTCTCATCCGGTGAAAAGGCAATCCCATTTGGTCGGGTCATATCCCGGACCAGGAGCGTCAGTTTGCCATCTGCTGAAATGCGGTAAACCCCGCAGAACCCCAGCGCGTTGGGATCTCGCTGGGCCTCCGGCGTCATTCCGTAGGGAGGGTCGGTGAAATAAATGTCTCCGTTCGATTTGACGACCAGATCGTTCGGACTGTTGAGGGGCTTGCCCTCGTACTGGTCGGCCAACGTGATGAAGCATCCTTTTTCCCACCGGGCGACACGGCGATCCCCATGCTGGCAGAGGAGCAGGCGTCCCTGACGATCCAGTGCCAAACCGTTGGATCCGGACTCACCGCCCCTCTCTCTAAAACCCGTATAGCCCGAGGGTTTCAAAAATATGTCAATCCCCTGCCCTTCTTTCCATCGGTAGATCGTGTTCTTCGGGACATCCGAAAACAGAAGATATCCACCCTCGGGAATCCAAACCGGTCCCTCGGACCACTCGAACCCCTCGGCGAGGACTTCTACCTGGGCATCCGGAGCAATCAGATCGTCCAGCCCGGGATCCGCGCGTTCGATCCAAGCAACCTTTTCGGATGGGTTTTGGGACGGCTCTGCTCCGAACACGACCTGCGTCGCTACACCCAAAGCGAGAATCAGGAAATACATCCCATAACCAGTTCGCCGAGAAAGAACGTGGATCGCGCTGGAACCGAGAAGCTTCCGCATAAGTCACCTCCTAACGTTTTGCACTGGTTGGAAAAGATCGGCAAACGTGTTCTTTCCTAACAAAAAACAAGCCACTGAGAGCTGGCCGGCCGTGAATACTCCTCCCGGAGCCACGGGCTGACACGAACTCTTCTGTTGGGGGTTGACTCCCCACCCGAAACACGCTGGCCCCTATCATAACGGTTGGTTTACCCGTTGGCAATCAACGGGCACGCGGAGGCACGCGGGGAATAAGCACCGTTTCGCACCGGGATGTCACCACCCGAGACCTTCAATGGAATTGCTCGGCGCATTTCGCGCCGGCAGCCGAAAATTCGCGCTGCGAACACGGCGAGATTCCCAAGTTCGGCACGTCGGTTTCTCGCCGATTATCTCGGGGTGTGCAAGGCCTTAACTGAACTTACTTTAGGCGAATTCGGTAAATATGGACCCCCAGGGGGCCAAAGTTATCGACGAACTGCCGATCGCTCAGGGGTAGCGACCTGTCTTCGTCCACCACTTCCACAGGTCCAGACATCGAGTCAGCAAGACCTGAAAGAATGAATTTCGCCGTGACCGGATTCTCCTCGGGATCGTAGTTTACCGCGAAGATATACGCGAATCCCTCATGTGTGGTGAGGAAGGCAGCCAATCGCGCTTTCTTAGGCACTTCCACACGGAGCTTCTCAGTCTCTCGCGTGGCGAGAATGGCCGGTGCCAATCGAGTAAGTTGATCGTTGATCTCCTTGAGAGCCTGCTGGTTTTCCTCGGGGACTCCAAACTGACTGTAGGCTGGCTTCCAGACATGGGTGAAATACCCGATGGCGGTCGCGCCCCCGCAGAGCGCCATCCAAACTTCGGCGCGGATATGGCGACCTGTCACTTCCTTCTGATTTTCTAATGGACCGGTGTATTGCCCTCCTTTACTTGTTTCGATCCAGGCATAGACAGGACGCTCTCCCGCCATCCCAGTAAGCTGGGCTGTGGCCTCGTAAACAAGATGGATCCATTCCGGCTTATTCCATCCATAAATGGGGTAAATATCGAAGCCCACCACATCAGTTGCCTCGATGTACGCGGGATACAGGGACCGGCGTTCCTGCTCGCTCCATTTGCTGAAATGGGGATGGAAATAACCGGTGAAGGTCATGAACACCGGCCGGGACGGATCGGCTGATTTGATCTTTTGGTAAACTTCCTTCGTCCTTTCTGGCCATTGTCGGGGGACCAGTCTGGGCGGAGAGAGAAAGACGTTTCGGCCCGTTGCGTCATATCCTGCCACTTCGCTGATGGAACCCCATTCGTTTTGTCCTGTCTGAACGCGGACGACGCGAAACCGAAACTCCCTCGCTGTCAGCGGCTGCGGCAAGGTGAACTCCTGTTTGCCGCGTTTGGCCTCCAATTTGAAACGACCGACTTCGCGATCCCCGTCCAAAAGTGCAATCTCTGTGGCGACGCTCAATCCGGGCGATACCGTAAGCCAGAAAGCCACCCGGCCGACAGTTGCCGGTGATTCCAGCCGAATCGTCCATTCCGCGTTTTCAAGTGGATCGAGAACCGACCAGGATGATTCGTCTCCGTCAACCATTCGCCACAGCGGAGTTTTCGCATTCAGCCGCAAACCGGGGCCCGGCTGAACGTCGGCAGAACTCTCCTGGTGGGGCAGGTCAGGTTCGTCGTCGTGAATGTAGCCAAGCAAGGCAGGATGGCCTTTAATCGCTGGATCGTAGGGCATCACCCCATACAGTCCCGCCGCCTTAACCAGCTCGAGATACTCGGCCACATTTTGTGTCCCCCCAGCTCGGGGCCAGTATCCAGCCACCGTGTTCATGCCGCATTTCTTGACCAGAGAAAAATTCGAGGGGTTTTGCAGCCACGCCATGATCGGCAGGAACGGCTTGCCGTTGACATGCAGGGCTCGGTCGGGACCAGTCTCCACCTTTTCAATCGGCGGCAATTCTCCCCATACCATGCGCTCGGTACAAAGCAGCAGCAAAAGAATCCCCACGACCCGAAATATCCACCCGCCCAGTCGGCTGAAGCTGTTGCGCAAGCACATGAAGCACCTCCTTTCAACACAAACGAAGTGACTGCAACGTTGAAACGCCGTCCATCATAGCGTGCTGACCCGTATTCGGCGAGTTTCCCCTGCTCTTGAAACGCAAACGGGCAGTGACTCGGGCTCAACTACTCTCGCAGTAGGCGTTGAGCGCGAAGTTGGGTCGGATATGCAGAAAGGCAGTCCTTCCCCTGCCGAGGGCAATGAACCAGTCGGACTTCGGTGGGGGCAGTGCATGAATTGCCCGTACCGTTGGGATTGGCCATCGTGGGCACGAAGCAGATCGCAGCGAATGCCTTGCCATTTTTTCCATACTGCCGCCAGGATCCTCACCTTTTTCATTTTCCCCTCGCGGTTATCAGTTGACGGTGAGTGAACTTCGGAGGCCGTCAACCTTGCAGCACGCCCAGCCCGTGACTAAATTGGCGTTTTTGATCGGTGACTCGCCCCAAGGACAACGACACCGTGCGGACACTGGGGAACCGAGACCCGGTGTGAGCCGACGTGGCTTTCAATCTCGGCAGGGGATCGACGATTAGCGGCTGTCGCCGTCACGTCTTGGTTATTTCTGGAAATTGTGTAATCGATCGGGGAACTTGTATCCAACCCGCTCAAACACGGAAGAGACGACTATGATTCGGATGAGTTGGCGCCAATTCCTATCGAACCTGTGCATGCCGCAGGCCGGCCAACGTAGCACACAAACCGCTGCTGCCCTCCTGGCTGTCGGTACGAGCGTGTTTTTCGGTCCCCACGCTCTTGCGGCAGAGCCTGGCGGAACGATCAGTCAGTTTAGCCGCGTTACCCTTTCCTGGTTGGATTTGACGATCATTTTTGGATACCTGATTGGCATCATTTTGCTGGGGTGTCTGGCTGGATTGAGACGCCAGGGCGTGCGAGGAACAGATTATTTTCTGGCAAGCAGGTCACTCCCCTGGCCGATGATTGGGATGGCCCTCTTCGCGACGAATATCTCCACGATCCACCTGGTCAGTTTTGCTCAAAATGGTTTTACATCCGGCCTGACTTACGGCAATTATGAGTGGATGGCCGCTTTCACCTTGATCATTCTTTCCCTTTTCTTTGCTCCGTTTTACTTACGGGCCAATGTCGCAACGCTGCCTGATTTTTTGGAACGTCGCTACAACCGGGCGTGCCGCGATTATCTTGCGATCCTTTCCATATTCTCCGCCGTCGTGGTCCACATTGGTTTCTCGCTTCTTACGGGCGCGATCGTGCTCGAAGGAACGATCCTTCCCGCCTTTGTTAACGGGAATCCCGAACAATATCGGTTCTGGACCGTCTTGGGAATGTGCGGCGCGACGGCGATTTACACCATTGTCGGCGGTTTGCTGGCTGTGGTTTGGACGGAAACCATTCAGACAATAGTGCTCTTGACTGGTGCGGCGTGCATCACCTGGATTGGTATGAATATGATCGGTGGATGGCACGGTCTGAAAGAAGCGGTGCACCCCGTCAATCTGAGCATTCTCCGCTCCAGCGCTGATCCCACGGGCGTCACATGGTACGCTGTCTTCCTGGGCTATCCGGTGCTGGGGGTATGGTACTGGTGCACGGACCAGACGATCGTGCAGCGCGTTTTGGGCGCCCGCGATGAAAACCATGCCCGTATCGGGCCTCTATTTGCCGGCTTCCTCAAGATTTTGCCGGTGTTTTTGTTCGTGCTGCCGGGCGTGATTTGTCTGGGACTTGTTAACACGGGCAAGTTACCCCCGCTGCCAACCACCATCGACGGATCACCCGATACGCAAAAAACATACACCCACATGATCAATCTCCTGCTGGCCCCCGGCTATCGCGGAATCGTCATCGCTGCCCTCCTGGCAGCGTTGATGAGCACGGTGTCGGGTGCTCTCAATTCCATTGCCACGCTTTTCAGCTACGACATCTACAAACGCTGGCGGGGAGAAGTATCGGACCGGCATTTGGTATGGGTCGGGCGAATCGCCACCTTTGTCGCCATGTGCATTGCCGTGGCGTGGACCATGGCCCTTGGTCGGCGGGACACGACGATCTTTCAAGCGATGGTCGACGTATTCCCGGTCGTGGCACCACCCACCGCGGTGGTCTTTCTCTGGGGGGTTTTTTGGCGAAGGACGTCGGCCTGGGCCGCTTTTATCATCCTGGTGGGAGGTTCACTCCTGGGGGTTGGTGTGTTCATTCTCACCTGGATGGGAATTCTCAAAATCAACAGTTTGTTTATGGCGTTCATTTTGTTCTGCATCGAATCTGTTCTCATTGTCATTCTGTCCCTTTTACTTCCTCACAAGCACACGCCGGAAAGTCTGGCCCTCGTGTGGGAAAAACCCTGGCATGCCCTGCGAGGTGAGAATGCCTGGCGAGGTCTTCTCGATTACCGGGTTTTTGCGGCTCTATTATTCGCGACCATGGTCGGACTCTACTGGGCATTCACGAGCCCGCACGCATATTATCCCATCCGCGGTCAGCTTGAAGTGGATGGGCAACCGGCCGTGGGACTGGAAATCTTCCTCGATGCCGAGGACGATCATCTCGATGAAAGGCTGATCACGGACCAAAACGGTATTTTCACCTACGGCAGCACCCTGCGCGCGGGCGGTGCCCCGGATAAGACGGCGTTGCGGGTGGTCGTTGTTCGACCCGTGTGGGATTATCTCGTTGAGGTGGTTCAGAAAACCAACGGTGACCAGCCCGAGGAGAAAAGTACTATCCTGGCCGCAATTCCGCACGGCACGCACGTGGAAGAAAAAGAAGAGGGCGGGCAGCGGAAATTCACATGGCGCGACGCCCAGGGCGAACATCGCGTCGTGGTTCCGGTCAGTGCCCATGTCGAATTGCGGCGGGCACCCGACATCACCCAGGATTCTATTTGGGCGGAGGGAGCACATCTTTCCGTCGTGGCATCCCCACACGAAAGGTTACAACGGCTGAGCCTGCGAACCCAGCGTGCCGCCGCACTTCTGCCACCTGGCAAGGCGGCCGGTTGACGCGTCTATCAGCTTGTCTGCTGGCTGTCCCCGCGCTACCATAACTGCGGGTCTGGAAGAAACCAGAAACCTTTCAGAGCGGAGGTGCGGCCATGAATGCAGAACTCTTGTCGCGCGAAGAGTGGGAACTCATTCTTGAATTGCTGGAGCGTGAAGAGGCCGATCTCCACTGCGAAATCCGCCATGCCCGGTTCTACGACGTACGAGAACTCCTCAAGCAAAAGAAGGATATGATCGGGCGGTTGATCGAGCGGATTCGCAGTCTGGTTTCCGAACCTGTGGCAAGCTCTGCGTGAGATGATCTATCCCCGCTTTTGCAAATACCGCTGAGATGGCATGGTCGCAATTCTTTGTAGGGGCAATTCGTGAATTGTCCCTACTGTCAGGTCACTCCGGGTTGAATCCCGCGGCCAAGGAAAAGTGGCAATGTGTCGGCTGCGTGAGTTGGCGGACCTGCAAGCAGCAGACGGCACTTTCACGCTCGTCAAATGCTCAGAATGCACACCCGCCTGGATGCATCGGGGGTGCATTTTTCTCTAAAGAACGTGCGCGTCGTGCAAAATTCCGAGGATTCCCTTACGGATCATCATCACGGCAATCGAGGCCATCAGCAGGGAAGCGATTTTTGACATTGTTCGCACGCCGTCCCGACCGAGAAATCTCTCAATCCTGGCGGCCACCGAGAACAGCGCCGCAGCCAAAACCACATTAGCCAGCGCGGCAGAGAGGGCCGGTAGCTTCCCATACTGGTTGGCGAGCAGAAGTACGGTCGTCAGTACAGCCGGTCCCACCGTGAGAGGAACCCCCAGCGGAACAGCCCCCAGGGATTCTGCATCCAGATGGGGTCGCCCTTTATCTGTGGCGAAAAGGTCGTTCATGGCCACGATGAAAAGCATGGTCCCGCCCGCCACCATGAAATCGGCTATGGTAATGCCCAGGAATTGGAGAACAACTTGTCCTACCACGACAAACACAATCACGACAGAGCTTGCCGTGAGAACCATCTGCCACAGCACGCGCTGTTTGACGGTGGGCGTTAAACCCTCTGTCAAACTCAGAAACAGGGGGAGCAACCCCACCGCGTCCACAGCGGCAAACAGGGGGACAAAACAGAGGGCGAATCGATAAAGAAAGTCGGCAATCTCATTGAACATGGGCGTCCGAATTTACCTGGCCGGTGGTGTCAGTTGGCTACGGGGCAGGGTCAGTTCGTAAAGAAGCTTTCCCGTTTCGCTGAACAAACGGAACGTCACTTCCGGATCAGCCTTGGTGGCATCGAAATCGAACTCGCTGAACGCGTATACCCCTGAAATTCCGTATAGCTGCGTCGACCAATTTGGCTGACGGGCAGGTGGGCCACTTCGGCCCCCCAGGCTGGCACCTTCAAATTCGTAAAATTGGAACCCGTTGGGTCGCGGGATCGTGAATCCGCGTGCTCCGTGTCGATCGCCGGAAATCAAGAGAACGCCACCGATGCGATTCTCTTCGACAAAGCGGAAAATCTCTTCCCGTCCTTCTGGATCAAAAACTCCCCAGGAATCCTTTCCATTTGAGACATAATCGCTCCACATCGTTCCGCAGGAGAGAATTACGAACGGGCCTTTGGCGGCATGCAACTGTTCTTTAAGCCAGGCCATCTGCTCCTTCCCAAGAAAATTGCCCTTTTCTCGAAAGAAGCGGTTATCGGTCATGATGATGTCGCACGGCCCAATCCGCGTGCTCAGGAAGACCCCTCCCCGGCCCAGGCCATAGGCGGGATTGTTCCAGCACTGACGGAACACCTCCCAAACGCCCTGCCGATCCGCGTCGGAAAAGCCTTTCGGCACGCCCCATTTATCGTTGTTGAAGTAGTCGTGATCATCCCAGGTCACGTAAACCGGGACCTCCGCAACCAACTGCTGCCACGCTGGCGTCAGATCACGAACCAGGTAATCCACCCGATGCAGACCAAGGTGATTATCCCGATCCTGAGCCGCCGTATCACCAATCAGCAGGAGGGCCGCCGGCTCTCGACTCCGAATTTGGGCACTCAACTGGGGATTGCCCAGCCCCCACCGGTGCATGCAACTACCGAAGGCAATCCGCAGGCGTTTGGCATCCTCCGAAAGGGTTCGGATGACCGCTGTTTCGGGAATTTTTGCGGGTTTGCCATTAATGAGCACGCGGTAGGGCAGAACCCGCCCTGGTGGCAAGCCCGTCACTGGCACCACCGCAGTGAATTCCGTTTCCCGCGTCGCTGCCACCGGCCCGAACCGTCGAAGCTGGCCGTCCACTTCCATTTCCACAACGACCTCAGCGGGCCCCAGAGTGCGGAGCCATACCCGGACGCCATCGCGAGCCACGCAACCCAACATGGGGCCACCGAGATGGGTCAAGCCCGCCTCGCGGCAAAGACGTTGAAACTCCGGCTGGTCCACAAGCTCGGCCACCGTGCCCCGCGGACGTTGCTGGAGGAATTCATAAGCGAACCTGACCACCTCCTGTTTTTCGCGAGGCTGCTCGCCCCACAGGTTGAAGATCGCGAGGGTCGTCGCGAGGTCACCACGACTCAGTTGCTGATGTTCCGGCTTTTCCTGTGACTGTGCTGACAAACCAGCGGCGCAAACGACCATGGCAGCCGCTGCCGGTAATATGCAAGACGACTTGAAACTCACCATACAGACACCTCCCCTAACTCGTCATATTTGCATCAGTCGGTTCAACTCAAGTATCTACAGCTTTGCCGTATTATATCAGCCAGCAGACGATGATGATCGATCCCTGGTCTTGTCGATCAGCAAACAAGATCTAGCGGAATTTGAGCACGCCGCGAAACCTAAGCCACGACGACCGATGCCGTGTTCATCGACGTGTTTGTCTAACTTTGATGACCACCGGGTAATCGCTGTGTGCTGCGAACAACTCGCTCGTCGCCTGTTATTTATTACCAACAAGAATTGGTAACTGATGCCCGCGATGGAGACGAAGTATTTCAGGATGAACTCGTCGCACATTTGACAAAAACGCTATTAAAATTGGGAAGAGTCAGACAGAATCTTGTATTCTGTTTCATTCAGTCATCGAAATCCCGCCATGTTGCATCCAACAATTTGCCCGACGAAAGGTCTGCTACTGGGTCTTCTCGTGGGTTGGTTTATCTTCTTGGGCTTAGAGGGTTTCGGGGCCGAGCGCCAGATGGAACTCCTCGACCGGGGATGTGTTGCGATCGACCGCGGTGACCAGACCGTCATGATTAGCTGGCGGTTGCTGGCGAATGATCCCGAGGACATCGGATTTCATGTTGATCGGCAGGAGTCCACGGGCGTTTGGCACAGACTCACGTCCTCTCCCTTGCGAACGACGACCCATTGGATTGACGGCGACCGCACGGCGCCGTTTCCCCGAACCTATCGGGTGACGGCCGTGGCCGACGGCCGCGAGCTTGAGCCGCCAACTATTGTCAAGGTCGAATTGGGGCAAAAGTACCTGGTCATCCCGCTTCAAACTTTACCGGGCCACACTCCGAATGACGCATCCGTCGGGGACCTCGACGGCGACGGCAGATACGAAATCGTCGTGAAGCAGGAAATGCGCCCGCGGGACAATTCACAGCGTGGACCAACCGGAGAGACAAAATTAGAGGCCTATACCCTGGATGGTAAATTCCTCTGGCGAATCAATCTCGGTCCCAACATCCGCGAAGGGGCGCACTATACCCCCTTCATCGTTTATGACCTGGACGGTGACGGACGCGCGGAAGTCGTTTGCCGAACCGCGGACGGCACCGTGGATGGGGTGGGACATGTGATTGGATCCCCGAGCGCTCGGTACCGCGACAGCCAGGGGCTGATCCTCACCGGGCCGGAGTATTTGACCGTCTTTGAAGGCCAAACCGGGCGAGCCGTGACGACCGTCCCCTATGTTCCACCACGCGGTCGCGTGCAGGACTGGGGCGATGATTACGGGAATCGCTCCGACCGGTTTCTCGCTTGTGTCGCTTATCTTGACGGCGAGCATCCCAGTGTGGTCATGTGTCGGGGATACTACACGCGAACAGTCCTGGCAGCCTGGAACTATCGTCATAACCGCCTTCAACTGTTGTGGGTCTTCGACAGTGACGTGGGCCCGGAGTCCAACCGCGCTTATCGGGGTCAGGGCAATCACAATCTGGCTGTTGCGGATGTGGACGGGGACGGCTGTGACGAAATCATCTACGGTGCCTGCGCCATCGATCATAACGGCCAGGGACTTTATTCCACGGGGCTCGGGCACGGTGACGCCCTGCATGTTACGGACATTGATCCCGACAGGCCGGGTCTCGAGGTCTTCGAAATCCACGAACGCCCCTCCCACCCCTATGGTGCGAATCTGCGCCACGCTGCGACGGGCAAGATCTTGTGGGGATTGGCTTCGCCTGATGTAGCCCGCGGGCTGGCACTGGACATCGACCCGCGCTACCGTGGTTTGGAATGCTGGGCCATCGGTCAGGGACTCCAGGGATTGTACAACTGTCGTGGCGAAAGCATCGCGCAGCGCGCTCCGCGATCGTGCAACATGGGTGTGTGGTGGGATGGCGATCTGCTCCGAGAACTCCTCAGCGGCACCCGCATTGAAAAGTGGGTCCCTGAAACCGAAAGCACGGTGACGCTTCTCGACGCGTCTCAATATGGATGCGCCTCCAACAATGGGACAAAGGCCAATCCCTGTCTCTGTGCAGATATCCTTGGCGATTGGCGGGAGGAAATTCTGTGGCGAACGCGGGACGGTCGCGCTTTATATCTCTTCACAACCCCCGAACCCACCAAGTATCGGTTTGTGACGCTCATGCACGATCCTGTCTATCGGCTTGCCGTTGCCTGGCAAAACGTGGGTTACAATCAACCGGCTCATCCGGGGTTTTACCTGGGAGAGGGCATGGAGCCACCAAAACGGCCGTCAATACGGCTTGTCAAAGGCCAGCCATAACCCAGGCGCACTCTCGATTCTTTGGCCCAAAGGCTCCCCACGATCGCCTCATGGACTGCAGTTTCCCTGACTCATTCCCACGTTTATCAAAATCTAACGCCACGCCACAAGCACAATGTGTTTAAGGGCCATTCATGGATTGCCCCTACCAGTGGCGTGGCCCGGGTAAACTGGGTCCACCAGGCTCTCGCATGATTTGGATGCATCCGGGACGCTCGGCGTGGGTCCCGGGGCTATTTAAGCGACGCCTTCGAGGGCTGGAGAGACGCCTTGCGCGCCGTCCGTCGAACACGGAGGGGCACGCTTGTCGTGCCCGGCGAAAGACAATGCGTGATCCAGCGTTGGAAAGCGGGCGTGACAAGCACGTCCCTCCGGATCGAATCTCGCTTCCAAGCGAATTCCTGTGGATGTTCGCGTTTCCACCGGTGGGATGGGCCAGGTGGTTTCCGTGTTGCTTCGGGACAATGGCCTGCCAACAATAGGGGAAAAGTAGGGCTTGGAAGGCGTCCATTCATCGGGACAGGAGTGACAGTGTTATGACGGGATCTCAACTTTTCGTTCTCCTCCGCCGCTATTCGAGCATACTCCCACGGGTGTGGCTTGCAATCGCACTGTGTGCGATGACTGTATCTCCACCGGTGCAGGTCGCCGTTTTTGTTCGGGCTGAATCTGCCGTGCCGGTGGCCGAGGCCCCCAAAGATGTCGGCCAGTTGCGGGACCTGCAAAGGCAAGTGGCGGAATTGATTGAAAAGCTCAAACCGTGCATCGTCGCGGTTCGGATCGGCAACACCCAGGGGAGTGGGGTGATCGTGACCGAGGACGGATATGCCCTCACCGCCGGGCATGTGGTTGGCGAACCACATCAGAGCTGTGAACTCATTTTTGCTGATGGAAAGCGTGTCAAGGGAGAAACCCTTGGGCGATACCAGGATGCTGACGCGGGACTGATCAAAATTACGGAGGCCGGTCCGTGGCCCCACGCTGAAATGGGGGTGAGCAGAGAACTGCCCGAAGGAGCGTGGGTGGCAGCGCTGGGCCATCCATTGGGTTACATTTCGGGGAGGCCGCCCGTCGCCCGACTCGGCCGAGTCCTTCGCAATCGAGACACCTTTATTCGTACGGATTGTCCCCTGGTAGGTGGCGATTCGGGTGGGCCCCTGGTGGATTTAACGGGCAAGGTGGTGGGTATTCACAGCAGAATTGCCGGTCCCACCACGATGAATTATCACGTTCCGGTAGATGTCTTCCGGTCCAACTGGGACCGCCTGGCTAAGGGAGAAGTGTGGCAGGATGTCATCCCCGGGCGGGACAGCGAAGAAGTCAAACGCGTTGTGGCGGGTGTCATTTCGCCGGAGGTCCGGGCGTGTGTCGTGATGGTACGGTGCAATGGTCGTGACACAGTCTTGGGGACTGTGGTAGGCCCCGATGGGTGGATCCTCACGAAAGCCAGCGAACTGAAACCCCCCATTACCTGTAAGCTCTCCGACGATCGAGAACTCCCCGCTGAAATTGTGGGGATTCACGAAGAGCACGACCTGGCCATGCTCAAAGTAGACGCTCGCCATTTGCCCGCCATCCCGTGGGCCCCCTCCGTGGATTGCCAGCCGGGCTACTGGATGATCTCCGTTGGTTTCCGCCAGGACGTTCCACTGGCCCTCGGGATCGTGGGAGCTCCCGCGCGGCGGATTCCACCTCAACCCGGGATCCTGGGCGTCACACTGGAAGACACCGAGGGAGGCCCTCGGATCACGCGAGTGATGGAACAGTCGGCGGCTGCCGCGGCAGGAATTGAAGAAGGCGATATCGTGCTGGAAGTGGACGGCACACCCACCCCCAAAACGACGGACGTCATCGAGGCGATTCGTCGCCATCGTCCTGGCGACACCGTGAAGCTCAAACTACGACGCGGCGAGCAAACGCTGGAGATCACCGTCACCCTCAAGCCGTTGGACACGCCAAGCCAGCGGCGGCGGGAGATGCAAAACCGCTCTGACGTCGGCCTGAGCCGCCGAGCGGACGGTTTTCCCCGCGTTATCCAGCATGACGGCGTGGTCCCGCCTCAGTTCTGCGGCGGCCCTGTGGTCGATATCGACGGCCGGGTTATCGGTATCAACATCGCACGGGCGGGCCGGACGGAGACGTACATCATTCCCGCAGACACTCTTCTCGGTTTGATGTACGACTTGATGTCGGGCAAGCTGCGACCGGCGTCCGAGGCCACACCGGAAAGCAATTAGTCATTACCGAACCAATCTTTCCGGGTGGCTGTCGGACCGCTCCGTCTTTGCGGGCGACGGCATCAGGTCAATTCACCGCGCCTCGATGACCTGCCATTCGAGAATCCCACCAGACCAGGTGGGCTGCAATTGGACCTCCAGCCGCAGGCCGGTCGTCTCCACCGGTTCAAATTGAACCTCACTCCAGCCGTTTTTGACCACCGGAAGAGACCCTGGAACATTCACCGGGACCCAAGTCTCGCCCTTTCGGTAGAGGATTCGCCAACTGGCGGGCAGGCGGCAGTGTCCGCCACGGGGTTCATCGTCAAACCAGTACACCCGTACGCCTTTCACAGCTACCGGCTTATCCCAATCATACTGGACCCACTCCTGGGTCCCCCGGTGATCCCACCAGGTAAACCGCGGGATTGAATGATCGTTGGAATCTTTGGGTTCAATCCCATCGTTGAGGGCCTCCACCGAATCATTTCTCCAGCAATGGGAAGCGGAAGGCCGAGCGGCCTCGGTGGCGGTCAGCGTCTCGTCTCCGGTCAGACTGGCTGGATCCAGCGGCCGGTACAACCGGCCTTCCCAACTCGGGTCGTTGGGGTCGGGATGACGAGGTTTGCCCGCCTGCCGTACCCACACCACCATGGGGCCTGGATCGCGGTGATCCCACAGGTGATAGGGCACGAAGGTCAGTCGGCGACCATCCGCTGCGGTGCCTTTGATCACCACAATTCCGCCCAGAAGGTCCGGGCGAAATTCGATCTCAAACTGCGGATCCCTGGCCAGTACTGCCGACCGGACATCGAAGCCGTTGTCCACAGCTTCCAAGCAGTAGACGATCGGTCCTCGCTGAACCGCCACGCGTCCTCGATCGGCCAGCACTTTAGGATGGGCCTCGATGCGTTCGACCGGCATCGCCAAATTGAGCGTGATCTTATCGCCGTCCTTCCACTTCCTGCGAACCAGATAATAACCCCGGTCGAGCTGGCTCAAGACTACCGGGGCTGCTGGCTCATCATTGACCGCCACCGTGGCTTCTCGGCACCAGGAGGGAATCCGCAACCGAAGCGTCCATTCCGCCTCCGATGGCGGGGAGATTGTTAGTTCAACGCGGCCGTCCCAGGGGTAGCGCGTTTTCTGCCGAATGTTGACCGGTTGCGGGAGTCCCAGGTCAATTTTTGCCTCGCCGCCAATGTACAAGTTGACGAATAATTCTGCGGGGTGATCACCCTGGGCAGGCCGAACCGCATAGACATAGCCCGGCACCGAGGGAATGAGGCGAACCACATTGGTGGGACAGCAAGCACAACCGAAGAACGGCTGCCGGTGATGGTCGCCAGCCGATGCCAGCGGATTGACATAGAAGAAATGTTCGCCATCCAGCGCCACCCCGGAGAGCACACCGTTGTACAGCGTTCTCTCCAAAACGTCAGCATATTGAGCGTCGCCGTGCATCAGCCCCAGTCGATACGCCCACAATACAAGCCCGATAGCGGCACAGGTCTCGCAATAAGCGGACTCATTGGGCAGTTCATAGGCCTCGCCGAACGCTTCGCCCTCATGACGTGCCCCAATTCCTCCGGTAATGTACATCTTGCGGAGAGTGACGTCCTTCCAAATGCGGTCCATTGCCGCCATAAGTTCGGGATCCCCGGTGTATGCAGCGACGTCCGCCACCCCCGAGTAAAGGTACATCGCGCGAACGGCGTGCCCAACAATCTCGCTCTGCTGCCGAACAGGCAGATGATCCTGACAATATGGGCCGTAGGATTGCCGATGCGTGGTATTCCCACGTTCGTCGATGAAAAATTTCGCCAGGTCTAAATATCGCTTTTCGCCGGTCACCTCATAGAGTTTGACAAGTGCCAGCTCGATTTCCTCATGGCCGGGAACACCGTACTTCTTTCCCGGACCAAAAATGCTGTCAATGTGGTCTGCCAGCTTGATCGCCACGTCCAGAAACGTTCGCTTTCCGGTGGCGCGATAATGGGCGACAGCAGCCTCAAATAGATGACCCGCACAGTACAGCTCGTGCATAACCGGCAGATTGGTCCATCGTTTGTCAAGGCCGGTCAGCGTGTAATAAGTATTGAGGTAGCCATCCGGCCGTTGGGCCGCTGCGATCAGCCCGATGATCCGGTCCACCTCTTTTTCCAACTGCGGATCCGGTTGCTGGGCCAGGGCATAGGAAGCCCCCTCCAGGACCTTATAAACGTCCGAGTCATTGAAATAGATGCCCTCAAATTTTCCCTCCATGAGTCCGGCAGCCTTGGCGAAATTAGAAATCCGCCCTGTCTCCTCACACCATTTCAAATTGTGTGGGATGGATCGTTCCCGATTGGTCCGGATTCGGGGTGCCCAGAATTCGTCCTCCACATGGACGGCCGTGAAAGGGACGATCGTCAATCGGCGCGGACTCACGGATTCCGCAGCCCGAGCGGCCCTGAGCGTTCCCAACGCCCCCAGGATGAGTCCGCAGGTAACCATTCCCAAAATCACTTGCCGCATCGCAAAACCTCCTTTTTCATCGCAGAGAGGTTCTTTGTTCTTTCGCGCAGTGGCACCGTTGTAAGGCAGAGCCGCCCCTCGGCGACTCATCCCTGCGCTTTGTCATCGCCACGGCCACTTCATTTTTTAGTGTACTCCAAGACCTGTCCCTCGCTCAGCAACCGCTCGCGGAGTTGCTCGTACGGGACATCCTGCACGGCGACCTGCAGGGAAATAGCGAGATCGGCTGCCGCCGCGGCAGACTGGCCCAGTATCATGAACACTGGTTCCATGCGAATGGAACCGTACGCCACATGGGTTGCCGAAACACACACGGGAACCAGCAGATTCTGGCAATCTTCCCGCCTGGGTACCAGTGATCCGTAGGCGATGGCATAGGGGCGGGGTGTCGGCACACCGATGTCGCCTTCGTTCTGCACATAACCTTCCGGTGTGATGTAACGCTGAACATTGTGACTATCAATCGTGTATGAACCCATCCCTACAGACTCGGGCGTCTCTTTCTTGCCCAGCAAGTCGTGTTCGGTCATCACGTAGGTGCCCACCATCCGTCGGGCTTCACGAATGTAGAGCTGGTAGGGCCAGTGGCCGTTGTCCACGAATTCGTCCTTGGCAAGCCCCCACCGGCGCATCTCTTTCTGGACATCCTCCGGAACCCGGGGATCATTGGCGATGAAATAAAACCACCCTTTTTGATATGTTTCATGTTCCTTGATGATTTCCCGGCGGCGTTCGTAGCTCGCCTCGGGATAATCGTAGTTGTAGCCGATGTTATCCGTGCTCATCGGACCATGATTGTTGGTATCCGTCTTCCGATTGGGAATGGGATCAAATTTTTCAAAAGTCTCCCGCCAACCGGCCTCAAAAATCCGCACCAAAAGCTCGTATTGCTTGGGGTCGTACCCCTCCGGCTTGGGAAAAGGCACACGATTTTCTGGCACGTCTGTCAAGCACAATCGAAAACAATACGCCTGAACCCGATGATCACCCTGACCATATTCACCCGGTGGCTCAGTGCTGATCCGCGGGAGAACACCGCTGCTGGGATCGCCCGGAATCCAGTAGGCACTGATGGGTTTCTTCAGGACGCCAAAATGATGACGATGATGGAGAACGCCGATTTGCACCCCGGCCCATTTCTCACCATATTCGCTCTGGGACTCCCGCCCCACGCGATACCGACATCCAGCCGCGGCCATGAGGTCTCCCTCGTAAGTGGCGTCGATGAATACTTTTGCAGTGAAAACCTTTCCGCTCAGCATCCGGATGGTGCGAATTCGCCCCTCTTGTTTGACGACGCCCTTTTCCCGATCCAGCCACTCATCCCGAAAAGTGGGGATTGAATACTCGCGGATAAAATCTTCGAAAACCGCTTCCGCGACGTGAGGTTCGAAAACCCACATCGTGCGGCGTTCACCGTCGATCGCCGGGGTCCCCTGCCCCCGATTACCGTACTCTTCCCGTTTCTGCCATTTCCAGGCTTCCGGCTTTTGATAATGTTTCCAAATACGGTGGTAAAACTCCCGAGCGAGCCCACCAATCACCGCTTTATTGCCGGTGTCAGTCCAGCCCAGACCGCTGCTGGACATCCCACCGAGATGTTTCTCAGGACAGACAATAGCCACGCTCCGGCCCAGCATGCGGGCTTCAACAGCAGCCATCACTCCCGCGGAAGTACCCCCATAGACGACAATGTCGTATTGATAAGTTTGTTCCGCCGAAGCACCGGTCCATTCAACCAGAGTGAGTACACCAAATACCCCCAGCAGCCGAAGCCATGCCATCATGGAAACTCTCCACTTATGCTCTTACCACGATCCTGGAAAAAACCATTGGCGTGCCTTGCCATAATAACAAATCCCGGTTCAGCTCACCACCATTGGCTGGGCCAGTATGCGGGACCTGAAAGTGCGCACGTCCCGAGCCTTTCCCGCTTTTGCAAAAACTTACGAGCTGGTACGAGCGCGATATGCTCTAGGGGCAGTTCATGAATTGCCCTTACCAGTCGTGTGGCCCGGGTGAAACCGGGCCTCCGCTCACTCGCGTGTTTGGATGCAACCGGGACGCTTGCTCGGCATGGAATTCGGGCCCATTTGGGGGGACACGTTCCTCGGCGTCCGTCGAACACGGAGAGGCACGCATCTCGTGCCCGCCGACGCGAAACGGAGCATCCAACGCTCAGAGCTGGACCTGACTAACCGGTGCCTCCGGGCTGACGCGAACCCGCGTGGACCTCCACGTTTTCATCGCCGGAGGAGACGTCGAGATATGCCGGTCGCCCATCCAGTTGCAATCGGTCGCATCCCAACGCACACTATAGAAAGCTTTAAGGAGCGAAAAGCCGAACATGCAACCGGTCAGCACCGCTGATGAAGCGACGTTTTAAAATACTCGGTCACGGGATACATAGGAGTGATCGTTCCTGACGAACGAGTTAAGAGCAACGTACGCGCGGCTCAAACACTCTTTTGACGAGGAAAATTCTGAGACAACGTAAAGGTTCTGTTTAACGGCCCGAATTTGGGGAGGTTTTGATCATGAGGCGGTACGGATCTTGGAAAACCTGGGCGATCGCTCTCGGAGTATTGTGGTGGACAACTGGAATGGTGCCCGATGCTGTCGGCCAAGCAGCGGCTGAGCAGACCCGGCCCAACATCCTGTGGATCACCTGCGAGGACATCGGTCCCCACCTCGGCTGCTATGGCGACCCGTACGCGGATACCCCGAATCTGGACCGACTCGCGGCCAAGGGCACGATTTACATCCGGGCGTGGTCTACGGCACCTGTCTGCGCCCCTGCCCGAACAGCCATTATCTCGGGAATGTATCCCAGCAGTACAGGCTCGGAACACATGCGGAGCCTGATCACGCCTCCGGAGGGCGTCAAGTTCTATCCCCAATTTCTGCGAGAAGCCGGTTATTATTGCACGAATAACAGCAAAGAAGATTACAACCTTGAAAAACCTGGTCAGGTGTGGGACGAGTCATCAACTAAGGCTCACTGGAAGAATCGACGACCCGGTCAGCCATTTTTTGCTATTTTCAACTTCACCGTAACTCACGAGAGCCAGGTGCGGCGACGGCCCCACCGATGGATTCATGACCCTGCCAGGGTGCGTGTGCCCGCGTATCATCCCGATACGATCGAAGTCCGACAGGATTGGGCCCAGTATTACGACAATATCACCACTATGGATCGGATGGCCGGCGAAAAACTGAAGGAATTAGAAGAGGCAGGTTTGGCGGACGACACGATCGTGTTTTTCTACGGGGATCACGGGCCGGGAATGCCACGCTGCAAACGATGTCCTTACAATTCGGGGCTTCAGGTACCGCTTATTGTTTACATCCCTCCTAAATTTCAACATCTGGCTCCGCCGGACTACAAGCCGGGTGGGCGGTCGTCTCGGCTCGTGTCGTTTGTCGATCTCGGCCCCACAGTTCTCAGCTTGGTGGGAATCAAACCGCCCGCCTACATGCAGGGGCGGCCATTTCTCGGCGTTTATGCTGCGGAACCACCCGCGTATCTGTTCGGTTTGCGCGGTCGGATGGATGAACGCTACGACCTGATTCGCAGCGTTACCGACGGGCGATTTGTTTACATTCGGAATTTCATGCCACATCTTCCCTGGGGCCAGCATGTGGAATATATGTTCGAAACCCCCACAACACGAGTATGGAAGCAGTTATTTGATGAGGGAAAACTCACTCCGGAACAGGCCTACTTCTGGCAGGTTCCCAAGGCGACCGAGGAACTCTACGACCTGGCCACGGATCCCGACGAAGTTCACAATCTCGCCGCGGATCCCGCCTACCAGGGAAAGTTAAAAGAACTGCGTGCGGTCCTCCGTGAGCATATCCTGCAGACTCGCGATCTCGGCTTTCTCCCGGAGGATGAAATCCACGCCCGCGCCGGCAATGGATCGCCCTACCGCTATGGTCAAAGCAAGGACTATCCATTAGAGCGAATTCTCGAAATGGCAGAATTGGCATCAGATCTGAAGTCAGAGCAAATTGATAAACTTCTTCACGGTCTGCAGGACAGTGACAGTGCCGTGCGATACTGGGCAGTCACCGGCATCCTTGCCCGAGGTCAAAAGGCCTACGACGCCGCCCGCGAACCGGTCCTCCATGCATTGGACGACCCGGCACCCAGCGTTCAAATTGTGGCGGCCTGGACTATCGGGCGATATGGTTCGCCCGAAGAGCTGCAGCGAGCGCTCGATGTTTTAAAAGTTTTTGTCGACTACGAAGGGAAGGGTCCGTACCTTTCGATGCTGGCACTTAATGCCCTCAACGATCTCGGAACAAAATCGGAGCCTGTAAAATCTGTGGTGGAAAGCTTCAATCCCGAGATCCGTCGGGAACATGGTCGATTGGGCGAAAATCTCTTCAAACTGAAACGCAGTATTCTGGCCAAACTCGGAGCGGATACGACCACTGGGGCGGCCACCACGATGCGTTAGAAAGCTTCCGGACAGCCATGGCGAGGCTGCCATGCACACGGTCTAAATAATGCCAAGAACAGCCGATTAGAACGCGTTAGGGGCAGATGTTTTCTGCCCCTAACGCCGTTTTTCTTAGCCGCCCAGAGCGAGTGCTAAGCTATCCGGAAATTCGGATCATCAAACGGGCGCGATCACGGGCCAATAAGGCACGCAGTGTACTTAAATGTTTTCTCGAATAAGGCTGACGAGATCGAAGCACTTGAAAATCGTTTCCATCGATCCGACCTTATCAAGCAGTTGACGCACGTCTTCCACGACCTTTCGCGCGGATTCCACGCTCCCGTACTGCCGGATAAAGTTGACCACCTCTTGGATGGCAGCATCGTCAGCCGTGGCGGTTGCCCCAACCTTCCCTGATGCTCGCGGTTTTCCACCCTTGACAAACTGATACCCGCAACTCTTGCACTCCACAGCGCGGGCTGCATTGATAGCCCCACACCCTGGACAACGTTTCCGTCCCCGACCGAGCTTCTCTGCTTTTCTGGGCATGATACGTCATCTCCTTTCGAACTACTAAAACGAACACAATACACTACTGGAACAACACGCAATGTTTGCACTAACCGAGAAGAACAGCAATGTGTTTAGCACTATCGGAATACCGGCACGCTGTTTTTCAAATCCATACACCATAAACTTATACCGAGAATTACAAAAATGCAAGATACCTATTCTTCAAAAAAATTCAAGGCCGTGGGCGGCTTTGAAATTCCCAAAATCCAGGCCGCAAACTTCTACCGCCCCGTAGCGAAGCAGGTTGTCCGACAAAGAGAACTCGCCAGCCTGGCCGTTTAACACGTCGATCTTATACGATGTTATTCAACTCCGAAAAGCATAATTTCCTCGAAAGCGGCCCATGCGGTAGACAACGGTCCTGACACATCTCCACTTTTCCTCTGGCAATGGGATTGCGGACATCCCCACTGGTTCGCGTCCGTTCGACGGCCCGGAGGAACCTGCTTGCCGGGTCGGCCTTTAAACTTGGATGCTCCATTTCGCATCAGCGGGCGGGACAAGCATGCGCCTCCGATGAATCTCTCGGAGGGAGCTGCTTGTCACGCGCACATTTGAACCTTTGGATAATCCACTTCACCGGCCAGGCTCCGACTGCTCGGTTACATCGTTGGCTAAACGCTAGTGCCCTTTCCGGTCGAACAGTTTCGCGCGTGTTAGGCTGCTGCGCGGCAGGTGGATGGGGCGTTTCTTCGGAGGGAGGATCGCCAAGGCTCGACGGCTATCGCACGGCGGCCGTTGCGCCAAGCCAAATACCTCCGGATAGCTTGCTCCTGTTCTTCATGACTCCGATAGTCGCTATTGTCCAGGGCAAACTTCTTCAGTCCCGTGAACTGGCACTCGATCCGATTCAGCCATGACGCATTGGACGGGGTAAGGTAAAACTTCACATTGTTCGCCCGGGCCCATGCCCAGACCTCTTCCTTCAGATGGGGACTGTAGTTGTCCATCACGATGTGTAACGTTTCGCTCTGCGGGTAACGCCGCCGGAGCCACCGGAGAAATCGCAAGAACTCGATCCAGGTTTTCCGGCTGTAGAACCGGCCCAACAACGTGCCCGTTTCCAGGTCGTAGGCCGCCAGGAAATGGCGAACTCCACTGGTGCGGCGGTAGGTGGCTCGCAAATGCTCGACCCGCTTGGTCCCCGCTTTGGCCAGGCAACGGCCATGGCGTGGCTGGAGATTCAGGGGGCCAAACTCATCGACGCAAATCCGCCGACCCACCGCCGGCCGACGCTGGTAAAGTCGGCGAATTCGCCGGTATTTAGGCCAAAACTCCGGGTCCGTTGACTCCTTCCACGTCTTGGTCCGCCGCCAGCGAATGCCACAACGCTTCAGCAACGTGCGCAGCCACTCCAAGCTGATGTACGCAACGATCTTCTGGCTCACCAGATACTCCCGCAACTTGCTCAGCGACCATTGTGTCATCCCGATCAAGGCCTTCGGCGAGGAAAGGGCCACCTCGACGATCTGCTCGACCACCTCGGCGAGGAATTTGCGTGGGCTGCCACCAGCCTGGTAGTACGGATGCCAACTGATCGCCTCCAGCCCGCCTTGGTTAAAGCGGTGAATGATCCGTCGCACCCACTGCGGCGTGCAGTCGACCCGCTGGGCAATTTCGCGGTTGCGAACCCCGCCGGCGGAGAGCAGCACAATCCGCGCATGACGGCTATTGACATGATTAGACAATTGTCGTTTCATTCTATGGAGCTCTTGTCGCTCGTAGCAGGTGATCGGGCGAACATGAACCTTGTCCATTTTCCGGTCTCCACGTCATTGAGAGTCTTTTTGAACCACGCGACGTGGAGACCCTTTTTGTCTAAACTCCCCGAATTCTCCAAGACCAATTCTTGCCCCTACCAAAAACGCGAAACTCCCGAACCGGAAGGGGCACTAGGGGCGGTTCAGGAAGCGCCCCTACAACATGCTCTGCTCGTAGCATGTTACAGTTTTCTGCTAAGGTGAGGATGGCTTAGAATAACGGTTTCGTGGAAGGCTTCTCTCGGGCGGCGTAGTTATCGACGCCGGAACCTTTTTGGAGGAAAGCGCAAGGAAAAAATGGAGTAGCCGAACACGTCAAGCAGTGGCACAAAAGAAGGGCCGGGGATTATCTAAGGCGAGAACGAGCCCAAAAGAATCACAAACGTTTCCAGGAGCGACCAGTGGCACGTCTGCTTTTGAACCCTGAATCATCGGTTTCGTTTCATCAGGCGGGAGTGCTTTCAATCGGGCACGACAGTCGCGTCTATCCGCAATCCTCCTGGAGGAAGTCGCTCGTGAGGCCTGCTCGTCGAGGCTGAGGCGTCCAACTCGGTTCATCGAGCGTGACAAGCGCGTGCCGCTGCCTGTAAATGGCACCGCTCCAGCCAAATGGAAATCGTGCGACTGGCCTCGGATGGCCCGCCTCTCCGTCCCAGTGCCAGGGCGCTGGCGGATGCACCACGCGGTAGTTGAGCGGCCATGTTCAAGAGGTACCCGCTCGAGTATCCGCTGTGGTTTGATCTATTGGAAACATCCAAAAAATCGCGACGAACGCATTCTCTTCCATCATTTCTCTGGCCTGCCATTCGTCATCGACTTAATCGGTATGTCTTTCCCAAGTTCCTGGTTGCGGTGCGCGTGGGGCAAACTGTTCAGAATTCCCGGATTGGAACCAGCCGTTCCAAGGGGCTGCGGCTTCGTTTTTCCACCAGCCGATTGTGGATAACAGGACGGACCCGCCTTGAGCCAGGTATGGCGGCCGACTCTGCCGCGGCGGGAGGGTTATTGACCTCCCTTGCAAGCTTTGAGTCGCGGTGATCAGGTCGCGTTCTCCCGCGAGCGGTGGCTCACGGACCCGGCTCGTTGCCCTTCCACAGAGCGAAGGGGTCATGGAGGTCGGACGCGCAGGTTGGCACGACTTTTGTCGTAAGCTATGTTTTTTTCCTAAAATGACGGGTGGACCATGGCAACAGATCTGCAACAATGGTTTACTGGTAACGTGGATGTCGTGGTAGGACGCCCTACCCAGCCTTTTTCCATGCTTGCGCGACCGACTACACTGCACCTTGCGCATACTCTGCCGTACGGGGCCATTCTCCGCGAGGATGGCGTCCAGTTCGTTATTTTCAGCCGCTCGGCAACGGGAATGCGCATCCTTCTTTACCGGAATGTCGAAGACCCTGATCCGTATGAAATCATTTCACTGAATCCTCACGATCACCGATGGGGCGATGTGTGGACGATATTCGTGCCCGGCCTCAAGGCCGGACAGCTTTATCACATCCAGGCGGACGGCCCCTGGGCACCGGAAATCGGTCACCGCTTCGATTCGAAAGCCCGGTTGATTGACCCCTACGCCAAAGCACTGGCCGGGGATTTCCTGCCTCCCACCGACGGTATCATCAGACCTCCCAAGTGCGTCGTGATCGATGATGAGTTTGACTGGCAAGGTACCCGCCCTATACGGCGCGAGCTTTCCGAAACGATCATCTACGAGATGCACGTCAAGGGATTCACGCGGTCGCGGACCAGCGGCGTGCAATTCCCGGGCACGTATCTGGGAGTCATTGAAAAAATCCCCTATCTCAAGTCACTGGGTGTGACGGCCGTGGAACTGATGCCTGTCCATGAATTTCCAATCCTGGACATCTACGGCCAGAAACCCGCTCGTCCGAATTACTGGGGCTATGATCCTCTGGCGTTCTTCGCCCCACACCGCGGCTATGCGGTGAGTAAAGAGCCCGGGGCCCAGGTTCGTGAGTTTAAGGAAATGGTTCGCGAACTCCATAAGGCCGGAATCGAAGTCATCCTCGACGTGGTCTTCAATCACACCGCCGAAGGCAACGAAAACGGTCCCATTCTGAGTTTCAAGGGACTGGAAAATCGCGTGTATTACATGCTGGACAACGGCGGTAGCCGTTATAAGAACTACACGGGCTGCGGCAATACGCTCAACGGCAATCACCCAATTGTTCGCGAAATGATTTTCCACTGTCTGCGATATTGGGTCCATAATTACCACATTGATGGCTTCCGCTTCGATTTAGCGTCGATCCTCAGTCGGGATCGGGCGGGTAATCTGGTACCCAATCCCCCCGTGGTCGAGGCGATTGCGGAGGATCCTCTCCTTGCCGACACAAAGATCATTGCGGAAGCCTGGGATGCGGCGGGGGCCTACCAGGTTGGCACATTCGCGACCCTCTGCTGGCCCGACACGTTCGACCACTGCCGTTGGGCAGAATGGAATGGCCGCTATCGCGATGATGTCCGGCGATTCTGGCGGGGTGATCCCGGCATGGTTCCTGCGTTTGCCACACGGCTGGCTGGTTCGAGCGATCTCTATCAGCCTGGCGGGCGATATCCGTATCACAGTATTAACTTCATTACGTCCCACGACGGATTCACTCTCAACGACCTCGTTAGTTATAACCACAAACATAATGAGGCGAATGGTGAAGACAATCGCGACGGCGAAAACAATAATTACAGCTACAATTATGGAGTCGAAGGCCCGACATGGCATAAGGGTATCGACCTTATTCGGATGAGACAGATTAAGAATATGCTGGCCACCCTTTTTCTCAGCCAGGGTGTGCCGATGATGCTCTTCGGTGACGAGTGCCGCAGAACACAGCGGGGAAATAACAATGCGTATTGTCAGGATAATTCAATTTCGTGGTTCAATTGGAAACTTGTCCATCGCTATCGCGAGCTCTGGCGATTTGTCCAGGCCTTGATTGCCTTCCGCAAGCAGGAACCAACGGTCCGACGCAAGGATTTCCTGACCGGTCTTCCGGTGCGGCCGGGCGGGTTGCCTGATGTGAGCTGGTTTAATCCGATGGGTGGCCCCGTGGATTGGGCCAACGCCGGTCGCAGCCTCGTGTGCCTCCTGGCTGCGTTTCCTGAGCGAGAAGATCCTAACCGTCCTAATCATCATATTCTCATGATGTTTCATGCGGCTCCGGAACCGGCACGCTTCGTCATCCCGGCAGCAGCCCGGGGACTTGCCTGGCGGCTGTTTATCGATACCAGCCGCATGTCGCCCAATGATATCTATCCCAATTTGGACGGTCCCCCACCCCCTGTTGACTGGTCCCTGACGCTACCTGGGCGAACGCTCGTGTGCTACGTCGCCCCGGATGTGTTCTGAAAAGTAGGTGTCGGGTGGAGGCGGCTGAAATCGTCCCGCGGAGGTCGCGTCCACGCGCACCATTGCCTGCTTCTAAATAAAATAGATCGATTCGAGTTGCCCGCGCCGGGATCAACCCGGCAGCGTATTTTCCGTTTTTGCAAAAAGAAAAGATACTCATTTTGCATCCGAGATGTCCCATGGCACAGCGTGTGAAAATCACCACCACAGCTACCCCGGGTGAAATTGAACTGGCTTTCGAAGACACGGGGACTGGCCTGCCTGTTCTTCTGGTCCACGGCTTTCCCCTTGATCGGACCATGTGGAAAGCTCAACGGGAAGAGTTGTGCGATGAGTTTCGGGTGATCGTTCCCGATCTACGAGGATTTGGAGAAAGCCAGGTGATCCCCGGAGTCGCCACGATGGAGGCGATGGCGGATGACCTGGCAGGCCTCTGCAACCACCTCGGGTTGACCGGCAAGATCGTGCTGGGCGGCCTCTCGATGGGTGGGTACGTGGCTTTTGCCTTTGCCCGAAAGTATCGTGACCGCCTGGCTGGTCTCATCCTGTGCGATACGCGCGCAAGGCCCGATTCTCCCGAAGCGAAGGAGAACCGACGGCGTGTTGCCGAACGCGTTCGCCGGGAAGGTCCGGGGTTCATCGCGGAGGAGATGATTCCCCGCCTGTGCTGCGAAAGCACGTTTCGCAATCATCCGGAAGTGATCGAAAAAATCCGCCAGATGATCCTCTCGGCGCCACCGGAGGGTGTGGCGGCGGCAGCACTCGGAATGGCTGAACGTCCGGATTCTACGGACCTTCTACCTGCTCTCTCGTGTCCAACTCTTGTGCTGGTGGGACAATTTGACGCAATATCGCCACCTGAGGAAATGGAGGCAATGGCGCGGACAATCCCGCAATCGCAGTTCGTGGTAATCCCTGACGCCGGCCATCTCCCGCCAATGGAACAGCCCGAGCGGGTAACGCAAGCGATCCGGGAATGGCTGAGAAAGGTACATACTGAGTAAAGAACCTGTCGGGATTTTATCCGCGCGATTTCAGCGACGAGTCGATTAGTCTCAGCGAACCGCCGATCCTCGTGAGATCCCGATGTGGACGTGAAAAACCGGCTATCACGACGCGGTTAACAGTCCTCAGCCGTTGCGCAGGCCCCGGTCTGAAAAGTAGCCCCGCTGGACTTGTTGGCCTTCAGACTAGGGTAATCGAATCACCGTGCGACTTTTCACCAGGGCGTAGTCATCCGGAAAAGTGTGAAACGCCTGCACCAGAAAGCTTTTTGCCCGTGTCTCATAGTAGAGAAAGCTCATTGCACCCAGGGGCATTCGCCCACTTGGATCAAACCGAAAGAACAGCCCTTGCTGGGGAGCCTCGCGGTTCAGCTCATGTTGAAACATCCAGAAAAGCTCTGGCGAGACATGTTCCAGTTGCACTTCCCATTCGTAGGAAATTCCACCCCGGCCCACCAACTGATCTTTGTGCTCTCCTTTGATATTGTGAAACATCAAACGTCTCTTGGTTGGTAATGGATGGAGGGCCGAGGTAGCCACCTCCGTCCAGGTAAGTCCTTCGTAATTCCAAGTGATGACGTGGCCGGTGTTGGTGATCGCCAGCCGTACCTCATAGCCCCCGCGACTGACCTGCCGAGTGGTGCGAATTTCAAACAATTCGGGGTGAAGCGGCCTGCCGTAAAGGCTGAATGCCAATTCCGTAACCCGAGGACGAACAGTCAGCACAGCTTTATCCCCTCTTCTATGCCCAACACACGAACGTGCCGGCTTATTAATCCCATCGTTCTTTCGCCATGACGTTCACACGGGCTTCCCATTCAGTCCCTCGTGAACGTGTCATGGGATATTATAAGCGGTCTTCGCGGAGGCAACAAAGGGAGTTTTCTGAGCTTTCTGCGTCTCCATTTCACGGCGCCTGGGAGCACTCGTTTATCTTGACAAATTCGTTTTGTCACGCTAGCAGCCATCAAGAAAAAACAATCGACCGGGCATCCTTCCCGGTCGATCAGGACCCTCTTGCGCTACCCGAGACGAACGGTTCAAACATCCTTGTCGAACCGTTCGTTTAGCCGCCAGAGGGTTGAGGGTTCTCGCTTGACGCCAATTGCCCTTTATCGATTGAATTCCACACCGGCGGTCACACCGTTGATGAACAGATCCTGCGTGTTATGCTCCATGGTTATTCCCATGTCCGGCACACGATAGAGGATCATGTTCGAAGCCCGTGCGATGCCATCCATCCACAGACCCGTCCAGCCCACGCTCAGGTTGATCTTGGACGTGACCTGGTACTTGATGGTGGCCCGCAACTCGGCACAGGGCGCCCATTCCTCTTCCGTCGCGCTGTGGCTGAAGCCGGTCGTCCGCATGAAGAGGGGCACATCTTCGATGGCACCCAGGCCAGGGGTCAAACGGCTGCCCAGCACGCCCTGCTGCTTGATGTTCTGGAAGTTGAATCCTGCAAAGAATCGGGCTTGCACGTCGAAAGTCCAGCGGTTGTAGCTGCGGAAGAATCGCCCACCGATTTGCGGTCCCACCACGTGGTTTTCTGCCTTGGTGAACCAGTAGCTGTCGGCAAGAATTCCCACGGCGGTCGGAAAGCCTACCCCGTTCGGATCGTTTTGATCCAGTGTCGGATCGTAGGGTGCATAGGAGTAAGGCGCCCAGACGTTGAAATCTTCGTTCAACTCGAAGTACCGCACCCCCAGGAAAAGCTCCCAGGTTGTACCGCGTCGAGTGGGATGGAATCGGTAAATGTAATTCAGTTCCGTGCTCCAGTTCTTTACGAGATTCTCCATCATGACACCCCAGGAAGGTTCTGGCAGCGTATCGGGGTCGCCACCTTCATCGGGGTCAAGGTCTTCGATATAGGGGGCGTTGAATGTGACGGGCAGATTCTGAATATCTGTCAAAGCTGCATCCACATACCCCTGAAGCAAGCGGAAAGTTGGCGGCGGGCCGAAGGGTGGATCGTCGAACACAATATCGGCACTGGCCACACCATGAGTTCGCCCGAGTGTGGAGAGGTAGTAATAACTGAAGAGCCATCCCTGATGACCTTCAATGTATCCCAGGTCCACCCGACTTCCATCGGTGAATTTGGAACCGATGAAACTGGTGTCCAGCGTGTTGCTTTGAATCCGCGAAATGCCTGTGTCGTAGAAGACTTCCCGCGTGAGGCCGGGATAACCGACCGTCGTTACATCCGGTTTGGAGATGCTCCAGCGGAGGTATTCGCCGCTGATGAAGAACCCCTCGTTGGCGCGCCGGCCTCCTCCGAATGTGTCGATCTGTGCAGGCGCGAAATACTGCATGTCCTTGACCTGGGCTACGGCGGGGGTTGCCATTGCCAGACAGGCAGCCCAAACAATCAACCGCGTTCGGGTGTGTTGGAATCGCATAGTCCTGGTCCACCTCAATGTCTGCTAATGTCCCGTTCTCCCCTGTGGATCTCTCGCTCTGGAGAACCGGCAATATGGGGTTGCGACGTTAATATCGGAAAAACCAGCCTTACGAGTTGAGAAAGAATGGCAAAACTTAACGAACATGCCGTAGACTCCATGAACGCCGACTTGTCATTGCTTTCGGCCGGGATGGCTGCCGACCTTGAATACTCCCCGCAACAATGCGATCATCCTTTAGCCAATTCACTTATCTCACGCAGACTTTAGAAGACTGCCAAATCCCCCGAAAAGATGAGCAAGATAAGCAAAAGATATTCGAATGCGTTGGCAGGGCAACAAAAAATCCCTCACCTGCTCATTTTTACAGGTGAGGGAGGCAGCCAGGGTTTCAGTCTAGAACTTTCAGGAGGGCTTTCAACCCGTTTTCAAATCACGGCCAGTAGGCGCTGAACACAGCGTCGGCCGCCGGACGGATCGTCCTATTGGAACCCGTGCCACCCTCATTGGTGACCTGAATCTTGTAAAGCTGCTGGAGATAGGCAATCTGCGCCGCATCTACAGGAACGGGCGGGGTTCCGCGCGCTACGACACCTGGCAGAACGGTGCCTCTATCCACATAAGCAACGTCCTGCCCACCGCCGCCCCGGATGGTGATCTCCTCGAAAAATTTCGCCCGATGGACATACGATCCGGAATTCAGTCGCGCGAGGTTGGGTTCCAGCACAAACTTATCAGCTCCCGAGGTCCCCTTGAGAGTCGCCCGGTCGTAGCCCCCAGCCGTGGCATAGGCGTGGACATAGTCAAAGTACTTTGCCCGCACGAAGAAGTTACTGTTACGCATGATGTTATAGTCGGGCGTTCCGACGTACTCGTCATCACCGGGCGAGTCGTAGAGCATCGCCGTATCGGCCCCACCGGCCAAAGCATAGCCGTGGAGGTAGCGGAAACCTTCTGCCCGCAGTTTGTAGCCGGTCCCCGCCATTTCCCCATAGGTCGGCGTCCCGGTGAAGATGTCGTCACCCGGCGAGTCGTAAAGGGACGCCGTATCCTCGCCACCGGCGCTGGAAACGAGCGTCACCTGTTCAAAATTCCTCGCCAGATGCGAGTAGGCGTTCGCCGAATTGGTGGCCGTGACCTGGGTGGGCGACGCGGTCATGGAGTCATCACCGGCCGAGTCATACACTGTTAGCTGGTCGTTGGTACCACCTTTGGCGTCCACTGTGATTCTTTCAGCAGACCGAACTTCCACCGTGAATCCACCGGGGAATTTGAACTGTCCACCGGTCGGCCACAAGGTCACAATTTCCTGGCCGTTCGTTCCGGTCACAATGACCGTGTCCTGGCCGTCTCCGGCCTCGAAAATGAGCCGGGCTATCGACGTGGAAGGCGTGATAACCTGGCCGTTCAGTTTGATTGTGGACGTGGCCAGGCTGCTGCCCGCAATGAATTCAAGCGTATCGTTTCCGGAGGTCCCCTGGAGTGTCAACTCACTCGGCGGATCGATCAGCCGTGCGAAGATGTCGGTGCCATTTTGAGCGGCGACTAGAGGATCCGGATCGGTGGATGGGCCGGTCCACACCACCACAAAGTTGCCCACCGCATCCATCGCCACGGCCGGATCAGTCTGATTCCCCGCCACGGCCGCATTCACCCGGAACTCGCCGAGGAATCCCTTCGGCGGCAGATAGAAGTCTGTGCCGCTAGAGGTGAACATCCGGGCATAAATTCCCCAATCGTTCTGGAGGTCATTGTCCTGGCCGGAGGTCATCCAGACAATGGTGAAGTTGCCCGAGCGATCCATGGCGACATCCGGTTGCACCTGCCAGTGGAGGGTCGTTTGATTGACCCGGAATTCGTTGGTCCTGGCCGTGCCGTTGGCGTTGAACAGCCGGGCGTAGACGCCATAACCGCTACCGTCCTGACCGAAGCTCGCCCAGGTGGCCACGAAATTCCCGTTGGGCTCCATGGCAACCCGTGGGTCGATCTGGTCATTGGTGGTGTACTGGTTGAGCCGGATTTCGCCGGTTCGGGCCGTACCGTCGGCATTGAACACCCGCCCAATCACTGCATAACCGCTGCCGTCCTGACCATAGCTCATCCAGGCGACCACAAAGTTGCCGGCGTCGTCCATGGCCACGTCGGAATTCCGCTGATAATTCGCCGTGGTTGTGTTGACGCGGAATTCATTGGAAAGGGCCTGGCCATAAGCGTTGTACAATCGGGCATAGACACCGTCCTTATCGCCGTCCTGGCCATAGCTGCTCCAGGTAACCACGAACTTGCCCGAGGCACTCACAGCCACACGCGGGTTGTATTGGGCGTTGTTGCGATATTGATTGACGCGGAACTGATCGCCCAGCGGATTTCCGAATCGGTCGAACATCCGCGCCCAGACGCCGTCCACATCGTCCGCGCCTTGTCCCGCCCAAACCACAATGAAGTTCCCCGCGCTGTCCATCGCGACAGCAGGCTGGGTCTGGTTGCCTGTTTCGTAAGTATTGACGATGAATTCCGTCCCCTGCGGTTCGCCCCGACGATTGTAGCGCTGCGCGATGATGTTCGTATTCGTCGTGTTCGCGTCGGCACCCTGTCCAACGCTCACCCACACGACGACATAGTCCCCGTTTGCGTTCATGGCCACAGCGGGCAGGGATTGATCGCCGGCCAGCGTGGTGTTCACCACGGGGTTGATATCGGTATCTCCGGGAGTGCCGGGTGTTCCAGGACCAATCCCACTGCCCTGCCCCACAATGAAGGTCCGCACGAAACCGAGCCCGGCCGCCGTGCCCGGAACTCCGTCGCGATCTCCATCCAGTTGGAATCCGATCACGGGATCGGTGACCCGGAAATACGGATAAGCGTCCGTCATCAAGTCACCCACGAGAAGCTGGTAATCGCCGGAAGGCAGCGGGTCATTGATCGGACTGTCGGGGTTTCCATCCAGCGTCAGCACCGCTTCCCATTTGCGGGTCACAGGATTCAGGCTGAAGCTCACCGACTTCACCGCCCCCACCACCTCCTGGCCATTCCGGAACAGGCGCCAGTTCTGAACATTGAGAATGCTGTCGGGACCAGGAATATCTCCCGCATCGTAAATCCCGTTGTTGTTCGCATCCGACAACCGCCGCGACATCTCCTCGCTCAACTGCACAATCAGTTGGCTCGGTCCCACCACCACACGGCTCCCCTCCGTGATCAACTGCCGGTCCTCCGTCCACACCTTCGTCACAATCGGCGCCGCAATGTCATCCAGCGTCAGATGGTTCCGGCTGTCAAACCGATACACCGTCGTCAGCGACGGATTCGTCGCACTCGGACCCGTAAACACCACAATGAAGTTCCCGTCCGCGTCCGATGCCACCGACGGTATCCACTGCCGACCTGCTACCACCTGGTTCACTCGACGCTCACCACCCAGACGGTTCCCCGCACTGTCAAACCGCTGATAGAACACTCCCGAGTCCGCCAGGTCCTCCTCGTCCCGCTGAGTGCCGTATCCACTCCATGTCACCACAAAATTGCCAACCCCATCCATGGCAAGCGAAGAAAACCGCTGGTCCCCCTGGATCGTCGTGTTCACCAAAATGTCCGCCGGTAATCCCACCCACGCCCCCGTCGTCGGATCCGGCGCATACACCTGCGCAAACACCCCCGTCCCCTGAGTGTCCAAACCCGTCCAGGTCACCGCAAATACACTCCCACCCGGTGCCAAGACGATGTCCGGGTTCGTCTGCTGACCCGCCCGCCCCACATTCACAATCGTCTCTGGCAATATCACCGCCCCCGACCAGCTATACATCGCCACCGCGATGTCGGTGTCCAACGCCCCCACCACCGTCTGCCACGCCACCGCAAAATTCCCACGATAGTCCATCGACACGCTGGGCAACGTCTGGTCACCCACCACCGTCGTGTTCACCTGGAATTCCGCCCCCACCGCCTGGCCGTTCTCATCATACCGCCGGGCAAAAATGCCCCAACTCGGCACTGTCGAACCGGCCTCCTGAGCCAGACTCGCCCAAACCACCACAAACCGCCCCTCTGCGTCCATCGCCACATCCGACCACTTCTGATCGTTCGTCGTGATCGTGTTCACCAGGAACGCGTCCCCCAGTGGCTGACCGTTCGCCGCAAACCGCCGCGCGTAAATGTCGGCATTCCCATTCCGCGTGTTCGTCCACGTGATCACAAAGTCCCCGTCCGGTGTCATCGCCACCGACCCAAACTGCTGGTCATCGTTGGCAAACACCGAACTCGTCGTCACCGCCATCGCCGGCGCATTATCAACCTCCGTAACATCAATCACCCCGTTCCCGTTCAAATCCAGATCCGCCGGCGTCCCATCCCGATCAAACAGCCGGAAATACACCCGATTCCGGCCACTCGCATCCGTCTGCGTCCACACCACCACATAGTCCCCGTCCGCATCCCGCGCCACCGCATTCGGACTCTCCGGCTGCGTCCGCGCATTCTGCGTCAACACCCCAGGGATCACCCCCGTGTCCTGACCAGGCACGCCCCCCACTACACGGAAATTCCGGACAAATCCAAGCTGCCCTCCACCCGTGCCCGGCACTCCATCCCGGTCTCCATCCAATTGCAACCCCGTCACCGGATCGCTCACCCGGAAATACGGATAAGCGTCCGTCATCACGTCCATCACCAACAACTGATAGTCCCCAGGCACCAACGCCTCGTTCCCCGACGTGTTCGGATCGCTGTCCAAAGTCAGCACCGCCTCGTACCGCCGCATCACCGGGTTGTACCCGAACTGCACATCCTTAATCGCCCCCACCACCTCCTGACCATTCCGGAACAGCTTCCAGTTCCGCAAATTGAGGACGCTATCCGTCCCCGGACCATCCCGGTCGTCAATCAGCCCATCCCCATTAATGTCCGCCAGCCGTTGCGACATGTCCTCGCTGAACACCACCACCAACTGCTGCGGACCAGGCGTCACCCGGCCTCCCTCCAGCACCAATCCACCTGTCCCGGTCAGCACCTTCGTCACAATCGGCCCGGACACATCCCCCTGGTTCAGGTACACCCGGCTGTCAAACCGATACACCGTGCTCAATGCCGGATTGGCAGAACTCGGTCCAGTGAACACCACAATAAAGTTCCCATCCGCATCCGCCCCCACCGATGGCGCCCACTGCCGACCCGCCACTACCTGGTTCACCCGACGCTCCCCACCAACCGGATTCCCCGCCGCATTAAACAGCCGGTAAAAGACTCCTGATTCCAGTTGATCCTCCTGCCCCGGCTGGTTCCCAATCCCACTCCAGCTCACCACAAATGCCCCGTTCACCGCCATCGCCACCGACGCATAGCCCTGTTCGCCGGTGACACTCACGTTCACCCGCTGCCCAGTCTGCACCGCCACCCAGCTCTGCGTCACAGCGTCCCACTGGAACAGGTCCACAAACACGCCGTTGCCGTTCCCGTCCGGACCCATCCAGCTCACCACCACTGTCTGCCCCGAACCTGCCATCGCCACATCCGGATAGGCCTTCTGGCCGATTACCGTGGTGCCCACCGGAATCTCCGCCGCCTGTTGCGCCACCCCACCAGCCGTGAAGGTCCGCAGCGCAATCCCACCCGCCGTCTGCCACGCGACCGCGAAATTCCCACGATAGTCCATCGACACGCTGGGCAACGTCTGGTCACCCACCACCGTCGTGTTCACCTGGAATTCCGTGGCATCCAGCGCCTGCCCCTGCTGATCAAACCGACGGGCGAAAATCCCCCAGCCCGACGCCGACCCACCAGGCTCCTGGCCCCAGCTCGACCACACCACCACAAAATTCCCCTCCGCGTCCATCGCCACATCCGACCACTTCTGGTCGTTGGACGTGAACGTGTTCACACGGAAGGCATCCCCCAACGGTTGGCCGTTGGAACCAAACCGCCGCGCATAAATGTCGGCATTCCCATTCCGCGTGTTCGTCCACGTGATCACAAAGTCCCCGTCCGGTGTCATCGCCACCGACCCAAATTGCTGGTCATCGTTGGCAAACACCGAACTCGTCGTCACCGCCATCGCCGGCGCGTTATCAATCTCTGTAACATCAATCACCCCGTTCCCGTTCAAATCCAGATCCGCCGGCGTCCCGTCCCGATCAAACAGCCGGAAATACACCCGATTCCGGCCGCTCGCATCCGTCTGCGTCCACACCACCACATAGTCCCCATCCGCATCCCGCGCCACCGCATTCGGACTCTCCGGCTGCGTCCGAGCATTGACCGGCAGAACCGGTGTATCCTGGGCGGGTACTGTGACGTGGAAGGAGAGCGTGGTGTTGGCACCAGCCGGCACAAAACCGGTGGAATTCAAGGGGTTTCCCGCCTTGTCTCGAATTCCTGAGTTCGCCCCGGAAGGGGCACGAATGACAATTTGATAGTCACCGTCAGGAAGTCCCGGCGTGCCGGGCTCCAGTGCTCCATTACCATCCAAGGTGAGGACAGCCTCCCACTTGTTCGTGGGGAGCGCATAGAGTTGATAAACTCCATCGGGATTTCCGTCTCCATCGATATCGTATGGCTTACCGTTGAGCAGCGACGCGGCGTTCATACCGAATTCGACTTTCACCACGCCGCGCGGAATCTCCACGCCGTTGCGGAGGAGCACAAAGTTGTCGGGGTTGAGCACACTATCCAGGACGGTCCGTGGGTCCCCACCGAGTAATTCTTCGTTAAACGTGATAACAACCTGCGAAATGGAACCTTGGACATTCGCGCCGCCCCACAGACTCGTTCCAGTCGGCGCAATGATGTCGGTGACGAACGGCCCAGCGGTGTCCACGGTTTCGCGAAATTGCCGGTAGCGAATCGTCGCGTTGGTCAAACTTCCATCTGTGTTTTGCTCCATTTGGGTGTACGCGACAACGAAGGAACCTTCCGGCGTCACACCAATCGAAGCCCAGCCTTGTTCCGTTCCCGGATCGCCGTAGCTTTGGGCAATCATGAGAGGCGGTGCCACATCTTGTCCACCCGCACGACCGGGGTAGACACCCGTAATGGTAAACGGCCAATCGTGGCTCGCACCCTGGAATGTCACTTCATAGATGGTGTACTGATTGGGATTGGCCACCGGAATTTCCCAGGGTGTTCCAATTCGATTGGCAACTTCAAAGGGGCTGATGATTCGCACATCGATGGGCCCTTCGTAAGTCGGCTCAGCCCAGGCGGTCCCAGTCCGGGCGGCTCCTTCCAGAACCTGATCGATTCGATCTCGGGTGAGCGTCCGGTCCCACACCTGGTTGGTCTGAATGTTGTTAACCGTTACGTCCTCAAAACCGCCGATGCCTGTTCGCCAGATCCGAATGACGAACGATTCCCAGTTCAGGTTGTTGTCCATCAGGATCAGGTATCGGGTGTTGTGGCCATCCCGGAGCGTGTTGGCCACACTGTCACTGAAGAGCGTCCCGTAGGACATCGTGGGATCGGCGTCGAACCGGCTGAACATGACACCGTTCGCCTCGCCGCGAAGGAGACCGGCCACCCCCTCCAAAATCGCCCGCAAGCGTCCCACCTGTTGTGGCGTAGCACCGCGGTTGAGCGCGCGGACAAGAATCGCGTCTATGACGCCGTCCACATCGCCATTACTTGGGCTCCCCGCAGAAAACAGGGTTTCCGTCTGCGGATCAAAGTAATTAAGGAGATCAGCGTTTGTCTGAGAGTTGATCTGAGCCAGCAGAAGCTGCCGCACTGCCTGAGTAACGCCGCGCGCGTTTTCCGAGACATCCGGCCCATACCCATCGTAGGCGACAATCAAATCCCCGTCGGCATCCAGTCCACCGCCACCTCCAAACTGCGCTAACGGCCATAACGGGGTGGATCCTGGACTGAAAGACGCACTATTGGGTCGGAACGTGTCGCGAATGACGTTGCCGTTCAAATCATAAACGATCGCGCGGACACCAATACTCGTCTGCCCGGTGCTATCCGCATCTGCGACGGCGCTCCAGGTGACCAGGAAATGATTGGCCGAATCAAACGCAACCGTGGGGTTGCCCCCACCCCCGACGCCAAATTGCGGAAGAATGACCTGGCCGGTAAGATCGTAACCTTTGGCCAGAACGGTCGTCACATACGGGGCGCCTGTCAAATAGTTGACGTCCGTGGTCCGCTCCCACGCGATGACAAACTCACCCGTCCGCGACATCCCCACGGCCGGATTGAGGTAAACCGCCGTGTCCTCCGTGTTCACGAGAAATTCGTTTCCAATCCTGTTGCCATCCCGGCTGAAAATCTGGGCCCGAATCCCGTTATAAAAGCTGAAGTCCTGCGCGCTGTTGGCCCAGGCGATCACGAAATTCCCCGCCAAGTCCATGGCCACGGCTGGAGCAAACTGTGCCCGCAGAGTCTCTGTGTTCACACGGAATGTGAAGAGATCCTGACCTGGCACGAGCTGGGACGAGACAGTAGCCAGCGCACCCAGGGGCGTGCCCTCTACCGGATCCACGTACCGAACGATCGCGTCCGCCAACCCGTTGGGCCCGGAGAACGTCTGGCGGAAGCTGATGCGGAACTGATAGGGATCGGTGGAGGAGGCCACGGTCACGCTGACATCCTGGAATCCCGCCACCACCAAAGCGCCCTGAATGTTGGCCGCCGTGGTGGCCAGATTCGTGCTGTCAAAGACGATGTCATCGGTGGTCTTACCGGCCACGCTCAGCCGGAATCGGCCAGCCAGGGCTCCGGGGACGAGGCTGTCCACCGTCAGCGTTTGAACCACCGTGTTGAGCGGCGACACCAGCGGAATGACGCCGTCGATCGGGGTCTCCGGCGTGCCGTCGGCATTCATATCCACCACGAATTGAGAGACACCCAGGACGGCATTTCCTACCGGCCGGAAGCGACGCGCGAAGATGTCGCTGACACTGCCATAGGCGTAGCTGTCGGGAACTTTGCTTTCCCACACAATGATGAAGTCCCCATCGGCATCCATGGCCACCGCCGGGTTGGTCTGATCGTATTTATCGGGCCCGGGGGTGAACGGATCATCCGGCTCTTCGGGGTTCACCCGGAACTCTGGACTCGACTGCTTGATGGTGACGACCGAAGCCTCCGGCGACGGCAGGAGGTTGTTGCCCAGCTCGTCGGTCACAGATGCAATGATGAACTCCGGATGATCGAGCTTGCTCGAATCGCCCACAAACCGGATGTCAAACGTCGTCGCATTGACGGCTGTGACCTGCACCTGGGGAACAGCAGCAGCCACCGTAATCGGGTCCGTGTAGGGACCTTCCATTGAACTGGGCACGCGATCCGGCGGCGGGAAATCGATGGGCCCCATCGCGTAGGCCTTGAGGCGGGTATTGAAGGCCTGCTCCAGGGCCTGGGCCGTCAGTTGCGGATTGGTCGGCGAAACGGGAATATTCGAGATGAGAATCGGCTCCCGGACCGTGGAGACCTGCACGGCCGGATAAAAACCGCTGGAAAAGTTCACGGTACCGACAGAGAGCTTGGGCTGATTGACCCCCAGCGCGGCGCTGCCATATTCAATCAAGAACTCTTTCGCATTGATCGGGGTCACCTTGGCGTTTTGCAGCGGTCCCCCGATGCCTTGGAGGGCGGTCTGAATCGACGTTGCTAGATTACTGATGCTGTTCGTTTCGTCATAGACGATGGTGGCACGCTCCGTCGGGGAGATGATCCCGTCTCCATTGGCGTCCGCCTGAAGCACAAACGTTCCCACGATATTCTGCTGCACCGCGGCGAACGGCTCATACGTGGCCGAGATCGTCAGCTTCTGCACCAGCGTCGTGCCGCCGTAGATCAGCGAGAACTGCCCATACTGTGAAGGAACATTGTCGTTCAATACACCCGACGGCAAAGTGATCCGCTGAACCTCGTCCGTGAAATAGCGGGCATAAATGTTGGCTTCGGTCTTCGGCTGACCGGTGACCGGATCGATCACAGGCAATCCCGTGTTGGGATCGATGATCGTATCGTAGCGGGTCCACACAATGACGAAATCGCCGTCGGCATCCACCGCCAACGATTGTCCCGGATTGGTGTTTCCAGATGGAATGACAGGCTGGATGGATTGATTGGCAAGCTTATCGAGGATGTCCACCGGCGTGACGCTTAGAAGCGTCCGTTCTTCAAGCGCATCCACCCGCAGACGTCGATGCTGCCGAGCAGGATGAGATTTCTTTCGCGGACGACGCAAGGAAGCCAGCAAGTTGGCGAGCATGGAACCTTTCCTCTGATGATGAGCAACCCGCTGTGTCAACATGATCGACCTCAACCTAAGTCGATACTGATCGGTTATTTCCTAGATCCTTTGCCTAGGGCTGTTCGTCCCCCTACTTCAAACCCCGTGTTTAACACCGCCCCAAAAAGTCGCGTCCCCCCACTCGCGGAAGGTCGGCCCCGCTTGGCGTGCCCCTCCTCCGGGAGAAGCCGGATTAATAGATGCTTTGAAAGGGACTGCGCTTCTCCGCCTCCGAGATACTTTCTCCAGAGTATCCATCTCCGCTGTTTTATCATGATTACGGGGGGGATAGGCGTCAAGTCTTGGCCATGAAGAGCCGTCCAACCGATCAAAGTGGCAACCTGCCCCGGTACCGGAGACGGATCTGGTGGTAAGAAACCAACCAGTCGGAGTGAGCGGCCAAGCGGCAACCTGGAATACGATCGCCAGATGACTTCTGGTTGCTGAATCGATTGCCATCTTCCACGCCGTTTTAACCGCGCGCAGCGCGTTTTCTGACCGTCCCAGGCTGGCCCACCCTCAATCTTTTGATCGCGCCGCCGCAACGAAAGTTCCAATTTTCTGTAAAGTTCCGGATTTAACGAGCCGAAACCAACTGGATCGGCTTACCTTTGAAGAGGTTTTGAAGAGGCGCTGTCGCGCTACATCGGTTACCCTCTCATCTGTCCCGCCACGACGATACGCGTTCCCCCCACAAGAAGGGGATCACAGTTTCCTCGGCAGGATTTGTGCGGTATGCTCTAATGTGTCGTGGTGACGTGCCCATGATCGCCATCCTCCCCCGTGGGAACACGGCTTCTTCGCTCGGCGGTACAATGCATTGGACCCGGACTGCAATCCCCCGTTGCGGAGCGAACCGCGGGGAGACGCGCGGGCCGACATGTCCCCAGGGTGCTGATGTCCGGGTCACGTGGTGACTCGCAACAAATGCGTGGCGGACTCCGCCGAAAAGCTCAAGAAGCGTCAGGAAACGTAAAAGGGAACACGACTTCTACTGGCTTGGATTCGAGTTTATTTCAGGTGCGACAATGACTCGTCAAACCTCCGTGCTGTCTCTCCGTGGGCTCAGCGGTTTTTTTGTTCCGCTTCATTCAAGCGTAAGAAGGCACAGCGGACGGATGCTAGCCTTCGCTGTAGGCCTGGGAAGCGTTACCCTGCTGGTAGCGGCAGCTCTGCCCGGTGAACTGGGCTTAGCTTCTCAGACTCACTCGGGAGAAATAATTCTCGCTTTTTCGGCGGTAGATCCTGCAAATGGAGTACTCGTCAGTACTGAGCAGGAGCATTCTGTCCCTGTCCCGGCACAGGAAAAGTCCACCAGCCGGAAGAGATTGAAACGTCAAAGCGAGGCGATTCAGCGAAAGTCGGCCGCGGAGAAGTCCGACCAGGCCAAAACGACGGAGGACTCCGCGGGCAACACCCCAAAGGCAAAGGAGCAATCGCCCCCCCAATTTATCCGCTTGCAGAAAAAGAAAGGGGAACCGCAGTTTCTTCAGACGGCAATCGTCTCGTATCAACCACGTGCCGAGGACTCCGCTGAGAAATCCGTCACCGGCAATTCGAGGCAGAATGCGGCGGCCGAAAAAAAGCTTCCGCCGGACCTTCGTGTGGACCTCGTTGGCGTGATACACATCGCGGAACAAGGCTATTACGAGGAGCTCAACAAGCAGTTGCGCCGGTATGACGTGGTCCTTTATGAACTCGTAGCCCCGGAGGGGACGCGTGTCACGCCGGGCACCCGCTCCGCTCATCCCGTGTCCGTGATCCAGAGGTCGATGACAGACTTTCTCGGGCTGGTCTTTCAGCTGGACGCCATCGATTACCACCGTCCCAACTTTGTTCACGCGGACATGTCACCCGAGGAATTCACCCGCTCCATGGAAGAAAAAGGTGAAAACTTTTGGACAATGTTCTTTCGGGCATTCGGATACGAATTCGCGAAGAGTCAGGCCAGACAATCCGGGGGAAATGATCTGGACTTTTTCAAAGCCCTGTTCAGTAAAGACCGGCAACTGGAAATGAAACGGCTGTTTGCCGAGCAACTCGCGGAAGACGTGGAGGGACAGATCCGTGCCCTCGAGGGTCCCCAGGGATCCACTCTGATCTCCGGCCGCAACGAAAAGGTGCTGCAAGTACTTCGCGATCAGATCGGCCTGGGGCATCGCCGGATTGCCATCTTTTACGGCGCCGGACACATGTACCATTTCCACGAGCGATTGCTGGAACTCGGGTTGGTGCCGGTGAAAACCAAGTGGCTCAATGCATGGGACCTTCGAGCACCGAGTAGCAACCAGAATTAATCACATCGGTATCTGCTGAGCCATCTCGAACATGATGCCCAGAAAGGCATTGATGCCGCTGAGCACCAGGACAATGACACCCAGTACGATTCCGGCTGCAGCCATTCCCCGGCCCCCCCGGCCTGCTCCGATAATCCCGAATATCAGGGCGAGCAATCCCACGGGAAAGCCTATAACCGGGCAACACCACGCAATCAGGCCGAACAACCCCAGCACAAGCGCGGCGACGGACATCCCCGTGTCTTCCATACGTGGAGGTACCGTGGATGGCGGGTGGTAACCGGGTGGAGGATAACCTGGGTAAGGGCTCTGCATCGCCGGTGTGATGGGAATTGCAGAGGGCGCAGCCTCCGGAAAGACCTGCTGGTCCGAACCGAGATTCTCTCCCCCAGAAAAGGCCCCCTTACCCAGGTTGTCCTCAGGCCTCACATTCTCCCCGGCCGGCGGAGCGACGGGCTCTTCCGAGCGCGGTTCTTGGGGAGGAACGCGAGGCGGAGCACCAACCTCGGAACGAGCGGGCACGGGAGTGATCGCCCCACATTGAGGGCACTGTGCCTTCTTCCCCGCCGCAGAAAACGGTACCCGCAAGTGACTTCCGCATTGTGGGCACAGAAACTCAATTGGCATGACGCTCTCTCTGAAACCTCGTGATTGACTTTTGCCTGTTTATTCTCTCCAGGACAAACCGTAAATGAAACGGGGTGGCGTCAAAGTGCGCCGGGTTGATCGCGCGAGCAATCCTGGTGACAAACGGCGATTTAAGATAACCTAAAGAGAACCAAGGAACAAGCGACGTCCACCACCCGAGACCTTTGTCGTCACATAGACATTCCGCGGTGGTGATCGTCTTCAGGCAGATTTTATGGCAAGTCGATCTTCGGAAATTCTTGGCCCTCAGGGACGTATTGCGGTCCGCCTTTCTGGCTACGAGCACCGCCCGCAGCAACTCCAGATGGCGGAGGCCGTGGAAAAGGCCATCGTGGAGGAGCGGCATCTGGTCGTGGAAGCTGGAACCGGGGTGGGGAAAAGCTTCGCCTATCTGGTTCCCACCATCCTGGCGGTGGCGGGAGAGCTGCCCGTGCGGGACGTCCAGCGCGCCGTCATTTCCACCCACACCATCAGCTTGCAGGAACAGTTGCTCCTGAAAGATATTCCTTTTCTGAGAAGCGTCATGCCGTATGAATTTACGGCAGTCCTGGTGAAGGGTCGGGCAAACTATATCAGCCGTCGCCGTCTGGGAAATGCACTCACCCGTTCCCGAACTCTCTTTGCAGATGAAGAATGGCAGCAACTCCAGACCCTGGCCGCGTGGGTCGCTCAGACGACCGACGGCTCCCTTTCTGATTTGCCGTTTCGGCCGCTGGCCACCGTTTGGGACGAAGTTGCCAGCGATAAGGACAACTGCCTGGGCAACCGCTGCCCCCATTATGACAACTGTTTCTACTTTGCGGCGCGTCGCCGAATCCAGCGGGCCCAGATTCTCATCGTCAATCACGCCCTTCTGCTCAGCGACCTCGCGCTCAGGATGCAGGGCGCCTCTCTGTTGCCGGAGTACGACCTGCTCATCATCGACGAGGCCCATACGCTGGAGAGCGTAGCTTCCGAACAATTTGGGCTGGAGATCAGTAACACTCAGATCGCGTACAATCTGCGGCGGTTGTACAACGAGAGAACGCAGCGGGGGCTGCTCGTTCACTATAAAAGCGCGGAGGGCCAGCAGGCAGTTCTGGACTGTCTTTATCGGTCCGACGAGTTTTTTGCCCAGGTGCTCGACTGGTACGAAAAGGAGAAATCGAGCAACGGTCGGGTCCGAGCACCCAATCTTTTTCGTAACACACTGAGCGAAGGGCTGGAAAAACTTGCCCAGATTGTCCACCGTCGGGCGGCCGACGTCCATCCCGAGGAGGAACGGCAGGATCTCATCGCCGCGCGGGACCGGCTTCAGTCGCTCGCCACCGCGATCGACCACTGGAACAAGCAGCGCGAGCCGGATCATGTGTACTGGGTGGAAGTCAGCGAGAACCGTGCGATACCACGGGTTACGCTGGGTTCCGCCCCCATCGAAGTGGGAAGCCTCTTACGAGAACATCTTTTCCAGGTTATCCCCCGGGTCATCATGACCAGTGCCACGCTGACCGTTGCCGACCAGGGATTTGAATACTTTAAGTCACGTGTCGGCCTCACTCATGTGGAAACTCTTCAGGTGGGCAGTCCCTTCAACTACAGCGAGCAAGCAGAACTAATCCTCGTGCGTGATATGCCGGATCCCGGCGTGGACCCCCAGGCCTACGAGCGGGCGCTGGTAGCCATGCTGAAGCGGTACATTGCCCGAACAGAGGGTCGCGCGTTTGTGCTTTTCACAAGTTACGACCTGATGCGAAAGGTATCCAGCGCCCTTCAGCCGTGGTTTTCGGAGCATAAGTACACGCTTTTTTCCCAGGCGGAGGGCACACCGCGAACACAAATGCTGGAGCGTTTTAAAGTGACGCCGCGGGCCGTCCTTTTCGGAACCGATAGTTTCTGGCAGGGAGTGGACGTGCCCGGGGAAGCACTCCAAAACGTGATCATCACGCGACTGCCCTTCGCGGTTCCCGATCGCCCCCTCATCGAAGCCCGGCTTGAAGCCCTCCGTGCGGCCGGCCGCAATCCGTTCTACGATTATCAGATTCCAGAAGCGGTGATCAAACTTCGCCAGGGCTTCGGCCGACTCATCCGCACCAAACAGGATAAGGGAATCGTGGTGATTCTCGACTCTCGGGTATGTCAGAAAAGCTATGGCAGGATATTCCTGCGGTCCCTGCCGCCATGCCGCGTGGTGGAAGAGAGCATCGCGGAGGCCGGACCATTATTCGAAAACTCTCGTTCCAAACGGGAGGCGTGAAGCTGGTCATCTTCCCTCGTCCGCGATATACAGGAGTCGGCCGCAGGACCGGCACCAGATCGGCTTGCCGCAGATCAGTTCGCTCCGCATGTTGATGGGCACATGCTGGTTGCATCCTCCGCAGAATTCACCCCGGAGTGGTGCCAGGGCGTCACTCCCTTTACTGCGCAGGGTCCGCTGATAGAGGTCCTTAATCTCGTAGGGCAGCATTGCGTCGAGCTGAGTGATCAGATGCTTGAGCTCCTTTTCAACCTCCGCCATGTCGCTGCGGATAATTGGTTCCTGACGGGCAAATTCCTCCTGCCACCTGGCCGCCGTTTCCTTTGCCGCGGCCACCGCGGCCTCCGCCTCTTGAACCTTGACTGCCATCTCTTCCACTCGGGCCATCAGTTCGATGGCCTCGTCGGCAAGCACGCTAGCAGCCATCTCGTCAGCGGCAATTTGGTCCTTCAGCAGTTGATATTCACGGTTGTCATCACATTCGAGAAGTCGGCCTTTTCGCCTCTGAATGTCGGCTAGCTTCTGTTCGTACTCCAGTTGTTTGGCGTGACTGGCCATGCGGGCTTCGGTGTGAGCTTTCTTGGTCAGTTCCAGGTTCTTCTCGGCCTGACGAATTTGTTCCTGATGTGCCTGCGCCAACCGGGGGCCTTTCATCAGGCGGCCCCGCAGTTCATCCAGTTGCAGGTAAAGGCTGTGGATACGCCGAAGTATCTCCGGAACTGTTTGCGCCTGGGATGTCATAGAGCTACCTCCTCAGAGGAATAAAAAAAGGGCTGTCCTGTACGGACAGCCCGCCTCGGGCCCTCAAAACGGCGGCGGTACTACGCCACCAGTTCATTCGCGAAAGCTTCCAGTTGTTTCGCTCGCACGGGATGTTGAAGCTTTTCCATCGCGTCGGCTTCAATTTGACGGACGCGCTCGCGGGTGACCTTGAAGATCCGTCCCACGTCCTCCAACGTGTATGCATAGCCATCCCGCAATCCGTACCGCAAGCGGATAATCTCCCGTTCGCGGTAGGTGAGCGTTTTAAGCAAGCTTTCGATTTTTTCTCTGAGCAACTCTCGATGGGCGACATACTCCGGTCTGTCGAGGTTGCGGTCGGCAATCAACTCGCTGAACGCGCCGTCCTCGTCTTCTCCCACCGGCCGATCCAAACTGCTGGGTTGACGCCCCATTTCCAGCAGCCGGTTGGCCTCGTCAACGGGCACCTGGGCCGCCCGGGCCATCTCCTCCGGCGTCGGCTCACGTCCCAGTTCGTGCATCAGCCGGCGAGATACATTTTTCAGTTTACCGATCTGATCAATGATGTGAACAGGGATACGGATCGTCCGCGAGTGTTCTGCCAGCGCCCGGGTGATGGCCTGCCGAATCCACCACGTGGCATAAGTGGAGAATTTGAATCCCCGCCGATACTCGAACTTATCCACCGCCCTCATCAATCCCGTGTTGCCTTCCTGAATGAGATCCAGGAAGCTCAACCCCCGGTTCCGGTATCGCTTGGCCACAGAAACAACCAACCGAAGATTACTGTTGGAAAGCTCGCGTTTCGCCTCGGTGTAGTCCCGGAAATGGGCCTCCATCTTTTCACACCGGCTCCGCAAACTCCGCGGGCTTTCCTGAGTCGCTAGCATCAGATCGCACAGTTCCCGCCGCAGTCGATCGCGTTCTCCCAATTCCCCCGGCTGTGTTTTCAGCTCACGGAGTCGGGCGCGAATCTCTTCCATCCGCTTGAGAACATCCCGCATCTGCTGCATCATGGCCTGAACGCGCCGCGTCCGCAATCCCAGTTCTTCCACGAGGATCAGCATCCTTGCGCGACGAGCCAAAAAGCGACGCCGTGCCTTGGCCTTGATTTCCGGAGGAGTTCGCCGGTTGATCAGTCGCTTGAAGTCCCGCTCATTGGCAGCCATCAAGCCGCGCAGAGTCCGCAGGTTGTGCGGCATCCGGCCCAGAATCTGGCTCTTCGTCAATTGATCGGTGAGCGACATCTTGAGGGTGCGATCGAACGCCAGTTCCCCGCGCTGGACCGCCTCCAGCGTTTGAACTGCCTGTTTGAGTACCAGATGGCACCCCATCACCGTGCGCCGGAATCGCTTGCGGGTGACCTCAATTTTCTTAGCGAGGGCGATCTCCTGCTGCCGCGTCAGCAAGGGAATGTTGGCCATCTGGCTGAGATACAGCCGGATGGGATCGCTATTCCATTTGGCTTTTTGACCAGGCAGCAAATCGCGGAGGAGTGGGTCTTTGAGGAGGGGATCTTCGGCGGGAGAAGCGACGTCCTTGCTTGCGGCCTCCCCGTTGGATCCCACCGGCGGCCGGTTGACCAGCTCAATCCCCGCTTCTTCCAGGGCCGTGATGAGCCGATCCAACCGTTGCGGCCGTGTTTCCTGATCGGGAAGATAACTGATGACCTGGTCGTACGTCAGATAACCCTGGGCTCGTCCTTGAGCAAGAAGCCGTTGCAACTCCTTGTCGGCCTGTTTCACGGGTCGCCTCCTTTCGTGCTTCCGTGCCGAAAGCCAGCCAGATAACGGGAAACCGCGATTAAATGATGCGCGGGAATCGCCGATTTCCCGACGCCAGAAACCTCACCCTTCCGTGGGCTCGGACCACTTCTGGCGGTTTTTCTGCTGATCCATGATCCGTTTCAACAAGTCGAGCTCTTCTTCCGGTGCCAGTCCTCCTTTACGCAAAGCATGGGCCAACTGGGAAGCCTGCAACTGAGCAATGCGTGCGGTATGGCTTCGCAGAAGCCCATCTAGCAATTCATCCGGATTCTGCTCGGAAACCTTCTTTTCCCGAGCCGTCTGCTCCACATCCACCAGGACATTATGCAGCGCAGCGTCGTCGAGCGCCAACATCAAATGTTCGAAATCAACCGGCTGCCCCATTTCCAACAGATCCAGGGCGGCCTGATAGATCTGCCGGGCGAATGGGGAGGTCAAATCATTCACTGAAAAATGTTCCCGTAATCGTCGGATTCCCTCGGGAACCGCCACCAGAAACTCCAGAAAAGTGCGATGCCAACCATCCAGGGTCGGACGCGAGGGAACCGCGGGAACAACACGCGGTCGCGTTTGCCCACGCCGCAGTTCTTCCAATCGCCGGCGGAGAACCCCCTCATCGATACGCGTGAGCAACGCCAGTCGCGAGAGGATCTTCCATTCCCGGGCCTGCTGCTGAGCAGAGTGTTCGCCCAGCCTGGCCGGCGCTTTGGCAATCACACTCAGCAACTGATCGGTTGCCCGACTCACACCCGCCACATCGTTCTCCAGATCGACACCGTACGTGGCAGCGGCAAACGCATGGTCCAGGGCATCAACGGTTCGCTCGTCAAGGGCTTCCTGAAAACCGGCGGCACCATACCGAAGCAGATAATCGCAGGGATCAAGATCGTCGGGCAGCGTGAGGACCTGAAGGTCGATCTGCCGGGCGACAAACAACTCCAGCACCTGCGCTGCACGCCGCCGACCCGCCTCGTCGCCATCCAGCACCAGCACGACCCGATCCACATATCGTTGGAGCAGCCGCAAATGAGAGTCGGCCAGCGCCGTGCCGAGCACCGCCACGGCGTTAGAAAAGCCGTGCTGATGCGCCATGATGACGTCGGTGTAGCCCTCCATAACCAGCGCTGTTCGGGTGCGACGGAAGGCTTCCCGCGCAAGATCAAGCCCATAAAGGAGCCGACTTTTGGCAAAAAGCGGGGTCTCTGGCGAGTTCACGTACTTGGCGGGCGTCGTATCAGCCATCTGGGGGAGCACCCGCCCCCCGAAACCCACCGCTCTGCCCTGGACATCGCGGATAGAAAAGAGGACCCGACCGCGGAAGCGATCGATCCAATCGCGAGTTTGTGCCGACGTAAGGATGCCGACCGTCACCAGCAGTTTGGGGTCGATTTGGTCCCGCCGTGCCCGACGGAGAATCCAATCCGGCTGAAGTGGGGAAAATCCGAGTCGGAATTTTCGGATGCTCTCTTCCGAGATGCCCCTTTCCCGAAGGTACTGGCGTGCGGTCGCTGCTTCGGAAGATTCAAGCAGGCAGGCATGGTACTGCTGCTCCGCCCAGGCCATGACACGGAACAGCTCCTGCTTGCGGTCTGTTGCACTCGGTTTGCCTCCGGTTCGTGGAAGGGGAATTCCCGCCATCTCGGCCAGCATGGCCAGGGCTTCGGGGAACTCGACGTTTTCTATCCGCATGACGAAGCTAAAAATGTCTCCGCCGATGTCACAGACGAAGCAGCGAAAGCACTGGCGTTCCGGATTGACCTGCAGGCTGGGATGGTGGTCGTCATGCCACGGGCAGAGCCCCACAAATCCCCGCCCCTGACGGCGGAGAGGGATATAGCGCTCCACTAGATCGACGATATCAATCGCCTGGCGAATTTGTTCTTTGACGTCCGAATAGGGACTGAGCGGCATGGTGGAGATTCGCTCCCACGTGTGCCAAGCGGTGACCTCCGTGCCTGGTGGGAGAAGTATGGCGAGACCTTCCATTCGCCGTGATCCCTTTTTCCAGGTGCTCATCGGACCTGGACGTTCGGAGATGGCCTCCTGCCGCGTTCAGACTCTATTGTACGCCCCAAACATTCTCGTGACAGGCGAAGGTGCCGTCGGATGATGGTGCAAACCACTGGGTCCTACCAAATCTTCCCAGATTGCCATAAGCCGCCGGAGACTTCGTCGAGCGGACAAGTTTAGCGGAGTCCTAGCTCGTGAGGCAAGGGCAAAATTTGGGGTGATGGCTGGCGCCCGGCCGGTGGCCGTGTGCCCACCTATAGCCAGTCGGATCAGCCGTAGGGGCAATCCACGAATTGCCCTGAAAAAGTCGAGCGTCGGGCGTCTCCCCCTCCAAGCCAAAACTGGGGTTAAGGGTTAATTCAGAGTGCACAAATTGGTTGACATTTGGCCCTGGGAGCGGTAAAGTGGTTTTCGCATGGGGTAAGGTAGGCCTTTTCCAAACGCTAAGAGGAAGGAGAAACGACAATGGCGTCTCATCGCAAAGCGTTTACGCTCGTTGAACTCCTGGTGGTCATCGCTATCATAGGTATCCTGATAGCGCTCCTCCTGCCAGCCGTGCAGGCAGCCCGGGAAGCCGCACGACGTTCCCAGTGCACAAATAATCTGAAGCAAATTGCCCTTGGTCTGTTAAACTACCATCAGACGCATAACAGGTTCCCCCCTCCCGGTTTCAGCAGTAATCAGGCTTCCTGGCTAGTAGTCCTCCTTCCATTTATTGAACAAAAGCCTCTGTTCGACCAGTTCAATTTCAAACAGGGCAACTACCTCGACGCCGACAAGATTCGCGTGGCAGCCACAGCGATCCCCATCTACTTTTGTCCCAGCAGTACCGAGGAGACAGATCGACGGTCGGGGTACGCATCAGAGGTTTATCCTCCGGGAAGTTCCACACGTGTGTACACAGCGCACTACTTTGGTGTTTTGGGGCCCAATGGCACTAATAACTATCTGAATCCCCCCGCAGCCTACAAATGCAATGGGCTCACTGAAACATTTGGCGGGTACTGCTCTCAGGGTGCCTTCTTCTATCCGTCTGGAGTAGACATAGCGTCGGTGCGGGACGGTTCCTCAAACACGCTTTTCGTGGGCGAGATTGCGTGGCCCGACATGCCGTATTACCGGGCGTACACTCGTGGATATTTCACCGATAACCGGGGGACGTTATTACTTTTTACGAAGAACGTCCAGTATCCCATTAACTCCAGAAATACCACAACCTGGAACAACACTTCTTTCGGGAGTCTCCATCCCGGAGGAGTGCATTTCGCGCTCGTCGACGGCTCCGTTCGGTTCGTCACTCAGTATATCGAGCAGAATGTCTACATGGCTTTGGCCAGCCGCAACGGCGATGAGGCGGTTACCATGCCCTAACATCGCCGACTTGGCGTCAGTAGCTTGAGCTGGGTAACACAAAAGGAGATATCTTGGCTAGGGGAAGCCACATGGGTAAAGGTTGTTTGCTTTTTGGGCTTTCGGTCATTCTCTCCATTCCCGCGCTTCTTTTATCAGGTTCTGGCGGGGGTGGACCGAAAACTTACCACGTCTCTGGAACTGTGACCCTGGACGGAAAGCCTGTGCCTGCCGGTTCCATTCTGTTTGAACCCGACCAATCGAAAGGCAACACAGGCCCCGCCGGGTTCGCGAAAATAAAGGATGGCAAATATGACACGCGCCAGAACGGTCGAGGAACCGTCGGGGGGCCCCACGTTGTGCGGATCATCGCGCTGGACGGCGTTCCTGCGGAAGAACTTCCCGAGGGTACGCCCCTTGCCCCTGAGTATGTGACGCATGTCGATTTGCCAAAAGAGAACAACCACCAAGAAAATTTCAATATCCACGCTTCAAATCAAACCCGCTCGGCGGGTGGCCCACAAAAACCCCAGCCGGATATTTAATGTGGCTACCGTTTGCAGCACAAAATGACGGCGTAGTAACAAAATAAGCAGGGCACTCATTTATCGTGAGTGCCCGATTCTTTTGGTAGGTTTTTCTATAGTTTCTTCTCACACATCACAAATCCTTACGCAGCGTTCGAGGGACGCAAGTGCCGCTGCCGGTTCGGGATTGCGGGGCACAAACTCCTGGCCAACAAAGCCCTTGTATCCTGTCGCCACAATTGCCTTCATCACGGCCGGATAGTAAATCTCCTGCGTCTCATCAATCTCATGCCGACCCGGGTTTCCTCCCGTGTGGAAGTGGGCAATGTACTGAATGTTTTCCTGGATCGTGCGGATGAGATCCCCCTCCATGATCTGCATGTGGTAGATGTCGTAGAGCAGTTTGAAATTTTCGGAGCCGATCCGCTTGCACAGCTCCACGCCCCACGCCGTGTGATCGCACATGTAATCCTTGTGATTGACCTTGCTGTTGAGCAGTTCCATCACCAGAACAACTTTGTGCTTTTCGGCAAGGCCCAGAATTCGTTTGATCCCCACGACGCAGTTTTTGAGCCCCTGTTCGTCATCCAGACCCGGCTCGCGATTTCCGGAGAAGCAAATGAGGTTCGTAAAACCCGCCTCTGCCACGATGGGGATCATCTTTTCGTACCGCTCGACCAACTCATCGTGGTTTTCCAGCTTGTTAAACCCCTTGGGGATACTCGCCCCAGACGAGACCATCGCGCACGTCAGTCCGTACTTTTTGATGGTTTCAAAATCGTTCGGACCAAGCAACTCCACCGACTTGATTCCAATTTTCTTGCAGAATGCGCACAGTTCTTCCAGCGAGACCCGCCCGTAACACCAGCGGCATACCGAGTGATTGATGTTCCCTTTCAGCGGGGCCGAAGGTTCTGCCTCAGCCCGTGCGTAGCGTCCCATGGTCGTCGCCACAGCGGTTCCCGCCAGTGTCCCCATCATCGCACGTCGTGTCAGTTGCGTTTTCATGTTCGTCCTCCACAAATGCCGCTTGACCAACTTGCTTCGTTCCACGAACGATTGCCATTTATTGTATTCTGGGCGGAAGGAAGATGCGACCACTTGCCGGGTTTCTCCGGCACCGCGAGAATCCTCAGTGGCAGCGCGTCCAGAGCATAAATAAAGGCGCGACACCTCGAAACGGATGCCGCGCCTCTCAGCGACAATCGGACACGCTCTGGCGCTGAATCTCTGTCAATACTTGCAGATCACGGAGCCGTTCGGACTGGCCCGGGAGGCCCTCCCGGCATCCCCGCCGGCGGCCCACCGGGAGGTCCGCCGGGTTGGATGCCTTCCATCGGGTTGGCAATTTTCTCGGGCTGCTTGGCCGTCTCGGGATTGAACTGCGGGTTGGCTTCGGGCTTCTTGCCTCCGCACCCTCCGAGGGTGGTCAATGCCAACCCTGCCATGACAACCAGCGCAAACACTCTCAGCATAGACAGCTCCTTCCTCAGAAGTCCCACTGTTGCGGAAACTACACACTCACACCCAACTGGGACGAGATTCGACATCGCTTTAAAATGCCGACTGCAGCACAAGGCCATCGGCAATCGAATTGAGTCGGAACCACGTCCCCCAGGCGATGTTGTCGCGAATGAACTGAACACTGCCGTCCACCATGAGGGCATTCACGCCACCAGGGTGATAGCTTGAAGGGCTCGGCCATTCGGCGTTCGGGCCCCAGGCGGCGATATACGTCGGCATGTAGGTGCCGGGATTCCACCGGAACCAGGACCACGCCGACTTCGAACCCCCATCGACATTCTGCACGTGCTGGCCGGTTTCGTTAGCACCCCAACCACCGACGGCCGTCCCCAGAAAAGCGCTGCAGGCGATGGCGTCGCTGATGGCCCGGCGCTTGCCTGATCCACTAGTGCGAATGGGCCCACCATAGTGGCCCACCGAGTCTTTTTCACAGCAGATGATCGTGTTGCTGGTGCCATCCGTGATTTGAGAGATGTTGGTCGTCCGCGTCTGCGTGAAAACACCGTGAATGGTGCAGGTCTGGGTGATGGGGTCCGGCACAGCGTTCCAGGGATCCCAATTGCCCACGCAGCAAGGATTGGGGTGCCAGTGGTACCCCTCGCTGCCCGGGTAATTGGTGATGGCGATATTGTTAGACTGGTTGGGCTTCAGGAAATTGCCATCCGAGGGACAGCGGAGCGTCGGGATAGCCGTACTCACCACCCCCTGCGGACTTCTTCCCTGAAGGTCGGGGCCAATCCAGGCGGGAGCCTTCCAATTGATCGTGTCGTACACCGTCTTCTGCTCAATGAAAGGCAGGATCATGGCATTCCATGTGTGGTGATAGGCGAGAGGAACCTGATTGTTCTGGCAATAGTCCTGGGCAGAAGTATCTCCTGCCGGTGCACCCATGCATCCCTGTCCCCAGACCACGCCGGGCGGAAAACTCTTGTAGGTGTCGTGATAGTTCTGCAACCCCAGGCCCACCTGCTTCATGTTGTTGGTGCACTGTGATCGCCGGGCGGCTTCGCGGGCAGCTTGGACTGCCGGCAGAAGCAAAGCGATGAGAATCCCGATGATGGCAATCACGACAAGAAGTTCGACGAGCGTAAAACCGCTGCCTGTCCGCTGCGAGAGTCTAAGCCGTTTCATGAGCGACCTCCTTCGAAAAGGTTGTGAAAACAGACCCAACAACAGCCACTAACGTTTACGCCGAAAGATTAACGCTTCGTCCCTCCACCGAAGCACCTCTGGCCAATTTTCCCCGATCGTCCCGATCCACCGGAGATCGCACCAACTCATGCTACAAGCTTTCGTCTGGGATCTCGTCCAGTTACGCGACCGGAATTTTAGCAATCATTTGCCTCCATTGCAATCATTTTGCGCGAAGTTTTTGGAAGCAGGCTGTACGGGTTGGGGCTGTGCACTCGCGATAGCGAATGAGGGTTCGTCTCGGGCTAATCCACCGGCCGCAATGCTGAGTCATCCCCACTGTTGCAAAAACGTATGAGGGGCCATGAGCACAACCTGTTGTAGGGGCAATTCATGAGCTGCCCCTACTGGTTGATTAACAACGGAACCGAGGACTTGGAGCCCGGCCGGTGGAGTGGATTATCCGAACGTTGGAATGTGGACCTGACAAGCAGGTCCCTCGGAGAGATGTTGCGGAGGGACACGCTCGTCGTGCCCGATGTCCCTACGCGCGTGGCATCCCCATCGTGGTAGGGGCAATTCATGATTTGCCCCTACCGGCGAGCGATTCTCGTGCTTGGTGAGATGAAATGGATAATCGAACGTGCGAAAGCGGACCTGACAAGCAGGCCCCTCCGGGCTGAGGCGAACCGGCGTGGACATCCGCTTTCCCACCGCCAGAGCAAAAGTGGAGATGTGTCAGGCCGCAATGATCTTGGTGGGAACTCTCTTTTTCGCTATCCTTTGCGTTTTGACAGAGCGTCATCGAAAGGAAAGGCACAAAATTCGACGTCCGGGATGATGAGAGAATCTGGCGGTTTGCAATCCGTGCTGGAATTTCTCCGAGCATTAGGGTGGGGGATCGGCACTGTGGCCATCGTCACCCTGTTGGGCGGCGTGAGTTTGCCATCTTTGGCCGAGAATCCTTCATCGCAGGAAGTATTGCGCGTCGAAAATCGAGTTTACCGCGGACATGATGAGCTTATCAGTCAGAGCCTGACGATTATTCTGACGGACCGGGCCTACGACTTCCTGGATGCCCCCTCCGAAGGCACGATCATCGATTTTGCCAGAAAACGCATCACCTTTCTTGATTTCCAGCGAAGGGAACAAGCCCAGGTGAGTTTTGAAACGATTCTTCTGTTTCTTGATCGGCTGCGAGCACGTGCGGGGGAGCATCCGGACCCAGGCTTCAGATTTGCCGCGCAACCCAGTTTCGAGATTCGTCAGGACGGCCCAGACGTCTGGGTGTTTTCCAGCTCCTGGATGACCTACCGGGTGAGGACGCAGCAGGGCTTCGACCAGTCCACCTGCGAGAGGTTCTGGAAGGTCTCAGATTGGATCACTCGGGTCAACACGTTGCTGGTGCCCGGTTCCCGGCCCCCTTTTGCCAGACTGGCGGTCAATGAGACGCTGAGGGACAAAAAACTACTTCCTCGGGAAGTTGTTCTCGTACCCGCTGCGCGAAACTTTCTCGAATGGTTGCCCGGTCGACGCGCGGAGTTGCGAGGTGTTCACACCATATCGGGCGAACTCGCCCCCGAAGACCGCACGCGGCTTGAAAAGGCGGACCAAGCTATGCTGTCTTTCCGCCGGGTAAATCTGATTGATTACCAATCTTCCCGCCGCGGGGCAAAAGAGGAACCGCATTAAAGCCGGGTCTTTTCGGCTTCTTCCTCGATGGCCTTGACCTCTTCCGGCGTCAATTCCCGCACGCGGATACTCTTGATCACCCCGGTCGAGCACCAACTGGCAAAGCCGAACGGCTTGCACAGGTCCACCTCGTAACGGGTGGAAATCTTGTTATTCCCGATGATGAAGTCCACCACTTTTTTCTCATCCACCCAAACTTCAATCTTGGCCTTGGTAACCCGAACGCGAAATTTGTACCACTGGTGGTCCTTAAAGACCATGAACTGGGTGGTTTCGTTATCTGAAGCATCGTTGAAATTGATCGAGGAAAGACCGATCACCGAGCCGCCCCAGCCGCCGGTCACGAAGCTGCAGAAACTGTCCCCCACCGGGAAAGTCACCGTGGCGAAAAAGTCGATGCCGTCTATTCGCTTGGCGACGTACTCAATTTCGTAATTAGTTTTTGGGAAATCACCGGCCCAGGCAATTCCGGTCATAGGGTCCCCGCGTTCCATAACAATGCAGCCGTCTTCCACTTTGACCTGTCCCTCACCCCCAAACTTGGGCACTTTCCAACCGGTGAGTGTCTTACCGTCGAATAGGTCACGCCACTCGTAGCGGGAAGGCTTTTTTTCCTTGGTTTGGGTCGACGAAGCGGCCTTCTCGGCTGCCGGCGTTTGCGAAGCCCCCGACTCGGCGGAACTCTCGGCGAAAATCGCTCTTCCACCGCAGATTGCAACAATACTGAGAACGATGCTCGTCGTGCCGATCAGCTTCACAAAATGACTCGTACACCTTTGCATGGTGGACGCCTCCTCAACTCGGTCCTACGGGTATTTGTCTCAAAGAGTCGCAAAATGGCTTCGCTGTTTACTTCGTTCATGCGCGTACCATTATGGCACAGGGCTTTGCTTCCGGGAAGCCAACGCCAAGCCTTAGATTCTCCCTGTTTCAGGGTCGTAGTGAGTGAAAATTCGGGTCTCGGGTGCGGAAAGAGTTGATCGTTGCCCTGTCGAAAGCGAGAGCCAGCCGATCACGTCCCGGCAAAGGCAGTTCATGTATCGCTCCTACAACACGTGACCCATGTCGAAACACATGCCGGTCGGAGCAAGTGATGAATGGCGTCGATCTGTCGTCTGCTCCTTCCGCGCCCACGCTGGGCGAACTTCAAAACCTTCAGCAGTTCATTAGGTAGGGAGAGAGGCGACTCCAGAGAGCGACTCCCGGAACGGTCAAGACGGTTGGTTACTTGTGGTGAAAACTCAGTTTCATGCCCCCAAAATTAACCCCAGGAGGGCAGCCGCGAAGACCAGTAGCACCGGCGAAATCTTCCAAACAGCCGCCGCCCAGAGGGCGAACAACCCCAGCGCGATTGCGGTGGGCTGCGTAAAAACCTGGCGTCCCAGGTCCACGCACACTCCCAGGATCAAACCGATGACTGCCAGGATCAAGGCATCCAGAAAATCGGCCGACCAGCGGTACGAACGGGCTTTCCGCACGTAGGGATGGAGAACGGAGGCCAACATCACGCACGGAGTAATGATACCCGCTGTGGCCGCTACAGCTCCAATATGACCTCCCAGCACGTAGCCCAGAAATGTGGCAACTGTGAGAATCGGACCGGGCGTGCTCTGGCCGACGGCCAACGCATCCAGTAATTGTTGATGCGACAGGATACCTGTTTTGACGAACTCAGAGGCCAGGTAAGCCGCCAGGACATTGCCACCACCGTAAAGGAAAACTCCTATCTTGGCAAACACCAGAAAGAGCTGGAATGCAGACATCTGCGCTGTTGGCCCGGATGCGCTGGCGGCCGTCATAAGCCCCAGAAGAGGCAAACTACGGTGGGGAGGGCGTTCCTCAGAAGGCCGGTTGCCGGGTGGCGAAGTTTCGTTTTTCGGTCGAATCAAGCGAAAGAGAAGCATACCAAAAAATGCGCCCACCACGAGAATCGCAAACGGATTGGCTCCCAGCAGGTAAGCCACGACCACGGCGGCCAGGATCGCGAGATTGGCCGGTCGTCGCAATCTTCCCTGCGCAATTTGCGTGATGGAGACGAGAATAATCGCGAGAATCACCGGTCGGACGGCCGAGAGGCAGGCCTCCAGGGCGGGCAATCCCTGGTTGCGCACATAGACGATTGCACAAACCCAGGTGATCATCGCTGCAGGAACGACGAATCCCAAGACCGCCGCCAGCGCGCCGGGGAGCCCCGCCCTACGGTAACCCAGATGGAGGGATAGTTGCACGGCGATGGGGCCGGGAATGAGATAGCTCGCTCCCACGTAGTCCATGAATTCCTCATCACTCAACCAGCGACGCCGCTGCACGATCGCTTGCTGCATGATGGCGATCGAGGCAGCCGGGCCGCCAAAACTCACCAACCCGATCTGCGCGAACACCCAGAGAATTTCCGCCAATTGCCATAAGAGCATTTTTGCACCTGAACGATCGGGAAATGGCTGAACCACCTCTTTGGATTTGGAGCCGGTGTACAATATTAGAGGCGTTCCCGCCCGTGTAACTTCTTCGAAGGCAGTGAGATTATTCCTTCCATTATGTTCCGCCCAAGCCCGCCGCAATACATGAGAATCCTATGAAACGTGCCAAAGACTACCGGGAAGGCGACGTCGAATACGAGTTCGGTGTTCCCATTCCCGGTCGAATTCTTCCTCCGGAGCAGTGGGTCAAAACAGCGATCAAGAGACTTCCCCCGCCCGGCCCCATTGATTGGTCAGCGGTGTTCGGTCGGGAGGCACCGCTTGTTTTGGACATTGGGTGTGGCAATGGACGTTTCACCCTGGCCAGTGCTTTACGGCGTCCCGAATTCAACCATGTGGGACTGGACATCCTGCCGGTGGTGATCCGCTATGCGACCCGTCGTGCCAATCAGCGGGGACTCTCCAATGTGCGTTTTCTCGTGTGTGGGGGCCATGAATTTCTGGAAAATTACGTGGCTCCCCACAGCGTCACAGAAATTCACGTTTATCATCCCCAACCGTATAAAGATCCGGAAAAGCAGCACCGACGGTTGCTGACACCGGCTTTTCTGGCGTTGGTCCACCGCGCACTGGTTCCCGGCGGGCTGTTTGTGCTTCAAACGGACAATCCCGCCTACTGGCGATACGTTCGACCACTCGTTGACCACTTCTTCCATTTCCAGGACCAAGAGGGTCCCTGGCCCGACATGCCGGAGGGGCGTACACGGAGGGAAATCTACGCGCGGTTGAAAGGTCTGCCGATCTTCCGCGGTTACGGGTATGCGCGGCAGGATTTGACCGACGAGGATGCCACGGCATTAGCCGCCAGGTTGCCTCCCCCAGTTTTCTCGGCGGAAGAAGATCGCGACCCTCTGGAAGAAGGCCGTACCCGCTGTTCGCATCGCCCAAAGCCGCGACGAATCAGGCGTACCCGGCGGCGCTAATCACGCAAAACGGCATGACTGGCCATCGGCGGTTTGCCACCCGTTTTTAATGGCATCACGGCCCGGCTGTGAGGGCAGCGGAAGCGCGGTCGCCGCCTACCTTGTTTGGCAAGAGATTGGGGGGAGTTCCTTTGACGAACAGTTGCTCCACGGCCTGGGCTTTTTCCTTGGTGCTCACATCGGGATAGATGATGGGGTCGGTGATACCGTGTTTGGCCAGAATTCGGCTAGCTTCGGAACGGGCTTGCCCAGCGAGATCGAGGGCCGCAGCCAGGATCCGCAGGCACTCCGCCGGTGAGTGAAATCCCATGCCGTTGTTGGCCGCCACAAAATCCCATCGGAGCTGCGCTCGACGGATGAGCTGACGCGGAGTTTGCAGTTCCTCGTCGGTGGCCTCTGCCTGCATGGCGGCCGCCACATCGAAATGCGCCGCCACGAGGGCCTGTTCTACCCGTCCCCGGACTTCGTGAATTTTATCCTGGATGCTTTCCACACGATTGCGGATTTCCTCTTCGCTCCATCGGTGACAAACAGCGCACGAGTTCGCGATATTGAGCAGCGGACTCTGCACGTGATGGTCCGTGAATTTGACGCCTCCCTCACTCATGTACGGCATGTGACAGTCGGCACAGGAGACGTTGCGGTAGGCATGGATTCCCGTGGAATATATTTCGAAATCCGGATGCTGCATTTTCACCATGGGAGCGTGACTGACGGCATGCGTCCAATCACTGAAATCAGCCTCCTCGTAGTAGCTTTCAATCTGCTCAATGGACGTGCCCTTATCCCACGGAAATGTGAGGTACTTTCCATCGCCTTTGAAGTAGTACTCCACATGGCATTGGGCACACACCATCGTCCGCATTTCCTGGTGCGAAAGCTTGTCGGGATCACGGCCCTGTCTTTGCAGGGCTTCACGAAGTGCCGGCCTCGTGATCACCAACCGCATGTCCGTGGGATCATGACAGTCCAGGCAGCCGATGGGGTGGGTGATCTCACTCTTGAATGCCGCAAAAGGCTGCTTGTAGAAGTCGGCGGGTGACATCTGGGCCAGCAGCCGAGGGACATCCGTACTCTTGCAGGTCCAGCAGGTGGCTGGTGTTTTTTCGTTGACCCGTTTGGTGTGCGTCACATCCTCCACGGCATACACATGGCCCCGTGCCTGCCGGTAGTCCTTGGCAAAAGCGTACCCCGCGAAGAGAATCACGTTGGCTGGTGTTTCTTCCAAATAATCACGAGGAAATGCTCCGCCGTATTTCGTTCGGGTGGTATCGTCCATCATCCGACGGTAGCGGTCATATTCCCGGGGGAAATTGGCCGCCCACTTGCTGCTGTCTGACTCCCATCTGGCAATGGGATGCACGGGTTGGGGCGGCAGGGCTTCCCGACGTCGGGTGAGGATCGAGGACGCTAACAGCCCGAGGCCAAATGTAACGATCAACGCGACTCCAAAAAGCACCCATCCTACCCAAGCCCATTGCTTTCCCTGTGAAGTGTTGTGCGATTGATCCATTGTTTCCACCTCTTTTCCAAATCTTCAAAGAATCTTCAAAGTGCGCATTCCCCAAAAGAGCGTGACAATTGACCCAGGCGTATTACCGACCGGCGCCCTCGCCAGAAGCCCGGGGCTCGCGCCCGCCGATTCGGGGTCCCACTGTGTTGGGCCCCACCGGCGGCAGGCTGGGATCAAGGTAACCGGGTGTGGTCGCCAGACCCCGTACTGAACCGTGGGGCACCTCTGTGTGACAATCCCAGCAGCGGAGATCACCCGGGGCATGCTCGCGAAGCGACGTGAAACTGATCAGCGCTTCATGACAGCGCCGACAGTTCTGCTCCACAACCGGCTCTGCTCTCTTGGACAACTTGATCACCTGTGGCTCCCAGCGCATGGTGAACACGGTGGCATGCCAGAGACCATCTCGCGCCTTGAACAACCAGTGCCGCCAAAATGAATCCTGAGGAACATGGCAATCATTACAGTGGGCCACCTCCGCGTGACTGCTGTGACGCCAGCTCACGTATTCAGGACGCATCACATGACAGTTGACGCACACCTCGGGATCATCGCTCAAATAGGAGGGAGCACGCGAAATATGGGCCACCAGCGCGGCCAACCCCAGGCAGATCCCCCAACTTCCAAACACGAGCAAACGCACGGAAGTGGGAAGCCAACCAAGTGATAGAAAATCCCACAGCCGCTTTTGTGTGCCGGCTTTAAGCATACCGGGGCCCATGTCAGATGAGTCTTTCATCTTTACCGAGTAGATGAATTATACATAGCTAAAATAACATCTCAGAACTGCATTCGCCAAATTATAACACGGATAACTCCATCACGTGCAAGGTACTTGCAAGAATGGTTTCGCAAATCCCCGAATCGGTCGCTTGGTTGCAACACCTTTCAAAAACTTTCCTAATGTACGACACCCGAATCATCAGGGAATCAATCGACACGCAAGACGCGGTAGGGAACTTGCAGGTTCCCTACCGCCTTTGCGTTCCACATGGCCGTCCACTCTTCATTCACGGGCAGTGATCAGCCAGCGATGTTGGCCTTGGGCGAGACCGAGGGGGTGTCTGCGGCGTCAGAGCCCCGTACCGCCAGGACGCGCCGCAGATCGTCTTCCGCCGTCTGCCCGATCAGCCGCAGGTCGTATTTCTCCTGGAGGATCTTAAACACGTTTGGTGTGATGAAAGCTGGCGGTTTGGGACCGATGGTAATCCCCTTTACCCCCAGGTACAGAAGTGTCAGCAGCACCGCGACAGCTTTCTGTTCGAACCACGATACCACCAGAGTGAGCGGCAGATCGTTGACAGAGCATCCCAGGGCCTCTGCCAGTCCCAAAGCGACCTTGATGGCCCCATAGGCGTTGTTGCACTGGCCCATATCCAGAAGCCTGGGCAAACCAAGCAGGGTGCCGTAATCATAATCTCGAATCCGGTACTTCCCACACCCCAACGTCAGGATGAAGGAATCGGGCGGTGTCGCCCGCGCGTAATCGCTGAAGTAGTTCCGCCCGATTTCCGCGCCGTCGCAACCACCGATGACGAAGAAGTGACGGACTTTGCCTTCCTTGACGGCCTGGACGATCTGGTCGGCCAGCGACAGGATCACGCTGTGATGGAACCCAACGGTGCTTTCACGGTGGATATTCTCCGGCAAGGGCGGGCATTCCAGGGCTTTTTTGATCACCGGGGAAAAATCGCCGTCTTTCAGGCGGGTACCGCCAGGAACGGCTGTCACCCGAGTGGTGAACACCCGGTCCTTGTAACTGTCTTTCGGGATAAGGATGCAATTGGTGGTGGCGACAATAGGCCCAGAGAATTCCTCGAATTCTCGACGTTGCTTCTGCCAGGCGCCCCCATAATGCCCGGCCAGATTGGGATGTTCACGAAGTTTGGGATACATGTGGGCGGGGAGCATTTCCCCGTGCGTGTACACCTTAATGGGAGTGCCCTCGCACTGCTTGAGAAGCTCTTCCAAATCGCGGAGGTCATGTCCCGTCACGAGGATGCCTGGTCCCGCCTGCGTTCCCTCTTTGACTGTCGTGGGACTGGGCTGACCGTAGCGACGAACGTGGCCCTCGTCGAGCATCTCCATAACGCGGAGATTGTGGCGGCCACATTCGAGAACCAGCTCAAACAGGCTGTCTAAATCGAAGTTTACGTTGGTCATCGTGGCAAAGAGGGCATTCTCGATGAAGGCGTCCACCTCTTCGTCGACCATGCCCAATCGCCGGGCATGATGGGCGTACGCAGCCATCCCTTTCACACCATAAAGGAGTGTTTCCTGAAGGGATTGCACATCCTCGTTCTTGCCACAAACACCCGGGCTGATAACACATCCGGTGCAATTCGAGGTCTGTTCACATTGGTTGCAGAACATAGACAACTCCTCCTTATGCAGCGTCCAAAAGCTCAGAAACTTCCTTTGCGCTCGCTTTTTCATTCGCAGGCCAATCCCGTTGATTGGCCATCCAACGCTATAATACGGGCCAGGATGTTTTGAGATTTTGACGCAGATCAAGTCCGGCCAAAAATTATTTGAGAGTTCAACCAGCCACCTAGCCCGGCAAGGCATCATGTCACCTTCAGCGGTAGAGATTCTGGAAAATTGCCCGTTTTTCGCGGATGTCAACGAAACGGCCTTTCGACGGCTGTTTGCCATTTCCCGTGTAGTGAAATTTCGCAGCGGACAAACCATCTTTCGGCAGAACGAGCTTTGCCCAGGGATGTACGTGGTGGGCACCGGCCTGGTGCGGATCTTCAAGCGCACACCCCAGGGGCGAGAGCGGGTGTTACACCTGGTTGGCCCTGGAGAAACGTTTGCGGAGGTGGCCGCCATCGGCAATTTTCCGTGTCCTGCCTGTGCTGAAGCTGTATCGCCCACCACCTGCGTACTTCTTCCACTCGAACCCCTGCAAAAGCTGATCGCGGAAGACCACGAACTCTGCCGGCAATTACTTCTCAGCCTTTGCCTTTGGGTGAGGCGCCTGGTGGATCTCGTGGAAGACCTGACACTCCGCGACGCGGCAGGCCGGGTTGCGAGGCTGCTCCTCGAAAAATCACACCGCGATCATCAGAAAGTTCGGTTACCGACGCTCAAACGGCACCTCGCTGCCCAGCTTGACCTCACAAGTGAAACCTTTTCCCGGGTCCTCCGTCGGCTGGAGTTGGTGGGAGCGATCAAACACCTCTCCCGCAACGAATTGGAAATCATCAATATGAAAAAACTCGAAGAGCTGGCACAGCTGGAATAACGGTCAGGGGTGCCATCGCGGAACTGTTGCTCCAGTGTGCAACCGCCACAACTCAGGGTTGTTGTACAAAGACCACCCAGACGCCGAATTCTCCCTGCATCGGTACCTGTACCGGTTGACCTGTGTACCGGCCTTCCAAAACGGGACGCCCATACACATCTCGCGGTTCCATAAAACGATAGATCATTCCTGGGGTTGCAAAACCGTCCAGTGATACATCCACGGTGGGGTTTTTCTTCCAGTTGAACACGAGGACGTGGGCCCGTGTGGGATCATACCGATTTCGGCGAAGGACGACGCGGGCTGGTTCGTTGGGTCGCGGTGCCCCAGGTGGAATGATGAGATTGCCTTCCTGAATGACTTGGCGAAAACGATTGATTGCCAGGCTGCCGTTAACGAGGATATTATTGCGAACCTCACAATCTTCGTTAAATGGGGCAGAATAGCCCAGCTGCAGATTGACGTTGTAAAAGAAATTCTCCAGTACTCGAATATCGCGGCTGGGCCGACCGCCACCGATGAGGAAGGTCCCGCCATTGTAGGCGATATTTCCCTGCACCAGGTAGTGGTCCACGAACGCCCGCTCCGAACCGTAAGCATGCATCGTGTATCCAAACCCGCCGGTCATGATGCAATCGGAAATGATTTTGACGCCGTTTTCATTCTGGGTGTAAATTGCGTGCCCATGACCCCGATCCGGCGCTTTCCATCCGTTGTCGAAGATGATGCAGCCGTGCAACTCGCTATCGGTGGCTCCGCGCCAGAAACTGACTCCCTGGGCATTGTCATGAATGACGAGGTTGATATACTTGCAGCCTTTTCCCGCATGAATATTAAGCCCACCCCATGGTCGGCCGTAGCTTTGCGGATGCGAACCCGGTTCATCCAGTTCCCGGCTCATCGTGAAGTTTTCCGAGACCAGGATTTCCAGATCCCAAATCCACACATAATCGCTGGGGCTAACCACGCTTAAGCCGCCGTCGATCGTGACGCGTTCCCCCCGCACCGCACGGACGTGAATCGGTCTATTCGGTTCACCAGTCAACCGAACGGTGAATCCCGGACTGTTGAGCGAACGATCGGGAAAGCGGTAGGTACCACCCGATATCCAGAGCGTGTCGCCCGGCTCAATCTTTTGCCGGCCGCCGAGTGCCGACTCCAGATCCCACGGCGATTCGCGAGTTCCCGAATTTTGCGGGCGGCCATCCACGGCCACATACCAGTCGCGTGCCGGAACTCTCTCCACCCCCAGCCCGCCGAGCACGCCAATTGCCACGAGCGTGCAAACCCACGCTGTGCGTTTATTTGTCGGTTGCATCGTCGCCGCACCTCCCGCGAATTTTCTCACCTCTTGCCAGTTTTCGCTCTCATTGTCACGGCGTATTGGCCGTTGAATTCGCAGAATGTGAACCGATTGCGACACAGTGGCGCCGGGTGACGATGTAAAGCACGCCGTCCACCGCAATGGGGGTAGTATACACGGAACTTGCCATGGGATTCTCGGCCAGCAGCTTCATTTCACGAGCCAGCTCAAAAACCGCCACATCACCGTCCTCATCCCCCAGATAAACCTTCCCGTCGGCGATTAATGGTGATCCCCAGACCGAGGCCATCATGTCGTGGGTCCACAGGAGTTGCCCTGTTTCCGCATCCAAGCAGTGGACGATTCCGGAGCCGTCGCCCACCACGAGAATCCCCCCCGCCACCGCAGGCATTCCCAGCGTCCGGTGTAATGTTTCTTCAAAATCCAGTTTTCCATTACCGTTGAGGTCCTGGCCGCGATAATGCCAGATGACACCCGAGTTAGGGTTGGTGACCACCCGTTCGCCGCGGCTTTCGTCTACGGCGAACGTTCGCCGCGGTGGTACCGGATTTCCGGCCGAATCAACAACCAACTCGGCACTGATATCTCCCCGTTTGGTAGGGTCAATACACCAGAGATCGCCGGGGCCTTCACCCCATTGAGGATCTTGACCGGTCACCACGTACACTTTGCCGCCCGCGATGACGGGAGCAGCCACCAGGTAATTCCGATCGCCCAGTCCCCCTTCCTCAAAACGCGTTTTCTTTGGATTGGCGTCGAATTTCCATAGGAGTGTGGGCTTCCCGTTCGTCGTGCGTTCTGCCAGAAATGAATACACCCAGCCGTCGCCTCCTCCAAAGATCACCTGCGGCACACCCCCCAGGACTCCACAGGCGGGACTGGACCACTGCCCTTCCAGGATGCGATCGCCGGGCGAGTTGTCGGCCCAGACTATTTCCCCCGTCTTCTTGTCTAATGCGAGAAAACTGGGTGCATCCGGCCGAGCAATCTCGCCTTTTTCTCCCGTGCCGTGCGATGTAACAACAAAAAGCAGATCGCCCCAAGCGGTGGGTGAGGACGATGTCATATACCGGGGATGAACTCCCAATCTTTCGATCATGTTGAACTCCCACACGACGTCCGCCTCACGGAGGTCCGTGGATTCCTCCCGTGTGAAGGGGCCGTCGTTCTCGCCGTCATAAAAACCCTCCGTGTCGAGGCAGACCACACAGCCCCGGTTCGTGACCACCCAGAGCCGGTCCCCCTCAACGAGAGGCGTGGAGCACAACCCCTGCTCGGGCCAGTTCATCCCGGAGTCAGAAAGCACCGGGGCTGAATACTGCCAAAGAAAGGCTCCCGTGTCTCTGCTCAGGCAAAGGAGACATCCCAAATCCACCTTCGGTGGATACCGCGGCACATATCCCTGGCCGTTGTTCGTTCCACAAAATATCTTGTTCCCCGCAACCACAGGGCTGCCGTACGATTCCGTTCCCAGCGGTGTGACCCAGCGGATATTCCGGGCGGTTGTGCCGCCAATCCACCGTACCGTGGCACGATCAACCTCACCCAACGACCAACTCACCGGCAAACCCGCGGCCGGGGAAACGTTATTGCGGGTCGATGAACCCCCGAGCTGCGGCCAGTCGCCTGCCTGGGTGCATTGATCGGCATTCACCCCAGACAGAACCAAAACAACCACGGCGACCAGTAACACAGACCCCTGAGCATTCCGAACAAGGCGCGGCCGAATACCTGTCATCGTGTCCCTCCGTCCCCTTCCGCTGGGAAGCGCTCTCAAGGTTGCTTGTTCCCATGTGGTTGACGAGGGAATGTTGGAAAGCCTATCCGATCGCTGATCAAGTCTTCCCTCGCTTTTCTCGGTGTCTACGCGGCTTCTGGTGAACGTTGCATGTATTTACAGCCTGATTGTCAGAAATGCTATTCCGAGTGAAGGTCTTTTGACTCGTCCACCAGGACTTCGTCGCTGGGGTCAAATTTAGGAACCACGATGTTGAGGATCACCATCCGCCCCACCGCGCGATGAACAACACCGGGAGGGATAATCACACAAAGTCCAGGGTGAACGGGTATGACGTCGCCATCCAATTCCAGAAAAGCACCCGGATCCGCCTCCAAAATGTAGTAGGTTTCCGTCAACTTTCGATGGAAGTGCGGCCGAGCCGCGGTGTGGATTTCGGTCCGGTGAATCGTCCCGGGGAACTCCGGCACGTCGGCGAAAGCCCGGAAAGCCGTGCCGCAAGGGCAAGCCACGCCGGGTATTTGGTTGAAGTCGGCCAGTCGATAGCGTTTGTCACTCATGAGGGCTATTGTGCGGGCGGGGCCAGGGCAATTCAAGAGAGGCCGCGTTGTCTCATGATGGCGGCGTGAGCGGATCTGCTGCTCAACGCGGGCAGAAAACATAGGAAAAGTTTAACGGCCGATTGGAGCCGTATTTTGCCGTTAAATGTTGCCCCGCCTTTCTATTTCCCGCAACAGACAAAAGCCCCCTTTTCTGAATAGTAACCCATTCTCAGAAATACACTTGCGTACGCTCAAGGGTGCTCAACTCGAATGCCGATTACGAGAACTGAACCTCGCCAACGCGAGGTTATGAAGCAGCCAGAAGGAGGCGTGTCAGGCAACCGACGGGGAACAATCGAACCACGGAAGGGTTCGACGGACCTGACGCGAATCAGTTGGGTTTTGAGGGACGCGTGCGATCCTTCCCGCGCTGCGACCCTAATCCACCCAGTCGGTTCTAACCCATGGGAGAACCCACTGACCGAGATTGAGCGCGTCGCGCAGCGGCCGTGTGCGGTGCTCGGGTTGGGGCCGACAGGTTGGAAGGCCACGCTCTCTCAGGTCGTGTAGAGGAGTGCACGTTCAATGAGAAAGACACTGCTACTGGGAGCGCTTGTGATCAGCGCGATGCTGTGCGGCCGAAGCTGGGGAGCCGACATGTTCGGCCGCATGGTCAGCCTCGACGAGGGCTGTCAGGCTTGTGCCCAGCCAGCCCCGGCATGTGAGCCCTGTGAACGGGCGAAACGTTGTGATCTGTTTGCCGGCTTGCGGGATCTGTTTGCGTCCCACCGGCACGTAACGGCCTGCGAGGCATGTGAACCGGCCAAGTGCGCCGTGCCTGAACCGGCCTGCGCTCCGGAGTGCGTCACCTGCCGTCCGCAGCCTGTGCGAAACCTCGTCCGCAGGGTGTTTGGCCCGGCCTGCCCAACCTGCGGCCAACCCGACTGCAATGCCTGCGAGCAAGCCCAGGCCTGCGAACCGGCTTGCGAGAAGGCTTGCGAGCCGGCCTGCAAGGAACCGGTGTGCGGCCCCCTGTGCCGTCTCCATCACCGGCTCCACTGCCGTGAGTGCGAGGTCGCCTGCGAGAAGCCGGCTTGCGAGAAGGCCTGCGAGCCCGCTTGCGAGGCGGCCTGCGAACCCGGCTGCCAGCCTCGCTGCGAACGGCCGGTCCTCAACTTCCTCCGCAATCTGCTTGGCTGCGAGAAACGCGCCTGCGTGGTGAGTGAGTGTGGCTGCGGCGTTGAGGCCGCTCCGGCTGAACAGCCTGCTCCCAAGAAAGCCGAGAAGCCGACCGCTCCGGCCCCGCTGCCCCAGGCTCCGAACGCCTGAATCAATTAGGCCGGTCCTGTTGCAAGTGACCGTCACCACGTGAGTCACGAATCGCCCGAGGACGCCCAAGTCTTCGGGCGATTCTTTTTTGTTAACAGCTCGGCTATCATCAGACCACTTTCTTCCGTGATTGGGAAAGCTCAGGCAAGGTAGAAAATCTCATCACAGCCGGTTACGATGAATGCGATTTCACGAGGGAACCGTTAACCACACAGCAAGCTGTAACGAGAACGAGGGGTATGGCAGCATTTCCGTGGGAAGAGAGTAATTTCATGAAGGCGGCCCGCCGCCAGCCCGTCGAGCGCGTCCCCATCTGGTTGATGAGGCAGGCCGGCCGCTATTTGCCAGAGTACCGCCAACTTCGTGAGAAAGTTTCCTTTCTTGAGCTGTGTCGATCTCCGGAGTTGGCTGCGGAAATCACGGTGAATGCGGTGGCCCGGCTTGGTGTGGATGCGGCGATCCTGTTTGCTGATCTTTTACCGATTCTGGAGCCGATGGGGTTCGACCTTCGTTTTGGTCCCGACGAAGGGCCGGTCATTCGCAATCCGTTGCGACTCCCTGACGATGTGGAATCCGTCCGCGAAATACAAGAGAAAGATCTCGGCGCGCTGGACTATGTGTTCCGGGCAGTCCGCCTGGCCAGAGCCAATCTTCCAGCGGAAATTCCGTTGATCGGCTTTGCAGGTGCCCCTTTCACACTCGCCGCTTACGCCATTGAGGGCCGTACGTCCCGCTCCTTCGAACGCACAAAACGCTTTGTGTTTGCCTACCCTCAGGCCTGGCGGGAACTCATGGAACGTCTGGTGGCGTCCGTGGCACGGTATCTGAACGCCCAAATCGACGCAGGAGTGCAGGCCATCCAACTCTTCGATAGCTGGGCAGGATGTCTGGCTCCGGACCACTACCGGCAGTTCGTGCTGCCGTACACCCAAGCCGTGGTAAGCCAATTACCTCGGAATGTTCCCGTCATTTACTTCCTGACCGGAAATCCGGCCCTGATTCCCCTTCAGGCTGAAGTGGGTGGACAGGTCGTCGGCGTGGACTGGCGGGTGGACCTCGCCGACGCGTGGGCAGCCATTGGCGAAGACCACGCGATCCAGGGAAATCTGGACCCCGCGGTTCTTTGTGCTTCGCGGGAGTTCGTTCTCGAAGAAGCCCGCCGCATTCTGGAGAGAACTCGCGGGCGTCCGGGACATATTTTCAATCTCGGGCATGGAGTCCTCCCATCGACGCCCGTCGACAATGTGCTGGCCCTGGTCGACTTTGTCCATACTTGGGACCCTCAGCAAATGCCTTGAGCTGCGGAATCGGAATTCCCTCCCACCTGGCAAAGGCCCCAACAGGCACCCCCTGGTGACTTGCGGCTCGAAGGATCGCATACCACAATAGGGCTGCCCGCGTTGTTTCAGTGGTCCCAGTTACACGCTCTCCACTGTTTAGAATCGCCCAATCGGTGTTAATCGGGGAGGCCCTTCCATGAACCGGTCGATCGGACTTCATACGGCTTTCAGCTTGCTCTTTGCCCTTTCATCTGTGCTATGGACTGGAGTACGGGCTTCAGGTCAAGAAAGTCGTCTGGCACTTGATGAATCACCGGCCCAGCCGGGAGAGTGGGGTTACCGCCCGGAGGATCAGTCGATTTCCGCCACGGATCCACCGGCATTCAGCTGGCGTCCGCAAAACAATATCCAAGATTGGGAAATCCAAGTCGCGCGGGACTCCGATTTTCGCGACATGGTCTACGAGGCCCGCGGAATCATCTGGAATGTCCATTGTCCGCCAAAAACCTTTGGGGCAGGCCGGTATTTCTGGCGGTACCGTGGGCGTAACCAGGCAGTCGTAACCCATTGGAGCCGTGTGCGGCAATTCACCATCCCTCCACACGCTGTGTCCATGCCGATGCCATCCCGGGATGAATTGCTGGCGAGGATCCCGGCCGATCATCCGCGTCTATTCATTCGACCGGAGGACCTTCCCCGACTACGGGCAGCCGCGAAAGGCGAGTTGAAAGATCTCTGGGAGCGGCTGGTCGCACGGTGCGAAAATGCCCTCCGCAATCCCCCGCCCACCGAGGAACCACCCAAGTATCCACCCAATATCGAAACAAAGAGCGATGAATGGGCGAAAATCTGGTGGGGAAACCGAGAATACACCATTCGAGCCCTCGGTACATCGGCTCTTTTGGGGTTTGTTTATCGGGTAGGCGGCCACAGGCCCTACGGAGAGCTTGCCAAAAGGATCCTCCTGGACTGTGCGAAATGGGACCCCGTGGGCTCGACTGGTTTTCGCTACAACGACGAAGCGGGAATGCCCTACGCCTACTATTTCTCACGCACCTATACGTTTGTTTATGACCTCCTGACCGAAGAAGAGCGTCAGAAATGCCGAGAAGTCATGCGGATTCGGGGAACGGAAATGTACCGCACGTTGTGTCCGCGGCATTTCTGGCGACCGTATAACAGTCATGCAAATCGGGCGTGGCATTTTCTCGGCGAAGTTGGGATCACTTTTCACGGCGAAATCCCCGAGGCGGATGACTGGACGTGGTTCGCCCTCAACGTGTTTTTCAACACCTACCCGGTCTGGTGCGACGACGATGGCGGATGGCACGAAGGATCCAGCTACTGGGCGAGTTACATGGAACGTTTTACCTGGTGGGCCGACATCATGCGCGCCACGTTCAGAATCAACGCCTTCCAAAAGCCGTATTTTTCAAAGGCGGGCTACTACGCGTTGTATTTAATGCCTCCCCACGCCGTGACGGGCGGTTTCGGCGATTTGGCCTGCACCCGCGAGGCCCGCAGTAACGTGCCGCTCATGTCCATTTTCGCTGTTCAGGCCCGTAATCCGCACTGGATGTGGTATGTGGAAAGCATGGGTGGACCGCCGCAACCCAGGGAATTCTGGGAATTCGTCCGCGGAACACTTCCAAAAGTTGTCTCCCAACCGCCGGATGACCTGCCGACTTCGCGGGTATTTCGCGGAACGGGCCAGGCCGCCCTGAATACAACCCTCCTCGATGCCCGCGACAACATCCAGATCCTCTTCAAATCGAGTCCCTTCGGCACCCAATCGCACGGTTACGACGCCAACAACTCTTTCCTTCTCACGGCGTACAATGCGCGCCTTTTTGTCTCCAGCGGACGGCGAGATCTCTACGGGAGCGCTCACCACGTTCGCTGGATGTGGAGCACGCGATCGGTGAACAGCATTACGGTCGATGGGATTGGCCAGGTTCCCCACTCGGCCGAGACACGTGGGCAAATTACGGCCTTTTACACGTCCCCGGAGATCGACGTTGTGGAAGGCGAGGCAGGCCCCTGCTACCGAGACCCCGGCGATCCCCAGGGCAAGGGACAACCTCTCCTGAGAAGATTCACCCGCACGATCATCTTTCTCAAGCCGGAATGGATCGTCATTTACGATCGGTTGGTCGCCACGCGTCCGGTGCAATATCAGTACTGGCTCCACAGCCCGGAGAAAATGGAGGTCGATGGCAACCGCGTTGTTGCCCGAGTGGGTCAGGTGGAATGCCCCGTCCAATTCCTGACGCCGGAAAGGCTGAGCTTCACACAAACGAACGAATATGATCCCAATCCCCGGCCCAGGATCACGGTGAGGGAATGGCATCTGACGGCCGAAACTCCGGAAAAATCATCACAGATTGAATTCCTGGCTCTTTATCATCCCCACCGCATGGGCAACGACCGGTCAGCCCAGGTCACATGGAAGCCGCAAGAAGGCGGGTATGTGCTCGTTCTGAACTGGCCCGGCGAAACGGCCACGCTGCTTCTTCCCAAAGACGAGGCGCAGTCCTTGCAGTCGGGCGATCTGCGCACAAAAGGAAAAATCCTTATCTCCCGCGGCAAAAACGACGGCCGGAGCGTCCGCACAGTCGTCGTGGATGGAGTTGTTCCCGCCCCTCCGTGATAAAAAAAACGCGTAGCCGGGATCCATCGATGCGTTTGTGACCAGCGTCCCCAGGTTCGCGTGAGGAAGTTCGGCTTAACCATCGCAGTACGCCGCCGAGGGAATATGCTACATTAGCTTATCAGGAAGCTTTTCCTGGCCAGCGCACCCCCCGTTCGCGGGATTACAGCCAATGACCCTGGCGGTGCCTCACGCCAAATTTCGGTAGCTCAACGGGCTTTCAGTTAGACACACAAGGAGACACACGGTTATGACGTACGAAGAGGTCCTGCAGAGAATTAACGACAAAAAGGCCAAAGTCGGCGTTATCGGCCTGGGGTATGTGGGATTGCCTTTGCTTCGCGCGTTCATTCGGGCGGGGTTTTCGGCAATTGGGTTTGATATTGATGAGGCAAAGGTCCAGAAGCTGAACGCCGGTCAAAGTTACATCGGGCATATACCGTCCCAATGGATCCAGGAATGGATCAACACGGGGCGATTTGAAGCGACCGCCGATATGTCGCGGCTTAACGAGCCGGACGCCATTCTCATCTGTGTGCCCACCCCGCTCAATGAGAGCCGGGACCCTGATCTTCAGTACATCGAGGGCACAACCGAGGCCATCGCCAAGGTGTTGCGGCGAGATCAGCTCGTGGTTCTCGAAAGCACCACCTATCCGGGAACAACACGGCAGGTGATGTTACCAGTTCTCGAAGCCACCGGGTTGAAAGTAGGCCAGGACTTTTATCTGGCTTTCAGCCCCGAGCGTGAAGACCCCGGCAATCCCAACTATTCAGCCGAGCGGATTCCCAAAGTGGTCGGTGGAATTGAACCGAAGAGCACGCAACTGGCAACCGCCCTCTACAGTCACGCCGTGGTACAGGTGATTCCGGTATCCTCCGCCGAAGTAGCGGAAGCCTGCAAAATCCTGGAGAACACCTATCGGGCGGTGAATATTGCGATGGTCAATGAATTAAAAGTCCTTTTCCAGCGACTGGGAATTGATATTTGGGAAGTGATTGAGGCAGCCAAAACAAAGCCGTTCGGCTTTCAGGCATTTTATCCTGGTCCGGGTCTTGGTGGACATTGCATTCCAATCGATCCCTTCTACCTCAGTTGGCTGGCACGGCGGCACGGCATGACAACCCGTTTCATCGAACTGGCCGGCGAGATCAATACTTCCATGCCCGAGTATGTCATCCACCAGGTCATTAAAGCGCTGAATGAACACGGGAAGCCGCTGAAAGGAAGCAAGGTGTGCATCCTGGGCATGGCCTACAAAAAAGATGTGGATGATCCCCGGGAAAGCCCGTCCTTCGCGCTCATGGAAATGCTGCTGGACGGCGGTGCGATTGTGACCTACAACGATCCGTATATTCCTAAATTACCTAAGATGCGGCACTTCCGCGTACCGGAAATGACCAGTTCTGAACTGACGGCGGAGTTTCTGGCCTCCCAGGATTGCGTACTGATTGCTACGGACCATTCGGTCTACGACTACGACTTTATCGTTCAGCATGCTCCTTTAATCGTCGATACCCGGAACGCGACGAAAAACGTCAAATGCGGACGCGAAAAAATCCGCAAGGCGTAACTTGGATGGGAACCTTCTTGAAGCGCTATATTCGGCCCCCTTGGTTATCACCCAAGGGGGCTTTTGGTTACAGAGCAGACCGACTGACTTCTGTCAGTGGGGAACTATCTCTTCATTATTCAAAGATCTGTGAATATTTTTCTGGAGAATACAAATTAAAGACAACCTGGCGAATATATTCAATAGGGCCGATACGGCGCTGGGTTTCGACAAGCACCTCGATTTGCTCCTGACTGGCAAAGCAGCGGATGGCGTTGATTTTCCGCTCGTGAAATTCACTGGGCACTACAAGTTGAATCTGCGGCGGTTCAGGAAAATCGCAGTAAGTGGCGTACTCATAGACAACAGGAACCTTTTGAATCGGGGGTCCGAGTTCCGGCCAAATACTTCCCTGCGCGTGGAACAGACTGATCAGCATTTCCTCATAGACGATTTTATGATCCGGATGCAGATCGGTGGGGGTGGGCAGAAACACGCGCGTGGGCCGTATTTGCCGCAGAACATAAGGGAACGCATTCTGAAGGCCGCTGGCCCCCTCTATTTCCGTAGGATCGCCGATCGTCGTGAAATGCCGTCCACGGTAAGCATTGAGATTACAGTCTGGAAATCCCAGTGCGCGTACTCTTTCCGGAGGGAGGCCCAGCGTACGATAGGCCTCCTGCGCTTCATCCGCCCGAATGCGTACAATCGTCCTCCGCTGCGGCAGGCGGCAGTATCCCATCCGACCATCGGTGGTGATAACCACGTGAACCTCGACCCCTTCGGCAAGTCCCGCCTGAACGGTCAGCCCCGCGCCAATCACGACATCATCATCGTGTGGCGAAACGAACATCCATCTCTCCTGCTGGTCCTGCCAATCGTCGAAAATCTCGCGAGCATCGGAGGAGACGATTTTTCGATCACCCAGCCGCCGTTTATAGACTATCCCCTGTGCCATGATACGCGATAATCCTTCGTTCTATGAACCGCTATAGTCCAAAACTGTACGATTCAATATTTCCAGACTATCTCACTATGTTATCCTCGCGGAGCGTCTTTGAAGCCCACGCGAATTTCCCAGGAATCGGCCCCATATTCTGCTACGCCGACACCCCGCCCGCAGTGCTGTGAAGAAACGCCAGGCTGACGCTTTCCGTTCTTTCCTCCTGAGAAATGACGTCAGCCGGGTTGAAATTCGTTGCCAATTTTACGGGCCCGCACCGGTTTATCGAGGTCGATTCCCATGGCAACTCCCACCTCTACAAGCAGATTCCAGCCTGCCAAAAGCTGGAGGACCGTTTCATAGCCGGGCACCGTGGGAATCTGAATGGTGGGGAAAATCGTCGGTTCGGCCGCAATGGCAATGATCGTCAAACCCACTTTTTCCGCCAGCACCTGCTGGAATTTTTCCATTTCGGCCGGGAAAAGATCGATGACCACCATCACTTCATTGGCATCCATCACCTCTTCGATGCCGTGGACAGCGTAGGTGCCTTCCAGAAAATCACTCTTTTTCCGTGTGATTTCATTGGTCTTGAGAGTTAGCTCTTCCGCCACACCGTTATTTCGCCCGGCAAAATAAATGAGCGGTGCCGCCACCAGCTTTTCAATCAGACCAGGATCAATCGACATTTCCAGAACGTGGCGGGCTGCTTCCGCCGCTTCAGTGCGCGAAACGCGAAGCAGGTCGTCACCCTCTGCCTGGGCCAGAAGTGCCCGATAGAACAGCGCCTGTTCAACCACGCTTTTCGTGGCCGCCACGGCGTTTTCCGGACCACATGTGAGGTGGTAGCACTGGGTGCTTACCTCTTCGAGTTTGACACCTTTGTTGGCCGTCAACCCCAACCGACGCGGATGGTTTTCTTCGGCCAGCTTCATGAACAGGGAAATGACCTCTTTGGTTTTGCCGCTGTTACTGGCCGCGAAGACCGTAAAGTCCTGAAGGCGGTATTCGTGGGCCTGCCGGGCACCGTCGGTGGCGATTGTCCATATCCCGCCGCGTCGCAAATTCTCGTAGATCAAATTCTTGGCCGGGAAAATTCTGCTGGAACCCTCGCCCGTGAGGAACAGCCGTTTCGTCTGTTCCACAATCCGGCAGGCTTCGTCGGCCACGGCAGGATCGAATCGGGCGAGAATCTCCGGTGTTTCCATCATCTCGCGAACCAGAGCAAATCGGGCGTAGCGTTCCTCTCGCAGATTCATCACAAACTCTCCTGCTGCTGGTTGTTGGCTTGCAAAGATCCTGTCCCTCCACCGTTCGCGTCATTCTACCAAATCGGATAAACAGGTGAGAGGGAACCGGCTTCCCGGGTGGAACAGGTATCGGGCAGAGTTCAGCACACCCGCTTTTTCCGCCTTACCAGTCGGCCGCCAGCACCGAAAAAGGACCAGACATTCGCGCGCTGCTCTATTTATGATGGGGCTTACAAAGCTTTATTTCAAAAATAGTGGCGAGACCGTCAGAAACTTCGCGGTGCGTTGAGCGGCTCGGATGTTTCTGCCGGTTCTTCCATCGAAAACGCCGACTCGACAATCGCCGCACGTTCACTTTCTGGCTCTCGCTGCAGGATTCTCTCACTCTCCGCACCGCGGGGAACAGCCTCTTCCGGCAGTTCTTCGATCACCCTCACCGGCATGATCCAGCTATAGAGCAGATACACCACGGGAACCAGCAGCAAACAAAGGACGGTGGTGAACGCCAGGCCGAAACAAATTGTCACAGCCATGGGGATGAGGAACTGGGCCTGCGCGGATCGCTCGAAGACCAATGGTGCAAGCCCACCAATCGTGGTGACCGATGTGAGCATGATCGGCCGAAGACGCCGCCTTCCCGCATCGACAATGGCTTCTTTCACCGACATGCCGTTTTCAACGCGCATGTTGATGAAATCCACCAGCACGATCGAGTCATTGACCACCACGCCCGTCAAAGCGACCATTCCAAAGATACTCATCAAAGTCAACGGCATTCCCATGACCACGTGTCCCACGATCGCCCCGACCAGCCCGAACGGAATGATGAGTAGAATGATGATCGGCTGGAAGTAGGAACGGAATTCCAGTGTGAGCAGCGCGAACATGGCGACCAGCGCAACGAGTAATCCCCAAATCATCGCCTGGATGGATTCATTGGTCTGCTCCTGTGCTCCCTCCCAGCGCACCTGGATCTCCGAATAGCGGGGATCGGCGAGCAATTGCGGGATCACTTTTGATTTCAGCTCCTCCACGATTTTCTGCGAGTTGACCACGGCCTCATCGACGTCAGCCGTAATGGCGATGGCGCGCAGCTGGTCCATGCGGTTGATCTGCGAATAACCGCGCTGAATATTGATTTGAGCCAGTTCTGTAATGGGGCGTTCCACATTTCCCGCGCGAATGCGGATGTCCTCAAAGTGCGCCAGGGATCGGCGTTCATCTTCCGGATACCTTACCATCACTTTGACTTCGTGGCGGCCGCGCTGGAGTCGCATGGCCTCTTCACCGTAATAAGCAGCGCGGATGGTACCTGCCAGATCGGCCAGGGTTACCCCCAGTGCCTTGGCTTTATCGTTGGTTTTTATCTGGAATTCCCACTTTCCTGCCCGCGCGTCGTCCTGGATGTCAAACACGCCGGGAACCTGAGCGAGATACGCCTTGCATTTTTCCACGACCTCTTCCAGTTCCTGCATTTTGTGGACGGGTGCAAGGAGCCGGAACTCGATGGGCGCTCCCCCGGGCCCCCGCGACTGGCTTTGAAATGTCACGCTTTCCGCCCCGGGGAAATTCCGCCCCAGCTTCATCGCCCTTTCTCTCCACAGCTTCACGATCACTTCACTCGTGACGGGTCTCTGTTCGGCGTTGACGAGTTCCACTTCCAGCTTTCCCGAATGGCTGCCCGTGGGAAGTTCGTTCCCTATCCGAAGTGCCCCCGCCGACGTCTCTCCGACTACCCGATAAACTGTTTTGACAAGCGGAATCCCTTTGTCACGCCACTCCCGGTCGATCTCCCAGATCGCCTCTTCCATCGCAGCAGTCGCCCGCTTGGTAACCTCCTCAGGCGTGCCTGCGGGATAGTAAACATTGGCTTCCAGGGATTCCGAATCCAATTTGGGAAAGGGAATGAAGGGAACGAGTCCCGATGCCACAAGGCCCAAGGCCGTGATCAACGCAGCCAGAGCGACACTGAAACTAACCGGAGCGAAACGAAGAGCCAACTTCAAAACCGGCGTGTAAACCCGGTCAATAAATCTCTGCAGTACCGAATCCGCATAGAAGTTAACCGCATTAGTGAATTTCTCAATCGCTGGTAAATACAGCCCGAGGAGGGGAATTCCGACGGCCAGCACGATGGCCGTCCAGACAATCCAGGCAATCTCACCCGGCACGGTACCACTGGCGAGAAACATCAAAACGGCCGCCATCAAAACGACACTGGCCATTCGCCAGAGGAGCACCAGCCAGCGACGCCGCCGACCTCGTATGACCGGAACATCACCTCCGGCAGCCTGCTCATCTGCGGAATCTTCCAGCTCCATCAGGCGGCGTTCACGCTCCCGGCGATGACGCGGGTCGTGGGCAAGGTGGCAGGGCAGGACGAAAATCGCCTCTGCCAAGGAGACCAGGAGCATCGTGATCACACCAAAGGGCAAAAGCCAAACGAATTTCCCCATAATTCCGGGCACAAAGAACAGCGGCGCAAAAGCAATCACAGTCGTCATGACTGAGGTGGTGACGGACGGAATCACCTCGGCCGTGCCGTCCACCGCCGCCTGTATGTAGTTCTTGCCCATCTGTCGGTGTACATAAACGTTTTCACCGATCACGATGGCATCATCGACGAGCATACCCAAGGCCATCAGAAACGCGAACATCGACATCATGTTGAGCGTCTGGTCGCTCCATTGCATGATGATCGCCGTTCCCAGCATCGCGATGGGGATGCCCAGGGCCACCCAGAACGCCAGATGAATCTCCAGGAAGATGGCAAGGAGTACAAAGACGATGATCAGCCCCTGCAGGCCATTGCGGGCCAGCAAATTGAGGCGATCCCGCACGTAGGTCGAGAAATCGCCCCAGGTCACCAGTTGATATCCCGGCGGCAACTTTTTCCTGGCAACATATTCATGAACATCATGCGTGGTCTTGATGATGTCCTCGTCAGACGTACTGCTAACAACGATGGCCATCCCCGGATGACCGTTGATCCGGCTGAAGGCCGTCGTATCCGCAAAGGCATCGCGAACTGTGGCCACATCACCGAGCCGCAGGATCGTCCCATCCGGCGATGTGATGAGGGGGATTTCAGCGATCTCCTTGCCCGTCAGCCCCTTGTTTTTTCCACGGAGAAGAACTTCCTGAGCATGCGATCGAAGCGTCCCGCCGGGGACCTCAATATTTTCCCGGCGGATGATCTGGGCCACCTGTTGCAACGTCAGCCCGTATTTGCGGAGGACATGTTCGGGTATTTCGATAGAAATCTCGTACGGGCGAACCCCCATCAGGTCTGCCTGATTGACGTTGGGAAGCGCGACCAGTTCGTCCCGGACTTTTTCCGCCAGCTCGCGGAGCGCCCGTTCAGCGCGGGGATCATCCGAATCGGGCCCGATCACTCCCACGGTGATCGCAGCCCGGCGAAAAGTGATGAGCCGAACCTCGGGTTTTTCGGCGAGTTCCGGAAAACTGGGAATGCGGTCCACTTCCGAGCGAACTTCGTCGAGGACCCGTTGCGGATCCGCGACGTCACTTCGCAATTCCAAAATCACTGATCCGGCCCCTTCGCGTGCCACTCCGTAGGTTTTTTTTACCCCGGCCACGGAGCGCACAGCTTCCTCGATTTTTTGACAGATCCCCTCCTCCACTTCGGTGGGGCTGGCACCGGGATAGGGTACCGTGATGAGGATCATGTCGAGGTTGAATTCGGGAAAGACCTCCCGACGCATCCGGAATAGACTCAGCAACCCCACGACCACGATGCCGATGAGCAGCGTGTTCATCGCGGGGGAGTTTCGAATCGACCAGCGGAGAATGGATTTCATAGGACCGACTGCACCTCGACAGGAAGTCCCTCGTCAGAGAAGGCCAAGGGATTGTTCTCCACGAAGGGGGTGGGAGATACCACGACGCTATCACCTTCCCGGAGTAATTCCGGAGGCGCGATGATCAGAGCTCCTTCCGGGACCACCTGGGCAAACTCGACCGGCACCATGCGGAGCTTTCCATCCCGCACCCGTCCCACCACGTTGCCCGGCTGGAGCGCTTGTTCGGGAACGCGAAGGACCGTCATCTTCGGATTGACATGGATCCGCACGGCCACGTACATCCCGCGAACCAGTGCTGGGGGCTGCCTGGCGGGCCCGGCAGCCTCAGGGACAGTATCGGCGACGACCTTCGATTTCACCGCTGTCGGATTCGGTACCAGAATCCGGCAGGGGACCATGCGTGTCCGATCGTCCACGCCCAAACCTTCGTAGCCGTCCAGTGTGCCCTCCCAATAGAAGACCCGCCCGTCCAATTCGTACTCCACCGTCACGGGAAGCTTGGGGACTTTGTAGGCTTCACCTGTGGCCAACTTTGCATCCACCGAAGATCCCTCCAGCATGGCCCACAGCCAGGCCACCTGTCGCATCGTCAACTGGCAATTGACCTGTGCACAGGATGTGTCCTCGAAAGTGAGAACGGTCGTCCCCTTCCGCACATAGGTGTTTTCTTCCACCAGGTCGCTCACCACCACTCCATCAGAAGGTGCGCGAATTTCTGTGCGGGCCAGGTCAATTTCGGCCTTCTGAAGTTGCACGGCCGCCTGATCCCGCACAGCCTCCAGTCGATCCTTGGAAGCCTGTTTCGTGCGAAGCTGGTTTTCGAGATTGACCACTTCCTGCTCGGCCAGAAGAAGTGATTTCCTCGCGTTATCAAATTCTGCCTGCGGGATGGCGTTGCTTCCGAAAAGGCGCTCTGCCCGCTGATAATCACGTTTCGCTATTTCCAATTGTTGCTGGGCGATTTCCAGAAGCTTTTGCGTGTTTTGAACATCAACCGCCCATTCTGCCAGCGCGGCTTCTGCCTGCCGCAACTGTTCGCGGAGGCGATTCACCTCGATTTCGTAGTCTGTCTTGTCAATGCGCAGAAGAAGGGTCCCCTTGGTGACGAACGTTCCCGCTTCGCACTGGGGTGTTTTCTCTACGATGCGTCCGTCCACCTCGACCGCCAGTTGGATTTCCCGATAGGGAACGACAAGCCCATCCGTGGCCAATTCCAGCCCGCCAGAATGCCTCACCACCCGTGCCGTCTGGACCACTGGCAGAGGCTGCTCGGGAACCTCTCGGGGAACGGGTTTACTGAGTGCCTTCAAGACCAAAAACCCCACCACCCCAAGCGCCACAACGAGGGGCGGTACCACAATATTGATGATCCTTTCCAGGACCGTTATTGAATGCGACGCCCGAGCTCGCCCTAACATGAACCGATTCCTCTGACAGAAACTGGATTAACGCCGAAGCTCATAGTGCTTGGATAACACGTGCCCCGCGATCCCCAATTTAATCTGCGACAAAGCCCCATTTTCTCATTTCAGCTCATTTGTTTATGTCTACACATCCGCGGCATACTTGGTAAAAGACAACTACCCGATTTGCCCTCTCAGTTGCCAGCATTCGCGGAGGAAGCAGCTTCCTGCGTCCACTGGGTGACAAACGGCAACGTCAAACCGAGGGCCGAAAATGTGAACTCAATGATGTGTCGGGCAACATCTTCGGCCGTGAATTTGCCCCTCAGCTCCGGTGGCACCAGAAATTCCAGCACATCGTGGGCCATGCGATAGTGCAGGCACTGCGCGACGATGCTGAGGCCGGTTTGAATTCTGCGCTCGGGTGGCATTTCCTCACGAAATAGTATCTCCAGTATTCCCAGCAGAATTGTAAAGTTGCGCTGGATGTGCTGCCGGAAAAACTCGCAACAGCTTTCGTGCGGCTCGAGCATTTCCCGCATCATGAGTTTGACTTTCCACTCCGGCACGACTTCGGCGATCATGTGGCGCGTCATCAGCCGGATGTAATCAGCGAGCAGTTGCGCAGCCTGATGCCGGTCCCCTGATTGCTTCAGTTCCTCCAGACGTCGCTCAAGATCGGCTTCCTCCGGACGAAACAGCGGCGCCGCCGCCTTTACGGCCTCCACATAGAGATGCTCTTTGGACTTGAAATGGTAGTTGATAGCAGCGATATTGACACCCGCTCGTTCGCAAATCTGCCGGGCCGTGGCCCCCTCGTATCCGAGTTCGGCAAACAACTCACCGGCGGCGGTCAACAGGCGGCTTTTCGTATCTTCAGGGAAATGCGACATACTCAGCGGATGAGTCCTTTGTCGGACGCCCTCCTCTCAGCCATCCCGGACGAGGCGATTCCCTTAATCTGGAACCCCTCCATTTCCACTATCCTTCAAACGATTGTATTAAACAAATGTTTCACAGGCAAGTTAAAGGGGCGCGATTTTTTCCAGTCGCTGGAAAAAAGGAGGCGGAGCCAGGCACCCGCTTGTGCGCGTATCGTCCGGCACGGCGGGCAGGTCCCTCCGTCCCTCGGAGGGACCTGCTTGTCAGGTCCACCTCGTCAACTTGGGACCGACCGTCCCATGCCATTGGCTACGACAAGTCTGCCCTTCCAGGTCCCAGAGGCACGGCACGGTTGCGAGCCGTCACACAAGCAAGTAGTATGTCCGGGGACAGCGATTCAATACGGGCGGAGATGGATTGGGGTGGTGGAGCCGCTGGGACCACGCTTTCGTCACAGGAATGTGTGCCTCCTGTCTCAGGCGCCTTGCGCTTTGAAGGAATCGATTTTTTCTGGGAGTTGCTTGCATGAGCACAGCATTACAACCGTCCTGGCTGTTTCCTCTGGCAATGGGGCTGGTGTGTGCCGCGGTGGCGGGCAGTCAGCCTGCCAGCGCAGCCGAGGCATCTCCCGATGGTGCGATCGTGCAAAAGGAGTTCATTTTCGAGACCGCCCCATTTCGGAGCTGTCACGCATCGACAATCGTGGAGACGGAAGACGGTCTTTTGGCGGCATGGTTTGGAGGCGATCGGGAAGGCGCCGAAAATGTGGGCATCTGGTTGAGCCGATCCGAAGCCGGCCGATGGACGGCGCCGGTCCAGGTGGCCACGGGCGAGCAGGCGGATGGTCGCCGCTATCCCTGCTGGAACCCTGTTCTCTTCCGCCCTCGAGACGGCAAAATCTACCTGTTCTACAAAGTGGGTCCCAGCCCAAGTCGCTGGTGGGGCATGGTCAAAGAGAGCCCCGACAACGGCAAAACATGGCAACCTGCCGTCCGGTTGCCCGACGGGTTTCTTGGGCCGATCAAGAACAAGCCGCTGGAGCTGGAAGACGGTACCTGGATTTGCCCCTCCAGCACGGAAACACCGGAACGACCCAGCCGATGGCGCATTCATTTTGAAATCACCAAAGATCATGGCCAAACCTGGACCAAGGTGAGCCCGCCTGATGGTGCTGAAATTCTCGACGCGATTCAGCCTAGCATCCTGCAGGTTGCACCCAACAGACTGGTCGCCATTGGCAGAACACGGCAGGGGCGTATTTTCTGGACGGCGTCTTACGACGGAGGAAATACGTGGACACCGGTCCAGCGCACTGTTGTCCCAAACCCGAACTCAGGCATCGACGCCGTGACCCTGGCCGACGGACGTCAACTGCTGGTCTATAACCCAACCACTCGGGGTCGTTCACCCTTGAGCGTCGCACTTTCCCAAGACGGCGTGGACTGGAAGGAAGTCCTGACGCTGGAAGATGAACCGGAAGAGTTCAGCTACCCTGCGGTTATTCAAACCCGCGACGGTCTGGTCCATATTACTTACACCTGGAAGCGGGAAAGGATCCGCCACGTAGTCCTGGATCCCCGGAAACTCTCTCTCCCGAAACAGCAGCCAGTGGGTGGGCCCCGGGCTCAATCCGTGACGGCACCTCTTTCGCGTCCCAACGTCATCATCGTGCTGACGGATGACCAGGGCTTTGGCGATCTTTCCTGTCATGGAAATCCCATCCTGTTCACTCCCAACATCGATCGCCTTGCCCGCGAAGGTGTCCGCCTGAGGGATTTTCACGTGTCCCCGGTCTGCACTCCGACCCGCGGCCAGCTCATGACTGGCCTGGACGCCCTCCGTAACGGTGCACGGAGCGTACCCGCAGCTACCAATATGATCTGGCGCGAAATCCCCACGATGGCCGAACTCTTCCGAAAAAACGGTTACCGCACCGGGCAGTTCGGCAAATGGCACCTGGGAGACCATTACCCTGACCGGCCATTCGACCGTGGCTTTGACAAGGCCATCTGGTTCGGCGGGTGGGGAGTAGCCTCGGACGTGGAGTTTGACAACGACTGTGTCAACATTCGCTATCGAGAGGAAAACCGTGTCGCGCAGGCGAACCGCTACTGTACCGACTTCTGGTTCGACAAGGCGCTGGAGTGGATGTCTGAATGCGCCCGACAGAAAGAGACGTTTCTGTGCTACATCGCGACGAACGCACCGCACGGTCCCCTGTGGGCCCAGGAAAAAGATGCTGCACCGTACCAGAGTTTGGTGCGACCAAATGTCGCTAATTTCTTCGGCATGATTGCCAACATCGATGAGAACATGGGACGCCTGGAAAACTGGCTCCAGGAGACGGGGCTTCGCGACAACACGATCGTCATCTTTATGACCGACAACGGCGGGACGGCGGGCAGGCAGGTGTACAACGGCGGTCTCCGAGAAGGCAAGGGCAGTTACTACGACGGTGGACACCGTGTCCCCTGTTTCATCCGCTGGCCAGCGGGAGGTATCCAGGGTGGCCGGGAGGTCAACCAGCCGACGCAGATTCAGGACATTCTGCCGACATTGCTCGAATTGTGCGGCCTTTCTACTCCCGAGGGTGTCCGTTTCGACGGTCTCAGTCTGGCGAGCGTGCTGAGAAATCCAGATGCCACGCTGCCGGACCGCATGTTTGTCGTTCAATACGGCGGCAGGGTTCGCGCTGTCAAGTACGACGCCTGCGTGGTTTGGGGCCCGTGGCGACTCGTCCATGGCAAGGAATTGTACAACGTAGCAGAGGACCGTGCCCAGACAAGGGACCTCAGCACCCAGCGCCCGGACATTGTGGCCAGGATGCGCGCGTTCTATGAAGATTGGTGGTCGGGCGTGGAAAAGAGGGTGTACGAATACCAGCCCATCCTTGTGGGAACAGAACAGGAAAACCCGGTCATCCTTTCATCGAATTACTGGGCAGGCGTCGATGTGGATAATCACCACCGCGTTTCGGCGGCCGAGGGCGGTCCGCGGGGGGGACCGTTCCATATACGCATAACGCGGGGCGGCCTCTACCGGATTGAACTGCGCCGCTGGCCTTTCCACACGGAGGAACCGCTCGGTTCGCCGGGTCCCAAACAGACGGTTGCCGGGCGCTCATTGGTAAACGTCATCACAAACCGAAAGGCCCTTCCAATCCACGGCGCTGTTCTTCGTATTGGAACACACGAGATGCGAGCCAAAACCTCTCCCGATGCAATCGGCGTACCCTTTGAAATGGAATTACCCGAGGGAGATACCCAGCTCCAGGCATGGTTCCAGGATAGCGAAGGAAACGACCTGTGCGGGGCGTTCTACGTTAAAATCGAGCTATTACGGCCGTAGCGGGGGGGCAAATGCAACCATCAGAAAGGCATCGCCGAAATTCGCGTTTTTTCAAAACGATGCTTCCGGGAGCAATTCCTCGTGCTCAAAGGACTTCAACCATGTGGAGGGACCAGAGCCAGCGGAAAAGGGTGCAAGCAGTTATCGCGGCGGCATTCACAGTGGTGTCGTTCCAGTCTGCTGTGTTGGCTGTGCCGCAAAATTCGCAAGAGGTGAAGCAACTTCTGTCCGAGCCGCCCCGGGAGTATTCTTCCGCCCCTTTATGGGTATGGAATGACATGCTGACGGACGAGCAGATCGTGGGCACAATGGAGGACCTTGCCTCCCAGCATGTCAGGCAGGTGTTCGTCCATCCGCGTCCGGGACTGATGACTCCCTACCTTTCCGAGGAATGGTTTCGTCTATGGAAGCTGGCGCTAAACACCGCGGAAAAACTGGACATGAACGTATGGATTTACGACGAGAACTCTTATCCCTCGGGATTCGCCGGGGGCTGGGTTCCCGAGTTGATGCCGGAGTCGGTGGGACGCGGCCTCAGTGTCAAACAGGTCAAACGCGTTCAGGACATTGATCCCCACGCCGTCGCCGTGTTCCGTCTGGAAACCGATCGTTACGAAAATGTAACGCCCATCATTAAGGAGAAAAAGCCCCTTCCTGATGGCCAGTACCTGGTGTTTTCACTGGTGCGAGCCGAACCTTCCCCATGGCACGGCGGTCGGGCCTACGTGGATCTTCTTTTTCCCGGAGTGACGGAAAAGTTTCTGCAAGTCACGCTGGAAGCCTACCGGCGGGAAGTCGGAGAAGCGTTTGGCAAGAGAATACCGGGATCATTCACCGACGAGCCACGGCTGCTTTCCGCGGGCCAGCTCACCTGGACCGAGGACCTCGCCGAGGAATTTGAAAAACGATTCGGATACAACCTTGTCGATCACCTGCCCGCTCTGGTGCACTCGGTGGGCGACTGGAAAAAAGTTCGCCATGATTACTATCGGCTACTCCTGGATCTGTTCGTCGAACGATGGGCCCGCCCGTATTTTGAGTGGTGCGAAAAACATCAACTGGAATTCACCGGACATTACTGGGAACACGAATGGCCGCTCTGCCGGTTCGTCCCTGACAACATGGCCATGTATGCCTGGCATCAGCGACCTGCCATCGATTGCCTGATGAATCAATATGCGGAACACACACACGCACAATTCGGCAACATTCGGGCGGTGCGGGAGCTCTCCAGTGCGGCCGACCAGTGTGGGCGAACCCGCACTCTGTGCGAACTGTATGGGGCCGGTGGATGGGACCTCCGCTTTCAGGACATGAAGCGGATCGCGGACTGGCTGGGAGTGCTGGGCGTCAACACCTTTGATGAGCACCTCTCTTACGTCACCATCCGCGGCGCCCGCAAGATGGATCATCCACAGTCCTTTTCCTACCACGAGCCCTGGTGGTCCTTGTATCATGTCATTGCCGACTATCTCACCCGGCTCTCGCTCGTGCTTTCCAGCGGTGAGCGCGTTAACGAAATCCTGATCCTGGAACCCACCAGCACGGCGTGGCTCTATCAGGTGGACCGGGCAACGTCCTCCCACCTGGAACAGCTCGGCGAAAACTTCTTCAACCTGGTCAAAAGCCTGGAATTCGGCCAGATCGAGTATGACCTTGGATGTGAACACATCATGGCCAATCTGGGCAAGGTCCAGGACGGGTACCTGGTGGTGGGAAAACGGAAGTATCACACCGTTGTGCTGCCTCAAACCTGTAAAAACCTCGAAAAAACAACCCTTGACCTTCTCAGGCAATTCCTTTTGGCCGGCGGCACGGTTCTGGTTTGTGGGGACGGCCCGACACTCGTTGATGGCCGTCCCTCGGAGGCCCTGAAAGAGTGCAGGGATCTTCCCGGCTGGAAAAAGGTGGATGAGAACGAGTTGCCGGAGCTGCTGGACCAACGGCAGGATCAGGCGGTGCGGATTGCGCAACAGGAAGGCCGGCGAGGTTTGCTGCTCCATCAGAGAAGACGGCTCAAGGACGGGGAGATTCTTTTCCTCGTCAATACGAGCGACTCCGAACATGCTGCCGGGACCATCCATGCCCGGTATCTGGGTGCCGAAGTTTGGGACCTGGAGACGGGCGAGGTTCGCCCTGCATCATTCGTCCTGAAAGGTGAAGCAATAGAAATTGCCTTCGACCTTCCGCCGATTGGTTCCCTTGTGCTCTTTCTCAGCCATCGGGCCAATACGCCCGCACCTGAGGCACCAACCACGGAAGAAGAGATTGCCCTGGGGCCAATCCATGCAGAACGGCTCGACCCCAATCTGCTCACGCTCGACTATTTCGACGTCAAAATCCAGGATGAAGTGCGTCAGGGCATGTATTTCGCGCCGGCCTGCAATTGGATCTTTCAGAAACACGGGTTGCCAGGCAATCCGTGGGATCGGGCCGTGCAATTTCGGGACGAAATCATCCGCAGGCAGTTCCCGCCCGATAGCGGATTCCAACTAACCTATCGCTTTGAAATCAAAGAAAAAATTCCGAATCAGATTTGGCTCGTGTTGGAAAGGCCTGACCTTTACACCGTGACCTGCAATGGCAAGCCGGTTCCCCCGCCAAGCGGCTGGTGGCTGGACAAGAGCTTCGGCAAAATCGACATCACCGGGCTGGTGAAGGTGGGCGAGAATTTGGTCACGGCGACCGCCTCTCCCATGACGATGTTTCACGAGGCCGCCGCGGCCTATGTGCTGGGCGACTTTTCAGTCACCCCGGCCGAAAAAGGTTTTGTCATTACCTCGCCTCAAGATTTGCATGTTGGAGAGGCTTGGAATGCTCAGGGTTGCCCACTTTATCCAGGCCGGGTAGCTTACCGCACGACAGTGCAAAAGTCTCGGGCCGACGGACGCTGGCTTGTTCGACTGGGAGCGTGGAACGGTTCCGTCGCCCAGGTGCTTGTGAATGACACGCCAGCGGGGGTGATCTATCGGCCACCGTATGGGTGCGAGATCACGCCGCTCCTCAAGGACGGTGAAAATGAAATAGCCGTCGTCGTGACGGGCACGCTCAAGAACACGCTGGGACCTCATCATGCGGGCACCATTCGGGGATCCGCCTGGCCCCATGCTTTTGCCCAGGGCCCGGCCGAGGGACCGCCGCCGGGAACGGCGTATGATACAATTGCCTATGGATTGTTCGAGCCGTTCCGCATTATCCGCCAGGAGGTTCAGGAATCGCGTTAAGGCACCAGTGAAAAACAACAATCGCCACGACCGGGGATCGCAGAGCCGTCATGCCGGCGGCAAATGGGTGTGGATGTGAAACGGCGAAACCCGGGTCGGAGATATACAACATCGATCGGTGTCAATGGCATCCCGGGCGAAGGCAAAGGCAGGCGGTTGCTCTCCTGGGAGTCCATGATTCTCCCTTGGTGATTCCCATGGTTCGTTTTGACGGATACCGTCGGTCACCCCCCCTGCCCTCCCCGAAACAGCAGTGGCAACTGCTGTTATGGGTACTTCTGCTGGGCATGGTAGCAATTGTTCCGCAGTGGTTCCTGGCCCGGCGATCTAGCTCTCCTGTGCATTCAAATCACGTTATGCAGGAGAGCGTCGTGGCTGACGGCATCTCCGTCTCTCTGCGGGAGAACAATGGCACCCAAGTCCAAGAGGCTGGCTCGGGAAGTTCACAGGATAAGCGTGGGCAGACCCTGCCGCTCGAGGAGCGCCTTGCCAGGTTAGATTTTTCATCGGTCAGTGACGATGCCCCTTTCCGCAGCAAAGAGAAAGGCCCCTGGTTTGGAACTTTGCAGATCCTTCAGGACGTGTCCGCCGCGGAGCTGTGGCGAGCCCCCGCGCAACGTGTCACGTTCGCCCAACTGTACCGACGTCCAGGAGATTACCGGGGCAAGCTCGTCGAGTTTCGCGGTCGAGTCATGGGCGTCTTTCCCCTGCACGCACCTCCGAATGACGTGGGGATCTCTCAATATTACCAGTTATGGGTTTGTCCTGAAGAAGAAAATGACCCCATCGTGGTTTATTGCCTGCGCTTGCCCGAGCATTTCCCCCGCGGCGAACGCATTTCAGAACCGGCGGCCATCAGAGGAGTCTTTTTCAAGCGGTGGGCTTACCAGGCCAAGGATGGCCTGCGATTCGCACCGGTGGTGCTGGCCCCGTCCATTCGCTGGGAACCGATCATCACACAATCCCCGCTGCCCGCAGAGTCACCCCCCAACCCGTTGGTAGCCGTCGTCGTCGCGGCTGTTCTGACCGTTCTCTTTCTTTGGTACGTGTTGCGAGTCCGTGAAAAGAGGCTTTTCCCCAAAACGTCGGGGAGTTCAGACCATCAATCAGTTCTGAGACAGGCGAATGCCGACGACAATCAGGACCGCAACGAAAACGCAACTGCCAAGTCCACGGAATTTCTCGCCAAATAAAGGAATCTGCTGTGTCCGCGAAAACGGTGGCGCGAATAGCGACGTTTCTTTTGACGGCCTGGGCTGGTTTTACCCTCATCGCTGCCGAAGAGAGCGGCTCGCCTCAACCGTCAGGCGAGAAAACATCTCCGCAACCTCTCAAAACATCTGCCCACTCCGGCAGGGAACACGGTACCCCTGAGCCATCGTCACTAACTGGGCCGCGTGCGTTCCTCCAACGTTTGGGAATCAGCGACAGCATGTGGGAGGGACTGGAAGACGGCCGACCCTTGCAACCCCAGGAGGGCGAACTACTTCTGCGGCTTCTGTTTCATATCCGAATGTTCCAGCCGACAGAGCTCGAAGAATGGAAACAACCGCCTCCGGATTGGAATGCGGTGTCGCCCGATTCCCGGGCCTGTCGGGGAAAACTCCTGGAAATTGAGGGGACGGCAACGAAATGGATGCAGGTTCCGGTGCCACAAGAACTCACCGAGCGGTTGGGTCTGGAACACTATTACTCCTGCCGCGTTGTGACAGACCAGGACGCTGAGTATCTCGTGTATGCGCGTGATATCCCGCGGGCGTGGAAAACGATGAGGCAGCTCCGCGAAAAAACCGTGATCCGGGGGCTGTTTCTCAAACTCGCGGAGACGCACCCCAGGCCGGTGCCCACGCTTGTCACCGCTCGCCCGGGTTGGTTTCCCAATAATCTGCTGGGCCGTTTAGGAATGGATTGCAGTCTGTTTGACGACGTTGCTTTGGAGACCTCCCCACAACGTTTTGTTGCCCCCCAAGCACCTTCCGAAAGTGGAGAGGAACCGCTCTCAGATCCCCTGGAAAAGTATCGTCTGACGGGAAAAGACCGAGAATGCTTCTATCAGCTTCTGGCTGCAGTGGACCGTGCTGAACCTGGCCAGTTACTGCAAGAGGCCCAGGCGGAACTGGCCCGACTCGGTCAATCGACGTTTTCAGTGGTACCTCTGTTCAATGACCCTGCCCACCAGCAGGGCAAGCTGTTTGCGCTTTACGGGACGGCCAGACGCATCGAGAAAGTGTCCGTCGAAGATGCCGATATCCGAAAACGTTTTGGGATCGACCACTATTACACAATTTATCTTTTCACTGACGATTCCCAGAATTACCCGATTGTCTTCTGCGTGCGCTACCTTCCCCATGGGGTCCTGCCCGGCGAAGGGCCGGGATACGCGGTGAATCTCGCGGTGGCAGGTTTCTTTATGAAGACCTGGGCATTTCGACCCCAGGCAGCGCTATCACCGAACACCCCGCGCAATGCGTGGCAACTGGCACCCCTTCTCATAGGGCGTGAAGCAGTGCGTCTGGCCACCGAGGCATCAGCCCGCCGGGTGGGCACGGTGACGACGATTCTCACCAGTGTTGTGGTGGTCGTGGTGGTGCTGATTGGAATCATCGTCTGGTGGTTCAATCGTCAGGATAAAAAACGCGAACGAGAAATCCGCCAACGGTTATTCTCAGAATCTTCCCAAACTGAATGCTCGTCCTCAGATCCAGGCTCTTCCAACGTCCCGACAAACGATGGCAACGCCGATTGACTGCCGGGACGCCAGGTCGGTTCCAATCACGGCAAAATCGTGGCTTTTTCGGACACACCGAACAGAACGCTCGGCGAACCACGCCCTTTGCAATATGACAAACAACACGGCGTGAGAAACCGCATACCGTGCTGTGTTGCAACTTCTCCCAGGCATCTGTAGTAGTGTGGTTGCCTTTTCCTCACCATTGTGCCGACGCTCTCTGAACTGGAGGACTCACGCTGATCCCGCGACCTTTTTGTAAGGACTTGCGAGCGTCTAGAGGTTCAACGTCTTGTCGGGGCAATTGATGAATTGCCCCTACTTCTAAACAGGCACCGAACCAACCAGACCGAGCCCAGTTATTGGAACGCTCTGTGCAATGTCAGAATGCGGACGGTATTACGACCCTAGCGAGCGAATCTCGCTCCTGCCCAAGGCGTACGTTTCTTTCTCGCAAGAGAAAAAAGTGGGAACGATTGAGCCGCCCACATTCTTGACCATAAGCTCGAGTTTTTGAAAATGAGAGAGACAGTCATTTGAAATGCGAGGTTTGGTTTGCTCGGGAAGACAACAAAGACATATGCTGGGTGCGAGACAATGATCCCACTTTATGACACCATTCCCAGCCGCAACACCCCCGTGGCGATGTACATACTGATACTAGCCAACGCTCTGGTATTTCTTCTCCAGCTTGAACTTCCTCCACCCGTCCTGGAACAGTTTTTCCACCACTTCGGCATCGTCCCGTATCGCTACACCCATCCGGAACTGGCCTACTTCTTGGGAATGCGGCTGGACTACTGGCCGTTCTTGACGAGCATGTTTCTCCACGGCGGCTGGCTCCACATCGTTGGGAACATGTGGACTCTGTGGATCTTCGGCGATAATGTGGAGGATCGCATGGGCCCACTGCGGTTCACTTTGTTTTATCTCTGCTGCGGCGTGATCGCGGGCATCGTGCATGTCCTTACCAATCCGAACTCCACCGTTCCCACCATCGGGGCTTCTGGGGCCATTTCCGGCGTTATGGGTGCCTATTTTGTGCTCTACCCTTATGCCCGCGTTATCACCCTGGTTCCCGTTTTCTTCTATCCGTTGTTCGTTGCCTTCCCGGCGGTTGTGTACCTCGGCATCTGGTTTCTGATCCAGTTTTTTAATGGAGTGGGAAGTCTCTTGCCCTCAGATCAAGTGGGCGGTATTGCCTGGTGGGCGCACATTGGGGGGTTTGCGGCGGGAATCCTCCTGTGTCCATTTTTCCTCCGATCACGTGGCCCCTGCCGCCATTGTTACCCCGACGAATACAAGACCGAGTTGGGCTGGCTTCAGTGGTGAGAGAACGAGCGCAAAGGTTCTGCCGTTTTAAGGCTGTAACAAACACTTTTCAGGGAGATTGCCAGCGATGAACGTGATGGACATCTTCTGGATTTTTCTCATGCTTTCTGCTCTTCAGCCGGTGCTCCGCCAGAAAATGATCGAGGCGGCCCGGCAGCGGATGATCGCTCGCATCGAGCGGAAACGCCAATCCCGGGTGATCGTGCTCATCCATCGTCAGGAAACGATGAGCCTTCTGGGGTTTCCGATCTTTCGCTATATCGATATCAATGACTCCGAGGAAGTCATCCGTGCCATCCAACTGACCGACCCACAGATCCCTATCGATCTGGTCCTGCACACACCGGGAGGGCTGGTGCTGGCCGCACTCCAGATAGCTCGGGCAGTCCACCACCGGCCGGGCAAAGTCACGGTATTTGTCCCCCACTATGCGATGTCAGGCGGGACTCTCATTGCTCTCGCAGCCGACGAGATTGTCATGTGCAAGCATGCCGTCTTGGGACCGGTGGACCCCCAGATTAATCAGCAGCCAGCCGCCTCGGTTCTGAAGGTGTTGCAAAGGAAAAAGCCTGACGAGATCGACGACCAAACTCTCATTCTGGCAGACATTGCCGAAAAGGCCATCAGCCAGGTCAGAATGTGCGTCAAAGAACTTCTCAGCGACAAGATGCCCGAAGAGAAGGCCGATGAAGTGGCCAGACTGCTTTCGGAAGGCACATGGACGCACGATTTCCCGCTTACCGCCGAGATGGCCCAGCAATTGGGATTGCCGGTGAGCACGGATATGCCAACCGAATTCGTGCAACTTCTCCAGTTGTATCCGCAGCCCCGACGGGGCCAGCCCACCGTGGAATATATCCCGGCACCGTACCACTATCATCCCTCGCGGACCAAGACCTGAAAGTCAACGGCTCATTGCCTCCAAGCTCAGTGCCGGTGGCCTGGGACGTCTGCCTCGTTGTGGACGCCCATGTCCCGAAGAACCAACGGGCGATCTGAGTAGACCCGGTCGAGCAGGGTGCGATGTCATCGTTCGCTAACGCCGCGGCACTGTTTTCGAAAGGCTTATCGTTTCAATCCTGGTCTCGGTCGCGGAACCGGGCGGGATGCCTGACAATATGGCCCCGAACGAGATAAATGACGTCCTCGGCAATATTCGTGGCATGGTCGGCGACGCGTTCCAGGTTGCGGGAAACGGCCAGCACCTGGAGCCATGTTTTGACCTGATCGGGATGTTGCTCGATCAGTTGCTCGACCTGCTGGCGAATCGCCTTTTTCTGGGCATTGACAGCTTCGTCCCGCTTGCACACGTCCTCGGCCGCATCGGCATCCCCGTTAACCAGGCTGTCCACACTTTGCCGCAACATTTCCTGGACCTTTCGCCACATGCCGTCCAGATCGAACGGCATCCGCACGGGCGGCATCTGGGATAGTGTTCGGGCTTTGCGGGCGATATTGACCGCCAGATCCCCAACCCGTTCCAAATCATTGTTGATCTTGAGAACAGTAATTAGGAATCGAAGGTCAGCGGCGACGGGCTGATAGAGTGCGAGGACTTTCAGGCATTCTTCCTCGAGCTCGACTTCGAACTGGTCAATCTTGCGGTCGCCCGCTTCCACCTCGTCGGCCAACTGCGGATCCCGATTGAGGACCGCCGTTATCGCTTTCTGAAGTTGTTGCTCCACCTCCCCGGCCAAGCTGAGAAGCCGTCCGCGGAGCCTGTCGAGTTCACGATGCAAGTGGACGCTCATTTCACCGATCTCGTACAGGGATTGGCATTCCAGTGACAGTGGGTCTGACGATTACCCTTCTGAGACACTCACCGTCATGCTTTTTGAGGATGCGGATTGTCCTGTCATTTTAGGCGATGATTCCCCTGGCAGAAAGCCGTTTCACACAACGGGGGCAATTATCGTTGAAAAACCGTCTTGCAGAAGCTCCCCCAAAATGAGGGCACTGAACGGAATCCCATGTAAACAGGCCGTTCGCCAGGATTGTTCCCCGGTTTGATGGCGCAACCACCGCGGCCACCGACGCGGTAAGATAAGCAACTCTTTCGCGCAAAAGCACAAACGTGGAAGTGCAGGTAATCTGCGGCATTCAGAGCAAATATTCCTGAAGCGCAAGCCGTGCGTCGGAAGCTGTGTGTAATAAAGCAAGTGCCAATGAGGAATCGATTCAGCAAAATGCCCGCGACGGAATGTCATGCTGTGCGCTTGTTTCCTGCTCGCCAATTTCAAGGAAGCTGACAAAACCCACGGATGGAGGATCACTCCCATGCTCACACAACGAAGATGCTGGTGGAAACTGAGTCTCGTCGCCGGCACCACATGGGCGGCTCTTTGGGCGAGCTCCCTGTGGGCCCAGAACTCTTCGAATGCCTATCAGTACCTCGATCCGGCCTACATTGTGGGCTCGCAAGCCGGGCCGTCTGCCAGCGGATCACAAGACGAGCTGGCCCAGCGAGTGTCCCAGTTGGAAAAGGCCCTGGCCGACATCAAGGCGAAAGAAGCGGCGGCGGCCAAAAAAAATGCGGGAAAAATGTCGGTCAATGTCGACGGACGCGTCTATGTCGATGCCGTGTCCTTCGGCCAGGGGGCCGGTAGTATGGCGACATTCGGCGACGCCCAGGATACCGTGCAGTTCCGCACGGCACGCCTGGGGGCGTTTGGAGAAGGGTTTGATGTCTTCAATTACAAAATCGAAGTCGACTTCGCAGCCCGAGATTCAACCGACGATCAGCATACCTCTTTCAAGGACGTTTACATCGGCGTGAAAGACCTACCATGGTTGAACTACGTGCAGATCGGACATTTCAAGGAACCCTTCTCTCTGGAAGAGCTTACCTCGAGTCGATACATCACCTTCATGGAACGGAGCACCCTCAACAGTGCCTTTGTGCCCGCTCGAAATGTGGGCGTCGCCTCGTACCATGTCTCCGAAAACGAACGGATGACCTTTGCCTTCGGTGGGTTCCGCTCGATTAAGGACACCCCACCTTACGCAGCCAACGATAACGGCGGCTATGCGTTTACCATGCGGGCAACCTATTTGCCCTGGTACGACGAAGCGACCAGTGGCCGCGGACTGTTGCACCTGGGTTTGGGTTACAGCTATCGCGATGTGGATGATCCCAACCAGCGCATTCGGGTTCGTCCCGAAGTTGCCGTCGGTCCCCGCGTCGTGGATACCGGCATCATCACCAACGTGGAAGATTACCACCTGCTGGATCCGGAAATCGCTTTCGTCTATGGGCCGTTCTCGATCCAGTCGGAGTATCTCGTGGCCTTCTACAATCGCAGCGCGGGCGCCGATCCCACTTTCCACGGGGCGTATGTCCAGATGAGCTACTTCCTCACGGGAGAGAGCCGCTCCTACAACCGCGAAAAAGGAGCGTTTGATCGCGTGAAACCTATCGAGAACTTCTTCCGCGTGCGAACCTGTGACGGTGACGTGGAAACCGGCTGGGGTGCCTGGGAGCTGGCATACCGGTACTCCTGGCTCGACCTGGACGATGCGGGTGTGCTCGGGGGAACCACTGCCGACCACACCTTCGGCATCAACTGGTACTGGAATCCTTACATGCGGTTGATGTTCAACTACGTCCATGCTCAGGTGAGCCCGGCTAACAACGCGCCTAACTCTGACATCAACGTCTTCGAAATGCGTGCCCAAGTGGACTTCTGACAGGCTCTGCTAAGCGAGCCTCAGATGAAGAACTCTCCGACATAAAGTCAACAAACACGTCGGGATTTTCGTGCGAAATACCAGGAAGGCCAACCAACCGAGGAGGATAGGTCGATGAGTCCAAAATACTGGTGGACGGGACTATTGCTCGTCGTGGGTGCCCTGAACCCTGTTTTCGGGGGTGACCCGACAGAGGTGCGTGGCTCACCCGGGCGATGCGCTGTCTGTGGCCGGCCGGGACCGTGCCAACAGAAGGTCTGCCGCATCGAGTGCGGCGTTGAAAAGATCAAAAAATACTGCTGGTGCGTGGAAGCCGCGGATGTGTGCACGATGTTGCCCAGCCATCCCGGGCGATCCTGCGATCCCGGCTGCGATGCCTGCGGCGCTGCCGACGGCTGCGACCTGGGATGCCAGTCCTGCGATTCCCGCGCGCGGCCTTCCGGAATTCTGTCGGGCTGGATTTACGACCTCGGTCACCAACGGCCCTGCCCGGTTCCACCTCAGGTCGGCCGCACCCGATCCATCAAAAAACTCGTCAAGAAAGAATACGAAGTAGAGGTGCCTGTGTACAAAACTGTGGTCCAGTACGTGTGTGCGGAGTGCCTGGCGGCTCAGGCCTGTGGGGTTTGTGCTCCTTCAGGTGAGGGATCACCTGCCCCGAGTCCAAGCCCTGCCGATCAGAAGCCGGAGGCTGCCCCGAAGCCGGATGATTCGGCCAGTCTGAAACCGGCCACCGTCTCCGAGATCCAGGCGGTGAATCTGGCCCCACTTCCACCGATGTGAACATTCCTGAGGGAAGACGCCGCGAAGCAATCACCAACAAAAGGCGTCATCCATTTCCTCCTTTCTCGGCGGCCGGGGCCCTTTGCCCCGGTCGCTGTTTTCTTACGGTCCGAGCGGGTCGCTGCCTTGGCCACGTGGACCTCATCTCGCACGCTAAGTCCTGCTCAGGCACCCAGTTCCGCGTGCTGCCCTGCCGCGTGCCGCCATAAAGACCCTATTGCCGTTGACGTGGGCATCGAAGATCGTTACTCTAAGTCCCCCTATGGGTGGGAAGACGTATGGGACAGGTCGGCTATTTGCATAGTTAACTCAGTTATCTGTTTGCCGCACGGACGCTGGTTTCCGCATGCGCACCTGGAGAGGCGCAACAATTCACGAGCTGACGCTGCACGTGCTGAGGGGTGTGCTCCTTCTGGCTGCGGCTGGATGCACGCAGCTTCAGGTGGGCCACAAATCACCCCTGAATCCACCCATTATGAATACAGACAGCGCTGCAGTGGATATCTTTTTTGTACGCGTCCCTTACGGCAATCCCATCGTGGAAAAGCTCTGGAAGAGTGTTGACGAGCAGGCGATTCCCGCGGAGACCCGTAAAGAGCTTTACCGCAACGGATTCCGAGTGGGACGGATCGCCGGTCCCCTGCCGCCGGAACTTGCCGATCTACTCCGTCTAACTGACGCCCCGGTCACTCAAGATACTCTGGAAACAATAGAAGATCCCGGTAATGCTGATGAGTCGGCCCCCGTGCGGCGCCACCTCCAGACCAAGCCTCATCAACGGGCAGAACTGCTTGCTTCCTCGGTCTATGACGAACTACCGCTGTTGCGGCGCGACAGCAACGGCCAAATCGTCGGACAGACCGTCTATCGCGCTCAAGGAGTCTTCGCGATGACGCTCGCTCCCAAGCCGGACGCAACGGTCTGTATTCAACTCGTACCGGAAGTCCATTACGGGGAGCCCCGTGTTCAGCCCGTTGCCACGGAAGGACTCGTTCGGTGGGAAATGCGGAGAGACCGCATTGTCCTGAATGACCTCACGATCAAGATGGACCTCGCGCCGGGTGACATGCTTCTTTTAACGTGCGTTCCTGATCAACCCGGCAGCCTGGGCGGCCGCTTTTTCACCGCGGCGTCCTCCGGAAAACGAGAGCAGAAGCTCATCGCCATCCGCCTCTCACAGGTGCAGAACAATCCCAGTTTCCAGGGGAACACCGTCGCGACCGCCCCGCTCCGCTAGATCGATTCGGGCTGCGGTGCCGTCTCTCACACCCGAGCCGTCAACAGAGACCGCACCTCTTTCAATTGACCCGCTGACCCGAGAACCTGATTCTTGTGGATGATGTACTCGGCATAGGCGGCCATGAATACCTTACCGGGCGTCCGCGGATCGAAGTCTTCCGGCTTATCGCGGAAGGACTCGCGATAGATCGCACACCAGACGAGTCGGCCGTCTGTATCGATGTTGATCTTGCACACTCCCAGCTTGGCCGCCTTCAAATAGTCAGCCTCATTGACGCCGCTGGTCTGGGCAAGCTTCCCGCCAGCCGCATTGATGCGGTCCACCCATTCCTTAGGCACACTGCTGGCCCCATGCATCACGAGGGGATATCCCGGCGGCAGGGCCTTCTGGATTTCCGCGAGGCGATCCAAACGCACTCCCTGTTTGCCGGTGAATTTATAAGCGCCGTGGGAAGTTCCAATCGCCACCGCCAGAGAGTCGCAGCCGGTCAAGCGGACAAACTCAGCCGCCTGGGCAGGATCAGTGAGGCAGACGCTCCCCGCCACATCTTCTTCCACGCCGCCGAGTTGGCCCAATTCGGCCTCCACAACGACGCCTTTCTTGTGGGCATAGTCCACCACGCGCTTGGTGATCTCGACGTTCTTCTCAAAAGGCTCGTGGGAAGCGTCGATCATCACCGAGCTATAGAAACCGCTGTCGATGGCGTCGTAGCAGACTTCTTCCGTTCCGTGATCCAGGTGAACGGCAAAGATGGCTTCCGGGAAAACCTCCTCAGCCGCTCGGATGATCGCTTCCAGGAAGCGTTTGTCGGTGTAAGATCGCGCGCCGCGGGAAATCTGGAGAATGAACGGGGCGGCAAGGTTTTCGTTGACGGGCTCGTCGTTCTTTTTGACCTTGCCCAAATTGCCGCGGAACAGTCCCACCGCCTGTTCCAGGTTGTTGATGTTGTAGGCACCAATGGCGTATTTGCCGTACGCATGCTTAAAAAGTTCAGTGGTCGTGACGATCATCTCAAGCACTCCTCAATCAAGCGATTTGCGGATGGGAGACCCTGAAACCGAAAACATCTTTTGGGTGCCCCGTTCCACCACTTGCAACGTGCAGCATCAGTTCCGTCTCCAAGGCACTCTCGCTGCTTCACTCTCAGAAGTGCTGTTATACTGTGGCATCGGAGAGCGGCCGACACATCGCGCCCTTAAGTATAGACTTTTCCGAAGCTTTTTGACAAGTGGGCAGGCTCGATCTGGGCACAGTTTCTTCGTTTAAGACATACTGTGGCAAAAGCACACTCTCGATCAGAGCCACCTCCCGCCCGGGCTACTCTCGTCAATTCGGGCCGTGCATCACAAAACCGCATTGACGCCTGATCCATCCCCATCTTCGCGAAAACCACTGAGACGGCATGGGGACAATCTAATTGTAGGGGCCATTCACGAATTGCCCCTACAGTGTCGGAGGGACCCGCTTGTCGGGTCCGCCGTTTGACATTGGATCATCCATTCCCTTTTCCCGGGCACGACAAGCGTGCCCCTCCGACCTTTTGGAGGGACCTGCTTGTCACGTCCGCCGCTCAACGTTCGATCATCCATGGCCTTTCATCGGGGACTGAAGTCCCGCGCGGAAAGCGGGGCTAAAGCCCCGCACTCCATGGAGTGCGGCGATTCATCGCCGCTTTTCGGTGAAGGCTTTAGCCTTCACTACCTTGGCGTTGATCCGGATGGAGCCGGGGGCACCGGTCGCGGTAGAACCCGACCCTCCATTCCACACAATGGAGGGACACGCTTGTCGTGCCCGCCGAAACGCAAGGCTTGCCCCCACGTCGGAAAGCGGACCTGACGAGCAGGTCCCTCCGGTTGTATCCGCTCCGACGCAAGCCAAATGGACAACCGCGGCCCTGTCGGCGGAGGAAAAGTCAGGTATTGGCACCTCTTGTTTTGTTCCCCTCTGATTTAGATGATGGAAGGGCGTTTTTCATCCTGGATTACCGGCTCGTTGTTGAGTGGAGTTCGCCATGGCCCCTCAGTTTCTGCGTGCCGATAACGTTTTTGGTTCACAGTCTCTTGGCCCTGAACTTCGGGTGAAGGAAGCTCTAACCCCATTCCGCCACGGGAGTTGGGTCGCCGTCATTCTTCTGGCGATGTTCTTCCCAGTGCCGGCCGCTGGTAACGAAGCCGTGGGGCTTTCCCTGCCTCCCAACGGAGATTTCCGAGCGGGCGAAGCCGAACCAGTAGGATGGCGTCTGTCTGGTGGGAGCGGACGGTGGGTAGAAAAGGACATCCTCGAAGTCACCGGGGATGGCCGGGGGAGTAATGCGTGGATGGCACAGGTGGTCCTCCAACCCGGCGCGCGATATGTCATGACTGTGAAGGGGCGTCGGCTCGGCGCTTCGGGTGGTTGTGCGATCATCGGTCCGGCGGAAGTCAATCACGACTGGACGTTCCCTGATACCGAATGGGGCGAATTCCAGGCGGCCTTCCGTGTGCCGGATCAGGTGACCACCACACAGTTTCGCCTCGGTCAATGGGAGGTGCGGGGCACCATTCAATACGACGCTGTACAACTCCGACCGGCCCTGCCCATCTACAGCAAACACGGGGCGATTACCCTTGGCCGCGGGGAAAGAATCGAGAACCGGCACTATCTTTTCAACGCGTTATTCAACCAGTACGGCAGTAACGATCATCGAGTGTTGGAGCGGGCAACGGCGGGGTTCAACACATCGCGATGGGTTATTTCTGGCCAAAATGAGGTCATCTATCACTTCAATCTTCCCGGCTGTCAGTTCGTCCGGGGACGGCTCGTGGTCAACATCAACTATTACACCCGCGGTGCCCTCAGTGTCGCCATAAGCAGGAACGGAAAGGCCTGGACCGAAATCGCGCGGGGAGACAAATTGGGGGCCGTGGAAGTTTCTCTCCCGGGAGAACTTTTGCCTGCCGCCGATCTGTGGCTGAGGCTGCGGGGCGCCACTTCGGACACCTCACTGCAGGTGGACAGTATCATATTCGAGGGTGAGCTCGATAAAGAACTACCGTCTGTAACCGGCCAAACGATTTATGGTATTCTTTCCGAGGGCTCGCTACCGGCCGGTGCGTCATCTCTTGGCCTGAGTTACTTGGGCTTCTCGGAAAATGGCCAGCATCTGTTTGAAATATCTTTGCCTTCCGAGTCAAGCTATGATTTTCGCGTATCGGTGAACGCTCCGGACGGCACGGCGATCCTCCAGGACCAAGTGCTCGAACCTGGCCGGGTGAGGGGCTCGCGTACGCTGGGCTTTGCCATCCCCGTAACAACTTGCGGAGTGTACAGAGCCTTCCTGACAATTCAGCAGCACGGCCGAGCGCTGGGAGTCTTGGAGATCCCGCTGGCCGTCCACGAGTATCACCGCGCGGATTATGGAAACTACCTGGCGAAGGCCGGCCCTGTCGTCCTATGGTGGTGCGAGGCAGATTGGAAGATCGCTCGGAAGCGACCGGCCCCCAAGGACGCAGGTGGTTCGTCGGGCATCACCGTGATGGCCGCCAAAGGCGATCATGAATCCGTCCAACTGGTTCTTCGTCCGGAGGATGGCACCACACTGGAACGTGTTGAGGTCAGCAATCTTCAGGGGCCAAAAGGTTATTCCATTGATGCGGGGAACGTCACCGTCCATCGCGTCTTCTACCATTTTGTGCATACGCCCACGGACCCAACGGGAGTCGTCGATTGGTGGCCGGACGCTCTCCCCCCGATCCAGTATCCGCTATCCCTTTCTGCCGGAATGAACCAGCCATTGTGGGTCACGATTCGCGTACCCCGAAACGCCGAAGCGGGGGAATACCACGGGGAGATTCGGCTGACCGGCACGGGATGGCAGGCCGTGGTACCGCTTCAGCTCAAGGTCTGGAATTTCGCCCTGCCTGAGCGGAATCACCTTGAAACGGCGTTCGGATTCGACTGCTGGCAGGCCTTTCGGTATCACAATGTGCAAAGCGAGGAAGATCGCCGGCGTGTGCTCGACCTATACTTCCAAAGCTTTGCAGACCACCGAATTAGCCCCTACAATCCCACTCCCCTCGATCCGTACCGCGTGACATTCGACCCCAAAGCGGAACCTCCGCGAGCTGTGATCGATTTTTCCAGGTTCGACAACGCTATGGAAGAAGCCATCCGGCGGTACCATTTCACAAATTTCATGGTCCAAATTCAGGGGATGGGTGGAGGCACGTTCCACTCCCGCGTGGAACCTTCCCTGGCCGGTTTCGCGGAAAGCACTCCGCAATACCAGGCACTCTTCAGTAGCCAAGTTCGGCAGATTGAAGAGCATCTCCGCGAGAAAGGGTGGCTTCACATGGCGTATGTTTACTGGTTCGATGAGCCAGAGCCCAAGGATTACGAGTTTGTCAAAGCCGGAATGGCGCGATTGAAGAAATACGCCCCCGGCCTGGCCAGGATGCTCACCGAGGAACCGGTGGAGCCGCTTTATGGTTATGTGGACATCTGGTGCCCCATTAGCCCCAATTACGACCACAAAGTTGCTGAAGAACGTCGGCAATTGGGCGAGAGATTCTGGTGGTACATATGCACCGGCCCAAAAGCCCCGTATTGCACCCTGTTCATTGACCATCCCGCAACCGAACTGCGGGTGTGGCTTTGGCAAACCTGGCAACGGCGAATTTCTGGAATTCTCGTTTGGGCCACCAATTACTGGACTTCCTCCGCTGCCTTTCCGGACGGCTTTCAGGATCCGTACGACGATCCGATGTCATATGTCTCGGGTTATTCGACCCCTAAAGGGGTGAAACGGCATTGGGGAAATGGCGATGGCCGCTTCATCTATCCGCCTCCAGAAGCCTCGGTGCCCGGGAAAACGGACCATCCGGTGCTTTCGCCACCGGCCTCCAGTATTCGCTGGGAAATGCTCCGCGAAGGCATCGAAGACTACGAAATGCTCTGGCTGCTGGCAGATTTGCTTACCAGATATGGCAACCAATTATCCCCGGAGGAGCGAGATAACTTCGCGCAATTGCTGGAAGTCCCCCCACAGATCACCCGAGACATGACGACCTTCACGCGGACTCCCGATCCCATCTATCAACGGCGTGCGCAAATCGCTGCCGCGATTGAACGTCTCATGTCACTACAAAAGTGAGTGACCATAAAGGAGAGACGCCGGCTCATTGAGCCGGCGTCCAGGTGGGCTGACTCGTTTGAATGATCACCTGTCAGAAGGTCACGATAAAGTCGCAACCAAGCAGGAATTGGTTGTCGCGGTCGCCTGCGTCGTAGGGGAGGACAGAGACTGGGCGGTTGGCGTCAAACCAGTCCCAGCGGACTTCCGGACGCACGCGAAGATTGGGGTGCGGCGACCAGTTGAAACCGTAGCTGATTTCATAGAAGTCCCCCGGGAACGGCCCGGTCGCGCGATTTCCATCCCCAATGCCCGCTACCCGGACACCGTCCTCGTCGCGGAACCATTCCACCCGCAGGCCCGTCTGCCAGCAGGGATTGAACTTGTAGTACAGGTAGTTGGTGATACCGTACCACTGGCTTTTCCCGGTTTGCGGATCTTCGGACTCACCAAAGGTATGCTCAATAACCCACTGGAGTCGTGAAGTGACATTCCAGGTCCCGACCAGGCTGTAGATCGTGATGGGCCGATCGATGCCCTGTTCATCCGCGGAAATCCCAAACCCGATCCCGAAGCGATCGTCCTCGCTCGTCCAGCGGACTGCACCTAAGAACCCGATCGCGTTCCGACCATCGGTATCGTCGAACTGATCATTACCCCGCTGGAGCCCTGCCGTGACCACCAGCCGATTGAACGACCGGCTGAGCAAAAGCCCCGTATGCGTGAAGGGCTGGCCGTACTGGTGGGAATAACTGTGCGAATAGAAAAAGTTTTGCGTAACAGGAACCGCCTCATAGCCGACCGGCGAATAGAAGTGACCGCCTCTCAGCGTCCAGCTATTGTAGGCCACGTCGAAATAGAACTGGGGCAGAGCCACCTGATAGAAACGTTCCGTCTGGTTCCAGTCCGATTCCAACCCATCAATCGCCTGGGTGAACCGAGCATCCGTTCCATAGAGGACATCCACACGGCCACCCCAATCCCAGCCGTAGCCGCCGTTGTTGATACGCCGTTCCAGATAAAGGTTGAGCTGGTTCATCTGGAACTCCTGGTCGCGGTCGTTGAACGTGACCACACCGTTGTAATTGTCGGCGGGATTATTGGCGACGACACTGATGCCCGCGCCCACCCAGCCTCCGAACTCAAAACCCCACCGTTCGAGAAAACCGGGCGTGGGCAGTTTCCACGGGTCGGTGGGCCGGCACGGATCGCAGTAGAAGAAATCGGAGAGAAATCCACCACCGTCGTAGCTGCTGCACGTGTTGCAGCCCGGGACGCCGGCCGCTCCATTCTGTCCCGACCAGCTCGTTGGATAGACTTGGGCCTGCAGGCTGCCTGCGCCCAGTCCAAAACACAGGCAAGCGGCTGCCAGTTTGCCAAAAAGGGATTTTTTAGTCATCCTTGACTCTCCACGATTAGGTACCACAGTTTGCCCAAGAGGGTGATGCCGGTCTCGGTAGTGTGTGTTCACCCCGATGGGAGCACCAGTAGACCGTCAACACACGCCTAAACGTCCTTTTTGAATCATCGGAGAAAGCACCCGCGGTTTTTACGAAAAACACGGATCCTGCACAACAAAATAGAAAAGACAACCATTTTCGATAAGGTGCAGAAAACTCTATCCCCCTAAGTCCAGCGCGCGTTGGTTACGTCGGGAGCGACATTAGAGACAATTCATCCAGAATATCCCCACCATTAAACAACCCAATTAACGCAGATTTTTTCGCTTTACCTATTTTTCCGAGCAGCGCGCAATAAAAACGGCGGAGCCAATTGCCTCCTGACTCCGCCGCCATTTCGATCGCGAATTTCGTCCGATCCTTCTTAATGTAGGCCCCAATCGTGCCAGGTCCGAAACCCTTGCCCTCAAGTGTTTGTTTGTTCCCCAGCGGATTGCTCGGTCGGTTGACTGGATGCCTGCGAGGCTTCCAGTGCCTGCGTTGCCGGGGGTGAGGGTGGCGTTTCAAGCACCGGCTCGGACTCAAATTCCGGTTTGATCGTTCGCCGGCGCTTCACCCGATCGTTTCGCCCCACAAACTCCAGAATCGCACGAATTCCCGCGTCGCCCACGCGCCGCTTGGCCAGCCGCACGATCCGCGTATATCCGCCCGGCCGATCAATAAACCGCGGCGCGACACGTTCAAACACGATCCGCATCGCCTCCTTATTATTACCGAGAAGGCGGAGCACCCGCCGCCGTGCGGCCACGACCGGTGCCATTTTGCGATTCCATTCGTACCAGGCCTCGCTCTGCCGCCACGCCCGCCAGGCCTCTGAGTTCCGCGGCGCCGTCGGTTCCAGCCGCTTGGCTTCCTCGAGCAACGGCAGCACTCGCTTGGCTATCGTAATGCACTTTTCGACGAGCGGGCGAACCTCCTTCGCCTTCGCCAGTGTTGTGACGATTCGCCCTCTCACGTACGGCTCTTCCTCCTCGAAGATGAACTCGCCTTCCGTGAGGAACAACGCCGATGCCAGGTTGCGCAGCAAAGCACGTCGATGACTCGGGCTACGTCCTAAATATCGACCACGTTTTCTATGTCGCATGGCAGCTAACCGTATTCCCTACATTCATTTCTAGCCAATGGCTGCGTTTAGACTGCTCCTCCCGAGGTCGCCGGCGACCGCATGCCCAATCGCAATCCCAAAGCCGCCAGCTTCTCCTTGACCTCCGCTAGAGCCGTCTCACCGAAATTCCGCAAATCCAGGAGTTGCTCTTCCGTGTGAGACACCAGATCGCGTACCGTTCGGATATTCGCAAGCTCCAGAGCATTCAGCGTGCGCGACGACAGCTTGAGATCCGTGATCGGCATCCCCAGCTTGGCATCCTGACTGGGTTCCAATCCGGCGACACTCCGCCCATCCGTAAATACCTTCGGTCCGAGCTCGTTATACTGCACAAACGGGTTGAGATGCTTGCGGAGAATCTTGGCCGCTTCCACCAGCGCCAGCTCCGGTGTGATCGACCCGTCGGTCCAGATTTCCAGCGTCAGCTTGTCGTAGTTTGTTTTCTGGCCGACGCGGGTCTCTTCCACTTCGTAACGAACTTTCACGACCGGGCTGAACATCGCATCCACCGGGATCACGCCAATCTCCGAAATCTGTGGCGTGTGCTCGCTGGCCGGAACATAGCCGCGGCCGTTTTCCACCGTCATTTCCATCACAAACGGCACGTCGTCGGTGAGCGTCGCAATCACATGATCCTTATTCACAATCGTGACCTGGTCGTCCGGCTCAATGTCCGCTGCGGTGACGACACCTCGGGTGTGCCTGTTGATTCGCAAAATCCGCGGCTGAGAGCTGTGATTGCGAACCACCAACGACTTCACGTTCAGGATGATATCGGTGACATCCTCGACCACACCCGGCAACGAAGTTATCTCGTGGAGCGCGCCCTGAATCTTCACGCGCGTTACGGCACTCCCTTCCAGACTGGACAGCAGAATCCGTCGCAGGCTGTTGCCGATCGTTGTACCAAACCCCCTCTCGAACGGTTCGGCGATGAATTTTCCGTACCGATCCGTAAGGGTGCTCTTATCGCAGATGACCTGACTCGGTAGCTCGAGCCCGCGCCAGCGTACACGCATACAACGCCTCCAGTTTGAGATCCCAATATCGCTTTACCGGTTTCCCCCTCACCGAGAGCAGAACTCGATCACCAACTGCGGCTGCACCGGAATGGAAACATCTTCCAGGGTTGGGTTACGGAGCACATGCCCTTCCGGGATTTGGCCGGGAATGAGGTTCAGGAAATCCGGCACGTTCGGCTGCCGCTCCTCCAAATTGCGCTTGACAAGTTCGAGACTCCGCGGCCGATTCTTGACCGTGATAACGTCGCCCGGATTCACCAAATAACTCGGAATATCGATCCTCCGGCCGTTCACGAGAATGTGACCGTGACGCACGATTTGCCGGGCTTGTGCCCGCGACAGTCCAAAGCCCAGTCGGTAAACAATGTTATCCAGCCGTCTTTCCAGAAGTGACAGGAGCACCTCACCCGTGTTGGTGGGCGAACGGGTGGCCATCTGGAAATACCGGCGAAACTGCCGCTCGAGGACCCCGTAGTACCTCTTGAGCTTCTGTTTTTCCCGCAGGTGCAGCGCGTAGTCGGTAGGCTTACTCCGCAAAACCCCCTGCATACCAGGAGTAGCCTTGTGCCGTTCAAAAGCGCATTTGTCGGTGTCGCACCGCGTTCCTTTCAGAAACAACTTCATGCCCTCGCGGCGGCACAAGCGACACACTGGTCCCGTATATCGAGCCATTTTGCTACACGTCCTTCCAATCAGCCTTTCAGTCGGATCGCCTTGCGAGAATTATCTTGACACTTTCAAAGTTCAACCACTTCGACTCACTGCGTCGGACCACGCCGATGCGAACGAACCATCTTCACGCCTTTGCTCATCAAACGCGACGCCGCTTTTTCGGCCGACAACCGTTGTGCGGCAGCGGGGTCACATCCTCGATCGACTTGATGATCAGCCCCGCCGTCTGAAGAGCGGTGATCGCGCTCTCGCGGCCAGCGCCGGGGCCCTTCACTTTGACCTCTACTTCTTTGACCCCCATTTTGATGGCCTTCTCGGCGGCCTGCTGCGCCGCCATTTGGCCAGCATAAGGAGTGCTTTTACGGCTTCCCTTGAAGCCGCAGGTACCCGCGCTTGCCCAGCACAGCGTTTCTCCCTTCAGATCCGTCACCGTGACCATTGTGTTGTTGAAAGTCGTCTTGATGTGCACAATGGCCTGCGTGACGTGACGTCGAACCTTTTTCCGTTTACCCGTTGCCTTCGGCACGACCTGACCTCTCCTCCAAAAGAGCTTCTAACGCTCTAGAACACCTTGACCTTGTCTCCAACAACCTGCCCAACAACAAACCCCTGGGAAAACTCAAACTACTCAAACAGCGTACAAAATCGCCGCGATGATACCTGACTCACCATCCTGGCATGCCACAAAGGGCACGCCTGGCTGATCACCGCAGGTCCTTGACGCCTTTCTTTCCGGCGACCGTCTTACGCGGACCTTTCCGCGTCCGGGCATTCGTCCGCGTCCGCTGTCCCCGGACCGGCAGACCACGACGATGCCGAATCCCCCGATAGCAGTTAATTTCCTTCAACCGGTTGATGTTCTGGGCTATCTGTCGCCGAAGCTGACCCTCAACGACGTAGTCTTTATCCAGGAGCGTCGCCAGCCGGGCCAGTTCATCCTCCCGCAGTTGATTCGCGCGGATGTGTGGGTCGATCCCTGCCTTATAGCACAACTCCTTGGCAATGGCGGGACCAACGCCGTAGATGTACCGCAGCGCGATGACGATTGGCTTATTCCCGGGAATATCAACACCCAAAATTCTTGGCATTTCTGAACTCCGCCGTCCTCTTAGTTATATTCCGGCTATTTTTTATCACCTTAAGTGCCTGCGCGGTCCCTGCCTCCTAACCCTGCCGCTGCTTGTGCCGTGGGTTGGAGCAAATGATGTACAGGCGGCCCTTTCGTCGGACCACCTTACAGTTACCGCACAGCCGTTTGACACTTGCTCGCACTTTCATTGCCGATTATCCCCCGTAACAGTCCTTCGGAGTAGGCAAAAATTCAAGTATAACGCTCTTAGGTGAGAATGCTCAAGCGTCCCCACCCCACAATGGCCCTCGGGTGCAGGGCATCATGAAGATTGTTTTTCGATTTCCAGAAGGGCCAGACACCCCTCCTTTTCAGGATCAAACCCCATTTGCTCGTCCATCGGACCGAGTGGCCCCGTCAGGACGTATGGCCCTTCTTCGGTGATTGCAACGGTATGCTCGAAATGGGCGCTCGGCTTTCCATCTGCCGTTAGTTGGGTCCAGTAATCACGGCTCAGTCTCACCTTTTTGGTGCCCAAATTGACCATCGGCTCGATGGCGATCACCAACCCTGGTTGGAGACGAAAATCCCCCCGGCGGAGGAAAAATTCGTTGACAAAATTGGGCACCTGGGGCTCTTCGTGCATTTGCCGCCCGATTCCGTGCCCGACAAAGGCCTCGACTACGCTGAAGCCGTGGCTTCGCACGTAGTCCTGCATGGCGGCCGCCACCTCGCTCCAGTAGGTCTTCTTCCCCGCCAGTTCGATGGCCAGATCCAGGGTCCGCTTGGTCACATCCACCAGTCTGGCCACCTGCGGCGCCACATTCCCAACGGGAATTGTCACCGCGGCATCCCCACACCAACCATCGACCCGGCATCCCGTATCAACGCTGACGATATCCCCCTCCGCGATGACCCGCTCCCCAGGAATTCCATGAACGACCTCGTCGTTCACCGAGATACACGTCACGGCGGGGAACGGTACTTTGCCCGGGTATCCTTTAAACAGCGACTCCGCTTTGCACTTCCGGTAAAACTCTTCGACGGCCTGGTCAATGTCTTTCGTTTTCACGCCGGGCCGCACGAGTGCCTTCACAAGCTGGAGGGCCTTCCATACGACCAGCCCCGCCTTCCGCATTTTTAGGATTTCGCTTCGCGAGCGCAAATTGATCACACCTCGTAGACTCCCTGGTCTCTTCGGAGGCCCCTCCCGCCGACCTGCGGCTCATTACGCCCCGGCAAACTCGTCGAGGATGGCACGAATACGCTCGAAAATCTCATCCACCGTCCCCACCCCATCGACGCTGCGGAGCAAGTTTTTTCGGCGGTAGTAATCCAGCAGGGGCTCTGTCTGCGTTCGATATGCCACGAGTCGCTGGCGAATGACTTCCGGTTTATCGTCCGCCCGACCTCGTCCGGCCAAACGCCTGAATAACTCATCCTCCGGAACCTGCAATTCCAGCACCACATCGAGCGGGGTATTCTGGGAAGCCAGCATCGCGTCGAGCGCCTCCGCCTGCGCGATCGTCCGGGGAAACCCATCCAGTAAATAACCGCGGCGGCAGTCCGGTGATTGCAGACGCTCCCGAATCAGGTCAATGATGATGTCGTCGGGGACCAATTCCCCCCGCGACATAAATTCGTCGGCCTTCAGCCCGAGGGGCGTCTTAGCGTCCCGGGCCGCACGGAGCATGTCACCCGTGGACAAATGCGCGATCATGTACCGTTCGACAATTTTCTGCGCCTGGGTCCCTTTTCCCGCTCCCGGAGGCCCAATGAATACGATTCTCATCCTCTGTACCCTCGCCCGAAGCCAAAACGAAACGACTCATCCGCCCCACCTTTAACCTCACCGGGGAATGTACCGAACGAAGCCCACGTTACTCTAGCAAGCCCTTGTAGTTTCTCATCACGATGTGGCTATCGATTTTCTGCACCAGATCGAAGGCGACGCTCACCGCGATGAGAAGGCTCGTGCCGCCGTAGAACTGAGCGATCTGATAGTTGACTCCCAGCCAGTCCGCGACGATCGTCGGGATAATCGCCACCGCCGCGAGAAAGCCCGCCCCCACATAGGTGATTCGCACCATCACCTTTTCGAGATATTCCGCAGTGCGACGCCCCGGCCGATAGCCCATGATAATGCTTCCGTTGTCCTTGAGCTGCTCGGCAATCTCATTGGGGTTGAAAGTGATCGCAGTCCAGAAGTAGCAGAAGAAGTAAATCAACCCGATGTACATCGCGTTGTACCAGAAACCGTCCCCACGGTGAAAGACATTAGCGAGGGCGGCGATCCACGCCGATCCGGGATACCAATGGGCAAGCGTCTGGAAAAACGTCAGCGGGAACAGCAGGAGACTGCTGGCAAAGATGATCGGCATCACACCCGCCTGATTGACAAGGAGCGGCAGATAATCCCGAGCTCCCCCGTACACACGGCGACCTCGCACGTGCTTCGCACTCTGCGTGAGGATCCGCCGCTGCGCGCGGGTCATATAGACGACTCCCGCCACAACCGAGACGAAGAGGACAAACAGCACAGCCAGGGTGTCGAACCCGAGTTTGCCGCCAGTGCTGCTTAGCTCAAGCCCCTCGTCGAAAACTGGCCGCAGCTCCTGATACAAGGCCGGGATCATCCGGGCCAAAATTCCCGCCATGATAAGGAGGCTAATCCCATTACCCACGCCGTACTCATCGATCTGCTCCCCCAGCCACATAAGGAAGGTGGTCCCCGCCGTCATCGTAATGACGGCCATGAGGAACCAGGAGAAGTAAACGCCCTGTCCTTCGCCGTAGGTATACTCCGGGCGCACGAATCCCTGGGCGCTTAGCCAGGCCACATACATCCAGCTCTGGATGATGCAAATTCCCACAGTGGCGTAGCGCGTGTACTCGTTGATCTTCTTATAGCCCGCCGGCCCCTCCTTCTTCAGCTTTTCGAGGGGCGGATAAACACTGGCGAGAAGCTGGAAGATGATCGATGCCGAGATATAGGGCATGATTCCCAGGCCGAAGATGGTGGCCTGGTCCAGGCGGCTGGCCGCGAACACGGTGATCTGATCCAGGAGGTCGCGGAACCCACCGGCGGCCTCGCTGCGGAAAATGGCTGTCATCCGCTCGGTATTGACGCCCGGCACGGGAATTTGCTCACCGATACGGTAAATCGCCAGAAGGAGAAGCGTTAGCAGGATCTTCTGACGAAGTTCACGGATCGTGAAGATAATGCGAATTTTTTCCCACATACACCGGACCGTCCCGTGTCAGGCACTGCCAGCTAATCCATTTTCACCGCGTCATCAGGTCGTGGCCGCCTTCTTCTGTTTCTTTTTTTCCTCCACGGGTGTTTTACCCGGCAGAACCACCGCCTGACCACCGGCCTTTTCAATCTTTTCTTTCGCCGAGCGGCTGAACCGATGGGCTGCAACGACGAGCTTCTTGGTGAGCTCGCCATCGCCGAGAATCTTCACCTCGTCAAACGCCCCTTTGATCACCCCCCGCTCCTTGAGGACCTCGGGGTTCACCTCGCTCCCATCGGCAAACAGCTTCTCAAGGACCTCCACATTGACCTCGGCAATCCGGGGTGCGAATCGCGCGTTATTGAAGCCCCGCTTAGGCACGCGACGGATAAGGGGCATCTGACCGCCTTCAAAGCCGGCCTTCTGACGCCAACCGCTCCGGGACCGTGCACCCTTATGCCCACGACCGCAGGTCTTTCCGTGTCCCGAGCTGGGTCCCCGGCCGACTCTCTTTCGCGCTTTATGTTTTACGATACCTCGGTTGACCTGATCAATATTCATGCCAGTGATGTCCCTCTCAATCGTTCAACCTCAGCCCTCGATCGCAACTGTTCGAGGGCGTTCATCGTGGCTTTCACCAGGTTGATGGGGTTGGTATTTCCGTAGCTTTTGGTCAGGATGTTTTTGATCCCGGCCGCCTCGCAGACCGCCCGCACCGCCGCACCCGCAATGACGCCCGTTCCCGGTCCTGCCGGGATGAGCACGACCTTGGCGGCTCCGAATTCTCCCCACACCTTGTGGGGAATCGTGCCATCGATAACGGTAACCGGCTTCATCCGCCGCATTCCGTCTTTGATCGCCTTGGCAACGGCCGGTGGGACCTCATTCGCTTTTCCGTACCCCCAGCCTACTTTGCCCATGCCGTCACCAACGACCACCAGCGCGGTAAAGCTGAACCGGCGTCCCCCCTTAACGACGGCCGCGCACCGGCGGACGCTGAGGACTTTTTCGATCAGTTGGCCACGGATCGGTTCAAGGTCTGTTGCCATGAGTGACCCTTACTTCTCTGTATCCACAATCAGGATTTGTTTTTCTCCCCACCTTTGCCTTTATTGGTGGCTTCGGCCTTGCCGCCACCTTTTGTCTTCTGGCCTTTCTTGTCAGTTTCTTCCTGTACAGAAGCCGCCTGAACCTCCTTCTTGGGCCCGATATCCAGCCCAGCATCGCGGGCAGCATCCGCCAGGGCCGCCACCCGACCATGATACTTATACGGTCCGCGATCGAACACGACCTGGCGAATACCCGCGGCCAGGGCCCGTTCAGCGATGATGCGTCCCACCACGGTGGCCGCCTGGATGTTGCCACCATATCCGCCCACCATGTCGCGGATGTCCTTTTCCACCGTGCTGGCCGCCGCCAGGGTCCGCCCCTGGGTATCGTCGATAATCTGGGCGTAAATATGTTTATGGCTGCGGAACACGCTCAATCGGGGTCGCGTGGAGACCCTCTTGAGTTTGTTACGCACCCGATACATTCGCCGCAACCGTCGCCGCTGTAAACGTTTAAGCTGACTCACGGCTCACTCTCTCTTATGCTGTGTTTTCTGTTCTCGGACCGCCTGCTTCCTACAAGCTCATCACACTGATCGTGCCAGCAGACTCTGACAACCTGCCGCGGTTCAAACACTACTTCGCCGACACCTTTCCTTCCTTCATGCGGATGTGCTCGCCCTGATACCGAATGCCTTTGCCTTTGTAAGGATCGGGCTTGCGCAAAGCACGGACTGATGCCGCGAAGTTGCCGACTTTCTGTTTATCAATTCCCCGAATCACGATGTGCTGCTGATCGGGGCAGGTCACTTCGAGCCCGTCGGGAATCGGCACCTGCAGCTCGTTTGCGTATCCCACGCGAAGCTGCAGCGTCCGCCCCTGCACCGCCGCGAGGTAACCGACGCCTACGATCTCCAGGCGCTTTTCGTAGCCCTGGGTTACGCCAACAATCATGTTATTGATCAGGGCCCGAGTCAGCCCATGCAATGCCCGGGCCAGCCGTGTCTCCTGCACCCGCTGCACCACAACCTGGTGCGGCTGTTGCTGCACAGTGACCTGGACTTCCGGACGATGCTCCCACTGGAGTCGCCCCTTGGGCCCCTCCACCGTGATGAGCCGTCCCTCCACGGTTACTTTAACGCCTTGAGGAATCGGTACCGGACGTTTTCCTATTCGCGACATGGCAGCTCACTCATCCTCGCCTTTGAATTCGCGTGGCCGTCGGCCGTGGTATCTCTCACCACACTTCGCACAGGATCTCGCCCCCGACATTCCGCGTCCGCGCTTCCCGGTCGCTAAGGATCCCGCGACTGGTGCTGAGAATGAAAATTCCCAATCCGTTGAGCACGGGCTTCAGGTCGGCCGCCCGGCTGTAAATCCTCCGCCCAGGTTTGCTGATCCGACGTATGTGACGAATGACCTGTTCGCCGTTCGGACCGTACTTCAGATACAACCGCAACGTGGCACGAGGCTGTCCCGGAATTTCTTCCCAGTCCCAGATGTACCCTTCTCGTTTCAACACGTCAGCGAGTCCGCGCTTAAGCCGGGACGCCGGCACATCGACATGGGGCCGCTCCACGCGGATCGCATTACGAATCCGGGTCAGCATATCGGCGATTGGGTCGGTCATCATAGGCACGTTTATCCCTTTACCAGCTCGCCTTCATCAAACCAGGAATCATCCCCTGATCAGCCAGCTTGCGGATACAAATCCGGCACAGGCCGAATCGGCGATAGAAGCCTCGAGGTCTTCCGCAAATCCGGCACCGGTTCCGAAACCGCGTGCTGAATTTGGGCTTTTTGTGGAATTTTGCAATTTTGGATTTACTCGCCATCGGTTAAGTCCTGTTACGCCTGGCAAATCCAGTTACTCGCTTCTGAACGGCATCCCCAGAAGGCGAAGCAACTCTCGCGCTTCATCATCATTTTTCGCTGTGGTCACGATGCAAATGTCCATCCCCTGGGTTCGGGAATACTTATCCGGATTCAATTCCGGAAAAACCATTTGCTCGCTCAACCCAAGGGTATAATTCCCCCGCCCGTCAAACGAGCGTGGATTGAGCCCCCGAAAGTCGCGAACCCGCGGTAGGGCGATAGAAATGAGCCGATCGAGGAACTCATACATCCTCCGCCCACGCAGGGTTACCTTGCACCCGATGGCCATTCCCTGGCGAACCTGAAAGCCGGCCACGGATTTTTTGGCACGGGTGACGACGGCCTTCTGACCGGCAATCTGGGTGAGTGCATCCACGGCCTCGTCGAGGTACTTCTTTTCCTTCTTAGCTTCTCCCACCCCCATGTTGATCACGATCTTTTCGAGGCGGGGAAGCGAGAGGATATTCTTCCGGCCCAGCTTTTTCTGGAGGGCCGGTATGACCTCTTTCCGATATTTTTCCAGCAACCGCGGTTCCATAGTCCATCAATCTCTCGTTTCAAGCCTTTTGCGTCACACGCTTCCGTGGGGGCGAGATAACTCCAATGTTCGCGTTGCACTTCTTGCAATACCGGACCTTGGACCCATCCGGCAGAAATCGAGCCCCCACCCGCGTCGCCCGATCGCACGACGGGCATACCAGCATCACGTTGGACATCTGGATCGGTCGTTCCTTCGAAAGACGACCACCCTGCCGGGCCTGTCGCGACGGGCGAACGTGCTTGAGGACCACGTTCACGCCTTCGACCACCACGCGACCCTCTTTGCGGTCCACGCGGAGGACGCGACCGCGAACGCCCTTATCGTCTCCGGAAATCACTTCGACGATGTCATCGACTCGGATTCGCATCACACCACCTCGGCCGCGAGGCTCACGATCTTCATGAAGTTCTTTTCCCGCAGTTCCCTTGCTACCGCCCCGAAAATACGTGTCCCCCTCGGATTTCCTTCATTATCGACGATCACCGCGGCATTGCTGTCGAACCGCACATAGCTCCCGTCGGGACGGCGTTTCGGCTTTCGGGTGCGAACAATCACGGCCCGCACCACCGCCCCTTTCTGGAACGTGCTGCCGGGAATCACCCCCTTCACACTGCACACCACGATGTCACCTAACGTCGCATAGCGACGCCGGCTTCCTCCCAGGACTTTGATGCACATTAACTCCTTGACGCCCGTGTTATCGGCTACATCGAGCCGGGTTTGCATCTGAATCATGGCCTGAACCTCTCGTCGCGTTCCCTGCCAGTTGAATCCCCCTAGGTCGCACGTTTCTGTTCTTCGTACTCGACCCTGACGGTTTCCCAGCCACCTTCACCTTCTTTTCTATATCCACGTCACCCGCTGGGCGGCTGGGAAGCTTCGCCGGCCTGAGCTTCGTTTTCCCCTGTCTCTCCCCTGCTCACCGCCTGGAGCTCGACCTCGACCTCTTTCCGCTTTTCGATCAATTCCGCCCGCCCCCGAGCCACCACCCGCACCAGCCGCCACCGCTTCAGACGGGACAGCGGACGGGACTCCATAATTTCCACCTGGTCTCCCACCCGAGACTCGTCGTTCTCATCGTGTACGTAGCAAATCGTGCGGTGCTTGATATACTTTTTGTAACGTGGGTGCTGGACGAGACGGATGATCTCCACCCGCCTCATCTTCGGGACATTGGCTTTTGTAACGATTCCGATCTCGCGTCGTCTCGGCATATTGCTTTCAACCTTCTCGTCTACGCCATGCTGTTTCCGAATGCAGTGCCTGTTTTAGTTGCTCTCCCACATTTGCACAAACCAACGTCCTCTTGCCTTTTCAAGCCCCCTGCTTCTGCGCCTCCGCCCGGGCTCGCTCATTGAGAATGGTTTTGATCCTCGCAATGAGACGGCGTTTCATGCGGGGCTCCATCGGAGACGCCAGGCGCTCGGTCTGCTTTTGGATTCTGAGCCTGAACAGCGCCTCCGAGGTTTCTCGGAGGAGGGCCTCCAGTTGTTCGGTACTCATTTCGCGCAACTCTCGCGCCTTCATGGTGTCTTCATCCTATTTCGTGCTTTTCACCAACCACCTGCGGCCTCGATGATCACGCCCAATCGATCCATCACATCATCTGCCGACGGACGAATCGCACCTTCACCGGCATTTTGTGGGCCAACCGCGCGAAGCACAGACGTGCCGCGTCTTCCGAGACGCCGCCCAGCTCGAACAAAATCGTGCCGGGCTTCACCACGGCCGCCCAGTACTCCGGCTCCCCCTTCCCTTTTCCCATGCGGGTTTCCAGCGGGATAGACGTGATGGGCTTGTGGGGGAAGATGCGGATGTACAGCCGACCCCCCGCCCGCAAATACTGCTGGGCTGCAATACGTCCGGCCTCAATCGTGGCCGCGGGAATCCAGCCACCCTGAACCGCCTGCAATCCGTACTCGCCGAAGACCACACGGTTTCCGCGAGTGGCCTTACCCCTTATACGCCCTCTTTGACTTTTTCGATGTTTGACCCGTTTTGGCATCAAGGCCATGGCTGTCGTCCTCGCTAAACATGCCCAAATATATCCACACCTGAACGCCGATCTGGCCCTGCGGAATGGTGGCCTCGGCGAAACCGTAGTCGATATTTGCCCGGAGCGTGGAGAGCGGCACCGAACCCATAATCTGCTTCTCCCGACGGGACATTTCAGCACCGCCCAAGCGTCCGGAAAGCTGCACCTTGATTCCTTTCGCCCCCTGGGCCATGGCTGCGTCCATCGCCTTTTTCATGGCCCTGCGGAAACTCACCCGACGTTCCAGCTCCTCGGCGATGGATTCAGCCACCAGTTGTGCGACCAACTCCGGCCGTGTGATCTCCTCGATCGTGAGGTTGATCCGCCGCCCGGTCAACTCCTGAAGCTCCTGCTGGAGTTGCTCGATCCGGCCGCCCTTCGCGCCAATCAGCACCCCTGGCCGAGCCGTGAAGATGATCACCCGAACCTCATCCCGCGTTCGCTCGATCTCGATTTTAGAGATCATCGGGTATGCCCGGCGTTCGCCCCGACCGCCGCGCTCGGGGGAGGGCTCCCGCCGGTTGAGGATATACTGTCGGATCTTGTAGTCCTCCAGCAAAAGATCCGCAAACTCTCGCTTGGGGGCGATCCACCGGCTCTTCCAGTCAAGGAAGATGCCTGTTCGAAAGCCGATCGGGTTTACCTTTTGACCCATAAACTTTTTTCCCCAACGCTCCGGTTATTCGTCGTGCATTTAGTCGAACATCCGGCCTTGCAGTCCGCTATCGTTTTTCCACTTGTTCAGCCACGCTCTGGATAACCGAGGTGCACACCGATGTGACACATGCGCCGCTGAATGATCGTCGCCATTCCCCGTGAAATTGGACGGAGCCGCTTCAAACGCGGGCCTTCGTCCACCCAAATTTTCACCACGTGGAGTTTCTTCGGATCGGGCTCCTGCTGATCGATTGCGTTCGCCAGAGCACTTGCGATGACCTTTTCCACCATCCGTGCCGCACGGTGCGGCATCGTGCTTAAAATGGCCAGCGCCTCATCGACTTGCTTATTGCGGACCACATCCACCACCAGCCGCGCCTTGCGGGGACTGATCCGCGCATATCGATAAAGCGCCCGATATTCCGACGGAATGTATCTCGCTTGCATTTGCATTGTCGCACCTCACAGCCCGGTGAGCCTTGCACGGCTTCCCCGCAACCCCGATCATTTCTTGCCACGTCCACCATGACCGCGGAAGATTCGGGTGGGGGCGAACTCACCCAGCCGATGTCCCACCATATCCTCGGTCACAAACACCTTGACGTGCGTCTTGCCGTTGTGAACCAGAAACGTATGGCCGACGAACTCGGGAATGATCGTGCAGGCTCTTGCCCAGGTCTTGATAGGTTCCTTCTTGCCCGCCGCATTCAGTTTTTCGACCTTCGCGGCGAGCTTCGCATCGACGTATGGACCTTTTTTAAGTGACCGTCCCATATTCTTTTGCCGTCACGTCGAGGTTTGTCTTTCGTCCAATGGATTAACCCTGCGTCAGCGAATCGGCAACTGCCCGTATCGCACGGACCGCCGCCGCCGAACAATTGCCTTGTTGGAAGGCTTGCCTCGTTTCCGCGTGTAACCGCCCTTGGCCAGCTTTCCAGTGGGGCTGCATGGGTGACGACCACCCTTCGATCGCCCCTCACCACCACCATGGGGGTGATCGATGGGGTTCATCGCGGTACCGCGGACGTGGGGCCGTCTGCCCAGCCAACGCTTGCGGCCTGCTTTACCCAGCACGATGCCCTCATGGTCGGGGTTGCTCACCGCGCCGATTGTCGCCCGGCATGCCGCGGGCACCCGACGGATCTCGCCGCTGGGCAGCGTGAGTTGTGCCCAGTTTGCATCCCGTGCCACCAGCGTCGCGGAACACCCCGCGGCCCGACACATCACGCCGCCTTTCCCCGGAATCAGCTCGATGTTGTGCACCTGCATGCCCAGGGGAATTTCCGAAAGCGGCAGGCAATTCCCAATGTTTGGAGGCGCCCCCGGGCCGCTCATTACCGTGTCGCCGGGTTTAAGCCCATCAGGCGCGATGATATAGCGTTTTTCCCCGTCCGCGTAAACAAGCAACGCGATTCGCGCGCTGCGGTTTGGATCATACTGGATGGAATCAACCTTCGCTGGGATACCATCCTTGTTCCGCTTGAAATCAATGAGGCGGTACATCCGCTTGTGCCCGCCGCCACGATGGCGACAGGTGATGATTCCCTGGTTGTTCCGGCCACCTTTCTTTTTCAGGGGAACAAGAAGGCTCTTTTCCGGCTCGGCGCCCGGCGTCAGCTCGGAGAAATCGCTGACCGTCGCGCCCCGTCGGCCCGGCGATGTCGGCTTGTAGGCTCGAATTCCCATATGAACGGCTCGCCTTGCTCTATCAGTACAGATTGATCCTGTATTCTGGATGGAGTTTCACGATCGCCTTTTTCCAGGCTTTGGTGTACCCAATCCGCCAGCGCACCCGCCGCGGCTTTCCCCGGCGATTCTGCACGTTTACCCAGAGAACCTTCACATTGAACAATTCTTCCACCGCACGTTTGATATCCGCCTTCGTGGCCAGCGGATTGACCTCGAAGGCGTATTGATTGTATCGCTCTGCCTTGTGGTGGTTCTTCTCGGTGATCAGCGGCCGGAAGATCACCTGGTGAGGCTCAAGGCCGCTGAACTCTGGCTTGGGTGTATTCCTCAACATCTGCTTGCACTCCGCTCACTAGCTGGCCGTTCCCACTGCCTTTGCGCGGAACATGTCGAGGGCCGCTCGCGTCATCAGGACCTTCTTCGGCCGAAGAATCACGTATGCGTTCAAATCGGACACCGGCAGCGTGTCCACTTTGTCAATATTCCGGAGGCTCTTATAGGCCGTGACGTCGTAGTTCTCGAGCGTCACCAACACCCGCTGGTCCTGCAGGCCCAGGTTCTTCAAAATGGTGGCAGCTTCCTTGGTTTTTGGCTGTTCGAATTTCAGTTCGTCGATGAGCACCACCTCATTGTCAGCAATTCGCGCCGCGAGCGCCATTCTGGTGGCAAGCCGAAGCGCCTTTTTGGGCAGGCGATAAGACCAGTCCTGCGGGCGCTTCGGGTGTGCGCGACCACCACCGCGTCGAATCGGCGTCCGACGCATACCGGCCCGCGCCCGACCGGTACCCTTCTGCCGGTACAACTTTCGGGTGGAGCCCTCCGTTTCCGATCGGTTCTTGCACTTGGCGGTTCCCTGCCGCAAATTCGCTCGGTACATGACGACCGCGTCGTGCAGAAGCTGCTTGTTGATCTTGGGCGCAAGTTCCGCCGGGTCGATCTCGTACACGTCGACCTGCTCGCCGTTCCGGTTATATACGGGAATGCTCACCATATTCCACGATTCCTGCAATGCCCTTGGCGGTGACTTCGACTACCTCACCACACTGGCCTTAGCTCCCATAGCCAGAACTATCAACCAACCTTGTTGGTCGGCCGAATGATCACGAGCCCGCCCGCCGGACCCGGCACCGCACCCCGCACCACCAACAGGTGTCGTTCAGGATCGATTTTCACCAGTTGCAAATTCCGAATGGTGCATCGCTCGTGGCCGTAATGCCCCGCCATCCGACGGCCCGGCACAACACGCCCCGGCGAGGTGTTGCAGCCCGTGGAACCCGGATGGCGATGCACTTTCTTGACACCATGGCTGGCCCCCTGACCGGCAAACCCATGGCGTTTCATGACACCAGAAAAACCCCGTCCCTTCGTGGTGCCCGTCACATCCACTGCCTTGACACCCTGGAACAGCTCCACCGTCAGAACCTGCCCCACCGAAAACCCATCCACGGGATGCCGGAATTCTCGAATGAACCGCTTGGGTTCGCAGTTAGCCTTCGGAAGAGTTTGTATCCCCGCTGCCGCTAAAAGTCGCTGCCGTTTGCTATCAAGTTTGGCCACGTGCCCGCGTTCTGCCCGAGTTGCTTTCCGACGAGGTTTGTCCAAATACCCCACTTGAATGGCTTCGTAACCGTCCCGGTCCAGCGTTCGAAGCTGCAGAATGTGGCACGGGCCGGCCTGGATCACTGTCACTGGAATGACCCGGCCGTCCTCGTCGAATATCTGAGTCATGCCGACTTTTCGGCCCAAAAGTCCAAGTGCCATGGTTTGCTCACCTTTTCCTGCCTTGCCCCAGGGGACGCGTCGGACATCTCCGCCGTTACCCCTGAAGCTTCCACGTCATACGCAGCTACCGACAACCGCCAAGTCCGCCTACCGTCGTCCCTCAGCCCACCCCCATTTCTTCCGCAAAGCCAAAAAGCAACTTCCTCACTTTCGAGTGCGGGAAATGACCTTAATCTTGATATCGACCCCCGCGGGAGCCGTCAGCTTGTTCAGTTGCTCAATGGTATTGGGAGTCGCCTCTAGGATGTCAATCAATCGCTTGTGCGTCCGAATCTCAAACTGCTGCCGCGCCTTCTTATCCACGTGGGGACTGGAAAGCACGGTGTACCGCTCAATCTTCACTGGGAGCGGAATCGGCCCATGCACTTTCGAATGCGTGCGCTTGGCCGTGTCAACAATTTCCTTTGCGCACTGGTCGAGCACCGCGTGGTCGTAGGATTCCATGCGGATGCGGATAATCTCATTCAGGACGCCCGCCATATCGCTTCACCCTGGTTGTGGACAATATCCCTCTTCGCCCTGATTCAGGGCGAAAAACTTAAATGATATCAGATGGGCTTGATTCTCTCAACGGGGAGGCAGGAAGGAAAATCGCGATCAAGACCCCCTCACGTCCTCATGCCGCCTCCAATTCAGAGTGGGTTCCCGTATTAAACCACAAAGATCGTTTCCGTGCCAAGTCCCCCTGTAGGCAAATTCGTGGGCTGTGGGCTCCGTCGTCCCGTCTGTTCACAGCCGACACCGTTTGTCGCTTGCCGAGACGCTGGCCCGCGCAATCAGTCCTGGAGCACGTCCCGCCCCCGGTAAAAGGTGGCCGCCACGCTGAAAAGTACCGCCGTGGTCAGCATGGTGATCACAAAAAACCAGAAATAACCGGGCCCAGCCATGATGCCGCCGGGTGCATCCAGATGATACAGCTTGACCACGTAATTCACGGCCGCCGTGAATGCATTCCCCATTGAAACCGAAAGAAGATACATGCCCATCACAAGCGACTTGAGGCGTTTCGGGGCCTGGGTGTAAGCGAACTCCAAGCAGGTGACGGAAACCAAAACCTCTGCCGAGGTCAGCACAAGATAAGCAAGGATTTGCCAGCCAATTGTCGGGGTCAATCCCCTCTGAATGAGTGACTCGATGACCGCCGAGATCCAAAAAGAGCCAGCAGCCACAAACATGCCTACCGAAATTCTGCGTAGCGGAGTGAACTTCCAGAAGCGGTCCACCAGGGGATAGAGAACCCGCGTGAACAGGGGAACCAACACGAGAATCAACACAGGATTGACCGCCTGAATTTGCGCAGATTCCCAGTGAATCCCGAGGAAATGTCGGTTCATCTTTTCCGCCTGAAGTACCCAGGCTGACCCCGACTGATCAAAAAGAGACCAGAACATGGCGACAAACACGAAGAGGGGCACCAACCGCAGCAGCGCCTGCCGTCCTTCAGGGTCGACGAGATCCGTCAAGAATTTTCGTCCCGCCGGGGGAATATGGGCAAATTTCGATCGTCCCGCAAAAAACACCGCCGTTGCCAGGGCCATCAGTAACCCTGGTACAGCAAAGGCCAGTCCGGGCCCGGAAATCCGGAGCAACCACGGCGTAAGGAGCGACGACGTGGCCGCCCCAAGGTTGATCGCCAGGTAGAACCACGCGAACACCTCGGTCATCCGATGAGCATTTGCGCGGCAGAATTGGTCGCCCACATGAGCGGAAACGCAGGACTTGATTCCACCGGACCCCAGCGCGATCAGGGCGAGTCCCAGGAACAGGCCCAGCCGGGTCTCATCCCATGCCAGCGCAACATGCCCCAAGCAGTACACCAGCGATAACCCGATAATCGTTGGGTACTTGCCCCAGAACATGTCGGCCAGCACCGCACCGAGAATCGGGAAAAAATAAACGCCCATATTGAAAAGGTGGAAGTAGAATTTCGCCTCTGCCTCGGTCATGGGGGCGGCATGGCCGTCGGCTGTCAGAAGGTACTGCGTCATAAACACGACGAGAATCGCCCGCATGCCGTAAAAGCTGAACCGCTCGGCGGCCTCATTCCCAATGATGTAGGGAATACCCGGCGGAAGCGCCTCGGTTTGGATCGGAGCGGTCGGGTAGTTCGGACGGGAAAAAAGCTGTTCTCGAAAGGATTCGAGACGCTTCCTGAGCATGCGTGCCCTCCGTCAAAAAAGCCAACCAAGCTGATCGAAACAATCTCCCCGGAGCCTTTTGCCGGGGCGGAATCCCCCATTATAAACCACCGGGTGGTGCGCAGACGCGGCCGGGCCGATGCCATTCCACCATCCCTATTCAACCACGCAGGAAAGCCGAGCAACGCACGGACAGCTGGGGCAAGATGACAGGTGGCGGACGGGAACAAGTGCCGTGTTGATTGACGTTTGGGGTATCGCAAAGCTTTCCACCGGTTAGCGATGCTGCCTGACTCACCATGTTATGGCCGTGGACAGCGCCGTTTTACTTTTCAGCGACACAATTCCCTGGTAGATTAAAGACTGTGGCCTTTGTGGAGTTCCGGGTCTCGCCCGGCCTTCCCGTGTGATGGCATGTCCGACCTGCCGAATTGGGCGCTGGGTGCCTGGCAGCCGGGATCGCCGGAGGGCAAAAGATGCTGTAGAATAAAGTTAAGTTCTCCGGGCTGGAATAGGCTGGGTTCCGGACCCAACCTGTGGAACACAAGCGGCGATAGCCATAGGACTTTAAACTGAGTCCCCGTAGCTCAATCGGATAGAGCGTCGGCCTCCGGAGCCGAAGGTTACAGGTTCGAGTCCTGTCGGGGACGCTTTCCGCGCAAACCGCTTTGGATTCGTTCCGCCGCAGGCCGTTTTGGTTTGCGGCCTACTCGCTTCAGTGGTGCAACCCTTGTCAGTCGCTTCAATTCCCTGGGCCGTGCTGGCCGGATGTTTTCTTGGAGCACTTCATGCCGAGTGGAAACCCAAGCAAATCGTGATATAGGCGAAAGGCGGAGCAGTACGTTATCGGGCATCCCGTCGCAACCACTCGGCACAACAATGTGCATCTTTTGCTGTGAGCGTGCGTTTACCGGCAGTCTAAATCGGACCGACGATCAACGGAACCACCCAACCCTTCACAAACGAGGACAAACGGCAGACTTTTCCGCCAATTCGCGCGGGCCGTATCCACGTTCCCACGATCCAACCCATCGTTTTCCAATTGATGTCGGACACAGGGGATACGAGTCACCCTTCTGGACAAATCGGACATGGCGCGGCATAAGAAATTGTCGGTCAGCGATAGTTCTCTGCGGGTTGCCGCATGCTTCACGGTCTCAGGGAGGCTGACGTCAATTCTGCCTTTCGTCTGTAAGGAGCTTTTCCCATGCTGAGGGAATATCGCCATTACAGGATGGTGAACACGAAGTTGCACAGTCTGATCACCGCAGAATATCTCGATCAAGCAACCTTGGAAAAAGCGGCACGCCTTCTGAAGCTGACGCGAAACCGTGAAATCGTTTTGGTGGCGATGACGATGCCAACGCGCTTCTCGATTGTGCAATTTACGAAGTGCGTCAGGCAGACGGTAAGACGTGCGTCGAACGCTATGCCGAAGAGGTGAGCAGCGTGAGTCCCAGCGAAAGACGAGTGTTGGCGGCAATGTGCCGAGCAAGAACGGGGCTATTCAGGGTAGACGGAATTTCGAAAAGGCAAGGCCAAATCATGCTTGAAAATCTAATCATGCCAGGGGAAAAGGAGATCCTGACGGATATCGCCTTCAGCCAAACGATATATGAAGGGTTGCTGCTTTTCTTTCGAGCAATTCGTGTAGAAGCGGTCACAATGACTTCTGGCGTAGCCTTCGTGTTTCCCCAGCGAATGGAGGCGAAGTTACTAGAGGAATGGGAGCGACTTGAGGGCAAGAGTCCAGAACTGTTTGCCTGGTTCTTCAGGGAAAGCAAGCGGAGCGGGTATGAGACCCACTACCTTTGACTATTGGCCTGCATCGTTGCCAACGACGCGCAGTGGTTGGGAGCTCGCGCAACCATAAGCCGACCAGCAGCCTAAGCGTACCATAAAGGCCATTTCAAGCGGCTGTTTTGACTTAGTCCGCTCCACCGTCACTACCAAAACCCGGCAGTTGGGACACCGATGCGATTACTTAGCGTAGGTCGGCCAATTTCACTTGGATATAAACGCCCAGCGTCAGTCGTACCTCGCTGCGGCCGGCAAGGGTTTGGGCCATCTTTGGCGGAAGCCCGGCACGCTGCAAATTCGTGATGAAAAGATGCCTGAGGTTGCAAAAGTCGCCATAAAGCTGGTCGTGGTTCGCGTAAAGAACAACCTCCGACGCAGTCCTCTTTCCAACGCGTGACCGTGTATTGCGTTACGACGGGTACGACAAGCATGCCCCTCCAAACGACGTTTCCTATTTCGCGGACACGACGCAGGTTTATCGGTAGGGGCAATTCATGAATTGCCCCTACAACACTTTGTCCCTGTGGGATCTCATGGTCTTTTGGAAAAGGTCGGCTGAGTCGGCGGAATCTTCCATTGGCACGTGGCTCTTTGGGCTGATAATCTATAGTTTTGCACATCCAATAGACTCCAGGTGAGTGAGTTTCATCTCAGATGTCAGAACAGCGCGTTGAACTGGCTATTCAGCCTCTCGATAAAACCGCGTCGGTAACGCCGGGGACCCCATTTCTCGAAATCGCACGGCAGCTTGGCGTCCCGCTGAACCTCCCCTGCGGCGGAGAGGGCCATTGTGGCAAATGCCGGATTCGCGTCGTCCACGGAACCGCCCCCACAACTCAAGCCGACCTGCGACACCTAAGTCCGGAAGAGATCGCGGAAGGACATCGGCTGGCCTGTCAGCTTGTCGTCACATCCCCGCTGGTGGTGATCATCCCGCCTGAGGCGCTGGCCACCGGCCACCATCAAATCCTCACTTCGAGGGGAGAACTCCGCCTGCGCAAGGGGACGCCACCATTTTACAAACACCTCATCACACGACTTGACACCTCCGAAGCGCGATCGCTTGTGGACAGGATACATCGCCAGACCGGCGCGCAGCCTCTCACGTTCAGCGCCATCGCCGAACTCGCCCGGTACGCTCACACAGAACACACGCTCACCGCTTTGGTTGCCGAAAAAAGCATCGTGGGATTTGAACCGGGCGATACGCGAGAAAGAAACTTCGGTCTGGCCTTTGATTTGGGCACCACAACCCTGGTGGCTTCGCTTGTGGATGTTAACGCTGCCACGCCGATTGCGGTGGCCGCGCGGCTTAACCCCCAGACTCAGTTCGGCGACGATGTGATTTCCCGGATTCAGTTCGCGTGTGAAAGACCCGACGGGCTGCAACAACTTCAGCACGCGGTTTGCCAGGCTTTAAACGATCTTGCCCAAACTGTTATTCGGGACGCGGGGATTTCCCGGAATGAAATCTACCAGGCGGCCTGCGCAGGCAACACCACGATGCAGCATCTTCTGTGCGGATTCCATCCTTTCAGTTTGGGTCGGTATCCGTTCACCCCGGTTACTCTGGGATCCGTCTCCTGCCAGGCCAGGGACATCGGCTTGGAGCTGCATCCGGAGTGTCACCTCTATGTGTTTCCGGCCATCGGCGGTTTTGTGGGTGGTGACACGGTGGCTGGCGTTCTTACCAGCGGACTGCTGGAGGGGGAGACACCGGCACTGCTTGTCGATCTGGGGACCAATGGCGAGATCGTCGTCTACGATGGCCAGAACCTCCACGCCGCCGCCACTGCGGCCGGTCCAGCCTTTGAAGGGGCCAAGATCAGTTCCGGCATGCGTGCCACCCAGGGCGCCATCGAACACGTATGGCGCGATGAGGGGGGCGAGTTGCGTTACCGGGTGATTGGAAATCAGCGGCCCACAGGCATGTGTGGATCGGCTCTGCTCGACCTGCTCGCGATCCTTCTCGACGCCGGCATCATCGACCCGCAAGGAAGGCTGACGGGATGCAACGCCCGCCCTGAGATCGCGGGATCGCTTGGTTGCGGACCGCTTTGTGAGCGGATCGTTGTGCACGAGGGGCGTCCGGCTTTTCTTGTGGTGCCAGGAGAAGAAACGTCCTCCGGGCAGCCGATTCTCCTCACACAGCAGGACGTGCGTCAGCTCCAGCTCGCCATCGGGGCAATACGGGCGGGAACGGAAATACTGCTGGGGCGATTAGGGCTGTCTGCCTCGGACGTGCAGGCGGTCTATTTGGCGGGCGGGTTTGGCAACTACATTCGTCGGCGTCACGCCCAAAGGGTGGGCCTGCTTCCCTCAGCCATTCCCACGGCTCGCATTCGATTCTGCGGCAATACGTCCCTGTTTGGGGCCGAACTTGCGCTCGTGTCCGCCGAGGCCCGGCGCCATGCCGAAGAGCTTGCCCGGATGGTCCAGCATGTCGATCTGTCGGCGGACCCCGATTTTCGATGGAAATTCGCCGAAGCAATGATCTTCCCCGAGCAAAGCCTCATCCACCCCGAAGCTGACCGGGCGTGACATGCGATTTGGGCGGAGACGTGGGGAAAATGATCGGGCCCAAATCGGTCAGTGACCGCCGCAGCCCGGGCAACCACCGCCACGGGGATAATTGGGGTTGTTGATCACGAAGCCGCGGCCCATCGGGCTGTCCACAAAATCGATAATTGTGCCGTCCAGGTGAAGAGCGTATTTCTTGCGGGTAACCAGGGAAATGCCGTTCGATTCGTAACGAAAATCCAGCTTGGGATCGTATTCCGTATCAAAACCAAGGGAATACTGCAACCCAGAGCATCCGCCCCCGCCGATCGCCATCCGCAGAACAGTATTGGAATCGAGTTTCTGCTCTTCAATGATGCGTTTAATCTCTGATGCCGCTACTGGGGTCAGACTCACTGCCATAAAGATCTCAACCTCCGCTACGAGTTTTCTGCATTCGCACAAAAGTGACAAAATCGGAATTTGCACTCGGATACTTTACGCCTTCGGCCCGTATTCCAACATGTGTCCGAGCGAAGACGTTCATCTAATCGTATGCAACTCGCCCGGCCGAGCCAAGTCGGGCGCGCCGATGCATCCCCCCTCTCTGCTAAAACCGCTGAGATGGCATGGGCGCGATGTGTTGTAGGGGCAATTCATGAATTGCCCCTACCTTCGGAGTGGAGGGGCACGCTTGTCGTGCCCGACGAACGGGAACGGATGATCGAACGTCGGACGGCGGACCTGAACAAGCAGGTCCCTCCGAGATGTGGAGTGCGGGGCTTTAGCCCCGCTTTCGGCGCGGGACTTCAGTCCCTGCCGAAGTCAATGGAATATCGAATGTTGACAAACGGACCTGACAGGCGGGGCCCTCCGAGAAATGCTTCGGAGGGACATGCTTGTCGTGCCCGTTGAAACCCAATAGACAATCCAAATGTTGAAAAGTGGACCCGACAACCTGACAAGGAGGTCCCTCCGGGCTTAATCTCGTTCGCGCTGAGCCCGCGTGGACGTTCGCGTCCGTATCGGCGGAGGAAAAGTGAGGATATTTCACCCAAAATGGGGAATGGTACCGCTAAGGCCGCCGAGAAAACGATGGAAAGTCGGCCCTGCGAAAGAATCCGTTGTCCCAGTCCTTTTTCGGTGGACCTGCAGGCTCTCCAACGGTGCGGGTATTTCGCTAGGGGAACGTCATGCGGTAAGCTAAAGGGAGTTTCGGGAATGTCCCTAAAGATGGGTCATCCGTAGGATGGAACAGGCGCGACGGCGGCCGGCGAACGCGAAATACTCCCGGATGAGGGCAGCTTTTTGCCGCACCGTAGAAACGCAGGATCCGCGAAATCGACGGGCCCGTTGTGCGATTGCATTCCGGATTGAGTGACGGTTTATGGAATTCGAGCTGATTAACTTTTTCCGTCAACGGATACCCAAATATCCCTGCGTCCGCGTCGGAATCGGGGATGACGCCGCGGTGATCGACCTTGACATCCAGCAATGCGTCATCACGACGGACGTTCTCATGGACGGGGTGGATTTCATCAGCAGTCAGACCTCGCCGGAGCAAATCGGGCGGAAGGCCCTTGCCGTCAACCTCAGTGATCTCGCCGCTATGGCGGCTTCTCCGAAGGCTTGCGTGGTGGGGCTCGTTCTGCCGCAAAAGGGCGGAATGGAACTGGCGAAGCGACTTTATGAGGGCCTGCTCCCGCTCGCCCGCGACTTTCAAATCGCAGTGGCGGGGGGAGACACAAACAGTTGGGATGGTCCCTTGGTCATCAGTGTCACGGCTCTGGGCCTACCGCCGCCTGGCGGCGTGCTCTCCCGGAGCGGGGCCCGGCCGGGAGACCGCATCATCGTCACGGGCGATTTTGGGGGATCCATACTGGGCAAACATCTGACCTTCACCCCCCGAGTCTGGGAAGCTATTTTCCTGTATCGCTCATATGAGGTCCACGCGGGGATTGACGTCAGTGATGGTCTGGCCCTCGATCTGTGGCGGGTGACCCAGGAAAGCGGGTGTGGGGCCGTTGTTCACGCCGATAGCGTGCCCATATCGGAAGCTGCCTGCCGAATAGTCAAGCTGGAAAAAGGCAAGCAGAAACCGCTTGATCGTGCACTCTACGACGGGGAGGACTTCGAGCTGATCCTGGCCGTCCCGCCTGCCGAGGCGGAACGCATGCTCAGGGATCAGCCCCTTTCCGTTAAACTCACGGACATTGGCGAGTTTGTTGCGGAGAAAGGGCTCTGGTTGGAAAAAGGGAAAAAACGAACAGCTCTTCCGCCCAAGGGCTATGAGCACAAATTCACCTGAGGGGGCGCACAATCGTGATGGACCGCGGATAAGATGGACAGTTTTCCGGCGTGATTTGATGACTTTGTGTTTAAAGCAGATGTCAGACAATCCAGCCACGAAAGCGGACTACATTTTCGTTTCCAACAGTGAGGAAACGACTCGGAAAATCGGCGAGCTTCTGGCGGGGCTGCTCTCACCCCCGTCATTGGTGGGTCTGATTGGACCGCTGGGGTCGGGAAAGACGAGATTTGTGCAAGGGCTGGCCCGCGGGTGTGGAGTGGCCGAGGCGGCCGTCATCAGTCCCACCTTTGTGCTCATTCATGAATACCCCGGTAAGATACCCGTTTTTCATTTTGACGTCTATCGCCTCAAAGACAGCGAAGAATTTCTCGAATTGGGGGTGGAGGAATACCTCCAAAGGCCGGGTATCTGCGTTGTGGAATGGGCGGACAGGGTGGCGGACGTGCTTCCCCCCGATCGGCTGGATGTAGAGCTGAGCATCGTGGATTCGTCCACCCGCCGCGTCATTCTAAGGCCTTTGGGGGAACATTACCGTCAGGTGGCCGGGAAAATGATATCAATTTGGCATCACTACTCTGGAGCAAACAAGTGTTGAGATCAAACTGACAACGCCGAGCACGGGCTCCAAATCCTCGCGCAGTCCTGGGCCGGTCTCGTGGGACGTGCCGGTTGTTTAATCTTATGGGAGTTCCTCCAACGGCTTGGCCATTGCTCGACGATATCTTAGCAGGCTGGAATATGGCCGCTGGGATCACCAAAAGCCGCAAGACGACCAACTAATGCCGTCCGGCGAGGGATTCGACCACGCCGACGGTACGCAATAGGATGAATGGGGGGATAAACTATCACTTGCGACTCCCACCTGGTGGGCTTAGGGAGTAATGGTCATGAAGCGATCCAAACTTTTTGCCACGGCTGTTCTGGGATTTGTCATGCTTTTCGGCGTTATGACCGGATTACCGAGCACCTTCGCACAGACGACGGGGAGTAGCCTCTTTGGCACCTCGCAAACTCTGGGAAGCAGTCTCACGCCGGGCACCAGCACGCGGATTTCCGGGAGCAATCGGGCCAGTACGGGGTTAGGCACCTCAACTTCCATTCCCATTACCAGCGGCCAATTCATGAATATTCAGTCCGTCAACATGGCGGAGCAACTCTTTGGAAGCTCGGATACCTTCGTCGGGGCGGAGGCTTCCGAGGCGTTTAATCCGCTGAGTGTGCAGGGCACCGGGACAAGCCGTTCCGGCATGACTTCCGGGTTGACAAGTCGCGGCTCTCTTTCCACGTTGGGGCGGAGCACCCTGGGCACGTCGCTTCTAGGTGGCAGCAGCCTTTTGGGTTCCAACCGATCCACGCTGGGTTCTCGTACCTCCTCGCGATTTGGAACTGCGGGACGCGGTCGCACGCAACGGGATATTATTCCCTCCGCACTTCGGGTGGGATTCAGCGCCCCGCAACCGGCATCTCAAACGGTGTCGCAGGAATTGACGGCCCTGGTTTCGCGGGTCACCAGCCAGCGATTGGCCAACGGCACTCCGCCCAATATTCAGGTGGCCGTCGAAGGCCGGACGGCGATCCTCAAGGGGACGGTTCCCTCAGCGATTGATCGGCTTGTGCTGGAACGGTTGCTCCTACTGGAGCCGGGAATTGATAAAGTTCAGAACGAACTGGTGGTTGCTGGCCCAACCGGCCAATAAGCGTCCCCGGACTGACGGGAGCTTCCGGCGGGGAGTACGTGAGCGGGCTTCCCGGTGGCGACCAGCGGTGAAATTGACGCTCTCCAGGTCGGGGGGTTCTTTCCCCGTTTGCTTTTGCCTCCTGGTCACTGTTCTGCGATCCTGGGAGCACATTGGCCGGTGACGCGGATTCGAGGGTGGATGATGCCCGGCCCGGGGGCGACGTAACAGATCCATCGTTCTCCGAAATGGTGGGACCGGTTGGACCCACCTGCCCGTGACGCGAAAGGTTCAAAGTTAACGTCTGCATCCGCCGTCGCGCCGTTGCACCGTTGTCAGACTGACCCCGTTCAGCTTCGGGATTGTCCGACGTGGACGAAGCCTTACTTTCCCGGGCAGCCGTCCCAGCGGCCGGGATGACTCCGGCCGATCCACTTGTCCCGCTTTGTGTTGTAGAAGTCGGCACGACCGCACGGTCCTGAACGACCTTGTGTTGAGCCGTGGGTTGCGCTGCTGCCCCATTCTGGCTTGTTTGCCCGGCTAGAAAGGAAGAATCCAAACCGGGGAGGAAAACCCTCGCCTGCTCGCTGACCACCGATGGACCATTTTCCGGAATAAACCGGGCGATGAGGCTGATTCGCTGGGCTTTGGGGGAAAATTCATCCCAGGGAATCAGGATGTTGTAGGACGGTCCCAGTTTGGAGTCCGAGTAAACCTTTTCCAGTTGCTCATTGGTGAAGACAAATTTCCGCACGGGCTTCAGGTTCTCGGGCGGTGGTAAATTGTCGTCAAAGGCATAGACGACCAAGGTTCCCCGTACTTTCATGGGGCGACTCATGTCGGCCGGGTAAAAATAAACGCGACCGCCGAATCCCCGATAAGGGGGGCCGGAACGGCGTTCGATGAGCGCTTCTGTCCAGAACACCACGACGGACTGCACTGGCTTATCGGAAGCCTCCTGCCAGGGAATATTCCGCCGCAGGTCGAACCGCGCGCACCCAACCGCCAAAGCCGGAAGGGCCGCGAGGGTGCAAATCCAGAGCGGCAAATTCCCGGTTTGTGCCCCCGGCTTCTCGCTGACGGTTCCATCCGGGGTTGGGGTTTTGCTTCCTTGCCAATTCCACCGCATATGTGTCGATCTCCGTATCCCGGATTTCCGTTATGCCGACGTCCTTGGATGTGCCGTCCTATCGTCCCGATGGCGATCCCGTTGGGCGTGTTCTTGTAGCACCGGCAGACGCACCAGTTTCCTGCCGAAATGGATTGGAAGGATCGGCCGGGGCACTATCGGAGATATGGCTGACACCCACCTGTTCGGTCGGCGTCCCATAGCCAGGCGTTGGAACGGGAGCTCCCAGGATGGGCGACGGGCTAAACTGGCTTTGTGCATCGTTCATCGGCTGCGTGGGTTGCGCTCCCGAAGGTGCGGGCGTGGGAATCACCTCCTGCCGTTCGGTGCTGGGGGTTGCCGGTGTGGGCATGGGCCCCTGTTCGACGCTGCCTGTAGCGGGCGGGGCCATGCCGTCGTGAAGCGCCACCACATCCGCCAGACACCAGTGCATCCGGGCGGCTTCGATCTGTTTCACACGCTCGATGTCCTCTTCGGATCGGACCACGTGTGGCGTGAGAATAATTAGCAACTCGGACCGCGAGGATTCGTCAATGTCGTAGCGGAAGAAATGTCGCAGGATGGGAATATCACTCAGTCCAGGGATTCTCCGGTTAGTCACCGACCGGCTCTTGGTAATCAGCCCGGCCAGGATGATTGTCTGACCATCGGCCGCGCTGACCGTAGTCTGGGCACGCGTGGTGTTGATTCGCGGCGAGCGAATGACCTGCCCGGCAGCAGAGACCGAAATCGGTATCCCTTCAGACTCGGGACCGACATCGGATTTTTCCGCATTGATCTCCATCACCACCTGACCATCGGGACTGATCCGCGGGCGAACCAGGAGGATCAGACCGGTGTTGGTGAAACTCACGCTGTTCACCTGCACGTTCTGCGTCACAGAAGTTCCGGTAATCGTGGGAACCTGCTGACCAACCTGGACGAAGGCCGGCTGATTGTCCAGGGCCATGACCTGCGGCCGGCTGAGAACGTCCAACCGGCGTTGCTGACGGAGTGCGCGGATCAATACGCTCACCGCTTCGCTGGATGCAGAAAGCACCATACCGCCGAAACCGAGCGTGGAATTCCCACGGCCGACCCCGAAGTTGGAGATCGCCTGGGCACCGACCACATCCGGCGATGGCGCGGAGGTGTTGTTACCCAGCGGACCTGTGCTGTTGAAGAGGAATCCCGGCACCCCGGCAACGCTGCGGTTGAAGAGGATCGGGTCCTGAATACCCAGCTCAATGCCGAACTCGTCCGTGTTGCTCAGTTGCACTTCGGCAATGAGCACCTGGATGAGGACCATGGGCGGCCGCTCATCAAGCCGCGTGATGATTTCCACGATTTGGTCGTAGTATTCCGGCGTGGCGCTGACGATGAGGCTGTTGCTCACCGGCTCCGGAACGATGACGACTTCTTTGCTCAGGAACTCAAACGTGCTGAAGGCATTGACGTTTAACTGGCGGACCTGCCGCTCATTCGTCAGATAGGTGTTGATGGCGCTGGCCACATCGTTGGCCGGGGCATTTTTCAGGCGGAATACCTCCGTCTTTCGCTTGATAATTTCCGATTCGTCAAGCCTGAGGAGAATGGCTTCCACGACGGCCAGATCACCCGCTGATCCGCTGGCGATGATGCTATTGGTCCGCACGTCCACGGCAAATCGCAAGGGAATCAGGGAGCTTTCGCCCTCTTGTGCCCCTGTTCGGTAAGCCGGCTGAGCGGCTGCGCCGGCGGCTCCCGCAGTCACTGTGAGCGTTTGCCCAAACAGGGTCTGCAACATATCGGCCAGGGCCTGGGCATCTCCGTTGACGATCGTGAACACTTTAACCTGGGCTTCCGCCGACGGGAGCCGATCGAGTTCCGCGATAAGAGCGGCAATGAGGGGCATGCTGTCGGAAGGAGCAGACACTACCAGAGCATTGGCACGCACGTCAGCGGTAATCCGCACATCCGTCACGATCCCCGATTCGAGCAACTGTTTGCCTTCGGTATCGACGGTGAGGAACCGCAGCCGGGTGGAGCGGATTTCCTGCTGCTGCTGCTGCCCTGCCGCCTGTGCTGTGGTCACCTGACCGGTCGCCGTCTGTCGAAGCGCTCCTGCCGCGCCTGTGGCTGATATGGCCTGTTGCAGAACCGTGGCCAGTTCACTGGCCAGCGAGTTTTTCAGCGTGAACACGCGGATTTCATTGACCGCCTCGGTGGTGGGCACGTCCAGCTTGGCGATCATTTGCTCGATTTCGAGCATATCCCGAGGAGATGCCTTGACGATCACCGTGTTGGACCGGAAGTCCGACGTGATGAGAATCCTTGTTCCCAAACCTCCTCGGTTCTGATAAAAGGTCGTCAGCCGTTGCTCCACCGTGGTAGCCGAGGCGTGCTTGAGCGGGAACACTTTGAATTCGGTTTCGGGTGAAACAGGCCGATCCAGCTTCCCGATGAGCTCCAGGACGGTGCGAATGGCTTCCTGACGCCCCACCAGAAGAATGGCGTTGGGTTTGACCAGGGCGATCATGGTGATGGGGCCGCGTCGAGCGGCATACACGGCCTGATAAACCTGGTTGAGGATCGTCAACAGGGCCTCGCAGTCCACGTGGCGGAGGAGCACCACGCGGATTTCCGGTTCGGTCTCCACACTGAGTTCTTCGATTTGCCGGATGATCTGCATCACCCGTTCCACGTCCCGCCGATTACCCCGGATCACCAGCACGTCCAGTCCCTCGAGGTATTCAATCTGGACCGGTCCAACAAGACCGCCTCCTCCGGCGGGCGTCTCCGCACCCGGGGCCTGCTCCGCACCGGGGGCCGGTGGTTGCGGCTGTCCTTCGGCGGGCGGCGGCTGGGAGGGCTGCGTCTGACTGGGTTGTGGCGGCTGTGATTGTTCCTGGTTCTCGGGCTGCTCGACTTGAGCAATCAGATTCGTGCCGATATTCTCCGCTTCGGCTTCGCTGGCCGTGGTATTGGCCACGCGAACCGCCCGGGTCAATTGGTGCACACTTTCTGCCTTGGTGGCACTGAGCGGAACAAGCCGCACCGTTCTTGTTTCCGTGTTGGGAGGTCCATCCAGCGCGTGGATGAGCTGGCGGGCAGCAGGCATCGCCCAGGCAGGTCCCCGCACCTGGATGCGATTGGTCTGTCGGTGGAAACTCAGACTGAGCTTTTCCCCGGTCCGCAGCGTGATTTGATAGCCAGACGGCTGAGTCGACCCGGGCGCTAGCACTGGCTCCAGGGCCGGTCCAAGGGTTTCCTTAAGAAACGCTTCGACCTGCGCCACCTGTGCGTTCCACAAAGGGGCGTCCTCGGTGATCTGCAGGCCGCTGGAAACTGGTGCTGAGTGCGGGCTGGTTTGACCGGTGGCCGGGCCTGCCGCACTCCCCGCGTTTGCCGGTGTAGCCGATCCGATTGGGCCGGGAAGCGGTGGCAGCAGTCCATCTGATGGCGTCTCGGCGCCGACGGGGAGAACTCGCACCGGGCCTCCCCTCCCGGAGAGACTCGCCTGACCCGGTTGTTGGTTCATGACCATCCCTGCAATAGCCATTTGAGCGTCTTCCGGAGCCACCACGAGAAGCTGGGACGTGCGGTTGTCCACCCTAATGCGGACATCCTGCCTGCCTGCATATTGGGCGCGGAGCTGGGAAGCGATGGTTTCAATACTTGCCCGCGGGAGAGGGTAATTCTTGACCACGATGGGAGGATTTCGAGGAACCTGCTGGGTCGAGCTCTCAGGTGACGGCTGGTCCAAAGCCCTGATGACGCTGCTCACCACTTGCAGGTCTTGCTCCGTACCGGAGATCAATATCCGCTGATTCTGAGCATCAACGGTCACCCGCGCGGAAGGCGAAAGAAGCTGGCGGATGACCGGCTCGATTTGCTCCGGCGGTGCATGTCGGAGCTGAAATTCTCTGAAGGGAGCGTTTTGGGCAAAACCCCGTGAAGCAACCAGACAGAGACCCGCGGCCAGGACGATGACCAATCCCGCTTTGCCAAGCCACGCAGCGACTGGGCCGTTGAGCCGTGCAATCATGGAATGCCCTCGACTGTCTTGAACGCCTAACAACCTCGTGTCAACAAGGAGACCATCGACACCACCGTCCAAGCCCGTGTCATCCTCATAATCGGCAAAACTTTCCCAGTCATTCACAAAGACTTTATCGGTTAGACAAGATTTGACGACGAAAGACGAGAACAGAGAAAGCCGGGAAAGAATGAACAGATTAGACAAATTAAGAAGAGAACTCAAAAACAGCAGCTTGAGTTCGGCTATTGGGCCGCTTTGCGACCTGCCCGCCGAGTTCGACCGCGAAATTGCTCCTGCCACTTACGTATCTTTTCGAATGCCTCGAGCGGCGTCAGGCGGTTGAGGTCGAGCTCCCGAAGTTCTTCCACAAGAGGATGTTCCAGCGGTTCGAAGAAAGTAAGTTGAATTGCCCGGCCGTCACCTGTCGTCAGCTCCCGGGATGGTCCCGCCAGTGTCTTACTGCTTTCCAAATGGGCCGACTCCAGCCCCATCAGGATCTCCTTGGCCCTTTCGATGACGGGACGGGGCACCCCCGCAAGCTGGGCCACATGGATGCCGTAACTTTTGTCTGCCGCGCCGGGAACAATTTTGTGCAAAAAGACGACCTGGTCCTGCCATTCTCGGACGGCCACGTTGTAGTTCTTGACTCCCGGCAGGAGTTCGGCCAGTTCCGTCAGCTCGTGATAATGGGTGGCAAAAAGAGTCCGGCAACCGATCCGGTTGTGCAGATACTCCACAACCGCCCAGGCCAGCGAAATGCCGTCATACGTGCTTGTGCCCCGGCCGATTTCATCGAGAATGACCAGGCTCCGTTTCGTGGCGGAGTTGAGAATCCGGGCGGTTTCGATCATCTCCACCATGAACGTGCTGCGGCCACGGGAAAGATCGTCGCTCGCACCGACCCGGGCAAATACCCGATCTGCTACACCGATGGTGGCCTCTTTCGCCGGAATAAATGACCCCATTTGTGCCATAATGACAAGCAGCGCAGCCTGCCGGATGTAGGTACTCTTGCCCGCCATGTTGGGTCCTGTGATGAGAATGACGGGCGCCGCCCCTTCTCCACAATGAAGATCGTTGGGCACAAAGGTCCCTTCTGGTTGCGTGAGGTCAAGAACCGGATGGCGGCCCTCCAGTATCTCCAGAACAGGCTCTTCTACCAGTCGGGGACGGCAGTAGCTCCGTTCTCTCGCCAACTCAGCCCAGCCGGACAAAACGTCAAGTTCGGCCAGCGCTCCCGCCGTGGCCTGGAGGACTCCCCGATGGGCGAGCACGCTCTCGCGAAGTTCCACAAAAAGCTGGTATTCCAGCTCCTTGGCCCGCTCGTCCGCCGAAAGGACCTTTTCCTCGTACTCCTTCAATTCGGGTGTGATGAATCGCTCGGCGTTTTTGAGCGTCTGTTTGCGGAAATACTCGGGAGGAATCTTATCCCGGTGTGTGTTTGTGACCTCGATGTAATAGCCGAAAACCTTGTTGTAGCCTACCTTCAGAGAAGGAATTCCCGTTCGCTGAATTTCCTGAGCCTGATATCGGGCAATCCACTCCTTGCCGCCACGGGCCAACTGTCGGAGTTCGTCCAGTTCGGCGTGATAGCCGTCCCGGATGAAGCCTCCCTCCGTAGCGGCGAGAGGGCACGGGTCCACAAGCGCTGCGGAGAGACGGCTTTCCAACTCCGGGCAGGCATCGACGGCATCTCCGATCGCGCGGAGCCGATCACTCTCACAGGTCGCCAGGAGCTCCTGAAGCGGCGGGATCTGACGCAAGCTCTTCGCGACGCTCAGCAGATCGCGAGGTGTGCAGCGACCTGTGGTGATCCGTGTGATCAACCGCTCCAGATCGAACACCCGCCGGAGATGCTCCCGAATCCGCTGGCACAAATCGGGCCGTTCGAGTAACTCGGCGACAGCGTCCTGACGCTGTCGAATGGCGCCGATATCGGTCAACGGGGCGGCCAGCCATTCGGCCAGCAGGCGCGCCCCCATGCCGGTCACAGTCCGATCCAGGACCCACAGGAGGGTTCCCTCGCGCTGGCCTTCGCGCATCGTTCGCACGAGTTCCAGGCTTCGCCGGGTGGCCTCGTCGATCTCCAGGAATCTCCCGGCCTGATAGCGGAGCAACCGCTCGATATGGGGCAGGCGTGTCTTCTGGGTTTCCTCGAGATAATCGAGAATCGCCCCCGCCGCACACAGGGCCGGTACGTCTTGAGAATCGTCCCAGGAAAAGCCAAACCCCTCAATCGCCCGGGCTCCAAATTGCCGCGTCAAGAGGGGTTCCACATGAACCGGCGAGAACACCCATGCCGGCCGCCGCGTGACCATCACGCCGTCCAGCTCCGGTGGGGTTTCGGACGACTCATCGGGCCAGAGGACTTCCGACGGCTGGATCCTCACCAATTCGTCGAGCAGACTTCCGCGGGGAAAAACACCGGCATAAAACCGACCGGTGGACAGGTCCACCCAGGCCAGACCCAAGGGATCGCCCAGGGCCAAGGCAGCGAGGAAATTCGGCTCGCGCGGATCAAGCAGCGCCTCATCGGTGATCGTTCCCGCCGTGACGATGCGGGTGATTTCCCGCCGCACCAGGCCCTTGGCCAGCTTGGGGTCCTCCACCTGGTCACAAACGGCCACGCGAAAACCCGCCGCAAGAAGTTTCGCCAGATACGACTCAAGCTGGTGATGGGGAAACCCCGCCATGGGGATGGCGTCCTCCCCCTTATCCCGACTCGTCAGGGTGAGATTGAGCGTCTGGGCGGCGATTTTCGCGTCATCGAAGAACAGTTCGTAGAAGTCTCCCATGCGGAACAGAAGGAGCGCGTCGGGGCACGCCCGTTTCGCCTCCAGGTACTGCCGCATCATGGGAGTGACTCGTTCTTCCATAAAAGCCGGATGCAGGTCCGAACAGAACGATCAAGGATTCCAGGCCAAGTCGTCGCAATCGGGAAACCCTTTACTACCATCATAAAGGGTTTCCACGCGGCGCATGAAGGACGAGGGACGGTCGTCGGAGAAGGGGCGGACCACCCCAAGCCAGCGGGCCGATCAGACAATTAGCCGCTCTTCTTCCTGGTTCGTGCTGACGGTGATTTCTCCGGCATCTTCCAGGCGGCGAATGATATCCACAATTTGCTGCTGAACCTGCTCCACATTGGAAGCCCGGACCGGCCCGAGATACTCCATCTCCTCCTGCAGAAGAGCCGCCGCCCGACTGGACATGTTCTTGAGAATCTTTTGCTTGAGTTCGTCGCTGGCTCCTTTGAGGGCCATGGCCCACTGCGAGTTTTCGACGTGCTTGAGAATCGTTTGAATATCGCGGTCGCTCAGTTTGGTGATGTCTTCGAACACGAACATGAGGCGGCGGATTTCGTCCACCAATTCCGGATCTTCCTGCGCGAGAGCATCGAGGATGTGCCGTTCCGTGGCGCGGTCGATCACGTTGAGGATCTCCGCCACCGTGGGAACGCCCCCGGCGTTTTCAAACCGCTGGCTCATCACGCTCGCCATGCGGGACTCGAGGCCCTTTTCCACCTCATGGATGATGTCCGGGCTGGTCTGCCCCATCGTGGCGATCCGTTTGATGACGGCCACCTGACGTTCTGGTGGCAATCCCCGGATGATCTCCGCCGCCTGATTGGGGGACAGATGTGACAGAATCAGGGCGATGGTTTGCGGATGCTCATCAATCAAAAACGTGAGGAGGTTCTGGCTATCGACCTTTTGAAGGAAGGCAAACGGCAGGGCCTCGATAGACTGTTTGACAGCCTCCAGCGTGGCGCTAGCGGCTTTTCCGAGGGCCTGCTCGATCAATTCCTTGGCCACCTCCAGGCCGCCTTTTCCCCCAGTCAATTCGGCCGGGCTAGCCTGCGTGAATTCTCGGAGAGCCTGTTCCTGCTCTTCCGCCGTCACCAGCCCCAGGCGTGCGATTTCGATGGTCACCGCCTCAATCTGCTTGGGTTCCAGGCGCGTGAGAATCTGTGTGGCCTGCTCGCGGGGCAGGCTCATGAGAAGAATCGCTGCCTTTCGGATATCGCCGGCCATGACGGATGATTATTTCCCTCGCCAGGCTCAAGCCCACTGGCCAACCTGCCCCGTGGCGCACTCAACGCATTCGGCCTTTGGCTACCGGGGACGCGGCCCTTTTGCGCCCTTCACCTCAAAGGAGCGTCACTGTTCTTTTTCTCGCCTTCAATCGTCGCACGCTGGTGGGGACACAGGAATGAACGTGTACACCCCAAAAAGTCATCGGCTTGTCCCAAAAGAATTTCTGAGGGCGAACAGGGCTCAACGTTACTCTAGGAAGAATAGTTAATTTGTAACCCCAGCAAAACCGTTATATTCTCTCCAAACAGCCCTCTCTTACACCTTGTCTTGCCATTTTGCCCAGAAAAAACGGGCAGTTATGACTCCAATCACCACCTGTGAGCTAAGTATTGATGAGGAGCTTGCGGGCCAGGCAAGCAACTTCACGTCGCGATGTTTTAGAGTATTTTTGCTCCAAATTACTTCTCAAGTGGGCTTTGGCTCATATTCTGTCGAGCCGTTTTTTCGGATCTTTGGTACTGTCCTCTGCTTTCCAGGTGGTGAGTCTTCACATTTTTTGGAGGAATGAACCCGTGAAACTGCAAACCAAAATCATGGGCTTGTGTGCGGTCGGCGTTGTGTTGACCGCCTCGGTAACAGTCTCCTTGGTCTTCATCAACAAAGGTCGACTGGGCGCCCAGGTGCGCAAGGAAGTGGATCTCCTCGGCCAGGATACCTGCCGTCAGGTAGCGCTGGGCGTCCGCAACATGCTGGAGGTTTACCACCATTCGTTGCTGGCCAGCCTGGATCGGGCTATCAAGACTGCTTCAGAGATTGCCCGTAACCAGGGCGGATTTTCAATTCATCCCGAGGAAACGGTCACCTGGCAGGCCGTGAACCAGTTCACCAAACAGAGCCAGGCGGTGCAGCTTCCCCGGATGTATATCGGCAATACCTGGTTGGGGCAGGTTACCGATTTCTCCACTCCGGCCCCGTTTGTGGATGAAATCACCAAACTTACCGGCATGACGTGCACCGTCTTTCAGAGGATGAATTCGCAGGGAGATATGTTGCGGGTGACGACCACGGTTCGCACGGAGCAGGACCGCCGAGCCGTGGGGACGTTTATTCCCGCAGTCAACCCGGATGGATCACCCAATCCCGTCGTTTCCACCGTACTTCGCGGCGAAACATACACAGGGAAGGCATTTGTCGTGAACAAATGGTATCTCACCACCTATGTTCCCATTTTTAACGACAAGCGAGAGGTGATAGGTTGCCTTTACGTGGGCGTTCCGCGTGACGACATCGCGGAGCTGCGTCAGGGGATTATGAACATCGTGGTAGGGAAAACAGGTTACGTTTATGTGCTTCAGGGAACGGGAGAAAAGCGCGGCACCTACGTGATCTCACAAGGCGGCAAACGTGACGGAGAATGCATTTGGGAAGCTAAAGACGCGGATGGCCGATACTTCATCCAGTCAATCATTGATAAGGCCCTCAAGCTCAAGCCGGGCGAATGCGCTTTTGAGCGCTATCCCTGGAAAAACCCAGGTGACAAAACAGCCCGCTGGAAAGTTGCCGCCGTCACCTACTTCGAACCCTGGGACTGGGTGATCGGTGCCGGGGCCTACGAGGACGACTTCCAGGACGCTCTGGGGCGGGTCGACCAGGCCCTCAACAGCATGCTCTGGTGGACGCTGGCCGGTGCCACCACAATGACCCTGGTTTGCTTGGGGGTGTCCTTCGTTGGCACCCGGCGGACTGTTCAGGGGCTGCAGCGGGTCGTTAGCCTCCTCAAAGACATAGCTCAGGGCGAAGGCGATCTGACCAAACGTTTGCCTGAAGAAGGGAACGACGAGGTGGCAGAGCTGGCACAGTGGTTCAACCGCTTCGTGGCACGTCTCCAGGAAATGATCCACCAGGTCGTGGTCAGTGCGGATCAATTCACAGAGGGTGCCCGCATTGTCGCCGAGAGCGCCCAGGTGGTCGCCCAGGGTGCCCAGACGCAGTCTGCGAGTGTGGAAGAAATGACGGCTTCCATCGAAGAGTTGACGCGATCAGTCACGGCGATCCGCGAGTTGGCCGCCGAAGCCGACAATTTGGCCCGCCAGAGCAGCCAATCCGCAGAGCACGGCGGCGCAGCCGTGGCCAAATCGGTGGAGGCCATGCAGGCCATCCGCGAAAGCTCCAAGCGGATCGCCGACATTATCCAGGTGATTTCCGAACTTGCCGGCCAAACGAATCTTCTGGCGCTCAATGCGGCTATCGAAGCTGCTCGAGCCGGTGAGCACGGCATGGGCTTCGCCGTGGTGGCCGATGAGGTTCGCAAACTCGCCGAACGGACCAACCACGCGGCCCAGGAAATCGCCCAGCTCATTCGGGAATCGACACGCCTTGTGGAAGAAGGTGCCCGCATGAGCGACAATCTGGGCAGCTCCCTCGAGGAAATCCTCAATAACATTAAAGTGACCGCCGAGAAAGTGTCGGCGATTGCCCAGAAAACGAACGAGCAGATTATGGTGGCCAAAGAAGTTCAAACCGCCGTGCAGGGCATTGCCCAGGTAGCCGAGCAGTCAGCCGCCGGAAGCGAGGAAATGGCCTCCAGCAGTGAGCAACTCGGCGCGCAGGCGGATGCCTTGCGACAACTGGTCAGCGGATTCAAGACTTGATCCCGCAGGGGTTTTTGTGACTCGCGTTGCGGCAAGCGCTGTCGGTCGGCCAAACCCACGTGGAAGTTTCCGACGTTTTTCAGCCCATCTCGGCCGACAGCGCTTTTTTCACGGCTTCGCGCACTGATTCCAGGCCCCGACGGGCGACTGTTTCCACCTCCACTTTCGCGTACTGGGGATTGAATAACTCCAGCGACAAAGCCCCGTGGAATCCGATATCCCGTAAGACACGGAGAATCTGGGTCAGGGGGGCCACGCCTTCCCCAGGAAATACGCGATCGGAATCGCGGATTTTCTCCCGCGGTGGATCGCCTGGGTAGTCGTTCATATGGAAAACGTGGAGGGCTGCGCCATTAAATACGCGGAGCCCCTCCGGTCGCGATCCTCCCCGATAGATATGAAATACATCGAAAAGGGCGCACGCATCGGGATGTCCACACTCCACCAGAACGAATGCAGCCTCGCTGAGACGACTTAAATTGGCGGAACCACCCCAGATTTCTAACTGCGGGGTAACACCCATCGACTGACCGATTTCGAGGAGTTGGGCGTATCGTTCGGCCACCCTTTTCAGGTCCAGTACCGGCGGATTGTAGGCTCCAGCGGGAGGAGCGGCAATGCGATTGCCGCCCAATTCGGCGATCCACTCCATTTCTCGCTTCATCTGATCGAATCCCCTGGCCCGCTGGGCGTCGTCATCCACCATCCACGTCGGAAAACCGATGGCGCTTTCCACGCGCACGTTGGCATCTTGCAACCTTTTGCGCAAATCCGCCAGCTTTCCGCCTTGCTGAAGGAACTCTTCGATCTCCCGGGTCCAGGGCTCGATGCCGTCGTAGCCCACCCTCGCCGCCAGATCGATCTCGTCGGGTAGCGGCAGCTTATGGGAACGAATGGTCGCCGTATTGAGGCAGAATCGGAAGCCGGGCGAGGCGTCTCCCGTGGCCGATCGCGCGGGCTGTGTCGCTCTACCCGCCAGCGACACGTGAGGTGCGATCAGCGCTGTCCCCACAACTCCGAGAAAACCTCGTCTGGAAAGTGTGCCCGATGAAGTCTCCATAGGATGCACGGTCCTCTTCAACTCCTGATCGAAACCACCCGGCGAGCTGCCAAATCAAAGCGTGTTCTCAAATCCCGGCAGGGACTGTTCGCAAAAGCCCCTGCCGGGTCTGGGGCAGCATCGGCATGTCAACCGACACATATAACAGCCAGCGTGTTGTGGCCGAGCCAAATGTGCTTTGGCTACCAAGCGACACCGAAGAATCAGCAATCCATCTATCGCGTGAGTTGATTTGCTCCCGGCGTCACCTCCTTGATGTTGGGAACCGGGTCGAAGGCCACTTCTCCCAGCACCCAGGCGAGCGCACCAAGGGTTAGGTCCTTCATGATCTTGCTTTCCCAAACATCTTCACGATGTCCCAGGGAAGTGTAAAACACCCGGCCCTTGCCGTGCATCCGAGCCCAGGTGGAGGGATACGGCGGCCGTTGGTAGCATGCATCCACCATGCCCTCGGTATCCTGGATCAGGATGACGTGGAGGTCATCCGCAAGATTCTTCATGGCGTACCATTCTTCCAGCATCCGGAAAGACTCACCGAGGTTTTGGCAACCGGGAAACTTGGGCGACGCGACCCGGATCGTGGCTTCCTGCTGTCTGCCGTGGCTCAGGAACTCGCCACCGATCATCTTCACAAACGGGGAAACCTCGCTGCCACGGCTGTGGAATGCATCGTTGGCCGCGTGAAAACCGATGACCCCCTTTCCCGCGGCAATGGCGTCGAGGAGTCGCTTCACGCCTGTCTCGGTAGCCGGTGGCTCGTTCGGCCGATCGACCGGCCTGGTCCAATCACCGGTCGCATAGAGGGCGATGGCATCGAATTGGTCGAGATCGCCATCGAACACCCCGCCGTCTTTGCTACATACCACCTCCACGTTGACCTCCTTGCACCACTCCGTGAGCAGCCGTTCGGAATGGGCGAGGTCTTTTCCTTTTCGCGCCACCACCGAATGTTCAAAGCCTGCCGAGCGGGTGAAATAGAGGATTTTCCGAGGTTTGCTCCAGGAGGCTTCGGTCCAGCGGAAGGGCAAGGCCGAAACTAAAGCGCCAGCGCCTGCCGCAGCGAGGAATTCACGGCGTTTCATGATGCAAGCTCCTTGTGCGAGGAACAAAACAGGTGAGAACGTTGAGAAACCGCTTCAATCCTGGGGAAGGCGATCTTTTTACAAAACCGATTTTTATGATAGCATCGTTTCTATTCGACGGCGACACCCGGCTGGCCTTTTCGCCTTCGGCCACCGCGGACCGCCGTCACAGCGGTTCCGACGGCTGTCTCACGTCACCCAACAGAGGGTGCTTTGGCTTAACACAGTGGGCCAAGCGCTGCGTCCGACGCGGAACGTGCCGGGAGCGCCGGCGGGGTTCAGAGACCATCTGTAACAGGAGCCTTCCAACGGCATGCAAGAAAAGGTGGCGACGATGGGCGAACGCTATCTGGTGACGGGTTGTGCTGGTTTTATCGCCTCCCGCGTTTGCGAGATGCTGCTCGCACAGGGCCACGAAGTGCTCGGCTGGGATGAGATCAACGACGCCTATGATCCGCGGTTGAAAGAGTGGCGTCTGAATAACCTGAAAAGATTCCCCCAGTTTCGCTTCGAGCAAGTCGACATCTCAGATGAAGCACAGGTGGAAAACGCGTTTGCCAGGGCGGGCAAGCCTGCCTTATCGGCCGTCATCAATCTGGCAGCCCGGGCGGGGGTACGGGCAAGCGTTCGCAATCCAGCCGTCTATTACAAAGCCAACTGCACGGGAACTCTGGTCCTCTTAGAGTTCTGCCGCCGTTATGGGATCAGCAAATTCATCCTCGCCTCCACTTCCAGCCTCTATGGGGCCCACAATCCCGTTCCCTATCGTGAAGATGCCGACACCAACCGTCCGCTGTCGCCCTATGCGGCCTCGAAAAAGGCGGCCGAGACTTTGGCGTTTACCTATCACTACCTGCACAAACTGGACGTCACGGTGCTGCGGTACTTCACGGTTTACGGTCCAGCGGGCCGGCCAGACATGAGCATCTTCCGTTTCATCCGTCAAATCGCGGAAGACGAGCCGATCATCGTGTACGGAGACGGCACGCAGAAACGGGACTTCACCTATGTGGACGACATTGCCGCGGGCACCATCGCCGCCCTTCGCCCGTTGGGCTACGAGATCATCAACCTGGGCGGCGATCGCTCCGTGGAGCTGAACCACGTGATTCGCCTGATTTCGGAAAAACTGGGAAAACAGGCGAAAATCGAGCGGCGTCCGCCGCATCCGGCCGATGTCCGCGCCACCTGGGCGGATATCCACAAAGCAAAAGAACTCCTGGGCTGGGCGCCAATGGTACCCATCGAAGAAGGCATCGCGCGATGCGTCAATTGGTATCTCACGCACCGCGACACGATGCGGACGATCAGTTTGGGGGACTGAGGTGATGTGCGGGACGCCGTCTCCCCCGTGGCATCTATTTCCCAATTGATAACCTTCCCGCGGCCTATTTGATTACGAAATTAACCAGTCGCCCGGGCACAACGATCGTCTTCACAATCTCCTTCCCCTCCAGCAAAGAGGCGATCCGCGGCTCCGCCCGGGCGAGCTTTGCAAGGGTTTCCTGGTCGGTGTCCGGGGGGACAACGATCCGTCCGCGAAGTTTGCCGTTGATCTGAATCGGCACTTCGATCTGCCGTTCCCGCACGAGTTCCGGATCATACTCCGGCCAGGGTTCGTAGGCCAGCGTTTGATTGTGACCGAGAAGCTGCCACAATTCTTCGCAAATGTGCGGCGCAAACGGGGAGAGCAGCAATACGAAGGTCTCCATCACCTTTTTCGGCCGCACTTCTTGCTTGAGAAAGAAGTTGACAAATTCCATCATGCGGGCGATGGCGGTGTTGAACTCCATTCGCTCCACGTCCTCGGTCACCGCTTTGATCGTGCGGTGGAGCACGCGGTTTTGCTCTTCGGTAGGCTCTACATCCTGAACAGCCTGGTTGAGCCGTGCCTCTTCCGCCCGCTCATCCACAATCATCCGCCACACACGGTCGAGGAAGCCACGCACACCGTGAACGCCCTCCATACTCCACGGCTTCGTGGACTCGAGCGGTCCCATGAACATTTCGTAAAGCCGCAAGGAATCGGCTCCGTACTCGCGAACAATATCATCAGGATTGACCACATTGCCCCGGCTCTTGGACATCTTATACGCCCGGGCATCGACGCGAATGGCAGGATTCTCTTTGAGGACGAAAACGTCTCCCCGCTTTTCCACCTGGTCCGCGCGGAGTTTGATCGGCCGCACGGGTTTGCGTGTGGCTTTCACCACAAATCGCATCTCGCCGATTTCTTCGATGTCGTCCTCACTAACCCAGGCTCCGGATTCGTCCTGGTAACCTGTGTATTCCAGCTCGCCGAGGATCATGCCCTGATTGACGAGCTTCTGGAAGGGCTCGGGCGTGCTCACCAGGCCCCGATCGTAGAGGACCTTGTGCCAGAATCGCGCGTAGAGCAGATGGAGCACCGCATGCTCTGCTCCGCCCACGTAAAGGTCGACTGGCATCCAGGCCTTTTCCAGTTCGGGATCCACCAGGGCACGATCATTTTTGGGATCGATGAACCGCAGGTAGTACCAGCACGATCCCGCCCATTGCGGCATGGTGTTCGTTTCGCGTTTGTAGCGTTTTCCGTCCCGTGTCACATACAGCCACTCTGGTGGAGCCTTCTCCAGGGGAGGTTCAGGCGTTTCGTGCTTGGCATCGAACGGCATGTCGGCAGGCAGATCGAGCGGCAATTCTTCCGGGGAGAGCGGTCGCACGCGTCCCGTCGGTCGCCCCTGGTCGTCGAGTTCGTGAAGAATGGGGAACGGTTCTCCCCAGAAGTGCTGACGACTGAAGATCCAGTCCCGCAGCCGATAATTGACCGCCTCGCGTCCCAGGCCGCGACGCGCCAGGTCTTCGGTGATTCTTTTCTTGAACTCGGCCGTGGGCAGGCCGTTGTACGGTCCGGAATTGATCGCCACACCATCTTCCACAAACGCGACCTTTCCGGCCAGCACATCTTCCCGCGAGACACCCGGCCGGTCACCAGGATCGACCACGGGAATAATGGGCAAGTTGTATTGCTTGGCGAATTCAAAGTCGCGGGTGTCATGGGCGGGCACCGCCATGATCGCCCCTGTTCCATAGGTGGCCAGCACATAGTCCGCAATCCAGATGGGAATCAGTTCGCCATTGACCGGGTTGATTGCATACGATCCCGTAAAGACCCCGGTCTTTTCCTTGGACAGTTCCGTGCGATCGAGATCGCTTTTTCGGGCGGCCTGTTCGCGATAGGCCTCGACGGCCTCGCGGTATTCGGGGAGGGTGAGTCGGTCCACAAAAGGATGCTCGGGGGCAATCACCATATAGGTCGCACCGAACAGAGTATCAGGCCGAGTGGTGAATATCCGCAGGCAGGCTTCATCAGGTTTCTTGGGAAAACCGGCCAGCTCCCGATCGCGGCACCAACCCTCATATTCTCGGCGGGATGGAATGCCAGGCTGCTGCCAGAACGTCCCGATGAAGAAATCCACCTCCGCTCCGACACTTCGGCCGATCCAGTTTCTCTGAAGCGTTTTGATGCTCTCTGGCCAATCGAGGAGATCAAGGTCTTTTTCCAGGCGATCGGCATATGCCGTGATCCGCAGCATCCACTGCCGTAACGGGATGCGGATGACCGGGTAACCGCCACGCTCGCTGACACCTCCCACCACCTCTTCGTTGGCCAGCACAGTGCCGAGAGCCGGACACCAATTCACCGGAGCTTCCAATTGGTAGGCGAGACGGTGTTCATCGCGGTAACGCTCGATAGCATCCTCTCCCTGAGCGGCAATTTCTTCCGGAATGGGCAGTTCGCTGATCGGCCGTCCGCGCTGCTGTTCGGTGTCGTACCAGGTGTCGTACAGGATTAAGAAAATGTACTGCGTCCAGCGAAAATAGTCTGGATCCGTTGTGGCGAACTCCCGATCCCAATCGTAACTGAAGCCGATCATCTTAAGCTGCCGACGGAAGTTCGCGATATTGCGGTAGGTTGCTATTCGGGGATGCTCTCCAGTCCGTTTTGCATGCTGTTCCGCGGGAAGTCCAAAGGCGTCCCAGCCCATCGGATGGAGCACGCACTTGCCCTTCATTCGGGCGTAACGGGCCATGATATCCGTGGCCGTGTAACCTTCGGGATGCCCCACGTGGAGCCCTTCGCCACTCGGATAGGGGAACATGTCCAGCACGTAGAACTTCGGTCCGGTGGGAAGCCGCGGACAGGCAAACGTCTTGTTTTCCTCCCAGTAACGTTGCCATTTGGGCTCGATGATCGACGGGTTATAACGTGGCATAGGGCAGTCCCTCGCGTCATTCAGCCAGTAGAGTTAGTCCTTATGGGCTGGCGTCTGTCGCCGGCCGATTTATTCAGCGCCGAACCCCGATATCGGTGGCAAATACCCCCCTCTGATCGGGGTGCAGTTGGGCAAATACGCAAGATTTAATTCTGCTGGAAATGCGTCAGAAATGTGGATTCTAACGACTGAGGGCAACGGGGGTAAAGGGAAGGTTCGGGAAGCGATTCAGCGGTCGGCTTCCCGTCTGCCAGGCCCCGAACCCGAATGAGCTGTCTCGTTTCTCCCGGCCTTTTACTTTCGCCTTTTGAGAATTCGGAACTGGTCTCGACGCGTCGCAAGCAAATCGGTACTCTTAGGAAGTGATTTTTGGTCAGGAGCGACCGTCAACAGTACTTCAAGGAGGAAGATCATGTTGAAAAGGCACTGGCTTTGGCTGGGAGCGGGACTCCTCTGTGTCAGTGGAACTCTCGTCTATCAACTGGCTGCGCAACAGGTGGCACCTCCTGCAACTCCAGTGCGGCCTTCGGCCGTCCGCAATATCGCAGTGGTGGATATCGAGTACATCTTTAAAAACCACCTTCGCTTCAAGCAAGAAATGAGTGCTTTGAGGTCCGAAGCCGCTGCCGTGGAGCAATGGGCCCAGCGGGAACAGGAGTCCCTTAAGGCGCTCGCCGAACAACTCAAGGACCATCAGCCGGGATCTTCCACTTACAATCAAATTGATGACACTCTCGTTAAGCGGCAAAAGGATTTTGAGGCGGAAGTCATCAAGAAACGCAAGGAATTCCTGCTGCGGGAAGCCAAGCTCCATTACGCTACGTATCAGGAAATCGTCAACGAGATCCAGTATCTCGCCGCGGCCAACGGAATCGTGATGGTCCTGCGGTTCAACGGTCAGGAGGTCGATCCGAATTCGCCCGACGATGTCCTCCGCTACATCAACCAGCTGATCGTCTACAAAGCGCCCGAGCTGGACCTGACTCCCATAGTCCTCCAGCGGCTTAACGCCCGGGCTCAGTCGGCGACGACATCTGCCTCCACGAATTCGTTGCCGGTGGTTCCCAACCAGGGCGGTTATCCTCGGCCAACCACTCCGGGCACCTTGCGGTGAGAGTGGCAACAGCGGTGATTGGTCTGTCGGCAGAACTGTCAACCCTTGGATAACGATTTACGACCTGGATGCTCTCCTTCAGATCACAGCAAACGATTGCTCGCCCGGTGGCCGTCGAGGGCTTCGGATACTGGTCGGGTGAAGACTGCCGCGTGGAGTTTCGGCCGGCACCACCCAACACAGGAGTGGTGTTTGTGCGTGAAGACCTCCGCCATCGCCCGCGAATTCCCGCCCGGCTGGAATATCGTATCGAAATGCCGCGGCGGAGTTGTCTCGAATACCGGGGCGTTCGGGTGGAAATGGTGGAACACGTCATGGCGGCGCTGGGCGGCCTGCAGATCGATAATTGTGAGGTCGCCGTGACCGCCCCCGAAATGCCGGGCTGCGATGGCTCCGCCCTGCCTTTCGTGGAAGCCCTTCTGGCGGCGGGAATTATCAAGCAATCCATGCCACGCCCGGTGCGCGTCCTGAGCGCCGTTGTGCGCGTGGAGGAGAATGGCTGCTGGTTCGAGGCACGTCCCGGGCTGGGCAAGGAATGTTTCATGCGGTATCTCCTGGACTATGGGCCAGAGGGGCCGATCGGACGGCAGAGTTTCGGTCTCACCTTGACCCCCGAGACGTTTCGCCGGGAACTCGCCCCATGCCGTACCTTCATGCTCAAGGAGGAAGCGGAATGGCTTCTCTCCCAGGGTTTGGGACGTCGCACCACGCCGCGGGATCTGCTCGTGTTCGATGAGCACGGGCCCATTGACAACGAACTGCGGTTTCCCGACGAGTGTGTTCGGCACAAGTTGCTCGACATGGTGGGAGATCTGGCACTTTGTGGATGTGATTTGGTGGGCCGATTTTGCGCCTATCGCAGCGGTCACCGGCTGAACGCCCAACTGGGCTTGCAGCTCATCCGGCAGTTTCCCGCCGTAGATTCCCTGCGATCGTGCGCATGAAACCCGGCTACCAAAAGTTAAATGGGGAACCGATGCCTCCGCGCCGAATCGACGGTCCGGGAAAGACCGCTTGATTGACACCGAAAGCTTGCCCAGCAAATGCGCCGCGTGGCTTCGGCGGCGATCCCACGGAGAACTTTGAGACACGTTTCGTGTGTTAGGTTTTTGACACACCATGCCCGATTCACATACACCCTTGCGTATTGGCGTGATTGGTGCTGGTCGGCTGGGAACTTTTCACGCGCGAAAAATCAAACGGCTTCCCAACGTGGCGCTCGCCGGCATCGCCGACCCGGTAGAGGCCCGGCGGCTCGCACTTGCCGCGGAGTGCGATTGCCCGGCCTGGGAAGATTACCGACCGCTCCTTGCCGTCTGTGATGCCGTGGTGGTCGCCACCCCCGCTTCCACGCATGCCGGCATCGTGGAGGAATGCCTCGTGAAAGGTCGGCATGTTTTCGTCGAAAAACCCCTGGCCCTGAGCGTAACAGAGGGCGAACCACTCGTCCATCTGGCACGCCAATCGGGACTTGTCCTGCAGGTGGGTCACATTGAGAGGTTCAATCCTGCGTTCCAGGCTGCTGTTCCCCACATGCATGACCCCTGGCTCGTGGAAACGGTCCGGCAGGGCCCCTTCAGTTTCCGGTCCACAGATATCGGATGCGTCCTCGACCTGATGATCCACGACCTGGATCTGATACGGGCGATGATCGCGGCGCCGCTCTCTGAGGTCCATGCCACGGGTATCGCCCTCCTCGGTCCCCATGAGGACACGGCACAAGCGGAACTTCGCTTTGCCAATGGGGCAACTGCCCTATTAAAGACCTCCCGAATCGACAAGCAACCAGCCCGATGGATGCGGGTTTGGACGCGTGACGCGATTATCGACATCGACTTTGCCGCGCGCAAAACAACCGTGTGTCACCTGGGAAGAAAACTCCTCGAGGGCAAGCTGGATATCACACGGTTGTCGGGCACGGAGCTGGAAGAGCTCAGGCAGGCTTTCGAACCCCAGTATTTTGATCATCGGGAGCTCACCGTCAGCAACCAGGACCCCCTGGAAGAAGAACTTCGCGACTTCGCGGAAGCCGTGCGGACGGGCCGTCCCCCGCTGGTGACCGGCGAGAGCGGCCTGGAGGCCGTGGCTCTCGCGGAGGCCGTCATTCAGTCGCTTGAGCTTCACCGAATGGGCGAGCCGTTGCGGCCACGCGCGGTCAGGGAATGGCGCCGGGCAGCCTGATCGGGATTTCACCCCTTTCTGCCCAAATTTCCTGGGTTCGCCACGACCCTGTAAGCCCACCCCTCTGGCAGCGGTAGGATTTTGGAAAGGACTCCAGGGCAACTTGTCCCGTAACTTCCATTTGCTCACTGTAACGCAGTTAGACTGACGCTGCCCGCAATGTTTAACTAATCGTCAAAGTCTGGCCAATTCACCGGCCGATTCTCTCTAATACCTGCTGACAGGGTCCCTAACGGTGTGAGGTTTCCTGCCGCAAAAACTCGCGGCAGGCACGAACTCCGGGCCCACCCTAGGTGCACTCTGAGCAAGCAGCGCGGCTGTTATTTTCTGTGAACGCGCAAATCCAAGTCGGACAGGTTCACATGGTGTGAGATCGATACTGCGGCGATCAGTCACGATCACGGTCCTGACCGCACTGGCCAGCGTTTTTCTTGCCGGGTGCCGGATGGCTTGGTTATCTCCGTCCGCCCGATGCACTGCCTGTTGCCATCAGAGTTGCCGCCGCGTCACCTCTCCCGCCCAGTGCCGAAGCACCGCGGCCGGCCCGGCCGTGATTGGCCTCAGTGATCAGACGGGAGTACAAATTGCCGGCGACACCTGGGCGGAACACGTTTTTCCGCAAAGTTTTCGTCTCGCGTTGCGAAGTCCCGGAGGGAGGTTCTACGCCCTGCCCACTCGGCCGATTCTCGAAGTCCCACGCGTGCCAAACTCGGGCCCCACGGATTCCTCCCGCCCGTCGGTCGAGCCAGAGCCGATTCCCACTCCGCCGCCTCTTCCACAGAGTTCTGCCCCGATACTGGCCCCCCAACCGCCAGTGGCGAATGACTGGGGCAATTCGTCACCCCCTTCCGAATCCGCCGCTGGTCCAGAATCCCAGATGCCGCCCCTCCGAGAGATTTCGCCACCGAGGGCTGAGGAATCTGGACGCGGCATAGAGCCCTCGGAGTCCTGGTTATTTACCCTTCCCGCCGAGCAGCGTGTGGCCATCCGCACGCAAAGCCAGCAGGTCGTCCTGCCGGATTCACCGCCGCCGAATCCTGCGGCCCTGCGGCGTGTTCTTGGCCGCTGATCCCATTCCAAGCTCATCAACTGCTTCTCCCCGCCCGATGCCGCCTTATCGCTTTCAATATGGAACCCAGGGGAAGCCCGATCCGACTCTCACCGACTGCCCCCATCCGAAATGGCAATTTAGCAAAGATGCGATGAGTTTGTGAGGTTCCAAGGAGTCGCATCAAGCAGCCAATGAGCATTTCCGATTCATCCATTCTAGCCCGACCCAGCGCAGAACGGGTGGGCTGACGTCGTGTATGGGTCCCAGCAATTCCTAGCCAACGGCCTGCCGAGAACATGCTTGCAACACGATCTTTCCGTTTGACGGCCTGGGCTGGTGCCCTTTTCGCGATCTATGCCACTTTCGCTGCTGGATACACGCTTTCCGCAGATAATCCGCGAGAAACGCCCATCGTCATTGCCATTCGGAATGCCCGACCGGCGGTGGTCAATATCCGGGGCGAAAAAACCCTTATCACCACGGCGGGCACGTCAAGCCGACCGGAACCTGCTCGCCGCGTCAACGGGATGGGCACCGGGGTCATTATCGACGAGCGGGGATACATCGTGACGAATCATCACGTCGTGGACGGCGTCCGCGACATCGAGGTCACGCTGTACGACGGGACCCGCTACACCGCCAGACTCCTTGCCCGCGATCCTGAAACCGATCTGGCCATTATCAAGATTGATCCTGACCGCCCGCTTCAGGTCATCAAGATCGGTACTTCGTCCGATCTCATGCCCGGCGAATCCGTGATCGCGCTGGGCAACGCGTATGGTTATGAGCATACCGCGACCCGTGGCATCGTCAGTGCGCTCCATCGAGCGGTGCAGGTGAGCGACGCCCAGTACTACGATGATCTCATTCAAACTGATGCCAGCATCAACCCGGGCAATTCCGGAGGACCGCTCCTCAACATCAACGGGGAAATGATCGGCGTCAATGTGGCCGTGCGAGCCGGCGCCCAGGGGATTGGCTTTGCCATTCCGGTCGATCGCGTGGTGGAAGCGGCAGCCCGGCTTCTCGCCGAGATTAACAGCGAACGCATTCGATACGGCATCACATTCCAGTCGTTGCCACCCACCGGTCCACTGACGGTGGCATCTGTGGAACCGGACAGCCCGGCAGCCAAAGCCGGCCTGCTACCCGGGGACGTGATCACGGAAGTAAACGGCCAAAAGGTCGCTAACCCACTCGACTTCCAGCGTATTCTGCTGGACAAATCACCTGGCACTTCGCTGAACCTCGTCGTTCTGCGGAACCATACAACGGAAGACCAGCTCGCCCTCACCCTGGCGGAGCCAAAAAATGCCGCTCCTGTGGATGAGATTTGGTCGCTTATCGGACTGCGTTTGGAGCCCATTCCGCCGGAGAGATTTCGTCAGCAATTCCAAACCCATTACCGCGGTGGGCTATTAATCACCGATGTCCGGCCGGGAAGCCCCGCCGCCTCTCAGGGCCTGCGTAAGGGCGATGTTCTGGTGGGAATGCATTTGTGGGAAACGATTTCGGTGGAAAATGTCCTCTACATCATTCGCAGGCCGGATTTCGCGAGTTTTCTGCCCCTCAAGTTTTTCATCCTGCGGGGTAATGAAACGTATTACGGCTACTTCTCGATTGCGATGCGGGCGGAGAACCGCTGAAACGTCTCGCGATAAGAATTTGCGAGAGGCCAAAGGCTGTATCTCACGTGCGGTAGGAGCGATTCACACATTGCCCCTATCTTGAAAAAGGAGCCTCATCAAGCGGACTACGTCCGGTCGGTGAAATGCACTATCCTGCAATGTTGATCCCGCTAGTAGGTACCTGCGGACTCGAGCTCACTTCCGCGCAAGGCGCCGTGAGACTCGGTATGACCTCATGGTGAGACAGGAAAAAATGGGGCTGGCCGGGCACGGCGCAAGGTTGCCTGAACCCGATTCCCTAATCATACTTTTAAAAAGGAACATCGACCGCCACGCCGTCACCGCCGGGAATTTTAATTTGGGAAGGTCGTGCGCGGGGAAAAGCTCTCGTCTGTTTTGCATCACAAAGGAGCCGCGAACGTGTCCCAGGCAGACGATCCCTTCAAAAATCTGGATGAAATGATGGCCCCTGGGCCCGATCTTTCTCCCGGGGCGGCCCCGCCCGATTCTGACGGCTTGGGTATACCGCCCGTCAGCACCGCACCTGAAGAGGAACTGGCACCAGCGAAGCCCCCCAGGCCAACCCTTCGTGAGCGACTTCGCCAAATTGACATTTTTACCGTGATGCTTGGCCTATCTCTCCTGGCCATTATTATCGCGGTGATCGTGCTCGCTATTGAGCTAAGCCGTTATCAGTGGGACACGTCCGCACGGTCAGCCAGGCAATCAGTCATGGCGGGTCGGCCACCGGCGGTGGAAGTTTTCCGCTCGGTGTGAGCTCGGCGCTCGGTGTGGGTTACGAGTTGCACTGGGCGAGCCTTTTTGGGGGCAAAACCTCTACCGTGAGGGATTAGTCTCCACAACCAGAGCAGCGGCCTGGCCTACCTCGGTCCAATTCACAGCCACGCCGAGGTTGCTGGTCGTCTTCTGCGGTTGGCAGACAACGTTCACAGGGCACTCGGGGTCGGGATGCTCATAGTGAAGAGTTGGGGGCAGCAATTGCTGAGCCCCCAGCACGACCGTGGTAGCCAGTTCTAGTGCTCCCGCCGCGGCACCGGTGTTCCCGAAGAAACTCCGCGGCGCAGTCACAGGGACATCACCCAGTGCAGCCTGAATGGCTCGGCTCTCCAGAATATCATCCACCCGTGTGGCCACCCCCTGCGCATTGACGTGACCAATTTCCCGGGGCTGGAGTCGCGCATCTTTCAGGGCCTGGGAGATTGCCCTTTCCAGAGCGGGCAAGCACTTATCGAAGTGCGGTCTCTGGTACACACAGCACCGGCCCCAGCCGCGAAGGTGGGCCCAGATCCTTGCCCCCCGGGCTCGCGCATGGGCCTTCCGCTCCAGGACGAATAGAACGGCCGCCTCCCCCCGAACTTCTCCGTCCCGATCACGATCAAACGGTCGCGGACTTCCTACCCCGTCGTCTGCCAATTTGGAAAGTCGGCCAATGACTCCGAAGCGTGCCCAATCGAAGGGATTCATCTGGGAGCTGGCACCGCCCACCAGGACGACATCGGCGAGATTGCGTTCGAGGAGGCTCGCCCCTTCGATCACCGCCAGAAGCCCCGACAGATCACCCTGATGAATCGTGTTGTTGGGGCCTCTCGCATCGAGAACGATCGAAATATGAGAGGCGATCATGTTGGGGAGAACCTTGAGAAAGACCAGGGGAAAGGTCGCCGGCATTCCCTGCGGTGCCCAGCGATCAAAGTCAAACCGACCATCCACCATACAGGCGCGATAGGTGGGCTCGCTGTCCTCCAGAGCGCCGCAAATTCGATCCGCCCCCAAAACCACGCCGACCCGGTCGGGATCCAGACCGGCCGTTTCCAGGCCTGCGTTTTTCCAGGCCAGCATCGCGGCGGCCACCCCGAGCTGCGCATCCCTGGCCATCACCTTGAGCGCTTTTCGATTGGGCACGAATCGGCGCGGATCGAAATCCGTAATCTCTGCGGCCGATCGGACGGGTAGTCCCGAGGGATCGAACAATTGAATCTGCTTCACGCCCGACCGCCCGGCCAGCAGAGAGTCCGCAAAGGCGTCCAGGCCGATACCGATCGGGCTGACGATTCCGATTCCGCTAATGACGATATCCGTGGAAAGCATGCGTCATTGACACGAAAGACTGGGGCCGGTTCCCTCCCGGTTAGATAGCCACGAACTTTTTTCGTAATTCGCCTGTAATAAAAAACGCTAAGCGTGGCGAGAATCCGGTCACCGCTCGAACAAAATGGATATTTTATCCAAACTATCACGGGTGCCGGAGAAAATTCCAGTATATCCGATATGTCCGGTCCGCAACCGGGAGACCTCCGATGGGGTTCATCGACATCTTATCGGCGAAAAAAAGTCACGACACATGACAATTCGCGGGTTACCCGCGAAAAAGCTACACGGGATTCCAAATGCGCCCAAGTTACATGGCAAGAACGGGGAGGCGCTGGGCGGCTTTCCAATCGGTGGCCCCGTCCCATGGCGAAGGGAAATACCAGTGGAACGTTTGACGACAGCGATTCTAACTGTCACAATTAACGGTGGAACGGGAATGGATGGGACATGTATCGGCACGGCCTGAAGGATCGGCCTGTGCGGCAAAGCACGCTGTGGGCTTTGCCTGTCCGGGAAAACCTGAACTCTTTGGGAGGGACACTATGACTGCGTCGCGCCCCACAACTGCCAGCGTCCAGGCTCTTCTCGAGCAACATCGCCAGATCGAGCAGATCATCGGCGAGATCAAGGAGGCAATCCTCAACCATACGACGGATTGTTGCGCGATCGCCGAAAAAACAAAATTTCTCTGCCGTCTGCTGGCGGACCACTTCCGGTACGAGGAAGAAGGTGGTTACTTCTCCGAGGCCGTCCTGGTGGCCCCTCACCTTGTGGAACGGGCCAAGGCTTTGGAAAGCGAGCACCAGTCCATCCTCGATCTGCTTCAGTCCTATTGTCATAAAACATGCGCCGATGGAGTTGATCCTCAGGTTTGGTGGGCAACGGCCAAAGAGGCCTTCCTCGAATTCGAGAAAGCCATCGCCCGGCACGAGCACGAGGAGAACCTCCTCATCCAGGAGGCCTTTTTATCAGATTTTGGAACCAAAGACTGAGGTTCTGCCAAGCGTTGCGGCCATGGTGTTGCGTGACCTGCCGTGGGGGTACCGTATCGTTTGCTGGGGACACACAGGATGTCCCCAGCTTACTGAAATTCGAAAACCGTTATGCTGCTGACTCCGTCGATGGAAGCCAGACAAATTTTATGGATTTTGCGGGCTGTTCGGCCGATTGAGTTACGGTGAGGGAGTTTCGTGAGAAATTCCTTGCCGCTTTGAGAGGTCGAAACGCCCATGAGATACGGTTCGGTCATTCCTGCCTGGTTGCTTGCCGCGGGGTTTGTCACCCTCCTCGGTTGTCGAATGTGCTGCAGCCCCTACGATGAAGCCGGCCCGGTTCTCAATGAGCACGGGCGTCCGATCGCCTCCTCACGCTATCGGGCTGGGTCAATTCTCCAGACGCAACCGTCGGTTTCGCCGGCAGTAAAGGCGGGCATTTCCCCCTCCAACCGTCTCGGGCATACACAGAAAAGCTATCCGAAAAAGGTGACCGGCGTGGGTGTGCAAACCGCCACGTCAGAAAGGATACCCGAGACCATGGGCAAGCCGCTCACCCGCGAGGAGATGGAACCCTTCATTGATCTGGGAATACCGCCGGAAAACATCATCTCGATCGAGGATCGGCCTCTTTCGGAGGTTCAGAGCACCCTCAGTGCCGAGTCCGAGGTTGCGTCGAGTATTCCCCGTGATCGACGGGAACCTGCCAATCCCGCGCCGAAACCGCTCGTCTCTTCGGGCTCCCAGCCAAACCATGACGGCTGGATTCGCCTGGGCAGCCGAACCGGCACCACGCTGAAATAGACGTCGACGGGATTGCGAAACAGACGCCGGTTCCAACTTGTGCCCACTTCTTTCCGCGTGTTTGCAGCCCTTATTGACTGGGCGTTGGTACCCTCTCTACCGTTGGCCAAATCGTGTCCACCCAGGGCATCCCCACTTTTTCTCTGCTGTTGGGAAGGGACCTGAACCTAGTGCCCCGTCACAGGAAAAGATGCGGATTCTGTTGGGTAGGATCGGATGAACTTCGTGGCCGTTTCCTTTACGCCGCACCAAGGACGATTGCCACGCGAAAGACGTATATTGTCCGGCTGACCGAGGAGGAACGTCAGAAATGTCAGGAGGTCATTCGCAAGCTGAAGGCAACGAGCCGTAAGGTCCGTCGCGCTCAGATTCTGCTGAAGGCGGACGCGGACGATCCGGCTTGGAGGGACCAACGGATTGCCGAAGCGTTCGGGTGTCGGCGGCAGACGGTGGAGAAGATGCTTCAGCATTTTTTGGACCAAGAGCGACTGAGCGACGGAGGCGTCGGCGCTTTTGGACGGGCGTTACGCGGACTGTGAGCGGATCACGCTGATCTGTGACAACCTGAACACGCGCACGAAGGGGGCGTTTTACGAGGTGTTCCCAGCGGAGCGGGCTCGTCAGTACGTTCGCCGCATTGAGTTTGTTTACACGCCGAAACACGGCAGTTGGCTGAACGTGGTGGAGTGCGAATTGAGCTGTTCGACCCGGCAGTGTGTGGCGGGGCGTCGCCTGGGGGAGCTACGTCTTCTTCAGGAGGAAATTGCAACGTGGTCGGGAGACCTCAACGCTCGGCAGCGCGGCGTCGACTGGCAAATCACCGCGGAAGATGCCCGCGGCAAACTCAAGTCCGTTTATCCCAAAATTATCCTGTGACGGAGCAGTAAGGGCAATTCATGAATTGCCCCTACCAAGGCTGACGCCGCGACATGCCAACTGACCCCGGGCACGACAAGCGTGCCCCTCCGGAAGAATCCCGGCCCTTCCGCAAAAATGCCGGAGGGACCTGCTTGTCAGGTCTGTGTAGTGGGGCTGGGGAGGCGCCTGCTTCTCTCGACAGAAAAAGCACTCTCAGCGTTCACCGGTAGGGGCCATTCCTGAATCGCCCCTACGACAGATTAAGCCTTTGGCCCCTCACACATCCTTACAAAAAGTGGGGCTCGGCCAAAACGCCAGTTTGTTGACTCGTTAGGAAGGGTCCTTTACACTTGAAGAATTGGAAAAATTACCCTTGCCGAGGGAAAGAGACTTCATGTTCCCGCCCGTAGGCACCCAGCCGCAAGAGACCGGCCCAAAGTTAAAGGGGTAGCCTCGACCAAGCAGGTATATCATTCACCTCTGCGAGAGGTTCTCACTGAGTGGTAGGGTCTCTTTGCGGGAATGCTGTTGGTCATGGTTTAACGGTTTCATCGTTTCACATCTTTTTACCGGGATCACCGTCGAATGAGGAGGCCCATGATGAAGCGTAAGGCATTCACACTTGTGGAATTATTGGTCGTCATCGCCATTATTGGCATTCTGATTGCGCTCTTGTTGCCTGCGGTGCAGGCGGCTCGCGAAGCCGCCCGGCGGTCTCAGTGTGTCAACAATCTCCGCCAATTGGGCCTTGGCTTTCAGAACTACCACGACGTATGGGGTCAGTTTCCCTTGCCCGGAATGATCGCCAACGAATTGGGGTGGACGGCGTCCATCCTGGCCTTCATCGAGCAAAAGCCGATTTACGACCAGATGGACTGGACGGCGGGCAGTTATACAATGCCGGGCAAGATCAAGCACGCCGCCAACCGCATCCCAGTCTATATCTGCCCGTCGGGAATTCAGGACCGAACGGAATATGCTTCGGAAATCTGGCCGAACCCCGGTGGCCAGAAGGTTTACACAGTTCATTACTACGGGATCCTCGGACCGTATGGTACTAACCCCACGACCAACCAGACCTACAAATGCCGTAACACAACCCAGGCTTTTGGTGGCGAATGTGATCAGGGAATCATGTGGCAGTATTCGAGCCGTATGGCGGATATCACCGACGGGACTTCAAACACTTTGTTGCTTGGGGAGATTTCCTGGTCGCAGATGACCAAGTACCGTGCCTGGACGCGGGGCAAATTTCAGGATAGTCGTGGCACCCTCTACCTTCTGTCCAAATATCTTCGCTTCCCGATCAACTCGAAAAACGAATCGATCTGGAATGGAATCGCTTTCGGTAGTTTCCATCCCGGAGGATGCCAATTCGTCAATGCCGATGGGTCGGCACGCTTCGTTTCCGAGACAATCGATTTCGGCATTTACCTTGCCCTGGGCAGCAAGGATGGTGGAGAGTCACTCCAGTCGCAATGACAGGGGTATGTGTTCGCACCCTTCTCGACAGACACACCAGCCTTGGGACAGGAAAGGAACCGGGATGATGACTCCGCTTCGGCAATCGCAAACTTTGTTGATCTGTGCTGCCATTGGCTGTTTGGTTCTCTTCCAGGGGTGTGGAAAGAATGATCCACGCAAGAATCGGATCTCAGGAACCATTACCTATCGAGGCCAGCCAGTTCCAGCCGGTTCGATCACGTTCATCCCTGACGCATCCAAGGGGAATTCGGGACCGGCTGTCACGATTCAATTCGAAAACGGACGATACGACTCCCGCACCAGCGGCGTTGGGCATATTGGCGGACCGCATAAGGTCCGCATTACGGGTTTAACGGGGAAAGACTCCGGTGACGAGTTCTTCCCGCAGGGGACGCTCTTATTCCCGGATTACGAAACCTCGGCTGACCTGCCCACCGGCCCCAGCGAACAGAACTTCGTGATCCCCGACGACTGGGTCCTTCCTCCCCCCACGCCAAATCAACCGTATGAAGGGCCCTGAGCAGCGGCTATAAAGCCAGAACCATCCGAACGGTTCTCAACCCGACCGAACAAGGTCAAAAAAGGGGGTGTTGGTGATGCCAAGATCCACCTTCAGCCGGCGGCTTTTCCTCGGCTCCAGTACCGCTGCCGTTGGGCTTTCCTTGCCCCTGGTCAATCAATTGCAGGCTGCCGAGGTTGCTCCCATCGGTGCGATCTCTACAGACGTCCTTGTTTGTGGTGGCGGTCCGGCCGGGATGGCGGCGGCGGTGATGGCTGCCCGGCAGGGTGTCAAAACGCTTCTCCTTGAGCGCTATGGCCGTCTTGGTGGCATGGCCGTGCATGCCCGGGTGGGACCTCTCATGGGTTCTTCCGATAGCCCCTTTGTCCGCGAGGTCCTGAAACGCATCGGCGGCCCGCGATGCAACCCGGAACTTTTGGACTTGCAATACGCTTCACTTGTGGAAGAAGCAGGGGGAGAGATTCTGCTCCACTCTTGGGTCTTTGATGTTGTGAAGGAGGGGAACTCTGTCCACGGTGTGCGATTCCTGAGCAAGGAGGGAATCTTCACCGTCGAAGCTAAAGTCATCATCGACGCTACGGGGGATGGTGATGTCGCTTGCGCGGCTGGTGCTCAGTTCGAAAAAGGCCGAGCTAGCGACGGACTTCTGCAACCCATGAGCATCATGTTCACCGTCGCTGGCGTCGATTGGGACAACGCCCTCTTCTGTGGGAGTGAAGAAGAAGCAACCCGAATCAAAATCGGCGATTTGACATGGGAACAGGTCGTCCACAATGCCCAGAAGGCGGGTATGCTGCCGGCCAATGTGGGCGTCATCCGCACGTATCGCGGGCACCGCCCTGGCTGTGTCGTTGTCAATGCCACACAGGTTAATCAGGTGGATGGCACGAAGGTGGCGGATCTGACAAAGGCTGAACTCGAAGGCCGACGCCAGGCCCTCCAGGTTCTTGAAGTCCTTCGCCAGTTTGCCCCAGGTTATAAGGACGCCTCCATTGCTGCAATGCCGGCAGTGATCGGCGTGCGTGAAACGCGCCGATTCCTGGGCGAATACTACCTCACCCGCGATGATCTTCTCGCCGGCCGAAAACACCCGGATGCCGTGGTCAAAAGCGCGAATTTTGTGATCGATATTCACAATCCAGCGGGGCCGGGTCAGGCTGAGGGCTTCGCTCAAAGGGTAAAGCCGTACGACATCCCCTATCGTTGTCTCGTTCCGAAAACCATTGACAATCTCCTTCTCGCAGGACGATGCATCAGCGGCAGCCACGATGCCCACGCCTCGTACCGGGTTCAGCAAATTGCCATGGCCATTGGAGCGGCCGCCGGTACTGCCGCCGCAGTGGCTGTTCAGTGCGGTTCCACCCCGCGACAGGTCGATGTTCGCAAAGTTCAGTCCATTCTCTGGCCGCAAACTTGAGGCTTTTTTGCGAAATATCAGGTGAACCCTATTGATCCATGACCCGACGACAGTGGGGCCGGATGACAATCGGAGCCATCTGCGTTGTGCCTTATCTTGGCGAGAGAGAGGTCAAAAGATTGAGAGACTGGATAAAATCGGGAGTTCGCGCAGGAGAAGGATCATGGGACTGCCTAACGCAAGGAGCTAAAAAGCCCTGTTCCAGGGGCGGGAAGATCGTATTTGAACGGGAAAAACGACGTGATCTAGCGTTTTGCCGCGCCCCGGACACGCAGCTTTTGCAGAACGCCCTCCCGCGAGAACCGTTCCGCACGCGAAGGCTTTACAGCTCAGATCGGGCACGACAAGCGTGCCCCTCCGCAAAAACCTCCGAGGGACGTACTTCGGAGGGACCTGCTTGTCAGGTCCGTATGTTGGAAGTCGGGAGGGGTCTGCTTCTCCACACAGAATGGGTACTCTCAGCGTTCACCGGTAGGCGCAATTCATGAATTGCCCCTACCAAGGCTGACGCCGCGACATGCCAACTGACCCCGGGCACGACAAGCGTGCCCCTCCGGAAGAATCCCGGCCCCTCCGCAAAACCTCCGAGGGACCTGCTTGTCAGGTCCGTTGGAGCTATCCTGCGTCTTACTGCGGGCGCTGCTTCTCTACACGCAACGGGCACGACAAGCGTGCCCCTCCGCAAAACCCCCGAGGGACGTGCTTCGGAGGGATCTGCTTGTCAGGTCCGTATCTGGGAAAGGTGGAGCGTGACAAGCTTTCCCCGCTTATTCGCTGGCTTGGTCGAAAAATCGAGAAAAATTGCTCCAGGAGGGGAAAAAGCACCCTGTTTGCCGCATCTCCCGCGGGGAGGGCATTTTCCAGACCTTTCGGAAGTCCCGTCAATCACGCGAGATGGGGACAACGCAACGGACTCGGTCAGCGTGTCCATGCCTGGCAGTGCGGGCGGCTGTTTTTTACAATGACGGACGCTCGAAGCCCGGCAAACAGGCGTTCAGACTTTAACAGCAAAGATGTCCTGAAGATTGTTCCCGGTTTCCATTCCCAACCATGGGAAAAATGGCCGATCGCGATGCAGACGACTCTCGCGCAGCTCCGGTGATTGCGGGGCCGGTCGCGTCTTCCCCCGAGCAAACTGACGAAGGTATGCGACCGCCGCCCCGGCATTTCCTGGAGATGCTTCTCCGCATGGGGCCGGGAATGATCATCGCGGCGGCTGTCGTGGGTTCTGGAGAACTGATTTTGACCCCCCGCACGGGTGCGGAGGCGGGGTTCACTCTGCTCTGGCTGATCATTCTGGGCTGCGTGAGCAAAGTTTTTGTGCAGGTCGAGCTGGGGCGCTATGCCATCCAGTCCGGTCAGACCACCCTGCTGGCGATCAACCGACTTCCCGGTCCTCGCCTTCGCGTGCACTGGATGCTGTGGTACTGGGTCGTCATGTTTGTGGTGAGCCTTGCTCAGCTCGGCGGAATCGCTCACGGGGTGGGCCAGGCGCTCGCGCTGGCGTTCCCCATTAACGGCAGCTTCACGCGATTGCTCGCCGCCCAGGAGCAATGGGATACTGAAGCCGCCCGGGTGCGGGAGGAGATCCTGACCGAACTTCGCCAAACCGGTCAACTTCCCGCACGTTCTGAAATCGAGACGAAAGTACGGCAACGGCTGGGACGACCGCGGCCCAATTATGGCGTGGGGGCCTTCTGGCTCACGGACGATCTTCTCTGGGCGGTGGTCATCTGTCTAGGGTCGATTCCGCTGTTGACATACGGGCGTTATCGCCTGATCCAGTGGGTCTGCACCATCCTGGTGGCGGTTTTCACCCTCGTGACCATCTTTTGCGTGGTGGCTCTGCAATTCCAGCCGAGCTGGGCGATCACATGGCGCGACCTTGCCAGCGGGCTGAGCTTCCAGTTACCGCCGGGCGCTAACCGTTGGGCAGCCCTGGGCACCGCTCTGGCAACTTTTGGAATCATTGGAATGGGCACCAACGAACTCATCACCTACCCCTACTGGTGCCTGGAGAAAGGCTATGCCCGCTATACCGGACGCTACGATGGTTCTTCCGCGTGGGTATCTCGAGCTCTGGGATGGATGCGTGTCATGCGAGCGGATGCCTTCCTGTCCATGGTCATTTACACTTTCGCTACCGCTGCTTTCTACATTCTCGGCGCCGCCATTCTCCATCGAGCAAACTTGATTCCCAGCGGGGCTCAGATGATTGCCCATCTCAGCGAGATGTACGTGCCTGTCTTCGGAAACTGGACGAAACTTTTCTTCCTGACGGGCGCGTTTGCAGTTCTGTATTCCACCTTTTTCTCGGCGATGGCCGGGCACTCCCGCGTGGCGGCGGACGCGGTGGCCATTGTTGTCACAGGAAAATCTGGCGAGCATGGTCCACCTCAACGATGGGTGACGGCTTTCGCCATCGGATTCCCCCTGTTTGCCCTCATCACGTGTCTTTGTTATCGGGAACCCGTGGGGCTGATCGTGGCCAGCGGTTTCATGCAGGCCATCATGCTGCCCATGCTGGCGGGTACAGCTCTCCATTACCGCTATTGGGAATGCTCGCCGGCCCTGCGGCCGGGAATTCTGTGGGACATCTGCCTGTGGATTTCCGCCGCAGCGCTTCTCATTGCCGGACTCGCCGGCGCCTGGATGGGGCTCCGACAACTCCTGGCAGGATAGGCAACTCGCGGATGGCCCGGCAGAACACTCGGAAACGACTTATCACACAAGCGCACCGTTCAGCTTTCGCTCACATCCTCTGGGAGCGTCACTCCAGAATTCTCCAGTAGTCACTCCAACCAAGGACACGCCGCACTTCCACAGGCGTCGTCCGCCCTTCTTTAACGGCCTGCACAGCCGAGTCCCAGAGCGAAACCATCCCCTGTTCCAGGGCCAATTTCTCCAGCGTCACAACATCAACGCACTCAAGTACCGCCCGAGCTATTCTCTCGTCTTGAAGGAGCAAGATCTCGGCGATGGAAAATCGGTTCGTGTAACCGGTATTGCGGCATTCTGGACAGCCCCGGGCAACCCGCACGCGGTCGACCGGCAACCCCAATGCGGCCTGGGGGTCGTCCGTCCACTCGCTGCACGTACACACCTGGCGGAGCAGCCGCTGAGAAAGGACCGCCAGAACGCCGCTGCGGATGAGGTAGGGCTCAATACCCATGTCGAGAAGTCGGCCCACAGACTCCGCAGCCCCGCCTGCATGAAAAGTGCTCAAAATGAGATGCCCCGTGAGAGAGGCCTCCACCGCCGCCTCAGCCGTGGCGCGATCACGTATCTCCCCGACCGCCACAACCTCCGGGTCCTGACGCATCAGATAACGCAGGGCCGCACTGAGATCCAGCCCCACACGCGGTTCCACCTGGCTCTGGATGACACCAGGAATGGCCACTTCAATGGGATCCTCGATCGTGATGATGCTCCGCGGGATTTCCTCCTGCACCAGTTCCCGTAAACAGGCATACATTGTGGTGGTCTTGCCGCTACCGGCGGGACCGGTCATGAAGATCGCTCCCGAGGTTTCCCGCAACAACTTTTTCAACAACTCCGTGATGCGCTGGGGAAATCCGAGGTCGTCGAGCAGTTTGAATCGGGTCTCCTCCGGGAAAAATCGGGCTACAACGCGTTCGCCGTAAAGAGAGGGAAAGGTGCTGATACGGACTTCCGGCCCTCCCACCGGTCGGCGTATTCGGCCTTCCTGCGGGATGTCGCTCCGGTAGGTCAGCAGATCAGCCAAAACTTTCATTCGCGTGATGACCTTCCGCTGCGCGAAGGCCGGCAGTGTCCCCGCCCGGTGGAGAACCCCGTCGACACGGACACGGACCTCCAGTCCGTCCTCCAGGGGATTGAGGTGGAGATCGCTCGCGTCAAGCTCCCCAGCCCATTTCAAGAGCTCGTCCACGACTCGGACCGCGAATTCCGAATCCGATTCCTTACACAGTGCCAGGATATCTTCGAAGCGGGGAAACGCCGTTTCCGCCATGGCCGATCTCCTCCACCACATCAATCCACATACTTCGCGCAAGAATGCCGGGAAATACCGGTACACCTAGAATACAACGAACGGTTTCCCGGTCATACGGGTGGCAGGGCTTTCGGCAACCATTTCGTAGAGCCGACAAATTGGCGACGAAAAACCCCATATCCTCTGACTCTTCCGACAACCGACCGGATGCAAAGCACGGAAAGTTTGCGTCCGCGGTGTGGAACCTCGTACAACCATTCTCGGTCTGTTTCACCCCGAGGCTCGCCTCGTCGCTGCAAATGCCCTTGGCTTCCCAAGACCGAAGTGAGCGAAGCTGGATTTCGCTCAATGGTGGCTTCGGCGGCGAATGACTTCCCCTCGGGAAAAATAGCTGCCTTCTTTCGCACCTTCGGATTACCAGAAAGGAGTCGGGGAAGTTATACTCAAATTGTGAGCCGGTGCTGAACGACAGTCACGCGGAACATGGTAACGTTTTTCCCGTGGAGGCGGTGCGAGGATGGCCAGTTCCGATCAGACAACTCCTCGGCGAGAAGGTGAATCGCCATCTCTCCCGGACAGGCAGTCATCTCAAAATGAAACCCATCGCGAGAGCGAGGTTTTTGACTTCACCGAGGCCGGAACCGAAACAGGTTCTGACACCTCGATCCTGAAACAGCAAGAAGCAGCAGAGAGATCGCCTGCTCCGGCGGATATGGTCTCTTCCTTCGAGACGGCGAAAACCGGTGAGTTTCCCAACCCGCAGGAAATCGAAGAACCATCTTCTGAAGCCGCAGAAACCACTGAGGCCGTGGAGGAAGAAGTTTTCGAATTGCCCGAGGACGAGCTGCTCGATCTGCCGACCTCCAAGGATTATCGGCTCGTTTCCACCACCGACGAGCCAGAGTCCGAGCCGCAAGAACAGAGCCGCCGGCCTGACGACGAGTTGAATGATAGCACCGCCGAAGTGGAAACCATCTCAACCGTCGCACCGGAGACCGCTTCCAGTCCTGAAGGGCCACAAGATCTTCTGCCACCCGAGGATCAAACTACTGAGGAAACTGTGGCAACCTGCGAATTGCCCGAAGCGGCGGCACCTTCGACCGAAGAAGGCAGCGCCGCGGAAGCACAGGCCGAGGCGAAAACAGAAGACGAGGTCCTTTTGGTCAGGTTGCCGGACACCGACCAGTGGGTCCCGCTCAATGAATTGGTCGTCCAGCAAACTGGGGAACCCTTGGGACTGGCAGCCGCTCGGTGGATCACCCGACTGTACCTGAAATCCCTCCGTTCAGAGGACCAGGCCGCGGATTTTGAGGCGATCACAGGCTCTCTGGAGAGCGAACCATCCGCAGAGGCCGTGGCTTTTCCAAAGCTGGAAACCGACGAAAAACAGCTTGACTACCGCGAGCGGGTTCGCAAAGGCAGGCCACAGAAATCGCTGCTGGGCGAAATTGTGGGCATTGTGCTGGGTGGAATCGGGGGATTGTTGATCGCCTACTACGCCCTCAACTTCTTCGGTGGGAAACAATACGACTTTGCCAACATTCCCCTGCCGGGCATTCCCCACACCTATCACCACGCACCTGACTGGATGAAGTCCTGGCTCAACCGTCTATCGGCAGGTAACGAGAGAGCTGGGGAAAGTACCTCCGCCGAAGTGACGCAACCGTGAGACCGCGTAATTCCCACCATCCGCACCGGCGTTTCCGCGCCCCGCACTGAACCCACGTTTTTCGTACCGAGGAGAGGTGGTACTGGCGACGGCTCCCGTCGATGAATCTCCATCCTGTGGTTAGCAATGGCGCCGTGCCATCTCCAGTCGCGCCACCTTATTCAGTCGCCGGGCATGCCGACCTCCTTCGAATTCCGTGCGGAGCCAAATTTCCACAAGGCGGTCGGCCAGCGATTCCGTCAAGAAGTCGGCGGGAAGGCAGAGGACGTTGAGGTCGTTATGTCTTCGCCCTATCTCTGCGGTCAATTCGTCAAAGCATGGCGCTGCCCGGACACCGGGAAACTTGTTCGCCACGATCGCCATCCCAACACCAGTAGCAGAGATGAGGATGCCCCGATCCACTTCGTGGCACGCTACCCGGCGGGCCACTTCCGCCCCAACCTCGGGGTAGTCCACGCCGTTGTTCGAGTCGACACCGACATCCACCACTTCCTGCCCAAGATGCTGCAGAAAGATAATCAATCGGTGCCGTAATGTAGAGCCGCGATGGTCACTGCCGATCGCGATACGCATTACTCATCTCCCTTGCAATCGCCCCGCGGAATCGGGCTTCCCGATTGCCATTTCGGTCCTACGTCCCAACGCCGAAAGGCGTTCAACGAGGGAGGTATGACCATCTAAAGGATGTGTCCTCAACGCGACAGAGCGGGGACGACGTGAAACATGACCAACTCTGTGATTATACCATACCACAATCCCACATGCGTAAACGCCACCGTGACAAAACGACCGTTGAGCCAGTTTTTTACCCTTACAGCCCATCCGCAAAACGGCTTTTTCTATCCATTTAGGCTGTCTTTTATCTAGACAAGCATTCTCCGCCCCAGGGTTCGGCGGAATGTCCGTCGATCCAATCTCACAGCCCCAACGAAAAGCGCTGTACGACTAGCCCATTGGCAAGAATTGACGGTAGGAATGGCTCCATCGCCCCAGCGAAAACACCTCCCCGCCCACCTGGCACACGACTGTGACGAGGATTTATGGCCGCGGTGCCGCCATGGGACCTTCCGGATTGTCCTTCATGTGCGCATCAATTGCGCACCACTGGGAATTCGCGGAAACCAGGGGGGCGGAAGACGTGCCCGTTGCCACATTGACGCGGCTCTCTACTGCCGAAGGACCCGGAAATTCATCTAACGCCTGCACTTCGTCCAGGCGACCAATTCGGGCCAGCTCCGGCCACAACTTGAGTGCCACGAGCACCGCCAGAATGGCGCCGGTACCCCCAAGAATCGCCGATCCGACCGCCCCGAAGAGTTTCGCCGTCACACCCGATTCCAGACCTCCAAGATCATTGGAAAGCACGATGAACACACTGTTGACCGCGGAAACGCGTCCGCGCATGTGGTCGGGGGTAAGCATCTGCACGAGTGTGTGCCGCACCACCACGCTGATGTTGTCCAGTGCCCCGATCAGAAACATCATAGCGAACGACAGCCAGAAGTTGCGCGAGAGCGCAAAAATGATCGTCGCCAGTCCGAACCCGGTCACCGCCAGTAGCATATTTCGGCCGGCATGACGCATGGGGGGCGCATGGGCGAGAATCATGGCCATCGTAATCGCCCCCAACGCCTCCGCCGAGCGGAGGAATCCCAAACCCGTGGCCCCGACTTTTAGGATATCCTCTGCAAAGATTGGCAAAATATAGGTCACACCACCCAAAAGGACAGCGAACAGATCCAGGCTGATGGCACCAAAAATTGGCTTATGCCGCCACACGAACTTGAGCCCCTCCCAGATTTCCTCCTGAGCGGAACGCCCACTACTTTCCCGCATTTGAGGTCGCGGACGTAAAAGCAGAATTCCTATCAGAGCGATGGCGCGGGCAGCCGCCACCAGGAGCAGAACCAGCGCAAAATTGTTGGTTTTGCCGAGAATGACCCCTCCCAGGGCGGGCCCGATCATGGTTCCCAACTGGAAAATACTGCTGTTCCAGGCCACCGCTTTGCTGAACTGAGAGGCCGGGACGAGAAGGGGAAGAAGCGCGGCCCGCGCCGGCGTCCCCATTGCCCCGGTGGCCGCTTCCAGCACGATGACCGCGTACACCCATGTTAAAGCAGTGTTACGGAGGGCCGCTAAGGCCAGCACCGCACCGCATAGTGCCTGCACCAATAGCGTCAACGCAAATAGCCGCTGCCGGTTGAAGCGATCCGCAAGATGGCCACCGCCAGGCGCAAGCAGGACGACCGGCAGCGCGCGGGCAAGCCCCAGCCAACCCAGCGACATCGGATCCTGCGTCCTTGTGTAGAGGTAGATCCCCAGCGTCACCATTTCAATTTGGTTCGCCAAAACCATAGCGAACCAACTGGGGGCGTAGATGCGGTACGGGCGAGAACTCCAAACGCTGGTCCGTTGGTTGGAGGGTTCCTCCGTGTCGGGTTGGTTCATGGGGGTGGTTTTCACATCTCGATGGCAGCCGATCCGCCGCGGTGCTGATCCCACTTTCCTGAGAAAAAGCCCCATTCAATAGAGGCAAAAAGAAATGAAACGGTTCGCCCCTGGCGATTTTTCAATTATACCAGCCGTTGTCTTTTTTCAAAAAGCGGACTACTCCGCCACAAGCCCGCCTTATTGCCACTCTTTTAACATCAGAGAGAGGCGAAGGCTGCCTGGGCCGAAGGCAACTCACGAATTACCCCTACATTTAACCGGGAACCGAACCAAGCAGACGAAACGCGGTCAGGAAAATGGATGATCGAAGGTTAGAATGCGGACCTGGCGGGCAGGTCTCTCCGTAAACTTCAACGAACACGCTTTTCGTGCCCGCTGAAGTCAAACACGCAGGTGGATCCTCAAGAAAAGCACCTGAGGAACAGTTCCCGCTCAAGATTCCGGGACGCCGCGCTCGAAATCCTCCGGCTACTTGAAGAACTGTCGATCCAGCATCCGGTACTGAATCGCCTCGCTGATATGCATTTCACTGATTTCGTCGGCACCATCCAGGTCGGCGATGGTCCGGGCGACGCGGAGGATCTTGTCGTGTGCCCGGGCGGAAAGCCCGAGTTCCGTCATCGCCGCCTGGAGAAGCGACCGCGACGCCTGATTGAGGCGACAAAATCGGCGAATTTGCTGATGGGTCATCTCCGCGTTACACCGCGTTCGAGTGCCAGAAAAACGCTTCGTCTGGATCGCTCGGGCCTGGGTCACAAGCTGCCGAGCCTCGGCGCTGGTCATCCCCTGGCGTTGGACCATCAACTCCTGAAACGGGACGGCTGGCACCTCCAAATGAATGTCAATACGGTCGAGAAGTGGGCCGCTGATCTTCGACATGTACCGTTCAATCTGCGGCACAGTACAGTGACAGGGACGACGGGGATCATTCCGATAGCCGCACGGACAGGGATTGAGGGCCGCCACCAGCATGAAATTGGCGGGAAACGTGGAGGTGACATTGGCTCGAGCGATCGTCACCGAGCGGTCTTCCAAAGGCTGCCGCAGGACTTCGAGGGTTCGCCGATTGAACTCCGGTAACTCATCCAAAAACAGGACGCCATTGTGGGCCAGACTAATTTCCCCAGGCCCCGGAACGGAACCGCCACCCACCAGGCCCGCATCGCTGATTGTGTGGTGTGGAGCGCGAAACGGCCGCGTCGCCAGAAGAGGTTGCTGCGGATTCACCTTGCCAATTGCGCTGTAAATCCGTGTGGTTTCGATGGATTCCGCCGGGGTTAACTCCGGCAGGATGGTCGGCAAACGCTTGGCCAGCATGGTCTTGCCGGAACCGGGCGGCCCGATCATGAGCAAATTGTGCCCTCCTGCCGCGGCCACCACCAAAGCCCGTTTGGCCATCTCCTGTCCCTTGACGTCCGCCAGATCTTCCTCGTAGGTGGCTGTCTTCTGGAAGAGCTCTTCCAATCTTGAAGGATGGGGTGGGATTTCCACTTCTCCGCACAAAAACGCCGCCGCCTGTGTTAACGAGGACACCGGGATTACTTCGATCTCCTCCACGATCGCCGCCTCGGGAGCATTGTGGGCAGGCACGATAAGGCCGCGGCACTGCCCATCTTTCGCCAGCCGCATGGCCATGCTGAGAGCCCCTCGGACACTGCGGAGTGTGCCATCCAGCGCCAGCTCTCCCACCACTGCGTACTCGGTAAGCTTTTCCATGGCCATCTGACCGCTGGCCGCCAGAATTCCCAGAGCGATCGGCAGGTCAAACGAAGCCGCCTCTTTGGGGACATCCGCCGGAGCCAAATTGATGACCGTGCGCGTGTTGGCCCGTTGAAATCCTGAATTCACAATCGCCCGTTCGACGCGATGAGTGCTTTCCCGGACAGCTGCCTCGGGCAATCCCACCATCACGGTCTTGGCCAGGCCGGTGGGCGAAACATCAACCTCCACCACCACCGGCAGTGCATCAATTCCGACAAGGGTAAATGTCTGCAGCTTCGCAAGCATATGAACACCGCCCCCTGAATCTTCAACCCAGCACGTGGTCCCATTCTGCCGTGTTGAGGGCACAAAAACAAGACCTTCGGCGCAACAGGTCCCTCCGGAATGGCGGGGGACGCTTGTCATGCCCGATAAGGAAGCGTGGATCATCAATCGGTGTTCATCGGCCCCGACAAGCGGGTGTCGTTGGAAAAAACGGACTTGACAAGCAGGTCCCTTCCGATGCTCAGTCGCCAAAGGAAGTTCCAACGCAAACAGCTCCGATCGGCGGTGGGCCGGCATCGGAGGGGCCGCGTGAGCCTTTGTCTGTTTAACGACAGGAAATGGCCGCGGGTCCCACCTTACGAGGGCCGACCCGACCGAAGTACATAGGGAGCCGCCAACCGGTCACCCTTGCGGGGGTTTCTATCGTCCATCTTGGCTTGTATTGCACCCTCTTTTGTGATCGACAAACCCAAACACCGCCGGCTTTCTCCAATCGTGGGGAACGGTGGGTGACTTCCGCAGGATCACAGTCCGGTTTTCACGGGCGGCGGGGCCCGGCGATCCACTCCAGGCTGCTGATACCCGGCTTCGGCAACGGGTAGTTGCCCGTGCTGTCCGGCAGCGTGGGAGGCTCCATATCCATCCGCGTCTCTTCCGGAGCCGGCCGATACTGGAAGTCCATTTTGGCCACTTCCTCAAATTGCATGGCCTGCCCTGTATACACGGCCAATTGGCCCAGCACGGTGACCATGGTGCTACGGGCCATATGGTAGCCGCTGTTGATCGGCTGGCCCTTGCGAATGGAATCGAAGAGGGCCTGCTGTTCGGTCTGATAAGGATCATTGGGGGGCCCTTGGTATTGCCAGTTTGTCTCCCCGACAATCCTTTTCTGTCCCAGATAGCATGTGCCCTTGGTGCCCATGATGATATCGCTGCTGTTGCCGTAACAGCCATTCTGCGTGCGGCACATGGCGTACACCCGTGCCCCGCTCTTGTATTCATAGACCACCGTGGCGTGGTCATACATGTCACCCAGGCCTTCCCCAAAGGAGGCGGACCGGCCGCCAAGTCCGAAGCACCACTCCGGCATCTCTTCCTTAAGTGCCCAGGTCACCCGATCCATGTTGTGAACCAGCGATTGCGGCACATCATCACCCGAGAGCCAGCAGAAGTGGTACCAGTTCCAGAACTGGAATTGCAACTCCGTGTGTTCAGGTTTCCGGCTCATCACCTGGTAAGGACCGCGCAGGAACATGGCCTGAATGGCGACGATGTCACCGATCATGCCATCGTGGATTCGCTTCATGCACTCCTGCCAGCCGAAATCGAATCGGCTCTGCAATCCGGAGACGATACTCAGCCCCTTCTCTTTGGCCAGATCGCAGGCCGCCTGCATCCGGCGGACACCGACTGGATCGATACCGTGGGGTTTTTCCACGAACACGTGTTTTCCCGCCTTGATGGCCTCTTCCGAATACATGGGATGGAACTTGGAGGCGCAGGCGATGAGAACGACGTCAGAAGCCTCGATGACTTTTTTGTAGCCGTCCAGCCCCACAAAACAGTGGTCGTCATCCACGATCACCTTATCAGGATGGATTTTTTTGAGATTTTCCCGGGCCGCTTTCACTTTGCTTTCGAAGATGTCACACATGGCCACGAGTCGCACATCCGGCCCGGTATTGAGTGCCTGCGCTGCCGCCCCGGAACATCGGCCCCCACAGCCGATCATCCCCACCTTAATAATGTCGCTTCCTGCCGCGTGGGCAGCGCGACTCATCTCAAGCCCGCCAAGAACAGCCGCTGCTGTTGCTCCCGTCCTGGCCAAAAACTCCCGACGTGACCATGCCGAATTCCCGCTCCTGGAATTGCGAGTCATGATGAAGATCCTCCTTCGTTGAATCACCTGCGCGGTCCGATCCGCAACTCTATTCACGCTCCGCCGGAGAGAACACTCAAACGGAGAGAACACTCAAACACATAACCGAGCTCGCCCCGCCGACATCATCACCGCAGGATGTACATCGTCAGCCCATCGAATGTTGGAGGTTCCGCTTGCTCGCGCGCGTCGGTGTTATCCCTCGCAAGAACACATCGCGGGACAGCCTCCCTATCGCCGGCTATTTTTCCTCGGAAATTCCGAGCTGCTGAAGCGTACTCCGCAACCAGCGGAGGGATCGTTCGATCATGGGACCTCCCTGTCCTTCGCACTCCATGCTCAGCGGCCCATTGTAACCGCTGTCGCGCAGGATGGTCAGCACCTGGCGAATGTTCTCGGCGTTGACGCCGTCCCCAATCGCACAATGGCTCACCGCGATTCCCGTTTCCTGCCCCCGCACGGCTGCTGCCAACGACGGGCTGACATCCTTGACATGAACGTGATTGATCTTATCGAGGAAACGACGACAGAACTCCACCGGGTCCCGGCCTGCAATAAACGAATTTCCTGTATCCAAATTGAGACGCAAGAACGGACTGTCACAAAAGGCAAGCATTTCCGCCAGGCGATCGGGATTGGTCGTGAAATAGCCGTGGACTTCAATATTCACGGTGATTTCGTAGGCCTCGGCGACCTCGACGATTTGTTCGTAACAGCGCTTCATGAGGGCCATGGCCTCTTCGTCGGACATATCCGGGGGCCGGTGAAGACCATCGGTCGTGGCAATCCGCGGACACCCAGCATGTTTCGCCCAGGGGATACTTTTCAGCACGTAGGCCACACCGTAAAAAAGCCCCTCGCGGCCGGAAAGCGGAAAGGCAGCGTCAATCTGGGAAAACCGAACGCCGTAATTCTCCATTTTTCGCCGCAAAAGCAGCGGATCCTGGTACAGGGCCACATGGGGTTGATACCCTAATCCGTGGATCCAACTGGCACCATCGATCACACCACATTCGATGTAATGGACATCATGGGCCTCTGCCCAGGCCAAACACTTCTCAAAATCCCAGTACGCTGAATTAAACGCATCGGTATGAAAGCTGATCTGCATACACCACCTCGCCCGTTACAATCTCCACCAATCCATCGAAGACCGCAATGTGACGGCTTGGCCGACGATGATTCACCGCCCTTCCCGGGGATTCACCCGCGAAGTTTCGCCAAGCCGTCCCCCACACCACAGACACGCCTGCCGATACAGCGTTTGCAAGCCCTCACTCTGGAATGCCTTCACGTCGTGCCCCAGCACACAGTGAAAAACCCGCCCTTTGCCCACCTGGAGCACAAAAGCCATGGGATAATCTTTTCCATCCACTTTAGAGCGGGCAACGGCCAGAACATGAATCGGGATGTCTCCCGCCAAACACGTGTAGAGCTCATCGACGGTATCGAAATCCTGAAGCCCGCGAGTGATGGGATGTTCTCGATCCACGATGCGCACCCTGAAAGTGCCGTAGGGATCGTGTCCGCGAAGCTGGGGATCCCAAACCCGTCCGACAAGTTTAACGAAATCTTCCTTGAATTCCTGGAATGCCCCGCAGGCAAAGTGGACGAGCACCAATCCCCCACCCTGCTGCACAAAGCGCTCCAGCGTCTTCAACCCCTTCCGACCCGGAACGTCAGGATCGTAGTTTTTGAAATGGAGAACGAGCACCTGATATTGAAAAGGTTTCTCGGTGCGCAGAACGCTCAGTTCCTCTGCCACATCCACGGCAATATCACCGCGTGCCTCCAGGAGCTTTTTCAGGACAGGTGTTGTCTCCTGCCATTTATGGCCGGGATAATCTTCGCCCGTCACGATGAGACAGCGAACAGGAGCCGGCTCATAACTTGGTGGATTGCCCGTTTCGGCCGCGCAGGCCCGGAACTCAAAACGCGCTGGCAGGAGAATCGCCATCCCGGCAACCAGAGCGAGAACCACCCGCCCCACCCCCGCAAGTCCTGCCAAGCCTCTTCCCGCAAACCTGTTTTGTAAGCTGGGTCTCGAAAAACATTTGCCGACTTCTGAGGGGCAGGTCATCGTGCCTCTCCTGTTCCAAGGGAACGATCACTGCCCCCTTAGCATACCTGCCCGGCCCTGCTAGTCAAGAACGTCATCGTCTGTTCGCGAATTCTCTCTTTATGACTTCACGTCTCATAACAGACACAGCCGAGATCCGTCACTCATCCGTTATGATCCGAAGCCCGACTTCCCGGTCCAAGCGCACGGACGCCATCATCCCTGCCAATTCGTGCGACTCCGCCAATCAGGCCACCGGCCGAACCGGAAACGGTCAAACTAATCAACACCGGTCGGTGCAATGCTCACCGGTAGAAAAGAAAAAGGGCCATTTCAGGATGGCCCAGTCTTCGCAGGATGTTCGGAACAATGGGAGAACCGATCCCCACGGTAAACCCAAGCCGTTCAGCCTAGGACTGCGACTTGAGGATTTCCATCACCCGATCGGTAATGAGCTGGACGAGTTGCTCGCGTTCTTCCTCACTTAACTGCGGATTGACGCCGCAACTGCCACTTTGGCCTGACCGAAAGCGAGGCGGCTGGAACACTTCCTGGCGGACGCCGCTTTCCCGCCAGCTGTCCCGAAAAACGTCATTGGCGCAGAGTTCGCAGTTTTCCAGCTCCAGACGCGGATCTTTGTAGCCCAACCGCTGTTTCAAATCCAGCAGGGCTTTGACCTCGGGTTCTGTGAAATAGTTGATTCGCCCCAGGCTCTTCGCCAGCATGAGCATCCGGCAGTACGCGTCGAGGATCTCCGTGTACCAGTAGGCCTTTTCCACCGTGTCGCCGAAGCTCACGGTGCCATGGTTGGCCAGAATGATCACGTTGCACTTCTCCACAAACGGGAGAATTGTGTTGGCGAATTCCTGCGTGCCGGGCGTCTCGTATTTGGCGATCGGCACTTCGCCCAGAAAGATTTCCACTTCCGGAAGCACGCACAGCGGAACCGCTTCCCGGGCGATGCCAAAGGCTGTGGCGTGCGGCGGATGGCAGTGCACCACGGCTCGAATGTCCGGTCGAGCCTTCATGATAGCGAGATGGAGCTTAATTTCGCTCGTGGCCTTTCGGACGCCCGCAATCTGGCGGCCCTCCATGTCCACGATGCAGAGGTCTTCAGGCTTCATGAAGCCCTTGCAAATCATCGTGGGCGTACACAGGACCTGATTCTCGCTGATCCGGTACGAAATATTCCCATCGTTTGCCGCAGCAAAACCACGCTTGTATAGACGGTCGCCGATTTCGCAGATTTCCTGCTTCAGTCGCTGAATGTTCAGCGGTGTTCCGCCGCCACGCGCGGTTGTCCTGGGCTTTTGCTGAGAATCCATCTGGGATGCCATCGTTCCAACCCTCCGACCTGCCAAATTTATTTTCGGGCTGCTTTTATCAGGCGCTGACTACGTTTCTGGATTCTGATCTCATCCGATGACTTTCATTCACCCGCCGAGACCGGAAGCACTTCCCGGAGTGGACAAACCTCCACCTGATCCAGGATTGCCGCCAGGTAGGCGTCTACCGGCTTCGGTTCTGCGAATGGCTGCGCTGCCTCGCGGCCCTCGCTGAAGGCCACCAGACATCCGTCGTGAGCACCCAGTTCGTCATACAGAACCAGCTCTTCCGCGTCGGCTGGACGTTCGCCCAGTAGCATTTCCAGGGACAGCGGCACCACGAGCTTGAACCTCGCCCCGATCATGGTCGGGTGCGCGCGATTGAGAGTGACGGTGCCAATCACTTTTCCAACTCTCACGACGTGTGTCCTTTCTAACCGGATCGGCGGTTGTCCCACCGACGAAAAAACTCACCTCACTGGAGTTCCAATTTTTCGCGGAAAATTTCCGGACAAACGTGGGACGATGCCACAAACTGACGGATCATCCGCTTGAGGCTGAACAAGCCTGTGTTCAGGTCGGCCACCAAAACATTGGCACCGACCGCTGCCGTATCGCCCGCCACTTCCTGCGGATTCCGTCCCGCAATCGCCCGCACTCCCCGCTGCCGATTGGCCAGACACACTTCGGCAGCCACATGTCGGGTGATCACGACAACCAGCCTCTGTTTGCGGCACAGCTCCGCTGCCCTTTCACTCGCCCGGATGAGGCAATCCAATGTTTCATACTCCGCGGTGATCCCCTCCGGGCGTAATAGATTATCCAGTTGCTGGGGATTGATCCTTTGTGTCACTAATAACACTGCTACTGTGGGAGCCCCGGCAGGTGACACATTGCCATTTTCGGCAGGCTTCTGGCCGCCCCCGTGGAACACCGCAATCCCCTTGTCCTGAAGTAAATCTCTTACGGCAGGTGTTACCACCGCTCCCATCGGAACCACCACCCGCCGGATCCCCTCCAGCCGATCACTCACCTGGGCCAGGGTGATCACCCTGTCCGACAGAACGAGCTCGCCATCCCGCGTGGAAACGAACCTGGCCAGCGGTCGGGCAGATTCCATCGGTTGATTTTCTTTTCGGACTAATTGGCTCGCTTCCGATTGAGACCGCGGTTCTGCGTCGCGCTGCGAGTCTACTTCTCCGGATGGTGCGGCAGGGGTCTGCTCACGCGCTCCCTGCTCCGTCCCAATTCGCCGCTGAAGCGCGGCCAGGACCTCACGCACGACCTGTTCGATCAGTTGAGCATTCCAATCGCCGCTGGCCATCAGTCCACAATCCCAATCACCGACCACCGCACAGGAGTATGTGGATCTCCTATGATCGTCTGTGTGTGTTTGCCATCGGAACTGACAATGACCAGATCCCCTCGACCTGCTCCCAGGTGATCAACCACCAAAACCGGGTCGCCGTCCGGCGAAACACCGTCGGCTGCCAATGGCTGAACCAGCAGCAGCTTCCAGCCTTTCATGGATGGATGCTTCACCGTCGACGTTGCATGACCCACCACTCGTCCTGCCAGCATGAATTCCGTATCGTCCTTCCGGCGAATCCGTTACGGCCCAGCTCCGAATGCTTGTGTTGAATTCTGATCGGTGCAAGGCCCAATCCCCAGAATGCAACCTCAAAGTTTCACCCGTAGCGACTTTTTACTTGCCCAAGATTCGCAGACTGTCGATCATCGCGCAGCGGCGTTCACGGGTGAAAGTGAGGGGCGTTGTGATGCCTTCACCCGTCGGCCCAGCAATGGAGTACGAAATGTAGCCTTCGCCACCGAGGCCCAATCCGGCCATGCACGGTCCGTTTTTCACGAAAATTGTGGTGTCCAGCGCTCGACCCATTTTGGTCATATTCACCACGTCATGCGAATGGATGATCGCTGTGTGCCGGAAGCCGTGCTCGGCAATCCGCGCCCGCTCAATGGCTTCGTCGACGTCCCGGCACCGCACAAACGGGACAAAGGGCATCATCTGCTCGGCGTGCACAAACGGATTGGAGAAGTCCGTTTCGCCGAACAGAAGTTCGACGTCATCGGGAATCTTCTTACCAATGGCACGCGCCAGTTTGGCTGCATCCTGGCCGATGAATTCTTTCACGCCGACCGGATGCCGGTGTTCGCCTTCGCCCGCGTACGTGATCGCTTTGGCCGTGAGAGCCTCGATTTCGGCAGCGTTGAGCCGAACCGCTCCCGCCCTTTCCATGGCCGTCATCAACTGATCGAAAATCTTCTCCACCGCGAAGACTTCCTTCTCCGCGATGCAGAGGAGGTTGTTGTCGTAGGAAGCACCCTTGATGATGCACCGCGCTGCGCGATCCAGGTCCGCGGTCTCATCAACCACCACCGGCGGATTCCCCGGACCAGCCACGATAGCCCGTTTGGCCTGCTGCATCGCTGCCCGGGCCACCCCCGGACCACCGGTCACACACAGGAGGGCGATATCCCGGTGCTTGAAGATGGCGTTGGCCGTTTCGATTGTGGGCTCGGTAATGACACACATCACGTTGTCGATGCCCAAATCGCGGAAGATGGCCTGGTTGTAGCGGCGAACCCCCTCGGCGGCGACCCGCTTGCCACTGGGATGCGGGTTGAAGACAACCGTGTTGCCTGCCGCAATCATGGCGATGGCGTTGCCCGTCAGCGTGGGCAGCGAGTGCGTCACGGGAGTCACTGCGCCAATCACCCCAAAGGGTGCATGCTCGATGACCGTCAAACCGTGGTCCCCGCTGAACACTTCACTGCGAAGAAACTCGACGCCGGGCGTCTTCTCTCCCAGAACACGGAGTTTTTCAATTTTGTGTTCCAGCCGGCCGATCTTCGTTTCTTCCATCTCCATCGTGCCGAGCTCCACGCACTGCTCGATGGCAATGCGCCGAATATGGTCGATGAGTCGTTTGCGCTCCTCAAGGGTGCGGCGGGAGAGAATATCGAACGCCTCGACGGCCGCTGCGACCGCATCGTCCACATCCGTAAACAGCCCGAAGCGGCCCTGATACCGCTTGACAACCGGCGGCGGTGCCGAGGGAACTCCATTCCCCTTCAAACGCTGGAGAACCTCTTCGACAACCGTACGAACCAGGGCTTCGTTGACCTGCATAATCTCACTCCTTATCCACAGTCCGGCATGGGGTGGTCATGCGCGGGTGATCCCCCTCACGCCTCCCAAGTTATTTCACGAATCCGCTGACACCTCTAACGAAAACGACAATTGATACCTTTTACCTATCAACCCGTCGCTCCGTCGCCTCCATCCGCAGCGAGTCCGTTCCCCAGAATCAACCGGCCGTCTTCCTACGCCTGGGATTCCGGTGATTCCGGTTGCTTGCTGTAAATACAGCGCTGCCCAACATGGACGTGATCGACGATCCCGATGATGACGGTGTCCACGGGAAGGTTTTTGGTCTCCGGCGTGAGCCGGGCACTGGAGCCCTGAACAATGAGGACCATTTCTCCCTCGCCCGCCCCCACCGTGTCCACCGCCACGAACGTTCGGCCGGTCGCCACGAGCGTGCTCCGCGTTTGCGGATCCACACGATACGGCTCCACGAGAAGGAGTTTGCGACCCACCATCGAGTCCACCTTCTGCGTGGAAACCAGTGACCCTGTAACCTTTGCTAAGAACATAGCATTACAGTGACTCTAAAAGGGCCTTTGCTTGTCGGGCGACGATCAACTCTTCATTGGTGGGGATGGTCCAAATTCGGACCCGACCCGCCGGCGAACTGATTTCGCATTCTCCGCGCGCCGTGCAATTCTTTTCTTCGTCGATCACGATCCCCAATTCGCTCAGATTGCGGCACACTGCGGAGCGGATTTCCGGCTGGTTTTCACCGATGCCCCCCGTGAACACCAGGACGTCGGCCCCGCCCAGTTCCACCAGAGAGGCACCGACATATTTGCGGATGGCCGCCACGAACACGTCCACCGCCAGTCGGGCACGTTGATTGCCTTCCGCAGCCGCCGCCATGATGTCGCGCAGATCGGTGCTCACGCCGCTCAGTCCCAGCAGACCACTCTGCGTGGCCAGCACGTTGAGAATCTCCTCCAGGGACTTCCCGGTGTGTTTCATGATGACGGGGAGCGCGAATGGGTCGAAATCACCGACCCGGTTATTGTTGGGGAGCCCCGACTGGGGACTCATCCCCATACTCGTGAAGACGCTTTTTCCACCGGAGATGGCGCAGACCGAACTGGAACCTCCGAGGTGGCAGGAAATGACCCGCAAATCGTTCCGTCCAAAAATTTCCGCCGTCCGCGTGGCGATGTAGCGATGGCTGGCCCCGTGAAAACCCCAGCACCTGACGCCCCATTCCGCCCATTCGTAGGGTACCGCGTAGAACCGGTTGTGATCCGGAATGGTGCTGTGAAAATCGGTTTCAAAAGCCGCGACCAGCGGAATCTCTGGAAGGTTTTCCCGAAGAATCCGCATCGCCCGAATGTACGGAGGATTGTGCGCCGGCGCGACCGGCACCATCTCCTCCATGGCGGCCAGCACCTCTTCGGTGACCAGTTGAACCCCGCTGATCCGCCCTCCGTGAACAGCCTTGAAACCGATGGCAGCTACCTCACGGGCGTCTTTCAGACACCCGGTCTGCGGATCGGTGAGCTGGGCAAGGCACTGGCGAACCGCTGCGGCATGATCGGGAACATGGGCCGTCAATTCGTACCGCTGGCCCTTGATTTCCACAAAACACCGACTTTCCGGCGCTCCGATGCGTTCGACACCGCCCCGAGCGATTTGGGTCTCGGTCTGCATGTCGAACAATCGGTACTTGAAGCTCGTGCTTCCGATGTTTGCCACCAAGATATGCATCCTGCAACCTCCTCACAATTCCCGTTCTGCCACAGTGCCAATGTGTCCCTCGCCGCCAAACTCACTCTTCTCCGTTCCCCGGTTTGCAGGACGTCTCGCGCTGGCGGGGCCATGCCGGGTGTGAGGCGCGTACGGCAAACGGGCGGGAGTGCCGGGCACTCACGCTGCCTCGGGGACCGGCCGCCAGATTGCCTCGCTCACGTCAGATAGGCCGCGATCACACCTTCCGCCGGGCGAGGAATGATGTGGCTGGCCACCAACTCCCCGACCTGCGCCGCTGCGTTGGCACCGGCCTCCACCGCAGCCCGCACGCTGCCCACATCGCCGCGCACAATGGTGGTCACCAACCCACCACCAATCTGCACACGCTTGACGATCTGCACATTGGCCGCTTTCGCCATGGCGTCTGTAGCCTGAACGAGCGCTACCAAACCACGAGTTTCAATCAGACCAATTGCGTCTTGCATGGCGCTTAATCCCCCTATGTTGCTAGCCGAATGAGTGTCTTTCCGTTGTTTCCGTGCCATCACAACTTGCCGCGATCAGTCGGTTTTACCACCCTTGCCGGCGCCTCCCGGAAGGACCGTCGACAGGTCATCGTGCGGTCGCGGGATGACCTGGACGCTGACCACCTCGCCGATCCGAGCTGCCGCAGCCGCACCGGCATCGGTGGCCGCCTTCACCGCGGCGACATCCCCGGTGACGAATACGCTCACCAGACCGCTTCCGACCTTGTCCCAGCCCAAGAACTGCACGTTCGCCGCCTTGAGCATGGCGTCCGTTGCTTCCACCAGGGTGACAAAACCCTTGGTCTCAATCATTCCCAGAGCTTCCATTTGTTTGGCCATTGCTGTTCACTCCACCTCGAAACTGAAAAACCACACCTTCGTTTCCGAATTCCCTACACACATCGCCACGATGGACCGGCAACCCTCCCTGGCCTTGCCGCCCGTATCAGGGTTTGTACAGCTCCACCCGGGTTGCGTGCTCGATGTCCGCCGCGTTGCCCTCATCCGTGTCCAGGTGGACTTCAAGCTTACTTGTTTCATCAGCCCGCACGATCACGTTTTCAAACACTGTCGTGCACGGCCCAGATTCGATCCTCAGGCACATGGCATCCCCGTTCTTGACGCCATAATACTCAGCGTCCCGGATATTCATGTGCACGTGTCGGGCCGCACGAATGACCCCCTCCTTGAGATCCACACTTCCCGCCGGTCCCACGAGCACACATCCCGGCGTCCCTTTCAAATCGCCACTCAATCGCACCGGAGCATCAATCCCCAGCGAGATGGCGTCCGTAAAGGCGAGCTCCACCTGGGTCTTGGAACGCGGAGGCCCGAGCACCCGCACCGTCGGCAGCATCCGCCGCCGAGGACCAACAATCATCACAGTCTCCTCTGCCGCGTAAAAACCCTCCTGGTAAAGCCATTTGTAAGGCTTCAGTTCGTAACCCGGGCCAAAAAGAATGTCGATGTGCTCCCGAGAGAGATGGCAGTGCCGGGCAGAAATGGTGACCACGACTTCGGGTCTTTCCTTCGGCCCGCCAAGTAGTTTCACCACAATCTCACGGACGATCTTTTCGACCTGAGCGCGATCAATGGGAGGCGCCTGTGCCATGGCTCTCAAACCTTATTGGTCGGAACGGGAGAAAGTTGTGTCGGAGCATCCAGAACCGGGCGCAACACTGGCTCTTCTGCCGATTCAGCAACCGACGCAAGAATCAACCGAACCCCGGCAGATGTCAGCCTTTCCCGCCATGCTTCGGGAAGTTCCGTATCCGTCACCACGTAATCGACATCCTCCAGCTTGCAGAGAAGAGCAAGGCTGCGATATCCGAACTTCGAGCTGTCAGCGACGATGATCACCTCATCTGCCGCCCGCATCATCGCCCGCTCGGTCTCCACAAGCAAAAGGTTGTTGTTGAAAAACCCTTCCTCATCGGCCGACGCCACACTCAAAATAGCCTTGCGGACGCGGAGCGAGGCGATCATGGCATCGGCCTGCGGACCCTGCGTGACCCCGGTTCGGGGACACACATTGCCACCAACAAACACTAGGTCACTGGTGGGGTCAGAAGCAAGTAAATTTGCCACGGGGAGAGAGTTGGTTACCACGTGGAGCGGCATCCCCAGTAACAGCCGCGCAACCTCGTAGGTTGTGGTTCCCCCATCAAGAAGGACGGAATCCCCGGCCGAAATTAACTCGACGGCCTTTCGTGCAATTGCCCGCTTCTGTTCCCACCGCATGGGCTGCCGGGTTTCAAAATGGGGCAATTTGGGGGAACTTCCCGTGTACAAAGCCCCGCCATGAATCCGTTTCGCATCACCCTGCTTTTCCAGATATTCCAGATCCCGGCGGATTGTGGACTCGGATACTCCCAGAGCGCCGGCAAGCTCGTCGAGCGTCGCAAAACGACGCGACCGAATGAGCTCGAGAAGCTGCGTCCGACGTTCCTGCACCGTGGTGGTTGGATGGCCTGCCGGCATGTCTCGTCCTGAGAAGTTGTGCGCAAGATGTGATGCCAATCTACCGTGTTTCGCTGAAATATAGCGTACTATGCCGCCAGAATCTCGTCAAGATATGGCAGCATCACTTCACATTTTTGGATCCATTGCAGCAATTTTGCTGCAAATTAGTGAGCGAATGTTTTCCGAACGTGTGCCAAAGCCATTCCGACAAAGCAGCCGGCCGCGCCCACTGTCCGCTGAGCGCCCTCACATCCCGAAAAAGCCGCTTTTTCAGAAAAAGCCTCAAGGTTTGCCCAATTTCGACCGATGGTAACCGGCAGCAAGAGTCAATCTCCCGTCTGCTTGACTGGCGCCGGTCCATCGACCGGTCCCGGTGGAATGACGGATGGCAGGCAACAACCTGGAGGATTCACATGAACAAGCCTCTCCACACGGACGACGCCCCTTCGCAAGGCACTGTGAGGGTGCTGGCGCGGCTGCCCTATGTTGGTGGGGAACAAGAGTCGGTTCCCGAGCACAGCACTTATCCGTTTCGTGCAACCCCGGTCAGCTTCTTTTCCGACCCGATCCGTCGCGGTCTGGCATTGGGGGTAGCCGTGGTTCTGCTGCTCGGCGTGATCTGGTTCATCGCTGGCCGCGGAAAGAAATCCGAGATCGCCAGCAACGCCCCGAACAAGGCATGGGAAACGGCGGTGCCGCGTCCCGATGCCCCGGAAGCGCCTGCGTGGAGTCCGCCTTCTGTCAGCCTGCCCAGCGAAAGCGTTCAATCCACTCAGGCCCAACCGTTTGGCGCGGCAGGTGATTCTCATCTGGTGACGCGATCTCCGCTGGGATTTGAGTTGCCACCCGGCAATGGTTGGGGAAGTCCGCAGGAGAACCCGCTGAACACTTCAAGCACGCAACCGTCCCTGACCGCGGGCCAGCCAATCCTGGCGTGGGAAAACCCGCAAGCCACCCAGGCATCTCCAGCGCTGCCGCCCGTTCAGACGCAGATGACTCCTCAGTATGACGTTGCGCCCGTGAATGCTTCGGGAAATTCCACGACTCCCTGGGCAAACGCGGCTGGTTTTGCCGCCAACTCACCCGCAGCCACGCCGATGAGCCCCGTGTCGCAAGGCTATGGCAGTATCGCTCCGAGTGCAGCCGCCGCGGCGTCTTCTGCCGGTTCAGCCCAGATCGTTCGTAATCCCTATTTCAATTCCCAACCGGTCGCCCAAAGTGCCAACGCGTCACCAACTCAACCGGCCGCTGACTTCACCGCGAGCAACAATTCTTGGGGCCAACCAGTCTCGGCCACACTTCCTGCCTCCTGGCCGACTCCCGTGGAGCTTCAACCACCCAGCGCAGCGGTCGGTCCCAGTGCTGTGATCGCATCCCGCCCGAACGCCCCAGACTTCGCGCAACCCGCCACGTCTCCGCGTGTTCAGAACTCCATTTCGGCCGCCGGCTATCCGCAGGCGAGTCAATGGAATATGCCCTCCACCACAGCCGGAAGCTCCGTGTACAGCCATGCGTCTTCGGTTTCCAGCGCAGCTCCGCAAAACACATGGGGCAATTCGACGAGCCAACTTTCGTCTCCGGGCAGCCCGGTTCAGTCAATCGGCGGAAATCCGTCGAACTATGGACCTTACTCGAACGCTGTGCCCGGCAGCCAGCCTGCCTATCAGGGATCAGTCGGCTTACAGACACCGCAGCAAAATCCCGCGTACAATGGCCCGAGCGCCGGTTTGTGGGGTGATTCCCGTGCAATGGTTCCAGGGCAGACCGTGCAGCCCGGCCAAAATCAGCAGGCCCCCGTCTATCCCAGCACCGATTCATATCGGTATTACGGCCCCACATCGCAGCCCGGCACTCAGCAGCCGCAGGACAATCAGGTGGTGCCCGCCACGTATGCCAACCCCTCATGGGGTAATTACTTGAACGGTTCCGCGCCGAGCCCGATGGGCCCAACCGCTCCGACAGGCCGTCCTCAACAGCAGCAGGCGGGCACCTCGGCGGATCAGCTTTACCCGACAACCGGCCAAACCGGTTACAACTTGTATCCCACGTCGGTACTGCGATGAAAACGGCATCTTTTCTGATGGTTGGCTGTCCACACGACAGGTCGGTTGCTCGGCAGTAAGCCGGTGAAACGTGACCCGATGAATGTAAACCTTCGGCAGCTTCCTTTGGTCACTGCGACGATTTTGTGTGCTTGTGAGTGAGACGGTGATATGAAAGATCGGTCAACCACAATCCGGCTGGAGGAAGCGTTTCTGAGATTGGGGCCTTCGGGCCAGGTCAACGCTGCTTCAGCTCTGGAAGAGGACCTTGAGGGCCAGGGAAAAGACCCAAGAGCCGCCGAAACATCCTCTTCACCCCCGACGTTCGGCGTCACGCAGACCGGGTCCCTCCCTCACTTTCGGCCGGCCTTGGAAGTTGACCGTTTCGCGCCGCGACCAACCCTGCTTTATCTTCTCCAATATGCGGGCAGCACCCTGGAAGGGTGTCTCCAGCGAATTCGTCAAAGCGTGCGCAACAATCCGCGACTGGTGGGTTTTGTTTCCGGTGAGCCGCATCAGGGTTGCACCACGACCGTGCTGGCCATTGCTTACAAGCTGGGACGTGGTGGGGAAAAAGTGCTCGTTATCGACGGCTCGCCCGACCACAGCCTGGCCGAGACCCTGGGAGTCATGGCCGAGCGTGGCTGGCAAGACGCTGTTCCCAGCAAACTGCCACTGCGAGAAGTGATAATCCGGTCGGTGGAGGATGGCTTCGACATCCTTCCGTCCCGTCCCGCACAGACATTTTCCCCTTTCGCGGGGTCAGGGCTTCGCCTGCTGCCAGAATGGCAAACCACGTACGAATGGATTCTCGTGGATTATGGCTCCACTTTTGTCAGTCGACCGGTTTCCCAGGGGGACCAGTCTCAGGACACTCGGAGCTTGCCCTCGCGAATTTCCGTGCCTTTGTCGGAATGTCGGGATTTCGTCGTCGTTCAGAGGATCGATTCCGTGGCTTCGATCGTGCGTGAAATTCAGCAACGGGGACGTGTCCTCGGCCTGATTGAGACATTCGTTCCTCCCACGGCGGAAGATAACCGTGTTCTCTGTGAACGTGAGGCGGCATGAGCACACGCCCGTGCGGTGAACACACCGTTCGGTGGAGCGAATATGTACACAGCCTTCTGGAAACTTCGCGAACAGCCCTTTCGGAACGAGTTCCGCCCGTCGTTTTATTTCCCGAGCGGGTCCCATCAGGCGGCTCTTTTGAAACTTCGCTACGCCGTGGAACAACGTCAGGCCAGCGCTCTCCTAGTTGGTCCGGCTGGAACCGGTAAATCGTTCATCGTGGAACTGCTCGCGGCGTCGCTTCCTGAATCCTATCAGCCCATTGTCCGCAAGACGGCCCTTTTGGACGACGCAGAAGCGTTTCTCATAGACTTGGCTGAAGAGCTGGGATCTCCACCGCGTGGATCGGGATACGCAGCTTTCCGCTATCTTGAAGAAACGCTCAGCAAGAACCGGAGCGCGAATCGCCACGGAATTCTCGTGATCGACAACGTACACGTTTTTCAGCACCACAAAAACTGGGATGTTCTCCGCAATCTCATGACCATCGCTCTCGATGGGCAGCCTGCCTGGACCGTGATCCTTCTGGGACACCCCCTCGTTCTGCCGATCCTGGAGCAACTCCCGCACGTGGAGGAATTGCTGGCCATCAAGTCTTTCCTGCGTCCTCTGACACTTGAAGAAACCCGCGATTACGTGGAACACTGTCTCCGTCAGGCGGGTGCCACGGGCGCGATCTTCACTCCGGAGGCCCTTGAGCAGGTCGCCGACCTCTCCGGCGGTATCCCTCGCCGTATCAACAGGTTGTGCGACCTCGCTCTCCTGGTTGCTTATGCCGAAAAATCAACCCGGGTGCACGCCCATCACGTGGAAGCGGTGTTTGAAGAACTTTGCGGTATCCCCGCCCAGTGACGCCCCGTAAGTTTGGCTTCCCGCCTCTCGCAATCCCCTCCCGACGTATCCAAAAAAACGGCGTTTCTCCTTCCACACGACGCACTTCGCAACACCACCAAGGCTCGCGCTTCCTCCTGGGTCTCACTGCCACCAGCAACCGGGCGCATGGCACCAGTCGTTCCGCAACATGTTCGCAGGAGTCTGGACCCGGTCCCAGCTCCGATGCGCTCGGTCGCTCCGTCGTCGATTCTGCACGATGGAAGCGGGGGGCGTAACCCGTGCGGGAAAGTTGCTCCGCCACTGCATGCGATCGGTCTCCCCACGATAATAGCGATTATGGTCGAGGTGTCACCTACGCCAATGCTCCCGAACATTGAAACGACTGGCCCAGTTCACCGCAGCGCCGCGTGGATTGGGTGCGCCTGTGGTGTCGTCACATTCTGCTGCCTGCTGTTCACGTCTCCCGTCACGCCCATGACCTGGGATGAGGGCGATGCCATCCGCCGGGCAGAAAGGATCCAGGCCTGGTTTGCCCACCTCTTCTCGTCCTCCAGCGAGAGTAACACACCCGCGGGTCATCCCTTCTCTCGAAGAAAACTTTGGTGGGGATTTCCGTTCACCACGCAGCGGGAAGGCCACCCGGCCCTCTACGGAATCGTCATTGCCCTCGGAGAAGCCGCATCGCCAAACGTGCTGGATCCTCTCACACGCTACCGGTTTGGTCCAATTTTGCTCTTCGCTGTGGCCGTAGGTTCTGCTGCCGCGAAGATGACTCGTCACTGGGGACCGCAGGCAGGCTGGGCCGCCGCGACCGCGTTGATCCTCCAGCCGCGTTTGTTCGCCCACGCCCATTATGCGTCCTTTGATGGACCGCTCACCGCATTCTGGCTCCTCTCCTGGGCCGCCTTTCCAGAAAAGGCTTTCACCCGGGCCGCCAAGCCCACACTGAGAGACGACATCTTTCCAGCGATCCGCTGGGGTGCCCTGCTGGGGGCAACGATGAGCTGCAAATTCACCGGTTGGTTGGCTCCGCTTCCCTTTCTGATCTGGCCCGTTTTACAAGGCAATCGTCGCACGTGGCTGCTGTTGTGCTGGGGATTTCTCGCGGCCTTGGTCACCTTCTTCCTGTGCAATCCTCCCCTGTGGGTGCGTCCCATCGTCGGGATGCTCATGTTTTTCCGTTTCAATCTCCATCGGGGCCAGCTCCCGGGACTTAACATTCCCACATACTTTCTGGGAAAGATGTACGATCTGTATCACCCCCTGCCCTGGTACAACACCCTATTCTGGACTGCCGTGGCGGTTCCCCTGCCGATTTTACTTTTCTTTGTATTGGGCCTTGCGACCATCGGCCGGCGACGGATGCACCATTCGGTCGCTCTTTTGGCAGCGCACTGGGGTATTCTCATTATTGTGCGGGCAATCCCCGGGGCGCCGCCCCACGATGGAATTCGACTCTTTCTTCCCGCGTTTGCGTTTCTAGCACTACTCGCCGGGCTGGGTGTCGCGATGGGACCGAAAATGCTGACGGCGACATCCGCCGATCAAGGGCCCCGATCACGCAGTCCGGCTGACGTGGCGATGAATACTGATGCAAAGGAGAGGGCCTTTCCGGCAGCCCGCTCCCAGCGCCGCCAGCTCGCCGGGCTGGTGCAAGTCGCGAGCTGGATCGCGCTAATACTGTGCGTTATACCCATCTTCTGTTTTGCGCCGCAGTGGCTCTCGTACTACAACCTGTTGATCGGCGGTTTGCCAGGCGCTACCAAGCGGGGCATGGAACCGACGTACTACTGGGACGGGCTGGATCGTGACGTCCTGTTATGGCTTCGTATTCAGTGCGTCCCCGGTGAAAAAGTCTATTTTTCCGCAGGATCGCCGGACAATCTCGATCTTCAGCATGCGTGGGGCTGGCTCGCGCCGGAACCGGCTTCCTCCCCGGCTGACGCCCGATGGTACGTCATTCAGCACCGCCCCAGCGCCTGGAACGACATCGACAAATGGCTGGCCTATCACGGCGAACCAGCGTTTGTGAAATACGCCGGGCAGGCGACCTGGTGTCCTCTCGTCGGCCGTGTTTGGGTGGTGAAGGTCTTCCCCATCACAGAGTACTGGCGCGCCAGCCAAAGCATGGCCATCGAGAACACCCGGTAATGTGTCTCGCCCAAGAAGCTTCCTGGCACATCCCCACTTTTCCGCTGCGAAGAGGAACGCGAAGGTCCACACGGGCTTTTGTGGAAGCGGAATTCACCCCGGAGAAACCGGCTTGTCAGGTCTGCATTCCCACGTTGAACAATCCATTTCATCCGCCGTGCCGCAACGCGTGCGGTCAGTTGCTGGTTAACCGGTTGGGGCAATTCATGAATTGCCACTACCAGACCTTGCGCCCATGGCATCTCACGGTTTCTACATAAAGTGGCGATGGTTCAGAGAAGCCCCAGGGTGACAGGTGGCGAACGACGGGTTGACCAAGGTGAAGCGTTCCAATTGCGCCGTGTCAACGGACTCCCGCGGTTCGCGCGAGGAAATGCTCCTCCACATACTGCATGATCAGCCGGGCACCGTCGGGGAGGGAAAACTGTCGGTCCACATTGCCTTCCACAAAGGCCACTTTGTTCATCCCGTAGACATCGGAAGTAGCCTCATCCTGTCCGAGGACATATCCGCCCGCTCTGCGGATGGCACGACAGCCGTTGGCACCATCCCGGCCCATCCCCGTCATGATGACCCCCAGCACCCGCTTGCGGTAGACTTCCGCCACGCTGTTCATCATGACGTCCACCGATGGTTTATGTCCACTGACGGGCTCACCGTCGCAAACGCGGATCCGCACCGCGGGCGGACGTCCGGAGACGGCCATGTGATATCCCCCCGGCGCCACATAGGCATGGTTCGGACGGACCACCTCGCCGGATTCCGCCTCTTTGACCGTCAGGGCACTCACGGAATTGAGCCGCCACGCAAAAGGCTTGGTGAACTGCGGCGGCATGTGCTGCACGACAAAAATGGGAGGCATGGGCGGTTTGAGATCTCGAAACAGGGCGGTCAGCGCCGGTGGCCCACCTGTCGAAATCCCAATGGCCACACACGCGTCGCGGAGCTGCGGGCAGTCGCTATCGTCCTTGGCGGCAGGAAGTTTTGCGGCTGAAGGCACTATGGCCGTCGCTTGTAACCGTTGTCGCCGAAGTCTGATGATTCTTGCCACATCGCACGCGGCGGCAAATCGCACCTTGCGAACCAGTTCGACCCCAAAAGATTTCCCAGCGGCCGCGGCACTGCTCGGTTTGGTGACGTAATCGACAGCGCCTCGTTCCAGGGCATCCAAAGTGATGGCGGCTCCCGCCTGCGTCAACGAACTGACCATGATCACCGCGACCGGACGTCGGGACACAAGGGCATCCAGAACACTGAGACCATCCATGCCGGGCATCTGAATATCCAGCGTGATGACGTCCGGCTGAAGTTCCTCCGCCAACCGCAGCCCACTGCGCCCGTCGGGAGCCGTTCCAACCACCTCCATGTCAGGCGCGGATGAGAGCACATCGCTGATCAACTGCCGCATGACCAGCGAATCGTCTACCACGAGAACTCTGATACGACGTTTACTCATCATTGCCAGCTATCCTGTGTGGGTCACTGTTACGTGCGTCAGATGTCGTCACAAATCACGAGCCCACTGATCGCACACGCGGGGGGATCAAACTGGGGGACGTCACACCGTGTGAGTGGGTAACCGTCAAAAATATGGCATTTTCCAGTGCGGAGTTCTGACAAAATTGATCCGCAAAGGTGTTATTTGGATTACAAGCAGCACTGTCCAAGCCGCAGATTGGTCCGATTATGACAGTCGGAACAATTTTCGCAGCGCGTCGAGAAGCTCGTGGGGAGAACTGGCGTGCGAATGTTCGTGAATGGATGCCAGGGGCGGATGCAGCAACTTGGCCACAAGTCGATCGAAGCTTTTTTCGATCTCGGCTTTCAATTGCGGATCAAGGTTGGGATACTTTTGCCAAAGACGCCGTAATTCTTCCTCCTTCACAGCATCCCATTCTGCCCGCAACCGCTGGATGACAGGTGTGGCCGCCCGCCGATACAGCGTGCTCATCAGTGCGGCCACCTCCTGATCCACAATGGTGTAGGCATGTGGAAGCTCGCGATCCCGAGCTTCCCGATTCTTCTGGCACACCTCCTGAAGGTCGTCCAGGCAGTAAAGATAAACACCGGGAAGGTCGCCAATACTGGGTTCAAAATCTCGCGGCAGAGCGAGATCCAGAACAAACAGCGGACGCTCCGGTCGGGAGGCAATCACCGGGAGCACGGACTCCCGTTTCACAATCGGTTCTGACGATCCCGTAGTGCTGACGACCACATCTGCTTCCCGCAGCGTCTTCCATAATTCATCCCAGGGCCGGGCCTCACCTTCCCATCGAGCGGCCAGCTCTTGCGCCCGTTCGAAATGTCGATTGATGACGATGATTCGCCGGGCCCCTTCCTCCCGCAGGTAACGAAGGGTTTCCTCCGCCATTTCCCCTGCCCCAATCACCAGGGTGAGCTTGTCCTCGAAACGCTCAAAAACCGCCCGAGCAAATTCGGCCACGGCAATGCTGGGAATACTCACGCGCCGCTGCTGGATGAAAGTTTCCGAGGCCACCCGTCTTGCCGCTTTGAGCGCGTACTGAAAAGTCTGGTGGAAAATGGCTCCCACCATTTCGTGATCGACGGCCATTTGATACGCCTGCTTGACCTGGTTTAGAATTTGCGGCTCCCCGAGCACCATGCTGTCCAGTCCGGCAGCGACCCGAAAGAGATGCCGCACCGCCTCTTCCAGATCGTAGCTGTAAAAATACCGCTCCCATTCTTCTTGCTTTTGCCCGCGAGAACGGAGAATAAAATCGATCGTTTCGCCAACGGATGGCAGTGGATACGTGTCGCTGGCCAGATAAAGCTCCACGCGATTGCAGGTGGACAGCAAAACGGCTTCGGTGGGCCCCATTTGCTGCCGCCATGCCCGCAAAACGTCCGGGACCTCCTGGAGTCCGAAAGCCAGTTTCTCCCGGACCACCAGGGGGGTTGTGTGATGACTGCATCCAACGACCCGAATATGCATGCTTATCTCAAAAATTGCCGATTTTGATTTCGGTCCCCAGGTTTATTCAGGTGGGGGTTCATCGTTGTCGCTCGTCTGGTTCGGCTGTGCTGCACCTCGTACTTCGACCGGTCTTTCACCACCTGGGGTCGCATGCAGCGCGGTCCCGCGGGGGCGTCCGTGCTGCGTCATCCCCATGACGGCGAGGATGAGCACCACCAGCATGAAGAGGAAGCTCACCACGGTCAAAAACACCACCCGACGTCCCTCGCGCAGCGGTGGATAGACCAGCCCCACCACCAGTGAGGTCCCCAGCCATAAAAACAACACCGAGGTCGCCACCACGACGGGATCACTCCAGGGGAGGCGCTCCTGCGGTCTGCTACCTTCGATCGCGTTGAGAAAAGCTCCCGAGAAAATCCCCACGGCGAGCATCGCCAGCGCCAATCCCAAAGCATGTGTGTTGGCTTTTTGAGACCATTCCAAACTGGGGAGTGTCCATCGACTCGTCCGCAACGGCCGGGACTTCAGCCGCCGCACCTGGCCGAGGTACATCAACCCGGCCACAAAGGCCACCGAAACAGCAAGGATGGCCAGAAGCAGCGACGCCCCGTGAATGAACCCCCACACCCGGGAAGCGGCATGGCGGGCAAACGGCAGCGGATCACCCCAGAAATACCCCACCACGATCAGCACCAACGCCGGAGGAAGCAAGAACAGGGCGAATGGCGTTTTCGGACGAAGTTTCATCCAAATGACGCACACCACCGCCAATCCCCACGCAATACCGTAATACCAGTCCTGCCGTACGGACAGCGGCGTGCCTCCCGATTGTGATTGCTCGAAAAACATCACTCCCCGGTAAGCCAGCCAGACGGTATGCACCAGCAACCCCGCCACGAGAAGTCCCATGGCCAGGCCCGGTTGAATCCGCACTCCGCGGAGTCGGAGCCACTCTGCCCCAATGACCACCGCGTAGGCCAGCGCCATGCATAAGAGCAAAACTTCCATCATGGTTTGTGTGATTTCCCGACAGGATGCTGTGGAGGAAGGGTTGTCCGATTCAATCTGTTGACGCCTGCGCCCAGGAGACTGGCGGGAGAAACCGGAGTTTTAAGGTTTATCAAACATCGCCGACGGGCGCCGACGATTTCTCTTGCGTGTCCGGCACCTCCTCATGATCCCCGGAATCCAGTTCCATCCCCCACTCTTTTAGCTTCTTGCGCAGGGTATTGCGATTCAGCCCGAGTTGTGCTGCCGCTTTGATCTGAACATGATGACACCGATCCATGACCTGGAAGATCAGCTCGCGCTCGACCCGCCCTACGATCTCTTCATAGAGGTTTCCCTTGCCCGGGAAAAACTGCGACAGGGCGGTGGACACCAAATCCCTGATCATACGGTCCAGATTCCGGCGACGGTATCCCAGCCGAGGGGCTTGCCTTCCGACAACGGCGTCCGGTAAAAGGTCGCAGGTGATCTCATCCCCCGGTGCGAGAATCACAGCGCGTTCGATGTAATTCTGAAGTTCGCGGACATTGCCCGGCCAATCATACGCCTGGAGTGCCCGCATCGCGTCCGGATGAACAAAGGGCACATGTCGCCGGTTTTTTTCGTTGTACAATCGCAGAAAATGTCCCACCAGTTCCGGGATATCTTCCCGCCTTTCACGCAGGGGTGGAAGATAGACCGTCACCACGTTGAGCCGATAGTAAAGGTCCTCGCGAAACCTCCCTGCCTCAACCTCTTCCAGAAGATCGCGGTTGCTTGCGGCGATAACACGAACATCGACCTGAATGGTCCGGGTATCGCCGACCCGTTCAAATTCGTGCTGTTGCAGTACGCGCAAAAGCTTCACCTGGAGCTTGGGAGTGGTCGAGTCGATTTCATCCAGGAAGATCGTGCCGGTGTGGGCGGCTTCGAACCTTCCCGTCCGGTTCTCCACAGCCCCCGTAAAAGCCCCTCGCACGTGACCGAAGAGTTCGCTTTCCAGAAGCCCTTCCGGGAGGGCTCCGCAATTCACCCGAATGTAAGGCCCGCCACGGCGAGGGCTGAGTTGGTGGATGGCCTTGGCGATGAGTTCCTTTCCTGTCCCCGTCTCGCCCAAAATGAGTACGGAGGCATCAGAATTCGCCACCCGTCGAACAAGCCGGTAGACTTCCCGCATGGCAGGGGAAGAGCCGATGATCTCGGGTATGGGTGGCGAATCGTCGGCCCCGGAAAATGGGGGAATCCTGGAATTCATTCAGCATCTGCTCCGCTACTTTCCTCACCAGGCGAGGCACTCTCTCATCCAGAGTGTTATTGTACGCGGAACCGTTCTCAACGGGGATTACTCACAGTCAGTGCGGTACTGACTTCACGTATGCCAGAACGGAGTCTCTAAGGGTTCAGTGCCGCCCTTGTTTCGCGGAGCCGTGCCGGAGTTTCGATACAATCGAGGATGAGTCCCAGGAGCTTTTGCACGGCCGGATCGCGGTGCGCGCTTTGATTGTATCGCTCGTACTGCCGAAGGATCTGCTGGGTCGTCAGTTGCACCCCACGCTTCTCAACGGCCTCTCGAAAACCCCCGAGCGCCTTCACGCGAAGTTCCAGAGGCCAGTTGTCCCGACTGGCCGCTTCCACCAATTGTGTTTGCGCTGCCGGAGTCGCCAAACGGGCGAGAATCTCGATGGCCAGTGTTTCCTGGCCGGGCGTGTCCAGAGCGGCCGTGGCAATCTGCTCCAGGTCCACGATTGAGACGCCCTGAGGCGGACTGTCACACAGGACGAGCAACCAGTTGAGCGCCTGCCGGGCCTGTTCAAGGCGCTGTGCGGCCGGCGTCCGATCGGCACCCGGTAAACCGCTCACCCGAGCAATTAATCCCGCCAAATCTTCCGGGCTTTGCGGCGTTGCCACACTGATACTGACGGGAATCGTCTGGGCCACGTGGTCTGCACGCGGCAGCCACTCGCTCTCGGCGTACAGCAGGACGGGAATCTGCGCGGCATGCGGATCCGATCGCAAACGCTGAAGTGTCAAATCCACCGGGGGATTTTGAATCGCAGCCGACGCGAGGATCACTTCGCAGTCGGGCATTTTAGGCGCCACCCGCAGAAGATCGCCTCCTGTCGCGACAACCACCACACGGCTAAATCCGATGGTCTTCAAGTAGGCAGCCAACTGCGCTCCCTCGGCCGGACTCGGCGTAGCCACCACAGCCTCGCGCCTCCCCGTCCCCCGCGCGAAAAACAACAGCTCCTGCCACAGGTAACTGCTGCCGCGAAACGCCCCGCCCGGAGCCAGCTCGAGGACCGTCCGCAAAGCGGCGAAGCGAAGCGACCGGTCAGCCGCCCGCGCTGCCTTTACAAGCGGAGGAACTGCGCCGGACTGCAATGCCGCCGGGTTCTTCTCCTCCGCCAGCCACGCGATGGCTGCCCACGCTCCGGCATTCCACCCCTGATCCAGGCATCGATCGAGCCAGCGGTTCATATCGTCGAGAGTGGGCTTCAAGGCAGCCAATGCCCGGTCCACCTCCTGATGTACAGCGGCGAAATCGTCGGCTGGCCTGGCGCTTTCAGTTGGGGCGTGACCATCCTGCCCCGGTTGCGCCGTCTTTTGCGTCCACTCTTCCCGATGCCCAAAACCAAGTTTTTCCAGATTCAGTACCGCCGCCAGGTCGCGGAGTTGTGGATCATCTTGTGAAAGCGCGTAGGCCGCCTCCGCCAGATAGGCAGCTCGTTCCCTCCGCCACAGCTCATACGTCATCTGGCGAAAAACAACTGTCCCTGTCGCTGCATCCCATTGAAGAACCGACACCACCTCACGTCCCAGTGGTACCGGCGATTTGACGACCGCCTCTGCCTCGCGAATCATGAGCCGCACCGAATCGCGGGCACTGGGTATCGCCCCCACAAGGGCTTCCACGGCCGCTCGGGCCGCGCCGCGGACCTCGAGGCTACACTTTTGGCAGGTGGCGGTGGCCAGTAAGTATGGAACAGCCGACTTTATCTGAAGAGCCGTCACCGCATGGATGAGCCCCATTTTCTTCTCTTCCGGCACCGACAACAAAAGGGAAATGAGGGCTTCCTCCGATTCCGGGCGGAGGCGGGCGAGCACCGTCTCCACGCGCGGCCAGACTGAAAGGCGGGCCGGATCCAGGAGAACGGTGATCAGAGGAACCGTGGCCGGGGTTCCTGCCTCGATAAGTTCTCGGACCGCCTGGACCCACCCCTCTCCTGTTTCCTGACAAAGTCGATCCACGAGCGATTGCAGACGCGATGGGTCGGTTCGAAATTGCCGCACGGCGTCAAATACAAGCTGGGCCAGTTGACCTCCCTCGGGGGCCAGGTCCGGGCGAGAAGCAAATTCAAAAAAAGGCGCCGAGCCAAATTCCTGATGGAGGGCGTTGAGTGTAACCGGATCGAGGGGACTGCTCACGACTTTCTGGAGCATCTGCTTGGCGAGATCCACTCGCCCCAGTTTTAGAAGCACAATGGCCGCCCGGACTCTTTCGCGAGCAGTCAATGGATTGGCCGCCAGAATGGCAGCCACGGCAGGATCTTCCGGGGGAGCCACCTGCTCGTCGGTGGGAGCCGGATTTGGGTTTGCAACCGGCCGGCCTGGTGCTTCAGCCCTCGCTCCATGCAGGGGAAGAGCGAGCAGGCAGACTGCCGTCATGGCAACGATAATAGCCACCCGTTGGAGCCGGCGGTGCTCACCCATTCGCAAAACCCTCATCGATCTGATCCAGATCGCCATTGATTGCCGGGCGGTCCCGTGGACTCAAGACAAGCCAGTGCGCTTGCCCGGCCTCCTCGGTCAGGGAAAAATACTTTTGCCCTGCTTTCCATGATAATTAGCCCCTCACGCGGTGTGAAATTTTTCCGTCGGCTGGAGGATTGCAACGGGTGGGGTGAGCCCGAGGGCCATTCGCCGCAACACGGGGTGAAACACCCGCCGGAGGGACGGGCCACCTCCGCTGATTTGCTCGCCGCTGAGGCCTGATGCTCCAACGGGCAGCCTTGAGGCGTCGATCTCACGGTCGCTGCGCAAGCTTTTCCCGCCACCAGTCGATCTGCCGCCTCACCTCATCGGGGGATGTCGAGCCATAACTGTGCATGGCCTGGACGGCATTTCGCACGCCGAGCACACCGTAGACGCGGGAATCCAAATTCGGCTCCACCGCGCGAAAAACGTCGAGTGGCAGGTCGGCCAGCCGACAGTTGCGATCCATCGCCTCGCGGACAAGCTGCCCCACCATCGCGTGGGCCGTCCGCTGCGGAATTCCCCGCGATACCAGGTACTCCATCAATGTGGTGGCATCCAGGTGGCCCTCTTCCAGTCGAGCGGCAATCGCCTCACGATTAAGCTCCGCGCCCCGGATGAGGGGTTCAGCCACCTCCAGGCAACTCGCCACCGTATCGTAGGCGTCGAAAACCGGCGGTTTGTCTTCCTGAAGATCCCGGTTGTAGGCCAGCGGCAAACCTTTGAGGAGCACAAGCAGTATCTGCAAATCCCCAATCACCCGGGCGGTCTTACCGCGGATGAGTTCAAGAACATCCGGATTTACCTTCTGAGGCATGATCGATGAGCCCGTGCAAAAACCCTCGGGCAACTTTAAAAATCCATATTCGGTGGTGGACCAGAGGATCCATTCCTCCGCCCAGTGACTGAGATGAACCGCCAGAAGACTGAGCGCAAACACAAATTCGACGGCGAAATCGCGGTCGCTCGTGGCGTCGATGCTGTTCCGGCTGGGTGCGTCAAACCCCAGTTCCCTCGCTGTCATCTCGCGATCGATGGGCAAGCTCGTTCCCGCAACTGCGGCCGAGCCCAGCGGACACACATTCACCCGCTTCCGGCAGTCCATGAGTCTTTCGACGTCGCGTTCTAACTTTTCGCAGTAGGCCAACCAGTAGTGGGGAGCAAGCACAGGTTGCGCCCGTCGCAAATGGGTATAACCCGGAAGAATGACATCGAAATCGGTTTCACAGCGATCGACGAAGGCTGCCTGCACAGCTCGGATGCGCGGAATGAGTGCGTCAATCGCGTCGCGGACCCAGAGGCGAAAATCTGTGGCCACCTGATCGTTGCGGCTGCGGGCTGTGTGCAATTTTCGTCCCACGTCCCCCAGGCGGTCGATGAGCGACTTTTCGATGTGCATGTGGATGTCTTCCCATTCATCCGAGAATGGGAATCGACCGGTGGCAATCTCCTCCCGGATTTCCTGAAGTGCTGTGATGATCTGATTTGCCTCATCTGGGGTAAGCAATCCCACCTGGGCCAGCATCCTGGCGTGGGCCATGGAGCCCGCGATATCCTGCTGATAGAGTCGCCGATCGAAGCTGATACTCTCCGTGAAGCGTTCCACACGACGATCCGTGGCTTCCCGGAACACTCCACCCCAGGGCTTTTCCGTCACGGCAGTTGTCTCCCCACGGACTTATGCATTAAACAAACAGTGCCTTGTTGACTGTGCGCAAAAAAATTTTTCAGCGTTCATACCGCAACGGGGAGGCGCGCAGCTGAAAGCTCCTCCCCGTGTGTGCAGCCCCTCCTCCAGAGGAATGGCTCTAAAAACTGCAATCACGACGGCGCACGGATTTTTTCTAGACGAGTTGGCCGCTTCCGTCAATCGAGTCTCCCGGCTGAGCCACCCCCACTTTTGTAGAAACCTCTGACACATTTCTGGCGCAGTGGGTTGAAGGGGCAATTCGTGAATTGCCCCTACCGGAATGTTCATGGATCACCCCACCCATCAGAAGCAAAACCAGCAACGTTCTTGGTCCCCCACCAGGATTCTCATCCCTCGGCCATTTCAGAAGTAGCTGAATTCCAGCCCAAGGGTGGGTTGAAATTCTGCGCCGATCGTCCATAAATGAAGTAATTTGCGCCCCGCCTCACCGCAACGTGGAGGTGCGGACCGGAGGCTCTCGATCAGTCGTGAATTTGCAGCTCGCCCATGATACCGGCGGACCAATGGCGGAAATACTGGCGGGTTGTCCGCATTGCTTGTGGGTAACATGCTGGCCGCCCGGTTTTTATCTGGTAAATTTCTCTGAAGTTCGCTAGACCACTGAGACAATCCTGGGGGTTACTACAGACGTGCCACGACGCAACGACATCCACAAAATCCTGCTGATTGGTTCTGGTCCGATCGTTATCGGTCAGGCATGTGAATTCGACTATTCCGGATCGCAGGCGTGCAAGGCCCTTCGCGAAGAGGGGTACGAGGTCGTGCTCATCAACTCCAACCCGGCCACCATAATGACCGATCCGGAAATGGCCCATCGCACCTATATCGAGCCGATCACATGGGAATTCGTGGCCAAGGTCATCGAGAAAGAACGACCGGACGCTCTTCTCCCCACGCTCGGCGGTCAAACTGGTCTGAACGTCGCGATGGATCTCTACCGCCACGGGATTCTCGATCAGTACAAGGTGGAAATGATCGGAGCCAATGCCGAGGCCATCGCCAAGGCCGAGGAACGCGACCGGTTTCGACTGGCAATGGAGCGAATCGGTCTGGATGTTTGCCGCGGCCGAACCGTTCACAATCTTGAGGAAGCCCAGGAAGTTCTCAAGGAGATTGGTCTCCCCTGCGTCGTGCGTCCCAGCTTCACCCTCGGGGGAACCGGTTCGAGCGTAGCGTTCAATCGCGAGCAGTTTCTGGACCTCGTCACCCGCGGGCTGACCGCCTCGCCCATCCATGAAGTCCTGCTTGAGGAATCGGTGCTTGGCTGGAAAGAGTTCGAGCTGGAAGTCATGCGGGACGCGGACGACAACGTCGTCATCATCTGCTCGATTGAAAACCTCGATCCCATGGGAATCCACACCGGGGATTCCATCACCGTCGCGCCCGTACAAACCCTGACGGACAAGGAATATCAGCGGATGCGTGACGCGGCGATCGCCGTGATCCGGGAAATTGGGGTGGATACCGGAGGGTCAAATATCCAGTTTGCGGTCAATCCCAAGACCGGACGGATGGTGGTCATCGAAATGAATCCGCGGGTCAGCCGCTCCAGTGCGTTGGCATCCAAGGCCACCGGCTTTCCGATCGCCAAGATCGCTGCGAAACTGGCGGTAGGATACCGTCTGCACGAACTGGCCAACGACATCACGCGGCTCACCAAGGCCTGCTTTGAGCCCACCATCGACTACGTGGTGACCAAAATTCCCCGCTTCGCTTTTGAGAAATTCCCGGAGGCGGATCCGACACTCACCACGCAGATGAAAAGCGTGGGCGAAACCATGGCGATTGGCCGCACTTTCAAGGAATCGCTGCAGAAAGCGCTCCGCGGTCTGGAAGTGGGGGCGTTCGGTCTGGGTTGCGACGGGAAGGACCTCTGGGGCACTCCGCAGCAGCCCACGCTCGATGAAATTCGCTATAAACTGGCCCATCCCAATGCTCAGCGGATCTGGTACATCCGCTACGCCTTTAAGGCGGGCATGTCAGTGGAGGAGGTGAACGAACTCACTTCCATCGATCCGTGGTTTTTGCACAACATCAAAGAGATTGTCGATCTTGAAAACGAGCTCCGCGGCTACCGCGACATCAGCGAGGTGAGCACGCCCAAGCTCCGGCAGGCCAAACAGTATGGGTTTTCCGACCGCCAACTCGCGGTCATCTGGAACCGCACCGAGATGGAAATCCGGGAAGAACGGAAACGCCGGGGGATTGTCGCCACCTTCAAGGCCGTCGATACCTGCGCCGCGGAATTCGAGGCCTACACCCCCTACTACTATTCCACCTACGAAGAGGAAGATGAGACCCCGCCCAAAAAGCCCGGCAAAAAACGGATCATGATCCTGGGGGGCGGTCCCAATCGCATCGGTCAGGGGATTGAATTCGACTACTGCTGCTGCCACGCGAGTTTCGCCCTGCGAGAGCTCGGCATCGAAAGCGTGATGGTCAACTCCAACCCGGAAACGGTGAGCACGGACTACGACACCAGCGATCTGCTCTTCTTTGAACCGCTCACCTGTGAAGACATTCTCAACATCCAGGACCGCGTGCAGGCTGATGGGGTCATTGTCCAGTTCGGTGGACAGACCCCGCTCAATCTTGCCCGTGCCCTCCAGGTGGCAGGCCTGCCGATCATCGGAACGAGTGTGGACACCATCGAGGATGCCGAAGACCGCGAAAAATTCGCCGACGTTCTCCGGCGACTCAACCTGCGGCAGCCGCCGAATGCAATCGCCAGAACTCTGCCCGAGGCCCAGCTCGCGGTCCAGAAAGTCGGTTTTCCGGTGCTCGTTCGTCCGAGCTTCGTACTGGGCGGCCGGGCCATGGAAATCTGCTACGACATGGAACAATTCGAACGCTTCGTCAAAGAGGCGTTCGAAGCGGCGGAAGGCCAGCCCGTCCTCATCGACCGATTCCTGGAGGACGCCACCGAGGTGGACGTGGATGCCATCGCGGACGGAGAGACGGTCGTAGTGGCCGGGGTTATGGAACATATTGAAGAAGCCGGGGTTCATTCGGGCGACTCCGCATGTGCCATTCCACCCTATAGTCTCCCTGGTCCGGTGGTGGAGGAGATTCGACAGGCAACCTGTCTCATGGCCAAAGATCTCCAGGTCAAAGGCCTTATGAACGTCCAGTTTGCCGTCAAACGGGAAGACGGACGGCCGGTGGTTTACGTTTTGGAAGTGAATCCGCGGGCCAGCCGAACCGTGCCGTTCGTGTCGAAGGCAGTGGGCTGGCCGCTCGCCAAATCAGCCGCCAAGGTGATGGTGGGGGTCTCACTGAAGGAACAGGGCTGGACGCGAGCACCGATTCCCAATCGGGTATCGGTCAAAGAAGCCGTCCTCCCGTTCGTGAAGTTCTTTGGCGTGGACATCGTTCTCGGGCCCGAGATGAAGTCCACCGGGGAGGTTATGGGGGTCAGCCGGTATTTTTCCATCGCGTATGCCAAAAGTCAGATTGCGGCAGGGACGGCACTTCCCCGCAGCGGGCGGATTTTTATCAGTGTGGCCGATCGCAACAAGCATCAAATCGTCCATCTCGCCCAGCGTCTTCAGAGTATGGGTTACGAACTACTCGCCACCAAGGGCACGGCGGACCGTCTGGAACAGGCGGGCGTCAAGGTCATCCGGCTGAAAAAAATCAAGGAAGGTCATCCCAACGTGGTGGATTACATTCTCAACGGCGACATCCAGCTCATCATCAATACTCCAAGCGGTAAAGGTGCACGCACCGACGAAGGCCAAATCCGCGCCCTGGCGATCGCTCAGGGAATTCCCTGCATCACCACAATCTCCGCCGCCGAGGCCGCTGTAAAAGCCATGGAGGCCATGCAGGAAAATGCGGAATTCGACGTCGAGGCCGTTCAGGATCGATTCCCCAACTACGGCAAACCCGGTGCTTACTGATCGTCCCTTTGCGCGGCGAGAACGGCCTATACGCACCGTGCCGCGAAAAATCATTTTCCGGTAAACAGATGCGAGCGAAGGATCATCGCGGCTACCCGACTGGTCGCCCGCGCGGACTGGCCGTCCCTTTCATCTCTCCCGCACTCATCCCGTAACAGCATTCTCTTGATTATTCAACGAACCAGGCCTTGGCTTCCTTGTGTCAGCCGAGACGCTATCATGGGGAGCGTGGAAGAGATGTTGTGTATGGCACGGCCCTGCTACCCGTTGCTTTCACCCCATTTAAGGAGCACATTATGCCCTGCCAGGTAAACCTCGGCCTGATGTTTCACACGCTTTTGGACTGCTCCAGCCTGAGATGTCACACCCAAACCAGCCAGGCCAGGACGATGTTCCGCGGCGCGGTCCTGGTGCTGCTTTTGGGCGGTTTTCCGGTACACACGCTGACGGCCAGTGAGCCGGTCTTGCGGATCAACCGACCCGCTCCAGATGGGCTGGTCGTTGCCGAGGTCAATCTCACGCCGACATTCCAGGCATGCGGAATGACGCCGGGGGACTGGCGAGGCCTACGGGGATACCTTGAGACGGGCGATGCCGTGCCGTTGCAGTTCATCCCTGCCGTGGATTTCGATGCACAATCGAACTTTCTCGGCACGCTCATCGTGAGTTTGCCCCGCCCAGATGTGCAGTCCATTCGCCTTCGCTTTGAAACTCCATCCCGGTTACCCACCGCCTGGGATGGCACTGTCCAGACCGGTGCTGTTCGCATCCGGTGTGACCTCGAGCATCAGGCGGGATTCCCAGTGGAATTCGTCTATTCAGAGCCGTCCAAGACATTTCATGTGTCCCGTTGGGCCGACCGCGTCCACGATCGTCAGCTTGGAAGCTTCCTGCTGACAAACGATCCTCAGCCGGAGGTCACGAAGCTTTCTGAAGGTCCCCTGTGTACCGTCATCAGAATTCGCGCCCGGTACGGGGCGACGCAGCAAAATCCGCCCCCGGGTCAACCCAGCGCCGTCTATGACTGGATCTATTTCCATGACCGGCCCCTGATCCTTGTGCAGGCCGTCGCTTCCCAGACTTCCATTCACCCCTGGAACGAGCACCATTTTCTCGAGCTGCAATTCAACCAGAAAGAAATGCCTCGCTGGACTGTGGCCGACCCCATGGAAAACGGCTCTTTTGCGAACACCCAACAGAGCCAGCGCGGTCCGCAGTGGGGATTCATCAGCGACGATGATCACGCTCTGGCGATGCTGGCAGCCGGAACCGTGTTGATTTATGACGCACCCGCTGAGGACGGCAACTACATCCAGGCATGCGGAGAACGTGCCTGGCAAACGTGGGACACGCCATTGGTTAAAAAATCGGCCGTCATCTGGTTGGGGCCCACCGAAAAAGCCGCCTCAGAACTGGCATCGCTCTCCCAAGCCTGGCCCCGCCGGGAAAAAGTTGTGGCCACAACTTTGGAGCTTAGCCGTCTTCTGGCGGAGCTTCGGGCCAAATATCACAAGCTGCCCGCGGAGGAACGCCAGCAAACCTGGTGGCAACTGGCCGCGGAGGAACTCGAAAAGCGGGGAGAGCTGAAGCAAGCCATCGCGGTCCTCAACGGTGAAATGCCCGCACAGTGGTCGGTTATCTCTGCCGGCGAGTTGGGGCTCATTCTCGAGCGCACAGGGGAAGGGGTAGAGATACTCGGTCTATACGACATTCCACAGGGGCGATTGCTGGCATCCTCGCAGGAGTCGCCGCTGTTCGACCTCACGCTCCAGGACACCGCCCATCCTGAAAGCCCTGCTCGGCATCTTCGCGCGGATAGGGGCTGGGAAATTGTCACCGCAGAGCAAAAGGATGCCATCAAGCTTGCTTGGAAGTCACCGCGTGATCTGCCGGGAGCACCGCTGGAAGTGGAGGCCACTGCCGAACCCAATGCCGCAACGTCGTCCCTTACCTGGGCAGTCTCGATCCGGAACGTTCCATCGCCCTGGAGCGTACGGCAGGTGACTTTTCCCCAGCTTGCGATCTCCGACCTGGGCCCACAAGGATGTGTTCTTTACCCCCAGGGATGTGGCATCGTCACGCCGGATCCGTGGTCCCACAATTTCCAATATCAGGGTCGCTATCCTAGCGGCTGGACCACCATGCAATTCCTTGCAGCGTATGAACCAACCCTCAAGACCGGCCTCTATGTCGGGCTGCATGATCCCTTCGCCAGCACCAAGGAAATGGCCATCCGTACGATCTCCGAAATGCGGCTTCTTCAAGTGGCTTACGAGCATCCCGCCCCCGACATGGGAAAGCCGGAGAACGATTTTACGCTCTCGGGCCAGGCGGTTTGGCGGCTTCTGCGTGGGGACTGGTACGATGCTTCCCAGATATATCGGGAATGGGTCGTCCGGGAGGCCCGGTGGTATCCGCAGCTTGGTGAAGGCGGCCGCCAAGATACCCCGTTGTGGATGCGGGAACTGCCGCTGTGGGCCCTCTATGGAGGACCCACGGATGAGTGCGCTGAACAAACGATCCGCTTCGCCGAGTATTTCGGGGTCCCATGCGGAGTTCACTGGTACAACTGGCACATGAATCCATTTGATAACGACTATCCCCATTACTTTCCCACCAAGCCCGAGTTTCCCCCTGGCGTGGAAACGCTTCGCAAGGCAGGAATTCATGTCATGCCCTACATCAATGGGCGTCTGTGGGATACTCGCGATAAAGGCCTGGAAGACTGGCAGTTCACCCAACGGGCGCTTCCGGCAGCTACCAAGAACGAGAAGCACGAGCCCTTCATCGAAACCTATGGCAGCAAAGAAAGCGATGGTTCACCGGTTCGCCTTGCCGTGATGTGTCCCACCACCGAACTGTGGCAGAGCACCGTGCGGGAGATTGTCCTCCGCCTATTCCGCGAATTCAAAGTGGACGCCGTATACATTGATCAGATCGCGGCAGCCGCTCCCACGCTGTGTTGCGACCCCACGCACGGCCATCCACTCGGCGGTGGCCACTGGTGGACAGAAGGATACTGGCATCTCCTCGAAAAAGTTCGTCAGGAAAAGCCCGCCGATTGCATGCTGACCACGGAATGCAACGGCGAACCGTATATCCGCTGGATGGACGGCTATCTTACCTGGCACTGGCAATACGACGGCCAGGTTCCGGCCTTTCCTGCGGTCTACGGGGGTGCTATTCAGATGTTCGGGCGTTCCTACGGAGGTGGTCCCACCCGCGATTTGGCACTCCGCATGCGGGCCGCACAGCAACTCGTATTCGGTGAACAATTGGGCTGGATTTCACCTGCCGTCGTCAATGAAAAAGAAAACGCAGAGTTTCTCAAACAACTTGCGCAATTGAGATGGCAATTGCGGGAATACTTCTATGCCGGCCGAATGCTCAGGCCACCGCAATCTGATCGGCCAGTCCCCACGGTGAAGGCGGATTGGCAATGGGGTGGTACCCGCTGGGTTACCACGAATGCGATCCTCAGCGGCTGCTGGTGGCAACCTGGCAAATCCCGGGCGGTCGTTATCGCCGTCAATGTGAGCGATCAACCGGTGGAAACCACGTTGATCGCAGATCTCGCGCCTGCATTTTCGTCCGACACACCCCTCCGTGTTGAGCCGGTGGGGCCAGCACCCGCTGTGACCGCAGAAACTTCCCCAGCCGGCGTGCGAGTTCCGCTGACCATTCCTCCCCGGTCCGCCTGGGCATGGCAAGTAACTCCCCAATAAACCGTGTGTCCCAATTGACCGTGACTATCAGCAGTGAGCGACCGTGCCTTAACCGAGTGGCGAACGCCTCATGCTTCCGCTGACATAAGCCCGGTAACGATCCGCACCATGTCCACCAGCATTGCACACTGGGTCCTTGCTTTGAAAATTTGCCCTTGACCCCCGGAACTTTTTCTTGGTAACCTACGCCTGTTGGTCATTCGCTGGGAGGTGTCATTCCCTGGTGTGAAGAGAAGTCGGAGGGGAAATTAGACCACCGACAGATAAAAGGCGACTACTAGGTGGCTAGTCCCCGGTACAGGCAAGCCACGGAAGGCAGAATTCGCATCCGGGTCCTGACCGCTTGGCCAGGGACGGCGTAACGGCGGGTCAAGGAAATACCTCCCACTTGCTCCCGGAACAGTCTTATGTCCTCCCCCCTGGGACGCTGCATTCCGGGGGCTTTTTCTTTGCGCTGGTAGGTTACCAGGCGGCCTGCTCCCAAAGTTCGCCCGACGTCTCCGCCTTAGCAATGACCGTCACGCCGTTTTCCGTAACCACAAATCCGCGGGCACGGTCTTTCTCTGGGTCGTAACCGATTTCGGTCCCTTCGGGAATTCGCACCCGCTTATCGATGATGGCCCGACGGATGCGGCAGTGTCGGCCGATTTCGACCCCCGCAAAAAGAATCGAGTCCTCCACCCAGGCGTAACTATTGATGCGGACGCGATGCCCCAGAATGGACCGAATCACCGTCCCACCTGAAACGATCGTGCCATTACAGACAATGCTGTCGAGCGCCTGACCGCGGCGCTGGGGATCCGCAAACACAAACTTGGGTGGTGGATAATTGGGCTGATATGTGCGGATCGGCCAGAGCTCGTCGTAGAGATTCAGTTCCGGTTCGACGGCCACCAGATCCATGTTGGCTTCGTAATAGCTGTCGAGGGTCCCCACATCCCGCCAGTAGGCGTTCTTTTTACGGTTTTCGTCCATGAACGGATACGCATACACACGGTTCTCGTCGATGAGCGTAGGGATAACGTCCCGTCCAAAATCGTGGGTGCTTCCCCGCCGTGTGGCGTCCCGGCACAGAACTTCGAACAGGAATCTCGCAGGAAAAACGTAGATTCCCATGGAAGCGTAACAGAACTCGGGTTCTCCCGGAATCGGCTTGGGATGCTCTGGTTTCTCCTCGAAACCGATCACCCGGTTGTCTCGGTCCACCTGGAGCACACCGAAGCGGCGGCTAGCCAGCTCGCAACGTTCTTTAAGAACGCCGATGGTGACGTCGGCACCCCGCTCGATGTGATAGTCCACAAATTTGCGATAGTCCATTTTGTAAATATGGTCACCGGCCAGGATCACGACGTATTCTGGCTGTTCTTTCTCGATGGCGTAAATATTCTGATAGACGGCGTCCGCGGTACCCTGGTACCAGTTTTCGTCGATCCGCTGTTGGGGCGGCACAACATCGGCAAACTCCCCAAGTTCTCGGCAAAAATACTTTTGCCAGCCCATATTGATATGGCGATCCAAACTCATCGCCTTGTACTGTGTTAAAATCAGAATTTTTCTCAGCCCACTGTTGAGACAGTTCGACATAGTGAAATCGATGATGCGGTAAGCCCCGCCAAAAGGCACCGCGGGCTTAGCGCGATCACGAGTCAGCGGATCAAGTCGCGAACCTCTTCCCCCGGCCAGGATAACCGTGACAATCTGGTCGTTTCTCACGTAAGCCATCGTCTACCCTCCCTGAATCGTCATCCGGGGATTCAGAAATGCTGTCTTCTTCTGAGGCAAAACAGCGTGCCAACACTATTCTCGGACAGATGGCACGTCGGGCTGTGAACGGAAATCCGTTCTGCTGCTCAGCGCGAGTGTTCTCTTTGAAAGCCTCTTTGCCAAAAATGTCAGCCTGTAGTGCCAATTTTCGATCCTCACTGACGGCTCGCGTTTTTTCGGCGACCGCCTCCAAATGGTCGCGATTTTACCCATCCCCACAGACAACACCTTTGTCGAGTACGCTGAAGCAGGGTGAATGGCTCGATTCCCGACCTTGGCACCCATCGGTGCGAGTCGCCACCTGGACACTATTTTAACGGGGGAGCGCACAACTCGGCAGGCGATGGCCGCATTGCCGCGGGCCAGCGTTAGAGAGTCTGGCTCGCCGGGGTCAGGAAGCCTTCCAGGTCGGGGGACTCCTCCCCGTCGATCCAGCGGCGAATCCACAATTCCAGGAAAAGCAGCGCCCAGATGCGGTAGCTGTGGTTCCATCGTCCTTGCTGGTGCTCCGCGAGTAGCTTTTCCACAGCCTCTCGGCGAAAATAACCGCGCCGAATTGTCCGCGGATGGAGCAAAAGCCCACGGGCCAGTTCGGCCAGTGGCCCGCGAAACCAGTGATCAAGCGGTACGCCAAATCCCATCTTTCCCCGCGTTTGGATGGCCGGGGGTATGAGGTCCTTAAACGCCGCCAGAAGGATGCGTTTACCCCGCCTACCCCGAACTTTCCACGCCCCAGGCAGTTTTCCTGCATACTCCACGAGGTGGTGATCAAGGAACGGCGGCCGCGTCTCCAAACTGTGGGCCATGGCCGCGATGTCCACCTTGACCAGCAGATCGCACGGCAAATATGTGAACAGGTCGGCCAGACTGATTGCTGAAATCACATCCCGGCCGGCCACCCGGGCGTAGGTGTCCAGAAAGAATCTCTCGGGATGGGCCATCGCCAGGCAGTCCTGAAATTCAGGCGTGTAAAGTGCCCAGCGGCGGCAGCTATTGAAGATCGCGATCCATTCGAGATACCGTTCACCCACAGGCAGATGGAGAGCCTCCGTAAAACGTCGAACCCGGCCCCAGAACGACTTCTGCCGCGCCTGCGAGGCCCAGCGCCACAAGCGCTCGTGAAAGACCCACCGCAGCCAGAACGGAAGCCCATGAATACCTTCCGCCAGGGCAATAGCCCAATACCGCGGATAACCGCCGAAGAGTTCATCGCCCCCATCTCCGGTAAGGGCCACCGTCACGTGTTGCCGGGTCATTTCTGCCACATACCACGTGGGAATGGCAGAACTGTCTGCGAAGGGTTCGTCGTAATGCCAGACCAATCGCGGCAGAATCTTTATCGCGTCCGGCTCCACGCAGAATTCGCGATGATCAGTGTGGAAGGCTTCCGCTGCAATTCTGGCATAACGGGTTTCATCGTACTCGACTACGGGAAAGCCGATTGAGAAGGTCCGCACCCGTTCCGTGGCCAGTTGTTGCATGAGCCCCACCACGATCGTGGAATCGATGCCGCCGGAGAGAAACGCCCCCAGCGGAACCTCCGCTTCCAGCCGCAATTCCACCGATCGCCGCAGGAGTTCTCGGACCTGCTCGACGGCGTCTTCCCAATCGGGGCGCTCTTCGTGGGAAAAATCCGGTACCCAGTAAGGTCGGACCTTCAACTGCCCGTTCTCATAGACGGCAAAGTGCCCCGGCGGTAGTTTTCGGATCCCGCGATAAATCGTCCAGGGATACGGCACGTACTGGTACAGTAGGTACGCGTCGAGGGCTTCGGGATCAACTTCCCGGCCGATACCGGGCACCTCCAATAGGGCTTTCAGTTCGCTGGCGAAAAGGAGACGATCGGGTTCACACCGATAGACGAGCGGCTTTTCACCCAACCGATCCCGTGCCAGCACAAGCCGCCGGCGCGGCTCGTCCCACAGCGCCAGGGCGAACATGCCGTTGACGTCGGCAAGAAAATCCAGCCCTTTTTCTTCGTACAGGTGCAGAAGGACTTCCGTATCCGAGCGAGTGGTGAACCGATGCCCTGACTCTTCAAGATTCCTGCGAAGGCTGCGAAAGTTGTAAATCTCCCCGTTAAAGACGATCCACAGCGTCTCCTCTTCATTGCACATCGGCTGATGGCCGCCCGAGATGTCAATAATCGAAAGCCGCCGATGCCCCAGGGCGACGCCACACTCGGGCTGATTTCCGCCTGCCAAATGCTTGACATAAAAACCTTCATCATCCGGGCCGCGATGCCGTAAAACATGCGTCATCCGCCCAAGATCAGCTTCACTCAGGGCCTTTCGTTCGTCGTACCAAACGGCTCCCGCTATTCCACACATGTCACTGCTGTACCTTGCTTGGCTCCAATTGACCGGCGGAAATCGTCCCGGCACCCGTTAAGGTTCGATAGAGCGCCTCATAGGCATCCACCATCCGTTCCACGGAAAAGTGGGTTGCAATCCTTTCCCGACCTGCCATTCCTAAACGGGCGGCCAGTTCCGGATCCTCAAGTATTTTCTGCGTGTATTTGGCTATCCCCGCCCGAAATTGAAAGCCCCGCGGCACCAGGTATCCCGTCGCGCCATGAACCACGAGGTCCCGATTGCCGGGAATATCCGAGGCCACCACCGGAACCCCCAGCGCCATGGCTTCCATGAGAGAATTGGACTGACCTTCGTATCGACTCGTGTTCCAGAAGACATCCAGATGCGCCATGATGCGCACCGCGTCGCGCCGATGGCCCAGAAAATGGACGCGATCGGTGATTTCTAGGTGTCCGCAGTAGCGCTCCAGAGCCCGCCGTTCGGGGCCGTCTCCCACAATGAGCAGATGAACGTCGTCGCGAAGACGTTTCAGAAGGTCCTCCGCCCAAATCGCATCCCGAAGACTCTTTTGCGGCCACAGCCGTCCGACCACTCCCACCAGCCGGGCATCGGGTGGTAACTTCAGTTCTAAGAGCAGGGATTGTCGCGATCCGGCTGGTCGCTCCGGAATCGCCATTCCATTAGGGATGACCACGATTTTGTTTTGGGGTATTCCCCTGGACTCATAAAAAGACGCCACGCCCGAGCTGTTCACCACGATGCGATCGGTCCACCGGGCGAGGTACCGATCGAACACGAAATGCCACCAGCTTTTCCACAAGTCCACGCAGCGTTCAGAGGCCAGGATGTGCGGAACTTTTGCCTGTTTGGCAGCGATCCGTCCGTACACGTTGGCCGCAAAAAGCCACGTTTGGACGATGGCCGGTTTCACTTCTTCCAGCCAGCGCCGCAGGCGAACGAGCGCCGAGAGGTCCAGCTTGCCCCGTTTGTTCACATAAAAAACAGGCACGCCCGCAGCTTTCAGCTCGGCCCGATAAGGGCCATCCCGGGTGAGAACGGCCACCCGAACATCCCAGCCCCGACGCCGGAGTTGGCAAGCGAGCGTCGTCATCTGTTTTTCCGCGCCCGCCTGATCCAGCGTTGGAATGATATGCACAATTCTATCTGTGCCCAATGCGTTCATTGCAGACTAAAGAACCTCACACGCGATTCCAGACGATCCGTTTGATTTAATTCCTCGAAGGATGCCCAAACTAGCCGATTGGTTGATCACTCGATTTCCAAAGCGACTTGCTGCCGAAGCCTTGTTAATACATCGTCTCAAAAGAACGGATCGAGTGGTTCTTATCACCGTACCTGCCGATTTTTCATGAATTGAGTGTAGATATCATCAAAAAGCTCCAGATGTCGGCGGACTGTCTCCTCGAGGGAGAACTGCGTGACCGCCACAGAGCGGGCGCGCTGTGCCAAACGCTGGGCCAACTCTCGATTTTCTGCAATGTGGATGACGGCTTCAGCGAGGTCCCGTGGCGATTCAACCGGAACCAGCAGCGCTGATTCCCCACTCTGCACCAAGGCCCGATTGCCCGGGATATCGGTCGCCACAATCGGCAGTCCCGCCGCCATCGCCTCCAGCAGTGCCAGAGACATGCCTTCCCGGTGGGATGGGAACACAAACAGATCTGCTGCCTGAAGGATTTCCCCCACATCATCAAAACTGCCGGCCAGCACAACTCGGGAATGCAGTCCTGCGGTGTCGATTTGGCGGTGGAGCTCGGTTTCCATGGGCCCTTCCCCCACCAGCCACAGCCGCACAGTTGGGCGTCGTTGGACAACCAGCCTCCATGCTTCCACCAGTTCCCGCAGTCCTTTCCCTGGATGAAGCCGCCCCACGAAGACGGCCAGCTCTTCGTCCGGCTGAAGATGAAACCGTGGATGCAACGCCGCAAGACTCTGACGCGCCTGGTGGCGACGCTCCGGTGTCCGTTCTGGGGGTATTTTTACACCATGAGGCAGATAATGGATTTTTTTCGGCGGGTAACCGGCCTGGAGAAGCTCTTCCTGAATTTCTCGACTGGGTGCGATTACCGCGTCCGCCCGGTAGCAGATCCGGCGAATCCACCTGCCCAAAACGGCCTGCTCCTGCCAGGCGCAGTCCCCTGTGCTGCCACTTCCCTCCGCGATGAGGACCAGGGGTCGGCGGCTTTTCACAGCCCAGTGAGCCGCCACGGCGTCATGCTTCAAAAGAGATACAAACACCAAATCATAGGACGACTGATACCGGCGAAGCCAGCGCCGCAGCGCTGCCATATAGACAAGCGTGCCGATGAAGCGCGCTTTCAACTGGCGGAGTCGAATCACGGGCACATCTCGATAGGTGAGTGTGCTGGGCCAGGAAGGTTCCCACCGGGCTGTGAGAAGCCTCGTGGATCGCCCTTGCCGTTGGGCTTCCACCGCGAATTCTCCCATAAATCGCTCCGCCCCACCAACCAGTGGCCAAAATCGCCGCGTCACACACACCAGCCGAGCAGCGATCACCTATCGTTCTCCCGAAAGTTGGCCATCTCCTCGGGGCTCAGAGAAGCGATATACGGAAGATTCCGGTAATACCCGCGGTAATCCATCCCGTAACCAACCACGTAAACATCGGGAATTTCAAAGCCCACGAAATCGGGGGCCACCGGCACACGCTGCCGCCCCTTCTTCCTTAACAGGACCGCGGAGTGGACAGAACTGACATTGAATTCATCAAATTGCGGAATCAGTTCCCACAACGTCTCACCCGTGTCATAAATGTCGTCGATGATCAGCACGTGCCGCCCTTTTACTTCCGGCATGAGGGAATCGGCGTGGATGACAAGATGTCCCGGCCGATTGTCCTCGGTAGCCATTTGCCGTGACGAAATCATCGCCACCCCGTACGGAATCGTCAGCCGCCGCATCAAATCGGCAAGGAACACGACACTTCCCAGAAGGACCCCCACGAGGGTAAGTTTCTTCCCCCGATAGCGCTCCTCAATCTGCTGGGCAAGACGGTCAACTCCTTCCCGAAGTGTGTTCTCATCCAAAAGGACCTGCATGCGTACCTCCTTTGGAGCGTGAAAACAGTGTCAGCAGGTCTACCGCCGCTAGCCAGCCGGCAATCTACCCTGGTGCAGGATTTAAACCATCGACTTTCCGCATGTTAGCCGAGTTTTTGCCCCATTGGCAAGGTCAGCCCAGATGATCGGCCTCGCACACCCGGCCGTTTTCCCAAATCGGGCGACACACAAAGACGCTCGGCCCACTTCCGCGCGCAGCCCCCACGGTATAATACTCCCGGACGAAAATGTCAAATCTCGGATGAGGGAGGATGCCCCCGTGAAAACCTGCAGACGCGAATCGACACGAGCCGCTGTTTTCACCGAAAACGCCCTGCGGCAAAAAGTCTTTCTGTTGATCACTCTGGCGATTACTGCTTCGGGGATGCTGCTTTGGCGTCCCACCCTTGTGGCCTCGGAGAGTGCTCCTCCGATTGCCGAAAAAGTTCGTCGCGAACACCCACGAATCTGGCTGACTCCCGAGGATTGGCGACGACTTCCTTTTCGCCGAGAACAGGACGGCTTTCCCGCCAAAGAATACGAAGACCTGCGACGTTTTGCCTATTCCCAAAGTTTCAACCCCAATCTTTGGGTCACGCCGGATCAGGCCATCGCCACCCTCGTGGTGTTTCTCATGGAAAAGCAGGACCCCGCACTTCGGCCACGGATTGACAGATTTACCGACTATCTTTGCACCGCCGAGGGGGACTCGTGGACGCGGCTTCGGATGCTCAAAGCTCTGGCAATAACCTACGACTGGCTCCATCCGCTGCTGTCCCCGAAGGAGAAAGACCGCCTGATCCGGCGAATGCAGGAGGTGGTTGAGGTAATGAAAAAGCAGTACCGCCATTCCGATTACAACAATCACGTGTATCTGGAATACGGTCCACTGGTCTATGCAGCCCTAGCTCTGGCGCACGAAGAGGCATCCCCATGGGCGACCGAGCTGTTGGCGGAATGTGACCAGATGCTCAAGCAGCACTTCATTCCCACTGTAAACCAACTCGGCGGCGGCAAGCCCGGTCAGAAAGGCGAGGGTGGCTGGCACGAAAGCATGAGTTATTTCAGTTTCTTCGCGTACGAACTGGCCCATCAAATGGAGGCCTGGCGGACAGCCACCGGCGAAGATCTGTTCGCAATGTGTCCCGGGCTGGGCGGCGCCGGTCGATGGCTGCTGTACTGCACTCGGCCTTTCGACAATTCTTTCGCCCCGATCGCCGACATCGAAACCCCTGCCCGATGGGGTCACCAGGAAACAGCCTACCTCTGGCTGCTCGCCCAGCGGTATCGGGATCCTTTTGCCCAATGGGTGGCCAACCATACTCCCTTGCGGTATCCCTTCCACATCTGGCCCAAGATTCTCTGGTTTGATGCCTCGATCCGCGAAGTGCAGCGGGAGAGCCTTCCCACGGGCTGTCTTTTCCCGGGTGTCGGCTGGGCCAGCTTCCGCAGCGACTGGGGCCCCGAAGCCATTTGGGGGGTGTTTGTGTGTGGTGATAGCTTCGCCGGCCACCAGCACGCCGATCAAAACAGTTTTGTGCTCTCCGCCGGGGAGGAACTGCTTGTGGACGCGGGGCAGTACGGGGCAAAGGCCGCAGAATTTCACAACACGCTTTTGATCGGTGGTGGCCAGCGCGTGCTGGGAAATGATCCGCGACAGTTTGTCGGTCCCACGGTGCCGGGAGGACCGTTCGACACCGGCGACATTTTGGCCTTCCAGGAGAACCCGCGTTTCACGATGGTGGTAGGCGATGCCTCGAACGCTTATGGTCGCTTCGAGAAAGGCCGGCGAATCGACCCCCGACCGACATTCATCCGGCGGCTGCTCTTCCTCAAACCTGACGTGCTGGTCCTGGATGACTATGTGGTTCCTCCAACTCCTGCAACCCCTGTGTCCGTGCTTTTCCACTTTCCCCAGGCTCCCGCGATTGATGGAGACATGATCCGTTACGCTGGGGCCCGATCGTCGCTGGAAATGCTGCGGATTTGGCCGCCGTCTCTCCCCGCGGAAGCCATCGCCGTCAGTGAGGAGGTGGCCGGGCAGCAGAAGCGGCGAAGCGTCCGCGTTACCGTTTCCTTACCCAGCCAATCCGTCCAGCGGAACCTCTGGGTCATGGCAGTGGGGAAGGCGGACCATCCCCCGCATCTGAAGGACCGGCTCAAAATCCTTTCAGCCACTGCGGAGATGATTTCACTGAGCGTCCGCCTGGCGGAGGGAGCCACCGTCCAGCTAGATCTACCGCTCCCGGACTGGACTCAGGCCACTATCGCCTACGAGGGGGACCCAATCATTTCCACTGATCGTCCCTGGCCGTTGGCTGCGGGCGTCTTGCCGTTCACCGCGGAGGGGCTTGCCCTCATCGAGCGTTGGGACCGTGCGTATCACGCGGGGAACAGACCAGCGTGGGATACGGGTCGGCCTTCTAGCGATCTGCGTCAGGCGATCGCCGAAAAATGGTTGCAGCCGGGCCGGGCCCTCGAACTCGGATGCGGCACGGGCACAAACGCGATCTATCTGGCGGAGCAGGGTTTTGATGTGACGGCGATCGATCTGGCCCCCACCGCTCTCGCCATCGCTCGCGACAAAGCCAAAAAGGCCGGCGTGAGCGTCCGATGGTTGCTGGGCGACGTGCTCAATCCTCCCTCGTATCTGCCCAAGTTTGATTATGTCTATGATCGGGGCTGCTACCACGGCGTCCGCCGCACGGCCGCCGCCGAGTATATCGCCACTTTACGCCGTGTGACCAAGCCCGGCAGCCGTGTGCTTATTCTGGCGGGCAACGCCAATGAACCGGGGACGGGCGGGCCGCCCCGGGTTCGCGAAGAAGAAATCCGCGAAGATTTTTCCCGCGATTTCCACATTCTCAGGTTGGAGCCGACACGCTTCGACACACCCAGCAGTGACCGGCAGGGGGCCTTGGCGTGGACCATCCTGCTCGAGCGCAAAGCCACTCCGTGAGTGGCATCTGTGAATAAGCCGAAGCCCAACCCCCAAGATGCAGCCCTTTCGTTGACACGGTCTCCAGCGACCGGTAGCATTCAAATTGTGGCGATCGAACTGCGCCCAATTTCGTGGCTTGTTGATAAACCCGGTGCTCGATAAGGACCTTCGCCCGTGCCGACGAACGGTGTTCTGGCTGACGGCCGCTCGCTGGATTTCCCGTTCCCGGTCCAGGCCGGGGGCTCTGTGCCGGTCAGCGTGATTCTTGTCGTCCTGTGCCTGACTGCTGGGCAACCGGCGATGGGGCAGCTTTCCCCGGACAGCCCTGTTGTGCGGCAAGCTGTGGAACGCGGGCTGGCTTTTCTGGAAAAGCCTGATTCCCATTACAGCGGAATGCAGATCGGGGCCTGGGCCCTCAACGGCCTGGCCATGATCAAGGCCCATCGCCCGGCCAATCATCCCGTGATCCTCGAAGCAGCGCGAGAAATCTGCCAGCGGATTCCGCAGAGCGGCCAGCCGCAGGATTTTGACATTGGAAGCTGGGACATCTATAGTACTGGTCTCTCCATTATCTTCCTGTGCACCTACGATCCACAGAATTACCGCCGAGAAATCCAGGCCATCATCAATTATCTTCTGTATCGGCAGAAGCCGCACGGCGGTTGGGGTTATCCCCCGGGACACACGCATGCCGCTACCGGGGATACATCCCAAACACAGTATGCTGTGCTTGGTTTATGGGAGGCCATCCAGGCCGGTTTTTCCGTCCCCTCCGAGCCGCTCAATCGCGTCGCGCTGTGGCTTCTGCGCACCCAGGATCCCAGCGGCGGCTACGGGTACCAGGGGCAGGTGGCCCCGGGTCCCCAACTCATTCCTCAGAACAGCGTCCGCATCGGTATGGCCGTTGCCGGAGTCGGGAGCGCGTACGTGCTGGCATCGCTGCTCGACAGACAGCGAACTTCCCTCCCCGAGACCGACCTCCCCCCTGCCCTGCAACGTATTGACAACGCCCGAGACAGCGGCCAGCTCCGATTGTCGATCGATCCGTCAGCCCTTCGGGCCTGTCTCCAGCGCGGCAATGCGTACATCCACAACAACTTCAAAATTCCGTCGGGAATGTACAACTACTACTACCTTTACACCCTGGAGCGGTATTTCACCTTTCGTGAACTTGTTGACGGGCCGGGAAGCACCATCCCGGGTTGGTACGAGGCCGGCGCCGACTTCATTCTTAAGACTCAAAACAGTGACGGAAGCTGGAATCACCAGTGCGGCGCTGTACCCGACACGGCGTTCGCCATCCTTTTTCTCGTGCGATCCACGAAACAGAGCATCGAACGGGTGCGGGACTTTGGACCCGGCGTCCTGGTCGGTGCCCGCGGACTCCCCAAGGAAACCGACAACGCTATTGTCAGAAACGGCCAGGTGGTGGCCCTGCCGCTGCGGACCACGCCGGAAGACCTGATCGCCATCTTGAACTCCGGTGAGAAATCGCAGGTTCTGGGCGTCATTGAAACGCTGGAGACCTTGCCTCCTCAGCAGGTCCGACTGCTTGTGTCCGATCAGGAAGAGCAACTGCGGCGGCTTGCCGCCAGCGATCGTCCAGAAGCGAAAATCGCCGCCCTCACAGCGCTGGGGCGAGGCGGAGATGTCCGCAACGCCCCTGTCCTCATTTTCGCGCTCAACGATCCCAACCCGGAGGTCGTGCTGGCTGCCGATAGGGCCCTCCGGCGCCTGAGTCGGCGGTTCGAAGGCGGCCTCCGGCCCAATTTTACCGACACAGAACGGCAGGCGGCTGTGGCAAAATGGAAAGCCTGGTACCGGCAAATCGACCCAACTGCCAGTTTTGACTGATGGGGGCCTCCAAGCTGTGCGTCACGCTGGAATGGCCAGATGGAAGCACATGCGATATCGTCAAAGGGAAACGCGAGGGAGAGCAAGCCCTTTTCCCGGGAAACCGTTTCTCTTGACCGAGCGTGGAACAGTTTTTCGCCCAACAGTCAGAACGCGGACGCGCTGCTGATACACGAAAAATGACGGATCGCACCGCACCGGTCTTCAACGATCCCGATTATGCTCTCCGCGTGTCGGCTTACGATCGCGCGGTCAGCGCCATTATTTCCTGCCTGATTCTGCTGGGGATCTGCGTGCTGGGGCTCTTCATCATCTGGTTGACAGGACGCTCGCACATTTCTCAGGTGGTGGTTCCCGTCAGTTACCAGCCGATCGGCGAGGGGGGACTGCCCCTTGGACCGGAGATGGAAATCAACACGGAACCCCCTGGTCAGGAAGAGGAGCTGGAAGAGCCGGAACTTCGCGATGCCCTGGCCTCGGTGGCGGACGTGGTGGCGGCCCGACTGGCTGACCTGGAAAACCCACTCGTTGCCGATCCGGAATCGACGGAGCGTGGCGGCCCGAAAGGCTCACCCCTCCGCAGCGGCGCAGGCGGCACTGGTGGAAGCGGTGTCCCGCGTCGGTGGGAGATCTTCTTCGACAAAGGCAACACCCTGGATACGTATGCTCGTCAGCTCGACTACTTCAAAATTGAACTGGGTGTGCTCCTTCCGGGAAACAAAGTTCAGTACGCATCGGGGTTTTCGCAACCCCAGCCCAAAGTCAGGGTCGGCCCGGCCGACGCCGAAAAACGCTTTTATCTGACCTGGCAGCGTGGCGATCTGCAGGAGGCTGACAAACAGTTGCTGGCCAAGGCGGGAATCGACGCGGACAACCGGATCATTCTCAAATTTCTGCCGCCAGAAGTCGAAGCCCAGCTCGCCGCCCTGGAACGCGCCCATGCTGGCAGCCGCGCCGATCGGGTGAGTTCCACGCGATTTGGGATCCGACGTGAGGGAAACGGTTTTGCGTTCTATGTTATTTCCCAACAATATCGATAAAAATTGTGCATACTGATCGTCGGCACAAACGTGGTCGCCCGTTATTATTGAGGATTGGCTCTGAACTCGGCGAGAGAACGCGCGGGTAAACGATTCCGCGGTTCGCCGAGGAAGCGAGTTGCGTTCCTGCATCTTGGTGAGTTTCCAGGAAGACTATAGCCCCATGAGATTTGATCTGAGCACAATCACGACTTACCTAGGAACTGCGGACTACGCGGCCCTTGCCCTCGTGGCTCTTTGGGGTGCGTTCTGCATGGTGATGCTTGTCCGCCGAATTCGGCGCTTTCGGTTCGTGACGGAACAGCAGCAGGAGGAATTCCTTCTCCGGGTGGAAGACCTCATCACACGGGGAGATTTCACAGCCGCGGTGGACATGTGTTCGGAGGACAGTCGCGCTTTGCCGCAATTGGTCCGGCTGGCCCTGCTCAACCGACGACTCGGCCTTTCCCGGCTCCGTACACTCCTCGTGGAGCGCTTCCAGCGGGACGTCCTTGCCGATCTCGAATACCGTCTCTCCTGGATCTACACCGTCATCAAGAGCGCTCCCATGCTGGGGCTGTTTGGAACCGTGCTGGGAATGATGGGGGCCTTCGCCAAACTTTCGGGTGGTGAAAAGGTGGACCCCACCAAACTCGCTGACGACATCAGTCTGGCCCTCGTCACCACCGCCATCGGGCTCGCGATCGCTATCCCGCTGGTCCTTTGCGCGGCATCTGCGAGCATCCAGATTCGCAAGCTGGAAGACTTCGTTAGCTCGGGGCTCAATCGCCTCCTCGATGTGCTTAAAAGCGCGGGAGTCCGCACCGAAAGTGCCGCGACGCCCCCTCCGGCGCCTGCTCCGGCAGGTCGGACCGCAGCTGAGCGAACCTTCCGCACTGAATAGGCCGAGCGGGAAATATGTCGAACGTCAAAGAATTGCGGATTGAGTCAAATACGCCTGGAAACGGCCATGAGCACCGACGTCTGGACACGTGTCGTGGGCGAGGAATCTGAAGCCATCGTCTTCCGCCGGCCTCGCCAGGAATCGGTGGATTTTGATATCACACCGATGATTGACGTGACGTTCCTGCTGCTGATTTTCTTTCTGGTGGCGTCATCCATGGATGTGGGGCGTGCGCTGGAACTTCCCCCTGCCCGACATGGCAAGGGCGCCAGTCCCGCCCAGGCGACCATCATCACAGTGGCCTACCAGGGTGATAATGCGTCCCCGGCTGTGTACCTCGCTGACGGAAAGGTTGGCACACCTTTGCCCGATGACCCCCAGCAACAACGAGAACAAATTGTGGCAGCGGTCCGCGAAGGAGTGCTCAGCGGAAAGCGGGATGTGATCGTCAAGGCGGAACGGAAGCTCAGGCATAAAGACGTGGCGAGAATTCTCGAAGATATCGGTGAGGTGCAAGGCGTCCGCATTTATATTGGCGTTCTGGAAAAAGACTGAAGCAATGGGCATGCTTTGCGCCGCTTCATACTGAACCGCTAACGATCATCGCGCGCGAAGTCAAAAAACTCAGGAGTCGGCATGCTTCGGGTAAGCTGTCCACACTGTGGAACGGTGATAACAGTGGCCGACAATCTTCGCGGCACATCCGGTCCCTGCCCGGCATGTGGACACGTCGTTGCGTTTGATGCTTCAACTTCAACAGATATGTCTGTGGAGACCGTCGAAGAAGCGCAGAACGTACCCATCAGCTTCACCCGGCCGGAAATGCCCGAAGAGGTCATGGACATGACGCCGATGGTGGACGTCGTGTTTCAGTTGCTGATATTCTTTATGATGACGGCGGCATTCAGTCTGCAAAAAGCTCTCGAAATGCCGCCTTCCGACAATCAGGAAAAGACGGCACAGGCCCAAACGCTGGAAGAATTGGAAAACGAAAGCGATTTCGTCATCGTGCGAATCGACCGCGATAATAACATCACGGTGGACGGAGAGGATGCCCCCAGCGACCAAGAGCTCCTCAACAAGTTGCGTGAGGCGAAGCTGGGCCAACTGGGACAGGGTGTTCCCGGGCGTACAGGCCTGTTAGTTTTGGCAGACCCGCAATGCCGTCATGAAACGGTTGTCAAGGCACTGGATGCGGGGAACGCGGTGGGGATGGAACGCATTCGACTGGCCACTGTAGAAGATACAGCATTTTAAAAAACACCCTAAAAAACGAAGCTCTAACCGGGCGTGCTGGAAATGGTTTTATGGCGGCTTAATGAATAACGATGAAAGCACACGGGAGGAAAGACGCCGGACTGAACGATCATGATTCCCGCGGAAGCACTTTTCAAAGTCCTCGAAGAAAAAGATCTCGTCCCGCCCGAAGTCCTGGCGGAGCTTCGGGCGCACGTGGCACGCTCGCTGAAGACGGCCAAACCCATCAACGCGGCGATGGCCGCCCGTATTCTTGTGGAACAGGGATATCTGTCAAGGCTTCTGGCCCAGCGGCTGATGACCCAGATTGAGGCGGAGTGGGCGGCCAGGAATCCGCGACAGAAAATCGAACCGCTGGTCCTTCGTCCCCTGGAAGGCACGCCCGTCCCGGATGAAGAGAACATTGGGCTGGCAGACGAACCCGTGGATTTGTTGCCGCTCGAAGAAGAACCTCCGCGGAAAACACCGGCGGCGCCTTCGCCACCTCCCCGGGCTGTCCCCCTGGAATCTGCTGATACGACCTCGCCAGCCCCGTCGCGCGACTTCGAGCCGCCACCATCCAGCCCTACCGAGGATTTGCTGAGCGAACTCTTGCCTCCCACCAGTCCAACACCCGCGACTGTCCCACCGGTAACAACCTGGACTTCGCCCCGTCGCAAAACGCCATGGGAATCGCCGCTCATCCTGTTTGGTGGTGGGGGAATCCTTCTTTTGCTGTTCGCCGGGGTGGTGCTTCTCTGGTCTCTCAACAGGCGAAGTGGGGACGATTTGCTGGCCGAAGCAGATGCCGACTACCATGCCGGCTCGTACACGCAAGCCATCCATAAGTACACGCAGTTTCTGGATAATTTTCCCCGACATCCCCAGGCCGGACCGGTGAAAGTGCGGCGGGGACTAGCGCAAATCCGGCAAGCCGTGCAAACTCAGGAGAGTGCGGCGGCACTTTCTGCGATTAAGGAGGTCCTCGACCAAATCAGCCCCCTTCCCGATTTCCACGCCGAGGCAGACGCAGAACTCACGGCGATTCTACCGCCGCTTGCTGAGAATCTAGCGCGGGCGGCCCTTCAAAAAGCAGATCCCGCCCTTGTGGAGAAAGCTCAGGAGGCCCTTGCCTACTGTCGGCGATTCATCCCGCAGGACAAACGCCCGGTGGCGAAACTCGACGAAATCGCCACCACGCTCGAGCTGGCACGGCGTCGCATTTCCGAAACGGAAGAATTGGCTCAAACAATCGGCCGTCTGAAAGAGTTGCTGGCAAAAGGGGATCTTGATCAGGTTTATGAGGTAAGAAGGAAATTTCTTCAGAACTATCCCCAGGCCAAAAACAACGCCGAACTCATTCGCGTCATGCGGCGCGTTGCGGAGGCGGAAAAGGACCGGGTGAAGTTTGTTGAGCCGTCCCCTGCTCCAAACCCGCCCAACCGACCTCAGGTAGAGCAAACGGCGGTGTTTGCTTTCCTCAAAAAGGGGGAAGCCCCATTGCCGGAAGATCGGGTTGTAGTGGTCTCCGACCAGTCATCGGCTTTCGCCCTCGAGGCGCGTACGGGAAAGCTCCTGTGGCAGCGCCGCATCGGTGAATCAGTCGGTGCCGCCGGGTCCTTTCAAATGCCGTGCATCGTTGAGATTGATAATCATCCGGCCGTCGCACTTCCGGACCGCATCAACAGATGCGTTGCCTGTTTGGAGTTGAGCACAGGAAATTCCCTGCGGGAAATTCGGCTCCCCGAACCCCCAGCCGAGTGCGCCCTTGCAACTGGGCACGTGGGAACGATTTTGGGAAGCTCGAGGCGTATCTATCTGGTCGATTTCCAGGAGGAAAAAATTCTTCGAGAACTGATTCTTCCCCAAAAGCCGGCGTTCCTTCCGGTGCTAACGGAGAGTCCGCCCCGATGGTATCTCGTCGGAGAGCATTCCAATCTCTTCGTCATCGATCCTGATAAAGGAACATGTGTGGACGTGTGGTATCTGGGACACGAACCGGGCCAGCTCTGCGTCCCGCCGGTGATTGTCGGCGAGTATCTCGTTCTGCCAATGCAGAAGAACGGACAAACGGCGCAACTCCGCGTCCTGGCACTTTCCCAGAAAAACGCGGAATCTCCGGGCAGCCAGGCGGACGAAGCATCGATTCAGGACATCGAACTGCCGGGAAAACTCCTCACACCTCTGCAAGTTCAGGAATCCCGACTGAGTTTGATCACCCACGGCGGCCACGTTCAGGTCTATCAATTACGGGCGCGGGAGCGTCAGAAGCCCCTGGCCCTTCTTGCGGAAGGAAAGTCGCCGGGAGGGCTCCCGCGATCGGATCAGTGGGTGGCACCGTGGGTTGTCCTGACGGGCGAATCCCTGTTCACAGCCGACACCTCCCTGGCTCAATTTGAGCTTCAGGCATCGGCCGCACGACTCATCCCTCGGTGGGTGGCCTGCGAAAACACCCTGGCCATCGCGCCGCCAGTGATTATGGACTCCACGGTCTTCTATGCGTATCGTCGGCCAAACCGTCCCGGGATTTTTGTCACGGCCGTCAATTCCGCCGATGGACGAAGTTACTGGGAGGTCCATCTCAGTGATCCGGGAGTCAGCCTGGCCCCATCCGCTTCTCTTCAGTCGCTCGTGGCAGTGACCTGGAGCGGACACGTGGCTGGGTGGAATCTCGGAGAAAAACAATTCCCGCAGGTGGTGGAAGCCCTCGCAACCACTGAGATGCCGACGGTTCCTTCGCCGAAAGTGGAGCCGCTCACCTGTTCTCCTGTCCCCGGCCTGTGGGTGATGACCTACCCGGGAACGACTGCTTTGCTCAAGATTGATGCGCGATCCGATCCCCCTAAGCAGCAACTTGTGCGATTCGCAAGGGCGGTGGCTGGTCCGCTCGTTCCATTGGCAAATGGGTGCACAGTCGGACTCGAGGATGGAAGCCTCGTCTGGCTCTCCTGCGAACAGGAAACGCCGCAACCGGTTGCCTATCTGGGGCCTACAGTTCCGGGAGAGACGACCCACTATTCAGGCGCCGTCGCCTTGAAAGACCAAACCCTTATTGCAGCGGATAGCCGAGGGCATCTCGTCAAGCTCCGGCTGGAGGGGAATCCCCCGGATCACTTCCGTTTAGAACGCCAGCAATCCCATCGCGTACCATTCGTCTCTCCACTGGCGCAACTCGATAAGCTTGTCGTAATCAGCGATGCCGAAAACAATCTGGTGTTCTTCGACGCGGAGACCCTTCAGTCCACGGCAACGATTCCTCTTCCCGGCGAGTGCATCTGGGGGCCAGTAACCGGCGATAACCTCGTGTGTTTCATGACAGCCGACGGCACCTTTTTCTGGTTGAACGATGCCAACAGCGTGAGGAAGGTGCCGATGGGAAATCGCAGCCCGGTAGGACTCCCGATCCGCCGCGGTCAATCGTTACTTGTGGCCACATCGTCTGGAGAGCTTATTACCATCGATCTGACCACCGAAAAGATCACTGACACGGCGCGGCTGGAAACCCCTCTTTCGGCAGGTGGCACACTGCTGGGGAATGAGCTTTGGTTGGGCACGCTGGAGGGCTGCTGGTTGCGTGTCTCTTTGGATTCGCTCCGGCTGAGTCGAACCAGTGATAGCGCAAGCCTTTCCGCCACTCCTTAAGAATGTGACGGACTTGGCGTCTCAGGAAATGGATCATCTTGGAAAAGAACAATTCGAGCTGCGGAAGCGGCATACCAACGAAACGCAGCGGCTTCCATGGGGCTGCTGGATACGCGGTGCCGCCTGCCTCGCGGCCATTTGTGTCTTGGGAATTGGTGCCTTTGCCGAAACGCCGCAGCAACCATCTCCGCTCACGCCGCAGGTGTCAAAACAACTATCGGAACCCAGCATCGATACGACCACCCCGTTATACGAGCAACCGCCGTTCGACCTGCTGTATCTCAACGCGGCCAACAATAATGCCGTCCTCAAGCTGTCGCCTGTTCCCTTGCCAGATCGCAAAGTTCCGCAACCGCTGCCGCGAAGTGGGTATCTGGAGATAGAACTTTTCGATCGTCCAGGAGAACGTTATCGCGTGCCGTGGCAGGCAATCGTGCAGCTCAAGCTGTTCGAACAGCTCTTGCTGGAGCAGGCGAGCAAACTGATCCAGGAAAAACGTTTTGATGAGGCTTACGACTATCTGGACTACGTGGCCACCCATTATCCCAACGTCAGTGGATTTGCTGAGGTCGAGCAATTGTTTTTGATTGAGGAAGCACGGGCGGCCCTCGCTCAGGGAGAATCGGAACGCGCTTTTGCCGATCTCTGCCGTCTGAGCGAAATTAACCCCAATCATCCGGAACTCTCCAATTTGATCGGACAGGCAGTCGATGCGCTGGTTCAACAGCGCTGGCAAAAAGGGGAGTATGCCGCGGCGCGGGGGGCGGTGGAGACGTTATCGAAACTTCTTCCTCAACACCCGGCCGTTCAAAAGTGGCGACAGCAGTGGCAAACCGAGGCGGCCGAACTGGAAAAACAGGTAAACCAGGCGCTCTCCGCGGGCAATCCCCGCCAGGCAGACCGCCTGGTCCGCAAGCTCAGGCAGGTTTGGCCCCAGCAACCAGGCCTTGATCAATTGATCGCGGAGGTTCGGAAGGCATATCCCCGATTCCAGGTGGGGATCACCCAACCAGGTGCCCAGGCTGATCCCACTTCTTTAATCGACTGGGGAAGCCGACGCTGTGGGCGACTCATCCGCAAAGCCCTGGTAGAATACACGGGCCCCGGTCCGGAGGGCGGCGAGTATCAATCCGCATTCCTGATATGGCAGCTCGATACTGAAAAGCAGACGCTGAGGCTTCGGCTTCGGCCGGACCGCCCCCAATTTGCGAATGGCCGATCCTACACCGCATACGATCTCGCCCAGCAACTGGCCAATCGGGCAGACCGGCATCACGAGGCATACTTCCCACCGTGGGCGGAAGTCGCAGCGGGTATCCGGGTTTCCTCGCCCGAGGAGGTGACCGTCAACCTGCGATTTGCGCCGCTTAAACCTGAGTCACTCTTACAGTGCGTGCCGGTGCCCGCGGTTATTCTGGCTTCCGGCAATGATCACAAGCCCGACATCGGGCCGTTTGTACTTTCCACAGAAGAATCTTCCTCATCGCGGTGGGTTTTCCTTCGCAGGACCGACGGGGCGGCCGCTTCAAACCAAGGCAACTCGATTTCCGGTGGTCCAGCCGAGATTGAGGAGATTGCCTTTCCCCGATGCCGGGACGCTTTGAACGCCCTGCGTGGCGGAGAAATCGACATCGTGGATCGCGTCAATCCATGGGAATTACCTCTGCTCGCCGAAGCCCGCGACGTCACGGTGCGGCCGTACCGGACACCGCTTGTCCACATGCTCGTTCCGAACCTCGCCAAACCGTTGCCCGGCAACCGTGATTTTCGCCGCGCCATGCTGTACGCCATCGATCGGGAACGCATCCTGCAATCGTTGCTGGGAGGCAAAACTCAGCCGGGAAGTCGGGTCATCAGCGGTCCTTTCCCGGCGGGCATGTCTTTCGGCGACCCGCTCGGCTATGCCTATGACGCGCAGATCAAACCCCGCGACTATCAACCGTCCCTTGCCCTGGCCCTCAGCGAGATCGCCTTCCGTCAGGCTCAGGAAGCGGCGAAACAGCGGGGGCTAACACCGCTGGAATCTCGGGAAGTGGTAGTCGTCCATCCCCCCCACGAAATCGCTCGGGAAGCCTGCCGACAGATCCAGGAGCAGTGGCGGTTAATTGGATGGACGGTGAAATTGGTGGAAGTGTCGCCCGATCGGCCCCCACCGCCAGATTACGATTTCCTCTATGTGGAGGCCGCCATATGGGAGCCGGAAATCGATCTCCTCCGGTTGATCGCCAACCTGATCACCGAGCGACAGTTTCTTTCACCCCAGGTGGAGCTCGTCCTTGCAGGGCTCGGTAGTTCCGCAGACTGGCCCACACTGGGACAGCGGCTCCGCGAGCTTCATCGCTGGGTGTATGACGATCTAACGGTCCTGCCGCTGTGGCAACTTGTGGATTTTTACGCATACCGTTCCGGAATCAGAGGACTGGACGAGCCGTGCGTCTCCCTTTACCAGAATGTCGAAACCTGGCAGTTCACCGCAAAATAGTTTGATGGCCGACGCACAACCAAGACAAGTTGTGTCCCGGAGAGTGAGGAGGTCCCTCAATGGGCAGGCAATTTGCCGCCGGGTTGGCCAATATCTTTGCACCGACGCTTTTTTACAGAAGCCCATCACGTCTCGCGCAATCCGGAGCAGTTTGGTAACTGGGCAGCGGGCGATGGAGAAACATGTGCCGAAGCCAAGATCGGTTGCAATGCGGCGAAGAATGAAGTTCCATCTTCCCATGCTGACACGAAGGACGATGAGGCGGCGATCGACCGGCAAAACACATCTGCCGTGGGAAATACTTCTTGGCGCAACGGTTCTTATTTGGCTGGGTGCTTTTCAAAGGGTTTCCGGCCAGAGCTTTTTCACGCTGGTACCGTGCCGGCTGGAGGTGATCTGCCTGCTCCCTCCAGAGTTCGATACTTCCAATGACCTGGAGCATGAGTTCTGCGACCAACTTGCTGAGAGGCTCGCCAGCGAACAGGGTCCCGCTTGGCGTGTCTCGGTGGCACCACCTTCTTTTCAAGACCGGGCAATTCTCCGCGCCGCACTCCGCCGAGATCTGAATTTTGATCCGCCGACATCCTGGCGAAAGCTGGCCCTTCGCGACAAAGTGGCGGTTGTTGCGGTGAGGAGAAGCGGGCTCGGTTGGCACATTCTGGCGCGGGATTGGGATGTGAGGGTCGAACGCCTGGGCCCGCTTGTGGAAAAAACCGTTCCAACCTGGTCCGACGTGCCGGAGGCCGCGGCAGAGTCAGTACGCCAGGCTCTCGTTCCGGTGGCACGGATCCGCCTGGTGGAACAACAGGCTGTCCGCCTGGATCTCCAGGGAAGTCTTTTGATGGCGGAACGTCCCACGTTGCCCGGCCGGCTGTTTCTTACACTCGCGCGGTATGAAGATCGCGACGGAAATGCTCGGGCGGTGGTTCCCCTCCCGTGGACCATCTTGCAATCGCCGGAAGGTCCCCCTGCCGAAGACGGAAGCGTAAGTTGCCAGGTTATTTCCGGCCTGAAAAATCCCCTCAGCGCCCGCCGCCGCGGGAGGGTGCAGCTTCTGGCCTGGGCGGTGACACCCCAGGTACGTCCAGTGACTATCTCGCTCAAGAATCGTCAGGCACCGCAAAACCCGCTGGTGGGTTACGAAGTTCTGGCTCAGCCCGGCGGCGAGGGCTCGCCTCAAGTCCTGGGTCGCACAGATTTTGCCGGCCAGGTTGAAGTACCCGCCCAGGCCCCACCAGGATGGAAACTCCTCTGGGTCAGACACGGCCGCCGGGTCCTTGCCAAAGTGCCCCTGGTGGATGGATCAAATGAGTTCACTGAACTCGCCCTTCCTGACGATGATCCCCGGCTTCTGGCCGAGGGATACCTCATGAGCGTCCAGGACCAACTGGTGGATCTCGTCACCTTGCGGAGTGTGCTCATCGCGCGCCTCCGTGCCCGCATTGCCAACGGAGACTGGGACCAGGCCATCCGATTGCGAGACCAGCTTTTGCAGCTCAAATCCAGAGAAATCTTTTCCAGCGAGTTGACGCAGCAACAACAGCGACTGCTTTGTCCCGATCCGGTGGGGCAAAAGCAGATCGACAAAATGTTCGAAGAAACCCGCCGGCTGGTCAATCTTTACCTCAATCCACGGGAAGTCGAGGAGCTTGTCAAGGAGATCGCCATGAAGGCACCCCGGCGAAGTGATACGCCCTGATTCCACATCGAGCGTCCTAATGCCTGCGTGTTGATTCGCGATACAGTACTTCCATCGTGCCCGAAAACTGGCGCACGACATCTTCCGGGGTGAGATTCATATACACCTTGGGATCAACGGTCCAGTGATCCTTGTCGAAGCGGAAAATGGCCACGCCACACCGCTGAGACTCCTCTGTGGCGGGCAGCCAATCGGAGTCCGTTCCCAGGGTGACCAGCACAACTGCAGCGAGCCGGTGGCCGTGACGTTCCCGCAGATAAAGAACTTCATCATCAAACTCGCAATCCACCCACTCGAGCTCGCCCGCCACCACGGGAACGGCAATTTGGCGGACAAGCCTTGCCTCCAGGCTTTCGCGCTGGCGATGGAACTGGCGGCGTGCCTTTTCAAACACGGCCCGATCTTGCAGCCTGCGGAGGGGTCGCCATAGCGCCGCTAGGATCGCCGCCGCAGCGAGAGGAATCAGAATGAGCGAAAGCTCGTCCGCCATGATAGGGCCCCACTTTCCCCAACCAACCGTCCACTGGCATTGTACGAGCAATCCCCCCGCGGATGCAACCCTTTGGGAAAATCTACGCTAATTCTGCCCCACGCCCGGCGATTGACGGCGAAATTCCGCTCGATACACTGACGGTGGCAGATTTCCTTGTGGGTTTGGAGCGCGTTCTCAGCACAACACGACGGGAGGGACACGATCATGCGCAGACTTGGCTGGATTGTCGCAAGCGCCCTATTACTCTTCGGACCGCTGGGGCTGGCCGGTGATTTCGCGCGGGAAGACTGGCCACAATGGCGAGGCCCCAACCGCGACGGCAAAATTCCCGTTTTTCAGGCCCCGGAAAGTTGGCCCGCTTCCCTCAACAAAAAATGGGAAGTCGCTGTCGGGGCGGGAGACGCGACTCCCGCGCTTGTGGAAGGCCGCCTTTATCTGCACACCCGGCAGGGCGATGAGGAAGTGATCCTCTGTCTGGATGCAGAATCGGGAGAACAAATCTGGGCGACAAAGTATCCCAGTCCCCCTGTTACCGGCCCCGCATCCCGACATCCAGGGCCACGAAGTTCTCCTGCGGTGGCCGAGGGCAAAGTGGTCACGCTGGGAGTGGCAGGGATCGTTTCGTGCGTGGACGCAGCATCGGGCAAGCTGCTGTGGCAGAACAAGGATTTCAAAGGCACTCCCCGCTTTTTCACCGCCATGTCACCGATCATCGTGGATGGCCTCGCTGTCCTTCAACTGGGTGGGCCTGATTCGGGCACGGCCGTGGCCTTCGATCTCTCCACTGGAGAGGTCCGCTGGAAATGGGAGGGCGAAGCTCCATCCTACGCCTCGCCCATCCTTGTCACGGTCGGTGATGAAAAACAGATCGTCACATTCACCGAGCAGAGTTTGGTCGGCCTGTCGGCTAAAGACGGGAAACTCCTCTGGAAAGTTTCCTTCCCGGCTTCCAGTCGCAATTACAACGCTGCCACGCCAATCGCGGATGGCCAGACGATCTACTTTGCCGGCGCGGGTCGTGGAAGCCGGGCCATTCGCGTGGAAAAAAGTGGCGCCGAGTATGTGATCCGCGATCTGTGGACCAACCCCGACGTCGCTCCCCAATTCAACTCGCCGATTCTCAAGGATGGTAAACTGTTTGGGCTTTCGCAACGGGGCAACTTCTATTGCCTCGATGCCCAAACTGGAAAGACACTTTGGATGGATGACAACTCCTATACGGCATTTGGCGCTCTCCTCGACGCGGGTCCCGTCCTCCTGGCCATGACGGAGCGCGCGGGTCTGGTTGTGTTCCCACCCAGCGGCGAGGGTCTGCGTCCCGTCGCACGTTACGAGGTGTCTTCAACGCCAGTTTATGCCACCCCTGTCGTGGCCGGAAAACGCATTTACATCAAAGACGCCGAATCTCTCAGCCTCTGGACGCTGCCCTGACGCTGCCTTGCTGACCACGATAGAATGAAGCGAATCCTCGCTTTCCCGAACGCTTGCACCGGGAACGGGGTGTGTTTTTGTTGTTCGTGGACGAATGAATGTCCATTTGTCTACCAAGGGCCGCTGGGTTCAGATGCGATTGGGAGTCTTTGGCGGTAGTTTCGATCCGGTGCACTACGGACATCTCCTGATGGCAGAAAGCTGCCGGGAGCAGCTCTGCCTGGAGAAAGTTCTCTTCGTGCCGGCTGGGCAACCGCCCCACAAACGCCAGCGGCAACTCACTCCAGCAGCACACCGTCTGGCCATGCTGGAGCTGGCAATCGGGGGGGAGCCGGGTTTCGAAATCTGCCGGTACGAAATCGAGCGGCGAGAAGTCAGTTACACGGTTGAGACGCTTCGCTTTTTGAAAGGTCAGTTCCCGCAGGCAGAACTCTTCCTCCTGGTTGGCGCGGACATGCTCAATGACCTTCCCAACTGGCGCGAGGCCGCCGAAATCTGCCGCCTGGCCATCCCTGTAGGGGTCCGCCGGGCGGGAACGCCACCACCGTGTCTGGAGAGCCTCCGCGCGATAATGGAGCCCAGCCGCTTCGAAACGCTTTCCCGACTTCAGGTTGATATGCCACAAATCGAGCTATCCGCTTCAGAGATCCGTGCTCGTGTGGCGTCCGGTAAAAGCATTCGGTTCCGTGTCCCCAAGGCCGTGGAAATGTACATCCTGCACCACGGACTATACAAAGACGCTCCCGCCAACGGGCCGGTCATAAAGCAAAGCCAGGTCTGCTGAGGCTGATTCAAGCTGGTGTGGCGAACTCCTCGGCCGAATTGACGCGTGATTCCAGGGCTGAGCACAGCCCCTGGAGTTGGGCCAATTGCTCTCGGGGGGTGAGGCTGATATCGACGAAGACAACCTTTTGTCCGCGGACTTCGCACATATGGCACCCTCCCCCATTAAGCCATTCTTCTCTTATTGCCCATCCTTTGCCGATTAATTTTCTCCTCAATTCATCCAAGCTATGCAGAATATCGCTTCCATCCATGCTTTCGCGTCCCCGCTTCCGAAAAATTGCAAAACCTGGCGGGTCTGTTTGCGTGCTGCAAACTGTTCCTGTGAAACAGGTATGGTCCAGCCGATGAACTCTATAGCAATGTCTCATGCGTTCGGTGGGGAAGCCGTGTTCCCACGCGGCGAAGTTCCAGAGAACTGGCGTGGAATCGGGTGCTTGCTCACCAGGAACACCCGCAAAAACACGGCCTGAAGGCAGTCTATAGTCATCGTGATACTCTTGTTGCAAGGGCACTTCCGTGGACGAAAACACCCTGCAATCACTTCCACCCGAGCAACAAATCGCGTTTCTCAAAGAACAACTTCTGCAAACCCAGCGTTACACCGCCCTCGGCGAGCTTGTGGGCACCACGACCCACGAGTTCAACAACGTCCTCACCACCATCATCAACTGGGCACGGCACGGCCTGCGGCATCGCGATGATGCCACGCGCGACAAAGCCTTTGACGCAATACTCGCCGCTGCCACGCGCGGATCGCGGATCACGCAGACGATTTTGGGAATGGCACGGCGACGTTCCAATGCCATGGAGCCGACCGACCTCCGCCAACTCCTTGCCGATACACTGCTGCTTCTGGAACGGGAAATGAACAAATACCACATTCGAGTGGAGGTGGCCATGGAAGAAGTGCCTCCCGTGATGGCCAACCCGGGCCAGATCCAGCAGGTGCTCCTCAACCTCTTGACCAATGCCCGACAGGCCATGCCGCGGGGTGGACGCCTGGTCATCCGACTCCACCACGACCCCGGCTCGGAGTTCGTGGATCTTCAAATTCGCGATTACGGCACAGGTATTCCGCCAGAAATCCTGCCCAAAATCTTCGATCCCTTCTTTACAACCAAGACGGGCCCGGATGCGACTGGCAAGGGCGGAACGGGACTGGGACTCTCTGCCTGCAAGGAGATTATCGAGGCGCACCGAGGGCGCATTCGGGTGGAAAGTGCGGTGGGCAAAGGGACCTGTTTCACCGTTCGGTTGCCCTGCGCGGCGACATCCACATCATCTCCTTCCAGTGAATCCACACCCTTGGGGACTTCACGCGTGCAGTCCGCGCCGGCGGCTCCCACGTTCGCCCAGCTTGCCAACGGCGACTTCGCACTCGAACAGCTTCCATCAAGCCACGAGCGACCGATGGACAACGTCTCTTCCGGATCCTGATCAGCAAAACGCCAGTGAAAAGCGACGCCAACCCGTTTTTTGGCCGGCGTTCGCATCGAAGACCGGGCGCTATGGCGACTCAGGAGCCTCTCGTGGAAATTGTTTCCAATGGCGGTAAGGGATTCTGCTGAGTGCCATTGCCGCCCGCACCAGGGACGTTGATACTTTCCATGGGTGGTGTCGAAGCGGTAGGAACAGGGAGCAGACCGAACCGAGTCCCAATCGCCTCGATGATTCGCTGCTCGAGCGCGGTGTCCCGCCCCATGGGAATCCAACCCGCGTGGGTTTGCTGTTCTCCGATGGGCGAGACGACCCGCGTGAGAGAACTATCGTTTCGGAAAGTTGCCGAGGATGTCGTGGCGGCAAGGGGCTGGCCAACATCCTCCAGCTCCTTGAAAACGAGCACGGTAATCCAGTAACCGCCGTCACGTGGATCCACCCGAATTTCCGCTCGCCGCCGAATACTTTGGAGGGTGGCCTCCCAGCGCGCGTAGCGATCCACCGAATCTTTGTGCCACGGCTCCAGAATGGTGGCCCCTATTTTGGGCAAGGTATCGATTCGGCCAGAGGTAAGAACTGTGTCAAACTGGCGAATGGGCTCTTCGCGTTCAATCTCGAAGTAATCATCCACCACGTCAACCAGCGTCTCCCAGAGGACCTGAGGATCCTTCGCCGCCACGAAAATGGGATTCGGATAGTAGACGTTCAGGACCGGGCTGGGTGTCAAAAAAAACGGCCGGAAGCACCCCCCTATCAGTAACAGACCAGCCAGAATTCCAGTCGTTGTTACCTTTTGGTCAATCACCCGTGCAGGATTCCTTCCCTGAGAACGACCTCCCGCCCGAACCAATGCAGCCCCGGCTCCGCTGGAAGGCGGATTAGTGTCGCACGGGAAGGCTATTCAGGCAAGACCAAATTTTGCACTTCGCAGCGCGCAGACCGCGTCTGCAGCCAAATCGGCCAGCCTCCCCGGTACTGATCAGTGGCCTTCACTGCAGCTTCCGGTTTAGGTGGTGGGAAGACCAACCTAACGGGAAAGATTACCGGGCGTACACCGGACGCCTCACCGATGCCCGTTGTTTCCCCGCCGATTCATTGTTGGACAGTACCCGCTGCGCCTTGCTGAGATCGTTGACTTTGACGACGGCCACGCCCCCACCTTTGGCCCCTAACTCCGTACCGAATGAGTGATAAGCGTAATCGATATTGAGATGATGTTCAGCCAGCCGCTCGCAGATCTTGCGAAATCCCCCGGGCTGCTTGGGTACATCCACGAGCAGGACGTCGGCTACCTCATAGGGGAGATTCAATTGTTCCACCACCTTGACAGCCCGATCACTCTCTGTCGGCACAAACCGTACTGTGCCCCGATCTCCCGAGTCCATCACCACGAGTGCCCGGCACCGCACTTTAGCCTTGGCTAAAGCATCCAGGAGCTGGGCAAGCCGACCGGGCTTGTTGACGAGCTTGACAGAGACCTGTTTGGCCGTTTCCATAGCGTCTCCCTTTCGTGCAAGTAAGACGTGGCCAGAACCGCATTTCCTCCAGCGAGACGAGCAGTGCCTCCTCCCCCGTGGACCTACTCAGGCGAGTCGCCTTCCCGAGCGGTCCTGACAAAAGGATACGTTCCCCCAACAGGCGAGTCAACCATAAAGATGGGGCGGCGGGACCCTCACGTTTCGACCGAAATATGATCCCGATGCGGAACTTTTTCCCGGCAAAACACGTCGGACCTAATGAAACCGCCAACCAGCATGGTGTTTGCTTCTCCGTAGAGCGGTCTGGTTGAAGGGGAGGTACGCTGTGCTAAGCTCCGATTCGACAGGGTCGTGGGGTCACGATAGCAGGAGGTTCGAGAAATGGCGATCTATTCTCAATTCCCCCACTTTCGACACAGCCTGGTTGTCGTGATGGCTGCAGTTTTGGGCCTTGTTGCGACAACTGCGGCCCAGGCACAGGGAATCCTTGTTGTTGAGACCGAGGGCTTCCGATTGCCCAGGCCACCGATCATCATTTGGCCACCGATCCCACCTCATCCTCCCGTTCCTCCGCCTCGTCCTGTTCCCCCGCCTCCGGCTATCAGCTATGCGGTCGACTCACTGGAAGTGAATGGTCGCATCAGCAATCGCGTCGCCCAGGTGGAAGTCTCGCAGACATTCGTTAACACCGGGAGCCGTACTCTGGAGGCCTCGTTTGTGTTTCCACTCCCTTACGACGGAGCCATCGACCGCATGACGCTGCTTGTGGACGGCAAGGAGATTCCCGCGCGGCTTCTCAAGGCCGATGAGGCCCGGAGGCATTACGAGGAGATCGTCCGCCGGAATCGTGATCCCGCGCTTCTGGAATGGGTTGGAACGGGCATGTTCAAAACAAGCGTCTTTCCCATTCCGCCCGGACAAAAGCGAACCGTGTCGCTGCGCTACACCCAGTTGTGCCGGCAATCCGATGGGATGGTGGATTTTCTTTTCCCGCTTAGCACGGCCAAGTACACGTCGAAACCGCTCGATCGGCTCAGTATTCGTCTCAACCTTCGGGAAGATGAGCCCATCAAGAATGTTTACTCCCCCACCCAGGAAGTCGAAGTCAAACGTCTCGATGAAAACACCGTGACAGTTACTTACTCGGCGCGGGATATCGTGCCGATGAGTGATTTTCGCCTCATGTACGATGTGGCTCCAGGTCCTGTGGCAGCCAAACTCATCAGTTACAAATCTCTCGATGAGAAAGATGGATTTTTCCTGCTTTTGGCCACCCCGCAAATCGCAGAGGACCACACCAAACCGTTACCCAAAACGGTCATTTTTGTCCTGGACCGCTCCGGCAGCATGAGCGGCAAGAAAATCGAACAGCTCCGCGAAGCGATGCGGTTTGTCATCAACAATCTCCGCGAAGGTGACCTTTTCAACATCATCGCTTACGATAGCGATGTGGAAACATTTCGCCCGGAACTTCAGCGCTACAATGACAAAACCCGCCAGCAGGCCCTGGCGTTTGTGGAAGGCCTGGTGGCGGGAGGGAGTACCAACATCGACGCCGCTTTAAGAACTGCTCTCGCCCAGCTACAGGATGAAAGTCGCCCCAACTACGTCGTCTTCATGACCGACGGCTTACCCACGACAGGCGTCACCAGCGAAATGCAAATCGTGGAGAATGCCCGCAAGGCCAACACGGTCCGCGCCCGGATCTTCTGTTTTGGCGTGGGCTACGACGTGAATAGCCGGCTGCTGGACAAGCTGGCGCGATCCAGCCGCGGTTACACCGAATATGTCCGGCCGGATGAGAACCTCGAAGATCGCATCAGTCGCTTTTATCGTCGCATCGAAGCGCCGGTGCTCACTGACGTGGAGGTAGAGTTCAACTTCGATGACAGTGAGAGTGTTGCGCCCGTTTACCGGCTGAGTCCACAGCCCCCGTTCGATCTTTTCGCGGGAGAACAGCTCGCGATGGTGGGCCGGTATCGGCGCTCAGGTGCGGCTCAGCTTGTCCTGCGAGGAAAAATGGGCGACCAGACCAAGACCTTCAAATTTCCAGTGGAATTCACCGCTCGTGCAGGTGACGAATCAAAAGCCTTTGTGGAAAAGTTGTGGGCGGTGCGACGAGTCGGGGATATTCTGGATGAGATTGACTTGCACGGGAAGAATCAGGAGCTTATCGACGAGTTGACCCAGCTTGCACTCAAGCATGGTATCCTCACGCCATACACATCGTTTTTCGCCGATGAAAACGTGCCTCTTCACGAACTCACCGAGGCCCGGCGGCAGGCCAGCATCCGACTGGATGCACTCCAGGCTACGGAGGGAATTGCAGGATTTGCCCAGCGGGCTTTTAAAGGTCGGATCCAGTCGGCCACCAGCCCAGAGGCCGCAACGAGAGAGCTCCGCTCGTTCGGTGGCTACGGCGCTGCCGGAGCACCAGGCCAGGCCGGCCTGGCAGCCGCGGCCCCGGCTCCGCTCCGCGACGCCGATCGAGAAATCGCACAGGCCACCGCGGGCCAAACAGTACGGTACGTCGGCAATCGGGTGTTCTATCGCCGTCAGGGCCAGTGGATTGACAGCACCCTCACCCCTGAACAGCAAAAATCCCCACGACGCATCAAGCAGTTAAGCGACGAGTATTTCGAACTGCTGCGAAAATACGGACGCCAGATTGCCCCGTATGTCGTCTTCGACGAACCTGTCCTGCTGAATATCGAGGGCCAGGCCTACCTGATCGAGCCGTAGATTTCCCCTTTTTCCCCAAACCGGCAGCGGAGATAACTGGCTGCGTCCCCAGTGCTCGCCACACTGGGGGTTTTTTGTCCAACTGGCAAAGCCCAGCGGTCCCTGTTACAATTCGCTGCAACTCATTCGTGAGATGTCGTCTTAACCCAACCCGGGCGCTGATTCCATCGCAGCTTGAGCGTCGTTAAACACGTTGCCAATCAGTCGGGCCAATTGCCTTTCAATCGACAATACGAACGATGGCCACCAAGGTTCCCTTGCGAGCTCTCAGTGAATTACCGTGCGATCAGGAATGCGACACCTTCGCCCTCCTCAGCCGAAAAGAAGAATCCACCACCCGCGATGGCAAACCTTATTGGATGGTCACCTTCCGGGATGCCACCATGGAGTTCACATTTCCTATCTGGTGTGATTCTCCCCTGGCCGCCGTATGCCGAGACGAGTGGGCGGTGGGCGTGTTTTACAAGCTGCGGGCAGTCCGCCGCGACACACGCTTTGGCCCGCAACTTGAAATCCGTCGGATTCGAGAGGTTGTCGAACAAGACCGCCAGGATGGCTTTGACCCTCTCATGTGTCTTCCCCAATCGCGATACCCTCCTGAAGAGCTTTATCGGGAATTGCTTGAGCTTACGCGGAAAGAACTCGCGAATGAAAGCCTGCGAACTTTTGTCACGACAATCCTTGAGGAGTTTCGCGAATCGCTTCTGACCTTACCTGCCGCCCGTACCCACCATCACGCCTATGTGGGCGGTTGGCTGGAGCACACCCTCTCGGTGGCGCGAACGTGCGTCTTTCTCGCCGATAAATACCGGCAGCTCTATCCCGATTTGCGTCCCCCCCTCGACCGCGATTTGGTCATTGCGGGGGGAATCCTCCATGACATTGGCAAACTCCGCGAGTTACGTTTCTCCACCATTACCACAGAGTATTCGGAGGAGGGGGCCCTTTTGGGACACCTCTTACTCGGCCGGGACATTGTCCGTGAATTCGCCAGCCGTGTTCCGCTTTGCCCGGAGACTCAGCTTCGCCTGGAACACCTGATCATTGCCCATCAGCGACTGCCTGAATGGGGATCTCCCAAACCGCCCATGACGCCGGAAGCCCTCATCGTTCACTATGCTGACGACTTGGATGCCAAGTTCCACATCTATTACCAGATTCTCTTCACCGATTCTGGGGACGAGTCGCTCACTTCGGACCGCAACATCCTGCGGCAACGGCTCTTCCGGCACCTGCCACCTTCCTCACAGTCCAGCTCTCCGCCAAGCAGATGAAGGCTGGTAGAAAATCGGATGACTCAAACTGTTTCCCTGCGACGAGCCTGAATGACACGGGGTAATCGCGCCAAATCGCGAACGGTGGGACCCAATTCAAAGCGTGGATCATCGGCCACTATTTGGCGAGCGGCGTCGTGAATCATGGGCGAAATCTCAAAGATCAATCCTCCTCCTGGGACAAGCCTTTCGGCAGCCTGCGGAACGAGCCGCTCGATGATTTCCGTCCCGCGTGGCCCAGCCACAAGCGCCTGGTAGGGTTCGTACTTCCTGACGTCCGGGGAAAGCTGTTCGTACTCCGCCTCACTCACGTAGGGAGGGTTGGACACGATGAAATCGAATCGCAACTCGTTCGGCACGCCTTGCAAAAGGTCACTTTCAAGGAATTGGATGCGGTCCGCCACGCCGTGCCGCTCAGCATTCTCCCGGGCAACTGCCAGGGCTGCGGAGCTGATGTCCACGGCCGTCACGCGGGCATGCGGCAGGTGTTTGGCTGCGCAAATGGCGAGGATCCCCGAGCCCGTCCCGACATCACAGATCAGCCAGGGGCGATCCGCTCCCTGTTTGCGGGCCCATTCCAAAAGAGTGACCATCACAAACTCGGTCTCCGGGCGAGGGATCAGCACATCGGGCGTGACACGGAATTTGAGCGAGAAAAACTCCCGTTCTCCCACCAGATAGGCCACCGGCACGCCTTCCGCCCGACGCTTGATCATCTCGCGGAACCGCGCCTTTTCCTCCTCCGAAGGGATGTCGTCAAAGCGAGTGTACAGATCGATCCGCTGGCAGCCGCGCGCAGAGGCGAGCAGGACCTCGGCGTCTAAACGCGGGCTGTCCGAACCGTGTCGGCGGAGATATTCCGTGGTCCAGTTGAGAAGTCGGCCTACCGTCCAGACATCGGCCTGGGTCATCGGGAAGCGATCCTTCTTATCACGCGGTTCCCACGCCGTTTTGCGCGCCTTTTTTCCCGCCCGGGTCGTGTGGAATGCACCGACATTGCAAAAACAACCAAGGCCCCGTCGCTCAATCGAGTGCCCCAAACGTCGCGCGGAGTTCATTCCGTTCGTAATCGAGAAGGGCCTCGATGATCGGATCGAGATTGCCTTCCAAAATGCTGTCGAGCTGATAGAGCGTCAAGTTAATGCGGTGATCCGTCACCCGATTTTCGGGAAAATTATAAGTGCGAATTCGCTCGCTGCGATCTCCCGAACCAATCTTGCTGCGACGCTCCTGAGCCCGTTCGGCCTCCTTCGCACGCCGATAGTATTCATACACCCGGGTTTTGAGCACCCGCAGGGCCTTGGCAAAATTCTTGTGCTGACTCTTTTCGTCCTGGCACTGGACAACGATCCCCGTGGCGTAGTGGGTCAGGCGAACAGCCGAGGAAGTCTTGTTGACGTGCTGTCCCCCAGGGCCACTGGCGTGAAAAGTATCCCGGCGATAATCCTCCGGCTTGATCTCTATTTCGACGTCTTCAGGCTCAGGGAGCACCGCCACGGTGGCCAGGGAGGTATGAATCCGGCCTTTGGCCTCGGTTTCCGGCACCCGCTGCACCCGATGACCACCGCTTTCGTACTGAAGCCGCCGGTAAACCTCTTCACCTTCCAGCCCCACGCTGATTTCCTTAAAGCCCCCCAATTCGGTTGGGTTCATCCCGAGGATTTCAACTTTCCAACCCTTGGATTCAGCATACCGGCGATACATTTCGAAAAGATCGCGGGCAAAAAGAGCGGCCTCTTCTCCCCCTGTTCCCGCCCGAATCTCCAGGATACACCGGGTGCGATTCGCGTCCTCTCCCCCGATGGTCAAATCCAGCAGCTCGTCCCAAAGCGCTTCTCGCTCGCGACGAAGCCGAGGCAGTTCCTCTTCCGCCAGCTCGCGTAATTCCGGATCATCACCCTCCAGCAGATTCCGCAATTCCAGGATCTGCTGGTTCACTTCCTTGAATTTGCGGTATTTGACGGCAACTTTGGCCAGCGCCCCATGCTCGCGCATGACCGCCGCCAGACGTGCCGAATCGGCGAGCACGTCCGGATCATGAAGCTGCCGCTCCAGCTCTTCAAACCGCGCGAGTTTTTCGTCCAGTTCCTTGCGCATATTCTCTGCGCATAAACAGATACGCCACCGGCTTCGCCACAGGATTCCCCAGGCTGGCGGAGTGTCCCATTATCGGCGTTCGCGATCCCTCGTCACTTCTCGCCAGTTATTGTAACGCTCGACAAGGCTGAGCGAGGCCAGAGAATGTCCTCAGCTCTTATTCTTCCCGCCCGCGTAACCCCCAGAGAACTTCGAGCGGAACTTCTCGATCCGTCCCGTGGTGTCAACGTATTTGAGCTTACCGGTAAAAAAGGGGTGACACATGTTGCAAATGTCGATTCTCAGCTCGGGCTTCACGCTGCGGGTCATGAATGTGTTACCACACCCGCAGGTGACCTTACAGTCCACATACTTGGGGTGAATACCTTCTTTCATAAGCCAGTCCTCGCATACATTCTCGGTATATCCACGTAATCGACCCGGGCTTGCGAAATGAGGGATCGCCTGAGAAAACCTGCCAATTTGGCCGGCATTCCAGGCTTGTCCAAAACTCCATGTCGCCGCGTAAAAACCCCACCACAGAAGGGAAACGCCCAGGACATGCGGAGGCCAACCGTTCCCTCTTTTTCAGTGTACTGCAGAATGCCGAAACCCTCAATTGGTACCGAGAATCTGAGCCAACTCCCCATCCCCCTATCCCTGGACGCAGAGGTCCACACTGGCTCGCGGGGGGCTCCATTCAACACGGAGAGACCTCCTTGCCGGCTCGACATTCCAGCGTTTGCATGATGCATTCTATCAGCCGCGCCCTGACTGCTGGGTTCAGTCTTTTGGCTGCACCGTGGGGCCATTCGTGAATGGCCGCAACAACACGTTGCGGCAACGTCATCCCAGCGGAGTTGCCAGAAGACGCGATGGATCAGGTACCGAATTGGAGGGCTTTGCGGCATGCTTCCCGCCTTGCCGGGCGGTGGACGAGGTATTCTCGAAGCTACCCGGCCCTTTCCGCCAGGTCCCACCGATCACTCTTGGGGCCTCTCCTTAATCTCGAGCGGCTTGGCGCCTGTCAACTCCTCCAGCCATTTTGCCCGAACTAAATTGCCATACCGGTTCGGCAGGTGCATCTCAGAGCGGTATGCTGTAATCGCCCGGGAGTAGTCCCCCAGCTTCTCGTTGAGCCGGCCCAGTGCATAGAGGACCCCCGACTCCCACGGAGAATCGGGTTCGGATAAGGCGGTCCGCTTGATAAAGTAGTCTTCGGCGCTCTTGCGGTTTCCCTGATACAAAGCAAGAATTCCCAGCCAGTAGCTGGCGTTGATTTTGGCCCGGTTGAGGATAGCCTCCTGATCGGGCGCCAGGTTTCCCGACGCCAGAAGCCTTTCCGGTGGTCTGGCGAGTTGGTAGTAATATGCGGCGCTCTCCTCCCCGACGAGATCCCCACGAAAGTGGAGAACTCTCCCCCGCCATAAAGGCACCACTTCCCCAACGGGCGCCAGATAGGGCATCACTTCCCGCAAAATATGCTGTCCAATCTGCTGTCCGAATGTCTCCCGCTGCTGTTCCGCTTCGTAGGGCACCACCCAAAGCTCCACATCCTTTACATGCCGCGTCTGGCGAAGCCGCTCGGCAATTTCGCTGGGATGAGTTGTTATGACGAGGGACTCCGTCCCGGCGAGCATCTTCTGCACCATTTCCATGCGCCGAGACAAATACGGGGGAGAACCTTCCACGTACAGCATGACTTCCCGAAGGTCTTCCGCTTTGACACGATAAGGATTGCGGGGATCCGCATCCAATCGGCGGAGAAGGGAATCATCCGCTGCCAATTCCCTGAGTGTGGCCGGTCGAATGACGAGCCCTTTTCCTTTTTCCACCTTCAGGCCGTCCTTCGCGGGAATCGGAACTCCCAGTGCCGGCTCGAACAGGTACAACTCCCCGTTGATGAGAACCCCCACAGCGAAGACTTCCCAAAGCGGCGGAGCCCCTGCCGCCGCACGATTGACAGCCACCACCGCTGCATCCAACCCTTCCTGCCGACACAGCAGGAGATAGACCCAGGCCCGATCAAAGACCGTCCCGTGCCCCAATAGCAGAGTTTCCCACGGAGTGTGGATGAGCAACTGCCCGGAGGGAAGCCGGATCATCCGCTCCTGCGAATCCAACTGAACGTTGATCACCACCCAATCGAACAATTCGATGGCGCGGCTTAATTCATCGGGTTGTTCCCCACGGGCCCAACCAGCGATGTCGCGAAGCCATACGGCAGTCTGCAGAAAGATCCCGTCATCCCGAGTGAACCTGAGTTCCCCAAGTTCTTTCACCGCCTTGAGTTGTGCGAGATCGGGCGGTAGCTTCTGGAGGAGCGGATCAGGTGTCCAATCAGTCAACGGGGGCTGGGTTTTGATCCACTGGTCAAGCCGATCGGCCACTTGGAGAGCCATTTCGGTGCCTTCGAACTGATAAAGCCGATTGAGATTGCTGATGGCAATTTCGAATAGCTCATCGCGATGAAGGGTAGCCGTTTGACCAGCGGTGTCAGTGGAGGCCTGAGACTTGCCTGCGGAGCCGGCCTGCATGCCTGGACGGCATCCCACCGCCGTCAAGCAAAGCGATATGAAAACAATTAATATCATCGCACCGAGGCGGGCCAAAAAAGGGCGCGTAGTAAGATTGAATCGTAAGGTGTTGCTTTTTCCACTCGAAATCAGGGATGTGACAGAACCCATTGTCGTAATTCCACAAGGGTTTGGATCAAAGCGGGCAATTCCGACAGAGGTACCATGTTGGGACCATCACTGAGGGCCTCGTCAGGTCGGGGGTGAGTTTCGAAGAAGACCCCGTCGGCGCCGGCCGCCACGGCGGCCCGGGCAAGCGGCGCGACCATCTGGCGGTTGCCCCCGGAACGTCCTCCCTGGGCCCCCGGTTGCTGTACGCTGTGGGTGGCGTCAAAGATCACCGGGACACCAACTTCGTGGAGGATGGGGATGGCCTGCATGTCGTTGACCAGGCGCCCATATCCAAAGAAGGTTCCACGTTCCCCCACGAGAACGTTCTGACATCCGGCGGACCGGAGCTTCTCCACCACGTACCGCATATCCCAGGGAGCCAGAAACTGGCCCTTTTTGACATGGACCGGTTTCCCCGTTTGAGCGGCAGCCACCAGTAGGTCCGTCTGCCGGCACAAAAATGCTGGAATCTGAATGAGGTCGCACACTTCCCCCACCGGAAGGGCCTGTGCTGGCTCGTGAATATCCGTCGTGACAGGCAGCCCCGTGCTCTCTTTGATTCTGCTGAGAATCCGCAGGCCCTCGGCCAGTCCGGGTCCGCGAAATGAATGCAGGCTGGTACGGTTAGCCTTGTCAAAGGATGCCTTGAAAATAAGGCGAATTTGGTGAGAGCGAGCGAACTCCGCCAAAAACTCCGCGATTTCCCGTGTGATTGACTCGTTTTCAATCACGCAGGGACCGGCAATAAACAGGAGCGGCTCCCCTGGTCCGCATGCATAACCAGCAACCTGGGCCTTTCCTTCAGCCACTGCACGTTCTCCCTACCCAGTTTGATCGAACTCAGCTTCCCGGTGCAGTCGATACCAACCGTCGCGCTACCCATTTGGGCACGACGAGGTGAACACGCCGTGGCGCGACCTCGACTTCCACAGGAAGGTATCCGGCCGGATCGCCGTCAAGCTGATAAGGGACTGGGGCGTCGGCCGTTATCCGAAAACGCCGACCGCGGAGATGCTGAAAATCCCGCAAACGCCGATGGAGCTGGAGCTGGGTTGTGAGCGTGTACCACAGCCCCTTCCAGAACCCACCCCCTCGATATGTGCACAGATCAAGAAGTCCGTCCGTACCGTTGGCCTCGGGTGAGATCGGCAGCCCCCACCCATATCGGGGTAAATTGAATACAAATACCCACTTGGCTGCGAGAGTGGCCGCCGAGCCCTCCTGTGGACGCATCAAAGAGGTGCCCGCACCCCCGTTTCCATCCAGAACTTCCACCGCCATTTGAGGAAAAGGATAAGTCCCAATGAGATGGCAAATTGGGCCGATGAAAGTGGCAAATCCACCTCGGCCCCCCCGATGACCTTCCATCCGTTTCCGGTGGACCATCTCCACGGCGGCAGCATCAAACCCGCAACTGAGCATCACCAGGAACAACCTACCGTTGGCTATACCCGCGTCGATGGCGACTGGCTCGCCGTTCATCAGTGTTTCCACTGTTTTACGCGGCTTGCGAGAAAATCCAAAATAACTTGCCACCAGGTTGGATGTTCCAGTGGGAAAGAAAGACAGCGGCAAGCCCGGCACCACGCGATTGATCAACTCCCCGGCGGTTCCATCTCCCCCCGCACCGATCAAACATTTCAGCCGCCCGGTCTCGAACGCCGCATTCGCCAACTCCACAGCTTCTCCCAGATTTTGACTGACCCGTACCGAGTAACCCTGGTCAGTGAGCGCGCTCACGAGGCGACCGACTTTCTTATCGGAGGGCCATCTCCCCGCTTTTGGGTTATGCAGTATCACAATACAGTTGCAGTCGCTCCTCTGCGGTGTCATATCGGGCCGTATCAATTGGTCAGGGGAAACTGCGGCGAACCGCTCGAAAACACCATGATACCTAACAGAGCCCCTTCCCAATATCCACCGTAACCCCGTCCAACTTGTATGATGATACCCACCTCGGGAGTGTAGCACAATGCAACAGTGATTTTGACGGCGATTTTAACTCACGAGACCCGTGTTGCTAGATTGACCAGGGTGTTGCAAATCACTGCACCGTACCCTATCCGGAACCTGGGGCACATTTTGGCTATTCCGAAACGTCGTTCCTAAGTCTTTTTCCGAACATACCTTAAGAAATAGAGTTTACCCCACTGATTGGCACAAATTGTGCTCAATCACCTTTCAGTAAATCAGGCTGGCCCGTGGGGTTTCCGGCGCAGCGGTCGTCATGCGGGTACCTTGCCCTACCGCATGATTTCGCCACTGCGGAGGTGGCACGCCGGAAGCCCACTTTTTTTATACCCAGCCCGTTCTACCAGCGGCGCGACTCTTCACCAGCGACAGTCTTCCCAGCGGCCTCTCTGCAGCACCGGAAACCTCGGCACAATCTTCGTGCTACCGGTCCAAACCGCTGAGAATCTGCCGCGAGAGTGACTCGAACGGAAATGACGCGTATCGTCCCAGTTGCCTTCTCTCGTAACGGATTTTAACCTGAGTCGCCGGGTCCGGTGCTCGGGCCAACTGCTCGTCGAACCGATCCAGGATCTGGCGACTCTGCTCTCGCCCCTGTTGATACGCCGACGTCAAAGGTTCGCCCAATTCCTGGACCTTGTCGTCCAGTTTCTGAAAGAGAGAATCCGGCGGGCGTTCACTTCCCTCGCCCACTCGGGCTGCATATTCGCGGAGCTGACCCAGAAAATGGAATACTTCCGGCCCATTCAGAACCGTGACGATCAAGCCAGGTTTCGGCTTCACCTGGGAACTTTCCCAGTGCGAAGCAAGCGCCAGCATTTCTCCCACCCCGCCGTTGTAGTCGCGGCGGAAGAGTTTCGTCCACGCGAGAGCCAGATAACTCACCAATTCTTCGGGACGTTCCAGTTTCAGCGGTTCGAATACCCGCTCCGCTTCGCTGAATTGCGCCATTTTGATCTGCAACAGCCCGTACAAAAGGGCAGGTTCCGGCTCCTTGCCTGCCAGTTTCAGGGCCGTGCGATAAGTGTCATTCACCACTCTCGCATCCAGATTGTCCTGCAGGAGCATCGCGCCGAGGCTCCGCAGGGCATTCTTGGCCTCTTCTGTCAGACGGGAAGGACGATTATCCGGCAAAAGCAGCCGCGGCGACTGCGACGTCCCGGCAATCTGAGGTAACTGGCGCGTGAGAAAGGCGTAAAGTTCGCCTGCGTCGATGTGCCCATCCCGATTTTCGTCGGCTGCTCCTCGATAGGCTTCCATAAGCGCCGCCACCGTGGCCGACCCTTCCTGGTTGGTGACAACCCCCTGACCGGAAGCAGTTGCGGCAACCGCCGTGACGGTGCGGAATGCCGCTCGACCGGGCGGCCCCTGAACAGCCTGAAGCGCCTCCTCCGCAGACACCACATCACCAGAGATCTGAACTCCCGCGGGAGAAACATCCAGGATCAACAGCTTTTTGGAAGCCGAGCATTTTTCCAGAGCATCGGCGAGTGTTTGAATCGGAAGCGCTGTTTCCGCCAGCCGATTGACGCTGCTGTCGCGACAGAGCAAATACACACGTTTGCTCGCATCTCGGATCGCTATGCCCGAATAGCACACGACCACCTCACCCTCCGAGGGCACATCCTTTAAAAAAGCCGTTAGGGCCTGCTCCCATCGCACCCGACTGGGGTTGCTCAGCACCAGGGTCTGGTTGCGTGGGAAAGCCCCTCGTCGAATGAGCACGTCGGCAAACTTCTGGATGCCCGTGGACAAAACAGGTACGTCGGGCAGCGATTCATCATCGAACTCACCGACAGCCACCAGAAGCGCAAACCGCCTGCGATCCTCGGGCCGCACGACCGTGATTTTAAGAGCCCGCGCGATGCGACCATCGGGCGTGTCATGCTGGATGTCCACTTTGTCGCCGGCCCGCAAATCCGCAAGCTGGGCGGGTTCGCCGGCCAGCGTGATTTCACAAGTCGGGGGCACCAGGAACTGCATGGACTTCTGATCCTGACTCAGGATCACGTCAATCGATCCCGCATCGAAATGAACGCGTTCGATTACCCCAGCCACGCCGAGAACTCGATAGGCGTCCACCCGCCGGATGCGGGTGTCGTGCTCAATTTCAACCTGGTCATTCACCCGGAGGTCAGCAGGCCGCAGAATCTGCCCCCCCACATTGGCCTGACCATTGAGCGTAACCACACAGTTCTCCGACCAGGGGAGTGTGACCACCTGTCCCGCCGCGTCCGATTCCACAGTTAAGCGGGCGTTTTTGACGTCCACTTCCCGCACGATTCCTTTCATCTGGACAACCCGAAAGGCGGCCACCTCCCTCACAACGAACTCAGGCCCTTCGCGCTGATAATACAATTCCACCCGATCCCCACTTCTGAGCTGCGTGTACTCCAGCTTTTGTCCCTGAAAAGTGGGCTGGCCGTTCAGCGTCACAGGGGTTCCCCGTGGCACGCGTAGAACCACTTTTTCCCCCTCCGGTTCCCTGGCGACGGTGATCGTCCCCTGCTCGGGAGAGACGGCCTCTATCTGGCCGATCAGCCGCTCTGGGCGAATGGCCTCGATTCGCTGAACCTGACGGCCCTGTTCATCTCGGTAGACTGTAATCGTGATGAGATCGCCCGGTTGAAGGTCGCGCAACAACGACTTTTTGTCATTGATGATGACTTCATCCCATGAACGGATTTCACGCTCTTCTTTGCCCTGACCATCGTGGTCGATGATCAACCGCCGAGCATCCAAAAGAACGGCCTCCAGGCGTCCCTGGACCGGGGCCACCGCCGGGGGCGGCGCCGGAGGTGGAGACCGTTCGGGAAGAAGCATGAGAATCGACACCAGAAGTGAGCACGCAACGGCCACACCCGCTATGATCCGCATCAGCCTTTTTTGCCGCTGCTGCTTGAGCTCTTCTTCGCTGGGCTCCGCTCGCTCCCCCGAGATGCTTGCGGGCACACTCACCTGCGGCGCTTTTAAGAGCGCAAGGGCCTCCCGAGCAGAACCCAAGCGCTGCTGCTGATCCTTAACGACCAGACGGTCCACCACCTGGGCTAGGTCCTCGGGCACACCCTCCAGGACGCGATGGATGGGGGGCAACTTTTGATCGGGTGACGCATGCCACATCATCCACGCGATCTGGCGATCCCGACCAAATGTGCTGAGCGTCGGGAAGAGCAACTCGAAATCCGGGCCACACATCAGTTCGTAGGCCGTAAACCCCAGGGAATACAAATCGCTGGCGGGTCCGACGGGGCCAAACTGCGCGCTGATGAGCTCTGGGGCCATGTACTTGGTGGTGCCCTTCAAAAGACTTCCATGCTCATCCGTGGCCCTGCGTGCCAGACCAAAGTCTCCCAGCTTTACCCGTCCACGGGAATCCAACAGCAGATTACTCGGTTTAATATCGCCGTGAATGATGCCGTTGGTGTGGAGGAAATCCAGGGCCTGAAGAGAATCGATGAGAATTTCGCGGAGGAAATCCAGGTCGATCGGCCCCTTTTGCGCACTGGCCTGCAGGCTGCCTCGCATCAACTCCAGAATCAGCCACCCGCGGGGCCGCACCACATCGTAGATGGTGATGATGTTGGGATGCTGGAGGGTGGCTAGAAGCTGCGCTTCCTTCCAGTAGCGCTCGAGTTGCTTGGGATCCCGTCGAAAATGAGGATGGATCTCCTTAATTGCCACATCGCGGCCCAGTTCGCGGTCTCGACCCCGATAGACCGTGGCAAAGTCCCCGGTAGCGATCGTGCCCACAATATCATAACGGGATGCTTGGCCCATTCCCAACCTCACACCGAACCGCGACGGCGTGGCCTGCGTGTTTGTTTCCGACCTATCTTCTCAAATCCTGTGCATGTTGAAAGATTATTCTTTGAGGAGGATTCGCAAAAGCTCCTCCAGCCGCTCATCCCGCGAGCGACTTCCCGTCAATCCAGTATAAGAGTTTCGACCTTTTTCTGCGTAGAGCAAGAGGAGAACCTGGCGGTAGAGTTGCCGCTCTCGCTGATGATCACCGCGGCTGTGGGCCCAGTGAGCCTCGCGGAGCAGTCTCTGATACTCGGCCAACGGGGTGTTCGGATTGAGATTGGAATAGTACTCAGCGGCCAGTTCTTCCCTTGCGCGTTCAAGCTCTTCCAGATTACTCCGGGTGGTCGGAACAGGTTCCACAAAAAGGAGCGCTAACGAGGTCAAAAGACTGGCAGCCAACACAACCGCAAGGAGAACAGGATTGCTGGACCGCTTGACCTCGCGTTTCTTCTCGTCGGAGGAATCTTCTTCCAGGTGCAGACTGGGCAGACTTCCGTCTGGAGCCAGTTTCCACGCGGGCTCCGCTGTCTGGGTGAGGATCAGTCGAGCCACCTTTTTTCCTGCAGCGGCAGTGGCGACCTTCCCCGTTCCGACGGGCGTATCGACTTTAGCCGCTTTTTCAACCCGAGCCGCCCCGGCGCCATCGCCGCGTGGCCTGTTCTTTTCGGGCGCCACCTCCCGCCGGGCCTGTTCGAGGCCCGGTCTTTCATGAGTTGCGGGTGGCGTCCCCGTGTCTTTCACTCCTGGACGCTCCGCTTTGGCTGGGGAGATTTCCGGGACTTTTTTGCTTTCTTTTTTCGCCTCATCTCTCGCCACGTCGGAAGCGGCCGAAGCAACGGGGGGACTTGCCACCGGTGGTTCCGCCGGACTGGCTTTTGATTCCGGCTGCTGTGCGAGAACGGACTCCGGGCGGAAGCGATGGCGGCACCAGGGGCAGGCCACCTTGCTCTGCATCGCTGCGTCGCTCACGGTCATTTCCGTGCCGCACAATGGACATTGAATCTTAACGGGCATGCCACCAATCCGTTCTCTGCCAACCCAGACTTTCAGGTTGTTCGACCGGGATTCTTCCGCCAGGTATTCACTTCTGGCTCTTTAAAGTGCATGCTTTCTGAAAACTTCTTTGCCTCACAGCGACAAACCGAAGTAAAGATAGTTCATGAGAAACGGCCCCACCAGGATGAGCACGGCTGCCGCCATGACCAGGATTCCCGGCAAAAGCATGTTGACCCCCGCCTCTCCGGCGATCATCTCGGCTCGCTGGGATCGCTTGATGCGGAGCACGTCGGCCTGGGTGCGGAAGATGGAGGCCAACGGTGTTCCCAGGGTTTCTCCCTGCAAGATGGAGCCGATGATGCTTGTGATTTCGTCATCGGCCAAGCGTTCTCGCATGGCGTGGAAGGCCTCATACCGTGTTTTTCCCATTCGGATGTCGGCGAGAACCCGGCCAAATTCCTCGGCAATGGGATGCCCGCGATACTCTTCCACAGCCTGCGCCAGGGCGTTAAGAAACGTGGAGCCCGCTTCCATCAAAAGGGTCAGCAAGTCCAGAAGAAACGGGAGCCGACGTTTAATGGCCTGCAGCCGTCGGGCTGCCCGGTCAGCCAGCCGCAATCGCAACAGCCATACAGTGAGCCCCGAGAAAATCACAGCGAGGAGAACTCCCGCGGCTCCCACTGCCCGCACCGCGACATAGGTATACAGCGGGAAAAGCATCACCGCGATGAGTTCGAGCTTCGCCAGGTATTCCTCCGCCAGCCAGAATCGTGGCAACCCAGCACAGTGAATGTGCCGCTGGATCTCGGGAAGTGCATCGCGAAACGCCGCCCGATTGAATCGCGCTAAAAGTTGAATAAGCGGCTGAAACAGCCGGAAAAAGCGGTCCGCCCGACGCAGTTCATTGATTCGACTCACGTCATAGCGCCACTCGGCACCCTGGGGTAGATCTTCCGTATGAACGATCTGCCACAGCCACTGGGTCACAAAAAAGCCGGCTGCTGCCCACAGCGCCGAGGAAACAACCAGCAGAAATGCATGTTGCTGTCCAGCTTGCCAGGTCTCCATAGGCAACTCATCCCTTTTCAGGATGGGGTGGTTTGCGATTCTTTTTGCTGACGCTCACGGCGTGCGCACCCGTTTTCGGTTTTTCGGTATTAGATGTCAGGTCTTAATAAAGCGCGGGCCCAGAGATAGGCGATCACATCCAACATGACGGCCATCCCCAACAGGAGGTGTCCCAACGGCTGTGTGAACAAAAGCATCGTGTTGGCGGGATCCATGATGTAAAAGCCAATGAGAAAGATCACCGGGGCAATGGCCATGTACACCGCCGATTTGCGGGCCTGGGCCGTTTCTGAAAGGACTTTACGCTCCAGCCGCTGAAGCTCCAGGACGGACCCCGCGATTCGTTCCACCGTTTCGTTCAGTCGCCCACCGTGTTCGTGGCTGGCCAGCAAGGCCGCCGCAAACAGCGCGAAATTTTCGCTTTTGAGTCGCTGTTTGGCCTCGATGAGTGTCCGATCGAGGGGCTTGCCGAGGTTGTATTCCGCCACAATCTGGCGAAATTCCGCGTTGATAGGCCGGGGGCACTGGGCCGCCAGAATCTCCAGCGACTGGGCCAGTGACAAACCGGCTCTCACCGCGTTGGCAAGGGTCACCATCGCATCAGCGAGTTGATCCTCGATTTTTCGCCGATAGAACTCGGCCATCCGTCGCAGAAGGTACCACGGCGCTGCCAGGAGCAACACAGCCGCCAAAATCGCGAAGATGAGGCTGTCCACCAGCAGCCAGAAGCCAAAAAAAGCTACGGCGATGCCGACCAGCCAGAGAACCAGCCAGAACCTTACCCGTGTGGTCCTCACTCGCAAACGCCGCAGCTTGTCGGTGACGTCGGCTTCCATCCAGGCGAATGCCTGGGCAAGCCAATCACGACCGCTGTACACCAGGATCGCAGCCGCGATTCCCGAGCACAGACAGCCCAGCAGGAGTAAATCCTGGTTTCCCGTCATACCCGAACCCTCCGGTCCTCCCCGACGGCTTCGTGCTGAGGGCCCGTACCCCCGGGAGCAGCCTGCACGGATTGATAGCCTTCCCCATAAAGAAAGTTGAGGTCCAGCAGGTCCTTTTCCACCAGTGAGTCGATGAAGGTGGGAAGATAGCCGGTCGGCTCCAGGGACTGGCCATTCCGGAAGTTGAAGATGTCGTGCATGATCACGTTTTTCGTTTCGGGATCGACGCCCACGACCTCGGTGATTTCCGTGATCACCCTCCTTCCGCCCGGCAGCCGCGAGATGTGGACGATCAGATCGATCGCCGAGGCAATTTGCCGGTGAATGGAGTAAATCGGCAAATCGGCCGCCATGAGGATGAGCACCTCCAGCCGTTCGATAACCTCTCGCGCGGTGTTAGCGTGGAGCGTCGTCAGTGACCCATCGTGGCCGGTATTCATTGCCTGAATCATGTCCAGGGCTTCCGGCCCACGGCATTCACCCACGATGATCCGGTCTGGCCGCATCCGGAGTGCGTTCCGGACCAGGTCGCGGATGGTGTAGGCTCCCTGCCCTTCCACGTTGGGCGGCTTAGCTTCGAGTGTGACGACATGCTCCTGATGGAGGCGAAGTTCAACAGTATCCTCGATGGTGATGATCCGTTCTTTGAACGGGATGAAGCTGCTCAGGACGTTGAGCAGCGTGGTTTTTCCTGCCCCTGTGCCCCCGCTGACAAGGATGTTCTTTCGATCGATGACCGCCGCCCGGAGAAACGTCGCAGCAGCTTTGGTGATCGACCCCAGCTCAATGAGGTCGTCCATCGTCATCCGCTGCAACGGGAATTTCCGGATCGTCAGGCACGGGCCTTTCACAGCGAGCGGCGGGATGATGGCATTGACGCGGGAACCGTCGGGCAGGCGAGCATCGACAAGCGGCTGACTCTTGTCGATCCGCCGTCCCACCTGGGCCACGATTCGCTCGATGATCGCTTCCGTGACCTTGTCCGAGATGAAACGCCGTCCCGACTTTTCAATGACCCCGTTGCGTTCCACGTAGATCTGATCCTTACCCACCACCATGATTTCCGTGATGGAATCCGCTCGGAGAAGATCCTGCAGCGGCCCAAATCCGAAGATCGTGTCCTTCAAATCCTTCTTGAGGGTTCGCAGAATCAGGTATTTCCGCAACTCGCTGTGAAGGTGGGGACGGACAAGCTGGAACGCTTCACTGAAATGCTCCTCAATCCGCTGGACCTGCTCGGTGGTGTCCCGACATTCCGAAAGCCGGAGCCGTTCTCGGATGAAATTGAGAATCCCCGCGAGTTCCGCTTCCCGCTCGGGCACCAGTGTGGCGGGAATATCAAACTCGTTGGCACTCAATCCCGTCATTTCATAAAACGACTGGCTCCCCGACTCCATGATCAAACTATTGACCAGGTAATCACGGAGCACGAGCCCCGTGATTTCTTCCAGAACCGGCTCATTCTCTGGCTCAAACACCCGCAGATCACGACAAATATCCTCAATGTTGTTCTCCAGGAGGAGGATGCTCTGAGGATCATTCGTCCGACGGTTTTCAAATTCGTAAAGGTCGAGCCGTTCCAGCAGCTTGCGGTGAATCCGCAATTCCAGATCGGCAATCAGCGACCGGAGGTGGGCCTCCAGTTCCTGCCGCGAGACGGTAACGGCCTTTTCGGCTTCAAAGGTCAGGGTGAAAGGCCAGATCCGCACCTTCGTCCCTGGCGTGAAAACGACCGTTTGCCCACCCAGGACCTCCTCCTCCCCCACCAGGCAACTGTTGAGCCCGAGGTTTTCCAACTGCAAACGCCCATCCTCCAGCAGCCGCACCACCGCATGCCGTCGCGACACCAGGGGACTGGGAAGCACCACCGTGTTGGAGCTGTCCCGGCCGATCCACACTTCCGTGGCATCGACCTCGATCATGGTCCGTCGGCTTTCATTGATGCGGTTGTACCAGATCTTCATGTGTCCCCCACTGTGATTTTCCTCAGCGAACGTTCAGTTCTGGGAAGTATCCCGTGAATGGAGAATCACCCCCACCTGCCGAAAATTCGTAGCCTCAAGCATTTTCCACAGACGCTCCGCCTTGGGTTCAAGACGCCCATTTTCGAGCTTAACACTGATGGTCAAAATGTTTTCCTGGGATTGCGGGAGTTGATAGGCCCGATGGGCTTCCACGCTCGTCAGCCGATTACCCACTGCCAGCACTTTGAATTTGCCAATGACCTGCGGGCCGCCCGCTCCATCGCTCGCCGGTGCTGTGGGATTTTCACCGGAAAGGGGATTCCCACCAGGAACAGGGGTGGGTGCCGAAACGATGAAAGACACCGTATCCCCCGGCTCGATCAAACTCGGCACAATTGTCCGGGTATCGATGGGAATGAACATCGCAATCTCTTCGGTGTTCCCGGCGGGCTGACCGCCGAACCGAAGACGGGGTGGCGGAGGGCGAAGGTCATCCTGAAGCAAAAGCGACCCGCCGGGCACGGGACGTGTCACACGCAGCCCGATGATACTTGCCCGGTCCGCGTAAAGATAAGCAAAATCCTTGAGCCGTCGCGCGGGAAGAGGAGGAATCGCGACCGGTACCAGGTCCTCCTCGGCCAGGACATGGCCAATATCCAGGTCCTTGTTGGGGGCAATTCCAACAAAAGCGACAGCCTCGATATCACCCGTTGCCCGGGTCATATACGCCCAGTTGAAAAGAGCCGCAGCCAACCCAACACCCAAACCGAGAATGAGTCCTTGGATACCTTTCATGGAAGCGCGTCTTTCTCCGGGAGTCCTCGCACCACAAATCCTGACGATGGACACGGCCCTGCCACTTTATTGTAATGCCCCGTTTGATGTCGGCTCCACCCGCTATGACGCCCAGCCACAAAGGTTCGTTGCGCCGGTTTTCTTTTCAAAGAATCTTTCACTAGAGAGTTCTCAAAAAATCTGTTCAGTCGCCGTCCGGTGGTGTAGCAATGTGGCGCAGGTAAACCACCACTCCACGAGGCTTTTCCCCAGGGATGGTGCGAAGCCGTACCGTTAAATGTTCCCCTCCCGAAACATCACCGCTTCGCACGTACCTCTTCCAACTCTCATGGCTGGAGCTGTTCCAACCGCCGACTGCTTTCCACCCATCGCGCGATAACTGTTGATCAATCCACAGGGGCCAGGCGGCTGCATTCCCGGAAACCGTCTCCTCGAAAATTCCCACCCAGTTTTCCGAAGAAAATGCAAACCGGGCCACCCACCGGGCCCCCAAGGGAGGCTCTTTCAAAGGTCCCCGCTCAACGCCTTCTCCGGAAGACGTTCTTTTAGCAGTGTCCGAAATTTTCTTGGATTGTTCTGGAGTAAGAACGTACAGCGACCAGAGATTTCCACCCGCCCGCATCAGCACCGCCCACCCGATCACGCGCTGGGACACATGCGAACGACCTGTGCCACTCGTGAAAACGGAATTAATTCCCGCTGTGGAATTCCCGTGGTGCGCCTCCCGCGGCGTGTCCTTATGATTCTCCACCGGCCCTGGCTTCGGCGAAGTTGCCGGCTTTATGATTGCCCACATGGGAAAATCACCCGGGTAGCGGAAAACGCGCGTGCCGTCGGGCAGCGACCGCACCGGCACTGCAGTGGCCAGCCGGTCCAGAAGGCGCTGTTCTTCGATACTGAGCGACGTCTGGGGCAGCGCGAGCTTTTCCGCCGCGGCAAGACAGAACTCTTCCGCTTTTCGGCAGGCTTCCGGCTCGCTTCCCGTAATGGTGATGACCGACAGATGACCCTGCTCCGTGCTCACCCGGAGGCCTTCGCCGTCCTGTCCGATAGACATTGCCTCCGGCGTTATTGCGAAGTCACCGGTTGTCGCGGAAGGTGCCGGTGAGGGCGACTCCCTCCACCATTGCAATACTTGCAGACCGAAACTCAACCCGGCAGCCAGGATTAGCAAAGTCACCAGGAGCCGCGAAGTCCAATCGGTGATCTGCCGCGCCAGCTCGCCAAATGTTTTGATCCGACGCGACTTCGATGATCCCCCGCCAAACGAAGTTTGCTTTCGCTCCCCCTGCCCGGCATCCCGACCGGCAGTCGATTCAGCAGGAAGTCCAGCCCGGGGATCATCGGCGGCCATGGTTCTGCAAACTCTGACGAAAGTTACTGAGAATGCCGACCCACTGCTGCAATTGAGCTATCTCCGCCTGGATGGCCGCGATCTGACCGGGGGGAGGCGGAGGAACGGCATTGAGCTGGCTGTTCAATTCCTGAATGACACTCTGGTAAAGGTTGATATATGCGGAGGCCATCCGCTCGGCCAGGGAAGGCACATGGTTGACACGAGGTGGCCCCTGCTGGGGACGGACACCTCCGATGCGATCCAGGAGCCTTTCCACCTCATCGTGGGCCACGGAAAGATCAGTGGTACAGAAAGAAGTCAAACTGGGGTGGAAGTCGGGCGAGCCACCTCCCCGCCAACCAAATCTCTGGGCATAAGCGGGAAATTCCGGATCTCGGTCAAGAATCAATAGGGCGGGACGTTCCGGCATGTTGAGAATCGCCAGGGCCGCCTGAACGTACATCGCCAGATAGTTTCCCCCTGCCGTGGGCAACTGATAGAGGGCCGTCACGCGGTGGGCCCAGCGGTCGTGCCAGTACCGGGGAAGCGACATCTGATGGTACTGCCAGCAATTGTCCAGCAACGGAGCCCTGGACCGAAGCTCGTAAGGCCCGAGTGTGGGAAGCAGCGGAAAATCCCGTGTTAACTCGGAAGATCCCCGGCGAAAACCCCGTGCAGGGTCGAGAAGCTCGGAATTCACCACGAAACTGCCCAATCTGGGACCCCGCGCCACCGGAAGATCGACACGCGGATCGTCCAGGATCGGAGCATCGGCGTCCCCTCCACTCCCCAGACCGGCGTTTGCGGGCCAGTACTCCGGCCGCGGCGCAAGTGCGAGATTACGTGGATGACGGCTCGCCCATACGGTATGCCGAGCCACGGCCAAAGCCCGTACCCGCCATGCCGCCACCGTCCCAAAATTGATCATTAAAGCCATAATGAAGAGAAAAAGGGGAACTGCGATCACCAGCTCCAGCGGGGCCAGCCCAGGCCGGTCTGACCCAAACCGCTTCATCCTTGACAGACGGCGCGAGATCAGCGAGGCATCGGGCCAAGAACCGTTCCCGGCTTGTGTTCGGGGCTTTCTTGAATCGTCTCGCATACGCGTACCGTATTGTCCAGGGGCAAAAAGCATGAACCAGCGGCTACTTCTCAGTGCGGACTAATCCTTTGGATATCAGCGGCGGTCCAACCCGGCAGCGAAGGCAGGCGCACATTCCAGCCGGCAAATTCAGGTAAAGGAGGGCGCGTCTGCAAAATGGCCGGCAGACTCCACACCGTCGCCGGCTGCAAGGTACACGTCCAGTGTTGATTGAGAAGGTCCCAGTGGGTGGGCACATCCTCGCGGACGACCTGCCAGGTTCCCGCAACATTACCCTCTTCCCCAGGTGAGGGAGTATCCTCCACCGGCAATTCGGCAAAATCGCCCGGCACACCTCCCAGGGGATCGGTGTCCCTTCCCGGAACGAAATACTCCCACACCAACCGCGGCCGGGGAACAAACACCCGCACCTGAGCAAACGCGATCGTGTCGCTGCTCAGGGGATGACCAAACAGCCCCGGCAGGAGGGAACGCATGGGGCGCCAGTAGGCCACCCCCACGAACGTGAAGTACTGATCCAAATGGGCGTTTGGATCCACAATTTCATCACCGGGTGTGCGAATCACAAACGGCAGATTGCTGGCAGGATACTCGGCCAGCAGCCGTTCCAACTGCCCACATGTGAAGTTGCGCCAGAGCCTACTAAACTGGCTCATCTTGGCTTCTCGGTCGAAAAACAGCATTGCTCGATCGTTCCACATGTCCAGATAGTGCCGAGCGAGTCGCTGCCGCTGATTTCGCGCCGTATTGAAGTAATCAGCCTGGTTGGGATACTGGTCCATGACCGGATCCACGACCGGTAGCGTTCGCTCATAAAGCTCACCCGCCCCGCCCACGGGAGTCACATTTGTCCGCCAGAGGACACCCAGCATTTCACCCCGACCAAAGTCCGGCCGGCCGTTGCGCCGCGCCACCTCCATGGCGGCCTGCTGGGCGATATCTGGGAACGCGGCCACAACGGCTCGCTCATACTCCGGAATGAGTTCCTGACTGAGAATGAATTCCAGGGTGGGCAGAATCTGCTGGCTGGCAGCGGCAGCCCATTCGCTGTAGGCCGTCACAAGGGCCTGCTCCAATGGCGTTTTCGCGGGGATGGCCGTCGCCAGGGGTACGAACTTGGGAAAATTCGACTGAGCAAAAACCGGGGCTTCCTGATTCCACGTCTCGAGAATGGCAGGTACAAACTGTTCCGCATTGCGATCGCGAGCCTCCCGCATGAATGCGGTCAAGGCAAACACATCACACAGGAGATGATTACTAAAGGCGAGCGCATTCATTCCCCGGGCAATAACCACTCCCCCCGCATAGGCCACAGCATCCGCTGCATTTTGCAGCCGCACCTTGTGATCCACTGCCCGCCCCACGTTCATGACCATTCCCAGCAGAATGGTCAACAGAAGAACCGCAAAGACGGCCACGACGCTCATCGCGCCGGAGTCGTCACTCGGAATTCGCCTCAATCTCTCCGCAATCACTCGCATAGCTGGCCTCTCCCCCGACTCACGCCCCCGCCGCGAAACTCCCTCCTCAGTCCGCAAGCACCGATTTTTCTGTCCTCCTGCCCGGGGTTTCGTACTCTCAAATCAATCGGAGCATCAAACAGCCTGGAGAATCTTTTCAAAATATGCTCGAAAGCCAATATGTGTAAGGAACGACCGATTTTTCGCCTTCATGTCCCAGGGTGATTGACGCCCGCAGCGGATAGGTGGCAATGCCATTGCGCACCTCGATCTCCTGAGCCACTTTGTCAGGCAAGCCGTCGGAACGCCGCACCGCCCGGGCCAAAAACTTGCCCGGTCCAGGGAGCAGTGCCATGTGGTGCGTGACCGTCACGGTAACTGTATCCTGAAATCCCAGTTCGTTGGGCCGAAACTGGTAAATATCATCTTCCAAAAAATAGGGAACGAGCGGCGGTTCCTGATTGGAGTGGAAGAATCGCAACTCGATTTCAGTGGCGATGAGCGCATAGGCGAGCTTGTTTTCCAGCCGTTGCGGAACCCGGGGAATACCGCTGGCGCTGGGAACATTCTGCAAATACGCCTGCCGCACCAGTTGTGCCGCGGCAGCGGTAGAGGGCGGCACGGAGAGCCCAAGGTCCCGGGAGGGGCAGATGGGCATTAATGCGAGGACCGCGGCGGTCACGATCTTCTGCCACTTGGGACTGTCAGGATCGTACGGGATGATGAACGTCATGCCTCCCGACGTCGGCCCATAGTTGGGGTCAGAAGGATCTACAATAGGCAAAATCTGTTCTGCCGTGGGATCTGGGTAATAGCCCGGTCCAATGCAGTTTTCCAACTCGATATCGCCCACCCGAGCTGGAATCCAGACCTGCGCCGCCCGCGCCGCGGCAAACGCCGCATAATGGACGACGACGGTCCCGATCATGATCTGGCTCACCTGCACGATAAAAAGCATGAGGAGAACAAAAATCGGCAGAGTGAGCACAAAACTGAGGCTCTGCACGGCGCCCGCATCATCGCGGACAAGGTCAGCAAATCGGGTCCAGCGAAAGGAGATCCTGCCGGATCCGCTCCAGCGGAGCAGCACAACCGCCGCCAAGATCGCTCCGACCAGCGTCAGCGCCCACGGCCAGGACGCAAGCACAACCGCACGCCACATGGTGCGCCTCTCTCTGTTCCACGGGGGAAGAAGCGACCGCCCGCCGTTTGTTTCGTCCTTTTATGTCATGGCTGGCCAAGCAGCCGCTCCACCACCCTGAAATGCACGATGACGACGGCCAACCAGGCGTTTGGGGCCAAAAACAGAGTGGGTTCTAAGGCCTTCTGCTCTTCCGGCGTCAATGCCCCCCAATACCCCACCCGCAACCATCCCATCAGCCTGCGTCCCAGGTGCATCACAAATCGGACGGGCCCGACCCGCCACACCAGGACACTCAGCGCGACACACGCACCAAGCACAAACGTCCAAAGCATGGCGATGATCCCGTCCTCGGGTCCCAAATAAGCCCCGATCATCGCTATCAGCTTGACGTCTCCCCCGCCGATTCGGAAGAAGACGTAGCAGGCCACCATCACCAGGCCACAGGCCAAAAATCCTGTCACGGCCTGCCCCAGCCCGATCACGCCCCACGTTTGCATCCAGCTCGAACTCGCCCAACCGGCCATCACGGCCAGATCGCCCAGGCCGTTCAAAAGCAACCCTGCCAATATGCCGGGGTACGTGATCCAGTTGAAAATCCTTCTCGTCCGGACGTCTGAGACAACCGCCGCCGTGAGGAACAGTAAAAGGATATACACCACTCTCAGCGTCCCTCACTCACCCGCGGCAGGCAGTCCTCGCAACTCCGGCAAACGCCTCACTGGATCGCATTTGCCCGCTCCGCCTCAAGGTCCTGAAGTCCCTGATTGAAGTAGCCCTTGATTCTCGGCCAACCCACTCGAATCAGGAAGATCAGGATCGGCAGAGCGATCGCGCCGATGATTAAGATGGTCTCCAGGCTCACCGCTCCGCGATCATCGGAGTGGATCCGTTTCAGCAGTTGCCACAGGCTCGCCTTGCTCATCTCGTCACCTCTCCCTTACTCAACTCTTCTCTGTTACCGAAAACGCCGTGAGGCGCTACCATCCCCGTATCGACAAGTCACATGAAAGGCCACACAAGGAGGACATAGACCATTTCGTAGGCCAGCCGAATGATCCGCGGTCCTGCCCACATTGTAAATGCCGCCGCCGGCAAAATCACCCCTATGAGAAGGACATAGTCCAAAGTAGCAGCCGCCCCGCGCCGAAGTCGGCGCATAAAAAGTCTTTCTCGCAACTGGGCAGCGCGGTTCATGGGGCTATCCTCCGGAACTATTCCTCCTTTCGGATACTCTTTCACCCCACTTTTATTTTACCCGGAACGCAGCCAGACCGAAACAACACGCAAGCCAGGATTACGCCGCGTCGGCACGACCACGCTCTTGCTTTCGCTGGCCTCCCTGACAGCACTGTGCACAACCCCGCGACGAGGCAGCCTTACCCGGCTTTGTCAAACGCCTGGGCTCTCTCCGGAAAAGATTTGGGCCACTCCTTTTGCCGTTTCTCTGTCTCCCCTTCTGATCACCATTGACCCCCGCTCGAGAGCGGAAAAATTTTAAAAATTTAGCTAAATCACGAAGGGTCTACTTGTTGCACAAGCTTTAGCGATTACACTGACGACTTTCGCAATCTTTGCCCGGGTCAAGGCCGCGGGCACGCGGAAAGGCAAGGAGCCCACCTGACCATTTCCCTCCGAAACGGATTTCTCCCGTGCTGAGGCTTTCCGCCCCCTCGGGGCCATTCTCCGGGAGGGGTTCTATCGGCACGCGGGCGTGAAGGCGCATTGTGCCATGCCTTTGTCGCCCCGAGGACAACCGTTTCCGTTTTTTCAGCTAGGGAAGGAGTGACCCATGGCGATTTCCTACCTGTTCTGCCTGCTGACGCTTGCCGTGTTGGCTTCCGACGCCACTTCTCCAGCCACTCAGAATAGCGTCCAGCCGCAGGCCTACGCCACCGCGTACCACGAGGCTCGGCAATCCAACCGACCTCTTGTCGTCGTGGTGGGAGCCAAGTGGTGCCCGGCCTGCCAGAGGTTGGAAAAAGAGGGCGTTCCCGGTTTACAGCAGGCGGGAATTTTCAAAAAGGCCGTGCTGGCCCTTGTTGACTATGACGAAGAGCCAGAGCTTGCGCAGAAACTTACTGAAGGCGGGCCCATTCCGCAGCTTTTTGTGTTCCATCCCACGGAAAATGGCTTTCAGGGGCAGAGGATGGTGGGGTATCCTTCCCGACAGGCGGTGATCAATTTTGTTGCTGCCGCTCTCAAAAAAGAAGAGGGGAAAAGAGACACCAACAAGGCCCAGGGCGCACCCACCCCCACCTCCCCATCGAACCAGCAGGCTACCTTCGGCCGATAATGGAAAGTAAAACCACACGGCCCGCATTCCGGGCCCCTGGCTCGACTGGCACGGAGGATCTCACCAACGCACGATTCGATGCTCCCGGACCTGGAACAACGGAACGTCCAGCAACTTGAGGACCTCAATCAGCGGGGTGGGCGGATGCTCACCGTGGTCGATTTGATTGAGGCGGAAACGCTGTCCGCGGATATGGCGGCCACCGTCATGTACGCGCTGGCACAGGGGGCCTCGCTACTGACGGCAGCCCGACCTGGCGGTGCGGGGAAAACCACGCTCTTGGCCGCCTTTCTCAATCTTCTGCCCCCGGGGGTAAAGATTATCACCGTTGACAGCCCGAGCGTCGTTCGGCAGGCCCTCCAGGTCTCTCCCGCAACGCCCGAGTGCTTTCTCGTCCACGAGATCGGCGACGGAAATTGGTACGGCTATCTTTGGGGGCGACCTGTGGCCGATTATTTCCGGCTCATCGGCAGCCAGCGCAGAATCGCTTCCTGCCTTCACGCGGATACACTTCAAGAACTGACAGAAATCCTCTTGCACCCACCGCTGGGTGTCGCCCGGGATGATCTCGATCGGGTGGGACTTCTGGCATTCATCCACGTGGATTTCAGCGCGCACAGGGGTTACCGCGTCCGTCGCCGGGTGGCCAGGCTTGAATGTCGCGCTCCGTTTGTCCCGAAGAGTTTCCGTTTCGAGTGGGACCCCCTGGCAGACAAGTTCCTCGTGCGTTCGCCCGAAAACGGCACCGAAACTCAGGCGACTACCAGTGACAATCTTGCCGCCTGGTTCGCCAGCCCTGTTTTTGAACTTTTCCGACAATTCATTGCCGCGCTCATGGAGAAGAATGCACGCTATCTTGCCGATGTGCGAAGAGAGGTGCTGGCGTTCTACCGCGAACACCCTGAGCTCATCAAGCGATAATTCCCAGCCCCATGCACGGGTGATGGCGTTCCTGACGCTTCAACTTGGAGGGCAACAGTCCACCGGACACACATCCGCACAGGCAGGCAATCGCCCGATAGCCCGCCTTTCCGGCCGTCCGTTCAAACGCTCTTCAATCATCTCGCAAAGACCGGCCACAAAAGCGGGATGGGTTCCCACCGTTCCAGCACGGAAAAAACCGATCCCCAATTCCCTGGCCAGGGCGGCTGCCTCCACATCGAGGTCGTACAGCACCTCCACATGATCGGAAAGAAATCCGATGGGGGCCACCAGGACGGCGCCATCTCGCTCCGTCTTAGCCATCGAACGAAGCACATCGAGGATATCAGGCTCCAACCAGGGAACGTGCGGCGGTCCACTCCGACTCTGGTACGCAAGCTGCCAAGTGGTGAAGCCGGCGGCCTCGGCCACCAGACGGCTCGCTTCCTCAAATTGCGTGACGTAAGGGGCCCCGGCGGCCATCGCCATCGGGATACTGTGGGCAGTAAAAACGAGGCGGACTGATGCAAATCCCGCGTTTTTCGCCGCTTCGCGTGCCTCCTGAACTCGATCCGTCATCGCCGCCACAAAGCCAGGATGATTGAACGGCAACCGCAGGCGATCAATTTCTAGCGTGGCAGCGCCACAGGCTTCCCGCGCTTTAGTCAGATCCTCCAGGTATCGCCGACAACTGGAGTATGAACCAAATACCGAGGTAACCACCGCCAGGGCCCGCCGGACGCCGTTTCTTACCATCTCATCGATCACATCCTTCAAAAACGGATGCCAGTTCCGGTTGCCCCAGTAAACCGGCAGCCGATAACCCCGCCGACTGAGTTCGTCCTCCAGGGCCTTCTTGAGGGCCCGACAATGGTCGTTGATGGGACTTCGGCCGCCAAAGTGATAATAATGCTCGGCAACCTCTTGCAAACGGGCCTCGGGAATGTTCCTTCCCTGGGCGACGTTTCTTAAAAACGGCATCACGTCCTCAGCACGTTCCGGCCCGCCAAAAGAGACGAGCAAAATGGCATCGTAAGATGATAACATGGGTTCCCTTCTGCTCATTGATGGAAATGCGAAGAACCATTCGACAGCGCGCTCCCGGCTGAGTCATCCCCGCTTTTGCTTTGCCGCGAGTGAGGCCCTCGGACCTCGCCGCGACCTTCGGCGGAAGTCAAATTCAGCTCGGAGCGACCTGCCTGTCAGGTCCGCATTCCCACGTTGGGTAGTCCAATTCACGGACCGATCTTGGTTTGCTCGGTCCAATTCCCGTTTAACCTTGGGGCAATTCGTGAATTGCCCCTACCACGCATCGACCGTTTGGCTTCTAACAGGCCCATCCAGAAAGTGGAAATCGGTCACGCCTGCTGGCAACGCACGTCGGTTTAAAGTATTTTACCGGGGGAGATGCACAGGACCTCTCGCCGAGGGCAATTGGAAGGCAACGTCCATCTTGGGGAGGCACCATTATGAATCGCATACTGATTTTTTCTGTGACCCTGTTGAGCATTAGCCACTTACTGGCGGCAAGTGCTGAAAGCCCAACACCACCGCCCAGTTCTCGTCGTCCCAACGTGGTGTTCATTCTCGCCGATGATCTGGGCTGGCGTGATCTCGGGGTTTATGGGAGCACCTACCACGAAACGCCGAACGTCGACCGTCTGGCTGCGCGGGGACTGCGTTTCACCCAGGCGTATGCTGCCAACCCGCTCTGTTCGCCCACTCGCGCCAGCATTCTTACCGGTCTCTACCCCGCCCGAATCGGGATCACGGCACCGGTGTGCCACCTGCCCCAAGAGATTCTTGAGAAAGGTCTCACTGCACCACAACCCCATGTTCGTGTGCAGGTGGCAAACAGCCTCACCCGGCTGAAGCCGGAGTACACCACCCTGGCAGAGGTGCTTCGCGACGCTGGCTACGTGACGGCGCATTTTGGCAAATGGCATCTTGGCCACAGCGGACCATACGAGCCCAAGGATCAGGGGTTTCAATTTGATTTTCCGCATACGCCGCAGGTTCCCGGCCCGGGTGGTGGTTATCTCGCCCCGTGGAAATTCATCAAAGACCCCACTATTCAGGGCGCGCCTGGAGAACACATCGAGGATCGCATGTCCACAGAAGCCGCCCGATTCATCCGCAACAACAAAGACCGCCCGTTTTACCTCAATTACTGGTGTTTCTCCGTCCACAGTCCCTGGAGCGCCAAACCAGAACTTGTGGAATATTTTCGGCAGAAAGCCGATCCCAATTCTTCCCAGCGCAATCCGGTGTATGCGGCGATGGTGAAGAGTCTCGATGATGCAGTGGGACGGATTGTGGCAGCCATTGACGAATGCGGGCTGGCCGACCAAACGATCGTCATATTCTTCTCCGATAACGGCCGCTTCGCCTATCCTCCGCGTCGGGAGAACAACCGTGGTGTGGAAACCCAACCACCGGGATACGCTGATATCCCGGCAACCAGCAACCTGCCGCTGCGAAGCGGAAAAGCCTCCATTTATGAAGGCGGCACCCGCGTACCACTCATTGTAATCTGGCCCGGCCACACCCAACCCGGCACCGTCACCGACAGTCTCTTCAGCAGCGTCGATTTCTTCCCCACCATCCTGGAAATGTGTGGTATTGATCACTCCGGTTACCGCGTGGATGGAATCTCGCAGGTTGCCGCTCTGGAGGGTAAAGGCTCCCCGCGCAAGGAAGTCTTTTGCCACTTTCCCCATGGCAGTGAAAATCAGGCCCGAAACATCCCCGGTTTTCTGCCATCCGCCTATCTGAGAGAGGGGGATTGGAAACTCATTCGGTTCTTTGCCGCAAATTCTGACGGAACCGATCGATTTGAGCTGTACAATCTGGCCGACGATATTGGGGAAAGTCACAATCTGGCCGACAAGTATCCGGAACGCGTTGCCGCTCTCCGCGTCAAACTCGAAAAGTACCTGGCGGATACCGAGGCGGTTATTCCGCGCCAGAACCCGGACTATCGCGGAGACGTGCCCACCCAGGACCCGCTCCTCGGCTGGAAGGCCCGCAACTGCCAGGCGGAAATCCGTGATGGAAAGCTCCATTTGTCTGCCACGGCCGGTTCACCGTTTCTGGGATTCTCGGTCGGGCGGCAGCATGGCCCATTGCAGGTCGCGTTTCACCTCAAAGTCCTGCGAACCGACGGCACCCACCAGGATAAAAGTGCGGGCAAAGTGGAGTGGCTTCCTCCCTCCGGAGAACGGCCGGCTCCCGTGCCATATGAGATGACCTCCGCGGGACCGCAAACTGTGGTCGCGGAAGTTCCCTGGACACAATTCATCGGTATTGTGCGAATCTACCTGCCGGAGGGCTGTCGAGAAGCCGAGGTGGACTGGATCGAACTCACCTGGCAAGGTCAGAAAAAGCGCTTCGACTTTTGAGCTGTCCGCAAGCAACGGGATCCCGCGGCGGAACTCTGCCAATTATTGTGGTTTGGCGTTGCCAACGTTGTGCGCGAGCATCCCGCTGGAAAAGGCCGCCTGCAGTCGGGCATCGAGAACCGGTAACAGGACCGCACCAAATCGCAGGGCCGGACTCTCATGGGGTAATCGCCCCAGTGGCGATTCCGCCACCAGGTAGAGCTTGACGAGCGGACGGCGTCCGCCGTAAGTCCATCGCGGAAAACGGGGCGCCCGCCAACCACGCCCATCATTCCAGCTCCAGAACACCCGCAACCGCGTCACCCCGGTGGGCTCGCTTTTGGTGAAAACCGCGGTCATGAATTCAGCCTGGTGAGTTGCCCCCCCGGACTCTTGCGCGGAATAGGTGATCGTGAATGGCTGGGGAGATGTTTCCATTACGAACCCGGCGCCGGGATAACACGCGTCCGGAGTGTGGACCGCAATATCCCGAGACCACCCCGCAAGGAGATAGACGGTCACGGAATCCCCCTGCGTTTGATCGCGATAGGTGGTGTTGAATAGCGCTCGGGCTCCGCTGATTTCGACCACCCGCGGGTCTGGCGGAACCAATTCGCTGGCCTTCCAGACGTCGATGGATAGGGGAACCTGTTCCACAGCCTGGGCCAGGGGATTGAGGGCCAGTTCGGCATCGCTGGATTGCCATCGAAAACTCCAGTACCCCTCGACAATGGCCCCTACCACCACAATAAAGGCGGCAATCCAAAAACCACCCAGGCCACGCAGTATGGAAAGGACCTTATATCCCCGTGTTATTCCCCAGTCGGGCATCATCATTTTTTCATCAGCTTGAGACTTGGTCAGTCGAGGCATATCCGGCGATTCCCATCAGCGACGGTGGGCCACCCGCCCGTCGGGTTTTGTGGGATCATAATTCGGATTGGCCGTGGGATATCGCGCTCCCACATCGACCAGCCAGTCTTGCAGGAGCTTTTTCAGTTCTGCGACTTTTTCTGGATACTGACCGGCCAGATTGCGATTCTCCCCGATATCGTCTTCCAAGTTATACAGTTCCCAGGAATCGTCTTCATACCAGTGAATGAGCTTCCAGGGACCCCTCCGCACCGCCGCGCTGGGGGCTCCGCCCTGATTGCCATAATGGGGATAGTGCCAGAACAGCGGCCGGTCCGCAGGAAACGTCCGATTGCGGAAAAGAGGCACCAAGCTCAGACCATCCACCTTATACCTGGCGGGATCTTCCCCGGAAAGCTCAACAATCGTCGGGAAAATATCCACGCTGCACACGGGAGTGGTGCAAATCGTGCCGGCGGGAACCACCCCTGGCCACCGCACAATGAAAGGAACGCGAATCCCCCCTTCGTAGATCCATCCTTTGCCTGCCCGCAAGGGAAGATTGGATGTTGGCCACCCCTCGCTGGTGGAAAGCCCTCCGTTATCGCTGGTGAACATAACAACCGTCTTTTCCGCCAGCCCAAGTTCGTCGAGCTTCCGGAGGACCTTCCCCACCGCCTGGTCCATGGCCTCCACCATCGCGGCATAAACAGGATGTTCCTGGACCAGTCGTACTTCGCGTGGGCCTTCCTGCCCGAATTTTTCCACGAGCCCGAGCCGCTTTCTTTTCTCTTCATACTTTTGGCGGAGGTCCTCCCGCGCCATCAACGGCGTGTGCACCGAGTAAAAGCAGAGGACTGCCAGAAATGGCCCCTCTTTATGCTGCTCAATGAACTTCGCCGTTTCGGTGGCCAGCCGATCCGGCAAATGCTCTCCCGGTGGGCCATCGGGGAGCCGCGGATTGCCATAAGGGGAAAAGTATTTGTTTCCGCCATATGGCCCGCCCTGCCCCGTGCCACCCATGTTGATGTCGAAACCCTGATTTTCCGGCCAGTAACCTTCCGGCCCAAGATGCCACTTACCTGCAAAAAAAGTGGCATATCCTCGCTGTTTAAGGACCTCCGCAAATGTCACTTCTTCCAGGGCCAGCGCTGTTTCGTAGGGCGCGGGCAAAAGCCGCGTGTTCCGTTTCCAGGCCTCCGGCTGTGGAGCGCCGATGTAATCCGTGATTCCCACGCGCTGCGGCCATTTGCCGGTCATGATCGCCGCCCGGGTCGGCGAGCACACCTGGCACGCGGCGTAGGCATCGAGAAACCGCATGCCTTCCGCTGCCAGTCGATCCACGTGAGGCGTTTCGTAAAACTGGCTGCCGTAACAGCCCAAATCGGCCCAACCCAGATCGTCCACCACAAAGAGCACGACATTCCAGCGAGCATCCTCCCCTGCGTTAGCCAGGTACGCATTCCCCCCGCACACCAGGGCGAGCAACGATCCCACCAGGATGGACCAATTCCGCATCATAAGGCGCCTCCCCTACCGTCGCGCTAGTGATTCTCTCTTTTTCCTGACCGAGACCATCACTTCGGCTGGTGTTTCAAACGATCTCGCTCAACGCCCATTGATTCGAACGCTGCCGGAACAACGCAGTATCCAAAATCCGCCCGCGAGATCACTCGGCCGCCCGTGATTCTACGTCGATCGTGTAGGAACGGTAGTAGCTGCGATATCTGCTGGGAGCCGTCCCGTGGAGAACGATTCCCAAAAGGGGAAGATCGACGCTGCGCAATCGCTGCACGGCCTCGAATACCCGCGGGAGCCGGCTCTTATCCTGAATAACCGAGAGGACCACACTGTCCGCCACATGGGCCAGAATGAGGGCGTCAGCGGTGGTCAAAATCGGGCTGGAATCCACCAGCACGAGGTCGCATTGATCGCGGAGCGACTGCAAAAAGCGGTCCAGCTTCCCCTGCGACACCGCTTCCAGGACCTCACCGTCGCAGTGTCCGGCCGTCACAACGTACAGATTTTCAATTTCTGCGTTCCGAACAATCTCCTCCGGCCGGGCCAGATTTTTCGCCAATTCACTCAAGCCGGGCGAGAGCGGACAGCGAAACAGTCGGTGGAGCCGTGGGCGGCGGAGATCCCCATCCACCACCACCACGCGGCGTCCCGCCCGCGCCAGACTCGTCGCAAGCTGCGCGACCAACGTCGTCTTTCCCTCCCGCGCCAGCGCACTTGTCACCAGCACCACCTTTAGCCCCTGACGCTCCGCGCGATGGAGCAGAATCGTCCGCAACTGGTCCACTGACTCAATCAGGACAGACCGCATCGTCTCGGGCATGTGCCCGTTGCGGCTCATCCACCGCATGATAGGCCGTTCAATGAGCGGCAAGTCTCCAAGCACCGGTAATCCCAAACCGTAGGAAATCTGATAGGCTGAGCTCACCGGTCTGAGGAAAAAATCGAGAAGCACCACGGCGGCCCCGGTTCCGAGAAATGCCATCAGTCCCAGGAATGACACCAACCGATACTTGTCGTTGATGTTACTGATCCGGGGCGTGCTGGCTTCCTCCAAAACCCTTACCCGCGGAGGGGCCGCCAGTTCGATATTCCAGCGCTCCAGCTCGTCCCCCATGCGGGCAGCAATGGCTTTGAGTCGCTCCACTTCCGCCCGTTCCGCCTCCAGATCGGCAGAGTACTTGCCGAGTTGCTCGGCCTCCGCCGCTTCCTTTTCAAACTGCTCCAGGGCCACCTTCAGCTCGTCTTCGAGGACCGCTTTTTCCAATTCTGCCTGGGCAATCTCGGCCTGAATCTGTTCCGTTTCGGTCGGCGGCGCCACCGCCCGCCCTTTGGCCAGTTGCTCTCGCGCAAATTCCACGAGTTGCGGCGTCAATTCCGCCCGACGCTGCTCGAGACCTTTTCGCAGGGTCTCCATTTCTTCCTGGATTCGCTGCGCACTGGGGGCTTTTTCCCCCTGCGCCGCCCTTTGCCGCTCTTCAAACCAGCGTGTCTCCAGATAACTCAAACGGGCCTGCGCCGCTGCTATCCAGGGATCCGCTCGCAGGGCGTTTTCCACGATCTGCTGAATGACTGCCTCATCCCGCTGACGCCGCTCTTCTTCCGAAGTCTGTGGCCGGTGTTCTTCCATATAACGGAGCCGACTCTGCAAAATGGCAATCCGCCGTTCCAAACCACTGATTTGCTGCCGTAATTCGTTGACATGTTTACGATGGTCCGCCAGCGTCTCCAGCGCGGTGAGAGCTTTCTTGCGGGCAACCTCCGAATCGGCGCTTCCCACTGCATTGGCCAGTTCGCGGTAGCGCTGGTCCCGTTTTTTGACGAGTTCGAGAGTCTGTGCGTAATTGGCCTCCAGCAATTTTTTCCGCTCCAAGGCATAGTTACGACTGACGTCTCCCACTTCGCTCATGTAAGCGTCTTTTACGGCGTTGACGATCGCCGCGATTTGCTCCGGATCACCGCCCGTCATGCTAATTTCCAGAATCTCCGCCTGATCGGCAAATCGTACCCGCAGATTGCGTCGCAACCACATGATGGGATCGACCTGGTTGCGAATATAGGGGAGCTGACTGATGCCCGGCCTCTGCAGTGCCGCCGTGAGCACCCGATTGCTCGTGACAAGCGTTGTCTGCGTTTGACGGTTCCGAAGCAGCGGATCATCATCTTTCGTGTCAAAAAGGACGCGCGGCCTCTCGAGGGAAACCTGCAACCACGCCGTGGCCGTGTATTCAACGGGAATTGTCCGCCAGGCGAAGACCATGACCCCCGCGCTCGCCAGCACTCCCATAATCAGGATCAGCCACCATCGCCGCCGCACCGCGTGCAGAACGTCCGAGGGTTTCGGCGGCCCGTGGAGTGTTTCCCGTTGAAGGGGAGTCGGCGCCACGGAATTTCCCGAGGCGAGCGTTGATGGAGGGGATGTTCCCAGTACCCGCACAAGATCGGACATATTGGCCACTCAAAGGATTAAATGCTCAGGCCCATCATACCAAGTCGCGTAAGATTTTGGACCTCCCAATTGCGCATTCATTACGTTCAGAAAACTCCCTTTTCTCCACCCGTCGCCTTTCCCATCCTCATATCTCGGGCAAGCCCGCGACAACGGCAAACCGTTTAGGCCCAGCCTTTTATTTTGACCTCGCGCACCAGCAAATTCCACAACTGTGGACCCCACTCATTGCCACTTTTCGTCCGATGCTGGAATGGGGCGAGAACCTCGACAAGCCCTTCCACAGCAGGGCAATCCAGCCCGGAGTGACCTGTGCGTCGGATCCACGTCCCGACATTCGGCAATCCAATTGATTGACCGGGCTCTGCCTGCTTTGTTCATCTCCCCTTTGCACGTAGGGGCAATTCATGAATTGCCCCTCCACCACATTGCGCTTTTGCACTCTCACAGGTGCTTGCAAGAAGCGGTGATGGGTGGAGCACGGCCCGGTCAGCTCGAAAACCTCTTTTTTGTTGACACCCAAGACGCTCGCCTGGTCTGATCCAAGTAGCGGGAATGAGCGTTTTGAGCGGCGTTCGGCGCGGAAATGTGCGGAGAGGTTCGGGCCAAATGGGAAGCCGCTTTCAGACGAGGGAAAACAATCTCTCCAGCGCTCCCCACATCGCGTCTGGAAATAGCGGAAGTCCCAAGCAGGAAACACGGCTTTTCAGGCCAATTCCCTCTGAGAAATTACGGAATTGCCCGATATGATTGGCCTCAGCCGAAGATTTGGGAGGGGAACTCCTTCAGACCGCTGATGTGAATCATCCGCACGGCCTGCCAGGGGATCACAACCAATCCTGCTCCAAGAGCTGAATCCTCCACGATGAAGGCTGCATACTCGCCATTGCGACCGAACGGCCGGAATTTCAGCACCGTCATGATCTGCCCATCTTCCAGCCTGATTTGCACGGTGCTGGCAATGGGTCGACTGGCCCACACCTTCTGAAATAGCTCGCCAAAACTCTGCCCGGCAAGTTGATCGCCACGGGAAGAGTCACCCCGCATTTCCAATCGACTGTCCCCGGGCGACCGACTGGGAAACAACTCGAGATGAATACCGCTGTCGGGAACAACTGCGGAATCGCCCAATCCCGTTCCCGTCACAAGATGCGGTGAAGGCTCCGGCGCGAGACTGAGCGGGATCGCTTCCTCCGCTTCGTTCCCCGAAAGTTCCTCCACCACTGGAATACGGAAGCGGGCGCCGCATTCGGGACACTGTCCCGGCCGACCCTGCAAATCCGCCGAGCCAAACAGGCGGTGCCCGTTGGGGCAAAGGAATTGAATCCGCGTGCGGTCCCGTGAGTACGTGGCTGCCCCGCTGTTTTCGCCCCCCTGCGCAGCGCGAATTTCTTCCAGCGTCGGGATGAGGAATTTCACATTGCACTTGGGACACTTGGCCGGCTTGCCTGCCCTATCTTCTCCACACCGGATGCGGTGACCGTTGGGACACAAAAACTCAATGGTGCCTGCCATATCCACCCCCGTTTCCAAAGGCTCTATTCAACGGCCGCCAAGCCGACCCGCTGCTTCCCGAGAGCCGAGCATGGCGCCAGCGCCCGCCGGGCAACGCCTGCGCAGGTATATGTCTTGTCTTCTTTTAAAAAAACAACCAACTTAGGCCTCCTTTTCTCCACCACAATTTCAGTTTACGTCGAGAACGGATAAACGGAAACGATCCACCCGATCGGGTGCACTCACTTGCGCGCCACCCTCCTGAGGGATGCGACTTTGGAGTGAAGAAACAACGCGAGCAATTGATTGGAATTCACGCGCGAGCGGCCGCTGGCTCTTCCGGTGAATCGGCGGTTTGTCCTTGCTCGTTATCAGTTCTGCTTGAGTTTCGTGGCCGGTCCACCGCACGTGATTCCCTTCGACCCGTGGCCCCCTAATAACAGTGCCACAACCGTGAATTTACAATTCACCGCAGACTCTTACGAAAAGCCTGACGAAAAGCCGTAACATTCTTTCAGCCCGCCGATCCATTACCGAGCAGGTGCGCAAACATTAATTCCACCGAGCCGTTTTCTCTACTGAATGAATGACAATTGAGGAACGATCATGAGGAGCCTCAAACCCGTTCTACCCCCACTTTTGCAATGACCAGAAAGATACCACGGGCGTAATCTTCTTTAGGGACAACGCCTGAATTGCCCCTCCTATCAGTCGAGCCTTCGGCTGGTCAAAGAGTCTTGCAGATCCTGGGGTGTTTCAACAACCAGACCCATGCCCCAAAGCCGGCTGCAGGGGAGATTCCCCGAGCCAGGATCAGCCAGTAAGCACGCCTTCCAACAAATGCCGTGCGTTATCAGTGGCGATGGCCTGTTGGACCTCAGGTGCCAGCCGCGACTCCCTCATTTTCAGCCATGCTGCCGCGAAATAGAACAACGGTATGAATGACCCGAAACACACCCGCTCGACAGGAACAGTCTCCACAAGCCGTTCGATCCCACCTACACCTTCCAGCATGTTCAGGTCCACAAACACGCGTCCGCTTTCCATCCATCGCCTCAGTTGTGTCGGCGAGCACGTCCGGTGAGCGTTGAGCAGCATGATGGTGACATCTGGGATTCTCTTGAGAAGTCGTTCCAAAGGAGCCAGATCCACCGGTGGCACGCGGAACAAGTACGGCTGCGTCCGCGAATCTTCCATCTCCACCACAATTTGGATGAGCACTCCCCGCTTGGCCGCCATAAGCAGCAAGGCTTCCACTTCCGGGCTGTCCAGCGAATATCCGTGATAATTGGGAAACAAACGCAGAACCTTCATTCCGCAGTCGTCCACGCAGTGACGAAAATCCTCCTCCCAATCGGGCAACCCGGGATGGATCGTACCACAGGGACGCAACAGGTCAGACCAGCGGGCACACTCCTCCACCAGCCGCTGATTGACACCTCTCATATCCGCGTGAAACACCCCCTCCAAACTTCCCGCCCAGGCCTCGACGACTCCATAACGCCTCAGCCTGGCCACGAGTTTTTCTGTCGAGTCGTCGGAGACCCGGCGAAAGGGCCATCTGAATAAATAAACATTGGTGTCCACGATGGACTGAATACCACCTGCTTCAAGGCCTCCGACACAGGTTTCCTGCTCCTGGCACATATTCGCAAGAGCAATTCCACCTTGGGCTAAACCCATGATTCCGGTTGAAATGAGAAACGCCCGGCGATCCAGTGTCCATGTGTTCTCACTGCCAGTCATAGGCGGATACCCTTCTGCTGCAAGATCGGTCGAAGAATACGCCGCAGATTCTCGCCGAGGATCAGACGTTTGGCGTCCGCGGGAATATCGGCCCCCAGCACTTTGCCCAGTTGAGTGGCGAAACTTCTGCCGGGTGCGTCGCTGCCGAAAAGGACGCGTTCGGCGCCGAGCGTCCGCACCGCCATCTCCGTTACACCCGCTGTGGGATCAAACCCACACAGATCCACCAGGATATTCCCATACGGGCGAACTGCCCGAAGACCGTACTCCCAATTGCCACCGCTATGGGCTGCGATAAATGTCGTCTCAGGATGCCGTCCGGCCAGAACGGCGAGATCCTGTGGTGTCGATTCCCCGGGAAGATTGCCCGTCGTTTTCAGCCAGGTGTGCTGAAGGACTACCGCTTTCAGCTCCGTGGCGCGCTCCACCAGAGGATCCAGAGCCGGGTCGGCGCATCGCTTCGCCACCCAAAGCTTCACGCCCACCATCGGTCCGTCGGCGACGTGGCGATTCAATTCGTCCAGGCTGGCCGAAAGATGATTGGGATTCAAATAGACAAAGCCGAACGCACGATCGGGAAACCGCTCAATGGCTTGCCGCACTTCCCGGTTGGCCTGGGCCATCTCTTCTGGGCTGGGGTCATACTGAAAAGTCGTCCCCATAAAAACGCACACGCGGCGGATTCCCAGGCGGTCTGCATACTCCAGTAATTTCTCCAGACGATCCGCCGGTGTCTGGCCTGCTATACCGGCAAGGTGCACATGCACATCCCAGATCTCAAACGCCGATTCTTCCCGACTCATGCCTTCCCATCCTTTCCGCCACAATTTCCCGGCGGATTCTCACTCTCCTGCGCAGACCCGGGTAATAAAGCATTCGACGACGATCCACTGGACTCCTCATCACGCGCAAGGTCAGATTCCGCCGCCTGGTTCAATTCCCGGTCAGCAATTTCCTTTTCTTCAATTTGTTTTTCTTCAATCGCTTCACCTTGCAACCGCTCCAGGATCTTCCGCACTCCCAGAGGATCCTCCGGCGTCCATGTGAGGAGTTGCTCCGCCACCGATTGAGCAAGGGCCCGTTCTCCCAGTCGAGCAAGGCATTCCACCAGATCGCGTCCCGCCTGAAGAAACGGTTGGTTGGTCGGTCGATTGAGCGGCAAACGCCCCTTAAAATTCTTTCCCAACGCTTTCAATCCCAATTCAAAGGCGTATCCCAAATGGCCACGCGCAAGCTCGAGCTTATTGCGATAAAGGGCAATTCGGCCCAGAAGCTGATGGGCTTCCAGCAGATCTCGACATTGCTGAAGGAGCCATAAGAGCTCGTCAACCGCCAGATCCCATTCCTCATGGGCGATGATGTCGTAGACTTCCTCAATATCCTCTTTGAACTGACGAATTCGCGGAGGATAAACCAATTCGAAGATCCCTGGCGAGATTTCGCGGACACTGATTCTCTGGCCAGGTAATTTCAAATTGCGAGTGCGTTGACTGCCCCGCTTTTTTCCACGGAATCTTTTCTCACAACGATTCTCCGCCTGCCCATCCTCCGCCCGGTGCCTTTCCGAGCCCGGACCATTCCCGCTCTCGTCAGCGTGATACTTTTTCGGCATAGACGTTCCTTCGGTGTTCGTTATATCTGAAGTATGTCATCCGCTACCGTTTCCACCGGCACGCTCTGCAATTTCATTGGATAAGTTTTTCCAGCGCAATATCAAATTCCGCGGGAATTTTCACTATGGCCAGGGGCACTGTCCACCGAACGGCGGTGGCGGGCCCTGGCAGGCCCGAGAACCGATACACCAACTCAACACCGTCATCACCCAGCCACAAGGCTTCCAGTCGATCGAACGTCTTCCGGTAGCCGTTGCCCTCGATTTCGGCCTGCCATCGGTAGAACCATCCCCGGTGGGAAGCAAAGGCATCGTGAGGCTCTCCATATTGAGCTCGTAATCCCACCGCTACCATCCCAGGTTTTTCACTCCACGAGGTGAGTGTGACGGTCACATCCCCGACCCGCTTCCTCGCCGGAATCGATTTTTCACCGGGCCTCGCAAAACGGAACGTTTCCGAACAAACCGGAAGAACCAGCTCGAAAGCCCCTCGGATCGTCGCCCCCTGTCCTTTGCCCAACTCACCGTCCACAACCACCGCCGTTTCAACCCCGCAGCGCGGTCCCATGATGGGAATCTCTCGCCGGGACGGCAGCAACACGTGGTGGACTTCACTCGCGGTCACAAGCTCTACCGGGCCCCACCACAGCACGGCAGGCCGCAGTCGCGGCTCCCACGCCAAAGTGACGTTCAGCACCATCCGTTCCGCGGAGCGCGGTGCCAGCGTCTGGTTCTGCTGCTCATTGGACGCCTTTTCCACGGTTATACGAACGGGCCCCGCGTAAGTCACCTGCCGCTGGGTGAAAAACTTACCCGAATTCTCATTTCTGAGGAGTTCCACGCCTCCGTCGCTTTCCAGTGTCACTTCCGCGCGGGTTTGCTCGGCAAGGCCGTCAATGACTTTCCAAAATGGTGCGTCGTGATAACTTACCGAGATTCGCTCTCGCGCCAGTTCGCCCCGCGCTGTCACGGTGTTGCCTGTTTGTGACTGAATGGCACTCAGGATTGCTTCCAGCGATGTCTGTTCAACCTGTAACGTGACACGGGATTCCATGGCTTCCTGATGAACCCGCTGGGCAATGAGCCGCTCTCGAATCCGTGCCAATCGCTGCGCAACTTCCGGCGAGCTCGGAACCACCTCCGACAACTCCGGAAGAATCCGCCACCCCAGTGCCTCCAACTCTTTTTCTGCCGAGTCCCGGACTGAGCGCTGAGGGGCATCCAGAGCTGCCACGAGCCGGGCAATTTGCTCGCGGAGATCCTGCTCCGCGGCCAGGGGGCCATAACGGATTTCGTTGCAAAGAACGACGAATGACACGGCAAAGAAGACCGCCCAAAGGCGCATTCCACGCCCACGCAGCGAAACATCCAGGAGTTGCCAGCACGACCAAAAACGCGAACAGGGCAACATCGGAAAGATCCCTCATTCCTCGAGCTCAATGCAGGAACGTCATCCGTGCGGCCACCCGCGATCCGTGGAGACGTCAATCGACACAGGCAGAGAGTCCACAGGTCAGCGATTTGTCTTTATTGTGACCAGCCCAGCGCCAGCGGCAAACGGTGAACATGAGCGACCCCCCACATAAGAGGGATCGTTTGCCGGTGGTAAATCCGGGAAATAACTCTGCCAAATTGGCAGCGATCCGGTTTGTGGGACATCACCTTTTGGCACACGTGCTGGCCGCCGCGTGTCCGAGGAGGATTCGCCAACGATTTGTAAGTGACGTTGCCGCCACTACTTTCTGATGTCAGCCGGAATTTGGCGCGCTAATTGCATTCTGGCATGCCAGCCCAATTTATTGTTTGCTCTCCGGTGACCTGGTCGGGCGTCTGCGGCAGGTCGCTTTTGAGCTGCGTCTTGGTGTGCCGTTGATCGTTTCGTGTGGATTTTGCAACTCACTCGAGGAGGGTATTGAACAAATGGCCAAGAAGAAAACCGAACAGGGAGACAGCAAGCTCCAGTTGCAGCCACTGGCAGATCGGGTCGTGGTCGAGCGCGAGGAGTCCGAGGAAAAGACACCCGGTGGCATCCTGTTGCCGGACACCGCCAAAAAGAAGCCCTCACGGGGAGTTGTCGTGAGCGTGGGACCAGGACGTTTGCTGGATGATGGGACACGGGCACCCCTTCAGGTGAAGGTTGGTGATCGTGTCCTGTTCAGCTCCTATGCCGGTGATGAATTTCGGATGGGAGAACAGGAATACGTGCTGTTGCGGGAAGAGGACATTTTGGCGGTTATCGAGTGACACCACATTCTCGCCGCAGGGAATTGAAGAAACACGTAGAGGGAAAGGAGCGTTCGAACCATGGCAAAGTTAATTGCCTTTGATCAGGAAGCCCGGGATGCCCTTCGACGTGGCGTCTCCAAGCTGGCCCAGGCTGTGAAAGTCACGCTGGGCCCTCGTGGTCGGAATGTGATCATTCAGAAAAGCTTTGGTTCTCCCACCGTGACCAAAGATGGCGTGACGGTGGCCAAGGAAATTGACCTGGAAGACGTTTACGAAAATTTGGGCGCCCGGATGGTCCGGGAAGTCGCCTCGAAGACAAGTGACGTGGCAGGCGACGGTACCACGACCGCTACCATCCTTGCGGAAGCGATCTTCACGGAAGGTCTCAAGGCCGTCGTCTCGGGAATTAATCCCATCGGCCTGAAGCAGGGGATCGAAAAGGCGGTGGAAGACATTGTCGATAAACTCCGCAAGATGTCGATCCCCATCAAGACCACCAAGGAGATGGCCCAGGTGGCCGCGATCGCCGCGAACAACGATATGGCGATCGGTGAGCTCCTTGCTCAGGCGATGGACAAGGTCGGCAAAGACGGCGTGATCACGGTCGAAGAAAGCAAGACCATGGAAACCAAGGTCGAATTTGTGGAGGGAATGCAGTTCGACCGTGGTTATCTGTCGCCGTACTTTGTGACCGATCCTCAAAAGATGGAATGCGTGCTTGAGGATTGTTACATCCTCATTCACGAAAAGAAGATTTCCAACGCCCGGGAGCTTGTGCCGCTCCTTGAAGCGGTTGTCAACTCCAACAAGCCGCTACTCATCATCGCCGAGGATGTGGATGGCGACGCCCTGGCGACCCTGGTCGTCAACCGAATCCGCGGGACCCTCCGCTGCTGTGCGGTCAAGGCGCCGGGTTATGGCGATCGCCGCAAGGCCATGCTGGAAGACATCGCCATTCTGACCGGTGGCGTGGCACTGTTCGAAAGCCTCGGCCGGAAGCTCGAGCACGTCACCCTTGCCGAGCTCGGTCGCGCTAAGAAGGTTGTGGTGGACAAAGACAACACGACGATTATCGAGGGCGCTGGCAAGACCGAGGAGATCAAAGGACGTATCGAACAGATCCGGCGCGAAATCGAAAAGACCACCAGTGACTACGACCGTGAAAAACTGGAAGAGCGGCTGGCGAAGCTCGCCGGTGGTGTGGCTAAACTGAGCGTCGGTGCGGCGACCGAGGCCGAGATGAAGGAGAAGAAGGCCCGCGTGGAGGACGCACTCCATGCCACTCGGGCGGCTGTGGAAGAGGGGATCCTCCCCGGTGGCGGAGTGGCGCTCCTGCGTGCAGCGGCGCAGTGCTCGCCCGAGGGTCTCTCCACTGACGAAAAGGTTGGTTACGAGATCGTCCTCCGGGCGTGCCGTGCACCGATCACTCAGATCGCGGCCAACGCCGGCCAGGATGGCAGCATTGTGTGCGAAAAAGTCGCCGAAATGAAGGGCAACATGGGCTACAACGCCCTTACCGGACAATTTGAGGACCTGGTCAAGGCGGGTGTCATCGACCCGACCAAGGTGGTTCGGACCGCCCTTCAGAATGCGGCCAGCGTTGCCGTCCTCATGCTCACCAGTGACGCGCTGGTGGCCGAAAAGCCCAAGGAGGAAAAAGGCGGTAGCCACTCGCCTCCGGAATATTGATGGAATAGTTCCGGCCGGAAGGCCGAGTTGTAAACGATGGAGGCCCTGGCATGTAGCCCAGGGTGCCTGATTTGGAGAAGTCGCCCCCTTCCCCTCCCCTTTCATGAGCGCCCCCATCCCCGCTGGGGGCGCTCGATTTTTGCGCCCGAACACCGTATCCTTGGAGGGCAACCGCGCTGCACAGCTTTGGGCGGAGCGGAAAAACCTCCCAACAGTTCAGGGCTTCTTCACGGGGACCTTCAGCAATCAAACACAATCTTGATGAGCAAAGGGTTGTTCTCATGTGCCAACGCTTACATCGCGCTTGGGGAAGGATGCAAGCCTTACGAGTTTTGCTTCTCACCTGTGTCGCAGTCCTTCTGGCTTTTGCCGCGACAGCAGCGCGGATCCATGGTGAAGTGCCATCCGAATGGCTTGTCCACTGGCAAACGCCAACTCTCGCCGACAGACCTCTGCAGATTGTTCACGGACTTTCGCCCCGAATGCTTGTGGCCGACGCCGTGGCACAGATCCTCCAGCAGCCTGCAGCCCAGCCCCAATCGGACGAAGGCCTGGCCTATTATCTGCGACGCGGCCGTGGTGGCATCGTGTGCAATGTGATGTTTGATCGCTACCTGGAATCGGAAGAGCACTGGAAATCCTTTGTGGTCGGCGTCCAGATGTGTGCGCAACTGGGTATGCCCGTGTGGATTTACGACGAGAAAGGTTATCCCAGCGGCACCGCCGGCGGGCTTGTTCTACATGGGCATCCTGAATTGGAAGCCCTCGTTCTGGCGCGTGATCCGCAGGGGAATCCTGAATACTTCTTCCGTCGGGCTTACGAGCACACACATGCTTCAAACAACTATCATGCGCTGCGGCGATATATCAATCTCATGGACGAACGTGCGACCGCACGCTTCATCGAGGTAACCCATGAAGCCTACCACCAGAGGGTGGGCCAATACTTTGGAAAAACCATTGTCGCTTTCTTCACCGATGAACCATCCCTGATGGCGGTGGATTTAGGGCCGATCCCTGAACCCGCCCGCAGCAAAGTCCCCGTCGAAGACCCGGTTGATCCGAACGTCAAACCGCTTCCCACCCTACCGTGGTGCCACGATTTCGCCGAGGTTTACCGGCGCCGCTGGGGCGAGGACATCCAGTCGCAGTGGAAGAGCCTTTTCGAGGGCGATTCGTCAGAAGACCACCGCATCCGACGCCAATTCTGGAGCACTGTGGCTGATCTGGTAGCCGATCGGTACTTCGGACAGATTCAGCGATGGTGCCAGGCGCACGGGGTGGCCTCTTCCGGTCACAATCTCCATGAAGAATCCATCTACCATCATGTTCCCCTGTACGGAAATGGGTTGAAGGCTATTTCACGGATGGATATTCCCGGCCTGGACATGCTCACTTCGAATCCGGAGTCGGTCATTCACATGGGCTGGATGACGGCAGCGATGCCTTTGTCCGGTGCTCTTTTGGAAGGTCATCGCCGGGTCATGACAGAAGTGAGCGACTTTGCCCAGAAGATGTCCGGCGCCGGGCCTGTAAACCTTCAGCAGATGCAGGCCACCGCCGGTTGGCAGGCCGCCTGGGGGGTCACGGAATTCACACTGTATTACAGCCCGGAAGACAGAACGCCCGACGAAAACTGGCAGTACGGGCAATTTGTTGGACGTTTGAATACGCTCCTCAAACCTGCCATGCCCCGACCGCAGGTGGCCCTGTATTATCCCATTTACGATTTGTGGGCCGAGTATCGTCCGGTTGCCGGGCCGCTTCATCAATCGCCCGCCCCGCCGCGGGCCCAGCAGATCATTTCCTCCTTCGTGCGGATCGGCCAGACACTCCAGCGCAGGCAGATCCCGTTCATCCTGATCGACCACGAACATCTCGCCCAGGCAGCGGTCACCCCCAACGGCACGCTTCGCGCAGGGAACGCGGAAATCGCTACACTTGTATTTCCAATGGGAGTTGAGCTACCCCCGGAAGCGCGGAAAGTCGTCGAGCAATTCGCCAATCAAAAAGGGCGCGTGATCTACGACAGTCCGGAAAAGACCCTCAACGTCAATAATGCCGTGGCCTGGATTCAGCCCGATTTGTCGATCCAACCGCCCAACGACCGCATCGTTTTAGGCCGCTTTTCACGCGACGATCACACGATCCTGGTGCTGGTGAATGTCGGCCAAGAGACCTATCACGGCAGCCTCCGGGGAGTCGCCGGGCATGCCTGGACGCAACTCGATCCCGCCACAGGCGACAAACAGACGGTGACACCGCAGAACAACGCGCTCAACCTGGAGCTGGCCCCTTACCAAACACTCATTCTTGCAGACTGAATTTCAATTGCCGCCACGATAAAGAATCATGGGCGGTCGCAGCCGCCCAAACACCGGAGGCTCGACGCCCGTTGCGTCTGCCATTGGCGGGATGGCGCGATTCCGCTCAACTCTTGACGGCAACCTCGATCTTCCGCGGACGCAGACCCGCAGATTTCGGCAAATGAAGCGTGAGAACCCCATTGGCATATTCTGCCGAGATCTTGGCCGCGTCAATGGCTTCACTCACATGGAACACCCGCAGAAAATCGCCCACACCGTATTCTTGCCGCAGAAATTCCACTCCCTCGCCATATCGCGGCGCTACCCGGGCATGCAGCGTCAGCGTGCCATCCTCGAATTGAACATCAATATCTTCTGGTTTAGCCCCCGGCACATCGGCGATAAGGAGAATCTCATCGGACTTTTCCACGATATCGACGGCAGGGCTGTAAAACCGATCTCCTCGAAGATGTTCCGGAGCCGCCTGGGCTGCGCGTTTCCCACCGTGTTGATGTCTCATGGTTCACCCTCCTTTCCTATTTACGAAGAGTCATCCTGATCACTTGGATTTGCTGCCCTCAAAGCCTTGCAGAAAAGAGGTTCCACCGTTCGACTCAGCCGGTGCGCACGTTCACGGGGATCTTCCTTGGCCGGGTTGCTTCGGCCTTCGGCAGCGTGATCGTCAGCACACCGAGCTGGAGATCAGCCTGAACTCGGTCGTGATCCACCTCACCGGGCAACCGGATCACCCGCGTGGCTTCCCCTGTCGCGCGCTCCCGTCGATGGTAGGTGACACCTTCCTCGGCAGGTTGCGGCCGCCGCACCTTGATGGTCAGCTCGTTGCCGGTCACGGAGATGTCAATTTGATCCTGTGTCACGCCGGGAACTTCCGCCTCCACATAAAAGGCATCCGACGTTTCCCACATGTTCACCGGCAGGCGTTCTCGCCCTTGCAACGGCCAGGGAGCTTCCGGCAACTCACCGAGAAAGCTGTTAAACAACCGATCCATCTCACGACGGAGTTGTTCCAGAGATTGCGGACCAAAGGGAGGGACTGCCATGACCTGTCTCCTTTCTGCTTGTGCCTGTTCAGCCAACCGATCCGAACTCCCACCCGGCGGGTCGAACACGCCGGGAAAACCACCACACCCGCCAATGGTTGCAAATATCATGCCCGCCAGCAAAATAACATTCTAACTTGTTAACAGAAAATAACTTGCGCTTGTCGCGCGCAACAAAAAAGGCCTGTCAGTCTGGCAGGCCCGACGAAAATCTCGCTCTGGAGGTCAGCAAGGACTGGCTGGCAAAAGCCGGCAAAGCCCCTGTGTTCCCAATATCGCGGTTACTTGTTGAGAGCGTTCAAAATCTCTTTGGCCTTCCCAGCCAAACCTTGCGGAGGCGTTTTCTGGAGTTCGGCAAAACCTTTTTCCAAAATGTCGGCCTTGGCGGGGTCCGTCTTCCGGACGGCATCGACGAGGTCCTGGAATCGAGAGGCCTCACTTCCCAAGGGCGCACCGCTCGCATAGTTTTCAAGCAGGGATTTCGCCTCGTCGAGCGGTCCTTTCATCGGTATCTGATACGTCTTGGGAGCAGGCACACCGCTCTTGCCACAACCTCCCAGCACAACAACCGCTACTGCCACCATCAGGCACGCAATCATCTGTTGGAGTTTTCGAATATTCATTGGCGTAACCCTCACCAGTTTTTTAGACTTCCACGGGGAACCAAAAACTTCAGACCGACTCTGGGCCGCCCCCATCACCCAAAAAGCCCGGTTGTTCGCACTAAGTGGCTACGAGCGCCGGTCCAGCGACATCAGAACTCGGGGATTGGCTGGCCGTCTGAAGCGTGTCCCAACCGCTGGAAGGTCAGTGTGTCGATTGTGCTCGTGATAAAGCGGACAGAACCGTCTCCCAGTCCCACGTTCACCCCACCAGGATGAAGGCTTCGCGGGGGAATGATACCCCGGCCCCAGTCGTGCGCGCCACCCGGGCAGCAGTTGCCACCGCAACTGGGGTATTGCCAGTTGGGGGGAGCCGCCGTGTTGAACAGCACCTGAGCGTGCGGATACCACGCCCAGAGAGTCCCATTGTTGCTCCGTTCACCGGCTGGATTTTGGCACGCCACACCAATCGTTTGCAACTCCGCGGGAGTGGGGAAATCCTGGTTGGCAATATTGTTGTACACGCTATCGCCGCCCTGCGGATAGAAAATGTCAAACGGGTACGTGGCCTTCGAGCTATCCCCATCGCCGGAAAGGATTTCTGACACCATCGCGGTCTGCGAAAGGCCGTCCGTCACCGCCGCAAAAGGCTTTTCAATGCGTACCTGAAACATGCCATTGAACGAATTCACGTTGGCGCCCCATGCGGTGTAGGTTGTGCTCCCTGAACACCATGCATAATTGCAGCCCGGCCCATTCCAACCCGCCGTATTATTGGCATTGCGATAGGGTCGTGCAGAGGGGCACAGGAAGGCCGGAACCTTCACCTGCATCGGTCCATTGAAATACGTCCCGAAGGGAGTTCCCGACACATACACGAACTGGTCCGCCAGGGCCTTCTGCTCAATGAATGGCAGGAGGCACACATTGACCCCGAATCGCTCCCAGTTGTTCCATGGCCGCCCCGCATCGTTCCCGCCATACCCCGACCGCGGAAGTGTGTTATACACATCGTGGTAGTTGTGCATGGCCAGAGCAAGCTGCTTGAGGTTGTTGGTGCACTGGCTCCGTCGAGCGGCTTCCCGCGCCGCCTGTACAGCGGGGAGCAACAAAGCAATAAGGATCCCAATAATGGCAATGACCACAAGAAGTTCCACTAGTGTGAAACCCCTAATAAGGCTTCTAATACTACTGCGATTGAACCTGGCGTAGTGCTCCGTCACAGGAAAATTTTGGGATTGTCTTGGGTGGGTGGGATGGGATAGGATGGGTGGTCGTTTCCGTTCCCTTTTGCCAAGGAGGGTTGCCATGCGAAAGAAGTATATTGTCCGGCTGACCGAGGAAGAACGTCAGAAATGCCAGGAGGTCATTCGCAAGCTGAAGGGGACCAGCCAGAAGGTCCGTCGCGCTCAGATTCTGCTGAAGGCGGACGCGGACGGTCCGGCCTGGACGGACCAACAGATTGCCGAAGCGTTCGGGTGTCGGCGACAGACGGTGGAGAAGATTCGTCAGCGTTTTGTGGAACGGGGTTTTGAGGAGACGCTGGAAGGGAAGAGCCGGTCGGGGCCACCAGCGAACAAGATTCTGGATGGGGAGGTGGAAGCGAAAATCATTGCCACCCGTTTGGGGCCGCCGCCTGCGGGTTACGGTCAGTGGACGCTTCGCCTCCTGGCCCGTCGGTTGGTGGAGCTGAAAGTGGTGGAATCGATCAGCCACGAGACAGTACGCCGGGCGCTAAAAAAAACGAGATCACGGCGCGGAAGATTCAGTACTGGGTGATACCGCCGGAGGCGGATGCGGAGTTTGCCGCTCAGATGGAAGAGGTGCTGGAGGTGTATTGTCGGCCATATGATCCGTTGCATCCGGTCGTTTGCATGGATGAGCAGCCGGTGCAGTTGGTGAAGGAAGTGCGGCGTCCGATTCCGGCGACGAGAGGGCATCCCCGGCGAGTGGATTACGAGTATGAACGAGCGGGGACGGCGGCGATCTTCCTGTTTTGCGAGCCCTTGGTCGGTTGGCGTCAGGCAACGGCGCGGGAACGTCGGACGAAGAGTGACTGGGCCACGGAGGTGGCGGCGCTTTTGGACGGGCGTTACGCGGACTGTGAGCGGATCACGCTGATCTGCGACAACCTGAACACGCACACGAAAGGGGCGTTTTACGAGGTGTTCCCAGCGGAGCGGGCTCGTCAGTACGTTCGTCGCATTGAGTTTGTTTACACGCCGAAACACGGCAGTTGGCTGAACGTGGCGGAGTGCGAGTTGAGCTGTTTGACCCGGCAGTGTCTAGCGGGGCGTCGTGTGGGAGAGTTACGTCTTCTTCAGGAGGAAATTGCGGCGTGGTCGGGAGACCTAAACGCTCGGCAGCGGGGTGTCGACTGGCAAATGACCGCGGAAGATGCCCGCTGCAAACTGAAGTCTGTTTATCCCAAAATTATCCTGTGACGGAGCAGTAGACGTGCATAGCAAACTCCCTCTCACAAAGAGATCTTGCGAGAACCTCAACGATAACGAATGGCGACTGTTTGAAACGGATCGTATTCTGCGGGCAGTCTTTAAGCTGGCGGGTAACAGATTGATTGGCCCGTGGCCCTTCTCTATCTCTTAGTATAGTTCAGTTCACCTAAAACGCACAGTTCAGACGGAGTTTTTTCCTGAATGGCTTGCGATACATGAAAAACTAAAGCAAAAACATTTGAACCTTGCCAGCGAGTTCTTTATCAAAAAATCCAACATGTGTATTAACAGAAAGCTTTGTCTAAAAAGGGTAGTTGTAAGGTCTGCTTATTTGTGCCATTTTTCACAGCAACAATTCCTCGCGTACCAAGTTTTATTCGTTCGGCTGCGCCGCGCACAGTTCTTTTGACGAATTCTTGAAAATACTGTCCCCATATCGGAAATAGACCTTCATAAGTGCATCCGCGGTCAAAAAGCGGTTCTCGCAAGCATGGGCTTCCGCCGATACGGACCTGACAGGCACCATCTTCCGGGAGGATCCCCCTCAAGATGGCAAAACACGCTCCTCGTCCCCACCATGTAGTCGCTTTTCCGCCAACAGAGAGACGATCTGAACAAATCAGAGGAGCCGCCAGCGGGCCTGCCGCAACACAGCGTAGGGAGACTCGCGGAGCAGTTCGTACCAGATCGTCAGCAGGCCGCCGTCAGCCAGTTCTACAGTGGAAGGATAACCCAAATCGCCGCCCGCTCCCTCTCCATAGATCACGAGCGGCTCGGACCACGTTCGGCCACCGTCGCTGCTCAATCGGGCCTGACACCCAAAAGGTTCACGGCGATGGCCGTAGCTCATCAGCAGCCGTCCGTCCCGCAGTCGAATAAGATGAGAGGGCAATCCCCACACCCCGATGGAATGTGGAGTTGACCAGGTTTTTCCCCCATCATCGGACTCGCACTGCAACGTCTCTCCCGCATTCTGGGGATTGTGATTCCGGAGCTGTAGCACCAATCGGCCCTCGGTCGTCTCCACAGCATGCAGTTCGTGGTATTGATTCGGATCATCGCCCTGTCGGACCGGCAGCGTGGCCAGCCACTCCCAGGTTCGACCGTCATCCTGCGAAACACACACGCCGACTCTCTTTGTTCGCCAGAGGTCCTTGCCGGCATAGAGCAGCCGTCCATCCTGAAGCTGAATCGGACCATGAGGACTGTTCACCAGGCAATCGTACGGGGCTGACCAGGTGACACCCCCATCCTCCGAGCGCATCATCCACACGCCCAGCTGCTTTTGACGCTCATCTTCGGAGAGGCGCTCGTGGGCCGCCCGCCAGCGGTCCAGTTTTTCGGCAGGCCAATCACTTCCTTTCCCTTCCGCCCCCAGGGCTCGTGTCAACAGGGGAACGTACGCCAGCGAGGTGAACGTGGTCACAAGGAGAGTCCCCCGCACTGTCTCAAGGACGCCAGAATCACGATCGTCGATCGCACTATCCCACAAAACCCGCGGGTAAGTCCACCAGTGGCCGTCGTTGTTGGAGGTCATCATTTCCACCCGGCCAAATGGACACACGTGGGCCTCGCGCCCGCCCGAATACACCAGGACAAGCTGGCCGTTCTTTCGTCGCGTCACTGTAGGCCAACCGTGATAACGGTGGGGAAGCCGGCTGATCGTTTTCACTTCCTGAACCTCGAAACGGGGCGTCTCACTTCCAAAAAGGCGTGCTGCTCGAACGACGGCGGGCACGGCCATCGTCCCCGCCAAGGCGAGAAGCAATTGTCGCCGATTTACCCGGGCCCCCTTCGAATTATCACGAAGGGCAGATCGACCACCCCGCTGCGGACAAATCGTCGAAGACATGCCAGGCTCCTGTCAAATCAAACTTCTGAACTGCAAAGAACCGCTAAATTGCACCTTTGGGGGATATGGAACCACTCGAATCGACAATCTCCCCATTCGGTCGATCTATCTGGTCCCGACCGCATTTCGAAAAAGGCTCGCTCTACCGTCAGAGTCCAGTATCAGCCCGGGAGGAACGAGCGCCCGCGGGATGGGCCGGTTCCCATTCTCCATCAACCGCCCGCGAGTTTACGCGGTTTCCCCGGCGGCTTCAAGCAGGCGGTTGAATTCGGGATCGGAACGAATGGGATCAAAATCGGTTTCGGCGGGAACCAGCTTCCGGTAGTCTGGCTCCAACGTGAGTGCCTTTTTGAGAAGAGACAGGGCCTTATCCTTGTTCCCGGCGAGACTGTAGTAACACGCGAGGTTGTAACAGACGAGCGGATTGTCGGGTTCCAGCTCAGCGGCTTTCTCCAAATCGGCACACGCCAGATCAATGCGCCCCACCCGCTTGTGACACCAGCCCTTGGCAAGATAAACACGCACATCATCCGGGTCGAGCTCTTCCAAGCGTTGGAAGACACCGAGCGCCTCCTCGTATCGCTCCAGCTCGCGGAGGGCCTCCGCGCGGAGTAGCAGCGCCACTGGATTGTCGCAATATGGATCCGGGAGCCGCTCCAGCGTCTCCAAGGCTTGCTGGGCGAGCCCCAGCTCAAGGTAACCCTCGGCCTCCCTCAACAGGTGCTTCGATCGGATAAGGTCGAACTTTCCCGCGGTCATTTTCAATCACCGCCCGATGTTGCCTCACCCAACCTTGCCGCGCCGCCGTGGCTGTCAACGCAGGCTTTTTATCCCGCTTCCTTTTCTATTTTACCCAAAATAGAGCTTTGCGGCACAATCAATCACAATCACGCTGCCCTCCACAAGGAGAAGACAGCACTCCAGGCGAGACCTGTCCGATTCAGGCACGCGATATCGCAAGCCCATCTCACCGGCTTCCCGCCGTTTTGCCCCTTGTAGCCACCCGCACGGCGCTTTAAGATGCTTAATTCAGACATCCTGCATGGGCTTGGCAGGAATACCGGGCGAGTTGCTGGTGATCAATGCCCGTGGCAAAGCGGAAGCCCATCTGGTTTCAGCCGTTTCTTTCCAGGCGGCTTGCTCGCGTAAGGATTCGCGGTTGTGGAGACAACTCATCGCGGATCCGGCGGGCCGTCGCGAAATGCGATTGTTGTTTTCTGGACTACGGAAGATTAAAAAGGTCCATTCCATGTTGATCTCGTTCATGCCTCTCTTGGCCGAAGCCGGTGCCGGGAACGCTGGTGGTTCCTCGGGCGGTCTCATCATGATGTTGACGCTCTGGATCCCGCTGATCATCGTGTTTTACTTCCTGCTCATCCGTCCGGAGCGGAAGGAGCGTGCCCGACGCCAGGCCATGCTCAACGCCTTGAAGAAAAACGACCGAGTCCTTACGATTGGCGGAATCTACGGGGTGGTGACAAACGTCCACCGAGAAGCCAACGAGGTAACCATTCGTGTCGACGACGCGAACAACACGCGAATTCGCTGCACGCTGAGCGCTATCGCTCAGGTTCTGGGTGAAGAAACACCCTCTGAAAAGCAAAAAGAAGGTTGAGCCAGGTCCTGAAAGATCAATCTCAAGTCGAGTCACTTCAGGGATTCTCAGGTGCGAGATCTTTAACGATGGAACGCCGTTCTACTCGTTGCCGTTTTGGTTGGATAGTCGGAATTGCCTCGGCTCTGGTCTTTGCCGCAGTGGTGGGCGGTGGGAGTTTTACCGCCATAACGCCCCTGGCGATGGCCGTGGAAGCAGTCGCTGATTCGGCCAGCCAGCCGTCGCCCGTGGCACAAGCAGCTCCGCCGAAGACCGAAGCTCCGGCTCAATCAGAAAAGGCCACGTCACAGGCCCCTGCTCCGGTCGCCAAACCGGACCAGGAACAGCCAAACGCCCCGCCCGCTACGGCGGGTGCAGGCACCCAACCCCAGGCGACCGGTCAGGCCGAAACGGCTCCCCCCGCTCCAGCGAGCCCTCAACAGGCGACAAAGGCCCCCGCTGAAGGGAAAGAATCTCAACCTGGGCAGCCTCCTTCCCAACAACCCAAAGCGGCCAGCCCCACATTCCTCTCCCGCGTTCTCAACATCGTCACTTATCTGGTGTTTCTCTTCATCATCTTTGGCGTGCCGGTCATTGTTGCCTACTTCCTTTGCGAATGGTGGCGGGCGCGAGAATATTTTGGCCGAATTTCCTTTATTCTGTTCACCATCGTGCTTGCGGTTGTCATTCTCTTGACGCGCTGGCCGCCGAAGCTGGGAATCGACCTCAGCGGCGGTGTCATCATGGTGTACGAAATCGAAGGTGCGGTACGGCAACCGGGAGCACGGGCACAAGGGGCTACCGATCAGATTGATATGGATCAGCTCATCGCAGCCCTCAACCGCCGGGTTAACCCCAGCGGTGTAAAGGAAGTGACGATTCGCCGGTTTGGTCCGCAACAGATCGAAATTATTGTCCCCGAGGTGGACGAGGAAGAAGTCGCCCAGCTGGAACGCGTCATCAGCAGCGTCGGTACGCTGGAGTTCCGCATCCTGGCCAATATGCGGGACCACCGGCGGCTCATCGAGCGGGCTCTGACCCTTCCCCCCGACGAACACGAACTCTACGACGACCGTGGGAATCTCTTGGCATGGTGGGTTCCGGTCGCCAAGGGCCAGGAAGAGGCCATCGGTAACTTCGGCGAAATCGCCGTCCGGAAAGGCCGGTATCGAAACGAGGATTGGCTGGAGATTCTCGTCGTCAAGGATCGCTACAACGTCACCGGCGCCGACCTATTCCGGGTGCGGGAAGGGGTGGACGAACAGATGCAACCCTGTGTGGAATTCATTCTCAAGGCAGGGAGTGCGCAGCAGCGGTTCGGCGCTTTGACGAGCGACAATCGCCCGGATCCCACCACCGGTTTCACTCGCCGGCTGGGCATCATCCTTGATGGTTACCTCTATTCGGCCCCGCAGATCAGAAGCCCCATTTTCGACCGTGGTCAGATCACGGGAATACCCTCGCGGGAAGAGGTGCAGGCCCTCATTCAGGTGCTGCAGGCGGGAAGCCTGCCCGCCGTCCTCAGCCCCACTCCCGTCAGCCGACTTGTCACCGGCCCCCAACTTGGCCGAGATATAATCCGCCAGAGCGTTATCGCCATGATTCTGGCGGCCATCATCGTGTTTGCTTTCATGATCGCCTATTATCGGTTCGCCGGTGTGGTGGCCTGCCTGGCTGTGATCCTCAACCTTCTCATGCTGGTGGCTTTGATGATTTTACTTAAGGCGGCGTTCACCCTGCCCGGCCTGGCAGGTTTGACGTTGACAGTCGGTATGGCCGTGGACGCCAACGTCCTCATCTACGAGCGTATCCGCGAGGAACTCTCCCGCAAAGCGACGTTGCGGATGGCCATTCGTAACGGCTTCGAAAAGGCGATGAGCGCGATCATCGACTCCAACCTGACCACGATACTTACGGCCGTCGTCCTTTACTTCGTGGGAACCGACCAGGTACGGGGTTTCGCGGTGACGCTGTTTCTGGGGCTCGTTTTGAACCTCTACACGGCCGTGTTTATCGCCCGCGTGATCTTTGAAATCGGCGAGCGTCGCCGGTGGATCAAGAAGCTTTCCATGATGCAGGTCATTGGCGCTACCAACTTTGACTTCATGGGCGTTAAAAACTACTGCATCGCTGGCAGCGCCGCCCTCATTCTGCTGGGGCTTGTGGCCCTGGGCATGCGTGGCCAGGGCGTGCTGGATATCGATTTCACGGGCGGGGTGGCGGTGGAGGTTCTGTTCAACAAACCCAAGGATATCGCTGAAGTGCGGAATCGACTGAGCGAACTCCGGGACCTAGCGGTGAGTGACGTCCGCATCGAAGGCGAAGAGCCAGGACGGCGCTATATGATCAACACGTCGAGCCCGCCCGGCATGGAAGCGGAAGAATATCTCAAGCAGGTCAAACAGAAAATCACGCAAGTATTCGGCGACGAGCTCGTCCATTACAGGGTGGACATCGAGCCGATCACACAAACCAGCTTCTGGCGAGATACTCCGGGCACACATCTGGCTGCTGGTCCATTGTCCGGCTGGCCATCGGCGATTGCGGGGCTCCTCTGGGGTGAAAATGCACCCTCGCAAGCTCCCCCCCAAACTGGCAATGCACCGGCTTCTTCTGCCCAGGAGACTGCCGCTCCACCGTCCGCACCAGCCACTTCGTCGGCACCGAGCCAGCCCAGTGAATCGACCGGTGCCCCTGGAACAACGGCTGACCACGGAGAAAAGTCGTCAACGCCTGCGAAAACAGGCGCCCAGCGTTTCCCCACCAGGGTTCTTTTGAAATTCGAGCACAAGCTCAATTACGAAACGCTTGAAGGACTGGTCAAGAATGTTCTTGCAAAGTTACCAGAGCCTGATCGCGATGCGGACTTCGAGCTGTACAACGAACATTACCGCCGGGGCGACACCACCGGCTACAACCAGTGGGAACTGCGGCTGACACTTCCGCCAGAAAAAGGAATGCAGGTAGCCCAACAGGTCAAAGCCGAACTGGAAAAGACGGTTTACTTCCCGTCTTCCAACACGATCGGAGGAAAGGTCGCCGGAAGCACCAGAATCCGCGCTCTTTATGCCCTAGTACTTTCGGTGGCCGGTATGATTATCTACCTTTGGGTACGGTTCACCCGGGTGAGCTTCGGCGTGGCGGCCGCTATCGCCCTCGTTCACGACGTCCTCATCACAGTGGGCATGATTGCGCTCAGTGCTTACGTGGCCAACCTGCTGAGTTTCCTCCTCATCGACGAATTCAAGATCGGTCTCGCCGTGCTTGCGGCCTTGCTCACGATCATCGGGTATTCTGTCAATGACACGATCATCATCTTTGACCGGATTCGCGAGGTGAAAGGAAAGACACCCTTCTTGACCCCGCAAATCATCAACACAAGCGTCAACCAAACGCTGAGCCGAACGCTCATCACTTCGCTCACCACGCTTTTCGTCATCGTCGTCCTGTACATTGGGGGCGGGGCAGGAATTCACGCCTTCAGCTTTACGCTCTTGGTAGGCGTGATTACCGGGACCTACAGCTCAATATTCATCGCCTCGCCGATACTTTTGTGGCTGTCGCCGCGTCCCACCGGCCCTGCCTCGCAGGTCCGATCTCTTCAGTACGTTTCATAGGATTGTGATAATCGATCAGGTTTAAGAAACCCATGCCCAGGGGGATAACGGATGTCCGCTCCTGGGCATTTTTTTCTGATTGCACCCATTGTACCGACAGAACGTCTTCTCACTTCCCAGCTCACAGAACACTCGCCCACCGGCCGATCTTTGCTAACAGGATTGCCTCGCGCAAGAGAGGCGCTTTTTTGAATCGCACCAGGGAGGTTCACGCCCCAGACAGGGAGGTCCAGAGTAGCCATGGCGTTCACGCAACATGGGAGTGGACCGCGGACTCGTTGTTTTTATCCTCCTTGCAGCGCTCTCGGTGGGTGCTGTGTGGGGATTGCTTTCCCGCCCACCACGGGCCCACTCTTTTTCCGCAACGTTTAACAGCTCCGCACCCCCCTCCCTGACATCGACGCCGTTCCCCTCCCCCCCGAATTCGCCGCTCAGCACAACCAGCCAAACGCTCCCCTCTTCCGATGCCGATACGTCCATTCCACCGGAGATCATAGCGGCTCCGGAAACCCACCTTCTGTTGTCACTCAGCAATCAAAAGCCCCCGGCGATTCCCGAGCGGTATCCTGCCGGTCAATTCGTGGCTCACAACGAGAGAAACGGAACCGGCCGCGAGTCTCTCGCCGAGAATACTCTCCATGATGGAAGTGGAAAACAGGTTCCCTCTGCCAACGATTCACGGTTGCTGGGGAGTTCACGAGAATCTCTGCAAACGTCTGAAAGTCGCAAGACGGTCGGGCGAGAGACCCTCCGCTACCGCATTCAGGACGGCGATACCCTCCCGGACCTTGCCCGGCGATTCTACGGCGACCCAGGCCGATGGCGGGTCATCTTCGAAGCAAACCGGTCAATAATCCCAGACCCGGACCTGCTCCCCATCGGCACGGAAATCGTTCTACCGGCCCTCCAACCTCAGAGCACAGATTAGTCAGATTCAGCGACGGGCCCCGGGTGGAACCGGGCCGCTGTGTACAGGGGTAGGGGCAATTCACGAATTGCCCTCACCTTCAGATCGGAGCGGCACGCTTGTCGTGCCCGGTGAAAAGAAATGGATGATCCAACATCGAGCGACGGACCTGACAAACAGGTCCCTCCGACAATGTAGGGGCAATTCACGAATTGCCCCTACCGTCAAATCGCAGCGGCACGCTTGTCGTGCCCACCGCAAGGCAAGTTTGCTCTGCCGTTGGGAAACGGACGTGACAATAGGCCCCTCCGGGCTGGATCTCGCTCCGTCGCAACCCCCTGTGGACGCCCGTTCTCTATCGGCAGAGGAAAAGTGGAAACGAGTCAGCACTATGGCAGAACGATCATGGCCGATGGACTCAACGGCTTGATCACTGGTCTTTTCGCTTAGACCGGTCCTGCCACGGGAATGGCTGCTTAGCTACCCGGTGCTCGACGAAGTAGGCAATCGATTGAAAGAGCGGCTGTTCAAAGCGGAGTAAGAGATCCTTCCCCTGCGCCGTGCTTGGAAGCTTTGCAAAGTAGAGATCCTGCAGTTCCGGGTTCTCCTCTTTTGGGGTCGGATGAAATCGCGAAAAAATGTTGTACATCCGCTGGGCGTCAGCCAAATCTTTGCTCGAGTCCTTTCCCACAATCAGGAAGATCGAGAGGGCCTTGGTTACACCTGGATGTGACATGGCGGCCTGGACATTCAGACCGGGCACCGACCACTTCGGAGAAACGAGAATCAGCGCCTTCACATCCTGGCCCTGTTTGAGTCCGGGGTACACCGGCCAGCTCCAATCCAGGCGAGCCCAATCCAAGGCCACAGTCGCGCCCACGTCCAGTCCTAAAAGACAAAGCTTTTCAATATTGAGTTCCCCCGCATTATTCTTCTGGAGCAAAAACCGCTTGCACGTCTCGAGGTCCATATCCACCATCCGGGCAACTTCCGTGGGCGGCATCTTGTCCACGGTGATTGTGGTCGGCGTGGGCAGAAGCCGCTGCGTGCTAGCACCGTGACCACGCAAATCGGGCACAAACACCGCATAACCCTGCTGCTGGAGGAACGGCGCCAGCCGATCGAAATCTCTCCGGCTCCCTTTCCAGCCGTGGATGAGCATCACAACCGCGGCATCCTTTCCTTTATTGCTGGGGTAATATGTCGCCTGAAGCTGCACCCCATCCTTGGTCAAGAGGTCCGTCCCGCTCACCTCCACCGGAGCGGGAAGTCGCTGCGATGTGGTGGGAGGAGCTGGCGGCTTGGGAGCAGGCGCCGCAGCCGGTGGAACCGGCCGTTGCGGCGCCGGTTGTGAGGGCGGAGCAGGCGGTTGCACCTGGCGAGGAGCCTGGTTCGCTGCAGGTGCCTGAGGGCGAACCTGCGCAATTGCACATGTATTCAGTCCGCATGTGCCCATCAACCAAACCAGCACCGACGCCCAAACCACTGCCGCGACAACTCTTTTTCGGCGCATCAGACGATCTCCCCGTGCTCGCACGCCAGGCTTTACGCCGGGCTATTCCACGTACCCTGCCCTATCTTGGACGAATCGTGCATTTCCCTTGTTCCAGAGCCCTTAGATCCTTCCCCAATCGTACCCAGTTTGAGGGGAAACCGTCAACGCGCCGACTGTTTGAAGCATCGCCAGTTTCGAAAAAATCGATGCGATAAAACGGGCGCCGCGTCTCGTAAGGGCAATTCATGATTTGCCCCTACCTTCGGATCGGAGGGGCACGCTTGTCGTGCCCCCGGAGGCGGAATGGACGATCGAAGCCTGAACGGCGGACCCGACAGGCGCATCCCTCCAGCAAAAAAGAAATCGGAGGGGCACGCTTGTCGTGCCCGGGGAAAAGGAATGGATGATCCGACATCGAGCGACGGACCTGACAAGCGGGTCCCTCCGAGAAATCGTTCGCAGGCGCACGCTTGTCGTGCTCCCGGCAAAACATCTGAAATCGCCAAGGTGGGTGAAGGCTGAAGCCTTCACCGAAAAGCGGCGATGAATCGCCGCACTCCATGGAGTGCGGGGCTTTAGCCCCGCTTTCATCGCGGGACTTCAGTCCCCGGTAAACACCGATCCATCATCGAACCTCACATCGCCGACCCAACAGGCGCATCCCTCCAAAATCTTTTCGGAGGGGCACGCTTGTCGTGCCCGGGGAAAAGGAATGGATGATCCGACATCGAGCGACGGACCTAACAAGCAGGTCCCTCCGAGGCGATTTTCGCTCCCGCGGAAGGCTTCGGCGAGGTTCGGGCTACTGGCTGGCGGGCGAGCCAAAGCGGGTATGACTCAGACCTGCCCTCTCTGGGCAAAGCGACCCAAGAGATCTAACGAATCGCCTTGGCGTCCAGTGCCCAGAACTCGCGGGGATCGTAAGAGTGGAACAGCCGCGCGACAGCAGTTGCCAGCACAGAGACAAACTCTTTGCGAAAATCCGATTCCGGCAGTTCAGAGGTTGGTATGACGCTGTTGGGGGGATAATTGATCTGGTCAAGTGTCTTCTCAAAGACCTGCTGATTGGTGGCACAATCGTGGACAGTCACCCGGAGGGTTGCCGTCCCCTGGTAGACCGTCTGTCCTTTGTACAGGCTGAAGGCCTCGATATCGACTCCGATCACCATATCCGCCCCGACCCCGCGTCCCACCTCGACATAGCTCTCCCAGTCGTGTTCGTCCATCCACTGCTCGACCTTCTGTGGATCGATCCACTGGGCCTTCGGGACTCGCTGCACCAGAATGGCGTGGATCCGCCGGGCCAGCGCCTTATCCACATGGGCGTCCCGATAACTGAGGCTGATCACCGGTCGGGCCACGATGGCCACTTTCTTGTCCTTCAGTCCTGCGAACTCCGGCTTCACATCGGATTGACCTGTGACCCAAAGTGCGGTTGCCAGGGCACTGCAACCACCACTCGCCAGTATCACCACAAGACAAACCGTCATCCATGCGGCTTGCCGATTACCAATCCAACCCAACCTGTTCATGGCCATCCTTTGCACAACGAGGAAAGATCAAACCTGCCGCCGGCGGTTGCGCTTGGTACCCTCACCACGTTACCACAACCGGAACACCATCCGGATCACCCATTCCCCCACAATCACCCCCAGTACAGTGAGGAGGGTTTGATTGAAAGCTGCCATTGAGATTTTCGGTCCGCTGATGCCGGTCAAGCCGGAAACCACAGCCGCCAGCCCCACGACAGCCGCCGCCACCGCCAACATCGTGCCGCTGACACTGGCCCGCAGCGCCTGTCGCCACTGACCCCGCACGCAGTGCGACCACGCCGTGGTCATCCCGCAAGTCGGACACCGCAATCCGAACCACCGCACCATCGCGCACGGGGGTAATCCCAGTTGCTCATGCGTTCCAAAGCCGCTGGGGGAGGGCTGTAGGGGCCAGGCCGTCCCCAAAACTCCCAGCACCACAAAGCCAAACGTTAAACGAGCTATCCGCTCCAGGGGTCTCAGCCGCCGGTCATCACGACGGTTACGACACTTTGCTGTTGACGGATTGCATCCGTTACCGGTTTTCAGTAACTCGGTCATGACAACTGTTGGCTGGGGCGAAGCATAACGCGAGAAGCGATTTGAGACAAGGTCGGTTCCCTTAGATCGTCCTCACGCAAACAAACGCGCCAAATTGCCTGCGCCTTACCGGTGGTCGGGTCCACTTCCACGATAGCGCCATTGAGGCGGACGTCATCCGTGGCCACGTCGAACGGCGTCGGCTCAAACGTTCGGGTGGTGTGGAGCACCCGGTCAATCCGCCGTCCAATGATACTCTCGTGAGGCCCCGTCATGCCCACATCGCACTGAAAGGCCGTCCCGCCGGGAAGGATCTGTTCATCGGCCGTGGGAACATGGGTGTGGGTTCCCAGCACGGCGGAGACCCGCCCATCCAGATACCGGGCCAGCGTCTGCTTGTCGCTGGTGGCCTCAGCGTGAAAATCCACCAAAATCACCTTGACCGAACTGGACAAGCGACTGAGGACCCGGTCGGCAGCCGCCAGGTAACAGTCCACCGGGCGCATGAACACCCGCCCCAGAAGACTGATGACCGCCACAGGCTCCCCGTTAACCGCTGATAGAATGGTGTATTCCCGACCAGGTGCTTCTGCTGGGTAATTCGCAGGCCGGACGATCCGGGAATCCGACCGCAGAACAGGTTCCAGTTGACGCCGTGCGTAAATATGGTCGCCCATCGTGATGCAATGGGCTCCGGCTTCCACCAGTTCGTAAAAAAGTTCGGGGGTCAATCCGGATCCGCCGGCGGCATTTTCGGCGTTAACGACGATGAAATCGAGCCGAAAAATTCGCAGCAGGAGCGGCAGGGCCCGGCATGTGATTCGCCGGCCCGGTTTTCCCACCACGTCACCGATCAGCATCAATCGCACGGAAGCGCCTTTCGTTGCAGACGATCACGAGGCTCTGGCAAACCCTTGCTCCACTCTCCCGATCTGACCCACAAATCTCCCGCCTTTGGCGGCCCTATTCTCAACGCGCGATTTCTGTACAGCGAGTTTCCCGAAGTACCGTGACTTTGATCTCCCCGGGGTAATTGAGTCTTTCCTCGAAGGCCCGGGCAATGTCCCGGCAGATTTTCGCCGCAATTTCGTCCGTGGTTTCCTTCGCATTCACCATGACACGGAGCTCTCGCCCAGCCTGAATGGCGTAGGCCTGCTCCACGCCCGGGAAGCTCGATGCGATGCTCTCCAGCTCTTCCATGCGTTTGATGTAGCGTTCCAGCGTTTCTCGACGGGCTCCCGGTCGGGAAGCGCTGCAGGCATCCGCCGCCGCCACAATGACGGTGTAAGGATTTTCCACCCGCAAATCCTCATGGTGGGCCGCTGCAGCATGGATGACTTCCGGCGGTTCGCCATAGCGGCGGAGAAGATCCGCACCGATTTTCGGATGTCCACCTTCCGCCTCATGGTCCGCGGCCTTGCCAATGTCGTGCAGCAAACCGCACCGCCGGGCCAGGGCTCCGTCAAGACCGAGCTCGTCCGCAATCATCCCGGCGAGGAAAGCAACCTCGATGGAGTGGCGAAGCACATTCTGGCTGTAACTCGTGCGGAAGTGGAGCCTTCCTAACATGTAAATAAGACGCTCATGGAGCCCACGAATATCGACTTCCTGACACGCCGCCTGCCCCATCTGGCGAATGAACTCGTCCATCTCTTGCTGGGTCTCTGCCACCACTTCCTCGATTCGGGAGGGATGAATCCGTCCATCCGCAATCAGTTTATTGAGGGCAATTCGTGCAATTTCCCGCCGAACAGCGTCGAATGCGCTGACAATCACCACACCGGGGGTGTCATCGATGATGACATCCACGCCTGTGAGCTTTTCGAATGTACGAATGTTGCGGCCCTCCCGACCGATAATCCGCCCCTTCATCTCATCGTTGGGAATATCGACCGTGCTGGTTGTCGTCTCCGCAGTGTGGGCCGCCGCGTAGCGCTGGATGGCCGTCAGAAGAATATCTCGGCTTTTCTGTTGACACATCTCGTGCAACTTTTGCTCGTATTTGAGAACGAGCGCACCCACTTCTTGCTGGAGTTGCGATTCGAGAAGCTCAAGGAGTCGCTTGGTGGCCTCTTCCCGGCTCAGGCCGCTCACCTCATGGAGGACCTGCCTTTGCAGATCAAGCAACTTCTGAAGCTCCTCTTTGCGCCGGTTGACCTCCTCCAACCGCTCTGTGAGGCGGCGCTGCGTGGTCTCCACGATTTGTTCCTGACGGCGAAGCTGGGCGGCCTGCTCCTCGACGGCATCTTCCCGCTTCTCGAGGGCCCGCTCTCGTTGATGGAGTTCTTCGCGGATTTTCTGAAATTCCGCTTCCCGCGCCGCCCGCTCCTGAAGATCCCGCTCCTTGAGTTCCAGCTCCGTCCGCCGCTTGAGATCCTCCGCCTCTCGCTGGGCCTGCTCGACAATCCGCTTGGCCTCAGACTCAGCGTCTTTGCGCCGCAGATAATCGATTAATTTGGTGACAGTGAACGTCAACCCCGCTACAAGGACACAAACGACTGCCAGAAAGATAAGCTGGTTTGGTTCGAACACGGCCAACGCCCTCACTTTCTTTCGGGGCGAGGGCCTTGATCACCTGAGACTCCGAGCGAGGTGGCGAAACCTTACTTGAGGGCAGGAAGAGCAAAACTCAAGAGAAATTTCCCCAGTCCTGCACAAGGCATGCAGCCGGGTCCCTCTTTCCTGCACCGAAGGAACCACACAGAGAAAAGGCGAGAAGACTGCCCGGCCGGTCCTGTCTGAATTCGCAGACGAGCCACTCCACTCCCGGCTGACCCCAGCGGAGGAACAGCCCATCTGTGACTCAACTCGCCTTCGTCATAAAGTACGCCCGTTCGCCATACAGCCGAATCGATGGCGCTGGGAGCAGATTGTGCCTGGCGCTGCGAATCCGAGACCCGCTGTTCTTCCTTCACGGGAAGCAAGCCGGGAACTTCGCAGTGCGGTAGAATCCGAGTTGGGCAAGCACCGAGTTGCGCGGCCCGTCCGCCAGGCAACACTCCCGCACCGCCCACCTGGACTTCCCAGGCGATCCACGCAATGACGACGACTACCAGCAGGAGAATACCGACCATAACCTGTGCGTCAAAAAGCCCCGGTCGCTGCACGACCGGAACTCCGGTCAAAGGTTACTCAACTGATTCCTCCAGGGGAAATCCCAGAGGATGGCGTCTTCTCGGCCTTTGCTCACCCTCAGGAAATCTAAGGCCTTCGCATCCCGTCTAGGTTTACGACGATCTGCTTTTACCATCCACTCCTGGAGCAATTCACCCACCCCTCTTCGGGGCTGTGACCGCTCTTTTAACTCATTGATATCATATACGAGGTTCGGCCACTCCGCAACTCCAGTTCCAACCTGCTGTCAATTTTCTGTAAACGCAATCATCACCGCAGAATTTCCCATGTCCCTTCATCCGCTTGAGAAAAAATTTCTGGAAGCCTTTCCCGCCGAGCGCCGTGCGAGCTGGCCCATTGTGATCGCGGTCTCCGGCGGCTCGGATAGTGTTGCGCTTTTCCATCTTGTCCGTCGAACACACCCCTCGACAGCCGGTCCCCTCGTCCTGGTCCATGTCAATCATCAGTTACGAGGTGCAGAATCAGAGGAAGATGCCCGTTTTTGCGAGGAACTCGCGCGTGAGACAGGGGTGGCGTTTCGCCTTTTTGTATGTCCCGTCAAAGCAGAAGACACCCCCGGCCTGGGCTTGGAAGCGGCTGCCCGTCGCTCGCGTTATCACGCCCTGCGAGAAGCGGCAGAACATGTTGGCGCCCGGTACGTCCTAACCGGCCACACTGCCAACGATCAGGCGGAGACAATTCTGTACCGCGTCTTCCGGGGCACCGGATTGCGCGGCCTGTGCGGTATTCCGCGTTCCCGGCCGTTTGGTCCCGCCGCGCTTGTCCGCCCTCTTCTCGGCATCCATCGTGAAGAGTTGCTTCAATATCTGCGCGACCACAACTGGAATTACCGCTCCGACAGGACCAACGAATCCACAGATTTTGCCCGTAACTGCATTCGCCACGTGATCCTTCCCGAAGCCGTCCGCGGCGTTCACCCGGCCGCCGTAAAGGGCGTTCTCCGCGTGGGGCTCAATGCGCAGGAGGCCTGGGCCTTTCTGGAAACCGCCGTCAATGATGCTATCTCCGCCTGTTTGGTATCACAATCCCCCACGGAAGTTGTTATCCGAAGGGATACTCTCACCTGCCGGCATCCGTTTTTGGTGCAACAGATGGTCCTCGAACTCTGGCGACAGCAACGATGGCCACTCCGCAAATTGACTCGCCAGCACCTCGTTCAACTGGCAGATCTGGTTCGTCAAGGGAGTCCGACCAGTTGCCAGCACTTCCCCGGGGGAGTGGAAATCCACGTTTCAGGAAATCACCTCATTTTGACCCGGCCTGCGGGTCATCAGACCCCGGCGAATCAATTAGATGACGGCGAAGACGATGTATTTGGAGACGTCGATTGATAGATCGGATCAGGATTAGCCGTGTCACCTATCGTAGTCATGGCGCATCGTAACAAGAATGCTACCCTGTAAGGGAACCGGGCACTCCGGCCGTCCCCCGAGGGGACTGCCGCCCCAACACCGCCCTGCACGTTTTCCTAAGGCGGTTTACCGCCTTGCGGTTGGACCCAAATAGGGCCATCAGCCGTTATAATGGCGTTGAATCCGCTGGAAGGAGCGTGTCTTTTGACTACTGGCGAAGGCTGAACGACAGCAATTCCAAAATGGATGGCAATTTCACAGAGTCTGATGTCTTTGGGAGGGTTTAGAAGCGATGCCCATCTACGAGTACACCTGCGAGAAATGCGGCGCTCACTTCGAACTTCTCATTCGGAACAACGAACAGCCACGGTGTCCCCAGTGTGGCACCACGGATGTGCTGAAGCAATTGAGTAAACCTGCCATCTCAATCAGCATGGGCGGCTCTTCCGCTGAAAGCACTCCGCCGTGTGGCGCGCCGCCCGGCTGCTGCGGCGGAAATTGCAACCTCTTTGATCAGAATTAGTTAGAATTAGCCCGCTTCCACGTAGCTGAGCCCGATCTCCGCCCGACACAGGCTGCTACGGTATCGCGAAAGCAAGGGCTGTCCAGTAGCCACCTTCAGCCAGTGCCGCTCTCACACTGAGCGGGAAAGGATCGAGAATCCACGGCGCACAACTCCCAGGCCGGTAGTACCCGAGTGGATAGATGCACTCATTCGGGGGATTCAGCCCCATTTTATACGGCAGCATGGGAACCGTCAGGAAGAAGTGCGCCGCTGACGCGAAGGGCTGGACGATCGGTCCCAGGTTATGGCCGTAGCGTTCCACGGCCACCTGCTCAAAGTACAGGGGTTTGTGGCACAGGGCAGAGGCCGTCCAGGTGAAGACGATCGGCTGCCAGTTTCTCTCCACAAACTCACCGCCCTGAAGTGGACATTCGACGGGGAACTTTCCCGGTTGAGGGGCAATATTGTTGGTGATCTCCGTGATTTTCCGAAGCCGATCGGGCGGCGGACATTCGTCTTTGCCCACGCCCGGCACCTGCGCAAGCTGTTCTTCCATCGGACGCTGATCGGTCGGTCCCTGAGGCAGGGTCTCCAAGAGCTGACCCGGCGGCGCGGCAGGGGCGGGCGTTCGTCCCGTTTCGCCACTACTCTGGGACGGATTCTGGGAGCGCGATTCCGGCTGATTACCTCCTGCCGGCAACGGCGGGGGAATCAATTCCGCCGGAGTTTGCAGCGGTCGAGGCGGTTGAACCTGTGCGACCTGCCCGGCGACGTTGGCGGGAGTTTTGGCCGATTGAGAGCCTTGCCGATCACCAAACGGGTCTGCCAGCGGATCATCCGTCGGTTCAGCATCCCCGATCACCGGAACTTCCAGAGCAACCGCCAGAGCCCGATCGGTTTGTGTGCCGGAATCCGTCGCGTCCTTCGCGAGGTGACTTCGCCCCTCTTCTGGAGAAAAAGCCTTGTTCACTTCGCGGTCATCGGTAGGGCCCGACGAGGGCATGCCCCGATCGGGGGGAAGCCACCGTAACTCCACCACTTTCGAGACTGCCGTTGACGTTGCATTCTGCCCCGGTTCGTTCTCACCACGGGTGGGGTTGCTCACATAAACCGGCCGAGAGTTCCGCCATTCACCAGCAAAACAACCCGATGGCGAAACGCCCGCAACGGCAATTCCCAGAAATGCAGGTACGACGAGCAGCAGACGTAACGCAGAACGGGCAGTCATCGGAGGCCTCCATGCCCGGCAAACCTCAGGATTCTTCACTCTCGTAGTCCACGGAGTAATTGGGTGACTCCTGCGTGATGGTGATGTCATGAGGATGGCTCTCCCTCACCCCTGCCACCGTCACCTGAATGAAACGGGCTTTTTCCCGCAGCTCCTCGATGTTTCGGGCCCCGCAGTACCCCATTCCGGCCTTCAGTCCACCCACAAGCTGATAGACAAAGGGCCCTAGTGGCCCACGATATGGCACTCTCCCCTCCACCCCTTCTGGTACCAGCTTTTCCGGCTGATGCTGCTCTCCTTGGCGGTAGCGCTCGCTGGAACCTTGAATCATCGCCCCGAGGGACCCCATTCCCCGGTATGCCTTGTACACGCGTCCGCGATACAGGATGCGTTGCCCGGGGCTTTCATCCAATCCGGCCAGCAAACCACCGAGCATCACCGCGTGCGCACCCGCCGCGATGGCCTTTGTAATGTCGCCCGAATACCGAATTCCTCCGTCGGCGATGATGGGGGTTCCGGTTTCCTTGGCCGCTTCCACGGCCGCCATGATCGCCGAAATCTGGGGCACCCCCACGCCGGTGACCACGCGGGTGGTGCAAATTGATCCCGGTCCAATCCCCACTTTAACTGCGTCGGCCCCCGCCTCGATCAGAGCTTTCGCCCCTTCGTAGGTTGCCACGTTTCCCGCGATGATATCCACGTCGCGGTTCCGCCACTGGCGTTTCAATTCTCGCACCGTTTCGATGACGTTGGCGGAATGTCCGTGCGCGCTGTCCACGCAGATGACATCTACTCCTTTTTCGATCAACTTTTCCGCCCGCTCGTAATCGTGGACGCCGATGGCTGCCCCCACCCGAAGGCGTCCCAACTCGTCCTTGCAGGCATTGGGGAACCGCCGCTGGTTATCGATATCCTTGATCGTTATAAGCCCCGTCAGTCTAAATTCTTCGTCAACCAGCAAAAGTTTCTCGACCTTTTTTTCCATGAGAATCTTCTCAGCCTCGCTGAGCGTTATAGTCCCCGTGGCCGTTACAAGATTCTCTTTCGTCATCACCTCAGCCACGGAGACATCGAGATTCCCCAGAAACCGCAGGTCTCGTCGCGTCACGATGCCCACGAGTTTTCGGTCAGGCAAAACAATCGGAATTCCCGAAACGTTGAGCTGGTCCATCAATTCCCGGGCTTGCCGGGCAGAAGCCGTTGGGGGAAGCGTGGCGGGATTATCGATAATTCCGTTCGCCGTCCGCTTAACTTTTTCCACTTCCGCTGTTTGCCGGGCAATGGACATATTCTTGTGAATGACGCCCAAACCGCCTTCCTGGGCGAGGGCAATTGCCATCGCGCTTTCCGTTACGGTGTCCATCGGCGAGCTGAGAATCGGAATTCTCAACCGGATGCGGGCTGTCAGCCGGGTGCTCACATCCACTTCAGCAGGCACAACATCACTGTACGCTGGCAACAACAGGACGTCGTCAAAAGTGATGGCGTGACCGATTACTTTGGGATGGTTCTGCATCGCGAGGCTCTCCGGAAAAGCACAAAACGACATTCAGGGTGAGAATTGTATTAGTATCCGGGATGAGAAGCAGGATGGCAAGGATCAGCCAAAAGGCGATTCATCGGTCAGAGGAGTCTTCTGTGGTGGACCACTGCAGCCCCTGAAGCTCGGGGAGAAGTCCCGGCCTGATCCATTCCGGAGGGAGTTCAGAGACTCGACGGGGAAGGAAATGCCAGCGCAGTCCGCCGGGATGCCGCAGGGTCGGCTGCAAACCATAGTCAATAAGCTCCACGGTCGTGCGGCGTACCAATCGGCCTTCACGATCTACCTCCCGCGAAGTCTGACACACGATTGCTCCCGGCACTTCCGGCGAAACCAGCGACAATGTCGTCACCGTGCCGCGGTCATACCGTTGCACCGTCTTCATCTGAGAAGTGCTCAACAATTGACGTCCTACCCGACAGGGAACATCCAGCACTGTAATCTCTGTGGTGGCTTGTTCAAGAATTCTGCCGGTGGCGGTATCCGTAGCCGTTGCTTCCTTTTTCACCACATAGGGTGGGACGACTGTGGAATACCAGATTTTGCTGACCGTCCGCACCGTGGAAACCAGGTTATTGACTTCCATGACCCGGCACTCAATCGTGCGTCCATCAATGGCGAGTTCCGCACTTCCCAGATCTCTGACCTGCAATGCGCCGCCGAGGGGTTCGCCATGAAATCCCTGGCGGACCACGTGGGGTTCCGTCCGAAAACGTTTGCCCGCCATCTCCACGAGCACTTCCACCCGAATGGCCAGCGAGGTGTCAGTCACTTCTGTCAGGGTGAAGCGGGTCTCGGTCACGCTGACCGTTCGTCCGCCATCCTCCATGCTCTCGGTGGTGGCGCGGAGCACTTTCCACGCCCCTACTTCGAACTTCCCCCAGGGATGAATCTGGCGGGGCACATTCGGGACAGGTGGCGCGGCTGAGGGCTGCTCCGCCACGGCCGCCGTTACCACGCCCCACACTATGGCCAGTACGAGAATCAGCGGCAGCCACCCACTCACCATCGGCAATCCGGGTTTAACGGCATACAACTCGCGAGAACGGGGGTTGATATTAAGGCAACGGAGACCACAAGCGGGAAGGTAACAATGGGCGACCATTAGGGAGGGAATTTGGCAAGCCATGGAAGTGGGAGGCGGGAACAACACTGTGCAGAACAGGATCAGGCCAGACTAATCTGGCCCACCCTTCTCGTCCGTGCCGGAATTCCAAGCTGCCCCACCTGTCATTTATACGATTTCAGAACCCGGCAAACAAGCCCTTTGGGGGGACCGGTCTCACCAATCTGTGAGATGTGCTTCACTGGGAATCTGAAGGTTCCTCAACGGTCAGAGGTTCATTTTCGCGCCAGTGGGACAGTGTCTGTACGACGCCGCTTGGCCAAAGGATCAAAATCTTCTCCACCTTCCCCAATCCATTCAAGCCGACCGTAACTACCGGCTCCACCTGCGAGAGATACCCCCGTGTTCGAGTGACATCTCGGCGGAGAACGGCTTTCTCCGTATGCACTTCCACCCACGCCCCGATGCCCTCACGATTACTCTTTGTGCCAACAAGCTGAAGTCGCAAAAAACGCTTGGAAGCCAGGGAGTTTTCAAAAATCCTGGCGGGACGGTCAATTTGGGTAACCACCAGGTCGAGATCTCCGTCGTTATCGAAATCGGCGTACGCCGCGCCGCGTCCCACCAGGGGTTCCAAAAAATCTTTGCCCACCTGACTGGCCGTGACCGGAATAAACTCTTCTGCCGCCTCTGGCCCTGCATTCCAGAAGAGCCGCATCGGCTGGGCAAAATGTTGCGTGCTTTGTACGCGGGAAATCTCAGGCTCCACGTGCCCATTCACCGAAAGGATGTCGAGACGCCCGTCCAGGTCGTAATCCCAGAAGAACGTAGCAAAAGTCAGATCGGGTCGGGTCAACGGACCGATTCCACTCGCAACGGCCTCGTCAGTGAAAAGTGCCACCTGAGGATCCAGCACATAGAGGGCCGACATCTCATTGGCAAAGTTGCCGATGACCACTCCCAAACAGGGATCATTGCGGTAAAAGGCAGCGTCGATCCCCATCGCCCCTCTCGCACGACCATCGCTATCGAAGGCAATCCCTTTTTCCAGCCCCATCTCGGCGAAAGTCCCATCCCGTTGATTCAGAAAAAGGAGGTTCTGCACCGTATCGTTGGCCACCACGAGGTCAGGATAGCCGTCGTCATTAACATCCACGACCCGCACTCCGAGCGTCTTCGCCAATGGGCCGCCCGTTGCGGGATTCCTGACGTGCATCCCGGCCTTTGCGGAAACATCCTCGAAGGTTCCGTCTCCCCGGTTATGGTAGAGATAGGGAAAAGTCGCGCCGAAAGAGAGCGGTGGACCATAGGCCCGGCCTAGTCCTACCAGTTGGAATCCCTGCTGGAGATCCAGTTCCCGCGACCACTTGACGTAGTTACCCACAAACAGGTCCAGATAGCCGTCGCGATCGTAGTCGAAAAAAGTGGCGGCTGTGCTCCAGGCATCGTCCGTACCCGCCAGACCGGCTTCCTCGGTCGCATCGACGAAGTGTCCCTTTTTGTTCCGGTAGAACCTGTTTGAACCCACCGCACTGATGAAAAGGTCGGGCCAACCATCATTGTCCACATCACCAACCGCCACTCCCATTCCGTAGATGTGCACACCGCCTAACCCTGCTTCCTCGGTCGCCTCGCGAAAACGCCAATTTCCCAGATTCTTATATAAGCGGAGGCTGCCCCGATAGGCCGATGGCACCGGTTTCCAGGGCCAAGGCATCCCACTCACGAATAAAATGTCGCAAAGTCCGTCGTTATCGTAATCAAAGGCCGCACATCCACCACCCATCGTTTCCGGTAGAAGTTTTTCCCCGTATGCCCCGCTTACGTGAACGTAATCCACACCGGTCTTTTGCGTCACATCATGAAAGATGACAACCGGTGGTTCTCGGGGCGGCGCGGGACGAAATTGAGGAATACTCACCAGCGGTTTCGTCTCCGGGGGCTTGCTGAAGGGGTTCCAGAGAGAAAGCACGACGGCCAGCACCAGGCCGCCAGCGGCCATCGCACTGCTCACCCAGGGTACACTTCGCCATAGTTTCCGATTTACCTGATCATTGACCATAAGCCACAGATATTTAACAAACATCTATCGCTCTGCAGGAGATTGCTCACCCGCTAGCTGCTTATGTGGTTTCTTCAGCGCTCGTCGCTTTTGATCCATAAATCCTGACGCACCACACTCCATCGTCGGGATGGAAACCAACCCACTTATCCCGCCACGCGATCCTCCTGACGCATCCCCACTTTTCTCCGCCGATGGGGACGTGGACGTTCACGCGGGCTCGCGCGGGAGTGGAATTCAACCCGGCGGCACCTGACGGTAGGGACAATTCGTGAATTGCCCCTGAAGCAAATTGCGTCCATGCCGTCTCAGGGGGTCTTTGCAAAAGTGGGGATGGATCAGCGCCATGCTCCCCTTGCCTTCCCCAACCTGTTGCAAACACCGGCATCTTCCGGCCGGCTAATAAGGCTACCCTCACGGCAGATTCCCTCCTGGAATCGGCTGTTTTTCGCCGGCACGTTCCATGGGGGAAGAATCGTTCATCGCGGCTGCCACGGCGGTGCTGGTTTTTCGCTCCAGCGGCGATTTCAGTCGATAAACCGCCACGGCCTCTGCCGCCCGATTTGCCCAGGGGTACCTGGCCCGGGCCGCGGCCACCGCGAAATCGCGTGCATTGTCGTCGGGTTTGTAACGTTGATGAGCCTCTCGATGAGCGCTGGCCAGCTCATTTTGGCCCAACATCTGGTAGAGGAGCGCCAGATTGTAATGCGCGGTGACATTCTCAGGATCCAGCGCGAGGGTCCTTTTGAATACACCCACCGCCTCCCGCAGCAACTCGTCCCTTTGCTCACGCTGCGCCGGACTTCGATTGCGCCGCGCCAGGTCGAAGAGCGTTTCGCCGAGAAGGTTAATCACCTCGTAATCCCAGCGAAAATCGAATCGGCGACGGATAAGTTCGCCCCGCGGTTCCTGCAGGACAAGCTGCCGCAACGTATCCGCCGCCTCTTTAATGTGGCCTTGCTGTCGGTTAATGACTGCGCTCAACCAGTTGACGGTCCACCACGGTACCTCGTCCGCTGGCCAGCGTGCTGTCCGTTGTAAAGCCGCGGTGGCCGCATCCAGTTCCCCTTCTACCTGATAGGCCCGGGCCAGGTTGATCGGCCCATGAACCACCCCCAACTTTTCCACCTCTTCGAAGGCTTCCCGCGCCTGCCGCAACTGAGACTTGCCTTTTAACAGCAGGCCGATTCCATAATCGTTCCAGCGTTCCCAAACCGCCACCGCCGGAGCCGGTTCCCGGGAATCCTGCCAGGCGATGCTGTTTTTGGCATCTTCCGTCGCGGGGACTTGCTCCGCAACGGGCAACGTCACCACGTCCCGGCAAATTTCTGTGATGGGTAACGTATTGATGTAGCCCTGCGGTGTCTCGCCACGTATCGGCGGCTCATCCGGTTTTCGCTGGCTCACCACGAAGTGCATCAGCTCCCAGTCGAATTTTCGGTAAAGGACCCTCGCCTCCACACGGATTTCCTTTCCCGCCCACTCACGGGGGACATCCAACAAATAGTGCACCACGGCCGCGGCACCGGGAGGAATCTGATGGTCGTACAACGGAACGAAGATGTCCTGGGGATTTCGCCGTGCGATCCGATTTCCGTTTCTATCGAGCATGAACACGTTGAGGAAATAGCTGTCCCGATCGACCTCACCTTTGGCGTCCAGTGCACCGCTTTCCGCCATCAGTTGGCCATTCACTTCCACCCGGAGATTGATCCAAACTTCATTGGAATCCGTTGTCCCCTGGGTGAAGGCGTGGCCGGTCTTCAGATTCCGCACGACAACCTCCAGCACATACGGTTGCCCCGGCACAAGAAGTGGCACCCGAGGTCGCAAGGGGGCGGCCTGCGGCCCGTCCACGGTCGCTCCCCAACGCAGGCCAAACAGATCAATCCGCAGAACGTCTTTCAAAAAGGCCTGGTGTTCAGCCACCACATCGTCCCGTCCCCGCAAATAAGGTAGCGCGGTGTTGGCCCCCGGAAACAGATGACTTTTAACCGCCAATCCCGCTACTCCCGCGTAGGTTTTCGCTCCGAAATCCTGCGACGCCACCGGTGGCATATGACATTCCGCACAGTTTTCTTTGGCCACCGGGGGATAATAGAAACTTCTCACGCTATGACCCGATACCCCACTGAGCAAAAATGAGTCGTAATGATTCTGGCCCCGCAAGAACTTGTAATCATTCAGGGCCTCTGGAATGTGAACCTTGTGGCACACGGAGCAAAACTCGGCTGTGCGGTGAAACGGCTTGAGGAACGTCCGCTTGTGAAATTCCGGCTTGGCCAGGATAAGCTGATGATTGATCCACCGAAGAACGGGATTGGTACTGAACGCGAATGGGTAATGGAGAGGCTCTTCGATCACGTAATCAGCGTTTCCCCGCACCGAGTTGATTTCCACGATGCCGTGGCAGCTCGTGCAGGTCAGACCGGCCTGCCCCAGCGGATCGTGCACGTCGTCGAAGTTCGGATCGTCAAATGCCCCAGAGAAAAACGGCACCGGATCGTGACAACCGGCACACCACCGGGCACGCCGAACTGTTCCTTCCCGCGACAAGGAAAACTGCCGGGTCTCCCGAACCGACGCCAGATAGACGGGGTTGTTGAAGGAACTGAAGCGGTGCGCACTCTCCGCCCACTGTTTGTGGACATCAGGATGGCAATCCTTGCAGTAGTGCTCGTCCATCAGTACCCCGGCAGGGATGAACCCTCCCGATGCCGTCCGAGCTAGGGACGGCTCAAAATACCGTGTCCCTTCCTGAGGACGCCTTGTCCTCAAAAAGCGGGGATCAAACCAGTGAAATCCGAAGAACAACATCCCTATGAGCAGAGCGGCAACCCCACCTTGGACGAGCCTTCGCCAGGAAAAAGCCCCGCCTGCCCAACGGTGGCCCACGTAAATCCCGACGGCCAGCAGCGGTGCGACGAGATGTGCCCAGTAGAGGGTACTCCGCAGGAGTGGTGCTTTCACGACAAACGGACCGATTCGGCTGAGAAGAACGCCGGTCAAACATAAGACCGTGAGCACCAGAAGCAGGACCAGTCCCCAGATTCCCACCCGCTTACGGCGCCACCGCCACCTTGGGAGCACGTGGCTAACCGCAAATGCGATAAACAACCCGACAAAGAGAAATCCCCCCACAAGGTGGAGTAGAAAAGCATACTGATAAGCATAGTTTTGAAGGCTCCAGCCCGTCACGCGCTCCGTCCAGGAAATCCCCGCTAAATACAGGGCATTCCCGCAAAGCAGGAGAAACAACACTCCAAACGGAATGAAAAACCCACCGAATTTTTGGACCAGACGGTCAGGCATCGCTTATCGAAACCGCAACGGTAGGCAGCACGGCATGCTTTTTACCAATTCTGTCCTTTATTATTGGCTACACTGCCAGAAAAGAGCAATAAATTTGCCCGCCTGCTTGCGAACACACGATGACGACCAGCAAACGGTCATGGCCAATGAGCCGGTTGGTCGGGAAAACGGGCAGAAAAGACGGGACGCAGGAAGCCATCACCTGGACTCAGTCCCGCTTTTCGGTAGGATCTGCAACAAGCCCAGGGCCCAATACCCGGTAGGGGACAACTTGTGAATTGCCCCTCAATTTGAACAAGATTGAACCATGCAGACGGAGCCCGACTGGGGAAGGGCACTGTGAAATATCAGAATCCGGGGCTGACAAGCAGGTCCTTCCGCGGTGAATCTCACTCGTGGGCAAGGGCTTCCCGAAAATCCCACCCTTTTCCCACGGCGGGCAGGACAAACCCAGTCGTCACACCAATTTTCTCATGGTGCGATTGCGTAAAAAAGGCATGGGCACTCCACCGGTTCGCCGGCTGGACTGTCACTTAGAGGACCCCGGCCTGCTGGGCGGTAGGAAAAGGATCGGAAGCCACCCGCTGCTTAAATTGGGTATCGGTTCGCCCGGTAAAGGCTTTTCCGTCGGACGGCAGGGCTGCACACCCAGCGCCCCATGAGCTCGTTATCAGACAAACCAGAAGCACAAGGATCACTTGCCACATTGCTTTGGAAATACCATCCATGGCCGGTTCCTGGCCCTAACCATCCGACGACGAAAATGTCCCCTACGGCAACACCTGCTCCTGCCCCATCCAATCATAAACCGAATCGATTTTCTTTGGCTGTTCCTTCGGTTTGAAAAGGCGGTCGAAAAACGACTTTTTCTCTTCCTGCTTCTTGACCGCTCCGGGAGGATAGAACTGTGACCGCTGAGGCGGAGGCGATTTGTGCGGAACGAGCGAGGCCAAGCCGTCACCAACCTTCTTCAAACCCTGACCGATTGCCGCAAACGGGTTGGGCAACTTGGGGAGACTCAGCCCAGAGGAACTCGCCGGCTGGCTGGAAGGTGCCGAAGTCGCTGCCCATGCCATCCCCGCAAGTGAAACCAGACATCCTACCAGCCCGATGATTACGGCCATCTTCCATTCACGTCGAGACATAACTCCCCTCCGTCGGCAGTGGAGATCCTCCTGCTTGTTCCGACCGATTCATCACAACCTCCGGGACACCAAGCTGTACCAAATTTCGTGAATGGAGTCTAGACCAATTGGTCAGCCGTGCAATTGGGCGGGTCTGCGACCGTGCGGCTGTGAGAAGCGATGCTCAATGCCCAGGCGAGAACCGAAGCTCGCACCCGGCGCGACGCGCCAGGCATCGAGCTCTCCAACATGCGCAGGCTACAAAGTGAGGACTAGTTCCATGAGCCAACGATTCACATCCGCCAAAACAAGCGGGCTCAGTTCGCTCGATCCCGGATACTGACGCAACACCGCATTCATTCCCGCCATGTGGAGCCGCTTAAGATCACACGCTGCAGATGCCGGTGAATACGTCGGACTTTCCCCCGCCACAACGAGTAAAATCGGCAGGCGGCGCGCTTCGCGATAGCGTGCTAGTGGTCTCTCCCCACACGGTACAGGTCCACCCAGGGAAACCACACCCGCAAAAACCTCCGGCCAACGCCATGCGAGCCTCAGCGCCATCGTCCCGCCCGTGCTGTGTCCCACCAGAAAAATCTTGCGTCGGGCGATACAAAAACGTTTGGCCGCCGTCTCGATAAGCTCAAACACCCTTGCTTCCGCCTCAGCGATGCCTTCAGGTGTTTGCGGCCAGCCCCACGCCTTATCATCTGCCCCCACTTCAACTCCTCGTGGAGCAATGGCCACATAATTCCGCAAATCGATTTGGGGCATGACATGGAGGAGTTCGTTCTCGTGATCTCCCGTCGTGCCGTGAAGCCACACCAGGAGCGGATATTCATAGTTGGGCTCGTAATGAAGAGGCGCAACAATCGCACGAGGTAAACTGTGACGTCGACGGGTGATCTCTTTGCGTTCGCTGCCTGCCAGAGTTGATCCTTCGGCAAACATTCCCTCCGCGAAAGAGTTGCGATCTTCCATCACGAGACTCCCGGTGGTTGAAGAAGTCACTGTTTCGCGTGCCAAAAAGAGTCCCCATCAGCCATTGGGCCAGCAGTTACCCTAACGTCAAAAACGTCAAAGACGTGAAAAACTTTCCCCGCTGGCTTTGCCGGCTGACAGTGCTCCCGCGACGGCAAACCCACCGAGTCTGGCGAAAAACAAAAACTCCCCCAAAGTGACGTACTCCACGATGTTTTTCGCCCGACCCGGCATCCCCACACGCGGTAAGTAAACAAGGGTTTTACCGCAGCGATGCCGCCCTGTCAACGCGTCTTTCCCATCACATCGTTATCCGAGACGCCAATGTAGCGCTATTAACAACACCAACATGGCATCGGTCAGCAACGGAGAGACAAAATTCGATCGCCACGGGCATTGCCGTTCCCTCTTGAGCCGGCATTACCCCGACGATGCCGCAAAAGGGCCCCCAACCCCTTGCGATCAACCCCGCAGGAGCCTGTTCATCGTCTCCACCAGATTCTTGACCGCCTGGACACTCTTTTCAAAGGCCGCCTTTTCTTCCGGCGTGAGCTGAAGTTCGATGATTTTCTCCACTCCATCCTTGCCAAGAATCACCGGCACCCCGATGTAGTAGCCCCCTACACCGTATTCACGATCACAATAGGCCGCACAGGGCAAAAGTCGCTTTTTATCCTTGATGATTGCCTCAATCATCTGTGCCGTGGCCGCCGCCGGGGCATAATACGCACTCCCTTTTTGAAGGAGTTGCACAATTTCAGCACCGCCGTCCCGCGTCCGCTGCACGATGGCATCGATCCTTTCTTTGGGCAGAAGCTGGGTCAACGGAATGCCGCTTACCGAGCTGCAACTGGCAAGCGGGACCATTGTATCCCCGTGCCCGCCCAGGAGCATCGCGGACACGTCCTCCACGCTCACACCCAGCTCCATCGCCACAAAAGTGCGAAACCGCGCCGTGTCGAGCACACCCGCCTGACCCATCACGCGATATGGCGGAAACCCGGTCACCTGCCACGTTCTTTGAACCATCGCGTCGAGTGGATTACTGACCACAATCACGATGGCGTTTGGACTTGTCTTTTTGACCTGCTCTGCCACACTCCCCACAATTTTGGCATTGGTGGCAAGCAAGTCATCCCGGCTCATTCCCGGCTTTCGCGGAATGCCAGCAGTAATCACCACCACATCACTGTCCGCCGTGTCCCAGTAATTGCTCGTGCCCGTGATCTTGGCATCGAAACCCATAATTGGCCCGGCCTGCATCAGGTCGAGGGCCTTTCCCTTCGGCATATCACCCACCTCGGGAATATCCAGCAGAACGATGTCGCCCAGCTCAGCCGCCGCACACCAGTGAGCCGTTGTGGCTCCCACATTCCCCGCTCCAATAATGCTGATCTTTGCACGTCTCATCACATTCACTCCTCATTCACTCGGGCCGATCGGGACAGATGGCACATGAACACACCACCTGGCCTTTATGCCATGCCTTGCCAAAGGAACTCAAAATTGTTCGCAGGGCGTCAAGTGTCTGCAATTTGCGAGTTCACGCCATCTTTACAAATTTTGCCGGTTAGCGGCTCGGCAATGTCACAAGTTGCCCCCATGATTGTAACCCTTCGCGGAGAACCGCCAAGCCAGACACATCGCCACTTTTCCTCCGCCAATCGAAACGCGAACACCACACGGGCTTGTGTGGGAGCGGAATTCGGTTCAAAGGAACCTCCTTGCCAGGGCCAATTCCCAACGTTTGGATGATCCATGTCGTCGGCCGCGCCCCCACTGCCGGGTCCCGTTACTGGTTAAACGGTAGGGGCAATTCATGAATTGCCCCTACCACATCTTGTGCCCGCGATATCTTGTAGTTTTCACAAAAGTGCGGCTGGTCCAGACGCCAAGCCCCTTGCGGACGGCGGTCAAACGTGGTAGTTAAAACTGTTTGTAGAGGTTTCATCTCGGAAGCGACAAAGTGCTGGCCTGTGGCGTTGCCATTTCACTGGACAAAAAGAACATTCGAGGTAGCCGACATGGATATTCAAAAAGTCGTTGCGGAGCTTAAGGAGGACAAAGGCGGCCGGATCATTCTCATGGTGGCCGATGGACTGGGCGGTCTTCCCCTCCAGCCCGGCGGACCAACCGAGCTGGAAGCCGCCAAAACACCCAATCTCGACCGCCTGGCGAGCCGGGGCGTTTGTGGACTTATGACGCCCATCAAGCCGGGAATCACACCTGGGAGTGGCCCGGGACATCTGGGGCTTTTCGGTTACGATCCACTCAAATACGTGATCGGTCGTGGCGTCCTGGAAGCCACAGGCATCGGCTTTGCCGTTGGCCCGGATGATATCGCTATCCGTTGCAATTTCTGCACCCTGGACGGCGAAGGCCGGATTATCGATCGGCGGGCAGGCCGCATTCCTACCGAAGAAAGCGCCGCCCTGGTTCAAAAGCTCAAGGCCATCCGTATCCCCGGGGTGGAAGTGTTCGTGGAACCGGTGAAAGAACACCGTTTTGTGGTCGTGTTTCGGGCCCCGGGTCTGGGAGCCAATGTAGCCGACACCGATCCCCAACAGGTTGGCGTCCCTCCGCTTGATCCTCAGGCCCACGACGAACCCAGCCAGAGAACCGCCCAAATCGCCCGTCAGTTCATCACCGAGGCTCGAAAAATCATCGGTCAGCACCCCAAAGCCAATGGGCTGACCATGCGCGGATTTTCCAAACGCCCGGACCTTCCCTCGTATCGGGAAGCCTATGGCCTGAAAGCTGCCGCCATTGCCGTCTATCCGATGTACAAGGGGCTGGCAAGCCTGGTCGGAATGGATCTGCTGGGCCAGCCCTCCACTCTCGATGAAGAGATAGACGTGCTAGAAAAGGCCTGGAAAGAAACCGACTACGATTTCTTTTTCGTTCACTTCAAATACACGGATTCTCGGGGGGAAGATGGTGATTTCGACGCCAAAGTCAAGATGATCGAGCAGTTCGACTCCGTCATCCCCAGAGTCGAGGCCCTTCGCCCCGACGTCCTCATCGTCACCGGCGATCACAGCACTCCGGCCAAGTTGAAGAGCCATAGTTGGCATCCTGTGCCCACGCTGCTGGTGGCAGATACCTGCCGTCCGGATGGGGCCACGGAATTCAGCGAACGAGCGTGTCTCCACGGGGGCCTGGGCCACTTCGAGGCCATGTACCTCATGCCCCTCGCGCTCGCCCATGCAGGCCGACTCGCCAAGTTTGGCGCCTGAGATTCCGGCACCGGTAGGTGACTCGACCGAATGCCACCACTCACCTGAATTGCGGCGGGTGAATTACGGCTGGCTGGATACCGACCGGATGAGTCGCGCGTTCAGCCAATCCGCATAGTCCAGTTCGTCAGCTCGCTCACTAAATTCGACTACAAGATCGATTCGTTCCGCTCCCCGTACATCCACCTGGATCGGCCGGGGGTTCTCGTTGCCGCGAACCGGCCCCACGACGCTTCGCGACTGTCCATCCACAAGGACGCGAAAGACCACACTTCCTGCCCCCTGTGATAGATCATCGAGCGCTAACTCAGATTCAAACCTCTCAAATTGCTTTTTCAAACTATAAGTGAGCCGACTGGCACTATAGACTCCCAGACCCTTGATGTACACCCGTCGATTCACCCGCAACAGCCCCCCTCGATTGTTTCGATCCCGATAATACGGCCTCACATACTCAAGAAACGGGACGAACAAATAGCGATCCGGTTCTAAATCCGAGAGATAGACGATGTTTTTATTGAGCACCTGTACAAAACAGACGGCCTTTAACGGAATAGTCACAATCTTTCCTGCCAAGCTTGCTCTCAGCACCTGATCACCATACGGAGATGGTCGTGATCCGCCTGCTTCCGCATCATGCTGCTTTTCATCTCCCCGCGAGTCAATGCGAATCAGAATCCGACTGCCATCTTCCAGGCCAATCCAAACGCGTGTCTCGCTCTGAGCCGCGGGAATAACGGCGGTTGTTCCCGATTTACGAAACCGCAATGCTCTCAGATTGACAAGCGGAAAGGATTGCTCCCCCAAAACACTGCTGACTGTCAGAGTTTCGCCGCCCGCCCAGTTCCTTAGTTCTCCGGCCAGTTGATCACCATTTAGAAAAAGCACGCCCTCCCCCTCTTCCAGCAGGGTGCCCATCAATCGATCCTTCAAGGTCGGGTCCCGCGGATTCTTCAGAACTACCCCGGCGCATACAACTCGGGGAAGGCGAAGTTCCCCCAGTTCGGGATGGACCCAGCCTAACTCGTCTGTTGTGACGGCGGTCAACCGACCGGCCAGCGCTGACCCATCTTGCAAGAAGAGACAGCTTGGGCCCTGGACATCCGAGAGTTCTCCCCAGTAAACCAGTTCCTCAATTGGGCACTTCCACAGGCTATCTCCAGCACGAAAGAGTAATTGGCCTTGCTCCCAGCCGACCAACACGCCTTGCCTGTTTTCTCCGCTGAGCAGCCGCGCCACCGGATAACTCTTCCCTTCTTCACACAGACCTGTAGCCAGAAGCGCGTGCCACCAAAGAACACACCACAAAAGCGGGCAAAGCAATCGAGACCACCTTCGGAGAAGGCGATGGTTTTTATTTAAAAAAAGCACATGTTTAAATTCTGTATACATATTGCTCCAGATGACACATTCGCAGGGATCGTAAGCCGTTTTCCTTTTCTATGGAACACATATTATTGACTGCACGTGCCGTCCTGTGTAAACCCTTCGGATGCCGAAGCCTCGCTGCCAGTCATCGCTCAAAAATAGGTAAATACTGGTAGGGAAGTTGCAGCACCAGAAGGGCCATGGCGGTTCCGAGCTCGGGTGAGATCGGGTCGCTCCACGAACCGTCAGGTTGCTGCCGCGCCACGAGGTCATCCCGAATCGCAGGGAAATACCGGTGCCAGGCGGCTCCTCCCTTCTGCCACATAGCTTGTACACAATAATAGTGACCATAATAGTAGTACGGTTCCTGTCTGATAACACCGGGTTCCGGAACAAAGCGCAACAGATAGTTAATACCACGATCTATCTCTTCTCCCTCATAAATCCCAGCACTGAATAACGCGACCAGCGCCGCAGCGGACCTTGCGAAAGCGCTTTCTCCCGGTACGCTCATATAACGGAAGCCACCATCTGGATTCTGGCACCGTCGCACATAAGCCACGCAGCGCTCCACGGTATTCTTGGGAACATAGATACCTGCGTTTCTGGCGGCTCGCAGGGCCATGATCTGACACACCGTTACAGAAATATCCGCGTCCAGTTTCTGAGGTTGATACCGCCACCCACCTTCGTCATTTTGCGTGTTCACAATTAACCGCACAGCCCGTGTCAGCTTGTCCTTAAGATCGGGGCGGGAGACCGATCCCCAGCATTCCGCCAGAAACAACGTGGCGAACCCATGCTCGTACATCGGCCCGCGACTGGCTGCTCCGACATTGAGAATCAGACCATTCTCTCGGCATTGCCCCAGTACATAATCCAGCGCTCGGCTGAGTTCTTTGCCAAACCGTCCCCGGCCGGGCAGACTTCCCTCCGCCAGAAAAGCCATTCCCGCAAGCGAAGTCACCGCCACATTGCCCCGATAAGCCCCAGATCCGAACGAACCATCCGGATGTTGATGACCAGCGAGGTAAGCCAGACCTTTTTCAATACTCTTCTCGGCATCCGGGGTGAGCCAGTCCACCCTTCCTATGGTCTCCCCCCAGGCCGTACTCGGAAAACCTCTCAGGTTGCTCCCCGCAAGTAACGCCCAGAACAGCAATCCAATATTTAACCGCAACCCCCACACGGCCGTTTTCGACTGCTTTGCAGGACCGCCAGTGGCACTGATGCTCCACTCAATACTCGTGGTAGAACGTTGCATGTTGGATCATCCCACGTAGAATCCTTTTTATCCCAGCGATTATTTCCCATTCTCAGCACGCTAGCTCTGTACGATACAGTTGATCGCTTCGGACTTCATGCAATATCATACTCGTTCACTCCATCCGATCGCTGGTCCCCGGAGGTTGGCCTGGAATAACCGTGGATTTCTGTGCCCGAGATAGTTCTCTGTAATACGATTCTATCAGGGCACGATACTTGGGGATAAAGGTTTCAAAGGTCTGCTGCGTGAGCGGCGGTCGCTCGCGAGGTGGGAGACGTCCCCAAATAGCTTCCAAATTTGATCGCCAATCGTCCGTCGTCCCCTCCCCGATAGAGCGGTCACGCCGCTGTGCGCCGGCCCGGGCCGTCCCTGGCTTCTCCGCGGCGGTTTCCTGACGCTCCGTCGCTGCCTGCTGCGAGGGCGACGCCGGAGCAGGCATGGGCTGTGCATTCGGCTGCGCTGACGCAGCCCCGGCAGAAGCCAGAAGCTTGTCCAGCTCTGCCACAATCTGTCGTTGCAGTTCACGCGTTGATAGGCTTACATCACGCTTTTGCAGGCGTTGCGCGGCTTCGCTCGCCAGGGCTAGAATGTGTGACATCACATCCGCTTCATTCATCCACTGGGCCCCCAGACCACGGCGGTTGTCCTCCTGCAATCCCTCGAGCTGACTTTGATTCGGCGACGAGTTTCGCTTCAAAACCTCCTGAGTATACGCCGTCTGATCAATCGCAGCCAGCAAAACCAGTGATATAATACAAATCGCTGTGCAATTACTATATCGACTTTTATGTATTCTCAACATAGTTCAAATCCGCAAAAGTGCTTCAATAACCATGCAAAATTTATTATGGCTTTAACAGATCGTCGACTGTGCCCGGCTGGCCTGGCCGAGATGATGGACTTTCCGGCTTCAGCACGGGACGATTCTCTTGAGGACCAATTGGCTGACCAAACGTCCCATCCGGCGTGGACATCTGCTCGGTCATCTGTTCTTTCAGTCGTTGCATCAGTTGGACGACGCGGGCTTGTTCATTACTCAGTTTATCTAGAATATAACCGACTGCGGCAGAACTCCCACGTTGCTCAATTTCCTGCGCTATCCGGTCGGTTCGCTGGCGGATGGAATCCTGCAACGCTCGCAGTGTTTGTAATTGAAGAACAACCTCCCAGGAAAGCGACCCGCCAGGATTCTCTGAATCGGGAGCCATCGCACCGGAACCGGGCCCTCCATCCTGATTTTCCATGGTCCTGCCTTCAAACCGTATCCCTTCCGCCAGTGTGTTGAGCGACTCCATCGCCTCTCGCTGAACGGCCTGGGTCAACTCGCCGGTGTCGCCGGCCTGAAGGCGTTCACTTGCTGTCCCCATCGCCGCTTCCACTTCTCCCAATACTGATTCCCACACCGCCCAACCGGGAAGTTTTTCTTTCCACTCTCTTATTTGCGATTGTAATGCCTCCTGGTCACGTGCTAGACGACTGACTTCTTTCTGCCACACAGAACGTTGCTCGGGCGTTGTGGCTCGCGTCTTTTCCTCGTCCATAATTCTGGTCTTTTCCAAAAGCTGCGCCTGTCGCGTAATCGCCTCAGCCAGTTTCTGAGCCTGCTCGGCAAGCAGCCGGGAAGCTCCCTCGGCAGCCTCGGATAATCGCCGTTCGCTTAACTCTCGAAGCGCCCGGTCCAACTCCGTCAGCGCATTCCTTCCGTGCTCCAGGGAGCTTTTTCGATCCCTGGCCGAAGCCGCCTCCTGTGCGGCTTTCATCTCTCTTGCTCCTTTCGCGAGCATATTGCGGAGAGAATCTCCCTCCGGCGAAGGAATTTGCTGGATGAGCTCTTCCATTGCAGAAAGAACCTTTGCCTGTCTCTCGGCAAACTCCGCCTCTCCGTCTGGCTGGGCAATCTCCTGCCACCGCCGCTCGAATTCCTCAACCAGTAAGCGCTGACCGTCCTTCAATCCTTCAATTGCCTGAGCCAATTCCTGCCACCTTTCAATATTTATGTGCTGCTCATCTTTATTCCCCTGCAGAATCTTGAGCATCTCTTCTAAGATAGTGATCACCCTTTTTTGATATTCGACCGCCTCGCTGACCCGGTTTTGCCCGATCGCCTCGGCCGAATCGCGTACCAATCCCACGAGTCCGCTCTGAACCGCCAAAGCCACCGCCCGCGCGACCACACTGTCTTCGGGTGTAACCACCATTTCATGGGCCGATGTCAACTCCTCCCCTCCCGCCGCTCCATTTTGATCTGCCCTCTTATCTTCCCCGCCGGTCTCAGTCTTTTGAAGTGATGCGCCGTTGTTTCGACTGAACCGAGCCAGCAGCGTCTCCAGATCCGCGGCGACAAAACTTTCCTCGCGAGCCAGTTCTTCCAACCGTTGGCGCGCGTCCAGCGGCAGTTCCTGCAGCGACTTGCCCACGGTCTCACCACCCACTTTTTGAGTATTCTCATTGAGTGCTTTTTGTCTCAGCAGTATGACTTCCAACTGTCTCCGCAACGAATTTCGCCCTTTAAACCTGGCCAATAGTTCGAGAACGTCCTGCAGCGCGTTTTGCCAGCCTATCTGCTCCTGCTTAACTTTCTCTGCAACGTTTCTTATTCGTTCTATGTCATTCGCCACACTCGCACCGGCATCCTGCTTACCACTCATTTGCTGCGCCCATCGGGCAACAGTCCCACAGTCGGCCTGCAGGGAAATTGCCTCTTTTTCAAAACTTGTACGAAGTCGGTTTTCTGCTTCCACAAGGCCTGACCATTCGCCCAGATCGGAATAATTACTACGAAGCAGGATTATAATCCCCCGTAACCGCGGCAACACTCCATTCGGCTGATTGCCAATATCCTGGCACACCTGCGTTTGCAGAAGGTCAAGCGCATAGATGCGTTCGCCAAAATTCTGACGAATATCGTTATTCTTGATAACAGATGCCCATAAATCGCGCCACTCTTGATTGATACGAGACTGAATATTGTAGATATCGCTTATCCGATCATAGAGTTTCTCACACTCCGTGAGCATACGATCCCTGAATATATCCTGAGTAACTACCTCAATAGTGAGCGGACTACTTGAGGATGTTTGCTGATGATAATCCTCGGCAACGGCCGTGGCCGTCAGCGTCCCTTCTGATATTCCTTCCATTTGTGCCAGATCCAGCCACAAATCGCGATCGATGATCTCCCCCCAGGATTCCACGTCGGACATTCTTCCTCGGGGCTTGGGAGAGGGTTCCGGCCCTTCGAGTACCGCCACGCTGTGATGCCACGAGTCGTTGCGGAGGTCGATCGTCACCCGTTTCAGCGCCAGGTCATCTCTGGCAGAAATTCGCAAAGGCAACCGGCCAGCCCGTGTCGCCAGCAGAAAAGGCACCTGTGGTTGCACTGCCACGACCGGGGGAAGGTCAGGAATAACGCGAATCTCCCATTCGGGGTCACCGACCGACAGCGTGCCATCTTCGGCTTGGAGATGAACGCTGTACCGGCCCGAAGTTTCTAGCTTCCACTCGATGATCTGAGATTGGGCCGTGCTGGATCTAGGAGGAAACCGGAAGGTGCGACGATCATCGGCAAGTTCAGCAGCCAACTTTCCGCCTGGCTCCTGCACGATCCACACCCGTCGCAACGCCCGATCTGCCATGCCACGCAGACTGACTCGCGTACCGGCCACGGCTCGGATCGGCCCATCACTCACCTCCGCTTTCCAACCGGTGTAGGCCGGCGGTTCCAACTCCACCGCCAGTGAAGTCAAACGCGGTGGCTCAACGACTCGCACAAGCCGCCACGGGTGCGAGGAATCATCCCCACCCCAGATCCGAAACTCAAAATCCGATCGCACCTGGTCGCGCTGAAAATAAAAGCGATTGCCTCGACGCACCATGGGGAACCGGATGACAGCCGCTCGCTCGGTACCTTCGGCGTCGCGAAATGCAATCCACACATCTTCGGGCGTCAGCCCACGTTCTGTGGCCACTTCTATCACAAACTGCCCTCCCCGGGAGACGACCTCCGGATAGTTGAGGACTTTGAGATATGTTCTCTGTGGCCACGTGAGATCAGAAAATGGATTGAACAGTCGAATAAGTGCCGTGGCAAACACCACCGGCTGAACGATCAGACCACAACCAATCCCGCCTAATGTCACTAACCACAAATAGAAGGCGACCAAACCTGGCCCCTTTAAACGACGGCAGAGAGAGCTAATTTCCGTGGAATAAGTCTCTACTTCACTCATCAGGCGGGATCGTAATTCTGGCGAACCCCATCGTGGATCATCACCGGGGAGGTGAGCGAACTCCCAGGCCGCAGCCAGACGCCCCCGCCACCGCTCGTCCACCTGCTCCAGCCAACGCGCGACCATCACACCATTAATCCGCAGGCGGAAAACAGGATGAATAAATCTAAAATAACTAGCAACTATGACCAGCCCCGTCACCCCAGTGATGATGACACGCAGCCCCTTATCATTTATTCGCAGAACATAATCCATCCCGCATAACACTATGACAGCTACGCAGACGACGAGCCCTGCCCGGCCAACAGCCGCCAGTGACAGCCGCCGGTACAACCGATTTTCAAGATCGTTAATAACTTGAATAAATCCGTACTTCATAATTCAACTGCTTTTTCTCCACGGCACGGATCTCGCAATCGCGAGCGGCACGCCGAGGCCCTTCAATGCTTTCCATTAAATTCCCCATCGTGTTGTGACCTCACCACACCTCCTGATTTACCCTGCCTATGAGACACGTTCTGTCAAACACTTTGAAAGACCAACGAACATGAATGTTATAAATGACATTTACATCAGGCCCCACATTTTGCGTAAAGCCCACTCTATCGTGAGCATTCCGACTATAAAAGCGAGTATCAGCGGCTGATTCCATAAAGTGATCGGCGGCAGAATCTCCACGGGGCTGGCTTTGCCCGCAGGCAAACTATGTATCAGACGATCGATCTGCCCGACTCGATACACGGCGCCGCCGGTCCGCTTGGCTGCGGCTGCCATTTCTTCCCAGGCGACATCGGTCTGTTGCATCTCTTTTTTTGGGGGCAACACTGTAAAGCTTGTCCGCACCGACTCCCGTTCCCCAGCCAACCACGCCACATACTGCCCGGGCGTCAGATCATGCAGGACCGTTTGAAACGTATTTGCCTCCGGAGATCGGCGTTGAAGTGTTATTTGGCGCCGCGATCTTCCATCCTGTCCCAGCCACACCGTGACCTCTCCACCAAGGTCACTCTGACCGATTACTCCTTGTAACGTGATCCACACCGGATCACCCGGTGAGTACGTTTTTCGATCCGTGCTTAAAATTGCTCCTCCGCCTGTCTCCAGTTTCGATCGTGCCATACACCGTATTAATTCTATCCAGAACTGGCGATACCACATCAAATTATTAACTTTTCGCCACCGCCAGGTTTCATCCATTGCGTGAAAAAGCACTCGTCCTCTACCCACATACGAAAAAATACACACAGGGTACTGCCTTTGGTTTTTCTCCACTGTCGCGAGGATTCTCGCCCCTGGTTTTATATCTTTAATGTCGTGAAAGCAATAAATCCCGGGCAAGCGTGACCATATCTGCCGCGAGTCCTCCAGTGTCGTCCCCAGAAGAAACCACGGGACTCGCCAACCATCATCCGTAGGCATCACGCGACTTGCCGAATCCGCGACAATGTCCACGACCGAGCTTCCCGAGCTAATCGGCAGAACTCGGGCGAGCGGCGTCGACGCCGATGCTTCCCATCGCCAATTCGGGCCGGCAATCACCACGAGCCCGCCCGGTTTCTCATTCCGGTCCACAAACCCCGCCAAATCCTCCCAAACCCGCGGCGGAAAAACTGCCGCGGGCAGGTCCACTAAAATGATCACGTCCTGGGTCCACACTTCCTCCCGCGCCCCGCGAATAAGCCATAGTCCATTGTCCAAGTCTTCCTCCAACTCCGGATCGGCCGAGAGAAGAACCGATCGCAGCGTGATACTGCTTTCCCGGCCCAGACAATTCTGCAAAAAGCGATATTCAAATCCCGGTGTATTGCCAATGAGTAACACTCTGATCGCACGTTTTTCCACCCACAGTATCTTCGTTTGAGAGTTATTTTCCAGTGCCACCTCACCACTGACCGGCTGACATTCCAGTCGCAACACGATTTCGCCCACTCTTGGTGGCTGAAATGCCATAGTCACCTCCTGGCGCCCGGTTTCGGTGACATCCACTTTTTTCTCCATAAACACATTTTTATTCGATTCATCCACCAGGCGAACATACACCTGCTTGTCCCGCACGTGTTTTGTTACAATGTCCGCCCGCAATACTACCTTGTCCCCAGCAAATACCCGTTCTTCCATCAGCCAATTTTCGATCAACACATCCGGCCGTCGCCCCTCTGCCCCTAAAGCCACGAAAAAGACCGGAATAAACTGCCGGGCTGCTTCTTCGGCAGCGTCAGCTAGCGATGGCCCCTCGTTATTCACGCCGTCTGTAAACACAACCAACGCTGCGGGCGGCGCCCCCCGTAGCCTATCCAAGACCTGAAGAATACTCCGGCCCAGGGGAGTTGAAAGTCGCTGCGGGCGCGCGTCTTTTAATCGGTTCGCCACCTCATCAGCACTCTTTCCATCAATTGGTACATCATTAAGGAAATACACTCGCACACGATATTGGTCGGCCAGACGGTGTAAAAGGCCGCGTTCCCTGCTTGTCACGGCATCGATAGCAGCCGCCCAGCGGGATCGCGTGCTTTTTTCTCTATCGGATGCCGACTTCGCCGCAGCCGCGGTTGTCCCGACCGTTTCGTCTTCCACAGACATGCTCATCGAATCATCGAGAACGATCCCAATGAGCGGCCGACTCGTCCGCTGGGGAATAACAACCCACTGCGCGAGCATTGCTATGATTGCAAGAGTAACGCCTGCGCGAAGTAAAACGAGAATAATTCTTTGATATTTCGCAAGATCGATAGTACGCCGATAGTACCATCCCCAGAAAAAGGCCAAACATAACACCACGACAATTACGGTCACCCAGACCGGCCACGGCCACCCTCCGGCGATCTCGTACACGTACCCGTCGTCACGGACAACTTTTTCACCGATCATCCACTGGATTAGTTGCCTCATCGTTCACGACTATAATATCCGCGACCTGTGTGCGTCATGTCGTTGCTGGAGTCTCAATTATCGTTTGGCACATGCCCCATCTCCCCACCAGCCTTGACTCGCAGCCCAGTCGCATTGTGAACCCCACCAATCTCGCCTCGATGTGTGTGATACATACAGATATTTGTACATTCGTCTATTATTTTCTTCGCCATACTACTGTTTCCCTATATGAGCGATGACTATTTCTACCAGTATAAGCGCAAGAAGGCAGAGCAAAAGCAACCGGGAAAGCGTGTTACCCGACGTACCACCGGCCTGACTCGGGCTTTCGAGGATTTGACTTACAAGCTCCGCAGAGATCGTATGTGCCCCACGAAGGCCGTCCTTCAGCGCCTCCTCCCAACCCTCCCACCTGAGGTCGGACTCCTCCAAAGGGCTATTTACAGAGAATAAAGCCACCCCACGTGACTCCTGGCTACCACTATCAATTTCGGCCTTATAGACACCCGACCAGTCGGTCTGTGTGTATTTCCATTGCCAGGTCCCGTCGACAAGCTCAGCCGGCTCGCGCCAGGTCTTTCCCTGTGAGTCAGTGAGCCGGATGCGCGGCGCCTCGCGTGCACTCCGCATCGCCATGGACAAGCTCAGCGGTTGGCCGCAGACCAAAGTTCTTCCGGAAAGTCCGCCCGATAAAGTCCATGCTTTTATCTCTTGAATAAGAGGTACCCAGATCGGCCAGAGTGGGAGCGACGTCCAGCTCGTATCGGCTGAGGTGGTAATCAGAACTCCCCGACCCATGCCATATTCCCACGCAATAATGAATGGATCCTCGCTGGAATATCGCGCTACTATTTGGCATGGAATGGAATTGGTCGGCTGAAACCGCAAGTAATTCCGCACGGGAATCCGTGTCAGTCCGCTCCCTTCCCATCCTGCGAAAATCCGCGTGATGGCATGACGAGCATCTATGGGACCAGTTGTTATATTCGGCTTATTGACTATTTCTTCCAATCGCCCCGGGAGGAACGGTTCTTTTGTGTGCTCTAATTCGCCCGTCCGGTTGTACGCGGCTGTTTGAACCCGCGGGCCGGTAAAAACCACCAATCCACCGCCGAGGCGGAGAAAATCCGCGAGGAGCTCGATCTCACCCGGTGTTATCTGAGCTACATCGCACAGGACGACCATGTCAAAACGAGTAATATCTGACTCAAGAAGCCGCGATTCAGGAATTACGTGAACTTCTATCGGCCCGGTTTCTTGGGCCGATGATTCCGGGGTCAGTGCAAGCCGAACATAATCACTTGCTCCCTGGAAGGGTATTGGGGAATATCGACCATCAATACACAACACCCGCACCTGATTGCGGACCGAAACAACCACGCCCCGACGATTATCAATCGCAAGCTGATCGTCAGGAATAACTGCCTCAATCACATGATCCCCGGGTCTGGACGCCCGGTAGGACCAAATAAACATCCCATTATCGGGAGAGTTCCATTCCACCCGTGATTCGCCAATTTTAACACCATCTATGAACCATTCTACTGTTGCCGGTATTTCCTTTATACTCCCAAAAATAGTGACTTGTCCTGCAATGACCGTCTCTTCATTCCGCGAGCATACCAGCGGTGAAGCCTCCAGCCGCGTGATCGCCGCATTACTTCCCTGATCCCCCGCAACACGACAGACAACGAGTTCCGCCTGCCGAACCAGTTCCTCGGCGGTGCTGGAAAGCGCTGATCCCTGACGCCCAATTGCCTCATCCCAGGGCTCTCGCTGACCATCTGTAATAATCACAACCACGCAACGCGTAAGCTGCGGATATTCCTCGCGGAGACGCTGCGTTCGAACGAGAACCGTTTCCAAACACGCCAGCCAATCATTGCGAGTATGCCGGCACTTTAGTTGATCGACAATTTGCAGGAAGGATTGTCGGTCACTGATTGCCAGCTCCACCTCCCATGTCGGAGGTTGGGCTGCCTTTAACAAGCAGAACGCATCCGCTGGTCCGGCGTTCTTAACGATACTGGTGATCACATCCTTGGCCCGGTCGAAACACGACTTCCCTTGACTCGACTGGCACATAGACAGCGAGTCATCGACGACAAATATCCAGCCTGTGGCCGCCCGATATCCCATGGCCACAGCCGGAGACTCCACAATGGGCCGGGCAGCCGCCACAATGAGCAGCGCAATGGCGACCATCCGCAGTAAAAGCAATAAATACTCCCTCAACAATATCCGCCGTCTTTCGATAGCCAGAGCGGCCAGCACGAATTCCATGGCCGCCCAGTTCATCTCCACATGTTTTCGGCGATTCCACAGATGGATGACAATCGGAATAATGACGGCGGGCAATCCCAGCAAAATTGCTGGATCCAGGAATGAAAGGCTGAGGACGAACAGTTCCGCTTTATCCATCACGGTGATTGCTGCAATTCCCGCGACACAATCGCATGTTCGTTAAATGATCTTGATTTTCCTTCGGAAGGCCAGATACTCTCGTAGCACATGATCAAGTTTTTCCCGAGTCGTTGCCCTCACATAGTCCACTTTTAGACCATGGCAAATCCTTTGGATATTCCGCAAATATTGCTCCAGGCACCGCCGGTATGCGTGACGAAGGAGACGCGGATCGACCGCCACACTCTTAGAAATCTCCAACCCGCGCAGTAACACCGGATGTTGCAGATCGAAGGAGATTTCCTGATCATCAAGGATATGGAACACAATAGCCTCGTGATTCGCGTAACTGATATATTTCAAGCCCCGTTCCAACTGATTCAAATCCACGAGAAAATCGCCCACGATGACAATGACACCCCGTCGCGTCAGGCGTTCGGCCGCCTCATGAAGGACTGTTCCGATCGCCGTCGTACCGGCCGGCGATTCTTTCTCCAAGAGTTGAACGAGCTGCTGCCATTGTCCCCCACCTGCCTCTGGCCGTGCGAATACTCGATACTCCTCTGCAAAGACCCCGAGACCCACGCGGTCCTGCTGGGCAAGCACGACGTAGGCTAGCGCTGCCGCAGTGCACTGGGCATACTCCCACTTGCTGAGCGGGGCCTCATGGCTCTTAAAACCCATGCTTGCGCTCGCATCAACTAAAATCATGCAGGATAAATTGGTTTCCTGTTCAAAGCGCTTGATGTAAAACCTGTCTGTCTTTCCAAATACTTTCCAGTCCAAATAACGCAGGTCGTCCCCAGGGCTATATTCCCGATGTTCTGCAAATTCCACCGAAAAACCATGAAACGGACTGCGATGCATGCCCGTCACCGTTCCCTCCACCACCGCGCGGGCGCGCAGGGACAATCCGCTTATACTCGACAGCACCTGCGGGTCAAGAAACTTTGGGGAGTATGCCACGATTCACCAATTCATCTTCAGGGCGTGGAACAGAACGCAGCAGACGCTTGATTAAGTCGTCAGACTTAATCCCGTCCGCCTCAGCATTAAAGTTAAGCACCAACCGATGTCGCAGAACCGGAGGGGCCACCGCCTCCACATCCTCCAGCGATACCGCGGCCCGTCCGTGCAGTGCCGCACGCGCCTTTCCGGCCATCACAAGGCACTGCGCCGCCCGCGGACCGGCCCCCCACGTCACGTAATCTCTGATGAACTCGGGGGCCTCCTCAAATGACGGCCTCGTCCACCGTGCCAGCCGCACGGCATATCGAGCAACGTGCTCTGGAATCGCCACCCGCCGCACCAATCGCTGAATTTCTAAAACCTGTCGGGCATCGAGTACTGGCTCCACACGCGTCTCTGTGTCACTCGTCGTTCTCAATACAATATCCAACTCTTCGTTTTCGTCAGGATAATCAATAAGTATTTCTAACATAAAACGATCCAATTGCGCTTCTGGAAGGGGATACGTCCCTTCCTGTTCAATTGGATTTTGAGTGGCCAGCACGTAAAACGGCGGATCCAGAACGTGCCGCTGTCCACCCACGGTGACCTGCTGTTCCTGCATGGCTTCCAGCAAGGCGGCCTGCGTTTTCGGGGGCGTGCGATTGATCTCATCGGCCAGCACAATATTCGCGAAGATAGGACCGGGCAGAAATCGCAATTCACGTCGCCCGGTCGCTTTATCTTCCTGAATCACCTCGGTTCCCGTAATATCGGCGGGCATTAAGTCGGGTGTAAACTGAATTCTGCTGAATTTCAGTGACAAACACGAAGCTAGCGTCCGAATCATCAACGTTTTTGCCAGCCCCGGAACCCCCACTAAAAGGCAGTGACCTCGAGAAAACAGACCGATAATGAGCTGTTCAATAACGTCTTTCTGCCCGACAATCACCTTGGAGAGCTCGTTTGTGATCTTAATATATGCGTCCGTAAGCTGTTCAAGAGCTTTTTGTTCACTCATGCAGTTATCCTTCCATTTAGACGATGATTCGCGTTTAATCCACCGTATTGCGCTGGCCGCTGTGACGTCGGCATCAGTCCTTTTTCTTATCAGAAAACTGCGGCTTGACATTCTCGGCATACCACGATCGAAGGAGTAAAGCGCGATCGGTCGGTGTGGCTGTTCGATTTCTGTCATTGCGGTCGGGACCGTGCTCGACACTCCACCCATCCCACTCCCGAAAAGCGTGGTACGCCCAATCCCAGCCGTATTCCTCGAAAATTTCAATACAATCTTTAAGATACTGGCAGGCGCTATCAGCCGGCGCCCAACGTATCGCACTGAATTCACCGATATAAATATGGACCCCGTTTTCTTCCTGGAACCGCCGAACAGGTTCGAGCACCTTGCGCAATGTATTCCGATCGTACCATTTTCCGTCGATAGTCCCGGGATAGACGATACCGACCGGATTATCATAGACTCCCTGATGTGTGAATGCGTGCGGCACGTACATATGGACGCTGTACACCACGCCCGGTACGTCGATTGGGTCAAGAAGCGCGATGGACGACGGACTGCCCCAAGGGGCTGGCTCAATGATAATCGCGTGCTTTTGGTCAATTGCCCGGACGCGGCGTGCCGTCTCCTCAGCGAGGCGCTGCCAATTCATCAATCCATCGGGGACCATTCCTTCTACCGGCTCGTTGACCAAATCATACCCCCAGACCACGTCGCTGTCCGCGAACCGCCGAGCGATATCTTCCCAGATATCGATGAATGCTTTTTGAAACTCGCGGTCGTGGAATATACGGCACTCGGACGCTTCATTTCTGCCGCCGGGAGGAGTATGAAGGTCCACAGTCACAAGAATGCCGGCCTCGCGACAAACCGGCAAAGCGGCTTCAAGCCGCTTCAACGCCCCATCGAGCCATTGGCGATATTCGTCCAATGTTGCACTATCGGCTGGACTATGCGGAAATCCATTCCAAATGAGCTGCCAGCGGATGTGGTTGGCCTTCCAAACGTTCCCGAATTCCAGCAGGTCGGCGTTGGTCACATGGGGACCAATCATCGCGCCCCGCAAGCGAGGCAAATTGTGCCCTTTAAATACTTCCTTGTGGTTAGAACTGAGTTTCTTTTTTGGAATAACCTCTACGGCAATATTGTCGAACCACGCGTCGCCCGTCACATTCTCCAGGCCCACGATGAGATCTACCTGCTGGCAATCATCAGGCACAGCGACGACAAATTGTATGGGACGCCAGTCGAAATCTCCGCCCGGAAGATTCTGCTGCGGCCACTGGATTTCCCCTCCCGATTCGATGCGCAACATGCACTTAATGCCGTTCCAGGGCTTCGGCGGTTGAGAAACTCCTTTCGCGCGAACAAGTGCATTCACCCGAACACGCTGGCCACGGAGCTTGTCAACCGGCAACCGATATCGAATATTGCGGCTTCCCGGCCCCGTTGCCGCGTCAACCCACACGTGCAGGCACCTGCCGCCCTGTTCAGTTCGTTCTACCGCAATCCCCTCCTTTGAAGACGCAATCCATTCAGCCGGTAACGCCTGGACATTTTGTTCACCGACAATCTCTTCAAAATCCCAGCGCAGAACAGTGACAGGTTCCTGAGCACATGCTGCCGCACAGGCAACGGCAATACTCATAATCGCGAAAATATTCCACAAACACCCTCCCATTATTGACCCCTTCTGGCTGATGAATTAGACTCGACCGCATACTGCGCGGTAGGTGCAGTCCGGAATGCGACGATCTCCCGTGACGAAGCGACCAGCAGATAATTCTCCGCGTAAACGAGATTTCCCCCTTCCACCTGCCATGGGCTCAGTGGAATAACGCGCTTCGGTTCAGCCGTCCGTCCATCGACGACATAAATGGCATCGCGCGTCGGCCAATAGACGGATCCTCCCGCGATCAGGCCTCGCCCGTGTCCGAGATATTCTGCTCCGATCGGCCAGCGTGCCACAATTCTTCCGGCCTGGTTGCCGCGGAGCGCGATCCAATACAGGCGATCCCCTGCGGCGATGAGATGGTCATCGACGATGCCCAGCAGATATTCGATCCTTTCCCCGTCTGATCCTGTACTCCATAAGATTGCTCCAGTAAATGCATCTATTCCCAATACATTTGTTGTATCCGTAGGCGCCACATAAAGTTCGCCGTTACAATAGACAGCGGGATTCGGCTCGCGGAAGCGAAAAGGCTCCCAAACGGAAAGGTCTCCCCGCTGGACGCGCGGATAGCAGGTAATCCAACGAATGTTTCCGGTCTCCCGCGAAACCGCGGCAACCGCGCCTGCATTCGTTGTCAGGAAAACTGAGTCCTGAGCGACCGTCGGCAATAGATGGGTCATCTCATAAAGCATAGATCGTCCCGGAGTATCCGCCGCACAAATAAATTGAAGCCATTTTCTATCACCGGTTTCCCGATTGAGGCAAGCGAGGTAGATATGAGAGGGCACGTCTGTCCGCCGCATGACCACATAGACATTGTCGCCGATGGCCAGCGGTGCACTTTCGAATGACCACCCCTCATCAGGCGGCTCCCGGGACCACAGCAGTTTTCCCTCCTGCTCCAGGTCAACAGCCACCAACACATTCTTTTGTCGTATCGCCTCCGAGAGGAGGGCGGGCTGAACGGTCACCGGCGAGCCAAGCCGCGCGAATAGCTCATTTCGATCCACGGTGATTGTCGTTCTTCTTACTCCAATGGTATTGACGGGAATAAGTTGTTCTCGATCGTTAGAATTTATTGAGAATATCTCTGGTGCTTTCAGCCCCCACAACGGCTGGCCGCTTTCCAGGGCGAAAGCATATATTCGATCTAATCCCGCGATAAACACAGCGTCCCTGGCAATTACGGGAAAAAAGGCCAGCGGGTGTTGATCTTCCGCCGTCAGCCGGACCGAAGGAACCTCCGACCACTGGGTGATGACCGCTCGCGGCAACGGGGGCAATTTTGCCCGCCAAGCCAGACCGATAATCTCAAACTCCTTTTCTATCTGAGGCAATCGCTCTTCGTTTTGCGCGAACGTGGTCCAATATCCAACGCCCGGCCGCCGCGGCCAATGCTCAGCATCTGCCAGGAGGCTCGTCAGAGTCGCTGTAAACTCCGCCTCCCGCCCGGCCATTCGACCGCGCTCACCAGAATGAACCGTTGAAAATTCCGCGAGTTCTCGACTAGCCTGGGAAAGTCTGCCTGCCAGAATGGTGGCCAGAATCAACCGGGCACGGACGGCCGCCGCCGAATAGCGACATGTCGCAACCGACCGCCACGTGAACAGTTCGTCCGCCCGCCGATCAACCGGCAAAAGCTGTCGCCAAAAGAATTGGGCCTGATCGGGCAGACCGGCCTGCAATGACCACTCCCCCAGGTACCACAGTGCTATGTCGGCGTAATGGCTTGCCAATTCACTCTCACAAATGCGGCGCAGTAACGCTTCGTCTTCCGCTTGCAACCCCTTTTCCAACCATATTCGACAATTGGGATCCACCAATTGCCGATATTTTTCCAATCCCTCCTGAGGCAAATGAGTCAATAGAAGCTGACAATACTCCCGAACGGGAATATAGCGCGGTGGGACACCCTTCAATCTGGCCGTAACATTAACGAGATCATCCCCGGCTTTGGTGACAACCTCCCTGATGCCCGCCACCACCTCGTCCCAGTGCTGCCCCCTGATCGCTTCTTCGATCTCAGCCAACCGTGTCCGCACGGTTCCGTCTGCCTCATTGACCCGAATATCATTGGAAAGCTGATATTCCGGCGTCAGCGACAGTCCGATAATTTGTGCATCCGCCTGCCTGACGGTGCATATCAGCGCAAGAACCATCGTAGACAACAAAAAGACAAAACGGTCACAGCACCGTCGCGGAGGAATCTCACTGCCCCGGCGGCATCTCAACGATTTGCTGTGAGCAACCTGTACAATAGTCCACATATCACGATAAAGCTTTACGATTACTGCTCGTCGCAATGGTATCACTCGCGCTATTGATTTGGATGTGTCATAGCGGTTTGGGTTTGGCAAGCCGTTTCAGTGTTCACTCTTTTTCGAGCCACGTCCCAAGGAAACGCTAAGAGCCCTCAATTGGTCTCCGCGCGGACGGTGCTGGTCGGAGCATTTGGTTCTTCTGCCTCGGCCGCAAGTTTTCTAATCTCTGATACAATGGCCTGAATATTTTCTGAACTGACACCGGGCGGCATACCGCCTCCCGCCGACCAGAGGACGCGCCGTCGATCCGCAAGCGATTCCCAGATCCGCTGAACTTCTCGGCGACAATCCTCCGGCGTTCCCGCTGCCAGAACGTCACGGGGAGCGATATTGCCCATCAGCACAATCTCCGGGCCCGCCAAGTTTCTTACATCCTTCATACCGTGTTCATGCGAAAAATTGAAAACATTGACACCCATCGACTGCAAATACTGGGCCGTGATCAGACCGTGGGCATCATTGTGGAGCATCTTAACGCTGACATCCAACGTTGCGAATATATCCCGAAAATAGGGGACAACAAATTCTTCAAAATCTTTTTTGCCGATAAAACCAATCAGATCGTCCAAAATAAGTATGCCATCGATATCAGGAAAATGTGTTTTTTGGCACTTTAGCCAGTTTTTGATGAACGTCGTTATCAGCGCGATAAGCCGATGCGCCCGATCGGGCTCGGTTTTAAGGCCCAAAAGAAATTCTGTTTGCCCCAGCAGGTAGGACGCAATATTCAAGGGGCCGCGACTGACAGCAAACCGGATACGGTGTCCTGCCTCGCGGATCAGCGGTTCCGTCTGGTGCAGGCGCTCCAGCACGAATGGCAGCAGGCCATCGCGTCCGCAGTCCGGCAAGGTCAATGCGTCCACGTCGCTCCAGCTTCGCAAAACCGGCTCGATATGGGGAAACTCATTGATCGGGAACCGGCACCGGCCCCCGAACGCGGAGGGTTCCGTGCACATCCCAAATTCCGCCCAAAACCCGGGGATGAACCAGACGTCCGGGAACGTCTGGACCGCCCGCAGGTTCGCTTCCAACCATTTCTTTTCACTGCACAGGTACTCGCGGATTGTCATGCCGCACCATCCTGGCAGCCAGGGCGAGTCAATAATGAACCCCACCGCTGGCTCCGTACTCTCGCCGGCGATCAGGCGTTGTAACTGTTGCCATTGATCATCGCGCATGGTCCGACTCCCCCAGGGCACGTGTCGTGTCTTCCCTGTAACTTATCGTACCACGTCCCGGTATCGGAAAGAATCGCGGGCGTCGTCTTGCGCGCCCCTGACACGAACCCTCAAGCCAATCGTGGCGACAGTGCCAGTGGTCGATTTAATGGAACCACCGAAATACGGCGAAAGCGAGGATTAAAAGGAACAGGTAGACAAGCGTGTGCCGCATAAGCCGACGACCGCTGGACTGGTTTGGGTCTCGGAGAAACGTCAGGGTCGGCAAAGTTAAATAGACTGTCCCGATAGTCAGAAGGCCAGCCATCAGCGGGTTGATTCCTCCCCAAATCACCGATCCAATGACGCACAGTTGTAATCCTGCCAGGCCGGCGAGGGTATAAAGACGCATCAGGCGACCACTGGGATCGGCAACCGGAGCGACCTGAATACCGGCCTGCGAGAATTGATCCCGATACAGTGTGGCAATCGCCATCGCGTGGGGAAACTGCCAGAAAAAAATGAGTGTAAAGAGTGTCCACACCTGGGGGACGTGATAGCCATCCACCAAGCCCGCCCCCAAAACGACCGGCGCCGCTCCCACGACCGCTCCAATCGGTGTTTGCCAGCTCGTTTTCTTTTTGAGAGGCGTGTAAATAGCCACATAGAGTGCCCAGGCGGCCAGACCAAGCACAGTCAGCATAATATCGCCTGAAGCCAACAACCCCAATGTGCCCGCCAGCGTCAGCACGGCTCCCGCAACCGCGGCCCAGCTTCGCCTCATTCTTCCCGCAGGAATAGGTCGGCGGGAGGTGCGGGGCATCAATCGGTCTGACTCGCTTTCGATGACCTGGTTTAAAATGACGGCCCCAACGATGATGCCAATCAAAAACACCAGCTTGGCCGCAATTGTTCCATCAACTGCAGCGGACTCCGCGGCCAGCGCAGCTCCTGTGACCATGGTGGCCACGATGCTGAAAAGGATGCGGACCCGCAGGAAAGCTCCCCATTCCCGCAGCCACCCCACGATGCTCACTTCCGAAGCGGAGTTCTGCCGGGCAAGCTCCCGGCTTTTGTCCCCCATTGCGACAACGGTATTTGCTAGTCGTTCTCCAGGATTACTCATGTTACTCACCACTTATTGTGGATGTGTTACCTGTATGAAGTGTGATTGGCTCTTTTTACTCATTGTATTATCTCTCACATTCGACAAACTCATTGTCACCCAAGTCTGCCTCGATTGTGATCTCACGCCGGTTGATGCATTCGCAGGTTCTGCGAGCCTGGATTCATGGCGGCTGTCAGCCAGCTGGCCACTCCGGCGGCCAGCAACAGGGATCCCGTCGCGGTGTGTGCTGTTGTGACGAGAGCCTGTGCCGCTCCTCCTTTCACGACGGTATAGGAAATAGCGAGAAAATAATCGAGAAACCAGATGGGGAAATTATAATTGACCACCCATGTGAATAAGCCAAGCGTAAGCTGTATTGCGTAAATTCCACTTAAAATCTTCAGCCAGAATAACTGGGAGGGGTGCTCACGACATTCGCGCCACCATACGATGCCAAGGAACACACCAATAAGACCGGCCACGATTAAATGAACAATCGTCCACAAAAATGCCCAACCTGGCGACAGAGTGGGAGGAAGGTGGCGGAGTTGGGCACCAACGACGATCTGGGTATATATAGTCGCCACGAGGACGAATCGCCACCCTGCCACACTACGAAAAAGTGACTGTTGGGCGTACCGTATCGCTTGATCTGACCCTACGATCGCACGCCCCGTGATGACCACCACTCCCGTGACAAGGCCGAAAAAAAGTGGCGCGATACATCCGTGCAGATTTGCCAGAAGAAGCTCCTGTCCCAGCACCCGGAGGCCCCCTATTACTCCCTGCATGCACACCAGGATGAAGACCACGACACCCAGTCGCCGGAAGCGTGCGGAGCCCGTCCTCCACAGCGCAACCATCAGCGCGATGGACACAAACCCGGCCGCGGAGGCAATCAGACGATGACTGTGTTCCAGGAAGATATCCCAGGTTTTCAGCCAGCTTTCTATGGGATAGAGGAAAAGGTTATATCCGTAGGTATTTGGCCAGTCGGGAACCGCCATACCGGCGTCGTATGTGGTGACGAATCCGCCCATCCAGATCAGCGGAAAGGTAACAGCCCACAAGACCCAGGCCAGCCGGTGGGCCCAGCGAGTTCCTCTTTCAGTCGCTCTGTCACCCGAACCACCACGCTCCATACAACTATCCAAATTTATTTTCACGATGGGGGTCTATTTTTTAATGTCATTCTTTCGCGCTAAAGAAAGAACATAGAAGGTAAGGTCCCAGATTTCTTCGGGCGTAAGAATGCCGGGCTGTCCGGGGGACGGCCCCATGGCAGGCATCGGCGTGCCTTTGATTCCTACATAGATTCTGAGATAGATATCCTCGGGACGGCCACCTCCGTGGAAAATCCCCTCCTGAAAATTGCGAGGCTTCAGTTGCTGCAACGGCAGAGAAAACCAGCGTGACAGTTGCCGCGTTTGCTCCTCGGTGACACCCTTTTTCGGTTTGTTCCAATCGTCGTACAGATCGGTCTGTTCACCATCGCCGCGACCCTCCGGGCCATGGCACTTGACGCACTGGGAGCGTGGCTCCTGATAAACGAGCTTTCCGCGCTCAATAGCCGCCTTGAGCTGAGCCTCGTCGAGCTGAGGCCGTTGTGGCCGGACCACCCAATGCTCAGGATCTTTTTCGGGTGCTTCCCATGCTTCGGCCACCGGGAGCACCCCTTCATCGATGACACTTTGCTTGCTGAGCGGGAGCAATTCGTTCTCATCCACAACCAATCGCAGCAGGTAGAGCTCAGTTTCTCCGCGGATAGAAAGATACTGGACATATTCAATAAGTGCCTGAATATCTTCATCGGGAAGAGGAGCAAACGATGGCATTCCCGTCCCAGGAATTCCACGGCGGATGGTCCGCTCGAGGTCCTGACGAGTAGGCTTGGCCCCCAGCACAGTGGATGTGTACTTGAAAACGCCATAGCGGTAGTCGCGGGGATAGGGATTGAGCATTGCCGCGATCGGCCCTGCTCCGTCTCCAGAAATTCCGTGACACACGGCACAATGCTTGCGATAGAGTCCTCGTTCCACGCCACTGAAATCGCGACGGGTTGGTCCCGCAGCACGCCGCAGAAGCTCCAAATCGAGATTGACACCCGGTGGAACACGCGGATCATCAGGCGTTCCGAAAAGATCCGTGAGCATGCCGACAATCGCCTCGCGCTGGGCGGGTGAGATAGAGGCAGGATCACGCCCCTCGGTATTTAAGCGGAACTCCACGGGTCGCGACTTACCACAGCCCGCCAAGCTCAGTAATACTATAAGTAACACCACGACGGCACCGGGCTTCCGGTCAATCGCCGCTGTGCGATGCGGTGCTATGGTCTGAGGTACTGCGGGGTCAACGAACATCATATTGAATAAGGTTAGAACATGTCGTGCCAATCTCATGTCGTAGAAGTTAACAAATTCACGCAATTAGTTAGTCCACGCAGGACAGGTCAGGTTACCTTGAGCGATGCGGGGCTGACGCGAATTGTTCCCAGGTCGTTCAGGCCGGGCTTGACCGTCACCGTGAAGCGCCCCCGCGGATAGCCGGGTAATTCCAGCTGCCGGACACGTTCCTGCCAAAGCTGAAATTCCCATTCGCCCGGTGGAAGGTACGGAATGCGAAATGTTCCGTCGCTTCCGCTGATGGCAAAATAGGGGTTGTCGCGGGGAAGAATATAGGCACTTTCCCAGGGATGATAATTGCACACGATGTGGACGGGCTCTGTTTGGGTGCGGTGAAATCGCCACGTGGCGTCGGTCTTTTCGCCAGGGGCTGGGGCCAGAATGATGTTCGCCGGCAGGTCTCCCAACGGGGTGAACGCTACGTTTTGCGCGATTGGATCGGAATTGACAATATAGAATTCCTGAACTGTATACCAAATTGCCAAACAATGCGGTTTGAAAATGCAGTCCCGATTATCCAAAGTGACGCGTTTGGGAAACTTTTCTGCCAGTCCGGGAGGCACAGGAACGCCACGGCTGCGCAGATATACATAAACGTTGGCCAGCTCACCGTCTGGCCCGACCAACAGCGATTCGTCCCGGATGTCGTACTTGCCGCAACAGTCCACGTCTTTATCGACTTTGAGTTTCTTTCGTTCCGGGGGTGTTCCCACGTAGATGAATCTTCCGGTCAACTCCCCCAGTTGCCCGCCTTCCTCGCTCAGCACAAGGGAAGAAACGAGGGGTCGTGGAACGCTTAAGAGCGTACCCAGGGCCGCTAGCTTTTTCAGGAATTCTCGCCGATATCTCGACCGGGAAATCAACTTCCGCGCATCGACGGTACGTTTTGCCGCTGTTCGCCGCGATTCACTCCTCATGGCATCGCCTTTCACCGTTCCGCTGCGACCTTCGCCGAACCCTTCGCGCTGCCTGTCCGGAAGCATGTGCCATCCACAGGTCCTCGGTTCTGACAATCTCCCGCCGAGAAATTTCAAACAGTAAAACCCGCTGGTCGAGGTCCATTATCGAGGAACAACGTCGCTGCCCCCGTTGCGGTTCTGCCGTAGGCCGGATGGTATCTTCCCATTCTATGGTCCCAGGGGCTTTCAGGCCAAATGCTGGTTGTTTCTGACTTCGGCCAGCACCCGTCACGGCGGCGAGTCAACGGTCCCTTTGCCCGAACCATCCGGTGAAGCAATACGTTTTTGCCGCAAATACCGATCGTAGCTCTGAAGGAGCTCCACCACAGCCTGGCGCTGCTGGTCGGCGGACGCATCGAAGACACTTCGGTCAAGTGGTTCTCCGCCAGGCGGAAAGTTGATCGGCATAGCGGTGTACGGGAGGATGGCCCGGGGATTCTTCACCCACTCGCTGAGGTAAGTTACCTGGAATCGGCGATACACCTCATCGAGGGCGGGGGCTTCGTTTGGCATGGCGAGTTTTGCCGGGTCCGCAGCAGCAAGGCGATGACACTTACCACAGTACGTTTTCGTGTCGTGGACCAGTTTCTCCGCCAATTCGAGTTGATGGAACCGCGCCTGGTCCTGCGCCGAGGATTGCGGCTGGCGTGCCCTTCCCCAGTCCTCTGCTGCCGGTGCCGCAGAGTGCAAAGCCTGAAAATACCCCACCAGACGGTCGATCTCCTGGGGATTCAAGTTGTACATGGGCATCGCCAGGGGGACAGCCGGGCGAATGGAAACCGGCGTGTGGAGGAACTCCCGTAGCCACGCTTCCTGAACGGCCACCCCTTCATAACAGAGCGGCGGCGGGACGGCCCCCCATAACTCGGAAGGCCCCACGTTGAGCACCAGTCGCTGCACGTACTCCGCCAGCCGACCATAGAGCTGGGCAGCCCATTCGCCTCCCTCCTGCGGTCTGATGCCAACGATTTGCGGTTTTGCGATCGGGAGGGCGGCCTGGCCCACAGGCCAAATGTAATTCCCAATTCGCACAGGTCGCCACGGTTCAAAAAAGTAGAGCGGATTATCGCAGTCATCGATATCTTCCAGAAGCCGGCCTGTCATATCACGCTGCGCACGCCCCACGACCACGGCAAAACTGAACACGGAGACAGGCGATGAAACTGGCTCTCGTCCCGCTTGATTGAAGCCCACGGTGTTTTGTGCTTGAACTTGCAATTCCGGCTGCGGAGCAATCGGCGGCTCAGGCGGTTCTTCCGTAAGATAGCGCAAAGTCCACCTTTCCGGATGCAGCATGTGGCACCGGTCGCAACCGTGACGTTCGATGACCATCCTGCCGACGGCGAGGGCCGCCCTTCGCCGATCCTGATAGGGGGAATACTCCGGGGGCGTCTGAAATCCGTCCAATCCGAGCACGAATGTCATAATGGCCCAGCGCTCGTCACGCGTGAGGGGAAACCGGGGCATCCGCAGACGGTGGAGCGGGCTTTGGAAGGTCAGCCCGTAATCGAAAACCCGGGGTTGCGTCAGTTTCAGCCACAACCAGCCTTCCCGGCGACGGGTCCCCAACAGTGCCGCCAGTTCGGGCCGAAAGCTCGCCTCGCGATAGAGAGCGCTCCCGGCTGCCGTCTGCCGCAGAAATTGCTCGCTATGACCGAAGTCCAGGAGTGCCAAGGGCTTTCGGGCAAATGTGGAGAGATCCGGACCAATTGGCGATTGCCCCTCAAACCCAGAAATACTGTGACACGCGTAGCAGCCGTATCGAGCAATGGCCTTACGTCCCAAATAACGCAGCTTTTTCTCACGCGATAGAGGCGTCACCAAATCAGCCAATTCCACGGCCAATCCGGGACTGAGCCGCTCGAATTCCTTTCCGGAAATACCATGCTGACTGTACAACCGGGCCCGCGGGAGGCCGAATTCTTCCGCCAGATAAGCGGTCACTGCCGCGTCGATCTGCTTTTCGTCTACATTCAGCGGGGCAGGGTGAACGTCTCGTTCTGTTTTTTGTAACAGGAAGCTCGCCAGCGCCCGGATCAAAGACCGGGGTGTCCAGTGCCGGGCGCGCGCGGACGCATCCTCGCTACCAGGCGATTCACCGGTTCCCGATTCTGAAGGCACTAGCATGGACAGCCAGGAATCTTCACGCCATTGGGGACGAGGCATTCGCGTATCGGGATTGAGCGACCGCGGATCCTCCAGCCAGCGCTCCAGCCATTCCCTCGCCCGCGGCCCAGTCCAGCGATTCCCTAAGTCGGACAAATCCGGTCCGAGAGTCGGTCCCACCGAAGCGGCGGGAAATTCTCGATGGGTGTGACAGGCCAGGCAGCCCTGAGTTTCGAACACAATCCTTCCCCAATCTGCATCGTTCGGCGTGCCGTTCTCTGCGCCTGTCGTGGCGGCAGAACCGGCCTGTGTCGGCGTCCCACTCGATCGAGTCCGCGTCAGAAGGTATTCCGCGATGCCGGCTATTTCCGCAGCCGCAACTCCATCCTGATCAGGCTCGCCACTGGAGAAGGATGGATTGACGCCGAAAAAACGGGGCATCCTTGCCGATGGCAGAACACCCTGGGGATCCGCGATGATGGCTTCCAACTGCTGCCGTGCAAGACGATCGCCCACAGACCGCAAACTGGGGCCGGGTTTCCCCAGGCCACCTGGCCCTGCCTGGGAAGAGCGAAGCACTCCCGCGAGCCGGCGAATTTCCAGTTGGCGGATGCGCTCGTCAAGAGATAGGACCGGGACCCGGGACAGCTCGGAAAGCCAGGACTCCAGTTCTTTTTTTAACGCCTCGACACCCGTGGAATTACTGGCCGATTGCAGGACCTGGCGGGCGGCTGTCGCCACATTTTGCGGCGGCTCCCAGGCAAGGATTTCCTCAGCCACTTCCGTGGCCGGACCGGGGGGCTGCAAATCGGCCCCCAATCGCTCCGTCCCAACCCCATCACTGCCGAACTGGTGACAGGCATAGCATCCGTAGCGTTCGACAAGTCGGCGGCCTGTCACCAGTTGGGAAGCCACCGAATCCTGCTCTCGAGGTGTTTCGATAAGGTCGAAGACCCTTTCATGACACCGCAAGCATCGGCTTTCGACGAGCACAGTAGGTAGCATGGGATCAATAGACGCGACGAAAGACGCGGGGATTTTTTCAACTTCAGCCGGCTGTTGAAAATGCTCCGCCCCCACCACATCCGTGGCCAGCCCAACGCCTCCGTGACAAATCGTGCAGCCAAATCGCGAAGCTGGATGCGAACTGTTTTCAGCGACATACAAATCCGGGTGGGGATGTCCGGTAAACGGTTCCGCAAGGCCGCGGAGAATGGTAACACTGACAGCGGGGACTTTTGTACTATCGCTGCCAAAGTTTGAGGGATAGTAAATATATTTTGTTGAGTTAGAAAATGCCTTTTCATCACGCGAAAGCAGCTCCAAGCAGCGTCCCACTTCGGCTTCCACTTCCTGAGGCGACGCGACATGCCGTGATCCGACTCCGACGATTCGATCGCCTGGCCGAAGACCAGCCACTTCCGCGGGGCTGCCCCGTTTGATCGTTGCCACTCGAGCCTCCGCGCTGCCAAGCAGCCCAAGAGACATCCATTGGATCCCCAGCTTTTCCGCAATTGTTGAGAATCTCTTTTCGTTGTGTTTTATTTCATCCACACTATGTCTTTCTTTGAGAATAAGTGGCAAGGCGAGGGTGATCGTGTTTTCTTTCTCCATCACGGGACGGGTGGCGGCATGATACTCGGTCGGCTGGGCCCACGGAAAACCATTCCCCGAGCCGCCCGCTCTTGAAACCTCCTTTAGCTCCGATATTGCTGGGCCTTCCTGAGTTGTCCAATCCACAAACAGGTGGCAAGTTGTGCAGCGATCGCGACGTACGACTGCTCTTTCCGAGAACTTCTCCTCCAGCCCCGGGAGGACAATCTCGCGGAGTTCCAGGCTGAAACGCCCTGTTCCCCCAGGGATGCTCTCCTTTTCGCCACTTGTCGATAGCGGCGGAAGGATCAGCCACTCGTTTTTCCCCTCTTGCTGGTTGAGCCGCTGCGATTCCGAATGGACGACCTCAGCCACAGTTTGTCCCAACCGCTGGTATCGCAGCCACTCACGATGGTGTTCTCGATAGAGTACCCAAACCACCAGCCCAAGCAATACTCCGCAAAAGATCACGCAGAGAACGTGCAAATAAACCAAGGGATAATGGTGCTTTAATGGATTTGCCATTGGCTTGCCATCAATTAACTATGGAGACACGGCTCGCTCACTCACTGTCATAAGTTAATCCCAATCTCTGGTAGCCATAGTATGTAATTGATATCCATGAGCCAATTAAGATACATCTTCACAGGAATTAAAATCATAAACGCCAGCAACACACTCATGGTCCAGTGCGTGGGCCTTGACCACTGCGGTACATATTGCCGAATGGATTTCATCCGCAGAATCAGCGGCACGCCACCAAACAGCATTCCCAGCAGGACCACGCCAGGGCTTTCCCGGCGGAGAACCCTCCACGGATTCATGCTCTTCGCCTCATGTGCGCCAACGTTTACATTCCATATGACGTGAGAAAGCGGACGTGTTTCGAGGACGCTCGGTTTTTTAATGGACCGGGATTCATAGAGACCATAGAACTGCCAGTCCGGCCCCCGATAGAACGTGCCTATAACGATCAGAATTGTCCATAGGATATAGCCACTTAGAAAGACGCTCGTCGCGAACTGCCGCTGGCGGAATCCATAGAATCCCGTTTCTTTCGGGCGGGTGTCCGCATAAGGAATTAAACACAGACCAAGAATAATGAACACCGGAATCATGACACCCGCCAGCCACGGATCAAAGTACACAAGGAGTTCCTGCAACCCCACAAAATACCATGGTGCCTTGGCGGGATTGGGCGTCCACGTCGGATCGGCCGGCGACTCCAAAGGCGCTGGCATGAGCAACGACCACACCAGCAACACTCCCAACATTGCCAGCATGGCGAGAAGTTCTATGTACACCAGGTCCGGCCAGACGAAGATGCGTTCCCTTTCGTAAGGCTCGGCCTCCATCACTGGTTGGTTCTGCTGCCTGCGGCGATCATTTTCCGCAGCCAGTCCCAATCCGTAAACAACGCCCGCCAGAGAGGCCGCAATAAACAGCAGCACCGCCACATGATCGGGAGCAAGTACCAAAGCCGCAAAGTTCCTGTCTTCCAGCGAAAGCAAAAACCACAACCACAGGCCGATCACCATGTGGACGGCCAGCCGCGGCGTCCATCTCGATTGGAGTCCCTTCAGAAAAACAAAAGCTCCGGTAAATACCAGAAGCGTCAAAACGGGAGGAGTAACGAAGTGATCAATCACCTGTTTGGCCCAGTTGGGGAGCCCCCAGGCACGCCCCATGCTCGCAAAAATGCCACCCGCCAGGAACAGCAAAGCGTACACGGTCGGCTCGATCGCCTGCGATTTCCGCGCGCCACGGCCGACCAGCCGAATGGCCGCCCAAGCAGCGATAACTAAAACTGAGCCAAAATAGAGAATGGCTAATGATTGATCTTTCATCCAACTCGTAATAATTGTAATGCAGTGTATAATTCCATGTTTTTATGTCCGCCGCATATCAGGGTTGCAGCTTTTCTATCCTCTCTACATAAATCGCTCAAAGTGGCCCACTGATGCCACCATCCTTTCGCACGCGCCAGAAGTGAAGTCCGCAGAGAAACGTCATGGCCAGCGGGAGGGCCACACAATGCCAGATATAAAACCTGTTGAGAGCCGCGGGGCCGATCCTGTCGCTGCCCAGCAAGAAATAACGCAGGTCGGAAGTGGGTGTGATCAGCGGCTCGCCGTGCAGTGTGAGAAGCTCGCTTCCCGGCCCTTCATACCCGACAAACGGTGCCGCGGCCACCATATTCGTCCCCACCGTGGTCGCCCAGTAGGCCAGTTGGTCCCACGGTAAGAGATAGCCGGTAAAAGAAAGCAGAAGTGTAAGAATAAGAAGACTGACACCTATCACCCAGTTAAACTCGCGTGGAGGGCGATAGCTCCCAGTTAAAAAAACTCGCAGCATGTGGAGCATCACGACCACCACCATCGCGTGTCCTGCCCACCGGTGGAGCTCGCGCATAATGCCGAAATAGACGGAATATCGGAGATCGAGAATATCGGCGTAGGCATACTCCGGGACAGGCCGATAATAGAACATCAAGGCCACTCCCGTGACAATCTCCACCAAAAAAAGAAAAAATGCCAGCCCGCCCATGCACCATGTGTAGCGAAGCCGCACGGCATACCGGGGCACCCCCACCGGATGAACGTGCAGGACAAACGTGTTAAAAATCATGAGGACTTTTTCCCGGGTCGTTCGGGGAAGCGGAACCCGGAAAATACTCCGGTAAAAGCGCGACTGTCTTATTCGACTCCACACACCCATCCCTGATCCCCTCAACCCACACCGTGTTCGAGCATCACGAAACTTCTTGGATCGTCCCAGCCGCCGTTTTCCTTGCGGAAAGTAAGCCCTGTGTTCACCAGGAGGACTCCGTCCGCCAGATTAACAGCACACCGTTCCAGAGCGCGCCGTGCCGGACCGCGGAGCCGCTGGCCCTCCTTGTCAAACGCACTCCCGTGACATGGGCAGACAAACTGCCGCAAGCCTGCGTCCCATTGCGTCATGCAACCCAGATGGGTGCACGAGGCTTTCAGCACCACGATCTGTTCTCCCTGCTCGCCGGATTGCCGAACTACGTAAACGCCCAGGGTATTCAACCACGCTGTGTGCACGGTATCCGGAACAATTCGACCGATGGGTGCGATGGGGATCCAATCGCCCGGCCTCCGTGGGTTTCTCGGCCAAAGAAATCTCACGCCCGCGTACCCTGCCGCAACGCTAAGCACACTCCCGAGCCCCGTGAGCAACCGCACGAGCAGACGATTCCACCCCCCCGCTGCGGCAATGGTTCCAGCTAATCTTCCAAAGAACTCGCGGCGTGCCGGCGACGGAAGTTCCGGATCGTGGCGTGCCGGTGGCACAGACGGCGGAAATTCATCGCCGCTTGGCAGAGTTTTCGAGGGCGATGAATGTGTCGGAAATTTTGCGTCCATCTGCAACGAAAACCGCTGTAAAAAACTCGTTCTTTTTTCGAGGAAAGCCGGGTGGCGACTCGAACAAGCCCTTGGCGTTCATGGCGGGGAGTCGGCGCCCTCCCGGAAACATTTCGCTTGGACCTTCATCGGCGAGTCGTCCCCTTCCAATTCTCCTATTGTGTCTTATCGCCCCGGGCGAGTCGAACGCACGGACAGGCGCCCTGGATCACCCGGCGGACTCACGCTTCTACCTTGCTCGCCCAAGCTCGGGCTGTGATTTACGGACCGATTTTTCGTCCCCTGCTCTTTACGCACACCGACGGCCGTTCGGTTCCCTCCCGACAGGGCGCATAGGTATGGTGTATCTTCGGACCTAAAAAAGTTTGCTCGAAAACGGGTCTCGCCGGGCACGACAAGCACACCCCTCCGCGTCGGAGGGACCCGCCTGTCAGGTTCGCATTTCTATCGATCCCGGCTATCCCGCAGTTTACTGCTCTTCCTTGGATCTGGTCCCATACCGAATGAAAACAACCAGAAGAACGGCAATCCTTCTCACGCTCCGCCTCCTGACCTAAAATCAGGGTCTAAAGCAAGTTGGTGAAGTGCCACGCGATTTGGAAAAGGTCCGATGCAATGAACGTTTTGGTGATTGGAAGTGGCGGCCGGGAACACGCCCTGGCCTGGAAATTGAAACAGAGCCCGCTCGCCGACCGCGTGTTTGTAGCTCCCGGCAACGCCGGTACAGCCCAGGATGCCGAAAATGTTCCCATTTCTGAAAAAGACTTTGCGGGGTTGATCCGCTTTGCCAAGGCCAACCGGGTCGGCCTCACGGTGGTTGGACCAGAAGCCCCGCTCGCCGAGGGGATCGTGGATGCCTTCCGTGCGGAGAAATTGCGGATTTTCGGCCCCACCAAGGCCGCCGCGGAACTAGAGGCCAGTAAAGTTTTTTGCAAGCAGCTCCTGCGTTCGGCTGATGTACCAACAGCCGACTTCCAGATTTTTTCGGACCCGGCCTCTGCCCGGCGGTACCTCATGGAAAAGGAGGACATGCCGCTGGTTGTGAAGGCCGACGGCCTCGCCGCCGGCAAAGGCGTGATTGTCTGCGACAATCGCGAGCAGGCCCTTCAGGCCATTCGGCTGATCGCCGAGGAAAAAGCGTTCGGCTCGGCAGGCGACCGACTGGTCATCGAGGAGCGGCTCCACGGAGAGGAGGCCAGCGTCCTGGCGATCACGGACGGGAAAACGATCGTCACGCTTCAGCCGGCCCAGGACCACAAGCCTGCATACGACGGGGACACGGGCCCCAATACAGGCGGCATGGGGGCCTATTCCCCTGCTCCGGTGGTGAGCGACGAGGCCCTACACTGGATCGAGGCCAATATTCTCGTTCCCACCGTCCACGCCATGCGGAAGGCCGGCCGGCCTTTCACCGGGGTGCTCTACGCTGGTTTGATGATGACGCCGCTTGGTCCGCGGGTCCTGGAATTTAACGTGCGGTTTGGCGATCCGGAGTGCCAGCCTCTCATGATGCGGCTCAAGTCAGACCTGCTGGAAATCCTTAATCTGGCTGTGGATGGGCAGCTCGACCAGCTTGAATCGCTGGAGTGGGATCCACGTCCCGCTGTGTGCGTCGTGATGGCCAGCGAGGGATACCCCGGCTCCTATCAGAAAGGCTTTCCCATCCGCGGTCTGGACGAAGCCGCTCGCTTGCCGGATGTCAAGGTTTTCCACGCAGGAACAGCGCTGAAAGACGGGGAAATTGTGACGGCGGGCGGCCGGGTGTTGGGGGTGACGGCCCTCGGCGAGAATATCGCCCGGGCGAAATACCAGGCCTACGCGGCCGTCAAATGCATCCGCTGGCAGGGGGCGTGGTGCCGAAAAGACATTGCCGACAAAGCGATCCGCCGGTTGACCCAGCAGAACGTCTAGCCGCCTGACCGCGTACCCTCCTAACAGCAATCGTGCAAACTAACCCTGGCGACGGGGTGGCCGACGGTGGCGAGGGCGCCGCATTCGCGCAAGATCCCGTTCATCCAACGCGTCGATCGGTTGCTCCAGCTCATCCGGAGTGAAACCGAAATCCACTGCCGGCAACAGTTCGGGAAGCGATTCCTGAATCTGTTCTTCGCTGCTGGCTGCCGCGCCCTGCTTGGGCACTTCCGGGGTCGGCTGAGCCTCGCCAGGAGTTCTCGCCTCTGAATCCTGCCGGGATTGCGCTTGAGGAATGGCTTCCGGGTCCTCGCTGGTGGCGTCTTCGGATACTCCGAGCAGTCGGAGCCAGTCCTCGGTATTCATGTTGGAAACATCGGGCAACTTGGATGCAGCGTCACTCGAGCGAGGGGACGTCGGCCCGCGATAAGACGCCCGAATGAGCAATTCGCGATACCACTTCTCGCTATCCACGAATTTGGCCCGACGGCGACGTGCCGCCCGCTGAATACGGTGATCGCTGGAGATGACCGTCAGCTTCCGCGGCGAAGTATGCTCGTTGATGAGTCGCTCAAGGAGCGAATCGGCATCGGGATACCGCACGGCAAACTTCACCGAAATGCCGCAGTATTCAAACTCGGTGGGGAGCGGTCGCGGAGGGCTGTGAGCATCGAAGACCACAAGGGTTTCCCGGGCTTCTTCGGGAGTGAGATGTTCTACGAGAAAATTCAGGAGCGCCTGACGCGCCAACCCCAGGGGGGTGATACCCGCCGCCCCGGAATCCTTCACTTCGATCCCCGAGCAGTTGAGAAAGTTGTAGCCATCGATCAAATATCGGATCACCTACCCGGGTCTCCCATCCTCAGCCGACATCTAAGAGGAGCCTGCCCCGCACCTTGCGGCCGACACGCCGTTAAGCCTGCTCACCCAATTGGTATTTTATCACCCCGCCGACAATGACAACTGTCGCGCGACCTTCCAACGCCCAGCCGGCAAACGGCGTGTTCTTCGACTTGGAATGGAGCTGCTCCGGCTCGACCATCCACCTCACATCGGGATCGATGACCGTGACATCGGCGTCCGCACCAATTTGCAGGGTTCCCTTGGGAATTCCAAGAATGCGGGCGGGATTGATGGTCAGTTTGGCGAGCGCCTCGGACCACGAGAGAATACCGGGCTTGATGAGCCGCATGATGACAAGAGGGAGGGCCGTCTCCAGCCCCACCACACCAAACGGTGCCCGGTCCAGCTCCTGCATCTTCTTTTCCTTGGCGTGAGGAGCGTGATCGGTGGCGATAACGTCGATTGTGCCGTCGCGCAGGCCTTCCAGGCACGCCTTGACGTGTTCTTCGGAACGCAGAGGGGGATTCATTTTGAAGTTCGAGTCAAACGCACGGAGCGACTCATCGGTGAGCGTGAAATGATGAGGTGTCACCTCCGCGGTCACGCGGACTCCGCGGGCTTTCGCCCGGCGAATGGCCTCCACACTCCCCAGAGTGGAAACGTGCATCACATGGAGGCGTCCGCCCGTGGCTTCCGCCAGGGCAATATCGCGGGCTACCATGACCGACTCTGCCGCCGCGGGAATTCCCGGCAAACCCAGGATTAATGACACCAGCCCCTCGTGCATTACCCCATTGCGAGTAAGCTCGGGAATCTCACAATGATTACACACCGGCTTGTCGAACATCAGACAGTACTCAAACGCTCGCCGCATCAATTCCGGGTCGTAAACCGGCGCCCCATCATCGCTGAAGGCAACCGCTCCTACCGCCACGAGTTGGCCGATTTCCGCAAGTTCCTCTCCCTTGCGGTCCTTGCTGACGCAGGCGATCACGTAAACATTGCAGTGCCCGTCGCGTGCCGCTTTCTGACGGACAAATTCCACAGTCGCCGGAGTGTCAATGGGGGGATCGGTGTTGGGGCAGCAGGCGATGGAGGTAAATCCTCCCGCGACCGCCGCCCGGGTTCCCGTGGCAATCGTCTCATCATCTTCATGGCCGGGCTCACGGAGATGAACGTGCATATCGATCAAACCCGGCGAGACAATTTTTCCCCGGGCGTCGATCACCCGCTCGTCACCTCTCGCCGTCGGATTGTACGCAGCAATCTTTCCGTCCTCGATAAGGATGTCAATGTTATCATCCAGTCCTTGACTGGGATCGATGACCCGTCCACCGCGAATCAGAATCCGCTCCATGTTTCATTCCTCGCCATTTACTGCACGGCGACTCCCGCACGACCACGTTTTCTACTTTTTCCCTTCGGCGATGTGCTTTCCCGACCATCACGTCTGACACCGCCGACCACACGTTAAAGCCGCCGTGCTACAGGCACGCTTTGACTGGTGATCGCTTCTGATCTGGTGCGCTCGTCAGCAACCAGAGGACGGCCATTCGGACGGCCACACCGTTTGTCACCTGATCCAGAATCGCCGAATGCTCGCCGTCAGCCACGTCGGCGGTAACTTCCACACCGCGATTGATTGGCCCAGGGGCGATGATCAGGATACCTGGCTTTGTTCGGGCCAGGCGCTCCGCATTCATGGCGTATAGCAGGGCATATTCGCGGACAGAGGGGAATGGCCGTCGTGTCTGTCGCTCAAACTGGATACGCAACAAATTCAGCACGTCCACCCGGGGCAGAATCTCATCCAGGCTGTAAGAGTACTCAACCCCCAACTTCTCCCAATCCCGTGAGACGAGGGTCGATGGCCCACAAACAATGACGTGCGCGCCCAGCTTTTTCAGGCCCCAGATATTGGACCGGGCTGTCCGACTGTGGGCGATATCACCGACCAGCGCCACGGTAAGGCCCTCGACTCTTCCCAGCCGCCGCCGAATGGTCAGGATATCCAAAAGCCCCTGGGTGGGATGTTCGTGGGCTCCGTCTCCTGCGTTAATGACCGAGCAACGCAGTGATTTGGCCAGCAAATGGGGCGTCCCAGGAGTGCTGTGCCGCACGACCACCGCGTCGATCCCCATGGCCTCGAGATTCCGCGCCGTGTCCACCACCGTTTCGCCTTTGGAGAGGCTGCTTGTGGCCGCGGAGAAATCCACCACATCAGCCCCCAATCGACGCGCAGCCAGGGAAAAGCTGTTGCGGGTTCGCGTGGAATTTTCGAAGAATAAATTGACGCACGTCTTGCCCGTTAAAAGCGACCACTTTTTGATCCCCTGGTCAAACGCCCGGCGAAATACTTCCGCCGTATCCAGGATGCAAACAATCTCTTCCGCCGAGAGTTCTTCCAGGCCAAGCAGGTCGCGGCGGGACCAACCTGCACGCAGTTCCAGAAGCTGGGATTGAAATTCGTCCATCTGACGAGCACTCTCTTTGAGCGAATCACCTACGCCCGACGGTCACCATCCCCCAAACCTGCCCGTTTGATCAACCTCCCAGTTCGTGACCTTTTCAGCCCGAAGCCAAACACGCACAATAGAACGCGCGTATGGGCAATCGGCTGTTTCCGGCGATGCATCATTTGGCCGATTCTAAGGCGCGGACTTTCGCCCCGCAAGGACGTCTAGCCCATCACGGATATGGACTTTCAATTTCAACGGACGAGGTGTCTACAGATTCCGTCCATGGCCCGCTTATTTCGCCCCTCACTGGTGGTACTTCTGGAACCGACGCAGTGGAACAGACTCCGCGAGGCGGTGGACCATCTCATTCCCGGTGAGCTGGGCGACATCTTTGTGCTATCGGCCAATGTTTCCCAACCGTCCAAGTTTAGCGCTGAGCATGTCGCTCCCGGCGTTTCCCAGCCCGAAAAACCTCCCTTTACTCCCCGGCCAGGTGTCATTTTGCTCACGGATCGCGCGGTCTCCGCGGAAGAGCTTGGCCAACTGCTTCATTCCGGCGACAGCGATCGGCGAAAACCAGTTCCCGTGCACATCGTCTCCTTGGGCTGTGACTTGCCAGGGGATGTTGCTCTTCCGGAAGACACTCCCCCCGAGGCCGTGGGAGAGGTCCTGCGACTGCTCGCAAAGCTCGCACGGTTGCGATTCATGCTCGGTCGGCGGCAACACCTGGTGCGAAGGCTGAAACGCGCGGCCTTCCGCGACCCCTTAACGGGTCTGCTCAACCGCAGGGCCTGGCCCAGGGTGTTTCGCTCCGTATGGCAACAGGCCAAAAGAACACATCAGCAAATGGTGGTGGCGCTGTTTGACCTGGACAACTTCAAATCAGTCAATGACATCCTGGGGCATCGCCGAGGGGACGAACTTTTGCGGAATGTTGGACTGGCCGCCCGGCAGGCATGCCGGCGAAGCGATTATCTTTTTCGCTGGGGCGGAGACGAAATCGCGCTGGTCTGCATCATCGACCCCAACGTGCCGGCGGAACCGATCGCGGACCGTGTGCGTGAACAGCTCGCCATCAAGATTGTCGATCTCGACGACAAGGTCCTCACAGCCAGCGCCGGAGTGACGGTCATCTCCCCGTATCCTTTGTCAACGTCCGGCAAGCCCGTCGCAAAAATAGCGGAAGAAATGATCCAGCAGGCCGATCAGGCCCTGCGCCGCGCTAAATCCCTGGGCGGGAACATTGTTTGCCGATTCCCCTGAGCTTGAAATGCGGAATCTGCCGGGCACCGATGAGCGGACATGACGGGCGGTTTAGCCGACAACAAGCACAGGGACTCGAGCCATCACACGCGTTGACTTTCCTCTAGGGCGTTCCCGGCCGTCGCCTGCATAAACAATTCTTCCAGCGTGGGCAAAAGCGGCTGATACTCGACAACGTCAATCCCGGCCATGACGAGCGTTCGCAGAACCTGGGCAAAAACCACCTCTCCCTTCTGGGACGATTCCACAAGTTCCAAAATCACCTGCCCGTTTTCAGTTCTACTCCACCGGACCTGGGGTAAATTTCTCAGGGTGGTCTCCAATCGATCGGGCGCCCCCAGGTAGTGCACACGGACGCGGGGCCGCCGATCTGTTTTTGTTAAAACTTCTCGCAGTGTCCCCGAAACAACCATGCGCCCCCGCTCGATGATGCCCACATGGGTGACCATGTCCGCCAGCTCAGCCAGGTTATGGCTGGAAAGAAGGATAGCCTTTCCCTCGGCAGCCCATTCCTTGAGAAGGGATTTGAACTCCATTCGGGCAACTGGATCGAGTCCCGCCGTCGGTTCATCGAGAATGAGAACAGGGGGATCATGGACCAGTGCCCGCGCCAGATAGAGTCGCTGCTTCAACCCGCGGGAAAGCTTTCGCACATCGGTTTTCGCGTAGGCGGCCAGGCCGAGCCGCTCCAGCAGGTCCTCCACCCGACGTCGCCTGATTTGCCGGGGCACTCCGTAAGCACGGGCAAAAAAATCGAGAAAGCCCTTTACCCGAAAACTGGGGAATTCGGCAAAAGTATCTGGGACATAACCCAGGTGGCGGCGAACCTCGCGCGGCTGCCGTGTGACACTGTAGCCGGCGATCATGCCGTCGCCAGCCGTCGCCCGAATCAACGTGGCCAGGAAGCGAATCGTGGTCGTTTTACCGGCCCCGTTTCGGCCGATGAAACCAAAGACTTCACCAGGCGTCACCTGAAAACTCACGCGGTCGACCGCGCAAAAACTCCCGTATTTTTTGGTAAAGCGATCAAGTTCGATCATAAATGGTGTATTTTCGAATGGTTCGGTTGAAGCGTTATCTTTGCCGTTCTGGTTAGTTTACGGGCTGAGGGAAGAAACGGCCACGATGGTGGTTGGCGACTTATGAAAATCTAAACAGCATAGAAAAAGTATAACGATGGTATAACATCCGTCGGTTCCCGCTGTTGAAAGGAGCCGAATATCAGGAAAAACGATATTATTCGTCGGCGACTTGCCAAGCCTTGTTTTTGTGACAGGCCTTGCTACCATAATTCAAGAGGGGAACTCTTGGTCTACACGGGAGGAAGGTCTGGCTGTGATCCTCCAAATCGTGGCGGGCTCATGTCTGAAAGGGTGTCGCTGTCCGGCGTAAACCGGACAGAAGCGACACAATCTTTACCGAAAAAGTCGTTGTTTTGGTCTTCTTCCCTCAGTCCACCCCCCGATGGGTCAATTTCTGATAAAGCCCGATTCGTTTCCGTTTAGCGCCCACGAATTGATAACACGTTCTGATACCTTTGATCGAAAAGTCGCACCGCAGTCAATCAGATCGCCCCGATTACCGGAGACAAGGCCATGGCTTCAGATTTCCGCCTAAAGGAAAAGTTGCCCGAAATCACTAACCGACTGGTGGAAACGTACCGCACCCATGGTAGCACAAGCCATCTCGGCCATTGTCCGCTCCCCAACTACGAGGCCGTCATTCAAGCCACCGAGTGGATGAAGGAAATCTTGTTCCCCGGTTACCGCCGACGCGACGGCCTCCACATGGGAAATGTGGTCTACTACGTGGGTGACTTGGTGGATAAATTGCACGACCTTTTGACGCAGCAGATTGCTCGCGCTTTGCGTCACGAGGCCAATCACGCCGCCGAGTGCGACCCGATGAGGCTGGCCGACTTTGAGGCCCTGGGACAGGCCAAGACACTGGCCTTTCTTGAGCAACTGCCCGAATTGCGAAAGATCCTGGCGCTGGATGTTCAGGCTGCCTACGAGGGTGATCCCGCGTGTAAGTCCCTCGACGAGGTCATCCTCTGCTATCCCGGTTTTGAGGCGGTCACGGTGTATCGTCTTGCCCATCTCCTCCACGAACTCGAGGTTCCTCTCATCCCACGGATGATGACAGAATGGGCCCACAGCCGCACGGGCATTGATATTCATCCCGGAGCCAAAATCGGCACGTACTTTTTCATTGATCACGGCACGGGCGTGGTCATTGGGGAGACGTGCGAGATCGGCCACCACGTCAAGCTGTATCAGGGCGTCACACTGGGAGCGCTCAGTTTTCCCACAGACTCGGAAGGTCGGCTCGTCCGCGGGACCAAACGTCACCCCACCATCGAGGATCGCGTGGTCATCTACGCGAATGCCACTGTCCTGGGCGGTCGAACTGTCGTGGGGCACGACTCAGTGATTGGTTCCAGCGTCTGGCTGACCCGCTCCGTTCCCCCGCATTCGACGGTCCTGCTCGAGCGCCCCAATCTTCGCATCCGCGAAAAGTGCGAGGAACTCCGGCCGGAGGATAGCCTGGCCAATGGCAAAGCCGCCCAGGACGCCGCTTGAATAGGTTGCCCTTCACTCTCCCGCTCTTTTCAGCGTCCCGGGGGATTCAGTCCCGGGCGCAAGGTTTTTTCTGGTTCGGCGTGACACAACGCGGGCAATTGGACTGAACAAGGCCATTCCCCACACCAGGCTCCACCCACACACGGAGAGGGCCGCCCCGAAAGCAAGTCCCGGGGGATGATACGTCCAGGTAAGGAGCCAATCTCCCGGTGATAAAAACAGCCCCATGAACACGCCATCCACTCGGAGCGGGTGGCAGGCGAATGCATCCCTTCCCTCCCCAGACCTGACCGCCACACGCCAGCCCGGGTCGGCGCCCTCGCGCAGAATGACAAGCCCCGCATGGAGAAGTCGCACCCGCATTTCAATTTTTCCCGGTTGATAGCGAAGGATGTTGGCAAATTCACTCGATTCCGTCTGAGAAAGATGGCCGAGTCTTGGTCGATTGATAGGAATCTCTTTCGTGTCCAGCCCATGCCATTCCACTCTGTGGGTATCGTTTTGTGCCCTTGGCTGTCCGCCGGGAAATTGAATGGTGGCGATCCGCTCCCACGTGTCGGCAAGACTCGCGTGCTGGGCCGGGAAAGGCTCCCAGTCGTGCGTGACTTCCACCCATGAGGTCTCGTCAGCAGTCGCGGCGAAACCGCTTGAGGTGGGTGAACCGTCATGGTGTGGCGAAGTCGGCGCGCCCAGGCCCACCCCTAATTGCGCAAGCCACGATGGCGGTGGGGTCGCCTCGCCTGATTGAAATCGCCACGCGCGAAGAAGCGACAGGAGAACCGCCTGCTCGGCGGGGAGGAACGTGCCGTAGTTTTCAAGCGGCGCTTCACCGCGCAGCATCCCCCAGCGAAAGGCGCCCGTCGCGTATTCCCAATCGCAAATCTCCTGCAGCCGATTGGGCGAGGCATGGGTACTCCACTGAGAAGGGTAAACGCACCACGGCTCCCAGAAGCGTCGCGGAATCCTCGACGATGTCGGCAGACGCGAGACTTCCGGCGGACGCACCGCCACCACGAGCCAGCCATTGTGAAGCACCAAATCAACCGCAAGCACAGCCAGAAACGCAATCGGCCAGAAAGAGGCGGGAAACCACCGGACTGCAACCGCCACTGCCGCGATCACCGCCAGCAGAGAAATAGCGGTGGCAACCGTTTCGCGTGCCGCGAGCTCTCTCTGAAATGGTCCAAAAAGCACGTCATCGGCCGCGCCGGACCACCACTGTCCCTGGTGGAATGCGGCCACGAGCACCACACCGGCCAAAGTCACAATTCCTCCGGCGACGAGCAAGTGGCGGACAAGCCTCTTCGCAAGGCCGCGATCTCGTTGAATCTCGTCTAGCCCGAGGGCCGCCAGAATAGCCAAAGCCAGGGCGGAAAACACCAGCCACTTGGAAGGATACCGAAAGAGGGCATAACGCGGCAAACAGTGAACGAGCAACCAATACACCCCTCCCGCAGGCGGTAGGAGTCCTGCTTGGCTTAAATCACAGCCGGTTGACATCCGCACCACTTCCGTGAGCACGCCTGCCGGTCCATACCATCCCAGCGCCGCCACCGCCGCTAGCCCGCCCATCCACGTCAGCCACACCCGCCCTATTGCACGAGGAGAATCCGTAACGGAGGGAAGCTCGTCCGGTGTGGAGCAGGTGAAGCTGCTGGGCGGCAGTTGGTTGCCTGTCGCGCGGTGCGATCGGAGCCTGTTCGCAGCTTTACTCTGGAAAAACATTTTGGCTGCCAGTATCGCCAGAAAAGCCGTCATGATTCCCTGATAGAGCGTCGGTACCCACCACCGGCCTTCCTCAACCACGGCCGTCATCCACCGCGTATGGTATGGAAAAGGACGCCCCCCAAAATTCGGCCAGAGATACTCGATCCAGCGATATAAAGGCGTTGAAAAATCGTAAATCGATCGGTAATAAGAGTGCATTTCTCGTTCTGCTACCTTTTGCCACCAGCGGGTGTCCTGCGAGGAGGGTTCAAAATTCGGGCAACCAACAGGATCGATGGTGGGCTCTTCGATCTGGTTTGTCCCACCGGCCAGGAGAGCGCGATCACTACGGCTGGCATAGAGCGCCGTGGGTACAAGCTGTACCGCAGCCAACAGGAAAGCCAACACAGACATCAGCAAGAGCTTCACGCCTGCAGAGCAGATGCAAGCCATCCAGGCGACTTTCATCTCCATGCCGTGGGCCCGCAAGTTCCTCAGGTCGATCGCGCCCCGCACCAGCCAAGTAACAAGTGCCACGAGTCCACAGTGGTAGGCGGTTTGTGGGTCGCCTCCCAGACACATCATCGCCAGAGACACGGCACTTTCGAGCAGCGGACGCGTGGCGCGGCGAAGATCACGCGCTGTCATCCCGGCCGACCACAACAGCTCGGACCGTGGACTGGCGCTTCCGCGTGGGTCAGGAACATTTGGCTGACGTACAAACAACAGCTCAAATAAGCCCGCCAATGCGAAGGGGAGCCAGGCCCCACTGATCAGGTAAATTGGATTATAGATTTGAAACAGCAGATAGCCCGAAAAAGGGTAAGCTAACGCCGCCCAGCAGGCCGCCAGGGGTGAAACACCGATCCGCCGGGCCAACTTAAACGCACCCCAGCCGGCCAGAGCCATGTGTCCCAACAGGAAAAGCAAATAGCACCATCGGTAGGGCAGAGGGAGCAAAAAAATCACAATGCCAGGGTAAAAGAGTCCGGCAATGCCTTCGGCCGCCAGGGGAGTGCCGAGAACTAAGTAAGGATTCCACCAGGGCCACCCACCCGCGTGAACCTGATCCCGGATCAAAAGCCAAAGCGGATAGTAGAGATTAGCCCCATCCCGAAAGAGTGGAAGTGAATCGGAAAAGACGCTTTTTCGAAAGAAGGTTACCCAAACGCTCAACCAGCCCAGGATGCCCAAGGCGGCCAGACCCAACCTTCGCGCACGTTGCCGATGGGTGGAGCTCATTCAAGCAGGCGATATCCCCGAGTGGACAAGGCTCTTCGAATGCCCCATCAACTTTACCCCGCCTGATGCCGTCGCGGCTTGTGTGGCTTTTCCGCAAAGTGCCCACGCGCTGGTCGTCTGGACTCCGTGGGAAAGAACCACTCTTCCCAGTTCCCCGTTTTTCCCAGGCCAGATCCTCCTACCCGTTTCTTGACCAACCGGCCCGCGGAATAGGAAAGGGTTATCCTCGGCAGGGTGAGACGCGAATTCACTCTCCCCGTCGCGCGATGCGGAGCATGGCCCGCAACCGAGCCGCCTGGGCATTCCGCTCGGCGATGGCTTCATCACCGGCAGCACGGGTCTGGATGACCTGCTCCAATTGCTGATGGAGTACATCGGGGGCCAGTTCCCGAACGGTGAGGGCCCTCGTCGTCACAACGGACACGACATCATTCAGGACTTCCACGAAGCCGCCTTCCACATAAAACCGACGGAGTTTCTCCCCCTGTCGCACGCGCAGCTCGCCTGCGCCCAGCCGGCCAATAAGCGGCGCATGGAGGGGATAAATCCCCAGCTCTCCATCCGGCAGGGGGACGGTTACGGCATCGGCTGTTTCTTCCAGCACTTTTCGCTCGGGCGTGACAACGATGCAGCGGAGCCCAGCCATTCTTTAGACTCACTTCCTCAAGACCACGGACTGCCGGGTCAAAGGCCCAGCCCCGGTTATTTCTTCTTGGCTTCAAATTTCATCCGCTCGGCCTGCTCGGCGGCCTGCTCGATGGATCCCACGTACATGAACGCCTGCTCAGGCAGATGATCCCACTTTCCGTCCACCAGTTCCTCGAAGCTACGGATGGTTTCGGAGAGCGGCGTGATTTCGCCCGGCCTGCCGGTGAAGGCCTCGGCTACCAGGAACGGCTGAGACAGGAATCGCTCGATCCGCCGTGCTCGGTGAACGATCAGCTTGTCCTCTTCACTCAATTCTTCCACACCCAGGATCGCGATGATGTCCTGCAACTCGCGGTAACGCTGGAGGATTCTCTGCACCCGCCGGGCGATGTTGTAATGCCGCTCACCCACATACTGGGGATCCAGTAGCCGACTGGACGAGGCAAGCGGGTCCACAGCGGGATAGATCCCCTTCTCTGCGATCGAGCGTTCCAGGTAGATAAACGCATCCAACTGACCAAATGCCGTGGCCGGGGCAGGGTCCGTGGGGTCGTCGGCAGGCACGTATACCGCCTGCACCGAGGTAATGGCCCCGCGGGACGTGGATGTGATCCGTTCCTGAAGGGCCCCCATCTCCGTGGCCAGCGTGGGTTGGTAACCCACCGCGGACGGCATCCGTCCAAGTAGCGCGGAAACCTCGCTTCCTGCCTGAGAGAAACGGAATATGTTGTCAATGAACAGGAGCACGTCCGCTCCGGTGGTGTCGCGGAAATATTCCGCCATGGTGAGGGCGGAAAGCGCCACCCGCAAGCGAGCCCCAGGCGGCTCGTTCATCTGGCCGAACACCATGCACGTTTGCTCGATGACGCGTCGCCCCGTGGAACCGATTTTCGTTTCCTGCATCTCCAGCCAGAGGTCATTTCCCTCACGGGTCCGCTCCCCCACCCCGGCGAACACCGAATAACCACCGTGCGAGGTGGCGATTCGGGCGATAAGCTCGGTGAGGATCACGGTTTTTCCCAGTCCCGCCCCACCGAACAATCCCGCCTTCCCACCCCGAACGAACGGGGTCAAAAGGTCGATCACCTTGATTCCCGTCTCGAAAACCTCCACCTTCGTGGACAGCTCGGTGACCGGCGGCGCTTCGCGATGAATGGGCCACCAATCTTCGGCCTCGACCGGTCCGCGATCATCGATCGGCTCTCCCAGTAGGTTGAAAACCCGACCGAGAATCCCTTTTCCCACGGGAACCTTCACCGGTCCCCCGGTATCCAGGCACTTCATTCCCCGTACCAGACCATCGGTGGTTCCCAGGGCCACGCAGCGGACACGGCCTCCACCAAGGTGCTGCTGCACTTCACCAGTCAGATTGATGCGGATTCCCTTGACTTCCTCCTCGACTTTCACCGCGTTGTAAATAGCCGGCAGTCGATGTTCGGGAAACTCCGCATCGAAAGTGGAACCGATCACCTGCGTGATCCGCCCATAGTTGGGCTCCCGAACAACATCCACTCGGGTTGGCTTTGTTTCAACGCTAGGACTGGTCATGACGTGCCTCGATTTCCCTTCTTATTTGCGAAGTTCTCAGCTACCTTGCTATCTCGGTGTCAGTTAAATATGCCGCTGTACGTTTTTTCTTCGCCCGTCATACTGGACGGCTCGGCCGGGATCACCCACCTTGTTTTTCCAGGGCCTCTGCTCCGCTGACCACCTCGAGGATTTCCGACGTGATCTGGGTCTGTCTTGCCCGATTGTACGCCACGCTCAGGTTTGCCAGCATCTGGTCGGCGTTCTCAGTGGCCGTCTTCATCGCGACCATACGTGCAATCTGTTCTGCTGCTGCCGAATCCAGAAAACACTTGAAAAGCCGCATTTTGTACGCAGTGGGGACAATCTCCTCCACAACGCTCTCCGGCGACGGCAAAAACTCGTATTCCACCCGGTGGAATACCCCGTTTTCATCTCCAATATCGAAGTCGCTCAGCGGCAATAATGTTTCCACCACGGGATACTGCCGACTGGCGGACTCGAACTTGGTGTAGACCACTTCCACCTGGTCAATCTGGCCGGTCAGAAACTCGCGGGCATAGCGCTCGGCCAGTGTGTTGACGTCTTCAAATCGAGGTCGGGCATCGAAGTGCGTGTATTTCTCGTGTACCTCAATCCCTCGATATTTCAGCCCCGATATTCCTCTTTTTCCGGAAACTTCCAGTCGCACGGATTCGGCTTTGTCGCGCCAGTACCGCAAGCGACCCACGGCCAGGCGAAGAATCGACGAGTTGAACCCCCCACACAGCCCCCGATTGCTGGTGAGAACAAGGAGCACAACTTTTTTCACCGCATTATGCGGCTGCATGAGGGAATGCGTGATCTCGGCACCGGCCGCCACCAGATGCCCCAGCACCGTGGTCAGCCGACGGGTGTACGCCGACGCGGCGAGGGCGCGATCCATGGCCCGCTTGAACCGTGCCGTTGAAATCAGCTCCATCGTCCGCGTGATCTTCCGAATATTGCGGACGGAGCGGCGACGTCGTTCAAGTGTCCTCGCTTTTACCATCGCAACACCCTACTACCGTGATTTGTATGGCTTCAACCCGCCACCGCCCTACCCCTGCAGTTGATTTCAACCCTCAGGCCGCCGTGGCCACGGCGGATTCCTTCTTCTGGAGATACTGACGGTTAAAGTCGTCCAGGATTGCCACCAGCTTTTCTTCCGTCTCAGCGTCCAGGTCTTTCGTGTCCGTGATTCGCTGCCAGACAGCCTTATGGTTGGTGTGGATGTGTTCCAGAAATTTCTTTTCCCATGTCCGCACCTCAGCGACCGGAATGGGGTCAAGATATCCCTTGGTGCCCGCATAAATGACCAGCACCTGATCGGTCACATGCATCGGCTGGTACTGCCCCTGCTTCAGCAGTTCGGTCATACGATAACCGCGGTCCAGCCGGGCCTGGGTTGCGGGATCGAGCTCGGTCCCCAGTTGCGCGAAAGCTTCCAACTCGCGGAAGGCCGCCAGGTCCAGCCGCAAACCACCCGCCACCTTTTTCATGGCTGGAATCTGTGCCTTTCCACCCACCCGGGAAACCGAAATACCGACATTCATCGCCGGTCTCTGACCCGCAAAGAACAAATCCGGCTGGAGATAAATCTGTCCGTCCGTAATGGAAATCACATTGGTCGGAATATAAGCCGAAACCTCTCCCTCGAGGGTTTCCACGATGGGAAGGGCCGTCAGTGAACCACCTCCGCGTTCATCGCTTAATTTGGCAGCCCTTTCCAGAAGACGGCTGTGGCAATAGAAAATATCCCCGGGATAGGCCTCACGACCGGGCGGCCGACGCATGAGAAGGGAGAGCTGTCGATACGCCTGGGCCTGTCGCGTCAGGTCGTCGTAGATCACCAGGGCGTGCTCCCCTTTGTACATGAAGTACTCCGCCATGGCGCATCCCGCATATGGCGCTACATACTGCAGAGGCGCGGGATCACTGGCCCCCGCCACCACTACAGTGGTGTATTCCATTGCGCCGAAGCGATGGAGCACATCGATGATCTGGGCAACGCTCGATTCCTTCTGGCCGATGGCCACGTAAAAACATTTGACGCCCGTCCCCTTCTGGTTGATGATTGTGTCAATGCAGATGGCGGTTTTCCCCGTTTTGCGGTCGCCAATAATCAGCTCGCGCTGCCCCCGTCCAATCGGGGTCATGGAGTCGATCGCTTTAATACCGGTTTGCAGCGGCTCCTTCACCGGCTGACGGTGGGCAACGCCCGGGGCCGGGCTTTCCACCGGCCGGCGCTCCTGCGTCACAATCGGCCCTTTCCCATCGAGCGGATTCCCCAGCGGGTCGACGACTCTCCCTAATAAAGCCTCTCCCACCGGGACACTGAGCAACTGGCCCGTGCTGCGAACCTCGTCGCCTTCTTTGATCCCCAGATAGTCCCCGAGAATAATCACCCCTACCGAGTTTTCTTCCAAGTTAAACGCCAATCCACGAACCCCGGTGGGGAATTCCACCATTTCGCCGGCCATCACGCCAGAGAGCCCATAGACACGCGCGATACCGTCACCCACCTCCAGCACGCGGCCGACCTCACGGACGTCAATTTGCGCTTCGTACCGCTCAATCTCCTGCTGGATCACAGAAGCGATCTCGTCGGCTTTGAATCTCATGGGCACTCCTGTCGATTATCTGCTGTCTGATCTTCCGCAACTGCGTCTCTACGGAAGCATCCAGAATCTTGTCACCGACCTGAACCACAATTCCGCCGATAACCCCCGGGTCCACCTGCCACTGGACCACCGGGACCCCGCCCACCAACTCCCGAAGCTGACCTTCCAGCCGCTCTTTCAGGTCTTTTTCGAGCGGGGTCGCGGTAATGACCTTCAAATGGACCAGACCTCGGCGTCGGTCCCATTCTTCCTGGACCGCCCGAACGATGGGCCCTAAAATATCCAGCCGATCACGGCGATTGAGAACCCGCAGGAAATTCATGACCAGAGGGGACACGCGGGCTTCAAAAACGCGATTCAGAATCCCCAGCTTTTCCTCGTGATTGATGATGGCTGAGCCAAGCAATTCCGCGAACCGGGGAAAAGGCTTGAGCACCTCCTCCTCGACCGCCCGCAGTTCCGCCACCAACTCCTCGACCTGACCGGTTTTTTCCGCGGCATTAAGAAAAGCCTCGGTGTATACGGCGGCGATTTTCTCCACCGTTACGTCGCCGGCGAATTCGGCGGCAAAACGGGCATCTCGAGCTTCCAGGTCCTGTGCCATTGCTCTATCCGTTACGCGGTTCGCTCATTGCTTGGCCATTCCACCCCAACTCATCGCGTGGGTCATTGACCGAAGCTGCCCCGCTCAATTCAATCCCGGAGGCCGCTGACGGCTGATGGCTTCCATGGCCTGCTCAATCATTCGAGCGTGAGCGGTGGGATCGAGCCGAGCGGCCACCAGCTTCCCCGCCAAATCCACGGCCAACGCCGCCCCACGCTGGGCCAATTCCTGCAAGGCACGCTCCGTCGCCCGCTCAATCTCCTCCAGCTTGCGCCGATACTCTTCTTCCGCCTCCTGCCTGGCCTTATCGATGAGCGACTGACCAACCTGCTGGGCTTCCTGTTTGGCCTTCTCGATCATCGCGCGAATTTCGTTTTCCGCCTGCCCCAGCTTGGCCTGGTATTCGCTCAGCAAGCGTTTCGCCTCGGCATTTGCCCGTTCGGCATCCTCAATTTCCCGGCGGATGTGGTCTTCGCGCTGATCGAGGGCCCGGGCAATCGGCTTCCATGCGAATGTCCGCAGCACCACCAGAACCCCCACAAAGACCACCGCCGTCCAAAGCGCCAGATCCTGCCGAAAGTCAAGCGGATTGACGGCTTCCGCAACCGAGGACTCTCCGCCGTGACCGCCTGCCTCTGCCCCCCAGGCCATCGGGGCACTCTTCATCCCCAAACCCAGGGCGAGAGCAATCATCGCCAGTGCGGCCCATTTGCTCATCTGTTTGACCATAGGAAACTCCCAACCAATGGAGGGTCTCGCCCATCCCTGGGCTTTCCATTTGCTCCATTCTGCGTCGAGGACTTCCGGAAAGATCCAGCGGGCTCGGCCACGCCAAGACGGCGCAATCCGTCGAAAGCTCGCTGGCAAAATCGGCGGCCTTGTCCTTCACCCTGTGAAGAACAGGGCAATCAAACACACAATCAATGCAAAGAATGTCACACCTTCAATGAGCGCCGCGGAAACAATCATCGCGGTCTGGATGTTCCCCGCCACTTCGGGTTGACGAGACATCGATTCGACTGCCGCGGCACCAATCTTACCAATGCCGAAACCCGCTCCCAGGATAATCAATCCCGCACCGAAGGCCCCCCCGAAGAAGATGGAAAACCGGTTCGCGCCTTTGGCTTCCTGAACCTGCTGGGCCTGAGCTGTCTGCTCCTGAGCCGGCGCGGCGGCCTCTTCCGCCATCGCCATCGTCCCACCGGACCACATCATTAACCCCAATGCGATTGCAATCAGCCACTTGTTCACGGAGCCAGTCTCCTTTCTCTGCTGAGGACCCAATTCGTTCGCGGTACCCTTTCCTGAACCGCGCTTTCCCACAGTTCTTCACAAACCTTCCCAGTCACAACACCTGACTGGAACTCGGTCACCTCACTGCATCTCAATGGGCATGTATCGACATCCCAATAAACAGGGCTGCCAGGAAGGTAAAAATGTACGCCTGAAGGAACGCCACGAACAGCTCCAGCATCATCAATGCAATCTGCCCAGCGACGCTGGCAATCGTCACTCCGAACCAAAGAATCAGCCAAAAGTTGGCCACCGCCGCAATGAAACTCAGGATCACCGCCAGCACCAAATGACCGGCGAACATGTTGGCCATGAGACGCACGGCCAACACAGCATGCTTGATACACAGACCAGCAAACTCAATCACCCAGAGCATGAGCTTGAGGATAATCCCCAGAACCCCTTTCAGCTCCATGTGCGGCACGAGGCTTTTCACATATCCCGCCAGCCCGTGTTCCTGAATGCCCGCCCCAACGACCATCGCGAAAGTCAGCACCGCTAGGGCCCCTGTGACACTGAGGGTGCCGGTCGGTGACCCCGCCCAAGGCAACAAACCCATCAAATTGCAAAACAGAATGAAAAAGAACAGATTCCACAGAAATGGCAGGTATCGGTCCGCCTCGTGCTTACCGATGGCGGGTCGGGCCACCTGGTCACGAATGTAGCACAAAATGACATCAAAAAACGTCACAAAGCGGCCTCGCGGTGGTCTTCCCCCGCGCAACCGCCAGGCGAGCGGAACAAATATAAGGACCATAAGCACCGCCACAATCAGCTCCAGCACCATGAACTTTGTGAGCTGAAGCCGAAGGGGGATCTCCACTGCCGGAATGTGACCCAGCACCGGCAAATCAAGCGCACCCAATCGCAGGGTGCCAAAATCCAGCAGCGGCAATTCGACATGATAGCCGAAAGGAAAGTGAAAGGACGTGGCGTCCTTTACATGTTCCCCGGCTACCGCAATATCCATGCCCATCGTATCACCACTCGCAAAAAGAGGATTGCGACGGAACTCTCGACGGGGACAATTGCGACGACTCTCATTCGCCGAGCGGCAACATTTTCATGTACGCATTCGGTGAGGTCATCGCTCGGGCTGCTTTGATCCTGAGGCCTTCTTGCCCAGTTGCGACGCAACAGCCCAGGTTTGCAGGCCCACTATTAGGGTATAGATCACTACAGAATACAGCAAAGTGCTCACGCTGACCAGCCATCCCGCGCAAATTGCCCCGACGGTGAGCAGAAACAGCGGCACAACAATCCGCAAGCTCCCGCCGATAAGCACGAGCCATCCCTGAGTACCTGGCTGACCGCCCACCTCCGCCCACACCCCCGCCAGAACCGCCCCCGCGAGGCAAGCGGCTCCTGCCACCGAAAGTCGAATGACCTCTTTTCCAAATTCCCCGACAATCGCCGCCACAGGCAGAAGTCCTCCCACCCCGAGGGCAACGGCCAGAACCCCCCACCGGACGATCGGCGAGCCTAAGACTGCCCGGGTGGGGAGGATAGGTCCCTCATTAGCTTTCGCAGCGTCGTTCATTGGGCTTCCTTTATCGCAAACCAACGTGCGTGGGCACTCCCAACTAACGCCGGTCTGATCGATCCAGTTCTCGACGATTATCTCTACTCGATTGGGACAGATTCTTGTAGAAAAACTGAACAAAGCTCATCGTCCCGACTGCGATCCCCAAAGCTGTGCCCAAAAGGGTAAAGAGCGGTAGCGTCCCCACCCGCCGGTCGAGATAAAAACCCGCAATGCTGGGGATCACCAACTCCATCGCAATTCCCACGATCTGCATCCCAATGGCGTATCCCCTCGCCCAGGACGCCCTGGTATCCCCCTCGTCACGAGGATTGCGTGACGGCTCACCCAAGCGATTTCCTCCTATCTCGCTTCTCCGGCTTGCGGCCCTTCACTCGGCTGGCAAAAAGGTGCGTGGTCTGCATTTGGGGACGATAAACCCCCTATCGGTATTATTCATGATGCACCCACATTGAGGATACATTAGTCCTGGCCACAAGACAAAAACTAACGCCCAATAATAGCTGCTCCCCCGCGCAAGCCGGGTTTGTGCATCGCGCCACGATTCTTATCCCGCTGGACGCACTGTGGTCATCCACCAAGGCTGGATATGCCACGGTTGCGACTTCGACACACTCAGTGTACAATGGGCAAATGGGATTGACATTTCGACAACGGGAGCCGCTCGACTCCTGTGGCTCAAGAGGGGCCCTAACAAACTGGAAAACCATCCCCTGGACCACCGTCGCGAGCGAACGAGGGCATGGACGACCTCGCTATGAGTGTGACGTTCCCGCGGCCCCGGAAGGCATCTCGGGCGTCAGCCAAAAGCCTTGCACTGCTGCCCACAGAAGGGCAACCAGCGCGGATCAGATTTCGTGGCAGTCCCTGCCCGACCGGGCGTGCTTCGGTTGCCGGAGGTCGAACAGTGATCACCGTTGCGGAACTCAGCCTTCACACGGTCAAGGACCTGGCTGAAATGGCCAGGAAAAAAGGCATCCCTCGTTGGCATGCCATGCGGAAACAGGAACTCATCCAGGCCCTCGTGGAAGCCGCTCGCAAGGAAGCCCGCCAAAAGAAAAATCGCTTAAAAAAGGCCACCACCTCCAATCAACGTCGATCCACCAGCAAAACGAGTTCTTCCGCCAAAACGTCCGGGTCCAACGGTAAGCCTCAAAAAAGTTCCAGCCGCAAAACAACGGTCAAAGCCGAATCCTCTTCCACCTCCAACCGTTCCAAAGGATCTTCAAAAGCCTCTGAAAAAACCAGTGTTGTCAAAAAAACGGTGGCCACGGCACCGCCATCACCAGAGTTACAGAAAACCCTTCACGAATGGAAGGATGAACTCATCGACAGCAAGGATCTGGCGGCCACCTCAAATGGCGACATAACCCCCGCTAAAGACCGTCTTATTTTGATGGTTCGTGATCCCTACTGGCTCCAGGCCTACTGGGAAATCTCCCGGCAAAGCGTGGAACGGGCACGTGTCGCGCTTTCCCAGAACTGGTACCTTGCCAGACCTCTCCTCAGGCTCTGGGAAGTGCGTCGGGATGGCATCAGCCATTCCGAGCGGGTGTTTGTGAAGGATATCGAAATTCACGGGCGTGTCAATAACTGGTATATCAATGTGGACAACCCACCACGGTCGTTCGAGGTGGACATTGGATATGCCACGCCCGACCGAAAGTTCTTCTGTCTGGCGCGGAGCAACATCGTGAGCACCCCCCACGCTGCGAGTACCGGCAGCGAATTGGACTGGAGTGCTCTGGCGGACGAATTCGAACGGATCTATGCCCTTAGCGGTGGGTATGACGACACCACCGACACGAGCGAGTTGCGTGAGGTCCTTGAGGATCGCCTGCGACGACCACTTGGCGGGTCGGTCATCCAGCGGCTCGGGGCCGGCGTGGAAGGTCAGGCTGAACCCCGGAGCAACTTCCGCTTCTTTGTGGACGCAGAGCTCGTCGTCTTCGGTCAGATTCAGCCGGGATACCATGTTTCCATCCGCGGAGAACCCGTTACCGTGTGCGCCGACGGCACGTTCTCCATCCGATTACCGCTTCCCGACCGACGACACGTGCTGCCCATCGTAGGACAGAGTCCCGATGGAACGGAGCAGCGGACAGTCGTTTTGGCCGTCGAACGAAACACGAAGGTGATGGAGCCCCTTCACAAGGATCACGAACCGGCTGTCTGAGCCGCCGTTATATTCTGGAAACAGTTACATGACCCGGTGGGAACTGACCCTCCCGTCCCTCGCATGATTCGGACGCTGGCGGGACGCGCACTCGGCGTGGAATCCCTGCCTATTGGAGGCACGTTCTCGATGGCGTCCGTCGGACTGACGCGAACCAGCGGGGACGTCCGGGCCCCTGTCGCTATAGGAAAAGTGGGGATGTGTCAGCCGGGAACCGAGTCCCATGGAACCTTCCGACGCGTCGGCCTCCGGCTTCCTCAGCAAATCCTCGTCACGGCCGTGCTTTTACTCCGGGGCGATTCGGCAGTTCCGTCGCCATTTGGCCAGAGTTTTTCGTCGTGTCCACACACTTGATTCCCTGAACCTGGAATAGTTCGCCTCCCTTTCTTCGCTCATTCCGGTTTATAATTTGGAATTCTCCGAGTTCGCCCCTTCCGGCTGGAGTCCCTGCGTACTTGGCCAAGACACTCCATCGGGAGCCGTCATTCCCGAAAGGTCCGCACCGGTGATCATCTACCGCGAACTGGATGAGATCCAAGACCTGAAAGGCTGCGTGGTAAGCGTCGGCAACTTCGACGGCGTTCACCGAGGGCATGCCCGTCTGCTTGACGTGCTTTGCCAAACAGCTCAGAAACTTGGTGTGCCCTCACTGGTGGTGACGTTTCACCCCCACCCGGCGTTTCTCCTTAGTCCGGATCGCGCACCGCCGCCGCTCACCTGGCTTGATCGGAAACTCACGCTGCTCTCTCATGCCGGCGTTGATCGAACCCTGGTCTATCCCACCAATCAGCAGCTTCTGGAAATGTCGCCAGAACAGTTTTTCCAGGAGATCCTGGTGACACGGTTGAAGGCTCGGGCAATTGTGGAGGGGGCCGATTTCCGTTTTGGCAAGGATCGCGCCGGGGACATCAGCTTGTTAAAGTTGATGTGTTCTCGCCAGGGGATCGATTGCCACGTTGTGCCGCCTGTCCTGTTCAACGAAGAACCGGTGTCCAGTTCGCGGATTCGCCAGTGCCTGCTGGATGGTAAACTCAGGGACGCGACGGCAATGCTGGGCCGTCCTTTCCGCACAGTCGGTAGGGTGGTACGGGGGGCCGGTCGCGGCAGTCACCTGGGATTCCCGACGGCCAACCTCAACGACGTCCCCACCCTCTTGCCCAGGGAGGGTATCTACGCGGGGATCGTTCCGCTCCAGGGACGACTGTATCCTGCGGCAATCAGCCTTGGAGGCAATCCCACTTTCGAAGAGTGCCAACGCAAATTCGAAGTGTATATTCTTGACTTTACGGGTAATCTTTATGGACATCTCCTGGAGGTGGAATTTATTGAGTACCTGAGGGAGATCCGCCGTTACGAATCGGTCGATGCGCTCATTGCGCAGATGAACGACGACGTATCTCAGGTGCGGACAATCTTCGAGCGGTATGTAGCCCAAGCGAAGAGCGATCACGCCGCGTGATCCGTGTTGATAGTCCGCCGGAGCTGAAAATAGGATTGGCGACACCCAAACCCAGCGTCAAACGACGCTCCTTGGCAGTAGTCTACGTGAGCTACAATTTTTAAAGCAAAAACCGGCATCCTGCCGCACAAGTGCGGATTTAAGAGCACGTTGGGTTGAAGCGTTCCACAAGGAAGAATTGCGGTTCGAGGGGCGGCAACCTGCGTCGGTGCGGTTGTACGGAAACAGCAACGACCTCAATTTACGTCGAAAGAAGATTGGAACACGAAATAGGGAGAGTCCTCGTGTCGTGTGAACAAGCCCCCAAAATCGCAACCACGCCGCTGGTTGTCGATTGGCCCCGCCTTTTAGAGGTTTTACAAGAGCATCAGAGGTTTCTGCTGACCACACATATTCGACCCGACTGCGATGCGATAGGCAGCGAGCTTGCCCTGGCAGATGTTCTGCGTCAAATGGGGCGGCAGGTGGCCTGTGTCAACGCCTTTAGCGTCCCCCCTGCCCTGCAGTTTCTTGACGAAAACCAGGAACTCATCGAACTGCGCGATCTTCGGGCAAAAGAGGAAATCGAGCGGGCAGATATTCTCGTTGTCCTCGACACAACGGCCTGGGCACAACTGGGAGATATGGGCCCCGTCATCAAGGGATTTCCCCGTAAGAAAATCGTCATCGACCATCACGTGAGCGGCGATGATTTGGGGGCGGAACTTTTCAAGGACACCCAGGCCGAGGCCACCGGCCGAATCATTGCCGAGTTGGTGCGACGCTTAGGGTTTTCCTTCACTCCCCGATTGGGAAAACTTCTGTTTGCAGCCATCGCCACCGATACGGGATGGTTCCGATTCAATTCTGTCCGAGCAGAAACATTTGAATTAGCGGGGGAACTGACCAGGGCCGGTGTGGTTCCGGACAAACTGTATCGCCAACTCTTTGAAAACGAACGTCTGGGAAGGTTCCGCCTTATGGGACGGGCGATGGCGCGGGCGGAGACAGAGCTCGGTGGGCGCATCATTCACTCGTACATTTTGAACACCGATTTCGCCGAGACCGGGGCCTTGTCCTCCGACACTGAAGACATCATCAACACAACGCTCACTGTGGCAGGGACGGAACTGGCGCTCATGTTCATCGAACACGTGCCGGGACAGTTCAAGGTGAGCTTTCGCAGCCGGTGCCACGTCGATTGCAGCCGCCTGGCAGCGGTGTTTGGGGGCGGAGGCCACAGATCGGCTGCCGGTGCCACCGTCCCCGGCCCCCTTGAGGTTGCCCGTGCCCGCGTGCTTGACGCTGCCCGTCGAGCCATGCAACAATAATCATGCCTGCCGCAGCCGGGATGGAGTATTCACAGGATGGGCAGGCCAACGTTTCGGGATGCCCAAATCCCGGGCAACCCACCAACAAGATGCCGCATCTGCTGCGCCTGAGGGCGCATGCGGGCGAATAAGGCATCTGGAACGACCACGCGACGAGGGCAAGACCGGAACGGGGCAGGATGGCCGGTCAAACCAATGCCGGACCGGCATCGTAAAAGGAAACGCTTGATTGTGCTTGCTATAAACTGGCGGGTGTTAACCTGAAGCTCAAGGAGCCGGAGAATTCATCGGCGCGTTACCGGAGCTGAGCCATGCAACAGAATGAAATGCCGGGGCAATCTCGGGGAACTTCGCAGTCCGGTTCTTTGCCCCCCTGTTGTGGCGCGGCAAATGTGCCTTCTTCTGCCCCGAACCGCCGCGGCGTGCTGGGCAGCCTGATAGCCTGGATCCTGGGACTGATTGCGCTGGCCCCATCGCTGGTTACTGGCCTGGCTGCTTTCCTGGCACCGCTGCGGAGTGGTCGCAAAGGCGGACTTCTCGTTCGGCTGACCACTCTCGACAACCTGCCGAAAGACGGCTCACCGAGAAAGTTCCCAATTGTGGCGGAGAAACGTAACGGCTGGACCCTTTCTCGGGAGCCAGTGGGAGCCGTGTATTTGCGGCTACTCCCCGATGGCACAGTCCAGGCCCTCCACGTGGTGTGCCCCCACGCCGGCTGTGCTATCGAGTACCGCGCGGCGCAGGGTCAGGGCAATGCCGGCGAGTTTTTCTGTCCCTGTCACCTGGCGCGCTTCGATCTTGACGGCAAACGTCTGGACGCCGTCTCCCCCAGCCCGCGTGACATGGATACACTCTCGGTGGAAATTCGCAACGGGCAGGAGATTTGGGTAGAATTCCAAAACTTTCAAGTCGGAACCGCTCAAAAAATTCCCGTGGCCTGAGATAAGCCCTTATTCAACCGCCGTGGCCGGTGGGAAAAAAGGACGAGAAAACACACGTGCGAATCACGGGGGCCTTCCATCTGTCAAGATTTAGGCTCCGCTATAACCGGGGTCTTCAGGAAGAAACAGCAACCTCAACCCTTTGACTGCTTATAAAGGTGAATCGATGAGTTTCGTCGATTGGTTGGATGACCGGATTGGCTGGCGTTCGATCTGGCGGGCAAGCTGCGGTGGGGGCTGCGACGCTTTCGGCCGCTGTTGGTGGCCCATTTGCCTATCCGTCATTTTCTTCCTCCTTGTCCAGCAGGCCATCACAGGGTTTTTCCTCTGGACGCACTACAGTCCCTCCTCGCAGACCGCCTGGGAGAGCGTGTACTTCATTCAATACCAAATCCCGCTGGGCTGGTTGCTGCGCGGCCTGCATTACTGGGGTGCCCAGGTTCTGGTAGGTTTTCTGGGTTTGACGATTCTCATCCGCATCTTCACGAGGTTTTATACAGCGCCCCGGGAGTGGGTGTTCTGGACCCGCCTGCTTCTTCTGGCGTTTGCCCTCGGCGCGTGTTTGACGGGCGACCTCCTCCGATGGGACCAGGAAGGCTATGCCGCGACGCAAACACGTGTGAGTTTCCTCATGCTTCTGCCCCAAATCGGTGGAGCGCTCTATCGGCTGGCAGTAGGCGGGGCTGAATTTGGGCACCTCACCCTCACTCGCTTCTTTGCCTTGCATGTGGCGATATTCGGCATCGGGATCTGGCTTTTGGCCCTAGCCCATGCTGCTCTTTCCCGTCGAGCTGCGCGGGCCGTGGAAGAGCGTCCCCAGGATTATCCGCTGGCCCGGCCCGACCCGCGGTTTCCTGTTGTCATTCAAGGCGTGGCGTGCCTCGTGACGCTGATCGTGGTCTTCCTGTTCACATGTCAGCAGGGACTTCCCGGTCTTGGTTCGCTGGCCGCGTGGCAATCTCCAGCAGAACACATGGGCGCACCGTTGGGCGCTCCCGCCGATACCGATCCCGCCCACTTCTATGCGGCAGCTCGCCCTGAATGGTCGTTCCGCGGACTGTATGGCTTCTCTAACATTTTCCCTGGTGAATTGAAAATCCTGCCGATCTTCGTGATTCCCGGCTTGATCGCCATTCTCGTGATCCTCATGCCCATTCTGGGACGGTGGCAACTGGGCCACATTTGGAACATCCTTGTGACGCTGGTCATCGTGGGAGGTCTGGCGTATTTCACGTATGCCTCGTATCGACATGATTGGCTGGATGCCGATTTTCAGAAAGCTCGGGCAGCCGGAGAAGAAGAAGCCAAACGGACCGTGGAACTCATTGCCTTGCGAGGAGGAATTCCACCGGCCGGAGCACTGACTTTGCTCCGTGAGGACCCCAAGGTAGAGGGCCCCCGCCTGTATGAGCAGCAATGCTTGAGCTGTCACAACTACTCGGGCCCTGAATCCTTGAAGATGATCGGCGACAATCCCAGCGCACCAGATCTTTACGGTTTTGCCACTCGGGAGTGGCTGAAAGGGTTTTTCGATCCGAAGCAGATCGCCAGCGAGAAGTACTTCGGCAATACGCGCTTTGCCGCGGGGGTGATGGTTCGCTATGTCGAGGAACGCTTCACCAAGCTCCCGCCCGAGGATCAGGAAGCAGTGATCGCTGCGCTGTCCGCGGAGGCACGTTTGCCCTCGCAGCGGGAAATCGATCGTCGCGATGTGGCATTGATCGCCCGAGGACGTCAAATCATCGCCAGCCAGGAATGCGCGCGATGCCACCGATTCTACGATGCCGGTCCCGTGGGCCAGGCACCCGATTTGACAGGATATGGGTCGCGCGAATGGCTCATTGGAATCATCGCCTCCCCGCAGCATGTGCATTTTTATAGTCTTCGCAACGACCGAATGCCGCAGTTTATCGAAGATGCTGCACGGCCAGAGAAAAATCGATTCTCACCTACCCAGGTGAGCATTCTTGCCAACTTCCTCCGGGGAGACTGGCCGGAAAAATCGCTCGACGGGCAGGAGGGGGAAAAAGAAGAAGGGGCTCCCCCGCCGGCGACGTTCGTGTTGGGCCAGTGGGAGGCCCGCAAGCGAGATCTCCCCGCGCGACCAACAGGTGACCGTCAGGCGGAAGCACGGTGGCTGTGGGAATTCGCTCAGTGCTCACTCTGCCACGGTTTGTCGCTGCCGGAAAACGGGATTCCGGCCGTCTCGACCGCTGCGCCCGACCTGGGGGGCTTCGCCACCCGCGAGTGGATTGCCGGTCTTCTGGATCCGAAACAAGTGGATTCTGACAAATACTTTGGCAAGACAGCCTTTGCCAAGGGCGACATGGTCGAGTTTGTCAAAGGGAACCTTCGCGAACTGATCAGTGATATCGGAAAAGAAGAGTTTGACAAACTCATCGATGCCCTCGCCGCGGAAGCCAAGAAAGACTGGCCGGACGGCGAGGAACCACCCGAACCCGATGAGGACACCCTCCACCTTTTCGAGGACTTTACGTGCGCCGATTGCCACAAGTTCTACAGCGTGGGTGGAGGATCCGGCCCTGATCTGACAGGTTATGGGTCAAAGAAATGGATTGCCGCGTTTGTGGCCGATCCCAAGTCCAAGCGGTTCTATCCCAAAACCAATGACGGCATGCCGTCTTACCACGCTTTCCCAGAGACACCAGGCAAGAATTTGCTGACCAAAGAAGAGATTGACATCCTGGCAGAATTCCTGGCTCCGAAAAAATAACCGGAGGTAATTTCTCTCCGCTCCGAGGCTGTCACATCTGTGCCCGGGGCGGATTGTCCGCCTCGGGCATTTGTCCAGAGTCGCGCTTGGCTCGGCATTGAGAACACCAGCCAATGATCATCATCCGGTGCGTGACGGCCTCGAAGTCATATTCCCGCGCCACGCTTTCCCGAATATGCCGGAGGGCTTCGCTCCGAAATTCAAAAAGCTGGTGGCATCCCTGACAGTAGAGATGGTCGTGCTCGGGATATCCGTACTCATGCTCGTAGACATATCGATCCCGGATGACCATCCGTTTCAGCAGCCCCGCTTCGACGAGTTCGCTGAGAGTCCTGTAGACCGTGGGCCGGCTCACCTCCCGCGAGTTCATCCGTTCCCGCAGGTGCTCCATTAAGTCTTCGGCGTCGAAATGATCGTGATGGCTGAAGACTTCCGTGACAATGATGCGCCGCTGAGAGGTCATCCGCCTGCCCCGCGCACGCAGGAATCGCTCAAAGCGAACAAGAGGAGGCTCCGGCGGTTCGATGGGAGAAACGCGATAGTCCGCCACGTTCAACCGATTTCATCCAGCAGGCGATCCAGGGCAATGCTCAATTTTTCTTCGGTTTCATACGTCCCTGCCGCGATCTCCTGTCGAATTCGGGCGACAAGATCGGCCCGAATGTCGGGCAGCTCATGGACTTTATCCAGCAACTGGCCCAATTCCGAGATTTGCACTTCGTCTTGGATGGGCGTGCTCGCCTGGAAGCTCGAAACTTGATTGGCCCGGTTTAAATGCGGACCACTCAACGCTTGAGCTCCATGAATATGGCTGGGTCCATGAATCTGCATTGCACAACTCCCCTGATGTCGTTCCCTGGTCTTCTCGTCAAACAGCCGCCGAACCTGATTTTACTCTTCCCTTTGATAGTCCGCCACCTCAGACCTGACCGGCTTCCCCGGCCAGACCACATCCTCATTAGCAATGTGCTTATGGTCTCTCCCTGGCAAAGTATATCCTACCGCCAGGGTCCGTGCCATAGCAAATAGAATCCCGCACCACAAGCGTGTTTTCGCAGTTTTCCTGCGCTATCTGTTTTCAACCGTGTGCGAGAGGTGAGAGACCGTTCTCGTTGCGAACCTGAATGAAAAGCCGTTCCGTGGCAGGCCCTTCGCCCTTTCTGCCCTGCGTGCCGCCCCACACTAGTTGTTTCGGACAGACCCCGTCCCGGTCCTTTGAAAAGCCCTTGTGCGCTGCGTCGTGCCGGTGGTATCGCATGATCCCGCCGGGTAAACCAGGGCTCTCTGGCGATCTCTTTCCACGCGTAGCGATTGGAACACCTTCGTGTTGCCTACCGTCAACAGCGCCAGCGACGCCAAACACAAACATATGGTCCCCGCCGACTTACACTCTCCATTGAAATGGCTTGTCGGCGACCAGCATATCCCCCGCCCGGCTCGGGCCTTCCGTGCACTGGTTGACTTCCGTCAACTTCCTAAGCGGGCCAGAGAACCTGGTGCCTCCCAAGAATCGCAGAGCCAACACTTGCCTGGCTCAATCAACGGAAATGGATGACCCTTCCTTTGAAGAACCGATGTGACAGGCCCGGCCCGCAAAATACGGACCTCACTGCGGGGAATCGCCGATAAGTCGGAGGCTCGCTTGTCACGCCGGTTCTCAAGGAACTGCTGCTCCAACCTTCATGGCGGAAATTGAGAAGCACACCGTTCCGCGCTCCGCGGTGCACTCCGGCCTTGAGGTTCCAGCTATTCCTCGGAACTTTAGCTTTCTTCCGGCGTTAAAAAGTAAGGAAACACCACCAGCCCGTGGTGACTGCCCGGTGGGGATTCCTTTCTCCGCCGGGCACTTTTTTTGACCCGTTTTCTGTACATTTTCCCAGACAAGCTTGACAAGGAGCAACCATTCTCTGTTTCCAGTGTCTCGACATCACGCTGGGCAGCGAGTTGGCCCGTTTCCCGTTACGTTGGCTCCCCCCGCATCTCCCACAGAGGAAAGCAGGAAAGGCACGGCTTTTGCACCACTTTGCCTTGGCTTGGCTTGTGTTGAGAAAGTGTCCTCAAACCCCGATGTGGTGCACCCGAGATTCAAGTTGGTGGGAATGGCCGCGACTAGCCAGGTGAAATCCCGAATCAAAAAACCAGAAACACCCTGCGAACCCAAACCGTTCCAAAACCGTCGAAGCAAATAGAAAGACAACGCCAACCGGCGTTGGTAAAATAGAGAACGAAGAGACGGTGACCAAAACCTGGGCTCAGTAGGGACCTTCCACCGGCCGATACGTCAAAAGGGAAGATCGGCGGGTGGCTCCCAGACCCAGTCACGCAACAGGGGGATGGTTATGAACGGCGCCCAGTTCGATTGCAGCCGAAAGAGCCGTCACGCTCACGAAAACACCCCCGTTCCCATCCGGGTTTCGTTGGAGGCTTTTCGTCGATTCCAGCAGGAAATGGAAGCCTACTGGGAAAAGGTGATCGCGGAACACGGGTCTCCCCGCCGATTCCGGATCGAGCGCCGACAATGGCAACAACGCTCCGCGGACGAAGCCGGCTGCCGTGACGGTGAGTGAGTTGACCCAATGCGGCCCAGGTTTATGTTCGCTAAATTATCACAGCTTTACCTAACCCTCCTCACTTCTCCATCCAGTTGGCCAATTCGTTAAGCCACTCGGCGTCAACCTGGAGTGCAAAGCTCGGGAAAACCCTGAGTTTTTCTTCCGATCCGGCCGCGCGATAAACCTGGCCCACCAGTCCTGCTTTTTCACTACTTTCCCCCGCCAACCACAACGCATGCGGCGCCGACAGGGCGAGGAGGCCCGGGAGATCAAAGTATTTCGCAGCGCCAGGGAAGAAATGGGGGTCGTCAAAGGCATTGACCGATGCGAAGCGGAAGCCGCCCGTGTCGATGATGGCAAGATCAACGAGTTCGCCGGCCTGGCAGCGAGCACCGGCCACCCAGTGCCCCGCCCCTTTGAGGCCTATAAGTACGAGCCGCCGCTCCGCCAACGGAGGGAGCGTCTTCACGGCGCGGACAGCCAGCAGAATATCGTGGACTCGCTGGGCAAACATTGGCGGATTATAGCCGAACGTGTAACCCGCGTAATCCTCTCGGACAAGGCGGGCTTTGACGATCGGTGTTCCATCGGGGGTGGCCTCCCCCTGTCCCAGAAGATCCGGCAGGAGAAGCGCCGCCCCTTGACGCAACAACCGGGCGGCGGCCGGGTGGAGCTGACCTTCTTCGCCCAGGAGATCCTGTTTCCCATTCTCCGCCACCCAGATGACGGTGGCCTTCACATTACCTGGAGGAAGAATGAGCCACGCGGGGACACTCTCCTGACGTGCGGTTTGACGAATCACGATCGCCCGCCATTCACCATCTTCCCGCTTTTCGGAGCGAAGGGTCTCGACCTTGACTTCCTCCGCTGACGGGACCGGCCGCCCAATCATCACGTCGTAGGCACCACCGATAATCCGGCGGAATTCCGCCCAACCCGACGCGTCCTGCGGAATGAGGGATTCGAGCTGTTTTTGCGTGAGCGTGGTCAGGTTTTCCAGGAACCGCCGCTCCCATTCTTCACCGCCCTCGGGACGCGGATGCTGGTCATCCCAAACCGTCATCTCTTCCCGTGAAAGCGGCTCGAAGTCTTCCTCCACCACAGGTTCCTTCAGACCCAGGTGGAGATGCTTGTTCATCCAGTGGTACATGACCTCTCGGGAAACATAGTTGTAATTATGGGGAAATTGGAGCAGCGGCTTGGCCATCACGTTGTCGGGAACGCCATAGAGGCTGTAAAGTTGCTTGAGTTCGGGCAGACCTTTGGTGGCGATTTCCTTGGTCCAGTCGTCCGCCGCCGTCATCCCCAGCGGTTTGGGGGCAAACAGGGCGGCAAACTCCACATTTCCGGTGTCTATCCGCAAATAACATGCATTCTCACAGGTGCATCCGCCCTGCATCGCCGTGGAGACCATCACCGCGGGGAACGACACCGCGGGACGGGGATCGACCGCACATAGAAGAAAAGTTTGGGTTCCCCCACCGCTCGCCCCGGTGACCCCAATCCGTTTGGTGTCCACGTCCGGCAAGCTGCACAAAAAATCCAGTGCCCGGATGGAATTGAACGTCTGCAAACCGAGCATGTTCTGCAGATGAAGCTCGGCCTGAGGGCTGAAATAACCCCAGCGCGTGGGTGTGTTCATGTGTGCCCGCACACCAGGCCGATGGGGAAGTTGCACGCTGTCGGCATAGCCCACCATGTCGTAGTGAAAGACTATGCAGCCCATCCGGGCAAGCTGAACGCACCGGGCTTGGAGTGGATAGCGTCCACCGCGTTCGAAACGCTCGGCTCCATTCACAATGTCCCAGAGGACCTTTTCCGGGCCGGCATCATAAAAACGGCCATTTTGCCAGTGACCGTGAGGGCTGAGCACCGCGGGATAGGGCTTCTTCCCATTCTTAGGACGGTACAGATTGCCGGTCACGTAGAAGCCCGGATAACTCTCGAAATAGACCCTTTCGACCGTATAATCGCCGCGATCCACAAGCCCGTGGATCACGGCATGGATGGGTGGTCGCTCTGGCATGGGCCAAAGCCCGGCAGCCACGAGAACCTGTCTTTGCACGCGCTCCCGCCGTGCTTCCCAGGTCTTCAAATCCTGAGGCGGATGAAAAGGAAAGTAATCGTCGAGCGTCTTCAGTTTTCCAAAGCGTGCGTCGTCCAGACGATAGTCGGGGGGAAGCACTTTGTTATCAACGGCGATGGCAGTCCGCCCGGCCACCGCTAGCAAAGCAATCGTTGCCACCAAGAGCGTCGGTCGCTTCATGGAATTCACCCTCGTCTCCTGTAGGACTAAACAGCTCCACAGATTCACCAGATCGCGTCCAAAGGTCCACCAGGTGTTATAACAATTGGCGGCAGCGATGCAAGCAGCCAGCAACTCGGACTCATCCCCACTTTTCGTTGGGACCTGGGAGCAGTCAAAGCCTGAATGTGTTGTAGGGGCAACTCATGAATTGCCCCTACCGTTTAACCGGCGGGACATGGACCTGACAAGCGCGTCCCTCCGAGGAGTCCTTCGGAGGGGCACGCTCGTCGTGCCCGGTGAGAGGCAATGGAGAATCGAACGTTCAATGGCAGACCTGACAAGCAGGTCCCTCCGAGGAGCAGGTCCCTCCGAGGAATCTTTCGGAGGGGCACGCTTGTCGTGCCCGGTGACAGGGAATGGAGGATCGAACGTTCGACGGTGGACGTGACAAGCACGTCCCTCCGGGAAAAACGGACCCGACAAGCTGGTTCCTCCGGGCTAAATCTTACGTTTCTCAAGACGTTGCCGGGGTTCACACGCCTTTCCTGGTGCGGAAACAACGTGGGGTAGGTCAGTGCGCCAACTATTTTGGCAGAGGTGCAGGAGGGAAAAAATGCGTCCCTATCAGGAGACACCCGAAGGGACGTATCGTAGGGCCTACGCACAATTGCGGGGAGAACAGCTCAGGGAAATCGCTGCTGAATTACGTGCCCAGTTCGGCACGGCGACGTGTGAGTTGCTGCTGTAGCCTCTGGACAATGGCGCTGTGCATCTGGCTGACGCGGCTTTCCGAGAGATCGAGCGTCGCGCCAATTTCTTTCATTGTCAGCTCTTCATAGTAATACAGGATGAGGATGAGTCGCTCGTTCCGACTGAGTCCCTTGGTGATCAAGCGCATGAGATCGCTTTTTTCAATCCGGCGGGTGGGGTCTTCACCCTTTTTATCCTCCAGGATGTCGATTTCCCGGACGTCTTTGTAGCTGTCCGTTTCGTACCACTTCTTGTTGAGGCTGATGAGGTTGACGGCACTGGCCTCCATCTTCATCTTTTCCAGCTCTTCGATCGTCATGCCCAGCTCTTCGGCCAATTCGGAGTCACTCGGCTGACGCCCCAATTTGGCTTCCAGCGCTTTGCACGCCTCGTTGAGCTTGCTGGCCTTCGATCGCACCAACCGCGGAACCCAGTCCATGGTGCGAAGTTCGTCCAGCATCGCCCCACGAATCCGGGGAACACAATATGTTTCAAACTTGACACCCCGGGAAAGATCGAAGGCGTCAATGGCGTCCATCAAGCCGAAAACACCCGCCGAAATGAGATCGTCCAGCTCGACGCCTTCAGGCAGTCTCGCCCAGATTCGTTCGGCGTTGTATTTCACCAGGGGCAGGTAGATTTCAATAAGACGATTGCGCAATTCCTGATTTTGAGGGTTTTTCTTGAACTCGATCCAAAGCTGCTCCACATCCTCCGGAGCGACAGTGGTGGGCATAGAATCCTCCCTGATGGTGCGCTCTCCAGATGAACTCTTTGAATCCGCCGTTTTCTGTTGTGTGACTGTTTTCTGCCGAGATCGAACCGCGGTCGATGATGCCGCTGCCTTTGTGGCTCTCGGGCGACTCATCCTTGCGTCTCCCCCGTGCCTGGATCGTGATGCCACTACCGATATTGCAATGATTCCCTCAGGTTCCCCGATTCCCGCCCGCAGATTTCACCCCCCATGGGAATTCTTCAGGTCGTCCCTGCAGCTTGAGAGGATTGAGCCCGGCTTGCCAGCTCTTCTTTCAACCGCTGTTGAATGGACTCCCTGATAACCGACTCCGCAATGATCCCCAGAACGCCTCCCACAATGGAAAAAACCACAAGGCACACCCAACTTCGCCAGAGGATTTCATTGACATCCGCGCCGTGGATCAAACCATGAACGATGGCACCGACCATCGCCAAAGGTCCCAAGATTCCGGCACAAATCCGACCCACGGTGGTGATCCACTTTCTGGCGGAAAAACCGAATCTTGCCCAAGTTTTGTAGCTTTATTGGCCGAGATAGGTAATCAGGGGCCTTGTGGTTTATTCCAGACATTCTTCGAGTGCTCCATTTTTATCGGCTAAAGTGGCGTTCAACATTCAGAGGTTTTCTTGATCTTTAGGCTGTTTTCCTCCACCGAAATCTTCCACTGAGCCTGTATAAACATTTTCCTCGGTATAGTTTGCCAGATCCCTACCTTCGTCCTGCCCTGTCCGGTGGGCAAGGCCAACCGCAAACGGATTCCCGGGCAAAACCAGCCGGAAGAGGCACTCCGTCAATCCATTGATCGCTTTCCACCACGTCTTCTCGGATTGCCATCCTTCTGCGTGCTCTGCCACGGCGCTGTCAACCACCTGGTGATGGTTCCCCCCGTTTTCCGAGGACCGCAACCTTACGGTCGTTTCTCGCAAGCTGGACACCTCCGGAAGTACGGCAATCGGGGGACTGACGGCCATGAACCGCTCGCAGGCAACCTGGAGTCGATGCCCCATTTCCGTGCCAACGGTCAGATCACACGTGCGATTGACCACCACGATACTCCGCTGGGGAACTCCGTGATCGCGAAAACGCTTGAGCCACTTGTAGGCCGTCATCACAGCGAGGGGTTCCGCAGTGGTGACAAGCACGACCGCCTCGAAACAACTCCAATCGGCATTGGGAGCTTCGCCTTCGCCCGATTCGCAATCCGTCACAATCCAGCAAATGGAACTTATTCCCCCTTCCTCTTTAAAAATTGGTGTTGTCGCCACCTGGGAGAGATCAACTTCCCGCGTGAATAATCCGTCGCCAGCCAGTAACTCTCGCCCGGTATGGCCAAGCGGACCATGCTCCGCTCGGATTGCCTCAGTGTTCAGATCCGGTCCCTCCGAAGCGGGGAGGAAACCGTCCGACTCCATCGCCTCACGCACGCGGGTGTTACCGATTCGCGAACCTACGTACTGGGCCTTAAGTCCCCGTAGCCGTAAAGATGCGTGAAGAGCTTTAGCCACCGTCGTCGCGCCCACACCCACCTGCACCCCCCACACACCGACGCGAAAAATGCTCGGCCATGGGAACTTGCCCTGGCGTCTTTCCACAACCAGTTGTCTCAGCCGAAACGCCTGGTCTTGCATGGTCAACGTATGTCGTGTGCAACGAACGTCCATTCTTTACTCGCAGTACGACACTGCCGCTTTTTTGGGGTGCAACAGCCTGTTTCTTGCGGGTTACGCTTCAGCCTCCTTCCTTCTCATGCACTGACCGAATGCCGTTGTTTCACGATTTTACCTGCGGGTCACGTGGCCCTGTTGACCCAAAGCGCCGAAGCTCGATGCCACGATTTGTTGTTCGTGTTTCCGAACGTTTTGCAGTGATTACGCGTGCGGCTCCTTCACGAGACCTTCCATCCCCAGAATCAGCCGTGCTACTCGGGCGGGTTGAGCCGTCTCGATGTCATCGGGGACATTTTGACCGTTTGTGAGATAGCTGAGGGGCAGCCCGGCAGCCCGTAACACCGGTAGCAGTCCGCCAAAAGAGGGCGATTCATCGAGCTTGGTGAGTATGAGCGCCGTTGGCCGTACCGTCCGGAACCGCTCAAGGGTCTGCAGGAGGGCCTTTGTTCCCGCCACGCTACTCAGCACCAGGTGGATTTCGTCCGCCGCAGCTTCCGTGAGGAGTGTGCGCAGCTCACGGATTTTGATGTCATCTTTGGGACTTCGTCCTGCCGTGTCGATGAGGACAAGGTCCAGCGTTTCAAAACTCCTAACGGCTTCCTGCATTTCGCGAGGCGTTGATACCACGCGCATGGGCAGATCGATGATGTCCGCATAGGTGCGAAGTTGCTCGACGGCGGCGATGCGGTAGGTATCCATGGTGATGAGCCCCACCCGGCGGTTCTCCCGCAGCCGAAAATTGGCGGCGAGTTTCGCGATGGTGGTCGTTTTTCCGACGCCGGTGGGTCCAACCAGGGCACACACCCGACATCGCCCGGGAGTCAACCTAATCGGCTGAGTGGCCGCCAGCTCGCTTTCCAGAATTCTTGCCAGCCGAGCCTTAATGAGCATCGGCTCGTCCATTCGGTCTCGCAGGGATTCTCCTCGAACGCGTTCCAGCAGTTCTCGCGCATCCTCCTCGCTGAGGTCCGCGTCGATAAGATCGGCATACACCCGAAACAGGGGCTCCGGCCAATCGTACAGCCCGGAAGAGCCGGCTCGGCGGCACAGGCTGCGCAGCATGTGCTCCATGTTTTCCAGCTTTTGCTGGACCTCCATGCCCGCGTGGGCTGCGCGGAGAATCAGCGCGCGGGTTTCCGGCGCCGGCTGTTCCAGTGATAGACCACCTTCCGCGGGCGGGCGGCGGGATGGCGAAGACGTGCCCGTCTCCGCAGGCAAACGGCTCGGAACATTCACACCAAATGAGGCGACCACTTCAATTTCCGGTCGTCCGGGCAACAGCCCAAACCAGCGACGCGCGCGGACTTCGCGCGTTCGCAGAATGGCCGCGTCGGGCCCCATCTCCCGTCGCACCAGCGCCAACGCTTCATGCATTGTGCTGGCCCGAAATGTCCGAATTTCCACGTTGTCCATAATCAAGTTCCCCAACCGAAAGCTCCCCACTGGACAATGGAAAAATTGCCTGTCGCTATGTCCTTTATGTGCTTTTCCTTTCCCGTAACACCGACGGTGTGATCAACGTTTACTTTCTTGGCCTGATCTCTTGTCGCTAACCTCGCTTTTCCCGTTATGCGCCCCGTGTCAGATTGCGTGTTTTCCATCCGCACGTTCATTGACACTCTTCATCACGTGGTGTCCGTCACCATTCCAACGGCCTCGATCTTCGTGTCCCGCGTGATCTCGTTATAGCTGAGCACCACAAGCTGGGGTAAATAGGGGGCTGTCATCTCCTTCAAGGCAGCCCGAATCTGCGGACTGACCAGCAGGACGGGTGGCCTGTGCTGCGTGGTCAATTTGGAAATTTCCTTGCCGATCGCTCGGCAAAGGGCCTCGATGCTCTGGGGTGACATTCTGATAAACAGGCCCCGCTCCGTGTGATCGAATCCGGCACGAATCCGATCCTCCAGGACAGGATCGAGCGTGACCACCATCATCCGCCCCTCGGCATCGCGATAGCGTGTGGAAATCGCACGGGCCAATCGGGCACGGACGAATTCGGTCAACAAAATGGGATCCTTCGTCCGCGGTGCGTAGTCGCCCAGTGTCTCCAGAATCAATCCAAGCTGCCGAATCGACACACCTTCGCGCAGCAGATTCTGCAGAATTTGCTGCACCTCCGCCAAACGCATCACGTTGGGAATAAGATCCTCCACAACGGCGGGTGAAGTCTTTTTCAACTCTTCGATGAGATGCTTGGTAGCATCGCGGGTAAGGATTTCGTCCGCATGCCGCCGAATGGTTTCTGTAAGATGCGTGGCGATCACGGCCGCCGGTTCCACCACCGTATAGCCGTACATCTCTGCCTTCTCCTTGAGCGAGGGCTCAATCCATAACGCGGGTGCACCAAAAGCTGGATCACGGGTTTCAATCCCCTGAACCTTTCCCGTCGTCATCCCGGAGTCCATCGCCAGGAGCAACTGCGGATAAACAGTCCCCGTGGCAACCGGTGCGCCGGCGATTTTGATTCGGTATTGATGCTGATCGAGTTGGAAGTTATCGCGAATCCGAACCTTCGGTAGAATGATCCCGATGTCCGCGGCAATGTTCTTACGGATGCGGTGAATGCGCTCGAGTAAATCGCCTCCGCGCTTAGGATCGGCCAGGCGAATCAGCCCGACACCGATCTCCAGTTCCATCGGGTCCACCAGCAGATAATCCTCGATACGCTCTTCCTGAGGTTTGGCGGTTTCTGCCTGTTTTTTGGCCTCTTCAGTAAGCTTCTTTTTCTTGGCCTTCTGAGACAGCAAAATGGCCGAGGCCACACATGCCCCACCGATCGTCAGAAGAGGCAGCGTCGGCAGTTGCGTAAACACCAGAATTCCCAGAAAGCCCCCTGCCACGGCGAGGGTCTGCGGACGGCCGAACATCTGCCGAAGAAATTCCACCGGCAAATTGACCTGACTGCTGCTCCGCGTCACAAGCAAACCGGCAGCGAGAGAGATCAGAAATGCCGGAACCTGGCTCACCAGACCATCGCCGATGGTCAATTTCGTGTACAGGGCCGCCGCCTGAGAGAACGGCATCCCCAACTGAACCATCCCAATAAATAAACCACCGATTATATTCACTAACGTAATAATAATGCCGGCGATGGCGTCGCCGCGTACAAACTTGCTGGCACCGTCCATTGCCCCGAAGAAGTCCGCTTGCCGTGTGATTTCCTCCCGCCGCCGCTGGGCCTCTTTCTCATCGATGATCCCGGCGTTCAAATCGGCGTCGATAGCCATTTGTCGCCCGGGCATGCCGTCGAGAGTGAATCGGGCAGCCACTTCGCTGATACGGGTGGCACCCTTGGTGATCACAACAAACTGAATGACGACGATGATTACGAAAATAATCAGACCGACAACGATTTGGTCGCCCGCCACAAATTCCCCGAACGATCGAATGACGCTCCCTGCCGCTTCCAAACCGGCCTCCCCGGCTCGTGTCAAGATCAGGCGGGTCGTCGCTACATTGAGAACCAGCCGCATCAACGTGGTAGCCAGGAGAAGTGAGGGAAAAATATTAAACTCCAGAGGTGTGGCCACATAGATGGTCGTCAGAAGCATGATAATGGCCACGGTGATGTTGGTGGCTAAGAGAAAGTCGAGCAGCCACACCGGCAGCGGAATCAGAAGTACAATGACGCTGGCAATGATCGCCACAGGAAAAATAAGTTCCTGTGGTTTGACGATGCTCAACCGGGTTTGAAGAACACCTGGATTCCCAGCCACTCCGGTCTCCCAGATTCCACTCCCACACCCTTTGCGGCGTTCGCCCAGATGGGTCCTACGCAGGGGGCCAACGATAACGAAAACGGCCTGAAAGGTCCAGATTGTTTTCGCTTCGCACCCGCATGACAAAAGCCAATCCGGGGCCGGGCTGGATTCTGACTTGCCACAATGCCGATGAGGGAAATGTTTTCCAAACCAAAAGACGCAGGCCAGTCGCCACGCCGATACGGATGTGGTAAAATGAGAATTCTGGATAGGTTGCTAAGAATATGTCAGAAGTCCGTCCCCGCCACTCCGCTTCTCGCCTTTCCAGAATCTTCCGTGTTGACCATCCGTCCAACTTCACGCACGAGGCAAGCATGTCAAAAAACGGCGTCAAGGCAAAAGAAGTCGGCGGCTATCGCGATCGGCCCTGGATCCCTCGATTTTGGGATGGTATTACATTCTGGGGTTGGGTTAAGGTGATGGCCGACCATCGCTTCAAGATCGCCCCACGCCGTCTCGGCATGGCCATCCTCATCACGCTGATTGGACTTTTTAACTCCTTTTTGGCCCTCATCCAGAAACTCGTCTACGGAAGGAAGATCGCACGCACAGCTCTGGTCGATGACCCGATCTTCATCATCGGGCACTGGCGATCGGGAACAACGCTCCTTCACGAGATGTTCATCCTCGACCCGCGATTTGGATTTCCTGACAGCTACGCGTGTTTCGCCCCCAACCACTTTCTTGTGTCTCGCTGGTTTTTGGCTCCGCTGGTGGGGCTGCTCATGCCCAAAATGCGGCCGATCGATAACATGCCGTTCGATTGGAACCGCCCTCAGGAAGATGAGTTCGCTCTGTGCAACATGGGCGTGCCCTCGCCCTATTTGAGTTTGATTTTCCCCAACGAACCGCCTCGTTATGATGCCTATTTGACCCTCGAAAATGTGCCCCAGCGCGAACTCGAGCGGTGGAAAAAAGCGTTCTTGACCTTCCTGAAAGCGGTGACGATCCAGAGCGGAAAACGGATTGTCCTCAAATCACCCCCGCACACCTGCCGGATCAAGGTCCTTCTGGAGATGTTTCCCCGAGCGAAATTCGTTCACATCTACCGCGATCCGCTGGCCGTTTATCCTTCGACGATCAACCTTTGGAAACGGCTTTCCAAGGACGAAGCCCTGCAAGTTCCCCACTATCAGGGGCTGGAAGAACGGGTATTGACAACTTTCTGCCGGATGTACGAGGCCTTTGAACGGGCACGGCCGTTGGTCCCGACCGGCCAACTGGCCGAGGTCAGTTATGAAGCTCTCGTCGCCGATCCTGAGCGGGAAATGGAAAGGCTCTACCGAGAGCTCGATCTTGGCGATTTCGAGACAATCCGGCCACGCCTCCGAGAATTCATCGCCGAACGGTCCAACTACAAGCGGAATAAATTTGAGCTGGATCCGGCCGTTCAGCGAGAAATTGCCCACCGGTGGCGATTTTTCTTCGAAAAGTACGGGTACCCCCTTCCGGAGTCTCACGATCTGGCCAGCGCTCCCACACCCTCGCGAACCTCGTCATCCCGTCCCGCCTGAATGCGCGACAAATGATGTTCTGACGCGGGGAAAGTCGTGGATACTCCTTCTGCAAATTCGTGCATCGATCATGCAGCCCTCGGCGGCGGCACCTTTTTGCCTTTCAGGTGATAGACATACGCCAGCACTTCGGCAACGGCTGCGTAAAGGTCTTCCGGAATGGGCTGATTGACCTCCACAGTGCGATAGAGCGCCTGGGCCAGGGGTTTCTTCTCAATAATGGGCACACCATGCTCTTCGGCCAGTTTGCGGATTCGCTGTGCGACAAGGCCCGCTCCTTTGGCTACCACCACCGGGGCCGCCATCGTCTCGGGATCATACTTGAGCGCCACCGCCAACTCCGTGGGGTTGGTCACCACAACGTCCGCCTTGGGCACCGCCTGGTTGACCCGATTGAGCATCAGTTGCCGCTGAACGACTTTGCGTCTCGCCGCAATTTGGGGATCACCCTCAAGGTTTTTCAGCTCTTCGCGTAATTCCTGAGGGGTCATTTTCAAGTCCTGCTCGCGCTTCCAGTACTGGAATCCAAAATCAAGAATCGCCAGAATCAACAGCGCGATCCCCAGCCGGAGCGTTGTCCAGACGAGTAACTCCGCGAGGAAACTGGCAATCTCCCCGGGCAACAATGCTCCCAGAAGAAATATCGAATCGACTTTCGATGCCAGATAGACAGCCGCCACAGCTCCCACGACTAAAATCTTGAATATACCGAATAATAGGCGCACAATATTCGCCAGGGAAAAAATTCGCCCGAAGCCTTTGAGCGGATCAATCCGTGTCAAATCGGGGGCAGCCTTCTGGGGCAAAAACAGGAAACCGAACTGAATAAAATGTCCCACCACTGCGGCAATCACCACAGCCAACAGAAGCGGCGCCAGTGCCTGTCCGATCTCCTGGGTTACCTCAAGGAACATGGCGCTGGCCGTGTTCACGTCGGTTGTTAGCCAGGCTTCGCCACCAAGATGACGCTCCGTCAAGCCGACCACCGTTTCCACAAGGGCCCTTCCGCTGACCAAGAGCGCACCTGTTCCTGCCAGTAAAACCAGCGCCGAGACGAGGTCCGAGCTCCGCGCGACATGCCCTTCCTCGCGGGCCTTCTGTCGCCGGTGCTGCGTTGGCTCGATCGTTCTTTCACCAGCATCGTCCGGCATGGCTTGCGGTCGGGACGATCACTCCCGTTAGGATCCGGCCGTCCAGGGAAACACCCGCTGAAACGTGTTGGCCAGGTCCTGCTCAAAGATCATCACAATGAATCCTATCGAAAGAAGGAGCGTCCCCAGCGCCACCATGCCATTCAGCCCAAAACCCAGCATGAGAAGATTGAGCTGAGGCAGGGTTCGACTAATCAGCCCCAGAACGAGCGTCACGGTGAGCAGGGCCGCCATGGCGGGAGCGGCCACCCGAACCGCCAAAACGAAACTGAGCGTCACACAATCCAGAAGAAGTGTGGCCGCATCATGAACCGAAAGCACGACACCGGGTTTAAGAACCGCGTAGCTTTCCAGAATCCCGCTCAACAGGGCCTTTTCTCCACCCGTCACCAGGAATACCATCAATCCCACGATGAAGAGGAACTGACTGAAGCCGGATAGCTCGCTATCGCTTGTTGGATCGTAAATGTCGCCGATTCCCAACCCCGCCATTCGCGAGACGATCTCCCCCGCCAACTGCATCCCCTGGATCATCAACATCACCCCCAACCCCAGGACAAACCCCACGGCCAGTTCCGACGCTACCATCACAGTAAATTCCAGAATATTAGTCACCTGCGGCAGGGGAACGGTCACCACGGGTAAAATCAGCACGGCCAGGCCCAGTGCCAGGAGAACGCGAATTTGCATCGGCACAAGACGATGGGAAAGTACCGGCGCGGAAAGAACCAGGCCCGTCATGCGGATAAAGACGAGCATCAGCGCGATAAACTGATTCAGCAAGTAAGCGACCATCTCACCGTTTGCAATTCCGACCGCGTCGCTTCGTGCATCGTTCCCACCGCATTGGACGTGGATAGCCAACCGTCCACGCTGAAATTACCATTTATCCCTTCGCTGTTTCCCTCGCGCACTTCCGTATCCGATGGGTATCCAGCCCGAAATAAACAGTCACTTTTTTAGTATCCCCCAGATTTTGGTGGCTCGAATGACCATTCCTGTTAATAAATAATACCCGACATGCTTTTCAGCAACTCCTGCGAATATTCAATCATTTGTACCAGCATCCACGGCAATGTGAGTAAAAAGACAATAACCATCACGGCAACCTTGGGAACAAACACCAGGCTTTGCTCCTGAATCTGCGTCACCGCCTGGAGCAGCCCCAGGACCAGTCCGACGGCCATTCCTGCTAGAAGAACGGGAGCACTTATGAGAAATCCCACCCAAATCGCTGTCCTGAATAAGTCCACCGCAGCCTGTGTATCCATGGCAAACTCCTTAATCTCTTTGATTGGCGATTTACTCAACGTAAAATTGTCCTTTTGAAAGAATTAGTTCCTCTTTGAAGCCCGCCGGAGCAAAGCTCAGGTGATCGGCTGAAAGCTTTCCATCAGCATGCCCACCACCAGATGCCAGCCGTCCAGCAGCACAAACAGGAGCAACTTGAACGGGAGCGATACCAGCACAGGCGGCATCATGAGCATGCCCATGGACACCAACACCGTGGAAACAACCATGTCGATAATCAAAAACGGCAGGAATATCTGAAAACCAATTAAAAAAGCAGTTTTCAATTCACTGAGCATGAACGCGGGCACCAGGACCTGAAGGGGCACATCGTCGTAGGTTTCCGGTTCTTTTTCGAGGTGCGCGTACCGCAAAAACAGCCACACGTCCTCGGCGTTGTCGCACCGTTCAATCTGCAACGACATGAACCGGCGAATTGGCTTTTGCCCGCGTTCCCATGCCTCCTCCAGACTGATCTGACGCTGCTGGTAGGGAACAATTGCCTGCTGGTAAACCTCCTGCCATACTGGGGCCATGACAAACAGGGTAATGAACAGGGATAGACCGGTAATCACCTGACTCGGTGGCAGGTTTTGAGTACCCAGGGCCTGGCGGAGAAGACTTAGAACAACAATAACGCGAATAAAAGAAGTCGTCATGAGAATAATTGCCGGCGCCAGGCTCAGCACCGTAAGAAGAAGCATGATTTTGAGGGCACTGGAGAGTCCCTCCGGACTGGTCCAGTTCTGCGGATCGAGCAGCGAAAGACTTCCCGAATTGGTCGAGGTGGAAGGAAATTCCAGCGACAGCGGCCGATTGGAAGCCGGAATATCCGCAAGGGCCCGCGGTCCACAGAGTGCCGTTACCGCTGCCAGAAGGAATGTACAGACACACACCATCGGGCAACGCCGCACGACAGACCGAAGACGGGCAAATAGCATCGCGGATCGCCCGAAGGGTCTCTCACGGTCAAAGTTATTTCGGCCATGGCGGAATATAGCGGTCATTTCCCCTGTTATTCAAAAATGCACTATCTTTCTACAATTTCGTGTCCGTTGACATAGTTGTTGAAAAGCTGACGAAAGGCCTGGGTGGAGCTGTGCGGCCGTTGTGACGCGCACAAACCCACAAGCCGGTCCACCTCAACTGGATCATCGATCTCGGCAATCGGCTCGACAGCTTCGGTACTCATCGCCACAAGGATGACCTTCCGTCCCAGGCGAATCAGGCAGAGGCGCTGCCGCGCGGAAAGCGACGTGTGGCCCAGCACTTCGACCACCTCACGAGGTAGGACCTGGTGGCCCTGCGGGTTGATGCGACGGAGCGCCCAGACGAATACGAAGAAAGCACCCACGACCACCGCCAGCGCGCCGATCGTGGTAACCCACGGCGCGAAACGCTGGACAGGGCTCGGTGTCGAGGTCGGCCCCCGCCTTTCGGGATCACGCCGGGAAATGCGGATTCCTTCCCCGCCACCCGGCGGTGCTTCCCTCACGCTGTTGCGTCCTGCGACCACGGAGGTCCCCTGTCCCGCAGAAAAGCCTGACGCAGCGCTTTCACCTGGGTTTAGCGTTTTCATCCGCACTTCCGGAGCGGCACTTGGACCGACAGCCCAGGCATTGTCCAAGCGAGAAGGTTCCACCACATTAGGCGAGAATTGACTGCTATGCGCTGGGGCGTCAAATCCGGGGGAAACGCCGCCCGGATTGGTCGGCCATTGATCCGGAAAACCCTGACTCGCCTGCCCCTGTCCTACCCGTGGAGAAAGCACCAGACAAAGACAGAGTAAGAGAACGAGAATCGAACCGGTTCGCACCCCCTGGCATGGATAGGGAATAAGGTGCCTGCTGAGATGGTACGCCGGTGGAAAAAGAAGTGAAGGCACAACCGCCCCCGCGTTATAATACAGCGCGAGGACTAAAGGACGAATATTGCCATCTTTATTAGACAGTCTTCGCGCCACACTGGGACTCCTTTCCAGGCGCGCTTTCCAATTGATTCGTTGCCCTGATTATTTATTCATTCCTCTAAAATCAATCCCTCTATCGATGAAATTATTGTCCGGCCGCCCAGATTAATTTTCGGCATCCGCCTGTGGTTGCCGCCCCGCCACGAGCTCCGCGACTCGAATGCAAAAGTTATCGTTCAAAACGAGCACTTCTCCCCGCGCGATCAACCGTCCGTTCACATAGATATCGACGGGATCGCCAGCGAGTTTGTCGAGGGTGACCACCGCTCCCTTGCGGAGGCGAAGCACATCCTCGAGGTACAACCGCGTGCGGCCAAGCTCGATCTGAACGTCCAGTTCAACTTCCTTCAGGAGGTCGAGCGTTGCCGCCTGGGTTGAGGGAGGGGCACCAGAAAACTCCGTGAACTCGAAGGGGGCCAACCCCGGCGGCAGATTTCCCGCTTGGTCAGACTCCAGCGAGGCCAGTGCTTGCTCCGCCTGCCGAAATAGATAATCAAGATCGGCCGGATGAATTTGGGCCTCTGCACCCTCCGAGGTTGTGCTGGCGGAGGGAGCCGGTTTCGCCGCGGGGGGTGGTGTTGCCGGCGATCGTCCCGCCTGTTGCAGAAGCTTTTCTATCTCATCCTGAGAAAGCGGTCGGTTGGCATCGTCGGCCGCATTCGCGGCCGTTCCGTCCAAAGCAGCGGAAGAGTTGCCTGCTGGTTGCCGCTTCGCCGATTGTAGCAGCTTTTCGATTTCTTCTTGGCTGAGTTGTTCGTCGCCCGCCATGGGAATCCCTTCCTTGTCCGGGGACTTCCGTGATCAACCTGGCGCGAAAGGGCTGGGCACTTCGGCAGCCGCAGCCACCGATCGAGCCTCGACCTTATTGCTCAAGGAACGAAAACTCGCTGAAGACGACGCTCTTCAGGTAGGGCTTGCCCAGTGCGTGGTTAACTTTCTCTAAAATCTTTCTTTTGATCAACCCCAATCCGGCGTCGGTCAACTCTGACAGTTCGGCGCTGCGGACAATCACCAAAATCTGGTCCCTCACCCGATTGTTTGCTTTGGCCCATGCCGCTTGAAAATCCTTCTCCAGCGACTGGTCCACTGTCCCCCACAGGTGGAAGTCAATTCTCAGCGTCGTCTGTGTGGTGGGTTGGTAAGAAGTGACACTGAACTCCCCAAGGTCCACTTCAACTTCCGTGCCCGACCCAGGGGTTCCCAACCCCTGCGTCGGATCGATCTGCGTTTCCGGCACAGAAACCGGTGCCGCCGTTTGGTGCGGGGTGTCAGCACTCGCCGCTGCTTTCTCACTTTCCTGAGATGGGGGCCCCGCGTTTGTGGAACCGGGCAGGATGAAGTACGCGGCAAGGGCTTCCACCGCCACCAGGCCTACGATGAAACCGGCCAATTTGAGCCGAATCGCCCCATGATGCGTGGAATGACCAGCAGTTTGTTGATCGGTTTGCTCTTTCTTTCCAGCATTCTCGGCAGCGCTTGCCATTGCAAAGTCTCCCATCCTTAACGGCTGAAAACTCCGGGAATCAAATCAGACGCGCTCGACAAGACACCGTACCTATCCCACTGAGATCCACTGGAGAAGACTCGCTCCTTAATGAAACTATAGAACAAGAACAGCCTGGATGAGACGAGATGAATTAGCAAGACAAGAGGAATGGGCAACTCGGTGAAAGAACCAGATTATGCTAAACTACCCCCCTTTCGATGGGAAAATGCTGCCACTTGTGGTAAGCTCGTTGAGGAGGGCTATTTCTGCCCGGGCATTTTGCTTCCGCTTTTCCGGATCTGGATCCGTGTAAAGCGGTTCGTTGGCCGCAGCAACGGAAATCCGAATCCGTTCCGGTTCGATCCCCAGTTCCACGAGTTTTTCCATCACGCGAAGACATTCGGCATAAGCAAGGTCCCAATGCGTGCGGAAAGGAGATCCCGGGGGCAGCGGCCTGGCCGAGGTATGCCCGCGTATCTCGATCTTTTGGGGTTTTCCCGCCAGGGATTCGGCAATCTTTTTGAGCGCCTCGTCGAATCCCGGAAGCGGCTGATCGGTGCCTTCCTCAAAGAACACGACCCCACCCGTCGTCGCTTCATCCCCCGGCCGAATCGCCCGGACCTTTGCCTCCCGGCCACGAGGTCCTTTCACTTTACTCGCCCCTTCCAAAGTCTTGGCCAGCTTTTCCCGGCCTTCACTCACCGATTTAAGAGGAGTGGCCACCGTCGGCTTGTAGTAGAGAGCCAGCTCATCGAGAGACACATATTTCCCGAACCGTCGCCGAAGTGCTTCCGCGAGGGCCTCGAATTGATCCTCTTTTTTTACCTCGCTCAAGGCCGCCAGCATGATGAAGAACGTCAGCAGGAGCGACATCATATCACCGTAGGTGAGCACCCACTCCGGTGCCCCACCGCCTCCACCTGAGGACTCCTGCTTCAATCGTCCCATGCTGGCTACCTTCAGGTTTCAACCGATCTGCCACGGCCAGATCATGCCGCCTTTTTCTGTTCCTGCTGTTTCCTGGCCTTGGGCGGCACGAATGTCCGGAGCTTCTGCTCGATAACCCGCGGATTCTCGCCGGCCTGGATCGCCATAATTCCGCGGACGACGATTTCCATGCGTATTTGTTCCTCACGGGAAAGATGTGCAAGTTTCTCCGCCATAGGAAGAGCCACCACATTGGCCACAATCGCCCCGTAAAGCGTTGTGAGGAGGGCCACCGCCATCCCCGGACCGATCGCGTTGGGGTCGCTCATGTTCCCCAGCATGATGATCAGCCCGACTAGCGTTCCGATCATTCCAAAAGCGGGCGAGAACTTACCGATCTGGTCGAATATCAGCTTTCCAGTCTGGTGCCGTGCCGCCACGGCGTCCATTTCAGTGCGGAGAATATCCTCCATAACTTCCGGCCTGGTCCCATCCACCGCCATCTGCACCCCGAGCACAATAAATGGGTCAGAGATCTCCGGCAAACGGTTCTCCAGCGCTAGAAGTCCATCGCGGCGCGCTGTCTCTGCGAGAGAGACTATCTGCTGGATGAGTGCCGATACATCATCACTTTTATTGAAAAAAACTTTTTTTATAACTCCCCCGATTTTCAATACATCCCGCAACGGCATAGAAGTGAGTAAGGCTGCGATCGCACCGCCCAGCACCATCACAATGGAAGGATAATCGATAAACGCCTTGGCCGAGGCGCCGGGTGCTATTGCGATCGACACCACAATCAACAGAAAACCACCCAGAATTCCGATGACGGACGCAATATCCATATTCAGGAAGCCTCCTTCGCGGTGTCACCGGAATGGCCATGCGCGGGCCTGTGCGGAGGGAGCCAATATTTGGCCTGCTGATAGGCGACTGCGCGCCGCAGGACCTCGTCCATCGATTCCCGTACCACCACGCGTTCGCCCGTCGTCAAAGTGATATATGTATCCGGCCTTTCCTCAACATAGCAGATAAGGTCTGCATTGAGAATAAAAGGCTCGCCACTTAATCGGGTTAAACGAATCATAGTGACTTTCCGTTCGCATTGGCTCCTGCATTTCCACCTTGACGCATGCCATCCTGACTCCTTGCCGTCCACCTGCTGGCAAGCGGAAGTGTTTTCTTGAAAGCCAATTTGCACAGCCGAAGTTTGGTCCCTCTGCCCTAAAAGCTTTTTAAGCGATTAGCAAATGCCAGGAACGGCCGGGGTCACCCGATTGAGACCCCAGCCGCTCGACATACCATAGCTCATCTCCTGCCAAAATCAACGTCGCAGCGACAGTAACTCGTCCAGCATTTGCTGAACTGTACTGATCACCCGGGTGTTTCCCCGATACATGCTGGAGGCCAGTATGAGGTCGATCAGGCTTGCGCCGATGTCCGTGTTGGAAAGCTCCACAGCCCCCGCCACCAGCGTTCCGATGCCCTGCTCGCCGGGGTTGCCCAGCACGGGAAGCCCCGAATTCACCCCTTCCGCATACAGGTTTTGACCCCGTTGAACCAGTCCAGCCGGGTTTGCAAACCGTGCCAGGCGAATCTGACCGAGATCTCGCGTCACACCGTTGGAGAAAACACCCCGGATCAGCCCGTCCTCGCCGATGATGAAGCTCGTCAGCACGCCGGGCGCCGACCCATCCTGGCGGGATACCATCAACGTGCTGTTTTTCGCAGCCAAACCGGAGATTTTGCTGAAATCCAGCGTAAACTCCAGCGGTGAGCGTGCCGACACATGCCGCCGCTCGATAGAAATCTTATTGTTGGTTGCGGAAATAAAATTGCCCTCACCGTCAAAATAGATTAATCCGGTTCCCACGGAAATATCGGCACCCGATACCGGGTCATTATCCGGAGAATCGGCAAACCAGCGATAGACGGTTTTGGTACTATCCCGGGCCTCTAATACCGCGGTCAATCGAACCCGAATGGGAATTCCCAGCGAATCATAGACGAGAAAGTCGGTCACCGCACTTTCTCCCACCGCCTGCTGGATGGTTGTCCAGGGAAGACTGACCGTCGTCGTGACACCATCGGGAAACCGTAACAGCATTCCCGACATGCCGATATCAATGGCATTGTCTTTTCCATTGTTTCCGGTAAGAATGATCCGTCCATCCGTGCTGACCAGCCCGCCCGGGCTCGTTTGTGGCTCGGCCGGCGGATCCGGCGGAGGCGACTTGGGAATGGGATTCGATGGGTCATCGGTGGGCACCTGGATGCCCATCGCCTGGACCATGAAATCAATGAGGTCCTGCACGGTTGTGGAGTTGGTAATCGTCAACTGTTTTTTATCAAGGGTCCGGCCACCTTTAATGCCCGAAAATTCGAGAACCCCCTCCTGAAATACATGTTCGTAGGTTGAGCCGTCCCGTCGCAGGACGTCCACCAACTTCGTGGAGGGTATAATCTTCGGCCCGTCCATGTCGAGAACAGGCTTTGTGAGCAGCTCCGCATCCGACATGGAGTCTGTCAACACCACGTTCGGATCGGTGACACCGTTGACAATCGCCACAAGATGATACTGAGTATCTGTTGGTGAATAGCGATAGATATATCGATTGTTCCACTCGGCAGGATTGCCCGTCGGTAGGTTACTTAATACGACACGGCCATTAAGAACATTTATTGGGTCACTGATCGGTCCTGGTCGGCTGATTCGTCCGTCTTTTTCAAAGGCCACATAGTAAGTAAAGTTTCCACTTAGAAGGGTTGTGTTCATGGCCGGGCCGAGGGCTGCGTCGGCCTTTGTGTCCAGATACGTGGTGGTCCCCATGGGAATCTCATCCACGTATTTAAAATCAGTATCACCGGCTGTTCGTCGGTAGATCCGGATATAGTCGTATTTCCCCGTCGGATCAGTTGGCAGATTGGTCAGCTCGAGCGCGTCATTACCCGCTCCTACCGTGGCTGAGATGATACTCGAATACATTCCCTCGCTCATGGCGGGCGGCTGCTGCGGTGGTCCCGGAATATACTGGCCGTGGGCAAAAACAATGCGATATTCATACGTTGTTCCAGCGACCAGTCCTCCTCCTACACTCTGACTGTTGGGAATCACACTGCTGACATTCGGTTCCGGTGAATAACCGGGTGTCAGGCGGTCTTCCGGTCGGCTGTATCTTCCGTCCCCCAGAATCGGCGTTTGGATCCGCGATGCAGTGGTGGCAATATCCCCAGTGGGCGAAAGCGTTCCCTCCAAATAGACATTCTCCGTCGCTTTCGCCACAGCCTCCGAACCGATCGGAATTGTGATCGGTTGGAGATCGGTTTCCTGAACCTGGAAATTCTCATCGATTCCGTATCCCAGAACACGATTGCCCGTAATCGTGATCAGTTGATTCTGCGAGTTAAGCTTGAATATACCGTTGCGTGTATAGAGCCGCTCGTTTTGCGGACCTTCTACGATAAAAAACCCATCTCCCTGGATTGCGATGTCAGTCGGATTGGAGCTGACTTCGATGGTTCCCTGATTGAAGTTTGGGGTAATATCGGCCACCATTGTCCCCAGGCCGATCTGCCGCGGATTCGTGCCGCCGGAGTCCGCCGTTGGCATCGCACCCAGTGCGAGGGTCTGAAGGAATTGTGTCGCGAACGATGCAGAGGAGGCCTTGAAGCCGACCGTGTTGGCATTGGCCAAGTTGTTGCCGACCACATCGATCGTTGTTTCGGCTGCCGTGAGGCCGGTTAATGCTGTTGTCAAAGCGGACGCCAGACCCATAGCCGTATCACCCTTCTTTATAAAGCCTGATTCCTGTCAGCGCGTTCAGTGCCTTCCCTCTGGCTTCCCATATCGGAAGGACACTCTCAAATTTTTAGGACGCTTGTGCTCACAACCAGTTACGAAGCCCTCAGTGTATATCTGTAGTATTTCCTTCTTGACTTACTTCGGTTATGTTTTTTATGGGAATTTTACTGTCACCAATATAGAGAAACAGATCCTGCCCCTCCATGGCTACCTTATCCACTTTGCCCGATACAGAGTTTCCCTGTGCGTCCAGACCTTTGATCTGCTTTCCTATCAGGAGCGCACCCCCCGTGATATTCTGGGCTTTTGCCAGTGATTCCAGCGTGTTCACCAGCCGCATGTTGGATTCAATTTCCCGAATTTGACTGACCTGCTGCAAAAGCTGAGCATTATCCATGGGATTCATGGGGTCCTGATTCTGAAGCTCAGCAATCATCATTGCCAGAAACGCGCTTAGATCAAGATTTTTGAACGCATCTTTCCCATTTGGGTTCTGCGGTCCCACCTGACCTTTAATCGTAGTCGGTGTTGTTATCATCGGTACTACCCTTGTTTTCTATATTTAAACACTATCATTCGCGTTATTGCCGGTTATATTCATGCAATGACATCAAAAAGACTACTGATGGATCGTGTACCCAGCACAGGATGATCCTGCTCTTCTGTGATGACACTTCCCTGGTCGTTCCACCGCATTCCAGAGGGTCGCGGGGCGTGGAAAGACGCTGTGTGCTGCTGGCTCCCTCCTCCGGAGTTCGATTGCGACATCAGTGTCACGTCGAAGCGTTCAATTTTCAGACGGTGCTCTGCCAACCTCTGGCGCAGATCGGGCAAATTGTCCATCAACAAATCCCGGGCTGCAGGCGATTCCGCTTCCAGTCGCGCCATGAGTGCACCGCCCTCCACGCGGAGCTCCACTCGAAGCGCTCCCAGTTCCGGTGGATGGAGCCGCAGCCGCAATTCGCCGTCCCGAAGCCGGGCAAGTCGCACGGCATGAAAAACTCGCTGAACCAGTTCTACTTTGTCCTGCTGGGAGAGGTGGGGAGCCTCTTCCCCCGAAGTTGATGAAATTCGTCCGGACATGGACGATGACGCAGGGCGGCTTCTCACGCTTGGTGGTGCATCAGCTTCGCGCCCCAACGCCCTTAGCTTTTCCACCACGTCTTTTGCTTCACTTTCTTTCTGGACTATCTTGTGCGTTTTTTCCTGGTCTATGGATTTTGCTTCAAATGGGGAGGCAACCAGCAATTTTCTCCCTTCGACCGAATCTGCTTCCTCGGTGACCGACCTTGTCTGCACGGAATCTTGTCTCTGACTTAACTCGGCAGTTGAATGGAGTTTCTTTTTCGTGCTAATCGTCGCTACCCGCTCTGTATTGACCTCTTTTGGTATTGTGTTATTTTCTAGAGACTTGTGATGGATACTTACACTCGATGTCGATTCCGGCTCTCCTCCCTGAGGACCTGCTCCTGGGTCTCTCTGTTCCAGTTTCGTGGATAGCGTGTGGATCCATTTTTGGTTGCTGCCAACGATTATCGGCTTTGCCTGAGTTGTCCCTGGCGACTCGTCAACCTCGGACAATAAGGGCGTGTCCCCTTGCCCGTTGCCCGCCTCCACGTCCTCGATTGTTGCGACGTCGAGCGCGTTACCACTTACCTCCTGGAACACATTCGAGATTTGCATGGCACATTCCGCACATTGTGGCGGAGCGGCTTTCTGCCCGACCTGTTCTTTGCCTGTCGCCGCACTTAGTTCATTTTCTTTCTTTTCGGCCGTATCTTTACTCTTCCGTTTAGAAGCGCTTACTCGATTCAAACTTGTGTTATGGATTTTTTTGCTCTGACCGCAGAGTAAGTCTTTTTTGAAGCCGGAATCGCCTTGATTCACCTCAGACGACGGCGACTCTGCTTGCCCCGACTGTTCCGCGGAACCTCGCTCACCGCTCGAAGCTTTCGCCGTCACTATTGGTTTTCTCCTGCCCGCCGCCTCCGCATCTTGGCTCGACGTATTTTCGCTCGACTGTTTTACTGTCTGTCGATTGAGTATATCCTGAAATGAGCTCCCTGCTGGTTTTGACCCTATGTCCAAGCCCGCGTAATCCCGGGGGCTTCCCGTTCGTCCCAGCGCAGTCAAAATATCGGGGTTGTCGATTCCCGTCGCCATTGTTATCTTTCAATTGTTGGCGTCGAACTTATAACAAAACGTTATTGGACAATACAATCTTGCTGCGCCGTGCTGGCGCCTAAACCAACAGCCGCACTGTGCATCCGCGTGCACATGTCGCGGTCATTTATTACTGTGTCCCTGCTGGAGCTGTGCCTGCGACGGCCGGCAACCGATTGGGCGTGGCCATGCTTTCCCCGATCACTCCCCCCTCCCGTAATCGCCGAAGGACTTCCGCTATTTGTTCCGCCTCCTGTGGCGTGCGGAATTCACCAATAATTCGAGCTCGTTTGGAATCGTTCATCCCCTGCAACAAGCGAACCACATCGTCCAGTTCGTTGCGGTTCAACATCTCACTAATCAACTCCTTTGCCTGCGCCGGTCGCAACGACTCCAGGGTCCGACGAACGGTCTCGAGCCCGGCGTCTTCGGCCTCCTGCCTTGTCTGCGCAATCAGGGTCTCCAGTTTCTTCTCTTTTTCAGCGATGATCTTTTCTTTATAATCGACCTGTTGCCTGATATTTTCTATTTCATCCTTGTAGGACATCAACATTTTGTTTTTCAGTTCAATATCGCGATACTCCAACGTTCTCTGCTGGAGGATTGCCTCGTAGGATGGCTCCTCCTGCGGCTCGGATTTCTCCTGGATTTTCAGGCTGGAACTCTCGGCAGTCTGCTGCTCACCCCGCATGACGGCCAGGCCGCGGCGAACCTTCGCCGGGGTCAATCCCCATGCGAACCAGAGGTGCCCGGCGATACACAGGGCACCAATGGCCATCGCGGCGAAGAAATACAGAGCTGCCGACAATAGTCCTTCTAACACTCTGCCCATGCATCACCCTCGACAGATGACTGTCGGCTGGCCAGCTCGTCTATTTGCTTTAACTCCTTTTTCATTGTGCCTTTGAGAAACCGTTCACGTTGCTTGTCCCGAAGCAGTTCCAGCACGCGCAGTGCGCGATTTGCCTCCAGCAGCGCCGCACGTCGTTTTTCAATTTCCTCTCGTACCGCTTCTAACTGGCGATTGAGTTCCTCCCGCTGTGCTGCGAGGATCAATTCATAGCGACGATATCCCAGGACCTGATCGACATCCAGAACACCCCGGCACGTCGCAGCGCGCAAATCCTCCTGAAGTTGCATCTGCTGCATATCAAGTAACTTTGCGCGTTCAAGGAGAATCTCCTCCGCCGAAATTGCCTGAAGCAATTCTAAGCGTCGATTATCACGCTCTTGCTCGCGAAGTTTCAGTACACTATCAAGACCAAATCGAAACTGGGCCATAGAAGTCTATACTCGAAATATTCACGAACGTCGTGGTGTGGTTCCCACGGCTGGTCGTTCCATGTCCCGACGCTGGGTCCCGGCTGTCTGCTGGTCGGGTTTCCAATTTTCAATCTGTTCCGCCAAACTCAGCAGCGCTCCCCGGGCTTCCTCATAAGTCGCCCGCTGATTGACATCCTGCCGTAGGAAAGCGTCGATGTTATCGCGAAATTGAATGGCCCTGTCCACGCCCGGATGACTGCCCCGCCGATAAACGCCCAGGGTGATCACGTCTTCATGGTCGCGATAAAGTCCCAAAAGTTCCCGTATGCGCATGGCCGCGCGATTGTGAGCCGGATCCACGATATCCGGCATGAGCCGACTAAGGCTCTGGAGAATATCAATCGCCGGAAAATGCCCGCGACCGGCAAGCCGCCGAGAAAGCACAATATGTCCATCCAGTAAACCGCGGACAGTATCGGCAACGGGTTCATCAAGATCATCGCCCTCTACAAGAACCGTATAAAATGCCGTGATCGTCCCACGAGCACTTCGGCCTGCTCGCTCCACGAGTCTCGGCAACAATGCAAAAACGCTGGGGGGATAGCCACGGGTGGTAGGAGGTTCCCCGGCGGCCAGTCCAATTTCGCGCTGGGCCAGAGCAAAACGTGTCAGTGAGTCTATAAGAAGAAGGACATCTTTACCCTGGTCGCGAAAATATTCGGCGATCGCTGAGGCCGTGTACGCGGCCTGGACTCTCAAAATAGCGGGTTCAGCACTGGTTGCTACGACTACGATACTCTTTTTTAGTCCTTCTACACCCAGATCGCGCTCAATAAAATCGTTAACTTCTCTCCCCCGTTCGCCCACAAGCCCGACGACAATCACGTCGGCCGCCGTATACCGAGCCATCATGCCGAGCAGCACACTTTTCCCCACCCCTGCTGCCGAGAAAATCCCAAGACGCTGCCCCTTTCCACACGTCAACAGCCCGTCGATGGCTCTCACGCCTGTGCTGAGGACTTCGTTGATCCTGGGCCGTTCGCATGGGTGCGGAGGTGCCTGCTCGTAAAGGACACGATCCCTCAAAAGAGGCTTCGGTTTGCCGTCGATCGGGTGTCCCTGAGCATCGACTACTCGCCCGAGTAATTCCTCACCAACCGGTAACCATCTCACCGTCCGGCACAGGCGAACCACCGCTCCCCGCCGGATTCCCTCCTTTTGCCCCAGCGGAAATAAAATTGTGGCATCGTTCTTGAATCCGATGACCTCTGCCATCACCTTTCGGCCATGGTCCACCTCGATTTCTGCAAGCGATCCGACGGGCACCGGGAACCCCTGCGCGGTGATGCTGACCCCTACGCTTTGCACCACCGTTCCCTGTATTTCCGCGGGCAGTATCCTGTCTAAGTAGGCGACTATGTTCTTCATGCAGAAAGTGCTTCCGCTCACGTTACCAATTGATCATTTGTTACCTGCCAGCTCCTCAATAATTCGTTTTGCCTGAATTTCTAGCTGCTCATCAATCACGCCAAACTGTGTCTCAACCCGGCATCCGCCCCGCGTTATCGAGGCATCCGCCGTTATCTCCGCGTGCGCGACGGGGACCAGCTCCCGCACAAGGCTCTCTATTTCCGGCTTTAATGCCTCCCAATCATTGGGATTCAATCGGATTCGCAAGGTTGGCGATGCCGCTGCAAGCTGAACGGCCTCTTTCACCAGAGGCAGCATCACCTGCGGTGTCTTCTCTATCGTCTGACGAGCCATTCGTCCTGCAATCGCCGCCGCCAGGGCAAGCAGATTATGTTCCCATTCACGCAGCAACTCGTGGCGTGCCTCGCTGATCTGAGTCACCGCCGCCTTCAGTGCGGGCATCAGGCTGGCCAGATTTCTTTGCAACTCCTGGCGAATAATCTGCTCTGTATTCTGGAACCCCTTTTTCTTTCCCTCTTCTTCGGCTTTTATTTTGATGCTCTCCGCCTCCCGCTTGGCCTCCATCACAATCTGAGTCGCCTGCCGACGTACCTCCTCCAAGTAACGTTTGGCACGCTCGGCCATATCCTCAAAGTTAAACGGGGTCGCCCGAGCGGCCAACTTGGCATTCTCGATTTTAATCACCGTCGAACCACGTGCGCTCATGCTACATACTCAGCATTTTTGTTGCCCGATGACAAATGTATTCCCGATTCTCTGTTGAAATATCACCCGACCACTCTTACAAAGTGGCCCGAACTGTCGGCTACAGCGTCGCCTGTGCGTGACGTTCCGGACTCTCTTTTCCACTGCACAATTTCTTCAGGCAGCCGGATTTTGCCAGCAATCGCGAGTCTCCGGGCCAATTCCCCCAGTCTCTTCCGAGCCTCCTCCACATCGCGAAGTCGCACCGGTCCTAACTCGGCCAGTTGCGATTGAAGCACCCTTGCTTTCCACGGAGAAATCTCCTTAAGAACGCGTTCCAGTAAGCCAAGGGGCGCACCCCAAAGTGCCAGCACCGCCACCTCCGGAGATACCTGTTCAAATATTATTCCCAGAGATACATCATCAAAACGAATAAACTGATTAAAATCGACAGGCGGTAGCGGTGCGAGTTGTTCGGCCACTTCCGGGGCTACCGTGTACAGCGTCTGAAGTACCTGATCGGCAATTCCCTCTCCACAGTGTTCAACCATCCCGGTGATGGTCGTTAATCCAGCAACACGGCGACGCGATATATTACTAATCTGCGTCAGCTTTTCCTGAAGCGCCTTATCTATCTCTCGCAAAATATCCGGATCAGTCTCTTCCAACTCCAGGAGGCAGCGAATGATCTCCACCTGTCTTTCCCGCGGAAACCGCACAAGGACGGCTCCGGCCTGCGCCGGCGCAAGATGAGCAAGGACCAGGGCTATCGTGGGAGCACGCTCCCCGGCAAGTACACTGGCCAATTTGTCGGCTTCGGCATCTTGCAGTATTCGAAACGGTGTATCTGCCCGGCTGTTCTCCGAGCCAACATTGGCCAGAACTGGTTTTTCGATTTCTTGGGGCTTATGCTCCGTTAATTTTTGTATTGACAAGTGTGAATCATCCGCCTGATTGAGAAACTCTCGAATAACCTGGTCTCTTTCTTCCGCAGATATTCTTCCCAGCGCCATCCAGGTATTACGCACCTGCTGGGCATATTCTGGAGGCAAGCGTTCCAAGAGGCGGTCGGCGGCCTCTGGTTCCAGGCAGTCAATGAAAATCGCGGCCTTACGAATACCTTTTGCGTTAATCATGGATGGGATTTGTAAATATTAACCTACACTGGATTTCCAATCCATGCTTTGAGAATATTGGCAGCCGTTTCAGGATCCTCCGCAACAAGTTCAGCGACCTCTTCACGGAGTGACCGCGTGCCGGTCGCCGCCCGACGTTTCGTTCGAGTCTCTGTCTGGGTTTCACTGGCTTCGTTTGCCGGCGTGCTTGTCGGTGCTTCGGGAATGACAACCGGGCTGCCCGTAACAGGCTGCGCCGTCTGCCGCACGGTGGAGCGCAAGACAATCAGGCTGACGAGGGCCAGAGCCATCAGCCCGAGTGTCGGCCAGTACTGGCGAACAAACTCGAGGCTCTGCTGGGTGATTGACGGTTCCGGTGGCGGGCTGGAGGGCATGTCGACAAAATCGGTGACGGTAACCAACTGTGTCGGATCATTCACCCCCTCCGCTGGCGGCAGAAGAGCCGCAATATGCGTTCGAATTTTATTGAGTTCTTCTGTTCTAATTTTGTCGAGGTTCTGCGCTGTCGGGCCTTGCTGATTGCTCGGATTAGAACCGGTTTGCTGCTGCTCCCAAATTCGTCTAAAATAACTGGCAGGAATTGCGACTGAGACTGTCACGCGTTTCGGAAGCAGTCCTGCGGTCTCCTGCTGGATCACTGTCTGGCCAACTGAGTTTCGCTCGGTTCGTTGGGTTTCTTCCTCTGTCTCGCTTGGTCCGGTGGATGCCGAATTGAGCGATCGCGGCGTGTTGCCCTGCGCCACGTAACCGACGCGGCCTCCCGCGTCCGAAGTTGCCTGACGTGTTTTTGTGGTCTCTGTCACGTCGAGAGCAACTGCCTTGGGATCGAGTTTTACCTGCTCTTGCCGCTGGTATTTCGTGGGATCAAGTTCCACGTTGCAGCTCACAAGAACCCCCGGGACATATCCCAGAGCCGTTTTCACCTTTTCCGCAAAGTACTGTTCCCAGGATCGCTTCAGGGCATAAGTTCCTTCTGCGGCCTGCAGAGGTTGGTCGTCCAGGGCATAATAATTCGCCCCTGTGTCCATATTGGTGACAACAACGTCTTCCGGTTTCAGACCGCCTATACTTTTAGCCACATAGTATCGAATAGATCGAATAACCTGATCGGAAAGCTCCTGTCCCCCAATGGGCTTAATCGCGACAGAGGCCGTGGTCACCGTCTCCCGACGCAGGCCCCCTTGGTTGGTGCGAGAGAACATCACCACGGCATCCTGGACGCCGGCCATTTGGCTGATGACGCGCGAAAGCTCCTTTTGCAGGGCGATTTTCGTTCGTTCTTCTAATTTGTAACGCGGCTCAAAGGTGGAAGATTCCTTGATAGTTTTTTCGAGAATATCCAGATAGTTATAAGGCAGAGCATTGCCCTCCGCCAGGGCGGCCATATATTTATCCTGTTTACCCTGCGGAACCCTGATGCGAGTACCTTCGATGCGATAGTCATTGAGCCCCTTGGCGGCGAATGCAGCCTCCATTGCCGGCAAATCGTTCGGCGAAAAGTGAGCCCCATTCATCAAGTATACAGAGCCACCCGTGTGTGAATATGACACGAGAAAGCCCAGGCTGACGACCACCGCAGCGAAAAGCAGCGCTGTGGTGATTCGCATACTCGGCGTCATGCCGAGGAAAAGATCCCGCAATTGCTGCCATGTCGCGTTCAGAAAGTCCATCCCTGGACACCTGATATCAGAAAATCACACGAGTTACTTCGTGCGTAATACCGGCGACCTCTCCAAAGTGCCACTAACCTGACCAAAGAACCCTAAACACGAATATTTTGGATTTCCTGGTATGCCTGAATTAGTTTATTTCTGATTTGCATCATCAATTTAAAGGCGATATCGGCTTTCTGGACGGCCGTGAGAACTTCCGCCGGCGTGACCTCCTCCCCCAGCATAAGTCGCTCCACCGCCCGGTCCGCCTCCTGCTGCATAGAATTCACTTCGCGGATGGAGCGCAGGAGAAAATCACGAAAATCGGTTTGCTGCGTGGAGCCCACCTGCTGTGGGCTGCCCATGGGCAAAGAACCTGGATTGATCCCGCGAATCGCATCCATCAGGCCAGAATCCTCAACGTTTGCTGGGTCATGTCTTTCGTGATCTCGATGGCTCCCAAATTGGCCTCGTAGGCCCGGGCGGCTTCCAGAGCATCAGTGAATTCCGTCATCAGGTTGATGTTGGGATAGGCGACATATCCACGCATGGGACCCTGCTGGATGGCATCAGGATGCCCGGGCTCGTACTTATACCGCGGCGGACGGTCCTCGACGCGGACGCCCGAGACACGGACCCCCTTTGCTCCAAAGGCCCCCACGGCGGGATCGGCCTGAAACGTCACGTAGCGAGGCTGATAGGGATGTGGCTCACCCCGCTCATTGTGAGTTGTGGAAATGTTGGCAATGTTTCCCGCAATTGCTGTGATGCGAATTCGCTGGGCCACCAGTGCACTGGTACTAATATCCAGAGCAGAAAACATCGCCACTATCCTTTTCGTTATAAATCACACGAAAATTTCCTGCTTACTATTTTCTTCCGTTTTATTCATTTTCTCCAATTAGCAACTGGCTCCCATCTTCTGCAAAAGGCCGGGCTGTATTATTACACGCGTTCGCTGATCGCGGTCAAGAGTAACCGAAATTGGCTCGCCATGATGGTCAGCGCCGTATTGTGAAGCATCTGGTTTTTGACCATTTCACTGACTTGTTCCTCGACGGACACATCGTTACCGTCGTGGCGGACGAACGGTCGCTTGTGTGACGACCAATCGGGCGGTCTCGCCCCCAGGTAGTAAGCTCGATCGCCCGGGGAGCTGAAGGGCACCGTGTTCCTTTCCGCCAGGGCCTTTCGCAAATGGGCACGGAAATCCTCCACCGGCAAGTCCATCGCCTGATAACCAGGCGTATCCAAATTGGCCAGGTTACCAGCCAGGACGGTATGCCTGACCTCGGTGAAATCGGCCACACTGGCCAACAGAGGAATGCTGGTGCCGGTGAAGATTCCGTTCCACATACGTTTTTCCTGATCAACATCTGATATGGATGGATGCAACCGTCATGCCAATAGTGGCGATTAAATTTACTGGACTTTGCCGGGCCTTTTGGCCTCTTTTCATCCCCACCGGTTCCTCACGTCGCCGTGATCATGGCAACTTTTGCCGGAACGATTCAGCAGATTTTGCCGATCACCCTGTCCGTGAAAATCGCTTTGCTCGCGGAGGATAACCATATTGGCGCAGTTTCTCCGTGAGCGTGCGGACCCCGATTCCCAGAGCCTTTGCCGTTTTCTCCCGGTGTCCGTCATATTTCTCCAATGTGGCTTCAATCAGGTAGCGCTCCATATCCTGAAGACTGATGCCAACCGGAATATCGATCGGACGCGGGTTTGCCGGGGATGCCGGAAGCCACCGCCCGATCTGCTCTGCCGTAACGCGATCTTCCGTCGTCAAAACACATACCCGCGTGACAAGGTTTTCAAGCTCCCGAACGTTGCCTGGCCAATCGTGCTCCATCAGTCTGTTTACGGCCGAATCGTCCAGCTCTGGCACCGGCCGTCCCAGCCGTTCTGCACAACGCTTTTGAAAATGGGCAATTAATTCAGGAATATCTTCTTTTCTTTCTCGCAGGGGCGGAATATGAATGGGCAATACTGCCAGACGATAATAGAGGTCCTGGCGGAAGCGGCCCCCGGCAATTTCTTTTTCCAGGTCTCGGTTTGTTGTGGCCAAAACGCGAACGTCCACATGTAATGTGCGGCTGGACCCAACCCGCTCAAATGCTCGCTCCTGCAGAACACGTAGAAGTTTGGCCTGTAACGCGGTGTCAATTTCCGTGATTTCGTCAAGCAGGAGGGAGCCTCTATGCGCCAGTTCAAAACGACCCACCCGGTCTGAATCCGCTCCCGTAAATGCCCCCTTCTCGTGGCCAAATAGTTCACTTTCCATGAGATGTGCCGAAAGCGCCGGGCAATTAACGCTGATAAAGGGTCCGGCAGCCCGAGGACTAAGATAGTGAATAAGCCTGGCGACAAGCTCCTTTCCCGTACCACTTTCTCCAAGAATGAGCACTGTCTCACTGGTGGCGGCCACCTGTTCGATGCGACGGCGAAGCTCCTGCATGGGGCGGCTCGATCCCACCAGAACAGGCATGTTCTGTTCCGCTCCCGCCGGAGCAGCAGTTTCTGCTGGGCGAAGGACCTGATTGTGCCGAAGTGCCTCCGCCACGAGGCGCTCGAGCTGCCCCGCATCAAAAGGCTTTTCGATATAGTCGAAGGCGCCATGGCGCATCGCCTCGACCGCCGAAGCAACCGTGGCGTACGCCGTGACCATGATCACTCGTGTCGGGATCTGTCGCTTCTCAATGTGCCGTACGAGGTCGAGTCCCGACATTCCCGGCATATTGAGGTCGGTGACAACTACGTCCCAGAAAGACCGGGCAAGTAAGTCGATGGCCTCGGCTGCACTTCCGCAGGCCTGCACGTCATGGCCTGCCCGACGCAATATATCGGCCATCGCCTCGCGGGACGCGGCATGGTCGTCCACCACAAGGATTCTGCCAGACCTGCGAAGATGCGTGTGGGCTGTTTCCTGTCTTTTAGGAGTTCTAAGATCAGTCATATTGTGGCGACTCCATTTCCGTTATATTCGCTTATAAACGGCGCGTTTACGCGGCTCGTTTGCCCATCTGCGTGGGGACGATACAGCGATTGGGAAGATGAATATCAAATACGGCGCCACCGTGCGTTCCGTTTTGCACGGTTATCGTGCCGCCATGTAGTTGAATAAGGTGTTCGACTATCGCCAGTCCCAGCCCAGTGCCATTCGCTTTGGTCGTGAAGAACGGCTCAAACGCGTGCTGAAGGGCCTCCTCACTGAGCCCAGGACCGGTATCCGCCACCGAGATCAAAAGATCCCGACCGGCGGCTGCCGCGCGGACAGTTAACTCGCCTCCTCCAGGCATGGCATCGAGAGCATTGAGCAGGAGGTTGATGATCACACGGCGCAAGAGATCGCGATCGGCCCAGGCCAAAAGTAACTCGGGCACTTCCACTTTTATATGCACTTTCTGCGATACCGCTTGCAATTCTATTTCCTTTGTAATATCAATCAGCCATGGTTTCAGTTCAAAAAGGGTTTCTTGAAGTTCTCGATCAGCGGCGAATTGCAGGATGTCGTTTAAAACGCTTTGCGCAGCCTGCACGGCTTGCTCTATTTTTCCGATTATTTCGCGAGATTCTGCATTTGTAACTCGCCGTTTCAAAAGACTCACATAGAGGGATACCGGCACAAGGCTGTTTCGCAGTTCATGGGCGATGTGAGCAGCCATTCGACCCAGGTCAGCGAGACGGTCTTTACGGGCAAGCTCGCGGTTTTTCTTTTCAAGCTCTGCCGTCAATCGCCTGACTTCCGCCTGGAGGGCCTCGTGAGTCTGTTCCAGGCGCACCGTCGCCGCGTGCCAGGCCTCCAGAATGGCCGCCAGGTCTGTGCCTTCGGTGGCTGGGCCCACCTGGCTCGGTACCCGTGGCGTGCTGTTTTCCGTGTGTTCAGCTCGGTCGTGCTCGTTCATAACGTCTGTCGGACTATTCCCTGAAACCGGGTCTTTGCAGGCCTTAATCGGTAGGAAACTGCATTCACAGGGTCAGATCGAGTTCTCCGCCTGGAATGGCGTTTCCTCCCATGTAAGCCGCCCGTGCCCGTGAGACTTCATGAAGCTGCCCCAATTCGGCGGCGATGGCATCCCGCCGTTTTTCCAGACGTGCGTGGCACTCCTGTTCCACTTGCACGATCTTTTCCAGGAGTTCGCGGCACGCTTTGACAACTTCCGGAAGTCCCGAAGCAATGTTCCGGGTGTCTTCCGCCGATCCGCCTTTTTGATCCCCTGAACGCGTCAGCCGGCTATCCACCTGCTGGAGCCTTGCAAGTAAACGTTGTTTTTGTGCCAGAATATCCAGCACCCCGTCTATCTGGTTGTTTTCCACATAGGTGTATTGATGCTGCGTTAATTCATAAATATCCGTCAGAATCGCATGTTTTTCTAACCACAATTCTGTTATGAACTCGGGCATATCACACCCTATCCATAAAAGTCTCAATGCAAGTCGTCTTGGTGATCTCGTCCTGCATCTTTACATATTGTTGAATACGACTATGTGCACTTACAGTGATACCAGATAGAGCGATATTTACATCCATCGCGATACACACCAACAATCGGGCGTGAATCGGCGCGATTTATAAATGGCGTTCTAACCATGCCAGACGGGCCTGCCATTCCTCTCGGGAAAAAGGAGTTGATTTTTCCAACGCAACATCCGGAGGAAGTCGATTGAGCATGATTTTGGCCTGCTGGAGCGTGGTTTGCGCTTCTCTGGTGCGTCCCATGGCACGATAGCAGCGGGCCATCTGCATATACGCATCAAGGACTTCTGGTTCCGATTGCAACCGATTGGTGAGCGTCACGTAGGTGTTGATGGCATCTCCGAAGCGTCCAAGGCGATAAAGCACGTCACCCAATGCGAAATACACGTTGCGGAGGAGTTTTTGCGTCGCGGGAGTTGTGCCCCCCCTGTCCCATTGGGAATCCAATTCCTTTTGAATAACCTGAAGTTCTTCGAGGGCGCTTTGAAGCAGATCGCGAGTCAAAGCGGACTGCATCGCGGGAATGTTTGGTTGACTTGAGGCCTTCGCCACCGCGGCGCGAAGATAAAGTTCCGCCAGGAAATATCGAGCCTCCGGAACGCGACGGTCCTGGGGATAACGTCGCACGGCTTCTTCCAGCTTTTCCAACGCTTCACGATCCCGCCCGAGGCGAAAATAGAGCGTCCCCACAGTGAAGAGCGAATCCCGCCATTCAAGGCTGGTGGGAGCCAGCTCTCCGGCAAGATTTTCAACCAGAACAGCCTCTGCTTTGTCGTATTCCCCTTTTTCCATGTGGGCATACGCTGCCCAAAGTCGTGCTTTGTAGGACGCGGCGTCTTTAGAGTGGAATTCAATGCACTCATAGAGCACGCGCAGGGCGTCGTCTGGCTTGCCCATGGCGAGAAGACATTCTCCCAATCGCAGAAGGGCCTGGGGATTTCTGCGGCGGGCTTCATTTCGCAGATACTCGCGCAATACACGGGATGCCCGCGTGTACGATCCACCTCGATAGTAATAATCTGCAGCTTGCCAAAGGTCCTCGGTGTAGAAACGCGTTGCTGCTCGGAATCGTGCCAGTCGCGTCAGGTCATCCCCGGCCAGTCGAAAATAACGTCGTGCCAGGGCCTTGTTATCTTCAGTGGTTCCATCTTCCGGTTTTGAGCTTTCCAGATATTCCCCCCAGGCGATGTAGGTCTTTGCGCGAAGGCTGTATACAAGCTCCGGCGTAAAAACGCCCTCCATACCGTTGGCGAGTTTCAGGCACAAGGAGAAAAGTTTTTTATCAAGGCAGTCCAACCATACTTGGTCAACGGTTTGACGAATATCTTCCTTCGATATCCAGGGATTGAGAAACCGCTCCGCGTCAACCATCTTCTGGATACAATTGGCCAGCTCGTCCACGGTGCGGTCGTGACGACCAAGGCGGTGGTTAAGTCGGGCGATCTGGAACCGGGCAGCCCAACTCTCCGGATAATCCGGAAACTCTGAACAGCAGCGTTCCCAAGCTGCCATGGCTCCGTCATAGTCTTCCCCCAGATTCAGGATCACCCCGAGTAAATACGCCGCTTTGGCCCGCGCGCTCTCGTCACCAAGCGCATCCGACTTCACACGCTCAAAGGACGCTCGCGCCTCGTTGATATATTTGAGGAATTCTTCTTTTCTATTTGACTCTTTATTTTGGACCAGTTTCTGAGCGCGCAAGAGGGCAATCTGTCCCCGAACCAAATACGCTTCCGAAGAGTTGACCCCTTTAGGAGTGAGATGCTTCAGGCTCTCTTCGGCCGCATCAGGACTGCCCAGGGCAAGATGAATTCGTGCCTGCTGCAACCATCCCGCATTTTGGGAAAGCGCGTCAAGTCCCGGCGTCAAGAGGAAGGCCTGATTGAAGCGGAGCGCTTCCTGCCGGTTTCCCTCTGGATCCAAAAGATGGGACTCGGCCATCAGCCAGTTCACACGCGGCTGCTTTTGGGAATCGAGTTTGGCGGCTTCTCGGAGGTATTTCCGGCTTTCGGCAAATCGGGAAAGATAGTGAAGCGTTCGTCCCAGGGTGAACAGCCCATCAGCTTCACGGCCGGGGGGAAGTCCCACAATCGTTGCCTGATCTCCAAATTGAGCTGCCAGAAGGAGCATGCGGTGGCGCTCCGTGCCCGTTTGACGGTCGGCTTCCGCAGTATAGGCCACAAGCTGCGCGAACAAGGCCGCCCTAAGTAACTCTGGATCTGCCCGCTTATCTGCCAGAGCTTTTGCCGCCATTTCGTGGACAGTGGGCCAATCCTGAGCATCGACCGCCTCAAAAAGTGCCGTGGCACCGTCTTCTGGCTTGCCTGTCAACCACCACCATGCGAGACCGCCCAGGCCGGCAACCACCACGACCGAACCGATCACCAGTGCCAGCAAACCCCATTTGGAACCGAAGAGCGCACGGATGCCCTTCTGGCGGACGGCCTCGGGCATGCGGCGTTCCGCTCTCTCCGGAGATTTTTCGACAGTGGCTTGCGGGACCTGGTCCTGTGGTTCCGGCATATCGAGTGGGCCTTTTCTGGGCTGTCCCAGCAAGGTAATAGAACAACCATCCACACGCGGACAGGGATTCAGCCTGTCCACCCGGTCCACCCCGATACTGGGAAGGAGGTATTTACAGAAAAGGCCGTCAGCAGTCAATCTCAAACTGGAAAATCAAGCAGTCTGGAAAAGCCAGGCAGTTCTGTGCAGAATTCCTCCCTTGGTTCGAGTTTCCCATCCGGTCTTGGCGGATACTCGGCCCAGGCAAATCCGGCTTGTGGTTAGCCTTGTCCCATCGCCGGACGAAAGTTGCCCACGGAGATGATCCCGTCTGTGTTTTCACCCATCAGCCGACCGGGGTAACCCCTTCGATGGCGGTACCGCTTCGGGATAAGATGATAAAGGAAAAAGGGCGCGGAAACACGAGATCGGGGTATCCAACCGTTTGCGGACTTCCTGTCGTTCTGACCTGTCAAGTCCGGGCGGAACGCACGCGCTGCCCCCAAAGATGAGGGAGGACCCCATCGGAACTCGCGTCGTGTCTCGCGAGAGGTGAAAGTCTAGCGCAAATTGGTTGTCGGAAAAACACGGCCGTATTTTCAACAACTGGTAGCGCGTTTTACGCTTTCATTTGTCACGTGGTAGACGAGTACTTTTTATACTGTATTCGAGATGTTAATACGGAATAGTGACAATGGGACGACGTGCTTTGCGCAAGATAGATCCCAACCTGGATCTCTCCTTCCACTACCGCGAGCTAGAGGCGATACCCAAGCCGTGGCAGAGTGACCAGATTTTCGGGCGCGTCGCACCTCTGGAGGTTGAAGTGGGCAGTGGAAAGGGCCTGTTCCTTCGACAGGTCTCCGTGGCTCATCCAGAGCGTGACTTCATCGGTTTGGAAGTGTCGCAGAAATACGCCCGGTTTTCCGCCGCTGGTCTGGCCAAGTTGGGGGTCCGGAATGCGATTGTGATCCACGGCGACGCCCTGCGTTTTTTCGCCGAGTGGCTACCGGATTGTTCGGTTGAGGCCGTGCACGTTTATTTTCCCGATCCCTGGTGGAAAAAACGACATAAAAAACGGCGAGTCATGAAGGAAAGCTTCCTGCGGGATGTCGAGCGCGTATTGACGCCAGGCGGACGCCTTCATTTTTGGACTGACGTGGAAGAGTATTTTCAAACGACACTTGAATTGCTCAAAGCGAATACACGATTGACTGGCCCCTTCCCTGTCCCCGAGCACACTCCCCAGCATGACATGGACTACCGCACCCATTTTGAGCGACGGGTTCGCCTCCAGGGAGGCACCATTTACCGGGCGGAATTTGCCAAAGAGTAAAAATGTAACCCCGCATCTTAATAGTTATAAATGTTCATCCGCCCTGTATCGCGCAACTCAAACCCGCACCACGGTCGCCACGATTGCTCGGCCCCTCAGGGTGATCCATCCTTTGTGGGTACGATCAACTCGTCCTCCACGAACGCCGGATCGTACGGGTTGGGCACATGAAAGTAGGTTGCTTCCCCCGTGGGATCGGCGAACTCGGTGAGCTTCAGCGTGTAATTGGTCGGAGCGTGAGGATACCATGCTCCTGGGGCCCATGCTTTCACGCGGCAGGCCAGTCCCCCAGGGTGAACAGCTTCATCGCGGAATGGCCCTTCCAGCGTTTCCGGATTGAGGGTGATCAGGCGGAGATCGACGTCTTTCAGGTCCGCATGCGCCTGGCGGCTCAAGCAGAACACCAGTGGTCCATACATCACGGCAACCCGGCCAGATTGAGCCCGCCGTCCCCGCACGAGTCGCAATTTCATCGGGATTGTCAGCACCACTTCGTCACCATCTTTCCAGGTCCTGCTGAAAATGGCCCAATCTCCGCCTTTGACAACCACGGCCTCGCTTTGGTCTGGGAGTTTCACCGAGGCTTCTTCGCAATAGCGAGGAATTCGCAGGCGAAGTTCGAACGCCTCTGGCTGCGCGAGACTGACCGTGAGGGTTATGACCCCGTCGTGAGGATAGTCAGTTCGCTGTGTGATCGTGGCAACCTGGCCACCTGGAAGCCGCAGCTTAAGCTGGCCCGCAGTGTAGAGATTGATCGCAACCCCCTGTTCCGTTTGATAGCCAACCATCCCCGCCAACTCGGCAACGATCCGACGATAGTTATTGGGACAGCAATATGTATCGCTTGAAAAATACGATCGCGGCCCATCAAAGGGTGGGTAGTACCGTATGCGCCGACCATCGGGAGACTGAGCAGCGAATAATCCGTTATAAATAACTCGCTCCATAATATCCCCATAGAGGCTCTTTTTTTCACGGCGTAAAAGCTCATCCAGCCAGCGGATGAGATACGCCGTAGCGCATGTTTCACCCAGATTGATCGTCCCCGACTGACTGTCGTGCCAGCATTCATGATCGCCACATTCGCCGGTGATGACCATACCCTCGCGATGGAGCAGAAAATCCAACGCCTGTCGGCTCGCCTGCCAGAGCCGCGGATCAAATTGCTGATCATCCAGCCGAAGCTGCGCGATGGAGCGGCAGAGATAGGCATAAATGTGACCTTCAATCTGACCGTGCCGTCCCACAACGATTCGGGCCTGCCATTCGGGAAGTTTTCTGAAATTGACGACAAAGTCTTTATAACGGGAATCATTCGCTTCTTCGGACAACAGCAGAAAAGCGTTTTCCAATCCCGTCACGGCCATATAGACGGTGATGGAACCCCCGCCCGGCTGGTTGTCAGGATGAGCCTCCCAATTACTGATGATGTAATCCGCCAGCCGACGCGCAGCCTGGAGGGAATCTTCCGTGCCGAAAAAATGGTGATCCGTGGCGAGGGCATAGACCAGATACGACATCTCGTGAATGTCCCACAAACTCCACATTCGCGACGAAGGTTCCATTATCCCGATATATCCGTCTTCCTCCTGCGTGGCGAGTATCTCGCGAATAATTTGGTCTTTTAATTCGCGCAAACGTGGATCGCCGGTATGAACAGCCAGTCGGACAATACTATCGAGTAACTTCCCCAGTCCCACGTAGCCCCCTTTTTGGTTGCGGCTTTGAAATGGTGCGAGGAAGTCCCGGGATATGTCGATCTGAAGGATGTTGTTTTCAATGGTCACGTCAATCCGCCGACCCATTTCGCCCTTAATCTGAACGTCCTGCAACGGAACCTGCCGCCAGGGCGTTTCTCCAGAGGCAACCGTCACGGCGACGAGCCACAGGACTCCGCATGCAAAAATGCACACTGTGCGACGCGGTTCCAGATTTCCGGATTTGAATGGGTCCATTTTTCCTCTCCTCATTGAGCCAGTAGTAAGCGCGGGACAGGTTGCCGAAGCTCGACACCACAGCAAAGCGATACTCTGCCGTCACCATGGTGGCCGAACATCGGCAGATCTGCAATCTGCATCTCGTAGGTGGTCTAATGCCCCACGATAGCTGCATCTAGCACGGTGCCGCTGTGAGCCACAAGCCTGAGTGCAAGCCTCAATCGGATCGCGGCAAAAGATGTGAAAAAACCGGTCATAGGGCAGCCGGGTCACCCCCTCGAGAAGGGCTCCCCCTTTGATTGGCCGTGCCACGGCGCTAAAATACCAATGACGGTGGTTCCAGCGGCCGATCTCGCGAATGGACGGCCAAGCGGGAAATGTGGCAGTTTATCTTGTTCTGGGCGCCTCTAGCTCAATTGGATAGAGCATCGGTCTACGGAACCGAAGGTTGCAGGTTCGAGTCCTGCGAGGCGCGCTAAGTCATCTTACAACCATAAGTTACGTTTCACATCCCGTTGCAAAACATAGCTATTCATCGATACTTGGGACGAAAAGTTCTTTATCTTGCCATCTCTTGCGGGAAATCTGCTGAGCCGCATTGTGTGCCACCCGTGTGCCGGAATCTGTGCCAGTGTTCGCTTGGACACCAGTCGTGTCCGGTTGAACACGCTTCGAGTCCGCTTTGGTTTTGGGCCTCCACTGCAGGGCGACCTGGTATGCCGCATCCGTCGGGTCCACGTAGTGGCGTAACGCAATGGAGGGGGTATTGCCCAACCACTTGGTGACCACGGCCAGCGGGAACGCTTGGGCGAGGTCGCTTTCGCAGGATGCCCGCAGGTTATGCCAAAGCCGGGGTCAGGACTCCATACCGCTTTGGCCAATTTCTCTTTGAAGGCCTCACCGGTGGCATTCAGCCAAGCGGCGGTGGCTGGCTGGACAGGTAAGCCGGTGATGCGCGAAGCCAGCAGCGACTCCACGTCGACGCGGATACTCTCCGCCGTCTTTTTGTCCACACGGCCAAGGCGAAGAGTTTTTCGCTTGCCATCAGGGGCCACAAACAGGATTCGCCAGCCTTTGCCGTCTTTTGCCACGCTTGCCATGGGACGCTCCCTTGCTACGTCATAGTGCGACAACCGTCATTTGACTTGCCAGGGTACCTCCAAGCAACTGGCCATCCGTCTGGCTTATCCTTAGTTTTCGTTTGAAGCTGTGAGAGCCCAAAGGGGCCACGTAGGGGCAATTCGTGAATTGCCCCTACCGGTGGGCAGATTTCGTGGTCGCGGGAAAACACGGCAAATGCCAAGTTTGTGAAGGCTAAAGCCTTCACCGAAAAGCGGCGATGAATCGCCGCACTCCATGGAGTGCGGGGCTTTAGCACCGCTTTCAGCGCGGGACTTCAGTCCCCGCTGAAACGGAATTCATGATCGAACGTTGTTAAGCGGACCTGACAGGCAGGTCCCTCCAGGCTTGGGACAGTTTTACAGCGCTTCATGCTTTCGCTTGCGTTGTCAGTCACTGGGGTGGCCGGGATTTGCCAAGAAGGCAAGGAAATTGCGATGTATCTCGCTCTGATTTAACAACTTATGGCACTTACGCTTTTTGCTCCCAGGGCGCTGTCCATGACTTGCCCCCCGACATGCAATACCGGCGATCGCCGTGCGAAGAGGGTCAGGGGCAAGGGTTTTGCGTGGGCCGAGGTTCGCTTTCCAACCCTGCCCTAGCAGGACCGTAATTTATTCGGCAATCGCGTGGAATGAGCCGGCAGGCCAGCGCGGAGGGGCATCTCAAGACTGTCAAGGGATTTCCAGACCGACCGGCCGGGCACCTTAAAAGAAACTTTCTCCAGCCTCAACTCTGTTCAGCGTTGGCTGAGGGCAACCTGATCCCCCAGATGGAACACCGACATAACTCCTTGGAGGGGCTTGACAACACACACATTTAAGCTTGCTGACGAATTTCTGGCCCTAACGGGCACCTTTCTAAAATCGGAGCGGGGTTCAATGGTTGGTGGGCAAAAAGGGACGCGGTTGAGGGCAGAATGGGGGTGCGGCGAGGGCGCAGCGGGGAGTCCCTGGCCGTCGGCCGACACGGAAAAACTCTTCGAGGCGGCCCTTGCTGCCCATCGTCGAGGCCAGCTCACCGCCGCCGACTACGACTATCAGAGCGACGAAAGCTACCAGTACGACGCCAACGGCAACCGCGTCACCGCCAATGGCAGCACTTACACCACCGGCACCAACAACCGGCTTCTTTCCGACGGCACCTACCGCTATCTCTACGATGCCGAGGGGAACCGCACGCACCGGTTCATCGACGCCAACGCCAATGGGCAGCTCGATGCGGGCGACACCGACATCACCCAGTACACCTGGGACCACCGCAACCGGCTGACGAAGGTGTCGCATCGGCCCAGCTATGGGGCGGCCGTGGATTGGGTGGTGCGTTACTGGTACGACTTCCAGAACCGTATGGTCCGGAAGCTGGCCGACCTCAACGGGGACGGCGACTACGAACAGAAACAGAACCTGGCCTATGATGGCAACCAGGTGGTGATGGACTTTCGGTGGACGGGCTCCGGGCTGGTTCAAACAGGTGATCTGGAATGGCGTTATCTCTGGGGTCCAGCGGTGGACCAGATTTTGGCTGAGGAAAATGTTGACAACGGGGCTGACGAAACCGTACAGTGGACCTTGACGGACCACTTGAACACGGTTCGGGACATTGCCAAGTACGATTCGGGCAGCGACATGACCACCGTGGTCAATCACCTCATCTACGACGCCTTCGGTAAGGTGACGCCGGAGAGTCATCCGGCGATTGATAGTCTCTTTTTATTCACAGCCCGACCCTTCGATAGTGACACCCAACTTCAAAACAATCTCAACCGCTGGTATGAAGCTTCTGTCGGCCGCTGGCTGAGCGAGGACCCCATCGGCTTCGCGGGCGGCGATGGGAATTTGTACCGGTATGTGGGGAACTCCCCTGTCTCACGCCGTGACCCAATTGGAGAGAATGGGCAAGGTTACAATCCAAACCTTGGAAAGCCATTTGAACCTCCTGGTAGGAAACCCGATTTTTATCTTTGCTGGCGCAAGATCCAAAACTCAGGCGACTGCTGTATCGACTTCTTTATTGGCATCATCAACGCGATATTCTCGGCCCATTGCTATATACAGGCGGGCGGCGTGGACGAGGCTGGGCATCCGCTACCCGGTACACAAGGGTGGGGGATTGCCGGGGGAGGTCCGGGCACACTTCCTTCCAAAGAGATGGCCTTTCGGCCAGATGGGTGCAAAAAGTTAGTGAAATCCAATGGAATCCTTTCTTATGGCCCCGCAGCCGGGAAGGTGGCGTTGTCGGTATCGGATGATGATATTCGGGCGTGCATCGCTCAGACCCCGATGCGAAAGCCTTACTCCTCGATAGGCTACAATTGCTGCGCTTGGGCCTACGATGCAGTCCATGGCTGCGGTCTACAAATTGAGGCGTAACCCCAAACCAGGATTTCACAAATGGAGAATGGTGCAAATGGGAGTGGTTATCCTTGTATCAGTTGTTCTGCTTGGTTGTTTCCTGTTTTTTCGAATGGCGAGAAAGATTTCTTTACGTATTCTGTTAGTATCTTACTACGCCATCGCGCTAACTGGACTCGCGGTTGGATACATTACTACCCAGTGGGAGTATCAGCCTTTCGCCAAACTGCGCGTAATAGGATTTCCATTTCCGGTAGGGGCCTGGTCCCTTGAGCAGGGAGAGTGGATCTGCTATTCAGCGCCCCTGGGTATGGTTATCCTGGTGATGGTTGCGAACATGGTCCTGTTCGCGCTGGCCTTCGGCTTTGTGTTTTTCCTGGGAATAGTTATAGGCAGCGGATGTTTACTTAAAAGACCTTCACCTCGAGCGCGTTAGTCACACATTGAGATCGAGATCGAATGCGCCGTAACGTGCGTCCACAAGGATGCACTTCAGCGGATGGTAGGGATTTGGATTATAACCGTTGGACGAACATATCCATCAGGGGTTGACTGCTTACTTGAACACGCTTTAGGATATTGCCGAGTTCCCCCGCAAACGGGGGCGACCACCGTGGTCAACCATCTCATCCACGACGCCTTCGGCAAGGTGACGTCGGAGAGTAACTCCGCGGTGGATAGTCTCTTTTTATTCACGGCCCGACCCTTCGATAGTGACACGCAACTTCAAAACAACCTCAACCGCTGGTACGATGCTCGTGTCGGCCGCTGGCTGAGCGAGGACCCGATCGGCTTTAGCGGCGGCGACGCAAGCCTCTACCGCTACGTGGGGAATGCGCCGACTGAGGCCGCTGATCCAAACGCACTCAAGCTCGTTCATTGTGGCAACAAAGCACTTGGTCTCGACAAGTGGATACACGTTCCCGACACATGGAGGGGCGGCGATCCGTGTGCTATTAAATTGGGTCGTTTATACCGTGTGCTCAGCGTTTCGTCTGACCAGGCCAAGATCCGCAGTATCTGCTCATCTATTCAGGCCAAGGCGAAAGAATGTTCTGCTCGATGCTGTGAACAGACAATGGCTAAATTTCTGAATGCTGTTCACGATGTTTGGCTCCTGAATATCTTTGGGTATCCTTTGGGGCCCGATACTTGTCAGCGGTGGGTCTTCGATTTGGAACGCCGGCTCGATAACTTTGGGCTGGCGAATCCGTGCATCCAGAACGCGAGGCTGCAAACCTTTAGGCTAGAAGGCGGCATATTGTCTTCGAGGCATTGCACCTACATGATCGAACTTGCTGATGGGACAGTGATCTACGCCGATAACGGTGCATGGGGAGGTGATGACCACATATTCTTCCCCGAAGACATTCCCGACGGTGTACAACCCGAATAGGAGTCAACAGGATGAGCCCAGGAAGTTCCCGCGCCCTTTCAACAATTTTGGCGGCTGGGGCCTTGATCGCCGTTGTGGCCATCCTTGTTCAATCGTATGGAGCATCGGCACTAATCGCCATCGGCTTGGCAGTGATCTGCTCTCTGCTGGTGACTTCAATCTGGGCGTCGGTTCTGCGTGCCAGAGGAGCACTACTTGGGGCAGTATGCATTGGATGTGGCGTCATTAGTGCGATTATTGGGTGTTACTTAGCCAAACTGAATGTCAAAGCCGGTCCTCTCGCAGCGTTTTCCGGCGCAGTTTGCGGGGGCGGTGTGTGGGTTATTGTCCTGTGTGCCCGGCCAAGTGGTATGTTGAACGGTAAGAGCATTGCTGACAATGAAGCAGCCTCACATGGCAATATGAGAAAAGCGTACACTGGAGCGTATCTTAGGATCGCACTTGGGGCCTCCCTGGCTGGACCCGTTGTTGGTGCTCTGTCGTACGTGCTTTGGCTCAACTTCATAGGCATTCACCCGCTCGACCGTTCATATGCATTACTGTATCATCTTGCCGTGGGTGGCATTGCTGGACTGACTGCGGGCGCTCCCTATTTCTTGGTATGGTTGCTCCAAGTCAGTAGAATAAGAAGCCGGTAGCCGAGGAAGTGACAATTGTTGAGTTACTCGACCACTGGACGTGTGCGCAGCGAGCCGCCTTTAGTTCAGAATGGTGCTAGTATTGTGTTTTCGCCGTAGGCAACCGCACGCACCGCTTCATCGACGCCGACGCCAATGGCCAGCTCGACGCGGGTGACACCGACATCACCCAGTACACCTGGGACCACCGCAACCGGCTCACCAAGGTGGAGCACCGATCCAGCTACGCTGCGGCGGTCGATCATGTGATTGAGTACGCCTACGACTATGCCAACCGCTGGGTTTACAAGCGGCTCGACGACGACGGTGACGGCCACGCCGAGCAGCGGCGGATCTTCATCTATGATGGCAACCAGATCGTCATGGATTTCTGGCGTACCAACTCGGGCGACATGCAGGTAGGCCAGCTGCGCGAGCGTTACGTCTGGGGCCCGGCGGTGGATCAGATTTTAGCCGAGGAAAATGTTGACAACGGGGCTGACGAAACCGTACAGTGGACTTTGACGGACCACCTGAACACGGTCCGGGACATCGCCAAGTATGATCCGGGCAGCGACATGACCACCGTGGTCAACCACCTCATCTACGACGCCTTCGGCCGGGTCACGTCGGAGAGTAATCCGACGATCGATAGTCTCTTCTTATTCACGGGTAGACCATTTGATAGTGACACGCGACTTCAGAACAACCTCAACCGCTGGTACGATGCTTCGGTCGGCCGCTGGCTGAGCGAAGACCCGATCGGCTTTAACGGCGGCGATGGGAATTTGTATCGGTATGTGGGGATTGCCTTCAAGCCGCACGGCTACTGCAACCGTCCGATTTGCACCGGGCCGAAAAGCCCCGAAGGCATCAACTTGGTGTCCGCCGTCAATTTTCGGATATTCGTGCGAGTCAGGCGTTTTTCCGCGGGCAGGGAAGCATCTCCGATAATCCGGTTCGGCCAGAAGTTCACAACCTCGATGCGCAAGCGATTCTTTCCCGCCCGGATCGCCCCGCCAATATCCACACGGAAAGGCGGCGCCCACACAACCCCACAGGAGCGACCATTGACGAAAACCTCCGCAAGCTCGCGGACCGATCCCAGATCAAGCCAGAGCTGGCATGCCTCCGTCGTCATCCAGGACTCCGGGACCTCGAACTCGTTCTCATATATGGCCGTGCCCGAGTAATAACGGATGCCCGGTTCCGAGTGCTCCGTCCAACTGTCGAGCTTTTCAAAAATCACCGTGCCGGGACCGCCCCATTTGGGATCGAAGCTCACCCGCCAGGGCCCGGCGATCTTGGCGAGTGCGTTCCACTGCGGAAAAGCCGGACCTCTCTCCGCCGGATGGCGGGAAGTCGGCTCGCGAAAGATGACGAACCAGGAGCCGCAGGGTCCAAAATTTAGCGGAACGGATGTGCGGCCTTCATGCTCCGTGTACACTCGCGCGAATTGCCGTTCCCCGGTGACCGCGTTCCACAATTCGGGGGCTTTTCCGCTCACCCGGAATATGGCGGTAACCTGCTCCGGACGCGGATTGCGGTTCGCCACGAAATAGATATCCACTTCCCCGGCCCGGCGATGGATGTAGTCCAGATCCGACTCCGGATCTCCCCCCACAAACTCACAGTCTGGGGGTATGCCGAGGGTCTGAAGAACCTCGCGTGCCGTCCGGTCGGAAATGACTTTTCCTTTATCCCAGAGTTCGGCCACCAGCCGCCGGTGCTCCGATTCATCATCGCTGAGACTGGGAGATTCTTTCGGCCTGGGTCCCACGATCACAGCACCGGCCTGCGCCAAATCCGCCACTTTGCGGAGTACAGGGAGAGAAATCACACCGTGTGAGGGTAAAACCAGCAGCCGATAGCTCATCCCGTCAGGAAGGACGATGCGGCCTGCCTCTACTCTCGCCCGTGTCAGCAGCGCTTCTGCCGTGATGACATCGTAATCATACCCGGGCAAGATTCTGGCCGGATCTGATCGCTTGTGCTGGGCAAAGTTGGGCACGTGATCGCCGTAATAGTAACAAACATCTGCCACAAACAGCCCCTGCTGAAGCATGAACTGGCAGCGATTGATGTAGTCGAAGAAGGGTTTGGACTTTGCCCACCAGGTGACGTTCGGGTTGAGGTGCGTCCCGGCAAAATATTGAAGTCCCGGCAATCCGTGCTCCTGGGGTGAACACACAAACGCATGCCAGAAGAGCAGGTTGAATCCCTCGCAGCAGGCCTTGTCAAACGAGGGTTTGAGATTATCCCAGAGCGTCTCCTGCCAGTGTGGGCCGATGGTCGTGAATCCTTCGGCCGCCACGAGACGCCGTCCGTAGGTGTGCGCGGCCGAGGCCGGTTGTTTGACGAAGAAACGGTTGGCATCCCCGATTCGGTGACGCCATGACCATGCCCAGAACTCGGACATCGGTACGTCGTTGAACCCCAAACATTGCTGGGCATCGATGGGCACGGCGTGAGGGCCACCGGATTCGGGATGGATTTCCAGGCCATGCTTATGGGCATTGTCTCGGAACGGCCGATAATGATGGTCAATCACCAGATCACCCACTGTGCGGCGAAAATCATAGAGAAAACGATGACTGGCGCGACGGTCTCCCACAATCCGACCTGCCAGGACGGGCATCCAGGGCGTGATCGAATATCCCCGTCGTCGCTCAAACTCTTCGGGCAGCGTGGGCGTCCAGTTGAATGGTTCAATCTCCCAGCTATCGGTGTGAAGATACTTCAGCGTTCTGCCTTTATACGGACCTGCGTCGGCCAGCAGGACCTCCACAACTCGATCCCAGTAACGTTGAAAAGCCCCGGCATCCAGCACATCCAAGGCATAACCTTCCCATCCCTCACTGCACGTGGACACATAGGCGCGATCTCCAATGGTATACCCAAAACGCAGGATCTCCCACGTGCCCTCCGGAACCTGCCAGGTCAGGGTGCCATCCTCGGCCAGCTTGTCCGTCAGGTCGAGGACTTGGTCCGGCGTTGTATCTTCTTCCCCGGGGATGGGCTCGTCCTCCTCCAAAAGTGGTGTGGTATCCGGGGCGGAAAAATGGAGTGGTCTGTAACCGGCCTTCTCGGCCCAATTGCGAATGGGGCGACGGGTTGACTGTTGCGGCCATTGCTGCCCTGCACCCGAAAGCCGCAGTTCACAAATCTGCACATTCCGCGGTTTCTCGAGGGATCCCCGATCATACGCTCCCAGAATGACGAGCCGAAAAACCAGTCCCTCCACCGGCTCAGTGGACCATGTGAAATCCTCCCGCGGATTCTCGAGCGTAAATTCGCCCACAGGCCGAAACTCACGGCCATCTCGCGATACATCCAGCCGACACGCATGGGGCCCATACATCGGCCGCGGTCGGAGAAGCAACCTCTCGATCTTCACCGGACTGGTGAATCTGAATTCAATCCACTCCGGGTGATCCGGTGACGGCCCCTTTCCAGGCTGGTTACCCGCAGAAACCCAAAACGTCTCAGGGTTATTATCGACAAGATCTTCCACCGGATGGCTTGGTTGAGCTGACGACGCCGAGATCCGCACGTCGATCGTATTGTTGGCTGGGGGTTTCACAGGGTAGGCAACGACGATGGCGTCGCGATAGTAGCCGTCACGCGAAGCCGGCTGTGGGAGTTTTTGCCGGAAAATTGCGGGTCCGGAAACACGCAACTCTGACCAGACGAGTTTCTTGGTTGCGTCCTCGGCAGGCACCACGGGTCCGCCAAGGTTCCAGCCACTCTGAATATTGAGGCTTATTTCCAGCCCCAGCCGATCGGCTTCCCGTAAGGTGTGCCTGAATAATTCTCGCCACTCGGGCGAGAAAAAGTCGGGACCGTGGGGGGCTCGCTCGTTGCCGTCCTGACTCGAGCCATCCGCATCGCAAACGAGCGCCCCACCGAAACCCTTGGCCTTCATCTCCTCCAGATCGCGCGTGATTGCCTCGCGGGTGACACATCCGTTGAGCCACCACCAGTAAGCCCGCAGACGGGCTTCGCGCGGCGGCGATTCCCAACCCTCCTCAAGCGTTCGCGACTGTGCAAGCACTGTCGCGAAAACCGAGAAAACGACACCCCAAAAGAGGCACCAGCGCAGTCTTTTCATGATGGTTCCTTGCTCCGAAAAACCTGGACGACTTCCCACTGGCGCGATCGGACTGAACGGCATCCAAACCAGAAGTTGCACGTCGGACACCCGGAGCGCCTTCTCTCTGCCCCCCACGCGCAACACAATCCTCGCGAGACACATTATGAGCTACTCCCCAGGCAGGCTCAACCAGCGGGGCAGATGGGACGATCAATTCGGCAATTCGAGAGAACTTCCTTCCGGCTTTGAACAAAACGCTAATGCCCGCCTTATGCCTTCCTTAAAAATCAGCAAACCTCAGGCGCCCGGACGAGGATGGTCCAGGATATATGGCGTGGCCACCATTCGATGTAGGGGGTTGGTACTAAAAAATTGTCCCCGCTTCGCCGTTGTGCGGCGTCGCCACGAGCGAAGCCGAAACGTTCTTTTCCTTGTGACCGTTTGACCAATCGAATTTCGCTGCGACCACGCCCCACCCCATCGAGCGATTCGAACGTATCGCTAAACATTCCGCGCAATTGCTGCTTGACCTACCTCTGTACAATGACGGTACTCGGCGCTGGGGTTCACTGCATTTTGGAGTGATCTCCAAGCCGACGGCCGGTCGCGTAATAGTTGCTTCGTTTTCCCGAGACAAGGCGTGGAGGTTGGAATGATCAGTCGCACGGTTTTCCCTAGGATAGTACAGATGATTTCTATTGCCTCAAGGCGATATTTCTATCTTACTCTTGTGATCGGAGGCTGTCTTTCCAGTTCGGTGAATTCTACAGAGGTTAATCCTTTGCCTGTCCAGCCTGTGGTTTTCAAGGGCATCGATACAAGCCGGTTGATGGGCTCGCCGGATCCATTGCCCCTGGAGCCCGAACGCGCGTTTCCCCGCCTGCGCTTTGATCGCCCTGTACAGGTGACATATGCCGGGGATGGGTCCGGTCGCCTGTTCGTTGTGGAACAGGCCGGTCTGATTCACGTTTTTCCCAATCGGCCCGATGTGGATCACACCACCGTCTTTCTGGATATCCGAGATGTGGTTTCGCGTGACCACAACGAGGAGGGCCTCCTCGGGTTGGCCTTCCATCCACGATTCAAAGAGAATGGAGAATTCTTCGTTTATTACTCGACGCGTCCTCGGGCCTCGATTGTGTCCCGCTTCCGTGTCTCGCGAGATGATCCCAATCGAGCGGACCGTTCCTCTGAAGAAGTTCTCATGCACATTCCGCAACCTTTCGGCAACCACAATGGGGGCAGCATTGAATTCGGACCGGATGGATATCTGTATATCGGAATGGGCGACGGGGGCTCGGCGAATGATCCGCTTGGCGCCGGCCAGGATTTGAAAACCTTGCTGGGGAAAATCCTCCGCATCGATGTGGACCGACGCGACCCCGGCCTGGCTTACGCCATCCCTAAAGACAACCCGTTTGCCGGACGAACCGATGGCACCCGGGGAGAGATTTGGGCTTATGGTTTACGCAATGTGTGGCGGCTGGCCTTTGACCGGGTCACCGGCGACCTCTTTGCCGGTGATGTGGGACAGAACCGGTATGAAGAGGTGGACCTCATCGTGCGTGGCGGTAACTACGGGTGGAAAATCCGCGAGGGGTTCCACCCGTTTGAGCCGAACGCTCCTCAAACCGGCGATGTTCTCATCGATCCGCTTGTGGAGTATTTCCGCCACGAGGGGATGTCGGTAACAGGTGGCCGTGTCTATCGTGGGCAGCGTCTTCCGGAGTTTTACGGCGCATATTTTTACGGGGACTATGTTACAGGAAATGTCTGGATTCTTCGGCTGGATGAAAACAAGCGAGTCATCGAAAACCGCAAGGTCGCACGGACGGGCCTCAATATCAGCTCTTTCGGTGAGGACGCGGAAGGGGAATTGTACTTTACGGCGTTTGACGGCTATGTGTATCGATTCCGAAAGCGGTCGGGCAACCTCTCGGCCATCGCCGCGGCCTTTCCCAAAAAGCTGTCAGAGACGGGACTGTTCACCGACCCAGCAGGTTTGGTACCCTCCGAAGGGCTGCTGCCGTACGATGTCAACGTACCGCTGTGGTCCGACGGCGCGATGAAACAGCGCTTTCTTGCGCTGCCGCGAGGTCAAAGCGTTACTTTTAGTGAAAAAGGTCACTGGCAATTTCCCGAGGGCACAGTGCTGGTGAAGACATTCTTTCTTCCCGCCAGTGCTACCGCCGCCAGTCGCTCACCGCGAGAGATCTCAGCGGCAGAGCTGGCTGACCCCCGGCAGTGGCGGCGTCTGGAAACCCGCCTGTTGGTCCGCAGTCCCGAGGGCTGGCAGGGATACACCTATGTTTGGAACGATGCTCAAACAGATGCCGAGCTTTTAGACGGTGCAAAAACAGTGGAGGTTTCCGCGGCAACGCCAACTGGCCGGGAAACATTCTCATGGTATTTCCCAAGTCGCTCGGATTGCATGGCCTGTCATACTCCCGCCGCGGGATTTGTGCTGGGCCTAAACACCCGGCAGCTCAATCGGCCAGTTATTCCGGGTTCATATTCCTATTCTTCGGTAAAGGCGACGAGCGAGAGCGTTTCATCGTCCAATGAAGCCGATCATGGGAAGATGGAAGCGCTCGTAGAAGGTCGGGAACGCCCCAACCAGATCGCCCTGTGGCGAGCGCTGGGTGTTTTTGCCAACCCACCACAAGGTGCGCCGGAGTCGTGGGATGCTTATCCGGACTGGTTCACGGCTTCAACGGCCAAAGCCGGACAGCGTCAGGAGCTTGTTCGGGCGTACCTTGATGCTAACTGCGCCATGTGCCACGTCCCGGACGGTATCGTCAACCGTCCTGACTTCCGCTATCACACACCGCTGGAAAAGGCGCAACTGATTGGTGTGAATCCTGGACAGGGTCAGGTGGGACCGCAGGGAAGCAAAATCGTTCGACCGGGCAACCCTGAGGCCAGCGAACTGTGGCACCGTCTCCGGCTGCGGGGCCCCCGTCAAATGCCACCGCTGGCTACCAACCGAACGGATGAACGTGCCGTGTCGCTCGTCGAGCAGTGGATCAGGGACCTGCAAGAATCCCGGCAGCTTACCCCGGCAATCCCCTCGCGCCGCCGATGATGGTTTTTCACAGAATATCGCATTATTTTACTTTCCCCAACAACAAAAATTGACAAACGGATACATGGCATAGAAATACTTCGGGGACGTTATTCGATTTTTGAATACACTGCCGGTCAGTATTTATTTTTTGCCGCGGATCCATACCGTCAGCTTTCCCTGACTGGTGGCGATCACCCGGCGAATGACGATCTCTGTGCCCTCGCTCACCTTTTCCGGATAAACGGGGACCGTTTCGCGGAGCAACCGAAGGTGCCGCACAATCGTTTCGTCACTCACAGCGCCACGGTCCTGGAGGGGAGATGCGCCGCGGGGTGAGCGGGCAGGATCGGGATGGTCCGGCAAATTCCGGAGAAATTCGAAGCCTTTGGCAGCCACTGTTTTGTTGTTGGTATTGATATTGCATCCCACCAGGCCGCCCTGTGCCGGCGGCTGAGCGCGATTGAGCCAGATCGTCTCGCTGGTTGCCGGCGGTTTGATCACCCAAAACTGATTATTCAATGCCAGCACGCTCGTGTGGCTCCCGTCGCCCCGGATCTCGATGCGACAGGGGTCTTCAGTTGCAACCGGCATGAAAAGACAGGTTGCCAGCGTGCACAGCCCGCGAAAATTTTCCGCCAGGACGGTCGGTGCACTTGGACTCGTCGCATAAGAAAACCGGGTGGCGTCGATGGAGAGGTTACCGCTTTCGGAAAGATGGAGCCCACAAAGGGCGTCGGAACTTCGCTCATGATAAATACTTCGCACAACGAGCGCACCTCCGTTGCGGACCTCGTACTGTCCAACTGCGGACCCGGTGGCACCCGTGAAAATGGCGACCGGAACACGTGGCTCCCGATTGTTGCCAATCACCTGAACCCACCGACCCGCCTGACCGCTGCCCTGGAACGCGCGGAACTGAACTGTGGCCTCGCCCACCCCTTCCACACGCAGGGCCACGGGTAGATCGTCCTCGTGGATGGACGATGAACCGGTCACGTTAAGCTGATCGGCCAGCAGGCGAGAATTGGCGTCATCCGGCAACTCTACAAGCAGCGCTGAGGCCCGGCCACCATTTAAGTGAAGATCCTGCAGCGACACCTGTCCGGGCCCCGCGATGTGGACAAGACAACCATCCGGCGACCCAGTCCACACCAACCGTGTGGCAACCTCACTGGCACCATCACCGACTAACTGGAGGTCGGCCCCAGGGGGAATAACCAGGGTGCGGTCAATCTGATAAACTCCCATGGGAATATGAACCACGGGCCGTTCCCCGACCATCTGTGCCGCTTGATCAATGGCCTTTTGGATATCTTCCGCACTGGCGTTGGGCGGCACTTCGATGATTCGGCGAGTCTTCCTTGGTGGGACCGATGGAAGTTCTGGTAGAGCATCCGAAATCTGATCGGGCGAGACAACCCGTTCGGCGATCCGCCGGAAGCGTCCGCGTTCCTCGACGGCGTCGTCCTGTGTGTACGCGTTTCCAACCAAGGTTTGGTCAGCCCAGGTCATTCTGATCGCGCGAGTATTCGGCCGAATTCGAAATTGATTATCCACCACCAAATACGGTCCGGCGTTGTCCAACACCATGGCGCAGTCACCTGTTGGATCGACAATCCTGTTGCCGGTGATACTGGTAGGCGACCCCCAGGTGTGTCCACTGGAAAAATCCAGAAAACAACGCGATCCTACACTTACGTTATTCACTACCGAAAAGACCATGAGATTAGCGATACTGACGTCCGATACACGAGAGCGAATAAAAACATTGTGCCACGCATGCCAGTTACCCATCACGTTATGGATGGATCGCCCACAATCTTCGAACCAGCAGTACCACACCCAAATATCCATCGAATTCCAGTTGACTGCCTGAATACCCGTTTCACATCGCAGAAACCGGCAGCGGAGGACTTCATTTTCGGCCTGGCCGGCGGTTTGCGGGCCACCAAATACAAGTCCATTTTGGGCATCGCGGAATATAAGGTCGCTTGTTTCGTTATATGTGGAGAAAGAAGGCCCGTAAAACAAACAAACGCCGGCCCGACCACGGCCATCGAACGTCATCCGCGAAATCTTTGAATACCATGCGTCCCATTGGAGCATCGTCTCGCCTTCGGGCCCGTCCCACAAAAGAACCGTTTTCTCGGGAGTCTCGCCGACCAGGGAGACCATATTATCCGTGTGGGCCTGGCGAACAGTTTTGAGGGGGCGAGTCAAACGGTAAGTCCCCGCGGGGAAATACAGCACGGACGCCTGCTGGTGGCTGCGGATCGCATCCAGCGCCTGCTGGATGGCCGCTGTGTCATCGGCGATTCCGTCACCCACCGCTCCGAAGTCCCGGCGTACATCCAGCCAACTTGGGCACGGCCCGACAAACTCCTCTTCAGCGGCCAGTGTAAGCGTCCAGCCTGTGCCGCTTGTGAGTGTCAAAATTCCCGCAAGCAATACTAACCCGAGCGATCTGCCGCAACAATGACGCGGTGTCTGATTGAACATGGTAGACCGTCTCCATTTGCTGGCAGGGACGAAAGTCACAGGTGATATTGTGACCGAATGAATCGTCAGCCACCAGCCGGCGGGAACCGTCGAAACTCGCCTCGCATTTTTGGCCGCAAAGCACTTGACAAGCCGCGGCCGAGCGATATACTGTACTAGTGAGCTAGTACAGGAGACAAACACATGTACGTCCGCGTGGACCCGGCTGACGCCACCCCGATTTACGAACAGATTGCCCGACAGATCAAATTTGCCGTGGCGTCGGGCGCACTTCAGCCGGGAGAGCTGACGCCTTCCGTCCGCGAGATGGCCCGCCAGCTCGCCGTCAACCCGAACACCGTAGCCCGTGCTTATCGTGAACTTCAGGACGAAGGAATCCTGACCGCCCAGCGGGGCGTGGGGCTGACGGTCGCGAAGGATGCCCCAGAGCGCTGTCGCAAGGAGAGGGAACGATGGGTGTATGAGCGCCTCAAGCAGGTCGTGGATGAGGCGTTGCGGGCCCAAATCACCCCCCGGCAACTTGAGCGGATGCTGCGCGATCTGCTCCGCTCGCTGCCACAGCAGGAGAACACGCCATGAATCCCGTCATTCGCGTGGAAAACATTTCCAAGAGATTCAGAAAAGTGGAAGCCCTCCGCGGGGTGTCGCTGGAGATTCCTCGCGGCGTGGTGTGGGCACTCCTGGGGAGGAACGGTGCCGGGAAGACCACGCTCATCAAGATTCTGCTGGGGCTGCTCGACCCGGATGACGGCAAAGCGGAAGTTCTGGGATATGATTGCCAGCGTGAGTCGCTCGAGATCCGTCGCCGTGTCGGTTATGTTCCTGAACAGCCCGGCCTGTACGAGTGGATGCGTGTGGACGAAATCGGCCAGTTCTGTGCTGCGTTTTATCCGGCGGGATATTTTACTGCCTATCTGGAGCATATCAAAAAATTTGGACTGGATCCCCAAAAGAAAATAAAAGAGCTCTCCAAAGGCATGCGGGCAATGGTCCTGCTGGCCCTGGCCATCAGCCACGATCCCGATCTCCTCATCCTCGACGAGCCCACTTCCGGCCTGGACGTGATTGTCCGACGGCAGTTTCTGGAAAGTATGGTGGATCGCGCGGCCACTGGAAAAACCGTATTTCTCGCCAGCCACCAGGTCCACGAGGTGGAGCGCGTCACCGATATTGTGGGCTTTCTCAAGGAGGGTCGGTTGATTCTCGTGGACGAGGTGGAGAAACTCAAGCGTGAAATCCGACGGTGGGTGCTGATATTTGACAATCCTCAATCTTTAAACGCTTTTCTGAATACTCTTACCTCTTTTCCGTTAGAAATCATACAACAGACACGCGAAGGACTGGAGTGTCATATCATCGCGCGGAGTCCAGGCGACTCGGAACCCATCCGTCAGGTAGCCATTTCCGGCCTTCGCTCAATCGATGCTTTCCCATGCTCGCTGGAAGAGATCTTCACAGCCTACATGAACCGAGAAACGCAACCGATCAGTTCTCAGCAGACGGAGGAAGTGTCATGAAGGCCCCTTCTGGTCAAGGCACCGGTGCCTTTCAACATGAGTTCCTCTTTGAAACTCTTGCCCTGGCATGGAAATACTGGCGTGAGACGCAGCTTCTCATGCTGGCCCTGGGAATAATTCCCTCCGTGCTGGCCGTTTTCTTCGCCGCAAATACTCGCCCCACCCAATCGCTAACTGTCGTGCCGTTTGTGGGCGCCGCCTTATTCGCGCTGGCGTTCGGCGCCATGGCCTTTGCAGGCGAAACCGAACGAAAGACGGACACGTTACTCCGTGCCCTCCCTGTGAAAACTTCGCGCATTGTGCTTGCCGTGAGTATCGTCGCTCTATGGGGAGTGACCGTCTGCTTGTTAATGGGCTTTGTGATTCTTACTGCCGCAGGAACGCTGACTAACGACTCTTCGCTGTTTCAGCGATGGCAGTGGGATATTTCCCTGAGTGTGCTTTTCTGGGTGGGGTTGGCGGGAGAGTTCTTCGTATGGGGGCTCCTTTTTTCGATCTTTGTACAGCGTGTGATCTGGTCCGCTGTGATGGGGGCGGCGGTGGCCTACGTTCTTGACATCTTTATTGTCACCGGTTTTTACAACTTGGAGCAAGTATTCTTTCCCGATCAGTTTATACCCAAGTTCGGCACTTTTACCTGGGAGTCGTCGGGCCAGTTGCTGCCGGTCCGTCTTCTTGCCGTGGCCAGTGTTTTAACGATTGATGCGATTCTCGTGGGAAAGTGGCTGAAAAGTTCCGACGAACCGCTTCGCTGGCTGAAAAGCCGCCTTCTGTTCCTTCGATTGGGAGGGTTTTCGGCACCCCTGCGGGTTCGCCAGATCGTCTCCCGTTTGTCAACTCCTGCAATACCGAATTTAAGTGCCGCGCCCATGAGATACCTGGTGTGGCTTCATGAGCGACACCTGGGCGGATGGGCGCATTTTCTTAAAATGATCCTCTTTCTGTACATACTCCTTCTGACATGTATCAGCGCCCTGAGTACCCAGTGGCTATCACCTGATGCCTTCAGGGAATGGTGCGAAAAGTACGCGCTGTATGCCCTGATCCTCGTTCCCCCGATGGCCATTGCGGTGACAGGCATTTCTACTTTTATTTTCGATCGCGGTGGTTCGACTCGTAACTTCCTCGCAGCATTACCAATTCCGCCACGCGTGATCTGGTGGTCACGGCAGCGATGGGCGTTTCCATGGCTGATTGCCTGGTGTGTCGCCGGGATACTCTGCGACTTGGTCTTTTCAGGCTTCCGGCAATCCATTTTCCTGGCGCGAGATATTCGGCCGTCTCCAGACTGGCTGGCGTACGTCATCTCTGCGATTGGCTGGTACGCAGCCGGGCAACTCGCGGGCATGGCATCTCCCAATATTATTCAGGCCTTTGTGGTGGCCTGGTTTTTGCTGTTTTTGGGACTGTATCTTCCCGGCGAGTTCTTTCCGGTTGGCCGGGACGAACTCTGGCCGGGGCTGGCGTTCGTGATCCGCTTCCTGGTGTTTTCGGCTGGAGTTCTGGCGCAAACGACGGTATCCCTTCGTCCGTGGCTTCGACGGCATCTCGACAACCGCTGGTTCGCGATTGTGCGCAGTCCTATCTTGTGGACCCTCGTAGTGATGTGGTTTCTCCTGCCTGCACTTCGCGTGTACTTGATTCAAGGTCCCCAAAGTTCGAAATTCGAGGCGCTGCGGGTCTCGATGACGGTCATACAGGGATCACCTTCGGCAGCCAAGGCCGATACGCAAATGGCCGGCGTGCTCCACACAATGTCCGTGCTGGCAACAATCGAGCGGCTTGACGCCGAGTATAACCCTTCGTTATTCGTCGATCATATACGTCCCGATGATGACTACAGTCGGCAGCTATGGACACGTGTCTCGCACAATTCGGCTTTTATGCAACAGCTTGCGGACCTCACAAAGACGCCTTATTCAGACCCGTTTGTCGCGTGTCTGTTTGAGGATTCAGCGACCCAGAATCTCCTCAGTGCGGACGACAAGCTGGTCTCTTCCCGCTTTTTCCACAATGCCTTCTTCGAACGCCTGATCTACCAGGCAATCGAGCATCATCATCTGGAGTATGCGCGGATTTTCTTCACGGCCGATCTGTGCCTGCGGCTGCGGGGACATCGGACGCGGCCCCTGATTTTTGCGGCAGACTTCACTGGCTACAGTCCCGCAACCCAAAGGGATTGGAGAGCGTGGGCCGACGCCGTGTGGGCATGGTGCCATGCCCCGGGGCAAACGTCCCACGATATTCGGCAGACTTTACGGGAAATTTACGATACATGGAAAAATGAGCGGATCCCCTTTGATGAGCGAATACTCTTCATGTATCGCTATTGGCGCGATCTTATTTTCAGAGAACGGTCCTCACAGGACGAGTTTTGCTTACCCCACTGGCCGAAGTGGGCTGTTTATCTTCCCGGAGAAAAAGCAGCCTACCAGAAGCGCATCGATCGGATTTTTTCTGAGTGGCTCACTTTTGCTCGGCAATATGAAGCCGACGATATTTTGCCCGGCACCCAGCCCGAGATTTCTGACAGCAGTCTCGCTATGTGGATCGGGCAATTTCTCAGCGATAGTCCGGCCTGGGTCAAATCGTATATCTATTATGAATTTCTCAATCAGCGGACGATCGATGTGACAGTCCGCGCGACGCTCCTGCGGATGGCCTTGCGGGCATACGAGATAGACCACGGACATTTGCCCGATCAACTGGCCGATCTGGTCCCCGATTATCTTCTCGTAATACCGAGCGTTCCCGGCACGCAGGACGCGTTTATTTACTTCCCGGCTGATACGGAGGCATCCGCGCGTGTGCACCCGGAACTGACAGGCCCCTGTCTGGCGATTCCAGGACTTCTCGGAGTAGCTCGCGATGGCTGGCCGACGGAGGCCGATCGCCGCGCTCAAGCCAGAAGAACCTCCTGGAATTCCGCGTTCCCGGAATCTGACGTGCTGGTTATTTGGCCCCTGTCTCCGCCGCCGCTCAAAAAGGCCTCACCGCAAGGCGAAAACCCTTAATCGGCCGGTTCTTTTCCCGGAGCAATATTCGTTACGAGAGAATATCAAAGATGTTCACGGGAAGATCGAAGTTATAGAGAAGAACAAAGTAGATCCCAATAAGAAGAAAGACAATCCCCGTGACAGTTCGCACCACCCGGTCAATAACGGTTACAGCGGCGAAGGCCCGGCCAACCCAACTGGCGGCGAAGACCACGAGCAGAGCGAACACGAGAACGGGCACTCCTGTGGCCACGCCATACAAGAAGGCGAGCCCCAGCGATCCCACCGAGCGGGTAGCGAGCAGCGTGACCACAGTTCCAAAATACGCCGCCGACGTTGGGCAAAAAGCCAGCGCAAAAAGCACGCCAAGGAGAAACGCTCCCAAAACGCCAAATCGATCGGCGATCTTCTGTGCGTGCCCGGCCTGCGCCTGCGGTAGAGGAATCGAAATCAAGTTCAGAAGCAGCATCCCAACCAGAATGAGAAGTGGCCCGAGAAATAAATGTCCGTACTTTTGCAGGCTGGTGGAAAGGCCCGGCAGACTCGTCAGGCCTGCGCTCAAAATGCCCGCGAGCGCGGCGTAGGTGACGGAACGTCCCAGAGTATAGAGGATTCCGCTTGTCACTACCCAGCGCCGGTCTGTCAGCTTTCGCGCAATGTAGGTGACCGCCGCGATATTCGTGGCCAACGGACACGGCGCCACAGCAGTCGCGAGACCGAGGAGCGTCACCCCCACCAGTGGGGCAGAACTCTCGAGGGCCATATCGGCTCGTCCTTTTAAATGTTATTGGCTAAAGTCCGCTTTTTTTCCGGTATACTCACTAACACTTTCTTACTGTTTACTTCCGAACACTCAGAAGTTGCCTGAGGTACTCCTCGACGCCTTCGCGCACGTAGTTCTCAAAATCTTGCGGTTTGCCAAGAAGCCCGAACACGCGAGGGAAAGGTTGCCACTGCACGACCCTGTTATCGTGAACCAGCACGAGTACCAGTTCCGGCATCGTTACCTGATAGGCGCGGGCAAACTGGGCATTTCGCGGATCCTGGAAATCGATGGAAGCCCACTGGAGACGCCCCGACCTCAGTTCCTGCACAAAGTACTTTTGCAGGACTTCCCCGATCGTTTTTTCCACCAATCGGCAGGTCGGACACCGCTGGGTTCGGTGAAAGTAGATCGCCACCACCCGATCAGGCTGAAGAGCAGGCTGTGTTGATGGTTCAGCGCCGGGGGCGGCAGCACTCCATTGCGAAAAAGTGACTGCCAAAACGAGAACGCCGGTCAACCATCCTTTCGCTAACATTGTTCCCCTCCTTGTGCTTTTAAGACTTTCTATCAGGTGTGCCAGACGGAACCACTCCGCACCCAGTCAACCTGTTGTGTCCTGGAGCATCTTTTGCATGTTATCGGAAATCAGGCGTGTGAATGCATCTTTATCGCCCACGCACTGCCAAACTTCCATGATGTTGACAAATTCTTTTTCTTCCCCGTCGTGAATACGGACCATCACGACTGTCGGGGCAATCAGTTTATATTTTTCGATATAAGGTTTATTTTCCGGCTTTTCATAGTTTAACTCACGGATGATGATCCTGCGCGAGTTTAATTCCTGAGCGAAGTTTGCCTCGAGTACTTCCTTGGTGCTTGCTTCGATGGCCAGGCATGTGGGACACCGCACATTGCCGTGGAATAAATAGACGAGTACGCCGTCCTTTATGGTTTGCGGTGCTGGCTCCTGGGTAGTACTGGTGGCCGCAGTCGGGGAAGCCGCCACCGTCCGCGAGGGCGGGTTTCCGTTTCCCGCTATTTTCACTAACGCCGCCCCTAGGGCCGCGCCAGCTAACAGCAACATCACGCCAGTAAAGACATTCCGCCAATGCGCTCCCTGATTCATACTTAACCCTCCCGAACGATGTCGCGAAACTGGCTCCGAGTAATTTGCAACGTGCTTACCGGACAATGCACGCCCGCAAAATGTCCATTATTCACAACAGGCGGAATCTTTCATGCCTGCTGAGGGTGGCCCCTCCGATAGAATGCGGCACACCTCGTCGGCAATCCGCTGCACATTCTCCTGAGTGACAGGCGACTGGCCGCGTTTAAAACCGAGTTGGTCCACCCGGACAGAAACAAACTCCGTAAGGCCCGCCCGCTCCAGGGCACGGCGTCCGCATTGGGTGGGGCAACCGTCGATGACCACCACACGGCGGGCGTTGCGGACGGCGTTGATGCTGCCCGCGGCTCCTGCCCCAATTCCCGCCAGGCAGCCCATGCGGGCAGAGCCGCGGCGGCTCAGTTCGCGGGCAGCAAGGTCTGCCAGGTGCCCCAGGTTGGAGGCCCCCGAACAGGCAAGAACGGCGACCTCCGTGCCGCAACAAGCACACGGCCGTGCACTGGTCTCTTCGGTCATTTTGTCGATTCCCCGCGCAGGTTGAGTTGGCAAGCGAATGACGGCTACTTCAGTGCCCTTCAGCTCGCCAGGATTCGCTTGATCTCGTCAACAGTGGCGACCTTGCCCTGCAGCTTTAATTCGCCGTCCACCACGAGAGCCGGTGTCATCATCACGCCAAAACTTGTGATCATGTTAATGTCGGATACCTTCTCAATGTGCGCATCCATTCCCAGTTGCTTGACGGCCTCCTCAGCATTTTTGAGAAGGGCCTGACACTTGGCACATCCTGGACCCAGAACCTGAATGAGTTTCATCGCAACGCCTCCTTTCCATAAGCGAGGTCAACGAAATCAGACGAAAAACGCTCCAAAGATCATACCCACGACAGTACTCATGATCACCACGAGTACCACGAAGGTGGCTGTTTTCTTAAATCCCCACACACTGTAGATGACCGCGATACTGGGAAGGGAAAGAGCGGGCCCAGCCAGCAACAGTGCCAGTGCCGGTCCTTTCCCCATCCCCAAACCGATCAACGCTTCCAGAATCGGGATTTCGGTGAGTGTGGCGAAATACCATGCTGCGCCGATGACCGACGCCACGAAGTTCGCGCGAAAGCTGTCTCCTCCCACAAGGGCTCCCACCAGCTTTTCAGGAAGCAGAGCCCCCACGAAACCTGTCACAAACACCCCGAGGAACAAGAGCGGAATGATCTGTTTGGCGAATGACCAGGTCTCACCAAGCCAGGCTCCCAGTTCCGCTTTTTCGAACCAGGAGAAAGCCATGATCACCGTCAGCAACAGGAACAGGCCGGCAAAGTACCAGCGATTGCGATACACCCAGGCGGCGAATTCGTAACCCGATGGGGTATCCTGAGTCATGCTGCGGATGTACTTCTTGTCCACATTGAACTTCATGCCCTTGGAAAGCTCGGGGATGCTTTCCTCCATCTGCAGGCGGTAAGCTGTCGTGGTTTCCTGAAGCACCGCCACACTGATCGGTCCTGTTGTCTTGAGTGAGCGGACGGAACCGTCCATAAGGGTCACCTGGGTGTCAGGATTGAACTCCACGCGGGTACGACTCGGGTCGCTCCAGTCGGAAAACACCAGAAAAAGGATCATCGCGCCGAGAAACGCCGCGTTTTGCCACAGTTTCCGCTTCGGTGGGGAGGATTGGGGAAGGGCCATGAATGCCTTGACTCGCTCTGTTTCTTCTTTGCGGAAGATCCAGGCCATGAGTAGACCGATGACCACGGCGAAAACAACCGCGCCTACTACCCGGGCAATTCCCAGGTCCCAACCCAGTACCCGAGCTGTGAGGAAGATGGCCATCACATTGATGGCCGGGCCGGAATAGAGAAAAGCCGCCGCGGGCCCCAGTCCGGCGCCTACCCGGTAGATTCCCGCGAACATGGGAAGCACGCTGCACGAGCAGACGGCCAGGACAGTGCCCGCAACCGATGCCACCGCATAGGCCTCGATCTTGTTGGCCTGCGGTCCAAGGTGCCGCAGAACGCCTTCTTTGGATAGAAACGTGGCGATTCCCCCCGCGATGAACATCGCTGGCACCACACACGCGAGGGTGTGGTTTCTCGCATACCACTGCAACATGAGAAAGGCTTCCATGACCGCGTTCTGAATCCTCGGCGAACTGAAGTTGAGAAAGTACGCCAGGAGGAACACGATCACCAAAGCGGCCAGAATTCCCCAGTCTTTTCGCGTCATGGTGAGCGGACTCCTTTTCTACATGTTTATGCGTATTTGGCAAAATGTGCAATATTACTTCCCTAAAAAAACTGAGCGACTCCTCGGAAAGGGCGTCCCGGACTACCGGATTTGTCACGGCCCAGGAAACCTACCGGAGCAGCTTCAACCTGCTCTCCAGCCCCTGCTGGATGACCCCATCAATGCAGTCGAGAAACTGGAGGATGCAGGGTGCCCTCAGCCGGTAAAACGTCATCTGTCCCCTTTTTTCATCCTGCAGGATACCGGCCTCCTTCATCTGGCTCAGATGGCGGGAAGTCGTGGACATGTCCAGGCCCAGGAGGTCCGCCAGCTCGCACACACACTTTTCGCCGGCCCTCCCCAGCTCCTCAACGATCACCAACCGCGAGGGATGGGCCAGGGCTTTGATCACCTGTGCCCGGCTTTCGCACCGAGCACGCACCTTGGGGTCAAGTTTACTGGTCATGGCCGGGAAACACTCCTGCATGCCTGTTTGTACTACGCGGGGCCGGTTCGGTTTGTTTGACAATTGCACACATGTGCAAGTATAGTCTCCATTAATATCGGCGACAAGACCGGTCCAACTTCATAAAAAAGCGCGACGGAAAACGACCAGGGGATTCCGGCTACCGTTCGAGAGTGACGTTCCAGTAGGCCTCGCTGATGAAGCGATTCCAGCTTTCGATGCGAATCTCACGGGCGGCATAGATGGGGCGCCATTTCGGCCGGGTGGGCTTGCGGCGGAGTTTCATTCCCGCCTCTTCAGGGGTTCGGTTGCCCTTCTTTCGGTTGCAGTCCACGCAGGCCAGAACACAGTTCTCCCAGGTGGATTCGCCACCCCTCGCCCGGGGAATCACGTGATCGATCGTGAGCTGATCCGGTGGACACTGCTTGCCACAGTACTGGCAGGTGTTGTGGTCTCGCTTGAAGAGGTTCCGCCGACTGAACGGCACGCCGGAATGCGGCACGCCATCATATTCTCGCAACGTGATCACTTCCGGCACGCGGAGGCGAAAGGAAACCCCCTGAATAAAACTCTCACCCTCAGCAGGGGTCAATTGAGTCCAGTCCGACCACGTGTACGTGCTGAAGTCCTCAGGATCGACGATGAGGGCCGTCCCCTGGTAAACCATAACCAGGGCCCGCGCAACCGTCGCCACGTGGATCGGTTGCCAATGTCGATTGAGCACGAGCGTCGGCCGTTGAAGTACACCGGCAGCCACAGCGGCACCTTATACCATGGGCGGTCGAAAGAAGCAGACATTTGCGCCCCTAAGGGAGCCCCACGGGCGTCCTCGGGACGGTTGTTTGTTCGGCCGTTACCTGACCAACCCCACACGGGCGGTCTCTCCCTGATGCCGTGCCGAACTTCTCCGTCTGCACAGACCATCCCTGTTAGTCAGTGTAACCGATCGTGCAGAGGACCGCAACAACCTGAAAAGGCGCCCCATCGCCCATTTTGCAAAAGCCCCCGACACACCACGGGCAAATTTGGCTGGAGGGGCCATGCATGAATAGTCCCTCCCGTTCTAACCAGGCACTGAACCGAGCGCCCAGAGACCGACCGGTGAAATGGATTCTGCGAAGATGGGAACGTGATCGGACAAGCAGTTTTCTCCGAAGAAATCTTTTCAGTGAAGCACGCTGGTGGTGCCCTGGTAAGTAGTTCGGATTATCAAATGCTAACAGGCAGGAACGGATCCCTCCGGCCGCGGACTTGACAGGCATGTCGCTGTGAAGAACGTCTCGGTTCTTGTGGCCGGAAATGGCCGGGTGATATACTGAGTTAAGGGGAGCGGGAAGCTGAGCGCACTGTATTTGACACGGCGAGCAAACTTGTAGAAAGAAGCAAAAGGAAGGACTTTTTATGGCCGGGCATTCGCACTGGGCAAGCATCAAACATAAAAAGGCTACCGTGGACGCCAAGCGGGGAAAGATCTGGAGCAAGGTGTCCAAGGCGATCATTATTGCGGCCCGAATCGGGGGTGGAGATCCGAAAATGAATCCTCGATTGCGGGCTGCTATTGAAGCCGCCAAGGCCGTCGGCATGCCCAAGGATAACATCCAGCGGGCGATTAAACGCGGCACGGGCGAAATCGAGGGCGCGGCTCTGGAAGAAGTCACCTACGAAGGTTATGGACCCGGCGGTGTGGCAATCATGTGCGACGTCCTCACCGATAATCGCAATCGGACCGCCGCGGAAATCCGTAAGTGCTTTGAGCTTCACAATGGAAAGCTGGGAAGCACCGGATGCGTGGCCTGGATGTTCGAGACCAAGGGGCTGTTCCTTGTGCCTGCGAACCAGGTCTCTGAGGAGCGGTTAATGGAGGTGGCATTAGAGGCCGGGGCGGAAGACATTAAACAGGTGGGAGACAAGTTCGAGGTCACCTGTGATCCAAGCAAGTTCTCGGATGTAAGTGAGGCGCTGGACCGGGCCGGCATCCCCTGTGATTCTCGGGAAGTGACCCGCATTCCCAAAGATTACGTGGACCTGGATGCAGACACGGCGAGGAAAGTGTTGAAACTCATGGAAGAGCTTGACGAACACGACGATGTCCAAAACGTGTCGGCAAACTTCAACATTCCCGATGAGGTGATGGCGGAGCTTGGGCAGTCCTAACCGGGATAGTTTTTTGACCTGAGCGACGAAACAGGGGGATCGTGTGTCAAAGATCGTCCGCTTTTCCGTTTCGCTGGAGCGAGACCTTTTGAAGCGGTTTCAGCGATACTGCCGCGAAGAGCGTTTTGCCACCCGCAGCGAGGCGATTCGCCAGCTCATCCACGACTCGCTGGCCCGACGGGCATGGATCGAAGATGCGGAAGATGTCGCGGGGACATTGACGCTGGTGTATGATCATCATCGGAGTCAACTCCGCGACCAGCTCATGAAGCTCCAGCACGACCATCATAATCTGATTATCTCGGTGGTGCATGCGCACCTGACGCATGACCTGTGCTTGGAGGTCATCCTGCTGCGGGGACCAGCGCGGCAACTCCGCGAAATTGCGGCCCGGCTCCGCGGACTGAAAGGCGTTCACAAAGGAGAACTTGTCATCGGGACTGTTCCTCACGAAGACTCCCAGAAATAGCGTCATGCCACGCGGGGCGAGAGAATCCTCGCCTGCCTACTACCAATTCATCCAAGCTGCTCTGGTGCGCAGGATTTCCCTCTTCCAGCCCGGCTCATGGATGGCCCAAACTTGTACGTCCTGGTTGCCGCTTTCCCCGCGCTGGTGTAGCCCCGTTTGGTGAGCGCGAAGCCAGACCGCCTCTTCCAGCTCGGTCAGCCCAGGTACTCGCTCGAGGACGTTACTTCTACGGAACGTGATTCTTCCCTGATCCACGACGGTAATCACGGATGGATCAGGGGCATCCAGCATCCGTCTGGCGAGCACTTCGTAACTGGCGGTGCCGAAACGACTCTTGAGAGCGATCAAATCGCCATCCAATCGCTGCAGGTCGGCGAAGAACGGACGGTGGGGAACAAGCAGACGCCTGGCCAGTTGATTGGCGAGCCATTCCCGGTGTGGCGGTTCCACGTCGTCCACGGGAGTTCCCCAGGTTCGAATGACTTCCGCCACGAGGAATTCCCCCACCTCATGGGCAACAGCCCAGTGGAGGCGTTCTACGCGCTCCTCGGGTCGCACGATAATGAGTCGCTGTCCGCCCGGCCCGTGTCGCAGTGTGACGCAACTTGCCCGCTGGGGATGCGCAGCGTCGAACACAACTTCGAACCTGAGCAGAGCCGCAAGCCGGAACGCATCCACCGGCGGAAAAGCCAGGCCGGCGGCCTCCAGTTGCTGCTGGCAAAACTCATCGAGAAATTGAGCGGCAAGCGGCGTGAACTCCCGAAGCATGCGATCTTCCCCTTCTTAGAGACAGGCCGGCGCTGGGTCGTGATAGTGTTCAAATGTACACTTATACCCGCGGGTACGATGTTTGTCAACACGCGTCCCATCTGCCCCATCCCCGCTTTTGTTAAAACCTATTGAAGAGATCACGGCGCAATGCGTTAGCAGGGGAAATTCATGAATCGCCCCGCCGTTCAACCAAGCAGTTGGAGCCTGGTGGGCAAGGTGGATTACCCGAACGTTGAAACGTGGGGCTGACAAGCAGGTCCCCGGGCTGAATCTCGCCCTCATGCCAATGCGTGGGACGTTCGCAACGCTATCACCACAGGAAAAGTGGGGATGTATCAAACGCTCAATTTTGGTAGACACTCCGGCGTCTTTACGGTCCCAGATCGCGGAGTTCCGCCCGGGTGATTTGATACATCGCCCCGCGGGTGGCGAAAAAGATGCGAGAGGCCGTAATGGTGCCCCAACCCTGCGGCAGGGTAAGCGACGCAAAGTCACCCGTGTAACGGATGATGGGGACGCCGTTGGCCGTCACCGTGACGTCCGTCTTCCGCACACTGTACACCAGGGTGTTCAATCTTTGGCCTCGCAGGGCCTGAACCTGCTGAAAAGTGGGATTGGCTGGATCAGGCCCACGACCGTTGCAATTGGCGAGGAAACAATAAACTCCCTGATTGGGCACGGTCCAATCGACCACGGCGAGAAACTGATGCTGTCCCTGAACCAAACCCGCGGCAAAGGCTCCTCGACCGACATCGAGCAAAGGGTTGGGACGCTGTCCCTGGGCCGCACCCCGCGGGGGCGGTGGGAGTGGAAGCGGCTGGATGTCCACCACCAAATCGTATTCCTGGGGTGGGATCACATGAAAGATGATCTGGGTGACCGGCTCCGGGGCAGAAATAATCGCCTTTGGTCCAATCTGCCAGGTTCCCTGGAGGGTGATCCGACGTGCCGCCGCGAGTCCCAGGAGATTAATCAATCGACCGGATTCCGCCAATCGAGTTCGCACCCGCTGCGCCGCTTCACCTGTCAACCTGGCTTCACACTGAAGATACCAGTAACCAGCGTGTCGTTTGACAGCCGCCTTTTCCTGATCCGAAAGTGTCTCTGCAATCGCCCACCAGTCATCGCCGAGCTGCGCTTGGGCAGCCGGTTGCACCGGTTTTTGCAGATCAGCCTGAGCCACCGTCCGAATGAGCGCGGTCTCCCCTTTTGCCAAATAGGGCAGTCCCTTCTGCCACGCCTGTTTGACGAAACAGTAGAATCGGCCGACGGCTTCATTGGCTGCGGGATCGTCGGGCGCCGTTTGCAGGGTGGCCAGATGTTCGCGGATCGACTCAAAGGCTGCCGCAATCCGGCGAACGTCGTCCTTCCGCCGCAGGAACTGATCCTTCCGGACGTTGTCGCGAAGTTGACCAGCTAGGGTGGCGGCCGTTTCAAGCAAACCCTCAGCCTCCTGATAGCGGTCTTCCTCAACGGCGGATTCTGCCAGCGTTTCCAGTTGGGCAAGCAGTTTCTCTCGCTGCTCGGTGGACCTCGCATTCCGTACGAGGGTCTGAGCGGCCTCCAGATGGAGCGACCAGGGGTCCAGTTCGAAGCTCAGCCCCAACGCCTCGCCCGCCTGGATAGCCAAATCGAAATCCCCGCCACTCAAAGCCAACTCGCGGGCCTCCTGGTAGAAGGCGAATCGCCGAACGGGATCGGTTTCCTGATTTCCCTGTTTGAGGAGCATGCGTGCGAGCAAAACTTTGGCCGCTGGTGCCGTGGCCTCCTGATAGTCTTTCCGAAATTCCTGGCGTATCTGATCCCGGGCCAGCTTTTCATCCTGCGCGGATGGAACGGGGACTCGCTGAGCAGGGGGCGTGCTTCCGGACACGGCCGACGGCGTTGCAGAAGGCCCTGGCGACTCGTCAGGTGAAGCGAACGCCAGTTCCGCTGAAGAGAGAGAAGCCAGTTCGCTGTTGAGTGTATGTCGGGCCAATGTCGGAAGCTGACTCACCTGCGCCAGGATGGCTTCGGTATAGCCCACCTGGACCAAGGAACCGGAAGTGTCCTCGGTAGGGGCCACGTTCCCGCCTGCCGGTTGTGCGGCCAGGGAACTGACCGCCAGCTTGAACGATTTGGCCCAAGGTTGCCCCGTAAGGGAGCACTCCACAGAATGATCTCCGGGAGGGAGGACAAGCGATGTGTTCCACACCGTTTCCTGCGATTCTTTGGGGATAGGAATCGCCCGGCCATCCACGCTGACCGTGACACCCTCCCAGGATGCGCCCTCCCAGGTGACCTGAAGATGCACGGGCACGCCGGAGGTGGCCTCGGTTTTCACGCGAATCACCCCGATCAGGCGAACGGTCTTCTCTCCAGGTTGCAGCCCGTACTGGGTCGCCAAACGATCCAGATCAGCTTCCGCGACGGCGTCGCCCGGCAAATAGCGGACAATCACTCCAAGGTCTTCCCCACCGACCGTGACACGCCCCAGCAAACCGGGGCGCAGCGGCGCATCCACGGGGGACGAAGGCGTGGAACGGGCCCCAATGGACAGCGCCGGGTACGAAGGAGCTGAGGGTTCCCGCACCATCCCTTGTGCGGCAGGGTTAACGGAAGCTCCCTGGGTTTTACCTAACGAATCGCCGCCGGCAACTGCCGGTGGTGCTGCCTGGCCGCCGGTCATGTCTGGAGGCGTTTTCGAGATGGCCGGTCCAGTCGCTGAAGCTGATGACGTCGATGGGTGCGACGATTCCTCCGCCGAAGAAGGGGCCGCGGCCGCTGACAGTTCGGATGGTCCCGGAGGCACGGGCGGCACAAACCGACTGACCATCGCTGAAATCAACAACAACACCAACGCCAGAAAGACCGTGACTCCGGGATGATCCCATAAAAAGCGGATTGGCGTCAGAAGGCGTTTCCGGCCACCTTTCCGACGGCGGGCACGGACTGCTGCTTCGGAGGAAACACCCATCCACCCGACATCCAACGCGCCTCCAGTAACAGATGTTCCCCGAAGTTGAGCGTCATACGCGCTCTTCTTTGCCGGATCCAGGAGGACCACTCGCGCGCCATTGATTTCGGAGATTAGCTTTCGCGCAAGCTCGCCATGCGGCGTATTGAGCATCTGCCGCAGAAATTGAATCTGGCGATCGGCCGCGCGCTCGATGACTTCCGGATCGTCCTCGAAACGTCCGATACCAAGCAAACGGTAATGATCGGGTGGCTGCTCCTCGGGTGGGATTCCCAGCCAGAGATAATAAGGGTCGAAACCCGCACCCATCGCACCTCTCCTGTTCCGGTCTTGGTCCGCCCCATTCCATACCGCCTCGGGGGAGACGTGGGCCCCCTTTATTTATCGTAATCGCTTTCTTGGACGCTTCCTATCCTGCGATCGGTTCCGCTGGGAGCGCCGGTCGTTTCCACGGGAGAGATGCGATCTGTTCGATCGCTACAACCACGAAAACCGGAAAGATGTGGAACATCAGCCGTGCGAACGCCGTGTGGAGATGAAAGTGCAAAGGATAGGGCGTGACAACGAAGATTGCCAGGTACGCTGCCAACACCAGAACAAGAAAGGCCCGACAAAATACCGTGGCCACGTCGATCGGTTGGCGTCGCGGCAGGAACAAACTCAAAGCGCCCAGCAACCAGAGGAGTCCCCACCGATTGTTGAAAAATTCATTGACGGCGAAGGTCCCCACGGTCAACGGCCGGTCGCTTATCCGCGACAGCCAGTCGAAGTTGAAAGCCGCCAGATAGGGGCGGGAGTAGGGTGGAGCGGGCATGCATCCGTGGACCACACGCAGAAAAACGAACGTCGGCAGCACAAGAAGGCCGACGAGCAGCAGACAGCGCGCACCCGAGAGGATGACACGGCGAACCGCCAAAGGCGCGAGAGAATCCCGTCCCCGCCAGAGTTTCCAAACTGTGGTCGCCACAAATGCCCCCAGAATTGCCCCCGTCGCGATCGCGCCTTCCTGTTTCGTCAGGCATGCGCCGGTGAGAAAGAGTGCTCCCCGAATCAGCGGTCCCCACTGCAGTTGCGTCCTCTCTGCAAGCTGGCAAAGCTCAAGCACGGCGCTGAGAACAAAGCCTGCGAATACAACGTCAACCGAGCCAGAAAGGCCAGCTCCCTCGGTCCATCGCCACAGCATGGGCGTTATCGCAAAGAGCAGTCCCATCCACGGTCCGCAGCCTGCCCAGCGACGTTCTGTGGCGGCCGCCACCTGAAGCACCAGGGCGATGATGAAACCCCAGAGAAGCACGGGCATACCGAGGTCGTTCCACAATTCCTCCCCCGTCAGCAGAACCCACTGATTTCGCCAGAAAAAAACTTGGGCTTCCAACAGGGGAACGAGAAGCGGATAGTTGTTCCAGTAGTGGACCCGATAAGGATCCATGAAGTCCGGCCCATAAATACTGAGGCCGTCGGCAAGGATCTTGGCCTTCAATCCGTAAATGGCCTGCGCATCATAGCCCCAGAGCGCAGCGGCAGAAGCCAGCAGCCCAACGACCAACGCCCAACCCACGAGACCCCACCAATCCTGGAGCCGACCGGCATGATGGCGAAGTTCTCGGAAGAGCGAACGCGCTCCCAGACACGCCAAACCGAGTTGAACGCAGAGGACCGTGACAAAAGCGACCGCACTCAGCCGTCCTACAACCGCGAGGATCACGTATAGGGGCAGCACACACACGAGCACGCCGGTGAGAAAGGCCGTGGCAAGATCGCCGGCCAACTTCCCCCTCTCCTTCGTGGAAAGAGAGTGTCGTGTCCCAAACCGTGCCAAGAGCGAGATGCTGGCCCAGCCTGACAACCACACTCCAGCCAACCAAAGCCAGGTCAAGACGATCATTCCACACGGACCGCTCATCGAGGGGCGTCCTCCTGGAAAATGTGGCCGCGAGCTAACCCGGTGTCAGGATTGAGGCGGAGAACTCGGCACAACTCGGGATGATTCTCGCTAAAGATGATCATGTATTGAATGTCGCGAGCCGCGAGAAATTGATGAAGCGGGGGAATCTCGACTGGTGGACGGCGTGCAGCCCAGTATTCTTCTGTCCAGGTATCAGCACGGGACGCCCCTTTGGTCTTGATCTCCAGCCAGCGGTGGTCTCCCCACGCCCGCGCCAGGCGTTGCGCATCCTCTGGGAGCAAGAACAGACGGCGGGGATAAAGCTGATAGGCCACGATCATGGCTTCCCAGGAACCCCGGTAGGCTATCTGACCATCTGGAGGGATGGCCCGGCGGTATTGCTGGATGTGGTATTCCAGATTCGCCACCCGCTGGCCGGCGAAGAGCCTGGAAGGAGCAGACGCAAATTGCTTTATTTCTTGGTACTGTCGAAGTAAATCCTCAGGACAATTCAGGAAGTATCCTACCGAGATCAGCCCATGCCCTGTTGCGGCGATGATCAAAACGCGTCCCCACCAGGGCTGGGCCCACCAAAAATCAATCGCCCAACGCATCGTGGCCTGCCACCTCTGGACCCAGTTCCACGCGGGTCTCGGCCACATCGCCAGCACGCCCGCCAGACCGAAAAGGGCAACCAAGAGCGGCCAGCCGACGTGTTTCACCAGCACCGGCTTCCCGCTCGGGTAAATGCCCAGGATAACACAAGCTGCCTGAACGGCGGCCCCCATTCCCAGGAGTGCGAGAAGCCCGCAAACACACGTTAATAGCCAGCCTTTCCACGGTGGTGCCGCCGAACGGCCGTTTTCTCGGTTTCCCCCACCAGCCGAGGGAGACTCACTGCTCTTAACACCTGAAGTGCCCAGCGGGATGTTTTCACTCATCATCAAGCAGCCGCTCGCAAAAGCTGTCTTTGAGGTTTACGTCCCACCACGATCAGTGACATTCCCGGCCAGGGAAGGAAATAGTCCAGCAATTTTGCCAACGGGGTGATCCTTCCAAACCACCGCATGCTTCTTGGGTCGAGCTGGCGACGACGCAGAACTTTTGAACTTACAAACCAGCCTGCCGCGCCCAGGCGATTGAACTGCCGGGTGAAAACTACCTGAAAGCCAGCGGCCTCCATCTTGGCGACCAGATCCGCCACGGTGTAGCGCCGATAGTGCCCGACCGCCTGATCTATTTCGCCGAACAGGCGAGGCTCCGCAGGAACGATGATGATGCAGTGCCCTCCTTCTTCCAGGATTTGATAGAATTGCTTCAAGACATCCGCGTCGTTTGGGAGGTGTTCCAGCACATTGCTGCAAAACACCGTATCGAGCTTGTCCTCTCGCCACTGTTGATAGCTGTCGGGGGCGGTCAGATCGGCTTCGTCCACGCGGACGTTTTCCCGGCCTTCAAACCGATATCGCAACATGCGGCAATAGGCGGGGTTGCAGTCGGCAAGGACCAGGCGCTCGGCATGGAGGAAGAATGGCGAAATATTGCCAATTCCTGCTCCCGCTTCGAGAATTCTTCGCCCGAGGTACGGTCGTGCCTGGTCCACAATCCACTTGGAATAGGCGGCCGCACGCTGGCACGAGCGCAGCGTGGCAAATCCCTCGTCGTGGGTAAATTGTGTGTCGATAAAACGGTAGTAAAGGATTGCGCCCAGCGCCTTGATGCCATCCCAAGCGTTGATTTTCTTACCTTCGGCGTATGTTCGGCCAAAATAGGAAACCGGCACTTCGTAAATCCGTGCCCCCCACTGTGCCAGGCGGCAGGTAAGCTCAGGCTCGATCGTGAAGGTGCGGGCATTGAGACGCAAGCGCTTAAGTACGTCGGTGCGAATGGCCTTGTAGCCGGTCTCCATGTCGGTCAGATTCAGATCGTTGACCATGTTGGAAACCAGCGTGAGAAACTTGTTCACCAGCGTGTGCCAGAAGAAGAGCACCCGACGGGTGTGACCGATAAACCGGGAACCGAAAACCGCGTCGGCCTGCCCTTTGAGAATCGGCGCAAGAAGAGCCGGAAAATCCTGGGGATCATACTCGAAATCGGCATCCTGAATGACGGCAATGTCTCCGGAAAGGTGAGAAATAGCTGTGCGAATGGCCGCCCCTTTCCCCATGTTTCTGCGGTGGCGAATCACTTTGATCCGCGAATCCTGTTCGGCCAATCGCAGAGCCAGTTCGTACGATCCATCCGTGGAGCCGTCATCCACGATGACGATTTCCATGCCAAGAGATACGGGAGCCGCCAGGACCCGGCGAACGACTTCCGCAAGCGTCCACCTTTCGTTGTATACGGGAATCAAGACCGATAATTTCCGAAATGCCACCTTCTCCGAGGAATCGCCCTTTACGGCGGCGAGTGTTCCCGTCGCCCTCCGAGGGAAACTTTCCAAAGATTCGTCGGCCTCGCGGCATGGCCTCCTTGCCTGCTCGTTACAACAAACAGACGATAAGACTTCCGGTTTTGAAACCCCTGAAGTGGCCATAGGGAATCCTTTCCCATAGGAGACGGTTGCTATCAAAACAACGGCGATTTTTTAATATAGCGTCGCACCTTGCTGGTCGAAAACATCGATTTTTGCGTCTGTTGCACCCGCTCCCGCGGTATCGGCCGACCGGCTCCGTTCCTGCGGCCCCGGCTACAAACAAAAAAGCGGCGACCAATCGCCGCCATGGGGAGTAAGCAATGTCCAACCAATCAGCCAGCGGACTGCCTTTTGAGAGATCCAGTCCGCTTTCGCCAGGATGACTCAACAGCAAGCCATCAACAGGCACAATCCCGCCTTAATTGGGCGACTGTCGGGATGGCCTGGGATTTGGACGCATCCGGGGGCCGGATCCCTGGCTGAGGCACTCAGTCGACGCGGGTCTCCAGGTACCGCGGCAGTTGATGGAAATCCTCGTCGGGACGGATGAGACGCTCCTTTGCCCGCAATTTGCCGGTCTGCATGAGTTCTTCAAACCGCGGATAGAGCAACTGCAACTGACCGCTGACGCTAACCATCACGCCGTCGAGTTTCCGTTCAATGAGAGCCCGATACGCACCTACCCCGAGCTGGCTGCCGAGAATGATGTCAAACGCCGTGGGGCGATGGCAACGGACTTCGTAGCCGAACTGCAAACTGTTGATCCGTTTTTTCTTCTTGCCTGTGCGTTCCACGTAAAGATCGTTGACAAGCCGCGCGATACGGCCCGTGAACTTGATTTGAGAAACGGGGAAATGTCCGAACGGGTCCGGTTCGAGCTGGGCAAACTCCTCTTCCGAAACGCACTTGCGGAGCTCCTCCAGCGGGAAGTATTCGCCCATGCCTTCGGCAAACACCACCACGCCGTAAGACTTGCCCTCCTTCTCCCGCGCGATGATCGTGTCCACGACGCGGTTGGCCAGGGCCTTAAGGTTGATGATTTCCCGTATTTGGGGTTTTCCTGTCTCGGGATCGATCACCTTTTGCCCTGTTTTCGGGTTGATGGTCTCTTCCGTGGTCCACCATTCCGGCGGAATATCTTCCAAACTGATGATAAGAGACGCCTCCCCAGCGATTCCTGCTCCGTAGGCCAGCCAACCAGCCTTGCGTCCCATGACTTGAACAAAGAAGTAGGCCCCGGCCGCCCGGGCATCGGCGAGCAGATTGCGAACCTGGGTGGCGAGCATATCCACCGCGGTGAAATATCCGAATGTGAAATCGATCCCCTCGTAGTCGTTGTCAATGGTTTTGGGGAGATGCACCACGGCAATTCTGCGTCCCAAGTTGGGATGGCGATCCTGAAAGAGTTTGAACTTTGCCGCGGTGGTCAATGTATCATCACCACCGATGGAAATGAGAGCATCTACGCCCAGCGATGACAGCGCCTCATGGACCGTTTTCAGCGGGGCGGTCTTCGCGGGGTCGTCCAGGTCTTCGTACGTATGGACCCCTTTTCCAGGGTTCGCGCGGGCAGTCCCGATAATAATCCCCTGCTGACTTCGCACCAACTCCAGATCCTCGTGGCGCAGACGAATGAAGTGCTTACCCTCCTGGAGAGGCTTGTCAGGCGTATATTCCATCAGATGCGTGTAGCCCTGGCGAATGCCCAGCACCTCAATCCCCATCCGAGAAAACGCAATCGCGGCACTGGCGATCACCGCATTGGCGGCGGGCGCCGGCCCACCGGAGAACAAGATGGCCACACGCTTGATCGGCGATTCTACCTTGTCCGGACTTTTCAAGGCCTGACTCATACCCAATTCACCTCTTTGTCACAGAACCGAACGACTCTTCATTCCCCGAATGACGACAGTCCCTCACGGAAAGCCCCACGTGGACCAGAATCTGCCCCGTTCTCTATTTATTACGCCCGGCGCGATGTCCGGTTTTTCTGTCCCCCTGTCGCCGCACGTGGCGTTACTTTTTCTCCTCCTGCTGCTGGCTGGGGAGAAATGTTCGCTCCACGAAGGTGGTGTCCGCCCGCGCGTCGACAAACGTCGGGTGAGAGAGGATCGCCTTGCTCAGCTCAACCGTTGTTTTGATCCCTTCGATCCGCAACTCCTCCAGGGCGCTTTTCATCGCCGCGATCGCCTCGGCCCTTGTGGGCCGGTGCACAATCAGCTTGCCAATCATTGAATCATAATGCGGCGACACCACATATCCAGGATACACGTGGGAATCGAACCGAACCCCGGGGCCTCCTGGTACAAAAATCCGTTCGATTCGACCCGGCGACGGCCGAAATCCCCGCTCGGGATCTTCCGCGTTGATCCGGCATTCGATGGCCACCCCGCGGTGCTCCACGTCTTCCTGTTTGAATGGCAACGGCTCTCCCGCTGCCACCTTGATCTGGAGCTTGATGAGATCCAGCCCGGTCACCATCTCCGTGACGGGATGTTCCACCTGAATCCGGGCATTGACCTCGATGAAATAGAAGTTGAATTGCCGATCCACCAGGAACTCGACAGTCCCCGCGTTGTAATAATTCGCGGCTTTCAGGAGTTTCACAGCCGACTCACAAATCGCCTGGCGGACTTCGCGAGGCAGATTGGGGGCGGGACTTTCCTCAATCAACTTTTGATGACGGCGTTGGATCGTGCAGTCCCGCTCCCAGAGATGGACGACATTGCCGTAGTGATCCCCGATGGCCTGGACCTCCACATGCCGGGGATGCTCGATGTATTTTTCCAGATAAACGGCACCATTCCCAAAGGCGGCTTCAGCCTCCTGCTGCGCTTGCTGGAGAGCGGACTTGAGAGAATGTTCGTTGACGGCAATGCGCATTCCCTTGCCACCGCCTCCGGCCGCCGCCTTGATGAGGACCGGATAACCGATCTCCCGGGCAACCCGGAGGGCCTCTGCCTCCGTCTCTACTGTGCCCTCGCTTCCCGGTACCACCGGCACCCCGACCTTCTTGGCCAGGGCCCGCGCCGCGTTTTTATCCCCTAACAGTGCCATCGCCTCGTGCGGAGGACCGATAAACTCAATCTGGCAACTACGGCAGACTTCCGCAAAGTGAGCATTCTCGGAGAGAAACCCGTACCCGGGATGAATCGCCTGAGCATTCCCGATCTCGGCGGCGCTGATCACGCGATCGTAACGGAGATAACTTTCAGAAGCCTTGGCCGGTCCGATGCAGTACGCCTCGTTCGCAAGCTCCAGATAAGCCGACCCGCGATCCGCTTCGCTGAAGACGGCTACCGTTTCGATGCCCATCTCGCGACAGGCTCGTAGCACCCGAAGGGCGATTTCTCCTCGATTGGCAATCAGAATCCGTTTGAACATAAGCGATTGAGCGTGTGAGGCGGTGGCAGACTTCTTCCCGAGAACGCCGAGCGACGCGGTTAGCGAGCCCCTCCCTCAGCCCTGCGTATCCACCTTGAACAGGGGCTGCCCGTACTCCACCGGCTCGCCATTTTCGACCAGAACGGCCACAATTTTTCCAGAAATTTCTGCCGGCAACTCGTTGAAGACCTTCATGGCCTCCACAATACCCACAATGGTTTCCGGATTGACGTGGTCGCCCACCTTCACATAGGGGGGAGAATCGGGGTCCGGGGCCGAATAAAAGGTTCCCACCATCGGACTGCGGATGTAGGCGATGTTTTCTTCCTTGGGAGGAGGCGGCGTCTCAGTCTCCCGAACCGGCGGCTCCGAAGGAGCCGGGGGCTGTGCCGCCGGTGCCGCGACCGATGGGGCAACTCCAGGAGGCAGCGAGGGCATCCACATCGGTATCGGGGCACCCGCTGGAGTGGGCACGACTTCCGGCCCGCGGCGGAGGCGAATTCGCTTCTCCCCGGACCTCAGGTCAATCTCGCTGAGGTCGTGTGCCCGCATCAACTCAATGAGTTCCCGAACACGGGCCACATCAAACACATCCGGCTGGGGCGGTTCTTGCTTTTGAGCGTCGGGAGCGTTTGAACCCATAGGCGAGTCATTCTATAGCTGGAAGTGAACTTTCCTCGATTATCCTCAGAGACCTGTCAGGCGTCGTCAGAGTGTACTCACCTCGTCCAACTCTTTGGGAAGGCTGGTAAGGACCTCGTGTCCATCCCGGGTGACCAGAACGTCGTCCTCGAGCCGGACCCCACCCCAGTTTGGGATGTAGATACCCGGCTCGACGGTTACCACCATCCCCGGCCGTAGAACGGTCTGCACCTTGGGCCCCAGGCGTGGGAGTTCGTGGATTTCGAGCCCCACCCCGTGTCCCAGACCGTGCCCAAAGAGGCGGCCGAGCCCCGCTTCCTCAATGACCTGCCGAGCGGCGCGATCCACGTCCTCCGCCGTGACCCCCGGCCGGATCGCATCAATCGCCGCTTTTTGGGCCTTGAGAACGGTGGTATAGACTTTCGCGAACTTTGGGGCGATTCTACCAGTTGGGATGACGCGGGTCAAGTCGCTCTTGTACCATCCTTCATCAGCCCCCCAATCTACCAAAACAAATACATCTTCACCAATTTTCTTTGAGGTCGGTATCACATGCGGCAGCGCTGCCCGAGGACCAACCCCCACAATCGTGGGGAACGCCGACCTTCGTGCCCCCAGCAAGCGCATCTGATGGTCGAGCAAGTCGGCCACCTCCTTCTCCGACTGATCGGGACGAAGGGTCGCCCTCACGGCTTGGAAAGCCCGTTGGGCAATCGTCACTGCCGTGCGAATTCTTTGCAGTTCTTCCTTGTCCTTAATCGCCCGGTGCTCTTCGATCCAGTTTTCCGTCTTAGCGAATTCCACACGGTTAACCGCATCCTGCAGTTTGCCAAACGACGCCACCGAAAGAGAGCCGGCCTCCACTCCGACTGTGCTGAGTTTGGTTTTCTTGATCAGTCGCGCGGCTGCCTGGACAAGGGATACGCCCCCCGGCCGGATATAGGCTTCCAGCCCCGGGCACTCCTCGCGAATCTGTTCCGTGAATCGAGAGTCGCTGATCAGAATGGCGTGGTCCAGCGTGACCAGCAGGTAGCTGTCCTCACCGCTAAAGCCGGTTAGATAGGTGACATTCTCGGGCTTGCTGACCAGAAAGCCCACCAGTTGCTCGCGTTTCATGCGGCGCCGTAGTTTCTCTCGCCGCTCATTGAAATAGGCCGGATCATGCTTCGTCATCATACTTCTGTTCTCCGATGAGTCCTCCAGGATATTGGCGTTAAATTACGAGATTGCTGTCGTCAAGACAAGTGCGACCGTTGGCTTTAGCCATGATGCCATAATGCCACGGACACAACTAACGCGGCGTTCAAAACGGAGCTGACCCATCCCCACTTTTGCAAGAACCTACTACACGCCGCGAGTACAACGTGCCATAGCGACAATTCATGAATTGCCCCTACCGCTTAACCAGCAACTCAACCAAGTTGGAATACGGTGGGTCAATTGAATGATCCAAACGTTGGAACGTGGACGTGACAAGCACGTCGCTCCAAAAGCGGAGCTGACCAGCAGGCCATCGGGATTGAATCTCGCTCCCACACGCACACCTATGAAGGTCCCCGTCCGCAGTAAAAAATGCGAATGAGTCGGCAAAGCGGAGCCGTGGCCACGAGACGTGGTGGCGGCGGTGACGCCGGCACCGACGGTTAGGAAAAGGTCAGCTTTTCGCTACCCGTCAGAAATTTCGCTCATCGGCCGCCAAAGACGACTCGCAGCCGCTGTTCGGGCGAGCCAATTGCATTGCTGGGACGGAGATTTGCCGTTCACAGCTTTTCAGGCGGAGGCACCACGAACGGCTCGCGGTACTCGCGCGTGAGAAGCCGATCGGCATCCGGGTTGTCGATGAACTTCTCGTGCTCGGCATCAATCGCGAGCCGAGGTCCCAAAGTGAGCGGTTCCTTTTGCAAGTCGATGCCGTTTTCTTTCAAATGGGCCTCAATGGCATTCAGAGTGGCCAGGCAGTCCTCGTTGACCTGGAGCGGCTTCAGCGCAGCGACGAGTTCGTCATGACCGGCCTGATGCCCGAGCAGATACGAAATGTTGGCCAGATGCGTGAGAGCCGTGGAAATATGCGTCTCCTCGACATCCGCGTTGAGCATGTCCTGACGGCCAGCTTTGACTGCCTCCACAAAATTGGCGAAGTGATCTCCGCCGGAACTTGGAAGTTTCTCCTTGGGATTTCCCGCTCGATCGTAGAGGACCACGTTGGCGCCCAGGTCACACGCGATGTATCCTTCCTCTCCCGCGATGAGCACCGCGCCATTGAGAAACGGCTTGTCCGTTTTGTGATTGCGAACTTCCTGGACAAGCGTCACGCCATCCCCCAGGTCGTGGATCGCCACCTGAGTGTTGGGGGTTTCCCCAGCGTCGTGGAAGCCGAGTCGCCCGCCGTAACTAACAACCCACCGCCCAAGAGTGCGGAACGGCACGAGAATCCGGGCCGTGTCCACACAATGGATGCAGTTATTGCCGATTTCGCCATTGCCGTAATCCCAGAACCAGTGCCAGTCGTAATGGAAAGACTTGCGTGTGACCTTGGCCATCGGTGCCGGGCCGGCCCAGAGGTTGTAGTCCACCCCCGGCGGAATGGGGTAATCACCCGGTGGCCCAATGGGACTCCGCGGCCGGTACATGACGCATCGGATGAGGGTCACTTTACCGATTTTTCCGGCTTTGATGGCTTCGGCCGCCGCCCGGTAGCGTCCCTCGGAGCGCCGCTGGGTTCCCCCCTGGCAAAGCTTCTGATATTTTCGGGCAGCCTGAACGATGCGGCGTCCCTCACTGATATTGTGGCTCACGGGTTTCTCCACATAGACATGCTTCCCCGCCTGAATTGCCCAAATTGAGGCCAGCGCGTGCCAGTGGTTGGGCGTGGCGATGGAAACGATGTCCACGGCAGGATCGGCCATCACCTCGCGGAGGTCCTGGACAAATTTCGGGCGATATCCAAATCGGCTGGCAAACCGCTCGAGGTACGCCTGCCCCACATCCCGATCGGCATCACAGAGGTAGAGAACGTGACAGTCAGAGCGCGAGGCGTACGCGGCGGCGTGGTCCTGCCCCCGACCGCGCACCCCTAAAACCGCCACCTGAAGTTTTCCGTTCGGTCCCGGGTTGGCTGCTGGTTGAGGAGCCGTAGTCTCACTTCCGCGAAGGGGCATCGCTGGAAGTACTCCCGCTGCCAGCGAAGCAAGAATGCTCTCCTGAATGAACGCGCGACGACTCAAGTGCGTGCGATCGGAATTCATAACGCGGTCTCCTCGTTTTGCGGTGCATTCGGCCATTTCACTTCAGGCCGCCTTGTCGTATCTCCCTTGCCCAAGAAGCCCGGCAAAGCGGAGTTAAGCCTCCGAGCAATCAACGATTACCAGCCGCCGCCATTATATCACGCCGCGGCCATGTGTCCTATGATCAAAGTAAGTCGTGCGAGATTTTGGTCCCGTCCCCTCCGGTTTGAGGCTCCACCTTGAACGCACTCGATACCGTCATTCAAGTTTGGTGGTTCGTATTGGGCGCCGTGGTGGGAAGCTTTCTCAACGTCGTCATCCACCGGCTGCCGCGAGGCGAAAGTCTGGTCTGGCCAGGCTCACACTGCCCTTATTGCGGGCATTCCATCCGCTGGTTTGACAATCTCCCCGTCCTCAGTTGGCTGATTTTACGGGGCCGATGCCGCGATTGTAGTGCTCCCATTTCAGTGCGCTATCCGCTCGTGGAAGCCATTTCCAGCGCGATTGTGGGCTCCACGGCGTGGATGGTCAGTGCGGGCGAATGGAGCAAGTGGTTGGCGGCAATGGCCGGGATGGATCGTGCCGCCACAACCATGCTCCTGCAGGTGGCCTGTTTTGCGGGGTTCTTGCTGACCGTTTTTGTGGTTGCGGCCATCCACTGGGACGGTGAACCGGCTCCGACTGCGGTGTGGGGGCCCTGCATCGGCATGACGGTTCTGGCGTATGGGCTGATGTCGTTTTGGCGTGCCGAGCGAGATCTTCCCCTCCTGAGTGAAAGTCCGCTCGGCGTAGCATTTTGGGTCGATTTGATCGTGGGCACGGCTCTCGGATGGGGGGCGGACATGCTGAATCGCCACGCCCTCCAGCGGCTCAATCGTGCAAAGCGCGTCGAGGTGGATTCTTGGGATTGGACTGCCGCGACAGGGGTTGGGGCCCTTCTCTGGCCGGCACCGGTGGGGATTATTCTGGGAACTCTGGCCCTCCTTTTACAGGGCGGAATGTCCCTGGGAAAATTCCGAGCAAGCGGCAAAAATACTTTTTCGGGCGTGAAACGTTTGCACCGGAACCGCGGGGCCGTTCTGGCTCTCTGGGGCATCGCCAACTGGGGGCTTCTCTTCCTGGTATAGAAATGAGGCGTCCGCCGGATCGGGCTTTCCGAACAATCGGAATAGTCCGCGTGTCCCATTTTCAGATAGGCCGCGATCAGGACGGATTGACCTTGGAGAAATTCGAGCTTCTGGGTAATCTGCAAGAGTCGGGAGGGTATCAGGAGATACGCAAAACCATCTCAATTTTCCCGCTTGACGACTGAGGCACGACATGGACCCCCAGGAACGGCAGGCCGCTATTGAACGGATCCTGAAGTCTCCCAGCTATCGGGTGGCGTACCAGGATTTGGACTTTCTTGCCGACCCGAAGCTCCGCCCCACCCGGATGGAGCTGGAGTTGCTGAAGCCCGAGCTGGCCTTTGAGCGGGCGAAAATCAATTCGACGGTCGTGGTTTTTGGAAGCACGCGGATCGTCGATGAGCCGGAAGCCCGCCGATTGCTGGAAGAAGCCGAGGCGGCCCTCCGAGCCGATCCGGAAAACCCCAAGCTCAAGCGGGCGGTTTCCCGGGCGCAGCGGCTTCTTGCCAAGAGTCGGTACTACGAGCTTGCCCGACAGTTCGCCTATCTCGTATCCCAATCCTGCAAACAGGATGGACAGTGCGACTACGTAATCTGCACCGGGGGAGGTCCCGGCATCATGGAGGCCGCCAATCGGGGGGCTTACGAGGCGGGGGCGAAATCAATCGGTCTCAATATCCGGCTGCCACTCGAGCAAATCCCGAATCCCTACATCACGCCCGAGCTTTGTTTCCAATTCCGTTATTTTGCGCTGCGGAAATTCCATTTCCTTCTGCGAGCCAAGGCCCTCGTCGTATTCCCAGGCGGTTTCGGAACCCTGGATGAGCTGACGGACGCCCTCACACTTCGACAGACCGGCAGGATGCAACCCATTCCCATCATCATCTTTGGGCGGGAGTACTGGGAACGTGTGATCGATTTTCAATTTCTCGCCGATGAAGGCGTAATTGACGACGAAGACCTCAATCTTTTCGAGTTTGCTGAGACAGCCGAAGAGGCCTGGGACAAGATCTGCCGCTTCCATCATCTCACCGCCCTGCACGCCGTCCCTGTTCACTGGGAAAACGGCGGCGGAATTGCCCATTGAGGCTCGCTCGCCGAGGCCTGGCAAACGATCGCGTTGCGTCTGCGTTCAGGCGTCTTTGCGCCTCTCTTGCTTGCTTTTCGTCCCAAAACTTCATACGGTTATAGGAGCCTGGGCAGAATCTGGTCGCCCGGGTCAAGCGGGAGTGTGTTTAGCTCCGTGTTCAGTTCATGGTATGGTGCGATTCGGTGGAAAGGCTGGCCGGTATGTGCAAGTGCAAATGGTTGAAAATGAGTGTGCTGGTGGGATGTTCCCTGGCGGCGGGAATTCTGGCGAGAATAGGAACCTTCGCTGTGTGGGCGGAATCGGGCACTTCGTCCGGTCCAGCAGCCCCTGCCACCGAAAGTTCCCCGCCGCAGGCTTCCCAGGACATCACCGTCCCCGAAGGCACGCCTGAGCAACTGTTCCAGTTTATCGAGAAACTGAGCAAGGAACTGGGTCCCCCGGACACGCAGGGGCTGATGGCGTTTCGGCAGAAACAGGCCCGGGCCATCATCACCGCGGCTGAGAAAATCATCTCGCAGGCCGGTACCGACGTTCCCACGATCGACACGGCCCTTCACTGGAAATTCCAGGCCGTCCTGCAACTTTTGCGGATGCAGGATCCCGACGCCCGAAAACTGGTCCCCGAGATGGGCAAGCAACTTGTCTCTCTGGCCAACCGCGTTCTCGAGAGCAAACCGCCTGTCAAGCCCGAGGATGTGCAGGCGGCCGCCCAATGGGCCTTGATGGGGCCCCGACTTGGCGGTCCCGAACTTTTGGCCGACGTCATGAAGATCCCCGAAAAAATTGAACAGCTCGGTTTCAAAGAGTTGGCGACGAGGGCGCGGGGCGGAGTTCTGGCCGTCAGGCTCCAGATGCATTCCGGGGAAGAGAAGGCCGCTCTTGTCGGTGAACTCAAAAAGTATCTCGACGAGATGCTCAACTCGCTCACCCAGAAAGCCAGCCCCGACGAAGCCGACATCGCTGTGCTGATGCAGATCCTTTCTCAGCTGGAGTATGCCGAACTCGACGTCCCGGCTGGTGAGTATTGTCGGAAGTTTGGTGAACTGCTGGCAAAAAACGGTAATCCCGCCATTGCCGAGGCCGGCGAGCAGCTTCAGGGCGTTGGTCGGCGACTGGAGCTTCCCGGCAAGAAAATGGAACTGGCGGGTAAAACGACAGACGGCAAAGATTTTAACTGGGCCCAGTACCGGGGCAAAATTGTGCTGGTGGATTTCTTCGCCACGTGGTGTGGTCCCTGTCGAGCGGAAATGCCGAACATTAAAGCGAATTACGAACGCTATCACGACAAGGGCTTCGACGTGGTGGGGGTGAGCATCGACGATGACCGCTCCGCCCTCGACAAATACATCGAAAGCGAAAAAATCCCCTGGACCATCATTCATGTTCAGGACCCCAACGCCAAGGGCCCCGCCGATCCCGCCCGGTATTACGGCATCGTCGCCGTGCCGACCACCATGCTGGTTGGAAAAGACGGAACGGTCCTCGCGATGGATGTCCGCGGAGAAGAGTTGGGCAAGAGGCTGGAGGAACTTCTCGGACCGGCTGAGCCTAAGCCACCAGCTCCTGCTTCACCGTCGGGAGCTGCGACAACGAAAACTCCGTGATCCAGGGGCTGTTCACGTCGCGGCCCGGCGCAACGCGAGACGGTGTTAATTCATCCGGCCACGGGCGGACTTTGATGCGCTCCGCCCTCTGATGCTTCCGCCCGCTCTCAATCAATGCGCCTCACGCACCCGTTGGGCACGCTGAGGAGATTGCTCGGTACAAGCGGCGACGACGGTCACGCCATGGAGACCGCTCCGGTGGGAGCGAGCATTTCCATTTTTACGAGCGGCAAATCGAATTTGGGATTCTGGGAGAGGTACCGCACCGGGTTGTTGTAGAACACCTCAAGTGCTTCTTCCAGGCCATAGCCGCGACGGCGAAACTCGAAGATGCACTCGTGGAGTGTGGCGGGATCGCTCGGCCCCCAGTCCGCGGAGGAGTTGATGAGCGTTCGTTCCCAACCGTAACGCTCGAGCATATCCACAGCTCGCTTGGGAGAGCACTTGGTGATCGGGTAAAGCGTGAACCCCACCCAGTAGCCCGCCTCTTTCACCATCTTGATCGTGTGCTCTTCCACGTGGTCAATCCAGACCCGACCGGGATCAATGGAAAAGCCCCTCAAAATCTCCAGAATTCTTTTTGTGCCATAGTATTTGTCTTCCAGGTGAGGCGTGTGGACCAGGAGCAACTGATCGTATCGGAGGGCCAGTTCGATTTGCGCCTCAAAAACTTCACACTCGTTTTTGGTGGATTTGTGCAAGCCCGTCTCACCTACCCCAAGCACCGTTGGCTTGCGGAAGAACTCCGGCATCTGCGCAAGCACGGCGCGGCTGAGTTCCAGGTTTTCGGCTTCCTTTGGATTCACGGCCACCCAGCAGAAGTGTCGAATGCCATACTGTGCTGCCCGGGTGGGTTCAAACTCACTGATTTGCCGGAAATAATCCAAAAACGTCTCGGGATAGCGACGATCAAATCCCGCCCAAAAGGCCGGTTCGGCCACGGCCACCACCCCCGCCGCAGCCATCCGCTCGTAATCCTGGGTGGTTCTCGCAATGGCATGGTAATGCGGTTGGATAATCAGCATAATTTGCACACCCTTACAAAACTTGCCGACCAACGCTGTCACGCCCCCGGATCATTTTCCCACATGACCGCCCGCCTGGATCGCTCGCTTCCAAAGATGCTGCGACCAGTTCTGGGACCAAAGTCTCGACCATTGGGCCATTGATTCCACTCCCCGAAAACCACATCTGGTACCTATTTCTCCAGCGGTGTGAGGTCCGAGAACAGCATAAGAAGCGCCTCTGTGCGATCCGGTTGCTCACGTTTCTTGGCCAGTATGTCGAGAGCCTGCCGAATCTTCGTCCAGCGAACATCCTCCTGCTCACCGTTGCGAGTCTCGGCCCGATCATACCGATCCAGTGTGGCCGCAATCTCCAACAGGTAGGATCGCATTTCCAGAAACGACTGATTCACCACCTGATCGCGCGTCAACCTTGTCATAAGCGGTTAAATCACCTTAGCGTACCACGTCACCCATGGAAAATGGGCCGGACAACATTTTTACGCTGTCGCGTCGCCCGCCACCAAGCTACACGACGCAGTTCGGCATCAATGCTGGACCCTGGTTTATTCTAACTGCCGGTCAAGCACAGAAAAATGGTTGCCGGAAAGAACACGCTTGGCAGGCTCGTTGACAAGGGGCGAATCGGACCAGCCTGAATCAGGCGAACGGGACGCTTCATGAGTTGCTTCTATGAGAGTTGAGAACTTTTGCCTTGCTTCATTGTTGTGCTAGGGCTTCATAAACCGCACGAAATCGAACTCCGGGCAATTCATCAATTGCCCTTACCGACATCCGCGGACTTCGGTCACGCACGATGTTTTGAACGGGTTTTCCAGGAATGAGCCTTACCTTCGACATCGCAGTGCGCAACGTCCACGCGGTGGAAAAGCGCGTCAGTCGGACCTGATGTGGCTCGTCCTTGCGTCAAAGCAGGTTACGGCGCCCGACGCTCATGCAGTATGATACACATTGCAGCGATCACACGATTTATCAGGTTGCTCCGGAAATTTTCTCCGCCATGCTCGCAAAGCGCTGTCCCGTATGTGCCAGTGTCCTCGATGAGGAAGACCTGTTTTGCCCCAACTGTGGGCGAGAGGCGCCCGTCTCTACCGGGGAGCAGGGGGCGCCGAGGACGCAGGCGCTCGTCTTCAAGAATCGCTTCACGTGCGCCGGCTGTGGAGCCGCCATGAGCTACGATGCCTCGGCCCGTGCTCTGCGGTGTCCGTTTTGTGGCTCCGTGGAGTTACGGCCTCAGCCGGACGGGCAAACGGTCCTGCCGTCGAAGGTCGTTCCGTTCGCCATCAATCGCGAAAAGGCCTTGCAGATCCTCCGGGTGCAAATGAAATCCGGATTTTTTCTGCCAACTGATCTTGCCCAGGAGGCCGCCATCACCCAGATTGTGCCGGTCTTTGTGCCTTTCTGGTGCTTTTCTGCCGAAACCCACACGTACTGGACGGCGGACACCAACCAGGTACCGCTCACGGCCCGGGGGAACTGGCGGCCGCTCTTCGGGGAACTGCGCAACTCCTATGAGTCGATCCTCATCCCCGCCAGCAGTGTGCTAACGTATGAAGAAACCCGCGGGCTGGGCGGCTATGACTTCTCTCGCGCAGTCCCGGCGAACGCAGTAGACCTGGAAAACGTCACAGTGGAGCAATTTCGTGTCCCCCGTAAATACGCCCGCCCGCTTGCCCAGCGCATGATCGAGGAGCTGGAGACCGCCGAAAGCATCCGGCGCTACATCCCGGGAACTGCCCGAAATGTGCACGTCAACGTGAAGGTTAGCAAACTCGCGGGAGAGCCGGTCCTCTTGCCCGTGTGGATTCTGGCTTATCGATACAGAGGCCGAGTGTACCGGTTTGTGATCAACGGTCAGAGCGGCTGTCCTTTCGGCCAGTTGCCGCTGTCGCCCTGGAAGATCGCACTGGCTTGCCTGATCGTCGGCGCCGTTATTCTGGGAATCGTCGCCCTTCTCTCCGCGGTTTTGCAGTGATAACCGTCCCGACTTGAGCCCCATCATTTTCCAAAAAATGGGCAACTTTTGGTTGATCTTTGCGCCCGGTGACATTCTCTGGTATATTGCGATCAATTGGGCAGGCTGGGAAATACGGTTGGAATATATCACCCCTTTTTCGGCAGTCCCCGAGAATGGCACGCGAACCGGTCCTTAGACCGACAAAGATCCGCGACGATGAGGATCGCCTTCTCCGTCCCCAGCGAATGGAGGAGATGGTCGGCCAGCGCGCTGTCTATGAACGCCTCAAGATCGCCATCGACGCGGCGCTTAAACGCAATGAGCCGCTCGGGCACATCCTTTTTGACGGACCACCGGGACTGGGCAAAACTACCTTTGCGCTGTGTATTCCCCGACACCTCGGGGTCAGCGTCCAAATCGCCAGCGGGGCCACGTTGAAAGCTCCCAAGGACCTGATCCCTTACCTCACCAATGCGGAGGAACGCTCGGTTCTCTTCATCGACGAAATCCACCGGATGCAGAAAGCGGTGGAGGAATTCCTTTATCCCGCCATGGAGGATTTCCGGATTGACATCACGCTGGGAGAAGGCGTGAATGCTCGCACGCTCAACATTCGACTCAAACCATTCACGCTGATCGGTGCCACCACGCGTTCCGGTTTGCTTTCCGCCCCGCTTCGGGACCGCTTTCACATGCGGGAACACTTGGATTTTTACACCGTCGAAGAGCTTGCCGAGATCGTTCGCCGCAACGCCCGCAAGCTGAATGTGCCCATCGAAGATGACGCGGCGGAAGAGATCGCACGCCGCAGCCGCGGAACACCGCGGATCGCCAACAACCGCCTTCGCTGGGTGAGGGACTATGCCACCAGCAAGGCCCGGGGCCGAATCACACGAAGCGTTGCCGAGGACGCCCTGGAGATGCAGGGAGTTGATTCCCTCGGGTTGGATCCCCAGGACCGCAAATACCTGGAGACGATAGCGAGAGTGTTCAACGGCGGCCCTGTGGGCGTGGAAGCCGTCGCCCACACCCTTAACCTGTCACCCGATACCCTTGTGGACGAGGTCGAACCCTTTCTTCTGCGTTGCGAGCTGTTGATTCGAACGCCGCGGGGCAGAAAGATCACCCCCAAGGCGTATGAGCACCTGGGCCTGACAGGGTTGCGTACTCCTCAGCCAGAACAGGGGTTTTTATTCTGAATCCCGTTTGGATTCGCTTGTTTCCGGCTCCGCGATCTCTTCAAAATTCATGATTTCGACATCGGTGACGACCACGGTCGGATCGCCAGACATCACCACCGAGTCGGTTAACGCCGCTTCCGGCTTTCCGTTGCCCCCCTCGCCGCTCACCACGGAGACCGTTTCCCCAGTCTGGACAGCATTTTCATCCGCAGCTTTGCTTTTCTTTTTCTTTTTTTTCTTGGACTTGCTTGCAATTTCCGGATGGAGGCGCCGAAGCTGACCGCAGGCCGCCTCAATCTCGGCCCCTTTTCGATAGCGGACCGTGACCTGGATACCCGCCCGAGTGAGGACATCCACAAACCGGGCAACATCCCGTCGCTCCGGCGGCTCGTAGGGCAATCCCTGGATGGGGTTGTAAGGGATGAGATTGACAAGGGCGTTTCTGCCCTTCAGGAGTTGTGCGAGTTCCTGGGCGTGTTGCGGCCGATCGTTGATCTCCCTCAAGAGGACGTACTCGTAAGTCACACGACGGCCGGTCTTGGCAAAGTATTCGTCGGCCGCGGACAGGATCGCCTGAATACCGATCCGTCGGTTGGCCGGCACCAGCTTGTTCCGCAACTCATCGTTTGGAGCGTGCAGGGACACCGCCAGGTGATACTGGAGGTCGAGCTCAGCCAGCCGACGAATAGCGTGTGGTAATCCCACGGTGGAAATGGTGACATGCCTGGCGCTGATGCCCAGGCCGTCTTTGTGGGTGGCGCGATACAGGGCCCCCAGCAATCGCCCCAGATTGGCCAGCGGCTCTCCCATCCCCATCACGACGATATGGCTGAGCCGTTCCTCGGGCTCGAGCAGGCACTTGAGATGGAGGATCTGTTCAAGGATTTCCCCGCTGGTGAGGTTGCGGACGACACCATCCAGACCGCTGGCACAAAAGACGCATCCCATTCCGCAGCCAACCTGCGTGCTTATGCACACAGTACGATTGCCTTTATCATCGCGGAGTAGGACGCACTCAACATATTCGCCATCGTGGGTCCGCAGAAGAAGCTTCTCCGTGCCATCGGAAGCTTTTCGATGCGAAACGACCTGCATTGTGAAGACTTTGAAGGCCTTCCGCAGGTCCTTCCGCACCACTTTGGGGACATCGGTCATCTCGTCGAAGGGAACCTTGGGCGAATCATAAACCCAGCGAAGAACCTGGGCGACGCGATAACCCGGCTGTCCCTTGCTGATGAACCAATCCCTCAACTGTCGCCAGGAATAGTCCAGAATATGCTCCACGGTATGGTACCTCCTCGGTAGCCCGGCCCGTCCCTCGACACCGTTATAGTTGTTCGACCCTCTTTATAACTATTTTTTGTCGGATGAGCTATTTTGCCAAGAGTTTTACGCCGTCAACACGCCCTCTGCCGAACTTCACTTGCCAGTTTGCCGCATGTTACACGAAAGCATCATTCTTCAAGACCATCTCACTGGCTTATTCTGCTTCCCTTGTTCCCGGCCGTCTTTCGCTGTAGGATAGCGCCAATGTCGTTACGAAGGATCCGGATGGTTGGATCTTTCACTTTGACGCTTTTTGCTGTGCGGAGGTTTCCCCATGTTGCGTCTTGCGAAACTGTGTATCTGGGCAATGCTCGCCGCTGCCCTCACGTTGTGGTCGCTGAAAAACGTATCCGCCGAGGATAACGCTGAGCCTCCCAAGGGACATCCCGACTCGAGCCAGTGGGCGGATCTGTTCACCCCTGACCTCTCCAATGCCATCTTTCCCGCAGGCGTCTGGTCCTGGCAGGATGGCGTTCTCACGGCCACGGAAGATCAGTGTATTTGGACCAAAGACCAGTATACCAACTTTGTGCTCGATTTGGAATTTAAAAATGCGGAAGGCACCAACAGCGGGGTTGTCGTGCGGTGCAGCGATATCAAGAACTGGATCCCCAATTCCATCGAAATCCAGATCTGCGACGACTTCGCCGAAAAATGGGCCAAAATGCCGAAAACGTGGCACTGCGGTGCCATCTTCGGGCACTTGGCCCCGACCAAGTCAATGGTCAAAAAGCCGGGCGAGTGGAACCGGATGACCATCACGTGCCGTGGCCCGATGGTGTACGTCGTGCTCAACGGCGAGCTCGTCACCCAGATGGATATGCGAAAATGGACCTCCGCAAAGACCAATCCCGACGGCAGCGAGATTCCACCCTGGCTGAGCCGACCGGTCGCTGAGCTTTCCCTTACCGGTCATATCGGCCTGCAGGGAAAGCATGGCGACGCCCCCATCTGGTTCCGCAACATCAAGATCAAAGTTTTGGAGAACTAATCATCGGTCTGGCAGGTCCATGGACCCCAGCGTCCACCATTTACCCCATGAAACCCCGGGAGGTAGCCATCCCGGGGTTTTTCAGTCTCTGAGAGTAGCCGCAAGGGGACCCCAGCACCTACAGCATTTCGGATTTTGCTTCTTCCGCGCCATGTGTCGGCGTAACAGAAAGAACCTTCGCGCGGATGGTGAGCAGTTGGGGGCTTCGCATGGTGCGTTGATCCATCTGCGATCTAAGAGTTCTTCCCTGCCGCTCGAAAGGCACGGGAACCTTGATAAGACCTGGATGCGAGATCAAGTTTCAGACTGAAGAAATCGGTTGTCACGATCCCATTGCGACTCTGAATAATCCGTTTCACCGGATAGGCTCTCTTTGGTTGGATCAGCTCCCGGTTAATCGTAGGGGCAATTCATGAATTGCCCCTACCACACATGGAGCATTCAATCTCTCTCATAGATTCTTAATGTGGACGGGTCACTCCGCGACCGCATTGACATGACCCGTGATTCGTGAACGACGATTCTTCAACTGTCTTCGATGCCCTTTGGGTTGACGCTGATTGCTGGCCTTTTTGCGCGGTCCTGGTACACTAAAAATTGACACACGATCGTTGGCATTATTCGCGACACCCTGGTCGAGGTGGCTCCAAGCCTGCCACGGAAAGTGATCAGCAATGGACCCCCAACAGTTGGGACCTTATCGCATCATCAGGCGACTTGGGCGTGGGGGCATGGGTGCGGTTTATGAGGGGGTGCACGTCGAAACCGGCGAGTCGGCGGCTATCAAAACCCTTTCCGAGACCCTCCTCGAGGAACCCGACTTCCGCGCCCGATTCGAATTGGAAATCGAAACCCTCCGAAAGCTCAACCATCCCAACATCGTGCGGTTGCTGGGATTTGGAGAGGAAAACGGGGTTCTTTTTTACGTGATGGAGCTTGTCCGCGGTCCGAGTCTGGATCAGGAACTCAAGGCCGGTCGCAAATTCACCTGGCGCGAAGTCGCTCACATCGGCATCCAGGTGTGCCATGCGCTCAAGCACGCCCACGATCGGGGCATCATCCATCGGGATTTAAAACCGGCCAATCTGCTCCGTGCCGAGGACGGAACCATCAAGCTTTCCGATTTCGGGATCGCGCGACTGTTTGGAGCCCCCAGTCACACAGGAGTGGGCAGTGTACTGGGAACGATCGAGTACATGGCGCCCGAGCAGGCAGAAGCGCAGCCGATTGGTCCCAAAGCGGACCTCTACAGTTTGGGAGCCGTCCTTTATGCCCTGTTAGTCGGTCGGCCACCATTCAAGGTGACATCATTTGCACAGATTCTCCAACTTCATCGGACCTCGCGGCCGGATCCGGTTCGGGTGTATGTCCCGGACTGTCCCGAAGAGCTGGACCGCATCATCCAGGAGCTTTTGCAACGCGATCCCGACAAGCGGATCACGAATGCCTCGTTAGCCGCGAGACGACTTCAGGCGATGCTCCACGCCCTTGGTCGCGAAGGCGTCACGTCTCCCGCACCTTCCAACACTCTCGTCCTGCCCCAGTCCCAGCCGGTGGATTTCGGTATCGGCACCCCGGAGGAGAAGCCCGGGATCTCCTCGATGACGCCCACGGTGACGCTCCCCGCCCAAAAGGCCTCTGACGCACCAGTCAACGAAGCGGGCGCATCTTCCGGTGTGGATTCGTCCCAGCTTGCTCCCACCCGTGCCGCCGAACCAGACGAGATCCTTGGCTCACCGGATCGGGAGCACCTGATCGGCACCCCTTCCCAGTGGCAACCCACCGTGGAGGCCACCGCGGTGCGGGAACCGCCGGACATAGCCGCGAAAACCGCGGCGGAGCCTCCGCCGGCTACCTCCCCGAAAACGGAGAACACCGAAGCCACCGCCGGGGCGGCCACCTCCGGTCGCTTTGTCCAGGTTCGACCGGAGGACCTCGATCGCATCGAACCACCGCCCAGTGCGCGACAACCGATTTTTTCCCTTCAGACGGCTGTGTTGCTCGGAGCTCTCGTTTTGCTGGCCGGCACAATCTGGTACCTGCTTCAGCCACCCTCCGCGGACCAACTCTATCGCCGCATCACACGCCGTGTCGGCGATGGCTCCGACACCGATGCCCTCCTCGCAGCCGCCGCGGATATCGAGGCCTTCCTGTCGCGGTATTCCGACGATTCCCGGGCAGCGCAAATCCGCGATTATCAACAGGAGATCGACCTGCTGCGGATGGAAAGAAAATTCGAACTGCAGGCCCGACAACGGGCCGCGGCACGGACCGCCATTCCCATCGAACAGGATTACCTGGAAGCGCTCCGCTATCTGCAAATTGATCCGACCATTGCCATGGAAAAACTGGAGGCCATTCTCGCCCTGTATGGTCATCAAACGGCTTCCGATCGCTCCAGCGAACGACCCGATCAACGCAACCTCGCAGGGAACAGCCCACGCCGGCCTGTGGGGCACACCGAAGAATGCCTGGAGTTGGTCCGGCGCCGCCTGGAACGCCTGAAACGTGAACTCGAGCCTGCCATCAGCAATCAGCGGGATTTCCTGGAGTGGCGACTGCACGAGGCTGACCGCATCGAAAAGATTCAGCCCGAACTGGCACGAAACATCCGCGAGGCGGTGATTACACTCTACGGTCAAAAGGAATGGGCCCAACCGTACGTCGAGCGGGCGCGTCGAGGACTGCAGTCCCAAATGGCCGCCGGAAAGAATGAGGCCACTGAGCCGTCATCCCAGGCAAAAGTTCCCCTACCTTAAGATCGGAAAAAGTGGAGAAACGGCGTTTTCAGACATGTCTTCACACTGAGCCCTCGCCGCCTTTCCTCCGCTGATGCGACAGCAGGCAACGTTCAGAAGGCCCTGCACGCGAGTGAGATTCAGCCTGGAGGGAGCTGCCTGTCACGTCCACATTCCGATGTTGGATGATCCGCCTCACCGACCGGGCTGCACTTGTTTAGTCAAATCCCAAGTGCAGATGTAGGGCAATTCATGAATTGCCCCTACAACGCTTCGGGATTTTGACGTCATCACAAATCATTACCAAAAGTACAGATGCGTCAGGTCTTCATCGGCTGACCGATCGATGACATCGTTACCATGAAACCGGCCGGGTTCGCGATGCCCCCTTGGGCGTTGCAGCTGCCGTCTCTGGCAGGTGGCCAGGGCGTCTTTTGTGAAACATCTTCCCCGCGGAAATCAGCGGCGATAGATCCCCTGAAACCGCTTTGCCTCTCCCCAACCGCTTGGTTGGAGGAACCGTTCAATTCCCACGGCTGCCCACACTGCCAAGACAGGAACAAGCGGTGCCCTCATGCGAATATTGGTCCAGTAAAAGATGTGAGCCAAGCTGAGGGTTATTGCGAGGCCCAATCCCCACACGGCGAGGGACCACGCAGACGGATTCTTCGCCGGTCGAGCCTCGCTGATCACAACCAATAGCCCGAGCAGTCCGAAAAGATATTCCGCCAGGTAGAACACCCCCACTGCCCACCGAGCCAGTTGCACCGAAATCGGCTCGTGAGGGTCAAGCTGATGGGGGACCGGCCGCCATAACTGAAGCAGCCGGTACGCACAAGCGTAAAGAAACATTCCTGGCTGCCCGCGGATGGTCTGCCAGGCCCGACGATACGCCAATTGATCGGCCACCAGCTCGTTCCCGCCAGCGTGGGTGGCCACCGTAGTTTCCCAACGGCGATTAAACTCAGTGGCATCCCAAACCAGACGGTCCTCGGGGTTGCGCAAAAACTGATAAAAATCTTCATTATTCGCGAGATAGAACGTATATCCCCCGTGAGTGGTCCCGATGATGACTTTTCCAAACACCAAGAGATTCCGCAGTCCCCACGGTGAAAGCGCCAAAACCAATCCCAGCCCCAGCCACAGGATTGGCCGTCCCGTCCGATGAAGTGCGTCCTCAACAGAGGCGCGCCACGATCTCCGCGGGGAAACTGTGGCCTTCTGTTGCGGAAACGGTCCTTCCGGTGATGAAGAGGCCATTCGTTCGTGAAGCGTTTCGCGGCCTTTCCCCGTCACCGAGAATAGGAGCGCAAGGCATCCGGGAGCAACAGGCCATAAGAGGAAGGTGGGTCTCGTCAGTGCGCACGCGCCTAAAAGGAGTCCCAGGGCCAACCAAGTCGGTCCTGACGTGCGGTTGGCTACCCGGCTCGCCAACCACACGACGAGCACCGCGAGAAATGCACTTTGCGTCTCCGTCATCACGAGTCGGCTGGAATGCAAGAGAAGGGGATCGAACCCGGCCAGCAACACTGCGAGTGCGGCCGCGCGAAGTCCACCTACTCGGCCCGCGAGAATCCCCGTACACAGCGCGGTCGCCCAACCCATCAGTAGGTGCAGGCCCGCCACGCCAATCCGCCACCGCTCGCCCCAGAATGCTTGAACCCCTGCCAGGACTAGCGGGTAAAGCGGCGGGCGATAGGCCGTGGGACGGCCGTCGAGACTGAAGCTTCCCCGCGTGACCAACTGCCGGGCAACGTGCTGATAGCTGTCAGGGTCGGTCGTCAAAGCTCCCGGGACAAGGAGCACTGCCAGCCGTCCGGCCAGGACGGCCAGCGCGGAGGCAATGAGAAGCCGCCCCATAGCGGACGAACGACGTTCGGCAAAGATTCCATCCGGCCAGCGCGTGATCATGAAAAATTAGAATAAAGCAGCCCCCGGTCAATCACCAGGGGCTTTCCCTCGGTTTCTGCCCAAAGTGGCCGCGCTGTCACCAGACGACATCGAATCCAAGAGAAACGCCCTGGAAGAACACGGTCCCGTTGTCGTTAATCCGCCCAGGGCTGAGCAGGGTGAAATCGACCTGTTCCGGTGCCAGGGCCACTCCGTCCAGCCACATCATGTCATAAGCCCCGAACACGCGCACGCGATCCCAAAGGCGATAATTGGCCACAATACTGACCTCCCCCATAAAGGACACGTCGTCGTCTTTTGCATAACGGGTGATGTGATTGGGAGGATGGGCCAGGGCGAAGTCCGTGAATTGTTCCGCCCAGTTAAACATGGGGGCCGCTTTGACCCGGGCTCCCCATTCAAAGCGGTGTCGCCGGAACATGATTTCGCCCGCCAGTTGAATTCCAAACGTGTCGTTCTGGGTCCAAATTGTTTGCCGGGCATAAAGCGATTCGGGTCCACTGTCGGTGATCACTATTCCCCGACTGTCAAAGGTGAAACCTTCGTCGAAGGAGAGGCTGCGAAAACCCACGGCGTAGTTGAAATACATGCCCGGCTGGCATTGCCGCTGCCACCGGCCGTTCGGTAGCAGGGCGAGTCGGTCGGGTCGCGGCCTTGGCTTGAACCACCAGTTCAACTCGAAATTGTTGATTTCCGACTCATAACGAATCTGATGTGTGTCCGCGTAGTTGAAATCCAGCAGACCGTAGAAAGAGAACAGGTCACCCGCGGTGAACTGAGTGCCACCAAATAAGTCGGAATTGTAGGTGACGCGCTCGCCACGAACCGCCTGCGTATCCTTCCACTCGTTGAGCCCCCAGTAGACGAACTCGATGAACTGGTCGCGGTTCTCGCGATCATTGCCCAGATAGTAGAGGACGCGGGTTTCATATCCGCCGGCCACATCGAAATTGGCGTCGCTGGTGTTGAGCCTCCCGTTGCCGAGGGCGTCCACAGAAAGAAGCTTGGGTCTTGCCCGACCGCGATTGAGAATCTTCGCGCCGTTGTACCATGACCACAGATGAGGGCAGTCGTAGCCGGCGCCGCAGATTTCACAGCAGGGAGCAGTGCCTTGGGTGGGGATCGGCTCACCCTGCGAGGCCGCCCTGTCCCACGTACCGAGAGGCCATTCCTGGTCGGCGTTCTGGTTCGTTCCCTCTTCCGCCATCCAGGCCAGACTTTTGCCGGTTTGCGGTTCGGCCGCTGGTCCAAGGCGAATTCCCAAAACCAGGCACAGGGCCCACAACATCCCGCCCGTGACTGCTCGCCAAAGCACTCGTCTCACGCGTGCGCCTCCGTGTCAATCCTCTTGCCGCCGATAGACCAAGCCCGGCTGGCTGTTCAGAGCCGATACTGCATTTTGCTCATCGGCCAAAGCCTGCCAGAAAAACAGAAATAATCGCTAAAATCGATGTTTCCGGCACGGTCAGTACTGCGGCTATATCCGCTATATTCCCTATTCTTTACACATTCCACATTTTTTGATTAGATTGCTGTGAGTAAGCAAGAATACCTATCTCACCAGGATGCCATCAGCCTCCTAGAACGACGTAGATGGCTCTTTCGATAAACTACAGCTTTTCGCTAAGCGCCTATACATCTTTCCCAGCCTTTACAGACAATTCATTTGCTTGCGGCATTTGACTTTTCCCTGTTCGTCTCCGATGTGAATCTGTAGCTAATGCGCATTCTGCACATTTGTGGAAAGCTAACGACTTAACACAATCTAGAGTTAATAAAAGACAACGTCATTCTACGCCATGTGTGCAATCTAGGAATGTAGCGTAGTTCACAGTAAATGCATGTTATGGAGAAGTCATTGTCAGGGATGACCGCCATGGATCACATCCGCACAACTTCAAGGGCCGTGGAAGAGATGTCCCCCCGATCCTTGCGCATCATCGCAGAAGAGTTCACCCCCCCGCCTGCTGCTGACGTCAGCACTGTTGCCGGATGGCGGCAGTTCTGTCGTTCCTACCTGGAAGCGACGGGCTGTCTTCTTCGTTTCATTCCTGGAGCTGAGCCCACGAGCCCCCAGGATGTTCCCGTGGTCGCGCCGCAAGCGGATGGCGGCCAGCCTGACCGCAACCGTCGTCCGTTTGGTCACCTCCGAATTGATCCAACCGATCGTGTGAGGGAAAAGCTCTCGCCCGCCCATCCTGCCGTGGAAATTGCCCGCAGTGTGGCAGGCATGCTGGGAGAAATCCTCGCCACCCGGACTGCGCTGTGGGAGCGCGAAGCCGAACTGGCAGCGGGCATTCCCCTGATTCCTCATCCAGAAGAGGCCCAGCACCTTGCCCGACGGCTGGAAGAAGTCCTCCGCGCGGCGGCCACAGCGGTGAGAGCGCAGGCGGCGGCGGTGTACATCCTCGACGAAAGCACGAGTTACCTTAAAGTTCGAGCAGTCTGGGGACTGCCCCTCAACCGGCTCCTCGCTCCGCCCCGGATACTCAAAGAGTCCCTCGCCGACCTGGAAGCCATGCTGGGTCACGCGGTGGCCCTGGAAACCGCCGCGCAGATCGCCCACTGGCGTCCCCCGGAACCGTGTGCCTCCGCGGTGTGCCTGCCGATCTCGACCCCGACCACGATTCTGGGAACACTGTGGGTCTTCGCCCAGGAGGAACGCTCTTTCTCCGAAAGAGACATCGATCTATTGGAAGTGACGGCCGGCCGGGTGGCAGCGGAACTGGAGCGGGAAGCGGCCCTCCAGACGGCTCTCCAGGCCACTGATTTGCGGCGGCAGCTCGACACAGCTCAGCGCCTTCTCCGCAGCCAGTTGCCGGTCATTTCACCACTTGTTGAGGGATGGGAGTTCGCCGGCTGGCTCGAAACCGATCGACTGGGTGGCGCCTTTTACGACTGGTGCTGTGGCCGGGACGGCCGAATCCACTTCGCAATGGGCGAAATGCCTGACGATTCCGTCCGCAGTACCCTCGTTATGACATCCGTGCGGAGCGCGTGGCGATCGCTGTGCCAGTATGCAAAGGACCCCGGGAAACTTGTGGAGCAACTCAACCTGACACTCTGGACGGGCTCAGCCGGCGACCAGGCTGCCGCGATTTTCTGCGGACTGATAGATCCCTGCGGCTCCAATCTCCGCATGGCGTCGGCCGGGGAAATCCACGCCGTTCTGATCACTCCCAAGCGTCATCGCATTGTGCCCCCCAGCGGTGCGCTGCTCGGGGTGGATCCCGAATCCGAATATGTGGCCCATCGCTGGTCGGCGCCTGAGGACTCCGTTCTCGTTGTGGCGACAGCCGCCGCGCGTCAGGCGAAAGATGCCCAGCAGCGTCCTCTTTGGGAAACGCGGCTTCTGCCGATGATCAGCAGCCACCTCCATCAGCCCGTCAAAACACTCATCGAAAAGGCCCAGAATATCCTGGAAGAACGGGCAACTATCAGTAAGGGTGTGGCGGCCATTGTGATGATCAAGCGGCGGCATTCCCCTCCCACGCGTGGCTCGAAGAAGCAAGAGACGTCGTGAACTCCCGGCGATCCGAGGACCGGGTTGCAGCAAAATGATGAGCCTGTGGCTGAGCTTCATCGTCATGGCGGCACTGAACCTCGCCCTGGGCGTGGCGACGGCTATTTATTTCCGCCGTTACATTGACGTTGTGCGAGCTGCCGCAAAAAACTCCGATAACGGCAGGCTCGCGTCTGAGACCCAAACTACCAGAGACGGGCTCACCCCAAAGCCGGCCGATCCTGGCGATCCCTCGTCGGCGACTGAGAAAAAACCGCCTGTCGAGAGTGCCGCAGAAACTTTCCCCGGCCAGCCTGAGGACGGCGGCATCCCGGCCACAAATCGTGGCAAGACCGACCGGGAGACTCAGGACAGCGAGATTCCCGAAACTTCTCCAGAAGAGGAGCCGGTCGCAGACGATGAAACGCCCACAAGACAAGCCACTTCACGAAGCGTCACGAACGATGTGCCCGATACTTCGGACACTCCAGAAACCGAAGACGGTGTCCCCCCAAACGGCACAACGGAAACAGAGGAGGCAGATCTGTCATCGGTTGCACCTAGTGCAGAGAGAGTCGCAAGCTCCGAGCGGGAAACCGACATTCCGCCGGGAAGCGAACCGTCTTCGTCCCCGGTCCTTAAGCTTCTGCAACAGACCGACAGGGTGATCGATCAACTGCGGCAACTGCACGACCAACTCTTCAGTCATTCGCCCACCGATCGCGAAGCGCTGGCAGCGCTGCTGAGCGGGGTCGAACCGACGGTCGAAGAGTTGGTCGGGCAGTACCATCAGGTCCTTCCCAACATTGTCAGTGCGAGCTCCAGCTCCCCTCCCGAAGAAATACTCTCGCACCTCCATCAACAGGTGCTCGCGCTGCAACAGGCGGAAATCCGGCTCACGAGCATCGATTTGCGTGGAGACTTCAATGCCACAGTAAAAGAGATACAGGCAGAGTGCAGCCATCTCATGGGATCTGCGCATGGATTCCGCGATGCGCTGGAAGCAGTTTATGCCCACGAGACGGCCAACAGCGATTCCCCGCCTGCGTTGACGTCCCCGCTCTGTTACGACCGGCTGACTGGTGTTTTCAATCGGGTTGGCCTAGAACGGTTTCTGCAAACGCACACGCTCGGCAGGCTGGCCCGAGAGAGGTTGACGGCCGTCCTGTTCGATCTCGACCAATTTGCCAGGATCAATCAACGATTTGGTCATCGCCTGGGTGACCAGACTCTGGCCGCTGTGGCGAAGGTTTTCCAACAGACTTCCCTTCGCCACGCCACGTGGGTGCGTTATGGTGGCGATCAATTTCTCCTCCTGTTGCGGGAAACCGATGTCCGGCAAGGTGTCCAACAAGCGGAGCATTTCCGGCAACAATTCGAAGTGGCCCAATTTGCGATCGGTGGGGATACAGTCCATCTCACGCTGTCTGCCGCAGTGACCGAATTACGCAGCGACGACACCCCCACGGCCATGTTCCTCCGGTTGTTGGAGACGCTCAGGGAGGCCAAGCGGGCGGGAGGTAATCGAACGTTTGTTCACAACGGCCAATCAGCTGCCCCGGTGGTTCCGCCCAATCTCCGCGTGGAGGAGCAGACTTACCAGGTCTCGGCCTCGATAACCGCAGCGGAGCAGGCGGCCGCCGTGGAAGAGGCCTTCCGCCGCGGGTGAGGCAATCCCTCCGCAGTGGGGATACTGAAAGAGGGGGTAATCAAATCATGGCTCGGGATGGTCGGTAACTGAATCCGGGCCGTTCCAGATTGTTCGCTTGGTTTTCCTGCTCCATCGAAATGGTACACTAACGGTAAAGCTGGGGCGTGGCAATTTTGCCCGACCACCTGGGTTGTGCGGTCGAGTTTCGCCCCCGGATGGTGAGTTGATCAGGCCCACCGGCCCGGCGTTTTGCCCAGGTGCTTTACTCGGGCAAATTTTACCCGACAGTAACTTTTGGTGAGTTTTGCATCCATGAGTGATTATTGGACTCGCTACCCCGACGAGCGTTATCCCGAGGACCGGCGGTCGTCCTGGTTTGAGGACGAACCGGGGGACAATCTATCGCGCTCTGACGATGCTGTTTACCGCGAGGCGGGGGTCCCACCCGCGCCGGAAGTCACTCGGGCCGAGTTTGCCCCGCGGCCGCGACAGCCTTCCCGGGCCAGATGGGTCGTCCCTCTCGTTCTTTTCCTGCTCACCTGTCTGAGCACGTTCGCGGCGGCGCAGGGATTTCAGAGACCGCTGGAAGGTTTGAAATACGCGGTGTGCATCATGGCCGTGCTTCTTTCCCACGAGATGGGGCATTTCCTCCAGGCGCTTCGCTACGGCGCACCGGCCACACTGCCGTTCTTTTTGCCCATGCCGTTCTCGCCGATCGGCACATTCGGGGCGGTCATTGCCATGGATACCCGCCGTCTCGATCGCCGGGCGCTGTTTGACATTGGCATCACCGGACCGCTGGCTGGGCTTATTCCCACACTCGTTTTCACCATTGTGGGAATTCAGCAGTCCCAGGTAGTTCCAGTTGTTCGTGGACCGGCCTTCATGGAACTGGGAGAACCTCTTCTTTTCACCTATCTGACGCAGTGGATCAAAGGTCCTCTCCCGGATGGTTATACCCTCCTCGTTGGGCCGATGGCGTTTGCCGGGTGGGTCGGCATGCTGATCACGGCCCTCAATTTAATCCCCATTGGCCAACTCGACGGGGGCCACATTCTCTATGCCTTATTGGGGAAGCGGGCGAATGCCCTGGGGATGTTCCTGCTTCTGGCAGCGATTGCCGCGGTGGTCATCTTCGGTTACTGGGGATGGCTTTTGATGATCTTCCTGCTGGGGCTCCTGGGACCAGAACATCCACCAACTGCCAATGACGAAGCACCGCTGGGCTGGGGACGCGCGATCCTGGGGTGGTTGGTGCTGGCCTTCATCATCGTGGGATTTACACCGGAGCCATTCAAACTGTAAGTCTCCCGCGAAAAAATCGCGTGGCCCGGTTCACTCGGTTCAATAGGATAAACCAGCCAACCGGGGGACGAGGAGTGACACTCTAAAGCGCACGCTGGAGACAGCAGCCGCCGAAGGAGAACAAACGATGGGTGGACGCAGCGAGGACGTATCACCCTCCGGAAAGCGGCGGTTTCGCCGCCCCCTCGGATTGCGCATCATCGGGGGGGAATTCAAGGGGCGGCGTCTCCAGTACAGTGGGGATTGGTCCGTGCGGCCAATGCGCGACAGGGTTCGCGAGGCCGTTTTCAACATCCTCCGCGAGGCCATTCCCGGGAGCGTGGTGCTCGATATCTTCGCGGGGACAGGTGCCATGGGCCTGGAGGCCCTCAGCCGCGGGGCTTCCTTCGCTTACTTCATTGAGAAAGACCCTGTCGCCTGCCAGTTTCTCCGCAAGAACGTGACTCACCTGGGAGTGAACGAGCGTGCCGAAATCATCCCGGCTGACGTTTTTCTTTGGTGGAAGCACCACCCCTCGTTCTCCAGGCAACCCCATGTCGCTTTCTGCTGCCCACCGTATGAACTGTACACTGAGGCCGGGGACGCAATGAAGGAGCTGATCACCGGATTGATGCGAGAATTGCCATCCGACAGTGTTGTCGTGGTCGAGGCCCACGACCGCTATGATTTCTCGCAGCTTCCCCTTCCCGAACAATGGGACGTTCGCACCTACCGCCCCAGCCGAATCGGATTCTTCTGGAAAGAATCCACCACCAGTGACGCGGCCTGATCACGACGCCGTGTCCTGACTGTTAAGCCGGCAGACAACTTACGTTGGCCTGCGTGGGTTTCCCTGCTGCCTCACTCTAAACCGCGCTTGCCCGAATCATGCCTGCCGCGGGGGAAGGGATTCTGGCAGCGTCTCCACAAACCGCCGGATGGCATCTCGCACCTGGCGATAGATCCTCAGAATCGCTTCATCGTCAGTCAATCCGCGAGCAAGACGCGGGGGATCGGGAAATCCCACGTGGAGGCGCGTGGTTGTACCGGGAAAAACGGGGCAGTTTTCCGCGGCGTCGTCGCACACGGTAATCACATAATCGAAGGGAATATGGAGAACCTCGTCCAGGTGTTTGCTGCGATGGCCGGAAATATCCACCCCGGCTTCTGCCATGACGCGGACCGCCCACGGGTTCAGGCCATGAGGTTGAACGCCCGCCGAGTGGGCTTCGATGACGTCACCTTTCAGGTGCCTTGCCCAGCCCTCGGCCATCTGACTGCGACACGAATTGCCCGTGCAAAGAAAAAGAATCCGCAACTTGGAGTTGGGTTGACTCCGCGCCACTGTCGATCTCCCTGTAGCCCTCCATCATCTTTCGGGGATGAGACATCAACCGCCCGCTTTAGATTCGGCCGCCGTCCGCCGCGCGACCAGCCATTCCGCAAGTTCCCCCATGCCCTGTCCGGTTTTTGCAGAGACTTCAAACACGGCGGCGTCAGGATTCAATCGGCAAAGCGTCTCCCTGACCCGCTGCGGCTGAAACTCGAAATAAGGAAGCAGATCTATTTTGCTGATAACCACTGCCTGCGTGGATTGAAAAATGGTGGGATATTTGATGACTTTGTCGTCGCCTTCCGGGACGCTCAGGATCACGATCCGTAGATCCTCTCCCAGGTCGAACCCAGCGGGACAGACGAGGTTGCCCACGTTCTCAATGAACAACCAACCACCCCGGGACAGTGGCAGGCCGTCCACCGCTGCTGCCACCATATTGGCGTCCAGATGGCAGGCTCCCTCTGTGGTGATCTGGACGACGGGCAACCCTCGGGCGGAAAGCCGCTCTGCGTCCACCGTCCCGGCCAGATCGCCCTCGATCACCGCAAGGGGTCCTTTGCCGTTGAGCGTGGCGGCGAGCGCTTCAATGAGCGAGGTTTTCCCACCACCCGGTGAACCCAAAATGTTGACCACAAACACTCCCGATTGGTGGAAGAATCTTCGGTTGGCGGCCGCCAACTGATCGTTCGCCTTTAAGATTTTCTTCGCCGCTACGATTTTCATAGAGCCACGATCCTAACCGGGTTGTTTTCAGCAGGGAATGGCAGGGGCCGGCCCCCGGCGCCTGACCCAATGAGCATTTGAGCACGTCCGGGCAAACCTGCCGCCGTCATGGTGTGACGGCATCGATCGAGACGTGGAACTCCGCCTGTTATCGAAAGTCCGCACGGCCGGGGACGCACCTTCTGAGGTTGGTCCCAATCTCGATGGACGACCGCGAACCCTCACCGGCGGAACAACCGCCACTTTAATCGGGTTCCCCGGGCCGAGGATCTCCGGACTCTGCCTCTTCGTCCAATTCTATCGACTGGAGCAACAAATCGCGTCCCCCTTCGATGAGAACGTCATCACTTTGACACCGCGGACAATAGAGGATCATTTCGCTCAATTCGGAGACGGCTCCGCATTGACGGCACCGGCAGACCGCCGGTATCTCGCGGATAACAAGTTCGCACCCGGGCCCCAGGACATCCGGACTGAGCACCTCGAAGGCAAAACGGAACGCCTCGGGCACCACGCCGGAAAGCCTTCCAATGACCACCTCCACCCGGCGAACTTGCCCAGTCACACCGCTGTCGTGAATGTGCTCCTGAACCGATTGAAGGAGGGACTCGACGAGGGCCACTTCGTGCATGCGCCCATTCCAGTTTGCAAACCTCTCAAGCGGCCGCCAACTGAACGCGTGCGCTCTCCAGGCGATGGGCCAGGAGCTTGGCGATTTCGCGTGTCAACTGGTAACCGACCATTGGATCACGATCGCAGAGTTCCCGTAACGGCTTGGCCTTGATGGCGATGACTTTCGTCGGTTTGGAAGTCGTTCCGATCGCGGTCGTCCGGTAAGGTTCGATAAGGGCCGACCATACCAGGATGTCGCCGGGGACCAGCGTATCCACCGTCCGCTTCTCCCCATTGCCGAGCTGATACTGAATCTGCACCTCGCCCTCGACAATGATGTTGAGATAGTCGGCCGGATCGCCCTCATTAAAAAGTTGAAGTCCGGCGGGATAAGACCGCTCCTCGGCCATCATGGCGATTTCCTTGAGGGATTCTTCGCTGATTTTGGCGAAGTACGGATAGCGGCGCAACATTTCGGGCGAGACCATGGTCCGGCTCCTTTCGAGCAGATTGTTTCACAAAAACGAGAGCCCAATCGTGCGAGACGGGCACTTCCTCCCGGGTGCGGTGCCCCACATCGCGTCCCTCCACGCGGACCATTATAACACCTTTCCAGTTGGAACGGCACCACCCATGCGGTGGCAAACCACCCGTTGGGCTGGTCCCAGATCGCGCGGACAGTAGCACCGACCAAGCGATTGAAAAAGGCCTTCCCCGCAGGATTTCCATAACCCGGGTGAAACCGCGCCCTCCAATCCGTCCCGTGAGCAGGCAGGTGGGCTCAGGTGGAACCCGACCCTGCAACCCAATCTTTCGAGGGACGCGCGCCACCGCGTCCCTTGAAGAGACGCCTTCCACGGCGTCCTTTGCAGGGATGCGTTCCACCGCGTCAAATGGCACTGCGTTTTGCTGCGGCCACGAGAGGCTGTGCACTGGTAGGGGCAATTCATGAATGGCCCCGACAACGTCGGAGGGACGTGCTCGTCACGTCCGCGGGCGAGATCCTGCGTTTTGCCTCGGGCACGAGGCGGATTCACCGGTAGGGGCGATTCATTAATCGCCCCGGCAATACATGGCAGCATGGCCAAATCGATCCGATTGCGGTCGAGGAAATTCATGAAACGCCCCGACAGCATATCGAGAGTTGCCGGCCGAGTGCGGTTTTGTGTTTTGCTCTCAGGCAGCGCCGGGTTGCTGGGAGGTTGCCGCCGTCGTGACCTATCGTGCGCCTATCGCCACTTCCGATGGGTCGAGCCTGGCAAACTCCGAGACGAGGCGCCACTCATCGACCGGCCATCATCGGGAAGAGTTCGCGGATCATCGTGATGGCCGCCGGTCCCACAAGCACCACGAAGATCCCTGGGAAAATGAACAGCACAAGGGGGAAAATCAATTTGACGGCGGTTTTCTGAGCCCGCTCCTCCGCCATCTGGCGACGGCGTGTCCGCATTGATTCACTTTGAGCGCGAAGGGCCTGAGCGATACTCGAGCCAAATTTTTCCGCCTGGATGATAACGGCCGCCAGAGCGCGCATGTCCTGTACGCCTGTGCGGACTCCCATCTCGTGGAGGACCTCCGCGCGGGGACGCCCCATCTGCAACTGGAGGTTGGCCAGCGCGAATTCCTTGGCGATCACCGGATGTGAACTGGCCAATTCTTCCGTGACCTTTCGCATGGCCTGATCCAGGCCCAGCCCCGCCTCCACACAAACCACGAGCAGGTCAAGGGCATCCGGCAGCCCGAGAAAAATGGCCTCCTTGCGTTTTTTTCCAATGAACCACAATACGAGATCCGGCACATAAAAGGCCAGTCCTCCGATGATCACGGCGGACGTGGTCGTGCTTCTCGACAAACCCCACAACCCCAGGCTCACCGAACCGCCCAGCAAAAATCCACCCAGGAGTGCTGCGAATTTGAGGCCCAGAAAGATTTGAACAGCTTTGTCGCCACGGAATCCGGCTTCCGCGAGACGCTGTTTCAGGCGGCTACGTTCCACTTCGGATTTAGGTTCCAGCGGCTTTGCCAGCGCGGGCGTCGCTTTTTCCAAAACCTCGGTCAGTTTACTCGCAGGTCGCTGGGCCAGTTCATCGGATGTCATCCGCTGACGGGGTGTCCGCGCTAGCTCCTGGATCCTTTCGACCCTTCGCGGCTGGCGACCGGTGAGGAACTCCAGTACCCAGAACGCCAGTGCAGCGAACATCCCGAAGACCGCGTAGGGCAGCAGCACGGCAAAATCCAGACTCTGGGCAATGATTATCAGATTATCCGTCATGGCATGAAATCCATAAACTTTTCACATATGTCTCTACCAATCGCAACGAAAATGTATATCCAAAATACTCATACTTTAATATTGACAATCTTGCGAATCACCAGCGCCCCAATAACCTGCATGACAATCGCCGTGGCCAGCATTTTCTTGCCCAGTGGATCGGTGAATAACATCATCACATAGTCGCGATTGAGATAATAAACGGCCAGGAATATAACCACCGGCAAAGCCATGAGGACGATTCCCGATAACCGGCCTTCGCCGGTCAGGGCCTGAACCTGCCCCCAGATGTTAAACCTTTCGCGGATGAGGCTGCTGATTCGATCGAGGATTTCAGCGAGGTCACCGCCGGTCTGCCGCTGGAGCACCACCGCCGTGGCGAAGAATTTCAGGTCCATGTTGGGAATTCGGTCAGCGAGATCACGCAGCGACTCCTCCAGGGGGACACCAAGGTTTTGTTCATCGAAAACCCGTCCGAACTCTTTTCCCAGAGGTGCTGGCACTTCTTTCGCGACAAGCCCGAAACCAGATGCCAGGCTCTGCCCTGCCCGCAGGGAACGGGCCAGCATATCGAGTGCCTCCGGAAGTTGGGCAGCAAAGGCCTTCAAGCGGCGCTTGCGCCGCCACAAAAGCCAGAGAAGGGGCAGGCATCCCAGACCGGGCACCATGATCGCCCCCACGGTCCAGGGTAGTCGAAAGACAACCGTGGCGACCACGGCGCCGGCCATCAACGCGAGACTGACCAGGAGCAGTCGGCCTGGAGAAATCGGCACGTCTGCCTGTTCGACGAGGCGGTAAACACTGGGAAAGCGTTCCAGAAGCTGATCCAAGAAATTCTCTTTTTGATGGATGCTTTCCGCGAGGATTTTCTGGCTAGCCGCGCCTTCCTGACCGCGCTGGGGGCGGCGGGTGAACGTCTCCAAACGCGTTTGCAGGCGATCCTCGGAGCGATGGCCAAAGAGCGTAGCGGCTCCCAGAATGAGAGCCGACACCGCCACAAAAACGGCGATCCCGATCAGCAAGGTTGGATGCACCATATTTCAACTCACCTGGGCCTTGGATTTCTGGCAAAACATGCTGAGTTGTTGTTTGGGTCCCTGCAACTGCCGCAGGTCGTGCGAGGACGGTCAGGCCTCCATCATGACTCGCTGCCGGAAGATGGTGGGCGGCAGCCGAATTCCCCGCGCCTCCAGACGCGGCATGAAGGTCGGACGCACACCGGTGGCCACGAATTTTCCATAGGCCCGACCTTTTTCATCCACGCCATCCTGCTCAAATCGGAAAATGTCCTGGGTGATGATCGTATCCTGCTCCATACCCACCACTTCCGTGATGTGCGTGACGCGCCGCACACCCCCCTGGAGTCGGTTGGCCTGAATGAGCAAATTCACCGCGCTGGCAATCTGTGTCCGCATGGCCTTAAGTGGCAGTTCAAAACCGGCCATCATGATCATGGTTTCCAGCCGGGCGAGGGCATCCCGCGGCGAGTTCGCGTGGAGCGTGGTCATCGAACCCTCGTGACCGGTATTCATGGCCTGGAGCATGTCGAGGGCTTCGGGACCACGGCACTCACCGATGATGATCCGCTCCGGCCGCATACGCAGGGCGTTGCGGACCAGGTCGGTGGCCGTAATCGCCCCCTTCCCTTCAATATTGGGAGGCCGCGTCTCCAACCGTACGACGTGTTCCTGCTGGAGCTGCAATTCCGCGGCGTCTTCGATCGTCACAATACGTTCGTTATTGGGAATAAAACTGGAGAGAACATTGAGCAGCGTCGTTTTACCGGAACCTGTACCACCGGCGATGATGATATTCAGCCGGGCTTTGATAGCGCCTTCCAGCAGCATCACCATTTCCGGGGTGAGGGCCTTCAGGTTGAGCAAATCCTCCAGCTTGAGAGGATTCCGACCAAACCGACGGATGGACACCGCCGGTCCATCAAGCGCCAGTGGCGGAATGATGGCGTTGAAACGAGAGCCGTCCGGCATGCGGGCATCGACCATGGGACAGGTCTCATCCACACGCCGGCCCACTTTGGATATGATGCGGTCAATGATCTGGAGGAGATGCTCGTTGTCGCGGAATGTGACGTTCGTTTTTTCCAGCTTTCCGCGACGTTCCACATACACGTTTTTGGGACCGTTAATGAGGATGTCGCTGATCGTGGGATCCTTGAGCAGCGATTCGAGCGGTCCCAGGCCGAAGGTTTCATCCAGCACCTCGTCGATCAGCCGCTCTCGCTCGGAGCGGTTAAGCATTGTGTTTTCGCTGTCGCAGAGATGCTCCACCAGAAGGCGGATTTCCCGGCGGAGCACCTCGCCTTCAAGCTGGCCGATTTTGGAAAGATCGAGTTTATCCACCAGCTTGCTGTGGATTCGCTGCTTGAGTTCATCAAACGAGAGGCGCGTTTCCGACGTCCTCGCCGTTGGAGCCATCGGTCGCATAGTCGGAAGCTGACCCATTCGCCGGTTAACTCCTTACAACCTCTTGAAGCCAACTTTTTCAGATACCCAGGGTGGCATTCCGCATTCCACCCCACTGAACCAACACAAGCCCTTGCCGAAAACTTCACCTCAGAGGCCGAAGCCAATGATCGCCACCTGAGGTGCGTCAAAATTGCGGATGGCGAGAAGAATTTCTTCCTTCCACAAAAAAACTTAGCTTATATTTGGCAGTGAGAGTCGCGTGAAAGGGGCGGGGTTTGGCGGTTTTACGGTCCGGCGGATACGATCCGCTGGGAAGGCAGCTTACCCGCCAGGGGATTGGCTTCGTGAGGGATGGAAGGCTTGTGGCGAGGAAACTCGGGGCTCCAGAAAACAAAACCGCCCCACATACTGGGGCGGTGCTTCTCTGTCGGTTTTGTCGAATTTGGCGAATTTGCCCATCCAGAGCGGACATCACTCCGGCAACGGCGCTTGCCCGGAAACAACAGGCACAGCCACATTCACCTTTTGATCAAGCTGTTTCATCGCTTCGATGACGGTATTGGTTCCGAACGTTACACCCTGCGCAGCCGGACTGGTCTGGGTATCCGCCACAAAGAAATTCCGCAACTCCAGTATAGCCGGAGCTGTGAGGATAATCAGAGCGGCCGGCGCCAGGCAGAACAAAATCGGGAGCACGAGCTTGACCGGGGCCTTGTTGGCTCGCGCAAGTGCCGCTTGCCGCAACGAGACGCGGAGATGATCCGCGTGATCGTGAAGCGAGCTGGCGAGCTGGCTGCCCAATTGGGTTCCCCGGGCAAGTACGGCGGCGAGCTGACGCATCTCGGGCAGATCCACCCGCCGGGTGAGGTCCTCGAGGGCCAGCTTGAGGCTGCTCACCTCGGCCTGCCGTTTGACGAGCCTGAGTTCCTCAGCAAGTGCAGGGTAGGCCCCCATCTGGCCAGCCACATGTTCCAGACTATCCAGGAGATTGAGGCCGCCCGTCAAACACATGCTGAGCATGTCAACCGTGTCGGCCAGGCCGCTGCGAATCTCCTCGTACCGCGTCTTCCGCCGGAAGTACACATAAAGCCTGGGAATAATCGACAGCACCACGCCGCTGAAAAGTCCCACCCCGAGAATGTGCCAGGTCCACTGGGGATCGGCCAGAACGGCACACACCCCGGCGATGATAAGCGGCGTGACCAGCAGCAGGAATCGAAAAGCGTAGATCGTGTTGCGCGCTGCGGGATGGTAAAATCCTGCCTGCTTTAAGAGAAGCTGAAAATCCCTTGTTTCCTTGGCGGATTCCGGAATCTGGGCAGCCAATGCCGGTGTTAAAGCCCCGAAAGCGCCCTCATCTTCCAGTTCGGGGTCAAGAATTGGGGGCTTTATGGAGGCGCTATCCGTGGGGTTCTTCGTCCGTGCCCACAGCCAGATTCTTCGCGCCAGCAGGGCGATGACGACGACGCTCAGAAAGGTCAACAGGGAAAGTCCCCAGTCGTTCCAGAAGGCGATAATCTCGTTCAAGGCTCCCAGATCGATCGGCGTCATAGAGTGGATACCTCAGCGAATATGATGAGTCGACGAGTTTTCTTAATCCGACAATCCACAAGCCGAAAAGCTGTTCGGATGACAAGCCCTGGAGTTCAGTATTTCACCTGGAGAATGCGCCACACCCACAGCAGCCCCACCAGTTGCAGGCATCCTGCGATACCAAGTAAGGTTGGCCCGCGGGGATGGGTTAGGAACTGCTGGATGTATTCCGGCCGGGACCAGCCCAGCACCGCCACCGCGATGAGAATCCCCACAGTCAATCCGAGGACGGAAAGCCGACTGCCCGCGGTGACCGCCTTCATATGTCCACGAAATTCCGAGCGTTCCCGCGCCGATCGGGCGAGCCGACTGGCGAGATTGGCGAGATCGCCTCCGGTTCGGCGATGAACCAGGACTGCGGTGGCAAAAATCCGAAATTCCGGCAGCGGAATCCGGTAAGACATGCGTTCCATAACGCGCTGGGGAGAATGTCCCAGTTCGAGCTGGGCGGCACACCAACGGAATTCGTTTTGAAGCGGGCCTTTGCTTTCTTCAGCGGCGAGGACCGCGGCACGTTCCAGCGACAGCCCACTCCGCACGGCATCAGCAAACAGCTCCAGCGTGGAGGGTAGCTCCTTGCGCATCGCGGTGATGCGTCGCCACGCTCGGAACTTCCACCACGCCAGAGGAATCACGGCCCCGACCAACGTCCCGAGCATGGCCAGGAGGAAATCATCAAAGAGAACCAGGCACACGGCAGCCCCCAGAACCGCCGTCGCTGCGGGGATCATGCTGGCCGTGGTGCGGTCCAGGGTGCTTCCCGCGGCTTCCAAAAGTTCATAAAACCACCGGTCCAGACGAGTTCGGGCAGCTTTTTCCGGCGACACATACACAAGGTCCGCCGGATCGAAATCCTCCCGGTCCTTCTGCCCGGACGCCTGTTTCCCCAGAAAGCGTAGTGCGATCAAAAGCAGAAGTCCGCTGACGGTGGTGAATGTCAGAACAGGATACAGCCATTCATGCCATGGCATCGATGGAAACCTCCTTTTCAAGAGCGATTGCTCGTGGTTTCGATGAGGCGTTTTGTGAAGAGCGACTCGGGAAGGAAGATGCCCTGCTCTTCCAGGCGAGTCAGAAAGCGGGGGACGTTGCCGGTAGCGTAGAAATGTCCCTTGGCCACCCCTTCTTCGTCCACACCTTCCTGACGGAAACCAAACAGTTCCTGAAGTTCATAATCCCCATTGGTGAAGCCCACAATTTCCGAGATCCGCATCACCTTTCGTACACCGCCTTTTAATCTCGCCAGATGTACAACGAGTGTGATGGCGGAAGCGATGTACTGACGCACAATCGGTACTGGCAGCTCGAATCCCGCCATTCCCACCATCACTTCCAGGCGTGAGAGAGCGTCGCGGGTATCGTTGGCGTGGATGGTGGTGAGGGATCCTTCGTGCCCCGTGTTCATGGCCTGGAGCATATCGAGGGCTTCCGCGCCGCGGACCTCGCCGAGGATAATTCTGTCCGGCCGCATTCGCAGGGCGTTGCGGACCAGATCGCGGGGTGTCACCTCGCCCCGGCCTTCCGCGTTGGCGATGCGTGTTTCCAGACTCACCACGTGTTTTCGTTGGAGGCGTAACTCGGCCGAATCCTCAATCGTCACCAAACGTTCGTCTTCTGGAATGAACGCCGAGAGATTGTTGAGAAGGGTGGTCTTTCCCGAGCCGGCTCCCCCGCTGATGAGAATGTTGATCCGTCCCTCCACAGCCGCCTGAAGGAGTGTCACCATTTCTGGACAGATCGAACCCAGACGGAGCAGATCGTCCATCTTGAGCCGTTCGTGCCCAAAGCGGCGGATGGAGAGGACCGGTCCACGCAAGGAAAGTGGAGGAATCACGGCGTTGACGCGGGAACCGTCGGGCAGCCGGGCATCCACCATCGGGTTCTGCTCGTCGATGCGGCGTCCCACGCGAGAAACGATCCGCTGAATAATCTGGAGGAGGTGTTCCTCGTCGGCAAAGACAGTGTTCGTTGCCTGGAGGCGTCCGCACCTCTCCACATACACTTCGTAGGGACCATTGACGAGGATGTCCGTGACGTCCGGATCCTGCATGTAGGGTTCAAGTGGTCCCAAGCCGAACGACTCCGCCATCAACTCGTCAACCAGGCGTTCCTCGTCGATATTGCCGAGGAGTTCCGGTCGGCTGCGGAGGACGGCCTCTGTGAGGTTCCGCAGATGACGGCGGAGTTGTGTTTCGTCCATTTTGGCCAACCGGGAAAGGTCCAGCGACTCGATCACCTCGCGATGGAGCCGGGTTTTCAGCTTCTGGAATTCGGCTTCCCATTTCTCGCGCGGGTCGGAGGTGGCGGAGACCTGGCCTCGGCCATTCCCGGGTGTGTCGCTCTGTCGGTAGAACAGGTTCATCATGGGTCGGTTTCCACTCTCTTCAGCATGCCCTGGTGTGTTCCTTCGTGCGTCCGTCGGTCTGGCAGGTCAGCAACAAGCAAATCACCTTGCGTCGCCATCACGGCCTGGCGGCGGATGTCCGAGCCACCGGGACAGTCACCACCCGGCCGTAGCCACTCGTTCCGGTATTTGCCTGTCCGGGGAGCACGGCAGGATGCGGAGCCGGCGTCGGCGAAGCACTCCCGGCGCTAGCCCGGGCCGCCTCTTTCGCCCGCTTGGCAGCACATTCCGGGCAGTCCTCCTCGCTGTTCGCCTTAGGCGCGGAGGCATTGCCGTTCAGTGCGCCCGGCGTGAACGGTTGCGGTTCCCGACCCTGAGCGACCAAGGTCGCGTTTTCCGCTTCCCGAATTTGCCAGCTGGCAAACGTCACCTCCTGGACTTCACTTCCCCTCCAAATCTGGGCGGTCTTGGTCTCGGGTTTGAGAGTCTCGGGTTGCGGCTGAAGCGGGGAGATCCCCAGGAGCGTGTAAATATTGACCAGGTTGGAACCCGCGAGCTGATTCGCTGCTTCCGGCTGAGGTGAGGTGGTGGCGGTCGGAATCGCCGCAATCGCGCTGTTTTCCGGATGGTCTGTGGGAACCGCGCCGTCCTCCTGCTGGCTGCACAGAACCACGCTCAGCGTACCGTACTTTTCTGCTAAAATGAGCTTGTTGGCCTGCTCGGGGGTCACCGCCACGGTGATGTTACGGAGATCAGTGGGACGGTCTTCGGCGGCCGGGAAGCGGTTCCGACTGGTCGCCAGCACACGAACCCGCCGCAGAAGTGTCAGAGTGGCCATCCCACCAAATTCCGGGCGATCGTTCTTCACCGTGAGCGTGATGTCCACAAGGCTTTCCGGCTGAATCATGCCGTTGACCGCCGCCTTGGCATCCACGGCCAGGGTCACGGCACGATAACCCGGCGGCAATCGTTCGGACAGTAAGGGGACTTCCCCCACTTCGTAAAGATCCTGTTCCCGAATCGGTTGGCCGGCAGGAATTGTCACCTTGGCCAGGCGGTAGAGTGCCCGAGACTTCAGCGTCACCGCCCCTTCCGGGACTTTGTCGGCGGGCACAGCCACCTCTTCCACGTAGTCGTCGATAATCCGTGTGTACTGGCCGAGGTTGTACTTGGCGACCACGATTTTGGCCATCTTGCGACCGGCGGCTTTAGCCTGCTGCTCGGCAGGTCGGGAGAGATGCCGAACCGCGTAGGCCGCCCCCAATCCCACCATAATGGCCACCACGATAAATGTCACACCCGCGGGACTGATACGTTTCATTGAGCCACGTCTCCTTTGTTACAAATGAGCAACACAGCACAGGGACTGTTTCTTTTAATCAACAACAGCACGCGATATCAGACGAGAACGGACAACCTCCTAAAAGTTCAAACTCTTGCTGACTGAAGAAAAGTCCTCTTTCCTGTCTCAGGTCTCTTATTCGCGGTTCTGTCATCGGTTGTGAAAATCGTTGTGCAATTTCAGTGCCGATAGTTGAACGAAACATTGAATGACAAATGAAGTGCGCCTCGCTGCTGACGGGAAGCCTCAGTACCAACCGCCCCGCACCAGCGCCATCGCAACCATCAACCAGGTTCCCACCGCCAGGGGCACAGCAAACGGCAGGGCCTTGCGGCTGGACGTTGTGAACCTCTTCGCTCGGGAGGCCACACCCGAGCCGGCGTCGTGAGGTTGGCTGGCTCGTGCCATGGGACGGACGAGTTCTTCCAGCGACTTTCCGGTCACCAGGCAGACAAGGGTGAAAGCTGCCCCCACGATGACACCACAAGCAAAGGCGATGAGCAGACCCCGCGGGCCGAGCCAGGTCCCCAAAGCCGCAAGCAGCTTGATGTCGCCCATCCCTCCGCCGCCAAGAATGTACGGCAACAGGAGGAGTCCGGCCCCCAGCGCAAAGCCCGTCAGAGCGAACAGCCACCCTTGTCCCCATGGCAGAAGACCGTGAAAAAGCAATCCGGCCGCCATGGCGGGAACCGTCAGGACGTTGGGGATCCGCCGTTCCCGCAGGTCAGTTATGGCCGCCCCCAGAGTTATCACGAGAACTGCGACCGCCACAGTGAGAGAATCCAGCATGCTCAAGGAAGAGACCTCCCAAAACTCGGATGAGTCGTTGGTTCCAGGGAAAAGTTTTCAGGGCCGTTGGTAGCGTCTTCCGCGGCCAAGGTTTTTGTCATAAGTTCCTGCCGCGTTCAATGTTCTGGCCGGCATCGTCGTCCTGCCAGCTCCCCCAACTGCCCGCGCAGGGAAGGTCGTCCGGAGCGTGGGTTTCGAACGACTGGTCCACCGATAAGACGGCGCCACAGATATCGCCGAGTTCGTCGATCACCCCGTCCCGAAACGCCGTGTAAGCCCCTACAATTCCCAGCACAAGGAGTGTGATGAGGATTACCCATTCAAAAGTGAGAACACCTCGCCGCGCCTCCCGATCTCGAAAGGATTGCCGCGGCTTCCTCGGTCGTGCGGACCGACCGACTTCCACAGGGCGTCGCCAGGACTGTTGCCAGAGCTGTGAGATGGCCATCGCCGTAAAGCCTCCGGTTATCAACCAAAGACGTGTCGAAACTATGGTTCCATGAGCTACTTCAGAAAAACGTGTGGCCGGTGGGTGTTGATTCCGGGCAACAGGTGGCCGCTGGTCACGGGTTGGAGCACGTGCCCACAGGCCCCTGGTCGGGTCGGCCGGTTGTGGGGCGATTTTGTTCGCCGGCACATTCGGGCAAGGAGTCTGTGAAACTGAAGGCGTTGCCCCAACCGGTGTCATCCGCCGATACCGTGTAGGACTGGTCAATGTGGACCAGGGCGCCCACAACGTCGCCCAGTTCGCTGATGACCGCATCCCGAGTGGCTGACAGTCCGCCCACGATCCCAATCACAATGAGCGTGATGAGCAGTATCCACTCGAAGGTCAAAACTCCCTCGCTTCGCCGCACATGGCGCCAGATCAATCGAATCGCCTTCATACTTGTTCTCCCAAGATAAGCTACCTGTACGCGGTCTCAATCCCTCAAACTTTCCTACGCAATTTTCATTCCACGATTGTCGGTACGACAGACGAAAAATTTCGTTCCGCGGCAAAGGTGGGATAATGGATGTGTCAGGGAACGTGCCTACGCCGTAAATGAAAACCGGCTCCGGGGCGATCACACCACGCGGAGCCGGTTGTTCAGATGACGACGGGAAGTCCGACAAAGCTGTCGAAGACTTCAGCTCATGGCTGCATCACAGGCTCGGATCTTCGACGTCGTCGCCGCAATCACCGATGGCGGGCTGATCCTGAGTGAGGTCACCGGTGCTCAGGCGACCCTGATCCATACCAGCGGAATCGGTGTAGGACGAGTCGGACGCGCCATCGACGACACAGTCAGGCACTTGCACATCCCACGGATGGGCGATGTAATAGGACTGGTCGAGCGAAATGACGGCCTCGACCACATCGCCCAATTCCGTGATCACGGCATCGCGGACCGCACTGAGACCGCCGACCACACCGATCACGAGGACCGTGATGAGGAGGATCCATTCGAAGGTCAAAACGCCTTCTTCCTCCCGCCAGATACGAGACAACACGCGCTTCACCCTGTCGCTCCTTATACTAAGGACCAGAGGAACCAACAAGCTGTCGGTCCACCGCAGACCGACCTGACAAGTTTTCATCCTGTGTCCCATCGATGGGATGACGTCTTGCCCGATAGACTTAAGCAGGGTCCATGCCAAATTCCAAGAAAAAGTGGCCAAACCGTCAAAAATCCCGTCCATCACGCGAAAATTCGCGGGGTAACAGGGGCAGTTTGTGGATGATTGGCTTTTCCGGAACTTTGTCCGGGCAGAACTTTGTTCAAAGCTTGAAACACTCGGCCCAAGAGCCTCCAAAAGTCATGTTGTGACGTTGAAACACCTTGACAAATTCCCCTGCCCAATCGGACGCTGAATCGGAGCAGTCACTTGAACCTCCAGCGAAAGGAGCCTCTCATGAAGAGTCCTTTTTTGGCCGCACTGCTCCTGATGGTGGGTCTGCCGATCTGCGTTTGCGGCGAGCCATCGCCCCCGACCTGGCCCAGCCTTCCCGTCCCAAGAATTCGCGGAGAGACCATCGACATCACGTTTGACGCAGACACGGGCGGGTTTCAAGCGATCAACCAGTGCCGTTTGTCCGTCCGGGATGGCGTTCTCGTCGTGGAGAGTTTTGGGGAAGATCCGTATCTGGCCCGGCCGCTTTCGATTCCCGCCGACGCCTGCGAGGTGATCGTTGAGCTGCGGACCACGGTGGCCACAGGCGGGGCTGTGTACTGGACCTGCGGCCGATCTTCGCAATGGGGTGAAGATAAGGTCCGCCATTTTCCACTCCAGGCGGACGGACTGTGGCACGAGTATCGGGTGGAAATTGTCACCCCGGGTGGCCTGAAGCAATTACGGCTCGATCCCGGGGTGGCCCCCGGTGTTTACGAGATTCGTCGTGTTCGTGTCACCACGATGAAAATATTGGACGTCGCCGTGGGAGAGATCACTGTTACTGAGAAGAGCGTCCGCTTCAATCTCATCAACAAGACACCAACACTGGTCTGGGTGATCACTGGAAATGGAAAGGTTCAGATCCCCGCGAAGGATCAAAGAGTTGTCGAGGTTCCCCGCCGGCGCGACCGGGTGCTCGAAGGTGTCGCAATTGAGATACAGTTGCCGGAGCCAGGGCAAAGCCTGCAGCGGGTGGTGTGGATTTACGAGGATTCGCTCTCAGCCGACTGGACCACGGTGCCGGGCGACCTGCCTGGAGGCTACCAGCTTGAGATATCACCCCCGGATAACGCGGCACGCATTCGTCGGGGGCAGGAAACCGTGGTGGCGATAGCCCCGATCGTCGCACCCGCCGCTGTGGAAGGCCCAGGCTTCATCACTCGGGTTCCCAAACTTTCCATCAGCAATCAGGGAGATAATGTCGCCCTGGTGGGAGAGGGCGTCCGCGTCCAAATCCACATCCACAATGGCGAAATCGCCTTCAATTTGGAAGCAACTGGATCGGCCGGGGATGAAGTGGAGGGGCCCGTGGTGCGCCCCGTGGGACTTCTGCAGCAGGGACTGTTTGCTGGCCTGGAATATCTGGGCAAGGGGGAACGGAGCTCTTCCACGCTGGATATCGAGACAGAAGAACATGTGCGTTTTGCCCCGGATCCAATCAAAGTGACGATGCCCCTGATGGCCTTCGTCACAGATCGAACGGGAGTTGCCCTCTCGTGGGACGACATGCATTTGCAGCCCGTCTACGCCACTCCCAACGTTTTCGATGGCACGACGGACCACCGGATGGCATTGCGCGGCCACCGCATCAATGCCGTTCTGCGCGTGGGAGACGCCCGGCTGGAAGAGCAAATCCTTTGGGCTGTTGCGCGTAAGGGGTTGCCCGACCTTCCGGAACCGCCTCGCGGTCGGGACGCCCAAAGGGACCTGTGCCTGTGGGCCCTGACAGAGGGACCCATCCACAATGAAAACGGTTGGGGACACTGCGTGGAGCCCAACTGGGTGCGAAGATTTCACGTGGATATGGTGTCCACAATCTGGCGACTTTCCGGCAAGTTGCCGGAGGTTCCGGAACTGGTCCCTGGTGGGGCGCATTTGCCGGATGAAGCCGCCTGGTTCTTGACTGGTCGGGCGGAACAGTGGCTCCAGATGACGCAAAACCAGGTGGAGAGCATTCTGCGGCAGCAGCGGGAGGACGGTTCATTTCGTTATCAGGGGCCCTACCAAAAGGGGCATTTTGAAGACACGGCCAGCGGCTATTGCGGGCGGTTTGCGGTGCTTCTCCTTGATGCCGCCTACTTCACAGGGAACAGACGGGCGCTGGAGGCAGGTATCAAAACCCTGGAATACATGAAGCGGTTTCGTACTCCCCGCGGGGCGCAGACCTGGGAATTATCCTTGCACACTCCCGACATTCTGGCTTCCGCCCATCTGGTCCACGCCTATGTGCGAGGCTACCAGCTCACCGGCAACAAGGAGTACCTGGAACTGGCTCGCCGCTGGGCTCTCACGGGCATCCCCTTTGTTTATCTGTGGGGTGAATACCCGGTGATGCTCTATGCGACCGTTCCAGTGTACGGGGCGACCAACTGGCGGGCACCCAACTGGATCGGGTTGCCCGTGCAGTGGTGCGGCCTGGTTTATGCGTATTCCCTGACGCTGCTCGCCCCTTATGACAATACCCTCGACTGGCACCACCTGGCGGAGGGAATCCTCATTGCAGGAGAACAGATGCAGGTTCCCCGCGAAGAAGGAGATTACGCCGGACTGCTGCCTGACTCCTTCCACATCCGACTCCAACGCCGCCAGGGGCCTTTCATCAACCCGTGCGCCCTCGTGAATTTACGTCTGGCCCTGGACGGGAAACCGCACCGACTGGAAGTCGCGGCCAACGAGGCCCACCGCGTGGTTTCGCCGTTCCCTGTTAAACTGGAAGGACACCAGGCGGTCATCCACGCCCAGGCGGGCACGCGCTACCAAATTGTTGTGGACGGGCAACGGTTCATTTCGGTGGATTCCCGCGGCACCGACGTCGTGCCTCTCGATTGATGGCAGTTCCTTGCTCCCGGAGAAAAGAGAAGGCCCCGGGGAGGGGAGCCCGGGGCCCTGAGACGCCGTGATGAGACGACGTCCTCGGAGGGGTTTTTCCATGGTGCCGCGGAGTCGGGGCTTGTGCCTTGCTTCCCGGTCCACGGGCTGAACATCAAGTCATCGCCGAGTTTCACACGGCTGTTTCAGCGATTCCCATGGCTGGTTTTCGGGTGCCGGCATGATGCTCCGTCCCAGCACGTCTGCGGCGCCGCAGCCATGCGCCAGCCCCTGCCGCGGCGAGTCCGCTGGCCAGAAGGGCGAGGCTCGCCGGTTCCGGGACGACTTCCGCCCCGCCGCCGAGCGTTTGGAAAACGATATTGTCCAGCGCGAAATAGGCCGGAGTGTTCATGCCCCACGGTCCCACGTCAGAAGAATGCAGCGAAAATTCGAGAATCCGCGCGGAACTGATCGGAGTGAGATCCACCGTGGCCCACCAGTTAACAATGTAATCAAGCGTGTTGTCCGCAAAGCGGAAATCAGCCAGATAGAACTCCACGGTGCCCAGCAACTGATTGGCCAGGTCTTTCCCGTAAATAATGAGTTTAAACCAGTCGGGATCATTTCCCGATGAACCGCCAAACTTCTTGGCGAAAGCATCCCCATCGCGCATGGAGAGATAGGCGTAGGTCGTATTCGTCACCTGCATCGATTGGAGAGCGACCCCCGCGGGCACGTCGATCTTCGGGAGATCCCCCCACAGATTGACGAATGAGACTCCATACGTGGGCGAACCGCTGGCACCGCTTCCGGTAATCGCGGAATACTGATTGGTGTAGCCGGGCGTGGTCGTATCCGTTTTATTCGAGTAAGCAAATCCATCCCATACATCCCAGGCCTGGGTGTAATTGTTGTGGAACACAAACCCGTTGGAAGTGAACGTGTTATGGCCGTCATTCGGCGAACCGTTCCAGTAGGAATTGGGTGGCAGCGTGGCCCCCACGTCCTCAAAATCAACCACCCCCGCCCGTACCGGGAGACAGATCAAAACGCCCACCGCAGCGAGCGTCGTTTTCCACACAGCGTTTCGCAGCTTGCTTCTCATGGATGCACCTCCTCAGCAGAAATGTGACGACTTAGGAAAGAGTAACCTGGTCACCAACTGATTCAGTCCTCTGAATCACACCGGCCGATTTTGCATTCCAAAATTTTCGGCCAAGCTTGACTCCTATAAACGGGATTGCCGTTAACAGGATGGCGAGCGCGGATGGCTCGGGAACAATGTGCGCTTCCGGAGCAAAATACCGAACTCCCACGGCGTCGAGGTCAAATCCTGCGGAACCCGTGGTCGGGTAAGGGTCGTAAATCGGGTCTCCCGACGTGTCCCGATAGGTCCCGTCTCCAATGATGTCCAAAATGCGAACAAATTGAATGTTGCTGAAATCTAATAGGGGCGATATTCCGACCAAAACGGCTAGGTCGAACGGGGTTCCCCAACCCTGCCGGTATTTACCAGCCAAACCGGTGATATTTGTCGGGTCCACGGCGCCATATGGCCCCACAGGGCCGGGTGTGAGGGAATCGTTGGGAAACCGGAAGTAATTGACTCCATCACTGGAAACTTCCACGTACGCAAGTTCCAGAAAGGTATCGCTAAAGCTGTTTTCAAACACGGCGAAGTCCCAACCGGGTCCGTCGAAAATTGGCCGATCGAATGTCAGGACGATGCTTCCCCCTTCTCCCAGACTGACAACATCGAACGAATTACCCACCGCCGGTCCCAGGGCCTTGTTTGGGGTTTGCCAGGTGATGGAAACATTCGCTCCCGGCTGATAATCCCGCCAGCCGCTTGCCCATCCTACAAATGCGGGATCGGACATATGAACCGCCAGGGAACCCGGTTGACCCGCAGCGGGATCATACGGGCCGGCATCAACTTTTGCTTTAACTGCCATCAGCACGACGGGGGTCAGGAGGAAAAGGCTTACACGTCTGCGCATCAATGGCTCCTTTCTGTTAAGTCTTTTCCCCTCGGAACTCACACCAACCCCTCCGAGCGCCGCGCTGACCGCCAGCGCGATATCCGATCACCATTCACCGACAACCTCTCCACCCGCGCGGGTGCAAAGGGCCGCCAGGACTTTCAGATCCATCGTTTCCTTAAGAAAGTGCACCGATCCGTCCGTAAAAAGTGCGTTCGCACCGCCCGGGTGTTTGCTCCGGATGTCGTTCTCGAAAGCCGGGGCTTTGTTGATGGCGAAAGCCTGATCAAACACGTTCAGACCGTTGATCCACTGACCGTCGCGGAATCCCGAGTCCTCCGAAATGATCAGCGTGCAGGATGTCCCGTCCGTGCAGTCGGCCACCGTCAGTGCGCAGTCATAGAGCATCATCCCCTTGGGCGGATTGTTGGGGCTGGTGATGCGTTCCCCGTAGATACCCCCGTAATCGCATGGACCACGTCCCTGTCGCAATTCACGCTGGTTGGTCGCGCTGGGGCAGATATAAAGCGGCAAGATAGTGGCAGCCGCTTCGGCATTCTCCGGTGCATCGAACGGTTTACCCGTGTCGATGCGATCATAGAGAGGTTTCTGCTCCACATACGGAAGGAGAAAAACAGACCATGCAAGCTGCCGTCCGGCAGGACCGTAGGGTCTGCCGGTTTTGGGATTGATCATCGCGCGATGTTCTATGCCTCCAGGCGGGAAGCAGCCCATCGCCTGATGGTAATTGTGCAGGCCCAGCCCCATTTGGCGGAGATTGTTGGTGCAGGAGGCGCGGCGTGCGGCCTCGCGAGCTGCCTGCACAGCCGGCAAAAGGAGCCCCACCAGCAGCCCCACAATGGCGATAACAACCAACAATTCCACCAGGGTGAAGGCGGCCCGGCGCGCACCGGAAGCGCCGTGCTGCGGAATCGTGCAATATTCCATGAATAAGGCACACCCCTGAAAAAGCCGTGCTATCTGCGGCCTCCGTCCCACGCAGAGGACCGACAGTCCTGCGTTGGTAGGTCTTCTGACTTCCGGACTCGACCCAACCCGGCCTTCTCGTCGCAATCGCCCTCGGCGATCAAGACCGCCAAGGGCTTTAGGCCGCGACAATGGCCAAGGAGACTGGGCGGGTCTGGTAACGTCCGGTCACAGCGGCGGGGACCGTTCCGGATTTGCACCGGATTCCCTGTTACCCGACCAGACAAGCCGTCCGGCCGGACACCAACGCCCAACGCCATCATGCTAGCAAGGCGACACGGTCGTGTCAACAGGCAGAACTGGCCCCGCGTTAATAAAACTGGAAATGGAGTGGATTTCGGAACAGTTGCCCTTTTCTAACAAATCGGTTAGACAAATCCGGGTTTGAAACTTCTCTTACTATCAGGGAGCCATAAGGACGACGAGGCGTGATGCCCCATGATGAGTATGCCAACCTCCTCGAAAGATTCCGCGACGGCGATCCGACAGCCCTGGCCGAGTTGTACGATCGCTTTGCGGGGCGTTTGTACCGCGTAGCGTTCAGGATGCTCGGGGAACATGCCCTGGCCGAGGACGCCGTGCAGGAGGTCTTTCTGGGGGTTTTGAAGGTGCGTTATCGCCTGGGCACGGTGGAAGATCTCTCCGCCTACCTGTTTTGTTGCCTACGGAGGGCGGTGGCAAGACTCCAGGCCGTTCGACACCGCGATCAACAAGCGGAATGTGATCGCTTCCACAACTCGGCGACTTGCACGCCGGAAGGGCAACACGGGGAAACGATCTGGTCGGAAACGGTGCTTCAGGCGATCCATCGCCTGCCATCGGAACAGCAAGAGGTCGTTCTGCTGAAAATCGATGGCGAACTGACGTTTGCCGAAATCGCGACGGTACTGGGAATCAGCCCGAATACGGCAGCCAGTCGCTATCGCTACGCTCTGCAAAAACTTCGTCAATACCTGTGTTCTCAGGGAGAAGAGCGTAACCATGGCCTCGCCGGACAATCTGAGAGCTGAAGATGTGAGTTCCATCGAGCACATGCTCGCAATCCTGCCTCGCATCTCTCCCCGTGGGGAGCTTCGCGAGAGGATCCTGACGCAGGCCAGGGAATACCTTGAGAAGGAAAAACGGCGTGGTCAAATGTTTTGGATGAGCATTGCTGCAGCCTGCATGTTCCTGGCATGCCTCCTTCTCACATGGACCCAGGGCATGAGATTGAAGGTGCTGGTTCCAGCACCCGCTCCCCGCGATTTAGTCGAAATGCAAATCTGGCAACAACAACTTCGGTTCCTGCAGGCCAATGGACGCATGGACGCTCTGTTCACGGACACAGTGCGGGATGAGGAGTTTGTGAGACCTTCGTACCCGTATTAGGGGACAGTCACAAGGGCGCCGCACTTGGCGGCGGTTCGCTGGGAGCTTTGCTATGGCGTACCTGATTCTTATTGCTCTTGAAAGTCTAGTGGTTTCCCTGCTCCTGGTCGCTATCCTCGTAGCGCTAAGTAGTTCCGCATCACGGCTGGTGCGAGGAGGAGTTCTCATCATCATCGCTGGGATCGGCGTGGCCCTGACGGCGTGGATCCTTTCGCTTTCGTTCACCCTGTTTGGAAGCTGGGTCGGCAAAAGTCCTCTGCGATTGCTCGCGCTAGCCATTCCTATTATCGCCCCCTACGTCCTGGGAGTGCTGTTGTTACTCAAAGGTTGGCAACGCGACAGGGCTGACAAAACGCTCTTGCCACGGGCGGCAGCGTGGTCCCGGATGGGATTGACCGCCCTTTTCCTCGCCGCGATCATGCTCGAGCTATTAACGCTCATAATGATTGATTTGACGGTACGCCAAACCATGGCAGCGGTACGGGTGGAAGCCTATACGCTGGCAGCCTCGGTGGCTCCTGAACGTCCGCCAGAAAGCGAAAACGCCGCCATGCTCTATGATCTCCTCTTTTCCCACTGGCACGTGACCCAAAAGCACTGGCCCGAAGTGTACGTGCAAGCCAGCGAGGCCTTAACCCGGGAGATGGAAGACGGGACGACCTCGCAAGCCGATTCCCAGAATTTCGAACACGAGGCTTTTGATTTCGGGAACCCTGAGCTGGGGGAATTCCTCCGTCAGCGAGCAGGCGAGCTGGCCCTGCTCCGTCGGGCTGCAGCCCTGCCCGCGTGTCATTTTGAACGGGATTATTTTCGCCCCAGCTTCAACATGCTCCTGCCCCAACTATCCGACTTCCGCACAGCGGGTCGGCTCCTCGCCCTGGATGCCCGGTATTCTCTGGCGCATGGTCATTTTTCCCAAGCCATTGACGACATCAACGCCCTTTTTGGTCTCGCCCGCCATTCCAAGGAACCTTTTCTTGTCGGCATGCTGGTCTCGATAAGCCTCGAGGCTTCAGCCGTAAGAGAGCTCGAAAATCTCCTGATGCATGCGGAACTCAGCCAGGAAATGCTGGCCCGGATCCGGCTCGAATGGACCTCTTCCCTGCAGGAAGTATTCAGCCGTTCCGTTCGAATGGAGGAAGCCACGGGTCTTTTAACATTTTGCTCTGTTGCCACCGGCGAGTTACCGATAACGACGGTGGTCGCACTGAGCCGGGGAGGCGAACCGCCGCTGGTGAGTCAATTTTCAACCTTTAGCTCTCCATGGCTTGTGGATGATTTGACACTGTTCCGAGAACTCATGAGCCACGTTGAATCCTTCGCGAGCCTGCAGCTTTTCCCCCTGACTCAAAGACTGGAATCGGTGGCATCTTTGGACCAGAAGGTTGAGAATGCCCGATGGAGAGCCCCCCTGACCAGCGCCACTTGGCCCTCCTACCGCGGTGTCTACCTCGCGCTTGCAAGGGCCGAAGCGCGTCGGCATGTGGCGGAGGCCGGGCTGGCCGTCTATCGTTACGCCCTCCGTCACAACCGACTTCCAAAAACATTGGACGAACTTGTACCGGATGAACTGCCATTCGTGCCGATGGATCCTGCGGATGGGCATCCCCTGCGAGCCCGATTGGCTAGTAAGGATGAGCTTATCCTTTACAGCCTTGGACCCGATGTTAAGGATGACGGCGGACGCCCGCTGAAGTTCGATGCTACCAAAGGCGTGTTTGAAGGAGACGTGCGATTTGTTGTTCGTTGGGCCCCCGCGAGAAATCGAGCGGAGACCTCCGAATGAGCGGGGAACCCCACCCGCGAGAGAGCTATCCCCCTCGCGTCCGACTCATATCCACCTTTGTTTCCTGTGACGGGAAAAAAGCGCGGACCTTGGCAAGGGCTTACGGAAAGTAAGATTCAGCGCAGAGGAACGTGCTTATCAGATCCACATTCCATCGTGCGCACCACCCATCTTGCCGACTGGGCTTTGACGACTCGGCACAGTTGGCCATCAGACGGTAGGGGCGATTCATGAATCGTCCCTACCGGTGAATCCTTGTCGTGCCCGTCTAAGAAAAAACGCGATGTGGAGGGGCACGCCTGGCGTGCGCAGTGAGGGCCGATAGACGATCCGTTATGTGGAAAAGCGGACGTGACGAGCATGTCTTTCCGGGTTGGATCTCGCTCCCACCCGAACCCATTTGGAAATCCGCGTCTCCAATAGAAAGAACGTGGGGATGAGTCAAGTCTCGGCCCCCTTGCCTGTGGTAGGGGGAGACGCTATTTTTCAGATAAAGGATGCGGCAGCCGCCACAATAAGCCGGCGTAGCTCAGTTGGTTAGAGCAGCGGAATCATAATCCGCGTGTCCGGGGTTCGAGTCCCTGCGCCGGCACTGACACAGTAAGCCAAAAAACCCCGTGATTTCCCGCGTAAGTGATGGATTTCACGGGGTTTTTGATTGCGCCACAATGTTTCGGCAGAAAAAACGTACATGTCAGTTAGAGACAGAAAAAACCACGTAGAGTACCCAAGAAGTGCAACCATAAGTGCAACCAGAACTACCCCTTTGTACACTGCTCAAGCGTACAGTGTCCTTTTGGTCATGACCACGGCGGAGTATCACCAGCCCCTACGTAACGGGGTCACGGGGTGGGGGTCAGAAAAGCAACGTCATCCCTCTTGGTGGGTGATGTTCGCCTGGTCATCACCGCTCCGGGCGGGTAGGGCTACATCCAGCCGGCGCACCGTTTCCCCAAGGTCAGTGATGCCCAACTTGGTGTAGGTTCTGGCCGTCAACTTCGGGTCACTGTGTCGCATGAGGGCTTGGGCTGTTTGAAGATTGACGCCCACCCGGGCCAACAGTGTGGCGTAGGTTCCACGAAGCGAATGGAAGTCCAGCCGTCCGCTTTCGGTTTCTACGGGGATTCCCGCTTCCTCTAAGTCCAGGGCAATCATCTTGGCTGCCCGCTCATTCCACGTTCCCGGCCAAAGCTTGGTAGCCGGGGCAGGAATCGTTGGCCGAGCGCTCAGCCAGTGGCGAAGATACCCCGCAACGTCAGCGGGAAGCGGGATGGTATCCTGTCGCTTGTTCTTGGCGTAAGCCGCTTCCACGGTAACTGTCGGCGGATTGCTATCCAGGGCTAACGCCCCCCGCGTCAAACTGGCTAACTCCGACGCCCGAAAGCCAGAGTAACTGGCCAACAGATAGAGGGCCGCCCTATCCCGCCCCGTTAGACCTCGGAAAACACGTGGGCTTCGTTCTGTCGCTTCGATCAGCCGTCGCAATTCATCAGCGGTCAGTGCTCTTCGTTTCACCCGCCTATCCACTTCAGCGTTCCAGCGGGAGAGTCCAGCCAGTGGATCATCGGGCAGCTTGCCGTGTTTCCATAACCACCGGGACAACGCCTTGCATGCAACAAGATGATGGTTGCGGGTTTCGGTGCTCACGTCCAGGGAAAGAATCGCGTCCCGGATGGCTTGCGGGCGAATATCGCCGAGAGTTTCGACGTTAGCCACCGAAAACACCTTGCGGATGCGGGAGAGCGTGAGCGTGATATGCTTGGGGGTTCTACCCCGGGCCTGCAAGTCACGCTGGAAGTCGGCCAGGTGGTTTTCCACCGGTTCACGAAGAAACCTATCCGTGGGGCGAATCACCCCGGCAGCCAGCCGCTCCGCGTCCCGCTCCAGCTCCGCGGCATAGGCCAGTGTGGCCTTCTTGTCCGTGTAGCCGGGGTATTCCTTCACTTGGCCGTTGGGGAGTCGAAGCCGGATGTACCACTTGCGGGATTGCTCTTGGACCTTTTCAACGGGCTTTCCTTGCTTGATGAGTCGCTTGGCCTTGGCCGCCGTCACCCGCTCCCCCTGGTATAGCCACCGGGTAATTACCTTCTTGAAGATGTAGGCCATATCACACTCCCCCGTGATAAAGCTAACCCCCAGAAAAAGATGCGGGCGGGAAGCCGGGGGGTTCGGCTTGTCGGGCGTCCCCTATCCCGCCCGTGTTGTGGCGTCATGATACCGTTTTGACGTTAGGCAAGCAAGGTTCAGCAATCACCCCACATTGCGGGCACCGCCACTCATTCCAAAGGTCCAAGTCCACCAGGATGACCACGGGAAACCCGCATTCCGGGCACTCCGACGCCCTTGCCCGCGTGATCGTGAAGCCGAGGGCTATGTCTGACCACCACTTGGGCAGCTCCACGTTACGGGGCCAACCACAGGGCTTTTTCAGCCGGCGCTTCAGCTCCCGGTAGAAGGGTACAAGGGCGTCCAGAATGTCTTGGGTGACCGGCCTTCCCCCGGGAGTGAATGGCACACTTCCACCACGCCATCCGAGCGAAGCCGAAGCCGAAAGCCCTCCCGGAGTATCCAGCTCACCGCTTCCTGGAAGTCTTTGAACGTGAGCGGGGAAGTGTCTTTCTGTGAGGATATTCTCATGGCGTTAGCTCTCCGTCACGAGCGTATCGAACCGCTTCCCTCACCCACCGCTCCGCGGTCTTGGGCCAGTCCACGGGATCAATCTTGAGCAACCGGCATGCATCCAGTAGCAGGGCCACCGCCGAGTCATGGAAATTGTCGTACAGCTCGAAGAGGGCTGGAAAATCACCCACGGGCCGCGCCGGCTTTCCCGTGGGCATCAGGACATACCCCGGGCCATATTCGCTCGGTTGCAACCGGAGGGAATACCCCGCCTCCCAAAGTGTGTGGAGTAACAGCCAGCCACCCACTTCCTCTTTGTGTTGAAGCAACACCGCCACTTCGTCAGCCGTCAACGCCCCGGGCTTCACGCCAAGCCGAAGTTTGCCGTTTTCCCATACCACCTTGACACCAGGGCGATTGAGCCAGTGAAGGAAGTACGTGGCGCTTTCCGGCCTGGTTTCGGGGTCAGTGCCAGTGTCCAAGGTGTGGGTGTGCCGTAAGTCCATTGCCGCCCTCCGGTTCATGAGAAATCCAACCAAGCATCGGCGTCATGTTCCGCGGCCTCCGCCAGCCGTCAGTTCAGTTCGTCAAGGTCCACTTCGGAACGTTGGGGTTGTCCAGGTTGGCCGGAATCCGTCCCGCCACTTTCGGGGGGTGTGGGGTTTGGGGTGTCCTGGTGATCAATCCCGTTTTTCGGCGCACTGACGATACCGACACCGACAAAACCCTCTGAAACACGGCTTTTGTGAAGTTTTGTCGGTGTGTCGGTGTGTCGGTGGAGTCGAAATATGGTTTTTGGCCTACCCCCCTTTTGTCAGCGGGTAACTCTTCCCAGTGTCCTAGGCCGGCTTTGACCAGATCATTGAGTGCCTCTTCAGCTTCCACTCGCTTTCCACGGAATCGCCATAGTATCCCATCACCGCTTGGTTTTCGTGTATAAAGGGGGCGTGTGGTGGTTTGATTGGCAGTTGGGTGGGAGGATCAGCTCAGGGAGGAGGAAATGGCTCACAAGTATGTGTTGAAACTCACTGGGGAAGAACGTGCCGAACTGGAAGGGATTGCCAAGGGAACTCGAGGCCGCCAGTCGATCGCCGCCTGGAAGGTCCAGCGGGCCAGGGCGCTGCTGAAATGCGACCAGGGCGAGCACGGGCCGGGATGGCCGGACCATCGGGTGGCGGCGGCTGTGGAGGCGACGGAGCGCTCGATCCAGAACTGGCGGAAGCAGGCCGTGCTGGAAGGACCGCTATCGGTGCTTCAGCGGAAGGAACGGTCCCGGCCACCGACTCCGCGGAAGCTCGACGGAGAGGGTGAAGCGAAGCTGGTGCAACTGGCTTGTTCGGCACCGCCGGAGGGCCATTCCCGCTGGACGTTGCGGCTGCTGGCAGCCCGTCTGGTGGAACTGGAAGTGGTGGACTCGATCAGCTACGAAACGGTGCGGCGGACGCTAAAAAAAACGAACTGAAGCCGTGGCAGAAGAAGATGTGGTGCATTCCGCCACAGCAGAACGGGCAGTTTGTGGCGCGGATGGAGCGGGTGTTGCAGGTTTATTGCCGCCCCTACGATCCGCGTCGGCCGGTGGTGTGCATGGACGAGCAGGCGGTGCAGTTGGTCAGTTGGTCACGGCAGCCGGTACCCATGAGCCGTGGCCGTGCCAAGCGGATCGACTACGAGTATGTGCGTCGAGGGACGTGCACGGTGTGGATGTTTGTCGAACCGCTGGGCTGCTGGCGTGATGTCCGTGTCAGTGTGCAGAAGACAGCTATCGACTGGGCCCATCAGGTTCGGGCCCTGGTCGATGATCCGCGTTATGCCGATGTGGAGCGAATCACCCTGGTGCGCGACAACTTGAACACGCACGACATCGGTTCGTTGTACGAAGCATTTGACCCTCAGGAAGCGGCGCGGCTGGCGGAGAAGCTGGAAATCGTTCACACGCCGAAACATGGGAGCTGGTGAACATGGCGGAAGTGGAACTGAGCGTTCTTACCCGCCAGGCGTTTGCCGAGCCAGCCGATTCACAGGAGGCCGTGCAAGCTCGCTGCATTGCCTGGGCCAGTCGGCGGAACGCCAGCCAGACCGGGATTGCCTGGCAATTTACCACCGCGGACGCCCGCATCAAACTGGAGTATCTCTACCTGCAAATTAAGAAGTGATGGGATAGTAGTGCCGCCCGTACAAGCGTGGCCAACCAAGCCTCATAGTTAGGTAGTGTTGTGTCTGTGCCCTCCGCGTGCTCTTTAACCAAGCCACCAGCAAGCTTTGCTAGGATTTCAAAATCCTCCACCAACGTGGCGGTCACTAGAACGCCGGCGGGCATATCTTCTTGATGATCAAGACCGAAGAGGTGTTCTGGTAGATCCATGAGGAACGTTGCGAATCGTTCATGATGAGCAACGCTCAGAGCATCCTCAGTGTGACGGATTGTCACTGTAAGCGCGTGATGGTCACTGTCAGCTCTGGCGGTGGTCCTAATTTATTCGAATCTTCCGCCAGAGAGAGCCAAGATGATTGATTAGCCACGTGTGCCACTCCCCACGTGAAAGGGCACCACAACGCAAAAAACGGGCGCGCGACTCGTGTGGCGTCGGGATTTCGGTGCTAGCTTCCCTAGCCCACCCGAGTCCGTCATTCTACCAAAGTTTCAATGCCGCTGTGAGTAGTCCAAAGTTCGATGAAACGGGATGGATCCCACAGGTTTGCGGAAAGGACGTAACGAGCAGGTCCCGGCGGGAAAAGCGGACGCGACAAGCGGGTCCCTCCGAAAAACGTTCCTCCGATTACCGCGGTGAGCGAGTCCGCCCTGCGGCTTGCGCAAGTTCTACAGCCAAGCGCGGGGGAGGAGCCTATTGAACCACTCACTCAACTGATTCCCGCTTTGTCTTGCAACAGGTCCCTCATAATGCATGGTTTGACTCACTGGTCAGGCTTTGTAGCCAACGGGCTCTCCATTGTGGCATTGCTTCTGCCGCGAACGTAACGATCGCACGAGCCCTGTGCGAAGCTCGCCGCAAATCCGGAACTTCACAGCGGATTGCCTTACTACTGGTCGGGAAAATGCAACGTGAAGCTTGCCAACCGCGGTCGTTCCATCCCCGCATCCTCCCAGCCGAAAGCATAGCTGCCAATGTGCCACAGCCGCACCGTAGTGTCGGCCATGATGCGGAATCCGCATTGCCGCGCCCGCTGACAAAACGCATAATCCTCGGCCAGATACCAGTGCCCGTCCTCCCACGGATGGACCAACGGCTGGAAAAAAGGTACCATCGGAGAGCCGAATCGCTCGTTGCAAACCGGCAGCCGCAACCTGTGCTGCATCCGCTCGTATACCCGTCGGTGCACCAGCATGAACCCCGTCGCCCCATACAACAGTTCGACCAGCCCGCCCCCTTCCCCGAAGACTATCGCACGCGTGCCCGGAAGGATGTGGCAGGCCAGCGCCCGCTTGCCCTTCTGCGGATAGATGCCGCAGACGATCGGCAGCCGGTGCGACCGTAATTGCTCCACGGCATCGGGATGAAAATCAATGTCGGCGTCGATCCACATCGTCTCCTCGAAACCGGCCCGCAGGGCGTCAGTGGCCATCTGGTTTCGTCCCTGGTCGATAGCCGCATAGCCTCCCACGCGCCACACCGCATACCCCCGGCGCTCCAACTCCTTCAAGGCGCGCTCGCAGTGCGGGAGAATGTGCCCGGCAAAGGGCACCAGAATCACGCACCGACGCGGGTCTAAAGCAGCCCACGACGCCCGTTCAAACGCTCCCGGCCCGGGCCGACTTGGCACCTTGTTCACCCGCAGACCGGCCGCTACCACCTGTTGCTCGGGCGGAATGCCCACAAACGTCAACAGCTCCCGCAGACCATCCGCCGTGTTGAGCGCCCAATCAGTGTCGAACACCCGCATGTGTTTCGGATACCGCCGCACCAGTTCGTCCACCTTCGCGTAATACTCCTCCCAGTAGCGACGAATGCCCTCCTTGCGGTCCTGGATGTTATACTGCGGAAAGATGCGGGTCCAGATCGGATCGTGATACCACCCCTCGGCTGGCTCCACGGCCCAGTGGTTCGTGGGCAGCGGCTGCACCCGATCGAGCCACTGGCAGAAGCTGCGTACCACTTCTTCCCGCGGCCGCTTGAGACACACGACGCGGATCGCCGGTTCCAGCGCAATGGCGTCTTCCACGTACGGCAGATAGAACGAGGCTACGTCGCCCACGATGGTCGCCTGCCGCGTGCGGCGCCAGCGGGCAAACCGCTCTCGAATGACACGGTCGCCCGCTTGCCGATCCCAGGGCAAGAGCGGCGGGTCCTCATGTGAAACCATTACGCCTGGCTGCCGGCTCAGCAACTGGGCCAGCGATAACGTCCCGCACCGTCCACTCCCTATGCCCAAGACGATCGCTTGCTGCATGACTGCGTTGGCCCTATGAGTAAAATGCAGTTTTCAAAAAGCCACAATGGCTGCCGCTGCCTGACCCACTTCCGGAGCCAGTCCCGCAACTAATACTACAGCGCAGATTTACCTAGACGCCACAAGACACCCACCACATGTTGTGTTGACATGAGTGATGTGGCCGCAAGATGCTGTACCGCTCCCATAATCCTGCGCTGTGGTAATAACGCAGCATGGATTTTGCCCCGTTGTTTGCTGAAATTTTGCCGACCTCATGACTCTTCGAGAAGTAGCTGACGCGATCTGGCGTCAAACTTGTCAATGTTGGCCTTGGTGTAGATCGTCAACGTAAGCTCGTGCCTGTATTCGGAATCGTTTATGTGAATGTGTTCCGCAACTGCGTCATCGGTGATCGCCAACAGTTGATCAAGGGCTGAGCGAACCTGAATAGCTTCTTCGCGTGTCAGGTACACTATGACGTTTCGCAATGGCTGCTGGGTCGCCATATCTAGCATTCTCATTGTTTCACCTCGGCGGAACATCTTTTGGCCAAATTCGCATACCCCGCCACACTCCGTCGATACATTCTTCCACGTGAATGTGCGGGTTTTCATGGGGATAGGGCCTGTGCAAGTCAAATCGCAGCCTTCGTAGTCCGTCCTCTCACAAGAAAATACGGTCACCCGCATCATTCACAATCATGCGGTAATTTTCTCGAAGGAAGCGCACAGCGGCCTCCTTCGCTTGCGTTAAACGCTTCGCCTTTGCCGCTTTCGCGGCCCAGGCTCCTGCGGCAAATTCGACCCCCGTGGCCCCAAAGAATTTACTCCAGCCGTGGGTGTCTGTCCAACTGCCCGGTTGACCAGCCTCGTGGGTAATCAAGCCCCTGCTCCAGTCCGGGGAAGGAATATAGGGAAGCCGAATGGGGTCCTCCGGGTTGAGAATCCCCAACCTGCCAAAGGGATCCGTTACCTCCAACCGACGCGGCGCTTCAAAGTTACAGCTCGGCTGGCCCCCAATCCCACTGAGATAGTAGGCTTGAATCGTCTCTCTCTATGGCCCAAGCACGCCCCACAGGGCTTCCCAGTCGCGCTCACGCGACGTATCCCGCACGACGGCACCCACCGCGTGCACGTACGTTAAGCGGAAGGTATCGACCGTCTCCGGCCACTGGTCGTCCCCGTGCGTAAACGCCTCAAGGAAATCAATGGCTCCCTCCGTAATGAACAATATGAAATCGGCTCCAAGCCGAAGCCCCGGGATGTCCGCGTGAACATCCCCGAGTTGGAACGACCTTTTTCCTGGAGCCCGGGGTGCGTCCGGAGGAATCGCGAAATGGGCAAAAACCCCACCCCGGTGAACTCGCGTTGGCTGACCTCACTGACGGCGAACTGTGCACGAAGCGTTTCCAGAGTAGGGTGGTTGCCCGAGAGGAGCATCTCCACTACCCTTCGCTCTAAATCGGTAATACCCATGGTCTTATTCATCCAGAGCATCTTAAGGCATGCCACGCGGAGTGAACGCAGTTCCAATTCGAACTACTCCCGAAGGGTCAATCCAGCCCCTTACAAGAATTCTCTGACCGCGCAGCACAATCTCAAGGTCCTTGAACATGCCTGAGGTGATACCCCGACGGCTCAACTCTCTTACCACCGCATCCTGCAAGGCCTTGTAGGCGGCCCGTTCGGAACCATACTTGGAGCCGAGTTGCCACAATACGTCCTTGCTTTGGCCGAACACGTCACCGATCTTGTTGAGGTTTGCCAGGTCCTCGGCCGATGCAACCAGTTTACTCGAAGCCCCCAACGCCCGCACGCGTCGCGGGGACTATGCCGGACTCGCCACGCTGATCGCTGCGGTCTGCGCGTGCCACCCGCCGGACTCAGCGGGTCGCCCTGAGTGGTATGCCCTGTTCGCGTCCAGCCGACTTTTACGGGGATCGGTCACCTTGCTTGGCAAACGCCAATCCGGCCAGGACACGCTTACTGAGATGGATTCCCTGGGGGGTCGGAGAAGCCTTGCTCCAGCGCAGTGAACCCTAGTGGTATCCCCGGCCGAATACGGCCGCGAAAGCATTCCGCGTGGCAGAACAACATCCGGTGTCTTTGATTTTCGCGGGGCGCGGTCCAATTAGTTATCAGCTTGAGGCCGCATGGGTCAAACCCCGCGGCGGCGATCGGCCTCCCACAAAAAGCGCAGAAGTACTGTTTGGGGGTCGCGATACGAGAAATGCTCGGATGAACGAGCCGATCAAAGCACGACTGGTGACAGAAAACCGCCTGTTCGATCTCCGATTCAGGTGGCCCAAGCAGGCTCGTCACAAAGACCAATTGGCAGGGGTCGGGCCCCATATAAGATATGTCCTGACCGCAAAATGCACACATGCAGCCAATGTGCTCCTGTTTCGCCTTAATGCCAGCCATAGTTTCTTGCCAATCCATCTAGTGATTTCTTGCTGATGTGCTTAAACGCGCTGATAACTTTTCCCGTAGCCGGGTTTTCGATAAGAACGTTGAACTTACCGGGCGCAACCTCCAAAATATACACTGTAGCCCCGTCAGCTTGCGTTAGCATACGGCCTCCTGCCTTTACGGCGTTGTATTCGGCAAGCGTCCAACTCCGTTCCAAGAGCCGCTGATAGCCGTGGGCGGTTGCTCTGACAGCTCCCGCCGCTGATCTTAGGCCGCGCACGGTCCCGTAGGCGCGACCGGCGCCGCCCAAAGCGCCCCCTATGGCCCCAGCCTTGGCTCCCCCTATGGCGGCGTCCTTGGCATCAGAGGCCACGGCGGCACGCAGCAGCCCGCTCACACCGCCCCATATCGCGCCGCCAGCCGCCCCGGCTGCCGCACCCGGTACTACCCCGGGTCCGCCACTCACGACAAGTCCCGTGGCCCCACCCGCCAGCGCCCCTGTACCCGCCCCTGCGATCGCGCCCGATGCCGTGCCGGCGGCTGCTCGGCTCGCCGCGCGACCGTAGGCGCCAAGGCTATCCCAGAACCCCGCCGCATTCTCTGTCCACGGCCAAACCCACTCTTCACCAAAAAGCCAAAACCCGCTAGCTTCCTCCTCGCCCTCATCAACTGTGGCGGTCGCAACCGTTTCCCCTGACTCGTCAGCCCCCAGCCTGCGGGGCGATGGGTCTCCGGCAAGAGCCTGCTCGGTTGCAAATCGCCCCGAGTTGCGGAGGGCAAGAGCCCGTGGATTCGCAACCGAGATGCGCGAGGGGTTCGGTAGAGAGTGTTGTACCCCTACGGTCGAGTTCGCGTCCGCGCCAAGGAGCATCCCTTTCTGGCCACTTTGCCCCTGACCAAACAAGATTTCTTCGTCGCTGTACGCAAACGGGAAGAAGCCGGTGTCGGAGCCGGGATTGTCGTAGAAAACGTCGCCCACATAGGCGATGTAGTTCTCTTCGCCGGAGCCACCGCCGTAGTCCCGGCCGTAATAGCGATAGTCGTAAAAGCCGGGATACGTCACCGTTTCGTCATAGGAGTGGTTCCAGCTTGTGCTCCAACTGCTGCTGGACGAAGTACCGCTGCCGCTGCCGGGACCACTTCCGGAAACACTGCCACTGCCGCTCCCGGAGCCAGAACCCGAACCGCTGCCAGAGCTTGAACCGTTGCCCTCCGACACGGTGTGTGTCGACCAGCCGCTTTCGGAACCGTTCTCGATGCCGGTGACGTGGTTGGTGGCCGAACTTGCCACGGTCCCATCCCCCTGGCCCTGCCAAGTCTCTGTCCACTGGTACTGATAAGTGTAGCCGTCATAGGTGGCGTTCTGGTAGCTCCCGCCGCTGGCGGTAGGCACACACGGTCAGGGATTATGGAACCGGGCGGAGCTTCACTATCCTTTGAACGGCCGGTGTTGCACGTGTTGGCGCATAGGCCCGTGCTGAGGCATGTGCCGGCTAATATGCTCTGCCAAGATGGTTTGCTGTGACGTACTCAGCCCGGAGAACGCCACTCGTCGAAGCTCATCTTTGGCAGTGTAAAAGCCCACTGTATGGAATCGAATCAATTTGTCGAAGCGTGTGCAACCGCTCCAATCGATCACCAGGGTCTCGCCCACCAGCGCGATCCCGAAGTCGACGTGCTCCTCGGTCACTTCTCCCGGAACCGACGCAGGATCAACCAACGGAAGCCCCTCTCGTTCCTCCTCCCATGTTGCGACTCCGACCTCCTCGGGTGATAGCACCCGATCAAAAATCACAAGCTCGACCCCTCGGAGCAGAAAAGAGTCAGCATCAACTCTGATTTTCAATAAGGACCTGGAGTCTCCCATGAGAAACAACCGCGGCCCTGGGAGTACGTCGTTATATGCTTCAAATGCCAGGGGAACATAGGGATCAACCTCGACAACACATGGATAATCAACCAACAAGGCTCCGTTGATCCTGAGCATATCCGCCCTCCTTCCGAAGAATCGTTGCCGCATTGCACCGCCACAACCGTCATTCGCGCTCTGAAGCCCAATTCTACCTGGGAAGGGCGTGGATGAGCACAGGCAGTTGCCCCGCCTGACGCGGGGCCTCGAACACCAATTCCCACCCCGCCACAACGACCTTCTCTCCGTATCGAATGCCTTGTGCGAGTGCCTTCTCTACAGCAACAGCCAGACTCGTCATTTGAATCTGCGTGCCGAGGTTCACAAGGTCTGGTGAGCGGCCTGCTCGCAACCCGGATGCCGCTCGTTCAGCCAGGTGCTTTGTGGCCTTCGGATGCACCCAAACCTTGCCCGCACTCGTGTGGAGTTCAAAGGAACGGGGCACCACCGTGCCCTCGTAAACTGGTTGGGTTGGCCGAATAAAGGCCCCGCCCAGAATCGCCGCGTTTGCCTGGACTCCAATCCTGGCGAGCCTGGCGGTCTGGTCCATCGCCTCCCGCCATTGATCGCCGAAGACCCGCTTGTAATCCTCGGGGCTTTTGAGGTCCCGCAGTCTGCGCTCCAGGATTTGGCGGTCGAGTTCCGCACTCTTGGCCGAGCCGTAGAGGCTCCCCAAATCCTCGCCAATTTGCCGGGCTACGCCTGGGGCGCCGCCAATGGCCTTCCATATCCAGGCCCCACCCCAGAAGTTCTTCGCAAACCACTTGAATCCTTCCCATAGGCTGGGCGGCTCCTCCTCGTCCCCAGGCGTTGTCGTGACTTGAGCCTGACCCGACTGTCCCACTCGTTCCCGAACACGGCCAGTGGCATAGGAAGCCGGGTGCGTTCCCTGTGTGCTAAATCGACAATCGGGTGCCAAGGCTCGTCCGGCACGCAGAGGTGCGGTTTGCCCCGAGATTCCATCGGTGGTGCTGGATGCTGCCGACAGAACGCCGGTATTTTTATCTGCATGGCCTAGCTCGGCAAAAAGAAGTTTACGAGCGACTGCGGCCCCCTCTGCCCTTGTCGCTTGCTGAGCGCCACTTTGCCCCTGACCAAACAAGATTTCTTCGTCGCTATACGCAAACGGGAAGAAGCCGGTGTCGGAGCCGGGATTATCGTAGAAAGCGTCGCCCATGTAGGCGATATAGTCCTCTTCGCCGGAGCCACCGTAGTCCTGGCCGTAATAGCGATACTCATAAAAGCCGGGATACGTGACCGTCTGGTCATAGGAGTGGTTCCAACTTGTGCTCCAACTGGTACTGGACGAAGTACCGCTGCCGCTGCCGGGACCACTTCCGGAACCACTGCCACTGCCGCTCCCGGAGCCGGGACCCGAGCCGCTACCGCTCCCTGAGCCGATGCCCCAAGTGATAGACCAGAACGACCAGCCGGTAGCAGCGCCGTTTTCCATGCCGGTGACGTGGTTGGTGGCCGAACTTGCCACGGTGCCATCCCCCTGGCCCTGCCAAGTCTCTGTCCACTGGTACTGATAAGTGTAGCCGTCATAGGTGGCGTTCTGGTAGCTCCCGCCAGTAGACACCCGTTACTCGCCCAGCTACAACACGAACTAGCTGCTTGCCCGCGCGGCCTGCACAGGCGAAGAACTATCGTTTGTAGAGTGTGTGAGTTCTCAACCTCTGTCGTGCGTATCAATTGACCCACTAGGCGAGCCATTGCAACGTGGATAGTCAAACCCTCGTGGGTAACGATAGACACGCCTGACGCTGCGCTGAAGCTGATGTCGCCAACCGAAAAATAACCCGTTCGCATCGCCCCCGCGTCGTACTTGTACTCAACGGACGTTACTTCGCGAAAAACGAGTTTCCATCGCCGAAAAGGCACTGTTCGCCAGTAGACAAAGGGCAAAATCCTTTTGTACCGCGACATACTTTTGTCTGGCAAAAGCAGTAGTATCTCACAGTGGGCTTGCGACTCATCGAATGTGACCGAATTTAACGGGATGAGGGCGTCCAATAGATAGTCTTTGGCTACGAAAAGCGCGCTCTCAGTGTCAATTTGCACCATAATCTCGTCGTACAGACACATATTTTCCGGTTCCCGTCAAGTTCATTCCCAGGGCCAATGGTGCCATCCGAGTGGCGGCGAGTCGATGAGCGGAACCTTGGCACCACCGGGCCGGATAGCGTGGTAATCCAATCGTATGAGAGGGGGCCTACCCACAGGGCGAATCTGGAAAATATCGCCGCTGCCTATGCGGCCGCCAACGGATGCCCCTTCTACTAGGAGTGTTGTACCGGTCGCAGCTTCGTAAAGAGCTACGCCACCCGCCGCGGCGTCGGCCACACCAGCCGCTACCAAAGAGACCTGCGAGCCGAGCAGCACCTTATCACGGACGCGCAGTTCTTGGTCCGAGGCCCGGATCGCACTGGCGGCTTCCCAGTTGAACTTCTGACCCAGGGCTTGCTCGATCCTCGCCCGCTCTTCGGCAGTAAACTGGTCAAGGCGCGTATGCCTGGTGCCAAAAGTCTGATTCAATTGGCGGACAATCGCAAGCTCCTCATCGACCGCCTCGCTCCAGTCGATCCCCCAATCGAACCATGTGAACGGGTTCCACCAGCGCCACGTGGAAGCGCTCGCCCCGTCCCCGGCTGCATCGCCGCCCCACCCTCGGTTGCCCGCTCCACCACCGCCACGACCCGCTTGCGATGGTCGCAGACGTACTCGGTCACCGCTCGCGTCGCGATCCCCGTGCGTTTGGGGTGATTGCCCTCCGCGTCATACTCGTAGTTGTACGTGGCCTCGGACAACAGCCGGTTGTACTTTCCGGTCACGTAGCGGGGATTGATTCGGTTGCCGGTGGCATCGCAGTGTGTCAGTGGCAAGGTGGCGCTCCACAATTACTCAGTGTTTGGTTCTGCCGGGCGTCACCCTTGGCTCACCGCGCTCGGGCATCAGCACAATGCGAACTCCGCGGTGAACCCTACACCCCTCCACAATGATGGTCGTTGGCCGATATCCCTCGTTCTTCGCTTCGACAATAAAATTGCAGCGAACCGGCGCGTGGCCCTGGGAGACGCGAAAACATCCCTTTTCATCCGTGCTCACCGAGCGGGGAAACGCGACCTTCTCTTGGCCCGGCTGAGGTCGCAACGTCACGGTGGCTCCAGGCACCGGGGCGCCGGCGTCGTCAACGACCACGCCTTCCACGGCGGTCCAGCTGTCACGTGGGACAAACAAGCAACCTGCGATCAAAAGAAGACCAGCTAAGGAGACCCAACTCACCCCAACACGATATCCGCTATCATTTAAGCAGCACACGATGGCACCTATGGCGTTTTCTGGAGATGCCGGTTGAGATTCTCTCGAAACCGCTGCCTAACCCAATCACCAAAACCAGCCGGAATCTGCCCATATCGAGGCGAGTTCTGGTCAAACCAATCCAGTGCATTTGGGTATTTACCCAAAATGTCCTCAACCGTGTCTTGAACCGCGTAACCAAGAATCTCCGAGAGATTCTTCCGGTACGCGTCCCCCTCGTACCACCACGCGGCCAGGCTGTCGATGCCGTAGGCCATCAGGAATAGCCCGGTGCCCAGGTCCTGCGCGTGTAGAGAGTGAAATGTCTCGTGGGCAATCAAGGCTATACTCCTAGGCCCGGGCTGCGAAGGGTACTCCCCATCGCGGTAGAACTGGTCCGAGCCTAACGTGACCGCGCCGACCTGTGGATCAGAAGCCAGAATAGCCTGCGCCAGTATGTTCTTAATCCAGTACCATTCGGTGCGCAAGCCCGCATCGTACAATCTTATCCGCTTGAGCGTACCGACGAGTTTCGCGTACAGCTCGTCCTGTTTCAGCCTTGGCATTATCTGCGTGAACAGGTACTCGAGGAATCTTCGCTCCTGAAGGCTCAGCGGTCGGCTCCCTTCCGCCTCTGTCCCCGCGGCCACGGTCGCTTTGCCGATTTCGATCGACGGCCCCGAAGGGCTGCCATCCACAGACTGGGCAACGCCATCCTGCAACGGCTCAAGACCCCCGTCGTTCGCCACAGGGACCTGGCGATTGGCGGCGCCGGCGGGCGGGACCACGGAGACGCCGTAGCCGCCGGCCCCAGCCAAACGTTCCTCGAATGACCCGCCGGCGTCTGTGTGCTGACTGGCCAGGAGCATCATACTGTACGTGCCCCCCTCGTCGCTGTACGCAAACGGGAAGAAGCCGGTGTCGGAGCCGGGATTATCGTAGAAAGCGTCGCCCATGTAGGCGATATAGTCCTCTTCGCCGGAGCCACCGTAGTCCTGGCCGTAATAGCGATACTCATAAAAGCCGGGATACGTGACCGTCTGGTCATAGGAGTGGTTCCAACTTGTGCTCCAACTGGTACTGGACGAAGTACCGCTGCCGCTGCCGGGACCACTTCCGGAACCACTGCCACTGCCGCTCCCGGAGCCGGGACCCGAGCCGCTACCGCTCCCTGAGCCGCTGCCCCAAGTGATAGACCAGAACGACCAGCCGGTAGCAGCGCCGTTTTCCATGCCGGTGACGTGGTTGGTGGCCGAACTTGCCACGGTGCCATCCCCCTGGCCCTGCCAAGTCTTCGTCCACTGGTACTGATAAGTGTAGTCGTCGTAGGTGGCGTTCTGGTAGCTCCCGCCGTTGGCCCAGGTCTCGGGCAACTCGGAATCAGTCGATACCCAGAGGGCCCCCCAACTCGCGGGCCCGAGCCTCCGGCATCCAATACGACAACCGGCCCGGACCAAAGCCTCCAGACAAGTCTAACCTTCTTGGATCTTTCAGCCTCACTCCGGTTAACCCGTTCTCGCGAATGAGCTTGGCCACGCGGTCCGTGACGAAGATGAACTTGGGCAGAGGCCACACAATGAAAAAATCGCTCCCGTCCCACTGCGAAGGATCAATGAGCCGCTCCGGATTGTCGCAACCAGAGTATCCCAGGTATCCACATCCTTCGCATTTCTCAATAAGCCTGATTCCCGACTCGGGCGGCGCCATACCCGCCCAGCCGGTCACCACCAACTCCCACAACCTCGGCGGAGGTTCCGTAGTCCGTTTGAACTTGGCTGTGACAGGTTTCACCTCGTAGCCCGTGAGACCAGCTCGTCTAAACAACTCCAATACGTGATCTTGTACAAGACATTCCGAATACCAAGTCCACACAAAGTCGTCCACGTCGTCAACGGTCTTGCCCGGTAAAACAATCTTCAGGTTCGGTTGCCGTTTTCCTGCCCGGCGATGCCCTTCGTGAAGCGGACAGATCACCGCGGACTCGGAACCCATGTCCTCTGCCCACTCCGCAAGCCGTTTGGTTGACTCGGGCGCATCAAGGTGCCAAAACTTAACGTCGCTTTTGGGCATGGTCACATCCCCTCAAATTCCAAACTCGGCCCGCAGATGCTGGAGAAACTCGAGGATTTGTTCTCTCTTCGCCTCCGGGTATTTCCTAAAGAATTCGCGCCAGCGTTTGTTCCAGTTGTCAGGTCCGGTATGGATTCCGTCCGGCTTTAGCCTGTGTTTGCCACGCTCCAGCTCTATCACGTAGTCTTCAATATTGAGCCCTGCTTTTGCAAACCTATCCGCGAATTCCCTTGGGAGCAAGTGATGCTTTTCGATGACCCGAGCGGCCTCCGCCGCACGGCGGGCATCGTTAGCTTTGTCCAGACTTTTGAGAACAGCCGCAGCCTCATCACCGTATTTTGCAAGGTACCGGCCAAGCTTGCCACCCTTGCCGATGGCATCGCCCCATACGGGAATCATCGATGCCGCGGACAGCCCCGCCCCCGTCCAGTCCCCGCGAGCAGCAGAAATGCTCGCGTTCAATGCGTCGAACGGTTCACCCACGCCAGGGATGCACCCAGCTACATCCAGCCCCGCTTGGTAATAGTCAAGCTTCTTCCCGAAGTAGTACCCGTAAAGACTGAAAAACTCTCGCGCTGCAGCCCAAAAGTCCCGCGCCTCCCCGCCATTGGCTGTGCCTTGGCCGAGGACCGTAGCTGACCCGCTGCCGCTGGACAACGATGGGGCGTTCTGCTGATTCTCGTAGTACTGACTACTTTCCCGACAAGACAGTTGGGGAGATTCTTTCAGCAAAGCCTGGCGAACTGCATTGGCCCGGCCAGCCGAGTGGAGCGTGCGCCCAGGGGACCCCAACCGCTGCGGGCGGTGTGGGCTGCTAAGGCCTTGCGAGCTCGCGCCATCCGGTTGTGTGGCAAACAGGTACTCCTGCTCGCTATACGCAAACGGGAAGAAGCCGGTGTCGGAGCCGGGATTATCGTAGAAAGCGTCGCCCATGTAGGCGATGTAGTCCTCTTCGCCGCAGCCGCCGTAGTCCTGGCCGTAATAGCGATACTCATAAAAGCCGGGATACGTGACCGTCTGGTCATAGGAGTGGTTCCAACTTGTGCTCCAACTGGTACTGGACGAAGTACCGCTGCCGCTGCCGGGACCACTTCCGGAACCACTGCCACTGCCGCTCCCGGAGCCGGGACCCGAGCCGCTACCGCTCCCTGAGCCGCTGCCCCAAGTGATAGACCAGAACGACCAGCCGGTAGCAGCGCCGTTTTCCATGCCGGTGACGTGGTTGGTGGCCGAACTTGCCACGGTGCCATCCCCCTGGCCCTGCCAAGTCTTCGTCCACTGGTACTGATAAGTGTAGTCGTCGTAGGTGGCGTTCTGGTAGCTCCCGCCGTTGGCCCAGGTCTCCGGCCCACTCCACCAGTAATCCGCCCACTCGGAGTGGTAGAACGAGTCCGCCTGCCCACTGGCCGAGGCCGAGCGGACGTTCGTGCCGCTACTGCTGGCCTGCCCAGAGGCGTTAAAGGTGATCGTGCGGTTGAGACTTTCGGTGGAATGGCTCTCCTGGTAGATGGAGCGCACGGCGTACCAGGAGCCGCTGCCGGAGCCCCCCTCGTTGGCATCGCCCCACTGGGCCCAGGAACTGCCGCTGCCGCTATAGTCGTAATCGAGTTGGCGTGTGGCAATGCCACTGCCCCACTCTTCAATTTGGGTCAGGCGCCACGGGCTGGCAGCCGATCCGCTTGCCGATCCGGAACCGCTTGCGGACGCCGAGCCCGGGGCCCAAATGTAGTGGTCGGTCCGTTGGTAGGTCAGGTCCTTGGTCTGGCCTTGCGTGAGGGTGCGGGACTCGGTCCGGTTCCCGCCGCCACCCAAGCTGCTCCAGTTCACCCGCTCCTCGGTCTGCCGGGTACCAGTGTGGGAGAAATGTTCTTCGCGGGTGGCGGTGACCGTGCCTTGCCCAGTGGTCGGCATCCAGTTCACATCGACCAGCTCGAAATTGAGCGAGAAGTTGTAGCCCGATCCAGTGGAGCCGTTTTCGCTGGTGGTCGCATTGTAGCTGGTGCTGTAGCCAGAGGCACTGGAACTGGAGGAGAATGAGCCGCTGGCCGAATAGCTCCAGGTGGCTTGGCCCTCGGCCTGGGCAGTGGCCCCGCCGTTGAGAACCCAGGAGCCTTGGCCGTTGACCGCCGCCAGCGTGCTATACGAATAGGAGATTTGGTCGGTAATGTTTTCGCTCTTGGTGCCGGTTACAGAATAGGTTTCGCCGTCGGTGCGGCTGTAGGGCTTGCTGCCGGTGCGGTTGAATGTCCAGTGGCCATTGCCGCTAGCCTGGCCGCTGCCAGTCGCCCAATACCAATTTCCTTCGGTATCCAGCGCGGGATTCCCCATGTAGTTGTAGTTGAATGACTCGTAGCCGCTTTCGTGGATGGTACCGCTGTAGCCGTCGGCCGTGACGTAAGGACTATTCGCCGAGAAAGAGCGGTTGCCCCGGCCGTGGTCGTTCCAGGTGCCGAAGCCCGAGTGGACCCACACCCCGCCGGCGGCGGTGTCGGTGGTGGTGTAGGAGTAGGCCAAGTGGTCTTCGGCGTACTCCGAGAAGTCGCCGGTAATGGTGCTCAGGCCCACATCGTACCAGTAGGAGCCATCGGCCGAGTAAAACCGGTTGGCCAGGCCACTGCCATCAATGCCGCCGCTGGCGGTATTAAGGGTCCAGGTGGCCTGGTCATCCAAGAGGTAGCCCAGGGTGTACTGATATAGGTAACCGTCGCTGCCGTTTTCGCTGATGGTTATCGAGGCGTTCCACTGGTTTCCCGACATGCCCACGGTGCCAGTACCGGTGTAGCTGGAATTGCCCTGGCCGGCGATGATGGCCGTGGCATTGCCGGTCTCGCTCCACTGGCCACCAGCATAGGTGGCGGAAGTGGAAAACATATAGGGGGCCACGTGCTCGCTGACCGTGAGATTGAAAACGCCGCTGATCGTGCCGTTGCCCAGAGCATAGGAGTAGTTGCCATTGCCGGTGAACGACTGGTGCACCTCGCCCAGGCCCGAAGAGCCGCCGGAGCCACTCGTGGCTTGCCAAGTGCCTTGTGTGTCCAGGGCCAAGTCCAGTCCGTAGGACCAGGAGCTGTCCTGACTGCCGCTACTAGAGAGGGTGCCAGTCAGGCTCCAGCCTTCGCCTGCCAAGGGTAGGGTGCCGGTCTCCGAATAGGAGAAGCTGTTCTGCCCGCTGAGGGTGACGGTGGCCGTGCCGGTTTCGTCCCACTGGCCGTCGGCGTAGTCACCGGTAACGCTGTATCCGTAAGAGAAGGCGTCGTTGCCACTGTCAGTGAAGCTGCCGCTTATGGAGACGCCATCGCCGCCATAGGAATATGAGCCCTGCCAGGTGTAGGACCATTGGTTGGTGCCGCTTCCCGACGCGCTGCCCGTGGTGGGCTGCCAGGCGCCTTGGCCGTCGAGTACCAATTGGGTTGTGGCGGTATACGAAGAGCGATCGCTGCCGTTTTCGGAGATGGTGCCGCTATAGCTCCAGCTATAGCCGGAACCTCCACCGGAGGCGCTGGCTTGGCCGGACATGGCAAAGCTTCCCGACCCGCTGTAGGTGGCAGTTGCCGACCCGGTTTGGGTGAGCGAGGCGGTGCCGCTTTCGGTCCACTGGCCGTTGAAGTTGCTCGCACTAACGGAGTAATGATAAGAAAACCTCTCCGAGCCGGAGGCGGAAAAGAGCCCGCTGACCGAGCCCCCGTCGAATTGATAGGAGTAGGAACCGCCGGCCGAGTAGGACCACGTGACCGAGCCGGTCCCGGTGAGGCTGCCGGCGGTGGCTTGCCAGGTGCCCCCGGTCGCCAAGGAAAACTGCGTTGTGCCTTGGTAAGAAGAAGTGTGGATGGCCGTCTCGCTCAATGAACCGTTGTAACTCCACTCAAACTCGAAGGGCACGCCACTGGCACTGCCGCTGCCCGACGAGGACATCGCACCGGTGCCCGAGGCAGCATAGGAGCCGGTACCGGTATGGGAGTAGTCGGCCGAGCCGTTCTCGTTGACTGTGGCATTGCCGGCCTTGCTCCATTGGCCGTCGGAGGAGGCGGCCGTGATCGCATAACCATACGACATGCCCTCGCTCCCGGAAGCGATCAGGGTGCCGCCGGCCGAGCCGCCATCAAACGTGTAGAAATAGGAGCCGCTGGCCGAGTAGGAGAAACTGGCCCAGCCGCTGCCCGAGGCGCTGCCCGAACCGCTGCCGGCGGCCAGGTCTGTCGTGTTGCTCACGGTATCCTGGAAGCCGCCCGACCACCTCCAGCGGTAGGTGGTGGTGTCGCTCCAGGCGCCGGAACTGTAGCTCTGGGTGACTGAGCCGCTGGCACTGCTTGAGCCGCTGGCGGTGAAAGTGTAGCTCGTGGTTTCCACGATGCCAGAACTGTCGGTCGTGCCCGAGGCGATGAAGGTGTACTGGTAGGTGCCTGACTCGTAGGCGGTGGAACCGTCGCTGCCAGTGGTGGTCACTGTGTAGCTGGACACGAGCGATTCGACATAGGTCCAAGCGTTGCCCGCCCCGAAGGTGGCCGTGATGGAAAGCGTAGAGTCCTTGACGATCGTGGCCGTGTAGGTGATACCGCCCTCTTGCCAGGTTTCCTCGGTAGTGGTGGTTTCCTCGGTGGTAGAGCTGTAGTTGCCGATTTCGGCCGGAATAAACGGCACGGCCGGATCGACCACATAGCCCGTGTGGAGCACGTGGCGCGGCGGTTGGAAGACCGGCTGTGCGATCTCCCCGGAAGCCGAGCCGGCGCCGCCGCTGGCCGAACCGGAGCCTGAAGCCGAACCGCTGCCCCCCGAGGCTGAGCTCGAACCCGAGGCGAACCCACTGCCGCCGGACCCGGACGCGCTGCCACTCCCGGTGCCAGAAGACAGGGTTATCAAGCCACTCCCGGCCCGCGTGTGGGCTCGTAGATCGGCTGCTGCGGGCTCAAATGCACTCGGAGTAACGAGACCAAACCCGTGACGGTCGGACAACCCCGGCTGAGCCGCGGCAAAGCCCGCCCCGTAGTTGCGGGACTCCTTCCCGCCCCATTCTTTTCGGCTGGTTCCCACAGACCTGCCCTGCCGAGCTGGGTCACGGTCGACCGCTGCTCCTGGAGCGGTCAACGACCCGAGGGAGATCAGGCGGCCGACCGGATTGCCTGCGGCCGCGCCCTCAGGGCGTGCCACTCCGCCCCGAGTGGCCGGCAGCCGGGCGAATTCTTCTTCCTCAACCGTTGTGTCTCGCTTCAGCACTGGACCGCCGCCGATGTGGTCGCCAGCCACACCCACTCCGTGGCTGCCCGCAGCCGCCGCGGCCGCTCCGCTTACCGGCAATTCACGCTTCAGCGGCAGACCACCCTGCTGTTGATCAACCGCCACCCCAACACCGCTCGTCCCGGCAAGCGCCTCGTCCACCCACACCAAACGGCCAGAGGACCGGCGCGACCCGGAGGACGTCTCGCTTGGCAACCAGAATCCGGAATGGTCGCCACTGGCCACCTGGAGCGCTTCAACCAGACCGTCCGCATCCCCCACGGCATCCAAAGTCGTTGCCGAGCGAGCGTCCAAGAGCCGCTGTCCAGCCCCACTCCCAACCACGTCCTCCCCCTGTGCCGCCACCAGCGTATTCTCTCCCCCACCGCCGTGAAGGATGTCCTCCCCCTCGCCCCCGTGGAGATAATCGTTCCCTTCACCCCCGACTAATATGTCATTGCCCGGGCCGCCGTACAGACGGTTATCGCCAGTCCCGCCCACCACAAGGTCGTCCCCGCTACCTCCAAGCACATAGTCACTGCCCGAGCCCCCGAAAACCCACACAGGCACGCTCACCAGGGCGCTGGTGGCCACAACGTCGTCCCCGGCGTGGGTGCGGATGTGAACGCTAGAGACTTCGTGAGGCTTGTACGAATACCAGGTATCATTCAGCCGAACCCGCACCCCGCCGTTGTCGGCCACCGCGACGGACACCTGGTCGTCCCCGGGCGTCCCATGCACGTGCAACGTGCCATCGCGGGCCACGAATACCCCGCCACCGAACACCCGCGAGTCTTTCGCTTGGCTCGGCTCGTCGCCTGCCGAGGGACTTGGTTTGGAGCCGGCCTCGATCTTGGCCACCAGCACGTAGTCGTCTTCAAGATCGTCGAACGTCGCCTTGATCGCAAGACTATGGCCTGTGCCGGCCGCAAGCTCTGCCGGCTTGCTTACCCGCGCACTGGCCACCAACGTCTCGCTGGCCGCAGTGCCGGCGGAGCAATAGATGCCCACTTCAAACGGTTGCACATCTTCGCCCACCACGTCATAGTTGACAACCAAGTGGGCACCATCCCCATAGAACCGCGTCAACAACACGCCACCGGCCAGCATCTCACGAGGGGCCAAGGGCTCCATCCGCAAGCTTCGAGGCTTCAATCGCACCGGCTTACGCCCCTTTGGGCCACGACCCCAACGCCGAAAGAATCCCCACCAACGTGCAGAATGCTTGCGCATCCCGGCTCCCTCTCCCAACCGATTCGTCAGCCCTCAAGAGTAGATAAAAGACAATACCCAACCCGCAAAGGCTAAGTCCCACTGGCCGCCTAGCCCCCTCACAACCCGGCTTCCCCCACATTAGCCATAGACCTGCCTCCTGGCACTCCGCTCCCCTAGGGCCCTACGCCGCCAATGTGGATCGTCCCCGCTTCTACCGAGGCCGTGTTCAGTTTACCTCAAGGCATTCCCTTGTCAAGAGCCCCTTGCATTGCTCTCGCATCCCGGAATTTAGCGGACTTTTGCGGAGGCTAAAAAACGCTTTCCCTGCAGGAGGTGCGGAAAAATCCAGGGGTCTCATCTGGTCAGGCTGAATTTTTCACGATTTTTTGACCACCTCACGAACCGCGAACCATGCAGGGAGTTGTGCTGTTGAAAATCGCCCTGGCGTATACCGCCACGGAGTCGTCTCCAGCAGAAGTGACAAGAAATCCTCGTTTGCGACCCTTTTGGCGATGGCCCCGCCTCGCGAAGGGACTCTGGGCAAGCTGCGACCACGCCCCATTACTCAGGCTTTGCGAGAGAGGTTCTGCGGCCAGCAGGCTGCCATTAAGCCCCGTCAGTCTACTGCTGCGTCAAAGGAACATATTGGGATTGTGGTGGGTGGGATGGGATAGGATCCAGGTTGTTTCCGTTCCGTTTCGCCAAGGAGGGTTGCCATGCGAAAGAAGTATATTGTCCGGCTGACCCAGGAAGAACGTCAGAAGTGTCGGGAGGTCATTCGCAAGCTGAAGGGGACGAGCCAGAAGGTCCGTCGCGTTCAGATTCTGCTGAAGGCGGACGCGAATGGTCCAGCTTGGACGGACCAACGGATTGCCGAAGCGTTCGGGCGTCGGCGCGAGACGGCGAAGAAGCTTCGTCAGCATTTTTAGGACGAAGAGTGACTGGACGACGAAGGTGGCGGCGCTTTTGGACGGGCGTTACGCGGAGTGCGAGCTCGGCTATTTGACCCGGCAGTGTGTGGCGGGGCGTCGCCTGGCAAATGACCGCAGCCGATGCCCGTTGCAAACTGAAGTCCGTCTATCCCAAAATTATCCTTTGACGGAGCACTGGCCAGCTCCGACGCCCGAAAGCCAGAGTAACTGGCCAACAGATAGAGGGCCGCCCTATCCCGCCCCGTTAGACCTCGGAAAACACGTGGGCTTCGTTCTGTCGCTTCGATCAGCCGGCGCAATTCATCAGCAGTCAGTGCTCTTCGTTTCACCCGGCGGTCCACTTCAGCGTTCCAGCGGGAGAGTCCAGCCAGTGGATCATCGGGCAGCTTGCCGTGTTTCCATAACCACCGGGACAACGCCTTGCATGCAACAAGATGATGGTTGCGGGTTTCGGTGCTCACGTCCAGGGAAAGAATCGCGTCCCGGATGGCTTGCGGGCGAATATCGCCGAGAGTTTCGACGTTAGCCACTGAAAACACCTTGCGGATGCGGGAGAGCGTGAGCGTGATATGCTTGGGGGTTCTACCCCGGGCCTGCAAGTCACGCTGGAAGTCGGCCAGGTGGTTTTCCACCGGTTCACGAAGAAACCTATCCGCGGGGCGAATCACCCCGGCAGCCAGCCGCTCCGCGTCCCGCTCCAACTCCGCCGCGTAGGCTAGGGTTGCCTTTTTGTCCGTGAAGCCGGGAAACTCTTTCACTTGGCCGTTGGGAAGTCGAAGCCGGATGTACCACTTGCGGGATTGCTCTTTCACCTTTTCGACGGGCTTCCCTTGCTTGATGAGTCGCTTAGCCTTGGCCGCGGAAACTTGCTTCCCTTCGTGAAGCCACCGAGTGGTTACCTTCTTGAAGATGTAGGCCATATCACACTCCCCCGTGATAAAGCTAACCCCCAGAAAAAGATGCGGGCGGGAAGCCGGGGGGTTCGGCTTGTCGGGCGTCCCCTATCCCGCCCGTGTTGTGGCGTCATGATACCGTTTTGATGTTAGGCAAGCAAGGTTCAGCAATCACCCCACATTGTGGGCAGCGCCATTCATTCCACATGTCGAAGTCCACCAGGATGGCCACGGGGAAGCCGCATTCCGGGCACTCTGACGCCCTTGCCCGCGTGATCGTGAAGCCGAGGGCTATGTCTGACCACCACTTGGGCAGCTCCACGTTACGGGGCCAACCACGGGGCTTTTTCAGCCGGCGCTTGAATTCCCGGTAGAAGGGAGTTAGGGCGTCCAGAATGTCTTGGGTGACCAACCTTCCCCCGGGAAGTGAATGGCACACTTCCACCACGCCATCCGAGCGAAGCTGAAGCCGGTAGCCGCCCCGGAGTATCCAGCTCACCGCTTCCTGGAAGTCTTTGAACGTTAGCCGGGAAGTGTCTTTCTGTGAGGATATTCTCATGGTGTCAACTTTCTGTAAAGCCATCATCCCAAAAGCGCTTCAACGCCCTTTCCAACCGCGCGTCGGTCCAGTCGTCAAAGAGCCACCGCTCCGTGGGATTCGTGGGTTCCAGGTTCGCTCCGTAAAGTCCCACGCACTTGAGGACATGCACCGCCGCTGATTGCCGTAGCCGTCGGTCGTCATCTTGAAGCAAGTCAGCCTCCAACACCTGAAGGGCGCGGCCTATCAATTGTCGTAACCGCTCCACGTAGGCCCCCCAGAGTTCTTGTCGGCGGGCATCCAGGGCCGCCCGGAAGAGTTCGTCCTTGTTTCGCCACGAGTTTATTGTTTGGCGACTAACGCCCACCGCCTCAGCCACTTCCTGATCGGTCTTACCGGCCAAGAGAAGCTCAATCGCGTTCCTCTGTGCCAGCCGCAACTGTCGGGTTTTGTCGGATTTTGCCATGTCACACCCTTTCCGTGATGCTTAAGCCAACTCCCTCTCTTGGGCATACAGGATCGCTTCCCTAACGAACCGCTCCGCGGTCTTGGGCCAGTCCACGGGATCGATCTTGAGTAACCGGCATGCATCCAGTAGCAGGGCCACCGCGGAGTCATGGAAAGTGTCGTACAGCTCGAAGAGGGCTGGAAAATCACCCACGGGCCGCGCCGGCTTTCCCGTGGGAATCAGGACGTATCCCGGGCCATATTCGCTCGGTTGCAACCGGAGGGAATACCCCGCCTCCCAGAGTTTGTGGAGTAACAGCCAGCCGCCCACTTCCTCTTTGTGCTGAAGCAAGATGGCCACTTCGTCAGCCGTCAACGCCCTGGTCTTCATGCCAAGCCGGAGTTTGCCGTTTTCCCATACCACCTTGACACCGGGCCGGTTCAGCCAGTGAAGGAAGTACGGGGCACTTTCGGGCCTGGTTTCGGGCTTGCCAGTGTCCAGGGTGTTCGTTTCCCTCACGTCCATTGCCGCCCTCCGGTTATGAGAATTCCACCCACGCATCGGCGTCCTGTTCCGCGACTTCCATCAGCCGTCGGTTCAGTTCGTCAAGGTCCACTTCGGGACGTTGGGGTTGTCCAGGTTGGCCGGAATCCGTCCCGCCACTTTCGGGGGGTGTATGGTTGCGGTTGGCTGTTGACAATTCTTCCGTTTTGTGGGTGGAAGCACTGGAAGCGGATGCAAAACCTCGTAAAACGGCCTTTTCGTGAGGTTTCGCTTCCGCATCCAGCGATGCAGCCAGCCGAAACACGCGTTTTGGCCTTCCCCCCTTTTGGGAAGCGAGTTCTGTTTCTAACGTTCCGTAACCAAGTCTGGCCAGCTTTGAAAGAACCGCTTCCGCCTCTTCGGGCTTGCCCCGGAATTGCCGGGGGCCTTGGGAGTACAGCTCACGTACTGTCACCAATCCGCCACGCTTGCGTGCCCACTCCAGCACCGCCAACTCGGCCGAACGCATCTCGTCCGTCAGCAACCACTCAAGTACGCGAGACAATTCGTTACGCCACCAATATGCGATTTTGAGGGCGTTCCTCATGCTCTCCGCACTGACGATGGAAGCATCGCCATCCACGCCATCCACCCATCGGGCCAAGTGTAGTACGAGGGCGATTCTTGCGGCGGTGCCCTGTAACTTGGACAAAAAAGACGCAAGCTTGAAATCGTGAGTAAGATTAGCCGCTTCGATGGCGTCGCCCATTGTGTTGTACCACTCAGCCCACAGCTTTTCCGCTTCCGCCGACATGGTAAGAACAACCGGGGAGGGGGCGTTTTCGCCCTCACGCATTTGCAATGCCAGTAAACTCTCAACGAAGGTTGCCCACTTGGCCTGGACGCTTTTGCTAACGCCCGAGTTCCAGCGGCGTGGACGCATCGGCGGGGCGAGAAGCAACATCCGCGGAAGGGTACCACCATCGGACACATAAACGTTGCCCACGAATTGTCGTAAGACAGCCGGCTGGATACCCCCCACCACGGAAACGGACGCCCGCGGGATGGCCAACCGTTCGCGGTTGATTCTGTCAACGAATAACGGAAGCCCATCATAACACCGGTTCCAGCCTGCCGCGTCGGCGTGACTGTTTTTGTAGCGGGTGCAGTCCAACCACTCAGCTAATTCATCGCGTGCCATCAGAAGTCCACGGGGCGACTGACTCAGCAATACACCGACGGCCTCGAGTGTCGTATCCATGGTGAGTAATCGGGGTTGCGGGGGCGGAGTCGGCTTTTCGGGTGGGCTTCCACTACGGTTATTTCGCCATTCACGCAACTCCGCTTCGTACCGTAGCATAGCTTCTTCGTATTCCTGCTTTCGGCGTTTGTTGTGCTCGGCCAACTGTGCCTCGGCCTCTTCGATAGGTTTCGTCAGAAAATCTAACACTGGACTTTTCCCGCTTCCCGATGTTGCGATTACACCAACCCACAGAATGGACGGTACCAACCAGCTCTCGTTGAGTTGCAAGGCCCTGCTGTTTCCAATCGCACCGGCCAACGTACCAAGTGCGAAAGCCGCTGCTATGGCTGAATCGGTGTTGGTGGCCCCAGCGATTTCCTGAACAACACGTTGCACGGTTGGGGGGAACGTTTCTACAGGAAACGGCATCCATCGGCTTGACGGCAATTCTGCTAATTCCGCCCTATCATCGACTGGGGTTGGTTCAGTCGCTTCCTGAAGGGGGGCTTCCACGCGTAATATCTTCCCGGCCGGTGCGTCCCCGGGGCGGGGTTCGGGTGGGGTGTTCGCCGCAACGTTGCGAATACGTTCCCCCAAATCCGCAAGCAAGCTCTCCGCGTTCGCGTCTTCACGGAACCCCTGGACAACATCGGCAATATCAATCCCCTCCGGAAACGTCGCCTTTGATTGCGGAAACAACGCATCCAGTGGGATAATCTTGACCGCCTTCGCGCCGGCCTGGTAAGCCAGCTCCGTAACGTCCCGGGCATATTTTTCCCCCGCGTCATCAAAATCGGGGATTATCCACGCCTCCCGGCCTGCCAGCGGGGTCCAGTCCGCGTGTTTGGCACCGTTGGCACCGTTGGGGGACGTGGTTGCTACGAAGCCAAGTTCTGTCATTGCGTCAACGCACTTTTCACCTTCCACCACGATAATCGGCGTCCCCGAGTGGGCTTGAAGTAGTTCGGGCAACCGATACAACAGCCTCGGTGGGGGAAAGGCCCCCGGCTTCCAACCGGATGGAGTTTTGTATACCGGCCGGATTTCCTTCCCGTCGGGCGTATTCCAGCGGGCCACCACCATCACCGCGTCACCGTTGGCGTTCCGGTATGCCCACCACTTCGCGGGCTTTCCCAAGCCGTAGCTTTTCAGTGCATCCCGGGCCGTCGGATACACCTTCCCGTTGGCGTTCTGCTGTTCACTGATGTTTTTTCCGGGGGTGGGTTTTTTTCCTGACGTGTTCTTCTGTGCCCTAGGGTGAATTTCCTGGACGTTAGGAAACAAGTCCTTCACGGTTAACCCAAGGGCGGCTAGAACAGCCTCGGTGCTACATCCCGCGTGACAGTGAAGCAAAACCGTCCCATCCGGCTTGCGAGAGACAGTCAAAGACGGCTGCCTATCTTCGTGGGCTGGACAGTGAAACTGCCAACGCTCATTTGGCTTTGTCATCAGCCCGCGGGCACCGATGCGTTCCAGGGCGTTGAGAACGGCTGTAATCGGTTCACTTGTCATCGCCGCCCTCCCCCCCGCTTGGGCCGCTCATGTTTAGCAAGAAACTCTTCGACGTCGGCCCACCGCCACCGGACGGTGCGCTTGCTCAGCCGGAGCGGTTGGGGCAGTTTGCCGGCGCTGACAAAACGAAACACTGTGCGACGGGAAACGTTCAAGCGTTTCGCCAGCTCAGCCGGGGAAAGGAATTCCAAAATCTGTCGTTGCATGATTCACCTCCGAATTGCAACAAGTGTCTCTACCTATCCCCGGCGCGCTGAATTCCGCGCTGAACACTTTTGCGTAAGTGATGTTGGGAAAAGGAATTATTTCCTTTTCAGCGCTGAATTGCGCGCTGAATTGATAGAACACCTTCCGGTGAGCGCAACAAAAAACCCGGCGTGAAACCGGGTTAGATCAGTGCGGGAAGAGATAGTGAGAATCAGTCGTCTTCGTCGGGTGGTGCGATAGCATCCGTCTTACCCTCACGGGTCTTGAAGCCCTGTGAGACGCGGCCCTCGCCCCGAATACATTGAGCGCCCCGCGAATACTTTTCGTTTTTGCAAAGGGTTGAGGGGTTCACCCCGATTATCTGAGCTATTTGCCTGTCACTTAATTGTGGGTTGTCTTCCAGTAGCTCCAGTGCCTTTATCACCCAATCCCCCCGCTTCCTTCCTTTGCGGTTCGATTGGTTGCCGGGCACATCGCCTGCCACCGCGGTTTGGGCTGTGTCCTCTCGTGTTGCCGAGGGATTCTCCGGTCTGGTGGTGACCGCTTCGGCCTGGTCACAGTTCTTCAACGGGTTGGGTTGTTGAAGTGCCTTAACGATCTTTTGCGCTTCCTGTTTCCGGTTCCAACTTTCGCACACCCGGGCGCATTCCTCCAGTTCACGCTTGTACCACTCCAGCTGCTCTACGTCCCGGTAAAAGTCCGCGCGCCACACCCAACCGAAATCTACTGCCCCACTCACCCGCGGCAACCAGGCCTGGAAGAACCTTACTTGCAAGTCAAGCGACTCCCCCACTCGGAGCGCACCAGAGTACACCGGTACCCATGCAGTCGGGCCAATCCATAAGTTGGCCACTTCCGGCGGAACATCGCCCCTTAACTCGGCCAACGTGCTGGCAGCCGTCAGAAAAGCTCGTTCGAAGCCATCCCATGCCTCTGCGGCTTTCCATCGCCGAAGGATGTTACTGTTGATCAACTCCCAAAAGCCCCGCCAGTGTTCCAGTACGGCGCTGTATTGTTCAGCCAGATCTCGAAAACGCTCGGAAAGATCGTGAGACACGTGTACCACTCCCACGTGAAAAGACACCACAACAAAGAAAAGGGCGGCAACCCGTGTGGCGGCGGGCTTTCGGGGACGTCAACCCTAGCCGCCCTTACCTTCATCTTACGGGGTGTTCGTGTCCCTACAAGATATAGTGGACCGCTTCCGTCCCTTTAAGTCACTCTCCCTTTTTTCGACACCCCTCGTTAGGTGTCGAAAAGTGTCGAATTACGCGGGTTGGCGTTACGCACCTTTTGACGCAACGCATCTCTACACAGTGGGCCACAGTCCCCCCCGCGTTCTGGAGGCAACTGGGGATGTTTTCCAGCGGTCCTACCGGATTGTGACCCTCAGCCTCTCTTTTTCAAAGGGGCTACAAACTCCCGGAGTTATCGCCACAGTCACCGTCGGCGACATTCACCCCGCGGAAAAAGTAGTGCAACCATGAGTGCAACCAAGCCGAGGATTCGTTGCAAAATCTTTGTCTAACGTCACTTGCGTAAGCGGGCAGCGGAATCATAATCCGCGTGTCCGGGGTTCGAGTCCCTGCGCCGGCACTGACACAGTAAACCAGAAAACCCCGTGATTTTCCGCGTAACTGCTGAATTTCACGGGGTTTTTGCTTGCGCCACAATGTTCTGGCAGAAAAACCGTACATGTCAGTTAGAGACAAAAAAGCACATAGAGTACCCAAGAAGTGAAACAATAAGTGCAACCAAACCGGCGGACTCACTCTTTGGAGACTGTTCTTTTCGTTGTGAGCAGCGCTCGGTGAGTTTTACATCGACTGGAGAGGGGGCTCCGCGAGCTCCTGGACATCTCCGATCCCGGACCGGAGGAGGAATTCCTCCAGAATCCGGCCTACCGCAGCCTGGAGCAAGAGAGCCTGGGGGCGGCGCCCGCCACTCCAGCCCATTTCCAGGGAACGGTCTGGAATGCAACACCATCCCAGAAAAGCTCTTTCAGCGAATTGCCGCCCGCTTGGGCAAGGAGTATGATCAAGAGGCCGTAGCGACGTTTGTGGTGGATCCTCGAGGACTAGAGCCGCGTTGGATTGGGCAATTTCATGCCCCTACCGAGACCGTTCTCCGGGTGCTGGAGGACCATGGAATCGTATTCAGGACGATCGTTGAACGTGCAGACCGATGATAGTCCTTCATTGTACGGACGACGCGAATATTGGTCGGCACGTGCGAGAAATAAGCAGGGCCTTGTCTCCAGTTGTTGTGTCAAATGCTTTGGAGCGTGGCCGGTTTAATCTGTTTCTCGCGATCGGTACGACGAGTATCTCCGGCGAACGGGGAGGAGGGAAAAGATGGCCGAGGAAAAGAAACCCTGGTTCCTGGATGAGGAATACCTTCGCACCGCTTCCGACAAAATGAAGATCCTTGCCAAATATGCCCGTTCCCAGTGGGAGTGGGAACACATGTCGGAAGAGGAAAAACGAAAAAAACTGGAGAAAGTCCGAGAAATACAGGAGAAATGGCGCAAAGAAGGGATGCTTGGTCCCTACACCCTCAAGGCCCTCGAAGAGCGGAAAAAGGCCCAGTCTTCCAGTTCCGGTCAATCGCCACCTTCCGACGAGGACAAAACCGCCAACGGGACCATCATCCTGTAGTTCAACGACCACCGTTTCTTAATGTCGCCGGAGTTGGGACTACGAAAAAAACGACCGGCCGCCGATTTATTTCATGCGGTACGTGGGAGATACCCGAGACCCGGACGAGATTCGACGACGGGTGGAAAGTGGATATTATGGGGAGTTCGATGCTGAGCAATACCCAGAGGGTTACGAGGAGCCGTCGCCATGACAGAAGAGCCGAATCGACGTCGTCCACGTAGCCGCGCAGAAGCCATTGAGATGGCAAAGGCGATCGGATTCAAAAAAATTCCGACCAAACTCACGGAACCAAAACCGCCGCCTGAAGACCTTCCTCCCGAGGAATACAAGAAGGCCGAGGCGGAATACGAACAGAAGATGAAGCAATGGTTGACAGAGTCGATCTACGGGGCCAATTACAAGGACAATCCTCTTTATCAATTTCGTGAACCTTATTGGGACAATGAGTGGGAAGCGATCAAGGACCTCATTCTGTAAGTGTCCTGCGTTGCTTCTCGTCTCGCCAGCTGACAACTTGTCCCAACTTTGACCGGTGTGGGGTGTACAATCCGCAGTATGGACCTGTACACCCCTTCCAGCGACAGCGGCCTGTTCAAGCAGCCCGACAGCCACAATCAACAGCGCGTGTTACAAACCCCGTCATTTCCCGCGAAACGGACGAACCTTGCGGGGTTTCTGGGTGCACTGTGGTCTCCACCAATGGGATGCGTGCGCCATGAACGGGCCGGTTACTCTTGGGCGACCTCTTCCACTTCCCACCGTTCGTTGACCCACAGGCCGATGACCGGGACGTGAGGGAATCTCGCCTTCAACCACCTGCACGCCGATCGGATGTCGCGCAGGTGATCCTCGCGGGAAACAGGGTGGCCGGCACAGTCGGCGTGTCCGGCCACGGCAAGCCCCTGGGACTGGTGTTTTTCAAGGGAGATTTGAACACGTCGCAAAATCGATGCGAGGAGCACGTGGTCATCTCCCCTGGCGAGGATCCCGTCCGGTCCCGGCTCTGTGACGTTGTCCACATAATCCACCTGAAAGCGCGCCTTCAGATAAGTGATGACGGGAAGCTGAATCCGGCCATCCATGCAACTGATCACGGTGCAGAACGACATCGCTTACTCCATACTGTGACGATTACCGATTTCCAGCATTACCGACCGTTTATGACCCATCATGGGGCAGCAACGCCGCCTGTGGCCGCCTTCTGTGGGCCCCGAAACTGGATTTCAGCACGGGGCATGGATCACCGGGCGTTCACCCGTCAGCCTCGTAGCTCGACCTGAAGGGTCTGGCCAGCCTCAACAGTGAGAGGTTCTTTCATCTGGACAATGACGCGGCGGCCATTCTGTTCCACGGCAGCGATGTCCAGAGTCTTTTCGCCTTCAGCAGTTTGGATGACGGCGCGGGCACGCTGTGGGACGTCGGAAGGCACTTCCAGGGCGATGCTCCGCACCCGCAACCGACCCCAGAGGAGCTCGAGGGTGTTCTTCTGACCGCCGCCCTGGCGTTTCTGCGTGAATCGGCCCCAGCCCTCGGCACCGGTGAATGCTGCGGCGAAATCATCGGCGTTGAGGCGTGGGGCGAAGCCGATATGGCCGCGAGGACCGTGGTATTCAAAACCGCACAGCGCGAGGAACACGCCGTAACTGGCAAGTGCCCGGGCGTAATGGTCGCCACACTCCACTTCATTCCAGGGATTGTGGCTGCGGGGATGGTAGCGCTCGTGGACGCCGCGGCAGATGGCGAGGGCTTCCAGGAGCATGCCTTCCCACACCATATGGCCGGCCACCTGATATTCAATGCCGGTCCAGACTTCGTCGCGGTAGAGCACGCTGTCGGGGCCGAGATGCTTGGATTTGGGCCACGTACAGGTGAAGAGACCGGCCTGGCCCGGTCGGGCAAACCACCGCTGCGGGGGATGGGCCGCGTTTTGCGGTCCCACATCCGGCGCCCAATTATACACCCAAATGGCTTTCAGGGCCGAGCGAACAGCCTCCACAGGATAGATGTAGCCCAGCCCGACCTGGTGCGCCCAACCCTGACCAAAGAGTTGGTCGGACAAACAGCCATCGGCATATTGGTGTTTTGGATGTTCTTTGAGATCAACTTTTTGAATAAAATACTCGCCGTTAAACAGTTCCTTCATGGTGGCGTCGCGTCCCGCTTCAAAAACCTTGCGGCAGCGGGCGGCGAATTCGTCATCGCCCAGTTCTTTGGCCATTTCTTCCCCAGCGCGACAGGCCGCCAGATAGAGTGAGCCGACCATCGTATTCGGCCCGTAGAAGTTAATGTCGTATGTGTTGTGTTGCTCTCCCTCAATCAGGCCATTGAGATCGCCATCCTGGACGAAAAGGAACTCCAGGGCCTTTTTGATGCGGGGCCAGTTGCGGCGGAGGAAGGAATCGTCGGCAGAGCACTGGTGCTCGCGGTAGGCCTTGAGGATGGTTCCGCCCTGGGAGTCGCCCGCCCACAGCTTCCAGCCTTCTCCGCGAAACCGGATCGCGCCCGTTTGTTCGTCGAAGCCAGCCTCGGGATTGAAATCCTGCATCTCGCGCACGGAGCGTTCTAATCGAGGGAAAAGACGGGCCAGGGCGTGCTCGTAATTCCACACGTGGGCACAAGTGCCGTGGCAGCAGCCCACGCCTTCCCATGCCCAGAATCGACCATTGGCCCACCACTGGCACGTACCCGTAGCCAGATTGGCCACCGTGGAGAAGAGCCGGTCCAACAACCAATGGGGCAGGGTAGCACCGTACCATGTGTCGTGCCACAGATGGGTTTGTTGCCGCAGTCGGGGCAGATGCTCTTCAATATAAGAGAGCAGGTCGCCGAGGGTGGGGAATCGAACAGCGTAGTAATTGCCGCGTTCCGGACGGTTCGGAAAGTGCCAGAGCACGGCGAAGGACAGGCGGATCGTTTTGCCGGGGCCAATTGTCGTTCGATATCCCAGCGCACCCCGAAGTTGCTCGTGAAGAGCCGTCTGGCCGGACGCGATTCCGCCCTCCACCGGTTTGAGGTGTTCCCACAACTGACTCACGTCGATCGCGCCTTTCCAGTCAGTTGCGGCCAGGATTTCACCGGGAGAAGAAGCGTCGTCCAGCTCGGGGAGGAATATCTGCAGCGACATCTCGCCAAAGTCGTACTGCTTTTCGAGCGGGCCTTCCGGACTGGGACGGGGGGTATCCCGGAGTTCGATCTGGTCCACATTGATGTGACCCCAGCCTCCCGACTCAGCATCGACGATCTCAATCTGCGCGGTTTTGCCGAAAAATTCCTGGACATCCCAGTTCTGCCACTGGAGGCGCTCGTTATTGTTGCCGGTGGCCGTTCTCACGATCTGGCCGTCCACCAGGAGATTCATGCATGTTTTGCCCGCGTGATTACCTCCCCCGATAAGAAAACTGATGTAACGCCGATCGATGACGAACGGCGGGGAAACAAGACGGCCGTGCGGGCGATCGCCTCCCAGGTAGGTGTTGACCAGACCTTTTCCCTGGAAACCGCTGACCTCCTGTTGGTTGGGGAGCGTTCCGTGGGCTGGACCGCTGCCGAAGGCCTCTCCTTCCACTTTCCAGTCACCGTAATCCTGACCCTCGAAATCAGCGAGGACCTTCGGCGGACGGGGCTCGCCGGGAGGTGGCAGAGACCGAACCGAGTGGACAACGGCGAACGACCGCGCCGTTTTCCGCAGATCGGTGCGGCGTTCTCCCCAAAAGCTGCTTCCCGTGTGGCAGGCCACGGCATTTTGCAGCCAGCCGGCCAGGGTGACCGTCCGGGGAGTTGGGCCCGGATTCTCCACAAAGAAATCGAGCACCGTGATGGGCAGGGCGGAATCCTCTTCATTCAGCGGAATAAACGGGGAATACGCTTCCAGGCGGATTTTCAAGGGCCAATCGGGGTCATGATAGTCAACAAAACCGATGGGGTATTCCCCACAAAATCGGACCTTGGGAAACCCGTTGCGGTCCAGCGTCCGCCGCAGCACCTGCCCATCGACCTCCACGGCCATCGCGAATCCCTGCTCCACGGGATAGTCCGGCTTGGGCATGTTCTGATAGTTCGTCGCCCCATAGCCGGAGAAGTTGTGCCGATTGAAAATGTCCCAATGGAACAGGCGGCCATCTCCTCCCAGATAGAGCTGCCCTGCACAGATGCCTCCTACCGGCATGCCAATTTTGTCCAGGTCCTCGCCCGAATACCACGTCTGCTCTCCCCGAGCGAAGAGTTGGGCAATCCATTCGGGACGGAGCTTCTTATCGGCAGGAACGAAATGGTCCGCTGTGTCGGAAGGCTCAAACGGTCCGGCAACCACGGGCACTCTCCAAGGGATGACGGTGCCCACTGTCGCGGCACCCGCGATCGTCAGAAAATCACGACGGGTCACGCAGGACGGACCACATTCACCGCCGGACGAGCATTTTTGAAGCTGCGAATCTCGAGTGGCCATGTGTATCACCCTTTGTGCTGGAGCCTTTATAAACCCAGCGCGGAGCGGCTTGGCTGGTTTCCCCATTGCCCGACAATTCATTCCACTCCTTCCAGAAGTCGGGCTTTATTGTAGAAGCCCCCTCTCGCAACGGCAACCGGCGAGAAGACGGTTCTGGTAAGGTGACAGGCTGGAGAGATAAGCTAAAACTGATAACGGGCGTGTCGAATTGGAGGTTAAACGAACAACCGATTTCTGCGGTTGGGGGGCGTCTATTATGATCTTCGACGATTTTGCTCATCGGTACGCGGCGATCCTGCGAATTGTGCTCCGCGAACCCTGTGCTTCTTTTCTTGAAGTTGCTGAAGAAGTAGGCCGCGAGCTGTATTCAGCGGGAGCCAGTTCGACCGACGTTCTGAAGGTTCATGAAAGGGCGGTGGCCCTCCTTCGGGCTTCGGAAGCGGACCTTCTTGAACCCGGCCGCGAGGAAAAGATAAAACAGCTACTGGAAACGCTCTTACAAGGCTGGCAAAACGAGTGCCAATCAGTACAGACCCGTCTCCGTGAATCGCTGGCGGCTGCCGAAAACTCTCTGCAAATGGCCCGCCGCACGGCACGTAGTAGACTCCGGCAGCTTACCCGTAGCAATCGCCTTCTCCTCAAAGAGGTGTTTCGTCGGCGAAAGCTGGAAAAACGGCTTCAAGATGTGAAGACCTGGCTGCAGCGGGCGCAGGATTTGGCGAATTTGGGGTTTTGGATCTTGCACATTCCTGAAGGCATGTTGGAGTGGCATGGGCTCGCCAAATTCCTTCGCAGGTCAGGCACCGAACCTCAGGCCATTCGCTCCATCGAGGATTTTCTGGCATGGGTTCATCCCGACGATCGGCAGGCTGTGGACAGCGCTTTCGCGGAGATCCTCGGCGGCAAAAAGCCGCCTCAGCTCGAATTCCGGCTCCGAAACGATGAAGTCCGCTATGTGCGACAGGATGTCGCGCTTGGGTGGCGACGGGGTAAGGTCACCAAGGCTTTAGGTGTCATGATGGACATTACTGCTGTGAAACAGGCGGAACAGGCGACCAGACAGGTGGAGCGTATTGCTGCTCTGGGGACGCTGGCGGCGGGCATCGCTCACGAGATCAACAACCCTTTAGGCGCTGCGATGCTCTCGGCGGAAACGGCCCTTTCCCTCTTTCGTCAGGCGATGAGTCCGGAGAGCGTGGAAAAATGTCTGCAAAATATAGTGGCTTCTCTCGATCGCTGTTCGCGAATTGTCACGGCTATACTGCGTTTCTCGCGACACCAGCCGGGGACTCGAGAGAGTTGCGACCTCAATGCGGTCATCAGTCGATGTTGTGAGATGGTCCATCCATTCTTGGAACAGCGTCAGGCGACCCTGTCTTTTTCGCCTGCCAATGGATTATTGCCCATTCAGGCGTGCGTTCTCGAACTGGAATTGGCTTTCACCAACCTCCTCCGCAATGCCATAGAATCACGCCCGAGTGGGGTGCGAGTTCGCGTGAAGGCTGCCCCCAAAGGTCACTTAGCAGAGGTGGACATAGTTGATAACGGGAGAGGGATGACATCCCAGGAGGCCAACCGTATGTTCGACCCGTTTTTCACCCGCCGGTCCAGTGAGGGCGGAACGGGACTGGGGGCCAGTCTGGCCTTCCTCATCATTCAGGATCATGGTGGGCACGTTGAGGTGGACAGCTCGCCAGGAGAAGGGACCACAGTGCGTGTCTTTCTCCCGTTGGAACAGAACTCCGCTGAGCTGGGGCAGCGGGGAGAGATCGCTGTATGAGGCCGACCATTTTGATCGTGGAAGATGATCCGGGATTCCGGGAAGCGATGTCTCTGGCCCTGGAAACTGCGGGTTACGCAACCTGTGTTGCGGGAACGATGGAAGAGGCCATCGAAAAGAGCAAAGGCAGTATTCCCCTGATTGCCTTCGTGGATGTCATGTTGGGGCCCGAACCTGTTCGGCACGCGGAGCTCGATGCGTTGAAGCGGTTCGCCCCGGGCCTGCGGATTGTCCTCATAAGCGGGTACCTTTGGCTTGGCAGCCCCATTCAGGGGCGTTATCCTGATGTCGATGCCTTCCTGAGAAAGCCATTCCGTCTTAATGCGCTGCTCGACATTGTGAAAGAGTTACTGCCCAATTGACTTTTGAAGGTAGCAGAAAGATGGAGTGGAACGACGCTGTCGTGTACGTCGTCGATGACGACCCCCAGATGTGTGACTCGCTGGTCCTCGCACTCAGGAGTGCAGGACTGGATGTTCAAGCGTACTCCTGCGTCGAACGTTTCTTAGCAGAATTCGAATGCCGTTTAAAGCCTGCTTGCCTTCTGGTAGATATTCGGCTGCCCGGTTGCAGCGGGATTACGCTTTACCGTCGGCTCAAGGCCCAGGGTTACGAGCTGCCCGTCATTTTCATTACTGGATTTCCAGAAACAGAGACAGCGGTGGAGGCCATGCGGGAGGGCGCTGTGGATCTCCTCGTCAAGCCGTTCACCACCCACAAGCTATTGGAGCGGATTGACGAGGCCCTTGGGCGGGCTCAGGCCTGGGCCGAGCGAATTCGAATGAAAGGATTCTTCCAGGAAGTGATCCGGGGACTGAATCTTCGTGAAAAACAGGTCTTACGGGAGGTCCTGGCAGGCAAAGAGGCCAAGCGGATTGCCGCTCAGTTGGGAATCACTGCCAAGAGCGTTCTCCGTTATCGAGCGCAATTGTTGGAAAAGTTCCAGGTTTCCAATGTCGTCAGACTCGTCCAAATGGCACACCAGGCGGGCTGGAATGACGTCCTCGAGATGCTGCACTGGGACGACCAAGCCTTTCCGAAAAACTCTGCACGATAGTCCCTTCTGCGCTCGCAATTGATCTGATAGTTCCTCTCTCGAATTTGTCGTACTCAAGAGTGGGAAGAACTCTGCGACTGGTTATCCCCCGCCGCAGCATTCGCTTTGATCGAGCGTTCCGACAGAGCCTCCTCTTCTAACCAAAGTTGGCGGGGCTGTACTCGGTCGCACCTGGTAAGGCTGGACCGTGTTGTTTTCCTCAACAGGAACGCCCAACTTGCGAGTTTTATTCGCACTGCAGGTGAATTTTTCACCTTGCGGAGCGAGGGCGCGTATTCCAGAGTTTTGACGAGGCGTGCGACACGGGATCGCACGAGAAACGTTCAGGGAAACAGAAGTCGATGTGGAGGAACGACCATGACGACCACGACACTGGACCAGCCGAAGACTGAATTCAGCAACTCGCAACTCATGGCCATTGTTGCCGAGTGTCTGCACGACATAGCCAAAGGAGAAATCCCGGAGAAGCTCCGGGTTCGCGGGACAGCTGAAGAGGAGACGGTCATACAAGCAATCAACGAACTCATAGATCGTCTGAACGATCTCATTGGTGGCGCGGCCACAATGGCAAAGGCGGCTGCCGAGGGAAACCTGGATCACCGCCTCGATGAGACGAAGTACTCCGGAAGCTGGCGGGAAATTGTGGCCGGCCTCAACCGCACAGCACAGGCCATGGTCACGCCACTCCGCGATGTGGGAAAAGTACTCGATCGACTGGCGGCGGGAGATCTTCACGCGCGGGTCACAGCCGAGTATACGGGCGACTACCAGAAGCTTGTACTATCCTGCAACGCACTGGGTGAGCAGCTTCAGGGAGTTATGGAGGTTCTCTACGACGTCGAAAAGAATGTGCGGGTCGGCCGTCTTGCGCATCGCGGGGATGCCAGCCGATTCCGCGGAGATATCGCCGGCATGGTGGAACGAACAAACGCCATCCTGGATGCCTTCACAGAGCCATTCCGGGTGTTCCAGGAATATATGAAGAAGCTGGCCGATGGGGACATCCCACCCCAGATTGAGACGCAATACAGTGGAGACTTCGAAGAGCTGAAAAGAGCTGTTAACCAACTCGTAATGGTTATGACCAGGCTGGTCGTGGATGAAAATGGACCGGCCGCCGTCCTGCATGCCATGGCCCGAAAGGACTTCTCGCGTCTGGTGACTGCGGAGTTTGTAGGCAAGTTCAATGTGCTCAAAGAGAACGTCAACCTGGTCGTTACCAACATGCGGGAGGCATTGCAGGAACTGATTGCCTCGGCCAATCAGTTTGCGGAAGGCGCACGTCTCATCGCAGAGAGCTCCCAAAGTCTGGCGCAGGGGTCACAGGTCCAGGCCACCAACGTGGAGGAGGTGACGGCCTCTGTGGAAGAGTTGGCCCGTTCTGTGCAAACAGTCAAGGAGGCAGCCGCGCAGGCCGACCAGGTCGCCAAGCAGACCAACGAACTGGCTAACGAAGGAGCTCAGGCAGTTCGGGAATCCTTGGAAGGGATGGAGCTCATCAAGGCCAGCTCCGATCGAATCAGCGAGATCATCCAGGTGATCTCGGAAATCGCCAGCCAGACCAATTTGTTGGCCCTTAACGCTGCGATCGAGGCGGCTCGGGCAGGGGAACACGGGTTGGGCTTTGCTGTAGTGGCCGATGAAGTCCGCAAGCTGGCGGAACGTTCCAACCAGGCGGCCCGTGAGATTTCCGCTCTGATCCGCGAGTCCAGCAACCGCGTCCAACAGGGCGTGGCTCTCAGTGAACGGACTGCCGAAGCCCTGCGAAAGATCATCCAGGGTGTAGAAATGAGTGCAAGCCGGGTGGCTGAGATCGCCGCCGCTATGACTCAGCAGGCCAGCAGTGCCGAAGAAGTGTCACGAGCGATTCAACAGATCTCCCACATTACGGAGCAGAATGCGGCGGCCAGCGAAGAGCTGGCTTCCAGCAGTGAGGAGCTCGGTGCTCAGGCAGCCGCCCTCCGCGGATTGGTCAGTTCTTTCCGCACTGAGTGAACGCATCGTCGCACCGTCACTGCACCATGGTCTGGGTTTTCCGCATGGACTATGGAAAGGAATGAGGAGTATTAATCATGACAGCAGCCACCAGCAGTGCCTTCACCGAGCAACTTCGACAAGGCAACGAACGCGTCCTCCAGGTGGTCAATTTTCGCCTGGCCGGTGAGATCTACGGGATTCCTATCACTCAGGTCCGCGAGATCATCTTGGTGGGAAACATCACGCGGATTCCCCGTTCGCCGCCGCAACTCCGCGGAGTGATCAATCTCCGTAAACAAGTTATCCCGGTGATCGATCTCCGCGTGGTCTTCGGTCTGCCCGAGATTGAGATCGACGACTCCACGAGAATCCTCGTGGTTCAGGTGGGGAGCCTCCTGGTGGGGGTCTTGGTGGACGCGGTTTGCGAAGTCCTTCGCATTCCGCACGACGAAATTACTCCCCCGCCAGTACTTCGGGAAATCGATTGTCGGTTTCTCACCGGGCTTTCCGAACTCAACGGTAAACTCATCATGATCATCGATATGGCGCGAATACTCTCGGACGAAGACCTCTCTGCGGTGGTCAACAGGGAGACGGCCACCCGTTGCGACGTGTTAGCCCCCATGGCGTGAGATTCAGCAGGCCCAATGCCAACCTATTTACCTAACCCCCGTTTGACGGGCACGGATGCCCGTTGTCGTTTCCTTAAGTCATCCTGTGCTTCCTGAGTGAGAGGCGAGGGTTGGCTTAGGCAATGTAAAATCGGACGATGGCGAGCGACCAGCGAGACATCCTTGATTCGGGAGGTTTGTTGAAATGCCGTCCGGAAGATTTCCACCCAGCTTGGAAAAGTACACAGGGTATATCGATTCACTTCAACAGAAGTTGCTCAGTTTACCTGAACCTGAGCGCGCCTACTTCTTGTCACTGGCCCAGCAAACTCGAGATCTGTTCCTGGGCCTGTTCGAACAATGCCTGGATTTGAGCGAGTCTGTGGCCGATCTCTGCATGGAGATAAGCTTCGCCCGGTACGAACTGGAACAAACTTTTGAAGAAGCTCTCCAGAGAGCTTCCGGAGGAAGGTCCCATTCATCCGAAACGGAGCAGCGCCCTTCGACCTGACGCACGCCCATTTTCTCCCAGAAAAGACCCGGGGCCTTGGCAGGGGCACACGCGGGAGTGAGAAACAGACTGGTAAGACACGCTTGTTAGGTTTTCCGCTTAACCCGAGAAAGACCATTTCTTTCACCGGGCACGTGAAGCGCGCCCTTCCGGATTTTTGCGGAGACCTACTTGTCAGGGCCGCACCTTAACTCTGGAGCAGCGCGAAGGGCGTAATGTCTCGGATAGTTGACCAAAGATGTCACATCACCCCGTGAGGGTCGGGGGAGGGGTTTGACCGGGGGGCAACTCACAGCCTGATCACCAGTAAAACTTGAACACCTTGCCGAGGCCGTCCACGGTGTCATTCTGTGGCGGGACATCGCTTTGGACACGAATCTGGCTAACGTTGTCCAGAACCAGGAGGGCGGTGGCATCCGGTTCGGGGAGCGGGTTACCATTGAGGTCGAGCTCCTGGTGGAGCAATTGCCCGTTCCAAACCTCCGCCACGTCGTTGGAGTTCACTCCCTGGGCTTGAACCCGGGCAAAGGAGCGAAGTGTCCACTGCTGGGCGAGACCCTGCTGGATGACGGTGTCCACCCCGTTGGCGAAGATGGAATCCACCGCGGAGGACAGTTTCACGTTCGCCTGATCGCGACCGCCGCCCGTACTCACGAACACGTTGGCAAAGTTCTTCGCGCGGATCACGAAGCCATTGCCAAGGAGTCGCACATTCGTGGGATCTCCGACAAGTTGGTCGTCTCCCGGGCTTCCGGTGAGATTAGCCGTATCCCGACCGCCCCGCGAATAGGCCAGGACGTAATCGAACGCGGTCACCGAGATGCTGTAACCCTCTCCGGTCAATGTGGCCAGATTGGGTCGCGCGGTGAACGTGTCATTGTAGGGCGAATCGTACAGCGCTGCGGTATCGGTCCCGCCACGTGTGCTGCGGATGTCCATGGTGGCCACATTCTGCACACGGAATTCCTGCTTCCGCGTGCGGTAGGTGAGTTGGCCTGGCTCCGCCACGAGATTGTCGTCGCCGGGGGTGTCCAGAAGCTTGATGGAATCGTTCCCGGTCAGCGTGTCCACCGTGGCGACCTCGAAGCCCTTGGCGCGGAGGAAATAACCTTCCCCGAACACCTTGACGAACGTGTCGTCAATAACCACGCGGTCGTCGAACTCCGAGCCGGTCAGGTTGGCTGTATCCACACCGCCGTACCGGGCATAAGCGTGGACGTAGGCGACTCGGCGGGCGGTGATCTGGTAGTCGGAACCACTCAGGGTGGCCACCGTCGGCCTGGCGACGAACGTGTCGTCACCCGAACCATCGACGAATTTGATCCAGCTTTCGTTACCGGCCGGTACCAGGACTTCCACCTGATCGAAGCCCTTGGCACGGTAGAACGTGCCGTCAGAGAGCGTCATGGTGCTGTAATCCGGCCGGCCGACAAACGCATCCTGCCCGGTGGTTCCGGTGAACGTCGCGCTATCCTGACCTCCATTCTTGGCGATCAGATGGGTGAAGTCGAAGCCGTTGACCTCGATGCGGTAACCGGCGCCACTGAGGACCGCGCCGCCTGCCGTGATTGCGGCAGTGTCATCCCCAGCGGAGTCGTAAATCATGGCGACATCCAGTGATCCACCAGATCCCGCGGAAGCCGTGATGGATTCGGCACTGGTAACGAGGGCATCAACGCCCGAACTAACAAGGTGCGCCGTACCAGGCGATGCCGTGAGGATGTCATCACCGGCGGTTCCGGTGAGTGTCGCCGCGTCGTTGCCGTCGCCCAGATCGGCCTGAACCGTTTCAGCTTGAACTACCGTGATCGTGTAACCTGTTCCGGAGAACACAAAGGAACCCGGCGCGAGGTCCAGCGTATCATCTCCGGAGGTGCCGACAAAGACCACCTGATCGTTGCCGGCTCCCAGATCGACCAGCAGTTCGGTGACGGACGGATCAATAGACTGAACGACATTGTTGAGTTTCACCGTCCAGTTGGCGGCCGTGTCACCGGCATAGATCTCCAGCACGTCATCGCCGTCGGTTCCCAGGATGGTGGGCCCACTGACGGACTTGGGCACGACCGGCGGGTCGAAATTCCCGACCACTGGCAGGGCGTACTGGTTACCGAATCGCAGATAGAGGTCCTGCCCGAGTGGTTTGGGGCTGAAGTCGATCTTCTGATAGCCTTTGATCGGATCGGTCACGATTCGATTGAGAACCGACTGACCGTTCGAGATGAGGAAGTACCACTCGCCACCTTCCGTGGGCGTTTGTCCGGTGCCTGTGGGAACCCAGAGACCGATGTCATCAAAACCGTCCTGATCCATGTCGGCGGCCGCTGGCCGTTCGAGGATTCCAATGAACCCGAAGCGGAAGTTGTAATCGGCCACGCCGTCCCAGCCACGACGGACGCCGTTCGCCAGATCGACGTAGAAAACGTCGTCCATGAAAGTTGCCAGGTCGTCGAAGCCATCGCCGTCGAAATCACCCACGATCGGATAGCCGCGGAGCTGGCTGGTGAGGGTGTAATCGACCTGGTAATCGTGGTTCGTGTCAAAGTACCAGTACGAGGGCTGGCCGTTGGGCGGGAAGGCCGTCACGACGCCCACCTCATCGCCATTGGCGTCGTTGTCATCGAAGCGACCGGCGATGGGGAGGCCATTGACAGCGGCCGGTTCAACGAGGTTGATGTCAGGCACGCCGTCATTGGTCACGTCGATGATCCATCGGAACTGGCCATTGACGCGGCCGTAAGCGGCCAGTTTATCGAAGCCGTCGGCCACATCGCCCGGATTGCGGGTAAAGTTTCCGGCGAAAACGTCATCGCTGGTGAAGCCGATCGTGTAGACCAGGTCGCGGTTGACGTAGTCGGGATTGTCGGGATCGAAGACACCGTTACCGTTGGTATCGACCCAGACCGATCCTGCCCCCCAGACACCCACCTCGGGACGGCTGTCTACCGTGAACCGTGCCACGAAGCTGCCGCCCGGCGTCCCATCACCACTTGGGAACAGCGGGGTTTCCAGCGGCTGGACCGCATTCGACTCGCCGTCCAGTTGGTTTCCGGCGGGATCACGCAGCTCATCGGAAATGGTGAGCGTGAAGCGGTCATCGGGCAGTGGTTCGGCGAAGCTCAGAATAATGGTAGCCCGTGCGGGCTGGCCCGGCACAACCGGATCAGGAACCAGGGTGACTCCGGCAATCGGGATGACACCGTTAGCATCGCCGACCAGGCTGAAATGACCGGGATCCAGGGCAAACTCCGGCTGCGTCCCATCCCGGGCGAGCGCCTCGTACAGCCAACCGGCTGCCCGCGCGGGAAGATCAGAAATCACGATGGAGAGCGACGTCACAAGTGGGGTGGGACCGCTGGTGGGCTTGGGATTGAAGAGATCGAAAGCCGGTGCGGAAGTGATGTACACGCTTTCCACCCGAGGACCCTGCGTATCTATCCAGATGTTTAACCGCTCCACCGTGGACTGGTTACCGGGCACATCCGTTGCCTGTACGAGCAGGGTTCGACGCCCATCCCGCGGGAACAGGAGCGGATCATTCAGGTCGATTGCCGAAGTGATTTCCCAGTAACCGTTCGGCTCGGCCTGATTGCCGTCGAGCGGCACCGCCGTCGTTTGACCCAGGAAGGCATCCGCGGCATCGATCACGTTGTTTCCGTTGACATCAGCGTACAGCCGGATGATGCTGTCGGCTTCAGCGCGGCCCCACAAAGTCGGCGTTGTGTCGCTCGTGATGCGGTCACCCGCCAGAGCGGGCAACCCGGCCAGACCGGTATCACTGTCGGCAGCGAGGCCATCGGTCGCGGAAGCCGATTCACCGAAAAAGACCGGCGGCGGTGTCACATCCACCACGACTGTCAGCAGGAAGTCGGCGCTGATATTTCCCGCACGGTCTTCCACCTCCAACTTGAGATTGTGCACGCCTTCGGCGAGTGGACCGAGCGGCGGCGTGGTGATCGAGTCCGTCGCCAGGAGTGCGCCGCTGTCGTAGATGAGCACATCCCCACTGCCTTCCGTTCGATCGTAGATCCGGTACCGCAGATTGGTTGGGAAGATATGCAGGAGTGCGTTGGGATCGCTTGTGCCTGCGGTGAATACCGGGGTTGTATCGTTGGTGATGTTATCTACATTGCTGCGGCCGGAATCGCTCACTGTGACCAGGTCGAGATACGGCGTGTTCGGCGCGTAGGTGTCGATCTCGAACTGACCGACAGGCGAAACCAGACTGAGGTTGCCGGCCTGGTCTTCCACCACGGCGTAAATGGTATAGACACCATCGTCGAGCGGCTCGATGGTGATTTCCCAGATCCCGCGGCCGTCGGTGGGATCCCCGTCGCTTTCATCAGAGCCGGCAACGACCTGGCCCACAAGCTGCGTCTGGCCCGCCCCATTGACCACATACAATCGCACAAGAGAGTTGGCTTCTGCCGTTCCCCGGAAGGCAGGATTGTTGATCCTCGTCACATTGTCGTCACTGAATGCGCCGGTATCACTGTCCGGCAGCATGTCGGGCAGGGATGATGCCGCCGGGGACGTGAAGTCAATGGTCACCAGAAGCTGCTCCGACTGCCGTACGTTACCGGCCGCGTCGATGGCTTCCACCGTCAACGGGTGCGGTCCTTCCGCCGGAATGAAGTACACAAGTTGATTGGCATTGAAATCGATTCTCCGCAGACCGAAGTTGTCGTTGGGAACTCCATCCGTGGCGTCGAAGGCGGCATCAAACACGAAACTGTCAATGACGACCTCACCATCCTTGATGAGTACCGTGGTGTTGTATTCCGCGGAGATGCGAACATCGACGATGCCGGCACCGGCCAGCGGATCGCCAATGGTCACGTTGTCCTTGTCGGACCAGCCGGTGTCATCACTGTCCTGAAGGTCAATGGTGGGAATCTGCGGCGGTGTCGTATCGACGACGATTTCGGTGGCCAGGGCCAGGTTGTCCTGAGCATCACTCACGTTGCCTGCCAAGTCTTCCACCTCGGTCCACACGGTGTAGGTACCGTCGGCAAGGGGCTCGACCGTAATCTCCCAGACACCCAGCCCGTCGTTGGGGTTCCCGTCGCTCTCGTCACTGTGGACGTAGGTTTGTCCTGCCAGAACGGGACCGCTGCCATTGTCCACGTAGAGCCGCACGCGGGCATTGGCTTCGGCACGGCCGGTGAAGGCGGGCGAAGAGATCGCCGTCACGTTGTCCCCCGGTATGCCTGTGTCGGCATAGCTCGCCAGAACCGGCGTGCTGGCGGCCGGTGGTGTATAGTCCAGGGTGATGAGCAACTCTTCAGATTGCGCGACATTGCCCGCCCCATCCATGGCCTCGACGGTCAATGGGTGAGGACCCTCGGCCAGGATGCCGAAGTTCGATTCCACAAAATTGAAGTCGATCGTAACCAGTCCGAACCCATCCAGGATTCCGTCGCTGCCCAGGTCGAATGTCGCGTCAAATACCAGCGGACCGGCAATGACGGTGTTCCCATCCTTGATGACGAAGGTGTTACCCAAGTCTGCCGACACGCGGACATCGACGATGCCCATGCTGGGCAACTGGGTGGGATCGCCGATGGTCACATTATCCAGGTCGGACCAGCCGGTGTCGTCCGCGTCCTGCAGATCGATGGTTGGCCGCTGCGGTGCCCTCGTGTCAATCGTGAAACTGACGGGATCTGAAGCGATGCTGATGTTGCCAGCCTGATCTTCGACTTCAGCCCAAACGGTGTATTCGCCATCGGCGAGGGGTTCCACCGTGATCTCCCAAATCCCCAGGCCGTTCGTGGGATCGCCGTCACTCTCGTCGGATTGCACGATCGTCCAGCCAGCCAAGACCGGGCCGGAGCCATCATCAACGTACAGTCTGACCCTGGCATTGGCTTCGGCGAGGCCGGTGAACGCGGGGGCCGATACATTGGTGATCCCGTCGCCGGGTGTTCCCGAATCACTATACGGTGCCAGACTGATACTGGTTGGCCCAGGGGCCGTGTAATCGATCAACACGAGGAGTTGCTCAGACTGCGTGCGATTACCCGCGACATCCGTCACTTCCGCAGTGAGTGGATGGGGTCCCTCAGCCAGAGTAAGAGTGCGAATGGTAACAGGCCCTACCAGCGTGAAGGAATCAATGACGACTTCACCGTCCTTGATAACGGCTGACGTGCCCGGCTCTCCCGTGATGCGGACATCCACGATGCCAGGTCCCTGAGTGGGATCGCCGATTGTCACGTTATCCAGGTCGGACCAGCCGGTGTCGTCCGCGTCCTGCAGATCGATGGTTGGCCGCTGCGGCGGCACATTGTCGATCGTGACAACCAATTGCGGTCCCTGCAGTACATCCGTAACGTTACCGGCCACATCCTCCAGGCTCAGATACATCGTGTACACGCCAGGAGCAAGTGGCGCGGTTGTCACAGAATACACACCCAGACCATTGCCAAGGATTCCATCGCTCTGATCAGATCCCGTAACCGCCACGCCAACAAGATCACTGCCGTTGGCATAGATGCGGACGATGGCGTTGATTTCGGCCTTTCCCTGGAACGTCAGTTGGCTGAGATTGGTGATGTTATCGCCAACGACTCCACTATCGCTGGAAGCCGCCAGCGCGAAGGTCACGGATCCCAGCCCCGGAGTATTCGGATCGTAGGTGAGTGCCAGAGGCGTCCCCAGTTCTCGCGTTGCCGACGCCGGGAGGGTTTGGGCGTCGATGACGCGCACGGCGGCACTGATGAAGTTCAGCCACCCGAACGCCGTCGGATCTCCCGGATATCCCCCAGCCAAACCTGCGGACAACAATCCACTCGGCAGAGCGAAAGCGAAGACATTATTGCTGGGACCGAACGGATCAGCGTAGCCCGCGCTTACGCCGTTGACGAACACTTCAACGGCCAAACCGGGTAGTCCCGCGGCGGCCTGAACTGCCGTAAGAACGGGAATTCCCTTGGCTGCCAGATCGGAGAGCCACGCCTGGATGAGCACCACAGGATTGTCCATGTTCGTGATGGAATCGGAGCCGCTGCGACCGCTATCGTAGGCGGGATGCATGACCACCGCCGTCGGCGTGGGAGCAGCGAAATTCTCCACCTCCAAAGTGTAGGTGTTGGGGTCGCCATCCGTGCTGAAAACGCGGATGTAGTAACGCTGCTGGGATACAACTGGTGCGGCAATCCGCACGCCTGTCGGCGTCATAGTCCCCGTCGCGATGACATTTCCGAGACCATCCAGCAGTTCCGCAGAAAGCTGACCTCCTAATTGGTTGCCGATGATGTTGTCGCCGCTGAAGACGACATTCACAATGAGGCCGCCGCTATCCCGGGCCGTCACCTGGAAATAGTCATCATTGGTCGTACCCAACTGTTCGCTGTGGATGGTGAGGTCCTGAATCGTCAGGTGCGGAATGGAACCCAAGATCGTGGCATTTGCCAACGAGTCGTTGGGCTCCTTGAGATCAGGCAAAGTATAAAGGACGCCCTGAATTCCGAGACCTTCAATCCGATCGAAAGTGATTGCCCCGGCTCCGGTTACCTGGAGGGTCCCATTATCGCCGTCTGGACCCAAAATGAGATGGAAAGGCGCAAGTCCCGGCCAGACGTAGATGACATCCCCATCCGACTGGATGGCTCCATCGGGAGTGCCGCCGTCGACAACCACCTGGAGCGCGGAGGGATTGACGTGGAATTCGTCGTAACCATCTCCACCTTCCAATCGGATGACCGCGAAATTGGTGAACTGCACCGAATAGAGGCCGACGACGTTAACGTTCTGGTCGTCCACCACAATGAACGTATCGTCGCCGGTCGTACCGGCCAGCGTCAGAGAATCCGTGTCGCCCGCGGAACCATCGTTGCCGTTAATAATGAAACCGGTGTTACCGACAAAGTTGATAACACTGATTAGCGAACCGTCGGCTGCGTTCGTTACCCGGAGCTGTCCGGTGCCCGGGCCGGTGGGGACAATGGCGATGTTTTCCGAAATACCGGGAAGCGCGTTGTAGACGATGGGATCAGGAGCGGGGCTCGCATCTCCATCAGGGTTCCCTTCATCGAAGAAAATCTGCACCCCCCAGCCCTGTGGGGTGTTGTCCGCGTAGGGCGTGACGTTGAGCGTGTCCACGTCGTTGGGACCAACGCTGGGAGTTCCCAACGCGTCATCCCCAAAGACATTGAGCTGGGTCACATTGGTGAGATGGATGGGCGCGCTGCCGTTGATGGAAACAGTGAGTGACTGGTACCCGGTGCCGACGATGTCGAACACATCGTTCTGATCAATCGCCGGGTCGTTCGCATCGCCATACAGATTGAGAATCCCGGTAGCGGATGAAAGCATCAGATTCTCAATCGAACTGAACGCCACGCCCTTGGAACCAGATGTGCCAATCCAGACCTGGGTTGGCGTGCTCTTGTCTGCCCAGATGTCGATGGGACCTGAGAAGAACAGATTGAGCGAATCCCCAGCAGGAGCGAATGCTGGAATCGGATCGCCACCGTTAATGAGGATCGCAAAATTCGCGGAGGGATCAACACTGATCTCGTCGGCCGTTCCCCACGGCTGAGGAATGGCTTCAAAACCGGCGTTGACGATGAGACCAAAAGCGTTGGGATCGGTTTGGATCAGCGATCCCCCAACGATGGAGATGGGCAGGAGAGCGCCCGTCGCGCTGTTGTAAATGGTAACCCCGCTGTCCGACACAGAAATCCAATCGTAAGCATTTCCGCTGCCGAGTCCCGGTACGATCACCCCGGTTCCAAATCCGAAGGGGTCAATGGTTGTGGCGGGATCAACCAGATCATCCTCGCTGGGAGCATAGACATAGAGTCGGTCTCCACCGCCACCAGCGGTTTCCACCGTGAGATTTGCAGCACCGGAGATCACCAGGTCAGGACCGGTTCCCCCTCCTGCCAACCCCGGGAATTGATCGAAGAAATCACCTTCACTGGGGCCATCCCATGGGTCGCCGCCAAAGAAGACCAGCGCTGAATCCAAGCCAGTGGGAGCCACAGTGACGGCATCATCGCCGCTGGTTCCCGTCACGGAGATGGAGTCGTCGCTCCAACCGTCACCAGCATAGATGACGGTCTCCATGGTTCTGACATCGACGGGAACAGCGAAACCGGAAACAAGCAAGCCCCCACCCGCCTGGTAAGCGAAGTCAATATTCCTCGCACCTCCACCGATATCGACGATTTCCAGCACATCGCGAAGCGAGCTGTTTCCGGCCGGGTCATTTCCTTCGATACGCAGGCCGGTCAGCGGTATGACCGCTGAGCTACCAAGGTCGGAAGTAATATTGAGGACGAATCGATCTGTTCCCGTGCCACCCAGAAAGACGTTATCCCCGCCGAGGCTGTCACCATTAATGATCAGCGTGGATGCGTCGTTGCCGGGCCCCAGATTGATCTCCGTGTGGTCCGCCGTCGTGGCGTTGACGGTGAGCGTGTCGGCGGATTGAGATGTGTGAAGGTACAGATTTTCCAGCGTCGATCCGCCGGGAGTGTATTCATATCGGATGGGGGCGGCTGCATCAAAGTTGAGCAGCGTGGTCGTTCGCGAGAGGACATTCCCGCCCGCCGCATCATTGATCTGAGCAGTCGTATAGCCCAGCAATCCTCCGGAATCATCCACGTAGAGCGAATCCACCCCTGTATCACTCGCCGGGCCGGGAATGATCGTGAGCGGACCTTTGATTTGACCGATGGTATTCACCCCCGTTCCAAACGGTGCCCAGTTGAGAGCCGTTGGCGGACCGTAAGATCCCACCCGAAATACATCAGAGCCAGGACCGCCCGAAATGCGATACTGGAACGGAGCGAAGGTGGACAGAATGGTGATGACGTCGTCGCCCGAAGTGGCCTCGAAGCGGATGTCTTCGATGGTCGCAAAATAAAGCTCAATGGTGCCCGGCGATGCTCCGATGATCCGATCACCGAAGAACTGAATATTGTCGCCGGTTGGGTCGTTGATGTCGGAGAGATCAATCACAGACAGCCCGGCCTGCCCATGCATCTGCACGTTACTCTGAATGGCGTCCAGGTACTTGGTGGCCGCGTTCGTGTAAAGTTCCGATCCATTCTGGCCGTACATTCGGTTGCTCTGGGGGCCGGGACCGGTAGCCAGAATATTGAACGTCTCTCCCTTGGCGTCGTCCGATTCCAGGGTACCTCCCGTGAATTCATTGCCATACATGTCGAGGAACTGGAGCCCTGGCACGGCCACGTGGTAATTCAGGTTGAAAACGTCGCTGCCGTCGAGGCTGTTAACCGTCACCCGCGTTTTATTGGCGAAGCTGTACGCCTCGAACGTGCCGCTATCCGAGCGGACTGTAATCGTTTGATCGGTGCCGACGACGGGACCATCGACAATCGAAATGATCTCCGAGGCATTGGTGGCGAAGATATCGAGCTGTGCCGCAGAAACCGTGTCGATAACAGGAGACAGATTCTGGAACGTGATGAACATCTCGTCGCCGTTCCACGCTCCTGGGTGGCCGGGATAACCGGCACCCGGGCCCGCATTGTCGTCCGGGTCGATGACGATCTGACCATCATCAGCACCGCCTCCGAAAAGGGCTCCGGCAAAGTAACTCATTCGACCGATTGGGCTGCCGGGATTGCCTACCAGCACAAGCTGGTCCAAATCCACAAGGCTTGAGCCGAGGGCTTCTCCATCAAAATAGATGGGCACGGCGAACGTTCCGCCGGCCAGATCGATGATCAACGTGTCGGAGTCGGAGGAGCCCAGCACGTTGATCCCGGTGAGGCCTGCCAGGGGAGTTGTGCTGGACAGGTTTCCATTGATGTACACTTCAAGGTCGGTGCCGTTGCGGAGCAACCGAAACTCGTCGGCCAGGGAGTTGTTGCTTCCGTTGCCTCCGAGATCATCCGCGGTGATGGTGACCACGCTGAGAAGATGGCGTTGCTCCAAAGATTCCAAAACGAGTTGCCGCCGGGCCGAACGTGCCTTGCCGCGAACGGGACGGCCGGGTTTCCGAGCGGAACGAACTGTTCGATTGCGGAAGATGTTGCCAAGTCGCATAGCTGTCACTCCTCTGTAATACCCGGTACGGCCGACACGAAACTCAACCGCGGTGTTTCGGCACACTCACAAATGCGCGGTTCGTTCGATGACGGAAGAGATTCAAACAACAGAACGCGCTTGCTCCCTGCTTGTGCTGGCCACGTGTCAAAATCGCCAAATTTGCCCGATTGGCTAAGCTGGATAGATTTATAGTCACCCCGAGTTCGTTTGTCAACGATTTTCCGGATTGTGCCGGTTATAGTGGAAATGCTGGATGGGGTGACCCCACCACTTGGGTTATTGACACGAGGTACGTCGGGTGTTCACGGCGAATTCTCCGCACGCCCTTTCTAATCGGAAAGCTGAAGCGGTTGGACCGGTTTCCTTCTGATCAGCGTGGTTACAGCAGGCGCACGGCACGTGGGGTTTTTTGGGGTGATGGAACCGCCCCGGTGTATTTTGAGCAATGATGATGGAAAAATCATGGAAATCATCGGGTGGGTACTTGACGGACAAATGGCAAGGTCGTACTATCAAGCTGGAAAAACGAGGAAGTCTTTAATGCCTGCAACGAATTTGCGGGTTCTGCGAGTGGGGGATAGTAAGCGGTCGATCGCGAAAGGACCGCATCTTGGTTCTTAATCTCATGGGATTTCCGGGAGGGGGGTCAGCACCTACAAGTCCCGAAAGTGATGGCAAGGTATAACCGGTCCGCGCTGGGAGTTGTTCCCGACCGGTCGAGGATGGTTCCCGCTGTCTCTATGAAATGGAGGAGGGAGTTATGGTCAGGAAAGCCGTTGGAGGGTTGTTGGCGCTGGGATTTCTCCTTGTGCCACTGGCGGTTTGGGCCCAGTCGGCCAGCGAGTCGGCCTGTCAGCCGGCCTGTCAGCCGGCGTGCGCACCGGAGGTGACCTGCGTTCAGAAGACGGTGCTCACCCGGCAGTGGGTCACGGAAATGCGCAAGGTCCGCTGTGTCGAGTATGTCCCCCAGCAACGCGAGTACACGACCTATCGGGTGAACTGGGTGAAGGAAACGCAGGTCATTGAGAAGACCTTCACCGAGTGGAAACTCGAGCCCCGGGTAAAGGAAATCAAGTGCGTGGGCTATCGCCCGGTGTGGAAGAGTGAACCGTATGAATACACGGTTTACGTACCCAAAATCGTAAAGGAGCCCGGGACGCGCAAGGTCTGCAAGTGGGTGCAGGTTGAGGAACCCCGGAAGATTTGCGTGGATGAAGGCCACTGGGAAGAGCGACCGTGTGAGCCGGTACGCGGAATCTGCCGGCATTGCCATCGACGGGTGATCGTTGATCCGCCCAGCGACGGCGCCTGCTGCCCGCCCAAGCCCGTCTGCGTGTGCAAAGTTTGGGTGCCCAATCCGGTGGTGAAGGAAATCACAGTCAAAGTGTGGAAGCCCCAAATTGTTGAGGAACCCTGCGAAATCACCAAGTGTGTCTGGGAGCCTCAAAAGCGGCAGGGGATCCGCAAATGGTGCGAATGGGAACGCTATGAGTACACCAAAAAGGTTTGCTATTACGAGTGCGTTCCCCACACGGTGACGAAGCCGGTCTGCGTCACGACCTGGAAGAAAGTCTGCGAACCGGTCGTCAAGAAATGCACGGTGCTCGTGCCGCAGGTCGTGGAAAAGGAAGTCCCGGTGAAGGTGTGCAAGCTGGTGCCCACCGTGGTCAACGTTCCGGTTCGGCCATGCCATGTGCACCATCGACTGCTGGCCCGTCGTGCGGTCGCCTGTTGTGATCCCTGATCGAAAACAGCATGCGCTGGCGATCATAAACTGAGGAGCACTTGCTCCTTCCGGCCAGTTCGGGTGGGTAACCAACTCGGAATTGTTCCGTCAGGGCTGTAATCGAATCAATTGACCGGTCTGAGGCGTTGATGCCCAGGCCGGTTTTTGTTTGCCCCTTCGACTTATGTTTACACCCATGATGCGTAACCGGAAAGAGAAAGTTGAAACACTCCTCGCAGTGGGAAACTTGCCATTCAAACTAGGTGCGCAGGCTCAGATCTGAGGCAAGTCAACAAGCTCTCTTCAGGCCAGTGTCTGCCGACGACTGACGGCTTCGGATACTGCGCGGCGGGAGGCGAGATAAAACTCCAGCCGCGCCAGCACTCCCTCCCGGTGGGGACCGAACGGCACGAAAACCGCGCGGAGGACATCCACCGGAGTTGGTTCCCGCGTGTCGAAGAGAAACACCCCCTGATCGACGATGCGAACAGCGCGGATGGCCCGCCAGGGAATCCGCTGCAGCCTGCCGAAGACGATCCGTTCCACGCCGTACGGTCCCAGGCGGTATGTTGCCTTAAGGAGCGCCCTGGCGAACGACGCGACCAGAAACAGGTCCGCGAAGACCGTCCAGAAAAGTCTCCCGGTCACGAAAAAAACCCCGGCCGATGCACAGGCCAACGTCAGTAACAGCAGGACCGCCGTCGCAGGGTGGTCGCGAACCGGCCAATCATCCCATTCGAGAAGCGGCGGATCTTCTTCCCAGGCCGGACCGTAATACCGGGTGATCGTACTTGCCGTGCTCATACTCTTTTATTTTAGTCACCCCGACTGGACCTTCACAAAAGCCCGTTGATGCCGAAGCTCACTCACTTTCAGGGGAGGCATTGGCCGAGAATCTGGGTTTTGGAAGCACAAAACCTCGGTCATACGCCCAGGAAAAACGCCGGTCAACCGATCGACTCCGGTAAGGGCAATTCATGAATTGCCCCTACGTGGTCACGTGAATTAGGTTTTGGTAGGCCGATTGACGAATCACCGAGGAACTCATCCAGGCTTGCCAGACCCGACTTCGGTAGCAATTCACGGATCGTCTTCATGATGAACCAGGACAGGTAAGTAGAAACCGGTGCCCGCACTGAGCAGTTATACCATCCTGGCCGGATGACACCGTATTCACACCGTATCAGCAGTCAACGCCGCCACACGGGGTACGATTTTACCAATCCGGCAACTTTTTCGGCCGGGCCTTTTGCACGATCGCGCTCCACTCCACCGCAGGCTCAAATCGGTTTTCCCCATGTTTCAGCTGGGCGAGGACGGGCGGTACGCAGCGGGCGGCGAGCTCGGCGAGGTTGCTCTCGACGCTGATGTCCTGGGGATCGCGAGGATGGGGTTCGTTGAGAACAATCCCCGCGATTTCCAGCCCCTCGCGAAATGTGGTGGCAGCGATGAGTGTCAGGAGTGTGTGATTGATCGTTCCCAGAACATTCTTACTCACCACCAGCAGAGGATAGCCAAACTCATAAGCCAGATCGGCCACATAATCTTCGTCACTGATGGGCGACATCAGCCCGCCGGCACCCTCGATGAGTACCACGTCCGCCCACTGCTGCCACGGGCGAAGGCCCTCACGCAGAAGCCGGGGATCAACGGCTTTTCCTTCCAGCCGCGCTGCAAGGTGGGGGGCCAGCGGGGCCTCGAAACGCTGAGGACACACTTCCGCCAGCGAGAGCGGTCTTCCAGCGGCTTCCCACAGGGTCAACGCATCTTCCGAAATGAGCTCCCCTTTCTGCCGGACACAACCGCTGGCCGCGGGTTTGTAAACGCCCACATGGAGCCCGGCTCGGACGAGCTCTCGGGCAATGAGCGCCCCGACGTAGGTTTTTCCCACCCCTGTGTCGGTCCCAGTAATGAAAAGTCCCAACGGTTTCCTTCTGGACATCGAGATGCTTCCTGATCGCCACCGCTAATGTTGAAGAGGTTTACTAAATTCTCACCCCAAAAAGGCTCACCAATTGGCCGAATTTTTCTGCTGCGGAACGACTGTCATCCATCAGTCGCGGCACAGCCGGTAGATGCCCAACCGCCGTGCGATCGCCACGGCTTCTTGATATTCCTGGGGAGTGCACCGCCGCGCAATTTCGGGAAAATCCCACGCCCGGCCCTCCGGACGATACTGTGCCATGATGTTCACATAGGTGTGCGGTGAAATTTCCTCGGCAAGGAATCGCATGGCTTTTTCGGTACCAGCAAGGCCGTTGGGCATCACCAGGTGGCGGACGAGAAGTCCTCTCACGGCAAGGCCGCGCTCATCGAGGATGAGATCTCCGACCTGCCGATGCATTTCGCGAATGGCGGCCTGACAAACTTCCCAGTAGTCGGGGGCATGCGCGAAGCGTTCCGCAACCGCGGGATCGGTAAACTTGATATCCGGCATATAAATATCGATCACTCCGTCGAGGAGGTGCAGTGTTTCCACCGAATCATAACCGCCCGAGTTGTAAACAAGGGGAATTCGCAGCCCCTCTTCCACGGCGATGGGAAGGGCCTCCAGTATTTGCGCGACCACATGGCTGGGCGTAACGAAATTGATGTTATGGCACCCCAACTCCTGAAGACGGATCATCAGTCGTGCCAAGCGCTGGGCATCGCAGGGGGAGCCCGTGCGGTACCAACTGATGTCGTTGTTCTGACAGAATACACAGCGGAGATTGCACCCGGAGAAGAAGATCGTCCCCGAACCGTTCCAACCGCGAAGGCAGGGTTCCTCGCCGTGGTGGGGGAAAGCACTGGAGACCCAGGCATACCGACCAATGCCGCAAAACGAGCCCCGCGGCTCATCGTGTGACCGATCGGCTCCACATTGCCGGGGGCACAGAGTGCATTCTGCCAGCCGAGCAATGGCCGTTTCCGCGCGCTTTTTTAGTTCACCACTGGAGTGGAGTTTCACGTAATTCGGTTCCGTCTGGTGGAGAACCACTGTTTCGCTCCTGGAAGACGACGGCCTTCTGGCCGGATTAGCGATCACTTGCCCGAGGACGGAGTTTACAAACGCGCTGTTGCCACATTTTTCATTGTGAACCTTTGGGAAGTTTCCCGGAAGGGTGTCGATCCGTGCGACACGGTGTCGACCGGCGCGACACCGAACGGTGCTGTTTGGCTGGCACGTAGGACGTTCGTCCTGGGCTTCGATGCGTTTTTGGAGGATTTTCACGTGCCTGCCCGTTTTCCCTCTGCTATGAGGCAAGTTGGAATGGCGTTTGCGATCGCGCAGCGTCCTTTTCCCGAAATGGGAGATTCCACACCGACGGGAAGAGCGGGTTGTCGGGAATTGGGCCGCGGTCGCGGGCCAGTCCTGTCGGGCGGTCGATGGAGACACTGACAATCCCGCGAATTTGGCTGGCAAGGTTTTCTTACAGAACTGGGAACTACGGAGTGACGTGACATGAAGACGTTGCGACCCATGGATGATGGGCGTTCGGCATTCACCCTCGTTGAGCTTCTGGTGGTCATTGCGATTATCGGACTGCTCGTCGCGCTTTTGCTGCCGGCCGTGCAGGCAGCACGGGAAGCGGCTCGGCGAGCTCAATGTCTCAACAACCTCAAGCAACTCGGGCTGGCGGTTCATAATTACGCCAGCAACTGGGGGTGTTTTCCCTCGAGCGCGATTGTGGACCGGAACGTCCAGGCGACGGGCAATAACGTGTCATGGGGAGTGCACGGGCGGATTTTGCCTTTTATAGAGCAGGTGCCGCTCGGCTCGCAGGTGAACCTGGTGGAAGCCTGGGATTCACAACTCGTGATTGATGGCGTCCGGATTCCCGTGTTTGCCTGTCCCAGCGATCCCAAGTCTTCGGAAATACGGGATACAGGGGCCGGAAAGCCACGTCTGTATCCGACAACCTACGGGTTCAATCTCGGTGTGTACTTCGTGTACGACCCCGTTACCGGAAGAGGCGGCGACGGCATCGCCTTTCCCAACTCGGCGGTGACCTGGGCGGGGGTCATCGATGGCACGAGCCACACACTGCTGGCGTCGGAAGTCAAAGCCTGGCAGCCGTATCGGCGGAACGGCGGGCCGCCGTCCACCAACATTCCGGCTTCCGCAGCCGAGGCCTCGACTGTTGTCGCATCGGCGGGAGAAGCGAAGACCACCGGGCACACCGAATGGCCGGACGGGCGTGTCCACCATACCGGCTTCACCGCGTGTTTGCCTCCCAATACCCGTGTGCCATGTGACATCGGCGGAAGAACGGAAGATTGCGACTACAACTCGTGGCAGGAAGGGAAGAACGGAATCAACGGGGCTCCCACCTACGCGATTGTGACCGCCCGCAGTTTTCACCCGGGCGGCGTCAATGCCGTCCACGTCGATGGTTCCGCACGGTTCTACGCACAGACCATTGAGCTGCCCGTCTGGCGGGCCCTGGCAACTCGGGCAGGAAGGGAACTTGTACCCAACCAGTGAATTGGGTGCGTCACAATGCCGGAGTCAACCGCGGGCATAACCAGCGAGAGCGCGGGCGTGGCAGCAGCATCAAGCAGGGGGATGGCCCGGGTTGCAATCGTGGGAAGCATGATGACCAGGAAAAGCGTCAGCTCCGCGCGTCCTGTTTCGGGTAAGGGAAAAAAATCCCTTCCCGCAAAATGAGGATGCGATGGCACAGCCGCTCCAGAAAATCCCGATCGTGGGAGACGATAATCATCGCCTGCGGCAGACTCGCCAAAATGCTTTCCACCCGGGCTGACGCCGTGGGATCCAGACCCGCGGTGGGTTCGTCCAGAAGAAGAACTTGCGGATCCATCGCCAGGACAGTGGCCAGCGCGACGAGTCTTTTCTCTCCGCCCGAGAGTCGGTACGTGATGCGATTCTCCCAGCCCTCCAGTCCCAGTTCTGCCAGTGTGCGACGAACGATCTGGCGCACTTCGACAACGCTCTTTCCCTGATTGAATGGCCCAAACGCGACATCCTCGGCCACTGTGGGACAGAAGAGCTGATCATCACTGTCTTGGAAGAGCAGGCCGATTTTTCCCGGCAGATCGTCGAAATCACCGGGCCGGCTGCGAACCCGTCCGAAAATCTCGATCATTCCTCTCTGGGGTTGCACCAAGCCCATGAGCATGAGGAGAAACGTGGTCTTACCGCTTCCGTTGGCCCCGATGATCCCGAGCTTCTCTCCGGCGCGGAGCTGAAACGCAAGCCCCTGAAACAGAGGGGGCTGCCCTTCATACTGGAAATGAATGTCTTCCAGTCGGATGAGCGGCGACGAGGGCTCGCACCCGACAGGATCGGGTTGCGCGCTGCTTTGGACGGCTGGGTGATTGGCGACGGCAGGCGGCGCGGGAAGGGAGTTCTCGGGGGGCTCGGTGAGCGGGGAATCCCCGGGTTCAGTGGGCGTCTTATGCAAGTTGCCTGGCACCGTCACAGCAGACGCTCCAGTCGCAAATAGGCCAATCCTGCCAGAGAAAGGGCCGCCACGAACCAAACATCGCGCCAACTGAAATGGAAATGCCGCCACAGATAGAAATACCCCTTGAATCCGCGACACTTCATGGCTGCCAGAATGCGGTCCGATCGAGCAAGACTGCGGACGATGAGCATGCCAACCATCTGGCCGTAGGTGTGAAAAGTCCACCGGTTCCACCGGGGACGAAACCCCCGCATTCTCGCCGCCGTGTGGAGGCGATGGTATTCGTCTTCCAGAACTTTCAAATAGCGAATGCTCAGCAGGACGATTTGCACCAGCCTGCGGGGAAGACGCAAATGGGCGAGCACGTGCCCCAGTACAGGAATTTCCAGCGTGCCCACCAAGCCGGCGGCACCGCCCAGAACGATGGTGGCTTTGGCCCAGATCATCAGAGCCTGATACAGACCATCCCAGCTTGCGTGGGCGAGCCAGCCGGGGCCCAGCGGTTGGCCGGGAACCGTCCAGGGCAAAACACCGGCCAGAATCACTCCAAACCCCACCACGGGAAGAATCCGCCGCAACGTGCGGCGCATAGAAAAACGGGCAAGAGCCAGAAGAATGCCACTCAACACACCGAGTCCAGCAAGGGTCAGTGCCTGCCTGGCGAAAACAGTCGCCGTGGCGAAAAGGAGGAGCGCGATCACCCGCAGCCGCGGATCAAACGCGTCGATGATCCGCGGGCCGGGAGCCGCCGCTAGTTCGAATTCATCCCACTGGCGATTCATCAGAGCAGCCCGATTTGTCGGCAATCTGATGCGAAATGGCACACCCTGTTCGAAGATTCACCAGCGCTCTCGCTTTCGCGCCAGAATATAGAACGCAATCCCTGCGATGCCAAGGATATAGCCCAATCCGCCCAGCACGTCACGCAACTGGGTGGTCGCGCGAAACTCCTGCCATTCTTCGCGGAGTTTGACAAGTTGCGCTTTGAGCGTGTTCATTTCTGACCTTAAATCGGCGAGAGGAGCGGCGATTCCCGTCGCTGGCGATTCCTGCTGACTGTGACTACCGGAGGAAACTGGGGTGGTAGGCGGAGAATGATCCGCAACGTCCGAGGAGTTCCCCTCGGGCTTACCACTCAATGAACTGGGTGGACCTGGCAACTCGGCCAGTTCCGCGGCGGAAACGTTCCACTGAGCCTGGTGGCCATCAGCGGTTATGGCGACGACTTTGAAATCACTGCGGAAAGGGGCGTCCAGCGTGAACTTTCCCTCTGCATCGGACTTCGTTTTGGCGACAATCTTCCCATCCGGGGTGGTCAAGCTGATTTCGGCGTCCGGCACGCCTGTTCCGCCCGGTAAAAACACCTGGCCCTTAATCGATTTCCCTTCGCCGGAGGCAAACAGGTAGAGCGTATGGGCCGTGGCTTTTCCTGGGCTGAGCGCCCAGCAGGCCATTGAGAGAAGCAATGCCCATTTCACCGTGAAGGACTGTCGCAACACTTCGATCACCCTCCTGGACAAGAGTGCCGTCGTCGATGCGGGAAATTCTTTTTACGAGTCATCCTGATTCAGGCGTCAGAAGTGGTGCACCGAACACCTCGGGCTGGACGCGTCGAAGAAAAAAAGTGGCCGCCGCGGTGATGAAACCTTCTCCCAAAGCGAGGACGCCGTCACTGGCAAACACGATCCAGGAGAGGACATGAAACTGTTGTCCGGCCAGCGACACGCACAAAGCGGTCAGAAACGCGCTGAGGAGCACGGCCGTTGCTCCCGCGGCAAATCCACCCGCCGTGACCAGAAAGGGTTTCGAGGAGCGAACGAATCCCCGGAACAGATACCCGCACAGCACCCCGGGAAACGCCATGTTGGACGTGTTGATGCCCAGTGTTGTCAATCCGCCCGCCCCAAAAAAAAGCCATTGAAGCCCGGTCGCCACAAAGACCGCGACGAAGGCCGTCCATCCCAGCACGAGCCCCATAAGCCCTGTAAGCACCAGGTGAAAAGCAACCGGGCCCATGGGAATTTGGATGAGCGACACAACAAAGAACAGACTGGTGAGTAGTCCCGCTCGGGGAATCTCGTCCGGTTCCAGCCTGGCCAGCCCCAGACCGATTCCCGCGAAAGTCCCCACCCAGCCCGCGGCCGTCACCAGTGTTCCCGCGGTCGTTGCGGTCAGAATTCCGTCCGGAATATGCATGGCTTGGCGCCTTCAAAACGGATGCCGAAAACGGAAAACAGGGTTCTCCAGGTGTTTCCACCGGTCGAGCTTCCGATGCACCACGCGCTTATGGTGCGGGGGCCTTTTTGGCTGAGCTAACCGAAACCGGATCCTCAGCCCGCACCCAAATGAGGCCTCCCAATTCCACCTCGGCGGGTTGCCCGTCGGGGCCTGGGCGCTGTTCTCCTTCAATCAGTGCCGCGAAGCCCCACCACCCGGCCCAGGGCACGGTGTAACAGAAAACGCCCTGGCCGTCGGTCTTGACGACCTGCGTGACCAGGCTTCCGTTGGGCGGCTGAACGCGGCGATCCTGGTTCCAGTATTCCACTTCCACCCGGGCAAACGGCACGGGCTTTCCGTCGTGCAGCACGATCCCGCGGAACGTGTTTCCCGCCCAGAGACCGTACGGCCGCGTCAGAGGCTGGATTTCCACCGGCAATCCGATGGGACGCTCCCACTGCCCGTCGTCACCCAGAAAATTCACCACCACCTTGGTGTAATGAATAATCCACTTCTTTTCCAACTTCTCCCAGTAAGGCGCTGGCTCAATCGCGAAAACATGATCGCCGGGTTGCTTCAACTGAAACTGCGCTGTATAGGCCGGCTGACCTTCCAGGGTTCTCGGTTGGAGTGCGGATTTCAGATCCTCACCCCGACCGTTGTGAACGACGAAAAACCGGACCGGGTCGGCCATGGGCATGATCGGCCCTTGCTCCATCGGATGGGTGAACTGGATATCGAACACCAGCTTCGTCTGGGAAGGTTCTTCCACCACATCGTGGTTGGGGATCAGAACCAGAAAATGGGCATCAGCCCGCGAGTTACACGAGAATCCCGCGATCGCGCAGGCGATGATCATCCAACTGCGAAGAAGGTGAGGGCGGCGAACATTGATCATGGCAGCAAGCGATAGAGCTGAGTGCCTTGAAACGCGGTGCACAAAACATTGCCTCACGCGGCACAAGCGGGCCGGGCAAGGGATATCGTGTTACGCACCGGCTTATTGTAACACCAAAATTAACGGGCGTCCACAAGTCAACGGGCGTCCACAAATTGGAGGGCGGACACATCCTCACTTTTTCTCTGCCGACAGGAACGCAGACGTCCACACGGGTTCGCGCGGGAGCAAGCCCCAGCCCGGCGAGACCTGCTCGTCACGTCCATATTCGGAGGGACCTGCTTGTCAGGTCCGCTTTTGGAGGGACCTGCTTGTAAGGTCCGCCGTTGTAGGTTTGATCATCCATCCCTTTCACTGGGCACAACGAGCGTGCCCCTCTGAAGGATTTTCCCAACGAGCCTCCTTCTGACGGCACGTTCTAATCCATTTCACCGTTTGCGCTCCGACTATTCGGGTGGATTGACCATGAACCGATAGGCGCAATTCCGGTAAGGGCAATTCATGAATTGCCCCTACCACACACGGCCCCCGTGGCATCTCATCCCTTGCCACAAAATGGAGTCGGGTCGCGTCGTAGGGACGCATTAAGGGTCGCGATCCTCATGCCAAGGAAGTTTCTCGGTCTGGGTGTGAGTTCGTTGGGTTCCTCCATTTCTTCACGCATCTGCCCGAAGGGGTACCCATCTTCAGAGTGCTTCAATGAAACACCGCACCGGTAATCTCGCCAGGCCAGGGCAGAAATGCGTTTGCTCTTGGCCCGCGATGAACTTATGATTAGGGAATTGGTGTCACAGGGATGTGGGGTGCTGTGGGGAAAGGAACCAGCTTGGCTATGGAAACATCGACCACGATAGACGATATCGGCCTGACGCGAACGTGGGGCGGTTTGCAAAATCGGGAGCGGCTCCAGGCTCTCGTGGAGGCCTATCATGACCTCATCGAACAGAGACGCCGTCTCAACTGGACGGAGCATCTTCAACTGATTCGCAAACTGGGGCATGGGGGCCAGGGTGTTGTGTACCTCAGTCAGCGGCGGGGAGCCGACGGCTTCACCTTGCCGGTGGCCCTCAAATTCTTCGCCCCTGATCCGTATCCCAGTGAAGCCGCCTATGAAGAGGCGATGCAGCGGATCGGTTGGGTTTCCAGCCGCGTGGCCCAGATCGCGCACGACAACCTCCTGGATGTGCACAACTGGCTGGAGCGCGACGGTATCCGCATTATGGAGATGGAATGGGTGGACGGGTACGATCTGGCCCGGCTCCTGACCAACCGCATGTACCAACTCCTGGAGCAACGGGTCAAGCCGATCCGCTGGCAGTATCTGAACGAGGTTGTGGTGACAGCCGGGCCGGTTCAGCCGCGGCTGAAACCAGGAGTCGCGGTGGCCATCGTGCGGGACTGTCTCGCCGGACTGGCCGCCCTCCACAGAGGGCGTATTGTCCACGGGGACATCAAGCCCTCCAACATCATGCTGAAGAAGACAGGGACGGCCAAGCTGGTGGATGTGGGCTCGGCCGTCGATCTGGATATGCCCCCGTCCCGAAGAAGTTGCACCCCCCTTTACGCGGCACCCGAGGTCCTGGACAGCGACGGCGCGGATATTTCGCCTCGTTCGGACCTGGCCAGCTTGGGCTATGTCCTCATCGAGATGCTGTCCGGTCAGCCGGTTTTTCCACCGAATCTGCAGCGGGCGGAATTGCTGGAGGCCAAACGGCTCTTGCCGCAGCGATTGCATACGATCCTGCCTCCGGAATGCCTGAAGAGTGAGGCCCTGGTCAATTTCTGTCGTCTTTTGATCGCGCCTGATCCGGCAAGACGCTTTGACAACGCCGAGGCCGCCGACCTGGACAGGAACGGAGCCTCAGAATTTCTGCGACAACTGGTCAAGGGGGATCTGGCCTCCGAGTACGCCACAGAAATTCGGCTCTGGCTTGCCGACCTCCATCACCTTTGAAAACTGCCACCCACCATGAAACGGACACTGGTGCTTGGCCTGGGGAATCCCATCCTCTCCGACGACGCTGTAGGGCTTCGGGTGGTCCAGGAACTTCAGAAGATTCTGCCCCCTCGTGAAGATCTCGTCATCGATGAGGATCACTGGGGTGGATTGCGGCTGATGGAACGGCTGGCAGGATTCGACCGCGCGATCATCATCGACGCCATGCAGTCCGGTGTGGCACCGGGGACCATCCGGTGCCTTCACCCCAATGAGATTCCCACCCAGCACAGTGCTTCGGCGCATGATGTTAATCTTCCCACGGCCCTGGCCTTCGGCCGTCAGATGGGGTTGCATCTGCCCCCCGACGATTCCATCGTCCTTGTGGCCATCGAGGCGGAAGATGTCCTGACATTTGGTGAACAGTGCACGCCCGCAGTCGCGGCAGCCATCCCCCACGCGGTCAAACTGGTCAAGGAAATTCTGTCCAACTGGGATAGGCCAACCACCGAAGGGGAGAGCTAGCGTCCCTTGTTTCGGAGCCGAACTTGCCGTAAGCCGCGCCGAAGGTCAGGATGTTGCCTTTTTGTTGTGGCGGTATGCGATGACCCGCACTTTTTCCAGCGTCACGAGACCTTCGTGAATCATTCCGTCCAGTTCCTGGATGAACGCTTCGATTTTCTCTTCTGCGTCCACGATCTCGATGACAACGGGAAGGTCTTCGGAGAGACGAAGGATTTTGGCGGTGTGGATTCGGCTATTCGCGCCGAACCCCAGAAAACCACGGATCACGGTAGCCCCAGCCAGACCGCGACGGCGGGCCTCTTCCACAATCACCTCATAGAGCGGGCGATTTCCCACTCGATCGCTTTCCCCGATAAAAATCCGTAGCAGATGGGCCTCGTAAGGAAGTTTCATGATAGGGTTGACTCCGCGACATCACAGAATGCGAGCCAGAAAGCCCCCCACAATAAGCGCGATCAGACCTGCCCCATTTTGGAGCAGAAGATTACCCATGGCAAGCAGCCATTCGCTGGATCGCATAAGTTCCGTAGTCTCCAGGATAAAAGTGGAAAATGTGGTGAAAGCCCCGAAGAATCCCACCATCACTGCGGTCCGGAGGTGGGGCGGCAAAACCCAGCGGTTCTCCAAAAGCCCCCACACGAGTCCGGCCACAAAACATCCGAGTATGTTTACCGTCACCGTCCCCCAAGGAAAACTCACTCCATTAAGGCGGTGAACAAAGCCGGCCAGGCCATAACGCGCCAAAGTGCCCAGCGCTCCTGCCAGAGCAAGGTAGATCAGCTTTTCCGCAACAGCCATGAAGACACCTCTTCAGCTACCGCAAACCTCGGACTGTCGCGCAGGCAAGAAAACAAAAAACCCGCTTGTGCAGCGGGTCGGCTGAACGAGCTGCGACCCCTGCCGTGCAAATGCCTGCGCGGTAGGAGTCATCAGCCCGATAGGGCATTTAGCGGGGGACTCCATCCCCGTCAACTTTAAGCCTACATCAGGGGGATGAATTCGTCAAGGCCAAGGTCCGCCGGGACACGCATCACAATTGCCGCCAGGAAGCGTGGTTGAACGGTCGACGTGAAAGTTGGCCGCGTCCACCGGACGCATTGGAGGGTCGGGTCCCACCGCGACCGATCACCCGATTCCGTCCTGCCCGACGGCAAGGTTGTGAAGGCTAAAGCCTTCACCGAAAAGCGGCGATGAATCGCCGCACTCCATGGAGTGCGGGGCTTTAGCCCCGCTTTCCACGCGGGACTTCAGTCCCTGCCGAAAGGCAATGGATTGTCCAACGCCGAAAAGCGGACGTGACAAGCACGTCCCTCCGAATATGCGGACGTGACAAGCACGTCCCTCCGAGTATGTGGACCTGACACGTAGGTCCCTCCGCGATTATTCTGGAACGGCCCGGATTATTTCGGAGGGGCACGCTTGTCGTGCCCGGTTCAGGGGGATGGATGATCCAGCTCCCGGTGCTGGCGCCAGTAAGACACGGCGGGCGAATCGATCAAATCGATCGGCGGAGGAAACAATTCAGGATGGACCAACCGGGCAAGAACCCATGCCAGCACGGCCTCCGTATAGGCGAGATTGACCTGGGGCACCGAGGTGCGAAGGAGGGCCCGCCACAGCCATGCCCGTGGATCTCCGAGAGACTGAATCGCCGACTCGAGAATTTGCTGGAGGACCGCCTCCGCGTCCGGCGAGCCCGCCCATGCCTGCGGCAGCAGCTTGCGCTGAGAGCGGCGAGCAATGATACTCGCGGCGACCCTTCCCAGCGGCCACTTGGGAACCGGAAGGCGATTCTTTTTCTTGGGCGGACCAAAGAACAATGCGAAAATCTTGACGCTGGCGTCCTCTTGTTCCCACGCGGGATTGTCGCATTTCTCATGCAGCTCCACCGGGGTGGAAAGATCAGGCGGACAGGCATCCGGAGGGGCCAGCCAGTAATGAACGTCACCCACCCGGGCCCAGAATTCCGCCGTTTCCCGGGTAATGGGGATGTCCCAGAATTTGTGGAACTGACCCATCCAGGTTCCGGCAAACGTAGCCACGGGATCAAGCGGACTTTGCGGGCAGAAAACCGCCACCTGAAGCATGGTCAGCGGACCGTCATACCCTTCCACCACCCTGCGCACGAGGACCTTCTCCTGATTGCCCTCGTCCGAATCCGGTTCCGCGGAGCATCGGCCGCGCTGGCTGCGGTGCGGAACCAGCACAATTTGTACGCGCTCTGGATCCAATCCCTGTAGCGCGGCAAAGCGTGCCGGCCATTGGTCCGTCGCACCCGAGACCAGAACGCAGGAATACCCTTCGGCCAGACACTGGAGCTGTTCCGGGGACTTGATCGGGGTGCGGTTTCTCTCGGTAAACCAGCAGAGTTTATTTTCCTCGGCATCCCACCAGATCCGCGCCACGTCGCGGGTTTCGTGAGTCACAGGGTGACACTTTTTGTGGAGTTTCTTGGGACGCTTCATTGGACTTCTCCTCGATCGCGCATCTTTGCTGAATGCGAAAGACTATTTGCCCACTTCGCAAATTTCCTCGCTAATTATCACGGCGATTTACCCGGCCACCTGGGTTGGCAACCGTTTTGCCAACTCTGTGTAGCTCCAGAAAGGGTGGAGCCGAGCGGCGTTGACACTCCAAGCGGTCTGGTTGCCGTTGTAGAAAGACAAAAGCACCGTTCAACCAAGGCGTATGGCCGCTATCGGCAAGGGATCCAGAAAGAGGGGGCTAACGATGTTCTTCAAACGGCGAGCAATCTGATCCAAGCTCAGAAGTCTGAGAGATTCCCCATCACGCTATCAAAGCTAATACGTGCGAAGCCCATGTTTAATAACAACCGGCAAAATTACCGCAGAAGACACCGATATCCGGGAGATTCACGAAAATTCGCCATCGAGGATGCGAAAGATACCTGGATGCCTTGGGTTTCCAGGGGAGTAAATTTCCCTAACCGAGAAAACTTCTCAAACGGTGGCGGGTCGTTTTTTTGTTGTAAAAACCCTCGCTTAAGTTCCTCGTAATGAAGAAATGCTCCTTCAAAGGTTTCCGGATGAGACTCGTTCTCCTCTCGTACAGAGCGTCGCATAATATGGGGACACGCCAACTGGCGACCGGTTCGCCCCCGCCAGTCTTCGGCAATCGCGCGATCCTACGGCTTTTGATATCCATTCTATCTACGGCGAGTTTCCTGTCCAGCGCATTGCGGAAAAAGTCACACATTATTCGGGCGATGCTGGCAACGCGATAGCCAGCGTCGCGTTTTTCCTGTGATTTCGATGCAAGAATTTCGGAAAATCCCTCCTGCGAGAGAGGCCTTGACCCCCGCCGCTTTGGATGTGCACCACGGTGAGCGCGTTGCGGAAGCGACTGTGACGTAATCAGTTTTCGAAAGCGGCGGAATTCATCCCGCTCGTTGTATCCGTGGGCAGGGCGTCTTAGAATGAATCACAGAGGCGGCTGAAACTCCGATGATCCGTCGGCCAGACAAGTCGCCTCGGTGCTCTTTCTTGGGAAAGACATATGCGTGATTTAGCCGAAGAATGCGGAGTCGTCGCGGTTTATCACTTCTCCAGCGACACGGTTAGCCCGCTTTGCCCCGGAGGCCCCGATTCTGCGCCGACGCTGATCCCCCGCATGCTCCTGGACATCCAGAACCGGGGGCAGCTCGCCGCCGGGATCACCCGGTTCAACGACCGGCATTCGCATTTGCTACTCACCTACAAAAACGTGGGAACAGTGGCGGAGGTGTTTGCCCTTTCCCAGCGCGATCGGTTCGAGGAATTGATGAAAAACTTTGCGGGCCGGGCGGCGATCGGGCATGTCCGTTATGCAACGTGCGGCAAGGACGACCCCAGCTATGCCCAGCCGTTCGAGCGTCATCACATCCGCAAACACAAGTGGTTCAGTTTTGCCTTTAACGGTCAAATCGCAAATTTCCCCGAACTCCGCGAACGACTGCTCCGCGACGAGGACAACCATCTGGTCCGGAACACAGACACCGAAGTGATCATGCACGTCCTGTGTCGGGAGCTGAATCCGAACCCCGCTCCGGACCTCGCGGACGTGTGTCGGGCATTTCCCCGGGAGTTCGATGGCGCCTACAGCATGGTGTTTCTCAATGCCCTTGGGGAACTCATGGTGGTGCGGGACCCGCTGGGGTTTAAGCCCCTGAGTTGGGCCTGCGATGGATCGCTCTTCGCCGCGGCCAGCGAAAGCGTGGCCCTCTTGAACCTGGGGTTTGCTCCGGAAATGATCAAACCGGTGGCTCCCGGTCAGGCCATCATCGTCTCAGAAAAAGGGATCCGCTTTGTGCAGTTCGCCACGGCGCCCCATCGTGCCCACTGTTTCTTCGAGTGGATTTATTTTTCCAACGTGGCCAGCACACTCGATGGCCGGAGCGTGTACCTGGCTCGCAAGGCCCTGGGCGAAGAGTTAGCCCGGCTGGAAACGGTGCCCGTCGATGACGGGAAGACGATCGTCGTCCCTGTGCCTGATACCAGCAAGGCCGCCGCCGACGCCATGGCGTATGCCCTGCGGGTGCCCTGCCTGGAGGGGCTTATCCGCAACCGTTACACGGGACGGACGTTTATCGAAAGCAATCTCAACCGAGATGCCAAGGCCCGGGCGAAATACACTCCGTTGCGCGAAGTCCTGGAGGGGAAACGGGTTCTTCTCGTGGAGGACTCCATCGTTCGCTCGACGACGATGCGGGTTCTCATCCATCGCATGCGGGAGCTGGGGAAACCGGCGGAAATTCATGTCCGCGTGGCCTGTCCACCGATTGTTTCCCCCTGCTTTTACGGGATCGACATGTCTTCGATGGGCGAGCTTTTTGCCCCCAGGTATCTGAAAAACGGGGAAATAACGGAGGAAATTCAGGCGCAGATGGCCCGGGATCTGGGGGCCGATTCGCTCCGCTACCTGCCGGTGGAGGCGGTAGCGCGGGCGATTGGGATTGATGCCAACGATCTCTGCCGGGCGTGCATTACGGGAGTGTATCCTACCCCGTGGGGGCAAAAACTGGCCGAGGAGGCCCGCCGCCGCTGGCGCGAGGGCATCGCGGGAAGAACATACGATGTGGAAGAGCAATCGCTAACGACGGGCTTGAGCTGCTCGGAAAGAGTTGCTGAGGAAATGGAATTTGACTCGAAAGCGAAATCAGAGCTCGCCCGTTCCCGTTGAGACCTTAGGTTGGCGATATCGCGAGAAGAAATCTGGTGGTTTAAACAGCGCGAGCTTTGTTAAACTGGGAAAATAAGGCATTCTGCATAGAGATCGAGAAAGACAATCTCACCCCAGTCGGCCTGCATGCTGGTGATCCCACCAAATGGAGGATTGAAAACGGGGATGGATTAAGGAAAATGACGGGATTATATGGACTGGGTTCAACCGGATCAAAAAGATCAAACTTTTCAGGGCCGGGGGCGGCATGGATCGATGATTGCTCGTTCGCCGCTTTTTGAGGAATATCAGGCTGGGCACGTGATGATTGGGCCGTCGCTTTTGGCGGCTGATTTCCGGTATCTGGCCCGGGAAATCGAACGTCTGGAGGCCGCGGGGGCACGCTTTTTGCACCTGGACATTATGGACGGGCACTTTGTGCCCAACTTGAGCTTCGGAATCCCCATCGTCCAGGCGGTTCGGAAGGCCACCCGGTTGATACTGGACGTCCACTTGATGATTTCCAATCCTGAAGCACATATTGAACGCTTTCGGGAAGCAGGTGCCGACTATTTGACCGTCCACATTGAGGTGGCTCCCGATCCCCGACCGTTGTTTGAAATGATTCATCGGACCGGGGCGTGTGCGGGTGTATCGCTTAATCCGCCGACTCCGGTCGAAGCGGTTATCCCTTATTTGAACGATTGCGAGCTGGTGCTGGTGATGAGCGTTATGCCGGGTTTTGGGGGCCAGAGCTTCCGCCCGGAAGTTCTCCCCAAGATTCGCCGACTGCGCCAACTGGCTCCAGACGGTTTGATGATTTCCGTGGACGGAGGCGTGAACGGACAGACAATCGGTCAGTGCGCCGAGGCCGGTGCCACGATGTTCATCGTGGGCACAGGATTGCTGGGGCATGACAATTACTCCCAGCGGTATCGGGAACTGGCGGCCTTGGTGAAGGATCATCAGAGTAAGGTTGCATTATGATCAAAATAGTGTTGATTCGTCCGGGTGCCACTGATTACGACGTTCAAGGACGAGTCCGGGGGCAGTTGGACATCCCCCTCAACACCCAGGGCTTCCAGGAAGTCAACAAGGAGGTGGAGTCGTTGCGGAGTGGCAGCATTCGTTTGGACGCCCTGTATTACGCTCCCTGTCGGCCAGCGGTTGAGACAGCGGAGGCGATTTCCCGAGCGTTGAATGTGCGTTCCCGGGAGATCGACGCCCTGCGGAACCTGGACTACGGACTGTGGCAGGGAATGAAGATCGAGGAAATTCGCACCCGGCAACCAAAGATTTACCGACAGTGGCAGGAAATCCCGGACTGCATCTGCCCACCGGAGGGCGAAACGATCGAGGAGGCCGAGACACGCGTCATGGATTGGTTGCGGCGGCTTCATCGGCGGCACCAGGGGGAGACCATCGGATTGGTCGTGGCAGAACCGATGGCGAGCATCATCAAGCGCTTGATCACACATGCCCCACTGGGAGATCTATGGAAGGCGGAAATGCGGCACGGCCAGTTAGAAATCCTCCAGTGGGAACCAAAAGCCATCGAGACGCCCTCGTAATCCCCCGTCTATTCAGGCGTCCGCGGCACTCCTCCGGATGGGTTTTCCCCCGTAGGTGGTTGTGTGCGACTGTTTATCGACTGGTCAGTCGACCGGCAGGGGTGTCTGTGCGGAGTTGATCGATCATTTCCCGGGTGGCGGCTTCGATGGCCTCCTGCCACCGGGTGGGGCCGAATCGCTCGAACTCCCGGCGTCGGTACGCGAAGAGGATGCCTCGTGAGTTATTGACTATAGCCCCCAGACCGGTGGGATCGAACGCTGGCGCGACATCCCTTGCGGTGCCTCCCTGGGTCCCATAACCGGGAACAAGGAACCAGGTGTGCGGCATCACCTGCCGGAGTTCCGCGAGCTGCTCATGGAAAGTGGCCCCCACAACCCCGCCAACGTCCCCATAACCGCAGCGTCCCTTGGTGCGAACGGCCTGCTGCTCGACCCAGGCAGCCACGTGACGATAAAGCGGCATGCCTTCGGCAATGAGGTCCTGGAATAGTCCACTCCCAGGGTTGGATGTCTTCACCAGCACGAACACGCCGCCCTGCCGGGCGACTGCCGTCTCGATAAAGGGTTGGAGGCTATCTTCCCCGAGGTAGGGGCTGACCGTCACCGCGTCACCGCCCCAGGAGCTAACAGGAGCTGGACCCAGCATCCCCTCTGCGTAGGCGACGGCAGTGCTCCCGATATCGCCCCGTTTACCGTCCAGAATCACGAGCAGGCCGTACCTCCGAGCGTGTCCCACCAGTTCAGCAAGAGCGGACATCCCCTCCGGCCCGAGTTGCTCAAAAAACGCCATCTGAAACTTGACGATCGGCACCATTGAGCCGATCACATCCAGCACGCCCGCGCAAAATTCTCGCACCGCCACGGCCAGGCGCTGCCTGGGCAGCAGCCGTCGCTGAGGACCTTCGGCCGGCAGAATATTGGGCGGAAGAAGGTCCAAATGAGGATCGATCCCGACCAAAGCGGGTGTTCCCCGTCGCCGGACCGCTTGTTCCAGCCGGTCAATGAAGCGAATCTTCGTTTCCGCTGCAGGCATCATAAGACCAAGGTCGCTACTTTCACAGAAGAAGTGCTTTCAGAATCGCCAATGGATAGACCTCGGGTACCGAACCGGATGGCACCTTCTCTCTTCATTGTAGCCCTGGCAAACAAAGTCCTTGGACAAGGGAACCTACCGGTGAAAGACTCACCGCAGGGAAATGCCCGCCTGCTGGAGGAAAGCCAGAAACGCCTGGCGAAATCCCTCGATCTCTTCGCCGCTCAGGGTGTGATCGGGGGCCGCCAACCAGTAACGGAAGGTGTAGCTGGCCTGTCCTGGGGGCAATCCTTTCCCCTTGTAGACGTAGAGGAATTCCCGCTCGCTGACGAGTGGGTGGGTGAATCCATCGAGCACTGTCTCAAGGCTGTCAAAGCCCCGAGTCATGTCCCACAGCAGGGAAAAATCCTGCCATGACCGTGGATAGATGGGCAGGGCCTTATAACGTACGGCGGGGTAAACAGGGCCGACCACTGCATCCAGGTCGATCTCGAACCAGACCACCTGTCCTTCCAGGGCCACCGTTCGTGCCAGGACGGGGTCCAGCACACCAACGCTTCCCAGCGTGCTCTCTCCCGCCCGAATTTCACACCAATATCCCGGCACCTGCCAGGGGAGCGGAGATTCCCGACCGGGGACGAAACGCCACGGAGCTTCCGACAGGCCGGCACTCAGATCTTCCAAAGCCCCGCGAATACTCCGGTAGTGTTCTTCAAGATCTCCTCGTGCCCCCTGCCGAAAACTGATGCCCGCCAGATGCGTCCGCTCGCGACAGCCCCCTGGACTATCGGGGAAGAACACGCGTCCGATCTCGAAAATGCGGAAGGCATCGCGATGGGAGCGATTCGGTCGGACCAGCGCCAGTAGATTGGGCATGAGCATTGTACGCAGCCGGCGGCACGTCGCCGACGGCGGATTCTTGAGAGTGAGCGTTTCCGCCGGTGCAAAACCGATTTCATTCAGCCAGACATCGTCCATCCAGATGTAGTTCTGGACTTCGATGAACTGGTGAGCCCCGGCCAGGATTTTCCGGGCTTTGTGCTCTTTTCTCAAACTTTCGTTGACGGGCAGGGCTGCCATCGGGCCTTCCGGCAATCGCGGCACAATCCGGTCGTAGCCGTAGATGCGAAGGATTTCCTCCACCACGTCTGCGGGAATGGAGAGATCTTTTTCGCTGCGGTGCGGCGGTAGACCCACTTGCAGTATGTCACCTTCCGATTTGGCGACAAAACCGAGGTCCTCGAGAATGCGGACGGCTTCCTCACGGGGGATGGTTTGCCCGGCCATGGTGTCCACGGTTTGCCAGGGGATGGCCAGTGGTCGAGGATGCTCCTTGAGATCACCCGCCACCGTGAAGCGCGAAGTGACCTCGAACGGCTCGCCGGATTCTTCCAGGCACTTTAGAAGCCGGGCGGTCCCCACTTTGACATTGACGGGGGGCTGGCCTTTCTCGAAGCGTTGCGCCGCTTCGGTCCGCAAGTCCAGGCGAACCGATGTCCGCCGAATGCGCGAGGCCTTGAAGTTCGCGCTTTCCAGGAGCACTTTCGTCGTACTGGCGGTCACTTCGCTTTCCAATCCCCCCATGATTCCCGCCAACGCCACCGGTTCCTTCTCATTCCAAATGAGGAGATCATCCGGCAAAAGCTGACGCTCCTGGCCATCCAGGGTGACGAAGGTGCCCGGTCTTCCAAGTGGCGCGACCCGAATCGCGTGGACCTTGTCTCCATCAAAGGCGTGAGTGGGCTGACCTAGTTCCCACATGATGTAGTTCGTCAGGTCCACCATGAGGTTGAACGTCCTCTGGCCGAGGGCGTGAAGCCGCCGTTGAATGACAAGGGGTGACGGCACGGCCGCACGGATTTTCAACTCCAGACAGGCATAACAAGGGCAATTCTCCAGGTCGTCAATGGTGAGCGGATACGCGGGAAGGTCGTCATAGCGGGAAAGATCAACCACCGGCAGTGGTCGCAGGGGACGCCGAAAAATGGCCGCGATTTCCCGGGCAAAGCCGTAATGGCCCCACAGGTCTGGCCGATGGGTCAGGCTCTTATTGTCAATTTCGATGAGCACATCCTTGGGTGGAATCCACTGGCTGAGTGGCGTCCCACTCGGGAGATGGTCGGGGCATTCCAGCAACCCTTCGTGCCAGCGGCTCATGCCCAGTTCAGCGGGGGAGCACAGCACGCCTTCACTGCGAAATCGATAAATCTCCTCGAGCGAAATAACCACTCCCCCAGCCAGCCTGGTTCCTTCCGGTGCGAAAGGGGCCTTCATTCCCGTGCGGACGTTGGGTGCCCCACACACCGTTTGATAGCGCCGATCTCCACACTGCACCTGGACGAGTTTCAGGCCCCTTGTCTCGGGCAATTCGGTGCAGGAAACGACTTCCCCGATCAAAACCCCGTCCACGTACCGCTTGATTTCCTGGACATCTTCCACCTCGGCGGTGCACATGGTCAAACGATCGGCGAGCTTTTCGGCGGGGATATCGCCGATATCAACGAAATCGCTGATCCAATCCAGGGAGATCTTCACGGCTTGCTCCGTCTTTCTCGGAAATGTGTTCTCAACACGTGTTAACCTGCCAAAAACCTTACCCCACGACGGTACCGGCTCCCTTGCTTGGTTTTCTCACACGATGGGCTTGCACGGGAACCCGTTCTGGCATCGCCGCGGATCACGTGCTCAAAATGCGGCCGGAAATTGCTCGTAAAACCGAATATCGCCGGAGTTGAACAACCGGATATCGGGAATGCCGTATTTCATCATGGCCAGACGCGTCAACCCCATGCCAAAGGCAAAGCCACTGTAAACCTGAGGATCAACGCGGCCATATTCCAGGACCTTGGGATGGACCAACCCGCAGGGGATCAACTCGATCCAGCCAGTTTGTTTGCACGTGGAGCACCCTTTTCCTCCACAAATGAGGCACTGCACGTCGAGTTCAAAGCCCGGTTCCACGAACGGGAAAAATCCGGGCCGAAGGCGAACCGTCACCTCTCGCCGGAACACCTGGCTTAACAGGGTCTTCATCACGGCGATGAGATGGGCGACGGAAATATCGCGATCCACGAGCAGGCCTTCGAGTTGGTAGAAAGTATTCTCGTGACTGGCGTCAATGGCCTCGTTACGAAAGCACCGCCCAGGAAAGATCGCCCGCAGGGGCACGCCATAGGTTTCCAGCGCGCGGACCTGATTGGCGGATGTGTGTGTCCGCAGGAGCATTCCATTTTCCAGCCAGAACGTATCCTGCATATCGCGCGCGGGATGATCCGGCGGGATATTGAGGGCGTCGAAGTTGTAATATTCCAGCTCCACTTCGTATCCCGTGAGGACGCGGAAGCCCATCCCCTGAAAAATCTCTTCCAGTTCCATCTGAACAAGTGCGATGGGGTGGATGCTTCCCATGCGGCGGTCGATCGAGGGGAGCGATAGGTCCAGGCCGGCGATCCGCCGCACGCGGTCTTTCTCCAAAGCCTGGATCCGCGCTGCGGCTTCCGCGAGGAGGCGCTCGGCCTCCGACTTGAGGGTGTTCAACCGCTGGCCGAAGCTCCGCTTTTCCTCGGGCGATAGACGGCTGAAGTCGGTGCTTTTGGCGAGGGTCGTGATCAAACCCTTTCGCCCAAGATACTTGATGCGCACCTGCTCCAGTTGTTTGGAGTCCTGAGCGGCATCGAGGTCCTGCCTGAGTTGTTGCAAAATGTCATCCATGGCTGGTTAAGACCGGAAATTGCGGAAATCGGAAAGAATCCAGAAAAATCAGGCGCCCGTGCGGGTTCTGAAGATTGGCCCCGAAAACGCTCAATTTATCGCGCCGCCGCTCGATTGGGTATCCCACATCGGCACCGTCTGGCGGTGACCCGTTTGGTGTTAGGAAGCGGCCCTGAGAGGCAGCTTCCACCCCGTGGCGCACTTAGGCTAAGGTAGGGGTGATCCATGAATCGTGCCTGCAACGCATGGTAGCACGGCCAAGTGGCTCCGATTTCGGTAGGGGCCATTCATGAATTGCCGCTGCCGCACATGGAGGGACCCGCTTGTCGGGTCCGATCAACACCGATCGATGACCCATCCCCCTTCACCGGGCACGACAAGCGTGCCCCTCCGACTTTTCGGAGGGACCCGCTCGTCAGGTCCGCATACTCGGAGGGATGTGCTTGTCACGTCCGCTTTTCGACGTTGGACAATCCATTGCCTTTCCGCGGGGACTGAAGTCCCGCGCCGAAAGCGGGGCTAAAGCCCCGCACTCCATGGAGTGCGGCGATTTATGGAGTGCGGCGATTCATCGCCGCTTTTTGGTGAAGGCTTTAGCCTTCACCGCCCTGCCCTGGGCCCAGATCGCACAACGATGACCGATGGGGGCGATTCAAGAATTGCCCCTGCAAGACCTTGGCCTCTCGCGGATCCTCACAAAATGTGGGGATGAGTCGGTAGGCTTTCCCGTCCCGGACAGTTACCGAGACCCCCACTTTTATCTGACCGAATAGGACATAATACCCGCCAAATTTGCACGGTCCGGAGTTGATTTTTGAATTCGGGTGATTAAGATAAGGCCAGTGATTGTGCCGACACGGTTTTTTCGCAACGGGTTTCGAGTCGGCACGGCGGAAGTCGGGAGGGCACTCGCGGTAACGGGCGCTTGCTCCTTCGGATCGAGGCGGTCGGAACTGGGGCGGTGCGTTTGCTTACCCGTTGCTTCCGATTTGAATGGGTGAATCGGCGTTAGAGGAAGTTGGCAGTCGTCAACGGTTCTTGATTCCTGGAGGAGGTCAGCCATGTTGCGCAGACTGTGTTGGGTGTTGTCGCTTGGGGTCGTGGTGTGCGGCCTATCGGGCAGCGCTTTCGCCTATTTTGGGCGGCCAGATTGGATCGGTAACGTTCAATTTGGTGGCTCAGGGATTGTTGGAAGTAACAGCAAGTTGGTGTGGACTGAATTAGACTTGGATGGCAATAATGAAGCCGACGTTTTCCTGGCCCTGATGGCCCATGGGCGGTATGGGCAGTCCCCTGTTTACGCGGTGGCACCAGGTATCTACTACGTAGAAACCGGGAAGTATGGCGGCACGGGATACGACAAGGATTACGCCAAATGGAACTTTGGCTTCTATGTGGCGGCTCCCAATGTTAACCAGTACCTGGGAGTCAAGCTGTTCTACGATTTCGATCCGGGTGAAAACACTGGTACACTCAACTATGCCTGGTTGATCGCGAATTTCAGTCAAATCCTTGATGGCGATGACGATGGCAATTCAAACACTCCGAATGGCGAGGGACAAGACGACCAGGTGGCAGGCGAGGTCGAGAACTCTTGGAATCTCGCGATGAACTTTTTGTCCATTCCGCAATCCAGCACAAATCCACCCGGCGGCGTCGTCATAAATCAGACGGACATTTCGTTCGACCCCAACAAGAACGGCGAGTACACGTTTAAACTGGCGGTATATCCGATGACATCACTTAATCTTAACCCAGATACCTGGGGCGATCCTAGCGGAGCGATAGTGATGCAGGTGAACGCAGTCCCTGAGCCGGCCACGCTGGTGGGTTTGGCATCGCTGGGGGCTACGGGACTGGGCGCCGTCGTTCTGCGTCGCCGCAAAAAGGCGTGATCGGAGCACTGAGAATCACCTGCGGCCAATCGCCGCTTTCGTCCTGGTAACCACGGCAATCACAACGAAGATTCGCGATAACGGCAGAATCCCCGGTTGAGTTTGCGCTCGCCGGGGTTTTTTATGTTCAAGTGGAGATGATCGCCGGTCCGTGGCCGCCTCTTTTGGGAGGTTTCCGTTCGTCCTCGTACTCATCCCAGGTTCCGAACCGAAGACGATGGGCGAACGATTGCCCTGCCAATTGCTGGCCTCAACGCCCCGATCCTCGTCGGGGTCCGTGTGTTGGAAATCGGGACGAACCTACCTCGGAGGGACCCGCTTGTCGGGTCCGATCAACACCGATCGATGACCCATCCCCCTTCGCCGGGCACGACAAGCGTGCCCCTCCGAATCACGTTTTTCGCTAACGGACACAACATGGGTTCACCGGTAGGGGCAATTCATGAATTGCCCCTACCAGGTTTGACATCAGATGGTTAACTGACACCGGGTACGACAAGCGTGGCCCTCCACATTAGGTTCTTTCTCGGACGCGCACAACAACTGTTCACCGGTAGGGGCGATTTGTTAATCGCCCCTACGATGCATTGTGCCCCATCACATCTCGCAGGTTTTTGCAAAACTGGCGATTCCTCGGATTCGGGCGAATGTGCGTTGTTTAGCCGGGAAAGCCTGCCTCCCAGGCCATTCCACGTTCGCCAACCCTACTCCGCGCGCCTATCATTGAGTAAGCGGACGCGATGGTGAAAGCGAACGGGAAACGCTTTTATTTCAACGGAGCGGCGCTTTCATGGCCGGTCCGGTGTAATACCCCCCAGAAAGATTGAGATCCCAGTAAAACCTCATGCCCGACGTGACAGAAAATTCAGGACACGCCTGTGAAATCATGCATGACCCATTAGCAGTTCTGAATGAGCTTATCCGCCAGCGGATCCTCATCCTCGACGGTGCGATGGGAACAATGATTCAGGCCCTGCACCTGGATGAGGCGGCTTACCGGGGCAACGCCTTCGCGGATCACCCATCCCCTCTCAAGGGGTGCAACGATCTCCTCTCGATCACCCGGCCCGATGCCATCACGGATATCCATCTTGCCTATCTCGAAGCTGGCGCCGACATCATCACGACCAACACATTCAATGCCAATCGCATTTCGCTGGCCGACTATGCCCTCACGGATCATGCGGCCGCCATCAACGCGGCGGCGGTTCAGTGCGCCAGAAATGCCATCGCTCGGTATTGCTCCAGCCATCCTGACAGTGGGCCCCGTTTCGTGGCGGGATCGATCGGCCCGACGAACCGGACGGCCTCGCTTTCGCCGGACGTCAACCGACCGGGATATCGTGCGGTCACGTTCGACGATCTCTACGCCGCCTACCGAGAGCAGGTGGAAGCCCTGCTGACAGCCGGGGTGGATATTTTGCTTGTGGAAACGATCTTCGACACGCTCAACGCGAAGGCGTGCCTTGTGGCCATCGAAGACGTTTTTGAAGCGACCGGGCAGCGCGTGCCGGTGATGGCCTCGGTGACGATCACCGATCGGAGCGGCCGAACGCTCTCTGGACAGACTCTGGAGGCTTTCTGGATTTCGATCTCGCATGCCCCTCTTTTCAGTGTGGGGATTAACTGCGCCTTGGGGCCGGAGCTGATGCGGCCGTTTGTGGAAGAACTTTCCACCCTCGCGCCGATCTGGACGAGCTGCCATCCCAATGCGGGTCTTCCCAACGAGTTCGGCGGATACGACGAAACGCCCGAGCAGATGGCAGCCGTCCTGGCGGAGTTTGCTCAGAATGGCTGGATCAACATCGTGGGCGGCTGCTGCGGGACGACGCCGGCTCATATCCGGGCCATCGCGGAAGCAGTCCGGGACAAGCGTCCGCGCACACCTCCGGAAGTTTCGCGCTGGACACGACTGGCCGGGTTGGAGCCGCTGGTCATTCGTCCTGACAGCAACTTCATTCTGATTGGTGAGCGGACGAACGTCGCCGGGTCGCGGCGGTTTGCACGGCTAATCCGCGAAGGTCGCTATGATGAGGCGGTGGCGATTGCTCGGCAGCAGGTGGAAGGTGGGGCGAATATCCTCGACGTGAACATGGACGATGCCCTGCTGGACGGCGAGCAGGCCATGCGGGAGTTTCTCAATCGCCTGGCCGCCGAACCCGATATTGCCCGCGTGCCCATCATGATCGACAGCTCCAAATGGTCGATCCTTGAAACGGGACTCAAATGCCTGCAGGGCAAAGGGATCGTCAACTCGATCAGTCTGAAGGAAGGCGAAAGTGTTTTCCTGGAGGAGGCGCGAAAAATCCGCCGTTACGGGGCGGCGGTCGTGGTCATGGCCTTCGATGAGGAGGGGCAGGCGGTCACGATCGAACACAAGGTCCGCGTCGCCGAGCGGGCATACCGCCTGCTAACGGAGAAAGTAGGTTTTCCACCGGAAGACATCATTTTCGACCCCAATATTCTCACGGTGGGAACGGGAATCGAAGAGCACAACCGGTATGCGATCAATTTCATCGAGGCTGTCCGCCAAATCAAACAGCGCTGCCCTGGGGCGAAGACATCTGGAGGCGTGAGCAACATTTCGTTTTCTTTTCGCTCCAGCGAGCCGGTCCGCCGCGCCATGCACTCCGCCTTCCTGTATCATGCCATTCAGGCGGGCCTCGACATGGCGATCGTCAACGCGGGGCAGCTCGACGTGTACGAAGAGATCGACCCGGAATTGCGGGAGCTTGTGGAAGACGTGCTGTTCGACCGTCGGCCGGATGCCACGGAGCGGCTTATCCGCTTTGCGGAAAAACTTTCGACAACACCCACCGACGCGGCGACCAAGAGCGAGCAAAAATGGCGACAGGCTCCGGTCGCGGAACGGCTCAAACATGCTCTCATCCATGGGATCGACGAGTTCATTGAACAGGATGTGGAGGAAATTCGCCAGCAAATGCCCTCGGCCCTGGCGATCATCGAGGGCCCCCTCATGGACGGAATGAAGGTTGTCGGCGATCTGTTCGGCCAGGGAAAAATGTTTCTTCCCCAGGTTGTTAAATCGGCCAGAGTGATGAAGAAGGCCGTGGCCTATCTGACGCCCTACATGGAAGCTGAGAAAGCGCGGTCGGGCGGAAACGGACAGCATCGCGGCACCATCGTCCTGGCAACGGTGAAGGGTGACGTGCACGATATCGGCAAGAATATCGTGGGCATTGTGCTGGCCTGCAACAACTATCGGATTGTGGACCTGGGAGTGATGGTTCCCTGCGAAACAATTCTGGAGACAGCGGAGCGCGAGAAAGCCGACATCGTGGGGCTTTCCGGGCTGATCACCCCCAGTTTGGAAGAGATGGTCCACGTCGCTCGGGAAATGAATCGTCGCGGGATGACGCTGCCGCTTCTTATTGGTGGAGCGACGACCAGCGCGAAGCACACGGCGGTGAAAATCGCGCCGGAATACGCGGGAATCACCGTTCACGTGCCCGACGCCTCCAAGAGTGTGGGCGTGGTCGAGCGGCTGATGAACCCCGTGGAGCGCATCGCGTTTGCAGAAGAGATCCGTCGAGAGCAGGCCAAACTGGCGGAAAGTTACACCCAGCGTCGCACGGCCAATTTGGTCCCCTACCGCGAAGCGGTGGCACGTCGGTTCACTTGTGACTGGGCTCACGTGGACATTCCGCAACCGAGCTTTCTGGGCACGCGGACGGTGGAGGTGCCCGTGGAGGAACTGATTCCCTACATTGATTGGACGCCTTTCTTCATCGCCTGGGAGTTACCCGGCACGTATCCCAAAATCTTCAGTGATGCCCGGTTCGGCCAGCAGGCAGAGGCCCTCTGGCGGGATGCCCAGCGGATGCTTGAAGAAATCGTCGCCGGCAAGCTTCTGCACCCGCGGGGAGTTTACGGATTCTGGCCGGCCAACTCAGAAGGCGACGACATCCTTGTTTACACCGACGAGACACGCAGCGAGGTCCTTGCCCGGTTCTACACATTGCGGCAGCAGTGGCGACGTCAGGGGCAGGAAGTATTTTTCGCCCTGGCTGACTTCATCGCGCCGGTGGAGAGCGGCCGTCTGGACTATATCGGAGCCTTTGCCGTCACATCGGGACATGAGGCGGCGGCCCTGGCACGGCGGTACGAGGAACAGCGCGACGACTATCGGGCCATCATGGTCAAAGCGCTGGCCGACCGGCTGGCTGAAGCATTCGCCGAAAGGCTTCACGCCCAGGCGCGGCGTGACTGGGGCTACGGGCAGGACGAGAACCTCTCCAATGAAGACCTGATTAAGGAGCGGTATCGGGGCATTCGGCCAGCCCCAGGATACCCCGCATGTCCGGATCACACTGAGAAGGCCACGCTTTTCAAACTGTTGCATGCCACTGAAACGACGGGAATCCGGCTGACCGAGAGCTTCGCCATGGATCCACCGGCCTCGGTGTGCGGATGGTACTTCGCCCATCCCCAGGCCCGGTATTTTACGGTGGACCGCGTGACCCGCGATCAGGTGGAGAACTATGCCCGCCGCAAAGGGATGCCGGTCCAGGAAGTCGAGCGCTGGCTTGCGCCGTATCTCGCCTACGAACCGGAGAGCTGATTACTGCGAGCGTCCTTGGACCTACGGATAAACCGCCGTTGTGAGGCCGGTGCTGGAGTGCACCTGGGCGGCGATGGCTTCCAGCTCCTGAGCTGAGAGCGCGCTGACAAACGATTCGGCAGGCGGACGCGCCACGGAGTAAATCTGCACCAGTTTGATCCGTCCGCCGGCTTGAACGATTTCTTTCAAACGTTCACAGTACGCAACGATTTCCTCTGGCGGAGGGGCCTGCTCATTCAAACGCATAAAAAGAGACTGAATCACAAGGGGGCGGACGCGGGCGGCCTCCGTGATGTTGTCCAGAATTCGCTGGAAAGGAATGGAAGTTCGGGCAACTCTCTGGAAATACTCCTCGGTACCGGCATCCAGCTTGGCCCAAATTTCACCCCCGTGCGCATCGAGGATCGCCAGTCCCCGCTGGACGCCCGGCCGGTGGAACATGGAGGCATTTGTGATGAGGACCAGCTTGATGTCATCCAATCCTTCGGAATGGCGAACATCCGCGGCAAGCTGGCAGATTTGCTCGAAATTGGTGAACGTTGTGGGCTCGCCATCGCCACTGAACGCAATATCGCGGAGGCGGCGCAGGGGCAGCGGCGTTTCTGCAAATTTCTCCGTGGAAAACAGCTCACCCTGCCGGACGAGCCGAATTGCTTCATGGAGCTCGTCGCGGAGCCGATCCAACTCCACGAAGACGCGTCCCGGCAACTCGCGGCGATCAACCTGACAATAGACGCAATCAAAATTGCAAATCTTGTCAGGGTTAAGGTTGACGCCGATGGAGACCCCGCCTGCCCGACGGCTCACCACCGGATAGACAAACCGGAAGTCTCCGAAGGTGCGTTCGTGGCGGGTGAAAACGGTGGGCAAATGGCCGGGGACCGACATGGCTGGGCTGGAATGAAAGGGATCGATAGCACCCAATGGCGGGCGAATTTCGGAATCTCGTTCGCGTTCGGTTCTCCTCAAGAAGACGGCCCCTCCTCAGCGCTTCGAATTCGAATAAGCAATCGACAGATGGATGGCCCCCGAGATGACGGGAAGCCGTCACGGCGCACGCCGGATCACGGTGAATTCATCCAGTGTGATGGTTGTGAGTTCACCGTCCGGCAGTTCCAGGAGGATCACATCGCTGTAGGTTTTTTCGTCCGGTGCCCGGTCAAAATGCAGGCCGTGAGCGACCCGCTCGGTCCGCACCACCGTCCCCACCGTGCGGGTGGTCCAGCTCTTGCTGCCGACCGTAACACGGTGTTCCACCTCAATTCGGTCACCGGGTTTGAGCTCCTCCACGCACGGAATCGTGTCCAATTCGCTCCCGATCATGACTCGACCCTCGCCTTCGACCCGCCGACGTGAGAGATGCCGATCCCCGACTCATAATAGTCTACGAAGGAACCCCATAAAAAGACAAGTTGACATTTCTGATCTGATTTGTTGATTTATATCAATTTCTGGCTTAATTATTCGCCCCGTTTATTCAATAACGCGTGAAATTTTGCGGAATCGGCCACAATTGACAGCAAGTCCTGGCAGTTGTTGCGTGAGGATCATGGCGTGCCCGGCGGTAGCCGACCATTACTGCACGAAAGCAAAATGTGCAGTCATGGGCGAAGCTGCGACTGGGCCTTTTCCGCCGCCGTGATCGCCTCATCCTCTTGCTGGATCCTGGCCTTGAGGTCTTCCGTGAGCGGTGGCGGCTCAGCCTTCTTCTGGCCACAACCTGGCACACTCCCCAATACAAGCCCCAATACAACTCCCAGAATGACCGCACCAAACAGCCGTGTTGTTTTTCTCAATTTGCTTTTGTGTTGCGTCATTTTCAGAATCCTCCTTTTTGAATACGACGACAACAGATCATGTCGGTTCGCGTATCGGCCCAACGTGTCGCTGCTTGGATCCGCTCCTGGAGCCACCAACTTTCGGCGTAGCAACGCGCCCGGCTGCAGGCCACGGTTGGAGGTCCCAGTCCCGAGTTCCTCGTCAACCGCTCCCAGTGTTCCCTGAGAGGCGCGCAAATCTCTTGCCCGGTGACTGTGTCGATGACTGGTGAGAGAGGGTCGGCTGCCCGCGAAGCCCAGGCGAGTGACACACACGGGGGGAAAGGTCCGCGGGCAGCCAACCGGCGGCGTGAGGGTGGGGAGTGTGAATTTGCGCAAACCGTCAGTACTGGACGGGCTCGCCATCATCGCTGAGGCTCAGGCGGCGGAACACCTGATGGTCGACGGTGAAGCTCAGAAACCGCACTCCTCCGTCGGCCATGCATGCGTTGAGTCCGCCGGGATGGGAAGAACCGAAGAAGGGATGCCAACGTCCCCACGTTCGTCCGTCAACGTCCACCACAGTCGTCCAACCGGAGCCTGGGTCGTAGGGGGCCTTACTATCCGGGATGGGCGTCAGCCCGTATTCCGTGCCATCGCTTCTGCGAAAAGCGCCCCAGCGGATGATGTCTTCGTCCCAGCCGGGGTTATTCCACCTCTCGTTATCCCCACCCTCTGAACCAAAGGCCTTGGGATGGAGAGCCTTTTCGCCCACCATGATGATGTTGGACGACCCATCCCGGAGCATCTCCACCCGCGTCTTCTTCGCGTCTGTCTGGATCACGACGCCGCGGAGTCCGTTGCTTCCCGACCCACGCACATCTCCGCCGTCGCGCTGGCCGCCGTTTCCTGCATAGTCGGAGCGATAGAATCTACCGCTTCCGTAAAACTCCATGTAGCGGCGGGAGGGGCAATAATAGATGGGAACTCCTCGCTGGGCGACGATGTCTTCCTTGCGGTTCTGTCCTGAACCCTGCGTCGGAGGATCGTCAGCGTCGCTGGCCAGGTCATAAATCGGCTTCTGTTCAATAAACGGGGTGATGTGGTAGAGCCAGCTCCACCCATGCCGGGTCCGCGAATTGCAGCAGGCGGTCAGCGGATCGGGAACCCGGTGGTCGCCGTCCCGCGCCCCGTTCGGCAGCCAGCCGTACACATCCTGAAAGTTATGGAAAGCCAGACCGATTTGCTTGAGGTTGTTGCTGCACTGACTTCTTCTTGCGGCTTCGCGGGCCGCCTGAACCGCGGGCAAAAGCAGTGCGATCAGAATCCCGATGATCGCAACGACCACCAGGAGTTCGACGAGCGTAAAACCACTTTTCTCCGTGGACTCTCGTGACGCGATACGGTTCATATGGTTCCTCCTTTGATCGGTTGATGGGTCCTTAACCGCTTCCCATTGTTGTGGCAGCCCTCCGAGAGGACCCAATCCCAGGGACTGCCTTGTTCACACCGACGTGCGTTGTCGAGGTTCTCTCCGATCGTTGTTCAGAGTCACTATACGGGAACCGTGTTAGGAAACCGTTATGAGAGCGCTAAGAATGTGTTAAAATGGCGTCGCGTTGAGAAACCTCGGGAATCGCGCCTGGGCAACAGTCTTTGACCGACACTGGGTGATGCCATGCTGAAGCGTCCTCTAACTGCTGTCCTGTCAATGGGAATCGTAAGCCTGAGCAGCTTTTTCACGACGCTGGCCACCGAGATTCCAGACGAGCTTGTACTGGGATTTCGTAATCCCCCGGACGTGGCACGACCGGCTGCGTACTGGTGTTGGATGAATGGCTACGTCGATGTCCCGCAGGCCTTGTGCGAGTTGCGACAATTCCGGGAAAAGGGCCTCAGCGGGCTGTACGTCTTCGATATCGGCGCGCGTGACCCCGACAAGGTTATCCCCGCGGGACCGGCCTTCATGAGCCGGGAATGGGTGCGCCAGCTTGTGCCGCTCCTCAGCAAGGCGAAAGAGATGGGCATGGAAATAGGCCTCATCACCTCAAGTAGCTGGAACGCCGGCGGTCCCTGGGTGACGCCCGAGTACGGGGCGATGGGACTTTTCACCACTCAGATCAGTTGTGAAGGGCCCGGGACTTTTGAGGCCATCATCCCACAGCCGGAACTCCCTCCCGCTGCCTACAAACATCCGGGCGGATTGCCTCCGATCTATCGGGATATCGCTGTGCTGGCGCTACCGGCGGACACAGTTTACGATTTACCCACGTTCGTTTTCCAACTGGCGCCGCCTGGTCGTTACCTCGTTGATCACGTCATCCTGTGCAACACCGAGTCGGAAGATGCCAGCAAGACCGGGCCACTTCACCGCTTCGTGAAGGGTTTCGCCGTTTACCTGTCAGACACGAACGACGCCCCCGACGCGTTTCGCCTGGTCGTCAAGGGAGAGTTGCAACCGACAACGGAGCCGCAGCGCTTCGACTTTCCAGCTACTCACGCGCGATACGTCAAGCTGGAACTCCTTTCCAAGCACAATCCGCGCGAATCGCGATGGGAGCTCGGGGAATTCGAGCTCTGCACTCCCCAGGGCAATAACGTCGTCTCCCGGATGGTCAATGGTGGCAGCCGCACGGGGGCGGCTCTCGTGCGATTCACCACCCAGTGGAAAACCTCGGGGCCATGGTCCGCGGATTGCATTCACGACGGTGTCCGCAACGGCCCGCGGAATAGCTGGGCCTCGGCCGAGGAACCCCCTGTGGTTATCGCATCGCCCACACAGGTCATCGACCTCACCGACCGGCTGGGGCCCGACGGCAAATTGCATTGGGAAGTCCCGGCCGGGAAATGGCGAATCATTCGCTTTGGCTATGGGAACACGGGGCAACAACTCGTTCTCCCCAGCCCGAATTCCGCAGGCTGGGCCATCGACCATTTCAATCCAGCCGCCACAGACTGGCACTTTCGCCATATTCTCGAACCGCTGATTGACGAACTGGGACCGCTCGATCAAACAGCCCTCAAGCAGCTCTACGTGTGCAGCTACGAACTCCGCGGCGCTACCTGGACACCAAAACTTTTGGAGGAATTTCAGCGCCGTCGTGGTTACGACATGAAGCCCTTCCTGCCGGTCCTGCTGGGCTGCATCATGACGGACGAAGCGACCACGCGGCGATTCATTCGTGATTACGAGACAACGCTCTCCGATTTGATTGTGGATGCCTTCTATGGCCGGGCCACGGAAATCTGCCATAAACATGGGCTGAAACTCTGCGCGGAGGCCGGCGGTCCTGGCCTGCCGCTCCATCCCGTTCCGGTGGACGCCCTCAAAGCCCAGGGCGCCATTGACATCCCGCGAGGCGAGTTCTGGGTGGATGAGCACATCTGGGTGGTCAAGGAAACAGCCTGCGCTGCGCAGATCTATGGTAAGCCGATGGTCGATATGGAGGCGTTCACGAGCTGGCGACACTGGCAGGATGGACCGGCCGAGTTAAAGCCCATTGCCGACCGGGCATTCTGCGAAGGGGCCAACCATTTCACGTTCCACACGGCAGCCCATCGACCGGCACAGGCCAAACTGCCAGGCTGGGTCTACACGGCGGGCACGCATTTTTCGCCCTCGATTGCCTGGTGGCCGCTGGCTGGGGGATTCGTCGAGTATATCGCCCGGTGCAGCTTCCTGCTTCAGCAGGGCGAACCGGTCACCGACGTCTGCTATTACTACGGCGATCGGGGGTTCAATTTCGTCATGCCCAAGAGCATCGATCCCGAACTGGGCTTTGGCTACGACTACACGGTGACCGACACGAAGGCCCTTCTGGAGCGGGCATTCGTTCGCAATGGGCGTGTGTGCTTTGCCCCGGAGCATGAGGGCACTCCCGTTCTAGTCCTGCCGCCAGGGAGTGAGATCAGGCCAGAAGTCATGGACAAACTGGCTTCTCTTATCGAGGCCGGCGCCACGGTGGTGGGCGAAAAACCGCAGAAAAGCCCCTCTCTGACGGATTATCCGGGTTGTGATGAAAAGGTCAAAGCAATCGCTGACCGCATCTGGGGTGAAAACCCCTCAGCCAGCGGTCACCGGACCTACGGGGCAGGCCGCGTATTCTGGGGAATGCCGCTCAAAGAGGTACTCCAGCACCTCGGTATTCCACCGGACGTGGTCGTGCATACAGCCGAGGGCGCGTCCATCGATTATGTCCACCGTCGGACCCCGGCCGTGCATATCTATTTCTTCTGGAATCGCCTTCCACGGTGGGAAAATCTGGTCGCGCGAATCCGCACCGAAAGTGGAACTCCGGAGATTTGGGATCCGGTCACCGGAAAAAGAACCAAGCTCGCCGCCTTTCGTCAGACCGCCGAGGGAATGGAAGTGCCGCTCTCGCTTCCACCGCTGGGGACCCTCTTCGTCGTCGTACCACGGCAGGGGAAAAACCCACCGGAGACGGACGCCGTGGTCGGTGTCCTACAAGACGGAAAAGATCTCCTGTTCACTCCGTCCACGGGAAAACCGCCCGTGCAGATTGAACTGGGCGATGATGGTTCTCTGAGAGTTCGCTGCGAAACGCCGGGCGAATATCAGCTTGTTCTGGCCTCCGGGAGGAGAATCCCCTTCATGGCTACACCGGTTCAACACGAGAAATTGACGGGTGCGTGGCAGGTGGAGTTTCCGCCGGGTTGGGGAGCCCCCGAAAAGACGACCTTTCAGGAGCTGATCTCCTGGACTGATCATTTTGAGCCGGGCATCAGGTACTTTTCCGGCGTGGCAACTTACCGCAAGACATTTCAAATTGGCGAAATCTCACCCCATCAGCGGGTGTTCATTGATCTAGGAGAAGTCCGGTTCGTGGCCGAAGTGATGGTCAACGGCCACTGGGTGGGCAATCTCTGGACCCCGCCGTATGAGCTGGACATCACAGAGGCCGTTCGGAATGGCGAGAATGAGTTAGTCGTTCGGGTTGCCAATGATTGGTCGAACCGGTTGACCGGCGACGCCCGGGAGCCGCAATTCGGAACATTCACCTATACCAACATCAAACACGCGCTGGCCTGGCGGGTGCCGTGGAAAGAGGCGCCGCTCCATCGCTCGGGCCTGCTGGGGCCGGTGACGGTTAGAATCGTGACGCCCGTTAACTTCCTTACCAAAGGGCACGAAGAGACCAGGCACGAGTAACTTTAGAATGCGCGGCCTTTATGGAGTGCGGGGCTTTAGCCCCGCTTTCGCGCGGGAGCTTTAGCTCCCCGCAGCACGAGGCAAGAATGCAAGCATCGGAATGAAAAAATGCAAGCGTCGGAATGAAAAAAATACAAGTGTCACAAGACAAAGAATTCAAGCGTCAGAATGCAAAAGAAGGCAAGGATTAGTGAAAAAATCAAGCGTCAGAAGACAAAAGAAGACAAGCGTCGAAATGAAAAAAATTCGAGCGTCAGAACACAAAGGAATACACAAACGGGAAAATGCAGGCGACACACGCGGTTTCACGACGGCTAAAGCCGTCTCAAAAAAGCGGCGATAAATCGCCGCACTCCACACGAGTTTCAAACAATCCCAAAGTAAACCAATCGGCGGTTAAAGAGGTTAGGCTGTGAGTTCGTACGATGACACAGTTAACTCTCGCGCCTCGTGGCCACACGCGCCCCTTCATGAACTCTCAGAGCACGGCACCTATTTCGTTACCGCTGCAACTCACGGTAAAGAGAACATCTTCAGAGGAGCTGAACGCCTGCGCTATCTCCGCGATACCCTACTTACGGTGGCAAGTGATTTGAATTGGGAACTGGAAGCTTGGGCGGTTTTTTCTAACCATTATCACTTCGTCGCTCACGCTCCGCCTGGTAGTCAAAGTGGCGAGACGCTTCGGGAACTGATTCGGCTCGTCCATGGCCGCACCGCCGTCTGGGTTAATCGCTGTGATGGACTTTCACATCGACGCGTTTGGCATAACTACTGGGAAGTAAGGTTGACATATCAAAAGTCCTATTTCGCGAGGCTCTGCTACACACACCAAAATCCGGTAAAACATGGACTTGTACGCATCGCCTCCCATTACCCGTGGTGCTCGGCACAATGGTTCGAAACGACAGCGAAACCCGCCCACGTGCACACTATCTATGGATTGAAGACAGACCGTCTTCACGTAGTCGATGACTTCGACGTGGCACCTGAGTGGTGAAAACAGGAAGTCGAGAAATCGCCCTTTGGAGTGCGGGGCTTTAGCCCCGCTTTCGCGCGGGAGCTTTAGCTCCCCGCAGCGTGAGGCAAAATTCAAGCGTCGGAATAAAAAAATACAAGCGTTAGAAGACAAAAGAATACGCAAGCGTGAGAATACGGGCACCCACACACGGTTTCACGACGGCTGAAGCCGTCTCAGGAAAGCGGCGATGAATCGCCGCACTCCATGGAGTGCGGGGCTTTAGCCCCGCTTTCGCGCGGGAGCTTTAGCTCCCCGCGACATGGGGCAAGAATGAAAGCGTGAGCATAAAAAATACAAGCCTCAGAATACAAAAGAAGACAACCGTCGGAATGAAAAAGTGCGAGCGTCGGAATGAAAAAAATTCGAGCGTCAGAACACAAAGGAATACACAAACGGGAAAATACAGGCGACACACGCGGTTTCGCGACGGCTAAAGCCGTCTCAAAAAAGCGGCGATAAATCGCCGCACTCCAAGGCGATAAATCGCCGCACTCCAAAGGAGGAGATGATCATGCGAGCGTTGATGAAATCTCTTGTTGGCTGGCGGAAACGGAAAACACGTGCGACGGCCATCCTGACCATCACAGTGCTGGCCGTGGTATTTGCCAGCAGCCCAACGATTGCAGCCGAGAGCGGCTCCGTTTCCCCGGAAAATCCGTGCACCAACGGTTCCTTTGAAGTTCTCGGCAAAAACGGTTTCCCCGTGGATTGGGGCCCCGTGGGCCGCGAAGTGACCGTCTCCCCCGACGCACATTCTGGAAAGTATTCCTTGCGACTGGTTCGCACGGCCGAGACGGCAACATCCGAGACCGGCCTCAACCGAACCCGACTCATCACCGAGCTGAAAGGCGGCATCGATTTCTGGTACAAGGCTGTTTCCGCTCGGGGAGCGAAGCTCAATATTTACGTCATCCCGGTCAATGAAGAAGGCATTGAGCGAACGGGTTCACCCCGCGCAACGTTCACCGTCCCGGAAGATCACATCGGCGACGGCCAGTGGCACCACGCCCGGTTGAAGTACGACTACACCGATAATCCCAAGGTCAAAAGCGTCCACTTTGCAGCACGGATTGTGGGAACGGCGGGAGAGCTGCTTCTTGACGATGTTCAGTACATCGTTCAGGTGGGCCCGGTACCTCACATCAAAAAGGTCATGCTGGAGGAAGACCCGCAAACGCCCGATCGGGAGGCTCGCATTCGGGTGTTGGTGGCCAATGTGGGCGATCGTCCTGCGGACAACGTGGAGGCTACGATCACCGTTCCCGGCCCGGCACGCTATCGCCCGGAAAAAATGACCATTCCCAGGCTGGCTCCAGACGAAATCAAGCCGCTCTATTTCGCATGGACAGGCGTGCGGGACCGCCCCATGACTCTTCTCGCCAGGGCTGTTTGTGGGGAACTTCAGGACGTGCGCCGGTTGGAACTCAAGCCGGCCCTGCGTGTTCGGAGCTTCGGGCCGGCGGAGCCTGTGGTTACGGTGGGCCAGACGGCTGTCCTGGAGTGCGAACTGGAAAACACCGGCCAGGTCAATCTGAGTGGAATCACCGTCACATTTGAAACGCCGCAGGGATCGACGCGACAGGTCGTCAAGACTCTGTTTCCCACCCGACGCACCATCGTGCGACACACCTTTGTTGCTGACGCGGAAACTCCCAACCTGCCCGTCAAAGTCTCCGTGCAGGCCAAGGACGTCCCGATCGCGGAGAGTTTGGGAGGGGGGTGGTCGGGTCAATCGCGGGTGATGGTTGTCAAAAGTATCTCGCCACCGCCACCTCTGGGCCGGTTTTCAGTGGCGCCGCGGCCAGTGCCTGTATTGGAAAACGAAAACCTGCGTCTGGTGTTCTACCCATGCCAGCAGCGATTTTCTGCCGGACGCCTCGAGGTGAAAACCCCACAAGGCTGGAAGGTCGCCGGCTGGCTGATTTCCATGGGACGACTCGTCGTCCGTCACGGCCAGGACCAGGCGGAAGAATATCTGCTCGCCGCGGACTCCTGCCAACTGGGCCCGGCGACGAACAGCCCGGGCGGCGTTCTGATCTTTCCCTGCACTGTCAAAACCGCCAATGGCGCCACGATTCGGGCAACTGTGAGATTCACCCTCGGAGCGGGGGCCAGCATCTGTCGCATGGATTCACAACTGGAAAGCGACCAACCTGTGGACATTCTCGCCTGGGGATTGCCCATGGTTTACATCCATCAGCGCGATGAGGCCATCTTCCCAGGATTGGAGTGGCTGGTGGATGACGAATTGTCGAGCGATAGCCTCGACATCGCGGAAGACCATCCCGATCGCGTGCGCTATGTTGTCCATCCTTACATGATCACCATTCCCGCAGTGGGAATTCATGGCCCACACGGTACGGTGGGCCTGATCTGGGACAATCGACCTGCCGGTGACCGACTTCCCCCGGCATTTGGGTTCGCCTCGCCAGACCGCTTCAACCATCAGCGAAGTCACCTGATGGAACTCTTCTTGCCGCCGGTGCCGGAGTACACACCGGTCAACAGTCGGATGGCCTCGAAACCCTACAAACTCGAGCCGAATCGAACACTCCGGTTGGCGGCCGATCTTTGGACCGATGGTCAGGCGGAGGACGCACTTGCCGTCATCACGGACTACGTGAAAAACCTCAGGATCGCCCCTGCCCATCCTCTACCTCATAACTCTCTCCCTGGTGAAATTGAGTTCTCCACGCGGGCCTATTTGGAGTCGCTGTGGGATCCGGAAACCCGTCAGTGGTGGACCACCAAAGGAAACGCCATTCTTTCTCACCAGGCCCTGCCGTCCGATTTTGCCGCCGATCTCGTGCTTGGGGCCATGCTGACCAGCGATCCGGGTTTGAAAGGTCGCTGCGAGGAACGTGTGAAAGAAGTTTGCGAGCAACTCAAGCTCCCGCCACGGCTGGATGCGCTCCGCGTCGGAGGTCGTGCGGATCGCGTCTGGGCCAATGCAAGTCGCGTCGCCGCTCTTCTGGCTTCCCGGCGTGAGGACGGAAGCTGGCGATTTGACGCCGACCGGCCGGGCAGTGGACCTTTCGTCGGCATGGACTACCGCGAACTTGGTCCCAATGACGCCCTGGAAGTCGGGACCTGCGCCCGCAATGCCTACGAAATCCTAACCTTCGCTCGCATCACGGGTGATCGTCGCCTTTATGAGGAAATGGTGAAAACGCTGGAGTTGATGGAACAATTCCGCGTTCCTCGTGCGGCACAAGTCTGGGAAGTGCCCGTCCATACCCCGGACATCCTAGCTGCCGCCGATGCTGTGGACGCGTACATCGAGGCCTACCGCCTCACGGGCGAAAAACGGTGGCTCCAGGATGCCGTTCTCTGGGCCAGGCGGGGATTACCGTTCGTTTATCTGTGGAGCGATCCCGAGAAGCCGTTTCTCCAGGGGGCCAGCATTCCCGTGTTCGGGGCCACGTGGTACCACGGTTCGTGGTTCGGGCGTCCTGTTCAGTGGAATGGCCTGCGGTACGCCAACGCCCTCCTGAAACTAGCGGAATTTGATCAGAGTCTTCCGTGGACGGAGGTGGCGACCATTGTCATTCACAGCGCTATCCATCAGCAGGATCAGGAAGGCGAAAACGTGGCGCTCTGGCCGGACAATATCAGCGCCATAACAGGAGAAAAATGTCCGTGGGTCTTCGCCCCCCGGCAGATCATCGGGTGTGTCACCAAATTGATCGGGCGGGACGAAGAACCTCGCACCGTTTACGTCGGGCCCGAGAATCAGCGGTTTGCACTCACCTCCTTGGGAACGATTGACCGGGTCCACCTGAGCGGCGATGCCCTCGAATTTCAGATCGCGTTTCCACCGGGAGAAGTCGGCCCGGTGTTGATTGCCAATATCGCCAGCCCGCAGGAAGTGGCCATCAACGGGCAACCAATTCCCCAAAATGAGCAGCCTCACCTGGAGGACGGCTCCGCCTGGTGCTATGACCCCGGCACCGCGCTGCTGACGATTCAGGTGGGAGCGACCGGCCCGGCGACCGTCTCCATCAAACCGGCCGTCCAGCGCACTGTGGATCGAATTCCGCGGCTGGCGCAGCTCCTCACGTTTACATTCGAGACGGGATTGGAGGGCTGGATCGCCGCCCACGATGTGGCTGACCTCGAGGTCAAGGATGGCATCCTAGCGGGTCGTATCACGGGCCCTGATCCGTACATCATTCGGCCCAACCTCCGCGTTCCGGCCGCGGTTTACAAGACCGTCGTCATCAGGATGAGTACCACCGCCGGAAGAATGGCGCAGCTTTTCTGGACGACCGAGCGTTCGCCGAACTTCGATGAAGAGAAATCCCTTCGCTTCGCGGTGGAGCCGGACGGCCAGCTTCACGAATATCGCCTCAGCCTGGCCGATCATCCACAATGGGACGGTCAGATTATCGTGGCCCTGCGACTCGATCCGGGCGGTGGCACGGCCGAAGGCCAATTCCAAGTGGACGCCATCCTCGGTGAATGAACGAAGCGGCGATGGCAGGCGCAAACAGGGCGCATGAGCACCACGGTGCAGCCTCGCGGGGTTGGTGCGAGTGGATCACGGAAATCTTAACCGCCACACTGTCGTTTCCACGAAAACGTTGCGGCAGGGTGAGCGGAGATTTATGCTAAATTTGAGCGTTTTTCCGTTTACACCAGGCCCCACACCTGCCAACGGTCCCCGTTGGATGACAACAGCAAACACGGATAGGGGAGACTCTTATGCTGGATCAGGCCGCTGTCGTCGTTTTCGGGGCATTTGCCCTGCTTTTTCTAGGTTACCAGGTATATGGCCGCTTTCTGGCCCGGCGGGTGTTTCAGCTCGACCCCGATCGTCCCACGCCTGCCCACACCATGTATGACGGCATCGATTACTGTCCCGCGAAAACACCGGTATTATTTGGTCATCATTTTGCATCAATCGCCGGCCTGGGCCCAATCCTGGGGCCTGCCCTGGCCGTCATTTGGGGTTGGTTGCCGGCGGTCCTTTGGGTGGTTTTCGGTGCCATTCTGATCGGGGCCGTCCACGATTTGGGTGCCCTCGTGGTGAGCCTTCGGCATCGGGGGCGTTCGGTGGGCGAAGTGGCGTATTATGTCCTTGGTCCACGCGCCCGACTGCTTTCGCTTCTGATCATTTTCTTTCTCATGTCACTTGCGATGGGCGCGTTCTGCAACACGCTGGCCGATTTGTTCCTCAATTACAATCCCGACGCGATTATTCCCTCGGTCGGCCTGATGTTGCTGGCCGTCCTTTTTGGATTGTCCGTATATCGGCTGAAAGTACCGCTCCTCCCCGCTACATTGGGTGCCCTTGTCGTGTTTGCCGGCCTTATCTATTTGGGCGAAAAGAACCCCGTCCTGACCTATGAATGGCTGTGTACCCCCCAGACCCGACAGGCCCTGGAACAGGCTCGCGATGCCAAACCCACGATGGGAAGGCCAGGATTTTCCCGTCCGTACGGTGCGGCCGCTGCGATTGATTACTTCAAGGCCCAGGGCCGGGATGATGTGGTTCGCGAGCTGGGATCCATCAAGGATCCCGACACTGTTTTGGGCAGAGCCAATTACGCATGGATCGGGGCACTCCTTTTGTATGGCTTCTTAGCGTCCGTGCTGCCCGTCTGGCTGCTGCTTCAGCCGCGGGATTACATCAACAGTTTTCAGCTCTACTTCGCCCTGATCGCCCTATTTGTAGGGATGCTGGTGGCTACGGCAGTAGGCAGTGAATACGCCAAGATTGATGCACCGGCGGTTCGGCTGAATGTGCCGGGAGCCCCGCCCCTGATCCCGCTGCTTTTTGTCACCATCGCTTGTGGAGCAGTGAGCGGTTTCCATTCCCTGGTCTCCAGTGGGACGACCGTCAAGCAACTCAATCGGGAAAAGGATGCCCTGCTGGTTGGGTATGGCGCGATGTTGGTGGAGGGCGCGCTGGCCGTGCTCGTTATTGCGGCTTGTGTTGCGGGGCTTTCTCAATTTGACTGGAGCGACAGGGGTGTTTACGCGAGCTGGAGCGCTATCGGAGGGCTGGCCGCCCAGCTTAATGCCGTGGTTCGCGGAAGTGCCAACATTCTTTCTCACCTGGGAATTCCCACCGGTATCGGCTCCACGTTCATCGCGGTGACCGTCACGGCGTTCGCACTCACCACGTTGGATTCCGCAACCCGCCTGCTTCGCTTCAACGTGGAAGAGCTCTGCCAGGCGGTGGGTTTGAAGTTCCTGGCCAACCGATACTTTGGCTCCCTCATGGCGGTGGCGGGAATCGGCTTTTTTGCCGTCGTTCCCGCGGGGAAAGCCCTCTGGACACTCTTCGGCACAACCAATCAGCTTCTGGCCGGATTGGCCCTGTTGATCGTGAGTGTGTACCTCTATCAGAATCAGCGGATGTACGCTTTCACGCTCGTGCCGATGATTTTCATGCTCCTCATGACCGGGGCCGCCATGATTTATAATCTGATTGGATTCTATCGGGAAGGAAAAACCGTCCTGTGGGTGACAACCGTTATCGTGCTGATCATGGCAGCTTGGCTGATTCTGGAAGGCATCACGGCATTTCTCCGCGGTCCTCAACGTCCAGCCACCATTCCGCTGGAAGAGCAACCCGCAGCACAAGAGCAGCGCGAGCGGGCAGAGACCGTGTTTTGAGATCGCACTGCTTGGGACCAGTGCAGTTAACCGGGAAAAGATTGCACGCCATCCAGGTCCTATGGCGGTGCGTTTTTTCTCCCCGTGATCCGGCTGAGGGCTTCCTGGGCGGTTGCCTGAAGGACAGGCGTTCCCTGCCGGGCCAACTCTTCCAACTGGGGCACAGCAGACTGGGCAGCGGGGCCAAGCTCTCCTAATGCTTCTACTGCCGCCATTTGCACGTTGGGATCGGCATCCTTAAGGGCAGCAGCGAGGACCTTCACAGCCTCCTGACTTGCCGCTCGGCAGCGCCCGAGTGCCCGGGCAGCCGCCATGCGTACCCTTTCATCGCCATCCTTGAGGGCCTCGCACAGGGCCCGCTCAACGTCCGGCGAAGCCTGGCCGATGAATCCCAAGCTTTCGGCGGCGACATCTCGCCCGTCCCAGGTCTGATCCTGCAGAGCGGCCACGATCACAGGAACTGCCGCGGCGGCACGGGGACCAAACGCGCCCAGGGCTCTGATCGCCGCCATGCGCGCCGTGGGTTTGCTGCGATCCTCCACCATCTTGGCGAGAAAGGGCACCTGGTCCGGACCGTATTGAACCAGGGCGTCAATCGCGTGGTCCCTCACCTGCGGATTAGGATGCCCCAACAGCTCGCGCCACTCTTCGGGCGTCTTGTCTGTGTACTTGACTTCACGGAACTCCGTTCGCCGCGACGGCCTTCGCGACTCCTTGGCGTCCTCGCCCATCGGGGGCATCGGCCGGCACGAAGGGACAACAAACACAGTGAAGACGACAAACACAAACGGGCTCACTTTTATTACCCGATGCCCGACGTCTTGACTCAGCCGCCGCCAGTATTTCTGTAACATGTCGTGGTCTCACACGTTGCGATATGCCCTCGCAAAACGCATCATGCGACCTGGATCAGACCGCTCAGGAAGCCCACGGCCAGTCCTCCCCCAGCGCTTCTCGCTGGAGGCGGGTCAGTTCGGCAATCCCCTGTGCGGCCAGGTCCAGAATACGTTCGAGGAGCAAACGATCGAAAGGCGCGTGCTCGGCTGTCCCCTGAATTTCCACAAACTTTCCGCTCCCCGTCATGATAACATTAAAATCCACTGCCGCTTCATTGTCTTCCTGCTGGTTGGGATCCAGCACGAGATCCTCGCCCCACTGGGCAACGCTAACCGCCGCCACACTGTCGTGGAGCGGTAAACGCTCTGGGTTGGGGAGTTCCGCCTGGATCGTCCGGAGGGCATCCACGAGAGCGATGAACCCTCCGGTGATGCTGAGCGTGCGCGTGCCGCCATCCGCCTGAAGGACGTCGCAATCGATCGTGATGGTGCGAGGCCCCAGCCCCTGAAGATCCACCACGCCACGCAGGCTGCGCCCAATCAGCCGCTGGATTTCGGCAGTGCGGCCCTCCACACGGCTGCGCTCCCGCTGCTTGCGCGGAGTCGTGCTGCCGGGCAGCATGCTGTATTCCGCAGTGAGCCAACCGCTCCCCTGATCTGCCAGCCAGGCGGGGACCTGCGGCTCGACGTTGGCCGTGCAGAGTACGATACTCCGCCCGGCGGAGATGAGAACACTTCCCGCGGAAGCCGTTGTGAAGCGCCGCTGGATCGTTATGGGGCGCAGCTCGTTCCAGATTCGACCATCCCCGCGCGTCACCACGTCGCTGTCTCCCTATCCACAACGCTGACCGGCTTGGTCCGACTCACTCACGCATGCGCCCCGAGAAGCCACGCCAGGATGCCCTTCTGAACGTGCAACCGGTTGGCGGCCTGCTGGAGGACGACGCTCTGCGGCCCGTCGATCACCTCGTCCGTCACCTCCTCTCCCCGATGAGCGGGCAGGCAGTGCATGAACACCGCGCCTTTCTGCGTATGGGCCATTAGTTTGGCGTTGACTTGATAGGGCGCAAAATCCCTGCGGCGCTGCTCCGCTTCGGCCTCCTGTCCCATACTCGTCCAGACGTCCGTATACACCGCGAGGGCGTCCCGCACAGCGTCCTCGGGGCGATCCACCACCTCAAACTGGAAATCTGGATATTTTTTCCGCAGGCGATCCACAAACTCCGGCTCGAAGCGATACTTTTCCGGGGTCGCCATGACAAATCGCACACCGAGTTTGGCACAGCCCTCCGCAAGGCTGCGCGCTACATTGTTTCCGTCGCCCACCCAGGCCAGGGTGTGTCCCCGCAGTTTACCGGCGATTTCCCGCAGGGTGAACAGGTCCGCCAGGGCCTGACAGGGATGGGCGTAATCGGTCAGGCCGTTGATCACAGGGCAACTGGAGTAGTAAGCGAGTTCTTCCACAGTTTGATGTTTATTACCGCGGAATACGATGACATCCACATACTGACTGAGGACCGAGGCAAAATCGGCCATCGTTTCCCGCTTCCCAAATCCCGCATCCTGTCCCAGGAAAATGGCACTCCCGCCGAGATGAGCCATCGCTGTTTCAAAACTCACCCGGGTGCGGAGGGACGGCTTTTCAAAAATCAGGGCCATCACACGCTGGGGCAAGAGCGGCTCACGAACACCTTCCAGAAATTTGGCCTTGAGGTCTTCGCTGATGGAAAAAATCCGTTCGATCTCGGCTGCCGAAAGATCTTCTACCGTTAACAGGTGTCGACGTTCCAGCTTTATCATCATGAGGCCCTCCACGCTTTCGTGAGCCGCTTGCCATGTTCGGCAATTATGGTTTGCCAGCCGATTCCAACCGGCCTGCCGCGTAGGCGGCGAGCACGTCCGCCAGAATGTCGCAGCCTTCGTGGACCTGATCGTCATTCATGATCATGGCCGGTAACAGGCGGATCACCGTGTTATGAGTACAGTTGATGAGCAGACCGCGGCGGAGACAGGCATCCACGACCGGAGCCCCTTCCAGCGTCAGTTCAATCCCGATCATAAGTCCGGCGATGCGGACTTCGCGGACGATGGGACACGTTTTTTTAAGCTCTTCCAATCGCTGGCGGAAGACCGCACTGATGTGTTTCGCCTTTTCGAGAAGATTTTCCTTTTCGATCATCTCGATGGTGGCCAGACCCGCAGCCGCCGCGATCGGATTGCCCCCGAAAGTGGACGCGTGCATGCCGGGACGGAGGCTGGCGGCTATTTCGGGCTTTGCGAGCATCGCCCCGCCCGCCAGACCACCGCACAGCGATTTGGCCAGAGTCATGATGTCGGGCGTCACGCCAAAGTACTGGTAGCCAAACCAATGCCCTGTGCGACCGCAACCGGTTTGCACTTCATCAAACACGAGTAGCAAATTGTGCCGATCGGCAAGTTGGCGGAGTCCCGCCAGAAAACCGTCGGGCGGAAGAACCACGCCCCCTTCCCCCTGAATAGGCTCCACCATGATGGCCGCCGTCTCGGTGTCAATAGCCTTCGCCACGGCATCCAGATCACCGAAAGGGCAGTACACAAAGCCGGGCAGCAGCGGTCCCAGTCCTTCGTGATACTTGGGCTGCGCGGTGGCGGAGAGCGAACCCAGCGTTCGGCCATGGAAACCGCCCTCGAACGTGATGATCTTGTACCGTCCCTTGGGACTGTGGAGGCGGACGAGCTTGATGGCCGCCTCGTTGGCCTCGGTCCCCGAATTGCAGAAAAATGCCTGACCTCCAAAACTCCGCTCGGAAAGCGCCTGGGCCCACAGTCCCTGCAGTTCTGTGTACCAAGTATTGGGAACGTGAATGAGGCGCCCCACCTGCTCGCGGACGGCTTCGACCACCCTCGGCGGACAGTGGCCAAGAAGATTGCAGCCCCACCCAGGGAAAAGATCGAGATAGCGGTTGCCCTCCGCGTCCCAAACGTAGACACCCTCCCCGCGGACCAGGGCCACGGGAAACCGTCGGTAGTTGCCGATGACGTACCGATCGAACAGGCCAATGATGTCCTTCGAGCTCAATTGAGGACGGTTCACCTCAGTGCTTCCTTCTCCGACCGAATCAGACGTTCCTGGGCCGCCGAAAAAACTAAACTTTCAACCAAAGCCAACACGTGCACAAGATTTACTGGCCTTGCTGGCCGTCACCTCCTCAAATCACCGCTGCAAATAAAACTCCCGAGGCATCCTCCGTGAAGAACAAACAATCCCACCATGGCAAAAAGTTTGCTATTCTTGGCGGAACATGCCCCTCACGCACCGTTAGAGGGCGTCGCCCCATCGCGAATGATCTCCGTGCCCACACCCTTGGTGGTGTAAACTTCCAGCAAGAGGGAATGACGCAGGCGGCCATCAATGATGTGAATCTTGTTCACGCCGTGCTTGAGAGTTTCCAGGCAGGCCTCCACCTTGGGAATCATTCCCGCGTCGATCACTCCCTGGCGGATGAGTTCGCGGGCTTGCTCGGCCGTCAACGAGTGAATGAGCGAATTGGGGTCATCCTTGCGAAGCCGAACACCGTTCACATCGCTGAGGAAAACAAGCTTTTCGGCCTTGACTGCCTGGGCAACCGCCGTGGCCGCCGTATCGGCGTTAACATTCAGCTTCACCCCGCTGCCATCGTCAGCCAGGCACATCGACGGTATGACGGGCACCACTCCCTGGTTGCACAATTCCTTGATGGTGTCCGCATCGACACGCGTCACTTCCCCCACGTAGCCCAGATCGACCGGCTCACCGTTTTCGTCCTGAAGCACGAGCTTCCGGCCAAAAAGAACATTTTTGGTGCGGAAATTGAGCGCCTGGGCGCGTCCGCCGAGTTCCTCGATGCCGCGCGCGAGGCTCTCATTGATTTCGTAGGCCAGGACCTCCTCCACAATCTTGAGCGTCTCTTCATCCGTGTAGCGGCGACCCCGCACAAACCGCGGCTGGATGCCGGCCTTTTGCATCGCCCGACTGATGGCAGCCCCACCGCCGTGCACCACCACGGGCTGCATCCCAACAGTCTCCATAAAAAGGATGTCAAGCAGCAGGTGGGTTATCGCCCGCTGCTCTTCCATCACACTTCCGCCCAATTTGATGACCGTGATCTTGCCGCGGAAGGTGCGAATCCAGCGTAGGGCCTCAATGAGCACGTCCGCTTTTTCAATGGCTTGCTGCAAGGTTCGAACCTCTCCCGGTGACCAAGAACGTGAAATCCACCCGCCCAAAAAGGAAAGACACCGCCCAGGCCGGGCGGTTCTCAGACGTGAACCGAAAATTGTTATTTTGCTGTGCCGACCGCAAGGCAGTCAACGCCCCTGCCCGCTGACTTTCCTTACTTTGCTACGACACGCCACGGGCCGGATGAGTTGTCTGGGGATTCATGAATCGCCCCTACCGGCAAAAACCGGACGTGACAAGCAGGTCCCTCCGGAAGTTCGGAGGGGCACGCTTGTCGTGCCCGGTGAAGGGCGATGGGGCATCGATTGGTGTTGATCGGACCCGACAAGCGGGTCCCTCCGAGAAAATACGGACGTGACAAACACGCCCCTCCGGAATAGACGACGCCGAACTGCCCGATTTTCAGACCGGTCCAGAAAAAGGTCGGCGTTGCGAAAGGCACTGCCGATCCCTGGCACATCTCGGTCAATCCACGTCCTTCGCCAGGGCGGAGACGCTCTCCAGCTCAGCCACCGCACCAGACACTCCCACCTCGAGGGAATCCTCGATGACAGCAGGCTCGATGACCCGCATCTCACGCCAGTGTCCCTGGACAAAGCGAAGGAGGTAAATCAACCCCAGGGCGCAAGTCCAAAGTGTGAGAACCACCCAGGAGAAGATCAATCCCGCTCCGAACCACTCGGTGCCGAGCCAGGTGAGCACGGCGGGGATCGGGCACATGAGAACCCCCACCCGAAGGATGAATCGCGTGTCCCCTGCCCCGCGAAGAGCCCCCGAAAAAATGAGGTTCATGGCATCAAAGAGACAGTAAGCCGCGACGAATTTCAAGAGCAGAATCACCGTTGGCCGAAGGGCATCAAAACTTTCCCCTGCGGCTCCCGCTGAATAGGCAAACAGGAAAACATCCGGAATGAAAACATAGGCGACAGCCAGCACACCCGTATAGAGGGCGGCCAGTTGGAAAGCCGTCCACGCAGCGCGTTCTGCCCGCCGTGGACGATTGGCCCCCAGCTCCTGCCCGACCAGCGTCGTCACGGCAATGGAAAGTCCCAGCGGGGGAATGAACGCGAGGCTATTCACGTTAAAGGCGAGATTGCTGGCGGCGGTGGCTTCCTCCCCGAGACGGCCCACCAGGAGCAAAAAGCCTGTGAACCCAGCCCCTTCCAAAAACCATTGCCAGCCATTCGGAGCCCCAAAATACCACAGTCGACGGAGGAGCGGCCACTCCAGGCGACGCGCATCGGCGAGCCGGTACTCAGCATACCGCGAAGATGACATCAGCGCAAGATAGCACAGCACTTTGAACCACTGGGCGACAGTGCTCGCCCAGGCCGCCCCTTCCAAGCCTCCCTCCGGAAACCCCAGCTTGCCAAAAATCCACAGGTAGTCGAGCACGAGATTGATCACCGCAGCGGCAGTATCGACGAGCATCACACTCCGGGTATCCCCCCGGCCCGTGAAGAACCCAGCCTGGACGGCCGAAAACAGCATCGCCCCCGCTGAAAGCATCGCCACCTGATAGTAACGGGCCTCGAGTTCCGCCAAATGCGGAGGATGCCCGACCGCCAGAAACATCCACCGGGCAAGCGGAATTGTCAGCATGAGGGGTGGCAAAAAGAAGAGGGATAGCCAAAGCCCCTGTCCGATAACGGGCCCTATCCGATGGCGTCGCTTGGCCCCCTCATACTGGGCGACAAACGTCGTGACGTAGCTGACCAATCCCATGGCGAAGGAAACCAGTGTCCATTGCACCATCCCGGCGGGCAGGACGGCAGCCACGGCAGACGTGTCGTACCAGACCAGGAACATCCGGTCGGTGAAATTCATCACCGTCCAGGATGCGAACGAGATGACGAGTGGTAGCGCCAAAGCAAGAACCGCCCGGGCACCACAGGGTTGCAGCCACCAACGACGCCATCGCCTCAGCATACACAGCCCTTTTATCGACGGATTGGATATTTTGTCAGCTCACGCTGGTGTGACACGGACATGACTGGATCGACGACGAAAGGAGCCCGCGACAGGGTCCCACTCCGATCTCCCAAACAACCCACGCAGGAGAAAACTCACAAAACCCCGCCCCCGATTCTGCGCTTGCAAAGACTCGCGCAATAAGAACCGTGAACAAGGGCCGCGACCGGGGCGACCCAATCGAGCGCCCCCCTCAAGGGGGCCAAAAGTAGCCGCAATTTAGGAGGATGCAGAGGTGAGTCATCGCTATCCCATTATAGCCGGCCGAGGGATGTTCGTCCTTGCCGCCGTCGGAGCGATTGTCACCACAGTTTGGGGTGGTGTCTACAACGTTCGGGGAGGAGAATCTACAACCGGAGTGGGGAATCGCCCCAATTTCGTCTTCATCCTCGCGGACGACCTCGGCTACACGGATCTGGCCTGTTACGGAAGCAAATACTACGAGACGCCGAACATCGACCGCATGGCCGCCGAGGGCATGAAATTCACCGATGGTTACACGGCGGGTCCTAACTGTCAGCCGACACGAGCCGCCCTGATTAGTGGGCAATATGGACCCCGAACGGGGGTGTACACGGTGGGCAGCATCGAACGGTTTGCGTGGCGAACCCGACCTCTCCGCCCCGTCGATAACGTGGAGAAACTGCCGCTGGAAAAAGTCACGCTGGCGCAGGCCCTCAAGAGTGCCGGATATGTCACGGGCTTGTTCGGAAAGTGGCATCTGGGAGAGGACACTGAGCACCACCCCAGGGCCCGCGGTTTTGACGAAGCCATTACTTCGGCGGGACGGCATTTCAATTTCACGACGAATCCGCCGGTTTCCTATCCGGAAGGCACTTATCTGGCAGACTTCCTGACGGACAAGGCCGTGGATTTTATTCGCCGCCATGCCAAGGAGCCATTTTTCCTCTGCCTTCACCATTTTGCCGTCCATTCCCCCCATCAGGCGAAAGCCGAGCTCATCAAGCGTTTTGAAGGAAAACCCCCGGCCGGCGGTCATAACAGCCCCGTCTACGCGGCGATGATCGCCAGCGTGGACGAGAGCGTGGGACGGGTACTGGCCACGCTCAAAGAGCTGGGACTGGACGAGAACACGCTCGTCATCTTCACCAGTGATAACGGGGGTGTGGGCGGCTATGAACGCCTGGGGATCATGGGCGGAAGCATCACCGATAACGCGCCCCTTCGCGGTGGAAAAGGCATGCTCTACGAGGGAGGGATCCGCGTGCCGTTTATTTTCCGCTGGCCGGGCCACATCCCGTCCGGGACTGAATGCCACGTGCCAATCCACAGCGTCGATATTTATCCGACGCTCCTCGAACTGGCCGGCGCAAAGCCGCCCGCCAATTACGTGCTTGACGGCGTGAGCCTCGTGCCGTTGCTGAAGCAGGGGGACAAAGCCCCATTCCCGGAAAGGCCGCTCTTCTGGCATTTCCCCGGCTATCTGGGAGCCGGTCAGGGCACCTGGCGGACAACACCTGTCGGGGCAATCCGGCTGGGGGACTGGAAGCTCCTCGAGTTTTTCGAAGATGGCCATCTGGAGCTGTACAATCTCCGGGAAGATATCGGCGAGGAAAAGAATCTGGCCTCGCAGAATCCCCAGAAAGCTGCCGAGCTTCACGAGTTGCTGAAGAAATGGCGGGCAGAAATCCACGCCCCGATGCCCACTCCGCACACGCCGGAACCGGCTGAAAAAGCTCGGCAACCGGAGAACCGACCTCGGCGGGCCCAACGACGGGCTCAGCAGGGTGACTAACAGACCTCCCTTGTCAAGCGGAGGTCCAAACTCACAGAAGAACCAGCGTGGCCGTGCTCAAGCGGTTGGATATTCCGTCTTTTTCCACGAGAAGTGTCGTTCGCCAGTTTTTAAAAGAAACCAGCCCGTCAGGTCCGCTTTTTTCGTCGGATCGCCTGCTTCGATCGGTTCGACCCCGCTTTTTGCGCGACGTTCCCGATTCCAGCCGTTTATTCAAAACGCGATGAACTCACTTCTTGCTCGGCGGTGCCGGAAGCACATCGGCCTGAGGTGTGACACGAGAGAAATTGGCAGGTAGATCGACATTGACATTTTTGAGAACCCAGTTCAGACCCGCCGTCACGAAGGTGGCGAAGATAGGGCTCGTCCACACGTCTTCCGTATGTCCCATTGAGGTGAAGAACACGTGGCCTTCACCTTCTCGCCTTGCCCAGGTGCACGGGAAAGGCGGACGGCGGTAGCAATCGCCCTCGAGGTACCGCGTTTCCTGCACAAGGATGACGTGCATGTCGGGATTAAAGTTTTTCATGGAATACCACTCGTCGTAGAATGCCACCCCCTCCGCAATGCCTAAAGACGCGATCGGCGGGAGACGGTGGGAGACGAGTGTCAGGGAAGCCTCCTGCTGGGGACCGTGGGCCAGAAACTCCGCGCCCAACATCCGCAGAAACGGATCGACCTTCTCCCGCGGAGCATTCGCATAAAGGTCACCCGGCGTTCGCCAGCACCCACATGTGGAGTGGAAGCCCAAAAATCCTTTTCCTCCACGAACAGCCGCCAGAAGCCGTTCCTTTCCCGTGGCACTCATGGGAGGCTCATTGGCGTCATTCGGCTGGGTCAAATCGCCATTGCAATAGAACGCGAACGCATCGTACCCGGATAGATCCTGATCGAACACTCGCCCGTCTTTGGTGCAAACCACCTCAACGTCCATATCTCCGGCGATTTCCACGAATCGCTGCTCGGCAAAGCTTAACTCGTTGGGGTCCTTCCGTTTTACGATGTCGTGATAGTAACCGACGTTGCGGGTGAAAAAGAGCACTTTCTTCTTCTGCTGTGCCGTTTCGGCCCGGGCGAGGGAGCGTGTCATCATCGCCAGAAAACCGCTTGACACCAGCTTGATCATCTCCCGACGTTGCATGGTCAGCCCTCCCCAACTCGATCTGTGTAGCGTCAGTTGCTATCCGTTCTCTTGAAAAATTCAGAATGTTCTTCTCCTGGCCCCACACTGCCGTCCGCACTGCTGGCCAACCGTGGGGACACTGCGCCTGCCGCACGCAACATTCCGCGGTCGTCCCGGACCTGCCTGCGATTATCTGAAGTTCCCCTCGGCGGGGACAATGGCATGTTTTCCGTGGCAATCGGTGCAGGGAGAGTCCTTCCTTACGTACCGGCCATTTTCCCGCCGGTTGCCGAGATTCTTTTGCCGGTACGCCTCCACCCCAGTCGGATCCCGGTGTTGCGGGTGACACTGTTTGCAAAATGGCTCGATCTCCGCCCGACCCCATATCACGTCGGGCTTGACAACATTGAACTCGTCTCCCCGATGGGCAAGCGAGTCGCCGTGGCATCCCATGCAGGTGATGCCGGCCTTCAGATGAACGGCGGAAATCGGCTCTTCCTCAAAATCGGCGTGACACACCATGCAGGAAGAATTGTCGGTTTCCAGTCGGCTGTCAAACAAAACCGGCTTATCTCGGTTGAACCGGGGGTTTTCCACCAGGACCATCTGGGTCCCCTGGCCGCTTGAGGGACCGGCGGATTCCGACGGCGTGCTGCCATTCGTTTTCTGTGAACTACTATCGTTATCCTTATCCTTCCTTGCTGATCCTTCGTCATGCACTGACCCTTGCAATCCGGCAGTAGATGACGCAGCGGCCTGAGCTGCCCGCTTTTCCAGCGCCGGTGTCTCTCGCCCCACACCTTTGCGCAATCCCCAAACACCTGCAATCAGGAAGAGCAGTGCCGCCGCGCACACAATGATCCTCAGATTTCTCATTCCACTGACTCCCGGAGAATATGCATCTTGCCCAATACGTGGTTTTCTCAATATCAAGCGACAATGTATTTTGTCCTGATTTTGTTTACTGCGGCCACGCTATTTCGGCACAGTCCGGCGGCTCCTCCCGAAGATCCACCCCGAAGTCGCGCTACCTGACATTCGGCGGAAGCGCCACCTCAGGGACGGGTCGCGGACTGATGGTTCAGAGGACGGGCGATCTCGAGCGTGACTGACTCCCGATCGCTGGTCTTTATACCCACTCCCACTGCCGCAGCCAGCCGTAGTCATGGGGCAGGTTTTTCCACATGTGATCGGCAATCTCCTGGACCTCCGCCTGCTCGGAGGCCGACAGGTCTTCCTTGCGACGTTCGATGATGGCGAGAGCGGCGTTTTTCACCTGATCCACGGTGATGAGACCAGGGATCGCGGTCGTCAGTTGAGGGCAGCTCAGCACGTAGCGGAGGACCAGCCTGGCCCGGCGATCATCTTCTTCCTTGGTTGGAGAATCGGGCATACCACGCGACTTGAATACCGCCCCACTGGCAAACGGCTTGATCCCGATGAAGCCCACGTCGTATTTTTCAAACGCTTCAAACATACTTCCCTGCGGGGCGCGTTTGCTTCCGGCCGTGTAGGGTGTCACAATGACCTCCAACTGTGGGTACTTGGCCACGGCCTCGGTGATCCAGTTACGGTCATGGCTGGACACGCCGGTGAACCGAGCTTTGCCCGTCCGTTTCGCCCATTCCAGGGCTTCCATGGCAATCTCGATCTCTTTTTCGGTATTACTGCGGCTGGTCTGTTCGTGCATGGTAATTCGCCACAGATCCACGTAGTCGAGACCACCCGCCTTAAGCCCCATTTCAAAGCCTTCCTTCATTTTTTGAAGCGATCCGCCCCATTCCGGGAATCGGCTCTCGTGGGCACCAAAGGAGTATCCGAAGTAAATCTCATCACGACGCCCCTTGATTGCTTCCCCGTAAGCGATGACCTCATGATCCCAGCAGGCATCGACATAGTTGATCCCGTGATCCAGGCAGGCAGCGATCACCTCGCGGCGGTTCTTCTTGAATTCCGGCGTGTTGTACTCGTAGGGGATCTTCTTCCAGTGGCCCCCTAAACCGATGGCCGACAGCCATAGATTCGTTCGGCCGAGTCGTCGGTATTCCATATTCTCGTTGTAACTGCGGGTCTTGGTGGGATCACCCCGATCAGCCGGGGCAGCGGAGCCCGAAGCCACAGCCATGCCTGCCGCGGCAGCCGTGGCCGCCGTCGTCGTGATGCGAACGAACTCGCGGCGATTAAGTTCGCGAGAATCCATGAGAGCCCTCCCGAATTTCCCCAGATACCGTTTTTCCCCGTGCCTATAAGCACCGGATCGAATCCTGTGCGAAGCCCCGGCCGCTTTCGCGACACCTGCCAATATATTTCGGACCATTGCCCCTCACAAGCACAATAGACCGCCCACCACACCGACCAAGGATTTCTGGCCATTGGGGGCGATAACCAATCGCAGAGGCGACATCCAGCGGTGATTGCCCGTGCAAACCGGGGTGGAGGAAACCGCCCCTCCAGTTTGCCCGCGGCGACACGCCTTCCGCGGCGTCCTGCGGCCCGGGTAAAACCAGGCGCTCCAATCCCCCATGATCCGAAAAACTCAAAGAGCGGACCTGACAAGCAGGTGCCTCCGAAAAGTCGGAGGGGCAGGCTTGTCGTGCCCGGCGAAGGGCGATGGGTCATCGATCGGTGTCGATCGGACCTGACAAGCAGGTCCCTCCATTGTGTGGATTGGAGGGTCGGGTTCCACCCCCGATGGGTCGTCGTGCCATCCGGGCCGACGGCAAGTTTGTGAAGGCTAAAGCCTTCACTAAAAAGCGGCGATGAATCGCCGCACTCCATATGGAGTGCGGGGCTTTAGCCCCGCTTTCGGCCCGGGACTTCAGTCCCCGGCAAAAGGGAATCGATGATCCAACGTTAAGCGGCGGACCTGACAAGCAGGTGCCTCCGAAAAGTCGGAGGGGCACGCTTGTCGTGCCCGGCGAAGGGCGATGGGTCATCGAGCGGTGTTGATCCGACCCGACAAGCAAGGTCCCTCCATTGTGTGGATTGGAGGGTCGGGTTCCACCCCCGATGGGTCGTCGTCGTGCCATCCGGGCCGACGGCAAGGTGGTGAAGGCTAAAGCCTTCACCGAAAAGCGGCGATGAATCGCCGCACTCCATATGGAGTGCGGGGCTTTAGCCCCGCTTTCGGCGCGGGACTTCAGTCCCCGGCAAAAGGGAATCGACGATCCAACGTTAAGCGGCGGACCTGACAAGCAGGTTCCTCCGAAAAGGCCGCCGTCGTCTGGAATCACCTTCCCCGCCGAGGTCAGATTTCCTTCCACTGGCCGGGCACCGGCACCGGATAGAATCCTCGCTCATCGGGCTGGATTGGCGGGGGTGTTTCGGCCGTCATCTGATCGATGTTGGGGCAAAACTGGAACTGGGAGGCCATCGCCTCGTCCCACGTGACGACCTGGCCCGAGTGCACGGCCGCCCGACCGATGATGGCCGCCAGGTTGGCCAGGGCCGCTCGTTCCGCCTCGTTGTGGGGTTTGTCATTGCGGATGGAATCAAAGAAGTCGGCCCATTCCGCCTGCCAGGGCGTCAGCTTCTCCTTGGGAGCCTCCCAGAGGATGTTGTCCTCGTCAATCCTCTGATCCTTGAAGATTCTGACAATGCCGGCGTGCACCGGCCCAGAAAACTGCGCCGCCCGCTTGCTGCCGTGAATGTACGTGGCGAAGTGGTTGTAACAGTTGGGAACGTACCGCACGACGTCGATCCCCTGTGTGCCATCGGGGAACGTCCATTCAGCGAAATAGGAATCGAGATTCTGGCTGCGATCCGTGCTGTTGACGGCCCGGCCTCCCACGCCGTGGGCCCGGACCGGCCAGGCGTCTTTAATCCAGCAGATTTCGTCGATCTGGTGAATATCCATTTCGCTGAACAGCCCTCCCGACACCCAGAAGAATCGGAAGAAATTGCGGATCTGCCAGAACAGTTCGGGAACATCGGCGGGCTTGGGTCCGAGGGGCCCCACGGCTTCCATGCGATATGCCCGAACTGAAATGATGTCGCCCAGCTCGCCATCTTTGATGCGACGAATCAATTCATGTCGATTGACCGAATGTCGGCACTGGAGCCCCGCGGCGATCTTGACGTTTTTCTCCTGGGCTTTCTTGCCTGCGGCTATCACGCGACGCACGCCCACCGGATCGCAGGCGAACGATTTTTCCATGAACACGTTCACGCCTTTGCTCACGGCGTATTCAAGCTGCATGGGCCGAAATGCCGCATACCCCGTTAGCATCGCCACATCACCTGGTCGCAGGCAATCAATGGCGTGCTTGTAGGCATCAAAACCGACGAAACAGCGGCCTTCCACGTTAACCTGCTGACCATACATGTCGGAAAGCACTTTGCGCGAGCTCTCCAGCCGGTCTTCGAAGATATCGGCCATGGCATACAGTTCCACGGGACCGTTAGCCACGGAAAAGGCATCCTTGACGGCCCCGGAACCCCGGCCTCCGCAACCGATGAGCGCCAGTCTGATGGTGTGACTTTCCGCCGCATGGACGGCCGGCACTGCCCGCGCCATCAGCGCCAGCGCACCAACTCCCGCCATCCCGCCTGTCACCAGAAAATCGCGCCGCGTGGTGTGCGGTGACCGTTCTTCGCCTTTTCGTGCCGATGCAGACATGGTCATCTCCTTCAACATGCAGACTCATGTGGGAAAGATCACGGGTATCAATGGGGCATTTCTGCTGCCACAAACCGACTCTGAAGATAAGCTCTCCAGCCATGGAATGCAATGCTTTCCATGCCTGCGCAACAAAAACGACAGCCGGAAGAAACGGCTGCCGCGCGACGTCGTCAGAATCGCTCACATCCCAACTGCAGAGTGCAAACGCACAAGCAGGCAAACGCCATCCCACCGTCAAGGCGCTGCTGGCGCGACATCGGGAATGATGGCCTTCAGGATCTGCTCCACCCAGCGATTGTTGGGAATATCGTAGAGGATGAAATCTCCGTCAAACTGCCAGTAAGCCCAGGCCCATCCGCGGCGTTCCGCCTCTCGGGTCACAAAACTCAGCCAGGCCACCCGGTCTTCCTGAGGGGCTTTGTCGTACACGCCGAACTCGCCCAGATAAATCGGCCGTTTGTGCTTTTCCGCCCAGGCCTGGGCACGGTCAAAGTCTTTCCGCACGGCTTCGCGATCCTGTTCGGTTCCCCAGTGAATGCCGACCTTGTCCGCTTTTCCCGCCCAGGGTGCGCCCTGATGCGTGAAGTCGAAGGGGCTGTAATAATGCACCGTTACGATGATGTTCGGATCGTCGGGGAGCGCGAGTTTGTCGAGGGCTGCAATGTTGTTCCACTGTCCCGGGCCAATGATCACGGTCCGCTTCGGATTGGAACGCCGAACGATGCTCAGTGCCTCCTTGGCCCAGGTGTTCCACAGTTCGGGGGTCATCGCCGAGTTGGGCTCATTGAGAAGCTCAAACAACACCTCCGGCGGCCGATTCTTCTCTCGTTCGGCGATCACTTCCCAGCACGCCATATACCGGGCCTTGAGGCGATCAGGGTCCTTCCCGATGGCAGTGAATTCGTGGAAGTCCAGAACCACCAGGAGCCCCGCCTGAAGAGCCCGATCCACGGCCCAGTCGAGTGTTTCCAGATACTCCGGCCGCAATCCCGCACCTTCGCCACTGTAGTTGGGATTATCGCGGAAGGGATGGAGGTTGATTCGCACGTGCTGGAAGCCGGCCTTGCGAATCATGGAGAAGAACTCTTCGCGGAACCTTGCCCGGGAACGATCCCGCCACAGCGGATCATACCCGATGATATTCACACCTCGCCCCAGCCGTTTGACCTGCGTCCAGGCGTCGGGCCAATCGTCGGGGTTCGCACCGTCTGCCCGGCAAACACCCAACCCGATCGAAACGAGAGCGACCATCCAGGTTGTCATCACCACCGTTGCTCGCCGCCACATCGGTCACCTCCGTTTGCTCTTTCCCTTACGACACCAGTAGGAAGCTAACAAAGTCAAAGACATTATGTGTCAGCACCGCGGACGCCGCAACCGGCCATATTTGGGTTTCACCCATCACCAAAGCGGTGGCTGGACGAGAACTGCGTGGTGGAAGGGCAAAACCCGGGCTGGCTGACCGCCGACTGAAGCGGCAATCCGTTCACGGTGCTTGAAGCGTGGGCCAGCCAACGGGATTCCGGTTGGCTGGATTGATGAATTGCCGTGGCGGGAAATAAAGTGTGGCCATGGTCATCAGATTCTGGTAGGGGCGATTTATGAATTGCCGCTACCGCGCGGTCCAATATCCAATACCTAAATTACACCCACCAAATCCCGTGGCCCGGGTGAAACCGCGTCTATATCCCGTCATGCGTGCAAGCCAAAAAGCGGACGTGACAAGCAGGCCCTCGGAAGGCTCGGAGGGGCACGCTTGTCGTGCCCGGCGAAGGGCGATGGGTCATCGAGCGGTGTTGATCGGACCCGACAAGCAAGGTCCCTCCATTGTGTGGATTGGAGGGTCGGGTTCCACCCCCGATGGGTCGTCGTCGTGCCATCCGGGCCGACGGCAAGGTGGTGAAGGCTAAAGCCTTCACTAAAAAGCGGCGATAAATCGCCGCACTCCATATGGAGTGCGGGGCTTTAGCCCCGCTTTCGGCGCGGGACTTCAGTCCCCGGCAAAAGGGAATCGACGATCCAACGTTAAGCGGCGGACCTGACAAGCAGGTCCCTCCGGCGTTGTAGGGGCGATTTATGAATTCCCCAAACAGCGGAACGCTTTCGTGGTCGCGGCAAAACGTGAAGAAACCCCGACGGACCTGACATATGCGTCCTAGTGAAGATTCAGCCTTGAGTGGAACCGGGTCCTCAAAGTCCGGGCAATATCCACGTCAAATGGGGCCTTTATCCTGAGGGGGAATCTGTGATTCGGGAGAAGAGGACGCTTCGCCTGCTCCGCTGGACTGATTGGATCGCGGTTGTTCTGTGTAATAAATGTGGATGTCCCGCTGCGGGAAGGGGATCGAGATACCCTCTTCCGTCAACCGGCGGTACACCGCGGCATGGAGCCCGTTAATCACCGTCAGACGATTGTCATAATTCGCCACATACGCAAAGAGCCGGAAATTGAGCGAGCTATCGCCAAATCCCTCAAACAGTACAACGGGCGCCGGATCTGACATGACATGAGGATGGTTTTTGGCGACATCGAGAAGCAGCGAGATCACCCGATCGGGATCGGTTCCATACGCCACACGCACAGCTACTTCGACGCGATTGGTGCGATCACTCAACGTCCAGTTGATGACTTTTCCCGTGATGAACTCCTTATTGGGAATGATCAGTTCGCGACGCTCAAAATTGAGGATTGTCGTTGCGCGGATGCGGATTTTTGTGACGACTCCCGAAAACTCGCCCACCGTGACCAAATCGCCCACCCTAATCGGTCTTTCAAAGAGAATAATGAGACCGGAGACAAAATTTGCGAAGATTTCTTGCAATCCGAATCCCAACCCGACACCCAGAGCCGCCACCAACCACTGGGCCTGCGACCACTGCAACCCCAGGCGTCCACAGGCCAAGATAATGGCCACTCCGATGACTAGATACGATGCCACCGTGTGCAGGGCATAGCGTAGACCCGGATCGACGGGCAATCTCTGCGGAAGCACAATCTCCATAAGACCCGCGATATTCTTCGCGAACATCGCACCAATCACAAGCGTGACAACGGCCAGGAGCACATCCGCCAGAGTGACCGCCCTTACCGGAACCGGCAGGGTTGCCGCTTGAGCCCCCTCCTGGACCGACACAGTCCCCACAGGTGCAGCCGATGTCGCTTCCGCCGCGGAGACTGCCGCCGGAGTTCCCCCCCACAATCGCACCTGCCGTAACATTCCCAGGGCCGGCAGAACGTCTGCCCAGATCCACCACAGCAGGAACACCGCGAGCACGACCTGAAGCGTGCCGAACAGTCGCCGCGTTTGGGAACCGACCAAGGAAAGATCGGGCTCGGATTCCGCGGGTGGCGCCACGACCCCGCCGCTCTCCGTGGCAGCTTCAGTACTCTGAGCTTCCATCATACGTTTTTGCCGGGCACGATTGAGGCCAATCCGCTGCTTGCGAACAACAAGCCAGCGGTTGAAGAGCTCTTCCAAGACGCCCAGTCCTAACGGCAGGATGATCGTCTCTCGGAATCGCTGGGCCAGCTCGATGGCCGTGTAGCTGTAGCCAAGCAAAGAAAGCACGGCCAGAACAATTGGGGTTCCCACCCCGGCAAGCCACCAGACCGTCCGTCCTCGATAGAACCATCCTCTGTCGTTGTGAATGCGCACCGCTTCCCAGACGGACCCCCGCGGGCGGAAGAGGATCGCCGCCATCACCGCATAAAGAGCCATCATCGCCAGGAAGGCCAAACGCCCTGGGCCGGCTTCCCACCGCTGGTCATTACTGGCATGAATGGCTGCGCAGAAATACGTGACAACCACTCCCAGGAAGATGAACCAGCGGAGTTGACGGCGGAGGGCCGTCGCGAGATTCGGTGGCCAGCCGAAGTGAGCTTCCCCCAAACCGCCGGCGGCCGCGACCCGACGCAACCCATCGAAGACCAGCAAGAACTCAGCCACCGAGCGCAGCCCCGCCGCAATGACCAAACTCAACGAAGTGCTTTCCAAAGGCGACACCAGCCGCCACGCCAAAAAGAAAAGAGCCGAGGGGAGCCAGAGCGTTTCCGCCACTGTAATGGCTACCGCGTGGAGCGTTGGCCAGAATCCGTAGAAGGCTCCTCGGCTGACTCGGGCGGCTAGATCGGGCAGAATTTTTCTCAATCGGAAAAGAAGCAGACCCCAAATCAATAAGAGCAAAACGGTGGACATCCACAGACTGGGGTTATTGACCACATCCCGCTCAATAATTCCCCCAATTTCAGACCATGTTTCGACCCCAACCAGCGTGTTGATCACACCCAGCGTGAGGCGGAAATGCTCAGACCACTGTGATGGTTCAAAGGCGGGGGTGTTGGGGATCCACAGAATGTGCTCGTCGATAAACCGGCGGTACTCTTCGATCAGCCGGATGGTCGCCCTCTCCGTGTTGTCTAAATCCACCAGGTCATTGAGCCAGCGATTGTAGAGTTTGACCTGCTGTTCGAGCAGTGAATAAGACTCCGTGAGCAGCTCCCGGAGGACTTCCTCCCACTCCGGATGATGATCAAGATCCTCACCCATCAGGCGACTTCGCCAGCGTGCGATTTCTTCCTCGAGTGGCGGTGCCTGCGCGTGCCGATCGCTCAATTCCAGCAGGTTCCACTGGGCCTGGCGAATGTCTTCCTGACGCTTGCGAATTCTCTGCCAGAGGGTGTAAGTGTCGGGGAGTTTCGCCCGCTGCGCACGCAACCAAAGTCCCAGTGCCCCCGTCATCCCCACGACACCCATCCGGTCCCTGGTGGTCTGAAATTGCTGCTTAAGCTCTTCCAGTTGCTGATTGGCCCGGGTGAGTTCAGCCGATACGGAATTAACCTTCGCCGTGAGTTGAGCCACTTCGGCAGCCGATTTTTCCACCTGTTCAGCCACCGTGCGGAGAGCGGGCGGAAGCTGCTCCCGCCTTTGTTTGGCTTTTTCCGCGCGAGAGACCGCCTCGGCCTGACGCCGCTGAGCCAGGATCTGCTGCCACTGCTGGAATTCGCCTTCCGCCACACGCAACCGCTGCGCCGCCACACGTCTCTGCAAAGGGAGGAGGGCTTCGTCGGCCTTGTCGTAATAGGCGAGTTCTTCCTTGCTGGCCTCGGCTTCCCGGCGTGCCGATTCCCATTCCGCCTGATGCAGGATGCGTTCCGCTTCCGCCAGGGCGGGGATCTGATCCGCCTTGGGGGGCGCCGCCAGCGCTTGCCGGGCAGCCTCGATCCGTTTCTGCGCCGCGTCGGCCCTCTGCTTGGCGGACTGTCGCGAGGAGTTACGTCGGGTCACCTCCGCCTCAACGGAGTCACGGGCACTCCGCGCCGCATTGAGCCGTTCCTCGGCCTCCTGGGCCGCTTTCTGAATGTCTTCCAGCGACAGGTCGTCCGCATTGACAGTGCCCGCGGCTGCTTCCAGGGAAGCAAGCTCTGCTTCCAGCTTTTTAATTTCCTGGGTAATGGACTCCCGCTGCTGGCGAAATTGCTCCGCGCGAGCTCTGGCCTTGTCAGCCGCCGCAAGTTCCTGGAGGGCGCGCTCATAGATTCCGACAATCTGGGATTTGAGAGCCTCGTCCAGACTGGGATCAGACTGAATCCGCTGAATCCGAAGCTGAAGGTCTTCGGCGGACAATGCGGGCACGGAAGGCTCGGCGGGTGACTGCGCCCCGGCTCCAGGCGTTACCGGCGAAAGCGGCGGCGTGCCTCCCCCTGCATCAGGCTGCGCGGTGGCGGCTGGTTCTTGCGCACGGGCGACTCGAAGCGGCGAGCGAAGAGAATTCATCCGCTGCGCTTGCGACTGCGCCAGGAGGTTCACCTCCGCGGGATACCCGTTGTGCGACTCGTCCGGCTGTGCACCGGCGATGTCGTCCGCTGACGCCATGCCCGGCGTCACCGCGAAAGACAGTCCCTCCGGAACGCAAGTCACAAAAAGTAATATTGCAAGGACGCGAACAGGTTGACTCATCCTATTTTTCCTAATTCTCCGACTCGACCGTGCGTCGCTCACATTCGTCGGGCAGCACCGACCGGCATTGTCCAGATTGGGTTTCCCGGTGACAATGCCACTTTTGGTGGTCCATTGTGTCCGGTCACGTGAAAACAGTGCTGTTCCGAAGCCTGAATCAGTCGTAACAGCGATGTCTGTCGGGCGGCCGCGGAATGCGGTTTTCCGCTTACGGTTTTTCGCGGGGTGACATTCTCACCGGCTGGCTTGGGTTCTCGCGTGGTACAATCTTCTGAAGCCGAAAAGAAAAGTTCAGATGGGTTGCAACCGATCGGGTGTGGGCCTGCGCCAGTCGCCCCGGCCGCGGGCAGTGACCGCGAAAAGTCCTGGACCAGCGACTTCAGGCTTGCGCCGGGCCGCCAATGGCCCCTTTTAAGAGTGGCCAACGGACTTCATGTGCGAACATTCAGCGGTTTATGTTACAAGGCCGCACGAGTGCCGGCTTAGAGCACCTCAAATTCCCGGATGATTTTAACAAGCTGAAAACGAGCGTTTTTGATGTGCAGCGTTGTGGTGGAAAATCTCGCCAAACACTATGAGGACCTCCGTCGGGGGCGGATTGTGGCCCTGGAAGGGCTCAGTTTCGTTGCCCGACCAGGCGAGGTTTTCGGCCTGTTAGGCCCCAATGGGGCGGGTAAAACCACCACTCTGCGGATCCTCGCCACGCTGCTGAGGCCGACCTCCGGCCGGGCCGTGGTCAACGGCTACGATTGCTTAACACAGCCCGATGAGGTTCGCCGGTCGATCGGGTTCATGTCTGTCAACACGGCCGTGTATGACCGCATGACGGCCTGGGAGATGGTCGAATATTTTGGACTTCTCTACGGGTTGCCGCGGGACGTGTTACGGGCTCGCATGGAGGAGCTTTTCAACCGGCTGCGAATGTGGGAGATCCGCGATGTCCTGGGAGCCAAGATGTCCACCGGGATGAAGCAGAAGGTGTCCGTCGCCCGCGCCCTCATTCACGATCCACCCGTACTCATTTTCGATGAACCGACTGCCGGATTGGACGTCCTGGTGGCAAGAGCGCTGCTCAAAACCATCGCAGAGTTGCGAGACCAGGGAAAATGCGTGATTTTCTCCACGCATATCATGCGCGAGGCGGAAAAACTCTGTGACCGCATCGCCATCCTCTATCGCGGAAAGATTCTGGCGGCGGGGACATTGCCGGAACTTCGCGAAGAGTACCGCGAGCACGATCTGGAAGAGCTTTTCTTCCGCCTGATCACCCAGGTCGAACTGGAAAACGGCCAGCCGACAGTGGCCCATCAAGAAAGTCGCCGCGAGCCGTGCGATCGCAACACGGTGGGAACTGAACACGACACTCACACAGGATCACCCGCACTCAACCGTCCGACATGACGTGGCGTAACGTTCGCATCATCTTCGCCCGCGAAATCCGCGATCAGTTGCGTGATCGCCGGACGATCTTCATGGTGGCGGTGCTCCCGGTGTTCCTCTATCCGCTCCTGGGTTTGAGCTTCTTTCAAATTGCCCAGTTCATGGGCGAAAAGCCCAGTCGGATTCTGGTCATCGGCGCTCGGGAACCGCTCGATCCACCGCTGTTTGAAAACAATCGCTTTTGTGAAATGTTTTTCGCCAGTCCCGCGGAAGCCCGCCTTTTGGAGCTTGCGTTTTTCCGCGAGGAACCCGAGGATCACGGTCTTCCCAGAGCGCCCGAGGGCTGGGAAACCCTCGCCAAGGAGGCCATCACATCGCAGGATTTTGATGCCGTCCTGGTCTTTCCGCCGGGATTCGCCGGCGAGCTTGCGCGATTTCGGGAAGAGATCCGCCGTCAATTGACGGCGCATTTCCCTGGGGATATTCGGAATCCGGCAGACACTCATTTTGAAAGTACCGGGTCAAAAGACCACGACGAATTAAGTCACTCCGGCGAGAGTCCGCCTGGGAAGGGCCAACCGGTCATTGTGGCGCGGTCCGCGATTCCGTCGCCCCAGATTTATTACTCTTCCGCGCAGGAAAGATCACAAACCGCCTACAATCGACTGCAGCGCGTCCTGGAGCAATGGAGTACCCAGGTGATGATCGCCAACCTGGCGGCCGCCCAATTGCCGCCCGAGGCCGCGCGCCCCTTCCGCCTCGAAATCGCGGATGTCTCGGCGGGGACCTCGCTTCAGGGGGCTGCCGTTTGGGCCAAGATTTTCCCTGTCCTGCTGGTCATCTGGTCTCTTACCGGTTCGTTCTACCCCGCCGTGGATCTGTGTGCCGGAGAGAAAGAACGCGGAACGCTGGAAACGCTTCTTTCCAGCCCCGCCAGTCGAAAGGAAATCGTCCTCGGCAAGCTGGCGGCCATCACGGTTTTCAGCATGGCGACCGCGGTCCTCAACCTGGTCAGCATGGGGCTGACAGGGTGGCTGGCGTTCGGCAACCTGCCGCAGTTTTCCGCGCCCCCATTGTCCTCGGTCTTGTGGCTGGGACTGGCCCTGTTGCCGACTTCAGCCGCATTTAGTTGCTTGGCGTTGGGCATCGCCGCATTTGCACGCAGCACAAAAGAGGGCCAGTACTATCTGATGCCGCTGCTTTTTGTGACGTTACCGCTCGTCGGCCTCCCCATGGCGCGAGGCCTTGAGCTGGACCTGGGCACGGCCCTTATTCCGATTGCGGGCCTGGTCTTGCTGCTGAAGACACTCATCGAAGGGCAAATCGCCGAGGCCCTCCGCTTCGTCGCGCCGGTGACCGCGGTCACTCTGGGCGGATGCCTTCTCATGCTCCGCTGGTCTGTTCAGCAGTTCAATCGAGAACAAGTGCTCTTCCGGGAGAGTGAGCGATTTGATCTCACTGCCTGGCTGCGATACGCCACACGCCGGCGTTCCGTCCCAACCCCGGCACTGGCACTTTTGTGCGGGGTCAGCATTCTGCTGGTTCGTTTTGTGCTGACACAAGCTCTCGCCCGGACTTCGCTGACACTCAGTTTCATGCAACAGGCGCTCATCACGCAGTTGGTTGTGGTCCTCCTGCCGGTGGGGGTGATGACGGGACTGTTTGTGGACCGGCCGCGCGAGACACTGCTCCTTCGCTGGCCACGTTGGCGACACGTTTTGGGTGCCGCATTGCTGGCCGTTGCTCTGTGTCCCGCATTCAGCACATTCAAACTCTGGGTGACAAAGCTGTACCCTCTCGATCCGGCCATCGCGGAGTACCTCAAGCAACTCTCCACAAGCGTGCCGGACTGGCCTACCCTGCTGTTCGTGATGGCTCTCGTACCGGCCGTGTGCGAGGAACTCGCCTTCCGAGGATTCGTGCTCTCCGGCTTTCGGAGCGGTTTGCGGCCTCTGGAAGCCGTCGTGTACTCCGCCGTGTTTTTCGCCCTCACTCACGCCCTCATGCAGCAGTCGGTGGTGGCATTCGTTGCCGGATTGGTCCTGGGAATGCTTGCCCTCCGCACCGGCAGCCTTTATCCCTGTGTGGTGTACCATGCAATGCACAATGGCCTGGGGCTGGTTCTGGGATCGATCACGGCCGAGGTCTACCGGCAGCATCCCTGGCTGGAATCCCTGGCCAGTTGGACGGAGGACGGACTGATGTTTCATGGGCCGATCGTGGCCGCCGGCATTCTCGCCGCCGGACTGATCGTCTCCTGGATGATCCCGCACTCGCCAGATCGGCCGACCCCCGAGCATGACGCCGACTGAGGTCGGTCCGGAAACTCGTTCAGAACAGGTTGCGGACCTTAAGGCAATACCGACACGACTCCCACCACGGAAGTGATGCTCGAGTTCCGACTTTATCGACTATCCGCTGACTGGGTCATTTCTCCCGGAGAATCGCCTCGCCGGTTTGGCAGTGTCCTGTTGTACCGGGACCGCGTGCTGGCCGTGGGAGAGGATTCCTCTTCTGCTCGTGTGGTGGACAAATTGCGGGCCAGCCTGCCGGAACATGCCGACATCGTCGTCGAAGAGCACACCTATCCCGGCTGCGCGATCCTACCCGGACTGATCAATGCCCACACCCATCTGGAGCTGAGCGGCTGGAACAGAGGTTTTAAAGAAGGGCAATCCCTGTGGGAATGGATTCCCACCGTTGTCGCGTTCCGTCGATCGGCAGACTATCGTCCGGCGGAGGCCATCTCCCGTGGAATCGAAGAATGCGTGGCAGGCGGTGCGTGCGGGATTGTTGATATCGCGCAGCCTGGCTGGCCTGCGTGGTGGGTGGAAACATTCCTCCCCGACCGACGCTTGCCTTCAGGGCCACGTCCGCGCGTGCTCAGCCTCCTGGAATGCATCGCCGTGCGAGAAGATACGGTAGGGGAACTCATTTCCCGACTCGATCTGCATCGCTGGGCATGTACGCTGCTGGGACTGGATGCGGGAATCAGTCCCCATGCGCCATACACCGTCCCGCCTACCGTGTTGCGGCAACTCGTTTCATACGCCAACGCTCGGGCTCTTCCAGTGGCCATCCACCTTGCAGAGACCGCAGAAGAACAAGAGCTTCTCCAACATCAGACGGGCCCATTTCATAAGATGTTCGCTGATCTGGGGATCAATACCCGGTCTCTTTTCGGAAGCGGTACGAGTTGGGCCGAGTATATCGCCATCCTTTCCGAGAGTTCTCCCCTTCTCATCGTCCACGGGAATCATCTGACATCGCTTGAGCGGAGTTTGCTCCAGCGATCGGCCCGGCGGGTTGCGGTGGTGTTCTGTCCGCGAACCTACCGCCGCTTCGGCCATGCGGGGTATCCCCTCGACGAATACCTCGCGGCCGGGATTCCCGTGATTCTCGGGACGGACAGTCGCGCGACCAATCCGGACCTGAGTATCTTGCGGGAGCTGCAAACTGTACGCGAGCTCTTTCCCCACTTGCCTGCTGGGCAAGTCCTTGCCATGGCAACATCTCAACCAGCAAAGGTGCTGGGATGGCAAGGGTGGGGATATCTGCGCGACGGGGCTTCCGCCCAAATCACGGTCGTGAAATTGGAGGATCGGATCGACGAAAGAGACCCTGTGGAAGCCGTGCTCGCTCCCCAGGCGACCGTTCGGGCCGTGTGGATCGACGGCCAACTGGCGTACTCCGCGGACAACGAAAATTAGCCCCTCGCTCTTGTCAAAGAGCGGAGCAGTGTATCGCCCGCGGCGGTGTGCAGCCCCCAGGTGATCAGGATGATACTCTTTCGGAAATCACTCCTCTTGGAAAGAGAAGCCAGTTCTTGCTTACTCCTTCCGCCACGGTGCTTTCGCCGCCATCGCCGTTTATAATGGGGGCGAAAACACGTTGACTCGCCCTGGCTAACCTTGCGACATCCTCGGGGAGGTTTTGCCATGTCTGGGCTGAAAAGAGCTGTGGGGCTGGGGTTGCTACTTGCCTTGAGTGGTACCGCCCTGGCCAAAGAACCGCCACAAAAACCGTGGAACGTGGTGGTCATTCTGGTGGATGACCTGGGAGCCACTGATCTCGGATGTACCGGCAGCCGATTTTACGAAACTCCCCACATCGATCGCCTTGCCTCGCAGGGAATGCGCTTTACCCAGGGCTATGCCGCATGTACGGTGTGTTCACCCACTCGGGCAGCTCTTTTGACCGGGAAGTATCCGGCACGCTTGCACCTCACCGACTGGATCCCCGGTCATGTGCGACCACGGGCAAAACTCCGCATTCCCGATTGGAGAATGTACCTTCCCCTCGAAGAGCTCACCCTGGCGGAAAGACTTCATGAAGCGGGTTACGCCACAGCCCACGTGGGAAAATGGCACCTGGGGGATCCGCCCTACTTTCCCCAGCATCAGGGGTTTGATTTGAATATCGGGGGAACGCAGTGGGGGTCGCCCGGCAGTTACTTCTGGCCGTACGGAAAAGCAGACCGCCGCGTTCCGCTGGAGGGCGGTCACGAGGGGGAATATCTCACCGATCGCCTCACCGATGAAGCCATGAAGTTCATTACCGCCAACAAGGGAAAGCCCTTTTTCCTGTACTTTGCTCATTATGCCGTGCATACGCCGCTTCAGGCCAAGGAACAGCTTGTTCGCTATTACGAAAAGAAGCTCGCAGAAGCTAACGCCCGGGGAGACAACCTGAACGGTCAGCAATGCCCGGTCTATGCCGCCATGATTCACAGTTTGGACCAAAGCGTCGGCCGAATTCTCGAAACTCTCGATAGTCTGCAACTGACCGAACGAACGATCGTCATCTTCACGTCCGACAACGGTGGACTGGTTCTGCCCGCGTGCCAGAAACGGCCAGTGACCCACAACATCGGCCTGCGGGCCGGAAAAGGATCGGCTTATGAGGGTGGCGTCCGCGTTCCCTGGATCATTCGGTGGCCTGGGGTGACCGCTCCAGGGAGCGTTTCCCATCAACCGATCATGACGATCGATCTCTATCCCACCGTTCTCGACATGCTCGGCCTCGCCGACGATCCTTCGCACCATTCCGACGGCATGAGCGTAGCCAATGTGCTTCGCGGCGAGGGGTCGTTGCCTGATCGCGCCCTCTTCTGGCACTATCCGCACTACCATCCGGGCGGCGCTACTCCCTACAGTGCGGTGCGGCACGGTGACTGGAAATACATCCACTTCTATGAGGATAATCATGGAGAGCTGTACAATCTCAAGGACGATCCCCAGGAATCACAGGACCTCACTGACCGTTTCCCGCAAAAGGCTGCTCAGCTCCGGGCGGTCCTGGAAAAATGGTTGAAAGAGGTCGATGCCCAGCTACCAACCCCAAATCCCGATTACCAACCGGAATAACTTCCCTGATAACAGGAATCCCGCCGAACAATCGAGATTTGTCAATCCTCGAACGTGATCAGTCCCATTGGCTGTGGGGCCATGGGACGTGTTGGTTGTCGGTCCTCTAACAAGGAGATGGCACCATGAGGAAGTCCGCGTGTTGGCTGGTGTGTGGTGTTCTGGTGACGGGAATGGCCGCCTCGGCGGTTGCAGAAGACGGTTGGATCACCATTCCGATCAAGCCGGGTCTACCGGGCTGGAAGCTCAAGGGAAGCCCCGAGCAAAGCAAATGGCAGGTGGGAACGGCGGCCGTCGATCCGAATGATCCCCGCGCCCTCATCTGCAAACCCGGTGGGGAAGAACTCGTGAACGTCGGTTCTCATGGCGTGGACATCTACACCGAGCAGACCTTCGGCGATGCCATCATCGAGATTGAAGTGATGGTCCCGAAGGGTTCAAACTCCGGCATCTACGTTATGGGCGAGTATGAGATTCAGGTCCTCGATAGCTACGGCAAGGAAAAGCTGGGCATGGGAGACATGGGCGCGCTCTACAGCATTGCCGTTCCCAAGGTGAATGCTTCCAAGCAACCTGGCGAGTGGCAAAAGTACGTCATCGAGTACCGCGCCCCGCGTTTTGACGCGACGGGCAAGAAAACCGCCAACGGCAAGCTGGTGAAAGTGGTGCTCAACGGCCAGGTCATTCACGAGAACCTAGAGTTACCCTCCCAGACCCCCGGCGGCGTGACAGGCAAGGAAGTGCCCCGTGGCCCCATCATGCTGCAGGGGAATCACGGTCCGGTGGCCTACCGCAACATCCGCGTCAAGCCGCTCGACTGATTCAAAAAACCTGGCCCGGGCCCAATGGCGGAAATCATCCGCTTGCTTGAGCCCTTCTGAGCCAAGCTCCATTCACCTGCCACCTTGCATTGCCCGGCACTAAAAAACAAGCGGGGTGTTTTAACGACACCCCGCTTGCTCGTTTTCCTGTCGCCCCAGGACTGAACGTCTTCGCTTTGCGTAAATTCGTGCGGGATGCCTCTTCGCGTTTTCGGAGTCCTTGGATCAGAATTCGACCGTGCAGCCGGTCAATTTTTCCCGAAGCTGATTGATTCCGCCTTCACTCAAGCCGCTCTGCTGGAGCGACAACTTTTTGAGGGACGCCAGCTTCGCGAGATGAGGCACGGCCTCGTCTGTGATGTCATCACACTCTTTGAGTGAGAGCGTGCGGAGTTGTGTCAGATTGCTCAGGTGGGCCAGCCCGGCACTGGTGATGCGTGTTCCGTCCAGGACCAGTTCTTCCAGTTGCTTGAGCTTGCCGAGATGGGCCAGGCCGGCATCGGTGATCTGGGTATGCCAGAGATCCAGAACCTTCAAGTTGGGAAAATTGAGCAGGGCCTCAGCAGTGGTGTCGTCCGCCTGCGTTTCCGCCAGATCCAGTTCCTGGAGATTCTGTGTATCGGTGAGCGCCTTCAGTCCATGGCCGGAGATGTAAAGTCCCCGCAGGAAAAGGCGCTGCAATTTGGTGAGCGGCTTGAGCAAGGCAATCCCATCATCCGTCACCCCGTAACACCGCATGAGGTTGAGTGCCTCCAGATTGGTGAGCGATGCAAGCTGCTTCACGCCGGCGTCGGTAATCCCGGCATCTTCCAAAGCGAGGTCTTTCAAATTGGTCAACTGGGCGATTGTGGCGATGCCCGCATCGGTAACGCTGGGTTGGTTCCGCAACTTAAGGGCCCGCAATTCTTTCAGGTCCTTCAGTTGTTCGAGGCCCGCATCCGTGATCATGACACATCCCCGCAGGTCCAGGTTGCGGAGCTTCTTGAGCTGTCCCACCCATTTCATCCCGGCATCGGAAAAATTGTTGTACAGCAGCGCCAATTCCTGAAGATTTTCCAGCGTCACCAGATGCTGGAGACCATCGTCTGTCAAATTGGTGCTCCGCCGTAAATTGAGCGACCGCAAACTCTTGATCTGCCCCAGGAACTTCATTCCGTCGTTGGTGATGCTGGTATTCTCCAGAACGAGCACCTGAAGGTTGGGGAGCTTCGTCAACTCCTGGATACCTGCGTCCGTGATGTCGGCGCCCCACAAGCTCAGCCGCTGGATGGTCGGGATCTGCGCGATCAGGGCCAGGTCCTGATCGGTCGTCTGCCGCTGGAAGAGGTCCACGGCTAGCGGATTGCCGTTCGCGTCTCGCTCAAGCTTGCCATTTAGCTCGGTTACTCGCTCTTCCAGTTTCTTAACAAGGGCCGGGTCAATACTAACAGTCGGCTGCGTCGGCTTGGGTTCCTTGGCAACCGGTTGTTTGGGCTCTTCACTACTTTGCGGGGCCGGCTGCGGCTTAGGACATCCTGCACATGCCAGGGCAACCACCAAAACACAGGCAAGTCTTGCAAGTACACGCATTGAGCCTCTCCCATCGCAAATGCCAATTAGTTCTAGCGCTCACGACACAAATTTGGCATGCCGATACTGATAACACCATTACGCTACCACGGCCAGTTGGTGTTCGCCAACCCGGGGGAAGACAAGACTCATGCAACGCGTGCGACTTTCCCGAGGCATTCACAACGCAATCTCGTCAATCTCGGAGTTTGTTTCAGCCCACCTGCTTCATGCTTGCATTTGCATCGATCTGCCCGCAGCCCGTGGTTGTGGAGTCACGCCCCAGACTTCCTGCGGTAGACTTGCCATCGAATGCCCAGTTTGCGCATTCTGGAGCGCAACGTGTGGGGATTGATCCCCAGTAAAGCCGCCGCCCCTTTGGGCCCCTCGATTCTCCCGGCGCACCGCCGAAGGGCTTCTTCAATGTGGCGACGATTGACTTCCTCCAGTGTGGGAAAGGCCTCGTCCTGGAAATTCTCCTTCTGGTGATCCGTGGCACCGGGCGAGGTGCCGATTCCCAGGGCTTTGGCTACCTGCAGGCCCCGGCCGTCGCCCAAAATGGCCGCGCGATCAATGACCGCCGCCAGCTCCCGAATGTTTCCCGGCCAGTCGTAGCTCATAAGAAGACGAATGTCTTCCTCAGTGGGCAGTTGGAGCGGCAAATTGAACCGCACCGCCGCCCGTTCGGCAAAATGCCGGGCAAGCGCCGGGATATCCTCGGGCCGGTCGCGGAGCGGCGGGAGAAAGATCGGAAAAACCGCCAGACGGTACCACAGATCTTCGCGAAACCGACCCGCCCGCACCATCTCCTGCAGGTTCCGATGCGTGGCGGCGATGATCCGCACGTCCACGGTGATGGGATGTCGGCCACCAACGCGCTCAAACGTTCCGTCCTGAAGAACCTGCAGAAGACGCACCTGGGCGTCCAGGGGAAGTTCTCCAATTTCGTCCAAAAAAAGCGTGCCTCCATCCGCCCTCTCAAACCACCCCTGATGCGTTTCCACCGCCCCCGTGAAACTTCCCTTTTCGTGACCGAAGAGCTGGGAGTCCACCAGTTCGGGAGGGATCGCGCCGCAATTTACGCGAAGAAAGGGCGCCTTCGCCCGAGGAGAGCGAAGATGGATCGTCCGCGCGATAAGCTCCTTTCCGGTACCCGTTTCTCCCAGCAAAAGCACCGGCACATCCGATCGAGCCACCAATTCCACGCGTTCCATGACGTGCTTGAGGCCACCGTCTGCTCCCACAATGGTGTCGCCCAGCGACTTTCGACCCAGACGCGCCAGAAGGGACTGCCGCTCGGCTTCGGCGGCTTCGCGAAGGACGGCCAACTCGCGGACTCGGGCATCGTTCTCCAGGCTGACGGCCAACGGCTCCAGAACCTCGTGAAAGAGTTGAACGTGAGAGGTCGTAAACGGTGGCCCATCTTCTCTTTCCACCAGCAACGCAATCCCCGTCGCCTTCCCGTCCGAGACCAAGCCGCCGACCAGGACAGCCGCGGGAGCGTTCCCAAGCAAGCTTTCCAAATCCACGCCGCAAAGATCTGGCCGATTGGGCGGCATTTTCAACACGTCCCGCCCTAAACACCACTGCATAAGACGGGAGAGTGCAGCACGCGAAAGGGGGGTTACTCTCTGCCCCAACCACGGGGGAACGGTCGGCGCGACGGCGACGGTCTCAAGAACCGAGTCGGACGGTTTCAACCGGCGGACCACCATGACCTGAAACGGGATGCGGTTTTTGAGGACTGTCGCGATTCCCGCCACCGATTCGGCGATCTCGATATGGCGGCAGGCTTCCCGCCAGACTTCAACAAGGAGCGTGTTCTCATCCATCATAAGCAGTATTTGCCAACCCCTGCGCGAGATTTCCGTGATATTTAACGGTTTTGAACAAGCGGCGAGGATATTTCGCGTTGATTCTTCGTCGAAGAACAATGGCAGAGATTTTCCGTTAAATGTAACGGTTCTGCGCCTTCGAATCCAGTCCACCCCGTTATATTTCACGGATTGATTGACCCTGAAAACCCGGCCAAAGATATAGTAAAGTCATATCTCCTTACTAAGGCGTCACTTGCGACGCGCTATTCGCCACTGGCATGGATCGTGCGTGACGCCTTCACCTTTGGCCTACGGCCCGCGCATGTGCGGAATCGCCGTCGGCTGTCGGTTCACCGCGCGTGGCGATTGGCCAATCTCAAATGACAACGCCGTCCAACGTGGAGTTTCACCACTCATGCCCACCACGACAAATGCAAAGCTGCGTTTTCCTATCCACTGGAGAGCATGCCTGGCGGCCTTCGCGCTGGTGGCCCTTTGCGCCGCAGCAACGGTGAGCGGGTGCGGCAGGTCAGACTCCCGCCTCGTGCTGCTTAACGTCTCTTACGACCCTACTCGAGAGCTTTACAGAGAGATCAACGCTTCATTTGCCCAATATTGGCTGGCCAAAACTGGTCAGCAGGTCGAGATCCGTCAGTCCCACGGTGGTTCCGGAAAGCAGGCACGAGCGGTGATCGACGGCCTCCAGGCTGACGTGGTGACCCTGGCCCTCGCATACGATATCGACGTCATCGCTGCCCGAACGGGCCTCATCGCCGCGAATTGGCAGGAGCGTTTGCCCCATCGCAGTTGCCCGTACGTCTCCACCATTGTTTTCCTTGTCCGAAAAGGTAATCCCAAAAACATCCAGGATTGGGAGGACCTCACCAGGCCCGACGTCGACGTGGTGACTCCCAATCCAAAGACTTCCGGCGGGGCACGATGGAATTATCTGGCAGCCTGGGGATATGCCCTCAAACGCGAGTTAGGGGATCTCTCCAAAGTGAAAAACGCCTCGTCTCCCGAGGTCCAAAAGGCCCAGGAAAAGGCGTTTGAGTTTGTGCGGGCGATTTTCTCGCGGGTGAAGGTGATGGACACGGGGGCACGCGGGGCCACCAACACCTTCATTCAGCGGGGAATTGGCGACGTGCTCATCGCCTGGGAAAACGAGGCCCTCCTGGCCACCCGGGAAGTGGGTGGGGAAAACGTCGAACTGGTGGTGCCTTCCGTGACCATTCTTGCCGAGCCCCCCGTGGCCGTTGTCGATGGCGTTGTGGACAGGAGGGGAACGCGTGCCGTGGCGGAGGCCTATTTGCAATTCCTCTACACGCCCGAGGCCCAGCGGATCATTGGGCGTCACTACTATCGGCCGGTGGATCCCACGGTAGCCCAAGAATTTGCAGACGTCTTTCGCCCCGTGGAGATGTTCACCGTGGACGACGTGTTTGGGGGCTGGGCAAAGGCCCAAAAGGAACACTTCGACGACGGTGGTACATTCGACCGCATTATGGAAGCGCAAACCTCGGTTTCGCACTGATTTGGTGGAGGAGATTTTTGGTGCCTTTTAGAGTACGGGAGAGACATCCGACGTTGCCGGGCTTTGGCCTCACGCTGGGGATCACCGTGAGCTACCTCGGCGCGATGGTCATCCTGCCCCTGGCGGCCTTCACGACGTTTCTGACCAGCGGAACCGGCTGGAGCACCCTGTGGGAACCGCGGGTTTGGTCGGCCATCCGTCTGAGCCTTGGCTCTGCCCTGGCCGCCGCGATGGTGGACGCGGTGCTCGGGTTTGTCGTCGCGTGGGTTCTTGTACGATATACATTCCCCGGCCGAGGCTTCCTCGATGCACTCGTTGATTTACCCTTTGCCCTGCCCACAGCCGTTTCTGGAATCGCCCTGACAACCCTTTTCGCTCCCGGCTCATGGCTGGGAGCGATCACGGAGCAGTGGGGCTTTTCCCTGGCCTACACGCGCTGGGGAATTCTAATCGCCATGATCTATATTGGGTTGCCATTCGTGGTGAGAACCCTTCAACCTGCCATTGCCGATCTTCCTTCGGACTGGGAAGAGGCCGCGGCAAGCCTGGGCGCCGGACCGATTGTGACATTCTGGCGGGTGACTTTTCCTTCTCTGCGACCGGCGCTGCTCACGGGCATGTCTCTGGCGTTTGCCCGGGCGGTGGGTGAGTATGGCTCCATCATCTTCATCGCAGGCAACCTTCCCCATCGCACAGAGATTGCACCACTCCTCATCGTCATCAAGCTTGAGCAGTACGACTATCACGGGGCGGCCGTCATTGCAGCGATCATGCTGCTGGCATCCCTGGGCATTCTCGTGACCATAAACGCTCTCCACAACTGGCAGTTGCGCTGGCAGGAAGGGAGCGTCGCATGAAACAGTCATTGAGGTGTCTTTCCCTCGCTCCATCGCGATCCACCTCGCCGACCAATGGTTTCACGGCGGCCAGCGCCGAGCCATCGCACCCCTATGCTGGACTTACACGGAGTTCGCCCGTTGGGATTCTTTTGCGTCTCGGTCTCATTCTGACCACGCTGCTGATCCTTGGAGTATTTCTTGTGCTCCCTCTGGTCGTCGTTTTTGCAGAGGCGTTCCGTCAGGGATGGCATGTTTACTGTGCGGCAATCAGCAATCCGGAAGCCCTGGCGGCGGTGCGGCTCAGCCTGTCAGTCACCGCACTCTGCGTTGCCATCAATACCGCGTTTGGACTGTCCGCGGCGTGGTGCCTGAGCAAATACCGCTTTTTCGGCCGCAACGCGCTGATCAGCCTTATTGATTTGCCTCTTTCCATCTCGCCGGTCGTGGTGGGGTTGCTGCTCATTCTGGTCTATGGGCAGCATGGGTGGTTGGGAGCGATTCTGGAACGCTGGGGTGTTCGGGTCATTTTCGCATTCCCGGGTATTGTTCTGGCAACCGCCTTCGTCACCCTGCCGCTTGTGGTCAGGGAAGTGAAGACCCTGATGGAAACCGAAGGGAGCGAGGAGGAAGAAGCCGCTCGACTGCTTGGCGCCAACGGCTGGCAGATCTTTTATCACGTCACGCTGCCTAAGATTCGCTGGGCGCTCCTCTACGGAGTGATTCTGTGCACCGCACGATCTCTCGGGGAATTCGGTGCGGTTTCGGTCGTTTCGGGACACATCCGCGGTTTCACTGTGACTCTGCCGCTGTATGTGGAACTCCTTTACAACGAGTACCAGTTCTCTGCCGCGTTTGCCGTTGCTTCGCTGCTCACCGGAGTAGGGCTGGTGACCCTGGTCGTGAAGACCGTCTGGCAACACCGCATCAATCGGAAGCTCAACCGCGGGCAAGATTGTCTTTTTGAGGAGGCGTCTTTCCCATGCGCATCGAAGTGATCGAAATCTCCAAAACCTTCGGCAAATTTCGCGCTCTCGATCGCGTGAATCTGACCATTCATGCGGGAGAACTCGTGGCACTGCTGGGACCTTCCGGTTCGGGAAAGACGACACTTCTGCGAATCATAGCCGGCCTGGAAGCACCCGACCCTGGCTCCGGCCGTCTGCTGTTCGATGGTAAAGACGTCACCTATCGGCCGGCGTCCCAGCGGGGAGTGGGGTTTGTATTCCAGCATTACGCACTGTTTCGGCACATGACGGTCTACGAGAATATCGCTTTTGGACTTCGCGTTCAGCGGCGGCGGCTGCGGCTTTCTCCCGGTGACATCGATGCGCGAGTGCGGGAGCTTTTGCGGCTGGTACAACTGGAGCCATTCGCCGAGCGGTATCCGCATCAACTGTCGGGTGGGCAGCGTCAGCGGGTGGCCCTGGCCCGGGCACTGGCCATCCGCCCGCAGGTACTTCTCCTGGATGAACCGTTCGGAGCCCTGGATGCCAAGGTTCGTCGGCAACTCCGCACCTGGCTGCGTGGATTGCATGACGAGATCGGTCTGACAAGCGTGTTCGTCACCCACGATCAGGACGAGGCTCTGGAGCTCGCGGACCGTGTGGTCGTCCTCAACGCTGGCCGAATCGAGCAGGTGGGCACGCCGGAAGAAGTTTATCATCAGCCGCAATCAGCGTTTGTCACCGAATTCATCGGCACCGTGAACAGGTTTCGCGGGATTCGCCGTGGTTCCCGCGTGGAATTTGGCACCTCCGAGGCCCTGTCGGCCGGAGAAGAGGTGGTGGTCTTCGTACGACCGCACGAATTCGCCCTCAGCACGATTCCTCATAAGCACGCTTTCCCGGCCGTGGTTCAGCGAATTCACACGGCGGGAGGACTGGTGAAATTGTGGCTGATGGCCCAATCGGGGGAACTTTTCCTCGCCGAAATTGATCCCCATCACCTGTCGCAACTTGCACTTGCGGAAGGGGATACTGTTTACGTGTCGGCCAGGCAACTGCGGTGCTTCACCGAAGATGGCCACCAGTACCCCCCTGCCGAACCGCTTCGTGCCGCCGTTGGTCAGTGAGCGTGGGCATCTGTGACGCAGGCAATTGACGGCGGTCCATCATCCCGGGCCCGGCATGCGGTCAGCTTGCCGCGACAAGCCGCGTCTTCACGATCCGCTGCGGAGAAGCGCGGGTCCCTGCCAGAAGAGATAATAGGCTCGGGGAACGCTCAATTCCAGCAGCCACGACCAATCCGCGCCGGCTGGTCGGATTGGGAAACGCACCGTGTCCCCGAAGAGGATGTCCGCCATGGTCGGTTCCTTTTTGTACTGGACCACCCGGACATTCTCCGGATCGAGCCCGGCCAGTTCGATCGCGCGGTCAACCGCATCTTCAAGGAACCCGATCTCGTCGATCAAGCCATCGGCCTTGGCCTGCTGGGCTGTGAACACCTGGCCGGTGGCCAACTTATCCAGTAGGGCCGCTTGTTTGCGAAAGACAGGTCGGCCGGATTTGACAATCTCTTTAAACCTTTCAAAGCTCTCGTCAACAAGCCCCTGGAAGATTTTCCGCTCTTCCTCGGTCATCGGCCGGAGAATACTCCCCATCGTCTTCAACCGATGGCTGGCCACCGAATCCTCCTGGATGCCGATTTTTTCGGCGAGCTCCGCGGCGTTGTAATGCGGGATGACCACACCGATGGAACCGGTCCAGGTTGTCGGTTCGGCGTAGATCGAGCGGGGTGTATCCCCCACGGCCATGGCCACATAATAGCCCCCACTGGCCGCGATGGCCCCCATACTCACCACCAGCGGAATGTTCCGCTTTTCTTTCATCTTCTTGAGATGGTGGTAAATGTAATCGGCGCCACTGACGGTTCCCCCCGGCGAATTAATCCGCAGCACCACCGCCTTGACCGACTCGTCCTCAATGACCTGGTCGATCTGGTCCTTCATGAACCCCCGGCCGTCCAGGATGAGGCCCTCCAGCGACATAATGACCACTTTGTCCCGGGCTGTTTTGGAATGTGAGAAATATTCCTCCCGCACTTTCGGCGTCTCGAACAGACGAAGCCCGACCATCCCCAGCAGCATCATGTTCAGAAAGGCGGAAAAAATGAGCCCCAGCAGCAACAGGACAATAACGATAATGGCCCCCACACTCCAGCGACGAACGACGATCGGAGGTTGCGGGGGAACCACCGCAGCCACGACCGGCGGAGAATTGTCGGTAGTCATGATAAATTCACCTCAATCCTGCAACGGGTTTGCTCGATGGAACCACTTTCACCTGATCAAAAATGACGCCCTGGATGAAGAACATGCAGGCTAAAACCAGCACCTCCCCGCGTTTTGCGCATCTTTATTATTTTTCCCGGTCTTGAACAGTCGTTATTGACGGCGCAACACTTCTTTCCTAACATGCGGCAAAGACACCGTGGAGTCAAGCCAACAGGGCGGCGAAGCGCGAGACTCCAGGGAACAATGGAAGGAACGGGAACCCGAAAGGGCTGTTTTCTGGAGATTTTCGCGGTTCCGCTCTGCGTACACCGTACACTACGCAATGGAGTTAAATCATCCCGTCTGAGGTGCTTTCCATGGCCGAGCATCAAAATCATGCCGCGATCACTTTGCATCCGCTAACCGCAAGGTGTGTGTGGCAGAATTGGAGAATTCGCTTTACGCTGGCCGCTTTGTGCATCGGCCTCACTCTGGTGGGATGCAGCCGGACCGACTCCGGAAGCTCCGCCCAAGAGAGCAAGGGAATATCGCAAAGCGCGGCTGAATCGGCGGGCGGGACCAGCCCTGCCAAACCACGTCTTACCCGAGCTGGTGTTCCCCCCGCCGAAAACGATGTGCTTTTACTCAGTTACCCAGACGACCCAGATACCCTCAACCCGATCACGGCATCGGATACTGTCTCCGAGGCGTTCCAATCGCGGGTGTACGAAACTCTGGCGGAACCGCGGTTTGACAATCCCGACGAGTGGGAGCCGGTGCTCGCAGAGAAATGGGAGTTCGACGAGAAAAATCTCGAATTTACCATTCACCTCCGCAAAGGGGTGAAGTGGCACCCCATGAAGTTGCCGAATGGTAAACCACTTCCCGAGGCTGAACTGACCTCCCGCGACGTCACGTTCACGTTCGATTGCGTCCTCAATCCCAATGTCGAGGCCGCCCATATTCGCAGTTATTACGAAGATCCCACCGCCACAGACGAAAGCCAGCGGTCGATGATCGAATATCGGGCGGTGGACAAGTACACCGTGAAGGTCCGGTGGAAGAAGCCCTATTTTTTGGCCAAAGAATTCACGCTGGGCGGCGTGCCGATCATTCCGCGGCACGTTTTTTCGGTGAACGCCACTGGGGAACCGATCTCTTTTGATTTCTCGTCCAAAGAGTTCGCCGACGGCTTTAACAACCACTGGGCCAACAAGATGATGTGCGGTACCGGCCCAATGATTTTCAAAGAATGGGTTTCCCAGCAGCGGCTTGTGTTGGTACGGAATCCCGATTACTGGGGGAATCCTTACTACTTCAGCGGTGTTGTCTACCGGTGTATCTCCAACCCCAACACCAACACCCAAATGCTCCTGCAAAATCAACTTGATTTCGCTGGAATCCCCGACAAAGACCAGTTTCTCCAGGCTAAGCAACATCCCAACGTTTTGGCGAAGAAAGTGAACCTGGTGGACTTTGCATATCCGGGCTACCGGTACATCGGCTACAACCTGACGAAACCGGTCTTCCGGGACAAGGAATTCCGCTGGGCTCTGGCCTACGTCATTCCCGTGGACACAATCATCGAGAAGGTCTTCCGCGGACTGGCGGAACGGACCACAGGACCTTTCCTCCCTGGCAGCAGCTCTTACGATAGCTCGCTTCCGCCCATTCCTTACGATCCAACCAAGGCCAAAGAGCTACTTACCAAGGCAGGCTGGCAGGACACGGACAATGACGGCGTGCTGGATAAAGTGATTGATGGCGTCAAGGTTCCTGCCCGCTTCGAACTCATGATCTACACCGACGCTCCCAGCTACCGACAGATCGCCGAGATTATCAAAGAGGAGTGTCGGAAAATCGGCATCGACGTCCAGATCGCGCCCACCAAGTGGAATCTGATGCTGCAAAAACTCCGCAAACGGGAGTATGAAGCAGCCATGCTGGGCTGGGCGCTCTCCTGGAAGCAGGATCCCTTCCAACTGTGGCATTCCAGCCAGGCGGAGGTTCCCGACAGTTCCAATCACGTGGCCTACCGCAACCCGGAGGTGGACAAGCTCATCGAGGAACTGCGTGTGACCATGGACGAGCAAAAACAGCACGAGCTATACAAGCAAATCCACCGACGGATTTACGAAGATCAACCCTACACTTTCCTGTTCACAGATCGGGCGACGGGAGGGTACGATACCCGGCTGCAAAACATCAAGTTTTACAAGATTCGTCCCTGCTACGACAGCCGCGAATGGTATGCGTCCCGGCCGCGTGCCGTGGGACCGTGATGCCTGGGGTGCGGGGAACGGCAACAGACGTCGGCATACATTCGTCACATCCGGCTTGACCTGCTGAGGAGAGTTCAGCGACCCGTGTGGAGTTATATTGTCCGCCGCCTTCTGCTGATGATCCCCACCTTGTTCGGGATCACGGTGGTGTCATTCTGCATCATGCAACTTGCGCCGGGAGATCCCCTTTTGATGCAGCTTGGGGCCACCGGGCTGGCCGGCCAGACCACTCAAACCCGCGAGGCGTATCTTATTCAAAAGCGGGATCTCAAGCTCGATCGGCCTCTCCTGCTTAACTTCCGGTATTTTCGCGATTATTCGCAGGCGGTGTACTGGGCCGGATACTATCGGGTAGCCAGCCAATCCCAGATCGCTGCCGAACTGGCCGTCCTGGCCCATGATCCGACGCGGCTGCCGAACGGCCACGAGCGTCTCGCGTTTCTCCGTTCGCTCGGGATTCCTCGGTTTCGCGCTCGCCTGGAAGATCCCGCGGAACATGCCCGCCTCGCCCAGGCCGTGGCGGCCTACGTGCAGGTATTCTGCGAGGACCTGGGCCATCACGGCGTCCCATTTGCCGTCCGGCTGCTCGAGTCCCCAGATGTGGATCGGCAGGTCAAAATCGGACTCATCCATGCCTTGAATTCCATGGTGGTGGAACCGTTCGTCTTTACCTATTCCGCCCGGCCAAGAGAGGAGGAAACACCGTACGTGGTCGGCGCCTGGCGGCTGTGGTGGAAGCGAACAGAATCCACCACCCGGCCTCTCAGCAGCACGGAACGTGCCGAACTGGAATCTCGTTTCCACGCCCTTTGCCAGATGTCCCAAACTCAGCTCCTTGAAGAGCTCGATTACCTCGATCCGCAAACAGTTCGTTTCTTCGCGGAAAAACTTCTGGGTGATTCGACACTTCGGGAAAAATTCGTGGCCAGCCTGGCCCTGCGACGGCTGGTCCGCGAGCCGCTTCGGCTGGATGTGCCCGCCGATGCTCCCGAGTCCCTCGTGGAGGAAGTGGCGGAAAACTGGATCGCCCATTATGAGCTTTACCGGCAGCGCTACGAGCCGCCTTTTCTCCTTCGAGTGGCCTACGTGTTCACAGATACTCAGTATGCCCACATGGTGTGGCGTCTGGTCACGTTCCAGTTCGGTCGGTCGGCCACCAAAACCCGGGAACCCGTGGCCACCAAGATCTGGAATGCGGTGATCGTCTCGGCGCCGCTCATACTGATGGCCGAGCTGGTCACCTACCTGATCGCCATCCCCGCCGGGATCATTGCCGCTGTCAAACGCAACACCCTGACGGATCGCGCGATCAGTCTGACGCTTTTTCTTCTTTATTCCATCCCGTCCTTTGTTGCCGCCATGTTACTGTTGCTCTTTTTTTGCTACGGGGATTATCTCAAATGGTTTCCCATGATTGGGTTGCACTCCCAAGGTGCGGAAAACTTTTCCTGGCCACGATACCTTCTGGACTACCTCTGGCATGCTTTCCTGCCTGTTATGTGTCTGTCGCTTTTCAGTCTGGCGGGGCTGGCGATGTATGCTCGGACGAGCATGCTGGAGGTCATCTCGCAGGACTATATCCGTACTGCTCGGGCCAAAGGGCTTTCCGAATTTACCGTGATCTTCAAGCACGCTTTGCGGAACGCGCTCATTCCCATTCTCACGTTGTTTTCCAGCTTTTTGCCCGCGCTTTTGGGCGGGAGCGTTCTTGTCGAGTACATCTTTGGAATACACGGAATGGGTCGTCTGAGCTGGGAATCCATAGAACAGAAAGACTATCCCACGCTGATGGCGCTCATCTATATCGACGCCATTATCGTTCTATTGAGCATCCTTTTGACGGACATTCTCTACGTGCTGGTGGATCCGCGGATTACCTTTTCCGCTCAGGGTGAGGAGAAATGACCTCCGGTCAGTCCTACTGGCAAATTGTGTGGAAACAGTTCCGCAAGAACCCGTTTTCGGTAGGGTCTTTGTGGGTTCTGGCGGTGCTCTTTCTGATTGCCATTTTCGCCCCCGTCCTGGCCTGCAATATTCCGTTTTACTACCACGACGAGCGCGGGACGGCCTGGCCGTGGTTCCGCGCACTCTTCAATCCCGAGGAAACGGTGGACTACTGGTTCAACCTGGCGATGGTGGCCTTTTTCCCCTGGCTGATTGGCGTGGTCATCCACGCTCTTCGCTACCGTCGCCGTTATCCGGAGAAGCTGCTTCCTGTGGGAAAGTACGCCGCGGTCTACGCCCTGGCCATTCTGGGACTTGGCGGCATTTTCATGATTCCCGGCGTCCGCCCCGACAATCGCTACCGTGCCCGAACATTCCCGGAAGAGGAGTTTGCCCGTCAGGGGACAGCTCGGGCTGTGTATCCCCTGATTCCTTTCGGGCCGACCGAGCAGGATATGGACTCCCCCGTCAAACCCCCGTTTTACCGCAAGCCGCGGTTCACAACAAATCCCAACACCGGGGAGCAAGTCCTGTTCTGGCGAAAGAGCAACGATGGCTTTCCTCACATTTTGGGCACAGACGACGTGGGCCGGGATGTCCTCGTGAGGATGATCTACGGTCTGCGGATTTCCCTCACAGTTGGTTTCGTGGCGGTGGGCATTTACATGGTCATTGGGATCGTGTTGGGGGCTATTGCGGGCTATTATGGTGGGTTCGTGGACATCCTCATCTCGCGTATCATCGAGGTGATCATGCTGTTTCCGGCATTCTTTTTGATCCTGACTCTCGTGGGTCTGTTGGGCCAGAGCATTTACATCATCATGGTGGTGATCGGATTGACCGGTTGGCCGACCGTCGCCCGGCTGATTCGGGGCGAGGTCCTGAAACAGCGAAATCTTGACTATGTTGCGGCCGCCCGAGCGACTGGCGCGACGAACCTCCGCGTGCTGTTCTGGCACGTGTTGCCGAATTCGCTTTCCCCGGCGATGGTCGCCGCCCCCTTCGGGATTGCAGGCGCCATCATCACCGAGGCGGGGTTAAGTCTGCTGGGTTTTGGCGTCCGCCTCCCTGCCCCAAGCTGGGGCTTGCTTCTCCGCCAGGGAAGTGAGAACTATCACTACTGGTGGCTGGTGGTCTTCCCCTCGCTGGCGATGTTTATTACCGTGACGGCCTTCAACCTGGTGGGTAACGGACTTCGCGACGCCATGGATCCCCGACTGCGCATTTAGCGTCTGCGGCGGAATAGGAAATGGCCCACCGCACGAGTTTGCCGATAAGTGCCGAGAAATAAACGCGACAGACTGCACGAGATACGATTCATGCCCGTTTCTGCCCAATCCGAAAACATGCAGAGTCAAACGACACGGCTGGATCCCCTGCTCCGGGTGGAGAACCTCCGCACATACTTCTTCACCGAGGAAGCCACTCTCCGCGCCGTGGATGACGTCTCGCTGGAGATATATCCGGGACGAACGCTGGGGCTGGTCGGTGAATCGGGGTGCGGCAAGTCGGTGACCGCCCTGTCGATCATGCGGCTGGTGGCGCCGCCCGGCCAAATCGTCGGCGGCAAGATCACCTACCACGATGAAGACGGCGTCCGCGTCCTCACCCAACTCAGTGAGCCAGAGATGCGGAAAGTGCGGGGCGGCAAAATTGCCATGATCTTTCAGGAGCCGATGACTTCCCTCAACCCGGTTTTCACGGTGGGCTCCCAGATCCTGGAGGCGATCCGACTCCACCACCGCGAAGAGGGAAACCGCGGCGGCCGAATCTCCGCGGAACGTGCCAAACAATTGATGATTGACTCACTCAAGCAGGTGGGGATTCCCGACGCGGAAAAACGCTGGCGGGACTACCCGCACCAGTTTTCTGGGGGGATGCGGCAGCGCGTGATGATCGCCATGGCCCTGGCGTGCCGGCCAAAACTGCTCATCGCCGACGAACCCACCACGGCCCTGGACGTCACCATTCAGGCTCAGATTTTGGAGCTTCTTCGAGAAATTCAGCAGAAGCAACGAATGGCCATCCTCATCATCACCCACGATCTGGGGGTGGTCGCGGAGCTGGCACACGAGGTGGCGGTCATGTACGCCTCCAAAATTGTGGAGCGGGCTCCCGTGGAAACCCTGTTCACGCAGCCGCTCCACCCATACACGGTGGGCCTTCTCCGATCGCGTCCCCGCCTGGGAGAAGATAAAGGGAAAAAGCTGGCCACCATCAAGGGGAATGTCCCCAATCCCAAGGATTTCCCGCCCGGTTGCAAGTTTCATCCCCGCTGCGATTACTGTCAGGAGATTTGCCGGCAGCAGGAACCAGAACTCCGCGTCCTGGCCCCCGGCCACTGGGTGCGGTGTCACTTTGCTGGGGAACTTTCGTTCGACGACGTTCCGACCAATCGAAACAATGGCTGACCAGATCCTCCTTCACGTTCGTCACCTCAAGAAGTACTTTCCCAAGCGGGAAGGGCTGCTTTCCCGTATCACGCGCTACACCCGGGCAGTGGACGACGTCTCGTTTGCCATCCGCAAGGGCGAGACGCTCGGCCTGGTGGGCGAATCGGGTTGCGGTAAGACAACCCTCGGCCGAACGATCCTCCGCCTCATCGAACCGACCAGCGGGGACATTTTTTTTGCTGGACGGAATATTGTGACCTGCCGCGGTCCCGAACTTCGCAACCTCCGGCGGTTCATGCAAATCGTGTTTCAGGATCCATTCAGCTCCCTCAATCCACGAATGACCATCGGCAGCATCGTCGAGGAAGGGCTCATCGTCCATCCCGACTTACTTCAGGAGAAGAAAAAGGACGATCCGTCCGCGGTTCCCCAGCGGCTGTCGCAGGCGGAACAGCAGCGAAGACGCCGGGAACTGGTGGCCGCCATCCTCCGCGAAGTCGGACTCGATCCCGACATGATGACACGCTATCCGCACGAACTGTCCGGGGGACAACGCCAGCGAGTGAGCATCGCCCGGGCGCTTGTCCTTCGACCGGACTTCGTCGTCCTTGACGAGCCGCTCTCCGCCCTGGATGTGTCCATCCAGTCGCAAATCATCAATTTGCTGGTCGAATTGCGAGAAAAACGTCACCTCACGTATCTCTTTATTTCCCACGATTTGTCCGTGGTGGAATACCTTTCCGACCGCGTGGCGGTGATGTACCTGGGCGAGATCGTGGAGCTTGCCGACAGCCGACGACTGTATGCCGAACCTCTCCATCCCTACACGCAGGCGCTCCTGTCAGCGATTCCGACGATGGATCCGAAGAGCGGCCGACAGCGGATCATTCTGGAAGGCGATCCGCCGAGTCCCGACAATCCTCCGGCGGGTTGTCGCTTTCATCCACGGTGTCCTCGCCGGATGGATATCTGTCGCACGGAACCTCCGCGGATTCTGAATCTCGGCGGCCACTACGTTCGATGTCATGCCGTGGAGAAGGACCTGGCGGGTCGTGGCGAATTTGTCGAGGAAATGGACGCCCCTGAAACCACGGTCAGTGGCCCCGCGGCGACGCGCTGAAAAGCAACCGGGAAGGCTCCGGAAAGGCTTGATTGGCCCCGATTTCGGCCTTGTGCTTTTTCGCCGCGTCTCCCGTTCGGTACGCCCTGGGGCCTGCACGCCGTTTTCGCGGTCAGGCTCTTTTTTACCCCCTTTTCACTGGGCGGTAATTGAATACGATACGGTTATTGAAGGAAATCCTGCGTCGTCGCGGAGTTGTGGTGGTTCGGCCAGGGAGAAAGTCGGTCCCAACGAGGCGGCAGACTCGACACCTCCGGGTTGGCTGCTGGACGCAGCTTTCCCTTGGAACCCCGAACTGATAACCGGTCAACCGCGGGTGTTTTTTCTTGAACGATGAGGGAGAGGTTCGAGAATCATTTCACCAATCCAAACGGCCATTTCGACAAAGTCATTCCAGACCCTTGGACCAGGGAGAGGGGGACCACGCCCATGCTGCAACTCGATGCCCAAGCACGCCGGTGGACGGTGGCCGATGCCGAGGAGCTCTATGAGGTCCGGAGCTGGGGTAAGGGGTATTTCTCCGTCAACGCCGCTGGGCATGTCTGCGTGCACCCGGAAAAAGACCCCAAGCGCTCCATCGACCTCAAACACCTCGTCGATCGCTTGGTCGTTCGCGGCATCCAGACTCCGGTTCTGCTCCGGTTCGGGGGCATTCTCAAGCACCGTCTGGGAGAGATCAAGAACGCTTTCAGCGATGCGATCCGCGACCACAACTACACCGGCGGATACCACCTCGTTTACCCCATTAAGGTGAATCAGCAGCGGCAGGTGGTGGAAGAGATTCTCCGTTACGGAGCCCCCTACAAGTTCGGGTTGGAAGCTGGCAGTAAACCCGAATTGCTGGCGGTCATCGCCCTCGCCGATAACGACACCCCCATCGTCTGCAATGGATTCAAGGACGCCCGGTTCATCGAAACGGCCATGCTGGCCCAAAAGATGGGCCGCAACATCTTCCTGGTCGTGGAAAAATACACTGACCTAGAGTTGATCCTGCGTTATGCGCGGGAGGTGGGCGTTCGCCCGAATATCGGTGTCCGTGTCAAACTGGCGGCGATGGGTTCCGGTCGATGGCAATCTTCGGGGGGCCATCGTTCCAAATTCGGCCTGACGGTGAGCGAAATCCTGCGGGCCTTGCGGGAGCTGAAAGAGCACGAGATGGCCGACTGCTTCAAGCTCCTTCACTTTCATCTGGGAAGCCAGATCACGAACATCCGCCACATCAAGGCCGCCCTTACCGAAGGTGCCCGAGTTTACGCCGATCTCTACAAGCAGGGCGCCGGCTTGCAGTATCTGGATGTGGGCGGCGGACTGGGTGTGGATTACGACGGCTCCCAGACCACCTTTGAGTCCAGCGTCAATTACACCCTGGAAGAATACGCGAACGACGTGGTCTACCACATCCAGCACGTGTGCGATGACGCGGGTGTACCGCATCCCACGATTTTCTCCGAAAGCGGTCGGGCCGTCGTCGCCTACAACAGTGTTCTGGTTTTCAATGTGCTGGGGGTTGCCGATCGCGGTGAAAATGGAATTCCCGAGAAAATCCCCGAGGATGCGGAGCAGTGTCTGCACGACCTCCTGCAAACGTACGAAGCCCTCAATGTCCGCAATTTGCTGGAAAGCTTCCACGACGCGCAGGAAGCTCTGGAGAACACGATCAATCTCTTCAATAATGGCTACATGTCGCTTGAAGAACGGGCCTTCGCTGAGAACATTTACTGGGCCATCTGCCGCAAGATTTACCGGCTGATGCAGCATTTGGACTACGTTCCCGAGGAACTGGAAGTGCTGGAATCCCTGCTCAGCGAAACGTACTTCTGCAATTTTTCACTCTTTCAATCCCTGCCGGATAGCTGGGCCATCAAACAGCTCTTTCCCATCATGCCCATTCACCGTCTGACAGAACAACCGACGCGCCGCGGCATCCTGGCAGACATCACCTGCGACTCCGACGGCAAAATCGACCGTTTCATTGATCGGCATGATGTCAAGCGATCGCTGCCACTCCACGAGTTCCGTGGCGAGCCGTATTACATCGGTGTCTTCCTCGTGGGGGCGTATCAGGAGATTCTCGGCGATCTCCACAATCTGTTCGGTGATACCAATGCCGTCCACGTCGGACTCGATGAAGACGGCGACGTCGTGGTGGAGACGGTGATCAACGGCGATACTGTTCGCGAAGTGCTCTCCTACGTGGAATTCGATCCCAACACCCTTGTGGTTCGGCTGAGAAACAGCCTCGAAGAAGCGATTCGGCGAGGCCGCATCGACGATCGCCAGGCCGGAAGATTGCTGCGTTTCTATGAGTCCGGACTGGAAGGGTACACGTATCTGGAAAATCCAGCCGAATAACCCAGCCCGCGGCATCGTCGGCCGGGCTTGCAATGGGCTTTGTCACACGGGGAAAAACACAACGTGCTGGCTTCATGAGGGAAATCGCCATGAAGGATACCATCTTTAGCCTTGCGGGGCGTACTGCCTTGATCACGGGAGCGAGTCGCGGCATCGGTCGGGCCATCGCCCAGGTTTTCGCCCAGGCGGGTGCCGACCTCTTCATCTGCAGCCGCACGGAAGAGGCCATCCGCAAGACGGCCGAGGAGCTTTCGCAGAGCACCGGGCAGCGAGTGGAATGGCTGGCTGCCGATGTTGCCCGACGCGAGGACACCGATCGCCTCGCGGCCGAGGCCCTCGCCCGCATGGGGCATATCGACATCCTGATCAATAACGCGGGCTGGAATATTCCCCAGGCCATCGACGAAATTCAGGATAAAGACTGGGACTACCTCGTGGAGCTCAATCTGACCAATGCCATGCGTCTAACCCGGGCGCTGGTTCCCAAAATGAAGGAACGTCGCTGGGGAAGGATCATCCACATGTCCTCCATGATGGCGCTTGCCAGCACCGCGAAGCGCAATGCCTATTCGGCGACCAAGGCGGCGCTGGTGGGAATGGCCAAAGCGAGCGCCCTCGACCTGGGACCGTTCAACATCACGGTCAACTGTATTGCGCCCGGTCCCATCGCCACGGAAATGCCGATGACCCTGCTCAGCAAGGAACAGCAGGAGCAAATCGTTTCCCGCACGGCCCTGGGTCGGTGGGGACAGCCCGAGGAAGTCGCCTGGCCCACCCTGCTTTTGGCAAGCGAAGCCGGCCGGTACATCACCGGGCAGGTTATCGTGGTGGATGGTGGTTGCCTGGCGCGAATCTTTTGATGCAGTCTTTGAATCGCCACGCAGCGGCCCACCTTCGTAAACCATCCCGCGACCTGATGCGGCCCAATTTTTAGTTTCCCATGAGATGCCACGGCCCAACGTTCGGTAGGGGCAATTTGTGAATTGTTCCTACCGTTTGACGAGAGTTGCGGCCCCGTGGGTGAAACTGGCTACGCCGTCGTCGGAATGTTGGCCTGACAAGGAGCTCCCTCCGGGCTGAATCTTGCTCCCAGGCGGAGGCCCATGGACGGCCGCGTTCCCAGAGGTTAAGTGGAAATGCATCACCCGCTTACGTTCGGGCGGTTATTCAGCCCGGCGGTTGAATTTTGCCCCCGCGCCGCTATTTGATCCCCGCCACCTGACAGGCGAACTTGAGCCCATCGACCGCCGTCTTGCCGTAGAAATCGCAGCCGGCATTTTTGGCGAGAAGCTCACTCGCTGCGGCCCCGCCCACCATGATGGCCACCTGATCCCGCAGCCCGGCCTCGCGAATTGCATTGACCGTGGCGGTCACCGACGGATAACACGTGGTGAGAAGAAGACTCATTCCCACCACGGAGGGCCGGTGCTCTCGGATGGCCTGGACAAATCGCTCGGGCGGCACGTCCACGCCCAGATCGATGACCTCAAATCCCGCCCCGCGCAACATCATGACCACAATGTCTTTTCCAATATCGTGAACGTCGTGCTGAACGGTGCCCATCACCGCCTTCGCCCGCAGTCCGGCGGCCCCCCCTTTCACGTCCCGGGTGAGATGGGGGCCAAGCTCGGCCATGATGTTCTTCATGATCAGACCGCCGAACATGAGGTCCGGAAGAAAGCATTCCTCCCGGGCAAAGCGATTTCCCAGTTCCAGCATCCCCTCGTTACACTGCGCGAGGATCTCCTGAGCCGGTACACCCGCGGCAAGCTGCTCCCGAATAAGCCGCATTGCCGTCGCCTCATCACACCACGCGATCGCCTCGGCAAGCGTTTTTTCGCTCATTATCTCGATCCCCTGAGAACGCGGGGGCGGGCCATCTCCCCTCACCCAATTCCCCCGTTATCACGGCTTTTCCACCAGAGCTTTCCAAAACTCTTTTTCGGCATGGATTAAAATGACAGCAACACCTGCCAGATATACGTGTAGCCAAGCGCGTCGATATTCTCCCAGATTCTCTTGACTAATTCCTCATCGCCCTTTATCTCGCCCAATTCGCGGCGTTTCTCATCCCACGGAATGCACGTTCCAGGCGGGCGAACCCCACAACCCGGTTGCGTGGACACATCCTTCTCGCGCGTTTCGTCTACCATGGCAGATCTCCCTCATGAGCACTCCACCGACCGTTATTCGTGATTCTCCGCGACTCGGCAAAGTGTTCCTCGTTTAATGTAATTTAGCAGACCATAACCTCGTGCGATGATACAAGTCCCGCAACTATATCAGTTAGATGAATTTCTTTTCATCCATCGGCTATTATTGTCGATGCAGCAATCGGCCCGCTTTTTACTGAATGCGTTCCGCCGAAATAGACTCGATACTCAATATACCCCGTATTCGCGGGTGAACTCTGTCATGGCCCGAACGTTTTCTATCTTGGCATCATTCTGCATGATAGCGCTGGCATCCATGATATAGCCACCATCACGCGCTACGCCATCAATGACCTTCTTGCAATACTCGCGCACATCCTGCGGAGTGCCAAAAGCCAGTAAGTCATTCGGAATACCGCCGCTGATACAAAATTTGTGCCCCACTGCCTTATACACCTCAAAAATATCTCCCCGATCAACATGATAGACAATGCTTAAATCGGGGAGTTGTGCGATATATTTCAAATTGGGATTCCATTCCCCTTCGGCATAGAACAGCACCTGGTAACCTTCCGCCCAGAGGGATTCGATAATCCACTTTAACGTTGGCCAGTAAAAGCGTTCAAATTGCTGTGGCGAAAGAAATGGCACGCATCCACGATGCATCCACAGGCCGATGGGAACATTTTTCTGTGGATCGGCACCGGATTTGGCCACGTGGAGAAGGTGCGGGGCAAGGGCTTCGCAGGCCTTGAGCACTTTGTCCGGCTGGCGATAGAGGTCCAGACACAATCCCTTATACCCACGCAGCTTGTCGGCAAGGATATCGAAAGGTGCCTTGAGGATCCCCGAGATGGCCGAGACCGTACCTGTTTCCCGCCGCAATCGTTCCACCTGTCGCCCCAGCGCGTTGAAGTAATCAAGCATCGCCATGGCACCCAGCACGAATGACATGTTGTTGCGAAATGTGTTAGGCTGGCCGGGCGCAACCACGTCCCGAGATACCCGCGGCAACCACACGTTGTAAAGGTAGCCCGTCGGATCTTCTATGAGCGCGTCATACTCGTCGGGACGCATCCAGGCGTTTTCTTCAGGCGGTTCCAAATACTGAAAGGGAACATCCGCAGGAAGATCGACGCCAGGGACGGCATAATACCGCAGGTTGATCGCCTGGACGAGCCCCGTCCAAACGTAGACCATATTGGGCACCACGGCGTCCCAATCGAAGTCCGCCGCACACCGAATCACGGCGTCGAAGGCCTTCTGATAATCGTGGGTCACTTCCTGGATCGTGTAGCCCGCATAGACCGCCGTGAACTCCGCCACGAACGGCCGGATCGGAATGCGGTCCGGCTTGCCCTTGCGCATGGCCGTCACATAGCGACGGAGCCGTTCCTGATACCGCTGCTCCATGGGATCCAGTTCGGCCATTCTTCCCTCCCGAAACCAGAGATTCCGCGCGGACGCGCTCCCCCTATGTCGGCGCAGATTGCCTCCACTTGCTCGATGGCAAGAACGCCCTTCAAACCCCTCCGAGGACGATTCCTGCCGAAAGTGGCACCGAATTGATTCAAACGTGCCGTTAATATGCCACACCGTCGGTGAGATTGTCAATCGCCACCCGCGATCAAATCGCCTGCATTCGCGCTTATCACACAAGCGCAAGGGCGAATCGCCCGTTGATTCGCGGAAAAAGCTCACACGGGGCACAAATCACTGAGTCTGCCATTCTCCGGTGTTTGCGTCAAAGATTTTTTCGTCGGCCCCTTCTCCTTTCATCACAAGCGAAAACACTTGTATCCCGAGGACGCGCCGGTCGGTTGATTGTTTGCTCAATTCGGCAGGCACCCAACCGGGCGAGCGAATTTGGAGCGTGAGTTTTTCAGTTTCTTGGGGAGGAATACGCACTCTGTTTTCCCCGGACTTTAATACCCCAAGCACGTGATCGCCAAGATGCAGCGTTATTTCTTTACCTTCCAGGGCTTTTGGAATACTCACCTCCAGAAGCACCTCATAAGCCCGCCCAGGCTCGATGGGCAGCACCAACTGCGATTTGGATGTGCTCCAGCGGAAGGTTCGCTCGCTTTTTTCCGGACCATACCAATTGAGCAAATACCGCGAATCCCCTGGTTGGCCCAAATCCAACCGGTAATGAAGCCGTGCTTCCGGCGTCCACTGGATGGGATCCTCCGCATTGAGGCCCATCTGCACCTTGCTTCCCGCTTCGTTATTCACCCGCAAGCCGCCCGGCGCCTGGTTGGCCGTCACGATGACCGATCGGACACCGCTGTGGATATGGATGTGCTGGGCCGTATCGCGATCGAATGTGCATCCCTGAATGGTGGCGAACCCGGCCTGGATCTCGACCGCGGGCGACCCCTGATTCGCGACATCCCACTCACAAAAATGGCACGCGGAGAGCGTTAGCTGGGCATGTGGACTTCGCATCACCACACACCGATCAATGGGCCCCCAAAATGAACAGTTAACCAGACTGACCTTCCCCTGCACCTGCGGACCGACGTCGAGGGTGACCGAATCCTGGCTGCTCCATCGACCAACGAATTCTCCATTCGTGATGAGCAACCCCGGTGGCTGAGCCTGTTCCACCACCACCGCTCGCTGACAGGAATCGGCCCCGATCCCCAGAAAGTTCCCGTTGGCGCTCCCATGGGCTGACTGAGAAAACCTATAACCAATCCCGTATCCAAAACAGAAGGTGTTGATCACATAATGCCAGTCCGTGCGGGCAAACTCGAAGGCCACTCCGTTCAGGTTGATCCACTGACAGTATGGGTCGTCCGGCCGATAGCTCACCCCGAACGGCCAGAAATGCACGTTCTCGATTCGACCAATGTCGTAACATTCATCGACGTAAATTCCCCGCTTGATGGGGTACCCCGTGACGTTACGCACAAGATGCCGGTGCGCCCGAATCAGCCGAATTCCCTCGTAAGGATTGACCAGAAGACAGTTTTGGATGGAAACGTTCTCGGTGTTAGTGGAGGCAATGCAGGGAGGATACGGCACCGGGGGCACGTCCTTTGGGTTCCATTCCGGGTAAACGATGGCAAGGCCGGCCACCGTCGCGTGACTGCCCCCTAGTCGCAAAAAGGGCTCACCTTGTTCGTTTCCTCTCCCCTCGTATGCGAGGAGCACTGTTCCTGCCGGTGTGAGCTGACCCCATCGCGCCGTGGTGGGAGCCGTCTGGAAAACCCCCTGGAGGGTCACGTTGGCAGGGATGACGAGATGTCCCTGGACGCGATAGACCCCGGCAGGAAGTTCCACAATGCCGCCCCCCATCTTGCCCGCCCGGTCCAGGGCCTTTTGGAGGGCCTCCGTGCAGTCAGTCTTGCCGTCCGGCACCACTCCCGCTTCGCAGGCATTGATTCGAAAAACCGGCACGTTGGCCGGTTCTTGCGAAGGAATCGGCAGCGCGGCCTCCTCTGTCCAGGTGGAGCCCGTCGCCGCCACCATCCAGAGCCAAGCAAGCCAGACGGACAAATGACCCGGCGATCTCCAAAGAGTTCTGCCAGTAGATGCGTTCATTACCAAGGACATGGCCATCTCCCGCGCGAAAGAATCCAGTTTAGTGAAACGCCTTCCAAGCGGAGAAAGCTTCCATGATACACCAGCGCGCCCAGGCCGTGAGAGGCGCGGAACAGTCCGCATGCGGAGGGACATGCTTGTCACGTCCGTTTGCCAACAACCCACGGTAGGGGCGATTCATGAATCTCCCCACGGGACCATGTGGCCCCGTCCTCTGTAGTGTGACAGTAATCCGGAATCCCCGCCGGAATCTGGCCGGTTTGCCCGTGCTGCTGGCAGCGGACCGACCAGCATCGTTTGCGCCGCAGGCACAACTCCGCCTGCCGTGCCGACTTTGATAGCGGGTGGACTTCAGAAAGTGGAAATAATTCCCGGAAAGTGGTAAGTTAAATAGCGGTGGAGGAGAGTGTCAAATTTTGCCCAATACTTTGGGCCAGCAGATGAGCGGACTCGCGTAAGGAAGGGTTGATGTCCGGGAAAACCGGTGAGTGACGTGGGCCCGGTACGATTGTGAAACGACGGAAAGGTTGGGCACTTATGCCAGCGGGATGAAAACCTCGGGTAGCGAGACTTCCGATGACGGTCGAGCAATTCCTCGATCTGGTGAAACGCAGTCAACTGGTCGAGACCGACCAGTTACAGAAGGTGGTCAAGCAGTGGCTGCCACCTGAGGGAAGCTCTTCGCTGACCGCCGAGGAACTGGCGGGCAAGCTGGTCGAGGCTGGCCTTCTTACCCGGTGGCAGGCCGGAAAACTCCTCGAAGGTCGCTACAAAGGTTTTTTCCTGGGCAAGTACAAATTGCTTGATCACCTGGGCAGCGGGGGGATGAGCAGCGTGTATCTTGCTGAACACGTGCTCATGCAGCGCCGGGTGGCGATCAAGGTTCTGCCCAAACACCGGGTCAACGACGCTTCCTATCTCGCGCGATTTCACCGTGAGGCAAAGGCGGCGGCCGCTCTCGACCATCCCAACATCGTCCGCGCCTACGACGTGGACAGCGACGGTACGAATCACTACCTGGTGATGGAGTACGTGGAGGGCCAGGACCTCCAGCGGATGGTCAGAGAAAAGGGCCCCCTGCCCCCTCACATGGCGGCCGAATATATCCGCCAGGCAGCGGAAGGCCTCCATCACGCCCATCAGGCGGGCCTCATCCATCGCGACATCAAACCTGCGAACCTTCTTGTGGACAAAAAGGGGGTGGTCAAGTTACTGGACCTAGGTTTGGCGCGTTTTTCGGACGACGACCGCGCATCACTCACCCTCGCCTACGATGAGAACGTGCTGGGGACAGCCGACTATCTCGCCCCGGAACAGGCCATCGACAGCCATCGGGTGGACCTTCGGGCGGACATTTACAGTTTGGGGTGCACGCTCTATTTCCTTCTGACAGGACATCCCCCTTTCCCCGAGGGAACGCTGGCCCAGCGCGTCATGAAGCATCAGCGGGAAATGCCGCCCGACATCCGCAACGAACGCCCGGATGTGCCCGACGATCTTGTGGCCATTTGCATGAAGATGATGGCCAAGAAGCCCTCGGCCCGGTATCAATCGGCAGCCCAGGTAGCCGACGCGTTGCGGCTGTGGCTGATCAATCACGGCTATCAGATTGCCGATGAGAACACGCTCCGCCGCAGTGCACCAGCAGCGCCAACGGCGGCACCCGGCGCCGTTCCAACGCCAGGGACAAAGTTGCTGTCCGCCAAACCGATCAGCGAACCAACCAGCGGCAAGCCGACGCCTTTGCCGGTCGCGCAGGCCCTTCAGCAAACGCCTGCCGTTGCACCGCTCCCCAAGGCTAGACCGCTGGAAGAATCCGCCACCACACCCACGCTGCCGGTGGCCAAACCCATTGTGGAAACGCTGCCTATTCCGGAGGAACTTACCCGCGAGCCCAACGATACGGCGAATACCAACCAGGAAAGCGCCCTTCCTGGAGAACCGGAATCGGGGGCCGCGATAACGTTGCCTTTAGACGTCAAGGAAGATCCTCTGCTGGCAATAGTCCGCCGCGACAGGCCGCGTCGCGCCCCACCCATGCCGGCGTGGATCTGGCTTGTGATCATCGGCGGCGTGCTCGTCGCTGCAGCGCTGGCCGCGATTCAGTTTCTCCGATAATACCGGCCTGATCAGTCCGCGACCCCCTTGGCCGACCCAGACGTCTCACAAAAAAGACAACACTCGCTGCGTGCCGAACAGCGAGTGCGAGCGGGAACGATGTCAGGTGTTTCCGGGAAACGCTGGAGTCAGCAAACGATCAGAAGCGGATCTCCGCTCGTCCCACCAAACCATCGAACACCACTGTGTCGTCCATGTCACTGAAGTTGTTGCTCTGCACACCTCGGATGAAGGTGTCAGCATCCACTGCGTTGAACCAGGCGCTCACCATGTAGCCGACGGTGAACATCACGCAGCCGTTGTCGCTGACCCAGCCGCTGCCCAATTCGAGATCGAGGATTGGCACCACCCGGGAACCACGCCAGTTGGTATCCACTTCCACACTGGTGAAGGACTGTCCCTGGAAATACCGGGCACGGAAGTCTCCCGCCACAAAGCTGGCGGCGCTGCGACCATACACCATCAGATTGCAGTTCTGGAAGTGACGTTCGCCTTCCAATCCAAGCCGGATACCACCGCCATAAAACCGGATGTCGGTGAGCACATTTTCCACACCGTTGTTAAAGAACGTGGACGAAAAATCCTGTTCCAGTTGAGCGTAGCGACCGCCGACCAGCCAGTTCCACGAACCATAGCAATTGCTGCGGAAGATGTGGCGGTAGTCGGCATCGATCAACTGGAAGTCCACGTCGTTGCTGGCGATACCGCGGAGGTAGTCGGCAGCCGCCGTCAGGGTGCCCGGATGAGCCACCAGGGACCGCAGGACAAGGGGGGCGTCTGTGCTGAGCGAATCGTTGGAGTGACTTTCAAAGAACGTGTAGCTGACGCCGGCACTGGAACATTCGTCCACCACTCGGCCGACACCAACACGAAAACCGGAGTCGAAGTCGATATCGGCGTTGGCAATTCGGCCGACCTGAATGGGAACATCTCCCTGCTGAATGGCCCCGTTAATGGCAACAGCCCAGGGCACATCCACGTCGGAGGGACGAAGATAAAGATATTCACCCCAGACCTGCCAGACCGGCAGGCGGCCGGTCGGACACGCTTCCGTCGGGCCGGTAGAAGGCGACTCCGGAACCGGAGTGAGCGTCTGGGGAGCCGGACCACCCTGTTCGAAATATCCCACTGGAACACCACCTCCCCAGGCGTTGGGGTACATTCCGGAGGGTGCCCATTGCGCCATCGCCGTCCCGGTAACAAAACAACCGGCCGCTAGAACCGCCAAAAACGTCCTTGTTTTCATAGCGTCCCCCGTAAACTGGAAAGAGCATCCAGGATTTCAAAAGCGCATCCGTGCTTCAAACGGGCAGCATTTCCGCTCGTATCGAGAATATCGCTTTTTCGCGGGCTGTCCGGAAAGAAAAACAGCACGACAAGAAAAGTTTGCGCAGCTATCGCAGATTAACAAAGAATCCCCGCTGTTTTTCAACGGCGGGGCGTCTGCTTCACTTTCTCAGCCAAGAGGCAGCCGGTGATCGTTCAAAGCGAGAGAAGCAGTTCTTTTAATCTCTGCCGCGTGTGCAGAAGCTGCTCCGCCGGTTGAGGCCATTGCTCCATGATGATTAGCCCATCATACCCCCGTTCCTTGAGAATCCGGAACATCGCGCGAACGCCTGTGTCGTCCATCCCGGCAGGCCCCGTGAAAAGCGGCAGGTGGCTATCGCCGTCCCCCCAGTTCTCGTGGACGTGTAGATGCACGATGGGCACGTCGGACGACAACTTTTCCAGAAAGCCAACATAATTGTTCCGCGTCGCCGAGCAGAGATTGGCGTGTCCCATGTCAAAGCACAGTCCCACCTGACCGGGAACATACCACTCTTTTTCGCGAAGAAACGCGAACAGATCGTTGAATTCTTCCGGCCCCACGAAGACCGTATTTTCAACGCTGATTTTGATCTGAGCAGGGGCCGCCGCTTCCACAATGGGGCGCAGCGCCTCGGCGAAGCCTTGCACACCCTGCGTCCCGTGGAAGTAGATGTTCACGAGCTTCGCGCCAATGTCGTTGGCAAACTGGATGCTGCGGAGGACATCCTCCCGACCCTCTGGTGTGGTGATGTCCGCCTGGCACCGGGCGTGGACGCTGTAGGCGATGTGCTTCTCTTCGCCCGTCTGACGAATCTGTCGCCGGTCGTACTCGTCCGCGTCTTCCTGACACCAGCCCCAGCCGTGCCGCTTGTCGTTGAACCATTCGAAGGCGTCAAAACCGTGTTCCACGGCAAAACGATAGGGATCCGTGGGATCACTTGCACTGAACGCCGTCTGGTTCCCGATCCGCAAAAACGGCCAGGCCATAGGTTGTGCCCTCCCGCTGCTGAAGCCCATCATAGTCCCCCATCAGTATAGATGCGCGTCCCGACAAAAAGCAACAATGCGGGGCCCCGACACATCTATGTTTTTCCTCTACCGATGGCGCCGGGACGGCCACACGGATTCGCGGGGGAGCGCCCTTCAAAACCTGCTTGTCAGGTCCATATTCCAACTGTGGAGAGTTCCGCCCAATTTCTTTGACGAATCGCCCACCCCAATGTCTTGGATATCATTTTCGGAGCATAAGACACAGCGGCCGTAGGGGCCATTCATGAATTGCCCTTCACAGGGCACATCTGACATCTTGTAGACCGCTCCAAAAACCGCAACGCGTCAGCGCAGAAAACTGCCCGCTCGTCACGTGCGGCGGAAGTAGCGATCGAGCTCCTCGCGCGAAAAGACCAGCATTGTCGGGCGACCGTGCGGACAGTGATGGGAATGGAGCACCTGGCGGCTTTGCTCGAGGAGTGCCTGCACCTGCTCCGGGGCCAGCCGTTCTCCCGCCTTGATTGCCGCTTTGCACGCCAGGCTGTGAAGAATGCTGTCCAGCAAGGTTGCGCGGTCCGGTTGGCCTCTTCCCTCGGCGAGTGCGGCCAGTACCGAGCGAAGCAAATCCCCGGCCGACATGTGCCGCAGCATGGCCGGATAACTGTGCACGAGCACCGTGCTCCCGCCGAAAGGCTCAATCGAAAGTCCCAACTCGGCGAGAAGCTCCCTGTTTTCCAGGGCCAGGGCCGCCTCCACGGGCGAGAGGTCCACAGGTTCGGGGATGAGAAGCTGCTGGGTGGTGAGCTGTCCCTCCTGGAGGCTCTGCCGAAGCTGCTCGTAAAGAATCCGTTCATGCAGCGCGTGCTGGTCGATGACCACCAGGCCCTCGTCGCTTTCTGTAATCAAATAACGATTGTGAATTTGAAGCACCTTGGGTGCGAAATCGCTGCCGAGCCCCAGGTCCGGATGCCCGCCCCGCTGCGGCTTTTGCCCCAACGCTTCAGCAGTCTGAATGGATTCCGCGATTCGCGAACCGGCAGAACGGTACCCCGCCGTGGCTGTGGCGAGTCCTGCATCATCTTCGGCTCCACGCTCCCCACAGGCACCAAACTCTCTCAAGCCGACGCCATGTCGTGCTGTTTCATCGGGGTGGGGCGCGAGTGGCTCTCGCCTCACCGTATTCTGCGACACTTCTGCAGTTGATGTGACTTCTCCCGCCAGTCTCTGCTGAAGTTCCCCCTTGGCCCATTCCACGATCTGTCGGCGCATGGCCCGAACCTTTTCCGGATCGTGAGCTGACCGCCAGGAATCACCGCCCTGAGCCGGTATGGGCGCGGAAATGCGGGTGCTGAGGTCGCTGCTAAGGAATTCCCTTCGCAGCGTGCTGAGAAGCTGGCTGTAAAGTCTCCCGCTGTCCAGAAAACGCACCTCTTGCTTGGTGGGATGGACGTTCACGTCCACCATTTCCGGCGGCATTTCCAGCACCAGAAAAGCGACCGGCTGGCGTCCCACGGTCAAAAGGCCCCGGTAGGCCTCATTGAGGGCGTGCTGAAGATTGCGATCGCGGATCGCTCGACCGTTCAAAAACAAAAATTGCATTTTTGCATTCGGCCGACTGAATGCCGGATGGGCCACGTACCCGTACAAGCGCACCGCCCCATCTTCACTGGACACCGGAATGAGGGCGTCGGCCAGCTCCTGCCCGTAAAGGGCGGCTATGCGTTCCAGAAGATCGCCGGCTGCCGGCAACTGGAGCACCGGCCGATCATTGTGCGTGAGCGTGAAATGCACCCGGAAATGGGCCAGCGCCAGCTTCGCCACAGTCTCCGAAATATGCCCCAGTTCCGTGGTGGTGGAACGAAGGAATTTTCGCCGCACAGGAGTATTGAAGAACAACTGGCGGACCTCGACGACCGTTCCCACGGGACACCCGCACGGCGCAATGGACCGCACCAGGCCGCCTTCCACGTAGATTTCGCCGCCCGAGTCTGAATCCGGAGTACGACTGCGAAGACGAAGATGGCTGACCTCGGCGATGGACGCGAGCGCTTCTCCACGAAACCCCAGCGTCCGCACGTGGAAGAGGCCTTCCGCATCACTGATCTTGCTTGTCGCGTGACTGGCGACGGCCAGTTCCAGGTCTTCAAAGGCGATGCCACAACCATTGTCGGCCACGCGGATGAACTCAATCCCACCCTTGGCGACCGAAACATCAATCCGCGTTGCGCCGGCGTCCAGAGAGTTTTCGACAAGTTCCTTCACGACACTGGCGGGGCGTTCGATGACCTCGCCAGCCGCGATTTTATTGATCACGCTCTGGGGAAGACGGCGAATCTTCGCCATCCGAACCTCCGTTGGCTGGTTCCCGCGCCCCTGAATCTTCCATTCAGTTTCCTTCAACAGCACCCGACAACAACAATTGTTGGGGCGATCGGCAGAGGAGGAAAGAGTCACGATAACCCATATTCCTTGATCTTGCGATAGAGCGTCCGCTCACCGATGCCGAGTAGCCGCGCAGCCTCTTCGCGATTTCCCCCTGTGGCGCGCAGCGTCTCGGCGATGAACATCTTCTCGATTTCTTCCAACGGCTTTCCCACCAGCGCCGCCAACGACACATTGTTGGCGTCCGTGCGACGGGCGTCGCCGTCCGCGAATTGCTCGGGCAGATCATCCACGTCGAGGATGCCGTCGTAATCCACAACGGTCATACTTTCGATAACGTTGCGCAATTCCCGGACATTTCCCGGCCACGAATACATTTGCAAACGGCGTCGGGCAGCGGGCGTCATCCCCTTGATGTGCTTGTTATGCTTCTTGGCGAACATTTTCATGAAGTGGTCGATCAGGATGGGGATGTCCTCCGCCCGCTCTGCCAGACTCGGCAGTCGGATGCTCACCACATTGAGACGGTGGTAAAGATCGCGGCGGAAGCGTCCCTCCTCCACCAGCGCCTCCAGGTTTTGATTGGTGGCCGAAAGCACCCGAACATTCACCTTGATGGGATCGTTGGAGCCCACTCGGGTGATTTCCCCGTTTTCCAGAACACGCAGCAATTTGATCTGAGTGGCCATGGGCATATCGCCCACCTCGTCCAGGAACAGCGTGCCGCCGTGGGCATACTCGAATTTTCCCACCCGATCCGCACAGGCATCCGTAAATGCTCCCTTGACGTGACCAAACAGCTCACTTTCCAAAATATTTTCACTCAGTGCTGCACAATTGAGGGCCACGAACGGCTTGTTCTTTCGCGGGCTGTTCTGATGGATGGCCTGAGCGATGAGTTCCTTGCCCGTTCCCGTTTCTCCGAGAATGAGTACCGTGGCGTTTGTGGGGGCGATCCGTTTGACTTTTTCCAGAACAGCGCGCATTTGCGGGCTGTTGCCCACAATACCCTGGAATCCAAACGTTTCGTCCAGCCGGCGATGGAGTTCCACATTGGTCCGCCGGAGCTGAACACTTTCCACCGCCTTTTCGGTCACCGCCCGCAGTTGCGCCAGATCCAGCGGCTTGAGCAAATAGTTGAAGGCCCCCTCCCGCATGGCGGTGACGGCAGACTGGATCGTTCCATGACCGGTGACGAGGATGACCTCCGCTTCAGGTTGTTCCTGCTTCGCCAGCCGGAGGATATCCAAACCGTCAATTTCGTTCATCACAAGGTCCGTGATGATGACATCGAACTCCTCCTCCCGGATGAGCTTTGCACCCTCCGGTCCTGAAGTGGCCACCCGACACCGGTACCCTTCCCGCTCCAGGGCCTCTGCCATGACCTCCGCATGACCGGGGTCATTATCGATAATGAGGATTCGCGCGGTCGGGCGGTCCTTGGCTTCAACCGCCGCTGACCTGCTTTTCTGTTCTGGGGGACTCACTCGCTCGCTCATCACTCGCTACTGTCTCTCCTGGCAATTGTCGGGGGATGGGAAGCTTGATGGTCATTTGCGTGCCGCGGCCAATTTCACTCTGGGCCGTGATACATCCGCCATGGGCTTCGATGATACGACGGGCCGTGGGCAGTCCCAAACCGGTGCCCCCGCGCTTCGTCGTAAAAAATGCGTCGAAGGCATGGGCCAGTGTCTCGGGGTCCATCCCGCAGCCGTTGTCGATCAAATCGATAACCACACCCTCGGGGGATGGGACCGTGCGGACAACCAGCTCACCCCCCTTGGGCATCGCCTGCAATGCGTTGATCAACAAATTCTGAAGCGCCGTCTGAAAGGCTGCACGATCCAGCAACACCGTCGGCAAATTGCTGGCCAGAAAATCCATGATGCGAATGTTTGCCTCGCGGGCCTGCGCCGCAAAAAATTGCAGGGCCCGCCGAATCTCTTCATTCAAATTGGCCGGTTCCAGATTCAGCCGATCCGCCCGCGTGAATTTCAGAAAATCGTCCAAAATGGTTTGCAATCGTTCACATTCCCGCTGGACGATCTGGATGCGGTTGAGTGCACGCCGTTCCCGCGGGTTGTCCGAATTGGCAAAATCCTCGGCCAATAGCTCGAGATTGAGTCGGATGGTCGAAAGGGGATTCTTAATTTCGTGGGCGAGGGCACCGGCCAGGCGCGCAAGCTCCGTGTACTGGTCGATCAGCCGCTGAGACACGTCATCTCGCACACGGGAGGAATTGCCGTCCATTGTGCCCTTCCGTCGAATGAGAAGCTTGCTGCTGCCGGAGCCCGTCGCTCTTGCCTGCTGGCGACCATCCTGATTACCCGGGAACGAATGACTCGCCGTTCCCTGTCATCATACAGGATGCACCGAGCCGGTACAAATGGGCGGGAAGCGGAGTGGGATACTATGCAGATCCCCTCGGAGGGGCACGCTTGTCGTGCCCGGCGAGGAGCGATGGGTCATCAATTGGTGTTGATCGGACCTGACAAGCAGGTCCCTCCGGGATTTCTTCGGAGGGACACGCTTGTCGTGCCCGTGGAAAGGGAATGGCTGATCCAGCGTCGGAAAGCGGACGTGACAAGCACGTCCCTCCGGCGTTGTAGGGGCAATTCGTGAATTGCCCCTACCAGGACGAACGTTCTCCACGGCCTCCCATGAAACTTCGGAGGGGCACGCTTGTCGCGTGCGGCAAGGAGCAATGGGTCATCAATTGGTGTTGATCGGACCTGACAAGCAGGTCCCTCCGGGATTTCTTCGGAGGGGCACACTTGTCGTGCCCGTGGAAAGGGAATGGATGATCCAGCGTCGAAAAGCGCACGTGACAAGCACGTCCCTCCGGGAGAGGTCCCGCCGGGCTGAAACTGACCCCTCTTAAGACCCTGCCGAACTTCATGAACCTTTACCGCGGCGGAGACAAAGTTGGGATGACTCAGCCCGTGCGGCCAGACAACAACCTCTCCACGGCGTTTGCTGCATCGTGTGGGAAGCAGAAACCGCTGGCCCTATGTGCGCCGTCGATGACTGGGCGGTTGTCGCCGTTGCGGCGGCTGGTGAGGGGGAGAGGTGGCACCTGTTGACGAGCCACCGCCTTCTGCCTCTTTCTGCTTTTGGGCAAGTTCGCGGAGTGCGCTCTTCCGACTGAGCTTCACCCGATCCTGATCATCAATAGCGATCACCTTGACGGGAACCGTGTCACCCACCTTGCAGATGTCGGATACGTTCGCCACATATTCGTCGGCCAGCTCGCTGATATGGCACAGGCCGTCCTTGCCGGGCAGGATCTCCACGAACGCGCCGAAGTCCTTAATGCTGGTGACCCGGCCATCGTAGATTTTCCCCACTTCAATGGTCGCCGTGACGGCCTCCACCTGTTTCAGCGCGGCCTGGGCGTCTTCCAGACTGTACGCCGCGATGGTGACGGTCCCATCGTCCTCTACCTCGATGGTGGAATTGGTCTTCTCCTGAATGCTACGGATTGTTTTTCCACCCGGCCCGATCAACATGCCGATCTTGTCGGGATCGATCTTGGTCCGCAGCAACCGCGGCGCGAAGACCGAGATATCGTCCCGTGGCCGCGAGATTACGGACAGCATCTTGCGAAGGATCTCGATGCGTGCTTCCCGGGCCTGCTCCAGGGTCGCGCGGATGATCGCTTCATGAATCGAGCGAACCTTCAAATCGAGCTGGATGCCGGTGACACCGTTCTGGGTCCCCGCGACCTTGAAATCCATGTCACCGAAGTGGTCTTCATCCCCGATGATATCGGTGAGCAGAAGCCAGTTGTCGTCCGACTCTTTGATCAGCCCGATCGAAATGCCCGCCACCGGATTGCGAATGGGAACTCCCGCCGCCATCAATCCCAGCGTGGCCCCGCACACCGTGGCCATGGAGCTGGAACCGTTGGATTCCAGAATGTCCGAAATGATTCGGATCGTGTAAGGGAACACCTCCGGGTCGGGCAGGACCGGTTCCACGCTCCGCTCGGCGAGATTGCCGTGTCCGATTTCTCTCCGACTTGGTCCACGAATCGGCCGGCATTCACCCACCGAAAACGGCGGGAAGTAGTAGTCCAGCATGAATTTCTTGCCGTATTCCTCCATGATGCCGTCCACGAGTTGCTGGTCCCGGGTGGTGCCCAGCGTGACGGTGATCATGGCCTGCGTTTCACCGCGCTGGAACAGGGCGGAACCATGCACCCGCGGCAGGACATCGACTTTACACGTGATCGGACGGAGTTCCTTGACGCCGCGTCCATCCGGCCGCTTGCCGCTGAGAATCAGATCGCGGACCACTCGCCGTTCCAGTTCGTGCCAGGCCCTTTCAAACTCGACGATGGGCGGCGCTCCCTCCGCCGTTGGATCGGGAATCATTTCCATGAGCGCCTTTTGTTTGAGCTGCTCAACGGCCTGGGCACGGTCCAGTTTTCCGGGCACCTGTTTGGCTTGCTTAAATTCCTCGTAATAGCGCTCCTTGAGTTGGTCGTACAACGGGCTGGGCGGTAGCGGCTCAAACGGATTCTTGACCGGTTGGACCTGGGCAATCAGCTCTTTCTGTAGATCGATGACCTGCTTGACGTACTCGTAGGCCGCCATGATGGCGTCGCCCATCACATCTTCCGGCACTTCCTTGGCAAAGCCTTCAATCATCACGATGCCTTCGTCGGTGCCGGAGACGACCAGGTCCAGCTCGCTCTTGTCGAGCATTTCCTGCGTGGGGAAGGGCACAATCTGGCCCTCGATGAGTCCTACCCGCACCGAACCCACCGGTCCCAAAAACGGAATCGGTGATATGGCGAGCGCAGCCGCCGAACCGATCATCGCCAGAACGTCTGGGTCATTCTGGCGGTCGGCCGCCATGACCATCGCCTGAACCTGGACCTCGTCCATGAAGCCTTCCGGAAAGAGGGGACGGATGGGCCGGTCGATCAACCGTGAGATGAGCACTTCACGGGGCGTGGGGCGACCTTCCCTCTTCAGAAATCCCCCAGGGAACTTCCCTGCCGCCGCGTACCGTTCCCGATAGTCGCAACTGAGCGGAAAGAAGTCGATTCCCTCGCGCGGCGGGCCGGTGGTCACCGCACACAGAACCACCGTGTCACCATATCCTGTCAGACAGCAGCCCGCAGCCTGTCTCCCCAGTTCCCCCGTTTCAATCCATAACGTTTGAGCCCCAATACGGCGTTCAACTCGGACTTTCAATGTTGTCACCTTTCCAACCAGGTCGCTTCTGAGAGGCCGCCATACCGCCTGTCGAGAAGCCCAAGCGGCATCCGTCGCCGAAATGCCGAGGAATCACAAGCCGGGTGCTGCTCGCGGGGAAAATCACTTGCGGAGCTGGAGCCGCTGAATAATCGCGAAGTAGCGATCCGGAGCCGTCCGCTTGAGATAATCCAAAAGCTTCCGCCGCCGACTGACCATCATGAGCATGCCACGTCGGCTGGCGAAGTCTTTGCGATGGACCTTCAAATGCTCGGTGAGAGCCTTGATCCGCGTGGTCAGAATCGCGATTTGAACTTCGGGCGAACCCGTGTCTGCCTCACTGGTCCGGAATTGCTCAATCAGCTCGCGCTTTTGTTCTTTGGTAATGGACATCTCAGCTCCGCACGTTCCGCAAATTTCCCGTCAACCGAGCACCCGCCGGAAATCCCGCAAAGGCGGTATTCGACCTCCAGTCTGACAAAAACCAAACCTTTCTTTTCCCATCCACCAAATCTCTCACCACTCAGTGTACCGCCCGGCCGTAACCCTGAAAAGGGAGCCACCGACTCGGGTGCCCCCGGGCCTCGAACCCCGGCCTGACCGGCACGCCTCCAGCCACGGTCACCACCATTAATAAGAGTTATTGCCTGCGTGAGATCCTGATCCATGCCCATGTTGCGACCGCCCACAGCTCCAGGCTTGTGGCTGCAATTCATACATTGGCCCCAACCAATGTGTCCCGTGTGTCGCCTGTTTTACCGGTAGAGGCAATTCATGAATTGACCCCACCAAATTACGCTCACCCGCAGACGGCAATCGCCGCTACAGGCCCAGCCGCGGGGCCAGATCGTCTTGCCCTGGCACCCCAAAACGGGCTAAACTGCCCAGCAGTTTGAGAATCTCCAGGCCAAGTTCGCCCAGCGACAATCGAACCACACGCTGGCCACGAGAGCTGACCCCCTATTGTTAGGCGTATGATAAGGCTATTTAGAGGGGAACTCAATGGCTTGCAGCAGGAAGTTTTTGACGGGCTGAGTTCATGAAAAGCCGCGGTTGGTATCTCTGGCTAGTTCCCGGTTTGGCCCCCCTTCTGGTGCGGCCCACCTGGTCGGCCTGGATAGGGAGCGTCTTGCTTTCCGCCATTTTCCAGGTGGCTTTGGCCACCACTTTGCTTTGGCCGGAACTCGTTAGTGCAGAGATCAAAAACTTCCTCTGGCTGGCGTTCTGTGCGGGGTGGATCACAGGCGTTGTGCTGTCCTGGCGATTCGTTCGCACGGAAGAGCAGCGCGCCACCCAGCGCGAGTTGGACGACACGTACCCCCAGGCGCTGCACGCGTATCTTCGGGGTGATCGGGCGCTGGCTGAGTCGCTGCTCCGCAATCGGCTGCGGCGGGATCCGCAGGACGTCGAAGCCGCCCTTCTCCTGGCTTCGGTGTGGCGACGCCAGGGCCGTTTGCCTGCCGCTCGGTCACTTCTTTCCAAATTGCGGAAGGTGGAACGCGCGGCGCCCTGGCTTTTCGAAATCGACCGAGAACTGGAGATCCTGGAGCAGCTATCGACGGCCGAGAAGGAGGCACACCGGGCAAGCACCGAAACCAAGGAAAACCCGACATCACAGCCCAAAAGTACCGCGGACGTTGAGGCGGCCGTGTCCTGGTCGCCGACTGCCAAAGCGGCATGACACAGTAGAACAACACGTCGGCCAAGCGGAATCTGTGAACTTCGGGTCGAAAGGACGTGTCGAAACAGAACCGAACCAGCAAGCGCACAGATCCATCGCGATGCTAAAGGCAGAGAAGGACGGCCAAATCCTTCGCCCGGTGAGGACCGAAAACCAAATCGCACGTATAATTCCATTGGGGGATGGTTAGAAAGACCGGAAACTGCATTAGCGTGATGCAAAAACGACAACACCAACCGCCAACTTGGCAGTTCGCGAAAATGGCCCGATGGGGTAAACTTTTATTGGCGTTCAGTCGTTTGTGCCCCGCCGGGCTATTTTTTAATGGCGGGACTGGCGTGGCAGGATTTTTGGGGGGGACGCAGCTGGAAACGGCTCACGCGAGAGGGAAAGTCTTCGCTGACAGACGAAGCCATTTGAAAGCAGGAAAAAATGTTGCAGATTTTTTGGCCGGAACGAGAGTTGCAGTGCTATGGTGCTGGACGCCCTTTCGTCCGGCCAGAAGCTGTCGTCGGTGAAACGACGGCAGTCACGCGGGAGGGCGGTGAACGGTACAATTAACGAATGGGCAACGAGCATTGAGCTGCGATCGGATTCACAGTCGATCGCTCTCAATGAGAAAAACAGTGAGAGGAAGGCACGACTATGTTCGAACGATTTACTGATCGCGCCCGAAAGGTCATGCAGTTGGCCAACCAGGAGGCGCAGCGGTTCAACCATGAATATGTTGGCACGGAGCACATCTTGCTCGGCCTCATCAAGGAGGGGAGCGGTGTGGCGGCCAACGTGCTGCGCAACCTGGATGTGGACCTCAAGCGGATTCGCAACGAGGTCGAAAAGCTCGTCCAGAGTGGTCCCGACATGGTGACCATGGGACGGCTTCCGCTGACCCCGCGCGCTCGCAAGGTCATCGAGTACGCGACCGAGGAGGCGCGAAATCTCAATCACAACTACATCGGGACCGAGCACCTCCTGCTCGGCTTGCTGCGTGAGCAGGAAGGTGTCGCGGCTCAGGTATTGATGAACCTCGGCCTCAAGCTGGAAGAGGTTCGGGAGGAGGTTCTCAATTTGCTCGGTCACGGAAGTGAAGCCGCTGAAACCCCCGATCGTTCCGGCGGATTGAGCCAGGAGGAAGTCACCGGCGGTGATCCTTCCGCGCGGGCAAGCCGATCCCGGACTCCAGCGCTCGACAGCTTCGGCCGGGATCTCACCGAATTGGCCCGGCAAGGCAAGCTCGATCCGGTGATCGGGCGTGAAAAAGAAATCGAGCGCACGATGCAGATTCTCTGCCGGCGGACGAAGAACAACCCGGTGCTCCTGGGTGAGGCTGGTGTCGGTAAGACTGCCATCGTGGAAGGTTTCGCGCAGAGGATCGTCAAGGGTGATGTGCCCGAGATCCTGCTCGACAAACGGGTGGTGGTGCTCGACCTGGCCATGATGGTCGCGGGGACCAAGTACCGCGGTCAGTTTGAGGAGCGGATCAAGGCGGTCATGAACGAAGTCCGCCGGGCGGGGAACGTCATCCTCTTCATTGATGAGCTGCACACGCTGGTCGGTGCGGGTGGTGCGGAGGGCGCGATCGACGCCTCCAACGTCCTCAAGCCGGCTCTGGCCCGTGGCGAAATCCAGTGCATCGGCGCCACCACACTCGATGAGTACCGTAAATACATCGAGAAGGACAGCGCCCTCGATCGTCGGTTCCAGGTCGTGATGGTGGAACCGAACACCAAGGAAGAAACCATCGCAATCCTCAAAGGACTCCGCGATCGCTACGAGAAGCACCACCACGTGCAGATCACCGACGATGCAATTGTCGCGGCGGTGGAACTCTCCAGCCGGTACATCACCGGCCGCTGCCTGCCCGACAAGGCCATCGACGTGATCGACGAGGCCGGTGCGAGGGTGCACCTGAAGTCGCTGACCCGGCCGCCCGACCTCAAAGAAATCGACGAGGAAATCGAGCGGCTCAACAAGGAGAAAGAGGAAGCGGTGGCCAATCAGGACTTCGAAAAGGCCGCCAAACTCCGCGACCAGGCCGACAAACTCAAGAAAAAGAAGGCTACCATGATGCGCGAGTGGCGCGAGAAGTCGGCTGCCGCGGACGGCATCGTGGACGCCGAGGTTGTGGCCGAGGTCGTCTCCAAGATGACCGGCATTCCGCTCACCCGGATGACCACCGAGGACTCCATCCGGTTGCTCAAGATGGAGGAAGAGCTGCACAAGCGGGTGGTCAGCCAGGATGAGGCGATCAAGTCGATCGCCCGGGCGGTGCGGCGGAGCCGCAGCGGTCTGAAAGACCCCAAGCGGCCGGTGGGATGCTTCATCTTCGCCGGGCCGACGGGTGTCGGTAAGACCCTCCTTGCCAAGGCCCTGGCCGAGTTCATGTTCGGCGATGAGGACGCCCTCATCCAGATTGACATGAGCGAGTACATGGAGAAACACAACGTGAGCCGCCTCATCGGCGCGCCGCCGGGCTACGTCGGCTACGAGGAGGGCGGACAACTCACGGAAAAGATCCGGCGTCGGCCGTACTCGGTCATCCTCCTCGATGAGATCGAGAAGGCCCATCCGGACGTGTTCAACATGCTGCTCCAGGTGATGGAGGAAGGGCGTCTGACGGACAGCTTCGGCCGGAATGTGGACTTCCGGAACACGATCCTGATCATGACCACCAATGCGGGTGCCGAGGCGATCAAGAATGAGGCCGCCTTCGGCTTCCAGAAGCCCGACGATGACACCAGCTACGAAAACATGAAGCGGCGTGTCATCGAGCAGATCGAGAAGGTGTTCCGGCCCGAGTTCCTCAACCGGGTGGACGACATCATCGTCTTCCGGCACCTGACGCAGAAAGACCTCTGCGACGTGGTGGAACTCGAGTTGGGCAAGGTCCGCCAGCGGCTGGCCGAACGCGGCCTGTCCCTCGTGCTCACCGAGGAGGCGAAGAAGCTCATCATCAAGCGGGGTACGAATCTCGACTTTGGTGCCCGACCGTTGCGGCGTGCCATCGAGAATTACATCGAAGACCCGCTTGCCGAGGAGCTCCTTAAAGGTGAGTTCGAAGGCAAGGACACGATTGTGGTGAAGGTCAAGGACGTCGGCGGCAAGAAACAACTGGTCTTCGAAGGTGTGGTCGGCAAGCCGGAATTGCCACCGCCCGGTGAAGCCAGCGCCGATGAACCGGAAACCGCGGGCGTGTCTGGGGGCGATTCCGGGACTCCGCCAGCCAGCCAGAATTGAGCGTCCGAGACTCTCGAGTAAAAGCGTGTCATCCATTCTGGGCGGCTTGAGCCGCCCAGTTCTTTTTCTTGCTGGCCCTAACGCTTCTTCGCCGCTTTTCGTGTCCTCACTTCAGGCTTCACGATCCTATCGGCCGCCACCTGAAGGCGCAATTGCGATCACCGCCGCCGGCAGGCCGATCCCGCTCATATCCACGGCGGGCGACAAACCGCCCTGACCCCGGACGGCACGCTCAGAATGGCCTCTGTCGTCGATTCGTGCTTGGGCTGTGATGGGCACCAGGGGCACCGCCGCTCTTGCATCCGACAACTGCGGAACCACGTTTGTCTGCACCCCTGCTCCATCGATTCGGCTCTCCTCACGGGGATGGATCGTCTTCACCCCTTCCTGTCTCAGCAGGGCAAGAAACTCCGGCGACATCTCCCGAAGGACTATGACCTCACTGGGGGCCTGGGGCTGATTCATCGGCCGAACGACACATACGATCTCGTACCCTGCCGCACGTCGCCTGGCGATTTCTTCCCAGGCTGCGCGCTCCTCCAGCGACAGCCCTGTCGTAGATAACCCTCCCGTGGCTGCGACATGGGACATCGGCACGGCAGGCGCCCGGTTAAACGGAGCGGAGGGTTTTATTTCCTGCTGGGAAGACGCGTGTTCAGCACTCTGGCTCAAAGCAATCGGCAACGGCAGCCCTGCGGCGAGGGTCACTTCCTCAGGAGAACGTACCAACTCCTGCGAAGGAATCGGCCGAGCGTCCGCTCCCAGCACCGACGTTTGCTGTCCTTCCCCAGCGGTGTTAGATGCCACGTTGGCCTGCTCTGGTGCGACGCCCTCTGATGCCCGCATCCCGTTGGAAAGTTCCCCGGCCGACCGGGCTGGGACGGGGGAGGGCGTTGCCTGCACCAACGTCGCGGGAGCTACGGTGGCTCCGTCCGTTCGATAGACCATGGCCAGATTGAGCCGATCCAACGAGCGATGAATTTCCCGCAGGGCCAGATAGATTCCTTCATCCAGGGGTGGATCAGCGGCGTTGCACACACCGATGAGGAAGCCTTCGCTGGAAAACAGGCCACCTCCGCTGCGTCCCACCACGGGTGCCCGGGAAGCCTCGATGTTCGCTGGTCCCAAATATTTGTCGATCGCCGTTACCTTCCCCTTCCAAACCGTCGGCGGTTGCCCCTCCCCACAGCCCACGGAATAAATCGCATCACCCACCGCCAGCGGATAGCCTGGCGGGGCCACTCGCGCGACAACCACCGGCTGGTTGGGCCGGATACTCAAAAAGCCGATGTCCAGTTTTTCATCATAGTGAATGAGCTGGGCGGGCAGGTTTTGGACAGGCCGCGGGCCAAAAAGATCCACCTGAATCGGCAATTGCCCCTTGCTTTCCCGAAAGAGATGACCACAGGTGATAATCAGGGCTTCGCCTCCTCGGGCATCGATGATTGTGCCCGAGCCGCTCGACCGACCTCGAGGATCTTCAATCCGAATCCGCACCGTCGCGGCAATAAGGTCTTCGTCCGTCGGAGCAGCAAACCGACACTGCGAGTCAAACGGGGGCAAACCTTTCCGCTGAGAACCACCGTCATTGATCGGCGATTGTGGGGGAACCGAGGAATTTCCCGAAGCTGTTCTCGCGATTGTTTCTGAAGGGGCCTGTACCGGTATGAATTGAGTCGGCCGTTGCGGCGCCAAACGACACAGCAGCCGAAGCTGATCGAGGCTGGCCGGTCCGACAATGCGGTCCACTTCCCTCCCATTGACGATCATTACAAAAGTCGGCACCGCGTTGATGCGAAAGCGCTGCGCAAGCGCGGGTTCTCGATCAATGTTGACTTTCCGCACGGGGTAACCGGCCCGGTGGAGCTCCTCCACCACGGGCATCATCTGCTGGCATGGACCGCACCAGTCGGCGTAAAAATCCAAAAGGACTGTCTGACCAGCGAGATCATCTGCCCTGACGGGAGGAAATGTCAGCGACCCCACGCACTGTCCCAGGACGAGCAAACCCCAGAGCAGACACCTGTGGCGCGGTGGCCAAAGTATCACAGCGCGCATCGGCAAACCCTCCAGAAAAAGGCGGGAACGCCACCCGCAGGTAAGTTTCGAGGAGGTCGCCACCCTGGCCACCAGGTGAGCAAGTGCGACGCAAAGAGGCCGGCCGATTCCAGGACGGTGCGGACGAGAAAAGCCCGTCCGCCAGCACCTGCCGGCTTGAATGAACGCATCGACCATCCATGGTCACCGGATACTTGTGATCCAGGGCAACCTCCGTGTTCTCTCGACGTGTACGATCCGTCAACTGTTGCCAATGAGTGGGATAGTGCAACGTCTCTCGGCAGAGGCGATGGCGATCATCCCTCCCGGTCCACCCACCGAGAGACACTCATTAAATACCACAAGGCAGTTGGGTGGCAATATCAAATTGGTGCGGCTGCCAAATTGGCAGTGAGCCGACCTCGGTACCGCCATTTCAGCAAGACAGCAGCCCACCCACTTCTGTGGGATTCCGGCAAGCAAGAGAGCATTTCAGGCCGATCGAAGGCGACAACGAGGGCGCTTGGCAGACGTTGACCGTTGAATGACGGACCTGACAGGCACGTCCCTCCGACATTTTTTTGGAGAGGCACGCCTGTCGTGCCGGGGGAATAACAGTGGATAATCCAACATCGCGAAGCGGACGTGACGAGCACGTCCCTCCGACATTTTTTTGGAGAGGCACGCTTGTCGTGCCCGGGGGAAATGGGAATGGATGATCGAACGTTGCACGGCGGACCCGACAAGCGGGTCCCTCCGACATTCTTTCGGAGGGGCACGCTTGTCGTGCCCAATGAATAACAGTGGATAATCCAACATCGCGAAGCGGACGTGACGAGCGCGTCCCTCCGAGAGGCGGCTCCACAGGCAGGTCCCTCCGACATTGTAGGCGCAATTCATGAATTGCCCCTACCATGTAATCAGAGGAACGTAGACCTGACAGGCAGGTCCCTCCGGGAAAAGTCCCTCCGGGCTGAATCTCACTCCTCTGAAGACGTTGCCGACTTTTACAGGCCTTTCCCCGGGGGCGGACAAAGTGGGGATAGGGCCAACCTTCCCCTTATTGCGGCAGGCGTCATCGCCGTGTACCCTGGGAAACGCCTGTTTGGGTCGCACAAACCGGGTTTAGTTTCTTTTGCGGAGGAGGATCACCATGCGTCGGATTCCCTGGGGAATGTTACTGATGGCTGTCGTGTCGGTGGGCATCTGTCCGGCGTACGCACAGGAACTCGTTATTGCGGAGGGTGGGCAATCGTCCTATCACATTGTCATTCCTGAAAAGGCCAGCGAACCCGTGCGTCATGCCGCGGATGAATTGGCCAAATTCATCCGCGAAATGACCGGAGCGAACCTCTCCATCCGGACAGACACCTTTCAACCCGCCGCCGACCAGGAAATCCTGCTGAGCAACAATCGCCGATTGCAGGAACTCGGCGTCGAAATTGACTGGCAGAAGCTGGGCAAGGAAGGTTACACCATCAAGACGGTTGGCCAACGTCTCATCATTGCCGGTGGTGAGCCCCGGGGCACGCTTTATGGGGTCTACGGGTTGCTCGAGGATCACTGGGGATGCCGCTGGTTCACCCCGGATTGCAGCCGAATTCCCCACCACAATCGCCTGACCATCGGACCTCTCGATGAAACGATCGTTCCCGTCCTGGAATACCGGGAGCCGTTCACTTACGACTGCTTTGACGGAGACTGGTGTGCCCGGAATCGGGTCAATTCCTCGTCGGGACGGCTGGGGCCACAACACGGCGGCAAGATCCGGTTTGGAAGTGGCTTTTTCGTCCACACCTTCGATCGGCTGGTCCCCCCGGAAAAATATTTCGATGAGCATCCCGAGTATTTCGCGCTGGTCAAAGGAAAACGGCTGAAGGACCGAACGCAGCTCTGCTGCACCAATGAGGATGTCATTCGGATTGTTACGGAAGAGATCCTCAAGGCGATGGAGCGCGATCCTGAGGCGTTCGTGTTCTCCGTTTCTCAGAACGACTGGTACAACTACTGCGAATGCGACAGATGTCAGGCCCTGGCCAAGGCCGAAGAAAGCCAGATCGCCCCGGTGCTTCAGATGGTTAATCGAGTGGCGGAGGCCGTGGAAAAACGCTTCCCCGACAAGGCCATCGAAACGCTGGCCTATCAATGGACGCGAAAGCCGCCCAAGACGATGCGTCCCCGGCCCAATGTGATCATTCGCTTGTGCTCCATCGAGTGCTGCTTTGCCCATCCGCTGGCCACCTGCGACCTGCCGGCCAACAAGGCGTTCGTGGAAGACCTGCGAGGCTGGGCGAAAATCTGCAACCGGCTGTGGGTGTGGGACTACGTTACCGACTTCCGGCACTACCTGCTGCCGTTTCCCAACCAGCGGGTCCGCAATGACAATATCAAGCTCTTTGTAGAAAACAACGTGAAAGGAATTTTTGAACAGGACACCTACAACACACCCAACAGTGAACTGGCGGCACTCGGCGGCTATATGACGGCCAAGTTCCTCTGGAATCCCGATTATGATGAAAACCTGGCCATGAACGAGTTCTTGGAAGGCTACTATGGGGCGGCGGCTCCGTTCATCCGCCAGTACATCGACGCTCTCCACGATCGCGTGGAAAAGGAAAACATCCATTGCAGCATCTGGATTCCTCCGACCCATCCCCACCTCACGGACGAGCTGCTGGTGGAAGCCAACCAACTCTGGCAGAAGGCGGAGGAGGCGGTCCACGATGATCCGACGCTGCTCAAACGGGTGAAGATCGGTCGGCTGAGTGTGGATTACGCGATTCTGGAGCGTGCCCGGCTCGCCCCACAGAAAGAGCCGCTGGCTTCACTGGCCAAGCAACGCTTTCGGCCATTCGTGGAGCTGATTCCCGTGGCAGGAATCACCCGACTGAATGAATGGAACCCCCTCAACCTGGAGGATTACCGGACTAAACTGGCAGACGCGCTGGGACTGGAATCGCGGTAAGGTTTTTGCAATAATAAGAAGTCGTCCATTGCCCCAGCCCCCAGGAGCAGCCGCGGAGTGCCCGCCTTCGCGGCTGCTCCGCTTTTGCAGGCCGATGTGTCCCTGCGGTGATCACGCCGATGACGTCTTCGGAACAGGTCCCCTTTCCCGCCAGCGATGCCACCACGCCGATCGCCCGGTTGCGCGAGATCGTCGAGAAATTCGTCCAGGAACGGTCATGGGAGCCGTTCCATACACCCAAGAACCTCGTCATGGCGCTGGCCGTGGAAGCCGCCGAACTGATGGAACATTTCCAGTGGCTCACTCCGGAGCAGGGAGAAGCGGTCGCCAGGAACCCTGAACAGCGGGAAGCAGTGGCCGACGAAATGGCCGACGTCTTCTGCTATCTGCTGGCCCTTTCCAGCCGACTGGGGATCGATCTCACGACGGCCGTGTTGCGAAAGATGGAGAAGAACGTTCAGAAATACCCGGCCGAGATTTACCGGGGATACTTCGGACCCGACGATCCTCGCTGGCCGGGTCCAGCGAGCAGTTCTGCCTCGCAATAATCCCAGAGACCGGCAATCGATTTTTCGCACCGCCAACGGCTCACTCCCTCAAGGCGAATTCGGTCTGGTTCGACCCATCCCAACTTTCCTCCGCTCGGGAAAAGACCTGGGAATTTGGGCAAGGTTTTGAGACCGGTGAGCTTCCTCTCGGAGGAACCTGCTTGTCAGGTCCGCTTTTTTCGATGTTGGATAAACAATTCCACTTCACCGGGCACGACAAGCGTGCCCCTCCGAACGATTTCCCGGGGGGACCTGCTCGTCAGGTCCGCATTCCGCTGATTACACGGTCGGGGCAATTCATGAATTGCCCCTACAACGCCGGAGGGACCTGCTTGTCAGGTTCCGCCGTTCAACGTTCGATCATCCATTCCCGTTCATCGGGCACGACAAGCGTGCCCCTCCGAACGATTTCCCGGAGGGACCTGCTCGTCAGGTCCGCTTTTTTCGATGTTGGATAAACAATTCCACTTCATTGGGCACGACAGGCGTGCCCCTCCGAATAGATCCCTTCCGGAGGGACCTGCTTGTCAGGTCCGCGCTCAACTTCGATGCGGATTGAATTTGCAAAACTTGCGTCTATACTTTATGAAAACGAAATGTTGAGAAAAATTCGACGGGACTTTTCCCAGAAAATAAGTCGCGTGCACCGTTCTCCTGATAGGAGCGTGCCTATCGGAAACGGGCGACGATGGTTGTCACCCGCCTTGTGGAGCTTGTCCGAACATTCCCACTACGGTGAGACAAACGGGGCCTCCCGCCAATTGTCACCGCTGGTCTTGTACAATTCATCCGGTCGTCGGTCGATTTGGCCGAAAAGAGGAGACTATTCCCTATGAAACAAGCCATGGAAGAACTGCAAAACGCCATCCTGGAACACGTGCGATCGCCCAAGTATCAACCGGTCAAGCCGCGGGCGATCGCCAAAGCGCTGCAAATCCCCAGTGAAGAGGCCCACCTAGTCAAAAAGGCGGTCAAAGAGCTGGTCAAAGCCGGGCTGCTCGAATTCGGATCGGGACATCTCGTGTACCTGGCAGGTCAGCGCAAAACCGATGATTCTCCGTATCGGGGCGGTGAAATCATCGGAATTTTTCGCCGCAAAGAGGCAGGGCACGGATTTGTTCGGCCCAAGGCCAAACCCGGCGACACCGAGCCCCCTGAGGATATCTTCATCCCGGCAGACTGGGCCGGGGACGCCTCCACCGGCGATCTTGTGCGGGTACGGCTGGCCCATCGTCATCGGCGTGGAGAACGCATGCTGGCCGGTCAAATTGTGGAAATCCTCGAACGGCAGAATTCGCGTTTCGTCGGCACCTATTTTGAGCATGACGGGCAGGGTTTTGTCCAGGTGGACGGGACCGTATTCGCCCAGCCGATCTACGTGGGAGATCCCGGCGCGCGAGGTGTCCGGCCGGACGACAAGGTCGTCATCGAGATGCTCCGCTTCCCCAGCCATCATCGGAGCGGTGAAGGTGTGATCGTGGAGGTGCTTGGCCCCTTGGGCAAGCCGGGCGTGGACACCCTCACGATTATGCGGGAATTCAATCTGCCGGAGGAATTTCCGCCCGACGTTCTGGAAGAAGCCCGGGCCCAGGCGGCGATGTTTGAAGAAACTATTCCGCCCGACCGCTACGACGCAACCCACGAAACAACGATCACGATCGACCCCGAGGATGCCCGCGACTTCGATGACGCGATTTCCCTTGAGCGCCGCGAGGACGGCACGTGGGTGCTGGGGGTGCACATTGCCGATGTGGCCTACTTTGTCCCTCCCGGCTCGGCCATCGACCGAGAGGCGCGGGAACGGGCAACCAGCGTCTACTTGCCCGACCGCGTCATCCCCATGTTGCCGGAACTGCTCTCCAATGGCCTGGCAAGTTTGCAGCCGGGCAAACTCCGGTTCACCAAGTCGGTTTACATTGAATACACACCCGATGGTGTCAAAACCGATGTGAAAATCTACCGGTCGGTCATCCGCAGCGACAAACGCCTCACCTACGAGCAGGTGGATGCATTTCTGGAGAATCCAGAAGCTTATAAGAAAGCGTGGGGCACGAAAGTCCATGACCTTCTTCTACGGATGCGCGATCTCGCCCGGATTCTCCGCCAGCGACGACGCGAACGGGGAGCCCTGGAACTTGTCATGCCCGAGGTCAAAGTGAATCTCGATCGTCGCGGTCGGGTCATCGGCGCGCATCTGGTGCCGAACACGGAAAGCCATCAGATGATCGAGGAATTCATGCTGGCCGCCAATGAAAGCGTGGCCGAGACGCTTCGCGATCGCGGCTGGTTGTTTCTGCGACGAATCCATAAACCGCCGGCCGAGCGCAAGCTCCGCCTGCTGCGGGAATTTGTGGAGGCACTCGGATTTCCTCCTCGCGATCTGGAGGACCGTTTCGGTCTGCAGGGACTGCTGGAGTACGCCACGGGCAAGCCCCAACAGTATGCGGTCCACTACGCAGTCTTGCGATCACTTCAGCGGGCCATCTACAGCCCTCTGGAAGAAGGCCATTACGCCCTGGCGAGCGAGTGCTACTGCCACTTCACGTCGCCCATCCGGCGGTATCCCGACCTGACGATTCACCGGCTGGTGGACGCCCTCCTGCTGGGGAAGAACCCGCGGATCAATCCCGCGGAACTGGTTGCTCTTGGTGAACATTGTTCGGATCGGGAAGAACGTGCCGAGGCGGCAGAGCGGGAGTTGACGCGATTGAAACTCCTCTCCTTCCTCAGCGAGCGAATCGGCATGGAGATGGAAGGGATCATCACCGGCGTCGAAAAATATGGGCTGTTTGTCCAGGGAGTTGCTCTTCCCGCGGATGGCTTCATCCCCGTGGAAGCCCTCCAGGACGACTACTACGATTACGATCGCACTTCACACTCCCTGGTCGGCCGGCGCAAGGGCAATCAGTTTCGGCTGGGAGACCTTGTCCAGGTGGCGGTGGCGCATGTCGATCTGGAACGCCGCCAGCTCGATTTTCGGCTCATCGCCCACCGCGGCCATCCCACGCCGGGGATCGTGGAAGAGTCCCTGGCCGGATTTCATAATGGCAAAAAGGCGACCAAGAAGAATCGGCACCGCTCGCTATCTCAACGGGTTAACGGGACGGAGATGAGCACACGGCGTGCAAACAAAGCGGGCGGCGGACGTTCTGCGAGAAAAAAGTCAAAATAAACTACGGCTCCGGTGCTATGGGATTATGGGGAACGTCGCATGAAGACGGAGCGGATTCTCGATTTCCGCAGTGACACTGTCACCCGACCAACTCCCGGGATGCGGGCGGCGATGGCATCGGCCGAGGTCGGCGATGATGTGCTGGGCGATGACCCAACCGTCCAACGACTCGAGGAGCGTGTCGCGGAGCTACTTCACAAGGAAGCCGCCCTCTTTGTGCCGTCTGGCACGATGTCCAATCTCATCGCGGTGCGGCTGCACTGCCGACCTGGCGACGAGATGATCTGTGAAGCGGACTCCCATATTTACAACTACGAACAGGGAGGTTACGCGCAGATCTGTGGGGTCGCCGCTCGACCTGTTCAGGGCTACTGGGGTCTCATGCAGCCCGAGCAACTGGAGGGACTGATCCGCCCGCAAAACGTCCATTTTGTGCGTACGCGGTTGCTGACCCTGGAAAACACTCATAATCGTGGGGGCGGTCGCGTCCAGCCGTTTTCGCTTGTGGAAACACTGGTGGGCTGGGCACGCCGCAACCATCTGGCCCTCCATCTGGATGGAGCACGGCTGTGGAATGCCTCGGTGGCTACAGGAATCCCCCTCCATGAGTGGGCGCAACTTTTTGACACGGTCAACGTATGTTTCAGCAAAGGCCTCGGGGCACCGGTTGGCTCGGCCCTTGCGGGTCCCAAAGACCTGATCGCCGAAGCGCGACGCCATCGCAAGGTGCTCGGTGGTGGCATGCGGCAGGTAGGCGTCCTTGCCGCGGCTGCGCTTTACGCTCTGGAACATCACATCGACCGACTGGCCGAAGACCACGCCAATGCCCGACGACTCGCCGCGGGATTGATGGAAATCCCATTCCTGACCCTCATGCCCATCCCGGTGGAAACCAACATTCTCCTCTTCGACGTGGCACCAGAATGGGGTACAGCAGCCCAGCTTTCCCAGCTTCTCAAAGACCACGGCGTGCTGATGCTGCCCACGGCACCGCAGCGGATTCGGGCGGTCACTCATTTGGATGTCAACTCGCAAGATGTGGACGAGGCCCTGGGCATCCTTCGCCACGTCATCTGCGAGCACCGCCCATGCCAAAACTCATCTTGATTTGCCGGGATGGTTCCCCGTAAGCTTTTGAGCCAGTTTGCCAAATTGCCTGGACGTACCTGACCGAGAGGCGTCCCCGTCATTTCCTCCGGAAAGTTTTGCGGCACGTGCATGGAAGCAGGCCAATGGCGGTAAGGTCGAGGGAAATTCAACTAGCCATCAAACGGGTCTTTGATGTCGCAGGAGCCGCAGTCGCACTTGTGCTGCTGGCCCCACTTTTGGCTATGATTGCCCTGGCCATCTGGATGAGCATGGGTCGGCCCATTCTTTTTCGTCAGGTCCGGCCCGGTCTGCACGGTCGCCTTTTCACGCTCTATAAGTTTCGCACCATGCGGAACGCGTTCCGTCCTGATGGCACACCTCTTCCCGATGCGGAACGCCTGACGCCGCTGGGACGTTTTCTTCGCCGCTTCAGTTTGGACGAACTCCCTGAGCTGTGGAACGTCCTGCGTGGGGATATGAGTCTCATCGGGCCGCGACCATTGCTCGTGGAATATCTACCCCGCTACACCCCCGAACAAGCTCGCCGCCATAACATGCGGCCTGGGATCACGGGCCTTGCGCAGGTGATGGGAAGGAATGCCCTGAAGTTCAGCGAGCGTCTGGCTTACGACGTGTACTACGTGGATCACTTCAGTCTTCTGTTGGATTTGAAAATTCTGGCGCTGACACTCTGGAAAGTGCCCACCGGGATGCTTTTCGACGGGGCTGGCCAGGACGTAAAAATCGTGGACGACCTGGGGTTGCATCCGGGACACGAAGACCTCACCTGGAAGCTCTCCACAGGTGTCACCACGGGGGAACTTTCAACCCGCTTTCCTCGCAACCCGGAAATCACGTCTCCAATGGGAACAGGCCCCCGACACCGAGAAGCCGACCGTTCTCAAGATCGCCGTGCTGCTTGAGGAGTCCCCCATGCGTCACGTGCTGCGTCACAATGTTCTGGTCACCTGTGGGGGTAAATGGGTGGGGCACATTCTTCAGCTTCGCGAAGCCATGCACGAGATTCCGGAGTTTCGGACGGCCAGGATCTACGTGGCCGATCGCGAAGCCATCACACCGGCGGGGGCATTTGCAGATGGAGCCTTCCAGGTGCCCCCAATTGCCGATCCTTCGTATCCCCGCATTCTGCTGGAACTGTGCCGGCGTCACGAAATCGGGGTCGTCATTCCAATCATTGACATCGATGTTCTGGCCCTTGCGCCTTACCGGGAACACTTTGCAGAGATCGGCGTCGCGCTGATCACACCGCCCGTTCATGTGGCGGAACTGTGTTTTGACAAACTCCGCTTCGGCGAATGGGCGATGCGCCGTGGAATTCCCGTGCCCAGGGTTTTTCAGCCAATTGATCTGGACCAGGCTCCCTTTCCCCTGTTCGCCAAACGGGCGCGGGGATTTGGCTCGATCGGCGCCCGGCTTTGCCACAACAGAGAGGAAGCACGGCAGGTGCTCGCCGACCCTGCCATGTTTCTGGAGGAATTTATCTCGGGCACGGAATACAGTGTGGACGGCTACATCAATCGCGCCGGCCATCTTATCGTGCGGGTGGTGCGGATCCGAGAGAAGGTGGTGGGTGGCGAGGCGTTTCGCTCCTGCACCGTCCGAAATGAGGCAGTCGCCGGGGTGGCGGACCGTGTCCTCGCTGCATTGGCTCACGAAGGCCATCGCGGGCCGGTCAATGTCCAGATCATTGCAGGTGAAAAGACTGCCGTCATTGACGTGAATCCTCGGCTGGGTTCCGCGGTGGTGCTTTCCAATCAGGCCACTGGCGGGCGACTACTCCGGTCGTTGCTGCTGGAAAGCCTGGGGCAGACTGCTCAGGGCAATCCCGATGACTATATCGCGGACCTTCATTTGTGGCGATTCCTGGGCGATCTGTTCTATCACGGAAACGAGATCATCAAAACCTGCCCGGCAGCCACTGCCAGAACACCGTCGCCCTCGGAAGTTCCTCGGGGGAATGACTCAGATAGCGACGCGGTCCAAGGATTGTCCCATGGACACACGGCCGAGTTAGTTTTCCGCCCCCATTGGTTCCGCCAACTATGCAGAGAGCCTCAGAGCGATCAGCTGTCGCGAAATCGTCCCTCATGACCGATTGCAGAAGACCCGACCGATGATCGAGGCGATTATTTTCGACCTGGACGATACCCTTTATCCTGAAATCGCGTTCATCCGCAGTGCCTTCGCGACGGTGGCAGAATTTCTCGCCGATCGCGGAATTGGGTCCCCGCATCAGATTCTGTCCCTGCTGGAACACATCCACTGGGAAATCGACCGGGACCGCGTCTTCCAGCACGCGGCGCGACGCCTGAACTTCGATCCAGGCTGGATTCCCCAGCTCGTTCGCATGGTGCGATCGCATGTTCCCAAAATAGAGCTGCCCCCCGAGACCCGCGAGGTTCTCGTCGAGCTCTGCCGTCATTTTCGGCTGGGCATCGTGACGGACGGTCATCGGGAGGTCCAGCGAAGAAAGCTCGCCGCTCTGGATCTGGCCTCCATGGTGGATGTCATTGTCTGCACCGACGAACTGGGCCGCCCGTTCTGGAAACCCGATCCGCTCCCTTTTTTGACCGCCTGTCGCGCGTTGAAAACTGAGCCCATGCGGGTGGTGTTTGTAGGCGACCACCCACGACGCGACATTTGGGGTGCCGCCCGGCTGGGCATGAAGACCGTTCGCATTGTGCGATACGACGGCTACTTTCGTCACCACCCCGACCTCGCGGAGGCCCCTCCGGACTACCGCATCACGCATCTTTCAGAATTGATCGATTGTCTTGATATCGTGCCCAGAAGCAGTCGCCATGAGCGCAGGGAATATCTTCTTGAAAACGCTGCGTAAGATTTATGCATGGTTCGAATACCCGCACCGCTTCCTCGCCGTGCGTGACGTCCTTTCCCGGCCCGGGGCCACCGTTCTCGACATCGGTTGCGGCAACCACAGCCCTTCCCTCACGAAACGGTACTTTCCTTCCTGCCGGTACGAGGGAGTGGACTGCCAGACGTGGAATCGAGATGCCGCGGACGAGGCGGCCATGGACCGTTTTTTTCCGCTGGATCTCGATCAACCGTCAGTTCTTACTGCTATTCCCGATGCTGCTTATGACGTGATCTTCTGCTCCCACGTGCTGGAGCATCTCCGTCAGCCGGTCAAAGTGTTCCAGGACCTGCTGCCAAAACTGCGTCCCGGCGGCCTGCTCTATGTTGAGGTCCCTTCTGCCCGGTCCCTCCGCTTCCCGCCCGCCCGCAACGGATGGTTTGGCATCCGCGGATGCCTTAATTTCTGGGACGATCCCACCCATCGGAGCCTGGTGTCTTTACCCCAATTGATGGAAATTGCCCAGGGGCACCGGTTGACCATTAGACAGGCTGGCAGGCGATTTCTGTGGCGCCGGGTGCTCTTCTTGCCCTGCTACATGCTGGCGGGAATTGTGCTCCGCGGCTACATCCCAGCCAGTGTCGTGTGGGACGCCGTGGGGTTCGCCGAGTACTTTGTTGCGCAGGCCCCTCCATCTGCGATTGCCCTTCCCGCCCCGCACTTCGACACGGCGGCTGTCCATGCAGAGAACAAACTCCCCAGAGAAACCTCTGAAAACCTGGCAAGCTCGGCCGGGCATCAACCGGAGAGTCCGCGCAACCTGTTTCCCGCTTGAAAGCTCGCCGTCCAACTTCACCGTTGCAGCCATCCGAAAAGCCAGAAAAGATACGCCACCGGCGCCGCCATCAGGGACGAGTCGATGAGATCGAGAGCCCCACCGAGGCCGGGCAGGAGACGGCTGGAGTCCTTCTGCTGGGCATCTCGCTTGATGAGAGACTCTGCCAGGTCGCCAATCATTCCCACGATAGCCAGCAGGACGCCGTACAGAAGGCACACCTGCCATCGCGGCCTAATTGTCTCCAGTCCAAACAGCGGCAATAGCCAGTAAAACGCCACAAATGCCCCCGTGACCCCGAACACGACGGCCCCCACCGCCCCTTCAATCGTCTTTTTGGGGCTGAGCTGCGGGGCCATCCGATGACGCCCCAGAAATTTGCCCACCGCAAACGCCCCAGTGTCGCCCAGTTTGACAATCATCAAAAAGGACGCCAGGGCCTCCATCCCAAAGGCCATCCGCAGTTGCACCAGGAAATTGGCCAGCAGCCCAATGTAACACACCGCGTACACCGTGCCGGCCACGTTGATGTTGGCACTTCCCGGACGGCGGTAGCGCTGCATTTCCACCAGGAAAGCAAGAAAAACTGTTCCCGCCAAAGCCATCATGGCAGCCATGCTCGAGACGGCCGCGATATCCCACGACCGCACAAGTCGATCAGGATGAGCGGCTTCCCAGCGTTGCCAGAACAGGGCCATCCCCCATGTGGCGCTGATCGTGAGAAAATTCCCCAGATGCACAAGCCAGGCCAGGGGTGCCACCCCCGCACCTCGACAAAGCGCCACAATCTCGTTCCCTGAAAAAAACACAAGCACGACGAGGGCTGGAAATAACCACAACCCGTCCGGTGTGCCGGCATTCACATCAAGCCAGCACAACACCAGGGCAACGCCCGCCAGGAAACTACCAAAAACGATTCGCTGCGCAAGCGGAGACATAGCAATGTCAATTCCATGGATGACGTGGCAGGGTAAATCGTCATCGTGAACGATTTCGACACCCTACGCAAGACGGGCAGAGGATCCCCATTCGCACCCCGAATCTCCGCACCCTCCGCACTCCGCACCTTTGGAAAGACCTGTGCGATGCCACCGGGGCAATGTGTTGGTAGGGGCAATTCATGAATTGCCCCTGCCGTTTACCCGGCAACTGAACCGAGCATGGGAGCCCGGTCGACGCAATGGATTCTCCCAACGTTCGGGATTCTCCCAACGTTGGAATGTGGCTCCAACAAGCCGGTTCTTCCGCGATGTCCTTCGGAGGGGCACGCTCGTCGTGCCCGAGGAAAGGGAATGGATGATCCAATGTCAAACTGCGGACCTGACAAGCAGGTCCCTCCAAGAGGGCCGACGTGACAAGCACGTCCCTCCGAAAATGACGGACCTGACGAGCAGGTCCCTCCGAGGGATGTTTCGGAGGGGCACGCTTGTCGTGCCCGAGAAGATCGGATAGATCATCTATTCCGGAACAGTTTCCTGCCAGCGGAGGATCGATCGGCCTCAACTCCCCCGCACAATTTGGGAATGAAGACTCTCCTGTCGCCGGGCTTGCCTTTGCAGGGGTGACAACGGTTTGAAGTGGTCCCCAAAAGGAAACGCTGCTCACACCGTGAATTCCCGCAGCCAGTCCTCAAGAAGAGCCATTTCCTCATCCAATTGGCGAAGCTGTTGGAGGAACTCGGGAAACTGCTGCTTTGTTTCGTAATGAGGGATCTTTTTCAGTTCCTGGGCTGAACCGGGCAACCCGTATTTTTGTGGATTAATACCGCGAGTCGCCGCTCGCTGGTAAAGCCATTCTTCCAGTCTCGGGCACAGGATGATGACCCGGCGGTTTGATCCGTCCCTGTGTTCAAGCAGGATCAAACCTCCGCCGCGCTTTATCTCTCGGTAATTGTTCAGTTCGGAAGGCTGGGCTGCATGAGGATCCTGATCGACCAGTCCAATCCCGGCTGGTTGCTGTCGCAGTTTGTTGAGGACCTCGCCTTTACATTTAGCGTGGCGAACGTGTCGCCGTCGCACACCCAGGCTGTGGACCAGCTTCTCATCCGCAAAGCACTCGACGTAGAGCATCAGTCAGCCTGCAGCACAGCGTCCAATCCGAGAAAAGGATCCGCATCCAGAAGCCGACTGATTTGCTCATCGGTCAAAGCCGTCGCCCTGGTTTCATAGTCCTTGTACTGGACAGCGAAAACCGCGACTTCGTTGCGATTGGCTTTTTCCAGTACCGCCGTGAGGAGATACGGATTGTGGGTCGCGATGAAATATTGGTTGGACGAGTCGGCCGCAATCTGCTCGCCGAGATATTTGGTGTAGTACGGAAAGGCATGGGCCTCCGGCTCCTCAAACACCAAAACCGCATCGCGATTGGAAGCCATCGCGACGTAATAAAAGACAATCCGCTGAAGGGTCTCGGAGGTGGAAACAAAGGGAAAACTGATAGCCATTCCGTTCTGCTGTTTCTGCAACTCGAACCTGCCCTCCAGCGGCTTAACGACGAGCGAAAAGCCGTAGGGACGGTACAACTCGGCCACCCATTCTCGCAGAACCTTCGAACCAGAAATGACGGCAAATAAATTTTCTCCGTCTGGAACAAAGAGAGGACCAGGTACAGTCATGGCTGAATCTGAAAGTCGAAACCGATACTTGCGAATCAAGGAGAGTTCGTCACGTTTGCTCTTCTCCGCGCTTAGGCTTTCGGAACCCAACCCAGAAATGCGGCCGATATTTTGAGAACCGTAGAAGAAGCAGAACTGTTGATTTTCCAATCGCAACGAAAGCACCCCAGAAGGCTTTCCTCCAAATTCAATCCGCACGGCTTCGTCCGTAATAAAATCAAAAAAGAGATGCTGGGGGTGCGAAGCTCGCACGAAACCGGAAAGGTTCGTCCTATTGCTTCCGCACCAGGAGAGCAGCCCCAGGGCTTCTAAGATATTGGATTTACCGGTATTCGGCCCGCCGATGAAAAGATTCACTCGCCGGCACTCCAGCTCCAAATACCGGATGGACTTAAACCGCTCAATCTTCAGGTGAGTCAGCATATCGACCTCTCTACTTCGACAAGGCCCTGTAGGACAGCACCATTTGAGCCGCTGGGAAACCTTGCCCTCCCTTAACTCGAAATAGTATCGCTGCAAAAACCGGAACCGACCATGCTATAAGAAATCTGTCGGTATAATTCGAAAGACCGCGCGCTGCGACGCCCCGGAGTGGTGGTCTTTCCTCGGATCGAAACGGGAACACAAGATCATTCGGCGGACGGCCTGGCACGCTGCCCTGCCCGTCATTTTATCTCCTCTTCCCCTGCAAGGTGAGCGGAATGTGCCCCGTGCTGCCGCCGCCCTCCAATTACCCGCAATCAACGGGCAATGAGTCCCAAATCGAGTCCAAAAACCCAGAGCATGATACCCAGAATGATGGCCAGCCCGAGGTAGGAAAGCCCGACATAAACCGCTTCGCTGGGCGGCTTGCCGCGGATGGCCTCGTACAGCAGAAAGACCATATGGCCCCCGTCCAGCACAGGAATGGGCAGGAAATTGACGACCGCCAGGTTGGCACTCAGAAGGGTGAGGAAGAGGAGGAATCGCCCCGTGCCCTGAGACGCCACGCGATAGGCCGTCTGCACTAGGCCAATCGGCCCGACAAGTGCCCGCGGTGACACATCTCCCCGAGTCAACCGATTGAGGATGCGATAGATCAGCGTCACCGAGGTCCACGTTTCACTGGCTCCCATTTCGATGGCCTGGAAAAAGCCGCCAGCCCGCATGTGAAACGTCATCGGCTGAAAGAGGAGCTGCCGATCGGGAAAGTACCAGTCGTTTCGCACATGAGGCTCCAGGCGAACAGTCAACTCCTGAGGTGCCGCTTCCGGATCAGACGCATCACCGTGAGATTTCTCACTCCCTTTTGCCCGGCGGAGTACGAGTTCCACCTGTGTCCCAAGCGGAAATTTCTGCAATTCATGGAAAAACGTGGCCCAGGTGGCCTTGTTGTTGCCACGCTGAACGTCGAACCGGACCTCGAGTTCCGATTCCACTGCAGGCGCGTCGGCATTCTGAACGTTTGCCCGGGGCGAGATGGTTTTGGCCGCCACAATCACGTCGCCAGGCTGGATATCGGCCTCGGCCGCGGGTGATTTTGGCCGAACTGCTCGCACCCGCGGAAGGATCTCAACGGCGATTCCAAGCTGCGGGATTTCCCACGGGCTATCGGGGGTGTATAGTTCGGCGAAAGAGCTGGCCAACCGAGCCGGGACCGTCACGCTGTGATTCTCTCCCGGCGGTGCTGTGTGGGGGGAATCTTTCAATGCCCTATCGTCCTCAGCGAAGGCTGGCTCTTCCTGTGCGGAGCGACGAATGGAGAGGACAACTGGAACATTCGCACCTTGCCGCTCCCGAAGCGTCTTCTGCAGGACATAGGGAAGCTCGAGAAGATCGCCGTCCCAAACGATGTCGGCGGGACATTCCACCGCAACGAGTTCATCCCCCGGTTGAATGCCAGCCTGTGCTGCCGGCGAGTCGGCCTGGACGGCCACAATCCGCCCATATTCCAGGACAAGCCCCAAATCCCGCACGCTGGAAGGATCGAGACGCAGCGTGACTTTTTTCGCCTCATTCCCCTGCGTGTGTGGTTCCTCTGGAGATTCGAGAGTGATCTCCACAGACTGGCCCCAGGTCAGCGCCCACTGGCGATGCAACTCGGCATAATCGGCGATGGGGCGATCGTTAACGCGGACGATCTTCCATCCCGGTTTCAGTTGGTCGCCGAGCGCGGCAGCGGGACTTCCTGGAAAACAGGGAGGATCTGCCAGCTCTGTGGTGAATGCGTTGGACACACCAATCGTGGGGATCACGCGAATGCGGTCGGGCACGATCCGCACGTCAAAAACGCTTTTTTCGAGTTGGTCGGCCGCGGATCTGCCGAGCCGCTCCACGGTAAGAGCGACTTCTGCTCCACGGCGTGTGAGGGGGATTGTCTGCTGGATGTCCTGAAATCGCATTGTTTGCCTACCGTTGATGGCGATGATTCTGTCGCCCGGCTGAATCCCCGCTCGCCATGCACCTTCCCCCGGCGCAACCTGTCCCACCGTGCAGGGGAACTCATCCACTCCGATAGCAAAGGCAATGACAGCCACGATGAACGCGAAGATGAGATTCATGATCACCCCGGCGGAGATGATCGCCATTCGCTGGGGAACACTTTTGGCGAGGTAACTGCGGGGATCATAGAGGGCCGCCTGAGCTGCCGCCACAGTTACTCCCTCTTCGCTGATGACAGCGTCCGGGGCCAGCCCCGCCGACCTGGCACGCTCGAGTTCCTGACGCAGCCGCGCCGGATTGTCCTCCTGCCCGAGCATTTTCACGTATCCGCCCAGGGGAAGAATACCAATCCCATATTCGGTTTCACCCCAGCGGAACCGCGCAATCCGTAGCCCAAAGATATCGAATCCGAGATAAAACTTCTCGCATTTTACCCCGCACGCCTTGGCCACCAGAAAATGGCCGAGTTCGTGAACAAAGATGATCAGTCCCAGCCCCACCACGACCATCAGCACGTAGAGCCAGGCCGATCCTGCTAAAAAAGCCACGAGTATGAAGCTGGTCAGGTCCAATGTGCAATCTCCCTTCGGGCCCAGGAATCCAACTCAAAAATGCGTTCCAAGGTCGGTTCAGGATCAAACGGATGGGATTCCAGCACTGCCTCGCAGGCCGGAACAATCTGGTCGAACCGAAGCCGCCCCTGTAAAAAGCATTCTACCGCCGCCTCGTTGGCTGCATTGAGGACAGCCCCCGCCGTCCCCCCGCGGCGAGCCGCTTCGAGCCCCAGCCGAATAGCAGGAAAACGCTCCGGATCCGGCGGCTCGAAGCGAAGATCGAGAACCTGCGTCCAATCGATTTTTCGCGCAATTCCAGGACAGCGCTCCGGATAATACAGCGCATATTGAATGGGAAGCCGCATGTCCGGCGGACTGAGCTGGGCAATCACCGAACCATCCACAAATTCCACCATGGAATGGACAATCGACTGGGGATGGATCACCACCGCGATCTGCTCAGCGGTCACACCAAACAGCCAGCGGGCCTCGATGATCTCCAGGGCCTTGTTCATCAAGGTGGCAGAGTCCACCGTAATCTTGCGGCCCATCTTCCAGGTGGGGTGCGCCAGAGCTTCTTCCACCGTGACGGAGGCAAGCTCTTCCTTTTTTTTCGTGCGAAACGGCCCGCCACTTGCCGTCAAAATGATGCGCCGAACCTCCTTCGGCTGACCGCTCCGCAGCGCCTGGAAGACGGCGGAGTGCTCGCTGTCCACGGGGAGAATTTGGGCACCCGTTTGCTGCGCCAACTGCGTGATAAGCGGCCCTGCCACGACGAGACTTTCCTTATTAGCGAGGGCCACGGTTTTACCGGCCTCCACGGCCTTCCACGTCGCTCGCAATCCGGCTATTCCCACATACGCGGAGAGGACCCGATCCACTGTCGGCGAGCTGACAGCCTCCAGCACGGCCTCCTCCCCGACGCGGAGTTCCGTCTCTGGCGGTAGATTCCAAACTCCGTGCCGCCTCGCCGCTTCTGGATCAGTCACCACGACAAGCGTCGGCCGATGCTCGTGGGCTTGCCGTTCCAGAAGCTGCGTATTCGATCGCGCCACCAAAACTACGGCGCGCAATCTGCCTTCCGAGGCAGCGATGACCTCCAACGCGTTTCGACCAATACTGCCTGTGGATCCGAGGACTGCTATTCCCTGACTCGAATCGGTCATGCCGAGGGGGTGTGCTGGTCAAACTTGATCAATGACATGAGCCACGAGTGGAAGTGTGGCCACGATCGTAAATTCTCAACTTTCCTTTGACGGATTCCTCCGGCACGGATTCCTGCCGCATCGGCCTCGGGCAACCCCACTTTCTCCGAAGGGGGACGCGAATCCGCCCAGTTTATCCGATGGGAGTTTGTTCGGCACGGCGCTAAAAAAATGCTTCGTGCCCGGTAGTCCAGGATTCCGGTGCACCTCCCTGCCCGATATGCAAGTTTACTTTTTTCTTGCCGTTTCTGCACGGTCATCGGGAGCGCTGGCCAGGGCAGACGGTGGACGGCTTGGTAGGGTGGATCGGCCGGAATGGAACCCGCCCCTCCGAACCTTGCCATGGAGGGACCGCTTGTCACGTCCGCTTTTCAACCTTGGATAATCCATTCCAATTCACTCGCGTTTCGGTTGGGGCAATTCATGAATCGCCCCTACAACGTCGGAGGGACCTGCCTGTGGAGCCACCTCTCGGAGGGACGTGCTTGTCACGTCCGCTTCGCGATGTTGGATTATCCAGTGTTATTCACCGGGCACGACAAGCGTGCCCCTCCGAAGGATTTCCCGGAGGGACCTGCCTGTCAGGTCCGATGAACAACGGTTGACGGCCTATTCCCCTTCAATGGGCACGACGAGCGTGCCCCTCCGAGGTTCCTCGGACGCCCTGGAAGGTGTCCCGCCAAATCTTCCCTCCGCCGGCGTTCCAATTGTGGGGTGGCGGGAATGGTGTTATACTGTGTCCATTAATGGGTGACCGCGGTATCCCTCGCATGGGGCGGGGGACGGTCACCCGGAGCGGTAATGCGGATCGTGGATTTCTCAATCAAACCAAAAGGGCTTGATAGCCGAGACGCTGCTTCTTCGTAAGCGGCGTTGCTCGCCGATCGGATTTTACCTCCCTCGCCTCCGCTTGCTGCAGCGTTTTTTGTTGTAGGGTGTTGTTTGTCCAATGGTCAATCGCAACCTTATTCGCCAGGTGGAAGTCACTCCGGAAGAACTGGAAGCCGCTTATGGCGGCATGGATCCTGAGGCCCTCGCGCTGGCCGCCTCGGAGATCGCTGTCAATCAGATTGTCGAAGGGCGAGTTCTCCGGGTGGAAAAAGATTTTGTGGTCGTCGATGTCGGCTCCAAGAGCGAGGGCATCGTCCCCCTTTCGGAATGGACGGAAAACGAAGAGCCGCCAAAGCCGGGTCAAACCGTCAGCGTTCTGGTGGAAGAACTTGAAGACATGTACGGGCTGGGGGACGAATATCGTGGGATGATCACCCTCAGCAAGCGCAAGGCGGAGAAAATCCGGGCCTGGATGCGGGTGATGGAAACGGTCAAGGAAGGCGACGTCGTGACCGGCATCGTCACCCGAAAAATCAAGGGCGGCCTCCTGGTCGATATCGGTGTGAACGTGTTCCTGCCCGCCAGCCAGGTGGATATCCGCCGTCCCGCGGACATTGGGGAATTCATCGGACGCACGGTGCAGTGTCTGGTCCTCAAAATTGACGAATCGCGGCGGAATATCGTCGTCAGCCGACGGGCGCTCATCGAGCAGGAGCGTGCCGAAAAGAAGGCCCAGCTCCTCGCCGAACTGGAGGTCGGCCAGCGTCGCAAAGGCATCGTCAAGAATATCGCCGATTTCGGCGTGTTCGTGGATTTGGGCGGCATCGATGGCCTGCTTCACATCACCGATATGAGCTGGGGGCGCATCAATCATCCCTCAGAAATGGTGTCCATCGATGAAGAAATCGAGGTCGTTATTCTCGACGTCAATCGCGAAAAAGAGAAAATCGCCCTCGGCCTCAAACAGAAGACTCCCAGCCCGTGGGAAGACATCGAGCTGCGCTATCCCGTGGGCAGCCGCGTGAAGGGGACCGTGGTCAACGTGATGAACTACGGTGCCTTTGTCAAGCTGGAAGAAGGGGTCGAAGGCTTGGTCCACATCAGCGAAATGTCCTGGACACGGCGGATCAATCATCCCAGCGAAGTGGTCCAGGTGGGCGACGAAGTCGAGGTCGTTGTCCTCGGGATCGATAAGGAAAAACAGGAGATCTCCCTGGGCATCAAGCAGACCATGCAAAATCCCTGGGAGAACGTGGAAGAGCGTTATCCCGTGGGTTCCGTGGTCAAGGGTATTGTGCGGAACATCACAAATTACGGCGCGTTCGTGGAACTGGAAGAGGGCGTCGACGGCCTGCTCCATGTGAGCGACCTCTCCTGGACCCGCAAGATCACGCACCCCAGCGAAGTACTCCAGAAAGGTCAGGAAATCGAATGCCGCGTGCTCTCCGTGGATAAGAACCGCCGTCGCATTGCCCTGGGGCTTAAGCAACTCACGGAAGATCCCTGGGAAACCTACATTCCCTCCAAATACCAGCCGGGTCAAATCGTCAAAGGTACAGTCACCAAGATCACCAATTTTGGCGTCTTTGTCGGACTGGAGGACGGTTTGGAAGGTCTGCTGCACATTTCCGAGCTGGCCGACCACAAAGTGGATAACCCCGAGGAAATCGTCAAGGTCGGTGATGAAATCGAGGTGAAAATCCTCCGCGTGGACAAAGAAGAGCGGAAGATCGGCCTCTCCCGAAAGCGGGTGGAATGGGCAGAAGAGGAGCAGCAGGCCGCCGAGCCGGAACCCGCCCCCGAACCCAAAAAGGAAAAGGAACGCGAAAAGGAGAAGGAGCTCAAGGGCGGTTTGGGCAGTTCTGGTGGACCGCTCATTCAGGGCCTCACCACCGATCACGAAACCGAGAACGCTGGCTGATTGCAACATCAGCGAGACGTCCCACGTTCGGCCGGTGGTGTTTCGCGTCACCGGCCGGACTTTCTTCGTCGGAAACCGGTGTATGCGTCTGACTTCGCCATGGATGATCGTGCTGGCGGTCCTGGCCTGCGTTTTGGTTCAGGGGTGTCGGCGCGGACCAGCGGATCAAGATCGAACCGCCACGGGCAAAACGGCGCCTGTAAAACAGCAAGGGTCCTCCCAAAACGCTGAAGCTAAGCAGGCCGCACCGGCTGGTGTTTCATCTCCGAACCAGGGCGAGGGCATCACTCGCCCCCCTAGCGGCCCGAGCGAACTCGATTGGGTCCGCGCCCTGACCGGCTCTGACGAGGCGGCCAAGCAGTCGGTTCCCGCTGAATTCGCGAAGATCATCAATGGTCTTCTGGCAGCCCAGGCTGGCCTGGAGTTCGACCAGCAGGGACGTCTCATCGGAGTAGACCTGGCCGGGGAACGCCGCAGTGGCAGCGACGCCGAGATTGCGCTGGTCGTGCAATTGCCGCACCTCCGGCGATTTCGCGTGGCCGGGTTCGGCGTAACGCCCGCTGGCGTGCAACAACTCGCTCAGAAAACCACATTGGAGGAACTGGGGCTGGAAAATACACAAATTGACGATCAATCCCTTGCCGCACTGAAAAATCTGCCCCGCCTTTGGTCGCTCAATTTGCGGCGCTCTGTCAAGTTGACTGATGGAGCCATCGGTATTCTGGCCGATTTTCCTGCCCTCACCCACCTCTACCTTCTCGAAACTCAATTTTCCTCCGATGCGTTGGAAAGGCTCTCCCAACTGCCCCGGTTACGACTGCTGGATCTGCGGAACTGCGCCGGCGTGAACGCTCAGGTGCTCACCCGATTGGCAGAACTCCCGCAATTGGCCGACCTCCGCTTGCGGGGATACCATATCGATGACACCTGCCTGTCTGCTGTGGGCCGATTCCCCCGACTGATCAGTTTCACACTTGAAGAATCCCCCGCCACACCCAATGGCTTTCAAGCCCTGGCGCGGCTACCACTGGAATCGCTCACTCTCTTCCGCTGCACCTCACTTACGGACGACGCCCTGGCGGCTGTCGTGGCAGGTTGGACGAAGCTGCGGACGCTTTCTCTGCGGGACCTGCCGCTCCGCGGCACCTTTTTGAGTCAGCTTCGCACACACCCGTCACTCCGCGTCCTCAATCTTCCCCAGACGATGGTAGATGATTCCGCCCTGACATCCCTCCGGGAACTGCCATCCCTGGAGGAACTCTCTCTTGCTCAGACGTTGATCACCGATGCCGGTTTAGAACATATTGCCGCAATATCCACGTTGCGAAAACTCAATGTCTCGCAAACGCAGGTGACGGATGTCGGCGTGCAGTATCTGAGCAACCTTTCGCATTTGGAATCGCTCGATCTGAGCGGCAATCTGGGGATTACCGACGCGGCTGTACCCTTCCTGGAAAAGCTACCTCAACTCCGCGAGGTATTTCTGGATGGGACATCGGTCACGGTCGAGGGGCTCAAGCGCCTCGGCGAGAAGGCCCGTGTGAAACAAGCCGTCGGGCTGGAATAAAGCCGTCGGCCGTTCGGGCTGGCCTCTTCCGCGCTCTACCGCACTTTCCGGGGATCACGTTCGTTTTACTCCACGAGCGCGAGTGCTTTCCGCATGGCCTCGGCCGTCACTCGCACCGCCTCCTCCGGTGGCAACTGCCGCAGTTCCCTCTTGAATGGTTCGATATAGGCCGGTCCATCGAATCCGATCTCCACCAGTGCCGAAAGAAAGCCCTTCAAATCGATCACCCCCGTCGCGCAGGGAAGCTCCCGCACGGAATCGATCTGTTCATCCACCGGTATCCCGGCAGGGGCATCATTGAGGTGCACCACGATGACCTGATCGCCCCTCAGGCCGAGGAGGTCCTCGCGCGTCTCGCCAGCCGTGTACCAGTGCCAGCTATCCAGGGTGAAGCCCACACAGGGATGATCGATCTCCGCGATGAGTTCCTTCATTTCCCGCAGAGTGTGAATGAAGGGATATCGGCCGGCACTCCAGGATTTCTTCGGCCCCACGTATTCCAGCCCCAGCCGCATGCCGTAGCAGCCCACGATGTCGGCGATCGCCCGCAATCGCTTGGCATGGAGACGGAAGTTCTGCAAATAGGTGAGGTCGCGAGAGGTAGGTGAGAGATAAGTGCCCAATCGGTCCACCCCCGCCCGCTGAAGAACTTCGCAGTACTTAGGGAAGCCGCGCAGCGTGGAGGTAAATCGCTCGATCGAACCCCGGAAATCCACCGGCACTCCCGCTGCCGACCAACCCACGTTGTGGGCCTTCATTTTTTCGCGAAGTCCGGCTAATTCGTCATCAGACAGTCGGGCGAGAAACTCCGGCTGCGGCTCGATTGCCTCGAACCCATATTTGATCGCGTATTCCAGGCTCTGCATCTGATCGGCCGGCACTCCGATGGCAGAGCACGATAACGCTGCCCGAAACCGCCGCCTTCCGGGTTTCTTTTGCTCACCCTTTGCTTCACCCTCATGGGTGCTTTCTTCGGCCAGGGCACCCGCAAAGCCAGACAGTCCGATTGACGCCAGTGCCATTCCACTTTGGAGCAACCATTCCCTCCGCGTGCGGGTATTCATGACAGAGTTCTCCCCTGGTTCAGGAAGCCACGGCTGCATCTTCCGCCAGCGGGGCAGCCACAAGGTCGTATCCCTCCGCGGCCACAATTTCGCACTCCACGAACTGGCCGGGCGACAGATTCCTCCCGGTCACATAAACCGCCCCGTCGATCTCTGGGGCATCCGCATAAGTGCGTCCCAGCCAGACATCTTTCTGGTCCGGATGGCGCTGGTCAAGGAGGACCGTCATTTTTCGGCCAACCTGAGACCGCGCCCATTCAAACGCGATCTCCTGCTGCACCTCCATGAGGTACTCGCGCCGGGCACGGATGACACGGCGGGGAAGGTGATCTTTGAGCCGGGCGGCGGGAGTCCCCGGCTCACGCGAATACTCAAAAACTCCCAGTCGCTCGAAGCGCTGTTTCCTGACAAACTCCACCAACTCCTGGAACTGAGCTTCCGTCTCCCCCGGAAAGCCCACGATCATTGTCGTTCTCAGAACGAGCTGGGGAATGCTTTCCCGTAAACGCGCCAACAGGGCCTCCGTTTCGGCACGTGTCACGCGGCGTTTCATCCGCCGCAGAATCGTGTCATTGATGTGCTGGAGCGGCAGATCGAGATAAGGGATGATCGGGCCACCTTCGCGGAGGACGCCGATTAACTCATCCGTGAAATACATCGGATAGAGATACATGAGCCGGATCCATGTGAAGCCGGGAATCTCCCGCAATTGGCTGAGAAGTTCCGCAAGCAGCGGCCGCCCCACCAGGTCCATCCCGTAGTAGGTGGTGTCCTGGGCAACGATCACCAACTCTTTCACGCCGTCGGCCGCAAGTTCCCGGGCCTCGGCCAGAATCAACTCCATCGGCTTGCTCACGTGGCGTCCCCGAATATGGGGAATGGTGCAAAATGTGCAGAGTCGGTCGCAGCCCTCGGAAATCTTCAGATAGGCCAGATGACGCGGCGTCACCCGCAGCCGCCGACGATCATCCAGCGGAACCACACTCGCCGGTTGAAAGATTGTCCGCTGTTCCTGAATTCCCGATTCAATGCGGGCAATCGCCCGGGTGATTTCATCCCGGCTGAACACGCCGATGACCTGATCCACCTCCGGAAATCGGTCGAGAAGCGCGTCGCGGTCTCGTTCGGCGAGACATCCCGCCACAATAACTCCTCGAATCTTGCCCCGCTTTTTCAGCTTGAGCATCTCCTCGATGGCCTCGAAGGATTCTTCCCGCGCGGAGCGGAGAAAACCACACGTGTTGACCACGACCACATCGGCCCTTTCAGGGTTCGGTTCAAGCTCCCAGCCGGCATCGCGGAGCAGCCCGAGGATCCGTTCCCCGTCCACGAGGTTTTTCGGGCATCCCAGGGCAATCATGCTGCATTTACCCCGAGGTCCTCCCTGTGATGGCCCGCCGCTCGGCCGAGCCTCCGTCTCAAGCTGTCCCGACGTCGCCAATGGGTTCGGATGAAGAGGAATCTGCGGAAGTGGTTCACTCATGGGAAAAATCTACTTTTTTGGGGCAACAGTTTGCTCACACGTGCGTGAAGACGATCTGATCCGTGCCCGACCGAGCCATCAAACGCGCACCGAATCAGCACAGTTGACGTTTGACTGGCAACTTACGATCAACGGCCGGCCAGAAATTTTGCGTGTGTTACTGGACGCCTTGATGGAAGTGCCCCGCCTCGCTGGGAGCCCCGCCACCCGCCTGCCTTATCATTCCATCCTATGCTATCTGGCAAGAGACTACGAGGCCTGGCGGTAGCCTGACCCATCTTTGCTTTATCCCTGCTACTGGAAACGGGCGCGAACCTGGACACCGGCTTGCGCAGTCTCGCTGGACACGAGAAGCATGCACCTCCATTCCGGAGGGACCTGTTTGTCAGGTCCGCCCATCGGAAGAGACGTTGTGTTTTCCGGTGGCCTTGCACCGCGACTCAGACACGCTACGCACCTACGCACGCTTTCACCATCCCCTTGTGGAAACTCGCACGAGGAACCACGGCCGTGTAGTGGTTTGTCGAGCCGTAAGGGCTAACAACACTCCGAGTCCGGGCTTAACGCCCCGCCGTAAGACCCGCAGACAGGAATTGCCATTTTCGGTTGGAGAAGAACGCTAACGTACGCAGGAGGCCACCCGGCAGCAAGGCGTTGGCTTTGAACAACGGGCGAAGGTAATCGAGAAGGAATGGTGCCAATCTACCGAGGGTTTTCGTGGCCGCCCCCGTCGTGGACATGTCCGTTGTCAGACTCAGCCGCTTGGTAGGAGGAAGCCTTTTTTGATGTCGCCGCTCGGTTCCCCGGACTTGTCCGCGACACGGGTGAAACTCTCTGACAGGTCACTGTGGGAGCCCATCATCTGGCCCCTAGGCTTTTCCCATTCCAGTGTTTGGGTCATTCTCGTCTTCTGTCAGGTTGCCATCCAGAAAAGGAGCCGCCGAGTCTTCTACGCGAATCCCGCCGCCTGCATTCCCCTGGCATCGATTACCTGTTGCCCGGCCACCGCTCGAGTCGGAAAAGAGGATGCCCGGCCCTCCGTTATTTATGCATTGATTTCCTCTCAGTGTCACCTGTGCCTCCTTGCGGACCCACACGCCCGGTCCGTCATTGCGGCTAGACACGTTTACGCTGACGAGGACACTCGCCGCGGAAACGCGTTTCTGTTCAGGTTCGGCCGACTCATAACTGACTAACCCGGTGGAGATCTCGATACCGGGCCCGTGATTTCCAGCCACCGTATTGGCTCTCACCTGAACTGAGGGAAGCTCCCCTAAGTCGATGCCCCCCCGGAGATTTCCAACACACCGGTTGTAAGTGATGGCGACCGTCTCACCTGAGTAACAACCGATCCCATATTCTCCGTTTTGCGAACACGTATTGTCCGTGAGGATCGCATGCTTTGCCGAGGCAATGTTGATCCCGTTTCCTCGATTGAGTGCGCACGCGTTGCGCTGGACGCTTACCCGCGCCGAGTCAAATACGGCAATCCCAGCGTCTTTGTTGCGAAGACAGCGATTATCCACCAATTCGGCTGCGGCATGGAGCCCGACGTAGATCCCCTGTTCCCCGTTTTCCAGAATCTCACAGTTGGCGATGACGGCCTGACTATGTTCGTTAACCACAATCCCGGCAAATTGGTTCCCCTCACAGCGGCAGTTCTCAATCTGTGCGCGACCATGAACGCCTACAGCGATTCCCGTGTCAAGGCCACGAAATACACAGTGGCGGATGATGCCCTCCCCTCGTTCCGTAATGTTGACTCCTTGATCCGCCCCATTCCCCTTGAAGTCACAGCGCTCGGCGAGGAGCTTTCCAGCACGAACCCGCACGATATCGGCAGGCTCCTCTCCTTTATGCTGGAAGGCGAGATTCTCCAGAACCACCTCACCGCAGGCGAGAATTTCCATGCCTACTCGGCAACCATGCACCACAATCCGCGCTGGTTTTTTCCCCTGCCCACAAATGCGGAGCGGTTTCCAGAGGACGAGTGGTTCTCGGAGGTGATAAACGTGTGACGTCAGCCAGAGAGTTCCCCCGGGCTGAAGTCGGGAAAGCTCAACGGTTGTAAGCTCGCGATCTTCGAGGACGAGTTCCGTCACTTTGTGGTGCACGTCTTTCTGACCGGAGGGAACCGAAGACATCTCAAAATAGCGCTGCCGCAAGGCGAGCACCCAATCGAGCGGGCTGAACTGCGGCCGCTCTGCAGGGGACGGAGCAAGAAGGGGTTGCACCAAATCCCGCTCCCATTTTTCCAGCCTTCCGACTTGGACGAGGACCTCGTCCTCTTGCGCGACTTGCGGAGACTCCTGGGCCGCCGGCAGCCATCCCGTGCGAAACATGAGGTAAATCAATCCGAGCGAGTAGAGGTCCGTGGTCGGCGATGGCTTTTCACCCCGTTGGAGTTCCGGCGGGACAAATTCCCAGGAAACGCGCACACGAAAGCGATTCCAAAGATAAAAACGAAGAGGCAGAAGTCCCGTTTCGACGAGGGAGCGAGTCCCTAGGGACTCCAAAAGATGATGGGGCTTGAGGTAACCATGAAAGCTCCCCATACGGCCGACATAATCGAGGGCACTCGCTATATCCGTGAGAGAAGGAAAGAGTTTTTCAGGTGGCGTGGGAACTGGGGAACGTGCCCAACTGCCTAAAAGCACTTCTGAACCCGGCTCTTGGTACCAAAGGACCAGTCGGCCTGAGACGTTCCACCAGTCCACGAGTCGGTTCAGGTGCGGGTGCCAAGCGATCATCGTGAGTTCGTCGAGATAATCATGGAAGCGTTCGAGTTCCGCAGCGTCTAAAAACCAGGGCTCACGGAACACTTTAACCAGCGCAGGAACTCCGGTGTAAGCCACTGCCTGCCAGGTTTCGAAGCACGGTCCCGTCCCTAGCCGTTCCAGGAGAATCATCCCCGTTTGCTCGCGAATCGCAGCCGCTAGCCCCACTGCCATGACGCCCTCCTTCCTTTCTGTCCCATAACCGTCAGAGCGAACTACACTTGAAATTTGTCATAGCACTGAATCGAGGTATCCGCCAAATCAACCATTAGTATAAGCGGTCGCGTTTGAGGAAACGAGCGTCCTGAGCTGACGGACATCTGTACAGGCCCATCTTTCTTGCACAAGTCCAGCAATGGTTACGGTGGTCATAAGGGATCACTCGATATAAGTCCGGGCGGGCCGAAACCGACGACCCACGGGGCGGATTTGTGAAGGTGTGCCTCCCCCACCGTGCGGGCTTGCAGAGGCATCAGTTTGGCGAGGACACACCCTTACGGTAGCTTTACGGTCCGCCTGAGGCAATCTTCATTTGCTTGCGTGGGCACATTACGTTCTTCCGCTTCCACGCCGAAGAATTTTCCTTTGGCTCGCGAATGCTCGAGACGCTCGGTAGCTTAGCCCGCGATCCATTCAAAAAAGTGGCTGTCCCTCCTTCATGGCTTTGTGAGCCTCGGGGGTGTCGAGCGGCACGCCTGGGTCTTTTTGCTCCGCCAGCCAGCGATCGAGTTCTTTGGCCAGCCGGGCCTTGATCTCGGCGAACTCGGCCCGATCGGCAAGATTGGTCATCTCATAAGGGTCTTCCGAAAGCCGATACAACTCTTCTGCCGGACGCACCATGTAGCGCTTGACCAACCCATAAATCGTGGGATTGTTCCACGAGTGGGCCATCCACGTCGGCCAGTACTTGTTGTGAGGTGTGGCACCGCCGAGCTGACCCATAACGTGTTTCTCGATATAGACTTCCTGCGGGGTGAGATTGCGGATGTAGTGCCATTCGCCGTCAGTGACGGAGCGAATGGGGTACGGCGGGCCTTCCGGAAAATTATTGTGGGCAAAATAGGCGTACCGGCGATGTTCGTCTTTCAGGCCCAGCAGCACTTCGCGAAAGCTCGTCCCGTCCAAGGGGCCAAAATCCGCGGGATTGCCGCCCGCAAGCTCAATGAGCGTGGGGGCCACGTCCGCGTACTGCACAAGGGCGGCTGTCCGGCGTCCGGCGGGCACGTGCCCCGGCCATCGCGCGATGAGCGCCGTGTGGACCCCAAGGTTCCAGTTCGTCCATTTGCAACCGGGGAATTGGGCCCCCTGCTCCGAGGTGAACAGCACGAGCGTCGAATCGCGGAGCCCTGCTTCATCCAGCACCCGCAGGATATCTCCCACCTGACTGTCCATGTAGGTGATCTCCGCCAGATACGCGGCAAAGTCTTCCCGCGTTTTCGGTGTGTCCGCGATGTGAGGCGGCAGCTTGAGGTTCCGCACCGGGTAGCGGGAACGATCCCCCATCACCCAGGGAACGTGCGGCTCCACCAACGCCACAATCAGGCAGAAGGGTTGATCGTTCTTCCGCGTCATGAATTCTCGAATCCCCTCGACATTGTGCGGAGGCGTAGGGTCGGCGGTGCAATTCGGGCAAAATCCCGGGACGTCTTCGAATGGAAAAACCGTTTTCGGTTCGACATGGACCTTCCCCGCCAGCCCCGTCCTGTAGCCCAGCGCGGAAAGGTAATGGGCCAGACTGCGAATCCCCGGCCGCGACGCCGAGTGATTCCAGCAACACCCGTTCCGCATCGGATAAAGGCCGGTGTAGAGTTCGGCCCGGCAGGGCTGACACATCGCCATGCTCAAATACGCCCGATCAAAGACCAATCCCTCCCGAGCAAGCCGATCAATGTTGGGGGTGAAAGCGTTTTTCCCGCCGTACACGGGTAAATCGTTGTAGGTGCAGTCATCCGCCATGATGATGAGAAAATTGGGCCGCTGCGACGGTTCCGCCGCTCTCGACGCTAGGCCCCACAAGCCCGCACCCAAACACACAAGCCACATCACAGCCGCACGCATGATCACACCTCCCCACACTCAAAGACCAAAAAAACTGCAACCACCACCCACGGCCAAACAGGGCCAATCACCCGCCCAGCGCCCAGCCCGTGCGACATCGCAACCCCGGCAGAAAGACTTGGGGAAAAGCCTTGCGATCTGTGCCGCCAGGCCGAGGCGCGCTCATTGTAACATACCCAGAACGTCGCCGCTTCCGGGCCGCGGGCCCCGTCCATTCCGACTCTTCTCAAAACCTATAAGATGCTTGAGAGGCTGCAGCGCAAGCTGTTGCCGGGGTGATTCATGAATCGCCCTTATCGGCGAACCCCAGAGCGGCGCTTGTCGTGCCCGGTGAAGGGGAATGGGTCATCAATCGGTATCAATCGGACCCGACAAGCGGGTCCCTCCGAGGTATGCTCTGCCGGGAAAGGCTGGGAATGAGGTCAACAATGCCCCCGATTAAGCGGCGGGTCATATAATCGAAAGTATGAGCGCGATTGAAATCTGTAATCTGTCGAAGACCTACCGAGTCAGCCGAAAGAAAGAAGGCCTTTGGGCGGCCGTCCGGGGGCTGTTGCGCCCAGAGTACGAGGTGATTCACGCCGTCCGATCCATCAGTCTGACGGTGGAACGGGGCGAATTCGTTGCCTTTCTCGGCCCTAATGGTGCGGGGAAGACGACCACCCTCAAGCTGCTATCGGGAATCATCACCCCCACCGCGGGAACGGCCACCGTGCTCGGCCATGTGCCATGGAAGCGGGAAAACTCCTACCGACGACGATTCGCCCTCGTGATGGGTCAGAAAAATCAGCTTTGGTGGGACCTCCCGGCTGCCGAGTCGTTCCGCCTGCATCAGCAAATCTACCAGATTCCACCCGACCAATTCACCCGCACCCGTGATGAATTGACGGAAATGCTGGGCGTTCGGCATCTCATTCACCGCCCGGTGCGGGAGCTGTCACTGGGCGAACGCATGAAGATGGAACTCATTGCGGCTCTCCTGCACTCGCCCGAAGTTTTGTTCCTGGATGAACCGACCATTGGGCTCGACGTGGTGGCCCAATACACCATTCAGCAGTTTCTCCGAGAGTACCAGGCCCAGAAGAAAACCACCGTCATCCTGACCAGCCACTACATGAAGGATGTGGCGGCCCTGTGCCGAAGGGTCGTCGTTATCTTCGATGGTCGCATCATTTACGATGGCTCGCTGAGCAGCCTGGTCGATCATCTCGGGGCGTACAAAATCATCACAATCCGCTTTGCCAACGGAACGCCCGCCGGCGATCTTGGTCGCTTCGGCCAGGTGATCCTCAGGGAGCCGCCGCGGATCAAGCTTCGGGTACCACGGACGGAGGCCACGGAAATCGTGCGCGCCATCCTGGCGCAGTACACTGCTGAAGACGTCAGCGTCGAGGACCCGCCCCTGGAGGAACTGATCGCCACGTTGTTCACCTCCGCCCATCGTACGGGAGAAGAATCCCTCGTACCTTCCCCTTTACATTCCCTGGATGAGTAGCCGTCAATCGCGACTTAACCACACCAGGTGAGGATCATCCATTAGGTCATCGATGAGCACAGTTCCTTTCGACATCAACACTTTCTCCCGGCGAATTCTCGGTCGATGTCGCCTCTGGGGGACCATTCTCCGCATCAGCATTCAGGAGCGGATTGTCTACCGCGGCGACTTCATGCTGGGCACGCTCATGCGTTTTCTCCCCATCGTCACACAAATGTTTCTCTGGGCGGCCGTCTTCGCGGCAGTACCGGGCAATTCTGGCGGGGAAACGCGCATCGTGGGTTACCGCTACCAGGATATGGTGGCCTACTACCTCCTGACGATGCTCAGCCGCGCGTTCTCCAGCATGCCGGGCCTGGCCTCCGGCATCACTCGCGAAATTCGTGAAGGCGGCATCAAAAAGTTTCTTATTCAGCCAATTGGGCTGCTGGAATTTTTATTTTTCTATCGGGTTGCGCACAAACTCGTTTATTACAGCATTGCCGCGGTGCCGTTTGCCATTGTCTTTTATCTCTGTCGCGGATTTTTTCTCCATACGCCCCACGGCTGGGAATGGGCCGCCTATGTTGCCTCTTTGATAATGGCCTTTCTTCTCGGTTTTTTCCTCGAAGCCACCATCGGACTTTTGGGATTCTGGTTTCTGGAAGTAAGCTCCCTTTTATTCATTTATATGCTTTTGAGTTTTTTCTTTTCCGGGCACATGTTTCCCATTGACATGCTGCCACAACCGTTTTACACCATCGTGCGGATGATACCGCTGCAGTACCTCGCTTATTTTCCGAGTGCCGTGTTTCTGGGAAAGGTACGGGGTGAAGAACTGGTGATGGGACTGCTCATTCAGGCGGCCTGGGTGGTCACCTTTATGGTGCTCGCCAAGCTGACCCTTCAACGTGGCCTGAAGCGGTACAGCGGCTTCGGAGGTTGACCGTGATTCCGTTGCGACAGTATCTACTCGTGTTTGGCACATTTGCCCGCAACAGTCTTATTCGGGACATGACTTTCCGGGCTAATTTTATCATCGAATTTCTTTCTTCCCTTTCCTGGGTGTTTATGAACCTGGGTTTTTATATCCTCATCTTTCGATATACGCCGTCCCTGGGCGTCGGGACCGGCTGGGGCAAATATGAGTTTTTTGCCTTCACCGGCACGGGCCTGATGATCAACAGCCTGGCCGCCATGCTTTTCATGACAAACGCCGATAATTTCGGCAATTTTGTCCGCCAGGGGAACCTGGATTTTCTTCTCCTCAAACCGATCGACACGCAGTTTATTGTGTCGCTTCAAAGAGTCGAATGGTCTTCGTCGGGAAATTTTCTCGTCGGGCTGTTTTTGCTGCTTTATTCGCTGAGGCAGATGAATTATGTGCCTTCGGCCATCACAACAGCCCTCTATATCGTGTATATAATCTGCGGCTTGCTGATACTGTATTCGCTGATGTTTATGATGGCGTCCACCAGTGTGTGGCTCGGGCGAAATGAAACGCTCTTCGATTTCTGGTTCTACATTGTCAACTTTGCGCGGTATCCCATGGAGATTTATGAAGGTCGTTTCGGCCGACCTTTCCGCTGGTTTTTCACATTTATCATTCCCGTTCTTGTGGCGGTGAACGTCCCGGCTCGCTTCATTGCCCGGCCCCTCAAACCGCAAACAGCCCAGGACTGGGCACTGGCGGGATTTACGATTGTGGCCACCGTCGCGATGCTTGTGCTCTGTCGGTTGGTCTTTCTTGCCGCACTCCGCAGCTATCGGAGCGCAAGCAGTTAGATGGAATCAGATCTGATACCCAAGACGCGGCAGAAAACTAATTGGCGCCAGCCATTGGGGAAGCGTGGAGCGGTGAGACCAGTCAGCAAAGCCCGGTGGTAGCGGGCAGGTAGCTTTTTCCGTTTCCACCGCGTGCGATACTGTTGTATTGCGCGGCTTCAGGAGCGGGTAGAATAGCTCGTTCGGTCATTGACAGCATTGATGGGCATGTGAGGAACGCTGATAAGGACATCCCAACGTATGAAACTGGCCTACAGCAGTAACGCTTACACACGATTTTCTTTCGCGGAGACGGCTGCCCGCATCGCCTCCCTGGGATACGAGGGGCTGGAGCTTCTTGCGGATGTTCCCCACGCCTGGCCCCTCAGCCTGCTCCCGGCGGATGTGGATCGGTTGCGGAGCATTCTCGAAGAGCATCGCCTGCAAATTTCCAATATCAACGCGTTCATGATGCGGGGTGTCAGCGATGTCCGGCAACCGTACTGGCATCCGTCGTGGATCGAGCCGGAGCCGTTTTATCGGGCGATTCGGCGAGACCACACCCTCCGGGCGCTTCACCTGGCTGCTGATCTGGGGGCACCGGGAATTCAGACGGAGCCGGGAGGCCCCCTGCCCCCGGGAATGACCCGCCGCCATGCCCTGCGGATTTTTTACGATGAACTCATGCCCTGTGTCGAGCTTGCAGAAAAGCTTGGCGTCAATTTACTCATCGAGCCGGAACCGGGACTGCTGATCGAACGATTCGAGCAGTTCCTGGAGTTCATCTCGTGGATTGACTCGCCGGCTGTGGGACTGAATTTTGACATCGGCCATGCGTTTTGCGTGGGTGAAGACCCGCAAGACTGGGTGGAAACCATGGCCCGGTGGACCCGACACTACCACATCGAAGACATTTCCGCGGAACGAGTGCATCACCACCTGGTGCCAGGCGAGGGCGCCATCGACTTTGCGGCAGTGATTTCAGCCATCAAACGGACCGGCTACGATGGCTGGATCACGGTGGAACTCTATCCCTACATCGACAATCCCGACGAGGCAGGCCGACGTGCAAGGGAGGTTTTGCTGCCTCTTGTTGTGGGCGACCCAGCCGGTGGACATTGCGCTGAAAAAACGTCGCAAAACCCGGGCAACCAAGGGAGGCCGTGACAGGTGACCCGCATCAGACAGTCTGCTGGGCAGGCAACTCGAGATCGCCGATTTGTGGGGCCGGCCGAGTCCTTTCGGGCATACTGTCAACTTATTCGGTTACCCAACCTGTTTACCGCCGCGGCCGACGTGCTGGCAGGATTCTTCCTGTGTCATTCCCCCATCACGCCGGAAAGCCTGTCGTTCCTCTGGCCGCTTGTGTTCGCGGGCGTGACTTTTTATGCCGCCGGTGTGGTTCTCAACGATTGGGTCGATCGAGAGATTGATGCCCGGGAACGGCCCCAGCGTCCCATTCCCTCGGGATTCGTCCCCGCCTCGATGGCCTTCTGGTTGGGATGGGGATTCTTGATGGTGGCGGTGGTGCTCAGCGCCTATGTGGCCTGGCGTGCGGGAACGGTGCGACCGATCCTCGTGGCCCTTTTTCTGGCTGCGGCCATAGTCGTCTACAACTTCGTGATGAAAAAAACTTTTTTGGGCCCTGCCGTAATGGGGACGTGTCGCGGGATTAACTTCGTCCTTGGCACCACGCTGTCACCGTGGAACTGCGCGTGGCTGCCGCTGCCGGTGGGAATGGCGGTTTATGTCGCGGGAATTACAGCGTTTGCCCGAACCGAGGCCGACACCCCCCACCGTGGCTGGCTCGCCGGCGGGCTGGCGACGATGATGGCAGGTCTTGCCATAATCACCGGATACGCGGTCACAGCGGAGCGATTTGTGATCGATTCCTGGCGGTGGTACGCCCTCCTGGGCATCCTGGCCGGCTGGATGCTGTTGCGTGGGATATGGGTCCTTGCGGCACCGTCACCAGCGCGGGTACAGCGGCTCGTCACCCAGGCCGTCATGGGGATTATCATTCTGGATGCGGCCGTGGTGTTCACAGCCCATGGTCCGCTGGGTGCCCTGCCCGTGCTGGCCCTGATTCTTCCGGCCACCTGGGCCGGTCGCTGGATTGCTAGCACCTAATCCAACTCTTAGTCGCGTTGTACGGATGAGAGGAAAAGCCCGCCATGTACCTGGGTTACAACACCAACGGTCTTGTCCATCACGAGCCGGTGACGGCCATCCGCGGATTGGCGGAAATTGGATACCGTGGTGTCGCCCTGACCATTGATCACTACCTCCTTTCGCCATCGAATCCCCACTGGCAACGGCAACTGCACGAGATTCGCGATGTCCTCGATCGGCTGGAGATGCGGTGCGTTATCGAAACCGGGGCGCGATATCTCCTCGACCCCTGGCGGAAGCATGAGCCGAGTCTCATCTCGCCCACTCCAGCGGAACGACAGCGGCGGATGCAGTTCTATCGCCACGCCCTTTGCTGCGCTGTGGCGCTGAACGCCGATTGTCTATCAATTTGGTCGGGCATCAGGCACCCAGAAGTCGCGGAGAATGATGCGTGGAGCTGGCTCACAGAGGGCCTGAAACGTCTCTGCGACGAGGCGGCCGCATTCGGTATGCCGATCGGTTTGGAGCCCGAACCGGGAATGTTTATTGACACCGTCCAACGATTCGACGAACTCCGCGAGCGCTCGCCCGACACAGGATGTCGGCTCACTCTCGATGTGGGTCACGTCATTTGCCAGCAGGAGGGAAAGCTGAGCGACATCATCACGCTCCACGGTTCGCTCCTGGTCAATGTGCATATCGAAGACATGCGCCGCGGCGTTCACGAACATCTCATGTTCGGCGAAGGAGAGCTGGACATTGCGGAGGTGTTCACAGCCCTCCGTCAGGTTCGCTACGGCAAAGGAGTTTATGTGGAGCTGAGTCGCCACAGCCATCTGGGGTTCGACGCGGCGCGGCGGGCCTACGAAGCGTTGCGGCCGTTTGTCGAACAAGCGGGCTGACCCCCGATCCCTCCCCACTTTTGCAAAAAGCCTACGGTACGCCGCGGGCACGGTGCGCCGTAGGGGCAATTCATGAATTGCCCCGACCGCAACGCGATGGATTGGAGTCGGAGGGACCCGCTTGTCGGGTCCAATGAATTGGGGTGGATCATCCAAGGCTGACAAGCGGACCTGACAGGCAGGTCCCTCCGAAAGCGGACGTGACGAGCACGTCCCTCCGAAGATGCCGACCTGACGAGCAGGTCCCTCCGAATGAAGACCTCACAGGCAGGTCGCTCTGGGTTGAATGTTGCCCCACGATCACCCGTGTGGACGCTCGCGTCCCCATCGGCACAGGAAAGGTGGAAATGAGTCAGCAATTGTCGGGATCCCCCGTGTGTGATAAAAATTGCAGATTCAGAGAACAAGTTGTGCAGCCAAGCAGCGCAAGGACAATTAACACAGTGAGATACACCGGATGAGTACTGCCAAACTCGACGACTATGTCGTGCTTCTGTCGGTGCCCCATCTGCGGGAAAAAGATGTCGCCCGGATGCAAAACCTTCAGGAGATGACGGCGGGCGGGGAGATCGTGGACCTGGTCCCCAGCTTCCCCGCGGTCACCTGTCCCGTGCAAGCGAATATGACCACCGGCCGGCTTCCCGATAAACACGGGGTGATCGCCAACGGCTTTTACTGGCGGGATCGCGATGAAGTGGAAATGTGGACGTCTCCCAATGACTGCATTGAGGCACCGCAATTGTGGGACTTTCTCTATCATCATGAGCGTGGTCTGGTGAGCGCGGCCTGGTTTCCTCTCCATTCCAAAGAGTGTGGGGCCGAGTACATCTGCACGCCGGCACCGATCCACAATCCCGACGGCACCGAGACCCTCTGGTGTTACACACGCCCGGAGGACCTCTATCTGAAACTGCGGGAGGCCCTGGGGGATTTCCCCCTGCATCGCTTTTGGGGACCGCTGGCCAACATCGAGAGCACGCGCTGGATTGTGGAATCCGCCATCCTGCTTGCGCAGGAATATCGGCCAAACTTTTTCTACATCTATCTTCCCCATCTGGACTACGCGGCACAGCGGGATGGCGCGGAGAGTGCCGCCGCGATGAAAGCCGTCCAGGAACTGGACGAAGTCCTCGGCCGATTGATGACCGGTCTCCGCGACGCCTACGATGGAGACCCTCTCTGGCTGGTTGCTGGAGAATACGTCATCACTCCCGTGGAACGGGTTGTGTATCCCAACCGAATTCTCCGGGAAGCCGGCCTGCTGAAGGTGCGTGAAGAAAAAGACGGGGAGTACCTTGACACCGAAAACAGTGCGGCCTGGGCCCTGGCCGATCACCAGGTGGCGCATATCTACGTAAAAGATGCCGAGCCTGACGTGATTGAAAGAGTGGTGGGGCTTTTCCGAGGTCTTCCCGGTGTGGACGAGGTACTGGCCCTGGAAGAACGATCGCGGTACCACCTCAACCATCCGCGGAGCGGAGAGGTCATTCTCAGTGCGCAGCCGGATGCGTGGTTCGCGTACTACTACTGGCTGGAGGATCACCTGGCACCCCCGTTCGCCAGGAAGGTGGACATCCACCGCAAACCTGGGTATGATCCCGTCGAACTGTTTTTTGATCCCAACACCCGGGGTATTCCTCTGAAGGCGGAACTGGTTCAGGGATCGCACGGTGCGCCCGTTCGCGATAAGTCCCAGCGGACGGTGCTGATCAGCTCCCACCCGGGAATACTGCCGCCGGAGCCTGCCCGGGATACCGACGTGTTCCACGTGGTGTTAAAACATTTTGGCATGCGATTGACGACGTTCGATTGATCCCATCGTGCGTGCGTCCAGAAAATTGTGGCCCGCCGTAACGCGAGTTGTTGCAGGTACGGTCTTTCGTTTAGGCCGAGAATGCTGCGTTGCCCTCTGTGAGATCGCCAGTCCACGTCCTCGCCATTAAAACTGCCAAGTGTTGAGAACCTTCACGAGATGTTGCCGGTGGAACGCGCGGAATGCCCACCACGCGGCAGAAACACGTCATTCGGTCGTTGAGCCCATGAGTGGGGAGGAAAAGCCATGATCCGATTCAACGCAATCCATCCGGAAACCGGGCGGTGGTCTTTTTCGTGGAAAGTAGGGCGAAGGAATTTCCCCGGTGACACAATCTACATTTTCATTGTGGGGACCTTGCTCGTTGCTACCGCCGGTGCTGTTCGCGGGGAGCCGGTCGACGGGGGTGTGCCGGCTGAGCGGGTGCAGTTCTGGGCGCAATATCTTCCTAAAGAACCCCGCGGCGTGGGAAGGCCGGCATCCGACCGCACCGTATGGGAAACCCTGGCGAAACATGAGGACTTCTCTCAAGTCATAGGCACGGCGGAAAGAGAATTGCGGACGCCCATCCCCGATCTGCCTGACGATCTTTATCTCGATTTTTCCCGTACTGGAAATCGGCGTCGCTACGAGGGACCCTACAGCGCGCGGCGATCCCGACTGGGAACCCTCGCAGCGGCGGAGTGCCTGGAAAATCGCGGTCGATTTATCCCTGAGATCGAGAAGCTCATCGCAGCGCTGGCCGCGGAGAAGACATGGGTCATGCCCGCCCACGATGGCCGACTGGACAACTTCTATGGACGGACGGTGGAAATCGACCTCGGGTCGTCGGGCACGGCATGGAATCTGGCTACCGTCGATTTTTGGCTGGCGGACAAACTTTCCCCCGAGACCCGGCAACTCATTGCGAGAGAACTCGAACGGCGGATTTTCGCCCCGTTTGAGAAGGCGGTGAACACGGGCAATCCCCGTTTGTGGTGGCTCACAGGAACCAACAACTGGAACGCCGTGTGTCTGGCCAACGTGGTGGGAGCGGCTTTGGAGAATATCCGCGATCCCCAGCGTCGGGCGTTCTTTGTCGCCGCCGCAGAAAAGTACATCCAATACTTTTTGAAAGGCTTTACCGAGGACGGTTACTGCTCGGAGGGGATTGGATACTGGAACTACGGCTTCGGCCATTTCACCTTGCTTGGTGAAACGCTCTACCAGGCCACTGGCGGTCATCTCGATCTCTTCGCTGATCCCAGGATTGTGCCCATTGCTCTGTTTGGATTCCGGATGGAGATTGCACCGGGGCTGTATCCGGCATTCGCCGATTGCCACTTCGGGGCGCGTCCCGATCCTGTGCTGATGGCCTACCTGAGTCGGCGATACCAGCTCGGCCTGTTAGAACTGGAACGCCGCCATGTGGGACCGGGCGCGGGCTTCAGCAGCTTTTTGCCGGAAATGGCCGTCTTTGCGATGCCCAATTCGCTGCAAGACCGGCCGGCAAAAGCCGAAACCCCGCGGCGGCACGAACTGCGGGACTGGTTCCCCGATGCGGGAATCCTCATTGCCCGTCCGGCCGACCTTTCCCCCGACAAGCTGGCCGTTGCGCTGAAAGGTGGTCATAACGCAGAGCATCACAATCACAACGACGTGGGCAGTTTTGTGGTGACACTGGCCGGAGGTGTTCCGCTCGTCGATCCTGGGGCGGAGGTTTACACGGCGAGAACCTTCAGCAGTCGACGTTACGAGAGTAAAGTCCTTAACTCCTACGGTCACCCTGTTCCCGTGGTGGCAGGGCAGCTTCAACGTCCTGGTAGCGATGCCCGGGCGAAAATTCTTGAAACGCAGTTCACAGAACAGCGGGACGTTCTGAAAATGGATATCTCTTCGGCGTATGCCGTCAAAGAGCTGGAACGACTGGTGCGCACCTTCACCTATGAGCGAACAGGCCGGGGGCGTCTCACGGTGCGGGACGAAGTCGCTTTTGGCTCGCCGCAGGAATTTGAAGAGGCGGTCATCACCTACTCGCCCTGGAAGCGGACGGACCAGGGCTGGATCGTCGGTGAAGGCCGCCAGGCAGTTCGCGTTCGGGTCCTGCCTTCCTCGGGAGAGCTCCTCTGGCAGGAAGAGGAAATTGACGAGAATGTCACTTATCGGAAGAAGCCGGTTCGGCTCGCCGGGAAACTGAAAGAACCAGTGAAAGAACTGTCCGTGGAAATAGTCATCGAGCCTGTGGAGAATGAGTGAGAATTCCGTATCCCGCCCCGCGATCTGGGGCCACGTGACAGAGTTTCTGAACGGCCTTTTTGCCGGTCGCCAGGTCATTCTCCTTATGGTGTTGGGCATTCTGCCCGGCTTTGCTTTTGCCGAAGAGATGCGACCTCTCCGCTGGGCAGCGGATGCCGAAGGAGGGGCACCCTACATTTTCCAGGACCCCGCCGATCCGCATCGGGTCATTGGGTTTGAGGTGGACCTGGCCGAGGCCCTAGCCAAACGTCTGGGACGGCCGATCGAATGGGTCCAGTACGATTTCATGAGCCTCGTGGCGGGGCTTCAGCGGGGCGATTTCGACTTTGCCATGAATGGCCTGGAAGTCACGCCCGATCGGGCAAAGGTGGTGCGATTTTCGCGACCGTATTATGTATACACGCTCCAGCTTGTCGTTCGCAAAGACGAAACGCGTTTTCAAAATTTGGAGGAATTACTGGCCTTGGGGGGCACGGTGGGCACCCTGGAAGAAACCGCCGCTCAGCGACTCCTCGAAGAGATGGGCTTTTCCCCCAAGCTCTACGGCAACCAGACGGAACCCTATCTGGATCTTGAACTCGGGCGGATCGACGCCGTTCTCATGGATCTGCCGATCGCCGTGTACTTCGCCAAACCCAATCCCGAGCTGAAATTCCTCGGTGAGCCCATGGGCGAGGGATATTATGCCATCGCCTTTCGGAAAGAAGACGAGGCGCTGGCCGCCGAGGTGGATCGCGCCCTGGACAGTTTGATTGCCGACGGAACGCTTCGCAAGATCTACGAAAAATGGGGCCTTTGGAACGACGCTCAGGAAAAACTGGCTCGTGCTGAGCTGACCGATGTCCTGGCGGAGGCCCGGCGCCGCTGGACCTTCCGCACGTATTTTCCCCTGCTCCTGCAGGGAGCGGGTGTCACGACCTATCTGTCAGTGGTGAGTATGGCGGTCGCCGTTGTTCTGGGGCTGCCCATCGCGCTGGCCCGGCTGTTCGGACCGTGGCCCCTTCGCTGGGCAGCCGTTGCCTACGTGGAGTTTTTCCGCGGCATTCCGGTGCTGCTGCTTCTGTTTTTTCTCTACTACGGACTCCCCACCGTGGCTGAGGCGTATGGCCTGCCGGTTTCGCTGCGGCTTTCGCCGATGGCGGCCGCGATTCTGGGCTTTGGGCTCAATTACGCCGCCTACGAGGCCGAGATCTATCGGGCAGGGATTCGGGCCATTCCTGCGGGACAGTGGGAAGCCGCAGCGTCGCTGGGGATGGGCCGTATCCTCACATTTCGGCGAATCATCCTCCCTCAGGCTATTCGAACCATCCTTCCGCCCATGACGAACGACTTTATCGCCCTCTTCAAAGACACCAGCATCGTCAGCATTGTGGCGGTTGTGGAATTGACCAAGCAGTATCAAATTTTGGCCAAGTCCAGCCTAAAATATCTTGAGATTGGTTTTGTAACGGCGATGCTTTACCTGATTTTGGCGGTGCCCCTGGGTGCTTTATCCCGACACTTGGAAAAACGCTGGGGAAAAGGATAGTGAACCGAGAGGAATTCCACGTCCAGGTGGAAGGTCTGTGGAAACGCTTCGGTCACCGCGTGGTGCTCCGTAACGTGAGTTTTCACGTCGCCCGCGGTGAGACGGTGGCCATCATTGGACCGAGCGGAGCGGGGAAATCGACCCTTCTCCGCTGCCTGAATGGGCTGTGCCCGTTTGATGCGGGCATCGTGCGGATTGGCCCCCATGTGCTGCGACCCGGGAAGCGGCCAGCACCATTCGCCACCCTTCGCCTCATCCGCCAGCGGCTGGGCATGGTCTTTCAGGACTTCCAGCTTTTTCCCCATTTGACGGCCCTTCAGAATATCATCGAAGCCCCTATCCATGTCAATCAAATGCCCCGCAAGGAAGCGGAACGTCGAGCGCTGGCGCTGTTGGCTCGGGTGGGCATGGCGGATCGCGGCGATGCTTATCCGCGGGAGCTCTCGGGCGGTCAGAAACAGCGGGTGGCGATTGCCCGAGCTCTGGCGATGGAGCCTTTCGGCCTGCTGTGTGACGAGATCACGAGCGCCCTCGACCCAGAATTGAAGGCCGAGGTGCTCGCCGTCCTCGAAGATCTGCGCCGCGACGGGATGACGCTCATCCTCGTCACCCACGAGTTGGCCTTTGCCCAGCGGGTAGCCGATCGCGTGATCGTCCTTGCCGACGGGGAAATCATTGAAGATGGACCGCCTCATCAGGTCTTCGCCGCGCCGGAACATCCTCGCACTTCACGATTCCTGGAACAGGTAGCACTTTGATAGTCCATTGAGGTGAGTATGCCGCGGAATTCGACACGCGTCGTCCGGGTGGGCACCGTCGTCTTTGGAGGGGGACACCCAATCGTTGTCCAAAGCATGTGCGCCACAAAAACACAGGACGTGGCGGCCACCGCTGCCCAGGCTGAGCAGCTCCGCCAGGCGGGCGCCGGCATTGTTCGGATCGCTGTGGATAGCCATAAAGATGCGGACGCCCTGCGGGAAATTCGCGAGCGGACCGAAGCCAATCTGTCGGTGGATCTCCAGGAAAACTATCGTCTGGTTACGGAAGTTGCCCCGTTCGTCAACAAGGTTCGCTACAATCCGGGACATCTCTACCACCACCAACCCCAGGTGCCGTGGCAGGATAAGGTGCGGTTCATTGCAGAAGTGGCTGCCAGGTATGAGTGTGCACTGCGGGTGGGGGTTAATTGCGGTTCCGTCGATCCGGCCAAGCGGGACAAATTCCCACCCGAGGACAAGATATCGCCGATGCTGGAGTCTGCCTTCGAGCACTGCGAGCTGCTCGACCGCCTCGGTTTTACGCAGTACTGCGTATCCCTGAAGGATTCCGATCCCCGGCTGGTCGTGGAATTGAACCGGCGATTTGCAGCCGTTCGGCCGGACGTGCCCCTGCACCTGGGAGTCACCGAAGCAGGGATGCCGCCGGAGGGAATCCTCAAAACCCGGGCGGCGCTCGTCCCGCTGCTGGCCTCTGGAATCGGCGACACAATCCGTGTGTCGCTCACGCTCCCCAACGAAAGAAAACACGAAGAGGTCCTGGCAGGGCGGCAAATCGTGGAGGACGTGTTGGCAGGTCGGGTGACCGTGGAACCGTGGATCCCCGGCCGACTCAATATCGTGAGCTGCCCAAGCTGTTCACGTGTGGAGAACGCTGCTTTTGTGGAGCTTGCCGAGAAAGTGCGGGAACTCACCGCCTACGCGGCAGATTACCCGATCACCATCGCCGTGATGGGTTGCCGGGTCAACGGGCCGGGCGAGACGGACGATGCTGATCTGGGACTGTGGTGCGGTCCGAGGTATGTCAACCTCAAACGGGGTCCGATCAGTCTGGGCAGCTTCACTTACGATGAAATCCTCCCCCGTCTGAAACAGGAACTGGATTCCCTCATCGCCGAGCGCGGGGGAGCATCCTCCGGCAGGGTAATGACACCAGCGGAGGGAGCTGATGCATCCCCACTTTTGTAAACACCGTGAAATGGGGCGTGCGAGGCGTCGGAGGGGCACGCTTGTCGTGCCCGGTGCCACTCGGCCGTGTGCTGTGACTGGCCCTGGTAGGGGCAATTCATGAATTGTCCCTACCGGAATCTGGTTTGGCCATGGTCCATGTGTTGTCCGGGCGATTCATGAATCGCCCCTTCCGGTTATCGTCGTTCCATCCGGAGCGACGCCAAGGTTGTGAAGGCTAAAGCCTTCACGAAAAAGCGGCGATGAATCGCCGCACTCCATATGGAGTGCGGGGCTTTAGCCCCGCTTTCGGCGCGGGACTTCAGTCCCCGCCGAAAGGCAATGGACCATCCAACGTCAAACGGCGGACGTGACAAGCACGTCCCTCCGAGAAATCGTTCGTAGGGACACGCCTGTCGTGCCCACGGCAAAACGCAGGACAAGTCTTGACCGCCTGCCGCACCAGGTCCGCCCCGTCGCGGGTCCCTTGCGGAAGCTTCCGCCCCACGTATGCCAGCATTTTCACGCGATGGGCTTGGGGCAATGCCTCCAACGACTTTTGGTCGGGCAAGCATTGATCAGGCAGCGAAGGGGTGGTCCTTCGCACCCATGCTTACAAACAGGGCGCTGTATTTTCGGTTACTTGGCCCGCTTTTTCCACTTCATACTGGACCCGCCGATGGACTCGCCGATGGCCCCAAAGATGGCCCCGCCGATGGCCCCAAAGATGGCCCCGACGATGGCCCCGGCGATGGCCCCGCCGATGCCATTGCTCATGGCCCCGCGGATGGCCCAAAAGATGGCCCCGACGATGGCCCCGGTGATGGCCGGGTCCATCTCCTCTTCGGTACGGTCCTTAGCCCGATGTAAGGCCCCTCCGGCCTTGTCGCCTTTGGGAGCAAAACCCGCAGGGGGAGATGCTGGACGAGCGGCGGGAGCAGAATGTCCCCATTCGCCCACCCCCACCCCTGGCTGTGCTACCACGGGCCGCAGGCCCGGAGGCGATGCCGAAAACGTGGCCTGGCTGGCACCCGCAGCAGGCCCCGTGGAAGGCACGCCCGCACCTGATCGGCCTTCGCCCCGTAGCGCCCTGTATAAGCTCCGCACCCAGGCCGCCGCGCCGTCCCGTGGCCGGTCTTCCGGCCGGGGAGCAAGCGCTTGCCGCACCAAGTCTGCCTCTTCCGGTAGGAGCCCGTCCAGCACGGGCCGGCCCGTCCGCTGCCGTTCGAAAATCTCCACGGGGTTCCTACCAAACGGTTCCTGCCCCGTCCGCAGCTTGATGTACGTTGCCGCCAGGGAGTAAAGGTCCACGCTTCGCGTCAGCCGGTGCTCCTCCCAGGCCTCGGGCGGCAAATAACCGAACGTTCCGGAACCTGTGTGCGACGCCGTGCTGGCCCCCACCAATTTCGCCAACCCCAAATCTCCCAGCTTCACATGCCCGTGGAAAAGGAGCAGGTTCTGCGGCTTGATGTCGCGGTGATAAATCCCCTTCTCGTGAAGAAAGTCCAGGCCATCTGCCGCCTCATAAATCCACTTGATAAGTTGTTTGAGAGGAATGCCCGGTTGCCCGTCCTGGCGGTATCTTTCCAGCATGTCGAGGAGTGTTCCGTCGGTCGCAAGTTCCCACCGGGTGACCAAATATCCGGAGACCACCCAGTAGTCGAGAAGACTGACGATGTGGGGATGGCCCGTCAGGGCCCGGATGAGCTTGAGGTTTTGCAGCTCTTTTTGAACGGCAGGATTGGTATTGTCGATCGTCTGATGCGAAACCTTGATGGCGGAGCGAACTCCACTGTCAGATTCGGCGTCCCAAACCTCGCCGAATCCGCCCACTCCCAGCCGCCTAACAAGCCGGAGCTTCTGCTCATTTTCTAAAAATGCCCGTACAACGTCGTCCATTTTAGACCCCTTCCGGCCACAACAAAACAACACCGCTAATCAGGGATGCTTTTCCCCATTGTAATTGCCCAGCAGGCGCCGCAAACAGTTCGCCATTTTAAACGGCCCGAAGAAACAAGCCCGTCTGGACGTTCGAGTTCCGGTTGGTGGAGAAAAAGTGGTTATATCTCTGGGGAGGGGGCCCGGATGGGCACGCTTGTCGTGCCCGGGGAGTGGGAATGGATTATCCAACATCGAATAAGCGGACGTGACAAGCACGTCCCTCCGAGAAAAAACGGACCTGACAGGCGGGTCCCTCCGAGAAATCGTTCGGAGGGGCACGCCTGTCGTGCCCGGTGAAAGGGAATGAGTTGTCAACCGGTGTTCATCGGACCTGACAGGCAGGTCCCTCCGACGTTGTCCGGGCAATTCATGAATTGCCCCGACCGGTTATCGTCGTTCCATCCGGGCCGACGCCAAGGTTGTGAAGGCTAAAGCCTTCACTAAAAAGCGGCGATGAATCGCCGCACTCCATATGGAGTGCGGGGCTTTAGCCCCGCTTTCGGCGTGGGACTTCAGTCCCCGCGGAAAGACAATGGATGATCGAGCGCTGTATTACGGACGTGACAAGCACGTCCCTCCAAAAAAACGGACCTGACAAGCACGTCCCTCCGAAGGTCGGAGGGGCACGCTTGTCGTGCCCGCGCAACGAAATGGATTATCAACGCTCGAAAAAAACGGACCTGACAAGCGGGTCCCTCCAATTGTGCGGACCTCCATTGTGTGGATTGGAGGGTCGAATTCCACCGCGACCGGTTATCGTCGTTCCATCCGGACCGACGCCAAGGTTGTGAAGGCTAAAGCCTTCACGAAAAAGCGGCGATGAATCGCCGCACTCCATGGAGTGCGGGGCTTTAGCCCCGCTTTCGGCGCGGGACTTCAGTCCCCGCCGAAAGCGAATGGATGATCCAACGTCAAACGGCGGACCTGACAAGCACGTCCCTCCGGAAAAAGGTCGGAGGGGCACGCCTGTCGTGCCCGGTGCCACTCGGCCGTGTGCTGTGACTGGCCCTGGTAGGGGCAATTCATGAATTGCCCCTACCGGTAGACGCTGAGAAGCTTGTTATAAGCTAGGACACTCTGCGACTACTCAATCGCTCATGCAAGAGGATGGTGGTACGCGCGAAGCGAGCACTGTGGCTGCTGAAACACCAATCTGAGCCCATGTTTACCTGCCACTACCATCATTCTCACTGTGAAACACCGCTTCTTCCTGCCTAGCTGCCTCAAGGAATAACTTGATCCTTTCTCTGTGAGTCTTATTAGTTTGTCCAGTTTCAATTTGTTGGCATTCCGTCGCCAAGAGCGTTCGCAACGCAAACGGATCTCTTCACCGCCACGTGTGAGTGCAGTATCGAGTCAAACAGAAAAACCGCCTGAAACGATTGAGCGTCTCAGGCGGCTCCGCGCATGAACTCGATCGAGAGAGCGGTCAGTCTTCGAGATTGAATTGAAACTCGTTGACTTTGCCCTCTTCGATTTTGACTTTCAATGGTGTCGAGGACGGAAACCTGTACTTTTCGGGGAGAAGATGTTTCGTCGTCATGACGTCTTCCATGCCACCTTCCGGTTTAGGGACTTTCTCTCCTGTGGGTACCATTTCCGTCTTGGTGATCATAACCACATATTCACCGGGGACAGCACCAGGTTTCCCCTGCGCGGTCTGAAGCGTGAACTTCCCGGCGGCATCCGTCACCGCCATGGCGGCCACTCCCTGTCCTTGGGTGGTCGGGCTAAACATGACGTTGGCTCCTTCCACGGGTTGGCCCTTGTAGGTGACCACACCCATCGCCTGAGCAGTTTTCGGTCCACTTTGACCACACCCAGAGATCCAAACCGAAAACAACAATACAGACGAAAGAAAGCCCGCAAGCTGAACCTGTCTCATGTTCATAGATATCATCCTGCTTTCGAAAATCGACTTTGTTAGAATCGACGGAAACCTTTGACCCTAACCGCGCAAAAGATTACGTCAGAGCGACGCTGTGTCGTTGGCAGCACGTGTGCCAAGGGCACCCCATACACCGTAGATCGAAGGACCCGTGTATTGGTGTGGTTCATTGGGATTTGGCGCGGGCAGCGTTTTTGTTGGGTCTCCAGCGTCAATCGTCTCGCTGATGAAGCGAACTGAACCATCGACGAACGCCACATTCACCCCGCCCGGATGATAACTTGAGGCCGTAATGAGTGCTTCGCGCTCCGGACCACAGGACACCGTATTGGGTGGCAAGCAGGTGAAAAACACGCCATACCAGTTACGGGAATCAGCCCAGCGACGAGCTTTTGCCGAGGACGTACCACCGGAAATCGTGTTTTGGGCGGTTCGCAGAGTCAAACATACGGCTGGTGCCTGCCGAACCGGATTCACACTCGTCCCGATACCCGACTTAATGTTCACATCACCCGCCAGCGAGTCCGCGTTCCCTGCACAGGTTTCTGAGAGGAACACCGTATTACTGGTTCCGTCCGTCACGCCGGCCATATCGATCACAACCCAGTTGCCCGGCCCGAACAAGCCACGCGTTTCGCGCCATGTATCCCCCACTGGCGCATCGCCACGGTTTCCCACGTAATTACCACACCCCAAGACGTTGGTGCGCTGAGACGTATTCGCATTCGAATCCGATGGGCAGACGTAGGTCGCAATATAGGTCTCAAACGGATTAGGACGCCCATCGTACATGTCGTCCGGGGCCCACGGTAGCGGAATGTTGCAATTGCCATTGCCCGTGTTCCAAACATACGGGTTGGTCTCGGACGCCTGCTTGCAATAACCCGTGATCACATCATACAAAGCCCGCTGTTCGATATAGGGTAGCAGAGTCACACGGAACGAATACACATCCACACAATCGATGCGGGTGGTCGTTCCATACCTTGTGAACCCCTTCACCCACAAGGGGTCGTTTGTTCCGCAAGGCAACCGCTTGTAAACGTCGTGGAAGTTGTGCGCCGCTAGGGTAATCTGCTTCAAATTATTTGTGCACTGAGATCGCCTGGCAGCCTCCCGGGCAGCTTGTACCGCCGGCAGTAAGAGAGCAATTAAAATCCCGATAATCGCAATGACAACAAGTAATTCAACCAGTGTGAAAGCACGATGGCGCATGGCAAAACCCTCCACTACAGCAGGAAACCACAAAACCGCTTCTTCGTAACCACTCGGAAAACGCATGAACCGCCAATAGCTTAACCATTTACTATTGTGCTGTAATGGCCCCAACCAGTCAAGCAGTTTGTCGCTGGCCCCTGCCGGGGAGGGGTGTCTTGCCGCGCGTCGATGAGTGGGTTAGGATGGCAATTGCTCAAGAGAAAGCCTTTAACGGGCGATACAAAAGAACGGGAAAAAAGACTCGACCAGCGTGAGTTTTCGATGGATTGACGGTGGGCCGATACTTTGCCCGCAGGGAACCGTCGCCGACTTAAGTAACTCTGACCAGCGTGGACTCTGATCACCGCCGGGCCCCGGAATCAGAATGACGCAGGCCAGGGTTCACGGTGCCCACGTGAAGAAGCGGGCCCTCCTGTTCGCCATCGCCGCGCTGGCGAGTTTTTTTTATTCATGGGCCAGTGGCGCATACTGGGGTGCCGACAAAAACGCGCCGGGATGGTGATAGCCAGCCAACCGCACGGGACGTGGTCGTGGCACCAGGTCAGGGTTTTCGCCCGCTCGTCGCCGATCGGTTCTCCACTGTTTCCAACGATGCCAGATCGCGTGGGGTCCGAATAATAACAGGCCGACGATCCTTGCCATTGTCCGGACGGCTTTGCTCTGCGATCCAAAACCCCGATAGAGCCAGACCATCCGCCGATAATCCTCTGGGCAGTCAAAATCGTCGGTTTCATCTTCAACATGCTGGAACGCTACGGCGGTCCTGCCAGCGGTTCGCAAATCCTCCAGCAATTCCCAAAGTTTGCCCCGCCCTCCACGTTCCGCCTTCTGGATAACACGCTCAAGACCCTGGAGTACAAAAGGGGCAGCGGAGGAAGTAAATTTCAGGGCAAAGATCTCACCATAACGCTTGCCGGAAAGGAAACTGGCGCCAGTCCTGCCGAAAAAGATCAGGTCTCCCGAACACTCGAAAATCCCTCGCATAGCCTCCCTGGAGTAAAAAACATCCCCCAGCAGGACAATCGTACTTCGGCCCCAAAGATTCGCTGTGGCGGCTAAGGTTTCCACAATCCAGCGGCGTCGCGCCGGGCAAAACAGCCGGGTCGCCGGCTGCGCGAGCCTCTCGCCAGCAGTGACCACCACCGGTACACACTCGGTTAGCTCCTGCACCAGTTGCGTCGAACGTTGCAGAACGGGCACACCACCGAGGGGCGCCAGTTGCTTGGGAACGCCCAAATAGTTGTTCCACCGAACCCCATCACCCGCGCACAAAATGAGCACCACGTCAGAATGCGACCAGCAAGTTTCGGACACCATTATGATGCCTCGGAGTCCACTTATTGGTTACAACCCACCCTTTTCATACACCTTGATTCATCCCCATAAGCCCTCCGAGCGGCACAGCTTATTCATTTGATCGTCAGCCGAAATGGGCAATCCACATTTTTTCCAGGCTTATCTGATGCAACACGACCTCGGGTCCGCCGAGGCTCGGTGGGCCGATTCCTTCTTCATGCCGACCGATCCGTGCCCCTTCCACGTGGTATGATAAGGCGATAATCCGCTTGTTTTCCGCCAAGTCCGTTCGCGACAGCGAAAGTTCGACGGCAAACAGATTTTCGCCTCAGGTCCACCGAGTTGTTCAGGAGTTCATGGTTCTCGAACGGTTTAGTCTCACAAGCGCGTGCCCGTCACTGAGGGTGCTCCCGGTTCGCATTGGGGAGTGGCTCGTGGTTTTGGTGGCCTTCGCATGGCAGGGAGCGTGGCCGGTCCCCGATGTCAACGAACCGTACTACCTCGGGAAAGCCGTTCACTTCTGGAACCCTCAGTGGTGTCCGCGGGACGATTTCTTCGCTACTGGCGACGCGCACGCGGTGTTTTATTTCACGTTTGGCTGGTTGTCGCTTTTTCTTCCGTTGCCAGTGCTGGCCTGGACCGGACGCGTCCTCACCTGGGCGTTACTTGCCGCCGGCTGGTGCTTTCTGGGCAGGTGTCTGGGGCTACGCGGATGGTCGCTCGTGTTAGGCGCGATTCTTTTTGCGGCCTTTCAGGAACGGATGGCCATGGCCGGAGAATGGGTCATCGGGGGCGTGGAGGCCAAGGGCTTTGCGTATGCCGTTGTTTTGTTCGGTTTGGGCATGCTCGCTGCTGGACAGTGGAAGGCCAGCCTCATCCTGATGGGGCTGGCCACTGCCTTCCATGTTCTGGTCGGTGGCTGGTCCCTTGTGGCGCTTTTCGTGGCATGGCTGATGAACGGCCGACAGCCGCACTGGAAAATGTTGTTGCCTGCCGTGCTGATAGCGGGGGTTCTGGCACTGCCGGGTGTTGTTCCTTCACTTGCCCTGACGTGGAACGTGCCGCCGGAGATTCTCCGCGAAGCCCATCGGATTTACACGTTCGAGCGTCTTGCCCATCACCTCGTGCCAGGATGTTTTCGCCCTGAGGACGCCACACGGTTTCTCATTCTTACCGGCCTGTTTCTTGGTGCATCGCATGGGTGGCGGGGCACGGAAGCCTGGCAACGAATTCATCGGTTTGTTCTGGGAAGCCTGGTCATCGCTCTCTGTGGTTGGATGCTTGCATGGAGTGTGACTATCTGGCCCGAGTTTGCAGCGGCAGTGCTCCGCTACTATTGGTTCCGACTTTCGGACGTCGCGGTTCCGCTAGGAGCGGCCCTGTGGATCGGAATGGTGGCCAGCAATCGGATTGCCGTCCCCGGCCCTTCTCGGGCGGCTCTGGTCACGCTGGGAACTGTGGGATGTGTCTTCCATCTGAGCAGCTATGTGCCGGTCCGCACGCAGGCCACCCTGCCTCGAACGGAATGGACAGACGTCATGTGGAGTACCTGGCAGAGTGGGCAAACCGCCCTTTGGTGGTCTATCTGGCAGGAGGACCCCATCGCTCGCCGGGAATTTCGGCAATGGCGGGAAGTCTGTCAGTGGATCTCTGCCAACACCCCCGCGGATGCCCGATTCCTCACCCCACTCACCAAGAGCACGTTCAAATGGTATGCCAATCGAAGCGAAGTGGTCACCTGGAAAGAAATTCCCCAAGACGCTGGGTCTATCGTCGCCTGGTGGGCAAAACTCAAGGATATTTACCTCATCAACGATCCCATCCGCGGTGAGTGGTGGGCGCGAAATGCCACCGATTTGGGCGAGGCCAGATTGAGCGATCTGGCGCAGAAGTACCAGTTTGAGTACATTCTCACCCAGCGAACTCCCCCGTTGAACTTCGAGCCCGTGTTTTGCCGACCGGACAACGATTACGTGATCTATCGCGTCGGGCCGACAAAAACCGAATGAGCCGGGGAATTAGCCCTCAAATCGCAATAGGCCGTAGTGTTTTTTGCCGGTGCGGAGCACAATCGTGGTCTCGCTCGCCAGATCGGACGGGGTGAGGCGTGCGTCAGGGTCAAGCACCCGCCGGTTATTCACATAGGCACCGCCCTGCTGAATGATGCGTCGGGCTTCACTTTTGCTCTTGGCGAGCCCAGCCAGACAGAGGGCTTCCACGAGCGGCAGGCCTTCCCCGTTGAGCCGTTCCCGGCTCACCGCATGACTGGGGACATCATGAAAAATTTCGCCCAGTTCCCGATCGGTCAGGCGATCAATTTCCCCACCGAAAAGAATGGCCGTCGCTCGCTCAGCGGCGGCCAGACCTTCTTCACCATGGACCAGCCGAGTCAATTCCTGAGCGAGCCGCCGCTGCCCGAGTCGTTTTTCCGGCTGTGCCAGATGCTCCCCGACCACCGCTTCGATTTCTTCGCGGGGAAGGTCGGTGAAATACTTGAGGCACTTTTCCACCACGTCGTCTTCGAGATTGATCCAGTACTGATAGAACTGATAGGGTGACGTTTTGCGCGGGTCCAGCCAGAGGGCCCCACTCTCCGTCTTTCCCATCTTGGTTCCGTCACTCTTGGTGAGCAGCGGGCACGTCAGCCCATAGAGCTGGACGCCAAGCAGGCGTCGGGCCAGATCGATCCCCGCGGTGATATTTCCCCACTGGTCGCTCCCGCCGACCTGGATTTCGCACCCGTAATTCTGATAGAGATACACGAAGTCGTACGCCTGGAGCAGCATGTAGCTGAACTCGGTGTAACTGAGGCCGGAGTCACTCCTCTCGAGCCGGGCTTTCACCGAATCCTTGGTGAGCATCACATTGACGGGAACGTGCTTTCCCACCTCGCGGAGAAAATCGAGGAAGCTGAACCGCGACATCCAATCGTAGTTGTTGAGAAGAAGCGCCCCGTTCGGCTGGCGATCAAAATCGAGGAACCGCCGGAGTTGCTGGGCCACCGCTTCCACATTGTGGCGGAGTTCGTCGAGGGCCAGAAGTTTGCGTTCCTCCGACTTGCCGCTGGGATCGCCAATCATTCCCGTGGCTCCGCCGACCAGGGCAATTGGACGATGGCCCGCCTGCTGAAATCGCCGCAAGACCATGATCGCCATGAGATGCCCCACATGGAGGCTATCGGCAGTGGGATCGAAGCCCGCATAGACGGTGCGCGGTCGCTCGGCGAGCAATTTGGGGAGCGTCTCCTCGTCGGTACATTGGTGAATAAGCCCGCGCCAGCGGAGTTCTTCGTATACGTTCCCGGCCAGCATCAAGAAAGACCTTTTCTTCGATTTCTAAAAGATTGCCCGTATTTCCTCACGCCAGACAGGGAACCGGAAATTCATCGCGGCATTTCGGCGCTGGTCCCGCAGGCAGCCGGCAGATAGGCCAGGCGAACGTAATCCGCCACCATGCGGTGCGAACTGAACCGCCATGCCAGTGAACTGATGGAATTCATCATGCGGAGGACCCAGCGGCGTGGCAAGCCATCGGCGTCCTGATCGTAGAACTCGGGGATCACCTGGGTTTCCAGCACATGGTAGAAGCTTTCCGCATCCCGCGCGTCCTGGACATGTTCGGAGCGATGCGTCGCCCCATGCCCAATGGCAAAGCCGTTTGAGCCGTCGTAGGCCTCTGCCCACCACCCGTCCAGCACCGAGAAATGGAGAGCGCCATTGAGGACGGCTTTCTGGCCGCTTGTCCCGCTGGCTTCCAGCGGTCGTCGCGGGGTGTTGAGCCACACATCCACCCCCTGAATCATGTGGCGGCACACGTTGATGTCGTAATCCTCAATGAAGACAATCCGCTTGGCAAAGCGGGGATCATGCCGCAAATTGGCAATGGCCTTGATAAACTCCTTGCCCGCCGTATCCCGTGGATGCGCTTTCCCACTGAAGATAAACTGGACCGGCCGCTGCGGATCATTGACAATTCGCGCAAGCCGATCGATATCGTGCAAAATGAGCGGCGCACGCTTGTAGGTCGCAAAACGTCGTGCGAAACCAATGGTGAGGATATTCGGGTCAAGGATCGTTCGGGCAGCCTCGATCACCTCGTCCGGTTCATTGCGGCGACGGCACTGTCGGCTCACCCGACGTCGAACGAATGCCAGCAACTGGTTCTTCAGCGTGAGGTGCGTTTCCCACAGTTCGCCGGGATCCACATTGTAAATGGCCTGCCAGACTTCAGGTTCCCCCATCCGTTCGAACCACCGATCGGGGAAGTAGCGGTCATAGAGGAGCTTCATCTGCCAGGCCAGCCAACTGGGGATATGGACACCATTGGTAATATGGCCAATCGGCACCTCGTCTTCCACGCGCCACGAAAACAGAGAGGACCACATCTGACGCGTTACCCGCCCGTGAAGGGCGCTCACCGCGTTGGCCTTTCGCGAGCATTTCAGGGCCAGCACCGTCATGCAGAATGGTTCGTCCATCCGCGAGGGCTCCACGCGTCCCAGCCCCATCAGCGTCTCGTGCGAGATCCCGAGGGCGTCGCGCAGTGGTCCGAGGTGTTCCTCGACAAGTCCCGCGTCAAAGCGGTCATGTCCCGCAGGAACCGGCGTATGGGTGGTGAAAACAGTGCACTGGCGAACCTCGCGGAAGGCTTCGTCAAAGCTGAGGCCGTCGTCCATCATCTTTTCCCGAATGACCTCCAGGACGGCGAAGGCACTGTGACCCTCGTTGAGATGATAGACACCCGGCTTGATCCCCAAAGCCCGCAGGACCCGCACGCCGCCCACACCCGCCACCAACTCCTGCCGAATCCGCGTGCGGTTATCACCGCCATAGAGGCGGCTGGTCAATTCGCGGTCCTCGGGGCTGTTCCCCTCCACATCGGTATCCAGCAGGTAAATGTTGACCCGCCCCACGCGCATCTGCCACACTTTGGCCATCAGACGCGAAGTGCGCGTTTCCAGTGTGATGATGATGGGTTTGCCCTGTGCGTCCGTCACCAGGTCGAGGGGCAACTTAGTGACATCCACGTCGATGTACTCTTCCTCCTGCCAGCCATCGACCGTCAAATGCTGCTTGAAGTACCCCTGATCGTAAAACAACCCGATGGCCACCAGGGGCACGCCTAGGTCACTCGCGCTCTTACAGTGATCGCCCGAAAGAACCCCCAAACCCCCAGAATAGATGGGCACAGACTCGTGAACACCATACTCCAGAGAGAAGTACGCCACCGGCTTCGAACCAAGGACCCCAGCGTTCGTACGTGCCCACAGGGGACGTTCCGAGAGGTACTCCTTGAGCCGACGGTAGGCCTGGTTGATCCGGCTCTGCAGGGCTAGCTCGGCCACCCGCGCCTCCAACCGCTCCGGAGTCATTTCTGCCAGGAGGGCCACCGGATTGTGGTCCAACTGCCGCCATCGAATGGGATCAAGATCGCGAAAGAGGTTGATCACGTCCGGTTGCCAGGTCCACCAGAGATTCCTGGCAAGGGTGACACATTTGTCGTACATCGTTTGGGCGGACATGCTGAGCTCCACTGCCGGACGAATGCTGTGGTTGGTGGAGAGTTCTGCAATTCCCATCAAGATCCACTCCCATTCCGTGTATTGATCAACGGCCGGCACACAGCCGAAACCGCTCCTTGGCCGTTTCCAAGGGATACGCCCTCACCGGCTCACGACCTGCTCACACCCAGCGATCCCGGAAATTGCAATTCGCCCACCTTTTTGCGGTTCGTTAGCCCCATGACCAGTCGCCGCCGGGTAATTCGGGCGAGATTTCCCCCACCTGACAGCTCGGCTTGCAGGCAAAACGTTATCTCCTCTCCATCAGGGAACGACTTGGCATCCAGGTTCGCGCCGATTGGACCGTCGCTGAAAATTCCGATTATACCACCTGTGCAAAAGGCGATTGGAGAGCAGCCATCCCCTCCGGAAGTCGGGAACCGAGTAACCCAACACCGATCCCGGCCCCGAACCGTGTCGCTTCGGGCTTTCCGACTGAATCGGCACAACCGTTCTTCGTCTCCCAACCTTTTTGCCAACGCCAGAAAGATAGGCAAAATAGGCACACAAAATAAACCCGATCGATCAAGTAATATCGTCGCTCCGGTCCATCAACACACGACGGAGCGCCTTTTTTGGACTCTGGCGGGATAAAATTAACGGTGAGAATCAAACGAGACGTTTTGCCTGCCGGACAATCATTCGCATGGAGTCTCCCGAATGTTTTTTCTCTGGTTGCTTGGATTGTTTCTGATCTTCCCGTTTGTGGAGCTGGCGATCCTGCTGTGGATGGCCGCCCACATTGGCTGGTTGCCAACCCTGGCCCTGGTCGTCGTCACGGCGATCATCGGGGCGGCCGAGGTTCGCCGGGAAGGACTCCGCGTTTGGTTTCGCTTCAACGAACAGCTCGCCCGAGGTGAACTTCCCACCGACGCCATGTTCGACGGGCTCCTCGTACTTGTGGCAGGAGTCCTCCTGCTAACCCCGGGATTGATCACCGATGTGATCGGCTTTGCCCTGCTCTTTCGCCCAATGAGGGATTTCATCAAGGCAGCACTCCGCAGGTACCTTGCGCGACGCTTCGTGTTCACCACGGTTGGGGCACCTCGTGCCGGATCAGCCTGGTGGTTTTACTCAAGCGACTCGGCTGTGCCGCCGGAGCCGCCGTTTGAGGACAACGTCATCGATGTGGAGTTCCGCAGGGTCCGTTGAGAGATGTGAATTCTCTCCCCCGGCTGGAGATAAAAATCCTGTTTGCTGCCCACAACCTTCATCAATATAAGGTGCTCGACCAATGACAAGTGTGCTGGAAACCGCTCAGAGTGAAACCTATCCGTTCGAGGCCTACAAGAAACTCTCCCCGGACGAACTGAGAGAACGGATTCTGGCCGTCAAACGGGAGATGGGTCCGCGATTGCTTATCCTCGGCCACCATTATCAGCGGGATGAGGTGATTGAGCTTTCCGACCTTCAGGGAGACAGCTATCGCCTGAGTGCCCTGGCGGCCGAGAACGAAGCCTGCCGTGCCATCATCTTCTGCGGTGTCCATTTCATGGCGGAGACTGCGGACATCCTTGCCAATCGGCCGGAAAAAGTAGCCCAGCGCGGCGAACGCATTCCCGTCATTCTGCCGGACATGAAAGCAGGCTGCTCCATGGCCGACATGGCGGAGATCGACCAGGTGGAGGAGTGCTGGCAGCAGTTAAGCCAGGTCATCGACATTTCTGAGGTAATTCCCGTTACCTACGTCAATTCGTCCGCCAAACTCAAGGCATTTTGCGGACGGCACGGGGGCACCGTGTGCACCTCTGCCAATGCGGATGTGGCCCTCCAGTGGGCGCTCTCCCGGGGACGACGCGTGCTCTTCTTTCCGGACCAGCACCTCGGCAGAAATACCGCCCTGAAAATGGGCATTCCCTTAGAAGCAATGCCAGTATGGGATCCCTATGCCCGAGAATTGGGTGGCAATTCCCGGGAGGCCATCGAAAAGTCCACGGTCATCCTCTGGAAAGGCCACTGTAGCGTCCATCAGATTTTCCGCCCGGAGCACGTCGATTATTTCCGCGCCAACTATCCCGGCATCAAAATCCTCGTGCACCCCGAGTGCATGAAGGAGGTCGTGGAAAAGGCCGACGTCGTGGGATCGACGGGCAGGATCATTCGGGCGGTGGAGGAGGCCCCTCCCGGCACCAAATGGGCGATCGGTACTGAACTTCACCTCGTCAATCGTCTGAAGAAGAAGCACCCTGAACAGGAAATCTATTTCCTGGCCCCGGTCGTGTGCATGTGCTCCACGATGTACCGCATCGACCTGCCCCATCTTTGCTGGGCCGCGGAAAACCTGGCGGCCGGTACGCCGGTCAACGTCATTCGCGTTGATGATGCCACGGCGAAAGATGCCCTGGTGGCCCTGGAACGTATGCTGGAGCTCAAAGGCCGGTGACCGGAAGAACTGCTCGGGTCCGCGGGTTTTTTACACGCTGGCGGCGGTTGGTGGTTGCGGGATTGCGGGTTCTCCCGAACCACGCGACCCGTTGCAATTTTCCCATGTCTCGACTAGCTTCAATGAAAGAACACTCAGCCTGGTTTGGCCTGTCGCTGGCAGGATGTCCGGTCAGCCGACAGATTGTTGCTCAGAACCCCCGCACGAGGAATATCCCATCCCATCAAATTGAAGGCCAATCATGGGCGAACGAGCGCGCACCCTGACGCAAGCCCCCGCCGTGCAGCGTAGTCCTGGCTTTCTGGACGAAGAAGGCCGGTGGGTGACTTTGAAGGATCCCTGGATCGCAGCGTTTCTGGCGTGGTTGCTGCCAGGACTTGGCCACTGGTATCAGGGCCGCCAGGCCAAAGCCATCCTGTTTTTCGTGTGCATCATGGGCCTGTTCATCTATGGCTGCTATCTGGGGGGGAACCGCGAGCTCGGATATGCGCGAGTGGTGTACGCGTCGTTTCGGCCGGGAGACATGCGGCTATACTACCTCTGCCAGATCGGTGTGGGACTGCCGGCCATGCCGGCCCTGATCCAGGCTGCCCGGGTACGTCAGAACAAGCCGCCCTTATGGAATAACTTCATGGCACCTCCCCGACTGGGAACGGATGACGGTAATCCGCCCACGCTGTCGCGGATCTGTTACGAGTTGCACGCCTACTTCGATCTGGGAAGCCTGTACACGGCAATCGCCGGATTGCTCAATATTTTGGTGATATTCGATGCATTTGGCGGGCCGCTGTTCCCGGAACCTTCCGCCCGCAAAGACCAGGAGGCCGCCCAGGACTCTCCCAGCGCCGCGGCCCCTGCCAATGCCGGAGAAATGGCCAATTCGAAGTGACTGCGAACAGCGGTGGACTTTTTACACACCAACGCAGGAATCGATTGCGTTATGACCGTTAATTACATGTGGTATCTCGTACCGCTCCTCATCGCCGTGAGTCTGGTTTATGCCGGCACCCGGCAAGAGGCGATGCCGGCCGTCTTGCGGCATGGGGTCAAGACCCTCGTCTGGATCGTCGTCTTCATGGGCATCATCGCGGCAATTCTCCAGCTCTTGGACGCGTTCACCTGATTGATCAAGCTGTGTGGGGCGTCAACTGTTTACCCAAAGTAGCAAGCGTCAGGACGGGCACGATAAGACGGTATCGCCCAGGCTTCTTTTTAGCCCATCGCCGCCCTCTCCGCCAAGAATAACCAAGAACGGCGAGTTGATTTCCAATATTTTTCGCTCGCATCGGGGCAGCGGCACCGCGACCGCCTCAGATTTGATACGCCCCTCTCACGGATCGGCGGACTCTCTGACGGAAAATTGGTTGCTCTTTTTCCGCGGTTTTCCGCGCCCACAGCGTTCGGAAAGGGCCAGTTTCACAATGACCGCCACCGCTTGAAGCCCTTCCCGCCAGGTGATCTTGGAGGCTCCCTCCCGCCGGTCCACAAACGTGATGGGCACTTCACAGAAGACGGCCCCAATCTTCCGCATGCGGTAAAGGATTTCCTCAAAAAATGCATAGCCCGACGAACAGAACTCACTGAAGTCCAATCGGGCGAGTGTCGCCGCTCGGTAGCACCGGAAGTTGCCACTGCAATCCCGGACGGGCAAGCCGAGCATCAGTCGCGCAAACCAGTTGATCGCGCGACTCATCAGATGCCGTCGCAGGGGCCAGCCTTCAATCCGGCCGCCAGGGACATAACGGGAACCGATCGCCACATCCACCTTTGGCCCATTGGCCGGTTCCATGGCGGCGAGCAGATCGGGGAGCCTCTCCGGCGGATGGCTGAAATCGGCATCCATGGTGAGCACGTAGCGATACCCCTGGGCAATACCTTCGCGAAGGCCCGCGATGATCGCCGAACCGAGACCCTGCTTCCCGGGTCGATGAAGACACCGCAAACGCGGATCCCCGCGGGAATATTCCTCGCACCACTCGCCTGTGCCATCGGGTGAATTATCGTCCACCACAAGCACATCCACGGTTGGCACGGTGGTGAAAATGGCCTCCAAAAGCGGGGGCAGAGTTTCCCGCTCGTTATAGGTCGCGATGACGATAAGGCACTCGCCCTGATCCACCATGTGTAGCGGTCAACATCACATCATTGGTGTTGCCGAAATGGCCGACAGACTCTTCGTCCGGATACCACGTCCCTCGAGGGGAACCCGCACGCGGCTTTTGACTCATTGTGAAGACAGCTCGAGCAACCAGCAACACCGGCTCATCGGAGGGACCTCCGTGTCAGGTCCGTTTCTCCACGCTGGATACTCCGTCTCCCGTCACCGGGCAGGGCAGGCGAGGCCGGTGGCAGAGACTCGCTTGGGATCCGCAATTCAGAATCGGAAGACCGTTCAGGAAACGGTTCGCTCCCTCTTTGCCTGGCCCTGGGGAGCGTCATTCGGACACGTCCTGCGACACGGGCGACAGAGGTAATGCCGCAGGACCGCTCATTTCCAAAAGCTTCCCTTCCATGGTGGCGAGCTTCATGGATCGCTGTGGTCCGCGGAGCGTGGGGCTGGCCCGTCGGGCATGATCGATCCACCTCCCTGGGGCAATGCCGATGAGGACCGTCATAATCAAACACAGGGCAACGGCGAGCATGGCCGGCATGGCACCCTGCCGAAGTTGGACCGCCTGCCTTTCCTGGCCCGCCGTCTCACCACGAGCCGTGACAAAGAACATTGCTCCCACAACCCGGAGATAATACGCGGCGGCGATGGCCGCATTGACGGCCCCCACCACGGCGAGGAAGACGAGGCGTGACCTCGCGGGCCCACCACCGGGAACTCCCCCCACATCCAGCGCGCTGAAGAACACGGCGAGTTTCCCCCAAAAACCAGCCAACGGTGGAATCCCCGCCAGGCTCAGCATGAAGATCGCCAGCGACCAGGCCAGCAATCGCAAATCCATGTGAGGTGCATAAGCCAGCCCGCGGAGGTCATCAAGGGTTTCGACTGGCTGATCGCCAAGTCGCAGCATGCCGAGCACGGCGAATGCGCCCAGTGTCGCCAGAAGATACACGATAAGATAGAAAAGCAACGCTGCTGCCCCATCCCACAGATGTCCCTGGGGAGTGGCGTACGTCATCGCCACGGTGAGACCGATGAGCATGTATCCTGCATGGGCAATTGAAGAGTAGGCGAGAAGTCGCCGCAGATTCGTCTGCCACAGGGCGAGGACGTTTCCCAGCGTCATGGTGAGCACGGAAAGCGCCAGGACCACCTGCCATGCGCGGTCCGGTCCTCCGAACATTCCCTCCAGCAGCAGCCGCACCAGCACCAGCATGCCCGCCGCCTTGGGGAGGGCCGACAGCAAGGCTGCATTGCGGTGAGAAGTCCCCTGATACACATCGGGAGCATAGAAGTGAAACGGTACGGCGGCGATCTTGAAGCCAATTCCCGTCAGGACCAGCACTACCGGAATGGCCCCGATCACACCTGCAAACACGCCCTGCGCCCCCGCCTGCATCAGCCCCTTCAGCGATAGCGTGCCGGCCAGGCCGTACACAAAGCTCAGCCCATACAGGAACACGGCCGAGGAAAGCACGCTGAGGTAAAAGTACTTGGTAGCCGCCTCCCGATAATTGGGCCCTTCCTTATCGACATAGAGAAGGATGTACGAGGCGACGGAGATGAGCTCCAATCCGACAAACAGAAGTACCAGATCTTCCGCCCGAGCAACCAGCGCCAGACCGACAATCCCCAGGAGCAGACTCCCCAATCGCTCGCCTTCGTGTTCGCCTTCCTGTCCGGTAGAACTGGCCGTCAGCACGAGGATCAGCCCCACGGAAAAGGCCAGCCCTCGGCCGAACACAGCCAGCATGTCTTTGCTGGAAACGAGAAATCCCTGCTGGAGATAAAACAGCGTGACACCGGCCACCATCCCGACGAGGGACAGCGCGTAGAACCAACTCCGCCGCACCTGGAAAGGCGCAAGAACCAGGCACAAAACGGCCACAATCGTGAGCACGATTTCAGGTAGCCAGTCAGTCATCATGGTTGGTCGCGCGATTAAATGTCACGTGTTCTGTGTACACGGCGTCAGCGAGTTGCTCTTCACTTCCAGCAATCGGCGTCACTTGGCCGGTCAGCACGTCCCCACCAAGCAATTGGCGTGGTCCAGGAATAACCGCTCCGTCCGCGATCTGGGCAGGCGCGGGTGCCGCAAGGGACTTCTGGACCGACTTCAAGGCGGGGGTCATCCGACTCAGGAAAAACTGCGGCTGAATGCCGATCCAGACAATGAATACAACCAGCGGCGCAAGAGCCAGCACTTCCCGCAGGGATAAATCCCGGACACCGTGCTGCCCTGCCGAGACGGAATAGGTGTGCCATTCCTCGCGGGGCTCCGACTGTTCAGCCGTCGCGCCATCGCGGGCAGCCACACTCTCCGAGGGGGGCTCGCGAAGTGCCCCGAAGAACACACGTCCCACCAGCGTCAACATATACCACGCGCCGAGCACCACCCCCAAAGTGCCCGCCACAGCGAAGGCCCATTCCCACCCTCCGACGTGGCACGCCCGCTGGAACATCCCCACTAAAACCAGAAATTCTCCGGCAAACCCGTTCAGACCGGGCAGGCCGATACTGGAAAACGTGAGCACGAACATGAAAAACGCCAGGACGGGGAGCTTCAGGGCAAGGCCGCCAAAAGATTCGATCTTCCGTGTGTGATATCGTTCATAGATCATCCCCACCACGGCAAAAAGCCCACCGGTGGCCAGTCCATGGTTGATCATCTGCAAAAGCCCTCCGTGCAGCCCGAGGGCATTGAGCGTGAAAACTCCCAGCATACAGAACCCGAGATGGCTCACGCTGGAATAGGCGATCAGGCGTTTGATGTCCCGCTGGGCAAAGGCCGTCAGGGCCCCGTAAATGATCCCGATCGCGGAAAGGCCAAGAATCCAGGGGGCTACCTGCGCTGTCGCATCGGGCACCATCGGGAGGACAAAACGGAGGAATCCATACCCACCAACTTTCAGGAGAATGCCGGCCAGGAGCACGCTTCCCGCGGTGGGGGCTTCCACGTGCGCCAGCGGCAACCACGTGTGAAGCGGTACCAGCGGTACTTTCACGGCGAATCCCGCGAACAGCGCCCAGAACACCCAAAGCTGGAAAGCCAGCGGTAGTTGCCCCCGTTCACGCAGTTCCGCCAGCCGTTGCGTCAGTTCGGGAATGGAGAACGTCACCACTCCCGAACCGCTCGCGTAGGCATTCCAGATCACCAGGGCCAGCAAACCCAAAAACGTCAGCACACTGCCGGCAAGCGTGAAAAGGAAGAACTTCATCGCGGCATAACGCCGCTCCTCGTGCCCCCAAATCCCGATCAGGAAAAAAAGGGGAATCAGTGTCGCTTCAAAAAACAGATAAAAGAGGAGCACATCGCGGGCCACAAAGACTCCCAACATGCCCGTATAAAGCAGAAGCAGAAGGCGATAAAACGCGGGAGCGCTGTCTTTCACCGCTTCCCAGCTCACCAAAACACAGGTGATCATGAGAAGCGAGGTGAGACCGTACAGCCACACGCTCAGCCCGTCCAGCCCCACGGCAAAGCGTACCCCGAGCGTGGCCTCCGACCGATGCCACCAGGGCACCTCCAGCACGGCAAAACTCGGCGCGCCCGCCGGATAGGAAAACACGAGATATCCGCTGAGCAAGCAGTTCACGAGCACGACCGTCAGGGCCACCAGTCGAGCCGACTCCCGCGTTTGACCGGCGAGGAGAACGCCCACCAGCGGAAGAAAAACGGTAATTGCCAGTAACGTGCCCATGCGTGTGTCCTACAGTTGATCAAAACTCATCAATCGTCGCGAAAAATCCTTGCCGATGACGTTTCAATTTTCGGGCGTTGTGTTTTCTTATTACGTCCCGTTCCTTTGAGTCCTGTTCCCGAACCGTCCTTTTCACGGCCGAGGCACTTACAGCACAAGCGCCGCCAGCAGCACAAGCATGCCGAGGACCATTCCCAGGGCATACCACGGGACCAACCCGTTCTGGACACCACGTAACATGGCTCCCAGAAAGCGAGGAATAAGGCCCACAACGTCCACCAGCCAGTCAATCACAAACCGGTCAATCCAGGCAGCCACACCCGCCAGTCCGGCCAAAGGTCGGACCACGACCCACTGATAAATCTCGTCAAAGAAGAATTTTCGGTAAGAAAGCGTGTACAGGCCAATGGCTCGGAAAAGGGCGACAATCCCATCGACCAAGGCACTGGGCCCGAAAACCACGCCGGCCGCCACGACCACACCGAGCGCCGCCAGCAGCAGGCTGATCCAGGGGATGGTTCCCGCGTGAGTTGCCGTGCCATGCCCGGCCAGCCGCGCGGCTGCATCCAGACTTACCGTCCCGCTGAGGAAATGCTCAACCCACCGCGTTGGTCCCACCAACGCTCCGGCAATGACCGAAGCCGCGGCCAGAATGCCCAGCGGAATCAGCATCACCGGTGGGGATTCGTGAACATGGCCGGCGCTCTCCGCGGGGACGCGTTCCTCGCCAAAGAATGTGCGGAAATACGCTCGGAACGTGTACACCGCGGTGAGAAACGCGGTCGCCATTGCCACGACCAGCAGCAGCTGATAGTAGCCACTGTGATGGGCCCGTCCGGCGAGAGCGACCAGAATCTCATCCTTGCTGAAGAATCCCGCCAGGGGAAAAATCCCCGCCAGGGCCAGACTGCCAATCAGGAAGGTAACGTGCGTCCACGGCAACCGGCGCCGCAGCCCGCCAATTTGATTCAGGTCGATGACACCTCCTGTTGCATGCATCACACTTCCTGCTCCAAGGAAGAGCAGGGCCTTGAAGAAAGCGTGCGTGAAGAGGTGGAACATGGCGGCTGCCGCTCCCACCAGCCCGCCCACGGAGAGCCCCAAAAACATGTAACCGAGCTGGCTGATCGTGGAGTACGCCAGAATCCGCTTCAGATCGGTTTGCGTGAGCGCTATGATGGCTGCCATGAGAGCCGTAAACGTAGCCACTCCACCGACAATCTCCAGAACATGTGGGGCGACCTGGAACAGCGGCATGCACCGGGCAACCATGTAAACGCCCGCCGTCACCATCGTGGCCGCGTGAATAAGAGCGCTCACCGGCGTGGGGCCTTCCATCGCGTCGGGCAACCACACATGAAGCGGAAACTGGGCACTCTTTCCACACGCCCCCGCAAACAGGAGCAGACAGGCGACGGTCGCCAGTCCCCCGTGAATGAGCCCCTTTTCCGGGTGGAGAAGTCGGGCAGTCCCCAGGATCCCCGCGGAAAACACCTCCTGCGTCTGCGGATCGATCGTGTCGTGGAAGTTGAGCGTCCCATACATCGACCACAGCAGGAAGATCCCCAGGGCAAAGCCGAAATCCCCCACACGGTTCACCAAAAAAGCTTTTTTGCCTGCCGCGGCTGCCTCCGGCTTTCTGTACCAGAATCCGATGAGCAGATAGCTGCACAGGCCCACCGCCTCCCAAAAAACATAAAGAAGGACAAAATTGCTCACGGAAACGAGCATGATCATGGAAAAGACAAACAGGCTGATGTACGTATAAAAGCGCCAGTAGCCAGGGTCCTCGTGCATGTATCCGATGGAATAAATCGCCACCAGCAGCGAAATGAACGTCACGGTCACGAGCATGAAGACCGTGAGCGAATCCACCCGCAGCGCCACCGGAATATGAAATCTCGCGAAATCCCACGTGCCATGGGGAACAGGTCGCTCGACGGATGCGCCACTGGGACTGATGTCCGCCCAACTCCACAGCTCGAAGACTCGCTCAAACGTCGGCACGTGCTCGCCAGAATGACTGCCGTGGACGGCCGGGGCCGATCGTAACAGCATCCCCAGAAGCGCCAGTGAGCCTACGAACGAAATCGCCGTGGCCGTTACGGTGGGGACATGACTGCTTTCTCGCAAAACGCGCGGTCCCAGCACAGCCGTCACGAGGGCGGCCACCAGCGGCATTCCTGCAACGAGGACAATCAAAAAGCTCATGGTCGTCAGACACTCGGTCGATATTCGAGGACTTCTTCCGGGATCACAGGAGCGCGTCCGACCCGCGGCAACTTGGGCCAACTGGGCGGTGGCGGGGACGGTATTTCCTCCTCTTCTGCTTCACGGGGAATTTCGCCCACGCCCTCCTCCCTCAGGTGCTGGACCCTCAACACGTCCAGGCCATATCGAGCACGGACGAGATTGAGAACCAGGGCCAGTGCCACGGCCGCCTCAGCCGCAGCCACCGCCATCACAAACAGGGCGAAAACCTGCCCCTGAAGTTGTCCGTGGAAACGGCCCCAACTAACAAAACTGAGCGACACGCCTTGGAGCATAAGCTCCACGGACAGAAACATGAGGATGAGGTTCCGGCGGCTGAGGAACCCCACCAGTCCCAACCCAAACAGGCAGGCACCAACCCACAATTGTTGAATTAAAAGGGCATTCTCAGACATCGCTGTCAAATTCCATATATTCCGTCTCTGTCGTCACGGCAGCCATTCCACCAGGCTGGGCATACCCGGTGCCTCCCAGCTTCTGAGATCGATCAAAGGTTCCAATGGCCGGGCAATGATCACAGTGGCCCCCATAAGTGCCAGCATCAGCAGGAGTCCTAACGCTTCCACAGCGAGGGCAAACGACCCAAAAAGTTCCTGGCCCAGCTCGACCGTCGCCGTCGGCACCAAACCCGACGCATGTTTCTCACCGCTCATGAGAGCCGGCGGAGCGGCCTCGTTTTGCGCGTCCTGCGGCCGCAAGGCCTCCAACGCACTCCCAGTCACCAGGCCGATCAGCACCACCCCGGCCAGCGACGCCATAAAAGGTTCCCAACTCCGGCGATTGAATCCCGCCTGACCGCGAGGTTCATCGAGCATGATCAAAAAGAGGAAGACCACCAGAATGGCCCCAACATAGACCACAATAAGGGCCATCGAGACAAATTCTGCCCCGTGATACAAAATCAGTCCCGCGGTACCCAGGACTGTCATCCCGAACCACAGGGCACTGTAGAGCGGGCGCAGCGAGGTGATCATGGCCACCGCCGACCCCAGCGTCACCAGCGTCATTCCCCAGAGAACGCCTCGGGCAAGAAAACCCCCAAACGAGGGAATCAGGCTGGCCATCATCACCAGTCCTGAAGCCACCAGGACCCAGCCCGGGGCTCGACGGCGAGCCGTCCCCCAGGGCAGGGCCCAGAACAGCCCAGCCAGGGTCAACAACATCCCCGCTACGAGAATGGTCGTACCCGAAACCATCGTATTTCCACCTTTCCGGGCAACGTTTGCCTGAAAGAATCTGTCCCTCGCTCGTCAGTCAGGTTTCTCCGGAAGCCGAGTCAGTCTTCTGGTCTTCGACCACGTCCTGCTCCCGCATCCAACGGGGAGGCTCAAGGTCTTTGGTTTGATCATACACGCTGAGAAGCTTTTCCTTGTCGAAGATCATCTCTTCCCGGCTCTTGCCGGACAGATCGTACAAACTTGTCAGTTCGATGGCATCCACGGGACACGCCTCTTCACACATCCCGCAGAATATGCACCGAAGCATATCGATGTTGAAAACGACGGGATATTTTTCGCGATCCGGCCAGGGGCTGGGCGCGGCCACAATGTCGATGCAATGGGCGGGACAGGCAGTCGCGCAGAGAAAACACGCGACGCATTTCACCCGACCCTGTTCGTCCCTGTTGAGACGGTGCACTCCACGGTAGATGATCGGATCAGGAAACTCGTGGCGCTCTTCGGGAAATTGCACCGTGATCTTGGGACTGAATAGATGGCGCAATGTGGTCGTCAGTCCTTCGATGAAGAGAGGCAAATAGGACCGCTCAGCCGGCGTCAGCGGCGGCTCGTCCACCCAGCGTATTTCAGAGCTATCGGGCTTCATGGGACTAACTCCATTCACTCTTCATTGTCGAAGCTCGGCTGCCAGTCTTTTGCCGTGGGGCGAACTCCAGCCGGGATGGCCTGTTCCGACTGCCTTGCCAATCTCACCAGGTCTTGCCGCGGCCGGTTGTCATACGAGGGGGGGCTGAGCCGGGCCGTCACCATCCATACCGCAATGAGGGCCGCCCAATTGATGGCCGCCAATACGGCAAGGGCCCGACCACCTTCCAGTCCCAGCGCTTCCTCGCCACCCGAATACCACCACACCAGGATCACCAGCGGCACCATTCCCCACGGAATGAGAACCTTCCACGCCAGCCGCATGAGCTGATCGAACCGGAACCGCGGCCAGCTCCAGCGCATCATCATGAAAAACCAGATCACCACGAGGACCTTCACCGTGAAGACGATAATGCGAAGCAGGGCCCCACCGATCCCGGCCACGGGCTCCGTGCCCGTCAGACCCCAGAAATGCCATCCACCCAAAAACAACAGGACAATGAGCACCGCGGCCGTCACCATGTGGAGGAATTCCGAAACCAGATACGTCATCAGACGCATGCCGCTGTATTCAGTATGGAATCCACCGACGAGCTCCTGCTCGGTTTCGGGGAGGTCAAAGGGAAGCCGGGCCGCCTCCGCCGTCACAGCCACGAAAAACACCAGGAACGTCAGCGGATGCAGGACGATATTCCATATTCCCGTTTGGGCCTGCTGGAGCACCATCTGGTCAAGCCGAAGACTGCCCGCGTGGAGCGCAACGACCAGAAGCGTCAGACTAAGTGGGATCTCATAAGCGATAAGTTGAGCCGCGGCACGGAGTGCTCCGAACAGGCTGTACTTGTTTCGGCTGGCCCAGCCCCCTGCGATCACACCATAAACGGCCGCGCCGTTGGCCGCAAAGAGGTACACCAGCGCCGCATCAAATTGGGGGACAATCGTCAGGTCAATGGGCCGCCATCCCGGAATGCCCAGATCCACCTGGCCCAAGGGCACCACGGCATAGACCGCCACCGCCGCCACAAAGGTGAGAATCGGCCCCAGGTTGTAAACCACTCGGTCCACATGCCCGGGGACATATTCTTCCTTGAAGATCAATTTGACACCATCAGCAATCGGCTGTCCCAGGCCAAACAGGCGAATATTGGTGAGAGGAATCCCCACGCGGTTCGGCCCAATCCGGTCCTGAACCCACGCGGCAATCCACCGCTCGACAAGGACCAGGTAGGCCGCCGCGGTCATCAAAACCCCCAGTGCGAGGGCAATTTTGACGCATGTTTCGATGATCAATCCGACCATGTTCGAGCCTCAATCGGGCTGATCTACTGATCGTGTGCCCGGTCTCCCATTGATGTTGTTCCCAACGATTTGTGCATCACCACTCGCGGTGTTGAGCCTCTCGCTCACGAAATTGAAATCCATCCGTTAGGCCGTGCTGGCCTGCGTTTCCGCGGTGCTCGGCGCCAACTGGTTGACGCGCAGATCCACACCCACGTCGGGGATCTCCCCGGCAGCCGCCGAGAAGTACGGCAACTCCGCCGCCAGTTCCGCCAGAACCATTCGTGGCTGATAAACCCCCGTTCGACCGCTGAGCTCCCAGAAGACCATCCCCACACAGCGGCTGCCCAGGGGTGGTCGGACGGCTCGCTGCAACCACTGCAGCCGATGACTGCGGTTCACGTACGATCCCTCATGCTCGGCGTAGGTCGCCATTCCCAAAAGGAGGTCCACTTTTCCACTGAGGGGGCTGGGAAACAGATCGGCCAGCGCCACCCAGTTTGCCTTCCTCACCGTCTCCGCCTGCGATTCATCCAGCCACGGCTTGATATAACCCGCCAGGACGATGACGCGATCAATCCGACCCGCGGCGACTTCCTCCAGGAAGTCCGACCAACCGAGCACCCCATTTCCCAACCCGTAGGCAATCGCTTCCACCCCAAGCCGGTTGGGACATTTTTCGGCTGAGATCACAAATCCACCCGGGAATCGCTCATCTTCCCCTTCGCGTGGCACCGGCCCCAGAGCGATGACGCTGTCCGGATGCATGTTCCGCATCCATCGGGCAGCAAGATACGCCTCTTCATTGGTGAGAAACGGCGACAGACACATTGCCGGGCGAGCCGCCGTTCGCACCTTTTCCTCGATCTCCCGCAAAGCGTCAGTCCAGCCGATGGCCGCCTGCCCGCTCGTCGTACGCCGCACCACCCCCCGAATCCGGCTTGGGTGATGGATGAACGGATAACCGTACCGGCCGTCGTTGCAGATCCACCATTTGTTGACGAACATATTTTCCCGCGGCTTGATGCGGTGGACGCGATCCTGATTTTCCTCAATCCAAATGGAACATCCCGTGGCGCACAGACCGCACACACTCGCCTTGCGTCGGAGATACCAAACCCGCTGTCTGTAAAGGAAGTCTTTATCCGCGAGGGCCCCTACTGGACAGAGGTCCACCACGTTGCCCGAGAGTTTGTTGTGGAGAGGAACATCGGGGAGCACGTCAATTTCCTCGTGCGTCCCGCGGTTGACGATCATGAGCTCCGAAGTTCCCGAAATCTCTCGCGTGAAGCGCACGCACCGGCTGCACATGATACAACGGTCCACGAACAGAAACAGATCCCCGATGTCCCGTTTGCGACTGGTGATCGGGCGAATATCCGCCCGGCGCTCACCCTGCCCGTACTGAAAATGATAATCCTGAAGCCGACACTCCCCGGCCTTGTCGCAGATCGGACAATCGATCGGATGACGCAGGAGCAGGTCTTCCTCCACCATCGCCCGTGCCCGCGCCACCTTCTCGGTGTTGGTGACAATCACCATCCCATCCCTGACCAGGGTGTTGCAGGCGGGGACGAGTTTGGGCAGCATGACGACGTTTCCCGTCTGAGGATCGCGTGTGCCCATCTCGATCAAACACATCCGGCAACTGGCGACGACCGATAAACCAGGGTGCCAGCAGTAATGGGGAATCTGCACGCCTGCGCGGGCCGCCACCTCGATGGCGTTCAGACGCTCCCCTGCTCTGACTTCAATCTCTTTTCCGTCAACGATCACCACCGGCATAGTTGACTTCCTTCCCCCTCATTTTCATGCATGGTGGGGTTCACCTGTTCGGCCATGCCCCCGCCCCTGGACTATCCACCCCGCTCACCTCCTTGCCTGGCTCATCGCTGACCGCCTGCTATCCCTGGAACGACACGGGACTTTCCTTGTGGGAAGGAGAACCGTTGTCCAGGGCGGGCACCGGCCGCCGGGTCTTGTAACCCGTGGGGTTTGTTCGTTTGATGTAATCTTCCAACTCCTCCCGAAACTTCCGAATCGCCGTCTTTATCGGCCACGCCGCGCCGTCCGCCAAACCGCAGATGGTTGTCCCCGGGATGATCCCGATGTTGTCCGCAATTTCCAAAAGGAGGTCGAGATCCACCAGTCGCCCCCGCCCCGCTTTGATTCTCCTGACGATTTGCAGGGCCCAACTGGTCCCTTCGCGACACGGCGTGCATTGGCCGCAGCTTTCGTGAGCGAAGAACCGACAACTGTTGTGAAGGAATTCAATCATCGGGTAGGTCTCATCCATGACGATGACACCCCCCGTCCCCAGCCCCAGGCATCCCTTCTGAACTGGCCCCACAAAATCCATGGGCACATCCAGCTCGTCCACGGAAAGGACGCCCGTGCTCAGTCCTCCAGGCACAACCGCCTTGGCGCGGCGGCCCTTCCACACCCCACCGCCAAACTTTTCGATCAATTCACGACAGGAAATTCCCAGCGGTGCCTCGTAACACCCCGGCTTGTTGACATGTCCGCTGATACAGAACAGTTTCGGGCCAAAACTTCCCGGATCACGGGGATCGTCTGGTGATGGAGGCACACCGATGCTGCGGAACCAGTCGGCTCCGCGTTCGATGATGTGTTTCACGCAGGCAAGCGTCTCCACATTGTTGACCACGGTGGGTTTGCGAAAGAGCCCTTCGACCGCCGGGAAAGGAGGTTTACTGCGAGGCCACGCCCGCTTACCCTCAATGCTCTCGATAAGGCCAGTTTCTTCGCCGCAAATGTAGGCCCCTGCGCCCCGATGTATGTACACATCCAGCGAAAAACCGGAGCCGAGGATGTTCCTGCCCAAATAACCCGCCGCGTAGGCTTCATCGATGGCCGCCTGCAACCGCCGATAGGCCAGCGGGTATTCATAGCGGAGATAGATGTAAGCCGTTGTCGCGCGTGTCGCATACGCGCTGAGGATCGTTCCCTCCAGTACCTGATGAGGATCCAACTCCATGAGGACACGGTTGCAAAACGTGCCCGGCTCACTTTCGTCCGCATTGACGCATAAATAGATCGGTCCCGGATGGTCCGCCGGAAGAAACGACCATTTCAGGCCCGTGGGAAAACCTGCCCCCCCACGACCCCGTAAACCGCTTCGTCGAACCTCGTCCACAACCTGAGCGGGTGAAAGTTCCCGGAGTGCCCGGCGCAGCGTTTGGTACCCTCCCGTGGCTTCGTAGACGGCCAGGGTATGACTGTCAGGTCGCTGGATGTTCGCTAACAGCACCGGTTCAAAACTCTCCATGGCACTCTCTGTGTGGGAAGTATTCAGGGCAACTGATCCAGGATTTCGTCCAGCTTCTCTCGGGTGACGCGGGCATGAATGGTCTCGTTGATCAGCACGGCCGGGGCCATCTCACACGCCCCAAGACACTCGGCCGCCTCGAGAGTGAACCGCCCGTCGGCCGTCGTGTCACCGGGCTCGATCTGCCATTTTTCCTGAAGATAACCGAGCAGATCTTCTCCCCCGCAGATGGCGCAACTCAGCGATCGGCACACCCACACGCGATACTTGCCCAGCGGCTTGTGCTGCTTGAAAAATCCGTAAAACGTCAGGGTATCCTGAATTTCCGGGGCAGGAATTCCCAGCAGGGCAGCCAGCTCGCGCACCGCCTGGGGAGGTACGTAGCCCAACTCCTGCTGAATGAGGTGAAGCGCCGGCAGCACGACCGCCCGCGGCGACGGATACCGCGGCAAATACGCACGAATCCTGTCGCGGAGACCCTCGCTCAGAATCTGACGCCCCGTCTCGCACGGGACCTCGGTCGGCGTCTGCTTGTCGTTCACGGCTTGCTCCTCACCAAGCTCCTTCGCCGGTGGCATCACCGGAATGGTCCTTACCGGTCCAGCTCCGCGGCTATGATGTTCAAACTCCCCAGCACTGCCACCACGTCGCTCAAAGTATGCCCGCGTATCAAGTGGGGGAACAATGCAAAGTGGACAAAGGAAGGCGGTCGGCACCGTGCGCGGTAGGCATAGGGAGAACCATCCCCCACGATGTAGAAGCCCAGTTCCCCGTTCGGGGACTCCGTGGCACAGTACACCTCTTCGCAGGGAACCTCGAATCCCCGATTGCTCATGATCAACTCAAAGTGAGTGATGAGCCCCTCGATAGTGGACCTTACCTGCCATTTTTCCGGCAGGGCGATGCGTTCGCTCACCCCCACATTGACTGGCCCCGGCGGCAGGTTTTCGATCGCCTGCTGAATGATTTTGAGGCTCTCCCGCATCTCCGCCATCCGCACCAGATACCGCGCGTAACAATCACCAGCCTGGGCGCAGCAAATCTGAAAATCAAAATCTTTATAGGCCAGGTAGGGTTCGTCCTTTCGCAGGTCGCGTGTTACTCCGCTCGCCCTGGCAACTGGACCGGTCACGCCCCGGTTGATCGCCTCCTCCTTGGTGAGAACGCCGATACCCTTGGTGCGGTCGATGAAGATGCGGTTTCGGGTCAGGAGCCGTTCCATGTCGTCCAAAGCCCGCGGAAACCGCTTCACGAATTCCCGAATCAGTTCGATGGCCTTGGGCGACGCATCATACATCAGTCCCCCGACCCGGGTATAGCTGTTGGTGAACCGGGCACCGCAGAGAGCCTCAAAAATGTCATAAATCATCTCTCGCGGATTGAAGGCGTACATGAAGAACGTGAAAGCCCCGGTATCCAGTCCCACAGCCGCGTTGCACACGAGATGATCGGCGATCCTCGCCAGCTCGGCGACAATCACCCGCAGATACTGGCAGCGGGGAGGCACTTCAATCCCCAAAAGCTTCTCCACCGCCAGGTGCCAGGCCACGTTATTGGCCATCGGCGAAACATAATTCATTCGGTCCGTGATCGTCACATACTGGTTGTAATTGAGGTGCTCCGCCAGCTTTTCGAAGCCTGAATGGAGATATCCGATATCGCAGTCCGCATCGACCACCCGCTCTCCTTCCAGCTTGAGAATCAGCCGCAGCGTCGTGTGCGTGGCAGGATGCTGGGGACCGAAATTCATGGTCCACAGATATTCCTGCGCGTCGTCTTTGGGGATGTACGTGGTGCTCTTTTCCAGCGGCATGGTCAATTGGTCCTTTTACCCCAGATCCCGTGTGACGACCGGAATATTGTGGCGTTCGCCTCGACCCTGAAGCGGGTAATCCTTGCGGAGGGGATGGTCCTGAAAATCCTCCGGAAGCAGGATCCGCCGCAGATCGGGGTGACCTTCAAAGCGGATACCAAACATATCCCACACTTCCCGTTCCAGCCAATTGGCTCCCTCCCACAAATCGGTGACCGTTGGCAGGGTCGGCTGGGGGTCGTTGACGAACGTCTTGATGATCATCCGCTCCGCTGTCTCGGGATGGCCCACGATGTACACCACACCAAACCGGTCTTTGGCGTTGGGATAGTACAGGTAGTCAACGCATGTGATGTCAATGATGAGGGCCAGCCCGACTTCTTCCTTCAAAAACTTCAGCACATCATGAACGATCCCGGCCGGAACCACCGCCCGGTGCTGCCCCCGGAACTCACTGATTTCTGCCTCCGGGAATCGCTCTTTCAATTTCTGGAGGGTTTCGGGACTTGCCATCCTCGCGATCCTTTCCGTGACGCACCCTCATGTTGCGGAAGTTTCCGAGCCTGCCGGGCGATCGCTTGCCGGATCGTTACCGGAAGAGGCGAAAAGCGGTGGTCCGGCCACTACCAGCCGCGGATTCCTGGGGTCCTCCACGAGTGCCCGCGGCGGCTGCCGCCGACGAAAGGCCTCCCGTCCGCTCGCCGTCCCTTCCCGCTGGATTTTCTCCTGGAGATCGATGATGGCCTGGAGAAGTTGCTCCGGCCGCGGCGGACACCCCGGCACATACACATCCACGGGGATGAAACGGTCGATCCCCTGGACCACCGCATAAGTGTCGAAGACCCCTCCCGTCGATGCGCAGGCACCCATGGAAATACACCATTTGGGCTCATGCATTTGCAGCCAGATTCGCTGCAGGACGGGCATCATCTTCATCACCACCCGGCCGGCCACGATCATCAAATCGCACTGCCGGGGACTGAACCGAAAGACCTCCGCTCCGAACCGTGCAATATCGTGGCGGCTGGCCCCCGTCGCCATCAACTCGATGCCGCAGCAGGCTGTGGCAAACGGCATCGGCCAGAGGCTGTTCTTGCGGCACCAGTTGACCAATGCGTCAAGCTTGGTGATGACCACATTATCGGGAAGATCGGTCATGGTGGACCTCGCTCGTTAACTCCAGTCAAAAGCCCGCCGACGCCAATCATAAATGTAACCCAGCGTCAGCAGTGCGAAGAAAATCAACCCACTTCCTACGACAGACGTCATGACGGCCATCAGGGAGAACCCGCTTTCCTCAGTTCCTCCCCTGCTCGACGGAGCAAACGTGGGAATTCCCCCAGAAGCGTCGGTGGCCACCGGGGCCGGTGCGCCAGACGCGGCAGGCCCCTGGGCCACGCTCACACGCCCTGATGCAACCCCAGGCTGTCCTCGTATCGCCAGGACCCACGGATAAAGAATGAGCAATTCCACATCGAACACCAGGAACACCACCGCCAAAACGTGATACCGCACATGAAAGCGGCGTGCTGTATCATGAAACGGATCCACCCCGCTTTCATATGGCATTGCTTTAACGGGATTAGGTCGTTTCGGCCCGCACAAATGACCCAGCACGATCAGACCGACACTGAGGGCAATCAGAGCCAGCAAGAATAACGTGAAAGGAATCACTGCCGGATCAAATTCCATGGGGCCCTCGCAACGTTATGCCCGGTCAATGGTCTGTACTCAGAACGATCCCCACATAACCGTCCAGCGATCGTGTTGGCATCAGGTCCTCGCCGAACACTGAAGCCAACCAATCAGCATCTCAGGCGGGACAATTCCCAAGCCGGCCGTCCGGCATCGCGCTCTCGGCTCGGGTGGCAGGACCAGGAGAGGCAGGCCCACCCGCGCAACGTCCATGTGCCACAGAGCAGACCACGCCAACTCAACCCTGGCACCCTTACTACGCAATACTAAGAGCGCAAGTTCAGTTACTGCGCCCTTCTTGCCCGCACCCGACTCCGAAGAGCTAGCAACTCAAGTCCCGCGGGAAATGGAACATCCTTCAAATGAAACAGTTATAATGTGCGATCTTGGCATTCTAGAAATCGGCCTAAACCCCGTCAACACGTGGCAGCCATCCCACGCCAGGGCGGAACCGTCATAACCAGCGCACATGAAATAAGTTGCGTAAACCTAACTGAGACCCTCTCCTTCCCTGTCAGCCTTTTCTCGATGGCTGAATTTTCGCTTCCCGACGAGGTGACGCACAAAACCAGCCATTTATCGCGGATGGAGCATGTTTTTCGGGTCCAGGGCCTCTTCGAGCTGCTCGGGCGGCAGAACATTTTGTTCCAAACACACCTGCCGCACCGTCTTGCCTGTGCGAAATGCCTCCTTGGCAATGGCCGCCGCTCGCTGGTAACCGATGTACGGATTGAGGCTCGTCACCAGAGCCAGGCTCTTTTCCACGGCCGCCTCACACGCCTGGCGATTGGCTTCCATTCCGCGGAGCACCTTCTCTGTGAAGACCCTCAGGCCGCGCGAAAGCAACCGGATCGACTCCAGCACGGTTGCACCCATCACCGGCATCATGATGTTGAGCTGAAACTGCCCCCCAGAAGCCCCCGCAAACGTGATCGTTGCGTCGTTCCCTATCACCCGGGCGGCCACCTGCATGAGGCTTTCGCACAGCACCGGATTGACCTTGCCCGGCATAATTGAGCTTCCCGGCTGAAGGTCCGGCAAAATCACCTCGTAGAAACCGCATCGCGGTCCCGAGCCAAGCCAGCGGAGATTGTTGGCGACATTGAACACGCTGACGGCCACCGTGCGCAACAGGCCGTGACATTCCACCAGCCCATCACGCTGCGCGTTGGCCTCGAAATGATTCGCGGCCTCACGGAAGGGGACCCCCAGTTCCTGGGCAAGGATTTCAGCGACACGCTTGCCGAACTCGGGATGGGTATTGATCCCCGTACCCACAGCCGTTCCACCGGCCGGCAGCTCCATCACCGCCTGGAGGGCACGCTCGGCGCGCTCGACACCCAACTCCAGCATCCGCGCCAGCCCACTTATCTCCTGTCCAAGCGTCAATGGGGTGGCGTCCGCCAGATGGGTCCGCCCGATCTTGATGATATCGGCCCAGGCCCTCGCTTTTTCCTGCAGCACTTGCACCGCTTCCCGAAGAGCAGGGATCAATTGGTCGCGGATCGCCAGTGCCACCGCCACGTGGATCGCCGTGGGAAACATATCATTGGTGCTTTGGCCCATGTTCACGTGGTCGTTGGGATGGATCGGCTTCTCCGCCTGGAAGCGATCGCCGCCGGACAGTTCAATCGCCCGGTTGGCAATCACTTCATTCGCGTTCATGTTGCTGGATGTGCCGGAGCCGGTCTGGTACACGTCCACAGGAAACTGGTCATCGAACTTCCCTTCCGCGACTTCCCGACAGGCCTGGAGAAGGGCCTCCACCTGCGACGGCGTCAGTGCTCGGGGACCGGTGGTCAGACGTCCAAGCTCCGCGTTGGCCCTGGCGGCCGCCCATTTCACCCATCCCAGGGCGTGAATGAGTTCGGCGGGCAGCGTCTGGCCAGAGATCGGGAAATTCTCCACCGCCCGCTGTGTCTGTGCCCCGTAGTACGCCAGCCGGGGCAGCCGCACCTCTCCCATCGAGTCCACTTCCACGCGATAAGCATCACTCATAAACGCCACCTCTCGAGTTGAAGGCTCATAGAAAGCTCTTTTCGGAAATCGCGGATGCAACGAGGGAACGTCCGTTTGTCATTCGAAATCAAATCCACTCCACGCCTGGTGTCACCCCTGGTCGGGCGTGTCATCTGGACCCGCCCGGGGATGACGTTTTCCTGAACCGCAATCCCAGGGAAAGCCATTTGTTGCATCGAGCCGCCGCCCCATGACCAGCGGCGAGAAATTTATCATAGCAGTAAGACAAAATTCCCGCATGGCCCAGGTTGCCTGCGCCGGGATCGGACCACCATCCCACAGGCGGACGACTGCCAAGTAAGTCAGTCGAGCGAGTAGGGCCGAAAGATTTTTTGGCCCCAGCAACCCCGGAGGGGCACGCTTGTCGTGCCCGGGGAAAAGGAATTGATGATCGAAGGTCGAACGAGGAATTGATGATCCAACGTCGAACGACGGACCTGACAAGCAGGTCCCTCCGGAAAAAGGTCGGAGGGGCACGCCTGTCGTGCCCGCAGAACGGCAATGGATTGTCCGTCATAGGAAAGCGGCCCCCTAACAAGCAGGTCCCGCCAACTATGCGGATCTCTGTTGTGTGGATTGGAGGGTCGGGTTCCACCCCTACCGGTCATGGTCGTGCGATCCGAGCCGACGGCAAGGTTGTGAAGGCTAAAGCCTTCACCGAAAAGCGGCGATGAATCGCCGCACTCCATGGAGTGCGGGGCTTTAGCCCCGCTTTCGGCGCGGGACTTCAGTCCCCGCCGAAAGGCAATGGATGATCGAACGTTGAACGACGGACCTGACAAGCAGGTCCCTCCGGAAAAAGGTCGGAGGGGCACGCCTGTCGTGCCCGCGGAACCCAGGATAGACCACGACAGACCTGACGAGCGCGTCCCTCCGAAAGCGGATTTGACGAGTAGGTCGCTGCGAGGGGAAGTGGACGTGACGAGCACGTCCCTCTGGGCGTGTTTAATTAGATCCCCCTATCTCTTTGGCATCGCTACACTGACTTCCTCGGCGATGTGGGGAGAGCCGGTCGAAGATTTTGATGCCAAGAAACGCACCAACCGCGCAGTGGGCCTGGTCCAAAAATGTCTCCCAGCGCCCGCAAAAGGTATTTCCGACGACCTTATGAACCTGCGTGCTTGCAAGAATTTTCCTGCCGTACGAGATCCACAAGCCGCTTTGAAAGTCGCCGTTACCGATCATTGGGAGTGACCACGAAGCGCCGGGGGAGCCAAGAAAAGCTGCACCATTAACGGGCAGAAAGGCCGAATTGTCTGAGACTTCAATATCAGCCTTATCAGAGGTTTCAACAGGAGACTTTAAAGGGGTGGCTGACGGGATTCGAACCCGCGACACCCAGATCCACAGTCTGGTGCTCTGACCAGCTGAGCTACAGCCACCATATTACGCAATATGCAGCAGCCGTCCCGGCACGTCGTGACCGGAATGTCTGCCGCTGTCTTGGAGCCTATCCGAAAACCGAACTCCGCCCGGGGGAACACGCCAATTTTGAGGTTTTCGGATAAGTTCTCAATACTACAGCGCAGATTTACCTAGCCGCCACAATACACCCACCACATGTTGTGCTGATATGAGTGCTGTGGCCGCAAGATGCTGCACCACTCCCATTACCCTGCGCCGGGGTATTAATAACGCGCACCGAAATGCGCGATCAAAACCCCGGGCTCCCACACAGTTCTTTATTCAGTGTATCCCGCCTGCCCTGGGTGGTCAACGACGGGTGATTGATCGGCCGAGCATCAGGCTGCTCAGGACGACGGAAACGGAACTAGCGGCCATCGCGGCGGCCGCCGCTGCCGGCGGAATGAGAATCCCTGTCCAAGGGTAGATTACTCCGGCGGCCAGGGGAATGAGCACCGCGTTGTAAGCGAAGGCCCAGAACAGATTGCGACGAATGGTCCTCACCGTCGCCCGGCCGAGTTGCAGCACATCCACCACCGCCAGTAATCCCCGGTGGATGAGAACAATGGCGGCCGCCTCCTTGGCAATGTCGGCACCGTGGCTCAGGGCGATTCCCACATCCGCCTCGGCCAGTGCCGCCGCGTCATTGATGCCGTCCCCCACCATCGCCACACAACGGCCGGCTTGCCGAAGTTGCCGAATTCTCTCGTGTTTCTGGGACGGTGTTAACCCCGCCTCAAAATCCCTGATTCCCAACTGTTCAGCCACCGCACGGGCTGTTTCCTCACGGTCGCCGGTCAGCATGATGATCCGTAGCCCCATCCCCTGCAACGCTGCGATGGCCTCGCGACTTTCCTCAGCCGGCAGGTCGGCAAATTCGAGAATCCCGAAAAGCTCGCCATCCTGGACGACAGCGACCACAATTCGCGAGCCGGTGGCCACGGCGGAGACTTCCTGTTTAACTTCCGTGGCTGTTTTTCCCTCAACACCATGTTGGTCGGTCCGTTGCCCAAAAGTTCCGACCAAGTTTTCTGCCAACTGATCGGCCGAGTCTGCCGATTGAATGACGATGGTATGCCCATCACTTTCCACCCGGATGCCCTGGCCGGGCAACACCTCAATCGATCGGGCCGTCGGAAATGTGAGTCCCCGCCCACGTGCCTCTTCGAGAACAGCGCGGGCAACGGGATGGAGGCTCAACTGTTCGGCCGTGGCCGCCACCTGCAACAATTCGTCTTCGGTATGGCCGAAAGCAGGGCGAAGTCTCACGAGCTGGGGGCTCCCCACGGTGACCGTGCCCGTTTTGTCCAGAACGACAGTATCCACAAAGGCGGCTGACTCTAACGCCTGAGCATCGCGCACGAGGATACCGCGTGAGGCTGCCCGACCGCTTGCCACCACAATCGCCGTGGGTGTGGCAAGGCCGAGGGCGCATGGACAGGCCACCACCAGGACGGCCACCGTCGCGCTGAGGGCCATCCCCCACTGTTCCAGGACGAGTCCCCAAACCACAAACGTCGCGGTTGCGATGACCAACACTCCCGGCACAAACCAGGCTACTACCCGGTCTGCCAAACGTCCCAGACGCGGCCGGGTTTCTTGAGCGTGTTCCACCAAGCGAACCACCTGGGCAAGAAGCGTTTGTCTGGCGGGCTTGGTCACGCGAATAGTTATCGGTCGGGTGAGATTCAGCGTCCCTGCGAAGACTTCCTGACCGACAGTCCGCGGCACTGGCACAGGCTCACCCGTAAGCCACGATTCATCGATCTCACTTTCACCCTCTGTAATGAGGCCGTCGAGGGGGATTTTTTCACCGGGCAAGACCCTGATGTAATCGCCCACCCGGACCCTCCGGACGGGCACCTCCTGAACAGTTTGGCCGGAGATGACGCGCGCAAAAGACGGAGAAAGATCCATCAGTCGTCGAATGGCCAGCGATGCCCGAAACCTTGCCCGCACTTCCAAATACTTTCCCAACGTGATGAAGGTGAGAATCATCGCGGCATCGCTGAGGTACATTGGCACGGCGGGCAGGAGGATGGTGCTGCCGGGATGGGAACCAGCCGCGGCATGGCCAGCAAGGGACCAACCACCCAGGGCTTCTCCCATCCCTGCGAGGTATGCCGTCCAGGTCCCCGCGGCAATGAGTGTATCCATGCTCACGCCACCGTGCCGCAATTGTTTCCATGCGGAAGATGCGTACACCGTGCCCAGGTAGAATTGAACGACCGTGGCCGCAATAATTGCCGGCCAGGCCGACAGTGCCGTCATCGCACCGGGAACAAGCATGGTGGCGAGGATCACAATCAACCCCACGCACCCTACCGCGAGTTGCCGGAGACGCGTCTTTTGTTCTTCTGCTTCGCGGGACCAGGGCAATGACGGAGCAGACTCTTCGCCCTCCGCCTCTTCTGACGACTCTTCCAAGGGAACGGCTTCGTATCCGGCGGCCGCCACAGCCTGAACAAGTGGCTGAGTCTCCACCGAATCGCTCGAGGTATGCACCACCGCCCGTTGTGTCACGAGATTCACGTGCACATCATCCACCCCTGGTACTGATCGCAGGGCTTTTTCCACGCGGGCAACACATCCGGCACAGTGCATGCCGCGAACTTCCAGGCGAATTTCCCGCGCCATGGGAGGTTTTCCTTTGCAAAAGAGTTCATGCGGTTAATGCCTTGCCAAACGCCGGCGGCCCAGCACATTCCTTTGCGCAATTTTATGCAGCCCAAGGAGAATTCCCAAATGAGCGTTACCGTGTTGAGTGGTCCAAAGCCAGCTCGGGTGGACAGGCTTCACACGGACGGATGCCCCGCGCAATCACGGGATGACTCCCCGCGGTTTGTGAAAATACCGCTGACACAGGACGCGGAGTCTGTCCTTTCAACTTTCAACACGATGTCCGCCAAAGGCGTTACTGCGTGCATTTTTTGAACAACCGGTGCATTCTTCCTCGTGTGAGGACCAAGGAATTTTTCTCGGCAGCTACCGGTAGTCCCCCCAGTTGTGTCCTATACTTGGCTAGAACCGCTGAACGCCCCCTTGAGCCGCACCCATGAGAATGAGCGGAAAGATACGAGACAAATCGGATAAGCGAGGGCAATGCGAGAGCGAAGGGTGCTTATGGGAGCACGATGCTTTGTAATTCTGAGCGGCCTTGTCACTATCTTTTTGGTAGGGTGCGGAATTATTTTTTTCTGGACGGACCGATCGCTGCGTGAAGAATTACTCCAGGATGTGCGGAACCAGGCAGCCACCTTCCCCATGGACGCGCTCCGGGAGTTTGAGGGTAATCCCCGTGATCTGTCAAAGGAAGCCTATTGGAAACTCAAAAAATGGCTTGACGAGGTTCGCGGCAGTGTGCGGGATTGCCGATTCGCCTACCTGATGGGTCAAAAGTCGGACAGCCGCGTGTTTTTTTATGGTGACAGTGAACCCGACGATAGTCCCGCAGCTTCCCTGCCGGGGGACGACTACGCGGAAGCCTCACAAACGTTGAAGGGTGTTTTTTCTACCTCTCAAGCCGCTACCGAAGGCCCTCTTCCGGACCGCTGGGGAACCTGGGTTTCTGCATTCGTCCCAATTGTGTCCCCGGAAAGTCAAAAAGTCATCGCCGTTCTGGGCGTGGATGTTCAGAGCGCTCACTGGTATCAACGCGTCGTGTTCCGCGCGCTCGTGCCGAGCTCGATTTTCCTCGCATTTGTTATTGTACTTGGCCTCCTCGCGAGAGGTTTCCAGTGGTGCTCGTTCTTGATCCGGCGAGTCCAATGCTCCGCTGAAACGATGGTATATTCGCCAGCGGCTCCGCGCCAATTTTTCCTCGCTGTGATCCTTCTGGCAGTCCTGTTTCTCGGGGTGACGGCCTGGGGAACGTATCGATGGACTGAGCAGCAGATCCTGGAGCAAGCCCAGGAAAAAATCCACCTCACCAGGCAGTTCAACACAGCCCTGCGAGACTTTTTCGCCCAGCACGTTCGCCCCGAATTGTTTAAACACATTTCACCCCACGAGTTGACGCCGGAGTTGATGTCCACCTCTGCCAGTGTGCGGCGGGTCTTCGAACACGCTCAACTTTTAGAGATGGGGTACATTGTGCGGTTTCCGGTGGATCGACCGCTCAATCCAGCCAATCGGCCGACTCCGGCTGAAGAAAAACTGATTCAATATTTCACGGAGAATCCGAAAGCCCGTTCCTGGTCTGGCCGACTTAAATTCTTCGAGGGTGGCGAAGAATACCTGGTCAATGCAGTGCCGAAACGTTTTGAGCAGTCCTGTCTGCAATGCCACGGGCGACCCGAGGATGCTCCGCCGACTCTGCTGACTCGCTACGATCCGCGAGGTTTTGGGCATCAGGTTGGTGATGTTTCTCTGGAAGTCGTCGCTGTACCTCTGAGTCAGGTTCGGCAAAAGGCTTTCTCGCGAATTTTTGGACACCTGTGTGCGGCCATGGCCACGTGCCTGGTCTTTGTCGGGGGGCTCTACAGTGCGTTCCTTGCCTACCGAGCTCGGGAGAAACGGGCCCAAACCGAAATCATGCGGAGCCGCGAACTGCTTGCCGCTACGCTGCGATCAATCGGCGACGGCGTTATCACCTGTGATCGAGACGGCCGGGTCACCGGGTTGAACTCCGTTGCGGAGTGTGTCACGGGCTGGAAAAGCTATGAAGCGCAAGGTCGTCCCGTTGAGGAAATCTTCGTCATTGTTGACAGCCGCACCAGAAAGCCGGTGCAAAATCCCGTCCGAGAGGCCATCGCCACCGGCCAAATTCTGGAGTTGAGCAACCACACTCTCCTCATTTCCCGGGATGGCTGCGAATTCCACATTGCCGATAGCTGCGCGCCGATCCGCAACTCCAAGGGAGACGTCGTCGGGGCCGTCCTTGTCTTTCGTGACGTCACCGAGCAATATCGCCAGCGGGAACAACTTCGCGAAAGCGAACGTCGGTTCCGATTACTTATGGGGAACGCTCCCGCGGCGATCGCCATTCACAAAATCGTGTTTGATGAGCACGGGACTCCCGTCGATTCGGAATTCGTGGATGTCAACCCCGCCTTTGAAAAGGACACGGGCAAGAAAAAGGAAGAGGTTTGCGGCCGGCGCGTCCTCGCGCTCTATCCCGACATTCGCGAAGAATGGCTGGAAATGCTTCATATTTTGGTAAAACGCTCCCAGCCTGTTGAATGTGAGAAATATTATCCGGCCCTCGATCGGTGGTACCAAATCTCGGCGTACCGAATCGACGCCGACCATTTTGCGATTGTCTTTGTCAACATCTCTGCCAGCAAACGGGCAGAGCAGACGCTTCGGGCCAGGGAAGCGCAACTTCGCGCCATCACGGACTCTGCGGGTGACGGGATCCTTCTCACCGACGAGTCGGGAAGAATCGTCTTCTGCAACCCGGCCGCGGAAAATATTTTCGGATATTCTGCCGAGGAACTGCTGGGGCGCCCATTACAGGAACTGGTTGCAAATGAAAAAGTCAGTTCCGTCCAAAAACAGATCACTATCGAGAAACCGACTGATTTGAAGAATAGCTCATGTGCGTCACAATCTGCGCCAGGCCAGGTTGATACTCTTTGTGACACATGCCTGGTCAGAAGCAAATGCTCATCGGTGCCTGTGCGTGACAACCTTCGACGAACCTGCCGTGTAGAGGCAACAGGTTGCCGCAAGGACGGCAGTCGCATTCCGGTGGAACTGACCCTTTCCACGCTGCAACTGGACAATGCCTGGCACTATGTGGCCATCGTGCGGGATATTTCTGAGCGAAAAGCAGCGGAAGAACAACTGGCCAAATATGCCGCGGTGCTCGAGGCGAACAATCAGGCTCTCCTGGAGCTCTATGAGAAGGCAGAGGTCGCCACCCAGGCAAAGAGCGAGTTCCTCGCCAACATGAGCCACGAAATACGTACGCCGATGACAGCCATCCTGGGCTATGCAGAGATGTTGCTTGAGGAACTCACCCAGGAGGGCTGCAAGTCCGAACATCGTGCCGCGCTCCAAACCATTCAGAGAAACGGCAACTACTTGCTTCAGCTCATCAATGATGTACTCGATCTTTCCAAAATCGAAGCTGGCAAAATGCGTCTGGAGATGCAGCCGTTCCCGCTGCGGGAAACCCTCGACGAGATTATTGCGCTAATGCGGATTCGCGCGGAGGAAAAGAAACTGCCGCTTCGTTTGGAGGTACTTACACCCCTTCCCGATTTGATCATTTCCGACCCGGTTCGCATCCGCCAAATCCTTATCAACCTGATTGGCAACGCGATTAAATTCACCGAACAGGGTGAGGTACGGGTGCGTGTTTCCTGCATGCCCCAGGAAGAGCCCGACCACGCCCGTCTTCGGTTGGACGTCATCGACACCGGTATTGGCATCCCGCCCGAGTTGATGGCGCGATTGTTCCAACCTTTTACCCAGGGCGACTCCTCGACAAGCCGAAAGTACGGGGGCACCGGATTGGGACTCTCGATCAGCAAACGCCTGGCGGAAATGCTGGGCGGAGAAATCACGGTCACGAGCACCCCCGGCAAAGGCAGCACCTTCACCGTGACGATCCTGGTGCAAACCGTTCGCAGGGAGCACGCCGATGCTGGGCGAACGTCGCGTGGCGCGGAGTTGCCCTTGGATCCCGGATCGACGGCCGCTCATGCCCCGGCGCCCGCAACGCAAACGCAGCCCGACGTCGTTTCCCATCTTCGCGTGCTCCTGGCGGAAGACGCCCCCGACATTCGACGGTTGTTGAAACTGATTTTGGAGAAAGCGGGTGTCAGCGTAACGCTGGCCGAGAACGGCCGCGAGGCCGTCGAAAAGGCCATGGCGGCCTGGAAAGAGGGACAGCCTTTCGACGTCATTTTCATGGATATGCAGATGCCGGAGATGGACGGCTACGAGGCCACCCGATTCCTCCGGCAGGAAGGCTACTCGGGAATCATCGTGGCCCTGACCGCCCATGCTCTGGCAGAAGACGAAGGAAAATGTCTGACCGCCGGTTGCAATAAATACCTCAGTAAACCCATTCGTCGGGAAACGCTCTTGCAGACTCTCCAGGAACTGGCAAGCCAGCGGCAAGAAATGACCACACTTTCGGGTAACTCTTGAGCTGGGCAAACGGCACGGACGCAGCGCTAAGCTCACCGCTGGGGTTTTCCATAACCGACCAACCCTGAACCATCCTCGGTTTTTCAAAACCTGTCACATGCTACGAGGGCGATATGGTGTAGGGGCAATTCATGAATTGTCCCTACAACATCGGAGGGACCCGCTTGTCGGGTCCGACCGACATCCATTTGATAACCCATCCCTCCTCGCCGGGCACGACAAGCCTGCCTCTCCGAAACGCCCCTCGGAGGGACGTGCTTGTCACGTCCGTTTCTTCAACGTTCGATCATCCATTCCCTCGCGACGGGCCGAAAAAGGTGACGCGCCCATTTGCCCAGTGTGCCACCCAAATCAGGCATATCTTGCACCCCAGCGCCGAATTCCCACCCAGCGGCAACTTTGACGGTGGTGAACTCCACACGAAGCTCCGCCTTCATGAGCGGGTCAGCGAAATTTGCCGTCGGCAGCGACCCTTGTCTTGCGCTCTTCCGCTAGCCTAAACTTCCAGAACGAAGCTACTTTTTGCCACACCACGGAACGCGCTCGGGTTAACATTTTTTGGCCATTTCTTTGATTCTGTGATTGCCGCTCGAATTCAGCCTGGATGTCGCTTAGAGTTGTACTGGTTCAGCTTCCGATTCCGCCTCTCGGTCCCGAACCGGTGACGGGAAACGTGCCGCTTGCCGCCGGGTACCTCAAGTATTATGCACAGTACGTGCATCGAGTCCCGGCGGACATCGAGATTCTCCCTCCACCGCTTGCCGATCGGGCTGGCGATGCCGCGCTCCTTCGGGCCATTATCGAGCGACAGCCAGAGATCGTCGGCTTTTCCTGTTACGTCTGGAATGCGGAGCGGTCTCTCTGGCTTGCCCAGCGGATCAAGGAGCTTCGACCGCAAACCCGCATTGTGGTTGGCGGCCCGGAGGCAACATCCGATAACGCGTGGTTCCTCAATCATCCGGCGGTGGACTGGGCCGTTCTGGGCGAAGGTGAGGAGACCTTCGCGGAACTCCTCGCCACTCTCGCTGATTTTCCGCGATTGCTCTCCCACCCCGCCGAAGCACCGGACATCCCGGGAACCTGGAACCGTCATCGTTCCCGCTTTGGACCACCCCGCCCCCAGTTGCGCTCCCTGGATGCCGTCGGCCGCGTCTATTTGGACGGGATGATCGACCCCCGCTGGCACAACACGCTCTTACTGGAATCCATTCGGGGATGCATCTTTCACTGTAGCTTTTGTTTTTATCCCAAAAGTTTTGACCGCCTGACATACATGTCTCGCGAGGTCATTCTGGAAAACCTCCGTCTGGCGGAAAGGTGCGGCGTGGCGGAAGTGTTTCTTCTCGATCCCACACTCAATCAGCGGCGAGATTTTGAGGATTTCCTCCACACACTTCGGGAAGGCAATCCGCGCGGCAGATTCACATACTCCGGAGAACTGCGAGCTGAAGGGATTCGTCCCGAACTGGCCCAGCTTATGAGATCGGCCGGCTTTGTCGAAGTTGAGCTCGGCCTGCAATCCGTGGGACGCACCGCCCAGGATTTGATGCACCGGCGAGTCAACCTACCGGCGTTTGAACGGGGTGTTCAGGCACTCATGGATGCAGGCATTCACGTCCGCGTGGATTTGATCATCGGCCTGCCGGGAGACACGGCCGAAACGGTGAGAAAGGGAATTGCATACCTCACTTCCTCGGGACTCTACCACGAGCCGCAAGTCTTTCGGCTTTCTGTCCTGCCAGGCACGGAGTTTCGCCGCCGAAGCACGGAGCTGGGACTCGAATTCCAGCCGCGTCCGCCCTATCACGTTTTGAGCACGCCGACCCTAAAGGCAGAGGAAATTCAGCAGTTGATGGCCGAGGCCGAACAGGCTTTCAATACGGATTTCGATCCGCTTCCCATCGCCAACGACGAGCTTTCCTCGGAGCGTGTGAACCAGGGCGGAAGTGTGTGGAGAATCGATCTCGATGAGCCTTCTCCTGCACCCTCGTCGGATACAGTTGACATTGCTCACACCTTATGGATCACGGCCCGGGAATTTGCAGACCGGTCGGCCGCGATCGTCCCCTGGGTGCGGCGCGTCCTGGGGGACAATCCCCACACCAGCCTTTGGGTGGTGCTGGACGTGACCGGGGCTGATTCCCTGCCCGCCACGGAGGATATTTTCCGCATCATGGACGCCCTCCACGAACAACCGCCGACCTACTGGGATTGGCATTTGGCCCTGCATCCGAAGCCGGGACGGCTGGGGGCCAAACGGATCGTCATTTACTCGGCAAGACGTTTGAAAGGCCGACTGGCCCGGTGGCGGCGGAGCATCGAGCAGGTGGCGGACATCGTGGAAAACACGCAGGTGCCTCAGAAAACTGTTTGAGGAGTGTCATCAGCGGTTCTACTTTTCAAAAAAATTCCACAACCTTGGTGATCATGAACGACTCCCAGCGGGCGTCGGAGCGGAACGAACAGCAGGTGGCGGTTGCCGTGATCCACTTTAAAGACCTCGTCCTCGTGGGGCGGAGGCCCCCGGGGCGCCCCTGGGCAGGTTACCTGGAATTTCCCGGTGGTCGGCTGCAACCGGGCGAAAGTTGGCAAGAGGCCGCCCAGCGCGAAGCCCTTGAAGAGACAGGATTAAGCGTGACCATCGAAGCCCATCTTTTGACAGTCCACGCGGATTACGATTATGGCCGCCTGGAAATTCGTTTCTTTTCCGCCGTACCTGCCGCGGAAAGCCTACCGACACCTCGCGCCCCGTTTTTCTGGCTGGACATCGCCCGGCTCCTCCCGGAGGATTTTCCACCCGCCAACGCCGCGGTCATCGCGCAGCTCCGGCAGCGGCTGCTGAGTCAAAGATGAGTGAGAGAAGAAGACACACGGATGTGACCTTCCCGCCTGATTCAGCGTCAGGGAATGGCGTAACCAATCCCCGCCGTTGCCAGCACAGTCGCTACAACCCGCACAACCGATAAACTTTTCTCCGTCAAAAGACACAGACTAATTCGAGTTAATCACTCAAATGGCGTTTGACGGCTGAAACAACGGACTGGCTGCCGATTTGTAAGAAAGGACCGGCTTGCGGCCGGCATCGCACTTAAGCGTTTTACCCAGAAAGGTGAGCGATGAAGATGCGGTGTGCATTTCCTGTGATGACGGCAGTCGTGTGGGCGGTTTTCCAGGGGTTCCTGGGGGCCCAGACGCCCACCGTTTTAAGTTCCTTTCATATCGTGGACATGAAAAAACGGGGGGAAACGCGGGCCCCGGTGATCACCGCTTTGGACATCGACGCCGCCCACAACCTCCTTGCCACTGCCGGCGACGATCATCAGATTCGGCTTTTCGGGTCAGGTGGGGATCAACTTCTGGCCACCTGGCCGAGTGAAGGCTGGGTGTACGATCTGCGTTTTGATCCGACGGGCCGATATCTGGCAGGCGTGAATGAATGGGGTGTTCTCACGGTTTGGGAATGGCAATCCGCACGACAACTGTATCGGCTCCAGGTGTCCGGTGCGGCTTTGAGGGCCGTCTCGTTCAGTCCGGACGGACGAGTCATCGCTGTCGCGGGTTTTGATCCCACACTGGTGATCCTCGAATCGCTCACCGGGCGGATAGTGCGGCAGCTTTCCACAGGGGTGCGAGACCAGCGGGATGCGGCCTTCTCGCCCGACGGCCGATTCGTGGCGGTCACGGGGGGAAGTGGTCGCCTCCAGCTCTGGGAGGTTTCAACCGGCCGACTCGTGGTGAACCAAACGGTGTCGCCCCGGCGGCAGCGTGCCCTCGCCTTTGCACCCACAGGGCTGGTCCTGGCCGTCGGCGGTGAGGACGGACGGGTGCGAGTCTTCGCCGTGTCGGGCACTTCGCTGCAACTGGTCACCACTCTGGAACTGGGCGAAGGACAGATCACCACGCTCACGTTCTGTAACGGCGGAGAAGAAATCGCCGCAGGGACTTCCCGCAACGAAATCCGTGTTTTCGAACTTGCCAGCGGCCGAGAAATTGGACGGCTTCGCGGTCACACGGGCACCGTCGCCCGGCTCGTGTGGACCGCAGAACAGGGCGTCCTCGCCTCGGGAAGTTTCGACACAACAATCCGATTCTGGCAACTCCCGGCCGCCACGGTGGTCGGAGAACGCTCCGCGACAACCGTACCCGGGGCTGTCCGCCAGTAAGCGCGCAAGCGTGAGATGGCTAAACCTTAAGCACGGTCACAGCCCAGCCACGAGGCCTTTTTCACTTTCAGGAAACGCATGCAGGGAGGCACAACCTCGCACGGAGGACGAGCGTGAAACGCATGATCACACGTCTATTCGGGAACTCGCGCCATCCTGGTCGGCGATCGAACACCAGCCGGCGCTACCGTCGGTGCCATTTCGAGCAGATGGAGCCCCGCACGCTTTTGTCGGCTTCCCCGATCCAGTTGGGGATGGTGTATTACGAGGACGCCACTGGCACTGATGAGAGCGGTGACACATTTGAGCTCACATTCCAGGGTGGCGCCCCGGGCACTCAGCTTACCCGAATCGTCATTGACACCGACAAACTCGGTGACGGCCTGACGATCGGGGATTGTTTCTTCGATACAGACCCAGGTGGAATCGGGGCCTTCGGCTATGGTCCGTTCAGCGTCGTCTCCGCAACTGGGATCGATAGTTACTCGGTGTCCGTCGCCGATGGTGGGACAAAACTTGTTCTGGACTTCGTCGGCTTTGACGCCGGAGAACGATTTGTCTTCAGCATTGACGTCGATGAGATGGGCTTTCTGGGGCCCAACGCCGTGGCCGAGGGAAATGAATTTGAAGGTTCCCGGCTCACCGCCTGGTTCGTCGCGCCGCATTATTACGACGCGACCGGCGAGGATATGTTCATTGATGCCTATGACCCAAAACTTGTAGCTGCGGGATTGCGCCTACCTTCGGATAGTTACAGTCCTCCGCTGGCGGAACCTCAACCCGTCCGCACAGCCGCGGCGTTTATCAGCCTCATCCAGACCCCGCTTCCCGTGGCCATCAGCGGACGCGTTTTTGAAGATCCCAATCTGGATGTGGTTTTCAACTCGGGCGATCGGCCGCTCGCCGGTGTGGTCCTCCAGCTCTGGCAAAAGACAGAGGACACGGGAGAGTATGTTTTCACCGCTCGCACAACAACCACCGACAGCGACGGCTTCTACCGCTTTGACAATTTGTTGCCGGGCACCTACCGCGTGGTTGAGCAACAGCCGGATGGCTATCTCAGCGTGGGCGCGGCGGCAGGAGCGGTCAACGGCACCCAGCGCGGCACCGTCCAATCCGCGGATGTCATATCAGAAATCACGCTTCTCGGTGGTGAAGAGAGCCTTGGCAACAATTTCGCGGAGGTCCGACCGGCCCGTCTTTCCGGTCACGTGTATCACGACATCAACAATAATGGTCTGCGAGAGGAGGGGGAAACCGGGATCCCAGGCGTCACGATTGTCGTCATTCGAGAGGCTGATAGCTTTGCACCCCAGCAGTCCTGGACGGTGACCACCACCGCGGACGGAAGCTGGGCCGTCGCCGGACTCTATCCCGGTACTTATCGCGTGGAAGAAACACAACCTGCTGATTACATCGACGGTCTCGATCGCGCCGGATCGCTGGGCGGAGAAGCGCAGAACCCCGGTGATGCGATCACTCAGATCCGCGTGCCGGCGGCTGGAGTCGGCACAGACTATGATTTCGGCGAAATCCTGCCGGCATCGCTGTCCGGATGGGTCTATTCCGACCTCAACCTCAACTGCCAGTATGATCTCGGAGAACCCACGCTCCCCGGCGTGACGATCGAACTTCGTCTGGCAGACGGGAGTTTGCTCGCCACGGCCGTCACGGATGCCAACGGCCGATATGAGTTTACCGGTCTTCTGCCGGGAACTTACAGCCTGACGGAAACACAACCCCACGGCTTTTTCGACGGTTGCGACCACGCGGGAACGGCCGGGGGGCAACTTGTCGGCCCTGACACAATTGCCGGAATTGTACTGCTATCGGGAACGCAGGGGCGGGAGTATCTCTTTGGCGAAATCGCCCCGGTGAGCCTCGCGGGCCGGGTCGTCTCGGATGAGAACGCGAACGATCTCATCGACGCCGGCGATCAACCCATCTCCGGCGTGACCATCGAACTTTACACGTCTGAGGGTCAGCTCGTGGCCACAACCACCACCGATGCCGACGGGCGATACCGATTCGAGAATCTCTTTCCCGGTTATTATTCAGTGGTCGAGATCCAGCCGGACGGCTACCTTGACGGCGCTGACTTTGTGGGGACGGCGGGTGGCGAATTGGATGGTAACGACCGCATTATCAACGTGAAGCTGCCTCCCGGGGTGTCCGGGGAAGAATACAACTTCGCCGAAATCCGCCCGGCCAGCATCAGCGGCTATGTCTTTCAGGATGGCCCCGCCCTAACATACGTTTGGGGGCAACCGCGTCCCGACCCATTCCAGCTCCGGGATGGCCGCCGCACGCCCGATGATACGCCGCTGGCCGGTGTTCAAATCGAGCTGCGTGATGCCCAGGGACGACCGGTGCTGGATGCCTCGGGCAAGCCGCTCGTGACCTACACGGACGCCAACGGGTTTTATCAGTTCACCAACCTTCGGCCGGGGGTTTACACGATCCGAGAAATCCAACCGGCAGGATACGAAGATGGCCCGGACACGGTGGGAACTCTTGGCGGACTGGCGGTCAATCCCGGAATGGATCTTGGCGCTCTTCCGCCGCTCGCGTTTGATCCCCAGTATGACGCGATTCTTTTGGTTCCACTGGGAGCCGGGAGCGAGGGAAAAGAGTACAACTTTGCCGAGGTGCTCGTGACGGCGATCCCGCCTTTCCTTCCCCCATTCACCCCACCGCCGTCACCGCTGCCTCCCCAACCGCGGTCCCCGATCATTCCGCCGGAGAGCACACCCATCACCCTGCAGATTTCTCCCGTATTGCCAAACCAGCCCACTCTTCCCCGTTTTGCCGGAAGTGCGGGAACGGTGGAATACACCTGGCATTTGAGCGTCATCAACGGGGGAATGCCGCGACACCGCGACGACGGCCTGCGGCAGGTGACCATTCGGGAAGCGAGTTACTTCGACCCTGCGCGATGGCAAGGTCTGCCGCTCGATCGCGGCGAATGGAAAATCCTTGATCTTGCTACGGGAGAGGTGACAACTTTTGGCACGTTGGGCACCGAGGCGGCACTCCCTGTTGTCGCCGATTTTGCTGGAGTGGGGCATGTCCAGCTCGGCGTGTTCTTTGGCGGAATGTTTTTTATCGACCTGAATGGTAACGGCGTCTGGGACGAAGGCGACCTGTGGATCAAGCTGGGTAGGGACGGCGATCAGCCCGTCGCCGGTGACTGGGATGGCGACGGCAAGGCCGACGTGGGTGTGTTCGGACCAGCGTGGCTGGGCGATGATCGGGCTCTGCGGGTCGAGCCGGGGCTTCCCGACGCCCAAAATCGGCTCGTGGCGCTGCGTCCCAGAAATCTGCCTCCCACTCCGGCCCAGGCCCCTGACGAACGGCGGATCCTCAAGCAGGGAGCCGCCGGCCCCGCCCGCGAAGACCTCATCGACCATGTCTTCATGTACGGTGAGCCTGGGGACTTCGCCGTCGTCGGCGACTGGAATGGAGACGGGATTGCCACCATTGGCGTCTTCCGCGGGGGTGTGTGGTATCTCGATATGGATGGCGACGGACGCTGGGGCGAGAAAGACCGCATTGCGTTCTTCGGCCAGGCCGGTGATCTCCCCGTCGTTGGTGACTGGATCGGCGATGGCATCACCAAACTCGGTGTGTATCGCGACGGCCGCTTCATCCTGGATACCGACGGGGACTTCCGCCTCACAGACGTGGACAAGGTGTTCCTGCTGGGCGGAAAAGGCGATCGGCCATTCGCGGGAGATTTCAATGGAGACGGCAAGGCCGAGGTGGGCGTCTATCACACTCGCGGACCCCAGGAAAGCGGTTCTCCGCCGGTATCCCAGGGGGTACGGCCCCGAGTCGCAGAACCGGCCCCCAGTGCCGGAGACTGAAAGTCTTCGCGGAATCTCCTGTTCTGGGAAGCCCCCATTTCCGCTCCGCGCCGGCGAGGTACCAGGTTGGACAAACGCCCCATAGGGGTGGACTGTGCGCAAATCCCGCAGGTTGGACTGAGACATCCGAATTCTTCATCCGCTGATGGCGACGCGAACGTCTCCGGGGGTTCGCGTCAGCCGGAGCGACCTGCTCGTCAGGTCCGCTTCTGCTGGGACGTGCTTATCACGTCCGCCGTTCAACGCCAGATTATCGATTCCATTTCACCGGGCACGACGAGCGTGCCCTTCCGCCAAAAGGTTGCGGAATCTGTGTCCCCGTCCTAAACTGATCGACGGAGAGGGTTCACGTCGGCGGAAAACTCTGATCTTTTCCCATAAGTACTTGACCCGATGGCTCGGGAGAAGTCGTCGGGGGCGTGATAGAGGATAACTTGGTCTCATCGCGAGGGCGGTTATGCCTGCGTTGAAAGGTCTGTGGAAGAAAATTGCGGCCGTCTTGAGACCTGCACCGCCGGCGGCTCCGCCGGTGGATCCCGCCCAACAGCAGGCGGAAAAGCTGATTGCTGAGGGGATGGAGCTTCTGGAAGCGGGAAATTCAGAAGAGGCTCTGGCGCGATTCCACCAGGCGGTTCGCGCGGCACCTAAGTGTGCCCGGGCGTATTATGCACGGGGACTGGCCTACTATACCCGGGGGCAGTACCAGTGGGCCATCGCCGATCTCACCACGGCCATCCGCCTCAATCCCCAGATGGCGGAGGCTTACTGCACACGTGGTCTCGCCTGCACAGCCAAGGGCGACTACGATTGGGCGATTGCCGACTTCAATGAGGCCCTGCGACTCAACCCCAACCTTGCCGAAGCGTATAACGGTCGCGGTGTCGCCTACTTCGGAAAGAAAATGTACGACCCGGCCATTGCCGATTTAACGGTGGCCATCCAGCTCAATCCCAACGACGCCAACGCCTATTTTAATCGCGGTTTCGCCTACGCACTCAAAGAGGATTTTCACAACGCTCTGGCGGACTACACGCGGGCGATAGAACTCGATCCCCGGCACTATCGGGCCTACAACAATCGCGGCACGATCTATCAGGCCTTCCGACAACTTGACAAGGCGCTGGCCGACTTCGACCAGGCTATTCGCTTGAAGCCCGACCTGGCAGACGCTTACAACAATCGGGCACTCGTCTATCAGATGCTGGGCGAAGAAGAGAAAGCCCGCTCCGACTTTGAAATGGCGTACAAACTGGGCTTTCGCCGGGAAACGGGTTGAACCGCCGGAGTGCCACCGCGCACGACAGACGTGTCCCTTCGCATCCCGGAAGGAGCTGCCTGTCAGATCCGCATTCAAGCGGAGGGGCCATCCATGAACTACCCCTACCCTATTCCCCGAACCGTTATGGACTGCCCCTACGCCCGACTGAGCGTTCGGCATCTCACAGGCCTTTGAAAAACGGGAATTGATCAATCCCGATGAAAATGCAGGCCAGCACAAAAGGGGCACAATAAACGAATCAATCTCGAAAGGTGTGTTTCGGAAAAGATATGTTTATGGGCGGGGTATCTATGTGTCGAAAAAAATGCAAGGTGAGGGCTTGCCTGAAGATCATCCTTAGGCTAAAGTTCTCATTGTCGTGAGAATGAACCGGTGGGCCCTTGATCGAGCCGGTGCATTCTTTGGGAGTTCGGATGTTTTATGAGACTTGAGCCACTCCTTGTCGAGGTCAATGCACCGGCGACTGGACGCTCATCTCATAAGACTCTCCGAGTAAGTTTCGTGCGGACAATGTCCGCGAGTACGTTTCGTTTTGAGGAGTGGCTTTAATGGCCGAGGGTGTTATTAAGAAGTTGGTTGTGGACCGCGGTTTTGGCTTCATCCAAACCACCGGTTCCGGGCGCAAGTCGGATGTCTTCTTCCACTTCTCCGCAGTGGAGGGAGCGCGTTTCGAGGACCTTCACGAAGGTCAGAGCGTCGAGTACGATCTGAGCTCTGAAGCGCCGAATCCGGGCCGTGGCAAAGGCCCACGCGCGATTTCCGTTCGCCCCAAGTGAACGGCAGATCGCCTCGGAAACCGATCATCCGGATGATTCAATCATCACGACTGTTCGGGATCCACAGTTTTTCGTCTGCCCAAGATCCGCTCGTAATTCACGCTGGGGTCGTCGGGTAGGTCCTCGGTGAGTCCACGAGCACCGGACCGAGGGGGAATTTGGTGATAAGACGCACCCAACAGGGACCGCTTTGGTCCCTGTTGTTTTTTCTTGGCCAAGACCGAAATCAATTTCGCCGTGGTTTTCGAGTGTTGGGCATCAGGCCGGATCAGGCCTCGCGGATAAATTCCGGCTCGATCAGTTCGGGAAGAGCCCGCACTTCGAATCCCCTTCGTAAAAAGAGACGAACCGCCTCTATTCCCTGGGGCCCGAGCTCCTGGGTCCACCGATTCACGTACATGCCCACGAATTGATCCGCGAGCGAATGATCGAGGTCCCGCGCATACCGCATCGCATGGGCCAGGGCCTCGTCACGGTGGGCCAGCGCATAATCGATGCTCTGCCGCAGCAACCGGTGGATGTCCCGCTGCACCTCCAGCCCGAGATCCCGCCGGATGGCATTCCCGCCCAGGGGCAACGGTAGTCCGGTTTCCGTGGTCCACCACTCCCCCAAATCCACCAGCTTGACAAGTCCCTCCCTGGCAAAGGTCAGTTGCCCTTCGTGGATGAGAAGTCCCGCCAGAACGGGCTGATCGCCAAAACGGCCCTCTGCCACCACGCGGGGAATTTCATCGAACGGCACGAGCACAAAGGGGAAATCGTCCCCAAGATACAGCCGGAGAGCCAGAAAGGCGCTCGTCCACCGGCCGGGCACCGCGATCGGACCTCGCCGCAACTCGTCCCGGCTCAGTGACCGCCGAGCCACCACCAGCGGGCCGTAGCCATCACCCATGCTGGCACCGCATCGGCACAGGATGTAGCGATCCCGTACCTTCGCATAAGCATGGAAGCTGAGAGCAGTCAATTCGAGCTCGCCCCGCAGCGCCCGCTGATTAAGCGTCTCAATATCGACTAACTCATGAACAAATCGATAACGCCCGGTGGGAATTCTCTCTGCGGCCAGGGCGTAGAACATGAACGCATCGTCAGGATCGGGACTGTGTCCCACCCGAATGGTGATTATCTCTGTGGCCATGATTTCTCCCGCATTTCCGAGACAAAGTCGCAGGGAATTTTCAGGCTTCCCAGGAAAAGCCCGAGGCATATTCCCCGGCATACTCGGAACCGGGAGGCTCTGTCAAGCCACGGAGCGAATGTGGGGCGGCCGGCTGACTGCGGGAAGGTGGAGCGTTCTCCGAATCGAAGCCCGCCCCCGCAGGCGTCTCCTGCTGGGAAGAAAACTGCACGTTCTCCCGTGTCTCGGAAGCAGCCGCCAGTCGCTGGCAGAGTTCCTGCCAGGTTTCCCGCTGGATGGCCAGCACGCGGAGAGCATCCTCCAGCGGCTTCTCTTCCCTCTTCAGTCCAGCTTCGACAAGACACCGATAAACGAACGTATACAGGGCCGCCACACGTCGAGCGATCGGGAAACCGCTGTCCGTCTTGATGCCGGAGAGAATCTCCGCGACGATTTCCTGTGCACGCAGGAGCGATTCAAACCCGGCATCAAACTGGTTTTCCCGCCAGAGATGTCGGGCACGTTCGATGAAACGAATCGCGCCCTCGATCAGCATGAGATGGAGTCGCTGAGGTGGGGCCGTCAGAATATCCGCTTCGCGGTAACTCTCTCCAAAGGATGCCGACATAATAGACCGTCCAACCCGAAGCGTCTTTAAAGCTATTCACCGAAAATCCCAGCATCCCCACACAATTATCGATTGTTTCGGCCGCCACTGGCGAAATACATGGGGATGGGCTGAATTTGCGAAACAATATCAATGTTGCCCTTAATCTTGGCGATGGCGGACTCCAACCGGTAAAAATAGAGCAGCAACTGCTCTTTTCTTCGGTCGAGTTTGGCGTTCCACCATTCGATCCGCTGTTGGTTCTCTTCGTACTTTCGAGTGAGGGCGATGAATCGTTGCGCCATGAGCGATACATCTTGCCCCACTAAACTTTCGGCGAGCTTGTCAAACTTTGCCGCGAAACCAAAAGTTTTGTCGGTGAAAAACTTCTTCACGGCGTCGGGGTCGTCGGCAAACTTTTGTTTGAGTTTGGAGCTATCAAAGTCGAGCGCGCCATCGTCCTTGATGCTCACCCCAATTTCCGCCAGGGACTGGATACTTCCCGCACCCGGAAACCGCGAACTCAGGATGTACGAAATTTCGCTGCCCAATCGGATGGCCGTCGGATCCTGCGCCAGAATTTCGCCCTTCTGCGTGGTTGTGTCGTATTTCGTCAGCTCCTGATACCGCTTCCAGAACTTGTTGTAGTTATCGACGAAGGCCTGCACGCTCGCCACCAGGTCGGTGTCCGTGGTCGTCACCTGGACACTCACCGGCGTGGAGGAGGATTGCTTCACCTCCAGTTCCAGTCCGGGAACCACATTTGAGAATTTGTTGCTGGAAGAAGAAAGGACGACCGCTCCCGGGGTTCCCGCCTGTCCGATGGCCAGTTGCGCATCGCGGGCCTCGGCAAAGCGTGTCAGCCCCAAATCCAACGACCCCTGGTCCACGATCATCTGCGCGAGGTGTCCTCCGCGCTCGCTCACCAGAGACAATCGGTAGGGTCGATTGGAACCGTCGTAAACGATCGTGGCCCGCACACCCGCGTTGAGTGCGTTGATCTTGTCCCGCAAGGTTTGCAGGGAATCGTTGGCTTCCAGCGTCACTTTGTAGGTCAGGGAGCCGTCAATGGCGTACGCGCTCTGCCCCGAAAAGTCCTGAAGCGTGCTCTGTTTGAGGATCCCCAGGTCGGCGGCGGCTGTCCCGTTCAGATCATTGACCACCAATGTGCCGGTCCCATTGGCCAGGTCGCGAATGAGGATCCCATCCCCTGTGGCGTTGATGGTGGCGTTGACGTTGGCCGCCCCTCGATTGATGGCCGCCAGCACATCCCCAATCGTTTGTGCCCCGATCGCGGCGAGGTCCACGGTGGTAGTCACGCCCTTGCTATCCGTGACGGTAAACCGGCCGAGCGTCACCCCCCGACCCCCGTTTAATTCACTCAGCTTGGTATTGACCGAGATTACCCGCAGGTGAAGATCCCCGCTATTCTTGACACTGACCGCATCATCCACGGCGATGTTGAGTTTTTCGGCGGTCTGCGAGCTGTCCAGAGTCTCGATTTTGAGATTGCCGGTCCCACCCGAGATATCTTCGATGACCAGACCATTTCGTGCCCCATTGACGGCAGCTCGCACTCCGATCCCTGCCGCGTTGATAGCGCGAATGACATCTTCCAGGGTTTCTGCCGCAGAAAGGTCCACCGTCGCCTGATTGCCCGCGCGATCCGTGATCTGAATCGTCCCCAAATCACCCAATCCCTGCCCTCCATTGAGCTGGGAAAGCGCCGGGGACTTCAGACTCCCGATCAAGCGACGCCCGGTGATCGTGTCACCGTTGGCCGCGACATCCAGGCCGAGCTCCTTCAACGCCTGGGAACCGTAAAGTGCGGAAAGGGTGAATTGTCCCGATCCGCTCGTCAGATCCCGCAGGACAAGGCGTTTACCATCTGCAGAAATCTCGGCCTGAAGCTTCCCTGGCGCTGCATTATTGATCGTGTTGACAATATCTCCCAGCGTCCGCTCTGTCTGCCGGCTTTGGCCACTGGGTGGCAACGGGTCGAAATCAATGACCCCGGTTGTCCCGTCACGAAGCTGGAAGGAAATATCGGGAAGCGTGGAACTCGCGGAGATCCCCAGCCCATCGTTCAATTCGCTCAGGAGCGTGTCCGAGGAGAGCCACACAATGTCCTGCCCGTCGGCGACACTGGAGGCCGTGTCGATCCCCGCCAAACCCAGCGACGCGGCGGCCTGTCCACCGCCGATGTCCTGGACGCGGAGATTCGCCACACTGGCACCGGTGAGATCGGTGAGACGGATGTGATCGCCGACGACTTCCGCCCGCACGTTGATCCGCGTGTTGCTGTTGATCGCGTTGATGACGTCGTCGAGAGTCTGGACCGTGGTGAGATCAATCTCCGCGGAGGCCCCGCTGCGGTCTGTGATGCGGATCAGGCCGCGCTGAAACCCCTGTCCACCCCGCAAAAGGTCGAGATCGAGCGATCGATCCACCCCCGGGCCAAATCGAAATGAGAGCGTTCCCGCTCCCAGTGGCTCGGTCTGCTCACGGACCCCTTTGCTCAGCCACTGTTCTGGCTGAACCGTTCGCAGCGGCGTGAAGATGTAGGACCCCAGGGTCGGTGAGCCGGTGACCCGAACCCCCAAAGCAGCGTCGTTGCTGCTGGTGGCTGTCCGCTTGTCGAAAACTGCCACCTTGCCCAGATTCTTGACGGGATACTGGACGGCCATCAAAAGCGCGGAGAGCTCCGTGATGGCCGCCCGTTCTTTATCAATCTTCTTATTGACCTCCTGGAGATTGTCGCGGGGTCGGGACTCAATCTGCATAAGCTTATCCACGGTGTCGCCGATGGGGACACCGGTGATAAGTCCGACGTTGGATTGAATCCGACCCATATTGAACTCCCGTGGAGATTTCTCGCCCCACAAAGTCTACCTTGTTTAACATCGGCTCAATGGCTTCGGGATATTGATTGACCCTCCGGCAGGCCGTCGGGTCGCCCCGCTCCGGTTTTCTTGACGCGGAACGTAGCGACCACACAACAGAGCCCGTATTTTCCGAAAAAAAGAAGTAGATGATTTGGGCTGACTTTGCCGATAAAGAATTCGCCCACAACGGCCTTATTTGCCTCCAAGCTATGTCAATTCAGAAAAGACAGGAAGCCTGGACAAGGATCGTGAGCGCGAGAGGTGCAAAGTCGTACCGACTGTCCTGACTGAGAATGATTCCGGGTCACCGCCATCCTATTATCGGAAGCCTGTGCTGGTGCCGCCAACGGGACCTCCCGTGCTGCCGGCCGCTTTCCCAGCATCGAAAACAACGGCGATCCCCAGTACTTTTCGGCCCCATCCGGGCAGGCGCTTGGGCGTTCTTGTTGGGTCTGTTCATCACGGCAGGCTGCACTCTCATCCCCAAACCTGCCGTCCAGCCGATGATCCATAATCCTTTTCCACAAATTCATAAAGTTGCCGTGGCCCCGTTCTTTAACCTCTCCACCGAACCCACTCTCGACGGCCGACAGGTGGCCATCGCGTATTACAACGAACTCCAGGAAATTCCCGGATTTGAGGTGATTCCGGTGGGGGTGGTGGAGAGAGCCATGACCATCCACCGAATCAGCCTCAACAGCGCGGCGGACGCGCGGCGTTTGGCCCAGGTCCTGGGGGCCGACGCCGTCGTGGTCGGTGCCGTGACGGAGTATTCCCCCTATTACCCACCCCGCTGCGGTCTGCAGGTGGAATGGTACGCCGCCAACCCCGGCTTTCACCCCGTGCCACCTGGTTACGGTCTGCCATGGGGAACGGATGAGGAACGTCACATTCCCCGCCGGCTGCTTCTGGAAGCCCAGATTGCCTACGCCCGGGGCGCTCTCTCGGAAGCCACTCCGCAGTGTGATGCCGCCACTGCCACGGCCTGGAGTTCGAGCGGCGAAAAGGCTCCGGCCACGCCCGACAGTGGCGTCTCGCGATCCGCGTCGGGTGGGACAGAAAACGAGATCTCTCCAGAAAAGCTCGTCCCCCAAGCAACTCCCGCGAATCCACCCTGCATACCAACGAATGAGCCGTTTCTCGTTCACACCCGGGTCTATAACGGGGGCGATGAACGCTTCACCCGGCTGCTTCAGGAGTACGCCCGATTCCGTCATGATGCGCAGCTCAGCGGGTGGCAGCCGTACCTTGCGAAAAGTGAGGAATTCCTGCGTTTTTGTTGCCGCCTGCATATTTGGGAAATGTTGACCGCACGGGGAGGTGCCGACGAAATCGAAGTGACGTGGCGGCCTCCCGTCGTCCGATAACAGAAATAAAGGTCGGAACCTGGCGAAAACAACCTGGCAGCTTCGATATTCCGGCGAGATTCAACTACCACAGGAGTGCCCGAGTCGTGAGCCGAGAAATCAACGTCATCGCTTTGATCAAGGGAGGGGAGCGTTACATCTTCCTCTATGATGACGACAACCGTCTGGAAATGATCCGCACGTTGGGACGGTTCGCTGCCCATCCCGAATTGAGTTTCAGTTGGTACGATGCAGCCGTCCTGAGCCAGAAAATCCGCCAGGAGGCACGCCGACGGGCACTGCAAAATCGCTTCAAAGCCAAACAGCCGGCCGATCCCGACGATCACGCCTGACCGTCAACAACGGTGGGCGCTGAGCGGAATCGCTCTCCCAAACTTCCCGCACGAGATCTTTCCGTAAGAAATTTCAAACTTTCTGGAAGGCGGGTATGCAGTCGGCCATCGGGCAGTTTTTGCGGTATCTCGCCGTCGAGAAGAACGCCTCGGCCAACACAATTAAGAGCTACCGCGAAGATCTCACGGCTCTCGTGGAATATCTCACAGACGCCTACGGCGGTCGGTGCCCCTCTCCTGATCAGGTCACGACTCTCGATCTGCGGGGTTATGTGGCTGCGATGCACGAGGCGGGCTACGCCCCAGGAACGATCGCCCGACGGCTCGCCAGTCTGCGGAGTTTTTTCCGCTTCGGAATGCGCCAGGGATGGGTGAAAGAGAACCCCGCCAAACCGCTCCGCAATCCCCGCAAGCCACGCAATCTGCCGCACGTCCTTTCCACTGAGGATGTGCAAAAACTCCTGGAGGCCCCGCCGGCATCCTCTCCCATGGGCTTGCGCGATCGGGCAATCCTGGAAACACTCTATTCGGCAGGGCTGCGCATCAGTGAACTCGTCGGTCTCAATGATAGCGACGTGGATCTGGCAGCAGAGATCGTGCGGGTTAGGGGCAAGGGGCGTCGCGAACGCCTCGCCCCGCTCGGTTCCTTCGCGGTAAGGGCGATACGCCGCTGGCTGGCCGTGAGAAAGCTCCATCCCAGTTTGCGTGACCAGCCTGATCGTCCGCTTTTTGTCAATCGGTTTGGTCAGCGGTTGACGACCCGAAGTGTCGCCCGAATGCTGGAAAAATATCTCCGTCAAACCGGCCTGGATCGCCGCACAACTCCCCACACGCTTCGCCACAGTTTCGCCACGCACCTCCTTAACGCGGGGGCAGATATCCGCAGCGTCCAGGAGTTGCTGGGACACAAAAGCCTCGTCACCACGCAGATTTACACGCACCTGACAACCGCCAACCTCAAGGCTGTGTACGAAAAAGCCCATCCCCGGGCAAGGTAAGAGGGTGGGGTGTAGACACCATCATCCTGTCACAGGCTGCGTGGGGAAAGCCAAGCGATTACCGGTAGGGCAATTCGTGAATTGCCCATACAACGTTGGAGGGACCCGCTTGTCGGGTCCGGTGAACACCGATTGATCACCCATTCCTCCTCATCGGGCACGACAAGCGTGCCCCTCCGAAAAACCCCGGAGGGACCTGCTTGTCAGGTCCACATCCCGACGTCGGATAGTCTATGTCGCCGATCGCGCTGCGTCTATCTCCTTGCTTGTATCTACTTGGTTGCCTCGCTAACTGTAAAGGCACTTCATGAATTGCCCCTGCAACCATTGAGCCTCTGGGCGCTCGCGGATTTCCACAAGTGGGGCATGGACCAGGCGTGGGATTTGTGGAACACGTTCCGTCTTGATGATATAACAGGAACGAGACGCGGGACTTAAAACAGCCAACCCGGCCGCGTCGCCTCAATCCATGTCTTCGATCTACTTTTGGGGAGGTCACTTCCATGGTTGCGTCACGGCAAAGAGTTCCAATGGCCTGGCGTGTCACAGGGCGATTTTTCTGCACACTGGCGGCCGCCGCTGTGTTTCTGGTGGGGACGTCTCGCCTCCATGCAGCCAACACAAACTCAGCCGAGGCTCCGCAAAAAGCCAGTTCGGCTTCGGCCGCCACCAAGACGCCCCCCAATATCGTGATCATTCTCGCGGACGACATGGGCTACTCCGACCTGGGCTGCTACGGCGGTGAGATTGAGACGCCGCACCTCGATCGCCTGGCGGCCAACGGACTGCGATTCACCCAGTGTTACAATTCCGCTCGGTGCTGGCCTTCGCGAGCAGCCATCATGACGGGCTATTACCCCCAGCAGGTGCGGCGGGATACCGTCCCCGGCGTGCGCAGTGGTGGGAGCGGAGTGCGGCCGGCGTGGGCCCCGCTTCTGTCGGAAGTCCTGAGACAGCACGGCTACCGGTGTTACCATTCGGGAAAATGGCACATCGACAAACAGCCCTGGACCAGCGGCTTCGATCACAGCTACGTACTCAACGATCACGATCGTTTCTTCCATCCCAAGAATCATCAGGAAGATGGCCGTGCCCTTCCCACCCCCGGCCCTAACGACGGCTACTATGCGACCACGGCGATTGCGCAGTATGCGGTGAAGTATCTGGCAGAACACGCCACGGAGTACCGCGAAAAACCGTTCTTCCTCTATCTGTGCTTCACGTCTCCGCACTTCCCGCTCCAGGCACCACAGGAGGTCATCGCCCAGTACCGCGATCGTTATCGGGTGGGGTGGAACGTCATTCAGCAGCAGCGGGGCAAGCGGCTTCTGGAAATGGGTCTTGTTCGCAATAGCCCGCCACCCATGGAGGTCCATTTGGGCCCCCCGTATGACTTCCCGGAAGCATTCAAGATTCTCGGGCCAGCCGAGGTGAAATACCCCATCCCCTGGAATGAACTCACCCCTGACCAGAAGGAATTCCAAACCACCAAGATGGCGATTCACGCTGCCATGGTCCACATCATGGATGAGGCGGTGGGCATGGTCGTGGAGCAACTCCAGAAAATGAGCGTCCTGGACAACACGGTGATCTTCTTCGCCTCCGACAACGGTGCCAGTGCCGAGATCATGGTACGTGGCGACGGCCATGATCCGCAGGCTCCGATGGGCAGCGAAAAGACTTTTCTCTGCCTGGGCCCGGGATGGTCGAGTGCTTCCAACACCCCCTTCCGCCGCCACAAAACGTGGGTTCACGAAGGCGGTATTTCCACTCCGTTCATTGTGCATTGGCCTCAGGGCATCACCGCCCGCGGAGAACTCCGCCATACCCCCGTGCACTTCGTGGATGTTTTTCCAACGGTCCTCGAGCTGGCGGGAATTTCCATGCCCGACCGTTGGAATGGAGAGGAGCGTCCCGAGCCGCCGGGAAAAAGCATCGTGCCGCTTTTCACCAAAGATGGAACCGTGGAACACGATTTCTTCTGGTTCCTGCACGAGGGAAATCGGGCGATCCGCGCTGGCGACTGGAAGCTGGTTGCCGCCCGGGGCGATCCTTGGGAGTTGTACAACCTAGCCGAGGATCGCGGCGAAACGAATAATCTTGCAGCGAAATTACCAGAAAAGGTGGCAGAACTGGAAAGCCTCTGGAACCGGCTGTGGGAGCAGTATCAGCAGGATGCCAAACGTGACCTGCCGGAAACTCCCGCCTCCAATACAAAACCACGAAAAGCCGGTTGACAGGGTGGCCTGACCGGCGCCGAGTAAAAACGACTTTTGCGAAGGCTGAAGCCTTCGCCAAAAAGCGGCGATGAATCGCTGCACTCCACGGAGCGCGGGGCTTTGGCCCGCTTTCCACGCGGGATTTCAGTCCCCCGGTAAACACCAATTGATGATCGAACGTTGCACGGCGGACGTGACAAGCACGTCACTCCGAGAAAAGCGGACCTGACCAGCAGGTCCCTCCGAAAACTCGGAGGGGCACGCTTGTCGTGCCCGATGAGGAGGAATGGGTGATCAATCGGTGTTCATCGGACCCGACAAGCGGGTCCCTCCGTATCCGGTAGGGGCAGTTCATGAATTGGCCCTACCCGGGGACCGCTTGCGTGGTTCCGGCAAAACACCGCAAACGGCAAGGTTGGGAAAGCTAAAGCCTTCGCCAGAAAGCGGCAATGAATCGCCGCACTCCACGGAGCGCGGGGCTTTAGCCACGCCGAAAACCAGCCGTTCGGGAACCTGAACAGCCGGACGGCTACTTGCGGAAATGCTCCAGAAACAGGGTGCGAAGCGAACCGAGGCGAGCTTCCGTGCGCTGGGCGAGACTGCCCGGAACGCCGTAGTTCTGGATGGTCCGAAGATAATCTGTCAGCTCCTGCCGAGCAGCAACCGGCCCGTGAATAAAGAAATGCACCCAGGCCCACGACCATCGATAGGCGCTGCCGTTCATCTCTTCCATGCGGGCGATCTGTTCCAGCTTGTTCAAAGAGGGGACATAGCCCAGTCGGGCCCAGAAGCGGACAGTCTTGTAATAGGGGTGCCCGAACACCCGATCGCCCGGTGGGGCCTCGAAATACTCTGCCAATCCTTCATCAAGCCACAGGGGCACCATGGGCAAAGCCGTATGCAAGAGGGCGTGGGTCGCCTCGTGCCGCAGGTCGGTGGCCAATTCCCGACTGCGATAGGCCAGCACGAACGCCCGTCCGGAACGCTCAAGGTACAGTGCTCGGCGATACGGAGCATCCGGAAATTCCCGCCGCAAAAACTGCTGATATTCACGCTGGGAATCAAACAGCAGCACTGTGACCGGGCGCTGGCCCAGCTCAATCCCCAGCGCCGATTGGATATCCTGGGCGAGATGCCCGAGGCCGTCGATGAGCTCTTCAACCTGGTCAAGGGGGAATTGGGCGTAGATGGTGAAGCCGCCGATGGCGCGACTGTCCACCCAAACCCCCTGCGAGGTCACCACCGGACCCGGAAAACTCGATTGCCCGAGGATGGCCAGAAGGAGTGCCGCCAGCACGCTGCACCTGTTTTCGCGATTTTGTCCATTGAGCGGAGTGTTGTGCTTCAACCGGCCAATCGCCGCCACGCCCGCCGCCAGAACGGTTCCGCCGCTTCCACTCGTTCCAAACTTTGGACGGGCATCCCTTGCACAATCCTGGCGGGATTGCGACGGCAGAGGATATCCGCTGCATCCCGGCCCAGGCGCCGAGCAATGTGCCGGGTAGCTTCCCCCATGGTTGGCGGTCGGCCGCGAACTCCATGGCCGTCGCTGGCCACCACGTGTACTCGTCCGGTCAGAAGGAGTTCTTCGGCAAACTGCCGCACGGCCGGTCCAAAAGCCCCCGTCAGGCTTCCCGCCGTCAGTTGAAGCAGAGCCCCGGCGGACAACACTTCCTCGAGCTTCTCTGGGTGCCGCAAGAGGGCCGTGTTCCGCTCGGGATGCGTGAGAATGCCGGTCACCCCCACCCGCTTCAATTCCCGCAATAGCGAATCGAGGGGGAGATAGATATCGTGGGGAAGCTCTAAAAGTACGTAGCGGCCAGTGCCCACCGTGGAGACCTCGCCCCTTTTTACAGACTCAACCAATCCCTCATCGATCCGCACATCGGCGCCGGTGAAGATTTCGAGCGGAATAGCGGCCTCCCGCAACCGACGCCTCAGTTCCTCGCAGCGGCTGGCAATCACTGCCGGGGTGTTCTGCTGGTATCGGCCACGCTGATGGGGAGTCGCCACGATCCAGGCAGTACCCTCGCGCACGGCCAGCCGGGCCATTGCCAGAGCCTGATCCCAATTCGGCGGTCCGTCGTCCAGTTCCGGAAGAATGTGGCAATGGATGTCCACCCAACCCGGGGGTAGAGAACCCGCGTGTCCCATCCGTGTGCGACTCTTTCCTGCGACTTGTTTAATGGGCAATTGAAACAATCGGCCTGCGACCCATCACCTGACCGAGTGGAAGATTAGGCACTGCCGCCGAAACAGGTCAAGGGCATTCAGGAGTGACTCAGTTCTACCCACTCATGGTTAGATCAAACGCCAGAATGGTGGAGGGACAATTCATGAATTGCCCCCACCCGAGGAACGCTTGTTTGGGTGCAGGAAAACACCGCAAACGCAAGGTTGTGAAGGCTAAAGCCTTCACAAAAAGCGGCGATGAATCGCCGCACTCCATTGGAGTGCGGGGCTTCAGCCCCGCTTTCGGTGAGGGACCTCAGTCCCCGGCGAACGAGAATGGATGATCAAACATTAAACGGCGGACCTGACAAGCAGGTCCCTCCGAAAGGGGTTGATCCGAATGCGAACGTGACAAGCAGGTCCCTCCGACATGCGGACCTGACAAGCAGGTCCCTCCGGAATATTTTGGAGGGGCACGCTTGTCGTGCCCGGTAAGGAGGGATGGGTGATCAATCGGTGTTCGCCGGACCCGACGAGCTGGCCCCTCCGACGTTGTAGGGGCCATTCATGAATTGCCCCTACCCGGACACCGCCATTTCGGGATGATCGATTGGGTGTTGGGACGATTCTTGGATTACCCCGCTATCAGCGAAGTGGTGCTGTTCTTACGACGCACCGCACATTGTCAGCCGATAATCGCCTTGGCTGTGGGCAAATCCCCACAAAACGGGGATTATGCCTGCGACCAGACGGGACACAAAAACGATGGATACCCACGAGGTGGCGACTAGATCCACCTAAAATATCGGTATTTTTGCCGTCGCGCCGGGAACTTCCCTAACATACTGGGGAACTAGGTAACCCGGCAATCGGCGGCGAAGCTCCGCAATAATCTCCCGCCCGCGATGCTCCGGTACCTCAAAATGATGGGCACCGGCCACTCTATCGAGCTGGTGGAGATAATACGGCATCACGCCGAGGTCCGAGAGCTTCTCGTACAACTCCACGAGCACCTCGGGCGAATCGTTGACTCCCGCCAGAAGAACGGACTGCACAAACAGGACGGCCCCCGTGGCGCGAAGCCGGAGAATCGCGTCGCTCACAGGATTGTCAATCTCCCGCGGGTGGTTCGCGTGCAGGACGATAACTTTTGTCAACGGGCAGCGTTCGAAGGTGGCCAGCAGGTCGGCCGTCACCCGTTGCGGGATGACAATCGGCATTCGCGTATGCACCCGAACGCGCCTCAGGTGGGGAATATCTGCCAGTGCCTTCAACCAGGCTTTCCATTCGGGATCGTCAATAATCAAGGGCTCTCCCCCGCTGAATATAACCTCTGTTACGTCGGGGTGGGTGGAAAGGTACTCCACCACGCTGGCAATTAAACGCGGCTGGACACCGGTGGACGTCTCTTTCTCCGCTTGCTTGCCGGCAAGGGCCTGGGCATAGGGAAAATGCCGCCGAAAGCAGTACCGGCAATGGACGGGACAGGCCGGGTGCGTTACGATAAGAATTCTGCCGTGGTACTTGGCGAGGATCCCGGGCGCTGTCAGCGCGGCCTGCTCCTGGAGCGGATCGGTCGTGAATCCCTCCACCGCCTGCGTTTCCTCCCAAACGGGGAGGAACTGACGGAGCACCGGGTCGTGAGGATCGCCCTTCCGGATGCGGGGAAGGACGGTTCGCGGCAACAGGAGGGGAAATCCTTTCCCGGCCTGCCGGGCGTGTTCGGCCAGGGAGCTTGGGAGGTCCAGCTCGCGGCACAGTTCCTGGGGATCCCGAATCGCCTCCGCTAAAACAGTTTTCCAGTCTGGTGCCCCGAGAGAACCAGACTGACATTCGCCGGGCCAAGCAGCTTCAGAGGTTGTAAAGGCGGAGGACGATTTCACGGGGCTAATGTTGAACAAATGATTAGCGTCTGACCTGACTTGGGGACTGTACTCAAATACTTGGCTGGGATGGATCCCGCTGTCGCTGCGAACTGGCAACCACGGCTCGACGCAGGGGCAAGCCGTTATTTATTCTTAACACGGCTTTTCGTTCATCGTACCGGTATTGGCACGAGGTGGGAAGCCTCCGAAAACATAGTGCGGTGCTGTTGGTAAGGTTAATCTCACGCCTGGGCGATAGGTGAATATTCCGCGGCAATTGCAAGCACAATCGAAACGAGAGGGTTGGAGACGTGGCCACTTACAACACAAGCGAATTTCGCAAGGGTTTAAAGGTTCAGCTTGACGGCGAACCCTACCTGATGATCGAATGCACGTTCGTCAAGCCGGGGAAGGGTCAGGCTCTTTACAAATGCAAGCTGAAAAACCTGATCCGCAACACGGTCATCGACCGCACATACAAGAGCGGCGACACCATCGAAGCTGCCGATGTGGAAGAGGTCGATGCTCAATTCCTTTACCGGCAGGGCGATTCGTTCATTTTCATGGACAACAACACGTTCGAGCAGTACGAATTGACCAAGGATCAGGTGGATGAGGCCTGGAAGTATCTTAAGGAGGGCATGCCGTGCACCATGCTCCTCTTCAACGGCAAGCCGATCTCGGTAACACCGCCCAACCACGTGGTTCTTCGCGTCGAATACTGCGAGCCTGGTGTCCGCGGGAACACGGCCACCAACGTGACCAAACCCTGCCAACTGGAGACCGGCGCAGAGATCATCGTTCCGGCATTTGTCGAAATCGGCGACCTCATCAAGATTGACACACGCACCGGTGAGTACATTGAACGCGTCAAGGAATAACACCGGCCGGATGACGCCCCCTCCGGAATGATGGATGCCCAATCGCCCGACAATGATTTTCGACCCACAGCTCCGTGGGAAATTTTGCGCTTACGCGCAGCGCTGTTAGAGGAATTTCGGCAATTCTTTAAGGAGCGGGGATTTCTGGAAGTGGAAACCCCGCTTCTTTCGCATGATACGGTGGTCGACCGCCATCTCGACCCGTTTTCCGTCTTTGACGTGGAGCGCCCGGAAGAGATCCAACCCAACACGCCGCGATATTATCTGCAAACCTCACCAGAATTCGGGATGAAAAGACTTCTCGCCAGCGGTGGCCCGGGGGCCATTTATCAGATCACCCGGGCGTTTCGACGCGGCGAGATAGGCCATCTGCACAATCCCGAATTCACCATCGTCGAGTGGTATCGCGTGGGTGACGATTATCAGTCGGGGATGGAACTGCTTGCCGATCTGGCGGAAAGAATCCTCAAGAGCGGACGGCCGACCATTTGCACCTACAGCGAGGTTTTCCAGGACGCCGTGGGAATCCACCCTCTGGAAGCCAGCGGCTCGCAACTTCAGGGCGTTGCCCGCTTTCTCGGGATCGTCTGGCCCGAGTCTTTGGCCGTGGAGGACCGTGATGGCTGGCTCGATCTGCTGTGGTCGGAGTGCGTCCAACCCCGGCTGGGACACGATCGACCTGTGATCGTTTGCGACTATCCAGCCAGTCAGGCCGCGCTCGCTGTCGTGCGGACCGACACGCCACCCGTGGCCGAGCGCTTTGAATTGTTTTTCCGTGGCGTGGAGCTGGCCAACGGGTACCACGAATTGCGCGACCCGGAGGAGCTGCGAAGGCGGATTCGCGCGAGCAACGCTCAGCGGATCAGCGATGGTAAGAGCCCGCTGCCCGAGGAAAGCCGCCTCCTGCGCGCCATGGAACACGGCCTACCCCCGTGCGTCGGCGTGGCCTTGGGATTTGACCGCGTCGTCATGCTGCGTGCCGGCGCGCACTCGCTGCGAGAAGTCCTCGCCTTTCCGTTCGACATCGCCTGAGCAGGCCCACTCTAGTCGTCTTCGGTGTGAAGCAAAAGACGACCTCCGGCCCGACGCTGATTGTCCAACGCTTGAAACCCGCATCAGCGCTGAGTTGTCCCCGCTTTGGCTCCCCCCTGCAAAGGCGCGTGACGGCCGGCAAGGTCTTGAGAAGGGTAAGCCGGAGGGACCTTTTCGGAGGGACCCGCTTGTCAGGTCCGCATATCGGAGGGACCCGCCTGTCGGGTCCGATGAACACCGATTGATTGCCCATCGGTCCTCACCGGGCACGACAAGCGTGCCCCTCCGAGGTTCGTCGCAGACCGGGGAAGGTTCCCTCCCATAGACTTCTGCGTCGATTGACAAATTCTTCGAGTAGGCCGACAGGTTCCCGGCGGGACCCTGGTCAAGGCCGCGATAATGCTCCATACGCGGGAAAGCTGAGAGTTTTGCTATCCTTTTGAACATCACACCATGGTTTGGGTATGTATGCCACGATCGATGGGCATTCCCTGCGGCTTTGTCAAAAAATTTTTAAGAAACGAGTTGCAAGCGCGAGTCGCAGGGTTAAAATAGGGGCGGCCTGGAAAACTTATCACGCTGTGCGAACGGTCGCTCGTTCGACGCAGTTCGTTATGTTTCCGAGCACGGGAGAAGTGCCATGGTAGCGCGAGGGCTTCGCCGGTTTCTGGGAGCGGTGCTGTTGTTCGGGTTGGCCATGCCCGGAATTGCCACGGCGGGTGATGTGCAAATCGATCTCGATCCTGCGCTGGATCTCTTTGGGGATCAGATTGAGGTTATCCAGGGCTACAACTGGGGCGGAGATTGGGCCCTCGCCTTTGGAATTTACGATACCGGCGCGAGTGTCGTCACCCTCTCGGCAACTGATCGCGCTTTCTTCGATTTGATGGGAGCACCGGTGCCGATCAAGGTGCCAGACGGGGCCGTGGCGGACGCCATCGACGGCGTGATCGTGGGCGACGTCTCCATGCCGATGACATTCTGGACGGATGGACTGCACGCGGTCTCGTTCTCCTGGGATGCGTTCCTGGGCTTTGATTTCAGCTACGACCTGACCGGCGGCGTCACGGTCCCTGGGGTGCAGGTGTTTGTGGGGACGGAGACTGGCAGCGCACAGCTCCCCAACATCGCTGGGACACCGATCCACTTCGGCACGATACCAGGGGGCAGTTTGCCCGCCGCGAAGGTCGATATGCTGGGATATGAGTTCGACCTCGGTGCGTTTTTTGCTGATGATCCGACCTGGGCACCTCTTTTTGCAGGAATCGTCCTCTACATGCCGGACCTGAGTTTCGTGGCAGCGGGCACACGCCTTGCCGGCATCCCCGGGACGACCACCGATCCGGTGAGGATTCCCTTGACTCCCTTCGGTCCGGAGAACTACAGTAACCCGGGAGATGAAGTGACCGTGGCCCCCAACCCTGTTCAGGAGCAGGTCTCTCTCGGTGAAGCACTGGCCACCGTAACCAACGCCGTTTTTCTCTTTGACACCGGGGCTGCCATCAGTGTGATCAGCACGGCAATTGCTCAGGCGCTCGGTTTTGATTTGAATTCGCCAGAGACCACGATCGATATCATAGGCGCGGCAGGGAGCCCGATCACCGTGCCCGGCTTCACTGTCGACTGGCTGGCATTGCCCATCGACACGGATTTTGACGGGGTAGTGGATGGCCAACTCCGCTTTACCAACGCGCCTGTGTTTGTCGCCGATCTGGTGGAGGGACTTGACGGCATCCTGGGGATGAATCTGTGGAACAGCGCGCGAGAATTTCTGTACGACCCGTACGACCCACTCGGTCCTTCCCTTCAGGCCACTTTCCTTCTCCAGCGCGAGACGCTCTCACCAGAAGAACAGGAGGCACTGGGGAGCCTGGCCGAGGCGAATCCGCTCTTCGGCCAATTGTTTGGGATTTCAAGTGGGCCCCTTTCATTCCCGCGGTTTGAAATTCGGGGTGGGCCCACGGGTGGGGAGGTCATCCCTGAACCGAGCACGGCCTATCTGCTGGCACTGGCTGCCGGAGCCCTGGGGTTGTGCTACGGGCGCCGCCGAAAAACTTCCCCGCGCGGTGCGCCCATCACCGCCGTCTGACGCATCTTCTCAGGGCACGCGGATTGGCTTTGGATCCATCGCTGCTTGCGCTGATGTTCTGGCGCCAACTCTCTCGGCACACCGCTTGGGCCTCACAACACCGCACGGAGGTGAAACTCTCGTCTCCGTTTCCAGATTTGACTCGTGTACCTGTCCTGGGCAAGCCCAACGCACGCTGGGCACGGTTCTGCGGGCGCCAAGATTTGTGCCTTCCTGGTATTCAATTTGCACACCCATATTGCGGCGTTCTTAAAGCCTTGACTCAGGATTCTTCATGGCAGCCAACTGTCAGTTTGACAGGAAACACGTCAAAGAGAAATGGAATAATGTAGCGCTCGTGACTACACGCAACACTGTTGTGCTACATTTCTCGCTCCATTGGCAACGAAGTTCGTAGATGATTGCGCTAGGCCGGGATGGGGCCGAGGGCGAAAAACGCCATTCGGTTATGATAAGGAGGTCGAGACAATCACGATGAGTCGTTGCTCACTTTCAAGAGGGGCTTCCTTGAAAAAGATTCGCTTCGTGTGATGGGGGTGGGCTGCAGCCCAGGAGTGAACTAACCTTACTTACCCATTTTCAGAAAGGAGGACACGACCATGTCGCGCTGGATCGACGCAGTGCGGAGACACTACCTTTTGACCCTTATTGGAATTGTGACGCTCCTCACGGGGAGTGGTCTTCTGGTGGGAAGTTTGGAAAGCCAGGAGCACGGGACCAAGCTCAATCTTGCCGCTCCCAAACCCAAGGCGGCTTCTCCGCAGCATGAGTTTGCCAATCAGTTGTCAGCGGCATTCCGCCAGGCCGCCCAGGAGGTTTTGCCCAGTGTGGTGATGATTCGGACGTTTGCCCAGGCCGGTGGCGGGCGGGACCAAACGCTCTCCCCCTTTGAGGAAGATCCTTTCCAGGGAACTCCGTTCGACGACATGCTGCCGCCGGAATTCCGATACTTCTTCCGCCGTGGTCCCATGCCGCCCCGCGTCATTCAGGGGCTTGGTTCCGGCGTGATCATCGACCCTTCCGGCGTGATCCTTACCAACTCCCACGTCGTGGATGAACAGGGCAAGGTTATCGTGCGACTTCACGACGGACGTGAGTTCCAGGCCGTGGATGTAAAAACCGATCCCAAGACGGACCTTGCCCTGGTGTGGATCAAAGGCGCCACTGGACTGAAGGCTGCCGTCCTCGGTGACAGTGATCAGGTGCAGGTGGGTGACTGGGTTCTGGCTCTCGGTCAGCCCTTCGGACTGGAGGGAACCGTCACCGCCGGAATTGTCAGCGCCAAGGGCCGCGGCCTCGGCCTTGCCGTGCGGGAGAACTTCATTCAGACCGATGCCGCGATCAACCCGGGAAATAGCGGTGGCCCGCTCGTTAATCTCGATGGCGAAGTCATCGGCATCAATACGGCTATCAGCACCCGGTCGGGCGGATATGAAGGAGTCGGCTTCGCCATCCCATCCAACCTGGCCAAGTTTGTCGCCATTCAGCTTGCAGAAAAGGGCGTCGTGCGGCGCGGATACCTGGGCGTGGCGATTCAGCCGATCGAGGGAGATTTGGCGTCCCAGCTTGGCGTGAAACCGCATGAAGGCGTGCTCGTGGCTGAGGTGTATCCTAACACACCGGCGGCCGTGGCCGGGATTAAGTCGGGCGACGTGATCCTCAGCTTCGACGGGAAACCGGTGACCGCGCCTAATGAGCTGCAAAGCCTCGTGGAGGAAGCGACGATCGACGCACCCCACAAGGTGGAGATCCTCCGCGATGGCAAGAAAACCACGCTCGAGGTCGTCGTCCGCGAACAACCCGCGGAATACGGGATGGAGCGTGTGCCGGGGCGTCTCCGTCGGGGCGGTCGCCCGATGCCGCGGGAGAACGAGAGTTTTGCCAAACTGGGCATCCAGGTGGAAACGCTGACCGCTGATGTGGCCCAGCAACTTGGCCTTGACATTAAAGAAGGGGTGGTCATCACGAACGTGACCCCGGGCAGCCCCGCGCAGTTGGCCGGTCTGGAAGAAGGCATGGTGATTGTGGAGGCCAACCGCCAGAAGGTGACCAGCGTCAGCGATCTGACCAAGGCCCTGCAGGCGAAGCCGCTGAGTGAAGGCGTCCTTCTTCGGGTGGTCACGCCTGAGGGCGTCTCACGGTATGTGGCGATTCGCGTGAGCGAATAAGCCAAGTTTTCTGGCCCCCGATTTTCTTCCCAACCCGTCCGACGGCGTCACGGTCTTCTCCGGGACTGTGGCGCCGTTTTTCTGTTTGATTGACGCTTTAACGTTTTTCGCGGTAACTCTGATGATCACTTCTGGTAAAAGCCGAATTCATACGCGGCATCGTAAAGAGCCACGATGTTTTCCGGAGGCACACCGGCCTGAATGTTGTGGACGTTGTTAAAGACGTACCCGCCGCCGGGCTTCCAGATCTCGAGATTGCGACGGACGTGTTCGCGAATTTCCCGCGGTGTGGCATAGGGAAGCACATGCTGCGCGTCGATGGCACCGCCCCAGAAGACCAGCCGATCACCCCATTGGGTCTTGAGCGTCTGGGGATCCATGCCCCGGGCACTGATCTGCACCGGATTGAGAATGTCGATCCCGTTATCGATCAAATCCGAAATATAGACGGAGCACGCACCACAGGTGTGATACCAGATTTTTGCCCGGGTGTGCGTGCGAATGTACTGGACCAGCTTCTTCTGCCGGGGTTTGACAACCCGGCGGTAAAACTCGGGGCTAAAAAGCGGTCCGTTTTGACCGGTCAGATCATCACCGATCATGATGACATCGACGAGGTCACCCACCTCCTGGAGGAACACGCGGAACCAGTCGAGCCAGAATTGCAGCGTGCGGTCGAGGAGGGCCTCGCAGAATTCCGGTTGCTCGATCATATCCATAAACCATCGCTCCAGGCCCCGCATATACCAGCAGATTTCGTACACCACTCCGGAAATGCCGCTCACCACAGCGTAGGGTGTCTCTTCCCGGAGCCGCCGGGCCTCTTCCCGCAAGCCCACAAAACGTGACGGATCATCACCGCGGGGAAACGGATAGTCCTCGAGGTCCCGCAGGGTGGCCTCTGCCAGCGGATGATAGGTGATGTCCATATAGAGGCCGTCCTCCGCGGGCATGGACCACCGCACACCGAATTCGTCCACGAGATCATACCATCGCTTGCCATTGCGAACGGCCTCGGTGATTCCGCCTTTCCAGTTCTCTGACGGTTTGGCAAAAATGTATCGCGTGTCGATGCGAAAACGCTGCAGCACCCGTTCAGAGGGCCGGGCAAGTTGCTGGACCGCATCCATGATGTCGATCTTTTCCTCCCAGCCGAGGTGCTTGACCAGAGCCTCGTAGGCCAGGCGATGGATTCCGGTTTGGTTCCCACCCAAATCGAGCGGCACGCGATCCGTTTCCTGATGATTGAGGGCCGCCAACACCCGTTCCCGCGGAAGCATCGTTTCCTTTGCCATGGCCTGAGCCTTTCTCCTGGAAATTCAAAAAAACGTTTCTCCCAATCGCCTGATGATCTGCCACGATTCATCCTGTTGTTGGTGGAAGATTATCTTGTTCTGCCACGTGCGGAACTCTCTAAACAGCATCGCTGTCCGAGGCTTGGCTTGAAAAATACCCCACTGTGAACGTCTGAACAAGTCATGCGGGGACTTCCGTTCGGTTCGGGCCGGCCGCTGGGGTGATATAATTGCGAAAACGGGAAAAACAAAAACGCCTGACGACAGAAACGCCATGCGCCGGTGGCCGAGATTATTTTCACGCCGGCGGCTGAACAATTGGGGAAATGCCTCCACACCACATCCAAGGCATGCAGGGCGGAGGAGCAGCGGTGAATTTCAGAGATGCTGCTGGACTCGCCAGGGAAAAGGGCAACGGATACGCGAGCAAAACTCTGGTGATGCCCTGTCTGCGATCAGCCTGACAAGGCGGCCGAATCCAGCTTGATCGAGACAAACGCGCATCACCGTGGGACGCTGTGAGGTGGCATGATGCATCAGATCGTCCACGACAGTCATGAAAAAACGCATGTCGCGCTGGTGTCGCTGCTGGCTGCGGCCGGGCTGACCGCTGCGAAACTCGTCATTGGAATTCTTACCAACAGTTTGGGCATCATCTCCGAGGCGCTTCATTCCGGTCTCGATCTGGTGGCCACCGGCATGACCCTATGGGCGGTCCGCATCGCCGAACGTCCGCCAGATGCCGAGCATCGTTACGGCCACGGCAAGTACGAGAATCTCTCCGCACTGGGCGAAACGCTGCTGCTTCTGGTGGTCTGTGTGTGGGTCATATACGAAGCCATCCACCGTCTGTTTTTTCGGGGCGAAGTGGAAATCACGCCCAGCGTCTGGGCCTATGTGGTGATCCTCGGTTCGATTGCCGTGGATCTCTGGCGGTCGCATCGTCTGAAGGAAGCAGCCGAGAAGCACAACAGTCAAGCGCTCGAGGCGGACGCCCTTCATTTCGCTTCCGACGTCTGGTCGTCGCTCGTCGTCCTTGGGGGCTTGATTGGCGTTTCACTGTCCGAGTGGCTGGGATGGCCCTGGCTGATGCAGGCCGACTCAGTAGCTGCGATCATTGTGTCGGTCCTCGTGGCAGTCGTGTGTTTGCGTCTCGGAAAACGCGCGGTGGATGCACTCACCGACCGCACATCCCGGCAACTCACGGGGGTGGTGGAACGCTCGGCGATTGGGGTCGAGGGAGTGGAGGGAGTACGGGATGTCCGCGTCCGACAGAGTGGTCCGAGCGTCTTCGCCGACATGACCATCCTGGTTCCGCGCGATCTGGGGCTGGAAAAGGCTCACGCCGTGGCGCAGCAGGTCAGTTCAGCCGTGCAATCCCAAATCCCCGGCGCCGATGTGGTGGTCCACGTGGAACCGGTGGCCCGACCCGATGAAGACCTCGTCACTTCTGTCCGCATGCTGGCAAACAGTTTGGGGCTGGCCGTCCATGATGTTCGAACTTTTCGCACTCCCGAGGGGAATTCGCTGGAACTGCACGTCGAAGTGGATGCCCGGTGGAGTCTCGAACAGGCCCACGACCGAGTCTCTGAACTGGAAAGCCAGATCAAGAACGATATTCCAGAGGTTACCTCGGTCCTCACCCACATTGAACCGGAGCACCAGGACGCAGGCACGCCGACCGTCGCCCATCCCGAGGACCCGACTCTCGCTCCTTACCAGGAGGCTATCGGCGAGTTCAGCCGGGCGTATGGATCAGAACTCTCCAGCCATCAGTTGAGCATGCAAGAAACACCCCAGGGAAAGTCGCTCACGTTTCACCTGTCGATGGACGGCCAGCTTTCGATCGGCGAGGCCCACGAGATTTCCCGGCGGCTGGAAAGATTTCTCCATCAGCGGTTTCCCCAACTTGCGCGGATTACGGTCCACCTCGAGCCACACGACCACCGCGACGAGTGCGCCTGCAACAATGCGACACCGGCGCTACAGAAAACCACAATACGCGCGGACAACCGCGTTCCCGCTCAGGGCGACTCAGCGGGAGAGTCAGTTTGAGTGGAGTCACCACCCGGACCGGCGGATGACGCGATAATCTTCTCCTTTTCCGACTGTTCCGCGGTCGGACGGTCACCATTGGAGGTCACCTTTTCGGGCTGCACGGTGCCAGCGTCATGAGCTTCCAGAGCTGGGGCAACCATTTCTTCCGCGGGGGGCGGTGAAGTCTCTTCCGCGGACACTCCTGATTTCTGCTGATCGTCTTCCGCCCTCGGCACGCCGGTCCCTTCGGTCCTTGATGCCGATTCCCCGTTCCGGGTAGATGGCTTCTTCTTGCCGCCTCCCCGTTTCTCCCGAGAAGGCTTGGCGGATGTCGTGCTAGGCCGAACAACTCCCTTGGCCGCAAAATACTGGAAAAGATCGGCGAAGCTCCGCATCGGCTGTTTGCCGGAGAGCACTTCTTCGCTCAATGGTTCGGCCGGTGGCGGAGTCTCAGGTTTACCCCGCCGCCGTGGCAATTCGACCGGCCGGGAGATACTGACTGGTGCCGGTCCCTGCTGAGGAGCCGGGGCTTCTCTCCGCCCGGGGCGTTCGGGGCGATCCTCCCGCCGTCGTCCAGCCGTCCGCTCGCTGGTACCGGCCTCGGTTTCTTGTTCTTTCTGCTGTGCGGCGGCCACAGGTTTCGCCGCTTTCCGACGCTCCGCGGCTTTCTTTTTCCGCGAAGCTCGGCCGTCGCCGGTCTGTCTCTCCGCCATCTGTTCGAGAGGCACGAGACTCAGGGAGATCCGCCGCCGTTCCCGTTCCACGTCCACCACCCAAACGCGGACCACATCTCCCACCGCGACGACGGAATGCGGATCCACCGACCGTGCATGGGGCTTCATCCGACTGCGGTGGATCAGCCCCGTGTTGGGCAACCCCACATCGACGAACGCCCCGAAATCCACCACATTGACAACCGTGCCCATCAATTCCATGCCGGGGGAGAGATCTTCCAGCCTGACAATTCCCTGTTTGAACACTGGGGGCGGTAAATCCTCGCGGGGATCGCGCCCCGGTCGAACGAACTGGGCCAGGATATCTTTCAGCAGGAGTACACCGCAGCCCAACTCGGCGGCAAGCTGCTCGGCGTTGACCTCCGCGATTTTGACAGCCAATTCCGCCTTCCGAACAGGTTTTGTCAAATCGTCCGGCGTGAACCCCAACTTCTCCAGGACCCGCGTGGCCAGTTCGTAACTTTCGGGATGGATCCACGTCGCATCGAGTGGATTCTCTCCCCCGGTGATCTTGAGAAATCCCGCCGCCTGAACGAAAGTCGTCTCGCCGATCCCCGGCACTTTCTTCAATTCCTCGCGGGTCTTGAACGGCCCGTGCTGTTGACGGTATTCCACGATCCGCCGGGCGGTGAGTTTGTTGAGGCCCGACACGTATCCCAAAAGCGCCGGGCTGGCCGTGTTCACGTCCACCCCCACGTAGTTGACGCAGGACTCGACGACCTCATCGAGGGATTCGCGGAGGTGTTTCTCCTTCAGATCGTGCTGATACAGGCCGACGCCCAAGTTGGCGGGCTCGATCTTGACCAGTTCGCTCAGGGGATCCAGCAAACGCCGCCCAATGGAAACCGCACCGCGAAAGATCGCGTCCAGGTGCGGCAATTCTTCCCGACCGATCTGGCTTGTGGAATAGACGCTGGCTCCCGCCTCATTGACGATGGTGTAGCCAATCCCCCGGCCTTTCAGTTCGTTTTCCAGAAGATCGGCGATGAACATTTCGGTCATCCGACTGCCAGAGCCATTCCCGATGGCAATGGCCGTCAATTGATGTTTTTCGATCATCTCGATGACCGTTTTTTTCGCCGTCTCCCGGCTGTGGCCTTTTTTCTCGATGAGGTAGATGATGCCGTGGTCAAGCACATTGCCGCACTCATCAAGAGCCGCCAGTTTGCACCCCTGACGGTAGCCGGGATCAATGGCGAGGATCCGACGATCGCGGACCGGACGCTGGAGGAGCAATCGCCGGAGATTCTGGGCGAAAACCTTGACGGCGTGGTTCTCCGCCCGCTCTGTTAACTCCCGGCGAATTTCCCTCTCCAGACTGGGGAGGATCAGGCGGACCAGGGCATCCTTCGCGCAACCGCGTAAGAAATCGGCGTGGGGATGGCCCGGCGGAATGCAGATTTCCTCCACCGCCTTCTCCATCGCCTCCATGTCCGCCTCGATCCGCACGCGAAGGACTTTCAGGGCCTCACCCCGATTGATGGCCAGGACACGGTGCGGCGGAATCTTGCGGATGGGCTCGGAAAAGTCGAAGTAATCCTCGAACTCCTTGGCGAGCTTCTCCAATTTGCGGCGTTTTTCCGCTTCCTTAGCCGCCTTCTTTGGGTCAACCGGCGTCGCAGCGGTGGCCGGTGGTGATGCCGCCGGAGCCTCTGCCCTTCCTCCAGACGGCGCCACGGGTTGAGGCGTCGCTGCGGACGGTGCCTCCCCCGATGAGGCGGCAGCGGCCGGTGGCGTCTCCTTCTGCTCTGTAATTGACGCGGCTTCGCCCACAGCTGACGTTTCCCCGCCCTGGGAGCTTTCTCCACTCGCCACGATCTCGGGAGCTGGCTCCGATGGAGGCGGAGTTTCCGTGCCGGAAACGCTCGCAGTCTCACCAAGTGCGGAAGTATTGGCTTCTACTTCCCCGGTGTTGGGCGACCCACTCGCTATTTCCGCCGGGCCTATCTCCGAGGCCCCCCCGGCCGTTTCACCGCTTGCTGAAACCGCTTCTTGACCGGCCATCTGTTCAGCGGGAGCGGCTGGCTCGACCGTCTCGGGAGTGGCGCTGGCTTCTTGCGGCGGGGATGTCCCAGTACTTTCTCCCTGCGATCCGGCCGCCGACGCTTCTCCGCCCTCTCCCGCTTTTTGATCGGGTGGAGCGATGGCCGCCTGAGCAGGTGCTGCCGCCGGCGTCTGAGCGGGTGTCTGTTCTGTCTCAGGGACCACCCGAACCGTGCGAATCACACCGGTCCTCATGAGGATATCGCGGAGACGGCCACGAAGCTCCGTCTTCTCGCTGAACATTTCCGCGAGGATATGCCCCGCTCCCAGTAGGGCGTCCGCGATGTTAAGGACTTTCTTCTCCGGATCGACGTAATCGGCCGCCCTTTTATCCAGGTCTGCACAGATGGGATCGGCGGTGAGAATTTCTTCAGCCAGATGTCCCAGGCCGCGTTCCCGGGCAACAGTCGCCAGCGTGCGCTTCTTCGGCCGGAAAGGTAAATAAAGATCTTCCAGCCGCCGGAGACTGTTGGCCGCGAGGATCTTTTTCGCCAGTTCCGGCGTCAGCTTATTTTGCGACTCGATCGCCCGCAGAATTGTCTGTTTCCGTTCCGCCAACTGGCGCAACTTTTTCACCCGGGTGGCGATGGTGCGGATCTGTTCCTCGTCCAACCCACCCGTCTGATCCTTCCGGTACCGCGTGATGAACGGCACCGTATTTCCGGCATCGAGAAGTTCGACGACTGCCTGAATTCGGGATTCCGGAATGTTCAGATCCCGTGCCAGTGAACGGAACGAAACCGTGACTTCAACTGTGGCCATGGTTATTTCGGGCGACGTATTTGAAGATGCGCTCGCGTATCGCTGGCCGACCTCCCCAATCCAGCCGAAACACTCCGGGGCGTTCGACTGATGGGGGACGAAAGAGCCACCCCGATCGGGTGTCTCGTGAACCTTTTCGGTCCTCTTCCGCTCGGCTGAATGCAATCAGATGGAACGCGCCGCGCGAACCTCCTTAAACTACCTCACAATGACGGAAACCAATTCATTCACTTCCTGGCGGGTACAACCCAGAGATGGTCTCAATGGTTTACACCTAACGGATGAGTATACCCGATTTTCAAAAAAGGTGGATATGGGATAATGTCTCCCGACGTGTGTCTTTATTCGGCGATGTACTTTTCGTAGATGCGGTAACGTTTGTAAAGTTTACCGCCGACCGCCTGAATCGTGTTGTTGATGGCGTGATTATCCTCCAGCGTCCAGCTCAATTCCGCGGAGTCGAAGCCTGCGTCGCGAACTCCGCGCTCAATGGTTTGGAGGATCATCAGTTCGGCAATCCCGCGGTGACGATATCCGGGAACGACCCCGAGGACCATCACCCGGGCGGTTTTCACCTGCTTGAGCCTCTGAAAGAGCCGCACCGCTCCGATCGGCATTCCCCAGGAGGTCAAACGTCCATTGAGGGGGCGAATGGCTTCGTTAAGGTCGGGCACCGTGATCGAAAACCCCACCGCCTTGCCATTGTCTTCCGCCACAAGCACGAGGTCCGGCCGAGCAAACTGCGCCAACCGTTTGGCAAAATAGCGAAGTTCGGCGGGGGTTAGATCGATGAAGCCCCACTGGTCGTAACGCGTGACGGTGTACACTTCCACACACCGGGCCATTTCGACCTCGAAGTTGTTCAGGTTGAACGGCCGAATTTTGATTCGCGAACGCTCCTGAAACCGTCGAACCCGCTGCATCCAGCAGCGAAGATTTTCGTTATCTTTGACGAACCACCAGGCGTAGAGGTCCTTGGCTTTCTGCATTCCCCACGATTCACACAATTCCGCGTAATACGGGGGATTGTGATTCATCATGATCCGCGGCGGATACTGAAAACCTTCGATAAGCAGGCCACAGGGGTAATTGATGGAATAGTCAATCGGCCCCATCATGTGCGTCAAACCCCGTTGCCGCATCCACTGGGCCGCCGCTTCGAATAGGGCATGGGCAACGCGGGGATCTTCGATCGATTCGAACATCCCGAAGCAGCCCACCTTGGTCCCGTGTTTGGCGTTGTAGCGTGGGTCCTCACTGACAAGAATCCTGCCCACAGGGCAACCATCCTGACAGGCCAGGAACTGGGCCGCCACTCCATGCTGATAAAAGGGATGCTTGCGGGGATTGAGAAACTCTTTCACCTCGATGAGAAGCGGCGGCACCCAATAGGGATCATTCTCGTAAATAAGCCAGGGCAAACGGGTGAAATAGTACTGGTCCCGCCAGCTCTGCACGCGTCTTACGCGGACAGGCGCGTCGCGGTCCTGTGGCAACCGGAGCCTCAGCATCGGGCGAGGTTCCAGGCCAAAGCTCAGCAAATTGGACAGATGAAAGGACGACATATCTCAAATCCGGGCGGATTTTGGTTTCTCGGTTTCGTGCGGTGATGGGCAGAAACCGCCCGCCCTCACCGCCCGCTTAGGGTCCAAAATCATAGAGCCGATAGGTCTTTGTCAGCTTGGCCCCACCTTTTTCCAGGCTTCCCCGGGAAAGCGCGTTCGATTCCAGCACCCAGGAGAATTCCGCTTCCTCAATTCCCCATTCCAGCGCTTTCGGGACCAGTCCATCCAATAGCACCAGCCCAAAGCCCAAGAGCTGATACTCCGGCAGCACGTTCGTGCTGATCACGCGAACCCGTTTGATCGCTCGCTTGTTCCGCAAAAGGTGGATGAATCCGAACGGAAAGAGTCGGCCGTCGATTTCCTTGATGCGCTGATTATAATCCGGCAGACAGAAGACCGCGCCCACCACTCGACCGTCCACCTCCGCTCCCAGGGCCAGCTCGGGCACCATCAGCCACCGCAGTCCTTTCGCCATGTGCCGGACTTCCGCCGGCGTCATCGGCACAAATCCCCAGGTATTGATCAACGAGCGATTGTAAATTGAAAGGAAAAGCTCAACGTCCTCCAGAAAACGCCTCTTGTTGAGCATTCGGATTTTCACATTATACCGTTCCACGATTTTATCGCAGACCGGCTTCAGTTTCTCGCGAATCTTGGGGAGCATGCTCACATGTCCCCAATACGCGTAGAGGTCCTGCGTCTTCCGAAAGCCATACGACTCGATAAGCCGCTCATAGTACGGAGGGTTGTATGTCATCATGAAGGTCGGGGGCGAATCGAACCCATCGATGAGCAGGCCGAGTTCATAATTGAGGCTTGGATTGGTCGGCCCGCGGAGTTTTTCAATTCCCCGTTCGGCGAACCAACCCCGGACGGCGTCAAACAGGGCGTGGGCCACCCGCTCGTCATCCACCGACTCAAAAAAGCCAAAGAAGCCCCGCTGTTCGTTAAACCGCTCGTTGTGTCCGCGGTTCAGAATGGCGAGAATCCGACCGGCCACCTCGTTACCGCGAAAAGCCAGAAACGCCTGGGCCTCGTTCCGTTCGTAAAACGGATGGGGCGCAAAACCCACCAGTCCCCGCTGGTTGTTTCGCAACGGCGGAACCCAGTTGGGATCATCGCGATACAATCGCCAGGGGAATTCGAGGAATTGCTTCTGTTCCCACCGCGTGCGGACGGGACGAACGGTAACTTCCGACATACTGGCTCCATTCCTGGCAACCCGCGTTTCCATATTGGCGGATTGTAAGGCCGACACTCCAGGCCGGTCAACGTGAAACGAACCTGCAGAAGGAAATCGGGTCATATGCGCTTGCAAGGGACGTGCCCGTAATGATTCGGGACAGTTACTGGGTCAGAACCACACCACAAACCGATCCGTTGTCCAGGTTTGGTCAGGCCGCCGGGTCATTCAACCCTTGCCCTTTCCAAAAAAACCTCTTTCCACTGATCGCGCGACGGCCCACGCCCCATTGAAGCACAGTTTGCCAACTGCCAAAAGCCCCGGCGACCTCAGGGATTTTGCCGGGCGCCGAAATCGCGGGCGGCGGGGTTTTCCACCACCCACCGATCCTCAGCCACCTGCCGGAGCCGGGGATCCTGACCGTAAATCCCTCCACTTTCGGGAACCGGCAGCCGCGGTCGAGAGGCTGCCGGGCGGTCTTCACAAAACCACCAGTTTTCGGCAAAGCGGAACGTTTCGGGAGCGGTGTAGGGTCCTACATTGACAAAATCCCGCAGATCGGAGCGGAACACAATCAGATTCCGTTCGAACACCCCATTGCGCGAAGGTACAAAACCGGGTTCCCGGGTTTCCTGCAAGATTCTCGCCACCCATATCTGTGGCCGAATAATGGTGTTATGGCGGAAAACCGCTCCGTCCACCCCCACAAACGAAACCGCGGCCTCGCCGCCCACGAAGAGGCAATCTTCCACCAATAAGTCCTTCGCCTCGTAGAGCACACCCCGGGGCCGGAAAAACGCCAATCCTGTGGATCCCCCCAGTTGCACGCACCGCTTGGCCGCGTCCACGAACCGGCATTGCCGGATGACGATCTGCGTGGAACCGCCTTTGGCCTGGGGACCCGTATCCTGGGAAAACCCCTTTTTGCCTTTGAACAGACACCGCTCAATCACGCCGCGGTGGCAACCGACCATGTCCACGGCCTGGCCGCCCCAACCTTCTATCCGACAGTCAGCCACCACGAAATCCGTGACCCCGGAAAGCTTAATCCCGTCACAGTTTCCTACTGGCCCCACATCCTCCACGACGATGTGCTCCAAGCGAATGTGATGGGTCGGAGTGTCAAAACTACCCCCGTCATCAATATTTAGACCGTTCACCTTGTGTCCCCGAAACCGCAGATGCCGAAGGATGAAGTAACTTCCCTCGGAAATCTGCCAGCCCGTACTGCCACCCGTGAACACCGGTGGGTCCTGCGGATCAGCGCCCTCGATCACGATCGAGGCATCCTGCCGACCGTGGAGGTTTTCGATCCAAACGTCGCCTCCGTACTGGCCCGATTGAATGCGAATCACCGTGCCCGGCTGCACCCGGCGGACCGCCTCGCGGAACTCGGCATCATTCTTTACGGTTATGGTCTTGGCAGAGACAGGCGCGACGATCCTCTCCCCTTCTTCCGCCCCTGCTAAATTACCTACCGCGGCTGCCACAATTCCCGCTATAAGCAGCCAGGCAATTCTCAAAAATGGATGGCTCCTTCTCATAGGGCACCTCCGTCGGTGCAAATGTTGTTCGAGCAGCCGGTCAGAGGGGATCGGTTTGCCTGGGCCATTGTAGCGACACGCGGGGATCGCTCAACCGATCCGGCCGGATCAGCCGAAACTTCTGAGCCGCCGCCACGCATTGTGATCCCATCACTCCCTGTGGCAGAAAGACCGAATCCAACTTATACTGTAATTGAATGGGCCGAAATTTATTCGCCTATTATTCGCATATTATCCGCAACGACTGCCCACCTTGCCTCCCCCCTTCCGCATTATTCTGCGAGGGATCGCTGCCTCTGCAAGGAAAATGCGAAACTTTCTAGACCGCTCAATGTTAAATCTTTAAGAGGAGCGTATGTGAGGAACTGGCAAGGCAATTCCAGCGTAGGGAAAGAGAACTGTCCACGCTTTCCAAAAAATCCTGCAAATTAAGTGGCATTCCCTCGGAACAGAGCTGTCGGAACAGAGTGAGAGGTGTCTTTTTTTAACAGGACGGGCAGCTCCCCGAAAGGTGGAATCGGTCGGCACGGGCTGGCCGTGCACGCTTTCGTGGGGTGCGCCGTGCCTGACCAATCGGAGGTCTTCCCATGTTGAACCTTCCCCCGCTCGACGAGCTTCAGTTGGCCATGCGGTTCGACGAACTCCGCAAACAGTTGGCGGACCCTCGCTACGAGCCTTTGTACAGCAAGACGCTGGCATTCTGGGCTCTTCCCAGCGATCGTCGTTTGCCGCTGGCCCTCATGAATCGCACACTCAGACAGATCATTTCGAGCTCTTTTACTGAACTGGCGGGAACTCCGGGCATCGGCAAGAAGAAACTCCAGGGGCTGCTGATGCTTCTGGAACGGGCGGTTAATACCGACCCAACTACGATCCCCGTCCATGCTGCCGTGTCGGAGTTCATTGCGGGGGAAATTTTGGACACCGAAAAAGAAAGCACTTTCCGCTGGGATGAAGTGTCAGAAATCACCTGGGCGGAATGGCGTGCCACGGTGGTGCGGCATCGACTCCAGAAAGTGCCGCTGGGTCGGCTAGCCCCCTCACTAAAACGGATCACTCGCGTCATCTGGGAGGCGCCGCTCGGTGAATTCGTGGACATGACGATCAACGATCTGCGTGAAAAGCGCTCGTTTGGCGAGCGGCGTCTGGCCGCTGTTTTGGAGGTGTTTTCCGCCATCCACGAAGCGCTCAAAAACGTGACTCCCCAATCCCATCTCGCCATCGAGCTGGCGCCGCGGCGGATTCTTCAGATGCAACAGTGGATCCTGGAGACCTGGCAAAATGGGAAGGTTCCCACCGAACAGGAGATCCGCGAGAATTTCATCACGCCCCTTCTCGACCAGGCCCGCGTGGACGCCGTGGAGCAGACCGTCGATCTCGTGGAGCGGCGCCTGGGCATCAAAGAACCACCTCTGAGCGTCCGGCAGCTTGGCAGAATGTTCAACCTGACCCGGGCGAGAATTTATCAGCTCTTCGATGAACTGGCGGAAATCATGCGGATCCGCTGGCCGCTCGGCCGGGCTTTCACCCAGTTGCTCCAGAGCTTTATCGTCCTGGAGTTCAACCGGCGCGGCACGGGTCCCGATATCACGCAGTTGACCATGGCCATCGAAATCTTCTTCCCCAAGCCGGGTGAACGCCGCCAGATCGTGGCCGGAAAAGGCGGCCTGCCCGATCTCAGCCCTGGGTTCGCCATGGCCATGTCGGACGAGAGCCTCGTCGTCAAAGTTCCCGAGGAAGAGGAACAGCCGAATTGGTAGCCCTTTGCCGCCGAGGCTGCTGTTTAGCTAACGGGAGGCTCAACTTCGTCCGGCATCCAGTCCGCGATGGACGATGATTTTGAGCTGCCAAAATTCGCGAAGCTTGTGTAGGGGCGATTCATGAACCGCCCCTACAATAGGGGTCTTAATCCGCATTCCGGTAGGGACAATTCACGAATTGCCCCTACCGTCAGACCCGTGCGATCGAATCCTGATTCCACGCCAGCCCGTGTGGAGGTCTTGTTCTCAATCGGCCGAGAAAAACGTGAGGATGTGTCAGGGTTGGCGGCCATTGACGGGGTTCGCGTCGCCCGTTAAAAGAAAAAAGATGAAATCAAATCGATCCGGGAGGAAGGCGGGTATTTCTCCGCGTCATCTGCCAGTTTTAACGGCAAAAGCGGTTCCCGTTGAACGGGAATGGAGCGAGATTAAAAATCAGAAATTTGGTCAGGAAACATCAGATCGGAGGACGGGTCTGTGTCGATCTGCGAACGAAAACGCGAATTGAGAAGAAAGCGCCACCGCAGAGAGAAATACCGCATTTTTAAGAGAAAACTCCTAACAGCCACGGCTTCAGAGCGAGCTGCCATTATCGAAAAGATCCGTAAACTGGCCCCGGATCCCGAGGTCGTGCTCAAAAACCTCGGCCTTCTTGAAGCCCAGCGATAAAAAATCGGCCTTTCCCAACAACCGGCGCGGGGCCACGGCGGGAAGCTCTGCCGGTGGCCAGGTTATCCTGCCCTGACCGTTGACTCTACTTGCTGGAGAGGATAATCACGCCGTCCCAACCGGGTGGCGGCTGACGATGGTGTTGTGTGATGTAGCTCGTCAAAAAGTCGGCCCCGCGATCGGACGCAGGCAAGCGGTGCAGCAGGTCAAACGCCTCGTTCCAGCGGCCTTCCAAAAAGTATCGCACGGCGGCCTCGCAGAGTGCGAGGTGCTCGTCAGTCAGCAGCGGGTATTCCTCGCCCGGCGGTAGGAGTTCATGAACCAGTACCGCCTGGTCGAAACCGTAGGGCCGCAGCCTGGCCAGGGGGCGGACCCGAAAGGTTCCCTTTTGCCCCGAGGTGCGAACGGCCTGCGCGGTGGCTTCGTCCAACAGGACCGGCACGTGCAGCAACTTGGTTAACCCCTCCAGGCGGGAGGCCAGATTAACGGGAGGGCCAAACACGGTGACCTTGGCGTGTTCCGCCGTACCGATTTTCCCTGCCACCGCCCGGCCACTGGCGATTCCGATGCCGATCTGGAAGCCCGCCAAAAGGCCGTCCGGCGATTGCGAGGCCTGCTCGAATTCCCGGCGAATGGCCAGCGCGGCCTGACACGCCCGAAGGGCCCGATCCTCTTGCGGGATTGGCCAGCCCCAGAATCCCATCGCTGCGTCGCCCTGAAAATCTCCAATCACTCCCCCCTGCTCCAGGATGTGTCGCGTCATCACCGACAGCGCGGCGCTGATCCGATTGAGGAGCGGAAGCAGCCGCTCCGCGTGCCGTTCGGTTTCCTGCGAAAACCCACGCAGGTCACAGAACAGAACCGTGACATCCACTTCCTGCGGGCTGAGGAGCGTCTCAGGGTCTTCCTCGGTCAATCGATCGAGCACCGGACGAGGCAAAAACTGCCCCAGCACGGCCTGCCGTCGTTCGAGCGATTTCAATTGCAAGATGGCCCCCGTCATTTCGCCCACCAATTCCAGAAACTTCACATCTTCGCGCAGATCCTCGGGGGTGGTATCGCTTGCTCCCAGTTCGCGATGGAAAGTTCCCGCCGCGTAGATCACCCAATTGCAAACGTCCGTATGGATCGGTGTGCAAATCGCCCAGTCGATGTTCTCCTCCATTGTGTAAAGCGGATGATAGGTTTTGGGTTGGATCGCCGTGGTGTCGGCCACGGATGACGGTCGAGTACCGGGGGCCTTGCCCGGCAGATTCAGCCGGCGCTGCTTTTCCCGCCAGATGTGGAGGACGCTCTGGCGATTATTCCAGGCTTCAAGAATGAGGCGGCGACTCGGCCGAAACTCCCCGTCCGCCAGCAAACGCCGATCCCAGTGGATGACGCGAAGGGCGAGCGTCGCCTCGCTACTCGGTTCCTTCGACGCTAAAGCCATTGGACGGTCCGACGGGTGTTCCATCGCGTCCCCGGCATCTTCGGGTCGTCGCAGCGATGCTGGGGATTCGATCGCGACCACCGCAACCGCCTCCGCGTTGGGCATCCCGGCAAGGATGAGACTGACCAGCCGGGCCGCGGTTGCTGGCTCCGCTGAAGCTGTGGAAATAGCCCGCGGCAATCGCGAGAGTACTTCCATGCGGGTATTGGGGTTGCGAAAGACGATTTGCCGCAACAAGTGGGGAGCGAAGGCCTCCTGCTGGGTGGGCGTAGGATGATCGCTGCTGACGGCAACACGTTGTCGGCTCAGCGCAAACCGTGTGCGTCCAATGACGAAGTGCTCGCCTGGTTTCACCTCGAAAGAATCCCGCTCCTCGCCGTGGAAAAAGAGCGGGTTTCGGCCGCTGGGAAGCCGCCGGACATGAAGCTGGTTTCCGTCCCAGATGACTTCCGCGTGTCGGCGGGAAATATGGGGATCCCACGGGATGCTCCAGGCCCCCGTCGTTCTGCCCAAACACACAGGCGTATGGAGCGGGAGTGGCTTCCGCCAGCGATCACTGGGGTCTTCACCCTGGGCAATCAGATAAATTTCCTCACCACCCAACATCGTTCTGCTCACAGTCTGTTTCGATCAGCACTGGTATTTATTCTCCCTAGCCCGCCTGCTTGCGTGCTCCTTACTCGTTTTGACGAGGTTCTGAAGCCCGCGTTAAAGAGCGGGTATCCTCGGTGGATTGCGGCTCTCGACCGTGCCAGGATTGCGTCTGGGCCAGCGTGTCATCCGGCGGTGACCATGTAAGAGGCGCAGGTCTTTCCGGACGTGGTGGCATCACAATCCCGGCAGAGAGCAAATGCCGTCGGATTTCCCGCAGCAGACGGGCTGTCAAGGTCCACAACCCCAATAGGATGACTCCCACCAATCCCGCTGAAATAACCCCATAGCGGAGAAGGGCGTGCTGAAATCCTTCCAGCGGCCGCTGGATGGCTGTGGCGTAATCTTCCTGCACCAGCACAATCCATCCCACATCGTGGACACTGCCGTCCCCACGGCCGAGCTGGACAGGGGCCACCTGTGCCAGGTACCTGCGGCGGTATTCCGTCCCCAATTCGTCCCGCGAAAGAGGATCCACAAAGTTCACAGCCGGTCCCTTTTCCAGATCTTCGAGCTTCTCTACCGGCAGGGGCAGATCTTCGCGGCGCAACCGATATTCCTGTTTCCGAAAGCGTTCGGGCAAACGAAGTTCCCTGCGCAAAACCTCATCGAACAGCGGATGCTGGAGGATCATGCCGGTATAATCACCCGGCCGCATTTCCACCAGCACTGGAAATTGCGCGCGGGTACCTTCCAGTTCCACAAATCGGGTCACTCGCACGGTGAGCGCGACCACTCCAAGGAATTGCTGGGTGCGGTTATCAATCACGGGAGCCGCCACCGCCACAATCCACTGCTGGGTGGCGTCGCTGGGGAAGACCGCCGACAGTTGAGGCTGCGTCAGGTGCTCATCCGCTGCGGGACGCCATGTCCGCGGCATGTCCCGTTCACGACCGGTGAAGAAACTCCGCCACGCATAATTTCGGCCGATGGTGAGAGATTCAGGCACGCGGGCGGTGGAAATCCCTCTCGGATCGCAAAAGAACCAACTCGCCACCTCATCGACGCCCTCGGAATCTTCACCCGTTCCCGGCCGCATCCAGCCCGGAATCATCTGGGCGAACTCTCGCTGCAACGCCGCGCGGAGCGGATGGTTTCGGAATCGCCTTCGCAGCGGCTCTGCCTCTGTCTCGGTGAGGTTCGGTTGACTGAGTTGCTCGGCCAGGTCACGAAAGTCGGGATCCTGAAGTGTCTGGCGAACGAGGTCCTGAAAGCGTGTGTTACCCGCGAGTTGTTCCACAGCCTCAAACCGCCGGCGGAGTTCTTTGCCTGCTAGGTCGGCGACGTACTGGGCCATCAATTGATTGTTCTCCAGGGCCCGCCGCGTCAGCGCTTCGCGGGATTGCCTGACCGTTGTGGAAAATCCCCGCCAGGCGAACAGCGCGAATACCAACAAAAGCAAAGCGGGCCCGACAAACCCAAGCAGCATGAGCGGCCGCCGCGTTCGCTCCATGGTCCATGCATCGAGGGCCGCCAGCACGGATTGAACGTTGGGAAATCGCTCGTTGGGATCGGGTGCCAGGCACCGTTCAAGAATCTGCGCCAGCTCCCGATCCACACCGGGAATCTGTCGGTGATCCGTGGGGACTCCCGAGCGTTGAATCCACTCCCGGTAAGCCCGCAATCGTTCTTCCAGATTGGTAATCCGTTCGATGGAACGAGCGGCCTCTTCATCGCGGTGCGGCGGTTTGCCCGTCAGCATGCAATAGAGCAGCGCCCCCAGGGCATAGACGTCCCAGCGAGCATCGGGGATGGCGTTGAGATCGGCCTGCTCCGGTGCCATGTAGAAAAGGGTTCCCAAGGCAGGTAACTGTTCATGGGAGAGCCGAGATTGTCCGAAATCGGCCAGCCGGGGTTTATCGTCCTGATCCAGCAGGACGTTCGCGGGCTTCAGATCGCAGTGCAGCACACCTTTGCCGTGGGCGTGGAGCAACCCAATGGCCACCTCCCGGAAGATGCGGACCGCCTCGGCCACCGGCAGGGGACCGTGAGCCAGCCGATCGGCCAGGGAGCCCCGCTCCATGTACTCCATGACGTAATAGGGCGGATCGGAATCCCACCCAACTCCGATAAGCTGCACGATGTACCGATCCGCGCACAGAAAGGCGAGCTTTTCCACCTCCCGAGACAGGAGCGACCAGTCCAGGCCCCCCTGGTGAGCGTAGAACTTGATGGCGACTCGCCGTCCCGTGTTGCGCTCAATCGCTACCCAGACCTCCCCATAGGCACCCGAACCGAGCAACCGTTCAAAGTCGTAACCGGGCACCTCGATTGGGGGACGTCGCCCTTCCAAACTGAGGGCCTGGGAACGTTGCCGTTCGAAATCGCCCTGGGGAATGGTCAGATCATCTGGCATTGCAAAGATTGTGCGAGGGTGTGGAGAAGGGGGCCTCATCGGTCTCCGTGCCCCGTTCTGTCCGGTTCCACACTGTCAGTATATCGTGTTTGTGTGAGGCGAAATATGGTAACATGAAATTCCAGGGTCGCTGAGTCGACTTCCCGCGCACGGAATCGGAGCGCGTGCGTGGTTTCCTGGAACGGGTGCATGCAAACGCGTTTTTCTCGGATTCGTGCCGTTGCCTCTCCCTCATGGCCGGTTGCGGCGGAATCGAGGGAATTCGCTCCTAACGTAGGGTTCATGTAAGGACTTTCGGGAGGAGACGACCATGAAGGTGATCGCGTTCAATGGCAGTGCACGCAAAGATGGCAATACAAGCATTCTGGTCAACACCGTTTTGAATGTCCTCCAGAATGAAGGGATCGAAACCGAGCATGTTTCCCTGGCTGGTCGGCAGATCAGCGGATGCATTGCCTGCTACCGCTGTTTTCGGGAGCCCGGCCGATGCCACCAGAAAGACGATGGTTTTATCAACGAGGCAATCCAAAAGATTTCCCGGTCTCAGGGAGTGATTCTTGCCTCACCGGTCTACTTCGCGGACGTGACGGCCAACATGAAAGCGCTCATGGAACGAACCGGGATGGTCGCCCGGGCGGCCGGAGACATGTTCCGCCGCAAGGTGGGGGCGGCCGTGGTGGCCGTCCGACGCGGAGGCGCGGTCCACACTTTTGATTCGCTCAACCACTACTTCCTCATCGCCCAGATGATCGTCGTGGGATCCATCTACTGGAATCTGGGCCGGGGTCTTGAGCCGGGAGATGTGAACAACGATGAGGAAGGCCTGCGGACAATGCGAATCCTGGGCGAAAATATGGCGTGGGTGATAAAAAAACTCCATGGTTGAAGACAACACGATTCCCCATCTCGAAAAGGACGATTCCGAAGCAGCGCAGCCCTCGGTGACGGGCGGCGAACCACATGAGGTGCAGCCTACCGAATCAGCCGCCGAACCTGGTACTTCGGCCCCGCAAACACTCGAAGAAGCCCTCGCAGAATACGGCATTTCGCTCTTCCCCGAGCAGATTCGCCAGCTTGATCGGTATTTCCATCTTCGCAACGAATGGAATGCCCAGATGAATCTCACCCGGCACACGGATTACCGGAAATTTGTCGGCCGGGATATCATCGACACGCTTTCCTTCGCGAGAGTGCTCCAACCCGATGAAGTTGTTTTGGATGTGGGCACGGGGAGCGGGGTCCCAGGAATTATTTTGGCGATTCTTCGTCCCGATCTGCAGATCGCCCTGTGCGAATCGGTAGGCAAGCGGGCTCGGGCCGTTGCCGATATGTGCGAAAAGCTCGAGCTGCCGCTGCCCGTTTTGGTGGGCAAGGCGGAGAATTTTCTGGCAGCGGGAGGCTGGGAGTTTCATTCGCTGGTGATAAGGGCCGTGGCCACCCTCCTCGAGCTCATGAGATGGTTCAAGCCATACTGGCCCTGTTTCGATCGCATGCTCCTTCTCAAGGGACCGACGTGGGTGGAAGAGCGCGGTCAAGCCCGCCATTATGGGGTGATGCACGGTTACGCACTGCGCATCGTGGATCGCTACACCATCCCTGACACCGGAGCCGAGAGCGTTCTCCTGCAGGTGTGCCCCGAAGACCGGCTGGTCCCCCCGCGGGGATGCCAACTGCGGAAACTCCGCTACGAGATATTCCCGACGGGCCTGATCACGCCCGATCGGCCGGGGCCTCTGGCCCGATTCCAGAGCCCTCAAAAACAATCTGGAAAAAAAGAAAGTCCTGCACAAACTCCACAGCACGGTCAAGTGAAAACGGGGACCCGCCGTCAGGAAAAGTCATCCCAGTCCAAGAAGTCGGGGAAAGCTTCCCGGAGCACGACGGGACAAGCAGGGCAAGCTCCGGCAACCGACCCTTCTCAGAAAGCGAAAATGAAGTCCCGCAAGAGGAAAGGCGATCAGAAAGAAAAAGAGCGCGGCGAGAAATCTCCCTGACCGGCCGGGGGCGGTGTGACCCGCACCGCCCCGGCCGTCAGGCAATCAAACCCCATCGAGAAGCGCTTGTCGGAGCGGCCGACCCAGAAACCGCATCTTCCGACAAGCTCGATGCTTCACCCCAGGAGGGAGGGCTGCATCGGGCTCCCGCACACCCAACGCAATCGATGGGGTTACCGCTGGCTGTGTGATTTCTCACTCCTTCCCGTTTTCCATAAATGATTGCCGCACTCCTTCTGGTCCTCTGGACGACGCACCGCGGGTGACGTCATCCCTCCTCATGCAGGGTACTCCTGCTGCAACCACTGCCGTACAAAGCGGTAGTCATCGACGATCAAGTCACCATCCCGTGTGGCTCTCCACAAGCGATGGCCATTTCCAAGGAGCAGGATGCAATCCTCGGGCTGGGCCTGCGTGAGAGCCCAACCGATGGCTTCCGTTCGATCGGGAAGCAGCATCGCACGATGGCGGTCCCGAAGATATCTGGCACCCGCTGCCAAAAGATTCGTGTGCCCTTCTCCCACGCCAGGTAGTGTGAGCACAATCAGATCGGCAAACTCTTCCAATGTCTGGACCCAACCGGCGATATCGCCTTGACCTCGACGGGGCGGATGGGCCACGCAGATCAATCGCCCCGAAACCAGCGGACGAATGGTCGTCAGCGTCGCGCGAACCGCTTCCGCAGTCTCGGCGGCGTCGACAAACACGGAAAATGGCTGGCCTGCCAGGACCGGCTGTAATCGCCCCGGGATCTGGTCCACGCTTTCCAGCGCTTTGACGATCACCTCGAGCGGAATTTGATAAACGAGCCCCACTGCCGCAGCCGCCAAACAACTCAAAATGTGATGGCGGCCGAACATCCGCGTGCGAACAGGGAAGGTCTCACCACCCGCCATCAGGTAAAAAATCTCTTCCCCTAACTGGCGGCTGATTTCGTAGCCTTTGATCTCGGCCGGCATCTGCAAACCGACCGTCAGAGCGGGATGGGCCAAACCAGAAAGCCAACCACGACAACCGGGATCATCCGCGTTGACGACGGCCACCCCTTCCGGCTTTAACCATTCCAGCACGCGGAAATATGAATTGGGGTGACGTGCCTTTGCTTCGACGTCGGTATTGACCAGCACGGCGACATCGAGTTCCATCCCCGCCAGGTACTGTTCTCGAATCGCTTTGCCAGTTACCTCGACCACCGCATGCGTGCAGTGATTGTTCACCATCCGCGCCAGAGATAGCGCCAGTTCGTCCGCTGGTGGAGTCGTTTCCCGGGGGAATGCGGATTCCTCGCCCTCGAAGTAACCCAGCGTGGTAAGCATGCCAGTATTGAAACCGGCCTCAACGAGCACCCGGGTCAGCAGACATGCGGTGGTCGTCTTACCATAGGCGCCGGTCACGCCGATAACGTGGAGCTTTCGGGCGGGATAATCCGCCATCGCATGCGAAATGCGACCGAAAGCCTCACGAGCATTCCTCACATAGATGACCGGCACAGGGAGGCCTTCCAACGGATGATCAGCCAGCACTGCGGCACATCCCCGCGTCAGCGCCTGCTGTAATGCGGCATCGCGACGTGCTCCCGGTGGATGAAGCACCACAAACAGATCGCCCGGCCGAACGTCCCGCGGATGGCAGCGACATCGAGTGAGCGACACTTCCGTCGCGCCCACCACCTGCGCATCCGGCAGAACCTGCCGCAAAGCGATCGTTTTCCCCGTCGAGGCACACAACCGCATTCTCCGAGGCCTCCTTACCTCGGTGGCTTACCAAAGATGCTTCAGCTTTCGACATCCAGACCAGGTGGCATATCGGCCGCACAGCCTGACTCACGCGGCATACCGGACTCCTTTCCGTATGCCCGCGTCGTTTGCTGATGTTGCGGGATTTTCCTGATTTCGCCGATTGTGTCAAGGGCAAACTTGGCAGGGGGCCACCTATTCACCTACCGTTGCAAAAAACGCCAACAAGGGCAATCGCCAGGGATGCTTCGTGGATAGGGCCATGCGGCACGAATCAGTGCTGAGTTTTCCCCTCCCAGCAATCTGATTTATTTCACCAGTTTTGCGCGAGTTGGGGGCGATTCGTGAGTCGCCCCTACCGCGATTTCGCGACTTTCGTCATCCCAACCTCTCATCGCACGGCGAGTTGGACAGCGGTTGAACTTCGGCAAAGCTGATCTCAGCGCCGGGATACCCGCAATGAACTACGTCAGCACGGATGCACTGAATCCAAGAGTTACCCGGCACTGACGGCAACGCGCAAGCGCTGGGCTTATCACTGCTGAAAACGAGTGATGGCCCCTGTGGAAAAGAGCCCCCATAATCGGCCTCCCGCCAGCCTGTCGGCAGGCGCTGCTGAATTTTGCGGAAGGTTGGACATGGGTTGTCCAGGGACTCGGTTACTGTATAGGTGAAAGGCCGAAGGAGACCTGGATCGGGCAACGGGAAGCACGTCCTGAAGCATTCTCGAAGGGGCATGCCAACTCCGTGAAAGGGGCAGGTTACTGCAACGGGGCAAGGCAAAACAGAAAGGGGACCTGGGTGGGGCAGCCAGGGTGAAATCACCTATCAAAGGGGTGCTGGGGCATTGGGCAATTAGCCCTCACGGCAACGACTCCCGGGATCGATTCTCGCAAAGGGGCATCGGGGCACAGAGAAGGGGCGCGGGGCACAAGGGGCAGAGGTCGGGGCACAGTTTTTCTCCAGCGAAGGGCTGCGTGCGAATCGGGGCTGATCCTCAACGGGGCAGATGGGGGCTTAAAGTGGGCTTCGGCAAAACGGTTCACCGCAGGACTTGGATCCAGGTCTCGCCGGGCTTCCCTGTCGTCCCTGTACACCTCCTTTCGAACGGCGGCGGCCCCCCTCAGAAATGAGAGGGTCCGCCGCTCATTTCTTTCGCCATCCGCGCGGTCGGTACTTTGACCTCAACTACAGCCGGGTGCGTCGAATTCCCTTCGGAGCAGTTTACGAGCTGCCTCGACAATACATTAAGGATGATCAACTGACCCGGCCTATGGTGGGGGCAATTCACAAATTGCCCGTTAATAGGTTGTGGGCTTTGATGGGGATACTTCATGAACTGCCCCTACTGGCCGCTTGGCGAGGCGTTGTGCCCAAGCATTGGCAACATCCTCGGTAGGGGCGGATCATGAATCGCCCTGCCAGTCGTCCCTTGCGACAAGCGAAATCACCATGTCGTTTGCCACACCTTTCCTGAGTATCCCGGCGGCTCCCCAGAGAGGTCTCGCACCTATTTGATTGACTGGCCACGCAGGTCAGGCGATTCTTGTGCCATAGCCCCATTTCCACCCACCCGCCATTTCGATAATGGGTGAACTTTAATTTTGTGACGCTAGCGGATTTCGCACTCCCAAACGTAGAATAAAAAGAAAGACCCAGACTGCCGCGGCCGGTTTGCTCCCGTATCCTTGGCCCAATTCGCCGAGTTCCTGTGTTTGACCGTTACATCGACCAGAATTGACCGCTAACTCGCGGCGTGGCCATTAAACCCACCCGAGGTCTGTGAGGCCGTCGGTTCACGAATATCAGGATCACATCCATGACGGAGTCCCAGGATACATTCAACACCATTGACGAGGCAATCGACGCCATCACACAGGGCGAAGTCGTCATCGTTCTGGACGATGAGAATCGGGAAAACGAGGGCGACTTCATCTGCGCGGCGGAGAAAGTGACGCCGGAAATTGTCAATTTTATGATCACTTACGGCCGGGGGCTCCTCTGTGCGGCCATTCTGCCCGACGTGGCCGAGCGGCTGGAACTCTCTCTCATCGTGAAAGAGAACACTTCGCCGCTGGGAACGGCGTTCACGGTCCCCGTGGATCATCGATCCTGCCGCACGGGAATCACGGCAGCGGAGCGGGCCAAAACGATTCGGGCCCTGATCGATCCCACCAGTAAACCGGGAGACTTTGCCCGACCGGGGCACGTCTATCCCCTCATTGCCAAAGAGGGCGGCGTCCTCCGTCGCGCTGGCCACACCGAAGCTGCCGTTGATCTGGCCCGGCTGGCTGGGCTGGCGCCCGCCGGTGTTCTCTGTGAAGTCCTCAACGACCGCGGGGATCGCGCCAGTCGCCCGGAACTTCATGAACTCGCCCGCCGCTTCCATCTCAAGATCATCACCGTGGAAGACCTCATCCGCTATCGCCGCCGCCGGGAAAAACTCGTTTACCGCATCGCCGAAGCGCAGCTCCCCACCAAGTACGGATTGGGTAAGATCATTGCCTACGGGGTGAAATACGAAAACCAGGAACCCATCGCGATTGTGTTTGGTGATCCCACCCGGGTCGCCGCGCCTCTGGTGCGGCTTCATTCCTCGTGTTTTACCGGCGACCTCATCGCCTCCCTCCGCTGTGATTGCGGCGATCAACTCCATCTGGCTCTCCAGATGATCGGCCAGGAAGGGACCGGTGTGCTGGTGTATCTCCCCCAGGAAGGTCGCGGCATTGGCCTGGTGGAAAAAATCAAGGCCTACCACCTCCAGGACGAAGGCATGGACACCGTCGAGGCCAATCTTGCCCTGGGTCATCAGGTGGACTGCCGCGATTACGGCATCGGGATTCAGATCCTCAAGGACCTGGGACTGAGCAAGGTCCGACTGCTCACCAACAATCCCAAGAAGACAGACGCCTTCATCTACGGTGGCTTTGACCTTCAGGTGGTCGATCAAATTCCGATTGTGGGCCCCGTCAACGAATTCAACGCCAAATATCTGGCGACAAAACGGGACAAGATGGGACACCTCCTGCCCGACTCTTTTTGATTGGGCCCGGCTGTGGGACTCATTCGGCACAAGGTTCCTGGTGGAACCGGGTGGTGGAAAACCACCAACGGCCGGTCAGGGCGATTCATGGGGCGCCTCTCCACAACTACTACTTTCCCGTATGCTATACTTACTTGGACGCCGCACATTGAGTGTCAGGCGGCGGGAGGTTCTCTTTTCACCGACGGACGTCTTTTCCAACACAAGCGCCGTCAAACTGATTCGGCAACGAACTTTTCAACTCTCGTGTCTGTGGGAGGTCACACAGCATGGCGATGGCGTCACTAGTGGCAACTCTGGCGATGGTAGCCGGAATCTGCATCGCAGGAGTTGTGTGGCGCGGCTTTTTCTCATCATTCCACCACAAGAAGCAACGTTCCGAGGCCGCCGACAATTCCCATTTTCCCCCTACATTGCAGCGGCTGCTCAAGCGGCTTTCCGGCATCGTGGGAACGTTGAAAACCCACCTGCAGGAACATCGCAGTGATCTTGAAGAAACCATGGAAGAACTGGGCGATCTGGACGCAAACAACGTCACGACAGAAACCGTGGTGGCTGCCCTGGTGACCCTGGCTGAGACCAATCGTCGGCTCCAGGATCGATTAGCACTGGCCGAATCGCAGATCGCGCAGCAGCATCAGGAACTTCAGGCCCAGTGGCAGGAGGTTCGTTCTGATCCGCTCACGGGTTTGCCGAATCGCCACGTGTTCGATCAGGAGTTATTCCGATTCATACGCGACTTTCGGAACGAGCATCGTCCCTTTGCCCTGGCCATTTTCGATGTCGATCATTTCAAGCACATCAACGACACCTACGGACACAAGACAGGCGACCAAGTGCTCGTCAAGGTTGCCGCGGCCCTGCGTGCCGCAGCTCCGGCCCATTCGGTTCTGGCAAGGATCGGGGGAGAGGAATTCGCCCTCATCTGGCCTCACGTCCAGCTCTCACAAACCTTGGAGGAAGTCGAGCGGGCGCGTCAGGCAGGTCGTCATGCTGGAGAGGACGGGGCCAATTGTCCGCCGGTTTCATTAAGCTGTGGCGTGGCGATATTCCTGGAAACCGACAACGAGAACCGCGTCTTTGAACGTGCCGACGAAGCTCTGTACGCCGCCAAGCACGCAGGCCGTAACTGCACTTTTTACCATGACGGCTTGCACCCTGTCGCCTGGCAATCCCTTTTCCGCCCCTCCACGGCCAGTACTATCGCCGAAGATGCCAGCGATTCTGCAGCCTGGGACCGTGACCCGGAGGCACAGTCACTTGTACAGGTCTTGCGATCCAAACTGGCGCAACTTGGCGTGACGGTGTGAGGCCTCGCGGCCCGTCGACACCCAAGGCTTCGTTACAGGAGCCGTTAACTTGCGGAGCCTCCCCCCTCCCGGCGCGTAATAAAAAAGGTTGGCATCATCCGATGCCAACCCCGGGGAGAGTCGTTCCGCTTCAAACCCAGCTTCTACACGTCTTCCGATTACGGAACTTGCACGGATTCTTTTCCGTAGGCACTTCCCAGGGCACCCCAGACACCGTACAGCGAGGGTCCTGTGTAGTCCTGCGGTCGGCTGGGATTCACAAGGGGCGGGAAGCCCGGCGGCGGGGCCGTGGCAGTCCGCGTCGGATCACCCGCGTCGATCGTCTCACTGATAAACCGCACCGCGCCATCCAGGAACAGCACATTGACACCGCCCGGGTGACGGCTGCTCGCGGTCACGATGCACCAGTTCTCCCCGTCGTTCCCACAGCTCGGACCGTTCGGCGGCAGCATGGGATAGAAGAACGTGTACGGGTTTCTTCCATCCGCCCAACGCCAGCCAATGAGCCAATCTGGCCCCTGAATATTCCCGGTAAATTGCCGATTTGGCCCCACTTGCTGCAAGCACAACGAGGGCGGGGCGCTATTATACGCGCCCACATCCCGGGCAATCGCCTCGCCCACCAAACGGCTGTTCTGCACTCCAATAAAAGAAGGCGGACCCAACGAATTCAGCTTTGACATTCCGGAGTGACGACGGGGCACCGCCCACGGCTGGGCACACCCGGAGGAAAAGCATCATAACTTCCCGGAGTTACCAGTACCCGTGAGCACTTTGACGTAAATAACTTTTGCGTCACCCGGCGCATAAAAATCCTCGAGGACGGCTGCCACCCGGTAGCCGTTTTTTTCATAAAACTGTCTGGTCGGTTGATACTGCTCCCGGCCGGAGGTATCCACATAAACCCGGGTCCCCCCGGCAGCTCGAATGGCCTTTTCTGCCTCCCGAAGGAGCTGCCGTCCCAACCCCTGCCGCTGATAAGCCGGATCCACCACGATCCAGTAAAGATCCCAACTGGAAACGGTGCACGGGATAGGACCGAAACACACATATCCCCGGAGCTGCCCTTCCTGATCTGCAAAGAGAAACTCATACCCGCTGGCAGGTCCTTTCAGCAACCGCTCTGTGACCAACTCCTCAGCAACATCGACCTCGTCCGGACGGAAAAACCCAGTAGACTCCACCAGCCGCCGCACGGCAAGCCTGTCGTCCGGTCGCACCGTCGAGCGAAAATCCAGGCTGACTTTATCTTGCGTCCTCATTATGCCACTCACCTAGTGCCTGATCCTTTCTTTTCAAATGACTGGGATGGTGCATTCTTCGTTTTTTGCCCGCGAAGTTTGATTTGTCAAACTCGCACACAAAGACGATCCAAATCATACGTTCCTTTTGCAAGGGTCCACCCAATACACAGGATCCGCGGACGTTTTTCCCGCGCCAGGCCGTTTCTCACGGACTACTCGTCGTACAGTTCGTCGAACTCCGTTTCATCCACAGCATGCCGCAGCAGGACATAGGCCACGGCCGTGGACGTCCAAAAATGCCCATACAGATAAGCCGAGGTCAGGTGGCGGAACACGTTGTGCCACTGAGCCAGACTCGAGTTGGCGAGAATCTCTCCAAAGGAGACCCTCGGTAGAACGAGTTCCGCCGACCAGAGCGTCAGTCCAATACACCATTCCACAAGGATCGCCACCACCACGGCCACCGCCGCACCAATAACGGCAGCCACCCCGGCATAGAAGAGAAAGTGGAACGGCCGCCGGAATAAATAGGAGCCCGCAGCCCCCACTGCTCCGTAGCCGTCCTGGTTGTCGATCATAATGGCCGCCAGCATCAACGGCCAGCCAAGGACGACGAGAACGACGACCAGCGTGAGGATCGCGGCCGGAATCACCGTGATAACCCAGGCCCAGCCAAGGGGCAGAACATGCGTCCCGAACCAGTTCGCCCCCAGACATACCACGGCCGAAATCCAGCCGAAACCGTAAATGGCCACCCAACCGCCGAGAACACATGCCATCCCCGCGGGCCAGCGTGCGAGAGCAAAGCGAAACCATCTTCCGCGACTGTGCCCCTCTCCCCGTAAAGAAGCCAGTGCGGCGAAACGCAGGATGGCACCTCCGCACAACGCCCACACTGCGAAGACCCAAATGAGGTGGAAAAGCCGTTTGATCCAGTCCACCCAGGACCTTTCTTGGGGAATGGCACGGGGCATCTCCGGCCGATCGGGAACATAGGTGATTTGAAGAAAATATGTGTAACAACTGGCAAGGTCCGCCCAAACGCCGAAAACGGGCACCAGCCGCGGTTGCCGAGCAAGCTCCGCCAGCAACGATGAACTTTCCCGTGCCCGAGATGAGGACGGCTTGGGAGCCTCAAACCGAGGCTGGACGGGCTGGGCCAGGCTGAGATCGCCTCCTCCCAAGCTCAGGGGCACCCCGCGAGGAAGGGCAGGCAAAGGCTCGCGGTTGGGAAAAGCGTATTCCAGGACCTGGCGTCCGGCTTCCACCAGCAGCAAGCCCGCGATGGCAATCACCAACACCCGCGGGGTGCACGCCACAACTGCCGCGCGGACCAGGCGCAACCACGGAAAAACTTTCCACCACAGCACACGTCGAATGGCAACCTCACGCGGTTCCTCCATGATTTTTCCCTCCTCAATCGGCTGGCGCACGTCACCGCGTCCGCGGAATGTCCGCGCTCACAAGGAGAGAACTCGGTGTTTTTAAGGGGTCTCAATCCTTCCAGATGTCGGCGATGCGGGCATCAACATCGGGCAGCGGCGGCAACGGGGCACTTGGCGTGGGTTCGTACCAGAAAGTTGCGCAGCACCAGTCATCTTCCGTTTCCACCAGTCCGTTCTTCCATCCGATCTGCTGGATGGTGATGCGGCACTCCTTCTGCCACGCGATGGGGTCGGGCAAATGCCAACGGTACATGGAAACAAAATTGTTTTGGTCAAGCGAACACCCCTGATAGAAAAACGGCACCTGCTGCATGCCCCAGGAAAGTCCTACATAGTCCTCGCTGCCCGTGCCGCAAATTGTGGGAAACTCGGTGTCACCATCCATGTACACTTTAATTTCGCCTTCACCCCACCACTGGCCTGGGTGAAGATTGCGTACCCCAATGACGACACCGATATACCGACCTTTGTTTTTCCGCAAGGGCAAAATCTCGAAATCCTGTTTTTGCCTGGTGGGATTTTCACGCCGGAAAAGGACGTGCAGTCGGCCGACATCCTCGGGGTGTTTATCTCCCAGGGTGTAGTCGATCTGATAAAAGATCGGGGGTGTCCGGTTGCCCTTCGTTTCATTGGTAAGGGTAATTCGCGCACGTTTGGTGAAGGGCATCGGCAGCCAGATGTTCATTCCGGCGCGCGGCCCCACCGAGTGGACGGCCGAGAAGTACGGCATCACCTTGCCGTGGGCAAAGCCGAAAAAGTCGCCCAGCGGACATTCGATACTGGGGTGTTCCTGACCTTCCCAGTACGCGCGGATGACCAGGCTCCGCAGGTTCTCCGGATTCGATTCGGTGGTCAGCCAGATATGGCGGATGGTGCCGGGCCCTTCGATATCGCAGAGCTGAAGGGTTTCCCCGGGCTTGATGGGGCGCATCGGCGACCCTTTCCGACCCACGCCAAGGTTGCTGGCAGCCTTGCCCCCTTCTCCCGGTGCCCCTGTGGGGTTCTCGAACGAAATTGATCGCGAAACCAGGCCAGTATCCAGCAGATAGGGTTGGTGAATCAAATCCGGCTGCTGGCCCCACACGGCTGCACCCGTCAGCCAAAGCCCTACCGCAAGTCCGACCGCTGTGCCGAGCCAGAAAACGCGTTTCATTGTGCCGTCCTTTCTTCAGGTAAACCTACGCTGTGAACCGACACTGCGTCCTGTCGCCTGTATGCCGCCCCCATTCTGCCGAAAAAACTTCCCCCTGGCAACCGGTAGGATAAAGAATGGGGCTGAAGAAATGTGGCTTGGCACAGCCGGTTGTCGCACCATTATGTGACGTTCACCCGCTACAACAGATGCAACCGCAGCCAGGTAGGGACAATTCATGAATTGCCCCTACAACGTCGGAGGGACCTGCTTGTCAGGTCCGATCAACAGCAGTCAATGACCCATTCCCCTTCATCGGGCACGACAAGCGTGCCCCTCCGAAACACCCCTCGATGCCCGCCCAAACGCAATGCATGGTCTAACGTTGAAATGCGGACGTGATAAGTACGTCCGTCCGGCCCAGGCACTTTCCGAGCGCGAACCCCCTTGCACATACGAGATCACAAGGATTGGTGGGGGCCATTCATGAATGGCCCCTACCGAGATGGTCTGTGACCGTGATCAAGTTGCACGGGCGATTCATGAATCGCCCAACAACACTTCGCGATCGTGGTATGTCATAGGTCTTAGCAAAAATGGTAATGGCTTACGGCGACTGCGGATTCTCGGGCGATCAGTTCTTAAGCTACAATGAAGATTTCGCGGCGGGTGGCGCTGCCACCTCTTGGGTGACAGTCCCCGATGGACGTCGCGGGCGGTTACAATCGGCTTGCAAAAGCGATACCCGGGCTTCTCCATGGCTTGAATGCGGGAGAAAGGTGAATCTTCATGGCGGATAAACAACCCTTTGCCGAATACCTCGCCCAGGGCGTCGTGGTGTTCGACGGAGCCATGGGCACGGAGATCTATCGCCATCACGTGTTCACTAATCGGTGTTTTGATGAACTCAATCTGTCCGATCCCAAGCTCATCCGCAAAATCCATCAGTCGTACTGCGACGCGGGCGCCGAAGTCCTGACCACCAACACCTTCGGTGCGAATCGGGAGACCCTCGCCAAGTACGGCCTGGCTGAGCAGGTGCGGGCGATCAATCAGGCAGGGGCCCAAATTGCCCGGCAAGTGGCGGATGCCGCAGATCGACCGGTCTACGTTGCCGGTTCCATTGGGCCGCTTCCCACGCTGCCCCAAAACGAAGAAGCTCTGTGGCAAATGATCTGGGAGCAGGTCGATGCCCTCCTGGAGGGCGGCGTGGACTTCATCATTTTTGAAACCCAGCCCAGTCGTCAGGCCCTGGAACTCTGTGCGGCGGCGATGCGGGAACGGCCGGGGGTGCCGTTCATCCTTTCAGCGGCCGTTTACGAGGACGGCGAAACCGCTTCCGGTGAGACGGTCCAGCGATTATTTGCCCCGCTCCCCGAAGGGTGTCCGGAACCGCTTGCCTGGGGCCTTAACTGCGGCAGCGGGCCCCACGGTCTGCTTGGGGCTGTGGAGCAGGCAGTCCGCATTCTTCGCAAACCGCTCGTCGTGCAGCCGAATGCCGGCATCCCAAAGGAAGTTGAACATCGCCGCATTTACCTCTGTTCGCCCGAGTATCTGGCCGAGTACGCCAAGCGATTCGTCAACCTGGGGGCGGCGGGGGTCGGCGGGTGCTGCGGCACAACGCCAGACCACATCCGTGCGATCTGCGATGCGGTCAAACCTCTTGTCCGTGCCCGAATAAAACCTGTTTTTGTCACCCCGGCAGAGACCGTGGAGCTCAAAACGCCGGTGCCTCTGGCGGAGCGCTCGCGATTTGCCTGGCGGCTGGTGCACAAACAATGGGTGACCTCGGTCGAACTGGTTCCTCCCCGCGGATACGACCTCCGTGACATCATCGAGAAAAGCAAAATGCTCCACCGGCACGGAGTGGATGCCGTCAACATTCCTGATGGCCCCCGCGCCAGCTCGCGGATTTCGCCCCTGATCACAGCGGATCGCATCCAGCGGGAGGCGATGATCGAAGTCATCCTCCATTTCTGCTGCCGGGACCGGAACCTCATCGGCATGCAGGCGGACCTCCTCGCCTGTGCCGCCTGTGACATCCGCAACATCCTGTTTGTCACCGGCGATCCACCCAAGCTCGGTAATTACCCCCATGCTACAGGCGTGTTCGATACCGACTCGATTGGCATGGTGGGGGTTCAGAAGCGTCTCAATCAGGGCGTGGATCTCGGCGGCCAGCCCATCGATCCACCGACCGCCGCGGTCATCGGCGTCGGTCTGGATCCCACGGCGATCGATCAAAACCGCGAACTCGACCGCTTTCGCCGCAAAGTGGAGGCCGGGGCCGAGTTCGCCATCACTCAGCCGGTCTTCGACCCCGACGCCCTGTTGCGATTTCTGGACAAGGTACAGCACTACGGCATTCCGATCATCGCGGGAATCTGGCCGCTGGCCAGCCTTCGCAACGCCACGTTCCTGAAAAATGAAGTCCCCGGCGTGGTCATTCCGGATTGGGTGATGGAAAAAATGGCCTCCGTCACCAGCCGGGAAGATCAACTCAAAATGGGGATTGAAATCGCCCGACAGGCCATCGAGCGAATCCGCGATCGCGTGGCTGGAGTTCAGGTGAGTGCCCCGTTCGGCAAGATTCAGGTGGCCCTGGAAGTGATCGGGGCGTGAAGCATTGTCGCCATGCCGCCTTCCGTTACGCGTCCCACCATTCTGGAAGTCCGCACCGTCACCGGAGCCGGCGGAGGTCCGGAAAAGACGATTCTTCTGGGCGCACGATGGTTGAAGGCACGCGGCTGGCCCGTGCAGATCGTCTACCTCCATCCACCCGCTGATCCCGCCTTCGAGGTCATCCGCAACCGTGGACGGGAACTCGATGTGTCCCTGATTGACCTCGAGGATCGCGGCCCGCTCGATTTTCGCACCGTCACTCGGCTATTTCGACTCGTTCGCAAGCTGGGCAATGTAATCTGGCATGGGCATGACTACAAGGCCGATGCACTGGGCTGGCTCCTTCACCATGGTCACCGGATGAAGCTCGTGAGCACCGTGCACGGGTGGGGTGTTTACGCTCCCCGGGTCCATTTTTACCATTTCATCCACAAATTGTGTCTCCGGGGGTTCGACAGGGTGGTGTGCGTCTCGCCCTCGCTGCGTGAAGAATGCATACGTGCCGGGATACCACCGTCAATCTGCGAGGTATTACCCAACGGCGTGGATTGCGAAGAGTTTGCACCGCCTTCCTCACGCGAAGACGCCAAACGGCGACTCGGTCTGTCCGTTGCGTGCCCGGTTGTGGGCTATGTGGGTCGGCTCTCCGCCGAGAAAGATTTGGGCACCTTGCTTCGCGGATTGGCCCGGCTCATTGAGAACGGTCTGTCAGTGCGCGCGCTCATTGTGGGCGATGGTCCGGCCAGGGACGAGCTTCACAACACGATCCGCGACCTCTCTCTGGAACAGCACGTGACTCTGGTCGGACACACCCCGGATCCCCGGCCGTACTATGCGGCTATGGACGTGTTCATTCTGTCCAGTCTCCGCGAAGGACTGCCCAACGTCCTCCTCGAAGCGATGGCCATGGCCGTGCCCGTCGTGACAACCCCCGTGGGGGGAATTCCCCAACTCATCCGCGATGGCGAGACGGGAACTCTCATTCCGCCAGGGGATGACCGTGCCCTGGCCGAAGCGGTGAAGCAATTGGTGACCGATCGTTCCCGGGCAGTGGCACTTGGGGAAAACGCCCGCCAGCATGTGAAAACGCACTACGGTTTTGATCGCCGGATGGAACGGCTGGAGCAGATTCTGGAGGGTCTTTTCAACCGCCCGGCTTTTCCTGTTCGCCCTGGCGTGTGATGTTTTCCCAGATCGAACGCAGTTCGTGAATTTCCAGAGATTCAATCACCGCGTCGCCACCCCGTGCCGTGATCGTGAACTGCCCCGGCTTCGGACCAAATGGCCAGCAGAACGACATCACGTAACTGCCGTCCAAAGCAAAAATTTCCAGCGACGTGCGATCCACGAGCAATCGCAGGTGGAGAGGACGATCCCTCGGCAAATCGGTGATCCGTCGGTCCAGGCATTCCAGCTCTCCCCGAACCGGGGACCATGACAGCCTGACACCTTTCACCTCCAAAATGATTTGCTCTGCCGACCGATTCTGCACAGCAAGGCGGATATCCAGAAGATCGCCCACCGGCCAGGATTGCGATGGGCTGTCATTTCCCAGAGCAACTCCCTGGAATCGTGCCGATTTCGCGCGGAGTGATTCAAGTTCCTGGATGGGACGGGCGAAAAGTCTTAATCCTTGCGGCGTGCGGCGGAGCGTCAACTCCCGGGGCACCGTCATCTGCTGGTTGAAAGGCATTCCCGGATACGCGGAACCGTCGGAATTCATCCATCCGATGAAAACCCGCCGGCCGCCCGGTGCGTTGTTCCATGTCTGTCCCGCATAACAGTTCTTTCCCCATTCGCTCCGCAGCACGTCACTTTCCGCGGTGAAGCGACGCCCATCAAATCGGCCGATCAAATGGTTGCCGGAGGCCGTCCACAGGATCCAGTGGACTTCGTTTGGCTCTCCCTCCACCGCGAGCGGGAATAGTTCGGGACACTCATGGGCCGTGGGAAACGCCGCTTCGCTCTCCAGGGTCCACTCTTTCAGGTTAGGGGAAGAAAAGATCGAGAACGCGTCCCGCCGAACGTAGAGCACCATGATCCAGCACCGACTTGCCTCATGCCAGAAGACCTTTGGATCACGATTCTCATCGGCAATGAAATCCACCACAGGATTGCCAGGGTATTTGCTCCAGGTGCGACCGTGATCCAGCGAGTAGGCAATGCACTGAGTGAACGGGCAGGGTTGGTAGGAGTGGCCACCGGCGGCGGTGTAAAACGCACACAGAGGCGGCTGGTCAGGCCGACCAAGCCCCGACGTATTATCGAGGTCGACCACCGCTGACCCTGAAAAGATCGTGCCCCGCTCGTCAGGAAGGATGGCGTCACCGATCTCTTCCCAGTGGACCAGATCCCGGCTCACCGCGTGGCCCCAGGTCATGTTACCCCACTGAATCCCAAAGGGATTGTGCTGGAAAAACAGGTGATATTCGCCATCGTAGTACACCAGGCCATTGGGATCGTTGGTCCAACCCACCCGCGGTGAGAAATGGAACTGCGGCCGATACGCTTCCCGATAGAGGTTCTCCGGCCAAACCGGTGCGTCGCTCTGCCGAAGGCGTTTTTCCACCAGAACGCGGGCAGAGCGGGGACGGATTTCCCAGCGGACCGTCTGGCCGCGATAATCACGCAGATCAATTGCCGCCCAAAATCTCACATCCGAATCGTCTGCGGCAATTTGAATGTCGAAATAGCGGAGGACCCGATCGCCCAAGAGAATGCGACAATGCGTCCGCGGTCCTTCCCCGGCCACCGGAAGTAGCAGGTACCGTGATTGAACTGTTGTTTCCAGGGGCTTGAGCTGCTCCAGCGGATTGCGATCGGTTTGAAAAATGTAATCCACATTGATGTGCCCCCAACCGCCGGTGCGGCGATCGACGATCCGCAGGACAGCGGTGCGGCCTTCAAACTCATGGACGTCCCAGACGGCCCAATCCAGCTCCTCCGAGCCGCCGGGTGCGGTGTTCGGACCGGTTGCCCGACGAACACTTTTCCCATCCACGAGAAGCTCCATATAGGTTTCTTCCGGATAGCCCCCTCCACCTATGAGAAAGGCGAGATAGCGCCGTTCGATTGTGAAGGGAGGGCTCGTCAGCATCCCCACCGTACTGTCCCCACCGTAATACGAATTGACCAGCCGACGGCCGTGATAGCCGGTCACTTCCATTTGCCGCGGGAGCGTGCCGGGGGCGGGGCCAGGACCAAACGCTTCCCCCTCGGCCACCCAGGGCGCGTAAGAATCACGCTCAAAATCGTCCACGAGAATATCCGGACGAACGGGGCGTTCTCCGTTTTCACTGGCGGCCGAAATCCCAGCTACCACCCACCCCCCTGCTAACAGCACGATGACCGCGATTGGATTCATGGCGGATTTCTCCCTTCAGGAGCACGACCTGGTGGACCCCGCGGCCGCAGAAGCGGAATCCGTTCCCAAAAGCCGACGCTCGATTTCTTCCAGCGGGATTCCTTTTGTTTCGGGCATGACGAAGATCACCCACAGAAGTTGCAGGACCATCATCGCCGCATAAAACGCGAAGGCATGTCCACCGGACGCCGCGGCAATCACCGGAAAGGTCCAGGAGATCAACGCGCACATGAACCAGTGCGTGAAACTTCCCAGGGCCTGTCCCTTGGCGCGGACGGTGTTGGGAAAGATTTCACTGATAAACACCCAGATCACTGCCCCCTGACCAAAGGCGTGGGACGCGATAAACACCACGAGACTGGCTAGCACAATGATGTTGCCCAGCCGATCGAAGTGCGTGCCATAGACGTAGAAGGCCGCCGCCGTGGTCGCCAGACTGACAATATAGCCGATGGATCCCACGAGCATAAGGAATTTTCTGCCGAAATAGTCAATGACGCTCATGGCCAGCAGCGTGAAGATGAGATTCGTCCCGCCAACCACCACGGCCTGGAGAAACGCCGCATCCTTCTCGGCCCCTGCCATCTCGAAAATTCGTGGGGCGTAGTAGAGCACGGCATTAATCCCAGAAAGCTGATTGAAGGCGGCAATGGCAATGGCCAGAAGCACCGGGCGAAGATAGCGACGACAAAAGAGCGGTTCATCGAGGGACGTGTCATGGAGCGAAGCCTGCACCTCCCGCACGAGTTCCTCGGCCTCTTCGCGGGAAGCACCGAGCCTTTCAAAGACCGCGCGAGCCTGCTCGCAGCGTCCCCGGGCCACCGACCAGCGCGGACTCTGGGGCGTGAAGTAGAGAAGCAGCCAGAACAATCCGGCCGGAAACGCCTCCACACCGAGCATCCACCGCCATTCCACATCCCCCAAGTTAAGCAGCGCGATACAGTAATTTGAAAAGAACGCCAGCAGAATGCCGAACACAATATTGAACTGCACGACCGCCACCAACCGGCCCCGCCATTTGGGCGGCGAGATTTCGGCAATATACATCGGCGCCACAACCGACGACCCCCCGACCCCCAGCCCGCCAATAAACCGGAAAAACACAAGAGAATACCAATCCCACGCCAGGGCACTTCCGACCGCCGAAACAAAATAGAGGACGGCGATGAGGATAAGCGTTTCCCGCCGCCCCCAGCGATCGGCCGGGTACCCCGCCACCAGCGAGCCGATGACCGTCCCGATCAGTGCGCTCGCCACCGTGAATCCGTGCCAGAAACCCGACAAATGGAAAAGATTCTGAAGCGCCTTCTCCGTCCCCGAAATGACGGCCGTATCGAAGCCAAAAAGCAAACCACCCAGCGACGCAATGGCAACACACAGGACAAGATAACCGTTGATCTTCATCGCGGCGCTCCCAGAGCTGCAAGTTCCCAGCACTACCTGGATTCGTTCACGCCCACATAACCGGCGTGTGCGTTATGGATGTTTTCCCGATGGCCGACGTCTCCGAGTTCGTCCACGAGACATCTGGCGACACCCGCCCCCTTTTTTTCAACTTCCGAACCCACGGCACCGGCCTCCGATCTTCCCACAAGACGCAAGCGAAATATTCCTATGCATAACGCCTGAGGCGCAGCCATGCAATGAGGTGGGCGTAGGATGCATCCCCAGTTTTCGTTTGGAGCTGGGACAGGCCAAAGGCTCAATGTGTTGTAGGGGCCATTCATGAATTGCCTCTACCGTTTAACCAGCGGAGTGCGGACTCTCCATATGGAGTGCGGGGCTTTAGCCCCGCTTTCACCGGGGGACTTCAGTCCCCGGCGAACGGGAACGGATGATCAAACATTGAACGGCGGACCTGACAAGCAGGTCCCTCCGGAAGGGGTTGGTCCGAATGCGAACGTGACAAGCACGTCCCTCCGGACTGTTTTCGGAGGGGCACGCCCGTCGTGCCCGGTGAGGTGGGATAGGTCATCAATCGGTGTTAATCGGACCCGACAAGCAGGTTTTTCCGACGCTGTAGGGGCAATTCATGAATTGCCCCTACCGAAACCCGAGTAGATTGGAGTGGAACCTCGCAGGCTGACAAGCGGGTCTCTCCGAAAAAAGGACCTGACAAGCAGGTCCCTCCGACGCCGCAAACGCCAAGGTTGTGAAGGCTAAAGCCTTCACCAAAAAGCGGCGATAAATCGCCGCACTCCATGGAGTGCGGGGCTTTAGCCCCGCTTTCCCCGGGGGACTTCAGTCCCCGGCGAACGGGAACGGATGATCAAACATTGAACGCGGACCTGACAAGCAGGTCCCTCCGAAAGGGGTTGGTCCGAATGCGAACGTCACAAGCACGTGCCTCCGGACTGTTTTCGGAGGGGCACGCTCGTCGTGCCCGGTGAGGTGGGATAGGTCATCAATCGGTGTTAATCGGACCCGACAAGCAGGTTTTTCCGACGCTGTAGGGGCCATTCATGAATTGCCTCTACCGAAACCCGAGTAGATTGGAGTGGAACCTCGCAGGCTGACAAGCGGGTCTCTCCGAAAAAAGGACCTGACAAGCAGGTCCCTCCGACGCCGCAAACGGCAGGGTTGTGAAGGCTAAAGCCTTCACTAAAAAGCGGCGATAAATCGCCGCACTCCATGGAGTGCGGGGCTTTAGCCCCGCTTTCGCCGCAGGACTTCAGTCCCCGGCGAACGGGAATGGATGATCAAACATTGAACGGCGGACCTGACAAGTGGGTCCCTCCGGAAAAAGGACGTGATAAGCACATGCCTCCGAAACAGGTTCTTCCGGAAGAGGCCCGCGGGCTGCATATTATCTCCACACAAATCCGTGCCGGGGTGCCGGTGCCGTTCGTGCCGCAAAAAACCGTGAATAGGGTAGCGAAACGGCTAATCTTCCATGAGACGCTCGGAACACCGATAATGATGCGGGCTGGGGGCAACTTTCTCGTTGCTACCTTGTCACACGAATACGTTTTTAGAGAATATGGATTCAGTATCTGGAATCCCGAGGATCAGATAGGAGTGGTAGTAACCGAGCAAAGGGGATCATCATGGCAAAGCTCGCTGAGTGGGTCAAGAAAACAGTTCAAAAGCTGATTGACCCCGATCGGGAAAAGAGGGTTCAGGAGTTGACCCGTCTGCTTTATCACGGCCTCGTGACTAATCAAGAAAAATTTTCTGTGTCGAGCATGCTGCAGGGGTGGGACGTTAACCCTGATGAGCTGGAACTTGCCAAGGAAAACGTTTACCGGTACGTCCTAGAACGAGCGTGGGCCGATGAGGTTGTCACACAAAAAGAACAGCAGGCCCTTCGGTCAATCGTGCAATGTTTGGAGATTTCTGAAGCAAAAGCAAAAGACATCCATCTCGAATTTGCGCGAAACAGGTTTGCTATTGCCCTTGGGGAGGCCATGGAGGATGGCATCTTGTCCCCAGAGGAAGAGGCCCGATTAGCCCGAATCGCGCACTCAGTAGGATACGCGCTTCCCCAATTCGCCCGCATGTTCTTTCGCGATTATGCGGAGGCATTTCTGCGTGGGCTGTTCATGGCGGCAGTGGCTGACGGTCGGCTTTCCCCCGCGGAATGGGAGAATCTCCTTCGGATCACACAAAAGTTCGGTTTGACCAAACAGGAACTCCAGCAAGCGATCCAACTTTCCGCACAACGATTTGTGGAACATGTGCTTGCCGACGCCAAAGCCGACGGACGATTATCTCCCGAAGAAGAAAAAATCCTCAGGTGGTTGGTCGAAGAGCTGGGATTATCGGCCGAGTATCGCAAGTACTTGGAGCAAGAGATCAACATCCTTCGCAGGCTTGAGGAAATCGAAAATGGCCGTCTTCCAACCCTCTCTCCACCTTCGGGACTGCAGTTGCGAGCTGGCGAACTGCTCCATTTTTACTCCCAAGCGGTGTGGCACCTGCCGCGGACCCGTGGTGGTAATCTTGCCTGGGAACAGCATCATGGGAATTTGGCGCTCACCGATCACCGACTTCTGTTTTCCTCGTCTACAAAAACAGTGGCCCTGGATTATCGAAAAATCATCTCTCATCGCGGCAGCGACAACTGGCTAGAGATCCAAACGGAGGGCAAACCCGTTTATAGGTTTGACATCTTACAACCGTCGCCCCTTTTCTACCCATTGTTTACTGCGGCGGTGGGCCTGGCCAATCAAACCCGGGTGGCCAAAGTCGAGGGGAAAACCAGCAGATATATTCCACGCGATGTCCGTCAGCGTGTTTGGCAGCGATATGGTGGACGATGCGCCGAGTGCGGGGCGACGGACTATCTGGAATTTGACCATATCATCCCGGTAGCCAAAGGTGGGAGCAACTCTGACAATAATGTGCAACTGCTCTGCCGACGCTGCAATCTGAAGAAGTCCGATTCTATTTAGATTGCGTTCCAGGTTATGATTTATGAATGCGCTGCGAGAACGGATTTGGACAATCCTCGAGCCTGCTACTGAAGGTGATACTCTCAGTAAATGGTGTGATGTTTTTCTTATCACGCTCATTCTCACCAACGTATTTGCCGCAGTAATCGAGACCGTCGAATGGATCGCCAACCGTTGGGGGTGGGCGCTTTCTTTATTCGAGCATTTCTCAGTGTCTATATTCGCCGTTGAATATTTATTGAGGTTATGGTCGTGTCGCGCAAATCCTCAGTATGACTCTCTTATTTGGGGCCGGGTCCGTTTCGCCATGACGCCCCTTGCGCTGATAGACCTTTTTGCAATTCTGCCGGCATTTTTGCCGGCTTCGCACATTGACCTGCGAATGCTCCGGCTGTTGCGACTGTTCCGATTACTTCGCTCAATCAAGCTGGCGCGTTATACGGCTGCTGTGGATATATTCGTCGCTGTATTCCGGGAGAAAAAAGAAGAGATCGTCGTGGCTTTTTGCGTGATGTTCCTGCTTGTTCTATTCTCCGCAGCGATCGTGTACTACGTGGAAAACCCGGCTCAGCCGGACAAGTTTCCTGATATTCCCACTGCCATGTGGTGGGCTGTCATTACCCTCGCCACTGTCGGTTACGGGGATGTGTATCCTGTTACGGGACCGGGGAGATTTGTCACTGGGATTGTGGCTCTTCTGGGAATCGGAATGTTCGCGCTGCCGGCAGGTATTCTGGGGGCCGGGTTTACCGAGGAGATTCAACGCCGGCGGCGGAAAAAGACGCCATCGCGCTGTCCCCATTGCGGTCAAGCGCTAATAGACTTCTAATGCGTCTTCTAGGGCGTTCACAGGACGGTTGTATTTTTCATGTCCAGCGACACATGCGCGCCATAGGTATTTCACGCCTCCGCGACGTTGCCCGGCGGTCTTCTCTGCGTCGAACTGCAAACCGGATGTCCTCTCGCAGTCAGCACGACGGTCCGCGAGAGAAGCGCGAAGCGGCTGATGGGATTCATCCATCCACCTGGACAGGGCTCGTCACCAGATCATGAATCGCCTCTTTATCGGCAATCACCACCGGATAGTCGGGAATGGGCAGCGAGGGAAATCTCAACGCGGTGGAATTGCCTGCACGATGGTCCACTGTAAAAACGCAGCCGCTCAAAAGATCGATCAAGACGGGGGAATTCAAGGGGGCCGTCCCGCGTATCCGAACGTCCGCACAACGTACCTGTCCCGGGCTGTGTAGTGGTTCCACGGCCCATAGAGCCCACAGCGGTGCGTCGTTTCGCAAGAAACCGGCGACCACGTATTTCTGTGCCTCCGGGGTTTTGCCCATCGGGCGATCCTCCGCGGACATTGCCGAAGCGCTCGCCACAGTCACCATTTCATCGAGGGCAGGCTCCCGACGCGTCTCCCCGTCGAACAAAGCGCACAGGCGCTGATAGGCATGGTAAGCAGGCTTGGGAGAATAATCTTCTCCCCGCAAAAGCCCTTTAAAATTCGTTTTCCCGCTCGGCCCCGTTCCCCAGTTGTAATTCACCAGATCGACGATGTGGAAGTAAGAGCTCAGCTCCACCCCGAGGACCCTGTCGTAAAGCATTCTCCGCAGCAGCCATTTCGCCTGACGAACTTCGGTCCATTCATACTGCGAGAGGGCGCCGGCACCCCCCGGTCGCGAAGGACACCCGTTCTCCCCCTGCCATAAGGGCACTTCTTTTCCACCCGGACTGTTCTGTCGAAGAATTGTCCGCCAGGTGGTCAGGGTTTCTCGATAACCCTCTTCCGGCACGGGGCGATAAGGATGATAGGAGATCCTGTCCACATGCTGCAGAATTCCACAGGCCAGGAGCTGGCGGAGATAATCGGTGGGCATGCCGGCGAGAGCCCCACCAATAATCACGACATCAGGAATCGTCTGCCGCAGGACCTGGCTGGTCTCCGCCACAAACCGGCAGTACAGGTCCGGGGACGGATCGCCGGGTTTCCAGAAGTTTTTGATGTTCGGCTCGTTCCAAATTTCCCAGTGTTTCACCCGATCGCCAAATCGCGCGGCGAGTGCTCCCACAAATTTCAGCCAGGCTTTCTGTGCTTCTGGCTTGTAGACAGGAATCCAACCCACCGCCGAGACGTCAGGGGCCTCTGGCAGGTAGAGCCTGTTGCCGTAGCCAAGATTGAACCACGGGCTAACACCCTCGGCACGGACCGCGTCCACAACTGCCTCCAGCCAACCAAAATCGTATTTGCCGGGGGAGGTCTCGCATCGCGCCCAGCCCGTTTGCAACCGCGCCCATTTCACCCCCAGTTCCCCCAGCGGCCGGTAGACTCGTTGCGGGTCATACATGGCCCGATCGAGCGTTTCCATCCCCACGGAGAAAGGTGACCGCGCTATCTCCCGTGAGTGGCGCCCCTTAATTCGGCCGACTACCGGACCGATGTTCCGTTCCCACCACCGCGTGGCCTCGGGGGACCCGTCGAGAAAATCCGTGGCGATTGCATCCTGACCGGGCTGGCGAGGAGTTTCGCGGATCCCGCTGCCGAGACAAACGGCGTGAATTGTAGGGGAGCCCAAGACAGTCACCCCTAGCGCCTGGGCCAGGAATGTTCGCCGATTCACCGAGTGATCAACCATGAGTCTCTCCCTTCCACAAACGGCGTATTGCAGCATGACAATTCTGTTCGGGCAAAAAAGCTCACCAACCGATGCACCAAACGTCCTCTGTGCTCCTGCTCCATCCCTCACAACTGTAACGATCACACCGAATGTGCCGAAGAATCCCCCCAGTTGGTTTTCCCCACTTTTTGGCGTCATCGACCCCTTTGCCCTGGAACTCAACGTAAAGTTTATCCGTAGTCCCGAAACCCGCGCAAAAACTCTTGGCTTTTTCTTGGGCGCCAGATGAGATCGTTGATGTTTTTTAGCAACTTGAGTGAGTTCTGCTGATATGTCTGGTGTAAGACTATTTCGGAAATGGAACAGCGGGCATCGGTGGGGGATCCTCCTGTGCCTCGTGGGAGGGGCGATCTTTACCGTGCCGGCCTGCTGGTTGGCTCATCAACATCGCCTATATGAACGAAACGAACAAACGAAACTCGCAGCCCAGCCCGTGATTGTCAACCTCACTTCCCGGCTGGAAGCCATCGAGGAAAAATTGATGGCTCTGCGGATCCTTTGGTCGGCCAGCCAGAAAGTTGACCCCGCGGAATGGGAGGTCGCGCTCGACAATTTGAAGCTTCACAAACATCCCGAAGTGAAGGCCCTCGGCGTCGTCCAACTGTCCAAGAAGGGCGCAGTGCCGCCGTCGACTGTTGGCGACGCCTCAAATTGCTGTGACCGGGAATTTGTCTATCTCTCCTTTTTCGACGTTCCGCCGAACCGTCGCCAGGAACTGAGTTCCTTCGTAAGCCGCGTGTGCTGTGCCCTGTATACGCGACCCGGGGCGCGTCGCCATCTTATACCGGCCGACGAGTACCTGGCAGCGGCAGTCCGCGCGGAAAGAGTCTTTTTATCGCCGGAAGACGGGAACAGTGAGAGCTGGATCATTCTCGCCCTTGACCCACAGCCTATGCTGGCGGAGGTAGCTACTAGCTGGCAATTTGGTGGCGCTTTGATCCTTCAATACGGAAATCACGAGTGGCGTCACGCCACTCCGACATCTGTCGTTTCAGGCTTGGCCAGTGACCGAGAGACCAGCGGCCTCTGGGAAGAACTATCCTGGTACGGCCAGGTGTTCCGAGTCGGGTTCTACCCAGACAAGATTCGCGCGGATGCCATTCATGAGTGGCTTCCGGGAATCACGTTGATGCTGGGTTTTCTGGGAACCGGTCTGGCTGTTCTGGCGGTGACTCACTTCGAGCGGCTTCGGACCCGTTTTGCGCGTGTTCGCCAGCGGCTCGTACAGCTGCTCAATGACACGGAACGCCGGTATCAAAAGGTCTTTGAGCACGTTCACCACCCAGTTTTAATCGTCGATCGAGAGCTACGAATCCACGAATGCAATCCTGCTGCGATAACATTTCTCGGCCAATCGCCTGTTGGCCGCTCGTTCTGTGACTTTTGTCCTCAAGGATGCACCCCGGAGCACGAGCTCTCCCTTTGCCGCTGGCTGAACCCCTCGTCCCCAGATACCGATTCCTGGCTTTTGGAGACGTGCCTCCAATCGAGCGGGGAACAAACTCGGGAAGTTCTGGGCCTCGTTTCCCGCCTGGAACTGGCGCAGGGGACGAGCTACGTGATCACCCTTATCGACATGACCGAACACAAGGCCGTCCAGCGTCAGCTCGAAGAATACGCGCGTTCCCTCCAGGCCGCCAATATCCGCCTCCGCGCCTACTCGCAGGAGATCGAGAATGCCGCCCGGGCGAAAATCACCTTACTCGCCAGCATGAGCCACGAAATCCGCACACCCCTGAGCGCGATTCTCGGCTACGCGCGCCTTCTCAGCGAGGAAATTCTCCGTCGTTTTTCGGTTCAACAGTCGGAAAACAGCGCGAGCAAGGATGCGGGTGGTACGGAAAATGTTCTGTCGAGTTCGGAGCAACCCTCTGGACAGCCCGACGCACTCATTCTGGAAGCCACCGAGGGTTTGATTCGAAACTCAGAGCACCTTCTGGAGATGATCAACACGATCCTCGACTTCTCCAAGCTGGAGTCCGGCCGAATGGAAGTGGAACGCATTCCCACCGATCCGATTGCGATCGCCCAGGACGTGGTCCACATGCTGGCCGGCAAGGCCCGGGAGAAAAACCTTCGCCTGGAGCTGGAAGTCAAGGGTGCTATCCCGCAAACAATTCAAAGCGATCCCACACGGTTGCGGCAGATTCTGGTCAACCTCACCGACAACGCGATCAAATTCACGCGTGAGGGTCGGGTGTGGATCGAAATCGAACTTGATCGAACACCTGTCGACCAACCGGTCCTGGAATTCCGCGTTTGCGATACAGGGGTGGGAATGTCGCCTGACCAAATCGGCCGACTCTTCCAACCTTTTCGGCAGGGGGAAGCCGGAACCTACCGTCAATACGGGGGCACGGGCTTGGGACTTCTCATCAGTCGGCGTTTGGCTCGCTTGCTCGGTGGGGATATCTCGGTGGAAAGCACGCCGGGCAAAGGGACGATCTTTCACGTTCGGGTGGCCACCGGGCCATTGGAAAACACACCCTTTGTTGACGGCCAGGGGCTTCTCAACATGGGGACAGCCGGTCGAAGCCAATCCATGGCTAAGGGCCAGGAAAGCCCGTTGGCCCCGCACTCACCGCGGAACTCCCCGGCCGTGTCTGGCCCCCTGAAGGGCCGTGTCCTCGTCGCGGAAGACTTTCTCGACAATCGTCGGCTTGTGCAGCGCATTCTGGAGAAGGCCGGATTGACGGTCACGACGGTGGAAAACGGCCGAGATGCCATCGCCCAGTACCGGCAGGCCCGACATCACCGCCGCCCGTTCGACCTCATCCTCATGGACGTGGAAATGCCCGAAATGGATGGAATCACCGCCGTCCGAGAACTGCGGCAGAGCGGTTGCACCGTCCCCATTCTGGCCCTTACAGCCCACAATGATCCCCGATGTGTGGAGCAGTTTCTGGAGTCGGGATTTTCGGGCTATGTCCCCAAGCCGGTATATCAGGAGCAACTTTTGGAAGTAGTCGCCCAATTCCTTGGAAAATCCTATTCCCAATCCGGCGATTCCCCATCAAACTGGAAAGAACCGTGGGAGGTCGAAAAGACCAGTTTGGGTGACTTGCCAATTTTGACGGCTGCCTACTGAAAGTCACACAGAAAAAAATTGGGCGGAATTCGCCGGGCGGCCGAGGAACACACCTGAAACGGCAGCGAACCACTCTCGGAGCAAAAATTCGGAATTTTCGGGAATTGATAAAGGAGTAATCCTAAGCAATCGGAGTAGGGAGGTACGATGGCGCTCGTCAAACGAATCCTGGTGACAGGCGGTGCCGGTTTTCTCGGTTCGCATCTGTGCGAACGCCTGGTGGAAATGGGTCATGACGTGATCTGTCTGGATAACTTTTTCACCAGTCAGAAGTCCAATGTAGCGCATCTACTCGACAAGCCCAACTTCGAGCTCATTCGTCACGACATCACGCTGCCCATCTGGCTGGAAGTGGACGAGATTTACAATCTCGCGTGCCCGGCGGCTCCGGGGCACTATCAGTACAACCCGATCAAAACCATGAAGACCTCCTTAATGGGAGCGATCAACGTTCTGGGGATGGCTAAACGATGTCGGGCCAAGGTGCTGCAAGCCTCCACCAGCGAAGTCTATGGTGACCCGGAAGTCCATCCGCAACCCGAAACGTACCGCGGGGCGGTCAACCCGATTGGTCCTCGCGCCTGCTATGACGAAGGTAAACGGGCGGCAGAAACCCTGTTTATGGATTATCACCGCATGAACAAGGTGAACATTCGCATCGTGCGGATCTTCAACACCTATGGGCCACGGATGCACCCATACGACGGCCGGGTGGTCTCTAACTTCATTCGCCAGGCCCTCTGTGGAGAAGACATCACCGTTTACGGCGACGGTTCACAAACACGATCCTTCTGCTATCGCGACGACATGGTGGAAGGCATCATCCGGATGATGGAAAATCCCGAGGATTTCACCGGGCCCGTCAATCTCGGCAATCCGGAAGAGTTCACCATCCTGGAACTGGCCAAACTCGTCATCGAGTTGACCGGATCCAAATCCAGAATTGTCTTCCGACCATTGCCGGCCGACGATCCCGTTCGCCGTCGTCCCGATATCACCCTGGCCAAACAGAAACTCGGCTGGGAACCCAAGACTCCGCTCCGGGAAGGCCTCATGCGGACGATCGAGTGGTTTCGCTCGATCGACCTTTCGCATTATCGGCCCCCGACCCCGTGCTACGAACAGTGATCGGTCGGGGTGGAACCGGGTCCTCCAAAGTTTTCGCGTTGAAGGGGCTCACTCGGCCGCTTCAGGATTCCTCCGGTTCTCCGCCGGCCCGACAATCTGCGAGGGCACCGGTGGTGCGGTGAAGATGATTTCGCGAGGCACGCGGTAATCCGGCCAGCGGACGTTCGGTTCTCCCGTGCTGGCTTGCCGCGTCGGTGAAAGCGGTTCGGGACTTGGCCGGATCGGCCAGGGTTTCCCCTGTTCCGGTGGAAATCCCCACAATGCCGGGCTGCCTTCGGCGGTCGTTCCTCCCGCAGCGTGTGTCAACTGATCCGTGCTCGCCGCCTGGCTCTCTGTCTTTATGTTGGAAGTTTCGGGGCGCTCCCGCGAGCACCCCGCTCCAAGTGCTATCCCCGCGACGATGAGAAACAGGAAAGCGGAAAGCGACGCGGTGCCGCACTTCCACTCAACGGTTGCGAATGAATTTCGAAAGGATACTGGATGTCGCAAGGTTGAATCTCCTTAAAGACACCATTGCCTTCTTGTGCCGGGAAGCCAATCGAGCAGCGTTTCGCGTTTCGGTCGAACCGATTTTGACTGGCTAGCGGCTGAGATTTCAAGCGGTGCCAAAACGCCCTATACGACGATTAATAGTCCGCATGCGGGCATTCGTTTAGCCTACAAGCAGCCAGAGCCCACCAATGCCTCCCAGGATCAGGGCTGCCATGTCGAACGTGTTCTGGGACATTTGTCGGAACACCCATCGGCCCAAGCCCACGCCGACGAGCGTCATGGGAACGGTATAGGTTGCAAAATGCATCGTCTCGGGTGTGATCATTCCTTCCAGCGCCATGGGCGCAATTTTCAAAAGATTGACCGTGAAGAAGAACATCGCCGTGGTGCCCATGAACTTGTCCTTGGGCAGATTCTGACTGAGAAGATACATCGTCATGACAGGACCGGCAGCATTTCCCACCATCGTGCTAAAGCCCGCCAGCATCCCCGTCAGCCAGACGTACCACCACTTCTGGCCATAGTGTCCGTTCGCGGAGGCCCGACGGTAAACCTCCAGAACGAACATGGCCACCACCAGCGCTCCCAGGATCGGTCGAAGCGCGTTTCCCCGCACATAATGCAAAAGCACGGCCCCAGCGATCAATCCCACGGCCACGGAGGGAAATAGTCTGATCAGCCGATCCCACGCTGTGTACCTGGCATACAGGTAGACGGCGAAGAGGTCACCGACAAGCAGAACCGGCACGAGCGCCCCCACCGAAAGAGCGGCGTCCTCGTGATAGGCCTGCGCCATCAGCACCACGGCGAGAATGGAAGCCCCCGGCACGCCTGTCTTGGAAAATCCCATGCAGACAGCCGACAGACCTCCCCACACCAGTCGCGCAACCCCCCCGGACATTCCGCGTTCCCCAGACTTGGGCTATTTTTGTGCCATGGCCTCGGCCAGAATTCGGGCTGTGCTTTCCCGCATGATCCGCGGATCGACCGGCCGCCCCTCACGGAGTGCCGCGCGAATCTCCTTTCCAGAGATTGAGACCGGCTTCTCGTTGGGATGATTCTCCATCAGATCGACCCGTCCCACTGACTCATAGTACGCTGCAAACCCCACACACAGGGGCTTGATCTTAAGATCGCCTCGCAATCGCTTGAAGATTTCCTGGGCATCGAAATCGCCCCAGATGGGCGTTCCGTCGTGATAGGGGGCGTCCGCATGCTTCCGCCCGATGATGATGTCCGTGAATCCAAAGTTCTGCCGGTAAATCGCATGCATGACGGCCTCCTTGGGACCGGCATAGAACATCTTGATGTCCAGGCCCACCAGAATCACACGGTCGGGCACGGATTCTCCCCGCGGTCCCCAGAGAGCTGGATCACTATCTCCGTCCCCGAGAGCACGCTGCTCGATGAGTGCCTCGTAGGTCCGCATGCGAACATCGGCAGGCACGTCGTCCCCCTTGGTTTCCCCGATCAACGGATTGAGACATGCCCCGGCATTGTAACCCTGACGAAGCAGCGTCTCCAAACCATAAACGAGGGCATACTCATGGGCGCGATGGAGGGGGTTGCGGGTTTGAAAGGCCACCACGCGTTCCCAACCCTTCTGCCGAATCAGTTCCCGAACCTCCCTCGGACGCAGAACATACTTGCCGAATCGAGGATGCTTCGGCTGCGGCAGGACCTGGATTTTTCCGCCAATGAGGTAATCCTTGTCCCCGTCCGCCTTCAACACCATATCGCCGCCGGGATGGTCGAACCGCTCGGTCAGATACACCCGCGTCAGGTACTTCCGCTTGTCCCACGGAAAGACATCGGTAAGCTCCAGCGTGGCGACAATCTCTCCTCGGGAGTTCACCAGAGCGACCTTCTCCCCCGGGCTCAACTGTTTGGCCAGCTCAGCCGTTACCGGGAAGGCCAGAGGAATCGTCCAGGCGTAGAGCCGCCCGTTGTACTCGATGACCTCTTCCTCCAGAACCCGATCGTAAACCTCGCGATCCATCGGCCCGGTGAGCGGACTGAGGGCACCATCCCCAAAGCGATAAACGGTGGAGAGGTCAGCATCCGACACCGGGACTTTCTTGAGCCGACTCGCTTCGGCCAGAAAATCGTCCCGCGCTTCCTCAGGAACAGTCAAATCCAGCGGTTCTGGAAGATCGCCATGGGCGGGAATCAAATCCTTTGTCATACGCTTCTGTTCCTCAAGCCAACCAAAGAGTCAATGACCAGGGCGCCGGAAAGCGCTGGTCACGGAAAATAGCCCTTGTGAGCGTGTCGCAAATTCCCGTTCGCCCATTCCCCGCGGAAGCACGGAGAGAATCCCAGCGTCGAGCCGGGGCAGCCGTCCCGTTATCCGCTCAGCCGACTTGCTACAGGGGGCTCCAGGATCCCCCGAGCGGATACCTCAAACGGCGAGGGCCTCGGCCTGCTCGGGCTGGCCGGAGGATTCGGCAGGTGCTGATTCCGGCTGGGCGATCGCCGCTTCCTCGCGCTTCCCAGGCAGTGCGGTGCCGGGATTGATCTCCTTAATTCGCACCCGCAGGTACAATTGCCGATGCCCCTTGCGACGACGATAATTCTTCCGTCGGCGGAACTTCTGAATGTAGATCTTGGGGCCGAGAAGGGTCTCCTGGACTTCCGCCACGACATACGCGGACTCGATTGTCGGCCGACCAAGGAGGAACGTCGAACCATCCCGAATGGCCAGCACCCGATCGAAGCGGATTTCTTTGGGAGCGAACGCGGCGCCATCTTCGGACTTTTCAGTGCTGAGGCGGTAATCGACGTCGAGCACCTGGCCAACCTCTACCTTGTACTGGCGTCCGCCGTCCTGAATGATCGCGTACATCTCGCACAACCTCGCTGTCGTTGGGGTATCTCCTGACCTAACCAGGGTCCGCAACCATAGGCAAATTCCGGCTAAGCGAGCCAAACCGCCTGTCCTCGCCGCCCGAATTGACAGTCCCTTCCCGGGAATTACCCTCCCCCTTTTCCCGGCAGGGGTTTGCAGCAGGTAAACCCTCATTAAACCCGCTGCGGCTCTGCTCATCAAGGGACGCTCATCCTGCCTGGACTATCCCCCCATATCTGTAAAATGTGAGATGCCGGCGGCACAAGGTCTCGCAGGGGCAATTCGTAAATTGCCGCGACCGTTTAAACGGGCAACTGGACCCAACAGTTTCGGCCCGGCCGAATCGCCAGCCAACTCCTGTCCGCCGGTGCCTCAGCCACTCACCCTTCTTCGGAGGGGCTGCGGTTCAATGAACCACTCGTCGAGGTAATGCCGAAATGTCAAATAGGGGTGGTAGAGTAACATCCACGGACCGGAGAACCGCATCACCTGCCGCACCAATTCCCGCATGTCCGGCTTGTAGCAGTGCACGGGGCACCGGACACAAGTGGTCTTATTCTCCCCGAAGGGGCACCGGTCAAGGCGGCACATGGCGTAGGTGAGGAGCTCCTGGCACTCCGGACACAGCGTCTTCTGGCCGTGCCTCTTGCGGCAGAAAATGCGGATCATCGCCTCGATCGTGCGGCGTTCTCGCTGGATTCGGCGCGATTTTCCAGAAGCCGTTTTGACAGCTCCGTTTCCCATATTAGGGACCTCGCACTGCAAATCGTTCACGGGGTGCGAATTGCCTGGGCTGGCCCAATCACCGATGCCGTGATGACTCGTCCACGGTTCACAGCAGCCAGCAGCAGCGCGTGCGGCCGACGCACCAATTGTAACAGTTGAATCTAGTATAAATGTACGATTATGCATTTTCAAGGGTTTTCGGTTACTTTTGCTCTTTCAAGCGTTTAAAATAGTAGGGGTGAAGGCGACGCGCCTCGGGCTGGACCGGCTCGGCGTACCTCGGGCAGGGGTGTATTTTCGGCATCAGTCCGGAACGCAACCCGCCCTGGCTGGGCCAGCTCCACATCGGCGTCGTTCCGAGACGCAACAACCGCGTGATAAGTCATCAGTCATTCCTGACATTCCGAGCGATCCGGTCGATTCTGATATTCCGGAAAACACGGGGAACATCAAAGGGTCAAATCAATCAACGTTAACATACCCAACGGCTGACTCGCTCCGGCAAGACGCTCCAGCCAGACCGTGAGACCGTTTGGTAGAAACCGCCACCGGACAGCGGACGCGGTGATAGGGTACGAAGGGGCAGGAAAATTCAAGGCTTTGACGTGGGGCGGCGTCCCGCCTTGGAATGAATTGACCGGACTGGGGATGGGGCTCCGGCGAAATCAGTTCAGTTCGTGAAAGGGTCACTCCCACTTGAATCGCGAATACATTTCCCACCTGCGGAAAAGACAACAGCGGCTGAGGTTGGTTCACCAGGAAGCCGTCTGCTCGCCGGGCAACCGGTCGGCATCATCCTTTTGGGGGGAGCATGAAGTATGACACCGAAACCTTTGCCTGCCTCCAAGCATCCGCGGCGCGGTTGGGTCGTGAAAGGTCCCCTTGTTGTGCTCGGCCTCATGATGATTGGGGTTCCCCTTGTGTGGTCTTTTCTCCCTCGCACGCTCTGGCAGGGGAACCATGACAAACCGTTGACCGCCAAAGTCATCCGAGGCGACTTTATCAACGAGATCACTGAGCGCGGGGACGTGGAAAGCGCCAGCAACGTCGAAATCCGCTGCGAGGTGGAAAGCCAGGGCAGCGGCGTGATGATCATCCGTATCGTACCCGAGGGAACCTATGTTCAGCCCGGTGATTTTCTCGTGGAGCTCGACTCCTCGGCCCTTCGCGATCAGTATGTTCAGCAACAGATCAAGGTGGCCAATGAGCAGGCCCTACTGATCCAGGCGCAGCGAGCACTTGATACGGCGCTGATTGCCAAGCAGGAGTATCTCGAAGGCCAGTACCGGCAGCAGCTGCTCGAGATCCAAATTCAGAACTTTATTGCGGAGGAAAACCGACGCCGAGCGGAAGACTACCTTAAATACAGCCAGAGCCTTGCCCAGAAAGGCTATATCACCCAGGCACAGTTGGAGGCCGACCAATTCGCCCTGAACAAGGCCATTAAAGAACTGGAATCCGCTCGCACCAAGCTCGATGTCCTCGAGCGGTTCACCAAAGTGAAGATGCTCAAGCAACTGGATGCCGACATCGAAACAGCCCGGGCCAAACTCGAGGCCCAGCAGCATTCCTATGAACTTCAGGTCCAGGAACTCAAGCGGATTGATGAACAGATTAAGAAGTGCGTCATCACGGCTCCCGCGGCGGGACAGGTGGTCTACGCCAACCAAGTCGGTGTCCGAGGACAGACAGACATCATCATCCAGGAAGGTGTCCGCGTCCGTCAGTATCAGACCATCATCCGACTCCCTGACCCCAAACGGATGCAGGTCAGGACCAAGGTGAACGAATCGAAGATCGGTCTCGTGCGGGAAGGCCTGCCGGCCAAGATCCGCGTGGACGCGCTGACTGGTGTGGAATTTGACGGCGAGGTCACCGACGTGGGCGAATACCCGCTGCCCACCTCGTTTTTCAACTCCAACGTCAAAGATTATCAGGTCGTTGTGAAAATCAACAATCCCTCGGAAAACCTTCGAGGCGGTCTGACGGCTCAGGTGACTATCCTTGCCCAGCGCGAGCCCAACGTCCTTCAGGTTCCCGTCCAGTCGGTGTTTGAAGTGGCGGGCGATTTCTACTGCATCACTGTCAATCCCGACGGAAGCCTCCAGCCGGTCAAGGTGGAGATCGGCCCCAGTAACGAAAAATTCGTGGTCATTCGTAAGGGACTCAGCGAGAACCAGGAAGTCGTTCTCAATGCGGCGGCCTATCGGGAAAAAGTAGGACTGGCTGAAAAGAATCAGCCCATGGTCGCCAGTTGGAGCCGGTCCCAGGGCGAACAGGCCAACGCCGCACAGGAAGCGGCAGCCAAAGAGGCGGAGGCGAGAAAGGCAAGATTCGCGGGAAGTGCGGCAGCCGAGAACCAGGGTAATGGTGCTTCCGGTGGTCCTGGCGAAGCCTCCCCCGCAACGACCCCGGGACGACCTCCGTTCGGTGGCGAACCGGGTGGGCCAGGCGGTGAGGGGCCCGGTGGGATGCGGCCACCGGGCGGCTTCAACCCCGCAATGATCGTGGACCGCATTTTTGAGCGAATGGACACCAACAAGGACGGCAAGCTCGATCCGTCGGAAATCCCCGAGGATCGCCGGGCAGAATTCATGCAGTCGGATACCAACGGCGATGGAGCCATCGACAAACAGGAATTGCTGGCGGGCTTTGAGAAAATGCGAGCGGCCGGCGGCTTCCCCGGAGGATTCGGTCGCCGGGGTGGCCCCGACGGTCGTCCGTCGCGCCCTGACAACGGGGAAGCCCAATGAGCATCGGCGTCTCAGTCCAGAATGTGACCAAAGATTACCACATGGGCACTGAGGTCGTTCACGCCCTCCGCGGTGTCTCCTTCGACGTGCCCGAGGGAGACTACGTGGCGATCATGGGGGCGTCCGGCTCCGGCAAGAGCACACTCCTCAACCTGCTGGGCTGCCTCGACCATCCGACTTCCGGCAAGATTCTGCTGGATGGCGAAAACGTCGCCGAAGCCAGTGACGATCGCCTCGCGGAACTCCGGGCTTCCAAAATCGGCTTTGTCTTCCAGTCCTTCAATCTCATTCCCCAGCTCACCGTTCTGGAAAATATCGAGGTGCCACTCTATTATCAGCGGCGGCTTTCGCCGAAAGAGCGGGCACGCTGTAAAGAACTGGCCGCAATGGTGGGTCTCGGAGAACGCCTCAATCACAGGCCCACCCAACTGTCCGGCGGTCAGCAGCAGCGGGTGGCCATTGCCCGGGCACTGGTCAACGATCCCATTTTCATCCTGGCTGATGAACCGACCGGAAACCTCGATTCCGTCACCACCGAGGAGATCATGAATCTCTTCGACGAACTCAACCGCCAGGGGAAAACGATCATCCTCGTGACGCACGAACTGGATGTGGGCAGCCGGGCCAAAAGGATCATCCGGCTTCGCGACGGAAAAATCGAGTCCATCACCGATAATCCGGCTCGCAGCTCCGCACGAACAAAAGCTGCTGTCAATTAGATAGCCGTCCTGATCACAGATGGTTCCATCCATGACAGTTCGAGAAGTCAACACCTGCCGATAAACACCCATGCTTGTTCTCTGGATTCGCACATTCCAACTCGGTGTCAAAAGCCTGATGCTTCATCCTCTGCGGTCCTTGCTGACCGTGTTGGGGATTTTTATCGGCGTGGCCAGCGTGATCTGGTTGCTGGCTATCGGGGAAGGCATCAGTCGCAAGGCCCAGGAGCAGATCGAAAGCCTGGGCGCCACCAACATCATCATCCGCTCCATTAAACCGCCGTCAGAGCAGATTCAGAGCTCGGGCCTGCTCCTGCAATATGGGATTACCCGGGCGGATTACGAACGGCTGGTCAGCACCATCCCCACCATCACCCGCGCCGTGCGAATTCGCGAACTGCGGCAGCGTTTCAGCTACGGTGGGCGGATGGTCGATGGTCGCCTGGTGGGCTGCACGCCCGAGTACAAGGACATCGTCCGGCTGGAAATGGACCGCGGTCGCTTCATCGAGGACACCGACCTGGAAGACCTCAAAAATTACTGCGTTCTGGCGGCGGGAACGGCCGAACGCCTGTTCCCTTTCGAAGATCCCATTGGAAAAGTCATCCGCATCGAAGAGCAATACTACGTGGTTGTGGGGGTGTGCAAACCGAAAATGCCGTCCGCTGGAATCGGCGGTTCGTTTGCCGCCCAGGACTTCTCCAGCGACGTGTACATCCCCATCACAACCCTCTGGTGGCGCATTGGGGACGTAATTTTCACCCGCCGGGCGGGGTCGTTGGAAGCGGAACAGGTGGAGTTGAGCCAAATCACCCTCCAGGTGGATAAAACAGAAAACGTTATCTCCACAGCCGATGTTGTGAAGGCCACCCTGGCCCGCTACCATCCCACGGAAGACTACGGTGTCACCGTCCCGTTGGAACTTCTCGAACAGGCCCGCATCACCCGAATGATGTTCATGATCTTCATGGGCCTTATCGCGGGCATTTCGCTCGTGGTGGGTGGTATCGGCATCATGAACATCATGCTCGCCACGGTCACCGAAAGGACCCGCGAAATCGGTATCCGCCGGGCGTTGGGGGCCAAGCGACGGGACATCATCCGGCAATTTCTCGTCGAAACGGTGGTGCTCTCGACCCTCGGCGGGATTACAGGCATCCTCGTCGGTTTCATCTGTCCCCTACTCAGCGAGGCCATTATGAGCGCCATCCAGATTCTCATGCCACGGGTGTACGACTCGCTGCCGGAGATCGTGCGGACCATGCGGCCGGTGATCGTTCCCAGCTCCGTCCCCCTGGCTTTTGGGATTGCGGTGGCCGTGGGTGTTATTTTCGGCCTCTATCCTGCCCGACGGGCCGCCAATATGGATCCGATCGAGGCCCTTCGGCATGAATAATGGGGCCACAGTTTCCCCGGCGGAATTTCCGGCCCAAACTCAGGGCTCGCCGAACACTTTTCCGGCGGCAACAATAACATGAGAGAGGAACTAACTGTTCTCGGAAAAATTCCCGCCATAGGGGGACCGGCAGGACAGTTGGCGAACTCTTCTAACAGGTCACACTGGATTCATTAAAAGTGGTGAAACCCATGAGTATTATCGACGGTCAAAAGCCCATTTTCCGCAGCGAGCAGCCGGTCATCCGGCGGCGAACCCGGATCGGCTTCCGGCCAACGGATGATTACAAGGTCATCCAGGCCCAGGCGGTGCTCAGCCTGGTGCTGGGTGTGCTCTCCATCTTCTGCTTCTTCACCGTTTATTTGTTCTGGATTCCCCTGGGTGGTTTGATTTTCGGCTGGATTGCCCGCAAGGAAATCGCGAAATCGCCGAAGGAACGACTCGGCCTGGGAATGGCCCAGACGGGGATCATCCTTTCCCTCGTTTTCGGTGTGCTGGGATGCGGCTGGGTCATGTACACGTATCTGGCAGAGGCTCCCCCCGGATACAAATTGATCACCTTCGCCGAACTCCAACCGGATCCCAACGAGCCCAAGCTCATTCCCCAGTTCGCGCGAGATCTCGAGGAGAAAAAAGTCTTCGTGTGGGGATACATGGTGCCGGGTGAAAAACAGTACGGCATCACAGACTTCGTGCTCGTGGAACAGCTTTCCCATTGCCAGTTTTGCCAGTCCCAGCTTCGGCCCACCCAGATGATCGAAGTCCATTTCAAAAATGGGCTCTCTGTGGATTATTCCACGAAGAGAATCGGGGTGGGTGGCGTGTTCACGTCGAACCCGGACGTCCTCAAACAGCAGTTCGGCGGGATTGTGTACCGCATCGAAGCCGATACCGTCCGCTGAAAGAAACGCGGGTCGGCCACTGGTGAGAGGCCCGCTCGGGGGACTAGAATACACAAAGGGTGTTCTCGTATACGGCCGTCGCCATGTTTTCATGCTCGTGCGACGCCGTATCACGGCGCACAGCCAACGAGCACATCAAACTTGCCGCCCGTGACCGGCCCCCATGATCGACGCGGCCACCGTACACTCTGCTGGTCGTGGAACCCAGCCGGGCACGTGGACGGACACGGTTCGAGCACATTACAGGGAAACAACCTGGAGGGGACTGATGCCAGTCCAGATGCAACTTGCCCGAATTGTCCTCAGCGACATCGCGGAAGAGCAAATCATTTACCTCAAAGAGGTGGACGGAGACCGGGCATTTCCGATCGTCATCGGCGTCTTCGAAGCCCAGAGCATTTATCGGGCGGTGAGGAATGTCGTGTTGCCACGCCCAATGACGCACGATCTTATCATCAATATTCTGCAGGAACTTTCCATCGAGCCGCAGGACGTCCTCATCAGCGAACTTCGCGAACACACTTACTTTGCACGACTCCGGTTTCGGCAGAACGGCTCGCTGGTGGAGGTGGACGCCCGTCCGTCGGATGCCATTGCCATCGCCGTACGATGGAAACCTCCCCTGCCCATCTACGTCGCAGAAGAGGTGCTCAGCGAGGCCCTCGATCAATGACCACCTGGGCAATCTGGACGCCCAGCGCCTCTGGGAGCGTCCAGTTCTGAACGCTTCTCGGTAAAGGTGGGAAAGCTTCAGCGTGCCGTGGCAACCGACAACACGGTTTCCCTGGGCAGCGTCGGCTCGGTGCACAGCCATTCGTGAATCGCCCGGGCAGCTTCCCGGCCGTGATTGATGGCGTGCACCACCAGCGACGCGCCCTTGACTGTGTCTCCCGCCGCAAACACGCCGGGCACGGAGGTCATCCACTTCTTGACGACCACGTTTCCCCGCTGGTCGAGCTGAAGGCCAAATTGCTGGACGAGCCCTTCATGCTCCACGTGCAAAAAGCCCATGGCCAGGAGCACGAGGTCCGCCGGGACCGTGAAGTCCGTCCCCGGTTTCTCCCGCATTTCCCAGCCTTTCGGCCCGCGGATCCATTCCACTTCACAGGCGTGAAGATGGGTCACCTGGCCGTCTTTGACAGAGAGGGCTTTGGTGAGCACGCTCCAGCGGCGGACGCATCCCTCTTCGTGAGAGGTGGAAGTCCGCATGATCCGCGGCCAGAGCGGCCAGGGCGTCTCCGGATTTTTACCCTCCGGGGGTTTGGGCAGAATTTCAATTTGCAGGACTGACTTGGCGCCCTGTCGGATGGCCGTGCCGACACAGTCACTCCCCGTATCCCCACCTCCAATGACAACCACATGCTTGTCTTTGGCGTAGATGGCATCCGGTCCGGTGGTGGGAACAGGATCACCGGCAATCCGGCGATTCTGCTGGGTGAGGTAGTCCATCGCAAAATGGACTCCTTTTGCATCCGCACCGGGAACGGTCAGCGGTCGCGGCTTGCCGGCGCCCATGGCCAGAAGAATCGCGTGGAAGCTCCGCCGCAATTCGTCGGCCGTGATGTCACGCCCCACCCACACGTTCGGCTCGAAGTGCACTCCCTCGGCGACCATCTGCTCCAGTCGCCGGTCGATGATGTGTTTTTCCAGCTTGAAATCGGGAATGCCGTAGCGGAGCAGTCCACCGATCCGGTCCGACTTTTCGAAGACAATGACCTCATGTCCGAGACGGCAAAGCTGCTGGGCGGCGGCCAATCCTGCCGGGCCGGAGCCGATAATGGCCACTCGCTTCCCGGTTCGCTGCGCCGGCTTGATGGGCCGCACCCATTTCTCGGCAAACGCCCGCTCGGCAATTTGATACTCAATGTGCTTGATCGTCACCGGTTGCGAGTTGATGGAGAGGGTGCAGGCCGCCTCGCACGGGGCAGGACACACACGGCCGGTGATCTCGGGAAAATTGTTGGTGGAATGCAGGTTGTCGGCCGCCTCCCGCCATTTTCCGCGATATACCAAATCGTTGAATTCCGGAATCCGGTTCTTGACCGGGCAGCCCGACATGTGACAAAACGGGATGCCACAGTCCATGCAGCGTGCCGCCTGTTCGTTGAGAATACGCTCGGCGAGTGGCAGATCGATTTCCCGCCAATCGTGGATCCTTTCCTCCACAGGCCGGTGACCTGCGTCCACCCGCGGATATTTCAAAAACCCTGTTGGATTACCCACTGAACACCTCCTCTGTTGCCGGTGTTTGATCTGCCCGAACCTGTTCCTGCTCTCTCATCCTTTCCAGCGCCGCCCGGTATTCGATGGGCATGACCTTGACGAATTTGCCCACCGCTTCCGGCCACTGCTCCAGGAGCCGTTTGGCCTGAGCACTTCCCGTCCACACGTAGTGCCGCTCGATGAGGCTGCGGAGCAGTTTCTGATCCTCCGGCTGCCACACGGACTCCAGGTCCACCATATCGAGATTACAGAGGGTATCGAACAGTTGATGCTCATCGAGGACGTACGCGACACCCCCGCTCATACCGGCGGCGAAGTTCCGGCCGGTCCGTCCCAGCACGACCACGATTCCACCGGTCATGTACTCACAGCCGTGGTCACCGACGCCTTCCACGACGGCCACGGCACCACTGTTACGGACAGCAAAACGCTCGCCCGCCAGCCCATTGATGAACACCTCGCCGGACGTGGCTCCGTACAGAAGCGTGTTTCCCACGATGACGTTTTCCGTGGGGTCAAACGGACTTCCCGGCGGAGTCCGCACGACGATCCGGCCACCGGAGAGTCCCTTTCCGAGATAGTCATTCGCGTCGCCGATGAGCTCTAAAGTGATGCCCGGCGCGAGAAAGGCCCCGAAACTTTGGCCAGCCGAACCGCGAAAAACAAGGTGAATGGTGCTGTCGGGCAAGCCAGCGCTGCCGTATTTCTTAGTCACGTAATAACTGATCGTGCTCCCCACCGCACGGTGGATATTACGAATCGGCATCTCCAGGACTACCGGCTTTTTTTCTTCCAGAGCACTCTGAATCTGGGGCAGGATCTGCCGGTCGAGATGATCCAAATGCTTGTTTGTCTGGGGACGGATGCGACGAAGCGGCACATTGGGGAATCCCGGCGGTGGTGTCAGCAGGGCAGAAAAATCGAGCCCTTTCGCCTTCCAGTGGTTGACAGCCCGCTGCACCTTCAGCCGATCCACCCGACCGACCATCTCGTCAAATCGGCGGAAGCCGAGCTTGGCCATCCAGTGGCGAACTTCCTCAGCGACGAACAGCAGATATCTGATGAGGTATTCCGCCCGACCGGCAAAACGCTCCCGCAACTCGGGCTTCTGCGTGGCGATACCCACCGGGCAGGTGCCGAGATGGCATTTCCGCATCAGGATGCAGCCCAGTGAAACGAGAGCCGCCGTGCCAAAGCCGAAGCGTTCCGCTCCCAGGAGAGCCCCGATCACCACGTCGCGGCCGGTCCGCATCTGCCCGTCCACCTGAACGAGGATGCGATCCCGCAGACCGTTGGCCACCAGGGTCTGCTGCGTCTCCGCCAGGCCGATTTCCCAGGGAATCCCTGCATGCTTGATGGAAGACCACGGGCTGGCTCCCGTACCGCCGTCGTGACCGCTGATGAGCACCTCATCGGCATTGGCCTTGGCCACACCTGCCGCGACAGTCCCCACGCCGACTTCCGCCACCAGTTTCACCGAAACCAGAGCTTCCGGATTGGCCGCCTTGAGGTCGTAAATCAACTGGGCCAGATCTTCGATGGAGTAAATGTCATGGTGGGGCGGAGGCGAAATGAGAGACACACCGGGCGTCGAATGCCGCAACCGAGCGATTTCCTCCGTGACTTTATGTCCAGGAAGCTGTCCCCCTTCCCCCGGCTTCGCCCCCTGCGCCATTTTTATCTGGAGCATCTTGGCATTAGCCAGATACTCGATGGTCACTCCAAACCGACCGCTGGCCACCTGTTTGATGCCACAGTTCGCCGAATCCCCGTTGGGCAGTGGCCGGTAACGGATGGGGTCTTCGCCCCCCTCACCCGTGTTCGCCAGGGCCCCCAGCCGGTTCATCGCAATGGCCAGCGTTTCATGAGCCTCCTTGCTGATCGAACCATGAGACATCGCGCCGGTATAGAAGCGCTGGACAATCGAACTGGCGGGCTCCACCTCGTCGAGGGGAACCGGTTCTCCATATTCAAAGTCGAACAGCCCGCGAAGTGTGCAGAGGGCTTCGTTCTGCTTGTTCACACGATCCGCAAACTCCAGGTATTTATTCCAGTCGTTGTTAATGACGGCATGCTGGAGGAGAGTCACCGTCTCGGCATTCCACAGATGACGTTCTCCGTCCAGCCGCTCGTGATACTCGCCGCCGAAATCGAGAGGCAAAGCCCACGGTTCTCGCGGTCCAAAGCCGCTGTGGTGGCGAGCCAGAGCCTCCTCTGCAATGACTTTCAGATCCACCCCGCCGATTCGCGAGGCCGTTCCGCAAAAATATCTGTCCACCACCGAGCGGTCCAGTCCCACTGCCTCGAACTGCTGGGCAGCGTGGTAACTTCGCAGGGTGGATATCCCCATCTTGGACATCGTTTTGAGGATGCCCTTCTTCACCGCGTTGATGTACCGATCGATGGCTTCCTCAAGCGTCAGTCCGGACGGCAAGTCTTTATTACGATAGAGGTGGTAAATCGCTTCATAGGCGAGATAGGGGTTGATGGCGTTGGCCCCATATCCCAGCAGCAGGCAGAAGTGCATGACCTCGCGAGGTTCACCGCTTTCGATAATCAGGCCCGCTTCACCTCGCAATCCTCGCTGCAGCAGCCCATGGTGAACCGCCGCTGTGGCAAGGAGGCTGGGGATGGCTGCCCAGGCCCCATTCACTCCGCGATCACTGAGGATGAGCAGCGAGGCCCCCTCGTGGATGGCCTTTTCGGCCGACGCAACCAGGTTCTCCACTGCCTCCCGCAATGCGCGCTCAGGGTCATCCACGTGTGCCGGAAAGAGCATGCTCAGCGTCGCCACCTTCAGGTGCGGATGGTTCGCCTCCCTGAGCCGCCGCATGTCGTCGTTGGTCAAAATCGGATGCGGGAGCTTCAACTGGCGGCAATGTTCCGGTTGTTCATCCAGCAGGTTCCCGTGCTTGCCCGTGAACGTCATCAAAGACATAACCAATCCTTCCCGCAGCGGGTCGATGGGAGGATTGGTCACCTGTGCAAACAGTTGCTTGAAGTAGTTGAACAACAGCTTGGGCTTGTCGGAGAGCACAGGCAGCGCCGCGTCATTGCCCATCGATCCGACCGGCTCCTGGCCATCACGGGCCATCGGAGCGAGAATCATCGTCAGATCCTCACCGGTGTAGCCAAAGGCCCGCAATCGCTCAAAAAGTGTTTTCGGATCACTGTCGGTATTCGTGGAAGGCAGGAAGAGCCCCCGCAGCTCGATGCGATTCTGTTCCAGCCATCGCCGGTACGGCCGCTGGCGGCTGAGCTTCCCCTTGACTTCGTTGTCGGAGATAATCCGCTGTTCCACGGTGTCCACGAGAAACATCCTGCCGGGCTGAAGACGCCCTTTCTGGCGGATTTTTTCCGGCGGAAACTCGACCACGCCAGTCTCGCTTGCCAGGATAACGAGTCCGTCGTCGGTGACGAGGTAGCGGCAGGGGCGCAAACCGTTACGGTCGAGCGTGCCCCCGACGAGTCGACCGTCCGTGAACACGATCGCCGCCGGACCGTCCCACGGTTCCATGATCGCCGCGTGATACTCGTAGAAGGCACGTTTGTCGGTGCTGATGTGATACTTCGGCCCGAAGGCTTCCGGAATCATCATCATGAGGGCGTGGGGCGCCGACCGACCACCACGCACGAGCAACTCCATGCAGTTGTCGAACGCCGCGGAGTCGCTCACCCCCGGCTCGATGATCGGGCAGATTTCCTTGATATCGTCCCCGAAAAGCGGCGATGACATCCGTTTCTCGTAAGCCGCCAAATGATTGATATTGCCCCGTAGCGTATTGATCTCCCCGTTGTGGGCAATCATGCGGAACGGCTGCGCCAGTTTCCAGCTTGGGAAGGTGTTGGTGCTGTAGCGCTGATGGACGATGGCCAGTGCGGAAACCACGCGGGGATCAGAAAGGTCCGGATAGTAGGCCGCCAGTTGCGGCGCCAGAAACATCCCCTTGTATACGATCGTGTAGCACGACATCGAGGGGATATAAAAATCGACCGCCGCATCGCCAAGCTCGCGACGAACACGATGCTCCAGCTTCTTCCGCGTGACAAACAGCCGCCGTTCGAGGTCCTCTTCGGCAAGTCCCAGGCCATCAATAAAGAACTGAAAAATCCGTGGTTCACAAGCCCGGGCAATTTCCCCAAGGCAGCTATTATCGCTGGGAACCTCCCGACGGCCGAGAAGTTTCAGGCCCGCCCGGGCGATCTCCGCCTCCAAAATCGCTTCGCAGCGGATGCGAATCTCATCCTCCCGCGGGAAGAAGACCATCGCCACCCCATAACGCTTGGGAGGGGGAAGAGCAACGTCCTCCCGAGCGAGTTCCTCTTCGAAAAATTCGTGTGGAATCTGAAACAAAATGCCTGCACCGTCGCCGGTCACTTCGTCGGCCACGGACGCCCCGCGGTGCATCAAATTAAGCAGAATCTGCTTACCGTACTCGATAATCTGATGATCCCGCCGGCCCGAAATATTCACCACAGCCCCAATACCGCAAGCGTCATGCTCATACTGAGGATCATAGAGTCCGTAAGGTTTGGGGTGCAAGCGATTGAATGACTGACTCATTGGCCTTAAATCCTGCTTCAACACTGTGCTCCGAAAGATCCCATCCCCGCATTCTACGCGGAAAGCTGCAGCTTTCCAAGTTAAACGTGGCGACTGGCCCACTTAAAGGCTTTCTCAGGCGGGAAAAGACAGCGCCGTCAGGAGGACTATCGTCCACAGCTTCCCCGGGGCGATTACCTGCGTTATGGTCTATTCTAATTGGGCTGATCTCATCGGAAGCCGAAATTCCCGCCCCGCCACGCTTATGGCGCGCCTGGCCAGAAGATAATAGAGCGTTACATAACCGCGCAGGTTCGGGAACAAATACAATCACTCCTAGATAAGTTTTGATTTTTCCGCTTTATGGCCGATCACTGCCGACTTTTGCGCCAAGACAATAAAGGTATTTTCGCCCCCGAAGGAAGATTTGTCCGTCGGACACGGCGGGCGACGCGATGGTGCGATCGTTGACTCGGTTGACGGCCAGAACCTCGTATTTTTCCCCCGCTCGCACCACCGTGCACTGACCAGCCGTATCCAAAAAGTAGATCCTGCCCTCCGCGGCAATTGGGGACGCCTTGATGTCGCGGCCGATGCGCTCGCGCCACTTCAACTCCCCCGTTTTCGCATCAAGGCATTGGACGACTCCGTTATCCGCTGCAAGGTAGAGCAGTCCCTGGTAGTACACGGGACTTGGCGAATCGGGATTGTTCCCCTCATAACGCCAGAGGATGCGATCAGCGGGCAGTTCTCCAGTACCACCGATGCGGGCGGCAAAGGTCGCCCCGCGCATGCCTATTGTCGCAAAAACAATATCTCCGGAGATCGTCGGCCCGGTGATTGTCCGGTTTCCTTTCAGGCCTGGCAAATACCACAGGCGCTGACCGGTTCGCGCATCGTAGCAGTCAAGCCACTCCGCCCCCATCACAAGAATCTCCGCACGATCCCCTACCCGGCGCACAAGCGGCGTCGTGTAGGCATCGCAACTCTCCTTTTCTGCCCCGGTCATTCGCGGCGTGTACCAAACTTCCCAGCCAGATTTTAAATCGTGTGCCACAACATAACTTGGGTGCGGCTTCTCCTGCAGATCGGCAAGCGAGTCCTGCATGCAGACCGAAATGACCAAGCCATCCACAATGACCGGACTGTTCGCATGTCCCCACCAGATCGTATATCGCCCGTAATCTTTTTGCAGGTTTCTCCGCCAGAGCAATTCCCCGGCAAAGTTGAAGACGGCCAGGTCTCCGTTCCCGAAATGAGCCACCACATGCTCGCCATCCGTCACCACCGAAGGACTCGCGTTGTTATTGAGGTTATGGAACTTCTGGTAACCTCGCGGGGCATCTCTTGGCGTATCGGCGGTTCCCACCTGCCGGGTCCATACGATCCGCCCGGTTGCTTTGTCCACGCGCAGGACAAGCAGACGATCGTCAGCCTGGGTGGTGAGGAAAATCGCGTCACCCCAGATAACAGGGGTGGAATTCCCCCATTCCGGAATCTCCGTTTTCCAGATGATCCCTTCGCCCGTCTCTTCCGACCACCTCAGTGGCAGACCTGTCTCGCGACAGACACCCGTTCCTTCAGGCCCCCGCCAAGCCGGCCAGTTATCCGCCCAAAGAGGGCTGGCGAAAACCACCGGCATTAAACAGGCAAACCACGGCAACCCCCCGATTGCCGTGGGAATCGAACGCCGAAACCGGCACAACACCGGGGAAAACGAGCACCGACCTACCATGAACCCGCTCGCTGATTGAAGGACGCCCTGGGGAATTCCGGAAGCTTCAGCACATGCCCGTGGACAACGGGTTGATAGCCTTCCATGTTAACTTCACTCGTCCTTCGCCCGCAACCAGCTTTGGATCGTGGGGGTATACGGACAGAGTTCTTCTTCCCGGAAGAAGATAGCCAGCTCGCGTGCCGCGGACTCCGGTCCGTCCGAGGCGTGGACGAGATTCATCTGCCGGGAGCAGCCGAAATCACCGCGGATGGTGCCGGGCGTGGCGTTGAGGCCGTTGGTGGCACCCACCATGTCCCGCACCACACGAATCGCCTCCGGCCCTTCCACCACCATCGCCACCACAGGTCCAGACGTGATGAATTCCTCCAGCGACGGATACCAAGCCTTTTGGACATGCTCTGCGTAGTGCTTTCGCGCAAGCTCCTGGGTAACGCGGATCATCTTCATCGCGATGATGTTCAGGCCTTTGTCTTCAAACCGGCTGATGATCCGCCCCATCAGTCGGCGCTGCACACAGTCTGGCTTGAGCAACACAAGGGTGCGTTCCATTCCCGATGCCTCCGTCCTTTTCTTCCGCAGAGCAATTCTTGCCGAAAAATCTTAATTCCATTAGCCAGCGCAGAGAGAGAAAATCTTCATGCTAATGGGAAAGCCAAATCCCCTCAAGGACCAGCCGCTTTGATCCACCCGCGGTTTTTCAAAAACCACTGAGATGGCACGGATGCAATGTGTTGTAGGGCCAATTCATGAATTGCCCCTACCAACCCTTGTGACGTCCTATATGTAAGGGCGTTCGCGCGCGGAAAGGGCCTGCTCCGGAGGGACGTGCTTGTCACGTCCGCAGTTTAATGATAGACGATGCCTTGCCTTTCGGCGGGCACGACAAGCGTGCCCCTCCATTTCCGATCGACCTGCCGCACAGGTCCATTATTCGGAGGGACCTGCTTGTCAGGTCCGCTTATCAACGTTCGATCACCCATTGACTTTCAGCGGGGACTGAAGTCCCGCGATGAAAGCGGGGCTAAAGCCCCGCACTCCATGGAGTGCGGCGATTCATCGCCGCTTTTTGGTGAAGGCTTTAGCCTTCACCACCTTGCCGTCGGCCCGGATGGCACGACGATGACCGGTCGGAGTGGAGCCCGACGCCCCAAACCACACAATGGGGATCCGCATAATTGGAGGGACCCGCTTGTCGGGTCCGCTTTCCAATCACGGATAATCCATAGCCGTTCGGCGGGCACGACAAGCGTGCCCCTCCGAATCATTGTTTGGAGGAACCTGCTTGTCAGGTCCGCTTGTTTGAGACATGGGTGCTTATCACGTCCGCATTCCGCGGGTTGAACGGTAGGGGCAATTCATGAATTGCCCCTACAACACTTCCGTCCGTTGTTTGACGTTCAATCGTCAATGGCTTCTCGGCGGGGACTGAAGTCCCGCGATGAAAGCGGGGCTAAAGCCCCGCACTCCATGGAGTGCGGCGATTCATCGCCGCTTTTCGGTGAAGGCTTTAGCCTTCACAACCTTGGCGTCGATCCGGATCGAAACGGGGTAGCGGTCGGGGCGGAACCGGAGCCTCTAATCCATCCAATGGAAGGACACGTTCCAGGGCGTCCATTCATGCGTTGTCAGGTTCATCTTCCGGAGGGCCCCGCTCGTCGCGTCCGCTCGCGCACGTTCGATCATCCATTCGCTTTCACCGGGCACGACAAGCGTGCCCCTCCGGAAGAACCTCGGAGGGACCTGCTTGTCAGGTCCGCTTGTTTCAGACGTAGGTGGTTATCACGTCCGAATTCCGCGGGTTGAACGGTAGGGGTAATTCATGAATTGCCCCTAACGGGATCCGATCCATTTGGCCATGTTCCATGTGTTGTCGAGGCAATTCATCAATGGCCCCTTTAGCACGTTGTGCCTGTGACATCTCATGATTCCTGCACGGGTGGGGATGGACGGAAAGCCAGGCGGCTTGACGGCGTGGAGTGAGTAGTATATACTACACAGCATCATGAGCACATTCGGTGATTATCTTCGACAACGACGCGAAGCCCTGCGAAAAAACGATCCCGCCTACTCGATCCGGCGAGTGGCGGCACAGGTCGGCATTGAGCCGTCCTACTTGAGTAAGATCGAGCGGGGCGAACAACCGCCCCCTTCCGAGAAAACGATCGTGGCGCTGGCACGCGTCCTCGGGGAAGATTCCGATGTTTTGCTGGCGCTTGCGGGAAAGGTCTCCAGTGACTTGGCCGAGGTCATTCGCAAACGTCCGCAACTGTTTGCGGAACTGATTCGCCAACTGAAGGATTTGCCGGACCACGCTGTCTTGCGAATCGTCCGGGAGGTTCGGGATGGTCATTGGTAACGAACGTACGCTGTTACCTCGTGTCGATTCTGTATCACCCTGAGTGAGGAGAAAAGCCATGATCGAGCTGAAAGGGGACGAGCTTGTGTTTCGATTTCCAGAGGTGCATGAAAAGGCCAGGTTACGCATAAGCTTTCAGCGAACATTACGCATCCCGGACGATAACAATGATTATCCCTTGCCGCCGGGACTGGGCCGGTTCCCGCTTCGGCACGTCGATGATTTTGCGGACCGTGTGCCACGTCGCTGGCTCGAACACGGAGGGGTCATGTTTCCGATGTACCAGTCGGAAGCGATGTGGATCGATTTTGAATCGGATTGGATAAAGGGCCACTCTGCACAATATCCCTTCGCCGTGAAGGTGGCAACAGGCAAGATCAACGTGGTCACGGGGGAACCGTGGACTCGCGCTCTCCACAACGACCCGCAAGACTATATGGTCATTCCCGAGCAGCCGTGGTTGGACGGTTACTGTGTTGAGAAAGGCGTGATCCGACAGTTTGTGGCCATGCCCTTGGGCGCAGGCTATTCCGCTGAGGAACAGATCACCGGCGAAGCAGAACACGGTGGAATTCAGATCATTGCTTATCCGATGAAGCGAAAGGCGTTCGAACGTTACTTCCCAGCTTCTCGCGAAGATGATAGGTGTTCGTTCCCTACGGTTGCTTTACAAGAAGAGGTCTTGTGCGGCCCTGCCATGGGCTTGGCGCCCGGTGGCCGCATGCGTCAGATGATCTATGAAGATCCCTACGAGTTGGATGATTGGGACCAGGAACACTTTAGTCGGTGTTTTGTTCACATTGCCAACTCGCTTGTCTGGCGGTCGATAACGGGAGAGGCGCCGCCGACCGTCCCTCCGACCGCAAAGGAGTACACCGACGCCGGTCTGCCTTGGTTCGATTACTATGACGAAACCCTCAATGCGGTCGAAGGTTCTTCCACCTTGCAGGGGTTGAAAAGTGTTCTGACTCTCGGCAAGGAGAAAAAAGATGTCCCTTTGCCCGAAAACTGTCCTGTCACGCCAGAGATAGTTATCAGACTGCGACGGGGATTGACAAAGGACCAGGTGCGTGAGGGAGCCTTCTAGTCGAACCGTTGCCTCGCACTCGCTCTAATCGTATATCATAGATGACTGTCTTCTATCGGACCTACTAACGATAGAACTAAGACCCTATCCGAAAACCAAACGGCGCCGCGGAATTCAAGCCAAACTTGACGTTTTCGGATAGGCTCTAAGCAAAGGACCGTCCTGCGCTCCAGGAGTTGTCGGACCTGAACCTGGGAAAATTGACCGGCCGAACGAGACGAGCCGTTGCCGGTTGCGACGGTTCGTTGACAGTCGTGAGTTCCGTCCCAAGATTCTGGAAATTTCCCCCGGGCACGATAAGCGTGCCCCTCCGGAAGAACCTCGGAGGGACGTGCTTGTCACGTCCGTGTGTTGGGACTGGGGAGGGACCTGCTTGTCAGGTTTGAGACGTAGGTGCTTATCACGTCCGCATTCCGCGGGTTGAACGATAGGGGCAATTCATGAATTGCCCCTACCAATCCTTGTGACGTCCTATGTGTAAGGGCGTTCGCGCACGGAAAGGGCCTGCTCCGGAGGGACGTGCTTGTCACGTCCGCTTTCCTATCACGGATAATCCACAGCCGTTCTGCGGGCACGATAAACGTGCCCCTCCGGAAGAACCTCGGAGGGACGTGCTTGTCACGTCCGTGTGTTGGGACTGGGGAGGGACCTGCTTGTCAGGTCCGCTTGTTTCAGACGTAGGTGCTTATCACGTCCGCATTCCGCGGGTTGAACGGTAGGGGCAATTCATGAATTGCCCCTACAACACTTCCGTCCGTTGTTTGACGTTCAATCGTCAATGGCTTCTCGCCGGGGACTGAAGTCCCGCGCCGAGAGCGGGGCTAAAGCCCCGCACTCCATGGAGTGCGGCGATTCATCGCCGCTTTTCGGTGAAGGCTTTAGCCTTCACCACCTTGCCCTCAACCCGGATGGTACGACAATGACCGGTCGGAGTGGAGCCCGACGCTCCAAACCACACAATGGGGATCCGCATAATTGGAGGGACCTGCTTGTCGGGTCCGCTTTCCTATCACGGATAATCCACAGCCGTTCTGCGGGCACGATAAACGTGCCCCTCCGGAAGAACCTCGGAGGGACGTGCTTGTCAGGTCCGCTTTCGAAAGGGAAGTGCCTGGCAGGTCCGTCTGTCCACTATTGGATAACCCATTTCCGCCTCCCATGGGCACGACCAGAATGCACCGGTTGGGGGCCATACATCAATGACCCCCACAACGCAGCGCGCCTTGGGCATCTTACTGATCTTTACCAAGAAGGGGATGGATCAGCGATCGCGATTCGCACGCCCTGGGCGCGGGCAGCATGCAGCCTCAAAGCGACGCGCAACTTGCGAAGCAGCAGGAAGTTCCGCGTCGTGTTCAGCGCGACTGCTCCAACGTGAGAAACAGCACGCTGTGCGCAGGCAGTGTGCCCCGCACCTGCGTAGCGCCGCTGTCGATTTCGACGTTCCAATTCTTCGAGACATCGCGCACAAAGTTGTCTGGCGATGTGAGAAGCGGCGAGCGATCCAAATCGTCATCGGAGAGTAGCTTGGCGAAAGCCAGTCGGCCCTGAAAGTTTTTGATCAAAAGACGGCACGGGACCTCTTGCGTCCAGGATCCATTGGCGAGCACGCAGAACACCTGGCGCTTCTGGGCATCGGTGGTCAGCAGAAGGGGCGTCATGGGGCCTTCGATCTGTTGATCGCCGACCAGGCCACGCATTGTGACAAACGGGGCTGTTCCCTGAAACTCCACCACAGAGTCCCCCACATGGCGAATGAAGTGGTAATACAGCCAGTACAGCATGGTGCGGGCGGAGGGCTGATCCGTCACGAGAATATCGAACCCCAGCCCCCGTGAATGGCCCAGCATTTGCCAACCAGAAGCACCCGCCAGCGGTTGCTCGCGGACGTAGTAGATCATGCGTATCGCCCGATGGAGTACTCCGATGATATTTCCATTGCGATTGGCATAGTCAGGGCGTTCTCCATTTGGACCAGAAGAGTGCATCCCCCATTCGGTGTCCAGTTGATAGACCCGGCGATTGGGGTTGTACGCATTGAGGAGGGCCTGTGTCTGCTGGATGCGATACAGAACTCGATAATTCTGCCCGAGAACAAGCTCCTCGAACGAGCTTTTGTAGGCGTTCTCAAAACCATAATAGTGCGCGACCGCGAAGTCATAAGAGCCTGCCGCATTTTTCAGGATGTAATTTCCCCAGCGTGGCCGGCCGATGTGAATAGCCACTCCCACCTGGGCCGTGGGATCGACCTTGCGAATGGCAGCCGATACGGCTTTGACGTGCGCGATATAGTCATCGGAAGTGGGAAAGGCCCCACCCATGCCAACGCTGTTGCTGAAGGTTTGAGAATAAGGTTCGTTGGACACCTCCCAGTAGCGAAAACCGTATCCCTTCGACCGGGCATAACGAACGGCTTGAGCCCAGGTCTCCGGCGGAAGTTTGCGATTGGCACTTTGCTCCTCCAGCTCGACAACCATCATCTCGTAAGGCAGGTTGATCCGCCGGCAGAGCAGGGCGAGCCGATCGATCGCCATTTCAATCGACCAGGGCGGCTGATCTTTTTGGGGTGGCTCATGTCCTACCCCATACACCCGACTCAACGGCAGTCTTAATTCGCGGATTGCCATTTCCAATTCGCCCGGCAGGTTGTACTCGCCTTTGGCATCGAAAGGAAAACCGGTGAAACCGACCAATCTGTGAAACGACAGGCCGCAGGCCGTTTTCAGGGCTGGTCGTCCGCTCTGCCGGAGATCGGCAGCGACATCCAACGAAGCGCCGGGTGTCAGACGGTGGGGAAGAGGTGTGATTGACAAAGTGGCGGGGTTGATCAGTCGCGCTCCTGCCGGCATTCGCCGCGGAATGACCACCACATCATCCACCCACATCGTACACTCCACGCGTGGATCGCCCGCGGCCTGAAATCCCAATATCAGATAGCGGGAGGACTCGGCAAAGAAATCCACACTCTCGCGAATCTCGAAGCGATATTGCCGCCACTGGGTGTCCAGAGAAATGGCGGCATTCAAGGGCGATTCCGCGTCAATGAAAGGCCGGATCGACTGGTACCCGATGACCATAAAACGCCCCTGGCAGGGCCTGTCCGCCCGGGCAAAGAAGCTGATCTCGTAGGCCATGCCCGGCTCCGGCCGAATCGCCGACTCGGGATCGGTCACGATGTAGCCCGCTGTATCCTTGGGATGAAAAATCCGCAGACTGGCTTTGCCACTTCGGCGGATCTGTGTATCCCGCTGGTAATATTCAGGATTTTTATATTGCTGAGCACCCCACATGACCCAGCCGAACGGCGGTTTGCGGTCTTCATCACGTTCCAGATCCCCGTTGACAATCAGATTCCGCGACGCTGTCACCGCAGGTGACTCGCTGGCGACCAACCGCCCAGCACCGCTGGGAACCTTCAGGACAAGCGTCACAACGAGCAGAATTGACAAAAAAGATTTTAAAAGCATTCCAAATTTTCCGGTCATCGCCATTTAGCTCCGAATTTCAGGAAACGACCAGGGCTCGGTCTTTTTTTAAAGTCCCTTTTTCCGTTCGGAGGGAGCGACGCGCTCCGGTTTTGACCGACTCCAGAGTTTTTTTATTTTATAACCGTCGAGGAAGCATCACTTCGGCCGGTTTCATATTATCTCGGGCTTGAATTTGAATTCAAGCAGTTTGGCGCGTTAAGCCCTCTCCACTTTTGCAAAACCCACGCCATGTTCCGAGCGCGATGTGTTGCAGGGGTAATTCATGAATGGCCCCTACAAGGTCGGAAGGACCTGCCTGTCAGCTCCATCCTCGGAGGGACCTGCTCGTCAGGTCCGTTTTTTTCGACCGTTGATAATCCATTTCGTTCTGCGGGCACGACAAGCGTGCCCCTCCGACCTTTCGGAGGGACCTGCTCGTCAGGTCCGTCTGTCCAACATTGGATAACGCTTTTCCCCTTCTCACGGGCACGATAAGGGTTCACCGGTCGGGAAATTCATCAATCGCCGTCGGAACACGTGGGCCGATGGCTAATCGATCGCATATCGGTAGGGGCAATTCATGGATTGCCCCTACGTTTAAGCCTCAACTGTGCTAAACAGACACAACCCGGACGGTGAAACGGTCAGGATGTGGACCTGCCAGGCAGGTCCTGCCAAGCTGAACCTCTCGCCCGCCCAAAAGCTTTTTGAAGCCTGCACCTTTTCAGCGATAGAGTCAAACCGGGCACGGGATTGACGCTTTCCCAATTGACTTGCACTACGCAGGGGAACAAGTACCATAATGCCGTTTAATGTCGTGATTTGGAGTTGCTCGATCCACGGGCGGGAACGCCCTCTGCCAAAAGGTCCTCGCCATGATCGCCCATCTTCAGCATGCTCCCGGCACAGAGCCTCCACCCTATCGCGGAAGCACAGGCTACGTGCTCCTGCTTACCGTCGTTGCTGCCCTGGGGGGATTGCTGTTTGGATACGACACGGCCGTGATAGCGGGCGCTATCGATTACCTGACAGAGCACTTTCAGCTTTCGCCAGAGCTGAAAGGTTGGGCAACCTCGAACATTCTGCTTGGATGTGCCCTTGGCGCGGCGGTGGCCGGGCCGCTCGCGGACTATCTCGGCAGGCGATGGGTGCTCGTACTCTCTGCCATATTCTTCGCCATTTCGGCTATTGGCACAGCCATCCCCACCACGCTGACACAATTCGTTCTTGCGCGGATGCTGGGCGGCCTGGCGGTTGGAGCAGCTGCCATCGTTTCACCCCTTTACATCGCCGAGATTTCTCCTGCCCCTATCCGTGGAAGGCTGGTGGCCCTCCAGCAGATTGCCATCATCTCGGGGATGGTGGTGGTCGCCATTGTGAACTGGGTCATCGCGCTCCAGGGGGATCATGCCTGGAATGTGACGACCGGGTGGCGCTGGATGTTCGGCTCGGAAACGCTGCCCGCCGTCCTGTTCCTCGCCTGTCTGACCCTCGTTCCGGAAAGTCCTCGCTGGCTGATCAAGATGGGCAGAACGGCGGATGCGCTCGCCGTACTCACCCGGCTGGCCGGGCCGGAGCGAGCAAACTGGGAAGCGGCAGATATTCAGCGCACTGTGGCGGAAGAAACTGGCCGATTAAGTGAACTGCTTCGTCCCGGTTACCGGCGGATTCTCGTGATCGGCGTCATTCTTGCGATCCTTCAGCAAATCACCGGGATCAACGCCATCGTCTATTATACGCCCAGCATCTTTCGCAGTTCCGGCAGTACCGACATCTGGGCCCTGTTCTGGACGATCATCACGCAGGCCGTCAATCTAACCTTCACTCTGGTTGCCATTGCCGTAGTGGATCGATTGGGGCGAAAACCCCTCCTGCTTCTTACGTCCACGGCGATGGGAGTTTCGCTTGTGCTCCTGGGCTGGGCATTTCATCAGCAATTGCCCAATACCTGGGTTGTGGTGTTCATCCAGCTTTACATGGCGTCCTTTGCGGTGGGCATGGGACCGGTGGTGTGGGTTGTGCTGGCGGAAATGTTTCCCACCCGAACACGCGGTCTGGCCATGGGGATTGCCACGGTGGCCCTGTGGCTGGCGGACTTTCTGATCACGCAGACCGCTCCCATGATGTACGCGGCGTGGGGACCCGCCTCGGCGTTCTGGACGTATGCCGTGATGTGCGCGGTGTGCCTGGTGTTTGTCCTGCTGTTCGTGCCAGAAACAAAAGGCAAAACACTGGAAGAGATCGAGCGGAGCTTTTTAAAACTGGGAACGACGGCATCCAGGTAACGCCGAATCACCCTTTCACAACACCGGCATTCTCAACGGAAGGTTCCGGGAAGGATGGAGAATCGGCGCGGCGGCTCAGCCTGCGGCACCGGAACGGTCTCCTCGCCGAAAGAGGGAATATTGGGCAGACCCTTGGTACCCGCCTGGCGTTCCAGGGCACCCCTGACGCCCAGCAACTCGGGATGGCGGGCAATTTTGTCGCTGAACACGCGAAGATCGCTGATTACCGGTCGGAGATCCTGCGTCAACTGCTGAACGTTGGTCATGGTGCGATCGAGTTTCTGGTAGAGCGTGGGATCCCGCACGAGACGGCCGAGCGTGGAATCCTCGCGGTTCAGGTTTTCACCGAACTCGGCGAGCTGGGCGGTCACGCGCTCCAAGTTCTGCAAACTGGTATCCAGGCGACGGACCATGGCAGCCCCGTTTTCCGCCAGCGGGCTCGTCACCCCACGAAGGTTGTCCAAATTTTCCCTCGCCACGCGAATCGTCTGGTTGGCTTCGTCGAGGGTGTGACGAAGATCGTCCACCACCTGGGGAACGCGGCTCAGCGTATCCTTCAGCCGCTGTTTCAGCTCCGGGTCTCCCACGATGTCATTGGCGTTACTCACCGTCTGCTGGGCAAGCGTCACCGTCTTGTTAGCGTTGGCGAGCAGGTCCTTCAATTGCTGTTCGTTATCCGTGAGAATGCGATTGACGGAGCGCACCGTATCCCCCAAGTCGGCCGCCGTCTGGTTCACTGAATTGATCGCCGTTACCAGCCGTTCCTGCAGGTTGGTGAGAATCACGATGGGATCTGGAGGGACGATTCCCTGCATGACATCGCCTTCCTTGAGAGGTTCGGTCGAAGCGTTGGGGTCCGGGGAGAGCGAGATCTCCAGGGTGGAATCCCCCAGCAATGCCCGATTCAATCGACACACTTCGTTGCGGCGAAGCACGTATTTGCGTTCGACGCGGGCGGTGACGAGCACATTCCCCTCGGGGGTCAATTGCACATCGGTCACGTGACCGATGACAATCCCGCTTTTCCGCAAGGGGGAGCGCTCGGCCACACCGGGGGCCTCGGGAAAGCGGATGTAGATGGTGTATTCCGCAGGAAAAGGCCATCGCCATTCTCCAAACGTCACCAGCAAAATGGCGGCAATGAGAATGGACGCCAGCACCATCACCCCGATTCGGAACTGCATGAGCCGTTCATCCATGGGCCGACTCCTCCGCAGAGTGCGGGTGATTATTTTCTTCGCGAGCCATTTCCATCAGACGTTCCCCCGCCTCGCCACGGACAAATTGAATGACCCGGCGATCGTCGGCTTTTTCGATCTCTGCAGCTGGGCCATCATAGAGGATCTGGCTCTCCCCGGGTTTAAGTCGCGCGAGCGGGTAGAGCATGACGATGCGATCGCACACTTTGGTGGCTGTGCGCATGTCATGCGTGACGATGACACTCGTCACAGGATGTTGGCGCCGGGTGCGGAGGATGAGTTCGTTGATCACATCGCTCATGATGGGATCCAGTCCCGTCGTAGGTTCGTCATAAAGCATCAGTTCCGGCTCCAGAGCAAGGGCCCGGGCAAGACCCACCCGCTTCCGCATCCCACCTGAGATCTCTCCCGGCTTTTTGCGAAGGACACTCATGGGCAGCCCAACTTCCGCCACCCTCGCCCGAACAATGGCCTGAATTTCGTCCTCACTCAATTGTCGGTGCTGACGCAGGGGAAAAGCGATGTTTTCGCCGATCGTCATGCTGTCAAAAAGGGCTGCATTCTGGAAGACGAATCCCATTCGGGTGCGCAGTTGTGCCAGCTCCGCGGCGTTGAGGCGAAATAAATCCTGACCGTCGAAGAAGACCTTGCCACGAGTGGGTCGCTGGAGGGCCACGAGTGTTTTCAGGAACACCGTCTTTCCGCAGCCACTTTCCCCCAGGATCGCCACGGTCTCGCCCCGCCGTATCTGGAGGGAAATGTCCCGCAGCACCGTCTGACGGCCGAAGGTCACCGTCAGGTGGTCCACTTCCACCAGGACATGGCCGTCAGTCGGAGCGGCGGTGGCTGTCGGGCTGACGTGGGGTTCTGTGGCATAGGTCATGACGGCTGACGAACGTCGCACCTCCGAAGTGTCACTGGGTAATCTCGCATTAAATCAACCGCGGGCCCTGCGGAAACAGCACATTGTAGAGCGCATCGAAACCGATTCCCAAAAGCAGATCCAGAAGCAGGATCGTCACGAACGAATGGACAAACGCGTAGGTGGCAGCGCGGCCGACGCCTTCCGCGCCCGGATCACAATGAAAACCATGGTGGCAACCGATCACGGCGATGGCGCCTCCGAAAAACAGCGTTTTGGCCGTTCCCGAGAACAGATCAAACCACCCCACATAATTTGCGGAGTTCTGAAGGTAATAGTAGGCGTCGATGTGCAGCAGGTAAACGCTGTAATAGTATCCCCCGACCACGCCCATGAAGTCGGCCACCAGCGTGAGCGCGGGAATGAGCACCAGGCAGGCAAGAAACCGGGGAACGACAAGGTAATGGATGGGGTCCGCCCCCATGACAGCCAGGGCGTCGATCTGTTCCGTGACCCGCATTGTGCCCAACTCGGCCGCCATCGCACTGCCCACCCGACCGGCGAGCATGGTGGCGGCCAGGACCGGCCCAAGCTCGCGGACGAGTGACATATTGATGACCGCCCCCAGCCGGGTTTCCAGGTTGAGCATTTTGAACTGGGCGTAGCTCTGCACGGCGAGGACCATCCCCACAAATGTCCCAGTGAGGGCCACCACCGGGAGGCTGAGCACCCCGATCTGATAAAAATTCCAGATAATCGTCTCCCGTCGAGGGCGCCGGATGACAAGCCAGCGGAGCGTTCTCGCGAAGAACAGCGAAATGCTCCCCAGCCCGACGATCCAGTCCATCGTTCGGGCACCGACGTCCGCCACCCATTGGGCAAAGTTGTTGAGCATTCCCCCGGGTACACCGGGGAGTCCGTTGGGCGAGCGTAGTGAAGCTGTACTCACCGCATGCCTCCGAGAGAGCCTGGACGATCTGCGTGGGGTCAGACCTGTCCCACAAGTGCGCAATGCCCCTGCTCTCTCTTCGACTTTATCGAATGTACGGCTTGAGACAAACGTAGGGGCAAGACGGTTGGTTCAAAAAAAAACGACACGCTAACGTCCCGACAGAACTGCCAAATCAACCTGCGGACTACATATTGCCCGGAGTTTTTATCACCCCCTAGCCCCCTGCTCACTGCCGGGTAACATTGCCCGATCCTGCGAAAAGGGACCCTTCAGGGCAGCGGAAGCGGTGGCTCGGCCGCATATTCTTCATAAAGCTGAGGGATTTTTGCCTCTGCTGTGCGTCCCTTGTGGAGAATGACGCGGTACCGGAGCTCGATGCTTTGGCCCTTCCCCAGAGTGTAAGCGCCGCTGACATCGGAGCGCCCGACAAAATCATGCCAGCCGAACGGGTTGGCCGCAAACAGGCCGTAGGTTCGCACGTGCCAGTAGGTAGGAAACCGGAAACTGCTGGGGTGATTGAGGACGGCAATTCCCACGATCTCGCTGTCCACCGGGCCCGAGTAGTCAACCCACTTCGCCTTTTTACCCCAGGCATCTTTATCTTCTTGACCTTCGCTATTCACGATCTTTCCGCCTTTTTTCGCATCCACGGTCATGGAGTCAGCCACGCGAAGCCCAAATGTCCCCTCCTTGGTGTCGCCGAAGGTCACATTGTCGGCGACGGCCGTCAGACGGATGGCAAAATCGATGACGCGGTTTTCCCCGAGTGGGTAAAAGACCAGCTTCCGAACGTCGTTGAGCAGCACCGTTCCATCAGGTGCGACCCAGTCATTGCGGGTAACGACCACCGCTTTGGCGCCCCCTTCCAGGGTAACAAATTCGCGGTGAACGGTTTTACCTCGACCGGGTGCTTCCTCCCAGAAACTGATGCCATTGACATCACCGTGGGTAAACCACAGAGAGCGCTGGTGCGGATGGTCGTGCTTCTCCCCCTCGCCGGGGCCCATGGGCCATTCGCGAGTGAAAGGCTTGCCCGTCGGGCCGATGATCGGCCAAACGTAGGGCTTGAATTCCCCATCGGCCACATAGGCTGCCCAGAGTTCTCCGTTCCCCAGTATTTCCACCCCGTGATCGGTCTTCTGGATGGAAAAAGTGGCGGCCGGGGAGGGCTCTTTGCCAGCCCCACCTGTGGGGAACGCGATTGCAGCCGCGACCGGTATCGCCCAAAAGAAGCTGGACCGCCAGCATCGGGGAAAACTCCTCTCAGTCATGGAAGTCTCTCCTTGATCCGCTAAAATAAGCGCCAACTTTACCCCGTGACTGACAGAGATTGTAATCCCAAGCCGCCGGAATTGCTATCGAGCGGATCGAGGATGCGGAAGCGGGATCGCCCCGGGCTGCCGGCCGTTGGTCCGAGTCCAAAACACACGGCAAAGGTTCTTGCGAGAAAATAGGATTCGTTCGCGTAAATTGCAATCCCTCCACGTAAGATGAATATAGGGAGGGACTTGGTTGGGAAAGTGTGAAAGGGGCGACTTCCCTCTGTGGCATCGAGATTCATCGACTACTGGGAGGGTGCAACCGATGGAGTCACTGCAAGGACACCTGCTCGCTGCTTCGCCATATCTCGTGGATCCCAATTTCGTGGGAACGGTGGTGCTCATTATCCAGCACAATGAGAACGGCGCGTTCGGCGTCATTCTCAATCGGCTCCACCCCAAGCGGATCAAGGAACTCTGGGCCGAGGTCTCGAATACACCCTGCGTCAATGACCGATTTCTGAATATCGGTGGACCCGTCAGCGGCCCGCTGATGGCGCTCCATGACGTACCGGAACTGGCCGAACTGGAGGTCATCCCCGGCGTTTACTTCTCGCTTCAGCGTCACAACCTGGAGCGCCTGATGACAGAGGAAGGACACGAAGCCCGGGTGTTCCTCGGACATTCGGGTTGGGCGGGAGGTCAGTTGGAAGGTGAGCTGGCCCAGGGTTCCTGGCTGGTGGCCAAGGCCACAAAGGACCTGGTGTTTCCCGAAAACGAGCGTGAGCTGTGGAAACGAGTCGTCTTTTCGATTGGCCGCACGATCCTTGTTAACGCCCTGAACCTGAGGCATCAACCGGCTCATCCGTGGCTGAATTAAGCCCTTTCGGGCCCGCCAGGTCCCTTTCCCATCGTTCGGCTTTCATCGAGTGGCGATTCTCCTGTCAATTTCAGCGAGGATTTTCACGAGTGGCCAGCCAGATGGCCAGTCCTGCGTACAAAAGTGCCAGTGCCAGGGGATGTCCCGCGGCGAGAAGCCAGATTCCGCCCCCCACTACGAGAGCCAACCCCAGGCCGTTCTGAAAAGCCGGAGTGAGAATCTCCCGGCGTCGGGCGCAAAAGCGTGAACACTGCGCACGCAGTTGATCCCGAAGCTGCAGGCGAAGGCGGACAATCTCCCGGTGCAGTCGCCTTGGGGGCGACTTACGGCGGGTGTTGTCCTCGTCTCGCTGCGGTTGTGGTGAAGCCATCCGGGGGACCCTGAACGACCCAGCCCCCGGTTTGAGGGAGCCTCCAACCTATCAATCCATCACGCCTGGCCGAGCGACTTTTTGGCGGCCGCTGCGACATTTTCGGGCGTGATTCCGAAGTGTTTCATGAGCACTCCGGCGGGAGCGGAGGCCCCAAAACCTTTCATTCCTACAAAGATCCCCTTCGGCCCGAGATAGCGCTCCCATCCCTGCGCGATGCCGGCCTCCACGGCCACCCGTGCCGCCACTTCCGGCGGCAGGACAGACCTGCGGTACTCTTCCGGCTGGCTTTCGAAGAGTTCCCAACTCGGCATGCTCACGACTCGGGCGGCAATCCCGTCCTGGGCAAGTAGCTCGCGGGCAGCCAGGCATACAGCCACTTCGCTTCCCGTTCCGATGAGAATCACATCCGGTGGCAACTTGGAAGCTTCGGCCAGAATGTACGCCCCGCATGCCAGTCCGGCTGCCGAGGCGTATTGACTCCGATCCAGCGTGGGCAGGTTTTGCCGCGTCAGAATGAGGGCGACCGGATTACGACGCATCCGCAGCGCCACACGGTAGGCTTCTGCCACTTCGTTGGCATCGGCGGGGCGAATGACCACCAGATGAGGAATCGCCCGCAAAGCCGCCACATGCTCAACCGGTTGATGCGTCGGGCCATCCTCGCCCACCCCGATCGAATCGTGAGTGAAGATGTGCAGAACAGGCAATTCCATCAGGGCAGCCAGACGGATCGCCGGCCGCATGTAATCGCTGAAAACCAGAAAGGTCCCTGCATAAGGGCGAAGCCCACAGAGGGCCAGACCGTTGCTGATCGCTCCCATCGCGTGCTCCCGGATTCCATAATGAAGATTCCGCCCGGCGTAATTGTTCGCGGCGAAATGACCTGCCTCCGGGAATGTGAGGAGCGTGTTATTGGATGGCGCCAGGTCGGCCGAACCACCGATCATCCACGGGATGCGCTTGGCGACGGCGTTGAGGACCTTCCCGGAGGACGCTCGGGTGGCCAGACCTTTAGCATCAGCGGGAAACGTGGGGATGTCGCGATCCCAAGCCTCAGGAAGCTCTCCGCTCGTGATCTTTCGGATTTCCTCGGCCTCTTGGGGATAGCTTTGAGCGTATTTTGCGAAAAGTGACTCCCACTGCTCCCGGAACTGCGGCCCCCGCGTGCCAATTCCCTGACGGAAATGCTCCAACACTTCCGGCGGTACAAGAAATTTGGCGTCCACCGGCCAGCCGTAAAATTGCTTGGTCAACCGAATTTCTTCCTCGCCGAGCGGAGCCCCGTGGGCCTCGTGAGTGTTCTGCTTATTGGGCGCTCCCCAGGCGATAATGCTCTTGACGATGATAAGCGTGGGCCGCTCACCTGCAGGATTGAACCGCTTGAGAGCATTCCGCAGGCTATCAAGATCGTTGACGTCGCCCACGCGGTACACATCCCAGCCGTAAGCTTGAAAACGCGTGGCGACGTCTTCACTGAACGCCAGCGACGTGTGGCCTTCGATGGTGATCTGGTTGTCGTCGTAAATCCAGCAGAGATTTCCCAGCTTAAGATGACCGGCCAGTGAAGCCGCTTCGCTGGAGATGCCCTCCATCAGGTCGCCATCGCTGCAGAGCACATAGATGCCGTAATTAAATAGATCGAAGCCCGGTCGGTTGTAGCGTGCGGCAAGCCATTTTCCGGCGATGGCCATGCCCACACTCGTCCCCACGCCCTGACCAAGCGGACCGGTAGTCACTTCAACGCCGGAGGTATGCCGGTACTCCGGGTGGCCCGGACAACGACTGTGAAGCTGCCGGAATTGCCGGATGTGTTCCAGAGGCACCGCCAACTCCCCGGTGGGTCTGCCATTCTCATCCACCTGCTGGACCTGCGCCAGGTGCAGCAGCGAGTAAAGAAGCATCGAGGCGTGCCCGCAAGATAGGACGAATCTGTCCCGATTGACCCACAGGGGATGCGTGGGATCATAACGAAGAATTTCGTTGAAGATGACATACCCAACCGGGGCCAGTGCCATCGGGGTGCCAGGATGGCCGCTCTTGGCCGCTTCCACGGCATCCATGGAGAGCGTTCGAATGGTGTTGATTGCGAGTTGCTCGATTGAACAGGTGTGGGGTTCCGCCATTGTCACTCCCTGAAGTCTTTAGAAAGATGCAGGTCCTGTGTCCTCACGATTTGCCCGATTTTCTCAATATTCGGTGCGCGTATCCTCCAACACATTCGGTGGGCCGGGCTGGTTTTGCACGGATCGCGACGTCCGGTGATTATTCTCGCTGAATATCCTCTGTGCTACCCGCCCGCGGATCAGCAGGGGAATCACACTTCGACCAAAAAAACCTGAAACGTCCAATTTAGGGGCGAACCCAAGCACCGTCAACGCAGCGCGGCACCGACGTCATATGGGACTCGGCGAGCGTGCCCGTCCGCTGTTTCGGAGGAACCTGCTCGTCAGGCCCCCATTCCGACGTTTGGATGATCCGTTTCACGGGTGAGGCTCCAACTGCTCGGTTGGGTCGCTGGTGAGACAGCGAGGGGTGGGACAATTCATCAATGGCCCCGCCTTCCAGGCATCCCGAGCGTGCCACCGGGTCTTATTTTTGCTTTCCCCCATATCGAGGGGTTTTCATTTGTCACAAAGACATTATCTTGAGAGTCTTATAGGGCTTTGGGTTCCGAAATCGTTGCATAAAGCGGGGCGACCGGGGCGATTTTACGACAGCGTACCGTCGGGCGGCGTTCCGGGTTGCTGTCAGTAGCGGCCATCAAGGTCTAGGGGAACGGGCCAGTACCCTCCCGGATACGCCACATTTCCGCCTGACCAATAGCGGAACTCGGCCGGCAGTTAGGGGGACATTTCCGACGGAAATTTTTTGTGGGCTCGTTCCAGGACGTGTTGCCCGTGGAGTCGCCAATAAATAATTCATTAGAGAGCGTTTGTATCTGAAACGAGTCACCATTAGGTATCACATAACCCCCCGCCGCCTCCCCAAGTACTCGAGATTCTTCGCCTGGGGGCTCGACGTTTAAACCTGGAGGATCCTCCCCGGCTGAACCGCGAGGGGGTGTCGGGGCTTTCCTGAAACACGGGGGGCTGGGGCGGCTTGCTGGGAGTGATGGGTTGGAGTCACTGAGGGATTGGCTTTGGAATAGCGACAGGAGTGTGGTGAGACGCGATGTGTATCCTTGCTCTGCAATATCAAATAGCGAAAGACGCACCGATTCTTGTGGCACACAATCGGGAGGAGGCTCTTGATCGGCCGAGTCAACCGCCGCGGATCCAGTCCGGGCGACCCCGTGTGGTCTGTCCGGTGGACAGAAAAGCCGGGGGGACCTGGCTGGGCGTCAATCAGCATGGGTTGTTTGTGGCGGTAGGCAATCGGCCCAAGCGGAACGTCCCGCTGGAACCCATTTCCCGCGGCATCCTGTGCCGAAAGTTGCTGGGCTTCACCAACGCACGGGACGCTGCCCAGTACGCCGTCGAGGAACTTTCCACCGGCCAGTACATGGGTGCCAACTATATCTGCGCGGACGCCAACTTTGCCGCGGTGGTTTACGGCGGCGACGAAGTTCGTCTGGTGGAGCTTCCGCCCGGACTCCACATTTTGACCAATGGGGACATCAACGACCCGAACGACTCCCGCCAGGAATTTGTGCGACGGCTGCTCACGTTGCAACGGCTGGATTCCGCCGTGGCGTTCTTGGCGGTGGCCAGTCGAACGTTCGCCCGACGGTGTGACGCCAACGGGAAGTGGGGGGTCGTATTTACCCGGGGCAATTTCGGAACGGTCAGCTCCACCCTCCTTTCTCTCACTAAGAAGACGCACCACTCGATCCTGCAGTATTCCGCGGGGCCGCCGGACCAGGTTCCCTATGAAGATTACTCGGCCCTGCTACGGCAGGTGCTCTCGAGCGACCGCGCAGCCAGGGCGCAAATGGCCAAAAAGGGCGTCACCTGTCCGCCGCAGACCTCCGGCGCATGACACGGGGCTGACCCACCCGAGAACTCCGTGGCACGCCAACTAAAAACGGAGACTGCAATCGGGCAATAAGCTAATTCCGCTGCGAACGGTCACTCACCCAAAAACTTTGCAATGTGTCGCTCGAAATGTCCGGGGTGTCCAGGGAACTGCCCCGGCTATTTTTTTGCGCGTGCTGATGCCCGCCGTCGTGCGCATATTATTGTGGAACAATCATTTACAACTGTTATGCGACTGCTGGCAGATCACTTCGGCGAATTTTTTGAAAGATCGACCGCCCATCGATATACACTATCCCTTGACTAAATATTCGGATTGATATGATTGAATGATCCCGACAGCGGTGTCGGGACAATGGCAAGGGTTGCTCCCACGAAGGATATCTACTTGGCAGGTGTTTGGTTCGTTTTGAGTTAAAGAGGAGGTTCAGTCCATGGCAGTGCTCGTATCGAAAGAAGCCCCCGATTTCAAGGCAACGGCCGTCATGCCGGATGGCTCGTTCAAGGAAATTTCGCTCAAAGATTACCGTGGCAAATACGTGATTCTGTTCTTCTGGCCCCTGGACTTCACGTTCGTTTGCCCCACCGAGATCATCGCCTTCTCAGATCGGGCAGAGGAATTTGAGAAGCTCGGCGTGCAGATTCTTGGTTGCTCGGTAGACAGCCACTATACCCACCTGGCCTGGCGTAACACGCCTCGCAGCCACGGTGGCATTGGCCAGGTCAAGTATCCGCTCATTGCCGATTTGAGCAAGAAAATCGCCCAGGACTACGACGTGCTGCTGCCGAATGGCGTGGCCTTGCGGGGATTGTTCTTCATCGACAAGCAGGGCATCGTGCGGCATCAGGTGGTTAACGACCTGCCGCTGGGCCGAAGCGTGGATGAGGCTCTCCGCGTGGTCAAGGCCTGGCAGTTCTACGAACAGCATGGCGAAGTCTGCCCGGCCGACTGGAACGAGGGAAAACCCACCATCAAGCCCGATCCCAAGGCGAGCCAGGAATTCTTCTCGAAGGTTTACAAGGATTGATCGCGTCCCCGTACCACCTGCCGGATTAAGCCGGATCAGGGCGTTAACTACAGACGGGGCGGCGAAGTGAGAGGCCGCCCGTCTGCGAAAACGAGGACTGGCGATTTCACGATGTCCCAGGACGACCTCGCCTACCCAGGCGGGGTCGCTTTGTTTTTTTCAAAAAGGAAACCAAAATGAAAGATTCGCAAGAGGTTATCGCACCTCGGGCTGGTTCCTTGAAAGCGTTCCGCCGCTCGATGGGCGTGTTACTCCGAAGGGGGCGAGAAAGACATATTTCGCGCATGCTGCTCGAAGGCTAGCTGCGGTCATTGACGTCAGTCTGCAAAAAGGTGACACCGGATCACAACGATGGAGAAACTGGCCGTTATCTTCGATATGGATGGCGTCCTCATCGACTCGTACCATGCGCACTTTGAGAGCTGGCGGATCATTGCGGCGGAAGAGGGTCTCCAGATCACCGAGGAACAATTTGCCAAAACATTCGGGCGAACGAGTCGCGAAATCATCGCCGCTCTGTGGGGACAGCACACGCCGAACGACGCCAAGATTCTGGAACTGGATGAGCGAAAAGAGGCGGCATTTCGCGAACTGATTAGGGAGAATTTTCCCATCATGCCGGGTGCCCCGGAGCTTCTGGAATCACTCCATCAGGCGGGTTTCGCATTGGCGATTGGCTCGTCTGGCCCACCGGAGAACGTGGAGTTGACCGTGCGGAAGTTGGGGCCGGCCGCCCATTTCGGAGCGATCGTCACAGGCAAGGACGTGACCCGGGGGAAACCTGATCCCCAAGTATTTCTTCTGGCGGCGGAGCGTCTGGGTGTTGATCCCCGCTACTGTGCCGTGGTGGAAGATGCACCGCCGGGCATTGAGGCGGCGCACCGGGCGGGGATGAAGGCCGTTGGACTGGCCAGCACAGGTCGAACAAAAGAAATGCTGGCGGCGGCTGATCTGGTGGTGTCCTCTTTGAAGGAACTGTCTCCGGCGGTTTTTCGTAGGCTCATTCTGGGCGAAGAGTGAACGCCGAACGTGGAAGCACCGAACAAAAAGTTGGCTGGTGCCAGACGAATGAATGGCGGTTAAGGTTTGGATGGTGGATGATCAGAGGTCGCCATGCTGGCGAAGCGTGTGATTCCGTGTCTCGATGTTGATCGTGGCCGCGTCGTCAAGGGGACCAAGTTTCTCAACCTCCGCGATGCCGGTGACCCCGTGGAAGTGGCCGCCCGATACGAAGAAGAAGGCGCTGACGAGTTGGTCTTTCTGGATATCACGGCCAGCCATGAGGGACGGGAGATCATGCTGGACGTCGTTCGGCGGACCGCGGAGGTGGTCTTCATGCCATTGACGGTAGGTGGTGGCATCCGCACCCTGGACGACATCCGCAAGCTCCTCAACGCGGGGGCGGATAAGGTCTCCATCAATTCGGCCGCTTGCCGGAATCCTGAATTTGTCTATCAGGCGGCTCGCAGATTCGGCAGTCAGTGCATCGTCGTGAACATTGACCCCAAACGCGTCATCAAGGACGGCAAAGAGTTCTGGGAGGTCCATATCAACGGCGGGCGGGTGGGCACCGGACTGGAGGCGGTGGCCTGGGCGAAAGAGGTGGAACGGCTGGGCGCCGGGGAGATCGTGCTGACCTCGATGGATGCAGACGGCACGCAGGCCGGCTACGATCTGGAGATCACCCGAGCCGTGCGGGAGGTCGTGTCGATTCCCCTTGTGGCCAGTGGTGGGGCGGGGTGCCCCCAGCACATGGCCGACGCGATTCTCAAAGCGGGGGCCGACGCCGTACTGGCCGCCGGAATCTTCCATTTCGGCCAGTACACGATCCGAGAGACCAAGGAGTATCTGCGCCGCTGCGGAATCCCGGTCCGGCTGTGAAGGGCCTACGTTTCCGCCACAGGCGTTTCCGATCATAATAAACATTTGGTTGGGTACGTGGGGGTTCCGGGAAAGGAGGCCTTGGCGCCGCACGGAGGGGTCTTGTCGCAGGGGCGGGCAGACCGCCCTGTAGCTCAGGCACGTCATCGCAGAAAAGCGAGGTTGGGAAAATGGCTACAATGCAGGAGCCGGTTCGGCCAGTATTCGGCAAGCGACCCAAAAATCTGGAAATCGATAAACTCTTCCGCGCTCTGGTCAAATTCGAGGGGAGCGACCTTCACTTGAAAGTCGGCAGACCGCCGTATATCCGGGTCGCGGGATCGCTGCGACCGTTAAACCACCCTCCGATTGATGAAGAGCAGATGATCCGGCTGATCCTGCCCATGCTGGACGAGCGACTGCGTCGCATCCTGGAGGAAGACGGAGGGTGCGATTTCGCCCACGTCGTGGATGTGGACGGCGTGACGTGGCGTTTTCGGGTGAACGTGCTTCAGCAGATGGGCTACCTGGGATTGGTGGCGCGACGCATCAATAACTACATCCCGGACTTCGAAAAACTCAATTTGCCCCCAATTCTGGAGAAGCTCTGTCAGTTTGATCAGGGGATGATTCTTCTCGCTGGTGTGACGGGGTCCGGTAAGAGTACGACCATTGCGTCGATGCTCAACTGGATCAATCGCCATTACCGCAAGCACATTCTCACCCTGGAAGACCCCATTGAGTTCACCTTCACGGAGGACAAATGTCTGATCAACCAGCGGGAAATCGGCATCGATGTGAAAAACTTCATGATCGGTATGAAACACGCCGTGCGTGAGGACCCGGACGTCATGCTCGTGGGCGAAATGCGTGACCGGGAGACCTTCGAGACGGCGATCCAGGCCGCGGAAACCGGGCACCTTGTGTTCGGAACAATCCACGCTTCCAGCGCCCCGAGCACCATCAGCCGTATTCTGGACCTGTTCCCGCAGGAGATGCACCGGGCAATCCGTAGTGCAATTGCCTTCAACATGAAGGCCATTATCGCCCAAAAGCTGCTGCCTTCCATTCATCCCGATTTCAAACGCGTGCCGGCTGTGGAGATCATGATTTTTAATCCCATGGTCAAGAAGCTGGTTCTGGAAGAGCAGGACCAGAAGCTGGCGGACGTCATTCGCATGTCGAAAGAGGAAGGCATGCAGGATTTCACGATGAGTCTGAAGGACCTTGTGGAGCGACGCCTGATCGATCGCGCCACGGCCTTCGAAGTGGCTCCCAATCCGGAAGCTCTCCAGATGGCTTTGAAAGGGATCGAAGTCAAGGCACCTGGGATTCTCTGATAGGCAACCTCATGACGCAGAGCAGTCTGTCGTTTCGGCAACTGGGTCGAATATTGTTTTCTCTGGCGGGAGCCAGCATGGGACTTACGTCGGCAGTGGCGTCGGCAGCCACGCCCTGGTTGCTGCCAGAGCTTCTCTGGGGTCAGGAGGGCGGAGGGTGGTCCGGCCCGGGCTTTTACTTCAGCATCCTCAAGATCGTCGCTTTTTTGATTGTGTATCTTCTTTGGGTGGCGATCGGGGATTGGATCAATCAGGATGTCCAGCGGTTGGACCTGGACCACAATCTCTGGAACGGCCTCTATTTCTTTTCCTTCGTGGCCGCGTTTTTCCTGTTTCTGCTGATCCCGTTCTTCCCTGTCGGATACCTTCTGGTCTGTCTGGCGACCTTCGTTCCGGCCCTGATTTACACCAGCCATCGCAACAAGAAAGTGTCGATCGAAGATCGCGTCCTTACGGCCGCCCATTTTAAGAGAATTATCGGCCGACTGAGCGGTAAAGAGGTCAAAGTGGCCGTTTCGCCGGACGATCTTCCTCCACCGATTCGTTTCGATCCTATCGCCAAGACTCAGCAGGAGAAGAACCTCCGCCTCATTCCGGCGCGGCAGCATCCGGGTTATCAGAGTGCCCGGGAATTCATCGCCGAGGCACTCGACCGACGTGGCGAAGCGATCGATCTGATGGTGGCTCCGACTTCCACGACGCTCCGCTACATGATCGACGGCGTGTGGATCAATATGCCTCCGGTGCCCCCGGAGTCCGCGATGGCAGCGGTTGAGGTACTGAAAATCCTCTGTGGTCTCAATCCCCAGGACCGCACAAGCCGACAGCAGGGCAAACTCGATCTTCGCTATCACGACGTGCCGCTGAGCCTTACCTTCGCCTCTCAGGGTGTGGCGGGTGGGGAGCGAGTTGTCATCCAGTTTTCGGAGAAGACGAGCCGATTTCGCAAGCTGGAAGACCTGGGGATGCGGCCCAAACTTCAGGAAACGATCAAGAATTTCCTCAACGCTCCCCAGGGAATCATCGTCTTTTCCGCACCGCCTGGTCATGGTTTGACGACCACGGTGACCTGTGCCATTCTCAGCGGAGATCGCTTCTCGCGGGAGTGGATCAGTATCGAAGACGAGCAGAAAACGTACGAGGTTATCGAGAACGTTCAACCCTACATCATCACCGCGCAGGATCGGCAGAATCTCGACGGCTTCCTGGACAAAGTGTTCCACATGGAGCCGAATGTCGTTGTGTGTCGCGACCTTCCCAATGGCAAGGTGCTCCAGCGGCTGGCGGAAGAAACCGAAAACAACCGGCTGGTCATCACCACGGTCCGCGCCAAGGACTGTTGTGAGGCCCTGCTCAAGCTCATGGCCCTTCAGCCACCCGCCAAGGCGTTTCCGGAGAAGGTAATCGGAGTGGTGAACCAGCGGGTGATGCGGCGACTGTGCGACAAATGTCGTCAACCGTATCCGCCTCCCCCGGAGTTACTTCAGCGATTGGGGATTCCACCAGGACGAATTCAGGCGTTCTTCCGTCCCCACGTGCCCACTCCGGAGGAAAAAGAAGTCTGCCCGCAATGCCAGGGATTGGGGTATTTCGGACGGTGCGCCGTTTTCGAGGTCCTGGTGGTCAACGACAATCTGCGAAAAATTCTTGGCCGACAGCCGGATTACGCCACACTCCGGAAGGCGGCCCGGGCGGCTGGGATGGCCACGCTCCAGGAAGAGGGCGTGCTCCTGCTGGCTCAGGGAATCACCTCCTACGAGGAACTTGCCCGCGTCCTCCAGGGCTGAGAATTACAGCTCCGAGAGGCCGTTGCGGTCAGCTCACAGCGAATAAAGACAGGAGAACATACTCATGCTGGTCTACCTGTTGTGGATCGTCATCGTTGGCGCGTGCGTGGGCTTCATCTTTCGCGAGGGGCTGTGGAGTGCCTTCATCCGATTCGTCAACATCTTGATGGCGGGTATCCTGGCCACGAATTTCTTCGAGCCAGCCGCCAGAATGATGGAGGACATGATCGGCCCGAACCTCACATACTTTTACGACTTTCTGGCATTCTGGCTGGTCTTTTCTGTGTCGATGATCATTCTTCATATCGCGACGGCATTCTTGTCCCGCGTGAAGGTGCGATTCAATCTCTATCTCAACCAGGCAGGGGCGGTGGTAATGGGTCTCTTCACCGGCATCCTCATGTGCTGGTTGTTCAATTTTTCCCTCCATCTCGCTCCGCTCGGTACCAAACCATTTATGACGCCGATTCTTAGCGAGGACGGCACGCCGCTGGGCGTTCAGTGGGCCCGCGTGGCCAGTTATCTTTCCAAAGGAGCGCTCTCGCGGTCCGTTTCGGAAGCGGAAGCGGCTCGCTACGGCGGGCCAGTGGCCGCCTTCCCAGGGGCCAAGAATATTTTCCAGACGTATTACGAACGGGCCCAGAAGCTGGAAGAGCAGGTGACTTCCGGCGGAGGATTCACCACCGAATCGGCCCCGCCGAGATAGTGTCGGCCAGTAAAACAAAGCAGCGTGACGAGCGTAGATCGAAAAGGGTCGCGGCGCGGCTTGTGAAACCGGGTAATTTAGGAAAATAACAATCCCCGGTCCGGATTGGGTGGAAATCGTCGGCGTCGAGGGAAGATTGACTGTGGCAGAAGTCTTTTGACGCCACTGAATGTCGTTCCAGGGTCATCAGTCCCACCCGCCATGGATAGCTTTTTTGGAAGAGTGCCCCGGCCGTTGTGGGCCGAAACAAAGGAATCGCGGCGCGGATTCAGGCCTCATCTGTCGTATCGCGTGGGAGCCAGCGTATGAGCCAGGAAACAGCACGGGCGGCACCGCCCGACACAGTCGTGCCAGAAGCGGCGGCCTACCGTCCTCTCAGTGCGGCAGCCGTGGTGGCCTGGGTTTTGGGTGTCCTCTCGCTGAGTGCCTTCCTTGGGCCGGCTTTATGGGTGGTTGCCCTTGCCGGTGTCATTGTGAGTCTCTGGGCCTGGATCCGCATTCATCAGTTTGAGCCGCCGCTTACCGGAAGGACGGCCGCCCTGATCGGACTGGGTTTGAGCGTCTTCTGCCTGGTCGGAGGGCCGTCTCACTGGATGCTGCGGCGCTACCTGCTCAATCAGGAGGCCCAGAAATTCGCCATGCTGTTTTTTGACTATCTCCTCCACGACCAGCCACACAAGGCGCATCAGCTCAGTCGGTCGGCTTTCGATCGGGCTCCCCTGGACGAGCATCTATGGGAAAAATACCCCCCGGACAGTACCGCCCGAAAGGACCTCGAGGCGTTTCTGGAGCGGAAGGAGGTGCGCGCGATCATCCTGCTGGGTAAAGATCCCCGTACCAAAATCAGGTTTTTCGACAACGAAGGCGTCTGGCGGGAGGACACGCTCATCAAGGTTGCCCAAAGCTACGCAGTGACCTACTTTGACACCAACAATGTCAAGCGGACGTTCTTCGTCACAGTCATTTTAAATCGCTATCCCCTGCGAACCGCGAAGATTTCTGATTGGTACGTCAGCGATATCAGCAGTTACAATCCGCCCCATGCCCTGGAACATCTCCAAAAGGCCTGGGAAAAGGCGCAGAGGGAAAAAGAAAAGACGCGGGCGCTCGGCGAGATGCCGTCACCCGAAGAGTGACGAGAACGACACTTCGGCTCGTGCACTGCGGGAGGTTGGGCTGTGACACTGGCGGAAGAACTGGAACGCCTTCATCGCCTTCACGAGGCGGGAGCCCTGACCGACGAGGAGTTTGCGGCAGCCAAGGCCCGGCTGCTTTCTGATTCTTCCGGCCAACAAAGAAGTTCGCCTGTCGTCGGATGGCGATTACGGGAACGGCTCCAGGACGGTCGGTTCTGGGCGATGCTTCTCCATCTGTCGCTGCTCCTCAACATCACGCTTCCCGGGTTTGCCCTTGTGGTGCCATTTCTTATCTGGCAACTGGGAAAAGATCGCTTCCCTGAGCTGGATGCCCATGGCAAGAACGCGGCCAATTTTGTGATGTCTTATCTGATTTACGGGGCGTGCGTCGCCGCGGTGGGATTCATCGTCTCCCTCATTCCGCTGGGGATTACACTATCGCTCCCGCTCTGGTACGGGTTTGCCGTCGCCGTGGTGCTGTGCGTTTTCTACGTGGCGTGGCAGGCCAATCAGGGTCGCCTGGTCAAATATCCGCTGGCCATCCCATTCTTCGTGTGACAGGATATCATCGCGTCGGCAACAGGCCGCCGTTCCAAGTGGCTAATCCAACGCGGAAAAAAGCGGCTCCGTAGGCGCAATTCATGAATTGCCCCTACCGTCAGGTCCCTACCGATTGAATCCCTGCGCCCGCGCCAGCCCGTGGGGACGTCCTCGTCCTCGTCGGCCGAGAGGAAGTGCAGATGTGTCGGGTACGCAATCCCAGACTCTCTCGAAAAGCTGGCCCCCTTTCTAATTCCGCGGCCGTACCGGATGCGAACTTTTCAGCCCGAACCAGTGTCTGGTCGATGAGATTAATGATAATAGTTGACTTTGTTGACCAACAATGTAATAATATCGGTGATTCTGTCGGCGAAACCGGACCATTTTTGTGTCCAACCGGTGGACAAAATACGCCCTGGTGCGCGCGGGCAAAAAGGTCCCCTGGACCGTTCCCAGCCTTCAGATCATCGAACGCGACCAAGGGAGTAACCCTCGAATGCTTCACACAACGACTCGACGACCTATCCCGGCGGTTGAAATGGTTGATAAAATTACTGATGAATGGCGATCGAAAGAAAACCACTTGGCGGAAATAGATCCCTGGCGCCCGGCGTGGCGAGTGGATTTATCCGACTTTCCCCCCGTGGCCGGAGAAGGGGTGGTCTTCTCCCCCACGGAGGACCAACTCCGCCGGCTCCAGGAGGTGAGCACCATCCTGGAAGAAGCGCCAGCCGAGGTCATCCTCCGCTGGGCCATTGATACGTTCTTTCCCAAGTTAACCATGGCCACGGCCTTCGGCCCGGAAGGGTGCGTGATCCTCTCGATCTTGGCCCGGCTCGAGCCCCGGGTCCACGTGTTCAACCTGGACACCGGTTATCAGTTCAAGGAAACACTGGAGCTGCGGGATCGGATCGCTGAAAAGTATGGAATCGAGGTGGAATTTGCCCGGCCGGAGTTGTCCGTGGAAGAATACGAACGGCAGAATGGTGGGCCCGTTTACAAAACCAACCCTGACCGGTGCTGCTACGAAAGAAAGGTCCTGGTTTTGAAGCGCAAGGTGGTCGGCTATCGGGCGTGGATCAGCGGGATTCGGCGGGATCAGAGTCCCCATCGGGCAAACGCCCCCATCGTGGGGTGGGACAAGAAATTCGGACTGGTAAAGATCAACCCTCTTGCTCGGTGGACCAAGAACGACGTGTGGAAAAGAATTCTCGCGGAAGAGATCCCTTACAATCCCCTCCACGACCAGGGTTATCCGAGCATTGGTTGCTGGCCATGCACTCGGCCAGTTTTGTTCGGCGAGGATGAACGTGCGGGACGCTGGAGCGGCACGGGCAAAACGGAGTGCGGCTTGCATCTGGCGGACGATCAACCGCCACCACCTCCGCCGACAACCTACGGAAATCTGTGACGCGGCGGGGAAACCTAAGAGGCATCCAGCGGGGCACGGCGGCCATGGGACGGCGGTCCGAGCGATGAGCAGCGTAGCAGGATAATACGTGCGAAAGGACATCGTCGGCGGCCATCATTCACAGGACCGAACCTGGAGCCGCGGGCTGATCAGGGAACCGAGGAAGGCGTAGCTGGGAGAGTGGGGCAGCGGAAAGGGACATGCGGTAAACAATTGGCTGGTGAAAACCATTGGGAAAGCTCTCTCGTGCAAGAGAGGTTGATATGAAAATATCCGCGAAAACGGAATATGCGTGTGTGGCCATGTTGGAACTGGCATCCCGGTACGAATCCGGCGGGCCGGTCCAGGTAAGGAAAATCGCGGAGCGTCACGCCGTTCCCTCAAGGTTTCTCGTGCAGATCATGTTGCAACTGAAAGCCGCTGGCTTGGTGGCAAGCACGCGAGGGGCGGCAGGAGGCTACCGGCTGGCCGTTCCCCCCACTGAAATCACGCTGGGCCAGGTGATGGACATCGTCGAGGGTAACAAGCAGCCGGACGTCAATTTTGCCGTGAGTTCCTCTCCCGATTCGCCCGCCGTCAAGGCACTCGTCCAGGCATGGCAGGAGATCCAGAAAAAAGAGCGGGACATGCTCTATTCGATCACTTTTGCCGAACTCCTCGAACGCGCCCGACAGTTCGACACGCAGATGTATTACATCTGATCAGTGAAATTGCGTCCTGATCGCAATGGAACGGAATAACTTTGCTGTCGCTGAAAAGCTGGCCTGAAAGATAAATCTATTCGAGATTCTTGGGTAAGTGTCACCTGGATTCTCGAAGCGGCGTGCGCTTGACCCTTCCCTACTTTTGCAGCGATGTGTGAGATACCACGGGCGCAATCTGTTGGTAGGGGCAATTCATGAATTGCCCCTACCGGAATGCGGTCCGGCCACGGTCCATGGGGCGTCACGGCGATTCGGGAATCGGCCCCATCGGTCATCGTTGTTCCATTTGGACCGACGGCAAGGTGGTGAAGGCTAAAGCCTTCACCAAAAAGCGGCGATGAATCGCCGCACTCCATGGAGTGCGGGGCTTTAGCCCCGCTTTCGGCGCGGGACTTCAGTCCCCGGCGAAAGGCAGTGGACTGTCCAACGTCGAAAAGCGGACGTGACAAGCACGTCCCTCCGAAACACGACTCGGAGGGGCACGCTTATCGTGCCCGGTCAAACAGGGATGGATTATCAAAGGTTGAAAAGTGGACGTGACAAGCACGTCCCTCCGGAAAAACCGGACCTAACGAACAGGTCCCTCCGACGCCTGGATATGTGAGCGTCAAAAGCTTTGGTAGGGGCAATTCATGAATTGCCCCTACCGGAATGCGGTTCGGCTATGGTCCATACGGCCCGTTCCGCGCCGGCGCGTGATCTGCCCTCCCAGTCATCCCCTCTTAAATGATCGTCTGGCTACTCAGCTTGATTCTTTCCTCACAGTGCGGATCACAAGCAGGAAGAACGGCAGCGAGGCGAGTTGTGCCCCCACGGAGAAAGCCACCAATACCGGGAGCGAGAAACCGTACAACACACCCATGCAGGCACTGCCAGCGAACCACGCCAGACCATAGCCGGCATTGAAAATCCCGTACGCCCTGCCGCGCCATTCGGAGGGCACCATGGCCCCCACGGCCGCGCGAATGATCGACTCCTGGGCTCCCATGCCAATGCCCCACAATGCCAGACCAACGGCCGCGCCGACCGTTCCCTTCAGAAAAACAAGCGGTGCAAAAAGTGCCGAGGCCAGGACCCCTATGGCGACGGCCAGAAACCCGATGCGATCAAAGAGCCGTCCAAAGATAAGGGCCGCCACCGCGTCCACTGCCATCGCAAGGGCATAGGAAATGGGAATCCAACCGGCCGGCAACAGGCGAACTTTCTCGAAGTGATAAGCAATCAGGGGAAAGTCCACAAAACCTGCCGCCACGCAGGCAGCCCCGATCATATAAAGCCAGAATGACGCCGAAAACCCCCTGATACGAAGATCGGGAGCTTTGGACTCGAGTTCCTGGGGACGGGGATAAAGCGCGCAGGCCACCGCGAGTACCAGAAGGGCCAGGATCGCGGGAATCCCCAGCGCAGCGAAGCTCGTACGGAACGATCCGCCCGCCAGCAGGATGCCCGCCACGACCATCGGCCCGAGTATCGCGCCGATCTGATCCATGGCCTCATGGAGTCCAAAGCCCCATCCTCGTCCGATTCTTGCCGTGGCGTGAGACAGGATGGCATCTCGGGCCGGAGTCCGCAGCGCCTTGCCCGTTCTTTCGAGGACCACCAGAGCGGCAGCCACCTCCCAGCGACTGGTCAAAGCCAGCGCTGGGACGGCCAGCAGGTTGATCGCGTATCCCATGAGGGTCAGCATCCAGTAGCGGCGTGTACGGTCCGCCAGGTAACCCGATCCCAACCGTAGCACGTAGCCGACGAGTTCTCCCAGCCCAGCGACCACACCCACCACGGCAGCGCTGGCACCGAGCACCTGAAAATAAGGCCCGACGACACTCCGCGCACCTTCGTAGGTGACGTCCGCGAGCAGACTTACCAGTCCTAACAGGACAACCAACCGAATGGCCTGACGTAGCTGACGACTGGCTGGGTCAGTTTCCATGGACTGTACCTCTTCACCCAAACGGAAAAAGGGTTCTCGGTATACCGGTCAACTAACGCGGGAAACGACTTCGGGGACAAAAAACGCGTGGGCCCGTAGCTGCTTTCATCTTTCGAGACGGTCTAACGACCGGTCTGGTTCTCACCGCTCCTGGCGCGTTCCAGGAGCACTTCCCGCAGAACAACCGCTTGATTGTGGTCGCGATCGTGAGCCGCGAACAGGAGGGTCAATCCAGAGCTCAAGGCGTGGGAAAGGAGCAAGTCCAATTGCTGGGGCCGTTGTTGAAGTTCTTCGCGATAGCGACGCCCAAACTCTTCCCATTTGGCAGGATCGTGCCCGAACCATTTGCGCAGCGCATCGCTCGGTGCGACATCCTTCATCCATAGATCGAGAACGAGCTGCTCCTTTCTGATCCCACGGGGCCAGAGCCGATCGACCAGAACGCGAAAACCATCGTCTGGCGAGGCAGGATCGTACACCCGTTTCACACGGATGGAAGGAACTCGGCTGCTTGACTTTTTCATTTTGCTGCTCTCTGACGGAAAAATCGCCTGCCCACCGCAAACCAATCACAGACCCAATCCGCCACCGGCCGGCACGACACAGGTGGCGTCATCCCTTTTCAGCTACGCCAGTGGAATGGGATGCGGACCTCGACGGGGGCATACTCGCCGGTGCAACCTGCCCGGCCAGAGCTGCTTGTCAGGCCCATATTTCAACCTCGGACAATCCATTCCACCGACCGAGTCCCGCCCGTTCAGTTCAGCTCGTGTTGAGGAGACGCAATCCATGGATTGCCGCTACCCCTCGTTACGAACCTCTGACCTCTCACAGATCTCCACCAAAACGGGGATCCACCATCCAGATGCGGAGTTGTGAGAATACCGGGAAAGGGCTATAATCCAGGCAAAGTTTGTCGATAATTAAAACCACCCGATGGAGCACCGAATACGCGTGGTGGCTGCAATCGGTCAAAGAGTCCGCCACTCCGAGAATTTTACACCGGCAGTCAGAAGTCGTTGGAAAGAAGACGCTCACCCAACATGCAAATGGTTGTGGCTCGGTGACATGTTACGAGTCCACAACGTGCTTGAAGTGACCAGGTTTTTTAACGAAGCGAATGATATCGCACAGGATAGGGCTTGGGACGGATATCCATCGCCTGGAGGAGCCAGGGCCGCTTCTCATAGGGGGGGTTGTGATCCCGCACAATCGCCATGCGGTAGGACACAGCGATGCCGACACGCTCCTCCATGCTGTCACCGACGCCATTTTGGGGGCGGCAGGCCTGGGCGACATCGGCCAGCTTTTTCCGGACACCGATCCAGCCAACCGCGGCCGGGCGTCCGATGATATGCTGCGGCGGGCGTGGTTGATGGCCAGCGAACAGGGATGGCAGCTCGCCAACCTCGATTGCACCATCCACGCTCAGAAACCCAAATTGGCCCCCTATATCCCCGAAATGAAAAAACGCGTGGCAGACATCCTGGGAGTTTCCCCGGAGAAGATCAGTATCAAGGCCAAAACAGGTGAAGGCGTGGACGCCGTCGGTCGCGAGGAGGCCATCGCTGCCCAGGCCGTCGTCCTCTTGTGGAGGTCGACCGCTCAGGATTGAAAACGAGTCCCATGGCCGCTCTCGCCAGAGCTGTCGTGGATTTCCATCGGTCACCTTCAACGCTTTCCAACAGGCAAAGGGAAAAAACTCGGAAAACACTTCTGAACATGGCATTGTAAGCGATCGTCGTACCTATGATCCGCGTCTATAACACCCTGACCCGAAAAAAAGAGCCTTTTGAAACCGTCAAACCCGGCCAGGTGGGCATCTATCTGTGCGGACCGACGGTTTATAAACCCAGCCACATCGGCCACATGGTCGGTCCGGTGATCTTCGATGCGATCAAACGCTATCTCACCTACAACGGCTACCGGGTGACGTGGGTCGTCAACATCACCGATGTGGATGACAAGCTCATCGCGGAAAGCCAGCGGCGCGGGATCCCCATGTCCCAGGTGGCGGAGGAAATGATTGCCGATTACATGGCCAATCTTCAGGCCCTGGGAATTGACACGGTCGACCATTTTCCCCGCGCTACCGAGAATATCGACGCCATCATCGAGTTCATTCAGGACCTGATTGCCAAAGGCTATGCCTATCCCGCGGACGGCGATGTTTATTTCGACGTAACAAAAATTCCCGATTACGGCAAACTGAGCGGCCGAAAACTGGAATCCATGCTGCCCGAGGGTGGGGAAGGTGCCCACCGCAAACGATCGCCGTACGATTTTGCCCTGTGGAAGTCCGCCAAGCCGAATGAGCCGTTCTGGAACAGTCCGTGGGGTCCCGGCCGCCCTGGCTGGCATATTGAGTGCTCCGTGATGAGCAGTCGGATCCTCGGCGAGACGTTCGACATTCACGGCGGCGGGCTGGACCTGGTTTTCCCCCATCACGAGAATGAAATCGCCCAGAGTGAGGCCCGGCACGGTAAGCCGATGGTCCGCTACTGGCTGCACAACGGGCTGATGCAGGCCGCCGACGAAATCGGCAAAGTGGGCGGCCGACACACCCGACCCGCCGACGATCTGGAAGCTCAGCAGGTAGGCAAGATCAGCAAGTCCAAAGGGGCCAGTCCGTTCCGGGAACTCCTTGCGGAGTACCGGCCCGAGACCATTCGCTTTTTCATTCTCTCCACACACTATCGACGGCCAATTGAGTTCAGCGAGCGTCGCCTGCAAGAGATGGAAACCGCCGTCGAGACGTTCTACAGGTTTTTCGAACGTTTTGAGCGTATCACAGGACGGTCGTTTTACACGCTGCCTGCTCCCACACGACGGGAAGAGGGCGAGTTTTCGCCGGGCGACGATCCATTTCTCAAGGATGTCCACGCCCACCGGGAAAAATTCCTCGAATTCATGGACGACGATTTCAACACCGGGGGAGCCATTGGTGAACTCTTCGAGCTGGTACGTCGCCTCAATCGGTACATCGACGAAAATCGGCTGGAGGAGCCGGCCTCGCGAACCCCGGAAAAGCTGACGAATCTGGTCAAGGGGGCGACTGTTTTGAAAGAACTGGGTAACGTCCTGGGACTGTTCCGCACGCCGCCACCCTCGCGAAAAACGGTCGAGGAAAGCGGCCTGACAGCCAAACTGCTGGACCTACTGGTGGCCATTCGGGCGGAAGCACGCAAGGCCAAAAACTTTCAGGTAGCCGACCGCATCCGCAGCGGCCTGGCGGAACTCGGGGTGGTCCTGGAGGATCGTCCCGACGGCACCACCTGGCGAATCGAGAATCGCTCCGGCGATTGAGCAAACTTCCGAAGCGCATCAACGACAAAAAATGAATTGCTGGCCACGGAGAATCGGCCGTTCTTGGCTTGCCATTCAGGGATGGTCAATTTCATGAAGCGATTTTCCTCGCAATCGATGACGGCTTCGGAGTCCTTGGGAAAACAGCGCATTCTGGGGGTCGACCCCGGATTGCGGGTCACCGGCTACGGTGTCATCGAGATTACAGAGGGAACGCCGCCGACGCTCTGCGAAGCGGGAGTCATTCGCGCTCCCACTCACAAAGACCTCCCTGCCCGGGTCGGCGCCATTTTTCACGGCATGCGGGAAATCCTGGAGAGCTTCCACCCTGCCGCGGTCGCTCTGGAAGAAGTCTTTTCTCATTACCAGCGACCAAGAACCGCTATCCTCATGGGTCATGCCCGAGGGGTGATCTGTCTGGCTGCAGAACAGGCGGGGGTTCCCGTGGTGGCCTACGCGCCCACGCAGGTCAAACGACTTCTGACGGGATCGGGGCGTGCGAGCAAGGCCCAGATCCAGCGGGCCATCCAGCGGGAACTGGCGCTGGTTGAGCCTCCTGAACCACCCGACGTGGCCGATGCCCTGGCTCTCGCCCTGTGCCACGCCTATCTTTTACGCAAGCGACTGTTTATCGCCGCCCAGTAAACTCCGTGGTGCGAACGAGCTGGTGGAGAAAGCCGGCCAAGAATCGGACGAACGCTGGATCGGACGTGAACGATCAATCCGGGGGCTCGCGGCGACACACCCAAAAGATCGCCCGCACGAGCATCCGCACAAACGATTTTTGCCGAAAGTCGTCCGGATGGCCCAGCGAGGTGTAAAACACGCGGGCCCCCTTATATAGGCGGACCCAGGCGACGGGTTCAACGTGCCCGGGTATGGTTCCCTTGAGAAAAACCGTCGTATCCGGTGCGAGATTGGGATTGCGATACAGGCTACCCGATGATGTGTAAGGCTCAAAGCCCTGCACGATGGGGTGATTTTTTCCCGTCTCGGCAACCTCGATGTAAGGGTGAAGGTCCTTACCGTAATGGTTCTGGTAATCGCCTCCGAACACGAGCTTGTCGAGTTCCAGCCAATTCTGGAAGGCGTGACTGGCGGTGCGGATTCCCACAATGGGATGGCCTGATTCGATGTAGCGTTTGATCCGTTCCAACGGTTCGCCGGTGATTTCCAGCCGCCGGGTGAAGAGGACCATGCAATCGCTGCTGTCCAGGGCCTCAAGCCCCGGCAATTCGGTCAGTCCTTTGGCGAAGACCTTATGGGACTTGACCCCGTAATTCAGCTCCAGATAGTCCGCCAGCCAGTTCAGACTGTCATCGGAGCGGTACTCTTCGCTTCCCGAGATGAGACACAGCCGCAGGGGTGGCGCACTCTTGCGGGGCGGCGTCTCGACTTCCAGGAACTCCGCGAGAACTTCTCCCGCTCGAAGCGATGCTAACGTCGCTGACAGACCCACGGTGGTATGGGCAGAATGGAAAATGAACCGGCGGCGGTTCAAACGAGACATCGTTACATCCCCCAAACCTCTTTGCAGAACACGGCGCGAATAATTGGGCACGCTGGTCTCTGGCACATTTATTATGACCGCGGCTGCGAACGGTGTCCAACAATCCGAGCCGCGTCCTGGGATCCCTCTCGAACAAGACGGTGGCAAAAGAGTTACAGAGTTCCAGGAGAAAAAATTGGCTTCTGTAGCAATGAGGCAAACATCAAGGGCGGGAGAACCTTTGCGGCGGTGATTCTCCGCCCCGCGGCGATCACAGGCCACCGGATCCGGGGGACGGGTGTGGAACGGGATGGGGATCCGGAGTTGAGAATTTGGGGAATTGAGAGGGCAACCCGAACCGGTCTGTCCACCAGGGGTCTTGCAAAGATTTTGCCATCTGTAACGAATACTCATTGACAGGTGTATTGATTGGCAGGCGACGAGGGAATAGCAATGAAACGGCCCCATGGCGAGGCAACCGGTGTGGCGGACGAGACCTGGGCAATCGAAACCGAACATCTGACGAAGGTTTACGGCGGTGAAGTGATCGCCGTCAACGATCTGAGTTTTCGCGTCCCCAAGGGGGTTATTTTCGGCTTCCTGGGACCGAACGGGGCCGGAAAAACGACCACCCTGCAGCTGCTTTTGGGGCTTCAGCGTCCCACGGCAGGGCGGGCATGGATTTTCGGCCATGTGTGTGGGCCGCAGTCCGTGACGGTCCGGCGGTTGGTCGGCTATCTGCCCACCAACCCGCGATTCCCTGGACATCTGAAACCTTTTGAATACCTCGACCTGGTCGGACAGTTGTATCGCATTCCGGCGGACGTGCGGCGACCACGGATCGCGTCCTTGCTGCGGGCGGTAGGGCTGCTGGGTGTGGCCGACCAGCGAATCGCGACCCTTTCCACCGGCGAGACGACGCGTCTGGGAATTGCCGCGTCCCTCGTGGGGGATCCGCTCTTACTTTTGTGGGACGAGCCCACGGCAGGACTCGATCCGGCCGCCCGGCGCTTCGCCCTCGATCTGATTCGCGAGCTTGGGCGAGAAAGAACGATTCTTGTGGCGACGCACATTCTGGCGGATATCGACCAGGTATGCACACACGTGGGGGTCATGCACGAAGGCAGAATGATTTTCTGCGGTCCGATCGCGGAGATGAAGCGGCGGCTGCGGGGAGATAGCTTCTTTCTGGACCTGGAGGGCACGGAAGACAACCTGCGACGACTGGCGGGGATGCTGGCTCAGCTTCCCGTGGTTTCCGCGGAGTGGCTGGATCCGCGGCGGGTACGGATTTCTGTCAACGGCGAAGTCAGCCGGGCCGAGGCACTCGCCGAGGTGCTCCGAAGAGTGGATCAGGCGGGCGTGGTGTTGCATGGTGTGCAAACGGGCTTGGGGGCCACCGAAGACGCCTATTTGCAGCTTCTCCAAGAGGATGAACTCCATGGCTTTAAGCGGTTTCAAGATGCTCCGCGACCTGCTGCTCCCCACCCAGGCACTAGTCAGACTTGAGCTCCGGACACTCTTTCGGAGCTGGCTGGTGCGACTGTGGCTGGCAGCAGCGATCGTGCTCAGCTTTTTGACTGTGCTGACGGGTTGGTCGTTTCTGACTCAGCCGGTGATGCTGGCCTCGCTGGTTTTTCCCTTCCTCGTTTTCCCCTGGTTTGTGGTGGTCATCATTCTGGGCACCAGTGCGGTCAGTTCAGGACAGTTGGAAGCGGCTGCCGACGGCATCTTGAGTCGCCCGATCACACGGCTGGAATATCTCGGGGCGGCGTGGCTGGCACGAGCGATTGCGGTGCTCCTCGTGTTTGTCGTGGCGGTGATCCCCGCGGCATTGATCACAGGTTTGGCTGATCGGCCGGTGAAGCCTGACCCCGTCACGACCTACGGGGCGATTGTCGGGCTGGGAATTGTGGCGCTGGTGCTGCTGGGCGTTTTGAGCCTGGGCTTTTTGATGGGCGTGCTCCTTCGGAACGCCTGGGTGGCCCTTCTGGTGGTCCTTTTTGTGTGGTATCCGATCAACGCGGTACTGACAACGTTTCGACTGGCGGAGTTTTCTCCCATCAGCCTCAACCAGGCACTGCCCACCGTGTTCAGAAAGAGCTGGCGCGCCACCACCTCTTCCGATCAGGTGAATCCGCTGGATGTGGCCATCCTCCAACAGCAGGCGGACGAATTTCTGCGTGTCTTTTCCGGGCAACCGCAACGAAGGGAACGCCGTCCCGACTTTTTCCAGCATGACCTGGAATACAAGGACATCCGACCGGGGCGGGTAGCCCTCAGCTACACCCTGCCGGTGGTGCTGTTTTTTGGACTGTCCTACCTGTGCTTCTGGTACCGGGATTTGTGAAGTGGCCGCAAATGAGTCATCGCGAAAGCTGATGCTGTGACAATTCGCTGAAAAACCGTGAACATTGATTGGATTTGGGAGGTGTGCTCATGCGAGGTCTCAAATCGCTTTTGCTGACGAGCGTGGTCGCGTTGCTAATTGGGGGCTGGCAAGGCTGGTGTCCGGCGGGCGACATCCAGTCCACCACCGCCTGGATCCCGCAGAACGCGGTGGCCACCCTGGTCCTGAAGAATCCGACGAGCCTGATCGAACAGTGGGAAAAATCCCCGTTGCGCCAGGCCGTCGAAAGCAATCCGGGGTTCCGCGCAGCGCTGGCCAATCCCGGACTCAAGCAGGCCGACGCCCTGGTGGGGCTGGTGGAGGTCCACACGAAAAAGGACCGCTGGACGCTCCTCAAGCAATTGCTGGGCGGTGGTCTGTTTGTGGCGGCCCTTCCACGGGGAGAGGTCCTCGTGATCGCGGAGGCCCAGGACGGTCAGCTCTTGCGGGACGTGCACGAGTTTCTCCTTGGATTGGCGAAACTCGACGCGGAGAACAAGGGCCAGCCGGATCGGGTAAAATCGGCCGATTACCGCGGTGTGACGGCATGGACGTTCGGCGGAGATGAGATTCACGCGATTGTCGAGAATCGCCTCATCCTGACCAATAAGCCCGACTTAATGAAGCAGATCATCGACCGCATCCAGGATTCTCGCGGCGGGGGCCTGCGGGACAATCCGAAATTTGCCGCCGCGGCAAAGGCCACCGCTGATCATAACTTGGTGCTCTATCTGGACCTAGAGACACTTCGGGCACTTCCCAACGTGGCAAAAGGCCTGGAACAGGGGCGCCAGCCGTTGCCCATCCTCTTGCTGGCGGGAACAGTGACGGCCCTTCAGAAGGCCCCGTGGCTCGCTGTGGGACTGAGCATTGAGGGAAACCGTGTGAAGGGTACGCTGCAAACAGGGGAAGTCGCCGAGTGGCCCAGCACGCTCTCTTTCGCCGTGACGTCTCCGGAAGATGGCGTCCTGCCGCCGATTCATGTGCCCGGCACCGTACTCACGGCGAGCTTCTACCGGAACCTTCGCGATTTTTACGCCCAGAAGAATGAGCTTTTCCCGGAGAGGACATCCGGCCTGATCTTCTTCGAAAACATGATGGGCATCTTCTTCACGGGTCGAAATTTCACGGAGGAGGTGCTTGCCGAGCTCGAGCCGTATGTCCGCGTGGTGGTGGCGGCCCAGCGGTATGCACCGGAAGTCGGCACGCCAGCCGTGCAGCTTCCCGCCGTGGCGGTTGTCTTCCGCATGAAGAATCCGGAAAAGTTTCAGCCGGTTGTGGAAGAGGGCTTCCAGAACGCGCTGGGGCTGATCAATTTTGTTCGCGGGCAGGACGCCAAGCCGGGCATGATTCTCGATCGGCCGGTGTATAAGGGCGTTAAATACACACTGGCGTATTTCAATCCAGATCCGGAAGGTGACAAAGAACATGCTGACATTCGCTTCAACTTCAGCCCGGTACTGGCATGTCGCGATCGGGACCTGATCCTCAGCACGGCCGAGCCGCTGGCCAAAGACATCCTGGATGCCCTGGCAGCGCAGGAGGCAGCCGTGCAAAGCGTGCAAAAGGCGGTAACGACGCAGCTTGAGGTCCTGGGAACGCAGATCGTTCGTCTGCTGGAACTCAACAAGGAGGCCCTGATCGCCCAGAATATGGCGGAAAAAGGACACAGCCGGGAGAAGGCGGAGCAAGAGCTCTCGCAGCTTCTCACGGTGCTCAAGCTGCTGAGCGAACTGCGGGTTACCGAGAGTTTTCGCGACCGCAGCAATCGATGGGATTTTCAGCTTGAATTGACGAGGCCGTGATTCAGAGGCCGTCCCATAGCGGAGGATTCCCATCATGATCGCGCAGCCCGAGGGCTTCCATCGTGGGGCGCTGGACCGAGAGTTGGCCGGTCGATTACTCCGCCGGGCTGTTGGTTCCCTCGTCATCGAGGAGCGCGAGGCCCTGGTGGGTCTGGATGTACCGCAGGCTTTGGCGCGGCTTGTTGGTGGCATGCAAGCAGGTCCGCGCTGGCAAGAGATTCAAGATTTGGAGGGGCTAAGCGCCGAGCGCGGCCAGTTGGCAGGGTACCGCACCTGGCAACTTGGTCGATTAGTGGAATCGCCCCAGCCATTTCGCGAAATGCTGACTCTCTTCTGGCTGGACCTGTTTGCCGTGTCAGCCCTGCGTGTGGAGCCGCTCCGCTTGTACCACGATTTTCGTAGTGGATTGCGGGAAAGGGCGTTTGAGCCGCTGGAGAAAGTATTCACCTTCGCCTTGACGCATCCGGCGCTTTTGCTCAATCTGCGCGCTCCCTCAAACTATCGATCCCAGCCCCAGGAGCAAATCGGCCGGTTCCTTGTGCAGTATGTCGTCGGCGACGACCCCCGTGAAAAAGCAGCCCTGGTGGCGGATATTGCCCGGGCGTACACAGGGATGTTTGTTTCCTCCGGCCGATTGCGGGTGTTGGACTACGAACACGATCCGCGGCCGAAAACAGTCGGCGAGCAGACGGGGGATCTGCGGGCGGAGGATGTGGCCAGGGCCCTGGCGCGGGATCGGGAAACCGCTGAAAACGTGGTGCGAAGATTGTTCGGATGGTTCGTGACCACAGAGGTTGCCATTCCCCAGCAATTGCTGCTCGCCGCAGAGGAGGTGGTGCTCGGTGGGCGGCCGGTCTCGGAGTTATTGACGCTTCTTCTGGGATGGGAGGAGTGTCTGAAAGATCAGCGTTATCGCCGGGTGAAATCACCCCTCGAGGTGTACCTTGCCGTGGCACGCCCCTTTGGATATCGGGCAACCATCCGTGCGGCGGAAACGCTGGCTGAATTGGGTTGGGATGTCGTCCATCCACCCACGCTGGCCGGTTGGCCTCGCGGACAGGCCTGGCTGACGGGTTCTCAGGTTGCCCGGCATGTGGCTCTCGTCCGGGCGCTTCTGTCTGGTGGGGAAAATTGGGGGGCCACGGCCCAGATGTCGGAAGTCCTCTCGCGGCCGGACTGGTCGTCCAGGCTGGTGGAAACACTCCTAAGCGGCGAGCCTCCCGCTGAGGTCCGCGCGGATTGGCAGAAACTTGTCCAGGAGGCCCATGACGAGACCGCGAAAAAGGAGGCGCTGGCCTTTCTGGCAACTTTGCCCGAGTTCCAACTCTCCTGAGCGATGGTCGAAAAACAACCGTGCTGGCCTGGTATTAGCGGCCGGCCGAGCGTGATGATTGCCGGTCAAAACACCGTCAAGCTTTGGAGCGAACCCAACTTGGTCAAATAGCGAGGATGGATACCCATGTGGACGCGGCGTGATTTCCTCAAAGTTTCCGGAGCGGCGGTAGCAGTCGGTGCCACCGCACCGATTCCCGCGGTCCTGGCCCACACGGGCACGCAATTGTCACGGGCAAAGGACGAGACCATTCTCGTAGCCGTTCAGATGGCGGGCGGAAATGACGGGCTCAATACAGTCGTTCCCTATGAGGATGACCACTATCATCGGCAGCGCCCCACCCTGGCACTTCGAGAGGCTGAGGTGATCAAACTCCAGGACGCGGTGGGCTTTCATCCGGCACTGCGTCCCTGGATGGAGTTGTGGGAAGGAGGACACCTCGCCGTCGTCCAGGGAGTGGGGTACCCCAATCCGTCCGGAGCACACGAACGCTCGATGGAAATCTGGCAGACGGCTCGGCCCGAGGACCCACTCGGCGAAACAGGTTGGCTGGGCCGACTGCTCGATCACTGGTTTGAGGAATCGCTTCCGGATCACGCGCAGGGCGCGACCACGCGGGGAGTGTTCACCGGCCGAATTCCGGTGCCGACGACCATGCTCGGCCATCATCGGCCTGCGGTGCGGTGCCAGAAGCCGGAAGAACTCTTTGCTTTTCCTGCCGGGCGAGACGCGCTGCAGAATCTGCGTGAAGGATTAGCCCGGGCAAGTTCCCGGCTGACGACCAGTGCATCCCTCCTGGATCGGGTGGCAGCGGCGCGGGAACAGGCTGCTCGGGATCTGGGACGATTGGAGGCCGTTCTTTCCTCGGTTCGCCATGAGGATTTTCCTGATACGTATTTCGGCCAGCAACTGGCATGCGTGACGGCCCTGATTCGCGCGGACCTGGGCATCCGCATCTTCTGCGTGGACCTGGGCGGAACCGAGCCGGGCAGCTTCGACACCCATGCCCTTCAGGCCGCCAATCATGGTGCCCTGCTTGGTGAGCTCGCCAGTGGCCTGGCCGCTTTTGGACGAGCCCTCCAGCGCGATCGGCTCCTGGAACGGGTGGTTGTTTATACGTATTCGGAGTTTGGGCGGACAATTCGTGAAAACGGACGGAAAGGGACTGATCACGGCTCGGCGGCCCCGGTCTTTGTCATGGGGGGAGCCATCCACGGTGGTTTGATCGGCAAGCATCCCCCGCTCGACCAGGTCGAGAATGGAGGCGTCAAACACCAGGTGGATTTTCGCTCCCTCTATGCCACGTTTTTGAATCGCTGGTTGGGTGTGCCAAGCCAACCGATTCTGGGCTCACAGTTTTCCGAAGTCCCCCTTTTCACCTGATGTTGCCGGGCGGAAGGTGCCGATTGATCCGCGGAGGATGCGCCCGCCGCTCAGGATTCGCCGTTCAGCCCCAGTTCTTTTTTGATGGTGGCCAGCTCCTGGAGGATACCGGCCACCGTTTGTTTCAACTCGTTGAGTTCCTGACGGAGTTCTTCGACTTCCGGAGAAGATGCGACGGGGCCGGGAACATCGCTGAACGTGGCCGAGCTCTCCGGGGCGTCAGAGGCCGAAACGGATGGCTCCCGAACGGCCACGGCCGAGTACCGCTGCTTGAGTCGTGCCAGTTCCGGCTCGGGGTAGAGATTGTGGGCCACAACGTGTCCCCGCCCGGGTGGCGTCAGATCGATGATCAGTCCCTTCTCCTTGAGCGAGTCCAGATGCTGGCGGAGGGTGGGTAGATCAGGGATGGGGTCCATGCGGGAGGCATGGGCGCGGAGTTCGCCTTCGGTCTGGGGACCGCGAAGAAGCAGTTCGGCGATGATCGCCAGTTCTTCTTTGTTGACCCCCAGCCACTCATAAAGATAGTGGCGGTATTTATCCACCCGACCCACACCCTGAACAATTCCCACCGCACCCATTTGGCGGAGATTGTCCAGTGCCCGCTCCACGACCTCTTCCGTAAGTTCCATGACGGGGTCGCGGTTGCTCTTCTGGTTGCAACCGGTGACGATGGCGTTGAGCGTCATGGGATAGGAGGAAGGGACCGTTTTGGCCTTTTCCACGAGCACGCCGAGGACACGCCGCTCGATGGCGGGCAAAGGACGCCATCGTTTGGACAACTCTTCCGGTTGTGAATGGACCGCATCGCCTTGGTGTTCTTCGTTCATCCGTAAGATCCCTCTCGTCTGGCAATGAAGCGGAGTGTTACTTCGGACGCAGCGGACTTTGAGAGAGGATGAATTTCATTTTGCCGATAGCACCGCCGAAATCCACGGTGGCCTTGCGGGCGTCGCCCGAACCGCTGAGGGCCACAATCCGGCCCACGCCGTACCGAGGATGCACGACCGACATATTGAGCACGAAATCGTCGGGAGTCAGCGCGCCACCTTGAGCACGCCGCGGTGGGGATGGCGGCATAGCACTGGTGCGGCGCGGAGCCTCCCAGGTCGAGCCGCGGAAAACGGATTGCGGAGCCGGACTGGTACCCACCCACGATGCGGGCCGGGTCGCCACCCTGGAAGACGTGATAATTTCCAGATGTTCGCGAGGCAATTCCATCAAAAACTGGCTGGGGATGGTCAGCTTGCGCTGGCCCCGAAAGTCCCGGTACTCGGCCATGCTGATCTGCAATTCCTGCTTAGCCCGGGTGATGCCGACAAACATGAGCCGGCGTTCTTCTTCCAGTTCATCCATGTCGTTGCGGCTGCGTTCGTGGGGAAGGATGCCCTGTTCGCACGCCACCAGAAACACCACGGGAAACTCCAGGCCCTTGGATGCGTGGAGCGTCATGAGCGTCACCCGGTCGGCACTCTCGTCGAGTGCGTCGGTGTCGCTGACCAGCGAGGTCTCTTCGAGGAACGATTCCAGACTGGCAGCTTCTCCGGAGCGCTCGTCGAACTGGCGGGCCACGGTGAGAAGTTCCTCGATATTCGCCAACCGCTCCTGATCTTCCATGTGCTGGGATCTTTCCAGGTACTCGCGATAGCCGGTTTCGGTGAGCACCAGCCCCAGCAATTCCTCCACGGACCCCTGGGCGGCGGCCACAAGCCGGTCGTAAAGATTGACGAATGCCCGGAATGCCCCCATGGTACGGAGGCTGAATTCCGGGATGGCGTCGGCACGGCGGGCGGCCTCCAGCAGACAAAGCCCGTGCGCAGCGGCAAACTCCCGCAGGCGCCGCACACTCGTTTCACCGATGGATCGGGGCGGGGTGTTGATCACCCGCAGAAACGCCACATCGTCCCGCGGATTGTTGATCAGTTGCAGGTAAGCGATAACGTCTTTTATTTCCTTGCGCTGGAAAAACTCGACACCGTTAACAATCTGGTAAGGAATACCGCGTTCCCGGAGTGCGATTTCAAAACCGCGAGACAGGGCGTTCATCCGGTAGAAAATCGCGAAATCACGGGGACGCCGCTCGCCACGTTGAATCGCCCGGGCAATCTGCTCAGCAATATCTTCCGCTTCCTCTTGATTGTCCGCATAAGTCACCAGCCGGACTGGGCGTCCCTCTTCGTTGTCGGTAAAGAGGTCTTTTTCTTTTCGCCGCACATTATGGGCGATCAGTTTCGCCGCGACCGCAAGAATCCGTTTTGTGCTGCGGTAATTTTGTTCCAGCCGCACAACACGAACGTTGGGGAAATCCTTTTCAAACTCGAGGATGTTGTTGAGATTCGCGCCCCGCCATCCATAAATCGATTGATCCGGATCCCCGGTAACGGCCAGGTTGGGGTACTCCACCGAGATCGCCCGGGCAATGGCGTACTGCACAAGATTTGTGTCCTGGTATTCGTCGACCATGACGAAGCGATAGGTTGCATCCAGGCGGTGGCGTATCTCCGGCGATTGCCGCAGGAGGAGGGCGAGGTACATCAGCAAATCATCAAAATCCACCGCGTTGGACCGCCGTAGCCGTTCCTGATAAAGCGGGTAAATCCGCGCGACGAGCTCTCCCAGCGGCGAACCATCCCGCGGTTCGTAATTCTGGGGTGTTAGCAGAGCGCTTTTGGCACCGCTGATGGCATGGGCGACCGCCTCGGGACTGTAGGAGCCCAGATCAATTCGGGCATCGGCAATCACCGAACGCAGGGCACGCAGACTGTCGTCCTTGTCGTAGATCGTGAAGTGTGATTCCAGTCCCACAAGGTTGGCATACTTGCGCAACGTTTGGGCGGCGAATCGGTGAAAAGTTCCCAGCCACACCCGAGCCCCGGGCACAAGTTGCTGCACGCGGCTTTGCATCTCCTGGGCCGCTTTGTTGGTGAACGTCAACCCCAGAATGCTCGTGTCGGGGATGCCCAACCGGAGAAGATAGGCAATCCGATAGGTGATGACCCGCGTCTTGCCGCTTCCTGGGCCGGCCAGGACAAGCAGGGGCCCCTCCACGTGTGTCACCGCCTCCCGTTGCGCCGGGGTCAGACGAGCCAGTAAGTCATCATGCATGGAACCGTCCCTGAAATATGAAGAATCTGCCACCAAATCTTGCTCTTATGTATCAGATCCCGGTAATGCAGCCGAATTCTGCCACTTGCCGAAAACCCGTTTTCCGTGCCGTCGGCGACACAGCTCCGCCTTTTGCACGGCGGTTTGCCTTTGCATCGTTTGACGATGCACGCCTCGTTGGGTTGCCCATTACCAACCCTGAGGCACGACCAGAACATCTGTCGATTATCACGCCCGTTGGCCGGCGCGAAACCCGCAGCGGGAAAGGCGAACCAAATTCCGCGGACCTTCATCCGACCTTGTTGCGATTGGCCTCGTAGAATTCGAGCATGAAATCCCGCAGGGCCACGACGCCTTCCCGTGGCATGGCGTTGTAGATCGATGCGCGGCACCCACCAACCGAGCGATGCCCCTGGAGGTTGCACAGGCCACGGCTCTCCGCCTGTTTGAGGAATTCCTTCTCCAGATCGCCATTTGGCAGTCGAAAAGCGATGTTCATCGCGGAGCGGCTTCCCGGCGCGGCGTGAACGGTGTAGAAACCCTGGCAGCGATCGATAACGTCGTAAATGAGCTGGGCCTTCTCTTCGTTGAACTGCTTCACCTTTTCCAGGTTGCCAAACTCCCGGATGAGCCAGTCCGTCACAAGCTTCACCATATAGACGGCAAAGACCGGCGGCGTATTCAACAGCGACTTCTCCTCCGCAAAACGCTTGTAATTGAGCATCGAGGGCAAATCATCCGGGCACATATCGAGGAAGTCTTTCCGGATGATGACCACCGTCACGCCCGCCGGGCCAAGATTCTTCTGGGCGCAGGCGTAGAGGATGCCGTACCGGGGGAGGTCCACCGGCCGGGAAAGCAACTCCGAAGAGGCATCGCAGACGAGCGGCAGTCCGCCGGTTTCCGGCTCGGTCGGGAATTGCACCCCGGCAATCGTCTCATTGGAACAAATATACACGTACACAGAATTAGGATCGATGTTCAATTGCTCGTTGGTGGGAACTCGATCATAGTTGGTCGCTTTGCCATCCCACGCGATGTGAACCTGCCCCTGCGTCTGGGCTTCGCTGGCAGCGAGCTTACTCCAGGAACCGGTGACGATGTAGGATGCCGGCCGCCCGGTCTTCCGCAAAAAATTCATCGGGATCATGCCGAATTGCAGCCGTGCACCACCCTGCATGAAGAGCACGGCGTAATCGTCCGGAATCTTCAGCAACTGACGGAGGTTGGCCTCGGCGGCCTCGATAATGGCATTGAACGTTGGCGAACGGTGACTGATCTCCAGGATCGACATGCCCAATCCCGGCAGGGCCAGCAAATCACGCTGCGCCTCCTCCAGAGCGGGAAGAGGTAACATGGCGGGACCGGGCGAAAAATTGTAAACACGCTTCACCATCGCAAACTCCTCGGGATTGTTGCCTTGTTTTTCAAACGTCTACGACGACTGACGGGCACGCTTTGCCGATCACCTGGTATCTAGCGTGGAACGGCTTTTGTCAGCTCGGCAATTGCTGTTCGCCATAAAGAACCAATCCGAAAACCTCAAAATTGGCGTGAATTCTCGGACGCCATTGGTTTTCGGATTTGCCCGAAGCACGGCCGGGCTGTAAACGGCGCGCTTTTCCCAAGCCTAATCCGGCAAAAGCAGTTCGGCAATTGGGGGACCGTGTCATCTCCAGGAGCGACCGGCTTGCCACGTCCGTATCCGGAGGGGCCTGCCTACCAGGTCCGTGTTCGGAGGGACCTGCTTGTCAGGTCCGCTTTTCCAACCCTTGATAACCCATTTCATTCTGTGGGCACGGGAAGGATTCAACGGTAGGGGCAATTCATGAATTGCCCCTACATCGTCGGAGGGACCCGCTTGTCGGGTCCGCTTTTTCCAACGTTGGACCATCGATTTTGTTTCACCGGGCACGACAAGCGTGCCCCTCCGACCTTCGCATAACCTTTCTTGCCGGGACCTGCTTCGGAGGGACCCGCTTGTCGGGTCCGCTTTTTCCAACGTTGGACCATCGATTTTGCTTCACCGGGCACGACAAGCGTGCCCCTCCGACCTTCGCAAAATCTTTCTCGGCGGGACCTGCCTCGGAGGGACCTGCTCGTCAGGTCCGTTGTTCTACGTTCGATAATCCATTCCCATTTCACCGGGCACGACAAGCGTGCCCCTCTGCCTATCGAGAACTTGAACGGCTTATTCATGAGGAATGGAAGACCCACGCTGATGGCCAAACGGATCAGAATGGGGTTTACCATGTACGGGGATTCCGCGGTCGATACCTGGTTCGGATAGGAAGAGGAAACACCTGGGTTGTGCGGACGTTAGCCGTCGATGGGAATGAGCCGGCGCTGTTGGAGGTGGTCTGGGAAATGCAGAATTAACCCCTCCTGGATTTGTGCTGTGTTAAGCTTCTGTCCGAAAAGAGAATGAGCAAAACATCCATAGGCCGTTTGCCGTTCTTGTTGGCGATTTCCGCGATTGTCTGGCCAGCGGTCTCCACTGCGATTCCCGATGCCTTCAAGGTCTGAATCACAGCGGAAGGATCGCTTTCGCCGAGTTTTGCGACGGATTCAAGGGGGGCACGCTCCAGCCGTGCCATGACCTGGACCAGGGGATGTGTCGGCCCATTCCCGCCAGCGGGGATCAGCGATAGGCCGCCGAGGACGAGGATGGGCACCATCAAGGCCAGGGCTGCCCGGTTACGAAAATACCCCAGAAGGAGCTTCCAGTGAACGATCGCATGGCAAATGGCCGCGACGACGAAGACCCAACTCAGCCATTCGTGAGCAAGCTTGACCAATCCAATATTGATGTGGAAAAACATGAGGATGCCCGTCAAGGAGATGACGATGAACGAACCAATGGTAAGTGCCCCGGACCATGTTTGCATTCCCAAAGTCTGACGCATTTGACCAATCTCCTTTTCAGACAAATGGTGAATCTAATCACAACCCCGTGAGTGTTTACCGTTAGAAATCTCTGAGGATACCAGTACCTCTCTTGATTTCCAGAACCTCCGTCATGTCAAGGGGGCCTGCTTTGCCCCTATCCTCAGCGTTGCCGCAAACCCAGGGACGACATCAGTTAACTCAAATTGGCTTTGCCGTTGATGGATGACACTCAACCGCAAAAAAGCCAAGAAAACACGGGCGTTCTTGACATTCCAGATGACCACATGAGTCTTCTGAACGGTCCTTCAAAAGTAAGAACGCACAGGGGCACACTTGGGTTTCGCAAGCTTCTTGACGTTACAACGAACGCGATTCAGGTCGTGGAGCAGGTGATGCAAATCCAAGACCATTTGGCTCTCTCAAGTCTCGAAACCACCACCAACGATCATCCACGAAGGAGACGCCCCGACCGGCGATGAAGACGCAGGCAAGGAAACACTATTTCGCGAGTCTATCGCTGTTGTTCACGACAGTGTTTCTGATAGGACTGTCTGCCGAATCCACTTGAACCTCAAACCGAGCATGTCGCCTTGCGCAACACATCATGTTGCGCAGATCGACAAAGACGTTGGCTGGTCTTCCAAGTGCTCCTTCCATTGTTACGGAAAAAAGGCACGTCTTGCGGCCAACTCAAGCAAGGTCTGAAGCTCGGTACGGGATTTGCTCGCGAGCACGGACAACGGCTCGTTCGGAAGAATTGGCGGAGTGTGATTGGGAAAAGTCGCCATATGAATGAGAGAAGAAAGTCGAAGGAATCGTCGGTCAAACCACTCCTAAGTCGAGTTGGGTTTACGCTGGTTGAATTGCTCGTCGTCATCGCAATTATCGGGCTTCTGATCGCGCTCCTTCTCCCGGCGGTTCAGGCTGCAAGGGAGGCAGCACGCCGTGCCCAGTGCTGCAACAATCTTCGTCAGTTAGGGTTGGCGATGCACAATTATCATGACATCCATCGTATGCTACCAAACGCCGGTTTTGCCGGTCCCACATACCCCAATGATTATTCCCCGCTGGCAAAGCTCCTTCCATTCGTCGAGCAGCAGAATCTCCATAACCTGATCGACTTTCGCATCACATTGGGGCACGTGGGACGAGATGATCTTCCGGAAGCCCTTTGGGAGGCTGCCCGAACTCCTGTCTCCATCTTCCTGTGTCCCAGTGATGGCGAGAAACCCCTTCACGATTTGACATTACCCAGTGGTCGTGTCATCCCTGTGGCAGGGGCAAACTATGCCATGAATCAGGGGAGCGGTCGCGACGGGATGTTCAATCCCGGATTTGGTGCGACGGATGGGCTTTGCTGGGTCGGTGCTGAGATACGACTTGACGATGTTCTCGACGGAACGAGCAACACGCTGGCCTTGACCGAATCGCTTCGTGGACCGGGAACATCCCTGCCGTCCACAGATCGGCCAAATCATCAGATCTTTCGAGCCAGAGCACCCACGACGTTAATCGATGCGATCGAGCAATCAGGCGACCTCTCCGTACTCTACTCCCAGCTCAGTGGCTGGGATGGGACGCGCCTCATGTACTGGTTGCGGGGATGTTCTCCCACTGGCCCTGTCATGAATGGTCGCCTTCTCCCGAATTCTCGGATACCCGATCTGGTGAGCGGATCAGCCAAGGTGACCGCGGCGCGAAGCTGGCATCCTGGTGGGGTCAATGCCTGCTTATGCGATGGAAGTGTCCGATTCGTCAGTCAGACGATTGCATCAACCGCCTGGTATGCTCTCTGGACTCGGGCCGGTGGAGAAGTCGAGAGCGTCCCATGAGTTTCTGGCCTTCTTTGCGGGGACAAAGCGAATGAACGAGCGCAGTCGTGGTCACGGGGACATTGAGTGCCCCCTGGTTGTCGAAAATGTGTCCAAGAGTTTCAGGTATGCCGGGAATGTGATTCAGGTCCTCAAAGGGGTGTCGTTTTCCCTTGCTCGGGGAGAATTCGTTGCCATTATGGGGCCAAGCGGTTCAGGAAAAAGTACCCTTCTCCATGTGATCGCCGGTCTCACGGCGCCAGATTCAGGGCGGATCCTCGTGGATGGTTGCGAGACGAGCAAACTCTCGGATTATCAGATGACGATATTCCGGCGGCAAAGAATCGGTGTGATCTTCCAGCATTTCAACTTGATTCCCACGTTGACGCTGGAAGAGAATGTTCTCCTGCCTCTGCTGGCCGAGCGAACTCACGCGGACAAAATAGACAATGCTCGCCGAATCATTCGCGACCTGGGGCTTTGGGAACGACGTCGGCATCGCCCCGACGCACTCAGTGGCGGAGAGCAACAGCGAACCGCCATTGCACGGACCCTCGCGCTTGATTCGGCTCTCATCCTGGCAGACGAGCCTACAGGAAACCTGGACTCGATCGCTGGTCAGGAGTTGTGCCGGTTACTCCGAGGGCTTGCCGAACAACAATCGCGCACAATCCTCATCGTTACGCATGAGCCATCCGTGGCAATATGGACGGATCGAATCCTGATTCTGAAGGACGGTCAAATCGTTACAGAGTTTCCCACCGGGAATTGTGATTCGGTCCGCACACTGGCGGCGCGGTACGAGGAGAGTCTTCAACTCGAGGAACCGGAAGGGGTGAGGTGATGCCTGTTAGTGTGAGACTTGCGATTGCAGATGCCCTCTGTTACCCGCAAAGGATCCTGGGAGCGGTTCTGGCTCTGCTCGCGGCTTCCTGTTTGGTGGTGTGGGTCGTCTCGGCTTACGACAAGCTTGTCTCGGAATTTGAAGGAACGGCCAGGGAGGCACTCGGACATTACGATCTGTTCGTTGTACCGGATTCGCTTGACGAGAAGGCGGTCATTTCCGACCGGCTCATCGAAGCGTTGCGAAAAGATCCGCGGATTGCTGACGTGCATTGTTCGTTGCGTAAAGCTGTCACGATAGGAAGATCTTTCGGTCAAGGTGAGGGGCCGCGCGGGGGATCTCCAGACGACCTCCGTAGGTCAGGACGTAGGCAACCCGTTGTTCGGGGCGGAGAGAATCAACGATCCCCCGGCGACTCTCAACCGACACGGCCGTTGTTTCTGCTCCCGACTGTGGTGGGAATTGACTCGCCAGTCGCGCCGTATCCCGTGGTTGCCGGCCAATGGTTGGACGTTAAGAAACACCCTGTCGTTCAGGCTGTGATTTCGGAACAATTGGCCGAGAGTTTCCGATGGGATGTTGGCCAGACGATCAGGCTCAATTCTGGTGGCAAAGACCTTTCCGTTCAGATCGTGGGGATCGTCCAACAGCCGGAAAGTGTTCCCACTTTGGAGAAAGAAGGACCTACGGGTCGGCCTGTCGGATCCACGATCGGGCCATTCCTTGGCATGCCACCAGGTGCCATTTATGTGCCGCTGGATGTGGCCCAGGAGTTTCTTGGTATGCCCGGCGCCATAAATCTCCTTGGCCTCAAATTGACTTCGGCAACTCGACTGGACCAATTCCTCGCGGAGTGGACGTCACGAGTGTCGCCGTTTGTTGATGGGGGGAGCTACCTCCTCATGGGTGAGCGGCAATTGGAAAAGGCATTCACGACGGCGCGAGCGAGTCGTTCTATTCGTTCACAGGCGTGGACAGCGTGCGGGCTGGCGATCATGGCTGCGGTGTTTCTTATCTTCGCAACCCTCAACATGGGTGTGGACGAGCGATCGCGCCAGATCGGCCTTTGTCGTGTTGTGGGCCTGACGCAAGCTCAAGTGGCGGGAACGATCCTGACGCAGGCCTTGCTGCTGGCCATCGCCGGTTGGGTGGGTGGTCTTGGGGCAGCCGGAATCGTGTTCCAGTTAGGACGCGGATTTGGCCTGAACCTCACGTGGAGCGGGACAATCGGTCCATATAGCCTGGGGCTGTCAGCGGCGGTGACCTTCCTAGGGGCCGGGGTGGCTGCCGTGTGGCCAATGCTTCGCGCCAGCCGGGTTTCGCCCTTGGAGGCCCTGCAAGCAAGGCACACCCAGTTGCTTCGTGACGCGAGACCCTCGACCCTGGGTTGGCTGGCTTTTCTAGGGAGTCTTCTGATTGTGATTCATCCACTTGTTGTGTACATCCTACCACTCGACGAAGTTATTCGAGTGTCGATCGCGACCACTGTGGGAGCACCGTTGATGGTTCTGGGCTTTGTTTGTTGGACTCCAGCCCTCGTCGTCATTGCGGAAAAGGCGTTTTCAATCCCCTTGGGAATGGTGCTTGGGATTCCCCGGCAGCTCTGCAAGATGGAATTGACGCGAAACTTGCCCCGCAGCGTGGGGATCTGCATGGCGGTGTCCGTAGGTTTGGGCGTGTTTACTGCGATGATGGTTTGGGGCTACTCCATGCTGGAGCCGTTCAAACCCACGACCTGGGCGCCGGATCTTCTCGCGGCATTTCAACTTGGTCATGTGCCTGAGAGTGAATTGGAATCAATCAGCACCATTCCAGGCATTTCCAAATTGCTCCCTGTCGCGGTGGAGCAGCCCAGATTGGCTGAGGACCTGACTGGCGCCTCCCGGGGGGCATCTGTCGTCCGGCAGGACAATGTCATCATAATGGGGGTCAATCCCGATTTGGCATTCGGCGGTAAAAACCCTGTGTTCACAGTTGATTTTGTTGAAGGATCTCGAGACGCCGCTGTTCAACAGCTCAAATCGAACAGGGGATGCATCGTGCCTGATCATTTCTTGAAAGCCACGGGATTGAGACTTGGCGACACGTTTTCTGTGTGCTTACCCGATCAACCAGAGCAAACGGTCGAATACAGAATTGCTGGTGTCGTTTCCCTGCCTGGTTGGCATTGGATGACAAAATTCTCTGGCCTTCGCCGACGGTTTGGACGTTCGGCGGCCCTGGTCTTTGCTGATGAGAACGTCGTTAGAAAGGATTTCAAGCTAGTAGGTATCAACTTTCTGTGGATCGACCTGGAAGACGATGCCAACCTTGATCTGGTCTGTCGGAAACTCCAGGAAGTGGCAGACCGACACCTTGGACCCGGCCAGCCGGTGAATTTTCAGGGAACGTGGGCTTTTGGCGCACGAATGTTTGGACGCTCCCTCCGCGTGACGCTTCGGGACGAGATCCGACAACAGATCAACCGACGAGCCGACACAATGATCTGGGGTATGGCACAATTGCCGTTTGTGACCTTGTTGATCACGTTGCCAGGTCTTATGACTGTCGTCAATGCATCGGTGCGAACCAGACAATGGGAGTTCGGCGTCATGAGAGCTATTGGTTTTCCTTCAACCCTCATTGCGCGGCAGGTGCTTGTCGAAGGATTCCTCATTGCTGCGGTGGCCTCCATGATTAGTCTTCTTTTCGGCATCGCCGCCGGATGGTGCGGAATTGGTCTGGCACAATACACGAGCTTTTTCGGTGGCATGGAGACCCCACTGATCATTCCATGGCAGAAACTAATGCTCGGGATTGGCGCGACATTCCTGGTTTGTGGTGTCGCTGCCGTTCCAGCGGCACTGGCTGTCTTCCGACGCGAGCCCCTCCAACTCCTCACAGCCGGTCGGGGAGAGCCGTTTGCGTTGTAACCTCTGTTGGCGAGGAGATGAGTTAGGAGATTGAAACTGGATAAACCAGGAAAAGTCACAGAAGAAGAATCAGTGGTTGCGTGGTGCAGCGAGGCTGAAAAAGGTGTGTTTCAGAGATAGGACGCGGGTCTTTGAAGAAAAATTAGGGGGAACAGTGTTACGTTGGTCCTGTGCGCTCGATGTGCGCAGACCGTCATCTTGCATGACCGTTTGCTTGCACAGTTTCACAGCCTATTACGGCATTCTCCACACATACCGCACTCCATGGAGTGCGGCGATTCATCGCCGCTTTTCGGTGAAGGCTTTAGCCTTCACCACCTTGCCCTCGCCCCGGCTCGCGCAACGATGACCGATCGGGGTGGAACCCGACCCTCCAATCCATCCAATGGAACGACACGTTCCAGGGCGTCCATTCATGCGTTGTCAGGTCCATCTTCCGGAGGGACCCGCTCGTCGGGTCCGCTCGCGCACGTTCGATCATCCATTCGCTCTCATCGGACACGACAAGCGTGCCCCCTCCGAATCGTATTTCGGAGGGACCTGCTTGTCAGGTCCCTGTTTGGAGGGACGTGCTTGTCACGTCCGCCGTTCAATGTTGGATCATCCGTTCGCTTTCGCCGGGGACTGAAGTCCCGCGCCGAAAGCGGGGCTAAAGCCCCGCACTCCATGGAGTGCGGCGATTCATCGCCGCTTTTCGATTAAGGCTTTAGCCTTCACCACTCTGTCCTCGGCCCGGATCGCACGACGATGACCGGTCGGAGCGGAACCCCACCCTCCAATCCATCCAATGGAAGGACACGTTCCAGGGCGTCCATTCATGCGTTGTCAGGTGCATCTTCCGGAGGGACCCGCTCGTCGGGTCCGCTCGCGCACGTTCGATCATCTATTCGCTTTCACCGGGCACGACAAGCGTGCCCCTCCATTTTCGGAGTTGGATGGACCTGCTCGTCAGGTCCGATTTTCCAACCCTTGATTACCCATTTCATTCCATGGGCACCAGAAGGGCTCAGCGGTGGGGGCAATTCATGAATTGCCCCTACGCGCTGCGTGTTGCGTGATTGCCCTGTTGCGGGTAGGGGCCATTTATGAATTACCCCGACCGGAATGCGCGATGTCCGTGGCGGACGTCCTGGACAGACGAATCCGGAAGGGGAACAAAACCGCGGGGTGGTGCTGCACACGCAGGCCAGCCTGACTTCTCTTCCTAAATCCTCAATCCCTCGCGGATGAGGCGGATCACCAACAGGAGAAACGCGAGGAGCACAATCAGTGCGACCAGAAGTAGCGGCAGGATTCCGCCCAGTTCAAAGATCAGCGACGCAAACCCCCACACGTCTCGCCAGAACACAATTGTCGCCAGGGCCCCCAGGCAAAGAAATGGCCCATAGGGTATTTCCACCTCCTGATGACGCACGATGATGTAGATCGCCACCACAAGTCCCGCAAAGGGGGCGAGAAAGAAGAGAATCAGCCCCGGTTGCCAGCCCAAATAGGAGCCAATCATCGCCATCAAAGTCACATCGCCAAAGCCGAGCGCTTCCCGATCGAGGACCAGCGTCCCCACGATCCGCACAATCCATGTCAGTCCCGCCGTGGCGGCCATCCCCACCAGGGCTGAGAGCAACGAACGCCACGGATCCCCACCGAGAATCCACACGAACAGGATCACCGCGGTGCCGATAAATCCCATGACCAGAAGCCCCCCGGTCACCTGGGATCGATAGAGCCGCGCACACATCAACTGCACGGCCTTCCAGAATCGCCGATGGCGGTACCACCGCCGGGGCATCAGCGCAAAGCACCACAACCACCAGCAAAACAGCCCCAAACTCAGGGCATGGCCGTGGGGCTGGCCATTGAGAGATTCCGGCCAGGGGGAAGGCGACGTGAGTTTCAGATAGGTGGCCGGCACCGCTCCTGGAACCGCCCGGCTCGCCGAAATCAGGGGTGGACGTGCCCGCTCCTGCGGCACCGGCAGGTGGCTGGCAGGCACAACCGCCGCCAAGATCAGCCCCAGGAGCGTTCCCGGAATGGTCACCGCATCGGGGATCACCTTCTCATCCCAGTCGATAAGTGAGGCCACCAACATGAAGAGGAAGAGAATGGTGTGCTTGATGAACACCACCAGCAGAACGGGAAAAGGCGGCGGTAGGACGCCCGCTGGAACAATCGCCGCTTCGCAAACTTCCCACCAGTAGAGCCAGGGAAGCCCCGCCGCACTGAGACACTCCACACAAAACGGTGGCAGCCAGGACCAGCGTCCCTGGCCCTCTGAAGGACTCTTTTGAAAGAACCAGCCCAAAATCGGCACATACGCGGCCAGGTGGCGTGGTCCGAGCCGACCTACTCGGCTCCACAGGGAAACCGCGCGGGACTGCCAGGCCAGCCGGTCCGCCGCCCAGGTGGCGAGCGATCCAAGAAACGCGCCGACCACCGCCAGCACGATCATTTGGACGGGGAATGGAAAGGCCGGCCACATCACAAATGCATTCCTTTATCGTCCCTGATCCTGGACCAGTGGGCGAGAATTTCGTCCGCTACCTGGGATGGAGATTTATTCTCGGTATCGATCACCCAATCGGCGGTTTCTCGATAGACCGGTTCACGCTTGGTAAGGAGTTCGACGATCTCCTCAAGCCCGCCGCGTGCCGTGAGATTTGGGCGTCGCGCTCCCGTCGTGGGGTCGGTCGTCATGCGTCGATAAATGGTTTCCGGCGTGGCGGTGAGCCAGAATACCTTCCCACCCTGGCGCATGGCCTGGCGATTTTCCGCCCGCAGCGGTGCCCCCCCACCTGCCGCAATGACCCAGCCCTGCCGGGCACAGAAGTCAGCCACCACCCGAGATTCCAAATCCCGGAAGACCGGTTCTCCGTCCTCTGCAAAAATCTGAGCGATGGATTTGCCCGCCAGCCGCTCAATCTCCACGTCCAAATCCACCCAGGGCCAGCCGAGTTGCTCGGAGAGAAGTCGGGCGACGGTGGTTTTCCCCGTGGCTCGGTAACCGATCAGTATGATGTTCATTGTCCAACGCAGCCGCAGAATCCGCGCCTGAGACGCAGAAGCAGGACGTCTTCCCTTCAATCTAACCCATCTATAATACCAAGCCGCCCTTGCCCCAAATAGTCCAACTTTGGCGGGCAGGCTGTCCGGCGGACCGTTCCCGGGCGCTTTGCCTGGACAAGCGAGGTCGGTTCATGCCCCGATATGGGCTGGAGATGTCGCCCCAATCCGTGCAAGTCGCGCGTTTTCGGTTTTCACGATCAGGCCATTCCGCCCATTGCACACCGCCACGCTGGCAATCGGTACACCGATATTCGCCTGATTCTCTGTCGTTGTACAACCGGCGGTTCCGCCTCGCGCAAAATAAGTTGGAAAACATGTGAAGATCGTCTCTGCTGGGTTCTTTTCGGAATGGAGATAAACGGCTATCATGGATCGCCAAAGCTCAAACAGCACTTAATATCTCCAGCAAACAATCATCTTCGCTGATGGCAGGCCGTCTTTTACATGCAAGGAGTCACGCTTATGGCCTATCAATTGCCTAAACTGCCCAAGCCCCCGAAGGCAAAACGGAAACAGGTCTATCTCGTTGCCAGTGGGGATCTTCGCCTGTCGGCCAACCAGGTTTGCTGGCCGGCGCAAAAAGCCATGGAAGATGCCCTTGCGGAGGCAGTGCGCGAGGCAGGCTACGAGCTGGTCCGTGCCCATCCCTACAAGCCAGAAGAAGGGCACGGCTTTATCAGCTCGCAGAAAGAGGGCATGGAGGTCTTTGCCAATATTGATCCCAAAGCGCGACTCATCGTCGCCGAGGCCGTGTGGCAGTACTCCCACCACGTTCTGGCGGGGCTGCTCAGCCACGAGGGGCCGATCCTCACTGTCGCCAATTGGTCCGGACAGTGGCCTGGCTTGGTGGGCATGCTCAACCTCAATGCCTGTCTGACCAAGGCCGGCAAGCCTTATTCGACACTGTGGAGTGAGGATTTTTCCGCCCCGGAATTTCGCAAGAAACTGGCCACGTGGTTGGAAAAAGGTGAGGTGCGGCATCCTCTCAAGCATGTCACGCCGCTTAAAAAAGTGAAGATCCCGGGCGCCATCAAGCGACTGGGGCAGGCTCTGGCGGACGAGCTCCGCTGGAAAAAGGCCATCATGGGCGTGTTTGATGAAGGCTGCATGGGGATGTACAACGCCATCATTCCCGACGAGCTTTTGATGCCCCTGGGCGTCTTCAAGGAACGCCTCAGCCAGTCCACCCTCTATTACGAAACAACCCAGGTCAGCGATGGCGAGGCCCGCGAAGTTTTCCAGTGGATGGTGGACCGGGGCATGAAGTTTGTCTTCGGCACCAACCCGGAAACCGACCTCACCGAAGACCAGGTCCTCACCCAGTGCAAGATGTACATTGCCGCATTGCGGCTGGCCGACGACTTCGGCTGCGACACGATTGGTATTCAGTACCAGCAGGGCCTGAAAGACCTTTTACCGGCCAGCGATCTGGTGGAGGGAATGCTCAACAACGCTGATCGTCCTCCCGTCAAAAGCCGCGATGGCAAGCGAATTCTCTATGAAGGAGAGCCGCTCCCGCATTTCAACGAGGTGGACGAATGCGCGGGCCTGGACGCCCTCATGACCTACCGCATCCACAAGGCGATGGGACAGCCGGTGGAAACGACACTCCACGATGTCCGCTGGGGCGATTGGGATCGCTCCGGAACCGTGCAGGATTATGTGTGGGTGTTCCTCATCAGTGGTTCGGCACCGCCTGCCCACTTTATCGGAGGTTGGGCTGGGGCCTCCAGCGAACGCCAGCCCCCCATGTATTTCCGCCTCGGTGGGGGCACACTCAAAGGGATCTCCAAGCCGGGCGAAATTGTGTGGTCCCGGGTGTACATCGACGATGGTCGCCTCTGCATGGACATCGGTCGGGCGGGGGTGGTCGAACTGCCCCCCGAGGAAACAGAGCGCCGCTGGAAAGAAACCACACCTCAATGGCCGATCATGCACGCCGTCACATACGGCATCACCCGGGATCAATTCATGGCCAAGCACAAGGCCAATCACATACAGGTCGCGTATGCGGAAGACGCGGATGCGGCGGATGAAGCAGCGCTGGCCAAAGCTGCCATGGCGGACGCCCTGGGCATCCGCGTCAACATGTGTGGAACTCGCAAAAATGGCGAGCCGTGGGCGTGAGAGCCTCATCGCGGAACGACGTGCTGAGGTCAAGGATCGCGTGGGAAGGAGTGCATCACCATGTCGGAAGGGCTCCAGTGTGTTAAGAAAAGCGCCGTTATCACGGGATGGGATTTCAGCACCGGGGGTGTGAAATGCCTCGCCTTCGACACTGAAGGACACGTGCTGGCGGAGGTCCGTCTGCCCACCGATATCTGGTTCGGCGACAGTCCCGCCACGGGAATTCGGGAGCTCAACGTGATGCAACTGGAGGGCCAGGCGTATGCCTCCGTGCGGGCCATTGCCGCCGAATTGACCCGACTGGGCCGAATAAAGGATTGGGTGGCGGGAGGAATTTCGGCGACGCACCACACCTCCGCCCGCATTGACGCCCTCGGCAATCAGGTCCGCCGCGCTATCTGCTGGAATGACGCCACCCTGGCGGAGTATCACGCCAAGGGACTGGCGCGACTCGGCGGCCAGGAACGCGTGCAGGAACTGATCGGCGGTCCCTGGGCCATTCGCTACGGCCTGAGTCACCTGGTCAAAGACGAGGTGCACCTCAGTCCCGCGGACTGGCGTCGAACGCGGCGGATCGCCGCCCACGGCGTCCTCGCTGCCGGGTATCTGACCGGCAATTTCGACGTGTGCAGTGTTTCGGTAGGAGCCTCTTCCGGCATCATGGACCTCCGCACAAACAAATGGCGGCGGGAAATGCTGGAGGCCCTCGAAAACGAGGAATATCGCCGCCTGGCGTGGAAACAGCTCCCCAAGATCATCGATCATTACACGCCGGTGGGAGCACTCTCGGAAGCAGTCGCGCTTCAGGCGGGCCTGCCGCCACGAGTGAGACCCCTGATTTTCCCGACCTCCGACGACCAGCAGGCCGGCCTGGTGGGGGGTGGCGCCGTCGACGCTGGGCAGGTCGCGGTCATTTTGGGGAACTCCGCTGTGGTCAACAGTTCCTCCAAGGATCGACCGCAGCGCGGCCAGCTCGATGTCATGCGGCTCAACTGGGGTCCCTACCTGTGGATGCGCTGCTACAACAATGGAGCACAATTCCTGGACCAGGTTGTGGGGCCCAAACCCGATTGGGCAGCCCTGGAACAGGCGGCGCGGAACGTTCCGCCGGGTTGCGACGGCATCCTCGTCCTCCCCTTCGTGAATCCCGAACCATCCCTCGGTATCTCCCAGAAAGATGCCCAGCTCCGCTGGATCCCGCGCATGCCCGAGGAAATGGGCCGTCGCTTCCGAGCAGCCCTCGAAGCGATCGCGTATCTCATCGCGCTGGCCGTTGCCGAGCACGAGGACGCCGGGCAGAACATCACCCGCATCACCGTCTCCGGTGGAATCGCCCGCAGTAATCTAATGTGCGAAATCCTGGCGACGGTGCTCAATCGGCCGCTCCTTCGGCTGGAATCCGAGGAGGGACCTGCGCTGGGGGCGGCTGTGACGGCCCTCGCGGCGATGGAGTCATACCTGCGAAAGCAAAAGGGGATTCGCAAAAAATTTACCGTGGCCGACGCCGTCTCCGTGATGGTACGATTCCGCGGCACCGTGGAGCCCAATCCCGCTTGGTCAGAGAATTACCGCCAGGGGCTCGCCCGATTCCGGGAGGAACTCGCCCGATTGCGGGAATAATCTCCAGGGCAATTCACCCATTGCCCGCATGGCTCGGCAAGGGCCTGCCAACCAGTTCCATTTACGTACGGGTGATTCATGAATCGCCCGTAGCAATATTTTCCCCGTGGTGTGCCCTCCCGCTAGGGGCAATTCATGAATTGCCCCTACGATACTTTGCGGCCGCGGCATCTCATAGTTTTTACAAAATTGGGGATGTTTTAGCGTGAAAACGCTGTCAGCCTTCCGGCAAATCCTGCGGTGAACGTTCTTTCCCGATTCGTCCTGCCTCCGCTTCATGGGCACCGCAGAGAACCCGCGCGGACGGGTTACTCAATGCTCAGCGAGATTTACTGGGCCGGGGTTACCTATTAGACTTGATGGGCGCCCGAGGAATGTCGCTTCTGCTCCGCCAATAGACGCATTCCTCCGAGGTCTTTTGTATCGCAAGGAGCAAGATCGATGATTGGGCGCGGGCTGGTCTCGAGCGTCCTGGTTTATTTCCTGGCCTTGGTGGGTCAACTGAGTTTCGCCTCCGGCGTGGCATTCCTGGTCCCGCGGGAACACGAAACACCGCTTGGCAGGGAGAGCGAAGCCGCCCTGCGTTGGTGCCAGACAGCCCGGGGTTGTCAAACTGTCTACCTCCAGGGACCCGAACGTTTTGTCGACGAGCAGAAGCAAAGCGTTCGATTGACCCAGTTCGATGTCGTGTGGTGCCACGACGGGGATTTGGCGACACTGCCTGCAGACCTCCAAAACCCTGGCACTTTGGAGGCATTTCGGACTTTCGTTGCCGAAGGGGGAGGGCTCTTCCTGTCGGGAGTTGCTGCCCGATTGGTCGTTGAGATGGGCGTGGAAACCGCGTCCATGCGAACCGTATCGCCAGGTCACGACAGCTTTCAGGCAGCTTTGATCCCTGTTGTGAAGGATCATCCCATCTTCGCGAGCTTGCCTGTGAGCCCAATCGGCATCATTTTTCTCACATCGGGTGGATATCCGGCCTTTGCGGATTTCCATGGCAGTCCACGTCCCTTGGCGGGACGGCTTTTAGCCCGCGCTAATTACGCCGACGAAAACCCTTTGGTCGAATACCGCCTGGGGAAAGGCCGGATCATCGTTCTTGGATGGCGAATCCCACATTATTCCCTGACCAACAATCTCCATCGCAAAGCCCTGGAACAACTGACCTGTAATATCCTTGACTATCTTTCAGACAAGACGAAATGGGTGGAGTGGACGGTGCAGGACTCGATCGTCGGATCATCCACGGGTTCAGAAATCCCTACGGCAAAAGAATTGTCGGCTTTGAAAGCTGCTATCGATGATCTGATCGCCACTTTTGGTGACCGCTATCCCAGGGGTCAGGTTTTCCAGCAAAGGTTGAGCGAACTGGCGGCTGCCTGTGATCACCTGCGAGATCAAAGTTCGATTGACCGCCAGTCAGCGGAGAATATTCGCAAGTCGTTCCTGGAACTTCAAAGGGAAGCCCTTGTCGAGGCCAATCCCCTCCTGGATTTCGATGAACTTCTCTATGTGGAAAGGAAGGAGCCCAATCTCGGATTGCCCGCGAATTGGGAAAGTCACTCCAGTCTTCCCACGAGAGGGTACGACAACCGCTTGTGCGTGGTCTCACCTCGTCGCATGAATGACCCGCCCCAGATTTTATTTGAACCGCCCGATGGTCGTTACGTGGGCGAGATTGACCTGCACTTTGACGCCCAGAAGCTCCTTGTTTCGATGCCGGGTTCGTTCGACCGATTCCAGGTCTTCGAACTTTCCTTGAAACGCGACAATGGGCGGTTGTCGGTGAGTGAAGTCAGGGAATTACCACTCATTCGCGAGCCCGACGTTGATAACTATGACGCTTGTTATCTTCCCGATGATCGGATCATCTTCACATCCACGGCTCCCTTCGTGGGAGTTCCTTGTGTCTATGGCAGCTCTCATGTCACGAACATGTACCGGCTGGACCCTGATGGGTCGATCAGACAGTTGACGGTGGACCAGGAACACAACTGGCATCCCAGCCTGCTCAACAATGGGCGCGTTCTCTATCTGCGCTGGGAATATACAGACCTTCCGCACGCCCATTCACGGATTCTCTTTTCCATGAATCCTGATGGCACAAACCAGATGGCGTATTACGGAAGTAATAGCTACTTTCCCAATTCATTCTTCTATGCCCGTGCAATTCCCAACCATCCCACAAAGGTCGTGGGCATCGTGAGCGGTCACCATGGAGTGCGACGATCGGGGCGACTGATCGTCATCGATCCGGCGGTGGGGCGGCATGAGGCCCAGGGCGTGGTTCAGGAAATCCCACCGGCTGAGGGCAAGGTGGAACCTATCATCCGGGACGAACTCGTTGACGGGGTCTGGCCGCAGTTCTTAACACCCTGGCCATTGAGCGAGAACTATTTCCTGGTGAGCTGCAAGCCCTCTCCCGACCGACCATGGGGAATTTACCTGGTTGACGTGTTCGGCAATTTAGTTCTTATGCGGGAAAAACCGGGTTATGCCTTGCTTGAACCGATTCCGCTCGTTCCCCGTCGCCGACCGCCTGTGATTGCTGATCGGGTCGATCCTTCGCAAAAAGAGGCTCTCGTCTATCTCGTTGATGTGTACCGTGGACCTGGATTAAAGGACATCCCACGCGGTACGGTCAAGAAACTTCGATTGATCAGCTACGAATTCAGCTTTCGAGGGATGGGCGGATTGCTGGGGGCCATCGGGATGGACGGTCCCTGGGATGTCAAACGCATCCTGGGCACCGTTCCAGTCCAGGAGGACGGTTCCGCCTTATTCCGGGTGCCGGCTTACACCCCAATCGCTGTTCAGCCCCTGGATGCGGAAGGGCGGGCCCTGCAAATCATGCGGAGCTGGTTCACGGCAATGCCCGGGGAGATTCTCTCCTGCATCGGCTGTCATGAACACCCCAACGAGGCGGTCCCCAATCTCGCCACTCTGGCTCTCTCACAGCCACCCGCCACGATTGAGCCCTGGTATGGTCCGCCCCGGGGATTCAGCTTTGCCCGGGAGGTGCAACCGGTCCTGGATCGCTATTGTGTATCCTGCCACAACGGTGAATCCGGGCCACCAAATGCCTTTGATCTGCGGGGAAACATACCCCTCAAGGATTGGTCGTCGGCAATTGCGGGGCATGTTTCGGAAAAAGTGGGCGGAAAGTTTTCAATCGCTTACGCCAACCTGCATCGCTTTGTACGACGACCAGGGATCGAAAGCGATATTCACCTTCTCTCGCCCATGGAATACCACGCGGCCACAACTGAGCTCGTTCAGATCCTGAAGAAAGGACATTACGGGGTTCAGTTACCGCCCCAAGCCTGGGATCGACTCTACACGTGGATTGACCTTAATGCTCCCTATCACGGAACCTGGTCAGAAATTGTCGGTCCCCAAACGGTAGCACCCCTGTTGGCCCGTGCCCGCGAAATGCGAAAACGGTACACCGGCATGGATGACAACTGGGAAGAGATCCCCGCGGTGACTGCTTTCGGAAGAGAGATTCAGCCGACGCAGCAGTCCACTACCAAGGAAGATCGCGTGGAGCCGGTTGGTTACACCGTTCCGGGCATGGATTCCGAAAAGGCACGCCGCTATCAAAACGACGTTGCGCTGCCCGCGCTTGATGATTGGCCGTTTTCCGCTGAAGTGGCCAAGGAACGCCAGAGGCGCCTCGGGGAGTGGCAACGTGTGATCACGATTGCACCAGGAGTAACAATTCCGATGGTCAGAATCCCCGCGGGTCGATTCATCATGGGAAGTGTAAATGGCGAGGCCGACGAAACTCCCCCATGCGTGGTCCAGATTCCGCACGACCTCTGGATGAGTGCCTGCGAAATCACAAACCGCCAGTTCGCGGTGTTTGATCCGACCCATGATAGCCATGTGGAGTCAATTCACGGGTATCAGTTTGGATTTCACGGGCTGCCGCTCGATCAACCGGAACAGCCTGTCGTCCGCGTGACATGGCACCAGGCGGTTGCGTTCTGCGATTGGCTGTCGCAACGTCACGGAGTTCGCTTTCGTCTTCCCAGTGAAGCAGAATGGGAATACGCCTGCCGGGCCGGAAGTGAAAAGCCCTTCTGGTATGGCACATCGGACGATGACTTCTCCAGTTATGCCAATTTGGCGGACAAAAAGTTGAGCGAATTCGTCATCGACACCTACATCCAGGTGAGAATCATTCCCAACCCAAACCCGTTCGATGACTGGATTCCCAAAGACCCGCGATGGAATGACGGCGGGCTGGTTTCCATGCCTGTTGGCTCCTATCGGCCGAATCCCTGTGGCCTTTACGACATGCACGGCAATGTGTGGGAATGGACGCTTTCCTGCTACCGAGGCTATCCCTATTCTGAAAATGATGGGCGAAATGATGGAGACTCGTCTGAATGCCGGGTGGTGCGTGGCGGTTCTTGGTACGATCGGCCAAAGCGTGCCACTTCTTCATTCCGGCTCGCCTATCCACCTTATGCGCGAGTCTTCAACGTCGGCTTTCGCATTGTCGCCGAAGAGTTACCCCCGCCTTCCCCGCAGTCTGGATCCAACCCGTGATCTCTTTCCGGCGTTCACCCATGGCCCTTTGCCCACAACAGGCGATTAAGCAGCATCTCGCGTGACCGAACAGGGTCGGCATCCCGCCCGCGGAGCAACTCTGCCGGCGGTGACAAGCACTTGCCGCGTCCCCACTTTATGTGAAAATCGCGAAAAAGGCAAAATCGCCATGTGTTGTAGGGGTGATTCATGAATCGCCCCTACCGGAGCGCGAGTAAATTAGAGTGGATCATCCAAGGTTGACAAGCGGACCCGACATGCAGGTCCCTCCGAGGCAATGTTTCCCCGCGAAGGATTTTCCCAAGGTCGGAGGGGCACGCTTGTCGTGCCCGGTGAGACTTGGTCGTACGACGTGACAATCCCTGGTCGGGGCAATTCACGAATTGCCCCTATCAATGCCTGAACCCGTCAGAGTAGGCAGGGACACTGCACGAATTGCAAGTCTTGCGGGTTGGCTCTGTCGGTGGTGACTTACATGTCGCGATTGTATTCCCACGCAAAGCCTAAGGAATTACAGCAGGGAAGGACTGGGGTTCTCAAACTCTTCGTTGAGGAACAGGAATTTCCAATTTGTTGTCGTTGGGTGTGATTGGAACTCCAACTCTTCTGGTGCAAACGCCAGGAGCATAATAATCTTTCGGCGAATATCCTCGGGAACACGCTTCAAATGAGGTTCCACCAGATCTGCCCGTTCGTCCTCGGAAAGGTTCGCGAAACGCGGGTCGATGACACGAACTCGAATCGAACCGGGGTTATATCGATACGCATCCACCTGGTGGAAGCCGGCCTCTTTGAGTACCGTCTCGACAATGCATGACTCTTCTGTACGCATTGTCTGCCAACGCGGCTCAGTGCTTTGACTCATGACGATCCCCCCGACAATTGTTGGGACACGAACTCGTAGATCATCCTCGCCGTCTCGAACAAAGCTTCTGTCGCGTTCTTATCTCCGCGGCCCGTTTCGTAGCGTAAATCAACACTCCATGCGAATGACTGCCGACGAAATCTTTCTACAATCTTTTCCGGCAGCTGCACTCCTAATTCACCATGCAGAATACCTACGAGCGTTTCCGGCCGATGCATCGTAGCACCACGGGTGATCCTGGCGAGTTGCTGCGACCGTTTCTCGACTGCCGTGTGCTCCATAATCAGCGCCTTCAGGGAACATTCCACAGCATAACCTACAATGTATGCGGCATCCAAATATAACCCGTATTGGAATAGTACATCCGCGGCATGCATCCGTTGAGCCGCAATTACGAGAAAGTCCTGACTCGTCCAAGGTGGCACAACCCCCTCCCCGATTCTCGATAGTGGGACCTACCGAAGCCCTTCTCAACCCACGAAAGTATGCGTCCTTTCCAAGCCACCTCACGCGCGAATGACCGTGTCCTCGTGCTCGTAACAGGGGGCGCAGCAGCACAGAAAACGAAGCGTGGTTGTCCCCGTGTTGGTGATCTGATGATACACTCCAGGTGGGATCGCGATGGCATCACCGGGACCGACATCGCGGATTTCGTCACCCACCTGCATTCGGGCAAAACCTTCCAAAATGTAGTAAATTTCTTCTGTTTTGATATGATGGTGGCCTTGTGTGCTGCCACCGGGGGGAAGCCGTGCCTCGGCCAAAGATTGGTTGCGAATGCACGAATTCCTATAAGAGAGAAGTTCGCGGATCTCGGAGCCATCCTTTGTGATAAAGGCCGGGACTTCGTTGAGGTTTCTTACGTCCATCGTGCTAATTCCTTTTCGTTTGACAGGGCAGCCGTTATTCTCACGGTATTTCAGGAGCACCTTTCAGGCAGGGAACTCATCTTGCCGCACATGGCGTTCCTGGCTTTATGATTGTGAATAGGTGCAAACTCCGCAAGAAGCACGAGGAAAGGAGAAATCGATGTGGACACCGCTCCAAAATAGCCTCGCCGGGAAGGAGTCCCCGCACATTGAATTCACGCCCGAGGGCCAGCCAACCGCCGCTCTGGAAGATTTGTTGGCCTCGCTCAGTTGGCTCGACCGCGTCCTGCTGCGTATCGGCATTCGCTGGGTCCGACGGATCGTCATTACAATCGTCGGGTTGACACTGCTGCTGGTGGGCGTGATCATGATCGTTGCCCCTGGACCTGCCACGCTGGTTATTCCTATGGGGCTTGCCATCCTCGGGCTGGAATACGCCTGGGCCCGACGGCTGCTTAAACGCCTCAAAGGCTACGTGGACGCCGGGCTCACCCAGGGATCGGCGATGCTGGGGTGGGACAAAAAAACAACCGCCGCACCGACAACCTCTCCCCAGGAGTGCTCCGCCAGCCCCTCACACAATCCCCCATCGAGCACTTCCCCCGAGAAAGCCTCCTGACCGCCGATGACCCGATTCGTCCAGCAACGTCACAAGCAGCCGATTCAATTGGAACGGCCGCGGGAGCTCATCGTAGCCTGCCCGCCCATGAAGAGTAACGTCAATCTGTCCCGGATCGTGCGGGCGGCAGGCTGCTGCGGGATCCGGCGTCTCATCTGTTGCGGCAACGCACGGATTCTTCCCGAAATCGCCCGGGACACAGGCCCCGAACTTCAGATTGAGTTTCACCGCACGCTTCCGCCGGTCCTGAAGAAGCTCAAGGGTGAAGGCTATCCTCTTATTGGCCTGGAACAAACAACAGACTCGACCTGCATCTATGAATTCACTTTTCCGCGGCGGTGTGTTCTCGTGGTGGGACACGAGCGCTTGGGCATCGAAGAGGAAATTCTGGCAATGCTGGATCACGTGGTGGAAATCCCTGTGTATGGCTTGCCCTATGCCCACAACGTGGCAACCGCGACCGCCATCGCGCTGTATGAATACTGTCGCCAGTATCCCCGGGGGTGATGTCTGAACAGGTGCCGCCCGCCCCACCGGCGACCATTACCTGCTCTCCCGATTCCGGATGACTCGTTCCACCAAGGGCTGGAGCGCGGCTTCCACGTCCGAAAGTCCTGAGATAAAGGCCACCTCAATCCGCAGGGCCCACAGCGGGATCTTTCCCAGGTGCGTAAGCCCGATCTTCACCAGGTCCTTTTCCGTGCACACCACCGCTTTTGCCTGCATCTGTTCCGCCCACCGCGTCAGATCGCCGACATCTTCCCGGGTGTACGGGTGATGGTCCGGGAAGACGCGTACAGCTCCGGGATCCAGCGTGAATTGAAGCCGTTCGAGCGTTCGTCGAAAGGCCTCTGGATTGCCGATGCCGCAAAAAGCCAGGACTTTGTCGGGGTGAAATGACTCCAGCGTCTGCGCGTCTCCCGCTGCGTTGACCCACGCGGTTGGCTGCTGGCGTATTTCTGCCCAGATGGCGCTGGGATGGAGTTTGGCCACCCTCTGCCGAATTTCTTCCCGGAGGTCTTGCGAGACGAGATCGGCCCGAGAAAGGATCACGATTTGGGCACGACGGATTCCCCGGAGGGGTTCCCGGAGTAAACCCCGGGGAACGACATGCCCAAATCCGAATGGTTGGAGGGCATCCAGAAGCACAATATCCAGATCTCGGGCGATTCTGCGGTGCTGGAACGCGTCATCCAGCAGGATGAGCTCGGTCTCCAGTTCCGTGATGGCCGTTCGGGCAGCCGCCACCCGATCGGGATTCTGAAGGTGCGGCACATCCGGCAGCGCCCATTCGAGGGCTTTGGCCTCGTCATTGCGACTCCCCTCCTCCGCCCCGTATCCCCGGCTGACGATACTCACCCGGACGCCGTGACGACGAAACCATCGGGCAAGCCAGGCAACAAACGGCGTCTTCCCGGTTCCTCCCAGGGTGAGATTCCCCACCGAGATGACCGGCACTTCCACTTGCTCGGTCCGCAGCCAGCGCCAATCATACGCTTTGTTGCGAAGCACCATCGCGGCAGCATAAAGCGCTCCCGCAGGCCAGAGCCCGACACGAAGAAGTGCCGCTCGTGGCGTCCTGTCCTGGCCGCTGATAATCCGCAAATAGTTCTCGATGGAAAAAAACTGCATGCCTCGCGTTGAAATCCGTCGTAAGGAAAGCGCCGTACCTGCTGACGACAATTTTCCAGGCTCAATGCGTAGAATGGAAAGACCGGCGTTCGCACCGCCGATTTCCTCGCTCTTTGATTACATTTCAGGATAGGAATAATTGGCCAGGCTTCCCAGGACTGCCGGTCAAATTGCCCCCATGGGCCACACGGTAAAACCTGGAACCAGCGGAATTCCATTCATCTTATTCTTTTATGGCCTCGCCCGTCCCCGAGCACCGATTGAGCGACTCAACAACCGAAGCGACTGCCGCGACCAGCCTCGCTCGGTGGCGGATTCACGTGACCGGCGTTGTTCAGGGGATCGGCTTTCGCCCGTTTGTCTACCGCACTGCGCGAAAGCACGGGCTGACCGGGTGGGTGCGCAACGCGTCGGACGGGGTCACGCTGGAGGTTCAGGGGAGCCGGAATCAACTCATGCCTTTCTGGGAAGAGTTCCTGCATCACCGGCCGGCGGGGGTCGTTTACGAAACGCTGGAAAAAACGGAACTTCCGCCGCTTGCTCCGGAGGAACCGACGTTTCAAATTCTTCCCAGCCGGGAGGGCGGCGTCCGCCAGCCGACAATCCCGCCGGACCTGGCCACCTGTGCCGAGTGCCTCGCCGAACTTCGTGATCCTGCCGACCGCCGGTATCAGTACCCATTTATCAACTGCACCCACTGTGGACCGCGCTGGTCCATCATCGAGGGCGTCCCGTACGATCGGCCGCTCACCTCGATGAAGATTTTCCCCATGTGCGGGGAGTGCGAAAGCGAATACCACAACCCCGCGGATCGTCGCTTTCACGCTCAGCCCGTCGCCTGTCCGGCGTGTGGTCCCCACGTGGAATTACGGAGTGCCTCAGGCGAACTGCTCGCCGAACGGGAAACCGCCATCCGCCTCGCCGCCCAGACCATTCGCGAGGGCCAAGTCCTGGGCTTGAAAGGGCTGGGGGGATTCCAGTTAATCTGCGATGCCGGGAACGAAGCCGCTGTGCAGACGCTCCGCCAGCGAAAACGGCGACCAGATAAACCTTTCGCACTCATGATGACCGAAGAGATGCTTCGGCAAGTGTGCGAGGAGCCATCTGAGGCCGTTTGGCGGTGGTTGCGATCTCCCACTGCCCCTATCGTCCTGCTTCGCCGACGGCACAACTTGACCGACCACACAGGCAAACCGGCGACCGGCAATGCTCCATTGACATCCTCAGACGAGCGGCGTAACCAAGCAACTACGAGCCCAGCCGAGGACTTCCGGCCCGAGAATGGCGTCTGTCCTGTCGCCGAAGCGGTGGCCCCGGGAAATCCTTATCTCGGTGTCATGCTTCCATACACGCCCCTCCATCATCTGTTGATGGAGGCCGTGGGTCGTCCCATCGTCTGCACCAGCGGCAACCTGACGGAAGAGCCCATGGCCATCGCGAATGACGAGGCCTTCCAGCGATTGGGGAAGATCGCTGATGTGTTCCTGGTCCACAACCGGCCGATCGTCCGCCCCGTGGATGATTCGGTTATGGCGGAGGGAGAGCCCGACGACATCTTTCTTATTCGTCGCGCCAGAGGATTCGCCCCCCGTCCGATCCGCCTGGCCGCCAAGGGGCCGGTCGTTCTGGCCACGGGTGGACATCTCAAGAACGTCGTCGGTCTCGCCCTGGAGGACCAGGCCATCTTGAGTGCCCATGTCGGGGACCTGGACAATCTTCTGGCGTGGGAAGCGCACCGCCGGGCTGTGGAAGACCTGTTACGGTTCTTTCAGGCCGTGCCGGAAGTGGTGGCGTGCGATCTTCACCCGGACTACGCCTCGACGCGGGTGGCTGAGGAGTTCGCCTGCCGTCTCAAGGCCCCGCTCTTTCGCTGGCAGCATCATGTGGTCCACTTTGCGGCCTGCCTGGCGGAGTGGGAAACGCCTCGGAGCGATCCTGCCTTTGACGGGGTCCTTGCGCCACAGCCTGGCCCGTTGGAAATTGAACAACGAACCACCCGGCCACTGCCCGTACCACTCCTGGGTGTCATTTGGGATGGCACGGGCTACGGAATTGATGGGACCGTCTGGGGCGGTGAGTTTTTCCTCTTTGACGGGCGGTCGTTCCAGAGGGTTGCGCATCTGCGTCCGTTCCCGCTCCCCGGTGGGGAAGTCGTCGTTCGCCAGCCGCGCCGTTCGCTCTTGGGGCTCCTCGCGGCATGTGGAATGGCGGAGCGCGAGCTGGACAGCCCGGACGGATTATTAAGAAACCTGTTCACGGAAACCGAGGCCCGCATCCTCCTTCACTCCGTGGCACGCGGCATCCAGTGCCCGCAGACCTCCAGCATGGGACGCCTTTTCGACGCCGTGGCGGCGCTGCTGGGTCTAGGGGCGCGGATCAGTTTCGAAGGCCAGGCGGCCATGGCGTTGCAATTTTCCGCCGAGCAGGTTTACTTCTCCTCAGCCGGGCCACTCTCCAGTGGAACCCGGGGCCCCAATCCTCGCGCCGCTGGTGAGGTGCCTGGCGACGCGTTCATGCCGAGCGTTCATCGATTCGCTCTCACAAAGGGCAGGCCGATCGTGCTGGACTGGCAGCCCGTACTGAAATCGCTTGTGGCCGGTCTTCGCGCGGGGGTTCCCCGCGAGCGGCTGGCCCTCGACTTCCATCGGCAACTGGTTGAGGCGGTCCTGACTGTGGCAGAACAATTCAACGTCCAGGGGTTGATGTTCTCCGGCGGTTGCTTTCAGAATCAACTTCTTCGGCGGTTGTTGGCCGCTGCCTGTCGTGTTCGCGGGGTGACGCCCTGGTTTGCCCGCCGAATCCCACCCGGAGATGGTGGCCTGGCCCTCGGCCAAATCTGGTTGACCCGGCGGGCCCTCCAAGGGGATTTCATCCCCGGGCGGGGCGGTGTTGCGGAAAACGTTAACAAAGATTCCAACGAAAAAGATTGATATCAGAAGCCGGAAAGTGTGCCTGCCAGCTCAGGTTGAGGAGTTTCACATGTGCTTGGGTGTGCCAGGAAAAATCATTCAAAAATATGACCGCGAAGGGCTTCCTTATGCCCAGGTCGATTTCGGCGGCATCGCCAAGGAAATCTGCCTGGCGTACGTTCCGGAGGCGGAAGTGGGGGAGTATGTGATCGTCCACGTGGGCTTCGCCATCAGCCGGCTGGATGAGGCCGAGGCCATGGAGCAACTTGCTCTGCTCCGAGAGATGGAAGCCGCTGGAGAAGAATCCCCCTGGCCGCCGGTTTCAGAGGAAACGGAAACGTCGTCATGAAATATCTTGCCGAATTTCGCGATGCACAGGCCGTCAAGGCCTGGTTGGAGCGGCTCCGCGGAACCGTCACGCGCCCCTGGACCATCATGGAAATTTGCGGAGGCCAGACACATTCGTTTCTGCGGTTTGGCCTCGATGAGCTGCTCCCCAGAGAAATCACGCTCGTTCATGGGCCGGGCTGTCCGGTGTGTGTCACGCCCATCGAGCTCATCGATCGCGCGGTGGCCATCGCGTCCCTGCCCGGCGTCATTTTCTGTTCCTTCGGCGATATGCTGCGGGTACCGGGCTCGCGGAGTGATCTGTTCCGCGTGAAAGCTCAGGGCGGTGACGTGCGGGTGGTGTATTCACCCCTTGATGCCGTCACCCTTGCTCGCCGGAACCCTCAGCGAGAGGTGGTCTTCTTTGCCGTGGGGTTCGAGACCACGGCACCGGCCAACGCCATGGCCGTCTGGCAGGCCGCCCAATGGAGCCTGAAAAACTTCTCCGTGCTGGTTGCCCATGTCCGCGTTCCCCCAGCCATCGAGGCCATTCTCAGTTCTCCCCAGTGTCAGGTACGCGGATTTCTGGCAGCCGGACACGTCTGCACCGTTATGGGAACAGCCGAATATGAGCCAATCGCTCGGCGCTACCGCGTGCCCATTGTCGTGACCGGCTTCGAGCCGCTGGATCTCCTCCAGGGGCTGACGATGTGCGTCGAACAGTTGGAACGCAATCAGGCAGAGGTCACCATCCAGTACCGCCGCTCGGTTCGGCCGGAAGGAAATCCCGCAGCCAAAGCACAGATCGAGCGGGTGTTCCAGGTGGTCGATCGCGCATGGCGCGGAATCGGCGTCATTCCGCAAAGCGGCCTGGGACTTCGCCCCGAGTTTGCGGAATTCGACGCGGAAAAGAAGTTCGCGGCGGCCGAGCTTCTGGCGGAAGAATCCCCCGAATGCATCGCCGGAGAAGTTCTTCAGGGACACAAAAAGCCGCCGGAATGTCCCGCCTTCGGCACCCGTTGCACGCCGGAACATCCGCTGGGCGCCCCGATGGTCTCTTCGGAAGGCGCGTGCGCTGCCTACTATCGCTATCGGCGAGCGCACGCAGCGACGGGATGACCGACACCCTTCCGTTTTACGATTGCCCCCTTTCCTTCGCCGGACCAAAGTGCTCACCCCACTTGGCGGCCAGCGCCCGCCCCTCTTCCAGAAGCTGCGCCAGCTCCTGCTCTGAAAGCGGTTGCGGGTTGCGGAAATAAGCAAGGTCCTGATGGAGTTGCTCGACACTGTTGATTCCTAAATTGACGCTCGCTACCCCCGGCAGCGAAAGGGCATACCGGATGGCGGCCTCGATGCGTTCGGGCTTATCGGAAACCAATCGGCCGACGGAATTCGGGTTGCCGTAGCTTCCCTTGGCAGGATCGGCACCGCCCAGCACTTTCATCGCGATGATCCCCACCTGCTTCTCCCGCGCGATGGGAAGCACATCTTCCTCGAAGTTGTAGGTGTGTCGATCAACGTAATTGACGGCCGCCAAGAGGACGTCCACCTCGCCGGTGTTCAGAAACTGAGCAAACCGGCCCGGCAAATTATGACCGGAAATCCCCACAAAGCGACATTTGCCCGCCTTCTTTTGCTTGACCAGCCAAGTGAACACGCCTTCCGGATCGAGAGCGCCTTCCACCTTACGGTTGCCCACACTGTGGTAATAGAGGAGGTCCACATAATCGGTCTGCAAAAGGCGGAGCGACCGACTGAGCGAGCGTTCGCCTTGCTGCACCGTGTCGGCGGGCACCTTCGTCGCCAGGAACACCTCTTTCCGCCGGTTCTTCATGACCAGGCCGACACCTTCTTCCGCCCGTACATAGGCCGGGGCTGTGTCGATCGAGTTAATCCCCGCATCGATCGCCGCGTTAACGACCGCGGCGATTTCCTCCACCGATCGCGAATTCCCACACGGAGCGGTGCCCAGCGTGAAGATGGTGATCTGCTCGCCGGTGCGCCCAAGCACACGGCGCGGGAGCGGTTCGCTGTTGACCGCCGCGGCAACACTGAACTGATTTTTGGTGAGCACGGCTGGAACAAACACGGCTCCGCCGGCCAAGACGCCCGCCTGCTTCACGAAATCCCGACGGGAAAGAGAACCGCGATTTGTCATGGCTGGATCCTTTCTTCTCTTCACATGGACAACTGCAAACCGGGCCAGAAGTCCCCGAATGACTCAAGGAAGCTCTACACAATTTGTTATTTAACTAATCGCCCAGACCGATGTCCTGCGTATGGTTTTCGGAGCACAACACCCGTAGCGGCGATTCATGAATTGCCCCTGCCAACCGCAAATTTCAACTGATCCGACGTGAACTACTCGGGCAAACCCCAAGCCCGAGGAATAAAGACGGCGGAATGGATGACCTCGGCCAACCCCGCCATGTTGGCTCGACAACACGCCATTATTGTCAAGCGAAGCAAAATAAAGTCAAATAGTAGCAAACAATTACCGCATTGCGGTGATCCAAAAGGGGCCTGCGGTTCCCCACCGCAATTCCGTGTTGTATGGGTTCTCTCAACTCGGTCGGAGGGTATTGGTCTCACATCCCCTGGTCTTGGTCCTTCACTGGGAGGAGGTCGGCTCATGAGTGACAAACATCACCTGTACCGATGCGAGGAATGTGGCCGTATTGTGGAAGTGGTGGATGCCGGCCGGGGCACGCTCACCTGCTGTGAAATGCCCATGAAGCATCTTGTGGAAAACACCGTGGACGCGTCCAAAGAAAAACATGTCCCGGTGGCCACCCGGGAAGGCTCCTCTTTCCATGTCAAGGTCGGCAGTGTGCCCCACCCGATGACCGCCGAACATCTCATCGAATGGGTGGAGGTGGTCACGGAAGAGGCCGTGTGCCGGGTGGAACTTCAGCCCGGGCAGCAACCCGAAGTGAAATTACCCGCCACAAAAGGAGCGGCGACCATCCGTGCATACTGCAATTTGCACGGGCTGTGGAAAACGGACGTGTGAGCCGATCCCGTTTCAACCACGCACAGACACAAGCCCCGCAAAGGCGGCCACGGCCAGAAATGTGAAAGCAAGCACAAGCTGAAGGGCAACCACGCTGGAATCCTTGAAGTAAAGTTTTTTCACACTACCAAGGACCTATGTCGTCTTTGCAGGGGGCCAAAAAGTAGGGGAAACGTCGTATATTTGCGGCATTCCGCGGCGCGAAAAGGCCGGCACGCAGCAGATCCCCTATAGAACATTCAATTTGCCACATCCGAGGGGCCATCGCCGGGCCACTTCCGCCCTCCCGTTAAGCTCCTTGTGACCCCGTCTCAAAAACGACCTCGTCCTGATTGGTGGAATCGGGTATCCTGGGGAAAATAACCCGAACTGGCGCGCGACGAAGACGGCAGGTCACCCAAACGTCGTATGCTCCCCCACAGATCCTGACTGGCGTGAGAATCTGGGAGATATGCTCAAAGCGTTGGAAATAGTGGGCTTTAAGAGCTTCGCCGACCGGACCCGGTTTGAGTTCCGTCCGGGGATCACCGCCATTGTCGGGCCAAATGGCTCCGGAAAGTCGAATGTTGTTGACGCCATCAAGTGGGTCCTGGGCGAGCAAAGCATCAAGAATCTCCGCGGAAAGGAGATGACGGATGTCATCTTTAATGGGTCGGCGACGCGGCGGCCCCTCAATTTCGCGGAGATCACCATCACCCTCGATAACTCCCGGGGCATTTTGCCCATCGATACCCCCGAGGTTCACATCACCCGGCGACTCTATCGGAGCGGGGAAAGCGAGTATCTCATCAATCGGCAGCCCTGCCGACTGCGGGATATCCGCGATTTGCTGGCGGGCACCGGCCTGGCCACCCAGGCTTACTCGGTCATTGAACAGGGCAAGATCGACCAGCTTCTCCAGGCAACCCCGTTAGAACGCCGGGCCGTGTTCGAAGAGGCGGCCGGTATCAGCCGATTCAAAAGCCGCAAGCTCGAAGCGCAGCGGCGGCTGGAGCGCCTCGAACAGAATCTCGTCCGCCTCCGCGACATCGTGGAGGAAGTGGAAAGCCGCCTCCGCGTGGTCCGCTCCCAAGCGGGAAAGGCCCAGCGCTATCAGAAATACGCCGAGGAACTACGCTCCCTGCGGATCCATCTGGCAAGACTCGATTGGCAGAAATTCAATCAGGAACTTGCTCGATTGGAAGAGCAAGAGAACCGCCTGGCTGGGCTTCAGGCCGACCTTTCCGCCCAGTGCGAACACCTGGAACAGGAGCTAGCCACCGCGGAAGACCTCCAGAGCCGGTGCGACGAACAGCTCTCCACTCTGCAGAAGGCCCTTTCCGTCAATCGCGAACAAATTGCCGCGGCGGAAGCCGAACTCGAACACGAGCACACCCGATCCCGCGAACTGGAACGGGAATTGACACGGCTCAGAAAATCCCTGGCAGGTTTGACGCTCCGTGCCGAAGACGTCGAGACGCAGCGGCATTCCCTGGCGGAGGCCCTGGCGGCAGCGGAGTCGCAATATCGCGACCTCGTCCGCCAGATCGCCGAGGGCGAACGCCTCCTCACGGAGCGCCTCGAGGTTCTCGACCGTCGCCGAACGGAGTATGAGGAACTCCGCGCGCGGCACTGGGAACTGCTTCAAAAATCCCTCGCAGCAGATGCGGAAGCCCGACAGCACGAAGGCCAGTTGCAGGTCCATGCGGCAACGATTCAACGGTTGCAACAGGAACGCGAGCGGCTGCAACAGGTCATCACCGACCTTGGCCAGGAGCACGAGGCCGTTCGCCGTCGGCACGAGAATGTGCTTCGCGAACTGGAGGACATCCAGCACGGCATCCACCTGGCTACGGAACGCCGTGACCAGTGCCGCGAGGACTGTCTTCGTGTTCAGTCGGAACTGGCCGAGCTGCAGGAACGACGGACGGCGGCGCGGGAACGTGCCCGACTGCTTCAGGAATGGGAGGAACGCCTGGAAGGGATCGATAGCGGCGTCAAGGACTTCTTGCAGCGAATGCGCCAGAGCGGTGACGGCGCAGCGGCTTCTCTTTGCGGCCTGGTCGCCGATCTGTTTCAGGTGGAGCTACAGGTGGCGTTCCTCGTGGACGCAGCGCTGGGAGACGCCCCCCAATGGGTCGTCCTTCGAGATAGCCGTCCCTTCCTGGAGCAACTTCGGCAGGGCAATGCGGGCCTCACCGGCCGGGTCGGCGTCTTCTGCCTGGACCGCCTGGAACCCGCCGCCGCGGCGTCTTCCCACGAGGCCGTTGCCCGCGAACTGGCCGCCGTTCCCGGTGTCCTCGGGAACGCCGAACAATTTGTGATGGTCCCCGAGGAGATCCTCCCTCTTCGCCGCCTTCTTTTGGGGAATGTATGGTTCGTGGAGTCCCTGGAAACAGGGCTGGAGCTGGCGCGTCGGTATCCCCAAAGTCGGTTTGTCACCATGGCGGGAGAGGTGGTCACTTCGGATGGTCTGGTGATCGCCGGCCCCAAAAGCGCCGTGACCGGCCTCATCTCCCGACGCAGCGAATTGCGGAGCCTGCTTCGGGCACTTGCCGAATGGGAGCAGACCGCCGGAAAACTGGAAGCACACCTCCAGGAAACGCGACGAGCCTGGGAGGAAGCCGAGACCCATCTGAACGAGTTGACGGAACAGCGACGCCGCCTCGCCGATAAACTCCGCGAAATCGAACAGCAAGAGCGGCAACTGCAGCGGCGGACCGAGGAAAGCACGCAGCGCTGGCAATCCATTGAGAGTGAATTCGCCGAGCTGGATCAGGCCTGCGAGAAACTCCGGCAATCCCGAGATGCGGCCGTTCAGGCTAAGGGTGATTACGAAAACGCGGCACGCCAAATCGAACAGGACCTGGCGCGACTGGGAGAGGAAATATCTCGACTGGAAAACGACGTCCAGGAACATCACGGCCTGCTCACGGCACTCAAGGTCGAGCTGGCCAAAAGCGAAGAACGACTGCAAGCCCTTCGTCACGAACTGCGACGACAGGAACAGGCGGCGCAGGAACGCCTGAAAGAGTTGGCGGATCTTCAGCTACGTTTTTCAGAAACGGAAACGGCCTGGCGGCAATCCCAGCGAAAGATCCTCTCTGTGGAGATGACGCTGGCTGAACTCTATTCCGCAAAGGACGGTCTCACGCTTGCCCTGCACCAGGCAGGAGAGGAGCGGGAAGCCGTCCACAAGCAGCGGCAGGCCCTTCAGCACCGCCTCCAGGAAACGCGTCGCCGCCTCAAGGAAACCGAGGAACAACGACACAAAATTGATCTCGAGCTCAACTCCATCCGGCACGAAAAAGCGACCCTGCTCCAGCGGGCGGAAGAGGATTACAACATCTCTCTGGCAGAAATCGATCAGCCCGCCTCACCCGAGGAAACACGCGACCGGGCCGAAATCGCCGCGGCCATCGACGATCTGCGTCGGAAGATTCACTATTTGGGTAACGTCAACCTGGAAGCGCTGGAGGAACTCCGCGAACTCGAGGAGCGCTACAACACACTCTCCAGCCAGTATCAGGATCTCGTCTCAGCGAAAGCGGCGCTTTTGCGGATCATCGAACGGATCAACGCCGACAGCCGCCGTCTCTTCGCCGCGACCTTGCAGACGGTGAGCGAACATTTCGCCATGCTGTTTCGGGAGCTCTTCGGCGGAGGCCAGGCCAGTATTGAGCTGGAGGAAGGCGTTGACATACTGGAAAGTGGGATCGAAATCATCGCCCGCCCTCCCGGAAAGGAACCCCGCAATATCTCACTGCTCAGCGGTGGGGAAAAGAGCCTGACGTGCGTCGCATTGCTTCTGGCCATCTTTCGCAGTCGCCCCAGTCCGTTTTGTGTCCTTGACGAGGTGGACGCGGCCTTGGATGAAGCCAATATCGATCGCTTCACCCGCGTGCTGCGGGAGTTTCTCTCACTCACACAATTCGTCATCGTCACGCACTCCAAGCGCACCGTCACCTGCGCGGACACGATTTACGGGATCACAATGGAAGAGTCGGGGGTGTCCAAACGCGTTTCTGTTCGATTTGAGGACCTCAGCGATAACGGCGAAATCTTGAGCACCGCCCCGGCGAGAAGTGAATCTTCACGCACCCAGGAAAAAGCGGCCTGAAATGGGAGACTATTGCCCCCCGCCACGGGGTGAACTGGTCGGCGAAGCTCTTTTTTTCGGTTTTGCTGTTACACTCGGCTCCTTCACTACATCCCTGCCCGATTTGAGGCTCTCCAAGGGTTGAAAAACGGTGTCGCGTGCCACGGGCTGGGCTATGGTTACAGGGAAGATGTGGATTGCTGGGAACGCAGACTGTGGTGATGAATCGTATGAGCGAGGCACAAACCAACCGCGTTTTGGAGCCGGAGGGCTTCATCACTCCCCAGCCGACTGTGGAGCCGAAGGATGCGCCCTCCGGCCAGACGGACAACATGTCCACTGTTGCACCATCTGGGGTCACCGCACCGATTCATATTCGGAACATCATTGTCGCTGATGACGACGATCTCATTCGAAGGATTCTCGCACGGTGGTTGACTCGGGCCGGCTATTGCGTGCGGGAGGCGGCCAACGGCAGCGAGGCCCTCCAAATGGCTCGTGAGGAGCCGCCCGACATTGTGATCACGGACTGGGAAATGCCGGGCGTGGAAGGCCCTCAGCTCTGCCGCGAAATCCGGCGGTTGCCCCTACCACATTACGTTTATTTGCTCATTCTGACTTCCCGGAACGATCCGAAATGGGTCGTGGAGGGGCTGGAAAGCGGGGCCGATGACTTTCTTTCCAAACCGATCCGCGAGGCGGAACTGGTGGCCCGACTTCGGGCAGCCGCTCGCATCCTGGAAGGCGAACGCAAACTCCAGCAACTTGCCCGCACGGATGCCCTCACCGGGCTTCTCTCTCAGCGCAGTTTTTACGACATTCTCTCCTACGAATTCCAGCGGGCCCGACGAACCAATCGTCCCCTCAGTTGTGCGATGCTCGACCTCGACTTTTTCAAGCGAATCAACGATGTATACGGGCATCCGGTGGGCGATGTGGTCCTTAAGGTCGCAGCCGATACACTCCTCCGTTCCTGCCGGCACTCCGATGTGGTGGCCCGATATGGCGGTGAAGAGTTCTGCGTGCTGCTTCCGGAAACGACCGAAGAGCAGGCCGTCAATTGGGCGGAGCGATTTCGGGAAATGTTGCGGGCAACGCAAATCGATGTGGTGGATAAAAAGCTCACAGTGAGCTGTAGCATCGGCGTTTCCGGTCTTTACGAGGACACACTCACGCCCGAACAGCTCGTCGATCAAGCGGATCAGGCCCTGCTCTGTGCTAAACGCACTGGCCGTGACCGGGTGGTCAGTTTTCGAACGGTCAACCAGAATGTGGAATTCAATCTGGACGAGTCTCATCGACGTCATGACCTCTTCGAGGGGATTTTGGCGGAGCACGTCATGACGCCCATCGTGGCCCCTCTCCAGGGCGATGAGACAGTGGAACACGTGGCGGCTTACTTTCTCCGCTCACGCATTAGCTCCGCTCCCGTGGTCAACGAAAACGGACAACTCATCGGAATCGTCTCGGAAAAGGACCTCATGGAGGCCATCACTTCCTCGGAAGGCTGGAACCGTCCCATCTCGGAGCTCATGCGGCCCCACGTCATCACGTATCCCGCCGACACGCCGGTGCGGGTGATCTACGAGTTCCTCTGCCGCGTGGCCATGCGACGGGTGATCATCACCGACCGAGGCGTTCCCGTCGGAGTGGTGAGTCGGGCCTCCCTCCTCCGCTGGTTCCGAAACCTTGTGCTTTCGGAGCGCGCCCGGGCAAACGGCCAGCAACCGGCGGGAGATAACACCGCGGAAGAGATCATCCAGGACGCGCTCAACCAGATCGACCAGGAACGCGACAAGATGGCGCAAAAACTTGCCGAAAAACCACCAGACCTTTGCGCCCATCTTGTGGGAGCTGCCAGCCGGATTCAGGAACTCGCTGTGGACATCCTTGCCTTCGCCTCGGCCGTTCAGAATCCTCTTGGGGAACACTTCGGTTGCGGTGCGAGTTCCATAGTCGATTAACAGTCTTTCCCCGCTGCAGGCCAGTTTCGCCGGGCACGACGATCTCGCCGAATTGCTGGAGAGGCAATTCATGAATTGCCCCTACAACATCGGAGGGACCCGCTTGTCGGGCCCGTTTTTCCCGGAGGGACGTTTTCCGGAGGGACCTGCTTGTCAGGTCCGCCGTTCAACGTTTGATCATCCATCCCTAATATCGGGCACAATGAGCGTGCCCTCCGGATGATTTCTCGGAGGGACCTGCTTGTCAGGTCCGCCGTTCAACGTTTGATCATCCATCCCTATTATCGGGCACAATGAGCGTGCCCTCCGAAGTTCCCCACCGAGGCACCCCGCCATCCCGTTGGCAGCGATGACTGCCCGATGCTAAACTTGGGCAATTAAGAAATTTTTCACTCAAGCCTGACCTGACACGCTGGCACAAGGCTTTCACATACTCCTTCATATCTGATGGATTGTGCCGCGAAGGATCCCTGAACCATGGTGTCGAGAGAGAATCGGCTCGCATTTCGTGGAACACTGGTTGTGGCCGTTATTGTCGGCTGCTGGATTGCTGAGGTGGGGAGCAGCCCCGGGCGCGATATTTTTGTCAACAATGAGGCCGGCGACGATGCGTTTTTCGGCCGGGTGGCCACCCCAGGGAGCACCGTCGACGGGCCTGTGCGGTCGATTACCCGGGCGATTGAGCTGGCGCAGCCGGGGGATCGCATTGTGCTGGCTCCCACAAAGACGCCCTATCGCGAATCGATCACGCTGGCCGGTCAGCGCCTCAGTCGGGGAATTCTGCAGGACCTCATCCTCGACGGAAACGGGGCCGTGCTGGACGGCTCCGCTCCCGTTCCAGTGGACGCCTGGGAACTGGATCGGCAGGCCTGGCAACGCTGGGGACGGGCCGTCTATCGGTTCACGCCAGAACAGAGAAGTCATCAGCAACTCTTTCTCGGCGACCGACCGGCAAAACGGGTCTTTGTGACCAACTCTTCCGAAGCACCACCCAAGCTCGAACCACTCGAATGGTGTCTCTTTGAAGGAAAAATTTACTTTTGCGTGGAACCCGACCACCGGCCGGAAGATTATCCCCTCCGCTACGCGAAACTCACCGTGGGAATCACGCTCCATCACGTGCATGGGGTAACCATCCGGGACCTCACCATCCAGGGCTATCAACTGGATGGAATCAGCCTCGCCAACACAGCCCGGGAGATCCGTCTGCAAAGGGTTGTCCTGCGGGGAAACGGCCGGGCCGGGCTTTCCATCGGCGGTGCCTGTCGCGCAGATCTCTTGGATTCACTTCTCGGAGACAATGGAGCGGCCCAAATCATCACTTTTCCGTACTCGGAATTGCACGTGTTCAACAGCCAGGTGCTGGGCAACACGGCACCCGCCTGGGTGGACAAAGGGGGGCGTCTGTTTGTAGATGGCCAGGAAAAGCAGGGCGGCCTCGATGCCATCGAGCCACCATCCCCAGCAAACAGTTCCAACCCTTGACCGACGTGCCACGCGGAGACTTGACCGGTGATGCCCGTGACCGGTGAAATAGTCCGCTGGCCCCTGGCCCGGTCAGCGGGAACATCGCGTCAGCCCAGGAGTTCGTGCTCGATTTGTTCGAGGCTCTTCCCCTTGGTTTCCGGAAGCGCTAACGCGATCACAACAAACCCCAGCACGCAAATGCTGCTGTAGAGCCAGAAAGTGCCGTGCGGGCCAAGCGAGCGGTTGAGCAGCGGAAATGTGAGCGTCAGCGCCGTGCAACCCGCCCACAGAGACAGCACGGCAATCGACATGGCCAACCCGCGAATGCGATTGGGGAAGATTTCCGAGATCACCACCCAGGTGATCGGGGCGAGAGACATTGCATAACATCCAATCGCGGCCAGCACCAGAATGAGCATGTGCGTGCCCGTGCTGTGAAAATAGTAGCCCGCCCCCAGGGCTGCAAAAATGACTGCCAGCCCACCTGCTCCAAAGAGCATGAGAATCCGGCGTCCCCAGCGATCGACAGTGAAAATGGCGACGAAGGTAAAGACGAGGTTCACCACGCCGGTGAACACGATGTTGACCAGCACGTCACTGACGGCGTAACCCGCCGCCTGAAAAACATCCTGCGCATAGTTGAAGATAACGTTGATCCCGCACCACTGCTGAAACACGGCCAGAAACACTCCCAGCGCGACGATCCGCAGAAGCCGCGGGTCGAGAAGATCGGCCGGTCGCACCCGCCCGATTTCTTCCTGGGAAAGAGTTTCCCGGATTTCATCGATCGCCCGGCTTGCGTACGCCCCGCCCCCCACTCGACCGAGAATCCTCTCTGCCGCAGAACTCTGTCCCCATTTCACCAGCCAGCGAGGGCTCTCCGGCATGAAAAACATGAGCAGGAAAAACGCGGCCGCGGGAAAAGTCTCCGCCCCAAACATCCAGCGCCATCCCCATTGCCCATTCCAGGACTGGCGGATGAATTCCGCGATTTGCTCCTGGGGGATATCCCCGGGAACCGGTTGCGCAATGAGCAAATTCGTGATCTGGGCGGCCAAAATGCCGATGACAATCGTCAATTGATTGATCGACACGAACACCCCACGGATCTCCGCCGGGGCAATCTCGGCAATATACATGGGTGAAAGATTGGAAGCCAAACCGATCCCAATCCCACCGGTGATCCGCGCCAGGTTGAAGGAGGCATAGTCCCAGGCCAGCGCGGTCCAAATAGCAGAAAGCGTAAAAAGAAAACCCGCCGTGATCAGCAACCGGCGTCTGCCGGTCCAATCGCTCAAGGCACCGGAAAGCGCCGCCCCTATGAGGCATCCTACCAGGGCACTGCTCTGGGCCCATCCTTGCCAGAACGTACCGGGTGGGATGTTAAAATAGGGCTCGTAGAACGGCTTGGCTCCACCGATGACAACCCAGTCATAGCCAAAAAGGAATCCTCCCATCGCGGCCACCAGACAGACGGTCCAGAGGAACCCCATCCGGTACCGCGGTGTCTGTGAACGAATGATTGACTCGGGCGCGGTGACCAACGCGCGATCCTCCCAGGAAGCTGAAACCGGAGCTTGACCGTTTGCCAGCAGGCGGTCACTCGTCTTCTAAGGAAGTCAACGGTCCGGCGGCCTCCGCGACTTGCTGCAATCGTTTGAAGAATTCCTGACGCATTGCCCCCGCATCGATCCCCAAGGCCACTTCCAGCCGGTTGTCTCGCCACGCGGGCACAGGTCGCCGATCGAAAATCGTGGCGCCCCGCGTGATTTCGCCAGTGGACTCCACGTCGCCCGCCAGCATTTCGTATCGCAGCAGGTCCGGCCGACAGGCCGCCAGATAGGTGATCGTGTCGTGCAGATGAATCGTCTCCAGCCCCAATTGCTGACGGTAAGCGCGGAATTTGGCAGGAAGTATTTTCCGTAAAAGCGCACCGATTTTCGTCCCTTCCGACGGCAGGTCATTCAAAAGGGAAAGGGAAAAACTGAGCCGATTGGTGACATCGAGGGGCACGAGAGTCTTCGGCGCCCGCGAGGCAAACACCATCTTCGCTGCGCGCGGGTCACAGTAAATATTGAATTCAGCAGCGGGCGTGATATTCCCCGGCACCTGCACCGCTCCGCCCGCAATGATGATACGGTGAACCAGGCTGGGAAACTCGGGGTCTCTTTGCATAGCGCGGGCAAGATTGGTGAGCGGTCCCAGAGCCAACACGGTCACCTGATGAGGAGCAGCCCGCACTTCGTCCGCGAGTACCTTTTCTGACGGATGCGGAGTCCGCAACTCGGCAACAGGCAGCCCTGCATCGCGGAGATCATCGACAGCATTCGCAAAACGCCCCTCGACAGGCAACCCCTCATCCGGGGCTGTCGCCACCCCGATCCTTGGAATACGCGGCGGGTCCAGGTAAGCTATAAGAGCCTGAACATTCCGGTTGGCAACGGCGGGCGATACGTTTCCGCCGACGGCTGTGACGGCAACGACCTCCCACTCCGGATCAAACAGGAGGAGACAGAGCGCAAGCGCGTCGTCGATGCCAGGATCGAAATCGATAATGATCTTCCGGGACATTGCACCTCCTCAGGATTGTGCGGGAAATCGCGGCAGCCCGCCGGATAACGGCCGATTTTAGGGGACCTTCTCCCCTCTCGCAAGAGTGAGTCATTATTAGACCAAAGGAGATGTCAATGCTGGAAAGCGCCGTAGCCAAAGTCGAGCGTGGTGCGGACCTGACCATCAGCGAGGCAGAACAGGTCATCGACTTCATTGTGGGAGGAAGTGCCCCGCAGGAACTCGTCGCCCGACTGCTCATCGCCCTCCACACCAAGGGGGTAACCCCGGAAGAGTTGGCGGGAGCGGCGCAAGCCATGCGCAAACACATGCTTGTCGTCCCGACCGACCGGCCGAACGTGATGGACATCGTGGGCACCGGCGGTGATGGTGCCGGGACGTTCAACATCAGCACGGCGGCGGCCATCGTAGTGGCCGCTGCGGGGGTTCCCGTCGCCAAACACGGAAACCGTCGCATCACCAGCCGGACGGGGTCCGCGGACGTGCTTGCCGAATTGGGTGTCAATGTGGAAGCTCCCCTGCCGGTGGTAGCAGAATGTCTCGCCGAACTGGGAATCTGCTTCTGCTTCGCCCCGCTTTTACATCCGGCGATGAAGAATGTGGCCGCAGTTCGCCGCCAGCTTGGCCATCCCACGATTTTCAATCTACTGGGACCGTTGACGAATCCCGCGCAGGTTCGGTACCAACTGGTGGGTGTGGGACGAGCGTACCTTCGTCCCCTGCTCGCTGAGGCCCTACGACTCCTGGGCACGGCCCGCAGCGCGGTGGTCTATGGAGACGGCGACCTCGACGAGGTGAGCCTTTCCGGTCCCACGGCGGGAACCTTAGTGGATACGCAACAGCTCACGGAATTCTCATGGACCCCGGCCGACTTCGGCCTGGCTGAGGTATCGGTCGAAGTGCTCCGGGTCAGTGGTCCAGAGGAAAGTGCCACACGAATCAGGGAAGTTGTGGAAGGGATCCCCGGCCCAATCACCGACTGTGTCGTCGCTAACGCCGCCGCCGCTCTCGTCCTGGCGGGCGCTGCACGTCATCTCGCGGAAGGAGTGGTTCGTGCACGAGAAGCCATTGCGAGTGGGGCCGCCAAAGACCTTCTCGCCCGCTGGATCGAAAAAACCCGGCGGACAGCTTCGAGCTGAAACCGAACCGGATTGTGCCAGCTCATCCCCTGGCCCCAGGCCGGGGTGGAACCAGGCCATTCAACACTGGAGGGACGCCTGCCACGGTGTCCCCTGCCCCCGAGTCCGGTGCTGCCTCTTCCACGGTCATGGCATGCAATTTGCATCCGTCATCTTGCCCGGGGCCGGCCGACACCCTGCCGAGCTGGAGGCCAGGATGACCGAAAGGTCGCCCGGGCATTATCCCTGGGGAAACTTTTTCCGGGTCCGACCCGCCGCTTGATCGCCTTTCGCAAATCGCTTTCACAAATGAGAGGGCCAGTCCCACGACGGCAGAAGAGCGCGGCTGCCCCATGATGCGAAAAATCAACAGGGGCTGGATAAAATGGAGCTGTGCCCCCACATGCCTCCAAAGTAGAGAGAGTAGCTTCATTATCCTATGATCCCGAGAAAAATCCTCGCTGAATCGGAACAATCGCCAACGGTCAGGACAAATGGCGGGGAATCGTGGCCAGAGAAAGCCCCTACCCCGGCGAAACGCCCCCCGGTCCGCCGCCCTCATTTCCTTCGCCGTCTATACGATTGGGTTCTCCACTGGGCAGATACACCCTACGGCACACCTGCTCTGTTTTTCCTGGCCGTAGCAGAAAGCTCGTTTTTCCCCGTTCCCCCCGATGTCCTTCAGATCGCCCTCTCTGTCTCCAAGCCGAAGCGATCGTTCTATTACGCCCTCGTGAGCGGTGTCGGCTCGGTCCTGGGGGGCATTCTGGGATATGCCATTGGGCTGCTCCTATGGGCAGCGGTGGGCAGTTTTTTTATGCAATATGTCCCAGGTTTTAGTCAGGAAAATATTGATTACGTCGGACGACTCTACGAACAGAATGCCTTCTGGGCAATCGTCTGTGCCGGTTTCACACCGATTCCGTACAAAGTGTTCACGATTGCGGCTGGCGTGTTCCACGAATATGTTTCCCTGGGGGTGCTGGTCGTTGGTTCGATCATCGGACGGTTTGGGAGGTTCTTTCTGGTGGGAGCGTGCCTCTACTTCTTTGGACCAGGCGTCAAGTCGTTGATCGAACGCTATTTCGACTGGGCGGCATTGGCCCTGGCCGTTGTCGCGATCCTCGGTTTTGTGGCCATCAAATGGCTGATGTGATACTCAGCAGGCTGTAAAGAGGTCGCGCCTGGGCAGAAGAAACAGTTCAGAAAAACGCGCTAGTTGCGAGGGCTGGCCTTGACCCACGGATGTCCTGTGGTATAAATGTCAATGGGCCGATTTGGCCGCATGATCGGTAAAAGTACATCGTTTGGTCCGGGAGGCCGCGACCCGCTTTGATTTGCCCCTTGATTCCGCTTCTCCGAGTTTCAGCAGCATGAGCTAACCGGCGCGGGCCGGCAGAAGTGTTTTGTGGTTCCTGGCACCAAGGACGGAAGCAGCTATGAGCGTACAACTTCTTTCCGGCGATCTCGAAATGCGCGCAAGGTTGGCTTTATGCAACAGTCCGATTTACGAGCTCCGCGATATTGATGTTGAAGAGCGTGACAATACGATTGTGCTCAGGGGGGTGGTTTCAAGCTTCTATCACAAACAACTGGCACAGGAAGCGGTTCGATCCATCTTGAGGGGCCACGATGTGGAGCTAGTCAATCTCATCGAGGTGACGAGAGACCGTTTCGTGGATCCCGATTGACGAGCGTGCCCTTCAAGGGGATCGAATGAAAGTCACATTGGGTAGAGGAGCACGGAGGCCTCCGCAAAAGAGCGTGGTGATGGCCCATGCGGAGCTGGTCCATCGCCCGTGGAGGGAACCATGTCTTTTTATTCACCCTACGACGAGGATGTCGTGCTCCGGGAAGAGCGGCTCATGAGCTACCCGCTCGCCCCATCCCTGGCCGAAGCGGAGCGTTTGGCAGCCCGTATCCACCAGGCGGTTGAAGAGGCGACCGCCCGCTCTGTGACCGACCTCCGCGTCATCGTGGAGGGAGATTCCGTCACCCTGCTGGGACGCTGCCCAAGCTTCCACATCAAGCAGAAAGCCCAGCACGCCGCGATGCGGCTGGCGCCGGGCTCACTGCACAATGAAATCGTTGTGGCGTGGCGTCGCTAAGAGGAATCGCGCAAAGCCGAAAGATCAGGCGTACGCGATGGGGAAGGGAGCTTATTAGATTTTACTGGAAGTGACTGCAGTGACAGCATGCGCTCTCCGGAAGACCATGCGCTGATCTTCGGCTTCAAAATTCGCTGGTGACTTCTCTTCCATTGCGGGTTGCTAGCGCCCGCCAGACACCCAGATCGACGGTTTCCGCAACATTCCGAACGGAACCGTCCGCCATCAGAACGTTGACGATGCCGGGATGGTAACTGCGGGCGGTCACAGCGGCGGTGGTGGGGACCGTGTTAGATCCGCCCTCCCGTTGATTGGTCCAATCCACGTCATAGGTTTTCCCATTGACAACGCACTGGATACGCGTGTTGGGGGTAAAAGTGGCCGTCACCCCTGCTTGATGGGCCTTCCCGTCAACCCACTCGGTATGGCCGCTTTCTGTTTGGAACTGTCCCCCGAATCCGCACACATGACTGGGATTGGCAGGAACGGCAGGGGGTGGATTGATGGCCGCGTTGCGGTAATAGGGAGTGTAGGCTTTCACCTCTGCCGCCGCGATTGTCTGGCTCAACCCATCGATAAATTCGGCCACCGAAGTGCCCTTAAACGGCTGGAAGGCCCCATCGCCTCCCCGCTGTGTGACGGGGTCCCACACAAACCAGGTTCCCACGTTCACGCCATAGTTCAGCGGAAAATGGGCGTCGATTCCATTTACCCGCCGGACTTCCGCCCGGATTTCGCTGGGACAGACATAGACCGGCACGCGATGGGCACTGAGGCGAGTTCCATCAGGGAGATACACGTCGTTATAGTTTTTAGTGAAGTCGATCCCTGCGTAGAGACTCCCCTGTTCCAGATAGGGCAAAAGCAGAGCCTGGGCCGACCATTCCGTCCGCAATCCCGAACCCACAGGCCCTCCAATGCTCGGCGGAAAAACCCGGTTGATGTTTTCAAAGTTGTGAAGTGCCAGCCCAAATTGCTTCAAATTGTTGACGCACGCGGAACGTCTCGCGGCCTCTCGGGCGGCCTGCACCGCCGGAAGCAGCAGGGCGATCAAAATCCCGATGATCGCAATGACCACCAGGAGCTCTACAAGAGTGAATCCATATCGCAACCCAACCTGACACCGCTCGTTGCGACACAAGGCATGTTGTGCCATGACGCGACCTCCTTTCTTTGATCCTGAGAGACTTATTGAGATTGAGTCTCAGTACCGTTCAATGATGTATTATAGTACCGGAATATTTAAGGAAAAGCGTCACCTATTTGCTTGCAATTCTCGGGGAAACCGGCGGGCCCTCGCTTGTAAGCACCTGGACCCTTGTGCGTTGCTCTCCGCTGGCACGCGGCCGGGTCGTAGATCAGAACTCTGCCGCCGATCAGAACGAGATCCCTACCGAGACCGCCGCGATCGCCCCGATCCTTCCCCACTTTTCCTCTACCAATGGGGACGCCCGCGGTCCCACCCGTTCGCGCGGGAACGAGATTTACCCCGGGGGAACCTGCCTGGGCGAAGCCGCTTTTTGGCGGGGCGTGCTGGTCGCAGCGGCCTCAGTGGCGTGGCTGTCCGTTCTCCGCAATCTCTTGCGATGAAAGTGGGCGAAGCATGGCAAGGTAGGGGAAAAGTTCTCAGAGTCAGTGCGCCACCGCGGGCAAGCGGTCAAATGGCGGAAAAACAAAAAGGCGGCGCTCGTTCGCCGCCTGCAAAGGGAAGGCAGATCAAATGGACCGGCTACCGGTCACGATCCACCAATCGCCGGTTGTATTAGGGGATCGGCTGGGCCTTTCACCATTTACCGGAGAGCAGCAGGTAAGCCAGTGCTGCGGGGTCCACCGACTTCGTGTTGGCACCGCCGTGCGAGCGGGCACGAATTTGCTCGAATCCCAACAGTTTGTGGAGGTACGCAATGGACGCACCATTCCCAGAGAGCCGGAATTCGGTGCCCGTGGCGACGAGAGCGTCAGGCCCTGGCGAATCATTCACCACTGCCGTGTCGTTGCCCCCGCCACCGTCCACCGTCACCTCCTCAAACATCTTGACGCGGATGAAGTACCCCGGTCCGGAGAGCCGGGTCCATTCCGGCCAGGAAACGAACTCGTCGTCACCGGAGGAACCGTAGAGCTGGGCAACGTCGCGTCCCCCAGTGATCGAGTAGGCATGCACGTAGTCGAACGCCCGAACTGTGTTGGAGTAGCCCGGCCCCTGCAGCACAGCTTCTCCCGGCTGGCCGACGAACAGGTCATCAGCAGTGGAGTCGTACAGATGGGCGACATCCGTTCCGCCCCGCGCGGCATGCGCCGCGACGTTCTTGTAGCCCAGCACGCGAAGGAGGTAGCCGGTTCCCGTTAAGGTGACGTCGCGAGGCCGCGCCAAAAGCGTATCATCCCCAGTTGAATCCAAGAGGGTCGCACTGTCCTGGCCGCCCATCGAAGCCACCACAATTTGCGAAGCACCGCTGATCACGGCTTGAAGTTCGCCAGCCTGGAGAGTTGCCTTGAATGGCTCGGCCGTCAGAGTGTCATTGCCTGACGTTCCGAAGAGATAAGCCTCGTCTTGACTGTTGCCGCTGAAGTTTCCCTGGACCTGCTCAAAACCGTTGGCAATGACAGAAACGCTGGGGTACGACATCCGCGCTATCCCCGGAGAGACCGCCAGGACGTCTTTCCCGGACGAGTCGCGGAAGTCTACGCTGTCGGCCCCATCGCCACCATTGATGGTCACCTGCTTGAACCCCTTGGCCCGGGCAAAGTAACTGTTGTCGATACTCCTCAGCCACGTCCACTGCGGGGTCACGACCCCCTGGTCCTTTTCCGCTGTGCCCGTCAATCGCGACTCATCGTTGCCGCCCCGCCGGCTGTAACCATGCACAATGGGAACGTTTTCCGCGGCAAAGCGGAGGCCGCTTCCTGTCATAACGGCCAGGCCAGGCTCGGCAGTGAAGAGATCCGCCCCCGGCGTATCGCTCAATTCCGCCACGTCCTGGCCCCCGCCTCCCACGAACGTAATATCCTCCGAATTTCTCGCGGAAAGCTGGAAGCCCAAGCCCATCACGTCAGCACCGGGGCTGTTGTCCTCGAAAAGGCCGAGAACCGCATGCTCGTCTCCATCCGTGCCATAGATTCCGACGGTGTCCCGCCCAGCCCCACCATCGAAAATGACTCCCGTCGTACCTGGCTCGAAACTCATGAACACGCCGTTGATCAGAGCAGCCGGCGCCCCGAAATAACCAAGGTAAGCCGTGTCGTCGCCCGGTGTCCCGCGAACAGTGACCACTCGATCGTCGAGCGACAGCGTGGGAGGATTGTCCAGCGCCACATTCACCGGGCCCGCCAGTCCGGAGATCATCAGGTAGTAGGTCGTTCCGGCTGTCACGGACGGAATGGCCAGCGACGTCGTGCCCGTCCCGACCAGAGAATAAAGCTGGCCGGTTGAGGTGCACAAGGCCATGGCTGTGTTGCTGGAGACCCCAGCGCCAGTCACGTTCGCGGTGAACGCTCCGTCGGCAGCCACCTGGAAACTGTACCACAGCGCGCCGTTAATGGGCGATTGAGCAGGCAAAATGGTGCTGCTGATGGTGCCGAGATCGGTTGGAGTTCGGGCTGGGACAACTGCGATCACGGCAAGCGACGTGTCGCTACCGCCGGGACCAAACACCTGCTGAGAGAGGGTATATACCCCGGTATCGCGATAGGCGTGCGTGGTCAACCGGCTGTCTGACTTCCAGCCATCCCCAAAGTCGATGAAGCCGTCCGTAGCACCCATGGACCAGTCGAGAACCGTGATCCCGCGGTTGACAGGGACAACCGTGGGAGCTGCCAAGAAGGTTGAAACCGCAACAGGATTCCCTGTGCTCCAGCTACTCGTCCAGGCGTCGTATGCGCGACTGTATCCTGTGCCATTGACTGCGTACTTGACAAACTGATGCTCGATATAGAGGTCCGTCACCTGCGCCGTGGGATAGCTCTCCCCGCCTAGCACCCAGGATTGAATTTGCGTGTCGTAGGCTGCGAATTCCACATCCCGTGGAATAAAAGAGTCGTCATATCCGCTGGGATACGCCACGGTCCAGGCAACAAGTCGGCCCTGGGTGGTCAGGTTGCGGATCCGCACATTGTTCCCATGGGCGGTGCTGGCTGTTTTGAAACTCTGCGCGACCGGATCGTAGACCAACACCGTCACGTTGCTCCCCGTGGACCACGCCGCCACACCGTCACCCACGGCCGTGTACTCGATGAAGGTACCCGTGTCGTAACTGGTGAGATAGTAATTGAACTGACCGGTCAGGTAATCGTAACTCACTGCCCCAACGTTGCGGGGCACATAGTTCCCGCCCGAGCTGTCCGCGTAACCGATCTTCCACGCCGCTATGGATTGGCTGAGGCCGAGGTTGATCACAGAGCGATTGGTGGCCTCGGGCGACTGGAACGTTTTCCACACACCCCGACCAGGATCATAAACGGCGACGACCGCCGAGCGATCCACCCACTGGCCGGAGTTGTCCTGACGGCGAACGGTCCAGGCCGCCCAACCATCCACCTGAAGATCCCCAATTTGCTGATTGTTGCCCGCTGAGCCGCTCCACGTTTTCCACAGCGATTGACCTGCATCGTAGGTGGCCAGGAAAATCTGCTGATTGTTGGCGTTGGCTCGGTCGCGTGCCACCCACGCGACGATCTGTCCCCCAACAACCAGCCGATCGACTTCCTGATGCGAGGCGAGGGGAATTCTGCGGAAGACCACACCCCCTGCCCGAGAATCCCAGGCCCCCATACCGATTCCCACCTTGACGCCGTCCTGCGTCAGCGTCCAGGCGGCCACCCCGTCTCCCACGGCGAAATCGCCGAGCACATAGCTTCCGTCGTAGCTGGTTCGGTTGGACTTCCACTGGTGACGGGCTTCGTCGTAGACAGCGACGCCGAAGTTCTGAGGCGCCCCGGCGTTGGCGCTACCGTCCCGGGTTATCGCCCAGAACATGGCTCCGCCCCCGTTGGTCACGTTGATGAAGCGCTCGCTTGCCCTGGCGTTGACCTGAAATCGGGCCCATTCATGATTGACGAAATCGTAGGTGGCCATCCCCACCGACCGAACGGGCGTCGGTGAGCCGGCGGTGGGATCACCGATGGCCCAGCCCACGCTGCCATCATTAAGGAGAAGTTCCTCGATCGTTCGGGTCCCGCCCGAGGTATTTGTCTGGAAGAACTTCCACCCGCCACTGGCCGGATCGGAATCGTATACCGCGGCGCCCACTTCCCGCGGGACGTAACCATTCGTGGTGGGATAACCGATCGTCCAGGCGACAATGCCATCCTTGGTATCCAACTGAGTAACCGCGAGCACGCCCAGATTCGGGCTTTCCGCCGTCTTCCAGGCCCCCTGATTGGTGTCGTAGATCGCCACGCCCACTTTGCGTGCCACGATCTGGCCGTTGGGCAGGGCGGTGCCCACCGTCCAGGCGACCACCCCATCTTCGCTTAACACATCCACAATCACCTGATCGGAATCATAGGAAGTGGAGCCTTCCTGCCACACGCCTCCCACGTTAGCGCGATAGCGCACCGTACTGCCATCAATCCAGGCCTCAACTTCCTGCGGCGGATGATAAGGGTTGATCGTGGCGGGCAGAGTCAAATCAGGAGCGGGAATCAGACTCAGTGTTCCTGGCACGATGTTGCCCGACATGGCCCCGGCGTCGTCGTACCCGAGCGGAGTTTCCCAGCTAAAGCCGACGCTGCTGAGGAGCTGGCGCTCCTCCAGTCGTTCCACCGTCAACCTGCGATGTTTGCGAGAGGCTCCCAACCGACGACCATCGTGGCAAAGCAGTCCGTTTTTCCGCGACATAGGTGGCATCCTTGCTCTCGAAAAAAGTCCTTCCCGGTCAGTCGCGCCGGCCCGTGGGTTGACGCAAAAGGGACATGATGTTAGCGAATGTGATCCCGAGTGTCGATATTACTATCGGCAAACGCAGGATAAATCCTCCAATCCGATTTGCCGGAAAAACCCACCCATTTTGACGAACAAACCGAGTCCTCTGACGAACACGCCCTCTACTTTTCAGGCTTCGGAACACCCTGTCCCGTTGACCCGTCCCCGCTTTTTGGAGTGGGCTACCGAGGTCTAAAGGAATGGTCCGTGGTAGGGGCAATTCATGAATCGCCCCCACGTCTTCACGGGAATTGAACTTGGTAGACAAAGATTGGTCTGCGAATTGGAGTGTCCATGGTCACGATGTGCACCTAATGGACAGCTCCCTTCGAGCTGAAATTCACTCCGGCAAAACGTCTGGGCGCGCTCCAGCCTCCTTACTGAGGAGAGAAAAAACGGGGCCGACTGATCTGTCGGCGGTCCCGCTTTACGGAACCATACGACTTTTCACCGTGGAAGAGACCGTGGGAAAGCACGAAAGACGTGGCGACGGCAGTTTTCGCACAATTCCCCTACTCCGGGGGGATAATTCGTGCGCGGGACCACGCCAAACCATACTATGATGGAGGGAAGGAACAAGCGGGGATGCGTTTGCCCGCTACTTGTGCGGCGGGAAGAACCCGTGTAGTGTCTTCCGTTATGCTGCCTCACCCTTTCGCCACCCGCGGCAACAAACAGGCTCATGGCAGGTATTGAAGACAGCGTGCGAGAAATCTGCCAGGCGCTGGACCAGGCCATCCGGCAGCGTCAGAGTCGCCGCGTCGAGGATTACCTCTCCTCTGTTGATTCTGACTCACTTTCCACCGAATTGTGGCTTGAGCTAATCTACACAGAGTACGTGGCCCGGTGCGAAACTGGCGAACAACCTGAAACGGAGGAATATTTCCGTCGTTTTCCCCAGTTTACCCAGGACCTGGAAGAACTCTTCTTTCTCCATCAGGTCGTCAAGGAATCACTGAACGAAACGGCTCTGGTGGAAACAGACGGACCTTCGCCCGTCCTGGACGTTGGTCCCCTGCAATCCAACGTCCCCAATGCGACGCCAGGGGCGGAATCCGATTCTGGGGACTCCCTCCCGCCACAGTCCGATGCAGGCCCCTCGGCGACAATCTCTCCCGATCGGGAAGCCACGAGTTCCGCCTCGCGCATTGGCGAAGGTGCGGTTCAGGAAGATCGCGAATTCCCCACCATCCTCGGCCATTATGAGCTTTTGGAAGAGATCGGCCGGGGTGCCACTGCCGTGGTGTACAAAGCCCGCGACCTGCGGCTGAAACGCCATGTCGCCCTCAAAGTGGTAAACCAGGCGGCCTGGGACAAAGCGGTGCGGCAACGCTTTCTGGCCGAGGTCGAAGCTGCCGCCGCACTCCGCCATCCCCATATTGTTCAGATTTACGAAATCGGCGAGAGCGCCGAGTCCTGGTTTGTGGCCATGGAGTATCTCGAGGGGGGCTCCCTCGCCGACAGGCCTGACAAGGTGTGGAGTCCCCGCGAGGCCGCCAAGATGGTGGCCACTCTCGCCCGCGCCGTCCAATACGCGCATGAGCATCAGATCCTCCATCGCGACCTCAAGCCGGCCAATGTCCTCCTGGATGCCGATGGCAGCCCGAAAATTGCGGACTTCGGACTGGCCAAACGTCTGGACCAGAAATCTCTCATGAGTACGGAGGAAGAACTGATCGGGACGCCCGCCTATATGGCTCCCGAACAGACGTCCAGCGAGATGGGACGGATTGGACCGGCAACCGATGTTTACGCTTTGGGGGCCATCCTTTACGAACTGCTCACGGGCCGGCCGCCATTCCAAGGACGGAATGTCATTGAAACGTTGCTTCAGGTCCGGCATCAGGAACCCGTTCCGCCTAACCGTCTCCAACCCTCGGTCCACCGCGATCTTGTAACGATCTGTCTGAAATGCCTGGAAAAAGACCCCAGCCGACGCTACCCCTCCGCTGGTGCCCTGGCCGACGATCTCCATCGGTTCCTGGAAGGGCAGGTCATTTGGGCACGGCCGGCGGGACCGCTCGAGCGGGCCTTCAAGTGGCTGCGCCGACACGCCACGGTTGTTACTTCGCTAACCGCCGTAGCGGTGTCCGTGGCCATCGCCATCCTGGGTCTGCGCTGGTACGCCCGTGAGATGGAGCGGATTGAGGCCGATCGACGTGCCCTCAGCCATCTCGCCGAGCAGCAGGCCCAGGAACTCCGCTCCCAAGAAGATGCCTCCCGCCACCAGCGCTATGCGGACGCGCTCTTTCGCGCGGAAGAGCTCCTCTTTGAAAACCCCGCCCAGGCCCTCGCCATCCTCGAAGATCGGGATCGCTGCCCGCCCGATCTCCGCGACTTTGCGTGGAATCTCCTTTACAACCTCTGTCTGGAGGGCCGTACATCCTGGACCGTTGCTCACAGCGAGGACAAATGGGTCCGCCGTCTCGTGATGTCTCCCGACGGTCGGTTCCTTCTCTGGGGAACCTGGGATGGCTCGATCATCCTGTGGGACACTCAAGGGGATAGCGTCAAGGAGACACTGCCAGCGCATTCCGACTGGATCGCCGCAATGGCGTTTGCCCCGACAGGTGATGTTTTTGCCACCAGTTCCTACGACCATACGATCCACCTGTGGCGGTGGACTCCCGCTGAAGAGCCGCCCGTTCGCCTGATTCGCTCGTTTCGCCTCACCGAAAACGATGTTGTGTGGGACATCGCGTTTCACCCGCAGGGAGAATTTCTCCTCGCCGCCACGGACCGCGGAGTGGGCGTCTTCAGAATTTCCGCGGAGGGTAACACTGTCACCGCAACGGGCGAAAGCACTCCAGTGGATCCGTCGGGCTCGGCTCGCCCGACTCAAACACAGAAAGTCAACGTGCTCACGGCGGACGTGCTCCGCACCCTGGGGCCGGGCAATGCCGTGTTCTTCACGATTCCTCCCATCAGCTCGGCAGTCCAGCGGCCTATCCTCGTTCGGGATACCGCGCGATTCTCCACGGGAATGTTTCGCTCGATCGCCATAGCCCCGAAGGGTCACCTGATCGCCTGCGGAACAGCGAATGGCCGCGTGGCTCTCCTTTCCTGGCCAGATTTAGAAATCGTGCACCAGGTCCGGGAGTTTCAAGAACCGGTGTGGTCGCTGGATTTTTCACCAGAGGGCAATTTGCTGGCGGGAGCCGCAGGGGGTAGTATCTGGCTCTATAACCTCACCACGCGACAGGCCCGATACCTCCGCGATGTGCACTTCCATCCCATCCGCACCGTCCATTTTTCTCCGGACGGGCGTCATCTGCTCACGGCCGCCGAAGATTACACCGCCCGCGTGTGGAACGTCCGGAACCTCTCCCAAAGCCATCGTCTGAGTGCCCACACGGGTTACGCCGTCTACGGAACCTTCTCGCCGGATTCCCGAGTGGTCTACACCGCATCTCAGGGTGTCCTGAACAGATGGGATCTGGAAAAGCAGGAGGTTCCCCCTCGGCTGGAGACAGAAAACCGCATTGTGCGGGCGATTGCTGTATCGCCCGATGGAACCCGCATCGCCACTGTGGAAGGGCTTGCCTTCCGGGACTCCACCATCAGCCTGTGGGACGCGGCCACGAGAACCCGTCTGGTGAGCGCCAAACAGGCCGGTCTCAGCGATGACTGGTTGTTCTTCACCGCCGATGGCCAGTGGCTCATCGCCGTAGTCCGGGAGCGGCAGCTTCAAGTCCGTGACGCGCAGCGCCTGAGTCCTCCCCGCACCGTGTCCTCGCTGAACGTCCCGTTGACCGCCTTGACCCTGAGGCCAAACGGTAAACTCGTGCTCGCGGCGGACCGTCGCGGCCGATTCATGGCATGGGATACCAAATCCTGGCTGGAAACCGAACTCCAGGGACTCGCACTGCCCGGCACCTACGCCACGAGCCTCGGTTTCTCTCCCGACGGACAGTACCTTGTGGCGGGCACGGCGAATGGTCAGATTGTGGTATGGGATTTCGACCGTCGACGACAGGTCGCCACCGCCTTCCTTCAGAATGGCCCCGTCGCCGCCGTTGCTTTTTCACCCCACGCAAGTCAGATCGCCGTCGTCAGCCGCCTGATCCCAGCCATTCAACGGTTTGAATTTCCCTCGCTTCGCTTCCTCGGTTCGTGGGAAGAAACACCAGGGTTCATCACTTATCTGGCGTACTCTCCGGATGGGCAGGCACTCCTCTCAGCCACTCCGCCCGATGCAGCCGCCGGCAAGGTGGAACTTCGCATCTGGAACGTGGCTACCGGTCGGTGTCATGCCTCGTTCAGCGATTTTGGCGGACCGGTCCTTTTTGTGCCGCGCACTTCACAATTCATCAGCCTCGATCGAACCCGGCAGGTCCGGATTTGGCCTTTGGCAAAGTCCGTCGATCAGCCGGACAAGAGCCCCGACCACCCGAATGACGAAGCTCCCGCCGACAAGGCCGCCACGCCGGAAGCGCCTCGCGTCTCCGCGGAGTAACTAACGGGAATTGGTGGCCTCGAATGCGCTGGAAAGCGCGAAGCCTTCCCGGGAAAAGCGTGGCCTGCGGGCTGTTTCAGGTGGTTTTCTCTTTGCGGAAGACGACCCCTCCCGTTGCCGGCTGAAATCCATGAGTGGTGAGGAGATTCGCCGTGCCGGTGGCCCCGCTGGGACACTGGGCCTCGACCACGGAAATCCCTTCCTGCTGCAAGCGGACCAGAGACTCTCCCAGCAGGAAATCATCGACCCTCCGGTCTGCCCATCCCTCAGCAACACGAATATCCACCAGCCCTACCGCCGGCCAGGAATGCGGATTGGGATTATGCTTGCAGAATCGCACCCGGGCCACCGGTCGGCCTGTGGTAGGGTTGACGAGCAAGTAATCCAAAAGCTCGGATTCACAGTAGGACACTGCATCCCACCACTGGGTGAGCTGGGGATCCAGTCGCTTGCAAACGGAGTACTGGGCAAACTGCAACCGCAAATCCGGATCCGGAGGCCGACGGTAATGCATCAAGTTCAATTGAAAGCGCCGGTATCGGGCATCCAGCACGTAACTGTGCTGCGTGAAGGTCTCGATGAGTCGGGTATCGCTCTCCAGAATGCCGGGCAGTTGAAAACCCCCATAAAGGCCGAGATAGAACGGATGCCATGGACTGGCAGAACCCCCGTAAAGCACCTGCGCACCCCGGGACGTGAGATACTCCTCGCAGCGCAAGAGAAGTTCCTCGGGCACCCGCGACTTCTCGTAGTCCGGGCACACCAGAAGCAGACATGTGATTCCCACGTCGTGACGCAGGGCATCGCCAAAATCACTCGGGGGTGCAAAGCCGGCATGGGCAAAGCCCACCGGACGCCTGTCGTCGAACGCCAGTATCAAACCCTTGGGGTCGAAATACGGCTTGTTCAGCACGCTGCGCTCCAAGGAGGACATGTTCAAAGGCTGGACAAGGCCGGGCCGACCAGTACACTCAGCCCATATCCGTAACAGATGAGGCGGATCTGTATTGAGGTAGGTGCGATACGTTAACATCCCCCCAAGGACTTCCCGTTGTCGTCATCGTCAAAGGCCAGCCGCAGCCCAGCAGACTTGCCACTGACGTGTCATTGTGGATCGTCTGATAACAGCGCGTGTGGACCTGCCCTGCGATTGATTCCCCTCTGCTTTTATTCTAGGGCGCACCCGCGACAAGCCGCAATAACAGTTGAAGTTCACCCCCTATCGCGACGGTTGACGGCACAGGAAACAGGAAAACGCACGTCTCACCGAGCACGACAAAGATTGACCCCTCGGAGCAGTTCACAGATTACGTCGGAACACGTCGGCGCGTAGCAACCCGCATCGAATTCTCGGTCAGGGCGATTCATGCATCGCCCGTGGCACGACCGGGTGCGTAGCGGACCGCTGGCGCTTCGGTAGGGGCAATTCATGAATTGCCCCTACCAGTTCTGACGTCAAATGGCCAACTGACACCGGGCGCGACAAGCGTGCCGCTCCGAAAAAACCTACCATTTCAACTTTTCGCTGGTACCGTGGCGGCCGGGCCAGGTTCCGATTACAATGACGGCTTGCCGTGGGCTGATGGTGCAAGGCGTGGTGTTACGATTGACGGGGTCTTCATATCCTGCCGTATCGCAGCCGATCCATGATGAACAAAGCCACTTCCCTGAATGCACCCTCTGTGCCGTCCACCGCCACCCAACCCAGAAAGGAACTGGGGCTTTTCGATTCGATCTGCATCATCGTGGGCATTATCATCGGGGCGGGAATTTACAAGACCACCCCCATCATCGCCAGCGTCCTACCGAATGCAGGCTGGCTGGTGGCCGTGTGGGTGCTGGGCGGACTGCTCTCCCTGATTGGAGCCCTCTGCTATGCAGAGCTGGCCACCGCCTTCCCACACGCCGGGGGTGATTACGTGTTTCTCACTCGGGCGTATGGACGCTGGATGGGCTTCCTCTTCGCCTGGTGCGAACTGTGGGTCGTGCGACCAGGTTCGATCGGCATGATGGCGTTCGTTTTCGCCACCTATGCCCGGGAAATCTTCCCCCTCCGTTTACCAGGTGGTCCACAGTTTTCTCTCATGGCCTATGCCATGGGAGCCATCGCCGTTCTGACATTGATCAACATCCTGGGCGTGCGGGAAGGGAAGTGGACGCAGAATCTCCTCACCGTTCTGAAGGTGCTCAGCCTGGCACTCATCTTCGTGGTGGGGATGTTGTTTGTTCCGGGTGCGACAGGACAGAAAGCCCCCTCCGCCGATCCCCCGCCGTTTGATCTGCGGCTGGCCATGATCCTGGTGCTTTTCACCTACGGTGGCTGGAATGAGATGGCCTACGTTGCGGCGGAGGTCAAGAATCCCACGCGAAACATCCTTCGGGCACTGGTGCTGGGAACTCTGGCGGTCACGGCCATTTACGTGCTGGCCACCGTGGCCTTTGTACGCGGATTGGGCTTCACGGGGGTGCAGAAGTCGGAAGTGGTGGCGGCCGATCTGCTGCGGCTGTCGATGGGTGACTTCGGCAGCAAACTCATCGCGCTGATTATTTGCATCTCGGCACTCGGCTCGGTGAATGGCCAGATCTTCACCGGAGCCCGGGTGTATTATGCCATGGGCCGTGACCACCGCGTGTTCCGAATTCTGGGAAGCTGGGATCCCCAGCGGAGCACGCCGGTATGGTCGCTTCTGGTTCAAGGGGTGATCACCCTGGGACTGGTGACCGCTTTTGGATGGTATCAGGATGGCTTCAATAATCTGCTCAATTTCACGACCCCGGTTTTCTGGACATTTTTCTTTCTCGTAGGGCTGTCGCTGTTTGTTCTGCGGGCCAGGTACCCGGACGTGCCCCGTCCTTACCGTACGTTGTTCTTCCCCATCACGCCTGTCATCTTTTGCAGTTCCTGTTTGTTCATGATCTATTCCAGCGTGACGTACGCCATTCAGAACAGGACGTACGAGGCGCTTTGGGCGATCGGGGTGCTTGTGGTGGGGATTCTGGTGGCGGCCGTTTCCGCGCTATGGCAACCCCGGGTGGCCGTCACAGGGGAGACGAGCGAGAGCGAGATCACTCGGCAGCCGTGATTCGGTAATTGAGAGTTCGTGAGCCGCCGATTTCTTCCGCCCGAAGCCACAGGGTTTTGCCGATGAGCTCTCTTCCGCGGGGAAACCGATACTGGTGTACAGTTCGCCCGGGGCCCTGCTCCCGAATGAGCATGAACTGACGGCGGCGATCGGGAGCAAACAGCTCACAGCGGAAGGAGACAGGGTACTCGGTTTCGTTGACGAAGACTTGCTGCACCACGAGGTCGCCCGATTCATCCAACCGGGTGGAAACTTCGATGTACACGTCGCCCAGTCCCACCTCCACGAAGTGGTAACTGCTGAAGCGGTAGCCGCTTTCACCCTGGGCACGAAAATCGACGCGGACAGGTTGAGGGCCGGTTTCCGCATCGAATGGGAGGGTGAAAAAAACCTCGCGTTCCAGTGTTTCGCCGGGTTGGAGCTGAAAAGTGAAGTGGCGGGGTGAAACGTGCCAGTTGGGCGGCGTGGTGATGAAAGCCTCTCCTGAAACGGGCTCCGGAAAGGTATTCTGGAAACGAAGCTGGTTTCGGTAGGGAACGCCGTAAACACTGGGCAGACGTGTCGTTGCCAGGGTGACGCGTTGCCGCCATCGCGCAATGGGTACGGAAACGCCGTACACAAAGAGCGGCCAGTCTCCCACCAAAATGGCCTGGCCCTGGGGAGTGTTTTCCACGGGGACTTCCTTCCCCCAGGCATCGAAGGCGGTGATCTCACTGCCGAGATAGAGGACTTCCCTGGCGGGACGGTCAGCCCATAACACCATGACGCCCCTCTGTTGGTCGATTGAGAAGATACGATTGGTGGAGCCTCCGGGAAGGAGAACGGAGCCGATCGGCTGGGCCGATGCCAAGGCGTTGGCCGTTGTGCGCCAGGGAAGATACAGCTCGGTCGGTGTGCCGGTAGCAGTGCACAGGCCAGTGTGAGGATCAAAGGGGTCCGGATGAAACGCGGCCAGGACAGCCCCTTCCCGAGTGGCGGCCATCCGCAACACGAGATCGCGGACACGATCGCGTAAGGAATACTCGCGATCATCCAGGGGACGGAGCGTGAGGAAAATCTGCGGCGGGGCGGGATCTTTGGGAATTGCTTGCAAAAAAGATTCGAGTTCTTCCGCAGTGAGCGACGGCTCGCCCGTTAGATGGACAAACGCAAGACGGATCGGAGGAAAGGGCCGGAGCCAGTTCCAGGGAATGCCCAGCCGGATTTCCGCCACGACGTTACCCAAGGCTTTCTGGGCCTGATCGAGAACCTGCTGGATTCGCGCTGGGCTGGGGAGCGGTTCGCCATCATCTTCCCCCAATTGCCAGTAGCGCACCAGAGTGGCAACCCGCGCAAAGGTGAACTCCAAAGATGGTTGCCAAATTTTTGGATCGGAACTGAGCACATCCAGCGTGGTCGCATGAGGAGAAATCTTTTCTCGAACGCTGTCGGGCGGGGTGAGGAGGCCAACAATTTGCACGCCGTGAGAAGCAAGATGCTCCAGAAAATGCGATGTTTCCTGAAGAGTTCGCTTGTCCGTGTTATCATCGCACCAAACGGGGAATTTGACGTATCCAACCGCCGCGTGATGCAGGAGTTCCCGGAGGCGGTCTGGCCCCGGGGGGAGAACTCCCAGGGGAAGACTCCAACCGAAGGGTGAAAGATCATTGCCCTCGGGCGGTCGCATGATCACGAAGGCCAGCTCCGCATCGCGAGAGGAATTGGAATCCTGAGCAAGATGCACCCGAATGCGATAATAGCCCGGCTGGTCCAGCGGTAGGGTCCGCTGGGTGGTACCCTTGTAGAGGGTGATGCCACGCAGCGCTGGTTCAGGCGGGATCTCCTCCTCGCTGAATGCCGGCTGGGACTCGAGCGAGATCTTCTCCTGTAAAACCTCCTGTTGCTCCGCATTCATCACGCGAATCTGCAACAGGGGCGCCGGCGAAGGGACTCCCGACACCACGCAGTTGACACACGGTTGTTGAGGGAGCAGGTAGAGGCCGTTGGGACGGTCGAGCGTGACTCTGAGCATCGGCAGTCGGCGCAGCGAGACGGTTCCGAACCAAACTTCTGCCCCGACGTCAGCCCGGACACCGGCCTCGACATGGAGGGTCAACACAGCTTTTGCGACGAGCGGGTCGTCCACGTCAAACGGTCCCACACTCAGCAGGGTCCACTCGGCGGTTTCTCCCAGTTGGCGTGAGCTGAGGAGCCGAAGCGGCTTGTCGTTGCTGTCCAGCAGGGTGACTTCTAGAAAAATGCGGTCGCTCTGGACATTTCGCGTCCGTACCCAAACCTGGGCCTGATAGCTGAAGAGCTGCGTGATGCTGATGGGTGGGGTGCTCAAGGCGAGGGAACCACCATCGAGGTAGCCCCACAGCGAGCGCGGAGAGTCGGGAGAGGCAACAGGGACGATTTCGGCTTTCACGTAGAGGGGGTAGCGCGGCCCATACGCGCGGGTCCAGTAATCGGGAAACAAGTCGTAGTTCTGGTCGTGACTTTCGTCGAAATTACAGCGGTAAACGATGCTCAGGTCCGGCGGCAAGGGGACACTCAGAGCGGGCGGAGACTTGGGGACCTCCGCCGCCACTCCTACAATGAGCAATGAGACCACAATCTGAGGTGGGAGCACTTTCGATCGTTTCTCCTGGTGGCTATCAGTATCGTGCGTCTGAAGGCGCGAAGCGGGACAGCCTGATCGGCGAATCCCGATTGCAGGATCGTCGATACCCGCTGTCGAGATCCACAGGCTCCTGGAAGCGCTTCGGCCGACAACGGGACGCTCATTGAGAGGGACTCAAACTGTGTTAAAAATCCGCCTGGCTGCTGATGTCGGTCCCATCCCGGGTGATCTCCGCGAGACGTTACCCCGCATTCGGGACCTTGCCCTGGAAGGGGTGGAACTGGACCTCATCGGGCTGATGCCGCTGGAAGACTACACGCGGACGGCCATCCGGGAAATACGGAAACATCTGGCGGATTGGAACCTCACCCTAGCACTTGCGCGGCTACGACTTTCGAGGGGCCTGGATGACCCTGAAGGACTGGAAAAGCGGATCGAGGACATCCGGCGGGCCATGGATCTGACCTACCAATTAGGGGGGCGATACCTGAGCTATAGAATCGGCTTTATCGCGCAAAACTCCGAAAATCTCGAATGGCAGGTGTTGAAGGAAGTCCTTGCCGACCTGAGCCGGTGGGGGGAGCGGGCGGGAGCGGTACTGGCTGTTGAAACGGGATGGGAACCGGCCGCGGATGTGGTGCGACTACTGAATGGCCTCCCCGAAGGGGGGATCGGAGTGGAGGTGAATCCGGCCGAGTTCGCCATGCACGGTTACGACCCCGCAGAAGCGATCGAGACGCTCGGAAGGTGGATTCTTGCATTTCACGCGGGCGATGTGACCAGCCGTCCGGGGGGAAGAGGCTACCGCTTGGTGCCACTCGGCCAGGGCAATGTTGACTATCCCGGTGTGTTAACTGCCCTTGAGAAAGTCGGCTATCAGGGGCATCTTATCCTTCGCCCCACCGGAGAAGGGGATCCGCTGGCCGAATTGCGGCAAGCCAAGGAATTCATCTACCGCCTGTAAGGAGGGGATTGCGGGCCTGCAATGGCTTCAACGGTCCTCGCGTTGGGGCCATCGTGTCTGCAACACCACTATCAGAGCGGGTTGGGGGTTTCTTTCGGTACGAATTGGAGTGGAGCGGGCGCCTCAGCGAAACGGATGGGAGATTGTGCGGCCCAGAGAGGACACTCTCATTTTTCGCCGGTCCAGAATGGCCTCGCCTGTCAAACGATTAGGCCGGAGTTTGGTCCTGATCGCGATCGGTGTGCTCGCGCTGGACCAACTGGCGCTTCAGGGGCTGATGACGCCGATCGTCGTGACCAGCGGATCGATGTTTCCGACTCTGCGAGGCCTCCATTGGAAAAGCCACTGTCCGCGGTGTGGGCGCGAACTGCTGTGGGATGCAGCATGGGGGGAAAAACGGACGACGCTGATACGGGCTGTGTGTCCCGTGTGTGGAAAGCGTTGGGCCGAGGTGCAGCCCGGCGAGTCGGCCAAAGCCCCCCCGGTCAGCCAGCACTCGGGGGATCGGATTCTCGTGTTTCGCGGGCTCGTTCGGCCTGTCCAGCGATGGGATCTGGCGGCGATTCGGGAGCAAAACATGCCGGGTCTGGTGGTGAAGCGCGTGGTGGGTTTGCCGGGGGAAAAAGTCTTTGTCAAAGCCGGACTTTTGTATTGCAATGATGTGCCGATGCGCCGGCCCCTGCCCGTGCAATGGGAGATGGCGCGATTGCTGACACGATGCGGCAATGAGGATGGGCAAGGACTCGTGCTGTCCGCAGACGGGGTTGATAAAAAATCCGCGGAATGGGTTTATTCCCGGCGGCTGACAACCTTCTGCCCATATCACCCCGCGGCAGATCAGGCAGAGCGGCTCTGCACGAACGTGCTCTGGTCGGTTTTTTTGGCGCAAGCTGCTCCGGGGACCGCGTTTGTAATGTCGGCACGATTTGGCGACTATGGGATCGAGGTAACCTGGTCCGCGGGGGAGCACCCGAGTGTGGCCTGGCGGATCCTGGGGCCAGAAAAGCGGCCTCTTTTCCAGGGGCGGCGGGAACTTCCGGGGACCATTCCGCGGCGGATTGTGCTCTCTTCCGTGGATCGGCGCTGGATGCTTCTGATGGACGACATGGGCCTGTTCACCCACGATTGGGACGACGATGGTTCGCCGAAAGACGCCCCGGTTGTGTTGCGGCTCACTGTGACCCAGGGAGAAATTCGGTTGCGGGAAATGGGTGTCTGGTGGGTGGTGCCCTATCCCGATGGGCTGATTGCCGACGCGGGTGACGGCTTTGTGTTGCTGGGGGACGACCCTCACATTTCCCTGGACAGCCGGCAGGGCGGTCGTCGCTGGCGGCGGGAAGACGTTGTGGGATTGGTCCGGCCCCTTCGCCTGGTTTGGGGGAGATGGTCACCATGAGCGAATCGGAAGTGGATGACGTGGTTCCTGATCTGGAGGCCATTTTGCGCCAGTGCATTGCGGCGATCCCACCAGGCCGGGTGACGACCTGCGGAGCGCTTGCGGAGTTGCTCGGCGATAGGCAAGCGGCACGCTGGGTGGGTACGTGGCTGGTCGAGCACACCCATTTGGAAGAATGTGCTTGCCATCGCGTGGTCCGAGTCGGAGGACGGCTGGGGCGTTCTGGCATCGGAGCGGACGTACAGCGAGATTTGCTGCGGCGGGAAGGTGTTGCTGTGTTGCCGGGAGGGGTTTCGGAAGAGGCCATCATCGGCCCCCAGGAATTGGCAAGCCTCCTTGGAATTGAAGATGAAGACCGGCCGCTGCGAAAGTTGCGAGCCATCCAGGAGGACCTGCGAAAAAAAGTGATCATCACGCCGCTTCCCGCTGATCCAAAAGATTGCGCTGGAGTGGATGTTTCCTATCGGGGGCAGTGGGCGGTGGCAGTGTACTGTCGTGTCAGTTGGCCCGGGGGGGAGAAACTCTACGAGACATCGGTGGTGGAAAGAGCCCGATTTCCTTACATCACCAGTTACCTGGCCTTCCGCGAGTTGTCGCCGATGCTTTCGGTCATCAGGAAAGCCGCCAGGGAGGACCAACTGGCGGACGTCATCGCGGTGGATGGGAGTGGCCTGTTACATCCGCGGGGAATGGGGATCGCCAGTCATCTGGGGGTCGTGATCGATCGGCCCACGATCGGAATCACCAAAACCCTGTTATGCGGCCAGATGGAACAGAAGGAATTGCTGCCGGGTGGGACTCTGGCGGTGGAATGGGAAGGACGCCACCTGGGGGTTGTGCTGCGGAGTCAGCGGGGACATGCCCAGCCAGTCTTTCTTTCGGTGGGACACCGCATTGATGTGGAGGGGTGCGTACGGGTGATCCGGCCGCTGTTCGCCCAGCACCGTTTACCAGACCCGATCTACTGGGCTGATCGCCTGTCGCGGGCCCTTGCCCGACAATTGAAATGAGGAAATGCAAGCGAAAAAGAACAAGCCCTTGGGTGTTCCGCCTGACAATCACTGGAATGGAGTAGCAGGTTTGTACGCCGATGTCTGCCGAACAAGCGACGGCCCTGGTTCTTCGCACCTACGATTTCAGCGAGAGCAGCCTCGTCGTCACGCTGTTTACCCGCGAATTTGGCAAAATCCGGGGGATAGCGAAAGGTGCGAAACGGCCGAAAAACCCCTTTGACTTTGCTCTTGACCTCCTTTCGCTTTGTCGCGTAGTCTTTCTTCGCAAGTCCTCAGAGGCCCTCCACATTATCACGGAGGCGAAGCTCCAGCGGCGATTTCGGGTGGAACAAAGCGGCTTGCCGCGGTATTATGCGGCCCTCTATGTCGCGGAGCTTCTCAACGCCATGACGGACGAGGAGGACGCCCATCCGGAACTGTTTGACGTTTCCGAAGAGACCCTGACGGTCCTTCAGAAAGGAGGTGATATCCAGCTTCTAGTGCCGTTTTATGAGTTGCGGATTCTGGATCTAACCGGCCACAGTCCGGCACTCGACATGTGCGTGAGTTGTGGGGAGAGCGTTCGCGGCAGGGCTTCTGCTCAGTCCCGGGAAGAAGGTCATCCAACATCGGGGGCGAATGCCCGGCAGGAATACTATTTTTCGCTGCTTGATGGTGGCGTGCTGTGTGGCCGGTGTCGCCCGGGAAAACGCGGAGTCGTGCTCGTGCCTGCCAGTGTTATCGATGCGATGGAGGAGCTTCGGGGAAAAACACCGCGGGACGTTGGCTCGTTGCACATCGCGCCGAGTGTAAGCGGTCAACTGCGCGGCCTGTTGGGACAGTACGTGTGTCACCTTTTGGGCCAAAGGCCACGGATGCATGAATACCTGGGATTGTCCGGCCGATAGGGCCACAATCACAAACGGAATTGCGCGGGCTGTGCGGAGCACCGGCCGGTGGCTCCCCCCGCACCTCTTGGTGGCCTTGGTGATAGGGACGATTCTTTCAGTGGCCGGATGCCGAAGTATGCTGGAACTTCCGGATCGGGCCAAGCGGTCGGGTTACGATCCCCAGCAACCGGCTGAAGAGGGGTGGCTTTTCCGCAGGATCACCGGACGGGAGGAACCGTCCGCCACATCCCAGCCGTCCAGCGCGGACTCGTCCGCGGCGAAGCCGGCTCGGTCTGCCGGGCAAAACGAATTGGGGAATCTCCAGCAGACCGCGGACAACGGGACGGCTGTCCAGCGCACGTCGGCCAACCAAGACAGTGGTGAACCGCTTCCGCCTGCCGATGCCGACACGGTTATTGTGCCCCGCTCGGATGAGGAAGAAGAGGAAGAAGACTTCATCCTTTTTGAAATCCCCAAGCGGTTGGGCAAACTATTCCAGCCGAAACGCGACGAATCTCTCGCCCGCTCGCTCTATCAGGAGGGTGCCGAACTGTACCGCCGGGGTCGATACGAAGAGGCGGCCGCCAAATTCAAAAAAGCCGCCAAGCACTGGCCCAATTCACCCCTCGAAGAAGATGCCCTGTTCATGGCGGGCGAATCGTACTTTTTTGCCGATCGCTATCCCCAGGCAGAAAATGCCTATCTCGAGCTGCTCAAAAAGTACGAGTTTACCCGATATCTGGACACTGTCGCCAAGCGCGAGTTTGCCATCGGACGGTACTGGGAACAGGTGGAACTTTCAAAACCCTCGATGCTCGGGCTGGTTCAGTGGGGCGATAAGAGCCGACCCACCTTTGACACCTGGGGTCGGGCAATCAAGGCCTACCAGAACGTGCGTCTCTACGACCCCACAGGGCCCCTTGCCGATGATGCGGTGATGGCCACTGCCAACGCTTATTTTCTCAAAGGGCGATACCAGGACGCCGCTTATCATTATGACCTCCTGCGAAAAGACTATTCACAGAGTGAACACGCGGTGAACGCCGCACTTTTGGCCATCAAAGCTCATGAATTGTCCTATCAGGGACCACTTTACGATGGCACCCCCCTGGAAAAAGCGGAACGCGCCGCGGACGAATTGCTCACCGTGTACCGGGATCGCCTGGGTTCCGACAGGGAAGAAGTGGTCCGTGCCAAAAACGAAATCACCGAAGAAAAGGCCATGCGGTATTTCGCCATCGGGCAGTATTACGACAATCGCCATTACTACGGAGCTGCTCGATATTATTACCGTGCCACATTACGGGAGTTTCCTCACACCAAGGCGGCCGTCCTGGCAGCCGAGCGAATCCGGCAGATCGATGGCCTTCCCGACAAGCCCCCCAATCGTTTCAAATTCCTCACTGATCTTTTCGAGAGTCACAAGGATGAGCCATGATTGGCAGCCATTTTTCTCCCTGCGTCATTTTGAGCTGCCTTCGGCGGGCGAGGTTGGGTGATCGCACCGGCGAGTGTTTTGGCGGGGCGAGGTCGACGGCCGCCCTCGTGCTGGCTCTGGTGGGGATATCTCTGCTCGTGGTGGGTGGATGTGCCGGCTATCAGGTGGGAAACGTACAGCTGTATCGTCCGGACATCCAAACGGTCTATGTGCCCATGTTTCAATCGGCCAGCTTGCGCCCTGGATTGGGAGAAAGACTGACAGAGGCGGTCATTAAAGAGATCGAACTCCGCACACCGTACAAGGTGGTGGGTTCACCCGAGCAGGCCGACAGCATTCTCACCGGCCGAATTGTCTCCGAAACCAAACGCACGGTCGTCGAGAACCCGTACGACGATCCCCGCGAGATTGCCACGCGATTCCAGGTGGAGGTGCAGTGGATTGACAATCGGGGGCGATCCCTCACAGCGGAGGAAACGATCCCTGTGCCACCGGAATTGACCAGCGTGGTGGCGGAAGCGACATTTGTTCCGGAAGTGGGCCAGTCGCTTGCCACAGCCCAGCAGGCGGCCATTCAGCGATTGGCGTCGCAGATCGTGGGGATGATGGAAAACCCCTGGTAGTCTCCGCGTGTTTTCGCCCCCGCGAGGGAATCCAAAACAGATCCCGGTTGGGGCCATTGAGGAATTCCCCCTACGCCGGATTGAGGCTTTGAATTTTCGCAGCCCGCAGGAACCCTTTCCGGAGGGACCCGCTTGTCGGGTCCAGTGAATTGGCGTGGAACAGCCACGGTTGACAAGCGGACGTGACGAGCACGTCCCTCCGGAATTCTTTCGGAGGGGCACGCGTGTCATGCCCGACCAATCTTCTTTCTCAGGTGGGCACTGTAACGAGCGGCGGTTCCAGTGGCCCCGGCTTGAGCCATGCCGTGTCGAACCCAAAATCCTCCAGCAGCAGTCGCGCGGAAAGACGCGATGACTCAAAAATCGTCGGCAACCCGCTGCCCGGATGGGTCCCCCCACCCACCAGGTATACCCGATCAAGCTCCTCGAAACGGTTGTGCGGCCGAAAATAGAGCATCTGCCCCAGGTTGTGTGCCAGGTTGAAAGTGGCGCCCCGAAAGATCTCCCATGCCTCCCAGTCGGCCGGGGTCCAGATAAGCTCCGCGCGGATTCGGGATCGGACATCCTTCAGGCCAATCCGTTGCAGCCGGTCCAGAACCAGCTCACGAAAACGCAGCCGTTCTTTCTTCCAGTCGACGTTGGGATGCTGATGGGTGACCGGCACGAGGATGTACAGGGTACTGTGGCCCGGTGGCGCCAGCGTTTTATCGGTAATGCAGGCGTTCTGCACGTAGAACGCTGGTTCATCCGAAAGGACGTGTCGTTCTTCAATGTCTTTCAAATATTCTCGATAGTTTGGTGGTACGTAAATATTATGATGAAGTAATCCGTCTACTTTGCCTTCTATGCCAAGATACATCATGAACGTAGAGCATGAATAACGTTTCCTTTCCAAATTCTGGTTTGACCAGCGACGCCGCAGCCGATCTGGCACCAACCGCTGCATGCACCGCGCAAAATCTGCATTGATGACCAGGGCATCGCAGGGATAGGCGTCATTCTGCGTCCGTACTCCGATCGGCCGACGCCCCTCGAAAAAGATTTCCTGCACTTCCTCATTGAGGCGAATCTGTGCCCCGAATTGCACCGCCAGTTCCGCCAGACGGCGCGGCACCGCATTGCAGCCGCCGATTGGATGAAACACGCCGTAGGCGTATTCCAAATAAGACAGCACCGAGAACATGCTGGGGCACCGTTCGGGGGACATTCCGAGATATTTTGACTGGAACGTAAACGCCACCTGCAAATCGGGATCGCTGAAAAAGCGCGCCAAATCCTGTTGAAGAGTCCTGTGCGGCCGCAGCACAGGAAGCAGCCCTAACGCTTCCCGGCTCAAATAATGATAGATGCGTTCAAACGGTCGTTGAAGACAACGAATAACGGGAGCGAATTTGCGCTGATTATCGCGCAGGAATTTCTCAAAACCTTGAGTATCCTGCGGTGAGAATTTTTTTATTTGCTCCACCATTTTGGGAATATCGGCTGTGGCATCCAAGTAACCCCGCGCCCCCAGGAAGAGCCGATACATGGGGTCCAATCGAACGAGGGGAATCTCTTCTTCCAGTTTTCGCCCAATCGCCCGAAAGATCTCCCGCAGGGCGCAGGGATAGTGCAGAAACGTTGGCCCACGATCGAACTTATACTGGCCAATTTGAAGCTGCGAGCAGCGGCCACCCACCACGGCCAGTCGCTCCAGGACAAGAACTTCGACACCCGCCTTGGCCAGCAGGAGCGCAGCCGCCAACCCTCCCGGCCCTGCGCCGATCACGATGACCTTCGGTTTCTTCATCTACCCGTCCTGAAAACTCCAGTGACAGAAACACCACTCAGCCCACTGATTCTGGGAAGTATATCGCAGAAGGGTAGCCGCGACAACGATCAAAGTTAAGCTCGGTTTGAAACAGTGTGACCATCCGAGTACCGCGAAACTGCCATTTTCCAAGCCTTACGGGGCGGAGCCCTGGTCGCTCACGCGCCTCGCAACTGTGGGAGTCGCACACTTTATTGACGTTCCCGCCTGATTCTCCGGCAGAGCACGCTAGGCTCGCAACTGAGACATGTTGGAAAGCATGTGGGCCCAAGAGAGGGACCATCGCAGAGGGGGTGGTGTCAGGGCTGATGTGAACGCGCGAGCTTACCCTGCAAGGTTGCTTGTCGGAAAGTCCGATCGATACCAAACAGCCTCCGCGGCTCATTTTGCCCAAGTTGCGCCACGACGCTGTGACGGATTGTCGCTGTGCGCCCTTTTGACTGGGGACGGGTATGCCGGGGTGAACACGAAGGTCCCCCGCCCGCCAGCCCGGCGGTGCAGAAAGGCGCTCCCCCAATCAGCCTCGACCAAGTTTCGCGAGATACGCCTGTGCGGTGCGGGCCGCCTTCGTGCCGGGATATTGAGAGACGACGTTTTGGAGAAGGCCGGTCCCCTCTTCGCGCTGCCCGCTGTTGAGTTTGCGGATGGCCTCGCGCAGGACCGAACTGGCCTCTATCTCACGCCGGTCGACATTGGCCGTCATGCTCGTCGCGGGAACCTCGGTCCCAGGTGGAGAGCCGGTAAAAACAGCCTCGGACATGCTCTGCCCGACTCTCTGGGGTGTCTGCATGAAAGGTGGGGGAGGCGGTTGGTAACTTGAAGACGGATCTGCGACGGGAGCAGCAAGACCCTCGGGAGGGATTTCTCCCTGCGACTGCCAGTCGCGCGATGGAATCGATTCCCGGGATGCAACTGGATTTGGGCGAACCGTGCTACGAATAACGACCACCGATAGCGCGGAGACGATCGCTCCCAAATTGGCCCCGCACAGCATCAATCCCGCAATGGATCTCATTAAAGCACTCACGGCCTTTTCGGAAGAGGGGCTTGGCTCCGGTTCTCGAAACATGGGGCGCGGGGGGAATGGCGGCTCCTCAGGACGTTCCGGCACACTAAGGAACATCACATAAGCGATGGCCAGCACAGCAAAGACCAGGGTGCCGAGGATAATGAACGTGTAATCCTCACTCCGCACCGCCAAGGCCAGCAGTTTCGACGTCAAATAGGCGCCGATTACCGCATTCACCGCTCCAGCTGGCACCAACAAAAGTCCTGCCATCACTTTTTCTACCGGCGTTGCCCCTTCGCCCATCAGCGTGACGAAGATCGCGGGAATAAAAAAGCAAACCACGGCAACTCCCAACGCCATCCATTGGGCATTCGTTGCGGGACGCCTCACCCAAGGAGAACCCCTCCGAGCCAGATCGCGATGCAATGTCCAGTCACCACCCGTTAATCCGGTCATAAGCACCCCTTTCAGTCATTGTGTCAGCTGAGTTGTTGTGTATTACATTCTTTCCGATTATCGCTTCGAAAACCACCGCATCCAGAAGCCTCCCCTCAATCGCTGATGCCGGACAAGACCCCGACAGGGGAGTCCATTTCTCCCGCAGGACCTGTTTGTAAGATCCGCCGTTTAACGTTCGATTTCATCTCATCATGCATGACAAGCGTGCCCCCTCTGCCTGATCAGTCCATTGCCTTACCACCATGGGGCCCCCTTTTTCCGTCATTTAACGGCACTCAATCATTGAAACAGAAAACCGGCCCCTTTTTCAATCACGGTTGACCGCTTTGCCTGGCTGATGTTTCCTGCAGGATCATCTCGCGGAGTCTCTCCCACTCTGGTCGGCCGGGAGCAAGTTCCACGGCCTTTTTGAAGGCTTGCTCCGCCTTTTGTTGATTTCCTGCGGCATGGGCGGCCTGGGCGAGAAGAGCATAGTTCGCTGCCGTCCCCGCAATTTCCACTGCCTTTTCCGCGGCCTTCCGGGCATCCTCCGCACGGCCTGCCACCGCTAGATAAAACTGCGCGATGGCAACATACCCTTCAGGCCGCTCCGGCCACCGTTCACAGAACGCCCGGAGAATCTGCTCCGCTTCGGAAAGTCGCTGATTCCGCGTCAGAATCGCCGCCAGCACGAGCGGATATTGCAAGCTCATGGGATCAAGCTCCATGAGCTTTTGGTACTGAACAATCGCCTCCCCATCGCGACGTTCCTGAAGGGCAAGCTGGGCCAGCATCTCCCGCGCTGGAAGATGGGAAGGATCCAGCGCAATCGCCCGATACCACAACCGCAGGGCTTCTTCTCGATTGCCTTTAGCCAGATAAATGCGGCCGAGGTCGCTCGAAATGATGGCCGCATTCACCGAGGCCTCTTTAAAATCGGTGCCGAGGGGCATCCCTTCCACGTGCAGGTCCCGCTTTTTCATGAGTTCCCAATACCTCGCCAAGATCTTCTCCGCTTCCGCCCGCTTCCCCTGTCGCAGATAAACACGGGAAAGCGCATAGAATGCTTCTGCATAATCGGGGTATTTCCGCACCGCAGCTTCGTAAGCTTTTGCTGCTCGGTCCCAATCCTGCAAAAGTGTGTACGCCCGACCTAAAAGGAACAATCCATGTGCTCGGGGATCCTTGGCGAGATACTCCGCGAGGACCTCCACAGCTTCCTGGGGACGGCCCAGATTTAAGAGGGCTTCGGCACAAATATCCCGAGCCCGATAGTAACCCGGATCGAGCCCAATGGCCTGCCGCGCCCATGTGGCGGCCTGTTCGTAGTCCCCTCGTTTGAAGGCCACCGATGCAAGTCCCACATAGGCATGGGCATACTGAGGACTCTTCTCGAGGCACTCTTTCCAGATGGCCACCGCCTCTTCGGACTTCCCCACCCAGTCGAGAAACCGGGCCTCCATCTCTCGACAGTCAATATCGTCCGGATAACGCTCACGAATGGCGAGAATTTCCCGGTGCACTTCCTCGATCAACTCGGCGGTGTTCGTCGGAAGAGGTGGGCTGGGAGAAATGCTGGAAGTCGCCTGCTTTTGCCCCGGGGTTGACCCGTGTTGCCCCGTTGCCTCCTCCCTGGGTGACTGGACCATCCGCAGGCCACTGACTTGAGCCAGGATGAAAACCACTGCCACCAGCGCGAGCAGGCCGGCAAGCATCATCCAACCCGATGGGCGGCGTGCATCGGCGCCGCGGGAAGCGTTCGCTTGGACGGTTTTCACGGCTGATAGTTCGCCCATATTCGAAGGACCGTTAATGAGCGGCCTGTTAGTGGACGTCGCCCTATTCCCGAACCCACTTCATGTTCCCCACCGGCTTGAGCCTCCGCGACATTCACGGTCCGTCTTCCTGAATCATGCGATTTGATGGCTCAAAGCATCGATGTCTTTGGTGGGTGAAAATCATCTCTGTTCAACGAATCTCGCGCCAACCTTGGCCTTCCGTCACCACGATGCGTCGGTCAGCAGGAATATTCTTGAAGACATCCACATGACCGCTCAGCCAGCGAACTTCCAGGCGATCGACGGTTTGGTGGTGGCCCAGGCCAAAGTGCAAACGCATGCCATAGTGACTCTGATATCCGCGACCGCTGTGGACCTCGTCCACCTGGGTGAGATCCCCGGCTTGCAGGATGACCCGCGAGCCCACCCCGTCGCGATTCGTTTGACGGCCCACAAGCTGCACTTCCAGCCAGTGATTGCTCGTCATTGTCTCGTTGCGGAGGATCGTGGGAGGACGCCGCGTGTTCAAGATGACCACATCCAGACGACCGTCGTTATCCAGATCGTCGAACGCGGCTCCCCGTCCAACGGATTTCATCGTCAGACCGGCCTCCATCGACACATCCACGAACTTTCCTGTACCGTCATTCAAAAGGAGAACAGGCGATGCCGCTAGCGATGTTGTATCGTCGAGTTGTTCAATATTGTCTATGAGGTGTCCGCATACATAGAAGATATCTTTAAAACCATCGTTATTAAAGTCGGCCAGGGTGCATCCCCAGGTGACCTGGTTGAGTGATCGTGTTCCCGCCCCCGTCAGCTGCGTCACATCATCGAAAAGATCGTCGCCCAGATTGCGATAGAGTGTCGCCAGTTGTCCCTGGTATGACGTAACATAGAAGTCAAGCCGGCCATCGTTGTCGTAGTCACCGGCGTCCACTCCCATCGCGCCATGGGCCAACCCTGCCGAATCGAAAGCCACACCCGCCAGCATTCCAATATCCTCGAACCGGCCGGTGCCATCGTTTTTTAGGAGAGAGTTTCCGGGCGGTCCGTCGCTATTGACGAAGATGTCCGTGTCGCCATCGTTATCGTAATCCGCGCAGACGATTCCCATCCCGCGTCCCCGATGTTTATTCACACCGGACTCTTCGCTGATGTCCCTGAACGTGCCATCGCGATTATTGCGAAAGAGCATATCGGGAAACACGGCAAATCGCGAGGGATCAGGATAGATGCGAAGCCCTTTCCAGTAGGCCCGAACGTCCATTTCCGTTGTGAACCGCAGGTAATTGGAGACGAACAGATCGAGCCATCCGTCGCGATCGGCATCCAGAAAAGCAACGCCCGCGCCCGCTTTGTCGGGAAAAGCAGCGGCCGTTCCGGTTTGCCGGGTCACATCCGTAAAAGTGCCGTCGCCATTGTTGCGAAAGAAACAATTGGGCCCCCAGTTGGAAATGTAAATATCCTGGTCGCCGTCGTTATCGAAGTCCGCGGTGGCCACCGCCAGACCGTAACCGGTGTCCCCCACCCCCGCCTTTTCAGTAACATCGACAAAACGGAATCCTCCTAAATTCTTGTAAAGCCTATTACAGGGCGGCTTATCGACCTTCATTCCGGGTAGGGCAGAACCGTTAAGAAAGTAAATATCCACAAGGCCATCGTTGTCATAGTCAAAGGTTGCCAATCCGGAGGCCACCGTTTCGATAATGAAATAGTTGCCGGAGCTGCCATCCGTATGAACGAAGTCGATCCCCGTCGCGGCAGTCACATCCCTAAATCGCACCTTGTCGGCAGCACCTGCGCTTGTGGCGAGCAGTGAAAAGCCAAGAATTATGGCGACACTCCTCATCACCGCACAGCGGCGTATTGCGCGGGTCCTTACTGATTCTCCTAGTCGCTGAATCATTCTTCGCCCACGCTGAAGAAAGCGAGCGCAACAAACTGGGGACGCCATCTTACGTGGACAGCGTCCCCTCATGCTATGCCGATACATTTTCGCCAGCGGCTAAACGATAGCCATTTCAGAATCCACTGACGCTCTCACTTCCAGCCCGACTGCCCAACGCGCCCCATACACCATACGGGCTCGGCCCACCGGTTGGTTCTGGCCGCGTCAAATCGCCGGTGTTAATCGTGTCGCTGATAAACCGGACGGAACCATCGGCCAGCAGAGCGTTGACGCCACCGGGGTGATAGCTGTCGGGCGGCATCACGTGGTCAGAGCCCCACTCCGACCAAAATCCCTTACAGCCGATGGAATTCGGCGGGAGGACGGTATTGAAGCCCGTCACACAGCTTGTCCCCCATGCCCAGTGCACACCGCGGAGCTCGCCGATTTGGGGAGCATTCACGATGGTGTTGTTGGGGCCCTTGAAAGCCAGGCACTGTGATGGATTCGCTCGGAGATTTCCATCACCCACGTTCTCTACATAATTTCCGTGGGTGACCGGATCATCACTCCGCTTGGAGACGACCACTTCACTGGCGGCGAGGGTGTTGCTGGTGCCGTCCAAAATATCGGAGAAGCTAAGGAAGCTATCCGCGCCAAATATTCCCCGAGGGTTAGCGCGTCCTCGCCAGTCCACGCTGATATCGTCGCCCCAGCAGAAGACGTAGTTATTGTCACCCTGCCACCAGTAAGGACGACCGTCGTCCTGCAGTTTCCCGGCACCGCCGTCGGATGGACACAGGATAGACGGGATCTGAACGTTATGCGGACGGAAATTCCAACCGTACCAGGGTACAGGCCCCCAGGCAGGATAAGGGGGATTCGCTTGCGGGGAAGAAAACTGCTGATAGATGGAGGTCTGCTCGAGATACGGGAGGAGCATGACGAAAGCACTCAGCCCACCATAAGTGCACGTGGCCTCGTTGCCAGCCTGAGTCCCCTGACCAAGGCTGGGAAACTTCTTGTGGGAGTCGTGATAGTTGTGAAGAGCCAAACCAATTTGTTTGAGGTTATTGGTGCATTGACTACGCCGGGCCGCCTCACGGGCAGCCTGGACAGCCGGCAGCAGCAAAGCAATCAAAATGCCGATAATGGCGATGACCACGAGCAGCTCGACGAGCGTAAACGCCGGCACAGGCCATCGCGGGCGCCGAGAAGATTTCTTTTTTTGCATAGCTACCTCCACTCAACACGGGGACAACCCAAAGAGAAAACCGCGATACCCTAAACCACCCCTGATGAGCTGGCCCGCCCTTGGCGTCTCCCGAATTGTACTTCACACAAAAACAACGTCAAGTTTTTTGCACATCAAAGACCAATTGAAGTATTTTAACTCTTAATTACTGGGACTTCAAATCGAATGTAAATTCATTTTTCTCACCCCGTTTCACTGTTGCAGTAAGACCGGAAGTCGTCGGCGAGGTGTACTTCTTGGGGATGGCAGAGCCTCCCTCTGCCCCGCCTTTTGTCTTAGCCTGCTCACGAATCTGGGCCATTTGTTCGGGCGTTAAAGCCCCCCCTCGCGCCCGCGGGTCGTCGACAGGACCGGCCGTCGCCACCGGCTTTGTGATGGCCACACCGTATTCGCCAGGAACAGCCCCATCTCCCGCCCGAATTGTCGTCAAAACGAATTCACCGTTCTCGTTCGTCATACCCGCCGCCGTGCGGCCCTCCGGCGTTTTTGGCGAAAACGTCACGGTGGCACCGGGAAGCGGCGCCCCATCGAGTGTTACACGCCCTTTTACAGGAACGGTATTGAGACTCGATCCCCCTTTTGCGCAGCCCACTAAGAAAACTGCCATACCCAAAAACATCAAGAACTTCCGAGTTGACATGAGGCACCTCCAGTGAAAAGCCAACGTCGCAATCTTCGCTTTCCGGCAACGAACAGGCCCAGTGGCCCCGCACCTTTCCCCAGAACTGCCGGCGGGCGGAAAAGAACCTCGCCGGGAAAATGGCGCCCGTCGCTACAAGGGCGATGTCAACCGCCTCGCACTAATTCCGAGAAATTACCCCACCGGCCAGGCATTATACTTCGAACACCGGCCCCTATCAACTAAACCAAAAAATTTTATTGCGATCGTGGTTCTCCAAGCAGATCTCCAAACACTCCTGTTCTTCAATCTCGACCAGTTCGTAAAGTTCCGTTTCTCGGCTTGAGGCGCCTCATAACGGCCGCTGGCCGACGAGAACACGCAGGGTTTGCGGCTGATCCTGCCGATAAATTTCCACGGGAACCTCACTGCCCACCGGCGTTTTGGCCACCATCACCCCCAGAGCTGATGAGTCCTCCACCACCTGACCATTCCAGGCGCGGATGACGTCACCCGGTCGAAGACCCGCCTTCTCCGCTGGTGACCCGGGAAGCACGGAAAGCACCAATACACCGCGGGCATCTGGGAGTTTTCGGCTCCGCGACTCCTCTTCATCGAGATCCGCCATCTGGATCCCCAGCCAACCGTGGCGACTGCGTCCTTCCCGGCGGATTTGTTCATACACCTGTCGAGCAACCCGACTTGGAATGGCAAAACTGATCCCGCGATAGGCCTCACCATAGATGGCGGAATTGATGCCCACAATCTCCCCGCGGACATTGACCAGCGGTCCGCCGCTGTTGCCGGGGTTCATGGCGGCGTCCGTTTGCAGCAACTCCTGAAATCCGCCCGCATTACTCTGGGCCCGGCGCTCCTTGGCGCTGATGATGCCGGCCGTCACGGTCCGCGTCAGACCGTAAGGATTGCCGATCGCCAGCACTGTATCACCGACTTCGAGCAGATCGCTATCGCCCCAGGGCACCGCGGTCAGGCCACCACCTGGGATCTTGAGCACGGCCAGATCGTTGAGCGGATCACTCCCCACCAACTGGACACTCTTGATCGTGCGGCCATCGGCCAGCCGGACCACGATATCCCGCGCCTGCTCCACCACATGAAGACTCGTCACGATATATCCCTCCTCGTCCACGATGACCCCCGAACCGACGCTCTCTTCGCGAATTCTGGGGGCTGCACCGGATGACGGCCGCCCCGGCCTGTCCAGTGCGATCTCTCCTCGGGAGGCTTCGACCCCCACCACGCCCGGAAACACGCTTTTAACGACCCAGCGAAAGCGTTCTTCCCACTGGGGCAGTCGGGCCAGTTGATCGCGGGCCACCGCCGCTTCTGCCCGCAATCGCCCCCGGGTGACCGCGAATGACAGTTCTTCCACCAAATAGGGAGTCGAGAACAGGAGTCCGAAAAGCACCACCAGCCAAAACAGTCCCCGCAGCACCATGCCCCAGGGGATTCCGTCATCCGAACGGATTTGGGCCATCTCTGGCGGGGGCGACATCCGCACTTCAGGTTCCGTTTCTGAAGCGATGCCCGGCTGCGATGCGTTGTAAATCTGATCGGGATTCATCCCACGCGCACCCCCGTCAAAAAAGCCTCACCCTCACTCCTCCCATGAGGCAGTTCATCAACATGCGTTCTCGGAGCAGCTTCTTATGACCGCATTCACCGTGCCGCTGGTAGCACCTACCGCCCTTTGTTATTTTACCAGCCGATGCGTGCCGAAGAGCTTGCCGCACCGGCGTTGACCGACGCGCAAAGCATGTTTGCGCCGAAATTCGCACCTGGACTACCAGAACATCGGTTGTTTCACTGCCGAAAGCCAACCGATCGGAGCCCGGTCGGGGCGGCTGCATGACTCACCTGAAAGGCGAAGTGAGCCATACGAATCGCACTTCCGGACGGGCAATTCGTGAATTGCCCCTGCCAAAACGCTTGGCCTCTCATAGACCCGTGGAAAAAAGCAGGGAGGCGTCAGGTTGGTTTATGGTCGGCCCCAAGGGGAAGCCGAATCGGACGCCCCTGGCGGTAACACTCAAGGGCGGCGAACACGATTTCGTGGGACTTGGCTGCGTCTTCAAGATTGCAGTGGGATTCAACACCGTTCTGCAAACACTCCACAAAATGATCGATTTCAGCCTGAAACGGATGATGCGCCACATCGCTGGAATCCGGCCGGATGGTGGGGATTTCCACCCAGTCGGTTTGCCCAGGAAACTTGTGGGACCAGATGTGATGGTCAAAGACGCTTCCGCGATCGCCGAAGATACGAATGGGAAACCGATACGGCATGATGCACTCGGCGTTGACCGAGACCTTCCCAATCACGCCATTGGTGAATTTCACGAGAACCACCTCAAGGCCATCGTACTCCATGGGGGGCGCATTCTCGATCCAGGTATTGGTCAATGGGTTATACTCCCGCGTCTGTCCTTTGCGGCGTCCCCCGCGAACGGCAAAAACCTCTTCCGGTTCTGCCGCTTCGAATTCGCCAGTGGTTGCAAACCACCGCAGGGCATCGACGGCATGGCACCCACCGACCAGCAGGGCACTCACGCCGTGTTCCAGGGTTCTGGCATCGTTCCATCCCGACCACCAGCTCCCGTTGTAACTCAGATAGTCGGTTTCGACATAGTATGGTTGGCCAAAGGCATTATCCGCCAGCAGTGACTTCAACGTGCGAAACAGGGGATTCCAGCGGAGGACGAAACTCACGACGGTCCGCACACCAGCCTTCCTGACGGCATCCTGCATTTTGCGAAGTTCCGCCAGACTGATGGCCACAGGCTTTTCAATGACCATGTGCTTGCCCGCCGCCGCAGCCGCCAGCACATTTTCGCAGTGAACGTGTTGTGGTGTGCAAATGGACACGATATCAATGCCGGGGTGCTTGAGGGCCTTTTCGAAATCGTCGTAAATGGCCACATCCTTTAGGCCCGCTGCTTCCGCCCTGGCACGAGCCCGCTCGATGAATCGATCACAAATGGCAAGCACCTGGGTCGCTGGGTTCCGCTGGTACGCGGCAATGTGCTGAGTGGAAACCCACCCCGCACCATTCACCAAAACACCGTAAGTCTTTTGGCTCATGTCTTTCCCCGTCTTTTCCACTAGCGACCAAAACTCTTGCCGAAATCGCGAGCTGCCGCAAAAAAGGCGTCCAGATTCTCCTCGGGCGTTTCGACAGCCAGCGTGCATCCGGAACTCAATACAAACTTTTTTCCGCCAGATCGGTGAACACACTCCAGCAATTCGATGGTTTTCTGGTACACCGTTGTGGGAGTTCCCTGCGCCAGAACCCCGACGGGATCCAGATTTCCCCAGAGGGCGACCTCCCCATCGCAAATCTTGAACGCCTCGTCTATCGGGACAGGATAGTCGATCTCCAGCACATCGGCCCCGGTGTCCACCATGTCGGCCAGAATGGGCCTGGCATCTCCGCAGATATGAAGCGAGACCGGCAATTCAGTCTCCGCTTTGATTGTCTCAATCAATCGCTTTTCAAAAGGCTGGGCAATCGCACGATAAAGCCGCGGACCGAGGAGTCCCGCCGGAGAGTCACCCCCACTCAGCATATCGGCCCCGGCTTGAGCAAGAGCCAACGCATAGGCCGCGCCGTACTCAAGGCAACGGTCCATGACCCGCTTTACGAAATCGCGCTCTTCCACGACGGCCAGCATGATCTGATTGAGCCCCATCAATTCCGAAGCCAGGGAAAAGGGATACTGGTCAAAACAGGCGACAATAAACACCTCGTCTCCCAGCTCTTTTCGGATTCGCTTCAGGGCCTCCAGCATTAAAGGCCAACGTCCTTGCACCTGCGGATCAGGCGGCGGAATACGGTCAAGATCCGCAAGTGTGCGGACACATGGCTGCCCGGTTCCTCCGGCTGGTTGGTTTTCATCACTGAAACCCACCTCCGCCCCCATCGCCTGGGCGTTGACCCAGGTATCTGCCGATACCCAAACGGCATCCGGCAGAAAACGCCGGTAGTAGCTCACGACACTCTGTGCCAGCACAACCGGATTCAACGTGTATTGGCGGAGCGTGGCTCCGACGAACCGTGCACAGTAATGCACCGCCAGGGGGCCAGTCGGAACTCGTCCCGCTTCCTTCCCGGTCAGTGCTGCTTTCACAAGCTCTCTTGAATTCATCTGCGGAAGTTCGTGATGCGACCAATACGTACTTTAACGGGGCCCAAGGTACGACTGCGAGTCATTCGCCTCCTGGTACGAGGAATTTCTAATCTGATCCCAGCAGGGTTGCACAATGGTCCATCTTTTTTTTGGAAATATCAAAACCCTGGCAGCGCCAAAGCACTCATGATGATTACTGACAAGCCCCCGTCCGAAAATCCGATTGTGAGGTTACCTGGAAAGATTTCCTCCGGCAAGAGAGCGACCGACTCGAATCATCCTATCACCGGGCGAAATATCCTGGACGGCAAAAGTTTTTGCGACAAGTATCGGATGCCGGAGAGCTTATGGAAAACGGCCAAACGTTTGTTGCCGAAATATGAACTCATTTCTGCTGTTCGTCGGCCACGCACCAACCTCAGCGCTACGATCGGCACAATTAATTGCCGGTACCGAACGGGTCGTCCATGCAACGCCAGCCTGACAAATTTTCGCTTTTTGCACGGGTCCGCAAGAAGCCAAAAGTTCGATTCTCGCAGGGGCAATTCACGAATTGCCCCTACCCCGTGCCTGCCCCGCAGTGTGCAAGGGGCAACTTCAGGCTTGCCTCGCGCTTGACAACGCCGATTACCCCTGGCATATTGCCAGCGGGATGGGATCCCCGTTTCGGGAATTGCTTGTGCTTTCGGGAACCAAAACAACGGGAGGGACTGCCATGATCCGCGGATTGGACCGGCGTAGCTTTCTGGAATTGACGGTTCTGGGGACCACTTCGCTGGGGTTGGGACGCTGGGGCTGGACGTGGCAGGCGCCGGCGTCCAAGTTGATCAGTCCCGGCTGTCGTCGCTCCAAGGTCAAGGTGGCTCGGCTGTATCTGGCGGGAAGCGGTCTCTGGCCCCATCCCAAGCTGGACGTCGCGGCCGAGCGGCAAACCTACGCCCAGGCATTTCAGGAGATGGCGGACCAGTTCGCGGATGTCGATTTCTTCGTCGATGAACTCATCACCGATCCGCGACAGATCACGGCGCTCGCTGATCAGCTTGCCCAGGCCGACGGGATCCTGGCAATCCATCTCAAAATGGGCGTGGGTGGGATGCTGGCGGAAATTCTTAAGACCGGTCGCCCCACGATGTTCTTCGCCGTGCCCTATTCCGGGCATGAATGGGCTGGCTTCGGAACAATGCTTCGCCAGGAGCAACCGCCACTCTTCGACGCCATCCTCAGCGAGGACAAGCGCGATTTGGCGGCCGCCGTGCGCCCCATGCGGGCGCTGCACCATCTCCGGGAAGCGAAGATCGTCAATGTGACTCTCCGCCAGCCCGGTGAATTCCATCAGGCCGTCAAGGAGAAGTTCGGAACAGAAATCAAGCATATTGGTCTGGAGCCCGTCGTGGCAGCGTACGAAAAGGTCAGCGACCAGGAGGCGGAAGCGGAAGCCCAGCGCTGGATCGAAGGGGCAAAGCAGGTGGTCGAGCCCAGCCGCGAGGAAATCGTCCGCGCCTGCAAGCTCGCGCTGGCCTTTGAAAGGCTTCTCGATGAAGAAGACGCCACCGTGCTCACTGTCGATTGCTACGGCACGATGTGGGACCGGACGATCAAGCTGCCGGCGTATCCCTGCTTGGGCTTCTCGCGGCTCAACAGCATGGGTCTGGGGGGCATTTGCGAGAGCGACCTCCGCTGCGCTATGACGCACATCATCTTCCAGGGGCTGGCCGGTAAACCCGGCTTCATCAGTGACCCCACCGTGGATCAATCGACGAACACCATCATCCTTGCCCACTGCATGGGAACGGTGAAGATGGACGGTCCCAACACGCCCACCATGCCCTACAAGATCCGCTGTGTGCTGGAGCGTCAGGAAGGCGTCGTGCCGCAGGTGTTCATGCCGGTGGGTCAGCGGGCGACGCAGGCCCTGTTTGTCGATCCCAACACGCTCCTTTACTTCACAGGGGAGATCGTGGCGGCCCCGGATGTTGAACGCGGTTGCCGCACCAAGATCACAGTCAAGGTGGATGGAGATGTGGAAAAGCTCTGGCGGAACTGGACGGCCGGTCTCCACCGCTCCACATGCCTGGGGGACATCACCAAGGACCTCGAACGCTTCGCTCGGCTTGCCCGAATGAAGCTCATCAACGAGCTGGCATAGGACGGCAACGCATTTTGGGGAAGTTAAGCGAACTCGGGGCGGAACAATCGGGAAAAATCGCCGCTGTCGTAGAGAGGACCAGTGGCGTCCTGAATGAGCACGAACCCCGGCGGCTGGGCACGGTGGAGGTGGTTCCAGCCGAACACTTCCCCTCCGTGTTTGATGGCCATTTCGCGAAAGTGGTAGCGAAGCTCCCAGCAAAACGGCGAGGCGCCTTCATCGAAACTTCCCCGAAAAAGCTTGTTCGCATCGGCGCCGAGGAAGAGGAGCGTACCTGCGGCCGCCCCGAGGAACGTATCGCTGTTCACCGTTCCCTGGAGTTCGCGGATCGCCTGCCAGGGTGGTCCCACCACCTGGCGCCAGATGAGCCAGTGATCGGTGTAGGGAACGAGGTGCGAAAGCGGCAGTTCGGGGGGAAGCGGCGTTTGGGGGTCGTCTTCGGCGACGAATCCGCTGGCCAACAGGGACCGCTCCAAAAAGCCGTGCTCCATGCGGTAGCTGAGCTGGGTTTCACTCGGGGCCACCGGCCCATCGGTACGGTCCTGCGGGGGAACACTGCGGTATTCGACCACCGCCCGGGCAAACGATCCGGTGTAACTGGCCAGGTCCTTCAGCAGATCCGTGCCCGCCGCTTCCTCCGCGAGAAGGCTTTCTGGATCGGCCGGGGAAAAGGCGACGGAAACGGCGAACACGCCTTCCCGGCCAGGGTACCGAACCCACGGTTGCCCCCCGTGAACCGCGGCATCGCCGAGAATCTCCGCGGCGAAGGCATGCCGCTGTTCCCACGGAACGAGAAATGTCCGTCGAGCCGTGAATCCCTCGACGGTGTAGCGTTCCTCGGGGGAGCCTGCCAGTTCGCGAAAAATCACGCCCATGAAAAAGGCCCTCGTGTTTTCAAGATGTCTTTATCATCCGGCCTTGACACCGACGAGGATGAGATCGTAGGTCACGCTCCCTGATTCCGCCGCCAGTTTCAGGTTTTTGGCCGATGCGCTCACCGACCAACCCGCGTTCGGGTGGACCACCAGCAGGACGCCACCGGGGACAACGCGGAGCGTCTGCGTAGCGGATGAAAGAGGTCCCGGCCAGGGATTGGTGCTGGCACCGCCGATAATCAGATTACCGGCGCTTTCCTTTCGGTTGATCACATAGAGGGCCTTCACGCTGGCAAAGGCCTGGTTGACTGATGCGTTGAACAGGGTTCGAGAAAGGGCCGTCAGGTCCCATTCGTTGGTCGCCCCGCTGGCCAGGGTTTTGCCAAGGACGTACCACACGGCATTGGCCTGGCCTTCGTCCGTGCCTTCCTGAAGCGAAACTCGCCACAACCACTGGTTGCTGTCGATAACTGCCGAGCGGTCCTGTTCATCGCGCCAGGTCCAGCCCACTTTCGATTCCAGGGAACTGCGAAAAATCGTTGTCATCTATTGGCTCCTCGAGCATCACTTCACTGACCCTCACGGCGGCACAGGTTTCGAGAAGCCTGGCCGCTCATCGGATCGTCACGTCGTCACAACAGGTCGCAGGGCGAGGGCGTCAAACTCCACGGTTCCCCGCCAGACATTGTGTTCCTGGTCTTCGATTGTCATGCGGCGGTATGTCACGCGGACGACCCGGCCACCGTCTCCCAGGTCCAGCGACGCCCCGTGATACACGCGCCGTACAGCGTCCAGCGATTTTCGGAGGTGATCGAAGCTCTCCGACCAGAGCGTCACCTGGATGTGGATACGGTCCGCCCATTCGGGCTTCGCGGTAAGCCAGGCACGCTCTTCCGCCAGGCACCGCAGGCAGGCACCGGGGAGTCGCGGAGGAGTTTGACAGCCGGTCCAAACATTTTGCGGAGGAATGAGGCCAACCAGCGTGGCATCTTCCGACCAGCGTGTGTAGAGGGCGTGTTCCAGCCGGAGCATCGGCAAGGCTCCTCCCAGGGGGAACGAATCTGCGGGTTCACGAAACGTCTTGCGTGATCGGGTGGACATACAGGACGGCAGGATGTCCCGGCAAGCCGGGCCGCTCCACTCGATCCACCCAGTACAAAACTCCAGCAGAGGTTTTCAGGCGAAGCGTCCGTGAGGGAAGCTCCGCCGCCACGAGAACGCGGTAGGTGGGTGTTTGACCTTCCGCATTGGGCGTTTGGCTCTGGGAAGAATGGAACTGAATGGGAACGCCGGTGAGATAGGGCCGCCAGTGGATCACCGGCTCGCCGTCCGGTCCTTGGGTGGTCTCGGCGACTTCGACATCCGCCGATTGGGCCGCCGAAAAGGAAGCCGCCCAGTCACGCGTCCAGAGGACGAGTCGCCCCGTGGCCGCTGCCGAGACCACGAGCACCGTCCACCGTCCTCCGGTTGCGTCCTGCAGGACGTCGCCCGGCCGAGCCGGTCCCGGGAGGCGTCCTTCGGGGATATGCCACACGGCGTCCGCACCCGCCCAGCCGTTTCGGCGGTCGATGCGCGTCGGTGACACCGGGCGACAGATGGCCCCCGGGACGGTCACACCCGGCGGGCGCCCCCTGCGCCAGTAGGTGATCGTCTGACAGCCGTCCGCAAAATCCTCGGGCAAATCCCAGGCAAACAACTCATTCACCGGTGGGCTCCTCATGTCGTACCCCGAGAACGCCTTTCGCAGGGCGTTTTTCGGGCAAGTTGCGTGTCACACCACTCCACGACGGCTGTCAGGCGTCCCAGGTATTCCGACCATGACACCCGCTGCCCGTCCAGCTCATAACTGGGTTTGGGTTGTGCGGTCACCTGCTGGATGATGGCGAGGGTTTGCGAGCGGATGAGTTGTAACACGTCTTCGTCGGGCATCAGGTCAACTCCTCGGATTCAAATCGATACGGGAAGGTTCACATTAAATGGCACGAACACGGAATCGCACGACGATTTGCTGGCCAGTCTGGGGCGTCAGGCGATACTCGATCCGGTACGTCCGCTGGGCTTCGGGAAAGGCCGGGGCCTGGGTGACGTCGAGGATGTGGCGAAAGTTGTAGCCGATCTCGTCCACGTCCCAAAGCGCATCCTTCTGAAGTGTCGCAAGCACCACGGCGGAAGGTGTGAGGGACACCTCCCAATGGCCGGAAACAGGGCTCAGCGATGTGGGATCCTCATCGTCGATGAGGGCCACCGAATATCTGGCCGCGGTGATCTGAGACGGTGTGATGGGGTTGCCGTCGGCACCGAGCACACGGGCCAGCAGGGTGGCCGAAGCCTTTTGGAACACAATCCCGTAAATCTCAGCGGCGTCAGGCATGATCTTCTCCTTGCCATCAGATCAAAGATTGCGAGCCATCCCAGCCGCTACGTGGCCTGCTGAACAACCTGTCACGGCCCCCGGGCAAAAGACGGCTCCCTTGCCAGCCGTTGCCGTCCAGACGTTTCCCGCCACCGCTGGAAAACGTGGTGCTGGGCGGATTGCCGGTGGGGGAGGAGGTGGCTCCGGCTGCGGATAGATGATGCTGGGATGATCCGTCCAGCCCGGATTGTTGAAAGCTGTCAGGTCGTACAGCCCGGCCAGGTGGTCACGGTCGTCGTTTCCGAACGGGCCACCAAGTGGCCAGTAGGCAACGAGATCGCCAGGCCTGACGAGGAGGGGTGAATTGCCCGCGGCCAGTTGCGCGATCTCGGTGGAGTTCAGAGCGACCTTCCACACGGCAGCCTCGGCGGCATACCCGGCGAAGTACGCCATCCAACTCCCCTGACGTTCCCACGCCCCGATGAGAATCCGATCCACGGTCGGCACGGCCAGGGTGGTTCCCTCGACGCTACCGGGCACTCCGTCGAGATACACCATTCGGGAGCTGGCCCCCGTGAACACCCCAGCCAGATGACACCAGCGGTTGAGGGTGAACGTCGTGCTGCTGCGGGCAATGGCGAAGGTGTTCTGATAGGCGGTGACAGCCGCCGCCTTCATCCCATCAGGTCCCCGAAGCTGGAGGAACCACCCTGTGCTGTTGTCCGCAGACCGCGCCAGACTCAGCACGTCCTCATACAGGTTGCTCCGCTGGGGATAGACCCACAGTGCCAGTGTCAGGGGATAGGTGAAGCTCAGCGCTTCCGCACGGCGAAGGAACTGGTTGCTTCCATTAAAGGTCCGCGCCATGGCCAGCCTCCCGTGGATCGGATCTCATCGGCGGTTGTTCATCGCACAGAGAAAGAATCTGCCGGCTATCTCATGCCGTGCAGCGGACCACGTAGCGGGGATCGAGAACAGCGGGCGTTCCGCGCTCGCTGGCTTTGAAGCGCACCACAATATCCTGAGTGAAGTCGGCTTCACTGCCGGGCGCCGACTGTGTGACCGTGAGCGGCCAGTTTTCCATGTAGGCGAACGCCCGGGCAAAATCGCCCAAAAACCACCATGTCTCGGCTGCTGTGGGGCTGACTCCCGAGGCCACAATCCGCTGATAGAGGAGCTGGCTGTCAAACACGCGGTAGTCCGCCAGCGGATTGGGGGAAGTCGTGGCGCTGGGGGAACCATCTGCCGAGAAGGTGATCGTGGTGGCGTGGAAGATCCGCCGGGCGGTGTGTCTCAGAGCCGTGGGAACAAGCACGGTGTTGGGCCGAATGAGAATCGGCTCATTGGTGATGGGATCCTTCATCTGGGCGAACAGTTTTTCGGCTTTGTCCACGCTGATCCAGTCCTGAAGTGGGTTCTGCCCCAGGGCGTTGACCCAGGGCCCATTGTCGTTTGCGGCGTAATACGTGTTGTAATTGACGCCGTTATGCTTGTAGGTATTCACGGCACCCAGAACGACATCGAGAATGCGGCTTTCCTTGCGACGGCCCAGCGTTTGCCCCACTTCTGCCGCCTGACGCAGCACGAGATGGGTGCGATCGAAGAAGATGGCCTCCCGGGTGATGGGCACGATGAGACCGTGCTTGGTCGTGGCCGGGGTTTCCACGTAGCTCTCCCCAAAGCCCACCTGGGGGTAGGGCATGCCGGGGTGGACCTCCGTCAGGGTGTCCGGAACGCTTGCCATGGCGGGAAGTTTTTCGCTGTCGAACCGGGTGGGAATGGTCTGCACCAGGCGGGAAGCGATGAACGCCTCGTGCTGATACGCCTGGAGAATCTTGGAATAGATCACCTGGCCGATCACGTTGAGGAAGGCCGTCACGTCTACTGCGTCTCCGGCTTCCAGTAGGGTCACGGGACCGGCTTGCCGCGGATCGAGGGTCTTCACCCACTGATGGCCGTCTGGAATCAGGGCTTCGGCGAGATCGCGGAGGCTGAAGTCTTCCGGTTGAAGGTGCCCCTGTTGGAGAGCCTCGGCCAGATGAGCTACGGTCTTCTGCGGACCATCCAAGTCATAACGGCGACGCAATTCACGATAGGAAATCGCGGGCATACTGTTCTCCTGCAAGGAATCGGGTTTTCTTTTTCCACAGGACAAAGGAAACAAACTCAGACTGTGCCGTTGGCTCAGGCGGTTGTGCCTTTCACTCCGCCCGCCATGATCGTGGAGCAAACCGCCACCCAAACTGTGCCGCTGGCAGCGCGAACCACGCGCCCCACGGCATTATCGGCCACGGTCACCTTGACGAGCCGCTGGTTTTCGAGGGCTGTCCCGGCATCGTTTTCATCGACACCCACCCAGTCGCCAAGCCGCAGCGCAGTTTCCGGTGTGGGGAATTCGAAGACGCCGGCCGTCGCCACGCGAATCGGGCTGGCACTTCCCGCAGGGCTCCGCTGCATCGCCACCCCCAAGAATTTGGAGGCGAACAGTTGCTGATTGGCGGCTTCGTTGCCCTGGTCCGGTTGAAGCGACGCCGGTTTGGCGTCATCGCCATCCCAGTACACAAGATCGCCGATTTCGATGACGGTGGTGCTGTCCACCGGTGCAACAACCGGCTGGGTATCGCCGTAGCGCCATCGCATGACATCAGACATGGAAAACCTCCTCACAGTGAGAAACGGAACATGGGGACGGCGTGGACGCTGTGCCGCCCCGTTGACCACCATCACACGACACAGGTTTTTGAGCCTTCCAGGGCCTGAATGGGGGACGCCAATCGGCTCCCTTCGGCAAATCCTTCGAAGGGGTACGCTTGTCGTGCCCGGGCAGAGAAATGGATCATCAATCGGTGTTCATCGGACCCGACAGGCGGGTCCCTCCGAATACGGACCCCGTTGAAATTGATGCCGCGTTATGGTAGGGCCCATTCCTAAATCGCCTCTACCGGGAATTCAGTGCCATGCGGACCCGACAGGCGGGTCCCTCCGAAAGAGGCTCCTCCGGGCTGACGGGGGTTTCGTCCTGGGCCGACGTTGCGTCGTCGCCCCGTGTTAAAAAGTCCTGTTTTTAATGGCCCGGGCAAATTCCTCGGCAGTCAGTTCGACGTGCTCGCGCAGTCCATCCCGGGATTCCGGATGAAAAAGTTGTTTTGGGCTTATTCGGCGGGCCGACTCCACGAGTTGATGAAGTTCCGCGACCAGCCGCGATTGATGCTGCTCGTTGGCGTCGTCAAGGAGTATCCGCCAAAGGACGTCTCCGAGGGGGACCTTGCCCGGTTCGGCATCCCCGGGTGGTTTCAGGAATGAATCCGCCAGGCGACGGCGGAGCGCAAGTTCCCGCCGGAGCCGACGGACTTCTTCTTCCAGGTCCACCGGAGCTGCCGAATCGATCGGCGTGCGATCCTCGACCGGGGAACTCTCGGCCGGAGTGTTTTGCGACTCGAAGAGCCCCTGAGTTGAGGCAGGATCCGCCACCACATCGACACTCAGCACTCGCAGAATTTCATCCACCACAGTGATGTCGCCTTCGCGGCGAATGCGGGCCAGCACATTGTGGGAGAGGCCGACGTTCTGCGGCGCGTGCCGCGCATCCCAAACCAGTCGCTCCGCCACATCATGTTTGGGGTTGAAGTACAGATCGGCGAACAGTCCCTCACCTGCACGGTAGTGCACGTGGCGCAACAATCCCAGCCGGTCGCGGTAATCTCGGGGTGCCGCCGCCTCTCCCTGCGGATGGTTGACGTTCACTTTGGCCCCCTCATAGAGCGGCACCGCCGTGCGAAGGGCCTCCTCGGTATACCGCCGGCCATTGCGGGACTGAAGTCCCAGGACTTTCACGCCTCGGATGATCCCGGCCGCACCGTCCACCTGCACGGTGTGATCACCCCAGCCAAGATACTCGCGGAGATTCACTTCACTCATCACAGCACCTCGCTACGTTTGTATTTGTAACTGTTGCGTGTCTGATCCGGTATGCTCGACTCTAAGCCCGCGCGACTCTCCACAGGTTCCGGTGGCGTTGGCAGGGGTTCAAGGTTCCTCACCCGACGGCGGCTCGACATGCGGATTAGGGACGGGTAATCCGTGGCGAAGCGCCAGTTGCTCCCGGGAGAGGGCGCCGCAGCGGAAAAGAATGGCGTCGGCCTGGGCTTCGCGGAGCCGATCACGAACACACAGAGAGGGCGGAATAGCCTCGATGGTCAGTGCCTCGAGAACGTTTTTCGGCAGACGGCCATGCTCGGCCGCGGTGCGCAGGGCACGCTCCAGAACCTCCCGATCGGCCTCGATCATCTCCTGCTGGAGCCGCTGGAACATTTTCACGGCGGGTCCCTCAGCCACCAGGGTGGAGGCGTAATTCGCGTTGGAGGCGTCGCTCGTGAGCATGAACTCCGGCATGACGAGGCGGCTGGCAATCGCCCGCAGCTCCGCCTGAAGAAGTGTCACATAGCGAGCGGCATCGATCGCGGCGACCGGAAATTCATACTCAATGCCGGCTGTGGCATCGAGGATTGTGCCCGGCGCGAAGTGTTCCACCGAAGTTGGCCCGGCGTGAGAAGTTGGTAGTGCTGATTGGGCTTCCCGATCAGCGAGAAAGCGTTCCACACTGCTTCGTCCTCCGGCGTGCTTGCGGATCAGCGCCACGGCCGACTGGAGACCGGCCACCACGCTCATGTTTCGGAGGAGTTTTTCCGCCCGGCGAAGATTCTTCCGCACAGGATAGAAGAGGGGAAGTCCGCGTTTGATGTGGCTGTCCACATTCGCCCGACGATGCTGAATGTCCGAACCCGCGACGAATTTTTCATCCACCCAATAACCGCGAACCGTTTCCACATCATGGGGATCAGTGACGATCCCGAAGCTGTGTTCGGGTCTGGTTGCGTAGCGGGACGGAGTGCGGACCTGTTCGGGATCGACGAAACGCACTCGCAGGAGGCCGTCGTCACTGGCGAAGTACCGGAGAAACACTTCTCCGTCCCGGTCCAGCCGGAGCATGATCTCCTGCTGACGGCGGTGCCAGCGGTTTTCGCGGAGGAATTCGTCCAGAACAGTTTGAGCGGCCCGAAGAAGATTTTCCGGAGTGTGTTGCGAAGCGCGGCTTATCACCCGATAGCGATGGCCTGTGCCGACCACGTAACTGATGCGGTTTTCCTGGGCGTTGATGGCGAATTCGTTTTCCAAGAGGAGACGACGGCATTCGTTTCGGATCTGGTCGAGCTGGCTTTCGCTGGTGTACGGGACGCGGGACGGTGCGGCCCCGTGTGGCCCCAGCGGCCACCACTCGGTGCCGTCAGGGTCGTCATCGTTGTCCGCGGAAATCCAGCCTTCGAGCAAGTTGCGAACGGCACGCCACAAAGCGCGCTCGGAAGTGTTCAGGGTGTCGCGGACAGGCATCGGTATGATCTCCTCAAGTCGATCGCAAGGCAGGGAATGGTGATGATCGATTTCGCACAAACGCGGGTTTTTCACTGTGTCGTGTTACTCCACCGACATGCGGGAGATGGTGTGTGTCTCGCCAGGCGAACGGAGGAGTTCGGCGGCCAGGCGGATGGCCATCTCCAGGGCATCCGGTCCGTCGTCGTGATTGGCTGTGGGAAACATTCGGAGCTGTTCCACGAGGAGCCGCGTGCCGGCCGAGTTCCGCCGGAAGCGAAGCATCCGTCGCGCCAGGAACGGCCCTAACCGTCGGATCCGCACCACTTTGCTCGTGTGGTTATGGATCATCCAGGGTGAAAACCCTACAAGCCCCTGACGGCGGAACTCCGCTTCCAGCGGTTCGGCGAGCAACTCCTGAAACTGGTTGGCCTCCACCCCGAGCGCATCCACGGGAAAGCGTCGGCACCAGGCCACGGTATCCGCAACGAGCTGCGGAACGGGACGTCGCGCCAGATCGGCTTCCACGTACATCTGACCCCTTGCATCGATCATGAGGACCACCACCGCCGAGAAATCTCCCCGCCTGGAATCCTTGCCCTGACTGGGATCAACGGCCACAACGCACAGGCGGTGTTGTTCGGGCCAGGTGTCGAACCAGATGGCCTCGTCGAAGTAGTCTTCCGGCCATTCGCAGGATTCCGGGGAGACGGGGTGATTTTGCTTTTCCCGGGCGAAGGCCGCCGCTCCCATTTCTGCCCGCTGGCACATGAGCTGGTAAAGGTCCTCCCGCTGGGGCCAGAGGACGACCGCTCCTTCGTCCATTTCCGCCCGATGACGCTCGTAAAACTCCCGTGCATGCTGCGGGGCCTGCGGATCCCGGAGGTCGCTGTAGAGGTTTTCCCATTGCGACCACAGATCCATGCGTGTGGGAAACCGCTCGATGGCACGGAACAGCAGGGTCTTCCAGCCGGGTGTCTGGGCGAGCTGAAGGCCCAGGGCATCCCAGTGCAAAGCCGTGGCCAGGTGGATGACATTGGTCTGCGGGCTCCCTGCCGCCAGGAGCGTTCCGTGAAACCATGTGCGGGAATGTTCCCGCTGACGTGGCGAAATGATATGGCCATCGTTTTGAAGGTCGTCGGCGAGAATGAGCGTGGGCCGATCGGAACGGTGGCGACGGCCGCGCATCCGCTGGCCGGTGCCGAAGGCTTCCAGCGTGGCGCCCGAGGACAGCGTGATTCTGTCTGCCCGCCAGACGGGTCCGGGATCGCTCAACCGCCCATAGTGCGATTTAAGACGCTCGTTGGATTCCAGTTCCCGTTTGATGTTCTCGAGGTGTGCGCGGGCCTGATGGCGGCTATCCGAAACCAGCCAGATGTAGGGCTCGTGTCCTTCCAGCAAACACCACAGGGGATAGGCCAGCGAGGCCAGCGTGGATTTGGCGGACCCTCGGGGGGCCAGCACGTTCAGCCGCAGGCCGCGGTGCTCAACTGCCCGTACCAGGTAACGCGCCACGACTTCGTGCATCCGGGACGGCGGCAAGGCGAAGTGGTGGGGAAGAAAGAATCGGGCCCAATCCAGAAGGCACCGGGAGATACCGCTCATCTGGAGGCGCTTCCTGGCGCGGGAGTGTTCCCGGGCGAGCGATTGCCGCAACCACCGAAACGCCTGAGACATCCAGGGGATGTCGTGCAGGATATCGGGCATGTCGGGCCCGTCTTCACGGTCGGTCGTATTGCCGCGTACCATGTCAATCTTCCGATGGTTCGCCAGGATCATGGGTTTCTCCTTCGTCCCGCCACTGTGCACCGAGGCGATCGAGACGTTTGAGGATCCGCTTGCGGTGACTGGCGATGGGAACTTCTTCCACGATGATGCGGGCGAATTCGGAGATCAGCGTCCGAATCTGTTCCAGCGTCACCGCCTGGGGTGAGCGCGGACCGTAATCCTCGGGATTGAGCCGTTCCAGGGCCCAGGCTGCGGCACGCCAGTACTGCTCTTTTCGAGCGGCGGCTGCAATGTTTTTCATGAACAGGATCTGGGCTTTGGTTTCGGCCTTGTGAAGGGCCTCGGCAAATTCCGGATCGCGCTCTGCCGTGCGGCGAATGGTGGAGGGTGAACACCCCACATACCGTGCTGCCGTCCGACGGCTGCACCCCACGCTGAGGATAGCGAGGATTTCACGCTTCCGGAATTCGTCCAGACCGCGACGCGAACCCGACTCTTGATTGAAGGTGTCAGTTGGCGGACTGGGCATCGACTCAGGCCTTCCAGGCAAAAAGGTTGTGCTCGGTCCGGCTGGTGTGAAACGCAAACAACCTGAGCAACTGGATCAATTCAGGTGGGGGGTTGGCGGCATAGCGACTGGCAGATCCTTTTTTTGCGCCGGCTGACTGCTGGAAACCGCGTGTGTTTTCCCGGAGTGGTCCGACTGCCCCTGGTATTCGAACGAAATGACGGCGCGACCCCGCGAACCGCGGTACCGCGGCAGATTTCGTCCGCCACCCCGCGAACCATGTTTGCGAACGGCAACCAGGCGCCAGGCAGGAGAGCGCTGGCAATGGCGGATGATGGCCGGATGGGAGGTCGTGATCCCGATACGGCAGCCGCGGCGGCGATACAGCCGGGCAATGGTGTCGAGAACCGCCGAGCCGATCCCCATGCCCTGGTACTCGGGCAGCACCACGAGGCGACTGATTCGGAAGTAACCTCGATTTCCCACCTGGGAGGCGACGGCACAGAATGCGACGGCTTCACCCTGCCATACGGCGAGAAAACACTCAGCGGCAGCGGGAAGCGAGCCGCTCAGATAGTGATGACGGCGATAGGCCCTCCACGCCTCGCGCCCACAGGGGACAATCGCCAGCGTGATGGGAGGTCGTGGAAGACACCTCCTTGTAAACTGCCGCGTCGCCATGTCGATGACCCAATGCGGGGCCAGCCATTCGATGATGTCGTAATGACAGGTGACGGCGACGAAGCGGCAGGCCAGCTCGCCACGCTGCATCCGGCGGTGAATTCCGGCGGCAATGGCCCGGGCTACATGCCGATCCACCACGCTGGTGAATTCATCGCAAACGACAAGCGGCAGGTGTTTGTCGGCATCGGGCGGAAGGAGGCGGTGCCAGCGCTCCAGGGCGGCTTCCGCGGACGGGCAGGTCTGAGAGCAAGCAAGGGCCCGGGCGAGGTCGCAGCGGGCCTTCTCACCGTTACTGAGCAGGTGGTACGGCCGCAACCAGGCCGGCGGTGAAGCAAATCCCACTGTGGTGAGCAGGCCCACAATCTGCTTGATGGAAAGATCGGGAAAGGCGTCGATGACGGGCCGATCGCTGGGCCAGGAAAAACGGGAGAGGACCCGATCGCCAAACAACCAGCGGGCGAGCGTCGATTTGCCACTTCCCGACGGTCCCACGATGACCCCCAACCGCCAGTCCTCTTTCTGCGGGGGAATGGTGAGGGTGATCGTTTCACGGGACGCCTTCTGCAGATCGAGGTCGAACATTCCCGCCACCTGGGCCACACGGAAACTGTTGGCCACCGGACTTTCCAGGGTCAACTCAATCACGAACGGTTCAGACATGGGTGTTCCCTTTGCATCACGCTTGTGCTTGAAGTTGCCGGTGTTTTGCGTTGGGCTATCAGCCGGTCTACAGCGTGAGCAAGCGGCAGTTGTATCCCTCGGCGGAGAGCCGCTCGAACACCTCACGCTGCTGGTCTTCGTCCTCGCATTCCACGACCACCTGAAAGCTCTCCGGGAGCGATTGCGGCAGGACAGGGGAATCCGGAGACTCCTCGTCATTGCCAGGGACGGAAAGCATCTCATGGAGCAGATCACGGAGGACGGGGCTTTGAAGATCCAGTTCGCTGGCAAGGTCGGCCAGTGCTTCGGTGTCGGCTTCGGCCAGGTTAGCCAGGGGATCCAGCAGGGCGAGTAACTTGGCCGCCTCTTGCTCGTTGAGGTCCAGAATGAGCACCGGGACAACGGCATCGGGAGTGGTCTCGGCGCGGAGATGACCGTCGATCAACTCGAGGGTGCCGTCGGCCAGTTCCCGGGCCAGGAGGGCGTCGGCATAGCCGATTTCCGCCAGGATTCCGCGGAGGGCTGCACGCTGTTTGTCGGGATGGATGCGCCAGTTGCGGGGGTTGGGCCGGAGATCTCCTGCCCGCACACGCCGCAACTCTTTGATCCGATCACGGATGTGCATGGTCGTCTTTGCCTATACAGGGGTCAGGAAACGGGAAAATCACCTGGAACTTCGGGGATGTCTCCCAGTTGCTCTTCCAACGTGCGCAGGCGGCCTTCCCAGCGGGCGGAGTCGAGTTGGCGCTCGTGTTCCAGATCGCACAGGGCATCCAGACGTTCGCTCAGCGCCGTCATGCGTTTTTCCAGGTCCTGGAGCTTGCTGACGGCTACGGCGAGCCGTGCATGGACCATGAGCATCCAGGGTAAAAGCACTGCCACGCCAGTGGTCACAAGGGCCGTGGCAAACCCCCAATCAAGCGGCGACATGGTGTGGGCTCCGTAACCTGGGTCGTTGAGTGTGTCACTCAGCTTGAAGGCGACGTCTTCTGATCTGATGTTGCGTCCGTGGAGGTCGATTCCCTGGAGGAAAGGGCCTCTGCCACCCGCTGACGCAGCCGACGCTCGAGAATTCTCAAACCAAGTCGGGCGGCAAAGGCCAGCGCGATGGACGGTGGACCGGTCCATCCCAGGGCCGTCAGCACGGCGGGGAGGATTGTATCCAGCCAGCCGGGGCCTTTTTCGGCGAGAAGATCGGCGGCTGTCTGCCGGATCACCGCCCGAATGTTTTCCGCCCCGACCACCTGCTCCGCCCGTTCCACGCGCTCCCTCAATTGGCTCACCAGCGAGGTTCGCTCTTCGAGTTGCCTGAGACGCTCGCTCAGAGGTTCCTCATTTGCGAATCGGGCTTCCACTCGCTGGCGGAGTTCTTCCAGCCGTGCTTGCAGTTGCGCGAGCAGTGAATCTGGCGGGGTCTGACTTCCGTCGATCGGGTTGCTCGGTGGCCTGGGTGGAGAGGGCGCCGCCTCCTGCGGAGGAATCGGCACGAGAAGGTTTTCCGGCGATCGGGGAGCAGGCCGCTGATCACCGAAAATCCCGGCGAGAAACTGGCGGATTCTTCCGCAATAAGTGCCCACGGTGCGGTAGCCGTCTGTCCCCCACAGAATGGCCACCACGCGACCTGAGCTGTCAAGGATCGGTCCGCCGGAATCGCCATCGCGGGCAGCAGCGCGGATCTGGAGCGTTTCTACACCGGAACTGCCGGCCGTTTGGACATAGCCGAGAACTGCTCCCTGCGCCACTCTCAGTGATCCGTTGGGTCCGAATCCCGCCAGAGCAACGACATCGCCTGGCCGGGGAACCGTCTCGGCGACGGCAGCCGGGGCGTTGGGTGGAGCCGCAATGCCAACAACGGCGAGATCATCCGGGGCACTCCGCGCAATGAGGCGGCCCTCATAAGTGGCGTAGGCCGAGCGGTTCGGCAGCCAGACGGTCAATCGGCCAACCCCGTCACGGAAAAGATGGTCGCAGGTGAGGATCCAACCCCACCGGTCATCCTTGCGGATGAGCACGCCCGAGCCGTAAACGGCTATTCCCGAGGTGAGTCTGTTTTCAATTCGGGCGACGGATTCCGTGGGTAAAGAGTCTTTCGGCAGGTTCCCAATGGTGCGGCTGCCCACGACCTGTGGAAGGTCGGCGCCGGATGGATAGGGTGCGGCAGGGGCGGGGCAAAAACCCTGGGCACATCCCTGGGCCAGCGTTACCCGTTGTAATCCACCAAGGCAGATCGCAATGGCCACCAGTCCCGCGATCAGAACTCCTAGCCAGGAGCAGATTCCCCTGGAGCGTCTGGCTCGGGCGTTTGGCGGCAGACAGTCCGTGGGTTCGTCATCAGGGACGAGGGTGGCGCGGTAGCGGTAAAAGGGGCTCCGCGCCAGATCGGCCGGTTCCGTTGCTTCATCGGCCAACTGGGGCACGGGATCCACTCCCCCACCAATCCGCGTGGCTGTGACGCACGCCTGGCTGCAGAACGGGCGGGACAACGTTGATTCCCTATCGTGCAGCTTCGGACGACAGAAAAGTCGAAGAAGCGGCAGATGATACCGGGCGACGCGGAGGATGCCGCCGTAACCGTACTGCTCTCCTGCAAATCGGAGCATGAACTGGACCGTTTGCTGGCGGTCGAACTCGGGCCAGCGGCCATCAGGGTCGGCCTGGTACACGTCGATTCGGCCAGGATAACGATTGACCTGACTGGCTAGCGTGACGACTCTGCCCCCGTAGAGGGCGCGGACTTCCAGGCAGCAGAGCGTTTCGCCCCACCATCCGGCGAGGGCTGCGTGCGAGTGTTCTCCGCGACCGACGACGGCAATTAAGCCCCGCCGCCGGAAGAGGAGCAGATCGCCATCGCGGATCCACTCCTGGGCTTGGTTCAGGGGTACGTGAAGACGGACGGTATGCATCAGGCGGCCCTCCGCAGTTCGCTTGGCACAACCAATGCGCCAATCCAGCCATCGCCTCTGGGTTGGCTTTCGAAGGAGGCCTCAAGGTTGGCGAGATCAGTCTCGGTGGGGGATCCCAGAGCGGTGAAAGGATCGTCGTCGAGCCAGGTATCGTGCGAGTCGCTATCGGGTGACCAGGCGGGGTCGGCATCCGGTTCGCCCCGAGCGAGGGCCGCCGCACGGACTTCCAGGTAGCGTGCATACTCCGAGCCGCGGAGTTCCACGCGGGGCGGCCCATCTTCGGTGGCGGGGAGCGGCGGGATTCGGCCTGCCTTTTTGAGCCGCCGCACTTCGCAGGCGCGGCAAGGCATCTCCACCATCGCACCGCATTCCGGGCAGCGTGCAAGGATCGGCGTTGTGTTGTCGCAACCGTGTCGGGCGCGGTAGCGTTCAAACCATTCGCCCGAGGCGATTGCCTTCACGGTGGCGCGACTGACGCCGGTGAGCCTGGCGACCTGCCGCTGGCTCATCTTCTGATCAACCAAGAGAGAACGGACTTTTGCAGCAAGGGCGGGCGAGATCACGACGGCCTCCGTTAAGGTACAGGTCCCTTACAATCCCATAGGTTGACTTTATATGTACATATGTACACTATTGCGCTACAAAAATAAGGCAGGCGATCTGCGACGGGAAAACCAGAGGGTGTCAGAGAGCCCTTTCAGACTGGTACCTTATGAGTTCGCACGAGATCGACCTGCCCACGTGGTACGTCGGGGTTTTGGTTAAGACGCCGCCCAGTATATCACACGAAGTGGACTAATTGCAAGCATGACGAGGGAATCTTTTCAGGCAAAACATGTCCATTTGATGCGCATCTGATGCGTGGCAGGGGTGATGTCAGGCGGGAGTGGAGCGAAGGCGAGAGAGGTCCGGGGTATCGAAACCTTTTCGGCTGGCCGATCAGCCTGCATTGGGTTCTGAAGATGGACGATACGTCTGGTCCAGCGCGAGGACGTCGGCGGCGGTCACCTCCAGGGTTGTCCCAAAGGTGACGTTTGCCCGGAGGGCTTCAGCCAGACGATAAAGGTATTGCCGGCGGCGAATCGTGCGCGCCCCCAGCGATTGCGTGACTGGAGTGAGCATCTGAATGTCCACAAGGAGGTAGCCCCGAGCCTTGAGGTGGGCGAGGAGATACAGCAGCGCGACCTTGGAGGCATTGCTGATGCGATAGAACATGGATTCGGCCGCGAAAAGCCCACGCAGCGCCACGCCGTACACGCCGCCTGCCAGCTCGTCAGCTTTCCAGGCTTCGACGCTGTGGGCATAGCCGAGTTCGTGGAGATGCGTGTAGGCTTCGATCATCGCCGGGGTGATCCAGGTCGCACCCGCCCGGCCATTCGCGGTGGCACAGCCGCGGATCACCGCGGAGAAATCGCGGTCCACCGTGATCTGAAAATCGCCACGCTTGATGATCGGTCGCAGGCGATGCGGGATGTGGATGTGTTCCCATTCGAAAATCGCCCGGGTGCCCGGCGAGGCCCAAACAATGGGCGAGTCTTCATCGATCGGCCAGGGAAAAATGCCGTGGGCATAGGCGTCGAGGAGCACCTCCGGATGGAGAGTTCCCCCCACCGCCACCACGCCATAACGATTGGCCGATTCTGCTGGTGGAAAAAAACGTGAAGGACGGAAAGGCGACAGATCATCCCGCATGGCTGCATGGACCGCAGTGCTTTTTGTCCATTTTTGACCATTCTAACAGACGCTCATCGGCCGACGGGATCATAGCCATTGGAAAAGGCATCGGGTGATGCGGTGGTCCCCTGCCCCATCATCGTATTTTCTGCCCAGAGAAACGCGAACATCCACACGCACTTGCGTGGCAGCGGAATTCCCTCGGAGGGACGTGCCTGTGGGGTCCGGTTCACTTCGGAGGGACCTGCTTGTCAGGTCCGCCTGGATGATCCACCCCAATTCACTCGCACTCCGGTGGGGGCTGTTGATGAATTGCCCCTATCACTGCTTGTATCCGCGGCATCTCGTCGTTTGCACAAAAACGGGATGCTTCAGGGCGGTCCCTGATTGCCTCGTGGCTGACGGTTCAGTCATTTATCGGTGGGGGGGCTGTTATCGGCTGTAGCCTGCGGCGATAGCGGGGATGACGAAAACTTGCAACATCTGCCCGAGTCTGGCAACAACAGAAAGAAAGGGAGTTGGGGCGGGAGAGCAGGACTCGCGCGGGAGAATTGGTGGAAAGATTTGCTCCGCGAGGCTGCGCGTCTGGGGAACCGGAAGTTTCCCCATCGACCGATTTCTGCGAGAGTGGCCACTGTGGATTTTCTGGTCGGTCGTGATGACCAGGCGGTCTTTTGGATTACTCGTTCATAACGGGATAAGGAGACGGCATCCGTGAGGCAGCATCATTGCGCGGCATTCGTGCTCTGGTTGATTTGGCAGGTGGTCGGGTTGGGGGTGACGACACAACTCCGAGCGGAACAGGCCTCGGAGACCCCGGGGTTTCTCACGCAGGTCACCTGGGCCACCGTGAAGATCACCAATCCGGGTTCAACCGCTACGGGGTTTCTCGTGGAACTGCCCTCCGGGCCATGGGTGCTCGTCTCGGCTGCCCATGTGTTCTCATCGATGAAGGGGGACCAATGTACGGTCATTTTGCACCGCCGGGGCGACGACGGCCGGATTGTGAAAAATCCGCAAACCGTTCCAGTGCGTCGGGAAAACAAGGACCTGTGGGAGAAACACCCCACGGCCGATGTGGCCGTCATCAGGGTGGATTTTGAGCGCGATGCCAACCTGGGGGTTCTGCCCTACGAATGTCTGGCAACGGAACAGATGCTGGAAAAGCTGCCGCTGGAGCCGGGACTTATCGTGCGTGCCTTGGGATTTCCTCATGCCAATATTTTTAACGGCAATCCGGAAGAGTTCGGCATCGCACGATTGGGCTGCATCGCCAGTTATCCTTTACTGCCGATCAAAGAAAATCCTCGCTTTCTGGTGGACATGAATACGTTTGAAGGGGATAGCGGCGGGCCGGTCTTCGCGCTCGCCAGCGAAAACAAGGAGACCGGCGCGGTGGCTGGTTATGTCATTGGATTGGTCAGCGGGCAGCACTTTGTGGATGAGGAATTCAAGCTCATCTATCAGAGCGGCAAGTTTCGTCATCGCATGGGCCTGGCGATCATCGTGCCGTCGGTGTTCATCCGAGAAACGATCGACCGGCTTATGGCCTCAGGGGGAAACTGACCCATCCCGACTTTTGCAAAAACCCACGACATGTCACGGGCACAATGTCTTGGAGGGGCAATTCATGAATTGCCCCTACCGAAGGGCGAGTCAATTGGGGTGGATTATCCAAGGTTAAAAAAGCGGACGTGACAAGCGGGTCCCTCCGAGGGGTCGGAGGGGCACGCTTGTCGTGCCCGGGAAAAGGGAATTGATGATCGAGCGTGGCGCGACGGACCCGACAAGCGGGTCCCTCCAAGGGGAAGCGGACGTGACAGGCACGTCCCTCCGAAAAAGGTTTTCCGAAGGTCGGAGGGGCACGCTTGTCGTGCCCGGGAAAAGGGAATTGATGATCGAACGTGGCGCGACGGACCCGACAAGCGGGTCCCTCCGAAGCAAGCGGACCTGACAAGCAGGTCCCTCCGGGTTGAACCTTGTCCCCGCGCGAACTCTTGTGGCGGGCCACTTGCCCGTTTTTAGAGTAAAAGTGGTTATGAGTCAGAGGGGGAAATTCCGGCCCGTGAGTCGCTTCGACGGCTCACCGCAGTGGCGGATGCGACTGGGCGACAGCTTTCTCCTCCGGCGGTCTGGCTGGCTTCGAAGGTGCGCTCGCCCGGCACGGAACGAGTGACAGCAGCGCGAACGCCGTGCCATATTGCTGATGATAGTCGTAGAACGGGAAATCCCACCAGGAACCGTCTTTTTCCTGAAGAGGAAGCAGAATGGCGGCCAGACGCCCGTAGAACTCCGGCCGCTCGGACTCGGGAAGTTGTCCGATGCACAGCGAGGCGTAGTAATGGCCGTAGTAAAAGAAGTATCCCGCGATGGCGAAGAAGGATTCATGGGGGATGGGACGTTTTCGGCCGAGATCGAGCCAGCCATCCCGGGCGAAAAAGCGATCCAGCCAGGTGCGGAGGACTTCATCGGTGACCGTGGTATCACCCCACAAACGCATGGCCAGATTACAGGCCTGGGACCGGCCAAGGCTCCCTGCCGGCATGTTGACCGGATGGAGGGGGCGCATTTTCAGGTATTCACCGTAACAGTAGCTGTAATCCGGCTTACGCTGGCGAAGGATGGAGGCTTTCGCACGGTCGATGAGTTTTTCGGGCACCTTGAGCCCCACCTGCTGGGCTTCGTGAAAGGCGACCAGGACTGTGGCCGTTACAAAGCTGATGGTGGATCCGCCGGGTTTTTGAGTGCCGTAATCGAAGTCGTAGTAGGCCCAGCCGCCGTCCACACACTCATAGCGGAGGAGCCGATCAAACTGCGTATCCATCACCTCGCGAAGGACCGCTTGTTTGGCGGGATCGCCCTCGTGACGGCGGATCAAGCGGGTCAAAGCCTGGAGGGAGTAGGCATGCGCCCAGTTGTTGTAAATCGCATCGGGCGTCGCGCGGCGGACCTTCGGCAGATTCGCGATGAGCCATGCCTCACCGCGGTCGATTGCCTCCTGAACCTCGGAGCGTGGGTCCTGGACATCGATAAGGGCCGCCACACACAGTGACGTCACGGCCGCGCGAAAGGCCTGATGGGCCCCGGGCACGGGAGCATAAATGTTGAGCCCTTTGGTGTTGTGGGGAGATCCCCAGGAGCCGTCCCGATTCTGGCGAAGGAGGAGGAAATCGACTCCGCGGCGAATTGCCCGATCGATCTCCTCGCGACTCGGCGGCGCAGTGGGCGGCGGTTTGGGGCCCTCGGTGGCCAGCGGCGGTGGCCCGGGCGGGGTCTGCGGAGTTTCGGCAAAGAGCGGTCGGCAGTTGAAAGCCGGCAGGCCCCCACCCACCAATAAGGCCATAAGCACAAACAATCGCCACCGCATGGCTGAGGCCCTCGGAGTTGCTCTTGCAGTCCAGGAGTCGATCACTCTGCTTGATCTGTCAGTTCGAGCTTGCAGGTTTGTCGAGCAGGATTTCCTCACCCTCTTTGAGTCCGCTGAGAATTTCGATTTTGTCACCCACCTGCTCGCCGACCTTCACCGGTCGCTTCTCCTGGGTGTCGCCTTTCACGACATAGACGTACCGCTGTTCAGGATCGAGGTCTTCCGCGAACACGGCCTTCGCCGGAACGACCAGGGCATCCTCCCGAACATACACAAAGAAGCGGACCTTTCCACCCATGGCCGGAGCCAACGGCAAAGGTTTCTTGGGGAGGTCCAGCTCCGCCAGGACTTCAAACTGGTTGGGGGCGACAGGGATATGATCAACCTTTGTGACAGCGGCCGGGATTGCCAGGTCAGGGAGAACTGTCGGCTTGAAAACTCCCTCCCGACCGGGTTCCATCCACCGCAGGTCCTCCTCGCCGATTTTGAAGCGAACGGTGGCCGGTGGGAGATGGACCACCGTCATGATGACATCTCCCTTGGAGACCGAGCCACCCGGTCGGAGCTTGCTTTGCAGGGTGCTTGCTCCCGACCATTCTCCACGATTGAACTGGCCATAGTAGACAACGCCATCGCAGGGGGATTTGATTTCAAACAGGGCACGATCAGCCCGGAGTTTTGCCATCCGGTCTTTCGCCCGCTCGAGATCGGTGCGGAGTTGCTCGACGGTCATCCGCTGCTGGAAAAGCAACGATGGCAGATTGATGCGGGACCGCTCAGCTATAAATGACGCCAGCTCGAGGTCCCGGCGGGCGTCTTCATCGCGCCGGGCAAGGTCCATTGTGTGGAACCGTTCATAGCGATCCTTCTCCACCTGATAATAGAACTCCGCGCGTTCGACAGCCTGGCGCTGCCGTTTGAGGATGAACTCCTCGGTTTCTTCAACCAGATCATCTGCCTTGTACATCTTTTCCAGTTGGCGGAGTTCTTCCCTGGCGGATTCGAGTGACCATTCAGCGGCCTTGAGATTCATTTCATAGTTGCGAATCAACAGGTCGCGCTCTTTGGAGAAATAGCGCTCCGTGTCTTCTTTGGTGATCTTGAGATTGCGTTCCACAGTCGCCAAATCGAAGGGAACAGTCTTCTCCATGAGGGCGAGGAGTCGCTCAGCATCCTTGAGGGACTGTTCGGTGGAGCGGAGTGTTCGTTCCTGGTCAGCGATCGCGCGATCGACGTCCTCCGTCTCAAATCGGATGAGCACATCTCCCTGACGGACCTCCTGTCCGTGGTCTACAACTTCCTTCACCTGGAAGCTCGACCAGGTTTTGGCATCCAGGCGAATCTCCACCGGATCGCGCGGTTGCAGCGTGGCGGTGTACGTTTTTTCGATCTTGATCAGTTCGCGTTTCGCTTTATAACGCTCTGGCCGCGGTGGGGCGGGCGCCTGAGCGGCAGGGGCAGGTCTCGCCTGTTCTGCCGGTTTGGCCTGAGGCTGCGCGGGCTGGGCCTGTTCAGGTTTACTGGCCTGGCCGGACTCTCCCTCGGCCTTGGCGGCTTCGCCGGACGGAGCCTGCTTCGCGTGGGCCGGGGCATGAGATTCCGCTTTGGGAGCGGGTTTGTGTTCCTCCGCCTCGTGCTTTTCCTCCTTGTTTTGTTTTTCCTCATCCTGATCCTCGGCCTCTTCGAAAACAGCGTGCGATCCAGCGGGTGCGAGGGCCTCACGGTCGTGTTTTTCAACCGTGCTGCCCGAGGCGGCCGCCGCAAAAATCACGGTGAAGCTGATGGCCCATATTCCTCCGAGCACTGTAACGATGCCGCGCGCTTGACTGACGGTGAGACACATTGCAGGGTAACCTCCGCTCAGGATAAACAATCTTGTCAACGACGCAAACTGAAACCTCGGCCGCGACGAAAGGAGAATGATTCCCCGTCCGAGCAGCCATGAGAGTTATTCACACGTGTCTTCCGCATCCGGGTTCCGAAGAATGGTCTAGGAAAGCATAGGATACCGATCTGGTGCAGGCCAGGAACAACGAACCGGCAGTGTCTCCAACCGCAAAGAGTTCCGCCGGTGATTGTTCTATCATAGCCAGTCCAAAGGCGCTTGCCATGGTATTTGTAAAAATTTTTCCATGTTGTACAGTCTCCCTGGACCTGCCATTTTCATCCGACACAGGTCTCCCTTCGCAAAATTGCTCTGCAGACAGACCAAAGCTTGCACTGCCCACAAAACTCCCCTTTTCTTCCAGGATTACCCGAAGATTTTGGAAAACTTTGACGATTCTAACGATTAGCCCGAGTTGTCCGGTTCGATTCGAACTGCCGCTTGGGTCAAATGCAGTAACCGACGTTTTGCAGGTGCGTGGCTTCCCAGTGAGACAGCGACTTGAGCATGTTCGACCCGAGGAGTGAGCAGAGAACGGCCGTTCCAGAGAAGGAATCGCTCGCCAGCGAGGCGACGCCGGTCGGGCCTGAGCTCATGGTCTCCGCCCGAATCGACCCTGCTCATTCGTCTGGGCCGGAACCCAACTCCGCCACTCACAACCGCGTCGAAGAGTCGGCCGATCATTCCGAAGAAAACACCTCCCCTGCGGGAACCGGGGCAGTTCCGGACCTTCTTCTGGAAACCGAAGGGCCAGGTGACATTCCGGTCACGCAGGAGCGTCTCCGCCGACAGGCACGGCAACTGGCTGAGTATCTGCGGCGTCGCCAGGCGGATCTCGACCGCCGGGAGGCCCGGTTGAACGCGCAGCTCGCCCAATTGGAAAACGACCTGCGGGCAAGTCGCCTTTTGCTGGCGGAGCGTCTCGCGGAATGGGAAGAGAAACGACGGGCTTTGGCGGATGAGGCGGCGGCCGTTGCCCGTCGCCGGGCCGACCTGGGAGAGCGCGAGGAGCAACTCCAACAGCGGGAATCTCTCATCGCGCAATGGGAAGAAACCCTCCGCCGCCGCGAACAGGAGCTGCGGGAGCGGGAAGAGGAACTTGAACGCCGCAGAAAAGACCTGCTGCACCGAGAAGCCTCCGTCCGTCTGCGAGAAGAGGATCTCACGGCCCTGGCGGTCCTTGTGGAGCCGAACTCGGCGACACCGCCTGAGGCTGTGCCCGGTTCCGGCCAGAGGCCGTCCCATTATGAGGAGGCCGAGTTACGTCAGTTGCTGGAGGAAGCCAGAACCTTGCTCAAGGAACTGCGGGAGGCACGTAAACGTTTCCGGCAGGAAGAGCGGCAATGGCGACGTCAGTGGGCAGAGGACCAACGGCGGGCCCTGGCCGAACTCGAAGAGCAAAAAGAAGCGATTCGGCGTCGCGGTCAAACCCTCGCCCAATTTCATGAAGAACTCGTTCAGCTTCGGCGGGAAATCGAGGCCAAACAACTGGCGGCGCTGGAACACCACCTGGCCGCTCGGGAGGTGATCGCCGCAGTTGATCCGGACAAAGTTGCAGAGATTACCCAGAAAATCCTTTCCCTTCGCAAAGAGCGCGAGGCTCTTCTGCGGGAACAAGCGGAAGAGCAGCAGCACAAGGAACAGCAACTTGCCGAACTCCATCATCAAACAGAAGAGCTTTTGAAACAGGTTCGCGAGGAAAAGGCCCGCCTGGAAACCGCCATTGCCGCACGATGGGAGGAACTCGACCAACTGGCCCAGCAGTTGACCGATCAAAAACGCAGGCTGGCCGAGCAGGCAGCGCGGCTTGCTGAAAAGGAACACGCGTGGCGGCTGCACCGGCTCGGCTACCGGACCCAGATCAGGGAACTCCGCCGCCAGTTGCGGGAAAAGACCGAACGCGGCTCTACCACCGCCTCGTCCCCGCGGCGGAATGCTTCCGGTACATCAACCTTCTCCGCCGGTTCCCAGGATTGACGGCAAATGTGTCAGCCATTCTTTTTTTGAGGCGATAAAAAACGGGACCTAACCACACGGGTCAGATCCCGCCGAATCATTTTGCCGCTTTTATCACGAATCAAGGGCACCGGCCGACAGCGGTGCTGACACGTCCCCACTTTTCCCCAGCCGAGAGGAATGCGAACATCCAGCCGGGCTCGCGTGGAAGCGGAATTCAACCCGGACGGACCAACGGTGGGGGCAATTCATGAATTGCCCCTACCGGGGATTGTGGCGCCACATGTCTATGTGACATCGGGCACGACAAGCGTGCCCCTCCGACCTTCGGAAAACCTTTTTCGGTGGAACACGCTTCGGAGGGAGCTACTTGTCAGGCCCGTATTCGGAGGGACGTGCTTGTCACGTCCGCTTGTCAACCTTGGAAGATCAACCCCAATTCACTCGCGCTTCGGTGGGGGCAATTCATGAATTGCCCCTACAACGACCTGCGATCATGTTATCTCGGCGATCCCTGCAAAAGAGGGAACGGATCGCGTAGCGCAGCCATGTGGCATCAGTACTCGCGATCGGTCTTGATGCCGGGCATCGGCTGCGGATACATGCCGATTGCTTCATCAAACTGGACCGGAGCCGGTGAATCCTCGGTGAATTTATCGACATCCGGGGCCAGCTCATGGGGATGATTGAGGGCCTCCTCATAGGTCACGATTCGGCCGAAGTGGGCGGCCATGCGGCCCATGGTGGTTACCAGGCTGGCCTGGACGCCGCGCTCCACCTCGTTGTACGGCTGATCCTTGATGATCGCCTCGATGAGGTCCACCCATTCCATCAGGTAGGGGTTGGGTTCCGGTTGCGGGAACGCCCAGATCAGTTTGTCCTGGCTGAAATCCTGGCCGGTGAACGTGCGGACCCGGCCGGGTGTGTGGGCGGATGTGGAGATGATGCAGCAGCCCTTCGTCCCGTGGCCGTAGCTGGCGAACTCGTTGTGGCAGCCGGCCATCTGTCGGCCAAAGTAGAAGAGTTTTGTTCCGTCGGGATAGGTGTATTCCACGGAGTAAGTGTCGAAATTCTGATCGACGGCATCGCCGCGATAATGTCGGCCACCGAGGGCGTGGGCCTTGACAGGCCAGGCGCCCTTCATCCAGGAGCATTCGTCGATCTGGTGGATGTAGAAATCGCTGTACACGCCGCCGCTGGCCCAGATGAAACTGTGGAACTGCCGGATCTGGTAGCGGAGTTCGCTGATGTTATCGGGTTTGCGGCGGATATTGGCAGCGGGGCCACCCATCCGATAAGCATGGAGGAACTGGATTTCCCCGATTTCGCCATCTTCAATTCGCTTCTTCAATTCCTGACGTCCCCGACAGTGACGCACCATCAACCCGACACCGACTTTGAGATTCTTCTCCACCGATTTTTTGCCGAGCTCGAACATCCGCCGTGACGTGGGACCATCGACGGTGACGGGCTTTTCCATAAACACATTGAGGCCTTTTTCGATGGCGTAGGTGAAGTGCACCCAGCGGAAGGCGGGGGGAGTGGCAAAAATGGCGACGTCGCCCGGGCGCAGGCAGTCCATGGCCTTCTTATACGCATCGAATCCCACGAACAGGCGGTCCTCGGGAACATCAACCTGATCGGGGAACCGTTCCTTGAGGTTCTTGTGGTTGCGGGTGACGCGGTCCTCGAACACATCCGCCATGGCCACCAGTTTGATGGGCACGTTCAGAATCTTCTGGACCGACATGGCGTCGCCAGCGGCCCCTGTTCCCCGACCGCCGCATCCGATGAGAGCGAGCTGGATGGTGTTGTTTTCCGCAGCGTGGACAGCGGGAATGGCTGTTCCTGCCAGGGCGGAAAGAGCGGCGACCTGGCCTGTCGTCTTGAGGAAGTTCCGTCGCGTCGTGCCGTGGGTCATGTCGTTCATGCTGATCCTCCCGTCGTTCATCATGATAGGGCTACAAGACACGCCATTGGCAGTTCTGAAATCTTACCGAAAGCAGCAGGCAATATTGCCGCGGGATGGCCCGGTGCGGGGACTTGCCAGTCCATGCAATTCAATCGGAGAGCACGGAACGTGTGGCCAAAACCGATGGATTCATTGTCGCCGGTGAGGGGCGGCTGTCAATAGAGAGGAGGTGGTGAAGGCTAAAGCCTTCACGAAAAAAGCGGCGATGAATCGCCGCACTCCATATGGAGTGCGGGGCTTTAGCCCCGCTTTCGGCGCGGGACTTCAGTCCCCGGCGAAAGCGAATGGATGATCCAACGTTCAAACGGCGGACCTGACAAGCAGGTCCCTCCGAGGGGAAGCGGGCGTGACAAGCACGTCCCTCCGAAGATGCCGACCCGACAAGCGGGTCCCTCCAATTATGTGGACCTCCATTGTGTGGATTGGAGGATCGGGTTCCACCGCGACCGGTAGTCCGTTTCCATCCGGATCAACGCCAAGGTGGTGAAGGCTAAAGCCTTCACCGAAAAGCGGCGATAAATCGCCGCACTCCATGGAGTCAAACGGCGGACCTGACAAGCAGGTCCCTCCGGAGCCAAGGGCGCTTCAGGAGTCGTTCCGACCGCATATGAGGGAGAATCTGCGCTTTTTCTCGCCGTATCGTGGCGCGGGGCGGATTGCTGAGTGCTACGGTCCAATAAGAAAGGGCCCGTGCCGGCCTTTATGCCGACGGACGGGCCGCCTGTCGTCTTGCCCAGATGGAAAATCCTCAATCGAGGAAGCCCACCAGCTCCTGGCTGCGGGAGGGCTGCTGCAGCTTGCGAACGGCCTTCGCTTCAATCTGGCGGATTCGTTCGCGGGTCACCTTGAAGATGTGACCGACTTCCTCCAAGGTGTAGCAGTAGCCGTCCCCCAGGCCGTAACGGAGTTTGATGATTTCCCGCTCGCGGTAGCTCAGTGTCTTGAGCACTTTATTGATCTTTTCGCGGAGCATATCCAGGGTGGCCCCGTCGAGCGGGTTCTCCGCGGAGGTATCCGGGAGGAGATCGCCGAAATGGCTGTCCTCGCTGTTACCAACCGGCCGATCGAGACTGATCGGATACCGGTTCATGGTGAGGACGCGCCGGGTTTCCTCGGCCTTGGCGTCGGCCGCCGCCGCCATTTCTTCCAGTGTCGGTTCATGACCGAGGTCCTGATAGAGCTTGCGGGAAACGTTACGGACGCGGCTCATCGTCTCGGCCATGTGGACCGGGATGCGAATCGTGCGGCTTTGATCGGCGACCGCCCGGGTGATCGCCTGCCGAATCCACCACGTGGCGTACGTGCAGAACTTGAAGCCCCGGCGATACTCGAATTTGTCCACCGCCCGCATCAAACCGGCATTCCCTTCCTGAATCAGGTCCAGGAAGCTGAGTCCCCGGTTGCGGTATTTCTTGGCGATGGACACCACCAACCGGAGGTTGCCCTTCGACAGCTCCTGCTTGGCCTCCATATATTCGGCGTAGACCTTTTTCACATAGGCCACGCGGTTCCGCAGACTGGTTGGGGTTTCCTGGGTGAGGCGGAGAATATCGCGGTATTCCTTGATCCACGGTTCCCGTTCCTTGTAGGGACGGCCGGCCTTGACGTGCTCCGTGATGCGGGCCTTCAACTCATCGACCCGACGACTGAACTCTTCGAGGGCCTTGATCATCGGCTCCAGCCGCTGGGTGCGCAGACCGAGTTCTTCGGCGAGGCGAACTGCCCGCCGCCGGGATCGACCCAATCGCCGCCAGGCCGCTCGCCGCTCTTCCATGGGCTTGGACTTGCTCAGGGCCGTGAGATAATCCCGGCGATTCCGCTTCAGGATGGCCTGGAGCGTCTTGAGATTGTGGGGCAATCGGCCGAGGATCTGCTGCTTTTCCAGATGGTCCGTCACCGAGACCTGAACCGTCCGATCGAAGGGCAGTTTGCCCTCGTCCACCCGCACAAATGTCCGCACTGCCTGTTGCAGGACATAGTCACACTCCATGAGTTTGCGGCGGAACTTAGCGCGGGTGATCTCGATTTTCTTGGCCAGGGCGATTTCCTGCTGCCGTGTGAGGAGCGGGATCTCTCCCATCTGGGTGAGGTACATGCGGACGGGATCGTCGGACCAGGACTCCTCTTCCTCGGCGGTGAGCGGGGCCTCTTCGTCGTCCTCGTCGGCCTCGGCCGCTGCCCGACAGGCCTCCTCGTTCAGTTCATCCTCATCTTCGAGGTCCTCCTCGTCCGGCGCGTACGACTCAGCCATTTCCAACAGTGCCCCCTCGTGGAGCTCAAGCTCCTCTTCATCCTCCATTGGGCGCAATTCCAGATCGTCAAACAGGTGATCGGCTTCGTACAAGGCCATGACTCCTCCAGAACTACTTTCTAACCACCCTGACAACGTGACTGACTCCTCACCACACACCGCGTGCAACCCGGCGAACAGGGAGCTACGGCGAAGGTGTTCTCATGCAATCGCCGGGAAGGGATGATGCGCCGTTGCCACTGCTGATGGAACACTGGCTGAGGGACCCTCATTCTTGGATCACTCGAATCGATGGATTCCCCGCACTCCCCGCAGGCACACACACTCCGCGCGCACCTCCCGGCAGCAGTCGGAGCAGATCAGCATCCGGATGAGCGGGGCTTAGCCTCCCATGAGTTCTGGTCCCGAATCGCGTTCTCGCCAACACGATTCCACATCAGCACTGGAACGGCCGTGCCCCAAATGTTCTTTAAGGCGGGACTGGTTATAAATTGAGTTGACCCGCGTGCCTCTGAGACCAAGGCTGGGTTCGCAATGGGGCCCGTCGCTCAATTCTACACAAAAACTGGCCGATGTCCAGCGTTAAAATCGAAATTCTCGCTCCTCCCTGACCGTGCTCCGCTCGCAAAAGCCGCAAAAAGCCGGGACCTTCGCTTGCCTTCTCAGCCTCCGCGAGCTATACACATTTCCCTACGCAAAATGTCCGTCTCATGCTCGCCAATTTTCACAAGCACCCTGCCCCTCGTTCTGCCCTTGCCCGCACCGGTTTGCCCAAGCTTATTCCCTATTTATCCGACTCCCCGCCCTTCCCAGATTAGGGACGCTGTTTCCCAACGGAACATCTTACCCGGTGTGCCGACGATTTTTCTCAGAGAACCCGGCAAGGGTTTTCGCTCGCCCGAGTGCCGTTCGGCGTGGCATCAGGTTGCCGTGCTCTCCCAACTTGCCCGGCTTTTGAAGGTTTCCCCGGGCATGACAAGCGTGCCCCTCCGAATGGCCCGGAGGGACCTGCTTGTCAGGTCCGTTGCTCCACGCTGGATAATCCAACCCCATTTCTCACTGGGCACGACAATCGCTCACCGATAGGGGCAATTCATGAATTGCCCCTACCCGGGCTTATGACCTCTCCTGGCCAAGTGACACCGGGCACGACAAGCGTGCCCCTCCGATTTTCGGAGGGACCTGCTCGTCAGGTCCGCTTATTAGCGCCGGATGATCCATTTCGCCTCACCGGGCAGCGCGAGCGCGACCCTGCGGGTGTTGTGTCCGTCCGACCTTCAGGGCTCTTCGCAAGCTTCGCCTGAAGCTCTCACCGCCACTGGCGGGTGGTTCTCGCAATAGGCTTTGAGAGCCGGTGTCCCGCCCTTGAAGGAATAGGCTTCGTAACCTGCCCGCTGCATGACTTCCGCCACGTAAGCCGTTTGCAGCCCCTGCGGGCAGTAAAGTACATACACCCGATTTCGGTCCAATTGGCTGAATTGCTTGAGTAGATCCCAGGGATCCACATGCCGGGCACCTGGATAATGCCATTGCCGATACGCAGTCTCGGGCTGGCAGTCGATGACCTCGGCCCCATCAGGAACGGTCTCCGTGAACAGATACGGGAGGACCACCTCCGAGGCGGAAAGGCTGCGCAAATCGTACTCCTCCACCCGCTCCACTGCCTGGTGCAGCACGGCGAGATCGATTTTCGCCATCTCCCGATCGAGCGTCTCCGAGGACGCCCCCGTTACTGGATGGTCCGGCGTGAGGGCACAGTATTCCCGCACACGTTCCGATAGAGTGGCCGTTCCGATCCGCCGGGCCAGATGGATGATCTCCTCCTTATCGTAGGTGAGCAAGGGTCGTAAGACCGGCAACTCGCTACCCGCCTCGATCGCCGCCAGGTTCTTCAGCGTCTGTGAGGAGACCTGACCGATCGACTCGCCCGTCACCAGGGCCACCGCTCCGCTTCGTCGGGCGACCAGGGCCCCCGCTTGATACATCAGCCGTTTGAGAACGATCTGCCAGTACGAAGACCGCGTCTTTTGCCGCATTTCGATGACGACGTCGGTGAACTCGACCGAGTAGAATCGTGGATGCGTGCCGTAACTCCAGTTGTCGGAAAGGACCTTGGCCACCTGAACCACGGCTCGCTCGTAGGCTTTTCCGCCCAGATTGCAGAACACGTAATCGACCGCCGCACCGCGGCGCATGATCAGCCAGGCAGCCACCGCCGAGTCGAAACCCCCTGAGATCAGTACGAGGGCTTTTCCCTGACTGCCGATTGGCAATCCGCCAAGGCCGCGGAGCGTCTCCGCATAGAGAAAAGCCCTGTCCTCCTGGATATCAACGTGGACGGTGATCTCGGGTTGGGTCAGGTCCACTTTAAGTGCAAATGGCCGCAGCTCGGCACCCAGGGCCACTTCCACATCCCGGGAGCGAAAGGGATGATTTCCCGTCCGTCGCGCCCGCACGGCAAACCGTTTTCCCCGCACTAGTTCGGCGAAGGCTTCCACGCCCAGGCGGACGATCTCGTCCAGCTCCGCCTGACTAACCCTTTCGATGGGTACAATCGACCCGATCCCTGCGACGCGGCACAGGACTTCGGCAGCCTGTCCTGGAGCGGTTGTCTCGACAAAATAGGTATTCCATGCTCCGGAAATGCGGTACGTCAGCCCATGACTTTCCAGTGCGTCCGTGAGATTGTGCACCAGTTCCTGCTGAAGCCGACGGCGCGTGCGGTTGGATTTGAGGGTGAACTCCGCCGATGGCCGCAGCATGAGGATTGAAAATGGGGCGTGGTTCACTGTCATGAATTCTCGCAAAGTTCGACTGGTGACCGAAAACCGAGAAAAACCAGAACAAGGATGCCGCCCGTCCGCGCCCCATTGTATTCACCGGGGCCAATCTGCTGCCCTGCCACATTCTTCAGAGCCCCGGCCGGGGAAATTTTCTTGCCGGGCGTTGGAGGGGCACTGTGGAAAAACCAAGCCAAATGGATGCGGTGATGACCGCAAACGGTCCTTTTATTTTCAGTGGAGTTGGGCACGTCCTGTTTCGACGGGTGATCATTCCACCCCAAGATGATGGAGCATAAACCGGCGAGTCTTTTCCAGGAGCTTGTTGCGACCTTCTCGATCGAGACAGCCGAAGTCGTGACCGCAACCTTCCAGTGCCAGAACCTCCACCGGGACGCCCGCGTTCTTCAAAGCCTTTTCAAGAAGCTGCGCCTGCTTGAACGGCACCACTCGGTCCGCTGTGCCGTGCACAAGCAGGACGGGAGGATCATCGGGCGAGACATAGGTGATCGGGGACGCTTCTCGGTGACGCTCCGGACACTCCCTGAGGGTACACCCGAGAAACGCCACAAGACTTTGTTTTTCGGTGCTTGCTTCGATGGATTCGGCATCCGACAAATCGGTCGGCCCGGCAAAGGACACCGCACATCGCACCCAGTTTTTCAACGGCTGACCATGCGAGTCAACAGCGGAAGAATCCGGCTCCATGAATGCCACCATTAAGGCCAGATGTCCCCCGGCCGATCCGCCCTCGACGCCCAACCTGTCCCGATCCAGGTGGAATTCCTCCGCATGACTTCGCAACCAGCGAATGGCATCCAGGCAGTCTTCCACGGCCGCTGGATATTTTGCCACCTGAGAAAGCCGATAATTGATCGAAAAGGCAGCGACGCCCAACTGGGCATAGGCAATTCCCCAGGCGCGGTAGCTTGACTTGTCCCCCGCCCGCCACGCCCCGCCGTGAATGAGCACGACACCCGGGCATGTACCCGCGTTTGTCGGAAGGTAGGCGTCGAGCATCAGGTCCTGGCCGTCAACGGTCTTGTAGACAATATCGGTTTTGACCGTGACACCCTGCTCGGCATGAGCTGGAAGAGGTGCCGCACACGCGAAAAACAGAGCCCCAATCGCCATTGCAAGAACCGCATGACGTCCCGTCACGGTTTCACCTCCGCGCTGGACCCGGATGCCTTTCAGCAATGATTGCGGGTAAGGCGATGGAACCGCTCCATCAGATCCCGCGTGATGGGGCCGGGTTTACCGTCCCCAATAGGACGGCTGTCGACCTTGACCACCGGAACGATCTCCGCAGCGGTGCCCGTCAGAAAACACTCGTCGGCAATGTAAACATCGTGTTTGGTCAGGGGGACTTCATGGACCTTCAACCCCGCTTCCTGGGCCAACTCGATGACCGCTGCGCGGGTAATGCCTTCCAGAATTCCCGCTTCCCGGGGCGGCGTGAACAGCTCGCCGCGTCGCACGAGGAAGATATTGTCCCCCGTGCATTCTGCCACCTCCCCTTTGTGGTTGAGCATGAGCGCCTCAATACAACCTGCCTGGAGACCCTCAATTTTTGCCAGAATGTTATTGAGATAATTGAGGGATTTGATCCGAGGGCTGAGGGCCGCCGGGTGATTGCGGACGGTGCTCACCGTGACGATCTCAAGCCCTTTTTCGTACAACTCCTTTGGGTAGAGCGAGATGTGATCGGTGATGATGATGACCTGGGGGTTGCTGCAGCGGTTCGGGTCCAGGCCCAACGTTCCCACACCCCGGGTGACAACCACCCGAATGTAGCCGTCCTCAATTCCGTTAATGCGGAGCGTTTCTTCAATGGCCCGGGCCATCTCTTCTTTGGTCATGGGGATGGTCAACCAGATGGCCTTGGCCGAATCCCAGAGGCGATCGAGGTGCTCCTTCAGGCGAAAAACTTTACCGCCGTAGCTGCGGATTCCCTCGAAGACCCCGTCACCGTACAACAGGCCGTGATCGTAAACGCTGATCTTGGCGTCTTCCTTATCGTAGTACTGTCCGTTGATGTAAACCTTCAAAGACATGGCTGAAAACCACACTGAGGTACCAAGACGGCGAATGCATTACAGCATCTTTGGAGATCCAACTGGTTTACTTTACCACAATTTTTCGCGTCCTGCGACGTCCGCCTCGGGACAATGAATCCGGGCGGTTGCTGCCATCTGGCGCGAGGTCAAAGGCGGAAGGATCGGAGGGGCACGCTTGTCGTGCCCGGTGATGAGGGATGGGTCATCAATCGGCGTTCATCGGACCCGACAAGCGGGTCCCTCCGACGTTGTAGGGGCAATTCATGAATTGCCCCTACCGGAATGCGAGTGAACTGGGGTGGATCATCCAGGGTTGGCAGACGGACGTGACAAGCACGTCCCTCCGAAAGCGGACCTGACAAGCACGTCCCTCCGGACAATTCGGAGGGGCACGCTCGTCGTGCCCGATACAACTCCAAATGCCGAGCGCTCAGAGTTCGGCTTCCAGGCCGGGATCGGGGGTGAGTTGTCCCCGGGCGACCAGAGCGTCGATGAAGCCCGCCAGCTTTCGCGATCGAACCGGATGCCGGAGCTTGCGAATGGCTTTGGCCTCGATTTGCCGCACCCGTTCCCGTGTGATGCCAAAAATCTTGCCCACTTCTTCCAGGGTGTAGGCGTACCCATCAGCCAGCCCGTAGCGCAGGCGAATGATTTCTCTTTCTCGATAGGTCAGTTCGGCCAGGGCCTCGTTGATGGATCTTTTGAGAAGCTCGAAGTTCATTTCATAGAGGGGGTCATCTTCCCGATAGTCGGCGAGAAATTCACCCAGGTAGCTCTCTTCCTGTTCGCCGACTGGCTGATCGAGAGAAAGCGGTTGATGGCTCATGCGAAGGATGCTCCGCACCTCTTCCACCGGCATTCCCAGGGCCTGGGCGGTTTCGTCCAGACTGGGGACAATCCCCCGATCCTGGGCCAGTTTGCGGGCCATGGCATGGATTCGCCCGCATACGTCCAGCATGTGCACCGGCATGCGGATGGTGCGACTCTGATCGGCAATCGCCCGGGTAATCGCCTGCCGAATCCACCATGTGGCGTAGGTAGAGAATTTGAATCCCCGAGCGTACTCGAACTTGTCCACCGCCCGCATCAGACCGGTATTGCCTTCCTGAATCAAATCGAGGAAGCTGAGGCCCCGATTGCGGTAGCGCTTGGCAATGGAGACGACGAGGCGGAGGTTTCCCGCCGAGAGATAGCGCTTGGCGGCCTCGTACTCCTCGGCATACCGCATGACGGCCGCCAGATGATTGCGGAGCGTGGTGGGGCTTTCCAGCGTCAACCGCATGAGCTGCCGGAGTTCGCGCCGCAACTCCTTTTCCCAGGGTGTCTCGGGCGTGCCGCGAAGGGCCTTCAGATCCTGGATGATGGCATCCATCCGCTGGGAGATCCTGGTGAGGCGATCCAGCAGCGGCTGCAATTTTTGTGTTCTCAGATCGAGCTCTTCGACCAGTCGCACGGCACGGAATCGCCGCGCCATCAGGCGGCGTCGAGCAGCCCGCCGCTCCTCCATCGGCAATCGGCGGTTCATCATCTGGGCGAAGTCCCGCCGATTTCGCCGCTGGATTTCCTGGAGCGTTCGCAAATTGGGTTCCAGCAACCGAGTGATGTGCCGCTTGCCCCGCAGATTGGTGACCGAGACGTCCATCGTGCGATCGAGGCGGAGGCGGCCATCCCGGACGTTTTTCAGCAGTTCGATGGCGGCATTGAGAATGAAATCGGTGGCCAGCATCGCGTAGCGGAATTTCCGGCGTGCCCGCTCGATCTGCTTGGCCGCCCGAATCTCATCCCGCCGGGTCAACAGGGGAATTTCCCCCATCTGCATCAGGTAGATGCGGACGGGGTCGTCAATCCGGTCGTCCTGGCCGGTGGATTCGGCGTCCAGATCGCTCTCTCCGGCATCCTCCGGATCGAGTGCCTCTTCGTCGTCGGCCAATTCGTGGGTGGAGTGGCTGGCCCCATCCAGCTCAAAAAGGTCTTCATCGAAGGTCTCGTCGTGGATGTGATCCCCGGCGGCAGCGGTCGAGTTCTGGTCCTCGTCCAGCAAGCTGGGGTCGAGAGCCTCAAGCAATACGTCGGGATGAACCGATTCGCCGTTCACGCCCCTGTCGGGCGCGACCTCCGAGGTGGTTTTGCCCGCAACGCGGGCAAGCTCTGTGCGGTGACCATTGACCTTACCGGTTCGAGGCCCGCGGGCAACGGAATGCGGTTTGTGATGGCTGGCTCTAGGCAAGGTGCTGTCCTCAACAGGCAAGGGACCCAAAGGTGCTCACACGACGCGAACCTGCTTTGCCTGATGAAGGAGGGAGCACATCCAATGCCCGAGCATCCTTGCGGGACGTGCTCGATTACGTAAGTTATTTCTGGAAAGTCACTTACAACTTGATTTCCGTGTCAGCTAAACAGCCAGTTGGCCACTGATGTTTCAAAATCACAACATGGCAACACCACCCAATTACGGGGGAGAACACAGGGTGTACTTATCAGCGCATGGGGATCGCACGGCAAGTTCGGAGTTACCCGTTTCATCACCCGATTCCGCGACTGGCCAAATCGAAAGACTTACCCTCACATCGCGCCCCAACTTTTCCAATCGCATCGGCCCGGCCTGCACCGTACGCCACAAAATCGCCATTTTTGGAATAATTCGAACGACCGCATTATCTTAGCGGTCTTCACAAAGTCGGTCAACTGGGATAAATGGATAAAGCACAAATATTGCAAGATTTAGAAAAATCGACCAGCAAGTGATGAAGGGGGCGACCTAACGGGCGGGAATTGTCGTGGGTAAAACAGCCGCCATGGAAGGCGGCCGTCCGACTGCGCGCATCTTGCTTGCGTTTCTCGTCAGCCTAAAATGAGGGCGTTCCCGGGCTTGGCTGGAAATGAGTCAACCGACCGCACAGCGTTCCACCCATGTCTTATCCCGGCATCAACCTACAAAAGGAGCACGCCTTATGATCACGCCCGAGCCTGTACCTCGCGCGAACGAAAAGGGTACTTGCGGCAATCTTGAGCCGGTGGGTAGCCGCGAACTGCTTCCACGACGCGAGATGTTGAGTTACATGGCCGCTTTCGGCGGGGCCTTTTTAGCCGCTCAGGGCCTCGTGTCACCGGGTGAGGCGGCCGAGGATCCGGCCCCAACCCAGGCCAAACGTGCTCCAGGTAAGCGATATGACATGAAAAAATCGATCAACCTCTGGGCACTGCCGTATCCCAGTAAAATGTCCCTCCGAGAGTGTCTGGAGCTGTGCAAGGAAGCCGGATTCGACGGGGTGGAACTCAATTACGCCCTGGAAGGCGATCTCACGCCGGAAACTTCGGACGCTGCTGTCCGCGACGTGGCCCGCCTGGTCCGCCAGATCGGCCTTGAAGTGAGCGGCCTGTGTTCGTTTCTCTTCTGGCCCTACTCATTCACCCACGAAGATCCCCAGCGCCGTCAGAGAGGCATCGAGCTGGCCGTGGATATGATTCGCACGGCAAGGCTGCTGGAGACCAAGAATCTTCTCGTGATTGCCGGATCGACCTACGTGCCGTGGTTGCCGGACGACCCACCTGTCCCCTTCGAGGTATGCGACCAGCGTGCCCGCGAGGCCCTTCGCAAACTGATCCCCGTGGCCGAACAGGCGGGGATCTCTTTGAACGTGGAAAACATCTTTATGAACGGCTACCTGCATAGCCCGCAGGAACTGGCCGCCTTTGTGGACAGCTTTGGCTCGTCCGCGGTGGGAGTTCACTTTGATACAGGCAACATCGCCCAGTATCACTTTGCCGAGTACTGGATTCCCATCCTCGGCAAGCGAATTCGCAACGTTCACCTCAAGGAAGCATCGAAAAAGGTGAACGAATTCAACCTGCACACGTTCCGGCCGTTGCTCGACGGCACCACCAACTGGCCCGCCGTCCTCGAAGCACTGGACAGCGTGGGCTACCGGGGATACCTGACGTTCGAGTACTTCAACCCCTATCCCCACTGGCCGGAAGCCCTCGTGTTCCACACCTCGGACGCCCTCGATCGGATGCTCGGGCGAAAATCGTAGTCAGTCCACCGCGAACAATCGGCAGGTGGACCAGTCCTGATTTGTCCACCGTGGGGATCTAATCCGCCTGGGGCGTTCCCTTGACATCCACGCAAATCACGGTGGCCACTGGGTCGAGCGGTTTTTCGGGAAGAGCTTCCAGGACGATTTTGCCGCCATCGCGGCGGATTGTCACTTCCCGGCCGTTGGCCAAGAGAAATGCGCGGGTGACGTCGTTTTTCAGACCGGGAAGTTCCAGTCGGCCCTGTCCCGGCCAGTTAAAGACATGGAGGTACAACCGGGTTGTGCCATCATCGAGTTTCTTCTGAGTGCAGCGTCCCCAGGAAAGTTGTTTGCCCCACGGACTGGCCTGGGTGGCGTAGATCGATTCACCGTTAACCTTTAGCCATCGGCCGATGCCTTGAAGTCGTTCCACGGAGGGTGCAGGAATTTCGCCTTCCGCGGTGGGCCCCACATTGAGCAGGTAATTCCCGCCCTTGGAAGCGCAATCGATGAGGTTGCGGATCAGCGTCTCAGTACTCTTCCAATTGTGATCATCATATTTGAAGCCCCAGGTGTCGTTCATCGTCATGCAGGATTCCCAATCGACGCCGGGCAAGCCGCTTGCTGGAATTTGCTGTTCCGGGGTGCCGAAGTCTCCCACACACTGCCGTCCCTCCTGGTTCAACCCCTCCATCCCTTTGCGGCATTTTCCTACCCGATTGTTGATGATCAGCTTGGGATCGAGCTCCCGCAGAAAGGCGTAAATTTCGCGGCCGTCCTCCTCGGTGTACCAGTCAGGCCACTCGCCGTCGAACCACAGGACCTCGGGCTTGCAGCTTTCCAGCAATTCCTTGAGTTGCGCCTTCATGTAGTCCATGTATTCGCGCTTCCGGCCCTCGCGAATCCGCGTGGGATTGTAAGCGCGGTCACTTCCCCGCATCTGCGCGGGATGGTGCCAATCCATGATGGAATAGTACGTGCAGAAGTGGAGCCCCTGTTTACGGCACTCCTCCGCGAGCGGCTTGAGGAGGTCCTTGCCCCAGGGCGTGGCGTCCACCACGTCGTATGTGGTCACCTTGGAATCGAATAGACAGAACCCATCGTGATGCTTGGATGTGATGACGATGTAGCGCATTCCCGCGTCTTTGGCGATTCTCACCCACTGTGCTGGATCGTATTTCACCGGATTAAACTGTTTGGCCAGCAGTTCATATTCTTCCACCGGAATATTGGCCGTGTTCATGATCCATTCGCCGGCCCCGCCCACCGGTTGTCCCTTCCAGCGTCCTCCGGGAATCGCATAAAGACCCCAGTGGATGAACATTCCAAATCGGGCATCCCGCCACCATTTCATCCGTGCGTCGCGCTGCTCAACAGTTTCCGGCGGAATTCCCGGCGCCGACTCTGCTTTCGCCGGGGTGGCAATTCCCAGAAAGAGCAAGCCCAGCACGAGCCATCGCCTTCGCATTGCGGCAAACACTGTCATGGTTGATACCTCCCCAGATCACCGAAAATGGCCATATCGCGCAAGCTCGCGTTCCATCAAAGGGCGTCTTAAAACTGGTGGGAACAAGCGATTCAAACAGACTGACAGTGTAATCTCCGACGTGGGCCGGTGGCAACCCTCCGAGGTCCTGACCCATCCCACTTTTTGTACCGCCCTGTGAGAAGCCAACGGTTCGATGTTTGGTAGGGGCAATTCATGAATTGCCCCGACGGAAATCCGGTCCGTGGGGCGGTGCCAGATGCTTTGAAATCCTTTCGGAGGGGCACGCTTGTCGTGCCCGATGAGGAAGGATGGATAATCAGTCGATGTTCACCGGACCCGACAAGCGGGTCCCTCCGAAAACGGACGTGACAAGCACGTCCCTCCGAGGGCGGACCCGACGAGCGGGTCCCTCCGAAAAGGAGGGGCACCCTTGTCGTGCCCGATCCTGAGATGACCGGTTTCGTCGACTTACAAACAGTTCAGGCTGCCGCCAGACGACTCCGCAACGCCATCGGCTCGCAGGGCATGTTCTGCGTAGAATAACGAAGGCTCGCTCCACGACGGGGCAGGCCGGTGTCTTCCGCTGTGGATAACGTGCGGGTGATTCTTTCTGACGGCGAAGAATGCGACTGACAATCGACTTTCTTTCTCGAGTACACGTCTCAGCCATTCCTTTTGTTCCTGTTTTTATGTCGATCAACTTGAAATAGATTTCAAAATGGCTCGCGTTCTTCTGGCAATGTCCGGCGGTGTGGACAGCAGCGTCTCGGCCTATCTGCTCCGGGAGCAAGGGCACGAGGTGATCGGGGTTTTTATGCGTCACGGGATGCATTCGCCGGTCACGTGCTCGTTACCTGGCAACACACCGGGGGCACAGGCAACGGCTTCTCAGAGCGCAGCCAACGCTTTGCCCGTCCTGCGCAGTCCCAGGCAGGGATGCTGCAGTGCGGCGGATGCCGAGGACGCGCGGCGCGTCGCCGAACGTCTCGACATTCCGTTTTATGTCCTCAACTTTGAGGAGGAGTTTCGCGAGATCATCGACTATTTCGTCAACGAGTATCTCGCCGCCCGGACGCCCAACCCGTGCGTCGTGTGCAATAACCGGCTCAAGTTTGGACGTCTTTTTCAGTATGCAGACACGCTGGGGGCGGAATTCGTGGCAACCGGTCATTATGCCCGGCTGATACCCGCCGAGGATGGTTTGCCGGGCCTCTTTTGTGGTCGTGATCCTACCAAGGATCAGTCGTACGTGCTGTTTGGAATACGGCGCGAATATCTCGGTCGGCTTCTCTTTCCCGTGGGAGATTACACAAAGCAGGAAATTCGCAATATTGCGGCGAAAATCGGTTTGCGGGTGGCCGACAAGCCAGACAGCCAGGAAATCTGCTTCGTTCCCAACCAGGACCATGCGGCCTTCGTGCGGCAGTTCCGAGGGGAACGTTCCACAGCCGGAGAAATTGTGGACACCCAGGGCCACGTCGTGGGGTATCACGACGGGCTGGAGCGGTTCACCATCGGCCAGCGGAAGGGACTGAGGATTGCCTTCGGCGAGCCGCGCTACGTGGTGCGTCTGGAAGCGGACACGCGTCGCGTTGTGGTTGGAACCCGAGAAGACCTTGCCCGTTGGGAGTTGACCGCCTCAGGGGCGAACTGGCTGGTGGAACCGCCGGCAGAACCTTTCCCGTGCACGGTGAAGATTCGCTATCGGACGAAGGCCGTCCCTGCCACCGTCACGATTCTGGAAGGCGACCGGTTCCGTGTGCAGTTCCATGAGCCGTGCTATGGCGTAGCGCCAGGCCAGGCCGCCGTCTGCTATCAGGGTGAGCGCGTCCTCGGAGGCGGCTGGATCGATTGAAGGATCCTCATCGGCAGATGGGAGTCATGCACGGCGGGAAACCTCAACCATCGCGTTAAAAGGGAGTTTGCGCGGCAGATCGGAATCCACTTACCTGGCAGCGGCCATCAGGGGAGATGGTCACGGTGATGGCACCTGCCTCCGCCGTATGAAAGACCTTGGGAGCCGCTGGTGAGGCATTGCCCGGACGCGGAAGTTCCTCCGTGAAGCCATCTGTGTTGCTGAGGCTTGCCCAGCCCCCGCTGATGATCACGTACTCCGGGCGACACCACTGAACGAGTTCCTCCGGCCGGGACCGTGCCGTGCCATGATGCGGCGCCACAAGGACATCCGCGGAGATGGGGGGACGACTCAAGAGAGCCTCCAGGCCCGGCCCTTCAAGGTCTCCCGTCAGCAGGATTCGCTTGCCAGCGTACTCCAAACACAGCACCAGGCTGGCCGCATTGTCCGTTACACCCGCACAGTCGGTCGGGGGGTGAAGTACCGTTACGCGACAATCTCCCCAGCACCAGGTATCTCCGGCAGCGATCGTGCGCAGCGGTAATTTACGAGAGGCGATGAGTTCCTCGAGTGCCCGCACACCAGGTTCACGGCGGGCGGTCGCCTGAAACATCCTGGGTGTAACCGCCACCTGTTCCACCGCGAGGTAGCGGCGTAGATCCGGCAGACCGTTGTAGTGATCGAGGTCTGCGTGGGAGAGCAAGACTCCGTCGAGACGCCGCACCCCCCGGGTAAACAGCGTGCCGACCGCCGCCCATGCCGCCCGGTCGCCACCCCCCAGACTTCCCAGATCGTACAGCCAGACTTCTCCATTGGGGGCCTCTATGACGATTCCCAGACCGTGGCCCACGGAAAGAACCGTCATCCGCAAATCGTGGGAGTTTCGGGCGTCCTGAGCAGCGGGAAAGACGAGGAAGACAATTCCGCCCAGCAGCCATCCGCCAAGCCCCGTCCATGACAGCCGCGTCAGACGCCGCGTGGGTCCGCCGCTGCTAAGCAGAAGCAACATCCACCATCCATACACCCCGGCCACCCACCACGTCGGCGGTGCCGGCTGCCATGTATAGAGCGGAAAAGTGTGTTCCGCCTGCTGGATGAGCCAGCGACAACCGGTCAAACATGCGTCACACAACCACGCCAGCGGCCAAGCTCCGGCCGACCAAAGAGGGCCCACAAAAAGCAGGCCGAATCCCGAAGCCAGCGCGCCGGTCATGAGCGGGATGAGCACGGGCGTGAGCACCATCCCCAACGGGCTGATGATATGGAAGGAATGCCACACCAGCGGCCAGGACATCACCCAAATGCTCACCGTGACCACCAGGGTGGGAGTCAACCACTTCGAGAGAGCCTCAACCCAGGCAAAGCGTGGGGGGTTCGCGGAAGCGGGCAAATCCCTGTTCAGAGTCCCCACCGTGCCCGCAAAATATCGACGTCCCACCATGATGAGAACCGATGCCCCCAGGAAAGAAAGCTGGGGTCCCGGGCGAAAAAGAGCCGCCGGATTCCAGGTCAGAATCACCAGTGCCGCAAAAGCCAGCGCGTTCATGGACCAGAACGAATGATGGAACAGCGTCCCCAACAGGAGCACGCTGAACGTGGTGGCCGCGCGAATGGTGCTTGGCTGCCCCCCGCTGATCACCGCGTAAACGGCGATGACGACAAGAAGTGAGCCAATCCGCAAGCGATAGGGAACTCTAAGCGCCCAGAACACGGCATTGAAAACCCCGACCAGAATGGCCACGTGCAGCCCCGAGATGGCCAGGAGATGAATCGTGCCGGTTTGGAGCAGCGATCTTTCCAATTCGTCGGGAATTTCAGTCCGAAATCCGAGCAGGAGTGCCTGCGCGAGGGGCTCGTTTTCCGCGGAAAGATATTTTTTGAGCGTCTGAGCCGCGTGAAGCCGCCACCATCCCAGCAGCGTTTGGGGATTCCAAAAAGAGGCTGGGGCAAGCCGGGTGATGCACTCGGGATAGGGGACGGCCAATTCCGCCAGGATCCGGTCTTCGCGGCGGTAGGTGCGAAGATCGAAGCCACCCGGGTTCATGGGAGGAAATGCCCGCCGCAGTCGCCCGAACATCTGGAGGCTTTCGCCCGGCAAAAACCAAACCGGCATTTCCTGCACGTGCGGTTCGGCTTCCGAAGGCTGAGGACACGTCAGATAGACCAGCAGTCGGCCGGCGGCGGGCTGCCAGATCTGTCCACAGCGGACGGCCGTCACCCGCACGGTAAACCGCACAGCCGGTTGAGGTGCGAATAGCTCGAAAGGGGCGGCTTGGGGCCGGGCAAGGGCTTCCGGAACACTCGTCACCACCCCACGGAGGGCTACCGGCTGGGGCCAGTCACCGGCCATCAGGCCAACATCGCGGGGGGAAAAATACCGCCAGATTATGTGGTGTTCGGCGGCCCCGGCCAGGGCGAAAACGACCAGGAGGGCCCATCGGCTCACGCGGCTACTAAATCCCCACCACCACACGGCAATTAAACCCGCCACAGCCAGGATGGCATACCCGAGGAGGACGTCCTTAGAGCCGAGTTCTGGCGGGAAAGCCCAGCGATCCCATGCAATGCCGGCAGCAAAGGCCAGCGCCACCGGCACGAGCGGTTGAAACCAACCGGGCAGCCGTTGCGGGTTATCCTCCCTGGTCAGCATTTGCCCCATCGATGCCATGTCTCTCCAGGCTTCCGGCCACTCTTCTTTTTCTCTTCTTTCCCGCCAGCAAAAATTGCCTATCCCTCCACCAGCGCCTGTCCTATAATGAACGGTTCAGGGATACGAAAGGCCGTCGATGACCCCGCAGGATAACGCACCGGAAGCCGAGACACAACATTGAACGAGTCGCTCAAGGCTTCTGGAAGTGGGCTGATCCCGGCAGCAATGTGTTTTGATGGCCCAGACAAGACACCGCTGAACTGCACAGTGGACAAATTGCATCTGTTCTCACTTTGCATTTTTCTTTCTGTTGGGAGCTTCATTCACCGTGGTGGGCATGCCTACCGCGTTTGTCAGGATCACGGAAAACTGCAACTTTCATAAGCTAAGGATCGGGTGACAAAGCATGGCCGCTTCTGATATCGTCATCCAGGGGGCACGGGAGCACAATCTCCAGGCGATCAATCTCGTTCTCCCGCGGAACCAGCTCATTTGCTTCACAGGCGTGAGCGGCTCGGGAAAAAGCTCTCTCGCCTTTGATACCCTCTATGCCGAGGGGCAGCGCCGCTACGTGGAGAGCCTCTCCACCTTCGCCCGGCAGTTCATCGGCCAGATGGCCAAACCGAACGTGGATCGCATTGAGGGGCTGAGTCCCTCGATTTGCATTTCGCAGAAAACAGCCGGCTCCAACCCACGCTCGACCGTCGGCACGATCACCGAAATCTATGACTATCTCCGCATTCTTTATGCTCGAGCCGGTACCTGTTACTGTCCGCAGTGCGGGCAGAAGATTCAGGCCCAACCAAGGGACAAGATTATCGAGCAGATTTTGGAAACGGCTTCAGGACAGAGGGTGTACATTCTGGCCCCTCTTGTCCGCGGGCAAAAGGGTGAACATCGCAACCTCTTCGCCAGTTTGTTGCGGCAGGGATTTTCCCGGGCGCGAATCGACGGCGAGATCGTTCGCCTGGAGGAGGACCTGAGACTCCGGCGGCAGATGCGCCACGATATTGAACTTGTCGTCGATCGGCTGACGGTCTCCCCCGCCCAGAGAAGCCGGCTCGCCGAAGCTGTGGAGAACGCTCTCAAATTTTCAGAGGGGGAGGTCCTTCTCTGCGCAGACGAATCGGCTTCGGGTGAAGAAGGCGAGGACGATAAATCCCGGCGGGAACGAGCAGGCCGAATCATCGGCCATTTTTCTTCCCGCTACACCTGTCCGAATTGCCAAATCGGCTTCCCGCCTCCCAGTCCCCAGCTGTTCAGTTTCAACAGTCCGGAAGGGATGTGTCCGCAGTGCCAGGGGCTGGGGCGTATTCGGCAGCTCAATGTGGCCGCACTGTTAACGAATCCACGGCGATCCATTCAGCAGGGATGTTTTGAGTTTTTGGGTAAATGGCGTTCGGCACCGACGCCGGTTCGGACTCTCCTTCGGCGCATGGCCGAGTGGCTCGAGACACGGTGCCAGTTGGAGCCGGGTACGGTCCTGGAGACGGCCTGGGAGGAGCTTCCGCCCTTTGCCCAGAATGTCCTCATGTACGGAGTGGACGCTCTTTGGGACGACCGAGACTTACTGGCAGACTTCGCCGCATACTGCTGGGAGGCGACCGGAATTGCCGACGTGGCCGAGTTTCTTCTCGAAAGCGGTGGACTGAGCGCCGAGCATCGCCGGCAGGTGGAACAGGCCTACGGCCTGGTGCCGTGCTTCACTTGTGGGGGCTCGCGCCTGCGTCCATTAGGCCGGGCTGTCCGACTCCGGACCACCCATCCCCACTTTGCGGACGCGCCGGAAAAGTCGCTTCCCGAGGTCTGCGCGCTTCCTATTTCCGAGGCGCGATTATTCTTTACGGAATTGGAGCTGGACGCCATTGGCCAGAAGATCGCCGAGGAACCGCTCAAGGAGATCCGCAGTCGATTGGAGTTTCTGGGCAACGTGGGGCTGGATTATCTCACGCTGGACCGCTCGGCCCCTACACTCTCCGGCGGCGAAATGCAGCGGATTCGCCTGGCGGGGCAAATCGGCTCAGGGCTGGTGGGCGTAACCTACATTCTCGATGAGCCTTCAATCGGGCTGCATCCCCGCGACAACGATCGCCTGCTCGCAACCCTCGCGCGACTCCGCGATCAGGGCAATACCGTGGTGGTTGTGGAGCATGACGAGGACACGATGCGCGCGGCGGACTGCATCGTGGACTTCGGGCCGGGACCTGGCAGTCGGGGCGGTCGGGTGGTGGCCATGGGCGACTTTGAAGAGGTCATCAAAGTCCCGGAAAGCCTCACCGGCCAGTACCTTTCTGGTCGTAGGGCAATCCCGATCCCCACGCAGCGGAGGTCCCCGACTGAGAAAAAACTCGTTATCCGCGGCGCGCGTCACAACAACCTCAAGAATATCGATGTGGAAATCCCGCTCGGGTTGTTCGTGTGTGTGACGGGTGTCTCTGGGTCCGGAAAAAGCTCCCTGGTCAGCGACATTCTGGTCGAGGCCCTGAATATCCAACTGAACGGCGGAACAGGCAATCCCGGCGCGTTCGACAGCATCGAGGGATTGGAATACCTGGACAAAATGATCGCCATCGACCAGTCGCCGATCGGGCGGACGCCGCGTTCCAATCCCGCCACCTACATCAAGGTGTTTGACGATATCCGGAAATTATTTGCCGACTTGCCCGAGTCCCGGCTGCGGGGCTACAAACCGGGCCGATTCAGTTTCAATGTGCCGGGTGGTCGGTGCGAATCCTGCGAGGGCAACGGGGCCACCAAACTGGAGATGGATTTTCTGGCTGACATCTGGGTGACCTGTCCCGTCTGCGAGGGGAAACGTTTCAACCGGCAGACACTCCAGATCCGCTACAAAGGCAAAAACATTGCCGATGTCCTGGAGATGGACGTTCGAGAAGCGCTCGAGCTTTTCGAGAACATCCCACCCATCCGGCATAAATTGGAGACGCTTCAGGCCGTCGGGCTGGATTACATGAAGCTCGGCCAGCCCTCACCCACGCTTTCCGGCGGTGAGGCCCAGCGGATCAAACTGGCGCGGGAGTTGACCAAACGCAGCACTGGCAAGACGATTTACATCCTCGACGAGCCCACCACTGGACTGCACTTTGCCGATATTGAGCTGCTCCTCAAGGTCCTGCACAGCTTTGTGGATGCAGGCAACACCGTGATTGTTGTGGAGCACAATCTGGAAGTCATCAAAACCGCGGACTGGATTATTGACCTCGGGCCGGAGGGCGGCGATGCCGGTGGATATATTGTGGCCACCGGGACGCCTGAAGAGGTGGCCCAAGTGGAGGCGTCCCATACAGGCCGCTTCCTGCGTCACGTTCTGGCCGGGCATACCCTGCCGGCAATGAACGGGAAGAGCAAGGAACGCGAGGAATTTTTCCGCAGTTTGAAGGCCCGTACCCGCAAAGCCAAGCCCATCCGCGCGATCACCATCCGCGGTGCCCGCCAGCACAATCTCAAAGGTATTAACGTGGAAATCCCACGGGATCAACTCACCGTGTGCTGTGGGCGGAGCGGCTCAGGGAAAAGCTCCCTGGCCATGGATACGGTGTATGCGGAGGGGCAGCGTCGCTATGTGGAAAGCCTCAGCACCTATGCCCGGCAATTCGTCAGCCAGATGCAAAAGCCCAAGGTCGATCATGTGGAAGGGCTTTCCCCGGCGATTGCCATCGAACAAAAGCACGCCGCCAACACGCCGCGTTCCACGGTGGGCACGGTCACCGAAATCTACGATTACTTCCGCGTCCTCATGGCCCGACTGGGTCAGCCCTACTGCCCCCAGTGTGGAATTCCTGTGGGGAGCCAGGCGGCCGATCAGATCATCGCCAAGGTGATGGCCCATCCCGAGGGCACACGCCTCTTTCTCCTTGCGCCGCTCGATCTCCGCGATGGCGGCGATGTGGATCAGTTATGGGATGAGCTGCGTCGCGGGGGATTCACCCGGGTTCGCGTGGACGGCATCATCCACAGTTTGGACGATCCCCCCCGGATTGACCGCCGCCGTCAGCACGCGGTGGAGGTGGTGGTGGACCGCGTTGTCATTCGCCCGGACCAGCGCGACCGCATCGCCGGGAGCGTGGAGATGGCGCTGTCGCTGGGCGACGGCGTCATGATCGTCCTTTATCCCAACGACCGAACGCCAGAACAGTTCTGGAAAACGGTGCGGCACAGCCAGCACTTCGCCTGTGAAAAGTGCGGTCGCAGTTTCGAGCCGCTGTCGCCCAATCATTTCTCCTTCAACAGTCCCCTGGGATGGTGTCCTGGGTGCGAGGGGCTGGGCAAGGAAGTCGGCGCCGATCCTGCCGCGCTTGTCCTCAATCCCAAAGCGACCCTTCGCGAACAGGCCCTGGCCATCTGGCCGACCAGCGACGAACCGCTTTCCCGGGCGGTGGTGGAAACCTTGTGCCGGGAGACAGGCATTCCCCTCGACGTGCCGTGGGAAGAGCTCTCCGGCATTGCCCGGCGACTGATCTTCCACGGAACGGGTGAGCGATGGTTCGACGTGTGGCAGGAAGATTACGAACGAATCCGACGCGAAATGCGCGGCGAGAAGTTGGACGAAACGCCATCCGGCGACGACACGGCCGAGGGTCGGCGGATTCTTCTGCGGTTCCAATACAAGGGACTGTATCCCACGCTGGAAACAGTGACCGCAACCTCACCCCGGTTGCGCGCGGCGTTTCAGGACATTGTGGCCGAGACCGAGTGTACTCTTTGTGGTGGCAGTCGGCTGCGGGACGACGCGGCGGCCGTCCGCTTCCGGAACCGTACCATCGACGAGTGGTGTCGGTTGCCACTGGGACGGCTCCTTGAGGAGGTCCGCTCGTGGCAGCTCACGCCCCGGGAACAGGAAATCGCCGGGGACATCGTGCGGGAAATCGCCAGCCGCGTGCAGTTTCTGGTGGACGTGGGGCTCGATTATCTGACCCTTGCCCGGTCGGCCCCCACGTTGTCCGGCGGAGAATCGCAGCGTATCCGTCTTGCCGCGCAGGTGGGAAGCGGTCTGTGCGGCGTCCTCTATGTGCTGGATGAGCCGACCATTGGTCTCCATCCTCGGGACAACCATCGCCTGCTCGCTGCTTTGCGCAAATTGCGTGATCTGGGAAATACGCTCCTGGTTGTGGAACACGACCGGGAGGTCATCCAGGCGGCGGATCACCTGCTGGATTTTGGTCCCGAGGCGGGCGACAAAGGGGGCGAGATCGTCGCTCAGGGGCGACCGACGCGGGTTGCTCGCAGCCGCGCGTCCGTCACCGGCCCGTACCTCTCTGGCAAAAAGGCGATTTTTACGCCCAGCAACCGGCGAATGCCGTCCTGGTGGCCGGGCGAACCCGGCTCACTCGTTCAGGAATCCGTGCCCGGCCAGTCCGTGTGGCGAGCGTTTCGCACACCGGGCGGCGGCTGGTTGGAGGTCCACGGAGCACGCCACAACAATCTCAAGAACATCAGCGTGGCCATTCCCCTGGGGACCTTCACCGTTATTACCGGTGTAAGTGGCAGCGGTAAAAGCTCGCTGGTGGAAGACGTCCTCTATTCCGCTCTTGCGCGGCATCTCCACCGTGCCAACACCATCCCTGGAGAATTTGATCGCCTTCAGGGCGTGGAACTGATCAACAAGGTCATCCGTGTCGATCAGCAGCCGCTCGGTCAGACCCCCACGTCCACCCCCGCCACTTATACCGGTGTGTTCGACAAGATTCGCGATTTGTTTGCCCAATTACCGGAAGCTAAACGTCGCGGTTTCACCCGACGGCGGTTCAGCTTTAATGTGCCCGGCGGCCGGTGCGAGAAATGCGAAGGCGCCGGACAGATCAAAATCGAAATGCATTTCCTGCCGGACGTCTGGGTGGAATGCGACGCCTGCCATGGTCGGCGGTACGACGCGGAAACCCTCGCCGTGACATACCACGGAAAGTCAATCTCCGATGTCCTTGACATGCCCTGCGAGGATGCCCTCGAACTGTTCAAAAACATCCCCGAGATCCGCCGCATTCTCCAGGTGCTCTGTGACGTGGGGCTAGGGTATCTCAAACTGGGTCAACCGGCCAACACGCTCTCCGGGGGTGAGGCCCAACGTGTCAAACTGGCGGCGGAACTGGCGCGACCGGACACCGGACGAACGCTCTACCTCCTGGACGAGCCTACCACCGGCCTGCACTTTGACGATCTCTCCCGCCTCCTCGATGTCCTCCAGCGGCTGGTTGATCTGGGGAACACAGTGGTGGTCATCGAGCACAATCTGGACGTCATCAAGTCGGCCGACTGGATCATCGATCTCGGTCCCGAAGCGGGTGAACAAGGAGGATATGTTGTGGTGGCGGGCACGCCGGAAGATGTGGTCGCCTACGCTCGCTGGTGGCAGCGCGAAAAGGGCCAGGCAACACAGGAAGCCCTCCATGGAAAATCAGGAGCGTCAACGACGCAGCCGCCGTGGCGATCCTACACCGGAGAAGTGCTGGCGTCGGTCCTGGAGAACAGTCCCCGCAAAGAACGCAAGCCGTATGATCCGTACAAGGACCATCTGCTTCCCCTGCATTCACCGGAAACCGAACCCGGCTTGACCAACGTCAAGAGCCCATGGGAAATAGATGGCCGTTCCTGGCATCTCACTCGGTCATCCGCATTGAATGGAAGGCCTATTCGATGGGATCGGGCCATCCTGGAACGACTCATACAATTTCTGGAAAACCACCGGTCGACGCTGGTGGTCGACTATTCCACTCAGAATGTCATCGAGGTCCGCGCTCGACGATTGCGGGGACCGTGGTTCATGCATATTTACACGGGGGACGATTTGCAGCTCCGCCTGCGGATCCGAACAGGCCGGGGTGCCACCAAAATACTCACCAGTTCCCCCAGTGTTCGCCCTGTCCGGCGAACCGTTCCGGAGGCTCCCTCGCCATTTCTGAAGCTCTACGAACCACCGCAGGAAGAACCGCCGCTCCCACCGCCTTCTCTCGCAACCAGGCAGCACGGCGTCTGGTGCGAGATCGATCTTCGGGTGAGCGAATTGGCGTCGCTGGATGAAATCAACTTTTGGGACTTCCTGGCGCCTGCCATGCGGAACTACCAATCTCTCTGCAGTACCGAGAGCGCACGCACCATCAAGTACGATTTGATTTGGCATCTCGCCCAAAAGGGTATCACAGGGCGGCTGTTAGGTTGGCGACCTGAACTGCTTGGCCAGATTGTTGGTGGGATCAAAAAGGCCGTGCCCGAGGTGGCGATTGACCCTAACCATAAGAGCATGATCATGCTCCGGCTTGGCCCCTCACAGCAAACTTGGGCGGTCATATACACCAAAAAATCCGAGGGACTGTGGCTGGTGATTCGCGCTTCCAAGAATCGGTTTCCCCTCGGCAGGTTGCGCACTCTCTGGTACGAAGTGAAAATCGACGGCACCCGTCCCGGAGAGGATCGAATCCGATTCTTTTTCACCGGAACTAAACTGACCAATGCATCGGCGCTCGGCAAATTCTTCCGCGAAGCCGCCGATGCCTTCATCGCGGAATTCATGGAATGACGGTGTCGCCGTGTCGCTCCCGATGAAAGAATCGTGTCACCATTGACACATGCCAACCCGAGAGGATTCACCAGAAGAAAGAGGCCATCACCTGATGAGGAACCATCACCATGGCCAGTGATAAACGTGCTTTGCTTTCCATTCCTTCCCGGGCGCTGTTTCAATTCGCGGTGCCCTGCCGTCATTGCGCGACCCTGTGGGACCGGGATGGCGCGAATTTGGATGAATCCTATCGCTTGCCCAACCTGGCAGGGCTGGAAGGGACAACTCCCCCGTTGGAAGTTCGTGCGGGCTGGAATGAGGACGGATTGGCATTGCGGTTCCACATTTTTGACCTTCAGATAGGTCCCCGGGCAAAGCGGATGGTTCATGCCGCCCAGTGGATCCACGTGTGGATCGACACCCGCGCGGTCCACGATGTCCACCGTGCCACACGGTACTGCCACCGTTTTGTGTTGCTGGCCAACGTGGCGAGCAACCAGGCCCTTGAGGCGAAGATGGCGTGGGTGGGTATTCCTCGGGCAAAAGAGGCTCCGAGTCCGCCGCCCCCGAGAAGCTTGAAGTCTCTCGTCCGGGAATACACGGACGGCTATTGCGTGGACATGCTCTTTTTGAAAGATGCCCTGACAGGCTACGATCCGCGCGAATATCCCCGTTTGGGGTTCAACTATGCGGTGTGCGATCTGGCCCGTGATCGCGAATTCGTGTTTACGGCTGGCAGGCCGCTGCCCTACGATGAAGACCCCAGCCTCTGGGCAACATTGGAACTGGTGCCGTGAAAAGGGACGGACGACTGCTCGTCCGGCAATTTCAACGTGTGTCACAGTGTGGTAGGGGCCATTCATGAATTGCCCCTACCGTTTAACTCGCAACTGAGCCGAGCACGCGGTGCCCGGTCGGTGAAGTGCAGTCGCCAAAGGTTGGAATGTGGAGCTGAGACGCAGCTCGCTCTGAGAAAGCCTTCGGAGGGGCACGCTTGTCGTCCCCGGCTCCACATATGGAGTGCGGGGCTTTAGCCCCGCTTTCGGCGAGGGACTTCAGTCCCCGGTGAAACGCGGTGGAGGCTCGAATCTTAAACGGCGGACCTGACAAGCAGGTCCCTCCGACAAAGCGGACGTGACAAAGTACGTCCCTCCGGAATGAGTCCGACTCCCGTGCCGCTTCACCCAGGTCCGTGTCCCTTTCCAGCGGCCGAGGAAAAGGAATGATAAGCCGGGGGCAAGTGGCGTTATCGGCTACCTGTCACGTCGTGCTGCCGCTAGCTGAGGGGGTAGGAGCCGGCGGCTGAGGCGGTGCAGCAGGCGGGGCACCGCTTCCCGGCTGTGACGGCGTGCCCGAACCCGCCCCTCCGTTTTCCAGCGGAGCGGGGCCAGGAACGGGCTTTTCCGGCGCACGCTGCGTCTCACGAGGGAGCGTCGGCTGCTGGTCGGCCGGGCTTGGGGATTGGCCGGAAGTACTCGGCGCCGGTGTCGGCTGAGAGGGAACGGTCGTGCTCGGCGCGACTGTTGTGCTCGGCACCGGGCAAAGATCCACCGGGACCAGGCAGGGATCCACCGGCACCCGGCAAACGACCGTCCGCGGGCGGTAGCACGTGTAGGTCACCGGCACATATTTCTGCACCGTGCGGGGAACCGTGACCGTTTGCTCTTCCGCGACCATGCGACACACCTGCACCGGTATCTGTTCGACACGTTCTTCCGTCACCCATTTGTACGTGGTGACGGGGATCTGACGAACCTGTTCCTCCGCCACCATGCGACAGACCTGGACGGGGACTTTCTTTTCCACCCGCTCCACCACCGGCCGCATCACAGTGATCGGAATCTTGCGGATCTGCTCTTCCTCAACCATGCGGCAGACCTGGACGGGCACCTTTCGCCGGACTTCCTGAGGCTGATAAGTCACCACTTCCACCGGAACCTGCTCCGTCACCACCTTGGCCACGTACTGCGTCTCGGGGACCACCTGGGCCACGATGTTGGGTTGCCATACCTTGCGGAATTCGTACCGACCGCGATTGTTGGGCACCCAGTACAGTCCGCCGGGCTGCCAGGTGACAGCGCCGGTCACGGGGTCCACCACTGGCTGACCGGCCTGCCAGGTCAACCGATTCGCGAACAACCCCGGTTTCAGGACGAGCTGGTCCACATATTGCCCCTGGTCCACGTACTGCGTCCTGTAGGTGACCACCGGCTCCATGACCGTGCGGTACTGGGTGCGATACACGATCTGGCGGACCGGTTGCATCACGGTGTAACATTCTTCCCTTTCCTGGGTTTCCCAAACGGGTTTGAGGACCTTCACCCGCTCTTCCCGCTCCGCCGTCTCCTGCACGTAACGGATGACGTTGTAGCTCTCGTCGCGATACTCTGTCTCCCATACGGGCTTATAGACCGTGACCCGTTCCTCGCGAACGCTGGTTTCCGCCACCGGCCGACTGACCGTGTAACGCCGCTCGCGGTATTCCGTCTCCCAAACCGGTTTATAGGTCACCACCTTACGCTGTTCATACTGCGTTTCGCATTCCAGGCGATAGGAAGTGACCTGGACCGGCTCGTACACGGTCTGATAGACGAGCCGGTAGCTTGTTCCTTCGCAGGGCGAAATGACTGCCGAGCTTGTAACGACCTGACCGAAACCTACGGAAAATCCCGCCCAGGCAAGGCCCACCGCCGTGATCACGGGAACCAAACGCCGTGTCAGATAAATCGCGGCATTCATTCTTTCACCTCGTGCGAACAAATCGGAAGACTCTGGGATCTCCCCTCGGAGTCTGATCTTCATTCCCTCTTGCTTAATGCTCATCTACGAAATGGACACCGTCATCGTGGACGACTACCAGCTCCGGCGCACAGGATGGCCGGGACACGTCCCTACTCAATTTTGGGCTGTAATTCGCGGGATGCAAACGCTCAACCTGGCAAAATTTAACGCCTTCTGGCGCAAGTTTTGTTGTAGAAAGACAATCTGACGCAAAGATTTTTTCAAGTTTGGGGCCGCTCGTGCCGACCAAGATGGCAACAACCCCTTCAGGGGGGATCTACCGTACCCTCGTTTATTCTTCCTGGTCCGCTCAACTTGGCGTCCTTGTCTCCGCGTTTTTTGCGAGACTGCCCCAGCATCCAGGCTGCTCCAGCGTCGGGAAAGCCGTTCCGCCACATCACACCTGGAGTGAGCTTTCTTTTAGCCGTACAATAAGAGCATAGGTTACAAACCGGCCTTTGGTCGGCGTAGGACGCGTGTTGTTTGACGCTGGCAGTTCCGAGCAATTTCCATGAGTTACGATCCGCACGACCCTCTCCCCCATTCTGGTGACGGTTTGGGTGATTCACGGAAACACGACGCGCCAGGTGGTGACCAGGGGAATCAGCCCCCGTCCGAAAGCTCGACGGAAACGGCTGCTACCGATCAGGCCACCACTAGCGGTGCATCGTCGGGGGAAAACACGGCGTCTTCGAATCGTCCGCGGATTCTCATTGGCTCGCAACGGGACCCGGCTGCCTATCGTCCGCGGCCTGGCAAGCCCGTGACCCCGGCACGGCCGCGACCGTCCCTCCCAGAAACCACTCGCCCTGGCCGTCTGACGGGACCACCCGCAGGTGCGTCAGCCGGGGAGAAGAGTTCACCAGAAAGCAGCCCGCAACCAGCCCAGGAACAGGTACTGGCTGGCGATGCGGTCGCTAACGCCGATGTCGTCCGCGATGCCGCGGCGATCTCGGAGCCGCTGCAAGGCCTTGGCGTGCCGTCTCGAGAGGCGGACGTTGCCGCATCTGGCAATGCCAAGACCGGGACGTTCACGCCATCTGATCAGTCCCCGGGCGGAAAGCTCACCGCAACCGAGGAGAGACCAGCACGCGTCTTTTCAGCCCTGCCGGATTTCCCCGAGGATGAAGCGGAAGAAGAGCGTCCCGAAAAAATCCTCGCCAGTGAGATCGACCAACTCCGGCAGCAGGTGCGGGACTCGGCGCAGATTCTCACGCGGGAGGCAGTCCAGGACCTGTTCAACCGCCGGGCAGGATTGCCGCCTGATCTGGAAAAGGAATTTGCCGAAGCCCTCGGCGATGTCGCGGTGGAACAGCTCATTACCGAAACCGCCAGCAAGGTGAAGGTGGGCCAGCTTGAGCCGGAGTCCCGCCACGTGGGGAAAGTGCTGGCCGTGCGCGGCGAGAATGTGTTTGTGGAGTTGGGCCTCCGCGAACAGGGGATTGTGCCGCTCAAGTTGTTCCGCGAACCGCCTCAAGTTGGGCAGTCCGTGGAAGTCCGCGTCGTTCGCTTCGTGCCCGAAGAGGGGGTCTATGAACTCGTCCTGCCGGCTGCCGCGGCCGATGTTGCCGACTGGGCCGACCTGAGCGAGGGCATGCTCGTGGAAGCGCGGGTGACGGGCGTCAATCAGGGCGGACTGGAATGCGAGGTCAATCGCATTCGCGGATTCATTCCCATCAGCCAGATTGACATCTTCCGCGTGGAAAAGCCGGAAGAATATGTTGGCCAGTCGTTTACCTGCGTGGTACTGGAAGCGGACCCGCAACGCAAAAATCTGGTGCTCAGCCGTCGCGCTGTGCTGGAACGGGAGCGGGAACAAGCCCAGCGACTATTGTGGGATTCACTGACGCCAGGCCAGATCCGCGACGGTGTCGTGCGGCGACTTACGGAGTTTGGGGCTTTTGTCGATCTCGGGGGCGTGGATGGGTTGCTGCACATCAGCCAGATCGCCTGGGGACGGATCAAGCATCCCAGTGAGGTCCTCCGCGAAGGCCAGACCATCAAGGTCCGCATCGACAAAGTCGATCGCGAAAACCAGCGGATCAGCCTGGGCTACCGCGATCTGCTCTACAACCCTTGGGAGGACGCGGACAAGAAATACGTCCCGCAATCGCTCTGGAAAGGCCGCGTCACGCGGATTATGGATTTCGGCGCTTTTGTGGAGCTGGAACCGGGGGTGGAAGGACTCGTGCACATTTCGGAGCTTTCCACCAAGCGTGTGTCCCGGGTAAGGGACGTGGTCAAAGAGGGGGACGAGGTGGATGTTGTGGTGCTGGCTTTTGATCCGCAGGAGAAAAAGATCAGCCTGTCCATCCGGGCGGCGATGAAAATGAAAGAGCCGGAGCCCACGCCACAACCGGAAAGCGCCGAGACCAGTACGCAGACCGCCGAACCTGCCGCTCCGCCACCGCCACCCAAGAAGCAGAAGCCGCCCAAGCCGCTCAAGGGTGGTCTGGGAAGTAGCCCCGGCCAGAGTCTGCTCGACCTGCTGAAAAAATGATCGGGAGTCAATCCACGCAGTGACATCCATTCAGCTCCCTATTGTGACCAGTGAATCTTGCGAGGAGGCGGCAAACCTCAGCCGTCGCGGTTTGCCTCGCTGGCTGAAGCGTCACGTTCCCAAGGGCAACGGCAATCATTTCACCGCCCGACTGGTGGAAACGCTGGGCCTGGTCACGGTGTGTGAGCATGCCAAATGCCCCAATCGGATGGAGTGCTACGCCCGGCGCACCGCGACGTTCATGATCATGGGCGAAGTCTGCACGCGGCGGTGCGGATTCTGTGCGGTGAAAAAAGGAAAAACGCAACCGCTCGATCCTACGGAACCCCACCGCGTCGCCCAGGCCGCTGCCACTCTGGGACTCAAACATGTCGTCATCACCTGCGTCACCCGGGATGATCTCCCGGATGGTGGCGCCGCCCATTTTGTGCGGACGATCGAGGCCGTGCGTGCCGTCACCCAGGCGACAATCGAAGTTTTGCCCTCTGACTTTCATGGGCGGTGGGAGTCTGTAGCAACCGTCGCGGCGGCCAGGCCGGATGTTTACAATCACAACACCGAGACCGTCCCCCGGCTTTACGCCACAGTTCGCGGACGCAAGGCCAATTACCGCTGGACGCTCGAAATGTTCCGGCGTCTCAAGCGGGAATTCCCCGGCCTGTGTACCAAGTCGGGCTTGATGGTGGGCCTGGGAGAGACCTACCAGGAACTTCTCGACACTTTCGCCGATCTGGTAGCGGTGGGCGTGGATATCCTCACTGTAGGCCAGTATCTCCAGCCCACCCCTCAGAATCTTCCCGTGGTCCGATATTACCATCCCGAGGAATTCGATCACCTGGCGGAAATGGCACGGCGCATCGGCTTCAAGGAGGTTTACAGCGGTCCATTTGTGCGGTCCAGTTATCACGCGGGAGAGGTGTTCGCGCATGTCCAGAAGGCGGTTCCGGCACCCCGCAATTCAGCCAGCGTTTCCGGCGTGACGCCTCAGGTTGGTGGGGCCGACCGGTCCCGGTGTTAAAGGTGATGCACCCATTCGGCGATGTGCGGGAAAATTTAGGCCCCGCCCGATTTGACGCACCATGGATTTGCTCCCTGCGTGAGAATGCGGCCAAATCGGAAATGAAGCGGCAAGGAGGCGTCCATGACGCACAGAATTTTTTTCTCAGCGGGGGAACCAAGCGGCGACCAGCACGGCGCGGCCCTCATCACAGCGCTCCGCCTTAGACTTTCTGAAATTACTCTCGTGGGCTTCGGCGGAGCACGGATGGCCCAGGCCGGGTGCCACCTTCTCGCTGATCTGACCTCCCATGCCGTGATGGGATTCCTGCGCCCGATAGTTCAGCTCCATCATTTTTACCGCTTCTATCGCCAGGCCATTGCAGAAATGGAGCACCATCGGCCGGACGCGGTCGTGCTTATCGACTATCCTGGATTCAACTGGCATTTGGCTAGGGCCGCCAAAAGCCGGGGGATTCCCGTCTTTTTCTACGGGCCGCCGCAAATTTGGGCCTGGGCGCGCTGGCGGGTGCGGAAGATGCGTCGCTGGGTTGACCATGCCCTCTGCTGGTTGCCTTTTGAGCAACACTGGCTTGCTGCCCGCGGCTGCTCCGCAACCTATGTGGGACATCCGTTTTTCGACGAGTGCGCCACTGCCGTGCGCGATCCCGGGCTGGTGACACAACTAACGGCTGATCCCCGTCCTTTACTCACCATCCTGCCGGGTTCCCGCGATCAGGAGGTCCACGCCAACGGACGATCCATGCTGAAAGTGGCCGCCCGTCTGCGGCAACAAATTCCCAACCTCCGGGTGGCCGTCGCAGCATTTCGACCGCACCAGGCCGAGCTCATGAAAGGCTGGGCCCACCAGCTCGATGCTCCCGCGCTCGTGCTGGCCGGAAAAACGCCGGAATTAATTCACTCGGCCACGTGCTGCCTGGCCGTCTCCGGGTCGGTTTCCCTGGAGCTTCTCTATCACGAAAAGCCCTCCGTCATTCTCTACCGGATCAGTCCCCTGGCTGCTCGCATCGAGAGATTCGTTCGTCGCGTGAAATACATCACGCTGGTCAATCTTCTCTATCATGGAGGTGCTCAGGCTGCCGAGATTGCCCCCGAGGATGCCACCACGCCACCCCCCACCGACGCCCTTTTTCCCGAATTCCTTACCGCGCGTGATGTAACAGCGGAAATCTGCCGGCGGCTTGCCATCTGGCTGACCGACGCCGAAGAAAGAGAAAGAGTTGTCGCCGTGCTGCGGGAACTGAAAAGATCCCTTGGCTGGGAGGGGGCCGTCGATCGCGCGGCCGACTGGCTTGTTCGGCAGCTCGCTCGACCGCAATGCGAGTCACCTGAGATTTGCCCACACTCTTCATTTGCATTACACAAAAGCGCCATGGCCGCGGGTTCACGCGGCGGGTGATCAGCGGGGACAAACAGTGTCCCGACAAGAAATGGGCTGTGGGCGAAGTTGCCAAGATGTGGAGGGCAAGGCTTTAGCCCCGTTTTCGGCGCGGGACTTCAGTCCCCGCCGAAAGGTAATGGATGGTCGAACTTCAAACGGCGGACCGAAACGCGAGCAAATTGGGGTGGTTCGTCCAAGGCGGACAAGCGGACCTGACGAGCAGGGCCCTCCGAGTAATCGTTCGGAGGGGCACGCTCGTCGTGCCCGCAGAACGGCAATGGATTATCCGTGATAGGAAAGCGGACCTGACAAGCAGGTCCCTCCGAAACAGTTCCGCCGAGAAAGGGTTTTCCGAAAAATCGGAGGGGCACGCTTGTCGTGCCCGGTGAAGGGGTATGGGTCATCAATCGGTATCGATCGGACCCGACAAGCGGGTCCCTCCGTATGGGGTAGGGGCAATTCATGAATTGCCCCTACCGAAACCAGGCTTGGCCAGGGTCCATGTGTTGTCGGGCCGATTCGTGAATCGGCCCGACCGGTTATTGTCGTTCCATCTGCACCGACGGAAGGTTGTGAAGGCTAAAGCCTTCACGGAAAAGCGGCGATGAATCGCCGCACTCCACATTAATCGCACTCCGCATTATGCGTGTGGTGCCTCGATGCACGTTGGTAGGACAAAGAAACTTTCCCGGGGACTTTGACTTGCACGGACGGTTTTGTTACCATGATAGAGGGATGGAAGTTTTGACCTCGTTTTCACTGTTCGCCGACGCAGGTTTCGGCTGGGAAGCAGGAGGTCTGTGGAGAGACGGAGCTTTGGGATCCGGCCGACGCCGACGAGAGGTGAAACGGGACCGTTAACTTCGGAAGTGCAGGGCGATAGCCGGTAAAGGCGAGAGGTTGGGAAATTGGTGTTGGGGGGACCCGGAGCCTGATCCGTTCCGGGGCAGCGATCTGGCTCATCACGGTCCGAAGTGCTTCGGTTCCTGGCAGCTTGTCTGCCGAATGTCTCTCAAATAGGCGTGTGGCGATGGAAGTCAGATTAGAAGTCGCAAACGGCAAGTACGCCGGAAGATCCGTTCGGGTGACCGGCCCTAAGTTCTTCATCGGTCGGGGTGAGGATTGCCAGCTTCGTCCGGCCAGCGACCTGGTCAGCCGCCATCACTGTGTCATCATCACCGAAGGTGATTATGTGGCGGTGCGAGATCTGGGCTCCAAAAACGGGACCTACGTCAACGGCCAGCGTGTGCGGACGGAGATGCAACTCCGGGATGGAGATCGCCTCCTGGTGGGCGTGCTGGAATTCATCGTGCGGCTGGGCGAGGGGGCCAAGGTGAAGCCTAAAGTGGAATCCGTCCGGGAAGCAGCAGCGCGGGCGGCATCCGCCAGCTCGACGGAGTTCGATGTCGAGCAATGGCTGAGCGACGAGGAAGCTCCAACCGAGGGTGCTTCCCACGCGGAAACGCGAACCATTCAGATCGACCAGCCCAAGGATACGGCAGAACCCACGCCGGCCCCGCACCACGGCCCGGAAAAGCCCGTCGATGAGGAGACTCGCCAGGCCCTGGCTAGTCTCTTCAACGAAGAGAATCAAGGTCAGAGCGGCGACGTTCCGAAGAAACAAGGGGATTCAGGTAAATTCCAGAAGCCCAAGCCCCAGGATACCCGTCAAGCTGCTGCCAACGTATTGAAAGCGTTTTTCCGAAAGACCTGAGGCAAAACCTCCCGGGGGTGCACAGTGGCCGACGAAGCCCATCACAATCAGGACAAGAAAAAGATCGCCGGTCTGTTGGGGATTGGTCTCGACAATGACGATGGCCAGACCCGGATCACGCGGGGGAAGAATTTCGTCCTCTGGGGTGGGAGTAAAGACACCCACGCGGTGATGCAGGAGACGGCCATCAAGGTCAACGAGCGTCTCGAGCAGAGCGGCAAGCGCTTGGAAGACGTGTCGCTGCGAGAACTTCGTGACATCATTCACGATGTGACGGAGTCGATCGGCATCAAGCGGTCAGAGTGATCCCCGCTCAAACGGGCGACTACAATCCCCGGCGGAGTGACCGCCGGGTTATTTTTGCGCTTTCACGGTCGGTTTTCTGCGTTTTCGCTGCCGTTCTGAAGACTCTTCAGCCACGAATCCCATTCCTGCGCCGTAATGGGACCCAGCTTTTCCCGCGTCGTGGTGATCGCGTAGTCCACCAATCGTCGCATGAGCGGATCGCGCAAATGATCACGCATCGGCCAAAGCTGATTGAGGGCGTCGGCGGCTTCTCTGTAGCGCTTTTGCAGGACATAGACCCCTGCTATCCCGGCCAGGCCGAAGGCCCGAAGTTCCGGTTCAGAATCCCCCATTGCGGCGAGCTCCTGAAAGAGGCGAAGGGCCTCTTCCAGGCGATCTTCCCGAAGGTAAATTTGGGCCAGTCGCATTTTAGCCCGCGACGTCCAGTAAACCTTGTCGGGGAAATACTCGATGACGGCGCGCCACGCTTCTTCCGTCCCCAACTGGCTGGCGTGCAGCCACTGCCCGAAAATTGTGTCATATTTGGGAACATTCAGGCGTGGTGGGCTTGTGGTTTCCGCGAGAAGAGGCGGCTCGTGGATGCGGTAATAACCGACCAAAAGTCCCACCCCCATTGCAAGCGCCCAGAATCCTGCCAGCGCCGCAGCCCAAATCCACCTTCGGTTTTTGGCGGGCGGAGGCGCTGCCTTCATCGCCTCTTCCAACTGGCGAATGGCAGGCGTGCTCAGGGCAACCGACCACTCTCCCGTTTCAAGATCGGGAAGTTCCTCTGGCCAGCTTTCTCCAACGTATTCAGCGTATATTTTGCGAAGCTCCGCAAGGAGCGCCTTGGGAGAAGCAAACCGCTTCTCCGGTTCCTTGGCCAGCATCCGATGAATCACCTGACAGAGCGCCCGGGGAAGATCCGGCCGCTTGTTTTCCAGCGGCTCGGGTTCTCTGGTGAGGTGCATCACCCCCACCACCATGGCGTTATCGCCCTTGAATGGGGGCTCGCCGGTGAGCAGTTGATAGCACGTCACACCGAAAGAATAGATGTCACTGCGAATATCCAGCGGCTTGCCCTGGATCTGTTCCGGGCTCATGTACAGGGGCGTGCCCATCGTCATCCCCACCCGAGTGAGCTCCAGGCCCTGCTCTGTCGGTCTGACTCGGGCGAGTCCAAAGTCTGCAACCTTGACCTCGAGATTGCGGGTGATAAGGATGTTTTCCGGTTTGATGTCCCGATGGACGATCCCTTCTTCGGCTGCCTTGGCGAGGGCCGCCGCCACCTGCCGCATGATGATGAGCGCTGTTCGCAACTCGGCGGGACCATTCTTCTGGAGCCATTGCCGGAGGTTAACCCCCGGCACATACTCCATCGCGATGTAGTGGATATCGTCCTCTGAGCCGACTTCAAAGATTTGCACAATATTGGCGTGGACGAGTTTCGCGGCCGCCTGAGCTTCCCGACGGAATCGCTCCAGATAGGTGGAATCGCTGGCCAGTTCCGGCCGAAGAACCTTCAGCGCCACCTGCCGACGGAGGGAAATTTGCTCGGCCAGATAGACATCCGCCATTGCGCCCACACCGAGGCGCCGCAGAACCCGGAAGTCTCCAACAGTTTGCCCGGAAAGGTCTCGCGAAGGTGAAGGGAATCGGGCCACAGGTCACGCCCTTTCGTGCGGCAAAGACTCACCAATCCGCGCCGTCATCTGCCATCTATTCTACACTCAAGGGGAAGCTCACATGCCGAGCAATTCTTTCCGAAAAATCACCAGAATGGCCAGCACGCAGACCAGCAGAAAGAGGACTCCCAGTCCCAATGCCACCGCGGGGTCTTTCCAGATGTCCCGGCGACGGCGTCTCAAGAGGACGGTAACCGGGACACGCTCTGCAGGAATGCCCACCGCTGGTTGCGGCGCGGACATGTCTGGAGAAGAAAAAGAAGTGATCGGATTCTCGGCTCCCAGCCCCGCAAATGAGGGCTCCTGAGGAAGCGGCTGCGCCACCGGAAGCGGTAACGGCACGCCACGCCGTTGCAATTCGAAAAACAACCGTTGGTCGTACTCTCGTTTGCGGACCGGATCGAGCAGACACACCCGGGCAGCGGCCAGCTCATTGAGAATTCGCTGGCACGCATCGGCGTACTTTCCCGCTTGGAAACGCCGTACATGACCGATCTGGCGGTCGGCGGCATTGATGATCACGTCGGGATCGCCTTCAAACAGCGGAATCCCCAGCAGCCGATAATAGTTCGGCGGCTGTTCTTCCGGCGGGATGCCCAACCATTTGCGGTAGGGATCGAACGGCGGTTCGTTCGTGGTCATTGGTGAGGCTGCGAAATCCGTTCCGCCCACATCGCGCAGGCTACGGAAGCTCTTTGATGCGGATGTTGCGGAACTCCACTTTCATTGGCGGCCCGGCGTGTAACTGGAGAGCGATGATACCTTCTTTAGCGCCTTCGGGACTCTTCTCCTCGTAATCCACCGTGGTGAAGCCGTTCAACTCTAACCGAATCCGCGGACCGTCGCAGGTGATGGTGTATTCATTCCAGTCGCCGGGCTTGACGTGTTTTGCCACTTCCTCGGGATTCACATCGGCGAGGATGCCCCGACCCCGCTCCTCGTAGAGGATCCCCGTGTAGCGCTTTTCGGCGATGTCCGCCTGATAACCGGCGACGATGAAATCGTCCAGACGTTTGCTGCGAATTTGCACGCCGGAATTGTGGTTTCGCAGGCGGAACTCCAATTTGAGAATGAAGTTCTTGTACGTCTTTGTCGTACAGAGGAAGGTGTTGTGGGGAGTTCGCGTTTCGTCGGTACTCCCCACGATCACGCCGTCCTGAACCGACCAGAACCGGGGATCCCCCTCCCAACCGGCAAGGGTCTTACCGTCAAACAGCGGCTTGAAGCCTTCTTCCTCTGCTGCTCTAACAGCCGCCGATCGCAAGCCGAACAGTGCAATTAATACCACCGGCCAAACAGCGACATACGGGTTCTTCCTCATGGTCGGTCTCCTCGAAGCAAAGGCACACCGCGATTATGGGCAGTCTTAGGCCCGGTAGGTCGCACTCCGCGGAAGCGCAGGAAGGCGGGCACACCTCCCTTGCCCAGAATACCATCGCCGGACAGGCAACTCAAGCGCCCAGGACGTTGAGTGCACACCACGTGTCTTCTGTTGCTGGAAAGGACTCTCGGTGGGCCCCTGATAGGGGGCAATTCACGAATTGACCCTACAACATCGGAGGGATGTGCTCGTCAGGTCCGGATATTGGAGGGACCTGCTTGTTGGGTCCGCTGAATACCGATGGATCACCCATCCCTCCTCACCGGGCACGACGAGCGTGCCCCTCCGACCTTTCGGAGGGACCTGCTTGTCAGGTCCGCTTGTCGGAGGGACGTGCCTGTCACGTCCGCCGCCCAACGTTCGATCGTCCATTGGCGTTCACCGGGGACTGAAGTCCCGCGCGGAAAGGGGGGCTAAAGCCCCGCACTCCATGGAGTGCGGCGATTCATCGCCGCTTTTTGATGAAGGCTTTAGCCTTCACCACCTCGGCGTTTGCGGTGTTTGGCGCGGCCGCGAAAGCGGGGCCCTGGAAGGGGCCATTCATGAATTGACCCTACCGGGATCTGGGCATTGAGCTATCGTCCATGCGCAGCATGGGCAAATAATGAAGTTTTGCCACGGGGATTTGATCGATTTGGCGATTCTTGACGTCTTGGAGGGGCGATTCATGAATCGGCCCTACCGGGGTTTGCTGCCCCGTATCGACCCGCGGTAAACGAAACACGGAAATCGTCTTGATCGGGATCTGACCGGTTCTGGAAGGGGTCTCGCCGGCGCCCGCTGTGCTTTACCTTTCAGGCTGGCTGATTTAGGATAAGGGTTTACACTCTGACGGGCGGGATCGTGCTTCATCCGAACGCGGAGTGCGACTAGGGGAGGCGGTTTTGAACATGCCCGGGGTGTCGTCCAGCGGACAGGCTTTTAATATCCATGACTCCAGTGAAAGTTGCCATCATTGGGTTTGGAACGATCGGTTCCGGCGTGGCCAAGCTCCTTCTGGAGCATGGTGACCGGATTTCGCGGCGTGCGGGGCGGCCCGTCGAGCTTGTGCGGATCGTCGATAAGGACCTCGTTCGTCCGCGCAACGTGAGTGTGCCACGGCAGTTACTCACAGATGATATTGACAGCGTCATCAAGGATCCCTCGATTTCCATCGCGGTGGAACTGATCGGCGGGTTGGAGCCCGCCCGCTCCATCGTCCTCTCGCTGCTGGAACACGGAAAAGACGTGGTGACTGCCAACAAGGCGCTTCTTGCGGAACACGGTCCGGAGCTTTTCGAAGCCGCCCGACGGTTGGGGCGATCGATTGCCTTTGAGGCATCGGTCGCGGGGGGCATACCGATCATCGCAGCGATTGGGGAGAGCCTGACCGCCAACGAGATTCTGTCCATCCATGCGATTCTCAACGGGACCAGCAACTACATTCTCACTCAGATGGAGGAGCAGGGCCAGGAATATGCGGCAGCGCTGGCCGAAGCGCAGCGGCTCGGATATGCAGAGGCCAATCCCGCTATGGATGTGAGTGGTGCCGATGCGGCCCAAAAGCTGGCCATCCTCGCCCAACTCGCCTTCGGAGCGGAGGTCAACTGGAAGGAAATTCCGCGGGTGGGAATCGACACCGTCCAGGCCGACGACATGCGCTACGCCACAGAACTGGGATACCATATCAAACTGCTGGCGGTTGCGGAACGGGTCGATGGAGAGCTGGAACTCCACGTCTCGCCGACGCTGGTGAAAAAGGGCACACCGCTGGGCGAGGTTCGCGGGGCGTATAATGCGATCCGCATTGTGGGGGATGCCGTGGGACGGGTGTTTTTCCACGGTTTGGGAGCTGGGCAGATGCCGACGGCCTCGGCGGTCGTGGCCGACATCATCGACACGGCGGTAGGTCGCGCGGCGATCACCTTCCGCACCCTGCGGCTTTGGTCCAATGATGGGCCGAAAGTCCGGCTCCGCAATCCCGACGAAAGCAGAAGCCGGTTCTATTTGCGATTCAATGTACAGGATCGGCCGGGAGTCCTGGCCGAGATTGCCGGCATTTTAGGACGGAACCAAATCTCGATTGCTTCTGTCATCCAGCATGAGACCGAAGAAGAGGCGGAAGGAATTGTTCCCCTGGTGATCATGACCCATGCGGCGGCCGAAGGCCCCATGCGGCGCGCCATGGAACAGATCGATCAACTTCCCGTGGTCCGTCCCGGCAGCGTGTGGATGCGTGTCCGCGATTAATGCGTGCTGCGTGGAGGGTCTACGCTCTCGCACGGCCACCGAGAAGAGGCATGCTCGGCTTAGCGTCAAACGGATTAAAACGGACGGAACGACATTGAGGTCACCATCCCGCGGGCAACAGATCTTCCAGTACAATTCCCATGAAATACGCGATCATCATTCCGGACGGGTGTGCTGACGAACCGCAGGAGGCGCTGGGCGGAAAAACTCCCCTGGAGGCTGCCCGGACTCCCGCGATGGACGCCATTGCGCGACAGGGTGTGGTGGGGCTGGCCAATCATGTGCCTGAGACGCTGCCCGCTGGCTCCGACGTGGCCAATCTCAGTCTGCTGGGCTACGATCCACAGACCTACTACACCGGGCGGGCTCCATTGGAAGCGGCGGCTCAGGGGATCGAGCTGGGCCCTCACGACTGGGCCATCCGCTGCAACCTGGTGACAATCATCGACCAGGTGATGCGGGACTTTACGGCGGGTCACATCTCCACCGAGGAAGCCCGGCAGTTGATGGCGGCGCTTCAGGAAAAGCTGGGGTCTGAGCAGTTGCAGTTTTACGCGGGGGTGAGTTATCGCAACCTGCTCATTTATCGCGGAGGGAATCAACCTGCCCCGTTTTCCCGCGATACCTTTACAGTGCCACCGCACGACCTGACCGATCAAAGCGTCCTGGATGCTTACCCTCGTGGTCCGGGAAGTGATCTGCTGGCCCGGCTCATGGCCGAAAGCGAAGTCGTTCTCGCGGACCATCCCGTCAATCAGGCACGAAAAAAGGCGGGCAAGCTACCCGCCACGAACATCTGGCTGTGGGGACTCGGTGGTGCCCCGCAACTTCCCCGATTCGAAGAGCGTTATGGCGTGAAGGGGGCCATGATCACCGCCGTGGACTTGCTGCGGGGACTGGCGGCGCTGTTCGGCTGGCCGCGAATCGATGTGCCCGGTGCCACCGGTTATATCGACACTGATTACGCCGCCAAGGGGCGCTACGCCGTGGCCGCCCTTGCCGATTACGACCTCGTGTGTGTTCACATCGAGGCCCCGGATGAGGCCAGCCATGAAGGCAGCATCGAGGAGAAGATTCGCGCCATAGAGAATATCGACGAAAAAATTGTGGGTCCAGTGTGGGAGGCCCTTCGCTTGCATGGAGAATACCGGATCATGGTTTCCCCCGATCATCCCACCCCTATCCGCATCAAGACCCACAGTCATGGATGTGTACCGTTCGCCATAGCCGGCACGGGCATCAAGCCGGGTAACGCTTCCGGCTATCACGAGAAAGCGGCCGCCCAATCCGGGCTGATCTTCGAAGAAGGCTGGAGGGTGATGGGCTATTTTCTCCACGGACAGAACCACTAAGGCGGTTTGCCGTGTGAGGGATTTGCGGACGTGGGTTTCCTACGTGGCTTGAGAACACTGTGGCAGGGTTACGCTTCTTTCAACCGCACGACACGCGAGCACAAGGAAAATCGTCGGGAGGAAAACACAAGTTTTCAAAACCGAGGGTAACTGACGATGGCCATTCTGGTGCAGAAGTTCGGTGGGACAAGTGTTGCCGACGCTGAAAAAATTCTGGCGGCCGCCCGGAAGGCAATCCGGGCACAGAAGCAGGGCTACCAGGTGGTGACGGTGGTCAGCGCCATGGGGCATACCACTGACCACCTCATCGAATTGGCGAAACAGATCGATCCCGATCCGCCTGCCCGGGAAATGGACATGCTCCTTTCCACCGGCGAGCAGGTGAGTGTGGCCCTGATGGCCATGGCGATCCACCGATTGGGACATCGCGCCATCAGCTTTACCGGGGCGCAACTGGGAATCCGCACCGACAGCACGCACACCAAAGCCCGCATCCGCTCGATCCAGACGGATCGCATCCGTCAGGCGCTGGATGAAGGGTACATCGTGATCGCCGCGGGTTTCCAGGGAGTCACCGACACGGCGGATATCACCACTCTGGGACGTGGTGGGAGTGACACTACGGCAGTGGCCCTGGCCGCCGCTCTGCGTGCGGAAACCTGCGAGATTTACACCGACGTGGACGGCGTTTACACGACGGACCCGCGGCTGGTCCCGGAAGCCCGCCGGATGAGCCGTATCAGTTACGATGAAATGCTGGAACTAGCCACCGCGGGGGCGGGCGTCATGCACAACCGCTCGATTGAATTCGCCAAACGTTTTTCCGTGCCCGTCCACGTGCGGAGCAGCTTCAGCGACATGCCAGGCACGCTTATTTCCTGGATGCCGGAATCGCGAAGCGTTCCGGTTTGTGGGGCGGCCGCCATCCTCAAGGAAGCACGGATCACCGTCCGCGGTGTCCCGGATCAGCCGGGCAACGCCGCGGCGATCTTCTCGCGGTTGGGTGCCAGGAACATCGCCACCGACATGATCGTTCAAAACGTCGCTGAGGGCGGTCGCGCAGACATTTCCTTCACGGTATTTCAGGAAGAGCTCCCGGCCGCACTCCGCGTCGTGGAAGAAACGGCCCGGGAAATCGGAGCCGAAGGTGTCAATTACGATGAAAACGTGGCCAAGGTCTCGGTGGTGGGCCTGGGAATGGCCAAACAACCGGGTGTTGCCCAGCGGATGTTCCAGGCGCTGGCCGACAAGGGCATCAACATCCTCATGATCACCACCAGCGAGATTAAAATTTCCGTGCTTGTGGAGCGGGACCGCGCCGTCGAAGCCCTGCGGACGGTCCACGCAGCGTTTGAGCTGGATAAAGAACCGCCGCAGGCCGAGGAAGAAGCCCGACCGGAAGAATTGGGCAACGACCGCGATCGGATTATCGGGCGACTGCATGGGATGGAAGATCTGGTAATCGAGTCGATCTGTCTGGATGAAACCCAGGCCTGTGTGACGCTTTCCAACATTCCGGATCGCCCGGGGCTGGCCGCCCGCGTCTTCCGCCAGGTCGCGGAGCGCGAAATCGTTGTAGATATGATCGTGCAGAGTGTTGGTCGGGACGGCAAAGCGATGATGAGTTTCACCGTGCCGCAGTCGTCCTACGAGGCGGCTCTGGCTGCCTGCCGGCCTTTCTGCCAGGAGATCGGGGCTGCTCCACCGACCGGCCGTCCCAAGGTCGCCAAGCTCTCGATCCTGGGAACGGGATTGAAAAGCCACATCGATGTCGCCAGTCGGACCTTCAAGACCCTCGCCCATTCGCAGATCAACGTGGAAATGATCAGCACCAGCGAGGTACGGCTGAATGTGGTGACGACGGGCGACAAAGGCCGACAGGCCCTCACCGTCCTGCGTCAGGAATTTGCCGAAGAGCTCCTCGATCTGTGATTTCGCCCGGCGTGGCCGCAGCGGTCAGAAACGAAAAAATTTCTCTGCCGCATCGTTCCCCCGTCATCGGGTGCAGGGCGTCCTGTCCTGGGCTATGGTGCACGCCGTTTAGGGTAAGCCTTCTCTGGCGGACACGATAGGCGTGGCCAACCAAGAAAAGGACATGACAAACATGTCCCTCCGAAAGGACACGACAAGCGTGTCCCTCCGGAACGCGGACACGACAAGCGTGTCCCTCCGGAATGTGTCTGCGAATCGAACTTCGCGGTGAAGTGGAGTGTTTGCCGGGGGACTTTTCCGTCATAATGAAAAGGGAAAACGCTCGGCCGGGCGGAAAACTCCGCCGATGGTGTGCTGATCGCTGAGGAAACGCCGGCGATGAATTCGTGATCAGAAGGGGTTCGTAAGAAAACCCGGCGGGATTGAGCGTCTTATCCGCCGCGATTGCCTGGATGCAAACAATCGGGAGTCCCGCTATGCTTCTGGAAAGAGAAGAATACATCGAGCAGGCGTATTTCTTTCGGGCCCTTCGGGAACGTCTCGATCAGGGGGTTTCCACCCAGGAACTTCTCAAAACCATCAAACAGGAAATCCTTTCCACGACCAAACTCCCCCTGGCCATTGACTTCATGACCACCGAACTTCGCTTCACCGGGGGATTTGCCTCGGCCATGGCCAGGCTCAGCCACTATTTCACCCCCTTTCAAGCGTTCGTCATTCACGAAGCCGAACGGGAAGACGGACGGCTGGATTTCCGCGTCGCGCTGGAGATCCTGGAAAAAGAAGCGGAGTACAAAGCCAAAGGCGCGAGCGTTCAGGGTGTTTTCCTCTACCAGTTTGAAACCCTCTGCCGCAATCGCCTGGGATACGACAAGGGGCTGGAAGCAATGGCTGGAGATCCCATCTACGATGAAAACTGGCGGGAATTCATCCTCGATCTCCGCCGACAGGTGGGTCTCATCGATATTGCGGATATGATCTTCGTGCGGAGTGAATACTACCGGCAGCTCCGCGGGGATTCCGGCAAGCCCATTCTGTTTGGTGAAAAAGAAGGAAAGATTGCGCTGGCCAATCGCCGGAAGGATCCGCTCTACCTGTTCGCCGCGCTCTCCCGACATTTAGGCTATCCCTCCGTCCCCCGGCCCAAACGCGAGGAAATGGTCCTTCTCAATTACTACACCCTTCTCCGCCGGGTGGAACGCCTGGAAATGCGCATCAAACTGCTCGAAGAAGAACAGCGGGGAGGAATCGACCTCAGTCAGTTCTACGTCAAGCCGGAGGATCAGCAGAAGGACAAATCGCGCTGACCCTCCCCACGCAAGCGTCTCGCCAGCGGCACGCACATTCAGGATAGAGCGGGCAAAAGAGCCGGCAGTGTGAATACTTCAAGAATGGCCGGGGAAGAAAGCGACTTTCGGCCGGAAGGGCCATGTCAGATCATGTTGTGTCGGGCAAAGACTTCCACCGCGGAGGCGCCGGCTTCCAGTTCGCGACGGGCTTCGGCACGCTTCTGCACACGCTGCAGGGCGGCCTCCACCACATCGGCCTCCGCTCCCTGGGGAATAATGCAAACCCCTTCGTGATCTCCGAAAATCAGGTCACCCGGCCGAATCCGCACATGCCCAATCTGCACCGACACACGAAAATCCACAACCTTCCCCCGTGTCCGCTGATCCTGGGCAAACGCCCCGCGAGAGAAAATCGGGAACGAGAATCGGGCAAGGGCTGCGGTATCACGGACGCAACCGTCCACCAGGGCACCGGCCGCGCCCAACTGGACCGCGCGGACGGTCATCAATTCGCTCCACATGGCAAGCTCATTGCGACCGCCCGTGGCCACAAAGACTTCCCTGGGACGCAGGTCATCCAGGGCCTCCAGCATCAGTCCGAACGGTTTGGCGAAGACCGGGTTCAGTCCACTGGGAGAAAACGTCTCGTAACAGTCCGCAAAAAGCACCGGCATCGCCCGACCCACGAGCACCATCCGGGGATCCAAAGGGCGGATGGCGATCGGCAAGAATTGGGCGTTGAGCCCGATCTGATCCAGCACCTCTCCCACCACCGCCGTGGAAAGCTCTTGCCGAAAGAGGGCGAAGAGCTGCTCGTCGTTCTTCCACAACTGGTTGTTCATGAGGTTTCTCCGATGACGAGATCGAATCTCTGAAGCGGAGGAATACCCGCGGGCATGGTTACTTTAGTTCCACCCATCAAACATAGTTTGCGTAAATCAGTCAGATTGTCAACTTGATGATAGGATTTTCGGTCATCCAGGTGCGAACGCCGCGAGTAGTGTGCGCAAAAAACCGGTTTTTCTTTTCTTGTCGGCAGGCCGAGGTTTCCCCCGGGCACGACAGGCGTGGCCTTCCCAAAGACTTCCCGGACGGATCTCCCTGACAATCCGCTTTCGGAGGGACGTGCTTGTCGCGTCCGCTTTGCCCGTTTCCACCGTCCACTCCAGCGACCGTGCCTCGTTTGCGTGTTTGGGTTCCCGCTTGACCGCAGCGGCAATTTATGAATTGCCCCAAAGCACATTGTGCCTGTGGCGTCTCAGGGGGCTTTTTCCAAAAGGCAGGATGGATCAGCCGTCCAGTCCTGTCGCTTTTCTGCGGGAACTCCCTTATACTAATCTATGCTTTTGCGAACACACGCGGACAAACCTGCGACGAGTTCGCTGTGGGAATACGTGGATGTTCGGGGCGAAGAAGGAAACACCGTCCGTCTCGTCTTGACGTAACGTGTCAGGGAGGCAACGTGTATAGCCTGTCGATAGAGTAAATCTGGCAAACAGGATTTACAGCACCCTCTGGTTAGAAAAGGGAAGGAAAGGAGTTGCGTCATGAGGTCGTGGAATCTCTTTGGTGCTTTTGTGGCCGCAGCATGCGGTCTCTTGCTGTCGCTACCAGGGCAACTTCTGGCCCAGCAACCGTCGGCGCCTCCCAGTGTGGAGGTCAAGCCGGTTGTGGTGGTCAGTTTCGCCGGAATTGATCGGCTGTTTGAGGACGTTGAGTACCTGGGCAAACTGGCTGGCATGGAGAGTCTGGCCGAGAATCTGAAAAACTCGCTGGCGGCTCAAACCGGTGAGCCGGGCGTCCCCGGCGTCGATGCCAAGCGGCCGTGTGGTGTTGTCGTGCAGACCAACGGCTTTCAATTCCTGGTGGCCGGTTACGTCCCCGTCACGGATTTTGATAAGACGCGGGAATGGCTGAAAAGCCGAGAGATCGAACTGAAACAGGAGGGGGACCTGTGGTCGGCAGACCTCCCCAACGGCCAGACGGTGTTTGTGGCGAACAAGAACAACTGGGCGATCATAGCCGCGGACAAGCAGGTGTTCTCGCAGGTCGGTGACAATCCGCCGCCGAGCCTGACGGAGCTTTCCGGCACGCACGACCTGAGCGTTCTGCTCTACATGGCGAATATCCCGCCGATGTTCAAACAACTCGGCCTGTCGATGATCCAGCAGGGGATGGAGATGGCCCTCCAGCAGCAGGCCAAGGAGACCGGCCAGGACGTCACCCAGCAGCGGGAAATGATCCAGCGCTCTTTCCAGCAAATGCAGGTCATGCTGGATGAAATCGACACGATGACCGTGGGACTGACGGTGAACAGCCCGCAGGCCGCCATCTCGCTGGTGTACACCGTGGTACCTCGCCCGGGTACCGAGTACGCTCGCAACCTGCGTCAGAATCAGGACGTGAAAACCCGGCTGAGTGGCTTTGTGCTTCCGGACGCCACGTTCATGCTGCGGGAAACCGCACGACTCGGGCAGCGCGATATTGAGCAATTTAAAGCGACTGTCATCCCGAATTACAAAAAGCTCTTCCGTGAGTCGCTCGACAAGGAAAAAACCCTGACCAAGAAAGAAAAGCGACTGGCCACCGACTTGATCGACGCCTTGCTGGATGCCCTGGGAGCCACGGTCGAGAAGGGCACGCTCGATCTGGCTTTCTCGGGTCAGATGAGTGATAAGCAACTGACATTGCTCTCTGGCATGATGCTCGAAGATGGTGCCAAAGTGGAGAAATCATTGCTCAATTTGCTCAACCAGGCTGCGGAAAAGGAACCGGATGTGAAAGAACACTTTCACGTCAATGCAGCCGAATACAAAGGCTTCCGGTTTCATGTTCTCGATCTTCCGGCGAGCAAGGTGACGGACGCTCCCGAACCGATCCGCCAAATGATGGGCGAAGACTTTGCCTTTGTCCTTGCGTTTTCTGATCACGCCTTTGCGATGGCGGCCGCCCCCAAAGCAACTGACCTGCTCAAGAAGGCCATCGATCAAATGGACAGTGAAACAACCGTGACGAAGCTGGCCGACATGTACATCGCTCTCAATCCGCTGATGAAGTTCATCAGCGTGGTCGCAGAAAAGGCAGAAACCCGCGACCAGGTGCAGCAGTTATTGCCGCTGGTGAGCTCGAAGGACCGTGTCACGCTGACCGCCAGCGTGCAGGGCGACAAAGGCACCACGCAAATCGATATTGAGGAGGGCGTGGTGAAGCTCCTCGTCACCATGGCATTGACCCTTCAGCAGAAGGCCCCGCAGGGTCCGCTGCCGCTCCCGCTTCCATCGGGCACTGAGTGACACCATGCACCCGGTCGTGCCTGACCGGATGCGTGTGGTGGCCAATGAACGTGTCGCACGACACTGAGGCCCACTTCTTTTAATTGAATATGTCTAAATTACGGCCTTCTGGCCGATGACAATCCGCCAGAACAGAAACAGGGACGACTGGCTGGTCGTCCCTGTTCTTTTCACTCGGGGGATAGGCTTTTTCCCGCTTGCTTATGAGTGCCTACCAGCATGGATCAGGACCGCGTTGCTCTGGGAAAGGCGGTGCAAACGCACCGTGCTGCCCGATGCGTTCTGTTCAGGACGGCTATCGCGAATTGCCAGCGCTGAGCGTGTCACGCGAATCGGACGATTCGACCTGGGCGGCTTGCAACTCTTCCTCTTTGGGACGATCAACGATGAATCCGCCCGTCCCCCGTCGGGTGATCGCGTTGTTTTTCGCGCCCGAACCGTAGCGGTCCATCCCGCCGTAATCCACCACAAAACTGAAATTACCGCCGCAGGTGGGATACGGGTGGTAGGTGATAGCGCTCGACGCATATCCCTGGCTTGTGCCACTGTATTCATCGGCCCCTTCGAAGTCATAGAGAACCCCCAGGCTAGCCTGGGCACCCTGCCCCTGAACTCCTCCCACCCGGGCGAGATAGTGATCGTCGCCGCTCAGTTCCAGCAGATAGCCCACCGAGAGGTCCCAACCAAACCCGGTCCCCATGATGGAACCGTGGTACTCATCGTCACCTCCATCGTCGATGAGGGCCCCCACACCCATGTGGCATCCCCAGCCATTGCCAAAACGCTGAAACCGCTGCTGCGTTCGCGCGGAGCCATCATAGGCCTTGAGTGTGGCCCCCAGCCGACGGTCATTGCCAGCAAAATCCCGGGCGAAGCCGATGGCAAGCCAGTAACCACCACCCTGGCCGAAATAGTCGAACTCGTAGGTGTCATCCCCCGCTCCTTCGAGGAGCACACCAATCCCGCCGTTGGCAGCTCCCCGAATCCCTGAGCCAACGCCCTGGCCCCACCCTTCGTAACCCGGCGTCTCGGGATACGAGTCGTACCAGCGACCGCCCACGTAGTAGTGGTCGTCCCCGGCAAGGTCGTCAATCAGGCCGAAACCGAGTGGGCCACCGAATCCCTGGGCCCACATCGCAGCGTGATAATCGTCTTGCCCTTCCCGGTCAATGAGCACCCCCACACCTCCGATGGCCTGACCCTGCACGCGGCGAAGCCCCAAATACTGGTCGTTTCCAGCCCAATCCACAAGAATCCCCACACCGCCCAAAGTGCTTCCCTGGGCCACATCCTGCGCCCAGTAGATGTCGTTTCCCGCCAAGTCGATGAGCAGCGAACCACCGAGGATCGCGGCCCCCTGAATTCCCGGCAGTTTACCCTGATAACGGTCGTTCCCCGAATAATCGAGGATGAGCAGCAACGGGCGATCGACGGAGACCGTGCCCTCCCAATACACGTCGTCGCCCCCCAAATCGACAATCGCAACGACACCTTTCATCTCTTCAAGGCGGTACTCGTTAATGCCCGTTCCCCCCACCACAATTGTTCCCACAGAGGTCTCGATCTTCCGTACGACAGTGCCGCTGACGCCGGGCACGGCTGTTTGCGTTCCGTGACCTGCCGAGCCGCCGAGTGCTTGCCGGAGGCTCTCGAGGAACAAGCGGTCGTTGAGGCCAGCCAGCACTTCGGCCATGTCCCATTGCGCCGCCCGATCCATTTTTTCCAAAAGCTGCACAAGCCGCCTCGCACTACCGCGGTCGTTGACGGTGTGCCCCACAACGGTGTTGGTGGTCATCACGTAATTGATGCGTCGCGCGAGTTCGGTGAATTCAGCCTGTGAAAGCGGCTTGACAGTTTGTGCGTACAGGTTGTAGGCCTGGACAAGGGTTCTCTGAAGGAACTCAACCGGATCGTTCGAATGCTCATCGAGCTCGATCGTGGAGGGGGGCACGTCCATTCGGGCCCGCGCGGTTCGCAGCAGGAAACGAAGTCCCGCCGCCCTGTCAGAAAGCGCACCCGCATGGAGGTACCGTGTGAACTCCTCCGCTTCCTGAGGGACACGAAGTGGCTCGCGGAGAAGATGGTCGAACCAACTCAGCCGGGCCAGCCCGTTGATTTCATTCCCTGTATACACCCCTCGGGTGGCGGCCAGCCGCGATGCCGTGTAGCTAAGGAACTGCTGGAATCGGCTGTCCACGCCAGTGGAATGCATTTGACCAACTGTTTCCGGGGCCAAAAGCTTGACGATCCCCGATGCCAGGGGATGGCCGACCGCCGAGGGGTCGATCTTGGGTGCGTTCCCTTTCTGTGGAGATGGTTCCCCTTCCCGGTCTTTTTTGGGGCTAACCGATTCTGCCGATTCCTTTGGCCGGGGTGCTTTCGGTTCAGCGGATGGGCCTTCGGTTTCCGCCCCGGACGGCGGGGACATATTCTGTTTGTCGGCGGCAGAGCCTTCTGAAGGCTCGGACTTAGCTTCTTGACGAGCCGGGTTTGCGCTACCGGGGATCTCGTTTGCCTCTGCTCCGGGAGGTGCGCCAGCCGAGCCCGATCCGCTTCCCAGGTCCAGCTCTGGACCTTCCATTTTATCCGGGTCGTCCGCGAAAACCGCCAAGTCTAATGAGGTCACTTCCACTGCGGCAGCGCGACTGTCCGGCTGAAAATCTTTCCCGTCGCCAGGCCCAGCGAGGACCAACCCGATACCACTCATCCCGCACACCCCAAAGAACCCCAAAACAGTGCACCACTTCACCATGTCGAGGCATTTGAGTTTCATCTGGGACTCCTTCGGAACGCTGGTTGGCTCGATGGGTTCTCCACGGAGTCCGGGGCCAGCAGTGACGGCTGATGAAAAAAGAATCTCCCCGGAACCACAGGAGGGCGACTATCTCTTTATCGGAAGGAAATACCGAGGGAAAACACGCTAACCCAATAGGCGAAGATCCGAATTTGGGCAATTTGTATCGGATCCCGGTCCGCGCTCAGGTAGGTCGTTTTCGCCTGGCTTTCTGCCGCACGACAACAGGCTTACGTTTGAACGGCCGCATCAGAGCCGCGACGCAGATCTCCTGCTTGTTATACCACAGATGTCGTGCCCGAACCACGTTGTACCCCCAACTGCGGATGCGTTCCAGATATTCGGGGATTCTGTCCGCCAGGGTCCACTCGGGCAACTTTAACGTGAGAATCATGCCCCGGATATTGATCTGGGGGTAGGTGACAAGACTTTCCACAGCATCGAGGGTGTAATTAGGAGCGGCGTTGATGTCGGCGGCGAGCCAGCGAATTTTCCTGAACGCGCGACGTGGTGCCTGCGTCGTCCGACGGCGCAGGTGGGTGAATTTGGGATGTTTTAGAACAGCCGGGTGCATCTCGGCCGGGTCCACACCGAGGACCTCATAACCGCGATCGAGAAGGGCCTGACTGGCCCCGCCGGGTGCACTGCCCAGCTCCGCCCACCGGGCATTGGGCGGTACAGGAAACTGCGACCACCTCAAGGCCTCTTCCATTTTGAGATATGCACGAGAAACGGCATGCTCTGGCAAACAGAGTGGAAATCTTCCGCCGGGATAGAAGGTTTCCGGACCTTCCAGGCGATGAATCCCCACCCACCATTCGTCGGGGTCCACGATGATGCAGTCGAGAACCCACTGCCCGCGAAGTCCCCTACGAGGAGTCGTGTCCGGCGCGACAAGATTGACGGACTCAGGAGCAGCGGCGGAGATGAGCGAGCGAATCTGCTCAACCTCGTCCGGCCAGGGGGTGTCCGGATCGCTTCGGCCGGGGGGTGCCGAATCCCGTGGCCAAACATGTACCATCCGAACGGGGATTTCCCCAATCAGCTTCCAGACCTGCCGCGCCGCTTCCGCCTGATCACCAACCTCAACACGTCCCAGCGTGAAGCCCCATGCCCGCGCAAAAACGGCCTCGAACCGAAACCCCTCCAGAGGTTGGGTGGCGTCAGCGAATTTAAACGTGACGAAACCGCGACGGCTGAATGCCGGTCGTAAAAAGGGATACTGCCGAGCGGCTTCCCGTTTGAGAACGTTCTCGACCCCTGATTGACACGTCGCAAAAATAAAGGGCGGCAGAGTTGTCATACTTTAAGCATACGGGGATCGCAGCCCAGGGGGAGGACCGGATGCCCGTTCTGACATCTGAAGGTTCCGGCGGACAATCCCTCGATGAGGTTAAGACCAACCCCCGCACACTATGGCACCAGTTTACAAAGTTTGGCGCCCCAGCAGTTTAGAAGCGCTCGCAAGTAATTCACGATGGATAAAGACACCCGGAAATGGTTTGATTCCCTCCTGGAAGAGGTTATCGAGACCCTTCCTCGACTGGTTCGCAACGCCATGAACGAGGTTGCCCTGTACGTCGAGGATCATCCGTCGAGGAAAGTCATGGAAGAGTTGAACATTTCCGATCCGCGCGACCTCTGGGGCCTTTTCACCGGCGTCCCGATTCAAGAGAAGGAAAGCCACTGGCTGGGCGGTCCTCCTCGTTTGCCCGATCGGGTAACCATTTATCGCGAAGGATTATTATGGTCGGCGGTCACCCCCGAGGGGACAATCGATCCAGAAAAACTGAAGGAACAGATCCGCAAAACGATTCTGCACGAATATGGGCATTACTTCGGGATGACGGAGGACGAACTGGAAGAGTTGGGCTACGGTTGACGCGCGGAGCGAGCTCTTCACACGGCTGATGCGTGTCGACCAAACTTCACGATGTCGATCCCGACTTGTAGCCCATCACTACTCTAAAGGCTACAATAACGCGCTGGTGGGGCCTGCCGCCGGGTATTCCGTGTTATTGCTGCTAATGGCAAAGGACCAGGTGCCGCGTGAAGGCGGTGCCGGCGATCTGGTTTCCCATCGACATTCACTGAATGAAACACGCGTCCCAACGGTGTTGGCGGATCAGGGTGCTTTTTTCGGCTGAGCCGCCACAGGTTGCGGTGGCCTTTTATCTCGGTCCAACGCTGCCGCGAAGCAAAAACCCGGTTGGGGCGTTGGCTTGTGGGAAAGTGAGGACATCGCGATGAAACCGAAACTCCTCCGGTTGCATCCCCAGGACAACGTCGTGATTGCGACCGCGGCGATCAGGGCGGGGACAACCCTGCGGTTGGACCGCATCAAATTGCAGGTCATTTCGAATGTCCCCATGGCGGGCAAGATCGCCACGCGCCCCATCGCGGAAGGTGAAAAGATCATCAAATTTGGGCATCCCATTGGCCACGCGACACGAAATATTGAGCCGGGGGAGTGGGTTCACACGCACAATCTGGCCAGTGACTATCTGCCCACGCCAAAGCGCGCTTCAGCGAAGGCTGCAAGGGAGCAGGCAGAGGTGGCCGTCTCTGCTTTTCCAGAGGAAGATTTGGACACGGGCTCACCAGCAGCCGAAGTAACGGAAGGTCTGGAACTGAGCGCCGACCTGGAGTTGAGCGAGGAAACCACCGCGTCCCCACCCGCGGCATTTCAAGAAACCGATACCGCCCCCACTCCAGATAACAGCGTTCCGGCACCGCCTGCTGAGGAAAGCACCGCAGTCCCGGGCGAAATCAGCTCAGAAGGGACGGGCGAGTCGGAGGCGACTTCTGAACGCGGTGGTGCTTCCCCGGGTTGAGTGACTCTCAGGACCTCACGCGGAATACTGCGGCGCGACCCGCGCTTGGATATTGGATATAGGAGAAAAAGCCATGGCGTCCAGCCCCGTCGATCAACACCAGACCCCTGCTCAAAGGCTCGCCGAGCAACACACCTGGCAGGGATATGCCAGGGCGGATGGTCGTAAGGGCATCCGCAACCGACTGCTCGTCGTCTACCTGGTTGAATGTGCCCGACATGTGGCGGAGGAGATTGCGGCCCCCTTCCGACGGCAGGATGTGGAGGTGGTGGGGTTTCCTGGTTGTTACCCCAGTGCGTATGCCGAGCGGATCCTCCGTCAATTGACCACCCATCCCAACGTCGGCGGTGCCCTGCTTGTTTCCCTGGGGTGTGAGAGTTTCGACCGCGATGGGCTGGCCGCGGCCATCGCCGAATCAGGTCGGCCCGTGGAAACCATCGTTATCCAGGAAAGCGGTGGTACGGCAAGAAGTATCAAACTGGGGCGCCAATGGGTGAAAAACACCCTCCGCCAACTCGCGGATGTTCCCCGCTGTGCCATGTCTATCTCTGACCTGGTGGTGGGAACGATTTGCGGAGGCTCCGATGCCACCAGTTCCTTGACAGCCAATCCTGCGTGTGGGCTGGTGTTTGATCGGCTGGTGGACGCCGGAGCGACGGCCATCTTCGAGGAAACCGGCGAACTTCTGGGGTGCGAGTCCCTCCTGGCAGAACGGGCTGCCCGACCGGAACTGGCGGAGCTTCTGCGGGCAACTGTGGAAAAAGCTGCGCGCTACTACGCCACCCTGGGTCATGCCAGTTTCGCTCCAGGAAACACCGAAGGCGGCTTAACGACAATTGAAGAAAAATCGCTCGGCGCTTATTTGAAGAGCGGCCATCGCCCCATCGTCGGAATCCTCAAGCCGGGTGACGTTCCGCCACAACCCGGCCTGTACCTCCTGGACGTCGTCCCCGATGGCGAGGTGCGTTTCGGGTTTCCCAACATCGCCGACAACGCGGAAATCATCGAGCTCATCGCCTGTGGATGTCATCTGATCCTCTTCACCACGGGCCGAGGTTCCGTGGTGGGATCCGTGATTTCACCCGTTATCAAGATCTGTGCGAATCCCGAAACGTACCTCCGCATGAAAGGCGACATGGACATCAACGCGGGCGAGGTGCTCTCGGGCAAGGCCACCGTGGAAGAGGTTGCGGACCGCATTTTCAAACTCCTCCTCGAAGTGGCTGGCGGTCAGCAGACCGCTTCGGAGAAACTGGGTCATCGGGAGTACATTCTCACCTACAAATACTTCGAACCACTTGGTCCCGCGTGCCTTCCCGTTTCCCGTTGAGGTTTTCCCCACCGCACCTACTGCAATTGATTGGCGTCAGAGCCGCCCGAAACGACCGCGCCCTGCCGCGCAAGCTCGGCGTTGAGACAGCGAGCCCCGACTTTGGCGGCGCGAAAACACGTATCACCGGTTGCGGCCCCACATTCGCAGGGAATTCCGGAAACCCGCGGGGCGTATTTGGCAACCAGTTTGAGGAGCGTGCACCGATCGAGCGGTTTGGTGGCGAAATCGTCGCATCCAGCCAGAAAGCACCGCTCACGCTCGCCAGGTTCAGTGCCGGCTGTGAGAGCGATAATCGGCGCTGTGTAACCGGATTCCCGCAATAGCCGGACGACCCGGTATCCCTCCATGTCGGGAAGATTGATATCGAGAAGAATGCAGTCGAATGGTCTTCCCTCCCTATGATTCTCCAGGGCCATCCGCACCGCGTCGCGGCCGGTCTCTGCGGTGGATACCTCGACCCCGGCCGACTGCAAAATGTGTTGGAAAAGGCGCCTGGTTTCAATTGCGTCTTCCACGAGGAGAGCGCGTGCCTGAATACGACAGCTTCGCGACAGACCTTGGGGGCTTTCCGATAAAGTGTGTTCCTGAATTTTTCCCTCCGTGCGTAACTCGGCCGGGTCGACCCACTCAAACTGATCGGCGGGGCCGAGAGGAATCGTTACGCGGAAATTACTTCCCAGCCCCACCTCGCTGACAACCGTGATGTCGCCGCCCAGACGCCGGGCCAGACTGCGGCTGAAGGCCAGGCCCAGGCCGGTGCCAGGAAATCGGGCATTGACGCTGGGATCGCCACGGTGGAAAGGCTCAAAGATTTTTTCGCATATTTTGGCGGGAATGCCAATGCCGGTGTCAATAACTTCAAACAGGAGGGAGCACTGGCCGTCGTCGGTTTGCGGCACCTGGACCACAAGCCGTACCGAGCCCGATTCGGTGAATTTGATCGCGTTGCTGAGGAGATTGATGAGGATCTGTCGGACACGCACCGGATCAATGCGGATGCGGCGTGGGACACGGCCGCGAATTTCCAGGCGAAGCGGCAATCCTTTGGTCCGCGCGCGGATCTCCATCAACCGGATGACATCTTCAGCGAGTTCCACCAGAGAGCAATCCCGAGGGTTGATTTCCAGGCGTCCCGATTCGGACTTGGCAAGCTCCAGCAAATCGTTGACGATCTGAAGCAGATACTGGCCATTGCGCAGGATTGTTTGAATGGCGGCAATTCGGGTGGGTGGAGCGCGGTTGAGATCGCCTTCGATCAGAAGCGTCTCGGCATATCCGAGAATGGCCGTCAGGGGCGTTCGCAGTTCGTGCGTCACGCTGGCCAGGAATCGGTCTTTGGCCCGCAGGGCAGCCTGGGCTTCCTGCCGGGCTTCTTCCAGTTCCCGGACCAACTGTTCGAGCTTGGCGGCGTGATCACGGAGGGCGATTTCGGCCTGTTTTTGTTCGGTAATGTCGGTGACCAACCCCATGCCCCCGCAGTATCGACCGGTCTGATCGTACACCGGCGCCACAGCCGCCAGGATCCAGCGTACCTCTCCATTTTTCCGCACGATGCGGAGTTGATAAGTGGAAGAAAGCCCCTGACGCCGTAATCGAAGCTGCTCTCGGACAAGCTGGTGATCCTCTGGATGAACAAAACGCAGCAGTTTCTGACCGACTATTTCTTCTTCCGATCGGCCAAAGATCTCACAGAAACTTTCGTTCACCAGGGAAAACCTGCCGGTAGGATCCACAACGCCGATGGCGGCCTTCGTTTGTTTTGTGATGAGCCGGTAGATGAATTGTTTACCAGTATCGGCTTCAGGAACGGCGTAAACTCGCAGCAGACGATAGCCAGCGAGGACGATCGCAGAGATTCCGGCCACCCACAGGAGCCCCAGTCCGAGGACCACGCCGGGAGACCGGATGTGCGGATCGGCCAGGAACGTTCCCCACAGAGCCGCCAGTATGGCACTCGACCACACGAGTGCCACCAACCACACGGCGCGCTGCAGGTGATGCCGTCTGAGACTCGGCATCACGTCTGCTGTTTCCGCCTTCGCGAAGGGCTGGTTGCTGTGCTGATGTATCGCAGTCAATGGTGCTCGTCTCTTCCCTCGATGGCACTGGAAATGGCCAACCAATGCAAAAAGGATGCGCGGACCTCCCACAAAAACATAGGTTTTTCTTGACCGTGAGGATGATCGTCAACCGTTTTGCGCCCTCGGACAGGCCAATTTTCACGCGTTTTTTGCCGAACGTATCACTGATGCAGATTGTGCCACCGCCGGAAACGACCACGGTCGAAGGATCTTGGTTCTGAAAATCGTCGGCCACAGCGTTTGCGCAAAATGACAATGGATTTGCGCAAAAGTGGTTTGCACTGGGTGTGTCACCGGAGTAGCATAACTTCGGGGAGGCTGGTCGCAGTCAGCTTTTTCAATGTGTGGGTTCTTCTCAAAAGGAGGGTCCTCGTATGTCCGCCCATCATCCGACAAGAAGTGGATTCACGCTGGTGGAGCTCCTTGTGGTGATCGCCATCATTGGGATTCTTATTGCGTTGCTTTTACCGGCGGTCCAGGCTGCCAGAGAGGCAGCGCGGCGTTCCCAGTGCGTTAACAACATCAAGCAACTCGTGCTGGGCTGCCACAATTTTCATGACAAGTTCAACGAATTCCCCTACGCCCGAAAGTACGACATCTGGGACACCTATACCTGGACGCAATTGATTCTTCCCTACATCGAGCAGCAGGCCGTGTATGAGAATTACTGGACCCTCCCGCAGCGGGGCTATGTGACCAGCTATCCTGGCCCAAACGGACCGATTGGTGATGACACGCGACTTCGCACAGCCCGCCATACGCGTATTCCCGTGTTCAATTGCCCCAGCGATGGTGGTCCGTGGGGAAATGAACTCAACACGAATGCCTACGGATTCTATCGGGGAAACTATCGCGGATGTGTGGGCTCGGGGGACATGTACGGTGAGGATGTGCAGGACGGAACCAGTGGCCCCTGGAAGCCGGGTGTCTTCGCTGTCCGGCACAACCAGAGCTTTGATACAGGGGCAGGTGTGGAAACGCGAGGTGTGCGAATTGCCGAGATCATTGACGGCACGTCCAACACAACCATGATTTCCGAAGGAATCATGCCCACTGTGACCTGGTGGGGCGGGCCCATCGGGAGTATCATTTACGGCAACATGGGCGGAGCGCTGTACAGCAACGCGATCACCCCCAACTCCACTGCCCCCGACCGAATCATCGGCCCCTGCCCGCAAAACCAGGGCGATACCATTTACACCGAACCCTGCGTGAGTATTGGCGGCAACGCATGGTGGACCCCCAGCGCTGCCCGGGCGTATGCTGGAGCGCGTAGCCGTCATCCCGGCGGTGTCAACGTGGGTATGGCGGACGGTTCTGTCCGGTTTTTCAGCAACACCATCGACCTGCTCACCTGGCGCTACCTGGGTACCCGCAATGGGCAGGAGTCCGTGCAAGCGTTCTGACGGCGGAAATGTTTTTGATCCGAATGGTGCCTCGGCTGAGTCCACAATATTAGAGGAGAACGGATGGCATTATGAGAAGTTCACAGCACTCACGCTCCAACACGGGAGATCCTTTGCGCGCTTTGATCCTGGGACTGATCGCTTTCCTGGGATTCGCGCTGGTCAGCTTGCCAGGATGCAGCAAGTCGGACGGGGTGACGGTCTCTGGAACGGTCACATTTGACGGCCGTCCCGTGGAGGAAGGTTACATCACGCTCTCGCCCGCCGACGGAAAAGGTCCCAGTGCAGGGGGGCCCATCAAGCAGGGGAAATTCTCGATTTCCGGCGTCCTCCCCGGAGAAAAGATCGTCTCCGTCACAGGCGGTGGCAAAATAGAGTTCCCCAAGAGCAGTGAAGAGATGGCGCAAATGGCCGCCCAAGGACAGCAAATCCAGGCGGCCCCGCAAATTCCTCCCAATGCCAAGGGGAACAATCAGAAGGTGACCATCACCAACCAGGGGCAGCAAACCCTGGAGATCAACCTGTCATCTCCAGGCACTTGATCTGCGCTTTTCCATCGGGCGAGACGACCAGAATCGCTGGAAAAAATTGTCACGCTGAGCGCCGGGCGAGAAGCTGCTCGGTCGAGAACAGCCGCGTATCCCACCAGCGCTTCCAGCGGAGGAGCTGGGCTCGCGGAGACCGGGGCGAAAAGTACGTGTAGCGGTAACTTTCCACGAAACCGGTAGCCCACGCCTCTTTGCTGGCAAGCGACCCGGGTCCAAGATCAAATTCTTCGTCCTTTCGCTCAAAAGAATCCCGGATCATCCAGAACTTGAGCACGTTCCCCGGGCTTGCATCGGCCCAATCGGGATCGTATCCGGTCCGCAGACCGAAGACACGCCCCTCGTAAACGTAGTTGTAGGCGAAGGCGACGGGCTGATCATCCACGGTTAATAGATTGAGGTCGAGGCAGCCCAGCTTGACCGCGGCCTCGTGGACATCACGAAGAAAGCCGTACACGGATTCGTGCGAGAGTGTTGTGCCGTGATCCTGGTGAGCTTGCCAACTGCGGGACGCCAAATTCACGCAGGCATCGAAAAGGTCCCACCGCGGATCATCGTCGCCCCAGGTGGCGCCGGCGGGACGATAGCGTACCAACTCCACGCGACCCCGTGCCAGCAGCCGTTTTTCCGCCCGCCGCAGATTATTACGAAACTTGCTGCTACGGGTGGCCCAGTATTCCTCCCATCCCATACGCCCGTCGATCACCGCGGACCGGTCCCAGATCTGCGCCAGGGGGACCAAACCGATCTGCTTCATGGCCATCGGCGTACGAAGCTGATCGCAGCGGTCCCGATCGACCCATCGCAGGTCGAGGACGTCCCAGTCTCGTCGGGACTCGGCAAGATGTCGCAGCGCGACCAGCAGCGTCGCTGTGGGATGTGGTCCGATCGGCCCAAAAAAGTCACCCCAGTTGTCCAGAGGATACGTCAGAACATGAAATGCCCCCAGGCGGGAAGACTCCCGACGAAGGACCAGCGGCAAAAGGCCGATGACTTCATTACCGTCGGAAACCACGAGCACGCGAAAAGTCTGCGTGTCGCCGAAGTGCTTCCACGCGGTCGCGAACCACTCGAAACTCTGAAAGAACGAGGTCCGGCGGGTCTTTCCCCAAAGTTCCCGCCAGACAAGCTGGAGCGAGGCGAGCTCGTCCCACCGCGTGATTTCGGCGACATGGACCATGGCACGGGATATCCTTCAGGGCCGCGAACCTAACAGAGAAAGCTAACCGCACCTCTACTTGGCCGCAAGTCCCATGCCTGTGGAAAAAGACGGGGCAAATCGCGATGAAAGGCGGCCAAAACGCTTACGGGGACGTGGGCGAATTGTTCCAGAAGAGTACATCCCAGCGTTTTGTGCTGCCCAAAAGCAACACCCGGCCGGCAAGCCGAACCCTGGGATCGCCGCTTTTCAGGCGAGGTCACGGTCCTCAAACAGGAGCAACCCCAGGACCATGCTCAGCCCCATGTACACGAGGCTGTACAGCCCAGCCAGGGCCAGATAATCCCAAGAGACCGGCCGTCCGGTGGCGATCGCCGTCTCCATGCTGAAGTATTCCAGTCCCGGCAGAACCACGGCCAGAAGTTTTGCCGCAAATGCTACAAACTCCAGGCGATCCGCGGTTTCGATGACCACTGTCGGCAAAAGATGGCCCAGCGCGTAAATCGACGCGCACACCAGAAGATTGGGAAGCAGCGGAAATCGGGTGGAAATGGCAGCCGCGACGGAGGCCATCACAAGCGCCTCCAGGTAGGCCAGTGCCAGCCCGGGGACGCTCTGGAGAATCTCCCCCTGACACTCCTCGACGGTGGGGTCAGGACGGGAGACTTCCCGGGCATCGTATTTCACTTTGTAAGAAACGGCACACAGAAACAGTGCTCCCAGCACGATGAACATCACCGTCACAGGGAGCATCACACCCAGGAACTTTCCGATCAGCATCTTCCACCGCGCCACCGGCTTGCTGAGCACGGTAAGAGCGGTGCGACCTTCGATCTCTTCGGCGATGGACACACTGGCAGTCCACACCGCCATGACAATGGCCAGCAACTTGATGAACGTCAATCCCTCGGCTTTGAGGAGTTTGATGTCTTCGCCAAACGTGTTGTAAGGGAGAATCGGCGACAGAAGCAGCATCACAATCCCCAGCGACAGGAGAATGTAGAACAGGGGCTGAGACGTTGCCTCTTTACTGGTTGTCCGCAAAATGGCGGCCACCCGCGGCGCCAGCCGTCCTAATAGGGCCAGCGCCACCCACAGTCCAACCACCGCCGCCAAGACGCCCACCGCGACGATCCACAAAGGTTTGATCCATACGGGAAGCATCGCGAGGAGCGTCTGAAGCGAGCTCAACCAGTCCGCTACGGGAAAGTTTGGGTTTACGGTCCACATAGGCGAAGAATACACCTACTCGGGGGGATTATACCCCGATCCATAACCAGAGACACACTTTTGACAATGGGCAACTGCGTGCTTCGCGTTACGTTCTTCTTTTTATTGTGGTTCACGGGAAGCAATTTTGCCAGATTTTGGCGACTGCCCCGTCTCTCGCCGAGCGGGCGGTCTCACGTCCCGCCATAACGGATGGAGAACCGCTGGAATTTCTGCGTGGCCGGCCCCCGATTCACATCCGCCGAGCGAATGAAACCTCCCAAATGTTGGTAAATCTCGCTCACGAAACGATCAATCTCTTGAGGATCCCCTTCCACCACCAGATGGACCCGCCCATCCGGAAGATTCTCCACATATCCCGTGACCTGATATCGGGCGGCAATTCTCTGCGTCGTGTAGCGGAAACCCACTCCCTGAACCATTCCCGAAAAGAAAATCTCCCGCTGTTCCATAACTCCGGCCTGCTTTCTCGTAGTTCGAGGAACGAACTTCTGGCGGTTTTTCAGTCAGTCTCCTTGAGATTGCTCCACGCAACGAAGCACAAGCATTCTTTCCTCCATTATGGAGGGGGTTAAATACTGGCGGGAAGAGCGTTGCGCAGGGTCAAAGCAGCGTCCTGTCTGACCAATCGGCCGTTTTGTAATGATCCGTCAATGGCCAGAACGCCGTCTTGTAGGGGCGATTCACAAGTCGCCCCTGCCTGAATATGAGGACTGTACGAACTGGAGGGGGCCCGATCGGTGAAACGGGGAAAGCCAAGTTCAAAATACGAACCTGAGACTTAGGTCCAACCAGGCTGAGTCCGACTCCTGCCCAGGGCCCTGTCGAGGGTCGCGTTCCCTTTCCGGCGGCGCAGATAATCAGGGATGATGCAGGGGCCCGCGAGGGGTCGTCACCCATGTCGATGCAATACCCCACGGACTCCGTTTTTGGCCGCACAATCGTCGGTGCCCCGCTGTTTTCAGGAACCACCACTCCCATTATTTGACGTTCCTTCCAGAAAAAACTAGGTTTCTTATAGAGCCTTTTTCCTGGGGAAACCCGTGTGCCGACGGCTTTTCGAACTCCCTCGACGGTGTGCCAGAATATCGGGCGGCGCGCCGTGAGGCGGCACGCGGGAACTGTCAGCATCACGACGTAAATCACGACCTGGTGAGACAATCCCATGCGTCAATCTCGTCTTCCACTTTGGCAAAAACCTCCCTTGTTCCGGCGAGAAAGCCAATTCATTTGCGAGGAGCACGGCGCCACGACGGTCGAGTACGCCGTTATGCTGGCCCTACTCCTGGCCGTGATGATTGGCGCTATCAGTCAGGTGGGAAGCCAGACGAACGGGCTGTGGTCCGGGATTATCAGTGATCTTCAGGCGGTCGGGTTTATCCCCTAGAGCGGCTGCCGTGCATGGAGCGGAACAGGTCACGGGCGATCATGGGGAAGACGCTCTGGTGGCGGAGGGATGTGACTCGCCGGAGAGGCTGATCGGGAGCAATTCTCTGGCGAGACAACTGGATTGTCCGCAGTGAGGTGTCGGAACCAGAGGACTCCCGCTGCGAAGCCCACCAGCAGACTGAGAATCACTCCGTAGATGAGGCCGGGCCGTGGGCTATCCGGGGTGGGCATGGGGGCCGATGAATTGGCCGACGTCTCGATCGCCTCGGTCAGTCGCAACAGTTTTTCCTCTGCCCAACTCTGGGCCAACTGGCGGAGCTGGCAGTGCAGGCCCACATATTGCCGGAACAACTCGCGGGCCTCCCCGTCTGCCAGCAGCAGACTTTCCAGCCGACGGTGCTCCTCGGGGGTGATTGTCTCATTCACGAGGGCATCCAGAAGAGTCAGAAGTTCATCGCGGATTTTGCTGGAGAGCATGGCTCGATCGGGATCTTTCAAATTGGCCGACCGACGAGATCACCCTCTGCTGCGTGCTTCACAAGCGCGGTGTCCTCTCGCAAATGGCTCATCCAGCAGAGTGAGCATCCACGTCAGTTTTCGGCCAGGGCCTGTTGAACCTCAGCGAACAGTTTCCGACGGATGAGGTTGAGGCGGTTGTACAGCGTTTGCGCTGCCTTCCCGCGTCGCTCCGCGATTTCCCGGATTGAGCGACCTTCCGCATAGACTTCCAGCAGCAGGTCCCGCTCATGCTGCGGAAGTTCCGCCAGGCAGCGGCGGAGGACTTCCAGGCGTCGGTCGCTTTCTTCGGGATCTTCGCGCTCTTGCGCCATTGTATCCAGGAGTTCCTGGCTAAACGAGAGGCGCGAACGCGAATTGACGCGGAAGTAATTCCTCACCTCATTGTAGGCCATGCCACAGGCCCAGGCGAAGAAATCCGCTTCCCGATCGAAACTCTCAAATTTCTGCCAGAGCAAAAGACACACCTTCTGAAAAATGTCCCGTGCGTCCTGCTCGTTTGGCACCATACTGAAGATGTATCCGAATATCCGCCCATGATATTGGGTGAAATACCCCAGAAATTCTTCTGTCCGGTCCCTGGTCGCCTGCGAAGTAGAAGACTCGGTCCAACCCCGCACTTCGGAAATATAATCGGCGACGGCTCCCATGGTATGACTCCTCTCGCTCGGACCATGGTGGGTTGTGACAACCCGGCGGGCTGGCATCCAGCCATTCAGCGTCGTCCGTGACGGAGGGTCAATCTCTCTTGAGGCAGCGTGGGCAACTCCTCATTGAGCCAACTGATTTAGCCCGATTTCCCCTTCTGACTTCACTCAACCGACTTATCCGATGGTCCGTCGCACCGCTCCGTTCTCACTGCTGGCGATGGACCCTAATGATAGCACCGTGTCGCATCCGTCAATGGTGCTGAACCAGGGCGGGATTGTTTGAGGCGGGGTAATTTTTGTGTCTGCTTGCTTCACCATTGTATCGTCCCTCGCCGTTCAATTTTACCGGTTGTGACGCAAAAGTCAGCCCTTTTTCCGAGTTTTGAGCCAATCAGGTCCACCAGCGTGGGGGGAATTACGGACATTTGGCCTGCAATTTGCTAAAGCTGATACCGTCCACAACGCATGTGTCTCGAGGCGCGCATTGGCCGGTCGGCTGCAACCCGATCGTCGAAAAAGCGATGTTCCGCCGAAACGCGCCCGCGTGCAAGTCACCCCCTGTTCCTCTACCGACGGGGTCGCGGACCTTCTCATCAGCCCGGAGGGACGTGCTTGTCACGTCCGTATTCATTCGGAGGGACCAGTTTGTCAGGTCCGCTTTCCAGAATCGGATCATGGATTCGCTTTCGGCGGGCACGACAAGCGTGCCCCTCCAAACGATTTCTCGGAGGGACCTGCTTGTCAGGTCCGCATTCAACCTTGGATAATCAACCCAATTCACTCGCGTCTCGGCAGGGGCAATTCATGAATGGCCCTTACAAGACAACAGGCACGGCATACGGCGATTTCTCGAAAAACTGCTGTTGCGGCCAAAGACAAGTTTCGGTAAAAGTTCCGGCCGGTTGTACGATAGAAGGACGACGGGAAAAGACGAACCCGCCGAAAACAAAAGACGAAACGCCTGAATCGATCTTGCCGATAAATATGGATGGAGGGTTGAAATCGAGGAACGCCGAAATAAGCCCTGGCAGCAAAAAACGAAAAATTGGGCTTGCGGCAAAGCTCGTGATCCTGTAAATCCTCCATCGCCTCGCAACGGTGAACACGACAACCCTCAACAGTTTACACCAATACAAGAACCGGCCACGACCTCAAAGGCGTGGCTCCCGCCAAAAAACCTTTCCCCCCTGACCCACCAGTTACACACGTTCTGCGGTTGAAAATGGTAACCTATCCGCAGAAGCCCACCTGAAGCAAGTTGGAGACAGCAGGTCTCGCCGCAAAGAATCTGCCCGTGTGTGCGAGACCAACCCACCAGATCAGTGTGAAAACACGTTCCATGCCACAGGATGCGAAGAGCATCCGCTTCCCGCCGGTCGGTCAAACAAAGTCCCGCCCAGGACCGACCCCCTGAGGCACCGCCTCCGCCCTGGGAGGCTGTCGTGGGTCCGGCGGCCTCCCAGGTCGACGCTCGAAACAAAACCAGGCCGTTTCCCAGATGCCGACGGCCGACCCGCAATAGTGAACACACGAACACTTAACCCCTATGTGAGACAACCAGTCCCTGCCGAGAGATGAGCCCCTGATTGCCGCTCGATGGCAGGGCCTCGTGAGAAGGCCAAAAGCGGAGTCTCTTAACTGATGGTAGAAAGGAGGTGACCACCACAGCGGTAGAAGCGATGACATGTTCCAACCCAGGGTGTGCCTGAACCTACCGTGATAAAGGCCCCCCACATCATCAGTGAGGAAGTACCCTCGCACCCACCAAGTAGAAGTCCCACCTGCGATCCTTCCAAGAAGTCCCCCCTGAAACACATTTGAGCAGTACGCTCACCCTCCCCTAGAAAAAGTGCGCGGCAGATCTAGGGTATTCACCCTAGATGTCAAGACTGCAGCGAATTTTCCGGAACCACTGGTTTTTGGTTGTGTGAAGTTACGTCTCGGTGTTTGTGGAACCTTCCAGGATAAGGAGTCTGTACCATGACACGTTTCGTCACCCTCTCCGCCGTTTGTGTGTGCGTGTTCGGAATGGTTGCGGGCAAGGCATTCGGTCAGGCAGCCGTGCCCCAGGCGTGGCAAAACGAGACCTACGTCTATGCCGCGTCCCAGATGGAACTGTCCAAAGGTCAGGCGGCCCTCATTCAGGCGTATGCAACCCTTCTCCAGGCCCAGGCGGCCATGGTGAAAGCGCAGGCCGATGCCCAGGTAAGTCTTGCCCAGGCTCGCAAGGTTCATCTGGAAGGCAACGCCGTCCAGATCGACAACTCGCTGAAATATGCCAAGGCGTACTGGGATCGCAAGCAAGCTCGGGATACCTATCTGGCGCTGCAGAACAAGCCCACTCCCAGCCCGGGCGAAAGCAAGCATCCTGCCCAGCAAACGGCCGCCGTTCAGGTCAAGCCCCAACGTCTCACCGCTGCTGAACTGGATCCTGTGACTCACACGATCCACTGGCCTGCCGTCCTCCAGGGTGAGCGCTATGCCCAGTACCGAGCGGCAATTGAGGAACTGTTCGCCGCCCGACAACCCAGCGACCATGGCGCCGCCAGCCCCTTCTACAGCCAGGTCCGCAAGAATGTGGAGATCCTCAGCAGCATGCTCCGAGAAGAGATCACCAGGGTCAGCCCTGCGGAATACCTGGCCGGCAAAAAATTCCTGGACGGTCTGCGGAACGAGGCCCTCTACCCGCCGCAAATGAACAACGTGGCCATGAACAACTGAGTCAAGTCAAGACCGATCCCCTGCAACAACAACCTTCCTCAATCCCACCTCCAAATCCTACCTCAATTGCCCACCTGAAAATTCCTGCCTGAGAAATTCCCACCTTGAGTCAACAGCATCGAAGAGCAAACGACGAGCCTGCCCGATGCAACCTGTGAGATAAGCAACTCAGTCCAACGGTTCGTCCCACCTGACAGAAAAGCCCCAGTGTGATCACCCCGGTTACCTGAAAGACGCCTTGCCGAGTCACTGACGGAAATCATCGGGAGCCCAGAGGAACCGACATCCTCCACGCCACCAACCGACCGACGCCGCTCCCAGGTTTCACGCGAGATGACTCGACAGGAAGTCAGAAACGGTCAGCCGGGGTGATTTGTTTTCTTGACGGCGTCCACGTTTCAGTTTGGCCTCCCCGACCTCAGCCGGCGAGTGCGGTCCGTTTTCGGAGGGACGTGTTTGTCGGGTGCGTATTCGGAGGGACGTGCTTGTCACGTCCGCCGTTTGACGTTGGATCATCCACCTCGGTTCTCCGGGCACGACAAGCGTGCCCCTCCGAACGATTGCTCGGAGGGACCTGCTCGTCAGGTCCGCTTGTCAGCGCTGGAATATCCATTTCGTCTTCGTCTTGCGGGCACGACAAGCGTGCCCCTCCGGACGATTTCTCGGAGGGACCCGCTCGTCAGGTCCGTTTATCAACATTCGATGATCCATTTGGCTCCGGCGGGAACTGAAGTCCCGCGCGGAAAGCGGGGCGGAAGCCCCGCACTCCATGGAGTGCGGCGATTCATCGCCGCTTTTCGGTGAAGGCTTGAGCCTTCACCACCTTGGCGTTGATCCGATCCGAAACCGACTACCGGTCGCGGTGGAAACCGACCCTCGACCGCATCCAATCGAGGGCCGACTTCCACGTCGGCTGTCGGCCCGGGTGGAACCAGGCCGTCCAGAAAAGCGGACCCCACCCCGGCCCTGGGGTAAATCCACTGCCTGTCAGAATGGCGAGCTGCCGAACTCGCGGTCTTCCACGGGCAGTCCCAGGACCCGTCCGGCTGCCCGCCAACCACTGCGAATACAGTGCGGGATGCCGACGCCGCGATAGGCGTTGCCCGCCAGGGCCAGGCCCGGCCAGCGCTGCAACCGCTCTTCGATGCGACGCAGTCGTTCGAGATGGCCCACCTCGTACTGCGGCATGGCGGCGGGCCAGCGGAACAGCCACTCTCGCACGGGCTTGCCCCGGATGTGAAGCAACTTCTCCACCTCCGATCGCAGGAGAGTCCGCAACCGCCCCTCCTCTTCGGCCACCAGGTCGGGCCGCCGTGCCCCACCGGCAAATACCCGCAGTAAAACGGTTCCCTCAGGGGACAGATGCGGATACTTCTGACTGCTGAAACTGACCGCCAGAAGGGGACTTTGTTCCACGGCGGGGATGACGCACCCCGACCCGTCCAACGGATGGCCCACGTCTTCTCGCCGGTAGGCCAGGGCTAGAATCACGCTCCCGGTATATGTGATACCGGCCAGTTCCTGCGAGAGCTGTTGATCCAACTGTTCGATGACGCGAGCCGCGGCATACGCGGGGACCGCCAGCACGACCGCATCGCAGGGAAAGGCCTTTCCATTATCGAGCGTCACCAGCCAGCCCGAGTCTTTTCGGGCAAGACCTGTGACCTGGGTTCCGAGGCGGAGTGCGTCCTGGGGCAATCGCGCCACAATTTCTTCGACAAGCTGTTCCAGTCCGAAGCGGAGCGTGGCAAACATGCTGTACCGGGCGCCACTTTCCCGCGGGGTTTTCGCCCCCGAGTGCGTGCCCCCTCTTCGCGCTCCTTTTTGGGCTCGCATGGCACGGATCAGGCTGCCATACTTTTTTTCCATTTCTCGAAAGCGGGCAAGGGTGGCGAGGACGCTGAGCCGTTCGGTGTCCGCACCATAAACGGCGGTGACGAGGGGTTCCACGAGGCGCTCGAAGACTTCCCGCCCCAGCCGCCGTCGTGCGAACGCAGCGAGGCTTTCGTCGTCTTCATCCAAACGCGGCGGCAAAACATACTCCATCGCCGCGCGGAGTTTGCCCCACGGTGAAAGGAGCGGCGTGGTGGCCAGCGGCCAAAATTCAGAGGGGGCCATCATGAGAAATCCATCCGGGAGCGGGTGCAAGCGGCGTCGCCATACCACGAATGCCCGGCGATGCTCGGGATGCGTGCTCACCAGGTGCTCGCCAAGCTCCAACTGACGGCACAGGTCCATCGCCCAGGGGAGCGTGGTGATGAAGTTGTCGGCACTGCGTTCCACCTGGAATCCGTCCTCTCGAACCGTGCCCAGCACGCCGCCCGGCCGACTCTGCTGATCGAAAATGACCACGTCGGTCTGGGGAGAAAGCTCCCGGATTTTCAGCGCGGCGGCCAGCCCACTGATTCCCGCTCCCAAAACGGCAACGCGTGATGGGGCCCGATGTTCAAACTGTGTCGGCGGAAGAGTATCAACCATGATGGCAATATGGATTCTGGTAGGTGGCAGTTTCTACGCGATGCGATTGTTTATACCATGGAGCATGTTTTCCGAAATTCCTTCGCGGATACCGTGCGAGATGGATGGCGTCGGTCGATCCTGCGGCCCATCCATTCCCGGCAGTCGTCTGGAAAGGAGCCTCCCATGGTCCTTCAGCATCATTTTACGTGGCAAGTCCTGTTTAGGTTGACCACGGCAACGGCCTTTGCATGTTTTGCCAGTAGCGGAGCCATGACACAGGAAAAGGACACCTATTTGGTGACGGAGTTTGGAGCCACCGCGGACGATGACGTTCTGGACACACAGGCCTTTCAAAAGGCCATCGATGTGGCGGCCAGGCACGGCGGCACGGTCCGCGTTCCCAAAGGGCGATTCATCACCGGCCGTCTCCAGTTGCCATCCGGTGTGCGATTGTTTCTGGAAGAAGGTGCCGTGCTCCAGGGCAGTGCCGATTTTCGGGATTACGGCCAGGGACGGTGGACGGATTCGTTCCTGTTCGCAGAAAATGCGGAACGGATCACCATCGAGGGCCCTGGCACCCTTGACGGTGCGGACTGCGAAATTCCCGGCGGAGAAGAGGGTTTCCGTGGCCCACACGCTATTCGTTTTGTCCGCTGCCGGAATGTCACGATTCGTGACGTAACAATCACCCGGGCGGGCAATTACGCGGTCCTGTGCAACGACTCGGAAGACTTCCTGATCAGTGGCGTGAAATTCCGCGGCGGCCACGACGGCGTTCACGCTCAGGCGTGCCGGCGATTTCGCGTGGTGGACTGTGACTTCCGTACAGGAGACGACTGCCTGGCCGGCTGCGACAATGTGGACTTTGAGGTCGCCCGATGTCAAATCAACTCCTCCTGCAACGGCTTTCGCCTGGGGTGCGTGCATTTACGGGTTCATGATTGTCGCTTCTGGGGGCCGGGCGAGTATCCCCATCGGATCACGATCAAAAAGGGCAAGCCCCGCACCAATATGCTGTCGGCGTTTGTTCACTTCGCCCCCACCGATCGCAATCCCAAGTTGCCCAGCGATGACTGGCTCATCCAGAACTGTACAATGGACACCGTCGATGCCGTCTATCTGTATGATTTTGAAAAAGGCGTGTGGCAGACCGGTCAGCCGGCCAAGCGCCTGGTGTTTGAAAACATCCGTGCCCAAAATATTGCCCTTCCCCTTCGTGTTCTGGGCGATAAAGACCGTCAATTTGACCTCACCCTGAAAAATGTCTTGATTGCCCTGAGAGACGATCGAGCCGATCAGCCGGTTCTCGATATCGCGCAGTTCGGACGGCTCAACCTGGAAAATGTCGTCCTCCAGAACAGCGGCAAACAGCCGGTTTTGCGGGCACGGGACGGCCGGGAGATCCATCTCCACCACGTGGAAGCCAAACCGACAAATCCCCAGCCCTTCCTGTGGTCGAATGTGGAAAAAGTCTCGCAGGATTAAAGGGCGAGTCTCAGACGTGGGCGTGCCGTTCCGCCCGATGTCGCTCGATTCGCGCTTCCACGCGGCGGGCCGCCTGATACAGATCTGACTGTTCCGGAACCCAAACGGCAAGGGCGAGATAACGATCATCCCAGCACAGCAGGATGCCTTCCTGCTGCCAGCGCCTCAGCGTATCATCACATTCGTCGCCGCCCACGTCTGGGTGCGAGGCGAGCCAATCCCGAATCGCGCCGGGGCCACGTGCCGTGTCGCAGAACAGATAGAGCTGGGCCTCCCATCCGCGCAGACGGTGCTGTCGAAAGCCGAATTTCGGCCGGTTGTCCGTGATGAGCAGCGTGCCGTCGTCATGGCGTCGCATCGTCAAGCGCGCCGAGGCGTGATCTTCTCGCCACTGGGAAATGGCTGTGAGCAGTGGACGTGCCTCGATGTCTGGATTCAGCCCCTCGATAAGGTCGAATTCAAAATAGTAGGCGAGTCGCTGGAGAACCTTGTCGCTGAATGGGTAAACATGGTGAAATGCCCGGAACGGCCGGGGCCGAATCATTCCAAATCGCTCGGGATGTTCAAAGAAGGGCGAAAATCGGTCCATGCGGACCCGCCCCACACCCAGCGGCGGTGCGAGATGGACGATCCGCGGGATGAGCTGGACCAGACGCTCGTAAGTGAGTGGGGTTTCACCCGGCAATCCATAAAGCCAGTTCCACTCCACGTCGATACCGGCCTCGGTGAACCACTTGAGGGTCTGCAGGTTCTGAACCCCCAGAGCACCTTTGTCAATGCGTTTGAGGAGATCACTGTCAAACGTTTCAATCCCCAGTTGTGCGGCCCCCAATCCCGCGCGGAGAAGCTGTCCCACCTCTTCCCTGGTCAGATTGACTTTCAGTTCACACGCAAAATGGAATGGCAACTGGGCGGCTTCGAGTTGAGGAAGAAGCGATTCAAAAGCCCGAAAATCCAGAATGTTATCCGCGGCACATCCCCGCGTCGCAGGATAGCGCTGGGTGAGAAACTTGAGCTCGGCCAAAATTCGCTCGGGCGACTTGCTGCGATAGCGCATCGATCGGCCGTTCAAGCCACAGAAGGCACAGTGATGTTTTTGCCCCCACCAGCAACCCCGAGACATTTCAAAAAACAGCACCGGCTCGAAGAATCTCTTCAAGCCGCTGGCTTCATAACGGGCAAAGAAATCGTCAAAATCTGGATAGGGCAAATTATCCAAATCATCAACAAGCGTGGTGTCCAGCGAAGCCTCGGCTTTCGGCCCGTTCACCACAGGTAACGTGATCGCGGACGTGAACTCAGAAGAAGCGGCCCGACGCTGCGTGAACTTCTGCACATCCTGCCGCGAGATAACCCCTCGTGGAAGCGGACCGTGGAACTGCCCTGATTGCAATTGGGCGACAAATTCAGGGAAGATGTGATCGGCCTCCCCTAGAAACACATAGTCAATTTCCGGGAATTCCTCCGCCAGGGTGACTCCCATTTCCCCTTCGCAGGCGGCCCCGCCGAAGACGATGGTCACCGTAGGGCAAACGGCCTTGATTCGCTTGGCCAGGGCCAGAGACGGCATCGTCTGCTGAAACGTGGTCGCAAAGCCGATCACCAGGGCCTGTTGCCACGGGTAAGCAGCCGCCGCCCTTTCCAGAAAGGTCTTCGCCTCTTTCGTCAACCGTAAAAATTCATCTTCGTCCCTGGGCGAGAAGTCGGGATCGGCCGCTCGCAGGACCTCCTGGATGTACTCCTGGTTGGTCGTGGGAAACCGTCCAAAGTAGTGGCGAGAAAACAGCCGTTCTCCTCCCAGTGTGAAGGCGAAGTGGTCGGCAATCCACTGATAGAGGTCGTAGCCAATTTGCTCGGCGAAATCGTAGTTAAGGTACAGAATTCGGCAGGGAATTCCCTTTCGCTGGACCGCCGCTTTGAGCAAACTCAGTCCCAAATTGGGCCAGCGGAGATTGGCAAAAGGCATATTGACGAGAACGACTTCCCGAGTCTGGTCCATGAAAGGTTTCCCAAATCTTTAGACAAAAAGCGATCACCTCGGAGGCCTGCCGAACGTGGCTGGGCCGTTTCCGTAGGCACAAACGCAACCCGCGAGGGTGCGACTGTGTTTGGGATTCTCTCTGCAATACCCCAAGACTTTATTGCCGCTCATTGTCCCCCGCGTGCCGTTTGTATTGTATCCCAGGTTCGGCACCGCGAGCGCCGAAGGCTTTTCTCCGCCGCGGGCCAAGCGGTTCAACCGCTATCGATTTTTTTGGAAACCAGCTACATATCATCATCCGGGACGAACAGGATCGCTCACCGCGGAGTCCGGAAGCCCCAGCGACTGCGTGCAGACCCTGGAATCGCAAGACGCCTCTGCCTGTCAAGCGAGTTTTTAATTTTTTGACATACGCGCTTGTAAAATCTCGCCGGGCCGGATATCCTATCAAACAAGATTCTCCGTGCCGAAATACCTCAAATCACTCCGCCTACGGAAAACAGGTTGTCAACGGTTCGGCTCGCCAAAGTCTCGCACGATTGCTTTTGCATGGGGGGATCACCAATGCACGCGAAATCGACTCGCCGGGAGTTTTTGTGGCAATCCGCGGTCGCTACGGGAGGACTCCTTCTGCCCGCCCAGTTGAGCTGGGCCGCCCCATCGGAAACCAAGATGGTCATCACGAAATGGACGGGACCATCCCCACAATCACCCACCGAATTTGCGAAGATCGCCACGCAACTCACCGAGCAGGCTGTGGCGGCTCTCGGGGGAATGTCTCGGTTCGTTAAGCGGGGCGATGTGGTGTGGATCAAGCCGAACATCGGGTGGGACCGCACACCAGAGCTGGGCGCCAACACCAACCCCGATGTCGTCGCCACCCTCGTTCGCCTCTGCCTGGACGCGGGGGCCAAGGTTGTCAAGGTGGGCGACAATCCCTGTGACCTGCCCCAGAAGGCCTACGCTTCAAGCGGGATCGCCGACGCCGCTCGCAAGGCCGGTGCGCAGGTCGTCTTTCTCGACCGCGATCGCTTCCGGGAGATGGACATCAAAGGCGAGCGGGTAAAAACCATCCCCGTTTATCCGGAGATTGTGGAAAGCGACGTGGTTATCAACGTCCCCATCGCTAAGCACCACGTGCTGGCCACGGCCACGCTGTGCATGAAAAACTACATGGGCGTCATCGAGAACCGCCGCGTTTTCCACCAGGACATTCCCACCTGCCTTGCCGACATTACGCGGTTTATGCGGCCAAGTTTGTGCTTGCTGGATTGCACGCGGGTGATGCTTGCCCATGGTCCCAAAGGCGGCAACATTGAGGACGTGGCGGTTCGGCTCACGCTGGCCGCCGGAACGGACATTGTCGCCCTGGATGCTTTCGGGGCGGAAATGCTGGGACGCAAGCCGTCGGACATTGGCTCCATAGTGAAAGGGCATCAGGTGGGTCTCGGGACCATGGATTACCGTTCACTGCAACCCAAGGAGATCACCCTTTCATGAAACGGCGTCTGCCCTTTCGCCGGTGGATACGGCGGGTGGTGCAGATTGCTTTTCTGCTGGCTTTTGTAGGGCTCATTCTCGCCACCCGCCCTGTTCCCGGAGAAACACCCTCCTGGTGGCTTAAGGCGTATTTTCTGGCCGATCCGCTCATCCTGGTGATGACGGTCCTGGCGGCGCACGCTGTGCCGCTGCTGGCTCTTTTTTCGCTCGTGACGGTCCTGCTGACCCTCATTCTGGGTCGCGTTTTCTGTGGGTGGATCTGCCCGCTGGGCACCGTTCACGCCCTGACAGGCTGGGCGCTGGACAAAGTCCAGAAACCTGCCAAGCGCCGTGATACCTTTTCACCGTGGCAAAAAGCGAAGTATTACATCCTGGGCGGGGCACTCGTCATGGCCCTGGTGGGTGGACACTGGATCACCATTTTTGATCCGCTGGTCCTCCTCTACCGCACGGTGACGACCTCTCTCCTGCCGGCGGCCCAATGGGGAATCGAGACGGGAGCCAACGCGGTTTATCAGGCGGATCCCCGAATTGGCGGTTTCAAGCTGACGAGCGTCACGGAGCCGGCTTATCAATATCTCCGCAATCACGTGTTTGTGCTTCCCAAGCAGGCGTTCCTGGGCACGGGTCTGATTCTCGCCTTTTTCATTGCCATTGTGGCGGCCAACGCTTACCGGCGGCGGTTCTGGTGCCGATATGTCTGTCCGCTGGGGGCCCTGCTGGGACTGCTGGCCAAACGACCGTTGCTCCGCAGGAAGGTCACTTCGGAGAGCTGCAATGAATGCGGACTGTGCACCACGGCGTGTCATGGGGCCTCGGCGAGTGGATTGGGAACCGGCTGGAAGCCCAGCGAGTGCTTTGTGTGCCTGAATTGCTCCACAACCTGTCCCCGTGATGCGTGCGAGTTCACCTTCCAGCCGGTGATCTGGCGAAAGGAACCTGCCGTTCAGCCGGTGGGCCTGACGCGTCGGGGCGTACTTTGGGCGGCGGCGGGAGGTCTGGTGGGTTTTGCGTTTCTGCGGGCGACCCCACAGGGACGCGGCTCGGTCTATCATCCCCGGCTCATCCGCCCACCCGGGTCCAGGCCCGAGCCGGATTTCCTCGCCCGCTGTACCGCCTGCGGCATGTGCATGAAAGTATGTCCCACCGGCGGCCTGCAGCCTGCCATCACGGAAGCCGGCCTGGAAGGCCTTTTCACACCCCACCTGGTGCCGATCATCGGGTACTGCGATTACACCTGCACGGCCTGCGGTCACGTCTGCCCCACAGAGGCCATTCGGCCGCTTACAGAGGAGGAAAAACACCAGATCAAGATCGGTCTGGCCGCCTTCGATGTGACACGCTGTATTCCCTACGTGTATGGCCGGAACTGCGTGGTGTGCGAAGAGCACTGCCCCATCCCCGAAAAGGCCATCTACTGCGTGGAAACCGAGGTCGAACTCCGCGACGGAAAAAAACGTCGGATCAAGCTTCCCAAAGTGGACCCGGAGAAATGCATCGGCTGCGGTGTTTGCGAATATGTGTGTCCGCTTGACGATGCCCCCGGTATTCGGGTGATCACCACCAACGAAACCCGTCACGACCGCCACCAGGCCCTTCTGCCGGAAGTCGAGGGTGAAGAAGAGTTGCCGTATTAAGGTTACGGCGCTCGCGGATGTCCAGCAGTCGGTTGAATCAAAGCGGGCACGTGCGGGCAGATCCTCTTCATCGCAGGCGAATCGTTCAGCCTCCGCTAGGGGCAATTCATGTTTAGGGGCAATTCATAAAGTCCCTACCGAAATGCGATGATTTTGACCTGGGCTTACGTGTTCCAAGGGCGAGTCATGAATCGCCCCTACTCCGGATTGGAACATCCAACGTTGAGGAGCGGACCTGCAAGCCCGTCCTTTCACTTCGGGCTGAATCTCCCATACGCGCATCCCGTCGTCAAGGTCTGGGCCCTGTTCCAGCGGCAAAGAAAAGGCAGCGACAAGTCACGTGATGCACGGCTGGGTCGCCCAAGATGAAATGAGTAAAATGACGTATCCTTTCCATCACGACTTTCGAAGCGTGGTTGGTCCCACGTCCCTTTGCAAAGTTTCCTGTTCGAGGAGCGTTGTGAATTCCTTTCAACCTCGTGAAACACCCTACGACCTGTACTTTACGCTTGCAGGAATCCCGGTCCGGGTTCATCCGTTCTTTTGGGTGATGGCGGCCTTCCTGGGAATTAGTTCGGGCGACCTTTTCACTTTGGTCGGCTGGGTCCTGGCGGTCTTTGTGGCGGTGCTCGTCCACGAACTGGGTCATGCCCTGACGATGCGGGCTTTTGGATATTATCCCCGCATCACGCTTTACGGCCTGGGTGGATACACCGAGTACGGAATGCGGGACGCGTTTGTCCGCCCGCCCCGGGCCCTGGGACGAATTCTCATTCTGGCGGCCGGTCCTGGCACGGGTTTCCTTCTCGCGGCGGTGCTGGCAGCCGTGCTTTTGGCGCTGGGGCGACCGGTGGCCGCGTTTGTCGGCTGGCCAATCGGCCTGTACGTCGTCACCAATCTGGGTCATCCCTGGATGACCGACTTCGTGAATTCCCTGTTTTTTGTGACGGTGGGCTGGGGGATTCTCAACCTCCTTCCGGTGCTTCCCCTCGACGGCGGCCAAATCCTCCGCGAGGTTCTCGGTCTCCGTGATCCAAGTTGGGGAACATTTCGCGCCGCCCAGGTTTCTTTTCTGGTCGGGGCCGGCATCGCGTTTTGGGCCGCTCTCTCCAGCAACTTTTTCCTGGCCGTCCTCTTCGGTTATTTCGCCTACATGAATTATCAGTTGCTCCGCGGCCCGAGCCTGTGGTGAATTAAAAGCGACAGAGTAGATTTTCCCTCGAAGAGCTCAATTCATCAGACGACCAAATCTCCCTCCATAACTGGCTGAGGCAGGGTGTGGCGGCAAAATCAGGTGCCATGTCCACACGTCCCGCCTGCTTCCTGGATGCCCCTAAGTCCTCGCGAAACTTGCAACTTCCAGAGGTAAGTACGATGTCTCGCCGCATGCTGATTTTCTTCCAACCGTGGCGGGAACTCCGTCACGGCGCTGCAGAGACGCTTTTACTCGTTTCCCATTCGGTGTCCAGATGGCGGTAGAATTCGTCGTAAACCTCCTTCACGAATTCCCCATCGACGGGACGGACGTTGGCTCCCGCGGCGGCTACCAGGCACCACTCCGCCAGTCGGTTGACATCCCGCGGAACGCCCCCCGTCAGGCGCGCGATGGCCTCCCTCGCCTCTGGTGTGAACACCTCGTCTGGCTTTCGCCCCGCATTCTCAAGTCGGCAGCACAAGAATCCAATCACGTCCTCCTCGGACCACGGTTCAAGCGGAATCCGCAGGTCGATCCAGTCGGCGAAGTGCCCCCTGCTTAAAAGATGGTTTTCCCATCGACCGGCCAGCACCAGGGTGGGATGGCGCCCCCTGGCTGTGAGCTGGGTCAGTGCCCACAAGATGTGGATGAGCGACGGCTCCGCCAGAGACGCATCATCCACTGCCAGAACGCACGGCTGGTCCGATAGGCATGCAGCAAGAATGTGCTGTGAGATCACTCGCCACAATCGGCCGGGCGGACCGGGTGGCCGGGTGACACCCAGTTGAACGGCAAGTTCCTCTAGCCAGATTTCCCGAGAACGGCCCAAAGCGGAAAGATAAATCCCCAGTGCCCGGGGGCTCCTCCACTGTTCGATCATCCACCGCAGAAACCAACTTTTGCCGACGCCCGCCGGGCCGGAAACCAGAACCGCCGCATAACCGCGGGTGACGGCAAACTCGACTCGGGCGAGTGCCTCTTCAGCGGTGGCCGTCTGAAAAAAGCGGTCTTGCACCCAATCCGGGCCAAACGGGGGAAAGCTAAATCCCCAATAGGCCAGATAGCGTGCGGCTATACCGGTCCGAGTTTTAGGACCGCTCATAAACGTCTCTCCAGGGGAAGGACAGTCCGGGCGGACAGATCGAGACAAAATCTCCGCCCTGGGCAAAACCCGTCACGTGAGACTCTTCGGTAAAATCGACAAGGTTTCTTAATTTCCATTAGTGTTAACTGGAAACAAACAGCCATGGCCGAGCGATTTTACTGCCCCACAGTCACCGGAGAACGTGCCGTCCTGGAGGGATCAGAAGCGCACCACCTCATCCACGTGATGCGGGCGGCGGCGGGCGATCACGTCATCGTTTTTGACGGTCAGGGACATGAGTACCTCTGCAAGGTGGAGAAAATAAGCAGGCGCGACGCGACTCTCAAAGTTCTGGAGCGACGTACCGTCGAGCGGGAACTCCCGTTCTCACTGACGGTGGCCGCTCCTTTGCCTAAGGGGGACCGGCAGCGGGTGCTTTTGGAAAAGCTCACCGAGTTGGGCGTGACAAGGTTTGTGCCGCTAGTCACCGAGCGCACAGTGGTTCGGCCGGAGAAAGACGTGGTGGCCCGACTGACCCGCATTGTTATCGAGGCCAGCAAACAATGCGGTCGCAACCGCTTGATGATGGTAGCCGAACCTGAGTCGTGGTCGTCGTTTCTGGAGGCGGTGGACCCGACCGCCGCGAAGTACCTGGCTCATCCGGTGGAATCTGGAGAGCGCGAGCGCCTCGAAGCATTTCAGAAAGGGACACTTTTGGCTGACAAAAAACAGGAAAGCGTGCCGATTGTGATCGCGGTGGGGCCAGAAGGGGGATTCACTGATGCCGAAGTGGAGGCCGCCCGCACCCGAGGCTGGCACCTGTTGGATTTGGGGCCGCGGATCCTGCGGGTGGAGACCGCTGCGATCGCCCTGGCCGCTTTGTTCGGTACAAGCCACCAGGTCACACGCTGGGCGTGAAAATTTATCGGACGCGGTCGGGGCGATGCAGGAATTGCCCGACAACATCGGAGGGCCCTTTTCCGGAGGGACCTGCTTGTCAGGTCCGCTTGTCAACATTGGACCATCCATTTCGCCTTCGTCTTACGGGCACGACAAGCGTGCCCCTCCGAAGTTTAACGGACGCCGTGGAAGGCGTTCCCCAAACCGAATCGAGGGCCCAGTTCCACCCAGGCCATGGCGGTTTCCCGTGCTTTGCCGCGACCACGAAGACTGTCCACCGGTAGGGGCAATTCATGAATTGCCCCTACCGACTCTGACGTCATATGCGCAGCTGACGTGGGGCACGATGAGCGTGGCCCTCCGCCTTTCGGAAAAACCTTTTTCGACAGGACGTGCTTGGGAGGGACATGCCTGTCATATCCGTCTTTTCAACACACCGCTTCAGCACATTACTAAAAACACGTTCCTAACCACACGGTTTTTGCCCAGGGCCCGGTGCGAATTCTTCCATACGTCCGAGGCACGCCATCAACCGCTCAGCCGACGCCGGATGGCATCCAGGTCAAACACACATCCACCCCATGCGCCGCCGCTGACCGCCTGGAGGATCGCCCACAGTTGGGTGTCTTGGGAGAGCCGCGGATCAGGCCGGAGCTGCGGATGAGGCGACCGCCGGGCGAGGACTTGGGCGGCTTCCTCCGGAGAATACTCCCGCTCGCCGTCGCCCACCCAATCCACGGAACCTTCCAGACGTTTTGTATCTATTCGGATGCGGATCCGATCGCCGTCGCGAACCCGGGCAATGGGCCCGTCGGCCAGCGCTTCCGGCGTGATCCACCCGATGCACGCCCCCGTACTGACACCGGAGAATCGAGCGTCGGTGAGCACGGCCACCTCTCGCCCCCAGGGTAAATACCGCAGGGCCGACGTGAGCTGATATGTCTCTTCCATCCCGGAGCCAAGTGGCCCCCGCCCGATAAGCACCACCACATCCCCGGGCTGAACCGGCGGACCAAGCTGCCCCTTCACCGCCGCAACGGCATCGGCCTCACTGACAAACACCCGGGCACGCAAAGTGCGATCGTAAACGCCATGCGCATCAAGCAGTTGCCGATCAATCGCCGTACTCTTGACGATCGAGCCGCCGGGGGCAAGGTTTCCGCGTGGAAAGCACGTGGTGCTTGTGATGCCCGCCGCCTCGGCTTTTTCGGGAGAAAGGATCACATCGTCAGGATCGACTCCGGCCTGCTGGCGGAGGATTTCCCTCACCCGCTGCCTCCGCGGTGAGTGTTCCCACCACTCCAAAATTTCACCCCAGGTTTTGCCGGCGATGGTCCGCGCGTCAAGACGGAGCAAGTTGAGTCGCCGCAGGTGAAGCATGACCTCCGGGACACCGCCGGCCAGGTAGACGTAAAGGGTGGGGAAATTTCGCGGGCCATTGGGCAGCACGTCCACCAGCCGCGGCACCCGGCGGTTGATGCGTTCCCAGTCCTCAATCGTCGGCCGGGGCAACCCCGCGGAAAAGAGAACGGCGGGCAGATGGAGGATGAGATTGGTCGAGCCACCGAAGGCCGCATGAACCACCATGGCATTGTGGGCGGAGGCTTCGGTGAGGATATCGCGAACCGTGAGCTTTTGGTTGACCATCCGCATGAGGGCCCGCGCCGTTCGTCGCGCAAGATCACGCCAGATTTCCTGACCCGACGGTGCCAGCGCGGCGTGGGGCAAAGTCAGGCCGAGGGCCTCCGCCACAACCTGAGAAGTGGCGGCGGTGCCAAGAAACTGACATCCTCCACCGGGCGATGCACACGAATGGCACGCCACGTCTCTCGCGTACTCCAGGCTGATTTCCCCCTGCGCATACCGGGCGCCGATGGATTGAACCTTGGCCGTGTCCTCGCCGCGTGAGGTGGGCAGCATGACGCCCCCGGGAATGATGGCCGAGGGAAGATGCCCCAGGCCCGCCAGTGCCATCATCATGGCGGGAAGGCCTTTATCACACGTGGCCACGCCCAGGACGCCCACCGCGTTGGGAATAGACCGGGCAAGGCGGCGAAAAATGATGGCCGCGTCGTTGCGGTAGGGAAGGCTGTCAAACATGCCGGGAGTACCCTGTGTGCGGCCGTCACAGGGATCAGAACAGTATCCCGCGTAAGGAATCCCGCCACACCGTTTGATCTCTTCAGCAGCCTGGCGCACCGCGTCATCGAGCTCAAAATGCCCGGTGTGGTAGCCCAATGCGATGGGACGACCGTCGGAATCGCGCAGCCCACCCAGCGTACTGAGAATGACGAAGCGTGGCCGGACCGTGTCTTCGGGAGCCCAGCCCATTCCCACGTCCTGGGACATTCCAAATAAATGTCCGCTGGGGCTGTAGCGGAGAAGGGCATCGTCGAAGGGAAGTTCTCCCTCCGGTCCCGGACTGTGGATGCGGAGCGGTTCCGGAATGTGATCGCCGGAATGGAGGGGATCTTCAGCATTCACGTCAAACGAACCGAAATGGGATGCTTCCGACATAAAGAGGAAAGCCTTTCCATCTGGCTTGGGTTGTGTCCAAACAGCGATACTTTTAAAATAAGCCTATCAGTTTTTCCTCATTGGATCACGCTGTGGGATAACATCTCGAAGGGTGCAGTTGCAAAACTGCAGGTTTTTTGCGGGTGGTCGGGCCGCCATCCGAGTCGGAATCGACAGTTTTCCGAACGGAGGACCATGATGGTTCAGCCCGACAATCCCTCCCAAGGCCAGCCAACCCCCGAACAAACCCAATCTCCAGCTGGCTGTCTTCTGCGATTGTACTGGATGATCTTCGGGTACCTGGTGGCGGTTCTCTGCGGGGTGTCGATTATCAATCATCACGGCGATTTTTCTTTTGTCGACGTGATTTACTGGGCGGCGCTGGGGGGTGTCCTGCTGGCTCGATGGGTGGACATCAGCCGTTACCACGGTACGCGGACGGACGGCCAGCCCGCCACCATGCGGGACTGGAGGGTCCAAGCCATTCTGACCGTGGTGGGTGGTCTGATTGGCTGGGTGCTCATCCATTGGGTCCGGCTGAGCGGCTGGTGGTAAACCTCGTCGCCACGCGGCGCCTGCCCATCGATCAGAGAAACTTCAGATGGGTCAGAAGAATTCGCAGTCCCACCAGGAGGAGGACGCAGCCACCTGCGATCTCGGCCCATTGAGAAAAATGGCGTCCCAGCCGGTTTCCCGCCCGAATCCCAATGAGACTCAATATCCCCGCGACGAGGCCGATAATCACGGCGGCCAGCCAGATTGATTCTCCCAAAAATGCCAGCGATACGCCAATGGCCAGAGCATCCAGGCTGGTGGCGACAGAAAGGCTCACAAGACTCCAACCGCGGGTGGGATCGTCCGTCAGGGAATCCACTTTTCCTGTCAGGGCCTGCCAGATCATTTTCCCGCCCAGCACACCCAGCAGAGCGAACACCAACCAGTGATCCCAGCCCGCTATGGCAGACGCAAACTGGGCACCCCCCAGCCATCCCACCACAGGCATGAGAAACTGAAAAAAGCCAAAGTGGAAGGAAACGCGGAAGGTATGTCGGGCGGTCACGTGGGCCAGTCGCAGCCCCACCGCCACCGACACCGCCAGCGCGTCCATCGCCAGTGCCAGGGCCACACCAAATATCGAAAGCAGATCCACTCTCTGCACCTCGGAATTAAAGCATCTTGATCACCACTAAAAGGAATCGCGTCCCTCCAGTGTAACGTGTTCGATTTCCGGACGTGGAGGGCACAGGCGTGTTTATTCAGACTGGGCAGACCTGGGATGGTTCAGAGGGGACCACACAGGGCGGCGAAAAACCATCCCTCGAAGTGAGCGCTCCCAGCAACTGCAGATGCACGCTCACCGCAGCGAAAGCAGCGGAAATCCAGGCTGGCGATGGTTCCCCCAAATCAGAAATTCGCGGCGATGCCGCCAGGCGGTTGATGCCCGCCAGACATCTTTTCACCGGGCAGCCGTCTGGAGGGGTGTTTCCCCCTGGGCCATGCTGCGAACTCGTTGTTCGATGAGATCGCGCGCCTTCAACTGGGTTCGGGCAAGTTCCTCGGCGGTCTTGAGATTTTCCTGAATCAGACGATCCCGTGCCGCTGTAACGCGGGCAAGGGTGTCTTCCACGGCTTTCAGGTGATTTTGGGCGAGGTCACGTTCCTGCTCCTTCCGGCTGAGCTCCTGCTTGAGCTGGGCGATCTCCTGATCCCGTGCCTGCTCTTCCCGTTTGGCGTCGGCCAGACTGGCATCGAGCCGATTCTTGTCGGCGGTGAGCGAAGCGATTTGATCCAGGAGCTCCGCCCGTTTGAGGGAAAGATTCCGCAGGGCCACTTCGTAGTCCCGAAGTTTCCGCCAGTACGGAGGCGACTGCGGGTTGTTGGGATCGGCTGGCTTGCCGTCGCGAACGTACTCGTCCACCACGTCTTTGGGGAGAATCGCCGCCAACGTTTGAGCGTCCAAGCCGGCAAAGATCTCATGATCATCGGTGGGCAAAAGCTCACAGATGGTCCAGCCGAGTTGACCCTGCTGAGCAGCCTGCACCGCTCCCTGAATTCGCTGAACTTCGCGGTTGGTCAAAAAGCCCGTCGATTCAAGCTGGACCATGGCCGGTTGATCGCCCTGTCGGGGGTTGATGGCGGCCACGCGAAAGGCCCCCAGGTAACTTCCCCCCTGGCGGATGTCCCGTTCGTCGAAAAGATAGACGGCGGAATCGACAGGCAGTTCCTGGACGTTTTGAAGGCCGCTTAACCCCAGTTGATCGACGGTCACACTCACCTGGACGACAAACCCGGCCTGGGGATCCTGCCGGACATTAACCTGCATGGGACGGCACCCATGCCACTTACGGCCCCGCTGCAAGGTGTACTTGGCCAGTTCCACCTGGAGCTGCCGCAGGCCCTTGGTATTGGCATCGCCGTTGATCAGACGTTCGCGGTCCTTTTCGAGCTGGGCAAGCTCGTTACGGAGTTTTTCGGCCGCGGATCGCCATGCCCGATGGGTGGCGAGCGCCCGCATCCCCAGATACCACATGGCCAGCGAGGCGAGCAGCAGCAGGCAGATGAGAACTTTATTCCAAATGCTCATTGGGCTTCCACCAGTGACCGGAGATTTCTCACCTCGGTTGACACGATCGAAGACTGCGTGCTCCTTCCCTGGATGAGCCGATGTTATTCCCTCCCCCATTCATGTGAGGCTTCAGGCCCCGTTGGCCGATGGCCCTCCGTTATGCTCGATGGTATTTAGCCCCCCCGCCCGTGTCAAGCTTTAGCCATTCTCTCCCACAATGCGACGCAACAACCCCCACCTACGGGGAGATGTGGTGTCAAATCTGTTATCCACAGAATATCTCAAACAATCGTTTAAGTTTACCCGTTTTTTCTGTCGAACCAATTCAAGCGGCGGCGGACTCAACCGACGTGCGAGGGGATCATATCGCCGCCCGATGTCGCTCGGCATGCACTCTTGGTGGAGTGAGCAGGTTACCCATGTTTGCACCCATCCTTCGTCAGCCAATTGGGATCTTGCGAGCGAAAGTCCCCCTGGGGGTGTTTCTTCCTGACTGCTTACGGCAGGTGTTTGTCCTTACGCTTTTCGTGCTGGTGGTAAGTTCGGGTTGCCATCGCGCGGCTTATCGGCAGCAGGCCGACAGCGAAGTGGCTGCGCTCATTCAGCGGGGTCAGGTGGACCCCCGGTGGAAGCTCCGCAAAAGTTCCGTCTATCCCCAGCGCGAGGCCCGATTTTATGATCCCTATTGTCCGGACGCCGAACCGATGCCGCCGGATGATCCGGTTTCTCATCAGCTCATGCACTATGTGGACGGAAAGAAGGGCTGGCCCCACTGGCATGACAATGGCGACACCTTTTACGTGGAAAACCCTTTCTGGCGGGCGTATCTGCCGCGCGATGAGCGCGGGATTGTGGTGCTCGATCGGGCCAGGGCCGTCGATATCGCCCTCGTCCATTCTCGGGAATATCAGCGGCAGCTTGAAAACCTGTATCTCTCGGCGTTGAACGTCACGGCGGAACGTTTTCGTTTCGACGTGCAGTTCTTCGGCGGGCATTCGACATTTTTCACCGCCGACGGTCCCCGGCGGGCGGGAGGACCGCAGAGCCTTCTCCAGCTCGACACCGACGCCCAGGCGACAAAACTGGGAGCAACCGGTGCGGAGTTGCTCATCGGTTTTGCCAACTCCCTGGTGTGGCAGTACTCCGGGAGCGACAGCTATGCGTCGGCTTCCATCCTGAATTTCTCCCTCGTGCAACCGTTGCTCCGTGCCGGAGGACGTCATGTCGTTTTGGAAAGCCTCACCCAGGCCGAACGCAATCTCCTGGCCAACATCCGCCAGATGGCCCACTATCAGCGCGGATTTTATTTGCAGATCGTCACCGGGACGAATCCCGGAACCGGCCCCAGCCCGGGAGGTCTTTCCATCGGGTCGCTTTCTCCGGGTGTGAGTCCCGGCCGGGGTGGTGTCCTCGGACTGCTCCAAAGCCAGGTCCAGATCCGCAATCAGGAACAGAACGTGCTGGGCTTGGAAGACAGCTACGAACAACTTCTGGCCGCCCACCAGGCCGACCGCATCGACCGCTATCAGGTGGACCTGGCCTTACAGTCCCTGTACAACGCACAGAGCCGACTTCTTTCCCTGCGAACAGCCTACCAGTCGCAACTGGACAGCTTCAAACTGACGCTCGGTTTGCCCCCGGATTTGCCCGTCGAAATCTCCGACAATCTCCTCGAACAGTTCGACTTCATCGATCCCAAATTGCTCAATTTGCAGCGCGAGGCGACGCTCCTGAATCGGGCCCTGAGAGACCCCGCAACGCCCGAGCCGCCAGATTGGCTTGATCGCCTGCGAAGCATCCACGACCGCGTGAGCCGGCAGGTGGAAATCGTGCGGGGAGATATCGACCGCCTCAACAAGCTGCTTCCCGAGCGACGCGCCCGACTGCGGGAATTCTATTCCAAACCCGTCTCGGGTGAGGAGACAATGGAAGGCCTCACGCAGGCCGAAAAAGCCATCGCCGATCTCGATGAGCGGGCTCGCGCCATCAATGAAGACTTCCAGCTACTCCTGGAAGGAAAACTGCCGGCTGCGCGGGGAGAACGGCGCGTGGAACGCCGTCCCATGAAGGATCTCCTCGATGAGTTCAAGAAATTCATCGACGACCCGGATGGGGTGGCCAATGCCAGGATCGCAGAACTGGAAAAGCAGGTGGCGGATGTCCAGGCCCGGCTTCAAGCAGCCGAAAGCGACCTGAGCAAGCTCTCCGAGCAGATGGCGCACGCGACTGCCGAGGAGGCGTCGGCCCTGCAAAGCAAATATGCCGACGCACGCGCTCAGATGCAGACCCTGCAATCGCAACTCGATTCCCTCCAGGAAAACCTGGCGCAACTGAAGAAGGCCCCCAAAGAGCAGGTCGCTTTGCAAATTCTGGAACCACTTCTCCTCCAGATCTCCGATCTCTCGCTTGTGCAGGCGAGGGCACGATTGGATTGTGTGATGCTCACCCCGGTCGATATCACACCCGAGGAAGCCCTGGAAATTGCCAGGGAAAATCGGCTCGACTGGATGAATGCCCGGGCTGCGCTGGTGGATCAATGGCGGCAGATTCAGATTGCGGCCAACCGGCTGCGCAGTGACCTGGACGTCACATTCAGTGGCGACCTGCGGACGATCGGTGATAATCCCTTCGGCTTCAACAGTAACACGGGCGAGTTGCGAGTCGGTTTCCGCTTTGATGCCCCCTTCACGCGCTTGCTGGAGCGCAACCAGTACCGGACAGCGCTCATCAATTTTCAGCGGGCGCGCCGCGACTACATGGCCTTCGAAGACCAGATCGCCCAGAGCCTCCGCGACACGCTGCGGAACATTCGGCTGGGGCAAAACACGTTCGAGCTGCGACGCTCGGCGGTGCTGGTGTCCATCGCCCAGGTGGACCTGGCGCGAGAACGTCTGCGGGCCCCTCCCCGACCCGGCGAAACTTCCCAATTCGGTGTGAACACCGCTCGCGACCTGGTCCAGGCGCTCTCCTCTCTGCTGGATGCCGAGAACGCCTTCCTCGGCGCCTGGGTGGATTACGAGGTGCAACGGATGATTCTCGACTTCCAGATGGGAACCATGCAACTGGATGAGCGCGGTCAGTGGATCGACCCCGGGCCGATCCGCGGACAGTCCGCCCTCGAGGGTTCACCCTTCCAACCCGAGGCGGCTCCCGCCAATCAACCGCAAACCGGCGTCCAGCCGCTTCCCTCCATGACGCACAACCCCCAGAACAGTACCGGTGAAAGTGGCAGTTCCCAGCAGGTGGCACGCGCAAATCGCCAATTGCAAGGCGAAGAAGGCGGCCTGACGGCCCTTCGCGCGGCCATGGGAAATCGACAGGAAAGCGACCGGCTGGCGCAGGCTCCGCAAGGTTCGGCCGGTCCATCGACTCCGATGGCGACCTCCCCGAACGAAGTCGCCCCTTCGTCGGGTAAACTTTCCCCGGCCATGGAGAGGCTTCGGGAACGGCTGGCCGCTTATCGCCAAAATATTCCCGACACTTCCTCTTCCTCCACCAGTGCCCAACCCCCGGGAGATTCCAGCATTTTGTCCGTGCAGGATCGCCGGGCTCATTCACCACCCAACCATGACGAATCCCAGTTGATTCAGGCTATGTTTGGGGATGGAAAAGACAAGCTGCCGGAGGAGCTTCTCCCTCCTCTCCAGGCTCTTCTGGAGATGGAAGAAGAGGGGGTGGCCACCGTCCAGGATGAGTCACCCGCGAAGTTGAGATAACCTCGCTTTTCAAAATTACGTGCTCCCGCACCTTCGCACCGGGCATGAAGGCCGGAACACGCGGCCGCGCGATGCTGCATGGCCAACTCTTGGAGCTGGTTACGAAAAGCCGCGCTCCGCGACACCCGGGCCCCGGTAGGGACAATTCACGAATGGCCCCGACAACATCGGAGGGACGTGCTTGTCACGTCCGTTCTTTCCGAAAAGACCTTTTCCGGTGGGACCCGCTTGTCAGGTCCGATCAACACCGCTCGATGGCCCATTCCCTCTCCCCGGGCACGACAAGCGTGCCCCTCCGAGCTTCGGAGAGACCTTTTTCGACGGGACCCGCTTCGGAGGGACCCGCTCGTCGGGTCCGTTCTTCCCGAAAAGACCTTTTCCGGAGGGGCCTGCTTGTCAGGTCCGCTTTTCGGAGGCACCTTTTTCGGAGGGACCCGCTTGTCAGGTCCGTTTGTCAACATTCGATGTTCCATTGCCTTTCGGCGGGGACTGAAGTCCCGCGGCGAAAGCGGGGCTAAAGCCCCGCACTCCATATGGAGTGCGGCGATTTATCGCCGCTTTCCGGTGAAGGCTTCAGCCTTCACCACCTTGCCGATGGCGGTGTTTTGCCGCAACCACGGAAGCGCGCCCCTGGTAGGGGCAATTCATGAATGGCCCAACAAAATCGGAGGGACGTGCTCGTCACGTCCGTCTTTCAACGTTGGATCATCCGTGGCCTTTCGGCGGGGACTAAAGTCCCGCGCCGAAAGCGGGGCTAAAGCCCCGCACTCCATATCTCGCAGGGCCCCGCTCGTCGGGCGTCTTCTATCAATAACATTTGGACAATCCGCACCCTTTCGCCGGGTGCCCGGGTGCGTGTCGCCGTGGCTCATGGCGCAAGCAGGGAAAAGGGAAACACTGGAATATTACGCAGAACCCAATAGGCTGTGATGAGCCCCAGCAATCCCCAGCCCCGCCACGGTTGTTTGAACCAGTTCGGCCGCAGGAACAAAAGGACCACGACGGGCAACATAAGTACCATGAGTGGGTTGAGATCCACAGCGCGAAGAAACTGCGCATGGAGCAGGGCATGCGTGGCTCTTAGCGAACCGCATCCCGGACAGTACATGCCGGTGAGATAGTGAAAAGGACACGGTGGAAAGAGCCCACTCTTCGCCGGGTCGAAGTGGTAAAGGAGAAATACTCCTGCCCCAGCAACAGAAAACCCGACGGCAACGCGCGCGGGCAATGGCAGAAATGAGAACGGACCGCCGTGGTGCTCAACCCCCATGGCCCTGAGCCATCTGAGCAAGGACGACGAGAAACAAATAAGCCAGCGTTGCTGCAAGCCCGATTCCGAAGGAAAGCCACGTCCAGAAGCTGGCCTTTTTAACATTTTCCATGGCCTGGGCATAATTGCCACTCTTGGCCGCGCTGTTTGCCTGCACCGAATAGACGATCGCCACAATACCAAATGGCAGACAGCACAAGAGGGTCACCAGGATGGCCCACGGAAGATAATTGGGAACATGTTGGTAGGTGGGCGGTGGATAGGCCTGGGCATAAGGCGGCGGATAAGGGGGTACCCGCTGCTGCGCTGAATAATTTTGCAGGAGCTGGCCGCACTGCGTGCACACAACAGCATTATCGGCGTTGAGGGCACCACATTTCGAACAGTACATCGGTATCTCCTATCGCGCTTATCAACTTTTAGCACTCAAGCAGACGCTCCCGTTGCAAAAACAACGTCACTGGATAGTCCAGCAACTTTCAGCCCATGTTTATCAACGAATTTCCCTCAAAAAGCCCCTCGGGCCGCACGCTATCTTGCATTCGTCAATAGAAGAGGCAATATCAGAATGGCCCCTTCATCGATACGTTTCATTCCCCGTCGCAAACTCAATATTTTATTCCCCTCATACCGTGCAATGGTCAAACTGATTTGCATCGGAAAAGATGCACGGCGGAAACTATGGGCAAGTTTACACAGAGTACGGCGACTGTCAACCGGTTGCTTTTCCGACCCCGCCGCGCTTTTGGAAAAACCCGTGACCTACCCCGAGCGCAATGTCTTACAGGGGTATTTCATGAATCGCCCCTACCGCATGTGTTCGCCTCTCGGTGGGACCTTTTTCGGAGGGACCTGCTTCTCGGGTCCGATGAACACCGATTGATGCCCCATCCTTCCTCATCAGGCACGACAAGCGTGCCCCGCCGGGATTCTGGGAGACACCTCGCGGAGGGACCGACCTATCAGGGCCGTTTCTCTGATCGGAGGGACCTGCTTGTCAGGTCCGATCAACATCGATCAATCACCCGTCCCATTCACCGGGTACGACAAGCGTGCCCCTCCGACCTATACCGAAGGGACCTGCTTGTCAGGTCCATCGTTTAACCTTTGATCATCCATTGCCTTTCGGCGGGGACTGAAGTCCCGCGCCGAAAGCGGGGCTAAAGCCCCGCACTCCATGGAGTGCGGCGATTCATCGCCGCTTTTCGGTGAAGGCTTTAGCCTTCACCGCCTTACCGTTGGCGATGTTTTGCCACAACCACGAAAGCGCACCCCCGGTAGGGGCAATTCATGAATTGCCCCTACCGCATATATCCGCCTCTCGGTGGGACCTTTTTCGAAGGGACCCGCTTGTCAGGTCCGCTTATCCACGTTCGATGTTCCATTTGCCTTCACCCGGCACGACAAGCGTGCCCCTCCAAACGATTTCTCGGAGGGACCTGCTTGTCAGGTCCGCTTTACCGACAACGTGTGAATAATCCACAACTTTGGCCGGGTGTATAGGTGAGTCCTAGCGAGGTGACCAGCATACTGGATCACAGGCATCGGAGAAAGGCCGTCAAGGCCTCTTTCTCCTCCTTGGTCAGTTTTGTGCCCAGCACGAGATTGTGGAATTCGACCGTATCCTCGATGGTCAGGAGACGACCGTCGTGCAGATACGGCGGCGAGTCCTTCAGACCTCGCAGCGGGAATGTCTTGATCGGTCCGTCTCCGGTCATCATGTGGCCATTGACCATATGCGGCTCAAAGAATCGCTCGGTACGGAAATTGTGCATGAGGTTGTCCGTGTAGTAGGGCGGCAGGTGACAGGTGGCGCAGCGTCCCTTGCCGAAGAATACTTCCTGTCCTCGCAGTTCCAAAGGCGTGGCTTTTTCCGGATCAAGTAACCCGAAGACATTGAGCTTGGGCGCTGGCGGAAAGTCCAGGATGGCCATGAATTCCGCCATGAAGTGGACCTGGCTTCCGCGTTCCAGAACGTTGACACCTTTCTTGGTGGCAATCACTGGATCACCATCGAAGTAGGCGGCACGCTGTTCGAATTCCGTGAAATCTTCCACGGTTTTAAGGGCCCGCTGCGAGCCAAACAACCGCTGAATGTTCACACCCCGCAAAGACGGCGTGTCCAGACGGTGCCGAAATTCCTGCGGGCGAATATCGCCGACAAGATGCGTGGCGCCATTCGTGTGCCCGTTGACATGGCAATCGAAACATGTGACACCCATGCTCGGTTTGAGACTCCTGCGGTCGTCGGTCGCATTGAACTGCTGTTGCGGGAAGGGGGTCAGGAGCAGTCGCAACCCTTCGAGCTGTTTAGGATTGAGAATGCCGTTGAACAGCTCAAAGTAGTTCTGAAGTGTCACCACTTTGCCCTGAGACACGTCTCCGAGATCGGGACGCGTTGTCAAATAAATCGCCGGCGGATACTCGGGCAGGAAGTGTTCCGGCAAATCAAAGTCGAGATCAAACCGTGTGAGGTCCCGGCCTTCCTGCTTGAGAATTTCGTTGATGTGGTGCTGCGGGAAGACCATGCCACCTTCCCGATGATTGGGATGCGGAAGCGGGAGGAAACCCTTCGGATACAGGCCGCGTTTGCGGATTTCTTCCGGAGACATGGCCGCCAGCTCTTCCCAGGAGTTAACTCCCGGCGGCAACTTGACCCGTACACCACCCTGCACCGGTTTTCCGCGGGACATTGTAACACCGGGCACCGGACGGTTGCTCAGGTCATAACGTTCTTCCAAAAGCCGCATGTGTTCTTCGCGGATCTTGGGTTTTTCTGCCTGTTTGCGTTTGACGATCGTCTCGAAGTCTTCTTCGATGACAACAGGCGAATAGCTGCTCTTCTTTTGAGACGATTCCGCCAGAGCGGTTGCCCTTAAACACAACAGGAAAACGCCTATCGCACCGAATACCCCGATTCCCACAGAGATGGCCACTCGTTTCATGACTTGCGTCCTCCTTTCTGAAGAAGAGACTGCCATTCCCGTTCTGATCCCGTCCCGATCAACTCAGCCAACCGACAAGCACCTCCCTGGAAAGTTGCCCGCATTTTATCGCAGCCCGAGACAGAAGGCAACGCATCGAGTGTCCGCCAGCGGACCCAGGGGAAGGACAGGCATGCCCCTCCGAAAAAATTCCGGAGGGACGTGCTTGTCAGGTCCGTTTGTCAACATTCGATGTTCCATTGCCTTCGGCGGGCACTGAAGTCCCGCGCCGAAAGCGGGGCTAAAGCCCCGCACTCCATGGAGTGCGGCGATTCATCGCCGCTTTTCGGTGAAGGCTTTAGCCTTCACCACCTTGCCGTTGGCGATGTTTTGCCACAACCACGAAAGCGCACCCCCGGTAGGGGCAATTCATGAATTGCCCCTACCGCATATATCCGCCTCTCGGTGGGACCTTTTTCGAAGGGACCCGCTTGTCAGGTCCGCTTATCCACGTTCGATGTTCCATTTGCCTTCACCCGGCACGACAAGCGTGCCCCTCCGACCTATACCGGAGGGACCTGCTTGTCAGGTCCGCCTCTCGGAGGGACCTGCTTGTCAGGTCCGATGAACACCGATTGATGCCCCATCCTTCCTCATCGGGCAGGACCGGCGTGCCCCTCCGATCCGCTTCTCGGAGGGACGTGCTTGTCACGTCCACCGTTTAACGTTCGATCAACCATTTTCCTTCGGCGGGGACTGAAGTCCCGCGCGGAAAGCGGGGCTAAAGCCCCGCACTCCATGGCCTACGCCACACACCCACCATCCCAACACCGCCAGGCTCGCGGCCCGTGATCGCTTCTCACCATCCTTCCAAAAAGTGGGGATAGGTTCCTTCTTCCCGCGCTTTACTTTTCCTTTCAATTCCACCACAATGACGGCAACTTTGGAAACGACCGCGGAACAATAAGTCGGTTTTCAGGGAGCTTGTGCCATGAGATGTGCCCCTACCCTGTTGCGCTGCGTCCGGAAGGCCGCCACTACTCTGGGACTGATCATTTTATTGAGCGGAATCGGTGCGACCCCTGCCGCTGAACAGACCGCCTCTCGCGAACAGAACGTCCCCAATCTGGCCCAGCAGGTCCCCTATCCGCGGGTCACGCTCTCCACATGCTACTTTGTCGATCCCACCTGGCCCCAGAAACCGGAAAGTCTGGTATGGGGGCAAACGCCATCCGTCTTTGTGGACAAACAAGATCGGGTGTGGGTGTACACCCGAGCCATTCCCCCTGTCCACGTTTATGACGCGGCAACGGGAAAATTGCTTTTCACCTGGGGAGAGGAAGTCTTCGGCAAGTATCTCCAAGGAATGCTCGCCCACAGCATCAAGATCGACCATCGCGGACACGTGTGGTTGTGCGATGTGGGCAATCATGCGGTCTATGAACTGGATCAAAAGGGCAAGATCCTCCGCATCCTGGGAACCCCCGGCGAGCCCGGTTGCGACAAGACTCATTTCTACAAGCCCACCGATATGGCCATCACGCCGGAAGGCCATGTCTTCGTGACGGACGGTTACGGGAACGCGCGGGTAGTCCACTTCGATGCCGAAGGCCAATATGTGGGCGAGTGGGGCAAGATGGGCACGCAGCCGGGAGAATTTAATCTCCCTCACGCCATCGTTGTGGATTCCCAAGGCCGACTCTACGTGGCGGATCGCAACAACGCCCGGGTACAGGTCTTCGACCAGTCGGGGAAGTTGCTCGACGTATGGCAGGACCTCCTTGTTCCCTGGGGTTTCTGGGTCACCGCGGATGACCAGATCTGGGTGTGCGGCTGTTCACCCATGGAATGGCGGGAAACCGACGAAGTGCTGAGCTGTCCCCCCAAGGACCAGCTTTTCATGCGATTTGATCCCAGCGGCCGATTGCGCCAGCTCTGGACGGTTCCCAAGGGCGAAGATGGCAAAGAAAAACCCGGCGAACTGAACTGGGTCCATGGAATCGCCCTCGACTCGCAGGGCAACATTTATGCCTGCGATATTATCGGCAAGCGGGTGCAGAAGTTCGTCCGCAAAGCCCCCGGGTGGTCCGTCCCGTTTCGTCCCAAACCGCAGGAGTGATTCCCCTCCCGAGAGAACCCCCGGGCCGGGAACGTCTTCCCGCGTCGCAGTCAGCGGGAACGAGCAGCGAACTCTTTGCGTCTAAACGATGTCGAGCCGCGGCCGAGCTGGCTGCATCACCAAAACCGCAAGAAGAATCGTCACAAGACACGGTTCATTCGCCATCATCGGGGCCACGGTGATCGGTTTGCGCGGAAGCGAACACCCAAGGGGTTTCCCATAGGTCGAAGGACGCGGGGGTAGGTGCATCTGCCCTGTCCACCTGTGTGCCATAATTGAGTAATGTCAGCCGCTTTTCCTTTCCGGAAAACACATTCGCCCGAGTGCAGAAGGGAGTGTCGGCCATGCTGCGGATGAACTCTTATCCGGCCGGTGGTCTGCTGTTCAGTGTGCTGGTGCTGTTTGGAGCAACCATTCTTCTTGGGGCCGAGTCCCCCTCTTCGGAAGCTCCCGAGGTGCGGCTGGAACGTCTTGTCGGATTGCCCACGGTGCCGCGTGCCATCGCCGAAGCGATCCAGGACCACCGTTACGATCAGGCGGTACACCTCATCGACGCGGAACTGGCCCAAAAACCCGCGCAACCGGATTATCTCGTGTATTTAAAAGGTCGGGCACTCTATCTTCAGCAACACTACGACGCGGCCGTGGAGGTCTTTCAACAGGCAGAAAAGGATTTCCCAAAAAGTTCGTGGCGGTACTGGTTCCGCTTTGGGCAGGCCCTCGCTTTGGCGCGGAAGGGCGATTTTGCTGGGGCCCAGGCGATCTATCGCGACGAGGCCCAGCGCGTCCTGTCGCCCGAGCGGAGTGAAGAGCTGGCCACCATCTATATTGAATTTGCCGACCGGTATTTTCAGCCCACCAATCCGTTGGAAGAAAAACCGGATTATAACAAAGCACGGGAGTTTTACACCAAGGCGCTGGAGGTGAATCCCAGCCCGTCTCTCCAGGCGCGGATTGTCTTTCAGATTGCCCGGTGCCACCATCTGGCGTCGGAGTGGCCGCAGGCGGTGACGGCTTATCGCGACTTTCTCCAACGATTTCCTGGTGATGAGCGCGAGATCCAGGGGCGACTCTATTTGGGCGAAGTCCTGCTGGCGATGAGCAGCAGCGTAGAGGCCCGCCGGGTCTGGGAGGATTTACTCAGCAAGTTTGGCGATCAACCCAGTGAGGAAGTCGCCACGGCGGCGTTTCGTCTGGCCGAAACCCGGAACATGCCGTTACCAAACACGGATGAGGACCTCAGTCAGGGCGTCAACTATCTGAGACAGTTTCTGGAGCGCTTTCCCAAGGACAGGCGGGTGCCAGCCGCCTACCTGCAAATGGCTCAGGGATACGCGCACCTCCATCACTGGGACGAGGCGGAAAAAATCCTCACGGAATTCCTAGCCGATCCCCGAGCGGAAAAAAGCCCCGAGCGGGCGGAGGCGATCTTTCTTTTGGGAACGGTGCATCTCCGCCAGCAGCGTTTCGCCCAAGCCGTCGAGAGCTGGCGAACCTTCGTTGAACAGTTTCCCACACACCCCCGGTGGAGTGAGGCCCAAATGCTGATCATTGACGCCGAATATCAGGAGGCAGCGAGTCTGTACGTGGCGGAAAAGTATCCCGAGGCTGAAAAAGCTTTCCGCAAATTTCTGGCGGCGCATCCGCTCGACAGTCGGGCACCGCAGATTCTCTTCACGCTGGGGACGATCGCCCTCAGACAGAAGAAGTACGAGGAGGCTATCCGCCGCTGGCAGCAACTGGCGGACAAGTATCCTGAAAACACATGGGGCCAAAATGCGATCTACGCCATCGCTCAGGTGTACGAGGAAAAACTCCTCGACGCCGAAAAGGCACTCGAATATTATCGCAAAGTCACCGGACCTATGGCGCCCGCGGCCACAAACGCCATTGCCAGGCTGACAGCGCGGACCTTGGTGGCGGAGACCGTGCGGGTGTATCGGTCCGATGAAACACCGAAGATCCGGCTCGTCACCCGCAACATCGAAAAAGTGACCGTGGGCATCTATCGGCTGGATCCGGAGGCCTATTTCCGCAAATACCGCAGCTTGCAGGGAGTCGAGCACCTGGATTTGGCGCTCATCGATCCCGATGAGAAGCGCGAAGTCACAATTCCCAATTACAAGCCGTATGTCGAGCTGGAAACATTCATACCCGTGGCCTTTTCTGGAGGTGAGAAAGCCGGGGTGGCCGCCGTCAATATCAGCAGTCAGACGCTGGAGGTCACCACCCTGCTGCTCCAGAGCGACCTCGATCTCATCGTTAAATCGTCCCGCGATGAGTTGTTCGTGTTCGCCGAGAACATGCGCGAAACCAAGCCCTGGGCGGGGGTCCGCCTGCTTGTCGCCGCGGGTGACGGGCAGCTCCAGGAAGTGCGGACCAACGAAGAAGGAGTCTATCTGGGACGGCTGCCAGGCCATTCTTCTCAGGATGTGAGCGTTCTGGCGATCGCGGACGGGCATGTCGCCAGCAACGAGTTGAGCCTCGATGGGATCGCGCCGGCGCGGGGACTGACCGACCGGGGGTTGATCTACACGGATCGCCCGATTTACCGTCCCGGGCAGGTTGTCAATGTACGAGGTATTATCCGGTTGGCCAGTGTGCAAAAGACCGAAGCGGCCCCGGAAGCCGCAGGTGCGCCAGATCAGAGCCAAGCCGATCGCTCCAAAGGAGCTGCAGACCGGCTGATTGCCCCCGTCGGACGCAAGTTCCACCTTCAGGTCCTGGATTCCGCCAATCGTCCCCTGCACGCGATTGATGTCACGCTTGATTCCTACGGCTGCCTGCATGACCAGTTTCTCCTGCCCGAGGGAGCACCGCTCGGCCAGTATCGGGTGGTGGCCGACGATGGCGACGGCCACGTTTTCCAGGGTGGTTTTCAGGTGGCCTCGTTCGAGGTTGATCCGGTGCAAATCACCATCGATACACCACGGCAGGTGTACTATCGGGGTGAAAAGATTGAGGGAATAATTCGCGTGGCGTTCAGTTTTGGCACACCGCTGGGTCGGGAAGAGGTCCGCTATCGGCTGGCGGGTGAGCCGGTCCAAACGGCGATCACCGACGAAAAGGGCGAGGTGCGATTCAGCCTCGACACGCGGGATTACTCGGAGGCGCAAGTCCTTCCCTTCGCGGTCGTGTTGCCGCGGCGAAATCTCACCACCGGTGTCAATTTTGTTCTGGCTGTCCAGGGATTTTCGATCCATCTCAGCACACCGCGCGAGGTCTATCTGCCCGGCGAAAGCTTCGAGGTTCGCGTGGAGACAAAAGATGCGGCCGGGAAACCATCCGCCGAAAAGCTCCTTCTGAAAGTGATGCGTCGCACCCATGCCGGCCGTGTCCAGGGAACCGTGACGGTCAGCGAGACGCCCGTCGAGACCGCGTCCGATGGAACGGCACGGGTTGTCGTGCGGCTGGAAGAAGGGGGCCTGTACATCTTGCGGGCAGAAGGCACCGACCGCTTCGGGCATCCCATCTGGCGAGAAATCGCGGTCAAAGTTTCCGACGAGAAAGACGCCGACCGCCTGCACATTCTCGCCGATCAGCACACGTTCCGCGTGGGCGATACAGCCCGCGTGCGGATCCACTGGAAAGATCAACCGACCCTGGGAGTCGTGTGTTTCCAGGGGGCGCACATTTTGGGACATCGGCTGGTGCCTTTGAAGACGGGCGATAATGAGCTGGAAATTCCAATTACGGCGGAAATGGCGCCGCGATTTGATTTGAGCGTGGCCGTCATGCGCGACATTCGGGATGATCGCGCTCTCGTGGGGGGACCATCGGCCGACTCGGGCGACGCGGTGGCCGATGTGACGCCTCGACCACGACGATTTTTCGAAGCCGTGAGCGTATTTGACGTCGAGCGCGACCTGCGGGTGAAGGTGGAATGGAAGATCAAGGGCCAACCCGCGAAGAAGACACCCAGCCCCGGCGACGAGTTGGAAGTCACACTGACCACCACCGACGCTCAGGGACGACCGATCCCCGCGCAGGTCAGTGTGGCGCTGGTTGAATCACTGCTTCTGGAACGATTCGGCCGTGGGCCGTCGCTGCTGGAATGGTTCCGCGGCGAAACCCGGGAGGGGGCATTCCGAACGTTCAGCACCATTGAGTTCCGCTACCAACCAATCACCCGCCCGATCAACCGCCTGCTCCTTGCTGAAGAAGAGCGAGAACAGCTCGAGGCAGACGAGGCTGCCACGCGATTGGCCCTGGGGCCCGTGGGCGGTGCGCTAGGTGGCTTCGGTGGAGTCCCAGTGGATGCGGCGGCGCTGGCGGAGCAATCAGCCATCCCGGAAGTGGAGGCATTGGGGAGAACCGCAAACGAGCCGCTGGCCGAGGTCGAAATGGCCAAGAAGGCCGATACCCGTGCCCGCCGCGGCCTGCCCACCGACGGCAAACCCGCTCTGCCGGAACTGAAGATCCAGCAAGCGATGGAGAAAGCTGCCGCCGTCAACGCGGCAGGCGAGCGGCAACTGAAGCAGGCGATGGATAAATTCTTTGCGGGCGTGGCGGAAGAAAGAACCGGAATGGCGGGCCGATTCCTCACTCCCACGCAGGGCAATCTCCAGCAAATCAGTGCCACTTCGACTCAGGACTTCCTGGTCCTGGACGCCCGAGGACGACTGCAATGGCTGGGACCCTCGCAATTGCGGAAGGGCGATCTGGCGGCACTCGCCGAGCGGCTCACCAGGGAAGGATCGCTGCTTTATCCGCTGTCGTCCGCCGCAGAAACGGCCTTCTGGGACCCTGCCGTGGAAACAGGGCCGGACGGCAAAGCCACGCTCACGATTCCCCTTCCCGATCGGGCCACCACATGGCGACTCATCGCCCAGGGGGTCACCGTCGATACCCTGGTGGGTGAAGACGATATCACCATCCAGGCGAAGAAGGATTTCTTCGCCGAGGTCAAATGGCCCGGGGTGTTGCGGCTGGGCGATACAGTCGAGATTCCCGTCGTGCTCCACAACGGCCGTTTTGACTCAGGCATCGTGGAAGTCGCGCTGACGCGGCTCGTCGGTGCCCGTCGCACCACCGATACGCGGCGGGTCACCTTCCAGCAAAAGGGGGCTGCATCGGTGACGTTCACCGTACCGGTGGAGATGCCCGCCGAATGGTACGAAGCCCTCAAGGCGGCCGAGAAACCCGAGCAGGTGGAAGAACTCCTGCGGCAGAGTGTGGAGTTTCATCTGGCAGTCCTCGACCCGAGCTCCCAAGAGGTGCTGGACAGCACCACACAGTCCATCCCGCTGCGACCGCAGGGCGTGATGGAGTATCTGACGAGCGGCGGTTCTGCAACCGGCGACACGACCACGTGGCTGGAACTGGCAAATGTCGCGGGAAGTTCGCCCTGGTTGATGGAAATCCTCGTCGGACCGAGCGTCGAGCGAAGCCTGCTCGACCTTGTGACGGGTTCACCCCAACAGGTCAGATTGGCTCTCATCGAAACCTCGTCTCCTGCGGAAAAGCTGGTGGCGGAGTTGATGACGGCAGTGGTCGTCCAGGATTATCTCCGCAAAGCGGTTCCGCAGGACGTTTCCATGATGCCGGTTATCGATGCGCGGATCCGTACTGCTATTGCCGGATTGGTGGCCAGCCAGCAGGAGGACGGCGGATGGGCCTGGATCGGATGTGTGTTGCCGGAAGAAAGAGCCAAAAGAAAAGTCGCTTCCGATTCGCGGACGTCAGCTCTGACCTTCTGGGCCCTGTGCCTGGCGCGCGCGGCAGGCTACGGAGTTGCCCAACCCACCATGGATCGCGCGACCGAGTTCCTCAACCAAGCTATTGCCAGGGCACCGGCCGAGGATAACGAAATCCGCGCGGTCCTCGTTCATGCGCTGGCCCAGCAAAAACAGGCCGATTTTGCTCTCCTTAACCGGCTCCATCGGGAAAGACAGAATCTCTCCCTGGAAGGCAAACTGTACCTGACCCTGGCCCTGGCTGCCATGGATCGAAAGCCGATGGCGGAGGAAGTGCTCAAATTGATTGACCCTGCCGTCCTGGCTGAGGCGAAACCGCAGGATCGGGTTGCCTGGGGAACTCTCTCCCCGGCCGAGGCCCATGCGTTGTACGCCCTCGCTCTGGAAGCCGTTCTACCCCAATCCCCTGAATTGCCCCGGCAGATCGATTGGCTGATGGCGCACCGTGTGGGGAACCGATGGATTCCCGATCGGGCCACCGGCCCGGCTGCCTTCGCCCTCACCCAGTGGTTCGCCAACCAGGGATTTCAGAATGAAAGCTGCCGGATCACGGTGTTCGTCAACGATTTTCAGGTAGCCAGTCTTTCCCTCCATCCGCAGTCGACGACGCAGTCGGTGCTGGTTCCGCCAAAATTTCTCGTAAAAGGAAAACAGCGGATCCAGTTTCGTGTGGAAGGACGAGCCCGTTACACCTACCAGTGCCTCGCCAGCCACTTCGTCCCCATGGCCCAGGCGCGGGAAACGCCCTACCGTTACATACTCCGGGCGGCACCGCTGGAGGTGGAGGGACGTGAGATTCCGGCAGGGGTTGCACCGGTGATCCCCAAGCCAGGCTGGTCGATGCCCGTGAACACCGTCACTCAGCTTGCCGTGGGCAAGCAGGCGATTGTATCGGTGGATGTCTTCCCCGGGTGGGATCAAAAGAGCAACCAGATCACCCAGCTCATCGTCAGTGTGCCAATTCCCGGTGGGGCGGCCGTGGTGCCGCAGTCCATCCAGACAACATCCGAACGTTATGAAATCCGGCCGGGAGAAGTCGTCTTCTACGTCAATCGGCGGGACCCTGCCGTCGGCGTCTCGTTCAATTTCCGCATCGTGGGATTGGTACCGGGCAAATACGACCTCGATGCCGTGGTCGTGCGAGATGCCAACGATCCTGCAGGTTACGGCGTCATTCGTCCCGGGCGATCTTCCGAAGGAAATATGAAGCTCGAAGTGCTCCCATCGGGAAGTCCCAGTAAGGATCAGTACGTCCTCTCGCCCCAGGAGATGTATGAACTGGGGAAGATTGCTTTCAACAAACAGAACTGGCAGGAGGCAGAAAAGTATCTCAGCCAGCTCCTGACGAGTACAAACTGGCGGGTGCGGGATGAGGTCCTCAAAGAGCTGGCCCCGATGATGGTGGACATTTATCTCCAGCTCGACAAGCCGCACGAGGTGGTCCAGTATTTTGAAATCCTCAAAGTCAAATGGCCGGATTTCGAGATCCCGTTCGAAAAAATCCTCAAAATCGCCGCCTGTTACGAGCGGATGGGCGAATACGAGCGAAGTTTTCTCATCTTCCGCGCCACCTTGGAAAGCCGGTTTGTCGCCGACAGCAATGTGGCGGGGTTCCTCGATGATCAGAAGGAGTTTCTCCGCAGCGTGGAGGTGATGAACCGGCTGCTTGCGGAATATCCGCCCGAACCGTACACGGCGGCCGCTCGGTATGCCCTGGCTCAGCGGATTTACGCCAAGTCAGGGGAAGACGATCCTCGGCTCCGCAGGGCGCGAATCAACCGCATCCACCTGGTCCATCTGGCGTGGGAAATGCTTGACCGCTTCTTGACAGCATTCTCCGAGGATCCGGCGGCTGATCAGGCGGCCTTTGCCGCAGCCAATGCCCTCCTCGACGGGCGTTTCTACGAACAGGCCGCCGCTTCTGCCGCCCGATACGCCCAGCGCTACCCCAAGAGTCCTCTCGTGGACAGCTTCTGGTACATGATCGGGTATTGCCAGTACGCGATGGGACAATACCAGCAGGCTATCGACATGTGCAAGAAGGTCGCCGAAACGAAGCGAACGGATCCCGCCACTGGCCGAACCGTGGAAAGTCCCAACAAATGGCAGGCGCTCTACATTCTCGGGCAGATCTACCACAGTCTCGGACAACCCGTCCAGGCCATCCAGTACTACGGCATGGTTGCCCAGCGATTCTCGGATGCCAGAGAGGCCATCGAGTACTTCACCCGCAAGGCCATCGAGATTCCCGAGGTGACGACCATCCCACCCGGCAAACCGGTCACGGTACCCCTTCATTTCCGCAATCTGGCCACGTGTGAAGTGCGGGCGTACCGCGTGGACCTGTTCAAATTCGCTTTGCTCAAACGAGATCTCGCCGGGATCACGGAAATCAATCTGGCGGGCATCCGTCCGGAGTACGAAGAAACGCTTACTCTCGGCGACGGCCGGGACTACCGCGATCGGGAACTGGCATTGAAGTTGCCCTTCCAGAAAGAGGGGGCCTATTTGGTCGTCTGCCGTGGCGAGTCCCTCTACACCAGCGGGATGGTTGTCGTCTCTCCGCTGACCCTGGAAGTCCAGGAAGATCCCAGCTCCGGTCGTGTGCGGGTGACCATCAAGGATAGTTCCGGCAACTTCGTGAAAGGTGTGGAAGTGAAAGTCATCGGCAGCCGCAACGGGGACTTCGTCTCCGGCGAAACCGATTTACGTGGCGTGTTTGTGGCCGACGGCATCCGCGGAACGGTCACAGTGATTGCCCGCTACCAGGGTGACAAGTATGCCTTCTACCGCGGAAAAGTCGAACTTCTGCCGGAGGCTCTCCCAGCCGCCCAGGCTCCCCAGGGAGCGCCGGTCCCGGGACGGACAGGCAAACCGGGCGAACTGCCACGCCGCCGACCGGAAGACGAACTGCTGCGAGGGCTTCGAGAAAGCAATCAACTCTTCCAGCAACAGCAGATCGAAAATCTGCAACGGATGTACCGCGAGAATCGCAAAGGAGTGGAAGCATCCCAGGCGTTCTGAGACCGCATCAGCCTAACTGGTAGAAGCGGACGGCATTGTCGTGGAAGAGCTTCCGCCGCTCTTCCAGCGGTCGATCGGCCACAATCTGGTGAAGGGCCAGAATCCATTCGCGCAGCGAGGCCCCCTTCGTGCAGACCGGCCAATCCCCCGCAAACATGACGCGGTCAGGACCGAACGCCGCCAGACAGTGGTTCACAATGGGAGCCAGGTCTTCAGGGCCCCAGTCGTCCGGTCTGACGCGGGCGATAATCCCGGAGATTTTGCACACCACGTTCTGCCGGGCGGCCAGGGTGTCGATCCCCCGTTTCCACCGTTCCACATACCGAACGGCTTCTTCGCCCCGTTCTTTGCCCCATCGCCCAAACTGCTGGGGGTCGGCGTTGCCACAGTGGTCGAGGACGAACCGGGTTTCCGGGCAGGCGTCCACAATTTCCACGGCATCGGCCAGCCAGTCAGGCGGAATGCAGATGTCGAAACGCATTCCCCACTCCCCCAGAAGCCGTAAATTCGCACGCATCTGAGGACTGAAGTACAGCTTGTGGCCGAGTTTGCTCGCGGGCGGAATCCATCGCACTCCCTTGACAACCGGGTTGCCACGGAACCGGGCAAGATAGGCGGGAAACTCCTCGCTGGCAGGGCGGCCCCCGATGACAGCGGCCACAGTCGGACCTTCGCCCCTGTGACAGATGTCGATGATCCACTCCGCTTCTTTTACAAGGTCTTCATCGACAACGGCCACCTCCATATACACGGCTTTCACGACGGGCAGCCCGGCCACGGCCTGCAGATAGTCGCGGAGCAGATAATCGCGGTTGAGCCGGCTGTCCCCGGCCAGCCACGGGAGACGAAGTCGCGACAGATCCCACAGATGCTGGTGGGTGTCCACAATGGGGATCTTCTCAACATCGGGTGGAACGGATACTCCGGCCAGCGAGCCGGCAGGCACCCTCCATCGGCCCATACCGCTCGCAACGCCGCCCGCGATGAAACCAGCCGCTTGCAGGAATCGACGGCGTGTCCACTTCATCTCAGCATCTCCCGAGAGGCCACAGAAGCGAAGCGGAAAACCATGTCACGGGGCGAGATTCTGGCCGGTCAGGACCGCCCGACTCACGCGGAAAATGTCCGTGTTGTCCACGAATTCGCCCGAGATGCCCCACGCTTCGGCAGCCCGCGGATCTTTGCCGCGGATGAGTTTCCGGAACAGATCGGCACCCGCACCACGGGCATAAAGAGGCACCAGCGAATTGGTATGGCCGGTCGAGTTGTACCGCGCGGCCGGCATCTTACCAGGACCCTGGTCGCGGACAGGATCAAACGGCGTCTTGTCGGAATTGGGTCCCCAGAGCAGCCCACATTCGTGATCCGCCGTCAGAATCAGCAGTGTCTCATCCCAGGAACTGTTTTTCTCGATCCAGTCGACAACTGCTTCCACAGCGGCCAGGAAGTCGCTCTGTTCTTCGATCATCCGATGGAGCTGATTGGCATGGTTGGCCCAGTCCACCGCCCCACCTTCGATCATCAGGTAAAATCCCTGCGGGTTGTTATCGAGGACATTGATGGCTCCCACGGCCATCGTGGCCAGGGTCGGCACGTTATCGTTGAAGGGAGTGGCGAACGGCTCGTTACGAACCACGATTCCCAGGAGACCTCCCCGAGCCTGTTGAAGAGTCGTGGCCACCTGGGCTGTCCCCACAACCTTGGCAGGAGTAGATCCCTGGGTCAGTTTTTCGAACTGCTCCTTGGTTTGAATGAGCGTCCATCCCCCGGGATGCCTACCTGCTGTAAGCGACTGCCACTCGGCCAGCCCGCCCACGTAACGGCAATCTTTGTCAGTGGCCTCGCCCGACTTCCTTTGGCCGTTGTTATCATACTCCGGATGGCCTGCCCCCATGATGACCTGCAGATAGGGAGCCGCCAGCATTTCCCGGGCGATCTCCGCGTAGTGATCGCGCTCCCGATTATGGGCCCCACCAAATCCGGCAGGCGTGGCGTGGGACCACTGGACCGATGTGACGACCCCCGCCGACTTACCCAACTCGTGGGCGATCTCGGGCAGCGTTTTGCCCGTTAATGGCCGATCACGATCGTCCCAATTGATGGCGTTGTTGTAGGTTTTGATGCCCGTCGCCATGGCGGTGGCTGCCGCCGCCGAATCCGTGGCCGAGCTTTTCAGCCAGGCATAACCCTTGTTGGGATCCCACGCCTTTTGCGGGGAGTACACGAGGTTCTCATTCTGCTTCTCCTTGCCTTCGGGTTTCGTGCTGGTGGTCAGGGGATAGGTGGTGACGGCCAGTTGAATCCACCCGGGCTTGTCATAGATTTCGTTTCCCAACTGGCCCCGATACATGCTGGTCGCCCGCCAGGTGTTGAAACCGGCTCCATCGGCCACCATGATGATGACGTTTTTCGCCCGAACCGCTGAAGGTGCGGCTTCCTTGGCAGCCAAGTGGGCAGTGAAAGAAAAACACCACCCGACAATGGCAACGACGGCCAGATGCTTTGCAAAGCTGAGCGCGAATCGCATGGCAGGCTCCTCAGGAAGCATTCGTTTCATGGGTAGATTCACTCCTCTTTTTCAGGGAATTCGTGTTTCTTTGTCAGCTTTGAGATGCAGCGGAGACGTGTTTGCTTGGAGTGTCACATGGCATGATTACTCGGTTCGTTTTCGCCGTTCGCGCAAAACTGGGGCTTGCAGACAGCGAGCGATTCATTTTCATCGGTCGCCCAAGGAAGTCAAGCCGTTAACAGAATATTAACCGCTGGAGACGCGACGGCGCAGCCTTTTGGAGGGACCCGCTTGCCACGTCCGCCTTTGGAGGGATGTCCTTGTCACGTCCGTTTTTTCCGGAGGGACCCGCTCGTCGGGTCCGTTGTTCTGGAGGGACGTGCTTGTCACGTCCGTTTTTTCCGGAGGGACCCGCTTGTCGGGTCCGATGAACACCGATTGATTACCCATCCCGCCTCACCGGGCACGACAAGCGTGCCCCTCCGACGTTCACCGGACGCCGCGGCGGGCGCCCCTCCTTGTAGGGGGTGATTCATGAATCGCGGCTACGACACGTTCTCACTTTTGCCCTTCCGATAACGTCTGGAAAACGTCGCGATGACTGAGCCGCTTCACCTGATCGGTTTTCTTAGATTGACAACTAAAACTCGCTAGTTAGCATGGCCTATATTAATCAGCGAATCCTATCAAATAATCTCTTCACAAACCACATGAGACGGTTACCATGGCGCCGCGGCGTTTGAATTCTTTGTTAAGAATTGGTCCTGGAATTCGTCTTAATTAATGAAGGAGGGTATTGGTCAGAGCAAACCGGTAGCCACGAATAGGTCTTGGGCCGCAAGAAGCAGAGACCCCTGGCTACAGCCTGTTAACCGCGCTGTCGATTTTTCTGGAGGTCAAGTATGGATATCGCCGAACTTCTGAAAAACTGCCAGAACCTTGATCGCAGCGAGTTGCAAAAATTGCTCGCCAACGCTCCGACCATTCAAGGCGCCACCTCTTTCAACGGATTGATATGCGATCCCTTGCCCATGGACATTTTGATTTGGTTGTGCGATATTCTGTCCCGCCGCTATCCCAAGCTTCCCTGGACCTTGATCAACTGGATTCTCATTATGTTGGAGCTACCCCTGGTCCACCCTGCGGGCCTCCTCTGTGATGCGACCTTGCACCCGCTGGCTCCGGCATCGGTGGGATCTGAGGTGGGCGCCTCTTCAGGTGGTAAGGCTGAAACAGCCAAGGCCGAGTGCAATTGAGCGAGTAGGCGAGATCCCCAGCCCCTGGAACGCCGTGGCAGGCGTCCTTCCAAGCGACTGGAAAGCCCGGTTTCACCCGGGGCCACGGATCTTCGGTAGGACGCACTTGTCAGGTTTGCTTTCGGAGGGACCCGCTCGTCGGGTCCGCTTGTTTCGGAGGTAGGTGCTTATCACGTCCGCATTCCGCGCGTTGAACGGTAGGGGCAATTCATGAGTTGCCCCTACCGCAAATGGAGGAACGTGCTTGTCACGTCCGACGAACACCGATTGATTACCCATCCCGCCTCACCGGGCACGAGAAGCGTGCCCCTCCGACCTTTCGGAGGGACGTGCTTGTCGGGTCCGCCTCCCGGAGGGACCCGCTTGTCGGGTCCACTTATCAACGTTTGATCATCCATTGCCTTTCGGCGGGGACTGAAGTCCCGCGTGGAAAGCGGGGCTAAAGCCCCGCACTCCATGGGACGCTCAGAAATTCCTCTTGACGGGCGTTCGCTATTTGGCTACCGTCCCAAAACCGCGGGAAGTCTCCACCCTCTGGCCGTCTCGAATCACGAGGGGGTGGAATAAGCGTTGGACTGCTGGTTGTGGCGAAGATCGATGGGCGCCGGCCTTAAAACCAGTGACCTCAGTAAAGGACCTTCCTGGCAGGGGGTTCCCCTCCAGTGGAGAGTACTTTACATCTGCGACCGGCAGCGCACAGGCGGGTGGCTGGTGGAAGGGCTGGCCGTCGAAGCGCCCGTGGAAATTGAAATCCATGAAGCGACAGGTAGTGTCTCGGGCCTTGCCCGACTGCGCGACGAGGTTTTTGAGGCCATTTTCATCGCGCATGCGCCGCCAGAGCTGGACGCGATCGAACTGGTCGCCGGTTACCGCACAGGCGGCACCGACGACCCGCTCATTGTGCTGGGGCGACCGAGCGAACAAGAACTCGCTGTGGCGTGTTATGAAGCCGGGGCGGACGGCTACCTGTGTGTAAGCACGGCCACCACGCAGGCCCTCATCTGGACAACCGTTCGCGCTGTTCAGCGTTGCCAATTGCTTCGCCAGAATCGGCGGTTTGTCCAGGCTGAACGGCAGCGGGTCCAGCGAGAGCGCGAAGAGGCATTCCGCATCCTACAGCATCAGAAAGCCGTTCTTCGTGAGCTGGATAAGCTTTCCCGACAGTCTCGCCAGTCACTCGAGGGGCTTTCTTCCCATAATTCCGAACTGGAAGAAGACGATCCGCCTCAGGTCCCTCATACGCTTATTGTCCATTACCGGGAGCTGCTGCGAGCTTACGTGATCATGGGCAGTGGGCATCTCGGAAGCGAGCTCCGTCACCTGGCCGAAGTCTTTGCGACGGCCGGACTCTCAGCACGCGAAGTGATGCAGCTCCACCTCCATGTGACGGCCGATCTGCTGAAGGGACTAGGATCGCGCAGCACCCGGCATGTGATCACGCGGGCGGATCTGCTGGTGATTGAGATCCTCCTTCAGCTTGCGGAGGTCTATCGGGCAAGATATCGCGAGATGGTTCGGCCGCCCGTCCAATTATTTTTCCGCGAACTGGAAGAATAGTCGCCGGGAACGATCTTCCTCGAAGCGCCCTTCGGACCTTAAGCGCCCGCCCTTACATGGGGTGACTCACCGCCTGAAAGGCCACCATCCGGTTCGTGATTTGGCGGTCTTGGCGGCGTGAGGAGGCGTCGAGGCACTTTCTGCCGAAGTGGGACGGTCTTTGTCACTCGCCAGGCTTTTCGCCGCGTCATTCTCGTCGCTTCCGTTTAGCACAATTGGTGCCACGGGTTCCGGATCACTCCGCGAAACAACCGTGGTGAACGGGGGAGGTAGGTTCGACCATGCATCAGCACCCGATGAGTCGGGACGGCGGAGATGCTGTACCGAATCGAAAGCACTGCGATTCTCTTCCGGCCGGTCTTCCGCTGGCGGGGCTGACGGGCCTACTCCCCCGGTTTGCCAGGCGCCGAAATCAGGCAGAGCACCGTCAGCCGGAGCGATACCAGGCGGCGTATTCTGCCGATCGTTGGGTGCCCCAGTGGTCGGAGGCGAGCTCAAAAAAGGATCCGGTTCGGTGGCGGGCTCCGCGGGGCTGGGTCGGGCTGATCCTTCACCGGGCGCCGGTTTTTCTGCAGAGGCTGGATCGTGGGCAACAACAATGTCTGAGGGCGTCTTCGAGGCACTTTCGCCGGACACCACCGAGGGCTCGTGACAAACGGCTTTAGGAGAGGTATCGTACTCCACCCGGAACGTAAGGGGCCCCAGACTGAAGACTGCCCCCGGAGGAAGAAATGTTTCCTGGATTTGTTCTCCGGCCACGTATGTTCCGTTGAGCGAGCCAAGATCCCGGATCTTCACCAGTCCGCCGTCCTCAAACAATTCGCAGTGCCGACGGCTGATCATCGGGTGGATGATGGTGAGATCCGCCTCGCGACTTCGCCCAATGACTGCCGGGAGTGTGATGGCCACGCTGTCTTTGTTGGCCTTGCCGCGGATGACATGAAGGCGAACCAACATGGGGGAGGATTTCGGTTGGAGATGGAAGAATCGGTTTATCGAGGGCCACCGTGGGGCGCTATTAATGATTGTAGCCTACGATATTCGGCTACTCAATCCCACAACGGATTGCCTTACCCCGGCTTTTGGAAGGACGTTTGAGGAACGATCCCGGGGTACGAGAGGGGCGCTGGGGGTGTGGGCATCGCCTTTAATCCGGGATCGGGTCGTCCACCAGAATCCAATGACAGCCTGCCCAGTTCAACGGAGGGCGTGGAAGGGGTTTCCCAAAGGGTTGGAGGGTCCGGTTCTGCTGGAGGACCCGGCTCCAACCGCGCCACAGCTCTTTGGTAGGAGGTACTTGTTACGTCGGTTGGAGTTGTCCCGCGTTTTGCCGGGACCACGAAAGCTGTTCACCGGTAGGGGCAATTCATGAATTGCCCCTACAACGCCGGAGGGACCTTTTCCGGAGGGACGTGCTTGTCACGTCCGAAGAACACCTATTGATTACCCATCCCGCCTCACCGGGCACGACGAGCGTGCCCCTCCGATCTATCGGAGGGACGTGCTTGTCACGTCCGCCTCCCGGAGGGACCCGCTTGTCGGGTCCGCTTATCAGCGTTGGAAAATCCATTGCCTTTCGGCGGGGACTGAAGTCCCACGCGGAAAGCGGGGCTGAAGCCCCGCACTCCATACGGTGCGGCGATTTATCGCCGCTTTTCGGTGAAGGCTTTAGCCTTCACCAACCTTGGCGCTGGTCCAGATGGAAACGGAGTACCGGTTGGGGTGGAACCCGATCCTGCAATCCATGCAACGGAAAGACGCTTTCCGTTGCCCCAGGCACGACAAGCGCGCCCCCTACGGTTCACCGGACGCCGTGAAAGGTCTCCCCTCAAAGGGCTAGAAGGTCCAAGCCCGCTGGAGGGGCCAGTTCCACCCGGGCGATGGGACTGTCATCTCTCACACCGTGGGGAACCAATACAGTCATTCCCTTCTACCCCGGCATTTTTTACTGTGACGGCGTCGCCTGTGGCGGCTGGGCTAGTTTCTGGCGGAGCAACTCCCACAATGCTTCCAGTGATTGAGGGATGACTTTCACATTCGCTAGCACGGGCATGAAGTTAGTGTCGCCGTTCCAACGGGGGACCACATGCCAGTGAAGATGGCCCGGCAGGCCCGCTCCCGCCACCCGACCCAAATTGAGCCCCACATTGAACCCCTCCGGTTGCATGACGCTCTCCAGAAGCTGGATCATGCGGGTCAACGTGAGCATCAGGGCCGTGTGTTCCTCGGTGCTCAACTGGGAGGGATGTCCCACGTGCCGCAGCGGTGCAACCAAAAGATGACCATTGTTGTAGGGATAGCGGTTCAGCACCACAACGGTCCGATCGTCTCGATACACGACGTAGCGTTCCGGGCTGTCCGGATCGGCCACGGCCTGGCACAGAAAACAGCCGGGGTCGGCATCCGGGAGTAATCGCTCAGGGGGAATCGACCGCTCCGCCGGCCGATCACACCCCTCGATGTATGCCATGCGCCAGGGGGCCCAAATGAGATCCCGCAATCGGCCTTCGTCCATGGTTCCTCGTTTGCAGCGTCGGTTGAAACCCTTGCTTACCCGTCTTGGACGTAATTGTGAAAAAACTTATTTTCCCTCTGATCGCTCCGCATCGGAAGTGATTTCCACCTCAGCCAGGAAATAGCGGCGCTGGCCGTCGTCTCCATCGAGGGGCATCGCGATCTGCGGAGTCCCCGTCATGGTTCCCACCGAAAGAAACACGCGATAGCGTCCCGGCCGAAGCTGAAACGGCAGGCAACTCGCGGTTTCCCAGGTGGTTGGAATGGGCGGGCCCAGATCAGCCTCCGGGTCTCCTTCCGCCTTGGGACCTTTGATGGCCACATCCCGCACTTTAAGATCCCTGACATTTGCCTGCGTGTTGACAAGCACGGCCACGATGCCGCCCTGGGCGTCCTTGAGGGTCAGGGCGGGGAAACCTCCGCAATAGCAGGGCGCAACGCCACGGTTCTCAAATGTGACGCTCCAGCTCAGCGGTTTCCGGACGGTGCCCGTCTGGGGTAAACGCACCTCCGTGGGCACCAGCCGGTAACCCAGGTAGCGATTCATGCGATCGACGAGGGTTCTGTTCTCCTGCAGGAATTCGTGCGGCCACCAGTGAATGGAAACGTAACTCGCATGATACTCCAGCATGGCGCGAAGGTAGAGCGTGCCGTCCTCCCACGCCCCACGATCACGTGATGGGCCGTAGTGCTCGGACTCCAAAATGACGGGCCATCGCGGCCAGAAATCCTGAGCCATCCCAGCATGGAAATAACTGTTGGGGCGTTTTTGCACAAGAATGCTGTCATCTCGAAGTGTCAGACCGCTCTGCAGGGCATGGGCAATAGCCAGTTCGCCATTTTCGGTCATGACAAAATCGTCGTTGGCGGCCAGCAGCGTGTGTTTGAAATGTTTGCGGTACAGGTCAATATGACGGATGACGGTTTCAGCCGGATATTTGATCCGCGTGCTGCTGAAGGTATGCCCTTCCCCCCAGACACCAAACGAGCCCACATCGATGAACGCGACCTCGGGATTGCCGTCATAGCGGGCGGCCAGGGCCGCCAAAAAATGGTCGAGTTTTTCCAGAAACACAGGGTCGTTGTAGTCCGGTTCCCAGAACGGTCCATCTTCGGTAACTCCCTGGCCTACACGAAAGTTATACCCTTTGGCCCCGGCTTTCTCGACCCATTCGGGTGTTGCGTAACGCGTCCAGGATTCAGAACAACTGATCCGCAGGGCGATTTTCTTACCTCGGGAAATCCAGCGTTGAGCGGGGGTATCAAGGACCGACCAGCAGTACTGACCTTCGGCAGGTTCCAGGTAGGACCACGGGATGCGGAGATAGACCACGGTAAGGCCGGGAAATTCGTCCACGGTATCCGACGGTTCCAACCGCGAGCCGTAGTTTGCGGGGACATTGTCGTAATAGTGGAGGACCCAACCCATTCCAGGGTTCTCCAGAACAGCGCCGTTATCGGCCGGATGAATGACCTGCCAATTCTGATTGTCTGCCCCCTGCGTGCGCAGTCCGCACGCCATCACACCGACAAAACCTGCCCAGAGCAAAAATCTTCCGCCGTTTGACGTCACCATCCTGTGTCTCCTTCTCAATGGACGAAGAACCGCGAAGGACCACGTTGCACAATCGAGAAAGCTTTAGCAGCGTACCAAACTGTGACGGCTAAGAAAAGACACGCGGAGGATGCTCCGGATCCATGAGCTGCACGACGGGTAATGTGGCGGCGCACGGAAGCTCTGACGGTTTATTTTACCCAGTCGGCACCACCAGAACCGCACCTTCAGAATGACACGTATTTTTGGCACGTTCCGCAGAAGACACAAAAACGCGACGACCGGTATTTTGCCGACAGCTAGTAAGGGAAGGCATTCTTTGAATCGTCGGGGTGGTCGACCCAACCACTCAGCGTGATCAACCATTAGTGACAAGATTCAGTGCGTTATCCCGCCAGGAAGCCGCAGCACAGGACAGCGCTTTCTCCCAGCCGGCTTCCTGTCCCGTGCGCCGTTGCCTGTCTAAAGGGAGGGAATCCATGGCCATTGTGCGAGTTTTCTGGATGACCGCCGTGATGGGAGCGGTCCTTGCGCCCGTGGTTTTGGCTCGGGAGTTGCCCGAATGGCCACCCCGCTGGCCGGATGACGAAGGGCCTGTCTTGACTGATCCAACCAGTTCCGCGTCCGAATCCGAGCTTCAGCCCGTCGTATCACTGACCGAACCGGACAGGATGCCGAAACGGGATTTTGCGCAAGTTGTTTCGGGACTGGAAGAGGCGGCACCTGCCCCTCTGGCGCCGGTCCCGGAATCGCCCCTGGCAGAACAGTCATCGGCGGTTGCCGGACCATGTCCTGATCGCTGGACAATCCCTCAACCGTGGTTCCTCGAACGGCTGGGGATTCGCATGGGCGGCTGGCTGGAACAGGGCATCACGTTCAACGCCCAGGAGCCGCCGGACCAGTTCAACGGCCCTGTGGCCACCAACGATCTGGACCATGAGTATCAAATGAACCAATTATGGCTGTATTTCGATCGCCCGGCCGATAACGGTGGTTGTGGCTGGGCCTGGGGTGGTCACGTGGACATGATGTACGGCACCGACTGGCGATTCGGCATTAACAACGGTCTGGAAGACCGCATCAACGGTTTGCAAACGTATGGGATGGTGCTGCCCCAGTTCTACCTGGAGCTGGCCTACAACCGCCTTTCCATGAAGATGGGACACTTTGCGGGAATCCTCGATTATGAAGCCGTTCCCGGGCCCATGAATCCCTTTTACAGCCACTCGTATTCCTACGGCTACACCGTACCCCAACTGGTCACCGGCATGCTGTTTGATTACCGGCTCACCTCGCTGCTTTCACTCCAAGCTGGCTTTCACCGCGGTTGGATGCAGTTCGAGGATAACAACGATCGCCTGGATTTCATGGGCGGAGTCAAGTGGCATTCGGAGGATAATCGTCTGAGCGTTGCCTATGCGGTTTCTGCCGGTCCGCAGGACGACGTAGCCAATCAGGATCGGTTTGTGTACAGCCTGGTCGTCCAGTGGCAGATGACGGAGCGCTTCAAGTACGTGCTCGTTCACAACCTCGGCACAGAAAACCGGGCGGCTCCCGGCGGCCAGGACGCCGAGTGGTACGGCCTCAACCAGTATTTCCTCTACACCATCAATCCCTGCTGGTCTGCCGGCATGCGGGTGGAATGGCTGCGGGATGATGACGGTGTGCGAATCGCCGGACCAGGCAATATCCCGGGAATTCGCGCCTGGAGTGGACGCGGATTTGCGGGAGATTTTTACGAAATCACATGGGGCCTCAACTGGCGTCCCAATGGCAACTGGCTTGTGCGACCAGAAATCCGCTGGGATTGGTACGACGGCCCTGCTGGCCCCACCGGGTTGCCGTTTGACGGCGGTTCCAGCGATTCCCAGTTGACGTTCGCCATGGATGCGATCTTCACATTCTGATCGCGGTTTCTTTGGCGTGGCTCTGTCCAATCCAATTGAGACAGTCACACTCAGGGGAGTAGTTCACGAACGCTGGCCGCCCTGTAGTGGCCGGCGTTTTGGGGATATTCCGGAGGGACGTGCTTGTCACGTCCGCCGTTCAACGTTGCGTGTCCATTCCGTTTCCCCGCGGACTGAAGTCCCGCACTGAAAGCGGGGCTAAAGCCCCGCACTCCATGGAGTGCGGCGATTTATCGCCGCTTTTCGGTGAAGGCTTTAGCCTTCACCACCTTGGCGCTGCCGATGTTTTACCGCGACCACGAAAACGGTTCCCTGGTAGGGTCAATTCATGAATTGCCCCTACAACCCCGGAGGGACCCGCTTGTCGGGTCCGTGGTGCCACGTTCGATTATCAATTGCCTTTCACCGGGCACGACAAGCGTGCCCCTCCGAGGGTTCATTGGACGCCGTGGAACGCGTCTCTCCCGATAGGGGCAACTCATGAATGGTCCCTACCGGTTAACCAGCAATCGGACCCAGCGGCGCTGTGGACAACCTCTTGCCGGGGACCTAAAATAGAAAAGCTCTGCCGTCACAAGCGGGCACCGGTCGCCTGCAATTTGCCAAGGTGGTACTGAGCTCCAGCCACGGTCGGGGCAGGGTGACCCTGATTCCCTCCACGGTGGCCGAAAGGTCTCATTCCGCCAACCATCCCGTTCAGCCTTTCCGGTCGCTTGTCGAGCGTAACACCACTATGGTCAGTTTGACGGGATTTTTGTCAAAATTTCGGGAAAATCGTTCGAATCGCAATTGATAGCCAAAAAAGCAGTTTTTGTCAGCAACAACTCAAATCTAACGGCCTATGCCCAACGCTGAACCCCTGAAAAATATTCGCAACATCGGGATTTCTGCCCATATCGATTCGGGCAAGACCACGCTCAGCGAGCGGATCCTCTATTACACGGGTCGGATCCATCGACTTGGCGAGGTCCACGGAGATGGTCCCGGCGCCACCATGGACTACATGGAGCTGGAGCGCGAGCGCGGGATCACCATCACCAGTGCGGCGACCACCGTCCGCTGGGGAGAGGCCGTCATCAACCTCATCGACACCCCCGGTCACGTCGATTTCACGATCGAGGTGGAACGAAGCCTGCGGGTGCTGGACGGGGCAATTCTGGTGCTCTGCGCGGTGGGGGGTGTTCAGGCCCAGTCGCTCACCATCGATCGCCAGATGCGGCGGTACCACGTCCCCCGGCTGGCTTTCATCAACAAGATGGATCGCGTGGGAGCCGATCCGTTCCGCGTGGTTCAGCAAATGAAGGACCGCCTGGACTGCGATGCGGTCCTCATGCAACTGCCCATCGGTCGGGAAGCAGATTTCCGTGGAGTCATTGACCTGGTGACCATGGAGGCCGTGTATTTCGACGGCCCCCATGGCGAACACGTGCGTCGGGAGCCGATTCCCGCGGAGCTACTGGAATCTGCCCGGCAGGCCCGCCAGCAGATGCTGGAATCGCTCGCCATGTACAGCGACGAGCTGCTGGAAATCCTGTTGGCGGAAGAAGAACCCCCGCAGGACCTCATTTGGCGGGTCGCCAAGGCGGCCACATGCAGCCTCCAAATGACCCCGGTCTTTCTCGGTTCTGCTTTCAAAAACAAGGGGGTGCAACCGCTCCTGGACGCTGTTGTCCGCCTTTTGCCTTCGCCGTTGGAAGTGGAGGTCCGCGCCATCCCGCCGGGAGAGGAATCCCCAAGCATGCTCCTTTCCGCGGATCCTGCCGCACCGGCCGTCGCCATGGCCTTCAAGCTGGTGGAAGACCCATTCGGTGCGCTCACATTTCTCCGCGTGTACCAAGGCACGCTGACCAAAGGGGGATACTACTACAATCAGCGAACCGGCAAGCGAGAGCGATTTGGGCGGATTGTGCGGATGCACGCCGATAAACGGGAGGACATCGACGGTGCCACCGCCGGCGACATCGTGGCGGTGGTCGGGTTGGACGCCGCGAGTGGAGATACCTACGCCGAATCTTATCCCGCCTGCACTCTGGAACGGATGTACATTCCCGAGCCGGTCATCAAAATGTCCATCACGCCGGTGGAACGCAACTCCGCCGAGCGACTGGCGAAGGCCCTTGCCCGATTCCGCCGTGAGGACCCCACTCTCCACGTAACGATCGACGAGGAAAGCGGCGAAACCCTTATTGCGGGCATGGGCGAACTCCATCTCGATATCTACGTGGAGCGGTTACGGCGGGAATACGGGGTGGATGTGCTCGTGGGCGCACCCAAAGTTAACTATCGAGAAGCCCCCACAGAGCCGACCACCTTCAACGTGCGGCACCGCAAACAGACCGGCGGCGCAGGTCAGTACGCCCATATCATCGGTAAGATGGAGCCCCTGCCCGAGGACAGCGAAGAGACGTTTGTGTTTGAAGAATGCATCGTCGGCGGCCGAATTCCCAAGCAGTACATCCCGGCCATTGAAAAGGGTCTTCGCAGCAGCCTGGAGAAAGGGCCCCTGGCCGGCTATCCCATCGTGGGACTTAAAGTCATCGTGGAGGATGGCTCCTACCACGAGGTGGACAGTTCCGATCTGGCGTTCCAGATTTGCGCGCAGATGGTCATGCGGGAGGCCTTCCCGCAGACCCGCCCGGTGCTTCTCGAACCGATCATGAAGATCGAGATCGAGTGTCCCGAGTCGGCACAGGGCTCTGTCGTGGGGGACCTCATCAGCCGCCGCGGTGTCGTTTTGGGAACACATTCGCTCGGCAATATCGTAAGGATTGAAGGCGAAGTCCCGCTCGCCGAGACGTTTGGCTATTCGACCACGCTACGAAGTCTTACCCAGGGACAGGGAACCTTCACTCTCGAGTTCTCGAAGTACCGGCGGGTGCCACCGTCCATCCAGGAGGAGATCATCCTTCAGCGGAAGCGGAGTCGCATGCCCAGCAACTCCGGTGTTTCCAGCAAGGCGTGATCAGCCACGGTGGCGCCATTGGATACAAGCCCGGCAGAGAGAATGGATCATCGAACGTTCGTCGGCGGACCTGACAAGCAGGTCCCTCCGAAGGATCGGAGGGGCACGCTTGTCGTGCCCGGGATAATTGAACGCGTCACGGTTGGATACCGTAAACGCGTCTCTCCATTGCATGGATTGCAGGGACGGCTTCCACCGCGATCGCTACTCGGTTTTCATGCGGATCAACGGCAAGGTGGTGAAGGCTAAAGCCTTCACGAAAAAGCGGCGATGAATCGCCGCACTCCATGGAGTGCGGGGCTTTAGCCCCGCTTTCATCGCGGGACTTCAGTCCGCGGTGAAAGGCAATGGATGATCCAACGTTAAATGGCGGACCTGACAAGCAGGTCCCTCCGAAGGATCGGAGGGGCTCGCTTGTCGTGCCCGGTGAAAGGGGATGGGGCAACAATGGGTGTTCCTCGGACCCGACAAGCACGTCCCTCCGACGGCGTAGGGGCAATTCATGAATTGCCCCTACCGGTCCACGGCTTCTCGTGGTCGCGGCAAGACAGCGTAAACGGCAAGGTTGGTGAAGGCTAAAGCCTTCACCACAAAGCGGCGATAAATCGCCGCACTCCATAATAAATCGCCGCACTCCATGGAGTGCGGGGCTTTAGCCCCGCTTTCGACGCGGGATTTTTTCAGATTCAGCGGCCGATACCACGGAGCTCTATCCGACGGCTGCCGCTTGCGGTTCCACATCAGCGATCAGATACGGTCCCTTGGGGATGGCTGCCAGAGTCATATTCGGACCGTAACGGCGACGACACTCCGCCAGAGCCGCTTCCACGCTGGGAGCACTTTCCACGAAAAGCCGCTCGAGCTGTGCTGCGGACAACCCTTCAGTGACCACCACAATCCGGGCCTTGCGGCGAACCTTGGCCATCTCTTCCAGTTGCCACTGGTCCATACGGAAGTAATTACCCTGGGTGATTCGCTCCATGAACTCATCCAGCGAAGAATGCTCGCGAAAGATCTGCTGGAATTCCGGACTGCCGATGCCCTCGGAAATCTCCGCGGCGAGGATCACCGTGCCGCCGGGCTTCACAATCGGCTCCGCTGCCACCATTCCCTTCACCGATTGATAGAACGTGGCGTCCAGGGGATAACCGGCTGACGTGGTCACGACGACGTCCACAGGCTCGGGCACCGTATCCCGAACCATCGTGTCCACGAAGCGGACTCCTTCCAGGAAGGCGGCTTCCATATCCCCCGCCACTGCGTGCACAATCCGTCGTTCCTCGTCGAGGACCACGTTGACGATGAAATCACACCCCGCCCGACGCGCGATCCACGTGTTCTCTTCATGCACGGGATTCCCTTCCAGCACCCCGCTGCGGGCGCGGGGATGCTCGAGGAACCGGGGAGAATGCCATGCGCGAACGGTTTCCAGGGCCGCCAGCCCAGGACAGATGAGTTTCCGTCCGCCGGAGTAGCCGGCCATGAAATGTGGTTCGATCAGTCCCACTGTGATCTTCAAGTCCGCTTGGAGATAGCGGCGATCAATCCAGATCGGCACCCCTCGGGGACTTTCGCCCAGATACTCGTGCTCCTCTGGATCCTGACCGGAATGATTCTCCACCCAGTATTTCTCCGCGATTTCCTCCCCCAGAATCTGCACCAGTTCTCTGCCGAGGTTTGGACGGTGCAGGCCCGTGGCGATAAGAATGAGAATCCTTTCTCGGGGAATGCCCGCCATTTCCAAAATGGGAAGCATCTCGGAGAGGATGAGTTCATTGGGGACGGGTCGGGTGATGTCGCAAACGGCGATACAGGCAGACCGTTTACCGGCAGCGATCTCGGCGAGCGGGGGTGTTCCAATCGGCCGCCAGAGGAGTTCCCGAATCACCGCCCGGGGGTCGGCCAAAGGTTCTGCCGGCCGATAGCGCAGAATCTTGACGAGGTTTTCGTCGGGCAATTCCACGAAAAGGCCTGAACGGCCATAGTCCAGCTTAACGCGCATATTGGGCGGCCCTGTCTTGAAAGAGGAGACAGTTCACCCTGAGCCTTTCTCGTTCTGCCAGGCGGCGCAATGCTACAGGTGATCTCACCCCACCCGAGGAGGGATGCTTCACTTCTTCTGCTGCTGTCCCTGAGCAGCAGGCGCCTCTTTCTTCTTTTTCTTCTTCATGGAGATTTTTGGCACCCGAACTTTTGGCAGGCCCAGCGGGCAGTCGCCATCCTTGAACTTCTCGAGTTCCTGGAGCCGCTTAATTCGCTCCGCTCGGGTGAGCACGCTCCGTATCTTCACCGCAGCTTTTCGGATACGGAGACTTCTGTCCATCGTCATGGCGTGAATCTCCTGCCGAGAAATGGTCTCAACTCGTCTTCCGTCTTGATTATTGTTGTCAAATGACCCGACCCCCCCTCAAAGGAGTAATTGCGCGGGCGGTCAGGCTGGCCTTTTGACTACCGCGGGAGAAACACTCAGTATAACGCCAACTTCGCGCCGTCACAACGAGGCCCCGGGTTGAGCCACCCCACTTTGGCGAAAACCTATGACATGCCGCGAGCGCAAGGGGTTGTAGGGCCATTCATGAATGAACCCTACCGTTGGCATGGCCCGGGCGGAACCGAGCCTGCGATATGTGGAGTGCGGGGCTTTAGCACCGCTTTCGGCGCGGGACTTTAGTCCCCGCCGGAAGGCAATGGATAATCAAACGTTGAACGGCGGACGTGACAAGCACGTCCCTCCGGAAAAGGTTGGAGGGGCACGCTTGTCGTGCCCGGGGAGGCGGGATGGGTAATCAATCGGTTTTCATCGGACGTGACAAGCACGTCCCTCCGGAAAAGGTCCCCCCAAGAAAAGCGAACGTGACAAGCACGTTCCTCCGACGGTGTAGGGGCCATTCATGAATTGCCCCTGACAAGATTTGATCGACTTGGCACGATGGTTTCAGCAAGATGACTGATGTCTCGGAAGAGCAGTTCCTGAATAGCCCCTCTTCGAGCACGGTTTGTCGTTGCTCCAATGGTCCATGCGTTGCACCGCCGATTCACAAGTCCACCGCATTAGAAATCTGATCGGTCGGTCTGTGTCCTGCGTCCGGCGGGGAGTTCACCGTTGTCCAATGCCGCCACCCAGGGCATCGCATACCCGAAGGCGGAATTCCCACGGTCGGGCCCAATCCTGCGTCTGCTCGTTCTGGCAGATCTTCAACAGGATATCGTTCTTACCGGGTTTCAACCGGCACTCGACGCGGTACTGGTCATCCTCGTAGCCTGAATGGTACACATGGAAGACACCAAGCAACTGCCCGTTGACCCACAGTTTTGTCGCGTTAGGCGTGGCCCAGCGAATCTCTGCCGGCTGTTCCTTTTCCACTTCCACCACCGCCCAGGCGTAGGCGACGACGCCTTTTTCCTCGGCCAGAATCGCATTGAGATCCACTCGCCCGTGGATATCATCGGTGGTGACCGCTTTCCACGCAACCTCCCCGTGTTTGCCGGGATATTTTTGATGAGGATCGAGCCTTTCTTCGGGGGGGAAACGCGTGTCAAATCCACCGTCGCGCGTGTTGTCGAACGGGCCCACCACCAACCAGGACCGTATATAGCCGTAATGCGCGGCCAAATCCACCGGTTTTCCCAGTTGTCCTAACCATCCGGCAATTTTTTCTACCTGGTCTTTGTCGCGGGCCGCCTCGAAAATCGTTTCCAGTCGAGCCGCAACGTTGCGGCGGGCGGCGACATCTTCTCCCCGAGTCAAAAGTCCGTCGAGATCGCCAAGTTTTTGAATGGCCGCTTCTACTGCCGCGCGACGGAGTTGCGGTGCAGGGTCATCGAGTGAGTTTTCGAGGATTTTCGCTGCCAACTGGGGCGATTGCTCCTGCAAGCGCTGCCATGCCCACCAACGGATTTTGGCGTGCGCTGCGCGATTTTCCACCACAGACAGAAAAACGGCATCCGGAATCTTTCTACTGCTTGCACGTTCCAGGTCCACAATTCGGTCGGCCGCCGTCACAATCCAGTTGAGCGCCACCGGATTGGCCTGCGAGGCCGCTTCGAAGAGTGCCGGCAACACAGCAGGCCCCTGGTTGACGATTCGCTGCCAGGCCTCTGCCGCTGCCTCTTGTCCAACCCCGTTTTTATCGGCGCGGAGGAGAATGGCCACGTCTCCATTATCGCTAGGGAGCTGGCAGGCCCCAGCGATCAGCGCTCCCCAGGCAATGCTCAGGCCTCCGCTCACCGCGAGAATGGCGCGCCCAGTTCGCGTCATGTTTTCCTCCCAGAAGCCGGCAAGAGCCCGTCATGCGAATATTCGAAGCTTCAGAGAGCCCAGTTGTCGGGGAGAACGGTACCTTTGGGGATGACGGTGACCCCGTCGCGGATCATGCAGTATTCCGTTTCCGGAGCGTCTTTCACACCTTCCGCATTGACGATGCGAACATTTTTGCCGATGCGGCAGTTTTTGTCCACAATGGCGTTTTCGATGTAGCTATTCTCATCGATCATGAGGGCCTGACGGTCGGCCGTGGGAGCCTCGTAAAAATCGTTCCCCATGATGATGGAATTCCGGATGACGCAATTCGGACCGATGATGCTCCGCAGACCGATGATACTGTTTTCGATGACAGCTCCCTCACCGATCACACAGCCATCAGCCACGAGACTATCCCGGATATTGGCTCTTTCAATTCTCGAAGGCGGCAAGAACCGTGCCCGAGTGTAAATCGGGGCGTTCGGCTGATCGAGGGCAAAGGGAGGTGACGGCCGGGTAAGGGCGAGGTTGGCCTCGAAGAATGCCCCGATCGTTCCGATATCCTCCCAGTATCCGTCGAAAAGATGCACGAACACTCGCCGCGCGCGAACGGAAGCGGGAAAAACCTCTTTACCGAAATCGCGGTAATCTGTCTTTTCCAGAACGTCCACAAGTGTCTTTCGGTTGAACAGATAGATACCCATATTTGCCAGAAAAGGCCGCCCATGCGCTTTGAGTCCGAACTGGGCAAACCATTCGGGATCGGTCCGCATGAAGCTGAGTTCTTCTTCGGTTTTTGGTTTTTCCAGAAAACCGAGCACGCGGCCGGTCTCGTCGATTCGCATAATTCCCAGGGAGGAGGCGGCTTCAGCGGTGACGGGCAGCGCCGCAATCGTGACATCAGCCTCACTCCTCTGGTGTGTTTCTAAAAGTTTCCGAAAATCCATCCGATAAAGCTGATCGCCAGAAAGAATAAGGACATAATCTATGTCATCGCGATCAATATAGGAGAGATTTTGCCGCACCGCGTCGGCGGTTCCCTGATACCAGTCTGTCCGGGTAAGAGTCTGCTGGGCTGCCAGAATCTCCACGAAACCTCGGTGAAACACATCGAAGTTGTAAGTTGCCCGGATGTGCCGGTGGAGACTCACCGAGTTAAACTGGGTGAGCACGTAAATGCGACTGATTCCGCTGTTAATGCAGTTGGAAAGAGGAATATCGATGAGACGATACTTTCCAGCGATTGGAACGGCTGGCTTTGACCGATATTTGGTTAGCGGATAGAGCCGAGTTCCTCTACCTCCCCCTAGGACCACTGCCAGGACATTGTTCATACGACCACCTACGCCGGGATGCCAAATCCTAGAGCCGCGCCAGAGACTTCTCTTGCCATACTACCCAAAATTGAACGAGATGCAACCCATCGGCGTGATGAGTGATCCCCAGTTTTCGGCTCGAACTCCGCGAGGCCAAAAGCTTGATGTGTCGGAGGGGCACGCTTGTCGTGCCCGGTGAAAGGCAATTGATAATCGAACGTGGCACCACGGACCCGACAAGCGGGTCCCTCCGGAAAAGGTCCCTCCGGGAGGCGTACGTGACAAGCACGTCCCTCCGGAGTTTATTCGGAGGGGCACGCTTGTCGTGCCCGCGGAAAAGAATGGATTATCAATCCGTGTGCATCGGACGTGACAAGCACGTCCCTCCCAAATACTGGTTTGTCCTTGCGAAAAGCCCGAAGGACCGAGCCATCGCCAACTTGCGCACCTTCTGTCAAGTTATGCCTCTGTTGGGGATTGCGACCACCCTGAAGGGCGCTCTTTTCCAAATGGCGACCAGTGCTACAATCGGCAGAACACCTCATGGCACGACGCCTTGGTGACTTCTCGGAGGACGCAGCATGGCCACACCGCCATTTGTTCATCTTCACTGTCACAGCCATTACAGTTTGCTAGACGGAGCGGGCACCATCGACAGGCTCCTCGACCGGACGCGTGATCTGTGCATGAACGCCCTGGCGCTCACGGATCACGGGAACCTGTACGGGGCTCTGGAGTTTTATCAAAAGGCCCGCGACCGCGGCATCAAGCCGATCATCGGATACGAGGCCTACATAGCGCCGGGCAGCCGGTTCCAACGAGAAGCGGCAAGCATGAAGGAGGCCAGCTACCATCTCACGCTGCTGGCCATGAATCGGCAGGGTTTTCAAAACCTGCTCAAGCTGGCATCCGCGGCATTTCTTGAAGGGTTCTACTACCGACCGAGAATCGACAAGGAACTGCTCGCCCAGTATCACGAAGGCCTCATCTGCTTAAGCGGTTGTCCGTCGGGCGAGCTGGCGCGAACGCTTCTCGCCAGGGAAGAACCCGACGTCAAAAAAGGGTGCGAGGTCGCAGACTGGTTCCGCAGCCTGTTCGGCGATCGCTACTTCATCGAGATTCAGGATAATGGCACCGAAATCCAGCGCCAGGCGATGAAAGGGGCTGTGGAAGTCGCCCGAAAAATGAATATTCCCCTTGTCGCCACCAGTGACGTGCACTACGTCCTCCCCGAAGACGCCGACGCGCAGGACGTCCTCCTGTGCATCAATACCGGCAAGTTTCGCCACGACACCAACCGGATGCGGATGGATGGGCGGGAGTATTATTTGCGCTCCCCGGAACAGATGTACAGCGTGTTTTCCGGTCTGGAAGACGCCGTCCGGCGCACGCAGGAAATCGCCGCGCTGATTGATCTTGAACTGGACCTGGGACAGCGTCACTTTCCCATTTTTACCCCGCCCGAGGGCAAAACCGCCGAAGAATATCTCCGCGAGCTGTGTCTGGAAGGACTCAAGGAGCGCTACCGGGATGACCCGCGGCGGTTTCGCGATGGCCAGCTCGCGCCCGAAGTCCTGGAACGGCTGGAGAAAGAATTATTCGTTATCAACAAACTGGGCTTTGCCAATTACTTCCTCATCGTGTGGGACTTCGTTCGCTTCGCCCGCAGCCGCGGAATTCAGGCCACCGCCCGCGGGTCGGGCGTGGGGTCTCTTGTCAGTTACGCACTCAAGCTGAGTCACGTTTGCCCCATCGAATACGGCCTGCTCTTTGAACGCTTCCTCGATCTCAACCGCCGCGAAGCGCCCGATATCGACATCGACTTCTGCCAGGAGCGGCGGGAGGAAGTCATTCAGTATGTGAAGGAAAAATACGGCCACGAGAACGTCGCACAGATTTGCACGTTCGGCACGATGGCCGCCCGGGCCGCCATCCGCGATGTGGGTCGCGTGCTGGGACATCCGGTGGCCTTCGTCAACGAGATCACGGCCCTCGTGCCGGAAGGTCCCAAGGTCACCCTTCAGGCGGCTCTGGAAAAGAGCGAGGATCTCCGCAAGAAATACGAGACGGATCTGCGGGTGCGGGAAATCATCGATTACGCCAAACAGATCGAGGGGCTTGCGCGAAACGTCGGTACCCACGCGGCAGGTGTGGTTATCGCCGATAAACCGCTGGTCGAGTACGTTCCGCTCCAGCACGTCCAGGGGAAGGAGGAAATCATCACCCAGTGGGCGATGGCGGATGTGGAACGCGCGGGCCTGTTGAAAATGGATTTTCTCGGCCTCCGGAACCTCACCCTCCTCTCCAAGGTCATCAAACTCATTGAGGAAACTACCGGAGAACGCGTCGATCCCTACGCTTTTCCCCTGGACGATCGCGCGACGTATGACCTTCTCGCGCGGGGTGAAACGAAAGGCGTTTTCCAACTGGAAAGCGGCGGTATTCGTGAACTCCTCCAGCGCATGAAACCGGACAACATTCGCGACATCATCGCGGTGAACGCCCTCTATCGCCCGGGACCGCTGGAAGGCGGGATGGTGGACGACTACATCGAAGTCAAACACGGTCGCAAGAAACCCGAATACAAACACCCCGTGATGAAAGAAATCCTCGAAGAAACTCATGGGGTGATGGTCTATCAAGAGCAGGTTATGCAGATTCTCAATCGGCTGGGGGGCATCGAGCTGGCCGACGCCTACACCTGCATCAAAGCGATCAGCAAGAAAAAGCTCGATAAAATCGCCAAGTACAGGGAACAGTTTATCGAGGGCGCCTGCGCCAAGGGGCTGAGCCGCGAGGACGCCGAGGAGCTTTTCAACCTCGTGGAAAAGTTCGCGGGATACGGCTTCAACAAGAGCCACTCCACGGCCTATGCACGGATTGCCTACATCACGGCCTATCTCAAGGCCCATTATCCGCTCCAGTTCATGGCGGCCCTCCTGTCCAGCGACATCAGCACCCGCAATTTCACCCGCAAGGATTCCCTCGTCGAGCATCTCGAAGACTGCCACCGGATGGGCCTCGTTGTGTTGCCGCCGGACATCAATCGGTCCGAGGTCGAGTTCACGGTGATGGATGGGAAAATCGTTTTTGGCCTGGCAGCCATCAAGGGCTGTGGGGGCTCGGCGGCTGAACGGATTGTCGAGGAACGCCGGCGAAACGGTCCCTATAAGAGCCTCTTCGAATTCTGCGAGCGGCTCGATGAAGCGGCTGTCAACCGTTCGGCGATTGAATCCCTCATCAAGGCCGGGGCGTTTGACTCGCTCGGAGCAAAACGCTCCCAACTATGGGCGGTGCTGGACCAGGCCATTCAGGCCGGAGCCAGTGCCGCCGAAGATCGACGCATCGGCCAGTTGAGCCTCTTCGGAGATAACAGCGAATCCGTGTCCTCTGTCGAGGCGCGCCTGCCGGATATCCCGGAATGGGAGGACCACGAAAAGCTTGCCCGGGAAAAAGAGGTGCTGGGCTTCTATTTTTCCAGCCACCCACTCCGCGAGTACGAGCAGATGCTCCGCCGTTACTGTACCCACACCATCGACGAACTGGGGGAACTTTCCCAGGGCACGGAGGTCGTTGTGGGCGGTGTCGTCTCCGCTATCGTCACCAAACACACGCGGACCGTGCGAACCGACGGCCCCACCAAGTTCGCCATGTTCGATCTGGAAGATATGTCGGGCATTGTACGGTGCATCCTCTGGCCGGAGCCTTACGCCCGGCTGGGTCACCTTTTGAAGGATGACGCCGTTCTCGTCGCTTTGGCCACCGTGGACAAGCGGGGGGGCGGTGACGAAGCCACCTTGATCGTTCAGGAGCTTGTGCCGGTGGATGAGCTTCGCCGTCGCTTCACGCGGGGATTGGAAATCCGGATTTCCGAGCGACAACACGGCCCAAATATTCTCCCCGACCTCTACCGCATTGTCCGTGGATACCCCGGCCCGTGCTCGCTCCAGCTTATGATCCAACTCGCGGATGGCCGACGCGTCATCATGGCCTGCGACGGCCTGGGCGTGCGATTGGATGAAGAGCTGGAAAAGCAGGTGGAAAACCTGCTGGGAAAGGATTCGCTGGGGTATCTGGCCGCTCGTCCCAATCTCCGCGGGAACGGTGGTAACGGTAATGGCAACGGCAATGGTCGGAACGGTGCTTACCGCCGCTAAACGGGAGGCGAGACACCTTTAAAAAGTTTCGTTAAGGTGTTCAGCACCCGATTTGTCCCCAGTTTTCGGCTGGAGCTGTGAGAGGCCAAAGGCTGAATGTGTTGGATAGGTGCACCTGTCGTGGCCGGCAACACATATGGAGTGCGGGGCTTTAGCCCCGCTTTCAGCGCGGGACTTTAGTCCCCGGTGAAAGGGAATGGATGATCCAACGTCGAAAAGCGGACCCGACAAGCGGGTCCCTCCCAAGAAAGGATTCGGTGGGGCACGCTTGTCGTGCCCGCTGAAAGGCAATGCATGGTCGATCGTTAAACTGCGAACGTGACAAGCACGTCCCTCCGAAAGGTCGGAGGGGCACGCTTGTCGTGCCCGATGAGGAGGGATAGGTCATCAATCGGGATTCATCGGACCCGACAAGCGGATTCCTCCGATGTGCGGTAGGGGCGATTCATGAATCGCCCCCAAAAACACGTCTACCAGGACTAAACAAGATGTTCGCTAGGGGCAATTCATGAATTGCGCCTACCAGGGGACCGTTTTCGTGGTCCCGGCAAAACGCCGTAAACGGCAAGGTTGTGAAGGCTAAAGCCTTCACTAAAAAGCGGCGATGAATCGCCGCACTCCATGGAGTGCGGGGCTTTAGCACCGCTTTTAGCGCGGGACTTTGGTCCCGGGTGAAAGGGAATGGACGATCCAACGTCGAAAAGTGGACCCGACAAGCGGGTCCCTCCGAGCTTTAGTCCCCGTCGAAACACAATGGATGATCGAACGTTGAACGGCGGACGTGACAAGCACGTCCCTCCGAAAGGTCGGAGGGGCACGCTTGTCGTGCCCGATGAGATGAAATGGATCACCCATGGTGGAAAAGCGGACCTGACAAGCGGGTCCCTCCGAGCTTGCCGGGGCAATTCATTAATTGCCCCTACTGTTTAATCAACCGAATGTATACGTGACAAGCACGTCCCCGCGGAAGAGGCACCTCCCGCCTGCATCGCCGCTCCCACGCTTCGTGATGGAAAGTTCCACAGCCTCACTCCACCTCGGTGTGGAGATCGATCGGCATGGCGAGAATTTTCTGGCGCAGCTCTTCCACCAGCTCGGCAAGGCCACGGATTTTGTTGGGCAGGCCAAGTCCTCCTTCTGCAGGCGAACTTGATGGATCAAATCTTAGAGCTGGGACGTGACCTCCGCGCATCACTGGTCTAAAGGGCCTGGAGTGTTCATTAAAGCATCCTAGCGGCAAGGCAAGCAGAATGGTTGGACCGCATCGTTCCTGAGCGAGAATCTTATAGCAGACGCCGTTCAACACCAACATAACAGTCCACGGAAGATTTGTCGATTCGACAATGTGTTAATAATGCGTCAAAACCGTTGATTGAACTCTCTAAACTCCTATGGTCCCTTCGGGTGGGATGAGTTGCCACTGGCGATGGATCGGCTTACTTAGATTCGCGCAGCCAAAAAATCGTCCGCAAAATCGTTGACGCCCGTTGAGGACCAAGGTAACATAGCGAACGGTGCATTGCATGTCATGCGTGTCTGATCAAACGGTTTTTCGGGGTTTGTTCGGCTTTACTACTTCCTACAAGTGCGGAGGTGGAGACATGGGTCAAATTAAAAACGGACAGCGCCGCCACAAAACACGGGAGTTCATCGCCGTTAACCGCGATTTTGTAACCGGTTTCACGCTGGTAGAACTGTTAGTTGTTATTGCGATAATCGGCATTTTGATCGCATTACTTCTGCCCGCCGTGCAGGCAGCGCGGGAGGCCGCCAGACGTAGCCAATGCACAAACAATTTGAAGCAACTTGGACTGGGCCTCCACAATTATCACGACGTGAACGGAACGTTAGTCTACCGGTCGGGAGGGACGAACTCGACGTACGGTAACCTTCCTTGGGGTTGGGCTGCAAACTGGCAGCAACGGTCTGGGTTTGTCTCCCTGCTTCCTTATATCGAGCAAAAGGCGATGTACGATCAGATTCGCGCTGGAGACCCAACCGGGGCGACGAACGGAGGGCAACCTGTGGCCCCTGAAGGAGGTTGGCCACACTGGGGTTGGAGTGTGTGGAATAACTCACCTGATGTTTTGCTTTGCCCATCTAACGATGGTATTCCCGATAAGAATGGCCGGCATACGGCTTACGCTTTTTGCGTAGGGGACCAAGTAGAAAACGCAAACGATTCCACGGACGTTCGCGGACTATTCTGCAGAAACACGACCTATCGCTTTTCCGACATCATCGATGGAACAAGTAACACGATCGCGTTGAGCGAACAAATCGTGCAGGATAGAGGTGGTGTGGGTGATATGGGATCTGATTACACCACGCAGCGCAATGGTGAAGTTGAGCATGTTAAGGCAATCACAACAGCGGTCGGGGGACTGGCAGCATCACCTATCAACTGCCGCGCGACAACCGACGGCAAATACTATCTGGCAGGACGGCCAGTCAACAGCCGCCGCGGAGTTAAATGGACATTTGGTCCGTCTATTTATGTGGGCTTTAACACTGTACTGCCTCCTAACAGTCCCAGTTGTGCTGAAACTCAAAATAGCTGGGGCTGGGATAACAATGTCGTGCTACCCCCGAGTAGCCGGCATCCCGGGGGTGTGAATTGTTTGTTTGCGGATGGATCTGTGAGGTTCATTTCGGAGACGATCGATACCGGTAATTTGGCGGCATACCAACCGATGCGAGGGCAGAGCGTCTACGGTGTCTGGGGAGCACTTGGATCTCGCGCAGGTGGTGAAAGTGTTTCTTCGGGCTTTTAACGGTTAACGGTTCTGGAACGTCTGTGACCAAGAAGTTGGCGCCTATTCGATTTCCGCTTCAATCAAGCCAGCGGGCATACCTTTTTTCATCCGGGGAAGTGTAAACTTAGCGACAATCTCCCTGAACATCTTGCACTGCGGGGACTGATACGCACCCCAATGGGTTGTTTTAGGGGATTACGGCAGCCCTTGAGGTGGCTTCCCTTTTGCAGTGCGTACAATCGAGATGGCAAAACAAATGGGCGCAGAAGCTTCCAGCGGCAGGCGTTAGTCGGGGATGTATCGCTCGTTAGCAGCCCAATGATCGATTATCGGGAGGCACGCCATGCGAACTGACGCGGGTTTTAGAGGTTCCGAGAGAACAACTCCGAGGCATCGCCCACGAATGCACTGCCTATCGCGGCTCATCGTCGCGACCAAGCGTGAATGTTTGATTATTCGGACGTCCTTAGTGTGCCTACTAGTGCTTTCCTCCGCCAGCGTGGTGATGACGGGGTGCTCGAAACAGCCGTCGAAACCCAAAACATACCCCGTCACTGGAACGGTGACGTTCAACGGCAAACCCGTGGAGGGTGCTACAGTTACTTTCGTGCCTAAGGATCCTAACGCAGGTGACCCGAAACCCCAGGCGGCCACAGCCATTACTGACGCAAACGGGCGATATGCAATCGGTACTTTCGCAACCGGCGACGGGGCAATCCCCGGAGAATATTTAGTCAAAGTGACCAAGTATCAGGTTCCAAATCAGCAGCAACAGGCGCCAAGGGAGGACCCCGAAAGTGAAATGCAGGCTTACTTACAGTACAAGCAAGCGCCACAGCAAGTGAAAACGGGCCCCCAAAACGAACTTCCGGCAAAGTACGAAAACGAGAAAACCTCCGGACTATTTATAACTGTTCAGCCAGGCCAGAATACCTTTAACATCGATCTTAAACCTTAGAAATGGTCCGACGCCGCTGGTCGATTGTGGGCCTTAACGTGAAACGTGGCGGCTAAGTAACAAAGCCTTCGCAGGCGGTGGCCCAGGGATGCGTTTCTACATAAAGACAAATGCCGTTCTGTGGGTTCGTCTGCCAGCAACCTGTGTGGCACTCGCACTCTGGGCACGGCCACCCGGGAGCAGTCCCCTTGAAAGCCGCGGCGTTTTACTCCACCTCGGTGTGGAGATCGATCGGCATGGCGAGAATTTTCTGACGCAACTCTTCCACCAGCTCGGGATGTTCTTTGAGATACTCCCGGCAGCGTTCGCGTCCCTGGCCCAATTGAAGATCGCCGTAGCGGAACCAGGCCCCGCTCCGCACGATGAGCTTGCGCTCGATCGCCAGGTCGAGGACGTCCCCTTCGTAACTGATGCCGCTGTCGTGGAGCATGTCGAACTCGGCCACGCGGAACGGCGGGGCGACCTTGTTCTTGACCACTCGGGCTTTCACCCGCTGACCGATGACCTGCTCGCCGTCGCGGATCTGCCCCACCCGGCGGACATCGATCCGGCAGGAGGCGTAAAACTTGAGGGCGCGACCCCCCGGTGTGGTCTCCGGTGAACCGAACATCACGCCGATCTTCTCGCGAATCTGGTTGATGAAAATGACGGCCGTCTTGGCCTTGGCGATCGCACCGGTCAGTTTTCGCAGCGACTGGCTCATAAGCCGGGCCTGCAGGCCCACGTGCGAATCGCCGATTTCACCTTCCAGCTCTTTCTGGGGAACCAGGGCGGCCACCGAGTCGATGACGATCACATCCACCGCATTGGAGCGGATGAGCATCTCCGCGATATGCATCGCCTCTTCGCCACTGGAGGGCTGACTGACGAGCAGATTCTCCAGATCGACGCCCAGCCGCTTCGCCCATGCGGGATCGAGGGCGTGCTCGGCATCGATAAACGCAGCAATTCCCCCCCGCTTCTGCGCCTGGGCAATGACATGCAGGGCCAGCGTCGTTTTCCCACTCGATTCCGGACCGAAGATCTCGATAATTCGACCACGAGGAATTCCCTGGCCACCAAGTGCCAGATCCAGCGACAGACTGCCTGTGGGGATGCCCTCGATCGCCTCTGTTTTGCTCGCCCCCAGGGGCATGATGGCCCCTTCCCCAAACTGCTTCTCTATCTGCTGGACGGCACTCTTCAGAGCGGGATTTTTCTCCAGCACCGAGGCGGTCGCCTCTTTTTCCTTGCGGACTTCCTGCTCGTCACTTTTGCTCCCTGCTTTTTTCGCCATGGATCAATCACCTCCCTTCCCACGGGGATATTTCTCGACGCTTGCGGAGAGCCTTCACGTGTTCAAATGAACACATATTCAACGATAGCCGATCGAACCAAATCTTTCAATCCCTCGGCCGCCGGGAAAGCCGGGCCGAATTCTATTTGGGGCTACCGTCGTGAGTTTCCACTGCTTCGCAAAAGTCACACTGCGACTGTATCACGCGATGCTCGCCGGCCACCCCACAACCGCGCTCAGTATACTCCCCTCTGTTGTGGGTTCACAAGAGACGCCCGGTTAAAGCCCCGTGGCCCGGGTGGAGCCCGCGTCCCTTGGAGGGGCACGCTTGTCGTGGCCGGCTCCACATATGGAGTGCGGGGCTTTAGCCCCGCTTTCAGCGCGGGACTTCAGTCCCCGGTGAAAGGGAATGGATGATCCAACGTCGAAAAGCGGACCCGACAAGCGGGTCCCTCCGGGAGGCGGACGTGACAAGCACGTCCCTCCGGAATTTTTTCGGAGGGGCACGCTTGTCGTGCCCGATGAGATGAAATGGATCACCCATGGTGGAAAAGCGGACCTGACAAGCAGGTCCCTCCATTTGCGGTACGGGCGATTCATGAATCGCCCCGAAAATACGTTAATTAGGGCCAAACGGTCGGAGGGGCACGCTTGTCGTGCCCGATGAAGCGGCATGGTTTATCCAACCTCGGAAAAGCGGACCGTGGAATGCGTCTTTCTATTGGATGAATGGCAGGATCGGGTTCCACCGCGACCGGTACTCCGTTTTCCATTCAGGTCAATGACAGGGTTGTGAAGGCTAAAGCCTTCACGAAAAAGCGGCGATAAATCGCCGCACTCCATGGAGTGCGGGGCTTTAGCCCCGCTTTCAGCGCGGGACTTCAGTCCCCGGTGAAAGGGAATGGACGATCCAACGTCGAAAAGCGGACCCGACAAGCGGGTCCCTCCGGGAGGCAGACGTGACAAGCACGTCCCTCCGGAATTTTTTCGGAGGGGCACGCTTGTCGTGCCCGGTAAAAACGGATGGGTCATCAATAGGTGTTCCTCGGACCCGACGAGCGGGTCCCTCCGAGATGTCCCTCCAATATGCGGACCTGACAGGCGGGTCCCTCCGAGCGGTGGAACCGACGAGCCGGTCCCGCCGAGAGGTGGGCGTGCTATTCCTCGAGACCTGATCCCTCCTCCGACGAACGATCCTCAGTGATCCGTTTGACCAGGATGGTGGCGTACGAGCCCCGTGGCAGCTCGAAGCTCAACGTGAGCTGCTGCTTTCCAGGGTTCAGTTCATCGTCCCCTGTCTGATGGGCAAGTTCCCTGGGAAAGAACACGAGAGGTCGATCACCCTTGGAAAAAAAGCTATCGCGGGGATATTTGATCCGGAGCTGACGGACTTCCAGTCCCAGCTCGGCGGCAGCCCGCTCCATAAGCTCTCGCACCGGACCGGTTTTCACCCCACATCGGGCCGAGGGAAGCGGCAACTGAGTCTCTCGAAATTCGTTGAGCAATTGGGCGTTAAGACGCCGGTAAAAGGTGAACGTCCAGCGCGCGATGACCACTTCGAAGCAATCCTCGGGAGGAACTCGCTGTCGGATCCACTCCGAAGCCATGGCATTCCACAGATAGCTCTGAAGCGCCGCCAGGTACAGAGCCCGCTGATCACGTCGCACCGCGGCCATAGCGCGACGGTACTGGCCCGGCTGGTCCGCCAGTTGCGCGACGACCGCCCGGCGGAAGCGATTTCGGACAACTTTTTTACATTCCGCCCAATCGCCCCAGTGCTCCCGCAAAAACTGCTTTTCCTTTTTATCCGCCGCCCGATCCGAATCGTGAGGATCGGCCAGGGCAAGCCACAAGGCCCGTTCGTAGTCTCCCAGGCACCAGGCTCGGGCAACGAAGTCTCCGGACCAACCCACCGACCCGAACCGTTGTTTGTCGAAATAGTTGGGCAAGCCCCACTGCTTCACCTCATCGAGGGCCGCGATGGCTGCCTGAAGTTCTTGCGGAGCAAGGTCTCGCAGGACGATGCGGAATCTGTTGGCGAGAATATCGTCGGAGGTGAACGCCCGGGAAGCCTGGCCCCGGTATTCCAGGCGCACGCCGTTGAGCTGGAGATCCCGCGGCGGGCCGCCACGAATGGTCACCCATTGGGTTGTCACCGCATGGCGGTCCTTAAGACCTCCGTAGGACACTGCGTGAAGAGGGATTTTCCACTGCTTGCGGACCTTATCCAGGGCTTCCGGCGTGCCGAGGGACCTTTTGGTCAGAACGTATGTGGCGAAGGGGCCACCGTCCAGAGGGAACTGTGTCACCTCTTCCACCACAAAATCTTCCGGTTGTTGTTTTAACTTCATGGGGGATTTTACTGACGAAGCGACGGAAAGCGGTTATTCCAGCGGAGTCAGTCGGACCAGCCAATTATTCATCGCGTGTGCGTTCCCAAAGAATGATCAACTTTTTTTACCTTGCCATTCGTAACCTATATTTTCATCAAACAGGGCGGTTGTCAGTTCGTCCAGTAACCAACAAACAAGCATCACCGGGAGATCATGAAAATGGCCACGGCAGTTCAAGAAGCACTCGTGCAGGAGCTTGCCCATCGGGGTGGCAGCGCGACCATGCAGCTGGTGAGTTTCCGCCTGGGTCAGGAGGAATACGGGGTGGAAATCACCAAGGTTCAGGAAATCATCCTGATGGGGGAAATCACCCGTGTTCCCCAAACTCCGGATTATATCAAGGGATTGATCAACCTCCGAAGCACGGTGATTCCGATTGTGGATCTCCGGCTGCGGTTTGGTCTGCCTCCGCAGGAACCCACCGACGAAACACGGATCATGGTGGTGAATGTGCGGGGAAAGACCATCGGCATCATTGTCGATGCGGTGAGTGAGGTTCTGCGGATCAGCAAGGACCAGATCGCCCCTCCCCCACCCACGGTGGCCGGTTTGGGACGCAAATACCTCACCGGCCTGGTCAAGCTGGACAAGCGTCTCCTCATTCTCCTGGACATCGAAAAGATTCTGGGAGACGACGAAGAGATTCCAGAAGCAGGCATGTGAGATCACCCTCCGCATGACCCATTACGGGTCGCTTGTCGCGTCGGCCCACGGCCGCTCCGTGCCCGCCTCTAACAGTCCTGGAAGTCGTGTACTTCCGACCCGCCTGGCGCCCAGTGGAAACCTGGTCGGTGGCGCCGCGGCCGTGGTGCCGATGGATTTTTCTTCCAAAGACAAATTACGGAAAGCCCTTTGACGCGAGATGAGGAATCGCGCCATGATGCCTAATCCCGGTCACAAGCCACCCGGCAGCGGAGACCGCGCTCACCGCCCTGCAATTCTCAGCCAACAGAAGAAGGTTGCCAACTTGGATGAGATTGCGCCTCCTGCCCCAATCACCTCACCGCTGGCACTCCCTCAGGTAACGGATGACGAACTCCAGCGCTATGCCGATCTGGTCTATCGCAAGACGGGAATCCGTATTTCTCCGCAGAAGAAGACTTTGCTTTCCAATCGGCTTCGTCGCCGATTGCGGGAAACGGGCATATCCAGCTATTCCGAGTATTACGACTATCTCACCAAGCTACCCTCTCGCCATCCAGAATGGGACGCCTTCCTTCAGGAAATCACAACCCACGAGACCTACCTCTTCCGCGATGAGCTCCAATGGCAATGGTTCCGTAAAAAATTCTTGGCAGAAGTGGCAAACCGGCAGCGGGGACCGATGAAGACCCTCCGCATCTGGTCGGCTGCCTGTAGCACGGGAGACGAGGCGTTTACCGCTGCCTGCTGTATCGCGGCCGAACTTCCGGACCTTGCCAGTTGGCGGATCACCATTCTGGGAACCGATATTGGACTGGGCGCCGTTGAGCAGGCGCGCACCGCAACCTTCGGCGAACGGGCAATGCGGCTTGTTCCCGACGACTTAAAGCGGCGATTTTTTGAAAAACTACCCAATGCCGAAGTGTGGCGGGCAAAGCCGATCCTCACCCAGATGACCACTTTCCGGCAGCACAATCTCATGGATCCCCTGCCAGAACGCCCCTTTGACCTCATCTTTCTGAAAAATGTCCTCATCTATTTCGACGTGGGGTCAAAGAAAGTGGTCCTGAACAACGTGCTCAAGGTCCTTCAGCCGGGCGGGTATCTCGTGGTAGGAGCCGCCGAGGGAATCGGGGATTTGCTCTCCGAAATGACCCGACTTCAACCGTGGCTTTACCAAAAGCCCCAGGAATCTGGCACGAGGTTGCTGGCCGCTGGCTCCTCCCAGTCACAGGGAAGTTTTCGAGCCCCGCTTGACCTGAAGCGCTGATCCGGCTTCCCGACCCCACCTCAACAAAGGACCGCCGTCAGCCCAGGGGGAACCGGGCAATCCGTTGGACGCCGTGGAGGATCGGGTTCCGCCCCGATCGGTACTCCGTTTTGATCCGGATCAACGCCAAGGTTGGTGAAGGCTAAAGCCTTCACTAAAAAGCGGCGATAAATCGCCGCACTCCATGGAGTGCGGGGCTTTAGCCCCGCTTTCGGCGCGGGACTTCAGTCCCCGGTGAAAGGGAATGGATGATCCAGCGTCGAAAAGCGGACCCGACAAGCGGGTCCCTCCGGAAAAGGTCCTTCCGGGAGGCGGACGTGACAAGCACGTCCCTCCGGAGTTTATTCGGAGGGGCACGCTTGTCGTGCCCGGTGAAAGGGGATGGGGCATCAATCGTTGTGCATCGGGCCTGACAGGCAGGGCCCTCCAATGTGCGGTAGGGGCAATTAATGAATTGCCCCTACCAGGGAACCGTTTTCGTATTCGCGGTAAAACATCGGCAGCGCCAAGGTGGTGAAGGCTAAAGCCTTCGCCGAAAAGCGGCGATGAATCGCCGCACTCCATGGAGTGCGGGGCTTTAGCCCCGCTTTTCACGCGGGACTTCAGTCCCCGGTGAAAGGGAATGGATGATCCAACGTCGAAAAGCGGACCCGACAAGCGGGTCCCTCCGGGAGGCGGACGTGACAAGCACGTCCCTCCGGAGTTTATTCGGAGGGGCACGCTTGTCGTGCCCGATGAGGAGGGATGGGTCATCAATCGGTGTTCATCGGACCCGACGAGCAGGTCCCTCCATTTGCGGTAGGGGCGATTCATGAATCGTCCCTACCATGAGAGACGCCTTCCAGGGCGTCCCTTGAACCCGGTCGCTGCTTGCCGCTTGCGCCAGCAACCGTGATAATCAGCGTGTCGTGCAATGTTCGGTTACATGCTGGCTCTCCTGAGACGATTTTTGGTCGGAGTTCTTTCCATGCGCGCTGGTGGGAAAAAACACTTCGTGAAATTCGGCACCTTTGGGGTCCTGGTCTGTGCGGCAGGGACGTTTGCCCTGATCGCTGAATCGAGATGTCTGTCCGCCAACGAAGGGCCGGCAGGTCGTCCCCCGGCCGTTCCTCTGGTGGTCCATGATCCCTATTTCAGCATCTGGTCGTTTACCGATCACCTGGCCGAGGATTGGCCACGGCACTGGACCGGCCGCATCCATGCCCTGTGCAGCCTTATCCGGGTGGATGGCAAGGCGTATCGGATGATGGGAACACCCCAGTTGGATATTCCCCCGCTGCCCCAGAAAAACCTCACCGTGCTTCCCACGCGGACCATCTACGAGTGGGAAACTCCGCAGATCGGCGTGCGGCTGACTTTTCTCACGCCGGTGCTGCCGCACGACCTCAATCTCCTCTCCCGTCCGGTCACGTATCTCATTTGGGAAGTCTGGGCCCGCGACGGCAGTGCCCACGAAGTCGAGCTTTACTACGACAACTCGGCCGAGCTGGCCGTCAACACGCCCGACCAGGTGGTGATCTGGGAGCGCGGCCAGGCCGGTTCCCTGGTATGGATGCGGATCGGGACACTCGAACAACCCGTGCTGCAGAAAAAAGGTGACGACCTGCGAATCGATTGGGGCTACGCGTACGTGGCGGCTCCGCAGAGTGAAGACCTTCGCACGGTGATGACCAATCATGAATCCGCACGCCGGGTATTCGTGGAAACCGGAACAGTCCCCGGCCGGGATGATCCTTCCGAACCGCGAGCCGCTCAGGATCGCTGGCCGGTGGTGACGTGCGCCTGGCGTCTTGGTTCAGTGGGCGCCCAGCCCCAATCCCGGCATGTTCTGCTGGCCTATGATGACATCCTTTCCATCGAATACCTGGGCCAGCGGCTGCGTCCGTACTGGCGGAAGTACTTCGCGCATATCGGCGAAGTGCTCATTCAGGCAGCAAAAGATTTGCCGCGGCTTCTCGATGCCTGCGAAGAATTCGACCGCAATCTGATGAAAGACGCGGAACAGGTCGGCGGTCGGGGATATGCGAATCTCATCGCGCTGGCGTATCGGCACACCCTGGGCGCCCATAAGCTGACGTTGGGTCCTCAGGATGAACCGATGCTCTTTTCCAAGGAATGCTTCAGCAACGGTTGCATCGCCACCGTGGATGTCATCTATCCCGCCTCTCCGTTTTTCATGCTGTTCAATAAGGAGCTTCTCAAGGCAACCCTCACACCGGTTCTGGAATACGCGGCCAGCCCACGGTGGAAATTCCCATTTGCACCGCACGATCTGGGAACATATCCGCTGGCCAACGGGCAGGTCTATGGGGGAGGTGAAACGAGTGAAGAGCACCAGATGCCCGTGGAGGAATCCGCCAACCTCCTCATCCTTGCGTGTGTTGTTTCCCGCCTGGATGGAAACACCCGCTATGCCGAGAAATACTGGCCCCTCCTCCAGCGCTGGGCGGAATATCTCGAAGAGAAAGGCTTCGATCCCGAAAATCAGCTCTGTACGGACGATTTCACCGGCCCGCTGGCACACAATTGCAACCTTTCCGTCAAGGCCATCCTCGCTTTGGCGTGCTATGCCGACATGTGTCACCGGGCAGGTAAAACCGAGGAATCCACGAAATACCGCAAGCTGGCCGAAGACTTTGCCGCCAAATGGATCCGGGCTGCCGACGACGGTGATCACTACCGTCTGGCGTTTGACAAACCAGGCACCTGGAGCCAGAAGTACAATCTTGTGTGGGATAAACTCCTCAATCTCAACGTCTTTCCCGGGGAAGTCCGCCAAAAAGAGATTGCCTTCTACAAGACGCAGCTCCAGCCCTACGGTTTGCCACTGGACAATCGGGCCCTCTTCACCAAAACGGATTGGACGGTGTGGACGGCAACACTCGCCGATTCGCGCGAGGATTTCGACACCCTCATGAACCCTCTGTACCGTTTTATCGACGAAACGCCGGACCGTGTCCCGCTCACCGACTGGTACTGGACGAATAACGCCCGGCTGCGAGGATTTCGGGCCCGACCGGTGATCGGTGGCGTGTTCATCAAGTTTCTGGAGTACCCGGAGCTGTGGACAAAGTGGAGCGCAGCCGCCGCGCAATAAGCTGGGCTTTCTGACATACCCTTGTGACGTTAGCCGTTAGCGTCTTTTAATCACCCACCGCGGTTGGTGCCGTCCCCGGGGAGCAGAAGATCAGCCGCTGCCCAGTAGATCAGCTTTGCCGCGAGAAAGTCCGGGGCGATCATCCCGGGAATGGGCGCCAGCTCCACGACATCCATCACCGGTACCCGCGCGGCCGCTTCGCCAATGGTGCGAATGATCTCCAGCAGCTCATCCCAGAACAGCCCGCCCGGTTCCGGGGTTCCCACCGCTGGCATGATGGAGGGATCCAGTCCATCCAGATCAATGGTCAGGTAAACTGTCTTGCCGCGCACAAAGTCGCGCAGGGCGTTCACCCCGGATGGTCCCCACTGCTCCCGAAAGAACGTTTGAATGTTGTTGGCTGTTGAGTGAAACTCCGCCTCTTCTTTGGAAATATTGCGGATGCCAATTTGAAAGACAGGGCACAGCTCGCTGATGCGTCGGGCAGCACAGGCGTGATTAAACGGTGAGCCTTCAAACTCATCGCGAAGATCGGCGTGGGCATCGACCTGGACACACACCAGGCCGTCTGTCTCCACAACGCGTGCCAGGCCTCGCGCGACTCCGGCGGAAATACTGTGCTCCCCGCCCAGGACCACAAGCAATTCGGGCGAAGGCGGCCGAGAAAACACTGTTTCCACGGCGGCGGCCACCCGATTGATCATGGCTTCGGGAGTGCTCACCGTGATCTCCATCGGGGGCAGAGTGGCAAATCCCAGACTTTCGGCAGGCTCGCATCCGTGGCGATGGTCATGGAGCTCCACCTGCCGCGAAGCCATGAGGATGGCCAACGGTCCGTTGCGGGTGCCCGCCCCGTAGGTCGTCGTCGCTTCATACGGGATAGGCAAAATCCACACCTTGGCCGTCGCCGGGTTGGCCAGTTCCTCTGGCAACCCCAGGAAATTCAAATTGGGCTGACACAATTCATGGGGAATCATCGGATACCGCCCTCGCTGGTCCTTTCGTAGAGTGAGCACGATGCGGAGATTGATTTTTGGCTGGGAAAAGCCCGAAAAGTATCATTCTTGCCGGGTTGGACCGATTTTCCAGGGTAGGTCTTTTGGCGGGATGGCTTGCCACGTCCGCCTTCGGCGGGATGTGATTGTCGGGGCTACATTCCGCTGATGAAACGGTAGGGGCAATTCATGAATTGCCCCTACCGACATGCCGTTTGGCCCTGATGAACGTATTTTCGGGGCGATTCATGAATCGCCCGTACCGCAAATGGAGGGATCCGCTCGTCGGGTCCGATGAACACCGATTGACGACCCATCCCTCCTCATCGGGCACGACAGGCGTGCCCCTCCGACCTTTCGGAGGGACCCGCTTGTCGGGTCCGCCGTTCAACGTTGGATCGTCCATCCCGTTTCACCGGGGACTGAAGTCCCGCGCCGAAAGCGGGGCTAAAGCCCCGCACTCCATATTTGAAGCCGGGCACGACAGGCGTGCCCCTCCGGAAAAATCGCCTTGGCAGATCATCCCGCTGCGGCACGGTATTTTTCAGGATAAATGACAAGTTCCACCCGACGGTTTCGTTGCCGTCCCGCGGGCGTTCCATTGGACATGAGGGGTGAACTGGCCCCATGCCCCACCACGACGAGCTGTTCCGGCTTGAGGTTACTTTGGTTGACCAAAACATCATGGACGGCCGCCGCCCAGGAGACGGACATCTGGGTATGGTTTTTCCACGGTCCAGGCGGCAAGGGACCGTTGTCGGTAAAGGCTTCCACACCGATCATCTGTTCGGGATAGAGTCGGGCGATTTCTGCCGCCACGGAACTGATCATCTGCACCGCGCCCGGTCGAAATTGAAACGCGCCGCTTTCAAAGAGTTGATCGGCGGGAAGTTCCACGCGAATGACGTCGCCATCCCTCCGCACCTGAACGCCTGGGATGTTGACAGCGGGGAGTGTTTGGAGCAGGCTATTGTTGGGCTGGATGGTCACAGTCCCCGACCGCTGGAGTGACGCCGTGAGCGTTTGAACCTGCTTTTCTTTCTCTTCCTTTTCCTGTTGCAGGCGGGCGATCTGGCTGCTGGCATCGCTCAATTGCTTGCGGAGCAGTGCGAGCTGATCTTCGAGGAGTTTGTTTTTCTGCTGGGCCTGGGCCAACAATCCCTGAAGCTGCTGATTATCGCGGTCCAGTGCCGTGATCCGTGTCTGATATTCTTCGATCTGTCGATTGAGAGCGGCCTGCTGCTGGGCCGATTGCGCCTGGGCCGCAGCCGTTGCGGGATTGCTCGCGCACCCGGCCAGAAATAGCCCCATCCCTGCCAGGCCCACAATCAGCCCGAGTGCAGGGGGACTCAGCCATCGCTCGTTCTTACATTGGGGCGAATCTCCCTCCGCGAACACCGTCGCCACACTCCGCCAGGTCAAGAGTTTTGTCCATCATCACTAGGAAGATGCTGCACAAGCCGATCTTTAGCCAGCCGCTAATTCCCACCACCAATGCCGACGCCCACTGTCCTGCACTGTTCACCTTGTTCGCCCACCCTTCGGCGGCCACGTAGATTAGCAGAAAAGGAACCCCATTGACAAGACCAATTCAGGAACGGGGCATGTCAGCATGTTAAGATTTGCCGATGAGAAGCAACACGGTGAAAGTGCGGGCAATTGAGCAACTCGCTGTATTCGGGATTGCTTGCGCTGGTTTTTGGTTGGATTACGCTGGCCGGAGAATCGCGAAGAGGTCCTCAAAAAACTGCGGATAGGTCTTGGCTGTGCAACCCGGGTCAAGGATTCTTACGCCGGAAATCCGCAAACCGGCGATGGCAAAACTCATGGCCATGCGGTGGTCGTTGTAGGTGTGAATGGCAGCCGGTTGATAACCGGGCTGGGGCACAATGCGGAGGCCGTCTTCAAATTCTTCGACCTCCGCGCCGAGTCGACGGAGTTCCGTGGCGAGCGCCGCAATGCGGTCGGTTTCCTTAAAGCGGATATGCCGCACACCGCGGATTTCGGTGGGGCCCTGTGCGAACAGAGCAACAACCCCCAGGGTGGGGACGGTGTCGCTGATGGCGTTCATATCCACTGAAATTCCGCGGAGCGGTTTGCCCGTCACCGTTAATCGGTCGTCTGCTGCCGTCACCTCACAGCCCATCTGTTCCAGACAGCGACAAAAGGCAACATCCCCCTGGAGGCTGTTCCAGCTCAAGCCGGTGACGGTGACTCGCCCACCCGTCACGGCAGCCGCGGCGAAAAAGTAGGTCGCTGCGGAGGCGTCCGGCTCGATGGCATACGCTCGACCCTGATAGCGCTGTCCCGCCGCAACGTGGAGGCGCTGATAATGGCTGTTCGAGCCGGTAACGCCAAATGCCCGCATGACTGCCAGGGTCATATCCACGTAGGGCTTGGAGACGAGATCTCCCCGAATGACCAGTTCCACATCCGCTGCCGCGTAGGGGGCGGCCATGAGCAGTCCGCTCACAAACTGGCTGGAAATCTCGCCGGAAATTTCGGTGCTTCCCCCCGACAATCCGGCGGCCTCGACAATGACCGGGGGGCAACCGTTGCCATATTCCGTCCACGCTTTGACCCCCAGACAATTGAGCGCCTCAACGAGATCCTGGATGGGGCGTTCCCGCATTCGGGCATTGCCGTCCAATCGGAATCTTCCCCGCCCGAGTGAACAGACAGCCGTCAGAAAACGCAGACTCGTCCCGCTGTTGGCCAAATAGAGGTCGGCCGAACGGGCAGGAATCTTCCCGCCACACCCGACAACCCGGGCTTCCCGTCTTTCGGGGTCGTGTTCCACCCGAACGCCCAGCCGTCGCAGGGCCTCCATCATCACCTGGGTGTCTTCACTATCCAGGACGCCGGTGAGGAGGGACTCACCTTCCGCCAGCGCCGCACAAACGAGCGCCCGATTGGTGATGCTTTTGGAACCCGGCGGCTGGACCACTGCGTCCACCGGACCACTGAGAGGAATTTCCACGAACTCCGGATTTTCTTTCATGGACCATCCAGGGCAAGCTACGGCAGGGTGAGGGCAAACTTGTACAGCCAGCGATTGGTGCGGAAGTACAGGCCGGTGTTGTCAACGGCGGGCGAAGCGAGCACTCCTGATTCGAGGTCCCACTCCCCCACGCGCTCCGGCAAGCCATCCTCGTTCAACCGAAACACAAAGACCGTTCCTTCGTAGTTTACGGCGTAGAGATGGCGTCCCACAATGACCGGCGATGCCCAGAAACTTCCCCGCATCCGTATTTGCCGGAGGATCCTCCCATCCGCCGCATCCGCACACGCCAGGATATTGGGCGATTTCACCACGTACACGCGACCCTTCCACACGACGGGGCTGGTATTGCCACAATTTAACCGGTCCGAAATCCACAGAAGCCGCAATTCGGGTGGCTGGGGAACCCACTCCAGAGCATGAATCCCCGCCGCGGGCAGGGCCACGAATCGACCGCACACTGCCGCCGAGGAAATCGTGTCGCACCAGTGCCCGTAGCTGGCGATCGTCGTTCCAGTCTGCGGATCGAGCACTTCAAAATCCTCCCGCGATTGCACGAGCACCCCCACAGGGGGGAGTTTGTCGCTGCCGTCGGCGCTCTTTTCATCAGCCGAATGCAACCGGATGGGAACCGGCGAGGACCACATCGCTTCCTTGTTTCGCTCCTTCTCCCACAGGGTCCGCCCGGTTTTCAGGTCGATTCCAAACAGGACGGCGTCGAGGAGACTCTCCGCCTGGACAACGACCACGTCACCCACTATTAACGGGGAGGACGCCATTCCCACGTCGTTGCGGAGGAGAGGTCGCTCCCACCCCAGGGGACGCATCCACCTTGGCCGACCCTGGCGATCCAGACACACGAGATCGTTGGAGGAGAAAAGGGCCACAATCAATCGACCGTCACTGGCGGGTGTGGACGCCGCCACACCGCCGAATGGATTGCAAACCGTGGAACCTGTGGCAAAAAGCCGAACGTGCCAGTTCCTTTTCCCGGAATCTGCAGCAAACGAGAGGATGTGAAGCTCGTCCTGACGATAGCCGGAGGCTGCCGTCACCACCACGTGACCGTCCACCACGATGGGCGATGAAGGTCCTCGACCAGGAAGCGCGGATTTCCAGGCAAGTTGCTTGTCCGACGAGAGAACTGCGGGAATCTCTTTCCCACCCTGAAAGACCCCACACGCCTCGCCACCGCGAAAATGCGTCCAGCCCACGCCCTCAGAAGCGGCCTCGCCCCCTCGCGCGTGATCGGAACAAACGACCCCCGTCAACAGCAACGCCGTCACCAGGATCGGATAAAAGCGGCTTGTCGCGGTGCGCATGGTTTGCCCTCCCGGCCCGTTCGCTTATCTCGTCCCGTTCCGTTCGCCTGCGCCGATGCGTCCTCCGTGCCCAAAGGCCCGCCCGTTACGGGAGCTTCCTCGCCGAATTGTGATGGGGCCTGCTCCCCGCACGCAGGTAGGAAGGTTATGGTTCCAAAGTGATGGTGACCTGATCGAGTCGGCCGTTAAAGCGGAAGTCGGCCGGATAGTCACCGACCAATCCTTTCTCATCCCGGCCCACCTCCAGACCGTCCTGCGGCATGCTGGAAAGCGGCGGGATATTGGCCGCCCGGGCAAGAATTTGATCGTTCCAGCACACGCTGATTTCGCCGGACCGCGACCAGACGACTTTCAAGGTTCCGGCCTCCTGTGGCAACGGTTTTTCCGCCTGGATGGTCTTCAGTTGCCCACTCCGGCGAACAGCGAAGCAGGCTCGGCCAGCATCGAGATACAGGGCGTATCCCCAGGCAGAGCCGCCCTGGGCGACGAGCACGCCGCGGTCACCCGGCAGCGTAATCCGAGCCGAAATTGTAAGGCCTTTATCCACCACATAGGGTGCCCGATTTCGCTCCAGCCGAGCGTTGCTCCGTAGGACGAAATTTTTCTGCTGGGAAAAACTTTCCTCAGCACGACCGCGCCAGGCTCCCAGAGGAAGGACGTTGGCGCGGGCAGCCCAGGCCTCCCAGGCAGCGGCCAAACGCGCGACAATTTCCGGATGCTCCGCGGAGAGGTCATGCATTTCGGTGCGGTCGGCTTCCATGTCGTACAGTTCCCAGGGCTTATTCTCTTTGGCAACAAGCTTCCATTTGCCATCGCGCACAGCGCGATTGCCTTCGTGCTCCCAGAAGATGGGCGTTTTGCGCTCGAGAGGCCGACCTTCAAAGAGCGGCACAAGGCTTACCCCTTCCATGGGAATGATCTTATTCCCGTTGAATTCGGTAGGATATTGTGCTTTTGCCAGATCGGCGCAGGTGGCCATCAGATCAATGACGTGGCCCGGCGTATGCTCGAGCTCACCCTGACGCTTCAGTCCCGCAGGCCAGTGAACGATGAGCGGCGTCGCGATGCCGCCTTCATGCACAAAGTGCTTGTATTCCCGGAACGGCGTGTTGGAGACATTCGCCCAGTTGATGCCGTAAGAGATGTAGGTATCTTCGGGACCCGGCATGATGTACGGCCCGGTGAGGGTGGGAACACCGCGGCGATTCTGGGAAGGCCGGCTCTCTGTCCGGATGACATCGGGAGGAATGGGCGGGAGGGACGGTTCCACCGGCCGCCGCCAGTTTCCTGTTCGGCCGATGGCCTCCTGACAGGCACCGTTGTCCTGTAGGTAGAAGATCACCGTGTTTTCCAATTGCCCGGTCTTCTCCAGCGTCTCCACAATCCGCCCAATTCCCTGGTCCATGCGGTCGATTTGAGCCGCATACACTTCCATGCACCGGGCTTCCCATTCTTTATGTTCCACCTGTTCCCAATCACCGTGCTGCGGGCTCAGTTCCCAATTGGGATTGATGATGCCCATCTTTTTGAGCCGTTCAAACCGCGCCCGACGAATCGGCTCATAACCCCCGTCGTATTTCCCGTGATACTTGGCGATGTCCTCTTCCAGAGCATGAAGGGGCCAGTGCGCGGCAGTGTATGCGATGTACATGAAGAACGGTCGCTCGCTATTTTGGGCGACGTGCTCACGAATGAAACGGATCGCGTGATCGCTGATGGCGTCGGTGTAGTAGTAGCGCTCGGGCTTATACTCGGGATCGATGAACACCGTAATCATGGTGTTATCCCGCACCAGGGCCGACGGATCAAAATAACTCCCCGCTCCCTGAATGGTCCCGTAGTATCGGTCAAATCCTCGCTGGAGCGGCCAGTTGTCTTTCGGTCCTTCCGGCTGAACGGCCTTGGTGACGTGCCATTTTCCCACCGCGTAGGTGCGATAGCCCGCCGTTCGGAGCACCTCGGCGATGGTCACCGTATGGCGATTGAGATCCCCCCGATAGCCGTCGTAACCGCGATCCTGCGTCATCCAGCCCACGCCTGCCTGATGGGGATACACTCCCGTCAGCAGGGCTGCGCGCGTGGGGCAGCACCGCGCAGTGTTGTAAAACTGCGTGAAGCGCAGACCGTGGGCCGCCAGGCGATCCAAATTGGGCGTAAGAATTTCACCGCCGTAACAGCCGATATCCGAAAATCCGATGTCATCCGACAGGATAATGATGATATTCGGCCGGGAGTCTTTGGCGAGCGCACTTCCGGCCCCGAAAACCGAAAGCACCAGCGCTCCCAGCACCAGCCGAACAGGTGACGATAAGCCGCTGCGCGAACTCTGTCTGATCATCTCAAAACCTCCCCGAAAGTTCTGACAAGTCGGTCCTGGCCAACCACCACAAAAGCGCCAGCTTTCCGAACATGATAAGCCCTCCCCAACCCGCGTGCAAACACCGACGAGCCCTGATTCATTTTCATTTTTCCCCGCCCCTTCCGGAGGGACCTGCTTGTCAGGTCCGCCGTTTAACGTTGGATTGTCCATTCCGTTTCAGCGGGGACTAAAGTCCCACGCCGAAAGCGGTTCTGAAGCCCCGCACTCCATGGAGTGCGGCGATTCATCGCCGCTTTTCGGTGAAGGCTTTAGCCTTCACAACCTTGGCGTTAACCGTGTTTCACCGCGACCACGAAAGCATGCTCGGGGTAGGTGCACTTCACGAATTGCCCCTACCGACATGCCGTTTGGCCCTGATGAACGTATTTTCGGGGCGATTCATGAATCGCCCCTACCGCGAATGGACGGACCCGCTTGTCGGGGCCGCCGTTTAACGCTCGTTCATCCATTGCCTTCTGGCGGGGACTAAAGTCCCGCGCCGAAAGCGGTGCTGAAGCCCCGCACTCCATATGTGGAACCGGGCACGACAAGCGTGCCCCTCCGACCTTTCGGAGGAACCCACTTGTCAGGTCCGCGTATTAAAGGCACGCGCTTGGCACACCCGGCGGAGTTTTCCCTATCGGGAGGCTCTCATCTGCCATATAATAAGTGATTCTCGAGCAGATTGATCAGGTATTTGTTCCGGAGCGCAGGTGAAGCCAATGGCAGACAAACAGATTGAGAAGGTAATCATCATCGGGAGTGGGCCCGCGGGATGGACGGCCGCCATCTATGCCGCACGTGCGGCCCTCAATCCGCTCCTTTTCGAGGGGGCGATCAACGAAGAAAATGCCCGAAACGGCACGCTGCCCCTGGGGCAACTGGCCCTCACCACCGAGGTGGAAAACTTTCCGGGATTTCCGCCGGGGGACCTGTCCGGATATCTGGAAACAGCTCTGCCCGAGGAACGCCGTGCCTATCTACCCCCGCATAACAAACACGGGGTCACCGGCCCTGAGTTGATGGAACTCATGCGGCAGCAGGCCATCCACTTTGGTACGCGGGTCATCACGGAAGACATTGTGGACGTTGATTTTTCCGTCCGGCCGTTTCGCTTGAAGGCTTCCAACGGAGAGACGTACGAGAGTCGCGCGGTGATCGTGGCAACGGGCGCCCGGGCCAACTATCTGGGGTTGCCCTCCGAAGAACGGTTCAAAAACAAGGGAGTCAGCGCCTGTGCCGTATGCGACGGAGCTTTGCCGCGGTTTCGGAACCGGCCGGTGGCCGTCATCGGGGGTGGTGATTCCGCTGTGGAGGAAGCCACTTATCTGGCCCACTGGGCATCGAAAGTCTATCTGGTTCATCGCCGGGACCAGCTTCGGGCATCGAAGATCATGGCCCAGCGGGCACTCTCTCATCCCAAGATCGAAATCCTCTGGAACCGCGTTGTCGATGAAGTCCTCGGTGACGACGAAAACGGTGTGACAGGAATTCGCCTCAAGAGCACGGTGGGCGAACCTGATCTGACGATTGAGGTGAGTGGGATGTTTCTGGCCATCGGCCACACCCCCAACACGGCATTTCTCAAAGGTCAGCTCGAGCTGACGGACAAGGGGTACATCAAACTCACCAAGCCCTTCCGCACCTACACAAGTGTGGAGGGAGTGTTCGCGGCGGGAGATGTCGCCGACGACTACTACCGACAGGCGGTCACGGCGGCCGCCAGCGGTTGCATGGCAGCCCTCGATGCGGAGCGGTGGCTGGCAGGGCAGGAGAGTTGAGTCGCTCGTGCGGGGAATAGGGCAAAAAGTACTCGCGACGCCTGGTCTCGGGGACGGCGGGGCGGAGCCGGCGGTGTCCAGGCAGTTGATAAACGGAGGGCGTCCGGTGGCATCACCCGATCCATCGGGCCGAGCAAAACATTCACGGAGGCGCGATCATGGCGGAAAAAATTTCTGTCGCTCAGGCACGGCGTCCAGAGGCAATCGGAAAAGAGGTCCTCCTCCAGGGATGGGTCCGCACTCGAAGGGACTCCAAAGGCGGATTCAGCTTCCTGGAACTGAATGACGGCTCCTGCCTGGGCAATATTCAGATCATCGCGGACAATCGCCTTCTCAATTACGAAAGCGAGGTCAAACGCCTGACCACCGGCTGCAGCATCGCTGTGGAGGGTGTGGTCCAGGCATCGCCCGGTCGAGAACAGGCCACCGAGGTGCTGGCCAGCCGTATCTTCGTGTACGGCTGGGCCGATCCGGAAAAATATCCCCTTCAGAAAAAACGACATTCCTACGAATTTCTGCGAACCATCGCGCATTTACGTCCCCGCACGAATTCCTTCGGCGCCGTGGCAAGGGTCCGCAGCGCGATGAGCTTTTCCATCCATCGTTTCTTTCAGGAGGAGGGTTTCCTTTACATTCACACGCCAATTATCACAGCTTCCGACTGCGAAGGGGCGGGGGCCATGTTCCGCGTAACGACTCTGGACCCCCTCTCCAAAGAGCCACGCAATCCCAGCCAAGACTTCTTCGGCAAACCCACCTATTTGACGGTCAGCGGCCAACTGGAAGCCGAGGCGTACGCCTGCGCACTGGGTAAGGTCTACACGTTTGGGCCGACCTTCCGGGCAGAAAACTCCAACACGACCCGGCACCTTGCCGAATTCTGGATGGTCGAGCCGGAAGCCGCATTCTTCGAGCTTTCCGACAACATGGATCTGGCGGAAAGGTTTCTCAAGCGCATTTTTCGCGATGTGCTGGAACAGTGTGCCGAAGATATGGAATTTTTTGATCGCTGGGTGGAACCCGGCCTGATTCAACGGCTTCAGGAAATCATCGATAGCGAATTCGTCCGCCTCACCTATACCGAAGCGATCGACATCCTCCAGAAGTCCGGGGAAACTTTTGAGTTCCCGGTCGAATGGGGACGCGATCTCCAGGCGGAACACGAACGCTACCTCACGGAAAAGCACTTCCGGCGACCGGTGATCCTCATAGACTATCCCCGGCAGATCAAACCGTTCTACATGCGCGTCAATGATGATGGGAAAACCGTTCGCGCGATGGACGTGCTGCTGCCCCGCGTGGGTGAAATCATTGGCGGCAGCCAGCGCGAGGAGCGACTGGACGTCCTCGAACAGCGGATGGAAGAACTGGGGCTCAACAAAGAAAATTACTGGTGGTACCTGGACCTGCGACGATTTGGCACGGTTCCCCATAGCGGGTTCGGCCTCGGTTTGGAACGGGCCCTCCAATTCGTCACAGGCATGGGTAACATTCGGGATGTCATCCCGTTCCCAAGATTTCCCGGCAACGCGGAATTTTGATTGCCGGACAACGTCGGAGGGACCCGCTCGTCGGGTCCGTCTTTTCGGAGGGACGTGCTTGTCACGTCCGCCTTCGGAGGGACCCGCTTGTCGGGTCCGAGGAACACCTATTGATGACCCCTCCGCTTTTACCGGGCACGACAGGCGTGCCCCTCCGAATGATTTCTCGGAGGAACCCGCTTGTCGGGTCCGCTTTTCAACGTTCGATTGTCCATTCCGTTTCAGCGGGGACTGAAGTCCCGCGCCGAAAGCGGGGCTAAAGCCCCGCACTCCATATGTGCAGCCGGGCACGACAGGCGTGCCCCTCCGGGTTGAACCAAGCCTGTGTGGACGTCCGCGCACCTATCGGCGGGGAGACGTGGAGGTAGTCCCCTGGGCAAAGTTCAAGAAAGTTCCTCACTTGACAAAAAACGGGGGGACGATAATTCTTTAAAGGATTGAATTGGAAAGTGACTGCGGTCGCAAAAGGCCGTCCCGCGAGTCGGAGCACGGGCAACGTAGTTGGGGTTTCCGCCTTGCCGCAGTCACAGAGAAGGATCGCAACCCTATGGCCACCTTTGACGCTGAGTCGTCGCTGGGGGCCGTCGAAGAGGAACCTCCGAGTTCCCAGACGGCGCTCCAAATTTCCCCCACTCTTCCGACCAATCGCCTTGGTCACCTGCCTTACCTGAAAATCTTGGGTGCAGAGTCGTCTCTGGAATCGGCAGAACCGCCGGTTGTCACACGGCGGCTGAAGACCGATCCCCGTGTTCGACAGTTTCGTCGAACCTTCTTCCGCGATGTGCCTGACAAGCTCTGGAACGACTGGCACTGGCAGATCAGCCATCGGATTCGGACGCTTGTGGACATCGAGCGGATGCTGCTGCTCCTGCCCGACGAGCGCGAGGCACTGGAAAAAGCCGGTGCCAAGCTCCCTGTGGGCATCACGCCGTACTATATGGCGCTCATTTCGCCGCATAACCCGGAAGACCCGTTAAGGAAAACGGTCATTCCCCGCACGGCCGAATTTGTTCGCTCGGCCGGTGAAGCGGACGATCCCCTGGGCGAGGATGAGGACAGCCCGGTGCCGGGAATTGTCCACCGCTATCCTGATCGGGTGCTCTTCCTGGTGCACGACTTTTGCTCGACGTACTGCCGCTACTGCACGCGGAGCCGAGTCGTCGGTCACGGCGAAATCAAGTCCACTCCAGAACGAATCCAGATGGGGCTGGACTACATTCGCCGCACGCCGGCGATCCGGGATGTGCTGCTTTCCGGTGGTGATCCCCTGACTTTGAGCGACGAAAAACTGGAGTGGATCCTGCGGGAGTTGCGGAAAATTCCCCATGTGGAATTTGTGCGCATCGGGACCAAAGTCCCCGTTGTCCTGCCGCAACGGATCACGCCCCAGCTCTGTCGCATGCTCAGGCGTTATCATCCCCTGTGGATGAGCATCCACTTCACCCATCCGGATGAATGCACTCCGGAAGTTTTCACGGCGTGCACGCGGCTGGCAGACGCCGGAATTCCCTTGGGTTCCCAAACGGTCCTGTTGCGCGGGATCAACGACAACGTGGAAACGATGAAACGGCTCGTTCACGAGCTGCTGAAGATGCGGGTACGACCGTACTATTTGTACCAGTGCGACCCGATCAGTGGCTCGGCGCACTTCCGCACGCCGGTCTCCAAGGGTTTGGAGATCATCGAGGGATTGCGGGGATTCACGACGGGCTACGCCGTTCCCACGTACGTCATTGACGCTCCCGGTGGTGGGGGCAAGGTCCCGCTGCAACCCAACTATGTGGTAGGTCGTGACGGCGATGACTTACTCATTCGTAATTACGAAGGGCGGGTCTTCCGCTATCCAGATCCCCTTGATTCACCGGCAAAGTGAGATGAGGAGGACTGGATCATGCAAGAAACGGAGTCGCTCTGCGCACGGTGTGCGCGGCTCGGGAAGACCTGCTGCCAGACGTGCGAAATCTACGTGACGCCCGGCGATGTGGCACGCATCGAGGCGTTTACCGGGCAGACGGGGTTCCACGAATTTCGTATCCCGGATAACCCGGTGTACCTCGATCAGGACGACGACCCCGAGTGGGCCGCGTGCGTGTTTCGTCCCGACGGTTCGCGCCGTGTGCTCAAACGGAAAGCCAACGGCGATTGCGTGTTCTTAGGACCCCGGGGCTGTCAGCTTCCTTTAGAAGTTCGGCCCCTGGTCTGCCGGCTCTATCCGATCAATTACACGGCGCGGGGCCTGGAGCAGGAGCTGGCAAAGGGTTGTCCTGTCCAGCTTTTGCCACCGGGCGTCGGGCTGTTGGAAGCCCTGGATATGAGCTGGGCCCAGGCGGAAGTGTGGCACCGGCAGCTCTATGCGGAGATCCGGCTGGAGCCCCATGCCCGCCTTGTGGTAGCAGGAGCGACGTCGTCGGCCCCGGCAACCGATCAGACACGACAATGGCGGCTGGATGGGCCGACCCCGTCCGACAAGGCAGCCCCGACTGATGCGGCACCGACGCCGGCCACCGAGCGCCCTATTGCTGGCAGCACTGCTTCCCTGGCGGGAACGCAGGGAGAACGCCCCCCTTATCCCGTCACCAAAGCGCCCTAGAGTGATGAAGGCGGACCAACCAAATGAGACCTGGCTCATTCCCACTTTCGGTTTGGAGCTATGGGAGCGCCAAACGATGAATGCGCGGTAGGGGCGATTCGTGAATCGCCCCTACCGGTGGGTCGCTTTCGTGGTTGCGGCAAAACACCGCAAATGACAAGGCGATGAAGGCTAAAGCCTTCACCAAAAAGCGGCGATAAATCGCCGCACTCCATGGAGCGCGGGGCTTTAGCCCCGCTTTCGGCGCGGGACTTCAGTCCCCGCCGAAAGGGAATGGACGATCCGACGTCAAACGGCGGACGTGACAAGCACGTCCCTCCGAAAAGATGGACCTGACGAGCAGGTCCCTCCGAAAGGCCGGAGGGGCACGCTTGTCGTGCGCGGTGAATCGCAATGGATCATCCATCGTCGGAGAAGCCGACCCGGCAAGCGGGTCTCTCCGAGAGGCGGACCTGGCAAGTACGTCTTTCCAGGCCGGGGTGTAGCTTTTTCTTGAGAGTGTCGATCAGTAACATTCATTTCCACCCAATCACCGAGGGACTTTTCCATGCGGATTGGTCTGACCTACGACCTGCGGAGCGAATACCTGGCCGAGGGTTATTCCGAAGAAGAAACGGCGGAATTTGATCGCGAGGAGACGGTCGCCGCGATTGAAGAGGCCATTCGGGCCAATGGACACGAGCCGGATCGTATCGGACGGATCACCTCCCTCGTTCGGCGGCTCGCAAGCGGCGATCGGTGGGATCTCGTTTTCAACATCGCGGAGGGACTTTACGGTTTAGCACGAGAAGCTCAGGTGCCGGCCCTGTTGGAGGCTTACCGAATCCCCTACACCTTCGCCGACCCGCGGGCCCTTATCATCAGCCTGGACAAATCCCTGGCCAAGACACTCGTGCGAGAAGCAGGTTTGCCCACGCCCCCCTTTGCCGTGATTCGCTCCCCCGCCGATGTTTCCCGTGTCGATCTGCCCTATCCGCTATTTGCCAAACCGCTCGCTGAGGGCACAGGCAAGGGGATCTCCGAGAGTTCGTTCATCGGCGACGGTACGCAACTCAGGGAGGTTTGTCACCGGCTTCTCACCCAATTTCGGCAGCCCGTCCTGGTAGAGTGTTATCTGCCGGGTCGGGAGTTCACAGTGGGCCTGCTGGGCACCGGCGAACATGCCCGGGTGCTGGGGACTCTCGAGGTCATTCTCAGGCCCCAGGCGGAAGCCCACGCCTATTCTTACGTCAACAAAGAGCGTTGCGAAGAATTGGTGGAATATCGATTTGTTTCCGGAAAAGGCGATCCCCAGGTTGCCGAAGCCGAGCAAATCGCCCTGGAGGCATGGCGGGTTCTTGATGGGCGGGATGCCGGTCGCGTGGACCTCCGCTGCGATGCGGAAGGTCGGCCGCAATTCCTGGAAATCAACCCTCTCGCCGGACTCCACCCGACCCATTCCGATCTTCCCATGATTGCCACCGCCGCCGGCATGAGCTATCACGATCTTATCGGAGCCATCATTGAATCGGCCTTACAGCGCGTCGCGCCCGATCGTGCCCCTGTCCATGCCATTCCATAAACCGATTGAGAGGCCACGCATGCGGGTGGTGGTCGTCCATCAGGAGGTGGCCTCGTCAGCCCCGGAAGACGAGCGGGACGTTCTCACCCAAGCGCAGGCGGTGGCAGAGGCCCTTCGTGAGCTTGGACACGAGGCCGTCGTCGTTTCGGCCGGCACCACCCCCGCGGAGCTGCGGGCCCGGATGAGGGAACTCCGTCCCGAGGTGGTGTTCAATCTTGTGGAATCCCTTTTTGGCAGCGACCGCTTCCAGTATCTGGCTGCCCGGGTGCTGGAAGAGCTGCGAATACCCTTCACTGGCAACGGTTCCCAGGCCCTGTTTCTCACGGGTGACAAGCGGCTGACCAAAATCTTCCAGGCAAGGGCAGGCGTGCCCACACCTCGGTGGATCTGTAACTCCGAGCTTCCCCAAGACACAGGTACGCCGGGAGACGCTTGGCTTGCCAGATGCCTGGAGGAATTTCACGCGTTGGGGCAGCCGGCGGAGAATTTTCCCCTTGGAGCATTTTTTTTGCTCAAGTCGGCCTGGGCCCATGCCTCCGCCGGTCTGGTGGAAAGCCTGTGGGAAGCGAGCACGGTCGAACAACGGCAAAGAATCCAGACCGCGATTGCCGAACGCACGGCCGCCACCGGAGAACCATGGTTCGCTGAGGAATACATCGACGGCCGGGAGTTCAACCTTTCCTTGGTGGGTACAACCAGTGGCCCGGTGGTGTTGCCGCCGGCGGAAATCGATTTTTCCGCTTTCTCGCCGCAAGACTTGCGGATCGTGGGTTATCGGGCCAAGTGGGATCCTGATTCGTTCGAGTATCGCTCAACTCCCCGGCGGTTCAACTTCCCACCCGACGACTTGCCGCTTTTGCGGCGACTGAGCCAGACCGCCCTGGCGTGCTGGCAACTGTTCGGCCTGACGGGCTATGCCCGCGTTGACTTTCGAGTCGACCGCGAGGGCATACCGTACGTCCTTGAGATCAACGCCAACCCGTGCCTCAGTCCAGATGCAGGATTCCCGGCTGCCGCAGCCGAAGCGGGCTGGTCTTTTCCCCAGCTCATTGCCCGGTTAATCGAGGACGCCCTTTCACGCGCCCGTGCCGAAAAAAGCGGCTGAGCGCAAGGGGCCAATTACGAGATTGTTTACTCACGGGTTGGTTGACCAGCCGATTCGCTCACAAACCGGGAAATACGTCTTCGCCGTAGAGGGGCATGTAGCGGTAATAGACTTCGAGGATCATAACGGCCATGGCGGTGGTGTAAAGCCGACCACCCACCCGGGAATGCGGGTCTTCGAAATACCAGCTTCCCGCCTCGTGTCCCTGAGTGGCCTGAGTCTTGATGAGAAACTCCCGCATGGTCTCGTTCCAGCGTTTCCAGTCGGAACCGCCCCAGTGCCGCATTACCTGGGTGGCATAATAGTCGTAGTAGAGATCGGTTTCGGAAGGCCCCCATTCTGCCAGATGGGCAATGCCCCGTGCGAGAGGCGGATGCTGCCGGGGCCAACCCGCGTACATCCGGCAGAGGAGGCCGATGGCGGTGGTGCTGTGCCGCGGATTGCGATCCTGATACCCGTAAAGGGCTCCTTCCTCGCTGGCCACGCTATCCAGAAATCGCTGGGCCGCGTAATGCACGGAGCGATCGACTTTCAGCCCTGCCATCTCGGCGCTTTTGAGGGCCATAAGCTGCCACCCGGTCACTGTCGTGTCGCCGGGTTCTCCCGGCCGATAACGCCATCCGCCGCCAGTCTTATCCTGCGCGTATTCGATGAATCGGATGGCCTCCTGGGCAGGTTGCTGCAAAGCCGGGTCTTTGGTCATGGCGAATGCTTCGCACAGGACGATGGCCACCAGTCCCTGCGCATACATGCCATTTTTCATACCTTCCTGGAAGTCGAGTCCTTTGTCGGTCTGCCGCCCGCGGCGAAGGAGGTAATACAGGCCCCGGTGAACCGTATCAATATACGGCCCGGTCCGGTGGGTGTATCCGGCGCCGAGAAAAGGCAACAGGGCGAGTGCCGTGGCAGCGGTGGTGCTCGGCTCCGTTCCCGGATTGCGGCAGTATCCCCGGCAGGAATGAACCTTCAAATCAAATCGCCAGGATCCATCTTCCTCCTGATGGACGGCGATCCACCGCAGACCACGTTCGACCGCCTCTTCACTTTCGGTCGAGCCATCTCTCTGGATGGCTAGTTTTGCCCGCATCTCCGGCGTCCGGCCTTCCAGACCACCTCCGCTGGGACGGTCCAAATGCGATAAGTAGTCCGGCTCCTTGTTACCCCAGGGGCGAGCAGGATCAAGCGGTCCGGTGTCTCGCTCGCCCGTGGTAACGCTCTGCTCATTTCCTTCCTCCTCCCCCAGGATATTCACCGTCGCCGGGGTCAGGGCGAAGGACTGTTCTGTAACGAACGAGCGCTCCTCAGGCCGTGTCTCCAGGATGAGGTCGCTTTCCAACAAGGGCGAGTTAACCGGCAGATTTGCCGTGGCCAGCAGACTAATGCCGCTAAATCCCTGTGGTGTTTGAATCATCCAGAGAGAGAAAACGACCAAAAGAACGGCGTGGACGACGGCACTTACGAGGAAACTGCTCAGCCCGCGACGCCACTCGAGTTTGGAGGGGATTAATTCTCGAAGCGTCGCCCTTTCTTCCCCGGGCAGCATGGATTGAATTTGTTGGGATTCGACAAGGCGGGCGGGTTTGGCAAGCGGGACGCGAACGGCGGTCCAGCGATGCTCTGGCGACTGATCTTGCCCGGCCGATTGTGCAGATTGATGGGACTGAGCCTGCCCTTCTGGAAAAACCACCTGAGTCGACTCTGGCGATTGTTTTGATAGTAGGGCGGACTCTTCAGGCGAGGGGCAACCGGCTGGCTGAGCATCACCCTCCGGCTGTCGTCGCACCTTTTCCTCGCCCATGACGCGCACTCAAGCCTGCAAAAGATAGAAAACCTGGGATACTTCGAGAAATTATATCACGGGATTGGGCGGCTCCCCCGGAGAGGTAGGCACGACTCTTTTGGGAGCAGTTTCCACGGGCAGACCCCCCTTGCGCGAACCCGGCAACGCCACCTACCGTCGCAACATTTCCTGTCCCGCCATGCGGGTCATTTCTCCCTGGGAAAGAGGCTGCGGGGCCACCGCACGGGGCGATTGTTGAGGCTGAATTTGGGCCATCAGCCGCTGGGCCTCGGCCTCATTGCCCGCCTGGGCGTAGCACTCGGCCGCCAACGCAAGATACGGGTTCGATTCTCCCGCTCTCTGAGCTGCTTGAAGGTACGTCGCAGCGGCATCCGCGTAGCGGCCCAGCATCCGATAAGCCTCGCCAAGGGCAGCCAGTTGCTCGGGGGGTTCATCGCCCGGTGAGTATCCCTGGAGAATTCGTTGCTGGACGGCCAGAACCTGCTCCCAGTCTCCCTTGGCACGATAGGCCTGAGCAATCCAGTGGAGAGCGTCACGATCGTCAGGGCGAACTCCCAGCGCCCGATAAAATGCGGCCAGGGCTTCGTCGGGGCGATTCCGCATGAGAGCGATTCGCCCCTGGATCAGCCACGCCGTGGAACTTTTCGGGGCCACCGCGATGGCAGATTGGGCGTGCCGTTCGGCCTGATTCAGTCGGCCCAGTTCCACCAGAAATTCCGCCATCTGGACATGGAGATCGGGATTCTGCGGGGCGGTGCTCAAAGCCATCTGGAGCTGCTGGAGGGCCTCTTCCCGTTTGCCGCATTGCCAAAGGACGCGGGCATAACGTGCCCGGGCCTCCACATCATTGGGGCAGGTACGCAATGCCTGGACGAGGAGCCGGTCGGCCTCTTGAAGGTCTCCCCGCTGCAGGGCATAGTGCGCTTGCTGGCTAAGCAGGCGACTTTGCTCAAGCAATCGGGTGGCCATCAACTCCCGATGCATCAAGCGGCACCCCGACCCCGCAAGCAAGGCCGAGGCGATAACCACCAGTTTCGCGCACCGGGTACAATAATGCATAAGGGTTGGCGGACTGTGAGCGTCTCCGGAGATTCGGATAACCGTCCTGGCGATGTTACCAATTGTTGTCCACCGGCCATAGGCCATCTTGGAGCAAACTCACCATACAAACCAGGATAATTGGGAAGAGCAGGAAAACTGGATCAGAACCATGCCAGCCGAGTACAACAATCGGGGGATTCGTTTTCAGTATCCAGAGAATTGGCGGGTGGAAGAAGACGATTTGTGGACCGGCCGCCATTCCGTCACGGTCTATAGCCCGGAAGGGGCCTTCTGGTCTGTCAGTGTTCATCCGCGGGATACCGATCCGCATAAACTCGCCGATGCTGCTGTTCAGGCGATGCGGCAGGAGTACGACACCCTGGAGGTGGAGTCATCGCCCGTGACTATCGGAAACCGGCAACTGATCGGTTACGAGATGAACTTCTTCCATCTCGATCTCATCTGCACGGCTCAGGTCCATTGTGTCCGCACCGAACAGGGGACCTACGTGTTTTTCGCCCAGGGCTGGGATCGCGAGTTCGAAAAGTATGCCGCCGTCTTTCAGGCCATGACCACGAGCTGCCTGAGTTATGTGAAAAAACTGTCGTATTGGGATTGAAATCTTTCAGTTCTGGTGGAAGGTGGGAGGGTGTCCAAGCGTGTGACGCCGCGTTGTCCCTCAAACGGCGTCCAGACGGGTCAGTCCTCAACCGGCAAAGTTCAGATGGATCGTTGCAGTGAAAAGCCCCAGCGTGTGCCTCCCGCAAATTGGGCAAGCTGTTTTCTGGCGGGTCTTTCGGCTGTTTGGTTGCTCCTGAGTGCGGGCGAGATATCGGCCCAGGGTCCCGGTGCGGACGTCTCCGGCCGGCGATACCCAGGGTTTCCCATCGACGACGGGCGACTGCTCCAGGCCGGTCTTCACAAAATCGCGTCCTCTCGATTGACGCTTTACACGGATCTGCCCGTCACTCCAGAAATCGACGAATTGGGACGGGTTTTCGATGCCGCTTACCCGCAGTGGTGTGCGTTTTTCGCCATTGCACCCGATAGCCGCCCCTGGAAGATGACCGGCTTTTTGATGAGAGATCCACGACCTTTTCGCGAACTGGGCGTGCTACCTTCCTGGCTCCCGCCGTTTACCAACGGATTTTCTGTGGGCAATGTGCTGTGGATTTACGAACAACCCAGTGCGTATTATCGCCGTCATCTGCTGATCCACGAGGGCACACACGGATTTCTGCGAGCGCATTTTGGCGATTGGATTCCTCCCTGGTACAACGAGGGAATCGCCGAATTGCTGGGAACGCACTTTTGGGACGGCCGCACGCTCCAGTTGGGCGTTGTTCCCAAATCCCGCGATGAGGTGCCAATGTGGGGCCGAATCAGGATCGTCCGGGACGCAGTGGCCCAGAAACGGCCCTTGTCGTTGACCGACATTCTGAACTTTGGGCCGACGGCCCATCGCGATCTGGAGCCTTACGGCTGGTGCTGGGCTGCCACGGCGCTTTTTGCGCACGATCCCCGCTTTCAACCCGCCTTTAAAAAACTACCGCCATTTATCCAGCGGGGAAACCTTCAAAACTTCAACGAGAATTTTTTGAGACTATTAGGCCCCACCTGGAAGACTGCGGAGTATCAATGGCTGATCGTCCTGGCGGACCTCGATTACGGATATGATTTCGAGCGGACCGCCGCCGACTTCACACCCGGCTCGCCGGTCCTGACCGGCGGAAGCGCGGTCCGCGTCGAAGCGGGAAAAGGATGGCAAAACGCCGGGCTGCAACTGGAGGTCGGCAAGCGCTACCAACTGACTGCCACCGGGCGTTTTATCGTGGCCCAGGACGGAGGCCCGTGGGAGTGCGAGCCTCAGGGCGTGACCATCCGCTACGTGCGCGGTCATCCCCTGGGAACACTGCTGGCGGCCGTTGTGCCTGTCGGGGATTCTCCACCACGACCCGGCGCGGAGCTCAATACCCGCGGGAGTTTCTTTCAGCCAATCGCTGTGGGGCGAGGCTATGTGCTGACCGCCGAACGAACCGGGACGCTTTTTCTCCGAATCAACGATAGCGCGGCTGAGCTGAGCGACAATTCCGGGGATATTCTCGTCAAGGTTCTCCCTCTTCCCTGATCAGCGCCTGCCCCGTCGGCGATTTTCATCCCACCGCCGAAAAGCCAACCTTCCCTGCCCTTGCCACGCTTGCCGGACGTTATCCCCCAGATAGCGGTTAGGGATCGGCCGCAATATCCGCTTTGACCGATTTATCCGTTTTCCCACGTGGGAGTTTTTCGCTGATTTTCCTTTTCCTGGACTTGCTTATTTGCCTCCGCGCAAAACGTAATCTATGGTCAATCAGAGCAGTAAACCTGCTGAAGGCTCCGGCATCCAGAGAGTTGAAACGCAGGGCCGGGAAGGTTCAAGTCAAAACTGTCAGAACAACGCGTTTCACGGTGAATCAAGCGGAACTAACGCGTTAACCTCAAGACGATTTGGGAGGTTTCAAACATGTCCCCACGTTTCCGAAAAGCTTTCACGCTCATCGAGGTTCTCATCGTGGTGGTCATCATGGCCATTCTGGCGGCCGTGATCATTCCCCAGTTCGCATCGTCCACCGCAGATGCCAAGCGGAGTGCCCTGGAATTCAACATGCACACCCTGCGCTCGCAAATCGAGCTTTATCGCGTGCATCACGGAACGTACCCCCAGCTTGTTAACAACGATCTGCCCCAGCTTTATAACGCCACCAACGCGGCGGGTGAAATCGGCACGCCGGGTCCCAATTACCCCTATGGCCCATACATCACTGGACAACTGCCCGTCAATCCGTACAACAACAGTAACACTGTGGTGCCGGTGAGCACCCCCGGCCAGAAGCCCACAGGCGTTGTCGCCGGAGGCGCGGGATGGCAATACGACGCCACAACGGGCGCCATCTGGCCCAACAACCCCGAGTATTACAGCTCGCCGTGATTCTCCTTCGCAGAGCAGCTTTGACATGAGCCACACGCTGGGTGGGGCGAAAGAAAAATTTCGCCCCACCTGTTTCTTTTCTTGTTTAGTGCCGTCCACCCTCGGTGGGTTGGTTTTCGTTGATCGGCGAGAACCTCGCACATTTGCACGATTGCGTGTTCCGGGCCATCACGAGAGCGGCCGTCTGCCTCACACTGTTGCACATCGGCAAGTTTACGACTAAAATGCCAGCACCAATTGACAGAAATTGTTGAAACGCTGGCCCGATTAACAGGCGTCGGCCCAAATGGGTGCCTTTTGATGGGAGGAGCACGCACCATGTTCACCGTCACCAAAGACATCATGTTGCCCTGCACGACGACAGGTTCGTTTCCCCGGCCACGGTGGTTCGACGTCAGCATGTGGGGGCGGCCGCTGGATACCTGCATGATGGACGTGCGATTCCGGGAGAAGTTTCAGGACGCGCTGGCCGTCGTCGTCAGTGACCAGGAGCGCGCCGGTCTGGACATCATCACGCACGGAGATTTCCACTGTGACGAAGATTTCGCCGGACGGTCCTGGCATCATTATCCGCTGCAGCGGTGGAAGGGCCTGGAAGGGGATTATCTCCAATCCGAGGAGACACGCTCTCCATGGTTGCGTTATCCTCCGGGAACACTGCTGCATGAAATTTACACAGGCTGGCGCTGGCCGATCGTCGTGGACAAGGTGGAGCATCGTCCTTTGGATTATCCGAAGATCTGGCGGATCACGCAGGCCAAGACCCGCAAGCCCGTCCGCTTCGGCACCTGCTGTTCTCAGGTCATGAGCCTGTTCCTGGACATCCATACGGATAAGTACAAGGACAAACGGGAACTCATCTGGGATCTGGCGGTGGCGATGAACAAGGAGTTGCGAGCCCTCCGCGATGCCGGCTGCAAATGCATTCAGGTCGAGGAGCCCTGCTTCCACTTCATGGCGAATTCGCTTGGCAAGGACCACCCCGATGTCCGCTTCATGCTGGAAGCTTACAACCGCGAAGTGGAAGGACTCGACGACGTGGAGATCTGGATCCACACGTGCTGGGGAAATCCCAACATGCAAAGGGTCATGGAAGACACCAGTTACGCGGCATCTCTGGAAATGTACCTGTATGAGGCGAAAGGAGATGTCTGGACGGTCGAGATGAAGGACCGCAATTTCAAGGATATCGAACTGTTCGGATCACTGAGCAAGGGATTGCCCAAGAAAATCGCCGTAGGCGTGGTGAGCCATCGCACCCTGCAGGCCGACCGCCCCGAGGAGGTGGCCGCCGAGATCCGTCGCGCCCTTAAATACATCCCGCCAGAAAAACTGGTCATCACCAGCGACTGTGGCTTTGGGCGACAGGGATGCAATCGGGAGATCGCCTTCTATAAGGCCGCTGCGATTGCCCAGGGCACCAACATTGTGCGGCGGGAACTGGGGTTGCCCACCACCTACGTTCCGGCCGCCGATCCCGCCCTGCAAATCGACATCGTCCCGAAAAAGTCGGCCACCACTTCCTGAATCCGCCGTGTCTCCCTGGACCGGATTCGCTCCTTCAGGCAGGCCACCGCCGACACAGCGGTGGTTTTTCTGTTTTGCTGCTTCCATTCTTACAAAATCACTTTCCCAGCCTGCGGCGCGTTTGGTCAAAAACCCACTCCCGCCCTGGCGGGAGGCGGGATACAATGCGGGTTTTGGGTTTGCGGTGAAGCCTGCAACAACCGATTTGCGTCATTCCTGGGATGGAAACAAGCGAGAACGCAATGGCACGACGGATCCTTGTAACCAGCGCCTTACCTTACGCGAATGGGCCCATCCACATCGGCCATCTGGTGGAGTACATCCAGACGGACATCTGGGTGCGTTTTCAAAAGCTGCGCGGTCATCGATGCATTTACATCTGCGCTGATGACACACATGGCACTGCCATCATGATCTCCGCGCGCCGGGAAGGAATTCCCGAGGAAGAATTCATTCAGCGGATGTACACCGCCCATGTCCGAGATTTTGCAGGCTTCGATATCGAATTCGATAACTACGGCAGTACCCACAGTCCGGAAAATCGGGAGATGTGCCACGTGTTTTGGAAGGCACTCCGGGCCGCCGGACTGGTGGTCGAGAAAGAAGTGACCCAACTCTTCGACCCCGTCGCAGGAGTTTTTCTGGCCGACCGCTTCGTGAAAGGCACCTGTCCCAATCCGGCGTGTCGTGCTCCCGATCAGTACGGCGATAGCTGCGACAAGTGCGGGCACACCCATAGCCCGACGGAACTCATCGATCCAGTCAGCACAATTTCCGGGGCCAAACCGGAATTGAGAACCGCCCGGCATCTTTTTGTGCAGATTGAGAAACTCCACGATTTTCTGGAAGAGTGGACACAGACGGGGGACCACCTTCAGCCGGAAATCGCCAACTATCTCAAAGCGCATTTCCTCAGCGAACCACTGCGCGACTGGGATGTTTCCCGCCCCGCCCCTTACTTCGGCTTCGAGATTCCCGATAGCCCCGGTAACTACTGGTACGTGTGGTTTGATGCCCCGATCGGTTACGTGGGATCCACTAAACAGTGGTGCCGTCGGGTGGGCGAGGAATTGGAGACCTGGTGGCGCAATCCCGAGACAGAAATCCACCACTTCATCGGAAAAGATATCACGTATTTTCACTGTCTCTTCTGGCCGGCGATGCTCAAAGTCGCCGGTTTCAATCTCCCGCGGAAGATTCACATCCACGGTTTTCTCACCGTCAATGGTGAGAAGATGTCCAAATCCAAGGGAACGTTCATTAAGGCGGAAACCTATCTCCGCCATCTCGACCCGTCGTATCTGCGGTATTATTATGCGGCCAAACTGACTTCTCGGGTGGAGGACCTGGACCTTAACTTTGAAGAGTTCGTCAATCGGGTGAACAAGGACCTGGTGGGCAATATCGTCAACCTGGCCAGCCGCTGTGCCCGGCTGATCGAAGGCTCCCCACTCTCCGCCATCTATCCGGAGGATGGCGGCCTCTTCGCGCAGGCAGCCGCGGACGGCGAAGCCATCGCGGAAGCCTACGAAGCATGCGACTTTGCCCGCGCTATACGGATCATTCTCACCGCCGGTGACCGGGCCAATCAATTCGTCGATCGCATGGCGCCGTGGAATCTCAAAAAAGACCCCGCCCGGCAGAAAGAGCTTCAGGATGTCTGCACCATCGGCCTCAACCTCTTCCGGCAACTGGTCATCTATCTTGCCCCGGTGTTGCCGCGGCTGGCGCGGCAGACTGGTGAGTTATTCGGCGATCCGATCGTATCCTGGGACCAGGCCCAACAACCCTTGCTCGGCAGGATCGTAGCGCCCTTCAAACACATGATGCAGCGGGTGCCTCGGGAAAAGCTCAGTGCGGTGATCGAGGAAAGCCGCGAGGAAGACGAGAGTGTCAAGACACCGGCGGGGACAAAAGTTTCGCCATCCACCGGCCAGGACTCCGATGAACCCCTGCGGCAGGAGCCGCTGCTGGAGAACACGATCACCATCGACGATTTCACAAAGATCGACCTGCGCGTGGCACGCGTCCTCGCTGCGGAAGAAGTCCCCGGCGCGGACAAGCTCCTCAAGCTCACCCTGGGTTTGGGCGGGGACGTCAAACGTACCGTTTTTGCAGGAATTAAAAAGGCTTACAAGCCGGAGAGCCTCGTGGGCCGGTTGGTGATCCTGGTGGCCAACCTCGCGCCACGGAAGATGCGGTTCGGCGTGAGTGAAGGGATGATCCTGGCGGCCGGAACGGGTGATGACCAGGTTTTCCTGCTCGCGCCCGATGAAGGGGCCAAGCCCGGCCATCGCGTGCACTGATTCCCCACTCAGCCCGTGGTGCCATCGGCGTCGTGAACCGACTTCACAGTCCGTCGCTCATTGTGCGTACCGCTTTTGAATAGCGGCCACCTGAGCCTGTCGAGCATGCCACATGGCTTCTTCTGCTTCTGCGATCAAGCCCGCCTTCTGGCAGATCAAACTCAGCGCTACAAAACTGAAGGGGTCTTCAGGTTCCAGCTCGCAGACTTTGCGGGCATGCTCCACGGCCTTCTCATGCTCTTCGCGTTTGCTGTAGAAAACACTCAGGGCCGCATGCGCCAGCGCGTAATTGGGGTCCGTCTCCAGCAGTTCGTGGAGCTTCTGAATGGCTCCGTCCAGATCACCTTTCTGCTGAAGCTCAATCGCCTGATCGTACATTTCATCCACACTGACCATCATTGTCCTCCAAAGTTGTGTGCGGTGTCCAACCAACGGAAAAAATCTTTTAAGCCCTGTGATAATCGAATTCCTCCCGGCGTCCATGGACGTCTGTTCCCATTGTATACCGCCGGGTCGCTTCCGCGTTCCCTGTCTCGAGACTGTGGTTGAATTCTCAATAATCCCTGGGCAGGTGCAGCTTTTTTGATCAACCACTTCCAAACGTGCGCGAACGTTTAAGTGTATGGGCAGACCAGCCTTTTGGCCAGGGCCACGTCGGCCGGGCACGCTCGTCCTATCCGACATGACGAAGACGAAATGGATGTTTCCAGCGTTGACGAACGGACCTGACAAGCAGGTCCCTCCGATAGGTCGGAGGGGCACGCTTCTCGTGCCCGGTGAAAGGCGATGGGCCATCAATCGGTGTTCGCTGGACCCGACAAGCAGGTCCCTCCGAGTTGTGGAGTGCGGGGCTTTAGCACCGCTTTCGGCGCGGGACTTCAGTCCCCGATGAGAGGCAATGGATGATCGAACGTTGCACGGCGGACGTGACAAGCACGTCCCTCCGATAGGTCGGAGGGGCACGCTCGTCGTGCCCGGTGAAAGGCGATGGGCCATCAATCGGTGTTTCGCTGGACCCGACAAGCAGGTCCCTCCGTATGCGGTAGGGGCAATTCATGAATTGCCCCTACCATGGGAGAGCTTCGGTGGCTGCGGCAAAACACCGCAAACGCCAAGATTGTGAAGGCTAAAGCCTTCACCGAAAAGCGGCGATGAATCGCCGCACTCCATGAAGTGCGGGGCTTTAGCCCCGCTTTCGGCGCGGGACTTCAGTCCCCGCCGAAGGCCAATGGAACATCGAATGTTGACAAACGGACCTGACAAGCTGGTCCCTCCGATAGGTCGGAGGGGCACGCTCGTCGTGCCCGGTGAAAGGGGAATGGGTCATCATTCGGTGTTCGCTGGACCCGACAAGAAAGTCCCTCCGAGAGGCGGACCCGACAAGCACGACTCTCCGGAAAAGGTCCCCCCGAGATGCTGCCAATCCATAAAAGATTTGGTACCGCGGGGTATCCGCGTTTCAACATGCCGGGCGAGTCCGGTTGCTCTGTGGACGGTTCTCCGCTACCGGCCCTTCGGTTGTTCCATGGTGCCGACAGCGCTCCATCCAAATCACCCGGCCTCCTTCCTTGAAAAGCACGCGATCCATAAACCCGCGGATGAGGCAAAGCCCCCGGCCGCTCGTGGAGTTGATATTCTCCGGCAAGGTGGGGTCGGGTACAGCCGCAGGATCAAACCCCTGGCCCTCGTCTGCCACCTGAAGGTCTATCTTGTGGGGATACAAACGGTAACTGATCGTCACCTTTTTGCGGGGATCCCCGCGATTGCCGTGTTTAATCGCGTTGCTGAGGGATTCTTCCAGGGCAAGATGGACAGCAAAGATGTCGTCCTGATGCCAGCCGGCCTGACGCAGTTCGTCAAGAATCCGCCCGATCACGCGCTGTGCATCCTCGCATGTGCTCGCGATCACGATCTGTTCGCTCCAATCGAGGGTATCGGAGGAGGCCATCATTTGGGCCGCGTTCTTTTGTTACCGAAATCGCGATTATCCATCTTGCCGCAACCTCCTAAAACTCCGCTAATATAGTGTACGCACCATGGCTCCGCCAGAGCGAATCCAAACGATCGGCTGTTCGGCGGTCGGCTGCTTGGGCCACGTGCCCGACCACGATGCACACGTGGTTTGAGTTTCCCCGGCGTGCCACCTTGTCAATTCGACATCCCAAACCCCGCTCGTCAAGCTCCAAAGCGGATGATTCTGCCTGGGGGACGTCTCAGAAAACGACCTCTTTTTTGTCGTGTGGCGTGGAACTGTCGGTCATCCTACCATGAGTGTGCCTGGGGCAACCAGCCCAAAAACGTCGCCCACATGACCGACCGACATGCCGTTTGGCACTGATGACGGTATTTTGGGCCGATTCATGAATCGCCCCCACAAAACACTGCGCTCGTGGGCATGTCATGGTTTTTTGCAAAATGGGGATGGTCGGTCGGACGAAACTTCAGACACCTTGCCGGGCAACGGCCGTTTCGACGAATTGCCAGACAGATGGGCCCGTCTATCAGCGTTCCTCAGGCCGACGCCAGTCCACCACATGGAGTTCGACCCGTCGTTGACCTTGAAACTCGGTGATGACAGGGCGGAACGCCAGATCAAAGGGCTGACCGACAGGCAACTCGGCGATCCGCTCCCCTGCTCCAAAGGCCACCGCCCGCATAACCGTCCCGCAGTGCTCCACGCGGAAGATAAGGTGCTGCTCACCTTTTCCCACCGCCCGGGGTGATTCCACCAGCGTGACATTCTCGCAGCACAGGACCGGCCGGGGATTGCCTTCGCCGAATGGCGCCAGCCGCTCGATTTGTTCCACCACATCGAGGGTGAATACCCCAAGAGGAAACTGGCCATCGATTTCTATCTCGGGCGGATTGCTGGCGGCATCGAAATGTTCGGCCACATACTGGCAGAATTCATGTCGGAAGGCAGCGATGCGATCCTCTTCGATACTGAGCCCCGCCGCCTGGGAATGCCCCCCAAATCTTTCCAGGTGGTGAGCACACGCCGCCAAAGCCTGCTGAAGATGCAGCCCGGGAACGCTCCGTCCGGACCCCACCGCAGGTCTACTGCGGGTCTTGTTGAGCGCAATGAGAATTACCGGCCGATGAAATTTTTCGGCCAGTCTCCCGGCCACGATCCCGATCACTCCCTGATGCCAGTCGGTATCTGCCAGGACAAATGCCGGGTCATTCTCGGGATCGCACGTCTCCTTAATCTGCCGCAGCGCTTTGAGATAGATGCTCTGCTCGATAGATTTTCGCTGGTCATTGAGGCCGTTGATATATCGGGCGAGTTCCTCCGCACGGGCGGGCTCCTCCGTGATGAGCAGTTCCACGGCGAGGGCGGCCTGGCCCAGTCGGCCCACCGCGTTGATCCGCGGCGCGAGCTGAAAGGCAATCCATTCGCTGTCCGTCCGTCCATTCTTTCCCGCGGGTGTGACTTGCTGAAGGAGCGAAAGCCCGAGGGGAACCCGCTGCCGCAAACTCGTCGTGCATCCGTAATGGACGAAGATCCGATTCTCATCATTGAGGGGCACGACATCGGCCACAGTTCCGACGGCCCCCAGGCCCACCGCTTCGACAAGGAAGTCCCTCAATGGGGCACTCGCCCGCTTTCCATTTCCCGCCCTGCGAGCCAGAGCCCAGGCCAACTTGAAGGCCACGCCCGCCCCGCTTAGCCAGGGAAACGGATACGCACCCCCCGCCGCCCGAGGATGGACAATGGCGGCCGCCTCCGGCCAATCCGGTCCGGGTTCGTGGTGGTCGGTAATGATCACTTCCATACCCAGCCGACGGGCGTGGGCCACTTCCTCCCGTGCTGTCACCCCGCAGTCCACGGTGACAACCGTTTTCACTCCCCGGCCAGCCAACTGCTCCAGCGCAGCGGTGTTCAGCCCGTAGCCCTCTTCCAACCGGCTGGGGACGTAGTACTTCACATCGGCCCCAAGGAGTTTCAAACACTTCCACAGGATCGCGGTGCCCGTGATGCCGTCGGCATCGTAATCGCCGTAGACAGCAATCCGGCGGCCCGCCTGAATATCCGCCCAAAGGAGATCGGCCGCCTTCTCGCAGTCCGGCAACAACTCAGGAGGCCGCAACCTGTGCAGGGTAGGTGAGAGAAATCGCTCCGCGGCTTCCGGATCGCGGATACCACGGCAGAGAAGAAGTTGGGCGATGACGGCCGGGACGCCAACTCGACGCGCAAGGTCTGCAACCGCCCCCTGGTCGTGCGGCTGAATCCGCCAACGCTTTTTCATCGCCCCGGCTCCTCATTCCAGCCTGAGAAATCCCCACGAAAGGGACAATCACAGCGGCGGGTCCGAGGCCACACCATTTTCACTTCTTCTTTTCAACGTGCCAGGTGTGCCGCCGGCAACGAGGGCAAAATTTCTTAAGACGGAGCTTTTCGCCACCAGGCTTGCGTCGCAGAGCGTAATTGTAGTCGTTCGTCTCTTCACACACCAAGAAGACAACCTCTGCTTTCTTCTTTTTTCCGCCTTTGGCCATCGTTCAACCTCTCGCTTTCAAGATGTTCGCATCACCAGCCTTTCGAAGCCGGGCACCCCGAATGCCAGTACGGTGACCGCTACTCGGCTGTGCCACGCCCGTGGACAGATCGGCTGGTCGGTCTCCGCCGAAACTGCTGAGTTGCTCGAAAACGATTATTGTACCCGCCAGCGACGAATTGAGTAATGCCGGGTCCTTGGTGGCCGACCCGGCTCTAGAGAGTATTTGGCGGCACCTTGGACGGAAGGGGCAATTAATGAATTGCCCCGACCGACATGCCGTTTGGCCCTGGTGAATGTATTTTCGGGGCGATTCATGAATCGCCCCTACGCCATCGCAGCGCCCTTTTCCGGAGGGACCCGCTTGTCGGGTCCGATGAACACCGATTGATGACTCATGCCGCTTCACCGGGCACGACAAGCGTGCCACTCCGAAAGATCCGTCGGAGGGACCTGCCTGTCAGGTCCGTCGTTCAATGTTCGATCGTCCATCGCCTTTCACCGGGGACTGAAGTCCCGCGATGAAAGCGGGGCTAAAGCCCCGCACTCCATGGAGTGCGGCGATTTATCGCCGCTTTTCGGTGAAGGCTTTAGCCTTCACAATCCTGCCGTCGATCCGAATGGAAACGTTCGACCGGCCGGGTGGAAGCCGTTCCTCCAATCCATCCAATGGAAGGACGCATTCCACGGTCCGCTTTTCCGACGCTGGATAAACCATGCCGCTTCATGGGGCACGACAAGCGTGCCCCTCCGAAAGATCCGTCGGAGGGACCTGCCTGTCAGGTCCGTCGTTTGACGTTGGATCATTCATTGATGTTTAGCCAGAACTGAAGTCCCGCGATGAAAGCGGGGCTAAAGCCCCGCACTCCTTGGAGTGCGGCGATTTATAGCCGCTTTTCGGTGAAGGCTTTAGCCTTCACAACCCTGCCGTCGATCCGGATGAAAACGTGTGACCGGCCGGGTGGAAGCCGCTCCTCCCATGCGTCCGGTGGAAGCGGCCAACTTTCACGTCGGCCGTTCAACTGCGTTTCCTGGCGGCAATTGTCAGTCGGCATGTCCTGGCGGATTTTGTTACGTCTCGTTGTTGACATGAACAATGCCGACGGGTACCGTGGAAATGGGGAGTTCTGAAAATATAGTCCAGACCTATTCCAATTTGGGAGGCTTGTCCCATGGCCGTGAAACGCCGTGCCGATTACACCGACTTGCTCGTCCAACGGGGCATCGTGAGTGCCGACCAGCTCGAAGAGGCCCGCGAATTGGCAGCCCAGTCCGGCATGAAATTACCGGATGCTCTCGTCCGCCTGGGATACGCCAGCGGCGAGGAGGTTATGAAAGTTCTCGCCGAACAGCATGGCCTCCAGTACATCGACCTGTCTCGTACGTCCATTCCGCCGCATGTCATTGAGCAGGTGCCGGAATCGGTGGCCCGTGAGAATGTGGTGATTCCCGTGGCTGAGGAAGATGGCCAGCTCAAGGTGGCGGTCAGCGATCCCGACGACTTTGCCACGTTCGATAAGCTGCGCTTTATTCTCAACAAGCGCATTGAGATTTGCCTGGCGCCCCGAGAAGCAATTCAGGAGGCGATCAACCGCTATTACGGCCAGACGTCAGGCGAGAGCCGTGACACGATGATCACCGAAGTGACAGACACGGCGATCGACTTCACTCAGGTGGATACCGACGTGGGGACCGTACAGGACGTGGACGAGTCGAGTGCTCCCGTCGTGCGGTTGGTACACCTGATTATTTCGGAGGCGGTGCAGCTTCGGGCGTCGGATATCCATATTGAACCGTTCGAGGACCGCGTTCGCATCCGCTACCGGATTGACGGATACCTCGTCGAGCGGGATAATGCCCCCCGCCGTTTGCTCGGTGCTATTCTGTCACGCATCAAAATTCTCGCCAAGATGGACATCGCCGAGCGGCGTCGGCCGCAGGACGGTCGTATCAAGATGAACATTGGCGAGAAGCAGCTTGACCTGCGGGTGAGCATCCTCCCCAGCACGTGGGGTCAAGCTGTGGTTATGCGGATTTTGGACAAAGACAATATCAAAATTGGCTTGCGCCAACTGGGATTTTCCGAAGAAGATTACGTCAAATTCAAACAACTCATCAAGCGGCCGAACGGAATTATTTTGGTGACGGGACCCACCGGTTCGGGGAAGACGACCACCCTGTATGCGGCCCTCAACGAGCTGAATACTCCCGACCGCAAGATCATCACCGCGGAGGACCCCGTGGAGTACTACCTGCCGGGGATCAATCAGGTGGAGATCAAGCACGAGATTGGACTGGATTTCGCGCGGGTCATTCGCGCCATGCTGCGGCAGGCGCCGAACGTGATCCTGGTCGGCGAGATGCGCGACCTGGAGACTGCCCAGATGGGTATTCAGGCGTCTTTGACTGGACACCTCGTTTTTAGTACGCTACATACGAACGATGCGCCCAGTTCCATTACACGCTTGATCGATATGGGGGTCCCCGCCTATCTGGTGGCAAGCAGCGTTGTGGCGATCATGGCGCAGCGGCTCGTGCGGGTCGTGTGCGAGCAGTGCAAGCAACCCTATCAGCCCAGCGATGCCGTCCTGGAGATGGCTGGCGTGACCCCCGAAATGATGGCCGGCGCTACCTTCTACCGAGGCAAAGGATGCAGCCGCTGTAACGGCACGGGCTACCGCGGTCGGATGGGCATCTTCGAATTGATGATCATGTCCCCGAAGATTCGGGAACTTACGTTTAAGAACGCCCCCGTAGCAGAAATCCGCCGTGTAGCCATCCAGGAGGGGATGAAGACCCTCTACATGGACGGACTCCAGAAAGTTCTCAAGGGAAAGACAACCTTGGAAGAGTTGCTCTCGGTGGCTCGTCCGGAGGAAGAACTCCGCTGATTTCCCATCAGCGCTCACAGCGCCGCTGGTTTGGAGTGTTACCGCATTCTGTGGTATCGGGCGGCAGAATAATTCGTCGGGGGAGGGTTGTGTCGGTGCTGTGGTTCAACAGGGCCAGTCAAATTACCAGGTACCTTTTAAGAATCGAGGCGGGGTATGTCACAGCTTCAAATCGACAAGCTTCTCAACACCGTAGTCACTCGGAAGGCAAGTGACCTTCACATTACCGTGGGGCAGCCGCCTGTTCTTCGCATTGACGGCCGACTGGTGCGGCTGGAAACCAAGGTCCTCGAACCTGAGGACACGGTCGCCCTCATGAAGAGTATCACCCCCGAACGGTGCCAGCGGGAACTCCAGGAGGTGGGAGGATCCGACTTCGGCTTCGCCTTCGGCGATAAGTGCCGGTTCCGGGTGTCGGTCTTTAAGCAAAAGGGCTATGTGGGGATGGTGCTTCGGCAGATCCCCAACCGGTTGATGTCTTTTGAGGAGTTGGGCACGCCGCCGGTCTTCAAGGAGCTTATCATGCGGCCGCGGGGCCTGATCCTGGTGACCGGCCCAACCGGCTCCGGTAAGTCGACGACTCTTGCGGCGGCCATCGACTATCTGAATAACAACGTGGATCACCACATCATCACCATCGAAGACCCCATCGAGTTTTATCACACCCACAAGCGATGCACGGTGAACCAGCGGGAAGTGGGGGTGGACGTGCCGAGCTTTGCAGAGGCCATCCGCCGGGCGTTGCGACAGGACCCGGACATCATCCTCGTGGGTGAAATGCGTGACCTGGAAACCATCGAGGCCGCCATCACAGCGGCCGAAACAGGCCATATCGTGTTCGGCACCTTGCACACGACCGGGGCCCAGGGAACGGTCAACCGAATCATTGACGTCTTTCCCACCAACCAGCAGGAGCAGATCCGAACCCAGCTTTCGACGTCCATCATCGGCATTTTGTCCCAGCAGTTGCTGCCGCGGATTGGTGGGGGACGCGTGGCGGCCTACGAAATGCTCGTGGTGACCCCCGCTATTGCAAACCTCATCCGCGAGAATAAAACTTACCGAATCAACTCGGCCATTCAAACCGGCCACAAGCTGGGGATGCAGCTTCTGGATGATCACCTCTTCCGGCTGTGGCGGGATGGAATCTGCGAGAAGAAAGAAGTCCTCCTCCGGGCTAACAGCCCGGATGAACTGGCAGCGCGAATTGCGGCGGCCGAGCGGGGAATCCTCGAAGACGAGGAGGAAGCCCGGCGGCGCCTGGAACGGGAAATGGCCCAAAACGGGCGAAAATAAGCAGTTATCGGCATTTGGATAAATACCGACGGCTGGCTAAGATAGAGTGTGGACCGGGAAGATAAGTCTTTCCGGCCGATCAGGGATTGTCTTCGTCGGCGATTTGGTCAACTGAAAACGCATAGCAGGATAGCAGGACAAGCGGATGGCTCTTCGGCGGATCGGTCAAATTCTCGTGGACCTGGGCTTCATCACGGAGTCCCAGCTAGAAATGCTCCTTGAGGAGCAAAAACAGCACAAAGGGGAACTTCTCGGTCAGATTGCCATTCGGATGGGTCTGATTAACGAGGACCAGCTTGCCCAGGCGCTGGCGGAACAGTTCAACCTGCCAGTGGTCCAGCTCAACGAGCTCACCATCCCTCCGGAGGTCCTCAACCGCATCACCGAGCCGATGGCTCAGCTCTACAAGATCGTGCCTATCTCTTTTAACGACAACACATTGACAATTGCAATGTGCGAACCCCAGAAGCTGTCTGTGATTGACGAATTGCGGAGCTTTTTGGGGTATGAGATTCGGCCGGTGGTCACCACCGAGCGTCAGATCAATCAGGCTCTTCAGCGTTATTATTCCGGCACGGAAAGTATTGAAGGAATCATCGAGGAACTGGAAAAAGATACCGAGTTGGTCAAGGCGGCGCAGAGTTTGGAACAGGACGGGCCCATCGACCTGAGCAGTGTGGAGGCCCTCGCGGAGAGTGCCCCGGTTCGGCGACTTCTCAACATGGTGCTCCTCATGGCCATCAAGGAGCACGCCAGCGACCTGCATTTTGAGCCGTTCGAGAACGAGTTCCGGATCCGCATCCGCTCCGACGGCGTGCTCTACGAGATGGTCCCCCCGCCCCGGCATTTGGCGTTTGCCATCACGACGCGAATCAAAGTGATGGCCAACCTCGACATTGCCGAACGCCGCCTCCCGCAGGACGGCAAAATCCGTCTCACAGTGGGTGGCCATCCCGTCGATTTGCGGGTGAGCGTCCTGCCCACCATGTTTGGGGAGAGCTGCGTGCTGCGGGTTCTCGATAAATCCGTGGTGATGCTCGACCTCAATCAGGTGGGGATGGATCCGACGACGCTGGCCCAGTTTCGGGAGGTCATTCACCGGCCGCACGGTATTGTGCTGGTGACCGGCCCCACCGGATCGGGAAAGACAACCACGCTTTACGCGGCGCTGAACGAGCTGAACACCATCGAAGACAAGATCATCACCACCGAGGACCCGGTGGAATACACGATCGATGGCCTTGTGCAAATTCCGATCGATCCGGAGATTGGAAACACCTTTGCCAATCTGCTTCGCGCTATTTTGCGGCACGATCCGGATATCATTCTGGTGGGTGAGATCCGGGACCTGGAAACGGCGGAGATTGCCGTGCAGGCCGCGTTGACCGGGCACATGGTGTTCAGCACCCTGCACACCAACGACGCACCCAGTTCGATTGCCCGGCTCCGCGACATGGGCGTGCCGCCGTTCCTCATCACGGCCACGGTGGAAGCCATTCTCGCCCAGCGGTTGGTCCGCAAGATTTGTCCAGAATGCCGGGAACTGACCGTGCCCAGTACGGAGGCCCTGGCGGACCTGGAAATGACGCCCGAGGACGTGGTAGGAAAAACGTTTTACCGCGGTCGCGGCTGCGCCAACTGCAACAACACGGGGTTTAAAGGCCGCACGGGTATTTTTGAGCTGATGCCCATTACCGAGGAAATTCGCGAGCTCATCCACCGGGGAGCCTCCACGGAAGAGTTGCGAGACGCCGCCATCCGCGCAGGCATGAAGACGCTGCGGCAGGACGGTTTGGAAAAGATTTACCAGGGCATTACCACGGTGGAAGAGGTTGTTCGGGAAACGACGATCGAAGCGTGATCGCAAATTGGTTTTTTGTGGTTTGAGCATCATCTGAGCGAGCAGCAGCGAATAATAGGAAAGGCACGCGAGTGGGAAAGAGTCGGATCGGCTGAGTTGGGCCAGGCGGCTTGTCCCCGGCCCTGCAGTGTGAGGACCAGGCCATGCCGAAGTTCCAGTTCGAAGCAATGGACGCCACCGGACAGGAGATCCGGGACGTCATCGAGGCGGCAACCCAGGAGGAAGCCGAACAGACGATCCGCCAGATGGGCTATTACATCACGCGGATCGCCCCGCAGAAGGAAAAGAAGGAAAAGGCGGCCAAGGCCAAATCCCGCAAGACGTTCTCCATCGGTCGGGTCAATGCCAAGACGCTGACCACGTTCACCAAGCAACTTTCGGTACTTCAGGACGCCGGCCTGCCGATTTTGCGAAGTCTGAAGATTCTCGAGGCCCAGGCCAAGCCCTCCCTCTTTGGAAGCCTCAAAAACTGCCTCATCGACGTCATCGAAGAGATCGAGGGTGGGGCGACGCTCTCCGAGGCCATGGCCAAGGCTCCCAAGGCGTTCGACCGGCTGTACGTCAACATGGTGAAGGCCGGTGAGGCTGGTGGTGCTTTGGAAGTCATTCTCCGCCGTCTCGCGGAGTTTCAGGAACGCTCACTCTGGCTGAAGCGAAAGGTCAAAGGCGCGCTCGTGTACCCGATCGCCGTGATCGTGTTCGCGTGCCTCATTTTGACCTTCATCATGATCAAGATCGTGCCTCAGTTCCAGAAGATCTTCGAGGAATTCGAGACCGATCTTCCTGTTCCCACGCAGATTTTGATCAACGTGTCTCAGACCGTCATCCACTGGTGGTTCCTCCTGCCGGGGATTCCGCTCGGCATCTGGTTATTTATCAAGCTGATGAACATGTTCCCGTACTGTCGCTTCGGATGGGACCTGTTCAAATTGCGGCTGCCGATCTTCGGTCAGCTTGTGGAAAAGAACATCATCGCGCGAACCACACGAACGCTGGGGACCCTGGTGGCCAGCGGTGTGCCCATCCTCGAGGCCCTGACGATCACCCGGGACACCGCCACCAATGCGGTGTTTGAGCGGTTGTACCAGCGGGTGCTCGACGCGATTCGGGAAGGAGAAACCATTGCCAAGCCGCTGAAGGACAACGCGCGGCCTGGCTTCCACCCCATTACGGCGTTCTGGTTCTTTTTCTTCCTGGGTGGACCGATCGGCCTGCTCCTGTACCTCACCCGCTGGAATAACCCCATCATGGAGGATATCGCCATCAACATGGTGGACGTGGGTGAGGAGACCGGTGAGCTCGACACAATGCTGTACAAAATTGCAGACAACTACGACGAGGAAGTGGCGATCATCACCGAAAGCCTCCTCAGCCTGTTTGAACCGGTGCTGATCATCGTGCTGGGATGCATGGTGGGATTCATCGTGATCGCCCTCTTCCTGCCGTTGATCGCACTGATTCAGAAACTGTCCGGTTGAGAAACAGGGTCTTCCCAAGGAAGACCGGCACGGAGGGACGACTCATCGGGCCAGCCAGCAACCGATGGTGCCGGGGCAAGGGCACCTTTCAGGTCGGGAGATTGTGTTCAACTTTGCAACACGGCGATCTCGCTGGTGCACGGGTAAAAGTTCTGGCGTCTGCCGAACGCCACGAGGTAACAGGACGATTTCCCACCAGAATTGTTCAGCGGTTACGCGCTTGTTCAATCGCTCAAGAAAGAGCCGGAGCAATCACACCTCGCGATCGCGCGTTTTTGGAGAGATAGACGGCCTGAAAAAGCAGTGTCCCTTACAATGATCGTGGAGACGACAAAGGCACAACTCGGGAGATCGGTTATGAACGGTGTAGAAATGGTGAGGATCCCCCCTCGGCCGGAGCATCGGCGGAAAAACAGGGGTTTCACCCTGGTCGAGTTGCTCACGGTCATTGTGATCATCGGGATTTTGATAGCGCTCATTTCGGCGGCCACAATCACTGCCCGTGCCAGGGCCCGCGAGGCAGCCATCTACACCCAGATCAAACAACTGGAAACCGCCCTGATGGAGTACAAGAACCAGTTCGGTGAGTTTCCACCCGATTTTTCCGGCCCCAACCGTAATCTGGATATTGAGCGCCACATCCGCCGGCGGTGGCCGAGATTCAGGGTGGATCCCTCCGTCATCAATTCGCCCACCCCGCTGTACGACACGCTGAAGCTCCGGCTCGCCAGCGAGTACAACATCGACCTGGACGCTCTTGACGCCCGAAGCGCCCTCGTCTTCTGGCTGGGGGGTTTGCCCGATATCAAGCCGGGCGACCCCTTCCTGCAACCGGGCAGCGTCTACAAGCCAGTAGGATTCCACGCGGATGAGGCCAATCCTGTTCAGCGCGGCGAGCCGCGAACAGGCAGCCTCTTCGAATTCGATCCAACGAAAATCGCCTGGACGGGATCACCCATTTCCGTCATGACCTACGTTCCTGACACCCGCATCGTCTCCGATTCCAACCAGCCGCCGAGTGTAGTCTATTTCCGCTCGGAGCGAGCCCCCGACGGCACCCGGACATATGCAACCAAAGTCAATCTTATCCCTCTTGGCTGCGTACCCTATCGGGTAAGCACCAGCGAAAACTGGCGGAATCCGGATTCGTTCCAACTCATCCATCCAGGGCTGGATGGGGATTACGGCGATCCGCGGCAGCCTGATCCAACCACCTGGCCAATCAGCGACAACGGGGTCAACTTCACCAAGGGCGACTACGATAACATCACGAATTTCGCCACCCGGCTGGAGAATGAAATCAAATGATGGGGAAGACGTACACTAACCCAATCCGGTCTCTCCTCGGGCGAAGGCGACGGTCCTTCACGCTGGCCGAGCTGATCGTCACCATCGTGATCATCACCATCCTGATGGGAATCACCTGGGGAGCGATTCTGCGGGTGCGGCAGCAGGGTCGCGTGGCGAAAACCAAGGCCACCATCGCCAAAATCAACCAGATCATCATGGAGCGCTACGACTCGTACCGCACCCGCCGGGTTCCCATCGACACCCGCGGTTTGCCTCCTCTGGTGGCGGCCAGATTTCGCCTCTGGGCGATTCGTTGCATCATGGCCTGGGAGATGCCGGATCAATGGGATGAGATTGATCCGAGCACAGGAGTTGTTTCATCCTACACCTTGGAGATCGAGGAAAATTCCCAAACGTACGTCCGCACAATCAGGGCGCCTGCGTTATGGGACACGTACAGACGTTTTCTCGCCCGTCTGAATGCGCAGGGAGTCGCGCAGAAAATCCATTCAGGGCAACTATCGCCCATGGAAGCCAATCGTTATGGCAGATTGCTTAATGCGGTGTTACTGTACATGATCGTGTGCGCGTCGGATCCTCAGAACCGTGAGCTTTTTGCGGACAGTGAAATAGCGTGGTTACCGTTTCCCGGTTTGGATCAACACGGGCAGGATATTACTGTTAAGCTTCCGGTCTTCGTGGATGGATGGGGAAATCCGATCTATTTCATCCGATGTCCCGTTGGATTCCCCGATTCGGACATTCAGGTCGCCGACCCGGAAAATCATCACGACGCTTTCGATCCTCTTCGAGTTGATCCGAATGCTTACGCTACGTTTCCGCTCGTTGTTTCGCCCGGGCCTGATGGAGCCATCGGACTGTCTTTTGGGTCACGTGCCGGGTATGACGCATTTGGCAATAAGGACTTTAGTGCCAATTACTATTCTCTTGCAGTTTCACGGCAATGGAAAGCTCGTGTGCTGCCTATTGAGCAACTGGCTGCGCTCGGACCCGCCTTTCGCCAGTACGACTGGTTCAACTTGAATACTATTCCCGGCGGGAACCTGTCAGGGGCGCCATACAGGGCCACGCCGCTGGATGACCAAGAGGCAGAGCACTACCCCAATGGGCATTTCGACAACATCCACAACCACCGTGCGGAGACCATGCCATGACCGGCTGGTGGGCGAGGGTTTTTATGCACAAAAAGCCGATTCCCGACGAGCGACGCGGTGTGACGCTCATCGAACTGCTCGTCGTGATCACGATTTTGCTGATTCTCCTTGCGGTGATGGTGCCGCGACTGCGGCCGATGATGGAGCAGCGGCGAATTCGTGAGGCATCGCGAACGGTTTCGGCGTTCTTTTATGCCGCCCGCAATCGCGCGATGGAGATCGGTCGGCCGGTCGGTGTGTCCATCGAACGTTTGAAAATCCAACCCGAAGCCGCCGTGACTCTGCGGATGGTAGAAGAACCACCGGCCTACGCGGGAGATGTGATCGGTGCCCGGGCCATTGTCCGGCGGCTGGGGACCAGCCCGCTCTTTCAGGTCCGTCTCAACACAGCCGAGGTCGCAAGCATGCTTACCCAGACGCTTCCGGTGGCGGTGGGAGACGTCATCACGTTCGAGTCCCAGGGAGTGCGTTATCGGATTGTAGGACTGGATCTGAATGGAGATGGTAACCCCGACGCGGATCCCGATAATCTCATCGGTGATCCCAACTTCCCGGTTCAGAGCACGCCATTCGCCGTGCTTCTGGTGAAACTCGAGGACGTGGCGGACACACCCTGGCCGGTGACGAACAATCCCTCGGCCCCGTTCCCGCCGGAAAACCCTGCCAACGGGATTGGTTCGCGTCCGGTGACATTCCAGATTTATCGCCGCCCCGAATCGACCGCGGCGGCCCCTGTGCGATTGCCGACAGGAACGGTGATTGATCTTTATTCCTCGGGAACCGACAGCATGGCCCTGATGGGAAACCCCAGCGGTTTCGTCCCCGTGGACCACAACCCGAGCACTCCCGAAATTGAGGACCCAACACCCGTCATCGTGCTCTTTGCCCCGGATGGTCGTGTCCAGCGCGTGTTCTATCAGAACACACAATCCGCGGTCACAGAGCCGATCTATCTCCTCGTCGGTCGCTGGGAGCGGATGCCTGCCATGGCAAGCAGTCCACCAACTCAGCGAGGGCCTTCCCTCGCTGAGGACGGCCTCTACAACTGGCAGGACATGACGAATTACTGGCTGGTGGTCAATCCCAACACCGGCCTGGCCGTCACGGCCCCGGTGAGCGGCACCACGCTGGTCAATAACGTCAAGGTTCCCAACGATCTGTACACTGCTCGCAATGATGCCCGACAGATGAAAGGCGTGGGAGGACGCTGAGGTGATTCATCCTGGGACAACCCTGATGCAAACGGTAACCCGCCCGAGGTTATCCCCTGCCGGGAAGCGGGGCGGTTTCAGTTTGCTGGAAGTCCTCATCGCCATGTTCATCCTTACCGTGGGGATGCTGGGGATTGCCGCCGTGGTGGTGATCGGCAATATGTCGGCGATGCGGGCGCTGATTGCAGATCGGACGGCGACCGTCGGGCGTAACGCCCTTGCCGAAGTCCGGGTTCGCGAATGGCTGGACCCGGTGCGCTGGCTTACCGTTCAAGGTGCACCGGTCGTCTCCAGTCGGGACCAGCCCCTCCCGCTCGGCGAGGCCTTCTGCATCGACCCCCTGTACATCGCCCAAATCAACAACCAGCAGGGAGCTGTGCCGAACGCCCGATCCGCAGACCTGGGGCGATTCCCCTACAATCCGCCCGGTACCGCTGTGAGCATGGTGCGGATCAGCGTCAACATTGCGGCCAATCCGGCACTGCCGGCGAACATCCAAGCGATCCTTATGAACCCTCAGATCTGGCAGCGTCTTGTGGTGGGAGAAGACGACCTGGTGTTCGATCCCAGCCGCCTCTCCCGCCCACGGTTGCTGTTCCGAACGGACACAGGGGCGGCGGTCCCGCTGCCCACGTTGCCAGGTGACACCGCGTCCGGCAACCCGCTCTACGCCGATTACCAGGGAATGTACTCCTGGATGGTCACGGTGGTGCCTCAGGTGCCGAGAATCCCGTCCGGGACACAAAAGTATCTTGTCTCTGCCGTGGTGTTCCGCGATCGGAGTTTCCTGTGGCGCGATGATCCCACAGCAGAAGTCCCTGGAGAGCGAGTGGCCACGGCAAATTTCCTGGGCGGGGGCGACCTGCGGCTCTCCATTCCCGCAAGCCTTGTCACGGATGCCGCTCAGGCCGAGGAATACCTGAAGATCCCCGAAGGCCAGTACATTCTGCTGGCCGGGCGTGCCGTCATCAGCAACAATCCGCCGCTGATGCAGAACGTGTTTCTGTGGTACCGCGTGGTGGCTGCGGGAGATGTGATCAATCAGAACCAGAATTACTTCCGAGAAGTCACCGTGGCCGGACCGGACTGGAACATCGCTTGGTGTCTTCGCACCAATAACGATACCGATGGGGATGGCGTGCCTGTGGAAACTCAGGCCGTGCTGTGCACCAACGTGTACGGCGTGTACACCGAAGTGATCGATCCTGAGGTGCTGAGCCGCTCGTCGTTCCCGGCTCGATGAAGCGTCCCGGCGGGTGGGTCCCCGTCGAGATGACCGGACGACATCGGTCAGAATACCTGGAAAACGTGCACAGCAGCACGGGCACGTCAAACGGCGAACCCATCCCGGATGTTTGAACGATAGCACGACAGCGATCCCGGTCGCCCAGGGCAGGTGGACCGGATAGCAACATTTGAGGTACATGAACATGAGGATCCAGGCAAAATCGACCCCACGAAAAGGCGTTGTCCTGCTCTTGACGCTGGCGATCCTCTCGGTGTTTGGGCTGATTGTGCTGGCGTATGTGGTCCTGACGGGACACACCCGGCGGGGAGCGGAGGCCGCCAAACGCTTCCAGGAGCAGTACGATCCGCCCGACCAGACGGTCATGCAGGTGGCATTGGAAGTGATCCGCGGCTCCAATAACCCCCACTCCTCCATCTGGTGTCACAGCCTTCTGGAGGACGTTTACGGAGAGAAATGGGTGGCGGGAGCGATCCCGCCCTTCTCCCCGCCGGCTCCTCCCACCCTTGTTCCCGTGGCTGGCGGACAGATCTGGGGTTTTCCCCCCAATTTCCCGAATCCCGAACGATGGGTCGGTTGTCCGCTCACCTTCCTCACGCCTCCAGTAGCGGGGATCACGACGCGAATCGTGGACTACGATGCCGTAAACAATCGGTTTCTCGTGGTGGCCCCCGAGAGCGTTTCCCTTGCCGCCGTCCAGAACAAACTGCAAAGTGGCCAGGCCATCAATTACCTCATCGATGGTCGGGCGTTCTCGGGCACGGGGGTGGGATTTAATAACACGGATCGGCTGGCCGCCACTGATCCCCAGGGAATGCCGTACGCACTGACACCGAATGCCGCGGTGAGAGAGTTTCTCCTGCAATATGCCGGACCTGATGGCGTGCCCGGCACCGCAGACGATGGACTGCTTTCTGCCAACGAAGATTACGATGCGGCCGACTACCAGAATATGTTTCTGGCAATGGTGCTGCCGCATCCTGCCACCGGAGAGACGCTTGTGCCGGAGCCCTCGTTCCACCGGGTGTCGCTCATCGCCTACTGGTTCAACCAGGCGATCAACGGCAACATCATCAACTGGGGCTCGATCAGCGATCCGGCCGTGCGGTTCAATTACCTTCTGCGTCCAGAAACAATCCCCGACCCCCAGGTGAGGCGTCAAGTGGCCCTGTTCGAGCGGAAATTCATTCTCCGGCCCCTTCGCGTGTTCCACCCCAATTTCGACGGTAGTAATCCGACCTACCAGCCGGGATTCGACGACACCAACAACGACGGTCAACCGGATTCTCTCTTGAGCATCAATCCCAACTCGTGGCGCTGGGATGTGGATAATGACGGGGACGGGACACCCGACAGTATCTGGGTGGACCTGGGTCTGCCTGTCCGTCAACTGCCCGATGGAAGGCGTTATAAGCCCCTGGCGGCCATCCTCTGCGTGGACCTGGACGGCCGACTGAATCTCAACGCCCATGGCTCGCTGGTCCAGGCCGACCCGCGGTATTATCAGCAGGACACGCTCAACGTTGACGGCGCTCCGCTGGGAGCAAACTGGATCCTCGCAGCGGGTGCGGACACCAACGGCGACGCGTTCCCGGATGGCGAAAATCCTAGCGTGCTGTTTCCTAATCCCGCCCTAGCGCCTAACGCACTACGGCACTGGTTCCGTGGCCTTGGCTTTGGCCCGGCGGAGATCAACCTCGGGCCGCTTTTCGAATTGCTCACCAATAGTGGCGGCTCCCCCGGGCCCTGGCAGAACCTCTACGATATGCTGCTTGTGGGAAGGACCGATCCGCTCCTGGGCCCCATTATGGGCCGTTATGGAGAGCGAACCCGTCTAGTGTCCCCACCGCCTCTTCCGGCAGCAGGACTGGCCGGACAACCCGACGCACTGCTGGCCAACAAATTATTTACCTATCCAATCGACTGGCGGACCACACTTCCTCAGCCGTTCGGTCCAGGCAATCCCACGATCTACGGCAGTCCTCCTGACATGATGGGCGCCCTGTGTGTCGGTCTTGATCTGCGCGGCCGACCGATTTATGTACAGCCGCAGAACCTCTGGACGGCGGCCGTCACGGACAACCCCTACAAGGTCAAACTGACTCGCCGTGGGGGAAAGGGCCTCATTCAATCCGGCCAACAGGATGCGGTAGATGCCCCGTTCACACCGGCCGAACTGGAAGCGATCCTGCGCCCCTTCGACCGCGACAGCTGGGATCTCCCGCAGCGACTCCGCAAGCTCATTCCCGACTTGGTACGTGTGCGGCACATGATCACGACGGAGAGCTGGGACCTCCCGGTCGCCGCCGTTGCCGGAAGTTATCGCTGGCGCCAGCAACTGGGAAACCAGCTCCTTCAGAGCATCGTTCAGCGGTTCAATCTGACCGCACCGCAGGACCTGTGGGTGCTTTTCCCGCCGGACGTCCTGGCCGGTTTGCGACTCAACATTAATCGGCCGCTGGGTGATGGTCTTGATAACAACAATAACGGTGTCGTCGATGAACCTGGCGAGGCCCTCTCCGGTCAGGATCAATGGGCCTATCGCACGGCCACTGGTACGACCAGCGCAATCCCCTTTGATTACGACGGCGATGGTCTCCCCGGGGCCACCGAAGATCCCCATCAGGCCCTGGCCAGGCATCTTTATGTCCTCATGATGTCGGTGGCTGATTTGAATTTCCTCGATACTGTCACCGGCAGCCGTCTGAACACCGCCCGGATGATCGCCCAGTGGGCCGTCAATACGGTTGATTTCCGCGATCGCGATTCGATCATGACGCGCTTCGTCTTCGACGAGAATCCCTTCGACGGCTGGAACCCCACTCCCGACCCGCAGCATACGGTGTGGGGCTGTGAACGGCCCGAACTCCTCATCACCGAGACGCTCGCCTTCCATGACCGGCGAACGGAGGACCTGTCGGCCTACGGTTATGCCTATCCACCGAACACCAACGATCCCAAAGAGGAAGATTATCCAAGCCAGGGGCAAGGGATTAGAGACCTGGATCAGCGTTATCGACCACAGGGTTCCCTCTTCGTTGAGTTGTACAACCCCTGGTTTGAAAATGAACCGAGCGCCGGTGAATTTGACGATCCCACCAAGACTCAGCCGGAACCCCGGCCAGGGGTCGATCTGGCGAAATTGAATCCTGCCGGGCAGCCGATCTGGCGAATCATCGTCACTCGGGCGGAAGCCGATCCCGATCAACCGGGTCTGGCCAAAGACCCCGATAATCCTGATCCTGCCAAACGCCCGCAGATTGAACGGGCTGTTTACTTCGTCCCGCGTCCAGCCAATGGCTTCCCCGAAGAGGCCAACATTCCGGTCAGCTATTATCCCAGCAATACGTACGCCGGGGAGATCGACAAGATCCTGCCCGGCCGCTATGCGGTCATCGGTCCGGCCGGCCAACCTGATGGTGACATCACGTACATCGGCTTCCAACTTGATCAGGGTGATCCAAATACCGATCGTTACATCCGCATCTTGAGAAACCAGGTGATCGTCGATAAGAACCTCGACACCCTGCCGACGGGAATCAACCCTCCTGTGGGCATTCGCATCGATCGCGGTTATGTGACAATCGGCACTCTGGCCGGCGACAAGGAAATGCGGCTGAGCGTCTCCGAACCCGCGACCGGCTACGATGAGCTGGAAGCCACACAAACCGACGAGGCCGGTCAAGCCATCAAGTACAATCCTGCCACCGGGCGGTACGAGAATCCTCCGGGATCGCCCCAGGTTATCGACAAGCCCCTCGATGCCCAGCGGACGGACCTCCAAGCCGACGAAGACTGGGACCACCTCTTCGGGCATAACACAACGCGGACACGGTTTCGCATCATTCACCTGCAGCGGCTGGCCGACCCCACGCAGCCCTATGATCCGATTCTCAACCCGTACCGGACGGTGGATTCCGCCCCGGTGGATCTGACCTGCTTCAACAGCCGAACCAATAAGGAAGACTTCACCGCCGATGGCCAGGCCCAGATCAGCCATACCGATCCCATCATGTTCCACACGCGGCAGCGTGGCGAGCGAAACGATGATCCGCCTGCCCTGGACAACAGCAATAACGCGGTTATCCAGGACACCTACCACGACGTCATTCTTTGGAAACAGGAACCGCTCGACAAACCGGTGCAGAATGACGGGGCCACGGTGCCTGTGGGGATCTTCAACCGCAGACTCAAGCATACGCTGGGTTACCTGAGTGAACCTTTCGGCGCACCACGGCAAGGCCCGGTGCCGTATAACGGTGATCCACAGCGTCCCTTCCCGTGGCTCACGTGGCTGAACCGGCCGTACACCAGCGCGACAGAACTTCTCCTGGTACCGGCATTGCCCAGTTCGCGATTGCTCGCTTACGATGCCAACAATTACTACAAGTACTACCGCGTGCCCCTCACCGATCCGACAGCGAGTGAACCAGAACCCAACCCGTACGAGCCCGATCGATCTGATCAACCGGACCAGTATTTTGAGCCGAACAAAGTCGAACCCTATCCCCACCTGACCAATTACTTCTGGTCTGTTGGTGCGGGAGCGGGCAACAGTCCGACGGCCCCTGAGTTCCACCGCGTTCTGGAATTTGTGCGGGTGCCGTCCCCGTTTGTGGATACGGAACTGCAGTTGAATCCAGAGACCGCGCAGCGCATCTCGCCTCCGGCCCCGCCGGGTTCCCCGCCGCACCGTTTCACTCCGCCCAACCACATGATTTCGTACTTCCGTGAGCCGGGTCGAATCAACTTGAACACCATCTATGCGCCCCAGGTTTGGGCGGGGCTGATGAACCGACCCGAGCTTATCCTCAATCCACCTGCCAACTGGTTTGACACCACCAATCCCTATGTGGCACTGTGGCACGAATTTCTGGACAGCCGTCGGGGATTCTATGTGCCGCCCAATCAGGGCTTCCCCAGCCTGCCCCCCACGGTGCCCAATACCCCGCCCCTCCTGCCTGACTCGTACACCCGACTTCTGGTGAACAATCCAGACTATCCAACGCGGTTTGGCAATCCCTTCCGCAGCTTCGGTGGGTTCAGTAACGTCCCGCCCACAAGCCCGGTTAATCCCACCAACCCCACTCTTCAGGACGTTATCGGCCGGGAGGTCAACGCCACCCTGCTGCGTGAAAAGGTCGTCCCAAATCCCAACACGGGACAGATGGAGTTTACCCACGTGCCCCTTTTCCAGGCACCCAGTACCAATCCGCAGAATCCCTCGCAAAATCATGAATACGAGTACTGCGACATCAATCGCAACCCCTTCTTCCGCTATCGAGACCTCATGCGACTCGGCAACCTTGTGACCACGCGATCCAATGTGTATGCCATTTGGGTAACCATCGGTTACTTCGAAGTGCAACCGGTGGCTGAGGTCATGCAACCGGATCCACAGACACCGGGCAACTTCCTGGTGAATGGTGTGAGCCTGTCCCCGCAGGAGATCCTCGACATCTATCCTGACGGTTACATGCTAGGTCAGGAGCTGGGCAGTGACACCGGGGACATCAAACGGCATCGCGGGTTCTTCCTCTTTGACCGTTCGATCCCGGTCGGTTTCCGCCGGGGCTACGACCTCAACGTCGATCAGGGGCTGTTGATCAAGCGAATTATCGAATAGCAGACCGCACCCTGATGGGCTGCAAGGGAAAGGAGGCCGATTGGTGGTGGCACAGGCGGGCGATTTTCATCCTCCCTCCGACGAATCCCTTCCGGAAGAAGCGGTGACGCTGGAGGACCTCGCTCGGGCGTTCGCCGAGGCCACCGGCCAGCCTCTGAGCAACCAATCTCCATCTGCCGAAGCTGGTCCTCCTCATACCGAATCCGCGTCCACGCCTTCCGACGACCAATCGGTCGGCGCACCGGCCCCGTCCTCCATTCCGGTCAATCCCAAAAGCATTCTGGAAGCCCTCCTTTTCGTGGGCCATCCGCGTAACGAGCCGCTGTCCCCCGCCCAGGCCGCTGAAATCATGCGCGGTGTCCGCCCCGATGAGATCGCACGCCTTGTTTCTGAGCTCAATGCCCAGTACGAGGCGAGTGGTCGGCCCTATCGAATCGTCTTCGAGCAGAGCGGTTACCGAATGAAGCTTCTGCCAGAGTTCGACGGCCTGCGGGAGGGTTTTTTCTGCAAAGTTCGGCAGGTCCGACTTTCTCAGCAAGCCCTGGAAGTTCTGGCGATCGTGGCCTATCGTCAGCCAATCACCGTGAAAGAGGTGAACCGGCTGCGGGGAAAACCGAGCGGAGCGATCCTCGCGCAGCTTGTCCGGCGGGATCTCATTTCCGTCACCTATCCCGACGGCGATGCCCGAAAAAGCACCGCGCAGTACCGCACCACGCAGCGGTTTCTGGAGCTTTTCAAACTGCAGAGCCTGGAAGACTTGCCGCAACTTGGAGAGGCCGACTGGTCAGGCGGGGAAAGCCGTGAATGACCGTCGTCTGCCGCACCCTCCCGCGACGACGCGTCACCCCTCTTTTCCGCGACGGTGATCAAACTCCTTGCGAAGCTGCTCAAATTGTGCGGAAAGGGAATCCAGAAAGGCGTCGCCGGTCCCTGTTAAACGGGCCTCCAGCGGTTCGTAGGGAATGACCCGTGGTGTCGTGGACTCGTGTTCATCGTGTCCCTCCGGCACGGGCTCCAGGTGACGGTCGAGCAGCAGTTCGATGAGGCGACGGAACTGACGGATCTCACCGGCCCAGCGGTTTCGTTCTTCAAGAAGCTGACGCCGCTGATCGGCCAGCATCTCCAGCCACTCCATCGCGCGATGCCGGAGGACGTTGACCTCTGCCTCCAAAAGCTCTTTCTGACGCTCGGCCTCGGCCAGTTGGTTTTCAAGATCTTCCGCTCTCTGCTGCCAGTGAACCAGTTCCTGCCGCGAGACTGTTTGTTCGGAGGAGGACGTGGTGGTCACCGGTTGTAGGGAAGCGCGGAGCTCGCCGATCAACTCGCGGAGCCTGGCAAGTTCCTTGTCGCGGTCCTCGGACTGGGCGAGACGCCGCTGCCACTCTTCCTCCCGCGCCTGCAATTCCCGGGCACGGCGATCGACTTCGGCCGCCCGACTTTCAATCTGCTCCCGCAGACGCGCAAGTTGCTCCTCTGTTTCCCGGTGACGTGCCAGCGCCGCCGCAAGTTCTTGCTCCCGGCGAACCAGTGCCGATTCGCGGTCCCGCAGCTCTGCGTCGCACGCCGCCTGGATTTTCAGCCAGTCCTCGACCGCTGTCCCCAGTTCTCGAAAGGCGTCCTCCAGGACGGTTTGGAGCTCCCGCTGGCCGGCGAGCATTTCGTTGAGCCAGCGGTCCACCGCCTCGCGGGGCTCCATGCTGCCAGGGGTGTGCCGAGGGGATTCCATGGGAAATCGGACGTTGTTTTACAGGTGGCGAAACCGCTTGAGGGAATTGGACGCCATCTGTTCTGGCCTTCAGGATGGCCACAATGGACAGAACTGTGTGACTACCCGGTCGCTGCAACCTCCCGTTGGAAAAGACCTTTCGGCCGAATTGTTGCTAACCCTCAGCTTTCTCTCAGGCGCAGTCCTAACGGGTCGCGCTCAAAATGCCACGGCAAACCCGGCAAATTGAAGGGATCATATTCGCATCGAACATGCGGGATCCGCGTGCGGGTTTTTGGTTCCCCATAAATTCGAGGACCGCACCACTCGCTATGAGTAATCTAGGTCACAAAAGATGGCACGGCAAATGCGGGCCGTTTGATTTTCTCCCGTGGGAGTGTTAAAACTACCAGCACATCCTGTGCTGTGCCAGCCTTATGACCCACCGTTTCCAACATGTTGAGGAGGCGTACCCATGAACGAGTTTCCCACCCTGGGCAAACACGACACGCGGCGGAATTTTCTGAAGAAGGGCTCGCTTGCCACGGGTTTGGTTTTGTTATCGCAGCACATACCGGCGGTTCATGCCGCGGGGAGCGATGTGATCAAGATTGCCCTCTCCGGATGCGGCGGCCGAGGAACAGGCGCGGCGGCGGACGCGATGTCGAACAAAGTGGGCGTCCAGGTGCGGCTGATCGCCCTCCATGACGCCTTTCCCGAACGCCTGGAAGCGAGCTATCAGGCCCTCAAAGGCCGGTTCGGCGATCGGGTCGATGTCCCACCCGAGCGCCGCTTCACCGACCTGGACGGCTATCAAAAGCTCATGGAAACCGATGCCGACATCGTCCTTCTGTGCAGTCCGCCGGGATTTCGGCCGATGCATTACGAGGCCGCCGTTAAGGCCGGAAAACATGTGTTCATGGAAAAGCCCCTGGCGGTGGATGCCCCGGGAGTCCGCCGCATCATCGCCACCAACGAAGAAGCCAAGAAAAAAGGTCTCCGCGTGGCAGTGGGACACCACCTCCGACACGAAATCAAACACAAGGAAATGATCCGCCGTATCTGGGATGGCGAAATCGGACGCATCAAGTACATGCGGGCCTACTTCAACTCCAGCGGTGTCTGGGTGCGCCCACGCAAACCAGGGCAGACCGAGATGCAGTACCAGGTCAACAACTGGTACTACTTCACCTGGCTCTCCGGTGACCACATCGTGGAACAGCATGTCCATGATCTGGACGTCCTCAACTGGATGATGGGCAACAAGCATCCAGTCTCGGCGCAGGGGATGGGCGGCCGCCAGTTCCGAATCGGGAAAGATTACGGCGAAATCTACGATCATCACGCCGTCGAATTCACCTATGAAGACGGCACCCGCGCCTACAGTTACTGCCGCCACATTCCCGGCTGCTGGGACAGCTTCTCCGAGCACGCTCACGGCACGAAGGGTTACGTCAGTATTGAAGGCCACGGCCACGCCATCATCCACGTGGAAGGCAAGGAACCTGTGAGAGTGGAGCGCGGGCCAGATGGACATCAATTGGAATGGGACGACTTTCTCGCCGCATTTCAAGCGGGACAGCCCTACAACGAAGTGGATCACACCGTCCTGGGAACCATGACCGCCATCCTGGGGCGCATGGCGACGTACTCCGGCCAGATCGTCACCTGGGACGAGGCGATCAATTCAAAGGTGGATCTGTCACCGTCCGGCTACACGTGGGACAGCGTGCCCCAACCCAAACCAGGGCCAGATGGGATCTATCCCTGCGCGATGCCTGGCCAGACGAAAGCCTTTTAACATCGTCCCTGGATTGCCGCGCGTCCTGCGGGAGCTGGACCTGCACCTGCGCGCTCAGTTTCCCTCAGTCCTCGGCGGTGGTTCCGCGCTGCCCGGGCTGGCCTGGGCAAGAGTTCGCGCCGTCGGGGTAAGCCGCCCAAAACACCGCTCGTAGAGCGCCGTCCACGGGGAACCATCCCGACCACCAGCGGCCAGGGTCATAAAATCGACACGGTCCTCCCACAGTTCGGGTTCACAGAAAATTCGGGCGGGAGGATGGATTTTTTCCCGCCGAATCCAACCCCACAACTCCCAAATCTCGCGCCATCGCAATCGGTGAACCCAGCAAAGTTCCAGAAAGAGGAGCCAGCGGCTGGTGTAGGGGCGGCGACTGCGAAACCGCTCCACCATCCACACGGCAACACCCAGCACGGCAACCAACGCCAGAGCTCCCAGGATGTACCATCTCCAATGGCTTGTGGGCAGCACCTCTCCCGTTTGCCGCCGCTGGAACTCCCGCCGCAGGAATTCCAGGGGGGCCGTCCGTTGACCCCACGCAGCGGGTTCAAACACCCAGAGTGCGCAAAGAAGCGCTAAAACGCCATGCCACAGGAGAGCAGCACAGCGCCGCATCACGCTATTCAGGCGGCAAATTCTCGATGACAAGAGTTTGTGCTTCCACAACATGGTGACCACCCTATGGACTGGGAGCGTTCTCCGGGGCAACTCTGGCGGCATCCATTGAGGAGGGAGCTGTCGCCGTGGGTTGAGAAGGGGAGGGTTTTTCCGTTTCCTTGGCAGACCGCTCTGCCGATTCCTGTCGCTGTCGCCGCAGCTCCAGGCTCCGCTGAGCGATTGCCCGAACCACCGCATTGGGGTCCTCTAGGGCATCCACCAGGGCTTGGTAACTCCAAACGGAGTCGCTTTGGGCGAGGGCAGCCGCTGCCTCCGCCCGCACGGCGTGGTCCTCGTCTTTCAGCAGCGGGATGATCGCAGACTCCACCCGCGGCACCAAATTGAGTTCCTGGGCGACAGAAAGCGCCCGCAACCGCCGCAACCGGAACGGCGAAAGCAACTCCGCCCTCAACAGGAGCGAGGTTCGGCCGTCCACCCGCTTCACCAGCATCCCCGTGTTCTGCCGAATATCGGCAGGCAGAAGGTCCCAGACCTGAAGAAATCGCGAGAAGCTGAATTCGCGGAGACATTTTCGGGCGGCCTTCCTAACGGCAGGGTGCGGACTTTCCAGAAGCCGAATGATGTGCGGCAAAGCCCCCACCACCCCGCGCTGGCGCAACTGAGGCAGAATGGCCGCCTGCACCAGCGGATCGGGATCTGACATCGCCCGCAATGCCAGTTCATTGGCCTCGGCACCGTGGAAATCCGCCAGCGCCTCGGCCGCGGCGCGACGTGCCCCTGGCAGGCCCTCGGTCAAAACCTTGCCAACAACGCGAAGGGCCTCCTGTCGCGACACTCCAGAATGGACGACTATTTCCACCAGCGCACTCTGCTCCGTTTCGTCAAGAATTGGCAGCAAGCCCTCCAGGTTTTCCAGCAACTTCAAAGACCGCAAAGACTTCAGGTGCCGTCGAACTGTGGCGGGCAAAGGTCTGCTTACCGTGTGGAGCCAATGGCGGAGGAACGGCAGATCTGCCCGCCGCGAAATAATCCGCAATACTTCCTGGGGGGCGTCCGGCTGGTTGAGAAAATCGCACAGCACTTTCAGCGTTGCCGAGGACGTGTCGGTCGTCAGCAGATGCAGTAACACACCCCGCGCGGCATGGCCCGGCTGCCGAATGATTTCCAAAAACAGGCGAGAATAGCCCGTCGAAAGCAAGAGCAAACTCTCCAGGATTTCGGGGGCTTCATGCTTGGCATAGCGATCCGCCGCAATATTGAGAGCCCGACGAACCTGCTCGGCGGTCCGCATGATGTGCGTTGCTTCATTCCCCGCCGGCGAGGTTTCCACCAGCGTCCCCAGTTTGCGGCACAGGGCGTGAAGTGTGCTGGCAAGTGCATCCCGTGGCTCCACCTTGCGGTTTTCGAGCAGATGAGCGAGTAGCGGGACGAAGTCAAATTGATCTGTATCCACGAGAAACTGGCAGACTTCTCGCCGCCGATTGGGATCTCCGTGAACCAGTTGGTCGCGGAGGAATTCCTGGAAAGCGCTGGGAAGCGTCTTGAAACAATCCCGCCAGCCGTCGTCGGTGCGGTCGATCTCCTGGAGCACCACGAGGTGGGCGTCTTTCTCGGGCCTGCGCATCAGGGCCAGCAGAGCCGCCCGGCGGATCCCCAGGGTTTCGGACTTCAGTGCGCGAAGGAGGAGCTCAACCGCCGCGCGGTTTCCAGTCGTTCCCAGCCAATCAAAAGTTTTTTCCCACGGAGGATGCATTCGGCTTCAGGCAGACCTCGGGCCAGTTCCGCTGGTTGGTTTGTGTCCCTCCCCCGTGCGGGAAGGCGATCCAAAAGAGTTTAGAACATCCTGCCTGCCCATGCTGCTTCATTGGCCTTGTTCCGCGAAAAGGAAAGGCTCGCCGCCTCCGCAAATTCCGTACAGATCACACATCCGCCAGCCGGCTCTCGCACCAGGCGGACGCGACAGGCAGGTTCCTCCGAAAGGTCGGAGGAACACGCTTGTCGTGCCCGAGGCAAGGAAATGGATGATCCAACGTCGAAAAACGGACCCGACAAGCGGGTCCCTCCGGAAAAGGTCCCTCCGAGATCGTAGGGGCAATTCATGAATTGCCCCTACCGTTTAACCCGCAACCGAACTGAGCCGTCGGGGCTTGATTGGTCAAGCGGATGATCCAAGCTTGGGAACCGGACCTGACAAGCAGGTCCCTCCGAATGACGTTCCTTCGGAACGGAGGGGCACGCTTGTCGTGCCCGGTGCAAGGGAATAGATGATCCAACGTCGAAAAACGGAGACAGGCGGGTCCCTCCGAATGGGAGAAGCAACCAAAGAGGCTTCGCTGGCATCGAAGACAAGCTCGCTTCAGCGCGCTCAGCGCTGGATCTCGCTCAGCATCGGGCAGTGGCTGCAACCGCTGCACCCCACTGAATGGCCACCTTCGCCGCGGCGGAAATACCAAATGACATACACAGCCGCCACGACGACCGTCAGCCAGGCCGCCACGTCCTGCCACATGATGTTCAGATGAGTACCCAACTCGCTCACAATTCGGGACCTCCACCGCAAAGGAGGATGCCGCAAATTTGTCAGGCTCCACCTGTTAAAATTCTACTGGCCAATTGATATGTGACAAGTGCTCCGAGATAGGCCAGCGTGGTCATGTAGGCAAATGTGAAAACCGGCCAGCGCCAGCTATTCGTTTCCCGGCGGATAACCGCCAAAGTGGCAGCACACTGGGCACACAAAGCGTAAAAGACCATCAGGGACAGGGCCACAGGGATATTGAATACCGGCTCATTGCTTCCCTCCCGAGTAGCGGAGCGCAGCCGAGCATGGAGTTCCTGGCTGGACGTGACATCGTCCGAGGAAATATCTCCCAAATTAAACATCACCCCCAAAGTCGCAACCACCACTTCCCTGGCGGGAAACGAGGCCAGAACCGCCGTCCCAATTCGCCAGTCCCAACCCAACGGACGGAAGATCGGCTCAATCGCCCGTCCCATTCGTCCCAGGATGCTATTGCGCTGGTAGGCTGCCGCGATTTCCGCACCGACTTGATCGAGTTCCTTCTCCCAGGCCTCACGTTGTGGTGATTCCGGGGGAAGCGTCTCGATCAAGACCCGCAATTCAGCCTGGCGGTTGAGCAGATTCCTATCGATACTTGCGGAATCATGCGGGTAATACAGCGCTGCCCAAACCAGCACCGAAATCGCCGCGATGATCGTCCCGGCATTGCGCAGGAAGACGACCACCCGCTCCCATACCCGCAAAATAACCGTCCGCGGAGACGGCCATTTATAGCTGGGAAGTTCGATCACGAAGGTGGGCGACCGACCGCGGAAGATTGTTCGCTTAAGGAGCAGAGCCACTGTCACCGCAGTCGCCACCCCCAGCACGTACAGGCTCGCCAGAACCAGCCCCTGCAAACCCACGACACCACCCAGATATCGATAATCCGGAATAAAGACGGCTATCAACAGGGCATACACCGGCAATCGAGCAGAACACGTCAAAAGCGGCGTGACGAGAATCGTCGTCAGGCGGTCGCGCTCGTTATCGATGGTCCGCGTGGCCATGATGCCGGGCACCGCACATGCAAAGCTGGAAAGCATTGGGATGAACGATTTGCCGCTCAGGCCGATGCGGGACATGAAACGGTCCATGAGTACCGCCGCCCGCGCCACGTAACCGCAATCCTCCAGGATGGCAATAAAGATAAACAGGATCGCAATTTGAGGGATGAAGGTGAGCACCGCTCCCACCCCACTGATGACCCCGTCCACCAGCAGATCCCGGAAAGCCCCCGGCTGGAGCTGCGATCTTACCAGAGCAGCGCAGCTTTGCACCCCGAAATCAATGACCCGATTGAACGGCTCTGCCAGCCGAAACACCGCCTGGAACATGAGCAGCATGACGGCGGCAAAAATCATCAGCCCCCAAACACGATGGGTGAGCACGGCGTCCAGGCGGTCCGTCAACGTTATGCGGGGCTGCTCCGGTGCTTTGACGACTCCCTCAAGCAATTGACGGACCCATTCATAGCGGAAATGCGTCTCGTCTTCCGGAACGGCGAAGCCCGCCTGTTCCAACCGCTGCTGCGATTCAACCAAAAGTTTCAGCACATCCGGATGCTTGCCATCCAAGACATTCTGACGGAGAAATCCGCCCGCGTCCAAAAGGAGCCGCTCCAGCCAGAACCGGAGAATGGCGGGACTGCGATGAGAGTGTGACGCCCGACTGTCTTCACTGGCTGGCTCGAAAATTCGGGCAAGCAGGCCACGACTCTCCAAATCTTCGAAGATCCGTTCAATCTCCAACTGGACTTCCCGGGGAAGCGGTGACCGCGGAGACGGCGGTATTCCCTTCTCAATCAATCCGTGAAGGACCTGCCGAACCCGTCCCACGCCGATTCCGCGATGAGCTTGAACAGGAACCACCGGCACACCAAGGCGGCGGCTCAACTCCTCCACGTCGATCTGAATGCCCTGGCGTTCCGCTACGTCGACCATCGTCAGGGCCACCACCATGGGCAACCCCAACTCCAAAAGCTGGCTTACCAGGTAAAGATTGCGCTCCAGATTGGAGGCATCCACCACGCAGACAATTACGTCGACGGGCTCCACGCCCGGCTCTCGGCCAAGCAACACATTGACCGCCACCAATTCATCCCGAGAGCGGGGAGAAAGACTGTAGAGGCCGGGAAGATCGATAACCTCGAATGTTTGATTTTGGAACTCGAATCGGCCAGTCCGCTTTTCCACCGTCACGCCGGGATAGTTCCCCACCCGTTGGTACACCCCAACCAGCGCGCTGAAAAGCGTGGATTTTCCCGTGTTGGGATTCCCGACCAGGGCAACCGAAACACACTTTTTGGGTGCGGTCACGCGTGTCATGGCAGGCCAACCGGCCTCGAGCAGACTTCGCAGGGATTTCTCGGTTAGATTTTTTCGCCACGGGCATCAAATCGCAAACACGCTACACCCATGGAGAGACAGGCATGCCGCGGCTTCCCGCCGGCATCGGGTCGGAAGGTCAGCGCGTCTGCGATTCTCCGGCCGTGCCGGCCGAAGAATTCTCGGGAGTTGCCTTCGGAGCCGTTGCAACCGATTCCATCTGCGAGGATGGATCCGATCCCCACCCGTGGCGATGCCGGTGAGGATGCCCGTGATGTCCCGGCAATGCTTCCACGAGGATTCGCACGTCGTCGTCCATGCGAACGCCCAGCTTACTCCCTCCCAGCCACACGATACACGGATTTCCCGGCCGAAAAACACGCACCACCGTCCCCGGCCGAAGCCCCAACTCCTGCAAGCGATGAACTACCTCCGGAGGCCCGTCCAAGGCTGTAATGCGCGCGGACTGCCCGGCCTGCAAGTCAGCCAGCAATGTCTCACCAGCCTGGGCAACATCCCCCCAAAATTTTCCTCTCCTCCACGCAAATCCAATCATGGCGGCCTCGTGATTCACTTGTTGCCACGGGAGACGGCTTAAAAATTGCGGTTCCGCAACACGGCAAACGCCGATATCCGACTCAAATCAAGCCCGCCGCAATCATTCCAGCAATTCAGCACCCCATTACCGTTAATGTCTCAATAAAGTCTAGTTGTTGAGATTAATTCTCATTTACCCTGCCATTATCTTACGCTGGAATACAGGCCTAATCAAGCGTTGTCGGGCGAGAATCTCTGATTGCGCCCCCAGTCGATACCCTGTCAGTAGGGACCATTCGTGATGGTCCCATCAGAGCAGGCAAAAAAGGCCGTATCACCCTGCGATCCATTGGCGATTCATGAATCGCCACTCCCCGCTCCGCAGGGACCTGCTTGCCAACTCCGCCACTTCACGGCGACTCGCGCGGCACAATGCTATTCGTTTGGATTCATGTCGGGGGCAATTCACAAATCACCCCCACTGATCTTCGACTGAACTTACGGTTAGCGGGCACGACAGGCGGGCCCCTCCAATTTCTCTGTCAGGTCCGCGATCCAACCTTGGACAATCCCAATTTGGTTCGCTCTCGCACAACGGGGAGAATCCAGCATGTAAAAGTGGCGGATTCAAAGGTTCCGATGAAAGTCACGCGTGACAGCCATTTTGCCAATTGTCAGCCTGGCCCTGCCCCGAGTATGATGAGCTTAAACTGAGAATGTGCGCGGTTGACGCGGTGGGACCATCCCAAACCGGGGCACCCGGGGTGGTCGTGTCGCGCAGCGAAGGAATCCCCTAGACCTGAAGGGCGATCGACCGCTTTCACCCCGTCGGGCCGCATCACTCGAGCAGGGTTTTCTCCATCTGTTTTTTGAGGGGCACACTGGTGAGGATTCGGGTTTATGTTTGAAAAACTCCAGGCTGGTCTGTACGAAGCGATCCGCACCCTGGCCGGTCAGGGCAAGCTCACGGAGTCCAACATGCGGGAAGGGCTGCGCCTTGTTCAGCAGGCCCTTCTCGAAGCCGACGTGAGCCTGCCGGTCGTCAAGGCCTTCATCGAAAAAGTTTCGCAGGAGGCCCTGGGCGAGCGGGTCATGCGGTCCCTGCGTCCCACCCAGCAACTCCTCACCATTGTTTATGAACAGCTTGTTGCCCTGATGGGCCCCGTGGACCACGACCTTCATCTCAAGCCCTCGGGGTCCACGATTATGTTGTGCGGTCTTCAGGGATCTGGGAAGACGACCACGGCGGCCAAGCTGGGACGTTACCTCCAGCAACGGGGTTACAAACCGATGCTGGTGGCGGCCGACCTCCAGCGCCCCGCCGCTATCGAACAACTTCAGATTCTTGGCGAAAAAATCGGTGCGCCGGTGTACGTCGAAAAAGGCGCCACCGATCCTCTCGTGGTCTGCCGCAACGCCCTCCGACAGATGCCCGCCCTCGGAGCAAACGTGGCCATTCTGGATACCGCCGGCCGACTGCACGTGGATCAGGCCCTCATGAATCAACTGGCTGCCATCGACCGCCTCATCCAGCCGGACCAGGTCTATCTGGTTGTGGACGCCATGACGGGCCAGGACGCCGTGAACAGCGCCCGGGCGTTCCACGAAGCCCTCACGCTCAACGGTGTCATCCTCACCAAACTGGATGGCGACGCGCGAGGTGGCGCCGCCCTTTCTGTGAAATACGTCACCGGGGTCCCAATCAAATTCATCGGAACAGGCGAAGGGACCGACGCCCTCGAGGAGTTCCATCCCGAACGGATTGCCAGCCGAATCCTCGGCCAGGGCGATTTGATGACGCTCATCGAACAGGCCCGGCAGAAAATCGATCAGGAAGAAGCCCTCCGGCAGCAGGAACGGCTGCAAAAAGGGGAATTCACTCTCGAAGATTTTCGTCGCCTGTTGGAGCAAACCACCCGACTGGGGCCACTCAACCAGGTGATTCAGCTCGTGCCGGGCATGTCCCAGTTGCTCCAAGACATGGGCGATGAGGTGGACACGGACCGCGCTTTCCGCCGACTCTGCGGTATTATCGACTCCATGACTCCCGAAGAGCGACGCAAGCCGGAGATCATCGATCTCAGCCGCCGTCGCCGCATCGCTGCTGGGGCGGGTGTCAAACCCCAGGAGGTCGCCGAGCTCGTGCGCCTGTTTGAGCCGATCTCACAGATCATGCGGGAAATGGCCAGCCAGGGGCTCCGCGGTCGAATGCAGATGATGTACCAACTCATGACCCAGGCAGCGAAAGACCCCGGCGTCATCTTCCGCGGCGTGAAAGGCAGTACGGGGAAGCGGCTCCGTCCCGAAGAGAAGGCCAAGCTCCGCAAACTCCGCGAAAAAGAACTTAAGCGGCGCCGCAAGGAGAAACGCGGCCGATAACACTTTCGCGCAACGCCGCGCAGCTTCGCCCCAAGCGATTGCGCTGAGGTTCACGCAGTCTCCCAAAAGTTTCACCGGGCATGACAAGCGTGCCCCTCCGAGCCGAAGGAACCTCTTCCGGAGCGATCTGCTTGTCAGGTCCGCCGTGCAACGTTCGATCATCCATTCTCTTTCACCGGGGACTGAAGTCCCGCGCTCCATATGGAGTGCAGCGATTTATCGCCGCTTTTTGGTGAAGGCTTTAGCCTTCACCACCTTGGCGGTGAGTGTTGTTTTGCCGCAATCACGAAAGCTGCTCCCTGGTAGGGGGCAATTCATGAATTGCCCCTACCGACATTGACCGTTTCACTGTCACCGGGCAGCGCGCCAGTCCGGGGGAGAAAAAACGCGACAGCGCTTGCCGATGAGAATAAGACGGCCGGGGGCGCCTCAAGGGTGACTCAAAGCTGCCGACTCAGCGGGTTGGGCGGCAGGGTCAGCGCACGGACGAAGACGAGCTTGCCGTGCTACCGCCTAAACCCTGGTGTTTCCCTGAGGACAAACCGCGGTCAGCCTAGTTCAAAGGTGCATATCCTACGTGGGGAAGACTCGGCGAACCACATCCCAGATGCTCCAGGCTGACGCATCGGTGCCCCGCGGCCGTTCAATGTGCCAACACTGCTTTTTCTGTTAGATCGCCCTCTGCGTGCCCGAGCGGGAAGCCTCGTGCCTCTCACCCGAAGCCCCATTTCGCACCGACGACCGTGACGGTGTCCTGTCCCTGCGATCCTAACCGTGATCGCCAGTCCAGCTCCGTCTCGAATCAGGCAGGCAATGGCTCCGCGGCCAAAACGAAAAATCTGCTGATAGTGTACACGCCGGACGGCCCTTTGCAAGTCGGCCCAGCAAGAAATTTTTCTCGCTCACCCCCTCTCCGTGCATAGAGAGGCCATTCAATTCCGTACGACGCGATCAGGTTATGCGACCTTTCTGCGAAACCCGACTGGAGCAGCTTACTTACTTTCTCCTGTTTTAACCCTATTGGGGCCAACGCACGATGCGGAAGTCTTCAAACCGCATCCAGTGCTCTTCCTTTTCCGGCCCATGGTAACACTGGAGGCTGACCTCGTCATTGTTGGGTTGGGGAAGGGTCCCCTCGGCTGCGGTGAGGAATTCTTTCTCTCCCGCCGGGCGATACTGCGCGATCCAGTGGTCCCCTTTCACAATCAGCCGCAGGCGGATGGGCACGTTCTCCACCGGTTTACGTCCAGGAATGATGTAAATACCCCCGTCGATCCGTTCCTTAACGAGCTTGAAGACGGGTTTGCCGTCCACGTACCAGGTGATTCCCAGTTGTTCATACTGGACGGTCGGCGGCGTCAGATTGGAAACCGTCACTTCCACCGCGAACGCACCGGCCGAACGGTCCGGCGCCGGTCGGAGAAGCGCGTTTTTGACCGTGTTGGCATCGCCGGGCAGGGCACGGATTTCCAGGCCACCCTCCCGAATCCGCCATGCTCCTGGCTCCTCCCGAAGCCACTTCCATCCGTCAGCCAGCTTTCCTTCAAATCGATCTGCAAAGATCACGTCACCGCCTTCACCGCGGGCCACCTGCGTACCCGCCATTGCCATGAGGCCGGCTAAACCGAGGACACCAAACACCCAGGCGCGCATCGGATGAGCTCCTTTCGACAAACAGCAACACGCCCAGCAATCGTCGCCATCAATGAAGCAAGATCACAATCGCCACCTTATTTTGGCAACTGCCTGCCTTTAAGAAAAGCCACACGGGTCAGCACGCATGCGATGTCGCTTTCAACAGATCCTCGGCATTTGCTCTCCTGAAAGGAGATCCAGCACGCGTGAACCCCCTAAGGCCGTCCGCAGCTCCACCACACCGGCCGGGGCAGGCTGGACTTCGCCGATGATCTGGGCGCTGGTACATCCGGCCTGCTCGCGCAAAACCGCCAGAAGTTCCTCAGCCGCGTCGGCCCTGACCACCGCCACAAACCGCCCTTCATTCGCCACGTAATAGGGGTCCAGCCCAAGCAGTTCACAGGCGGCCGCCACCGCAGGTTCCACCGGAATCGCCTGCTCGTTGATGACCATCGCCACATGGGCGTCCATGGCCAGCTCGTTGAGTGCAGAAGCCAGCCCACCGCGCGTCAAATCCCGCAAGCAATGAATGGCATCGGCGGCGCGCTTCACCATTGCCCGAACCACCCGGTGAAGCGGCGCACAATCACTCGGCAGGGCATTGTCGAACTGCAAGCCTTCGCGGACTGACATGATGGCGATACCGTGGCGGCCGACGTCTCCCGACAGCAGAATCTTGTCCCCCGGCCGAATCCGGGACGGGGAAATGTGCACGTTTTCGGGGATCCAGCCCAGCCCCGTCGTGTTGATGTAAATGCCGTCCCCTTTTCCCCGATCGACCACCTTGGTGTCACCCGTGATGATGCGGACCCCTGCCTCCTCGGCGGCCTGGCGCATGGACTGCACCACCCGGCGAAGCGTGTCCAGGGGCAGTCCCTCTTCAAGAATGAATCCGGCACTCAGCCACAGCGGTTTGGCGCCCGACATCGCCAGGTCGTTCACCGTGCCGAAGACAGCCAGCTTGCCGATGTCTCCGCCGGGGAAAAATAGCGGACTGACCACAAACGAATCGGTGGTGAAGGCCATCCGTGTTCCATCGCCGAGGCGGATCTCCGCGCTGTCATGCGGCGGCTCGCGAAGGCCCTCGCTGGTCTCGCCGGTGTGCCGAAATTGGGGCAGAAACAACTCGGTGATCAATTGCCGCATGAGTCGGCCGCCCCCGCCGTGGGCAAGCTGAATGGTGTCCGATGAGCTGAGCGGCAACGGACACTGAAAGCCACTCCCGCTGAAAGAGCCCTCCGCCATGGCACATTCACCTCTTTTGGAAAAGATATTTTGATTGTCGCGTGTGCCGTCTTGCCTTTCGCGCGTCCACCTTTGCTCAAAACGCAGGTGGTTCGGCCGCTTTGTCATTATACGGCTTGGGCTTCTCAGACCGCATCCCCGGCTAACGCCGAATGTGGAGTGCGAGGCTTTAGCACCGCTTTCCGCGCGGGACTTCAGTCCCCGGTAAACGCCAGTGGATGATCCAACGTCAAACGACGGACGTGACAAGCACGTCCCTCCGAGGGGTCGGAGGGGCACGCTTGTCGTGCCCGGTGAGGAAGCATGGTTTATCCAACGTCGGAAAAGCGGACCGTGGAAAGCGTCCTTACATTGCACGGATTGCAAGGTTCGGTCCCACCCCGACCGGCACTCCGTTTCTATCCTGCCCGACGACAACGTTGTGAAGGCTAAAGCCTTCACCAGAAAGCGGCGATAAATCGCCGCACTCCATATGGAGCGCGAGACTTCAGTCACCGGAAAAAGGCAATGGATGATCAAACGTTGAACGACGGACCTGACAAGCAGGTCCCTCCGTGGGGTCGGAGGGGCACGCTTGTCGTGCCCGGTGAATTGGGATGGATCATCCAAAATTGGGACGCGAACCTGACGAGCAGGTCCCTCCGGAAAGGCGGACCCGACAAGCGGGTCCTACCAAGAAATCGTTCGCAAATGCACGCCTGTCGTGCCCGGTGAAACAAGCCCGCAACATCCCCTGAAATTCAATCTTCAACGCGCGGGATTACCAAGCACGCGTCAAACCTCTTTGGCGTCGATCCATTTCATCATCTTGCGGAGTTTCCGACCGACTTCCTCGATCATGTGGGCGCGTGCTTTCTTTCGGAGGGCCTTAAACATCGGCGCGTTGGCCTTGTTCTCCAGAATCCATTCCTTGGCAAATGCGCCGGTCTGAATTTCTTTGAGGATCTTCTTCATCTCCGCACGGGTTTGCTCGGTGATGATCCGTGGGCCGCGGGTGTAATCGCCGTACTCAGCGGTGTTGGAAATGCTGTACCGCATGTAGCTGAGACCGCCCTGGTACATGAGATCGACGATCAGCTTGAGCTCATGCATGCACTCGAAGTAGGCCAGCTCCGGCTGATAACCGGCCTCGACAAGTGTTTCGAAGGCGGCACAAATCAACTCGCTGACACCACCACACAGGACCACCTGCTCACCGAAGAGGTCGGTTTCGGTTTCCTCGGCGAAGGTCGTCTCGATGACGCCTGCCCGGGTACCGCCAATCCCCTTTGCATAGGCCAGTGCCAGCTTGAACGTTTCCTCGGTGCCGTTCGGCCCATTGGCCACCAGACAGGGAACACCGCCCCCTTTCACGAATTCCGAGCGCACGAGATGCCCAGGCCCCTTGGGGGCCACCAGGACGGCCGCCACGCCCTCCGGAATATCGAACTGCCCGTAGTGCACGTTGAATCCGTGAGAACACACGATGACGTTTCCCGGCTTCAGATGCGGCCGAATCGAGGTTCGGAACACATCAGGCTGAATTTCGTCGGGCAGCAGGATCGTAATGACGTCGCCCTGTTTGGTGGCCTCTTCCGCGGAGACCGGTTGAAACCCGTGTTCTACTGCCAGCTTGTAATTCGGGGTTCCGGGCAACTCCGCAACCACCACCCGAACGCCGCTGTCCCTCAGATTTTGGGCATGGGCGTGCCCCTGAGAGCCGTATCCAATGATGGCCACCGTCTTCTTCTGCAACAGTGACAGATCCGCATCCTGATCATAGTAAATTTTGGCTGGCATGGTTTTGCTCCTGATTCAAACCCGGACTATGCCCCTCAGGCACCATGGTCCCCATCAACCGGAACCACTGGGGCAACGAGAATTTGCCAACGCTTGATCGTCGTGGTTGTCAGAATTCCTGAGCGACGAACTCCCTCGCACCATTGCGATGCGCCCGGTCCGCGCCAACTCCAGAATTCCGAACGGCCGCATCAGCTCGATGAAGGACTCGACCTTTTTCTCCTGACCGGAAATCTCGATTATCATACTTTCCGGCGCGACATCGACAATGCGTCCGCGGAAGATTTCCACCAGTTCGCGGATTTCTCCACGCCGGTCCGGCGGGGCCGACACCTTGATGAGCATCAGGTCGCGCTCCACATAATCTCGCGAACTGATGTCATCCACCCGGACGACGGTGACGATCTTCTCCAGTTGTTTTCGGACCTGCTCGATCACGGCATCGTCCCCGACCACGACGAAAGTCATCCGCGAAAGCCGCGGATCTTCTGTCTCGCCGACGGCCAGGCTGTCGATATTGTACCCGCGTGAGGCGAGCATTCCCGCAATATGGGAGAGTACGCCCGGTACGTTCTGCACTAAAGCCGATAATATGTGCCGCATAGCATCCTCGTCCGTATGTCCGTAAAAGCGCTATCCTAACCTTGGGGGGAGATTGCGACAAGTGATGGGGAGCCCGGCCAGACCATCCGGCCGGTGTCCAGCACACGGCATGGATGACGGACACCCAAAACCAGGTTCGGGTTCGCTTTTACCCGTTCCGTCCAGACGGGTGCCCTGCGAGCCGGTTTGGCAGAACGCTGAGCGAGAACCGAACCGGCACGACAAGCGCGCCCCTCCGGACAATTTCTCGGAGGGACCTGCCTGTCACGTCCGCTTATCGACCCTGGATAATCCACTGTCAATTCACGTGGGTTTTAGATAGGGGCGATTCATGAATCGCCCCTATCGACGCCGCAGCGGGAAGGGCCATCGGGCACGACCAGCGTGCCCCTCTGAAAAATCCCGGAGTCCGTTTACCAACGTTCGGTATTCCATTTGCCTGCGCCGGGCACGACAAGCGTGCCCCTCCGGACGATTTCTCGGAGGGACCTGCCTGTCAGGTCCGCCGTTTGACGTTGGATCATCCATTGCGCCGTCATCGGGCACGACAAGCGTGCCCCTCCGAAAAATTCTGCAGGTCCCGCCGGGTTGAATCTCGCTCCCATTTGAACCCCTGTGAAGGTTCCCGTTGGCAGAGGAAAAGTGGGGATGGGTCAGACGCTTTGGGTTTTTGCCCGGTCGGTGTACCATGAGGCAAGAGGGCACCTCGCCCTGAAATATTGCATCCTCTTGCCATTTTTCAGCATCCTTCACGATGGCCAAACAGCGGATTCCTCACAGGCGCGAGACACCCAGTCAGGATTCGGGCGAGAAAGCTGCCGAGCCGCATAACCAGGAGAGACGTTCCTCTTCTGGTGTGCGAGCGTTTTTGCTTGCGATGGTCACGCTCCTCCTCGTCGCCCGGCCGCTCTTTCCCAGCGAGGGCGCCGATCTGGGCGATGACGTCGCCCCCACCATGTTGCTTTTCGGTGCTGTCCTCATCGGAATCGTGTTCAATCTCGGCCGATCTGGGTGGCGAGTGAAACTCCAGCGTGTGGACCTGGCCTTCCTGGCGACCGTTGTGTGGCTGGTGCTGGCCGCGCTTCGCGCTGTTTACTCAGGGACGGCCCGCCCCGCGATCAACATGCTTTGGGTGTGGGTGGGGTACTATGTGCTGTGGCAGCTTCTTCGGCAGTTGAACCTCACCGATCGGCAACGCCGCGCGGTTTTGGCGGGAATGGCCGCCCTTGCCGTGGGCGTGGCCTTTTACGGGCTGTACCAGTATCTCGTGGAATTACCGCATTTACGGACGGCTTACCAGACTCGCCGCACCGAACTCCTCCGGGAGCTTGGCTGGGACGACCTGCTCGAGGATCCGGTCGGTCTGGCACAGTTCGAGAATCGGCTCTTCAGTCGGGAACCCCTGGCCACGTTTGCGCTGACCAACTCGCTGGCCGGTTTTCTTCTGCCCTGGTGTCTTGTCCTTCTTGCGGCAGTTGTTGGCAATGTGAAACTTCTTTTTGACACCAGCATCGAGACCGCTTCCGGCACCTCGCCGTCGCGCACCCACAACACTTCCCGGGACGGATCTCTGGGGGGACCCACGCGCGGCTTGGTTTGGGCAGCTCTGGCATTATGCATTCTGGGGCTGGCCGGTCTTTTGTGCTGCCTGGTTCTCACCAAAAGCCGTTCGGCGTACGTCGCGCTCGTCTGTGGCATGGCGATTCTTCTGGCTTTGGGAACCTCGCTCCGCGGCACAGTGGCACGCCGAGTGCTTATGGCCGTGATGGTTTTGCTGGCGCTGGCCCTTGCAGTGGCCATCACCACGCGGGGGATCGACTGGCAGGTCCTATCCGAGGCCACGAAATCTCTCGGTTATCGCTGGCAATACTGGCGGGCCACCATAAACATGATCGCCGATCAGCCCCTGTTGGGTTGTGGGCCGGGAAATTTCCGCTACGCATACACCCGATACAAACTTCCCGAAGCGAGCGAGGAGATCTCCGACCCGCACAATTTTCTTCTGGAAGTGACCGCCACGGGAGGCATTCCCGCCGGGGTGCTTTTCCTCTTGGCAATTGGGCTCACTTTCTGGAACCTCAAGGGCGCGCGATCAGACTCGACCACCAACTCGTCGGCGGGCCCCCGGCCATCCTCGGCGGGAGCACTCGTGGGTGCGTCGCAAAGGACAGCTCTTCACAGCCGTGAGCAACTGTGGCCGATTGCACTGGGATGGTTGCTGGCCTGGCCGGCAAGCTATTGGCTGGGACTGCTCAGCTCGGCCCCCCAGGACCTGACGTTCTTACTGGTGGGACTTCCCGTGGCTGTTCTCATCGGGGTGGGACTCTGGCCGTGGATTCAGGCGGGCACGTTGGCCCCTGGAATCCTCGCCGCGGCGCTTGTTGCCATTGGCGTTAACTGGCTGGCAGCAGGCGGACTCACGTTCCCCGGTGTGGCTGGCAGCTTCTGGTTGCTCTGGGTGCTGGCGACCGATGTTCCAACGGGGCACTTCACGGGACAATCCTTATCAGAGAACCAAGCGTCCGGCGGCTGGTCGCAGCGACTTCGTCAACTCGCTTCCCCTCAGGGCCTTTCCGTGCCGCTTCCCACCTGGGCAGGATTTGCCACCCTGATGTTTTTCGGCTTGCTGATCGCGGCGTTTTACACCACGGCCTATTCGCCTGTGCTTCAGGCCCGCAGCCTTCTCGCTCAGGCCAGTGCCGCGCGACGGTTTTCGATCGATCGTGCCAAACAATTCTGTCGGCTGGCTGCCGAGGCCGATCCCTGGGCGTTCGAGCCCTGGATGCGGCTGGTGGAATTGTGGCAGGCGGAGGGTCCCGATCCCCAGAAAAAGCCCGCGGAATCGTTGCTCAGCAAACCCGATGCGGCTGACCTCACCGCCGTCCTGCGGAAACCCAGACCGTCGTCTCCTCAGGAGCGGGCGAAGGAGCTTGACACCTACGCCGCTGAACTTATCCCACGGGCTGCCAATCACCATGCCGCTTCCTGGGTTCTCGCTCTTGCCTACCAACAATTGTTCCAGGAAACGAACGACCGGCGAGCCCTCGCGAAAGCCGTTACCTTCGCCCGCCGGGCCATCGACCTTTATCCCCACCAGGCTCGGTATCACGCCGGGCTTGCCGAGCTCCTGCGAACACTGGGAGATCGCGATGGGGCCCAAAAAGCAGCGGAAAAAGCGCTCTGGCTCCACACGATCACGCCGCACGCAGACCGCAAACTCCCCGAGGAGACGCTCCAATTCCTGGAGAAGCTCCTCCGCGGACCGTAACCAGAAACCAGCGGCGTCAGGCGAGGATTCCCTTCACCACGTTTCCGGCGACGTCGGTGAGCCGGAACTCCCGGCCCTGGAACCGATACGTCAATTTCGTGTGATCGATCCCCAAGAGATAGAGAATCGTAGCGTTCAGATCGTGGATGTGCACCGGGTCCTTGATGATGTTATAGCTGAAATCGTCGGTTTCTCCGTACACAATGCCCGGTTTAACACCTCCGCCCGCCAGCCACATCGTAAAGCACCTCGGATGGTGGTCGCGGCCGTAGTTGGTTTTGGTGAGAGTTCCCTGGCAGTACACCGTCCGGCCGAATTCACCGCCCCAGACCAGGAGCGTGTCTTCCAGTAATCCCCGGCGCTTCAGGTCAATGATGAGGGCCCGGCAGGCCTGATCCACATCGCGGCACTGAAGCGGAAGGTCCCGCGGCAGGTCGTAGTGGTGGTCCCAACCGCGATGGAAAATCTGGACGAATCGCACATCCCGTTCCACAAGCCGCCGTGCAAGCAGACAGTTGGCCGCAAAAGTGCCGGGTTTCCGGGCATCCTCCCCGTACAATTCGAACGTCTCTTCTGGCTCCTGGGAGAGATCGGTGAGCTCCGGCACAGAAAACTGCATACGGAACGCCATCTCATACTGGCTGATACGGGTCTGGATCTCGGGGTCTCCCAGCGCGTTGTAGAGTTCACGATTGAGCTCGACGACCGCCTGAACGGTTTTTTCTCGCGACTCGGGCGACACACCGGGGGGATTACTCAGATAGAGCACGGGATCCCCCTTCGATCGAAAGCTCACGCCCTGGTGGTACGACGGCAGGAAACCCGCCCCCCACAATCGCTCGTAGATTGCCTGGGCATCTCGCTTCGCGCTCCACGTGGAATGGAGCACGACGAACGTCGGTAGATCGCGGTTGAGGGACCCCAATCCGTACGACAACCATGCCCCCAGACTGGGACGCCCCGGTATCTGCGAACCCGTTAAGAGATATGTGATCGCCGGGTCATGATTGATGGCCTCCGTGTGCATACTCTTGATGATGGCAATTTCATCCACCACGGTGGCCAGGTGAGGGAGCAGTTCACTGATCCACGCTCCCGACTGCCCGTACTGCGCAAACTTGTAGATCGACGGAGCCAGCGGAAACCGTTTTTGGCCCGACGTCATGGTCGTCAAACGCTGACCCATTCGGACCGACTCGGGCAAATCGGCGTCGAACATTTCAAGCAGTTTGGGTTTGTAGTCAAAGAGATCAAGTTGCGACGGGGCCCCGTTCATCACCATGTAGATGACCCGTTTGGCCCGCGGTGGATAATGGAGTTTCTCCAGCACTCCGGACCGACCGGGCTGACGCTCCGGAACCGCTCCCGCGACTGACGAAAACAGGTTTTCATTGAGCAAAGAAGCCAGCGCGATCGGTCCCAGCCCCCGCGCCAACCGCCCGAAAAACTGCCGTCGTGTTTCCAGGAGCCGATATTCTTCGAAGGGATCCATGGCGTTCTCTCCGGCCAAAAGAGACCGTGTTTACAACACTATGCCAAGCCGGCTGCTACGGCTTGGTGATGGTTTCGTCCAAATTCAGTAGCGCGTTGCACACCATCGTCCAGGCGGCCAGTTCTCGCGCGGGAAGTTGTTCATCGCGAGGTGATTCTCCCACCTGGAGTAGCTGTTCCGCAGCCGGTGGGTTCTTCTCGAAGTAATCACGCTGCCACCGGTAAAGCTCCAGAAGCACAGCCAGTTCGCTCGGTTTAGGCTCGCGACACGTCACCAGCTTAAAACCGTACTTCGCGGTGTCGCCAGGATCGCTGAATCCTTTCTGGAGGAGACGTTCCGCCATTTTTCGCGCGGCCTCCACATACTGGACATCGTTCATCAAGTTGAGGGCCTGGAGCGGCGTGTTCGTGCGGGCACGCCGCATCACGCAGGCTTCCCGACTGGGCGCGTCAAACAGTACCAGTCCGGGTGGAGGTGATGTTCTTTTCCAGAACGTGTACAGGCTGCGGCGATAAAGTTTTTCGCCGTGATCCTGGACGAACTTCGCGGTATTGCTCGTCGTGTAGCCCACTGCTTCCCAGAGCCCTTCCGGCTGGTATGGCTTGACACTCGGTCCACCGATTTTGTCCACAAGCAATCCCGACACAAACAAAGCGGTATCGCGGATTTCCTCTGCATCCAGCCGGAACCGTGGACCACGGGCAAGCAGCCGATTTTCAGGATCCTTCGCCAGCAACTCAGGACGGACCCTCGCACTCTGCCGATAGGTGGCCGAGGTCACTATCAACCGGAAGAGATGTTTCACATTCCAGCCGCTTTCCATGAACTCCACCGCCAGCCAGTCCAGAAGTTCCGGATGGCTGGGGCGTTCACCCTGCGTGCCAAAATCCTCAGAGGTCTTCACCAATCCCGTGCCAAATATTTCCTGCCAGAAGCGGTTGACTGCCACCCGCGCCGTCAATGGATGATTGGGCTGGACAAGCCAACGCGCCAGGCCGAGTCGATTCGGTGGTGCATCAGGAGGCAGCGGCGGCAGCACACTGGGGACACCCGGCTCCACTTTCTCCCGCGGCTTTTCGTAGTCGCCCCGTTCCAGCACAAACGCCTCTCGGGGTTGCGGCAGGTCGGCCGACACCAAGCTCACCGCGATCTGGCTCTCCAGTTCCCTGAGCTGCTTGTCCACTTCGTCCCGCCGGGCATGGAGCGGATCAAATATCGCCCGCGTGTCCTCGTAGACAAACTCCACAAAGTAATCACGCAGTTTGGCCTGCTCTTCCTGGGTCCGCTTGTCCGCCGACTTCTTGAGGATTTCAGCCACCGGCTTTGGCCAGGTGTCCGGTTTGCCCCCCTTCACGACTGCTTCCCAGCGTTTCAGACTGCGAAACTTCTCACCTGGTTGAATGGCCGTCGTCACGATACCCGTGGCGTCCCAGTAAACCGTTCCTCCATACTGGGTGAACGCCCAGCCGTTGATCTGTTTACCCGCCTCCAGACCGACATCCTTTGCCGAGACTTCGAGCCGTACCCACTGTCCGGCGGCCGGCAGATCGCCGATTCGTTTTCGGCTGGGGCTGCCACTCTGCCCCCACTCAATGAGGTCCTCACCCCAGAATGCCCGGTGCTCCCACGACCCGTCGTTCCACTGGAGCATGATTTCCCGCGGCGGGTTCTGGGGATCCAGATAAACGTGGACGAATAGCGTGTCGTCATCCCCCACGACCAGTGGCTGGGTGGCCTTAGTGAAATAGTGCTGCGCGAGGCCCTCGGCCTTTCGCCGCATGACTTTTTTGCCCGAAAACGCCGCTGGATCACCGGCTTCCACAAATTCCCAGGGGTGCCCATCCGCCGACAACGCAGCGCCCGCGGGCACCTCATCGTCAATCCACACGATCTCCCTCGGGCTCGGTGCAGGACCGGTTTCTTCCTCATCGGGATCGCGGTAATCGACCTTATCCAACTCCTCCCGAATCTGCTTTTCGATGGCTGCCCGTTCTTCCTCGAGGGCCGCCTTCTTGGTTGCCTGCTCTGGTGTGGGGAGACTCACGATGGGTGGCGTCCGGTCGCTATTTCCGTCCATCGCCGGGTCCGCCATGCTGTAAAAATACGCGTACATGCGGTAAAAGTCTTTTTGAGTGATGGGATCATACTTATGATCATGGCAGACCGCGCAGCCCACCGTCAGCCCCATGAACGCCGTGCCCATCGTGCTTGTGCGGTCCACGGCATATCGGACGAGAAATTCCGCGTCGATGGCCCCGCCCTCACTGGTCGTCACGTTGCAGCGATTGAACCCCGACGCCACTTTTTGATCCAGCGTTGCGTTGGGAAGTAAGTCCCCCGCCAGTTGCTCAATAATAAACTGGTCATAGGGTTTGTTTTCGTTGAAGGCCTGGATGACCCAATCCCGATACGGCCACATGGAACGGTAATTATCCAGATGGAGCCCATGCGTATCGCCATACCGGGCAACATCCAACCAGTAGCGTGCCCGATGCTCTCCGAAATGCGGTGATGCCAGAAGACGATCGACAACTTTTTCGTAGGCATCGGGGGAATCGTCCTGCAGGAACCGGTCTACCTCATCCGGCGTGGGCGGGAGACCTGTCAGATCGTACGTCGCTCTGCGGAGAAGCGTTACCTTGTCGGCTTCTTCAGAGGGAGCAAGCCCCTCTTTCTCCAATCGTGCAAGGATAAACCGGTCAATGGGATTTCGACACCACTCCGGGCGCGAAACATCCGGAAGAGGCGGTCGCTGGGGCGTCACAAACGCCCAGTGCGGTTGCCACTTGGCGCCGCTATCAATCCACCGACCGATGAGCTCGATCTGTTCCCGCGTCAGCTCTTTCCCGCTACTCGGGGGCGGCATCCGCTCCTCGGGGTCTTCCGCCGAAATCCGCAAATACAGCTCGCTTTCCTCTTTTTTCCCCGGAATCACTACCCCGGGCGACTCGGCCGAACCGAAAACGCCCTCGGGCAGGTCCAGCCGGAGATCCGCCTGACGAGCCGCGGCATCCGGACCGTGACAGGTGAAACAGTTATCCGAAAGAATCGGCCGCACCTGGCGATCGAAATCCACCGTCGCGGCGTCACGGCCCCACAGGCGATTATTCACGAACAGAAGCATTCCACAGAGAAGAACTCCCTTGAGCGCTAGCCCAATTGCACCAAAACGTGTTCCACTACTCCCGGAACAACGGCCGCCTCGCTCCGTCGCACCGCAACGGGCTTGGTCGGGCGACCCCCGTACGCCATGATCGGCCCCAGAACACCACGACGTGGGAAACAGAAAGCACGAGGCGGGCAGCATCGGCGGGCCTCCTCGGTTTGAGGTTAAGCCATATTAGTCTGGCCGAATTGTACCTAAAAAGCGACCCGCCGGTCAACCAACCATCATCCCCCAATAAAGGGTTACTTCAGCCCGCCCGATTAGAACGCTAGACTCATCCCGTCTTCTGCCACAGTAACATTCGGAAACACCGCCCGTACTTCCATAATCCTGAGGGGGTCGGAATCTTCGCTCAGGGGATTTACGTGCACGAGAAGTAGCCTTTTGGCTTGACACTCCCGTGCTACCTCGGCGGCCTGTACGGACGACACATGGCCCGTCTGCAAAGCCAGATCTTCATAACCCGGTGGAAAATAGGCCTCGTGGATGAGCACATCCACACACATGATCTTCTGGACGTAGGTTGGCCGGGCGGCCGCTGTGGTATCCGTCACGTAGGCCACCGACCGGTCCTGAAAATCAAATCGGTAGCCCTGTGCACCCCCGGGGTGACTGAGGGGAAAACTCGTCACAGTAAATTCTCCCGATTCCCGCTCGCTCGGCACCGTTACCTTTTCCCCCGGCAAGATGAGCGCGAACTCGTACGGCGGCATTTTGGGGAACAACGGCTCCGAGAACAGGTGCCGTTTCACCGCTTCGATGGTCTTGTCACTTCCCCAAACCGTGATCGGACCAAGCGACCGATCCCGTGAGACGCTCCAGTAGTAGGTCAACCCGATGATGTGATCCAGATGGGCATGCGTCAGAAAAATGTGCCACGGCTGTTCGTCCAGAAATCGGCCCACGCGGAAGAATCCCGTTCCTGCATCCAGGATCACACCCGCCTCAGGAATCACGTGACACAGCGTATGACGCCGTTCACTAGGGTGATAACCACCGCTGCCAAGCACAATCAGCCGCATACCCTCGCCTTTCCGTTGGAAATGTGTGGTTGCCGCGCGGTTTTCTTCACGTTTTCCACGCACCAAGTTCCGAATCAGTCCCCCGCGACCGCTCCATTCGATGACAATTCCTCTATTAAACAGCGTGGTCCCCACACCTCCAACAAGGCTGCCAAGAAACGCCCGAACTTTGTGGTCGGGTGGGAACCCCTCCACCTGCCTGGATGTCCTGCAAGGGTCCCGAGATGCGACGTTCCGGTCCTGGATGTGCACGCGCTGACAGCACACCGCGGAGCACGCCCGACCATCGTCCACCTGGTGTCGTGAGCCCCCGGAACACCCGTTATAATAAGAAGTGCGCGAAGGCAACGCCAAAAGGAGCGGTGGCTCACTTTGGACCGGATCACCGAGACGACAGTCAAGCCACCGCGACCGGGGTGCTGAAGCGTACAAACACACAATCCGCCCGGATGGCACGCAAACCGGAAACAACCCGTCGTCGGAAACGACAAACCCATGTTTCCGACGCGGGCCTCGGCTGGTTGCCCAAAGTTTTCAAGAAACTATGGAACGCATGGATGCAGTTTGCGGCAACGGAATATGATGCGACTACCCGCACCTCATTGAGTTTGGTGTGAAATGATAGGCGCGGGCACAAAGGCCAATTAGCACTACAGCACAGAATTACCCAGACGCCACAAGGCACCCACCACTTGTTGTGCTGACGTAGATGCTATGGCGGCAAGATGCTGGGCCGCTCCCATAACCCTGCGCGGTGGTATTGGGAAAATATAGGAACCAGAATAACAGGCGGGAGGGGGTATAACAGGAGGAACAGGGCAGAGAGAATTCCTGAATACCTCCAAAGCCGGAGAACACTCCCTCCGGCGCATGATGGGCCCGTAGCTCAGCGGTTAGAGCAGGGGACTCATAATCCCTTGGTCGGGGGTTCGAATCCCTCCGGGCCTAATACCACAGAAGATCAGAAAACCCCGTGATTTCCCACGTAAGTGCTGGATTTCACGGGGTTTTTGATTTCGCCACACTGTTCTGGAAGAAAAACGTTGCATGCCGGTTAGAAGGGAAAACCTCGAAAACCTCGCATAGAACCTGGAATGGACCTGACAAGCGGGTCCCTCCGAGATTATTCCGGAGGGGCACGCTCGTCGTGCCCGGGGAAAGGGAATGGGCCGTCGATCGGTGTTTACCGGACCCGACAAGCGGGTCCTTGCAATTACGCGGACCCGACGAGCGGGTCCCTCCGAAAAAACAGACCCGACGAGCGGGTCCCTCCGAAGTCCGAACACACCTGGACATGTGGCACTTACAACAATTGATGAGCCGGGCGTACAACACATTCAGATCCAGGTAGGGGCAATTCATGAATTGCCCCTACCGCGATTCAATCGATTTGGCCGTGGTGCCATGTGTTGCAGAAATACGGCTTTTCTCCTGGAGGCGTATGCCCAGATTCTCCGCTCTCCGCCCGGCACAACCTCGCCAGGCCAGCATCCGGGGCGGCGAGTTCAAGCTATCCAGGCTACCGCTGCGAGGCCGCCTGCAACAGCGTCGTGGCGGGCTTTCCTCAAAGCCCAGCCAGGGCCTGGGCATCTTCCGAAGAAGGTGATACTGCGTTTATTTGCCGCCCGTGGCCGAACCAGTAGCGGTGGACCGCGTCTGGCTCTTCGATCGCCCAAACTCACTTGACCAGATTCCAAGGAGGCTCTTGATTTTCAGCGATGGCACCACGATCGAGACGCCCGAACTTCTCGACAATGCGCGTCAAGGTGGGGGAATCGTCTTTCCGCCGGGCGAGGTCAAATGGCTGGCCTTTTTAGTCACGGCAACCAAACCTGGAACCCAAAACGTGGGTCTGGCCGAATTGGCCGTGTTCAGCTCCGAAAAGAAACCGCCTTGAATGATTTTGCCCGGCGCGTTGCGCCACGCCATTTGCCCGTTAGAGTAGCCATGGTCGGGGCTTATTCGAATATACTCAATATGATAACACAATGAAACGTCTGTTATTCCGATATTGTGCAGCGTAATGGAGGGGCTACTGGAGAAGTTTCTGACCTCGGTGGCGTCCCAAAAACATTCTCAGTTGGTCAGTATCGACCTTGGGAATAAGTCTGGCGAGCGCCACTTTGCCCCCTTTTGCCGTCCAGAGAGGTTTGATTTCAGCCACTTCATCGCAGATTTGCTGCCACCGATTGAGGCATACCGCGGCGGGAACGTTTGGAGGAATTTTGTAGTATAAATAGATGTGACGTCCCATCTGATAGACGGCCCAATCCTGAGCTGTCTCCTCCATGTATTTGTTGAGGTGACTTTCCAAGCGGATCAACACACCCCGCGGCTCCGCACCGGGGGTAGCGCCTAAAAAGCTGGATTTTGCCAATGCCTCCTGATAGCCCTGGGACTTCGCTCCGTCGAGTAAATCCTGGGCCTTTTGCAAGGACGCGGGAAGTTCTCCTGGCAATCCACAAAAACGGGCCAATTCGCGAAAGAAATTCAATGTTGCGGCGCTGTCGAGTATATCCACTCCCAGTTCCCTCGCCAGCAATTTTTCCTGCTCACGGAATGCTCGACCCGGCCTGATCATCAGGAGCATCGCCCCGATTCCCCCGATATCGCGGCGGATGGCGGCCGCCTGACGAATCTGGACGGCAAGGGGCTCCACCCGGCGGCCTTCCTCGCTTTCCACGCGGAGCTTGCAATCGAAGATTAAAATTCGGCCACGATAGTTCGCGATCACGTCTATTTCCTGCACGGATTGACCATTGCCTTCGCCGAGCTTCGCATTAACGTCTACCTGCGGGATACCCATTTCGAGAAGCACGGCAGCGACGAATTTTTCGAAGAGAAATCCTGCCTGACCCTCATTCGGCCGGCCAATCCTGGCGAACATCCGAGGCCAGTCCCAGCCCGTCTCGATTCCGTCCTGAACAACTTGTGCGACAGGCAGTGGTTCGGGCTTTTGACACTGCCATGTACGGTTGAAGGCCACTCCCGACTGCGCCTGCACGAGATATCTGACGGGAATATAGTCGGTTTCCGCACGATCTATTGACAACGATTCCAGTTGTTCACCGTGGGCGGTTTTTCTCCAGCGGAACCATTCACCGGAAAGCTCTCCGTAAACGACTTCCGTATTCGGCAACTCCTTGGCCTGAACGGCTCCATAGAACATGAGCTTGAGTCCGCCCGTGGCATTGATGATCCACCGCCTTGCCGGAAGCTGCTTTTGCCAGGCGAGGATCTGGCCCAACACATCCTGTGGCAACGTGCCGCCGGGAGCTTCTGGAAGATGAACATGGATCGGTGGAAAAACCTTTTTGGCAAATGCCGCAAAGCGTTCGGCGGGCTGCTTTGATCTGACAGGATTGTTCGTGTAATAAATGCATAAATCCTTGACGCCGCCCTCATGTTTATGCCAATGGACCAAACCGAGGATATTCGGCCAGAGCTGTTCACTGGAGAGGACGACCATAGCATTGGGTAGCTGTTGCATACCCTATGCGCCCGATCTGGAACCCTGCAAAAACTTGATACTCGGTCGCTTTAACAGACAAGACGGCCAGGGCAAACCGAAACAGGCGGACGCCGCAGCCCTAGCCGCCAATTCGTGCCAACGCCTTGGCTTTACGAACATCGCACGTTCTTCACAGGCTTTAAAGGAATGGACATTTTTCCGAAATGTTACAGGCTTTCTATTTTTTAGCTTTGAATTGAATCTGTTTTTGCTTCATGTTGATCGAGTGAATAAACACGTGTATTTTTGCTCCAATTGTTTTATCGGGCACATTATTCGGATCAATGATATTTCCGACGAGACCTGTAGCCTCGTGTTTTGCGAACAATCTGCCTTTGCCTTTGGGATCTTCCACGATTGTGACTTCCACTTCGTCGCCACTTTTCAAAGTAGGGAGAGAAGGAGCGGGGGCGCTGGTGGGCCGAGCCCCAGCCCCTGGACTTTGGCCAGGCTGACCAGTGGGGAACCGCGCCGGCTGCATGGCGGCCCCCTGTGAGTTCGAAAACGCACTTTTCAGATTGGCAGTTATTGTTTGTATCGCCTGAGTAAGAAAATTCTGGCTTGCCTTTCGCGTGCGATCGGCCGGTAACTCTGGGGAAGGAAACCCGACACAGCGCACAACATAATTCCCATTTTGACGTCCCACATGAAAGATGAGCGGCGATGCGTGACGGTTCGTCTTTGCAACGTGTTCGCCTAGGTTAAATCGGCCGCGTACATTTCTCGGCAGTCCCAACGCCAGTTTTTGAGCATTTTTCGCGTACTGTTGGGCAAAAGCTTGAGCGGCGGCACCGATACGGTCCAGGATCCACCAGACATTTTTCCAGCCAACCGGGAGCTCCTCACCCGAAATCATCGTTTCCAGAGTCGGTGCGTCGCACCCTTTTTGAGTTGACCGGTTGCATGCCTTGCGAAACTTCGCGGCGACTTCTTTACATTTTTCCAGGTTCCAACTGGAAAGTTCGGCGGGCACATCGAAACAACCAAAACCCTTCCGCGACTTGGAGCCAACCCCTCCGTAGTAACAGAGCAACCACAACGCCGCCTGAGCCTGGGGCAGGACATCAGAAACTGATAGGTCCCATTTTTCAATAACGATGCCTTTATCATTTTTTATTTCATATATCTTCGGACGAACTCTCATCGTCACCCGCCATTTTGCACCCGGCATTATATAATAGCGCTGATAACGCTGGCGCTGGCCATTCTCCCTGCGCATGTCATCCATGCCGAAAGTGAAATAATTAAGCCCTTGCGTAGTCCTTTTATTCGGCGGAGCAGGCAGTTTATTTTCGTCTCTTACCTTGTTTTTATCGAATAAAACAGGCTTTACGTTGTCTAACGGCTCCACCGTAACGCGGACGGCGCCGCAGGAATTTGTATCGCCCCAAATCGCGGATTCCATCCGATAGAGAGTGGCGGCGTCCACGTGGGCGGCGTGCATGGTCCGCCACCACCAGCGGAGCATGCCCCGCAGCGTTGCCGGCCGGAGTTCGCAGTCCTCCTCCTTTTGCAAGGGTCCCGCCAGAAACGCCGGCGTGACGAGTTCCAGCGTGCAGGTGAATTCTGCCCGTTTTTGCTTGGCCAGGGCCCCTTTCCAGGTTTTATCGATGTTATCCGAGGAGAACAGCTTTGGCGTCTCGGTTAGCTTGAACGATCCATACCCGGAGGCCGTTTTTGCACCGGCCCCTTCGTACTCAAGGGCGCCCACCAACCATTCGGTCGCCAGTTGAAGGAGTTCATCCGGGACATCCGCCCGGCGTTTGGCCAGTGCGAAACAGAACGTGTGACCGGCAGAAACCGCCAGGAAATACACCGGACGGGGCGAATCCCAGTCTCCCGGTGGTTCCTGATTCTGGTAATAACTGAAATGGTGGTTATTCAATATATCAACGACTAACGGCGTCCATTTCTCGGGCCAGGCGTCCAGAAAGACAATCTGTCCTGACGAGGCTGTGATCTCTGTTCTGGGGTCGCTCGGATCGTGGCGGACTTCGGCAGGATGATGGGGATCCCTGATCTGTTTGACGCGGTCGGGATTCGGAGCCCAGCCGAAGACGTCCTCGATCTGTTGCCACGCCTTTTTCTGATCGGTTTGCGTGGGCAGCCAGACCGTTTCGGCAAACGCGCGGGCCATTCCTTTGAGGCCGGTTCCTGGTAAGTAGACAAACCCATAAATCGGATGCAAACAAATGCCGGCGTTTTCGAGCGCCGATGCCCGGGCGAGATGGAGTGTCAACGGCCCGACGGTTTTAGCTTTGAAGGTCATTGCTCCCCTCGCCGCCGCGACGGCCTGCCACCGCGCGAATAAACCAGCGTAGTTTAATCCCGGTGGCTCGGTTCTGGACTTGCGGGCGATCAGTTCAACGGTAGGCTTTTGGACCCGCTCCGAGAGCTTCCCGGTGTCGTCCCCAGGTTTTGAGAACAGCTCCTCATTCCATGACTGGACGTATTTGTCGAGCTGTAACCCCAGGTGGGTGTTCTCACGCACCAGGTCTCGAACAGATTTGGGGAGGGGAACGATCATCGCCATAGGATTTTCTCCTCAGTCGGTCGTTGCGCTGCCCTCGGATCCTTCTGCATCCGCGAATCGGACTAACCACTGGAGATAGGCCAGGACTTCGTCGGTGGCCCAACGGAGGAACTCGGCATCACCTTCGACAACGGCTTTCAAGAGGGCCATGTCGTCTGGTTCTGGTTTCTTGCTATCCGGGTTGATGCGTTTATCGAGCACCCAATCTCCCAGGGCCACGAGCAGCTTCGGCGCGTAGTTTTTTGCTTTCAAAAACGCCAGGGCCTGTCCCAATCCGGAGGCAATGATCCGCACCGGCAACTTTTTGGCCTGCCTACAAAACTCTTCAAACTTCTTTTTCGCCTCTTGATCTTTTTTATTCGGATTCACCGCCTGAACGGCCTGCCATGCATGTTCTGCCCGACGTTGATCGAGCGTTTTTTTCTCGGGTTTTGTTGCGTTCGCCATATCCCCTGACTCCTTTTTTTGTTCCATAGGCCTGACTGATAAGTGAAGCGGTTCACTGCTGCAGAACATGCACCGCACAGAGGCCTTTTCCCGTGGTTTCGTCACCCCCGATCTGCAACACGCGGACATCTTCCAGGCACTGCCGAACTTTGCCGAGCACCTCCGCAGCATCCATGGAAGCTCTTTCGTTCCGGCTGGAATTGGCCAGCAGCACAGAGTACATGAGGGTCTCGGCCGGGAGAAATTCCTGATAAAACAGGGCGCCCTCCTTAACCGTTTTCCGTTCGTAATCGAGGGCGATTCGGGCAACGATCTCCGTGGCGTTACGGACAAAATGGGTGAAATCATCGTCAGAGAGCACGACAAGGTGGCTCTTCATACGCTCTTGGGCAAACTTGTCAGCCACCGCATGATTCGCCAGCCATTCGGCCACGCCGTCGCTTGGGCCAATCACTTTGTAATCAAACTCCTCGAGGACCACAGTCGCCTGATTCGACTGCCCCACCATGAGCGGTGAGTTCGTGGGAACGAGGGCCTTGTGTTCGGCCGGCCAGGTTGTGGGAAGCGACGGAAGCGGCATGCCGATCAGGGCCAGGTCGCGGCACAAACGCTCCAGAACGCCGCGGCACGTCACCCAGGCAAACACCCCACGGAGCGAACGCACGGGATAGGCGAGAATGCGGGCATCGCTGACGGTGAGGGCGCCTGCGTGGGCGCTGCTCTCGTCCACTTTGCCCGGTCCAAAGATGGTGACGATGTCCGGATGTTCCTCGTTGACCACCTTGCGTGGCTGCCCGGTGGCCTGATGAATCTTCTCACGGCAGGCATCGCGGAGGACACCCTTGAGGGCTGAGCCCGCGATGTTCGGCCAGCCGGTGTGCCGTTCCCGTTGGACGGGAAGATCGACAGTACCCAGGGCCGTTCCCGAGCCGGGATGCAACGCCGTCTGGGCATGGATGAACAACAGTGCGCCCTGTGTGGTGGTTTTTGTCGCGTCAGACATCGTTCCAAACTCCTTGTAAAAAGCAGCCCCAACCCTGTTGCTGGTCCAAAGGCTTATCAGACAACGGATCCGAAAGTGTTTCCGGAAGGCGTTCGAGGAAATACACGGAACCGGCCGAGGCGGCAAAACGTGTGGGCTTGGGTCCCCGGCGCACGAGGTCCCAGCCGGAGACGGCCACCTCACCCGGCACAGCGGCCGCCACCAGTTCCCCCGCCAGGCACCGGGGATACCATCCGTCCTCGAAGATTCCAGGTGTCGTCAGCACGAGCAGGGGTTTTTGCCCGTTTTGAGGAACGGCCCTGGGAAATTCGAGCGGTTTGTCGAAATGCTTGACCGCCACCTGTTTGCCTTCCCCGCCCCAGCGGAGAAAACTCACCGATTTCCACACCGATTCGCCCTCGGGCGGCAGATGCAGCTCCACGTAAAAGGCCACCTCCTGTTTCAAAGCGAGGAAGCTCGCCGCGTAGATCTGGTGTTCCTCGGAAGTGAGTCGCTGAGGATTGATTCCAATTCCGGTGCGATTGTCGTGACCGAACAACTCGCTCTCCGAGACGAAGTCCTCTTTGTTGAAGTTCTGGGACGGTTTGCTCTGAAGAAACTTCTGCATCCCGGCCGCGGTGAGAAACCCCTTGCAGGTCTCCACATCTTCTCGAGTGCTCACCCAGATCGGCCGCATGCCGGCCCGAGGAGGCTTCCAGCCGGGCAGGGTCTGATTCCGGGAAAGCGGTTGCCCCAACCAGATTTCCGGCCGTTCTGCCAGCTCACTCTTTTTGAACGAGAACACAGTGGCCGGCATGGGAAACAGGAGTTCCCAGTGCGCAGGATCGGGCTTATCGTCCGAAGGGTCTTTCCTATCCCCGCCACGCCTCCTGACCAACCACGGACCCCGAATGGTCATGGAAAAGAACCACTCAGGTGCTCCGGCTTCCTGGAGGCCCTGGCGCCACACCGCCTGATAGTCGCTTTCTTCCAGGCGATGATTTTCGGCTGCGCGAATGTAAACATCACGTATTTTGTCGAAATTGCAGCCCATGGCCCGAAGGAGACTCGCCCAGATGGCCCCCGCCGTGGTTTGAGGGGTAGGCAAGCCCGAGGAGCCACGCGTCGCCGCTGCAAATGGGCGACCATCACGGAAAAAGAGGACGTCCAGCGGCTCGAGCAGGGCCCCCAAATGTTTGAGTTGCCGACTCATTCATCCCTCCTTCTCGCCAAAAACGATGCCGTCTGGCACAAGGTGAGGAAGTTTTCCAGAAGTTGACCATTTCGGCCGGCGGATGCGCCCGGTGTGGCCCCCGCTTTTGGAAGCGACCGTGAGCGCTGGTCCCACAAACTGCCGAAAAGCTCCAGTTGTTCCACGATTTTGGCCCCCGCCTTTTTGGGTGCCTCGGGTGACAGTCGCTTTCGCGTCGACTCTTCGGCGCGATCCACCTGCCGACGGATCTCGGCCTTCATCGCATCGACGGGAAGCCCCTTCAAAACAGGCAGGTCACGGTACAGATGGCGTGCCCAGCGGTCGGATGCCCCCGCCGGACTCTCTTGGCTGGGTGTGAAGGCGGAGATCCACCCCTGAAGGATGTCCAGAAAGGGCCAGGGACAAAGCGCTACGGTGTGTTCACCCGACCGGCGACAGACGGTGATGGCGACCAAATCCCGACCGTTGTTTTTGGCATGCTTTTCAGCCTGCCTTGCAGTTTCCAGGGCAAAGCGGAGGTCTTCCTTGTAGTGGACGACGGCGATGCCGGCACTGAGCGTGGCGGTGTCTCCTGGCTGTCCTTTTAGGACCTCGCGAGCCCACACTTCCCGAAAGGCCTTGTTGAGTTCCCTGGCGCAGGAGATCACCTTCGTTGTGGGAAGCAGCGCCAGCACATCGTCCCCACCGCAGTACACAAGAACGCCGTGATTGTCTTCCACAATTTTCGGAGCGTGATTGAGTGCAAACGTCATCAGGGCCTTACTGATGGTTCGGGGATGCTCGCGGCCGGGCTTTGCCCGAAGATGCTTGCCCATGCGGTCGCCATCCATCATCAGCACGGCATAATAGGCCGGTGCCTTGCCCTGGTTATCCCGTTTCTTTTTAATCTGCTTCCAGACATCCGGAGGACAGGCCCCTTCCTCCTCATCCTGCTCGGGGCGCTCCCAGTGGAGCCATTCGCCACTCCAAACGCCATGCTGGTCCCGGACTGTTTGGGGAGAAAGCTCCGGCTCGTGGCTGAGCCATTCGGCAGCGGCGACGGTTGCCAGGTCTTCCAACCGCATCTTTCGGGGATCAACCGCGAGTTCGTTCACAAAATAGGCCGGCCAGGCAAACCGTTTGACAAAGCTCACCGCACAGAGGCGTTCGCCCGGGCGGATTCGTACCCCGCCAATACTCACCCCGTTCTTGCCGCTGAGAACCTGCCAGAACGCGGCGGCCTTTGTCAGCTCGGCAGGTCCCAGATATTCGTAAGTTCCGAGCAGAGAGCACTTGCCGGGATACATCCCCTGGGCGTCCGGTGTCGGCGAATATCGGGTGACCTTTCTGATCACCTTGTGCGTGGCGTGGACGCGGGCGGCCAGTTCCGCCTGGTCCGTCCACAGCCTGTCTTCTGCTGACGCGTGGGCCCAGGTGCCTCCTGACTCTCCCCGCTCACCGAGCAATGACCTGACCGCGTCGCCTGGAATCGCTCCCCGGGGCACAACGCTCACCCGCACGTCGAAGAACGAGTCAACCTGGGCATTCCACAAACGCTCGACTGAACTCTCCCATTCCACGGCTCCGTCGCCCTTCAGTTTGGCGATTTCCGTCTGCAATGCCTGGCGCACATTGTCCGCAATAGTTTGCCACGCATTATCGAAAGCATCCCGGCAGGCCTGAGCGAGCGCCTCTGCCTCGTTGGCCGGAACCTCAGCGAGGAACCGGTTCGGCAAGCAGGGGGAGCGAAGCTCCTTGCGCAGGTTCTGCGGGGACATGGGATCGCGGCTCATATCGGGCTCGATAAAAGCCGCCGCCCCGTGTTTTGAATAGATCGGTTCCATGGCCTTACGGGTTAGCCAGGCCAGCAGGAAACTGCCGGTCCACAGATCCCGCAGTGTCCGCGCGGCAGAAATGAAGGACTGGACCGGCCCGACGGAAAAAACAATGAACGCACGATCATCCATGGTGTTATCCTCGCTTAGCGGCACGGAAAGCCCAGGCTCGTTCAAGAACCTGCCCTCGAAAACGACTGCCCGCCGATGGTCGATGAGTCATTCCTGTTACCCCGCAGATGTTTCCCTTCGTTTGGCCAGTGATTCTGGCATATTGACTCCATCATGTCAAGCCGTCGCCACTCAACTGGCGGTCTCTTTCATGCGTCGTTCCCTGGCCTGATCGCGCACCTGTTGCAGGTTGATGATTTCCGCCACTTCAAACTGGGGCGGAACGTCGCTCGTGGGGCGCAGACGCATGATGGCCGGAAAATGCCCCACCCTTCCATGCAGCTCCGCCAGAAACAGGCAGGCGATGGGAGCGAAAGAGGGCGGATTCACCACGATGGGCAAGGTTTGCCATTGTTCATACGTGAGTTCAATTTGGTCCAGCAACGCGCGCATCTGGTCAACAAACGGCTGCTGTGGATCGAACTGACATTTCAGATCAATCACCTTGCTGATCCGCTGACCCGTGAGCGCACGAATTTGCTTCTTCTGTTCCGGTGTCAAAGGGTGACTGAAATTGAGAATCCATAATCCCGGCATAAAAGATCCTTTCTATAACTGATTCATCCATGCACGACTGTGATCAACGCTGCTCTTTTATTTATTACGAGTCTTAATGCCTGTGGCTAACAAGCAGGCAGGCCTAAGAGCTTTCGCCACCAGCGCCGTTTGGCTTCCGCGAATGCCTGCCCCAGCTTTTCCATTTCCTGCTGGAGGCTGCGATTATTCGTTTCCAGTACTTTTGTTCTCGGATTAAATCTTCTGCTTTTACATGCCACTGCTCGATGTGTCTCGTTAATTCCGCTACTTGGTCCTGCAAATACTGCATTTGTAATAACGTCTCGGCTTCCTGCTGCTCATACTGACGAATAATTTCTTCAAGGGCAGCGACACGCTTGGGCAGGTCCGCATTGATAGCCGTTAATTCCTCCCATTCGTCTGGCATCTTCATATTTGGTGTGGATTTTTTAGTGGGAGGCGTCCAGGGAAAGAATTCCCGCAACCTCTCGTCGAACTCTGCCACCGTGCGGCTTGGCGAGTCCTGCTCATACTCTGCATGAGATGAGTACCGCAGGGCGATAGACAGTTTATTCCCGCGGACAAATCCGGCTGCCCGCTTCTGTTGGTCAAAATAGACGTCCCCTTGGTGCAAATGATCCTTCGCATGAATCATATTTCAATGGGCAGTTTTACCGCCGAGTGTGGCCATCCTGAAAAGTGCCGCCTTCAATATAACGTTCGCAAAGACCTCGTCAAGTACGCGGTAGCCTGCCCCCTCCCCACTTTTTTGCAAAGACCGGCGACGTGCCACGGCACAGTGTTGTAGGGGCAAGTCATGAATTGGCCGTACCGCCGGATCGGAGGGGCACGCCTGTCGTGCCCGGTGAAGGGGAATGGGTCATCAGTCGGTGTTCATCGGACCCGACAAGCAGGTCCCTCCGGGTTGAATCTCGCTCCTACCCGAACCGATGTGGAGGTCCGCGTCGGTATAAAAAGTGTGGGGATGAGTCAGCGCCGTGTCACCCATTCCAGAAAGTAGAGAAAGATACAACCAACGAGAAGTCCCAAAACATCGTTGCTGAAAAAGATCACGGCGACCCAAAGCAGAGCAAAAAGCAAGTCAATCCCATTTGGTTCCATGGCATGTATGATCCTTAACGTGAGGTTGTTGAAGAGCCAAGGACCGCTTCCGTACCGGCCTCGGCCGCCTTTTCACCAGCCCAGTAACCCCCGATGGCCCCGGCGATTCCGCCGACTGCACCACCGATGACGGTTCCCACTCCGGGGCAGATTGCCGTGCCGATAGCGGCCCCAATGCTCCCTCCTGCTTCGGCACCGGCCAACGCACCAGCCCAGCCGCCCACGCAACCTGTCACATTTTTGGCGTGCTCCAGGTTGCGTTGCTCTCGGGTGATTTCGCCCTTCTGATAGGCTTCTTCCACTTCGTGCGAACGGTAAATCCTGACTCCCACGTCCACCGCCACCGCCACAGGCCCCGCCACCTTGGCCGCCTTTCCCAGGCCCGTCATCGCACGTTCTGCCTTGGAGGCCGTCGCCGCCACTTCCACGGCTTCCGCTGCCCGGGCAGTTCCGCGTGTCGCTTGCAGGGCCCCTTCCTCAGCCGCCACCGCACCTCGCCCCACGCGACCAGCCTGCTTAATCTCTTCACCGGCCTCCGGGAGCGCCTTGGTCAGCGTTTCCATGCCCCGGGCGACACTGCCCACTTTTTCTGAGTTCTCACGAGAAACCATTGTCCGCCGCGGAAGTTCCTCAACCGTGGGTCCTGTCAGGCGCAAACGCTCCATGGCCGCCTGTGCCAGCGCACGGACCTCTTCAGCACATTCCGAGTTCCTGTGCACGGACTCCAGGATCACCCGACCAGGTCGGCCCAGCACGTGCTCGGTGCGGACCACCTCAACGCGAAGGTTATTATTCAAACCTGCCTTGAGTACCTCTTCCGCGGCCTTCCGCTCAACCGCTGATGCTTTGGGATTGATGGCCATTCGCTCGGCCGACTTGACAGCCCATTGACCGGTGCCCTGCTCATAGCCATATGCCCGACCCAACGGAGACGTCCCGCCTTTGGCCTCGATGACCACGATTTCACCCGTCCTGGGATCACGATAGACCTGGTCCAGACCTTGAGGGATGGTTCGTCCGACGCCATCGAAAATCGGCTCATAACCCCTGCTTTTCGCATAGGCGCGAGCACCTTCTTCGCCGATCTCTTCTGCAATGGGGTTGCGTTGTTCCAAAGTGGCACGGATCCAGTCTTCACGGCGATCGGTGAGAGAAGGAATGTTGTGGATGACAGCCGGCAGATCCAAATCGAGCGGTGACGTGACTTCCACCGATGGGGCCACTGCGACAGCCTGCGCGTTGGCCTTCTGATGGATTGCCCCGATCAAAACAGCGACAAGCAGCCCCAAACGCACGAAACGGTTTGTGAGATGGCCGAGTGTCATACGCGACTCCACGTTCTTGCGACTCTTCGTGGGAACTTGTTGTTTTCCATCCGTCTTTTACGCTGTGGTCGCGATGTCCATAACAAAAAATTTCATAGATACCGGCAGGGAAATTAAATGTGACTATGTTGCTAATAACAGTCTCGTAGTAGTCTCAATGCCGAACGATATGAAGGATATGAAGAGCGGGATATGCGGCGAGCTGCTCTGTCGTTTTTCTCAACCCACTGCAGGGCTGACGCCTCCCCACTTTTTAAAGAGCAGCTACGTGTAACGGCACAATGCGTTGTAGGGGCAATTCATGAATTGCCCGTACATGATTTGCCTCTACCAGAATGCGAGTGAATTGGGGGCGATCATCCAAGGTTAACATGCGGACCTGACAAGCAGGTCCCTCCGGAATTTTTTCGGAGGGGCACGCCTGTCGTGCCCGGTGACCGGGGAATGGATCAATGATCGGTGTTCATCGGACCTGACAAGCAGGTCCCTCCGGGATTTTCTCGGAGGGGCACGCTTGTCGTGCCCGGTGAAGGGGAATGGGTCATCAGTCGGTGTTCATCGGACCCGACAAGCGGGTCCCTCCGAAAGTGGACCTGATGAGCAGGTCCCGCCGGGTTGAATCTCCCGAACCCATGGTGGGGTCCGCGTCCCCTTTAGAAAGAACGTGGGAACGAGCGAGACGGCGGGGACGGGGAACAAGGCAAGATAGATAAAACACAAAGACTGCCCGAGACTCACGCTTCCGGTTGGCGCGCCATCTTCAACCACTCTTCAGCGCGGCGGAAATCGTCCGGCGTGTTGATTTGCACGATCGGCGGCCAATCTGGCGGAAGGGCCACCGACACCGCGGGCACCGCCGCGAGGAGTTCTTGAAGACTCCAACGCCCGGCCGTTATTGCCTCCTGCACACGAGGACGAATATCCCGGGAATAAAGTGCGCAGAGCGGCTCCCATACGTCGTGGTGAAAAGCCACGGCAAGCGAGTTGGCGCGACGCGCGCTCATCAGTCGGTCAATCCACGAGGCCTTCACAAGCACCAGGTCGCACGACAACAGAAGCATCCAGGGTTCGCGGAGATCATCCAGGGCGGTGATCAGACCGCCCAACGGCCCTTGACCGGGAGATAGATCCCCGATCGTCCGCAGTCCCAGCGAGGAATACTTGCCCGGCCTGTCAGCCACCACGGTCACTGAAGTTGCAAACGGTGTCACCATTCGCGCCAGCCGAACCAGGAGAGGCTCACCAGCGAGAGTCGCCAGGGCTTTATCACTGCCGAATCGCCTGCTCTTACCACCGGCCAGAATATAGACGGGAATTCGATCGACCATAAATATTCACAATCCGGCCGTACCTTCGTGAAACTTACCGAGGATCGCCGTGGGCGCGTTGTTCATGCCCTTCACCGTGAAGCATGGCAATGGCATGGGGAATAACATCGGCAATGGCGGCAAGGGTCTCGAGCGCGCCCCGGGGAGAACCGGGAAGGTTAATCACCAGAGATCGTCGGACCACACCGGCCTCCCCCCGCGATAAATAGGCCAGAGGCGTTTGCGGAAGGCAGCGCAGTCGGGCAAGTTCCAGGATGGCCGGCCAGGGACGATCCAGGATGCGGCGAGTCGCTTCAGGTGTGACATCCCGCGGCCCAAGGCCGGTTCCCCCCGTGGTCAGAATGAGGTCCGGGGGTGGTGCGCCTTCGGCCCAGGTTAAAATCTGTCGGCAGATCAGATCAGCGTCATCCGGGAGACAGGCCGCCGCGAGGACTTCCGCCGACCACTTCTCTCGAACAAACTGCACCAGGGCGGGACCGCTGCGATCCTCGCTTTCACCCCGAGAACAACGATCACTGCAGGTGAGGACGGCAACGCGAAACGGCGTGATCATTTTGCGTCTTCTTCCCGTCGATCGGGTGCCCGGTAGTCCCCGTGCTGGCCCCCACTCTTTTCCAGAAGCCGCACGGATTCGATGACCATTCCCCGGTCCACACTCTTGCCCATGTCAATGACGGCGAGGGCCGCCACCGCGGCGGCCGTGAGCGCCTCCATTTCCACTCCCGTGCGACCCGTCGTGTGGACTTCTGCTTCGATGACCACAGTCAGGTCCCGAAGTTCCACCCGGACATCGACCCAGTCCAGGGGGAGGTTGTGACAGAGCGGGATCAATTCGCCGGTACGTTTGGCGGCTTGAATCCCAGCGAGCGACGCGACGGTGAACAGGTCGCCCTTGAACAGCGACTGCGACTGAATGATTGCGGCAAGCTCCGGCGAAACACGGACGCGGGCCTCAGCCAAGGCGCGACGAAGGGACTCGGGCTTGTGGCTCACGTTGACCATGTTCGCCCGGCCGTCCGCCCAGTGGCTTGGCCTCTTCTGCGATTCAAGATTCTCTCTCTGAACCGACGAGTCACCGGTCATAGCAGGCTCCAGGGAAAATAATGGCGAAGACCTGTTCCTACCGTATTCGGCGGAATTTCCACAAAGCCATCAGACCTGGCAGCAGACACAAGGTCTCCCGAGCCCCGCGTCGGCAGGAATTCCGCGACGGCCTGTTCCACAAGGCGTACCGGCCGATACAGCCACAGCGTGGGGTTGCTCACCTCGGGATCATTCACCTCCACCAGGGTGGGACGCGGCTGCCAGCGGGAAATCCCACCCAAACGTCGCAGCACCATGCCGGCGAAGCGACAGGCGGTGACCAAAACGGAGACGGGGTTGCCGGGAAGCCCCATCACCGGCCTGTCGTGGCACATCGCCCCCAGGAGAGGTTTTCCGGGACGGATGGGCAACTTGTGGAAGACAATCGTCGCGCCAATTTTTTCCAGCGCGGGCCGAACGAAGTCCGTATCTCCCATCGAAACGCCGCCCGTCATCAACACCAAATCCACCTGATCGAGGGCTCCCGTCAGGGCCGCGACCATTTGGTCCAAATCGTCCGGGATATGCTGGAGCAGCCGCAATTCCAGGAAAGGCACCATGCTCAGCAATCCCCGCAGCGACCACGAATTGCTGTCGTGAAGCTGCCACGGTTGGACTGTGTCATCGACGGCCACCAGCTCATTCCCGGTGACCAAGAGGGCCACTCTGACCCGCCGAAACACCCGCACCCGGCTGTGCCCGAAGCCCGCGCACGCCCCCAGAATGGGTGCCGTCACGAGCGTTCCTTCCGGGACCACGGTTTGCCCAGCGGAGATGTTCTCTCCCTGAAACCGGATGTCCTGTCCCCGCGAAACGCCCAGTTCGGCGGGAACCTCAATGTGCGTCCCGTGTTCCCGGACCCACTCGCGACGAAGCACCGTATCCGCTCCTTTGGGGACGGGCGCGCCGGTCACGATTCGAATCGCGGAGTGCGGCGCAAGCTCTAACGGGGGCTGACCGATCCGCGCCTCGCCGATCACCGGCAACACAGCCGGACGATTCTGCAGGTCCTCCCAACGTACGGCATAACCGTCCATGGCGCTGACATCGAGCGGCGGGCTATCGCGATCGGCGACCAGCGGCACCGCCAGCACACGTCCCACTGCCTCAGAAAGTTCCACTTCTTCAGCCTCGACGGGAGAAAGTGAATCGGCCCACCGCGCTACCGTCTCCCCCGGACTCGCTGTGTCTGTTCGTTCCCTGTTGGTGCTCATAGGTCGTCTTTCATTCGCCTCGATGTCGGTACCCAAAATCTGATTTTCTTCAGATCAGAAACGGGAGATCACTTCCCTGCGCGATGAACAATGTCCCCTCAACCTGCCTCATCGGCCGTCGTGTCTTCTGGGACAGGTTTTTTCCAAATGGGAACATCTTCCTTAAGCCGATCGATAAACCACTGGCTGGCACGAAATACCTCCTGTCGATGGCACCCGCTCACCACAAGCCGAAAAGAGCACTGCCCCACCGGCACAAATCCCCGGCTGTGTTCCACGACCACCGTCGTGACACCGAAATCACGGATCAATGACTGGGCGAGCTCCTTGAGGAGGTTTTCTGCCATGGGAGAGTAGACCTCGTAAGTCAGCCCCGAAATTGGCCGCCCCTCTTCCAGCCGGCGGACGATCCCTTCAAAGACCACCACGGCTCCGTCATCGCCTGTGGTCTGAATGCGAGCTGTCTCAGCCAGTGGACCGTCACAAATCGCTACCCGAACTGTCATCCTCCCGACACCTTTCCAATGAGCGCGATCTCGTCATCCGGTCCAAGGGGCGTATCATCGGCGGCAAATCGGTGATTAACGGCCACCCGAATCTGGTTCATGAGTGGCCCCAACTTCCCATGACGATAGGCCAGCCAATTCCGCAAGTCGCGGACCGTCCGAATCCCCTCTTCGGCCGGCACAGAAATCTCGCTGGTCCCCAGGAGAGTCGCTTCGGCCCCAAACAGAAGCACCCGGAGCGACCCCGACGTTCCCTGTTTAATTTGATCGACCTGGTCCATGGAACGCTTCCCAACCTGGATTCGCCAATTTGCCAAAAGAAAGATTGCAGGGAATATCCTTGCCGTCAACGGGGTCCCGAGGTTCGCCGTACTGAAACACCCGAGTCTTCCTCACGCGATCCCTGCTGCTGGGAATAAGGACCGCACTTTCGCAGCGTGCCGCTACCCACCCAGCACAGTCATCATCGTCATCCCGTAGCCTGGGTGAACCGGCTGTTTGCGCCGGAGCGCCTGTTCTATCAGCAGATCCAAGCGGGCGGAATCAAACCTCGGTCGCAAGGCGGGGAGCAAGTCCACGGGTTGGTCCGTCATCAAACACGCGTGGAGACGGCCCTCTGCCGTGATACGAATGCGATCGCACTGACCACAAAAGTGTTCCGACATCGGCGTGATGAAGCCGACCCTGCCGGTATGTCCATCCTGGAGGATCACCTCATAGAGTCGCGCCACGCCTTTCCTCTCGGAAACAGCGTGAAATTCACGCACACTCGTCAGCCGGGAAATCATTTCCTGGACGGGAACGAACAGCTCGTTCCATCGGGCACTTAAAGGTCCGATGGGCATCAGCTCGATGAAGCGGACTTCCCAGCCGTTCGCCAATCCCCACTGAAGGAGTTCGTCCAATTCATCATCGTTGATGCCCCGCATGACGACACAGTTCACCCGAATGGGGAGAAGTCCCGCCCGACGCGCGGCCTCAAGTCCACGAAGTACTTCGTCCAAACCATCGACTCCGGTAATCTGGCGAAATCGCCCAGGATCAAGAGTATCCAGACTGACATTGATCCGGCGGAGGCCCGCGGCCGCAAGGCTTTCCGCAAGCGCTTCCAATCGGAGACCGTTGGTCGTCAGCCCCAGATCAGCAAGCCCCGGAACACTCGCTACCTCACGGACGATCTCCACAATATCCGCCCGGAGGGTGGGCTCACCTCCCGTGATGCGGACCTTCTCCACGCCATGCCGGGCCACCAGATGACCGACAAGCTGGCGGATCTCGCCAAGTGTCAGCAGAGTGTCGGCATGGGATGCCTGGGGAAGGATCGTGCCCGGAGGACGGCAATAGAGACACCGCATTCCGCACCGAGAGGTGACGGAAAGGCGCAAATAACGTATCTGGCGTCCCCAGCGATCTTCCAGCACCATTACCTTCACCAACACCGCATTCCGGCTCGGGCCATGAATCTTCGCCCACGGGTGTCCTCCCGAATTGGCCGCCGGAAAAGCCCGGGTGGTAACCCCATCAGCCCCGACTCACTTCGGCTCAATACTCCCCACCGAGCGCTTGGCACGCTCCCCAACCAGCGCACCTGTTTTTTCGCAAGACGTCAATTCTATCCATTTTGCTTGACACAATTGCTACTCTACGTCCGTTTTCGGTCCGCGTCAATCGCTTTCGATGCTGACACATCCGCACTTTTCCCGCGCCGATAGAAACGCGGGCGTCTCCACGGACTCGCGTGGGACCGGGGTTCAGCCCGGTGGGACGTGCTTGTCACGTCCGCTTTTCCGGTCCGAAAAAATTCCGGAGGGACCTGCTTGTCAGGTCCAATGAACACCGATCGATGATCCATTCCCCCGTCACCGGGCACGACAAGCGCGCCCCTCCAAACAATTTCTCGGAGGGACCCGCTTGTCGGGTCCGACCGACATCCATTTGATAACCCATCCCTCGTCGCCGGGCACGACAAGCGTGCCCCTCCGAAAAAATCCGGCTGCGATCTGCGAACCTCAGACATCTGGCTCGGGCTTGGACTCTTTCCACAGCCAGTCCAGTAACCGGCGGGTGATTCCCACGTCATGAATCCGCAGGATGTCCACCCCTGCCGCGGCCAGCAATAGGGAAACGCCCAAAGTCCCCTCTATCACTTTGCGAGCTTCCGCGCCTGTGATCTCGCGAATGAAGCGCTTCCGGGAATGGCCCACCACAAGCGGATATCCCAATTCTCGAAACCGCTGAATACTCCCAATAATCTGCCAGTTGTGCTGGGGAGTTTTGGCAAATCCCAGCCCCGGATCAATGGCCAGCTTCTCTTCGGGAATCCCGGCCTTTTTGAGGGCCTCGCATCGCTCCCGGAGGAATCCCCGTACTTCCTCTACCACATCCTGATAAACGGCTTGCTGCTGCATGGTCTGCGGCGTGCCCCGCATGTGCATCAAGCAGACGCCCGGCTGAAATTCGGTCACCACCTCCAGCATCGTGGGGTCGCCACGAAGAGCGGTCACATCGTTGACGATTTGCACGCCCGCTGCCAGAGCTTCTCTCGCCACCACCGCCTTGGAGGTGTCGATGGAGAGGGGAACCGACACGCGTTCCACCAGTGCTGTGATGACCGGCAGGACGCGACGGAGTTCTTCCTTTAACGAAACGGGCTGAGCGCCGGGACGGGTGCTCTCTCCACCCACGTCGATGATGTCGGCCCCCTCTTCCGCCAGTTGGAGGCCGCGCTCAATTGCCGCCGACGGTTCCAGGTACAGTCCGCCGTCCGAAAAACTGTCCGGCGTGACGTTGAGAATGCCCATCAGAAGCGGCCGACGGGCGAGCGACAGTGTCGTACTCCGCAACGACCAAATGTCAGCCATAGGCGCTTTCACACAAAACTGGATGCAAGGCTGAAATGCAGCCAATCTTTTCCACCGTTTTAATTTCCCTCGTGGTTCTGGATGATCCTCGCCTGACCGGAAGTCCTTGCAGAAAAAGCCTCCCGCGATTTCCCGCAAAATTCATGGGGATTGCTGCTGTTCACGGAGGGGCCGAATACCCCCGATGGCCCCTTTCGCATAGTACAGCAGTTCTCTCCGCGTGGCGAGGAAGTACACGCTGCAACCGAGGACGATCTTCACCGGCAAGGTGATCCAGGGTGAGGAGATTCCCCAATAGCGAAGGCCAACGTCGGCTGCCATGACGGCCACGGCCATCAGGAGGGAACCACCGATCGCCGGCCGGGCCGCAGTCACAAGCAAGCCCAGGGGCAGGCCTGCACAGCGAAACGCCCACGCAACGTAGGCCGGCACAACCAGCAAACCAAAGACGATCAGATACACCCACGCAAGGAGGATTACCCCGTTGAGTTCTCCCGGGGAGGCAAGAACCGCCACCAAAAAGGACAGGGAAGTCACAGCCGCCACCGGGATGCAGGCCTGGGCCATCTGGTCAGCGCGACCGACGGAGGAGTAGAGGCTCCCCATCACGTTGAAGATGGCCTGAGCGGGAATAAGAAGGGCGAGGATCTGGAGGACAGGTCCCGCAGACTCCCACTGCGGTCCCCCCAGCACGATCATCGTTTCCCGCCCGACAAGCGCCAGCCCGATCCCGCAGGGGAGCATACTCCAGGCGAGAAACCGAAAAAACCCTGCCGCGTAGGCACGGTACTCTTCTGGATGAGAACGAGCATGGGCCAGCGCCGGCAGCATGATTCCCGTCAGGGGTGAAACCACCAGGCTCACTGGCTTCTGGGCGAGATTGAAGGCCTGACCGTAAAGGGCCATGGCCTGCGTTCCCAGAAACCGTCCCACCAGGATTTTGTCAACATTACTGACAAGAAAGAGAAGGAGACTGCTGAGCGTGTAATGTCCCCCGAAGCGGAGAAGCTCGCGGCTGCCGGTTCGCCGCAGGATCCATTTCGGTCGCCATCCGGTGACTCCCCATGCGAGGAAGGTACTGGCCAGTGGCTCCGCATATTGCTGAATGATGAGGGTCCACACACCCGCCCCCAGGAGAGCCGCCACCACGGCGACTCCAGCGCCCACCAACTGGGAAAGGACACGAATTGCGGACAGTGTGGGTAAAGCCATCTTTCGCTGGAGCATGGCCTGGTGCTGGGCGCCGAGAGTGGTGGCCAGCGTGGTTCCCGACAGGGCCAGCGTTAATGTGAGCAACTCGGGCCGACCGTAGAATCGGGCAATCCACGGTGCGGCACAGGCGATGAAGATGGCCCCCGCAATACCCAGGATTTGCTGCGTCCAGAAAAGCGCCGAGGCCTGCTCGTCGCTGAGCTCCGTGTGCTGGATGGCCGCCACATCCAGGCCGGAATACACAAAGATTCGAACAAATGCCAAAAGCGGTAACACCATACCCAGCAAGCCATACGGTTCCAGGCCCAGCCTTCGCAAAAGAATCCCAAGCGCGACCAGAGAAAGAATCTGGGAAACGAGCTGGGCGAGAAAGATGGCGGTGCTTCCCCGCTGCACCGCGCGGGAAAGTGATTTCCCTCCCAGCGATCGCAGCGACGGGTCATCCCGCGTCATCTGGCGGTCCCTCTCATCAGGTCTCGGGGGTGGCGCGACGGGGAATAGGGCGCCCCATCACCTGGAGGAGCAATTTCAGGTCCTCCCAGGCTTCCCGCTTCATCGCCGGATTGCGGAGAAGAAAAGCCGGGTGATAGGTGCAGATCACCTTTGCCCCGTTATACTCCCATACTTTTCCCCGCAAGCGTCCGATGGTCAGGTCAGTGCCCAGCAGGTTCTGCGCGGCCACATTACCCAAGCAGCAGATAAATTTGGGCTGAATGACCGCCAGGGTCGCATCCAACCAGGGACGGCAGTTAGCCGCCTCTTCGCGGGTCGGCGTGCGGTTATTGGGCGGCCGACAGCGAAGAATGTTGCAGATATACACATCCTCCCGACGCATGCCCATCCCATTTGTAATCATTGCCGTCAGAAGTTGCCCTGCCCGGCCGACAAACGGAAAGCCCTGAACATCTTCGTCGTAGCCCGGGGCTTCTCCGATAAACACCAGCTCCGCGTAGGGATTGCCCACCCCAAACACGGTCTGCGTACGGTTGGCCACCAGTGCGGGGCAGCGGACACACTGAGCAACCTGTCGGGCTAACTCGGCCAGGATTTCCTCACGGGACTTGCCCTCCGGCAAACGCACACTCTGCCATCCCTGCCCAGTCCCCCTCAAAAGCGACAGTTGTTCCGCTCCCGGCACCGCTGTGGATTCAGCGGGAGGTTCTTTGCGGGACGCTGTTTCCCGGGCACGTTGTTTTTTAGGCATGGCGGGAGAAACCGGTTCGGGTGCTGGGATTGAGGCGGAGTCAGCGGACGTTGACGGGCCGGTCTCCCCAGGCGACGGTGTCGCCGCATCCCTCTGCGCGTTCGAGTCGGCAGGTTCCCCTGTCCAACCTCCGACAACCCCCGAGGAAACCGGCATCAGCAGGTGCTGGACACCCGCCCGCTGGAGGTCCTCGAAGTAGAGCCGGAGGCCACGCAAGATGGCCTCCTTCGGGGGAAACCCACCCGACGGCGTATCCGCCGCGGAACGAGAAATGGCGTTATCCTGGTGATGATCGGTCATGGACGCCCGTCAATGATCTCGCCTTTGGTCACGACGCGGCCCGCTGCCGCAGAGCTTCGATATCCAGAAACGCCTGCCGGGTGCGACGACACAAGCGGACAAAGTTTTCGGCCAGCGACACGCCTGGCAACACCAGGACAGGCTGATCACCCTTGAAGAACACGACGTCAGCCGCTCGCAGAGCCGCTTGTCCCGGCTGCGGCTGGGCGTCGATACGATCAACTTCGTCCCATCCGACGGCCGCCACCTCTTTGGGAATGATGCCCTCCATGATGATCACTCTGCGGTCGGTGACCACGTAACGCCGGGCACCCCCGGGACGTAAACGCCACAAGTAGGCCGCCGCTGCCAGAGGCGCGAGAAAGACTCCGGCGAGAATGGCCGCCCAGGGTCCCTTGCTTACGGCCCGTTCCCATACCCGCCCGATCCACCGACCGAGACGGAAGGCCGCAATCGACGGCCAGACGGTTTTCACAATGTGTTCTTCTGGCTCACGGATTTTTTCAACAGCCATGCCTTGTCTTTCAAAAAATTAGAATGTCGCAGCCCGCCCAGCAGCCCCAGCAACATGCGCGGGTAACCTGCAAAGGTTTCCCACATTTTGGGCCAAGCAGATTACTGATCACAACAAAAGTCACGCTGATTCCCACCTTAAAATGGATATTTTAGCATGCGCTACCCGCCTCGCCCATTTCCGACGAACCCTGATACCTCCCCAGTTTTCCCTCGGCAATCGGCGCGGACGTGCACACGGGTTCACCTCAGCCCGGAGGGACCCGCTTGTCGGGTCCGTATTCGGAGGGACGTGCTTGTCACGTCCGCCTGTCAAACTTGGATGATCCACCCCAATTCGCTCGCGTTTCGGTCGGGGCAATTCATGAATGGCCCCGACGACACGTTGCACCCCCGGCATCTCAGAGTTTTACAAAAGTGGGGATGGCTCACGCGTCGAACGGCGCCCATTCAATCGCCCGGACTGGTTCCCCAACAAACTTGCTTGGGCTGACGTGAAACGCTGTCCTTTTCGCCGTTCCTTCAAACCGGAGAAATACATCAACGCGTGTTTAAACACCGGGAATTTGCGTTGGATTCTGGCCTGTCCTGCGAATTTCGGTAGATGAGATGTCGTGGCGGAATTCGGATTCGCGGAGACCCTCGCACAAGGCACGCAGTTGCGGCGGGATGTCGACCTCATCAAGAGTGACGAACCGTCCCTGCACAACCCGTCCGAATACCAGAAACCGGCACCCCAGTTGAGAAATCTCCGCGATTGCCCGATCGCGCAGGCCCGGTTCATGCCTGTAATAACGTGGATCGGCAATCCTCAGAAGAGTGTCGATCCCCACCACAAATGTGCAGCCGGGAAACCGCCGTGCTTTCTCCAAAAAAGTGGGCAACCGGGTAAGCCAAACGCGCTCCTGAAGAGAGAACTGCTCCACCCGATGCTTCATTTCCACGTAATCCAGGGGCGGCTTATCCACATTCAGTATCGAGATTTCAAATTCGACGGGGCGTCCCAGCCGGGCCTCGGCCAGTCGCGCCATCCGGAGATGCCCCTCATGGAGCGGATTGAAGGCTCCGGGAAATATGAGCGGCGGACGGCCCTTTTCCCAATCGTGGGGCACGCCCACCGAAACGGCATCCACTTCGCCCAGCAACAGCGACCCCCAGGCGGGTGGTGCCTCGGCCTGGCGATGTTCGATCGACTCCCCGGTCAGGAGCGGAATCTCTTCATTGAACTGGACATCACACGCTGCGGCGATGCCCTGGAGAAACAGCCGACGGGCCACCTCTTCCTCTTCCCCCCGCGACCGTGCCCCTTTGTTGAGGACCAGTGAATAACTCCGCGTAAATTCGACTCGCTGGACCGCCACGTGAATGCGGTGGGGACCCTTTTTAGGCCGATCCGTTGCCAGGGACGCCGTGCAGGAGACCCCGGCCACCAGCACGTTGTTACCGCCCTCCGGATGCTCGGAAAGACACAGCTCACGGGCCCGAAGAAATGCCGCCATCGCCATGGCCCGCGCGGTGCCCTCCGAACACGCATGTTCGGGCGGACCGCCTAACCAATCCTGCAGCGAAGCGGGAGAGTATGGAATGCGCGCCTCGAGGACGGTTCGCGAGGCCCCCGGAACTTTCAGCAGATCGGCAATCGCCTGCGAACCCCCTCCCGCCGCCACCAGAACCGTCTGCCAGGGGGTTTCATGAATTCTACGAACAATGTCTTCAACGGCCATGATCTTTTTCCACCGGGCGAACACGTTCGTCCGAAATCACCCGGCCCCCTTTTTGTAAATCACAGTGCGCGATTCCGTAAGTATTCACTAATCGAATGCCCCCGCCCCCCAACCACTACCGGCAGTTTGATTATGCCCGGCAAAGCTGACGACTGCATCCCGATTCCAACCTTGTCGGCAGTCTTCATCGCAGACCGTGTGCCATCGGTCTTTGCCACTACAGGCCATCGTCCCATTGTAACGCAAAACAAATCACCGCTCAGTCTTCACCAATAGACCTTACAGCCGCTCCATCCTCTCAATTTGACATATTCGATACCGTGGGAGATGAGCTACAGTAAGAAAGAGGCGTCAACATGGAAGTGCCCACTGTCCAGAGGGCACCACACCATACAGGATTCACAATCGATGGACCCTGGACAATCAAGGCCACCAAACGCTTCGCATCTTCCTGAAGGATGTGGAATCTCGGCCTCCGGTTGACGCTTTTTTTGAAAAGGAAATTCGACCTATGGCACGTCCGCCGGTAAAACAACGTCGCTCATGGTGGGAAAAATTCTCCGCGGCCTTTCGAGGTCTCTGGTACGGCATCGTCGGCCAAAGTAGCTTCGCGGTGCATTTTGCCGTGGCTATCACGGTCATTCTGGTGGCGGCTCTTTTTCGGGTGCGGGAGACGGAATGGTGTATCCTCATCCTTAGTATCACGGTGGTAATGAGTGCCGAGCTCTTCAACAGCGCTCTGGAGTGGCTGGCACCCGCCATTACCCAGGAGTATGACCGGTATATCGAAACCGCGCTCAACGTAGCAAGTGCCGCAGTCCTGGTGGCCTCCATCGGCTCCGCCGTGATCGGACTGATTATCTTTGGGCCTCGCCTTGTCGCTCTCCTGGCCTGTCTATTAGCGTGATACTTCCAGGGTGAGAAAAGCCCGGCCCCTTTGCCCGCGTTCGCGGTCACCACAACCGATGCAAACACCTCAAGCACTCAGTCAGCAGCCGTGACCGAATTCTCAGGAATCCGCCGGAGTAATCCATACTTCTTCATTTTGTGATACAGAGTGATCCGACTGATGCCGAGTTCGCGGGCTGTTTCGATTCGCCGATAGCCGTGTCGGCGAAGCGTTTCCTCCAGAATCTGACGTTCCGCCTCTTCGAGACGCTTTTCCAGGGTCCACCTTACCGGAATATCGGGAACGGTCACCGGAAGTTCGTGGAAACTCTGAGGCCGAAGCATGCTCGGCAAATCGTTGACCCGGAGCACCCCATCCCGGCAGTAGAGGACCGCCCGTCGAATAATATTCTCGAGTTCTCGCACGTTGCCCGGCCAGGAGTAATTACGCAAAGCAGCCAGAAAAGCCGGTTCTATACCGCGGAGCGGGATTCCCAGCGACCGCGCTTGCTGAATCGCGAATTTCCGCGCCAGGTACTCCACGTCGAACGGCCGTTCCCGAAGTGGCGGGATGAAAAAGCTGAGCATGTTCAGACGGTAATACAGGTCCCGCCGAAACTTTCCCTGTTCTACCAGTTGGGCCAGATCCACGTTGGAAGCCACGATAAGTCGGGCACGAGAAATTCGGGTCTCGTTGCTCCCCACAGGTTCATATTCGCCGGTTTCAATGACGCGGAGGAGTTTTGCCTGCTGATCGGGAGCCAGGACATCGATTTCGTCCAAAAGAAGCGTTCCGTCCTCAGCCGCGGCGAATTTGCCCGGTTTGTCAACATCAGCTCCCGTGAAAGCACCTTTAACATATCCGAAAAGTTCACTTTCGATGAGATCCGGAGGCAAAGCCCCGCAGGCTACAGTGAGAAAACGCTTTCCCGCCCGCGGGGATAGCTCATGAATCGTCCGCGCCAGAAACGTTTTGCCCGCCCCTGTTTCGCCTATGAGAAGCAGCGTGACGTCATGCGCGGCTGCCACCCGCAGCTCCTCCACCATAGGGAAGACGGCCGGTGTGAACGTAGTCCAGCAGCGGGTTTTTCCCGCCAGGACTGCGTGCGGCCGATGGAGATAAAAGTCGGCCAGATCCCACTCCAGGGGGGAAGCGGCGGCCAGCGTCCGCACGAGTTCGTCCACACCTTTCCGGCGGTCCAAAATACTGCGGCAAAACGGCTGCGTGCACTCCGCGATCGCATCTTGCACCTCGCGATCAAACACCGCCACAACCGGCGCCACCGTGGCCAGTTGCTGAATCTGTTTCGATAACTCGCTCACCGAATAGCCGTTAATCACCGGATGGTGAACGTGCAGCACCACGGCGATACATTCCGGTCCGCTGTGGACTCCGGAAACATCACTCATCTTGGCCACCGGCATCACGGCGAATCGCCAAGCAAGCGCCGACTCCAGCTGACTGATGAATTCGCGGTCACCGCTCACAACGAGAAGAGACGGTCGGTACATCATAGACATCGCCAAACCAAAGGAAACCAACGTGACAACGGGCCAAGGGTGCTGAAATCATGGGGTCGGTTGAAGACGAGAGGAACACCGACGAGGTCCACCTTGTCACAGCCCCACGATTCCCTCGAGCGTCGAACGTTTTCCAAGCGAAACAGATACGTTTATCCTCTTTATCTATCTTGCCCATTTTAGTTGAAAGCCGGATATACTCAAGCTCAATCCGACAAAAAGCTCGAGGGCGCCGAACAAATTGGGCAAGTTTTGCCGGATGAAGCAAACCTGCCGCGATTTCCCCGGGCTGGATTCCCGATAGGATGTTAAGGATGTTGCGCTCCGCTCGATCTGCGGGACGAAGCCATCGCCAACCGATCAACCTGAGGCTTCTGAAACACAACAACCAGTTGCAAACCAGAAAGATGAGGACTGTTTCATGAATACGTGGGTTATCGCCCTGGCATTTTCCATTCTCAGTGGGGGGGCATCTCAAGAGTCCATGGGAGGATCGCAGGCGGCCCCTCTTCCGCCCAACGAAACGGTCGTCGTCGAAACCGTCCCCGAGATATCTCCTATCGAGGTCGGGAAGCCTATTGGCCATCGCCCGACAGCGACGGGTCACGGTTGGATTGTGGATTGGTTTGGCCCAATGCCGCAAACCTGCTACCAGCCGCGGTTCGGCTGTTATCCGGGCAATCCGCGGACGATCCACCGCTATCCCGCTTTCCACGGATATTACTATCGCAGTCCTTACAATTACCGGCACCTTTTTGAGTATCCCTGGCACGCCCAACCGAACGAACCGCAGCCGCTTCGCAGTGGCCAGGGTGAGGTGCTCACCATGGATGCCGTGGAAGTTCAACCCGGGCTTTCGCCCCAGCCTGATCCCGCCATCCAGCGGTAGTCATCCAAAGAACACGCCGCGAAGCTAGTCAAAACCGGCGCGGATTTTTATTGTGCAGGTAAGCAATCTTCCAACATGCTGGGATTCTTCGGGGCCAGCTTGAGTGGGGGCGCCGAATGTTCTTGTCTTTGCTTCTTTCGGCGCTGACAATAAAGCCTATTTCTGAGCGGTGGAACGGCCGGGTCAGGCGGGCAGGCTACGGGTTTTTCTGCTAGGCCGGCTCGGCGTCTAGCATTCCTCTCGCCAACGCAATGGAGTTGCTATGCTTCGCCATTACCTGGAGCGTTTTCTCCCCGTGTGGCTCGTCCTGCTTTGCCTGGTGGCTTTCGTCTGGTCCAAACAGTCGGCCCAACAACCCGACCCCTTCCTCCTCAGCAGGCCTTATTTACCGCACCTGATCGCATTAACCATGCTGGCGATCGGCTCGTTGCTGGCCCGAGAAGAGCTTTTGGGAGTGTTTCAACGCTGGCCGCTCGTGTTTTTCGGAACAGCTGTTCAGTACAGCTCGATGCCCGCCCTCGCCTACCTTTCCTCACAAGTGTGGGGACTGAAGGGCCCCTGGCTGATCGGCTGCCTCATGGTGGGCTGTGTGCCAGGTGCCATGGCGTCCAATGTATTGACGTTGATTGCCCGGGGAAACGTCAGCTATTCTGTCAGCCTGACCACAAGCGCCACGCTTCTTTCGCCGCTCGTTGTGCCGTTCGTCATGTGGCTGACGGTGGGCCGATTTGCTAAGTTTCCGGTCGTTCGTACCGGTGTTGAGCTCCTTTTCATGGTGGTTTTGCCCGTGGCCGTGGGGTTCGCCCTGTCTCAGTTTTCAACGTTATGGCGAAAAACCGCAGAAAAGATCGGGCCGATCATTGCTAACCTCGTCATCCTTTGGATCATCGCCGTGGTGGTGGCCGCTAATCGCACGCAGTTGTACGCTGTGAACGGCATCCTGGTGGCAGCTTTGGGGATGATCAATTTCGGCGGATATGCGGCTGGTTATCTGGCGGCCATCGCCGCGAGACTGCCGGTGGGCATGCGCCGGGCCCTCACACTGGAAATCGGTATGCAAAACGCTGGTCTGGGAACGACGCTCGCTTTAAGCCTCTTTCCCGATCAGCCGCAGGCCGCCATTCCCTGCGCCCTCTATACCTTTGGATGCATGTTCACGGGGACCCTGCTTTCCCGTTGGATGGCCAGTTTTCCCATTCCCCCATCCTCGGCGGGCAAACAAAGATCCTCTCGCACAGCGAACAGCACATCGCAAATGGATTGTCAATCAGAAGCTTCATAAACGAGCAATGGCCCGTTTTTCCGGTCTCATCATTCAGCCAACTCGTTCAAGCATGGCAGATGAATCCGAAACAGGGCTCCGCCGCTGGGAGGGGACGAGACTTCGATTCGTCCCCCATGTTGATGCACGATCCGCCAAGCCTTGGGCAGACCCATTCCCAAACCTCGCCCCGCTTGCCGGGCCGAATAAAACGGATTGAAGATGTGCGGCCGATGTTCCTCGGGAATTCCCGGCCCGGTGTCCGCGATTTCGATCACCACTTCTGCTGATGTGTTCACCCAGCCGAATCGGACTTCCCCGCCGTTGCCACAAGCCTCAATGGCGTTCTTGGCAATCGCCTCGAAAGCGATGAGCAATTGGTTGCGGTCGGCATTCACTACTGCTCCTTCCGCCGGCGACGCACTCGACGCAGTAAGGCGAACGCCCCTTTCCTGGGCCAGCGGCGTCAACTCGGCAATCGCCGTCTCCAGCAGTTCGGCAAGGTTCACGGGTGCGGTGTTCGGTTGTGGAGGCCGCGCAAAAAGCCGTGTGTCGGCAATCATTTCGTGGGCTCGTTGCACCTGTGCAAGAATCGTCGCGAGGGTGCGCCGGGTATCCGGGTCTTTGGCATCCCGAAGAAGAAGCTGGGCGTGACCACCGATCACGGCGAGGGGATTGTTGATCTCGTGGGCAGCGCCGGCGGCGAAGTCGGCCAGGGCGTCCAGCTTCAGAGTTTCCAGGACCTCCGCCAATCGGCCTGGAAGTGCCAAAGATTTGCGAAGGATATGGAGGGCAGTGAGATACAACTCGCGGGCCCCAGTGATCGTCTGCCACCAGCTTTCCCACCGAAGAAGGACAATTGTCGCTTCGTGAACTTTTCTCCGAGTTTTTTGACCGACAACCCGGCCAATGAACGTTCGGGTTTCCGGGAGGACGCTCGCTTTCTCGAGCAATAGTTCCCAAATTCGTGGCCAATCCTTCTGCGCTAACTGCGTGCAGAAAAGCGTGAAATTTAGTTCCGGAAGATAACACACAATACGCCACACGGCACGAACAATCGAGAGTACCTCGCTCAGGGAACGAGGCGTTTCACTCGGCAAATCCGACTCGCCGTCATCGATCGTGTCGATCGCCGCCAGAAAGGCCACCGCGAGGTCCCCCACTCGGAGCAGTCCCGGATTCTCGGACTTCAGCCACAATCGGGTCAACAGGCTCGTCAGAAACACCCGCTGCACCAGAAGCTCGTCCGGAAACCGCTGATCCAGTTGCTCAATGTTTCGGTAGCCGGACCGGTACCGAACAGGGTGGAGTCTCAACAACGGGGTTGCTTCGGGTGAGTCTTTAAGGCTCCTCACAAATGCATCGATGAGGCGTGATTCTAAAGCGAGGAACACGTCCGTCGGATTTGCCGGGAGAAGAGACGCACTGTCCGAGGCAAGGTCTTTCAGGACGGCCGCCAGCGCCAGCGGATCGCGGAGCAAGACATGAAGCAGTTCCGCACCGAGCGGGCGGTGAAAATCGGAACCGAGCTCGCGCCAGGCGGGTGCGGCGTCGATCAGCCGGTCGACATGGCGAAACACCGCGCGACTGACCCCCACGAGGGTGGCATCAGCAATCCAGAAGGTCCTCTCGGCCGGAGAACATGTGAATACTTCGAACATCAGGGATACACCTGAGAACCCTGCGCGGAAAAATCCTCCCCGGTCAGCCGCGAGGGAAGAGAGCCCCGGCTCCGCCGGTTCACCGTTCAAACGTGGGACCGCGAGGGAATATCGAGCAACTGGCAAATGCGATCGACGAGTTGCTCGATCTCAAACGGTTTGTGGAGGAAATCGTCGGCCCCCACCGCTTTGAGCTCCTGAATGCGGTCCTCTTCCACCATGCCCGATATGCAGATGATGCGGATATCGTTCATGTTGGGATCGGACCGCACCACCTGACAGACATCCTTCCCGTTGATGTCGGGAAGCATGATGTCAAGGACGATGAGGTCGGGATGATACTCCTTGACGGCCATCCCGGCCTCAAATCCGTTATTAACGGTGCGGACCTCGAAGCGACCATCGCGGAGGAGCACATCCCGAATGAGTTCCACTAGCTCCTCATCGTCATCGACGATGAGGATGCGGTGTTTGGTGTTTTCGAGGGCATCCAATGGGATGCCATTTTCCCGCATGAAGTTAATCAGAGCATCGCGGGGAATACGACGGAAACGGCTTCCCGGAACGCGGAATCCCTTCAATTGACCGGAATCGAAGCAGCGAATGATGGTCTGCTGGCTCACTTTGCAGATCTTCGCTGCTTCTCCCGTCGTGAATACAGTCTTGCTTGCGAGCGGTGATTGGCTGTTCCTTTTCTTCGCCACGGTTCTCGCCGGAAAGTCAACGAAACCCCAGCCCGATGGTCGGCAGTTGGCTGCGGGTCTCTGGTCCTCCGTGTCACCACTATCCGGGAAACAGGCGGCGAGTTCGCGAAAGTTCGCAAACTCTGCACCTCCCGTAGCTGCCTACGAGCAGCAGGCTCATCCGGTCCTGCCGACTTTACCGAATTTGCCAACCGCCGCTCATTATACTTTCACCAAAATCCCTGTCAATACGAGTTTTTCGCCTTTAACTTGCTTGCCTAGCAATGGTTACGTCATCTCGTTTTCTGCTGCGGTTCTGTTTCGCGATCGGCCGCCAATTCCTCATGTTGCGCGATCGGAATTCTTGCCCCACAACTTGCAGTTGCCGTAGACGGCAATCGCCGCAATTTTTCCCTGGGAACGGTATGTCCCGCATCTACTCAAGTTACCCCGATTGTTTCCGCCCGTTTTTAACGGCGATCTCTACGGGCGCATGGGCTACCAGGAAAAGGCCATGATGCGGCTTTTTCCGTCCATCGGCTTTCTCAACCGCGCTGGCTTCCGCCACGCTTTTTCTTTTTTTCGCCTTTTGCCGCTTTTTCCTCAGTGGCACTTCGGGACGTCTTGGCGCTTTTAGCACGCGCGGTTTTGGGCTTGGATTCTGACTTCTTTCTGGATGCCTTTTTGGGCGGCGAGCCAGCCGCTTCGCCAGCCGGTTCCGCTTCCACTGGCTGTGCTCCCATAGCGTCGGCCGGCTGCCCGCTGGCCAGTTTCTCGGCCTCGGAAGGTTGTTCCGACGTTGAGGGAGCTCCCTCGACTTTTTTCGGTCGTCCCCGGCGTTTGGGCTCGACAACCCGCGTAGCTTCCGCTTGGGCAACAGGAGTGGGAGGCGGCGCAGTTTCGGCAGCGGCGGTGGTTGCCGGTTGCAATTGTCCCTGCTCCCAGGCCTCCAACCGCTCCAGTGCCTGCGGATCGAGAGCCTTAAACACTTTCGCCACCACCGGGGCGTGATGATCCGCCCAGAACTCGGCAGCGAATTCATGCAGCAGCCAGGCGAATTCGACGCCCTTACTTTTGGGAATTGCCCGTTCCAGGCCCGCCACCGTGCCCGAGGCCACTTCCGATTCGTCCGCCAGGCCAAGCAGGTTCAGCACCCGCAAACTGGCCATATCGAGGGGAATCGTATGCCCGCCCAGGGCGTTTTGTACCACATAGGAGACCATGAAGCGGGAGACGCCCTCGATTTTCTGCAGCCGTTCGATTGCCTGCCCCAGCGTCAATTTCCGCAAGTCCTCCATGTCGAAAGAATAGGTCGATTCAAAGATGTGCTGAAGAGGATACTTGATGCGCGTCGCCGCGGCCGCGGGATCGGGCAATCCTTCGCCGGCCTCGGAAAGATCACGAATTGTACATACCCGAATTTCGTTCCAGTCGAAAAACTCGGTTTTGAGCACCTGAAAGACCCGCTCCGCCACCGCGTGCCGGGCGTTTTCCAGCACGGCTGCAAACATCAGGTGTTCGAGAACGGGCAGCCCTGGATCAGCGGGCCTGGGCTTATACTGCCGAGCCAAAAGTTCATGCAGGCGGGTGAATTGCTGGGTGCGACTCGGTGTGGTCATTCTTCCTGAAGTCCTGGTTGAACTCGACTGTCCTCGGGCCATGGCCATCCTCACCCCTGGGAAGAGACCCTGCCGAAACGGTACCGTGTTGGATTTTACGCCGATTGCGGATGGGACTCCGGCTCGGAACTCGCCTCCGCAATTTCGCGCTTATCCGCCGACGAATCTGGTACCACCGACTCCGCATTGCTGTCCGGAGCCGTTTCGGTTTCTTCCTCCGCTGAAGGCTTTCCTTCATCTGCGGCAGCAGGTCGCGGAAGAACCTCGGCGAGAATTCGGGAGATCTCGATGGAATGCTTGACGCCCTGGTCCAGCACAAACGTCAGCTTGGGCGTCCACCGGGTTTCGATCTTTTCTGCGCATTTGGCCTGCAGGAAGCCAGCAGCGCTTTGCAATCCGCGGAGTGTCAATCGCTGCCGCTTTTCATCTCCCATTACGGAAACGTGGACCTTGGCGAAGCGGAGATCCTCTGAAACCTCGACGTAGGTGACGGTGACGTCCCTCACACGGGGATCCTTCAATTCGAAGAGGATCGCCGAACTGACGACATGTCGTACCGCTTCGGCGAGTTTCAGGGCACGTCGCGAGCTCATAGCGATTTCCTCTCCGGGCAAAAGGACGGATTGCCTGTGTTCTTTACATTATTACGGAAACGGGAATGACGACAGTCCGCCACGCGGGGAGGTGTTTCGGGACGACCCACCCGACTACGAGGCGGATTGTCCCACTGCTTCGAAGCTGCGCTTGACTTCCTCCACACGATAAGCCTCGAGAATATCCCCTTCCTTGATATCGTCGAAACCGGCGAGTCTGATACCGCATTCGTAGCCTTCGCGGACCTCCCGCACATCGTCCTTTTCGCGGCGGAGAGACTCGATTGGGTAGTCCCCTACAATGCGGTTCTGGCGAATCACGCGGAGACGGGCATCGCGGGTGATGATGCCGGACAGCACACGGCAACCGGCCACGTTTCCCACCTTGCTGATACGGAACACTTTCTGAATCAGGGCGCGGCCCAGTTCGACCTCGCGTTTTTCCGGCTGGAGCATACCTTCCAGGGCTGCCTTGAGGTCGTCCGCCACCTGGTAAATGATGTCGTACCGTCGGATCTGCACGTTGAGCTGTTCGGCAAGCTGGCGGGCATCCTCGTCCGGAACCACGTTGAAGCCGATGATGACGGCGTCGGAAGCATCCGCCAGATGGACGTCCGCCACGGTGATTCCACCCACCAGAGCCTGGATGACCTCGATCTTGACCTCGGGATGCTCCAGTTTGGCGATTTCCTTGAGGATGGCCTCGATGGAGCCCCGGGTGTCCGCCCGCAGAATAATGTGCAGCGTTTTCTTCTCCTTCTGGCTGAGCCGCTCGAAGAGATTCTCCAGGGTGACATGGGAACGGACCTGGGCCAGCTCGCGCTGGCGGGCCATCTCCATCCGATGTTCGGCGATTTTGCGGGCTTTCGCAATGTCTTCCAGGACCACAAAGCGACTTCCCGCCTCGGGAACATTATCCAGCCCAATGACATCGACAGGACGCGCAGGCGGGGCCTCCTGAACCCGTTTGTGCGGCTGGAGTGGGTCGTACATCGCCTTGATACGACCGTGGGCCGTGCCACAGACCACGATATCCCCCGGCCGCAAGGTTCCCTTCTGCACCAGGAATTTGGCCACCACGCCCCGACCGGGCTGGAGAGAGGCTTCCAGACAGGTACCGCACGCGGGCCGATCGTAGTTGGCTTTCAACTCGAAGATATCGCCCAGCGTGATCAGTGTATCGAGCAGTTCCGGAATGCCCTGCCCGGTGAGGGCACTGGTCCGCACCATTTCCACATCGCCGCCCCATTCGGTGGGGACCAATCCCAGACCCGTCAACTGCTGCATCACGCGTTCCGGTCGCGTACCGGGGAGGTCTACCTTGTTTAGCGCCACCACGATGGGAACACCAGCTGCCCGGGCGTGGCTGATCGCCTCTTCTGTTTGAGGCATCACCCCGTCGTCCACCGCCACCACAAGGACCACAATATCCGTGCAGTTGGCACCGCGGGCCCGCATGGCCGTGAATGCTTCATGCCCGGGGGTATCCAAAAACGTGATTGGGCGGCCGTTCTTTTCCACCTGATAAGCGCGGATATGCTGGGTGATTCCACCCTTCTCTTTGGCGGCCACGTTGAGGCCCAGGATTTTATCCAGAAGGGATGTCTTACCGTGGTCCACGTGACCGAGGAACGTGACGACAGGAGGCCGCGGCCGGAGCGACTCTTCTGGATCAGGGGCGTTCCAGATGGCTTCAATTTCTTCTTCCGGATCGGCTTCGGCGCGGAAGGTGACGTCCACTCCCAGTTCGGCGGCGAGCAGCTCGGCCGTCGCCTGATCCAGAGTGGCATTGATGTTGGCGAGGGTCCCCATTTCAAAGAGCTTGGCGAGGACCTTCTGAGCGGGGAGGCCCAGGGCTTCCGCAAACGAACGAACCGTGCAAGGGAGTTCCAAAACCACGCTGCTTTTCCGAGGTGCGGCCGTTGAGACACTCCGTGTACGACGGAGTCGGGTCTGTTGCGTGGTGGTCGTTTCGGGTTCGAGGTCTTCCTCCTCCTCGACCGCGACCACCTCTTTCTTACGCTTGAGCTTGCCTGGCGTGGCCTCCTTTTCCAGGAGCTCCTCTTTATCCTCTACTTTACCACGGCGTCCCTTTTGCCGGGGGAGGACCGGCAGGGCTTCCTCGGGGCTCTCCTTTTCCTCTTTTTTCTTGCCCTTTCGTTTTTCCTCCTGTTGCCGCAGCAGATGCCCTGCCAGCGGCATTGCCCCCATCTTTGATGCCCGAATGGCATCCGGAGGCAGACGGATCTCCGGTTTTTGCGGGGGTGGCTCCTTCGGTTTTGCCACTGGCGCCGGTTTAGGCTGCGGCATCGGCGCCAATTTAACTAACCGCGGAAGAGGCGGTTCGGATTTGCCTTTTTTCTCCTTTTTGGGGGTACCGGGCGGAGTGGTACCCTCGCGTCTGGTACGACGCAACTCGGGAATGGGGCGAATCGCGGCGATCCGTTCAGGATCGATCGGCGGGACACTGGGCTTGGGCGGAGCAGTTTCGGAGGGGGGCTGACCTTCCGCTGCTTTTTCTGAGGGTTCCGCGGGAGCCGTGGCCACCGCTTCAGCCTGACTTTCCGCGACGGGGACCGCAGGTGCCGCCCCAATGTCCGCGCCTGCTGGGGGAACCTCCACTTGGGCCCCCGCTGGAGTAGTCTCCTCGGCCTGGGGGACCGGGGGAGTCGAAGCGGCCGTCGCCCTCTCTTGCTCAACAACAAGCTCGCTCTCCAGGACCTCACCCGGGGGAATTGTCTCGACGGAGACAACGGGCTCGGCCACAGGCGGCATTTCCGGCGGCGGTGCCTCCGCAGCTGCTGCCTCTGTCGGTCCCGCGGTCACTTCCGCAGTCACAACAGGCGGCGAAGCCTCGGGCGGAACGGCTTCTGCTAGGGGGGCGACCTCGGGCGTCTCTTGAGGTGGCGCCGTTTCTACCGCCACGGAAGCGACCGGGACTTCTTCTGGAACGGGGGTGGGTACCGCAGGTGCGACCGGCTTCGGTTCCTCTTTCTTTTCTGGTTTCTCAGGTTCTTTGCGCTGGGTTGGAGTCGGCGCTAGTTTCTCGACTTTTTTGTCAAGGACGGGCACCTTTCCCAGGGCCGTGCCTGCCGGGGGAATGTAATCTTCCCGGCGAAAGGCCGGAATGGGGCCAGCCGTCGGGCCCGCCGTGGCGGCCATCCGATCTCGCCCGCCCTTGCCGCGCTTGAGGTACTCCTTGACAAGAGAGACTTCTTCGTCAGTGAGGCTGGCCAAAGCGGAGGTCTTCTGGAGCTTCAACTCCTGGCAGACCTCCAGCAATTCTTTGGTCTCGATTTTGAGCTCTTTCGCGAGATTGAAGATCCGTTGCGCCACGTAAACCCCTCCGGATTTCGGCGATGTTTCGCGAAATCCCGTCTCCTGTTTGACCTTTACCTATGCATCGGCAGCCTCCTCCGCCAGACCGCGGATCGATCCGCAGACAACCCACCCCGTGGAGCGCTCGGAGTGGGATCGGATGTTGCCTTTCCCTATCCAGTTTACCCGGTATCCCTCTTTTTGTTTATCGGCCCAGGAGAGACGATTTACCGGCTCCAAAATCCATGGGGAGTGTTATCGCGAGGCTTTTTTGCCCGCCCCGTTCCGTAGGCGAGGGGAACCCTCTACTTCGGTAGCCTTCTTTCCTTCCGCCTTGGCAGCTCCATGACCAGCCCAAAAAGGCGGTTTAGCAGCCAAAAAGGCAGGCTGCCCCATGTTCTCCCCTCAGGCCGATGCCTCCTCTGACTCGGAAGTCACACCCTCGGCCGTGGAGTCTTCTTCGGCAGCCGCGTCACCCTCGCTTATTTCCTCCGGGGAGGGGGCAGGTGGCTCGGGGGGTGCTCCTTCGGCCTGGGCGGCCGCCCGCTCACGTTCAAGCTGGCGCTGGCGTCGCCGTTCCTCGGCCGCAAGCTGTTCCGCTTCTTCCGCCTTCGCTTCCGCTTGAGCAATGATATGCATGGCCTGTTCCTCGGTCAGGCCTCCCATTTCCATCAGATCCTCCGGCTCGATCACGGAAAGGTCATCGTAGGAGAGAAAACCTTCCCCCACCAGCCGGTCTGCCAGTTCTTCCGACACGCCGTCCAGGGAAGCGAAGCCGAGTAGGGCCTGTTCGAGCTGCTCATTGAGCTCGTCGCGGGTCATGATCTCGATGTCCCATCCCACCAGCTTGCTGGCCAAACGCACATTCTGTCCCCATCGACCGATGGCCAGGGAGAGCTGGTCTTCCGGAACCAGGACGATGGCCCGTCCCAGCATCTGGCAGAGAATCACCTCCTCCACCTTGGCTGGCTGGAGGGCGTTGGGAATCAGCACCATCAGATCATCGTCCCAGCGGATGATGTCAATCCGTTCCCCGTTCAATTCCTCCACGATGTTGCGGATGCGGTTGCCGCGGAGTCCCACGCAGGCTCCCACGGGATCGACCCGCTGGTCCAGACTGACGACGGCTACCTTGGTGCGATAACCGGGTTCCCTCGCAATCGACTTGATCTCGATAATGCCGTCGCTGATTTCAGGGACTTCCTGCTCGAAAAGTCGCACGACAAAAGTAGGACGAATGCGGCTGAGAACCACCTTAAGCCGCGGTCCCACCTTTTTCACTTCGGTGACCAGGGCACGGATGCGTTCATTCGGATGGCGTGATTCGCCAGGAATCTGTTCACTTTTGGGAAGAATCGCTTCTGTCCGCGGGAGGCTGACGATGACGGCACGGGGCTCGACCTTTTGCACCGTGCCCGTCACAATCTGATCCAGAAGCTCCTGATATTCATCATAGAGGACGTCGCGTTCCGCTTCGCGGATTTTCTGGAGGATGACCTGCTTGGCAGCCTGGGCACCGATCCGTGTCAGTTGTTCCGGATCGATGGATTGTTCGCCCCGATAACCGGTAATCAAACCGGTTTTGCGGTCGATGACGATTTTGATTTCCTCATGCTCACCAAACCGTTTGCGCGCAACCGAAGTGAGGGCCGCCTCAATACTTCTGAAGACGACCTCTTTATCGATGTTTTTGTCCCGGTGGATCGCGTCGACGATCCTCAGCAGTTCGTCGGGGTTCATTGACAACCTGCGTGCGTCCGACAGACGTTCGAGCTACTAAATAACAAAAAACCGTCCGCCGCCGTCGTGCAGCAAGTCGCCGCACACCCGGCTTGCGACGGTTCCCAAAACTATACTGCGATCTCAAGCCGCGTCCGCGCAGCCCTCCGCTTGCGCGGGGCCGTTCACCCTGCAAAGCTGGCGGCAACTTATCTGCCTAGGCAGTGTTTGTTCACCATACCCGGCTGCCGGCCACCTGTCAAGTGTCAATGGAAGTTTTCGAATTTCAGATTCCCTTAACGAATTCCCTTAACGACCGCAACAGGACTTCCTTCCCAAAAACCTGGTCTGCGAGGTCCCCGCACAAGATTTATGCCAAACCTGACACCATCCGCACTTTTCACTCGGCCGATGGGGACGCTAATGTCCCCACGGGCTTGCGTGGAACCGGGATTCAAGCCGCAGGGACCTCGTTGGGGGCAATTCATGAATTGCCCCTACAACCAATTGCATCCCCGCCATCTCAGCGGTTCTTGCGAGAATGGATCAGTGTGCCAATTCGTTGTTCCGCCCTCCAGTCGGATTTATAGTAGAAAGAAGCTATCCCCATCCGCACGGGAGAGACAAAAGGGTTACATTACCACCGCAGTGTAGTTTCGCACCCCTCATAATATGAGGATGGGCTGCAGAACGGGGCTCGCGAATTCGGAAAGAGTCGACACTGAAAACCTCGGCAAAAGAATTAATACTACCATAGAGTGGTTAAAAACCCCTGTGGATCAAGATGTGTTCGCTTTGTGGACTGCTCCCGGTACTCGCCAGTGGGGCTCGCTGGTTTTACCGGGCACTGGCGGGGGCAGCGTGACCGGGGCTGTTCCAGAAAGGGGCAACCAGTGCAGGCGGGGCATTAATCATGACGCGGGCCTGGCTGAAGTCATCGGGAATTGGGTTTCCCAAACCGGTTGAACAGCTCACCGATCGACCGCGTAGAGCGCACCAGCCCCCTTGCCGGTGTGAGAGAGGTTGCCACAAATCCAATGGCCAACGATAAAGGGATATGGCGATGAGCGAGGCACAAGTGAGTCCGGCCGCCCGGCCGTCGGAAACCGGCCAGTCACCGCCGGAAGTCGTCATCGAGACGCGAACCCTCTCCAAGGTGTATCGCGACTTCTGGGGACGCACCAAGGTGCAGGCCCTCAAAGCCCTTGATTTGCAGATTTATCGTGGTGAGGTGTTTGGATTGCTGGGACCCAATGGCTCCGGCAAAACGACCACGATGAAGCTGCTCCTGGGGCTTCTGCTGCCGACCTCCGGTGAGGTCTACGTGTTCGGTCGACCCGCCACCGATGTCTCAAAAAACGAGCGCATCGGCTACCTCCCGGAAGAATCTTACCTCTACCGCTTTCTCAACGCGGAAGAGACGCTCGATTTCTACGGTCGCCTGTTCAATATGCCGCGATCTGTCCGGCGACAGCGGGTGGCGGACCTTATTGAAATGGTCGGACTGACCTGGGCCAAGAAACGGCCGCTGAAAGAATATTCCAAGGGCATGACCCGCCGAATCGGGCTGGCGCAGGCCCTCATCAACGATCCGGACCTCATTCTGCTGGATGAGCCGACTTCCGGGCTGGATCCGATCGGAACGCGAGAGATGAAGGATCTCATCCTTCGCCTGCGAGATCAGGGCAAGACCGTCGTGATGTGCAGCCACCTCCTCGCCGACGTTCAGGACGTCTGCGACCGAATCGGCATTCTTTATCAGGGAGAGTTGAAGGAACTGGGGCGGGTCGATCAGCTTCTCGCCATGCGGGACGTCACAGAAATCCGTGTCCCCAGGATGTCCCCCGAAGCGGAGTCTGAGGTCAAAGCCGTTCTGGCCAAGCACGGCCTGGAAATCCTTTCCTGGGGAAATCCCACCACCACCCTGGAACATCTGTTCCTGCGGATCATCCGGGAAAGCGAAGAACATCCGGGACTGCGAGCACACGGACGAGGTGACGGCCATGCCGATCGAAATTGAATTGCCCCAACTTTCTAGCTGGATTGGCCCCGCGTTCCTCGCGTGGCTGAGTGCGGCACTTGGCCTTATAACCCTGTGCGGCCTGATCGGCTTTCTCTGGTGTCTGCTTCTCTATGGCCGGCGGGCACCGCGGCGCTTTTGGGAGTTGCTGCGTTCGGGCGTGATCGACCTGGTCCTGGTCAGCCCGCGCCGCATCGGGGCTCTGGCCTGGCTTACAATCAAGGAAGCCTTTGGCCGTAAGGTGACCGTCGTGGTCCTGCTGTTCTGTGTCAGCCTTCTTTTTGCCGGTTGGTTTCTCGACCCCACCAGTTCCGAGCCCCATCGGCTGTATCTCAATTTCGTGCTGGGCACTACGAATTACCTGGTTATCCTTTTGGTCATCTTCCTGGCGGCATTCCGGCTGCCCGGTGATATTCAAAACAAAACGATTTTCACCGTTCTCACCAAGCCGGTCCGCACCTCCGAGATTGTCACCGGCCAGATTCTGGGTTTGGTGGCAGTGGGCAGCTTCATCCTGGGAACGATGTGGATCATCAGTTATCCGTTTGTCGTCCGCGGGCTCCATCACACGCACGTTGTGAACCCGGCGGATTTGCGTCCCCTGGGTGAGCCGGTCACCCTCCCTGACGGCTCGCAGGGCCAGGCCCTTCAGGGCTGGACCGAACCGACCTGGGGTCACCGCCACCGGTTTTTCGTGGACGCCAACGGGAATCCCCGCGTGGATATGGAACGGGGGCACACGCATTCGGTGCGGGTGGAGAAGTCAGCCGATGGCAAAGTGACGTATCGCCTGGGCGGACCGGAAGGGCAATTGGTCGCCCGGGTCCCCATCTACGGCAGCCTCGTGTTTCGTGACCGGAACGGCTTCGACGTCGAAAAGGGAATCAGCGTCGGTGATGAGTGGACATATCGGAGTTACATCGAAGGGGCTTCCCAGGCGGCTGCCATCTGGACGTTCAAGGACCTCAAACCGGATGAATTCCCCGGAGACACCATCCCCATCGAAATGAACCTTGGCGTCTTCCGTACCCATAAGGGAGACATCGAACGGGGAATTTTGGGGAGTCTCTCGGTCCGCAATCCGGAAAATGGCCTGATGGTGGAACTGCAGGTCTTTGAGTCGAAGGAGTTCAGCATCCTGGCGCTGGATATCCCCAAGAAAATCACCCGGTTTTCCAGCGTCCGCGTGGAGCCCCGCAAAATCAAACATGCCGACGGCACCATCGAATACGTCAGGCTCAAGCCCGTGGACCCCCAAGTCCTTTCCCAGAAAGAATTTGACCTTTTCCGGGACTTCACATCCTCGGACGGAAAGATCGAGATCTGGATCCGCTGTCTGGAAAGTGGCCAGTACTTTGGCATGGCCAAACCGGATTTGTACATTCGGGCAGGAAACCGTTCGTTCTTCCTGAACCTGTTCAAAGGCTATTTAGGCATCTGGCTGCAAATGGTGCTGGCCATCGGCTTTGGAGTGACGCTCAGCACCTTCCTGGGAACGCCGGTCACGCTGGTTTCCACGCTGGGTGTCACGATTGCTGGGATGGCCCACCAGTTCATGCGGCAGATTGTGACGGGTGAGCTGTATCCGGGAGTGGAAACACCCGCCCGATTCGGCCCCATCGAGTCGTCCATCCGTTTATTCACCCAGGAAGGCGTGATGGTGGAAATTCCTCGCACGGTGGGTCTGATGGTGGCCCGGGCTATCGACTCAGTCTTCCTGGCCTGGCTCGACCTGCTTTCGTACATCATCCCGCCGATGGACCGACTGGGATTCATCGACTTCGTGGCGTACGGATACAACGTCAGTCCCAGTTTACTGGCTGTGAATATCATCACCGTGGCAGGCTATCTGGTGTTGCTCATCGTGGCCGGCCATTTCTTCCTGCGATCTCGTGAGGTGGCAGCATGACCTCGCGTCAGCAGTTTTTAAGAAAGATTGTCTACCTGGTCATCATGGCGGTCCTGCTGGGGGTACTCGCCTATTTGGGGACGCCGGCGGCCCCTTCGCGGGATCCTCAAAGGAGCAGTCCCGGCGGAGTGCTGGCCCAGGTCCGCGAAAAGGAGGGTCTGACGCCCACGCAACTTGGCCAGCTCGATCCCAGCGGCGAAGCGATCAAGCTGGCGACGCTGGGAATGCGGGGCGTGGCCGTCCACATCCTCTGGATGAAGGCGGAGGACTACAAACGGCGCAAAGACTGGACGAATCTCTCCGCCGCCCTGGAGCAGATGGTCAAACTGGAGCCGCATTTCGTCACCGTGTGGCGCCATCAGGGATGGAATCTCTCTTTCAACGTCTCTGTGGAATTCGACGACTACCGTGAACGGTTTCGCTGGGTGATCCGCGGGATCAAATTCCTCCAGGAGGGCATTCGCTACAACGAGCGCGAGCCCGTCCTCTACGGCGACGTGGGTTGGACCTACGGCTGGAAGATCGGAATGGCCGACGAAAGCAAGCAATTCCGGCGACTGTTTATGGATCCTGCCGACCCCTATGAAATTCACCAGGGGCGTCCCCCACGTGACAACTGGCTGGTGGGGAAAGATTGGTATCGAGAAGCCGAGCGCCTCACCGACCAGGGGGCCATTCTGCGCACCACTCCGCTGATCTTCTATTCCCACCGGCCTAAATTCCAGATGAACTATGCGGAAGCCATCGAAAAAGAGGGCACCTTTGGTGAAACGGCGATGGATGCCTGGAAAACCGGATGGCACGAGTTCGTCAACGAGTTCGGTCACCGGGAACTTCCCAGTGGTTACGAGGATTTTCCCATCATCCGCCTCTATGAGCGCGAGCTTCTCCTCCAGCAGGCACGGGAACTCGCCCAGCAGATCGACGAACTCGAACCCGGACTCCGCGAGCAACTGCTCGCCGAACGTCGCAAAGAGCTGACGCCGGAAGAACGGGAGGCCTACGACACCCCGCCGTATGATCGTACGGCCCGACAGGCGGACCTCGCGCTATCCGCCGAAATCAAAATGCGGCTCACCCACGAGCAGGTGGCGCGTCGCATCAAAGATCCGGCCAAGCGAAAGAAAGCCCTGGAACTTGCCCGCAAGGCCATGGAGCTGGAACGTCGGGCGCAGATCGTCGAACACAACCGCACCATCGTCAATTACGACTACTGGAAACGACACGCGGAAGTGGAACAGCAGCCTGAAGCCGTCGCTGCCCGGGAAGCCATGTTCCAGTCCCTGGAAGCCTATCACAACAACGATCACATCACGGCCATGGAGATTTTCCTGGAAGCCGCGCGACGATGGAAGAAAGTTATCGAAAAGAACCCCGATATTCAATATGACGACGCCTTTGTCAGCGACCTATCCGAGATCACTGACCGATACATGCGAATCCTGGACCAACTGGACGAAGTCTTTCCTGAAGATTTCGCGCTCCAGGACATTATTCGCCGTCGGGTGAAGCGGCGGCCGGAATATCAGATCGCCATGGAAAAAGTGGCCGCTGCACAAAAGGCCATCCGGGCGGGAGATTTGGGCCAGGCACGCTCCAATCTGGAAGAGGCCTTCAGCCGCTTCCACGAATTGACCGAACTGGTGAAAAGCCTGAAATTGCTGTCCGACCGACAAACCATCAACGATATGATGAACGCCATCGACCTCTACGACGCAGTGATGGTCAAACTGGGAGATGTCTTCCCGCGGAATTTTGTGCTGGCCGATATCATCCGCATCCAGTGCCTGCACACTCCTGAACTGGTGGCCATCAAGCGGCACGCGGCCATGGCCAATTCCATCCTCACCGCCGGGGTCAATCCTGCCAACCTGGCGAAGGCGCGGGCGGAGTTCGAACAGGCCCTTCCCCAGGCTGCCGCCTTGCTCAAGAAAGTCCCTCACCTGGCGCGGCTCTCGGATCGGCGAACCGCCACGGAACTCGCTGAGCTGGATATCAATTACAACCGATTGCTCAGCACAATTGGCGAAAGCCTCCCGGCTGACTATCCGCTCCGTGAATTCCACGAAAAAGTCGTGCCCATCCTCGAAAAAGAGTACTCGGAACCCGCCCAGCCGGAGACGCAGCCCAGCTCCGCAACGTCCGGAAGTTCGTCCAAGACGTGACCAGTGGTGGGACACTCCCCCGTGCACGGCACGTCACAACCCGCACGGCGTTTGGTGGCCGAGGTTTATGGGGCGGGCGAACCGAAGATGGTTTTCCAATCAAAAAGGGAGACGCGCGTGAGCGCCCTCTTCCGTACCGTCCAACCGGTCTTCTGGCACACTCCGCGGGCGGTCCTCTTGGTTCTTTTCTCGGGTATGGTCGCTCTCTGGCTGACATCGGGCGCTTTGTCGGGTGAACCCCGACGTTCTTCAACCAGTCCCGCCATCCGGGAACTCGTCAGTCAGTTTCAATCTTCGCGCACGACGATGGACGAACGTCGCCAGCTCGTTGCCCAAGCGGTGGAAGGCGGCCCCGCCTGGGTGGAAGCCCTGCTGCCGGTCATTGAGAAACAACTTTCCGCGCGGCTGGAAAGATACGGCCAGATGTTCACCCGACAGGCCCAGCGCCAGGCAGGTCAGCATTTGCGACAGGTGGATCCCCGACAGGTGGCGGCCGTTCGCGAGGCGGTGCTGACTCTCCGTCAGCGACCCGACCTCACCAAGGAGATGATCCAGCAGGTGGGCGATCCCGGATTGAAGCAACTCCAGCAATGGCTCGTCATTCCCCGAGAAGTCGTGCTCGCTTCCTCCGACACCTTGCGAAGCGAACGGGAAAAGCTCAGCGAATGGGGCAGCTTGTGGGAAGAGTGTGCCCGCGTCCTCTACAACGCCGCTCCACCCGAAAGTCGCCCGGATACTCAACCAAGTTTTGAGGAATATCTGGCGGGCGAGGAAACCCTGGCGGCCTTTTTGGTTTCGCCGATGGATCCCCCTGCTCGACAGGTCCTCGCCCAAAACGCGATTTTGGCCAAACAGCTCCAGCGAGAGGAGGCACGCTGTATTCTGGCGCTCAATATGACCCGCGTCCTGCTTGGGCTGAACCCTCTCGTCATCGACCTTCGGCTGTGTGCGGCTGCCCGCGATCACTCCAACGACATGAAAACCCTGGGCTTTTTCGATCACACATCGCCCGTGCCGGGCAAAACGACCCCGTGGGACCGTGCCCGCCGCTTCGGCACTTCTGCCTCCGGAGAAAATATCGCCGCAGGCTACAGCGATGGGAACGCCGCCAACATGGGCTGGTTCCACAGTCCCGGCCATCACAAGAACATGCTGGGCAACCACAAGCGGGTGGGCGTGGGAATCGCAGGCACCTATTACACCGAACTGTTTGGAGACTGAGGGGTTGCCCATCGACCAAAACCCACCGACGATAACTTCCTGTCCCGCAGCCACCATCGAACGACGTCCGGTCTCTTGCCGACTATCCAAAATGCTGCATTGTTTCCGGCTGACACGAATGAAAGAGCATCCCCTCCAGTGGGACCTGCTTGTGGTGCCCGGTCAAGCGGGATTGATGATCAAGGGTTAAATAGTCAACTGAACATGTGGTAGGGGCGATTCATGAATCGCCTTTACCAACGTCGGAGGGACCCGCTCGTCGGGTCCGCTTCCTTTTGGAGGGCCCCGCTTGTCAGGTCCGCCGTGCAACGTTCGATGATCAATTCGTTTTCCTTGGGCACGATAAGCGTGCCCCTCCGAATCATTTTTCGGAGGGACCCGCTTGTCGGGTCCGTTTATCAACGTTCGATGATGAATTGCCTTTCAGCGGGGACTGAAGTCCCGCGCTGAAAGCGGGGCTAAAGCCCCGCACTCCATGGAGTGCGGCGATTCATCGCCGCTTTTCGGTGAAGGCTTTAGCCTTCACCACCTTGCCCTCGGCCTGGATCGAACCAGGGTGACCGGTTGTGGGCACCCGATCCTCCAATCCACACAGCGGAGAGTATCTCGGAGGGCCCCGCTTGTCAGGTCCGCCGTGCAACGTTCGATGATCAATTCGTTTTCCTTGGGCACGACAAGCGTGCCCCTCCGAATCATTTTTCGGAGGGACCCGCTTGTCGGGTCCGTTTATCAACGTTCGATGATGAATTGCCTTTCAGCGGGGACTGAAGTCCCGCGCTGAAAGCGGGGCTGAAGCCCCGCACTCCATGGAGTGCGGCGATTCATCGCCGCTTTTGGGTGAAGGCTTTAGCCTTCACCACCGTGCCATTTGCCGTGTTTTCCCGCGACCACGAAATCTGCCCACCGGCAGGGGCAATTCATGAATCGCTCTTATGTTTAAACAGCAATCGAGCTACCTGGAAGCCCGACAAATGGATCATCCAACCTTCTACCGCGGCCCTGAGTGGCGCATGCCTCCCAAGACTGAATTTCACTTCCGTGCAAGCGTTTGCCGAGGTTTGCGATTCTCTCCAGCGGCAGAAGAAAGACGAGTCGGCAGCCCTGGAACTTGTCGCTCAATTGGGTCATCATGATAAAGTCGGGTACCTGGCATGGACAGTGAGGTTGATACGTCGCCCTGAGTAAGATAGGGATCTTTTTCCATCGTGCCAGTCCACCCTTTCGTCAATTAAGTCACGTTTTCCACCGATGTGGCGAACAGTTTTCCGCCAATGGGTTCAAGACACCGCGGCCGAGGCCGTGCAGGAACAGTTTGCGCAATTGCAGAACAATCCTCAGGAACCCCCCGAGGCGCAGGTCGCTGTTGCCATTATCTGCGCGCTGGCCATGGAAGGCGGCGGGATAGAAGATCGCCTGGAAGACAAAGTATGGGTCAGGGCGGCCGTGGGGAAAGTTGTGCTTGGCCGGGTCGGGCAGGTGCCCGTCGCCCTGGTCACCGCCGGACCAGGAGCAGCGTCGGTCGCCGAAGCGACGGAGGCTGTCGTCGGGGCTCATCGTCCGCGACTGGTGGTGGCAGCAGGATTTGCCGGGGCCTTACGCGATGAACTCCGCCGCTACCATATTCTCCTCCCTAACGAAGTCATCGACATTACGGGACGATCGCTCAAACTGCCCAACCTCGTGCAAGGCGAGCAACTCCCTGCCGGGGTCCACGTCGGAAGGCTCGTTTCGGTCCAAGATTTGGTGCGCAATCCCCAGGCGAAGCGCGAACTTGCCGGGCGATTCGATGCCTTCGCTGTCGATCTGGAAACATTCTCGGTCGCCGAAACCTGCCGCCGCCTGGCCATCCCCATGGCCGCCGTCAAAGTGATCACCGACAGCCTTGACGAAACCCTTCCCCCCGAGGTCGCCTACCTCATGCGACCGCGCAAATGGACGGAGAAAATGGGCGCTGTGGTGAGCGCCGCGTGGCATCGGCCGGGGAGTCTCAAAGACCTGTGGCGATTGCAGGAGGTCGCCCTTCGGGCAGGTGATATTCTCGCCGAACACGTGCTGGCCCTGGTGCAAAGCCTGGAGCCAAGTAGTCCATGAATGCCCGCTTCTAAAATATACGCCTTGACGACCGCACCAATGGCCGATCACGGTGTTAATCGGTGATTATCCCATAAAAGCTCTTTATGAACGTCTATAGTAAAAGTTCCTTCACTTTTTTAGTTCCCGTTTATGGCGGCCTGCGGATTGCCTTGTTTAAAAATATCCTTCAATTTGTCGATTGTGTAAGGCGGATCGCGTCGATGAATCATGGCGTGACAATTCGCATAGACGGGCCGCAAATCCCTTTTTGGGTTCAGGCGATAGCGTTTACCGATTGCCGAAGGGGGTACAAGGTGGTGGACGTGAATATACCCGCGGCCAATTTTGCCGTACACGTCCTCAAAACGCATAAATTCTTTATTTGTGTCCGCTTCTTCAGGAAGTTGAAAGTCATTCTTTCACCGCCCTAGATCTGGCGCTTTTTCTTAGCTTCTTTCCGAATTGCATGTAGAATTCTGTCCAACGTTTTTCTAATTTTGCGGCGACATCTTTGGGGATTTCAATTCCCGAAATTTGTGGGGTCCATTTCATTTTTCGCGATATTCGCCGAAGCTCGGTTAACAGCAATAGGACTTTTCGCGGATCGAGCACCCGATCAAATTTTAGCTTGACATAAAGCGCCTTCTTCCTCCTGCCATACTTCCAATGGAAACGACGTTTGACACCTGAAATCGTCTTACCTGACGCAAAAATTCCGCGATCTTGCACCCTAGTTACATAAGAAACACACGGTCTCCTGGCTGAATCTTTCTCCTCCTGCCGCACGACCAGTTGTCCTTCTCTCCTTTTTCACATCTTTCGAGAATCCCATCGATCGCGCTATCCGCCTCTTCTCCCCACAGATTGCGACTGAAGGTCAAAAAATAGGTCGCCATCGCTTTCCCCATAACGCGACGCCGTTTTGATAAATCGACCAGCCATGAGCTTTTTAGAACCGCCCACTGGTCTATTATAGTCGCACGGCTTCACATATAAACGAAGCTACTTGAGAGGCAGTTGATACATTGGCCCTGGCTAATTCGTCCCGGCGACTTCTTGAAGTCACCAGGCACTGCAGTTAACTGTGTCGCGTCGCGCCATCTGCATAAGTCCACGGCTTGGCACCCAGCCGATCGGCAAGCCCCGAGCATTACCGACTCGGGGCAGATGCCCGAGGAGACCACTGGAGAGAGTCAAGTTATTTTTCGGAGACCTCGGCAAAGTGCCCGACCGCCCATCGCGGGTGATCTCCCGTTGCCCGCCCCAAGTACCGGATCGTAGGGACAATTCAGGAATTGCCCCTACTGCTTAACCAGCGACTCAACGAAGCAGTTGGAGCCCGGTCGGTGAAATGGAGGATCCAACGTCGGAATGTGGACCTGACAAGAGGGTCCGGCCGGAACACGGAGGAGCACGCCTGTCGTGCCCGCCGAAACGCCAGAGACGATCCAACGTTAAAAAACGGACGCGACGAGCACGTCCCTCCGAAAGTGGACCTGACAGGCAGGTCCCTCCGAGCATGAATGTCGCTTGCGCGGAAGGTTTCCGCGATGTTCAGCCTTCTTACTGGCGGCAGAGGACAAGCGGGGGTGCGTCAGGGGCGATTCTGAATTCCAGCGTCAGGTCATACAATTACAGGACGCGGCGACAGAAGCCGAGGGCTTTTCGGACGGGCGGCGGGTGGGCCAGGTTTTTGCGTTCCGAAGTTCCGGTTGAGCCGCCTTGCGATCAAGCGGAGCGATCAACTCCCACGGCAATGGCACGATCATGAAAGATCCTTTGTTTCCCCAGATTTTCCGCATACGGCAGCGTTTTGCATCGCACAAACTGGACGACATTCCGGGGCGGATACGCGCTGAGCTGTATCGCGTGGGGATTCGGGAGAAAGTGCGTCCGGGAATGCAAATTGCCATCACTGCGGGAAGTCGGGGAATCAACAACATCAGGATGATTCTTCGCACCGTTGCGGAAGTGGTCCGTCAGTGTGGTGGGCAACCGTTCCTCGTGCCTGCGATGGGAAGCCACGGCGGCGGAACCGCGGAGGGCCAACGCGAGGTCCTGCGCGGTTACGGGATTACCGAAGAGACCGTGGGTTGTCCAATCCGATCCAGCATGGAAACGGTGATCATCGGCAAGGCGCCCGAGGGTTTCGACGTCCATTTTGATCGCCATGCCTTTGCCGCCGATTTTGTCATTGTGGTCAATCGGATCAAGCCCCACACGCAGTTTACCGGGCCGATTGAAAGCGGCCTGATGAAAATGCTGCTCATCGGGCTTGGCAAGCATCGGGGAGCAGAGATTTACCATCGTGCCGCGTGGGATTACGGTTTCGACAGAGTCGTCCGCAGCGTCGCGCGAATTGTCCTCGCGCGCTGCCGGATTCTCACGGGACTCGCCATTGTGGAAGATGCTTACGACGACACTGCTCACATCGAGGCAATTCCGCCGCAGGAATTCGAAACGCGGGAACCGGAGCTTCTCCGCCTGGCCAGGGAATGGATGCCGAAACTTCCCTTTGACCATGCGCACGTTCTTTTGATCGATCGGCTTGGCAAGGACCTCAGTGGAGCGGGCATTGATACGAATGTCATCGGCCGAAAGTTGGCCGACCATCGCGCCGGACCGGGGGAAAAGCCGGATATCCGCTATATTTGTGTCCGTGGGCTGAGCCCCGGCACGCATGGTAATGCGATTGGGCTGGGATTGGCCGAGTTCTGCCGCAGCCATATTCTGCGCGAAATCGACGTTCATGCCACGCGGATCAATGCCATCACTTCCGGGCATGTGTCGGCCGCGATGCTGCCGCTCGATTATCCCACTGATCGCGAAATGCTGTCGGTGGCTCTGTCGAATATCGGTCTCACACCGCCCCAGGACGCGAGATTGATGTGGATTTCCGACACCCTGCACCTAGCGGAGGTGGAGTGCTCGGCCGCCTATTACGACGAGGCTCGGCATCGCGACGATCTGGAGGTGCTCACCCCCCCACGGCCGCTGCCTTTCAATGAGGAAGGAAACTTGCCCGACATGACAGCCCTCGGGATCCTGCCGAAACTGGCGGACCTGCCGAAATGACTGGTAAAGTGAGCAGATAAACCGAAAAAGCTGCACATTTGGAACAGGAGGGCACCAGCTTGGACAACGTCTCGGGGGTTGGCTGGTCATTGGCTGGTGGACAATCGTAGGTCACAATGGGATAAAGTTTATCGAGGTATCCTTGCGACGCACCCTGCGAAGCGGTGAGATGCCGGGGAGGACTGCGGATAATCACGGAGAATCCTGGGTATTCCTGTAAAGTTTGCCGGAGCAGCGGTAGTCCAGATCGTGCACAGTTCGGAATTTGTACCACAGGCGGGAAGCAGCCTGCCCTTCGAAGTTGCGGGAAGCCGCCACCAGGCGGTGCGGGAGTTCCTATTTGCGCGGACGAACTACGAGCATTCGCCCCCCCGGTCGGGAACCCGTGCCCGAGTCTTCAAGCTCACGCGGATGCGGGCCCTTCTCGAACGGCTGGGGAATCCCGAGACCCGTTATCCCATCGTTCATATCACCGGGACGAAGGGAAAAGGTTCCACGGCGGCCTTGGTGGGGGCGATTTTGGCGGCCTCAGGAAAACAGGTGGGAATTTTTACGTCGCCGCATTTGGAGCGGGTGGAAGAGCGGCTCGCCGTCGATGGCCGCCCGTGCCCTGCCGACGAATTCACCAGGCTTTTGGAAGAGTTGATTCCACTGGTTCGGTCGATGGATCAGGAGGCCGCGGTTCAGGGTGAGAGTGGGCCCACATATTTTGAAATTCTCACGGCCATGGCGTTTCTCTATTTTGCCAGGCGAAAGGTGGACGCGGCCGTGATTGAAGTCGGACTGGGCGGGCGGCTTGACTCCACAAATGTTTGTCGTCCCGAGGTGTCCGTGATCACCAGCATCAGTTACGACCATACCGATTTGCTCGGGACGACGCTTGAGCAAATCGCGTGGGAAAAGGCCGGGATCATCAAGCGGGGCGTACCCGTCGTCAGTGGGGTGGTCCAACCGGGACCGCGGGAGGTGATTCGTCGGGTCTGTAAGAAGCGCGGCTGTGCCCTGTGGGAGCTGGGGGAGGACTTTGGCGCTGCGTATCGGACACCCCGACATCTCGAACGAGAGACCGCGTTGGGACACGTGACGTTATGGGGGCGGCCGAGGGAATCGGCACAGGAATCACCGCCCGGCAGTCCATCTGGTTGGGAGATTGAATCGGAATTGCGGCTTCTGGGCCAGCATCAGGCGGCCAACAGTGCGGTGGCGCTGGCAGCGGTCAAGCGGCTGGAGCAGCGCCTGGGCTGGACCGTCTCGCCCCAGGCCATTCAGGTGGCCTTGAGGGAAACGGGGCTTCCCGCGCGGGTAGAAATCCTGGGGCGGCGACCGGTGGTCGTCCTGGATGCCGCCCACAATGTGGCGTCCGCGGAAGCCCTGGTGACGACCCTCCAGCAGTGCCTAGAGGTTCAAAAATGCTGGTTGCTGTTCGCCACAACTCAGGGGAAGGATTACCGCGGGATGCTGAGGGTGTTCGCGCCATTTTTCTCTCATGCGGCGCTCACGCAATACACGATCAACCCGCGAGCTTTGCCCGTCAGTTGGCTCGTTGAGGCGGCGGAGGAACTGATGCCAGGACGATATTCTGCGTTTGAGAATCCGGCCGCGGCATGGGAATGGTTATGGCCCCGTGTTGGGAAAGACGATCTGGTGTGCATTGCGGGTTCTTTCTTTTTGGCCGCCGAGATGCAGCCCCACCTCCGCAAACTCGGCTTGATAACGGCCGGAACTGGTAGCAAGGAAACACCGCCTGCCCCGTGATTTTTTCTGAGTCGTTCCCGTGCAACAGTTTTTTACTGCGCCCGGCATCCGCGGATTCCTCCAATAATCCTCTGTGTTGTTATTGATCGGGACACCTTGGGCTGGTATGGCGCATTACGAACCGATCCTCCACGTGGTCCTTTATCAGCCGGAAATTCCCCACAACACGGGTGCGGTGGGCAGGACCTGCGTTGCCGTTGGGGCCAAATTGTGGCTGGTTCGACCACTTGGCTTCCGCATCACGAGCCGTCATCTCAAACGGGCGGGGCTGGATTACTGGCAGTATCTGGAGTGGGAGGCCGTGGATGATTGGTCGGCTCTGGAAAAGGCCCTCTCCGGCAAGCGGTTCTGGTATTTCACGAAGACCGCTACCACGCTGTTCTGGGATGTGAGCTATGCTCCGGGAGACGTTCTCGTGTTCGGGAGTGAATCTCAGGGCCTTCCTGCGAGTCTGCTTGCCGCGCACCGAGAAGCCTGCCTGCGGATTCCCATCCGCTCCCAGGTGAGAAGCTTGAATCTCTCGGTCAGTGTGGCCGTCGCGGCTTACGAAGCGATCCGTCAACTGGGATGGCACGCTGCGCCGGGCTGATGCCGCCTGGGAAAGCGGGGAGGAGTGTTTCGCACGTCACCGGCGCTGCTACAATTCTCTTGTTTCTGGATATGGCTGGGGGAACCTTGCGCGGTAAAAGGTCCAGTTCTTGCTCAGGCAATTGATTGTCCAAGAGGAAAGCGTGATCGTATGGCGTGGAGAGCTATCGTACTGTGGATCGCTGTGCTGGCAATTTCCATAAGTTGTCAGGCGCGAAAAGAAACCCCGGCACCGAAGGGGACAGCCAAAATCGAAGAACAGCTGTCAGCCCAGGAATCGGGACCAATGCCCGGCAAAACCAGCCCGATGTTATCCTCGGGAGAATCCCCAGCGGCTGGCCCGACTTCCACTGGGGCCGCCCAAGCTTCCCAAGTCTCGCAGACCGCTCCAGCCCCCGGTTCGGCCAAGCCGGTTTCCCCTCAAGTGCAGGCCTTCTGGCCACGATTTCATGGACCGCGCGGAGACAATCTCTCGGATGACAAGGGCTTGCTCACCGAATGGCCGGCAGACGGACCGCCCCTTGCCTGGAAGACCGAGGGCATCGGCCAGGGATATGCTGGGGTCACAATCGCTGATGGTCGCATTTTCACTGCGGGAAACATCGATAAGGATGCCGTCGTGACGGCCTTGGACATGGATGGACGAATCCTCTGGCAGAAGCCGAATGGCCCGGCATGGACGAAGAATTACCCGGGAGCGCGGGGGACGCCGACCGTTGACGGCGATCGGGTGTACCATCTCGGGGCGTCGGGAGATCTGACCTGTTTTCGCGTGGAGGACGGCTCGGTCATTTGGCATACCAATATCATGGAACGATTCCATGCACCTGTTCCCGAATGGGGTCTGGCCGAGTCGGTCCTCGTCCGTGGGAAGTACCTGTACTGCACCCCGGGCGGTCCTGAAACGTGCATCGTTTGCCTGGACAAAATGACGGGGGAAACGGTTTGGCAATCCGCATCGGCGGGCGGCGATACGACAGGTTACGCCAGCATTCAGTGGGCTGAATTTGAAGGGATTCCCATTTTGCTCACGATGACGGCCAAGGCCCTCGTCGGTGTCCATGCCGAGACAGGCCGCTTACTTTTCCGCCATCCGCACGAAACGGCCTACGACGTCAACGCGTTCATGCCCCTTTATGCGAACGGTGAGGTCTTCGTCAGCACCGGCTACGGCAGCGGGTCGGAGTTGGTCCGTCTCAAACGAGACGGCGAGAACATCGCGGCGGAACAGGTCTGGGTCAACAAGGACCTGGACAATCATCACGGAGGTGTGATCCTTGTCGAAGGCTTTCTGTATGGATCAAGCTACAACGGACGGTGGTGCTGTCTCGATTGGAAAACGGGGGAAACACGCTACATGGACCGGGGCATCGGCAAGGGATCGCTCACCTACGCCGATGGCATGCTCTACCTGTACAGCGAGCGGAGAACGGTGGGTCTAGCCAAGGCCACCGCAGAGAAGTTTGAGTTGGTCAACCAATTTCGTTTGCCTTCGGAAGAGCGAGCGGAATCCTGGGCCCATCCCGTCGTGTGTGGGGGACGACTCTATCTCCGCCACGGCAACATCCTGTTTGCCTACGATGTTCGCAAACAGCCGTGAAAGGCGCGGGCTTAAGCGCACCTTTCTGTCTTTTTCGGAGAATCGTGCTTGTCACGTTCGCCCTGGGAGGGACCACCTCGTCAGGTCCGCTTATCAACCTTGGATGATCCACTCTGATTCATTCGCATTCGGTAGGGGCAATTCATGAATTGCCCCTACCACGATGGTGACGCCCCGTGGCGAGGGGACACCGGGCACGACAAGCGTGCCCCTCCGATTCTTTTTTCGGAGAGACCCGCTTGTCGGGTCCGTTTATCAACATTCGATCATGAATTGCGTTTCAGCGGGGACTGAAGTCCCGCGCTGAAAGCGGGGCTGAAGCCCCGCACTCCATGGAGTGCGGCGATTCATCGCCGCTTTTCGGTGAAGGCTTTAGCCTTCACCACCTTGCCGTCGGCCTGGATGGAACCAGGATCACCGGTCGGGGGCACCCGATCCTCCAATCCACCCAATGGAGAGTATCTCGGAGGGACCTGCTTGTCAGGTCCGCTCTTGCAGGTTCGATTATCCATTTCATCTTCATCTCACCGGGCACGACAATCGTGCCCCTCCGACTCTCTCCCTCGCCGTAGCCCTTGCTTGTGCTGTCAAAACACGGTTCAATAGTGGCCAGCGCTACGGGAATCTGTCTGTCGGCCGTTGTCAGCCGTTCCGGAGAAATCACTAACCAAGAAACGGCATCTTGTGACAAGGGAGTTCACCATGGGCCAGGTGTTTTTCGGTGTCAATCTGGAATTTGTTCGCCACGCGGACAAGCCGTTTGAGTGGGGGGTCGCCAAGGCCGCGGAGCTGGGTTACGAATACGTGGAACCGATGGTCCACTGGGGCCGGGAACTCCTTTCCGAGGCGGGCTATTTCCACAGCGTTTCGATGCTCGACGATCCCTACCGCATCAAGGATGCCTGCGCCAAGGCGGGGGTGAAGCTGTCGGGTTTGTCGGCCCACTGTCCGCTTATCAAACCTGAAATCAGTGTGGAGTATCTCAAGCAGGCCATTCGCTTTGCAGCGGAGTGCGGCGCCCCCGTGGTGAACACCGACGAGGGTCCCAAGCCACACTGGACCACCGAGGAAGAGGACTTCGTCCTCATGAAATACACACTGCAGGAGGCGGCCTTTGTGGCCGAGCGACGCGGAATCCTCATCGGGCTGGAGCCCCACCAGCAGTACAGCAAGACACCCTACGGCCTGGATCGGATTTACAACCTCGTGCGGTCTCCGGTGATCGGTATCAATTTTGACACAGGCAATGCCTTTCTGGCGGGACAGGACCCGATTGCCTGGCTGGAACGTGTCGCCGATCGGCTGGTGCACCTTCACGCCAAAGATATTTCGGTGCAGCAGGCCGAGGCCGAGCGTGGGAAAGTCACCGGCACGCCCGTTGGGTGCGCCTGTGGAGATGGTGTGATCGATTGGAAGAAGGTCATCGAAATCTGCCGCCGCGCTCCGCGGGACATCGTTCTCAGTGTGGAATGCGGCACCATCGAACAGGCGGAAAAGAGCATTAAATACCTGAAGTCACTTCTCCAGACGTGAGCCACAGTGGCTGCCCATTTGAGAAACCGGCGAGTCTTTTTCTCGTGCGGTTCTGCCCAAACTTTTGATAATGTGTGGTAGGGAGCATTCATGAATTGCCCCTACCGGCGACTCAAATATATACAGAAAACCACCGCCAGCCAGCGTGAAGTGGCGCACCTGATAAGGACGTCCCACCGAAGCGCCCTGCCGGAGGGGCATGCTTGTCGTGCCCGATGACGCCGAAGCTCTGCAGCCCTTTCCATCGCCAAAGGAAAAGGGGACGAGGCAACTCGTGGAAGGCGTGCGAATCATTTCCCGGTTTCGTGAACCGGCGTTTGAGAAATGGCAGCGGGTTGGGACTGGGGATAGGCGACCGCGTACAGGCGGCTCAGGGTTGTCACGTAGAGCACCCCGTTGGCTGCCACGGCCGTGGAGGCGGTGCCGTCGCCCAGTTCGATGCGGGCGAGAAGCTGTTTGGTGCTGTCGGCTTTGAATATCCAGAAGAGGCCGCGACGCGTACCCACGCAAACTTTCCCATCCGCCACCAGTGTGGATGCCCAGACTTCGCCCTCCAGGTCGTGCGTCCAGTAAGGCTGGCCGGTTTCCGCGTCCACGCAGTGCAGATATCCGCCGCAATCGGCCACGAACACCAGGCCGTTCCAGATGGAAGGCGTCGAGCAGCAGTGCTCTTTCAGGGGATACGACCAGAGTTGATGGGTGTGCGTCACATCGCCTCGGCCGGTTGCATCAATACACTTGAGCCAGGCTTCCCGCTTCCCCCACCAGATGTCACCTCCCACGGTCACATACACCCGATTGCGATAGACCACCGGCATGCTTTTGATGTTGCTCGGACTGACCTTCCGATTGGTGATGTACTGATGGACGTTTTGCTTGGGTGCGGTGGGGTCGCAGTCGAACTTCCAGACCAGGCGGAGAGGGGCGACCTCGGAGGATTGAAAATCCTGGGGAAGGGCCTCAAAAGCATAAACAACGCCGTCGCCTCCGCAAAAGATAATGAGCCGCTGACCGTTGATCTCGGCAAGGGCCGGAGACGACCAGGTGGCGTGAAAGATCCGCGGGCCGATATGTTCCGCGTCCTGGGCCACCAGCCTTCCCGTCTTTTTGTCGAGCACGATGAGACTGGGGGCATCCGGCTTGCGAATGCGGCGGTGCGTGTTGTCCACTCCGTTTCCCGAATTGAGGTAGAGGAATCGCCCATCGAGAAGGATTGAAGCATGCGCCCCATCATGGGGATAGATTCCGGCCTGCGAAGGCATGTCAAAAAGCCACAGGATGTCCGCGTCAAAGGGCGTGACGTCGAGCGGCTTTTCTCCCGGCGGGACCATGTGCTGTCCCTCGGCCAGGTAAGGACCGTCGTTTCCGTTGCGCTGGCCTTCCAGATCGAGACACACCACTTCAAACCGGTTGGTCACGGTGTAGAGGCGATCGCCCTCGACGGTCGGCGGTGAACACATACTGATCCGCGGCCAATCGAGATAGGGATCATCTTCGCCCAATCGGGGCACCACGAGCTGCCAGATGGGCTTTCCCGTTTGCTCGTCCAGACACAGCAGGATCGCGCGATCGCCCTGATGCCGGGGATCTCGCGGTTTGGCATTGTTGATCCCGATGAACACGCGTCCCTGCGCAATCACAGGTGACGAATAGGTGTTACTTCCCAGGACCACGCTCCATTTGATGTTTTTGCCAGTTTCGGGATCGAAAGAGTCAGGGAGATGGGTTTCCTCGGATACCATATTGCGGGTAAAGCGCTGGCCCCATTGCGGCTGGTCAGCCGCCGAACCGGCACGATGAAGGCCAATAGCAAACAGGCAGGCCCCAATCGCCACAAGCGTGGGCAACCAACTCACGCGGCAGAGCGCACGGCGGAAGGTGGAAACCGTGCCGCCCCGGGCAGGCCACATGTGTGGGAGGCAACGTGGGCGGGAAAAATATCGGCTGGATGGATGGGTCATGGTCCACCTCTTTGAAATGGCACTGGCGGGATCATTTCAGGTTGGGCCGGCGATGAATCAACCAACTCCTTCGCGGATGCCGGATATGCCTGCGATTGTAGACACGGGCGACGCAATGGTCGAGAGTTGGCGGTTCGCGGGAGGCTCCTTCCGGGAAGCGGCCTCGATCTCCTGCTGCAAACATTCCACCGCCCGGTCCAGTTGCCGATCGCGAAAATTCTCTGGGATTTTGTCGAAACCTTCCGGCTTGGGCGATCCCGGCGGCAGGTAAATATCGCGGAGGGCACGGTAGCGGAGGAGGGTTTCCAGTTCCTCTTTCTCCAGGGGCACCTCCCAGCCCGGATCAGGTTTCACGCCCCATTCCTGAGATTCGTCGGCCCCCACCATGCGATGGATATTTTTGCCGCTGGGCCGCCAGTAGGCAGCGGTGGTCAGCTTGAGCAGTCCCATGCCCGGTTCCAACTGAATCAGTTCCTGGACCGTCCCCTTGCCGAATGAGCGTTCCCCCACCACTTTGGCACGCTGATGGTCCTGCAGGCAGGCCGCCACGATTTCGCTGGCGCTGGCGCTGTAGCGATTGATAAGGACAACAAGCGGCAGGTCGGGACAGACCGGGCGTCCACTGGCAGTATACCGGGCCTTGATGCGACCATCACGGTATCGCGTGGTGACAATGACGCCCGACTTGATGAACATATCGCAGATGGCAACGGCCACTTCCAACCGCCCACCGGGATCATCCCGCAGGTCGAGGATGAGACCCCGAATGTTCTTCTTGCGGAGTTGCTCGAGGATTTCGCGAAGCCGTTTGTCGGAATCCTCCGCGAAGGTGGGGAGGCGGACGTAACCGATGTCGGGATGCTCCTCGAGAACAAAGTTCCACGAGCCGTCCGGATTGCGCGAATCTCCCAGAACGGTTTCCGCCTTGATGACCTCCCGTTTGAGTTTCACATCGCGTGGTTTTTCTTCCCCGGGTGTTTGGATTGTCAGAGTGACTTCTGTCCCTGCTTCGCCGCGCATTTTTTTAGCGGCCTGGTCGAGGGACAGACCCTCGGTCGATTCGCCGTTGATGGCGATGATGATGTCGCCCGGCCGAATCCCCGCTCGCTGGGCTGGTGTATTTGGCAACGGACTGGCCACACAAATCTTACGGGTTTTGGGCTCCACAAAAATTTCAATGCCCACGCCACCAAACTGTCGATCCAGCTCCTCGGCAAATCGGGGGAGGTCCTGTTCGCTGATGTAACTGGAATACGGGTCGAGGACCTCCGTCATGCCGCGGATGGCCGCCTCGGCAAGTTTGCGGGCCGGCTTGGGTTCCAAAGCCTTGAATTCAATCTGTTCCAGCGCGTAGGTGACCACCCGGGCATAGCGGGAACTGCGGTAGGCACACAGCAGGCACACCACACAGGCAATGACGAGGATCTGGACATTTTTTCGCGGCATAAACGTTCCACAGCCTGATCGCGGAGATTTGAGGGACGTTGGCAAGCCAATCCTCGGGCCGTTTACCTTCATTATGACTTCGCGGGGCGCCAGGAATGAGTACCTTACCATCGAAAAACACTTCACACATCAAACCTACTTTTCGGAAAAGCCCGGCGGACAACCCAACCGGCTGGCGGGGAGAGACCTCGTCGCTGTGAAGGATCCAATCAAAAAACACTAGCTTATCACTGATGATTGGATGCCGGTGGGAAATTCGGGACTGTGCGTGGCGGCAACCTCCATGATGGGTGGGCCTAGCCCGGCACGTGGATGGCCCGCGGACCTCCAGCGACCGCTGCCGCACAGAACGCTCGGTTTTGCCGTATAATTGTTTGACGTCCGATCGGCGCCCTGGCCCTGAGCAGCAGAAATGGACCGATTGGATATGTTTCCGCGAATGGTCTTGCACGATGCCGCTTTCAATCGAAACATCACTTAATCGCGAACAATTGATTGGATGGCTTCGGGAGGAGAATCCTGCCCGGCTCGCCCAGCTCTGGCAATGGGCCGACCACCTCCGCCAGATTCATGTTGGGGGCGAGGTCCACCTCCGCGGACTGATCGAGATTTCCAATTATTGCGTGCGGCTGTGCGCCTACTGTGGCCTGCGGGCGCCCAACACGGAACTGGTGCGTTACCGGATGTCCTTCGACGAAATCCTCGCCTGTGCCCGGAAAGCGGCGGCTCTTGGCTACGGCACCGTCGTGCTGCAATCGGGCGAAGACCCCGGACTAACCACACAATTCATCACCGAAGTGATTCAGGCCATCAAACAGGAGCTTGGACTGGCAATCACGTTGAGTCTTGGCGAACGCGAGGAGGACGAGCTTTGGACGTGGCGGCAGGCCGGGGCAGATCGCTATCTCCTCCGCTTTGAGACTTCGCAGCCCGAGTTGTACGCCCGCTATCATCCCCCGCGACCGGGGAAAACCAGCGATCGCATCGCACTGTTACGGCGGCTTAGGGAGATGGGTTATGAAGTGGGTAGCGGCGTGATGATTGGACTGCCGGGCCAAACCTACGGCGATCTGGCTGATGATCTTCTGCTCTTCCGCGAGCTCGATTTGGATATGATCGGCGTCGGGCCGTACATCGCCCATCCCAGAACGCCCCTTGCCGATCCGGCATTCTGCCGAGTTGTTCCCGCGGAAGAGCAGGTCCCCGCCAGCGAATTGATGACCTACAAGGTCATCGCGCTGTCTCGAATCTTGTGTCCTCGGGCGAACATCCCCAGCACCACGGCCCTGGCCACACTCAATCGGAAGAACGGTCGGGAGCTGGGGCTGGTTCGTGGGGCGAATGTTGTCATGCCCAATTTAACGCCGCCGCACTACCGCATCCATTACGAAATTTATCCCAACAAGGCCTGCATTCAGGAGACCGCCGAAGCCTGCCATACGTGTCTGCGAGCGCGGATTGAGTCAATCGGCCGTCACGTGGGTCAGGGCCCCGGCGCATCCCCGAATTATCGATGGCGAACCGGCATGCAGGTTGAAACGCCTTCCGCGGACCAAGCGGTTGCACCGTCCGTCATCAACGACCGGCCAGCATCCGGGCGTTCATTCCACGGTGCGGAAGAAGGCCAACATCGCGAGGAGTGAAACCATGACCACCACCGCCAATCGGCGCTTGAGCACCAGCGCGTACGACTTCATCAACGAACCTTACCTTTTGAGCTTGCTGGAGCGAAGAAGCGACCCCGGCGAGGTCCGCGAGGTCATCGCGAAGAGCCTGGCCAAGGAACCGCTCACGGTGGAGGAAACCGCCGTACTGCTTGGTATTTCATCGCCGGAGCTTTGGGAAGAGGTTTTCCAGGCGGCTCGGCAACTCAAGCGCGATGTTTACGGCAACCGCATTGTTTTGTTCGCCCCGCTGTACATCGGCAGCGAGTGCACGAATGACTGCCTGTATTGCGCATTCCGCCGCTCCAACCGGGAAGTTGTGCGCCGCACCCTCACGCCAGAGGACATTGAGGCGCAGGTCCAGCAGCTGCTTGATCGCGGCCATAAACGGCTGATTCTCGTCTTCGGCGAGCACCCCACCTACTCCCCCACATTCATCGCCGAATGTGTGCGGAGGGTGTACGCGGTGCGACGGCCAAAGGCCAACATCCGCCGCGTCAATATCAATGCCGCTCCCATGGATCATGAAGGATTCGCGGAAATCAAAGCCGCGGGGATCGGGACGTATCAAATCTTCCAGGAAACGTATCATCACGAGACCTACGCCAAGGTCCATCCCCGCAACACCCGCAAGGGAGATTATCTCTGGCGACTCGATGCGCTCAGCCGGGCGATGGAAGCCGGTTGCGACGACGTGGGGATCGGGGCGCTGTTCGGACTGTATGACTGGCGGTTCGAGGTCCTCGGCCTGGTGAGCCATGCCTGGCACCTCCAGAAGCACTATAATGTCGGGCCACACACGATCAGTTTCCCCCGTTTACGTCCCGCGGCGGGTGTCAAGCTCGATGAAACCTATCGGGTCTCCGACGAAGACTTCAAACGTCTCATCGCCGTCCTGCGATTGGCGGTGCCCTACACGGGCTTGATTCTCACGGCGAGGGAACCGGCCTGGCTGCGGCAGGAGGTTATGGAATTCGGTGTCTCCCAGATCGACGCGGGAAGCCGCATCGAAGTTGGCGGCTATACTGAGGCAGGTGACGCCCAGGTGCTGGAGCGTGAGCAATTCGAATTGGGCGATCTCCGTCCGCTGGATGAAGTGATCCGCCAACTGCTGGTGGATGGCTATATCCCCAGTTTTTGCACGGCCTGCTATCGACTGGGGCGAACGGGGGAACATTTCATGGAGTTTGCCATTCCGGGCTTCATCCAGCGCTTCTGTACACCGAATGCGCTCACCACGTTGATGGAATATCTTGTGGACTATGCCAGCCCGGAGACGCGTGCAGCCGGCATGAAACTCATCGAAAGCGAACTGGCAAAGCTTCCCGACGGTCCGCGAAAAAACGCCCTCATTGAACGGCTGCGTCTGATCCAGGAAACAGATCAAAGGGACCTCTACTTCTGAACGTCAGATCTGCAACCGGTGACCACCCACGTCCCGGGGCGATTCGGTGGCTTTCGCGGATGCTGGTCCCCTTTGGTCATCTTTTCCCTCGACCGGTCTGGCCTGCGCTGTCGGTTTCGATTGGGCAGCGGCAGTCTCCCGTCGACTTGCTTGACCGTGTGACGCCGGGGTGTTAGTATTACGATTACCGAATACGTAACACCATGCGATGACCAGTCGAATATTGTCTTTCCGGGAGATGCTGGCATGAAAACCTTGGGAAAACCTCGTGGCTTTACACTGGTTGAGCTGCTGGTTGTGATTGCGATCATCGGCCTTTTGATTGCCCTGCTTCTGCCGGCCGTGCAGGCCGCTCGAGAGGCTGCCCGACGAATGAGCTGCACGAACAATCTTAAGCAAATCGTGCTCGCGCTCCATAATTTTCACGACAGTCGGCGGGAGTTCCCCGTTGGATCTCCCAAAAAGGTTTGCAAGGGGTATGAGCAGATTCCCGATTGGCAGTACCGCTGGGGGCCGCTCGCCATGCTCACGCCCTACATGGAACAGTACAACATCTATCAGCGGCTGAACCTCGATGTGCCGCTCTACGGTCACACGGGCGTGTACAATGGGCCGGGCGTGGGCGTCCATCCCGACAACGTGGAGCCCGTCAAGCAGGACGTCAGCTTCTTCTACTGCCCCAGCGACCGCCGACGTCGTGTCCAGCCGGAGTTTGGAGCCACCAACTATCTGGGCAATTGGGGCCGGGGAGCTCCCACCAGTTCCGGTACCGCCATCTTTGACGGGGATGGTCTATTCTTGCAGGATCGGGCAACCAATTTTGCCGACTTCACCGACGGTACCAGCAACACCGCGGCGTTCTCCGAAACGGTTCTCACCGACGAGAGCATCTCCTATTCCGGTGGAGTGGTTCTCACACCACAGAATAAGGACCAGGTCATTGTGGGAGAATCCAGCAGAAGTGATCCATTCCTGACTGTGGAATGGTGCACGCGATACGGTCAGCCGGTGGCGTCACAGCCCAGCCGAGGACTTCGCTGGGTGGACGGGTTCGTCCTCTATGGTGCGTATTACCATTGGTGGGAGCCGAACTCGCGGATTCCCGACTGCGCGAAATGGTCGCCCCTCCGTTCTCTCTGGCAGATGGCCCGGAGTCGCCATCCCGGTGGCGTTAATGTGGCCATGGTGGATGGCTCCGTTCGCTTCGTGAGTCAGACCATCGATTTGGAAACGTGGCGGGCATTGGGCTCCCGAGACGGCGGAGAAACCCCCGGCCAGTTCTGATCCGTCGAGAGCTGAACGAGAAGTAAAGCGGGAATCTCTTCGATTCGCGGGCAATAGACTGCGAGAGCCGGTCCGTTGGAAAATCAATCGGTGTCGGACCCGCGCAAAAAAGAAACCCGGCCGTCACCGAACCGGGCACCTGCCGAGTGGGCGGCACTGGATTCGAACCAGTGACCTCGACCGTGTGAGGATCGCGCTCTAACCAACTGAGCTAGCCGCCCGCAATAAGCTTCAATCGGTTTTCGCCGTGACTCTCGTTTGATCTCCGCTTTTTCACGGCGAACCGCAGCTCTTTTGCCCTGTGTCCGTTCGTGCACAAACAGCGACAAAAATTGCGCAAACTGCCGCGAAACCTGCCATCCGTCGCCGCTGTTGCTGGTCGACGGGCACGGATGGCCAGGGCTCATCTTTGATTTTATCGGGCGAGCGCCCCATCGTGCAAGGCCCACACTCTGAACCATCCCCACTTTCGCGAAAACCTGTGAGATGCCGCGGCTCCACGGTGTCGTAGGGGCAATTCATGAATTGCCGCCATCATTTAACCGGCAACTGAACTGACCCGTTGGGGCTTGCCTGGTGAAACGGATGATCCAAACTTGGGAAGCGGACCTCACAAGCAGGACCGCCCGAATGACGTTTCCCACTTCGCGAACACGATAAGCATTCACTGGTAGGGGCAATTCATGAATTGCCCCTACCGGTGAACGCTGTGAGTACCCGTTCTGTGTGGAGAAGCAGATCCCTCCCGACTTCCAACACACGGACCTGACAAGCAGGTCCCTCCGAAGCACGTCCCTCCGAGGTTTTTGCAGAGGGGCACGCTTGTCGTGCCCGGTCTGTATGGAGAAGCCCATTATAGGCTGTGAAACTGTGCAAGCGTTTAAACCCTCATGCAAGATGACGGTCCGCGCGGAATGTGCATCACAAGCCAACAAAACACTGATCCGCGGCATTTTTTGCCTTCAAAGACCAGCTTCCTGTCTCTAAAACACACCTATTTCCAGTCTCCCTGCTCCACGCACCCACTGACTTTTCTTCTGTGACTTTTCCTGATTCATCCAGTTTCAATCTCCCAACTTACCTTTCCGGCAAAAGCGTTTACAACGCAAACGGCTCGTTGTCGCTGCGGAAAGGAAAGCCGCTCTTGCCGAACAGCACGGGGCGCGGTCAAACTTTTTGCCAAACACTTTTGGGCATGCGCACTGGTTTGTCTGCCAGCCGCGATCAAAGGGAAAGGCCCCGAAAACGGAATTTCACGGGTTATCGAAGAGTCCTCACGGCAATCGCCGTTAAGCCGTCTTATTCGTGTTCTGTCGGCTCAAAACTTTCATCGTGGGGGTCATCATCCTCGTCGTCCGGCGGGACCTGCCATTCGAACAGGGCGGAGACGATCGCACACAGAAGGAGCCATGGCGGCAACGTGATTGGCCATTCCAGTTGAAACTTGGGTTTAAAGTTGAGCAGAAAGAAAACGATGCCCATGATCACGCCCCGAAGGGCCGCCAGGAGTACGCTCGTCAGCGTGGCGTACGGATTCCGTTTTTCCAGGAGGCCCATGGTTGATATTGCTCCAAAACCTGCCACTGCTGAGCAATGATCTACCTTTCTCACCCAGCGGCACAGACTTCCCTGACGGAAACGCTTTGTCCACCTGGAATGGCTTGCTCCGCTCGTCTTCTCTTTGCTTGCGAATGCATTTTATCACATTGGTTTGTCGAGGGCCAAAGGGATTTTCTCATTTCTGATCGTGGACTTGCCGGCAGTTGCCGGAGGTCTGGCTGACGACCAAAATAGTGAGAGTTTCTGGATGGTCACCGCAAACCCGGGGAGAAATCGAATGAGTGCGGGGAAACAAGGGATCCCTCACGAAGAGAATGAGATCAATCAATGGGCACGGCTGGCGAAAGACGGCACGCCGGAGGAGAGAGAAGAGGCATGGCGAAAACTGGACTCCGCTATTCGTAAACTTGTGTATGATATTGCGGCCAAGTATGCACTGAGTCCTCAAGAGCTTTCTGAATTAGCGGACGAAGCGCCTACAGCAGTTTACACGCGATTCAACTCCTTCGACCCAGTGCGAGGCAATTTCCGCGCATGGTGCTACCAGGTGTTGGATCGTTGGTTGATTGATGAACACCGCAAGAAGGGACGTAGACGACGCCGGGAAAGGACAATTTCTGAGGTTTTTGACGCCGAATCTCGGCCAAACGAGGGCATGGCTGAATGTCCAATCGAGGACCATCACCTCTCAGACCCCGCGACGCAGGCACAGTGGCGAATGGACCTCGATCGCGATTTCGGTGAGGAGGATCTACAGGAGCTTGAAAAAATCCCGGTCAAAAGAAGGGTCTTCGGTCTTGCGGTCGCAGGCCTCTGGGACCGTGTGCCGAAGGAGACCTGGCAAGCGTGGGTCAATAAGATCGATGGTTTACCTCAACCCTTTCCTCCTCCCGGGATTGAGGATTGCCAGACACCGAACGATCGCATCCACTTCCTTGCGGATTGCCTCAACGTTAGCTCTCAGAGCGTGAGAATGCACTACGAACGAATGGAAAACAAGATTCGTTCACTTCGCTGGTTCGATTCGTTCCGCTCGCCGTAATAATACCGAAACTAACATGTCGCTTGAGGACAAGGGAAAGCGATGAACGTATTGCAACGTTGGCCGGACTTGCCCGATCCCCGGCCGCAGCAACAGCATTGCCGGCTCGATGTGGTGTTCTCAGAGGGAGCGTGGTATCACTGCCAGAAACACTGGACAAGCCGCACTGAACCGTGGAAAGAGGAGTTCGGGTCGGACACTGTGGCACACCTGAAGCAGAACTTGGAGATTCAATCGGCGGACGGTCAGGCCGTGGTTTCGCGCGTGCTGGGCGTCCTCCGTGAACAAACGCGCGAGGCCTTGAGTCGGCCGCAAGCTCTGGTCTACCGCTCTCGGCATAAGTCCGCCAGTTGGATGACCTGGCACCTTGTCCTTCCAAGCGGGGCTGTTGCTATTCTGAGGGGAACAGGCCCATCCCTGCGATGGGTGACCTGTTATTATCTCCATGCGGCAGCCGTAGAAAAAAACAGAAGGCACCGGTGGAAAGCCGCCGTCCGACAGATTATCCGCCGGTATGTCCCTCTCAAGGGTGAACCACCGCAATGGTTTATGCCATCGCCTCAAGAAGACGTGGTCCTCCGAAACTCAGAGGGGAAAGTTACCGGGCGGGCAAAAAATTTGCAGTTTATCACGCCGGAGAACTGGGGATTTGAACCGGAACTGAAGGGCTGTCCGTGGCGGGGTCGATTGCCGTCCTGGCCTGCCGCCGAAGAGGCTCAAGGCTCAAGACACTCCAGGTCCCGCCCACGGTGGCTGAAACCCCGGCGACGGTGGGAAGAAAGTGCCGATGCTGATAGCGTACGCCTGCATTAGCTTCTCAGTTCCAGAATCATGGGATTATCAGGAATGCCGCCATGACGACTTTTCGTTCGTTAAGGGAAGATTTATACGGATATGTCGATCAGCTAAGGGAAGCCTTGGCTGATCCCGCCTTAAATGAGTTTCAAACGGGGACGCCCAGTCCCGAGGCGAAACAAGCGGCCGCCAATGTGGCCGTGGCCCTGGGATACTGTAGAGTGTTCGGGCTCGATGCGGGTGAGGATGACGGGACTTTACCCGCACTTGAGGCCATCGCGGCGATCGAGGCATTAGAAGACAGGGTTGCGGAGCTGGCGGAGGCCGTCGAAACTCTTCCCCAACGGTGGGACGATGCCCCCGTTGGCGAGGAAGACGCCCTCTGCGCCGATCTTCTTGAGCAACGCATGGACCTCTGGGTGGCCATGGCCGCCCTCGGGGAGGCCGCTTGCGAGGCCTTTATTGACGCCGATCCTTTATGGGAAACCTTGCACGACAAACTCCAGGGATTGGCTGAAAAAATAGAAGTTGTGGACCGCCAAATGCAGCAAAGGGAGATTCTGGAACTCCTTTCCACGCTCGTGGGAACGGAGCTTCTCAATAACTGGCGGCAGTTGCTTGTGGAACCCTACCGTTCATTCGCCCCGTACTGGCTTGATGGCACGCTGGAGGAGATCGACGAAGAATTGCAAAAACGATTTGAACAAAAGAGTGCATGGCTTTCCAGACTTCCTCCCCGGCGTGCTGGGGCAGCGGCGGCAAGGGAACAAGCGGCCCGGCGAACGGCGGAAATCATTCTTGCCACTCGGGTCCTGAGCGTCGCCGCGGAAACTTCCAACTTGGTCGAACCCTTGGCCATGTTGAGTTGGCGGTCGCCTGATCGCCAATACTACGCGGCGACTTTGTGGCCTTCTTGCCACAAACGAGGTCAAGAATTGAAATTGCGGGTTTTCCGCACTCAGGACAACCAGCCTGCCACCGAATTGGCGGGGGCTGCAGTCGAATTTGCTGGGGTCCAAAGTCAACTCACCCCGAACGCGGAGATGCCTTACAAGGTGGATGACGTCTATGAATTCGTAAAGGCTCATTCTCCCGGAACGGTTCCACTCCAAATCAACGGCATCCCTTGGGAGGAGGAAGAGCCGGATACCCGATGAGCCATATCACAGAGGCTGTATGACAGGTCGAAAGCACGTGACCATGAGTCCCTCGCAAGTGGTCGCTGAGAGAATCGAACGGTTGGCCCAAAAAAGTCCGGAAGAGCTCACTAATCCTGAAGCGCTTAAACTCGCAAGAGAACTTGGCCCGTTGGCGAGCTGGCTTCTTAAACCCGAAGTCTTGGAGAAAGCGCGTTTGGAACTAGCGGCCTACGGGTGGCCAACCGAGGAGATCTCCCAGTATCGAAAGCCTTACTTGCCCGATGGCCCGGGAGCGTGTTGGGTTGTGGCGGTTCGAAAAGATACATGCTATCCCGCGCTGCGCGATTCGATAGTCCTGCCTCTCAGGTGGCAAGAAGGACTTTCAGAAAAACCGCCCATTCTTCCCGAAGGTCTGCAAGAAGTTGCCGACGAGGTGGTCCGCGAGCTGAAGGCTTCTCGGGCAATTGCGGAATCCGACCAATGGGAACTCCATCCGGCCAGCGACAACCTCTTCGATCCTGGCCTCCCTTTCCTCAAGGGTGACTATTCTTCCGCCTGGGCACCGCTGGCAGGGGCCCTCATACTGGCCGCAAACAAAGGCAAGCCCGACCACAAAGTTTGGGCCACTGGCGCCTGGGATCGCCAAGCGGGCGTGACTCGCGTGGAAGGGATCAAAGAGAAATTGGCCGTGGCCAACGAATTCCATGCAACACAATTCTTTGTTCCTGCTTCATGCTTCGAGGAAGCCCGTCAATGGGTCCGCGAAAATAATTGGCCCATAGAAATCAAGACATTCGAAAGGTCCACGCCTCGTCCCCACGAGGCACTCCGCCCCTACAAATTGCAGCTTCGCGTGCCGGCGAGTAGATCTGATCCTCCGGAAGAGCGCGCGGCAACATACCTGGACATTAGCTCCGATCACGAGCGTCGGAAATATTACCTCGATTGCATTTTAGAAGATTTGGCAAACGAACTTCGGAATCAATTCAGCAAAGAGCCGGAAAAATTACAGTGCCGCTATTTTATCACAATTGTGAGCGACAGCCCGGAATTGATCTATCTCATGCACTTTGTATTTCGCCCTAGAAAATCTTTGATTCTTTATACTCAGGAAAGTCAAAGCAATCGAAGAAATGAAAGCTATCCAAAACTGGCAGCCGAAGTTGAAGAATGGCTGAAATCCCCTGAAGTTCAAGAACAACTTGGCTCATCCCAACCTCGCGTCGAAGCATTTCCGGATGGAGATCTGGAGGAGCTGGTTCCCCGATTTCGCAGCCTCGTGGACGAATTACTCCAGGGCGATGATCCACGCTCGTTGGTCATCGATGTTACGCCGGGAAAAAAGATTATGAGTATTGCCTGGACCCTGGCAGCACCAAAAGGTGCACGTCTCGTGTATGTTGACTCCAAATTTGCTCCTGCTGCGCGCAAGCCGCAACCGTTTACGGAAAGACTGACTATTTTCTCCCTTGACACACTCTCGAATAACGACTCATCCGTGTAATATCCCACATAAACTTGGCATCTTTTTTATCGAGTTGCCCTAATAATCGCTCTGTCGATTTGGAATTCCTTTAGTGTTTTTGTCATTGAACGATTTTATGACGCGGGTGAGTTCTGCCATTTATTAATCACGCCATGACGGCGTTGTTCTCCGTGCACGGTGCCGCAAAAGGTTTGCTGCCAGACGCTGCGGTGTGACGTTATTCCGATGGCAATACAAGACCGGCGTCAATGTACTGGCCACCCTCGGTTTGCTGGCAGGTAATGGCTATCACGTTTCGCCCAGGTTGTAACGCTGCGAGCGCCTCCGGAGTAATTGCCACGTCGTCGTAATCTGTGAGGAATCCCGATTCACGGAAGGCTTCGACCCCGTTGAGATATACCCGAACATCTTCATCATGATGGATTCGTAGCCGAAGCTGCTCTCTCCGGATCAGGACTTCTGCCGGCAAATGGAATTCGCGGCGGAGCCAAATCTGCTTGGTGGTCCACTCGGTTCCGATAATGGCCCCTGGAGTCCCCCGACGTCCGAAACCCGCCGTTCCCTGCGCCCAAGTGCTATCGTCAAAGTCCGGCTGAAACCAGTTGGCAGATGGCTCCTGGGTGGTGTAACGCCAGACTCCACCGCCCCGGCGAGCCGTGGAAAGCAGTTCATCACCCGACAGAACGCACAAACCAACGACCCCAGAACGAAGCACTTCAGGCTTCACTTTAAAGATCGCCCGATCGTAGGTCAAAAGACCATTGCATTCGGTTTCAACATCCACAAGCTGGGTGTAGAAATAGCCGCTGCGTCCGTCATTCTCCCTTTGGCGCCAAAACGCCTGGTACATTCGCCTTATCCATCTTGTGAGCCAATCTCGGGCATCCTCGGTCAAGGGTGGTAAAGGCGGCTGCATTCCCTCCACAGGCCGCCAGGTCTGCGGCTCATACGTTCTGTACGCCCAGGCCGAAGTCTCATTCCATGAATGCCCGACCGCACAAGCCCCCCATCCGCCATCTTCACTGGTGATACTGATCCGTTTTGCATCGCTGGGGGGAACACCGCCGTGAGAATCGATGACGTCGCCACCCCCATGCCACGGAAAGCCACTGGCTTCATCAACCAATCGGGTGGGATCGATCTGCTTGACCCATTCTGCATTGCGAAGAGTATCAAACTGGCCCCAGCCTTCATTGAAGACAATCCACATGATGATCGACGGATGGTTGCCAAACTGTCGCAATATCTGCCGGACTTCCGTTTCCCACTGCGCGGCTGCTTCGGGAGAGCGGGCGCGATCCGTCCTGGCGTCGCCCGCATCGCCAGACGGAAAATCCTGAAGCACCAAAAGCCCCAGCCGATCACACCAGTAATACCACCGCTGTGGCTCCACCTTCACATGCTTGCGCACGGCGTTCAGTCCCAGTTTTTTGGCAGCCTCGATGTCAAATCGGAGAGCCTCGTCGGTTGGGGCGGTATAGATTCCGTCTGGCCAGTAACCCTGATCCAGGGCCCCGACCAGCACGTAGGGCTTACCATTGAGGAGAAGTTGAGCACGCCCCCTGGAATCCTGACCGATTGTCACCTCGCGGATTCCCACGTAGCTTCGTACGCTATCCGATGTCCCGGCTGTCTCGTCAGTGAGCTCAAGCAGAAGATCGTAAAGATGCGGCTCTTCCGGCGACCACGGTTTCGCGGAATCAACGGTAAGTTGCATGTCGATACTAAAATACGTCGACTCTGCCCTGTAAAAGTCCACCAGATTCTGCTTCACGGCAGGCGCAATCTGGTAGGAAACCACCTGACTGGCCACGGACGTTTCCCCATCACGAAGTTCCGCCCACAGGCGAATCGAATGGTCAGGGGGCATCCGGCCAGCCACCTTGAGGTAAACTCTCCCCTGCCCTTCTCGGAGTTCAGTGCGAATCGCGAGGTCTTCTACAAACGCGGCCGGAACTGCTTCCAGCCAGACCGTCTGCCAGATACCTGAGCAGGCCGAGTAGGAACACCCTCCCGGCCGCAGTGACTGTTTTCCCCGCAATTGCCAAAACGTATCAGTGGGATCCCAAACAGCCACGACCAATTCCTGAGGACCATCCTGCCGCAATAACTCGGTAATATCAAAACAGAAGGCATCGTAGCCACCACGATGCGTCCCCAGGGACCGTCCGTTGAGCCATACACGAGTTTCCCAATCCACCCCATCGAAATGGAGCAGTACCCGCTTGTTTTTCCAGGATTCGGGAACCTCGAACTGCCGCCGATACCAGAGGCTCTCCGCTGGACTGAGCGGCCGCATCACTCCCGAAAGTGAGGACTCAACCGGAAACGGTACCAGGATTTTCCCCTGGTATTGGGACGGCTGAGTAAGCTGGTTGCGGGCCTGAATGGCGTAGTCCCACAAGCCGTTGAGGCAGATCCAATCCTCACGGGCCAGCTGTGGTCGCGGATGCTCACATCGCGGTCGCTCCGCAAGAACCTGGTCGGCCCACCGCGTTCGTAGGGGCCCCCTCGCAGAGAACTGACCTGTGTCGCCCGATTCCTGCCCCAACAACGGCTCCTTCCCGAATCCAAATGCCGTCAGGAGGAACACATTCAGGATGATCCATAATTTCATTGCGAGCATGAGGTTTCACCACAGAGTGCCAACGCCACAACCAGGAACGGAAGACTATGGTCCTCAACCACCTCCTCCATTCCCCAAAAAGTATCTTTCGATGGGGACCTCTGATTTGAAGATATCGATTGGCCCAGGTCCAAACAACATTGTTCTCGAATTGAAAGACTACGGCCTGTGTACATAAGCGCAAGCACGGACTCGAGGTTGCACGCGCCAGACAAAGCTTGGAACAAATAACATCTGGATTGGTTTATCGGGGCCACAAAGGTGTTCACGCACCTGAGTCGGCCACCTGGGATTCCGCGATGGTTGTTGTCCCGGGTTGCTGTTCCCGGTGCTTCTTTCTGCCAAAGAGTTGCGAAATCAGCACGAAGAACATGGGAATAAAGATAAGATCGATGAAGGTGGCTGAAAGCATGCCGCCCGTCACCGCCGTGCCGATGGCGTTCATGGCCCCGGCCCCGGCTCCGGTGGCCAAAGCCAGTGGGAGTGTCCCGAAGAAGAAGGCCAGCGACGTCATGACCACCGGGCGAAAGCGAATCCGTGTGGCAGCCAGCGTGGCTTCAACAAGCGGTTGTCCGCGGCTCAACTGGTCTTTGATGAACTGAATGATGAGGATCGCGTTTTTGGTGGAAAGTCCCATCGTGGTGAGGAAGCCGATCTGGAAATACACGTCGTTGGGTAGACCGCGAAGGTAGGTCGCTGTCAACGCACCGAAGACCCCCAGAGGCAACATCAACATGTTGACGAAGGGAATCGTCCAGCTCTCATAGAGCGCCGCCACACAGAGGAAGATCACCAGGACCGAAAAGGCGTAGAGGATCGGCGCCTGGGTTGTCGCCATCCGTTCCTGATAGGAAATCCCCGTCCAATCGAAGCCCACGCCCGGCGGCAGTTTGGTCATCAGTTCTTCCATGGCCTTCATGGCCTCCCCGGAACTATGGCCGGGGGCTGGTTCCCCCCAGATATTCATGGAAGGAAAGCCATTGTATCGCTCCAACCGCGGAGAACCGCTTGTCCATCGCGTGGTGGCGAAGGAGTCGAAGGGGACCATTTTCCCCTCTTGATTGCGGACGTAGAGCCGCTCCAAATCCTCCGGCAGCATGCGATAGGGTGCGTCCGCTTGAACATAAACTCGTTTGACACGGCCTCCCTGAATAAAGTCGTTGATATAAGCCCCACCGAATGCCGCCGAGATTGTCGTGTGGATGGTACTGATAGGAACACCGAGCACGCCGGCACGCTCCCAATCGATATCGACACGGTATTCGGGAACATCCTCCATGCCGTTAGGTCGAACGCGCTGCAGCGCCGGATGACGCGCTGCCATTGCAAGCAACTGATTGCGGGCAGCCATCAGGGCCTCATGCCCAATTCCTCCCATGTCGATCAGTTGAAAATCGAAGCCTGTCGCATTACCCAGCTCTCGGATGGCCGGCGGTGGAAAGACATAGATGTTGGCCTCACGAATCTGGGAAAGGGCGGCCATGGCTCGGTCCGCGATCGCTTTTGCCCGCAGGTCCTTCCGTTCTCGCTGATGCCAATCTTTGAGCATGATATAAACCATACCGTTGTTCTGGGCACGTCCCGAAAAACCACTGCCCACGATCGTCATGCAGGAGGCCACTCCCTCCGCCTCTTTCTCCAGAAAATATTCCTGGACTTTGTCTGCCACAGCCTGGGTCTGTTCCAGGGTTGAACCGGTGGGCAAGGTGATCTGGGCCATCAAAACACCCTGGTCTTCCTGAGGGAGAAATCCTGTGGGAACACGAAGAAAGAGATCGGCAATGAGGATCAGAATCAATACGTAACCCACCAGATAAGGCAGTTTATTTCGGATGGAATGATGGACAACCTTCACGTAGAGATCGCGAATTGAGAAAAAGATCCGGTCGAATCCGACAAAGAACCATCGCAGAAACCAGATCGCGTTTTCGCCTGGTTCATGTCCCTTAGGAACAGGTTTCAGAAGCGACGCACAGAGGACCGGCGTCAGGATCAGGGCCACCACCACAGAAAGCAGCATGGCGGAAATGATGGTCACGGAAAACTGACGGTAAATGATGCCCGTCGATCCTGGGAAAAACGCCATCGGGCCAAAAACAGCGGAGAGGACCAGACCGATCCCGATCAGGGCACTTGTGATCTGTTCCATGGATTTGATGGTGGCCTCGCGTGGGGGAAGGCCTTCTTCGCTCATGATCCGTTCCACGTTTTCAACAACGACGATGGCGTCGTCCACCAGAAGTCCAATCGCTAGCACCATGGCGAACATCGTGAGCATATTGATCGAAAAGCCCATGGCCCCCAAGACCGCAAACGTCCCCAGGAGGACGACCGGTACCGCGATTGTTGGAATGAGCGTTGCCCGCAGGTTACCCAGGAATAGCAGCATCACCAGAAAGACCAGGCCAACGGCTTCGAAAAGTGTCTTCACGACTTCATAAATGGCAACACGAATGAACGGGGTTGTGTCGTAGGGATAGACCACTTTGACCCCTGGGGGAAAGTACTGACTCAATTCGGCCAGACGTTTCTTGACGCGGTCGGCGGTGTCGAGGGCATTGGCCCCCGGTTCCAGTCGCACGGCCAACCCAGCCGACGGCATCCCGTTATACTTGATACTGGTCGCGTAGGAGTCCGTTCCGATTTCAACCCGCGCAACGTCCCGAATACGGACGATAGCACCGTCCGGCTGAACAACGATCGGGATACTGGCAAATTCCTCGGGCGTTTGCAGCAGATTTTGAACGACGATGCTGGCATTGAGCCTCTGGCCAGGAACGGCAGGCGCTCCACCGAATTGACCGGCCGAAACTTCCACGTTGTAGGCCCGGACGGCCCGGATCACATCTTCCATGGTCAACTGGTACGCGGTCAGTTTGTCTGGATTCACCCAGATCCGCATCGCGTACTGGCTGCCGAAGACCTCGACTTCGCCAACACCCGGCACACGCGCCAGGACTTTTTCGAGGTTGGACTGAGCATAGTCCCGGAGGTCGATATCCCTCAGGCGCCCATCTTGACTGATGATACTGGCGATCAGGAGATAGTTCCGCGTCGCCTTGCGGACCGTGATCCCCATGCGCTGAACCATCTCCGGCAGGCTGGCCATGGCCAGTTGCAGCTTATTCTGGACTTTGGCCCAGGCGAGATCAGGGTCTGTCCCTGGAGCGAACGTCAACTCGATATTGCAGGAACCCGCCGAGTCGCTGGTGGCGGAAAAATAGATCATGTCATCGAGCCCCGTCATCTTCTGCTCGATGATCTGGGTCACGCTGTTTTCGACAGTTTCGGCTGACCCGCCTGGATAAAAGGCCGTGATACGGATCGTCGGCGGTGCGATATCCGGATACTGCGAGATGGGCAGATGATAGATCGCCAGCCCACCGAGAACCATAATCATGATCGCGATCACCCAGGCAAAAACGGGTCGATCGAGAAAAAATCGGGATAACACGGCTACCTCCCGTTGGTAGGCTCAGATGCTTTTGACGATTCCTCTCCTTTGGTGGGCGATGCGGTGGAAGATGTCTCAGTCCAAGGCACGACGTTGACCGTCATGTCGGGTTTGAGCCGCTGCATGCCCTCCACCACGATTCGCTCGCCAGCCGTCAATCCTTCCAGCACCAGCCAGCGATTTCCGAAAGCACGATCCGTGACGAGATCGCGGACATGGACTTTGTTCTCCTTGTCCACAACCCACACGAAAGGCTCCCCCCGGGAATCCCGCTGAACGGCCTGCTGAGGCACCAAAATGGCATCCTGTTGCTCGCCGAGCTCAATGACGGCCCGAACAAACATCCCTGGAAGCAATTCGCCCTCCGGATTGGGAACGATGACGCGCACAATGACCGATTCCGTCCCGGGATCCACGCTCACATCGCGGAATTTCAGAATGCCTTCATGTGGATAAACAGTCCCGTCTTCGAGGATGATCTTAACTTTGTCGGTCCCCTCCGCTTTGAATCGTCCTTGTTCCAGTGCCCGACGAAGACGATATAACTGGCTGGTCGATTGAGGGATATCCACATAAATTGGGTCGAACTGCTGGATCGTGACGAGCGGCGTGGCCTGGTACGCTGTGACGATGGCACCTTCCGTGACGCGGGATCGCCCGATGCGGCCAGAAATGGGAGCCGTGACCTTGGTGTAATCGAGATTGATTTTGGCCGCTTCAAGGGCGGCCTCGGCCTGACGGACGGCGGCCTCCGCGGCGGCCAGGGCCTTGCGATCAGTTTCGACGCGGGCCTTGGCGGCAAGCAAGGCGGCCTCAGCCACCTCGGCATTTGTCACCGCCTGATCCCGTTCCATGGCCGTGGTCGCCGATGCCTCGTACATCCGCTCGTACCGTTCTAGATTTGTGCGGGCAAGATGAAAAAGGGCCTCCTGCTCCTTTTGTGCCGCGAGGCTAGCCTCCAAAGCCGCTTTAGCTTTCTCCACCGCCTGCTTGGCTGTCTCCAAATTGGCCACCGCCATGTCGTAAGCCGCCTGGTAAGGTGCCGGATCGATTTGATACAGGACCTGACCGGCCTTGACTTCGGAACCTTCTTCGAAAAGCCGCTTCAAGATGACCCCATTGACCTGCGGTCGAACCTCCGAGACCAGATACGAGGCCGTTCGCCCCGGCAACTCTGTGGTGATACGCACTTTCGTTGTTTCCACCGTATAGACAGCAACTTCAGGGGGCCGTGGAGGCGGTGCCGCTGAGGGTGCCGTTTCACAACCAGCGATTGCGAAAACACTGTCCGCAACCAACAAAACAGCCAATAACTTCTGCCGAATACTCATCAAAACACTCCACGGCAAGGCGACCGCAACCATCTTCCGGAGGTGCTCCCTCGTACGCTCATCGATCTACAGATACCAAACACCGCCGGTATCATTTGGTTCTCAAAGGCCTTGAGCGAGACTTTGTGAATGCAACTTAAGGGGGGAAGACAATTCTTTCAGGGAGGATTCACCTCCAGTATAACCAGAATCACTTCAAAAATGGATCATTTGACGGCATCTAAAACCATACTTGCGTCACCACCGAGGAGCCCTTTGCTGTGTTTGCACACCGCGGGACGGCGGACTTGCAACAGGGACTTCCAACGGCCCCGAAAACAGCATTTCCTCCAAGTGCGAAAAAAAGGGATTTTTCCCGCAGCAAACGATCTTTCCAGACCCTGCTTGAATCCAAGATGCGACCAACGCAACCGACTCCAGCACGCCACGCATCGGTTGCCGTTCTGGTGGCACACAATAAGATAAAGGTTGAGTCGGCGTCGGACGCCGAGTTCTTTGTGCGTGGTTCCATGGGAAAGATTACCTCGCTTGGGAGGATACATTAAGATGGCCACACAGATCGAAGCCGCTCGGGCCGGGGAAATCACACCGGAAATGGAATACGTCGCTCGCTCCGAGCACCTCAGCCCAGAATTTGTGCGGGACGAGGTCGCCCGGGGGCGGATGATCATCCCGGCCAACAAAGTTCATCTCAAAAAGGGACTTAAGCCCATCGGTATCGGCATCGCATGCCGCACCAAGATCAACGCCAATCTTGGTAATTCGGCATTGCAAAGCGACGTCGAATGCGAGCTGCAAAAGGTTCACTGCGCGATCAGCCTGGGGGCTGACACGATCATGGACCTCTCCACTGGTCCAGATATTGTGGGAATCCGCCAGCGGATCATCGACGCGTCGCCTGTCCCCGTGGGGACCGTGCCCATCTATCAGGTGGCCGAGGAACTCGACGACATCGCCGATATGACGCCGCAACACTTCCTCGATGTGGTCGAGCAGCAGGCCGCCCAGGGCGTGGATTACATGACCATCCACTGCGCCTTGCTGCGCGAACATCTGCCCCTGGTGGAAAAGCGGATCACGGGCATCGTCAGTCGCGGCGGGTCTCTGATTGCCAAGTGGATGGCGGTCCATAAAGAGCAAAATCCGCTGTACACGCACTTTGACGACCTGTGCGACATCATGCGGCAGTACGACGTGAGCTGGAGCCTGGGCGACGGACTTCGACCGGGATGTCTCGCCGACGCCAGCGACGAAGCCCAGTTCGCCGAACTGAAGGTGATGGGCGAGCTTGCCCGGCGGGCGCGGGCGAGAGGCTGCCAGGTCATGATTGAAGGTCCGGGTCACGTCCCCATGGACCAGATCGAGCGGAATATCCGCCTGCAGATGGAATGGTGCGACGAAGCCCCCTTCTATGTGCTGGGACCGCTTGTCACGGATGTGGCGCCAGGCTACGACCACATCGCAAGCGCGATCGGAGCAGCCATGGCCGCCTGGTATGGCGCCGCCATGCTTTGCTACGTGACCCCCCGGGAGCACCTCGGATTGCCCACGCTGGAAGATGTCCGACAGGGAGTGGTGGCCTACAAGATTGCCGCGCATGCAGCGGATGTCGCACGACACCGCCCCGGTGCCCGCGATTGGGATGATCAACTCAGCCGGGCACGTTTCCGGTTCGACTGGGAAGAGCAGTTCCGACTGGCGATCGATCCGGAGACAGCGCGGCGGATGTGGGAAGAGACGGCCCGACCCGGAACCAGCCTTCATGCCAAATACTGCAGCATGTGCGGCCCAAAGTTCTGCTCGATGCGGCTCTCCCAGGACGTCGCCCGGCTGGAACAATCCTCCGAGCAACCCGCCGCCAAAACCGTCAGCTCGCGGTGATTTGACACATCAATTTGGAGAAAAAGTGTAGCCTCACGGCTCCACGCGGGTGACGACAACAAAATAAAACCCACGCCAGGAGCCGTCTTCCTCCACGTGCCGCGCCTCCAGCTTGGTTTTGCCTGCCGGCAGATCGGCCTCGAAGACAACGCCCTCGGCATCCGGCGGGATCGGCTTTTCCTTGTCCAGCAGACCTTCGACTACCAGCCGAGCCCTTCCTTTCGGAAGCTTGAAGGACACGTATGGTGGCCGATCCCGAAGCTCGAATCGGTACCGTCCGGGACGAGCAAATTCCACCGCCCAAAAACCCTGCCCCTTGAGGCCTCTTTGCATCTGGCTTTGATCCCAGGGAACGATGTTCCCGTGCCAATCATGCGAGCAGAGTATCACGGGATTCTGTTCCGGTGCGCCAAGGACCAGCTCGCAATATTCCCCAAAACGTTGGGACACATCAGCATACCACCGCTCATACGCACCGCGGAGTTCAGCGACTTTCTCCGGATGTTCCGAGGCCACGTCGTGCTGCTGGCCGGGATCACTCCGCAAATCGTAGAGTTCCTTTCCGTCAATGAGCCGCCAGGGCCCCTCCAACACCGCCGAGGCGGCCCACGGCCGAGGATGATCCACCCTGTTTACCTGCACCACCAGAGTCCGTTCCGGAACTGGTTGCTCAGTTTCCAAATAGGGGCGCAGAGTGATGCCGTCCAGTTTGAGATCCTTCGGAAGCGGGACGCCGCAGAAATCCATCAGCGTCGGCAGCAAGTCAAGGTGAGCCGTCAAGCCAGGGACCTCTTTGGGCGTGAGTTTTCCCGGCCAGCGGATGAAACAGGGAACGCGATGCCCTCCTTCGTACATGGAACCTTTTTTGCCCCGCATTCCGGCATTGAATCCTCCCCCTGCCGTGCCGTTGTCGGTCATGAACACGAGGATGGTCTTCTCTTCCAAGTGGAGTTGCTTCAAACTCTCCAGGAGTCGGCCGACATTCTCATCGATATTGGTGATCATGCCGTAAAACCTGGCTAGGTTGTCGGGAAGCCCCGCCTCTCGATATGGCTGGGCGTACCGCTCCTCGACCTGAAGCGGTGCGTGCGGTGCATTGGTGGGAAGATAGACGAAGAATGGTTCGTCCCGGTGTGATGTGATGAATTTGAGAGCTTCACGGAAAAAGATGTCCGTGCAATACCCCTCGTGTTTTTCCCACGAACCATTGTGACAGAGCGTGGGAGAAAAGTAGGTATTGCCCCAGTAGTCCGGGCCCTGACCGATGCCCCCGCCCAAATGAATGAGACATTCCTCGAAACCGCGATCCCACGGCCGATAGGGAAAGCTATCCCCCAGGTGCCATTTTCCGAAAATGGCCGTGCGATAGCCCGCCTGGCGGAAGAGCTGCGCCATCGTCACCTCATCCCGGCGCAGTAACGATCGCCCCATGATGGTGTGCCAAACGCCGGTCCGACACGAATAGCGTCCTGTCATCAGGGCAGCGCGGGTCGGCGAACAGGTGGGGTCCACATGGAAGTCTGTCAACCGCACACTTTCCCGGGCAAGGCGATCCAGATTGGGCGTCTTGATGAGGGGATTGCCGTTACAGTGCAAATCACCGTAACCCTGATCGTCGGTGATGATGAGAATCACGTTGGGCCTTGACGGACGGGCCTCCGCGGCCTGACTCTGGCCGCGGCAAACCGTGCCCATCAGAAGTGCGCCCACCATGAGGACGAACGCCCAAGGTTGGAATCTGCTCATGGAACGGCTCCTCTCCCCGACCATCACAGTAACACCCCGCGCTGTGCGCATCTGTCATGCTGAGTCAGAGCCTGTCTTTTTGATCCTGGCAAAAACAATTCACTTCCGTGTTCCACCGAGAAAAGAACGAGTTCGTTCTCAGAACCCTGCATGCACGCCGGTGGCTATTGTAAGTTTGACACGTCCTCTCATCCACCTGTCATTGCCCTGACTCATCCCCTCTTTTCCCTCGCCCACGGGGGCGCGGACCTTCACAGGGGTTCGCGTGGGAGCGAAATACGACCCGGCGGGCACTGCTTGTCAGGTCCGCCTCGTGGAGGGTCCTGCTTGTCAGGTCCGCGGTTCCAACATGGATGATCCTCTGGCTTTCGCCGGGCACGACAAGCGTGCCCCTCCGAAAAAATTTCGGAGGGATCTGCCCGTCGGGTCCCCCTCTCGGAGGCACCCGTTCGTCAGGTCCGTCATTCACCGTTCGATCATCCATTGCCCTCCCGCCGGGGACTGAAGTCCCGCGTGGAAAGCGGGGCTAAAGCCCCGCACTCCATGGAGTGCGGCGATTCATCGCCGCTTTTCGGTGAAGGCTTTAGCCTTCACAACCTTCGCGCTTGCGGTTGTTTTGCCGAGATCACGAAAACGATTCCCGGGTAGGGGCAATTCATGAATTGCCCCTACGATACGTGGTGCCCGTGGGATGTCGTAGGGTTTTGTAAAAGTGGGGATAAGTCAGGTCGGTGCCGACCAACCCCAAACCGGAATGCTGCTCTGCTTGTTGGAATTGCTTGGCCTGGTTGTCGCGCACGCCCAGACCGATACCGTGAGTTGCTTCCAGCTTGAAGTGGTGCTTTGCGAGGTCTGCGTCTCGCTTCGCTGCAAAACCTTCTGTCAAGCCACTTGGTCCCCCGTTGTGGAAAACCGTTCGGAAGCGGCCTGCGAACATGGAATGAGTAGGCAATACAGGTAAGATTTCCCCCTCGGCCAGGTTATTGGCGCAGCGAGGCCCCAAGGCGAGAATAAATCTCCAGGACCAGCCGTTGAAGTTGCATCCTTGTCTTGGCAGCGGCTCCCGGGGGCTTGAGTCTTGTCCGTGTTGTTTGGTGGGAGGGAGAAAGGAGTCGGTCATGAACGCGCAGACGACGCTAGGCTGGGATCTGGAAGTCATGCGGGGAGAAGGCTGGCTTATCGTGCGGCCTGTTCCCCGCGGGGAAGGCACTTCGGAACTTGTCCCCTTGGCCGACGAGCTGTGTCAGTTGCTCGAACGCTGTTTGGTGAATCGGGTCATCCTCTGTCTGGATGGAATCCAGTTGTTGAACTCTTTTTTGATTGGCCAACTCGTGAAGTTGCAGAGGAACCTGGAAGCGCGAGGAGGACTCGTTCGCCTGTGCCACGTCTCCCCGAACAATCGCCGGGCCCTGGAAGTGACGGGGCTGATTCGGAGACTTCCCGTCTATGACGACGTGGAAACCGCCGTGATGGCCGGTTTTCCCCGCAAACCGCGCTGAAGGACCGGGATGAAAAGAGATTCCCAATCTGCAAGCGTTCCCGCAATTGAAGTGTTCTGCTACCGCCGGGTTTGCCCTTTGACCCCGGAACGCACAGCGGGGGAAAATTTTCGCTCCCTCAGTCGCAGCCGAACGCGGACTCCCAATGGGTGATTTTGGGAATGTCGATGTCGTTTTTCGGCCAGAGCACGGTGATCACATCGAACCGCATCGGTCGCCGTGGACCACCGTGTGACCTCAGGTACTGCAAAGCCGCCCGGATCACGCGACGCTGCTTGGCCGTCGTCACGGTTTCTGCAATATCAGGATCAGAGTCCAAACGGCGGGAACGCACTTCCACAAAGATCCACGTTTTCCCATCGGTGGCCACGATGTCCACTTCGCCAGAGCGGAACCGAACATTTCGCGCGAGGATTTGATAACCACGCTGAACAAGGAAGCGACAGGCGGCTGCCTCACTCACATCGCCCAGCATCCTGCGGGAATTCCGCGGAGGCCGATTGTGATTCACGCAATCGTAAGACTCGCGGCTTTCCCCCCATGATCCAGGGAGCTTTTCGCCCCAAAAAACAAATCGCGAGATGGTCAACGCCATCTCGCGGGTTATTCTTTTTAACCAAGACCAAAGCGAAAACTTTTCGTGCCGCTGTCGCTTTGCCATTCTTGGGTTGTCCGGGACCACGCGGACGTCTCCCACACCAATTCAGCGGTGTTTGTGGTCCGCCTGCCGGTTCGGTGCAGCCAGCGGTGATCACGCAGAGGTTGTCTGCTCCACGGGTTGACCGCCCCGCTTGGCCCAGTAGGCGCGTTCCCGATTGAACCGCTTTTGCATCTGATCGGGACGCCGTTCGCGCAGGCGCACGGCTTTGCCCACCCGATCGCGGAGGAAGTACAGTTTTGCGCGACGAACGATGGCCGTCCGCTTCACCTCGATTTTGGCGATTCGAGGGGAATGGAGCGGGAACTTTCGTTCCACACCTTCGCCCTGGACAATTCGCCGCACCGTGAACATTTCCCGCGTGCCACTTCCGCTGCGGGCGATGACCACACCGCTGAAGATCTGGATGCGCTCGTTGTTGCCTTCGATGATCCGGCAATGGACGTCCACGGTATCCCCCACTTCAAAATAGGGGATATCCGTTTTCAAGCAGGGTTGCTCAACCGCCTTTAACAGTTCACCTTTGTTCATGGCAGGCCTCTGATTTATGCTTAACTACCTTTTTCTGAATTCTTCTGGCTTTCTGTGGCACAGCTTTCAGCGTTTGAACCTCCGTCGCCACACCCGCCAAGCGAATTCTTGGAGGCTTTTTCGTCCTGTGTACTCTCTCCCGACCTGGGAGTCGTTGAATCCAGCAGATCACGCCGTCGTTCTTCGGTGCGGCGACGCCGATCCATCAGCCGCCACCGTTCGATTGCCCGGTGGTTGCCGCTGAGCAGCACAGCCGGGACTTCGTAACCCCGATAACACCTCGGCCGGGTGTACTGGGCGTGGTCCAGCAATCTTTCAGGACCGGAAAACGAGTCCTGGCGACTGCTTTCCTCGTCTCCCAGTACTCCGGGGACGAGACGGATCACGGCGTCGATCACCACCATGGCCGCCACCTCGCCCCCATTGAGCACGTAATCCCCGATGGAAATTTCATCGGGTTTCAAAATGAGTCGGATTCTTTCGTCAAACCCCTCGTACCGCCCGCATAAAAGCAACAGCCGCGGATACTGCGCCAGTTCCTCCACAATTGCCTGATTGAGTTTTCGTCCCTGGGGCGTCAGCATGACCAGGTGGCCCGGCTGATCGGCCATCGCCTGGACTGCCTCGACGCACTCGACAACGGGCGGCGCCATGAGCACCATTCCGGGTCCGCCGCCGAACGGCCGATCGTCCACCTTGTGGTGCTTCTTGTCGTGACTCCAATCGCGGATGTTATGGAGATGAATCTCCACCAGCCCCCGCTCGATCGCTTTTTTCAGGACGCTCTGCCCAAGGTAGCTGTGAAATATTTCCGGGAACAGCGTCAGAACATCAATCCGCATGGATCACTCAGCGGACGCCTCTTCAGCAGCTTCGGCCTCCGCAGCGCGGGCAGCCTCTTCCAGGGCTTTCTTGGCGGCCTTCTTCTGCTCCGCCAGGACCAATGCATGTTCCGCCGCTGCCTTGCGGGCTGCCTGCATCTGCCGCAACTTTTCCACGGCTTCCCGCTGCTTTTCCAGATGGGTACCGTTCGGACCGTATTTCTTCAGAAGGATTTTCACCTTTTCACTGGGCTGCGCACCCACACTCAACCAGTACTGAACCCGCTCGAAGTTGAGCGTGACCCGCGCGTCCGTCAACGGGATCATCGGGTCATACGTTCCCAGCACCTCGATCACCCGACCGTCCCTCGGCGCCCGCGCATCTGTGGCGCAGATGCGGAAGAACGGACGGTGCTTTCGGCCAAATCTTTTCATGCGAATACGAACGGCCACGGACTCACTCTCCCTCTCTAGCTTTAATTGTGTACGCGAGTTAGCCGCAATTTTTCGGTCTATGGATTGTGTCCACTATTGTGGCTGATGCCCCGCAGTCTTCCCTTCGGCTACCGGATCGGTCCCGCACCCGGCACGATAACGGGGGCGACATACGGGGAGGGCAAAAATTTAAGTGTGCCAGATGCGGCTGGTTCTTTCAATAGGGAGCCTACTTCGCCGATCCCCACTTTGGCATTGGAGGGGCAATTCATGAATTATCCCTACCGCAGTGGTGATTCGTGAATCGCCCCGACTAATGCCTGACCGGCTGGCTAATGGTTGGCGTGCTGTCGAAGGCGTGTTGCTGGAGTTTTTCGCCCTTGACTTCAACGCATTCCGGAAATCGCCATTGCCCAACTTTCATGCCGCGACAGCATGTGAAAACCGTTCGAGAAACACGGCGTTGCCCAATATCTTCACCGCCACACGGTGGGACTGTTCCACTCCATAAGGACCTTGGATGCCCCCTCTGCCGTCTGGGGATAGGCCACCTCGTTTTGGAGCACAGGCTTGGAATTCTGAAGCTCAGCCGACGTCCCGCCACACCCGCAATCCCCAGATTGCCGTCCTGGAGCGACCGAGACTCCCTGGGCGCTAAGCGGTGACACCATCGGCGACGGACGCCACCCAGAAACGTCCACCAGAGGGGGATTATACGGATCATATCGTGGACCATCCCCCGGCCCACCAGCGACGAGTTGTCCCGAATTGGATGGACTTCCGGCAGCGGAAGCCCCCACTTCAAGTGGGGACGCTGCCAACTGCTGGTAGATGGAAGATACCACACCCTGCGATGACCCTTTCGCCCGCCAGTCAGACGTGGTACCGCCAAGATTCGCCGCCACGAGTGTGGCTTCCGGTGCCGTCGGCATAGACACCGGGGCAAGCTGGGGAAAGCCCCGGGCAACCCAGTCCACCCAGCTTAACTGCAGCCGACCCAGGTCCTGGTACGGGTAATGCCTGGCCAGGGCAGCGTCCCAATTGTTGTCCTTGAGGCCATCTTCCAGGAACTGAATGAATTTGCGATGTCCCCCCTGCTGAATGAGAAACTCGGCGAGTGTGTACCCCTGGGCATAAAGCGGCATGATATCCTGGGGGTATTCTTCCATGGCGAACATGTGACGGAAGGGAATTCCCCGCCGGGTGCGGAGAAATTCGAGGAGCATGCGACGATGCTTTTCCCTTTCGCTGATGTGCTCCACCGTGGTGGCGGCTCCCTCGTCCGCCCAGCGGGGCAGCGGCTGGCGAAAGTGGCTGGCCAGGATCATATGGGTGATCTCGTGGGGAAGCACCGAGTCCAGGAGCCGTTCCCGGGACCCCTGGATCGTCATTTTCCAACCGTAAACTTCTCCCCGATCGAAAACGAACGTCGTGGCCCCCCCAGCTCCAAGGTTTGGTCCCACGTGGACCGTCACCGGGCACGGCCGAGACCAATCAGGCAGCGTGCGCCCCAGCCACAATTGCGCTAGCTCTTTTCGATATTTTTCCGCGGCTTCGCCAAGCTCCCGGGCAAGCTGGGGATCCTGGCAATGGATGATGAAATTAGGGGTGGGATAGGACGCTCCCGCCGCGGTGGCGACGACAAGAAGGGCGCAGGCAAGACGGGACAGTTGAGCTTCCATGCTCCACGGCTCTCCTTAAGAGGGAAGTCCATTTCCGTGTTGGGCGGAAAACCAGGGGATCAGAACCCGTCATCCAACGGGCGTCAGCACTCCCGCTATTTCCGCCAATCTCTGCCGTTTTTAACCGGCGCGTCCCGCCCAATCTAGCACGCCAGGCAAAATCCGCAAAGGGCAATTTTGCCCCTCTCTTTCGACCAATCCCTACTTTTGGGGAAACCTATTAGATTCCGCGGGCGCAATGTGCGGGTTGAGGGCGATTCGTGAATTGCCCCTACCGGGAGGAGCGCCTTCCACGGCGTCCAATGAACCCTCGGAGGGGCACGCTTGTCGTGCCCGGAGTAATTGAACGCGTCACGATTGGACACCGTAAACGCGTCTATCCATTACATGGATTGCAGGAACGGCTTCCACCACGGCCGGTACTCGGTTTACATTTGCATCAACGGTGAGATTGTGAAGGCTAAAGCCTTCACTAAAAAGCGGCGATAAATCGCCGCACTCCATAAATCGCCGCACTGTATGGAGTGCGGGGCTTTGGCCCCGCTTTCCGCGCGGGACTTCAGTCCCCGCTGCAGCGGAGCGGACGATCGAACGTTGAATGACGGACCCGACAAGCGGGTCTTTCCAAGAGGCGGCCCCGACAAGCGGGGCCCTCCGAAAAAACGGACCTGACAAGCAGGTCCCTCCGAGAGGTGTCCCCCCAAAATTCCGGAGGGGCACGCTTGTCGTGCCCGGTGAAGCGGCATGGGTCATCAATCGGTGTTCATCGGACCCGACAAGCGGGTCCCTCCGACATTGTAGGGGCAATTCATGAATTGCCCCTACCGGGAGGAGCGCCTTCCACGGCGTCCAATGAACCCTCGGAGGGGCACGCTTGTCGTGCCCGGAGTAATTGAACGCGTCACGATTGGACACCGTAAACGCGTCCATCCATTGCATGGATTGGAGGAACGGCTTCCACCCAACTGGTACTCCGTTTACATCTGGATCAACGGTGAGATTGTGAAGGCTAAAGCCTTCACTAAAAAGCGGCGATAAATCGCCGCACTGTATGGAGTGCGGGGCTTTAGCCCCGCTTTCGGCGCGGGACTTCAGTCCCCGCTGCAGCGGAGCGGACGATCGAACGTTGAATGACGGACCCGACAAGCGGGTCTTTCCGAGAGGCGGCCCCGACAAGCGGGGCCCTCCGAAAAAACGGACCTGACAAGCAGGTCCCTCCGACATTGTAGGGGCAATTCGTGAATTGCCCCTACCGGGAGGGGCGCCTTCCACGACGTGCAATGAACCCTCGGAGGGGCACGCTTGTCGTGCCCGGAGTAATTGAACGCGTCACGATTGGACACCGTAGACGCGTCTATCCATGGCGTGGATTGGAGGAACGGCTTCCACCCAACTGGTACTCCGTTTACATCTGGATTAACGGTGAGATTGTGAAGGCTAAAGCCTTCACTCAAAGTAACTGACGGCATTGCGAAAGATGATTAGACCGTGGGGAGGATCATACCGCTCGTCCCTGGTCCATCGAGGGTGATGGGTCACATCGATGAAACGCTCCGGATGGGGCATCAACCCAAAGATGCGTCCCGTCGCGTCGCACACTCCCGCCACATTTCCCATCGAGCCATTGGGATTCCAGGGGTAGGGCACCCTCATCTGCCACGGCTGCGAAGCGATGTTCTGGGCTGTTGTTGTACCGGCTGGACCTGGCATTTGGTAACACAGCGCCACGTGTCCCTGGCGAACCAACTGCTCGAGCCAATCCGCATCGCGGACGACGAATTTTCCCTCCGCGTGGGCCACGGGCAACTGGAGTTCCCGGATCCCGCGAAGGAAGACGCATCGGTCGCTGACAACGCTCAGGTACACCCAGCGATCCTCGTACCGCGCCGTGTCGTTCCATGTCAGGGTAGCCACAGGTTTACCGTCGGAATCCGGCGGAAGGATGATCCCCGCTTTGAGGAGCACCTGAAACCCGTTGCAGATCCCCAGGATCAGCCGATCGCGCTCGTGGAATTCCCGGATCGCAGCCAGCAGATGGTGCCGAATTTGAAGGGCCAGAATCCGGCCGGCGGCCACGTCATCTCCATAGCTGAAACCACCGGGCACGCAAAGAATCTGAAAATCCCGAAGGAGGGCCGGCCGTTCCAGCAGCCTGGCGATGTGCAGGCGTTCCGCAATCGCTCCCGCCTGTTCAAAGGCATAGGCGGTTTCAACGTCGCAATTTGTTCCCGGTGCTCGCAGCACCAAAACGCGTGGTTTTGCCATCGTTCCCGATTTTCACGTCACAACAGAATTGCTTTCAGTGAATGACTGCCATGCGGGTTGGCCGGTTCTGCCTGCTGGCCCCAACATGCGAAGGTCACCAGGCCAGCGGTTGTTTCCAGGCTCGTTTCAGGTTTTCAACCGCCGTGTCGATCAACGTTTGACCTCTCCACTTGACAACCAGGTGGGGTTTTTCCTGCACCGTGCCCAGTCGCGCGATTGGCAGTCCTGCAAATAAGCCTTCAAATGCGGAGGCCCGCTCCACAGGGACCTCACAGAGAAACCGCGAGTTGGACTCGCTGAACAATCGAACAACGGGTCCGAGGTCTGAACTTGCGCAGGGAACGGCGTCCAGGTCGATTTCGGCCCCGAATTCGCCGGCAAACGCCATCTCGGCAATTGCAACGGCCAGGCCGCCTTCACTCAGATCGTGGCATGCCCGGACGCACCCCGTCATGATGGCCCGGTGCATCGCTTCAAATACGCCTCGTGCCCGCTCTCCGTCCCACCGCGGAACGGTGCCGCCGGATAGTCCGTGGATTTCCGCCCAGTGAGAACCTCCCAACTCATCAGCCGTAGTGCCCACAATGTAGATCGCGTTGCCGGGCTGTTTCAAATCCATGGTGACACAGCGACGCACGTCGTCCACCTGGCCAAGTGCGCTGATGAGGAGTGACGGTGGAATGGTGATCGTTTCGGTTTCGCTGAGCCGAAACTCGTTGTTGAGGCTGTCCTTACCGCTGATGAAAGGCGTTCCCAGTGCTACTGCCACATCGTGGCACGCCAGCGCTGCCCGAACCAGCGAGCCGAGCACCTCCGGCCGATCGGTGTTTCCCCAGCAGAAATTATCGAGGATGGCGATGCGGCTGGGATCGGCGCCGACGGCGACACAGTTCCGCACTGCTTCGTCAATGGCGGCGGCCGCCATCCAGTAAGTATCGTAGTCGCCATACTTGGGATTCATCCCGCAGGCAATCACCAGGCCACGGTAGGAACTGAGAACAGGCCGGAGGACAGCGGCGTCGGACGGCCCATCGTTCCACCGTCCTACCAGCGGCTTGATCGCGCTGCCGCCCTGCACTTCGTGATCGTACTGACGGATGATCCACTCTTTGCTGCACACGTTGAGAGAGCCGAGGATCGCAATCAGGTCGGCCGTCCAGTTGATTTCACATTCCGGAGGCAGCACCATCGGGACGGTTGAGGCCGGTGCATAAACGGCCTCGCGAACCACGGCCGGCCGGCCCTTGTGGAGGAATTCCATGCTCAGGTCGGCGACCTGATGGCCCTGGTAACGGAGGACCAGGCGTCCTGTGGGAACGAACCGCCCAATGGCCGTGGCTTCGACGCCTTCGGAGGCGAAAAGCTCCTGGAGTTCCGGCCATTTCTCTTCCGGCACGGCCAGAACCATCCGCTCCTGAGCTTCAGAAATCCAGATTTCCGCGTAAGAAAGCCCTTCGTACTTAAGGGGAACGCGTTCGAGGTCCACCTCCGCCCCGATAGCGCGTCCCATTTCTCCCACCGCTGAAGAAAGCCCCCCGGCACCGCAGTCCGTCACGGCGTGGTACAGACCGCGATCGCGGGCCACAAGCAGGACGTCGAGGAGCATTTTTTCTGTAATCGCATTCCCGATTTGGACGGCGCCGCCGGAGAGAGTCTCACTTTCGGTGGTCAATTCGGCGGAACTGAACGTGGCACCGTGGATGCCGTCCCGCCCTGTCCGGCCGCCGACAAGCACAATCAAATCGCCTGGCTGGGCCGCCTTGTGGGCCTTGTCACGGGGAAGGAGCCCTACATTGCCGCAATAAACGAGCGGATTACCCAAATAGCGCCGGTCGAAATAAACCGCCCCGTTGACCGTGGGGATGCCCATCCGGTTTCCGTAATCACGGACACCCGCCACCACTCCCTTCATCACCCGTCGTGGGTGAAGCACCCCGGGGGGAAGCTCATCGTGGGAAATGTCCGGCGGGGCGAAGCAAAACACGTCGGTATTGCAGATCGGTTTGGCTCCCAGCCCCGTACCCATCGGATCGCGAATGACACCACCGATCCCGGTGTTGGCACCACCGTAGGGTTCCAGAGCCGAGGGATGATTATGCGTTTCCACTTTGAAAACCACATGGTAATCATCGTCGAACTTCACGACGCCCGCGTTGTCTTCGAAGACACTCACGCACCAGTCGCGATCGCCCAGCCGGCGGCGGATTTCGTGGGTGGCGGCAAAAATGGTCTCCTTGAGCATATTCTGAAACTGGATTTGCCGCTGCTCATCGCGATAAGAAATCTGCCCGGTGAGCGTCTTATGGCTGCAATGTTCACTCCAGGTTTGGGCCAGGGTTTCCAGTTCCACATCCGTGGGGTCCCGGCCGAGAGAGCGGTAAAAATCCCGAATGGTCCGCATCTCAACCAGGGATAAGAAAAGCTGGCCCTCGCGACTCAGTCGGAGCAGGGCCTGATCATCCATCTCCCGGAGCGGAACGGTGATCAGGCGGAATTCGTACGGTCGCCCCTGTTCCAGGGTACGGAATGGCAGTGGGCCGAAGATGACCTGTTCAATAGCGTCGTTGGCCAGGATTTTCTGACAGATGCGTCGCAAGTCATTGTGCGACAGTCCACTAAACCAGTATTTCCGAAACGTGCGTACCGCCCGGGCATGCCAGCCGAAGTCCTCGATGGCGGCGGCCGCACTCATCGCCACGGGATCCATGACACCGGGCTTGGGAAGCACATAGACGGGGTGCATATCGGGGCCGGGTGGCTCCAGCAAAACAGAATCCCCGGCTTGCCCGATCACGAACCGCTCCACCACCGGGTCGGCAAAAAGTTCCTCGGCCAGTCGCTGCACCTGGGCGTGGGTGAAATCACCTTCGACGAGGTAGCCACGACCGGCCGCCACCTGCCAGGCACCGTGAATCCCCAGGTCCAGTCCATCGTGACGCACCTGCTCTGCGACGACATCCGGTTGACCGGGGGCCGGATAGATATCAACCTCCCAAAGCATCGCGATTCTTTTTCCCTCGCGTCAAGATTTCCTCAACAACCTTTTCATTTCCATCTCGGAGAGCCTGGGCCGCCCGAAGCAGTTCCTGCGCCAGCGCCTGGCAGTTCTTCATGACATTGAGGCGGTTCTGCATAAGGATTTGCTTCCACAGCTCGATGTCTCCGGCCGCTATCCGTGTCGTATCGAGAAAGCCGGTTCCGGTGAACCGAAACCATTGCTCGGGCAACATTCCCGCCAAAAGCGATGCCACCAGATGGGGAAAGTGGCTGGTCATCCCGATGGCTTCGTCGTGTTCTTCCGGGGACATCCGCACGACGACCGATCCAAGACCGGTCCAGAATTCCTCCAGGGCATCGAAGTCTTCGGCACGGGTGTTGCGCGTGGGGGTGATGATCGTGACACGCCCCTCAAACAGTTCCGCGTCCGAATAACTGGGGCCGGTCTTTTCGCTCCCCGCCAGGGGATGGGACCCCAAAAAGCGGCAGCCTCGTGGCAAGTTGTTGTCAAGAGCTGCCACGATAGCGGCTTTGGTGCTGCCGGCGTCGGTAATCAGGGTCCCCTCGGGACAGTGTTCCGCGGCGCGACGTACCAACTCCGGGATGGTAGCCACCGGCGTGCAAACGACGACGAGGTCGGCTTCGGCCACACCCCGGGCCAGATCAATCGTCGTGTGCGTGACCGCGTTCACACGCCGGGCGGCGCGGAGCGTTGTTTGACGTCGGGCGATACCGATGACGTCATCGGCCAGCCGCCGTCGCAGCAGGGCCTGCCCGATGGAGGCCCCAATCAATCCCACCCCCACAATCGAAACTGTTTTCCAGCGTGCCATGACAATCCCCGCTCCATGAATGCGTGAACGCCCTATTTTAGCAGGTGATTCGTAACCAGTCGCCCCGGGGCTTTGAGTTTCGTTTCATATTTAAGCCCTTGCAGGGTGGTAACGATTGTGGGAACAGCCCACCAAATGGCTGACCATTCCCCACTTTTGCAAAAACCTGCGACATAGCTCGGCCTAAAGGCGTCGTAGGGGCAATTCATGAATTGCCCGTACCGGTGAATCCTTATGGTGTCCGCGAAATGGGAAACGTCCTTCGGAGGGGCACGCTTGTCGTGCCCGGTGATAGGGATGGATGATCAAACGTTAAACGGCGGACCTGACAAGCAGGTCCCTCCGACAGGTGTCCCCCAGAATTCCGGAGGGGCACGCTTGTCGTGCCCGGTGAAGCGGCATGGGTCATCAATCGGTGTTCATCGGACCTGACAGGCGGGTCCCTCCGACGTTGTAGGGGCAATTCATGAACGGCCCCTACCCGGGAATCGTTTTCGTGATCTCGGCAAAACAACCGCAAGCGCGAAGGTTGTGAAGGCTAAAGCCTTCACCGAAAAGCGGCGATGAATCGCCGCACTCCATGGAGTGCGGGGCTTTAGCACCGCTTTCGACGCGGGACTTCAGTCCCCGGCGGGATGGCAATGGATGATCGAACGAAGAATGACGGACCTGACAAGCAGGTCCCTCCGACAGGTGTCCCCCAGAATTCCGGAGGGGCACGCTTGTCGTGCCCGGTGAAGTGGCATGGGTCATCAATCGGTGTTCATCGGACCCGACAGGCGGGTCCCTCCGACGTTGTAGGGGCAATTCATGAATTGCCCCTACCGTTTAATCAGCGAAATGTGTAGCGGACCTGACAAGCAGATCCCTCCGACAGGTGGACGTGACACGCGGGTCCCTCCGGGTGGTATTTCGCTCCCACCAAACCCCTGTGGAGGTACGCATGCACGTTGCCAGAGGAAAAGTGGGGAAATGGGGATGACTCGGGCGAAACGTCGGTTGACGGCGAGGCCGGAAATCGGGATACTTCCTCAAGGGAATGTCTTGACAGATCGCCGTTAACCAGCCGTTTGAAAGCCGGTTGGGACGGACACACGCTCGCAACAGGAATAACTGCTCGCGACTATGGGTAACGAGAACGGGATTTTTGACCTTAAAGAATACTGCCTGGAAGTGGCCCGGCGTGCCAAGGCGGCGTCGGTTGAACTGGCGCGGCTCAGCGGTGCGATCAAGCAGCAGTGGCTGTCTCGCTGCGCGAAACTGATGAAAGAACGGATGGTCGCACTGACGGACGCCAATCATAAGGATCTCGCCGCTGCCCCGTCGTTTGGTTTGACAGACGCCCAGATCGACCGTCTCAAGCTGACGCCTTCCCGCATCGAGGCCATGGCCCGCGCTTTGGAAGAGATCGCCATGCTCCCGGAACCAATCGGGGAGGTGATCTGGTCTTCGGTGCGGCCGAACGGGTTGCTCGTGCAGAAAGTGCGGGTCCCGCTGGGGGTCATTTTCTTTATCTACGAGTCCCGGCCCAACGTGACCGCGGATGCGGCGGCGCTTTGTGTCAAAAGTGGGAATGCCGTCATCCTGCGTGGTGGGAAAGAGGCAGCCCATTCCAACCAGGCCATCGTGGACATCATGATGGAAGCCGGCGCGGACGTGGGTCTGCCGACCCATGCCATCCAACTCGTGGCAACGCCCGACCGCGAAGCGGTGGGACACTTCCTCAACCTTCCGGAATACATCGACCTGACCATTCCACGCGGCGGGGAAAGTCTCATCCGGCGGGTGACGGCAGAGGCCAAAATGCCGGTCATGAAGCACTTCGCCGGTAATTGCCACGTCTATGTGGATGCCAGCGCCGATCCGGATATGGCGGAACGGATCGTCGTCAACGCCAAGTGCCAGAGAATGGGCGTCTGCAACGCGGCCGAGTCACTCGTTTTCCACAAGGCTGTTGTCAGCACGCTCCTGCCCCGGATTCTTCAGGCGCTTGCCGAACGTGGTATTGAAATCCGGGGTGATGAAATCACCCGGCAATATTTTCCGGCTGCCAAACCCGCCACGGAAGACGATTATTACGCCGAGTACCTGGGCCCCATCATTTCGGTGAAGGTGGTCGAGGATCTGGACGCGGCGATCGAGCATATCAACAAATACAGCTCGAAACACACGGAGGCGATTGTGACGCGTGATCTGATCGCCGCCCAGGAGTTTACCAAAAGGATCGATAGCTCGGCCGTGATGGTCAATGCCAGCACGCGTTTCAATGACGGCGGCGAATTCGGATTGGGCGCGGAAATCGGAATCAGCACCGATAAGTTCCACGCGCGGGGTCCTTGCGGAATCAATGAACTGACCAGTTACAAGTACGTGGTCATCGGCAACGGTCAGGTGCGGGAATGACACACGCAGCGTCCTGCCGGGGTGGTGTTGCACCGGCTGAGGACTGCGTGCTGATGTTTCGTGACGGCATCTTCACACGGAGGTGTTGTTGGCGGAGGATCGCATGTCGTCCGACGAAGTTCTGACGCAGGCTGAAATCGAGAGTCTTCTCGCGTCGGTCGGAAAAGGTAAGCCCGCCGAGGCTCCCCGGGATGTCCCCACTGCGCCGGCGGCTTCTTCGCCACCACCGCCGGTCAAAAAATCTCGGGAAAAGATCATCCCCTACGATTTCAAGCGTCCGGAGCGGGTCGGCAAAGAGCAAATGCGATCGCTCCAAACGCTTCATGAGGGTTTCAGCCGCAATTTTGCCGCCGGGTTGTCCGCCATGCTCCGCTGCATGGTGGAAGTGAAGCTCACCAGCGTCGATCAATTGACCTATAGCGAATTCGTTTTCAGCCTCGACAATCCCACGTGCTTCAACCTCATTCGCGCGGAACCGCTGGAGGGACACTTCATTCTGGACATCAATCCGACCATCCTCTATCCGATGATTGATCGGTTGCTGGGGGGTGGTCGGGAACCCACACCGATCACCCGACGGCCGCTTTCCGAGATTGAACGGCGGCTCGTGGGACGAATCACTTCCCTTTTTCTGGAAGAATTGAAACGCGCTTGGGAAAATGTGCTCCCCCTGGAATTGAGCGTCGTCCGCGTGGAAAGCAACCCGCAGCTCGTTCAGATTGTGCCCCCCAACGAAGTGATTGTGCTGGTCAGCTTCGAACTCGCGCTGGGCGAAGTCCGCGGAATGGCTAATCTATGTATTCCGTACAACGCCATCGAGCCGATCGCCAATAAACTTTCCGCCAACAGTTGGGCCTCCTACGGAAAGCGCCAGGTCAGCCCCGACGCGACCGAGCGGATTGGTCGGGCTCTTCGCACTTCCACCGTGCAACTCGTTGTCCAACTGGCACGCACCACCATCACCACGCAGGACCTCATTGGTCTTCGGGTGGGCGACATCATCACCACCAAAAAAGATATCCACACGCCGCTGCTCGTTCGGGTGGAAGGTATCCCCAAGTTCCTTGCCCGGCCCGGTATTTTTAAGGGACACAAGGCCATCTGCATCGAGGATGTCATCTCCGATCCGGCGCAGGCGGTCGGCGAATAAGCTGGAGTGATAGAAAACCGCCGGACGATCAGTCAGCCCCGAGTCCATAGTCCTCTGCGGGCAATGGACACAGAACTTCGGTAGAATCCGCCGTTTGACCGCCCTTCCAACCGGGATGCCTGGAAGTTGTACTCCCAAGGCGCACCGGGCTTTTTGTCATCAACCCGCTTTGGCGATGTAGCTGGCCTCGGGCGGGGAACGGTCGCAGGTATTTTGCCGGATGGCTGACCGCAGTGTTCCATTGTTTTTGACAAGCCCTGTGGCGGCGCTGCCTCGCCACCCGGCGAGCCGCCCGGCGACGTGCGGCCAGAGCTGTCCTCGCGGGAGGGCGGCCAACGTCTGACCGGTCAGCAGGGCGAGATGCCGGAGAATCGTGGAACCACGACGATCACTCCACCGCCAGAAGAAACGTTCGGCGTCTCGGGCAGCCGCGTAGTCATAGCCCACAGGCTCCAGAGCAGGATCACCCCGCACCACGCAGGTTGGTTCCAGAACGCTGACAAAACCGGCACGGAAAAACTGGAGGGTGACGTCGGCAAGGACCCAGCCGTCTCCCAGCGACTCGTCCGCTCCTCCGAGCGCCAGGAGCGTGTCCCGGCGGAAGAACGCCCCGGAGAAATGCGGTAAAACCCGACTGCGATGGGCGAGGGTTGTGCCTTCGAGGGAAACCCCCCGTTGAAGGTGGACGAGCCGTCCGGCATTATCGTAGCCCATTCCGGCTGCCAGAATCCGCGACTCATCCCGAGCATCCACCGTCAGCGGGACAATGACCCCGATGCGCCGGTCGGTGGCATGCGCGAGCGCGTTTTCCGCCCAGTTCCGTGCCACGAGATTACCGCAGGGAAGAAAGTGGATCCATTCGCCACTTGCCGCGCGACAGCCCAAGTTGAGTGCCCGGGCAAGCTGCAATCCCTCCCCCGCTCGAATGAACGTGATTTCTCCTTCCAGGCCATACGGATCGGAATAGGGCTGATCCAGGACGACGATCACTTGGCAATTGTCCGGTCCGTACTCCAGGACGGAGACGAGAGTGTCTTCAAGACGTGGCAGCGTGCGGACAACGGGGATGATTACCGAAAGTCGCAACACCGGAAGGTCCTCTTCAGAAGCACACGGAGGTGGTCACCTGATGCCAGTGACTGCCCAATTTGCAGCAAGGCCAGCGCCGGATTCCTGCCGAGTTCCTCTTTTTTATGAACGCCATACCCGAGGGCCTTGTGCCGCCCTCAACGCTTGCCGCCCAGGGAACGCACTGGATTACACCGGACTGAAACGTCGAGGGATGCACGTGCGAGTGTCTGTTCATATCAGCCAGCCTGCTGCCGCTGCGGAGAGCGGGCATCGCCTCTCGCTTGTTTTGTCGGTCAACCGAACGCAGGAGTTTATTGCGATTTCGTCAATATCCGCAAGTTTTCCCCAATTGCCTTGGCAACCGGAGAACGCTCACTGACTCTATTTCCTCCAGCTTGTGCGGCTGACACAACAGTTTATCTATAGCACCCGCGTCACGCAAACTCCCCATACCCTGTAACTCAGGCCAAAACGGCTCCCTTCGCCGATGCCATTCTCGATCGGTGGGCAGCAGGCGCCGGTCGAATGGCCAGGGCAAAAAAGGAGCATAGCCCAACGTGCGGGTAAGTTTTGAACTATCCATTGTCACATTGCCTGCTCGGGGTGGAATCGGCCCCGCCATCCGCCGCGGAATTCCGAAGAGAAGGTCGGGATCGTAACCGCCCACGCGATTGATAATCTGCCCGATCTGATAGAGGCTCAGTCGTACCGGTCCACCGGCGTGAAAAATGCCGGCCATTGGTCGACGCAGAGCCTCCCAGCACACGCGGCTCAGGCAGTCCACATAGGTCGGAGTGCGAATCTCGTCCCAATAGAGCGTCGCCGGTCGGCCCGCCGCAAACCGCGATTCGATCCAGTCGATGGCCCCTGCATGGCCATTGGGACTCCGTCCCATGGGAAGCGAAATCCGCAGAATGCAGGCCGTGGGATCGGTGTCCAGAAGAATCTGTTCGGCCACAGCCATCGTTTTGCCGTACACGGTCACAGGATCCGGCGGATCCTCCTCGACATAGCCACCTTCTTTTTTCCCTGAGAAAACGAGGTCCACCGATAATCGCACAATTCGCGGTCGGTGGTGTCCCGCCGCACGCAAGATGTTTTTCAACCCCTCCACGTTGATCATCCAGGCAATTTTGGGTTCAAGCTCGCACGGTTTGAGGGCGCAATTGCCCACCGCATCGAGCACCGCCGCGAATTCGTATTGGCGGAAGAGGGTTTCCAGGCACGCGCGATCCTCGATATTGCCACAAAGGACGTTCGCACCCCTGACGTGCGGATTGCGGGCGGGAATCAGCCCAAACACCCGGCCGGGATAGCGAGCGGACAACCATCGGAAAGCATGGTAGCCCGCCACCCCTGCCAGCCCCGTCACAAGAATGGGCAGCGGCACGTCGGCACTGGGCGTCGATCCCAATTCGGCTGAAGGATTCGTCTCGGAGCAAGTGGTTGTTCGATAAAGGCCTGTTTCAAGGTCCATTTTTACGTTTTCGGACGGTCATCAAACTGAAGTTTCACCCCCCGAGTTACGCAACCGCCGGTTACATTTCGAAAAAGGGAAACCGCCACCTGGTGGTCTATCTTGACGATCGTACCTTGACGGGGCACCATACCACAATTGTGCCGTTTTTGAGAGAGGGCACTGAACCCCACGGCGGCCGTGTTCGGGCGTAAAAATCGGGATCCGAGCGAGACCGTTGACGTCTCTCTGAGAGGGATTGGTGGTCCGTCCCATTGTTGGTTTTTTGTCGTCTCCGCGAGCTATGAGGGTGACTTTCCAGAGCCTTGTCAAATTCTTCCAAGAAAAGTGGCAGGGGGCACCCGATCTGTGTGTGCGGGCCCCCGGTCGCGTCAATCTCATCGGCGAGCACACGGATTACAACGACGGCTTTGTACTGCCCATGGCCATCGACCGGGCAATATGGATTGCCCTTCGGCGGCGTCCCGATCGATGGGTCAAGGTGCATTTTGCGGATACGCAGCGATACGGAGAATTCCACCTGGACGCCATCCGCCATTCCGACTCGGGTTCTCTGGAGTATGTGAAAGGCGTGGCCTGGGCCCTCCAGGAAGAAGGATTTTTCCTGCGTGGGTGGGAAGGCGTCATCATGGGTGACGTACCGATCGGGGCAGGCCTGTCTTCGTCGGCGGCCCTCGAAGTGGCCTGCGCCAGGGCATTTTCTTCCACTGCCGAAATTCCCTGGGATCCGGTCAAAATGGCCCTTCTCTCCCAGAAGGCGGAGAACCAGTGGGTGGGGGTCCAGTGTGGCATCATGGATCAGCTTATTTCCGCCTGCGGCCAGGAAGGACACGCCCTTCTCATCGACTGTCGGTCGTTGGAATTGACCCATGTACCCATCCCCGACACCGCACGGATTGTGATTCTTGACACCGGAACCCGTCGCGGATTGGCCGACTCCGCCTACAACGAGCGCCGTGCTGCGTGTGAGCGGACGGCCCAACAGTTCGGGGTGAAAGCCCTGCGCGACATTACCATGGAAGAATTCGAGCGGCGGGCGAACGAATTGGACGAAATCACGCGGCGACGGGTGCGCCACGTGATCACTGAGAACGACCGCACGCTGAGGGCGGCCCGGGCCCTCCAGGCAGGCGACCTTCGGCAGTTCGGACGCCTGATGGTGGAAAGCCACAAAAGCCTACGGGACGACTACGAGGTTTCCAGCCCGGCGCTCAACGCGATGGTGGAGATCGCCCTTCAGCAACCCGGTTGTTTGGGGGCCCGGATGACGGGGGCCGGGTTTGGCGGTTGCGCCGTGGCACTGGTGGAAAACGCGGTGGCGGAGAGTTTCTCCCAAACCGTGGCTCAGTTGTATCGTCAGAAGACCGGCAACGAACCCAGCGTGTACATCTGCCGCGCCAGCGCCGGTGCGTGTCTCGTGGAAGCCTGCTGCACCGCGTAAATAGACACGGATCTCAAGCGCTGGAAGCCGTTCTCTTCGCCGTCGTTCATAAACTTGCGCGGGGCGGGAGACGATGGGATCTCGGAAACCGGTAGGGGCAATTCATGAATTGTCCCTACCGTTTAAACCAGCGGAATGTGTAGCGGACCTGACAAGCAGGTCCCTCCGGGACTTTTTCGGAGGGGCACGCTTGTCGTGCCCGGCGAGGAGGAATGGATCATCGATCGCTGTTCATCGGACCTGACAAGCAGGTCCCTCCGGGACTTTTTCGGAGGGGCACGCTTGTCGTGCCCGGCGAGAAGGAATGGATCGACGATCGCTGTTCATCGGACCTGACAAGCAGGTCCCTCCAGAACGGGTCCCTTCGGAAGCGCCCGTAATCTGGGATACGGGCAATTCATGAATCGCCCCTACCAGTGCCGCGGCTGGGGTGGAATCCACGTTTATTGGAGGGCCCGGTGCCACCCGGGCCGACGGCCACCGCGGAAGGCGGCGCTCCATTGCGCGGATTGGAGGGTCGGGTTCCACCCCGAGCGGTTACTCCGGTTTCGTTCTGGGCCAACGGGAAGGTTGTGAAGGTTAAAGCCTTTACCAAAAATCGGCGATCAATCGCCGCACTCCATGGAGTGCGGGGCTTTAGCCCCGCTTTCGGCGCGGGACTTCAGTCCCCCGTGAAAGGGCATTGATGAGCTTTGCCCTTTGCCCTTTGCCCTTTGCCCCTGCCCTTTGCCCTTTGCCCTTGCCGAAAGCCGAATCGCCATTGACGGGCGGGACGAGGGGGAGTATATCCGGCGCGATTGGATGGGTACCCCGGCCGAAAGGGAATCCCCCCGTCGCCTATGGATGGCCCCGTGCTGATGCAACGGCGTGGCGCGCGAGTGCTGCTGGCAGTGCTCCTGGTCGCTGTGTGTGCGACCTCGCTAGGCTGCGCGCTGCGGCGTTTCGAACGACGAGGCCTTCTCCCCAGACACGGCCTGATGGCCCGACCGGGGTGGTTTCGGCCGCAGCCTGTCCCGCTGGGAGAGCGGACCCGCCAGTTTCTCCGGCAACATGATCTGGAAAACTCGCTTGACGATCCTCCGCGAATGTTGCTCGAGAAAGTTCAGGCGGTGGTGGATCGTGAGCCTTCCCTGGAGGGATTGTACGCCTATGCCGAGGTGAGTTTCGCTCTGGCGCGTCGGTTGGAGCGGACGGAGCCGCGGTTGGCGCTCGATCTGTACGGGGGCACCGTGTTGCGGGCTTACCAGTACCTTTTCGACCCCCGTTTTGATTCCACCCGGAATGCATACGACCCCCATTTTCGTGGCGCCTGCGATCTGTACAACGCGGCCCTCGAATCTGCCCTGCGGATTGTCTGCAAGGGGGAGCAGCTTCGGCCGGGGACGGAGTTTCAGGTCCGCACCGCCGATGCGGTGTGGAGGCTCAAGTGCATCATCTGTGACGAGAGGTGGCGGCCGGAGGATTTCGGCCGTTTCGAGTTCGTGTCGGATTATCGGATCATCGGCCTGCGGAACCATCACGTCAGTTTCGGGCTGGGAGTGCCACTCATCGCGGTGCGAAAAAGTTATCCCGGAGAGCCACCTGCCGCTCGGTATTATCCGCCTGACTTGAGTTTCCCGGTCACCGTCTTTCTGCGACCGGAGTTTCCCAATTTTGATGCGTCGCCCAAATCCTCCCGAGAAGAGCGCCATTATGAGGCCCAACTTGAGTTGTATGATCCGGTGGCCACCAGTGATGTCAACGTGAACGGAAAACAAGTCCCGTTACAGGCTGATCTGACAACGCCTCTGGCGGCGTTTCTCTCCAATCCTGCCTTTGGACCCTCGCTGGCGACCGTGGGGCTGCTTCGACCGGAAACCCTCCTCACGCTGCAACCGGGGCGGGACAAGCCGCTCACGGGACTGTACATGGTCCAGCCCTATGAACCGCAGAAGATTCCGGTGGTTTTTATTCACGGCTGGTGGTCCAGTCCCATGACCTGGATGCAGATGTTCAATGATCTCCGCAGTATTCCGGAAATCCGCCACAACTACCAGTTCTGGTTTTATTTATATCCCACCGGTCAACCGTTCTGGATTTCCGCCGCCCAGTTCCGACGTGAACTTCGCGAATTGCGGCAGACGATCGATCCCCAGCACGTGCAGCCGGCACTCGATCAGATGATCCTGGTGGGCCACAGCATGGGCGGGCTGATCGCCGAAATGCAGGTGATGGAAAGCGGTGACGAGTTCTGGCGGCTGGTCAGCGATCATCCGTTTTCTGAAGTCCGCGCTGATCCGGAGACGCTGGCGGAACTGCGGGAAATATTCTTCTTCCATCCCAATCCTTCCGTCCGCCGCATCATAACACTGGCCACTCCCCACTGGGGATCGCATTTTTCTAATGGGATGACACAGCGACTTGCCGCCCAGCTGATCCGGGTTCCGCAGCAGTTGCTGCAAACGCAGGAACGATTTTTCCGAGAGAACGCGGAACTGCTCATCCCCGACAACCTTCTCAAAATTACCGACAGCGTGGACGCACTCGCTCCTGAGTGTCCCATTTTTCCGGTGCTCAACAATGCGCCCCGGGCGTCCTGGGTTCTTCATCACAATATCGTGGGGGTCTCTCTGGATGGCGGGCTATGGGGCCGTGTGACGGGCACCACGGATGGTGTTCTTTCCTGGGAAAGTGCCCATTCGGACCGCGCGAATTCCGAGCTGGCCGTTCCCGCGGAGCATACAACAATCCACACTCACCCGCTTGCCATTCTCGAGGTGAAACGCATTCTCCTGGAGCATCTCGACGAGGTGCGTCAGGAGGAGCGTCTCATGCAAACCCGAGAGGCACGAGAGGACCTGCTACCAACACCGGCCCCGATCCGACTGCCCCCCGTGGATCCACCGGCTCCGCCGCCGGAACCATCTCGGCGGTTTCCTGTCTTGCGGCTTTCTGAAGAGCCAGGGATCGGTTATTCAGCACCGATAAGATAGACAACCAGTCTCTTGGGGCCGTGAACCCCGAGAATGAGAATCTTTTCGATATCCGCGGTGCGGCTGGGCCCCGTGATGATCACGCATTCCCCGCGGCATTCGGGTTGACGGGCCACCCCCGTGATCCGGTCCCAGGCGGCCGGTAGGTGCTCGCAGAGTCGATCCACGGTGGCTACGATGACACACGCGGGGGGAAGATAGCAGGCCAGTCGCTCACCGGGATTGCGACAAACAACCACGGCCGATCCGGTGTCGGCGAGAAGACACTCGGCTTCCAGGATACTAACGGGAATGGTTTCCAGATCGCGCGGCACGGGAGTGTCTGGGATGCCGATGGTTTGAAGTCCCGTAGCACTGTTGGCGAGCTGCCATGCCAGGGGCCGATCCATCACCAGCGCCTCGCGCCAGCCTGACTTTTCCACGAGCGTCTGAAAATCTTCCTGCAAGCCCGGCCAATCGCAGTGAAGCAGCGGCTCGCCGTGGACGGCACGTAATTCCTCGGAGAAACGGCGTGCGAGGTCCGCCGGAGTGATCTGGCTCCGGGGCCAGACCTCGGGAACGGGTGGCGGATTTTCCTCCGCGACTGTTCCAAGGTTCTTTCGGATGCGATCCAGGATCACTTCTCGTGCGCCCATGGTGCTTGTGTCCTTGCGGATGATTGTTTGTGATTCGGCCTGTCAAAGCTGCCCAACAGGAAAAAGCGTTTCTCGACACCGTGGTTTGGAGAATCCTTCGACCCCGTCATGAGTTTGTTGCAGCGCTTTGGTGCCTTGAAGCAGACCTCGTCGCACTGGCCGCTGTCTGATGATAACGCTCCTTTTGTCGTCGCCACCAGGCACGGAAACTGCGGGGCGGAACGGCGGGTAAGTCCCGGCCCCGAGTCCACGCACCCAAAGGACCCGGGTGGAACGGCAGAAATCGCGCCAGGCGCACCCCCAGCCGGACGCCGCCCATCGCCAGCCGGTACAGTAATGGGTGAGACATGGCCCAGGCCCAGGCCCGCCAAATCAGTCGCTCAAACGGCGATCGGACGGGCGATCGCGTGTTCACCGCCCGATGGCGCAGATGAACCAACTGATGGGGGATATCGATTTTCACGGGACAGACTTCTCCGCACGCCCCACACAGGGACGAGGCAAAGGGCAGTTTTCCGGCCTCCTCAAATCCCACAAGGTGCGGCGTGAGGATGGACCCAATCGGACCGGGATACACCCAACCGTAGGCCCAACCACCAACGCGACGGTAAACCGGGCAGGTATTCAGGCAGGCCCCGCAACGGATGCAAAAGAGGCTGCTGCGGGCGGCAGGGTCCGCCAGCACATTGGAGCGGCCGTTGTCGATGATGATGACATACATCTTCCGGCCGGGTGATGGGCCGAGCAACACGTGCGTGTAGGTTGTCAGTTTCTGCCCGGTGCCACTCCGCGCAAGCAAATTGAGAAATAGCGGCAGATAGTCGATGCTGGGGATGACCTTTTCAATGCCCATCAGTACGACATGCACGGGTGGGGCCGCCATCGACAGCCCGGCGTTCCCCTCGTTCTCAATGACGCAGATCGCACCGACATCGGCCAGGGCAAAATTGCACCCGGAAATCCCCATGTCCGCGCGGAGATACTCCTGCCGAAGATGCCGCCGGGCAATATCGGTGAGTTTTTCATGTTCGGTGGTGAAGGGTTCGCCAAGCTTTTCGGCAAAGAGTCGCCCCACATCGGCAGCGGAAAGGTGAAGGGCGGGCGTCACAATATGGGTCGGCCGCTGACCCGCCAGTTGCACAAGGAACTCGCCCAGGTCTGTTTCCAGGGCCTTGACGCCCACCGAGGCCAGCACATGATTGACCTCCATTTCCTCGCTGACCATGGACTTTGACTTCACCACGGTCTTCACATTGTGCTCGCGCACAATGTTCAGAAGATGGCGGTTGGCTTCTTCGGCATCGCGGGCCCAGAGAACCGTCACACCTCTGGCCGTGATGTTGCGCTCAAATTCCTGGAGAAGTTCCGGGAGATGATGGATCGCGTACCGTTTGACCTGGTGCGCGGCCTCACGCCAGGATTCCCAGTACGGAATGGCCAGGGCGACCTGCCGGTTGTGTTTGCTGGAGCGTTCTGCCGATTCCCCGAGGGCTTTGGATCCTCGCGGCTCGGCCAAGCCCTTGTTCTCGGCCTTCCAGAAGGCGGCCCCGCGAAGTGACACCACATGGTGCTGATTGGCAACCGTCATCCGTCCGGAACTCCGGGATGGAGAAAGCTTTCAAAAATCACCAATTTTTACAGTGAACCCTTCAAGTTCATTGTAGCCCCGTGTCACTCCCGGCTGTTCAAAATCTCAGCAATGTGAAGGACGCGGATATGCCGCATTTCTGGTTTGCGTCGCATGATACCGCCCACGTGCATCAGACAACTGATGTCCACGGAAGTAACAACATCCGCGCGGGAACGCAAAATGTTGGCGGCCTTTGATTCGCCCATGGCGATGGATGTGCCGGGCATCTTCACACTGAATGTCCCGCCAAACCCGCAGCACTCCTCGATGTTGGGGAGTTCACAGTAAATCAGATCCTTCACATTTTTAAGAAGCGTGATCGGCTGCTCGAGGATTCCCAGTTCCCGCCGTCCATGACAGCCGCTGTGAAGCGTCACCTTGTGAGGAAACCGGGCTCCCAAGTCTGTCACTCCCAGCACGTTGACCAGAAACTCGGTGAACTCAAATACTCGCCGGCCGACCTCTCCGACTTGCGGATTTTCAGGGTCTGCCTGCTCGAAGAACACCCGACACATGGCTGTGCAGGAGCCCGACGGACAGACAATGTACCGATAGGGCGCAAACACCCGGCAAAAGTGCCGGATGACGCGGCGAGCTTCTTCCCAGTAGCCGGAGTTAAAGGCCGGTTGGCCGCAGCACGTCTGCTCTTCCGGATAGACAAGCGGGATGCCCAGGCGATGGAGGATTTCCACCACTGCCTGCGCAATCTGGGGATAGAACTGGTCAATGTAACAGGGAATGAACAGGGCGACCTTTTCCCCGGCTTCGTAACGGGGATAGTCCCATTGTGGCAAACCGTTGTCCCCGATGCGAATCATGAATGCCTTGAGTCCTTCTCTTGGGATGCTGTGCGTGGTCGAGGGAAAACCCGGCCAAACTTATCCCCGCGATGCTGATACATCCCCACTTTTCCCCTGGCGATGGAGACCCGGATGTCCACACCGGTTGGCGCGGCAGCGAAATTCAACCCCGCGGGACCCGCTTGTCAGGTCCACTTTCCCAGCTTGGATCATCCATTTCGCCCACCGGGCTCCAACTGCTCGGTTCAGTTGGCGATTAAACCGTAGGGGCAATTCATGAATTGCCCGTACCAACAGATTGCATCCGTGGGCATCTCATCCGTTTCTGCAAAAGTCGGGATGGATCACCCCGCGATGGGATTGACGAAAATTGCCGTCCATTGACTGCCGAAGTTAAGGTAGAGTCATTGTAGCAAGCAGGGCCGATCTTCGATACCTGAGCCGTTGCGTTGCCCGAAGCAACTTGGTTCAAGCAGGCCGCGTTAACCCGGACTATTCGTCGCTCGCGATTCAGCGTGCGCTCCCTATGTGCTAGACTATTTTTCTACGTCGATGCCCGCACGATGGATCAACGGGCAGCGCAGCCCGGTTTTTCGTGGCGGAGTGTTCCGGGTTCAAAGGCGAGGAGGGCGTGGTGGGGAGGCGGGCGCTGCCGGGGATTGGTCCCGGAGTCCTCGCCTGGTGGAAATGGCAAAATGTTCGGGAGGTTGACACGTGGACGTTTTGACGGCCATCTTCACGCGGCGGAGCATCCGCTCCTTTGAAGAGCGTCCCGTACCGGAGGACATTCAGGAGCAGCTGTTGCGAGCAGCGATGGCTGCCCCGAGCGCCAGAAACGCTCAGCCCTGGCAGTTCGTGGTCATTGATCACCGCGCTACACTGATGGAAATTGCCGCACGTTTTCCCAATGCCGAGCCTGCACGCACCGCTCCCCTGGGCATTCTGGTGTGCGGCGACCTGAGTCTGGAGCTTTCCAAGGGATACTGGGTCATTGACTGTGCGGCTGCCGCCCAGAACATCCTGCTGGCGGCCCACGGACTCGGGCTGGGAGCTGTGTGGACGGGAGTCTATCCCCGCGAGAACCGTGTGGAGGGGATGCGGGATATTTTCAACATCCCGGACCACGTCATTCCGCACAGCCTCATACTGGTGGGGTATCCCGCGGAGAAACCGGCCCCGGTGGACCGCTTCGACCCTACCCGCATCCACCGCAACCGGTGGTGAAATATCGTTACATACGGCCTAATGTCTCGTTACATTAGCAATTTCGCTCAAACCGAGTGGTGTTAGACGATATACTATTTTGCGCGGCCAGTAGCGGGAGGAATGGCTACAGAGCCTAAAAATTAATGGATAGGTTGTAAAACTACTTGGCAACCTATGAGAAACGGTGCCGTTGTGTCGTAGTGCGAACAGTGAGATTTGCCTTATGCAGCTGTGGTAAGCCTGGTTCTGGCGTTCTCCCCTGTATCCTCCTATGCTTCCACAATTCGAGCGGATGAACAATTATCAAAGCTCAGGTCGGAAAGGATGTGCCTCAGTTCGTTATTAACCTGATTCTTGCGCTCGGCGATTCGCCGTACCGCCTGATCCACAGTGCCGGTGGCCAATTTGTCGGACACGGCAATGTAGTGATAAACGGTCACCTTGGAAACGGAGCTTTTTGCTCGCGTCGCTCGTGCTACGAGTTGTCGTGTTACCTCTGGATTAAAATGCGGGTCGGCGATAAAAATGTGAGTCGTATTGTTTAGATTGAGGCCTTCGAATCCGACGGGGGATAATATGAGGACTCGCTTAAGGCCCTCGGAGAAGGACCTGATCTGCCGCGACTTCTGGCGATGAGAAATCTGCCCAGTATAAGTTAGATGTGGCACACTAAGGGTGCGTAAGCACTCGGCTATGACGCGGACGCCACGGTCCAGAAAATTTGAGAAGACAAGAATTCGCGCGGAGGGATCCTTTGCTGCATTTGCCACGTCATTGCATAGTTGGCGTGTTTTGGAAGAAGGGTTTCCCTCGAATGACAAAAGAAACTGGCGGAGTTCCGAAAGGCGTGCGAAACTGCTTGCGGTCTCGGAGTCGTCGAGGTCATCCGTCAAAAACTGGCGCAGAGCCTTTTTCCTAATTTGCCCTGCAAGACGCCGATATTGGTCGAGTTCCGTGGCTTCCAGTTGCACACTCACCACCTCTTCATCGACCGAAGGGATGTGACACTCCCGGACAATCTCTTCTCCATCGGCAAAGTCGATATAGGGCTGAAGCAGTTGTTTTATACCATCGGGATTTCGAATACCGACAACAGGCCCCCGATTCGGCCGTCGGTTAAAGAGCTTCCACCACAGGAATTCCCAGAACGTCAGAGGCTTCTTCCGCTTGTATTCGAGACACTCCTCCAGTCTTCGGATGATCCGGCTTCCCGTGAACAGTGACACGATTTGAAAGAATTCGTACGGTCCATTTTGAAACGGCGATCCTGTTAAGCCCACGAACCATGGGGCTTGGCGTCTCAATTTTGCGAGAAGTTGGTAGTTCCAGGTGCTGGGGTTCTTAGCACGGTGCACCTCATCGACGATAACAAAGTCCCATTGACGGGATAAAAAAATCTCGCTTGATAGTCGCAGACGGTTATAGCTAGCCAGATGGAGGCCGGGTTGAAATGAAGCGGGCGTATCCGAGACGCGACAAATGGTGAGGGTCAACCCCCAATCTCTTGCTTCATCTTTAACTTGAGAAAGCAAGTGGGCCGGCCCCACCCAAAGCCCATAGCGTGCCTGGTGGCTGAGCAATTGATCGGCGACGCACAGTCCGATCAGTGTTTTACCACTGCCAAATGGCCGTACGATTAATAGCCGACGCTGCGATACCGCGCGCTCGATGGCACGCTTTTGATGAGCAAACAGCGAGGCTATTCCCATCTGGATCATGCCAGAAGCCCGGCTTCATGAAAAGCCTGAGCTTTGAGGAAATGAAGCGCCATCACGAAAGAAAGCGTTTTCTTGGGATTCGCTTGAAGTAACAGCGCTGTTCCCACGGCGGCCAATATGCCGGCGATAGCCCAGCCAATTGGTCCGGACAAGATGCAGACAAGCGACGAGGCAGTTGTATAGACAACAAACGGGAGTGTTACCCCAAAGAAACCTGCGACCGTGCAGATCACGACGGACATTGTGGTGTAAAAAGAGAAGCCGGCGAGTGTAACAGCAGCGCCCAGCGCCATAAGCGCACCAGCACCGCCAAGCGATACAAGCGCAACCTTGTTCGGAATGGCTCGGCCGGTCGCCGTTTCGATGTTATCGAGAACTTTCTGCCGCTGTTCAGGGGTCAGTTTGTCCCAAACTTCAACGAAAAATTTTTCCAATATTGTGCGCTCAACCTCGAAGGTGCTCTTTCGTCGCAGGGCTGAGTCGGATATATCCAAGGATTTGGCGAGCCAGACAACCCTACTGTCATAATCGATTGAATAGGTGAACGGATACGCAAAAGAATTAGTTGAAACCCATATAAACTGTCGACGAAGTCTGTCTGCGCTAACCAGGTCCACGTCAATTCGCCCGGCCTGGAGCGCCCGCTCTACGATGGGTGGGGGAACCTCGTTATACGTTTTCGGCCGCTCGTCGTCGCGATAATCCCGATAGGGCTTAAGCCCAAAGCTCCCGTAATCACGAAGGTCGATGGCGGGCAGTATTTGAAAACTCTGCGCAAGACTTATGCGCTCAAATTGGTCCATCTTTTCAAGCATTGTACGGAAAGTGGCGTCATCGGAGTCGATCGAATCCGGCGAAGTGTACTGGAGCCATGGACGCTTTTTACCCGTTACACTACTGCTGCCGTTAGCCGAGAATAATTGCTTTAAGGCCTGAATATTTGCAGAAGAAGACACATCCGCTTTAGCGTGCGTTCCTAAAATGCCGAGCTGCACGATCGATACACCAGTCCCCAAAACGAATGCCCTTCTTGAGATTCCCGAAGTGCGGGATGAAAAATGAGTAGTTGAATTCGATGCCCTCATCGCACTTGCCTCCTTTTTCGCGCTGATCACCCACAGATAACCATGCCTCCGGTAATGGAGATCAACCTACTATCATCCAGACCAGAAGGCTACGAATAACCGAAAATCTATTATGATCGACCATAAGCTCGAGTCAACAGTCTCAACTCTGTCGCATAACCCACTTGTTCCGAGATTAATTCGTATTTGGATCGCTCATTCCTCAACAATCGGCTTCTCGTTTTAATACCCTCAGCGGACGGTGCGCTGGTTGAGTTTGACCTCCACCTGGAAAGCCAGTTGTTTGACGTCCTCTGGAACCAGGCTGTACTGGAGCTGGCTGAGAACTGGACGCAAACCATCGACCGGGGCGGTGGGGTCCATGTCCATCAAGCGATTGACGGAGCGAAGTCCCATCACGAGAAGCTGCCGCGTTCGCATACCGTTGATGGATTCCAGATTGCCCGTCGTGGCAAGCTTTTCCGTCTCTTTGGAGTGGAATAACTCTTCGAGAATGGCGATGCCTGCCGCGTCACCTGCCATGGCCAGACCGATGGCCGCATTGTAGCGGACGGCAGGGTTGGGATCACCGAGAAGCGTTTCCAGCTTATCACAGGCTTCCGGTCCTCCGTGCAGTCCCAGCGCCAGCGCGGCCGCCGAGCGGACAGGATCCACTGGGTCGTCCACCGCGACCAGAAGAGCAGGGAGGACCTCCGGATAGGTCTGAAGAACCTCCGGGCCGAGACGTTCACCCAACTGGTACAACCCTTCCGCCGCTGCTTTTCGCACAGGTGAATCCATTTCCGGCGAGCCACCGCCGCGCCACTGAACAGCTTTCACGAGAGAGGGAATGACCGAGGGAACATCCATGCAGCGGATCATCCGGCAGAGATGTGCCCGGGCAGCAATCGACATATCGGAATAGCCCGCCAACGGCTGGTCGAGTTCTTCCGTGAGGCAGTCGGCGAGGGCCTGAGCCAACACCGGATCACGTCGCAGATCATCGTAGCGTTGGTCGAAAATGAAGGGAGTGAGGTAGGCGACGGCCTGCCAGCGTGTTTGTCCCCCGAGACGGAGTTGGGCCACCACGTTGCCCACCTCCACCCGCGGGGCGAGAAGCCCCCGGACCCGCGCGAACCCCAGCGCGATGCCCGTGACGAGAACAAGCGGGAGAACCACGCGGGAAATCAGAAGCCAAACCAGAGATGGTTGCCTGTGTGGGCGAATGGTTGGGGGAGAAGTGGTCTTGTCAGTTGGTTTGCCTGTTTCCGATGCAAGAGAAGCGTCCTCGGCTTTTCCCCGCTGCAGCCCCGTTGGTTCGCCCACTCCCGTTGCGACGGGTGGATTGTCGCGTACCATGGTAAATCCTCCACCTCCGAAGTGGCGGCCACGAGAATCTGCCGCCCAGGACAAGGGTGTGACCGAGAGCCGACTGCACCGCAAGGGGCGATCGTTCTCGGCCGTCAATCGACTGGAGATATTTTATGCAGAAAACTTGCGCGTATGTCAAGTGTTTTAATTGGATATTGGATTCGGTAGGAGTCATTGCCCCAACGGGGGAGCGTTCTCGCTTGCGGCGATCCGGAAACCGATGCAGTACCTGGAATTGACGCTGCCAACTCCCGAGGAGAACCTCGCGCTCGACGAGGCGCTGCTCCGCGCAGCCGACGCTGGTCAACTGGGCGAAGTGTTGCGGGTGTGGGAGTCTCCTCGGCTGGCCGTCGTCGTCGGGCGGGCCTCATGTGTGCAGCAAGAGGTAGACGTGTCGCAGTGCCGGTCCCTGGCCGTGCCCATTTTGCGGCGATGCAGCGGAGGCTGTGCCGTGGTCATCGGGCCGGGCTGCTTGATGTATTCGCTGGTGGTTCAGTTAGACGCCCGGCCTGGCTGGCGGAAGGTCGATCATCTCCATGCCCAGGTTCTCGCAAGGCTTGGAGAGGCGCTGTCAGTCAACGGGCTGAGGGTGCTTCAAGCGGGAGCCAGTGATTTGGCCATCGTCCCTGACGGTGTGCGCCATTCCTGGGAGAATGCGTCACAATGGCGCAAGGTCTCAGGCAACAGCGTGCGTTTCGGACGGCGGTGCGTCCTCTATCATGGAACGATTCTCTACCAGTTTGACTTAGCGTGGTTGGGAAAGCTGCTCCGGCAGCCGCCGCGAGAGCCAGATTATCGCGCCGGTCGCGCGCATGAAATGTTTGTGGCTAATTTGCCTCTTGATCGAGACCAGATCGTCGCACGGATCCGTCAGGCATGGTTGGCCAACAGGATTCTCCAGCACTGGCCGGAAGAACAAACGCAAGAGCTTCTGGCCAGTCGCTATTCCCAGGTGGCATGGCACTGGGAAAGATAAGCGATACACTCATGACGTCAAACGAGGTAACCGATGCGGATCATTTCTGACCCATATCGCCTTTTGTCAAAACCCGCGAGATACCACGGCGAAACGTGTTGCAGGGGCAATTCATGCTTTGCCCTTACTGTTTGGCCAGCAACTGAACCCAGCAGTTGGAGCGCGGTCCATGAAATGGATGGTCCAAACAATGTGGACCTGACAGGCAGGTCCCTCCGAGGGATCCTGCTTAGGTCCACACTGATCGCGCTCGGTGAGACTAATCCGGGAGTGGACTTGAAAGGACAAACACATGAAACCCACAGCGCATGAAGGGTTCTTTCGGATGGAAATTGACAGGGCCGCGCGCCCCGGGCCGTTCCTGGCTCTTCTGGGAAGCATCATGCTTGTTGCGGGAGGAATGGTCCATGATTGGGTAGCGGCAGAGGAGCCAACGATCGCCTGGAGGATCGGTCGCGACGACTGGCAGTTGGTGGGGGCCGAAGCGACGGTGGAGTCCGACGGCGGGGTAACGCTGTTCTGCGATCAATCGGGAGAGGTGACCATTGCCCGATGCTTCGTACCCCCGCGAGAGTTGCTGCGGGTGCGGGCAACCGTGCGATGCGAGGATGTTCGGCCACCGCAGGGGACTGGCTATGCTTACGCGGCTGTTTATCAGTACGACGAATGGGGACAGCTTGTCAGTTTTACAGATTTTGCTCAGCTCAGTGGAACGCAAGACTGGAAAACCTTCACATGGGAAGGGCAAACGGATCGTCGCGCCTTTCGCATGGAAATCAGGCTGGGACTCCATCAGGCGCAGGGCCGGTGCTGGTTTCGCGACGTGGTGGTGGAACCCGTCTCCGTTTGGCAACCGGCCCTCTGGGAAACAGCCCCAGGCGAGAATCTGGCGGTTATCGTCGAACCGGCCAGTCTTCGATTCTCTCAGAGTGTGAATGTTCGGGCAATCGTGGCAGCCCTGGAGCAGGCAGGCTATCGGACGGAGTTCATGACCTGGGAGGAGCTGGCGGCCGCCTGGTGTCCGGCAGTTTGCAAGGGCGTCTCACTGCTTGTCTTTCCCGACGCTCGATACTATCTGCCCGAAGCCCGCGCCGGTTTGTTGCGATTTCTGACCGACGGTGCGGACCTGCTCACGTTCGGCGGTTACGCCTTTGATATTCCCGCGAGGCGTTCCAAATCGGGTTGGGTGGCCGGTGTGCCGGGGCAACCGGCAAGTGTAACTCCCCTGCTTGCTGATTCCTCCTTCGAAGAATCGGCTGAGACGCCGGAGAAGTCACCCTGGCGCAGGTCCTCGCCGGAAAGCTGTGGATGGGTGACGGGTGAAGGGCATTCCGGCCGGGGTGCGGCGAAGTTCAGTCTCACACAGGAAGGCAGCGCCATCATGTGGCAGGCCGTCAGGGATGTGACGCCGGGGCAAACGCTGCGGATTTCGGCATGGATCAGGACGGAAAACGTCAGCGGATCGGGCTACGCTTTTCTCGCGGTGTATCCGTTTGCCGGTGAGAAGTGGATCGAACCGCACGATTACGCCAATCTCCGGGGCACGCAGGATTGGCAGCGGGTCGTGGCCAACTTGAAAATACCGCCGGGTGCCGAGCGGGTCGAAGTGCGGTTGGGACTCTACCAGGCGGCAGGAAGTGCCTGGTTTGACGACGTGCAACTGGAAGCGGTGGAGTATTTGCCCGTCGTCAACACCCACTTCGGCAAACCCGAAGATGGTCTGGAAGTGAGCCCCTGGCAATTGGGCCTGTTTGACGCCGACGCGCCTTTGCAGGATGTAGTGGAGCTGCGAGCCGGCGATTGGACATGGAAAACGGAAAAGCCCTTGAGCGGGTATTCCGCGGTGGGCGTGTTACGGCGGCAGGCCCGCTGGGAACCCATTGTGCACGGTTACGATCGCTGGGGGCGCCCTTGCGGCACGGTTGGGGCGATGCTGACCCACGTCGCTGGCCCATTCCGCGGCTCCCACTGGGCGTTTTTCGGACTGGAAGGTGCCAATCTTCCGGCGATTCCGGAATTTCGCCAGAGTGTGCTCGTGCCGCTTCTCAAGCGGATGCGTGCTGGAATTCACTTCTGCCAGGTTGCCGCAGACCTGGCCTGTTACCGCCCGGATGAAGAGCCCCGGGTAACCGTTGTCGTGGAGAATTCCTGCAAGAATTTGTTTTCCGGCAGATTGCAAAGCGTGCTGCGACGCTGGGAGCTTCCTTTCTGCGGGGAGGCAAGCCGGGAGAAGAACGAAAAGATAATCTGGCACGACGCCGCCCCGATAACCCGCTTATCGCCAAGCGAGAAGTTCGAGACCCACATACAATTCGAACCGTTGAACGAGGGCCTGTACGAGATGGAGGTGACACTGCAAACCGCTGACGGCCAGGTGCTGGATCACGGGCGGGCGGGGTTTGTCGTGTGGGATGGCCGCTCAGTACCGGGGAAGATCGGCTTTGATTTCAGAGAGAATTATTTTCGTCTGAGTGGTCGGCCACGTTTTCTCTGTGGAACCACGACCTGGTCCAACTGGTTTCTATCGCCCAGTCAAAGCGATCCGGTGTTCTGGGCGGAAAACTTTCAGAAGATGCACGACGCCGGCATCGACTTCGTCGCCAATCTGCAAACCTGGTGGCGCGACCCCTACGAACTGAGCGAATCCGAATGGCGGCAACTGGACGCCATACTTTATCTGGCGGGCAGAGCGGGGGTGATTTATCGGGCGGGGCTGTTCATCGGCCAGGATGTTGCGGTGGACGAAGCCACTTTGGAAAGGCAGGCCAGATTCGCCAGGACCTTCGCGGAGCGATACAAACATCTGGATGGGCTCATCTATTATCTCAACGGCGATTATCAGTTACGCCCCAGGAATGAGCAGCAACGTTCGCTGGCCTGGCAATATTCGCAGACCGAGCACTGGAACGCGCGTCTTGTGGCAGCGATTCGGGAAGTGGACCAGCGGCATCCGATCATCAGCGAGTATTACCAGAGGCCGATCGGCGGACTCGATCCGCGGAGAACGCTCGACGGTCTGGATGTGGCGGAAATCGGGTATTTTGGTCCACCCCGGGTGGATCTGGAAGAATTCGCTCCAACTGTCAAATGGATCGATTTGCGGCTGAAGGGTAAATCTCTGGCGATTGGAGAGTTCGGGGTGAAAACGCATCCCGCCTGGGAGCACGAATTGGGCGGCCACGGCTACCATATTCGGCGATCAGTGGCCGAGCAAGAGCGACTCTTCCTGCTCTTTCCGCAATACGTCTTTGCTTTGGGGGGCAGTGCTGCTAGGAACTGGTGCTGGCGGGATGACGATGACCGCGTCTTCCCCTGGGGACTGCTGCGGACCTGTGATGGTACGGAGCGGTCGTCGCTGCGGTTTTATCGGGCGTCTTCGCTTTTACTGTCTCGACTTGTTCCCAGGTGGGAAAAACCCGCTGTCCTCGTGATCTCTCCCGACAGTGCGCCACCGGAGCGTGCTGCGGTGGCTCGGGAGGCGGTTCTCCTCACCAGCCGGGTTCTCTTCACGCTTGGTGTGGACTTTGCCATCGCCGGGGATGACGCAATCGACGAAGGAACGCTGGAAGGGGTGCGGATGGTGATTGTCCCAGGCGCGATAAGCCCGGCCAGTGAACGACTTCTCCAGAGCCATTCGCAACGGCTGATGGTTTTATGGGAAAAGGAACTGGAAGTTGCGGGACGCGCGGGAACTGGAACGGACGAGCTGTTCCTCCAACTTCGCGGCAGATGGCGACAGATGATCGACAGCGCGGGGATAGCGCGGATTTTCGTCACGCCAGACAATCCGGCTGTGCAGGGATTTCGGGTCGCTCTGGAGAATGGCGAGGCCTACCTCTTCGTCAACGCCCAGGATCAGGAAGCAACGTTCACCAGTACGCTTCCCTGCGGACACTCGGTGAGCATGTGTTTGCCTGGTTGGTATCCGGGGCTTGTGGCCCTCGATCGGTCGGGAAAAGTGATGGCCGTGGAGGGAGCGGGACAAATTCGATGGGATGACCAACTGCTGGTCGAAGCGGACGGTTACCTCATTCTGGTGCCCGTTGCAGAGGATGAGCAGTTGCACGAGGCAAAAGAATGGTGGCTGATTCCCACGGGCGCCACTAGGGTGCGGCTCCCGATGAAACTGGCCGGGGCGCTTCATGTCGAGGTGGGCCGGCGGGTTGCTGGAAACTGGGTGCGTTGGGCTGTCCTGACGCCCAAGATCGAGCACGAGGGGGTGGTTCTTGAGATTCCACCCGACCTGAAGGCAGAATGGATTCGCCTCAGCCGGTAAAAAAGAAATGGAGACGATTGTTCCCTCGTCTCCATTTTTCAAACGATTCCGATTGGCCAGATATTGTCGACCAGTTGTTGGGGGTCAGGTTTCAGAAGAAACCACCGCCGAAACCGCCACCAAATCCACCAAAACCACCACCGAACAGGCCACCGAAGCCTCGGCCGCCGGTGCCACCCAGGCCTTGACCGCTTTCCCCCGTCACGAAGTTGAAGATGTTCACCTCACCAATACCCTGGAACACGGGATAGGGGTTCACGCGGACATAGCGGCGATCGGCGGAGACCGTGGCCGCCGCGGTCAGCATGCTACCCTCAGGGATCACGGTAATTTGCGGGGCATAACCGACCGCGCCACCCCGGACGGGGATGAACGGCCACACCGGATTGACGCCCGCCCCACCATCCGTTCGCGATTGGACGAACGAGGCCATCGAACTGGGATCCACCTGCGGGGCATTTCCGCCGTCACCAAGTTGCTGCGCCAGAATGCGGTTGCGGAGATCAATTTGGTTCATGACGGCGCTGGCAAGTTGCTGTTCGGCCAGCGGCGCCTTGCGGCGACCATCGGCAAGCTCGAATTGGATGTAGGCCTCATCGCCTTTGAGCGGGATGGTCTTGGTGAGGGACTGGGCCTTGTCCGTAAGGAAGTGGAGGTACACCGTCACTTTGACCTTGCCACCGACAACGTTCCCCCACACACGGCGGACCACAGCGCGATACGTTCCGCTGAAGCCCCGCGGGCAAACGTAGTACTCCTTGTAACCTTCGCTGGATTCCCGGCCTGCCTGGCTGCTCATGTCGCCCACCAGAACTCCGCCGGATGTGGTCCGCGGATTGCGGAGCGAGCAAAGCGTTCCCCCCGGTTCCTCGACGAGAAGGTCCAGGTCGGCTTCGCCCACCCATGAAACCTCGATGATGCAATCTCGCGCCACGGCTTCGTTGAGGGCCTGTTCGTACTTCTGAGCTTCCTCGGGATTCTGAGCTTTGAGTTCATCGAGAAGAGCCTTAGCCGTTCGCAGGGCATTCAGCCACACGTCCTGATGCTTTTGCGGGAAGACCTGGGAGAGGATTCCCACGGTGGACCACTTCAGGGCTTCGCGATCGTTGAGCTTTTGGGCCAACCGCAACGCGGCCACATAAGGTTCCGGCCATTCCGGCATCAGGTTCGCCACCTGACGGTACATGGCCAATGCTCTCTGCTCGAGACCATGCCGCTCGAGCTGGATCCCCAGGACGAGGAAGTCCATGGGGTCAGAGGCGAAATCAGCCGCGGACATCAGAGCCCGTTCGATCTCTTCCCGCGAACCACCCTGCGCTTCCAGGGCCAGGGCCAGCCCCTCGTACATCCAGGGTTGCGGCTGGTTGTGCCGCAGGGCTGCGTGGATGAGGGCCGTCACATGATCGAACTTTTGACCGGCAACCAAACGTCGGACGGCCTCACGGACATCTTTGGCTGGGACCGTTCCCTGGGCGAAGACGGAGTCCCAGAGATCGGCCGGTGATTGACTCTGCGATACCCGGCCATTGAGGACATCATCGGTCACCTGAAGAATGGCGGACGTCGTGTTTTGACGGGGCTGGCCGTCGGGCGTTTTGCTCAGATCATCCTGAACGCTGAACGCTCGGAAAGCGCCATTACCCGCGGGGGCACTGGGCACATTAAACATACCCATGCCCATTCCGTAGCCACCCATTCCAAAACCGCCCATTCCTCCGAAACCACCCATCCCATAACCACCCATTCCGTAACCACCCATTCCGTAACCGCCCATGCCCATTCCCATGCCCATTCCCATGCCTCCCCACCCGCCGATACCGGCACCCCCGATTGAGTTCGGTGGGACGACGAGGTCGGCGACGGGATACACCTTGAGCACGAGATCGTTCTGGGCCTGTTCCGGAGTGGTGATGAGCAGCACCTCATCCTTGATCACGTAAGTGAGGTCCAGGTCCCGCAACAGGAGGCGGAGGGCCGATCGCAGCGAGATTCCCCGGAGGCTCTTGGTGACCGGGGTATTGGTGTCCACGCCCACATTCGTAAGCGCTTTCTTATCCAATTGAATTTCGATTTGGTGTCGATCGCGGAGATAGTTGATCACTTCGGAAAGAGGTGTATCCACGAAGTCCAGTTCGGTGGGTTTTTTCAACTCGGAGAGGATTTTCCGCTCCGCGGGGCTGGAAGCACCCAGATCCATGCTCTGGTAGCGCTCCTTCCGGCGGGCAGTCAACTCCTGCCAGGTTTGGGCATCGGGGTAAACCACCGGCGGCTCGTCGGGCGTCGGCACGTGGGCTCGCTCTGTTTGATACAGCGTGTCCAACACACCTTTCTGCCGGGCTTCCCGGAGGACCATGGCTTTCTCAAAGTTTCCAACCTGGCTGGCCATGTGTCGGGCGAGAAGCGGCGTGGGAAGGTCCGGAGCAAGTTTCTCTGCTTCGCCCGCCGCTTCCACTTCAGCCAGTTCGTAACGACCCTCTTTCATGAGCGAGTTAAAGCGCTCCATGAGCTGCGTGAGCTTCTGTTCCTTAAGCAGTAATCCCTCGGCAATGAGACGGCGTTCCGTGGCCTGGGCTTCGAGCTGAGCCGCCCGGCGACGCTGCTCGTTAAGTTCCACCACGCGCACATCCGCCTGGCGGATCGCCGTCCGGAGCTGATCGAGGAGCTGTTCCCGCACCTCGGGATCAAGGTCCGGAACACGGCTTACTTCGTCGAGCTTCAGCTTGAGCTGGTCACGGGCTGTTTCGGGGTTTGTGCCCATCATTTGCCGGGCCTGGTTGATCGCCGCCTGGACATCTTTGGTGATGGCCTCGGCCAGAATCTGGCGATCGCGGAGTACCTGTTCGGCCAACGCCCCCGGGACTTCCGCCGGAGCCGCTGGAGCGGCCGGTCCAACGAGATTCAAGTCAGCCGCCGGGGCCTGCGGAGCCGCCGGTTGAGCCGGGGCCGCGCCGGGAGCCGCTGGAGCGGGCGCCGCCGGAGCGGCCACCTCCTGGGAAACCTGTCTCACCTGCGTCAGGATTTTTCGGGCTGCTTGATTCTGAGGATCCTGAGCGAGCGCCGCTTCCGCCATCCTTTGAGCCGAAGCCACGTCATTCAGCTCCAGTGCCTGCCGCGCCAGTTCTGTGAGATTGTAAACGCCGATTTCCGCGCTCTCGGCCAACTGAAGGAGCGCCTCTTTTCCGGGAACCGGCACCGCACTGCCAGCGGTGTTTCGGGCGGTTTCCACAAGCTTTACGAGATAACCGTTCTGCGGGTGAGCCGCCCCCTGCAACGCCCATTTCTGCTCCCCGCCCGGTAACTTCACAGTGAGCTCGACAGGTCCCGCCTGCTTGAGCGTGCCCACCACGACCGTCTCACGATCGGAACGGAGCGGGGGCAACCGCTGCGGATAGACTTCCGCGACATTTTCTGACCAGCGGGCTTCTGCGGGATACACGACTGTCGCATGGACCGCACCGGCCAACTGATGGCCGACCGCTGCCGCATCAAGTTCGGGCGAATCGATGAGGAGATTGCCGCCGGTGTGCGTGGCGACCGAGGCCATCAGCCCCACGTCGCGCTGCACACCGATCAGGTAGGTGTTCACCGGGATATGCGCGTCGTACAACTGCGCGGCCAGATTGGCAATCTCGTCCGAGGAAAGAAGGTGAGCACGGCTCAGGCCGTCGCCGAAATAGACCAGGGTGCGTGTGTCCGCCGGGGCCTTGCTTAGGGCGTCGATGGCGGCCTCCAATCCGGCTTTCAAATCACATGATCCCAAAGGTGCCCGCTTCTGCAGCTTTTCCCAGCCAGCCTGAAATTCGGGGCTCCCCGGGGCCACAAAATCCGGGTGCATCGGTACTGCTTTCAGGTCCACCGCCACGATCTGCACGCGGTCCGCTGGCGTCAGTTCTCCCAGAAATTTCTCCAGGGCAGCGAGCGACTTCTCTCTCACTGCTCCCGTTTGGGCTGCCGACGTGTTGACGAGCACGACAATGTGACGTCCACCAGACTGGACCGCCGGGACTGGCGGAAGCACAGCCGCGAAGTACTGGCTGCCGTCTGCCGCCTGGAAGAGCTCCAACTGGGCCTGAGGTGCGGCCGCTTCATCGGCCGTGGTCACCGAGAAAAGCGACCCCATCACGCCCAATGCCACCATCAGGCCGACCGTCATTTTCACCGTCAATCGCGTGCACACCATGGTTCCGTTTCTCCGACGCCCTACAAACAAACGGCTGAGGACCGATGTCGTGTCCCCCACCACTGGATCGGGTCACCCAATGCGACGAGGGTTCACTCCACACTCTGGAGGACTATGGCCATTTTAACTTGGGAATCGTGCATTTGCCAAGCAAAAACTTTCAACCGGGACGGCGGGGAAAAATGGCGAAACTGCAGAATGTGATCAGGATGCACTGATTGGCCTCCGCCCCACCGCCATTTCCTCGCGATTTCCCGCAAGCCCCACCTCCCAAAAAATTCTAGTCTTTTCCTTCCGGCGAAGCTTGCGGTTCCCCCGGCCAAACGATTAGAGAAATTTCCTTTTCGGAAAGTTCCAGTCAGCCGCCTTCTCGTCCGGGTGACGGCAGTCAAAGCCGAGGGCGGAAATCTGTCACCGTGAGCGCAAAGAAAAGGCCCGACGGGAAAGTCAGGCCAGGCACAGGGGCGGTTCAGAAAGGGGGAGTTCGAGGTTAGTTTCTCATTCAATGTTGGCCGGGATTTCCAGGCTCACGTCCCGGAGAGCCAGCCGCGGGAAAGCACCGATGGTCGCGGCCGCCAACCCGCGAAGGACCCGTTCGAGGGACACCCCCTCGTCATCGGCGGGCACCGCTTGTGACCCCACTGGCTCAGCCACGTCCATTTCCAAGCCGTTCTCCTGGAGACTCGGCTTTTCCCATTGATAGGACCCTTCCAGGTACTCCCCGGTATACATGGCGTCCGGGAGCGGCTCATCCATTGCCTCGTCCAAGGGAGCCGATCCAGCTTCGGCGGGAGTTTCCTCTTGACCTTCGCCCCGGAAATTTTCGCCTTGGGAGCTTTCCCCAGCAGGATCGGAGGTGCCCTCCAAGTCGTGCTGATCCTCTAATTGGCCGCCCCGATTTCCCCCCACAGCAGGGGCCTCATCGCTCATCCGATACCCGGGCATATCCACGTCCCACATGCTGCCTGCATCCCAGTCACCCGAGTTCCAGTCATAGGAGGAGTCCATGTGCTCGGATTCCGCGGATTGGTCAACCGTGGCCGGGCTTTCGGGGACGGTGTCGCTTTCCACCCAGAAGAAGTTCTCGCCCGGTTCTCCGTGCCACGGGGTGTCGAAAATCAGCGGAGTCGACGGGGAGCCATCATCGCTGTTGGCCGAGGAGGAGACGATCGGCTCGGGATTGACGATCGTCCAGGTTGTTTCGTCCTCCGGTGCGGCAGGCTCCTCGGGAGTGAGGGACTCGTTGTATTCCATCGCATCATCGTACGACTCGTACTCGCCGGAGTCGTCCAAGGCATCGCGGGAGAAGTCCTCTTCTTCCTCGGGCATCACAGCCTGGTGGGATTCCAGTTGCTCCTCGGCATTCTCGTCGGAAGGCAACATGACGCTCTCATCCGAGTTCACCTCCAAAGCAGGATCGGTCATTTCGGAATATACGTCCCATTCTTCATAAGCTTCGTCGGGGAGCGATTCCATTTCTTCCTGGGCAGAGTTGTCCGACATTTCGGCGAGCTGCCGCTCCGCGGCCTCGTCCGCTCCCGTCAGGTTACGCGATGCGGCAAACAGCCAGGCGGCAGCGACGTCGGCCTCATAATCCGGCTCCCAGGTCCGGCCATCAAAACTGTAGCCAGGACCGTCGGTTGCATCGCCCGAGGGATCAGTCGCAGGGGCCGGCGTCGGTTCGGCCGTTTTTTCCTCCTCAACACGACACAAATTGGGGCGGGTACCGACGTGTTCCTGACTTCCCATCAGGTAGTAATACTTCTGGTACCACGGGAAATAGCCGTCCTCAGCGATTTCGAGTTGGCTGGAGGAACTCTCCTCGCTCCGGTTTTCCTGGGCCATTTCGTAGCGGGCGGCCTCTTCGGGGGAGTACTCGTCCACAAAGCTGTATGGCGCGGATTCAAGGGGTTGTTGCTCCAGTGAGGGTGTCGCGCTCTCTGGCAAGTCGGTCAATTGATCGCGAGGAGAATCGTACAAATCGATATTCTCTGAATCCCCGGCATAGTGGGTTTTCGGTTGCCAGCCGTCAGAATCCTCAATCCAGACAAAATCCTCATCCTGGGGCACAAATCGGTAATAATAGCGATACCCACTGGCGGGATCGGTGGATCCGGCTGAGGATGCGGACTCCCGGGCGGCAAGCGGGTCATCAGGCACGGGCCCTGTGTCCCAGGCTCCGTTGAAAGGATCGTTCGTCGTCGCGCCTTCGTCGGTGCGCAGTGCGAAGTCTTCCGCATCAGAGGCGTAAGCCAGCGTATCGGCAGACCTGGCGGAAGTTCCAGAAGAACGGTTCTGCGCCAGGACGGGAATCGGTTCGCGGAGGGAAGACAATCCTATCAATAACAGGGCCGAGCTGCATATGCCGAAGATGGCGGTCGAGAAAGCGGTTTTTCTCATGTTCAACTCCTCCTTGGCATTGAGGTGGGTAAATGCGTTTGGCAGGGCGGGTTGGCAAGCCTTTACCGTTTGCACGGAGAAACTGTTTGCCGCTATCGCTATCGGCGGCATCGACGAGAAGTATTGGAGAAATTCGATAAGATTCGTTGTATGCGTATTTCGCAGAGTATGGAAAGTTTAATGGCGCAGTAAGAGGATACCGAGGCGATATCAACAGCGCCATCCGTGCGATGCGGTCAGCACGTCAGGTGAATGAACCAGGAAGATCTTTCCCGGAAAGCCTGACTATTGGGAAGGCCGACGGAGCATCACGAGCACCATCTTGAAGGCCTTGGGGGCCCGGATTGCGTGAGGAACATTGGCAGGCAGAAGGATGGCCTCGCCCGCACGCACCAGGTGCCATTCTCCGGCGATACTCACTTCGGCCTCACCTTCCAGAACGTGGATCATCGCGTCGAACGGGGCCGTGTGCTCCTCAACGCTCTGGCCCTCATCGAATGCGAAAAGTGTGATCGATCCGCTGGGGTGTTTGACGAGGATCCGGCTTACAATCGCCTGACTCTGAACACTGAGCAATTGAGGAAGTTCGAGTGGCCGCGCAAAAAGGTTCTGGGCAGGCTCCGGATTGCTCATGGAGTAGTCCTTCAAATTCCTGTACGGCGGTGATGCTTTCGCCAACCTAGCAGCCAGGGTGCCGTCAAAGTGATGTCAGCACTGACATGAGCATGAAGATCAGCACTGACATGAGCACAAAGAAACGGTAGCTTTTCGGCGATAATAATCAATTTTACCGGTTCTGAGGGGAAAAGGCGAAGTGATTGCGCCTTCGCAGCCGGTCTTCGATCTTTCGGCTGACACATTCTCGCTTTTTCATTGCTGCGGGATACTCGGACTTCCACACGAGTTGGCGTGCCAGCGAGATTTAACCCGGAGGGACGTACTTGTCAGGTCCGCTTTCCAAGTTTGGAGGACCCATTTCACCGAGCGAGCTTTAATTGGTCGGGTCAATTGCCGGTTGAACGGTTAGGGGCAATTCAAGTATTGCCCCCGCCAATTGCCCCTACCAACGCGTTTCGCCCGTGGTGTCTTATAGGTTTCTGCAGAAGTGGGGATCGGTCAGATCTTTCGCCAGTTGCTTTTCTGATCGCGACGCTAATAATACATGAATTTCGCACGATTCTGGAAAGAGACCACGGTCCGGGACGCCCTGACAGGGAAACCTGCCGAGTCCGTGGCCGAGTCGATTGGCCCCTTTGACATGTGACAACGGAAAGGAGTGACGCCATGCTGAGTGCAAAGCTACTGCAAGCTCTGAATGATCAGCTCAACGCCGAGTTGTATTCCTCCTATCTTTATCTAGCGATGGCCGCACGGTGCCATGCGCTCAACCTGCCCGGAGCGGCCCACTGGCTGGAAGTCCAGTCCAAAGAGGAGAGTGAACACGCCAAGAAGATTTACGAGTACATCATCCTTCGCCGGGGAGAGGTGAAGCTTCAGGCCATTCAGCAGCCACCCAATAACTGGACCAAACTGTCCCAGTTGTTTGACGACGTGATGGCCCATGAGCAGCATATCACCAAACGAATTCTTGATCTGGTGAAGCTGGCAGAGCAGGAAGGCGATGTGGCCACTCAGAGTTTCCTCCGCTGGTTCGTGGATGAACAGGTGGAGGAAGAGGCCTCCGTGGACGCGATTGTCCAGCGGTTGAAGCTGGTGGGGGATGCACCGCAGGGTCTGTTCTGGATTGATCGCGAACTGGCTCAGCGGAGCTGAACATGCAGTGGCGTTGAAAGGTTTGCCCTCCCGGCGGATAGCGGGGAGCAGACGGGTTTCAGGCCGACCGATTGGGTAGGTCGCCGCTTCGTTAATGTTGGGGTTTTTAGAACTGTGTGCCTGACCGGTAGGGGCAATTCATGAATTGCCCCTACCAGGATCGGGCAACTCTGGCGTTGATCTAAATGTGGTAGGCGATTCATGAATCGCCCCTACCAAAACGGGGCTGCGTAGTCCGGGCAACACAGGGCCCCATAGACCACCCGGTTTCCTATCCCCGGACGCGGGCGAGTTGCTTTTCCAGCCGTTGCGGAGACACAGGCAGGGCGGTACCCAGTGCCTGGGCAAAGAGGGAAATGCGGAATTCTTCCAGCATCCAGCGGAGCTGAATCAGTTCGGGATCGAAAATGTCCATTTCCTCGTGAAGTTGACGGCGCTTAAGGTACGCTTCCCAGTAGGGGCGGAAGGTGGCCAGGGCCTGCCGGTCACGGATCGCATTGCCCAGTTGCAGGGCTTCCGCCCGACGACAAATTCCCTGGAAATACCGCGGATACTGGCGAAGCCAGTTCCATGGCGTGTGGGTTAAGAATCCGGGACGCACCAGCTCGTTCAATTGCTCCTCGATATCCCGGCGGGCCTCTTCCCATTGGGGCGCAGTGAGTTTTTCAACGGCCAGACGTGCCTGGTGGTAGCCATCAAGAAGCGGCCGAACCAGCGACAGCACTTCCTGGATGGCCAGCGGCAAGCGTTGCAGACCGGCGTGACGGAGACGTCGGAACTCGTCGCGGGTCCGGGGAAGCTGGCCCCACTGCCCGATCAGCCACGGCCCAACCAGACTCTCGTCCAGGAACGCGCGATCGACGAGGGCAAGGAGAAGCTGGTCCTGGAAGTCGAATTCCGGAAGTTGCGTTGCGATGAGCCGGAGGCGATCCCGATCGGGAAACCAATCCCAATGGGGATCGAGACGTTCCTGGGTGGCGAAGGCGAGCAGGCGGCGGAGACCGAACCGGGTCTGGTAGGCCGCCCGGGCGGCACTGTCGGCCAGTCGTAAGGACACCGAGTCCCTCGCGTCCACCAGCATCGGGAACGCCTTCACCGGAATGCCGCCGCGGTGTACTTCCACTTCTTCGGGGAGGTCCTGATCGGGCCAATCACGGAGATGGTCTTTCGTCCAGACGGGATCGTCGATGACCGAATAGGCGACCGTGGTCCGGCTTCCCAATTTTTCACGCAGTTGCCAGAAGTCCCGGCCCTGTGCCAGAACCTGTCCCTTATCGTCCACCACCTTGATGGACATTTGCAGTTCAGGGGGGATCTTGTCAAGCTGGAAATCCTCCAGACGGATTTTTTCACCAGAAATCCGCGAGAGGGCTTCCGCCACAGCCGGCAGGAATCGGCCTTCTCCGAACCGCATCAGCTCCACGGCTTGCCGCGCTTTCTCGGGGATGGGCACCAATCGCCGACGTAGTTCCTTGGGGAGGCACCTGATGAGGGCGGCCACCTTCGGTTCCACCATCCCCGGGACCAGCCACTCCAAACGTCGCGGGTCCAGGTGATGGAAAACTTCCACGGGGATGGTGAGGGTGACCCCATCTTCGGGATGTCCCGGCTGGAAGCGATAGGTCAGAGGCATGGGGGCCTTTTCCACGATGAAGTGGTCGGGAAAACGCGTGGACACGTCGGCCGGTAGCTCCTCCTTCAGGACGTCCGACGGTTGCATGTGGAGAATTTTCGGATTTTCCCTGCACGCTTCCTTCCACCAGGCGAGGAGTCCCTGGAGATCGTACACGTGCGAGGGGATCCGCTGGTCGTAGAAGTCGAACTGAGCCCATTGACCGAGAAGCAGGTCCAGGCGTCGGAGCTTGATCTGGGCGGTTTCCAGGTCTCGCACCAGCCGCTGGTTGTGCTCGAAAAAGGCCGCCTGGCACTCGATTTCGCCCTCCACGAGACCGTGCTGAATGAGCATTTCCCGAGCGGTTTGAGGATCGATAGGTCCCAGCGGGACTCGTCGTCGGGGCACGACGGGCAAGCCGAAAAGGAGCACTTTCTCATAGACCATGGCCGCCCCGTAACGCCGACTCCAGTACGGATCCACGTAGGTTTTTTTGATCAGATGGGGCGCGAGTTCTTCCACCCAGGCGGGATCGATCCTGGCGCACACCCGCAGATAGCGGCGGGCGGTTTCCACCAGTTCGGCGGCCATCACCCAGGCAGGTTTGGTTTCAAAGACGCCGGACCCCGGCCAGAGAACGGCCTTGCCACCTCCGGCCACGGTGTACTCGTAGCGGTTGTGCCGCATGGCCACGTTGGACAACAGTCCGGTGAGGATCGCCCGGTGGATTGCCGTGGGATCGTCCTTGCGGCGGTTGAGTTTCATCCCGGACTCGGCCACGATCTCCTGCAATTCGCGAAAAATATCCGACCACTCACGGAGTCGATTGTAGGACAGGAAATTCTGCTGGCAGGCCTTTTGCATTTGGCTCCGGGAGAGCTTGGCTTTCAGGGACTGATAGAAGTCCCAGAGTTTGAGATAGCCGAGGAAGTCGGACTCCGGATGGCGGAACTGGGCATGGCAGAGGTCGGCCTCGGCCGCCCGCTCGGGAGGACGGAGCCGCGGATCATCCACCTCCAGAGCTGCCGCAATGATGAGCACCTCGTGAAGGCATCCTTCATCGTGGGCAGCAAGAATCATTCGCCCGATGCGCGGATCGACGGGCAGTCGCGCAAGTTTGCGTCCCAAAGGGGTCAACTTTGCGTCCTCGTCCACCGCACCGATTTCGAAAAGGGTCTTGTATCCGTCCCGGATTGCATCGGCCCGGGGAGGATCAAGGAAAGGAAATGTTTCCACCCGGCCCAGATTGAGCGCCATAAGCTGGAGGATCACCGAGGCCAGGTTGGTGCGGACGATCTCGGGCGGGGTGTAGCGATCGCGTTGCAGAAGGTCCTCTTCGCTGAAAAGTCGAATGCAGATGCCGGGCCCCTCCCGGCCGCAGCGACCTTTCCGCTGCTCCGCGGAGGCCTGTGAAATCGGTTCGATCGGCAACCGCTGGGTCTTGGTGCGGGGAGAGTACCGACTCAGTCGGGCGACTCCCGGGTCGATCACGTAGCGAATCCCGGGGACGGTGAGCGATGACTCGGCGACATTGGTGGCCACCACTACCCGGCGGTGCGAATGCGGCTCGAAGATCCGCTGCTGCTCGGCAGCAGAAAGCCGGGCATAGAGAGGGAGGATTTCCAACTCTCGGAAACGCGGATCAGCCGTCGCCTGACGCCGCAGGAGTTGAGTTGTCTCGTGAATGTGCCGCTCCGTGGGCATGAAGATGAGCACATCCCCCGGGCCTTCCTGAAGGACTTCTTCCATCGCGGCGAGGATCGCCGATTGCCAGTCGGCCTCACCGGTGGCTTCGTCCGGGACAGGGGGGCGGTAGCGAACTTCCACGGGATAGGATCGGCCGGGGACTTCGATCACCGGAGCAGGGCGGCCACGCCAGGAAAAATGCTCGGCGAATCGCGCGGCATCCAGGGTCGCGGAGGTGATGATTACCTTCAGATCCCGCCGCTTTTGCAACAGACGCCGCAGGTAACCCAGAAGAAAATCAATGTTCAGTGACCGCTCATGGGCTTCGTCGATGATGATCGTGTCGTAATGTTCGAGGAATCGATCCGATTGGGTTTCCGCGAGGAGAATCCCGTCGGTCATGAGCTTGATGTAGGTCTCCGGGGAGGTCACGTCGGAGAACCTCACTTTGTAACCCACCTCACGACCGAGCGTCACGCCCATTTCCTGGGCAATGCGAGCGGCGATGGAGCGGGCGGCGATGCGTCGGGGCTGCGTATGTCCGATCATCGCCTCAATACCCCGCCCCATTTTCAGGCACAGTTTGGGAAGCTGGGTCGATTTGCCCGAGCCCGTTTCCCCGCACACAATGACCACCGGATTTTCCTGGAGGGCCGCGGCAATCGCTTCACATTGAGCGGCGATCGGTAGATGGGGAAGGATTTCCACATGCGGTTTGGCTTCCCGGCGTTGACGGCAGAGTTCGGCCGAGGCAGCAATTTCGCTCTTCAAACGGTCGAGTTCAGAGACGAGGGATTCACCCCGGTTCGCCCGGTGATTGAGAAGCCGCAACCGCTGCGCAAACCGAAAGCGGTCGGCACGCATGGTGCCGGCGATCAGTTTGCGAAGGCGTCCAACTTCCCGAAATACGGATGGCAATGGTGCTGACCCTGCCGACATGCTGCTGGTGCGGGGGAATCGCTCCCGCTGCGGCGAATGAGCACGGGCATTCAGGCCGCGGCCCTGTTTCGCTCCATCGGCTAATGCGACGGCTCTTTTTTTCAAACTCTATCGCCGGAACCGTTTCCTGAAAATACGCAGATTATTTCTTCCGATTCTTTTTCTGTTAGAATGTTGAATGGGGAGGTTCTCGTGGCAGACTTTTCCGTTGATCCCGGTTTTTCCTGCTCGGCGAAGGAGGAGTTTCCCGGTTATCGGGAAAGAAGCGGGAAGGGATTTTCGGTGGGTCTGGCCGAGAAGCCGGCTTCGGTGCGGCGCGGAGTCGGGCGGGACGGAGAACGAGGGATTACTCATTAGCCGGGTTTCAGGCTTGTCTCATGTCTTCTGCGAATGACAGGATGGTGGACGGGACCCTCCCGCGGCAAGGCCGTCGACGGTTCCGGTTCACCCTGTGGCTGGTCACGGGCACCGTCTTTGTGCTCGGTCTGGCAATCACCGTCTATGTCTGGCGGATCACGGTCCAGCGGGAAGTTGGCCGCATCGGTGGACAGTTTGCCGGTCAGCTCTCCGCACAGGTGCGGGACCTGGAATTCAACCTCCGGCGGGCGGAGGAGTTCGTGCGGTTCCTCGCCGCTTTTTTCGCCTCCTCGGAAGATGTGCATAGAGAAGAATTTCGCGAATTTTGCCACCCCCAATTTGAGCAGTTCCCGGCCGTGGATTTCGTCCTCTGGGCTCCCCGGGTGCACAGCGATGAGCTGCTCGCGTTCTTGGATTTGGCAGAAAACCATGGCGTCCTGCAACTGAACCTATGGGAAGTGGCGCCCAGCGGTGAACCGCGTCCCCTGGGCAGCCGACCGATCTATTTTCCCATCCTCTATATCGAGCCGAGTCCTTTGCTGGACCGGCTTGTAGGATTGGATCTGTTTTCCCTGCGTGAATGGCAACCGGTGCTGGAGGGAGGGTGTGCTGCCCAACCCTATCGCACGTTTTTGCTGCCCAAAATTGGCGTTCTTGACCCATCCCAGTGGCAGGAGAAAGTCGGCGAGGAGGTGGCGAAGTCGCAGGGGGCGGTCAGGAAGGCGGCACACGCCGCGTCAAAAATCCCTTCCGACTGGCTTGCCCAACGATGGTTGGTTTTTGCCACGCCGGTATTCCATGGGACGCCGGTGCCCGCCCAACCCACAGACCGAATGGTGCAGTGTCAGGGCGTGCTGGTTGCGGTGGTGGACGTGGAAAAACTGCTCCAGCCCCTGGCCAACTGGGCCTTTGCCGAGAACGTGTCGATCGTGGTGGAAGATGGCTCCTCGCCGGGCAAACCGGAAACACTGCTGGAGGCGAATGTCCGCGAGAAAAGCCAATGGGAAGCTCTTCAGGGAGTACCCCGGTTTGAGCGGCGGATCCAGCTTGATGATCGGGATTGGCGGATTCGGGCGGAAGTTTCCCCGGAGTATCTGGCGGCGCGTCGGGGGCCAGGATCGTGGGCCGTCCTGATCACCGGCGCCTTGTGTTCGCTGCTTCTGTCGTTTTACATCAACCTTTTGGGAGGGCGTTCCATCCGTACGGAAGAGCTTGTGGCGCAGCGGACGTGGGAGCTCCTGCAGGTCAATAAGCGTTTGGAAGAGGCCAATCGGCGATTGGAGGAAGAGATCCGCTTTCGCGAGAAGATCGAGCGGGAACTCCGGGATTCGGAAGCTCTGTATGCATCGCTTGTGGAAAATCTTCCCGTGCATGTGTTGCGCAAAGATCGGGAGGGTCACTTCACGTTCGCCAACAGCTCGTTCTGCCGGCTTCTGGGATTGTCCAAGGAGGAAATTCTTGGCAAGACGGATTTCGACTTTTATCCTCCGGATCTGGCCTCAAAGTACCGCCGTGACGATCGCCGCGTGATGGAAACCGGTGAACTGTTCGAAGACATCGAGGAATACGAGAAGCACGGCGAAACGCGGTATGTTCAGGTGCTCAAGTCGCCCGTCCACGACGCCCTGGGGCAGGTTATTGGCGTTCAGGTGGTGTTCTGGGATGTGACGGAAAAGGTGGCGGTGCAACGGGCTCTGGAAAAGGCGAAGGAGGCGGCGGAGGAAGCCAGCCGCGCGAAAAGTGAATTCCTCGCCAATATGAGTCACGAGATCCGCACTCCCATGAATGCCATCCTGGGCATGGCGCAGCTTCTCGAGCAGACTCCTCTCAGTCCCGAGCAGCGCGAGTACATCCGCATCATCCGCGAATCGGGCGATACCCTCCTCGCCCTGATTAACAGCATTTTGGATTTCTCCAAGATCGAAGCCGGCCGCCTGGAGCTGGATGCCGTGGAGTTCTCTCTCCGCGAGGTGGTGGGCGACACCATGAAGGCCCTGGCGGTGCGGGCTCACAGAAAACAGCTCGAGCTGGCCTGTCGCATCGCTGCTGAGGTGCCCGATCAGCTCGTGGGAGATCCCATGCGACTTCGCCAGGTCCTCATCAACCTGGTGGATAACGCCATCAAATTCACCGAGCAGGGCGAGGTGGTGGTGGAGGTTGTCCCCAAAGAACGCCAGGAGCGCGAGGCGGTCCTCGAGTTCGTTGTGCGGGACACGGGGATTGGAATCCCGCGGGAAAAGCAAAAGCGGATTTTCGAGGCGTTCGAGCAGGCCGATCAAAGCATGACGCGGCGCTACGGCGGGACCGGCCTGGGGCTCGCCATTTGTCAGCGGCTGGTCAATCTGATGGGCGGCCAGATTGAACTGGAGAGTGAACCCGGCCGTGGCAGCACATTTCGCTTTACCGCGCGTTTTCAAATCCCCAGCGCTGCCCCCGCTGCCCCGCCCACGCCCGAACTGGATACTTTCGGCACACGGCAAATCCTGGTGGTGGACGATCACGCCACCAATCGAAGAATCTTGGCCGAGATGCTCGCAAGCTGGGGTCTGGAAGCCGTTCTGGCGGCGTCAGGTGCCGAGGCCTTAAAGATCATGGAGCAGGCAGAGCATGCCCCGCCACCCGTCGTCATCACCGACGTGCGGATGCCGCAGATGGACGGTTATCAGCTTGTGGCGGAACTCCGCAAACGGTATCCCGCCGACAAAGTGGCAATTATTGTGCTCAGCTCAGAAGATCGGCCGGGCGATACAGAACTTTTCCGACGGATGGACGTGGCTGGGGTGCTCCGCAAGCCCGTCAAACAGTCCGAGCTTTACAACGTGCTGGCGGAGGTCCTGGGACTTCAATTTCGGCCGGCCACCCCCGTGACGATTCCCCCCAGTTTTCCCGAGTTGTCCCCCTTACGGGTACTCCTGGTCGAGGACAGTCCCTTCAATCAAAAGGTGGCGATCGGGCTCCTGGAGAAGCACGGTCACCACGTGACCACAGTCTCCAATGGGAAAGAGGCCCTCGAGGCGCTCGCCGATGGCGAGTTCGATTTGATCCTCATGGATATTCAGATGCCGGAGATGGATGGGCTGACCGCCACAAAGGAAATCCGTGCCCGCGAAGCGCGTTTGGGACTGCCCCGAATTCCTATCATCGCCATGACGGCGCACGCCCTGAAAGGGGATCGGGAACAGGCGCTCAGCGCCGGGATGGATGGCTACATCGCCAAGCCGTTCATCGCAGCGGAGTTTTTCCAGACCATCGCCGACGTCATTCACGAGGTCCGTGGGGTCCACGTGGGAGAAACGCAGGTGATGCCGGTGATAGACAGCACGGCAGCAGGGCAAACCGTGAGGGCCGACACGCAAGGACCGTCTCGGGCTTCCGACAAAACAATTGCAGAGACATCGTCGGTGCCCATAAGCAGCGCTCCGTCGCCCAAAGCACTGGTGGATTGGCAGCACGCGCTGCGGTCCGCGGGGGGCGATCCCGATTTGCTCCGCGAGCTGATCGTGACATTCCGCGAAGACATGCCCCGGCAATTGCAGGCGCTGGAAGAAGCCCTGGAAAGGCGGGATTGGTCCACCGCCCGACGAGCCGCCCATACTCTCGGAGGTGCTTTCCGCCATTTTGGGGCGAAAACGGCTGCCGAGGTGGCCTACGAGCTGGAGAAAACTTTCAAGGAATTCGAGACAGGTGGGGTACCATCGGTGGAAGCATTCGGAAAAACCGACCGTGAGGCGGATTGCTCCGCGCGGTTGCAGCGATTGCGGGATTTGCTCCAGCAGGTCTTGAATGAACTCGGCCAGGGCGAAAATATCCCAAGGTTGGTTTCCTCAAGAAAGGAGCCATCTCCAGGGAACGCGGCCTCCGAGACTTGACAGCGCTGGCGAATTGTCGCACCTTTACACAGCGTGACAGGCCACACAACTTGCGAGAAACCTTTCTTTCAGAAAGGGCCTGATGGATGATCCGTGTCCTGGTTGTGGATGACTCGCCGGGTGATCGCCAGTGGCTGGCCGGTTTACTGGCCCGGTCGTCTGATTACGAGGTCATCACGGCGGCCAACGGCGAGGAGGCCATCCGTCTCGTCGCCGAGTATTCGCCCCATGTGATTGTGACCGACATGCTGATGCCGGGCATGAACGGGCTAGAACTGGTGGCCGCGCTACGGCAGGCTTTCCCCGGCCTGCCGGTCATCCTTGTGACGGCACACGGGAGTGAAGATCTGGCCCTGGAGGCCCTCCGACGTGGAGCCAGCAGTTATGTGGCAAAAAGCTGGGCAGCGCGGCGGCTCCTTCCCACCGTCCATCAGGTGGCGGAGGCGGCCGTCCAGCGTGCCAAGATTTCGCGACTCAACCAGTACCTCCAGCATTGTGGATTCAGCTTCAGCCTGGCGAGTGATTGTCAGCTTCTGAAACCGATTCTGAACTTTGTGCACGGCCTGCTGGAGTGCCTCGAGTTGGACAGCGGCGAAATCACGCGGATCAATATCGCCCTTCAGGAAGCCCTTTCCAACGCTGTCTTTCATGGCAATCTCGAGCTATCTTCGGCCCTTCGAGAAGAAGACGAGGCCCAGTATTTCGCACTAGCGGAGCGCCGCCGAAAAGAACCCCCTTACTGCAATCGGCGGGTCTATTTTCGCGGGGAACTCTCCCGCCAGAAGCTCGAGTTCGTCATTCGCGATGAGGGGCCAGGCTTTGATCCTTCCGTCCTGCCCAACCCTCACGATCCCGAATCCCTGGAATGTCCATGCGGCCGGGGACTGCTCCTCATCTATTCCTTCATGGACGAGGTCTCCTTCAACGAACGCGGCAATGAAATCCGGCTTGTCAAGCGGCTCTCTGAAAAAGGCACGCCAGAACAGCCGGTGGTCGGACCGCGGGACGCGCCGGAAGAGACGCCCCTCCGTTGATGGGTGAAACCCAGATCGGGGACTTGTCCAGACCGCTGCGATGAGGGACAATCCTACGCGTTCACGGGCACGGTTGGCGGCCCGGGAACGCGACCCAAACGGCGTCGATCGGAATTTGCTCCCGCCCGAATCATTGCGATCAGAGGGCCTGCCCCATGCGTGCCATCTGGTATTGGACAACGTGTGCTGCTGTCTTACTGGTTAATTCGCTGGATATCCGCGGTGAAGAAACCGTCATCTACGTGAGTCCCCGGGGAAACGACGCGTGGTCGGGGAGGATCGAATCTCCGAACCAGGATCGGAGCGACGGTCCGCTGGCCAGTCTCACAGCCGCCCGAGATGTCATTCGCAAACTGAGGGCGGAAGGCCGCTTGGGAACTTTCCGCGTCCGCATCGCGCCGGGGGAATACACCCTCTCCCAGCCGCTGGTGCTGGAACCGCAGGACAGCGGCACGGATGCATCTCCTGTGATTTACGAGGCGCAGGGGCCGGAAAAGCCTCGATTCACCGGCGGCCGCCGCATCACCGGATGGAAAAAACAGCCTGATGGACTGTGGACCACACACATCCCGGAAGTCGCCGCAGACCAGTGGTATTTCGAACAACTGTGGGTCAATGGACGGCGGGCAACCCGCGCGAGAAGTCCCAATAAGTTTTACTTCTACGTGCAGAGAAAGATTGACCATTTCGTGGATTCTGCCACGGGCCAATCGGTGGAAACGAGCAATCGGGCCTTTCAGGCGCGGAGGGAAGATATCGCGCCCCTTTTCAACATCCCTCGGGAAAGGCTCTCTGACGTGACGCTGGTGACCTATCATTCCTGGGAGACTTCGCGATCCCGCCTGGCCGGCGTCGATCCCCAGCAGAACATCGTCACCATCACGGCTCCGATCCCCTGGGGTTTTGCCTACTGGGGGCCGAATTGCCGGTACCATCTGGAAAATTTTCGGGCCGCCCTGGATGAGCCGGGAGAATGGTTTCTCGATCGGGACGGGACCCTCTTTTACTATCCGCGACCGGATGAGGACATGACGACGGCGGTCGTCATCGCCCCTGTCGTTCCCGAGTTTGTCGTCATTGCGGGAAAACCGGAAAACGAGAAGTGGGTCGAGCATGTGACGCTTCGCGGTTTGGTCTTCGAATACAGCCAGTATATCTTGCCGCCGGAAGGTCACGCTAATAGTCAGGCAGAAGTGACGATTCCGGCTGTTATCATGCTGGACGGTGCTCGCCATGTGAATATCGAAGGGTGCGAGATCAAACATGTGGGGATCTCTGGCGTGTGGTTTCGTCGGGGCTGCACGCATTGCCGCATCGAAAAGTGCTGGCTCGATGATTTGGGAGGCGGTGGTGTGAAGATCGGCGAAGGCTGGGGCAGCGATTTAAGCCAGCCCGCGGTGCAAACGCATCATATCGTGTGTCGTAATAATATCATCCACAGTGGCGGTCGCATCCATCACGGGGCGATTGGTGTGTGGATCGGCCACAGCGGTTACAACGAGGTCCTCCACAACGACATCAGCGATTTCTACTACACAGGCATTTCCGTGGGTTGGGTGTGGGGTTACAAAGAATCGCTGGCCCATCACAATCGTATTGAATTCAATCGTATTCACCATCTGGGATGGGGCGTGCTGAGCGACATGGGAGGTGTTTATACCCTGGGTGTTTCGCCGGGGACGACCGTCAGTCATAACGTGATCCATGACGTTTATTCGTATGATCAATACGGTCGCGGCGGTTGGGGTCTGTACAACGACGAAGGTAGTTCATACATCGAGATGAAAAATAATCTCGTCTATCGAACAAAGACGGGCAATTACCATCAGCACTATGGCCGGGAAAACCGAGTGGAGAATAACATCTTTGCGTACAGCATGGATGGACAAATTCAGCGATCCCGCGTGGAGGAGCATATTTCCTTCTTTTTTGAAAGGAATATCGTCCTGTGGGACAACGGCCCCCTCATCACGGCCGGCCGAATCAATGACGATCTCGTCAAGTTTGCATCCAATCTCTACTGGAATGGCGGTCGAGAGCCGATCGACTTTCAGGGAATGACCCTGGAGGAACGGCAAGCGAAAGGCTGGGATGTCGGTTCGATCATTGCGGATCCGCGGTTCAGAGATCCGGAAAAGGGTGATTTTACGTTGCTTCCGGATTCACCGGCCTTCAAGATCGGTTTTGTGCCGTTCGATTACACCCAGGCAGGACTGGAGGGCGACGCCGAGTGGCGGAAAATTCCGGAGAGTTTTGAATATCCGCCGGTGGAATTTGCGCCGCCTCCTCCCCCGGCACCGCCGCTGGTGCTCGACGAATCGTTCGAGTTTATGCCTGCCGGCCGTCCACCGCTAGAAGGTCAGGCTATTTCGGAAAACCGCGGAGATGCCGTCGTTGTCACGACGGAGCGCGCCTCCGACGGTAAGAAGTCGCTGTTACTGCGAGATGCCGAAGGGTTGGCGAACGTCTTCAATCCGCACTGGATCGTTCGGCCGAATCATACAAACGGCGTTACCACTCTGCGATTCGACGTGTGGCTGGGACCTGGGGCCCTGCTGTTTCACGAATGGCGGACGTGGGACTCGGGGCCCTATCAGGTTGGACCGTCATTGTGGATCCGCGAGGGCCGATTGACCGTCGGCGGAAAGGAACTGGCCAAATTGCCGCTGGAGAGATGGATCACGCTGGAAATCATCTGCCCGGTGGGCAGCTCGGCGACCGGCAAATGGCAACTCCGGGTCGTCGGACCGGATGGTGAGGCCAGATTTCAGGACCTTCCCGTAGGCAGCCAGCAGTTTAAAGATCTCACATGGATCGGCTGGTGCAGCATGGCGCAAACGCCGACAAACATCTACATCGATCGGGTGATTCTCCAGAACCAGGTGCCGTGACATCCGCGTGACAGACGGAGCGAGCGGTTCTTCTCCGGTCACCAGCGGTGATTGTGCCGTGGCACGGGGCGGCCGGGTGTTTCAGAACCACTGCCTCTTTTCCACCGCGTACGTCTGGTAGAAATCTTCGTCACTTTTCGACAGGTAGATGATGCCCTCCACGATCCCGATGACACTCATTACCACGGTGGAGATTCCCAGGGTGCATACTCCACCCACCAGCGACACAAGGAGCATAATGACGCCTGCGGAAGTCAGCCCAAGAATAAACTTATGGATTCCCAAGCCGCCGAGGAGGATGCCGCAGACCCCGGCCGCGGTCTTTTTGGAAACAAAATCTCTGACATGCTGGGGGAGAGGCGGTGGGCCACCCGGCCCCATCCCCGGCATCATCGCAGACGGAACCGGCGCCTGAAATTTTCCCTGGCAGACTGGGCAGGCACAGATCGCCCCGGCCTGTGACGCGGGAATTTGCAGGGCCACCCCGCAGTGCGGACAGGAGACTGTGATGCCCGGTGGTGGAACACTCGGCCCCGGGGAAGCTGCCATCGTTTGTCGTCCTTTCGTATCGGGAGCACACTCTCTCCCCTCAGTATAACCAAACCGGCAACGTTCTGTGGTATTGATTTGCTGGTTCTGCTGGAATTGCCCAAATGGGGCCAAACGGGGACCGGATCCCTCGGCGGGCAGCGAAAGCAACCGTCACAGGCACAAGGGACGGACACCTGTTGGGAGTCCGTCACGCCTGTTTTTTGACAGCATAGCCGGGAAAATTGCGATTGCCACAATGGGGGGGTAAGTGTAGTATGCCTTTCGAAGCGATCCTTCGTAAACTAGGAGTTTTGGGAAGAGACAATGGGGGTGGTGCCGAGCCGGAACAGCATGATCCAGAAGTGTCCCTAAGGCTATGAATCGTTCCGTGGTTGAACCTTTGGAAGGTCAGAAAGAGACGCTCCTGACACGGAGCTTCATTGCGCTGCTGATCACGCAGTTTACGGTCACGCTCAATGACAACATCCTCCGCTGGCTTTTCATCCCGATTGGAAAGGACCTCGCCCAGAGCCAGCTCGGGGAAAGTGCGGACATTGCCCGGGCGGCAGGTTCGTTTATCTTTTTGCTCCCGTTCATTTTACTGGCGGGTTGGGCAGGGGCCGCCGCCGACCGCTTCAGCAAGCGCAGTGTGTTGGTGGGGGCCAAGGTCGCGGAAGTGATCGTCATCCTCATGGCGGTCGCTTCGATTTTGATGGGTAACATCTGGGCGATGGCGGGGGTTCTTTTTCTGGCCGGTGTGCACAGCACGTTTTTCAGCCCGGCCAAGTATGGGAGCATCCCGGAAATCGTGGGTCCGCGGGCGATCTCAGCGGCGAACGGCCTGATCGGGCTGACCACGATGATCGCTGTGATTGTGGGCGGTTCCCTGGGAAATTGGCTTTACAGTCTGACGACGTTACCCGATCCCGACCTTGCCCGACAGCTGGGAATTGGTCCGGGCCAGTATCGCTGGTGGATCCATGCAAGCAGCCTTTTGGCAATCGGAGTCGGTGGGTTGCTTGCCGCTCTTTTCATTCGGCCGCTGCCACCTGCGGATCCTGCGCGGCGGATTCCGATCAACCCCTTTGCTCAGTGTTTTCGCGATCTCGGGGAACTTTTCCGCCATCGCACGCTGGCCCTCGCCGGTTTGGGAAGCACCTATTTCTGGACCCTGGGTCTTCTCCTTCAGCTCACCATCGACAAGCTGGCCGTGCCGGAACTGGTGGGTCCGACCGGCCAGGCCGCCGTCGGTCCGATGCTCGCGGCGCTCACCCTGGGAATTGGGGTGGGAAGCGTGGTGGCGGGCGTGTGGTCTCACGGACGGATCGAACGGGGGCTGGTGCCGATCGGCGCGTTCGGCATCGCCATCATATCCCTCTCCTTTACTTTGCTGCCAGCGGGAATGGGTCACTGGAACTCCTCGCCCTACTATCTCGCCTGTCTACTCCTGTTTCTTTTAGGTTGTGCGGCGGGGCTTTATGACATTCCACTCATTTCGATCCTGCAATTTGAAAGTCCCACGTACGAGCGGGGAAGAATCCTGGCGGCGTACAACTTCTTGAGCTTCTCCGGCATGATCACGGGCTCTGTGGTGTACTGGTTTCTGGGAAGCTTCCTGGGACTTTCAGCACGCCAGATGTTCGCGTGTGCTGGGCTGATCACGTTGCCGATCGCGGCAGTGATCCTCTGGCTGACGGTTATTGACGCTATTCGTGTTCTTTTTGGGTGGATCGCCCGGCATGTGTATCGCTTTCGGGTGGTGGGGCTGGAAAATATTCCCGCCGAGGGAGGTGCGATTGTGGTTTCCAACCATATTAGCTGGTTGGATGGGATGCTCATCATGCTGGCCATGCCCCGGCGGATCCGGATGATTGCTCACGCCAAGTACATCAGCGCGCCATTGATTCGGAGCCTGGCGAAGCGGGCGGGGGTGATCGCCATCGTGCCCGGCTCCAAGTCTCTCGTGCACGGCGTACGGCAGGCGCGAGAAGCCCTCCAAAACGGTGAGTTGGTGGGCATTTTTCCCGAGGGTGGCATGACGCGGACAGGCCAGATGCGGGGCTTTCAGCCCGGTTTTCTGAAGATCGCCCGGGGCCTTGATGTGCCGGTCATCCCTGTTTATATCGACGGTGTTTGGGGGAGCATTTTCAGCTATTCAGGTGGTCGCTATTTCTGGAAGTGGCCTCGGCTGCGACGCTTGCAGGTGACGCTTTACATTGGTGAACCGCTGCGTCATGTGCAGCGCCCGTGGGAAGCTCAGTTGGCCGTCAGTCTCCTGGCAGCGAAAGCGGTGGCGCTGCGAAAGGAGATCGCCCACATTCCCCCGCGGCAGTTCTTGCGGACCGCCCGGAGCCTTTTCTGGCGGCGGAAGCTGGCGGACACGACCGGTATCGAACTCACTGGTGGAAAACTCCTCATAACCGTTCTGGCACTGCGACGGTTCTTGAGACGACGGATTCTGGCCGATGATGAGACCCACGTGGGGATCCTCCTGCCGTCTTCGGTGGCAGGGGTGGTCGCCAACGCGGCGGTAGCGGTGGACCGCCGCATCAGCGTGAATCTCAACTACACGCTTTCCGAAGAGTTGATCAACTATTGCATCAAGACGGCGGGCATCCGCCACGTCCTCACAAGTCGCCGGGTGCTCGAGCGATTTCCTTTCCATCTTGATGCTGAAGTCGTGTATTTGGAGGACCTGCGGTCGCAGATCACCAGAGCAGACAAGCTGGTGGCCGCCCTCCAGGCCCTTCTCCTACCCGCCTGGCTCCTGGAACGCATCCTGGGGCTGCACAGAGTCCGACCGGATGACGTGCTCACGGTGATTTTCACCTCCGGTTCGACGGGCAAGCCGAAAGGTGTGATGCTGACCCATCTCAACATCGGCTCCAATGTCGCGGCATTCAATCAGATTCTTCATCTCCGACGGAACGATGTGTTGTGTGGAATCCTGCCGTTTTTCCATTCTTTCGGCTATACGACGACACTTTGGACGGCCCTTCAGCTTAAGCCCACCGTAGTCTATCACTTCAGTCCCCTGGAGCCGCGGCCCATCGGCCAACTGTGCAAGAAATACCGGGCGACCATTCTTGTGGCCACACCCACCTTCTTGCGAAACTACATCCGCCGCTGCGAGCCGGAAGAGTTCGCCCATCTGGAAGTCGTCATCACGGGGGCAGAGAAACTCCCACCGGAGGTCGCCGATGCCTTCGAGAAAAAATTCGGTGTGCGTCCCTGGGAGGGGTACGGGACGACGGAATTGTCGCCGGTGGTGTCTTCCAACATTCCGCCTTCCCGTGTCCGGGAGCCGTGGTTCGTTTCTGCCAAACAGGGCACGGTGGGGCGGCCTATTCCGGGCGTCGCGGTGAAAATTGTGGACCTTGAAACCGGGGAAGATCTCGGACCTGGCGTCCCCGGCATGCTCTGCGTCAAAGGTCCCAATGTGATGAAGGGGTATCTCCACCAACCTGAGCAGACGGCGAAAGTCATTCAGGATGGCTGGTACATCACCGGGGATATCGCCCTCGTGGATGACGACAACTTTCTCAGTATCACGGGGCGTCTGAGCCGGTTCTCAAAAATTGCCGGAGAAATGGTGCCCCATCTGGCCATCGAAGAGGCCCTGGGGAAGATCGAGGGCCGAGGCGACGAGGAAGCGATCACACTGGCGGTGACGGGGGTACCAGATCCGCGAAAGGGCGAACGTCTCGTTGTTCTCTACACAGAACTGCGGCACACGCCGGAGCAACTCGTGCGGCGACTCCTCGATGATGGCTTTCCCGCTCTCTGGGTCCCGGAAGCCGAAAACTTCTATCGGGTGGAAAAAATCCCCGTGCTGGGCACAGGAAAACTCGACATCAAGGCCCTTCACGACCTCGCCCTGCAGTTGGCCGCAGGTCCTGTTTCCAAACCCGCGGAAGGCTGAGGGTGGTCATAGGCGCTCACTTGCCGAACTCTTTGCCATGAATGGGCAGGCCGATTACTGGCGAAGGATCCTTTCCGGGCGAAGGCTTTGTTCATCCAGGCTGGGCAGGCCATCAGCCATCGCAGCACGCGTCTGCTCGGACTCTTCCCAAGTACTGATGCGGGTAATCCAGTCGGCGAGGGTTTGCCGGGTCTGGGAGTCGATCTTGAGATCGGCCGTAAGCCGCTGCAAAGTGATGGGGCGGAGTCGGGCTGTGCGATACACCGAGCCTACAAAACTCATCGTTTGCTGATAGTTGTTTTCCGTCATCGAACCGAGCAGGGGATGGATCGCCCGTGTGAGAAGTTCCATGCCTGCCTGTTCCACCTGTACGTACAGGTCCAGTTGGGCCGAGACATACGGTGTTCCGCCCGCCTCCCGCAAGAAACTGCTGTTCAGGACAACGACCACTTTCCCCCGCACCGGTCGCAGCATGAGAGGGCCCGAGTAGCTCCCCTCCGAATACACCACGTGCTGCGTTGTACCCGTGTAGATGTAAACCACCTGGGCAATGGTGCCCGCACTATCGTCAAGGCGGTACTGCCGGGGACCCAGCACGTCCAGTTTCAATTTGGTGATCCCCAGCGCCTGCCACATGGCAACAATCACCTCGGGATGCTCGACGAGGAAGCGATAGAATTCCGGCTCACACTCGATGATGGGGGAATTCATGACCTGGAACATGGCCGCATGGTTGACCACTTCCAGGACCTGCCCCCGCCAGGTCGGGCTGAGCTGGTCAAGGGGAATCCGGCTGACCGCCTCCTGCTTTGCGGCTTTCCCACGAGGTGGTTCATTGGGACCGCGGGATGCCCCCACCTCTGCCAGAACCGGATGCACATCCCCGTTAAGCACCAGCGTCAAACCGAGGCTCAACCATCGCAGCAAATCGCGTCTGCTGAAGGGGCCTGTAGCGACTCTGGCAGGCGAGAGGTTCGGAGGGATTTCCACTGCGTTTTCTCTCGGTCTGTTATTGTTATCAGGGGCGAAGATTTTCCAGGTCATAGGACTGATTCTCGAAGCAGACGCCCCGCTCGCGGACAGAAGGCCTTGTTCACCGAAAGTCACTCTACCCATTATTCGGCGAGCAATTTCGCCGGGGTAAATAATTCCTCGCGCAAGAGTTTGTGGAACAGATAACAGTTTTCTGTCTTGTCTATTTTCTCTTGTCTCTGTCCGGACCTCGTGCGACAATCTCGCGGTCGATTCTCGGCTTTGCTGTCCGCTGCCCTGGCCGTCATGCGTGCGAATCCGCTGAGCCAACAAATTCCAGACTCCCAAACTGCTGGCCGGCCCTCGCGGTCGAAGAGGCTTCCCGCAATTTTGATCTGCTTGCGCAAATTGTGTTTTCTCGCCGGATTGTGCGGTTTGTTCATTTTAGGGGCACCGCAGCTTCTAGACGTGGTCCTTCGCGTGCATGTGCGGAAGGTGGGCCGGGAGCTTGCCGCCATGCCGGAGTCCCAGGCATTCCAGATGATTGCCGACTTAGAAGAGCTGGGACCGGCGGGCATCACCGCGATTGCCCGCGGACTTCTTCATCCCGAGCCAGAAGTGGCCGAATTTGCTGCGCGAGTGCTCTGGGAAAAGGTGTTTGCCGCGCGGAGGTCCGCCCAGGCAGCCGCTCAGGCGGACGCTGCCGTGGCCGGCATCCTTGGTCTCTGGCCGGAGATTCCGGCGGACCGGCGGCACAAGGTAAGGCGAATTCTGCGAGATTATTTGGAAGGCCTTTCTCCCGGCTCGGGCACTTCCGCGGAGCTGGCGGTGCAGTGCGCGGCCATCCTCCAGGACCTGCCCCCGGACCCGCGGTTGGCCGAGGAGCCTGCGTCAGAAAGCCCAACTGCGTTATCACAGGCATCCCAAAACAAAGCAGCAGAAGCCCAAAAGCCCGTCGCCAATCCCCTGCGGGCACCGCGATCAAATGCGCATTCGCCACTTGCCGTTGTCAGCGGGGAGAAACCGCCAGCCGCTGCAAAGGGATTTCCGGAGGGATTTCAACTCACGCATTATGAGACGGAAACCGGAATGACGCCGGATTCTCCCGCGAGTAATCCGATCCCAACGTCGGGCGGGAGGTCCCACCAGGATGCACGCACTTTTGGCCGTTTGCCGGAGGAAACCGCCCTTTCTTTCGGACCAGGGCAGATGCCGCCGACGCTCCGCATTCCGGACCGCGCCCAGCCACTGTCTGCGTCGCAAGAGCAGCCCCGTCAACAGGTGGCCCAGGACATGGAAGCATCGCCGCCGAGTGGAACCACCGTTTCGCCACCGGGTCTGGAGTTACCGGGAGCTTCGTCGCTCCAGGACACTCGGGACGGAAGCGCGGATGCCGCAGTGGGGATCGGCCACTTGCGGGACAATCCTTGGCAGCGGGATCGGGCTCTCTGGAGCCAGTTTGCGGCCGGGGGTCCCGACGCGGCAAAGGCCCAGGAAAAACTGCGCGAGGTGGGCTGGATCCCGCAAGCCTTTCTGGTCGGCCGACTCGCGTTTCATCCAAATCCCGAAGAGCGTCGCCAAGCGGTCTCAGCGATTTGGGACACGACCGGTCTGGACCCGCTTCCGCTATTGATGTTGCTGGCTTGTGATCCGGATGAAACGGTCCGCTTTGAAGCACTTTCCGCACTGGGGACCATGTCCGCGCCCGAAGCCTTAAGCCTCATCCGTACAATGGCTGCTCAGGACCCGGATTTCAGAGTCCGCGCCCTGGCGAATGAAATCCTCAGCAGAGCCCGCTAAATGCAGCTCATCGCTTGCGCACCATCCCGCTGAGTTCGACCCGGCCATCGACGATGTGGAGCCATGTCAATTCTCGGATCTGCCCTTTTTCGTCGGGCATGGGAGGAATCCTGATCACGAAGGTGGGGGCACCATCTTTTTGCATCTCGCGGATTTCCCATCCGGCTGTCGCCGCGAAATTCTTGAGTCGTTCGATCAGCGGCCGAACGGGAAGTGGCAATGCACCCAACGACACCCGGCGAAACACGACGACGACCGTGTTATCCTCGGGCGATTGGACGTGGAGGTCAATGCTCAGAATCCCCGAAAGCAGGCCCTGCCTGGCCTTGACGGCGATCCGCACAGTGTCGGGATCCAGTTTGATCCGCGGATCGGACAGCTCAGGCGGCAAAAGGTCGTGGTGATTCTTTGGCAAATCGACGGCCAACCAGGCGTTGATCTCATCTTCGGTGAAAACTTGATACCAGCGGCCAGGATGCTGCACCTGTCCGGCCAGCGCGGTCGTCTTTTGGAGGAGCTGGTCGCTCATCCGGCTGGCCTGAACCGGATCGATCTGGACTTTTTCCAGATAAAAATCGGGGGCCCGAGAGGCCAGGATCAGGAGGATCTGAAACACAATCAGTCCCAAAAGGAAGAATCCCCCGAGCGCAATAAGAACAATCTTGAGCCATCGTTTCACGGATTCGTTCCACTCCTCAAAAAGCCCCAAAAACACTATTGTAGAGGATCAGTCCCGCCGGCGAATATCGCCATTTGGCGGTGACACATCTTCACTTTTCCTCTGGCGATGGGCGCCAACGTCCACAGTAATTTGCCTCAGCCCGCAGGGACCTGCTTGTCCGGTCCGCTCTCGGAGGGACGTGCTTGTCACGTCCGCCATCTACGGTTCGATCCATCTATTTCCTATCACGGGCACGACAAGCGTGCCCCTCCGAAAAAACTCCGGAGGGACCTGCTTGTCAGGTCCGGTTGTGAACCTTGGATGATCCACTCCAATTCACTCGCCTTCTGGTAGGGGCAATTCATGAATTGCCCCTACCCCGCTAGTGACGCCAGGTGGCCAAGCGACACCGGGCACGACAAGCGTGCCCCTCCGAAGGACGTTTCCCATTTCGTCGGCACAACACGGGTTCCCCGGTAGGGGCTATTCATGCATGGCCCCGACGACACCTTGCGCTCGTGGGTTGTCACAGGTTTTTCCAAAATGGGGATGACCTGGCATTTATCGGGGATGATGCATCGGTCGATTTGGGGCAGGCGTACCTGGACGGGGGCTGGCAGTTTTGGAGACCAGCGATTAGCCTAAAAAAGAGGCTCAGCGAGCCGAGACAGGGGGTTTGTCGTTTCATTTTCCGGGAGGGACGTTATGTTCGAAGAGTTTTTGCAGGCCGCACGTACCATTTTCGAGCAGGCGCAGCAGGAAGGAAGACTGATCCGCAACCCCGATACAGCGCGCCTCCGCGCGATGGCTCTCGAAGAACCCGAAGTCCGCGAAACCCGCTACGGCAGCCTGGAGGTGGACTCGGAGCCTACATCCCGGGCGGCGATGTTCACCAAGAACAATATTGACACCAAGTTCGGCAAAGAGGAGTACGATCTTCTCGAGGCTGCCAAACGCCGGTTGGCTCAGCAGGAGCTGGTGAGCATCGATGTCCAGGTTGGCGACGGCACGGAAGGGATCACCGCCCGGCTCATCGTCCCCCGGCGGTATGCTCATGTGGCCTACGCAGGGCTGAAGCTTTTCAAGCCGACCAGCACGGATAACCCCACCTACCAGGTGATCATGTTCATGGATGAAGCCTTCGAGGCCAATAAACGCAAGAAGCTTCCGGAAAAAGATATCACCATCCGCCTGGCCCACTCCCCCGACGGCCGGATGGTCAAGATCGTCAGGAACAGCAATTACTTCGGCGAGTGGAAAAAAGGCGTCTTCGCGGGTGAGGACTGGCGGGTAAAGCAAAAGGGCAACGCGATCTTTCTGCATGTGGGATGCCGGCGGGACACCCTGGAAACACCCCACGGTGGATATCGCACCGTGTGCTCCCTGTTTGCCGCACTCAGCGCCAACGGGAAGACGAGCACCACCTGCAAAGTGCTGGCCCGAAAAGGTCGGGAGCGTTCCTGGCTCATTCAGGATGACGGAGGCGCCCTGTATCGCGATGGCTCATTCCGAGGGTTTGAGCCCGGCGGAATTTTTATCAAAACGGATGGCCTTAACCCCGGCGATCAGCTCGAGGCCTACTACGCATGCCTTAAACGGGAGACATTTCTGGAAAACGTCTGGATTGAACCCGACGGAACTATTGACTTTTTCAACATGGAGCGGACGTCCAACGGTCGGGCGGTGGTGGAGCGCCGCGATTTTATGCACGCCGCGCAGACCATCAATGCCGAACGCGTCGATAATCTGTTCCTCATCACTCGGGGAAGCACTATCCCTGCGGTGGCCAAATTGACTCAAGAGGAGGCCGCCGCATTCATGGTTCTGGGACAGTCCATGGAATCCTCGGCCGGTGATCCCACTCAGGCGGGTAAGATCAAAAACGTGTTCTTCTACGATCCATTTGTGGCTGGAGACCGCGCGGAGCACGCCAACCTGTTTTACGATATCCTCAAGGAGAATCCCCACATCCAGTGCTACCTGCTGAACACTGGCTACGTGGGAGAAGGCGAATCGATGCGAGACATCCGCCTCCAGGACACGATGGGGATTCTGGACTCGATCCTCCGCGGCGGCCTCGACGAGTGGGTCTATTCCCCCCGAACCAAACTCCATGTGCCCACCGCGGTCCGCCTCGTGGATTCCATCCTTTTCCACCCCGAGAAACTCTTCCCCCACGATGTATTTGAGGAAAAACAGACGGCGTTGGAAAAACATCGGGCGGAGTTTATGGACCGCTTTCCCGGACTACGGCCGGAAATCCGACGCGTCTTCCAGCGGTAAGCCCAGCTTCCCCGTGGGGGAAAGAGCCGCAAGATTACGGCCTTCCAGTACCGTGAGCCTGATGGAGCTGGGTTGATCGGTCGGGGTGGAACCCAACCCCCACTTTACTGGAGAAACGTGTTTTTACGCGTCCATCGGTGGGAGGGTCTTCGCCCGGCGGAGGGACGGCTTCACGCTGTCCTTTGGGGCTTCCCGGCCGTCCATTAACGGGGGCATTTGACCGCGTCCGGTGGCCCGGATGGAACCGGGGCCTCCACCCATATCGACCTGGAAGGTGCGAATCCGACGGTCTATGGTGCGAAAACGTGTTCAGGCGGACGGACGACGGTAATATTGGTAGGCTAGGAGGACTTCGTAAAGATCTAGGGAGATCGTGATTTCTTCCTGTTCAAAATCTTTCAGCCAGGTCCGCTGACAGCGCACGGCATCCACTAAAAGGGGCAGAATTTCGCCCAGCCGCACGTTCACCAGTGAAGAAATGGTGTTTTGTTGGGTTGGGGCCTCGTCTTCCTGAGGGCCGTAGTAAACGCGGAGATGTGTGCGTGGCATAGGGCTTTTCTCCGGATGAACTCCCAAAAAGGCACCTGCCGGCCTTTCCGCCGGTGCAACCCTCTGTCCCCCTGGGCGTCAAGATTATCGGCGTTCCGATTGTGAGGCTTTGATCAAATTCGCGGAATTTGCGGTTTGGTCTGAAAAGGCTATCAGAAACGAGGGGCTGACACATCCCGCGTTTTTTCTTGTGGCGACGGCTAGGCAGACGTCCCCACAGATTGGCATGGCAGCGAGATTCAACCCGCCGGGACCTTCTTCGGAGGGACCCGCTTGTCGGGGCCGCCTCTTGGAAAGACCCGCTTGTCGGGGCCGTGATTCAACGTTGGATCGTCCGCTCCGCTGCAGCGGGGACTGAAGTCCCGCGCGGAAAGCGGGGCTAAAGCCCCGCACTCCATGGAGTGCGGCGATTTATCGCCGCTTTTTAGTGAAGGCTTTAGCCTTCACAATCTCACCGTCGGTCCGGATGTAAACGGAGTACCGGTCGGGTGAAATACGATCCTGTAATCCATGACATGGATAGACTCGTTTACGGTGTCCAATCGTGACGCGTTCAATTACTCCGGGCACGACAAGCGTGCCCCTCCGAATCCTTTTTCGGAGGGCCCCGCTTGTCGGGGCCGCCTCTTGGAAAGACCCGCTTGTCGGGGCCGTGATTCAACGTTGGATCGTCCGCTCCGCTGCAGCGGGGACTGAAGTCCCGCGCGGAAAGCGGGGCTAAAGCCCCGCACTCCATGGAGTGCGGCGATTTATCGCCGCTTTTTGGTGAAGGCTTTAGCCTTCACAATCTCACCACCATGGATCCGGATAAAATCGCAGCTTCTCACAGGCCTGTGCAAGAAGTGGAGACTGGAGATCTGCGGACAGGCCGCGTTCAACCGCTGGTTGACCCATTTTGCGAAAGCGGGTATGCTACAAGTCTCTGCCTTGAGCGGTCCAAGGTAGAGCGGGAAAGTTGGTAGACCGGGTGAATTGTTGAACTAACGGCGGACGCCCCTCTTCTGGGGACATAGCCGCTGTGCCTGTGGTAGGAGAAACGTGTGAGTAACATTTTGGTCAAAGATCTGATCGAAGCGGGAGTTCATTTCGGCCATCGCACGAGTCGCTGGAATCCCAAAATGCGGCCGTATATTTTCGGCCGAAAAAATGACATCCACATCATTGACATTCGCGAAACGCTGCGCGGTCTGTTGCGGGCACGCAAATATCTCCAGCAACTCGGTGCGAAAAACTCGATGATTCTTTTCGTGGGGACCAAGCGGCAGGCAGCGGACATCATCGCGGAGCAGGCCCAACGCTGCGGCATGCCGTACGTCAACGACCGGTGGCTGGGTGGGACGCTCACGAATTTCGCCACCATCCGCAGTCGGTTTGCCCGCCTGGAAGAACTCGAAGCCCTTGTCCACAGCGAGGCGATCAACACGTATTCGAAGAAGATGCAGTCGGCGCTCAACCGCGAATACCGTAAGATTTATCGGAACCTGCACGGCTTGCGGAAGATGGATCGCCTGCCCGAGTGCCTCATCATCGTGGATCCCAACAAAGAGAAGAACGCCGTGCGGGAAGCAAGAAAGCTGGGGATCACCACAGTGGCTCTGATTGATACTGACTGCGATCCCGACGAAGTCGATCTTCCCATCCCCGGCAACGATGATAGCATGCGTTCCATCGAAATCATTCTGAGATATCTGACGGACGCCATCCTCGAGGGCAGAGCGAGCGCGATCTCCAAAGAAGAGCCGCAACCTGTCGCCTCCCACGCGTGATTGCGGGGGCCACTTCCGAGGTTGCACGCCAACCAATTGCCGTGCCGAAGTAATCTGTCCTTAAGCTGATGTGCGTCCTGCAAAGGCAGCAATCACGGTACCGAGTACAAGGAGACAACTGATATGCCGGAAATCACTGCTTCCGCTGTGAAGGCCCTCCGTGAACGCACGGGTCTGCCCATGATGGATTGCAAGCGTGCTCTGGAGGAAGCAGGCGGCGATCCCGAAAAGGCCATCGAAATCCTCCGCAAGTCCGGACAGAAGGTCATGGAAAAGCGAGCAGGCCGGGAAACGGCGTTCGGCCGCATCGGCCTGTACAGCGACCCGGACAGAACAGCGCTTGTGGAACTGTTCTGCGAGAGCGCGCCGGTGGCAAAGGCCGAAGACTTTGTCAAACTGGTGGGCGAGTTAGCGCGGCAACTTGCCCTGGGGCCGGGAGCTTCCACTGCGGAAGAACTCCTTGATCAGCCATCCAGCGAGCCGGGCAAAAAGCTTCGCGATCTGTATGAGGAGACGATCAACCGGATTCGCGAGGCGTTCCGTATCGGACGGCTTCTTCGCGTGGAGGGGAAGTGTGGGGCCTACCTCCATCACGATGGGAGCAAGGCGGCCGTCGTGCAGGTCGAGGGAGACGACCTCCAGGTAGCCAGGGAAATCGCCATGCATGTGGTGGCCATGCGGCCAACGGCACTCCGCCGCGAGGACCTGGACCCGGCCCTCGTGGAAAAGGAGCGTGAGATCCTCACCGAGGCCACCCGCAAGGAAGGTAAGCCGGAAAACCTTATCCCCAAGATCGTGGAAGGCCGTCTCAAAGACTTTTACTCTCAGCACTGCCTGGTGGATCAGCCGTTCGTCAAAGATCCCAAGAAGACCGTGGGCAAAGTGGCGGAAGAGGCCGGGCTGAAACTTGTCCGCTACTGGTATTGGGAGGTGGGAAAGGAGTGAGCCGTGGCCGAAGCTGCAAAGTCGGGTTCACCGTATCGGCGGATCGTCCTGAAAATCTCGGGAGAGGGGTTTACCCGAAGCGGTGAACGCGGGATCAACATGGCGTCTGTTGTGGCGCTGGCAGAGGAGACTTATCGGGCGGCTCAATCAGGGGTCCAACTGGCGATTGTCCTCGGTGGTGGGAATATCCTGCGGGGGGCACAGTTCTCGGCGGGGACGACCAGCATACAACCGGCCACGGCCCACTACATGGGAATGCTTGCGACCGTCATCAATGGTCTGGCCTTTCAGGATGCCCTCGAATCGCTCGGTGTAGAGACCCGGCTCGTCTCCGCTGTACCGATGGAGGGTGTGGCTGAACCCCATATTCACCGCCGTATCCAGCAACATCTTGAAAAAGGCCGGATTGTCATCCTCACCGGCGGTACCGGTCGCCCCTTTGTGACGACCGATACGGCGGCAGCCCAGGCCGCCCTGGAAATCGGGGCCGATATTCTCATGAAGGCCACCAAAGTGGATGGAGTCTTCAGCGACGATCCTGCCAAGAACCCGCACGCCATTCTCTACAGTCAGATCAGCTACCGTGACGTGCTGCGGCAGAACCTCCGCGTGATGGATCCCGAGGCCATCACCAAGTGTGCCGAGCATCGTCTGCCCATCGTCGTGTTCAATTTCCGGCGGCCGGGCAATATCGAGCGAGCTGTGCGTGGCGAACGGGTCGGGACCCTCATCACCGAAACGGAAACGCCGGTTCGCGAATCGGAGCTCTCCGCCACTCCCGGATGACGGGTGAGTGGGGTGAACTGGTGAACTTCGCGACAGCCCGCTACAATCATCGAAAAAGTCGCGTCCTGGGGTCCGGGGGCGACGTGATCTGCCTGCTGGACGAGCCTCAAGGAAAGGGTGTGCTGCATGACGGAAGACGAAATCCTCCTGACCGTCGAAGAGAAAATGGAGAAAGCGATCTCCGTCCTCAAGGAGAACCTGGCGGGCATCCGCACAGGTCGCGCCAATCCCGGACTCGTCGAATCAATCAAGGTTGAAGCCTACGGGACATCCGTGCCACTGAAACAGTTGGCGGCCGTGGGAGCCCCCGAACCGCAACAGCTCGTCATCCGACCGTACGATCCCGGCACACTCAAAGACATCGAGAAGGCCATTCGCGCGGCCGACCTGGGATTCAATCCCCAAAACGATGGACGAGTCATTCGCGTCAATGTCCCGCCGCTGTCGATGGAAGTTCGCAAGAAGATGGTGGCCCGCATCCGCGAGCTCTGCGAGGAGGCTAAAATCGCCATTCGCAACATTCGTCGTGAAGGCAACAAACTGGCCGACCAAGCTGAAAAAGACAAACTGCTTTCCGAAGACGACTGTGAACGTCTCAAGGAGCGGATCCAGGAGCTGACGAAAGAATACGAAGAAAAAGCCAACGAACTGGCCAAGAACCGCGAAAAAGACGTGCTGGAAGGCTGAACCTTTCGCGCTCCTTTTCACGACAAAATCCAACCTGGGAAAGGGCTGCATGGCACAGGGAACAATGGTTGCTCAGCCGCGGAAGAGCAGTGCCCAAAGCACCAGGTGAATTCCCAGGAAGGCGAGCACCAGTAGAAAGATCCAGTTGCCGATTCCCGCCACATCCAGCACGAGGGCGACGGCCAGGGCGCCAGTGTAGGCCAGAACCCACCACATCAGGGAAAACCATCGCCATGACCCGGGATCCGGTCGGCGCGCTTCGAGGTCCAGTGCCCGCTCCACAAGGATCCGTTCCAGGTTTCGTTTTTTGGTCTCGCCCTGGATCCACTCCACGATGGGGCGAGCCTGCTCATGGTCCTGAAGCAACTTGCTGATCGCCAGGGCCTCGTTCTGTTTGCCACGAAGTAGCAGATACTGCGCCATGAGCGCCTGCGCCTGCACGTTGTTGGGATCCAGAGCCAGTGCCCGCTTGAGTGACTCTTCCGCCTCCTGAAACTGGTGCATACGGAGCTGGGCGGCTGCCAGAAGACTCCACGCCTGCGAGTTGCTTCGGTCTGCTTCCACCGCCCGACGCGCTGCTTCCAGCGCGGGCTTGGGACCCCGGTGATCCACCATGAAACGAGCAAATTCTCGCAGCACGGCTGGCGCGCTGTGGCTCAGTTGCACCGCTTCTTCCCACGCCTCCTGCGCCCAGGAAAGCCGATTCTCGGCCTCGGCAGCCATCGCGAAGACCATCACCACCTGCGGATCATGCGGCTCGAGCTGCCTCGCCCGGCGGGCATCCTCCAGCGCATCCCGGAATCGCCCCAGCCGAATCAGCACCAGGGCCCGCATCGAATATCCCGTCGCATCCGCAGGATCTTCGGTCAACCACTGATCGGCCTCACTGAGAGCGCGAAGATATTCCTTGCGGTCGATGGCCTGGAGAACGTTCTCTAAGTGTTCCTCACGCTCGACGGGATCCATCGGCCATCATTTCTCCCCTCCACTTGCCGGTGAATTTTTTCGGAGCCACTGCGACAGTTCCACACGATGATAGGGTCTTTTTGTCGCCGGAGGTTGTCCCCGCGCCAGATGGAGTGTCAGATTCTCCGGATCAAAAACCATCGATTGAATCGTCAGAAAACGAAGATTGACCTCGTCCAGCTTCCGCTCAAGGGTGGGCAGGTCGATCCGTGACAGCTCGGCCGCCTCCATCAACCGCTCGTATCGCCACGAAAGTACCGGCGTGCGTAACCGTGCCGTGCGAAAGTGATTTGTGCAGGCCAGCAGTCCGTCCTCCGCATAACGAACTTCCACACTCTTCGGCGTGATTTCCGCCACAGCCGCCTTCTGCCGATCGCAGAGGACGATGTTGAGCAGCGTGGTGCGCGGAGAGGAACGCAAAACCGCCACGGCCTCATCCACCGTCGCGCACTGTTCCATAATCCGCCGCAGCAGCATTGCATACGGCATGCCGTGGGGAGAAAACATGGGGGCGCCGTCGCCCGTAAGGTGGACCTCGTGCACCGCCAGGCACAGACCCGCTTCGTTCATGCCTGAGAGGCAACCAATGAAGCCGGGAAATCCCACCGAGGCAAAGCGATAACGCTTTCCCGACTGATCGTACACCTTGACGATCGTGTAACGATAAAGCTGGCGGGGCGAGAAGAAATCGAGATTTCGGCCGAAAAGCATCGTGCCGGTGACGCTCCGCTCGGGCAAAACGACAAGTGACGAACACGCCAGATCGCGATACATATCGGGAAGGGCATTGACGGCCAGCAATTCATCCAGGGAAACGCCAGCCTTTTTTGCAAGAATCGTCAATTCGCGGCGGTAATCCTCGGGGATGAACCGCCACAGGCCGCGACCGCGATCCACCAGTCCTTCCCAACCGCCCGGGTAGGCCAGCGTCGCCAGGAAATCCTGCGGTGCCGCCACCAGATTCGCCGTCGCATCGTGCGTGAGGGCCGCTTCCTGCTCCGCAATCGCCTCGGGGTCACCGTGCAGGATCAAGACGGGCACCTGGTTGACGATGCGAAGAACTCCCCCTCCGTACTCGCCCTCTCGATAGACTTCCGGGAGTGACTCGTCGCGTGCTGCGGCATCCGGCCCACGGGGCGGCCCCTCGTCTTCCCCGAGAAGTGAAAGAACTCTGTCTCGAAGTGCCGACCACCAGGATGGTTTGGCCGGTTCGTCGGCCAGGGCTGGGCCCGAGGAGACACACGGATGTCCTGGTGCGAATAAAATAACTCCCGCCAGAAGGAGTCCCGCCGCTAGAACGGCCCTATTCTCAGACAGTGATCTCATGAATGAAGCACCTGCCGGCACGAGCAAAAGGATGCTACCCCAACCGGATCTATCCCCTTTCAATCGTATAGATGTCGCCGAGCCCGTGCAACGCAAAGGGCGAAATGGAGGGGGAGGCCCGTCGTGCCCGACTAAAGGGATGGATCACCAAACGTTAAACAGTGGACCTGACAAGCAGGTCCCTCCGGCAAAAAAGGAATCGGAGGGGCACGCCCGTCGTGCCCGCAGAAAGGCGATCGATCATCCGATCCTGACGAGCGGACCCGACAAGCGGGTCCCTCCGAATAAAAACGAATCGGAGATGCACGCTTGTCGTGCCCGGTGAGGAAGGATGGACGAGCAATCGTTAAACCGCGGACCTGACAAGCAGGTCCCTCCGGAAAAGGTCCCCCCAACACATTGACGTGACAAGCCGGTTCCTCCGGGAAAAACTTGGGAAAAACGCGTTGGAAGACTTCCGCCCCGAAAATGGGCAAAACAAGTCACATCGACGGCCTCATCCCGTGGGATTTTCGATCCATCGGGCATAGCATCGGGCGCAGAGATAAAAGCTCACACGACGATAGACCTGATCCATCGCTTCCTGCGCAGACAGTTGTGAAAGCTCCTCCAGAACATCGCGGAAAGCCTTGTTGAGATCGGCCGATAAGTCATCGAAATCGAACTGGGGTGGAGAGGGGTCGGCCATGGCCTCAATGTTGATGAGGTAACAGGATCCCCGACCGAGGTGCAACTCCACACCGCACCGCTGACAGGCCACCGGATATTGATAGGCTGGGTCGTCCCGACTCATATCGGCATTTTAGCCTACTGTTGCCTCATGGCTCAACAAATCGGCACGCTGCCCGATTTTCACTTTTCTAAACATGCGAAATGTTGGGGGCGAAGACGGGTAGGGGCAATTCATGAATTGCCCCTACGGGTCGGAGGGGCACGCTTGTCGTGCCCGCAGAAAGGCGATCGATCATCCGATCCTGATGAGCGGACCCGACGAGCGGGTCCCTCCGGAGAAAAGGAATCAGGGGCACGCTTGTCTCGCCCGATACAACATCAGGGCCGTTCCGCAGCTGGCTTGTAAACGACACCGCGTACCGAGCCCGACTTGAGCCGTTCGCGCCAGAGCTCGATGGCCCGCCTTCGCTCAGCAGGCGAGCTTTGCGGCTCGTAGGTGAGCGTCATTTGTGTCACCTGGCGGAGCGTCAACGACGCCAGGATGCGAATAGCCAGCTTCTCATGATCCAGGTACTGGACAAGTTCCTCAGCCTGGGCCAGCGTGAGCTGGGTGGAGGGATAGCGCCAGAGCATTGCGTAAGCGGCAGCCCCGTCCGAAACCAGGACGTTCTCCGCAGCGCGACGTACACTGGCCGCCAGGGCTGGCGAAATACGCACGAGTTGGCGCAGCGTTAACCACGCGTCATTCCAGTAGGCCCGCTGATCCAAATCCTCGAGTGTCTTCCAAAGATCGTCCGCGGCTCCCAGGTAACCAAGGATCCGCCTGGCGAGCCACGCCACCTCGCGCTGGCGAACGGCGGCATTCTCCCGGAGGACCTGGAGGGGGTCCTTTTCGGTATCTCGGAGGGCCCGTTCCAGAACGGCCATGGCCCGTTCTTCGATGATGGCGGCCGTCCCACCGGCTGGCCGCATCCACTCCGGCTGATTCTCCAGCGGTGCCGTTTGAAGCTCTGTTTCACTTAATCGGACATGAACGGGTGCGCGGAGAACAAGCGGACGGGTCCGCCCACTATCCAACCATCGCGCGGCTCCGCCGAGCACATAAAGATCGGTGACCCAGGGAACAGGCTGCGTCTCCGGATCACCGGGGCAATCCGGGGTCCGCTCCACGCTCAGCGCCACTGTCGTGTGCTGATCGTTCAGTTCCAGGATACCTTCGATAGGCCCGCAGGTGAGCCGCACACTGGCACCGTTGGGGGCCGTGGCTGTGATGGCGAGATATCCGTAGGCGACGCGGAGACCCACGCGCCCTTGAGCATCGACAGGTGCCAATTCCCAGAACACAGGACCGATGCACTCGACCTCCACATTTTCCCCCAACCGGAGTTTGGGTCGGAAGGAGGGCGGCACAAAAAAGCTGTCGCCCGTTTTCACCTGCTGGTCCGGAGATACCCGTTGAGCGGGGCGATTCGGCACAGTCAGGAACAGGAGCTGCGGCAATCGAGGATCTGGCAGGAGGGTCCCAACCGGTTCGGGGGGAAGAGGTGCCACGTTCACCGGGGGCACAGCGTCCGGAATGGTGCCTCCCGACAAACTGGCTGGTGGTCCTGGCACTACTGGTGATGGTGTCGGAAGGAGATCACCCACCGGCGGTCTGGGTGACTGCGGAAGTTGCGGTGCCGCTGCCACGTCTGTCGGTGCCGGACTGGGTTGCGCGGCCGTCGCTGACGGTGGCGTCATCGGTTCCTGGGGCGCAGCGCTGGGTGGTTCGGCGACTGGAGCCTCTGGGGAGCGCTCCTGGGACGTCTGGCCTGTTTCAGCAGGCAAACCGGACGGAGAAGCACCCGAGACCGGCGGAGAGGGAGGCATTTCCTGGCTCTCTTTCGCTGGGCCTTCAGTAGCAGGGGGAGTGGAAACAGACTCCCCCTGCCCCGTCGCGGGTGCGGAGTCTTTTGTACCGGCAGCTCCGGATTCCGCGGGTTTCGTTTCCGGTTCCTTATCGCTGGCAGTCGGCGGGGCTTCCGTGCCTTTGGTGGCCAGGACGGTCTCCGGTCCACCCGGCGCGGGCCACCACATTCGATAGGCAAGCAGTCCGCCAACCACGGCAAAGCCCAGAATGAGCAGCACGGAAAGTCCCAACAACCACCGCCGGTAGGTGTGGTCGGGAACATTGGACACAAATTGCTCTTCTGAGAGTGGTCGGGTGCGGGGGGGAGGAGATGGTTGGGTTTCAACGGAAGGAGTTTCTTCCACGGCAGAGGTAAGATCCCGCGCAATCCGCTCCACGGCAGACTCGTGCTGAGCCGCCACCTGGGGAAGCTTGTAAATCTTTTCGCGGAGGGCCGGGTCCACCTCGGCCGGTTCTCCCAGCACAAGGGCGAGGATCTGGTGGCACGCGGCTACTTCCGCAAGTTCGACGTCCGATTCCAGGCACACCTTTTCAAAATCGGCGACCTTTTCCGTGGGCAAAGTGTTGTCGAGATACTCGGCCACCGTGTTGGGATCGAGACTCTCGCGATGATCGAGGACTTCCGGAGCGCCAAGCTTGTCCTTGCGGAGAAGTTCCCGAATCCGCCGGACGAGAGCCTTCGCCACTTCGCTTTCCTCGATTTTTTTCCCCAATTCGGCGGCATCTTCAGGCTCGAGAACGTTGTCCAGATAGGCCAGAAGCGTCCGTAGGGTCAACCGCATGGGTTTGTCTCCGCAGGGTGAGAGAGTTTTTTCGAGAAAATCTCAACCGGAGAATGTCCCGCTCCCATTTCCGAGCGAGGTAACCAAGGGATGGATTGGCTCAATATAGGCGCCAGGTCGGCCACACCACCCCACCACATTATTAGTGCCCCGACGACTGAAATTTCGTACAAAAACTTTTGGGAACCTGGAATGCCGAAAAGGTTGCAGGAAGAGAAGGAAGCCTGAACCATCCCCACTTTGCAAAAAATCTTTGACATGCCACGTGCACAAAGTTTTGTAGGGGCAATTCATAAATTGCCCCTACCAGTAGCGTGCGGCGGGTGGAACCGGGCCCTCCAATCTGCCCCACCAGGCGTAATCCGAAGAGCGGACCTGACAAGCAGGTCCCTCCGGGAAAAGGGAATCGGAGGGGCACGCTTGTCGTGCCCGGTGTCATTTGGCCACGTGGCGTCACCAGCGCGGGGGGCAATTCATGAATTGCCCCTACCGAAATAGGACCGATTTGCCAAGTGTGGACGTGCTACAACGGCGATCCATGAATCGTCCCTACCGGGAGGCGAGTGAATTGGGGTGGCTCATCCAAGGTTGACAAGCGGACGTGACAAGCACGCCCCTCCGGGCCATCGCCAAAGGAAAACTGGGGATTTCTCGAGATGGAAGCTGTTTGACAGGCTTCCGCGGCCCACCTACAATCGAATTTTGGCCCTGATTGTCGCCACAATTTTGCTTGGCACCCGTGAGGTGTGGACAATGAAGAATGAGTCGTTGAAGAAAGAAGAGCTGGAACAATTCCGAAAGGAGTTGCTGGCCCTGCGGGAGCGTCTGTCAGGTAACGTTCGCTACCTGACCCAGGCGGCCCTCAATCAAAACGAGGAAGGGTTGGCCGGGCGGGCAGGATCGTCCATCCATCCCGCAGAGTTGGGCAGCGACAATTACGAGCAGGAATTCACACTGTCACTTGTGGAGAATGAGAAAGAGGTTCTGGAGCGCGTCGACGCCGCGCTCAAGGCCATCGAGGAGGGCACCTACGGGAAGTGCGAGATGTGCGGCCAGCGAATTCCCAAAATTCGCCTGAAAGCCATCCCCTACGCCACAACCTGCGTCAAATGTGCTGAGGAAAGCGAACGACAGGCGTCGCGTTCGGAGTGAACGCCCTTTTGCCTCGCGTCGGCGCCCTGTCCCCCGTTCAAAACAAACGACCGTCGGCACACGCCGACGGTCGCACCTGAGATCTCTCGTGTAAATCAGGACCCGGCGCTACTTCTTGAGAACCTCGAGGGCCTTATCATTTTGGGCATCGAGCATGAAGGGGATGCCGGTCACCTCGGCCGTCTCGCGGTTGGCGGCCATCAGATCTTCCCGACAGATCGCGCTGAGGCTGAACCGGCGGGCGCCCGCCATCAGTTGCTGAAGACCTGCCACAAGCTTGTCCACCAGGCAGCACACTGCTACGGCGCCGAAGGGAATGTTCTTCATTTCTTCGGCACCGACCTTGGCCTTGACCGTCTCCCACGCGGCGAAAATTTCTTCTGGCTTTTGCCCGATGGCCGTCACACTGGGGGGAAGGCTGTCCCAATTGCCGTTGACGGCTTCCCGCCGCTCCGGCCGCAGAACCCCTTCGATGTTGCTGCCCAGGAAACCTGGGATCATCATGGCGCGGCCCATGCACACGAGCTTCGTATACGGAGCGCAGAGGGCCAGCGCTTTAAAGATGTGGTCTTCGCGACCAAATCCACCGCCCAGTGAAATATCCGGGGGCTGGATCCCGCGCTGCTTGAGAACCTGGCAGTATTCGTACGTTTTGGCATGGAGATGGAGTGAAGGAATGCCCCAGTATTCCATCATATTCCAGGGGCTCATTCCCGTGCCGCCGCCGGCGCCGTCGATCGTCAAAAGATCGAGTTTGGCGTCCGCAGCGCAGCGAAGTGCCAGGGCCAGAGCCTCCAACCCGTAGGCCCCCGTTTTCAGCGAAATCCGCTTGTAGCCCAGTTTGCGGAAGAAGTCGATCGAGTTCATGAAGTCCTCGTACACATCCTCCGGGGAGTGAAGATTGGTGGCACCCAAGCGGCTGTGTCGGGCGAACGAGCGGAGTGCACCGGAACGATAGGCGGCTTCGGCGATCGGATCATAAGGATCGGGATCCACAATATAGCCACGGTCCTTGAGGAACCGCGCATATTCGATATCGGTCACCTGGATCTCACCTCCGATATCCTTGGCGCCCTGTCCCCACTTCAGCTCCAGAATGACTTTATCGCCAAATTTTTCAATGAGATACTGCGCCACGCCGTTGCGGGTATCCTCCACGTTCATCTGCACGATGATGGCGCCGTAACCGTCGTAGTAGCGGAGGAAGGAATTGACGCGGCGATCCATCTCGGGAGATTCCACCACCCGGCCGTCTTTGAACTTCGAACCGCGGTCCACTCCCACAACGTTTTCACCAACCACAATGGGAAATCCGCACAGCGCGGCGCCGATGGCGAAGGAATCCCAGTACTTCGCCGCCACGAAGGTGGAGCCCAGTGCCCCGGTCATGATCGGCACGCGACACTTGGTCTTGACCTCACGACCAAATTCGGTGGTCACATCGACGCGTGGAAAGACGCAGTCATCGGGCGAGTCCGTCATCCCCGGCGGCAATCCCGTCGCGTCGTAGGCGTAACCCTGAATGCGAAGGGCGTGATAACCCACGCCCAGCGCCACAACATTGGCGGAACCGGCGGTGACATGGCCGAAGTTCCGCGGATAGAGCAGCTTTCGGCCTACCAGCGAGCTGAGCCAGGTTTCACACTTCCCCTTGCAGTCCGATTCGCAAAGGGTGCACAATCCCGAATCGGCCGGGTTTCCCCGGTTCACCGTTCCCAGAACATCGTTTTGCTTGCGGTACTGAATGAAACTCATCGTACGTCTCCCGGAAGTTTGAAAACCACAAACAGGCCGACAAATCGGCAGCAACATTCAGGAATAATCGGCATCATGTTACCAAATATCCAGATTACGTCAATACAGGGCTGTTCACAAACCCACGGGTTTTCCCGCAGTAGCGAAGAGCAGTTATCATATCAGCGTTGTGGCCATTTCCTAAAAAACGGCAAAATTACCGATTGCTGGATAGTTTTCGGCAAGATTCGCTGAATGTAAACTGTTTGAATGCCAGATGAAACGGCCGTCCGGAAAAGTTGATCACAAGATTGCCAATTCTCTGCCGGAACTTCGCGGCATGTGTCCGGCCGGGTGTGGTGAGCTGTCTCGAACTGTGGGCTCGGAGGTTCGGCCATGAGCAGGAAATCCCCCCTACCGCGAGTGCGGGAAGAAATGCCCGTATCCCGAAGGGAAGAACGCAAGTCACGTCACAGGATGGAAATCCTCCGCGTTCTCCGCAAGTCGCAGCAGCCTCTCACGTCAGGCGAGATCGCCGAGGCACTGGCCTCCGCAGGTTACCTGCTCAGTGAGCGGACTGTTCGCCTGTACCTCAATGAACTCGATCGGGAAGGATTGACTATCTCCTATGGCCATCGCGGCCATACCATCTCCGAGAAAGGCCTCGCCGAACTCCGCATCGCTCAGACAGTGCAGCGGGTGGGATATCTTTCCGCCCGAATCGACGAAATGACCTACAAGATGACTTTCGACCTGGAACGCCGCACCGGCACGGTGGTGGTCAACACCTCGGTGGTCAATCCGCGGGATCTCGCCCAATGTCTGGATGCCGTGTGTCAGGTTTTCTACAAGGGCTACGGTATGGGGCGACGGCTGGCCATTCTGGAGCCCGGCGAAACGATCGGTGGGGTTCAGATTCCTGCCGGGAAAATAGGTTTCTGCACCATCTGCTCAATCACATTCAACAGTGTGCTGCTTAAGCACGGGATTCCCACGGCGTCGCGATTCGGCGGCCTGTTGGAACTTCGCGATGGCAAGCCCGTGCGATTCGCAGAGATCATCCATTATGACGGAACCAGTATCGATCCCCTGGAAATATTCATCCGTAGCCGAATGACGAATTACCGTGGGGCGATCACAGATGGAAACGGCCTGATCGGAGCCAGCTTTCGGGAAATCCCTGAGGATGCCCGGGACGTGGTCATTCATCTGGAAGAGGAAATGGCGCGCATCGGTTTGGGAGGCATCATGGCAGTGGGACTCCCCTCGCAGCCTTTGCTGGGGATTCCCGTCATCTCGGGGCGTGTCGGGGTTATCGTGATCGCCGGACTCAACCCGATCGCCATTCTCGAGGAAATCGGCTATCAGGTGTATTCCCGAGCGCTCAGTGGTCTGCTCGACTTCAGCCGCTTAATCACGGTGGATGACTTGCCCGAGGTGCTCCAAAAGTACCTGCCCTAGGGTGCGTGTAGGAGTTGAGCCTTCCCCCTGCGATGCCGCAGCCTCAATGTCGGAAGTGGCGCCTTCCCGTGAAGATCATGGGGATTCGGTGCTGGTTGCAGGCGGCGATCACCTCCTCATCTCGCACAGAACCGCCCGGTTGAATGATGGCGCGAATCCCCGCCTTGGCTGCGTGCTCAATAGAATCAGGAAAGGGGAAAAAGGCGTCCGAGGCGAGGACACTGCCGGCGGCCCGGTCTCCGGCCTTGCGGATCGCGATCTCAACTGAGTCCACGCGACTCATCTGGCCGGCACCCACTCCCACCAGCATCCGGTCCTTGGCAAGGACAATGGCGTTGGATTTGACGAAGCGGACCATCGCCCAGGCAAACCGGAGATCGGGGAGGAGAGCATTGTCCGGCTGCATCTGGGTGACGACCTTCCACTGTGTCTCGTCGTCGGGAAGGTTATCGGCGTCCTGCACAAGCAGTCCCTCCTGGAGTGGACGGTAGTTCCAGCAGGGAACCGGCCGGGTCAGTTCCCCCACTTCCATGAGCCGCACGTTCTTTTTCCACTTGGGCACGGTGGTCAACATTTCCAGGGCTTCGCGATCGAAAGCCGGCGCGATGATGGCCTCGATGAAGAGTCCCGGCTCACAGAGGACTTCCGCCGTTGCGCGATCCACCACCCGATTCATCCCCAGCACGGAACCGAAGGCGCTCACAGGATCCCCGGCCAGCGCTTTACGGGTGGCTTCAGCCAGTGAATCCGCGACGGCCGCCCCGCACGGGTTGTTGTGCTTGATGACGCTTGTGGCTGGGGCCTCGAAATGGCGCACAATTTCCAGAGCGGACTCCAGATCGAGCAAATTGTTATAGGAAAGTTCCTTTCCCTGGAGCTGGCGGGCGGTGACAACGGATGGTCCTTTCGCTTCAGGGAGTGCGTACACGGCTGCCTGCTGATGAGGATTCTCCCCGTAGCGAAGTGTGGAGATCCGATCGTACCGGAAGAACAGGCGTGGTGGAAAGACACCAGGTTCCACCTGTTTGGCGAACCATGTCGCGATGGCCTGGTCGTACTCGGCAGTATGTGCGAAGGCCTCGGCAGCAAGGCGGCGACGCAGATCCAGCGTGATTCCGTCGTGGGTTTGCAGTTCACTGAGAACCTGAGCGTACTGCGCGGGCTGCGTTACAACGGCGACAAAGGCGTGATTCTTGGCCGCCGCTCGCACCAGCGAAGGCCCCCCGATGTCAATGTTCTCGATGGCGTCCGCTTCTGTGCAGCCGGGTCGCTCGATCGTTTTACGGAACGGATAGAGGTTCACCACCACAAGATCGAAGGCCAGAATCCCGTGCTCCGCCATGGAGTGGAGATCTTCCGGGCGGTCCCGGCGGGCAAGAATTCCCCCAAAGATCCGCGGATGGAGGGTCTTCACCCGGCCTTCCATCATCTCGGGAAATCCCGTGTAGGCCGCCACATCCTTCACCGGAACACCGGCCTGCTCGAGAAACAGGCGGGTGCCGCCCGTGCTGAAGATCTCAATTCCCAATTTGTGGAGCTGTCGGGCGAACTCGGCCAGACCCGTTTTGTCGCTGACACTGATCAGCGCCCGTTGCGGCTTGATGACCATCACGTCAACCTCCAAATCTCACCAGATCTCTTTCCGAACCTTCCATTGTAAATGGCCGAAGCAACCTGACACATCCCCACTTTTCCCGCGCCCACGGGGATGCGGATGTCCACACGGGCTCGCGTGGGAGCAAAATCCAACCCCGAGCACCTGCTTGTCAGGTCCACATTCTAGGCGTGGATAATTCGTTTCATCGGTCGGGCTTCACCTGCTCGGTTCGGCTGGTAGTTACACGGTAGAAACGATTCATGAATCGCCCCTACAACAAATGGATCCTGGCCAAATTGACTGGCTTCCGGTAGGGGCCATTCATGAATTGCCCCTACCAGTGAACCGTTTTTGTGTCCGATCGAATCAAACGGATCATCCATCCTGGAAAAGCGGACCCGACAAGCGGGTCCCTCCGGAAGAAGCGGACCCGTCAAGCGGGGTTCTCCGAAGACGGACTCTACCCCTTTTCATGTGGTCGCCGTTATCCGGAAAAAAACGAGCCTGAAGGAGTTACACTGGCAGGGCTCTTTCGTCCAACTTGGGCGCAGGTATAATGGCGTCGGCTTCAGGCGTGGGAGCGTTTTTCTCCCACATTGGCTTGTCCAGAGGGTGATGGTTCTTCATTGCGCAGTTGGGGAGGTGCCGTATGTCTGTCCTGTGGGGATTGCTTCTGGCAACTTGTTTGACGGGTGAAGTGCAGGCTCTGCCCGACACTTCACACATGAATGTCCTGCTGATCGACATCGAGGACTGCAATGCCCCAGCCCTGGGATGTTACGGGAATCCAATCTGCAAAACGCCGAACCTGGACCGATTCACCCAGACCGCGGTTCGTTTTGATCGGGCGTATGTCCAGGCAGTGTGCTGTAATCCCTCCCGCACGTCTTTTCTCACCGGCCTTCGTCCGCTGACAACCCGGGTGACCCGCAATGAACAGGAAATGGACGCGCATTTACCGGAAGGGGTTCTTACCCTGCCGGAGTATTTGAAAGCTAAAGGCTTTTATCTGGCAGTGATTGGCAAGTTATTCCACCGCACAGACTACGCGGAAAAGCAGCTCTCGGTGTTCGATCGCATCGAGATGTACACGCCGCCGCCAGGCTGGAAGGGTCCGGGACCGATCATCAAGTTTCCTCCCGTCCCGCGTTCCGCCGATTGGCAGCCACCGCCCAAGGACGAAAAGAGCCGTGAATATCGCGAGTGGCGCAGGAAGCAATCGGATCGGTACGGAGATTCCGGGCGAACGCGGGAACAGGAAGGCGATTACCGAATGGCTGCGACTGCGGCGGCCCTGTTGAAGGAGTTTGCAAAATCGAAGCAGCAGTTCTTCCTTGCGGTGGCACAGTCCCGACCGCACACTCCGCTCATCTGCCCGAAAAAGTACATCGACATGTACGACCCCGCTAAAATCCCCGATCCACCCGCCCCGCCGGAAAGTCTGGTCAATTTTCCCTATCCCAAGCGGGCGTTCGGCGGCAATCCGGATATCTTTACGCTCAAGCAACCCACACGGCAGCAGGCTAAGGAGGCGATCGCGGCCTATTACGCCTGTCTAACGTTTGTGGACGACAACATTGGGATGATTCTCGATGCCCTCGAAGAGACCGGCCTGGACAAAAACACAATCGTCATTTTCCTGGGCGATCACGGATTCCATTTGGGCGACCACGGATTCTGGTCTAAATACTCGATGCTGGAAGCGACGCATCGGGCACCGCTGATTGTCCGCGTTCCCGGTGCCCCGGCCAACGGCAAAACATGCGATGAAATTGTCGAGTTTGTTGACCTCGTGCCGACGCTTGGCGAGTTGCTCAAGCTGGACCTACCGAAAAACCTGGAAGGCATCAGCTTCGCGCCGCTGCTGGTGAATCCGCAACGTCCCTGGAAAAAGGCCGCCTTCATTGTGGAAGATGACGGGGACGCCTTCGGCGAGTGCGTGCGGACCAAGAAATACAGTTACATGGAGTTCAAAAAGGGCGCTATCCCGGCCGCTCTTTACGATTTGGAAAAAGACCCCTGGGAGACCCGGAACGTGGTGGATGATCCGGCCTACGAACAGGTCCGCAAAGAGATGGCGGATCTGCTCCACGCGGGCTGGAAGGCGGCTCTCCCGCCCGGCGTCACGGTGCCGTAAGCGAGTGTTCTGGCTTCGTTCCAACAGCCTGCACCCTCTTGGGAACGTGCGGTATTAAAGGGGTTCCTGCGAAGAGGGGGTGGGTGTACGCACCAGTAGCTCGCGAAGGACGGTGAGGTTGACCACGTCCCAGTCTCGGCCGTCGTCCGTTTTTCCCTTAGGCGTTTCCAGAAACATCGGCAGGTGATTGACGCGGGGATCATGGAGCAGGCGGCGAAAGGTTTCCAGCCCCACATGGCCGCGGCCGATGTGCTCGTGCCGATCGACGTGGCTGCCCCGGGGTGACCGGCTGTCATTGAGATGGATCGCCCGGAGGCGGTGCAGGCCGAGGATGCGATCAAACCAGCGCACGGTCTTGTTCCAACCGTCGGGATGATCAATGGGATAATCCGCTGCCAGCATGTGGCAGGTGTCCCAGCAGATGCCCAGGCGGTGCGATTGTTCGGTTGCTTCCACAATGGTGGCGAGTTCTTCAAAGGAACTTCCCAGGTTGGTGCCCTGGCCAGCCGTGGTCTCCAAGAGGATCAGGGGCTTGGCCCCGGGAAAGCGCTCAAGCACGCGGTTGAGCGCTTCGGCCACTCGGGCGGCTGCCCCATCGCGATCCTCTGACATGGCGGCCCCGGGGTGGAGGACGAGACCTTCCAGTCCCAGCCGGTCGGCTCGGGAATACTCCTCGGCCAGGCTCTCCACCGATTTTTTCCACAAAGTGGGATCCGGACTTGCCACATTGATGAGGTAGGCCGTGTGACCGATAACCCGCCGAATTCCCGACCGCAACAGGGCCGTCTGAAATTGAGCCACCTGTTCGTCGGTCAGCGGTGGGCTTTCCCATCGATTGGTGCTTTTGGTGAAGATTTGGAGACACTCGCAACCGGCGGCCACGGCTCGGTCAACCGCCCGATGATATCCCCCGGCAATCGACTGATGCGCACCCAAAAGTGGCATGGCAGCGTCCCGTGGTCATTGAAGTCAAGGAGGCATCAACGGGTTCTTCTCATGTGTTCAAGTTTAAGCTGATGGAGGCTCTTTAGTTTCAGCCCGCGAAGACTTTTCCTGCCGGGCGCGCCGGCGAAGCTCATGGAGGAAATCGGTGAGGTCCTTGGGCAACGGGATTTCGAACTTCATGGGCTGCTTGGTAATCGGATGGATGAAGCCCAGCTCGACGGCTGCCAGGGCGAGTCGCGGTGCGCCGCTGTGATCCGGAATGGGCTCCCCGAACAGGGGCCGGTTGTAAATTTTTTCCCCACACACGGGATGGCCCGCCTCCGCCAGATGGATGCGAATCTGATGGGTGCGTCCCGTTTCCAGGCGGCATTCAACGAGAGTGTAATTGCCGATCCGCTCCACTGGGCGAACATGCGTGATGGCGATCCGACCCTCGTTGGGGTTTTTGGTACTGCCGCGTCGGCCGTCACCGCGATCGCGCACGAGGTAAGACTTGATCGTCTGCGCCGGCAGATAGCCGTGAATAATTGCCAGATACTTCCGCTCCGTCGTGTGTTTTCGGAATTGTTCCATCAACCCGCGTTCGGCCTCGCCGGTGCGGGCAAAGACGATCAGCCCGCTTGTTTCGCGGTCCAGACGATGGACTGCCCGGACCGGCGGCGGCACGCCCTTGTAGCGTTTCTTCTTGCCCTCGATCTTCGCGATAATGTGGGGGAGGACTTCGTCCAGTGTAGGCTGAAGTTGACGCCGTCGGGCGGATGCCCGTAACTCGTCCCGGTGGCGGTTGGTCGTCATACCCGGCGGTTTGTCCACCACCACGAGGTGCTCGTCCAGGTAGATGACGGTCACATCATGGGGGGTGGGAGGAGCCTGGGCAGGACGCGGAAGAATTTTGACAACATCCTGAAGTTTCAGTCGTCGGGCGGGATCCAGGCAGAGGTTCCCGCTCACCTGGACATAGCGTCCGGCGATCAGCTTTTTGATCCGCGACCATGAAACCCCGGGCAGCCACTCGCGGAGGGCGGCCGCCACCGTCTGGTCCACCTGCCGCGGCAGGACATGGAAGACGCGTTCACCAAACTCGTGCATTGTTGGTTCCCAAAGAGTTCTTCATTCAATGAGCAAAAACTCGCAAAGAGTCAAGCGGAACAGGCGGGAAAAATGGCGTCGCTGGGGATCTCTCGTCGGGCTGCTGCCTCCTTTCGAATCGACGATGTCCAACCCGCTGCGAAAACACCCCGAGAATGACGCTCTCGCTTCCAACGTGACACTTCCCCTTCATCATCGCATTGTCGGGCTTTTCAGCAAAGAGGCAAGGTGCAACCTTGGGGAATGCATCTCCGTTTCCAATTTAGGTCTCGTGCAGAGACCCCGGGCTTGGCTCCGCGCACAATTCGGGCCGGTTCGCCCGTGGAGGAAACCCCGCGATCTTTTCTTGCGTCTCGCCCTGACCGAAACCGAGAAGGGAGCCGCCGATTCGCCACTCCACCTGCGCTTGACTTTGTCTCCCCCAGTTTGCGGGATAAGCGCTCTCGCGGGAAACGGGTAGAATGAAAACGAGCACCTGGGCGAACCGGAAACGTCCGCGTGGGGGCCAGAAAGTCTTCGCAGAACGGGCGACGGTTTGGGGAGTGCGGATGGTCTTATGAAGGGACGGTCGCCTGGTCCTTGCGAATGGGAGTCAGGTCTTCTGCCGTGAACGCACACCTTTCCGATCGGATTCGGCCGGCCGCCGTTGCTGGGACATTCTACCCCGGCCGCCCTGACCGCCTCTCGGCTACCATTCAACAATATCTTGCCGGGGCTCCTCTCGTCGTGGATCCGCAGGTGCCCATTCGGGGGTTGGTTGTGCCCCATGCGGGCTATCCTTATTCGGGACCGGTGGCGGGCGTCGCGTACAAACAGATTGCCGGTCGCAAATACGCCACGGTGGTGCTTCTCGGTCCCTCCCATTACGCCTACTTCGAGGGCGCTGCCATCCCCGATGTGGACGCTTTTCAAACTCCGCTGGGAGAGGTGCCGCTTTCCAACAAGGCCGCCATCCTCGCTCAGCATCCGCCGTTTGCCTTTGACCCGCCAGCGCGGGTCCGTCCACCGGGTGGTTGGGGAGCTTGTGCCTCTGGCGCCACACCCCACACTTACGAGCACTCCCTGGAAGTCCAGCTCCCTTTTCTCCAGACCGTTCTGTCCGATTTCGAAATTGTCCCGATTGTCTTCGGAAAAGTGGATCCCCGCGAAGCGGCGGAGGCCTTGGCCACCATCCTCGACGATCAGACGCTCCTCGTGGTGAGCACTGATCTTTCCCATTATCAGCCGTATCGTCTCGCCTGCGACGTGGATCGACGGACGCTGGATGCCATCGTCCGCTTCGATTTTGATTACCTGGAAGGCCTTCGCTACGAGCCGGAATTGAGCCCCTGTGGCAGCACAGGGGTGCTCGTGGCCCTCCATTTGGCGCGGGCCTACCACTGGGAGCCCGTCCTCCTCGACTATCGCAATAGTGGAGACACATCCGGGGACAAATCAGCCGTGGTCGGCTACGGGGCGATGGCATTTTGTGGAGGCGTTGCACCGCGCGGGCCGGAGGTAGAAGAAAACACCGAGGAAACCGAGCCGGATGCGTCCCCTCAACAGGATACAGAAATCGCAGGCGAGGGGACGGCGGAAGCCCCGTCGGGAGGATTGGCCCATCTCCCCAATCTCACAGCGGAGGAAAAACGTTTCCTGCTGGATCTGGCGTGGGCCACCTTGCGGCGCTTCGTGCAGGACGGTCGGCTCCCCGTCGTGGATAGCAAAGCGGTGCCGCCACGGCTTCGCGAACCCTGGGCGTGCTTCGTCACGTTGCGGCGGCGGGGTGCCCTGCGGGGTTGTATTGGAACCTTGACGGCGGATCAGCCGCTGTACCTCGCGGTGATGGAAAATGCCCGCAATGCCGCCCGGGATCCGCGGTTTTTGCCCCTGGAAGATTGGGAACTGGCGGACCTCACGGTGGAAATCAGCGTGCTTTCTCCGCCGCAACCGCTCGAATTCAGGTCTCCCGAGGAACTGCTGCAGAAGCTGCGGCCAGGCGTGGATGGCGTGATCTTTCAATGGCGGGGAGCACGAGCCACCTTTCTCCCCCAGGTCTGGGAAGAACTTCCCGATCCTGAAGAGTTTCTCGATCGGCTCTGCCAGAAGGCCGGTCTTCCCAGCAAGACGTGGCGCCAGCCGGATGCAAAAATTTGGGTCTATCAGGTGGAAAAATTTGGCGAGGTCGCCCATGGGGCCGGTTGATGTGCCATGGCCAGCTACGGAAGAGGCTCTTTTCCGGTTGTTTTCACGCCGGTTGACGAGAAGTGCCATCAACAACGGATGATGAGGAGACCCCTATGAGTCCACGGCGTCCCCGGCAGAAAGCCAACCCTGCAAAACAGAATGACACAACCTCCGCCGAAGGATCAACCACCCCGGTGCCAACCGGCACCAACGCGACAGACAGTTCCCCCGCGGCTCAAAGCCCGGGCGAGCCACCGGACCCCACAACGCCTCTCACGGTACCCGTTCCTGAATTACTGGCGGTGGCGGAGCGCGAGCTTGATGCCGCCAAGCGCCGTGCCGCCGAGTGGCTTCTCACTTTTGCCCGGCAGAAACTGCTGACACAAGAGGAGGAACTCGCCTTGGCTGCCAAGGCATTTCTGATAAGCGCCGGGGTAAAGTGGGAGAATGTGGGCCACTTGGCGATCGGCGTCATTGGATCGCTGGAGGAATGTTTCCAGGCTTATCGCAAGACAGGACGCAGCGACCGGCAGACGCTGGAGTACTGGTTGAAAGATCGACGCCTTGAGAACAGCCTGATCGGTCCCATTCATAATGCGGCAGGCGAGCTGGTCACGTTGTGGGCCCGGCCGCTCCGACAGCTCACGCCCGGCTGGCTTTTCCGTCATCCTTGGCAGGAGACATTGGGCCTTTTCGGGGTGGAAGTGCTGGCGGGTGCCCGGCCGCCCCATGTCCTGGCGGTGGAGCGGCTTCTCGACGCGCTGGCCCTGCGGTCGCACGGCGTCCATCCGGTGGTGGCCTTCGGCGTCCGCTTCGACCGCGTGCCGCCTGAACGGTGGAGCGAGCTTCTGCGGTGGGGTGTCGTCCAGGTGACTCTCCTTCCCACGGGGCCAGGGGCATCAAAGGAAGTGTTCCACAGCCTCAGAAAGCGGTTGCGGGGTCTGGGCCGCTGTCCCGAGTTGTGGATTCTTCCGCCCCAGCGCTTGACCCTCCCTCTCGGTCGATTTGTCGCTCAGGTCGGTGGCGAAGAGTTTCTCAATCTGGTGCGTGGGCGGCGGGTGGCTCTCGTCGGCCGAAAACAATTGTTCCTCGTTGGTTCCGTCTCAGGACCGCGCGATTGTCGGAGGGAGTCGCAAACCGCTGCAATGGCGGGCGATCACCCCGGGCCGCAAGAGGTTGCTCCCCAAGTCCGGGAAGCCTCCCTCGCGGATTTGAACCTCAATCCCCCGCCGCAGCAGCATTCCGAGGACACAAACCCATTCCACCGACAAGGGCCTAAGCCGCCTTCGACGGCGGAGTGGCTGGACTTCGACTGAGCATGCCACCCGGCGTAAGAGCCCCCGACGCCTGGGCCAGAAAGCCTTTTCCCGGCATACGGTCCCGCCACATGGGCCGCTTGCAGGACAGCGATCGTTGCTTGTCGTGACGAGTCACCAGCCCGGCGTGTTGTTCCGGTCCATGCGATCGGCAAGCCAGTCGAATATCTGGCGATCGATGGTCCACGAGATGAACCGAACAGTCCCATCAACAAACAGCCCATTCATGCCGCCGGGATGCGCGCCACCAAAGTGATATCCCGGGTCGTCATCCTTGTCGGCGTCGGCGTCGTCACCATCAATGGCGGTGTCGTCGGGACCGAAGCCCGTGTGATCCTGCCCAAATCCTGTTAGCCGCAGAGTATCCGGATCCCACCCATCAGCCCAGCCGCAGTCGTCGTGCCAGTCGCCGGAGTCCCAGTTCCGCGTGAAAAGGCGTTTTTCCCCCACCACGAAGGTGTGACTCGTCCCGTCGAGGATGTCCGACATGGAGATGGGCTGCGTCGAATCGGCGGGTCGCCAGTCATGCGTCCCGAACTGCCGCCAGTTGGTCCGCACAATCACGCCGCGATAGCGACGCCCCTGCGGAACGTTCCACGTTTCCCCGTTCCAAAAATCCGTGCCGGGAACCGCGGCCGCGTAATCATTGAGGAACCGATTGCCCTGTTTGCGGATGCCGCCACGCGACGGACATTTGTACGTCACGATGACCGTCTCGCGAACTCTGTTCCAATCGGTGATCTGCAGGACGGCCGACTGTTCGATGTAATCGAGGATCTGGTACATCCAGCCCATCCCCTGTTTGTCCGGGCCAAAGGGGGCCCCGTTCGCCGGCCGCCATTCGTATTCCTCTTCTCCCGCGTAGGGTGGCCAGGGGTGGGTGCCCCCTGTGGGAAACGTCCTCCGCACGTCATGGAAATTGTGCAGCGCCAACCCAATTTGCTTGAGATTGTTACTGCACTGACTTCTCCGCGCGGCTTCCCGCGCTGCCTGAACTGCCGGTAACAACAGGGCGATCAAAATCCCAATGATGGCGATCACGACCAGCAGCTCGACGAGGGTGAAGCCCTTGGGGTGTTGGGACTGTCTCCGAGACATGGCGTCACCTCCTCTCCACCGTTCTGGTTCAGAAAAGACACTCGCCGATCACGCAAACCCGGGAATTTTCCCTTTGCCGCTTCCGCGGGTCACCCACTCGCAAGCCACGCATGGCCGAAAGGTCCCGGGCCCTTACGACGGGCGGCCCAGTTTCGCGAATTCCTCGTCGGTCACCTCCTTTACGCTTCCCAGAGTGTTGACCACATAACGGCGTCCGTTGACACCTTTCTTTTCCCAGGCGATGACAGGGGCCCCCAGAAGCTGGCCCGCTTGGGAGAGATCCCCGTAGACCACCGTGTAGGGCTCCCCATCCCGTGCCGATCGAAAGAGTTCGTCCACATTCTCAACGTGGAATTGCTGGAGAAACGCCGTTTGCTTCTGCACGAACTCGCGGAAGGCCTGCTCACTGGGTGGGGCCTTGCCCATGTGCTGGCCCATGTATTGGCCATAAAGGAGTCCCAGAACCTTGATCGTCGATTCTTCCCGGGGTTTGCTTGCCGTCCTGGTGAAACAGCCTGACTGTGCAAAGCCGGCAATCAGGGCAATACCTGCCGCCAGAGCGAACCAGACGAGCCTGACCCTTCTTTTCATGACGAGAGCTCCGCTTTGCTACCACCCCACCCCATTTGTGAACTTTACTGCCGGGCCCATCTTGAGTTTACCAAAAAAGTCCTCCATTGCAAGATTTTTTCGCTGTGGACCGCCCAGACGTCGGCCAGCCCGGTGAAGGCTGAAGCCTTCACCGAAAAGCGGCGATGAATCGCCGCACTCCATGGAGTGCGGGGCTTTAGCCCCGCTTTCATCGCGGAACTTTAGTCCGCGGTAAAACACCGATCGATCATCGAACCTCACATCGCCGACCCAACAGGCGGGTCCCTCCGAAATCTTTTCGGGATGGCACGCTTGTCGTGCCCGACGAGAAGGGATGGATGATCCAGGCGGCTAAGCGGACCTGACAAGCAGGTCCCTCCGACAAATCGTTCGCAAACGCTTCTCGTGCTCCCGGCAAAACATCTGAAATTGCCAAGGTGGATGAAGGCTGAAGCCTTCACCGAAAAGCGGCGATGAATCGCCGCACTCCATGGAGTGCGGGGCTTCAGCCCCGCTTTCCACGCGGGACTTTAGTCCGCGGTAAAACACCGATCGATCATCGAACCTCAAATCGCCGACCCAACAGGTGGGTCCCTCCGAACTTTTTTCGGAGGGGCACGCTTGTCGTGCCCGACGAGAAGGGATGGATGATCCAGGCGGCTAAGCGGACCTGACAAGCAGGTCCCTCCGACAATCTGGGGGAATTTCATGAATGGCCCCTACCGTGAACTTGGAAGACGAGTTCGAATCGCGTTAAAACGGCAGGTTGGCCCAGAAAGACCGAGCGCCCGCCTGCCATGAATCTCTGCCCGACGTTATTCTTTCCCGGCCGCGACGCTTACCATTCGCTATTCACTATTCGCCATTCGCCCCTTTATTCGTTTCAATCCCAACTTGGTTCCATTTGTTTTGGCGAATAGCGAATGGCGAATAGCGAGTGGTGAAGGTGGACAATTGGTTTTTCAGTAGACCGCCGATTGTTTCCGCAAACGCGATTGTTTTCTCTTTTCAGTTCCAAGCTAGGTGATGACACACGACTAACAGGCGGTGTACTCTTCCGTTTGACGTGCTCCAGGAATACTACTCGCAACTCGCTACTCGCCACTCGCTTTTAATTCGTTTCAATCCCAACTTGGTTCGATTAAGACTGAACCGGGCTGTTGACAGTGCCCGCGGGACAACACGCTTTCAATCCCAACTTGGTTCGATTAAGACGCCGCCCCCCCGTGGGCGGGTGTACGCCCCGCCCATGTTTCAATCCCAACTTGGTTCGATTAAGACCAGTTGAAACGGGATGGAGTAAGTGATGAGCAGATCTGCGTTTCAATCCCAACTTGGTTCGATTAAGACCTCTATCGCAAGGTCCTCAAAGAGGCCGATCAACTGGGTTTCAATCCCAACTTGGTTCGATTAAGACTCTTCAATTTTGACAACATTATCGATTAGCTTTTTCCCGGGTTTCAATCCCAACTTGGTTCGATTAAGACGTCGTCTTCCCCGCTCCGGGAACCCCAACAAAGCACCCGTTTCAATCCCAACTTGGTTCGATTAAGACTCGACCGCCAAAAACCTTCCGAGTGACCTTTTGTGTGGTTTCAATCCCAACTTGGTTCGATTAAGACAAGAGAGAGAAACACACAATGATAACGAAAAGATAAGGATAGTTTCAATCCCAACTTGGTTCGATTAAGACGTTAAACTGAACGTTACAAGTGAAGCACGCATCTTGGTTTCAATCCCAACTTGGTTCGATTAAGACCTCACGCCACGAGGCCCAAGCGGCCGTGGCCCCGCCCGGTTTCAATCCCAACTTGGTTCGATTAAGACCTCAAGGACGTGACCTGCCAGCTCGCCCTTCTCCGCTGTTTCAATCCCAACTTGGTTCGATTAAGACATAAACGCCTTCAAGCGTTCCTGAAACTCAGGATTCAGCAGTTTCAATCCCAACTTGGTTCGATTAAGACTATCCGTGCTTCAGAAGTTACATTGAGGCGAACATCTTCAGTTTCAATCCCAACTTGGTTCGATTAAGACTATGACGGTGAACACAGAGACCATTGCCGACGCTGTAGTTTCAATCCCAACTTGGTTCGATTAAGACCATCGCAGATCCGGAAAATCACGTCGATCCAGTCCGCGTTTCAATCCCAACTTGGTTCGATTAAGACCCTCCCCGGAAAGCCGATATTTTCCGGGCTTTCCACCCTCCCTCCACCCCCTGTTTTGCAGTCGATCGCCGGTCGTGCGAAAATCCCTGGAGATCGACTGCAACTAAGCGTACAAGAGCCCCAAAAATCTGTCAAGCCCGCTCCAAGAATGGCATCGAATAACCAGCTGGTGGGGATGCTACCCTTGAGACACATTCCCCAGCATGTGGCCACGGCAAGCCCCCCTGGGTAGGCATGGCCGCCCCGGCTCCCCACTTCAAGCGGAGCGGGTCACCAACAGGTTATCCCGGTGGATGATCTCCTCGTAGGGAAGCCAGCCAAGGACCTGGGCAATCTGTCGGGTCCGCAGGCCCCTGATCCGGCGGATGTCCTCGGCCGAGTAGTTGGTCAACCCTCGGGCGAATTCGCATCCGTCACAATCACAGAGGGAGACCAGGTCGCCCTTGTGGAACTGGCCGACAACATCGACGACTCCAGCGGGCAAAAGGCTCTTGCCGCGTTTTTCGATGGCCTGGCGGGCTCCGGCATCGACGATGATGCGGCCGCGGGGCTGAATGCTCAGCCCGAACCACCGTTTGCGGGCCTTGACGGTGGCGCCCTGGGCGAAAAAGAGCGTACCCACCGGTTCGCCGGCGATGATTTTTTTCAGTGCGCCGGGCTGCTTGCCGGAGGCGATGATGGCGTTAGCGCCGGCGGTGGTGACGATTTGCGCGGCCCGGAGCTTGCTTTCCATGCCTCCCTTGCTGAGGCCGGTTTTTTTGTCGCGGACGAGGGCGAACACCGAATCGTCGATTTTGCGGACGAGGGGGATGAGCTGAGATTGGGGGTCGCTGGGGTCGCCGGAGAAAAGGCCTTCCACATCGGAGAGGAGGACGAGGAGGTCGGCCTGGAGGAGGTTGGTGACGAGGGCTGCGAGTCGATCGTTATCGCCGAAGGTCATGCGCAACTCCTCCACGGCGACGGTGTCGTTTTCGTTGATGATGGGGACGGCATCGAAGCGATTGAGCAGGGCGAGGAGGGTGTTGCGGGCATTGAGATAGCTGGTGCGATTTTCGATGACGTCGGCGGTGAGGAGAATCTGGCCGACGATGTCCCCATGGTTTCGGAAATGTTCGTCGTAGGCCTGCATGAGGAGGCTTTGGCCGATGGCGGCGACGGCCTGGAGGTCGGCCAGGTTGGTGGGTCGCCCGGGCAGGCCGAGCCGTCCCACGCCCGCCCCCACCGCACCGGAACTGACGAGGGCGACTTTTCGGCCGGTGGCGCGAACGGCGTGAATTTCCTCGGCGAGCTGGGCGATGCGTTCCTGGTTGAGTCGCCCATCGGGGTGAGTGACGACGCGGGTCCCCACCTTGACGACGAGCAGTTTGGTTTCGGTGGCGATCTCGCGCCGGATGAGGTCCGGCGAGGCGGAAGGACTGGCGGTGGCGGATGTTTCTGAAGTTTTTTCCCCCACGTGGATGACACCTCCCGATTCACTCTTCCATGAAAGCGGCTGTGCTGCGGTGGAATTCAGGATTTTTTGAGTTTTTCCAGACGGGCGATGCCCGCCGCACCGATGAATCCGGCGTTGCCGCCGAGCGTGGCGAAGTCGATTTCGGTGGTATCTCCGACAGCCGGGTAAGCACGGAGAAAGACCTCCTGTTTGACGCGTTCCAGGAAGATCCGGCCGATGCGACTTTCTTTCCCGCCAAAGGTCATGGCGCCCCCGATGAGGATGCCGTTGGGGTCGATAGTGTGCATGAGGTTGACGATGCCGATGCCGAGGTATTCGGCGGTTTCGAGGATGAGCTGGCGGGAGAGTTCATCTCCGGCCTCGGCCATTTCGGCGATGAGTTTCGGTTCGAGCTTGGCACCTTCGGCGAGTCGGCGGGAAAGCATGCTGACGCGTCCTGCGGCGAGGGCCTCCTGGGCGCGTTTGGTCACGGCGGTGGCGCTGGCGTAGGCCTCGAAGTGTCCGCGACGGCCGCAGGAGCAACTCCGCGCGTCGGGGCGGCAGTCGATAACGGTGTGTCCGTATTCACCGCCGTGGCTGTGCTCGCCGTCCAGGAGGAGATCGCCGACAATGATCCCGCATCCGATTCCTGTGCCCAGGGTGAGGAGGATCAAGCTGTGGAAGCGTTGTCCCGCTCCCACCCATTTCTCACCGAAAGCGGCGGCGGTGGCATCGTTGGCGAAGGTGACGGGCATGCCACAGTGTTCGCTGACGCGGTCGCGGATGGGGAAGTACTCCCAGCCCTTGAGATTGGCGGGGACCATGAGGCGTCCACCGGGGATGTCCATGGTGCCTGGGGAGCCGAGGCCAACGCCGGCGACTTCCTCGGGTCGCAGACCTGCCTCCTGGATGGCACGGCGGATGAGGGCGCCGATGCGGCGTGCTCCATCTTCCGGGCCGCGTTCAACGAGGGTGGGTTCCTGCCCGACCCACAGCACCTGTCCCCGGTCATCGGTGACGCCCGCCTTGATGTTTGTGCCCCCCAAATCGACTCCCACATAAAACGGTGGCTGGGCCTGTTGCTTTGTAATCAACTTAAGTTCCATACCTGTCACCTTTGTCGCGTTGCCAATCACTCCCGGGTGCCGGATGATCAATGCCAGGGGGAATCTGTCCTGACGTTATCTTTCTAAGAATAAACCCCGCGCGGGAGAAATTTCCCGCTGGGGAATGTCGATAACATGCCCCTCGCTATTTTCTCAGGATATCGACGGGCGGCTCGGGTGCAAAGCACGACCGATTTTCTTCAGGGACGCACCGACCGGGGAAATGGGTCGGCATGATCCGCCGATTTACGCCCCGACTTTGTAGCCTTTGAGGCGAACATATTCGGGCAGGGGGCCCACCAGGGGACGTGCGTATTCGAGGAACGCTTCCGTGACGTAGTTGCCTTCGGCGCTGATGAACTCATCGGGCATTGGTTTGGCCTTGATGGCGACCTCGGCCAGCGGGACGGTATCCAGCCGATAGCGATAGGGTTGACTCGATTCCCGACGGATGGAGACCATCATGCCGCTGACACCTTCGGAGGCCAGTCGCACCGCTTCCCTGCCGCAGGCATAGGCTTCCTCGAGATCGATTTCGCTGACGCGATCTGCCGCGCACATTTGGAGAGATTCGCACACCTGGAACTCGCCCCGCCAGCCGTAGGTCTGGCTGATCATGCGATGGAGCATCATGGCGGCACTGGTGCCCCCCATGGCGCCGAATTCAACGTTGGAGAACTGGTCAGTGACGGTGGCCTGGCTGACCGGGCGGCCATCGGGATAGGTGATTCCCTCCCCGCAGACGACGCTGCACCAACCGAATTTGTCGTAGACGCGCTTGACGTCGGCGAGGAATTTATCGCGATCGAAGGGGCGTTCCGGGACCAGGATGATGTGGGGGGCATCGTCTTCTGCCGATTTGGCGAGGGCAGAGGCCGCTGCCAGCCAGCCCGCGGAACGACCAACCGTCTGGAAAATGACGAACTGATCGACGCGGCGCATGTCCCGCGCCAGCATGCCCGCCTGCCGCACCGAGATGGCCACGTACCGTGCGGCGCTGCCGTAGCCGGGCGTGTGGTCGGTTCCAAACAGGTCATTATCGACCGTCTTGGGAATGCCCACGCCGAGCATCGGATAGTTCTGCTTGCGGCAGAACTCTTCCAGACGATGGATGGTGTCCATCGTGTCGTTCCCGCCGATGAGGAACACATACCGGATGTTGAAGCGCTGGAGTTGCTCCAGCAGGCGAGGGAAATCCTCATCCCGGAGTTTGTAGCGACAGCTTCCCAGGGCGGAGCTGGGTGTTCGTTTGAGGGCTTCGATTGTTTCGGGGGCTTCCTGATAGAGGTCGATGACGTCGCTTTCCAGAAAGCCCTGGACGCCGAATCGCATGCCCAAGCAGCGTTCGATCTCCGGATACTGTCGGCAGGCTTCGATGACGCCACAAAGACTGGCGTTGATGACGGCCGTCGGGCCACCGCTCTGACCGACAATCGCATTTCCCCGCATCATGGAGCGTCTCTCCTTTCTGGTGGATGCTGGTGGGAGCCGTCCCGCACAATCTGTCGGTACTCCCGGGCAAGGTCGCAACGTTTTGCCTGGCCAAAACCAGGATGGAACCAATCACAGAAAAAGAACCGCGGCTGTGGACCGTGTCAGCCACTCATTTGCCGGAGAACTCTTTTACTTTGCTCCCCGCAGATGCGGACGTCAAGCCCACGGGCCAATTGACCCGTCCCCACCTTGGCTCCGCCTTGGGAAAGTCGCTTGAACCTCGGCGAGGTCTTGAGAGGGGTGAACGCCAGGCGGGAGGGGCCTTTCGAAAGGACCCGCTCGTCGGGGCCAATCAACACGGATCGATAACCCATTGGCCTTTCACCGGGCACGACAAGCGTGCCCCTCCGAACGATTTCTCGGAGGGACGTGCTTGTCACGTCCGTTTTTCTCGGAGGGACCTGCTTGTCGGGTCCGCCGTTTGGCGTTGGATCAACCATTGGTGTTTACCGGGGACTGAAGTTCCGCGTAGAGAGCGGGGCTAAAGCCCCGCACTCCATGGAGTGCGGTGACGCGGAGTGGACAATCCAAGCTTGGACGGCGGACCCGACAGGCGGGTCCCTCCGATGTTGTGGGGGCCATTCTTGAATTGCCCGGACCGATGGCTTGGTCAGACGTCATTTTTCTTTCAAGGCCTGGGCGAGAAGGTCCCGAAAAACGCGGGCGTTCTCCACGGCGTGGGCATCGTAATCGTTGTTGAAGAAGGCGTACACGGTGCGGACGGAGGAAGTCCTGATCGCCGCAACGACGCGTTCGACCCACGGTTGCAGCTCCTCGGGCGAGTAGTCATAACGATAAAGCTGGCGCCCCAGCCCGTGGAACCGCAGATAAAGGAAATCCGTGGTGGAAATGATGCTGTCCGGCAAGCGGGGATGGCTCACAGCGACAAAGGGGATTTGATGGTGGCGGAGGAGCTTTTCGGCTTCCGCATCCCACCACGAGGCATGGCGGAATTCCATCGCATGCCGGACATGGGGTATCGCGGCGGCTTCATCTCTGAGAAGAGCGAAAAAACTTTCCAAACAAGGCAAATCTGGCCGAAACGAGGGGGGAAGCTGCCAGAGAATCACCCTCAGTTGCTGGAGAGGTGCCACCCGCCCGATGAATTCCCGCAGTTCAGCCTGGCAATCCTGCAGCCGCTTCAGATGCGTGATGCGTCGGGATCCCTTCACAGCCACATGGAAGTCGGGGGGCATCCGACGGTTCCAGCCGGTGACCATCGAGGCGGTGGGGAGGCGATAGAAGGTGGCGTTGATTTCCACCGCGTTAAACTGGGTGGCGTAAAACTCCAGTCGGGCCGGACCTTTTATATCCTCGGGGTAGAACTTGCCGCTCCAATCATCGTAAGTCCAGCCGGACGTCCCGATTCTCAGATCGATTTGAACGTTCTGTTGAGCCGATTGACGCTTGCCCATTGCTGCGGCCTGATAATGGAAAATCGAACCTGACGCATCGCGCGATGCGTCACCCAGTGCGCGGGACGATTCTATTTTGGTCGTGTCGGCAAGCGTCAGGAACAGGCCACGGGACTCGTCCGGTCCGCCAGAGAACAACGCAGTCAGGACGCGGTGCTATTGCCCGTTGGCCTTGATTGTGCCAAGCACAGGGACCTTGAGTTGTTCGTAGCCCGACAGGTTCGTCTCGATGACGATTTCCCCGCGGATGGGGCCCGCCGTTTGATCGGCCGTAAAGGTCACGGGAATGACCTGGACGCTCTTTTCCGTGTCGGGTAGGACAAAGCTGAATCGTTTGTCGGGAACCTGAAGTCCCACCACTCGGAAGGGAATCCGCGCTTGAACGACGAGGTTTTTCGCGACCGTTTGTCCAGGCGACAGCGTTCCCAGGGCGAGCTGGGCCGGCTGAACGGTGACCTGGGGCACGACCGAACCCTCCACCGGCAGCACGAGCCGTCTGGCTTCTTCCAGAGTGTCGTTGGTCAAAAGTTCGATTTGTTCCTGGAGATATCCCGCCGGCGCATTCGGTTTGAGCGTGACCACTAACTGGTAACTCACCTCACCGGCACCACGTCCCGTCTGATTGATTTGCACATCGAGGAAATCGGCGCTGGGGACAGCCTTGACAATCTGCCAGTCACTCCGCCCTGCGTAGAGGAGCTTGACGGTGCGCTCGGCAGCGGAGCCCTGCGGCACGGCATTGAAGAGGACGACTCCCGGATCAAACACGACGTCGCTGCGGATGTACACGTAAGTGTGCAATTGCACCTCGGCCGGAAAGGGCTTGTCGAACGTCACCGTGATGGTGGCGTCTTTTCGGCCCAGAAAACCCCGTGTATCCACCGTGGCAACGATGGCGCCGGTTTCAAACGTCTTGAGCGTGTCTTTGGTGATGCGGGGCTGAGTGCATCCGCAGGAGGTGCGCACGGAAGCGATGTGGACATCCTCCACATAGATGTTCTTGAGGGGAAAAACGTGTTCGACCTTGGCACCCCGGGCGACCATTCCAAAATTGTGGCTGGTGTGGTCAAACATGGCCTCCGCCCACTTTTGTGCCCAGGCGAAGTTTGATGCGAAGAGAAACAGAGTGGCGAAAGCCGCGGGCAATGTCATCCGTGTCACGGTGGGCATGGTGGTGGTCACTCCTTTTTTCGATTCCCCGAAGGATGGATTGGGAACATCCTGGAAAGCCCCAGAAGAAGCACAAGGGTTGTACTTTCTGAAGCCGAATCGAAGCAGACAGCAGGAAACACGCCGTCCTGCAGGGCGAGCGGTACGGTCGTTCACCGCCGATTTCTGCGTAAAGGATAGCGACTTTTCCGGTAGGAAACAACGGCAATCCCGCTGAGTGGTTAGGCCAGCGCAATCATTTCGCGGGGCGGACATAGCCGGTTCAGAAAGCCGGCCAAGCCGTTCAGCGGCACTCAGTTGGTCGGGTGGGAGAGGACACTATTTGCCGCAGTAGTCGATAATGCGGGCGAGTTCGGATTTGAGCTCCGGCCGACGAACAATCCGATCGATAAAGCCATGCTCCAGCAGAAATTCGCTGGTTTGAAAGCCCTTCGGCAACTCGATACGGATGGTGGCCATAATCGTGCGCGGGCCAGCAAAACCGATCAGGGCCTTGGGCTCAGCGATGACGACGTCTCCCAGCGAGGCAAAACTGGCCGCCACGCCACCCATTGTGGGATTTGTCAGAACGGAGATATACAAACCGCCGGCGGCGTCGAACCGGGCAAGAGCTGCGGAAACCTTGGCCATCTGCATGAGGGAGAAAACTCCCTCCTGCATGCGAGCTCCCCCACCGGAGCCGGAGACAATGATAAGAGGGAGCTGTTCCTCCTGGGCCCGTTCGATAAGCCGCGTGAGTTTCTCCCCCACGACGGAGCCCATGCTTCCCATCATGAAGGCGGAATCCGTCACGCCGATGGCCACCCGGCGCGCCCGAATCATCCCTGTGCCCACGACGGCCGCATCGCGCAGGCCAGTGCGTTCCTGCTCACGGCGAAGACGTTCCCGATAGGGCATTTTATCCACAAATTCGATAGGGTCGCACGGTTCGAGATCGGCAAACCATTCCTCGAACGTGCCCTCATCGAGAAGCTGGCGGATGCGTTCCCGGGCCGATACATACCAGTGGTAGTCGCACTCCGGACAGACGCCGAGAAGCTTCTCCACATCTTTTCGGAAGACCGTGGCACCGCAACCAGGGCACCGCAGCCAGAGACCGGCAGGTACCCCCCGTTTGGGACGCTTGGTCAAATTTTCCCAGCTATTCGCGCCCTGCGCCTGAGAAACTGCTGATGCGGACGGATTCTCCGACATGGCCCTTCTGTATTCCTTCTTCTGTCGTTGCCTGGCTTGTGACCCTCCCGCCCGTCTGACGCATCCGGGAACGTGTTCCTTCCACTGCTTGCCCAGATGGAACGCCCCACTTCACCTTCAAATCGGCCGCGATCGCTTGCCCCAATTAGCCAAATCCTGCCCACAACCACAAAAGTATCCCTGCTCGGGCGATGAAACTCAACCCCCCATTGTGGTTTATGCCGGAAATACTCTAGCGGGACAGGGCGGCTGATGCAAGACGGAAAATCGTTACAATCTTAACGTCGTCGGAGCTGCATGCCGTGTTGCAGTCGAAGGGTACGGCATGGCCTTCAGAGCTGAGACCGGAATGCAGCCCGGGCGGCCAGTCTCGTGTTCGACTTGGTGAATCGCGTGGGGTGGGAATCTCGATTTCACAATCGTCAGGAATTCCCTGGACCTTTCCCGCAGAGGAATGCAGCCATGATCAAATGCATGCGAATTGCGGCGATCGCGTTTTTTGTGTGGGGATGCATTCTCGGCAATGGCAGTCTCTGGGCGGAGTCGAAAGGGCGTCCCAACGTGGTTGTCATTCTGGCGGATGATTTGGGCTGGGGTGATCTGGGGTGCTTTGGGGCTCCGGACCTGGAAACGCCTCACGTGGACCGCCTTGCACGGGAAGGCATGCGGATGATCAATTTTTACGCCAATTGCCCTGTGTGTTCGCCCACCCGGGCTTCGCTGCTGACTGGCTGCTATCCCGATGCGGTGGGCGTGCCGGGGGTCATCCGCACGCACAGCAACAATTCCTGGGGTTATCTCAATCCGCAGGTGGAACTGCTTCCGGCGTTTCTCGCGCAGGCTGGGTATCACACGGCGCTGGTGGGAAAGTGGCATTTGGGCTTGGATCGTCCCAACATCCCTACTGCCCGGGGATTCGCCTATTTTCACGGCTTCCTGGGCGACATGATGGACGACTATTTCAACCATCGCCGTCACGGAATCAACTACATGCGGGAAAACGAAACTGAGATCGATCCGGCCGGGCATGCCACGGACCTTTTTACCCGCTGGGCCTGTGAGTACATCGATTCCCGCGCGGATTCAGCTCGGCGGGGCCAACCGTTCTTCCTCTACCTTGCCTACAATGCCCCCCATGTGCCGATCCAGCCGCCGGACGAGTGGCTCCAGCGTTACCGTCAACGACATCCTGATGCTCCAGAACGACGGGCCAAATTAGCAGCCCTCATTGAACACATGGACTGGGGTATTGGCGAGGTGCTGAATACTTTGGACAGATCCGGTCTTGCCGAGGAAACGCTTGTCATTTTCACCAGCGACAACGGCGGCCAGCTTGATGTGGGTGCTCGTAACGGCCCCTATCGCTCCGGCAAAGGGACGATGTATGAAGGCGGTATTCGAGTGCCGATGGTGGTTCGCTGGCCCGGCCGGATAGCGCCGGGGAGCCAGAGTGACGCGGTGGCCATCACCATGGACCTGTTCGCCAGCATTCTCGATGCCGCCGGTGCGGTTGTGCCGGAAGGACGCACCGGTGTGACGCTGCTGCCGATCTGGAAAGGAGAAAAGAATCGCTTGCCATCGCGGGACCTGTTTTGGGTTCGCCTGGAGGGAGGTGTCTTTAGCTACGCCGCCCGGCGCGGGGATTACAAGCTCATCCGGCCTGCACCGCAAAAGGGTAAGCAGCCGCCGGATGAACTCTATGACCTGGCAGCGGATCCCTACGAGAAACAGGATTTGCGGACAACCCGTCCTGAACTGTACGAGGAGATGGTGCGATTACTGGAGGAGCACATCCAATCGGTTAAGGACATCCCATGGCGGGACGAACGCGGCTTGGGCCCCGGGGAAATTCCCCCTGCAACGACGTCGACCCGTTAGGGAAAAGCCAACTACTCGAGGCCGTTTGCCTTTGCAACAGTTGATTAATCTGTCAACTCAAGCACACCGAGATCATGCCGGCCCGATTGCGGGATCGTACATTCTAAAGGTGTCGTGTTAGGGTTAGAATATTTTGCCGGAATTGCCGCTGGGGCGGGCTTGGCCAAGGATTGCTCTTTTGTGATGTCCGGCATTTCTGCAGCATCGGCGGCGGCCTCAACGGCAGCGGCTTTGGTAATTACGATTTTATATTTTCCCGGCATCGCTCCGTCTCTGGGGTTCATGGTTGTCAGCTCAAATCGGCCTTGGGCATCAGTTTTTCCCACGGCTGCCCGCTGCCCTTCCAGTGGAGAAAGCATGACAGAAGCATCCGCGACAGGCTGCCCCTTATACACAAGCCGGCCGGTCGTTTTAACCAGCGGGAAGTGAGACTTTTTACCGCACCCTGGCAGATTTGCAAATGCGATCAGCAGGCCTAGCAGAATGGCAGTCGTTTTAACCGATCGGTTGGACATGTTCCATGCTCCCTCTTGCGATCAAAATCCCGGGTTTCTTTCCGTGGTCGCGCGGGCGTGACGATCAGCACGGGTTTCGCACTGAGATCAAGCCGCCGGAATCAATGTAACCCGGTGTGAACCCGGCACACCTGTCTGAGTCATGCAACCACCTGCTGAAGTCTGAAATGATGGAGCGGGCACTTGTCGTGCTCAGTGTTTCGGGCTCGGTCGCGGGCGATCGCCACGAGCTGATTAGAAACTGGGAATGGTCTCCCCAGATGCCATGGACCCCAGGGCACCCCATACGCCATAAGGGCTTTTCATTTGCACGAATCCGTTGATGCCATCGGGTTCCGGGGCTGCAAGGTTTCCCGTATCAATCGTATCACTCACGAATCGCACGGAGGCATCGCACATCAACACATTGACCCCGCCGGGATGATTGCTGTTTGGCGGGTAGACGCCCCAGTAGCAATACTGCGCTTCGCCACAAGCGCAAGAGGGGGCATTGGGAGGCAGCACCGTGGTGATGCCCTGAACATGGGCATGACCTTCAGCCCAATAACGGCCCCGTGTCGCCCATACCGTTCCAGTAAGGAGGCTTCGATCATTGGGGTCAACTCGCGTGTAACATGTGATTGGACTTTGGCTTAGACCGCTTTGGTTCGCAGCCACGCCACCTTTGACAAACCGTTGACGGTTGGCTACAGCTCCCACCAGTGCCTCGGAAGCTGCGATCGTGTTGGAAGAACCATCGGTGATATCCTGAAACCCCTTCCAGGTAAGGCGTCCGAAAGGCGACCGGGGGTTTGTAGCCAAATAGTTGTTATAGATCTTATCCCCGAAGCTCAAATGGTAATTGGTAAAACCCTGGCGGGTTGGGGCGGGTAACTGGTGCGCGGGCCCATCGGAGGGGCATAACAATAGGGATATCTGTCCTTGAATTGGCGGCCAACCACGGCCGGAGTCTTCATAAGCATAAGGGCCAAAGGCCGGATAGTACTGCCCATTCACCGTCATCGGAGACGATACTTGTTGCCAGCGCGCCGTTTCCTCGTAGTACGGAAGAAGCGAGACCCACCCTACCATATAACCGTAATTGCAGTCGTAGTGGTTTGGCCATGCGCACCCTGTCGTTCCGGCATTGAACGCGCAGAAAACCTTGTGCACATCGTGGTAATTATGCAGGGCTAGACCGAGTTGTTTGAGATGATTCGAGCAGTCGCTTCGTCGCGCGGCCTCCCGCGCAGCTTGGACTGCAGGAAGCAGAAGGGCGATCAAGATACCGATGATCGCAATTACCACGAGCAACTCGACGAGAGTAAAGGCCTTACGCTGCATCGCACACCTCCTCGACTCACATGACTAGAGAATGCAACGCGGAAACTTGGACCCACCTACCTTCCTGGCTTCGCACTTCCCACGCCCCGACCATATTACAGACAGCAAATCCTTCTGTCAAGCGCTATGTGTCTTATTTCGAAGATAAAAACGTTGACTTTGACGGTATCATTCATCTTCGTCAAGTCTTTTCTAAACGCGTTTTGTGCGGGTGCCGCCAGAATCGAGAATTGGCTGTCTGCGGTGGAGTCCGAAAGAATGGGCTGAAACAATTAATCTTAATTCGACGAGGAAACGGACATTGGCGTCCTGTGCTCGGAAGGGTTTATTTGTCCGAGAACGTTCGGCATGCCCCGGAACTCCCTCTGACTGGCCCTGTCTTGTAAAGTAGGACGGTGACTGTGAAAAAAGCGGCGTGAGTTGTGATTGCAATCAAGTGCGACCCGTCCTGGGGTAATTCCCCTCCGCCACCCCGTTTGGGCTTCCCGCTGCCATGTCGTTTCTGAATCTCCTTTATCCCCCGTTGTGTGCGGCGTGTGGTCAGCCGGTCTTCTGGGATGGGGATCCTCCAGGCTGGGATCGGGTTTTCGAGGGGCATGTCCATGCCTATCCGGATCGCCTATATGAAGCCCTTTGGGAAGGCGGACGGCCACCGCGGCGGGGAGCGAGCAATCTGCTTTGCCCGGCCTGTCTTGCCCAGTTGTCTTTTCCGGCATGGAAGGCATGTCCACGATGCGGAGGGAAGGCCGACACGGAGAACTTGCTTCCTAACGGCTGCTCCTGGTGTCACCGCGAGAAGTTTGCCTTTTCAAGGACTGTGTCACTGGGACCATACTGGGGCCCGCTCCGCAACGTCATCACGGCGATGAAACTGCCTCAGGGAGAACGTCTCGCCCGAGCCATGGCCCGTGTGTTCTGGTGCCAGAGAGGAGCACAACTCCGCGCGTTGGCACCGGACTGTGTTGTTCCCATTCCCATGCACAGGCGTCGCAAACGGCATCGACACATGAACAGCCCAGAGGTGCTCGCCGACGTCCTGGCGACTTTTCTGAGGCTTCCTTGCGAGAAACATCTTCTCCGCCGCACGCGGCCGACCCTTCCGCAATCCTCTCTCAAACCGGCCCAGCGATGGAAAAACGTTCGCGGGGCGTTCTCAGTGGTGTCCACGTTCTGGGACCGGATTGTGGCGAAGCGCACGCGCGACCGGCGTTCCGGTTGGGTGACGTTCCGTCAAAAAAGAGACCCGCTCAAAGAGGAATCCACCCCCGAGCGGACAGCAAAACAAGGAGCTCGTTCGCGGGCCATTCATCCCCGGTTGGCGGGCCGCCGGGTTCTGTTGGTGGATGATGTTCTCACGACGGGCGCCACCTGTCACGAAGCGGCGAAAGTCCTTCTCGAAGCGGGTGCCCAGGAGGTGTTCGTCGCTGTCCTTGGTCGCGGACAGACCCCCGCCACGGTTGACTTTGAACCGGAAAACCCATGGTAAAAGGAAGCCCCCATCCACCGCGGACTGCGGATTGGCGAGGCGAATCGATCACAGCGGGAAAACTCGTCTTCGGATCACGCGCCGTGAGTGATTCCCCGGAACATGAAGAACGCCGCGACCACCAGGCAGACCCCTGCGATCGCGTAGTTCCAGTTGACAGGTTGCCGCATATAGAAGGTGGAAAAGGCCGCGAAAACGGCCATCGTGATCACCTCCTGCATGACTTTCAGTTCCGGTAGCGAATAATACCGGCTTCCGATGCGATTCGCCGGCACTTGCAGGCAGTACTCGAAGAATGCCACCGCCCAGCTCGCAACTATGGCCAGGAAAATGGGGGCATTCTTGAGATCTTTAAGGTGTCCGTACCAGGCGTACGTCATGAAAATGTTGGAACCGATCAACATGAGGATGGGCAAAAGTTTTTCCATAGCCGTGCGTTACCCTCTAAAAAACAACCCCAGATGGAGATGTACAGAGTGCCACCGCGCTTCGGAAAGTTCGAATCGAAGGCTCAGGGCAACTCGCCCTTCTCGGCAGGATGGAGAGAGAAGGCACCTGCGGGAAGGAAGTTTAACGCAATCCTACTTTCCGGATCGAATGGAATCAAGGCCGAAATCGGTCGGATGGATCTTGTTACTTCGACGTGACTTACGGCATGAATCGGCCGCCGGTGGACGCCACCTGCGATAGCCCGGTCGTTTTGGGATTTACTTACTGGCGGGGATGATGCCGTGGGTTTTCAGGTAGTCGAGGACGATGTCGGCCAGTTCCTCCGGGGAATGTCGGGCGGCATCGAGATGGATTTCGGGGTTGAGCGGCGGTTCGTAGGGATCGTCGATGCCGGTGAAGCCCTTGATCTCGCCAGCCCGCGCCTTTTTGTAGAGCCCTTTGGGGTCTCGCGCTTCGCACACCTCAAGAGGAGCATCCACGAAGATCTCAATGAAATCTCCCGGTTTCATGGTAGCCCGGACGCGGTCGCGGTCGATGCGGTAGGGACTGATAAAAGCGGTGATGGCGATGATGCCCGCCTCGCAGAAGAGCTTGGCCACGGCTCCAATCCGGCGGATGTTCTCCTCGCGATCCTGGGGCGAAAATCCCAGCCCGAAGCGCTTGGCGAATTCTTCCCCATGCCGTTCCCGCAGCATGGCGGGGCTGGCGTTCAGACCGTGGCGGATGTTATCGCCGTCAAGGACAAAACTGTGGTATCCCAGCGAGTAGAGTCGATGGTCGACGAGGTTAGCGAGCGTGCTTTTTCCGGAGCCGCTCAGGCCGGTAAACCAGAGAACGCAACCCTTGTGGCCGTTCAGCTTTTCCCGCTCTTCGCGCGTGACGGCATGTTCGTGCCAGAAGACCTTGGCCTCGCCTGTGCTCATGGCTTTCCTCTTAATGTTCCAACAAATATTCGCTGGGTTGAAACCTCAAGAACTTCGTTGGGTGTCTGATTCAAACCCGTTCCCGGCTTGGGTGGGCGGACACCGAAGACCGCAACTTTCTTGTTTTCCAATCTTTCCTGGATCACTCAGACTACCGAAAGAGTCCACCGGACGGCAAGCAGAAAAATCCATTATGAGGGAATCGATCAATTTAGGAAAGATACCAGAGAGGCGACCGCACCCCGGCATGATGTGACAGCCAACTGGTTCGACGCACGGTAGGGGCAATTCATGAATTGCCCCTACCCAACGTCGGAGGGACGTGCTTGTCGCGTCCGCCTTTCGGAGGGACCTGCTTGTCGGGTCCGCCTATTAACGTTTGATCGTCCATCGCTTATCACCGGGCACGACGAGCGTGCCCCTCCGATTCCTTTTGCCGGAGGGACCCGCTTGTCGGGTCCGCCGTCCAAGTTGGATCGTCCATTCCGCCTCACCGGGCACGACAGGCGTGCCCCTCCGAATCATGTTTTTCGTTAACGGGAAGGACAATGGTTCACCGGTAGGGGCAATTCATGAATTGCCCATACCAAACATATCGCGCATGCCATCTCAGGTTTTTGCAGAATGGGGATGTCGGAATGAGTTGATCTTGCCTGCCGAGGGGACTTTGAGATAGCATATCAAACACTCGACGGCATGGGCGACAGGCCCCGGCAGACAACGATTCGACCCGAGCAAAAAACGGAAAGGACGCCGTATGCCGACCACCCTGGGTGAACTTAGCGCCCTCGTTGGAGGGGATCTCGTCGGGCCGGCAGATCTGGTCATTGAAGGAGCTGCCCCGCTTGGGGAGGCCGGTCCGCGCCAGATCACCCTCATCGATCGTCCGGAACGGTTATCCAAGGTCTCCGCGAACGAAATCGCCGCAGCCGTGGTTCCCCGCAAGGTCGAGGCCGCGCCTTTCCCGATCATTCGGGTGGAGGACGTCCACCGGGCCTTCAGCCTCATCGTCCGATTCTTTCGACCCCCTCGGGAAAACGAGCGGAAGGGAATTCATCCCCAAGCCATTGTCAGCCCCACCGCGCGGCTTGGTCCAGACGTGGAAGTCCATCCCTTCGCCTTCATCGGCGATGATGTGGAGATTGGGGAAGGTTCCACAATTCATTCCGGCGTGCGGATTCTGCCCGGCTGTAAGATTGGACGTCAGGTCACGATCTTTCCCAACGCGGTCTTGTACGAAAATACCATCGTCGGAGACCGCTGCATCATCCACGCGGGGGCCGTGCTGGGGGCTTACGGGTTCGGATACTGCTGCGAAGATGGCAGGCACGTCCTTGCCAGCCAGTACGGGAATGTCGTCCTGGGCGACGATGTGGAGATCGGGGCCAACACCACAATCGATCGCGGTACCTACGGTTCCACGACCATCGGCGAGGGAACGAAAATCGATAATCTCGTGATGATCGGTCATAACTGCCGCATTGGCCGTCACAATCTGATTTGCGCCCAGGTGGGCATCGCCGGCAGTACAACGACCGGCGACTACGTGGTGATGGCCGGCCAGGTCGGTGTCCGTGACCATGTGCATATTGGAGAAGGAGCCGTGCTGGGGGCCATGGCGGGCGTCATCAATGACGTGCCTCCGCACGCGCGATTCGTGGGGATTCCTGCCACCCCGGAACGCGAACAGATGCTCAAACAGGCTGCCTTCGCCAAATTGCCCGAAATGCGGCGGCAGCTTAAAGAAATTCAGGAGACTCTTCGTCAACTGGTGGCCCGTCTGGATCAGTCCAAGGAAGCGGCGTGAAGGAGACGTCACCCATGGAGGGCGGACCCGCCACCATCCGCCGTACCGCCGACGGGCACGGCATGGCCGTCTCCCAGACGCGGTCCATGCGGGTCGGACTCATTGCGGGGTGGGGACGGTATCCCCTCATTCTCGCGCAGCATTTGCAGGCCCACGGGCACGAAGTGTGCTGCCTGGCAGTGCGAGACCATGCCGATCCGGCCCTGGCCCAATGGTGTACACGATTTGCGTGGATCGGACTCGGGCAGGTGGGCCGGTCTTTACAACTGCTCCGCACCTGGGGTGTGCGAGAGGCCACGCTGGCCGGGAAAATCCACAAGGTGACACTCTTTCGACCCTGGATGTGGCTCCACCATTTTCCGGATTGGGGCGGCGTGCGTGCGTTCGGGCCACATTTTCTGTTTCGTTCTCGCGATAATCGGGACGATACGCTCCTGGCCACCGTGTGCCACGAAATCGAGCGGGTCGGAATTACCGTCCGACCGGCCACGGCGTACTTGCCCGATGTCCTCGTGGAAAGAGGGCCGCTGACGCCGGCCACTCTCACCCGGGCGGAATGGAAGGATATCGCTTTTGGTTGGCGGGTCGCCAAGGAAATGGGGCGTCTCGACATCGGCCAAACGGTGGTCGTCAAGAATCAGGCGGTTCTGGCGGTTGAGGCCATCGAAGGGACTGACGCCTGCATACGCCGGGCAGGGGAGTTGTGCAGCTCGGGGGGATTCACGGTCGTCAAGGTGGCCAAACCCCACCAGGACATGCGCTTCGACGTTCCCACGGTGGGCACGAACACACTGGAGGTCATGGCCGCGGCCAGGGGGGCTGTTCTGGCCATCGAGGCGGAAAAGACGATCCTTCTGGACCCCGATCGCGTGCTGGACCTGGCGCTCCGCAATCGAATTCACGTGCTGGCCATCACGGAACAGGACATCGCAGCGGTCGATTAGGTGCCACAGGGAGCCGGCGCGGCGCGATGAGTTCCGACACATGGCCGGTTTGTTGGCTGGGATTCCACCCCGACTGGTCGTCCTGGTTCTGTCCTGCCCGTCGGCAAGGTGGTGAAGGCTGAAGCCTTCACCAAAAAGCGGCGATAAATCGCCGCACTCCATGGAGTGCGGGGCTTTAGCCCTGCTTTCGGCGCGGGACTTTAGTCCTCGCTGAAAGGCAATGGATGATCGAACGTTGACAAACGGACCCGACAAGCGAGTCCCTCCGGAAGATCGGCGGGGCACGCTTGCCGTACCCGGTGATTGGGGGATGAACGATCAGACATTAAGCGACGGACCCGACAAGCGGATACCTCCGAGAGGCGGACGTGACGAGCACGTCCCTCCGGAGTTTTTTCGGAGGGACACGCTTGTCGTGCCCGGTCTGGAGGGATAGGGCCTCAATCGGTGTTCATCGGACCTGACAAGCAGGTCCCTCCGAAAAGCGGACGTGACGAGCACGTCCCTCCGACGTTGTAAGGGCAATTCATGAATTGCCCCTACCAGTTCCGCCGCCCAGGTGGAATCCGGGTTTTTCAAGGGACACATTCCACGGCGTCTATTGAACTCTACCCCCTCGTCTCGATCACCCTTTTGACGTCTCTGTGCTACCTGTGGCCGTCTCCGGGTTTCCTTTTTCCGGCCGGGCAAGCTAATCGGGAGATACCGGCTGGAGTGCTGGCAGCCGTTTGCTCCAAGTTCGTGGGGGCATTCCGCCGAGATCGCACAAGAGGGCGGTGTGTTGGCGATTTCTGGCCGTCCGGGAAAGGCCCCGAAAGGACGTGACGGCCTGTCGACTTAAGGTAGCCAGTCGCGCAGGGAGGTAGCGGCTCGCTCGCCACATCCCGGGCGAGAAGCGCACCATGCGTTGGAGAGAGAAATCACCTGTTCATTGTTTCGCAGTTTTGCTGGCAATCCTGCTGCTGGGTTCGCTAGTGGCGACCCATCCGTTTGGTGTGCCGTGCGCATGGGCCTCCGACGGTGGGCCGATCCTCTTTGCCCCCAGCGAAGCCGAGCTGGAAGCGGGGAATTCATCTGCCGATGCCCGCAAAGATTCTTTCCGGACTTTCCAGTCCGCGGAGGTTCAACCCAGAGTCGGAGACAATCGCAGCGGGTCGGCGTCGTCCAGTGCCGGTTCCGATGGCTGGTTTGCCAAGGGTCAGTCCACAGGCCGGGCATCATCCGCTGCAGCGGGCCAGTCACGGCTCGGGACAGGTTCCTCGGGAAGCGTGGAGCTGCCGCCGGCCATGATCCCGGCCCCTCAGAATGCTGTGCCTCTTACCTCGGGCGTTTCGCCGTCGACCATGCCGTCGGGAACGGTGCATTCCCCCTCGGTCGTTCCCTATCCCTACGGAACGCCGGCGCCAGTGCCTCCCCTTCAGGAGCAGTCCCGACCGTTACTGGGGACCTCGCTGCCCCGCCTCTTCGGCCGCAACCGAACTGCCGAGCCCTCACCGCTTGCGCGATGGTGGAATTCGCTGTGGGGGAAAACGTCGGCAAGCGTGCCCAGCGGGGTCGGCAACACCCCCGTGCCGCCGGGCACGATCATCGCCGGGTCGGGTTCGCCGGGGATGCCTTCCGTTTGGAGTGGGGGTGGATCTGCCGCGGTGGCACCCGCTCCTAGTTTGAGAGGATCGTCCGCCATTTCTAGTGGCGGGTCTCAAAGCGCTCAGGGATGGTCGGCCTATGCCGTGCCTTATGCCCTGCCGCCATCCGGAAGTTCGCCGACGCTCGTGCCGCCCCCGCATACCGCGACGCCCGCTCTCCAGACACCAGCGGTAGGAGCCCCAAGTGGCGTGGCGACAGGTGTACCAAACGTTTCCTCTGGAACGGTGGGGAGTCCCTCTCCGATTTCGCAAAACACATTCTCCGACGGTTGGGCGGCCTCAACGACGAATCCACCGGCCACCGCCTCGGGGACGGCGATTCCGAGGCCGTCAGGTCAGATCGCCACTCCTAGGTGGCCTTCTGCAACAGCGCCGGGTGCGCCATCACCTCCCTATCCTGGGACGACCGCCTGGGGCACGGCGACTCCAGGAACTCAGCCCTCGCTGTGGGAGCGGATCAGGAACTGGTGGGCGGATGTGACGGCCCCCAAAGGTGTGCAGGGCCGCGCAGCCCTTTTGCCGTCGGCGGGGCAGGCTCGCCAAGGCATCTTTCGTACGTCACCGCCCCCTGCTTCTGATCCATTCACATCGCGCACCGTCCCGGTTCCATCCTCTTCCAATACTCAGGGGAGTGTCCTGCCGGGCGGCTCTCCGGCGGTGCTACCTCCCCCTGCCCCGCAACTGCCTTTGCGGCAGGCATGGTGATGGTGGCTTTTCCGGACTTGTTAACTCATCTTGCTGCGAGAAATGGCTGCTCTTATCACGGTTGGCCGGGGTTCTTTTTTTGTCAAGCGAAAACGGCTTAGAATGAAACATGCCGGAGCGCGGTTGCGCCGGATAGGGGAGATACCTGATTTTGTCCCCATGGGGCGGCAGGTGACCGTGTATCACAAAACCCAACACATCCTGGTGGTCGCCCTCAGGGCCACCTTCCATTTCCAACAAAGGTAACGACCATGGCCTTGGTGACACTTCGTATCGTGGACGGAGTGGATCGCGGCCGGGTGTATGAAGACTTGCCAACCCCCATCACCGTGGGGCGAGAGGAAGGAAACGTGGTGCGGCTCAGCGACGAGCGGGTGAGCCGCTTTCATCTCAAAATTCAGGAAGACCGCAATCGGATTGTCCTCACCGATCTGGCCAGCACGAATGGCACGCGGGTCAACGGGGAACCTGTCCAGGTAGCGGAGATTCGGCCGGGCGATCTCATCACTCTCGGCAAAACGGTCATTCTGGTCGGATCCCGGCAGCAAATTGCCCAGCGGCTGGCCGAACTTCGCAAACGCTTGGAAGCGGAGCGTCAGAAGAAGGGCAAGGTGTCGCCGGAGGAAGCGGTTTCCAGTTCCGAGTGGAGTTCTTCCTGGTATTCCCCGTCGCTTGATTCTGAACTCCACTGGGAGGAAGAAGCGGAGAGCCTGCGGCCCATCGCCGAGCTCATCCCGCCGGAACTCCCCGCCGATCTCTCTCCCGCTCAACTGGCCCAGCTGGCCGAGCTTTTGCAGTTTTTCCACCTGCGGTTGCGGCGGGTCATTCGCACGGGGACGGTCCATCAGGCCTCCGACGACGAGCATGTGACGCTCGACCAGCGGCAGTGGCAGAGTCTGCTGGACCTGTATGCCCGGCTGGCAGAGTATCTCCGCGCGATTGGCGAGCCGCCTCTGTGAGTTGAATTGGGCATACACCCGGCAAGGTCTTTGTGTAGAGCGGACCCGCGGGGCTTCAGGCAGGCGGGCGCAAATTGTGGAAAGTGGCGTGCGCTCACTCCCAGCGGAGGACGGCCCCCTGGTCGGCACTGGTAGCCATCCGCGCGTATTTGGCGAGATAGCCCTTGGTGAACCGCGGTGGCGGCGGTGACCAGCGTTTTCGGCGTTCGGCGAGGACTTCCTCGCTGACCAGCACGTTGAGCTTGCGCGCGGGGATATCAATTTCGATGAGATCCCCGGGTTCCAAAAGAGCGATGGGGCCTCCCGCGGCGGCCTCCGGGCTGATGTGTCCGATGCAGGCCCCGGCCGTCCCACCACTGAAACGTCCGTCCGTGATGAGGGCCACCTTGTCGTCGAGCTTGACACCTTTAATGGCCGTGGTGGGGGCCAGCATCTCCTGCATTCCGGGCCCGCCTTTTGGCCCTTCATAGCGGATGACCACCACGTCACCGGCCTTCACTTTCCCGTTGATAATGCCCTGATAGGCCTCGGTTTCGGATTCAAAGATGACCGCCGGCCCGGTGAAGCGGAGCATGCGGGGGAGCACGCCTGCCGTTTTGACCACCGCCCCCCGCGGCGCCAGGTTACCGTACAGGATGGCCAGCCCACCTTCCTGACTGTAGGCGTTTTCCACCTCACGGATGCAGTCGTAGGGATCGAAGCCGAGTTGTTCGGGTGTGAGTTCCCGAATCGACCGGGCCTTGCGCGGCACGCTCAATCCCGGGACATTTCGCTGCCCTCCCGCTGTGACTGCCGCAAGTTCAAGGGCCTCTTCGCTGGCGGTCTGCGCGCGGATGTCGTACTCAGCGATGTTCTCGCCGAGTGTCTTTCCCGTCACGGTCATGCAATCCAGGTGCAACAGACCAGGCCGTCCCCGGGCAATGGCCCCCAGGATGGTGTGAACACCCCCGGCATTGTGAACGTCCTCCACGTGGTAGTGGCTGCTGGGTGCGACACGGCAGATGTTGGGAGTCTTCCGGCTCAATTCATCGATGCGTCGCAGGTCGTAGTCGATCTCCGCTTCTTTGGCCACCGCCATGATGTGGAGCACCGTGTTCGTACTTCCACCCATCGCCATGTCGAGCACCATGGCGTTGTCGATGGATTCCGCGGTGATGATCTCCCGGGGCAGGAGGCCGTGGCCAGGGCCCAGCTTTTCAAATTCCCACACCATTTCCACAATCCGCTGGGCCGCGCGTCGGTAGAGACGCTTCCGCTCGGCACTGGTGGCCAGGAGCGTGCCATTGGTGGGAAGTGCGATACCCAGGGCCTCACACAGGCAGTTCATACTGTTGGCGGTAAACATCCCGGAGCACGAGCCACAGGTGGGACAGCCGAGTCGCTCCAATTCCGCGAGCTCTTCCTCACTCAGTTTGCCATCCTGCCGCGCGGCTGCCGCGATGAAGACGTCGATGAGATCCACCTTTCGACCGTCCGGAGTTCGTCCGGCCTCCATGGGGCCGCCGCTCACAAAGATCGTGGGGATGTTGCATCGCACCGCCGCCATGAGCATCCCGGGCACAATCTTGTCGCAGTTGGGGATGCAGATCATCCCGTCGAAACAGTGCGCCTGGAGCATTGTCTCCACCGAGTCGGCGATGAGTTCCCGGCTGGGCAGCGAATACTTCATCCCCGTATGGCCCATCGCGATGCCGTCGTCAACGCCGATCGTGTTGAAGACGAAGGGCACGCCGCCGGCCTCGCGGACGCACTCCTTGATGAACTCGCCCACGGCATTCAGATGCACATGACCAGGAATGATGTCGGTGTAGCTGTTGCAGATGGCAATAAAAGGTTTGCGGAAATCGTCATCCTGGACGCCGGTGGCGCGGAGCAAACTCCGATGGGGTGCCCGAGCGGCGCCGAGTTTGATCTGATCCGAGCGCATGGCTGACCTCGCTGGTACGAAACATGGGGGGAACGAATGAGTCCGCGTGTGGGTCAGTTCCCACAGGCGCTGGAATCTCTTTCGCGAAACGAACCGCGCCATTCTACGCACGGTTCCGGAACAAAACCAGCCCCGACCCGGGGCTTAATCACACCCATCTTCTCAAGAATATCGAGAAAAGCGAAACGCTCGATGGAGGAGAGTCACAATACCATGAATTGTCCCACACCGAAAAGGAAACCGAGCCCAGCGGACGCAGTCTCGTGGAAGGGAATGCGCGATCCCACCTTGAACGGGGCCCTCACGAGAAGGTTTCTTCGAGAGGTTGCAGGAGGATGCCTGTTGTGGCCCGTGCAACCCGGGCAGCCACCCACCTTGAACACCTTCGGCCGCGGAATGGGGGGCGTGGCCGATGGCGGAATGGCCTTGGCGGCAGAATGCATTCATCAAAAACGACCACCGGCCTTGTCGTGCAACGGCGAGGCCGGTGGGTCCGTAGGATCGGGAGGTGTCGGCGTCTCAACCGGTTTTCAAACCTGGTGATGGCTGGGGTGAATACCCCAATCGACGTTTTCCCAAGGACTTCTGTTCGAGATCCAGCGGCTCACTTGCAACACCCCGATCACGGGCTAGCCGGACCTTCCTCGTGTTCGGCGACGGCGACGGGGACAGCAATCGCTGTGGCGATGGCACCGCCAACGATCCAGGGATTTCGCATCCACTGACCGATTCGGGAAAGGGCCTGACCGCGGTTGATGTCCTGACCTGCCACCAGCAAGGTCGCCTGCTGGGCACCCGGTGGGGCGGTGCGGGGGTTCCACAGACGGTAGGTACCTGTCCCGTTAGCCGCGGACAACCGATAGACCCCTCCAGAGAGGCCCTTGATCGCAAAACGCCCGTTCTCGTCCGTTTTTACCACCCCCAGAAGCTGCTGCTGTCCGTTTTCCACGGCGACTGTGGTTTGAGGAACCGGCCGACCCTCGGGTGTCACCACCTGGCCCAGCAGAATTCCGCCGTCCTGGAGGGCCACGTCAATGACCCGGGGTGCCGGTGCCGATGCCGTCTCCCCAGCCCAAACAGAACCACTCAGAAGTGCCGCGATCGCACAGCCGAAAAAGACGCACCAGTGTCTCATGGTCTACACTCCGTATCCGTACAGGTCCGTGCTCTCCTTGCCCGCCGTTATGGCCCGGTCGGCAACGCAAAAGCGAAATGAACCGGATAGCCGACAAAATTACTTTCGTCCACATAGAGCGTATCGGAACGCTCTGTCCCGCTCTTCAGTCTTTTTCCTGTGACCGGACAATCTCCGGCAAGGCAAAAGCCCGAAGCGGCACATCAGCAGTACGTTTTTTTGATTCAACGGACACGATATTGGCATCAGCGTGTGTCAGCAGTCGGGCGAATTTCCTCTATCAGGGTTGAAAGCCCGGCGATGGCGGGATATGCTTTTTCAGAGAAAGGAAATTCTCGCAAAAAGGGATTGGCGCGTGGCGAAGCGCGGGAATCACTATGAAGCGGCGTTTGAGGCCTTCCTCCGCGAGTCGGGTATTCCCTACATCGCGGTGGACGAGGCCCGCCGAGCCCTCATGGCCGACGGCCGTTCCCTGAAAAGCCTCGATTTCCTGGTGGCCCCCCGCGGCCGAACAACCTGGCTCGTCGATGTCAAGGGACGCCGTTTTCCCTCCGGCGAGGAGCACCTCCAGTACTGGAAAAACTGGTCCACACAAGATGATCTGGAGAGCCTGGCCGAATGGGAAACGCTTTTTGGAGACGGGTTTCGCGGGCTATTTGTGTTTGCCTTCCACATTGTGGGGGGAAGATTGCCGGTCCAGGAGCCGCTCGTGGTTTCCTTCCGTGGGGAGCGGTACGCATTCCTGGGAGTGGAGCTAGCAGAATATCGCCGGTTGTGCCGGGTTATCTCACCCCAGTGGCAGACGGTGGCAGTCGCGGCGCGAGATTTTCGAACGGTCGCCAGACCGGTTCAGGAATTGTTCGGACTCGCAGAAAGCCAACCTTTCCCTGCTCCGCAAACGGTGCTGGCACCGGTGCACGCCGAAACGCCCACCGTCTCCGGCTCCACGCTGGTTGGCACTGCCCGCCGATGATCGATCATCGGGCGAGGATTTCGCTGATCGCTTCCGTCAGGGCCTTCAATTCGAGGGGCACTTCCTTCTGGGCGCCCGCCCGAAGATCTTTGACCTGGCACACCTGTTTTTCAAATTCACTCTCGCCGATCACCAGGGCCACGCGGTGCCCACGGCGATCAGCGTATTTCAGTTGCTGGCTGATTTTTTTGGGTTCCGGATAGAACTCCACATTGAACCCGGCAGAGCGAAGCTGGGCTGCCAGCCGCAGGTAATCATCACGACGGCCGGGGTCAAAAAACACAAGAAGGATGGGGGCAGGGGTGCTGACGGCCTCCAGCATGCCGAGCTCTTCCATGGCCGCCAGCAACCGGTCGAGTCCCAGAGAAGCCCCGACTCCAGGAAGGGACTGTGTGGTGAAGAGTTCCGCCAGGTTATCGTACCGGCCACCAGAGCAAACACTGCCAATTCCTGGAAGGGCCGTCAGATAGGTCTCGTAAATCGTGCCGGTGTAATAGTCCAGGCCGCGGGCGATGGCCAGATCGAGCACGAGGTATGTTGGGGCCACACCGCCTGCCGCAGCCCCGCGAAGGACTTCCCGCAGTTCGTGGACTCCCTCTTCGCCCACCGCACTGCCCTGGACGAGCTTCTCCGCCTGGGAGAGGACCTCATCGTGGTCGCCGTGGATCTGGGTCAATTCCAGCACTGCCGTGGCCTGATCAGGGGTCAACCCCACGATCTGCTCGAGCTCCTGTTTGACTCCTTCGGTGCCGATTTTGCCCCATTTATCCAGTGCCCGCAGCACGCCCGCCGCACGATCCGCCAGCCCCTGGCGTTCCAGAAGACCGTTGAGGAGCTTGCGGTTGTTAATGCGGATGACAAACTCCTGAAAACCGATGGCACGGAGCAGATCGTGGATGACGAGAGTTGTTTCGATGTCCGCCGTTAGTGAACGCGTCCCGATCGTGTCAAAGTCGCACTGCACAAATTCCCGATAACGTCCGCGCTGGGTGTTTTCTCCCCGCCACACAGGAGCGATGTGGTAACGCTTGAACGGAATGCCCAACTCATTGAGGTGCTGAGCGGTGAAACGGGCCACCGGAACGGTAAGGTCGAAGCGAAGCGCCACCCACCGCCCGCCGTGATCCTGAAAGCGGTACATCTGTTTGTCGGTTTCCTCGCCCCCTTTGCCCGCCAGGATTTCCAGATATTCCAAGGCCGGCGTGTCGATCGGGGCAAAACCGTAGGAACGATACACCCGCCGGGCGATCTCCATGATGCGTTCCCGGGGGATCATCACCTGCGGCAAATAATCGCGAAAACCTTTCAGCGTGCGAGGGGGAATCAATTTCTCGGCCATGGTGGTAAAACCCCACAATAGAAATGCGCGGTGCAGCCCTCCCGGCATTCCGGTCTTTTCCACCCCATATCCAGCAACGGCGGCTGGGGCGAGGAAGGGGCGGCGACTCCCTCAGGAGAGGACGGGCAGAAGTTCCGGCCGGGGAGATCGCAGGGATCCACCCTCCCGCGGACCGAGGAGCGCCTCCGCGTATTCTTCCAATTGCTCGGGAAGTTCGAAGAACTGGTCGTACACCGCGTTCTCTTCAAACTCGCAGATATCTGTATCGTAGTCGCGACAGATTTTTGGGCGGAGGGGATAAATCCCGCAGCGGCCGTCCGGCTGGAGCTTCGTGCAGGTGAGAAACACCAATAAGTACCACTGCCCGTTGTCCACAAAAACCGCTGTCCGCTCATGAAGGAGGAACCAGCGGACCGTGTCGAACTCTTCCCAGGTTCGAGGACGATCAATCGTCAAAGCGATGTAATGGCAGCACTTGGCAGGGCAGTAAAAGCACAGCGTTTCCCCCGCGGGGATGTCCTTCCGCCGAAGCTGGCCGTTGCCCGCGACCGGGGCCGAACGCCGGGTCAGCCAGTAATTTTTCTGCCGATTCCGCGAGTTCATCCGCGATCCTGTGTTTTATGAGGTGGCGCTCCCACAATCAGCTTCTACTCCCCGAAAGACTTGCAAGACATTGGCCCGTCCTTTCGTCGGAGTGCCCTCTCAACTTGGTTTTAACCCACCAGCGCCCGCTGGATAAGGGGTGCCCGGCGGTGAGCGACGCTGCCGAATCACTCGTCAAAGCTTCCGAGCCTTCGATCATCCACTCGCGCTTCACCGGGCACGACAAGCGCGCCCCTCCGAAGGATTTTCCGGAGGGACGTGCTTGTCACGTCCGCTCCTGAACGTTCGATCATGCATTCCTTTTTTTCTCACCGTCACGTTGACTTCATTGAAAACCATTGATCCGCCCCACTCCGTAGAGTTACCATAAACGGGGTCGAAGACGGTTTCCAGCTTCCGTAACCTGCGTGTTGGGCACGCAGGTGTCAAGGCCAGGTCTGACGGCTTCGCCGGTGGCGTTTCCACAGGCGGCGCGAATCGTTGGAAGGCCGTATGGTTGGGTCGAGTCAGGCCACCATCCCGGGCGGGATGATCCTGGAGAATAGATGGGGAACATGGGGGAACGCGCATTGACTGGGAATGGAGAAAGTCGGCGGGAAATGATGCCTTCATGGCAAAAAGAACAGGCGGAGGTGGAGCGAGTCCTATCCGGGTTGAGCCGGCGAGCCGCCTGGTCTGGGGGGCCTCCGATTGCCAATGTCCTGATGGCCAGGGTCCTCGCCCAGCCGGACCTCATTTCCCTCGCGGCTGGCTTTGTGGAGCACCTCTCCCTCCCGGTGGAGCTTGTGGAAAGAGCAATCGAAAAACTTTTTTCCAGTCGGACAGTGGCCCTCGAATCGCTCCAGTACGGGACCACCCTGGGGCATCCCCGTCTTCGCCGGGCCATCTGGGAACGCCTCTGTCAGGAGGACGCGGCGGTGGGCCTGCGCCACGCCGGTCCAGAGCAGATCGTCATTACGGCGGGGAGCAATCAGTTGCTTTATCTTGTGGCTGAGGCGCTCCTGGATCCGGGCGATATTATCCTCTGCGCAGCGCCGAGTTATTTCGTGTTCTTGGGAATGATCAAAAGCTTCGGGGCCCGCAGCGTCGGTGTGGCCTGCGACCATCACGGCATGATTCCCGACGCCCTGGAGGACCGGCTGGCGTGGTTGGAACGACGTGGCGAGCTGGACCGCGTCAAGGCCATCTACGTGGCCTCCTATTTCGACAATCCGACGGGGCTCAGCCTTGCGTCGGAAAGGCGTCCGGCCCTCGTCGAAGTGGCCCAACGCTGGTCGCGGAAACATCGCCTCTACATCATTGAGGACTGCGCGTATCGCGATCTCTCGTATTACGAAGAGGAGTGGTCCTCCCTCCGCAGTTATGACGCCACCGGTCAGTACGTCGTGATGCTCGGCTCGTTTTCAAAATCGTTTTCTCCGGGACTCCGAGTGGGTTGGGGACTGCTTCCCCCTGCGCTCCTGGACCCGGTGCTTTCCCTCAAAGGACATCACGATTTCGGCTCGCCCAATTTCAACCAGATGGTCATGGCCACGATCCTCGAGGAAGGCTGGCTGGAAGAACACGTGGCGCGGCTGCGCTCGATCTACCGCCGCAAACTGGAAGCCACTCTCAAGGCTGTGGAGGGCATGCTCCGGCCGGTCGTGGCAGTGGATTACGTGCCGCCCCGGGGCGGTCTCTACGTGTGGCTGCAACTGCCCGAAGAATGGGACACCGGTGTGGAAGGGCCGCTCTTCCAGTCAGCCGTGGAGGAAGGTGTCGTGTATGTGCCGGGGGAATACTGCTTTCCCGAAGAAGGGGAACCGCCACGGCGCTGTTGTCTCCGCGTGAGCTTCGCCATGCCAGATGACGTCAGCCTGGAGAAGGGGATGGCACGCCTGGCACGGGCCATCGCGCGATGTGGGAGTGCCGCCCCACGTTAAGTGGAATGACGGACCGGCCGAGATGTCACGGAGGAAACCGGTATGTTTTTCGCCACCATCATTGATCGCTACATCGCCCGGCACTTCTTCCAGTCTTTCTTCGTCTGCTTTTTCAGTCTCGTGTGCATCTTTGTGGTCTTCGACTTTTTTACCAACCTCGATGAGTTTCTCCGCGCCGCCGACGCGGGGGGCGGGCTGCTGAAACTGACACTCCTCTATTACGGTCCGCAGTCGCTGGCTTTTCTGGACCGTATGCTCGGGCTGCTGGTGCTGACGGCCGCCATGTTCACCACGGCCTGGCTGCAGCGGCAGCAGGAGATGGTGGCACTTCTGGCGGCGGGGATTTCGCGTGCCCGGGTGACCGCCCCCGTCGTGGTCGGCTCGGTTGTGCTCATCCTGCTTGGGGTCTGCAATCGAGAAATGATTCTTCCCCGCATGATTCACCTCCTTGCCCGAACCAACACCGATCTGCTGGGCGAGAAAGGCTGGCCGATTCAGGCCCGGTATGATAACGAGACGGATATCCTACTTCGCGGTCGTGCCGCCTACCGAAAAGACTATCGGATTGCCGAACCCAACTTCCTCCTGCCGCCGGGTCTGGATCAGTACGGCGGGCAGCTTCAGGCCGAGAATGCGTATTATCTTCCCGCCACCAAAGACCACCCCAGCGGCTATCTTTTGGACAGGATGGTCCGCCCCAAGGATTTGAAGGATAAACCCTCGCTCTTCCTCCGGGGACGCCCGGTCATCCTCACTCCGCACGATCATCCCTGGCTTAAGGACGATCAGTGTTTTGTGGTCAGTAACATCGATTTTGAACAGTTAACAGGAGGAAGGGCATGGCGGGAATATTCCTCCACGCTGGGTCTGATTCGCGGATTGCATAATCCGAGTCTGGATCTGGGCGCGGACGTGCGGGTGCGGATCCATGCCCGGATTGTGCAGCCTCTTCGCGATCTCAACCTGCTGTTTTTAGGGTTGCCTTTGGTGGTGCGGCGGGAGCAGAGAAACGTCTTCATCGCGCTGGGGTTGGGCATTCTTGTCGTGGGCCTTTTCACAGCCGTCGTCCTCACCTGCGAATATCTGGGCAACATCTACCTACTATCCCCGGCGTTTGCGGTATGGCTGCCATTTTTCATCTCCATCCCCGCCGCCGTGGCGCAGTTGGACTGGCTTTGGGAATAACTTTCCTCACGATTTAAAAACACCAGCGTCTCAGTAGATAATCGCCCAGGTCGGTCCCCGCTCGGTGCTGAGCCATCCCCATTTTTGCAAAAACCCGTGACATGCCGCGGGCACAGGGTGTTGGAGGGGCAATTCGTGAATTGCCCCTACCGAATTGGGGTACGTATGGTCGTGTGCCTTGGCCCGGGTGGAAGCCGCGTTTATTGGAGGGACGTTGTCCACGGCGTCTGGTAAACTTCGCAGGGGCACGCTGGTCGTGCCCGGTGAGGCGGAATGGACGATCGAAGGTTGAACGGCGGACCCGACAAGCGGGTCCCTCCGACGTAGGTTGGGGCAATTCATGAATTGCCCCTACCAGGGGTGTGCTTTCGTGGTTGTGGCAAAACATCGCCAACGGCAAGGTGGTGAAGACTAAAGCCTTCACCGAAAAGCGGCGATGAATCGCCGCACTCCATGGAGTGCGGGGCTTTAGCCCCGCTTTCGGCGCGGGACTTGAGTCCCCGCCGAAAGGCAATGGACGATCCAATGTTGAAGAACGGACGTGACAAGGACGTCCCTCCGAAGAGATGGGTCGGAGAGGCACGCCTCTCGTGCCCGGTGAAGGCAAATGGAACATCGAACGTGGATAAGCGGACCTGACGAGCAGGTCCCTCCGGTATAGGTCGGAGGGGCACGCTGGTCGTGCCCGGTGAGGCGGAATGGACGATCGAAAGGTGAACGGCGGACCCGACAAGCGGGTCCCTCCGACGCAGGTTGGGCCAATTCATGAATTGCCCCTACCAGGGGTACGCTTTCGTGGTTGTGGCAAAACATCGCCAACGGCAAGGTGGTGAAGGCTAAAGCCTTCACCGAAAAGCGGCGATGAATCGCCGCACTCCATGGAGTGCGGGGCTTTAGCCCCGCTTTCGGCGCGGGACTTGAGTCCCCGCCGAAAGGCAATGGACGATCCAATGTTGAAGAACGGACGTGACAAGGACGTCCCTCCGAAGAGATGGGTCGGAGGGGCACGCTGGTCGTGCCCGGTGAGGCGGAATGGACGATCGAAGGTTGAACGGCGGACCCGACAAGCGGGTCCCTCCGACGTAGGTTGGGCCAATTCATGAATTGCCCCTACCGAATCGCGGTCCGTATGATGGTGCCGCGAGCCCGCGCGGACCCGCGCATTCCCGTCGCCAGAGGGAAAGTGGGAATGTATCAGCAAATCGCTGCATTGACATAGGGGGCTGGAAATGAAAGAATTAAGAGTGACAAAATTGATATCCTCAAATGGGAAAGTTTGCCGATGGTTTGCTTAGTGAAGGGGCGGGAGGGCATCAATTCCCTGCAGATTACGGGGAAATGGCCGGGAAGCGCGAGCCTCACGGGGACGGCGTGCCCATGTGGGGGACCGAAAGGGCACCGGATCCGGGGTAAAACACCGGCCAGCGGATTACAAGTGTGAGTTGCGTGAAAGACTTTTGCTTTGTCGGGTCACTCTCCAGGGATGGAGCAGCGGTAAGGGTGGCTCGTCGCGCCATTCCGGAACCAAGGCCATGGCGTCTCTTTTGAACACCTTCAACATCTCGCGTGAGCCCGTGGCACGGCTGGCCACGTCTCCTGTTGTTTCTGTGGCGCGTGGCGTTCCCCTGAGAACTGTTCTGGAGCTAATGCGGGATCAGAAGCTGGGCGCTGTGACCGTCTGCGATCGCGGTCAAACCGTGGGGATCTTCACAGAGAGAGACGCCCTCCGCTGTTTGGCGGAGGCCACGGATTTGGAGACCCCAATAGGAGACGTGGCATCTCCCAACCCGGTGACTGTGGAAAAGAAAGACAGTCTGGCAGAAGCTATTTCGCGCATGTCCTACCGTGGCTATCGGCATCTGCCCCTGGTGGATGACGATGGACAGGTTGTGGGGATGGTCGATGCGATCAACATCATTCAGTGGCTTGTGGAACATTTTCCGCGTGCGGTGTACACATTACCTCCAACTCCTGACGTTTTGATCGAGCGTGAAGGGCCCTGAAAGGTAACAATCCCATGGAACCTCCGATTTCCGCAACTTCCAACAATCCTGCCCCGGGCGGCATTCAGAAGGGCCAGGGCGTTATGGAAAAACGGGTGATAGAGCTGGAAGAGGCCACGGTACGCTTTTCGGGAGACTCGGGAGATGGGATGCAACTGGCCGGGACCCAGTTCACCCATACCTCGGCGGTGGCGGGTAACGACGTCGTCACGTTTCCCGACTTTCCGGCGGAAATCCGCGCGCCTCGGGGTACCAAGGCCGGAGTGAGTGGCTTCCAGGTGCACTTCGGTGCCAAGCGGGTGTACACGCCCGGTGATAAGGTGGACGCCCTGGTGGCGATGAACCCTGCGGCCCTGGCCACGAGTCTTCCCGATCTGGTGCCGGGCGGTTTGCTGATTGTGGACGTGGACTCGTTTTCCCCACGGGACCTGGAGCTTGCGGGATACAAATCCAACCCCCTGGAAGACGGCACGGTGGCCAATTATCAGCTTGTCACCGTGGAAATCACGCGGCTGACTCGCGAAGCCGTCAAGGATCTCGGCCTGACAACGAAGGAAGCGGATCGTTGCCGTAACTTCTTCGCGATGGGCCTGGTGTACTGGATCTTCGATCGGCCGCTGGAACCCACCCTCCGCTTCATTGAGGCCAAGTTCGGCAAGAAGCCTATCATCGCGGAGGCCAACCGCCGGGCCCTGATGGCCGGTTACCACTATGGGGAGACCACCGAACTTATTCACCATCGCTACGTGGTTCCGCCCGTCAAACTCCCGCCGGGAACGTATCGCAACATCATGGGAAATCAGGCATTGGCGTGGGGACTGATGGCGGCGTCCCGGCTCAGTGGCTGTGATCTCTTTTTTGCTGGTTATCCGATCACACCCGCCAGCGACATTCTCCACGAACTGGCCCTCCGTCGCGAGTTTGGGGTTCGTGTGTTTCAGGCAGAAGATGAGATTGCCGCCGTCGCAGCGGCCATTGGAGCCTCCTTCGGGGGAGCCATGGCGGTCACTGCAAGCAGTGGTCCGGGGATTTCGCTCAAGCTCGAGGGCATCGGTCTGGCCGTGATGCTGGAATTGCCGCTCTTGGTGATTGATGTGCAGCGTGCAGGACCGAGTACGGGAATGCCCACCAAGACGGAACAGGCCGATCTCCTCCAGGCCATGTTCGGGCGGCATGGGGAATGCCCCGTGGCTATCGTCGCTCCGCGGAGCCCTGCCGACTGCTTCGACATCGCCATCGAGGCCTGGCGGATCGCCGTCAAACATATGACGCCCGTCATCATTCTCAGCGACGCCTACGTGGCCAACGGCTCCGAGCCGTGGCGGATCCCCAACATGTCTTCACTCCCCAGGATACCCGTCGAGCATCCGCAACCCGTCGAGGGACAGCCGTTCCTCCCCTATGCCCGTAACGAGTGGCTGGCACGTCCCTGGGCGATTCCGGGAACACCGCAGCTCATGCACCGGATCGGCGGCCTGGAAAAACAGGATGGAACCGGAGCGGTGAGTTACGACGGTGACAATCACCAGCGGATGGTGGAACTGCGGGCCAAAAAGGTGGCCCTCATCGCCAAGGATTATCCGCCGCAGGTCGTGGAAGGCCCCAAGTCGGGAAAGCTTCTCATCGTAAGCTGGGGAAGCACGTATGGCTCGGTGTATTCGGCGGTGCAGGAACTGTGGGCGACCGGCCAGGACGTCGCCTTCACGCACCTCCGCTACCTCAATCCCCTGCCTCTCGATCTGGAGGATATTCTGTCCCGATATGAGCACGTCATGGTGCCGGAGTTGAATCTCGGACAACTCGCCCTGTTATTGCAGGCGAAATATCTCCGGCCGGTGCATCGGGTAAATAAGGTGCAAGGCCGCCCGTTCACTGTGAGTGAACTTGTGGAGGCCGCCCTGGCCATCCTTGAAACCGGAGAGAAAACCTCGCAACCCTCGGAAAATGTTGTCGTGGAATACGTCAAGTAACAAAGCGCGTGAAAACTGAAAAAGAATCCGCGCTCGCAGGAAAACACCTCCCTGAAAATCATTGTGCGTGAGGATTGACCGATGTCCGTCGATGCCCTTGTGGAAGCTGCGAAACTGACTCCGAATGATTATGCCAGCGGGCAGGAAGTGCGATGGTGCCCCGGTTGCGGCGACTACGCCATCCTCGCCCAGGTCAAGAAAACTCTCGCCAGTCTGGGCCTGCCTCGGGAAAAGACGGTATTCATCTCGGGCATTGGATGTTCCAGCCGTTTTCCCTACTACGTCAATACGTACGGAATCCACGGGATTCACGGTCGGGCCCCGGCCATCGCCACCGGGCTCAAGTGCACCCGCCCGGACCTTCATGTGTGGGTGATTACCGGGGATGGCGATGGGCTGAGCATCGGCGGGAATCACCTCATGCACGTCATCCGGCGGAATGTCGATCTGACTATCCTGTTGTTTAACAACCGAATCTATGGACTCACCAAGGGTCAGTCATCGCCGACCACTCCCCTTGGCCATCCCACGAAGAGCAATCCCTTCGGCACACTGGAGCATCCGGTCAATGCCATCTCCCTTGCGATTGGGGCGGAGGCCACATTCGTCGCGCGGAGTATCGACGTTTACCAAAAGCATTTGGCGATGGTGCTGGAGCGGGCGGCCGCCCATAAAGGCACCTCTTTCGTGGAAATCTACCAGAATTGTGTCGTTTTCTACGACGGGGCCTGGGAATACGCCACCGATCGCCAGGTGAAGGAGGATCATATTCTCGAACTGGAGCATGGCAAGCCGATGCTCTTCGGCAAGAATCGGAACAAAGGCATTCGATTCCGGGGATGTCTCCCCGAGATCGTGGAACTGGGAGACGGCGTGACCGAGGCGGACATCGCCGTCCATGATGAAAAGGCTGCCGATCCGACTCTCGCCTACGTCCTCAGCCGCATGCGATATCCCGATTTTCCTGAGCCGATCGGTGTTTTCCGGGCGGTGGAACAACCCACCTATGACGGGCTGCTCAACGAGCAGCTCGCCAAGGCAATCGCGGCCCGCGGGGGGCCTCGGTCCCTGGATGACCTCTTTCACGAAGGCGACACCTGGGTGGTGCCGGAAGACGGAACTCCGGCGAGGTAACACCTCGACTTCACTGTTTGCACAACACGTAGAGGACAGTATGACGCGGATTATCTGTCCCGATTGTGGCCACGAAAACCTGGCGGGGGCCGACGAGTGTGTCCGCTGTCATCAGTCGCTCACCCAGGAAGAGGCGTTTGTTCCCCAGAATGAGCTGGAACGAAGCGTTGCCTACGATCGCATCGGCCGGCTCGACATCCGCGATCCCGTTTGCGTGTCACCGGAAACGCCGGTGGGAGAAGTCCTGCGGCGGATGGTCGCCGCGCGGACCGGTTGTGCCCTGGTCATGGAAGCGTCGCAGCTCGTGGGTATCTTCACGGAACGCGATGCGCTGCTTCGGCTCAGCCTCGATCGGGCGGAATGGGAAAACCGTGCTGTGCGAGATTTCATGACCTCGCCGGTCGAGACGCTCGAACTGGAAGACCGCTTGGCGTTTGCCATCCATCGTATGGCGGTCGGTGGTTATCGGCACATCCCTATTCTCAGCGACGGCCAGCTTGTTGGGGTGGTCTCTGTGCGCGAGGTCTTTCGCCACCTCACACGTCTTCTCGAGGCGGGGTGAACACAGCCCGAGAACGCGTTCGCGAGGTTCCCGTCATTCTCTCGTATCGGTAAACCCGGTGCAGGGCCTAGCGAACGGTCGATTCCATCCCCGCGGCACGACGAGTCAAATTGGGGGACTGGGTGGTGCCGGCCAGGAAATTGTCAATCGTGGCGGCCGCCCGCAACTTGTCAAAATAGTCTGCCATGGCAAGACGCAGTTTCTTTTCCCGAATATCCTCCGTGAGGATGTCTTTGACGGAAGCAAAATCCACATCCACGGGTTTGGTGAAGCCCAGGCAGTAGAGAATGACGTAGGTTTCCGGTCCTACCTGGATAATCCCTGAGATTTCCCCAGGTTTGAGCGAGAAAGCTTCCTCTTCCAGATTGGGCTGACCACCGTGTTTTTGGATGGGGGCCACTTCGCCACGGAGGGCCCGCGTGGCGGGATCGATGGAGTACTGTTCGGCGAGGTCGGCGAAGTTCTCTTCCGTGGGATTGGCACGTGCCTTCTCCCACACCTGCTGGGCCCGCCGAAGATTATTGAGCACGATGGCCCGGCACCGCACCCGGGGACCATAATTCGCCTCGAAGGCCTTCTTCAGGTCTTCATCGGTTACCTGGACGTCGGCATTGACCAGTTTCTTGAGCGCAACGGTGGGCCAGACGAGGTCGTGCCGATAGATCTCAGGCGTGATCTTCTGTTGCTCACAGATCATATCCACCCATCTTTCCACATCGGGCTTGCCATCCGCTCGCGGAGGCAAATTCTGAGAGGCCAACCGCGCGATTTCCGCTTCCACATCGGCATCGGTAATCGTGATACCTCTTTTCTTGCACGCCTGTTCGATGAGTTTGCGGTTGATAGTCAATTCCAGGACCTCCTCCCCGTGGCGGTCGATACAGATCTCACCGAGATCTTCCAGCCGGATCGGCCGACCGTTAATGAGAGCAGCCACGCCGGGCATCTGCTGACGCTTTTGAGGATCGTTGAGGACGTTGACCACCTGGGCCCGCTTCTGAAGCTCCTGAAAGATTTCCTGGGCAACCGTCCGCAGTTTGGCGTCGCGGGCCATTTCTTCCAGCTCCGCCCGCACGTCTTCCAGGCGGACTTTCACAGCGGGAAGCTGGTCCTCGCACTTCAAAATGACAAATTGATTGGCCACGGGAATGACCGGGGAAATTTCTCCCGGCTTGAGGCCGAACGCCACGTCTTCAATTTCTTTCTGCCCGACATGTTTGCGGATCGGCTGGATGAGTCCCTTAAGGCTTGCGCTGGCCGCGTCTTCCGAATACTGCTTGGCCAGGTCGCCGAACTGGTCTGGATGGGCAACCGCCTCGTTCCGCAGGCGTTCCGCCAGGTCCCGCCGACTGACGACAATCATCCGTGCTTTGACGGCCGGGCCATAGCGACTCTCAAATTCCCGTTGCAGTTCCTCCGGCGTTACGAGGAGTTTTTGTCCAGCCAGTTTTCTCAGGGCCAGCATCGGCCAGATGATATCGCGGCGATATTGCTCGGGCTTGATGCCCCGCTCGTCCTTGAGGAGTTTCAGCCAGGCTTCGACGGGCATGCCGAATCGGGTGGCCATCCGCGTGATCTCGGCGTCGATTTCTTCGGCCGTCACGGTGATTCCGCGGCGCTGGCACTCCTCCATGATGAGATACTTGTTCACCACGCTTTCCAGAACTTCTTCGCCATACCGGCGGAGGCATTCCCGACGCAGTTCGTCGCGGGTGATGGGTTCCCCATTAACCACCGCCACGATCTGCGGCTGGCTCGGTTGTGAGGTGACAGCGCCGGAGGCACCTGGTGCCTGGGACGCGCCTGAATTTCCGCGCGGAGCGGGAGCAGGAATGGCCTCGGGGGTTGAACGTGCGGTGCTTGCGGAACCGGGGCCGGGAGCCTGCGCTGTCGCCCGTTCACTTCCCCAGAACCATCGAATGGCTACTGCCGCGCCGACAATTCCGAGAACCCCCAGGACGAGTTTCCATCGAATGTGACGCTTCCCTGCGAATTGGAATTCCTTTCCTTGCATGTCGGTCCCTCCTGTAACCGAGCGCATGGAGAACAGAGTGGGTCAAGAAACACGCCTCTCCGGCGAGACGCCGCAATATAGCACCCACTGGAGAAGACGGTCAAGGCGAATTTTCGGCGAAATTCACCCGCACGTTAACCGTTGGTAATCTCGGGTGGTAAGGACAAACGTTCAATCGCACGGACTGCACCTCGAACGCGGACGAGTCGATCAAAGCTCGAAGAGGGGCCATTTGAGAATCGCCCCGACTGGCGGATCAATCATTCGACCAGCGAATCGGGCGTAATTCCGGAAGTTCAAGACTCGCCCACAGCAGCGGCAGTCAGTGGCGACCCGGTTCAGCTCAGGGACGTGAGATGACAGGGTGGGTCGAGGGGCTGGGAAACGCTATCGCCGGGTGTGGGAATGGTGATTAGGTCCAGGGCCTGAGCCATTCGTTGAAGCGTGGTGCGGGAGAGATAGTCGTGCACCTCGCGGTGGACCATGTTGACCAAATCGCCCAGCATGCAGTTCGCCGCTCCATTTCGGCAGATCGGTTCTCCCAGGAGACAACCCGCCGTGGGAAGTGGACCCTCGATGGCCTGATAAATCTCAGCAAGGGTGATCTCTTCAGGGGGTCGTGTCAATTCAAAACCGCCATGAGGCCCCCGCACGGAACGCAACAGCCCCGCCTTGACAAGACGCTGCATGACCTTGGCAAGATGATGCGTTGAAGCACGGAGAACCTCCGCGAGGCGCTCCGTGGTCCACCGCTGCGGGGAACGCGCCATCACCCCCAGTGCATGAAGCGCCAGAGACGCGGCTTCAGAAATGCGAACCAAACCGGTCATGGGACTACCTCTCTCGCCAGTGGAAACAGCAGGAAGCGGGAAAATCAACCGCCGGTGTGAGCAGAACAAACCAGGACCGCTTTCTAACTAGCCTCAAAAAACATTTCTTACAAATCCAGAGTATTTCGTACCGTTGATACCTAAATTATACGGCCGCGAACCCGAAAGGCCAAACGGCGCGGCTCATCGCGGTCACCAAAAAAGCTGAAAAGACGAGTCGTGACCCGATAGGAAAGATCAGCCGGACTCCGCTGGCGGGCCAGACATTTCTTCCAGAATGGCTTTCAGACGCTGGAAGATCGTCTCCGGCTCGGCCATCCTACCCGGGCCGGTCATGCCACAACTGAGGTAGCCCTCCTCCGGGTCGATGAGAATGAAACCATCCTCTCGCAGCCGCTGAACATTTCGCTGAACGGCGGGTTTCTGCCACATTCGGGTGTTCATGGCGGGGGCGATCACAACGGGACCGGCGAACGCCAGAACCGTCGTGGAGAGCAAATCGTCGGCGAGTCCGCAGGCAGCCTTGGCCAGAAAGTTGGCCGTCGCCGGTGCCACACAGAGAATCTCGGCCTTTTCTGCCAGGTCGATATGGGGATGGGCGCTCAGGGGAGCCCACATATCGAGCGCCACGGGCCGACCTGTCAGCGCCTCGAATGTTTTCGGCGCAACGAGCTGGGTCGCGGCCTGCGTCATGATAACCGTGACACCGGCGCCGGCCTGCACGAGACGGCTCACCAGGGCCGCCGTCTTATAGGCCGCGATCCCCCCTGTTACGCCGATGACAATCTCACGCCCTTTCATAAGGAGCTCAAGCTGGGTGGCGGTTGATCGGATCGGTCGGCGACAGTGCGCACGTTGCCGCCCAAGTCGAGATAGATCTTATCCTCCATAATTTCGCGAAGCACAATCTGGATGCGATCTTTGGTGTCCAGATCGACAAGCGGCGGGGCCCCTTTCATCAGCGCCACCAGCCGCTTTTGAATGAGGGTGGAGAGCTTGAAACGGCCTCCCACCTTGTCGATCAGGGCATCATCTTTCAGTTCCTCGTACATGGCGCTCGCCTCCTGTTTCCGACTGAGAGAGTACTGGCTGACCGGATTCACCCACGTCTGCGGTGATTCCTGCTTCTTTCCTCAGGATGTCACAAATGGCACGAACGGTGTCTTCCAGTCGATCGTTCACCACGCGGTAACGGTACCGCTCGGAAAGTCGCAACTCCTCGGCCGCCCTTTCCAATCGCAGTCGCACAACTTCTTCCGGTTCCGTACCCCGTCCGCGCAGGCGTTGTTCCAGCTCTTCCCAACTGGTGGGGAGCAGAAAGATGCTCACGGCATCAGGGAATTGCTCCTGAACAGTCAGTGCCCCACGGACATCAATGACCAGCAGCACCCATTTACCCGATTGTAATGCGGAAAGGATTGGTTCTTTCAAGGTGCCGTACCAGTGGCCGTCATCGAACACCTGGAAGCACTCCAGAAAGGCCCCGGCCTGGCGGAGCCGCTCGAATTCTTCCGGGGTGAAGAAGCGGTAATGAACCCCATCGATTTCCTCCGGGCGACGAGGCCGCGTGGTGGCCGACACACTTCTCACGAGAGGCACCGGGGATTCTGCCAGCAGCCGATTGGCCACCGTGGTCTTGCCCACCCCCGATGGCCCGGAAAGGATGACAATGCGTCCGGGTCGGTTTTCCGGCCCTTGTAAAGGACGGTCATTCGACATTTTGGACCATTTCCCGCAGCCGTTCCACCTGGGTCTTCATATCCACCACACAACGACTGATTTCGGCATCATTGGCCTTGGCGCCCATGGTATTGATTTCGCGGAACATCTCCTGGGTAAGGAATTCCAGACGTCGGCCGGGGGGTTCTTCCCCGGGACTCTCCAACACGGAGAGGAACTGCTGAACGTGGCTGCGCAGGCGAACGATCTCTTCCGAGATGTCCGCCCGTTCCGCGAAAAGTCCCGCTTCCTTCAAAATGTCTTCCGGCTTCAGAACCTCTGCTGCTTCCCCCAGCAATCGGGTCATCCTCTCCTGGAGCCGTTGCCGATAATTCTCGACGACCATGGGCGCCCGCTGCTCCACCTCTTCGCTGAGGGAGTAGATCCGCAGGCACGTTGCCCGCATATCCGCAGCCATCGCGTGGCCCTCGCGAATGCGCATCGCCTGGAGTTGCTCCAGGGCCTGTGCGATCACCGTGAGGAGTGAGGGAAGAATTTCCGCAACATAGGCGGAGGGATCAACCAGCTCACTCACAATGCCGGGAAGCACCAGAAACGGCTCGATGCCGGAAGGCGGCGTTAAACCGGCATCCAAGGCGGCAGCTTCCACCTGACGGTAATACCCCAGCAAAACCTGGGTATTGATCCGATAGTCTCCAGGCCGCGGTTGCCGATCCAGGAACAGCGCTACCTGCACCGTGCCGCGACGAATGTACTTCCGAACCAGATTTTCGATCTCATTCTCCGCGGCCGCGGGCAGATCTTCGTTGCAGCGAATCGATATTTTCAGGAATCGATTGTTGACCGCGCGGATTTCCACCCGAAAGGACGTCTCGTCCTTCTGCAATCGGGCTTCGCCGAAACCGGTCATGCTGCAAAGCAACGGGGATGCCTCCGCATTCCGAATCAATGCCCGCTTTGCGGCGGTCACTTCCCTCCACGATCGCTCATTCTAGCCCCGGAGTTGCGAAGCGGCACAGCCTTCTGCGTTGGGCAACTCAAAAGAACACGATAACGTCGCTTAAAAAGGAAGTCCGAGCGGGAAAGACCCGCTGCGCCAGTGACGATCTACTGCGGCGTCGGAGCGACCGGAGCGCTGCTCGTGGGATTGTCCGTAGCCCCTCCTGTCCCCTGCCCGGACGGCTCGGGAAGTGTTGTCGGCTCCAGAGGGGCTGAATTCGTGACCGTCGGAGCCGTGGGTCCCAAATCAAGCCGGGACCGATGCGTCCATCGGAAATACAGGTGACTGAGGATGCAAAGGCAGATCCAGAAGGCAGCCACCCCAATCGTGATGCGTGTGAAGGTATCCCCCGCCTTGGCACCAAATGCGCTCTGGCCACCGAGGCCCCCGAAGGCACCAGCCAGTCCACCGCCGCGCCCCCGCTGAATGAGCACCAGCAGGATCATGAAAATGGCCGTCAGGACCAGTAATATCAGAATAAGAAACTTCATATCCTCACCGCGTTTCTCGCCACATCAGGTCCCCACTTTGACCTTTTGGGCGGCCGCAACAATCCCCAGAAACTCATCGGCCTTGAGGCTTGCGCCGCCGATCAGGCCACCGTCCACATTGGGCTGCCGGAATATATCTCCTGCAATCGCCGCCTTGACACTTCCACCGTACTGAATTCGCACCGAATCTGCAACGTCCTTCCCGAATCGCTCCCCAAGAAGGCGGCGGATTTCGGACTGGACCTCCTCGGCCTGCTCGGGAGTGGCGTTCTCCCCCGTTCCGATGGCCCATACTGGCTCGTAGGCGATGACACACTGCCGCATCTGGTCCGCAGTGAGCCCGGAGAGGCTGCCATCAATTTGACGCCGGACCACCGCGAGGGTCTTGCCTTCTTTTCTCTGCCGGAGCGTTTCCCCCACACAGATGATGGGTTGCAGCCCACACTCCAGGGCGGCAAACACCTTTTCGTTCACGAATTCGCTCGACTCGCCCATCGCCCGGCGTTCGCTGTGCCCGAGGATCACATACCGGCAACCCATATCTTTGAGCATGGGCCCGCTGATCTCGCCGGTGTAGGCGCCCTTGGGTTCGGGATAAAGGTTCTGCGCTCCGAGGGCGACCGGGCTTCCCACCAGGGCCTGCGCCACCGCCTCGAGATAAACGAACGGAGGACAAACCGCGACGTCCACGCCAGGGTAGGCCCCGGCCCCTTCCGCCACGGCTTCAGCCAGCGCGACGGCAGAAGCTCGGTCCATATGCATCTTCCAGTTGCCTGCAACAAATGGACGGCGCATGGTAGTCGGTCTCCTTTGTCCTGCTCCGGAGTGCCCAACCGCGAAGCCTCTCTCTAAAGACTCATTGGGCAATCACTCGTGGCGTGAGGGGAGATGCCTCGCACATGGTTGGCCGAAAACCCTTATCTTCGCCGGTTTGGCCCACTCTGACAAGTGGGCAGGAGGTTGCCTCATTTCCACTTTTCGGATGGCACGGGCCCAATGTGTCGGTAGAAGCAATTCATGAATTGCCCGTGCCGGTGGCGTGGCTGGCGTGGAACCGGGTCGTCGATACGTGGAGTGCGGGGCTTTAGCCCCGCTTTCGGCGCGGGACTTCAGTCCCCGGTGAAAGGCAATGGATGATCCAACGTCGAAAAGCGGACCCGACGAGCGGGTCCCTCCGGAAAAGGTCCCTCCGGCAGGCGGACGTGACAAGCACGTCCCTCCGAAAGGTCGGAGGGGCACGCTTGTCGTGCCCGGTGAAAGCGAATGGATGATCGAACGTGCGCGAGCGGACCAAACGAGCGGGGCCCTCCGGAAAAGGTCCCTCCGAGAGGCGGACGTGACAAGCACGTCCCTCCGAAAGGTCGGAGGGGCACGCTTGTCGTGCCCGGCGAAAGCGAATGGATGATCGAACGTGCGCGAGCGGACCCGACAAGCGGGTCCCTCCGGAAGATGGACCTGACAACTCATGAATGGACGCCCTGGAACTTGTCCTTCCATTGGATGGATTGGAGGCTCGGGTTCCGCCCCGACCGCTACTCAGTTGATATCTCGACCAACGGTGAGATTGTGAAGGCTAAAGCCTTCACCAGAAAGCGGCGATAAATCGCCGCACTCCATGATAAATCGCCGCACTCCATGGAGTGCGGGGCTTTAGCCCCGCTTTCCACGTGGGACTTCAGTCCGCGGTGAAAGGCAATGGATGATCCAACGTCGAAAAGCGGACCCGACGAGCGGGTCCCTCCGGAAAAGGTCCCTCCGAGAGGCGGACGTGACAAGCACGTCCCTCCGAAACGTCGGAGGGGCACGCTTGTCGTGCCCGGCGAGGAGGGATGGGTCATCAATCGGTGTTCATCAGACCCGACGGGCGGGTCCCTCCGGCAGGCGGACGTGAAAAGGACGTCCGCGGGGCGGCAACTTTCACCTTGTGAAATCCCGTCCCCAATGCTACGATTTCACGGAATTCGGCGGGTTTTGGGCGCGATATCCGCAAATTATCGCCCGGTCTGCCGGGACAGACTTCGGCGGGCTATCAAGGGGGATGAGCCACTCACAATCGCGGTAAAGAGGCACCCCAACGCGGCCTTTCACCGTCCTGCCGCTGTGTTTTTTACACTCCCCCGATTGGATCAACCGGGTTAAAATTAGGTCAGCAAAGGTGTATTGTTGATGAGTGGACAGTTGGTCGGGCTAACGCATACGCCGGACCGGATGGTAAAGTTTCCCCTTTTGTTTTGGATTCCAGCGATGAGATTGTCCCAACGCTCTTACTCGAGGGTGCCCCTCATCCTTCTTTGGACTGGACTTCTTGTCCTTGTCAGCAGCATTTCCGCCTGTGGAGACCCCGCCGGGCCACGTGCCCAGGACCGCTACATCGCACGGACGATTGCCATCCGGCTTCCCCAGGGGCATCTCACCAAACATCCTCTGGACGAGGAAATTTCGCGGCGGGCGTTCAAATTGTTCCTCAAGTCCCTCGACCCCATGAAACTCTATTTCTATCAATCTGATGTGGATCGCTTCGCCGAGAAACAGGACCAGTGGGCAACGCTGCTTAAGAGTGGAGACATCAGCCCGGCTTATGAAATCTTTTCCGTATTCCTCAAACGGGTGGACGAGCGGGTGGCCACCGCCCTGGAAATCCTCCAGCAGCCTCTCGATTTCACCCAGGACGAGGAGATCATCCGCGATCCCGATCTTCTGACCTATCCCAAAACGCCCGCGGAGGCCCATGACCGCTGGCGGAAACGGATCAAGCTTGATTTGCTCGTTCTCAAGGCGGACAAAGAGACGAGCGGACCGGCAGCCATCGAAAAGCTTCAGCGCCGTTACACGAGCTTCGCCAAGCGAATCCACCAGACTGACGAGGACGAACTCCTCGAGACCTATCTGTCGGCCATCTGCGAGGCTTATGATCCCCACACCAGTTACATGTCCCCCGAGACGCTGGAAAACTTCGACATCACCATGAAACTCGAGCTGGAAGGCATCGGGGCGGCCCTCCAGTCGGAAGACGGCTATGTCGTGGTGAAACGCATCATCCCGGGAGGAGCGGCGGCAAAAGATGGTCGCCTCAAAGTCGATGACAAAATCATCGGCGTGGGACAGGGCGAAGACGGCGAAATCGTGGACGTCGTCGATATGAAACTTTCCGATGTTGTTCAGCTCATCCGCGGAAAACGGGGCACGGTGGTCCGGCTGGAAGTACTCCCTGCCGACGGCAGTCCCAAACGAATCATCACCATCACCCGTGAAAAAATTGAACTCAAAGACAGCGAGGCCAAGGGACAGGTCTTCGAAGTGGGGCAAAAGCCGGACGGCAAACCGTACCGCATCGGAGTGATCGACCTGCCCAGCTTCTATATGGATATGAGCGGTGCCCGGCTGGGCATCCCTGAATTCCGCAGCACCACGCGAGATGTGCGGCGCATCCTCGACTCCTTCACCCAGCAGGGCGTGGATGGCGTCATTCTGGATCTCCGGCGAAACGGCGGCGGCTCGCTCCAGGAAGCCATCAACCTCACCGGCCTGTTCATCGAAAGTGGTCCCATCGTCCAGGTGAAGGATTCGGCAGGTCGGGTGATGGTTTACGACGACGAGGACACCAGCGTCGCCTGGCGCGGTCCGCTCATCGTGCTCATCAGTAAATTCAGCGCCAGTGCCAGCGAAATACTCGCCGGTGCAATTCAGGACTACCGCCGCGGGCTGATCGTCGGCGACCACAGCACCCATGGAAAGGGTACCGTGCAGAGTCTCATTGATCTCGGGCAGGAACTCTTCCGTCTTCCCAATGCCCCCAAACTGGGAGCCCTGAAACTGACCATCCAGCAGTTTTACCGACCGGACGGGGACAGCACTCAAAACCGCGGCGTGCTCGCCGATATCGAACTCCCCTCACTCACCAATCATCTGGAGGGCATCGCCGAGTCGGATCTCGACTACGCCCTCCCCTTCGACCGCATCCAGCCGGCCAAATATCAGGTCTATCCGGATGTCAACAGTGCCGTGGTGGACTTTCTGAAAAAGCGTTCTGAAGAACGGGTCAATAACTCCCCGGACTTCCAGAAAGTGAAGCAGGACATCGAGCGCTACCTCGCTCAACGTCAAAAGAAAACGGTGCCGCTCCAGGAAGAAAAATTCATGGCCCAGGTCAAGGAACTCAATGCCGACAAGGAAGAAGAGAAACGCCTCCGTGCCCTCGACGAAGGGAGCGAAGAAGGCATCAAACGCGATTACTATCTGGAAGAAGTGTTCCAGATCATGACCGATTACCTCCAGCAGCGGGTCGTGGCACAGGCCCGGTGAAGCTTTCCGAAGCTGGACCACCGACCGTCCGCACAGCTCCGGTTGCGGTTGTTGACTGAGGAACAACGGCTTGCAGAAGGCACACACGTCGGTGTGATAACCGTCCAAATGCAGCAAGATATTGCCATCGCCGCTGAGGACGGCAGGTCCTTCGCCCGCGGATGAGGCGTTTGTCACAAAGCGTGGCTTGATAGATAACGAACGGGCAATGAATCGCATCGCGAGCTTCGGCTGCTTCGTTTTGCTCACCATCGCGGTTTTGCCGCGCCCACTTTGGGCCCAGTTCAAGGAAGACCAGGGCAAGGGCTGGCGGCTGGGTGAGGCCGTCGTTTCCAAATGGCAGGCCGGTATCGTGGTCAAGGCAGTGGCCGGTGCCTGCCGAAATATGGTCGGGACGGCCCCCCTCCCCCGCGACTGGCCCGAACAACAGGTGGAAATCGTGGAAGAAGATTTCTCTCCAGGCGTCACCGTCCAGTACCGCACCGTGGATAACCTTGTCGATCAGATGGTGGTAAAAATCCCCAGCCTACCCAACGGGAGTGAGGCCCACGCCCTTGTGACGGTCGAGGTCCGCCGACATGTCCAGCTCCCCCCGCCGGACACAACGATCTTTCGAATCACTGACAAGCTACCCACCGATGTTCGCGTGTTCCTCGGTCCCAGCCCGAAGATCGAATCCCGGGACCCAAAAATCATGGAGCAGGCGAAAACCCTCATTGCCCAGGGCAGCAACGACTGGGAAAAGGTCCGTTCGATCTATAACTTCGTCCGGGAGCACGTCAAGTATCAAAGCGGCGCACCCCTGAGAGGGGCCGTCTATGCATTGAAAGAGGGCGTCGGCGACTGCGAGGACATGACCTCCCTGTTCGTGGCTCTCTGTCGGGCAGCAGGCGTCCCGGCCCGCACCGTCTGGGTGCCCGGTCACTGCTACGGAGAGTTCTACCTCGTCGATGACGAGGGTCGAGGCTACTGGTTCCCCTGCCAACTCGCCGGAAGCGAAGCCTTCGGCGAAATGCCGGACCCTCGCCCCATCCTCCAGAAAGGCGACAACTTCCGCTCCCCGGTCAACTCCCGAGAACGTGTTCGTTATCTTGCCGAAAGCCTCACCGGCGGCGGCCTCGGCGGAGAACCTCAGGTCCAGTTCATACGCAAACAACTCGCCAACTGATTCGCCCGCAGCTTAACCCACCCGATCAAATCACTCTACCGCGGCAAAAAGCAACAGAACCTCTCCCCATGAGTTATTACACGCCCTCTCCGGCGACCGCCCCCTGAAGTGCTCACATCAACGGCTTGGGACGTCGCATCGAGAAAAACATCTCTTGACAGCTTCCCTGACGAGAGGCTACTTTCCGCGCCCCGGCCGTTGGCGGTAAGGTCATTCTCCCTTCTGCCGACCTGGAGATGTTCGATACTCGGTCTGCCTCGGAGAAACTTTTAACGTTATCACCGTAACTTTTTCCGACCTACGGAAATCTGTTGGAGGATCGGCAATGACGTGCGGAAGTTGGCCTCGTACCACCGGAATTCGCGGTATCCTCGCGTTGGCAATCCTCTTATGCCTGGCGGTCGGTCAGGCCCAGGCGGGCAACCCCGAATCGCAGCAGGCCACGGGCAACCGGCCTCGTATCCCCGACATTCGCCTGGTTGGCCGAAATACCCTCCAGGGCACGGTTGTTTCTCCCCAGGGAGCCCCACTCGCGAACGTCTTGTTGACCCTCTATCGGCCTGATTCCCCCAAAGCCCTGACCCACGCGAGGAGCGACCGCCAGGGCCGGTTTCAAATCGTGGGCATCACTCCGGGAATCTATCACCTCCGCGTGGAGCCCGACAGCTTGGCTACCGTGCGCGTCTGGGATGCTACAACGGCCCCGCCCTCTGCCCGCGATCAACTCCTCGTGGTGGTGGGCACTCAGACGATTCGTGGCCAGCGGCAGGTCGATGAACTGCTGACAATCGATGACAAACTGGTCGTGGGAGGAATGGTCGCCGCTGCTATCGCCATCCCCATCGCCATCGCCAATTCGGATAAAGACGTGACCCCCATCAGCCCCTGAGGGAACCTCCTTCCCGGCGGAACTCCTTCGGTCGGCCTTTTGATGGCCGCCGGAACCATTAGCTCAAACTAGCCCGGTTCCCGGTTTCCTCGACCAGCATGGACGCACAAAGGCAGATCGATCGGGCCGCAACCACCGGCATCCTCACCAGTTTGGACCGATTCAGCAAGAGGATAGTCCTTCCATCTGTCGGCTTCTCGCACATCCACCAATCGCTGAGGTGAAGGAAGCCAATCCCAGCCTCGATATACTCCATTGCCGATCGGCGAGCCCTGCCCGTTCCGCCGCCGGCGACGTCATCTCCGACGATCGGGGCCCTGGCTAATCCAGACGAGCCGGTTAAAATTAGGAAAAGAAGCCAGACCGCTGTTGCGAGAATGCCCGACATGGGTGCTGCCGAGGAGCATACCGGCTGGTCCGCCCATGGCCCAGTGGCTGGGACGAGTGTGATAAGTTCCTGTTGATCACACCTCGGAGAACCGGGCGGGGTGAGGTTAGCAATTCCGTGGAGAATGCGGGAGGCCTCAAAGCGGGCCGGACAATTGAATAATGCGGTGGGTGGCGAGATCGGGTGTCCAAGGAAAACGGTCTGAGGCCGTCAAGGGCCGGAGATACCCGGCGGTGCACGGTAAAATTGGGCGCCTAAGCGGGTGAGAGCCGATCCGAAAACTAAAGGACGCTTGTCAACTCAAGCGTCCTGTGAAGTTTTCGGGCGTGGGAAGTGATACAAGAAGTTAGTTGGGGCTGTAGCTCAGGTGGTAGAGCAACGGACTTTTAATCCGTAGGTCTCGGGTTCGAGTCCCGACAGCCTCAATCCACAGTAGATATCCAAAACCCCGTGATTTCCCACGTAAGTGACGGATTTCACGGGGTTTTTGATTTCGCCACAATGTTCTGGCAGAAAAACCTTGCATGCCGGATAGAAGGGAAAACCTCGAAAACCTCGCATAGAACCTGGAATGGACCTGACAAGCAGGTCCCTTCGAAACATGGAGGGGCACGCTTGTCGTGCCCGGTGAAGCGGCATGGTATATCAGACGTCGGAATAGCGGGCCGCGTAAGGCGTGCTTCCATTGCATGGATTGGAGGAACGGGTTCCACCCCGACCGGTACTCCGTTTTCATCCGGATCAATGGTGAGATTGTGAAGGCTAAAGCCTTCACAAAAAAGCGGCGATAAATCGCCGCACTCCATGGAGTGCGGGGCTTTAGCCCCGCTTTCCGCGCGGGACTTCAGTCCCCGCTGAAACGGAATTCATGATCGAACGTTGATAAACGGACCCGACGAGCGGGTCCCTCCGACGTTGGTAGGGGCGATTCATGAATCGCGCCCAAAATACGTTCATCAGGGCAAAACGGCATGTCGATAGGGGCAATTCATGAATTGCAAGTACAGCACATTCAGATCCAGGAAGGGCCAATTCATGAATTGCCCCTACCGGTGAACGCTGAGAGTGCTTGTTCCGTGTAGAGAAAGACGTCCCTCCCCAGTCCCAATACACGGACGTGACAAGCACGTCCCTCCAATCGCAGAAGCGGACCTGACGAGCAGGTCCCTCCGAAAAATGATTCGGAGGGGCACGCTTGTCGTGCCCGGTGAAAGGAAGCGGATCATCCATCATAGAAAAACGGACCCGACGAGCGGGTCCCTCTGAGCTGAATTTCGCTTCCGCCCAAGCCCGTGCCCACGTCCGCATGCCCGTCGCAGAGCCAAAACATCACGAGTGGGCCATACCAAACATCTTCGCTGTTTAAAAGGCCATTGAACCAAGGTGCTCGGCATTGCCACAAGAGAGGCTTTTCCGGCCGAGAGCTACAGAGACATCCGTGAACGCGATTGAAGGCCCGCCCTAAGTGCGTTGTCCTCTTATCGAATTAACAGCGGGTTCGCCGCCGTGCTTCTCGTGGTTGCTATCGAAAAATCTGCGTAACTCGGCGCCGGGGTGACAGTCGTGGCTGGCGTTTGGTTTCTCCCTTCTTTAAACTGCGCCGTTTCTCGTCTACGCGCATCTGCCCAGCAAGCCTCCACATACAGCCCCGCATCTGGATCTGCGATTTCACAATCTATTTAACGTGGGAGATTCACACGGGAACCTCACCCTAACCGGGGAACTAACTCCGAGATAAGCGCCCTGTTAACCGAGAGGCATAGCCAGTAAAAATTGGCCCGGACAACCAGGCAACTGAAAGATCACCAAACAAGTGATCTTCGAATTGAAAACCGGAATCGCGGTAATTAGAATCGGTGAACGGTGTGGGTCGCAAATGTACCATGGTCAAACGGGAAAGGAGAACCAAATGAGGGCGTGCCGCTTAGTGTGCTGGACACCACTTGTCGCAGCTATCTTCTTCGCAATCGTCAGCCGGACCACTCCGGTCAAAGCGGAGCCAGTAAATGCTCCTCCGGTTTCATCTCCGACGGCGTCACAACCGTCTCCCTCGTCTGCTGAGCAGTCGAGTGAGCTAGCAAGGGCGCGTGAAAACCTTCCCGAGTTGTGGAAAACCCTGAAGAAAGACATTCAGGATGCAGTTGAATTCAACCAAGAGACATTTACCGAAAACGGGTGGACGCTCAAAGGAAAGAAGTATCTTTCTCCCGAAGAAAAGGAAACTTTCGAAAAGAATATAAAAAGTGCACTGCAACGGGGCGAGGGCAACGTCGCGCAGCACCTACCCAAAGTTGCCGAACCCGATTACCAAGTGAAAATCGAGGTCAACCCCAGAGAAATCTTGGAGAATGGATTGCGTCAAGACGGGTTACTGGAAGCAATACCCCTCGCTGATATCGATGAAACGAAGAAGCGGTTGCTGTTCCGGACAGACAAGCCTTTGTTGGAAGGGGAAAAAGCTAAGATTATAAGCCAGTTGGAAACAATGTCCAAGAACTTGGGATTTACTGGCTTTATTGTCGACCTGAGCACGCCAGCGCTGCCACAAGCCCCCTCGTCCCCACCGGATCAGCCAGCTTCACCTTCACCCATGCCTCAGAAAAGTGATTCTGTAGCTAAAAAGCTGCCAGAAACGTCCCCCCCTGCCACCTTTGATCAAGCGCAACCTGAAAGTCACGTCTGGGAGCAAAATTTGGCGGGGCCACTCACTCTAGCACCGGTTGGCGAGTATTATGAGGTTGGTCATCGGTGTCTCTTAGGTCGCCTTTTCTGCTGCTTCGGCAGGCATCAGTATGTCTTGTCCAGCTCTGATTGGTGTGCGAGTTCAGTTTATGTACGGGAGTCTGATCCTGTCGGACCCGCTTCCGCAAACCCCAGACCCACAAGTGTGCCCGACAGCTTTTGGAATAACGAGCAATTAGTTGCGCGTCTGATTGCCGCGTTTGTCCCTCACGGCCCTGAAGCCGAAGCATTGAGTGGAAATCACCGGACAAAGACGATCCTGCAAGTCTCCTATGAGTCTGTCAACACTCCCGCCAACGGCCCGTCGGAAGGAATTATTTTGCCGCAGTTGTCGAGCGAATTGTTCGGCCGTGGCACACATCTATTCTGGCAAGGGAACTATGCGGAAGCTTTGGAGCTTTTTGAAATGGGTTTGCAGGTCAACTCTGAGGACGCGCGCCTGTGGTATTTCAAGGGCTTTTCAGAACTGGCGCTCAACAGAATGGACGATGCAGAGCGCTCAATTACTACGGCGATTGTGCTGCATGAAAAGTCCGCGAACCCGCGAGAGATTGCGATGGCGTTGGAAAGGGTTCAGGGCAGGTTCCGCGCTGTGATCGAGAAACTTCGTCCAAGGGCAGCGCTAGCATTACGGACAACCCGGCCTAGGGGCCCCCAGCCAATGAGCCCGCAGCCACTTGCGAGTGATTCCAGGCAAATTCGATAGAACAGACCCAGCCGTTTTGGCCTTCCCGGAAAGGCCGAAGCTGGCTGGCGCGTGACTCGGTAAAATGTCATCGCAGGGATCTGAGGATCCGGATTGAATCAATAACTTGTTTAACTATTAAGTAGGTCGTCGATACGGCGTATTGGTGATTGGTGAGGCTCAGTCAAGCCATACGATACGGTAGTTCTAGCTGAGTCAAAATGAGAATACGGCGGCGCCCACTCAGGAGGGGTCGCTGGCCTTGGGCAGCGCCCCGGGGAACCCAGGGTTGACGACTAGTGGGCCCGGCCCAACCCGTATAATGGTGCCCAACAACGCGTGGCTCTAAACTTTTGACCAGGCAAGATCTCCCCTTTATACAAACTACATCGCCCAGGTACTGAGTATGGACAGCGGGCCGCCTATTGCAAAACACAGACGACGAGGTATCATTTACAAAGAGGTGGTGTTCGCGGGGCTCTTATCCGGAGAGCGGGGATGAGTCAGCCACAGAGGCAGGAAAAAATTGGGGCAACTAATGCTAAAGATGCTTCTCACGCGGCACGCGGGCTTCTGGGGGAGGATGGCGGTTTGGACTTTTTGTCGGAGGGTGGGTTGGTCCTCTGGCGCACCGTGCGGGATGGAGTAAAGTATCGGCCACCCCCTTTACCAAATCACGTCCCCCGCTGGCATCAAGAGTCTCGGTCACGCATTCTATTCAAAATGCCCCTTCGTGATCCGCCCCGTCGGCTTTTCACGCTCGCACAATATTGCCAGCAACTTCGTGAACAGCGACAGGAGCTGTGCCGAATCCCTGCCAACTCCCCAATAATTCCCGAGCCGCTGCGATTATTGGACGAGATAGTGGATAAGGTCCTGGACCTTGTGGAACACCTCCATGCCCAGCATGAGGGCGTCGGTTTACTGGCCCCCGAGAATATCCTGATTCTGGAATGGGAAAATGGGATTACAGTGAGTTTTACCGATCTGGGATTCTATTGGGACGATCCGCTGGCTCCCACCCTTCCGGCATGGCTCGAATCTGATCCCAAGGTCAATCCACACGCCGAACTTTGGGAGAACCCCCGGCGACAGCTAGAACGGTTCGACAGCAGCTGCGATTTGCGCATCCTTGGACGAGTCTTCTGTTCAGCCCTCTTGGGACGGCCGTATCGCGATGTTCCCGATCCGGACACCGTTCCTGAGACTCAGGCCGATCCCCCCTCCGTTCCTCTCGCAAGAAGAATCTGGGTTGTCCTCGCACAAATCATCCACGGTGAGCTGACCAGTATTGACGATATTCGGCAAGCTCTGCGGGAATATCCACTCAGCCAGCATTTTTTAGGTCCGGTCCACCGTCGTGTGAGCGGCTGGGCCATTGGTCTCGCTACAGCCACCGTGTTATTGACCCTAGGCGCTTTAATATTCGCAATATGGCTTATTCTCCGAGCGCCAGATCATCAGGCAAGTGATCTGTCCCAGTCTCAATCGCCGCAAGGAACGGGCACCAGCGAAGACCTGGCCGCTCCGCAGACCGCCCCTGCTCCAACGGATTCCCACAATTTTCCGGTAAGTGCAACGCTGGCCGATTTAGAAAAGAGTTTTACCGAGATTGTCACACAATACAGGGATAATCCGACCCCCGTTCAGTGGGAAGAAACAAATAAGCGGCTCCGGCAATTGCGGGAACAGTTACGTAATTCTTCTGGGGCACAGGCAGAAGCTCTTAGGAGCAAAGTGGAGAGGTTCCTTGAGCTGGAGTTCCCCCATGATTAGCCGATCATCACAGGGCCTGGTTCATCTGGTTGTGGCGCTGATGCTCCTCGGCCTGGCGCCCACGGCAGCCCGTCCAGCCGAGTCAGCTTCGGCCGAGAGTGCCGCTCGATCCGCTGACGCCCAATCCCTCCTGCTTCTTGTGCGGGCAAATCCGGAAACGACGTCAGATCGAATTAAGGCAACACTCCTGGCGGGAATCAAGCAGGCAGGTTGCACCTGTACCTCTATCCAGATCCGAGAAGTTGATCCTCGCGTTATTGATCAACTGGAAGCAACCCTGCGCATGCTCGAGCCAACGAGCAAGGGATGGGTTAATCGGCTGACCAGTAAACTCGAACTGAGAAAAACCGAACTTCAGACGTGGGAAATTCGTCTCCCCGCCCCCACAACCGATTGGATCGAAAAGCTTGAAGTGTGGTATGAACGCGCCCAGGAGTGGGTCTCGTACGAACCTGTCCCACCGGAAAAGGCTCAATTTCCGGGACTTATTGTTATTTCCGTCCGTAATGGCCTCTATGAATTTCGCCCCGATGAGCAAAAAGGTCGTCCAGCAAAATACAGAGTTCATTACTCCGGACCAAATTCTCCCAAGGTCGATGAAGGCGACTTTCCACTCGTGGATAAATGCTATGTGATCAACCTCCTCGACTTTGTGGGGGATAAAACGCAGCTTTTCGAGGTAGTCAAAAATAAAGATAAAGTGGCGAATCCATTCACGGATATTCGCGAGCGGACCAACGTCACATTGGTGTTCGGAAGTATCGATGCCCGCAGTGCAGCGACGGGGGAAACGGTCGTTGGCACCGACCTGTTTGTGAGTGTGAGCGGTGTTGCTGGGCGGAGTCCCTCCCGCGCTTGGATGCTGTTTCCCTTGACCCAGGAAGAGGCGCAGCGGACCGCCGCCATGATCGATAAGCTGCCTGATCCTTCGGTGGCACTCCCAGAGTTTATCCGGAAGAATGCCGCTTCGCCTGACCAGGCCGTTTTGGAATTGCCAGGCCCCCGCTGGTTCGAATTGGCCCCAAGTGGTTCAGGATTTGAAGGGCGCATCAAACTGGCGCGACGAATCGAAGATCTTGGATCGCTCGTTCAGAAATATCCTAGAATGTATCGCATACTCGTATGGGAATTCGAATATCCGAACAATTCCTCGCGAGAAGCCATTTATGTGGAAGCGCCAGGGGGTGATCGTCTCTATATCATGGAAGAAATGAGTTCTTGGGATCGAATCCTGAGGCAGGCACTCCAGGCAAATCCGTGACTATGTTCTTGGACAAGATTGTTTGCATCGGTTAACGATCAGCGAATGGGAATCATCGAAATGGAGGAAGCCGGGCATGAACGGTGAGCTGCGCCAACTTGTGGAAGAGGCATGTCCGCTCGTTCCTGTTGGCCATCGCGCTCGGCTGGTTCAGCAGTTCAATTTGGCCCGGGACCTAGCTGAAATCGTTTGTCAGTCCTATCCCGAAGGTCACCTGCCGGAATCGATCAACAAGGCCCTCAGTGCACTGACCCGATTAGGGGAACAGCTCTCCCGGAGAACATATTGCGTCGGCTTTTTGGGGCCATTTCAGGCTGGCAAATCGAGCACCTTCAATAATGTGCTCAATGCGACCGATACCGAGGAGGAACCGGCCAAGGTGGGCCAGGGATTTCCCACCACGGCCGTCATCACCCGGCTGGTCAAGTCCGCCTCGGGAAAGCATTGCGTTCGTCCGGTTTTCCTTTCCACGACCGAATTTGAGGAAAAACGCCAGTTTCTTCTTCGTCTCGTCGGATTTAAAGGTAATGAAAAGGATGAGGTTGTACTTCAACAAATTCCGGATATTCTGAGAAATTGGACTAAGGAAGTCCGCACCCGGACGGATGCATCGGGCAATGAAATACCGGTACGGCGAAAGGATGTCGAGTATCTCGCGTTATTTCTGAGAAGTTATGCGCGGTTTCGCTCTAGCATTGCCGATAGCCGTATCGTCCTTAATAATGTGCCCTTTGCAGAACGTGCCCGGTATCTGCAACATCCGCCCGATCCGTGGGATCAACAAGATGCCCACGTTACTCCTTTGCTGCGCGAGGTGATTATTGAATACAGCACGGAGGCCATCCCGCCTACCCTTGAACTTCTGGATCTTCCCGGCTATGACGGTGATTGCAGTGTCGATGCCTTTCTAACCGACCAGTTCCTCAAGACGCTTCAGGCGGCCTTTGTCTTTTGCCGAGCTACCGACTTCGGCGGAATCGTAGAAACCATTGTGACTAATCTGCGGCACGTGCTGGGACACGACCTTCGCGGTCGCGTCTGGCTGGTCATCACCCGCTGTGATGATATTAATATCCGAAACGGTGCAACGCGTGAAGACCGCAACATTTTCGATCAAATAAAGAATTTCGCCAAAAACAAAGGTATTCCCCAAAGCCAGATCATCTTCGTGACCAATGATCTGGCGGGATTTCGTCGCCGGATGGAGGACGGGACTTTTCGGAAGCGGGTGAATGAACTGATTGATGCTGTCTCCGATGACTGGCCAGAGCTGAGGCAACAATGGGACAGCCTCAGCGAGGACGGTGGAATTGGCGCCTTGCGACGATTGATTGTTGATCAGGTCGCCAAGCAGGTCGGCGAGTCCATCGCGCGTCAGGCCAGCAACCGACTGCCAGAGCTTTGTGAAACATTCTACAGCCATCTCCGGGAGTTGGATAACGAGAAACGGCTCGGTGAGTTGCCCGAGCGGATCAGCAAATGGCGACATCGACTCCTGCAGGCCGCCATCATCACTCCCTCTCAAATTCGGAGTTTCGCTAACCAGTTCTTCAACGACCTTTCAGCCACATGGGACTCTCTCGAGCTTCGTTCGGAGTTGGTTGATCATATCGCCAGGGAGGGCGGCAACACTCGCTTGCGCGAAGAATTCATGATGCATGCTTATCGGCTGGACAACGCCATCCAAACCTTCCTGCGAACAGAATGGACGACGACAGCCTACCGTCCTCTGGTGGAACAGCTGCGTCAGCACGAACATGCCGATGGGAGCTTGTCACTGCCCGGCGTTTGCGATTCCGGCATTGCAGACTACTTGGAGGATTGCGCAACTCGCGATCAACGGGACCTGTCCTGGATAAATGGAAAACTTCCCTCATTCAAGGCGCACAATCCTTTCGAGGATTTACCCGATCATTCGGCGCCCATTTACACGGGCGAGGAATATCTGGAGGTTATGACTCGAAAAATGCAGGTTGTTTCACAACAGATAGCAATTCTTCTCACTCTGCGAGTTTACGACAAAGTTAGAGAATTACTGGAACTGATCCGCCAGTATGCGCTGGATTTGTTTAATCGTGGAGACATTTCTTTGCCCCACGAATGGTCTCAAATGATGGCTGAGTTTGATAGACGTATGTCCGAAATCGTTCGCACTTGATAAATCATTGTTGGATCATTGTTGTTTTGCGCGAAAATTGTGTGACATGGAAGAAGATATCCAACTCAACATTTCCGACGTGTACTGGGGAACCGGGCCGGTCTACTACGAGTTTTCCACTCCCCGGTTGGAAGAATGGTTTTCGGATCCCATACGCGGCTCTTTTTCTGGCAGTCAAAACGGGCTTCTGACGCTCGCTTGGTCCACTGCCGTGCCTTACCTCAATATCAGAAGCGCTGAGGTGATCCATCCAGCGGATCGGCAGGGGAAGTCACCTTCCAAAACCGAATTTGTAAGAGACCGAAACAAAGTTCTTGAGTTACTTCGTAACTACACGGGGTCAAGCCCCAAGCTGGGTAGCAGCGCGCCGTTTATTGGCGCGATTGTGCGGCCCGAGGATTCCGTGAAGATGGCTTTCGTTATCGATACCAACCATCCCACAATATTGAACTACTTGAATCGCCAAGATGAAAACCCGCCTGATCTGTCTCCTATTGTTCACTGTTATCTGATTCTTCGCAGCACCGATGAACAGAAAAAAGAACCGATCGTATTTAGAAAACGTATTCGCCTCACGCTGAAGCCGACGGAGTACGCGAGGCCGTTCGGCGGAGTTGTCGCCGTTGATCTCGGCAACACCAATACGACGTTGGCGGCCGTGAGTGTCGATCAAGAACCTCAGGCGAGCCGTGTCCTGATTTGCCCGGAAATCATGTTTGGGGAAGATAATCCCCAATCATACTCCTTTTCAAGGTCCGCCGATTTTATACCCTCCGTCCTGCGAATTTACAGTGTTACCGATACAACCAGTCCGGAGGCCCAAAAGTGGGCGGAACAATTAGGGCTCGCGGATCCTGCGGAACTGCACGGGATGGTCGAGGGGTATACATTTGCCATTGGAAAGGCGGCGCAACCGTTGGCGCGCCCTTCGGATGGATTGATTGTCAGCCCGAAGCGGCAGCTCACAATAGACAAAACGGTAGCGGCTATCTCGGTAAGAACGCGACTTGATGATTCTGTTCCTCCACAGGCGAATTTGCAGAGGCCAGCCGACTACCAGGCCGAGTTGCCGCCGGAACGACCGGCCGAGCTTTTTATCTGCCGACTGTTCCAGATTTTCAAGAATCTCCAGCGTGCCTACCCCAGGCGGGTCGTTGTCACCTACCCCACGAGCTACATGAAGTCGGAGCTCATTCGCGTTGTCAACACGATCTACAACGCCTGGCGGCTCGCCGAACGATTCAACCCGGCCGGGCACGCAAGCCGGGAGGAAGTGATTCCCCTGGCACTGGACGAAGCAACCGCCGCGGCGTTTTTCTATCTGGCACATTTTGTTCTCGAGGGGCCGGGGGGACTTCACACATTTCGCTGGCTCTACCCGGAAGGGTTTTACTTGCTCGTCTACGATTGTGGCGGGGCTACGACCGACATTTCCCTGGTCCGTGCCGCCTCTCCCGAAAGAGGGAGTTTGACCTTCGAGGTTCTCGGACGCACGGGACTCCGTGATTTCGGTGGTGACGATATCACCATCGCCGTGTTTTTGTTACTAAAGACCAAACTCGCCCAGCAATTGGCTAGCCGCTCGGGACGAGCACTGAAAGCTTTGCCAACCGTGGGAGCCGGATCTCTAAATGCATCAAAAGCTGCTGAGCTTCGCCTCTGCCTCCAGGATGAGGTATTCCTGCGGGAATGCGACAGGTTCGTCCCCACGGATTTCGACCCTCAATCCGTAAGTTCCGATGTGGATGCCCGCAAAGCACTCACATTGCACCTGTGGAATTATGCACAAGCAGTGAAACACGGTGATAGAGACGCCCCCGCACTGACAGAGTCCCTCGCGAAGGCACTTGCAAGTGTCGCTTCTGTCCCAGAAAGCGATCTTAAGAAAATCGTCGATGGCGTGTCCGTTACGGCGGCTGAAATTGATGCGTTAGTACAGCCGTATATTAAAAAAAGCGTGAAAGTATGCAAGGCCTTACTGCAATCCAAACTCCATTTTCGCGGGGGACTTGTGGACGATGTGTTCATCATCGGTAATGGTTCCCGCTATCCCCTGGTGACAAACCTCGTTCGCGAATCCGTTCTGGGTGACAGCTCGACCAGCGGTTTAGCAACCGACGCCATCGGCGGGTCCGTGAATTTGGATCCTGTCGATATCAAACATGCCGTTGCCAAGGGAGCGGCCCTCGCCCTGGCGATGAAAGAGTCCGCCCTCGGAATTCGGATTCAGTTCGATGAAGGCCTCAGCAACCGTTTGCCGTTTACCGTTGCCTGGTTTAACGCCGCCACCCGCACTCACGTGATCCTCTTTGAGGAAGGCGAGTCATACGACACCCTCGAGCCCCGAACCATTCATGTCCAGCCTTCCCCCGACGGGAAGCCTCAGCAATGGATCCGTCTCGAAAACCAGTGGCCGGGCGGTGAATACGAACCGTTCCTGCTGTTTCATTTTCCTCACGGTGTGAAAGGCGAAGTGGTTATTTCCATAGATCCCGATCAGCACCAGTTTATCGCCCAATGTCAGGACACTGGCGAGCGTGCTGTTGGCCAGCGGGATATCGATCGAGCGGTTTATTTCGCGCCAGTCCAGCGTGGCCGGATCCGATTGCCAAAGGCAAGGGACTAACGCATTTCGGACTGGGCACTCGCAAATTCAATTTGGTCACACCGAAACCATCAACGTCGAGTTAAAACTTCAGGCGGACTATGAGCGAGATCAAATCTGACCAGTCCCGTTTGCAACAAATACAAAATGATATCAACACATTAGTCAATCAATTATCCCAATTGAAGGACATCATTGCTCGGCGCCAGGCCTTCGCACGCCTCAAGCTATTCCTGCTTTTGGACTTCTGGGATATCCAATTTCTTGGCACTCTATCCCAACACTTCACGGATCTGGACAAAACGTTAAAGGCTTGTGCGGAATATATTGAAGAGCAGATTAATAATGCCCCTACAGAACAGGCATACCTGGATCTGATTCGGAACGCCGAATCGCTCGCCACGCAACTCGATGCCTTAACCAAACTAGGTCTGGCAAAAATCCCGAGAGAACTCCTGCCTGCGCTCCGTCTTGCCAGCATTGATCCTGACGAGCCAAGCGATGTCATGCGGCTGGCCAACATCTGGTTGACAACGCAAACCAGAGATTCCGCAGTTTGGGAATCAGTTAAGGAATTTCTTCGCGTAACCGGCCTTCGTGCCGAATTTATTCCAGCAGGCAAGCTGAATGTGGAACGTTTTAACGAACGTTGGCCTGCTGTCTTAACCGACCAGCGTGACAAACTCACAATCTTCCTGGTCACACTGAAACGCGCTTCTTCGAATGGTCCTTCTCGAGGCTCGGTTCCGAAACAGTGGTCCTACATCATAGTGGCCGGGAACGAACAACAAACAAGTATCCTCCGCAACCTTCTTGAAGCGCTCGGACAAACCTGGCCTGACGAGTGCAGGAGCCTCGCTTCCGAATTGCAACCACTTGTGCTTGAAGCCTTAAACACCAACTTCCGCGACCCTTCAGCCGAAAGGTTACTCACGGCTCTTGACAAGATCTACCACGCCTGCCAGGACCACGGGACAAGGCATCCAGAATTACGCAACTTGTTTAAGTGGTGGCATAAATTTATTAAGACTTTCTTCTGCCTGGAAATCCTTCCACAGGTCAAGGACTATCCCAAACTCGAATTATACCTGTCCGAGGACGAAATTCGATCACTGCCAGAAGACAAAGTTCATGCAAAACCCGTTAGTAACCCGCCTCAGCCCGCCGGAACCGTCCTCCAACTGGACCGCTTTTGGTGTGACAAAATCACCTTCAGTAAACCCATCACCTGGACAGTTTCCACAGGCAAGTGTCCCCGGAACATCTTAAAAGTCGCGGACCTACCTGTGGATAAGTCATGGATGTGTGATGAGCTCATCCAATGGGTCACCACCGCGAAACAGCTTCGTTTCATCGAGACGCATCGTGAGCGGCGTTTCGACGAAGCCTGCCTAAGACTCCGGGACACTATCAAGCAAGCAAAACACGATTCAAAGATCTCGGACAATCTCAACGAGCTGTTCCGGTGCGCTTCGCGCAACACACAGGCCCTGAGGATGCCCCCCGATAAGGCACAAGCTTGGCTCGATCTTCTTCGCGAGTGTGCTCAGATCGACCTTGATCCAAGGATTGAGACAGGCGAGGAGGCACGATGCAACACCGACTTGTGGAAAAACACCCAATCTCGTGAACTCCCCCCAGCCGTCGAGGTCACTTTCAACGATTTACCAGCCGGCTATATCATCTCGAGCGAGTTCGCGAGTGTCGATCCGCACTACTCTCGCTACACCGTCAGCCTTGGACCTCAAGAAAAGGCCCCCGAGTCGCTTCAACGATCCTGGGCGCTCTACGACAAATCGAAACAAACTCAAACGACTTCGCCTGGCGACCTTGCCGCCCTATGCGGGAAGCTATTCCGCCGAGAATGCTACGCGTTTCTCACCGGTGATAATGAGAACCCCCTTACAGACCAGGACGTCAAAAACATCCTTAACCATATAATCAATTTGAGGCGCAACAATTCGTCCCTCGCTACGGACTTATTTTCTCTCTTTCGTGACTATGGCCGGACTCGCGGCTGGACCATCCAGCCAGAAGATTACGATCTCACCGCGTTTTTCGCTGATCTTTCAGAGAACGCCAGGAAGGGTATTGAGAAATACGAATTTGACGAAGCCTACCCCGAGGGCTACATTACGCCGCTTATCGATTCCATCGACAATACCAACCGAATTGTCACCTTAAAATTTCGAATATCTGTTGGAAAACCGCCCGAGGATTTCGCGGCCATCCGCGAAATCGTCAATACAACTCCCGCCCTTGGTTTTCTCCAGGATCTCGTCAGGGACGCACCGGAACGCTTTAAACAAATCCAGTCCAGCGAACATCAGGACCCTCGTGATATTTGGATAGATTGGTTTGTTGAGCTTTATCAGAAGTTCACCGAGGAGTTTCCGGAAGATGGCCCCCAACCGACAAAAAGTCACCTGGATGAGAATCTTCTGAAAAAGTTAGACAGTCTACGGGAGCACCTGAATAAGCTCGCCAAATCTTTGGAGCTCACTTTCTGGGAGCCAGGCACTATGAGTGAGGCCGACGAGCGTCGCACTTGGGTCATGATCGAAAATGAGAATGATATACCCATCGGTGCAAATAACTTTTATGTTCGCCGTCGTGCCGTTAAACATGGCGAAAAAACCTTGCTGGCGTGCAAGATTTGGAAGTATCGAAGGGATTAATGGATCGGGCGGCCAAAGATATGGCAAATCATCTCCCGCACGATATGACAAATGATAAGACTTCCGCCACGAGGCCCTTTCTCTTTGTGACGCTCGTGTGGCTCATGGTGGCCCTTTGCCTGCTGTGTGCCGGCTGGATGTTTTTCTCTGCCGGCCCGATCATGGACGACTATTTCCTCATCTTCCTTGCAACCATCGTGCTGGGCATCGCTCCGCCCGTTTTCATGGTCGTTGCCATCTGTGTCGAATTCTTTACACACGATCGGTCAACCGCGTCACGGATTATCTCAATCTTAAACGACCAGCTTGACCGCGCACTCCGCAATCGCGAAGGCCGTGAACTTACAATCCGTCGTCTCGCGGGATCATATTTCTGGTCCCTGGCTCGCAGTCACATCCTTAGCTACTATCTTCCCCTGTGTTTTCTCACAGTCGCCATCTGGCTGATTCAGATGAAGCGCCTGAATAACTGCTATCCACACTCTGTCCCGTCACTGGCAACTTTATCGTGGCCCATTTGGTCCCTGACCGCGTTGAGCTTGGGTGTAGCGGTGCTGGCCAACACGCTAATACTTCCCATCCACGTGAGACTGGTCCAAACATGGCAAAGGAGCTCTTTGCTCTCTTCCGGTGAGGAGGAGGCCCAGATCGAATCCGACGAGCACCTGCCCTCGCAGTCTCCCATGGAACACCGAACGGAAACGGCAGTTTATCCAGCCGGCACTCCCGAACCAACACCCGAAAGCCCCCCTGAGCGTAGTTTTCCCGAGGAGGCCCCAGCGCTGGATGAAGGGACCCAATCCGCTGACGAGAAAAAAACACGGCAAGATGAATACAAGCCTCCCTATCACGACGATGCCGACAATTTATTCATTTGGGAAAACTGAATTGCGCTCGCGCATCTGTGGCAACGGACGGGGATAGCAGACATGAAACGGAGCTCTTTCAACGGCATAAATGCCATACTTCTGCTTCCACCGTTATTAACACTTGCTTTAATTGGCGCTGTCAATATCGTTTGGCTCAGTCAGGTCCGGTATCGGCAGTCTCTGGAGTGGAAGGTCGTCTGTCCGACGGGAGTACAGGTCACGGTTTCAGAATCGGCAAAAACCCTCCGATTGCCCGTCAAACTCACCGGCGAGGCCATCAATCTTCCCGTGTCCTTGGAAATTTCCGCTGAGGATGGCTCCGCCCGAGCCAACCGTGAATTCAATTTACTTACCCCCACGATCAATTTTGTACCAGGTCAGACCGAGGCCACAATTGATCTCGACATTCTTGACGACGCTATCATCGACATTCCAGTTGCGAAGCATTTTGAGATCGCTCTAAAAGCGCCCCCGGGAATAGTACTAGAAAGTGATCATATTGCGGTTACAATTGCGGACAATGAGTCATTACAATTTATCGTGGATACACCCAAAGTCATCGTCAACTCGCCCATGGAGTTGTTCTTGGGCGTCAGCTTATCGCGGCAGTGCGAGGGAAATCTGAGCGCTGAGTTTTCCACAAGTAATGGAACAGCTATTGCGGGAAGCGACTTCGAAGCCGGTGAGGGCACCACGGAACTGAAGGCCGGGCAGAACCATTTTACAATTCCCATCCGGATTCTCAGAATTCCCCTGGTGGCGGCGGAGAAGGATTTCTGGCTCAATCTTCGGGCGTGGTCCGCAGACAACACGCTGCGTGTCGAACAACGCCTGCGCGTCGTGGTGCAGTTTCCGGGCGGCAGTACGAAACTTCTCGTGGAATCTTCCGATGTGAATCTCGCCCCGCAGGGGACCGAAGCCGCTGTGGTTACATTCAAGCTTTCACAGCCGGTCATGTCACCTGTGATAGTCCACGTACAAACTCGCGATGGGACGGCCCTCGCGGGACGTCACTATGTGCCCATCGATACGAAGCTGACATTTCCGCCCGGGCAAACCGAGGTCCAGCTTCCCATCCGGTTACTCCCGGCGCAGGATGCGGATTATGAACAAACACGTTTTTTTCAGGTGGTGGTCACAGAGGTTGACGGTGTTGCCCAGGACCGGATTGAAAAGTCGATTAAACTTATTTATCCCCCTCGGCCTCCGCAGTTAGTAGTACAGCCTCTCTCCGTTTGTCCGCCCCCTTTGGCGAAGCAGGAAATTTCATTGCCTGTCCAGATCAGCAAAACCTATCCCTGGCCGGTCACGGTCCAGTTTCACACCGAGGATGGAACGGCCAGGGCGGGCAGGCACTACGTCGGGCCAATCGAAGGTCGGCTGGTTTTTGATAATACCACGAATAATGTGATCAAACTCACCGTCTATGGCTTACAATTGTCTGAGAAAAATGATCTTTCATTTCGTGTGGTCTTCCATGATCCCACGAATGTCCGCCTGCCGAGCGATCCTGCGGTAACGGTCACCATTCAGGCCCAGCCCACCCTGGAGGGCAATGTGCTGGTTCTGATTCCCGTGACGAGTATTCCCGGCGACTCATGGGCATTCGCCAGGGCCATCCAGCAGCAACTTCCGCCACAGACCTCCTTGCTCGGCAAGGCTATCTGGTTGGTGGATGCCAACCGCCAACCGCTACCGGCCAGCCAAAACCAGGGCGCGACGAACCCCTTGTTGCCATTTCGCGAGAAAGAGGATTTTCAAGACGCTTTCGAAACTGCGTTTCAGACAGCACAGGCTTTCGCGCAGCGCTGCACCGAGCCGCTTCGGGCGGTCTTTGTGGTTTGGTGCAGTGATAGCAATCCCGATTACGATGCCCCCACGGCTATTCTGAAGGTCCCCGACGATTTACCGCTCCACTGCATCTGGGTCTGCAAACCCATCGAGGGTGTTCCGCAACGACGCTCTCGAAAACTTACCGCGTTCTTTAATCAAAAGGCCTATGTCATCGAGTTACAGAATGCCGACCGGCTGGACGCCGACACGGCCACTGCCGTGGCGCGAACGATTATTGACAAACTAACACAATGATGCCTGAGAAAGGAGGTAACGCATGCCTTCCCAAAAAAACGAGCAATCAAAGTCACGCCGATGGCCCGTCTTCCTTTCGCTAGCGGGAGTGATTCTGTTCTTACTGACCATTATTCTGATAACGGTGCTCCTTGTGCTGATTGCACTGAGAGTCACAGAGACAAATAAGGAATTAGCTACTTTAAAGGCCACGATAGACAAGTTACAGCATGAAACATTCAATAAGATAGAAAACAAAGCCACCTCCGAGCAGATAACCAATCTTAGCCATCAGTTGATCCAAACATTTACCGAGCAAGCGAACGAACTCGGAAAGACACTCCGCACTATAGACGGCAAGGTTGACGAACTTGATAAGCGTGGCAAGGAACAATCCGAAAACCTTTTCTCTGCGCTAGATAAGCTCACTACATCTGTTCAAGAGCTATCTGATTTGGTGATGTTCATGTCACAGATCAGCGCTGGAAAACGAAAAGCGCTCATTTGGTTTGTCCATTCCAAAAACTTACAGGAATCCCAGTACCATCCACATTGGTCAGAATTGGAAAAGCGTCTGAGCAATTGTCTGTTCCCCTTTGATTTCGAGTGTTATGTTCAGGAGCAAGATAAATGTGAACTAGTTTATAAGTCCGGACAGCAACTTTTGGCCCGTCAGACTCCTGCCTCCAATGCTACCGGCAGAATCCAGTGGAATTTGCTTCAAGAAGTTCTACGACAAGCTCGTCAGGTCGATCAAGCTGGTCGGGTCGATGTTGTGATCATCATTTGCCCGGCCAGCCAGGAATTCAATGAACAGGACCTCAAGGAAATCGGATCAATGAACGTGCCTGTCCACGTGGTGCTGGTCGGGGAAGAGTCGTTCGTGCAGGTGCGGAAACTTGCCAACGCGCAGAGCATGCATCTTGTTCCTAATTTTCCCGACGCGGTTCCGAACACTCTCCTTGAAATACTGCAAAAAGAGGCCGCCTATTTTATTGTCAAGAATAACACAAACCAACCACGTTAACCTGTACAGCATAAGAAAATCTCTGTTTACCGAAACAGCCAACGGTGATCGTTTGACAAGGAGGACCACCTATGCGTATTCCTTGGTGCTGGCCAGTACTTTTAGTCCTGTTGGCTGGTGAAGCGGCACAGGGGGAAGTGGCAATCCCTCAGGCGGTACAATCTCGGCGTTCGTTTGAATGGTCATCTATTTATAACCAGTATGTGTTTACTTTGTACGAAGGGTTAAAACCGCGTTCCCAACCCGACGACAATGCTGAGGAAATCAATACTCCTCTCAAGTATCTGGGCCGGTATTTTTATGTTTATCGGCAAAGTGCGACGGTATCCAGCTCAAAAACCTCCGGCGAAGAGTGGTTCCTTCTGGCCAGACTGGACGATGAAAGCGGCAATAGTCGGGTGGTAACGGTGAAGGAGTATTTGGGGTGGGTCCCGCGAAAATATGTGGCTCCCCAAGGGGAGGCCCTTCAAGATCCGGTGACAGGAGTCCACCTCAAGGCCTTTTTGCGGCCCTCTATAGCAGAACTTGAGGAAGCCATCGATAAAACCGGGAGACTCAGGCAAATCGCCGCGCGGACACAGCCCAAAATGGATGCCCAGACCGCGATGGAACTCAAGTTTTTCAATTTTTACTTCGTCATGGCAAAGACGGGGGACAACTCAGAGCGCGATTGGGCCTATTTGGCAATGCAGTACGAATTGGGGCAGGACGAATCACATGCACAGACCGTGGGCATAGGCTGGGTGGAGCTGAAATATTTCCAGCTTTGGACAACCCGCGAGGCCATTCAGTGGAGCACAGCGCCAGGCCGCCCCATGCATCCTGGCAAAATTTGGGCGAGCCCCGACGAGGCGCTGGCGGCCGGTCCAGAAGCCAACACAGACAGCCGTCAGTACCTCTTCCGTGAACCGTTCGACAACGGGCCCGTTCCGCAACCGCCCGACTGGCCGCGGTTTCCCATTCTTCGCTGGGAGGATGCGGAGAGATATCGAGAAAAGATCCAGAACCAGTATCCGGGCTGGAAGCTCCTCAGAGTCTGTGTTCCTGGGGGGCTCGTGAACGAGCAGGGTATTCCCGTGGCGTCGGAAGCAGATATTGCCAATTTGCAGAGTAGGTTGGCGATTATTCAACAGCGGTTGGAAACGCTGGAACTCATGTTCGTCATTGACGATACGGAGAGCATGGTCGACCTGTTCCCGCACGCGGCTCGTGCGGTTGAACAGATTGTTGACTCCCTTCGAGAGCTGCCCATGCGTCCTCAACTTCGAGTTGGGGTCACCTTTTATAATGACAAAACGAGCACACACTTCGTTCCCGTCGAGGTGACTCCCCTCCAACCGCCCGATCAATTGCCAAGGCTCATTGACAAAATCCGCACCCATCAGGTCTCGGCAGGGGGTGATCCACGGGAAATGGTCTTCGATGGCATTAAACAGGCGATTGATCAAGCGGGATTCAGCTCCGATCGGCTCAAAATGCTCATCGTTATTGGTGACGATGGCGATAAATCTGACGAGAATGATCCCCAGCATCCGCAGGAAAAACAGATTGTGAGTCGACTGCTCCACAATTACACAACGCCCATCAGCTTCATTGCCATCCAGGTCTATCCTCCCGAGAGGCTCGACGGACGGCCTCCAGCCATGGCCTTTTGGAAACAAATGAATACGATTGCACAACTTTATAACAGCGAAATAACACAACGTGCAAATGGCGACTCATCGGTCATACCTGCCACCGTTTATAATGTTCGCGAGGCAAGTCAGGTAGTTACTTTGATCCTTCAAGCGTTCAATGCCCTCCTTGAGCTACAACAGAAACTTCAAACAGATATTAGAAAAATGAGGCTCGGGAACTTTTCGGCCGTCACTACTGATACCACAATAAAAAAGCTGCTCAACACAACGGGATTTGACCAAGAGATCATCGATAAAATACGCAATGTCAAAGGACTTCAGATAGTTCTGGACGGTTACGTCTGGATGCCGGAGGACAATTTCCTGGCCGCCATGCAGAATAAATGCTGCACTGAATACGTGCTTTTGCTGTCCGCCGGCGAGTTGGAGAGTGTATATTCGGCACTGCGTGTTTTCTGGGCAAAAATAGGTACTCAATGGGACACCGAGAAGATCAAGTCCATAATCGAACATGCACTCGGTGAAGAGGATAAAACCACTATTGAAAATCTGGTTATTAAAATGACGGCTCTGGAAGGGGCCAAAGCTCGCCTGGAAAGAATTCTTCGCGGAGACGTCTCCTTGGAAGACCTGAAAGAGATTCAGGTTCGCATGCTAAGACTGAACGACATTCTGAACGAGGAGCAATGCGATTACCGGTGGCGGGACGGTCAGTGGGTTCGGACGAGTCGGCAACCGACGTCGCGATCGTTTTCTCTCCCGGACGGATTGCTCAAGTATTACTGGGTCAGGGTGCGCGATGAATGGCCGTGAAACATCCCCTCTGTTTGATATTCAGGATCTTTCCGTAGGCTATGGTAATGGGATCTATATTTTTCGCGGGCTTACGGTCCAGGTGCCCCTGGGGAAAAAAGTGGCCGTCGTCGGGCGAAGCGGCGTGGGCAAATCCACGTTTCTCCATCTCCTGGGCCTTATTTCCGAAGAAGTAGTCAAATCAGGGTTGATCACGTACCGATGCCCGAGAACCGGCGAGGCCGTGGAATACACGCGCCTGGCCGATCGTTCGGCAAAAGACAGGCTCCGTCTTCGCGATTTCGGGTTCGTTTTTCAGACTGCTTGTCTTTTTCCGCATCTTACATGCCGTGAGAATATCGCCCTCCCACTGGTACTCCAGGGATACTCAAAACAGCAATGGTGGCGAAAGGCGGAAAAACTCCTCACAATGGTGGAAGCCATCGATGGCGAGTTAATCGCCCTGGCCGATCGCCTCGGCCCGTTCTCGGGGGGCCAGCGCCAGCGGATTGCCGTTCTTCGTGCGATCATCCATGATCCACTGGTCGTGTTTGCTGACGAGCCCCTGAGCAATCTTGATCCACGGAGCACCGAGGCAGTGCTCGCCATCCTTCGGAATTGGCATGACGGTCACTTACATGATCAAACGATTGATATTCCACGCACACTACTCATAGCAACCCACGACCTTCAAGAAGCCTGGGACTTTTGTGACACTTTTGTGGTGTTCAACTGTGTGGGGCGGCTCCTTCAGAATCGCGTGGTTTCCAAATCCGAGCTGGAAGCGGCAGGGGGAATAACGGCTATCACCCAGTGGATGGCTTCTTCCGACTGAAAGCCGACGGTGCAGGCCATGAACGTCCTGAGGATTCTTTTTTGGATGGTTTGGCGTGGCATGGTTCGGCCGAGGGTGCGGCTCATCACGTTCGTTTGCGTTTTCGCTGTCGCACTCATGGTCTTTCTTCCATTAGAAGTTTACGGAATTCTCTTTGGACTCTATGCCGTGCAGCGGCAAATCGTTCTCGAAGACCCGTTGACGCTCTGTCTCTGGGTCGGGCTTCCCGGACTTAAAGAACAGGTATTTACCCCGGAACGTAAAAAAGAACTGAGTCGACTATTAACTAATGAGCCGGGACTATCTGGCTGGTATTTTTTCCATGAAATTGACATATTCTTCGGCTTATTATCAGATCCTTTGGCGGGAAGCCTGTCAGTGACAGGCCGAACGCGCGATCCAGAGGACCCCGTTCTCAGAAACCGGACGACCCAGAAAACTGACAAACCCACCTCAGGTCTGTACGTCAGCCGCAAACTACTTGAACAACTCGGCTGGCGTCCCAGCGAACCCGAACCGCGGGAACTGTTTATTGAGGCTCCAAACCGTGAACTTGTGTCCGTACCAGTTGCCGCGATTTACGATGAGCTTCCCTGGGGCCACAAATTCGTCGTGGATAAAAATTGGTATGCGGACTTTCTCCAGGAACACGCCGATGTGCGTTGCGCTATCCTGGTCACCGGGCCGATTCCCGCAGACTGGCCTCCGCCCGCCCAGTTGCCGAAGCTGGTTCGGACCGCTTTTGATACCTATCGCATGTTCGTCCCGCAAAAAGCCGGCAGCGCCTGGAGGATTGAAACCTGGCGCGACAATGGTTACCACATTCGAGACTGGACCACGTTCCTGCAAAAAATCAACTCGTTGATGACCACTGCCGGATTTTCTCCGGCGAGCGAGGAATTCTGGAAGGACGCCCGTCCCATCAATCAACAAGTCAATCCCCATGCGCTTCCGGCAGAAAACATGGGGGCTATCTATGTGAAGGACGTCAGCCATCTCCGCTCACTGAAACAAAAGCTGGAACAGAACGGTTTCTATGTCCGCGATACAAATGACACAATCAACAGATTAGAACAGCTCAACCGATCTAATTTGATTCAGGCAGGATTTGTTACGGCGTTTCTTATACTCATCTTTACAGGATTAATGCTCGTCCTTACAGCGGTGCAAACCCTGCGCACCGAGGCAAAGATGGCTCAAATCGGTTTACTCAAAGCCATCGGGATGTCAGAAAGATTTCTCAGGTGGATGTTTATTACGGAGTCGCTAATTATTTGGTTGCTGGGAACAATTGTCGCCGTTATTACAAGTTTCCTGTTGGGAAAGTACCTAGTGGCACCGGCCCTTATTCCTGAAGCGTCGCGCTACGCGAGCCTGGCCTTTCAGTTTAGTCCTGCGATGGTCTCGATGATCGCCTGTTCCGTAGCTGCGTGCTGGATCGTCATGACAGTGCTGACCACGAGAAAAGCCATCGGCACGTCACCAGCCCGCCTGCTGCAAACGCTGTAAATCTGCCCCTCCTTCTCAGTCCGCACATTTTCCCTGCTGGCCCGGCCCAGTGACGATCTGCGGCTGGCATGTGGGGCGCTAAACGCTCACAAAGGCCTTTTTCCTGGCCGAGCTGTAAGCTGCGTCCACCAGTTTCGCCATTCTCAGGATCTCCGCGGGGCCGTTGATTTCCGGGGCACGGCCATCCAGAACACACTGCGCGAAATACTCCCATTCCGCCTGATAGGGATTGATCTTTTTGAACGGAAGCGGCTGGAATTTGCGGACCACGTCCTTACTCTGGGCCGCATCGTAGCCCGCCGACCCCAGTCCAAAGATCCCCTCCGCCTTTCCGCCCACGCTCTGCCCAATGGTGCCTTCCGTAAAGACAGCGCCTGCCGCACCGTAGAGCTCCAATCTTGTGCGGCTGGCCTCATCCGGGATGCACCAGAAGCAATCGATTGTGGCGTGTGTTCCCGCCTTGAACTCGGCGAGAATCGTCGAGGCATCCTCCGAACGGTACGAATGGACCAGGTTGCCGGTCAGCGCCACCAGCCGCCGAATCGGTCCGGCGAAAAACTCGAGGAGATTCAAAAGATGCGTCGCCATATCGATGAGCGCACCCCCACCCCCGGTCCGCGGATCCTGCCGCCAGGCGCCAGGGATCGGCGGATACCAGCAGGAAAGCTGTGCCCGAATATACACGAGTTTGCCCAGTCGGCCTTCGTCGATCAATCCTTTGATCATCTGATGCGCACCGTGAAATTTCATCATATAGCCTTCCTGGAGAAACACCTTTTTTCGCCGACAAATATCCACGGCCTTTTTCGATTCTTCCAGATTCCGCGCCAGCGGTTTCTCGCACAGAATATGCTTTCCCGCCTGTGCGGCTGCTTCTATCTGCTCCAGATGACAATGAACAGGAGAAGCAATATAGACGGCTTCTACTTCCGGGTCCTCCAAAAGCGGTTCTATTTCTGAGTAGTATCGACGGATGCGAAATGTCTTCGCGACTTTCTCCACATCCACGGGATCCATCACCGCCACGACCCGCACGTTTTTTGTTTTCAGCATCGCGGGGATCGTCCTGCGAAAAGCGATCCCGCCTGCACCGATGACGCCCACGCCGAGCTTCTCTGGCATTGTCCGTACCCTCCACACTGACGAGCCAGGATAACAGAACAAAACTCTCCGCGACGCCAGATCGTTTTTAGCCTTTTATCTCATCAACTGTATGCTTTAATCACTTTGACGAGGGCGGCCGCAATCTGTCGCATGTCCTCTTCCGAATATGTCGGATAGGCGAAACAGGTGAAGGTATGCCTCTCGTGCCACCGGGCATTGGGGACATCTACCTTTGAATAATCGACACTTTCCGGATCAGTATATTCCTTAGAGGTGAATGGGAATCCTGTCCGGCCGAAACCCCGGTGTTCCCTGTAGGCTCGCTCCGTATGACATTGCGGCCAAAAGACTTTCCACACGGGCGCGCCCTCAGCAATCGCGGCATTGACAAATTGCTGAATATCGCAGCCCATATTCTCAATATCCAGTGAAAATGCGCACACATAGAAACCGTTGCGGCGCTCCTCGGTATCGATGGGTCCGTATTTCACCTGCGGCAATGGCATGAGGGCGTCCATCAGAATATGCGCATTGCGGCGTCGGCGGGGCAAATTCCACGTGTCGATGCGATCGAGCTCGGCCAGCCCGATGGCGGACTGCATTTCCGTCATCCGATAGTTCCACCCCAGCCGCGTGTGGATATATGGCAGCTTTTGTTCAAGTTCCAGGAGATTAAGACGTTCCTTGACGTCATAGCCGTGATCGCGGAAACTGCGAGCCTCCCATGCGAGGTCCTCATCGTCGGTGGTCACCATGCCGCCCTCTCCGCCCGTGGTAAAGGTCTTGTTCTGACAGAAGCTGCAGGCCGCAATATGGCCGAGCGTTCCCGTCTTTTTGCCCTTGTATTCTCCCCCATAAGCTTCGGCATTATCCTCGATAACATAGAGGTTATATTTCTTTGCGAAGGCATTAATTTTGTCCATATCGCAGACATTGCCGTAAAGGTGGACAGGAATAATCGCTTTTGTCCGCTTGTTGACGAGTTTCTCCGCTGATTCCACACTGATGCAGTGGTCCTCGAGGTTGACGTCGGCGAATCGAGGGATAGCCCCTGCCTGAAGAACAGCAAAACTTGTGGCGATGAACGTGTAGCTGGGCACGATGACTTCATCGCCGGGACCGATCCCGAGGGCAGACAGCGCCACGTGGAGAGCCGCTGTGCCTGAGGAGACGGCCACTGCAAACCGGCTTCCCTGCCACTGGGCAAAACGACGTTCGAACTCCATCCCCAGCGGGCCAGTCCAGTAATTGACACGGCCCGAGCGGAGAACCCTCTCCACGGCCTGGATTGCTTCCTCCGTGAACTGAGGCCAGCCGGGCAACTTATTGGTCACCGCCCTGGGTCCCCCATCAATCGCCAGTTTCTGCGAGACAATTGTGTCAAAGGACATGACTCCACCTCCTTCTGCCGTATTCAACATCTCTTTCCTCAACTCATTTTTGCCTTTGAATTGGCTGCCAAAGTTTTAGCGGATTTTATTCCCTCATACAAGTCAGGGACGTCACGAGGGGTTCTGGGAAGCTGGAAAGGGCGCAACGGGCGTGGCCCTCCGAATCCTTTTTCGGAGGGACCCGCTTGTCGGGTCCGTTTCTTCGGAGGGACGTGCTTGTCACGTCCGCCGCGCAGCGTTGGATCACCCATCCCGTTTCACCGGGGACTGAAGTCCCGCGCCAAAAGCGGGGCTAAAGCCCCGCACTCCATATGGAGTGCGGCGATTTATCGCCGCTTTCTGGTGAAGGCTTTAGCCTTCACCAATTTTGCCGTTGGCCCTGGCGGAACGGAGCTGACCGGTCGGCGTGGAACCCGATCCCCCAATCCATGCAATGGACAGACGCGTTCCACGGCCTCCATTCATGACGTGTTCCTTTTTTTCGGGCACGACGAGCGTGCCCCTCCGACCTTTTTCGGAGGGACGTGCTTGTCACGTCCGCTGTGCAACGTTCGATGATCAATTCCCTTTGCCCGGGCACGGCAAGCGTGCCCCTCCAGCGATCGCGCGGGGAGCTGCTTCTCAGCGCTGCCTTTGACGTGCTGGTGGAATGCTGCCGTTCGCCAACGTACACTGATGGGGTTGCTAGCCTCGGGCCGACTGTCACTCCCGAGTGCTGGCCTGTCCGCTTTCTGCCGCAGACTGTAACCCCGGCAATTAAAATATAGACGGTTTGCCTGTGAGCCCGTTGCGAAGTGTTTCGGCGGGATTTCACAGGGTTGGTGGCCCGGTTTAATGGAGAGATTTGCAAGAGGTTTCGGGAAACTCGGATCAGCCGATTATCGTTTGCGAGGGGAGGAATCACCATGTATGAACATCTGACAAGGACCCAACTTGGCTGCTTGGCCATCGTCTTGGCGGGAATTGTCTTGGTCTGGGGCGCGCCTGCCTGTCTTGGGGAATCCTCCGCGGTTGCCAAGCGGGTGGTGTTTATTGCCGGCCGACCCAGCCACGGCTTCGGCAGCCACGAGCACAATGCGGGATGCCTGCTGCTGGCCAAAAAGCTCAAGGAGGCCCTGCCTGCAATTGAGACCGTCGTGTACACGAACGGCTGGCCGGAAAAGAAGGACGCCCTGTCCGGTGCGAGCACGATCGTGATCTTTGCCGACGGTGGCGGGGGAAACATCATCGCCCAACATCTTGCGGAGCTTGAGGCGGCCATCAAAGAGGGAGCAGGGTTGGTGGTGTTGCACTATGCCCTGGACGTGGCCTCGCCCGAAGCCCGAGAAAAGCTGAAATCCTGGATTGGCGGTTACTACGAAACGTTCTGGTCGGTCAATCCGACCTGGTTGGCGGAATTCAAGGAGCTTCCGGATCATCCCGTCACTCGCGGGGTCAAGCCTTTCAGCATCAACGACGAATGGTACTACCACATGCGTTTTGTAGACGATATGAAAGGCGTGACGCCGATTCTCACGGCGATTCCGCCGGACCGCACCCGGATGGGTCCCGACGGTCCGCACAGCGGGAACCCGGCCGTTCGGGCGAGAAAGGGCATGCCCGAGCATGTCGCCTGGGCCTACGAACGGCCGGATGGTGGACGAGGATTCGGGTTTACCGGTGGACACTTCCACTGGAATTGGGCTCACGATCAGTATCGGATGGTGGTGCTGAACGCCATTGCCTGGACAGCGCATCTTGACATCCCGCCCGAGGGATTGAAAACCAAAACACCAACCATCGACGAGCTTTTGGAAAATCTCGACGAACCGATGCCCAACAATTTCGATCGCCAGGCTTTGCAAAGACAGATCGAGCAGTGGAACCAGCCCTGAGAGACTCCCAATCTTGGCAGGGTGGCTGGCTCCGGTGATGACTGGAATCTCCTGCAATTCTGTGAGCGAATGGCCGCGTGAAAAAGTCGTTTCTGGTTTGTACATCCCTGGCGGTTCTTATTCTTGGCGCTTCCTATCCGCGGGGAGACGCTGCGGAAGATGGACCATCGACGGCCTCGGCCGCCCAACCGCCATTCCGCCTGGCCTTCCTGGGAGATCCCGACTGGAGTGCGGGAACCGTCCGCCACGCGCTTCAGGCCCTTGGGGCCGTGAATGGCGTCGCACTGGAAGTGCGTGAAATCCCTGCCAAAGGCCGACCCCTTGAGGAGATTCTCACTGGGCTCGTCGCACCCGATGAGAAAGGTGAGCAACCCGGCTATCAATATGAAGCCGTGGTGGTTTACGACCAGGCGGCTCGACTCCTCGTGCATCGGAAGCCCGGCGTGCTGGCGGACAACCTTCACATCCTCAGCGGTCTGGCTCCGCAAGTGCTGTGGGTGCTCTCGCCCATGCCTCGCATTAACGCAGCCCTGGAGGCCGAGCGCGTGGAGGTTCTCAAGCGGGCCGGAGACTTCCCGACGCTCCGTCCGCTATCCGGGCTTGCAGCGCTGGATATGCTTAAAAAACGCGGTGGTTCTGCGCCGTGGATGAATGATCTGACCTCCGACCGCGCCACGAGTCTTGGCGACTATGTGACGGCCATCCTCATCGGGGCGTCCCTCTGGGAGATCAAGCAACTGCCCACCGAGATTCGCCTGGGTTCAGGAGCCACCCTCACCATTCCCCAGGAAGCCCTGCCCGTCTTGACCGAACTGGCCCACGCCGTGCACACGGGCACGGTGCCACTCCCCGAGATCAACTGGGACTATGCCCCGGAGCTTGCCGAACCAGTCCAATTGCGGACGGAGAAGGATGCCGTTTCCTACGAAGGTACGGGTATTGTGCCAGGACTCTTTGACTGGCAGGGTGACGGCCGACCGGAGTTGGTTCTCAGTGCCCGGGGAACCGGCGAATGCCAGGTCTGGAGCTTGGACGGTAGTAAACTGGGGCCTAGCCCCCTAATAAGCTGGAAAATGGGTGCACCCAACTGCCCGTGGAATGCCCTCTCCGGCAACGAGGTGACGGTTTTACAGGTTCTGGATTTTGATCAGGACCGTCGTCCCGATTTTCTGGTGGGAACGAGCACGGGCGAGCTCGTCCTGATTCGAGGCCGGGCTGATGGTACTTTCGGTAGAGTGGAAAAGTTGGTCAACGAAAAGGGAGAAGCGCTTCGCGTCCCCTACCTTTTCTCAGCCCAGGTGGGCCACCTCCAAAAAGAGCTGGCCTGGACACTTGTGGCGGGAGATCAAGCGGGAAACGTCTTCCTTTCATTCCAGCAGGGGTCAATTGAAAAACCGGTTTGGACGGTCCCGACGGCGGTGCAGATCGGTCGGTGGGAACTTCAGCTCGAAGGAGCGGCAGCCCCCGCCTTTGCTGACTGGGACCGCGACGGCCGGATGGACCTGGTCATCGGTTCCCGTTCCGGTAGCGTTGTCTGGGTGCGGAATGTGGGCACGGAAGAAAAGCCGGCCTGGGACTTTCCACTCACGCTGGTGACTGCCGTCGCGGAGGAGAGCGTTTTGCCGATTCCACACCGCAACAAAGGGCGACGGGAATTATGGCGGCCGTGCCCGGGCTGGAGTCCCTGCCCCATTGCCGCCGATATCAACGGAGACCATCTCCCCGACCTGATTTTGGGGGATGTCAACCGCCGGGTGGTTCAATTCCGGGATTTGACGCCGGAGGAACGGGCTGAGGTGGACGGCCTCGTCAAGCGGCGGGAAGAACTGTGGCAAAAGCTGGAGCACGCCGGCCCAGGAGAGGAGTCGGCACTTCGGGCGGCACTTTGGGAAGTGACGCTGGCCCTCCTGGAGAAATCTCGCGATCGCCGGTATGAACGCTGCGGTTGGGTGTGGTACCTGGAACGGAAAGCCCTGGCAGCTCCGCGACCGTAAAAAATTGCGCATGAGGTGGGCATTTTTTATCGTGTTCGTCAAAAGCGCTTGACACTGCATTTTCGGCAGTTAAAAATGCAGTCGGCTGACAATGAAGGCATGCACGTGGCCAAGCAGCCGTACGCGTTGAGGTCACACCGACTCCCGCTTGGTCGTAATTACAACCTCCGCCGTGTGAGTACAACGATTTTTAATAACGCGTTCAATAGGCGTGAGTGAACGTCATCCCAAAAAAAGGAGATCGACCATGGCCGACAAAAACGATCGGCGAGAGTTTTTGACACGAACGGTCCTGGGGACAGCAGGCGCCGCGGCGGCACTGAGTCTGGAAGAACGAATCCTTCTGGCTGCCCTTCAGGAGGGAGCTCCTCAGGGGGCGCAAGCTCCGGCGGATGACCGGCCGATGCCTTATGGTCAAATTGGCAAGCTCAAGATCAGCCGCATGATCATCGGAGGGAACCTGATCGGCGGCTGGGCCCACAGCCGGGATCTCCTCTATGTCTCCCGGTTGTTCAAGGCGTATAACACCGACGAAAAGGTCTTTGAGACACTGGCCCTGTGCGAATCGCACGGCATCAACACCGTCCAGCTCGATCCTGCCTGTATCAACGTTTTCCACCGCTATCTCACCGAGCGCGGGGGCAAGATGCAGGCCCTCGTTTGCATTCACCCTGATGCAGACGCAGGCAAGGTTAAGAACCAGATCGAAGATCTTTTGAGCAAAGGCGCCACTTTTCTCTACACACACGGGGAAGCCACCGACCGGCAAACGATGGCTGGTCGGCTGGATATCCTCGCCAAGACAATCGAACTCATCAAACAGGCGGGGGTACCGGCGGGAATCGGCAGCCACTCCCTGGAAACCCCCATGCAGTGCGAAGCTCAGAACGTGGGCGCTGACTTTTATGTGAAGACCTTCCATCACGATCAATACTGGTCGGCCACCACGCCGGAGAATCGCCAGGAATGGTGCTGGTATTTGCCGCAGGGTCAGCAGGCGGGCACTTACCGTGATAATATGTGGTGCCTGGACTGGAAAAAGACGTCAGAATTCTTCAAGAACGTCAAGAAACCGTGGTTTGCGTTCAAAGTGCTGGCCGCCGGCGCCATCCATCCGCGGATGGGGTTCCCGTTCGCTCTCCGCAATGGCGCGGACTTCGTCATCGTGGGGATGTTCGACTTCCAGGTGGCGGAAGACGTTGCCATGTTCAAAGACGCTTACTACAAGGTTGGCAATCAGCGCGAGCGCGAATGGTACGCATGAGCGGATAATTCCCGGGCCGTGAGCCGGCTAATCAATCCCGCTGGAGTTCTGGCCAGTCCAGACAGATGAACCTTCCCCGCTAAGATCAAAACGCAGAGTTGGGTGTTGAGCCGCTTTACTCGTTTTGCTTTTATGCGGCGGTCGCTCCGGCCATCCGGCGATGACATCTCGCTCCGCAAGGTATTGAATAATCCACGCGGCTTCGCGATCTCTGACTTCTCCTAATGACGAGCCAAGATTGGCGGCGATAACACTTTGGGGTGGCATTATACCCAACGTATGGGGCACCCATTGACAGGCTTCCCGGCGTGCGGAAAGTCTGTGGACAACCGGGATCGGGTTGGTAAGATAGAAGTTGGAAGCGTAGGGGGACAAACGCACAGTTGCGCGGGAAATTACACGGGAATTAATTCGTTCGGCCTCTTCTCTGTTCCGGCCCCGTCGTTTCGCCTATGGTTGCGAGCGGCGGGGTTTTTTATCAACCCTTTTTGTCGTTCATCCCATAGATGACACCGCCACTCCGCCAATTCCCTGCCCTGGCCCCGGTTGTTCTCTGCGATGAAAAAGGGAGCGCGAACTGCGGCACGGGGTTCGATCAGAAAGTAATTTAGGCCCGAGGAAATTAGCGGGCTCGGTTACACCCCGGCCAATGACATGGGATGGAATACATTCTCCACCGGACGCCGTAGGGGCAATTCATGAATTGCCCCTACCCGACGACATGCGCGCCTCCGGAGGGACGTGCTTGTCACGTCCTCTTCCCCTCGGAGGGACCTGCTTGTCAGGTCCGTTTCTTTCGGAGGGACCCGCTTGTCGGGTCCGATGAACACCGATTGATGCCCCATCTCCCCTGACCGGGCACGACGAGCGTGCCCCTCCGACCTTTTCCGGAGGGACCCGCTTGTCAGGTCCGCCGTTCAACGTTCGATCATCGATTTCCTTTCAGCGGGGACTAAAGTCCCGCGCAAAAAGCGGTGCTAAAGCACCGCACTCCATATGTCGCGTCCACATTCCGCTGGTTAATCGGTAGGGGCAATTCATGAATTGCCCCCCACAACACGTTCAGTCCCCCGTTCAACGTTCGATGATCCAATTCCCCTCACCGGGCACAACGAGCGTGCCCCTCCGACCTTCTCCGGAGGGACGTGCTTGTCACGTCCGCTTTTCGGAGGGACCTGCTTGTCAGGTCCGCCGTTCAACGTTCGATCATCGATTTCCTTTCAGCGGGGACTAAAGTCCCGCGCAAAAAGCGGTGCTTAAGCACCGCACTCCATATGTCGCGTCCACATTCCGCTGGTTAATCGGTAGGGGCAATTCATGAATTGCCCCACACAACACGTTCAGTCCCCCGTTCAACGTTCGATGATCCAATTCCCCTCACCGGGCACAACGAGCACGTCAAACCGCTGCCTTTTCGGTAGATCGTATGTAGAATTGGGAAACGCGGGAGGCGGATTTTTCATGAGGGAAAAAAGAGGCACGAGGGATTCGGGGCAGGCAGGAGCTCATCCGGGGCTGCTTGCCCGGTGCCGGCTTCCGCCGTTAAGACGTTCTTTCTGCGACAAAAGGGAGGGTACCCATGACCAGCGACAAAGGGTTGCCGAGGAAAACAAAACGCATCGTTCGTCGGCCTGCAACGCGCTATGCCCATCTCATGAAACGGATGCGGCAGCGGATGCTTCAGCGACCCCGCAAAGGTCGCCCGGTTTGATGCCCGTCGAGCATTCTCGGGGACGACCATCGGTACGGCAGCGCGGATTCGGGGAGGGAGTAACTCAGGCACATGAGGAGACAGCATGGGCTACCGAACACTCCGCCAGTGCGTGAATGACCTCCTGGCCACCGGTCAGATGATTCGGATCGACGTGCCGGTGGATCCGGACCTGGAAATGGCGGCCATTCAACGGCGGGTCTTCAAGGCGGGCGGTCCCGCTCTCTATTTCGCTTCGGTTCGCGGATGCCGCTTCCCCATGGTCAGCAATCTGTTCGGGACGATGGACCGCATCCGCTATATTTTTCGCGATACTTTGGATCATCTTGCGAAGCTGATTTCGCTGGGAATTGATCCGGCCGACTGGCTGCGGCGCCCGCGACTGCTCATGAAACTGCCGTGGTGGGGCTGGCGGGCCTGGCCGAAACTCGTTCGCCGCGGACCCGCCACCGCCCATGAAATCAGCCTCCGGCAGCTACCCAAGCTGCGTTCATGGCCCAACGACGGCGGCGCGTACATCACGCTTCCCCTGGTCTATACAGAGGATCCCGCCCGGCCCGGCTTTGCCCATTCCAACCTGGGCATGTATCGCGTCCAAATCACCGGAGGAAAGTACGACCCCGAGTGCGAAGTGGGACTCCACTATCAAATCCATCGCGGGATTGGCGTCCACCATGCGAAAGCCATCGAGATGAAGCAGAAGCTGCGGGTCAACGTGTTTGTCGGGGGTGCACCTGCGATGACGGTGGCCGCCGTCATGCCGCTCCCTGAGGGCATGAGTGAACTTTTCTTCGCCGGGGTTTTAGGGGGACACCGCATTCCGATGATCAGGCAGCCGGAAGGGTTACCCATCTACGCCGAGGCGGATTTCGTCCTTACGGGATACATTGAACCCAAGAAGCTTTTGCCCGAAGGCCCGTTCGGAGATCACCTCGGCTATTACAGCCTGGCGCATGATTTTCCCGTGATGCGGGTGGAGCATGTGTATCATCGACCGCAGCCGATCTGGCCGTTCACGGTGGTGGGGCGACCACCCCAGGAAGATTCCATGTTTGGCAAGCTCATTCACGAACTCGTGGGGCCGGTGATCCCGAAAACGATTCCCGGCATCCGTGCGGTGCACGCGGTGGATGCCGCTGGTGTGCACCCACTCCTCCTCGCCATCGGCAGCGAACGTTACACCCCCTACGACGAGCGAAAGCGGCCCCAGGAGCTTCTGACGCTGGCCAATGCCCTCCTCGGCCATGGGCAACTCTCTCTCGCCAAGTACCTGTTCATCGCGGCTGGCGAGGACAATCCCGAGTTGAGTGTCTACGAGGTCGATGATTTTCTGCGACACATTCTGGAGCGCGTCGATTGGCGGCGGGATGTCCATTTTCAAACCTGCACGACGGCAGATACTCTCGACTACACAGGGGGGGCCCTCAATCAGGGTTCCAAAGTCGTGATTGCAGCGGTGGGGAAGCCGCGACGAACGTTGCCCGTCGCCCTCGATTCCCGGATTCGGATTCCGGAAGATCTGGGGTTTTCCGATCCGCGGGTGATGTTGCCCGGCATTCTCGTGGTCCAGGGCCCGCCGTTTTCCCGCAATGAACAGGGGGAAGATGAAAACATCAAGAAATTCTGCGCCTTCTACAAGCGGCAGGATGCGATCAACCTCTTTCCGCTTATCGTTGTGGTGGACGACAGCGAGTTCACCGCGCGGACTCTCGACAATTTCCTGTGGACCACGTTCACCCGCAGCGATCCAGCGGGAGATATTCACGGGATTGAGGAATTCATTCACAAGAAGCACTGGGGGTGTCACGGCTCGTTGGTCATCGATGCCCGGGCCAAGCCGGAACATCCGCCGCCCCTTGTAGAAGACCCGGAGATTGTGCGGCGGGTGGAAGCGCTGGCCGCCCCGGGCCAGCCCCTCCACGGCATCATTTAAGTTGTCCGTCACTCCAACCGATGGCGGAACAGCCACGCGGCGCTGACCAGCGTGAAGACGGCAATCGGGATCAGCGGCCAAACGTAGGGCAGAACGACATCGGGGGTTGGATTCTCCAGGAACATCATCCGATTGATGGCCACCATGTAGCGAAGGGGATCGATGTCGGAAATCCAGCGAATAGCCGGGTGGATGTTTTCCACGGGCGTGGCGAATCCCGAAAGTAACACCGCGGGCACCATGTAGGTGAAGCTCCCCAGAAGTGCCTGCTGTTGCGTCGCCGCAAGGGAAGAGATCCACAGGCCAATTCCCACGATGGCGAGAAGAAACACAAACAGCGCAGCCGCCAGGAGCAAGAGCGACCCTCGAAAAGGAATGCCAAAGATGGTCACCGCAACCGCCACCATGAGACCCCCCTCCACGTAGGCGACCACGAAGGCAGGCACAGCCTTTCCCACAAGGATTTCCCCGGGACGGAGCGGTGAAACGAGGAGTTGGTCGAACGTGCCCAGTTCGCGTTCCCGCGCCACGGAAAGGCTCGTCACCAGCAGGGCCACCAGGTTGGTGAGAATACCCAGCAGCGCCGGGACCGAGCTCCACAAAGGATGCAGGTTTTCGTTAAACCACACCCGGGTGACCGACACAAGTTGCGGCGACCGGGTGCGGCGATTCTCATTGGTTGTCATGCGTTCCTGTGCAAACTGAGCGATAATCCGCCCGATGTAGCCCTGCACCACCATCGCGGCATTGGATCGTCGGCCGTCGAGCAGTACCTGCACCGTCGGCGTCTGTCCCGACTGCAATTCCCGGCTGAAATCCTGGGGGACATGAACCACGGCCAGCACCCGCTGGGTATCCAGAGCCTCCCGGACGTCGTCCAGACTTTCACAGGGAACGATTCGCGAAAAGGTGACGGGCACGGAGCAAAATCGCGCCACCAATTCGCGACCGAAAAGCCCGCCGTCCTCATTGTAGATTCCCAGGCCTGCGTTGCGGACTTCCAGGGTAGCGGCGAAACTGAAGACCAAAAGCTGAACGAGCGGTGGAATTGTCACCACCATGCGGCTGGCCGGATCGCGAAAAATCGCGAGAAACTCCTTGATCACCAGACGACGGATCCGCTCGAACATAATCCCCCCAAAATCACTCCAGTGTCAGCCGGGTCTTACGAATGGTCAGATTCCACAAGACTGCGGCAAAGATACAGAGAATGAGCGTGTCTGGGATGATCACATCCCAGACATTCCCCGCCAGAAACAGCGTTCGCAGGGCAGAGACAAAATAGCGCGGCGGCAAAACGTGCGTCAAAACCCGAATGGGGAGTGGCATACTGTCGATCTCAAAGACCAAACCCGAGAGGATGAACGACGGCAAATAGCCCACGATGAGGGCGGCCTGCGTGGCGACGAACTGGTCCCGCGTGGCGGTGGAGATGAAAAGCCCCAGGCCCAGTGCTACCGTCAGATAAACCGCCGAGACACCCACCAGCACCGCCCAGGAACCGCGAAATGGCACGGCGAAAACCACCACCGATACGATGGCCACCAGCATCATGGCGGTCAGCCCGAGCGCGAAATACGGAATGAATTTTCCCAGCAGGAACTCCGCTCGAGTGATGGAACTGGCCAGCAGGGCCTCCATGGTGCCGCGCTCCCATTCCCGGGCGACCACCAGTGAGGTGAGAATCGTCCCGATGAGCGTCATGATGACGGCAATTGAGCCCGGCAGAATCGCCGAGCGCGAATCCATGTTCGGGTTGTACCAGACGCGGCCTTCGATGTTGATGATTCCAGATCGGAGAGGCCGACCCTCTTCTTCCGCCCAATGCAAACGATCTTTCTGGAGGACCGTCTCCATGTATGCGACGATCAGCTCCGCCGTGTTGGCATCGCTGCCAGCCACGAGAACCTGGACCGGGGCACTGCCCACATTCAGTCGGGCGCTCAGATCCTGCGAGAGCACGACCAGTCCTTTAATCCGCCCGCCAACCAGCAGGGATTCCAGTTCCTTGCGATGCTCGGCCTCGCGCACCATGAAATAGGGACTTCCTCTCAAAGCGGCAACGATCCGGTTTGTATCCGCGGAGCGATTTTCCACCACCACGCCGATGGGGATATAGCCCAGGTCCAGGGAAATACCCCAACCAAAAAGGAGAAGCAGAATATTGGGTAATACAAAGGCGATGATCAAACTGCTGGGATCACGGAAAATCTGGTAGGCTTCTTTTCGGGTGAGGGCGAGCACACAGCGGAGCCGGATTCTTCCTCGCGTCCGCCGGCTTTGGTAAGCAGCGTCGGTTTGCGATGAAACGGAGTGGTCCTGGTCCACTGTGTTATCCTCCTTCACGCGGCAGTGTTGCCAGCTTGTCCGGCGCGAACGAGAAGCTCGATGAAAGCGTCCTCGAGGGTGGGGTTCGGGCGATCCGGGGTTTGCACCATCGCCCTGATTCCGTCCGGCGTATCCATCGCGATGATCTGCCCCCGATTGATCAGCGCCACGCGATCGCAGTACTCCGCCTCGTCCATGAAATGCGTGGTCACGATGACGGCCGCACCGCCTTCCACAAGCTGGTCGATCCGCAACCAGAATTCGCGGCGGGCCAGTGGATCGACGCCACTCGTCGGTTCGTCGAGGAACACCACCGCCGGTCGGTGGAGAATGGCGGTGGCCAGAGCCAGCCGTTGCTTGAATCCCAGAGGGAGGAGCGCGGACTTCTGGTTAGCAAAGGGCCCCAGTTCAAATTCCTCGAGGGCCCGCTCAATGGCACGCCGAAGCCGTTCCCCACGCAGGCCGTACACCCCACCAAAAAACTCCAGGTTCTGTTTCACCGTCAGATTGCCGTAGAGGCTGAATTTTTGGGCCATGTAACCGATGTGCTGTCTGGCCTCGGCGCGTGCGGTACGGAGGTCTCTGCCTGCCACGGCGGCATGACCGGCGGTGGGGGCGAGGAGTCCGCACAGCATGCGAAAAGTCGTACTTTTTCCTGCCCCGTTCGGCCCGAGAAGCCCAAACACCTCGCCGCGACGCACGCGGAAAGAGACGTGATCCACCGCCGTAAAGGTTCCAAAACGTTTGACAAGATTCTCCGCGACGATCACCTCCTCCCGCGAGTCTTGGGTGACCTTTGCCCCATTCGCGCCAAAAACGACGTATTCCTTGGGAATGCCCCCCAACGCGTCGATGAATGCGTCTTCAAATCGTGGTTCGGTAGGCAAAAGGGTGACGTTCGGAAACCGGTGTGCCAGGGCCTCTGCCCCATTCCGCGTCACCACCCGCACCCGCTGCCCCTGAATCCGCGTGTCTACAATGTCGGGATCCACCAGCCATTCCCGGGTGACTCGTCGCCGCTGTTCTGGCGAGACCTCCGCCAGGAACGTCCGACATTTAACCCGCTCGGTGAACTCGGCCGCCCGACCAAAGAACAGAATCCGTCCCTCATAGAGCACGAGCACGTAATCGCAGCGTTCGGCCTCGTCGAGATAGGGCGTGCTCCAAATAATCCCCACGCCCCGATCGCGCTCATCACAAACGATCTTCCATAACTCTCGGCGGGAAACAGGATCCACGCCCACCCCCGGCTCATCGAGGAGCATGATCTTTGGACGAAGCAGCATCGAACAGGCCAGGCCCAGTTTCTGCTTCATGCCGCCAGAAAGATGCCCCGCCAACCGTCGGGTGAACGGCGCCAAACCGGTGAAAGCGAGAAGTCGGTCGATGCTCGCCTTTTCCTCTTCGCGGGGAATGCCTCGCAGCCGGGCATAAAGATGAAGATTTTCGATGACAGTCAGATCCTCGTACAAACCGAACTTCTGCGGCATGTACGACAGATGGTCCCGAAAACCCAGATCTTTTTGTGTATCCTGCCCCAGTACCAGAATCCGGCCGCTCGTGGGAACGAGCAGTCCTGCCGCAAGGCGGAGAAAGGTGGTCTTGCCGGCGCCATCCGGTCCGACCAAACCCGTGATGGCCCCAGCAGGGATGTCCACCGTGACCTCATGGAGGGCCGGGCGCTGGCTTCGCGGAAATGTCTTGGTCACCTGCTCGAAACGAATCACGGCTGTTTCCCCGGTTGATCACTCGCGAAGGTCTTTTCGGCGGAAATCCGCACGCGGACCGGCATTCCCTGCCGCAGCTTGCACTCCGGATCGTTGACCAGTACCCTCACGCGATACACGAGATTCGTTCGCACCTCGCGGGTTTCCACGGTTTTGGGCGTGAATTCCGCCACCGAGGAAATGAATCCCACCTGCCCCAGGAATTGGTTCCCACCGTCGGTGAGCACCACCACCTGCATCCCCGGCCGAATGCGATCGAGGTCTTCTTCCGCCACATACGTCCGCACCCAAACTTCTTCCTGCCTTGCGATGGAGAAGACCGGCTCGCCGGTGTTGACGAAATCACCCACTTCGTGCACCCGGACCTGCACCACTCCCGAAACGGGCGAGAGCAGTTTCGTGTCGCCCAGCCGTCGCTGGGCATCTTTCAGGACGGCCTCCGCCTGCCGGACAAGGCCCCGGGCGCGGTCGATCTCTTCCTGACGTGGTCCCACCTCCACCAGCCGCTGTGCAGCCACCGCCGCCTGGTAGTTGGCCACGGCCTGATCGTAGGCCGCCTGGGCATTATCCAGCATTTCCTGGGAAACCGCCCCTTTGGGCGCCAGCTCCTTTGCGCGGCGGAGCGCAATTTCCGCGTTGCGGACGGCCACCCGGGCAGCCTCCGTCAATGCCCGGGCTTTCTCGATCTCTTCAGGACGGGAACCATTTTCGAGGGCCGCCAGCTCAGCCCGCCGCGCTTCCAGGGCTGCCTCGGCCTGACGCACCGCGTCCAGAAATTCAGCCTGATCCAGTTCCGCCAAGAGCTGTCCCGGCTTTACTGTGTCTCCCTCGTCCACATGGAGGCGGACAATCCGCCCGGGCACCTTGAAACCCAGACGCACCTCGCGAATTTCCACATTCCCGTGGAGTTCCCACACCTTACCAGAGACTTCCTCCAGCCAGACCTTCCACCACGGCTGGGCCGACGAGACCCGTGCCACGCGCGAAACCCGGTAATGCTGCGCGCTCCACAAGGAGAGCCCAACAACAACCGCCACGATCACCAGCAAAATGATGCGCTTCTTCATGGGAGCAATGTCCTACTGCGACTGTGTTCTGATTCCGCCGGCGTATCCGAAGAGAAGAGCCGCGCCACCATCGCCTCCACGGTGTCGGCAATGCGGTCCACCCATTCCTGCGATAATCGACGCCCGCGCCACTTCAAACGGCGGCGCAGCACATGAAAGCCAAGCCGAAAGATGGCCGCCTGTCCCCACAGAGTATGGGCCAGCAGGACGGCCTGCGGGTCGTCAGGCTGCGTGCCCATTGCCGCTGCCGTCAACCTTGTGATCACCTCGTGGACCGGGCGAATCATCCGTTCATACACAATGGAAAACCCGCTCGATGGCCGGAGAAGCTCGCGCCAGATGATAGCCGCCGCGGCCTCCGCATAGGGTTTGGTGAGCACAACCGTTACCAGCGTTCGCATGAACTGGCACAGGAGCTGACGAGCACTGGCCGAATCGGGCTGCCGACGAAGCGACTGTTCCGCCGCTTCCGCGGCCTCCCGAATCGATCGCCCCACCGTATTGATGAGAAAGCGCAGAACCGCCCGGTAGTATCCCTCTTTCCCGCCAAAGTAGTACGACAGCGCCGCGCTGTTGACCCCTGCAGCGGCGGCCAGCCGGCGAATCCCCACTTCTTCCGGTCCAAACTGCGCAAAGGCCTCGATCCCGGCTTCCAGAAGCCGCTGACGGGTTTGATCTCCCCGCGGAACCGACTTGCCTCGGTGCTTTGTTGTGCGAGCCTTCACGACTGTCTCCTGCGGCGGATACGTTTGCGGTCCTCTTTAAGCTATCCTATCTTGGTTTTCAAAAAAGTCAATCAAATGATTAAATCACTCGATTGATTGAAGAGAATCCTCGAAGGGGACGACAGGCGGCTGCACCACATCCTCTACGTACGGGCAATTCGTGAATTGCCCCTACGAGTGCGCTTTCGTGGTCACGGCAAAGCACCGTAAACGGCAAGGTGGCGAAGGCTAAAGCCTTCACCAGAAAGCGGCGATAAATCGCCGCACTCCATGGAGTGCGGGGCTTTAGCCCCGCTTTTGGCGTGGGACTTCAGTCCCCGGTAAAACGGAATGGACGATCCAGCGTTGAACGGCGGACCCGACAAGCAGGTCCCTCCGAAGAAACGGACCTGACGAGCAGGTCCCTCCGAGAAAAAGGACCGGAGGGGCACGCCTGTCGTGCCCGGGAAAAGGGAATTGATCATCGAACGTTGCACAGCGGACGTGACAAGCACGTCCCTCCGAAAAAACGGACTGGCAATGAAAAGAAGCCTGAGAAAGAGGTCTCTCGGATGCTCCATGTGGAGACAATTCATGAACTGCCCCGACCAACTTTCGGACCTACCAGCCACAGGGGCTCGCTGTCCAAGATTAACTTCGGCCGCAGCGCCACCTCCGCCTGTGCCGAAATTTACGCCCTTATGGGAGGCATGACGGAGCACCGCAAAAAGTCGGGCGAAGCCAACTACACGTCCAGATGCTGAACTTCCAGGGCGTGCTTTTCGATGAATTCCCGCCGCGGCAGGACCTTCTCGCCCATGAGGACACGGAACATTTCGTCGGCGGCTCCCGCATCGTCCATCGTCACCTGGATGAGCGTGCGGTGGGCTGGATCGAGCGTCGTCTCCCGCAGCTCTTCGGCATTCATCTCGCCGAGACCTTTAAAGCGGGTGATCTGAAGACCTCGCTCACCCGCTGAGCGGAGCGCCGTCAGCAGCCCGCGCAAATCTTCCAGACCCTGCACCGACTCTCCTCGCCGCAGAATGTAGCGCGGTTTCTCCTCCCCCGTTCTTTCAATGGGGAAGAGTGCGTCGATGTCGAATCCCATCTCGCGCAGGGTCTGCAAATGGGCGTTGATGGTGCGTACTTCGTGAAGCTCGATGATATGAAGCCGTCGCTGGGGTTGGGATGCTGTTTCTTTCTCTGATGCTTCCTGTGTTTCCGCCTCGCCGTTGTGGTCGCCCTCCACGACGAGCGTTTCCCCGGTCTCGGCCTCCTCCTTTTCCAGAAACTCGTCCAGTTCCTGACGGGTGGTGAACCAGTATTCATTCTGATCGAGGAATACATGGTAAACGGGCAGGCGTCCGGTGGCTGGATCCCGTCGGGCGGCATGCTCGCGGAGGCTGATCCCGCGGCGCTCCAGGGCGATGACCGCCGCTTCAATCGCCGCCAGCGTACGGCACAGACGTTGTAATTCCTCCCCGGCAATGGTGCGTCCATCGCCCGGCTCAAAGACCGCATCGGCCAGTCCAGCCTCCAGGAGCTGGTTCTTCATCTCCTCTTCCGTCTGCACATAGTAGACGTCCTTCTTGCGACGAACACGATAAAGGGGCGGCTGGGCGATATACACCATCCCCGCCTTGATGAGGTCGTACATCTGTCGGTAGAAGAATGTCAGAAGCAGCGTGCGGATATGGGAGCCATCCACGTCAGCGTCGGTCATGATGATGATCTTTCCGTACCGCCGCTTGGAAAGATCGATTTCATCCCCCACGCCCACGCCGATGGCCGAGATGATGCTGCGGATTTCCTCATTGGCGAGCACCTTGTCCTCGCGGGCCTTATAGGCATTGATGATCTTTCCGCGAAGGGGCAGAATCGCCTGAAATTCGCGGATGCGGCCTCCCTCGGCACTCCCACCGGCGGAATCACCCTCCACCAGATAGAGTTCGCACTTATCCACCTCCCGGCTGGTGCAATCGCGGAGCTTGCCGGGAAGTCCCGCACCGCTGAGGGCCCCTTTGCGCTCGCGGACCAGTTGCCGGGCCTTGCGGGCACTCTCCCGCGCTTCCGCCGCCAGGAGGGCCTTCTGGATGATTGCCCGAGCGGTTTTGGGATTCTCCTCCAAATACCGCGATAAAAAGTCTCCCACCGCGGAACTGACGATGCCCTCTACTTCGCTGTTGCCAAGCTTCGTCTTGGTTTGCCCTTCAAACTGAGGATTCGGAACACGCACCGCCAGGACCCCCGTCAGGCCTTCACGGAAGTCGTCTCCCGTGGGAATGAGATCTTTGAAAAGCCCTTCCTGCCGGCCGTACTGGTTGAACGTCCTGGTGAGGGCCGTGCGGAAACCCGAGACGTGCGTGCCACCTTCCGTCGTGCAGATGTTGTTCACGTAAGAGTGAAAATTCTCCGTGTACTCTGAAGAATACTGCATCGCCAGTTCGATGGTCACTCCCTCCACCTCCGTGGACATGTAGATGACCTCGGGGTGGATCGGCTCGCTGGCCCGATTGAGGTATTCCACAAACTCGATGATGCCCCGCTGATAGCAGAAGGTTTCGCCTTCGTTGGTCCTCAGATCCTTGAAATGGATCTTGACGCCCTTGTTGAGGAATGCCAATTCCTGGAGGCGACGGTAGATGATGTTGTAATTGAACTCCGTGTTGGGAAAGATCAGCGGGTCGGGCTTGAAGGTCGTTTTCGTTCCCGTGCGATGGGTGGTGCCGATGCGCCGCACTGGGCCAGTTGGTTTTCCTCGCTCGTATTCCTGCCGGTACACCGCGCCGCCGCGGTACACTTCGACCACGCACCACTCGGAAAGGAAATTGACGACCGTCACTCCCACACCGTGGAGTCCACCCGATGTATAGTACGCCCCCTTGCTGAACTTCCCTCCGAATTTCAGCAGGGTCATAACGCCTTCCAGGGTGGACACGCCAATGACGGGGTGGACCTCCACAGGGATACCCCGGCCGTTGTCCTCGACGGTCACCGAGCCGTCGCCATTGATGGTGACCCAAATCTGTGTGGCGTACCCCGCCATTGCTTCGTCGATGGAGTTATCCACGACCTCGAACACCAGGTGGTGCAGGCCGCGCGGGCCGGTATCGCCGATGTACATGCTCGGCCGCTTGCGAACATGTTCCTGGTCGCTGAGGTGTTCGAGCTTGTCCGCGGTGTATTCCTTCTGCCCCTGAATAGCCCGAATGTTCGTTTCTTCTCCTGACGGAGATTCAGACGCCGTTGTGGGTTCCGGCACTGGGGGGCTCGCCTTCGGGAGAGAAGGCTGATTATTGAGATTGTCTTCGTTCATAGCCAGCTTTGACCACCTCAGTAATGAAAGAATCCGTTTTTTGCTGTGAAGCTTCTGTCGTCCGTGAAGATGTGTTCTGTGCTTACTCTATCGGCCCGACGCGGAAGCGGATGTCGCGGATGACTTTCTGGGGCCAGCGTTCCTGCAGGCGACGGAGGATCTCACGCTTGCGGAAGGTCAACTCCTGGACGGCTGCCGAATGAGTCACCACGACTTCCAGCTTTCCCCGGGATAGCCTGACCGCCCGACTCAACTCGTTCAGGGGAGCGCCCACGATCTCATGCCAGGCGGCCTGCAGCTCGCGGGCTGACTGGGTCTCCGCAACCCCGGACCGTGCCAGGATCTCCGCCACCACCTCGGAAATATGCCGCGGCTCCTGCGACCGACCTGACCGTTGTGGGTGTTTTCGCGCCACTCCTTGATCTCTCCCCGTTGGAGGCCCAGTCAATTGCTGCCGAGGACGAGCGGCATCATCAGGTAGGCGTAGCCGTCAGCAGTCTCGGCAAGCACGGGACTCTCCTCGGACCAGATTTTGAGTGTAAACGTTCCCTCATCACCGAGAACTTTCAGAAAGTCCAGAATGAAACGCTGGTTTAAGCGGACCATCGCCTCCTCCCCGTCGTAGCCGATGGGAAGTTCCACCCGGGATTCGCCCTGAGACGCACCCCGGCCGGAAAGGACCAACTTCCCCGAGGTAAATGTGTACAGAATCCCAGGATTTTTATCGTCCACGACGATAGATGCCTGCCGCGTCGCCGAGGCAAACTCTCTGACCGGCAGATCCACACGGACCTTCTCCGGGGCCTTGGGGAAGACCTCGCGCCACTTGGGAAATCGGGCGTCCACCAGCCGACCGGAAACAACCGCCGAAGACGTGATGACGAAGATCTTGCCGTCCTCCACCGCCAACTTGACTTCCTGATCATCGGATTCCCGAGACAGGATCCGCTGGATGATTTCCACCACCCGCCGCGGAATGATCACGTCTTCACTGGGACGATGCCCGCCAACCCGCCGCGCCTGACCTTCCTGACAGGCGAGCCGGCGTCCATCTGTGCCCACGGCCGTCACCTTCTCGTCGCCCAGCTCCAAATAGACTCCTCCCAGATTGAATCGCGTGCCTTCCGTCTCGACCGCGTATTCGGTGCGGCGGAGCATCTCCGAAAGATTTCGCGCCGTGAAGGCATGATAGGACTCGGCCTGGTAGTCGGGGACCTCGGGAAACTCCATCGCATCAGGCGTAGGAAACTGAAATTCACTCTTTTCACCCAACACGAGCAACCGATCGCCCTGGCTTTCCAGCCGGATCTCTTCATCGGTGAGTTCTCGCAGGAGGGCGAGCATCGTGCGGGCAGGGAGGAGCGTGGTGCCCGGCACCTCCACCTCCAGCTGCGGGACGTGGAGCCGCAACCCAACTTCAAGATCGGTGGCCATCAGCGCGCCACCACTGTCACGGCACTCGAGCAACAGGTTTTCCAGGATTGGTCTAGCCGATCGGCCGGGACAGACGGCCTGGGCCAACTGCACCATTTCCGCCAAACTCTCTCGCTGTGCGACTACCTTCATTGCAAATTTCCTAACAGCCTCACCACGGTTGATGCCTGACACATGAGAGATGACCAATCCCGTCGCCGCCCCAAAGCCCCAACCTCCCAGTTGTCACTCGCGCACTGCCGCCATTTTTCTTTCTTTGGCCGACCGAGTTTCAATCCCTTCATTATCCCATAAATCCGGTCGTTCTGGGAGTAATGCGGCCGCTAGCCCATCCCCACTTTTGGAACCCCCAATGTCATCCCGATGGCACGGTGAGTTCTCGGGGCAAGTCATGAATTGCCCCCTTCCGCTCAGCCAGCAAGTGAACCGAGTAGTTGGAGCCGGCCGGGTGAAATAGGTGATCGAAACGTTAATACGGCGACTTAGCAAGCCGGTTCCTGCACGAGTTCCTTCGGAGGGGCATACTCGTCGTGCCCGCCAAAATGCCATGCAGGGTCTGGCCCTGGAAAGGCGAGTCCGCTTGCGCGCTCTGCCCACTGAAGAGAATCACCGCGTTCCATTTTGTTACTGCACATTAGCGTTGTTTACTATTTGAGATATTTTATTCATCCTTTGCGTTTTCTCTGGCGATAAAGCAGATAAGAGACGCCGGGATTGTGAGCCCCATTGACTTGCGGGCACTCCGGGTTTGGCGGCTGACACG